>NZ_CP102415.1:0-4800000 GCF_024628825.1 Amycolatopsis roodepoortensis
ATGGGCGGGTGGGGTCTCGTGGTGCCGCGGCGGGACATCGTCCGCGCGCCCGGCGAGCGGGTTCTCCGATGGCCGCACCCCGCCCTCGCCGCCCATGTGTCGAGTTATGTCGCGCACGATCTTCCCGACGCGGGAACGCACTCCTGGCAGGTCACCCCGTTGTCCGTGCTCACCTGGGTGATCGACCTCGACCCTCCGGCCAGGGGGCCGGAGATCCCCGTTTCGCCGGTGCTGGGCTTGCGAGACCGGCCGTTGCGGGTCGATCAGGCCGGCGCCTCGCGCGGGATCGTCGTCACCCTCACACCGCTCGGTTCGTACGCGCTGTTCGGAATTCCGTTGCGAGAGCTGGCGACTTCGGTCGTCGCGGCGTCGGACCTGCTGCCGTCGGCGTCGTTGACCGAACAACTGGCCGAGGCGGCGGACTGGCCGGAGAGATTCCGGCTGCTGGACGAGTACCTCGCGGCGAGGCTCGCTCGCGGCCCCGCGCTCGCACGACCTGTCCGATACGCGTGGGACAGGCTTTGCGCGGGTTCTGTCCGCGTCGACGTCCTCGCGGACGAGATCGGCTGGAGCAGACAGCACCTCAACGTTCGGTTCCGGGAACAGATCGGCCTGAACCCCCGCACGGTCGGACGGATCGCCCGGCTCAATCGCGTGCTGGCGCTGCTGGACCGTTTGCCGTCGCTGTCCTGGGCGGAGGTCGCGCATTCGAGCGGCTACAGCGACCAGGCGCACCTCGTCCGGGAGTTCCGGGCGCTGACCGGATGTAGCCCGACCGAGGTCGGGAAACCGGCGGGGCTGTTCGTTCCGCCCCGGTGAAAAGCCGTTCGTCTCTCGAAAACACACGCACGCGGATTTCGCGCCGTACAACGAGCGTTCACCCGATCGGCGGAGGTAGGTTGCGAGCATGACCCAGGTTTCGACGCCTGCCGAGGCTGCCACGAAGATCACCGGACGCGCCGTCGCCGGGCAGCGGAGCCTGTCGAGCGGGGTGACCGAAGTGGTACTCGACAGCGGCGACACCGTGGTCGTCAAACGGGGCCACGCCCGGAACGCGATACCGGCCGAGGCCGCGGGCCTGCGGTGGCTGGGGGAGCCCGGTGCGGTGCGGGTGCCCGAGGTGCGCGGGCACGACGGCGAATGGCTGGTCACGGAACTGGTCGGTGGCGGACGGCCGACGCATCACGCGGCGGAGCGACTGGGGAGAGGGCTCGCGGAGTTGCACGCGGCGGGCGCGCCGTCGTTCGGCGCGGCGCCGCCGGACGGGCCCGCCGACGCGTGGATCGGCCTGGCCCCGATGGAGAACAAGCGAGGCGACGACTGGCCGGCGTGGTACGCCGAACACCGGGTGCTGCCCTACGTCCGTCGCGCGGTCGACGAGGGCACGCTGACCGGCGACGAAGCCGCTGTCATCGAGCAGGCCTGCGCCCGGCTCCCCGAAGTGTCCGAACCTCCCGCTCGCCTGCATGGCGATCTGTGGAACGGCAACGTGCTGTGGGGTGCCGTCGAGGCGTCGCTCATCGACCCGGCCGCCCACGGCGGCCATCGCGAAACCGATCTGGCGATGCTGCAGTTGTTCGGCTGTCCGCTGCTCGACCGGGTGCTCGCCGCCTACCAGGAAGTCGCCCCGCTCGCCGACGGCTGGACCGACCGGATCGGCGCGCACCAGCTGTTCCCGCTCCTGGTGCACACCGTCCTTTTCGGACGGTCCTACGCCGGGCAGGCGGTCGCGGCGGCCAAGGCCGTCGGCCGGTAGCTCAGCGCGCGAGCCGGTCGAGCCATTCGCCGAGCATCGCCTGTTCGGCGGGAGTCAGGGCGTCAACGGGTTCCTTGTCCAGCGCGGCTTTGAGCGCGATCGCGCGGCAGGGGATGTCCGAGGCCTTGTCCGCCTTGTCGTCGCTGTCGGTGGTGATCGCCGTGATCACGTGTTCGCGCGCGGCGATGAGCAGGTCCGGATCGCGTTGCTCCGGCGGGCTCGCGAGGAACGAGAGGATCACCCCCATCCCGGTCGCGTGCACCAGCTGCGCGGCCTGTTCGACCGGGACGCGCAGCCTGCCCGCCTCGGCGATGCGTTCGATGATCCGGCGGAGCATCGCGTCGGCCTCCCGGCGCGCTTCGCGGACCCGGGGCTCGCCGTACATGAGCATGTAGAAGGCGGGCTGGTGCAGACCGAACTCGACGTGCAGGTCCCAGCCTCGCCGGAGGTCGCGCACCGGGTCGCCGGTCTGTCCGAGAGCGTGCTTTCCCTCCAGGTAGCTCTTGAAGCCGTACGAGGCGACGGCGTCGAGAAGACCGTTCTTGTCGCCGAAGGTCCGGTAGAGCGTCGGCGCCTGCACCCCGGCGGCGGCGCTGACCGCACGCGTCGACAGCGCCTCGCGCCCGCCCTCCTCCAGGAGCTCCGCCGCCGCGCGGATCAGCCGGTCCTTCGTCGTCGAACTCATGTATCGATGATAACACCCATCAGGTAGCGATGGTTCGGTATCGCTGATACGGTGAACGCGTTATCAACGGAAACTCCTGATGGGAGCATTGGCATGGCACGCGTAGCGATCGTCACCGGAGGTTCGCGGGGCATCGGCAGGCAGTCGGCCGAGCGGCTGGCGTCCGACGGGTTCGCGGTCGTCGTCGTATACGGCGGCAACAAGGACGAGGCGCGGGCCGCGGTCGACGCGATCACCGCCGGCGGAGGTCAGGCGATCGCGGCGCAGGCCGACGTCGCCGACGAGCAGGCCGTCGCGGCCGTGTTCGACACCGCGGAGAAGACCTTCGGCGGAGTCGACGTCGTGGTCCACGCCGCGGGCACCCTGCACCTCGCGCCGGTGGCCGAACTGGATCTCGACCAGCTGGACCGGTTGCACCGCACCAACATCCGCGGCACCTTCGTGGTCGATCAGCAGGCCGCCCGCCGCGTCCGCGATGGTGGCGCGATCATCAACTTCTCCACGTCGGTGCTCGGCCTCGCGCTGCCGGGATACGCCGCCTATGCCGCCTCGAAGGGCGCGGTCGAGGCGATCACCCTGGTCCTCGCCCGCGAACTGCGCGGTCGCGACATCACCGTGAACGCGGTCGCCCCCGGTCCGACCGCCACGGCGTTGTTCCTCGACGGCAAGGACGAAGCGACCATCGCGAGCATGGCGGCGCAGCCACCGCTCGAACGCCTCGGCACGCCGTCCGACATCGCCGAGGTCGTCTCGTTCCTTGCCGGGCCGGCGCGGTGGGTCAACGGCCAGGTCCTTCGTGCCAACGGCGGCATCGTCTGAGTGGCGACCCGGCTCCCGGGGCCCGGGCGCGTCGCGAAAGCCACTTTCGCGACGTCTGATGTCCTGAAAGTGGCTTTCGCGGCATGAAAAGCGGGCGGGCCCGCCGCCGAAGCACGAGCCCGCCCAAGTCCTTTATGGACAGATCAGACGACGGTGCCCTCGGAGTCGTCGTCCGAGTCGGTCTCTTCGATCTTCCACTTCAGCTGGAACTCGACCTCTTCCTCGCCGTCACCGCGCTCGTGCTCGATCGAGAACTGCGCGCGGGCGGGGACGCGGAACCGTTCCCCGGCGATCTGGATGCGGAAGGAGGTCTCGGATTCGAGCGCGTCGGCGAGCCGGCGCAGTTTCGCGACGACGTCGGCGGTGGAGTAGACGCGTTCGACGTCTCGGGGAGCGGTTCCGGTCACGGTTTCCTCCAGGGTCCGACACCCCGGCCGGGTGTCCGTGCCGTCATTCAATCGCGTGATCATCAGGTCGTGGCGGCGGGGTCATAGTGACCGGGCGAGGCGGAAGCCGACGTCGTCGACACGGAAGGTCGGGTGGCTGCGGCGCCGGACCGAAGTCCGGCAGCTCCAGTGCTCGTCGAACCAGCCGCCGCCCTTCAGGACCCGGTACTCGCCGTACACCTCGGCGTCGTACACGTCCCAGCACCATTCCCAGACGTTGCCGAGCATGTCGTGCAGGCCCCAGGCGTTGGGCGCCTTGCCGCCGACTTCGTGCACGGACTCCGCGGAGTTCTCGCGGTACCAGGCGATCTCGTCGAGCGGCCCGTAGCGGGGGCCGGTCGTGCCGGCGCGGCAGGCGTGCTCCCATTCCGCCTCGGAGGGCAGCCGATAGCCGTTCGCGGTCCGATCCCAGGCCAGGGAATCCAGCTGGTAGACGGGAGCCAGGCCTTCGCGTTCGGACAGGGTGTTGCAGAACGCGAGGGCGTCCTGCCAGGAGACGTCGACGAGGGGGAGCCGGCCGGTCTCACGGGTGACCGGAACCGGGGCGAGCAGAAAGGATGCGACCTCGACGGTCCAGTTCCGCTGTGTCCGCCGGTCCGTCAGCGTCACCTCGCCCGCGGGCACAGTGATCATCTCCATGATGCGGCCGATGCTACCCAGCGCGCGGGCGGGTGGTTCGACGTCCACCCGCCCGCGCGGTTCACGTGCGCTTCTCTCGCAGGACGAGCGGCAGCGCGAGGAGAGTGATCGCCGCGCTGATCCAGATGGCGTAGCGGTAGTCACCGGTCGACTCCGTGACGAAACCGGCGAGCACCGGGCCCAGGAACGCGCCCGCGTTCAGCGCGACCGTCGCGAACGAGCCACCGAGCGTCGGAGCTCCCGGAGCCACGTGCATGACCCGGGCGACGAGTGCGGAACCACAGCCGAACGAAAGTCCACCTTGGACGGCCGTCACGACGAACAGGGCGATCGGGTGCGTGCCGGCGATCGCCAGCACCGCCCAGCCCACCGGCAGGGCGCACAACCCGAGCACCAGGCCGCGGCGGAGTTCGCCGTCTCCCTTGCGGCCCGCCACGGTGACACCGAGGAACGCGCCGACGCCGAAAGCCGCCAGCAGGCCGGAAACCGCCCCGGCGGGGAGGTGGGCGACATCCGTCGCGATGACCGCGAGGAAGGCGAACGTCGCGAAGGTGGCGCCGTTCACCAACGCGCCGAGGAGCATCGCCTGCCGCACGGGAGGTGCTTTCAGTTCACGTGCTTCGCGCCTGATCGAGACTTCGTGCGGCTCCGCCGCGCCGGCTGGCGCGGAACGGAACACCAGCACCAGCGCCGGAACACACAACGCGGCGACGGCCCAGAACGCGGAACGCCAGCCCGCGAGATCACCCAGCACGGCCCCCGCCGGCACTCCGGCGACACACGACAGCGTGATACCCGCCAGCAGCACCGCGGTCGCCCGCGCTTGCCTTCCCGGCGGCGCCAGGGCGACCGCCACAGGCATGGCGACGGCGAGGAAGCCGGCGTTGACGATGGCCGCGACGATCCGGGTGCCGAACAGCAGCGGGAAACTCGTCGTCACGGCGCCGATGACGTGCACCACGACGAAGGCGGTCAGGAAACCGGCCAAGGCCCGGCGGCGAGGCCAGCGCGCGCTGAGCACGGCCATGGCGGGTGCGCCGACGATCATTCCGACGGCGTAGGCCGACGTCAGCGCGGCGGCCGCGCCCACCGGGACGGACAGGTCACCGGCGATCCCCGGCACGAGACCGGAAGCCATGAATTCGGAGGTGCCTTGCGCGAAGACGGCAAGGCCGAGGACATAGACGAACAGGGGCAACGGACGACTCCCAAGGGAATGTGAGCAGGAGGAGCCGTGCGCAAGGCAGGAGGAAACCCGGCCGGGCGCACGGAAACAGCGCTCCGGTCACCGGGAAGCGAGAGGGCCGACGCCTAACGGCCGGATACGACGACTCGCCGCCGGATGACCGGCGGCGGGGTTCTGTCCGACTCGGGGCTCGTCACGGGACGCACACTACACACGTCCGCCGTCGCGTCTCAACCCGATTGAAACCGCGGCCGTTCCGCGTACCGGAACGCTTTCGTTGCTCGCCGGAATGAACCCGAGTAATGCGTTCTGACCTGCGGTTTTCCTAATTGTTTCGGTACTTGGATTCGGTTAACCTCGACCTCATGATTCCCACTGTTGTCTGGGGTACAGGCAACATCGGCCGCGCCTCCATCCGGGCCGTCGACGCGCATCCGGCGCTGGAACTCACCGGGGTGCTCGTGCACGATTCCGCGAAGGTCGGCCGTGACGCGGCCGCGCTCGCCGGAATCGACGGCGAACTGGGTGTGGCGGCGACCGATGATGTCGGAGCGATTCTTGCGGCGGGCCCCGGAGCGGTGGTGTACGCGGCGTCCGGCGACATCCGGCCCGCCGACGCGCTGGCCGACATCGTCCGCGCGGTCCGGGCCGGGGCGGTGGTGGTGACGCCCGCGCTCTACGCGTTGTACGACCAGCGGAACGCGCCCGCGGAACTGCGCGAGCCGGTGCTGGCGGCGATCGCGGAGGGCGGCGGCTCGCTGTTCGTCTCCGGCGTGGATCCGGGGTGGGGCAACGACATCCTGCCGTTGCTGATCAGCGGTCTCGGCACCACCGTGGACGTCGTCCGCTGCCAGGAGATCTTCGACTACTCCACCTACGATCAGCCGGATTCCGTCCGCTACCTGGTCGGGATGGGTCAGCCGATGGACTACGAGCCGCCGATGCTGGCCCCGTCGGTGCCCACGATGGTGTGGGGCGGGCAGGTGCGGCTGATCGCCCGCGGTCTCGGTGTCGACCTGGACGAGATCCGCGAGACGCTCGACCGCCGTCCGCTGGAGAAGACCGTGACCACGCGGGCGATGGGCGATTTCGAAGAGGGCACTCAGGGCGCGGTCCGCTTCGAAGTGCAGGGGATCGTGGACGGTGAGCCCCGGATCGTCATCGAGCACGTCACCCGGATCCACTCGTCGTGCGCGCCGGACTGGCCGATGCCGCCCAGCGGCGACGGGGCGCACAAGGTGATCATCGAGGGGCGTCCCAGGATCGAAGTCTCGGTCGAGGCCGTCGACGAGGGCGAGAACCGGTCCGCCGGCGGCAACGCGACCGCGGTCGGCAGGCTGGTCGGCGCCATCGACTGGCTCGTGGACGCGAAACCGGGCCTCTACGACGCACTCGACGTCCCCCTGCGACCGGCGACCGGCAAGCTCGGAAGGAGCGCGCGATGAACATCGACATTCCCGAGGGCAAGGACCCGATCGGCTACGTGTGGGGCGAGATGGTGCCCGGGATCGGCGTCGCGGCCTCGCAACTCTCGCTCGCGGTGTACTCGCACACCACACTGGGGCTCCGCGAGTTCGAGGCGGCCCGGTTGCGGATCGCGCAGATCAACGGCTGCGTCTTCTGCCTGGACTGGCGGACCGAACGCGACGGGGTGAAGGTCGAGGAGGAGTTCGCCGACGCGGTGACCGAGTGGCGCACCACCGACGCGTTCGACGAGCGGACCAGGCTGGCCGCCGAGTACGCCGAACGCTACGCGCTCGACCACCACGGCATCGACGACGACTTCTGGAAGCGGATGGCCGAACACTACAGCCAGAAGGAAATCGTCGAACTGAGCATGAGCATCGGCTCCTGGCTCGCCTTCGGGCGGCTGAACCACGTTTTGGGGATCGACACCGTCTGCGTTCTTCCGAAAATGTGAGAATAGGCCGGGGTGGCGGCCCCGGCCTATTGTGGATCGTCGTCACAGATCGGTGGCGACGATCTTTTCGATATTCCTTTCCGCCAGCGCGGTAATGGTGACGAACGGATTGACCGAGGTGTTCCCCGGAATCAGCGCGCCGTCGATCACGTAAAGCCCCGGATAGCCGTGCAGCCTGCCGTAATTGTCGGTCGCCTTGCCGAGTATCGCGCCGCCGAGCGGGTGGTACGTGAGGTGGTCGCCCCAGATCTTGTAGGTGCCGAAGAGGTCGGTCCGGTAGATCGTGCCTTCCTTGGAATTGATCTTGTCGAAGATCGTCTTCGCCATGTCGATCGACGGCTGCTTCCACGCGGTCTGCCAGTCGAGGTCGACCCTGTTCGCGCTCGGGTTCCAGGAGAACGTCGCGCGGTGCGGGTTCTTGGTGATCGACAGGTAGAACGAGGCGTAGGTCTCGATACCGGTCGGCAACGGCGCGACCTCGGCGAACGCGCCGCCCGCCGCCCAGTTGTCGATACCCGCGGTCGGGATGGACGACTGGAGCGCCCCGGTGGCGTCCCACATGTGGTTCGCCCGGCCGCACATGACGTTCCCGTTGTCGCCCCAGCCTTTTCCGACCTCGTTGCTGAGGTTCGGCAGCGCGCCGGTCGCCTTGAGCTTGACCAGTAGTTTGCTCGTGCCGACGCTGCCGGCGGCGAAGAACACCTTGTCCGCGGTGACGGACTTCGTCGCCGTCACGGTGCCGCCGGTGTCGAGCTGCTCCATCACCACGGTGTACCCGCCGCCGGACGCGGGCGTCACCGACGTGACGCGGTGCAGCGGCGAGATCGTCACCCGGCCGGTCGCCTTGATCCGCGGGAGATAGGTCTGCTGCAACGATTTCTTGCCGGCGTTGTTGCCGTAGAGGATCTCCCCGGCCAGCGCGGACCTCGGCACCGTGCCCGCCTGCTCCTTCTTCATGTAGTCCCAGTCGTACACGTCCGGGACGAACAGGAACGGGAAGCCGGACCGCTGCGCGTGTTTCCGGCCGACCCGCGCGTACTGGTAGCACTCGGCGGTCTCGAACCAGTTCGGGTCGATGGTGGCGACGCCGAGCCCCGCGTTCGCGCGCGGGTAGTAGACGCCGTACATCTCGTCGGCGTTCACCGTCGGAAGGACGGAACCGAAGTTCTCGCGCTTCGGCGTGACGGCCATGCCGCCGTTCACCAGCGAGCCGCCGCCGACGCCGCGGCCCTGGTAGACGGTGATGCCGCCGAACTCCTCGGCGTCGAGGATCCCGGTGTGGCGCGGGACGTCCTTGTCCAGCGGGAAGCCGAGGAAGTTGCTCAACGGCTGCTTGGTCCGCGTCCTCAGCCAGAACGAGCGGTAGTCGGGCTTGGTGGTGTTGGCGAAGATCTTGCCGTCCGTGCCCGGGGTGTCCCAGGCCATGCCGAGTTCGACGAGATGGACGTCGACGCCGGCCTCGGCGAGCCGGAGCGCGGCGACGCAGCCGCCGTATCCGGAACCGACGACGAGTGCCGGGATTCGGGCGGCATCGGCGATCGAACTTTTCGCGGAAGCGGTCCCGCCGAGGGCGGCCGCGCCCAAGATAGAACCAGTTCCTGCAATAAAGAGGCGGCGGGATAACTGTCCGGAAGCGCTTCTCCGCATGGTTTCGTCGCTCACGTGATCTTCCTCACCGTTGAGGGATTTAGAACAAGTTATACCTGCGGCTATGCTGGGTGGCAATAAAGCGGACGGATGGGCCACTATGTACGGTTGTGGAGTCCACTCGAGTTGATCGCTGGCTGTGGGCCGTCCGGCTGACCAAGACGCGCCCGGACGCCGCGGCGGCGTGCCGTGGCGGCCATGTCCGCGTGAACGGCAAACCGGCCAAACCCGCGACCACGGTCGTGGCCGGTGACGAGGTGCGTGCGCGGGTGCACGACACGACGCGGATCCTGGAAGTGACGCGCGTGATCCAGAAACGGGTCGGCGCCGCCGACGCCGCGACCTGCTTCATCGACCGGACGCCCGCGCCGCCGCCCGAGGCCGCCATTCCGGTCGCGCGGCGGGAGCGTGGCGCTGGGCGTCCGACGAAACGGGAGCGCCGCGTGCTCGACCGGTTCCGCTCAGGTGAGCACTGACCCGTTGGCGCACAAGGTGTCGCCGAGCGCCGAGCGCGCGTAGAACACCTCGCGCCCGGTCCGGCGCCGGGTGATCAAGCCGGTGTCGTGCAGCACCTTCAGATGCTGACTGACCGCGCCGGGCGCCATCGAGAGCCGCCGGGCCAGCGCGGTCGTCGTCACGCTCTCGGTGAGGGCCACGAGCACGCGGGCGCGGGTCCGCCCGATCAGGGCGTCCAGCGCGCCGGTGGTCGGGACGACGTCTTGCGCCCACACGGTGGCGACGCCGGGCGCGGGATAGACCAGGATCGGTTGATACGGCTCGGCCATCACCGCGGTGTCGGGCCAGTGGAAGACACTCGGGATCAGGATGAGCCCGTCGCCGCCCAGCGGCCCGCTGCGGTTCCACGCGCGGGTGCGCACCCGCAGCCGCCCGTCGTCCCAGGAGATGTTCGGGTGCAGGTCGTTGAACAGCGCCCCTGCCCCGTCGCGGGCCAGCTGGCGGGATCGGCGGAGGATCTCCGCTTCGAGCAGTCCCCGGATCTGCGGCCAGAACCGGGCCAGCGCCACGTCCCAGTAGTGCCGGAGCTCTTCGGTGGCGCGCGCGACCCCCGCGGCGGGGTCCGCCAGGAACCGCTGTACGACGTCGCTCCCGGCTGCGGGGACTCGGGAAGCCTCCGCGACGGCCTCGCCGAGATCGGCGCGGGCGATCCGGTCGAGTTCGGCGTCGATGTCGGGGACGGGACTGGACGGCGGCGGAGTCAGGAAGTCCGCGAAGTAGGCGCCGAGCGGGACCAGCGCGAAAAGCAGGCGCAGGTCGAGGTCGCGGAGGAGCGGGCGGACGGCGCGGATCCACGGCAGGTGCACGGCGTGTCGTCCCGGGTCCTGGAGCAGCCGCAGGCTGGCGATCGCCTCGGAAGCGGGGGAGAACGCGAAGCGCAACCGGGCCAGGTCGCTCGACGTGAAGTCGAACTCCGCCCACGAGGATTCAGCCACGATTGAAACGTTTATCGGCTCCGGTACCTCCGGTCAACGATGGACCGCATGATCACCCACACCTCCCCGCTCGCCGGGCCGCGGTCGCTCCCGCGTCCGTTCTGGATGCTGTGGCTGGGAATCGTCGTCAATCGAGCCGGCGCGATGGTGCAGCCGTTCCTGTCCGTCTACCTGACCCGCGTGCAGGGCTTCGGGATCGGTGAGACGGGTGCGGTGATGGCCGCGTTCGGGGTCGGCTCGGTGCTTTCGCACGTGGTCGCGGGCAGGCTCGCCGACCGGTTCGGCCGCCGGGCGACCCTGACCGGCGGCATGCTCGCGACCTCGGTGTCGATGGTCCTCATGGGTGCCGCGAGCGGATTCGCGTTCGTGGCGGTGACGGCGTTCCTGCTCGGGCTCACCATCGAGTCCTACCGTCCCGCGTCGCAGGCGATGGTGGCCGATCTGGTCCCGCCTGAGGTCCGGCCCCGGGCATATGGCCTGCTGTTCTGGGGCGTGAACCTCGGTTACGCCGTCGCGATGGTGGCGGGTGGCTGGTTCGCCGATCGCGGCGCGACGGCGATGTTCGGCGTCAACGCCGCCGTCGCGGTCGCCTTCGCGGTGCTCGTGTGGCGGGCGGTGCCGGAGTCCAGGCAGGCAGCACCGACGGGCGGCGCCTGGCGGTCGGTGCTCCGGGACCCCGTGATGCTCGCCTTCAGTGTCGTGACGACGGCCTACGGCGCGATGTACGCGCAGGCGTTCACCACCTTGCCGCTCGCCATGGCGGGCCAGGGGATCAGCGGTGTCCACTTCGGACTGGTCATGGCGCTCAACGGGGTCCTGATCGTCGCCGTGCAGCCCTTGGCCGGGAAGCGGCTCTCGCGGCTCGACCCCAACCGGGTGCTGGCGGCAGGGACGGCCATCATGGCCACCGGGTTCGCCCTGACGGCCTTCGTGCACGACGCGGGAGGGCTCGCGGTCACGGTGGTGGTCTGGACGGCGGGGGAGATCGCGGTCGCGGGCTCGATCCCGACCATCGTGTCCCTTCTGTCGCCGCCCGCGCTACAAGGCACGTACGCGGGGGTGTCCGGGATGAGCTGGTCGGTGGGCGCGGTTCTCGCGCCGGTGCTCGGCTCCCTGCTGCTGCCGTTGGGGCCGGGCCCGCTTTGGGGCGGTGTCGCCGCGGTGGGGATGGCCGCGGCCTTGGGGGCGATCGCTCTGGGCGGACCGGTGCGACTCCGTTCACATACATGGACATGATTCACATCCGTTGACGAGCGACAGGGACGTGAACTATAAAGACGAGGTCCGGGTGTACACGCCGCAACACCTTCCGTCAGTCCGTCACGGAGGTTTCGGGTGTCCCGAAAAAGTCCTCTTCGTCGTGCCGTCCTCCCGGCGGTCGCCGCCGTGGTCGCCACCGCCGCACTCCTGCAGGTACCGCCCCAGGCGGCGGACGCGGCACCGGGACCCGGCGCGCTGCCCGGCCTAGACCTCGGAGCGGCCAACCGCCGCGCGCCGGTCCCTGGCCTCTACGACTGGTCCAAGGCCGGATATCGCGGCGGTGCCACGCTGCCCGGCTCCGGTGAGGTGAATCCGAACGCCACCTGCCAGGTCACCGCGGCCGAGCTGGCGAGCCAGTACAACGTCAAACCCGACGACGGCGCCGACGACACGAACGGCATCCAGGCGGCGATCGACGGGATCAAGAGCGCGTGCTCGCCGTCCGGGAGCTACACGAAGCTCAGCACGATCACCTTCCCGGCCGGCCGGTTCGACGTCACGCACGAGATCCACGTCGACGCCGACTACCTGATCCTGCGTGGTGCGGGCAAGGACGCCACGAAGTTCGTCTACAAACCCGACGCGAACACCCTCTACGACACCCTCACCCCGGACGGTTCCGACTGGGACGAGGACGGGATGACCTCGGGTGCGGGCAAGGGCGGCTGGCTGTGGCCCGGTCGCGGGCTGTTCCGCGTCCAGTCCAGAGGAGTGCACACGTCCTATTCGAGCGATCACGCCTCGGCGCCCGCGAACCGCAAGGACATCTTCGAGGGCACGGTCAACGTCCATTGGAAGGCCGGGGTGAAGCTACGCGGCAAGCCGGGCGACACCGCGTTCGCCGCGCGGACGGGAGACAAGGTCGTCCACCTGGCGAGTAGTGGGGCACTGACGTCGCTCGCGGCAGGGAACCTGGTCAACATCAGGGCGGCCAACTCCCGGAAGTTCTACGAGCAGCAACAGGCGACGCCGACCACGTTCCCGTTGCTGAACATGCACATGCGCCAGCAGATCTTCACGATCGCGGCGCTCGACACGTCCGCGCGCACGATCACCCTGGACAAACCGCTCGAGTACGACGTCCCGGTGAACTCCACTTCGGACGGTTCGGCCCCGATCGACGGTGCCACCTACGACTCGAAGGCGGCACCGCTGGTCGACCCGGTGCTCGGTGTCGGGTTCGAGAACCTCGGCTTCACCCAGGACATGCCGGGCCTGAACCCCGCGGAGGCGAACCACAACTACGGGAACATGGCGCCGGCCGCGGAGATGCACGGGATCGTCTTCAAATGGGCGGCGAACTCCTGGGTCCGCGGTATCCGCGCGGACATGACCGGATCGCATCCGATCGTCACCGAGGAGGCCAAGAACCTCCAGATCGTCGACAACGAACTCAACGGCTCGTGGAACAAGGGCAAGGGCGGCAACGGCTACTTCCGCGGCTCCCGGGTCTGGGATTCGCTCTACGCCGGCAACACCTCCACCCTGCTGCGGCATTTCACCTTCCAGTGGTCCGCCGCGGGCAACGTGGTGATCGGCAACTCGTTCGACTCCGACCTGAACCTGCACGGAGGCTGGGAACGCAACAACCTGTTCGAACTCAACACGGTCAAGGTCCCGTACGCGCACCGCTCCGGGAACTGCCGGGCCAACTGCGGTGAGGAGGGCGGCGGCGGTCCCGACGACTCGAACTGGTTCCCGATCTGGTGGGGCGCGGGCAAGAAGGCGGTCAAGTGGTCGGGTGCTTCCGGGTACCGCAACGTGTTCTTCAACAACGCCATGACCAAACAGCTCGCGGACAACGGCCCGTATAACGACTTCTACGCCGACCGGCACCGCGTCTACTCCTTCGGCTGGGACGGCACGGCGTACAAACACCTCGACATCGGCGGCGCACCGATCGCCGACTGGGCGAAGAACGAGCAACGGGACTACACCGGAGGACACGGCGTCGACGCGAGCAAGACCGATGCCGCGTCGTCGCTGTTCCTGAAGTCCGTCGACGGCACCCCGCCGTCTTCGCCGTCTTCCCCGACCTCATCGTCTTCGCCGACGAGTCAGACCCCGAGCGCGTGCCTGAACGCGACGTTCACCCGTAAGTCGGTCTGGGACAGCGGCTACGGAGGCGCCTTCACGATCAGCAACACGTGTTCGGCCGCCGTCGGGTCGTGGGCGGTCGAGTTCGACCTGCCCGCCGGTACGACGATCACCGGTTCGTGGAGTTCGGTGCCGACCAGGACCGGGCAGCACTACCGGTTCGGGAACGCGGCCCACAACGGCAGCGTCAAACCCGGCGGCACGGCGACGTTCGGTTTCAACGCCGCCGGCCAGGGACTGCCGGTCGCGTGCTCGATCGCCGGAACGAAATGCGGAGGCACGGAATGACGAGGAAACGACTGCTCGCCGCGATCGCGGCCACGGCGTCGGCGGCGGGCCTGTTCGGCGCCGTCGTCACCGCCGAGGCCGCCGCGCCCAGCCTGACCGCGACCTTCGCCCAGAGTTCGGCGTGGGACAGCGGATACGGCGGCAAGTACACGCTCACCAACGCGGGTGACGCGAACAGTACACAGTGGACGATCGAGTTCGATCTGCCCGAGGGCACCACGATCACGACGTCGTGGAGCTCGGTGCTCACCAGGACCGGCCAGCACTACAAGGTCACCAACGCCGGCTTCAACGGCACGATCAAACCCGGCGGCACCGCGTCGTTCGGTTTCAACACCAAAGGGCTAGGCCTGCCGACCGGTTGCACGGTCAACGGCAGCCCGTGCGGGGGAGGGGCGCCGAGCACGACCACGAACCCACCCACGACCACGACCACGACCAAACCGCCGACCACGACCACCAGCGTTCCCGCGGGTGACGTGATCGACGTGAGCACGGCGGCGGAACTACAGGCCGCGCTGGCCGCCGCGAGCCCCGGTCAGACCATCCGGCTGGCCGCCGGAACCTATCGAGGTTCGTTCGTGGCCACGAAACCCGGCACGGCGGCCGCGCCGATCACGGTGACCGGACCGGCGTCGGCGGTCCTGATCAACGACGGCCCGTCCGGTGAAGCGCCTTCCTGCCCGGCGCCGACCGCGGGCTGGGACTCCGGGTATGGGTTCTGGCTCTACGGTGCGCCGTACTGGCACCTCAAGGGCTTCACCGTGCAGGAGTCGAAGAAGGGGATCGTCGCGGACAACTCGCACCACACCGTGATCGAGGGAGTGCGGGTGCACCGGATCGACGAGGAGGCGGTGCACTTCCGCCGTTCCTCGGCGGACAGCGTCATCCGCGATTCGACGATCAGCCACACCGGCCTCGTGCAGGCGGGTTACGGCGAGGGCGTCTACCTCGGCTCGGCGAACTCCAACTGGGCGTGCCACGGGAACTCCGGCGGGGCCGACCGCAGCGACCGGATCCAGGTGCTCGACAACCACATCGGACCGTACGTCGCCGCGGAGGCCATCGATGTCAAGGAGGGCACCGTGGACGGCGTCATCCGGGGCAACACCTTCGACGGCCAAGGGGTTTCCGGGCAGAACTCGGCCGATTCCTGGGTCGACGTCAAGGGATCCGGTTACGTGATCGAGGGGAACACCGGCACCTTCGCTTCGCCGGGGACGTTCGCGAACGGCTACGAGACGCACAATCCCGCGACCACCCCGTCGTTCCCGAACGGGTGCGGGAACGTGTGGCGGGACAACAAGTCCGACCTCGGCGGGGTCGGCCAGTACGCCATCAAGATCACCTCGACGTCGAAGTGCTCGGAACGGCCCAACGTCGTCCACGCGTCCAACACCGTGTCGAGGGCGGTGAACGGGCTGACCAACATCCCTGTCACACCTTGACGTGCGCCGGTGACGGGAGCGGCGCGGCTCCCGTCACCGGCGGGTCAGTCCCGGACCGCGGTGATCGCGACGGTGGCGTAGCGGACAGTGAACCGTCCGCCCATCCTGTCGATCGCCGCGCCGACTTCAGCGAGGATCTCTTGTCGCACTGTGGATTCGACCCAGGTGAGCGAACCGAACGTCGGAAGCTGGTCCAGCCATTCGTCCCGGGTGTAGACCCGGTCCCAGTCGTGGCGGCTTCGTTCCGGCTCGCCGAACCCGCCTGCTTCGCGCAGGCCGTCGGCGACCTTCACGATGAGTGGCCCGTACGGGTCAGAGGGTTGTTTCGGCACGCTGTCGAGATCGATCGGGGAATCCGGCACGAGCCGCCGGTAAGCGTCCGCCAAGGCGTTCGCGACCTCTTCCGGCGGTTCGGGTACGTGCCAGAACGCGGCCAGGAGTCCGCGGGGCCGTAGTACTTCGGCGGCCTTGGCGGCGCCAGCCACCGGGTCGACCCAATGCCAGGCCTGCCCGGAGACGAGCAGATCGAACCGGCGTCCGGCCGGCTCCCATTCCTCGAACTTCGCGACCTCCACGTCGATGCCGCTCCGGCGGGCGAACTCGGCCATCCGCGAGTCCGGCTCGACGCCCAGCACGCGACAACCCGCTGCCTGGAACTGGCGCGCTTCGATTCCGGTGCCGGCGCCCACGTCGAGGACCTCACGGCCGGGGGCGGCGGCGATGAGGCGACCGACGAGTTCCGGGGGATAGGCGGGCCGGGTCCGGTCGTAGCGTTCGACGTCCACGCCGAAGGACTCCGCGGCCTGTCGATAGCGATGAGGCTCTTGCTCCGAAGGTAGAGTGGGCATGTGCCCACGTTAAGTGGGCATGTGCCCACTCGTCAACGCAAGGGAGCCGTATGCCGACCGGGGTAGCCCTGCGCGCCGTCCGCGCGCAGTTGTTCGACGCGGCGGAGCGTGTCCTGCTGCGGGACGGGCCGAGCGGGCTCACCAGCCGCGCCGTGACCACGGAGGCGGACTGCGCGAAAGGCGTGCTCCATCGGCATTTCGACGACTTCGACGGATTCCTGGCCGAGTTCGTCCTGGACCGGATCGAGAAGCTGGACGAGAAGGGTCTGAAGGAGGCCGTCGGTACCGGAACGGTGACGGACAACCTCACCTCGGCGCTCACCGCGGTGTTCGAGTCGGTCGCGGTCGCGATCGTCCCGCTCGTGATCTTCCGCGACGAACTACGCGCCCGCTTGCGCCGCCAGTGGCCCGCCGGAGTGCCGGTGCTGACCCAGGCCGCCGTGATGATCGGCGGGTATCTCGACGCGGAACGGGCGCAGGGCAGGGTCGCGGCGGACGCCGACGTCGAGACCCTCGCGGCCACGCTCATCGGTGCGACACATCTGCTCTACGCCGACCGCACCGCGCCGGCGCCGGAGGTGGCACAGGTGCGGAAGGTGGTGGAGACGGTGATCGGGACGTAACTCGCGTGATTGAAGGCGTAACTCACGTGATTGGAGGCGTAACTCACGTGATTGGAGGCGTAACTCACGTGATTGGAGGCGTAACTCACGTGATTGGAGGCGTAACTCACGTGATTGGAGGCGTAACTCACGTGATTGGAGGCGTAACTTCGTGTGCGGCGTCTGATCACGCGAGATACGCCTCCAAGCACGCGAGATACGTCTCTGATCACGCGAGTGCGGTGCCCGATCACGGGCCAGCGCCCACGCCGACGTTGCGAAAGCCACTTTCGCAACATTGAAGGTTGCGAAAGTGGCTTTCGCAACGCCACCTCGCCCTGGCGAGCGAAAGGCGGCGAGTCCTCAGTGGACTCGCCGCCTCCGGTGGATCAGGACTGCGCGGCGGTGACCGTGTGCCGCAGCAGCAGCGAAGTCGTGACCGGGCCGACGCCACCGGGGACCGGCGTGATCGAACCGGCGATCTCCTCGACCGCGGCCTGGTCGACGTCGCCGACGAGGCCGCCTTCGGGAGTCGGGTTCGTGCCGACGTCGATCACCACGGCGCCCGGCTTGACGTGGTCCGCGCCGATGAAGTGCGCGCGGCCGACGGCCACGACCAGGACGTCCGCGTTCTTGGTGACCGCCGCGAGGTCCTTGGTGCGGGAGTGGCAGACGGTCACCGTCGCGTGCTCGCCGAGCAGCAGCAGCGCGGCGGGTTTGCCGACGATGGTCGAGCGGCCCACGACGGCGACCTGGGCGCCGGACAGGGCGACCTGCTCGCGCTTCAGGATCTCCAGCACCGCGGCGGCGGTGGCGGGCGCGTAGGTCGGGAGGCCCGCGGTGAGACGACCGAGGCTGACCGGGTTCGCGCCGTCGACGTCCTTACGCGGGTCGATGTGCGCGCCGACGTCGTCGAGCGTGACCCCTTCCGGCAACGGGGTCTGGCAGATGATGCCGTGGACCGACGGGTCCGCGGAGAGCTTGTCGAGTTCGCGGGTGACGTCCTCGCCGGTCGGCTTCTCGAGCTGGACCACGCGGCAGTCGACGCCGACCTTCTTCGCGGCGCGCTCGATCGAGCGGACATACCAGGCGGTGGCGTCGTCGTCGGTCGGCACGAGAACGGCGAGTGTCGGGGCGGTGCCCGATTCGCGGAGCTTGGCGGCGGTCTCGGTGACCTCGGCGGTGATGGCGGCGGCGATCGCGCGCCCGTCGATCAGGGTCATCGGGCGAGCCTTTCGCGAACCTGGGCGATGAGGGCGTCGGCGCGCCCGGCGGCGGGGGTGTACTCGGTGAGGCGGGCCTCGGTCTCCTTGCGGAGCTGCTCGTCCGCCATGGACGCGAGGTTCACCTCGACGTTGACCACACCGGATTCGAGCGCGGACTTGGCGGACGAAGCCGCGACCGCGATGTCGGAGATCACGTTGGTGTTGGCGCCTTCGAGGATCGAGGCGGCGACGTCGATGACCTCGGCGGCGAGGGCGGCCGTGCGCAGCGGGACCTCGGCGGCGCCGACCAGCGCGGCCTGGATCGCGGCGGTGCGCGCCTGCTTCTCCTCGTCGGTCGCCTTGGGGAGCTTGTACGCGGCGACCACGGCGTCGAACGCGGCGGCGTCGTCGGCGGCGAGGCCGAGCGCGCGCGCACGGAGGTCTTCGGCCTTGGCCAGCGCCTCGGTCATGGTGGCCTCGTGCTCGGCGTACTTCGGCTTGCCGATGGTCAGGTTGCACACCATGGAGACCAGGGCGGCACCGACCGCGGCGTTCATCGCGGCACCCGCGCCACCACCGGGCGTCGAGGCCTTCGATGCCAGCTCGTCGAGCCACTGACCGACCGGTTGAGCCTCCACGCGATGTTCCCTTCCCGCTGGTTTTGCCGTCGCGCCGAAGCCTACCCGGGGGTTCCCGGACAGCCCGAAGGCCACCTTCGCGACGATCGACATCGGCGAAGGTGGCCTTCGGTCAGCGGGGTCAGGACCGCTGGTATTCCTCCCAGGTCAGCTTCGGCGTGACGACGGGGCCGTCGTCGGAACCGCGGCCGGCGAGGCCGTTGTAGCCGAGGTAGTAGTCACCGGCCTGGTGCTGCGCACCGGACGACAGGTCCGGATCGGAGAGCGCGATGGCGTGGATGTGGTAGGCGAAACCCTGCGCCGGGGTCCGGACCCAAGCCGCGAAGCCCACCTGACGCAGCTTCCGGGCGACGTCGGTCCGCGTGGTCGAGGACATGCCCTCGACGCCGATGTCGAGCGCGCCGCCACCGTCGTGCGTCCCGGCCGAAGCGCCGACGCCGCCGGGGTTGTACGAGCCCTGCGTGATGGTGAGCTGCCTGCCGAGCAGACCTTCGGCCTTCACCAGCATCGCCTTGGTGCGCGTGTTCATCGTCTTGCCGTGGTAGGTCAGGCGGCTACCCGCCGAAACCACCGCGGTGACGGTGTACCGGCCCTCGCCCAGCTTCTCGAGCGACGTCTTGCCCGGCAGGCCGGAGGCGTCGATCCCGGTGTACCCCAGCGACTTCTGGTAGCTGGAGTACGCCGTGATGGTCGACGTCCCGAAATGGCCGTCGACGTACTGCTGGGCGAGCAGTCCCTTGTCGGCCAGCGCCTGCTCCACCAGCACCACGCTGTCCTTGGCGCCGGGGGTCAGCGCGCTGTCGGCCCGGCGCGGGTCGATCTGCGCGGCCTTGAGCACCGCTTCCATGCTGGCCGCGGGCAACGCGGTCACTTCGGCGCCGGCCGGTGCGGCGGCCACGCCGAGGGAGAGCGCGGTCGCTGTCGCGAGCACGGCTACCTTGGTCAACAATTCCTGCCTCCTGAACGGATTCGGTTGTCCGTGCAGCATGGGCAGCGTGAATACAAGGGCCGTACAAACGAACCTTTCTCAGGTCCTTGTCCCCCGGACGGGTGTCACTCCGGCGAAATCGGAAACGAGCTGATAAGACTTCCGGTGGACGCCGAAAGGTCGAGACCCACATGGTGCTACGGACTCAGCCACCCTCGAGGGCTCATCTCAGACTGCTCGCGGCGGCGGACTCGGCCCCGCCGGCTCGGCGCCGGGACCGGTACAGCGAGATCCCCGACCGGCGGCTCGCCGCGATCCTCGCCGCGGAGGACGTGGCCGAGGAACACGGCCTGAGCGCGCACGTCCGGACGACGTGTTACGTCCACCGCGGCTGGGTGCATCAGTGCATCTCCGATCCGATGCACGTCCTGGTCGTCAGCGGGCACCGCTGGTGCCGCCGCTGCGATCGCACGGTCGAAGTCCGGGTCGACGAGACCTTCCCGGGCTCGGTCGAGCTCTTCTGCGACGGTTGCGGTGTCCCGCCGGACACCGTCGCGAACCGCGAGGTCCTCCTGGCCTGCCGGACCAGTCTGAGCGCCATGCACGGCGGGGAAGCGTCGACGCTCTACGTCGTCCCCGACCGCTGACCGGCGCCCGATCGCACCCTCAGTGGCCGCCGAACGGCCGTATCGTCTTGCACTGTCCGGCCGATCCAGTGGTTTGGACCACCACTGTTACCGAAGCGTAATCTGGACATATCGCACGGACGGCTACTTTGTTGTGGCGCGCAACGAATTGCTTCGCCCGTGGATTTCCAACGCCGGAGGTGTCACGACGTGAACCGGATCCTTGTGCGGTCCCCACGACGGAAAGGGGTTCGCGGCGTGCTCGCCGCCGGCCTTTCCGCGCTCCTGATCGCGAGTGGGCTGGGCGGTGCCACCGCCGCGGCCGCCGACTACAGCCAGAGCGCCGCCTCCTTGAACACGAGTCAGGCGCAGTTCTCCTTCACGCCGTCGACGCCGGCGCGGTACGTCGACATCCACTACACCGGCGTCCCGGGGGTGGGGCAGCAGAACGTCCGGATGACCGAAAACGGCGGCACGTGGCGGCACACCGTCGGTGCGCTGTCGGCGGGCACGGTGCTCGACTACTGGTTCACCTACGAGAAGAGCGGGCCGCAGTACGACACCCCGCACTTCACGTACACCCACGGCGGCAGCGGCACGACCGTCGCCTCGCCGACGTTCGATCCACCGGGCGGTAGCTATCCGAGCGCCCGCTCGGTGACGTTGTCGAGCGCGACGGCCGGTGCGACCATCCGGTACACAGTGGACGGTTCCACGCCGACCGCGTCGTCCACTGTGTACACCGGACCGATCACGGTCTCCGCCACCTCGACGATCTCCGCGATCGCGCTCAAGTCCGGTTCGGCGAACTCCCCGGTGGCGTCGGCGAGCTACACGATCGGATCGACGCAGGCCACGTGCCCGGCACAGGCCGAGGTCCCGGACTTCGGCCCGAACGTGCGGATCTTCGACCCCGGCATGTCGGCGTCGTCGATCCAGGCCAGGCTCGACGCGGACTTCAACGCGCAGAAGGACACCCTGACCGCGCAGTTCACCGAGCGCCGGTACGCGCACCTGTTCAAACCCGGCGTGTACAACGGCATCCACGACAACGTCGGCTACTACACCTCGGTCGCGGGGCTCGGGCAGAACCCGGGCGACGTCGTGATCAACGGCGACGTGACCGTCGACGCGTTCAACGAGTCGGACAAGGGGGTGGCGCTGCAGAACTTCTGGCGCTCGGCGGAGAACCTGGCCGTCGTCCCGAGCAGCGGATCGACCCGCTGGGCCGTCGCGCAGGCCGCCCCGTTCCGGCGGATGGACATCCGTGGCGGGCTCCAGCTCTACCCGGCCAGCTACGGGTTCGCCAGCGGTGGCTACACCGCCGACAGCAAGGTGTCCGGGCAGACCGCGTCGATCTCGCAGCAGCAGTGGTACACCCGGGACAGCAGCTACGGCAGCTGGGACGGCGGGGTCTGGAACATGGTCTTCTCGGGGACGAGTGGCGCGCCCGCCAACACCTTCCCGAACCCGCCGGAGACGACGCTCGGCACCACGCCGGTGTCCCGTGACGTCCCGTATCTGTACCTCGACGGCTCCGGCAAATACCGCGTGTTCCTGCCTTCCTTGCGCACCAACGCTTCCGGGCCGAGCTGGGCCAACGGCGGCACCCCGGGCAGCTCGCTGCCGATGAGCCAGTTCTACGTGGTGAAGGCGGGGGACACGGCGGCGTCGATCAACACCGCGCTCTCCCAGGGCTGCAACCTGTTCTTCACGCCGGGCGTCTACCACCTGAACCAGACGCTCAACGTGACGAAGGCGAACACCGTCGTCCTCGGCGTCGGCTATCCGACGCTGGTGCCGGACAACGGTGTCGACGCGATGAAGGTCGCCGACGTGGACGGCGTCCGGATCAAGGGCCTCCTGTTCGACGCCGGGACGACCAACTCGCAGTCGCTGCTCACGGTCGGGCAGGCGGGCTCGACGGCGAACCACTCCGCGAACCCGACCACCCTGCAGGACGTGTTCTTCCGGATCGGCGGCCAGATCGCCGGGAAGGCGACGAACAGCCTGATCGTCAACAGCCGTGACACGATCATCGACCACATCTGGGCCTGGCGGGCCGACCACGGCAACGCGGGCACCTACGGCTGGACGATCAACACCGGTGACACCGGCGTGGTCGTCAACGGCGACAACGTGCTGGCCACCGGCCTGTTCGTCGAGCACTACCAGAAGTACCAGGTGATCTGGAACGGCCAGAACGGCAGGACGATCTTCTTCCAGAACGAGATCCCGTACGACGTCCCGGATCAGGCCGGCTGGAAGAGTCCCAACGGGCTCAACGGATACGCCGCGTACAAGGTGGGGGACAACGTGACCTCCCATGAGGCGTGGGGCCTGGGCAGCTACTGCTTCTTCAACGACAACCCGTCGGTGAACCTGTATCACGCGTTCGAGGTGCCGAATCGCTCCGGCGTCCGGTTCCACAACATGGTGACGGTTTCGTTGAACTACAAGGGGACCATCACGCACGTGATCAACGACGCCGGGGCGGTGACGCCACCGGACACGCGGCCGAGCAACCTGGTGAGCTACCCGTAGTGTCCGTCCCCTGAAGTACGTGAAGGACCCCTTCACTGCGTCTAGCGCAGTGAAGGGGTCCTTCACGTTTCTCTTCTGTATAACGCCCTATACCGAGCGGCGACAAGCGCCCGAGGTTAGGCTCAGAACCATGATCAGCACGGATGCCCAAGCCGTCGTCGAAGAACTGCGCGACCTCTTTCGATCCGGCGTCACGAAGCCGGTGGAGTGGCGGCGGACGCAGCTCGCAGGCCTCAAGAGGCTCCTGTCCGAGCAGGCCGACGTCTTCGTCGAGGCGCTCTACGCCGATCTGCGCAAGAACGCCGTCGAGGCGAAACGGGCGGAGATCGCGCTCGTGCGCAACGAGATCGACCATACGCTGGAGAACCTCGACGCCTGGCTGACCCCGGAGCCCGCCGGTCTCCCGAACCCGCTGCGGCCGGGCGAAGGCCGCGTCGTACGCGAGCCGCTCGGGGTCGCGCTGATCATCGGGCCGTGGAACTACCCGTTGCAGCTGGTCCTCGCGCCGCTCGTCGGGGCGTTGGCGGCGGGGAACTGCGCGGTCGTGAAGCCGAGCGAACTGTCCCCGAACACCTCGGCGGCGATCGCGGAGCATCTGCCGGCCTACGTCGAGGGTGTCCGGGTCGTCGAGGGGGCGATCCCCGAGACGACGGCGCTGCTGGAGCAGAAGTTCGACACCATCTTCTACACCGGGAACGGCACGGTGGGCCGGATCGTCATGGCCGCGGCGGCGAAGCATCTCACGCCGGTCACGCTGGAACTGGGTGGGAAGAGCCCGGCGATCGTCGAGCCTGGAGCCGATCTCGCGGTGACCGCGCAGCGGCTCGCGTACGGCAAGTTCGCCAACGCGGGCCAGACCTGCGTCGCGCCCGACTACGTCCTCGCGATCGGTGACACCGGCCCGAAGCTGGCTGAGCACCTTGCCGAAACGATCCGCGCGATGTTCGGCGAGGACCCGGCCACCAGCGACTCCTACGGCCGGATCATCTCGACCCGCCATCACGACCGGCTCGCCGCCTTGCTGGGCGACGGAACGGTCGTCGTCGGCGGGCAGGCCGACCGCGACGAGAAGTACATCGCGCCCACCGTGCTCACCGGCGTCTCACCGGACGCCCCGGTGATGCGGGACGAGATCTTCGGCCCGATCCTGCCGATCATCGACGTCCCCGACGTCGACGCGGCGCTGGCGTTCGTCAACGAGCGCGACAAGCCACTGGCGTTGTACGCCTTCACCGAATCGGAGGAGACGAAGCGCCGGATCGAGACGGAGACGTCGTCGGGCGGGCTGGTGTTCGGTGCCGCGATCATCCACCTCGCGGCGCCGGAACTGCCGTTCGGCGGGGTGGGGGAGAGCGGGATGGGCCGTTACCACGGGCGCTACTCGATCGACAACTTCAGCCATGTGAAGGCCGTGCTGGACAAGCCGCTCGCGGGGTGAATCACCGGCCTGCCCGGCTGCCCTCGTAGGCGCGCTCACGTAGTCCGCTGATCCAGCCCGGCCGTGGCTCCCAGCCGGGCGGTGGGTTGAGCATGGGATCGATGGCGGGACGAGGGGAGTCGTCGTCGACGTCGTCGAGGGTCAGCCTCGCGCAGGGGTTCCGATGCCCGTTCGCGCGGACGGTCTCGAAGAGGAAGGTCACCGGCCCTTCAGCGACCAGCCGCCTCAATCCGTCCAGCGAGGCTTCGGCGTGCCGTGACGTCTCCGCGCGGGCCGACAGCCAGACCAGTTCGCCCTTCGTGCGGTAGGGCAGCAACGTGCTGTAGCGGCCGGTGGTCCAGGCGCGAGCAGGCCTCGGCAGCACGCGGCCGACGAGGCCGGTGCCCGAAGTGGTCAACGTGAGATCCCACGGATGGCCTCCGACGGCGGGGATCCGCACCGCCAGCCCCAGCGCGTCAGGCACGCGTCCCGGGAGACCGGCGCCCTTGGACATCCGCACGGTGACGGCGACCGGTTCCTCCGGCAGGGCGAGCTCATCACGCCGTAAAGCCTGAAGTTCACCGTTGAGCAGTAGACCGTTCGGGTGGAAGGCCCGGGCGCCGCGAAGTGCCGCCAGGGCGTGAAATCCGGCGCGGAAAAGCCTGCCGGCGGGCCCGGCCTGCGATGTGTCGTCCTCGGCCACGATTTCCACCCTCCTGATGACGTGTGTGCTCCGCAGGGGCTACCCCGGACAGGCCGGGTTACACGGGAATTCGCACGGAATCGAAAACCCCCGTTTCCCGGTGTGACGGGCTTTCCCCCGGGTACTCGCGTGCTGTTCGCCCATCGGGCGTCCGACAGTCCTGTTCCACCTGGATCGGAGGAAATCATGACTGCATCGCCGGCCACGGTTCGGCGGGCTCCGCGCCAGCTCATCGCCCTCGGCGTGGGCGCGGTCTTCCTGCTCGTCGGCATTCTCGGCTTCATCCCCGGCGTCACCACGAACTACGACCAGCTGAGCGGTGCCGGGCACGAGTCCGGTGCGTTGCTGCTCGGCGTGTTCCAGGTGTCGATCCTGCACAACATCGTCCACCTGGCGTTCGGCGTCGCGGGCATTCTGCTGGCCCGGACGGTGAGCGGCGCGAAGGCGTTCCTCGTCGGAGGCGGGGTGATCTACCTCGTGCTCTGGCTGTACGGGCTGCTGATCGACCACGGGTCGGCGGCGAATTTCGTGCCGGTCAACACCGCCGACAACTGGCTGCACCTCGGGCTCGCTGTCGGGATGATCGCACTCGGGCTCATTCCGCTCTCCGGTTCCAAGGCGCCGATCGCCGACTCGCGCTGACCCGTTCTCCCCTCAATTCTCTGGAGGTTTTCTGTGTTCCGTCATACCAAATCGCTCCAATTCGAGGCCAAACCGGAAAAACCGGACGCTTTGTACGCCCGTAAGCTGCAGGAGCTCATCGGTGGCGCCTACGGTGAAATGACCGTCACCATGCAGTACCTGTTCCAGGGCTGGAATTGCCGGATCGAGGGTAAGTACAAGGATCTGATCATGGATACGGCGACCGAGGAGATCGGTCACGTGGAAATGCTCGCGACGATGGTCGCCAGGCTGCTCGAAGGCGCGCCCGCCACCATGGTGGCCGAAGCCGCGAAGGATCCGGCCACCGCGGCCATCCTCGGCGGGATGGACCCGCAGCAGGCGATCATCTCCGGTGGCGGCGCCACGCCGAGTGACAGCCAGGGCTACCCCTGGAACGGCCGCTACGTCGTGGCCTCGGGCAATCTGCTGGCCGATTTCCGGGCGAACGCCGCGGCGGAGGCGCAGGGCCGCTTGCAGACGGCCCGGTTGTACAACATGACCGACGACCCCGGTGTGAAGGCGATGCTGCAGTTCAACCTCGCGCGGGACACGGTGCACCAGAAGCAGTGGCTCGCCGCGATCGAGGAACTCAAGGCCGACGGCCTGGAAAGCGACATCGCGCCGACGGCGTTGTTCGACGAGGAGAACCAGGAGCACAACAACACCATCTGGCATCTGTCCGACGGGCCGGACGGTTCGAAGGGTGGCTGGAGCTTCGGCGAAGACGGCATCGAGTACCTGATGGAGCCCGAGCCGCTCGGCGGGCCGGGCACCGCTCCGAAGCCCGACCCCGCGCTTTACGGCACCTACGCGCCGCTGCAGGACGCGGTCGGGACGGTCAAGGGCAAGGTCAAGGACGCCAAGAAGAAGGCCACCAAGTCGAGCAAGAGCTAGCGCTCCGAGGTGAAGGGCTCCTCCCCGCGGCTGTGGGGAGGAGCCCTTCACCTGTGTGGGAGACGGCCTTGCCACAGGGACGCGGGCGCTTCCTTGACTGTCCACAGGGGACTGTTCGGGGATTGGCGATATCCGATATGGGTGCTTTACGAGGGGGTCGTGAGTGGCAATGCTCGTTCTAACCCTCTTTGCCACTCACGACTCCTCGAAAAGTGTCCCTTGCGGACAGTCTGCCAAAGGCGTTTCTTTGGCGGCTCTGCTCCTTCGGGCCAGTCGAGGATTTCCAGTTCGTGTGTCAGTCGGCGTTCTTGGTTTCGGCTTCGGCGACCGCGGCCGCTTCGTCGTCGTCCATCGCCGCGGTGTCACGCGGCGGGAGGAAGGGCTCGTCGTCGGCGAGGTATCCGGAGGCCTGCTCTTTGCCGCGCGCGAGTTCGGCGTCCAGTTCGGCGCCGAGGAGGACCGCGATGTTCGAGATCCACAGCCAGATCAGGAACACGATGACGCCGGCGAGCGAGCCGTAGACCTTGTTGTAAGACCCGAAGTTGCTGACGTAGAAGGCGAACCCGGCGGTGGCCGCGGCCCAGAGCAGCACGGCCACGAGGCCGCCCGGCGTCAGCCACCGGAATTTCGGCTGCCGCACGTTGGGGCTCACCCAGTAGAGCATCGCGAACGCGAGCCCCGCCAGCAGCGCGATCACCGGCCATTTCACGATGTCCCAGACGAGGACGCCGGTCGAGCCGAGACCGATCAGGTCGCCGAGGTGGCGGGCGATTCCGCCGGTCGCCACCACCCCGGCGGCACACAGGGCGAGCACGATCAGCACGGCGATGGTGAGTCCGATCCGCAACGGCACGGTCTTCCAGATCGGGCGGCCTTCGGGCATCGAGTAGATGACGTTGGACGCACGCATGAACGCGCCGATGTAGCCGGATGCGGACCACAACGCGCCCGCGGAGCCGATGATCGCCGCGGTTCCGGCCAGCCCGCCGGTCTTGGACAGCTCTTCGATGGCGCCGATCAGGATGTCCCGGCCCTGGCCGGGTGCGATCCGGCCGACGTTCTCGACCAGTGCCTGGGTGGCCGACGGACCCATCAGGCCGAGGATCGCGGTCAGCACGAGCAGACCGGGGAAGAGCGAGAGCACGCCGTAGTAGGTGAGCGCCGCCGCCCAGTCCAGCATGTTGTCGCGGTTGAACTGGACGAATGTCCGCTTGAGCACGGCCCACCACGATCGTCGGGACAACTCGGTGGGACCGTCCGGGTCTTTCGCTGTGGCAGCCAAGGGAACCTCCTGCTGGGGATTCCTTGGCTTACCCGGTGGCGCCGGGGCGAAAACGGGTGATCAGGCCGGGCGAGGGCGCGGCGGTGGTGGGGGCGGGACCGTCTTCGCCAGCACGATGTCGGCCAGCCGGATGGTGGCGAGCCCGCGTTTGGTCTCCACCGTGCATTCCGTGTCGTCACGGGAACGGAGGTAGCCGAGCGCGTCGGTGAACCCGCCCTCGATCCGGTACCGCACGACGACCCTCGTGCCGAGCGGGACGTCCGGCAGGGTCACCGGTTCAGGTGGGCGGTGAGCTCGTCGTCGCTCGGCTCGACCAGGTGGGTGCCGTCCGGCCAGACGATCGTCGGGATCCGCCGTTCACCGTTCTGCAGCGCCCGCACGGTCTCCTCCGCGCCGGAATCCGCCTCGACGTCGACGTAGTCGTACTCGATGCCCTTCGAGTCCAGGAGGGCACGGCTGCGTTTGACGTCGGGGCACCAGCCGGCGCCGTACACGATGAGGTCGCTCATGGATCACAGCATGCCAGGTCGCGGTCCGGCGGCGCGTTCGGCGAGTGCCGCACGGTCGGCGAGCCCGGTCTTGGCGAGCAGGCTCGCGACGTGTTTCTCGACCGTGCGCGGCGAGATGTGCAGGCGGGCGCCGATGTCCTTGTTGCCCATCCGCTCGGCGAGCAGCACCAGGACCTCGTATTCGCGCACGGTGACGCCGGACGCTCGCAGGTCCACGGGGACGCGGTCGACCCCGGAGCGGCGCTGCCGGACGGGGGCGCCGAGTTTGCGCAGGAGGGTCCGGCACGCGGCCGCGACCGCCGGGATCTCCCTGCGATGGAAGTACTCTTCGGCCTCCTTGAGCCAGCCGGCCGGATCACCCCAGCCGTCGGCGGCGGCCGGTTCGGCGATCAGCCGGAGCCCGAGATGCCGGGCGAGGGGATAGGGCGCCGACGTCTCCAGCGCGGAGGCCACCGCCTGCCCTGCCGCCACCGCGTCGCCTCGTCTGCCGTGCTCGACCGCGTGCGCGAATTCGACGAACTGCCGGTTCCACCGCATCCCGCTCACGGCGGAGCCGTCCTCCGGGCAGGGGGCGCCGTGGAGGGTCTCGACCAGCGTCCGGAGCCCGTGCCTGCCGGCGAGGTGGAACCGGCTCGGCCGCCGGTCCTCCAGCTCGACGACCTGGCCGAGTTCGCGGCGAGCCCGGTCGAAGTCCTCTTCGAGCAGTGAACAGAAGACCCGCGCGAGCCCGATGCTGAGCACCATCTCCTGCGCGTTCTCGCCGCCGCTCTCCCGGAAGTCGTCGAGCGCCTGCTCCATCGCCGGGCGGTCCGCCCGGTGCCCGGCGGACATCGCTCTCGTCATATGGGCGTATTGCAACAGCGCGGTCAACCGGAGCCTGCCGAGCACGGCGAGGTTCTCCGCCAGCAGCGCGTGCGCGGTGCCGAATTCGCAGCGCAGGATCGCGTGCATGGTGCGCACGGAATCGACCGCGCAGTGCAGCGTGATCGACCCGGTGCGCTGGGCGTCCGCGCGGGCGAGCAGCAGGGTCTGCTCGTCGCCGTTCATCAGCACGCGATGCCCGCCAAGGCGGACCAGCGCCTGGGTGCGCAGATGGTGGAGATGGTTGTCCTCGGCGGTCCGCCGTGCGAGCTGCATGTAGTGCTCGGATTCGGTGAGGTCCCGCGACAGCGCGAGCATGCCGAGCACCTGCAGTGCCTGGCACACGACGAACGGCTGCTCGGTCGCCTCGGCCACCTTCCAGGCCTGGCGCGCGAGCCGTTCCGCCGTGTCCGCCCGCCCGGGAACGTCCAGCCAGAGGTTCGCTTCGACGGCGTCGAGCGCGGCTCGCTGAGCAGGCGAGATCGCCGAACCGAGGGGAGCGCGGGCGCGTTCGATCTGGGCGAGGCATTCGTCGTGCCGCCCGGCGATGTAGGCCGCCCAGGCGAGCTGGGTATGCAACTTCGCGGCCCGTTCGAGGGTGCCGATCTCGCCGAATCCGGCGGACAGCTCGACGGCGCGGTCGAACTGACCGGTCTGCCCGAGCGCGTGCACCAGCGTCTCCAGCACTTCGGCCCGATCACCCGCGTCGGCCCCGGCGAGCAGGTCGACGGCCTTGGTGAGCATCGTGACCGCGGAGTCGGCGGCGCCCGCGTCGAGGGCGCGGCGGCCGGTTTCGGCGAACAGGCGTCCGGCCGCCTGTTCGTCCAGCGCGGTCAGCCGGAGCGACGCGACGAGCGCGCACAGGTCACCCGGCAGCCCCGGGTAGAGCTTTTCGACGGCGTCGGCGGCCTGACGGGCGAGAGCCGCCTTCCGTGCCGGTGACTGGCGTGCCAGCAACGCTTCGGCGGTGAGCGGATGACGGAAGGCGTACCAGCCGGGTGTCGTCCCGTCGGTGGTCACCAGGTTCGCCGAGACCGCGGCGCTCAGGTGGTTGTGCAGAGTCCGGTCGTTGGTGCCGGTGACCGTCTGGACCACCGTCAGCGGGAAGCGGCGGCCGATGATCGCCGCGACCGACAGTAGTTCGCCCGCCTGCTCGCCGAGTTGCTCCATCCGGACGCCGATACTGGTGACCAGCGCGGCGGGAACGCGGGCGCGGAGTTCGCCGATGACTCGCCAGCCGTCGGGGCCCTCGACCAGCAGTCCGTCGTTCACCATGCCGTGGAGCAGTTCCTCGACGATGAACGGAAGGCCGGCGCTGTTGCGCCACAACAGGTCCGCCGCGGCCGACGGAAGCCGCTCCGGCTCGGTCTCGAGGCAGGCGGCGGCGAGGGCGCGGGTGTCGGCGAGGCCGAGCCTGCCCAATTCGACGACGGCGCAGCTCATCCGTTGCGCCCCGGAGGTCGCCAGGCGCAGTGCGTCGGAGGGTTCGTTGCGGAGCGTTCCCACGAAGAGGACGTGCGCCGAGGACAGGTTGTCGACGAGGTATTCGAGAATGAACAGCGTCTCCGCGTCGGCGTCCTGGAGATCGTCGAGGACCAGGAGGGCGCCGCGGTCGCGGCTGGTGACGGCCAGCAGCCGGAACACCGCTTCGGCGAGCACCAGCAGGGAGCCCGACTCCCGCGGCCGGTCGCCCCGGCCCCAGTCGGGGATGAGCTGGGCGAGCACGGGGACGAACGGGTCCAGTTCGGCCGCCGACGGCGGGCCTCCGCCGCGGAAATGCGACCACAGCGCCTGGGCCAGCGGACGGAACGGGACGAGCGGGCCGATCGAACCGGCCCGTCCTTGCAGCACCGGGATTTCGGCGGAGACCGCTCGTGCGGCGGCTTCGATCGCGAGCCGGGACTTGCCGATCCCGCCTTCACCCACGAGGAAGATCGCGCCGCCGCGACCCGCGATGGCGCGATCGAGAGCTCCGGAGAGCTCGGCCAGTTCGGCGTCGCGGCCGATCACCCGCGACGAACGGATACCCACCGCCGTGACTATAGCGAGCGGATTCCCCCGTCACCGGCGCGAAATGATCACGGAGGCGGGCGGCGCGAACCCGCCTCCGTGAGCCTGTCTCAGATCCAGCCGCCGGTGAAGACGCTGACGACGGACGGCGAACCGGGGTCCGTGGACAGGGTGGCGAGCGGGTTGGCGCTCAGCCGCGGCTTGCCGCCCGCCAGCGCGTGGTTGCGCGAGCCGACCTCGAGGGCGCGCGGCAGGTTCACGGCGCCGAGGACGTCTTCGGTGGCGGGCAGTTCTCTGTCGTACATGCGGTTTTCTCCTCATACTCGATTTACCGGCGGAACTACGCTGGCCGCGGGATGCGGCCGGTCTGGGCGGAGCAGGAGCGCGGAGGGGACCCGGTCACCGAATCCCAGCCGCAGCAGGCCGTAACCGATTCCCGCCAGACCGCTCAGCAGCCCTGGCGAGGGCACCGCGCCGGGTGTCCCGCAGCGGGCACCGCGCTGGTCGATGGCGGCGAGCAGATGACCGGTCCGGCGGCGTACCGCGGCGGCGGCGCCAGTGTGCCCGTTCTCCGCCAGCACGCACAACACGTCCAGCACTCCGGACTCGCCGTGGCAGAGGCTGAGATCCTTCAGCGGCGCCCCGTCGGCCAGCCGTTTGATCGTCCGGTCGAGGTCCCTGGCGTGCCCGGGATCGGCTAGGTGAGCGGCGAGCCCGAGCGCGTCACCCGCGAGACCTCCGCACCAGCCGCCGGTGCTTTCCGCCCGATCGTCCGCCCTTCCGGGTGGTTCTTCGCCGGAACGATCGTGCGCCCGCAACACCCAGTCGATCCCGGCCGAACCGCGGGCGAACGACTTCTCTCGCGGACGTTCACGGCCGAGCAGCTCTCCGGCGTAGCGGTCGGCCCGCGTCAGCGCCGTGTCCAGTCCTGTTTGGACATACACCGACCGCATCGACGCGACACCGCCGGCCAGTCCTGTCGTGAACCCGGACGGTGTTTCCGGGGTGGCGTCGGGCATCAGGTCGACGGCCTGCTCGATGAGATCGCCCGCGGGAAGGCCGACCAGGGTGCTGAGCCGGGCGATCGTGTACGCGACGCCGCCGAGGCCGAGAAGGCCACCACATCCGGCTGTGGCGGCCAGCTCCCGGTCGGCGCGGAGCGTGGCGAAGAGGCCGGGGAGCGGGCTGATCGCGTACGCGGCCAGGTCGCGGTATCGCGCGATCCCGGTCAGTTCGGCGAGCTGAGCGAGGAACAACGCGACACCGCAGTAGCCCTCGCCGAGCCCGGCGCCCATCGGCAGCACGGTCCAGTACCGGTCGTCGACGAGTTCGATCCCGAGCCAGTTGGACCGGTGTTCGTCGGAGAAGGCGTTGGCGACGATCTGGTCGGCGATGCCGCACGCGGTGACCAGCAGCCGTTCCGCGTCGGGCGCCTGGTTCGGCGCCGCCGTTTCCGCGGTCTCGCCGCCGAGATGGCCGACGGTCGCCGTGCTGATGGCGAGGGTGGCCGAGATCAGCCATTCCTGGTCGCGCTGGTCGAGCGGGTCCATGTCGGCGAGCTTGGCCAGCACGGTGTCCAGCGACGGCCGTTCGACCACGCCTTCGACGTTCTCGGCGCGTGAATCCACCAGCGACGTCGAGCCGGGGTTCGAGGTGAACATCGGCACGTCGCCCGCCCAGAGATCGTCCCGCTCGTGGGGCACCAGGCGGAGCAGCTTCTCCTCGTCGGCGGAATCCTCTTCGAGCAGGTCGAACGCGCGGTCGCGGTCGGCGGCGTCGCGAAGCAGATCGGGATGGGTGGTCTCGTCCAGTAATCGGAAGTAGAAGTTCGTCGGCCGGATGAGCACCCGGATGGGATCCTCGGCGCAGCGCCGGAGATGCTCGGCGAGCTCGTCCCGCGCGCTGGAGATCGCGTCGTAACCGAGCCGGAATCCGGCCAGCAGCGCGGCACTGTGCTCGGCGGGCGTGACGTCGCGGCCGTCGAGACGCGGCAGGTTGTTCCCGCCCGAGAGTTCGCCGGGCACCCGCACCAGTCGCATGCGGTCGGTGCCCGGATCGGCCCAGTCGACGCGGTCGGTGGGCAGCTTGCCACCGCGGCCGGCGAGGCCGGAGATGTCGACCGCCCCGTGTTCGCCCGCGAAGAGCTGTGGGAGCAGCAGCGTGCGCTGGACCGAGCGTGCCAGCATCGCCGCCGCGGGGTCGCCCTCCGGCGGATCGGGCGGCGATGGCTGGAAGAGGGTCTCGATGTCGATCAGCACCGGCTGGTCGCCGCAGGCGATGATGTTCTCGTAGTGGACGTCGGTGGCGTCGAGCGAGTACAGGAGCGCCAGGAGGATGCCTTGCCGCCGGTAGAAACGGTCGACGTCACCGATATCGGCGCACGGCCGGTGCTCGACGAACCGGAGCCAGCCGTAGCCCGCACGCGGTAGCGCGTCCGCGGTCCGCAGTTCGAGTCCGGGCAGCCGTTTGTTCAGCAGCGTGACGACGTCGGTGAACCGCTCGTGCAGGATCAGCGGCCGGGGTTTGTAGATCACCTTGGCGCCGCTGGAGAACCGGAGCAGTTTGACCGAACGGCCGCGGGCGTGCGAGTCGCCGATCCCGCCCGCGACTTCGACGAGCGCGCCGAGTTCGCCGTCGACGACCGAGCAGGGCAGCAAGGCGGCGTCGGCCGAGAACCGGGCCAGCGTTTCGGCGTGGGCCTCGACGGCGTGGAGGCACGCCTGGGCGACGAGCCGGGCCAGCACCGGGTATTCGCCGAACAACCGGACGAGCCCGGCCGGAGTGGCTTGCCGTCGCACGAAATCCGAGAAGCGCTCTTCGGGCGTCTCACCCCGGAGGTGTCCGGCCTTGCGGTCGCGGTGGAGTTCGAGGACCAGTGTCCGGACCGCGAGCTTCAGCAGATGCTGGTCGAGTTGAGCCGCGAAACCCCGGCGGAGGGCTTCGACGTCGGCGCCAGGGAGATCGTCCGGGACCGCGTCACGGGAAGCGGCGTGGACGAGCGGCCTGAAGACCCCGGCGAAGTCGACACGCCAGTCACCGGCTGGGGGACGCTCCGGCAGAAGCGCGGTGACCGCGTGTTCGGCGAAGTCCGCCCAGGTGGGCTTGTCCGCTGTCCGTTCGCGCGGGGTCTGGCCGGGTACCCACCACCTCGGCGGCAGGGACGGCGCGGATGGTCGGGGCGTCACGGAAGTCATGGTTTCAGCCCGGGGTCGCCCGCACATGGGTGCCGCACCCCCACATTCAGCGCACGCACGAAGATGTCCGGAGAGTGACGGGCGAGAGAGTCTTCAGCGGAATATGGGGTCCAGGCACCCATGCGCGGGGACCGGTCCCGGTCGCACCATGGTCGGGTGGCGCGGAACTCGGGCGCGGGCCGGTTACTGGGGGTCCGGCCCGCGTCCGCCCGGAACCCTTGAGAATTGACGCACTTTCCTATTCGGTGGTGAAAAACCGGAACCCGGTAAAGGGACACGGTCGTGTCCCTTTACCGGGTCGCAAACACGAGGGGCCGACCCGCGCCAACAGATTGGCCCCCGTCAAACCCTGTGCTTAGAGCGTCAGACCAGCCATCCGAGCACGTGGGCCAGGTGCGCGAGCAGACCCGAGATCAGGTCGTGGCCGTGGTGCACGTGCTGGGTGAACATCTGCATTGAGGGGCTCCTTGTATCGGATTTCGTGTTCGGTTGTGCTCTCGCGAGGAGCGATCGAAGATTTTCACCACGTTGGCACGCTGTCAAAAAACGATTTCCCGGGCCGTCGGCGGGTCGTGAATCTTCCTACGATAAACACGTAAGTCTTTCGTGTTTTGCGCCAGGGGTGGGCTTCGCGGGCGATGACACTGTGCGTAGCGAGCTCGAGGCGGGCCAATGTGGAAGCTAAGCCTCCGCTACGGCAAGTGGGCGGGCGCGTGACACGAACCGGTGATCCACACGCCACGAATGGTGAGTCGGTGAGAATCACCGATACGGGTGACGACACCCCGTGTCCGATAGCAGGAAGGAAGACGCTCCGCTCGGGTGCGGGACGGTGATCGCTCACTTACCCACCGAAAGCGGGTTTCCTGTGTTTCGTCGAACAATCGCGACCGTCGCCATCGAGCTGGCGACCGCGTTCGGCGGAGCGTCCCGGCGGATTCGGCCGCAGCCGACACCGTCACCCAGACCTGGAGCTGTCATCCGAGGCTTGCCAGCCAGACCGTGCACGTGACCATCACCGCGCCCGCCACCGTGAAAAGGAACGTGGAGGCTGCCGTTTTCGTCAAGGTCGACGGCGTCGAGCCATGGCCGAATTCGGAGCTGTCGGCGGCGTCGGCCTGGTTGGTCGGCTTCCTGAGACAGGGAGGGGCGGGCACCGGCGAGGTCAAGATCGACTCACTGAAGAACCCGGCCACGATCCCGAACGGTGGGCATTTCAGCGTCGAGGGCACACAGCAGGTCACGTTCTCGACTCCAGGCACCGGCACCCTCGGCCTTCATCGCTTCGGCAGGCCGCTCACCTACTGGTAGTGCTCCTTGCCCGCGGATCAGCAGCCGCCGGTGGACGCGACCGTGACAGTGATCTGACCGCCCGGCTCCGGTGGTGCGGACCCGCACCACCGGAGCCCGCGTCGTGCCTTACCTCTTGATGTAGAGATCCCACGTCCAGGTCGACGCGGAGCAGAAGTAGGCCGACCAGCGGCCGGCCTGCTGGCCGGAGTGGCCGTTGATCCGGCAGTCGCCCTCTGTGGACCAGCTGGACTCGTAGTAGTACCTCGGATCGACACCCGCGCCGGCAGGCTGCGCGAACGCGATCGTCGACGCCAGCGCGCCCAGGACGGCGGCGGTCGCCGCGATCTTCTTCTTCACTTGTGTAGCCCCGGTTCTCTCGGAACACTTGCGTGCACAAGTAATCATGAATCGGGGTCGCTTGTCCTCCGAACGGGCGAGTTCGTGATCTTGGCTGTGGGCCGAGGCGATGGGCAAGGGAGTCGCGCAGGTGGGTCGCCCGCCCGTTCACAGCAGCTCGGCGATATCGAACGCGAGGTCGAGCGACTGGCTGCGGTTGAGCCTGGGATCGCACGTGGACTCGTAGCGGTGGTGCAGGTGGTCGACCAGGACTTCGTTACTGCCACCGACACACTCGGTCACGTCCTCTCCGGTGAACTCCACGTGGACGCCACCGGGATGCGTACCGAGTGCGCGGTGGACCTCGAAGAAGCCGCGCACCTCGTCGACGACGTCGGCGAACAACCGCGTCTTGTGGCCGCTCGAGGCCGTGAAGGTGTTGCCATGCATCGGGTCACAGATTCAGACGGACACTCCGCCGACGGCTTGGGCGGCCCGGATCAGGGTGGGGAGCCGATCACGGATCTGCCGCGCGCCCATCCTGGTGATGAAGGTCAGCCTGCCCGGCTCGCGGTCCGGGTCGAGAATGTCCACATAGGATCGCACTTCGGCGGGGGTCGTCGTCGGACCGAGCTTGACCCCGATGGGGTTGGCGATGCTTCTGAAGTAGGCGACGTGGGCGCCGTCCAACGCGCGGGTGCGTTCGCCGATCCACAACATATGACCACTGGTGGCGTAGTCGCGCCCAGTGCTGTGATCGGTGCGGGTGAGCGTGTCCTCGTAGTCCAGCAGCAGGCCCTCGTGGCTGGCGAAGATCTCGGCCGAGCGCAGTTCTTCGGGCTGGGCGCCGCAGGCGCGCATGAACCGTAACGCGCGATCGATTTCGTAGGCCACCTCCTCGTACCGGGCACCCGACGGCGAGTTCGCCACGAAGTCCCGGTTCCATCGATGCAGCTGATCGAGGCTCGCGTATCCGTTCCGCGCGTAGCCGTCCACGATGTCCAATGTGGATCGTGATGCCTCGTACATCCGCCACAGCCGGGCCGGATCCGGTCGCCGCGCCGCGGCGTCGAAGGGGTAGCCGTTCACCGCGTCGCCCCGGTACACCGGCAGGGCGAGGCCGTCGCGAGTCTCGGTGGAGCTCGACCGCGGCTTCGCGTACTGCCCGGCCATCCGGCCGATCTTGACGATCGGCATCGCGGCCGCGTGGGTCAGCACGACGGCCATCTGCAGCAGGGTCTTGGTCTTGGCCTGGATCGCCCTCGGTGTCGCACCGTCGAAGGTCTCCGCGCAGTCGCCGCCCTGCAGCGCGAAGGCCCGGCCGGAGGCCACCTCCGCGAGGCGGTGCCGCAGGTCGTCGCACGCGCGTGGGGTGACCAGCCCGGGCGCGGCCGACAACCTGGCGAGCACCTCGCGCAGGGCGGCGCGATCCGGCCATTCCGGTTGGTGCGCCGCGGTCGCGTCCCGCCAAGGGACGAGTACTTCGGAATTCGTCACGAAAGGCAGACCACCACGATTTCGCGCTTGTGCGCAACGAATTCGCCGAGTGGTCCGGTCGAGCGGAGTCGAAGTGGTCTGGGCGCGGGCGCTCCCGGCTTGGTTGTCTTTTCCAGCGGCTGAATCAGGGAGGTGCGATAGCGTGAGGACGCAATTCGTGGACGTCGCCGTCGACGCGATCACCGTGCGAACCACCGCGTCCGCGCTGGCGGTGAGGAACGAACTGTGCCGTCGGTTCGGTGCGGAAGACGTCTACCTACTGGAAGACCTGCATCCGGGCAATCTCGACTCCAGCCGGAGTACGGGAACCGTGGTGGGGTTCGGCAGGCTCGTCGAGATCTCCGTGCTCGGCGACGAGGTGACCGTCCGGGGCGACGGCCGGGTGGCGGATCTGGTCCGGGTTCTCTGCGGCCGGCCGGCGGCGAATGTCTGGGAGACCCTGCGCGAGGTCACCGGCTCGTTCCGGGTACGGACGGAGGTGCCGGGGTTCGCCTTCGGGTTTCTCACCACCGTCGGCTACGACGCCGCCGCGTTGATGGAGGAGTTGCCGCCACGCAGGGGCGGACCCGACGTTCCGGACCTGACTCTCACCCTGTTCCAGCACACCGTGTGGTTCGACCGCGAGGACGTACCGCCGGTCTTGCACGTGGCCACCGGGCCCGACCTCCCGGAGTCCTCGCCCCAGGATGTCCTGCGGAACATCCCCGGTGCCGATGGTCCGATGCCGGAAGCGACCAAGCCGCGGTCAGTGCGCGATTCCGTCGAAAAGGACACCTTCCTCGGCTGGGTCGAGCGCTGTCTCGAGCACATCCGCGTCGGGGACATTTACCAGATCCAGGTAGGTCACCGGATCGACGTGCACAGCGACCTGACACCGGAAGACGTGTACCGCCGCTTGAGGCATCGAAATCCTTCGCCCTACATGTATCTCATCACCCAGTCGGGCAGGACGCTCGTCGGAGCGAGCCCGGAGGTGCTCTTCCGGGTCGACGACGACGCCAGGATCACCATGCGGCCGATCGCGGGCACCACACGCCGTGACCCCGCCGGGTCGGACAACGAGCGCCGTATCAAGGAACTGGTGGCCAGCACCAAGGAACAGGCCGAGCACGTCATGCTGGTCGACCTCTGCCGTAACGACGTGGGCCGGGTGTGCCGTCCGGGCACCCTCTCGGTGGACGACCTGATGGCGGTCGAGGCCTTCTCCCACGTGTTCCATCTGGTGTCCACGGTGACGGGCACGATGGCGGGTGGGCATGACGTCTGGGACGTACTGTGCGCCACTTTCCCGGCCGGGACGATGACCGGGGCACCGAAGCTGCGCGCGATGGAGATCATCGACGAGATCGAGGTCGAGCGCCGCGGCGTGTACGCGGGTGCCGTCGGTCTCGTCGACCTTCGGGGCTGGGCCGAGCTGGCGTTGTGCATCCGGACGATCACGCACCACGAGCCATCGCCGGGTGACCACCGGTACTCCACGCAGAGTTGCGCGGGCGTGGTGGCGCTGTCCGAACCGGAGCGGGAATGGGACGAGACCTTGGCCAAGATGGGGGCCACCTACTGGGCGCTCACCGGGGAGGAGCCGGCGTGAAGGTGCTCGTGGTGGATGTCTTCGACAGCTTCGTCCACATCATCGACCAGTATCTGCGACAGCTCGGTGCGGACACCGCGGTCGTGCGATCCGGCACGCGCACACCGGAGGAGCTGGCGGCGACGCGGCCGGACGCGGTCGTGCTCGGCCCGGGACCCGGTCATCCCGCCGACTCCGGCCACGTGGATCTGGTCCGGCGGTTCGCGGGCGAAGTGCCACTGCTCGGTGTGTGCCTGGGACACCAGGCCATCGCCTTGGCCTTCGGTGGAGCGGTCCGGCTCGCGGACAACCTCATGCACGGACGCACGAGCGTGATCGAGCACGACGGCCGAGGTGTGTACACGGGCTTGCCCGAGCGGCACGAGGTCACCCGGTATCACTCGATAGTCGTCGCCGAGCCGTTGCCCGGCGATCTCGTCCGCACGGCACGGTCCCTCGACGACGGCTACGTGATGGGAATGCGGCACCGGGAACTGCCCATCGAAGGCGTGCAGTTCCACCCGGAGAGTGTCGCCACCGTCGACGGCACGAGAATGATGGCGAACTTCTTGGCCGCTGTCACGACGCGAGCAGACCGCTGACCTCGTCCATCACGCTCGCGAGCAACTTGACGGAGTCCGCGAGCCGCCCGCGCCGCACAGCGCCATAACCGAGCACCAACCCGGACGAGGCGGGACGGCGGTCGAGCTGGAAGTACCGGACCGGCTGGACGAGAGCCGATCGCCGCCTGGCCTCGGCGGACACCCGTCCGTCGTCGATTCCGGCGGGCAACGCGACGTACGCGTGGGTGCCCGCCGGCACACCGGTCATCCGAGCGCCCGGCAGGTGTTCCTCGATGGCGTCTCCCAAGGCCGCGCGCCTCGCCCTGCAGGTGCCGCGGATCTGCCGGATGTGCTGGTCGAGCAGACCCGACGAGACGAAGTGGGCGAACGCCAGCTGGGTCAGCGCGTCCGGGGCCCCCAGCTGCGCCTGGCTGAGCCGCTTGGCGACCACGCCGGGTACCACCGACCAGCCGAGCCGCAGGCCGGGACCGAGCAGGCCACGCGTCGACCCGGCGTAGATCACCCGGTGTGTCCGATGCCGTTGCAGGGCGAGCGGACCACTGCCGGCGCCGAACCACAGGTCACCGTCCCGGTCGTGTTCGACCACCCAGCCGTCCACTTGGTCGGCCCAGCGCAGGAGCTCCTTCCGGCGGCTCGCCGAGAGCATGACGCCGGTCGGTACCTGTGAGACCGGCGTGATCAGCACCGCCCGGGCTCCGGATCGAGCGAGCGCCTCGACGTCGATGCCCTCGCGGTCCACCGGCACTCCGGTCACTCGCAGGCCCGCGCGTTCCGCGATCCCGGCCAGCCACGGCGTACCGGGGTTCTCCACGGCGATGTGTCCGGCACCGAGGTCGTGCAGGGCGTGGCACAGGCCTTCGAAGACATGCGCGAAGTCCGCGGCGACGACGACCTCGGAAGCACCGGTCAGTACCCCTCGCGAACGGCCGAGGTACGCGGCGAGTTCGGTACGCAGTTCCGCGACACCGAGCGGGTGCCGTCGCGGACCGGTGCCCCCGATCGATCGAGCCATGTGCCGGTAGGCGTGCAGCCATTCACGCTCGGGGAAGAACGCCGTACTCGTCGCGTCGACCCGAAGGTCGAACCGTACGTCCACGAGCTCGGACGGCCGTCTCGCCCCAGCCGTGCCGAGACGAGGCAGATGCGTCGCCACCTGGGTGCCCGATCCCTGCGTGGCTCTGAGATATCCCTCGGCGATCAGCTGTTCGTAGGCCTGGACCACGACACCGCGTGAGACCCCGAGATCCGCGGCGAGAGTACGGCTCGACGGTAGCCGCACCCCTTGGTGCAACGTGCTGTCCGTGATCCGCTCACGGATCGCCGATTCGACCTGCGCGGTCAAGGACAACGGCGAATCACGGTCGATGGTGATCGGCAACATTCTTCCCCCACGACGGAAATGGTCCGCTTCAAGCGGTGTCGAATGGTCTAGGCCGGCACCTCCGCCGCCTGGAACGCTGAACCCGGCATCCGAGCGGAGGAGGAACGATGGCGGGCGGGGAGACCACGATCGAGACGGATCGGAAGCGGTGGGCGGAAATACTTTCGGCGCTCACCCAGGGGTATGACCTCACCGCAGAGGACACGGAGTGGGCGCTGGGAGAGGTCATGCGCGGCGCGGCGGGCGAGGCCAGGCTGAGCGGCCTCCTGATCGGCCTGCGGTCCAAAGGGGAGACCGCCCAGGAACTCGACGGCCTGGTGCGAGCGATGGACGCGCATGCGGTCCGGATCGCGGTGGACGGGCCCTTGCTGGACATCGTCGGCACCGGTGGCGACCAGGCGGGCACGGTGAACATCTCCACCATGTCGGCGATCGTCGCCGCGGCGGCGGGAGCGCGGATCGTCAAGCACGGCAACAGGTCGGCGTCCTCGCAGTGTGGTTCCGCCGATCTGCTCGAAGCGCTCGGCGTCGTCATCGACCTTCCGGCGGCGACGGTGCGCCAGGTACTTTCCGAGGTGGGTATCGCATTCTGCTTCGCCCCGGTGTTCCATCCCGCGATGCGCCATGCTTCCCAGGTACGCCGGCAACTCGGCGTTCCGACGGTCTTCAACGTACTGGGCCCGTTGACGAATCCCGCCGCGCCGGCCGCGTCCGCCATCGGTGTGGCCGAAGCCCGGATGGCGCCGATCGTCGCCGAGGTCCTGTCCCGTCGAGGACGCTCCGCCCTGGTCTTCCGCGGGGACGACGGGCTCGACGAGCTGACGGTCACCACGACCTCCCAGGTGTGGACCGTGTACGACGGAACCGTACGGCAGGAGACCTTCGACCCGCGCGACCTCGGTATCCCGCTGGTGTCACCGGACCGGTTGCGTGGGGGAGGGCCGGCGCGCAACGCCGAGATCACCCTGGATTTCCTCGACGGCGCAACAGGTCCGGTCCGTGACGCGGTCCTCCTTTCCGCCGCCGCGGGACTCGCCGCGACCGCGCCCGGCACCGCGCCGATCACGGAGCGGTTGGGTGTGTGCTTCGAGAAGGCCGCTAGCGCCGTCGACAGTGGTGACGCCGGGGCCCTGCTCGGCCAGTGGGTCAGGGTGACGGGCAAGCTGGCCGAATAGCCTTCGGTCATTCCACCTCCTCCCTCCGTCCCGCCGCCAGCATCGCCGCGACCGCGTCGGCCGGACGGTCGTCGATGACGAGAGCCGAGCCGACGAGCACCGCGTCGGCACCGGCTCCGGCGTACGAGCCGACGTCGGCCGGCCCTCGTACGCCGGACTCGGCGACCGTGACGACGTCGGCGGGTATCCCGGCCGCCAGCCGGGGAAAAGTGTCACGATCGACCTGCAGCGTCGTCAGATTCCGGGCGTTCACCCCGATGATCCGGGCACCGGCGGCCACCGCTGTCGCGACCTCCTGTTCGGTGTGTGTCTCCACCAATACGGCCAGCCCGTACTCGGCCGCCTCCTTCAGCAGTCCGTCGAGTTGCCGCCCGCTCAACGCCGCGACGATCAGCAGCACCAGGTCGGCGCCGGCGGCGGCGGATTCGGCCAGCTGGTACGGATCGACGATGAAATCCTTGCGCAGCAAGGGAACACTGACCGAATCACGGACGGCGCGCAGGTCGTCCAGCGAGCCGCCGAAGTGCCTCGGTTCGGTCAGCACGCTGATCGCGGCCGCCCCGCCCGCGACGTATTCGGCGGCGAGCGCCTCCGGCCGCTCGATCGCCGCCAGCCTGCCCATGGCCGGGCTGACCCGTTTGACCTCGGCGATCAGCCGGACGCCGTGGGTGCCGCGCAACGCGGCCCCCACGGCGTCCGGCGTCATCCGGGGGCCACGGGCCTCGGCGCGGCGGCGCAGGACCGCCGGGCTCACCTCGGCCATCCGAACAGGCAGGTCCGTGCGAACTCCGGCCACGATCTCCGCCAGCACGTTCACCTTGTCGCCCCCTGCCCGCGCTTACCGGGAAACGGTCGTGTTCGCCGGCGACACGAGCGTGTCGAGCGAGACCACGTAGTCGATCATCTGCTCTTGACTCCGCATCGGACGTTCAGGATCGAAGCGGATCTCCTCGAAGGTCTCGACCACTCGCTCCACCACGACACGGCCGAGCGTGCGTACCAGCGGCAGTCCCAGGCAGATGTACATTCCCTGCCCGAAGGTCAGATGCGGGTTCGGCGAGCGCGTGATGTCGAACCGGTGCGCCTGCGGGAACCGGGTCTCGTCGAAGTTGGCCGCCGAGTCCCAGACCACGATGTAGCTGCCCGCTTTGATCTCGCGTCCGCCCAGTTCGGTGTCGTGCCGCGCGGTGCGCCAGAGGTTGAACCACGAGAAGTCGAAGCGCAAGACCTCCTCGATCGCCCCGGGGATCAGCGAAGGATCGCTCCGCAGGGCCTGGTAGAACTCCGGATTCCGGCAGAACCTGGCGAACATGTAGGACAGCAGCAGCGACGTCGGCGCGTTGCCCGCCGTCACCAGGTCCAGGCACATGTGGATGATCTTCTCTTCCGGCAGCCGGTCGTCCTTCGCCCGTGCCTGCAGCAACGCGCTCATCAGGTCGCCGGTCGGCTTGCGCTTACGCTGATCGAGCTGATCGGTGAGCATGCCGACGACCTCGGCGTGATCCGGCTGGAAGATCCCGACGAGCTGACCGAACATCTGGTCCGACCATTGCCGGAAGCGGTCGGGCCCGGGGATCTGCAGCCCGAACAGATGCCCGATCACGTGCTCCATCAACGGATAGCCGAGGTCGCCGAGGACCTCCAGGCGACCGGAAGCCAGTGCGGGCTTCAGCAACGCGTCGACCATCGGTGCGAAGTCGGACGCGTGGGCTTCGATGTTGCCCGGCACGAAGGAACGGGCCACGAAGCTGCGCAGAAAGCGGTGCTCCTGGATGTCGGCCCGGCCGAACGAGAACGGCAGACCCATGTGGGTCTTGTTGGTCACCGAGAAGGTGTCCGGGTCCTTGAGCACCCGTTGGACGTCCTCGTATCGGAACACCTCCCACAGGTTGTATTCCGGACGGTGCCGCAGTGGCTCGACCCGGTGCTGGTGCTGGAACCAGGCGATACGTTCCTCGATCGAGTCGCTCAGATCGGGGAACAACAGATCCCTGGTCGGCTTACTGGAGGTACTGGTCACTTCTTGCCTCTCCTACGACTTCGGTGCGTGTCCGCCGGAACCCGGCGGTCAGAGGCGTTCCGCGGTGATCCAGATGAGGTCCTTCGTGCGGAAGGTGCTTTCCCAGACCGCTTGGCCGACCTTGGGCAGCCGGTCGATGTGCTCGTCGGCCACCTTGCCGAGAACGGGGCCACGCAGTGTCTCCGTCGTCGGTCCGTATTGGACGATCAGCTTGTTGCCGGTCGCCTGGCTGAACCGGAGCCGTCCGGGCGGCGCGTCGCAGATGCGTTCGGTCACCGGTGTCGGTGCCACGCTGACCAACGGCGCCCACGCGTACATGGATTCGCCGCTGACCACGGCATGGTCCTGCAGCACCGTGAACGGCAGGCAGTCGAGGAAGTCCCCGCACAGCTGCTCGTTGAGGTCGCAGGCGAGCTCGGCGTCGACGCTCAGGCCGAGCGGCTCCCAGGTCAGCCGGATGGGAACGCGCCGGGACGGCTCCTCCTCGACGCTGACCGGCGTGGGGTTGTACTGCTGCCGCAGCGCGAGGTCGCTCGAGTTGTAGCGATAGTGCTCGCCGACGTGCCAGGGGAAATAGTGGTGCGACCAGGCGGTCAGCCGGTTGACGTATTCGGTGAAGGCGGACAACCTGTCCACGAGCTCACGGCGGTCCGCCACGGGGGCGTGGATCCGCTCGGCGTACTCCGCCAGCGTCGGGAAACCGCTGTAGCCGAGGTACTTGCTGTAGATCGGGTCCCACGTCCGGAAGACCGTCAACACGTTCTCGACGGGCAGGCTCTCGTCGTGGGCCATCCGGACCAGCTGATAGAGATTCATCGAATAGTCGCGAACGATGCCGTTCGCGAAATCCCATGTGGTGAAGTACTGATCGTAGGACCCCGGTGCTTCGCTGAGCGTTCCGGTGCGCATCTGTCGAATCTCCGACGGTTCCTCGGCCGCCAGTTTCCGGGTCAATTCCTTGAGATCGGAAAACGCGGATTCCCTGAGATCTGGATATGCGGTGGACATGCTTCCCCCTAGGGACGTATGGCAATGAACTACTCGATGGTTTGATTGACGTTTACGCGGCTACCCGGAGACGATCGGGTGAACAGTCGCGCAAGAGTGAAGGGATTTCGCCGGTGGTTATCTGGGTCGCCAATGCCCGCCCGATGAGCGGAGCGAGAATGACGCCGCTGTTGGCGAACGCCTCGTAGTATCCGGACACGGTCGACAACGCTCCGGCGCTGGGCAGGCCATCCGCGGGGAACACCGCGGTACCGATGCGTTTTCGTTCGATGGTGAAGGCTTTCAGTGCCGGAATCGTGCGGTAGGCGCGATCCAGCAGGTTCTCGACATTGTCGCGGCCGAGGTCGGACTCGGCCTCACCGGTCAGAACGGCGTCGACCTGTTCGGACCGTACCCGCACCCTGCCTGGACCGGCGGAACGCGCGTGTAGTTCCGCCCCGCGCAGGACGTGCCGCAACGGATCACTGTCACCGGCCAGGTCGAGTACGAGACTGCTGCGGTCGGCGATACCGCTGACCATGGGGGACCCGAGCGTCGCCGCCACGGCTGGGGCCTGCGGCCCGGCCGCGTTGACGACGGCGTCGACCTCGAGGCGTTCCCCGTCGTCCAACCGGAGCGCCGTCACCTGCCGGCCGCGGAGTTCGATCTCCTGGACGCCGGCGTTCGACAAGGTCACCTCGCCGATGGATTTCGCCGCGTCCAGCACCGACGAGACCATGAGCGGCCCGTCGATCCAGCCTTCCTCGGTCAGGTGCGCGACCGGCGTCTGGGCTGGGGAGAAGGGGATGGCGGGCTCCAGCTCCCGGCTCACTTTCGCCGCGTCATGCCAGATGACGCGGTACCCCCAGGAACGGAGTCGCTCGGCTTCCTCGACGAAGGACCGGGTGCTGACGCCGCATCTGCCGTCCGCGCCGGCCCAGGCCAGGCTGCCGGTCGGATGCCACCAGGGTGCCGAATCGAACAGTCCGGCGAAATGCGCGTGCTCGATGATTCCCGCATGACTCAACTCGAAACGCCGGTAGGTCGGCTGCTGATATGCGCTCAGCCTCGCGAAACTGGCGTCCGTGGTGAGTCCCCCTGGCCGTCCGCGATCCACGCAATGCACGCGCACGCCGCATTGTGCCAGAAACAGGGAAACGCAAGACCCGATGACGCCTGCCCCTACTACTCCTACGGTGGGCAAATTCCCTCCTCGTTGATGGCGCACGCCATCGACCCCAGTGCAAAAGCCATCTCGGCAAAAGACTTCCCCAGTTGAATTCCTCAGCCCCAGTCGCTCCCATGCTAACCAATGATCGGCAGGTCCAACTGGTCCGATCGAGTGGTTACCACTATGTGGACCACCGGGGTTTGGATCTTTTCATGCGATGCCTTAATGGACCCGTGGCGAAAACGGCGATGAGCGCCGCCAGGGTCAGGAGAATCCCCATTTGGAACTTATGGTGAACAAACTCTTCGGTTCGACAGGTGCGATATGGGCTCGATGTTCATCGGCACGACAAAGCGACGGGACGAATGCTCGTCCTGTCGGCTGGAAGGCGGTTATCTGATTCGATCAGCTGGCACGGCGATTATTCGGCTCGGCGCAAAGTGATCCCCCTGGTGATTGCTTTCTTGTCGAAGCCGCACGCCGTTGTGCCGGATCGAAACGGGTACCGGGACTATGTCGGGTCCCGGCGAGTTTCACGAGATGGAACGCAGTCGACCTCGGGACTGCCGGTGCAACTGGTCGACGGCCTGTGCCGTCCGGTCGTCCGCGGGCAGGAACACGACGATCTGCTGATCATCGGCTGGCAACTCCAGTGTTTCGCGCGTCAGCCGAAGCTCAGGGCCGGCCGGATGCTTGAGTCGCAGCACGCCTCGCCTTGGTACCTCATGGCGGTTCAGCCTGCGGGTGAAGTCGGTGCCCGCGAGCGGAATCAGCTCGGCGGTGAGCCATTCGAGATTTTCGACGGAGGGCGCGAGCCACAGGTCGAACGCCTGCTCGTCGGCGATGGCGTCCCAATCGGTGAAGAAGGTGCGCGCGCGTGGATCGGTGAAGACGTAGCGCGTGATGTTCGGTGTTTCGGCGTCGAGCAGACCGGTTCCGCTGGTGACCGTCGCGTACGTGCCGGTGTAGGCGAGAACGTCGCCCAGCCTGTTCGTCACGATGGCGATTCCCTGTTCGAGCATGCGCAAGGTGTCCATGACGGACTGACGCACCTGACGGCGCGGCGGCGCGGGCTTGAAATGGGCGGAGCATTCGTCCCCGGTGATCTTCGCGAGATAACGCAGGTGGTTACGCTCCGAGGTGCCGAGGCTGAGCGCGTCGGCGATCGCGTTCACGACCGCGGTGGACGGGTTGCGGTCGCGCCCCTGCTCGATGCGGGCCAGGTATTCCATGCTGATGCCCGCTCGAGCGGCGAGGTCCAGACGGCGTAGTCCTGGTGACCGGCGACGGCCTCGGTCCGGCAGCCCCAGGGATTCCGGCTGGATAGCGTCTCGTTTGGCTCGGATGAAGTCACCCAACGGCGTACCCATGACCCTCAGCTTACGGTGCCATTCGCCAAGGGCGTACCAGTCAGGGTAGCCCTGTGGGGGCCAGCCTAAGCATGGCCTGGTTGCCGACGCGGGATGACCCGAATATGGGCGCATGAAGAACTGTTGCACTAGGGCGGCCGGCTGACATGAGTTCCGCATTGGACGCACAACGGCCGACGCGTCGTTCCGGTCAGGCGCTATTGCTTTGGGGTTTGCTGGTCATCGCGGCGAACCTGCGGCCCAGCTTGACCGGTGTCGGACCGCTGCTGGATCAAGTGCAGGCCGACCTGGGGCTGTCGGCTGCCGTGGCCGGTCTGTTGAACACGTTGCCCCTCCTCGCTTTCGCGGTTATCTCGCCGTTGGTGCCGCGGCTGGCCGCGCGCCGCGGGCCCGAGCGGGTCCTCGCCGGCGCGCTCGTGGTGCTGACGGTGGGGATCGCGATCCGGTGGATCCCGACGGTGGCCGGCCTGTTCGGCGGGACCGTACTGATCGGGGCCGGTATCGCGGTGGGCAACGTGCTCCTGCCGAGCCTCATCAAACGCGACTTCCCCACGAAAGTGGGCCTGCTGACGAGCGCGTACGCCACGGTCATGGGTGGTGTCGCGGCGGTGGCCTCCGGCGTGGCCGTGCCGATCAGCGAGGTCGCGCCCGGTGGGTGGTCGACCGCGCTGGGCTGCTGGATCGTGCTCGCGCTGCTGGCGATCGCGCTGTGGTCGCCGCAACTGCGGACGCCTCCGCCGGTCGCGGCGACGGTGCACGGTGGACATCGGCTGCCCTGGAAATCGGGCCTGGCATGGGCGGTCACGGCGTTCATGGGACTCCAGTCGCTGGGCTTCTACGTCGTCGTGACGTGGCTGCCCGGGGTGGTCCAGGACACCGGGATCAGCCCGGCCTCGGCGGGGTGGCTGCTGTTCCTCTTCCAGGTAGTCGCGGTGCTGACGAGCCTGGCCGCACCCGCGTTGCTGCGCCGAGCGCGTGACCAGCGCGGGTTGGCGACGGTGAACTCGCTGATCATGCTCGCCGGCTACGTCGGACTGCTCTTGGCGCCGGAATGGGCCGTGGTGTGGACCATCGTCCTCGGCTTCGGTGGCGGCGCCTGCCTGGTGCTCGCCTTGGCCTTCCTCGGCCTGCGTGCCCAGGACGCGGCCGGAGCGGGAGCGCTGTCGGCGATGGCGCAGTCGGTCGGCTATCTGCTGGCGGCGGTCGGACCGGTCCTGTTCGGGTTGCTGCACTCCGTCAGCTCGGGCTGGCAGGCACCGCTCATCCTGATGTGCGTCGCCGCGTTCGGCCAGGCTGTCGTCGCGATGGTGGCGGGGAAGGGCACCGTGCGTCCCTCCGGTGATCACCAGGCACCCGATCAAACTCCAGCGCCTGCTCGGTGATCGGATGCCGTGCCACCGCGGGGGTGGGCGGTCACACGCCGTCCACCACGCGGTGGCAGCGGGTCGACAGGCTCCGCCAATGGTAGGAATGCCTGGTGACCGAACCGAATTTGATCGAAGCAGCCGCCGAAGAGGCAGTCACCCTCACCAGTGAACTGATCCGCATCGACACGACCAACACGGGTGACCCGGACACGCTGGTCGGTGAACGTGCCGCGGCGGAGTATGTCGCCGAGAAGCTCACCGACGCGGGCTACGAGATCACCTACGTCGAGTCCGGCGGCAAGAACCGCCACAACGTGATCGTCCGGCTCCCGGGCGCCGACCCGTCGCGCGGCGCGCTCCTGATCCACGGTCACCTCGACGCCGTTCCCGCCGACGCCTCGGAGTGGTCGGTGCACCCGTTCTCCGGCGCGATCCAGGACGACTACGTCTGGGGCCGCGGCGCGGTGGACATGAAGGACATGTGCGGCATGGCGCTCGCGCTGGCCCGCCACTACAAGATCAACGGCATCGTCCCGCCGCGTGACCTCGTGTTCGCGTTCCTGGCCGACGAAGAGGCGGGCGGCAAGTACGGGGCGCAGTGGCTGGTCGAGAACCGGCCCGAGCTGTTCGAAGGTGTCACCGAGGCGATCAGCGAGGTCGGTGGCTTCTCGATCACGCTGAAGGACAACGTCCGCGCGTACCTCATCGAGACGGCCGAAAAGGGCATCCGCTGGATGAAGCTGCGGGTGCGCGGCACCGCCGGCCACGGCTCGATGATCCACCGCGACAACGCCGTCACCAAGCTGTCCGAAGCCGTCGCGAGGCTGGGCAACCACCGCTTCCCGCTGGTCATGACCGACTCCGTCCGCGAATTCCTGGACGGCGTCACCGAGATCACCGGCTGGGACTTCCCCGAGGACGATATCGAGGGTTCCGTCGCCAAACTCGGCAACATCTCCCGGATGATCGGCGCGACCCTGCGCGACACGGCGAACCCGACGATGCTCACCGCGGGCTACAAGTCGAACGTCATCCCGTCCGTCGCGGAGGCTTCGGTCGACTGCCGGATCCTTCCCGGCAGGCTGGAGGCGTTCAACGCCGAACTGGACGAGATCCTCGGCCCGGACATCGAGAAGGAATGGATGGAGCTGCCGCCGGTCGAGACGACCTTCGACGGCGCACTGGTCGACGCGATGACCAACGCGGTCCTCGCCGAGGACCCGGGCGCTCGCACGCTCCCGTACATGCTTTCCGGCGGCACCGACGCGAAGTCGTTCCAGTCCCTCGGGATCCGCAACTTCGGGTTCGCCCCGCTGCAGCTGCCCGCGGACCTCGACTTCTCGGCGCTGTTCCACGGGGTCGACGAGCGGGTCCCGGTCGACGCGCTGAAGTTCGGCGTGCGGGTACTCGACCGCTTCCTCCGTTCTGCCTGATGCCCGGTCTGCTGGCCGCCGACGGAACACCCCTGCACTTCGAGCGCTGGGGTGATCCGTCGGCGCCGGTGACCGTGGTGCTCCTTCACGGGTACGCCCTCGACAGGCGAAGCTGGCGTGCCATCGCGCCGGTGCTGGCCGAGGCGTCTACGGAGGAGCCGCTGGCCGTGGTGGCCTACGACCAGCGCGGCCACGGCGAATCCGGTGAGGTCCGGGCCTCGTCGGCGACCATGGGGCACCTCGCCGACGATCTGGCCGAGGTACTCGAGAAGGTGGTTCCCGGCGGCAAGGTGGTCCTGGTCGGCCATGACATGGGCGGCCTCGCGATCCTGTCGCTCGCCCAGCGCCATCCGGACGTCTTCGCGGCGCGGGTGGCCGGAATCGGGTTGCTCGCCATGTCTGCGGGCGGTGTCACACCGGACGCGATCTGGCCGAACGCGCTCGGGAAACTCGGCCGCGACCTGGAGATCGTCTTCGGGACGAAGCTGATCGGCCTGGTGCGGGAGCATACGAGCAAGGCGGTGACCGCGGGGCTGCGGTGGTGGCTCTTCGGCGACGACCCGGTGCCCGCCGATGTCGAACTGACCGTGCGGATGATCCGCGGCAACTGGCCACAGACGGTCTCCGCGTTCCGCCCCGCGCTGGACGCCTACACGCGGGAATCGGCGTTGTCGCAGGTCGGGGCGGTGCCGGTGACGGCGATCGTGGGGGAGCGCGACAAGCTCGTGCCGACAGCGGACGTCGAGGAGCTGGCGGGCGCGGTGGAGAACGGGACGGCCGTGGTCCTGCCTGGCGTCGGGCATGTCGTCCCGCTCGAGGCGGCCCCGCAGGTGATTCCCCGTCTTCTGGCGCTGGCGAACCAGGCTCGCCGACAACGCGGACTGTCTTGACAAGTTCTGTTTTCGGTGACACCGTCTTTGCATGTTCTCCGTTGCGGTGATCGAGGACGCGGAAGCGGCCGAAGTGTCGCTTGATCCGGTCCGGGCCAGGCTGCTCGCCGAACTCGCCGAACCGGCGTCGGCCACGATGCTGGCCGCGCGGGTGGACCTGCCGAGACAGAAGGTGAACTACCACCTTCGCGCGCTGGAGAAGCACGGACTGGTCGAGCTCGTCGAGGAGCGGCGGAAGGGCAACGTCACCGAGCGCATGATGCGCGCGACGGCGTCTTCGTACGTCATCTCGCCGACGGCGCTCTCGGCCGTGCAACCCGATCCGGCCCAGTCACCCGACCGGCTGTCCGCGCGCTGGCTGCTCGCCGTGGCGGGCAGGCTGGTGCGCGACGTCGGCCTGCTGATCACCGGCGCGACCAAGGCGCGCAAACGGGTCGCGACCTTCGCGATCGACGGCGAGGTGCGGTTCTCCTCCGCCGCGGACCGGGCCGCGTTCGCCGAAGAACTGACTGTCGCGATCACGAACCTGGTGAGCAAGTACCACGACGAAGGCGCCGAACAGGGCCGGGACCACCGGATCGTCGTCGCCGTCCACCCGAGCGTCCGCACCGAGCCCGAGGAGCGCTGAATGGGCCACGAATTCGAGATCACCGACCGCGTCGAGGTCGACGCGACACCGGAACAGGTCTGGGACGCCATCGCGACCGGGCCGGGGATCACGTCGTGGTTCATGGGGCGCAACGAGGTCGACGGAGGCGTCGGAGGAACGGTGAAGACCGCTTTCGGCGGCTTCGAACCCACCTCGGCGATCACGTCGTGGGACCCGCTGGAACGGCTCGTCTACGGCACGGAACCCGCGCCGGACGGGCGCTTCGTCGCCTACGAGTTCCTCATCGAGGGCCGCTCCGGCGGCAGCACCGTGCTGCGGACCGTGACGAGCGGCTTCCTGCCCGGCGACGACTGGGAAGACGAGTTCGAGGCGATGACCGCCGGCGGTCAGCTGTTCCTCCGCACCCTCGTCGAGTACCTCAACCGCTTCGCCGGCCGGAAGGCCGTTCCGGTGACGGTGTTCGGGCCGATGATCTCGGACTGGGACAGCGCTTGGCCGACGCTCGGCCGGGAGCTCGGCCTGGCCGGGCGGCCGGAGACGGGGGACCGGGTCCGGCTGTCCACCGGACCGGTGTCCACTGTGGACGGCGAGGTCTACTTCACGAACGCGCAGACGGTCGGGATCCGGACCGAGGACGCGCTACTGAGGTTCGTCCGAGGCTTCGCCGGGCCGATGTGCGCGATGCATCACCTGTTCGGCGACGTCGACTCCGCGGAACAGGACGCGCTCTGGGCCGAGTGGCTCGGCCGGGTGTTCAAGGGCTGAAAGGTGTGGGCGGCCACGGGGGCCTCCGACTGTGGACCTGGACCTGCGGCAGGAGCCGCGGCGGCTGTACATGAAGGCCCCCTTCCTGTACCTAGGCGCAAGGAAGGGGGCCTTCATGTACTTCAGGCGAAACGCACCCGCCTGAATGACCATGCGGGGAAAGGTCCCTACAGCTCAGGTGATGAGGCCGGGCAGGGGTGTGGCGGTGCGCTTGCGGCGCAACCACACCCTCCGCGTCCCATCGGAGTAGAGCCGGACGGTCGACAACTCCCAACCGGCGAACTCGGCGTGGATCGACAGCTGCGTCGCCGCCGCACGCCGGGAAACACCGGGCGGAAGCTGCAACCGCCGGTACTCCCAATCCCCTTCGACCACCGCCTCGTCCACGACTGTCATGGCGTGATCACCTGGATCCCTTCTCCGATGGCCGAGCCGACGACCACACGGCCGCTCTGCTCGTCGACGGTGACCGAATCTGGCTGCCGCACGGTGGGGAACCGGTGCTTCTCGATCGGTTCGCCGCCGCGGACGTCGAAACCGACGACCTCGTTGCGTCCGGTGAGCGTGACCCAGGCGAGGCCACGGGTGCGGTCGTAGGCGATGCCGTACGCGCCGCCGGGAACGGGATAACGCTGGCGCAGCAGCAACGGCGTCGTGGAGAACGCCAGCAGCGCGCCCGCCCGCGCGTCGGTGACGAAGACGCGGCCTAGATCGTCGGTGACGGCGTTGGCCGCACCGTCGCCCGCCCGCAGACCCTCACCGATCTTGCCCCCGTCGAGGTCGACGGCGAACAGGGCGGTGCGGAGCTTGTCGAGGACGACCACGCCGTCACCGGTGTTCAGCACGTCGTCGGCGCTGTAGATCTGGCCGGTGATGGTCTTCGGTCCCGCGTTCTTCGACAGCACCTCGACGGCCTTGCGGTCCCGTACCGAGACCAGCGTCGCGTCACCGGCGGCGAGACCGGCAGACGGCTGCCCCGCGACCGGGACCGTCTCCAGCGCGCCACCGGGCAGCGAGACCTTCGCCAGAAGGCTCTTGCCGGGGACACTGGCGAGCACCTGGGATCCGGAGACGGTGAGCCGCTCGGCCGGGCCGGGCAGGGCCACGGTCGCCTTCGGGGCGTCCAGGGCGGCGAGATCGTAGATACGCAGCGACGGTGGCTCCGAAACGGCGACGACCAGCGTCTTGCTCGCCTCGTCGGTCACCAGCGCCTTCACGCCAGGCGTCGCGAACACCGACCCCGCGGGCTTGACCGTCACCGCGGGGGAGACCGCCGCGGTCGCCGCGACGGGGTTCTGCACGATCTGCAGGGTGTCGTTCGGTGTGTCGTCCGTACTACAGGACGAGAGCACCAGGACACCGGCGAGCGGGATCGCGATCCGGGAAACGGCGGACAGCCGACCCACCTTGGTGCCTCCACCTGCTACTCGTCGTACGGACCTGTCCAGCATCCTCCACGAACTCCACCACGTCACGTCCGCGTCACCCAACAGTCACCTGATCCAGTATTCGAGACGGCTCACAGGCCGCGTTCCGGGTACCCGACCTCGATCGCGCTGACGTCGTCGAGCGCCGAACGGATGGCGGGCGGGAGGGTGATCTCCTCGGCCGTGAGCGAACCGGTCAGCTGACCGGTGTCACGGGCTCCGACCACGGGCGCGACCACGCCGGGCCGGTCGCGGACCCACGCCAGCGCGACGGCCAGCGGCGACGTCCCGAGGCCGTCCGCGGCCGTCGCGACCGCCTGCACGATCCGGGCGGCGCGATCGGTCCGGTGATGTTCGACATAGCCGGCGAAAACACTCGAAGCACCACGCGAATCGGCGGGTGTCCCGGTGCGGTACTTGCCGGTGAGCACACCCCGGCCGAGCGGTGCCCACGGCAGGAGCCCGATGCCGTGGTGCTCCGCGGCCGGGACGACTTCGCGGTCGACCCCGCGCTCCAGCAGCGAGTACTCGACCTGCGTCGAGACCAGCGGGGCGACGGCGGAGCTGCGGGCCGCGGCGGTCGCGAGCTGCCAGCCCGAGTAGTTGGAGACGCCGACGTAGCGGACCTTTCCGCAGGTCACGGCGTACTCGAGGGCGGCGAGCGTCTCGTCGACCGGCACGGTGGTGTCCCACGCGTGCAGCTGCCAGAGATCGATGTGGTCGGTGCCGAGCCGCCGGAGCGAGCCGTCGAGCGCGCTCAAGAGGGCACCGCGCGAGGCGCCGCCACCGAACGGGCCGTCGGTGCGGCGGGCGACGGCCTTGGTCGCGAGCACGATGTCGTCCCGGGGGACGAGGTCGCCGAGCAGCGCACCGAGGACGCGTTCGCTCTCGCCCTCGCCGTAGATGTCGGCGGTGTCGACCAGGGTGCCCCCGGCGTCGACGAACGCGACCAGCTGGCTGGCCGCCTCCTCCGAGTCGGTGTCGCCACCCCACGTCATGGTCCCGAGGGCCATCCGCGAGACCCGAAGTCCCGACCGGCCGAGCTGTCGCTTTTCCACGACGGGCGAGCCTAGCCGGAAGGCAAGTGCGGGACGCGGAGCAGGTGAGCGTGTCGTGATCGAGTACCACCGTGCGGGTCATCGCCGTGTCAACACCCTGAACGGAGGAGTGACTCTCCGGTGGATACATTCACGCCGTGCGACTCGGACTGAACTTGGGCTATTGGGGCGCGGGGAACGACGCGGCCAACCTGGCATTGGCGAAGAAGGCGGACGAACTGGACTACGCGGTCGTCTGGGCCGCGGAGGCCTACGGGTCGGACGCGCCGACAGTGCTCTCATGGGTGGCGGCGCAGACCTCACGGATCGACGTGGGCAGCGCGGTGCTCCAGATCCCCGCGCGGACGCCGGCGATGACCGCGATGACCGCCGCGACCCTGGACACGCTTTCGGGCGGCCGGTTCCGCCTCGGCCTGGGTGTTTCCGGCCCGCAGGTCTCCGAGGGCTGGCACGGCGTGAAGTTCGCGTCGCCGCTGGGCCGCACCCGCGAATACGTCGAGATCGTCCGCAAGGCGCTGAGCCGCGAGCGGGTCCGGTACGACGGCGACCACTTCCAGCTGCCCCTGCCCGGCGGGCCCGGCAAGGCGCTGACCCTGACCGTGCACCCCGTTCGCGACGAGATCCCGGTGTACCTGGCCGCCATCGGCCCGAAGAACCTCGAGCTGACCGGCGAGATCGCGAACGGCTGGCTGCCGGTGTTCTACTCGCCCGAACACGCCGGTGAGCAGCTGAAGCTGATCCAGGCCGGGGCGGACAAGGCCGGGCACACCCTCGACGGCTTCGACGTCGTTCCCACCGTCCCGCTCGTGGTCGGTGACGACTGGAAGGCCTGCGCCGACGCGGTCCGCGGGTACGCGGCGCTGTACATCGGCGGGATGGGCAGCCGGGAGAAGAACTTCTACAACCAGCTCGCCTGCCGGATGGGCTTCGAGCGCGAAGCCGCCGACGTCCAGCAGAAGTACCTGGGCAGGGACTACGAGGGCGCCATGAAGGCCGTCCCGCTGGAGTTCATCGACGCGACGTCGCTGCTGGGCCCGAAGGAGCGCATCGCCGAACGGATGCAGGCCTTCGCCGGGTCCGGCGTCACGACGCTGACCGTCGCGCCCGCCATGCCGGATCCGGAGGGCTCCGCACGCGCCCTCGAGATCGCGGCCGAGGCGATCGAAACGGCCGGTGTCGCCTGATGGGCTGGTTCGAAGCGCTGGTCCTGGGTCTCGTCCAGGGCCTGACCGAGTTCCTGCCGATCTCCTCCAGTGCGCACCTGCGGATCACCGCGGCGCTCGCCGGCTGGGACGACCCGGGCGCCGCGTTCACCGCCGTGACCCAGATCGGCACCGAACTCGCGGTCATCCTGTACTTCTCCGCCAAGATCGGGAGAATCCTCCGCGCCTGGTTCTTCTCGATCTACAAGAAGGACTGGCGCCAGGACCCCGACGCGCGGCTGGGCTGGCTGATCATCGTCGGCTCGCTGCCGATCGTGGTATTGGGCCTGCTGCTGCAGGACGCCATCGACGAAACCTTCCGTGACCTGCGGATCACCGCGACGACACTGATCGTGTTCGGCCTGATCCTCCTGGTGGCCGACCGCATCGGGAAGCAGCAGCGGACGCTCGACCACCTGACCGTGCCGCACGGCCTCGGCTTCGGGTTCGCCCAGGCGCTGGCGCTGATCCCGGGTGTCTCGCGTTCCGGTGGCACCACCAGCGCCGGGCTGCTGCTCGGCTACACCCGCGCGGAGGCGGCGGAGTACTCGTTCCTGCTGGCGCTGCCTGCGGTGTTCGGCTCGGGGCTGTACAAGCTGACCGACATCGGCAAGGACGGCGCCCCGGCGCAGTGGGGGCCCACGATCCTGGCGACGCTGGTCGCTTTCGGCGTCGGGTACGCCGTCATCGCCTGGCTGATGTCCTACATCAAGACCAAGAGCTTCGTGCCGTTCGTGATCTACCGGCTCGTGCTCGGCGTCCTGCTGTTCGTGCTGATCTTCACCGGTGTCCTCGACCCCGGCGCGGGTCCGCACATCTGATCCCGCGCATCCAGAGGACGAAACGCAGGGGTGGGCAAAGCACGACACGTAGGGTGGGCCACGTGAGTACTGTGATCCTTCTGCGCCACGGCAAGTCCACGGCGAACGGTTCGGGCGTCCTTGCCGGGCGCACGCCCAAGGTCGGCCTGGACGACACCGGCCGGGCGCAGGCGGCCGCGCTCGTCGAGCGCCTGGCGCCGGTCCCGCTCGCGGAACTGGTGGTCTCGCCGATGCTCCGCTGCCGCCAAACGGTCGCGAAGCTGGCCGAGGCACGCGGTCTGGACAAGCTCAAAGAGCCTGGCTTGTCCGAAGTGGACTACGGCGAATGGACCGGACGCGCGCTCAAGGATCTGTTCAAGGAACCGCTGTGGCGGGTAGTGCAGGCGCATCCCTCGGCCGCGGTCTTCCCCGGCGGGGAAGGGCTCGCCGAGATGCAGGCGCGCGCGGTCGCCGCCGTTCGCGCGCACGACGCGAGGATCACCGCGAAGCACGGCGAAAACGCGGTGTGGCTCTTATGCAGCCATGGCGATGTGATCAAGGCGATCCTCGCCGACGCGCTCGGCCAGCACCTCGATTCCTTCCAGCGGATCGTGGTCGACCCGGCTTCGGTCTCGGTCGTCCGGTACACCGAGACTCGTCCGTTCGTGTTGCGCGTCAACGACAACGGCGGCGACCTGGCCGGTATCGCCCCACCCGAACCCCCGACCAAAGCCAAGCGCGGCAAGGGAAAACGCAGCTCCGACGCGGTGGTGGGCGGTACCACCGGAGCGTGACCACTTCCGCTGTGGCGTCACCGCCACGGACGGCATCCACCGGCCCCTCGCTGCCCGTAAGGTGGCCAGACCAGCAGTTTCGACGACCCGGGAGCAACACCGATGATTTCGCAGGACAACCCGTTCGCCGCGCCGAGTGAGCTGCCCTACGCCCTTCCGCCGTTCGACCGGATCGCCGACGAGCACTTCCTTCCCGCCTTCGAAGCGGGCCTGGCCGAGCACGCCGCGGAAATCGAGGAGATCGCCGGTTCGGCCGAGCCGCCGACCTTCGAGAACACCATCGTCGCGCTCGAAAAGTCCGGCAGGCTGCTGTCCCGGGTGTCCAGCGTGTTCTTCAACCTCGCCGGGTCGAACGCGAACGACGAGATCCAGCGCGTGCAGGCCGAGATGGCGCCGCGGCTGGCCGCGCACGCCGACGCCATCAACCTGAACCCGGCGCTGTTCGCCCGGATCAACTCCCTGTTCGAGCGCCGGGACGAACTCGGCCTCGACGCCGAGTCGCTGCGTCTGCTGGAGCGTCACCACACCGACGTGCGCCGTGCCGGCGCCGGTCTTCCGGAAGCCGACCAGAAGCGCCTGCGCGAGCTGAACGAGCGGATTTCGACGCTGTCGACCCGGTTCCAGCAGAACCTGCTCAAGGACACCAACGAACTGGCCGTGGTCGTCGACGACGTCGCCGAACTCGCGGGACTCGGTGAGGACGAGATCGCCACGGCGGCCGAAACCGCCGGCGAGGAGGGCAAGTACGTCCTCAAGCTGACCCTGCCGACCGCGCAGGCCGCGTTGGCGTCGCTGGAAGACCGCGCGCTGCGCGAGCGGATCTTCACCGCGTCGGTCTCCCGTGGCAACCGGGGCAACGAGTTCGACAACAACGAGGTCGTGGCCCAGCTGGTCCGGTTGCGTGCCGAGCGGGCCGCCGTGCTCGGCTTCCCCGACCACGCCTCGTACGTCATCGAGGACGAGACCGCGAAGACCGCCGAGGCCGCCGTCGGTCTCCTGGAGCGGCTCGCGCCCGTCGCGGTCGCCAACGCCAAGACGGAGGCCGAAGAACTGCAGCGGTACCTCGAAGCCGACATCCCCGGCGCGGTCCTGCGGCCGTGGGACTGGGCGTTCTACGCCGAACGCGTCCGCAAGGACCGGTTCGAGGTCGACACCGCCGCGCTGCGCCCGTACTTCGAGCTGAACCGGGTGCTGACCGACGGCGTCTTCTTCGCCGCGTCCAAGCTGTACGGCCTGAGCTTCACCGAGCGGGAAGACCTGCCGAAGTACCACCCCGAGGTCCGGATCTTCGAGGTCTTCGACGCCGACGGCGCGGAACTCGGCCTGTTCCTGCTCGACTACTACGCCCGGGACTCGAAGCGCGGCGGCGCCTGGATGAACAACTTCGTCGACCAGACGAGGCTGCTGGGTACCAAGACGGTCGTGGTGAACGTGCTCAACGTCGCCAAGCCGCCGGCGGGGGAGCCGACCCTGCTGACCTTCGACGAGGTCGTCACCGCGTTCCACGAGTTCGGGCACGCGCTGCACTCGCTGCTTTCGGACGTCGAGTACCCGATGTTCTCGGGCACCAACGTCCCGCGTGACTTCGTCGAGTACCCGTCGCAGGTCAACGAGATGTGGATGCTCTGGCCCGAGGTGCTGGCCAACTACGCCAAGCACCACGTGACCGGTGAGCCGCTGCCGCAGGAGCAGATCGACAAGCTCCTTGCGTCGCAGCAGTACGGCGAAGGCTTCTCGACCACCGAGTACCTCGCGGCGTCCCTCCTCGACCAGGCATGGCACGCGCTGGGCACCGAGGACAACGTCGAGGACGTCCAGCGGTTCGAGGCCGAGGCGCTGACCAAGGCCGGTGTCGCGCTGGAAGCCGTGCCGCCGCGCTATCGCACCACCTACTTCGCGCACATCTTCAGCGGCGGCTACAGCGCCGGGTACTACTCCTACATCTGGAGCGAGGTCCTCGACGCCGACACCGTCCAGTGGTTCCGGGAGAACGGCGGGCTCACCAGGGAGAACGGCGACCACTTCCGCCGCGAACTCCTCGGCCGGGGCGGCAGCGTCGACCCGATGGCCGCCTTCCGCGCGTTCCGTGGCCGCGACCCGGAGATCGAGCCGCTCCTGAAGCGGCGCGGCCTCGCGGGCGCCTGACCGTTCCGCCGCCTGGGCACCCCCAGTGTCCAGGCGGCGGAACCGCCCTCAGGCGGCCAGTTCGGCGACGGCCGCGGCCACGTCGTCCACCTCCCGTTCGGTGTTGTAGTAGTGCGGGCTCAACCGCAGGCACCAGTCGACGTCCTTGTCCCCGAAGTCGAACTGCGCGAACTCGCGGTAGCTGAGCGCGGAGTTGATCCGGCGGGCGTCCATCGCCTCCTTGAAGGGCACCGCTTCCCAGCCCTTGATGGAGAACGTCACCAGCGCGCCCAGCTCCGGGCCCCGGTCGAGCACTTCGACGCCGGGGATGGCGCCGAGCCCGTCCCGCAGTCTCGCCGCGAGCGCGGGGGTGCGCCGTGAGATCGCCTCCAGGCCGACCTCACGGGCGTACCTCGCGGCGGCGGCGCATCCGAGCACGGTGGCGTAGGGGAATTCCCATTCTTCGAACCGGGAAGCGGACTTCGCCGGTTCGTACGCGCCGGGCGCGCTCCAGCGGGCTCCGTGCATGTCGATGAACAGCGGCTCGTGCCCGGCGTCGAGGAAGCGGTCGGAGACGTACAGGAACCCCGAACCACGTGGCCCGCGCAGGAATTTGCGGCACGTCGAGGTGAGCAGGTCGGCGCCGATCTCCTCGACGTCGACGGGGTACTGGCCGATCGACTGGCAGGCGTCGACCAGGTAGAGCAGGCCGAGGTCCCGGCAGTGCCGCCCGATCTCGGCGACCGGCTGGACGAGGCCGGAGTTGGTCGGGATATGCGTGGCGGCGACCAGCTTCGGCTTCTTGGTGCGCATCAGGGCCGCCATCGCTTCGACGTCGACACCGCCCTCCCGCGAGTCCGGCGCGTGCACGACGTCGACTCCGAAGCGCTTCCGCAGCGACAGGAACGCGATCTGGTTGGAGATGAAGTCGTTGCGGGTGGTGAGGACGACGTCGCCGGGCTCGAACCGGATCGACGACAACGCCGTGGAGTAGGCGTGGGTGGCGCTCGCGGCGAAGGCGATGTTGCGAGGCCGCGCGTTGATGAGCGCGGCGATCTCGTCGTAGAAACCGGTGACCTCGGCCGCGCGGGCCGCGGCGGCCTCGTATCCGCCGATCTCGGCTTCGAGGTTCAGATGATCGAGCATCGCGGCCAGGACCGGCTTCGCCAGAAGCCCGCAACCGGCGTTGTTGAAGTGGACGACCTTCTCGCTGCCCGGCGTATCGGCTCGCAGGGCTGGGACGTCCAGTAGTGATTCCGCCCGATTTCCAGTAGCACTATCATGTAGCTTCATGTCGGATAGTAGCACTTCCGCGCTCGTCGCCCAGCTGCGTTCCCTCGTCCGCTCGGCGGCCGCGGGGGAGAGGTTGCCCAGCAGCCGGGAGCTGATCGAGCGCTATCGGGTCGGTCCGGGAACGGTCTCTCGCGCGATCGCCCTGCTGGCCGCCGAGGGCACGGTCGTGACCCGTCCCGGGAGCGGAACGTACGTCGCGACGAAGCCGGCGGCCGCGGGCGAACCGCTCGACACGGCATGGCAAACGGTCGCGCTGACCGACCGCAGCGTCGACACCAGATCCCTCACCGGCGTCCTCGGCCCGCCACCGGAGGGCGCGATCCTGCTCGACGGCGGCTACCCGCATCGGTCGCTGCAGGCGACTCGCTTCTTGAGCGCGGCACTGGCGCGGGCGGGCCGCCGCCCGGACGCCTGGGATCGCGCACCCGCCGCCGGTCTGGCCGCGCTGAGGTCGGTCTTCGCCGGCCCGGCCGGTGCGTCACCGGACGACGTCCTGATCACCGCCGGCGGGCAGAGCGGGCTGTCCATGGCGTTCCGTGCCATCGCGGCGCCTGGCAGCCCGGTCCTCGTCGAATCGCCGACGTACCCGGGGGCGCTCGCCGCCGCGCGGGCGGCGGGGCTCCGGCCGGTGCCGGTCCCGATCGACGACGACGGGGTCCGCCCGGACCTGCTGGCCGAGGCGTTCGCGATGACCGGAGCCCGGTTGTTCTACTGCCAGCCGGCCTTTCACAACCCGACCGGGACGGTGCTTGCGGCCGAACGGCGCACGCGGGTGCTGGACGTCGCCCGGGCGGCGGGCGCGTTCGTCCTGGAGGACGACTTCGCCCGGTACCTCTCCCACGGGGCCGCCGCGCCACGTCCGCTGATCACCGACGACCGGGACGGCACGGTCGTCCATCTGACGTCGGTGACCAAGGCCGCCGCGCCGAGCCTCCGGATCGGCGCGCTGATCGCGCGAGGGCCGGTGCTCGACCGGATGAAGGCGATCCGGCGGGTCGACGACTTCTTCGTCTCCCGCCCACTGCAGGAGGCCGCCCTCGAATTGCTCAGCGCGCCTTCGTGGGAACGGCACGTTCGAAGGCTCGGTTCAGAACTGCGGGAACGGTGCGTGAAAGCGGCCGCGGCGCTGGCGGGGAAGTGTCCTGAGTGGACGATCGCGCGGCTCCCCGAGGGCGGTCTGCACCTGTGGGTGCGGCTGCCGCCGGGGAGCGATGCGAACGCGCTCGCTCGCGTGGCGAGAGAGCGAGGGGTCGTGGTCGGGGCAGGGGAGAGGTTCTTCGCCACCGAGCCGTCCGGACCGTTCCTCCGGCTGAACTTCGCGGCCGCCGCCGACATCGCCGAACTCACCGAAGGCATCCGGCGCCTCGACCCGAATGTATAACGACCTATACGGCGTGGCTCAGGCCAAAACCGCTTCGAGAAGCAGGTAAACACCACCGCCAAGGACGATGCCGGCGGCCGCTCCAGCCGTGACCTCGGCCTTGGTGTGATCGCCGAGTTCGACGCGGGACCAGCAGACCCAGCCGACGCCGAGGAAGAGGAGCGCGAGCCACGGGCCGTAGACGCGGATGAGCATCACGGCCGCGCCCGCGGCCACCATCGCGTGCATCGAGATCTTGAACCTCAGCCCGAAGGTGATCGCGAGCGCGGCGACCAGGCAGACGAGTTCGGCGGCCGCGAGCGCGATCATCTCGTGCGGGGAACCGCCGGCGACGAGGATGACGAATCCGGCGGCCAGTGAGCCGATGCAGACCGCGAACGGGACGAGCCGTCTGGCGCGATCCGTGACGTGGTGACTGTCCCACTTGCCTTTCCGGGCGCCGCGCACGATCACGGCCATCGGGATCAGCGAGCCGGTCACGCCGACGACGAGTCCCCACAGCACGGTCTCGCCGAGGTGGTGGCCGGTGACCTTCCAGGCGACGACCAGCGGCAGACCGAGCACCCAGACCCAGGGGGCGAGCACCTCGGTCGCGATCCGCGCGAGGCGCCGGCGGGTCCCGGGGGCTTCCGTTGCCTGGGTGGGCATCGCGCGTGTTCTCCTCGTGAATCGTGGCCGGATCGGCTCCTGCCGGACTCGCGCCCGGCAGGAGCGGTGATCATCGTTCCAGACCGCGGCGCCCCGCTCGTGCGAGGATGTCGGCGGCGGCCGGATCGGCGCGGACGGCCTCGTCGAAGCCTTCCTTCGGCAGCACGGTGTTCCCGGCCACGGCCACCGTCTCGGGCGGGGTGTCGTAGCCGTCGGGCAGGACGTCCCAGAAGTTGCCGACGAAGGCGACGTTCTCCATCGGCGGGCCCACCTGGAGCACGATCGGGGTGTCGGCCCGGCAGACGATGTTGCCCAGCACGGTGATCCACGCCGCGCCGTAGTCGGCGTACAGCCCGAAGTTGTACGAGGTGAGGACGTCGCGGATCACGTTCCCGCGGACCAGCGCCCCGCCCGCGAACGACGAGCCCTGTGGGGCCGAGAGGTAGATCCCGCCGCCGTCCATCAGCTTCCCCATGCTGCGTTCGACGAGATTCGAGAGCACCTGGGTGGCCTTGGCCTTCTCGCCGCCGGTGATCACGATGCCGTTGTGCGGGACGGCGTGGATCTCGTTGTGGGCCACGGTGGTCTCTTCGGACTCGACGACGAGGACGGCGGGGGAGCCGCGGTACTCGGTGCCGATGTGGTGGACGAGGTTGTCCTCGATGGAGACCCTGGTACCGGCGTGGACGGCGATCCCACTGCCGGAGATCTCGTCGAAGACGTTCCCCCGGATGCCGACGTCGGCGCCACCCTCGATCAGGAGCGCTCCCGCACCGAGCCGGGTGAAGTGGTTGCCCTCCAAGGTGACCCGGTTCGCCGACGTCAGGCTGACGTTGGCGGGCAACTGGACCGGCTCGGCAGGCACATGGACGTAGCCCACTTCGGCGCCGAGGTCGATCTTCTGGAACTCGCCCCGCTCGTAGCGTGCGTTGCCGTGATAGTGCAGGTAACCGCCGGTGCGGGCAACGCCGGTCCAGGTCGCGTCGGCGAAGGTGAAGCCACGCAGTACGAGGTCGTGCACGCCTTGTCCGGTGATGAGCGACTCGAGCATCGGGGCGACGACCCTGGTCTTGCCGATCTCCTCGCCGGGGCGGGGACGGTAGTGCAGGACGTGGCCGTCCCCTTCGGTGCGGCTGACGGCGAAGGTGCCCGGTTCGGTCAGGAAGGCGACGTTGTTCTCGAGCACGGAAGGCGCGGCGAGCCCGTCCCAGGTGCCGTCTCCGCCCGCGCCGTACCACTTGGAGTCGTAGAGGGATTTGGCGTGGCCGAAAGCGGGCTGGCCCATCGTGACGGTGGTGGAGGTGGCGTCGCCGGTGATCGACGCGACCGCGAGGCGGGCTTCGGACCACGGGTAGACGCCGGGGTAGACGAACTCCAGACCCGACGGGTCCGGCCACGATTGCGGCTCCGTGCTGTCCGTGACGTAACCGGTCGCTGTTTTCGTCACGGTTCCGGGGAGGCCCTCGGTGCGGGCCGCTCGTACGGCGGGCCGGCCGTCCACGGTGAGCCGTCGCGGGGCGAGGGCTCCGATCGGTGCCGTCCAGATGCCGTCGCGGCCCGTCGTCCAGCCGGTGATTTCGCGGCCGCCGCTCAGTTCCACCTTCGCCTGTTCCGGTGTGCCGTAGCCGTCCGCCTGGTAGATCACGCGGAAACCGTTCGAGCCGGAATCGCCGAGTGCGTCGTCGAAGACAAGGGGTGCCTCAAGATGGTGCACACCTGTGCCGAAGGTGACGATGACGTCGCCGGTCATTCCGGCGGTGACGGCGCGGACGGCCTCCTGTGCTGCTTTCGGGGTGCCGAACGGCCGGTCGGCGGTGCCTGCCCAGTCGTCTCTACCCTCGGGGGACACGAAGAACCTGATCTCGGGCATGCTGAAGCGCTCCTGTGGAGTGGTTTATGGGATATACTGAGGTTTATCAGCTAAACACGAACGAGCGACGAGCGTCAAGGGGAGTGCGGGTGGCGGAAGACGACGCGCAGCCGGATCCGGAGCGTGCGATCGAGCTGCTGTGGGGGACTCCCGAGCCGGAGCGCCCGGGGTTGAGCCTCGGCCGGATCGTCGCGGCGGCCGTCGAAGTCGCGGACGCGGAAGGGCTGGCCGCCCTGTCGATGCGCAAGGTCGCGGAACGGTTCGGCACCACGACCATGTCGCTCTACCGGTACGTGCCCGGCAAGGCGGAGCTGGTCGAACTCATGCGCGACGCCGTGTACGGCAGGTTTCCGATGGAGCCTTCGGACGGGCTCGGCTGGCGGGCGGGGCTCGAACGGTGGGCGCGGCGAGCATGGGAGATGCATCGCCGCCACCCGTGGCTGGTCGACAGTGCCGGGAGCCGGCGGCTGCCAGGGCCGAACATCATGGCCGGATACGACCACGCGCTGGATGTCGCCTCACGGAGTGGTCTGGCGCCGGCGCAGGTGATCGCGGTCGTGAACCTGGTCGGCGGATTCGTGGAGTCCGTCGCGCGCCAGGCGGGGGAGACCGCGGAACTCCAGCGGCGCACCGGCGTGTCCCATGAGCGCTGGTGGAGCGAACGTGAGTCGCTGTTCGAGCGGATGGACGCCTACCCGGCCTTGGAGCGGCTGTGGAAGGACGGAGGGATGGACGCTCCGCTCGACCCGTTCGAATTCGGATTGCAGCGCACTCTCGACGGCGTGCAGGCGCTGGTCGAAAGCCGGGGGCGTGAGGTAATGCGTGACGAAACTGAGCGCGGCGAGTGTGTCGTCTGTGGCAAGGAACTGGACGGCGGGGGGCGGGGCAGGCCTCGGGACTACTGCTCCAGGGCTTGCCAGCAGCGAGCCTATCGCCGCCGTCAGGCTGAGACTTCCTGAGGTGATCCGTCCCGCCGGTGGGAACCGGGCGGGACGGATCACGACCGGTCAGGAGAGCAGGTGGTCGAACTCGCCGTTCTTCGCGCCGAGAACGAAGGCCTTGATCTCGTGCGGTTCGAAAACAAGGACGGGGCTGTTCTCGCCGAGCTTCGAATCCCGAACGCCCACATAGCCCTTTACGGAGTCGTTGACTTCGACGCAACCGTTCGCGCCGGCGCTGTAGCTCGATTTCCACCAGCCGGAAAGGCCGAGCAGGGTGGGACGAGAAGAATCATTGTTCATTGAGTTCCCTTGCCAAGTTTTGAATGAAAGACCGTGTCCGACCAGGATGCTCCGCTTGTGCCTGTAGCCGTTCGAAAGTACTGCGAAATCGGCGGAGGTCTTCGGTGTCCTCGTAATAGAGGCCTTCGCGTCGGTTCTCGACGTACACGGTTCCGGGATCACCGCCGAATTCGGACGGGTAGTCCAAAAGAATGAACCCGCCGTCCGAGGCGCCGTGGGCGCCCGCGGTGAAGGAGAGCACTTGAATGTCGATGTTCGGCCGTTCCGACAGTTCGATCAAGTGCTCCAGTTGATCACGCATGACCGCCGGCCCGCCTACTTGGCGGCGTAGGACGCTCTCGTCCAGGATCGACCAGATATGCGGTGCGTCCCCAGGGCGGTCCAATATCTCTTGGCGCGCCATCCGCAGGTCGACCATGGTTTCGAGTTCGGCCTTGTTGTTCCAGCGTCTGCCTTCTCTCATGATGTCGAGCGCGTAATCACGAGTCTGGAACAAACCGGGCAGTACGACCAGGTCGACGGTGCTGATCCGGGCGGCACCGGTTTCCAGGCCCAAATAGAGGTTGAACCAGTCGAACACCCCGTGGTCGAAGTTGATCCACCAGTCGCGGCCGCGTTTCGCTCGTTTGGTCAGGTCGCGGAAGAACGGTGCCCGCTCGGGCACTCCGTAGAAATCGAGCAGGACTTCCAGATCGGCCGGTGCGGGCAGGTTTCGCGAGGTTTCGATATGTGCGATGACCGTCGTGGCCTTGCCGATGCGCTCGGCCGCGGCGGTCCGGTCGTAGCCCGCCGCTTCCCGGAGGCGCTTCATCTCGAGCGCGATCCAGCGCTTGATGGCGGTGGGGGTCAGCGTGCCCACGAACTGACCACCTCCTCAAGGTCTCGTCACGAAAGGTGACCCCAGTATCACCCGTATAGCCCAGAGAGAGCCCGTAGACCGGAGTGAATGTATAGCTCTACATTTAAGCCCTCTACATCGGGACAGTACTACATTGTAGAGCCGGGCCCGCCACTGGGCGGGTCGAAAACCGGGGAGGGGCGGACGCGATGGGTGAGGCCGCGGTGGTCCGGTCCCGTCCCGCTTGGTCGGGGGAGAGGGGGTGTCCGGCGATGATCGAGATCGTGATGGTGGAACGTGCTGACGCGATCCGCCACGTCTACAGCGGAGACAACGGTTGACCGAGGAGGGGTTCCGGTGCGTCCACGTATCAAAGACGAGCACCGCCCGGTCCGGTTCGGCGACGGTTGGATCCGGATCGGCGGGGAGGTGTTCGGCATCGCCGCCGAGTTGAGGGACTCGGACGGTGCCGTGTGGGCGTTACTGGAACTCCTCGACGGAACGCGAACGGTGAGCCAGGTCGTCACCGACCTGGCTCGTCTGGTTCCCGGCACCCGTCCCGATGAGGTCACAGCCGCCATCGAAAAGCTCGCCGAACTCGGGTATGTCGAGAACGCGGACGAGCCGACGTGCACCGACCTGACCGAGCGGCAACTCGAACGCCACTCGAGAAGCCGGTCGCTGTACCGGTGGATCGATCTGACGAGAAGAACGTCGAGCTGGGATTTCCAGGTCCTTCTGGCTCGCGCGCGGGTCGTGCTGGTCGGCGTGGGCGGCGTCGGGTGCACCGCGGCACTGGGGCTGGTCATGTCGGGCGTGGGACGCCTGCACTGCGTCGAACCGGACGTGGTCGAACTGTCCAATCTCGGCCGCCAGATCCTTTACACCGAGGAACATCTGGGGCTGCCTAAGGTGGACGTGGCGGTGGAAAGGTTGCGCGCGGCCAACTCGGACGTCGAGGTCACCGGCGAGCCGACGCGGATCGGGAACGCGGCTTCGCTGCGAAGGCTGGCCGCCGACTGTGACGTCTTGATCATGACCGCCGATCATCCGCCGGAGATCCGGACGTGGACGAACCAGGCGTGCGCCTCGACCGGTACGCCCTGGGTGTACGGGGGTTACCACGGCCCGCAGGTCAATCTGGGCGTCTACCGCCCGGGCGCGGGGCCGTGTTACGAATGCGCGCGGCTCGCCGAGCGTGATCGCGACGCCGCGCGTCCGCCGCTGGCGACGTGGCGTCCGGCCGCGAGCCTGCCGGCGCACGCGGCCAACGCGGTGACGGCCGGTGTCGCGGGCAATCTGGTGGCGCACGCGGTGATGCGCCTGATCACGAACGCGCCGAAGCTGGCGCTGAACTGTCAGTACGGCTTCAGTCTCGCCACGATGGACCACAGCTTCGTCACCAGCCTGGAACGGCCGCACGCGGAGTGCCGGACGTGCCTGGCCGCCGGGTGACCGGGTCAGTCGTCTTCGGTCAGTCGTCGTGAGACGCTCCGGATCAGCCGGGCGGCCGCGTCGCCGGACAGCGCTTCGGCGTGCAGCGTGCCGAACATGTGCTCGTACAAGGCGATCTCCTCCGGATCCCTGATCAGGTGCTCGCCGGCGAACAGTTCCACCACGACGAGTTCGGCGTCGTAGATGCGGAATCCGTGCAGCGGCGCGATCGGCATGGCCTTGCTGAAGGGAAGGATGCGCAGGTCGACGGTGCGCAGGTCGGCGAGCGAGGAGAGCCGGTCCAGCTGGCCGAGCTGGGTGTCGAGATCGCCGACCCGGATCCACAGCGCGGCCTCGCCGATCACCAGCGGCATAGCCTTGCCCGGGTCGTGAAGTTGCGCCTGCCGTTCGATTCGGACGGCCACCATGCGTTCGATGTCGGCATCGGCGGCGCCACCCGTACGTGCCGGGCCCGAGGGGAGTGCGAGCAGTTCTCGCATGAAGCCGGGCGTCTGCACGGGCCCGGGAAGCAGCGCCGGTTGGAACGTGGCGACGCGGCTCGCCCGCTGCTCCAGTTCGAGGACGGATCGCTGTTTGGCGGCGGCTCCACCGGGTTTGCGGAACTCGTCGCGGAACGACACCGATTCCACGCGGGCCCGTTTGAGCAGTTCGAGAACCGAGTCCTCCTGGTCGGCGGCGCCCGCCGCGGCGAGCCAGCCCGCGATGTCGTCACCGGTCGGGAACTGCACGGCCGTTTCGATCTTGGACACCCGTGATTGGGGCCAGCCAAGGTTTTTGGCGAACTGGTTGCCGGACAGGCCGGTGGCTGCCCGTAGCTCGCGGAGTTTCGTGGCGAGCCGGACGCGGTCGGAGCCGGGATGGGGCGACGAGGTGGGCATGATCTTCTTTCGCGGGGTCGAGGCGAAGTGGGCTCCTGCTCGTTGCGCGATCATGCTACTCCCACACGGGGCTAGAGCGCGAATAGTACACGAATAGCCGAATCAGACGAGGATAGTTGACGAATAGAATCGAGGAGCCGCGCTGGCCGGACTAGGGGAGGACCGATGTTCGCCAACTGGATCCAGATCGCCGAACTCGCACTGCTGCCACTGGGCTTTGGGATCGGCTACGCGGCGGGGCGGACCTGTCGCCGGGAGGAGCGGGTGTCCTTCCGTGAAGGGGCCACGATCACCCACCCCGGCTTGGTCGCGGAATATCAGCACCCGGCCCCGGGAGCGGGTGCCGGCTGGAGATCTGCCCGATAGGCCGAACCCAGGGGAGGGGAGCACCTCATACGGGTGAAGCCTCCGGGTGGGGGAGGGAGACGGCAGGCCCCGAAACCCGCGCCGGGGCCTGCCGTCGACGCCCTTGGGTCGTCGTCTGTCAAGGTGTATAACGACCTATTCAGCATGGCGTTGAAAAAGATCATTTCACCTAGCCGGAAAAGATCTGCAAAGACTGTCGGGGGCCCTGGCTAGGGTTGGCGCGTGATCACCGAGGTCTTACTGGAGCAGCCCGAAGAAGATATTCGGACGCCGGTGCTTTTCAAGGGTTTCGTGGAACCGGGAGCGCAGGCGGCCCAAGCGCTGCTCGTGCTGGGGAAGGTCGCGCGCACCCGGTTCTGGATGCCTCCGTCCATGGTGAACCGGCTCATCGCCGAGTCCGATCCGGTGTTCACCGCGGACCGGACGACCCTGCGTGTCGAGGCCTTTTCCCCGTGCTGCGGGGTTTACGCCAGGCTCGATCTGCTGGACGTGGGTGACCTCGGCGAGGGCTGCACGAACGTCGATCTGTCCGACGCGACGAGGACCGTCCTCGCGGGAGTCGTGGCCCAGGATCCCTTGCACTTGACCGTTCGTGGTGAAGGAATCCGCCTTCGCACGCTGGACGGGCGGAACGACGAGTCCGTGGTGCCGCTGCCGGACCGCTGGGTCGCGGGATTCGCCGAGGTCGCCGCTGTCACGGAGGGTGCCGTCGAGAGGGCGAAGCTGGACAAGGCGGAGACGCGGAACTTCCTGAGGCGGCTTCCCACTGCCGTCGGCCGGTCGTGGGCGGTCGCGTCCGGCCGCGGGCTCCGGCTGACCTCACGGCCGGGACGTGACTCGATTCCGGCGACCGGACTGCATCGGCTGCGAGTGATCGAGCCCCTCGTCCGGTTCGCCCAAGGGCTGACCGTCTACACGCGACCGGACAGTGAGGTCGCCACCTGGGTGCTTCAGCTGGACCGAGCGCGGCTCGTCGTCACATTGTCGCCGGAGCCGTCCCGTGGTTTCTCGGGCGAAGGCGGCTGGCTGAACTCGCTGGCCGCCGGGCTCGAAGCGCCGGATCTCGTCGCGGGTCGCGCCGGTCACGACGTCGTCGACGGCACGTGGTTCCCGCGTGAACTCCCGAGCGGGAACGCTCCGGCGAACGGCCGCCTGGCGAAGGCCCGCGAGCTCGTTGCCGCCGGAGCCGTCCGGTTGTTGCCGGATGGCGGCTACGAGATCACGCGCGCCGGCTCCGTGCAACGCGTCCGGCTTTCGCCGGCCGGGTGCACGTGTGCGTGGTGGGCCAAGCATCAGGAGACCCGGGGCCCGTGTTCGCACGTCCTGGCGGCCCGGATGTCATCGGCGGAGTCGTGATGCCGCCTTCGCCGCTTTCGAACTGCCTTTGAAGCGGGCCAGCCATTCCTTCGTTTCGTCGCTGATCGTCCCCGCTCCGCGTTCCACGAGGTCCGCGGCGAGTTCCAGAAGCGCGAAGATACCGCGTCGCGCATGCTCCAGCTCCGGCAGCAAAGTGTCCAGTGTGGACAGAACGGCTACCGGGTGTTCGTTCGCGATGATCGAAAGCCGGGATGCCAGCCGGGGTGCGATGAGGTACGGGCCGAGCACTCCCAGTGCCGCGCCGAGCGCACGGGGGCCGAGCATCCGTCGGTCGAGGAGGGTCAGCACGGCGTCCGTGCCCAGTTGGACGGCGGTGGAGCGTTTCAGCGTGAGGGTGGTGGCGAGGAGCATCGTGCCGGGGAAGCCCGGGACCGAGGGGCTGTCCAGGAACGGGGGCAGTGCGGCCTTCTCCACGGGATTGCCGAATTCGGTGTCGTTGAAGAAGAGGTATCCGGCGACGGCGGCTTCGATGTGGTCCCGATCGTAAGGGGAGGCGACCGCTTCGTGGCATTCGGTGAAGCCGAGCCATTCGGTGGCCGGGCCGTCGAACGGCACGCCCAGCCAGGGAACTTTCGGCGAGGCCGCCTCCGGAGCCGGTTCGATGTCCAGTGTGGTCAGGTTGTGGCGGCCGCTGGGGCCGGCTTTCGCCGTCCAGGTGAGCGGCGGTCCGGGTTCTCCGCGGAGCGCGGCGGCGGGGTCGGCGGATTCCGGGTACCGGGCGCGGGCGGCGGCGAGGGCGATCCAGCCGGTTTTTCGGCCGGCCGGTCCGCCGAGCGCGTAGCGGATGTTGTCGGCGTGAGGTCCGGTGAGTTCCGAGGCGAGGGCGAGGGCTTCGGGCCTGGTGTCCGGGGCGAGTCTCAGGAGGGCGTCGACGACGTCGTCTTCGGCCGCGTCGGGGTGTTCGAGCATGCGGGAGACGAACACGACGGGATCGAGCCAGCCGCCTTGGTGGGTGGCGGCGGAAACGGGAGCGGCTGTGCCTTCGAGCAGGGCGGTGATCCGGTGGTGGAGCGGACGTCGCCAGTCGCCGACCTTGGGTGGGGGCGGAACGTCGTGGCCGGTGAGGCCGAGGACGAGGGTGGCGATCATCTTCGGCACGGCCGGGCTGTATCTCTGGGCGTCGATTCTGGCGGCGCGTTTCACCAGTGGTTTGAGGGCGTCCGGGAGTTCGTCCGCGACGCGGTGGGCGCCGTCGAGGGCGGCCAGGAGGAGGTCGGCTTGGTCGGGGTCGGCGAGCAGGGACGAGAGGGCTTCGGCGACCGCGGCCGGGGTGTCGGGGATGTCGAGTGGGATGGTCAGGGTCTTGCGCTGGTCCCATGGCGGTCGCGTGGGTTCCGGGTATTCGGCGGTCTCGATGGCGGGTGCCTGGGCGGGGGTGACGCCGAGCCGGGCGATGGCGAGAGCGCGGACGTCGGAGGCTTCGTGGGTGAGTGCCGCTTCGAAGACTTCGTCGGCGAGGTCGCTGAGTTCGGGCCGACGGTCGGCGATGCGGCCGGCGAGTTTGAGGGCGCGTTCGGCGGTGGTGGCGCCGCGCCCGGCCGCTGCCGCGGGGAGGTGCTGGAGCGCGACTTCGTCGTCGAGCGTGCCTTGTTTGTCCACAAGGGACAGTGCTTTGACGGCGAAGGAGACGGTGCGGGGGAGGCCGCTTCCGCACAGCCGGGCGTAGCGGTGTTGTGCCTTCGTGCGTTCCTCCGGGGTGGGGGCGAGCGCTTCGTGGAGCGCGGCGTACCACTGGGCGCGGAAGGCGGCGAAGTCGCGGGCGAGGATGTCCAGGGTGAGGTCGAGCAGCCTGGTGCGGTCGACTTCACCGGTCTTGGTGAGTTCGAGCAGGGCGGTGGACCATTTGTCCTGGTCGCGGACGTACTTGTCGAAGGCGGCGAAGCTGGCGTCTCCGTTGCCTTCGATCGTGAGTAGTTCCCAGAGTTCGGTGAGGGCTTCGGGTTCGGTTCGGAGCCGCTCTGCCAGGAGTTTGCCCCCGAAGCGGCCGGCCCAGCGGAACCAGCCGGCGTGGTACTCGGGTGTCCGGACGGGTTTGAGGTCGCCGTCGAGGATCATGCGGCGGACGGCTTCCCAGGCGGTCTGGTGGCCGATGACGCGTAGCGCGATCGTCTTGCGTTCGGCGAGTGGCCGGTCCTGGAGGACGCGTTCGAGGATCGTGGGTGAGGCGATCCAGAGTTTGGGGAGCAGGGGGTCGCTCGCGGGGAGGGCGGCCCAGAGCGCGGTGGCGGCTTGCTGGCCCCTGAGCGGGTTGCGGACGCCGTAGGTGTTGGGCTTGATCTCGATGAACTCGCTGCTGTCCTTGAACGCGGCCAGGAGTTCGGGGACGAGGGCTTTCCGCTCGGCGCGGGTGAGTGCGAGGACCCGGGTGAGGACTTCCGAGGGTTGGCCGGTGAGGAGCGCGTTCAGCTGCACTGGCTCATTGTGTCGTGAGTGGTGGGGACGGTCGGAGCCAACCGGGAGTTCGCGACCGGCGCGGGCTGCTGAGTGTCGCGAAAGCCACTTTCGGGACATCAGACGTCCCTAAAGTGGCTTTCGCGACATCACTTCGGGCCGGATTGCTCGCACCGGCGATGTCACGTGACTGGATGGACGACACGCCAAGGCACGGTCGGTTCCAACCGTCCCCACCACTCACGAGGTGTCAGGGCACGAGGATGGCGCGGCCGCGGATGCGTCCGGCGTCGAGGTCGTCGAGCGCGGTTTGGAACTCTTCGAGTGGGTAGCGCGCGGTGTGGAGTTTCACGCGGCCTTGTGCGGCCAGGACCATGAGTTCGCAGAGGTCGGTGTAGGAGCCGACGAGGTTGCCGATCAGGTTGATCTCGGTGGAGATGACGTCGATGGTGGGGACGTCGATGTTCTCGCCGTAGCCGACGACGTGGTAGTCGCCGGCGCGGCGCAGCATCGCGAGGCCGTCTTTGGTGGCGCCGCCTTCGCCGACGAAGTCGATGACGGTTTCGGCGCCTTCGCCGCCGGTGAGGTCGAGGACCTGGTCGATCTGGGTGCCGTCGGCGATGACGCCGTGGTCGGCACCGATGGAGACCGCCAGTTCGACGGCGTCGGGGTTGCGGTCGACGACGACGAGTTCGGCGGCGGTGAGGGCCTTGAGCACCTGGATCCCGATGTGGCCGAGGCCGCCGGCGCCGATGACGACGCAGCGGTCGCCGGGCCTGAGTCGTCGGGCGGCTTTCGCGGCGGCGTGGTAGGCGGTGAGGCCCGCGTCGGCGAGGGCGGCGACGTCGGCGGGTTCGAGGGTGTCGTCGATGCGGACAACGCTGCGGGCTGAGGTCTTGAGGTATTCCGCGTAGCCGCCCGCGGTGTCGATGCCGGGGAACTGGGATTGGGCGCAGTGGACGTCGTCGCCGGATCGGCAGGCGCGGCAGAGGCCGCAGGTGATGAGGGGGTGGACGATGACCTTGTCGCCTTCGGTCACGTTGGTGACCGCGCTGCCGACGGCGTGTACCCAGCCTGCGTTTTCGTGGCCGATCGTGTACGGGAGGGTGACGCCGGATTTCTCGGCCCATTGGCCTTCGAGGATGTGGAGGTCGGTGCGGCAGACGCCGGCGCCGCCGATGCGGACGATGACGTCGTAGGGGCCGGTGGGTTCGGGTTCGGCGACCTCGGTCAGCTGGAGCTTCTCGTGGTAACCGGTGACCTGGATCGCTTTCACGATGCGTGGACCTCCTGGTTTCGGGGTGTCTGGTCGGCGGCGGATTCGGGGTAGCGGGTGCGCAGCAGGCCGCGGCAGAAGTGGGCGTTGCCGTCGATCGAGATGCGGACGGAGCGGGCGAACCGGAGCCTGAGCGGGATTTCTTCGCGGGGGTAGGGCGTGCCGTGGTCGTCGACGAGGACCGGTGCCTCCGGTGCGGTGTCGAGTCCGAGCGCGGCGCGCCGGCGCAGGAGTGCGTGGGTGGTGCGGTGGTCGGGCAGGTCGGCGAGGGTGATGTCGTGGAGCCGGTCTTCGGTCAGTTCCCGGTTTTCGCGCAGGAGCCTGGTGAGGGCGCGTTCCATGGCCGCGGTGTGGGCTTTGCGGCGGAAGGTGAGCCGGAGTTCGTCGAGGTCCTGGTCGGCTTCGTCGCCGAAGGTGCCTCGGTAGCCGGCGTCGGCGGCGAGGCCGCGGTTGATGAGGTCGGAGTCGTGGTGGTCGTCGAGGACGACGTGGACGCGGGAGACGCCGTCGAGCGCGGTGAGGACGTCCTTGGCGTCGGAGGCCATGAGGTAGGCGAAGTTCGGTGAGCAGAACGACGTCGGGAGCCTCAGGTGGACGGTGACCTCGGTTCCGTCGACCGTGAAGGAGCGGACGAAGCCGAGGTCGGTGATGGGTTCGTCGAGTTCGGGGTCGTAGACGGCGTGGAGTGCGGTGTAGGCGTCGTGTTCGCGCATGTCAGGCCACCGAGACGGCTTGGGTTTCGAGGCGGCGGACCTGGAGTTCCTCGGGGACCGGGAGGTCGTACATCGCGGCGGCGTTGAGGCCGAGGATCTTGCGCTTCTGGTCGTTGGTCAGTGGCGCGTATTCGGTCATGTCCTCGGGGATCTGGAAGTCGACGAACCGTTCGACCAGCCATTTCGGGGTCCAGAGTGCGTAGTCGCTGGAGAACTGGATGCGGTCTTCGTCGAGCCAGTAGAGCAGTTCGCCGATGATCTGGGCGAAGTAGCGCGGGCGGGTGTGGATGAACGGCATCGCGACGGCGAGGCCGGCGTGGACGTTGGGTTCCTGGGTGGCGATCCAGCAGAAGTCTTCGAGCCGGGGGAGTCCGCAGTGTTCGACGACGAAGTTGAGGTCGGTGTAGTCGGTGGCGACCTTGTCCACGTCGGCGACGTCGAAGGCGTCGCGGTCGAGGGGGCGGATGGTGGGGCCCTTGTGGATATGGATGTTGCGGATGCCGAGGTCGAGGCAGGTTTCCAGGTAGCGGCGGCACCAGGGGTCGTCGAGTTTGTAGCCGCGGGAGTCGTCCCGCCATTCCGCGGTGTAGAGCTTGACGCCTTTGAGGCCGAAGCGTTCGGCGTCGCGGCGGAGCTGGTCGAGGCCTGCTTGTTCGAGGCGTGGGTCGAAGCAGTGGTTGTAGGTGAGTTTGCCGGGGTGCTTCTTGGTGAGGGCGAAGGCCTCCTCGGTCTGGCCGAAGCCGTTGTTGTAGAAGGCGCCGAGGTGCGCGGGCTGGAAGATGGCGTGGTCGACGTAGCCGTCCTGGAAGAGGTCCTTCATCAGGCGCTCGCCGCCGTAGTAGAGGTACTCCTCGTAGGACCACAGCTCGGATTCGGGGCTGAGGTTGCGGTGGTAGTCGTAGAAGCAGTCGATGAACTGCTTGCCGTGGATGTTGGCCTGGTTCTCCGGCCGGGCGTCCCAGAGCGCGACGTGCGCGTCCACGATGAAGTAGCTCTCGCCGTCCTTGGTGTACATGGGTTTCCTCCGCGTTCGTGACCGCCGTTGGCACGTTGGAGGTGAACGCTAGGGGTGTCGGCGCAGGTCAGGGAGGCGCGCGGTGTCTCAGTTTGAGACATCGACGGGCCTGTGTGCCGGTGGCCGCGGACGTACGCTGTGCGGAGGTCCGAACGCAGTGTGGCGTCCCGGGAGGTCGATGTGGAGAGCGCGAACGCGGTGATCGCGCCGCGGTTGCGGGCGTCCTGGCAGCGCAGCGCCCGGTACGGCGCGCCCGAGGACGAGGTGCGGCCGGTGTTCACCGGGTCGCTGGACACCGGTTCGCTGCTGTACGAGTGCGGCAACGAGGTGTTGCGCGGCTTGCAGGCAACGTTGGCGAACGAACCGGTCAGCTTGATGATCACCGACAGTGAAGGCCTGGTGCTGAGCAGGCTGTGCACGGACGCGTCGATAGTGCGGTCGTTGGACCGGGTCCATCTGGCGCCGGGGTTCTATTTCGCGGAGAGCAACGCCGGGACCAATGGGCTGGGTTTGGCGCTGGCCGATCGCGCGCCGACGCTGGTGCGGGCCGCGGAGCATTACTGCACGGGTTTGCGGGGGTACACGTGCGCGGCGGTGCCGGTGCTGGATCCGCTGACCGGGGCGTTGGCGGGGAGCGTGAACCTGACGACGTGGTCGGATCAGTCGTCGGAGCTGCTGCTGGCGCTGGCGCAGGCGGCGGCCGGGAACACGGCGGCGTTGATGCTGGCACGGGCTTCGGGGCGGACTCCGCGGCCGGCGCCGCGTGGTGAGGTGTTCCGGGTTCATTCGGATCGGTTCGATCCGGCTGACGTGCCGAGTCTGTCTCCGGGTTGGTCGGACGCGCTCGGTGAGGTGGGTTCGGCGTTGAGCCGTGGGCGGGTGGTCGCTGTCGTCGGTGAGGCCGGCGCCGGGAAGACGGCGCTCGCGTCGGCCGCGCGGCGGGCGACGCGCCCGAGGGATCGGGTGCTCAACGCGCGTCCGCCCGCGCCGGACGACGTCGACACCTGGCTGACGTTGTGGACGCCGGAGCTGGAGAAGGACGGGACGTGCGTGATCGTCTCGGGGGTGGACACGCTCCCGGCGTGGGCGGCCGCGGAGCTGGCCGGGTTGTTCGCCGATGCTCGGCGGGAGGGGGAGCCGCCGCCGTTCGTGCTGACGGCGGAGGACGCCGGTGCGATACCGGAGGCGCTCGCCCCGCTGGTGGAGGTGGTGGTCGAGGTTCCGGCGTTGCGGTTCCGGCCGGACGACATCGTGCCGCTGGCTCATCATTTCGCCCGCCGCGACCGGGGGCGCGAGGTCGCGTTCACCCCGGCCGCGGTGCGGGCGCTGACCGCTTGTGACTGGCCGGAGAACGCCAAGCAGCTGCGCCGGGTGGTGCGGGAGGCGGCGTCGCGGTCGGATGTGATCGACAGCCGTCATCTGCCGGCGGAGGTGTTCTCCGGGGTGGGGCATCGGTTGAGCCGGTTGCAGGCGATGGAACGGGACGAGATCGTGCGCTGTCTCGCCGAGCCGGGGGCCACCGTGGTCGGTGCGGCGGAGAAGCTCGGGATGGGCCGGGCGACGCTGTACCGGAAGATGGGCCAGTACGGCATCAAGGCGCGGCAGTTCCGGTCTTAGAGTGCGGCCAGCCTGGCGAATCCGTCGGAGCCGTGGCCGGCGTCGATCGCCTGCCCGACCTGGGCTCGCGCAGCGCTGAGGACACCGTTGTCGAGGCCTTGCGCTCGGATCGCGTCGAGGATGTGGTCCATCGTCGCGGCGGTGGACTCGAGTGTGCCGGCGTCGCCCGAGTAGTTCTCGGTGGCGACCTGCTCGGCGAGCAGGTCGATCATGTCCGGGAAGAAGCCGAGCAGCGCCTTGGCGTGCGTGGCGATGTCGGTGGCGCCGATGTTCTCCGCCTTGGCGAGCGCGAGCATGTGGATCACCCCGCTCAGGGAGGTCCAGAGCATGTCCTGCAGGGCCGCGTCGAAGGCGGCGGCCTGGCCGGGGGAGTCGCCGACGTACTGTGCGTTCTCGCCGAGCGCGGCCAGCGTGGGCCGGTGTGCTTCGTAGACGTCGGCGGGGCCGCTGAAGAACAGGGCCGCGTCGGGGCCGCCGATCGCGTCGGTCGTGGCCATGATCACCCCGTCGAGGTAGTCGATGCCGTGTTCGGCGGCCCATGTCGCCATCGCGCGGGCCTGCTGTGGTGATCCGCCGCTGAGGTTGACGAGGGTGCGGCCTTTGAGCGCGCCGGTGTCGAGGATCGACTGTGCCACGGCGTAGTCGCGTACGCAGACGATCACGAGCGGGCTCGCCTCGATCGCCTCCGCTGCGGTCGTGGCGATGGTGGCGTCGAGGCCGTTCTCCTTGCCAGGAGTGCGATTCCACCCGGTGGTGGGGTGGCCGGCGGCGGCGAAAGCGGTGGCGAGGGCGTGGCCCATGGGGCCAAGTCCGAGGACGGTCACGGTGCTCATGGCGGCTAAGCTAAACCTTGACATTGACGTGAGAGTCAAGTCTGGAGTGCGGATGCGGATCGGGGAGTTCGCGCGGCGGACCGGTGTCAGCGAGCGCGCGCTGCGGTACTACGAGGAGCAAGGGCTGCTCACTCCGGAGCGGCGCCCGAGCGGCTACCGCGTGTACGGGGACGCCGACGTGGCCGCGGTGCGGCGGATCAGGATCCTGCTCGCGGCCGGGCTGAACACCGCGCAGATCCTGGAGATCCTGCCCTGCATCGTCGACGAGGACGGCTGGTTGACGCCGGACTGCCCGGAACTGGTCGAGGCGCTGCGGCAGCAGCGGAGCCGGATCGACGACGCGATCGGTGAGCTGGAGGCCACCCGCGCGAACCTCGACACGATCATCGGCAGCGAAAAGGCGGCCGCGTCCCGGGGGACACGGCCGCCTTCGTGAGGTGGTTCAGGCTCAGATGAGGCCGAGCTTCTTCACCGCGTCGCGCTCTTCGGCCAGCTCGTTGACCGACGCGTCGATGCGGGCGCGCGAGAAGTCGTCGATCTCCAGACCCTGGACGATCTTGTACTCGCCGTTCGCGGCGGTGACCGGGAACGAGGAGATCAGGCCCTCCGGGACACCGTAGGAACCGTCGGACACGACCGCCGCCGAGGTCCAGTCACCCTCGGGGGTGCCGTTGACCCAGGTGTAGACGTGGTCGATCGCCGCGGAGGCGGCCGACGCCGCGGAGGACAGGCCGCGGGCCTCGATGATCGCCGCGCCGCGCTTGGCGACGGTCGGGATGAAGTCGTCGGCCAGCCACTGCTGGTCGGTGACGACCTCGGTCGCGGGCTTGCCGGACACCTCGGCGTGCGCGATCGACGGGTACTGGGTCGCGGAGTGGTTGCCCCAGATCGCGACCTTCTTCAGCTCGGTCACCGGCACGCCCAGCTTCTTCGACAGCTGCGCGAGGGCGCGGTTGTGGTCGAGGCGGGTCATCGCGGTGAAGCGCTCGGCCGGGACGTCGGGCGCGTGCGCCTGCGCGATGAGGGCGTTGGTGTTGGCCGGGTTGCCGACCACGAGGACCTTGATGTCGCTCGCCGCGCCGGCGTTGATGGCCTCACCCTGCGGCTTGAAGATGCCACCGTTGGCCTCGAGCAGGTCGCCGCGCTCCATGCCCTTCGCGCGGGGACGGGCGCCGACCAGCAGGGCGACGTTCGCGCCCTCGAAGGCCTGCTTCGGGTCGTCGAAGATGTCGATGCCCGACAGCAGCGGGAACGCGCCGTCTTCGAGTTCCATCGCGGTGCCCTCAGCCGCCTTGACCGCCTGCGGGATCTCCAGGAGCCGCAGCTTCACCGGGGTGTCCGGGCCGAGCAGCTGACCGGACGCGATGCGGAAGAGCAGCGCGTAGCCGATCTGGCCGGCCGCACCGGTGACGGTGACGTTGACAGGGGCTTGGGTCATTGCGGTTCTCCAGCTTGAGGCGACATCGACTTGTACCGAGATGCTAGTCCTGTCCGGAGTCGCCGTTCGGGTGCGTCCAGTCACTGTTTTCTTGATCGATGCGGTGCGCGCCCGCGGCACACCACCGGGTGACCTGGCTCACGCCGGAGAAGGCCGTGTCTCGCCGGAATCGTCAACGGTGAATCCGCGAAAGCATTTTTCATATGGTGCGAAGTGAATGGTGTTTTCCCGGGTCCGCGGTGTTCCCATTGGCTCCGGAAAACGGTTACAGACCATATCTTCATTTCATGAACCGATTGCCGGGATGTTTGCGTCCGATCGGCGGGCGGCATCGTGAAGATCGTTTCGCTAACATGAGTCCGCCCAGTTTCCCGCCCCCGTGTGAAAGTTTCCGGGAAGGACACCATGCTCAATGCAATGGTCGCCGCCGTATCCCTTTTCTCGTCGATAATAACGCCGAACAGCATGTCTCCGCCGCCGGGACCGCCGCCCGACCGCGTCGTCATCGACGTCGTCACCGTCAACGGTTCCGGATGTCCGCCGGGTTCGTCCGCGGTCGCCGTCGCCAAGGACAACACCGCGTTCACCGTCACCTACAGCGAATACACCGCCCAGGTCGGCGTCGGCGCGAAACCGACCGATTTCAGGAAGAACTGCCAGCTCAACCTCAACATCCATGTGCCGCAGGGATTCACCTACGGTATCGCCAGTGCCGACTACCGCGGTTTCGCCTCTCTCGAATCCGGCGCCAAGGCGCTGCAGCGGGCGAATTACTACTTCCAGGGGAATTCGCCGACCGCACACGTCAGTCATCCCGTCAACGGGCCGATTTCGGACAACTGGCAATTCCGTGACGAGGCCGAAGGCGGCGTCATCATCTACAAGCCGTGCGGCGAGGACCGGAACCTCAACGTGAACACGGAACTGAGGGTCGGCGCCGGTTCGTCGGATCCGAAGAAGACCACCAGTTTCATCACGATGGATTCGACCGACGGCGCGTTCAAGACCACCTACCACTTCTCGTGGAAGACCTGCCCGACCTCCTGACAGCCGCTCCCGGGTGACGGCCTGCTTCCCGGTCCGGAAGAAGGCCGTCCCACCCATGCCCGGTCAGGGTCTTGGCCGCCCTGAAGGAGGGCTTCAGCGCTCGTCGCCGCCCGCCCGGCGGCGGCGAGCCTTCTCGACGACCTCGTTTTCGGCGGTCACCCCGCCCGGTGACCGAAACCGTTTCGTCAGATCGTCTCGCTGACCTCGAATCCGCCCGGTTCCCGCCGTGTGGAAGCTTTGGGAAGGATCCCATGCTCAACGCGCTGGTTGCTGCCGTAATGCTTTCCTCTTCGGTCGTCACTCCGAACGCCTGGGTGCCGCCTCCGTTGCCGTCCGACAAAATAGTCATCGACGTCGTGACCGTCAACGGAACCGGATGCAAACCGGGTACGGCGGCCGTTTCCGTCTCACCGGACAACACCGCCTTCACCGTCACCTACAGCGAATACACCGCCCAGGTCGGCGTCGGCGCGAAACCGACCGATCTGCGCAAGAACTGCCAGCTCAACCTGTATGTGCACGTTCCGCAGGGATTCACCTACGGCATCGCGGGCACGGACTACCGCGGCTTCGCCTCCCTGGCCGCCGGGGCCACCGGATTGGAACGGGCCAACTACTACTTCCAGGGCAATTCCCCGACGTCCTATGTGACCCACAGTCTCAAAGGCCCGTTCGAGGACAACTGGCAGTTCACCGACAATATCGAAGTCGGCGCCATCGTCTACAAACCCTGCGGCGAGGACCGGAACTTCAACATCAACACCGAACTGCGGGCCGCAGTCGGTACTTCCGATCCGAAGAAGACCACCAGCTTCGTCACGATGGATTCGACCGACGGTTCCATCAAGACCACGTACCACTTCTCGTGGAAGAACTGCCCCAAACCGAAGAACTGATCCCTGAGGGTTCTACGTGGGTTCCGGGCGCCACATCCGCTCCCAGTAGCCACACCGACTGCGCGTGAAGGACCCCTTCCCTCGACTCAGTCGAGGAAACTCGACCTTCACACCTCGCCGCAGTACATGAAGGCCCCCTTCCTTGCGCCTAGGTACAGGAAGGGGGCCTTCATGTACCTAGGCGACCCCAAGTCGTTGCGGCCGGTCCGTGAAGGCCTCCTTGCCTACCCTCAAAGTAGGCAAGGAGGCCTTCACTACGTCTGGGACCGCCACTCACGGTTTCCCGGACGGCTCCGGATCCGTGGCCTCGACCCCGAACGCGCGGCCCAGCGCGATCACCGTCTCGTCGAGGTGCCCGAGGCTGGTGAGCACCGAACGTGCCCGCGGATCGTCGATCCGGTCCGCCACGGGCGTACCGTCGTCCCGGATCAGCGTCCCGTGCGCCGAACCGCCGGGATCCCCGATCGCCTTCCTCAGCACCGCTATGTTCTCCCGGATCCGCCCGGTGTACAGCAGCAGCCGGTCCGCCTCGTTGAGCAGCAGCCCGGCCTGCGACCGCGCCGCGACGTGGCGGGCGCGGAAGGCGATCGTCTCCACCGTGGTGAGCACGTGCCAGCCGTAGTCACGACGGCTGCTGAGATTCACCGGATGGGTGAGCGGCTCGATCGTCGTGCGGACCTTGTCCACCGCCCGGTCCAGATCACGCGACTTCTCGATGACACTCACGTTCTCCGCGCCGGACAGCAGGCCCGCGGCCTTCTCGACGAACTCGTCCAGCTCCTCCAGCAGCGCCGAGACGTCGTCCAGCATCACCGCCCGCGTGCGCACCGGCACGATCACCACCGCCGCCAGCACTCCGGCCGCCGCGCCCACCGCGGTCTCCGCGACGCGGATCCAGAGCACCTCGATGCTGAACGTCCCCAGCAGGCTGTACAGCAGCCCGAGCATGCTGGTGATGAAGAACGCCATGATCACCTGAGACACGCGCGCCATGTAGACCATGCCGAACACGCACACCAGGATCAGCGCCAGCGTCGCCGGCACACTGCCCGACACCAGCAGCGTCAGCACCAGCCCGCCCACGATCCCGATCAGCGTGCCACCGAGCCGCCGGACACCCTTGACGAACGTCGCGCCCGCGGTCGACGAGCCGATGAACACGACGAACACGGTCAGCACCGCCCAGTACCACCGCTGGCTCGACACCAGCTCCCCGCCGAGCACGGCCAGCCCGCCGCCCACCACGGCCTGGATGGCGCTGCGCGTCTGGTTGTCGTAGGCGAACGCCGACGACTTCTCCTCGTCGGGGTCTTCGGGATCGTCGACGGCGTCGGACACGTCGTGCTCGGCCACCCGCTGTGCCCGCACGTCGGCCAGCGCCAGCTCGGCCAGCGCACGGCGGACGCCGTCGCCTGGCGCGGCGTGCTCGTCGATCCGGCTGCCTTCCACCAGCATCTTGCTGAACTCTTCGGTCTCGCTGATCAGCGGCAGCTCGCGCGGGTCGCGCTCGATCAGCGACCGGAACCGCCGCATCCGCGCGATCAGGTCGTCACGGACGTCCTCGTCGAGATCTTCGGCGCAGGTCCGCTGCACCGTGATCGTCAGCCACTGCACCGCCAGCTCGACCTCGATCGCCCGGCGGCGGAGCCGGTTCACCGAGTCCGCCCCGATCACCTCCGGAGCGGTGTCCTCGATGAGGAGCACGGACTCGTGCATCCGGGCGTTCGTCCTGCGGAGCCGCTTGCGGGTGCGTTCGCTGCCGCCCACCGCCAGGTGGTCCTCGGCCGCGCGCACCACCGCGGCGAGCCGGGCCCGGAACGCCCGCCGGATCCGCAGGAACTCCGCGTCGGTATGCCGGCGCAGCAGGACGAACCGGACCACCGCGTTGGCCGCGATCCCGATGGTCAGCGCCAGCAGCAGCGCCGGGACCTGCTTCAAATGCGTCTGCAGGAACATCGCGAAGAAGAACAGGAAGAACGACAACGAACCCAGTGCGATCCCGCGCGAGCCGAACCGCTGGGCGTAGACCGCGACGAAGATCAGCAGGACGAACACGACGCTGTCCAGTGGCGGCACCGCCGAGCCGACGCTCGCCGCCGTGAGCGACGCCGCACCGAGGACGAGCCCCAGCACCAGCGTCACCGCCTGCTGTCCCGGGGTCTCGTCGTTGACGGTGAAGGCCGACGTCATCGCGGCGATCGCGGCGACCAGGATCACCGTGAGCGGCTGGTGGAACGGCAGGATCGCCAGTACCGCGACGATGATGCTGAGCACGGCCGAGAAACCGAGCCGGAGCCGGACCAGACCGGGATCGGAGGCGACCAGACGGTCGGTCGTGGCCTGGGTGATGCGGGAGATCATCGGGCGAGCAGCTCTCCTTGGGCGAGGGTGACCCGCCGGGCGGTGGACGAGGTGACGCGAAGACGGTATCTGGCGTGCCGTGCCGGCTCGGCGAGGGCGAACGGCCGCGTCTGTCGGCGCCACCGGAACGTCTCTCCCTCGCGCTGGTCCAGCAGCGTCCAGTGCTCGCCGTCGTCGGATCCCTCCAGCACCCACGAACGCGGATCACCGCGACGGCTTCCCGAGGTCAGCGTGTACATCACGACCTCCCGCGACCCGTCCTCGACAGGGAACTCGATGACCGGTTCGCGCTCCGGGAAGGTCACCTCAGTCCTGGTGGTGTCGTCGAACAGGGGACCGTCGGGCACCGTGATGTCCGTGAGCGGTCGCGGGGCGGCGGGCTCGACAGGGGAGCGGCCCCAGTCCGAGGGCTGCTCGCCCATCGTGAACTGCAGCACGGCGCCGTCGGCGATGGCGGAATGCGAGAGCGTGCTGGTGTCGTGCGGGCGTCCGTCGATCGTGAGCCCCTGGACGTACACGGTGTCGCCGGTGTTGCCGGGTGCCTCGACGACCAGGTCCTTCCCGTTCTCCAGATGGACGGTCGCCTTCGTGAACAGCGGCGCGCCGATCACGTACTCGGGGCTGCCCATCGCCAGCGGATAGAACCCGAGCGCGGCGAAGACGTACCAAGCGGACATCTCGCCGTTGTCCTCGTCGCCCGGATAGCCCTGGCCGAGATCGCTTCCGACGTAGAGCCGCCGCAGGACCTCCCGCACGATCCGCTGGGTCTTCGCAGGTGCGCCCGCGTAGTGGTAGATCCAGGGGATGTGGTGCGACGGCTGGTTGGAATGTCCGTACTGTCCCATCCGGACGTCGCGGGCCTCGGTCATCTCGTGGATCAGCCCACCGTAGGAACCGGGTTTGCGGCCGGTCTCCGGGATCGCGAAGAAAGTGTCCAGTTTGGACTCCAGCGCTTCCGTGCCGCCGTGCAGCGCGGCGAGTCCTGCGCCGTCGTGGGGCACGGAGAACGCGGTGTTCCAGGAGTTCGTCTCGGTGAAGTCGCCGCCCCACGCCTCGGGGTCGTAGCCCTCGGCGGCGAAATGGCGGCTGCCGTCACGGTTGCGGCCCTGGAAGAACCCGATCAGCGGATCGAAGTGGTTCGCGTACTGCTGTGAACGCTGCCGGAAGTACGCGGCGTCGTCGTGGCGCCCGAGCGCTTCGGCGAAATTGGCCAGGCCGAAGTCGTTGACGCAGCCCTCGATCGCCCACGACAGCCCTTCGTGGACCGACGTCGGCGTGAAGCCGAGGAAGATCGACTCGTGCAGGCCCTTGCGGCCGACGCTCTGCCCGCGCGGCGTCACCGTCGCGTTCTTCAGCGCGGCTTCGTAGGCGGCCTCGACGTCGAAGCCGCGCACGCCTTTGAGGTACGCGTCGGCGAACGCCACGTCGGAACTGGTGCCGGTCATGAGGTTGGCGTAGCCGGGGGAGGACCAGCGCGAGATCCAGCCGCCCTCGCGGTACTGCTGGACGAACCCGTCGATCATCTTCCCGCACCGGCCGGGCGTGAGCAGGGCGTACGCGGGCCACGTGGTGCGATAGGTGTCCCAGAAGCCGTTGTTGACGTACATCTCGCCGTCGACGACCTTCGCGCCGGTCCTGGTGCGCGTGCTTGGCCAGAGGCGGCGGATGACCGGGCTCGCGTGACGCACACCCTTCGGGGTGACTTCGTGCGCGGAGTTCGGATACAGGAACAGCCGGTAGAGGTTCGAGTAGAACGTGGTGCGCTGGTCCTCGGTCGCGCCCTCGATCTCGACCCGGTCCAGCACCCCGGCCCACTGGGCACGGGCCTGGTCACGGACCTGCTGGAAGGTCGTGCCCGCCGGGATCTCCTGGTCGAGGTTCCGTTTGGCCTGCGCGAGGCTGATCAGCGACGTCGCGATCCGCATCGTCACCTCGCCCGCGGCGAACTCCAGGAAACCGGTCACGGTGCGCCATACCGGGCGCCGGATCCTCGCGCCGCGTTCGGCCGGGACGTCGAACTCGGCGTGCACGAACATCCGCCGCGCCCCGGCCGACAACCGGCTGCGCACCCAGGTGTGGCCGGTGACCACGCCGTTCGCCGCGTCGAGCCGCAATCCGCCCCGGTTGCGGGCGTTGTCGAACAGCAGCCAGCCGCGATCACCCGGGAAGGTGAAGCGGAACAGCGCCGCGTGATCCGCCGGGGCGATGTCGGTGGTGACGCCGTTGGCGAACCGGACACCGTAGTGATGCGGTCGGTCGATCTCGTCGTCGTGGGAGAACGCGAGCGCGCGTTTGGCCCGGTCGGCTTTGACCGGGCCGATCCCCGGCATGACCTGGAAGGTGTGCCGGTCGCCCATCCACGGACTCGGCTGATGCGACAGCGCGAACGCCTGCAACGCCGGCCGGTTCTCGGCGTCGTTGTGCCGGTGGTAGCTGTAGATCCAGTTCGTGGCACCCGCGTCGGTGACCGGGGTCCAGAAGTTGAAGCCGTGCGGGACCGCGGTCGCGGGGAAGTTGTTGCCGCGCGAGAACTTGTCGCTGGAATGCGTGCCGCGGGTGGTGCGGACGTGGTCGACCGGCTCGCGGACCTCGATCGGGCGTTCGGTGATCCGGACGTCGTCCACCCAGCCCGCGCCCTCGCCGTCCGGCGGTTCGCTGACCAGGACGATCCGGGCGATCCGCCGTCCGGCGAACCCACCCAGCCCGCGGCGTACGAGGTTCCACTGGTCCACGTACAGCGTCTTGTCCAGGCCTTGCTCCGTGGCGCCGAACCCGGCCGATGTCCCGTCGGTGAACTCGACGTCCAGCGCCACGAAGGTGCTGCGGTAGTCGGGCACGTCGGAGTCGGATTCGGGGAAGACCACATAGGACAGTTCGGTGTGCCCGGTGACCTCGATGTCCACCTCGAACATGGTCGCGCGCAGCGTGTTCTCGTAGCGGAGGGCGTGCGCGCCGGTGAACCCGACACCGGTCTTCGCGGTCGGCGACGACGCCGGGCCGGTGCCGACGCGCAGGGCCGGATCCACCGGCTGCGGATCACCCGTTTCGAAGGAGGAGAAGAACCCGGTGATCGTCACCAGGCCACCGTAACTCGGACGCGTGAGCGCGGCTCGGTGTGCCGCATCGAGAGGACTAAACGCGTGAGGAAAGGAACTCCTCGAAGGTGCCTGCGCCGGTCGCGTTCTCCGGCGTCAGGTTGCCGCCCGCCCGGAACGCCCTGGCCGCCTTGCCCGGCAGCCACAACGACACGATCGGCTTCCGGCGCCCGGCCGACCGCTGATACGCCTCCGCCAGGTCACGGGCGCTCCGCACCTCGGGGCCACCCAGGTCCGGCGCCCGCCCCGACGGCGGAGCCGACACCAGCGCGGCCAGCCTGTCCGCGACGTCGCCGGTGCTGACCGGCTGGAACCGGAATCCCGACGGCACGATCGTCACCGGCAGCCGCCGCTGCGCCGACGACATCCGCGCGGCCAGGTCGTGGAACTGGGTCGCGCGCAGCACCGTCCACGGCAGACCGGACTCCTCGATCACCTTCTCGCAGGCCAGCTTCTCGTCGTAGTAGAAGAACCGGATCACGTCGATGCCGACGATCGAGATGTACACCAGATGCGGACCGCCCGCCCGCTTCGCCGCCTCGACCAGGTTCCGCGTCACCTGCTCGTCCCCGCGCCCCAGCGTCGACGCGCAATGGACGATCGCCGAGACACCGTCGACCGCTTCGGCGAGACCGTCACCGGTCTTCAGATCACACCGCGCCCATTCGTTCGGCTCATCGGCGGGACGTGGCCGCCTGCTCATGATCCGGACCGGCCTGCCTCCGGCCACCAGCCGCCGCACCACCTCGCGGCCGAGATCGCCGGTACCGCCGGTCACCAGAATCGGGTTCGTCACCTTGGTCCTCCGTTCACGAGAGCTTCCACCCTCCAGAACCGGCGGGCCACCCGGAACGTGACAGCTGTCCCGAAAGGAACGCGAGCTTCTCCGGATTCGCGACCGCGCGGAGGCCGCGGATCCGCCCGTCGACCACCTCGAACCCGAGGATGCCGAAAAGGACGTCACCGGCCCTCGCGACCACCGCGGGTTCGCCGTTGACCTCGAGGATCCCGATCGACACCTGCCCGACACCGGCGAACATCCCGGCGTACAGCCGCGCGACCTTCGCCGCGCCGTGCACCGGACGCCGGGCCGCGGTGGCCTTGCCGCCGCCGTCCGACCACGCTGTGACGTCGGCGGTCAGCAGACTCTCCAAAGCGGGCAGATCGCCGTCCCGCGCCGCCGACAGGAAGCTCTCGACCAGCTTTTCGAGCTGCCGCGGGTTCGAAACCCGTCGCTCAGGCGAGCGGTCAAGCGCCTTTCGCGCGCGGCTGTGCAGCTGGCGCGAGTTGACCTCGGAGACGTCGAGGATCGCGGCGATCTCACGATGGCTGTAGGCGAAGGCCTCCTTCAGCACGAACACCGCCCGCTCGACCGGGCTGAGCTGCTCCAGCAACACCAGCATCGCCAGCGACACCGTATCCCGCTGCTCCGCCGTCTCCAGCGGACCGAGCACGTCGTCCGAGGTCAGGACCGGTTCGGGCAGCCACGGCCCGACATACCGCTCCCGCTGTGCCCTGGCCGAGGTCAGCCGGTTCAGGCAGAGATTAGTGACCACCTTCGCCAGCCACGCCCGCGGCGACGCGATCGACCCGTGTACGGCGCCCGCCCACTTCGGGTAGGCGTCCTGAACGACGTCCTCCGCCTCCACGGCCGATCCGAGCAGGCGGTACGCGAGCCCGAACATGACGGGCCGCAGCCGCTCGAATTCCGTCGCGCCGTCCATTTTCCCCTACGAATCCCGCTCAATCCACTGTGGACACCCCTTCGGCGAGGGTACCGCTCACCGGGATCGCCGTACCTGATCGGCGCTGATGCCACCGTGACTGTATCGGTACGAATGGAACGTCTGCGTCACCACCGAGAGAGGGGTCTGGAGTGACGTCACGTTCGTCGCGTTCGCGTGCCTCGTTGTGCGCCGCGACCGCCATCACAGTGTTAGCGCTGGTCACAGCGCCCGAAGCCGGCGCGGCACCGGCACCGGGCGCGGTGCACACCACGCCGGACAGATCCGGGAAGGACGTCGATGTCCGCGACACGGCGAGAACCAGCCCGCGCGTCCTCGCCGCGCGGGACCGGCTCACGGCGTCCCGCGCGACGTCCGTCACGAAGGCACGGGCGGAACTGGGACACCAGGCCCTGCTCGACTTCGACGAGCTGACCGGCACACCCCGCGTCCTGGCCCGCACCGACGGGTTCCTCACCGGACCGAGCGGCGCGTCACCCCGCGACATCGTGCTGAACTACCTGCGGGAAAAGGAAGGACTCGTCGGTCTCAGCGCCGGCGACACCGCGAAACTGAACCTGCGCAAGGACTACGTCGACGTCGAAGGCACACACCATCTCTCCTTCACCCAGTCCGTCGGCGGGATCCCCGTGTTCGGCAACGGGTTGAAGGCGCACGTCACCAAGGACGGCAGGCTGATCCAGCTGGACGGCGCGCCCGTGCGCGATCTTCCCGCCTCGCTGGGCGCGACGACGTTGGCCGCCCCGGCCCCGGACTCCAAGCAGGTCGCGTTCCTGACCGGCGACGGGCTCCGCCCCGCCTGGTACACGCTGACCAAACCCGCCGTGGACAAGATGTTCCAGGAGGTGACCGACGCCGGCACCGGCAAGCTGCTCTACCGCAAGAACCTGGTGAACCACGCCAACGACGACGCCGCCGGCGCCAAGGGGCTCGCCTGGGAAGCCCAGCCAGGCCCGCAGAAGCAGGTCGACCTGAGCCGGAAGGGCTGGCTGCCCGCCGACGCCAAGACCCTCGACGGCAACGTCGCGCATGTCGCCGCCGACGTCAACGGCGACCTGAAATTCCAGCCGCAGGAAGAGATCGGCCGGAACACCGACGGCACCTTCCGGTACAAGTTCACCGACTTCACCGCCGTCGTCGGCCCGCCTTGCTCGGCGGCGAGACCGTGCTCCTGGGACCCGAAGACCCCGGGCTCGTGGGCGAAGAACCGCGAACAGAACGCCGTTCAGGCACTGGCCTACGTCGGGAGCTTCCACGACCACCTCGCCTCCTTCCCGATCGGCTTCACCCGGCAGGCGGGCAACTTCGAGAAGGTCGACGGCGACGCCGTCCAGGTCCACACCCTGCTCGGCGCGCAGGAACCGGGCTACTACGACAACGCGTTCATGGGCACCCCGCCCGACGGGCAGCCGCCGACGATGGGGATGTTCCTGTTCCACGACCCCAGGAATCCCGACGACCCGTTCCTCGCCGCGAACTCCGCCGACGACGCCACGATCATCCACCACGAATACGGCCACGGCCTGTCCAACCGGCTCGTCGTCGACGCGCAGGGCAACTCCACGCTCAACTCCTTCCAGTCCGGCGCGATGGGCGAGGCGTGGAGCGACTGGTACGCCTTCGATTACCTCGTCGGGCGGAACGCGGTCAAGGACACCTCGGCTCCCGGCGAACTCCTCGGCGGCGACTACGTCAGCAACGGTGTCCCCCTCGCCCGCACCCAGCCGCTGGACTGCCCGGTCGGCGCCGGCGCGCCGCAGTGCCCCGGCACGCCAGGGGCAGGCCCCGGTGGCTACACCTACGGCGACCTCGGCCGGATCATCGGCTTCCCGGAGGTCCACGCCGACGGCGAGATCTGGGCGAGCGCGCTGTGGGACATCCGCTCGGCGCTCGGTGTGCAGCTGACGCGGGCGCTGGTCACCCGCGCGATGGAGCTTTCGCCCGCGTCGCCGTCCTTCCTGGACATGCGGAACTCGATCCTGCAGGCCGACACGGTGATCAACGGCGGCCGTGCGCACGCGAAACTCTGGAAGGCGTTCGCGGCACGCGGCATGGGCTACTTCGCCGGGTCGATCACCGGCGCCGACACCGCACCGGCCGAGGACTTCTCCACGCCGCCGCCCGCGGGCACGCCGACCGGGACCGTGACCGGCAAGGTCACCGACCGCGAGGGCGGGGCGCCGATCGCGGGTGTCGCCGTGCGGTTCAGCGGGCACGACTCCGGGTTCGCCGGATCGCTGTCCGCGGTCACCGACGCGGCCGGCGTCTACACCATCCCCGGCGTGCTCCCCGGCACCTATCCGAAGGTCTACGCGCACGGAGGTGGCGCGGACGGCGAGATCCGCGCGGTCTCGGTGCGGTCGGGGACCACCAAGGTCGACTGGTCGCTGCGGTTCAACTGGGCCTCCAGCGGAGCCGGGGCGGGCGTCGCCGCGTTCAACGGCGAGGACTTCACCCAGTACGGCTGCGGTCCCGGCGATCTGCTGGCCTCGTCGGTGCTCGGCGGGGGCGGCTGGTCGACCGACAGGGTCGTCCGCCCCGACGGCACGGTCGAGTCGCGGTTCGTCACGATCAAACTCGGCAAACCGGTCGACGTCAGTGCCATCGAGATCGACCCGGCCAACGTCTGCGGTGACGACCCGCCCGCCGCGGCCAAGGACGTCACCGTCGAAACCTCGGTGGACGGCACGACGTGGGTGAAGGCGGGCACCGGTGACTTCAAGCCCGCCGATCTGAACAAGCTCACCGCGCTCCAGCTCGCGCCGGGCAGCGCGACCGGCGTGCGGTTCGTGCGGCTGACCGTTTCGTCCAACCAGCTGTCGTTCTATCCGGACAGGACCTGTTCGCCGCAGCCCACGACGGCCGGGTGCCTGTACCTGGACGTGCAGAAACTGGCGGTGCGGGGCGCTTCCGCCTGACCTGCCACGATCGGCAGACCGATCGGAAGTGCTGTCGCGAAAGCCACTATCGCGACGTCTGATGTCCCGAAAGTGGCTTTCGCGACACTCGACGGCGGACGACAAGCCGTGTCGTCCGTCCAATCACGCGTGTCGTCCACCTGATCACAGGAGTCGTCCTTCTGATCACGAGTGCAGTAGGATCGAGGCATCGGGGTAGAAACGTGCTCTCCTCGACTGGGCACGCGCATACGCGGTATCGAACGAACCGTCACTCCTTCACTTCGAAGGAGTCGACCTTTGCGTTCTCCTGTTCAAAACCATTCCCTGCGCGAAGCATGGCCCGCGCTGGCCGGGCTTTCGGCCGTGTTCCTGGTCGAAATGCTCGACAACTCGATCCTCAACGTCGCGTTGCCGACCATCGGCCGTGAGCTCTCCGCCTCGACGACCACCCTGCAATGGGTGACCGGCGCGTATTCCGTCGTGTTCGGCGGCCTGATGCTGGCTTTCGGCGCGCTGGCCGACCGGGTCGGCAGGCGCAAGATCATGCTCACCGGCCTCGTCCTGCTCGGCATGGCGAGCCTGGCCACGTTGCTCGTCACCGCCGCGTGGCAGCTCATCGCCGTCCGGGCGCTCATGGGTGTCGCGGCCGCGATGACCACCCCGGGTTCGCTCGCCCTCGCGTTCCGCCTGTTCGATGAGGACGTACTGCGTGTCCGCGCGACCACACTGATCTCGACCGTGGGCCTGATCGGCCTCGCCGTCGGCCCCACCGCCGGCGGGCTCGCGCTCACCGTCGCGCCGTGGCAGGCGCTCCTGCTGGTCAACGTGCCGGTCGCCGCGCTGGCGTTCATCGGTATCCGGGCCGGTATCCCCGCCGACGATCCCGCCGGCCTGCACCGCGATCCGATCGACATCGCCGGTGCGGTGTTAGGAACCGCGACGATCGTCCTCGCGCTGCTCGCCCCGACGCTCTTCGTCGAAGCGGGCACGGCATCGGCTCTGCCCTGGGGCGCCACCGTGGCCGCGCTCGCCGCCGCAACCTGCTTCGTCGTCCGCGAGAAGACCGCCCGGCACCCCCTGCTCGACCTGAAACTGATCGCGCGCCCGCTCGTGTCCAGCGGCCTGGCACTCAAGGCCGCGGCGGGGCTGGCGACCGCCGGGCTCGGGTACCTCGTGACCCTGCAACTCCAGTTCGGTCTCGGCTGGGCACCCGCGCAAGCCGCGCTGGGGATGCTGCCCCAGGTCGTCGTCCTCATCGCCGGCGGCGCCCTCATCGGCCCGCTGATCACCCGCCTCGGCCTCACCAAGGCCGCCTGGCTCAGCGCCGCCGCGGTGGTGTGCGGACTCGCGGTCTATACCGTGTTCGGCGGGCTCGGCTACGTCTGGATCGCCGTCGCGCTCGCCCTCGTCGCGGCGGGGATGCGCGTGGTCGGTGTCGTGGCGGGCACCAACGTCATGCGCGGCCTGCCCGCGAATCGGACCACCATCGGAGCCGCGCTCGTCGACACCGCCAGCGAGGTCACGACTGGGATCGGTATGGCGCTCAGCGGCACCATCCTCGCGCTGGTCTTCCCCGGCGCCTTGACTGCGGCTCGGCAGTCTCCCGACTTCCCGAAGGCGGTCACCTCCGCCAGTCTCGCGCTCACCCTGCTCTCCGCGGCGCTGGTCGGCTTCGGCATCCTGCGTGCCCGAAGCGCGTGAAGGCCCCCTTCCCTCGGCTCAGCCGAGGGAAGGGGGCCTTCACGTACTTACCGGAGGACTACAGCTTCGCGCACTGCCCGGCGGCCGGGCCGCGGACGGTGTTCTGCAGGTCGTAGTCCGTCGGAGCGGGGGAGTTGGCCGCGCACGCCAGAGGTCCGCCGATCGTGCTGGCAGTCAGCACCGGCCCCTTGTTGCCCGTCAACGCCACCGGCCCGCCGATCTCGGTCAGCTCGATCGAGACCGTCCCGGTCGTCCCGGTGATCGCCACCGGGCCGCCCACCTTCGTCCGGTCCAGCACGACCTGCGCCGCGCCGTTCGCCGTCAGCGGACCGGAGATCGAGCCGCCGCGAACGATCAGGCTCGCCCCCGCCGACACCGACACCGGGCCGGAGATCGTCGCACCGTCCACACAGGTCACCCCGTTCCGCACGGTCAGCGGACCCTTACGCTCGCCGGTGATCGTCTCCGTGCATGCCGCGTCGGGCTTGCCCAGCACCTCGAACTCCGACAGCGACGCCTCGCCACCCGTGGTCGCGGTGACCTCGAGCCGGTAGTAGGCGTAGTGCGCCGGATTCGCGATCTTGAACGCCCTGGTCTGCTGACGCCACTGGAACGTCTGGTCGGTCCGCTGATCCGCGACCGCCCACGTCTTCCCGTCGTAGGAACCCTTCAGCACCCAGCTCTTCGCGTCACCCGCGCCCTTGCCCGAAGTCAGCGTGTAGAACGAACCCGCCTCGTTCGTCGAGGGCACCTGGTACTGGATCGGCGCCTTGACCTTCGCCTCGGTCCGCGACGTGTTGTCGAAGAACGCGGCGTCCCCGCCGGAGACCGGCTTGGTCAGGTCGTGCACCGGGGTCGGCACCGCGTCGCCCTTGGTGATCGACTTCGGCGCGTCGTCCGGGCCGGTGCCCCACGACGACGGGTTCGGGCCCATGTCGAAGTCGAGCGTCCCGCCGTTCGCAATCGCCGAATGCGGCAGCGACGTCGAGGTCTGCGCCTTGCCGTTGACCTTCAGACCCTGCACGTAGACGTTCTTCGCGCTGTTCTTCGGCGCGTTGACCACGATCTTCTTGCCACCCGGCAGGTTCACGGTCGCCTTGGTGAACAGCGGCGAGCCGATCGCGTAGTCCGAGCTGCCGACCTGCAGCGGGTAGAAGCCCAGCATGCCGAACAGCCACCAGGCCGACTGCTCGCCGTTGTCCTCGTCACCGCCGTAGCCCTGGCCGAGCTCACTGCCGACGTACAACCTGGCCAGCGCCTCGCGGACCTTCGCCTGCGTCTTCGACGGCTGACCCGCGTAGTCGTACATGTAGAGCGTGTGATGCGCGGCCTGGTTCGAATGCGCGTACATGCCCATCCGCACGTCCCGCGCCTCGGTCATCTCGTGGATGACCCCGGGGTAGGTGCCGAACTTGAGCCCCTGCTCCGGCTTGGCGAAGAACTCGTCCAATTTGGACGCCAGCCCCGCCTTGCCGCCGAAGAGGTTCGCCAGGCCCTGTCCGTCCTGCGGGACCGAGAACCGCATGCCGTAGGCGTTGGTCTCGGTGTAGTCGATACCCCAGACCTCCGGGTCGAACTCCTCCTTGCTCCGGGTGAACTTGCCCGCCGCGTCACGCCCCTGGAAGAAGCCGACACTCGGATCGAACACGTTCACGTACTGGGTGGCCCGCTCGGTGAAGTACCCGTAGTTGTCCAGGTACTCCTGTTTGCGCGGATCGTTCGCCGGAGCCTCGTCGTGGAGCTTCTTCGACATGTTCGCGATCGCGTTGTCGTTGACGTAACCCTCGATCGCCCACGAGAACCCGTGGTCCGCGGTGTTCGGCGCGTACCCGAGGAACGTGCCCTCGTCGATGCCCTTGCGGCCGACCGCGCCGTTCGGCGGGGTCACCGTGGCGTTCTTGATCGCCGAGTCGTAGGCCGACTGGACGTCGAAACCCTTGACCCCCTTGAGATAGGCGTCCGCGAACGCGGCGTCCGAACTGGTCCCGGTCATCAGGTCCGCGTATCCGGGGGAGGACCAGCGCGAGATCCAGCCGCCGTCACGGTACTGCTGCACGAAACCGTCGACGAGCCTGCCCGCGGTGTCCGGGCTCAGCAGCGAATACGCCGACCACACCGTGCGATAGGTGTCCCAGAACCCGTTGTTGACGTAGAACTCGCCGTCGACCAGTTTCGCCCCGGTCTGCGTCGGCGTGTCCTGACCGGCCTTGGGCGACACCGGGCTCGCGTACCTCTTCACCGGCTTCTCGACGGTGCCGACGTTCTCGAAACCCGAGTTCGGGTACAGGAACAGGCGGTACAGGTTGGAGTAAAGCGTGATCAGCTGGTCCTTCGAGGCACCTTCGACCTCGATGACCTTGAGCTTCTCGTCCCACGCGTTCTGCGCGGCGTCGGCGACGGATTCGAGCGTCGCGTTCGGGGCGAGCTCCTGCTCCATGTTCTTCTTCGCCTGGTCCACGCTGATCAGCGAGGTCGCGATCCGCATGTTCACCGTCTTGTCGGCACCCGCGTCGAACTTCAGGTAGCCGAGGACGTTGTCCCGCTTCTGGTCACCCGAACCGGTCGACAGCTTCGAACCGGCGGTCACCGGCTTGTCGAAGGTCGCGTAGACGAACATCCGGGTCGCACCGGCCGACAGCCCGCTCTTCACGTCGCTGTACCCGGTGATGGACCGGCCCGCCGGGTCGAGGGTCAGCCCGCCGTTGTTGTTGACGTTGTCGAAGATCAGGTTCGAGTCCGCCCCGGGGAACTTGAAGCGGTACAGCGCCGCGTGATCGGTCGGCGCGACCTCGGCCTTGATCCCGTTCTCGAAGTCGACACCGTAGTAGTGCGCCCGCGCGGTCTCGTTGGAGTGCTTGAACGGGAGCTTCCGCGCCTCACGGTCCGGATTCGGCACGCCGGACGCGGTCGAGGGCAGGAACTGGAAGGTCTGCCGGTCCGCCATCCACGGGCTCGGCGCGTGGCTCGCGGAGAACGCCTGCAGCGCCGGGAGGTTCTGCTCGTTGTTGCGCGAGTGGTAGGAGTACATCCAGCTCAACGTGCCCGCGTCGGTCGTCGGGATCCAGAAGTTGAACCCGTGCGGGACCGCGGTCGCGGGCATGTTGTTGCCACGCGAGAACGACCCGTTCGACAGCGATCCGCGCGTGGTCAGCACGTTGTCGGACGGGCGAAGGCTCGCCGGCGGCGTCGGCGTCGCCGAGACCTTGATGTCGTCCAGCCAGCCCTGCAGCGAACCCGGGCCGTCCGCGTTGTCGTAGCCGACCAGGATCCGGTCGACCGTCTTGCCCTTGGCGACCACGCCGATCTGCGAGCGCACCAGGTTCCACTGGTTGGTGTAGAGCACCTTGCTCGCGCCCTGGCCCTGCGGGGAGAGCCCGAAACCGTACTGGTCGACCGCGCCGAGCTGGCTCAGGTAGGTGCCGTCGGTGAACGCCAGGTCCACCGCGACGTTCGTGCTCGGGTACTTGAGGTCGCCGCGGATGAACTCCGGCTGCACCTTGTACGACAGCTCCGAGGTCGCCGCCACCGGGATGTCGACGTCGAAGATCTTGTTGTACGACCAGCCGTGCCCCTGCGCCTTGTGGCTGCCGGAGTAGCGGAACGCGCGCAGGCCGGTGAACCCGACCCGGTTCTTGCTGGTGTAACCGCTGCCCGGGCCGCTGTCGGTGAAGCTGCGCATGTTCGGCAACGCCGGCGGGGCCGGGTCCTCGTTGGCCAGCAGCAGCTCTGAGAGCTGCAGGATCGGGCCACCGTTGTTCTTGGTGATCTCGAGCCGGAAGAACTTGTACGCGGCGCTCGCGGCGGCGAGGCGGTACTCCTTCTTCTGGAACGGCTCGCTGAACTTCTGCCCGGTCTGCCTGTCCAGATCGGTCCAGGACTGGCCGTCGGTGGAGCCCTTCAGCGTCCAGTCCTGCGGGTTGCGGTTGTCGAAGTCGTTCGCCGAGGACAACGCGTACCGGGTGATCGACGTCGGCTCGGACAGCGTGACCTGCGCCCAGCCGGTCGGGGTCCAGGCCAGCCACTTGGTGTCGGTCGACCCGTCGACCAGGTTCGCCACGCCCTCGTTCGGGGTGTTCTCGCTGTTGGCGGAGACCTCGGTGACCTTGCCGCGGATGTCACCGGGGATGGTGGTGGCGTTCGCGCCGTCGACACCGAAGGCCTTCGGCTTGCCGGACGGGTCGACGTCGACGGTGTCGCTCCACGTCGGCTGCGGTTCACCTTGCTCGAAGGACGAGTAGAAATCCGGTGGGGCCTCTTCGGCCGCGGCGGTGGCGGGGAGGGCTACCAGCCCGGACGCCACGACCGTGGCACTCAGAAGGCTGCAGACCCAGGGTCTGACGCTTCGGGGCATCGTTGCACCAATGCTTTCTCGCAGGGGGACCGGTGACGCCAAGAGAGAAAAACTCGGTTGTGACATCGATGTCAAGACACTCGGACAAACCTGGCCCGAACTGGACAACCCGGATGCCCGGAAACCTGGTGGACAACCGGCGGGGCCGGGGCCAGGGTGAAGACACGACTGAAGCCGATCCGGGAAACTGGGGTGGGGACATGCGGCGGTTGTCCATGCTCGGCGTGGCAGCGCTCGTCACGGCAGGCTCGATACTCACGGCACCGGCGGCCACAGCCGGCGAAACGACCTTCCGCCCGGTGCGAACCTGCGCCGACCTGGTGCGGACCTATGACGTCCCCGGCGCGGTCACGCACGTCGAAACCGCGACCGTGGTGCCTGCGACGGCGACCGAACCCGAGAACTGCGACGTCCGCGGCTACGTCGAACCGGCGGTACGGTTCCAGCTGCGGCTGCCGACCAAGACCTACGCGGGGCGGTACCTGCAGTTCGGCTGCGGCGGCTTCTGCGGGGTGGTCACCACGCCGCCGTTCGCCGACTGCGGCCTCCCGCACGGCGGTGACGTCGCCGTCGCGGCCACCGACGACGGGCACGTCGGCAAGACCCCGGCCATCGTCGACGACGGCAAGTGGGCCGAAAACGATCAGGCCGCGCGCAACGACTTCGCCTTCCGCGCGCCGCACGTGGTCTCGAAGGCCTCCAAGCGCCTGATCACGCACTTCTACGGCGCTCCGCCGAAGAAGTCGTACTTCAGCGGTTGCTCCGACGGCGGTCGCGAGGCGCTTCTGCTCGCACAGCGCTATCCCCACGACTTCGACGGCATCGTCGCCGGCGCGCCGGCCGGATACTGGGGGCCGCTGCTCGGCGTCTACCAGACCTGGCTCGCCAAGGTGAACACCGGCGCCGACGGCAAGCCGATCCTGACCGAGGACAAACTGCCGGCCCTGCACGCCGCCGCACTGTCCACTTGCGACAAGTCCGACGGGCTCGGCGACGGCGCCATCGACGATCCGCGCACCTGCCGCTTCGACCCGGCGACGATCGCCTGCCCGCCGGGCACCGACAACGCGGGCTGCCTCACCACAGCGCAGGTCGAAGCCACCAAGAAGATCTACGCGCCGCCGACCGACGAACGCGGCCGCAAATTGTACCCGGGCGGCCAGACCGTCGGCTCCGAACTCTCCTGGTACGGCTGGATCATCCCGTCGCCGGAAACCGGTGGAATCCCGTTCGCGCACGCGCTCGCCGACAACTACCTGAAGTACATGGCTTACCCGATCGGGACACCGCATTCGTCGGTCGAGAAGTTCGGCTTCACCGCCCGTGAATTCGACAGGCTGACCCCGGAAGGCGTCCGCTCCAACGCGATGGCGCCGGATCTGCGCGAATTCCGGCGCGCTGGCGGGAAACTCGTGATCTGGCACGGCTGGGCGGACCAGGCGATCCCCGCCGCGGGCAGCATCGACTACTACGAACGGCTCACCCGCGCCAACGGCGGCTCCGCCGCGACGCGGGACTGGGCGCGACTGTTCATGGTGCCCGGCCTGTACCACTGCGCGACCGGCGACAAGCTGACCGAATACGACCCGCTGAAGGAACTCGTCTCCTGGGTCGAGCGCGGCACCGCGCCGGACCGGACGATCGCCACCGGCCGCGACGCCGACGGCAAGGTCTTCCGCACGCGGCCGGTGTTCCCGTACCCGCTGCAGGCGAAGTACGACGGCACCGGAAGCGTGGACGACGCGGCGAACTTCGTTCCTGTCCCGCCTGCGCGGCCCTCGCACGATCTTGTGAACTGGGCGGGGAACGGGCTGTACGGCAAGGCGGGGCCGGTCGCTCCCTGAGTTGCCTTACCACTCACGAGTCAGGAAAGGACGCCGTCCAGCAGCCGTACCCGCCGGTCCGCGATCCGGTGCACCTCGTCGTCGTGTGTCGCGACGATGACCGCCGCGCCCTCTTCGGCGCAGCGCCGCAAAAGCCGAAGCACCCGCGGCGTGCTCCCGGCGTCCAGGTGCGCGGTTGGCTCGTCGGTGAGCAGGACCCGGGGCCGCCCGCTGACCGCCCTGGCGAGCGCGACCCGTTGCTGCTGCCCGAACGAGACCTCGAGCGGGTAGCGGTCCCCGAGATCACCGATCCCGAGTTCCTCCAGCAGATCCGAAACCCGCGTGTGGATGTCCTTCGCGCTGGGCTTGGGGACGTCGGACCGGAGCCGCAGCGGCAGCGCCACGTTCTCCGCGATGGTCAGTTCGTTCGCGAGGCCGAGCGCCTGCGGCAGGACGGCGCAGGTGTGCCACGGCGGCGCGCCCGCTATCGGGACGCCGTCCAGCAGGACACTGCCGGAATCGGGCGAGTCGAAACCGCACAGCAGCGCCAGCAGCGCGCTCTTGCCGGAACCCGACCGGCCGGACACGGTGACCAGTTCGCCCGCGGCCACGCGCAGTTCGAGCCCGCGCAGGACTTCGACGTCCCCGCTGGGATGGGGGAACCGGCGGCGCAACCCGACGGCCTCGAGGGCGGGTTCCGCCATCACGGCACGACCTCCCGTTCTTCGACTTCTTCCAGTCTGCCCTTGTGCATCCGCGCGACGCGGCTGCCGAGTTCGATGAGCCGGTCGTCGTGCGAGGCGACGATGACGGCGAAATCCTGATCCGCCAGGTACTTCAGGGTGTCGAGCACCCGGTCGGCGGAGCCTTCGTCCAATTGGGACGTCGGCTCGTCGGCGAGGACGACGGTCGAGCGGCGGGCGAGGGTGCAGCCGAACGCGAGACGTTGCTGCTGCCCGCCCGACAGCGCGGAGATCCGCCAGCTGCCGGTCCCGCCGAGCCCCAGCTGTTCGAGGATGTCGTCGGGCAGGCATTCGGTCCCGGCCGATTCCGCCGCCGCGCGGAGATTGTCCGCGACGCTCAGATACGCGAGCAGGTTGTCGGTCGGGTTCTGGAACACCAGACCGAGGTGGGTCCGCCGCAGCGCCCGCCGGTCGCGGTGCCGCAGCTTGCCGGTTTCGCTGCCCTGGAACGAGATCGTGCCCCGCACGGGCTGTTCGAAGAGACCCAGTGTCCGCAGCAGGGTGGATTTGCCGGAGCCGGACGGCCCCGCCAGCACGGTGATCCCGCGCGCCGGGATGTCGAAGGTGACGTCTTCGACGCCGGTGACCGTGCCCGCCGGCGTCTGGTAGTCGACGCCGATCCCGCGCAGCCGGAAGATCGGTTTCTCAGGCACGGATCAACTCCGCGGTCCGGGCGGTGCGCACCGAGCGCATCGCGATCCAGCCCGCCAGCGCCACGACGAGCACACCGACGGCGAGCACGGTCAGGGCGAGCGGGGTCGGGTCGGGCAGTGCCGACTGCGGCGGGAGGAACGTCGCCGGATCGAACCGCGGCACCGAAAGCCCCGCGACCGAGACACCGCATACGACGCCGATGACCACGGCCAGCCCGCTGAGGGTGCCCAGTTCCATCAGATGACTCGCCAGCAGGGCACGTGGCCGCATCCCCATCCGCAGCACCAGCGCCCCGGCGAGCGCGTTCTGCCGTCGCCGGACTTCCACCGCGACCAGCAGCGACAGCACGGCCACCACGCCGAGTACGGCACCGAGCAGGGCCATGAACGAGAACGTCCACGACACCACGTAGAACGGGAGCGCATCGAGCGCGGACTCACGGGTGACGCGGTTGACCGCCGTCATCACCCCCACGGAAGCCAGCGCCTCGGTCACCTGCGTCATCGACGAGCTGGAGAGCACGCTCCACTTGGGCACGGTGCGCAACTGCGCCTCGGTGAGCGATTCCCGCGAGATCACGTACCCGGCCTTGGTGCCGATGATCGGGAACATCGGCAGCTCGCCGATCGCCTCGGCGTCGGCGAGACCGGCGGGCAGCTTGGTCTTCTGGGCGGTGTCGTGCCCGATCCGGATCGCCGGGACCCCGGTGCCCTGGCCCGACAGGCCGGTCATCAACCGGTCGACCTCGGCGCCGTCGAGCGGACCGAGCGTGGCGGCCTGCCGGAAAGTCCGTGGGTCCACGACCAGTACGACGTTGCCGGTGCCGGTCAGCTCGCCGACGATCGTGGTGCTGCCGTCCAGCGAGGCGGGCAGCGCGACCTTCCCGGTGCCGACGACGCTTTCGGTGTCGACCCTGGTCTCGGCCCCCACGAAGATGGCCGACTTCGTCTGCAGTGCCTCTTCCTGACCGCGCGCGATGCCGATCCCGGTGGCCAGGGTTCCGATGGCGAGCGTGCCGATCACAAGCACACCGGTGACCGGTGCGCGGGCACTGGCCAGCCGCCGGATGGCCAGCTGCAGTGCCGGCCGAGACCAAAGCCGCGCGCGATGCGACGCGTGCAAGGCGAGCCAGGCCAGTCGCGCGGCGACGAGCCCGACCGTCAGCACGACGAACACCGGATACGTGAGCGCGAGCGGGTCGACCTGGGGGAGCGGATTGCCGATCCGCGACCCTTTGCTGTAGTCGACGAGCCGGTTCCAGCCGAGCAGGGCGACACCGGCGGTGAGCAGTTCCCACGGGAAGAAGGCCAGGAACTTCACCTTCTTGCGCCGTCCGGAGCGGACCCGGCCGAGTTCGAACTCCCGATGGGTCCGGACGGAGATCACCCCGGCGAGCAGCACCAGCGAGACGAGCAGGATCGCGGCCGCGACGAGCGATCCCCAGAACGTCGCGCCGTCGTCCAGTTCACCCGGTGGCCCGTAAAGCCCGAGCAACAGCCGGGCGAGCACCGCGCCCGCCGCGCCACCGGCGACGATCGGGAGCCCGAGTTCGGCGACCGCCAGCAGTCCCAGCGCCCCGGGGCCGCTACCCCGCGCGGACAGCAACCTCAGCTGCGGGTGCCGCCGCTGGTACCACTGCAACGCGACCGTGCCGATCCCCGCGCAGCCGACGAGGATGCTGATAGCCGCGAGCGGCAGGATCGAGATCAGGACGTTCGATTCCGCCTGGTTGCTGATCTGGACCGAGCGCTCGAACGGCAGCGACCCGACGATCGCGTCACCGAGGCCGCGGGACCCCAGATCCGCCTTGACCGCGGCGATGAGGGCCTTCCCCCGTTCCTCCAGGTCCTCGGCCTCGCTCACCGTCTTGGGCGGAGCCTCGTAGAACGACATGTGGAGCGTCTTGATCATCGGGATGCCCAGCGCGCGGACGGTGTCGTCGAAGGTCTTCCCGTCGTTGGCGAACATGACCGAGTCGAGCGGGTCGTTGGCGAGCCTGCTGACGACGGCGTTCCGCTGCTGCGAGCACCACCAGCGCGGTGCTGGGTCGGGAAGGTCGCGGTACAGCCCGGTCACCGGAGGTATCGGGGTGCCCTGGATGCTCGGCGTGGCCCCGACCTTGATGTTCTCCGCCCCGGCGACGACGGTGCCCAGCAGGAAACCGGCGCCCGCGGACCCGCTCGTCACGTCGAGGTTGCCCTGCGCCGCCTGGTCACGATGGGCGAGGACGACCTTGTAGTTGGGGTCGCCGTTGAACTCGGTGCCGAAGAGATACGGCGTGTAGCGGGAGGTGACCGGGGCGGGGAAGCCGTGCGCCGGGGCGTTCCGGCGGACCGACTCGACGACCTGCGGTGCCACCGCGGCGGGCACGTTGTCCTTGCTGAAGACCGGCCCGTAGTAGTCCGGGCACACGATGCCGGACTGGTACGTGACGGCCGCGCCACCCGAGGCCGAGGCCTGCAGGACGGCGGCGGTGCCGAGGAAACAGGCCAGCAAGGCCGTCACCGCGGCGATGATCAAAGTCAGGGGACTGGTCAGCGCCGCTTTCGGAGCCGCTCGCCACGGCATTGTCACCCTGGGCCCGCCGGGAGCCCCCCACCTCACCCGCATGGATACGCACGCTACCGGTCACGGCGCTCTGACGACAGGAAGGAATCACTGTTTGTTGCTGACGTGAAGTAAGGCATGGTCCATTGTGGTGACCCGGGTGCGTGGTCACTGACTGTCCGTCACCAATTGGTCGATCGGCGTCGTCTCACCCTCCTCGCTCTCCGCCGAGAATGCGGTTTCTCCGAGTGCCGTGACGATCACGCCGGTAATCCGGTCGACGTCGACGCGTTCGGCTTTCGGCAGGGGAGCGCCCACCGATCGCCGCGCGGCGGCCGCGGCACCGAGCAGTCGTGCGGCCAGGCGATACGCGCCGGCCGCCGCTTCGGCGCCGGCCAGGCCCTCGAGACCGAGGGCGATCGCGCGGGGATCCTCGCTGTGGCGAGCGATCTCGAGACCGTCCAGGTGGAGCCGTTTCGCCGACGCCGCGTCTCCGCGTTGCTCGGCGATGAACCCGAGCTCGGCGAGGATCAGGGTGCTGCCCGCTTCGGACTCCACCCGGCGATGCCAGTCCAATATGGACAGCAGCCGCCGCTCGGCCTCGTCGAACCGCCCCTGGCGCCGTGCGCCGAGCGCGAGCCCTGTCTCGGCGTAGACCTCACCGGGTTTGAAGCTGTACTCGACGGCCAGCGTCCTGGCTCGCTCGTGGAACTCCGTCGCTTTTTCGAAGTCGCCAGTGAGCAGCGCCGTCCGGCCCAGCCACGACAGTTTGTAGGAGACCTCCGGCCACAGTTCCAGTTCCTCCGCACGGCGAAGACTTTCCCGATGGACGCGGGCGGCATGGTCGTAGTCCCCGGCGATCGAGGCCAGCATGCCGATGACGAAGGAGGCCTGCAACCAGCCCCAGCGTTCGCCGAGCCCGTCGAAGATGGCGGCGCTCTGTGCGGCGATCCGGCCGCCTCCGGTGAGGTCGCCGCCGGCGATCAGGTGGGCCGCCCGGTCGCTCAGCGCGGCGGCGGCGCTCCAGTCGTCACCGATGTCGCGAGCGGTTTCCAGTGCGCCCAGCGTGAACTTCTCCGCCCGGCACAGGTCGCCGACCGTGGACCACGCATAGCCGAGGAACCACAACGCCCGCGCGCGCACAAGAGGATCGGCGATACCCCACACGGTCTCGTCCACCGCATCTCCGGTGCCGTCGAGCACGGCGATCCCGGTACGCCAGGCGAGCGCCTGCGCATACTCGTCTCCGGTGCCGGAATCGGTGCCGAGCACGAGGTCCAGCGAGCGCCGGGCCTCGGTGAGCCGTCCGCGGAGGTACCAGAACCACGACGTCGCGTTCACCAGCCGCAACGCGAGCCGATGCTCTCCTTGCCGTAGCAGCGTTTCCAGCGCGCGACGGGTGTTGGCCCCTTCGGCGTCCAGCCTGTCGAGCCAGCGCCGCTGCTCTTTCCCGCGCAGACCCGTGTCCCCGCGTTCGGCCAGCTCGACGTGGAAACGAGCGTGCCGCAAGTACAGGTCGTCGAGTTTGCCTGCCTGCTCGGCGTGGCCCAACGCGTACGCGGACACGGACTCCAGCAGCCGGAACCGCGGTTCGCCCGACCGGCCTGGCCTGCTGACCACCAGCGACCTGTCGACGAGCCGGGACACGAGGTCCAGCACGTCACCGGCGGCGATCTCGCCACCCGCGCAGACCGACTCGGCCGCGTCGAGGCCGCAGCCCTCGGCATGGACGGCGAGCCTGCGCAGCACGATCTGTTCGGGCTCGCTCAGCAGGCTCCAGCTCCAGTCGATCATCGCCCGGAGCGTCTGCTGGCGGCGCGGCCCGCCTCGCCTGCCCGAAGACAGCAGGGCGAACCGGTCGTCGAGGCGGGCGAGGAGTTCGTGCACGCCCAGCGTCCGGACCCGGGTGGCGGCGAGTTCGAGTGCCAGCGGGATGCCGTCGAGCGTGCGGCAGATCCGCGCGACCACCGCCGCGTTCTCCGCGTCGAGCGCGAACCCCGGCGCGGCCGCCGCGGCACGGGCGGCGAACAGCCGGACGGCACTCGACTCCCGCACGGCGGCGAAATCCGGCAGGTCGGGCAGCTCCAGCGGTGGTACCGCCCAGACGTTCTCTCCCGGCAACCCGAGCGGCTCCTGGCTGGTGGCGAGCACACGCAGCCGTGGCGCTGTCGCGAGCAGCTTTTCCACCAGCATGGCGACCGGTTCGACGACCTGCTCGCAGTTGTCCAGGACGAGCAGGATCTCCTTGTCCCGCAAGGCATCGGCCAGCGACTGGGTCAGTGATCCGGCCGACGTCGCGTCCTCCCGGAGATCCAGCACGGCCGCCAGGACGACGGCGACGTGATCCTCGGGCGGGCACGTCGCGCACTCGACGTTGTCCAGCCCCGATAGCTCGACGAGCCAGGTGCCGTCACCCATCGCGATCTTCGACGCGGCCTCGATGGCGAGCCTGGTCTTGCCCACACCGCCAGGCCCGGTCAGGGTGACCAGCCGCGCGTCGGTGACGAGCGCTCCGACCTCCTTGACCGCCGTCGTCCGGCCGATCAGCTCGGTCACCGCCTCGGGCAGGTTCCCGCGCACCGGCGCGGCGGCGCGGACCGGCTCGAGGTCCGGACTGTGGGTGAGGACCGCCTGGTGCACCGCCGCGAGCTCCGGACCCGGTTCGAGACCGGATTCGTCACGCAGGCGGGCGCGCAGCTCGGCGTAGGTTTCGAGGGCTTCGCTGTGCCGCCCGGCCGCGTACAACGCGCGCATCAGCAGCCCCCGGAGCCGCTCCCGCAGCGGATTCCGCGAGACCAGCCCGGCCAGCTCCCCGGTGAGGACGCCGTGCTCGCCGAGCGCCAGCCGGGCCTCGGCCCGCTCCTCTTCGGCGAGCAGCCGCTCCTCCTCCAGCCGCTGCGCGGCGGCGACGGCGAACGGCTCGTCCTCGAATCCGGCGTACGCGGGCCCTCGCCACAAGGCCAGCGCGTCCGCCAGCAGAGCGGCACGGGCGCGTGGGTCGACGGTGTCGCGGGCACGGGCGGTGAGCGCGCGGAACCGATGGACGTCCAGGTCGCCCGGCTCGACGGCGAGGACGTATCCGGCGGGTTGGTGCGTCACGAGATCCCGCGCGCCGGGCTCGGCGCGATCCAGCGCGCGGCGCAACTGGGAGACCTTCGTCTGCAGGGTGTTGCCCGGATTGCCCGGCGGATGCTCGCCCCACAGATCGTCGGTCAACGACGACACCGACGCCGCCCTGCCGTCGCGGCTCAGCAGCCCGGCGAGCAGGAGGCGGACCTTCGCCTCGGGCACGACGACGGGCTCGCCCGCGGTCGTCCACACGGCGAGTGGTCCCAGCACTCCGAATCGCACGAAACCGACGTTAGCGCGGACCACCGACAGGATCGTGCGCGAGGCCGTGCGCGGACCCGCAGCGATCCGTGCGCGGCCCGCGTCACGGTGGTCCCATGAGCGAACACGGCAAGACCCCGGTGACGGTACTGGGGCTGGGCGCGATGGGAACCGCGCTCGTAGAGGCACTACTGGCGGCCGGCCATCCGGTCACCGCGTGGAACCGGACCCCGAGCCGCGCCGAGGCGGTGGCGGCGAAGGGAGCTTCGGTCGCTTCGACCCTCTCGGAGGCTCTCGCGGCGAACCGGATCGTGATCGCCTGCCTGCTCGACTACGACTCGGTGCACGAGGTCCTCGACCCCGTGGCTTCCGAGCTCAAGGGCCGGCAGCTGATCAACCTGACCAACGGCACCCCCGGCCAGGCGCGCGAAATGGCGGCCTGGGCCGAGGAACTCGGCGCGGAGTACCTGGACGGCGGGATCATGGCGGTCCCGCCGATGATCGGCACACCCGCGGCGTTCATCTTCTACAGCGGCTCGGGCACCGCCTTCGGCCACGCCCGCACCGCGCTCGACACCTTCGGCGGCGCCAACTATCTCGGTGCCGACCCCGGGCTGGCGCCACTGCACGACATCGCGCTGCTCAGCGGGATGTACGGCTTCTTCATCGGCGTCATCCAGGCGTACGCGCTCGTCGGCTCGGCGGGGGTCAAGGCGCGGGAATTCGCGCCGCTGCTCCGCGCCTGGATCGACGCGATGAGCGGCTTCCTGGAGCGCTCCGCCGAACAGATCGACGACGGCGACTACGTGACCGACGTCGTGTCGAACATCGGGATGCAGGCGGCCGCCTACCCGAACCTGGCGCAGGCGGCGGAGGACCAGGGCATCAGCGCCGAACTGCTCACCCCGCTCCAGTCGCTGATGGACAAGCGGGTCGCCGGCGGACACGGCGCCGAAGACCTCATCGGCGTCATCGAACTCCTCAAGAAGTAAAGGAAAACACAATGATCACAATGATCGGGCTCGGCCCGATGGGACAGTCCATGGTCCGGGTGCTCCTGGAGAACGGCCACGGAGTGACGGTCTGGAACCGTACCGCCGCCCGCGCGGACGACGTCGTCGCCGCGGGCGCCGTGCGCGCCGCGACCCCCGCGGACGCGGTGGCGGCCTCGGAGCTGGTGTTGCTGAGCCTCACCGACTACGCCGCGATGTACGACATCCTGGGCAAGGCCGAGGATGCCTTGGCGGGCAAGGTGATCGTCAACCTCAGCTCGGACACCCCGGAGAAGACCCGCGAAGCCGCGGACTGGGTCAAGGCCAGGGGCGGGCAGTTCGTCGCCGGTGGCGTGATGGTGCCCGCCGAGCTGGTGGGCAAGGACGAGGCGTACGTCTTCTACAGCGGCCCGGCCGACGTCTTCGAGAAGCACCGCGAAACGCTGGCGCTGATCGGGCGACCGGACTTCCTCGGTGAGGACGTCCGGCTGGCACAGCTGTTCTACCAGGCGCAGCTGGACATCTTCCTGACCTCGCTTTCGGTGTTCCTGCACGCGAGCGCGCTGGTCCGCTCGGCCGGGGTGCCCGCGCAGAAGTTCGTCCCGTACGCCAAGGACAACTTCAAGATGATGGATTTCTACCTGGACGCCGCGGCCGAACAGATCGAGAAGGGCGAGCACCCCGGTGATGACGCCAACGTGACCATGATGGGCGCGACGGCCGACCACATCGTCCAGGCGAGCCGGGACGCCGGGATCGACGTGGTCCTGCCGGAGGCGGTCAAATCGCACTACGACCAGGCGATCGCCGCCGGGCACGGACGTAGCTCGTGGACCAGCCTCTTCGAGATCATCAAGGCGGACCAGAAGTAACTGCCCATGGCTCGTGAGTGGGCGGGACGGTTCTAGCCGAGGGTGTCTTAGGTACCTACTGGCTTCCGGCCGCCGTTGCCCCCCGGCCCGGCCTGTAGGGGCTGGAGCCGGGGGTACCGAGCGCCTCGGGTTCTCGTGAGTGGCGATTCGGGTTAGAACCCGAATCGCCACTCACGAGGTCTTGTACTCGACGCCCAGTACTTCCAAGAAGGCCTTCGCCGCCGGAGTGACCGTGTAGCGGTTCCAGACGAGGTGCTCGATCCGCGCGGGCGCGTCCTTCACCGGCACGGTGACCACGTCGGTCAGGTTCGGCACGAACTTCGACGGCAGCAGCGCCACCCCCAATCCCTGATGGATGAGCCGCGCCATGTAGTCGGCGGCCGTCACCTCGAAGGCCACTTCCCGGGTCACTCCCGCCGCGGCGAAGGCCCGATCCGTCTGGGCTCGTCCCGCGGAGCCCGCCGGGAAGTCGACGAACACCTCCGACGAGAGCCGCTTCAAGTCCACTTCGGACTCGACGGCGAGAGGATGCCCCGGAGCCACGACGGCGATCAGATCGTCGCGGCCCAGTTCGCAGGTGGCCACGCCGTCCGGCCGGTCGGTCACCGGGAGACCGAGGAAAGCGACCTCGATGGCCCCCTCCTTGATCTGCTCCACCAGTTGCCCGCTCGCCCCGACCCGCAGCCCGATCCGGACGTGCGGATACCGGCTGCGGAAGGTCTGCAGCGCGGCCGGGACGTCGACCGCCGCGACGGTCGGGATCACGCCGACGGTGAGCCGCCCGCGGATCTCGCCGACGGCCGCGGCGACCTCCGACCCGGCCCGCTCGGCGGCCTCGAGACATTGCCGGGCCGCGGGAAGGAACGCCTCGCCGGCGGCGGTGAGCCGTACCCGGCGGCTCGTGCGTTCGAACAGTCGCGCGCCGAGCTCCCGTTCCAGCCGCGCGATCTGGTGACTCAGCGCCGACTGCACGACCAGGCACCGTTGCGCGGCACGCGTGAAGCTGTTCGTCTCCGCCACCGCCACGACGTACCGCATCTGCTGAAGCTCCATGGATCCATCTTGAATCACGATGGATCAAGTGACAAACATGTGTTGGACTCATTGATCGTTGGCGCCGAAGCTGGGAAGCGTGAAAACGCTGACGACCACACCGCTCGCCGCGGGTCTCGCCGGAACCGCGCTGACCGCCTTCGCCCCCATGGTCTGGGGGACGACCTACGTGGTCACCACCGAACTGCTTCCGCCGGGCCATCCGCTTTTCGCAGGCCTGATGCGGGCCTTGCCCGCCGGACTGATCGCGCTCGCCATCACCCGCACGCTCCCGCGCGGCACATGGTGGATGAAGGCCGTCGCGCTCGGCGTCCTCAACATCGGGATGTTCTTCCCCCTGCTGTTCGTCGCCGCCGAACGCCTGCCCGGCGGAGTCGCGGCCACGCTCGGTGCCGCCCAGCCGCTGCTCGTCGCGATCCTCGCCGTGGCCGTACTGCGCCAGAGCCCGTCCGCGTGGCGCTTCGCCTGGGGGATCGTCGGGATCGTGGGGGTCGGCCTGGTGGTGATCGGGCCGGCGGCGGGCTTCGACCTCGTCGGCGTCATCGCCGGACTCGGTGGCGCGGGCACGATGGCGCTCGGCGTCACGCTCACCAAACGATGGGGACGCCCCGACGGCGTCGGGCCGACCGCGTTCGCGTCGTGGCAGCTCACCGCGGGCGGGTTGTTCCTGGTGCCGGTGACCTTCCTGTTCGAAGGCGCGCCGCCCGCAATCGACCTCGACGCGGCCGTCGGCTACCTCTGGCTCGGCCTGGTCGGCGGCCTGCTCGCCTACGTGCTGTGGTTCCGCGGCATCACGTCCCTGCCGGTCACCTCGGTCGCGGTCCTCGGCCTGCTCTCACCGATGGTCGCGGCGGTGCTCGGCGCCGTGCTGCTCGGTCAGTCGCTCGGCCCGATCCAGCTCGCCGGTTTCGCGCTCGCGCTGGCCTCGATCGTGGCAGGCCAGATCACCCCGAAGAGCAAGCAGGAAGGCGTCGTCCGATGAAGATCGCCGTCGTCGGAGCGTCGGGAATGGCGGGTTCCCGAGTCGTCGCCGAGGCCGTTTCCCGCGGACATCACGTCATTGCCGTCTTTCGCCGCACCCCACCGGATCTCGCTCATCCCGACGTGGACGTCGTGCGCGGCGACGTCACCGATACCGGTCACATGAGCGCGGTGTTCGGTGAAGTCGACGCCGTCGTGGGCGCGACGAGACCGGCGCCCGGTGCCGAAGACACGGTCGCCGCCACGGTCACGGCGCTGCTCGACGCCGCGGCGGGCAAACGCGTCCTGGTCGTCGGCGGCGCCGGGCCGTTGCGGTCGCCGTCCGGCGGGCTGGTGATCGACGATCCGGCGTTCGTGCCGACGGAGTGGCGGCCCATCGCCTCGGCCAGCATGAGCCAACTTCGGGCATGCGAGGCCCACGTGGGCGACTGGGTGTACCTCAGCCCGCCCGCGATACTCGAACCCGGTGTCCGGACCGGAACCTACCGGCGGGGAACGACGACCATCCTCACCGCCGAGAACGGGTCGTCCGGGATTTCGGCGGAGGATCTCGCCGTCGCCATCGTGGACGAACTCGAGAATCCCGGCCGGGACCGGCATTTCACCGTGGGCTACTGACGCTACAGCCGCCACTTCAGCTCGGGCGGATCACCCGGCGACGGCGTCTCCGGGCTCCGTTCGGCCTCGACCTGGATCTCGATGTTGGTCTTGTGCGAGATCGGATCCCAGATCTCCTCGATCGGCGCCAGCAGCGATTGGCTGACGCCTGCCCGGCGGGCACGCGCCGCGTACCACGCGAACCCGGCCAGGAAGAGGGGAAGGCTGAGGAACGCGGCCACGGGTGCCAGGAACTCCATGCGTCCGACGATACGGTAACGTCGTGTATCCAGAAACAGTCTGTTACTGAATGGGCGGGCGATGACCAGGCTGACACGAGCCGAACAGCAACGGCGCACCCACGAACACCTGTTGGAGGCCGGACGCCAGGTGTTCTTGCGGCGCGGCTTCCTGGCGGCGACGGTCGAGGAGATCGCGGCCGACGCCGGGTACACCCGCGGAGCCGTCTACAAACACTTCGGTGGCAAGGAAGGGCTGTGGCTGGCGATCATCGAGGCCACCGCGGAAGGCCACCTGAAGGTGCTAAGGAAAAACCTCGCCCTCGCCACCGGCCGGGACGACGTGATCGCGGCCCTGGCTCCTGTCGACGTGGTGGACAGGGACGCCGCCAAATGGAGCGCGGCGGCCGCGGAGGTACTCGCCGCGACGGCGCAGCAGCCCGAAACCGCCGCCCTCGTCGCCGCCGTTCAGCGGCGTCATGACGACGAGGTGGTCTCCCTGCTCGCCGAACATGCGCGGCGGCTCCGCCTCGAACCCGCCTTGCCGCTCCACGAGGCCGTCGTGATGCTGGGCGCGCTGGGCATCGGGCTCGCCTTGCGTCAGGCGGTCGCACCGGCCGCCGACCCCGCCGCGATCCTCACGCACGTGCTGGACTCGGTGTTCCCGCCCGAGGCAACGTGACGGCAGGTCCGGACGTACTCCCGGTGACACCGGGGCGGGGTTCGATGCTGTGGGCCGGGCGGGCGCAGCACCCGCGAAAGTGGTTTCCCGAGTACACGGTGATGATCATCGCCATCGGGATGGCCGCGGTCCTGATCGTCTTCGGGCATCCGGGCTCGGCGTTGCCCTTCTACGCCGGCATGTTGCTCGCGTTCGGTGTTTTCTCGTCCAGCGCGTGAACGATCGTCGAGCACGAGACCGCGCTCTGTCCTACCTGGTCACCACTCAGCGGATCATCGTCGCCGCGAGCCGGCCCAACGGCACCGAATTCCGCCGGGTCTGGCTGCGTTACGTCCAGCATCCGCCGAAGGTCAAAGCCGGGAAAGCAGGCGGCGGCACGATCACTTTCGGCGGTGTGCGGGGCCGCCGTCAGCTCCGGTCCTGGAACTGAGGGCCATCGCCGATGCCGCGAATGTGGCGAACCTGATCCTTCAGGCACAGCACCGGGCCGCCGGAAGGACCTACACTCAGGCGCCGTGATCGATTCCTTCACCACCGCCGATCTCGTGGACGAACACGGCGACCGGCTTCGTGTCTGCGACACCCAGTTCCGCCAGTTCGGCGGGCACCGGAAGTTCTCGGGTCCGATCCGCACCGTCTCCTGTCACGAGGACAACGGCCTGGTCAAGAAGCTCCTGGCCACCCCTGGTGACGGCGCCGTGCTGGTGGTCGACGGTGGCGGCTCGCTGCACAGCGCGCTCACCGGCGACATGATCGCGAAGTCCGCCGTCGACAACGGCTGGGCGGGCATCGTGGTCAACGGCGCGGTGCGCGACAGCGCCGAGCTCGCCGGGCTCCCGCTCGGAGTTAAGGCGCTCGGCACCAACCCGCGCAAAAGTTCCAAGGCGGGCGTCGGCGCTGTCGACGTCCCGGTCGGTTTCGGGGGAGTGACGTTCACTCCTGGAGACACGCTTTACGCCGACGATGACGGCGTCGTGATCCTTCCCCCGGCCGGATCCTGATCCGGCTCAGACGACGATGACCCGGCGGCCGCGCGTGTGCCCGGCGCGGCTGTCGGCATGTGCGGCCGCGGCGTCGGCGAGCGGATAGGCCTTCTCGACCGGGATGTGCAGCTTCCCCCGCGCGATGAGGTCGACGGCCTCGGCCAGCGCGTCCGGCACGCTCCCGGCGACGCCGGAGAAACGGACGCCGAACTCGGGCGCGCCGAGATCGGCGATGGAGACGACCTTCCCCGGATCCCCGGTGAGCTCGACCAGCTCGGCGATCACCCCGGACCCGGCCAGATCGAGAGCGGCGTCGACCCGGCCGAACCGCCGCACCCGCTCGACCCAGCCCTCGCCGTAGGTCGTGGCTAGCGCGCCCAGGCCGCGCAGGTAGTCCTGGTTCGCGGCACCCGCCGTGCCGATCACCTCGATGCCGCGTTCGCGAGCGATCTGCAGCACCGCCGACCCGACCCCGCCGGACGCGCCGCTGACCAGCAGCTTCTCGCCCGGCCGCGCTCCGACTTCGCGGATCAGCCGCAGCGCGGTCTCGACCACCGAAGGGTATCCGGCAGCCTCCTCGAAGGTCAGTCCGTCGGGCATCACGGCCCAGGCCGTCAGCACGGCGAACTCGGCATAAGTGCTCGCGCCCTCGCCGAACACGAAGTCGCCGACGTCGACTCCGACGACACCTTCGCCGACCTCGTCCACGATTCCGGCGGCGTCCAGGCCCACGCCGGACGGCAACACGGTCGGATGTGCGCCGAGGACCTGGCCTTCACGGATTCTCCAGTCGACGGGGTTCACCCCGGCGGCCCGCACCGCGATGCGCACCTGGCCCGGGCCGGCGTGCGGATCTTCGGCGTCGACGAGCTGCAGGACTTCCGGACCACCGAACTCGGTGAAGATCACTTTCTTCATGCCGTCGAACGTAGCACTAACGGTTAGGATTTTGAAACCGTTGTTGTTTTGCATCTGATAGCGTCCCCGCATGACCGTGCCGACCGGACGTCGTGAGCGAAAGAAGGCCGCCACCCGTCAGAAGATCGCCGAGACCGCACTGCGGCTTTTCCTGGAACGCGGGTACGACGCGGTGGGCATCCGCGAGGTGGCCGCGGAAGCCGACGTCGCCGTCACGACGCTCTTCTCCCACTTCGCCTCGAAAGAGGCCTTGGTGTTCGAGCAGGACGCGAACTTCGAGCAGGGCCTCGCGCGGGCGGTCACCGGAAGGGCGCCGCATGAGCCGCTGATTCCCGCGCTGCGTCACGAGGTCCACGCGATGGTGCGCCACTGCACGGCGGACGGCGCCGCCCCGATCTGGCGCATGATCGACGAGTCGCCCGCGCTGCGGGAGTACGAGGACTCGATGCGGCTACGTCACGCGGAGACGCTGGCGGCGGCCATCGCGGCGGACCCGGAGTCGGCGCGGTCCGCGACCGCCTGCCGGACGATCGCGAGATTCGTGCTCGACGCCTATTCGCTCGGCCGGGAGGCCGCCGATCCGGAGGTAGCGGTGAACGAGATCTTCCGGATGATCGAAGCGGCCTGGGAAGCCACCGGCCCCGCCTAGTGCTTGCAATCTGCCACCAGTTGGGACTACCGTCTCCGCAAAGCGGTTGCACATCACAATCGGAGGGGATCGCCGTGCTGACACAGGTCGCGGAGGGTGTGCTGGTCCACCAGAGCGCGTTGCTCGAGAACAACGCGGTCGTCGTGGAGGGCGCGGACGGTGTTCTGCTCGTCGACCCCGGGCTCACGGGCGCCGAAATGGCCTGCCTCGCGCACGACCTGGCCGATTCGGGCCGCCCGGTGGTGGCGGGTTTCGCGACGCATCCCGACTGGGATCACGTGCTCTGGCACCCCGAACTGGGTGACGCACCCCGTTACGGCACCGCCCGGTGCGCGGAGTATCTGCGTGATCTGCGGTCCAACCCGGATTGGAAGACCGGCGTCGCCGAGGGGCTGCCACCGGAAATCAGCGGTGAGGTGCCGCTGGACCTGTTCGGCCTGATCACCGGCCTGCCCGCCGGAACCACCCGGATTCCCTGGGACGGCCCGCGAATCCGGATCGTCGAGCACCCGGCCCACGCCCCCGGTCATGCGGCGCTGGTGATCGAGGAACGCGGGGTGCTGGTCGCCGGCGACATGCTTTCCGACGTCCTTGTCCCGATGTTCGACGACGACGGCGATCCGCTCGAGGACTACCTCGCCGGGCTCCGGGTGATCGAAGACGTGGCGGGCGACGCCGCCGTCGTCGTACCCGGCCACGGGGCCGTCGGCGGAGCCGGTGCGGTACGGGCACGCATCGACTTGGACCGGGCGTACGTACACGCCTTGCGAGACGGTCGGACGCCGGACGACCCGCGAATCGGGTCGTCCGCGAAGCCTGGTTGGGAATGGGTGAGGGATCTGCACGACGGGCAGGCCCAAAGCCTCGCCCGGAGACAGGCGTCAGCCTCTCGGCATGACGCAGAGCTCCCGTGACTCCCCGGACTTGAAGTCGTAGACGACGGGATTGCCGTACTCGTAGCCGGGCACGGTGTTGCAGTCCGAGCCCGACGCGGACGCGAGCTGGGCGATCACCGAGTAGTTGGCGGAGCTGTCCGAACAGTGGACCCGGACGGCGCTGGCGCTGAACGCGCCGTTGCTGCCGGCGTCTTCGTCGGCCGAGATGCAATCCCCGGCCTGCGCGGAGAACGGGTCGGGGTCGACCTGGGGGACATCGGCGCCGGACGAGCCGCCGCTCGTGGTGATCGCCACGGTCACCGCGAGCGCCCCGCCGGTGACGACGACCGCCGCCGCGGCGATCCCGACGATCAGCCCGGTCTTCGGGGCCTTCTTCGGCGGCGCGACGGGATACTGCTGCCAGATCGGCGACTGTTGCTGAGGGTAGGTCACGTCATCAGGATCGGCCTCGCCGATGAAATTCCGATGACACGCTTCACTTACGGGCGACGAGCCGTTCCACGAGCCCGAGCTTGAACCGTTCCCGGTGCTCCACGGCCAAGCCGAGACCGTCGATCTTCTCGAGCGGGCGGCGAAGGAAGTGTTCGCCCGCCATCGGCACGGTGATCTTCTCGGCCATCCATTGCAGGCCGCGGACCGCGCGCGACGAGCTCGCGATGTGGTCGAGCAGGATGAGCCTGCCCCCTGGCCGGAGCACCCTGGCCATCTCCCGTAGCGCCTTGCCGTCGTCCGGGATGGCGCAGAGCCCGAGCGTGCAGACCACGGTGTCGAACGAATCGGCGTCGAAGGGCAGGTGATGGGCATCGGCCCGCCGTAGCGTCACCGGACGGCCGAGACGTTCGGCGCGAGCGCGGGCGATGGAGAGCATGCCGTCACTGAGGTCGATGCCGGTGAGCGTGACGCCCTCGGCATAGAGCGGCAGGTTCAGGCCGGTCCCCACGGCGACTTCGAGGACTTCGCCGTCGGCCTGGCCGCAGGCCCACGCACGGGAATCCCCGAAGAGCTTCCGGTCCAGGAACTGCATCTCCCGGTCGTAGTTGCGGGATTTGGTGTCCCAGTAACGGTTCCATCGGGCGGGCCGGGTCATGACGCTCCTTTCAGCAGCAGTGCTCACCGCGCCAGGCCTCACGGCCCTCCTTGATCGCGACGGCGGCGATGACGAGCGCGACCAGCGGATCCGCCCAGTACCAGCCGAAGAGGCTGTTGAGCAGCAGCCCGACGAGCAGCACACCGGAAAGATAGGTGCAGAGCAAGGTCTGCTTCGAGTCGGCGACGGCGCTCGCGGAGCCGAGTTCGCGCCCGGCGCGGCGCTGGGCGTAGGACAGGAACGGCATCACGAGCAGTGAGACCGCCGCGAGCGCGATGCCGACAGGGGAGTGCTCGGCGGGGTCGGCGCCGAACAGGGTGCGGACCGCTTCGACGGTGACGTATGCGGCCAGCGCGAAGAAGGACACCGCGATGACCTTGAGCGCGGTGCGTTCGCGGGCTTCGGGGTCCTTCCCGGAGAACTGCCAGGCGACCGCCGTGGCCGAAGCGACCTCGATGACCGAGTCCAGGCCGAAACCGATCAGTGCCGTCGACGAGGCGATGGTGCCCGCCGAGATGGCGACGACCGCCTCGATGACGTTGTAGGTGATCGTGGCGGCGACCAGGAGCCGGACCCGCTGGGAAAGCACGGCACGGCGCTCCGGGGCCACTGTGGACTTCGCGGTGCAGCAGCCGTCCGCGCAGGAATCGCTCTCCACGCTCACCGGAGCACCTCGTCCAGACAGGGCTCGGCGGTGTCGACGGCCAGCACGACCTGGACGAGTTCCCGCAGGGCGCGGGCGAGGTGCGCGTCCGCCAGTGAGTAGCGGACCTGCCTGCCTTCGTAGGTGGCCACGACCAGTCCGCAACCCCGCAGGCAGGCGAGATGGTTCGACACGTTCGAGCGGCTCAGTCCGAGTTGCTCGGCCAGAAGCCCGGGATAGCTCACGCCGTCGAGCAGGGCGACCAGGATCCGGCACCGGTTCGGGTCGGCGAGGGCGCGGCCGAGCCGGGCGAGCGCGGCGCCCTGGGTCTCACATGTCAGCACAGCCAGGACAGTACAGCGAACGCTGACATGTCAGCAAGGGCTGAACCATTGACCCGACGGAGTGTCCGGACGCGACCCTCTGTTTCGTCGCGGTCTGTCAAGCCATCGCCGAACATGGACACCGGAGCGACCCGAAAGAGTCCGGTGTGGCCACTCCAACGGTCGCACCCCGGGCACGCGGGGGAGTCCCGGCGTGCCCCGGCATGACACCTCAGCACAATTGCTGGCCCGATTGCGTGGCCACGGGAAAACGTCGTGTCACGTTTCCAAAAGGTTTCCCGTACAAAGGGAATTCGGCATTCGGGTGGCCTTGTCGCATTACCTGAAAGTGCGCTTGTGCGGGAAAAACCCCTTGCTATGTTGATCGTGCGGGGCCGCACTTCGGGGCATGACCGGCGCGCCGCGAATTGTGGATCTTGTTTGTTCACACGACTATCGAAGGGTGGACCTTGCTGTGACCGTGACCGAATCGGACACTTCCGCCGAAGGTGTCCAGGGGCCGGAAAATCCGCAGCTGAGTTTGGGCAGGGCCGCCGCGCGCAACCTGGCGACGACCACCAAATCCGTTCCGCAGATGCAGGGAATTTCGTCCCGGTGGCTGCTGAAATCGCTCGAATGGGTTCAGGTGAACGGCGGTGCCTACCGGGTCAACCGGCGGCTGAACTACGCGGTCGGTGACGGACGGGTGACCTTCTCGAAGGCGGGCGCCGAGGTGAGCGTGATCCCGGCGGAACTGGGAGAACTGAAGCCACTCAAGGGATATGACGACGAAGAGGTGCTCGCCGAACTCGCCCGCCGATTCGAACAGCAGGAAGTGGCGGCCGGCGACGTGCTGGTCGAATTCGGGCACCGGGCCGACCGGGTCTACCTCATCGCACACGGCAAGATCACCAAGACCGGCCCCGGTCACTACGGTGACGAGACCGCGCTCGGCGTGGTCAAGGACGGTGACTACTTCGGCGCGCAGACCCTCGTCTCCGACGACGGCATCTGGGAATTCACCGCCAAGGCGACCACCGCCTGCACCGTGCTCACCCTGACCCGCCAGGACTTCGAGCGCGTACTGGAACAGTCCGAATCGCTGCAGGCGCAGATCGAACAGGCCGCACAGGACTCCGGGCGCGCCAACGACTTCGGCGAGGCCGAGATCGACATCTCCTCCGGGCACGACGGCGAGCCGCTGCTGCCGGGCACGTTCGTCGACTACGAGACCTCGCCGCGCGAGTACGAACTCAGCGTCGCCCAGACGGTGCTCCGGGTCCACAGCCGGGTGTCCGATCTCTACAACCAGCCGATGGACCAGACCGAACAGCAGTTGCGCCTGACCATCGAGGCGCTGCGTGAGCGGCAAGAACACGAAATGATCAACAACAAGGACTTCGGCCTGCTCCACAACGCCGACTTCACCCAGCGCATCGCGACGCGCACCGGTCCGCCCACTCCGGACGACTTCGACGACCTGCTCGCGCTGGTGTGGAAGGAACCCGGCTTCTTCCTCGCGCATCCGCGCACGATCGCCGCGTTCAGCCGCGAGTGCAGCAAACGCGGGATCTACCCGACCGGCACCGATCTCGGCGGGCACAAGGTGCCGTCCTGGCGCGGCGTGCCGATCCTGCCCTGCAACAAGATCCCGGTCAGCCAGACCAGCACCAGTTCCGTCCTGCTGATCCGCACCGGCGAGAAGAACCAGGGCGTCGTCGGCCTGCGGCAGATCGGCCTGCCGGACGAATACGAGCCCGGCCTGAACGTCCGGTTCATGGGCATCTCGGAGCAGGCGATCATCTCCTACCTCGTCAGCACCTACTACTCCGCGGCCGTCCTCGTTCCGGACGCGCTCGCCGTCCTCGAAGCCGCCGAACTCGGCCGCGAAGGATGACCGCCACGACGCCGGAGGCCGACCGGCGGCTCAGTCTCGGCCCCGCCGCCGCGCGCAACCTGGCGACGACCACCAAGACGCGGCCGCAGATGCAGAGCATCACGCCGCGCTGGCTGCTGAAGATGCTGCCCTGGATCGAGGCGTCCGGCGGCACCTTCCGGGTGAACCGGCGGCTGACCTACGCGATCGGCGACGGGCGGGTGAGCTTCACCAACGTCGGCACCGAGGTCCGGGTCGTCCCGCAGGAACTCGCGGAGTTGGCCCTGCTGCGGGGTTTCGACGACGAGGACACGCTGACCGCGCTCGCCGACCGGTTCGTGCAGCACGAGTACCAGCCAGGCGAGACCATCGTCGGTCACGGGTCTCCGCTCGACGAGGTGGTGCTGGTCGCGCACGGCAAGATCGCCAAGGTGGTACCCGGCGAGTACGGCGCCGAGGCCTCGGTCGGCAGCATGGCCGACGGCGACCACTTCGGTGACGAAATGCTCGCCGGCATCGACCGGAACTGGCCGTTCACCGCGAAGGCCGTCACGCCGGTCATCGTGCTGACCTTGCGTGCGGAAGACTTCGCCGACCTCAACGGCCGGTCCGAGGCGATGCGCCGCCACGTCCAGGACATGCTGGCGCACAAGGGAAAGCCGCAGAACGCCAAGGGTGAGGCCGAGATCGGGATGTCGTCCGGGCATGACGGCGAGCCACTGCTGCCGGGCACGTTCGTCGACTACGAGATCTCGCCGCGCGAATACGATCTCGCGGTCGCGCAGACGGCGCTGCGGGTGCACACCCGGGTGACCGATCTCTACAACGGGCCGATGAACCAGTTCGACGAGCAGCTCCGGCTGACCGTGGCGGCGCTGCGCGAGCGGCAGGAGCACGACCTGATCAACAACCGCGAGTTCGGGCTGCTGCACAACGCCGACCTCAAATCGCGGTTCCAGACGCGGTCTGGTCCGCCGACCCCCGACGACATGGACGAACTCGTCAGCCGTCGCCGCAAGACGAAGTTCTTCCTCGCCCATCCGAAGGCGATCGCCGCGTTCGGCAGGGAATGCACCCGCCGCGGTCTGTATCCGGAGGGCACCACGGTCGACGGCAAGATCGTCGGCGCGTGGCGCGGGGTGCCGCTGCTGCCCTGCGACAAGATCCCGATCACCGAGCGGGGCACGTCCTCGATCCTCGCCATGCGGACCGGTGTCGAGGACAACGGTGTGATCGGGCTGCACCAGACCGGCCTGCCCGACGAGTACGAGCCGGGCCTGAACGTGCGCTTCGACGGCATCAACGAACAGGCCGTCGCCTCCTACCTGGTCAGCACCTACTACTCGGCCGCCGTGCTCGTTCCGGACGCCCTCGGTGTCCTGGAGAACGTCGAGGTCGCGCGGTGACCACAACGAACAACAACGCTCCAGAAAGGACCACACACGTGACCATCGCCCGTACTCCCGCTCCTGCCAAGGTGCTGCGCACCGAGTACCAGAAGTCGGTGGCGTCGTACTGGAACAAGGAGAAGGACCCGGTCAACCTGCGTCTGGGCGATGTGGACGGGCTCTATCACCACCACTACGGGGTCGGCGAAGTCGACTGGTCGGTGCTGGAGGGCCCCGAGAACACCCGCGACGAGCGGATCATCGCCGAAATGCACCGCTTGGAGACCGCGCAGGCGGACGTCCTGCTCGATCACCTCGGCGACGTGAAGCCGGACGACCGGCTCCTCGACGCCGGCTGCGGACGCGGCGGGACCAGCATCATGGCCAACGCGCGGTTCGGCTGCCACGTCGACGGCATCTCGATCTCGGAGAAGCAGGTCGAGTTCGCCAATCACCAGGCCGAGATCAGGGGCGTCGCCGACCGGGTGCGCTACCACTTCCGCAACATGCTCGACACCGGCTTCGAAACCGGCTCGCGAAAGGCGATCTGGAACAACGAGAGCACGATGTACGTCGACCTCCACGAACTCTTCGCCGAGCACGCGCGGCAGCTGGAGTTCGGCGGGCGGTACGTCACCATCACCGGGTGCTACAACGACGTGACCGGTGGCCGGTCCAAGGCCGTCGCGCAGATCGACCAGCACTACACCTGCAACATCCACCCGCGCAGTGAGTACTTCAAGGCCATGACGGCGAACGGCCTGGTGCCGATCTCGGTCGTGGATCTGACGCCGGACACGATCCCGTACTGGGAGCTGCGGGCGAAGTCGTCGGTGGCGACCGGGATCGAAGGGCCGTTCCTGGACGCCTACCGCGAAGGCAGCTTCCACTACCTGCTGATCGCCGCGGACCGCGTCTGATCCCGCGAGACCATCGGAGCGAAGCGATGACCGAACAGGGTGCGCTCGCCACACTGCTGGCCGGTCCGAGCGGCCTGGGCACGTCCGCCGCCCGGCTCGCGTCCCGGCTGACCGCCGTTCCGCAGGCGGCTCCACCGCCTGCGGAACCCGCTCTCGACCCGGCGTACGCCTACCGGCCGTGGGGTGACGGGTCGGCGCCGCCGCTGTACTGCCCCGTCACCGAACGGATCAACGACCCGCTCGCCGAGGAGGTCGACCGGCGCCTCGTCCGGTGGGCGGGGGAGTGCGGGTTCGACGAGGAGGAGTGCGAGCAGATCGGGAAGGCGGGCTTCGGCAGGCTGGTGATGCTCGCCCACCCGGACTGCGAGGATCCCGACAGGCTGCTGATCTCCGCGCGGCTCAACGCCGCGTGGTGGGCGGCCGACGACCTCTACGCCGACGACACCTCCCTCGGCGCCGTGCCTGCCGAGCTGCCGCCGAAGCTCGCGCTGGCGATGGCGGCGATGGACCCGGTGCCGTCGTTGGGTGAATTCAGCCGCGATCTCGACGAAACACTGCGGAACGACCGGGTTCTGGTGGCGCTGGGCTCGGCGACGGACTTCCTGCGGCGATCCGGGACCGCCGCGCAGGTCCAGCGCGTCTGCTACTCGACCTTCGCGATGTTCGTGAGCTGGACCGCCTACGCCGCTTGGCGCCACAGCGGGAAATACCCGCCGGCGTGGGAATACCTCGCGGCGAGGCAGCATGACAGCTTCTACACCTCGATGACGTTGATCGACGTCCTCGGTGGCTACGAACTGACCTCGAACCTGTACTACGACCCCCGGGTCCGGGAGGCGGCGATCCAAGCGGGGACGGCGTCCGTGCTCGTCAACGACGTGCACTCGGTCACCAAGGATCTGGAGGACGAGTCGCCGCCCTGCAACGCGGTCCTGCTGATCGCCGACGACCGGAAATGCTCGATCGAGGAGGCCACGGCGATCACCGTCGAATTGCACAACGACGTCGTCCGGGACTTCCAGTCCGCGCACGAGAAGCTCAGCGCGGTTCCTTCCGCCGAACTGCAACGGTTCCTACGCGGGTTGCGAGGGTGGATGGGCGGCGGTTTCGAATGGCACTCGACGAGCCCGCGGTACCGGACGAAGCCCAGCGTTTAGTCCTCTGGATGCGGTAGTTCGCGACACGAACTTCCGCATTCAGAGGACTAAACGCGGAAGGAGGCTAGACGACCCCGGCCTCGATCAACTGACCCCAGACCACCCCTTGGTCCACGACCTCGACTTCGAGTTTTTCGGCCTTGGTGAGCTTGCTCGCCCCGACGTCGGCGCCGGTGATCAGCATGTCCGTGTTCGCCGAGACCGAAGACGCGATGGTCGCGCCCGCCCGTTCGCACAGCCGCTGGAAGGTCGGGCGCGGCACCTTCTCGCCGGAGCGGGGGTCGCTGATCGAGCCGGTGACCACGACCGTCTTGCCCTCCAGCGGCGCACCGGCCGCGACGACCGGCGGCAGGTCTTCTTCGCGTACGTCCAGCGAGACTCCGACCTCCCGCAGCCGCTCGAGCTCGGGACGAAGCCGGGTGAGGTGCTCGATCAGGGACGCGGCGACCTTGGGACCGATGTCCTCCACGGCGACAAGGCCTTCCTCGCCGGCGTCGGCGACGGCTTCCAGCGAACCGAACCCTGCCCGGCACAGGCGCGCGGCGGTGCCCTCGGAGGCCATCGGGATCGCGAGCCCGATCAGCGCCCGGCGCAGTCCGACGGCCCGGCTCGCGTCGATCGACTCGATCATGCGGCTGGCGGAGATCTCGCCGATGCGGTCGAACTCCAGCAGCTTTTCCTTGGTGAGGCGATAGAAGTCCGACGGGTGCTCGAGAATCCCGGCCTCGGCGAGCCGCTCGATCCAGACCCCGCCGATCGCGTCGATGTCCGCGGCCGCGCGCGACGACCAGTGGATCAGCCGCCGGACGGTCTGGGCGGGGCAGGCGACGTTGGTGCAGAACAGTTCCCGGCTGTTGCCCTGTTCGGTCAACGGTTCTTCGCACGACGGACAGACCGACGGCGGCACGATCTCCCGTTCCTCGCCGGTGCGTTTGGCCGCGTCGAGAACGCCCGCCACGAACGGGATCACGTCGCCCGCGCGGCGTACCAGCACCGTGTCGCCGATCTTGATGCCGCGGGCCTTGATCACCTCTTGGTTGGCCAGCGTCGCCCGGGTGACGGTGCCCCCGCCGACGAACACCGGCTCCAGCCAAGCGACGGGCGCGATCTTGCCGGTCTTGCCGACGTCCCAGACGACATCGGCGAGCACGGTCGTCTTCTCCTCGGCGGCGAATTTGAACGCCAGCGCGCCACGCGGTGAGCTGGACCTGGTCCCGGCCGCGGCGTAGGCGTCGCGATCCGCCAGACGCAGCACCGCACCGTCGAGGTCGTAGTCGAGCTCGTTGCGCTGCTGCTCGATGTTCGTGATGACCGCCTGGGCCGCCTCGGCGTCCTCGCAGTGACGCATGTCGGCGGCGGCGAACCCGAGCGTCCGGAGCGCGCCGTCGAGATCGGTTTCCGCGCTTTCCGGTTCGGTGGAGAGGTCGAAGGCGAAGAACTGGAGGCGCCGCTCGGCGACGGTGGCTGGATCCTTGGCGCGCAGGGTGCCGGCGGCGGCGTTGCGCGGGTTGATCAGCGGCTTGTCCGGGTGGACCTTGTTGTAGGCGGCGAAAGTCGAGCGCAGCATGACCGCCTCGCCGCGGACCTCGACCCGGCCGGGCGCGTCGACCTTGTCCGGGACGCCGTCGGTCAGCGCCCGGACCAGCATGGTCACGTCGTCGCCCGTGGTCCCGTCGCCGCGGGTGACCGCCCTGGCGAGCCTGCCGTTCTCGTAGACCAGCGCCAGCGACAGGCCGTCGAGCTTCGGCATGACGACCACCGGCTGCCCAGGGAACCGGGCGAAGAACGCCTCGACCTGCTCGGGTTTCGTCGCCTTCTCCAGCGACAGCATCGGGCGGGAGTGCCGGATGGGCGCGTGCAGGATGGCGGGCGCGCCGACCTGCTCGAGCGGGTTCGGATCCGGGGCCAGCTCTGGGTTCGCCTCGATGAGCCCGCGCAATTCGTCTTCGATCGCGTCGTAGTCGGCGTCGGCGACCTTCGGCGAGCCACGGTAGTAGGCGTCGCGAAGGACGACGATCTGATCGGCGAGTTCTTGGATGCGGTCCCGAGCGTTCACGGGGCAGAGATTACCCGGGACCACCGACAGAACACCGTCCGAAGAGGACTCGTGTCACGGGCTGACGGCGAGCACCAGGAACGCGGCCAGCAGGACCAGGTGCACCCCGCCCTGCAGCCGTGTCGCGCGGCCGGGGACGACGGTCAGCACGCTGACCGCGATCGTCAGCGCCAGCAGCACGATGTGCGTGGCGCCGAGGCCCAGCATCAGCGGGCCGTCCAGCCAGATCGACGCCAGTGCGATGGTCGGGATGGTGAGCCCGATGCTCGCGATCGCCGAACCGTAGGCGAGGTTCAGGCTGGTCTGCATCCGGTCGCGCCGCGCGGCCCTGGTCGCGGCCAGGGTCTCGGGCAGCAGCACCAGCATGGCGATCACGACGCCGACGAACGACTGCGGGAAACCCGCGGCGCGGACCCCCGCTTCGATCGCGGGCGACTCGACCTTCGCCAGGCCCACGACGGCGACGAGGGCGACCAGCAGCAGCCCGAGGCTGGTCAGGGCGGCTTTGTTGGAGGGTGGCTCGGCGTGCTCTTCCTCCTTGACGGAGCCCTCGCTGTCCACAGGCAGGAAGAAGTCACGGTGGCGCACGGTCTGCGTGAGCACGAAGAGTCCGTAGAGCAGCAGCGACGCTACCGCGGCGAAGGTGAGCTGCGTGCCGTTGAAGGCCGGACCGGGCGTGCTCGTGGTGAACGTCGGCAGCACGAGGCTGACCGAAGCGAGCGTCGCCACCGTGGCGAGCGCGCCGCCGCTGCCTTCGGGGTTGAAGTGCGTCTCGCCGTAGCGGCGGGCGCCGACCATGAGCGAGATGCCGGCGATGCCGTTCATCGTGATCATCACCGCGGCGAACACGGTGTCGCGGGCGAGGGTCCCGGCCTCGGGGCCGCCGGAGGACATCATCGTCACGATCAGCGCGACTTCGATGACCGTGACCGCGATCGCCAGCACCAGCGAGCCGAAGGGTTCCCCGACGCGATGCGCGACCACCTCGGCGTGGTGCACCGCCGCCAGCACCGTGCCGCCGAGCGCGAGCGCGACGATGACCACGGGCACCGGGCCCAGGTCACGGCCCCAGCTCAGCGCCAGCACGACTATGGCGAGGACCGGCATGACGGTGGTCCAGGACACCGGGAATCGTCTGCGCGAAGCGGCCATGCCGTCACCTTCGCACACTCTGCGTGACGTCGCCCCTTCGTGGGGGTCGTGGGTGACGAAGTTCTTAGCGGACATGCTGGACGCGCTCCGCATCGTTGATCGGGCCGAGGTCGTCAGCAGGCGAAGGAGGTCGCGACCCCGTCACGAAGCAACGACGTGGCTCGACGCGATCCTCCTGGAGGGGGCGCTAGCGAGCGCCGACGCCGTTCAGGAACGTCTCGACGAGCAGATCGGCGGCGCGCGGGGCGTCCATGTCCTCCTGCGACGCGAGGTGGAGCAGCTGGATCAGCAGCCGGCCCGCCCAGCCGTTGGGAATGTCCGCGCGGAGGAACCCCTCGTCGGTGGCCCGCTGGAGGAACGTCTCCACCTCGGCGGAAAGCCGGCTCCGGCGGTCCTGGATGGAGGGTTCGGCGCGCATCCGGGTCAGTTCGACCGGCCATCGGCGGTTGACTTCGATGATGCCTTCGACGTAGCGGTGCAGGGCCACGGGAATCGCCGTCTCGGTGAACCGGGCGGCGCTGACGACCTTTTCGACCGCGGTCAGCCGGGAGTCGTAGATGGCGGCCAGGAGTTCTTCGCGCGAGGCGAACCGCCGATAGACGGTGCGACGGTCTACGCCGGCGTCGGCGGCGATCGCGCTGATGGAGGCGGAGGGGTCCTGAGCGAGCATCCGCGCGCCGGTCGTCAGGAGGGCTTCCAGATTGCGGGCGGCGTCAGCTCTCATGCCGGGAATGTATCACGCAGGCGTGGCGTTAATGGGGTTAAGTGCCACTTGGGTGTGACAGTTATGGAGGCAGACGGTGATCACGAACGACAAGCTCTTCGTCGGCGGCGAGTGGACGACGCCGAGCGAGCCGACGAGGCTGGATATCGTGTCCCCACACGACCAATCGGTGCTGGGACGGGTCGTCCAAGCACTGCCCGCGGACGTCGACCGTGCCGTCGCCGCGGCTCGGGCCGCCTTCGACGAAGGTCCGTGGCCGGGGACCTCGCCGGGGGAACGGATCGAGGTTCTCCGGCGGCTGAACGCGTTGCGGGCGGCTCGCGCGGACGAGATCGCGAAACTGATCTCCGCCGAGAACGGCTCGGCTCTCTGGTTCACGCGTGCCGGGCAGCCCGGAGTGGGGCGGATGGCCGTTTCGTATCTGAAGGCGGCCGAGGACTTCGGGTGGGAAGAGACACTCACGCCCTCGGACCCCTCGTCGCCGTTCCGTTCGATCGTGCGTCGCGAACCGATCGGGGTGGTCGCCGCGATCATCCCGTGGAACTCGCCGTTCTCCGCGTCGATGGCGAAGATCGTTCCGGCGCTTCTCGCGGGGAACACGGTCGTCCTCAAGGTCTCGCCCGAGAACTCGCTCAGCATGAGCCTGCTCGCGGACCTGCTGGCGGAATCCGGGCTGCCGGCGGGGGTGATCAGCGTGCTGCCCGCGGACCGGGAGACCAGCGAGTACCTGGTGAAGCACCCCGGCGTCGACAAGATCGCGTTCACGGGCTCGACCGCCGCCGGCCGCCGGATCGCGTCTTTGGCGGGGGAGCGGCTGAAGCGGGTCAGCCTGGAGTTGGGTGGCAAATCCGCGGCCGTGATCCTGCCCGACGCCGTCCTCGAAGACGTGATCGCCGGGCTGAAATTCGGATCGCTGCTCAACAACGGCGAAGCCTGCATCGCACAGACACGGATCCTCGCGCCGCGTGCCCGGTACGACGAGGTCGTCGCCCGGCTCAAGGAGATGATGGAATCGCTCGTGGTCGGCGACCCCGCCGACGAGAAGACCTTCATCGGCCCGATGGTGCGGCCCGATCAGCGGCAGCGGGTGCGCGACTACATCGGCATCGGCGTCGCCGAGGGCGCGCGGCTGGTCACCGGCGGGTCCGAAGTCCCGGCAGGCCTGGACAAGGGCAACTACGTCACGCCGACGTTGTTCGCCGACGTCGACAGCACGATGCGCATCGCCAAGGAAGAGATCTTCGGGCCGGTGCTGGTCGTCATCCCCTACGAGGACGAAGACGACGCGGTCCGCATCGCCAACGACTCCGAGTACGGGCTCTCCAGCGGTGTTTGGTCGGCGGACGAGGACCGCGCGCTCGCCGTCGCACGGCGGATGCGCACCGGGACCGTCACCGTCAACGGTGCACCGATCGGCTTCGACGGTCCCTTCGGTGGCTACAAGGCCAGCGGAATCGGCCGCGAGTACGGCGTCGCCGGCCTCGCCCAGTACGTGGAGCTCAAGACCATCACGAAGGGCGAACGACGGGGATCTTGACGGTGATCCGCTCGTCCGCGGCCACGATCCGCTGAAGGCGGAACCGGCAGAGGGCGTGGAACATCTCGCCCAGCTCTTCGGGGTCGATACGGCCTTCGAGGTCACGTTTACTCGCGTTGAGCACCCGGCTGATCACGGCCGCGGGCACGCGGCCACCGAATTCGCCCATCAGCCAGACACCGATTTCGCCGATCTCGTCCGTGATCGTGCGCTGCGCGGTCATCGGTCGTCCCTCTTCGCGTCGGAGTGTCACGACACTCCGACGGGTGACCGGAACACCCATGACGGGATACCCGCGAGATTGCTCTGCTCGGCCTAACCGCGCGGCGCCGGTTGCACCGAACCGTGCAGCGGGCCGGACCGATCTCCGGGAGAACCCCGATGTGGCCGGCAGCCGGGTGTGCCAGCCTCGAACCTGACCATTGTGGACAGTCAGGGAGGAGGGCGCACGCGTAGTGGCCCCGGCAAGTGATGAAGAGACCACACGATGGATAGCGGAGTTGACGGCTCTCTGTGAGCTTTACCGGTCCGCGGAGGTCGCGGGATCGACGGAGGCGGTGTCACACGCGGGGTGGCACACCGGAGCCCGGATCGGGACGAGTACCGCGGACGGGCGGATGCTGGCCTACCACGATTCGGGTGTCGAGGCGGAATGCGTCTTCCGGGAGGGAGAGCGCACGCTGTTCAACATCATGAGCACCGGTTACGGGAGCGATACCGGCGAGCGCGGGTTCGCGGTGTGGAGCAGACGGCCGGGCGTGCTCGGAGCGATCGACACCGGAGTGACGCGGCTGGAGGTGACCGGTCCGGACGGCGACGTCGTCCAGGCCGCGATCGTGGCGCACACCTTCGCGGTGGATGTGGATCTCGGTCCGGTGCCCCAGACGGTCGACGAGGTTTTCGCCCCGTGGGAGCCGCCGGAGCTGACGGTCCGGGTGTACGGCGAGGGCGACTCGCTGCGGTACGAAGGTCCTCTGCTGACCGCGTGAAGGTAGGTTCGAGTAGCGGCAACGCCCGGAGGACGTCGTGGACCTCTTCGCAGTCCGCCCGGGCAGCCCGCCGTGCTTGAACAGCGAACTCGCGTGCTTGAAGGCGTAACTCGCGTGATTGGAGCCGCATCACGCGAGTTACGGCATTACGGCCCAACGTGTAGGCGCCCTTCGCCACGGCGAAGGGCGCCTACACGTACTTGCGAGGTCAGCCGTTCGGAGTCGTGATCACCGCGAACGTGGAGCCCTGGCTGGCGATCCGTTCGCTGAGGTCGGTGGTGATCGTCTCGATCGGCGCGTAGTTGTTCAGCTCACCGGCCTGGCAGGGGCCCGATCGGGACTGCTGGTTGCCCACGAGGATGCCCAGTGCCGCGTGGTCGGCTTGGCTGAACAGCGGTCCGCCGCTGTCACCCGGACGGGCGCAGAGGTCGGTGTTGATGCCGACGTCCGTGGAGAGGACGCGTCCGCAGCGGGTCCCGACGAGGTAGCCGGCGCCCGCGCCGCTGTCGACGGAATCGGGGTAGTTCACCGCGCTCGACGCCGTCCCGGAGGCGCAGACGACATACCCGGCCTTGATGTCGGCGAGCTTGCGGGCACTGGTGATGTACTCGTCGACCGAGGTGGCCTGCGCGCCGCACGGGGTGTCACCGTTGCTGTCCATACCGCCGTTGCGGCAGTACTTCAGCACGCGGTTGCGGCCGGTCTGGCCTTCGAGCCACTGCGTCGCCGCCGCGTCGTTCACGTACGGCAGGGCCGCGTAGTCGTACGGGTACGAGCTCTTCTCGATCCCGTGCTGCTGCAGCACGTCGTTGCCGTTGTGCTGCGTCGGCGTGTTGTTGGTCTTGGTCCGCATGCAGTGCCCAGCCGTGAGCACCCAGCCCTTGCCGGGGAAACCACCACCGGTGGACCGCAGGTTGAAGCCGCTGGTGCAACCACCCCAGGTGCCGTTGTCGCGCTTCATGTCCAGCCGGAGGCCGCCGCGCATCGGGCCGTAGTTCGTGCAGTAGAGCGGATGACAGAAACCCAGGTCCACGTTCGCCGTGGACAGCGCGTTCGGGTTCTTCAGCACGCGTGAGACGACCATGCCGGATTCCGCCGCCGCGGCCTGGTGCGCGGCGTTCGTCTCGGCGGCCGCGGCCCGCACGGCCGCCTTCTCCTGCGCCACCCAGCCGCGTTCCCAAAGCACGACACGGTTTTCGGACTCGCTCACCGAAGGCAGGTACACCGCGTCCGGGCCGGCGCCGACCTTGGCCGCGACGCGTTCCCTCGCCGCCGTCAGCTGCTGCAACGAGTGCTGGACCTGTTGCGTGCGAACGGCGGAGCGGGCGGGCATCGCCCTCAGATACGGCTCGGCCGCCGAGGGCTTGGTCATCGCCACGACCAGTTGCCCCTTGTCCTGGTCGAGCCACATGCCGCCGTACTCCGCGCCGCGGTCGCGGCGGAGCAGTTCGTCCAGTTTCAGGCTGTCGGTCTGGAGTTCCAGACGCCGCAACGCCTCCTGCTCGCTCACTCGGTAGTTCTCGACCAGATAGCGCATCGACTCCCGCACCGAAGCGGGGTCGAGCGAGGTGTGGAACGACTGCACGGTTTCGGCCGTCGCCGGACTGCCCAGTGCCATGGTCGCTGCCAGCACCGAAGCGGCCAGCGCCCCCAGTCTTCTAGCTCTCCGCACGAGATCTCCTCACATGTCGGCGTTCGCGATCATTCAACCGGACGCCGCCGCGTGCGTGGGGAGATTTTCCGACATTGCCGGGCGCCCCGTGCCCGTGATGCGGCGGGCACGGGGCGCGATTCGCTACAGACTCGGCTCTCGCCGCTGTTTTCCTTGGCGGGACTTGACGATCCAGGCGCAGAAGAGCGTCAGGAGACCCACACTGGTCCCCGCCGAAACCCCGATTTGCGGGCTGCTGATCCTGACGACGCCGACGACGATTCCGCCACCGAGCGTCAGCAGGAGACACATCCGCAGGGTCGGGGCCCAGCCGGCGAGGACTGCCATCGCCAGGCAGAGCCAGCCATCGCGCGCCGGCTCCTTGCGATGGCGTCCCGGTGTCCTCAGGAGCGGCCGCGCCGTGCGGATCATCTCCGCGGACGTCGCGACTCGCCGAACCGGCTTTTCGGCGTGTTCGATGACGACTTTGACCCGTTGGGGCGGCTCGTTGTCTGGTGTCTTCGTGTTGTCGGGCTGTAAGGTCACGACCGTCCTGTCCTTGTTCTAGCGAGCGGGCGAATGGACATCCGCGTGGCCTCCTGTGACAGCAGGGGGCCACGCGTGCGTTACCGGTTCTTGACCGGTGCGGCTGAGGACATCTTGGCGAAAGCAGACTGTGACCGTTCAGTAGTACTGCGTGTGTCTCGATGAACGGTATGCACGCGTCGCTCAACGGTCTGGGTGACCACGAAAACTACTAAAAGTAGTGGGTGGGACCGAATGGACCAGTGCCGCCGGCAGGCCTCCGCGGCCCGGCATCTTGCCTTCCCGGTGTCATCGGGGGCATTTGCGGCGGCAGGGAAGTCCGCAGGTGGAGGCCGACGTCGATGTGTTCGCGCGTCGCGTTCTCGCATTGTGCGAAATGCTGATCGCAACTGCCGAGTACAGTCGAACTTCGCCCAACGTCGACAAGATTCGAGCATCCGTGCTCACGGTGGGTTCACTCGAACAGGCGGGTGTCCGCCCGTAGTCGCCTCGCTCGGCTCACCAACAGCGAGTGACTGCTCAACCGAGCAGGAGGAGCGCGTAGTAGGCGAGGAAGTGTTCGACCATGTAGGCGCCGCCGGCGGTCTGCGCGAGCGAAGCGTGGGTATGAGCGTGTGTGCTTTTGAGGATGGCAGGGATCCGGTCGTCCTGGTCGGGGAGTGCGGCCGCGATGCGGTGCCAGCACCACGCCCGGTGCAGGTTGAGGCCGTGCAGATGGGCGAGTTGTCCGTCGGAGGTGTCCGTCACGGTCGCCGGGGTGAAGAGGGGCGTGGGTTTCCGTTCCGCGATGCCAGGAAGGAAAGCGTCCAGCCAATCCGCCAACTCGGCCGCGGGCATCAGGCGGGAGATGAGCTCCGCCTCGGCGAGGGCGGGGGACAGGAAGTCGGCTCCTGACGGTTCCCAGGATCCGGGGTAATCGCGGTCGGATCCGAACCAGCGCCAAGCCGTCTCGACGATGAGGCGGTGCAGCCGCGGGTCGCCGTGGTCGGCGAGGTACTCCGCGTACGGAAGAGCGCGGGACAACCCGAACGCGCCGTTGTCATGCACCCCGTACCGAATCGGGTAGGTGGCATGGGGAAGCCAGTCGAGGTAGCGGTTCACGAAGACCGCGCTCAGCTGATGCAATCCCGCTGACCAGCGCGTGGCGTCCGGGTCGTCCCAGGTGGCGACTTCGCAGGTGAGTTCCAGCAGTGCCGACCAGCCGTACGGGCGCTGGGTGTTCCGCTGCTCCTCAGGGGCGAAGTAGGAGATCTCGCCTGAGAGCGCTTCGGCGGTCAGGTGCTCGCCGAGAAGGCCGCGGATCTCGTCGGCGGGCACGAGTTCGTGGTGATGACGGAGCAAACGCACGAGGACCCAGAACATCTCCACGCAGGAATGCCAGTCGAAACTGCCGTAGAAGCACGGGTGCGACAGTTTCGGCGAGCGAATGGGCACGCCTTCGAGGTGCCAGTGGCTCTCGTGGTGCGGATATTCGCGTACGACGTTCGTCAACGCCGTCCTGGCGAGCGCGCCGGCATTCGACTTCAGCAGCCTGCCGCGTTCGGTGTCCCATTCCGTCATCGGACCGCCCCCTCGCTCACGAGGTTACGATGCGGGAGTGGACGAACGACCGATCACCACGGCGCAGCGCAACTTCCGGCGGGTCGCCGAAGAGCTGGAAAGCATGGGGACCCAGGATCGTTTCACCTACATCTTCCGCTCCCGGTTGTGGAGTTCCTCCTCGGTCTCCGGGCCTGGTTCGGAGTCGGTCCAGACGCGGGAACTGAGCGACCGGCTGCCCGCCCTCCTCGATCGTTTCGGCGTGCGCACCCTGCTCGACCTGCCGTGCGGCGACTACGGCTGGCTCAGTGAAGTGGGCCTGGATCTCGACCGGTACATCGGGGGCGACATCGTTCCCGACCTGATCGAGATGAACGCCGAACGGTTCCGGGACGACCCGGTCCACGAGTTCCGGGTGCTCGATCTGACCGGTGATCCGCTGCCGCCGGCCGACCTCGTGTTGTGCCGGGATTGCCTGGTCCATCTCAGTTTCGCCGATATCGGGCGGGCCCTGCGCAACCTGCGGCGGAGCGGTTCCCGGTACCTGTTGACCACGACCTTCACCGAACTGCGGACCAACACCGACATCGTGACCGGCGACTGGCGGCCGTTGAATCTGTGCCGGGAGCCGTTCGGGTTCCCGGAGCCGCTGGCCGTGCTGGTCGAGGGGTGCACCGAGGAGGACGGCGCCTACGCCGACAAGTCCCTGGGGTTGTGGGAGATCTCCGCGATCACGGACTGAACGGCTCACCGGAGCGGGAAGTCGGCGCCGTGTTCCTCCTGCGGGCGCGGGCCGTGGATGCGCCGGTCGCTTTCGGAGATGGCGACGTCGTTGATGCTCGCCTCGCGACGGCTCATGAGACCGTGCTCGTCGAACTCCCACAGTTCGTTGCCGTAGCTGCGCCACGACCGGCCGGCCTGGTCGCGCCATTCGTACTGGAAGCGGACGGCGATCCGGTCGTCGGTGAACGTCCAAAGGTTCTTGCGCAGCGCGTAATCCAGTTCCCGTTCCCACTTCCCGGTCAGGAACGCGACGATCTCTTCGCGGCCTCGGACGAAGGTCTCCCGGTTCCGCCAGACCGAATCCGGCGTGTACGCCGACGCCACCTTGCGGGGGTCCCGGGTGTTCCAGGCATCCTCTGCCGCTTGGACCTTCCGCAGTGCCGTCTCGCGCGTGAACGGCGGGCAAGGCTGGCGTACTTCGGTCATCGTCGAACCTCCTCGGGTGGAGAACGTGCGTTCTCTACGTCTGACACCTACGATAGGGAACGACCGTTCTCAACGTCAAGGGAGACCCGATGCCGGCCGCCGTCACCGAGGAGCAGAACCGCGTGGATCGCGAAGCCCTGCTCGATGCCGCCGAGAAACTCTTCTACGAGAACGGCATCCAGGCGGTCGGCATGGACCAGGTCCGCGCGGCGTCCGGCCTGTCACTCAAGCGCATCTACCGGTTCTTCGAAGCCAAGGAAGACCTCGTGGTGGCGATGCTCAGACGTCGCGATGAGCGCTGGCGGGGCAGCCTGGCCGCCCATGTGGACCAGGTCGCGGATCCCCGCGAGCGGGTGCTCTCGGTCTTCGACTGGCTTGCGGAGTGGTTCGCCGAACCGGGTTTCCGCGGTTGCGCCTGGATCAACGCCCACGGCGAACTCGGCTCGTCGTCCGAGGCGGTCCTGGCTGAGGTACGAGCGCACAAGCAGGCGTTTCGCGAGCAGATCGACACCTGGGTGCGGGCCGCGGGCGGGTCGGTGACCGAACCGGTCTACCTGCTCGCCGAAGGGGCCATCGTGACGGCGGGAATCAGCGGTGATCCGGCGCCCGCGCGTCAGGCGCGAGAGGCGGTCGCGGCACTGCTCGGGCGCCCGTGACCGAGGGTGTCTTACGTACCTACTGGCTTCCGGCCGCCGTTGATCCCGGGCCCGGTCTGTGGAGGCCCGGGGGGGGTTGCGAAAGCCACTTTCGCAACGTTGAAGGTTGCGAAAGTGGCTTTCGCAACCCCCCGGCCGTGGCCAGCACCCGGCAGAACCGCGGTACCGAGTGGCGCTGGTCTCGTGAGTGGTAGGGACGGTTAGAACCGTCCCTACCACTCACGAGGTCAGACCGCCCGAGCGATCGCGATCGAGCCGTCCAGGCGTGCACCGGCTTCGTAGAACATGTACTCCTTGCCGTTCATGGTCCCGAACGACGGAGCCGCGCAGCGCCCGTTGTCCGGTGCGCCCGGCAGAGGAGCGTGGAAGACGCCGAGATGCCTGCGCTTGCTGAAGTCGTTGCCGACCTCGGTGATGAGCATGTTGCCGCCGGCTTCGATGTTCTCGTGGTAGATCACGTACGTCGACGTGCCGCGTTGCGCGATGGTCGGCGCGCCGATGTTGCTCGCGCCGACCTCTTCGGGGCGGATCAGCGGCGTCTGCGAGAACGTCCAGTTCCGCCCGTCGGCGGACCAGCCCCAGCCGATCGAACGATGGTTGCTCCTGTCGTTGATCATGAAGACCATCACGTACTTCGCGCCGCGTGACGGCAGGCTGTGCCGGAACACCCGTGCGTAGGAGGCTTCGGTGGTGCCTGCGGGCAACATCGAGGTGGACAGCACGACCTTGTCGTAGGTGAAGTGGATGCCGTCCTTCGACCGGGCGAGCCGGGTCGTGGTGTTCTCGCCGTGGAAGTACAGCCACAGTTCGCGCGCGTCCTCGTTCCACAGCACGTGTGACGACGAGACGTGCGAGACGTCGTAGTGCGGTTTCCAGGTCCTTTTGACGATCGGGTTGTTCGCGTATTCGGTGAAGGGACCCTCGAGGCTGTCGGCGTAGGAGAGGCAGATGCCGCCGGGAGCGTCGTGCGGCGCGTAGTACAGGTAGTAGCGGCCCAGCGGGTTCGCGACCCGGCCCGCGACACCGCGGATGCACGGGAAGATCAGTTCGCCGGTCGGGTTGTACTTCAATTTGCTCTTGTCGAACGCGGTGCGCAGGAACCGGTACTCCGGGAATCCGGCCGGCGTCGCGGCCGCGGACCCGGCGCCCAGGACGGGTATCGCGGCCAGGCCGAGGCCTACTCCGGCGACTCCGCGCAGAGCCGCGCGTCGGGACAGCTCGGTCATGCGGACACTCCCTTTCGTCGGCGTTGACGTGGTCGTCCAACCATTCGGACTGCACGAGGGCAGCGTCAAGGAGCTAATACGTATTAGTCCTGATCAGCGGCGATACCGGACAGGATGCGCCGGTTTCCTTGATTTCGCCGGATCCCGCACAGATGCTCGGCTAAACCGCATTAGCCCACATCGAGGAGCCGGAATGGCAGCAGGACACCGTCCGCCGCGGCAGGCGGACATCGCCCGCATCGCCGGGGTGTCGCAGGCGACCGTCTCCGTGGTGCTCGGCGGCAACCGCTCCGTGCGGATGGCCGAGTCGACGCGGCAACGGGTGATGGAGGTGGCGCAGGATCTCGGCTACGTGCCGCATCCGGTAGCGACCCGGCTCGCGCGCTCGCGCTCGAACCTGCTCGGTCTCTACACGTTCCGCAGCGCTTTCCCGACCGACGAGGCCGACACCTACCACCCGATCCTGTCCGGAGTGGAGGAAGAAGCGGCCAAACTCGGCCAGGACCTCATCCTGTTCACCGGCACCAGCGGACCGGGCGCCCGGCAGGAGGCCGCGATCCGCCGCACCCGGCTGGCCGACGGCTGCCTGTTCTTCGGCAGGCACGTTCCGGAAGGTCCGGTGTCCCGGCTCGTCGACGACGGCTTCCCGTTGGTCTACATCGGACGGCGCCCGGAGCTCGGCGGCCGGATCCCTTACGTCGGCGCCGATTACGTGACGGCGTCCGCGCTGGTGCTGCGGCGCCTGCTCGATCTCGGTCATCGCGAAATCCGGTATGTGCGCGAGGCGGACGAGGCACCGTCGTCGGAAGACCGGCAGCGCGGAGTGCTTCGCGCCGCACCGCGGACGGGCGTCGTCCGGTTGCAGGGTCCGGAGATCACCGCGACGACCGTGCGCGGCTGGATCGCCGACGGGGTCACCGCCGTAGTGGTGGAGGGGACCGACACCGGTACGGCGTACCGCGCTGTCCGGCGTGCCGTCGACACCGCCGGACTGTCCACTCCGGACGATCTCTCGCTCGCGGTGCTCGGCGGCCCGCCCGGGGTGAGCGGTTTCGAGGTCCCCATGCGGGAGATGGGCAGACGCGCGGTGCGGCTGCTGGTCGACCTCGTGACCGAAAAGACGACCGCGCCGCAGCAGCTGCTGCGGTGCCCACAGGTGGACGGCGCACAGGTCGGCCCACCACGATCCCGATAGGACGAACCATGTACGAACTCGGCACCGAGATCCTCGTCGCGGGCGGCGGGGTGGGCGGCGTCGCCGCCGCGCTCGCCGCCGCCTCGGCGGGGCATCACGTCGTGCTGACCGAGGAGACCGACTGGCTCGGCGGTCAGTTCACCGCACAGGCGGTTCCCCCGGACGAGAACCCGTGGATCGAGCGCTTCGGTGGCACGGCGACGTATCGCGCCTTCCGGGAGGGCGTGCGTGACTACTACCGGCGGAACTATCCGCTGCGCGCGGAAGCGGCGGAGTTGACCGACCTCAACCCGGGCGCGGGCCGGGTCAGCAAGCTGTGTCACGAGCCGCGTGTGGCGCTCGCTGTGCTGGAGGCGATGCTGGCGCCGCACCGGGCCGCCGGACGGCTCACCGTGCTGCTTCGTCATCGGCCGGTCGCGGCGGAGGTGAGCGGTGATCGGGTCGACGTCGTCACCTTCGAGGGACCCGGTGGGGAGCGCACGGCGGTGCGTGCGCGGTACGTGCTCGACGCGACCGAGAACGGCGATCTACTGCCGTTGACCGGTACCGAATTCGCGATCGGCGCCGAAGCCCAGTCCGACCACGGCGAACCGCACGCCCCGGAACACGCGGATCCCGGCAATCTCCAGGGGATCACCTACTGCTTCGCCTTGTCGCACCACGCGGGTGAGGACCACACGATCGACCGGCCGGCGATGTACGGCTTCTGGCGCGAGTACCAGCCGGACTTCTGGCCCGGCCCGCTGCTCGGCTTCCTCGCGCCGGATCCGCGTTCGCTCGCGCCGGTCGGCCGCACCTTCGATCCGAACCCGGACACCGATCCGCTGGCGGTGAGCGCGGACCAGAGCGCCGACGCCGGTGACAAGGAGCTGTGGGGTTTCCGCCGGATCCTCGCGCGCAAGCTGCACCAGCCGGGCGCCTTCGACTCCGACATCACGCTGGTGAACTGGCCCCTCAACGACTACTGGCTGCGGCCCGCGGTGGAGATCGACGGCGTGAGCACCGCCGAGGACGTCGCGCTGGCCCACCACGAGGCCAAGCAGCTGTCGTTGTCGGTGCTGTACTGGTTGCAGACGGAGGCACCGCGGCTCGACGGCGGCACCGGATTCCCCGGCCTGAAGCTGCGCCGGGACATCGTCGACACCGACGACGGGCTGGCCAAATCCGCCTACGTGCGTGAAGCGCGGCGGATCCGGGCCGTGACGACGATCGTCGAGCAGGACGTTTCGCTCGACGTACTCGGGCCGACCGGCCGCAAGCGCCGCGAAGACTCCGTGGGCGTCGGCAGCTACCGGATCGATCTGCATCCCTCGACCGCGGGCGACACCTACGTCGACGTCCCGAGCGTCCCGTTCGAGCTGCCGCTCGGCGCGTTGCTGCCCCAGCGGATGCGGAATCTGCTGCCCGCGGGCAAGAACATCGGCACGACCCACATCACCAACGGCTGTCACCGGCTGCACCCCGTGGAGTGGAACGTCGGCGAGGTCGCCGGCCACCTCGCCGGATTCGCGGTGCGCGGAGGCGGCGAGCCGCACGCGGTCCGCGAGGACCCGGCGCGGTTCGAGGAGTTCGCCCGGCTGCTGGACCGGGCCGGCGTCGAGCGGCGCTGGCCGGAAGTCCGCGGTTACTGACCCCCATTCACCAGGAGGTGGACGATGACGTCCAAGCCCACTCCGGTCCGCGTCGGCATCGATGTCGGTGGCACGTTCACCGACGCCGTCGCCGTCGACGCGCGCACGTTCGCGTTGCTCGGCCAGGTCAAGGTCCCGACCAGCCATGACCACGAAGACGGCGTCGCACACGGCATCCTGGAGGCATTGGAAAAGCTCCGCGCCGACGTCGGCATCGGCGCGGAGGACGTGTCGTTCCTCGCACACGGCACCACCCAGGCGACCAACGCGTTGCTGGAAGGCGACGTGGCGACGGTCGGGATCGCCGGGGTGGGCACCGGTTTCGACGCGTTCGCCACCCGGCGGCTCGCGGCCTTCGCGAAAATGGAGCTGGCACCCGGGCGGAAACTCCCGGTGCGGTTCGCGCCGGTGCGTGAGCTCTCCGGCGCGGGCGAAGCCGTCGAGGATCTGGTCCGCCAGGGGGCGGAGGTGATCGTCGCCGTCGAACCGTTCAGTGTGGACGATCCGGCGGGGGAGCGGGCGGTGGCGGCCGCCGCACGGGAGCGGGACGTGCTCGCCACGGCCACACACGAGATCACCGGCCTGTACGGACTCACGAAACGCGCCCGCACCGCGGTGCTGAACGCGGGGATCATGCCGCGCATGGTGACGACCGCCGATCTGGTCGAGTCGAGTGTGCGACGGGCCGGCGTGACCGCGCCGTTGATGGTGGTGCGTGGCGACGGCGGGGTCATGTCGTTGCCGGAAATGCGTCGAAGGCCGCTGCTGACGGCGTTGTCCGGGCCCGCCGCCGGAGTCGCCGGCGCGTTGATGGGGGAGAAGCTCAGCGAAGGGCTGTTCCTCGAAACCGGCGGCACGTCGACCGACATCAGCGTGGTCCGTCGCGGGCGAGTGCTCGTGCGGCACGCCCACCTCGGCGGACACGAGACGTACCTGCCCGCCCTCGACGTGCGCACGATCGGTATCGGCGGCGGTTCCCTGATCCGGTTCTCCGGACGCGCCGTGACCGACGTCGGCCCACGCAGCGCGCATATCGCGGGCCTGCCGTACGCGTGTTTCGCGCCCGCTTCGGCGCTGGAGAGAACGAAACTGATCACCGTCTCCCCACGGCCGGACGATCCGGGTGACTATGTCGCGCTGGAAACGGCCGACGGCAAGCGGTACGCGCTCACGCTGACGTGTGCCGCCAACGCGCTCGGCATCGTGCCCGCCGATTCCTACGCGCGTTCGGAGGCGGAATCCGCGCGCCTGGCGCTGGCGCCGCTTGCCGAAGCGATGGGCACGTCGGGTGAGGAAGCCGCCCGGACGGTGATGCGCCGGGCGCTGAAGCCGGTGCGCGCGGTCGTCGACGAACTGATCCGGGAGTATCGGCTGGATCGGCCGACCCTCGTCGGCGGCGGAGGCGGCGCGGCCGCGGTCACCCCGTTCCTTGGCGAGGATTCCGGGCACGAATGGCGGATCGCCGCGCACGCGGAAGTGATCAGCCCGCTCGGCGCCGCGCTGGCACTGGTCCGGGAGTCGGTCGAGCGGATCGTGCCCAGCCCCACCAACGCCGACATCCTCGCCGTACGGACCGAGGCCGAGGCCGCCGTCGTGGCGCAGGGTGCCGACCCTGCAGGTGTCGAGGTCGACGTGACGGTCGACCCGCAGCGCAACCTGGTGCGCGCGGTCGCCACCGGCGCGACCGAGCTGCGCACCAAGGATCGCTCGTCCACAGTGGACGACGAGGCGGTCGGAACCGCCGTCGCGCGCAGCATCGGTGTCGGACCGGATCGGTTGAAGCGCGTCGCGAGCACGGCACACCACCGGGTCTTCGCCGCGTCGGCCCGGCGGCACGGAGTGTTCGGCCGGTTCACGAAACCGGTCCAGCATGTGCGGGTCGTCGACGGCGAAGGCGTGATCCGGCTGCACGGTGCCGGGGCTGTCGTCGAGACCTCCGACGCCGGTGCCGCCCAGGCACGGCTGGCAACGCTCGCCGATCAGCACACCCGGTACGGCGACGGCGGTTCCCGCGCTCCGGCGGTGTGGTTGCTGGTGGGACCCAAGATCGCGGACCTGTCCGGCGTGCTCGACCGGGACCAGCTGCTCGCGCTGGCCGGGGCCGAGCTGAAGACCCGCGCGAGTGACGAGCCGGTCGTCGTGATCCTGCAGGATCGCCGATGAGCGACGTCGATCTGGCGGTCGGCCTGCTGCGCGCGACGCCCACCCACGAGAACCGTTCCGACGGACAACTGCGTACCTGGGCGGAGATCGCGCTGGCCTACGGTGACGAACTGGCCGAGGGCGACGATTCCGGCGACGTCCAGGTCGTGGAGCGTGAAGGCGGCGTCAGCGACGGTGAACTGGTGCTCGCCGAGCATCAGCGCGGCTCCGTCGTCGTGTACACCGACGCCTTGCGCCGAGTCGAAAAGCTGGCACGAGCACGCGGATGGCCGATCACGCGGGAAGCGCTGCGCCGGGCCGCCGTGGCACACGAACTCGCCCACCACCGGCTCGACGTGCGCGAGCTGAACCGGCGGCTCGGGCATACCGCGTTCCGGCTCGGACCGCTGCGCCTGCGCGGCCACGTCGCCGGCGCGGAAGAGATCACCGCCCACCGCTTCGCCCACCACCGCAGCGGCCTGGCCGTCAGCCCGCTGCTCATCACCACCGCGCTCGCGGGAGGGAACTGATCATGGGAATCGCGATTCTCGTCCTGATGGCGGTGGGCGTCGTGCTCATGCTCACCCGCGTGCTGCCCACGGCGTTCGCGCTGGTGCTGCTCGCACTCGGCATCGCCGTACTCGCCGGAGCGCCCCTGACGGGCGCGAAGGACAGCATCCTGACCGGAGTGCTCCAGACGGGCTCGGCGACGCTGGCGTCCACGATGATCGCCGTCCTGCTCGGCTCCTGGCTCGGCACACTCATGGACGAGACCGGTATCGCCGGCACCCTCGTGCGGAAGATCGTCGAGTTCGGCGGGGAACGGCCGTCGGTCGTCGCCCTCGGCGTGTTCGCCGTGTCGATCCTGTGCGGCAGCATCACCGGTTCGGCTCCGGCGGCCATGCTCGCGGGCGTCGTCGGCATCCCCGCGATGATCGCCGTCGGGGTCAGCCCGGTCGCCGCCGGTGGCACGGTGCTGATGGGCATCTCTGCTGGCGCACCGCTCGAACTGGCCGTGTGGCAGTTCCTGTCCGACGCGCTGGGGGCGCCGGTCTCCGACGTGAAGTCGATCATGATCAAGCTGTTCCCGCTCGCGCTCGTCGGGGGCATCGCCTACGTCCTCATCCAGACGCGGCACGGCGCCCGGCACACGTGGGCGGTGAAACTGGAGCGGCCGAAGGCGCGCGTGCGCCGCGGCGACGCACCTTGGTACGCGCTGCTTTCGCCACTGTTGCCCATCGTGCTCGCGCTCGGGTTCGCGGTGCCGATCGTGCCGTCCCTGCTGGCCGGGGTGGTCTACGCGCTGGTGACGACGACGAAATGGGGCGAGCTCAGCGGACGTGGCCTGCGCTCGCTGTACAAGGCGTTCGACGTCGCGGCGCCGCCGATCGTGTTGTTCGTCGCGATCGGGATGCTGCTGGCCGCCGTGAAACTCCCCGGCGCGAAGGGCGCGCTGACGCCGATCGTGGCGGCGATCAGCCCGTCCGGGGCGGTGTGGTTCGTCGTGGTCTTCGCGGCGCTTGTCCCGCTGTGCCTGTTCCGCGGCCCGCTCAACGTGTTCGGGCTCGGCGCCGGTGTCGCCGGCGTGCTGGTCACCGGCGGCATCTACCCGCTTCCGGCCGTCGTCGGCCTGATGGCGTCCTACAACCAGGTGTTCAGCGTCTCCGACCCCACCAGCACCCAGACCGTGTGGGCGTCCCAGTACGCCGGAGTGCGTCCGGAACGCGCGATGGTCTCGACGCTGCCGTACACCTGGCTGGTCGGATTGGGCGGCATGGTGCTCACGGCGGTGCTGTACCTGTGATCACGACGTCCGACGGGCTCCGGCTCGACAGTGTCCGGCACGACGGCGGCCCGGAGACGGTCGTGCTCGTCCACGGCATCACCGCGGACCTCGACGAGAACGGGCTCTTCACCGAGCTCGCGCCGAGGCTCGCCGCCGCGGGATTCACGGTGCTGAGGTTCTCCTTCCGAGGGCACGGCCGTAGTGACGGGCGGCCGAGGGACATGACCGTCGCGGGCGAACTCCTGGACCTGCGCGCCGCGGTGGACGGGCCGGTTTCGGTGGTGGCGTCGAGCTTCGGTGCCGTCAGCACGGCACTGTCGCTGGCGTCGCTGCCTGTGCGAAGGGTGGTGCTCTGGCAGCCGGTGCTCGACCTGCGGCGGACCTTCCTGGAGCCGGAGCTGCCCAGGGGGATCGCGCTATACTCGGATCGTGCTTCGTTGGCACAGAACGGGTTTCTGGACATCGAAGGCCGGTTCGAACTGGGCGCGGCGCTGTTCGAGGAGTTCGCCCACCTCGACCCGAGGGGCGCCTTCCTGGCGTCCAGGATGCCCGCGCTGGTCGTCCATGGTTCGGGGGACGAGCACGTTTCTCACGAGATCGCGCGGGAAACGGCCCTGGCGCGGGCCGGGACGGATTGGCATTCTCTGGCGGGCGCGGGACACGGGTTCGGGGACTCGGCGGAAGAGGCGCTGGACGTCACCGTGCGGTGGCTTTCGCGGGTCAAGGCCGGCTGAGCCGCTCATCCATCTCGTCGAGGATCTCGGCCACGCTCGCCCAGTCGGACCGATAGATCCCTTCACTGGCGTACCACTCCATCACGCAGCCGTGGTGCTCGCCTGCCCGCAGGTCGACGCACAGCAGGCCTCCGTCGATCGCCCGGCCGATGGGGAGGTTCGCCGTGCAGTAGGGGAATCCGTCCTGGCCCGCCTGCTTGTGGTGCGTTCCTGCCGGGTTACAGCAGCCAGGGTCCGGGTACCGCGACTGCCTGGCGTACTCCTCCTCGGCTCGCGCCACCGACAGGGGCAGGTAGCCCTTCGGGATCAGGTCTTCGGCTCCGCGCACGCGCTCGTCGTCGACGCCGTCCATGAGGGCCCACCAGGTGAGCAACTCGGGCGGGAGTTCGAGGCCGACGCGATCTCGCAGGCGCGCGACGTGCGCGGCCGGCGCCGGAGGCCGGATTTCGCGCGCGATGGCGGGTGCGTGTTCGGACAGCAAGGCCATGATGCGCCGCCACGTCGCTTCCACCGGAGCACCCTAGCGAGAATCGGCGCGATCAGATGACTGGAGGCGGGTCGGCAGGCCCCAGGCCTCCGCTACGCGTTCCGGGGTCAGCACCGACGCCGGTTCGCCTTCGCCGACGAGTCGGCCGTCCTGGAGCAGCAGGCAGTGATCCGCCCGGCCCGCCACCTCCAGATCGTGCGTGACGCGCAGGACGGTCGTGCCACCGGCGAGGGTGGCGCGCAGGGCTTCTTCGATCAGGCCGCGGGCGTGCAGGTCGAGCCCGGCCGATGGCTCGTCGAGCAGCAGTAGCCCGGCTTGCTGGGCTAACCCTTGAGCGACCAGTGCACGCTGGCGTTGCCCGCCGGACAACGTGCCGATCAACCGGTCCGCGATCGACGTGATCTCCAGTAGCTCCAAGCATTCCGCGACGATCTTCCGGTCCGTCTTGGACAGTCGCCGCCAGTGGCCGCGGTGCGCCCACCGCCCCATCGTGACGGTGGCGCGGACGGTGATCGGCAGCGACCGCGACACCTCGCTCTGCTGGGTCACGTAGGCGACCCGCCCCGGGTCTCGCCGGGTCACCGAGCCGGTGGTCGGCGGGAGCACGCCCGCGACGAGGTTCAGCAGCGACGACTTCCCCGCTCCGTTCGCGCCGGCGATGGCGGTGAGCCGCGCCGACGGGACCCGGGCGGTGATCCCGCGCAGCACCTCGCGAGAGCCGTAATGGGCGTGCGCGCGGTCGATCGTGAGCGCCGCTGTGTCCGGGGTCATCGACACCTCTTTCAGATAATGACAATCATTACCACTATAGTGTGACGCGTGGAGTGGTTGCTGATCCCCTTCGAGGTGTCGTTCGTGCAGCGTGCGCTGGTGGCGGGAGTGCTCGTTTCGGCGGTGTGCGCCGTCGTGGGCACCTGGGTGGTGTTGCGCGGGATGGCCTTCATCGGCGACGCGATGTCGCACGGCATGTTGCCGGGCGTGGCCATCGCCTCGCTGACCGGCGTGAACCTGCTGATCGGCGCGGCGATCAGCGCCGGGGTGATGGCGCTCGGCGTGACCGCGCTCGGCCGTTCGCGGCGGTTGTCCGAGGACACCACCATCGGGTTGCTCTTCGTCGGCATGCTCGCGAGCGGCGTGATCATCGTGTCCCACTCGCGGTCGTTCGCGGTCGATCTCACCGGCTTCCTGTTCGGCGACGTGCTCGCCGTCGGATCGGGTGACCTGGTGGGCCTCGCGATCACCCTTCTGGTCGTGGGGGCGGTGGCGCTGGTGGGACATCGTTCGTTCACCGCGCTCACCTTCGACGTCCGCAAAGCGCACACACTGGGGCTTCGGCCACGCCTGGCCAACGCGGTGCTGCTCGGGCTGGTCACGTTGACGATCGTCGCGTCGTTCCGCGTCGTGGGGACGCTGCTGGTGTTCGGGCTGCTCATCGCCCCCGCCGCGGCGGCGCTCTTCTGGTCGCGGCGGATCACCACGATCATGCTCATCGCGGCGCTGCTCGGCATCGCCGCCACGGCCGGTGGCCTGCTCGTGTCCTGGCATTGGGGCACCGCGGCGGGCGCGACCATCGCCGCCGGCGCGGTCCTCCTGTTCTTCCTTTCCGCGTTCCTGTCCTTCGTACGACAGCGATTCCGTTCCCTGACACCGGAGATCGAGAGCTCACGATGAAACTGAAAGCAGTGACGGTCGTCGTCGCGGCGCTGACCCTGGCGGCGTGCGGCTCGGAGCAGCCGAAGGAGGTGACCGCGGAAGTCCCGCACGGCTACGTCGAAGGCGCCGAGGAGGCGGCCGAGGCGCAGTCGCGGCTGATCGTCGCCGACACGGACACCGGCGCCGTACGCGTCGTCGACCTGATCACCGAAGAGGTGCACGAGGTCGGGCGAGTCGACGGAGTGCGAGCCGTGACCGGTGACGGCCGCTTCGGCTACCTGACCGCCCGCGACGGCACGACCCGGGTGATCGACAGCGGCTCGTGGATGGTCGACCACGGTGACCACGTCCACTACTACCGGGCGAAGGTCCGGGATGTCGGCGTCGCGCCCGGGAAGGAACCCCTGGCGGCCTACAGCGATCCCGCCGTCACCGCACTGTCCTATTCGGACGGTTCGGCGACGTTGCTGGACCGGGCCGCGCTGGACAAGGGTTCCGTGACCGAGTTGGGAAAGATCACGCGTGAGCCCCACGCGGGTGTGGCGATCCCGTACGGCGGGCACATCATCGCCACGGTGGCCGACGCCGGAAAGCCGCTCGCCCGCGGTGTGCGCGTCCACGATCGCCAGGGCAAAGCAGTGGCGGACATCGACCAGCCGTGCCCTGACTTGCAGGGGCAGGCCGTGACCCGGCGCGGAGTCGTCTTCGGCTGCGCGGACGGCGCCTTGCTGGTGACCGAAAAGGACGGCACGTTCGCCGGGGCGAAGATCCCATACCCACGCGCTGTCAACGCGCAGGAACGCGCCACGGCCTTCTTCCACCGGCCCGGAAGCTCCACGCTCGCGGCGCGGGCGGGGGAGACCGCGGTGTGGTCACTGGACGTCGGACGCCGTAGCTGGCAGCACGTCGAGACCGGCCCGGTCGCCGCGGTGAACACAGTCGGGGAGGGCGGACCGCTGCTGGTCCTCGCCCGGGACGGAAAGCTGCGCTCCTTCGACGGCGCCGGCAAGGAACAGACGGCCATCCCGCTCCTGACCCCGGAGGCGACCGCCGCCGATGTTCCGTCGATCCAGGTCGACTCCACCCGCGCCTACATCAACAATCCGCTCTCGGCCGAGGTGTACGAAATCGACTACAACGACAACCTCCGGCGCGCCAGGACCCTGAAGGTCGGCGGCAAGGCGGGCCAAATCGTGGAGACCGGCCGATGAGGCGCCGCGTACTCGCCCTCTTCGTGGTGGCGCTGCTGGCGGCGGCCGGCTGCTCCGGGACCGGCGGGGGCGGCAAGTCGGTCGTCGTCACGACGAACATCCTCGGCGATATCACTCGTGCCGTGGTCGGTGATCAGGCAGACGTGACGGTGTTGATGAAGCCGAACGCGGACCCGCATTCCTTCGGTATCTCCGCACAGCAGGCGGCCCAGGTCGAACGTGCCGGCCTGATCGTCTACAACGGACTCGGGCTCGAAGAGGGAATCCTGCGCACCGTCCGCACGGCCGAGGAAAGCGGCGTACCGGCGTTACCCGCCGGGGAGCGGGCGAATCCGATCAGTTATGCCGACAACAAGCCCGATCCCCATTTCTGGACGGATCCGGCACGGGTGCGCGACGCGGTGAAGGCGATCGCGGACGAGGTCGTCGCCCATGTCGACGGGGTCGACGAAGCGGTGATCCGCGCCAACGCCGAACGCTATCGCGGGGAGATCGAGGCACTCGACAAGATGATGGCCGAGAAGTTCGGCGGGATTCCGCCGGAACGCCGGAAACTGGTCACGAATCACCACGTGTTCGGGTACCTGGCCCAGCGGTTCGGGTTCCAGGTCGTCGGCGCGGTGATCCCCGGCGGAACAACGCTCGCGTCACCGAGCTCCTCGGATCTGAAGGCCCTCGCCGACACCGTCCGTGCGGCGGGAGTGCCGGTGATCTTCGCCGATTCCTCGCAACCGGACCGGCTCGCCCGGGTCTTGGCCGAACAGGCCGGGCTGCACGTCCAGGTGGCCCCGCTGTTCTCGGAATCCCTCAGTGAACCAGGCCAGGGCGCGGCCACCTATCTGGAAATGATGCGCGCCAACACCGAATCGATCACCACCGGTTTGACCCGTTCCTGACCGGAACAGACGAAAGGCACAGGAAAATGGCACGGAAGACCCGATATCTCGCGCTGATGGCGACGACGGCGAGCACGCTCGCGCTGGCCGCCTGCGGGACCGAACAGCCGGCGGCGGAACCCGCGAAGGACGCGGCTCCGGCACCGGTCGTCGCCGATCCGGTGGCCGTCACCTACGACGGCGGGATCGTGCTGCTCGATGGGAAGACCTTGAAGGTGGCCAAGAATCTTCCGCTGGAAGGCTTCAACCGCCTCAACCCCGCCGGGAACGACCGGCACCTCCTGGTCTCGACCTCCACCGGATTCCGGGTCCTCGACGCCGTCGGCGCCGTGCTCACGGACAACGAGGTGAAGGCGGCCAAGCCGGGACATGTCGTCCGGCACGCCGGCAAGACGGTGCTGTTCGCCGACGGGACCGGTGAAGTGACAGTCTTCGACCCGAAGACGATCGGCACCGCGGCGCTCCCCGCGCCGAAGTACAAGACGCCCGAGGCGCATCACGGCGTGGCCGTCGAACTCGCGAACGGCGAACTGCTCACCACCGTCGGCGACAAGGACAAGCGGTCCGGGATCGTGGTGCTGGACAAGGACAAGAAGGAGATCGCGCGTAACGAGCAGTGCCCCGGCGTGCACGGCGAGGCCGCCGCGCGCGGTGAAGCGGTCGTGGTCGGCTGTCAGACCGGTGCGCTGATCTACCGCAACGGCGTGATCACCAAGGTGACGAGCCCGGATCCCTACGGTCGTATCGGCAACCAGGCGGGCTCGGACGTCTCGCCGATCACCTTGGGCGACTACAAGGTCGACGAAGCGGCCGAGCTCGAACGCCCGAGCCGCATCTCGTTGATCGACACCGAGAAGGCCACGCTCAAGCACGTCGACATCGGGACCAGCTACACCTTCCGATCGTTGGCCCGCGGGCCTCAGGGGGAGGCCCTGGTGCTGGGCACCGACGGCCAGATCCATGTGATCGACCCGGTGAGCGGTGCGGTGCAGCGGAAGATCGCCGTCATCGGCACCTGGCAGGAGCCGATCGAGTGGCAGCAGCCGCGCCCGGCGATCTTCGTCCGGGGCGGAACCGCCTACGTCACCGATCCCGGCAAGAAGGAGATCCACTCGGTGGACCTCGCGTCCGGGACCAAGACCGCGACCGGGACGATCCCGGGAACGCCGAACGAGGTCAGCGGAGTCCTCGGGCACTGATCCACTCGGCGCGTGACATCGGGCCTCGGTAACGATGCCGCGAAAGCCACTTTCGCAACCTTCAAGGTTGCGAAAGTGGCTTTCGCAACACACTCACCTGACCACTCACGACCACCCGCACCGACCACCTCGCCGCCGCCCACGTCGCGAAAGCCACTTTCGCGACGCCTGAGGTCCCGAAAGTGGCTTTCGCGACACGCTCGACTGGCGGAAGCCCGTGAAGTGCGCGGTAGCCTCCTACGCCTCTGAAGTCCCTTGTGGACAGTCGTGGTCGCGTCGGATCTTCCACCACTCACGAGGCCCTCGCGGAGTCCAGGCCGGTCAGCGCCGGATCAGGCCGAGATCCGTCGCGGTGGCGACGGCGGCGGTGCGCGAATCGACGCCGAGTTTGGTGTAGCTGCGGGCCAGATGGGACTTCACCGTGCCCTCGGTCAGGTGCAGCCGGTCCGCGATGGCCCGGTTGGACAGGCCGTCCGCGACCAGGACCAGGACTTCGATCTCGCGCAGCGTCAGTGCGGTGGCGGGCATCCGCATCCGGTTCATGAGCCGGTCGGCGACGGTCGGGGCGAGCGTGGTGCGCCCGGCGGCGGCGGTCCGCACGGCGGCGGCCAGATCCTCGGGAGGCGCGTCCTTGAGGAGATAGCCGGTGGCCCCCGCTTCGATGGCGGGCAACGTGTCCGCGTCGGTGTCGTAGGTGGTGACGATGAGGACGCGGGGAGCGTCCGGCCGCGCGGTGATCGCCGCGGTGGCCTCGGCTCCGGTCATCCCGGAGCCGAAACGCAGATCCATCAGCACGACGTCGATGTCGCCTTCGGCGGCTCGGGCCACCGCTTCCTCGGCGGTCGAGGCTTCGGCCGAGACCACCAGTCCTGGTTCGGTTTCCAGTACGGCACGTAGACCGGCCCGGACGATGGGGTGGTCATCGGCGAGCAGAAGCCGGATCGGGGGTTCGGTCACGGGCTTTCCTTGGGCAGTCGCGCGGACACGGTGGCGCCGTGGCCGGGGGAGGACTCGACGGTGAGGCTTCCGTTCAGCGCTTCGATCCGGGTACGCATCGCGGTGAGCCCGAAGGCGCTGTGTTCCGGATCGAAGCCGACACCGTCGTCGACGACGGCGAGGGTGACGTGCTCGCCGCCGTAGCACAAGGTGACGTCGGCGGTGGACGCGTCGGCGTGCCGGACGGTGTTCGCCAGGGCCGCTTGGCCGATGCGCAGCAACGCGACCTCGTACGCGGTCGGCAGCGGAACGACGTCGCCTGAGAGACGGAAGCGTGCGGCGATCCGGTGCCGGGCGCTGGTGGTGGCGCACAGCCGGTCCAGTGCGTCGGCCAGCGTGGTGTCGTCGAGTGCGGGAGGAGACAGGGCGACGACGAACCGGCGGGCTTCGGCGAGGTTGTCCGCGGCGGCCTGACGAGCCTGTTCGACGTAGCGGGCGGCGTTCCCCGCGGTATCGGGCAGCGTCCTTTCCGCGGCACGCAACAGAAGTTGGATGCTCGACAGTCCCTGGGCGAGGGTGTCGTGGATTTCGTGGGCCAGCCGCTCCCGCTCGGCGAGCACTCCCGCCTCGTGCTGGGCTTCGGCTAGGTCGGCACGGGTGGCGGTGAGCTCCTCGATCAGGTCCCGGCGTCGTTCGCTTTCGCGGTACAGCGCCTGATAACCCCAGACGACGGCGACCGCGACAGCTGCGCCGAGCGCCGGTCCGATCGCCGCCGCCGGAACGAAGGCACCCTGGTGGGCGGTGAACGCGGTGATCGCCGCCAGCGCGGTCACGATCACCGCGACCAGCCCCTGACGGCGCGGCAGCAGATGCAACTGCAGGAAGTACAGCGGGAAGGCGACCCAGACGCCGTCGGCGGTCAGCACCAACAGCACCAGCCAGACGAGGCCCACCGCGACCAGCCACCACAGGGCGGCCCGCCGGGACGTCCGGACGCGAGGCAGCAGTGGGCCGGCCGCGTACACCACGGCACACGTCACCGCCGCCGCGACGATCGCTCCCGCTTCGGGTGAGCCGTCCGCCACCGCCCGCACGGCGGCGAGTGCGAGCAGGGCGACGAGCAGCAGGTGCAGACACCAGGTCAGCACCCGGCTGGTCGGGGTCAAAGCGGGCGCGGCGGTCACAGTGCGTCCAGATTACGGAGCGGGATCGGCGCGCGCCTCTATCCAAAGGTAGAGGCGGCGTGCCGTCTTACGGCGGGCGAAGTGCCATCTCCGGCCGGATGCCGGCGCGGTCACCGGCGGCGATCGTGGAGAGGTAGCCAGCCCACCCGCCCCGAGAGGACAGACCCGAGCCGTGTTCGTCGCCTGGAGAGATCTGAGATTCGCCAAAGGACGGTTCGCCCTGATGGGTGCCGTCGTCGTGCTGATCACCCTGCTGGTCGGGCTGTTGTCCGGGCTCACCGCGGGGCTGGGCGAGCAGAACATCTCCGCGATCACCGGCCTGCCTGCGGACAAGATCGTCTTCGCCGCCCCCGGCGCCGGGCAAAGCCTCTCCTACGCCAATTCCGCCGTCACCGAAACACAGCGACGGCAGTGGGCCGAGACGCCGGGCGTCACCGCCGCCGAACCGCTGGGCATAGCCACCACCAAGGCCACCGCGGGCGGCCGCAGCGCCGGGATCTCCGTTTTCGGGGTCCGGCCCGGTTCGGCGCTCGCCCCGGACGGCGGAAGGATCACCGGCGACTCGGTGGTGCTGTCGACGTCCGCCGCCGACGACCTGGGCGTCCGGAGCGGAGACACCATCGCCGTGACCGGGCGCCCGCTGACGGTCGCCGCCGTGACGGGGGACGCCTGGTTCAGCCACACACCGGTGATCTGGGCGGACCTCGCCGTCTGGGCGAAGACGGCGCCACCCACCGGCGGCGAGCCGAGCGCGACGGTGCTCGCGCTGACCACCGCGGCCGACGCCGATCTCGCGGCCACCGACCTCGCCGCCGGTACAACGACGGTCTCGAAGAGCGACTCGCTGTCCGCGATCGGCTCCTACACGTCCGAAAACGGTTCGCTGCAACTGATGCGCGGCTTCCTGTTCGCCATCTCCGCCCTCGTGATCGGCGCCTTCTTCACCGTGTGGACCATCCAGCGCAGCGGTGACATCGCCGTCCTCAAGGCGCTGGGGGCGAGCACCGCCTTCCTGTTGAAGGACGCGCTCGGCCAGGCCGTCGTCCTTCTCGTCGGCGGCACCGCCATCGGAACCGGCCTGGCCGTCGGGCTCGGCACGGCGGTCGCCGGCTCCGCCGTGCCCTTCCTGCTGACTCCGGCCACCGTACTCGTGCCGTCCGCCGTGATGATCCTGCTCGGCGCGCTGGGTGCGGCGCTTTCCGTCCGCCGCATCACTTCCGTCGACCCGCTGACCGCACTGGGGAGTGCCCGATGAGCCTGAACCTGACCGGCGTCACCCTCACCTATCCCGACGGCGACGCCCGCCTCACCGCACTCGACGACGTCACGCTGGACGTCCCGCCGGGCACGATCACCGCCGTCGCCGGGCCCTCCGGCTCCGGGAAGTCCAGCCTGCTCGCCGTCGCGGCGACCCTCATCACCCCGGACCAGGGGACCGTCACCATCGACGGCGCCACGACCACCGGTCTGACCCGCGGCGAACTCACCGAACTCCGCCGCCGCAAGATCGGGATCGTCTTCCAGCAGCCGAATCTGCTGCCCGCCCTCACGGCCGCCGAACAGCTTCAGGTCATGGCCCGGATCGACGGCCGCTCCGCGGGCGGGGCACGCGGTGTGGCCATGGACCTGCTGGCTGCCGTCGGGCTCGCGGCGCAGGCGGGACGTCGCCCACATCAGCTTTCCGGTGGTCAACGACAGCGGGTGAACATCGCGCGCGCGTTGATGAACGAACCGACCGTGCTGCTGATCGACGAACCGACGAGCGCCCTCGATCACGACCGCGGCGCCGCGGTCATCGAGCTGATCGCCTGCCTGACGCGCGAGCGGTCCACCGCCACCGTCCTGGTCACGCACGATCGGGTGCATCTCGCCGCGGTGGACCGGATCGTCGAAGTGCACGACGGACGGCTGGGCAGCCCTTCTCCAGTCGCCTGACGGGAGGGAGTTGGTATTATTATACCGCCACCTGCTAGGGTTCCGGTATAATAATACCAACCTGTGACGCGAGGATCCGATGATCGAACTGAAGACGCCCGCCGAGATCGAGCGTATGCACGTGACCGGGCGTTTCGTCGCCGAAGTGCTCACCGAGGTCGGCGACCTCGCGGACGTGGGCGTCAACCTGATGGACCTGGAACACCACGTACGCGGCATGATCCAGCGACGCGGCGCGGAGTCCTGCTACTGGGACTACGCGCCGTCCTTCGGCAAAGGCCCGTTCCGCAACGTCATCTGCCTGGCGGTCAACGACGCCGTCCTGCACGGCCTGCCCCACGACTACACGCTGCGCGACGGTGACGTGCTCACCGCGGATCTCGCGGTGAAGATCGACGGCTGGGCGGCCGACTCGGCGCGCACGGTCATCGTCGGAACGCCCGCGGAAGAGGACCTGCGGATCGTCCGTGCCACCGAGGAAGCACTGGAGGCGGCGATCGAGGCCGCACGTCCCGGCAACCGTCTCGGCGACATCTCCGCGGCCATCTGGGCGGTCGCCCGCGCCTACGGCTATCCGGTGAACACCGAGTTCGGCGGCCACGGCATCGGCCGCACCATGCACGAGGAACTCCACATTCCCAACAAGGGCAAGGCAGGCCGTGGTCTGAAGCTCCAGCCGGGACTCACCGTCGCGCTCGAACCCTGGTTCGCCCGCACGACCGACCGGATCGTCTTCGACGACGACGGCTGGACCATCCGCTCGGCCGACGGTTCACGCACGGCTCATTCCGAGCACACGGTGGCCATCACCGAAGGTGCTCCACTGGTGCTCACCAGGCGTGAGCACGAGATATCCGGCGATCGTGTGTCCGCGAAGGACTCCTAAGTCCGTCCGGCACCACGACGTCCGCATCCGGTGACTTCAGTGACGTTCGACCGAAAACCCCGAATACGGCCCGTCATCACGGCGCGGCCGTTAGTGTGAACGGTCGCTGTAGTCATCACCCTTGAGGAGTAGCGGTTCATGATCGCCGAGAGCGCGAACCAGCAGAGCGTGACCTTCCCGCAGGAAGCCACGCCGATCTTCGACCTGGTCGCGAAGATGGTGGCGCGGACGCAGACCGAGGACGAGCACGACTTCGACCGCGAAGCCGGTCTCGCGACCTCGGTGTAGCTTCCCGCCGAGAGTCATTCAGGCGGCGCGCCCGTGTGAGCACGGAGTTCCGCGGCCGTGCGGCGGGCGTGGGCCAGCCCGTCGAGGATCCATTGCGGTGGCTGCCGGTCGTTGGTCGCGATCCGCTCGTAGGCGGCGACCAGCCTTTCCGCGATCTTCAGCCGCGCGTCCGCGGCCGTCGGCTCCCGTGCGGCTTGGTCGTCGCCCTGTTCGGCCGGGATCGTGACCAGGGCGAGGTGCCCGGCCGGCGAGCGGGCCGGTTCCGGCGCGGACTCGCCGGCGTCTGGTCGCTGTTCCGGCGTCGGCAGCCTGCGAAGGCGGAATGCGGTCTGCTCAGTGTGCTCGGGCACGCCGTCGCGGCGCGAGTGCTGTGACGGAAAGGGATCCGCACGGAACCGCGCGACCGAAGGCCAGTATCGGGTCCGCACGGACCGCGGTGTAGCTCCGTCGAGCCTGTACGCGATCTCCTGCCAGGTCTTCCCGTCGAGCCGTGCGGCGACCACCGCCGCTTCGAGGATCTGCTGCGCCATCCCGATCAGCCCGGAATGATCCCGCGTCGAGCACGCGTCCTGCTCCGCGTCGGCGTCGACCCGGGCGGCGTTCGCGGCGAGATCGGCCAGTTCCGCCGCGTGCGCGGCGAGGGCGAGGTGGGCCCGGGTGGCCGCGGTGGGGATGGAGTGGCGGGTGGTCACCGTCCGCACCTCGTGGCGGGCCGGGGGAACGACAAGAGGCTCGCGGAATCCCGCATGCCGTGACTCACAGGTGTTCTCACCTTCTCTGATATGCAGACTTGCATAAATATGCAATTTATGGACGTTTTTATGCCCTGATCGGGTGTGGTCCTGCTCGAACGGTGCGGGCCGAGGTTCGGCGGCTCCGGAAATCGGGCACGATCAGGTTGTGCGGACGGCGGGACCCGCGGGGAAGGGATGCCGATGAACAGTCCCCTGTATCAGGCGACGGCGGAGCTCTTCAAGACGCTGGGGCACCCCGTCCGGATCCGCGTGCTCGAACTTCTCAGCGAGCGGGAGCACCACGTCTCGGAGCTGCTCGCCGACCTCGGTATCGAGCCCGCCAACCTGTCTCAGCAGCTCGCCGTCCTGCGGCGCGCCAACCTGGTGGTGCCGCGCAAGGAAGGTACGACCGTCTCCTACTCCTTGACCAGTCCGTCGGTCGCCGAACTGCTCGCCGTCGCTCGCGGGATCCTGACCGGGGTCATCACCGGCCAGCTGGGATTGCTCGACGATCTGCAGAATTCCGCCGGTGTTCCCGGCGACGCGCATTCATCTGAAACAGGCTGATAATCGGCGACGGCTATTCGGAACGTTCACAGTGTCGGATGATCGTCATTTGTTTTCCTCGCCGGCATCCACGCGCGGTTCGCTCGATTCGGAATTGTCCTCGCGGGGGAGCGTGCCATTTCCGGCGGCCGCCCTTCTCGTCTCCTCGACCAGAGAGTCGAAGATGGGGGTTCCGCACAGCTCCACATGGTCCTCCGTCGTCCCGGTCTTCGTGCCCGGTCATCTTGCCCCGGAGCGGCTTCTTCGATCCAGTTCCGCCGGACAATGCACTCGATTGAGCTCACCCTCGGGGGTGAGCTATTCACCGGCGCGAAATGGCAGTGCGGGGACACGGCTCTTTCCGGACGCGCACGCAGTCCCGCCGGTTCGCGGAATTGATGATTCCACTTTCCGGTGAGCGGCGGGAAAAGGATTTCTCCCGGCTACCGCGGTCCGGGTGCCGGACCCGGGGCGGAGAACTCGACCCGGTAGCGCGTCGGTGTCGTGCCCAGCGCGGAGGCGAAGTGCTCGCGAAGACGGGCAGGCGTGCCGAACCCGGACTGCGCGGCGACCGCGTCGATGCCGAGCCCTGTCGTCTCGAGAAGTTGGCGTGCCCGTGCGAGGCGTTGCGCGACAAGCCAGCTGTGGACGGTGGTCCCCGTGCGGGCGCGGAACGAGCGGGTGAAGGTACTTCGGCTCATATGCGCCCTGGTGGCGAGGTCGTCGATGCTGTGCCGCGCGTCCAGGCGGGACTGTGCCCAGTTCATCACGGTGGTGAGCGGATCCTCGTCGGCGGCGGGTACGGGAAGCTCGATGAACTGGGCCTGGCCGCCGGGACGGTGCGGCGCGGCGACGATCCGGCGGGCGACGCCGTTGGCGACGACCTGCCCGGCCGTGCGGGCGAGGAGGTGAAGGCAGGTGTCGATCCCGGCGGTCGCGCCCGCGCCGGTCACGATGTCGCCTTCGTCGACGTACAGCTCTTCGGGGCGCAGCTCCACCGAAGGGAAGCGCCTCCGGAAGGTTTCGACCCATTTCCAGTGGGTGGTCGCGGCGCGCCCGTCGAGGATGCCGGCGTCCGCGAGGGCGAAAACCCCCAGGCAGAGCCCGACGACGAGGGCTCCGCGTTCGTGTGCGGCTCGCAACGCGGCGGCCACGGGTGAAGGCGTCGAGGTTTCCGGGTCGGACCACCACGGCACGACGACGATGTCGGCCTCCGCGAGCGCGCCGAGGCCGGCGGGCACGTCGATCGAATAGCCGGCGCTCGTGGCGAGCCTGCCCGCTTCGACGGCGGCGACCGTGATCGGCCACGGTTCCATGTCGCCCGCCGGGGATTCGGCTCCCCACACCAAGGACGGCACGGCGAGATGGAACGGGCTGATCCCGTGGAACGCCAGGACGGCCACACTCGGAGCGTTCATCGATCCCTTCCCGCGAATATCGGCCGATCCCGGCCACGGCTGACCCGAATCCGTATCTCACCATCGAATCGGGTCAGCGATCATGGTAACCGTACCGACCGGAAAGCGAAGGAACACACGATGACCAGCACCACGCTCCGCGAAATCAGCACCTTGCCGACGACTCCCGCGACGCTCTCGGACGCGACCGTGATCCTCGTCGACTACCAGAACACCTACACCCGCGGCGTGATGGAACTCGACGGCTGGGAGGCGGCGCTCGACGAAGCGGCCACCTTGCTGGCGCGCGCTCGCGCCGAGGGTGCGACGGTCATCCACGTCATGCACGACGGCGGCGAGGGCAGCCCGTACGACCTCCGGCAGGACCTGGGCCGGATCCACGAGCGCGTCGCCCCCGGCCCAGGGGAGGAGGTCGTGGTGAAGACCGCGCCGAACTCCTTCGTCGGGACCCGCCTGGGGGAGCTGGTGGACGCCGCCGGGCACAAAGACGTCGTGGTGGCCGGGTTCATGACCCATATGTGCGTCACGTTCACCGCGGAAGGCGCGTTCCTGCGCGGGAACAACCCGACCGTGGTGGCCGCGGCCTGCGCCACACGCGCGCTCCCTTCCGTCGCCGGTCCGGTGACCGCCGCGGACCAGCACCGCGCGGCGCTCGCCACGATCGGTGATCTCTACGCGGTCGTCGTCGGTTCCTCGGCCGAGCTCGGCTAGAACGGGCGGTCCTTGATCGCCCCGCAGCCCGAATCCACGTAGATACCTAAGGCGCCCTGGTTATTCGAGGGGTAGGGCAAAGGTGGCGTGGGTCGGTACAGGTGGTCGTGAGTGGCGTTTCGGGTTCTAACCCGAAACGCCACTCACGACCAGTGCCTTCAGCCTCGCCCACGAGCACGACACGTTTGACTTACCTCTCAATAGAACCTGCGAGGCGGGGGCCGGACGTGGATCATGAGGGTGTCCGCCGCCGAAGCATCGAAGGGGTCCCGATGGCCAAGCCCAACGTCGCCGAGCAGTTCGTCCAAGTCCTGGTGCAGGCCGGGGTGGAACGGATCTACGGCGTGGTCGGGGACAGCCTCAACCCCGTCGTCGACGCCATCCGCCGCACCCCGGGCATCGAGTGGGTCCATGTCCGCAACGAGGAGGCCGGTGCCTTCGCCGCGGCCGCCGAGGCCCAGCTGACCGGACGGCTCGCGGTGTGCGCGGGCAGCTGCGGCCCCGGCAACACCCATCTGGTGCAAGGGCTTTACGACGCGCACCGCACCGGCGCCCCGGTGCTCGCGCTCGCCTCGCACATCCCGTCCGGCCAGATCGGGACCGGGTTCTTCCAGGAGACCCATCCCGAGCGGCTGTTCGTCGACTGCAGCGGCTACTGCGAACAGATCAGCGGGCCCGCACAGATGCCGAGGGTGCTGCGGATCGCCATGCAGCACGCGGTGTCCCGCGGCGAGGTTTCGGTACTGGTGCTGCCCGGCGACGTCGCGCACCTCGACGCCGTCGCGCCCACCGGCACCGGGGCGCCGGTCACCGAGCACGGGACGATCGTGCCACCGGAACCTCAGGTGGCACGGCTCGCCGAGCTGATCAACGACGCCGAGACCGTCACCTTGTTCGCCGGCGCCGGGGTGCGCGGGGCGCACGCGGAGGTGATGGAGCTGGCCGGGACCGTGCAGGCACCGGTCGGGCACAGCCTGCGGGGCAAGGAATGGATCCAGTACGACAATCCCTACGACGTCGGGATGAGCGGGTTGCTCGGCTACGGCGCCTGCTACCGGGCCATGCACGACGCGGATCTACTGGTCCTGCTCGGCACCGATTTCCCTTACGACTCTTTCCTTCCCCAGGCGAGGACCGTGCAGATCGACCACGACGCGACCCGCCTCGGCAGGCGCACACCGCTGGAACTGGCGGTACACGGCGACGTGCGGGAGACCCTGCGGGCCGTGCAGCCGCTCCTGCGGCGCAAGACCGACCGGACTTTCCTGGACCGCATGCTGCGTGATCACTGCAAAACACTGGAACAGGTCGTCGACGCCTACACCCGCAACGTCGAACGGCATGTGCCCATCCACCCGGAGTTCGCCGCGGATCTGCTCGACGAGCTCGCCGCGGACGACGCGATCTTCACCGTGGACACCGGCATGTGCAATGTCTGGGCGGCCAGGTATCTCACCCCCAACGGTCGGCGCCGGGTGATCGGGTCGTTCCTGCACGGCACGATGGCCAACGCGCTGCCGCACGCCATCGGCGCGCAGTTCGCCTATCCGGGTCGTCAGGTCGTGTCGATGTCCGGCGACGGAGGGCTGGGCATGCTGCTCGGCGAACTGCTCACCGTTGCCCTGCACGACCTTCCGGTCAAGATCGTGACGTTCAACAACTCCTCGCTGGGCATGGTGAAGCTGGAGATGCTGGTGGACGGCCTGCCCGACTACCAGACCGACCACCGTCCGGTCGACTTCGCCGCCATCGCCAGTGGCGCGGGCCTGCGCGCCGAGCGGGTCACAGATCCGACCCGGCTGCGCGCGGCCCTCAAGGAAGCGCTGAGCCACGACGGGCCCGCACTGGTCGACGTCGTGACGGACCCGAACGCGCTGTCGGTCCCGCCGCATATCACCGCCGGTCAGCTCGGCGGGTTCGCCTTGGCCGCGAGCAAGGTCGTCCTCGAAGGCGGGGTCGGCCGGATGATCGACCTGGCCAGGGCCAACCTCCGGAACATCCCCCGGCCGTGACGCACGCGTCAGACCCGGCCGGTGCCCATTCCGTGCCACAGCAGGTCGAGCAGGTTCGCCACGTCGCGCCGCCATTCGCCTTTCGGGTCCAGGTACAGCAGTCCGCCCAGTCCACGTAGGACGGTCTCGGGCTCCAGGTCCGCCCGGACGGTGCCGGCGTCGACGTTGGCCCGCAGCAAGGTGGAAACCGCGCCGACCATGTCCTGATAGGCCCCGGCGGGCAGTTCGCCTCGTGAGGCGGTCGCGACGCGCAGTGCGTCGGCCAGGCCGCGTTTGGTCATCATGTAGTGCGCCAGGTGGTCGGTCGTCCAGACCCGGAACGCCTGCTCCGGCGGGTGCTTCTGGAGAAGGCTCGGCACGATCTCGACGAGCTGGCGCACCTCGCGCCGGTACACCGCCAGGATGAGGGCCTCCGGCGTGGGGAAGTGCCGGTAGACCGTGCCGACGCCGACCTCGGCCTGTTTCGCTATGGCGTTGAACGAAACCTCACCGGAACAGGCCAGCGACTTCGCCGCGGTGGCGAGGATGCGCTCGTGGTTGCGCCGGGTGTCCGCACGCCGGGGATTGACCGATCCCGTCGTCATCGTCCCTCCTGTCCACCGATCTGGTTCTCCGGTGAATGTAGCCGAGGAACCCGTCGCACCTGGAGCGACTCCAGCGCGGGTATCGACCTTGCCGAGCCGATGGTGTTCCGCTAACTTGAAATTCGAAGCGGATGAATATCCGTTTCAGCTATCGCGAACGGACTCCCACCACCTCAACCTACGCCGTCCGGGCCCGCCCGGACGATCTGCGGAAAGAGATCCAGTGGACATCTCACTCGAAGTCAACGGCAGGACGGAACATCTCGGTGTCGATCCCGGGGTGACCCTGCTGGACGCCCTGCGGGAGCGGCTCGCCGTCACAGGCCCGAAGAAGGGCTGCGACAGAGGGCAGTGCGGCGCCTGCACGGTGCACGTCGGCGGGCGGCCGGTGCTCTCCTGCCTGACCTTGGCCGCCACCGTGAAGCAGCCGGTGACCACGGTCGAAGCACTGTCCACAGAGGACGGACTGCACCCGGTTCAGCAGGCGTTCGTCGATCAGGACGCCCTGCAGTGCGGATTCTGCACGTCCGGGCAGATCATGTCGGCCGTCGCCGCCGTCGAGCAAGGCGTCGAGGACGTCCGGGAGTTCATGTCCGGCAACCTCTGCCGCTGCGCGGCGTACCCGAACATCGTGGCCGCGGTCGAGCAGGCGAGGAGGGCCGATGCGTCCCTTTGAGCTGCTCGCCCCCGAGACCGTCGAAGACGCGGTCGGCTCGCCGGGCACATTCCTGGCGGGCGGGACCACCCTCGTCGACCTGATGAAACTCGAAGTCCTGACACCGCGGCAGGTGCTGGACATCAACGCGGTACCGCTGCGCGGCATCGACACCACCGACGGGCTCCGCTTCGGCGCGCTGGAGCGGATGGCCGACATCGCCGGACATCCCGGGGTGTACCCGGCGATCTCCCGTGCGCTGCTGCTCAGCGCCTCCCAGCAGATCCGGAACATGGCCAGCATCGGCGGAAACCTCATGCAGCGCACGCGCTGCTCGTACTTCCGCGACGTCGCCACGCCGTGCAACCGGCGAGTACCCGGCAGCGGCTGCCCGGCGATCTCCGGCGCCAACCGGATGCACGCCGTGCTGGGCACGAGTGATTCGTGCGTGGCGACCCACGCCAGCGACGTCGCCGTCGCACTGGTCGCCCTCGACGCGCGACTCCGCCTGGTCAGCGAGACCGGGAGCCGCACCGTCGAGCTGGGCTCCTTCTACCGCACGCCCGGCGACACCCCCGAGGTCGAGAACGACCTGCGGCCCGGCGAACTGATCGCCGAGGTCGAGGTACCGCGGCTGGACTGGGCGTCGAACTCCACCTACGTCAAGGTGCGGGACAGGCAGTCCTACGAGTTCGCGCTGTGCTCCGCGGCGGTCGCGCTGCGGGTGGAGGACACCCGCGTCGTCGACGCCCGGGTCGCGGCCGGTGGAGTGGCCACGGTGCCGTGGCGGCTGCCGGCGGTCGAGGAGGCCTTGCGGGGCGCGCCCGCGACGGTCGCGTCCTTCGAAGACGCCGCGGCACTCGCCGCCGAGGGCGCGCGGCCGCTGTCCGGGAACGGCTTCAAGCCGTCGTTGCTGCGGCGGACCATCGTCCGCGCGCTACTCGAACTGACCGAGGGGAGCCACTCATGACCAGCCGGGTGGACGGGCCGCTGAAGGTCACCGGCAGGGCCGATTACGGGGCGGACCACACCTTCCCCGGACTGGTCCACGGCTACGTCGTGCTCAGCACGATCGCCCATGGCGAGATCGACACGATGGACGTCACGGCGGCGAAGGGCGCACCCGGTGTGATCGGCGTGTACACGCCCTTCGATCCGCTGGAGCTGCGCACGCCGGCCACGCCGTTCCTGGGTGAGACCTGGGTTCCCTTGCAGGACAAGGAAGTCACCTACTACGGCCAGCCGATCGGCTTCGTGGTCGCCGAGACCTACGAGCAGGCGCGCGACGCGGCGATGCTGGTCGAGGTCTCCTATCTGACCAGGCCGGCCCTGACCTCCTTGGAGGACGGCCTCGCCTCGGCCGAAGAAGCCCCTGACGGGAGGGGCGGCCCGTCGTCACTCGCGATCCTCGCCGAGGGCGTCGAGTCCATCGAGGACGCGCTCGCCGAGAGCCCGGTGGTCGTCGAAGCCACGTACACCACCGCGCCTCAGCACCACGCCGCGATGGAACCGCATTCCGCGGTCGCGGTGTGGGGGCCCGGCGGCCTGACGGTCTACAGCGGAAACCAGGGTTCCGATATCCAGGCGGCGGAGCTGGCGATGGCGCTGGGCACGGAGCCGTCGGAGGTGCACGCGGTGAATCCCTTCGTCGGCGGTGCGTTCGGGGGCAAAGGCCGGACCGCCACCCCGGCGTTCCTCGCCGCGGCGGCCGCCAAGGTGCTGGGCAAACCGGTGAAGGCCGTGCTCAGCCGGGAGCAGGTCTTCACCGCGACCGCCGGCCGCGCCGGGACGGTGCAGAAGATCGCCCTCGGCGCGGAACACGATGGCACGCTGAACGCGCTGCGGCACGACTCGTGGTGCGGCACGGACTTGGACCGGTCGTTCGTCGAGCCGACGTCACACGGCACCTCGCGTGAGTGGTACGCCACCCGGAACCTGGCCATCAGCCAGAAGATGGTGCCGCTCAACCTCCCACCGACCACCTTCATGCGGGCGCCAGGCGAGGCACCGGGGTCTTTCGCGCTGGAGAGCGCGATCGACGAACTCGCGGTCGCGCTGGGCATGGACCCGATCGAGTTGCGGCAGCGGAACAATTCGACCGCTCCGCCCGGCAAGGATCTGCAGTGGTCGAGCAAGCACCTCGACGAGTGTTTCCGCGTCGGCGCGGCCAGGTTCGGCTGGGCGGATCGCGCACCCCAGGGGCGTACGGACGGCGACTGGCTCGTCGGCATGGGCACGGCCACCGCCATGTTCCCCGCCCTGCGGTTCCCGGCCACGGTCGGGATCACCCTGCTGCCCGACGACACCGCCGTCGTCGCGACCAGCGGGGCGGACCCCGGGACGGGCCTGCTGACCGTGCTTTCCCTGGTGGGCGGGGAGTCTCTGGACATTCCGCCGGATCGGGTGGTGCCGCGGCTGGGCGACTCGATCCTCCCGCCCGGAGGCATGTCCGGTGGTTCCACGGCGACCGCGAGCGTGGGCACGGCCATCATGATCGCCGCGGCCAAGGCGATCGACGAGCTGCTCGCACTGGCGTCCGCTCCCGGCGCGCCGTTCGAAGGTATGGAGGTCGCCTACGCGGACGGTCGCGTGCAGGCCGGGGAGCGGACGATGACCTTCGGTGAGCTGCTTCGGACACTCGATCGTTCGTCGTTGTCCGTGACCGGTTCGTCGGCGCCCGGCGAGGAGCTGACGAAACATTCGTTCAGCTCGTTCGGTGCGCAGTTCTGCGAAGTCCGCGTGCACAAGTGGACGCGTGAGATCCGGGTGTCCCGCATGCTCGGGGTGTTCGACGCCGGCCGGATCATCAACCCGGCGGCGGCTCGGAGCCAGATCCTCGGCGGGATGATCTGGGGTGTTTCGGCCGCGCTGCACGAGGGGCTGGAGGTCGAGGAGAACGGGCGGTTCGCCAACGGTGACTTCGCGAGCTACCTGATCCCGGTGAACGCGGACATCCCCGAGGTCGACGTCCACTTCGTCGAGTACCCGGACACGCTGCACAACTCGGTGGGCGCGAAGGGGCTCGGCGAGATCGGCATCGTCGGGATGGCGGCGGCGGTCGCGAACGCCGTCCACAACGCCACCGGCATCCGGGTCCGGCACATCCCCATCCTGATCGAGGATCTCCTCGACGAGGCCTAGGAGGTCGTGGAGATTCGGGACACATGCCGTCCCGAATCTCCACGATCGAGCCTGCCGTACGGCATCATGCCGGCATGAGCGGCTTCGGCAAATGGAATCTCGGCATCGGCGCGGTACTGATGGGTGCGGCCGTGCTGTGCTCCGTGCTGGACCTGATCTCCGCCGCGGTGATCACCGGGATCCTCGGCCTGCTCGGTCTGTGCGTCGCGGGGTACGACCTGATCGACGGCTGGTCGGAACGCGCCGACCTGCGCCGCCGGGAGGCTCGCGTCCTCCGCGAACGTGAAGGTCGCCAAGACCGCTAAGGTGCCGCTACCGGGGCCCGCCCAGGCACGTTCGAGCGAGCACACTGGCGATCGCCCAGTCCTGCATGGCCACTCCGACGGTCTTGAAGACCGTGCGGCCGTCCCGCTCTCCGGCTCCCTCGGTCAGCGCCGTGCCGAGCTCGATCAGGTCGTCCTCGTCGATGGCACCCGCCTCGATGGCGTGGATGATCTCTCCGGACTCTTCCAGGACCGCCTCGCGCTGGTCGACGACGACGGTCGCGTCGGCGAGCAGGTCGTCCGGAAGTTCCCGCATGGTGGGGCGGAAGGCGCCGATGGCGTTGACGTGCGCGTGCCCGGCCAGGGAGGCGAGTGAGAACAGCGGGGTGGTGGCCGTCGTGGCACAGCAGACGATGTCCGCGTCCCGGACGGCTTGATCGGCGTCGGCGACAGTGACGACGGTGCCGAGGTCCAACTCCGTGCCGAGGGCCTCGCCGAGCGCTTCGGCGCGTTCGAGTCCGCGGCTGACGATCCTGAGTTCGGTCAACGGCCGGACGGAGTGCACGGCGCGGATCTGATCGGCGGCCTGTCCGCCGGCACCGATGAGGGTGCAGGTCTTCGCGTCCGCCGGGGCCAGTAGGTCGGTCGCGACGCCGACGACGGCCCCCGTGCGGATGCGGGTCACCTCGGCGGCGTCGGCGACGAGATGCCGGCCGTGGCCGAGTTCGCTCCAGACGACGGTCCCGACGATGGCAGGCACCCGGTCGTCGAAATTGAGGCTCAGGGTTTTGATGGCCGCCGACGCCGTCGGGCGGTGATGCGTCGACATCACCAGGAATCCGCCATCGCGCAACGCGGTCCGGGTCGGCATTTCGAACTCGCCACGGTGTAGTGCGAGAAAACCGTTCCGTACCGCGTCGATCGCGTCGGGCATGGACACGGCGGCACGGATCTCCTCCGGGCCAAGGGTGACGACGTCCATGAGACCTCCGGGTTTCTCGTCAGCTCAGTTCGAAGCCGGGCTCCACGACGAACGGTATCCGGGAGGCCTCGCCGTAGCCGTCCGGGGACGACACCGCCACCGGAATCGCCGGCGGCCGGTCGAACGTCCGGGTCCAGACCGAGTCGACCCATTCGGCGACCGTGTCCACGATGACGTCCGCCGAGCTCCCGCGCGGGAGCGGCGGCACGTCGGGCTCCCAGCCGGTTTCGTGATGGACGACGCCGAACAAGTGGCGGTGATCGTCGATCGGCTTGTTGAGGACGTAGGAATCCGGGCCGTCGAACCGGGCCCAGACGTCGAAGGTGCCCTCGCCGTCCTGGTCGGGGAAGACCTCGATCTCCAAGCTCTCGACACTGTCACCGATCGCCTCGACGATCGTCCTCAGCCGCGTGGCGACGTCCTCGGTACGCGTGTCGAGGACGTCGCGAAGCCGGCGGCGGTACTCATCTTGGTCCACACAGGACAATCTACGGAAGCGAGGGCGAGCGTCAGTGCGCGGTTTCCCGATGGCGCCCGTAAGGCTTGGCGTCGAGAAGCGTGACGCGCACGGCCCCGCCGCTGGGTACGCGGTACTCCCGCCTCTCGCCGGGTTGCGCGCCGTGTAGCGCGCGGCCGAGCGGCGAATCGGGGGAGTAGACCTCGAGTTCGCCGTGGCCTGCCTCGTCCCGCGTGCCGAGAAGGAAGGTCTCGGTGTCGCCGTCGTCGTACCGGATGGTGAGCACCATGCCGGGCTCGGCGATCCCGTCGTCGGGAGGATCCTGTCCGACGACGGCGCCGCGCAGCATGTCCTCGATCTGCCGGATCCGTGCCTGCCGGTGGGTCTTGTGCGCGAATTCGTCGTCGCCGTACCGGTCGTCGGTGCCGGGGCGTCGCAACGTCGCGAGCTCGCGCACCAGCCGCTCGTGCGCTTCCTTGGTCAGCCAAGGGCCTGACATGGTGATGATCGCCTTTCGGTGGGTACGTCTGTGGGGGCCGGGCGCGGAAAGGACCCAGCCCCCACAGACCTTCGATGAGTCCCGCTTCGGTCAGCGGGTCTCGGGTTCACGAGACCGCCGCTGGAAGGCGCCCGCGTCGGTGGCGAATCCGATCGCGGCCTTCAGCAGCAGGTCCTTCTCCGCGCGCAGCAGCGCGTTCTCGGCGCGGAGCCGGTCCACTTCGGACTGTTCGTCGGCTGGGGTTCCGTTGTCCTGTGCCATCAGCGAAGGGGGTCGAAGGGACGCAGGGCCTCCGGCTGCTTGCCGGTGGTGATGTGCTCGGCAAGTAGCCGTCCGGTGATCGGACCGTGGGTCAGTCCCCACATCCCGTGCCCGCCCGCCACGTAGAGCCCGGGGGTGCTCGTCGCGCCGATCACGTGCCGCCCGTCGGTGGTGACCGGGCGAGAGCCGACCCACTCGTCGGTGCGCCGCTCCCAGTCCAGTCCGGTGAGGAAGGGCCGCGCCGACGCGATGATCGAGGCGATCCGGGCCGGATCCAGTGGTGCGTCCGGCTTCCGGAATTCCATCGTCCCGGCCACCCGGAGACCGCCCCGGTACGGCGTGCACGCCACGCGGATGTCCGGCAGGTACAGCGGGCCCGGCACCGGGCGGTCGGTCGGCACGGTGAAGGAGTAGCCGCGTCCAGCGCGGACAGGGACCTTGGCTCCCCACTTCCGGCCCAGATCACCGAGCCAGGCCCCGGTCGCCAGCACGACCGCGTTGGCGTTCACCGTCTGGCCCGTCGTCGAGCGCACGCTCAGCGCGTGGCGGTACGCGCGCAGCGAAGCGACCTCGAATTTGTGGCGGATGGTGCCGCCCCGGCCGACCACCGCACGCGCCAGCGACTCGACGAACCGGCCCGGGTCCACGTAGCGCTGCCCGTCGATCCGGACGGCGGCACCGAGCCGCGACGTGGCTTGAGGAAACCGCTCGGCGAGCTCGGCCGCGGTGAGCCGTGTCCAGGAGATGTCCTGCCCGCTCTCACCGATGTGCCGCAGTTCGGTGATCAGCCCCGCCGCCTGATCCGCGGTCTCGAACGCCGCGGTGATCGGTGCTTCGATGGTCGGCGCGTCCACCCCGTTCGCAGTGAGGACGTCGAAGGCCTCCAGGCACTCGTCGTTCAGCGGCGAGTTCGCCTCGACGGCGCGGGTCCACGAGCGTCCGGTGCAGTTCGCGGCGAAGCGGGCGAGGAACGACCACAGCCGCGGATCGGGGGACGGCGGGACGTGCAGCGGGGCCTGCCGGTCCAGCAGGGTCCGCAGTCCGTAGCGCAGGACGCCGGGTTCGTTGAGCGGGATCGCGAGGCCGGGGGAGAGCCAGCCGGCATTGCCCCACGACGCGCCCGCCGCGATGCCTTCGCGATCGAGCACGGTGACTCCGACGCCGCGTTCCTGCAGGAACCACGCGGTCGACAGGCCGACCACGCCGGCTCCGATCACGATCGCCGAACGCGGGCCGCCGTCGATCCGGTCGAGCTCGCCCATGTGTTCCTCCGCTGCACGAGTGGTGCTGTCGCGGTCAGGATGGCTCGGATCCGGGCGGCGGAGATTGTCCGGTTCCGACAATCCGGGCGGGCCGGTTTGGCCGGAACGGTCAAGGGGCCGGTTCGGACACGGCCAGTTCGATGATCATCGCTAGCCGTTTCGCGGGCTGATCGAGGCGGAGTTCGGTCACCTCCGCCATCTTGCGGAGCCGGTAGCGGATCGTGTTGGGGTGCACTTCCAGCCGCTCGGCGGCCTCGGCGAGATCCCCCTGCGCTTCGAGCCAGGCGCGCAGCGTCGCGACGTAGCTGGTGGCGTTGGCGCTGTCGTGCCGTCGCAACTCGGTGATCGGCCCGCGCGCCGGTGCCCTGCCGGACGCCGCGGCGGCCCGCAGCCGTTGCACGAGGATGTCGTCCCAGGCCTCGTCGTAGGCGATCGCGGATTCCGTGCCCGGCCGCACGGCGTGCAACGCGAGGCATTCGTCGGCTTCCAGCCTGCTGGCGGGCAGTTCCGCCGACGTGGCACCCGCGCCGATCCCGGCCAGCATCGTCACCTGCCTGGGCAGCGCCTCGCGGATCGAACGCACCCATGCCCTGGCCGCCTCGACGTCGTCCCCCGGCAGGACCGTGTAGACGGTGTTGCTGAACAGCGTGCTGCGGCCCGGCCGTGACCAGCCGAAACCGGTCGTCGCCCGCTCGAACGCGAGCAGGAGCGCGGCGTGGCGCTCGTCGCCGATATGGGCCTGGAGCGCGATCACCCGGAACCGGCCGGGAGGCAGGCCGAGCCTGCTGAGCACGGCGGCCGCGTCGGGCGTTCCCTCCACCAGCCGGATCACGAGATCGGATTCGACCTGCCGCTCCAGGTCCGCGCTCGCCCGGGAGCGCAGGAGATGCAGGCCGACCGTGCGCGAACTGTCCCGCAGGACCGCTCGCCGGGCGTCGGTCAGCGGCCGGTCGCATTCCACCCAGATCGAGCCCAGCAGCTCCCGGCCCGCGCGGACGGCGACCACCATGCGCCCGGTCAGCCCGTGCTCGGGATCGGCGTCGACGAACAGGGGCTCGTCGGATTCCGCGAGATGCGCGAAAACGCCCCGCCGTTCGAACAGCTCGCGGACCGGTTCCGGGACGCGCCTGCCGAGGATCGTCTCCAGCCGCGCCCGGTCGGCCAGGTGCTGACGGCTGGAGTAGGCAAGGACCCGCGAGAGCCGGTCCTCGATGGTCACCGCGCTGCCGAGCGCGTCCGCCAGGCTGTCGGCGAGCGCGAACAGATCGGTCGGCCCACGGCCCGACTCGGTCTCGCGGCCTTCCAGCACGAGCCCGTAGACGACGCCGGCGAGCTGACCCCAGGACACGTCCGGGTCCACCAGCAGCACGGCGACGGCGTCGCTCTCGGCGCGCTCGTCCGGCGCCGATCCGCGGACCAGGACGACCGAGGCGTGTGCCGCGACGGCGAGGTCGACGGCCGTCGCGATCGAGTCCGTCCCGACGGCGAGGAAGACGTCGCCGCGCAGTTCGCGGGGGTCCGCGGCGTCGTGCATCACCACGTCGCGCAAGGCCACCTCGCGCGACACCGGGCAGCACCACAGCCGCGCCCCGTATCCACCCAGGACGTTCACGAGCCGATCCAGCGTCACCATGGCCGTGACCCTGCCATCAAATGGTGCCGGTCACGACGCGTTCACCCGTTGACTGTGAGTTTAAGAACCTTTTACACTGCGGATCGTTAGGAAACTTACTTAACTAAAGCGACTCCGGCCGACCTCGCCGCCCACCGCCGGTACTCGCCGACTCCGCAACGTCGAGGAGTTCGCATGAAACGGAGAACACCCCTGGCCGGTGTCGCGGTGGCGACGCTGGCCCTGCTGGGGCAGACCTTGATCTCTTCGGGGACCGCGGCCCAAGCGGAAGCACTGCTGTCCGCGGGTAAGCCGACGACGACCTCGTCGGTCGAGGGCGCCGAGTTCGGCGGCGCCAACGCCGTCGACGGCAACACCACGACCCGGTGGGCGAGCGAGGAGATGGTCGATCCGCAGTGGATCGCCGTCGACCTCGGCGCCACCTCGACCGTCACCAAGGTCAAACTGAACTGGGAAGTCGCCTACGCCAAGACCTACAAGATCCAGGGCTCGGCCGACGGCAGGACGTGGACCGACATCAAGTCCGTCGTCGGCGGCGACGGCGCTATCGACGAGCACCTCGGCCTCAACGCCACCGCGCGCCACATCCGGATCCACGGCACGGCTCGCGGCACGGGCTACGGCTACTCGTTGTGGGAGCTGGAGATCTACGGCGACCGCGTCGGCGGCGGGGACACGCAAGCGCCGACGGCGCCCACGGGTCTCGCCGCGAAAGCCACCACGACGGACAGCGTCACCCTCGGCTGGACCGCGTCCACCGACAACGTCGGGGTCACCGAGTACGAGGTGCTCCGCGACGGCAACGTCGTCGGGACCACGGCGACGACCACTTACACCGACAGCGGCCTGGCGTCCGGAGTGGAGTTCGGCTACTCCGTGCGAGCTCGGGACGCGGCGGGCAACGTCTCCGCGGCGAGCCCGGTGGTCAGGGCGGCGACCCAGCCCGGCGGCACCGGCCCCGTCACCCTCGCACTCGCGGGTGACATCGCCAACCCGGAGCTCTTCTCCACGCACCAAGGGACCGCGAACCAGGTCGCCAGGATCAACCCGAAGTACGTGCTGACCGTGGGCGACAACCAGTACCACAAGGGCACCATCTCCGAATACCGCTCCCACTACGACAAGACGTGGGGCAAGTTCAAGAGCATCACCAAACCCACGACGGGCAACCACGAATGGGACGACCAGCTCCGGGGCTACAAGGAGTACTTCGGCGCGATCGCGTATCCGCAGGGTTTGCCGTACTACAGCTACGACATCGGTGACTTCCACTTCGTCGCGATGGACTCGAACCCGATCTACACCGGCGGTGGTTCCGACCAGGTGACCTGGCTGCGCAACGACCTGGCGAAGAACACGAAGTCCTGCGTCATCGGGTATTGGCACCACCCGCGCTTCAACTCGGGGAACTCCGGGGACAAGAAGCAGATGGCGCCGCTGTGGAACGAGATGGCCAGGGCGAAGGCGGACATGGTGATCACCGGTCACGACCACCATTACGAGCGGACGAAGCCGCTGGACGTCAACGGTCACATCGACGAGGCCAATGGGGTGCGGTCGGTCATCGCCGGCATCGGTGGCGACTACCTCTACACGGACTACAAGGCTCGTGAAGGGGTGGAGAAGATCCTCGCCAAGCACGGGGTGATGAAGCTGATGCTGAACGGGAAGTCCTACTCCTGGGAAATCCACGACACCAACGGGAATGTGCTCGACAAGGCGGGTCCGTACACCTGTCGCTGACGGCCGGGGTCCGGTGCCGTACGCGGCACCGGACCCGGTTGTGAGTGGCGTTCGGGTCATGGGGAGGTAAGGCAAGGTGGCGTGATATCCGAGGCATGTCGCGAAAGCCACTTTCGCGACGCCTGATGTCCCGAAAGTGGCTTTCGCGACACAGCCGCCGCCGTGTGGTCCTGGACAGAAGCGATGTCCTGAAGGTCACCGTTGAGACATCCAACGTCCCCAAGGTGGCCTTCAGGACGCCCCGCCCGACAAGACACGTTTGACCTTCGGCTCAAAGAAAACGCTCATTACCACTCACGACCCCCGCGCAAAGTGTCCAAAACGGACACTACTGACCGGCCGCCGACTCACTCATCGGTAGCCGTTGGTCAAGACAAGACACATTGCTTGCCCCTCAACATGAACACGACGTAGGTCCAGCCAGGAGTACAGGTGAATCGATTGGTGAAGCCGGGCACCGCCGCGATCGCGGCGATCGTCCTGCTCGCGCAGCCCGTGACGGCTTCCGATGCCACGGCGGAATCCCTGCTGTCGGTCGGCAAGCGGACGACGACCTCGACCGTGGAGAGCGAGGGTTTCAACGGCGCGCTCGCCGTCGACGGCGATTCGACCACCCGCTGGGCAAGCCTGGAGGGCGATCCACAGTGGATCGCGGTCGATCTCGGCGGTCCGGCGGACATCAGCCGGATCAAGGTCTTCTGGGAATCCGCCCACGCGAAGGACTATCAGGTCCAAGCGTCGGACGACGGCCAGAACTGGCGGGACGTGAAGACCGTGGTGGGCAGCGACGGCGGCCTCGACGAGTTCACCGGGCTGAACACCTCCGCCAGGCACGTCCGGATCTTCGGCACGGCACGCGCGACCGTGTACGGGTACTCGCTGTGGGAGCTGGAGGTCTACGGCGTCCGGACCGGTGACGGCGACATCCAGCCGCCGTCGGTGCCGACCGGGCTCCGGCAGGCGTCGTCCACCACCGAGAGCATCACGCTCGGCTGGACCGCGTCGACCGACGACGTGGGGGTGACGGAGTACGAGGTCCTGCGCAACGGCAACGTCATCGGCCGGTCCACGACGACTTCCTACACCGACACGTCCCTGGCGTCGGGTTTCGACTTCCAGTACGCGGTGCGGGCGCGGGACGCGGCGGGGAACCTGTCCGGATCGACCGCGCCGGTGAAGGCGTCCACCCGGCCGACGGCGTCCGACGGCATCGTCATCGCGCTCGCCGGCGACATCGCCAAGGCCGAGCTGCCGTCCGAGCACCAGCGGACGGCGGAGCTGGTGCGCAAGATCAACCCCCGGTACGTGCTGACGGTCGGCGACAACCAGTACGTCGACGGCACCATCGAGGAGTTCCGGACCTACTACGACAAGACCTGGGGCAGGTTCAAGAAGATCACCAAACCCACGCCGGGCAACCACGAGTGGAACAACGAGCTGGCGGGTTACAAACAGTACTTCGGGAAGATCGCGACACCGAAGGGGAAGCCGTACTACAGCTTCGACGTCGGCGCCTTCCATTTCGTCGCGCTCGATTCGGACCCGGTGTACAACGGCGGCGGCGCCGAGCAGGTGGCGTGGCTGCGCAAGGATCTGGCGAAAACGAAGAAGTCCTGTATCGCCGGGTACTGGCACCATCCGCGTTTCAACTCCGGGAATTCCGGCGACGCGAAGAGCATCGCGCCGTTGTGGAACGAGCTGGCCAGGGCCAAGGCGGACGTCGTGTTCGCCGGGCACGATCACCATTACGAGCGGACGAAGCCGCTGGACGTCAACGGGCATGTCGACGAGGCGAACGGCGTGCGTTCGGTCATCGCCGGCATCGGCGGCGACAGCCTGTATCTCGATTACAAGGCACGTGAAGGCGTCGAGAAGATCCTGGGCAAGCACGGCGTGATGAAGCTGGTGCTCAAGGGAAAGACCTATTCCTGGGAGATCATCGGCACCAACGGGGAACTGCTCGACAAAGCGGGCCCGTACACCTGCCGGTGACGAGGAAAGGGGACGGAGTGAAGCTTCCGGTGAAGTTCGTCGTGGCGCTGGCGGGTGTCGCGGCGCTCGCCGCCGCCTCGGTGGTGTACGTGGTGCAGGCCAAGGCGAACAGCCCCGAGCGGCGGACGGCCGACGCGGCGGTCGCGGTGGATTCCTCGGGGCCGGTCGTGCTGGGGGAGCCGGGGAGGTTGTTGTTCCGCAACGGTGCGCCGGGTCCGGGGTACGGCAACGTCGCGTCGGTCCCCGTCTTCGAACCCGGTGGTCCGCGGCGGATCAGTTCGCTCGGCTGCGAACGGTTCTACACCGCGGTGGACGGCGGGCTGTGTCTCGCGAAGGAACCCACACCACTCCCGGGCGCGGTCGCCAAATTCGTCGACTCCGCGCTCGGCGAGGTCAAACGCGTCGACGTCCCCGGCATCCCCAACCGCGCGAAACTCTCACCCGGCGGCCGGATGGGGAGCTGGACCACCTTCGTCACCGGTGACTCGTACTCGACACCCGGCACGTTCTCGACGCGCACGGCCATCATGGACCGCGAACGGAACGAGCTTTCGAGCAATATCGAGGGTATCCCGCTGAGGATCGGGGACGCGGTCCACCGGGGAGAGGACGTCAACTACTGGGGCGTCACGTTCGCCACCGACGAGCGGACGTTCTTCGCCACGGTCTCCACCGGCGGGCGGACCTATCTCGTGGAAGGCGACAACGAGGCGTGGAAGGCGCGCACCCTGCGGGAGAACGCGGAATGCCCGTCGTTGTCACCGGACGGCACGAAACTCGCGTTCAAGAAACGCGTGTCCGACGGCGACGTCCGGCCATGGCGGGAGCATGTGCTGGACCTGACCACGATGCGGGAAACGCCGCTCGCGGAGGCGCGCAGCATCGACGATCAGGTGGTCTGGCTCGATAACGACACGATCGCCTACGGCCTGCCGCGCGCGGACGGCAAGGAGAGCGACATCTGGTCCGTGCCCGCCGACGGCACCGGAGCGCCGCGTCTGCTGGTTCCCCTGGCGTCGTCGCCGTCGGTCACGACGGCTCGTCGATGACGGCGAATCTCCCGTCTTCCCGGTACAACCAGTACCGGCGCAGCATGCGCAACACCACGGAGACCTGCAGTGCGGTGATCCCGGGCAAGGGGGCGAGGTCCCTGGTGAGGAAGTCGGCCATCTCGTCCTCGTTCCGGAACACGCCCTGGTGGATGACCGAAGCGGTGCCGGCGACGATCGACACGTACCGCGCCGACGGATGCCGCGCCAGTTCCCCGGCCACGGCCTGGATGGCGCCCGGGGTGATGGTCAGCGCGATGACCGCCTCCAGTTCGTAGCCGAGCTGCGCTGGTTCCACCTCGACGCGTGGCCGGACGATGCCGCGCCGCAACGTCGACTGGATCAGCCGGTAGGCGGTGGACTGGCTGAGGCCGAGGCTCCGGCCCGCTTCGGCCGCGGTGATCCGCCCGTTCCCGGCCAGCAGCCCGATGAGCCGCCGCTCGTCGGCGCCCACCTCGTCGGCGTCGAATCCGTCCGGTACCACCTGATCGCGGGACAAGATCTTCTGCTGATCTTCGCTCAGCCGGTGCAGCCGCCACGAGTCGGCCCTGGTCAACGCCCGCAGCACCAGCTCCGAATGGGTCCCAGCCACACCCGGTACGCCGGGGATGCGCTCAGCGAGCAGCTCGCGTGCCTCGGCCCGGTCCGGAACGTGCACGGCCAGGTAGACGTCCGACCGGCCCGCTGTCTCCGCCGCGAGCTGGACCTCGGGAAACCGCGCGAGCGCCTTCGCCGCCGAGCCGGACGCGCCCGGTTCGGTCGTGACCCAGACATGGCGCGGGTTCCCGCGCGCCCTCGCCGTCCACTCGACCTGGCCGATCACCTTGAGGATCCGCTGTTCCTCCAGCCGAAGTAGCCGTCGTCCCACCGTGCTGGCGGAGACGTCGAGCGCCTCGGCGAGCGTGGCGACCGAGGCACGCGGGGCGATCTGGAGCGCCGCGATCAGGTCCAGCTCGGGTTCGGTCAGCATTTGATGAATATATCAGTCATCTGATTCTCCCACATGACTGATCCATGCGGAATCGAGTTCAGGGTTGCACTATTCGGTCGCTTGAGTTTGTAATGGGCCTCCGATCAGGAAGGAGCCGCGCCGGTGAGTTCCAGCCAGGCCAGAACGACCTCACGTCCGATGAACCTCCTGCTGCGCGCGCTCGACGGAGTCGAGCGGCTCGGCAACAAGCTGCCGCACCCGTTCTGGCTCTTCGTCATCCTGAGCGGAGTGCTGGCACTGGCCAGCTGGGGACTCAGCGCGGCCGACGTGTCGGCGGTGAACCCGGCAACGGGCAAGACCGTCGAGGCGAAGAACCTGTTGTCCGCCGACGGCGTGCGGATGATGGTGACCGACGCGGTCAAGAGCTACACGTCGTTCCCGCCGCTGGGCACGATCCTCGTGGTGATGCTCGGCGTGGCGGTCGCCGAGCGCTCCGGTCTGCTCGCGGCCGTGCTGCGGTCCGGTGTTTCGAAGGTCTCGCCGCGATGGGTGACCTTCGCGCTGGCGTTCACCGGCATGGTGTCCCACGTCGCGTCGGACGCGGCCTATGTGGTGCTGATCCCCTTGGGGGCGTTGGCTTTCCGCGCGGTGGGACGAAGCCCGATCCTCGGCATCGTGGTCGCGTTCGTGTCCATCTCCGCCGGGTACGACGCCAGCCCGCTGATCACGCCGACCGACGCCATCCTGTCCGGGCTGACCACGGCGGCGGCCCAGACGATCGATCCGGCCTATTCGGTCACCCCGCTGGCCAACTACTTCTTCTCGCTCGCCTCGTCGATCGTGCTGGCCGCCGTGATCACGCTCGTGACCGAGAAGGTCCTCGCGCGGCGCGCCGAGGCGATGCCCGTCGACGACGACGCGGAGGAGGACGATCTCGGCTCGCTCCAGCTCAGCCGTCAGGAACGACGGGGCCTGCTCGCCGCACTCATCGCGCTGGTCGTCTTCGTGGTCGCCCTGGTGCTTGCGGTCCTGCCCGCGTCGTCGCCCTTGCGTGGCAAGGGCGGAAGCATCATCGAGTCACCGTTGCTGACGTCCATCTCGATCTTCCTCGCGCTCGGCTTCCTGGCCGCGGGCTGGGCGTACGGCAAGGTCGCCGGGACGGTGACCAGCAGCCGCGACATCCCGGGGTTCATGGCGCACGGATTCCGCGAGATGGCGCCGATCCTGGTGCTGTTCTTCGCCATCTCCCAGTTCCTTGCCTACTTCAAGTGGACCGGTATCGGTGAGATCACCGCGATCAACGGCGCCGGCCTGCTCAAATCCGCCGGCGTGTCCGGGCCGGTCATCATGCTGGGCATCCTCGTCGTGGTGACCCTGGTGAACCTGATCGTCACCAGCGGCTCCGCCCAGTGGGCGCTGATCGGCCCGGTGTTCGTGCCGATGCTGATGCTGCTGGACATCCCGCCGGAGACCACGCAGGCGCTGTACCGCATCGCGGACTCGTGCACGAACGCGATCACCCCGATGAGCCCGTACTTCGTGATGGCGCTGGGGTTCCTGCAGCGCTACCGGCGTTCGGCGGGTATCGGGACGCTGTTCTCGATGACGGTCCCGCTCTCGTTCGCCCTGCTGGTGGTGTGGACGTTGCTGTTCTCCGTGTTCTGGGTGTTCGGCATCCCGCTCGGCCCCGGCGCCCCCGTTCGGTAGAAAGGATTCTCTTGTCACACACGGAATGGTCCCGCCAGGCACTGCCGGCCATGCTCGACGATCTGCGGACGATCGTCGAACTGGAGACGCACAGCTACGACAAGCCGATGCTGGACAAAGGCATCGACACCATCCGGGCCTGGGTCTTCGACCGCCTCGGCGAGCCCGCTACCGAAGCCCGCCACACCGACACGGTCCGCGGCGACGTGCTGGAACTGGGCTATGCGGGGACAGCGCCGGGAACGGTACTGCTGCTGAGTCACTACGACACGGTGTGGCCGACCGGCACGCTCGCGGGCTGGCCGTACACCGACGAGGACGGCCACGTCACCGGGCCGGGCGCGTTCGACATGAAACTCGGTCTGGTGCAGTCGGTCTGGGCCCTGCGAGGCCTCCGCGAGCTCGGCCTTTCGCATCCGTCGGTCAAGTTCCTCTTCAACGGCGACGAGGAGATCGGCAGCCCCCACTCACGGCCGTACATCGAAGCGGCCAGTGAAGGCGCGCTGGCCACCCTCGTCTTCGAGGCATCGCTCGACGGCAAGCTGAAGACCGCGCGCAAGGGGGTGGGCCTGTTCGACGTGACCACCACCGGCGTCGAGGCTCATGCGGGCCTGGACCCGTACGCGGGTGCGAGCGCGATCCACGCCCTCGCCGAGATCGTCGGACAGCTGGCGTCCGCGGGCTCACGCGAGCTCGGGACCACGGTCAACGTCGGCACCATCTCCGGCGGCACCGGTCGTAACGTCACCGCGGGCGGCGCGAGCTGCGGCGTCGACGTCCGCGTCGCCGAACCGTCCGAAATGGACCGGATCGACAAGGTACTCGCCGGTCTGGAAGCCACCGATCCTCGTGTGAGTATCTCGGTCGAAGGGGAGTGGAACCGACCTCCGATGACGCCGAACGACCCGTCACGGGCGCTGTTCGCGACCGCGCGGAAGGTGGCCGCCGACGAGGGCTGGCAGCTGGAGGAGACCGCGGTGGGAGGGGCGAGTGACGGCAACTTCGTCTCCGCGCTGGGCCGCCCGGTGCTCGACGGGCTCGGCGCCGTCGGAGGAGGCGCCCACGCGCGGGACGAACACATCCTCGCGCGGCACATCCCGGAACGGACGGCGCTGGCGATCGGGCTGATCTCGGCACTCGCCTGACGAGCGGGTTTGCCCGGCCCGCTCTCGAGTACGCCCCGGGTAGGAGGTGTTCGATGCCTGCCGCCCCGGCTTCGGAGGGCAGGCCGAGGTCATGTCTTCAGCCACGTATCGCGCGTTCGCCGACCGGCGGATGGCGGGCCGGCAGCTGGCCCGCGCGATCGGCCGGCCCGATTGGCCCGATCCGGTGGTGCTCGGCCTGGCGAGGGGCGGTGTGCCGGTCGCCGCCGAAGTCGCGCGCGAACTCGGCGCGCCGCTGGGGGTGGCCGTGTCGCGCAAGATCGGCGCGCCCGGCCACCCGGAGTTCGGGGTGGGCGCGGTGACGGCGGACGGGCCGCCCTACTACGACATGGACACACTGCGCAGGCTCGGGCTGAGACCGGCCGACCTGGAGCAGACGTGCGAAGCCGAGCGAGCGGAGGCGCGCCGCCGGCTCGACCGCTATCACGGTGGCCGGGTCGCGGTCGCGGCTCGCGGCCGTGACGTCCTGCTGGTGGACGACGGGCTCGCCACCGGTGTCACGGCGACTGCCGCGCTGCGCGCCCTGCGCCGGGCGGAGCCCCGCCGGTTGGTGTTCGCCACCCCCGTGTGCGCCGTGCGGGCACCCGAGATGCTGCGCGACGAGGCGGACGACGTCCTCTGCCTGGTTGAACCGGAGCAGTTCAGAGCGGTCGGCCAGTGGTACCAGGATTTCTCGCAGACCAGCGACGAGGAAGTCGTCGCGCTGCTCCAGGCGGCCGCGTCTTCTTGAGCGAGGTTTCGGCGACCTGCGAACGTGGTATTCATGGCGATGTCGCCGTCGCTCGGACAGGACGTGAACAGTGATGACATCACCGGAATCCACAATGGACAAGGGAGCGGTCGTCGCGGGTTACGACGGCTCCGAAGAAGCGCGGAGGGCCGTGCGCTGGGCCGCGGGGGAGGCCGCCGCCCGCGGCCGCGGGCTGGTCGTCGCCCAAGTCGTCGGGTTCCCGCCCGTACCCGAGGCGCTCCCGGGTGGCGGTGCGTGGCCGCGACCGGGGTTCCTCGAAGCGGGCCAGGAAACGGCGCAGCGGCACGCCGAGGCCATGCTCGGTGACATCGCCCAGGACTGCCGCCGAGCCTGGCCGGGGCTGGCCGTCTCGACGCGGCTGTTGTCCGGCCGCGCACCCGACGAGCTGGCCCGCGCCGCGGAGAACGCGGAGCTGCTGGTCATCGGGTCGTCGGGGCTCACCGCGCTGCCCAGGCTCCTGGTCGGCTCGACGGCCAACGAACTCCTGCACGACTATCACCGGCCCATCGTGGTCGTGCGCGCCGGTGACGTACCGGCGGGGGGAAAGGTCGTGGTCGGTGTCGACGGGTCCGAGACCAGCAGGGAAGCCATCGGGTTCGCCTACGACTTCGCCGACCGGCACGACCGCGCGCTGGTGGCCCTGCACGTCTGGTCCGATCTCCCGCTCGAAGCCATGGCGGTGACGCCTACCGAGCACGACAGGGAGCTCATCGAGGAACGGGGAAAGCCCCTGCTCGACGAATCGCTCGCCGGATATCGGGAACGGTATCCCGACGTTCCGGTCCATCGGGTGATCGCGGTCGACCGGCCCGCCCACGCGCTGGCGGAGCAAGCGGAGGGTGCCGCGCTGCTCGTCGTCGGCAGTCACGGACGCGGGCCGCTGCGCCGTGCTCTGCTGGGCTCGGTCAGCCGTGCCATGGTCCACCACGCGCCGTGTCCCGTCGCCGTGGTCCGTCACCACAAGGAAGGCCACACCGGCTACCCGAAGACGCGCGGATGAATCCCGCATCACCGGGTGAACGACCGAATACACGCTTCCCGGTGGCATGGCGCCGGCGACACTGCAGGCCGCGTCGTCCCGTCCACAGAATCGGTCATGAAGTTCATGTACTGCCTTGTGACCCTCGCCGTGGTGATGGCGTCGACACTCGTCACCTCGCCTCCGGCCTCCGCCATCGGCACGCCGAGACTGCTCATCGGACAGGACTTCCCGGATCCCGACATCGTCAAGACCGACTCCGGCTACCTCGCCTTCTCCACGAGCACCGGCGCGACGAAAATGCCGTACGCGCACGCTCCGGCACCGGAAGGTCCGTGGCAGATGGCTGGGGACGCGCTCGCGGCCGCACCCAAATGGGCGAAGCCTGACGGCGGGTTCTGGGCTCCCGATGTGACCCGGCTTTCCGACGGTACGTTCCTGCTCTACTTCTCGGCGGCGGTGGCTCCCGGCGGGGAGATGTGCATCGGCGTCGCGACCGCCTCGAAGGCCGAAGGGCCGTACACACCTGCCGGTGACGGTCCACTGATCTGCGTCCCCGGCGACGGCGGCGACATCGACCCGCAGACCTTTGTGGACACCGACGGCTCTCGGTACCTGCTCTACAAGAGCGACGGCGCGGCCATCGGTCCTCCGGCCGCGATCTGGTCGCAGAAAATGCGCGCCGATGGACGCACACCGGACGGTCCGCGGATCGAGCTGCTGCGCGCCGATCTCGCGTCGGAGAACGCCGTCGTCGAGGCACCGTCGGTGGTGAAGACGCCGGGCAAGTACCTGCTCTTCTACTCCGCCGACACTTTCCAGAGCTCCGGCTACCACACGGGCTATGCCTCCGCGCCCTCGCTGAGCGGACCGTTCGTGAAAGCCGGTGCGCCGTTCCTGTCCACCGATCTGCTCGGCGGCAAGGTCGACGCACCGGGTGGGGCCGACGTCGTCGACGGGCATATCCACTTCCATGGCTGGCTCGGCGGTGGCCGCACCGCCCGCGGGATGTTCCAGCTGCCCATCACGTTCCCGAACGACGTTCCCCAGCTCGGCTGACAGGGTTTCGTCGCCGTCGATCGGGTACCCGAGCGGGAGACCGACCGAAGGAGCACCGGCGATGACAGCGCAGCCGCCCGACCCGGAACCTGAGAAAACCCGCCGCGAACCAGGAGGCGGCGTTTCACCGGGCGCCACGCCGCCCGATTCGGCTCAGACCTCCGGGCTCTCGCACCCGCAGCCGATGCCCTCCAAGGCGATGCCGATCGCCTGGCTGATCTTCATCGGCGTGATCGTCGTCCTGGCGAGCGGGTTCGTCGTCGCGCTGGCGCTGGGATGGCTCAAGCTGGGCTGACCACCGGCACGCATTCGGCGAGCAGCTCGACGACGTCGTGCCACGCCCGGTCCGCGTGCCGCGGGTGGTAGCCGACGCCCGGCAGCACCACTTGATCCACCGGCGGGTGGTGGAAGGCGTGCTGCGCGCCGCCGTAGACCACGAGCCGCCAGTCGACGCCGGCCTCCTGCATTTCGGTGGTGAACGCCTCCCGTTGCGCGGGCGGCATGATCGGGTCTTCCGAGCCGACCCCGGCCCAGACCGGGCAACGGATACGTGCCGCTTCGCCCGGACGGCCCGTGGTCACCGCGTTGATCGTGCCGATCGCGCGCAGGTCGACGCCGTCCCGGCCGAGCTCCAGGGCGATCGCGCCACCCGTGCCGTATCCGATGGCGGCGATCCGGCTCGGGTCCGTCCGCGGCTCCGACCGCAGCACGTCGAGGGCCGCGTGGCCGATCTCCCGCATCCGGTCCGGATCGGCGAGCAGGGGCATCACGTACGCCAGCATCTCTTCGGGGTCCGAGAACCAGCGCCCGCCGTTGAAATCGAAGGCCAGCGCCACGTACCCCAACTCGGCGAGGGCGTCGGCCCGGCGACGCTGGAAATCGTTCAGTCCCGTCCCTTCCGGCCCGATCAGGACCGCGGGACGGCGGTCGGTACCGGAGGGGAGCGCCAGGCGCCCGACCATCGTCAGTCCGTCCGCGGGGTACTCGACCGTGCGTGTGGTGACCGGCATGGAACGGACTCTATTGATCGTCGAGCCCGGCCGGGTGGGTGTTCACGGACAGCGGAACCGCGTCGCGGTCGCGCGGTCCGTCCACTGTGGATTCCGTGGCGCGGGAAGGGAGCAGCCGGAACAGGGCGACCGCGCTGATCATGCTGACGCCGCAGATCGCGGCCAGGTACCAGGTGATGCCGGTGGTCGAACCGGTGGCGTTGAGCACCGCGGTGGCGATCATCGGGGCGAGCCCGCCGCCGAGGATCGCGCCGCCCTGCAGCAGCAGCGACATACCGGAGAACCGGACGTTGACCGGGAAGGTGTCCGCGATGATCGCGCCCTGCACGCAGTGGGTGATCGGGACGACCAGGCCCATCCCCGCGAGGGCGAGCATGGCGAGCCCGGTGTCGCCGCTGTTCAGCAACGGGAAGAACGCGAGACACCACAGCAGGAGCGCGGCCGAGCCGGCGATGAACATCGTGCGCCTGCCGTGGCGGTCGGCGATGCGGGTCCAGATCGGGATGGTGGCGAACCACAGCACCGCCGATCCGGTCACCGACAGGACCAGGAACTGCCGGTCGTAGTGGAGGTTCTGGCTTCCGTAGGACAGGGTGAAGACCATGAAGACGTAGGCGACCGCCGAGTTCGCCACGCCGACCAGCAGGGTCAGCGCGAGCCTGCCGAAGCCGACCTTGAACGCGGCGCCGAGCGGGAACCGGACCACCTTGTCGTTCCGGGCCACCTGCGTGAACGACGGTGATTCGGTGATCTTCAGCCGGATCATCAGTCCGATCGCGACCAGCACGAAGCTCAGGAGGAACGGGATCCGCCAGCCCCACGCGGCGAACGCGTCCGCGGGCATCACCGCGCTGCTGCCCAGGAAAAGCAGATTCGCCAGCACCAGCCCGGCCGGGGTGCCCATCTGCGGGAACCCGGCGTACCGGTTCCGTTGGCCGTCGGGCGCGTGTTCCATCGACATCAGGGTCGCTCCCGCGCCTTCGCCGCCGAGCCCGATGCCTTGCACGATCCGCATCGCGACCAGCAGGATCGGCGCCCAGATGCCGATCGCGTCGAAGTTCGGGATCAACCCGATCAACGTGGAGCCGACGCCCATCAGCATCAGCGACACCACCAGCGTGGACTTGCGGCCGATCCGGTCACCGAAGTGACCGAACACCAGACCGCCGAGCGGGCGGGCGATGAACCCGACGGCGAAGGTGCTGAACGCGGCGAGGGTGCCGACCGTGGGACTCAGCGAGGGGAAGAACTGTTTGTTGAAGATCAGCGCGGACGCGGTGCCGTAGAGGAAGAAGTCGTACCACTCGAGGGTGGTCCCGGCGAGCGTGGCGGCGGCGATCTTGCGGGGCGCGGGTGCGTTCATCTGCGAAAACCCAATCGACTCAGGCGACAGCCGATCGCGGCTGCTGGCGATTGGGCAGAAGCCTGACACCGTGAGGCATAGGCCACAAATGCCGAATTGCCGGTCTGTCATGCCCGAACTGGTATAGCTCGGGCGGCGGCGCGAGGCCGGACCCGCGACACGCTCACCGAACCCGTCGTGAGTGGCGATTCGGGTTAGAACCCGAATCGCCACTCACGACCACGGTGACCCACTCAGTACCGCGCCCCTTCACGGGCCAACGCGACGTCGGCTCCCCGCCACGTGTCGTCCGTCTGATCACGCGAGTTCCCCTTTGTGCCCCGTGAATCGAGGCAGGAGACCCACTCCGGTATGCCTGAAAAGGTATGGCTGACGAGCAGATTCGCATTTGTTCCGCATGGCGCGGCCGGACAGAGTGAACGGCATGACGCAGCCAGTGCGGTGGATCCGCAACTTCGTGGACGGTGAGTTCGCCGAGCCGGACGGGCCCGGGTTCCCGGCGATCGATCCGGCGACGGGCGCGGAGTTCGCCCGGGTGCACGAGGCCGGCCGGGAGCTGGTGCACCGCGCGGTCACCGGCGCCCGCGCGGCGTTGCACAACGGCTGGGCGGACACCCCGGTGCGGGAGCGGACCGCGTTGCTGCGCCGGGCGGCGGACCGGATCGAGGCCCGGTTCGAGGAGTTCGTCGCGGCCGAGGTCGCGGACACCGGAAAGCCCGTCACCCAGGCCCGCGAATTGGACGTGGCCCGCGCGGTGGCGAACTTCCGCACGTTCGCCGACGTGATCGCGGCCGCCGGCCAGGAATCATTCGTCACCGATCTGCCCGGCGGGGCGCAGGCGCTGAACTACGCGGTGCGCAAGCCGCTCGGCGTGGTCGCGGTGATCGTGCCGTGGAACCTGCCGCTGCTGTTGCTGACCTGGAAGGTCGCGCCGGCGCTCGGCTGCGGCAACGCGGTCGTGGTCAAGCCGAGCGAGCAGACCCCGTCCACCGCGACCCTGCTGGCCGAGGTGCTGGCCGAGGTCGGCTTGCCCGCGGGTGCCTACAACGTGGTGCACGGCTTCGGTGGCGACTCGGCGGGGCAGTACCTGACCGAGCATCCCGGTATCGACGGGGTGACGTTCACCGGCTCGTCCGCCACGGGGACCCAGGTGATGCGCACGGTCGCGCCCCGGGTCCGGCCGGTGTCGTTCGAGCTCGGCGGGAAGAACGCCGCCATCGTGTTCGAGGACGCCGATCTCGACGAGACGCTCGCCGGGCTGACCCGGTCGGTGTTCGCGAACACCGGGCAAGTGTGCCTGTGTACCGAACGGGTGTACGTGCAGCGCTCGGTGTTCGACGACGTAGCTGCCGGATTGGTGGAGCAAGCGCGTGGCCTGCGGCTCGGTGACCCGTCGGCGGAGCAGACCACCACCGGCCCGCTGATCTCGCCGGAGCACCGGCGCAAGGTGCTGGACTACCTCGCGCTGGCCGAGGAGGCCGGCGCCAAAACCCTGACCGGCGGCGGGATTCCCGAGCTCGGTCCGGAACTCGACGGCGGCTCGTGGCTGGAGCCGACCCTCTGGACCGGCCTGACCAACAAGGACCGGCCGGTGCGCGAGGAGATCTTCGGCCCGGTGGCCGCGCTGATCCCGTTCGACACCGAGGACGAGGCGATCGCGCTGGCCAACGACACCGAATACGGGCTGGCTTCCTCGGTGTGGACGCAGGACCTGCGCCGGGGACACCGCGTCGCGCAGGCCATGCACGTCGGCATGTCCTGGGTGAACACCTGGTTCCTGCGCGACCTGCGCTCGCCGTTCGGCGGGATGGGGCTTTCCGGGATCGGCCGGGAGGGCGGCGCGTCTTCGCTGCACTTCTACACCGAGCCGACGAATGTGTGCGTGCGGCTGTGACGGCGGCGATCGAGGCGGCCGCCGCCCGGCTGGCGACGGCGGCGAGCACCGCGGGCCCCTGCCCGCCGGTGCGGGAATTCCTCGGCGCGGAAGACGTCGACGCGGCCTACGCGGTGCAGCGCAGGCTCCGGGATCAGCGAGTCGAGGCAGGCGCCAGGGCGGCCGGGGCGAAGATCGGGCTGACCGCGCCGTCGGTGCAGCGTCAGTTCGGCGTGTACCAGCCGGACTTCGGTGTGCTCTTCGACGACATGCTGTACGCGCACGCCGAACCCGTTCCCTACCGGCGGTTCCTGCAACCCCGCGCGGAGGGCGAGATCGCTTTCGTACTCGGCCGCGATCTGGACGTGCCGGGTGCGTCGGTCGCGGACGTGTTGCGGGCGACCGAGTTCGTGCTGCCCGCGATCGAGATCGTCGACTCGCGCATCGGCGCCTGGGATCTCTCCATTGTGGACACGGTGGCGGACAACGCGTCCAGCGGCGCGGTGGTACTGGGCTGCACCCCGTTCTCGCTGACCGGCCGGGATCTCGCCGCGACCGGGATGACGTTGGAGCTGGACGGTGAACCGGTGTCGTTCGGCGCGGGCCACGCCTGCCTCGGGTCGCCGGTGGCCGCGGTCGCCTGGCTGGCCAGGGAGCTGGCCGCTCGCGAGCAGCCGTTGCGCGCGGGCGACGTGGTGATGTCCGGGGCGCTCGGCCCGATGGTGCCGGTCACGGGAGCGGGCCGCTTCCGGCTGCGGCTGGACGGACTCGGTGAGGTCGACGCGGTGATCGAGGAGGAGATTCAGTGACAGCAACGGTTCCGGTCGCCGTCATCGGCTCCGGCAATATCGGCACCGATCTGATGATCAAGGTGCTGCGGTTGTCGAAGACGCTGCGGATGGCCGCGATGACGGGTATCGACCCGGCGTCGGACGGGCTGGCCAGGGCGGCCAGGCTCAAGGTGGCCACCACCCACGGCGGTATCGACGGCCTCGCCGCGCTGCCGGAGTTCGCGGATGTGCGGGTGCTCTTCGACGCGACCTCGGCCGGTGCGCACCGCCGGCACGCCGAGGTGGCCGAAACGCACGGCAAGCTGATGATCGACCTGACCCCGGCCGCGCTCGGCCCGTTCGTGGTGCCGCCGGTGAACCTCGACGAGCACCTCGCCGCACCGAACGTGAACATGGTGACCTGCGGCGGACAGGCCACCATCCCCATCGTGGCCGCGGTGTCCTCGGTCGCCCCGGTCGCGTACGCCGAGATCGTCGCGTCGATCTCGTCCCGCTCGGCGGGACCGGGCACCAGGGCGAACATCGACGAGTTCACCGAGACCACCGCGGCCGCGATCCGCGAGGTCGGCGGCGCCGCGATGGGCAAGGCGATCATCGTGCTGAACCCGGCCGACCCGCCGATCGTCATGCGGGACACGGTGTACTGCCTGGTCGAGGGCGAGCCGGACCGGGAGAAGATCGCCGCGTCGGTCGGGCAGATGGCCGACCGGGTGCGCGAGTACGTGCCCGGCTACACACTGAAACAGGAAGTGCAGTTCGACCCGGTGACCCGGCAGTGGGTGCCCGAGCTCGGCCGGGAGATCTCCGGGCTGAAGGTCTCGGTGTTCCTCGAAGTGCTCGGCGCGGCCCACTATCTGCCCGACTACGCGGGAAATCTCGACATCATGACCTCGGCGGCGCTGCGCACGGCCGAGCGGATCGCCGAACTGAGGGGGTGGCTCGGATGAAGATCTACCTCCAGGACGTGACCTTGCGCGACGGCATGCACGCCATGGGGCACGCGTACACAGTGGAACAGGTCCGGCGGATCGTGTCCGCAGTGGACAAAGCCGGGGTGGCGGCGATCGAGGTCGCGCACGGCGACGGGATCGGCGGCTCCAGTGCGACCTACGGATTCGGCGCGCACACCGACGAAGAGTGGATCTCCGCGGCCGCAGAGGTGATCGAGAACGCCACGCTGACCACGTTGCTGCTGCCCGGTATCGGCACCATCGGACAGCTGCGCCGCGTCCGCGACCTCGGGGTGCGCAGCGTGCGGATCGCCACCCACTGCACCGAGGCCGACGTGGCCGCGCAGCACATCGCCTGGGCCCGTGAGCACGGCATGGACGTGTCCGGATTCCTGATGATGAGCCACCTCTCCACGCCGGCCGCGCTCGCCGAGCAGGCCAGGCTGATGGAGTCCTACGGCGCGCATTGCGTGTACGTCACCGATTCCGGCGGGCGGTTGACGATGAACGGGGTCGCCGAGCGGATCGACGCGTACCGGCAGGTGCTCGACGAGCGGACCGAGATCGGCGTCCACGCGCACGAGAACCTCTCCCTTTCGGTGGCGAACAGCGTGACCGCGGTCGAGCACGGCGCCTACCGGGTGGACGTCGCGCTGGCCGGGCAGGGCGCGGGGGCGGGCAACTGCCCGGCCGAGCCTTTCGTCGCGGTCGCCGACCTGCTCGGCTGGGAGCACGGGGCGGACCTGTTCGCGTTGCAGGACGCGGCGGACGACCTGGTCCGCCCGCTGCGGGAACGGCCGGTCCAGGTGGACCGCGAGACGCTGACCCTCGGATACGCCGGGGTCTACTCGAGCTTCCTGCTGCACGCCGAGCGCGCGGCCGCCCGCTACGGACTGGACACCCGGCGGATTCTCACCGAGGTCGGCAGGCGGAAGCTGGTCGGCGGGCAGGAGGACATGATCGTGGACATCGCACTCGACCTGGTACGGAGCGGCACATGATGGCCATCGCGGAGATCTCGGCGCTCGCCGATCGGCTGGACACCGCGCAGACGTCGCGCGTGGACACGTCGAGCCTCGCCGACGATCACCAGTTCGACATCGCCGACGCGTACGCGATCCAGGCCGAGCTGGTGGCCCGCCGGGAGGCGCGTGGCGAGCGGGTGCTCGGGGTGAAGCTGGGGCTGACCAGCAAGGCGAAAATGGCGCAGATGGGCGTGTCCGAGGTGATCGCCGGCAGGCTCACCGACGCGATGCGGGTCGCCGACGGCGGCGAGGTCTCGCTGGCGGGCTTCATCCATCCCAAGGTGGAGCCGGAGGTCGCGTATCGGCTGGCCCGCGACGTCGATCTCGCCGACCCGGCGTTCGATGTGGAGTCCGCGGTGGACGCGATGGCCCCGGCGATCGAGATCATCGACTCCCGGTACCGGGATTTCCGGTTCACCCACACCGATGTGGTCGCCGACAACACCTCGGCCGCCGGGTTCGTGCTCGGTCCGTGGCGCGCGTTCGGCGAGGCGGCGAACCGGGCGGTGCGGCTGCGCTCCGGAGACCGCGAGGTGATCGGCTCGACGTCGGCGATCCTCGGCGATCCGGTGCGCGCGCTGCACGCGCTGGTCGAGCTGTGCCGGAAACGGGACATCCCGCTGCGGGCCGGGCAGGTCGTGCTGGCCGGGGCGGCGACCGAGGCGGTGCCGTTCGTGCCCGGCATCGCCGAGGCGGACATCGCCGGGCTCGGCCGGGTATCGGTGCGAGGGCTGGCATGAGCGGGCGGGTGATCTCCGGGCTGGCCAAGCCGAGGGGCCGCTTCCCGCATGTGAAGGTCGCGGGAGATCTGATCTTCGTGTCCGGTACCAGCTCCCGACGTCCGGACAACACGTTCGCCGGAGTCGAGGTGGACGAACTGGGCACCACGAACCTGGACATCCGCGCGCAGACCCGCGCGGTGATCGAGAACATCCGCGGCATCCTGCACGAGGTCGGCGCCGACCTCGCCGACATCACGCAGATCACCACGTTCCTGGTTTCGATGAACGATTTCGGCGGCTACAACGAGATCTACGGCGAGTACTTCGACGAAACAGGCCCCGCCCGCACCACGGTCGCCGTGCATCAGCTGCCGCATCCGCATCTGCTGATCGAAATCCAGGCGATCGCCCAGCTACCGAAAGACACGGAGGTTCCGCGATGACCGGCATTCCCGAGGTGGTCAATTTCCAGGCCTGGATCGCCGAGCACGAGCATCTGCTCAAGCCGCCGGTGAACAACCGGACCATGGCGCTGGGCAAGGATTTCATCGTGCAGATCGTCGGTGGGCCGAACCAGCGCACCGACTTCCACGTCGACCCCTACGAGGAATGGTTCTACCAGCTCAAGGGCAACATGCACGTGAACGTCATGACCGACGAAGGCCAGAAGACCGTCCGGATCTCCGAGGGCGACACCTGGCTGCTGCCGGGCGATATCCCGCACTCGCCGCAGCGTCCCGAAGCCGACTCGATCGGCCTGGTCATCGAGCGGGTCCGCGAGGAGGGCACGCTGGAGAAGTTCCAGTGGTACTGCCTCGAATGCAACGCGCTGGTGCACGAGGTGGAACTCCAGGTGCGTGACATCGTCGAGGACCTGCCGCCGGTCTTCACCGCCTTCTACGGCGACGAGCAAGCCCGCACCTGCGACGGCTGCGGCGCCCTCCACCCCGGGAAGGGCTGAGATGACCGGCCTGATCGACATCCACACGCATTACGTGCCGAACGGCTGGCCGGATCTGCGCGCGGACGCCGGGCCGGACGCGCCGTGGTTGCGCGCGGAGACCGAGTCCCAGGCGATGATCATGATGGGGGAGAAGGAGTTCCGCCGGATCGGCGCGGACTGCTGGAACGCGGAGACCCGGCTCCTGGACATGGACGCCGACGGCGTGCGCACCCAGGTGGTCTCCCCGACGCCCGCCTTCTTCAACTACGGCCGGACCGCCGAGCAGGCGGGCCGGATCGCCCGGATCTTCAACGACCTGGCGCTGGAGATCGTCGCGCCGGCGCCGGACCGGCTGATCCCGTTCTGCCAGGTTCCGTTGCAGGACACCGACGCGGCGTGCCGCGAACTGGAACGCTGCCTGGCCGCGGGGCATCGCGGGGTGGAGATCGGCAACCACGTCGGCGACCAGGATCTCGACAGCGCCGGGGTGGAGACCTTCCTGCAGCACTGCGCGTCGCTCGGCGTTCCGGTGTTCGTGCATCCGTGGGACATGGCCGATTCGCCCCGGCTGGACCGGTGGATGGCACGGTGGCTGACCGCGATGCCCGCCGAGACGCATCTGTCGATCCTGGCGCTGGTGCTCGGCGGGGTCTTCGACCGGATCGACCCGAGTCTCAAGATCTGCTTCGCCCACGGCGGCGGGTCGTTCGCCTTCTGGCTCGGCCGGATGGAGAACGCCTGGCATCGGCGGAACGACGTGATCGGCACTTCGGAGTTCCCGCCGTCGCACTACCTCGAGCGGTTCCACGTCGACTCGGTGGTCTTCGACGAGCGGGCGCTGCGGCTGCTCGTGGACACGCTCGGCGCCGAGCGGGTGATGGTCGGCAGCGACTATCCGTACCCGCTCGGCGAACGCCCGGTCGGCGAGGTGGTGCGCAAGAGCGCCTTCCTGAGCGAGACCGAGCGGCGGCTGATCACCAGCGGGAACGCCGAACGTTTCCTGTCACTGTCGTGACCGTCCTAATGCGACATCCCGGTGGCGACATCGGTCAGGCTGCGGATCAGCGCGTCCACCGACGGGCTGAGCGTGCGCTGGGCGGGCAGGGTGAGCCCGACGCTGTGCCCGATGGGTTCCAGCGCCAGCGAGACCCTGGTGATCCTCGGATCGTCCTTGGTGATCAGGCTCGGCAGCGCGGCGATCACGTCGGTCTCCAGCAACAACTGCCGCACGGTCAGGAAAGAGGTGGTCTCCACCCGGTTCGCGGGCAGCGGGAAGCCGTTGCGGGTGAACAACTGCTCCAGTTCGCGGCGCAGCGCGGTCTCCGCGCCGGGCAGGATCCACGGATACTCCGCGAGATCAACCAGCTCGACGCCGGTCGCGCCCGCCATCGGATGCGCGTTGCGCACCACCAGGTCCACCGACTCGTCGTACAGCTTGCGCCGCTCGATCCGCTCGTCCGAAGGCGCTGTCAGCCTGCCGATGATCAGGTCCACCCGGCCCGCTTCCAGCTCGACCAGCAGGGCTTCGGGAGAACCCTCCCGGACCACGATGGTCAAGTACGGCCGCTCGGTCTTGATCGCCGCGATCGCGCGCGGCAGCAGCATGTTCGACCCCGCGAGGTGGGTGCCGACCACCACCGTGCCGCGCTCGGCGTCGGCCAGCTCGGCGACGTGCCGCCCGGCCTGTTCGAGCTGGGCGAGCACCGCGCGGGCGTGTCCGGTGAACGCCTCGCCGAACACGGTCGGGGTGATGCCGCGCGGGCCGCGTTCGAACAACCGCACGTCGAGGATCTCTTCGAGTTCGTGCAGACTTCGGGTCGCCACCGGCTGCGTCACGTGCAACTCGGCAGCGGCCCCGACCACGGTGCCCTGCCTGGCCAGCGCGTCGAGCAGGACGAGGTGGCGGAACTTCAGTCGGCCGTCCAGCAGGCGAGGCAAGATCACCCGCCGATCCTACCCGCGAGGTGCGTATGACCACGATTGTCCGAACCGGACCGATCCGCTATGCCACAGCGGCACGGTTCGCCCTGCCGGTCGGCGTTTCGGAGCAGACGCCGTCCAGCGGGGAGATCAGCCCGCAACCACCGTCCCGGCTGGACCGCGTGATGGGGCCGCCGCGCGATCGCCTCCCGCAGGGCGAGGACTGTCTCAACCTGACGGTCACCACTCCGGGCTTGGATGACGGACGCAGGCCGGTGCTGGTGTGGCTGCACGGCGGTGGCTTCTCCAGCGGTGGCGGGTTGCTCGACTGGTACGACGGCGGCGCGCTGGCGGCCGAAGGCGATCTGGTGGTGGTCGGCGTCAACTACCGGCTCGGCGCGCTCGGTTACCTGTATCTGGACGGCGTCAGCCCCGGCAACCTCGGGCTGGCCGACCAGCTGGAGGCGCTGCGCTGGGTGCGGGCCAACATCGCGGCCTACGGCGGCGACCCGGACAACGTGACGGTCGCCGGGCAGTCGGCGGGCGGCATTTCCATCCGGCTCCTGATGGACCTGCCCGAGGCTCGCGGCCTGTTCCGCCGGGCGATCCTGCAGAGCGCGCCGCTCGGCCTCGCCACCCGGCGGCCCGAGCACGCGGCGAAACTCGGCCAGGTGTTCGCCGACGCGCTCGGCAGCGACCCGCACACCGCCGGGATCACGGAAATCCTTGCCGCGCACAAGGAGACCGCGCTGACCAACCTGCGGCTCACCGGCGATCCGATGGAACCCGCGTTCGTTCCCGTGGACACGCTGGACAAGGCGTCCTTCGTGGACAATGTGCGCGACCTCGACGTGCTGTACGGCTGGAACGCCAACGACATGACCGCGTTCCCCGGCGCCGCGGGCACCGACGAGATCTACGTCGAACCGCTGGCCGCTTTCGGCGACCGCCTGCGCTCGGCCGGAGCCGGCGTCTGGTCGTACCGGCTCGACTGGAGGCCCGAAGGGTCGGAGTTCGGCGCCACCCACTGTGTCGAGCTGCCGCTGCTGCTGGGCACCCAGCGTGCTTGGCAGGACAGTCCGATGCTGGGCAAGGTCCCGTGGCCCGAGGTCGACGCCTTCGGCGCCGCCCTCCGCTCCGTCTGGGCGACCTTCGCCCGCGCCGGCACCCTCGACCCCACTCCGGTCGCGGGCCACCCCATCAGGTTCAATCCCGAACTCGCGTGATTGAAGCCGTATCTCGCGTGATTGAGTCGGCGTACCGCGCCGCGTCGGCCGGATGGTTCCGCAGGATCCGCTGGTTCCGTGTCGGCCGGCTGTCCTTCGTGACGACGTGCAGGATGTGGGTGCGGAGCCCGCCGCGCGCACGGACGTACAGCAGCCGGTCGGTCACCGGTTTGGCGGCCAGACCGGGGACCGCCGTACCCCGACCTTAATGCTCCGACTTGCGGCGTCGTGTCACCAATGGACACGTTCGGAGTGCCGCGAACGCGAGAGGACACGTGCCGGTGAACTTGACTCTCGTCGCCGTGCTCGGCGTCGTCATCATCGTGGTGGTGGCCGCGTTCTCCGAACGGCTGAACCTGGCCGCTCCGCTGAGCCTCGTGGTGGCCGGGATCGGGCTGAGCTTCCTGCCGGGTGTCCCGCATCCGGAGGTCGAACCCGAGCTGATCCTCGCCGGGGTGCTCCCGCCGCTGCTGTATTCGGCGGCGGTGAACATGCCGATGGTCGACTTCCGGCGGAACATCCGGCCGATCACCGGCCTCGCGGTCCTGCTCGTGGTGGGGACGACGCTGGGCGCGGGCTGGCTGTTCCACTGGCTGGTGCCGGGGATCGGGTGGCCTGCCGCGTTCGCGCTCGGCGCGGTCATCAGTCCCACCGACGCCGTAGCGGCGACTTCCGTGGGACGGCGGCTCGGCCTGCCACCCCGGTTGCTGACGGTGCTCGAAGGCGAAGGGCTGGTCAACGACGCCTCGGCGCTCGTGCTTCTGCGGTCCGCGGTCGCCGCGGTGGCCGGCTCGGTGTCTGTCTGGGGCGTCGTGGGCGAGTTCGCCTTCTCGGTCGTCGTGGCGGTCGGGATCGGGATCCTGGTCGGGATCGTCAACGTCCGGGCACGTGCCTTGCTGGGCAACGCCGTGCTCAACACCGCCATCTCGTTCGTGGTCCCGTTCATCGCCTTCCTGCCCGCGGAGGAGGCCGGTGCCTCGGGCGTGCTCGCCGTCGTCGTCGCCGGTCTGGTGACCGGTCATCTCGCCCCGCGGCATCTGCGCGCGACGGACCGCCTCGCCGAGACCGTCAACTGGCGCACCGCGGCTTTCCTGCTGGAGAGCGGGATGTTCCTGCTCATGGGGCTCAGCGTGAAAACCCTCATCGACGAGGCGCACGAGGACGGTTCGAGCGTCTGGCGAGCGCTCGCCATCGGCCTGGCCGCGTCGGCGCTCGTCATCGTCGCGCGCGTCGTCTTCGTCGGGCCGCTGGTCGCCGGCCTGTACCGCGAGCAGCGGAAAGCCGCGCGCTTCAAACCACGGCTGGAAACGACACAGGCGGTGCTGCGGGGCGACGAGTCGAATCCCGCCGTCACCGAGCGACTGGACAAGGCGTCACCGAGACGGGTGGCGCATTTCCGGAAACGACTGGATCGTGCCGCCGCCGACGTCGAGTTCCGGCTCACCGAGACCCTGGGCTGGCGCGGTGGCGTGGTGCTCGGCTGGGCGGGGATGCGCGGTGCCATCACCCTCGCGGCGGCGCAGACCCTTCCGCAGGACACCCCGGATCGCGCCCTGCTGGTCCTGATCGCCTACGTGGTGGCGACCACGACGCTGCTGGTGCAGGGAATGACGCTCCCGGCGGTCATCCGCGCGGCGCGGGTGCCCGCGGAGGATCCGGACCGGACGCGCCAGGAGTACGTCCGGCTCATGACCGAGCTCGCCGACGCGGCGAAGTCCGTTTTGGACGATCCGGCCGAAGGGCCGTTCAGTGACGCGGTCCTGGACCGGGTGCGCTCGGACGTACGCGTCCCGGGCAAGGCGCCAGTCGGCCGCTCGGCTTCGGACGTCCAGCAATATCTGCGGCTGCGCCTGCGCGTCCTCACCGAGCAGTCCGAGCGTCTTCAACGGGCCCGGTCGAGCGGCGGGTACAGCTCGGAGACGTTGAGCCGGGCGCAAACCGCCCTCGACGTGGAGATGGCGCGCCTCGAGCAGCTGGCGGACAAACCGGCTTCCTGAGCCTGCCTCCTGTCGGACGCCGTGCGCGGTCATCTTCGCGAGCTGTCGCCGATGGCCGTGCCGGTACCGCCGGTCAGCAGGCCCGGCGACACAGATGTCGTGCTGGCAGATGCTCTGGACCCGGACCTCCCGGCCGCCGCTGTTGCAGGTGCCGTAGCTGAGCAGCGGTTCCCCGGCGTTTCATCGAAATTTAATGACCCGCCGATAGCGTCCGTCGAAGATCGAAGTCTCTTTTTGCGGGGATCAGCGCGGCCCCAACGGGAATTCGTCCGAACGCACTAGTTCGTTTCGACCGTTCGATCGTACGTCTTTCGTCCACGCTTCACCGCTCGACCCCCTGCGAGACAGGGATTGCCGGGTCCAAGTAACCGAATTCGCTGATCCAGAGGGGGTCGGGGGCATGTCTGCCTTCGTGTGGGCTCGTCCGGTTCGTCATCGCCACAAGGCCGTGGTGGTGCTGTTGTTCCTGGCTTTGGTGGCGATGATGGTCCCGAGTGCGGGCCCGCCTGCCTCGATGCGTGTGGCGGGGCAGGCGTCAGGTGCGGATGGCGCGGTGGCCGCTCCGGAGCATCCCGAGGGGACGGCGTTCGATCCGAATCAGATCAAGGACATCAAAGCCGCCGATCCGGGGGCCGGGGTAAACCTGATCGCCCCACCGTCGGCGAACAGCTCCGGCGATGCGCGGATGTCCTACCCGCTCGAGGTGCCCAAGGGACGGGCGGGCCTGGAGCCGAAGCTGGCAGTGGCTTACAGCTCCGCAGGCGCGAACGGCTGGCTGGGTGTCGGGTGGGACGTCGCCATGCCGGCGATCACGGTCGACACCCGCTGGGGAGTACCGCGGTTCGACTCGGCTCTGGAGACCGAGACCTATCTCCTGAACGGTGAGCAGCTCACGCCGGTCGCCCATCGGGGCGAGTTGCAGAAGAGGTCGGCGGAGAAGGTATTCCACGCCCGCGTGGAGAGCCGGTTCGACCGGATCGTGCGCCACGGGGACAATCCAGCCGGTTACTGGTGGGAGGTCACTGACAAGGCGGGCACGCGCACGGTGTTCGGCGGGGCCGAGAACACCTCGCTGACCGATGCCGCGGGACACGTGGCGACGTGGGCGGCACGCGAGGTCCGCGACACCAACGACAACGTGATGCGCTACCACTACGCCCGGGTGGAAGACGGCGGCACCGAGAAGTCGACGGTGCCGGGCAGTGCCCTGTATCCGCGGCGGATCACCTACACCGGACATGGCGCGACCGAGGGCAAGTATTCGGTGACGTTCCTGCGCGACCGGGACCGGGGTGAGCCACGCCGCGGCGATGTGCAGATCGACGCTCGCGGCGGGTTCAAGAAGGTGACCGCCGATCTGCTGCGGCGGGTGGAGGTCAAGCTGGACGACCAGCTGATCCGTGCCTACGAACTGAACTACCGGACCGGTGCCTACGCGAAATCCCTCCTCGCCTCGGTGTCGCAATTCGGTGAGGACAACAAGCTGTTCAACACGCACTCGTTCGAGTATTTCGACGAGGTGCGTGACCAGGCAGGCAACTACAGCGGGTTCGCTGACGCCGCCGGCTGGTCGGTCCCGGATGACGACCTGGGCGTGAACATCCGTGAAGGTGAGGCGAGTGCGATCTCGGCGAACACCTCCGTCGGGTTCGGCGCGCACTTGTTCGCCGGCTACAACGTGCAGGGACTGCCGGTCAAGCAGGGTGGCGTCGGACTGAAGGTCGGCTTCAACGCCGGCCAGTCCGATGGCCTCTCGGCGCTGGTGGACGTGAACGGCGACAACCTTCCGGACAAGGTTTTCCGCAAGAACAACGAAGTGCACTACCGCCCCAATCTGAGCACCCCGGGGGGTGAACCGAAGTTCGGTGACACGCCGATCAGGTTGCGCGACCTCCCGGGGATCTCGACCGAGCGGACGCTGTCGGGCACGATCGGTGTCGAGGCATTCGTCCTCGCTATCGCCGCGCAGCTGGACTTCGTTGGAACCACGACCACGTCGGACCGGTTCTTCAGCGACGTCAATGGTGACGGCATCACCGACCTGGTCAACAACGGCGGCGTGTTGTTCGGCTATCTGGACGCCAATGGGCAGCCCGCCTACAGCCCGGATTCCACCCGCACCCCGGCACCGGTCGGCGGCGGGGCGGTGACCGGCGAGATCGTCGGTGACCAGACCGCGCAGTTCAACCAGCAGGTCGACAACTCGCCGCTGCTGGACTCGGTGCGCCGGTGGGTCGCGCCGTTCGACGGCACCGTCCGCGTCGACGGCCGGGTGCAGCTGACCGTGGACCCGTCGCCCGCGCGCGCCGCGTACGCCAAGGCCGACGGTGTGCGGGTCACCATCCAGGCCAAGGACACCGAGCTGTGGGCGCAACGAATCGGTCCGGACGACCACACCGAGTTCACCCCGGCCAATGTGTCGGCGATCGCGGTGAAGAAGGGCGACGCGCTCTACTTCCGCACACAGTCCATTCTGGACGGAAAGTACGACACGGTGGCGTGGGATCCGACGATCACCTACACCGACCTGGCGGCCGGTACGGACGTGAACGGGATGGCGAACACCGTGTTCCGCGCGTCCGCGGACTTCACGCTCGGCGGCCGCTCGTCGCAGGTGATGGTGCCGGTGACCGGCAAGCTTCAGCTGACCGGCGACGTGGTCAAGCACAAAGCGACCTCGGACGACGTGACCGTGGTGATCACGAAGGGCAACGGGGTACACGCGCCGGCGGAGGTGTTCCGCAAGGTCCTGCCTGCCGGGTCGACCGGGACCACCACGATCGACATGAACCTCCCGGTCAGCCAGTTCGAGAAGATGTCCTGGCACATCAAGAGCGACTCACCGATCGACGTTTCCGCAGTGTCGTGGGTGCCGAAAGCGCACTACACGGAGGCGCCGGGGGTGGAGTCGCTTGTCGATGACAAGGGGCAGCCGAGCCTGGTGATCAGCCCGCCGTTCGACGTGGACATGTATCCCGCGGATACCCTCAAGGCGCCGCAGCAGACCTACAAGGTGACCAAGACCGGAAAGCTGCGGGTCCGGCCGGGCGTGAAGCTCAACTTCGGCTTTCCCGGAGCGACCAAGATCGCGTTCACCGTCAAGAAACGCGGCGACCAGCTGCTGGGGAAGCGGGTCGTCGACATCGTCAACGGGCAGTACGGCTCGCCCGGCCAGAACCTGGACGTGATCGTCCAGGTCACCGAGGGCGACGAGCTGTATTTCGACCACTCCACAACGGACCCCTACCTGTTCGGCTTGATCGCCGAACAGTCCGCGAAGGTCACCTACGACCTCTCTTCCCCATGGCCGACGTTCAGCCCGGCGCCGAGCGCGGCACACGGCTCCGTTCAGCAGGGTGCGTTCCCGCAGCCTTACCGCGGCTGGGGTGTGATCGGCTACCAGGCCAACCGCGACCGCGCCACCCAGCCCATCAAGCAGGCCGAACTCGCGATCGACCAGAGCTTCAAGGACGCCCTTCCCCGGGAACCCAAGGAAGCCGACATCCCGGCGTTCGCCGCGAACCCCCGGATCACCATGCCCCGGCTGGCGATCTTCGCACCGAACCCGGCAAAAGGCGGCTGGGCCGCGCAGGACGAGTCGTCCTGGTTCACCTCCACCATGGCGACCAGTTCCCGGCTCGGCGCGGACACCATCGACGTGGTCACCGATGCCGATGTCGCCGGTGACCGCACCGTGATGCGTCGCGGCGTGACCGGTCAGGTGTCCGGCACGCTGTCCGCCGGCCCGTTCGGGGGCACGGTCGTCGGTGGGATCACCGCGGGTTCCGTCGACTACGTCGACCTCAACGGTGACCGCTTTCCCGATGTCGTCGGCGCCAAGGAGATCCAGTTCACCGACATGAACGGCGGGCTCGGCGCTCGACGTGGCACGCTCGGTGGCAACGTCCGCGAGTCCGACACCTTGTCCGGCAACGTGTCCTACTCCGCCGGCAGTGAGGCCGCGACACTGGCCAGTGCGCAGGGCCTGGCCGCTCCGGAGGCAGGCAGCAGCAACAACACCGCCACCTCCGGCCCGGTCCAACCGGCACTCGGGATCGGTGGCAGCCTCGGCGGCGGCGAGTCCGACACCCGCGTCGACCTCGTCGACATCAACGGCGACGGTCTGCCGGACAAGGTCTTCGCCAACGGCGACGCCCAGCTCAACCTCGGCTACAGCTTCGCCGCCAGGGAACCCTGGTCAGCGGGACCGATCAACGACGCCTCCACCCGCAACCTCGGCGTCAACCTCGGTTTCAATGTCGACAACTACGGCTTCGCCGGCGGACTGTCCGCCGAACTGGGCACTTCTTTCACCAACGCGAGCATGCTCGACGTCAACGGCGACGGTCTCACCGACCGCGTCTTCACCGATGGCGCCAATCCGATCAAGGTGGCCGTCAACACCGGCACCGGCTTCAACGCGCCCACTCCGTTCCGCGGCGGCTTCACCGACATCGCCGTCGACAAGAACGCCACCCTCGGTGCGGGTGTCTACTTCACGTTCCCAGTCCCCACCCCGGTCGGCACCTTCGTGTTCAACCCCGGCGTCAACGCCTCCTCGAGCATCAGCCGTGCCGAGATCGGCCTGCGTGACATCAACGGCGACGGCCTGGCCGACCATGTCAAATCCACCCGGGACAACGAGCTGCTGGTCGCGGTGAACAAAACCGGCCGCACGAACCTGCTCCGCACGGTGACGCGGCCGTTGGGAGGGAAGATCGATCTGGACTACACCCGTACCGGTAACACGCAGGCGACGCCAGAGTCCCGCTGGGTGCTGTCCCGCGCCAGCGTGTCCGACGGTCATCGCGGTGACGGAGCCGATACCCAGCTCACCACCTATCGCTACGAACAAGGGAAGTACGACCGACTCGAACGCGAGTTCCACGGCTTCGGCAAGGTCGTCACCGAACAGCGTGACCCTGGCGCTGCCGAGGCGCTCTATCGCTCGACCACTGACGAGTACCGCACCGACGGCCCGTATACCCGCGGATTGCTCGCTCGCACCCTCGGCACCGACGGTGCGGGACGGCCGTTCACCGAAACCGTCAACACCTATCAGCTACGCGACACCGCACCGGGCAGCGTGTTCGCAGCTCTGTCCCGGGTGGACAAACGCTTTTACGAAGGTGCCGAGAACCCTGGCAAGTCCTCCTACACCGAAATGTCGTACGACGACTTCGGCAACTTGATCCGCTCGTTCGACGCCGCCGACGAAGGCGTCGCCGACGACGTGGAGACCACCTACGGCTACACCGCGTCCGACCCGGCCTGCCGGGCGCGCAACCTGGTCGGTACCGCGAATCTGCTCGAACAGCGCGGCGGCGCCGACCTGTCGCGACACAGGGAATCCACAGTGGATTGTGTGACCGGTACGGTACGGCAGGTCCGCGCGTACCTCACCGGCACCACATCGGCCGACACCGACCTGGAGTACTACCCGGACGGGAACCTCAAAGCGGTCACCAAACCGGCAGGCAAGTCCGGTCAGCGGTACCGCCTGGAGTACGGCTACGACACGCTCGTCGGCGTCCACATCGAGTCTATTGTGGACAGCTTCGGGCTGCGGTCGGGCGCGACGCACAACCTCAAGTACGGGCAACCGGACCGCACCACCGACCAGAACGGCCAACAGGTGCTGCGCGCCTACGACAGCGTGGGCCGGTTGGACACCGTCACCGGTCCGTACGAGATCGGGTCGGGCAAGGTCACGATCGACTTCGACTATCACCCCGAAGCCACCGTTCCGTACGCCACCACGCGTCACCTCGACCGTGATGCCACGGGTGTCCGTGAGGACACCATCGACACCGTCACCTTCACCGACGGTCTCAAACGCGTTCTCCAGACCAAGAAGGACGCGTCGGTCGCGAACAATCCCGGTGACACCCCCGACCAGGTCATGACCGTCTCCGGCCGCACCAAGGTCGATTTCGCCGGCCGCGTGGTGGAGCAGTATCACCCCGTGACCGAGCCCAAGGGTGACGGCAGCACCACGTTCAATGCCGCCTTCGACACCGTGGCGCCTACCCGCACCTCGTTCGACGTGCTGGACCGGCCGGTCAAGACGGTCGCGCCGGACGAGGTCACGACCGCCATGGCCTATGGATTCGGACCCGACCGCGCCGGTGTCACCCGGTTTGAAACCATCGCGACGGACGGCAACGGCAAACAGAAGCGCAACTACGCCGACCTGCGCGAGAAGACCACCGCGGTCAAGGAGTTCAACCCGGCCGGTGGACAACCGGTGATCTGGACCAGCTACGGCTACGACGCGCTCGGGCAGATCACCACCGTGGTGGACGACAAGAACAACACCACCCGCTCCGAGTACGACACCCTCGGCCGCCGGACGGTGCTCGACAGCCCCGATGCGGGCCGCACCGAGACGCGCTTCGACCTGGCGGGCAACCCGACGGCGAAGATCACCGCCGGCGGTAAGCAGATCGAGTACGACTACGATCACAGCCGCCTCACCGCGGTTCGCTACCCGACCTTCCCGGCCAACAACGTCACCTACATCTATGGCGCATCTGGCGCGCCGGACAACGGCGCCGGGCGGATCACCGAGATCCGCGATGGGGCCGGGACCCTCACTCGTGGTTATGGCCCGTTGGGCGAGACCACCCGGGAGACCCGCACCATCAAGATCGCCGGGCAGGCTGACCGCGGCTACACCACCGGGTGGCGCTTCGACGCCTTCAACCGTGTGCTGCAGATGACCTATCCGGACGGCGAGCTGCTCCGCTACGACTACGACACCGGCGGCCAGGTCACCCGCGCCACCGGAACCAAGAACGGAACCGACTACGTCTATCTTGGTCGCCTCGACTACGACAAGTTCGGCCAGAAGGTGCTGCAGCAAGCCGGTAACGGAGTACGTACCACCTACACCTACGACCAGGCCGACCGCAGGCTCGCCACTCTGAAGTCGAAGACGCCGGGGGCCACCGAGTTCCAGAACCTCGGCTACACCTACGACAACGTCGGCAACATCACGCAGCTGACCAACAGCACGCCACAGAACCCGACGATCGGTGGTCCGAGCAGCCAGACCTTCGGCTACGACGACCTGTACCAGCTCACCTCCGCCAGCGGCCAGTACACGACCAAGAGCAACCAGCAGGACAAGTACACCCTGGCGTTGAGCTACGACTCCATCCACAACACCACCGGCAAGACCCAGCACCACGAGATCACCGGCACGACCACTCAGGCGGCGGCGCTGAACCGCGGGTCCAGTCCTGTGTCGCCGGTCGGTGGCGGCGGAGGGGGCCCGGCGTCGCTAGGCCCGCTGTCCACCGGGCCGATCGAGGCTGCTGGGAGCTACGACTACAAATACGACTACGGGAGCGGAAAACCCCACGCACCGAGCAAGGTCGGCCCGATCACTCATGCCTACGACACGAGCGGAAACCTCACCGACACGGTGAACACCGCCTCGGACGGCAAACGACGCCAGTACGTTTGGGACGAGGAGAACCGGCTCGCCTGCAACCAGGACACCACCACGGCGACAGTCCCTCAAACTCCGGGAGGCTGCCAGGACGCCACCGTCGCCTACACCTACGACGCGGCCGGCGAACGCGTCATCAAACAGGGCGACGGCCTGTCGCTCTATCCCAACCGTGGCTACAGCGAACGTAACGGGACCGGCTTCAAGCACATCTTCATCGGCGACAGCCGCCTCACCACCAAGACCGTGGCGGCCGGCGACCCCGAAAACACCCAGTCCTACTTCCACACCGACCACCTCGGCTCCTCCGGGTACGTCACCGACAGGCAAGGCAACGTCACCGAACACCTCGAGTACATGCCGTTCGGCGAAACCTGGGTGGAGGAACAGGCAGGCCAGAGCGATACGCCGTACAAGTTCACCGGCAAGGAGCTCGACGAAGAGACCGGCCTCTACTACCACGGTGCTCGCTACTACAACCCGAGAACGCAACTCTGGGCGAGCGCGGACCCAGCGCTGCCTGAGTACCTGGACTCCAACGTCGCGGGTGGCATCACCAACCCCCGCAACCTCGCCACCCACACCTACGTGCACAACAACCCGGTCATCCTGACTGACCCCACCGGGAAGAGTCCTTCCGAGCGCACCCCGGGAGTCGGGCCACTCGACGACACTGAAATGGCCAGAATTAATCACCAGTTCAGGGACGAATTTCCGCTACTCAACGGGCCGCCGAAAACGACATACTACAAAATCCCGGTTACCGTTGCGGAAAAGGCGTTGATCGAGGGGTTGTCCAACGAAAAGAAGGGCAGATATGTTGAGATCTACTTTGAGGCCATAAACACGACAAAGGCACTTTTCGGAGAATCGTATGACTATGGAAACGGTGAAGATGCTACGCAGGACGGAGCCATCGGAAACGCGTTTCAGCATGCGTATTGGAGTGCCCTGCTGACGGTATACTTCGGTGAGGCGGATGCGAAGAAGTTCACCGACGCTCACGAGATGGAGGAGGGCAACGCCGACAATCGGGGGTTGATGGACTTGCACAACAACTGGATAGGCCGGACAATCGGCAAGGGATTCAGTCACGAGCAGTTCGTCAAAATAGCCCCCGGCGGCAGAGGAGTCTATACGGATTACTCGGCTCTCAGCGGCGCGGTCAGGGCCGCGGTCGAAATGGGACGAACGATCATGATGATCGACCCGGAAAATGGAAACAGTCCACTCGTATGGACGGGGACAAAGGCTTAGTCATCGACTTCTGCCAGGTTGGTGCGCCCACCAACGGGGTGCACCAACCTGGTCCTTTGGCTTACTCGGGCATCGGCAGCCGGAGCGTCTGAGGTGCAGCTGCCCGACGGCGCCGGCGTCCTACGTGCCCGTCCCGGTCAGCCCCGCAACCTATGCCGACATCGGCCGACGCCCTCGGCGATACGTTCGCGGCCACCACTGGTCGGTTGTCCGATCCCGCCAGGTCATCCGCGCCACCATTCCCCGTCAAGGCGATCCCGTGGGCGATCGTGATACCTGACGGTGCCTTGACGCCCATGATGCAGCGGGAATCACCGACTGGTTCACGATCGGCGCCATAGATGGCTCCGCGGGCGGCACGGAGGCACCGGCTGACGAAAACACCCACGAAACCGGCGACGGCGCGGGCCTGCTCGTCGAGGTCACCTATCTCCTCTGAGCGTTGATGTACCGGTCTCACACGACGCGACTCGCCGAGCTCGCTGTAGCCGGGTCTCGGTCCGAGGTGGAGTCCGCTCGGGCGGGCCACGGAGGTGGCCGTCCGCCTGAACAACTGAACCGTCGCGTCGAGCCCACGTGACAGGCGTACCGAGCACGCATATGCCACTTCGGCTATATTGCTGTCATGGCATCTACCTTCGCCGTGCTGGCGGATCCGAGTCGCCGGGAGATCCTCGACCTGCTGCGTGAACGCGAACAGCCGGTCGGCGACCTCGTCGACCGGCTGACGCTGACCCAGCCGACCGTGTCGAAGCACCTCAAGGTGCTGCGCGAGGCCGGCCTGGTCGAGGTGCGTACGGACGCCCAGCGCCGCTGGTACCGCGTCAACCCGGGCCCGCTGGCGGAGGTCGAGGCCTGGCTCGCGCCCTACCGCGCGATGTGGGAGAAGAGCCTGGACGCGCTCGAACGCCGGCTCGACGAGATCGAAGGGGACTGACCCGTGGACGCGGAACTGCAGATGATCGAGGGCAAGCCCGTGCTGCGCTTCGAGCGCCGGTTGCGGCACTCACCGGAGAAGGTCTGGCGGGTGGTCACCGAACCGGCCGAAATGAAGCACTGGTTCCCGGCCGAGGTCACGATCGACGGCCGCACCCTGCGCTTCACGTTCCCGGAAGCCGCCCCGGTCGACGCCGACGGCGGCGAGGGCGAACTGCTCGAGTCCGACCCGCCGAAGGTCTTCGCCTTCCGCTGGGCGAACGACGTGCTGCGCTTCGAGATTCTCCCGCAGGCGGACGGCTGCCTGCTGGTGTTCACCGCCGTGGTCTCGTCGAAGCTCTCCGCCGGCCGCGACGTCCCCGGCTGGATCACCTGTCTGGACGCCCTGGTCGCCCACGCCGACGGCACCGAGTTCGAGCCACCCACCGAATGGCTCTCGCGCATCGAGCACTACATCGCGAAGTTCGGCCTCGACGAGGGCACCGACAATTCCGATGGCATCCACTTCGCCCGCGACCTCGTCTGGACCCCGCTCGACAACGTCTGGACCCTCCTCACCGAAGGCACCACCGACACCGTTCCCACCCGCGCCGCCCACCCCGGCATCACCCCGGGCAGGCTCACCCGCTCCGAAGCACCCCACCTGCTGGAGTACGAGTGGCTCCAGGACGGCATTCCACAGGGCGTCGTGCGCTGGGAGTTCCACCACGAACACCTGCAGGGCACCACCGTGACCCTTTTCCAAGAGAACGCACACGGCCCCGAATCCCTCGCCGCCTGGCACGTGCACATGGAACTCTTCTTCGCCGCCACCCAGGGCGACATCCGCTGCCCCTGGCCCGCCGCCCGTGAGAAGGAGCTCGCCAAGCGCTACGCCGGGCAGTGACCACGCGGCCTGCCGAATCAACGCGAGTGGTGAGGCGCCCGCCATGTCTGTCCAATATGGACATTCCGCACGGGCTGTGCGCTCCGTGAACTTTCGGCTGAAACCGTTCGGCGGTGGTCAGTCGCCCTTGGCCAGCCGGTCGTTGATCCGGCGGGCGAGATCGCCGGTGAAGCCCGCGGCCGGCATGGTGTGGCCGAGAGCGGTGACGATCGTGTCGAGATGGGTGTCCACGGTGCCTTCGATCAACGTGGTGAGTGTCGCGGTGGTGGATCGGGCCCGGCTCCACCCCACCGCGATGGTGCCGATTCCGGCCAGCGCCGCGGGAAACCAATGGATCCCTAGGCCGAGGTACAGCACGCCCCAGCCGACGAGCCTGGTCGCCGACCTGAACTGGGATTCGGCCGCCTGCACTGGAGTGCGGACCGTTTCCGGGACCAGTAACCACAAGCGCGGCCACACCAAGCTCAGATCGAGTCCGTGGTACTGCCCGGAGATCCGGGCGTTCAGCAGCCGGAACCGCTCGCCGATCCAGGCCGGATGCCGTGGCCGGTAGGCGGCTACCGGGTCCACCCCCGCCCTGGCCGCCGCTCGATCGAAGAGCCTGCCGCGTACGGCCACCAATCCCCGTGCGAGCCAGGCAGCAGGCCCGCGCCACGGCCTGGTCCAGACCGCCTCGGCCAGACTGCCGACCGCCTGCGCGGCCATGGCCGTCGCTGTGGCACCGGCCAGCACGAAGACCGCCGTCGCCGCGACCGGCACGCGCGGCGCCTCCCGCACGATCCAGCCGATCACCGAGACAAGGTCGAACGCGGAACGGTGGCCCAGTCGGACCGCGCACACCGCCGCGGCGACGAACAGCGCCCCCGGCAGCACGAGGGTCGCGACCCATCGCTCGGCGAGCTTGCCGCTCAGAGAGGATAAGAAGGGGTTCACGGCGTCGCGCCCGTCGGCAGCATCGGCTCGTTGTCGAACAAGGCGCAGACGGGCGGGTGCCCGTTGTCGTCCCGATGGTCGTGGCGCATGCACAACCCGCGCGGGCAGCCGTACTCGCCGCGTCCGGTCCGTGGCAGGCGAGGGCTCCGCGTGCTGGGATATACGGGCATGCGGTCCGGAGTGCCCGCGTTCCTGGTCGGCTCCGCCGACTCGGCATCGAGCAGGTCGAACTGCCGGCACGCGTCCAACGCCGAACCACCCGCGCGCACACGGGAGGCGGTTCGTTCCAACCGGTCGGTCCACCGGCCGGCGATGGCGGCCCGGCGCAGATCCGGCATGGCGGTGCACCACAGAACGAGCGCTTGTCCCTCGTCGAACGCCGCCACTTCGCCCCTCCCTTGTGCCATCCTGAATCGTCTACCGCACCGTAGTGGGTGGCGAGGGGGAGGGGTGGGCATCTCGCTCTTGGAACGCATCCGGCGTTGCCTGGAAACAAACGAATCCGACGAGGTCATCACACCCGAGGCCGTGGCGGACGCCGCTCGCTTGGTCGTGCCCGTCATCGGTAGCAGCTTGCCTCCCGAGATGCTTCGAGAGCTCGGAATGCTGCACTGGCTGCGGCATTGCGCCCTGCCACCGGGTGGTATCGGACCTGACATCCAGATCTGTACGGAACTGTTCGCCCCGCTTGCCGAATCCTTCCCCGGTGTGGTGCCACCACCGGTGCTCGGCTGGCTTCAGGAAAACCGCTATCGGGGATTGACGCCCGCGGAACTCGGACCGTTCTACGCGTCGGTGATCGCCGACGCCGCTTTGACGGCCGCGGATCCCGGCTTGACAGACCTGGGGATAGCCGCGTGTCGAGCCGCCGTCGACGCCGGCGGTGAGGTCGACCGTCCGGCGCACCTGTTCAATCTGATGACGCTGCTGAACCAGCGCTTCGAATGGACGGCCGCCGAGGCGGATCTGGACGATGCCGTCGCGGTGGGCCGCGCGGCACTCGAGTCGGCCGAGCACCCGATCGCTTCGGCGGTCCGGTTTCCCCTCGGGCTCGCTCTGCTCACCCGGTTCGGCATCCGTGGGCGGGAACGGGACCTCACCGACAGCACGGTGCTCCTGCGCGAAGTGGCGTCGTCTTTGCCGTCCGGTGACCCGGACCGCGTCGCCTGTCTGTCGCAGCTCGCCTTGGCATTGGAGACCCATTGCAATATCGGCGGTCCGCTCGCCGTGGTGGAGGAGTACGTCGAGGTGACCCGGGAAGTCCTCGCAAGCTGCGCTTCGGACGACCCGGCATTCGGTGAAGCACTCCTGTTGCGAGGCAGTGCCCTGCGGGTCAGGTTCGTCCGTACGGGCGATGCCACCGACATCGCGGAGAGTGTCCGGTACCTGCGGGAGGCGCTGCGGAAGCTCCCCGAGGGCTGCGAGTCGCATGTCCCCGCGCTGCTCAATCTCGCAAGCTCACTCCAGACCCGGTTTTCGTACGCCTCGGCGTTCACCACACCTGATGGTCCGGACAAGGCCGATCTGGCCGAAGCCATCACTCTGGCCAGGGAGGCCGACGCGGCCGTTGGAGAAGGCCACCCGCTGAGGTGGGCGGTCGAGGCCACGCTGACGACCGTGCTCCGAGCCGATGACGCGGGCCATGCCGAGGTGACACGTGCGGCAAGAGCGGCCTTGGCGGCACTGCCCGCGGACAGCCCGCTTCGGGGGACCGCGCTGCTGTCCCTCGGTGAGGCACTTCGCCGCCAGTACCGGGCCTCCGGTGATGAGGAGGTCCTCCGGGAAGCCGTGGACGTCCTTCGTGAGGCGAAGACGGCCGGCGCAGGCGGTCCGCTCGGCCGGGCTCCGATGCTCACGGCCCTGTCGATGGTGCTGTACGAGGCGGTCAAACTGGCCGACGCCGACGGCGAGATCGATGACGGTGAGCTCGACGAAGCCATCGAGACAACGAGAGCGGCCGCGCAGGGCATCCCCGATGACACGGTGATTCGCGGCCAGCAGCTCTGGCAGCTGGCGGAACTGCTGCGGTGGCGCTTCCTGCGCACAGGCCGGGCCGCGAATCTCGACGAACGGATCGAGACGCTGCGGGCGACGGTGCCGCTGGCTCCCGACGCCCCGGCGTTGACGCAGTGTTTGTCCGCGCTCGCGGACGCACTCAGCCTCCGATACAGCAGGAATCCGGACCCCGCCGACCTCGACGAGTCCGTCGCCGCGTTGTGCCGGGTCGTCGAGACCCTGCCCGCGGACGATCCCCGACTGCCCGACCTGCGGGCGGACGCCGCGTTGGCGCACCTGCAACGCTTCGACGCCAGGGGCGAGCCTGCCGACAGCGAGACGGCGACCCGGCTGATCCGCTCGGCGCTCGCCGCTACCGGCTCGGGCGACTCGAGTCGCTATCGAATACTCGGCGTTCTTGCCGCGATCCTCAGCTCGACAGCCACCTCCGAGCGCGACCCCGGGAAGCTGACCGAAGCCATAGAAGCCTGCCACGCGGCGACACCACCCGGCGTGGTTCCGAAGGTGTCGGTCACCCTCACCCTGGGCAACGCGCTCATATCCCGCTACGAGAACACCGGTGCCGAAGCCGACCTGGAGGCGGCGGCCACGACCTTGCGGTCCGCTTTGGCGGACGCGACCGGGATGAACCGGCTCATGCTCGTGAACAACCTCGTCCAGGTGCTTCGCATCCGGTTTTTCCGCCACGGCGACAAGAGCGCACTGACCGAGGCGATCGACAGGGGGAAGGCAGCACTGCGGGAAAACCCCGACGCGTTGCTGCTGGCGGGTAATGTCGCGGCCGCACAGACCGACCGGTACGAGTGGGCCCGCGACTCCGCCGATCTCACCGAGGCCGTCGAAGCACTGCGGTCGGTGCTCGGCCGGGCCCGGCCGGACAGTCCGGATCTGCCGACGCTCCGGTTCTATCTCGGCTATGCCCTCCGGGCCCGTTTCCAGGCCACGGCCTCGATCGTGGATCTGGACGAGGCGATCGCGGTGCTGCGGCCAGGCCTCGCGTCGGCCAGATCGCGCGACCAGAAGGTTCAAGTCAGCATGATGCTGGGAATCGCGCTGTCGCTTCACGGGCAGTGGTCGAACGACCAGGTCGCGCTCGCCGAGGCGAGTGAATTGCTGCGGGTCGCGGCTGACGGGCTACCCGTGGCGAGCCCGGGCCGGAACACGGCCGGGATCTTCCTGGCGAGCACGCTGCGCCTGCGTTTTCTCAACTCCGGAGAAGAGATTCTGCTCGCCGAAGCGATCGAGATCGGCAGGGAGATCGTCCCGCGCACCCAGGACGAGGAGACCAACCGGGCGTACGCACTGATCACGCTGGGCACCCTGTTGGCCCTGCGGTTCGAGCGGACCGGCGACGTCGGGGTGGCGACCGAGTCGATCGAGGTGCTGCGCCGCGGGGTGGCCGCCGCGGGCACGAACAACGCGATAACGGCGAACGCGTTGTCCGAGCTGGCGCACGCATTGCGTGGCCGGTACAGCATCCTGGCGGAGTCCGCCGATCTGGACGAGGCCATCGAGGCCGCGGAGCGCGCCACGACCCTGCCGGGCACGACACCGGCCGAACGGAGTGCCCAGTTCACCGCACTGGCCGCCGGTCTGCTGACCAGATCGCTGGCCACCGGCGATCTCGACGACCTCGACGCAGCCGTCGACCTGGGGCGCGAGGCCGCCCGCGCGCCCAACTGGCACGTCGCTTCGGCGGTCAACCTGATGACGCTGGGACTGGCACTGTGGTCCCGCTTCGATCGGACCGGAACGGTTTCCGACCTCAACGCCGCCATCGACGCGTTGTTCGAGGCGGCGGAGGACGCCCATCCCGGGCACATCATGCGGCCCGTCATGCTGACCAACCTGTCCAACGCGCTACGGACGCGGGCTGGCCTGCTCGGCTCGGCCGCTGACCTCGACGCCGCCGTGGACGCCGGGCGATCGGCCGTCGCGTCCGCGCCGTCGGACCATCCGGCGGTGTCGATGTGCCTGATGAACCTCGGGACCGCGCTGCACATCCGGTACCTGGAAAAGCAGGACACCGCGGACCTCGACGCCGCGGTCGCGGCCTTGAACGAGGCGGTGGACCGCAGCACGCCCCAGAGCCCGAACCGGAGAGAGATCCTGCTGAACCTGGCTGGACTGTTACGCACCCGCCGTGACCGGCGTCCGAGCCGGGACGCACTGGACCGGGCTGTCGCACTCGTCCGGGAGGCGATCGCGATCACCGACGTCGCGCATTCGATGTACCCGCTGTGCGTCCTCAGCCTCTCGACCGTGCTGCACACCCGGTACGACCGCGGTGGGGACGACGCGGACGCGGCCGAATCGATCGAGTCGGCCAGACGGGCGATAGACAGCATGAGCGCCGGTGACCCGCGAGTCGCGGTGGCCTGGGTGACGTTGGGAAGGCTGCACGAGCGCAGGCGCGTCGAAGGCCGGCGCGACGTCGACGCCGCGGTCGCGGCCTACCGAACGGCGGTCGAATCTCCCGCTGCCGCACCGACGTATCGGGCGGCCGCGGCCAGATTGTGGGCCGAGTCGGCCGTCCGGCACCGCGATTGGGCCTCCGCTACGGAGGCCTTCGGCGTCGCTGTCGCGCTGCTGCCCCATGTGGCCTGGCACGGCATCGAACGCGACGCGCGCGAGCGCAGGCTGACGATGTGGGAAGGCCTGGCCAGGGCGGCCGCCGCCGCGGCGCTGGAGGCCGGTGACCCCGGCCGTGCGGTGGAACTGCTCGAGCAGGGCCGCTCCGTGTTGTGGTCGCAGGCACTGCAGACCAAGGACGACCTGTCGACGCTGCGGGAACGTGACCTCGCGTTGCACGATCGCCTGCGCGCCGTGGCGACGAAGCTGGCGGCCACGACCGCGCCCGACATTCCGGAGGCCGCCGCCACGACCGATCCGTGGAGCGACCCGAGCCAGCGTATGCAGTCCGACCGGATCAAGCTGGCCGAGGACTGGGACCGGCTACTCGCCGAAGCACGCGCCTTACCCGGACTGGAATACCTACTGCGGATCCCGCCGCTGGCCACCCTCCGCGAGGGCCTGCCCGACGGTCCCGTCGTCCTGATCAACGTCGACGAAGCCCGATGTGACGCCTTGATCGTGCACCGGGACCGCGACGTCGACCACGTCCCACTGCCTGACCTGTCGTACGTGGAGGCCGGACGACGGGCAGAGGGATACCTGCGGGCGTTGAAGCTGCTGGAAAACCCCGGCGGACCCGGCGACCTCGCCACGACCGGCGCCAAACAAACGGTGCACGCGACCCTGGAATGGTTGTGGGACACCGTCGCCGATCCGGTGCTGACCCGCTTGGGCCACACCGGGCACGATGAGCCGTTGCCACGACTGTGGTGGTGCCCGACCGGATCACTGACCCTGCTCCCGCTGCACGCCGCCGGTTACCACGACCCGGCCGACACTCCCGCCGGACGCACGGTGATCGACCGCGCGGTGTCGTCCTACACACCGACACTGCGCGCGCTGGCGAAGGCGAACACCGCGAGCGCTGTCAAGCCCGTCGACCGACGTATCCTCGTGGTCGGCATGCCGGAGACCCCGCCGGTTCCCGGTAACCCGGACATGTGCCCTCTGCCCGGCGCTCGGGCGGAAGCCGAGTTCATTTCTCGTGTGCCCTCGCTCAACGGCACGTTGCGGGTCGCCGACACCGCCACCCACGCTGCGACAACCGCCGACCTGCGCACCCACGCCTACGCACATTTCGCCTGCCACGGCGGGCAAAACCTGCAAGAACCGTCGACCGGCAGCCTCTATCTGTGGGACAGACCACTGACCGTGCTCGAGGTCGCCGAACTGGATCTCGAGCACGCCGAACTGGCCTACCTGTCGGCCTGCAGTACGGCGATCGGTGGCACGAATCTGCCCGACGAGGCCATCCACCTCGCCGCGGCGCTCCAGCTCGCGGGTTACCGGCAGGTGATCGCGACGTTGTGGACCATCACGGACCGGACCGCGGCCGAGGTGACCGAGATGATGTACACCGGACTGCTCGGACCTTCGGGTCTGCGTCTCGACGACACCGCACTCCTGCTCCACCGCACCGTGCGCGCCTTGCGCGACTCGGCCCCCCGCAACCCGGCCATCTGGGCCCCGTATGTCCATTTCGGACCGTGACCGAGTGACTCACCCCTGTCGCAACCGGTTCTGACCAGCACTACCGCCTGCGCGGCAGAGGGGCGTTCAAAGCTCGCACGTGAGCCTGAACGCCCCTCGCGAACCTGCCTGACGAGCTGGCCGGTCAGGGCTGCTCGCGCCACCAGCGCTGACCGGCTTCGGGCAGCGTGGAGATCGGGTCGTAGTACGGGTACTTGCGCTGCAAGGCCTCCGGGTCCTCGTGCTCGATCCCGGTCCGGTAGTTCTTGGTCCAGTACGAGATCCCGAGCTCGCGGTCGTATTCGGCGAGCTGGTGCACCCAGCGCTTCCCGACATACGGCACGTCGCAGACGATCCGCGGCGTCGCGTAGCCGGGCAGGTAACCCATGATGGCGTGCTGGAGTTCCTGCGCCTCGTGCACGGAGACCCGCCAGTGCTCGGCGTTCGGGATCATGTCGCACAAGTAAAAGCGGGACGTAGGCCGTCGCCTGGACGTTCACGTTACCTGCAGTGTTAGCTGTCGCGAACGTCCACAATGGATCCCTGGGGGGAATCTGGGCCGCTTGCAAAAGCATGCAGTCGCCGGTTCTTGGTCTCGCTTCGGTCTGGAGCCCGCTCAGCGTGGTCCGGGGGTTCGTTGAGCCCATGTTGACAGTAGCTCTACGAGTGCTTCCCTGCTACCCCGAACTAGGTTAACCATGAGTGTGGTCACGAAAGATGTCCGCGGGCAGTGAATGCTCCTCCTAGTCGGCCAGATATGGCCTCGCTGGGCGCCACAGGATTCCCCGTGAATGGCAGATATATAACCGGTAGATCGTCCAGGTTGACGTGCGGCCAGGCCGCGCGATGTGAACAACACCAAGGAGTTCCGCGAGGCTGATGACGTCACTGGGAGTTACCGCGTCGCGGGAGGTTTGGCGGGGTGTGGCCATCACGGTCGCGCTGTACCTGGTTCTGCGGGCAGCGCGCTTGCGCGAGAGCACCGGGTTCGTCCGATCGACGAGTACCTGCCCAAGATCGAGGAATTGGTGGCGTGGTCGAGCGGCAAGGTTCGCGTGGATGTGCTGCATCGGCGGAGCGCAGGGAGGGGGTCACTGGTGGCGAACGCTCTACCTGCGGGGTGGTTACGCATATGAATCGGCGGCTGCGGCCGGGACCGCAGCGGGAGTTTCGGTTGTGGATCGCGGAGCCGGGTTTGCGGTTGTGGTGGATGGGGGCCACGGCTCTCAATGCCGGCCAGCGTCGACCACTCCGTCACCTGCGCGTTGGCCCGGCTGATCCGCACCGACCGGACCATCATCGACGATATCGGCATGATCGCCGTCAACCCCGACGCCGCCTAAGGGGCCCACCGCGTGGTCGACGCCGCCTACGAACGACGCGCGTTGGTGGTGAGCTCGAACCTGCACCCGTCAGGATTCGACGAGATCTTGCCGAAATCCCTGGCCAGCCGCATTGCAGGCCCTACCCAAGCCTGGCAGCCACGGGGGAGCGGATCCACATGGGCGTGGCTACTGATGTGCTAGTTGGGGCGACGAATACCGGCTGCCCGTCGCCCGGCAATCCGGACCCTGCTGGGCGACTGCACAGCGGAGAGGATTCTTGTCGGAGGGAACATCGCGTCGACAGCCAAGCGGGCCCGGTCGTAGCCCGACGGCAGCAGGTGAACATATCGTTTTAAGGTGAAACCTTCGCTAGTGTGGCCGAGGAACGCGGCGAGTTCCTTGATGCTGACGCCCTGTGAGAGCAGGTAGGAGGCGTAGAGATGCCGGAGGGCGTGTGTTCCATCCTTGCGGGGGCGGTACTCGACCCCGCCGTCTCGAAACCCCTGCTTCCAGACTTCATCGGTCCACATGCTCGCGCGCCACGGCCCGTTGGACGCATTGGTGATCATGAGTCGGACGGTCATGTCGGTAACTCCATCCCTCTCCGCCCAGGGAAGGGTCACCTCTACGGGTTCGAACACGTCGCAGTACTCGTCGATGCGCTGGAGAAGACCGGCGCTGATGGGTATGTCTCGCTCCTTATGACCCTTCGGGAGCTTGAATTTGAGGACTCCTGTCCTGTAGATAAGCTGTCGTGCACATCGATAGAGCATCCTGTCTCTATCGATGAAGTCAGGCGAAAAGGCGAGCATTTCACCGATGCGCAAGCCGAGGCCCGCACCCAGTGGAACACTGATCTTTCCTCGAGGCGAGAGGCCGTGCTCGACGGCGTGCATCTTGGATTCGGGCCACGGCGTGATGAGTGTCATCTGACGTTTGGGGCCGGGGATCGACTTGCTGTTAAAAGGATTTCGGTCGATCTTTCGTGCATCTACTGCCGCGTCGAACATGAGACTCGAGGTCTCCCAGGCGTCGGCTTGATAGTTGATCGAGATGGTTGAGTGGTTAGCGAGCCAGTGCTTGTACTCGCGAATCTCTGTTTCGTCGACCTCGTTGAGCGAGTAGTTGCCCAGGAACGGAAGTACCTGGTTACTGATAAGGCTGTTTAAGGATAGTTGGCTCGACTCGTCTTGAGATCGACCCTTGACATATACCTTGGCCCACTGCGTGACTGTGATGTCCCCGGCGCGAGGATCGATGAAGGCTCCAGAGCGGATCGCATGTCCGACTTTGTCGGCGAACTCGCGCGCCTGGGTCAAGGCCTTGTCGGGGAAGGCTAGGGACTGTTCATCTTGGTTCTTGTCGATCCAGCGAACTCGGTACCTCTGTCCGCTTCCATACCGATCAGTCCGCTCCATGAGCGGGTTTCCCCTGTTGTCGACCAGCTTTGCTCTCGTGACTGGGTCACGTTTCTGCCGCATCCAGCGATCTTCGATGTACGCCACTGATGAATCCTTAGCAAGGTAAATGGGTGTCAAAAGTGGGCATCACGGCTCCGATTGCGAGAGCCATTCCCTGATGCCGTCTGGGTAGTAGCGCACATATTTTCCTACTCTGGTGAACGGTGGACCCTTTCCGAGGAGTCTCCAGTCGGCCAAAGTTTTCACTGGTACGCGTAGGAACGATGCTAGTTCCTCGGTAGTCCAAAGTGGTTCCATATTGGCATTTGTCACAATTCCTCCTTCTCGACGTGGGACGGCCTAATCCTCGTTCACCAGGCGCAAGGCTGCGTACGAGCGCCAGCCAGGAGAACCACTGACCTCTTGCAGAGCGAGGCAGCGCCCCCACTTGCGTCATTCGGGCCGCGCAGAGTGTCGAACTTTCCGCCGCCCTGAGGGGCAACAACCATCCGCGTTGCCGGCCGAAAATGAACGCGATCCGGGAGGCTGCGGTGTTCAGCTTGGGTCGTTGCGCCCATCTCGACGAGAGATACGCCTTCCAACGCTCTCGATCAGTGGCGTGGCAGTCTCGGAGGCGTTCGATGTTGGCTGACCCCTGGGAGTCAGGGTAGGGGGCGTACCGCCCAGTGGGGGAATCCCCCCATAGGGCTCCCTGACCAGCAATTCCAGCGTATTTTGAGGCAGGCATCCAAGCATCGCAGTCGTCGGCAGACCCGCCGTATCGACGGACGCGCTCGATCAATCCCAGCTGTTCCGCGGCATCGCGGGCGCGTCGAACGGTTTTAGGGTCGAGGCGTGCCCTCTCGGCCCAGGCTCGGACAGAAATTGATCCGTCACGCCTCACGATTGCGTGAGCGAGAGCTCGTAGGGCTATGCACAACGTCCGCGGCCGGACGCCACCGGGGAGCCGTCCCACCTGAGCAGACGCACGGCAGGCGGCTTCCGCGAGGCGGTCCGACATCGCGGCTATCTGTTCGTCCGCGGCTCGCGTCGGACTTGAAACATCATGAGGTGGGCCAGAGGCACTGCCCGGCGCAGTCCTTCGACGCCGTGGACGACAGGTTGCGGCTTCCTCAACTGCTGGTCGCCATCGCGAGGTCAACCAGCCCGCGTACCCAAGGTGTCGGGCTTGGACTGGCGACGCATGCCGAAAGTTCCGCCAGGCCAACTCGACATCGGTTCCCCGTTCGGCGTCGACCCTGCTGACTGCTGGCGCCCAGAACCATCGTCGCCACGCCAGGTATCCGATTTCGGCAGCTTTCGAGCCTGGACCTCGGGCCGCTGCCCATGCTTGATCGAGGGACCAACCTGCCCGCACCCGAGCGATCGCTTCGCCAAACTCCGACTCGGATCTGCTCCGTCGGGTTTTGGCGGTGCTGCGATAAGTTGCGTCGGCGCGCTGCGCAACGCGCTGAGCGCTATTTGGCCTGAATCGCCTGTCACCTAACGCGAGTACCAAGTCTTGCAGGCCGGCCGCGGTCAGATTCTCGGTGGCGATGCCACTGTCCGTTCCGGAGCGATGTGGCGCCGTCAGTAGTCGAATTGTCGACCTGATCGTGGCAGGTACACGCTGGTGATCTGACAGATCTCGGACGACGGTTCTGAACTCCGACTGGAGAAGCTGCGGGATGTGGACAATAAGGTGGTAGTGCCCAGGGCGGCCGGAGGCTCTCCGTGTCCACCACAGCCCGCGCCGTTCGCACCAAGCGGCGAGGAGATCGGTGAGCGCTTCGCCCGCCTCAGCCCGGGCATCGCAGTCCTTCGGATCAATGTCAACTGCGAAAAGTTGGGCACGAAGTGTTCCAGCAATCGTTCTCACATCCGGCCGCGAATCCGCGTAGGTGCGCGCATCTCGTAAGGATCGCGCTGTGGCCACGCCGGTGTTCTCGCTGTCGATGAGAATGAAAGGTGCGGTGAACGCGATGCGGTCGAATCCTTCTGGCCCCGCGATGTCAACGCTCGAGGACGAGCGGTCGTGGCCTACGGGCGCGATGGCACCTGATATCAACGAGACCCCCCGTGTGGACTGACGAACTGTGCTCTCGATCCAGCTTGCAGATCAGAGTTCCTCATAGCGCACGTGCCTGCGACCGAGCTCGCTGGCGGGCTGATCCATTACGGCGCACCCGCGAAGGCCGCCACTTCTCTCTCGGTGGTGTCGCAAGCCAGATTTAACGGAACCGCGTGTCAACAACCGCCGGGTACTTACATTGCCTGGTTGGATTGGTGCCCGTCCATGCTTGCCGACCGTCGAGCTTCGACGTTGTACCCCTGCGCGGAGACCGCGTTCGCTCGGTGTCGGATGAGAGAGATGTCGGGGTCGCGCTGTACTGCAGTGGCGACACGGACCAGCCAGTGCGCTTCGGCGAACAAGTCCGACGCTGAATAGTTGCGCCGGGGTACGACGGCGTTACTGTCCTCTATTGGATTGCTGCTCCCAGCACGGTGGCCGTCCAAGGAGGCAGCGATCTCCGCGGCCGCCAGAAGCACGTCCGACTCGACAAGGTCATGACTTCGCTCGGCCGCGACCTCCAATGCCAAGTCGGCGATGTTGGGCGGGATGAAGGATCTAAGCGTTAGCTGAGCGTCGAGGATTTCCAGAACTCTGCGATAGAGCTGGTACATTGCACCGTCGGTGAGGGTGAGGTGCCCGCTAGGAAGATTGCCGAGCACTACGTTCGGCACCTGGGAGGTCACTTGTTTCCACAGCGGGGTTAGTTGCCTGGTCGCACGCTCTGCCCAAGTGCGCGCCGACAGATGGTCAAGGCGGAATCGTCGGCCGAAGCCGGACGTCCCGGTCGAACTGAGATTCAAGGCGTGGCTGCCAAGGTCGGTCTGACTGGTGTCTGACCGCGAAAGTACAAGGGAGGCGAATAGTTCGGCCTCACGCTCCTCTGCGGCGGCGTAGCTGGCGTGGCCAAGTATCCGCTGGACGAGTGTTGGCGACAGTGTGGGCAACAGCATCCGCAAAGCGTTGCTTTCTGCGACGAGCTCAAAGTGACGGCCGTCACTTTCAAGACCTCTATGGCCAAGTAGAAGGTGTCCGACCTCATGTACCACAGTGTGTCGTGATTGGAAAGGCGGCAAGTCTTCGGAAAAGTAGATGTGGTCGACATCGGTTGTGCTGATCAGTAACCCGCAGAGCTGATTCATTGCAATTCGTGCTGGAATGAGCTCGATTCGCCTACCAAGCGTCTTGGATGACATTTCCACGAAGATTGAGAGGTCGAACGGGTATGGTATCTCCAAGGCCTGAATAAGGTGTTCGCACCGTGCTGTCATGTTCGACCACGCCTTGCTCATGTCGCTGCCCGCCAGATTCGTTCCGGCAAGCCTGCCCGAAGTAGTGCGTGTAATGCCGCAAGAAATGAACCGGACGCCTGGCGCCCTCGTCGATGGCGGCCGCGCTGACGTGAGCCGGTGATGCGAGCGAAGAGTTCGAAACCCGGCTCGTTGCGAGGCCTACGATGACGTCCCATAGCCGTCTTCTTTCTGCCAAGTACTGCTACCAGTTTTTGTGGACCAGCTGTGCGCCGCTCGACGGAATTAACGGAAACACGCTGCGGCTTAAAAAACCAAGCGGGTGCGGAAGGTTCTGTTTCTGTTCCGTGGTCACAAGGTGGAGGGAGCGTTGAGGATATGTCCGTGACCGGTGACCCAGGTGTGCGCGGCCCGCAGGAAGGCGTCGTTGTCCGACGGACTGCCGACGGTGACGCGTACGCCGTGGTCTGCGATGTCGAGTACGAGGACGCCGTCGTCGTAGCAGTGCGCCGCGAATCTCCCGGAGTCCTCGGCGAGCGGCAGCCAGACGAAGTTGCCTTGAGATTCGCTGGGGGCGTATCCGATCCGGCGCAGCTCGGTCAGTAGACGCGTGCGCTCGGCGGTGACCCGGGCGACGTTGTGGCGCATGGCGTGCTGGTGTGTGAGGGCGGCGATTGCTCCGCTCTGAGCGGCGGCTCCGATCTCGCGTGGCACCGAGGCGTCGCGGATCGCCCGAGCCAGTGGGACAGGCGCGATGCCGTATCCGATCCGGGTCGCGGCGAGTCCGAAGGCTTTGGAGAAGGTCCGGACCACGACGACGTTCTCCTGCCCGGCGGCCCACCGGGCCTGCGCCAGTTCGGCGCCGTCGACGACGTGCGGGTCGGTGACGAATTCCCTGTATGCCTCGTCGAGAACGACGAGAACGTCGTTGGGGACCTGGTTGAGGAACGCGCGCAGGTCCTTTTGGCGGGCGATGGCGCCAGTCGGGTTGTGGGGGTTGACGACGACGACAACGCGCGTGGACGGGGTGATCGCGGCGAGCATCGCGTCGAGGTCGAGCGTCTCGCCGCCGGCGTGCGGCACTCGTTGGGCACGGGCACCGGCCTGGCGGGCGAAGACGTCGAAGGCCGCGAATGCCGGGCTGGTCCACAGCACCGCGTGGTCCGGTTCCGTGCATGCGATCTGGATCAGCCTGTGGAGGATGGCGGAGGCGCCCGCGCCCAGCATGATCTGCTCCGGTGTCGCGCGCAGATGCTTGGCCAGTGCGGCGATCAGCTCGGTGCAGGCGGGGTCGGGGTAGCGGTTGAGCTGGACGTTGTCGGCGACGGCCGCGCGGACCGGCGAGGGCGGCGGGTGGGGCAGTTCGTTGGCGGCCAGCCTCGTGATTCCGCCGATGCGCCGTGGTCCGCTGTAGTGGGGGGCGGGGACGTCAGCTGTGGTGGACATTCCACACCGCCGTGCTCCAGGAGGCAGTTTGCAGCTGGTCGTGGAACCGGCCGTTGCGATAGTCGTTCTGGACCTGCGCGACCCGGGCCTCGGCGAGGGTGTCCAGGCGGGGAATTCGTTCGACGTCGGTGTTGAAGTCCGGGTCGGTCCGTGCCTCGAAGACCATCGCGACTTCGGCGGAGAGGTTCACGCCGATGTGCGGCACGCCTTTCCCGATGGTCATGATCGAGTGCGGGGAGTGGACGAAGGTGTGTTCGAGTTCGTCTCCGACGAGTGAGGCGACCAGGCCGTAGGCGACGAAGATGGTGATCTCCGAGTACGCGTGCAGGTGCGGCAGCGCGTGGTGATAGCCGGGCATGCGCACGACTCCGGAGGACAGGGCGTCGATCGGTGCGATCCCGGAGTGCACGGCGGGCGCGAGTTGCTGGCGTTGCGGGCCGGCCGCGTAGTCGGCCATCGGGTTGGTGGTGGTGTGCAGGCGGTGCTGCGTCTGGGTGCTCATGCTGTCTCCCAAGGGGTTCTGTCAGGCGGCGAGGCTGGTCACCCGGACGAACAGGCCGGGGACAGCGGCATGCGGGGCGGTGGTGATGCGCGTGCCGAATGGGTCGAAGGTGCCGGCGGGGCTAGCCGGCGGTTCGTTCTCGTCGATCACCTGGTGGTGGGCGGTGACGCCGTCGGGCAGGGCGGGCGCGGTGGCCGCGTCGGACGGGCCCGCGGCCAGGGCAGCCGTGGTCGTGGCCGTCGCGACGAGCATTAGCGCGCCGGAGAGGATCCTGGCCATGAGGGTCATCGGTTGTCCTTGTCGTTGAGGGGATGGGCGGGAAACTCCCGGTCGGGAACGTGCAGCCGTGGCAGCGCGGCGCCGGGATGGTGGCGGTTGTAGGCGGCGATCAGTTGCCGGTAGCGGTGCGCGACGGGATCGTTGGCGGCCGCGTCCTCCCGGCGGTCGAGGCTGAGGCACACGAGCCGGTAGACCTGATCTGTGATGGACGGTCTCGACTCGGCGAACCGCGTGTGCGCGGTGGTGCAGTGCTGCAGGAACCGGCTCCCGTGCGGGTCACCGCCGTCGGTCCGGGGACGTTCCGGGTATCGGTCTCCGTGTCCCTGGAAGCCGAGTTCGACCTCCAGCAACCGGGGAACGAAGTGCTTGTGCACCACGGTTTCCGCCGTCAGGGTCTCCGGACTGGAGGTGCGGTAGACCCGGAATGCGCCCGCGAGGCTGTCGAGCTCCTCGTCACTGAAGCTGCTCATGCCCGGAAGGGCACCGGCGGCGGCGGCGCGCTCGTCGAGCTCACTACGGTCGGGCAGGAGTTGCGGGTCGGCTACCAGGATCGACCGGGCGATGTCCCAGATGTTGCGCGACCAGAAGAGGAATTGCGCCCGTGCGAGTGCGGGATCGACGACCAGGTGTCCGCCAGGGACGGCCAACTTGGCCGCGTGGTCGAGGATTCGCTGCAGCGGCGGCACCGATGCGGGCGTTCCGCTTTCGTGTGTCACTCGCAGATAGCTCTGGACAAAGTGGACCTGCAGAGCCTGAGATCCCTGCGCGTGCCGGAACGAGGCGAAAGCGAGGTGACGCATATGCCGTGACCACGTCAGCGGAGCGCGGTGGCGGGTTCGATGGAACGGGCCGCGCACGGCAGGACCAGTGCGCGCACTGATGATCACTGTGTACCTCCTGGGCGGAGTGCTGGATGAGGCAGCGCGGAAACCTGCCGGTGGCGGTCTGTGCCGCCGCGCCGGGCGGGGGCGGCTTGACTACCTGGTCTCCCACGGTGGCCAAGCCGCCCCCGGGATCTTGATCAGCTCGGGAGCCGGTTCAGCACCACGGGACGTAACCGGTGCCACCGCCACCGGGGCCGGTGGACTGCTCGACCTCCCACAGGTCGCTGCGCATCCAGCCGCTTCGCCATCCGCCCGAGGTGTAAAGACTCATCCAGCCCCACGTGTAGGGGCCCTGCGGAATCTTGCATCCGACGAAGGCGGTCGAGTTGCGGTAGCCGTAGGCCAGCACCCGTCCGCTCGGGACCGACGCGCGCAGCCGGGCGCCGTTGGCGAGGATGTCGACGTAGGACCCGCCCTGTGCCTGGACCCCGCCCGTGGATCGCATGGCCTGGTTGTCGCCGCGGCGGTGCGCCAGGCCCGACCACGGGTCGGACTGCAGGCCGCGGATCTCGGTGCCGTCCGGGGCGATCGCGGGAACGTCGCTTCCCGCGAGGCCGCCGGGGACGGGGCCGACGTCCGCGTCGGGGGCGAGCTTGAGTCTGGCGTGTGCGGAGCCCGGCTCCCAGTTGCCGTCGACGCTGATGGCCCCGGCGGGTGCGGCATTGGCGGTGCCGGTGGTCACGGCGGCCCCGCCCGCGACGAGTGCGCCGAGCGCGAGTGCGGTCAGCGCGATCCGCCCGCGGGCGGTTGTGGTGGTCGTCGAGTTCACGTTTCTCCTCCAAGATGCGGCGAAAAGCCGCGTCGTAGTCCGTTTGTGTTGGGGTAGAAGGGAAACCCGGTGTTTTCCCCTCGGGTTGTTGTCCGTTCCAGGCGGGTCGGCACGCCCGCGAGGTGGCCGAGTCTGGCCGCTGGAGCGGGTAAGAGGCGCCGGGGCAGCGCTGGCGGGCGCTGCCCCGGCGGGTATCACCCGGTCACCGCGTGGTGGCCCGGTCGCGGCGGGACCGGCGTGGCGTCCTTCTCCGGTGCCTTGCCCGTTCCCGGCTTGCTCGGTCCTGGCTTGCCGGTCCCCGGCTTCGGGGTGCCAGGCTTGCCGGTGGGCTTGCCCGTGGGGGCCGGCGTGCCGGTCGGGCCTGGTGTGCCGGTCGGCGGCTGTGTGGTCGGCGGGGTCGTCGCCTTGTCGCAGCTCACTCCGGCGGCGGCCACGGTCTGGCTCTTCTTGCCCTTGGCGTCGGAGATGGTGACCGTGACGCCGACGACGCTGGGGCCGCCGCCCTTTCCGGGGACGACCTGGAAGAACTTCGTGTTCTGGGCGCTGCCGGAGAAGTTGACCTTGGTGACCCCTTGCTCGCAGGTCGCGGTTACCGAGCCGAGTGCCTTGCCGCCGACGGTCAAGCTGCCGATGGTCGCCTTGGCGTACCCGGGCCGTGTCTCGGTCGAGATTCCCGACGCGGAGAACGACATCCCGGAGAGGGAGCCGCTGTTGGCGGCCTTGTTCTCGTTCCCGGTTGCCCTGACTCCGAACGCGGTGGATCCGGCTGCGGCGGCGTGCGGTGCGGTGGTGGAGGCGGTGACGCCGATGACACCTGCGGCGAGGATGCCGCCGATGCCGGCGGTCACGAGCGCCCGGCGGGTGGCAGGTCGATCGAGTGTGTGGACCACGTGGTCCCCCCTTGACTGAGTGAAGTGAATGCGGGTGGTCACGTGATCTCCACGAGGCTGCCCAGGGGCACGGTCCGGGAGATCACGTCGAGTGCGTCGGCGGGAACGCGGACGCAGCCGTCTGAGGAGGCCCGCCCGAAAACCGCTGGGGTGGGCCAGGAATGAAGGCCGACAGTCCCCGGACCGCCGCCATAGCTGGAGTAGGTGTCCGAATGCGACCCGAGCGGCAGGACGACAGGGCTGAACGCTTTCGGGCTGGTGTCCAAAATGGACGACAGGATGAAGGTTCGGCCCGCCGGGGTGATCGCGCCCGGCCTGCCGATGCCGACCGTCCATACCCCGATGTGGCGGTCCTGCTCGAACAGCGTCAGGGTGAAGTGAGCACGGTCGACGACGAGGCGGTGCTTGCTGCGTTCGATGGTGACGGCCGGGTCGTCGAGGGATACCCAGCCGGTGGATCCGTTGGGACGGCTGGGAAGCAGGACCTGTGCCCAGCCGGGTTCCTCGGTGATCACGGGGACCTTCGTTTCGGTCCTCAGCTCGCCGAATGTCTGCTGCGCGGGGAGCGCCGCGATCGGCGGCCCGCCGGGCTGCGCGTACACCGCGATCGTGGCGATGGGGTGGATGATCCGGCCCGAGGTGCGCGCACTGGGCGCGGGGTCATGTGGTGCACCGGAAATGGTGGTGAAGGTCGTGGCCTGGGGAAGTCCGGCGAGGCTCTGCGCGCTGACCTCCTGCGGTGCCACGATCTGCTCGACCTCCGGTGCGGGCTGAGCCTCGGAGCCGGCTGGCAGGGTGGCGACCTTCGCCGTCGACTCACCCGAGGTAAAGGTGATCGCGGCGGCCAATGCGATGGCGACGGCGGCCAGCCCCGCGATCGCGGCCAGCCCGGCACGGCGGTTCCGTGCGCTCGAGGGCGGCTCCGTCGAGCCGCGCCGTCCCGGTGGGGTGTTCGGGCCGAGCGAGGCGTCCTGCTCGTGTCCGGCCTGACTCGGCCGCGGGGTCTGGTCGCCGTCCTTGTCCATCGGAGCCTCCTTTCCCTGAGGTTGCTGGGATGTGGCCGGGGTGCCGTGGCGGCGCGTTCCTGCGCGGGGCGCCGCCACGGCACGAACCGGGGCTACTTGCTGAGCGCGGCGGGGAAACCGGCGGCCGGCGTGCCGACGCCGGTCAGCGGGTCCCAGCCGGGGCCGCTTTGCAGTGACTGGGGTTTCTGGTCGAAGTCCACGAGGTAGCTGCCCTGCCCTGGGGGAACCGAGACTCCGCCGTAGGAGCCCAGCCGGTCAGTCCAGACCCCTCCGTCGCGGTGCGTGACGTCCGAGATCGCCGGCGTTCCCGCGAGGTCGTAGATCGCGGGGTTCACGAACCCGAGCCGATCGGTGCCCGCGGCCTGCGCGGAGGCGGCGATCATGCCCGCCAGCAGCGGCGAGGCGAGGCTGGTGCCTCCCGAGGCGTATTCGACGTAGCCGTGGCCGGGAACGGTGTGTCCCACGGCGAAACCGGTGTAGGCATCGGCCAAGGCGGCGATGTCGGGAACCGCTCGGCGGGTACTGGACACCTTGCCCGCCTGGTACTCCGGACGCTCGAACACCTGGGACACGCCACCGCCGGCACCGCCCGCGAACGGCCCATCCCTGTCCTGGGTCGGGACATAGCGGTCACCGGACTGGACCAGCCCGGTAGAGGTCCAGCCGGTGTCCCAGAGTTTCTTGCCCGCGCCGTCGATCGCGGCCGAGGTGCCGCCGACGGCGGTGACCCACGGGTGAGAGGCAGGGAAGGTCGCCGACTGCTTTCCGCCGGTCACACCGGAAAGGTCGCCCGCGTCGCCGGAGGAGAACAAGATCGACTGACCTTGGATGGCGGCCTGGACGCCGATGGAATCCATCAGCTGCCGGGCTGCGGGCGACGCGGTCGTCTCGTCACCGTTGTAGCCCCACGAGTTGGTGATGATCCCGACTTCGTTATCCGCGACGGCCTTGTTGAGCGCGGTGTAGAGACCGCGGCAGTCCCGCCCGGCGTAGTAGGTGATCTTCGCCGCGGGGGCGATGGTGTGCGCGGCCTGCACGTCGAGGGCCTGTTCACCGGCCCACCCGTCGGGCTCGCAGGCGGGGTCCGGGTTGAATCCGCCGTCGGGCAGCTTCACGGTGTACTGGCCGGGCGCCAGCGGCGTCGAGCCGAACTTCGCGGCCGCGCGGTTGGCGTCGGCGAAGGTGCGGTCGCCGTTGTAGGCGGCGACGATGCCGATGTTGGTGCCCGCGCCGGTCTGCGCGGGTGTCAGCCCGTATAGACCCCGCGTTTGCGCGCTGTTGTAGCCGCAGATTTCATTGGACTGATCGGGATACTTGCGGGGCACGCTGGTGTTGACGGTCTGGCCCCAGTACGTCGCGCAGCCGGTCCCGGCCGCGGCCTGTGCCGCCGGTGCGCGGCGATCCACCCGCTGCGGAGTGATGGTCTTCTCGGAGTCGTCCAGTCCGAGCACCGCGGTCACCGCATCACGAAGCGAGGCGGGCAGGGTGATCGCGGACTCCGGGGCGACCAGGTACTCGACCTTGCCGTGCTTTCCGCGGTGCTTGTAGGTGGAAAGCTTGGCGCCGAAAGCTTTTTCCAGGGTGGAGGTGTCGGCGACCGCCTCGATGAAGTGCCGGTTCGCCGACACCTCGGTGATGCGGACGCCCTGCTTCTGCAGCCAGCCGCGGACCTTGTCGACAGTGTCGTTGGTCGCCGCGAATCGATCGGTGAACTGTTCGGCAGTCAGCGTCTTGCGGTACTGCGGTGAGCCGGGCGTGCTGATCGCCGTCGCCAGCCGCGCGGCGCCGGTCTGGTCGCGCAGGGCCAGCGCGACCTGAACGTGGCGCTGGGCGCCGCCGTCGGTGCCGCCGATCTTGGCGGCCGGTGTGGCCCAGGCCGGCGTGCTGCCCGCGACGGCGACCCGGTTGCTGGCCTGGCCGGTCGTGGCGATCGCGGGTGTCGCGGCCGCGATCCCGGCGAGCGCCGCGCATCCGGCGATCACGCCGACTGCGCGAGATGGTCGTACTGCCATGTGTTGCCCCCGTTACTCGGTTGGCGTATGCAACACGCCGGAATAGTGCGAGGCGGCCATCAATTCACGGGACGAGGAAGAGTTTAATAGACGCAATGCCGAAGGCTGGCTTCAGCTTTATTTCCCGTGTGGGCCACTCGCGTTCCGATGTGCAGCCAGCGTCTCCCCTGCTGGCCTGTGAACTGGGGTTTCCCGGTTCACGACTCACTCTGCACAACCGCCAAATGATCTGTCAACCAATTCCGAAAAGAATTTCTTACTGCATGTTATTGCGAGTTTTCGGGCAGGGTAAAGCGTTCGAGGACCGAGTGACAGACGGGTCCACGAATTATCGAATAGGGCTTTTGCTTATCGGATCGGGCGTGATTCCACCTTTTCGGCAACGAAAGGGATTCCTGATCCGCACACGGTCGCGTTGGCCAGTGGGTCGAAGGTATAGCCGGTGATGCGGACGCGTTCCTGCGCGGGGGCGCCTTCGAATACGGCGCGTTCGTGGTCGGTCGCGACCTGGCCGACGAGCCGGAGTTTCTGCCCGTGGTCGGTGACCATCTCCGCGCATCCGATGTGGTCGGTGCGCCAAGTGGCGGTGCCGTCGACGACGATCTGTGGTCCGGGCCGGTCGGCGGGGGCTGGGTTCACCCATCCGGTGGTGGGTGGCGGGGACGGCCCGGGGGCGTCGCCGCTGCAGGCGATCAGAAAAGCTGCGGTCGCGGCGAGCGCGAGGGCCAGGCCGGTCCGGGGTTTCATGCGTCGCCTCCGGGATGGGGGTGTGCCGCGCTGACGACCTCTTCCGCGACCAGGATCAGTGAGTTCGGCTCCTGCATCCGCGCCATCAGGGGAGCCAGCAGGTCATGCGCTCGCGCGGCGGTGAATCCCCGCCCCAGTAGCCAGACCTCGCGGGACTCCGTACTGCAGCGCCGGACGGCGTAGATCTCGTGTGTCCGTGCGATGTAGCCCACTTGCCAGCATCCCGCCCGTGCGAGCGGCTGCTCGATCGGGTCGTCGCCCTCGCGTCGCCACAGCTCGCCGTAGTCCTCGCCCGCGATGGTGCCCGCAGGCCCGTCCGGCGCCGCGTCCCGGCGGGTATCGCTCAGAAAGTAGGAAACCTCCTCGAACACCGCTACTCCGGCGGGTACGGCGGGGGAGCGTGCCCATCCGGCCGCCGCTTCGGCGAGCAGTCCCTCCTGGGGCTCCATCGCGATCACAAAGGCTCGCAGTGCCCTTTTCATGGCAAGGGTTTCCGCATGGATCCTGCACGCGTCGAGATAGCTGTCGCGTGCCTTCTCGGACTCCGCTCGCACCTCGGCGCGGCGAGTGCGCGCGAACCAGCTTCGGCCTAATTGCACCAGGAGCCGTCGTAGCCGCGCGTATTCGGCGATGTCGGCGGCTGCTCTGTCGGCCGCCCGCTGCTCCAGGTCCCGCACGTGGGCGTCCATCCGCAGGACATCGGCGGCGGCGTCACTCCGGGGCTGGTGCTGCTTCAGCAGCATGGCGGTGATCTGGACCGGCACGGTGGCGCTGCGCTCACCCAGGTGCAGCACCAATCGGCGGGCATCCGGAGTGCTTTCCCACCACGGTTCGGTCGGCGCGGCGGAGGCGAGGCTGGTCATGCCGCGGCCCTCGACGGATGCGCGACCGGCAGTGGCTGGCCTGGGGGCGTCGGCGGCGAGGAGGGAGCGAACCAGTAGTTGGTCGTGTCCGGATCGATCGCGTAGGTGGCGAAGACGCTGTAACCGGCCGTGCGCATGGCGGAGACGAGTTCGTCTTTGGTGGTGGTGTGCAGAAATCCGGTGAACTTCGGCGTCGCGTGCGGGTCGTGCGGCTGGCGGGCGACGTGCGCCCAGCCGGATTCTTCGTCCCGGACGAGAACGAGAAGCGGGGCGGCGGGCGGGGCGGAGTCGGTCATCGTGGTCCTCCTCGATCGGATGGGTTGATCTGCGGCATCGGGGCTGTGGTCACGCCGCTCCCGTGGCTTCGGGATGCGCGTGATCGGCGAGATAGGAGCGGATCAGGCCGGCGACATAGGAAGGGTCCCGGCGATGAGCCAGGTGTCCGTGCCGCCGCATGCGCACCACCCGGCTGGCCGGAAGGGTCTGCGCGAGCGCGAGGGTGGAGTCGCGATTGGGGTGCGGAGCTGAGCGCTCGCCGAGCAGCAACATCGTCGGCACGGCGATCGCGGCGTAGGTCCCCGGTGTCCACACGAGACGGTCGGCAACCTCGATTTCGCGCAGCAGCGCCGGAACCTGGCTCTGCAGCCAGGCTTTCCCGGCCTGTCGTTGGGCGGCTTCCGGCGTGAGGCCGGCGACATCTCGCAGGTACATGAGTAGCGCGGCGGCGTGATCTCCGGTCGCAGCGGCGGCGGCGATGGGGGCGAGCAAATCACCGACGATCGGACCGCCCGCGGTCAGCGGCGGCTCGTAGAGCACGGCGGCCGCAACCGGCAGCGCCGGAGTACGCAGGAGAGCACGGAGGACGATCAGGGCACCATAGGAGTGCCCGACGATCCGCGCGGCCCCGTCGACGAGCTCGAACACCGCGGCCAGATCGCCGATCTCACGATCCAGTGAGTAGCCCTCACCGGCATCGGCGCGCCGCCGTTGCGGCAGCCAGCACCGATATCCCCGGCGGGCGAGCGAGGACGCGACCGGCATCCAGCTCACCGAGCTGTCCATCCCGCCGTGGACGAGGACGACATCGGGGCCGTCCCCGACACGGTGGACCATGATCGGCGTGCCGTCCGCGCTGGTCACCATGTGCCTGTCAATCAGATTCGAGCGCATGCCTTCCCCTTCGTAACGCTGGCCGTCTCTAGCCGCGGCCGGTCATTGCCGGACAGCGGCCAGGGTCGATCGAGCCGGCGCGGGTGCGCGGCGATGATCGCCACCGCGCACCCGCGGGGAAGGGGGGTACTCGATCTCGTAAGTGGGCGGGCGCTACCGCAGTCGAAGCCGGCGGCGCCCGCCGGGTACGTGCCGCGGAGGGACATCCGAGCGACACGATGGTTCACGTTGGGTGCCTGGTCCGGGCGCCGGAAATGGCGCCCGGACCAGCGCGTTGGCCGCCGGGTTGGTGAAGCCGGCGCTCAGGTCTGCCGTGGTCATGGGCTGGTACCGGCGAGTGCTACGCCCGCTGGGACCGACGAACACGTCACGGTCAGGCGCTGTCGACTCGGCCATCTGACGCGTGATCCCCATCTGCACGCTCATCGGTCTCTCCCCCCTTCCATGATCCTCTGTCCCCACAGGTGGCTGACCTGCGTCGTTGCCGTTCGGAACAGCGACCAGCATCCCGCTGCAAGTACGGGATTCGCGTTTCAGTTCGGTTTCGACATGACGAGCATAGGGAAGCAGGTAGGAAAGTCAACTGAAACGCGGTTCCACTGCCTCACGGATGGTCGTCGTGTTGACAAATAATTGACAAACTTGACCGCCGGTCAGTCTGAATGTGCAGGTAGAGACATGATCACGACCGGCATTTGTTTCATGCGAAGTCGACACAACTTTCTCAGTTGACCGCGTTTCAGTTAGGATCTGCAGCTGCAGACACCACCCGCGTCGCAGCGGTGGCCTGCTACTGGGGATGAAGGTCCGATGCCGTGAGGCACCGGATGTGACGGCTGGAGCTGAGACACGGTGGCGGACGAGGATCGAGGCGATCCGCGCGGCAACCTCGCGCAAAAATTGCGGCACCTCCACTGGACTCAGCGCGGGCTGGGCAACCAAATGCTGTCCTACGAAGACATAGCCACAGGCGTCACCCGTGCCACTGGGCGGAAGTGCGGCGAGACGTACATCGAGAAGTTGTTCACCGGCCAGCCCGTCCGGCATCCCGATCCGGAGCGGCTGGAGGCGATCCTGACGCAGTTCGGGAAGACGCCCGCCGATCTGGAGGACCGCGGGGACCCGCACGGGACGTTCGGGCAGAGGCTGCAGCACCTGCGGTATCAGTACGGCCAGGAACGCGGCAAGCCATTGATCCACGAGGAGATCGCGGAGCACGTTCGTCGCTACACCGGACGGAGTTGCCGAGCGGAGTACATCGGCCAGCTGCTCAACGATCGTGAGCCAAACGGCCTGGCGAAGGACAAGATCGAAGCCTTGGCGGCGTTCTTCAAGGTGTCGCCGGCCTACTTCTTCGATGACGAGAAGTCACGTGCCGACCAGCAGAAACTGGAAGCTCAGGACGCCTTGCTCAGCGCATTGCAAGAGCTGCGGGAGGTCGGAGGAGACTTCGCTGCCGCGTTCCGGCAACCTAACCCCGGGCAAGCGATGTCCCCTCAGGACATGCTGCAGCTGGCCACAGAGATCCGGGCCTACGTCGGCGCGCTACGGGAGCAGGGCAGCGAGCCCCACGCCTGATGGCACGAACCCGGGTGCCAGGGCGGTGCGCGCAGCCTCGGCGGTCGTGTGCTCACTGCCGGCGCGAGCCCGCGTCGTTGATCATGGCCTGGGTGGCTTTGCCGACCAGGGGAGTGCTGAACACGCGAGCCACCCTGAGCTGGAACAGGATCTCCTCGGCTCTGCCGTCCGGTTCCGCGATCCGGCTGTCGGGATCCAGCGGTCCGGCGGGGAACCCATTGGCCTTGGCGGCGATCGCGGCCCGCAGCTGTGCGGCCTCGATCGCCGCTGCCCGCTTTTCCGGGCTCAGCCGCTCGGCGTCGACGATGCGCGTGGCGGCCGCGGTCGCAGCGGGGTTCATCCAGGCCGTGAGGGACCGTTGCGCGTCCCGGTTCTCCACCAGGTACCGAGTGATCCGGAAGGCTGTGCCGTCGCCGGCCTCCCGCTCGGAGAGCTCGCGGGCGACCTGGGGAACGGCCGTCACGAGCGTGGCGTGCAATCCCGCCAGCTCGCGTTCAAACGACCGCCGCCTCAGCTGTACCCACGCCTCCGAGAGGAGAGGACCCACGTCGGGAAGGAACCATCCGACGGTGTACAGGATCGACCCCACACCGAGCGCGGCGACCGTGATCGGTTCCCAGGCCGCGCCGGAGATACCGAACAGCAGCGGGGCGAGGATGTCGGCGACGCGGCCGAGGATGTAGATCAGCTGCAGGAGCGTCGCGGCGATGATGACACGGAAGGCCCGCCGGACCCACATGGTCGGTGCCGCGCGGATCGCGCGCCGGGCGAGGCGGCGGACGTCGTACTGCCCGACGGCGAAAGCAGAGATGTACACGGCGAGGTAGGCGGGGGAGGAGATCGCTCGGGAGACGGCGAATGCGGCACGGTCATCGGTGTAGGTGGCGTTGAACAGCACCACCATGGTGATCACGACGGCGGTGACCAGGGCGAGCCGTGGCGTCACCCGGCGCCAGGCTTCCTTGCGGTCGTAGCCGTAGTGCAGGAGGACGACGGTGTTGCAGGCGATGATCGCGATCACCGAGATCTGCGCCAGGAGGCCGCCGAGCGAGCTGATCCCGACGGTCTCCGCGATGGGGTGCCACAGCCACGGCGTGACCAGCCCCCATCCGAGAACGATGAAGAAGAAGATCCCACAGAGCCCGATGTTGGCGAGGTTGGGGACCGCGACGGCCTTGCGGATTCGGTACAGCAGGGCGAGGAAGGCGATTCCCGCGCACAGCGGGTACACGATGGTGGTCACTGGGTCTGGTCAGCTCCGTGGCGCGAACAGCGCGGACAGCCGCGCGGCGAGATCGAGGATTTCCTTGTTGCCGCTCATCCGGCGGGTCAAGTCCGCTGTCCAGCGTGTCCGGCTCGCGAGCACGGTTCCGAGATACTCGGCTTGCCATTCCGCGGGTGAGTCCGAATGGTCTCGGCCGAGCACGCCTTGGACCATGCTCGGACTGAGCGAGGGCCACAGTGTCTTGATCGCGGTGAGGTCGATGACCGGGCCCGCTTGGTGCTCGCAGATGGCATGTGCGAGTTCGTGCCGGACGATGGCCGCCTGATAGTCGGGCGCCGCCCGCTTCTCGAACGCGATGTAATCGACGCCGGCTGTGGTTGACAGCCACATCCCGGTGACCTGGTCGGGCAATTCCATCGGCACGAGCCGGGTCTCGCGTCCGCGTGCCTCGCCCACCCGCTCGCACAGATCGGGGAGACGGAGCTTCGTGAACCTCGGCAGTCGAAGGCCCGCCAGCCTGTCCCGTGCGTCCTCGCGCAGATCGTCTTCTGCGGTTCCTGCCCCGGTGTCGTGCTTCATGACTCTCCAGCGATAGAAATCCGTCACGGCCGAGGAGAGCCGCCGTCGTGAGTGCCACCTTGCTTCGCGGCCACCCACGTCTGCAACTGGTGGAGAATGCTATTGATGTCCATGTTGGACAGATCAGGTTTTGAGTCCGCGCGGAAGGCGAATGAGGTCACTCCGAGTTCTTTCCTGGCTGCCGCGGTCTCGCGCACTGATTCGAATTCGCTGTTGACCTGGTCGAACACGGCTTCATCGAGCAGGTAGGCCAACCGGTCGACGCCGAGCCCGGCGGTGATCTTGACCAGTGTCTCGAGGTTCGGGTTGGAGCTCCCTGTCTCGATGTCGCCGAGCGCACGCGTGGACACACCGGTCGCTTCGGCCAGCGCAGCTTGCGTCATTGAGCCGTTCGGGTGATTGGTTCGGGCGAACTTCAGGCGCCGACCCACGTCCAACTTCACGGCCTGCAGCAGCGAATCCGGTACTGAATCAGACATCTCGATCACTCCCCCCACTGTGATGCGCAGTCTACTGCAGATTCGGCAGTTCGTTGCAGATTGCCGCCCGCCTGGGTTATCGTCGCCCAACATAACGGGAAACGCGGGAACTCAACACGGGGCGTCACATCGCGGACGGGGCCGCAGACGCACTCCGAGAGTAGAACTCGCTCGTCAGCGGCGTTTCTCTCACGTAGCCACCACGCACGCGGGAGAACGCCGTCCTATGGCAATGGGGAGGTTGCTGTAGTGAATGCCGAGATGCGACGTATCGAGGCGAAGTGCCATGCGGCGCTGGGATCGCTGAACCTGCCTGAGCGGTTCAGCACCGAGGATCTGCTGGATGCGACCAGTGAGAGGACCGGCAGGGAGGTCATCGTCCGGTCCGCCGAGCTGTCTGGCTTGATGCCGTTCGGCATGGTGCTGCAAACAGCCACCGCCTACACGATCCTGTGCCCGCGCAACACTTCGAAGCTGCACCGTAAGCACATCCTGAACCATGAGGTGGGCCACGTGGTGCTGCACCTGTCGGATGATCCTGACGACCTCGAGCCACCGCGCGATCATGACTTCGAACGCACCGTGCGGCAACTGATCCCCGACCTGCATCCGGATCTCGTCGCGAGACTTCGCGCGCGCACCACCTACGAGGACACGCAGGAGCGTGAGGCCGAGTTCTTCGCGACGATGGTGCAGGGCCGCACGTTGCACATCCAGGTGCCTGAACAGCGGGTCGATGAGGAATTCCCCGACGGGCTCGCGGCGCTGTTCGATGTCCCGCGGCGCCGCAGCGGGGTGTCCTGTCCCTGACGCTACCGGCGTCGGCTTCCTCAAGAGTCTCCGAGCACCGCCGCGGGATTGGCCGCCGGCGGCTTGTTTCGGGTTTCGGTGAAACACGGCCAGAGATGGCACAGTCTGATGGCACTGTCAGGTGGGGAGAACAAAAGACATGCGATTCAAAGCAGCGACGGCTGTGGTGGGGGCTCTTCTTGTGGTGGCGTCGGCCGCCGGATGCAGCGCTCCGGATTCGGGTAACGACGCGGGGGTACCCCGAGTCGCGATTGTGTTGGGAGGCCAGGCTAATGATGGTGGCTTCAACCAAGCTGGAGCTTCCGCGGTGGACGCGCTGGTCAAGGAAGGCAAGGTTGAAGCCCAAGTCCGGCCTGGAGCTGATGAACGCAAGGCCGAGGGCTACTTTCAGCAGTTCGCCGCTGAGGGCTATGACCTGGTGATCGGCTGGTCGGCGACGTTCTCCGCCTCGATGTACAAGATCAGCGCGGACCCGAAGTACGCCAAGACCAAGTTCCTCGTCACGGGCGACTCCAGCGACAAGCAGAAGACCTCCGCGAACGTGGAGACCTGGACCTACGACAACCTCTCCTACGGCTACTTGCTGGGGTGGATCGCCGGGCACGCGCAGCTGTCCCCGATCGGCATCATCGACGGCAAGCCGTTGCCCGCGCAGAAAAAGAAGTGGGAAGGCTTCGCGCTCGGGGTGAAGGCCGTTCAGCCGACCGCCGAGGTGCGGGAGCCTGTCTTCATCGGCAGCTGGGAAGACGCTCTACTGGCGAATCAGGCCGCGACCGCGCAGATCGGCAGCGGGGCGCGCATGATCGCCACCAACAGCGAGGGCTTCTCGCCGGGCATCGCCTCGGCCGCAGCGGCTCGTAACGTGGCCACCGTCGGCATGGCATCGACCGCCAGCGCGGAGACCAAGAAGGTCAACATCGGCCGAGCGAAGCTCGACATGCTCCCGTTGCTGCGTCCGATCGTCGACCGGGTCAAGAACGGTACGTTCGGTGGCCAGACCTCGACGAGCACGATCGGGAACCGCTCCCTGGTGCTGGACGAGCTCACCAAGGTCGAGGCGACCCCGGCACTGCCCACCGACCTCCAGGCCCGGGCGCAGGACCTCGCCCAGCAGATCGCCGACGGCAAGATCAAGATCGGGTCGTGAATCCGGTTCTTTCCCTGCGCGGCGTGTCCCGCAGGTTCGGTACCGTCCAGGCTCTGCTGGGGGTGGACCTGGACTTCGGACCTGGGGTGCACGCCGTGCTCGGAGAGAACGGTGCCGGGAAATCCACGGCGATCAAGATCCTGGCCGGTCTCGATCAACCGGACACCGGCACCGTAGTTCTGGCGGGGAACCCGGTCCGGCTACGGACACGAGACTCGGCCATCGAGCAAGGAATCGGACTGATCCCGCAGAACGGCAGCCTGGTTGGCGAGCTCACGCTGATCGAGAACCTCGCACTGACCCAGCCACGTCAGCTGATCCGGCGCCGCCACGTCCGCGAAGTCCTGGAGGCTGCGGCCACGTCCGCCGAACTTCCCATCGACATGGCCACCCCGGTGCGGCGGATGGGCCGCGCTCAACAGCAACTCGGCGAACTGGCTCTCGCAGTGGCGCAAGGCGCGCGGATCCTGTTGCTGGACGAACCGACATCCGTGCTCGACGCCGACGAGATCCACGGCTTGCACGTCAAGCTGCGCGAGTTCGCGCACGACGGCATTACCGTCGTGCTGATCACTCATCACCTGCACGAGGTGCGTGCGGTCGCCGATGCCGCGACCGTGCTCTCGCACGGCACGGTGTCCTGGTCCGGGCAGGTCGCCGACGTCGACGACCTGTCCTTGGCCCGGGCGATGGTCGGCGAGCTGCCCTCCAGCACGCCACCGTCCCGACCGCCCATCGGCGACGACGTCGAACCCGCGCTGGTCCTCGACGGGGTCTGGGCCGCGACCGACGATCTCGCGCCGGTCCGGGACATCAACCTGAGCGTGCGTCCCCGGGAGATCGTGGCCGTCACCGGGACCGCGGGCAGCGGCCAGCGCGCACTCGCCGAGGCCGCGGCCGCGGTCGTCCAACCCGAGCGCGGCACGCGCCGGGTCACCGGAACCGTCGCCTACATTCCCGAGCGGCGCGCCGACGCGCTCCTGCCCGGTCTTCCGCTGAAATGGTCGGCGGTGCTGCCGCGCCTGCGGGACCGGCGGTTCACCCGCTTCGGCATGGTGCGCGAGGACGCCGTCGACGAGTTCGCCCGGGACCTGCTCGCCCGCTTCGACGTCCGGCCTCCGGACCCGGACCTGTCCGCTGACGCGCTCTCGGGCGGGAACGCCCAGAAACTCGTGATGGGCCGAGAGCTCGACGTCGCGCCCGCTGTCGCGGTCGTGCACGCGCCCACCCAGGGACTGGATCTGCGTGCCGCGCAACAGAGCCGCGAACTGATCCTCGCCACCGCCGCTGCGGGCGCCGCGGTGCTGCTGCTCTCCGCCGACCATGAAGAAGCGCGCACGCTGGCCGACCGCGTCCTGGTGCTGCGCGATGGCCGCATCGTCGGCGAGCACACCGCGGCCGAGTACGACGACGTCGTGCACCGCCTGGTCGACGTCCGCCCCGATGAGGACGGCAAGGCATGACGCGGCTGCGTATGCCGGCTACCGGCCGGACCCGGCTCTATGGCCTTGGAGCCGCATGCGTGATCGGTGGCTTCGCCGTGGTGGCCGGGATCCTCGCCGCCACCGGCGGCGATCTCGCGGTCGCCGTGTCCGGCTGGGCCTACGGCGCGGTTGGCACCCCCTACGCGATCAGCCAGACACTCGCTTACGCCGCGCCGCTTGTCCTCATCGCGCTCGGGGCGACCCCGGCGCTGCGGGCGGGGGTCATCGTCGTCGGCGCCGAAGGGCAAGTGATCGTCGGGGCGATCACGGCGACGGCCGTTGCGCTGTCCCCCTTGGGGCACCTGCCGATGGCGCTGGCGTTGCCGATCGGCGCGCTGGCAGGCGCGCTCGGCGGCGTGGCGTGGGCGATGATTCCCGCGATACCTCTGCTGCGCTGGCGGGTCAGCGAGATTCTCACCGCGCTGATGGCCAACTACATCGCGGTCCATCTGCTGACCTACCTGCTGCGGACGAGCATGCGGGACCCCGAAGGCCACTCGACTCCGCGCAGCGCGGAATTGCCCGGGTCGTCGCAGATCCCGCTCCTGCCGACGGCGGGCAGGCTCACTGCCGGAGTCATCGTGGTGGCGCTGCTGGTTGTCGCCGGTGTCTGGTGGCATCGCACCCGGACGGCGAGAGCGCTGGACGTGTTTGCCGAGAACCGCTGGCTCGCCGGACGGCTCGACGTGGCACCGGCGCGGGCGATCCTGGGTACCGGCGCGGTCTCCGGAGCGGCCGCCGGGCTCGCGGGTTGGATGCAGGTGGCCGGGGTCGACGGGAACCTCACCCCCGGAGTGGCCGGCGGCATCGGTTTCACCGGTTTGGTCGTCGCGGTGATCGGCGCCAGTCGGCCGGTTCCGATCGTCGCCGCCGGACTGATCATGGCGTCGCTGACCACCGGCGCGAGCGGGATCCAGTTGTTCTCCCCGTCGACGCCGTCGTCGATCGGTCAGGTGACCCAGGGGGTTCTGCTGCTCGCGGTGGCCCTGGCGCTCGCGCTGACCCAGCGGCACCGGGCACGGCGGAGGGCCGCCGATGGCTGAGTTCCTGATGTTGCTGCTCGGCGCCGCGTTCATCGCGGCCGCGCCGCTGATCCTGGCCGGGCTCGGCGAAATGGTCCTCGAACGCAGTGGGGCCGGATTCAACTTGGGCCTCGACGGGATCATGCTGATCGGAGCGCTCGCGGGTGTGCTCGGCTCGGCGGCGGCCGGGCCGTGGATCGGGCTGCTGACCGGGCTCGCGGCCGGTGTCGCGGGCGGACTGGTGTACGCGGTCAGCGTGGCGCTCGGGCTGGACGTCGTCCTGACCGGCATCGCGATCTCGATCGTCGGCGCTGGAACGACCACGTATGCCTTCGAGATCATCGCCCCGGCCGGCCGGACGAACATCTCCGCTCCGCTGCTGCCGACCATGCCGGTGCCCGGCCTGGCGGACCTGCCGGTGGTCGGGCCGCCGCTGCGGGAACTGAGCGTCGGTTTGTGGCTGGCGATCGCCGTGGCGATCGTGGCGGCGTGGGCGCTCAGGTCCACGAGAGCCGGTCTGCGGATGCGGGCGGCGGCGGATCACGACATCGCCGTGCAGCGCGGGATCGCGGTTAGCCGCTACCGGCTGGTGGCCGCGTTGATCGCCGGAGGGCTCGCCGGGGTCGCGGGCACGGTGCTCGCGGTCAGTACGATCGGCACGTTCACCCCGCTGATGACCGGTGGCCGAGGGTTCCTGGTGCTGGCGGTGGTGATCATCGGCCGCCAGACCCCCGGTGGTGTGGTCGCCGGTGCCGCGCTGTTCGCGGTCATGGACGGGCTGGCATTGCTCGCGCAGACCCGCGACCTCGGTCTTGCCACCGAGGTCTATCACTTGCTGCCGTACCTCACCGCGCTGATCGTGCTCTGCGCGCACGCTCGCTGGCAGCTCCGCGGCGGCGCCCGGAGAATCAGCCCCGGCTCTGCCCTGTCACCAGTCACCGGTGTCCCCACACCGGACACCCACGAGTCCCCTCCCCACCCGAAAGGTGCCCCTCATGGCAGACCGGATTCCTGAGACCGCCGCCCAGCTCTACAACGCCCTGGGACAGGCCTACGAGGAAGCCTTCGGTCACCAGCCCGCACTCGGGGCCACACTGGAGCACCTGCTGCCTTTGCTGCCGTCGCGGGCGAAGATCCTCGACGTCGGGTCCGGAACCGGCGCCCTGGTGGCTCTGACCTGCGCGGAGGCTGGCCATGGCGTGACTGGGTACGACGTGTCGGAGACGATGATCGAACTTTCCCGGTCCCGTGTGCCCGCAGCGACGTTCGAACTGGCGGACATGCGCGACCTCGAGTTCGACGAGGGCACCTGGGATGCGATCCTGGTGTTCTTCTCAATGCTGCAGCTACCACGCACGGACCAGGACGCGATGATCTCCCGGTTCGCCCGGTGGCTCGCTCCGGGCGGCTACTTCGTTCTGGCGACCGTCCCCCGGGACAATCCCGGCCGGGTCGGCGAATGGATGGGCCATTGGGTGCAGACCTTCAGCTACTCCACACCTGTTCTACGGCAACGGATCGAGGACACCGGGCTGCAGGTCGTGCGTGAGATGCCGGTGGAATTCACCCCGGCCAGCGACCAGGCGCATCCCGAGCCGCAGATCTACTTCACCGCGCGAAAGCCCCTCGCGTCGTGAGCACTGCCCGGCTCAACCTTCTGGCACGAGCTTGTACCAGTCGGCTTCGAGCGCGGCGGCCTTGCGCAGGTCGAGCTCCCGAAGCCGGAACAGCGCGCTGCGAAAGACGAAGGTCGCGTCGGCGACCTCACCGCGCTGGGCGAGCGTGAGCGCTTTCTCTCCGAGCGCTTCCGCGTATCCCTGCGGATCGCTGGTCGCGGTGTAGCTCTCCTGCGCCTGTTCGCAATACCGCAGGGCGACATCGATATTCCCGGCCAGCCGGTGAGTACGGGCCAGCGGCACCGCCGCGAACGCCACGCCGTGCTGATCATCGGCCTCCACGAGCATGTCGAACGCCCGGGTGCCGTGCTCGATCGCTCGGTCGAACAGCGCGAGCTCGCGATAGGCGGCACCCAAATGCGTCCGCGAGAGGGTTTCTCCGATGAACGCGCCGGCGGCTTGCGCCGCGCGGACGGCCTGTTCGCACAGCTGTGCGGACTCCTCGTACCGCCCCCGCTCGAACTGGATGTTGCCCATCTCGACATAGGCGAACGCGACGAACCTGTTCGGCGCTAAGCCTTCACAGACCTCGATGGTGCGTTCGTTGAGCTTCCAGGCACGGTCGAGGTCCTGCGGACTGCCGCGGCGGAGGTAGCCCTCCGCCAGTTCCTCGGCCGCCTGCGCGATCTGCAACGGCTCGCCTGCTCGCTCGGCAGCCGTGTAGGCGCATTCGTGACCGTCGATCCACGCACCGAGAGGGCGATGGTGGATGTAGAAGTCGAAACACTCGACCGGGATCCGCCACGCCGCGAACAACAAATCGTTGTGCAACGCCAGCTCCGCGATCCCCGCGATCGTCGGCAGCTCCTGGCGGAACCAGTCGTAGGCCTTGCTGAACGACTCGAACACGGGCGGTTCGACGTTGTCCGGCGGTGCGGGCAGAACGATGTGGTGATCAGGTCGTTCCGGTGTGATCAGCCACGACGCGGCATTGGAGGCGTAGAGGTACCAGTGGACAACCCGATCGATCGCGATTCGTCGTTCCTCGGCCCATTCCTCCCGGCTGGCCTCTTCGGCGGCGTAGACGCGCAGGAGATCGTGGAGCCGGAACGTGTGCAAGGCGACCTGCTCGACCAGGGAGAACTCGACCAGCTGTTCCAGCAGCCGGTTCGCCTCGGCCTCGGGGAGCCCGGTCAGCGCGCCGACGGAGGCCGCGCTGAACTCCTGGCCCGGATGCAGTCCGCAGAGGCGGAACACGCGGGACAGATCAGGACTGAGCTGCCCGTAGGAAAAGCTGAAAGCGGCGCGGACGCCGGTGTCCTCGTCATCCTCGATCTGCAATTCCAAGGCTCGGTCGGCGAGCCGTTCGGCGTGCTGCTGGATGGTCAGGCGCTCGTTCGCCGCGACCTGCTCGGCTGCGATTGTCAACGCGAGCGGCAAGGTCCCGCACAGGTTGGCCAGTCTGGTGACGGCGTCGGGTTCGGCATCGACCCGCTCATCGCCCAGGTAGCTGCGGATCAACGCGACGGCGTCGGGTTTGGCCATGAAGGCCAGGGGGATCGCCGGGGCGTTGGCGGAGATCACGAGTCCGGCCAGCCGGACCCGGCTGCTGATCAGGATGGACACGTTTCTCGATCCAGGCAGGACCGCGCTGACCTGACGGGAGTTGCGGGCGTTGTCCAGCACGATGAGGACCCGCTGCCCCGCCCTGTCCAGGGCTTGCAGGTGTCCTTGGAGCAGCGCGAGCCGGAGGTCGTCGGCGGTGGGGAGCCGGTCCCTGACGCCCAGTCCTCGCAGCAGCGCCTCGAGGATGTCCCCGGTCTCCGCGGGCGCGCGCGGACCGAAGCCGTGCAAATCCGCGTATAGAACGGCGTCGAACTGTTCTTGGTGGCTGTTGGCCCAGCGACGCAGCAGCGCCGTCTTCCCGACGCCCGGCGGCCCCACCACGAATGCGACGGTCGATCGGTCCGCCGCGGCATCGTCGATCAATGCTTTAGTGAGCTCGGCCAGAGCCGTCTCGCGGCCGACGAAGTGCGGGGTCGCCGGCGGCAGTCCGGCATAGGGCTCGGCCCGGGCTGCGGCTGCGAGCTGAATCAACACACCGCCGGCGTCCAGAACCTGATCGAGGAGCTTCGCGCCCTCCATCGTGGGCTTCTGCTTCCCGGTCTCCATTCGGCCGAGCATGCTGTAGCTGTACCCGACCCCCTTCGCGTCCAAGTCGCGCAGGGTCCACCCGCGTAGCTTCCGGAACGTTCTCAGCGCCTTGCCGAATTGCTCAGCGGCTGTGGGGGGCCCGGAGCCCGCGCGGTCGGAGTTCCTCGGCATTCGCCCCTCTTCCGCCAGTCTCGACTTTCATGATCGTGCCACACCTTGTTGCCGGTCAGCGCGGAAATAAACCATGTTCACGTCCACAGTGCACATGCGAAGCCGGGTACGAATCCGGACGCGCGAGAGGCGGTGACGACGGCCACGCTTGTTACATCGAAGTTGAAACAACAAGTACTAGCCCCACGACGCAGCGTGACGGCAGACTTCCTGCTCGGGGAGGGGAGTGCACCATGACTGCTGATCACGCTCGCGAGGCCGCTGGTGAGTGACTGCCTGAGCTATGCCGGAGCGCTGCTAACGATGACCGCGGCCGTGACCAAGTATCTGGCCGCACGGAGACCAGGACGGGCCCGGACACATGCCCGCCAGTTCCTAATCCTCGGTCTGCTCCTGCTCAGTGCCGCGCTGGCGCTCGGCGCGCCCGCCTCGCTGCAGCTGGCACAGCGCTACGAGGCCGTCCCGAACCTGGCGCGGCTGATCGGGGACGTCCTGGCCATGGGGGCCGCCTACTGCATGCTCGTGCTCTCGACGATGGCCCCCGGCCGTGATCCGCATCCGCAGCGCCGGATCACCGGCCACGCCGCGGTGTTCCTGGTGGGCGCGCTGGCCATGGCATTCCTGCTCGACCTCGCGAACACCGCGCCGACCGCCGCGTTCGTCGCGACCTACGGCGACGATCTCCTGATCGATCTCTACCTGGCCATTTACGCCGGATACCTGTCGTGGGGCATGGTGACGTTCCACCGGCTGGGGCGCCGCTACTTTCATGCGCCATCCACCACGATCATCGCGCGGGCCGGCTTCCGGATCACCCAGCTCGGTCTGTGTTTCGGATACCTGTGGCTGCTCACGCGCGCGATCGACGTGCTCGCCCAGCACACCGGCTGGCCGATCGGCACACCGTCGATCGGCGCCACCGTGCTGCCGCTGCTGTGTACCTGGCTCGTCGCACTGGGGGTGACCTTCCCGGAGTGGATGCCGTCGCTGCTGCGGTCCCGCACGGTGTGGCACCTCCTGCGGCCAGTGGCCCATCTTCGGGTCATCGTGGCCCTGGCACTGATCACGTTGTTGTGGCGGCCGCTCGTCCGCGCCTTCCCCGAGGTCGTGGTCGACGTCAGTACCTGTGGCGGCGCCGCGATGCTGTACCGGCGGGTGATCGAGATCCGGGACGTCCAGCTGCGCCTGGTGCCCTACATTCACCCCGACGCCCAGCTCCTGGCCGCGAACCGATCGCGTCGGGAACCCACCGACGAGCACAGCCTCGCGCTGTTCGAGGCCGCGGCGCTGGCAACCGGACTCGATGCCTTCCAAGCTCGGCGGGAACACCCGTACACGGACGGTCCCGTGGTGGACTACGTCGACCACGATCGGATCCTGGCCACCCCGTTCGACGAGGCCCGTCATCTCGCGGCGGTCGGGGTGGCATTCCGATGCAGCCGCACCGTTCGTTTCGTACGCCGCAGGTTGCGGCCCCGCCCGGGGCCCTCCGCCCGGCTGGCCACCTGCCGATACTGACGGGCCACCGCCGCTTCGTAACCGTCCGGCGATCGCGAACGCCTCATGTTCCGGTGAGCCAGGCTCGCCACGCGGCAGGATCCGTACCCGCCACAAGCGGGATGCCGAGCTGGGCCAGGGCTCCCGGGTAGCGCGATTCGTACACCGCGTTGACCGCGGTGGCGTGCTCCGCGCCGCGGAGCAGCCAGGCAGCGGGAACGAGGCGGCACCGCAGGACGGGATCCCGGGTGTCGGCCTCGAGGTCACCGTCGATGACCCCGCGGCGCAGGAGGCCCGCGATCAGCTCGGTCCGATCCCGGATCCGGTGGTCGAGCGGGCATCTCAGCTGATTCTCGTCGTCGGGGTCTGCGGCGATCAGGTCGTGCATCGACCACACTGGCGGTAGGGCCTGCACCTGGCTCGCCGCGGCGAGCCAGGGGAGATTCAGCAGCCGGGCTGTGTGGATGCGGTGATTGCCGTTGCTGCCGATCTGGTAGATCGGTCCTGCCCAGCCGGGGACCAGCATGAGGCTGATCTCGTCGCCGAAGAGTTCGCCGGTGAACGTGTCGAGGTCGTCGCTGCGGAGCAGACCGGTCGCGATCTGCGAGGGGACGTCGTCGCGGAATCCTCCGAAGTCTCCCCAGATCGGGTGGCCGGTTCGCACGACTAGATGTGTCGGCACCCAGGTCACCGTGTGAACGAATCCAAGGTGGTCGCGGTTCATCCCTGAGGTGGGGGTGTTGAGCACGTTGCTGGGGAGCAGCCGTTGAGGGTCGGTCGCGTTCAGATGCGTGGCTCGTTCGGTGAGCCAGGCCTGGAGGTCATCGGCGCGGGACCGCAGAACCTCGCGTGTGGCCAGCGCTGCGTCGAGGTGCTGCCGGTAGGTCGGGCCTCGGCGGTCAAGCAGGTCCCGTACCGAAGGGCCTTCCGGGGAGCGGTCTGCGTCCCAGGTGGTGCGGGCGCGCGGCTGCGCGGAGATCGGCGGGTCGAACACGATCCGTGGTGGCTGGTCGAGGAAGTACCAGGCGAGCGCGTGTGCGGCCGACGCGGGTGTCGCCGCGATGCCCCAGAACTTCCAGGGCGCGTCCGCGTTCTGCTGGGAGGGGCTGGTGGCGATGAAGCCGCCGTGCTCGGTGATGTCGATCGTCCATATAGGCGCGTCGGGCCGGGGCTGCGGTCGCATTCCGGCGAGTTCGGCGTCGACGATCCCGGCACGGTGCAGACCGGAAAGCCGCCGGAGGTCGTCCAGGGTGTCGCCCTCCTCGACGGCGAGCCCGTCGAGATGCCCGGCCTCGCACATCAGTTCATACGCGGCGTCAACCTTGTCCCGCAACGCTTCGGCAGCGTCAGTGATGTCCCGGTAGTCGAAGTAGGCGCGCTGGTCTTCCAATAAGGGCCGGACACGGCGCAGATGGGCCGAAGCCTCAAGGAGCGCGTGCCAGATATATCCCCAATCCGGCGTGGTGTCGTCGCGCTCGCCGCCTGCCGGCTCGACGGCCGGGACAGAGTTCGTACCGCCCAGGTGAATCCTGAGTTCCTCGCGTTCCTCTTCCGGCAGGAAGCGGGCCAGCGCGAGGAGCAGCGACCCGATCACCGTCATGAGGCGGCTGTCGGTGTCGACAGTGGACCGTCGGCGCCGCCGGATGGGAGCGCTCCGACGCGGACGGGAAGCGCGAGCAGGCCCCGGTTGCGGAACGACGGCCGCCAGCGGAGCTGATCGTAGGGGAGTGCCAAGGCCAGTTCGGGATACCTGTCGAGCAGCGCGACGAGGCCGACCTCGATCTCGATCCGTGCCAGCGGCGCGCCGATGCAGTAGTGCGGCCCGTGCCCGAATCCGAGGTGCGAGTTGCCCGCCCGGTTCGGGTCGAGAACCTCAGGGTCGGGGAAGCGGTCCGGGTCGCGGTCGGCGGAGGCCAGCGACAGCATCACCGTGTCACCGGCGGGGATCGTGACGCCGCCGATTGCGACATCGACGGTGGGGAAGCGGCGGATCGCCAGCTGCGCCGGGGACGTGAACCGCACCAACTCCTCTACAGTGGACGACAGTAGTGTGTGGTCCTCGCGTAGGCGGGCAAGGATCTGCGGTCGGGTCAGCACGGCGGCGAGACCGTTGCCGATCTGGTGCACCACATTTTCGTAGCCTGCCCCCAGGATGAGGAACAAGGCGCTGATCAATTCTTCCTCGGACATCCGGTCATCGACGTCGCGTTCCTCGATCAGCGCGCTGATGAGGTCGTCGCCCGGCGTAGCGCGTTTCACCGCCGCGAGCCGCACCAGGTACTGCCACAGCGACTCCATCGCGATCCCGAGGTCCTCGGGACGCGCGGGGGCGAGCATCTGATCGGTCCAGGACCGGAAGTCCGGGCGTTCCTCGGCGGAGATCCCGAGCAGTTCGCAGATCACGGTGATCGGCAGCGGCGCGGCGAAGGCCTCGATCAGATCCACCTCCCCGGTGTCGGGGAGCGCGGCGAGCAACTCGACGGCGCTCTCCCGGATCCGGGGTCGCAGGCCTTCGACACGGGCGCGGGTGAACCCGCGCCCGAGGATCGACCGCAGGCGGGTGTGGTTGGGCGCGTCCATGTTGAGCAGGTTCGCGTCCAGCGCCGACGGCAGCGCGAACCCCTGGTAGCCGCCGCCGGCGTTGCGCTTGTTCAGCGACAGGCGCGGATCCGCGAGCGCGGCGCGGACGTCGTCGTACCGCGTCACGAGCCACACCGGGGAACCATCAGGCGTAACCGCCCGGTGCACGGGTTTCTCAGCGCGCAGCGCGGCATAGGCCGCATCCGGATCGCTGAGGAACTGGGCGTCGAACTGAACAATGTCGTCGTCGGCGGCCACGGCGAACTCGATTCCTCCCCTTGTCGATTCACTGGCGAACTTGATCGTAGAGCCTGCCCGAGCTAGGACATGCCGCTACAGGCCAAGCCCCGGGCGAATAGAGGCAACGGCGGCTGGAGGTGACCGGCAGCCCGGCGAATATGTTCGCCTGTAGCGCCCGTGACCAGGCAGAATAGGAGTCGATCTACGAGTCAGTCCACAGGGGAGGAACGGACGACATGAACAGGCACTATCCACCGCGGCCGGGCAACTCCGGACCACCGAATCAATACCGGCAGCAGGGAAACACGCCGCCCGTCTACCCGCCGCAATACCAGCACTTCCCGGGTTCCCAGATGCCGCCGCGGGTGCCACCAAAGAAACGGCGCCGACGTCTGAAAATCACGCTTGCGCTTCTGGTCGTCGCCATTGTCGCGCTCGGCGGCGTGATCACCGTTCGCGCGTGGATGTCGCCGTCGGCAAGCGGCAAGACACCGGCCGACGCTGACCTCGGTTCGGGTTCGGTGACAGATCCCATCAGGTACACCGTCAACATCCCCGCCGGCGAATCCAAGCACTATCCGACGGACCTGCCCGGCATTCCCGCCGGTGCGGAACTGACCGATCAGCAGCTCGGCGGAATCGATCCCCGGACGCTGTTGTGGGTCACGCTCCATCGGCAAGCACAGCGCCCGGTCACCGACTTGGTCAATCGCTGGTACCCCTCGATCGATGAGTACGAGAAGTCCTATCCCGGGGCTCATTCCGCGATCCGCTCGGCCATCGACTGGCGCACCAGGGAGTTCACCCGCGACGACGTCAGTATCGACGCCGACAACAAGATCGAGACCTATCTGATCTTCCGCTGTGTCGGGTCCGCCTCCGGGCCAGCGCGGGAAGGTACGTATCACCAAGCACGGTCCGGTGACCGTGCCGCCACCTGGAAGGTCGTAGAGAATCCTCCGGCAAGCAACTGCCCGGACCGGATGAAACCCGGCAAGGTCGTGGCCAACAACCACGTCACCGATGGGTTGGCACCTTACGGGCTCTCGCCGCAGGAGACCGACAAGTTCATCTCCTACCTCGACCACGTGCCGGACCTGCTCCAGGTCGACCGCCCCGAAACCATCACCGGCACGGACGGCAAGAGGTACGTCCAGCTCGACGTGACCCTGGTACCCCAGCCCGATGGCATGAACGACAGGAAAGGCGCAGCGTTCCTCAATGCCGCGTTCGCCCAAACAGGAAAGAGCCCCTTCGACCAGCCCTACAGCATCAACATCGGCGCCTACCAGGGCTTCAAGAAGCGCTACTTCCTCGACCCCTCCACCTTGCTTCCGTCCTACTCGGTGACCCTGTCCACCCCCCGGCTGGATCTCGGCGGGGCACCGGTCACGACCGGTCCACAACCTGAAATCGCCTACAACCTCGACCAGTACGCCTGGCCGGACACGATCGATTCTGACGCGAAGCGCACCGAAGGCGGGCCCCCCGTCGTGCCGCACAAGGCGTGGCCGTTCGAGAAGATCAGGTTGCATGGATGAGTTACCCGTTCATCACCCTTGAAATCGAGATCGTGCTGGGCCTCGTCGTCACGGCCGCCGGGCTCGTGTTGCAGGAGATCGACGAACGGCGCGAGCATCGCCGTGGCCATGTGTCACCTCTTCAGCGGCAACTGCGGCCGCGTACGGCGCTGCGCGACCTGGGGCTGACCCTGAGTGCCGGCGGCGCCGTGCTCGCCCTGCCCGGACTCGGGGCCATCGTCTGGGGACTCAGCATGACGGTCGGCATCAACGACCTCGAACCTAGCCATGCTCCGCCGTTTGTCATCGCGCCCCGCGATCTGCTTCCCCACGTCACGTTCGGCGTGCTCGTAGTGTTCGTCCTCAGCGTGCTCGCCTGCGTGGTCCGTATGGCGAGGCGCCGAAGTGGCGGCGCTCCCCGAGACCGGGCCCGGAGCAAACCGCCGGACGTAGCTCCGTGGTAGGCCGCCCGTCGCGGGCGGGCAGGGCGGGACGAGGGTGATTCCGCAGGCGAAGGTCCGACTGACAGTTTCAGGATGCCTGACCTCCGACCGGAGGAGCCGCGATTTCAGCAGCCTCCAGGTGAAGCGGGGGACTCTTTCGCGTGGATGCCCTCTGGCGCCTGCGGATACCGCCGAGTGCTCGCCAGCACATCAGCTTGACGCGAGGGGTGCGAACACTCAAGATTCATCTAGAACATGTGTTCGACTCGCCGGGTGACGGGCCGGGCCATCCGTGACTTCCCCGCACGGATGTCCCGGAGTTTGACGTGCGGCAAGCGGTGCGGGGAGGTGTGTGGCCGGTGGCGGCGAAGGCTCTGGCCGACCTTGCTGCGCTGCCAGGTGTCAGCACGGCGAGCGCGCTCGCACAGGCCCAGACGACGGCGCTGGCCAGCGGGGCAGTCCTGCCGGTGCAAACGCCGCTCGACGCGGTCGCGCAGCTACGGCGAGGAACGACCGTGGCGGTTCTGGGGTCGACGTCGCTGCTGCTGGGGCTGCTGGCCGAGGCGAGCCGGACCGGCTCGTGGGCCGGGGTGATCGGGATGCCGTCGCTCGGCGTGGCGGCCGCTGCCGAATGCGGAGTCGAGCTGGGGCGACTCGTGCTGGTTCCGCGTCCAGGGAACGATGTCGCGGCAGTGATCGGCGCGGTTATGGACGGCGTCGATCTGGTCGTCGTCGGCCCCGCGGCGTGCCGGGCGATGAGCGCGCCGATGGCACAGCGGTTGTCGCGGCGGGCCAGGAATCGTGGTGCGGTGCTGCTCGCGACCGGCGAATGGTCGGGCGCCGATCTGACCCTGCGGTGCGAACTCGGCACCTGGGCCGGTGGCTCGCAGGACGGCCGCGGACGGCTGGACTACCGGGACACCGTCGTGCACCGGACCGGGAAGACCACGGCCGGCGGCGGCCGTCCTGTCTCGGTCCGGCTGCCGGGTCCAAACGGGACGCCAGGGCCGACCACGGAGACCGCCACACCGGCGACGTATCCGCCGATGACAGTGGTCAACTGATGGCCACCGTCCCGGACTCGAGGCTCCTGGCGTGCTGGGTACCGGACTGGCCGGTGGTCGCTGCCGCGGCCGCCGCGCAGATCCCTGTCCAGCACCCGGCGGCGGTGTTCCTGGCGAACCGGGTGGTCGCCTGCTCCGCACGGGCCCGCAGCTTCGGTGTGGCGCGCGGGATGCGTCGGCGGGACGCGCAGTCACGATGCCCAGACCTGGCCGTGCTCGCCCACGACGGCAACCGGGACGCGAGCCTGTTCGAGGCTGTCGCGTCCACAGTGGAGACCCACGCGCCGGGTATCGAGGTCGTACGGCCCGGGATTGTCGCGGTCCCCGCTGCGGGCGCGGCCAGCTACGCCGGATCCGAGCAGGCGCTCGCGGAGTTGCTCGTCGACCACGTGTCGGCGGCGGCGGGAGTGGAATGCCAGGTCGGGGTCGCGGATGGGGTGTTCGCCGCGATCCTCGCCGCCCGGTCCGGCATGTTCGTCGAGCCGGGTCAGTCGCCGGTATTTCTCGCACCCCGGTCGTTGTCAGAACTGGACCAGCCCGGCAGCGGCCGGGCTGAACTGGTGGGCACGCTCAACCGGCTGGGATTGCGGACCTTGGGAGATTTCGCCCGGCTGCCGGAGCGCGCCGTCGCGTCGCGGTTCGGGCAGGAGGCGGTGACCGCGCACCGGCTCGCGCGCGGGGTGTCGGTGTGGCCGCTGTCGCGGCGGCGGCCACCACCGGAGCTGGCGGTGGAGAAACGGTTCGACCCGATTCTGGACCGGGTCGACGCGACCGCGTTCGCGGCGAAAGCTCTCGGTTCCACCCTGCATGTCTCGCTCGCCGAGCGGGGACTGGCCTGCGCACAGCTCGCGATCAGCGCCACCACCGAGACCGGGCAGACCTACACGCGGACCTGGCGCGCGGCGGAACCTCTGACGGCACAAGGGATTTCCGACCGTGTGCGTTGGCAGATCGATGGCTGGTTGCTGCGCCGGACGGCGGAGGACCGGCCGTCCTCGGGGATCGAGGTGCTGCGTCTCGAGCCTGTGGAGACCGTTTCCGGCGGTTCGTTGCAGATGGCGTTCCCCGCCGCCGGATCGCGTCCGGATGCCGACGAGCGAGCCGCTCGCGCGCTCGGTCGTGTCCAGGGCATGCTCGGCCCGGACGCAGTGTTCACCGCGACACTCGGCGGTGGACGTGGGCCGGGGGAACAGGTCCGCCTGATTCCCTGGGGTGCCCCGCGAGAGGCACCTGGCGACCCGGCCGCGCCGTGGCCTGGACGGCTCCCGGCGCCGTCTCCCGCGACTGTGCCGCCCGTGCCGTGGGCTGCGGCGGTTCGGGGAGTGAGCGGTGAACTTGTCGGGTGGACATCCCGGGGGCGGCTGACCGAGGCGCCGGCGGTCGTGACCGTCACTGACCGGCCGCCGCGGCGAGTCGCACGCTGGGCGGGCCCGTGGCCCGCGGGCAAACCGTGGTGCGGGGGCGGCGACAGTCAGGCTGTCCGTGTCCAGGTCGTGCTGGCCGAGGATGAGCCGGGCAACGGGGAGATCGCCTTGCTCCTGAACGGGAATCTGTCCGGCAGCGTTCTGCAGTGGACGGTCGAGGGTCTCTACGACTAGTGACGGAAGGGCGCAGCTCTTTTACCCGGCGCGGCGCCCTAGTCACACCAGTGGTTGTGTGAGTAGTCGATTTTGTGGCGATCCCGGTAATTCCTGTATCCGCTCCAGGCTGACGCTGGAATTACCCAGACGAGCACGGCGGCGAGATACAACTAGCCGAAGCCCTCGTCCCAGCCTCGCCGAAGAACCTCTCTATTCCCTGACAAGCAGGCGATCAGCATGCTCGAGGCGATCCAGAGCACGGTCCCCGCAAGAACCAGCCAGATCAGGGTTTCGTTCAGCCAGTCGGCGATGGGGTTTCTCGGGCGCAGCAGGCGCAACAGGCGTCCTAAATAGTAACCCCGTGGCTTGCTCATCTCTCACCTTCGCTGCTTGGGCACCCCACACGATAGTCGGCTGGCCTACCTGTCCTCGGCCCCGATGAGGTAAACAGCGGGCGCGCCCACCATCAGGAGATTTCCGGCGTCAGGCGACCGGCCAGGGAAGGCCGTGACGGGTGAGGATGTCTCCGACGATGTCCTGGGCGTCGTCACGGGCACGCTCCCCGAGGTCTCGCTGGCCGAGGAGTCCGTCGCGGAGATCGTCGACGGTCCAGGCGACGAGCGAGCCGTGGCGGGCGAGCAGCAGCCCGACACGACGGATGTGGTAGAGGTCGCCGGTGTCGAGCCACGCGTACAGCAGAATCTGCCACAGCCAGCGGCCGATCTTCGCCGGGTCACGGACCGCTAACACGGGTTTGACGTCGATCAGCGTTGTGCCGCGCTCGTCGATACCGGTGTCGGGGGCGATCGCGCCGAGCAGGATGTCACCGTCGGCCCAGCCTGGAACGATCACCGGCGCGGCGATCCCGAGCGGTTGCCCGGCGGCAGGGTTCCCAGCGAGCTGACGGAGTTGCCAGAGCGTTCCACGCTCGTGAAGTTTCTCGGTCAGCGCGACCAGTTCGGTGACCTGACGTTCCTCGGCCAGCCCGCGTAGCTGCCTGATGGCCGGCTGGCCGTTGTCAAACAGGCGGGCCAGGCGGTCGTCGACCAGCCCGGTGCGGTAGATGTCCTCACACAGGGTGAGCAGCCACGCGGTGCGTGCCAACCCCGCTTCGGGTCCGCTTCGGCTGAGTGTCCCGGCAGGCGCGTGCGTGGCCAGGTATGCCCGGGAGCGCTCGAGCAGGTCTGCCCAGGTGTGTTCGGTGCCCGCGTGGCCGCGAGGGGCGGGATCGGATGGCATGGCGAGATCCAGCCAGCCGGTCGCGGCAGGCCGGAAGTCCAGCGCCCGGACACGATGCTCCGGGGGAAGGCCGCGGTGGCTTGGGTAGTGCGCTGCCTGATCGTGTGCCCAGGCCGGGGAGATCCACCCGGCTCGCAGCAAGCCGAGCAGCGCGGCATACGGCGGGGCAGGCTGTACCAGGTCGGCCATGCGCTGCCCGAACGCGCCGCCGATTTCGGCCCAGTGCCTCAAGGGCACGTCGCCCTCCGGCCGCACCGGGGCGACGTCCCGGACCGCTGATGTGACCTGGTCGGCCATCGACGCGGTCCCGGTGAACACCTGGGCACACCACTGGGCAAGGGCGCTACGCGGATCCGCCAGTTCGCTCGTCAAGGACATCGCGCCAGCTCCGTCACGCACCGCGGCTCCAGAACATCGACCATGAGCATCGTTTACCACGCGGGTCCGACATCCGGGCCGTTCAGGTGCGACGCTATCGTCCTGTCAGGACCATCAGGATCGGTCTGGCAGAGCGCGCCGGTTGCGGATCAGTCGCCGTCGTGGTCGGCTGCCTGCTGCCGTAGAAGTGTGCTGATCTGCTTCTGAACCTTGGCTCGGTTTGCCGGTGTGAGCCCCGTGGCGCGCATCGCTAAGGAGCGTACGCCGTGCGCTTTGAGCATCAGGGCGAAGTCGAGGTCCTCTTGGATCTGCTGTGCTTTCTCGGATCCGTAGAAGATCACCGGATCCACGTCGAAGAAGGCGGCGAGCGCCTCGAGATGGCCTTTTGTCGGGTTGGTGGCCTCTCCGTTCCTGAGTTGACGCAGGTACTCATATGAGAAGCTCTTCGCAAAGCCGCGTTCACGCAGCCACTTCGCACACCAGTTGGCGACGTGCCGCAAGGACAGTTCGCGACCGGCCGGCGTCGTATGCGTCTGGAAGAGTTTCTCGATGGTCTCCGCAAGTGTGGGTGCCTCCGCCACGGCAGCCCGCCTCTCTGGTTTCTAGTTGTTCGGACGGCTCGCGACCGCCCTAGTTTCAAACTTAGATGAAACAACGCCATCCTGTCCATCTCAGTTGACATTCCTTTCTCTCTGCATATGCTCGAAAGCAGAGAGAAGCAACTGATATGGACAGCATCGTCTGATCAGGGCTATCGCGTCTGACCTCGGCCCCGTTAGAGGGAGCCTGGTTCAGGAAGGCCGCAACCGGCCGAGGGGGTCGGAAGACACCGGCATCGGCGCCAGTCGATGCCGCAGAAAAGGGGGCACATGAACAACCAGCCGAAGCCGGCCTGTTAGCCGCACTCGAACGGCAGCTCACCGACGTACATCGCCCCGTGACCGGACTGCCTGGTCGGGCAACCAGGCGAGGAACGGTCGGTACGAGGTCCGATCCATCGGCCGTTCCTGTTGACGCGTGTGAGCGAGCGTGAGGATCGGGCCGACCGAGTATCGCATCGCTGTGGCGACCTGGCGTGCTCTGGCCACGACCTTATGGCGGGTACTGCGACGACCCGGCAAGGGCCGAATCTCGATCACCTTTCACGTCGTCGTGCCTCAGTCCCGAACCGGGCTAGGCCATGACATCCCCAGCCCCGCCAGCCGGGGGTGTATTCAGCGCGCTTTCGATCCAGCGCGGCAAGCGCCAGCGGGCGTACTCGGAGAGGAGAAGGACATGACCGCCATGAACAACAGGCCCCGGCGGCCCATCGGGCTCGGCGAAGCCCGGGGCGCGACGTCCCTCGGCCTCCGCGCCCAGGACGATCTCGCGGATGCGCCACTTCCTACTTCCGGGAACCACCTTGCCGCGGCGGTCACCTCGCCGAGCAGCAGAGGACATGCGGCCAGGTCCCCTCGAGAGCTGAGCAACCCACCGTCGACCGTCGTGGTGACGGCGAAGACTTCCCCGACACCGGTGAGCTCCACCCCACCCCCCAGTGGGCCACCGATGCCACCCGCCGGGCCGACCGCCGAGCCGACTGAACCCGAGGGACTGCGCACCCTCGTCACGGAGCTCGCGCTGGTCGCCCGGCGAACGTGGCCGCAGCTTCCCTCCGCTGACATCGACGCCGCCGTGGAAGCGGGAATGTACTCTGCCGCAACCGAAGCAGCTGCGACCTCCCATGTCGGCCCTGCGCTCGGCAGCGACCAGCCTGATACGTCCGGCGGCGCAGCGCACGCGACGACCGCCGCCGTCGCCGCAGCAGTCCAGCGCCACGGCTTGCCCCCCGACACCGCCACCCCGGTGGATTGGAGCGGCTTCGGAACGGTTCTTCCGGTGATCGCCGGGTCGCCGGGCGCCGGGGCGTCAACGCTGGCCGCGGTGCTGGCTGACGTGCTGCAGTTGCACCAGCTGCGCGTGCTGATGATCGACCCCGCAGACCCGCCACGGTCGGGGCTGCTCGCCGCGGCCCGCACGCAAGGCGCGTGGCTGACACAACCGGACCCGCACATCCGCATCCGCTTCTCGTGGCGGGCGCAGGCCGTCCTGGCCCGGCTGGACACCGCGCTTTCCGTCATCGCACCGGGCGCGGTCCCGCCACCGCGCTGGTGGCGCCCACCGGTCGAGGAGTTGCACGCCACCGTGGTCGACCTCGGTCATGACCCGTGGCGGGTCACCGCGCACCCGCTCGCCGGCGTGGGCGCATGGCTTCGCCGCGGTACACCTCAACCACGCCCGCTGCTGGTGGTGCGTCCCAGTCGGCCATCGCTGCTGCACGCCGAACAAGTGCTGGCCCGCCTCGCTCCTTGGGTGTCCTGTGCCGCGGTGACCGCGCCGGCACAGCTGGTGGTCGTGGGCGCCAAACGCTGGCCCGACGGAGTCGCCGGAGCGGCGGGACGGCGGGTGACTGCGCTGTTGCCGGACGCGGTGTTCCTGCCGCTCGACCGCGATGTCGCTGCCGCCGGCGTCACCGCCGACGTCACCCCGCCGAAGCTGCGGCAGGCGATCACGCCGATGCTGCACCGCTGGGGCCTTCTTCCTGACACCGCAGGCACGAGCAGGCGGTCGCATACGAGGAGGCGCTCATGATCGAGCACTTCGACACCCTTTCCGTCCTGGCCCAGATCCCGAACCCCGCGCCCTTGGAGCCACCCGGCGCGAAGCAGATCCTCGGCGTGGTCGGCAACGTCAAGTGGGCGGCGGGAATCGCCCTGCTGATCGGCTTCTTCGCCGGGCTCGTCGTGTGGGCCGGAGGCCGGTGGATCGATCATCACCGCGCGGGCAAAGTCGGTCTGGTCATGATGCTGTGCGCCATCGGCGGCGGCATTCTTTATGGGATCGGCTGGCAGGCGATCAACTATTTCGCCGGAGCCAAGTAATGGCCGAATCGCCAATCTCCGATACCCGCATCCGTAAGCGAGCCGGGCTGTCTCTCGCCGCCATCGTGATCGCCGCGTTCGTCGTGTTCGGGGGCGCGGTGGCGCTCGTGGTGGCGCGCTACGTCACCAGCCCCGCCTCACCCGCGGCCACACCGGTCAGCACGGCGTCGCCCACCATGTCGACCAGTGCGGTCTTTGGTGCGGCGGCTGAGGACAGTGCGCTGGCCACGGTGCCGATGCTGAGACTTCCTCCACAGGCGGCGCAGCCCCAGGCGATGACGACCGAGGCTGCGGGCACGGCGATCGCCGTGCCGAAGGCACCCGTGCAGACCGGGCAGTGGATCCCCCGGGGCTTTCCCCGGACTCCCGAAGGCGCGCTGGCACAGCTGAAGACCCTGAACGAGACCGCCTTGGCCGCCGCCGACCCGCAGGTCTACACCCGAGGCTTTCGCGAGCTCGCCGAGCCCGGCGCGCCCGACGCCGAGGGAACCGGGCTGGTCTCGCTGCTGACCAGCCTGCGGTCCCGCGCGCAGCTGCCCGGAGCCGGGCCGGTCGCCGGGCTGAACGCGAGTTACCAGGTCACCCACGGGCAAATCAAAGGCGTCACCTCGGGCGGCGCCTTCACCGTGGTCTGTGTGCTGGGGCAGTTCTCCGTGGGAGTCAACGGCCAGCTCGTCAGCGCCGGTGTCGGCGACTGCCAGGCGATGCGCTGGTCGGGCTCGCAGTGGCGAATCGCCGCCGGACCGATCGCCGCGCCCGCGCCGAGCGCGTGGCCTGGCAGCGCGGACGCGGCGAAAGCCGGCTACCGAATCTTGAGCGAGAGCTGACGCGCCATGGCATTTCCCTTCGACGTCTTCGACGGCATCGGCGGCCTGCTGGGCGACGGGGTCAAAGGCATGATCGCCTCCGCCTTCGAGGACGCCATGCAGGTGATCTGGGACGCCAGCCTGGCCATCCTGCGTGGCGCGTTCGCCCTCGTTGACCAGTTCTCGACCTTCACCGTGGACAAAGAGACCGGCCCGGTGTCGATCCTGTGGCCGATGATGATGTGGATCAGCGGCGTCATCGCGCTGGGGCTGTTCTTCTGGCAGCTGATCATGACCGTTCTCCGCGGCGGCCGCGGATTCATGCGCCTGGTCGGCGGCCCGATTCAGTACGGCATTGCCCTGGCCATGACGGTGGGCATGGTCGCCGCGCTTCTCGCCGCCTCGGATGGGCTGACCGCCGGAATCCTAGGATATGGCCTGCAGAGTGCGAACTTTACCGATGCGCTCAACCAGACCAGCTTCGCCGACGGCGCCGTCGATGGCGTCAAGGCCGCCGTGCTGGGGATCTGCGCCGTCGTGGGAGTCGTCCCGGCGGGAATCGGCTACGCCCTGGAGATGCTGTTCCGCGAGGCGGCGATCTATGTCCTGGTGGCGACATCCCCGCTGACCGCGGCGGGCCTCCTGTCGAACGCCACCTCGGCCTGGTTCTGGGGGACCGCGCGCATGATGCTGGCCTGCATCTTCATGAAGCCCGTGCTGGCCGAGACGCTGGCGCTGGGCGTGGCGACCGCCGGCGGCTCGAAAGGACTGTCCGGGCTGCTGGCCGGGACCGGGATCCTGCTGATCTCCCTGTTCTGCCCGTTCGTTCTGTTCAGGCTCTTCGCTTTCGTCGACCCGAACACCGATGCCGGTGCCGGGTTCCGAGGTGCCCTGTCCGGCATGGGGATCGACTCCTACGGCCCGAACAATCCCGGTGTCATGGCCGGACGCGCGATCAAGAACAAGATCACCGGCGGCGGTGGTGACGACGATGGCGACGACGAGGGGGAGAGCGATCCGGTCGAGGACGCCAATACCGGCCGCTTTGACAAGGCCGCCGAGAGCCAGGCAACAACGTCAATGGACGAGTCCGGCGCCGGTCAGGAATCGGAGGCCTCGGGCTCCGGTTCCGGCGGCGGCTCGGCCGGTACCAAGCCGATGCGCGGCCCTTGGGACAACGCCAGCGACGGTGACAACGACGACAGCGGCGGCGAAGACGACACCATCGGGAACCCCGCCCATTCGTTCGCGAATCGCGGATCGGTTGTGTCCACCGGCAAGTACGGACGCAGCTCCTCCAGCGACGACAACGGCGACGATCCTTCCCCGCCGGAGCCACCCGATCCCGGCGGCGGCGGTCCGCCGACTCCGCCCAGCGGCGGCGGAGGTGGCGGGGGTGGCGGCCCGACATCTGGTGGCGGGGGAACCGCGGCCACGGCACAGGAAGCGGCGGTGATCCTATGACCACGCCCAGGATCTACCGGGGACTCAACCGGCGCGAGCACGCCGGCTGGATTATGGGTTTGACCCCGGTGCAGGCGCTGGTGTGCGTCCTGCTCGCGGTGCCGGTGTTGTGGAGCATCTCCGCCGGCCGGTTCACCGAGGCCGTGGTCCTGCTGGCGATCAGCGGGCTGATCGCCGCGCTGGTGGTGGTTCCGGTACGCGGGCGCCCAGCGTTCCGCTGGCTGCTGCACCTGGTGCTGTTCCAGGTCGGGATCTTCACCGGTTGGTCGCGCTGGCAATCCAAGGCCGCGGCCGGGGCGGCCGTCGATCCGGACGAGCCCGACCTCCCAGGCGTGCTGCAGCGGGTCGCGTTCCCGGATGGCCCGCAGTTCAGGGATTCCGGGCGTGTCTGTCTGATCCACGACACCGGCGATGGCCGCTGGGGTGCCACCGCCCGCCTGACCCACTCCGGTGTCGGGATGCTGTCGGACGCACAGTGCGCACGGCTGGCGAACCGGTTGGGCACCATGCTGCTGTCACTGGGGCATCGAGAGGTCGTCGACCGGATGAGCCTGCTGGTGCGCACTGTTCCCGACGACGGCAGCGAGTACGAGGTGTGGCGCGGCGACCACGAGGTCCGCGACGCGCCGAGGCTGGCACGACAGGCCACCGACGAACTGGACCGCACCATCGGCAACGTCTCGGTCCGGCACGAGGTGTTCGTGACTGTGTCCGGGCCGGAGGACAAGCTACGCAAACCCGCCGCGGCCGCCGGCGGTGGTGTCGACGGGCGCGCGCTGACGCTTTACCGGGTTCTCGATGGTCTGGAGGACCCGCTCAAGGCGCTCGGCGCGCGCACCGTGGAGTGGCTGGACGGGCCGGGCATGGCCGAGGCGCTGCGCACTGGGTTCAACCCCGCCGCCCGCGCGGTGCTGGCCACCGCACATGAACGCGGCACTGGCGGCCGCGGGCTGGAGAAAGCCGCGGCCGGGCCGACCGCGGCGCCGTCCCCGTCCGCGCGGGCCTACACCCACGACGGATTCACGACTGTTTCCTACACCGCGCTCATGCCCGAGGCGGGCACCGTGTTCGGGTCGCTGGGACCGCTGCTGGCGGTCCGGACCGCGGGGGAGCGGCGCACGCTCGCGATTCACTACGAGGTCATGGACTCGCGCCGCGCGCACCGCGCGGTGCAGGGCAACAGGTTCCGCTCGAATGTCATGACCGATTGGAAACACAGCAAGGGTTTCAACACCACGGCGATGGACGAGAGGGAGGCGGGCGGTGTCCGCGCCCAGGAGCGCGCCGTCGCGGCCGGGCACTCGGTGGTCCGGTTCGCGGTCGCGGCCTCGGTGACCGTGCCGAGCGGCTGGAACGTCGAGGATCACGCCGCCCGCCTGGAGAACGACGCCTCGGGCCGGTTTCGGCTGCTGCGCCTGGATCTCGCGCAGGACTCGACATTCGTCGTCGCGGTACTGCCGGTGGGAATTGGGCTGCCCCGTCAGCGAGGAGGGCTGTTGTGAACGGCCGTCTACCCCAGGAGCGCAGCGCCGCACAGCTGCTCAGTGACTTCGGTGCGCCTCCGGCGACCAAACCCGGCGCCAGGCGGTCCCGCCGCAGCGGCCCGGAACGGATCAACCGGCCCATCGCGCCACGGCGCGGCCGCGCCCGGCCCGGTGAGGGATGGGCGCCGGTCGAGGCGCCGATGGCGGTCTACCAGGCCGCCACCAGCGAGATCGGCGGCCTGTTTCCGTTACTGGCAGCCAACGGCATTCCCGCCGTCGGCGCCCGCATCGGCTACGACACCCTCTCCGGCGGCGCGTTCTACGCCCACCCCATCGAATGGGTCACCCGATACCGCCTGTGCGCCAACCCGAACATCGTCATTTTCGGCGAGCCTGGACGAGGTAAGAGCAGCACCGTGGTCGCGATCCTGTTGCGGATGATGCTGTTCGGCATCAAGACGCTGATTTCCGGTGACGTCAAAGGCGAGTACACCCCGATGCTTCGGGCGCTGGGGATCACCCCGATCGCGCTGGGGCGCGGAAGTTCCGCCCGGCTCAACGCCCTCGACCTCGGCCCGCTGCGCAGCCGCTGGGGAACCTGGGCCGTGAGCAGGCAGCGCGAAGAACTCGCCGGCGTGCTGGGCCGGTGGACCAAGCTGCTGGTCGCGCTCGCCGAAGCACAGGGCTACCGGCCCACGGTCACCGACGAGGCGGTGCTCTCAACGGTGCTGCGGCGGCTGGTCGGCGTCGACGACGGCTACACCCAGCTGCGCACGGTCACCATCCCCGACGTGCAGCGGGAACTGACCGAGCCGGACGACGCACTGTGGACCACGACCCGGTTCGCCGACCGCCGCCAGTTCCTCGACACGCTGCGCCCCATCACCGACGCGCTCGGAAACCTGATCAACGGCCCGCTGGCCGGGCTGTTCGACCAGGAAACTAACTTCACACTGGACTGGGACGCCCCAGTTCAGTCGATGGACCTGTCGCTGCTGCGCTCACGTGGGGACCAGGCCATCGCGGTCGCGTTGACCTGCCTGGGCTCGTGGTCGTCGATGGTGACCGACCTGCAGGACGACGGCGAGATCCGCATCGTGGTCCGCGACGAGGTCTGGCGGCAGATGCGCCTCGGGCTGCGCGCGGTCCAGGCCGTCGACTCCGACCTGCGGCTGTCCCGCGCCGAACGCAAGATCCAGATCCTGGTCATGCACAAACCCTCCGACCCGCTGTCGGTCGGCGCGGCCGGCTCCCAGGAAGTCGCCATCGCCAAAGATCTCCTGGCCTTGTGCAGCACCAGGATCCTTTTCGGACAGTCCACACGGGTGGCCGACGAACTCGCCGAGGACTTCGCGCTGTCCGAACGCGAACAGCAGGTCACCACCGGCTGGGCGATGGAACGCACCGGCCGGGCACTGTGGAAGATCGAGAACCACCCCGGCTACAAGGTCCAGACCGTTCTCTCGCGCACCGAACGGCAGATCTTCGACACCAACGCGCAACTGCGCACTCGTCCTCGCGAGTCCGCAGCCACAGACGGATCGATCGGATTGAACCGGCAGCCCCGGAGGCCGCGATGATGCCCCCTCGTGTGGTTCGGGTATCGGTCAAGGCGTGGTGGCCGGCAGCGATGCTGGCGAGCGTCGGTGGGCGCCCCAGTGAAAGCCGTCGAGGGCGACCTCGTGCGGGTGAGCCGTGGTCACGCGAAGGCAGGTGGGTAGATGCCTGTCGGTGACGACGCCCTGGTCGTGATTCAAGACGCCGCTCACGATGCCTTTGTCGGCGCATGGGACGCATTCCTGAAATCTGAGGACACAGATGCTGCAGCGACACAAACAGAGGTGGCCAACGTCGGCGCCCAGGCCCACACAGCCGCTCACGAAGCCGTCCGGAGAGCCTGCGCCGATCTCGGTGTCACGCCGCGCGAGTACTACCTGGCAGATCCCGGAGCCGCGAGCAGCTGCGAACCGGAATGCGCGGAGAAGTGGCCGGAGGTCCCGGAAGACCGCATACACCGCGACGAGGCCGACACCAACCTGGCCTGGTTTGACACCGAACGCATCCTGACCGAACAAGCGGTGAACGCCCATGTCGGCGGCCAAGCCGCAGACGCCGGGCAGAATGACCATCAAATCCGCGAGGCAGCATCCGGCACACAGCTGGGCGAGGATTCCCTACGCCTGATCGCAGCTTCGACGCGCCGCGCTGCCGACAGAGTCCGCGACGAGACCGCCCGTGCGCGCCGGACACGTCCCGCGGCGGACCACGAGAATGCCGACATCGGCCATCTGGTGCATGAGGCTCAGCACCAGGCTGTCCGGGACACCAGTGCTGCGCTCGGCGTCGATCCCGGCTCCTACTACCGGGCCGTTCCGGATTCGACCGCCGACTGCGAGGTCCGTTGCCTGGACGAATGGCCCGAACTTAACGACGCCGCCTATCACCGCGATTCCGAGGATGATCGCCTCGCCCGCCTCGACGACGGTGCCCTGGACGACCTCGATGCCCGCGAGATCGCACATGAGATGGAGGCGGCCGCGCGCGAAGCTCAGGGTGTCGATCTCGACGATCTCAAAGCTCTCTACGACAGCCAGGCCGCACTGGAGGAAGAACCTCCGGACGACGACCTGAGCCGCGGGATCGGGGCCGGGTACTGATGCCGAACCGATCGTGGAGCCGGACCCCCTCGCCGAACCCGATGTTTCGCGGGACAGGTAGGCCGTGATGGGGATCGGGGCGGGCAAAGGAACCCTGCTGGCGGGTATCGCCTCAGCGGTCTACCTCCTGGTAGTGGTGCCCGCGATGCTGGTCGGGACCGCGCTGATGACCGTGCAGTCCGGCGCCATCGGCGTGACCGGACTGGCGGCAGCGTGCGCGCCGGATCAGATCGACGGTGGTGGGCCAGGCGGCGGCACGCAAGATATCGGCGACGAGACGTTCACCGGCGAGCAGCTCGCGAACGCGCAGACCATCGTCCAGGTCGCTATCCAGCGCGCCCTGCCCAAGCGGGCCGCGGTGCTCGGGCTGGCCACCGCGATGGTCGAGTCGAAGCTGCGCAACGTCAACTACGGCGACCGCGACTCGCTCGGGCTTTTCCAGCAGCGCCCGAGCCAAGGCTGGGGTAGCCCGGAGCAGATCCTCAACCCCGTTTACGCGTCGAACAAGTTCTACGACCACCTGGTCGCGATACCTGGCTGGCAGACCATGCCGCCCGGTATCGCCGAGCAGAAGGTGCAGCGGTCCGGTTTCCCAGACCGGTACGCACCTCGTGAACCGGCGGCCGCCGCCCTGACCGAGCGGTACTGGCAGGGACCGGACAACCCGGCTCCGCCGCCGCCGGGAACCAACCCGGTGCAGACGGTCGACTACGCCGCCGGTGGCTGCCCGGACACCGGCCGCGGCAAGCTCGACGACGGCAAGCTCGATCCGAAGAAGCTGCCTGAGAATTTCGTGTTCCCCACGGATCCGCGACACAACGCCACGGTGCGCTATGTGCTCGCGCAGCTGGGCAAGCCCTATGCGTGGGGCGCGGAGGGCCCGGATGCGTTCGACTGCTCCGGCCTGATGCAGGCCGCCTGGGCACGCGGTGGTGTCGCGATTTCCCGTTCCACTGCCACTCAGCGGTACGACGGGCAAGCAGTGGGATCGCTGGCCCAGGTGCAGGCAGGCGATCTGCTGTTCATCCCCGGCGCGAATGGCACTGCGGCCCGCCCCGGCCACGTCGGGATGTTCGTCGGCAACGGCTTTGTCGTCGACGCCTTCGACGAGAGCCGCGGCGTCATCCTCACCACCCTCGACTCGTGGAAACCCAAGGTGGTCGCCATCCGCCGTGTCGCGCCTTCCGATGACCGGCAGCCACTACCAGGAGGTGACCCGCGGCTGTGAAATCCACGTCGCCGACCGCTAACCGCGATCTCGTGCTGATGAGCCTGCTCGCCGCGCTCCTCGGCACCCTCGCCGGCATTGCCGCCGCTCTGATGGCCGCGGCCGCGGTCACCACCGCGCTGCTCGGCGGCCCCTGGGCGATGCCGGACACCGACAACTGGCTCGTCGGAGTCGCGGGTGTGCTCGGCAATCCCGGCGAGCCCGGTGCCGGATTGGGGGAGCCCTGGGCGGGCACCCTGGCCGGGCAAGCGGCCTGGTACTGGGTGATCGCCGGGCTGATGCTGGTGGCGGCGGTCATGCTCGTGCTGCTTGTCGCCGTCCCGGCTTGGCGCCGGTTCGGGCCGTCGCAGCCCGGGCACGCCAGCCGCGAGGACATCCGCGACGAGCTGTCGGTGACCGCCGCGCGGCGCACCGCGGAATGGACCCGGCCGGGCATGCCCCGCGCGCAAGCTCACCGCGCGCCACTGGAGGAGGTCGCCGCGCCGTTGCACCTGAGCCCGCACCGGCGTCCGATGTGCACGCCGCTGGAAAATCCGACGGGAACGCTCGCGCCGACCCAATCCGGCAAGTCTCGCCGGGATCTGGTGCACAAGGTGATCGCCGCACCCGGTGCGCTGCTGTGTTCCACGACGAAGGCCGATCTGCTCGAGTTCAGCGGGTTGCTGCGGGCCGCCCGCCCGGGTACCGGTCCGGTGAAGGTCGCGGATCTCACCGGTGCGGTGCCCTGGCCCGCCCGGGTGCAGTGGCTCCCGATGCAGGGCTGTGAGGACTCCACGGTCGCCTACCGCCGCGCGCACACCATGGTCGAGGCCGCCTCGGTCGAGCTGGCAAGTGTGGGCGGCAACGACAAGGTGTTCCGGGACCGGGCGAAAATCGTGCTGCAGGCCTATTTCATGGCCGCGGCACTCCATCGCCGTGGCGTCGACGACCTGGTGCGGTGGGCGATGAGCAAGCCCGTCGACCAGGAACCGGTGAAACTGCTGCAGCAGTCCGGGTTCGCCGCGCACGCCCGGAACCTGCGCTCGGAGATCGGGATGGTCGCCGAGACCTCCGACGCGGTGTGGCTGAGCGTGCGACGGGTCATCGAGCCGTTCATGGACCCGCAGATCCGCGAACTGTGCACGCCGGCGCCGGGCAACGATCTCGACGTGCGCGCCATGATCGTCCAGCAGGGATCGCTGTATTTGATCGCGGGCAAGGAACAGGCCGCCCAGGCCGCACCGATCCTGACCGCGCTGGTCGAGCACTGGCTGACCACCGCCCAGGAAATGTCGCTGCACACCGAGCACCGCCGTCTGGACCCTCCCGCCACAGCGATTTTGGATGAGATCACGAACGCGACGCGCGTGCCTCAAATCCCCGACATCGTTTCGGATTCAGCGGGCCGCGGTGTGCTGATTCACTGGGGCGCACAATCGCTGGCGGCGCTGGAGAACACGTTCACCCCGCAGCGGACCCGGCAGCTGCTGGACAACACGACCACCCTGAGCATCTGGGGCGGCATCAAGGATCCCGCGACACTCCAATGGATTTCGACGCTGACCGATCACCATGAGCGCAGCCGCTACCAGGAACAGAACGACGGCATGTTCGGCCACTCCCGCACCTCGGTAGGCCGCGAAACCGTCCCCACCTACCGGCCCGGCGCCGTCCGCAAGATCCGCCGCGGCCGAGTCCTGGTAATCCACCGCCACCTGGACCCGATCCTCGCCTACACCCTCGACGTGAAACGCCGCCCCGACTGGAAAATCATCCGCGGGCATATCCACGCCGTCCGTGACGCCGACGTTCCGATCGGCCCGGACGGCCTCGCCGCAACCACCCCGCCGAATGTCCCGCAGCAGGGGAGGCCCGCCGCATGAGCGAACCCCAGAATCCCGCCGCTGGTCGCGGCGGCGGGGATCGCGACCCCCAGGTCAAAGCCCTGATCGAGATCGTCGGCGCGCTCGCACAGAACCTGCGCCGCGTCGAACGCAAAGTCGGCCAGTCGTCAGGGAAGAAGGCCGGCGCCGACGAGGAGGAGGACGACCCCTCCGAGCCGGGCGCGTGGGTGTTGTTCACCCCGCCCGCCGCAGCGGAGGACGACCCCGCCAGCGACCAGGATCCACGACGCACCATCGAAAACTTTGTGACCTGGTACAACCTGACCTTCGTCGGCGTCGACGGCGGCCGGGCCCGGCCGATCCCGGACTGCTGGCGCCAGCACGAAGGTCTGGCCATGGAAGTCGCCGCCCTCGCCTACTCCTGGCGGGCGGCCAACATCGGGCCGGGAGCGACCCCACGCGACGCCCAGCAATGGCTGCACCAATGGCGCCCCGGATTTAGCGACCGGCTCGCCCGCGACTGGGTACTTCCAGACTGCCTGGACGGCGACCACCGCGATACCGGGTCCCCGCCCCGCCCGGATCGCTTCGACCTCGCCGAACAACACGCCGCCGCGCTGGCGCAGGCGAAACCACCGATCTGACCGCCCCCACCGCCGCCGGAACCAATCCGCCAGCCCCTCAACGCCGCACCGAGTACGGAAAGGACAACATCGGCATGCCACCCACAGCCGCCGACGACCGCCCATCGGAGTTCCGCCCGCTCGGATCGCGCCGCCTGCTGCACCGACTGGCCACCACGGTGTCCTTCGGGAGACCCCGGACGGTCGACCTGGACAAGCACCACGTGCGCGTCGACGGGCACCGGATCGTCAGCGTGAGCGAGCACGTCGCCCGCGACCTCCTCGGAGCGCCGTTCACCAGCCCAGACGAACAAGCCCGCACCCTGCAGGCGCTCGTGCGCCACGCCCGTCCCGACGGCGGGCGCTACCAGGTGCCGGTCACCCGGACCCGGTTCCTCGGCCCCACCACAATCGCTCCGCTCTGCATCGCCCGCCTCGCGGACTCCGACGACTGGGTGGCGTACTGGTGGTACGAGGATTAGAGATGCGCTTCTGCTCCGCAGTTCCGGCGCAGGTCCGCGACCGTCATCCTGGCCCCTTCGCGTCGCCGGGCGTTTCCCGAAGCGACTGGTGAGGAAGGGGCGTGACCATCATGGACCCAGCCTCCCGGCAAGAATCGTGCGATCCAGGGCACACCGCCAGCGCTCCCACTACGGGGTATGTGCGACTGGCCGATCGCGTCGTCGTGATCAACGACGTGCGCAAGCACCCCGACCGGTACAGCTCGCTGTTCGGTCGAGCCCGGAGCGAAGTCGGCCACGGAATCTGCCTGTGCCGCACGGACGAGACGGTCCGCCTGGTCATCCGCTGCCGGGTCGGGCGCTACCACCTGGCGACCTGGCCCGCCGGAGGACACCAGCACGCGCCCGGCTGCTCGTGGTACCGCAGCCCGTCCTCAATGTCCGGCCGCAGCACCTACGCCGAGGCCATCAGCACCACCGACACCGGCACGGCGATCCGGCTGTCCACCCCCTTGACCGTGCGCGGCGCGGCCGCTGACAAGCCTGCCGCTCGGAGAGCCGAGTCCGGCGTTGTCCAGACCGCGCGGCGGTCGATGGGATTGCTGGCGCTGCTGCACTTTCTGTGGGAGTCCGCACGGCTCAACGTGTGGCAACCGCGCGGAACCCCACGGGACTGGCGAACGTGCCGGACACTGCTGGAGGAGCAGGCCGACGACTGCCGGGTCAACCAGCAGCCCCTGACCGAGGCGTTGTGGATCGTGCCCCCCTTCCAGCGTGAGCACTCAGACCGGATCAACACCGGCTGGGAGCGATTCCTCGGAGCGCTGGTCAACGTCGGCCGCGTCCGCCGCCGCGGCCTGGTGATCGGGGAAATCCGGGACATCGAGAAAACCCAGTACGGCGAACGGATCCGCCTGGCACACCAGCGCGCGCCGCTGTACCTCTCCACGAAGCTGATGGACAGGGTCCGCCGGTCCTACCCGAGCGCGTTCAGCGAGCTGGCCACCCGGTCCGGTCGACGGCAGGTCGTGCTGTGCCTGGTCGAGCGCAGTCCTCGTGGCTACCCGACGATCGTGGACCTCGCCGCGATGCTCACCAACAGCTCCTACCTGCCCGCCGACTCCAGCCACGAGGCGGAGATGGCCGACGCGCTCGTCGCGGCCGGACGGGCGTTCGTCAAACCACTGCACTACGACGGGACCGAGGTCTTTCCCGACTTCGTCCTGATCGACGACGACCCCGAAACCTACGTCGAGGTCTGGGGTGTCCGCGGCCGCGAGAGTTATGAGGACCGGAAGAGAGCCAAGCAAGCATTGTACCGAGCCGCCGGACGTACGCTCCTGGAATGGGACGTCCGTGGTTCCTTGCCGCCCCTGACCCGTGACTGACGTTTCGCCTGCGTTCGTCGTGCCAGAGCCTCCCTAATGGGGCGAGGTGTTCTCAAAGCCCGCGGGCCTCAGTCACCGTCCTCGTCGTTCAGGACACGCACGCTGCCGGCGAAGAACGCACCCGAATCCGCCAGCGCAACGACGTTGTCGGGGGTGAGGAGCGCACACCCGCATTGGCTCCCGTCCGTGGCGACAGAGTTTCCGGAGAACAGGTCACGGAACTCGTCGTCGAGGTCTTCGGGAATCGGCGCGAAGTCCCAGTGGCGAGTGCACGGCCCGGCGATGGCGTCGACGTAGCCATCGCGTCGAGCGGCTTCGGCCCAGCCGTCGGGCAGGTCCAGCTGGCACCGCAGCACGTGCTGCGGTGCGCCACCGGTGATCCGGCCGTTCCCGGTGCGGACCACGATCCACGTCAGGTGATCCTGGGGTGTGTGCTCGGCGGCGATCCGCAGCGCCCAGGTGGTGTCGTCCCCGTCAGTGTGATCGTCACCGCGTCCAAGCCCTTCGCCGGCCAGGTACATCTCGAAGTCGGTCAGCCACGCGAGGGCGCCCTGGCTGTGGGCATCGGTGATGTGTGCGGTCAGCAGCAGCATCGCGTGCTCGGTGCGGTCGCGGGGGTCGATGTCGAGCACGGCGCGGACCTCGAGTTCGCAGTCGTCATCCGTTGTGGCCGGGCCCCGCGAGGGGAGCGTGAGTAACCGCAGGCCGGTCGGGATGACGGCGGCAGGCTCCCAGACGACCGAGGAGCGTTGGCACGACGCGTGATACCTCTCGGTCCTGAGGTGCTCGGTGACCGGCGCGAAGTCGGGATCGTAGGCGGTGACGATCAACGAGATGCTGGAGTCGCTCGTGCGGGCATCACCCGGCTTTCCGCAGCGGTCGCAGATAAAGACCGGATGGACGTCATGGTCGAGCCAGGCATAGAGGTCGTCGTAGCCGCGGCCGTGCCAGCTGTCACCGGCGAGCCACGCGTGCACGTCGTCGGTGAGCACCCACCGGTGGGCAGACTGCCACGACCGGTTCGCTTGCATCACCTGCCGCAGGGCCGCCGCGTACCGCATGCCGGTGCGATCACGAAGATCCTGGGCCTGCGACTTCTGCGCGTTGGGCCGCGCAGGCTTGGTAGTGGTCATCTCGATGTCCCGTTCTCGACAGGGGCTTCGCACCCTCCGCCGCCGTCTCATCGCGGCAGGGGCCTTCGTCAAAGTCGTCGGATCTGCTGCCTGCCCGAAGGGCTTAACCTGCAACCGGGGTGCACTGGGCACCTCAGTCAGGCACGGCCGTGAACAGCGACGGCCGTACGCCAGGGTAGCGGACCGCACCGACACACGCGGTCTCGCGCGCCGATTGCAGGCTGCGGGCGGGGCGCAGCGGGTGGGTGTACGGGAGATGGGCGCGTCGGTGACCCTGAAACAGCCACTGAACCGTTGGTGCTGAGGATGCGCTGGCGTGTGCTGTACGCCCCAGCGGACGTTAGTTGCCGGGGATAGCGCCAGACGAGGGCAGGTCGTATCGGATGTAAGGAACACACCCGATCTTCGCCCTGGTCCTCGCGAGAGGCGGGGTGCGACGCCTTAACTGTGATCGCCGCACCGGGGTTCGCCCTCGCCTGGCGCTGTCAGTGTTCCGATGGAACGTGGCGTTGTCGTGGGGGGTCCCTATCGGAGCACCCCCTACCCTGGGATGCCGCCGCTCATGCTCGGCCGCCGTGCAGGGTTCCGGACGACCACCGGCCGCCGGTCTCCAAAAGTGGACACGGCTGGGGGAAGGCAGCACGCCGTTGGCGAGCCGGGGGTCCGGGTGAGGGTCAGTAGCCGAATCCGGAGCCGAAATCCCTGTGCTCGTCTGCGTCCAGGGCGTCGTCCAGGTGGTTCAGTTCCTCGGCGGCTTCGGCCGCGTAGGCGTCGCTGGAAAGGTCCCGGCCCTCGTCGGTGAGGTCGGCCGCCAGCTCTTCACCGTCCGCTTCGAGGTCTTCGGCACGTCCGATCACCTGATCGCGGAGCGCGTCGATGAGGCTCTGGTTGCTGGAGTACTGGTCGGCTGGTGTAGCCACGATGGGCCTCCATTGGTCGGTGAGTTCTCTCCACGCGCGAGCGCGGGGGGTGTCCCCGGGGGGCTTGGCCCCTAGCGGGACATCGGGGTTGGGAGTGTTGATGCGGAAGGTTTCGCGGTAGGCGGCGGCCGCGCCGGCGAGCTCGTCCCACCGGCGAGCGGCGCCCGGTTCGGCCGGGCGCGGTCCGAGACCGGCGGTCCAGGGCGGCTGCTGTTGCGCGACCTCGGTGGTCAGCTGTGAGGCGCGCTCGGCGATCGCCTGTCCGAGTTGGTCGAGGTGCTGGGCGAGTTCGGGATCCTCGTCGAGCGTCTGGGGGTCGGCGGCGTCCAGCCAGGGCAGCGGGCCCGGATAGTAGACCGGGTCACTGGGCGGCTCGGCGCGCTGCAGGCGCTGTTCTACTTGCCGGTACACGACTGCGGCCGGGTCACGAGCGCGCCCGATTCCGGCGAGGCTGCCGGCATCGGGCACCGCCTGGTCGATTGGCCAGCCCAGGTCGTGGGCGCGACGCAGCAGCCACCGCAGCGCAGGTTCGGCGTCGCGGCCCAGCGCGTGCGGGGCACGGTCGGTGAGCACTCGGGTGATCTGGGTGTCGAGGTGCTGTTCGTCGGCGGCACGGGCGTTGCGGTCGTAGCGGGGAACGAGATCGGACAGCCGTTCCTCGAGGAGTGCGGTGGTGACCATCTCGTTGTCGGCGAGGGCGGCGAGCATCTCGTCCGGATCGAGGGTGTCCCGGAGCCGGTCCATCATGCTGGGCTGCTCCGCAACCGGATGCTGAAGGATGTCCTCCCCGAGTGACGACGGGTTCCACTGGGCCATGAGGTCTTCGTACGCGCGGGTCTGCAGACCGATTCCCCGGGGCGGCGGGCCCAGCGGATAGCGTGGATCGTCGGTGGTGACACCGTAAGTGTCGCGATAGGCCGCGCCGAGACCGGCGAGATGCTCCCAGCGCCGGGCGGCTGCGGGATCGTCGACCGGCCGCGCCCCGAGTGCGCCGGTCCAGGCCGGTTCCTCGGCGATGACGACGGCTCGGAGTTGCTGGGTCCGGGTGTCGATCGCTCGCTCGACTCGGCGCAGGTAGTCCAGAATTTCCGGCTGCTGGACGAGGTGAGGGTGGTTGGGACGCGCCAGCCACGGCAACGCGGGCCGCCATCCGCCGCCCTCCGCGCGCCACCGCTTAATGACCTCGTAGACTACCGCCGTGGCGAAGTCGTGGTCGGTCACCGGGTCGTTGCTCGGGCGCGCGGCGAGCCGACGCGACACCTCACCGATCGCCGCGTCGCTGTTCATCGCCTCGTTCCCCGCGGCCGCCACCACCTTCCACACCGGGTTCCAGGCGGGATCCTCCACGGCCGCCTCGGGGTTGCGGCGCTCGACGATGGTGCGCCACCGATTGATGGAGGCCAGCGTCGGAGCACCGGCGCGTGCGGGCGGCTCGCCATCGAGAATCCGCTGTTCGATGCGCCATTGCAGCAGCGCGGCCGGGTCCTCGACGCCGTCGCCGTCGAGAGGACCGCTCTTCACCGCGGCGGGAACGAGCTGGGAGGCCTGCCAGCCCAAGGCCTCCGCGGTGCGCAGGGTCCGCCGCAGCGCGGGCGCGGCGCGGTTCTCCAGCAGCTCGGGGACGTGCGTGGTGAGCGCGGCCTCCACCTGTTCCTCGGAACCGAGCAGCGCGACGTAAGTATGGCGGCCGACAAGGGTTCGCAGCGACCCGGCGGCGACGAGAGCGTCTCGTTGCTCCTCATTGGCGGGGGTTTCCGCCGACGAACGCGACAGGGCACGTTCCAGCACGGCGCGGGCGGTCTGCTCGAGCGGGGTCTCCTGGTGGGAGTCGATCGTGTGCTGGTGGGTCTCGACGTAGACGTTGTTGTCGTCGACGGCCCGGGTGATCAGTGTGTAGAGCTGTTCGCGGGAGATTCCCTGGGTCGCGATCGCGTGCGCGGATCCCTTGCTGGTCATGCCCTGAACGCGGTCGATGGTGGAGGCGTAGGCGAGTTCGACGTGCACGGCGACGTAGTCGGCGGGCACCACGACTGTGCCGCGGCTGGCCTGATTGCGCAGCTTGAGTGAGCCGCTTCTTCCGACCGAGGTGACGGTCCAGGTGTCGCCGTTCTTGACGAAGTCCTTCCCGCCGAACAACGTCCGGTAGCGGTCGTTGTGCCGGGTGACCACCCAGTCGCCGCGGCTGGCGCTGGTGCCGTCATGCAGTTGTGCGGCGCGCCCTCGCGCCTTGACGTCGCCCCGGGCGATACGCAGCTCGCGGGCCTCGAGGTTGAGCGCGGTGACGTCGGCGTTGGTCGGCACGATCAGCAACGACTGGCGACCGGTGTCCAGATCGGCGCGCCAGGCGCGATGCGCGGCGTCCCGGATGGTCTCGCGGCTCCCACCGCTGACCCAGCCCTGGTCGAAGTAGAAGTCCAAACCGGCGGCATCGCCCTCGTGCAGCTCCAGGGACGCGGCGCGCTGCCCAGGGTCAGTGAAACGCACGACCTCCTTGAGCCGGACCGCGCCGTTGATCGCCTCGAACCAGCGCACCGCACCGCCGGCCTCGACCGCGGACAGCTGCTTGTGGTCACCGACGAGGCGGACGTCGGCGCCGCGCCGCATCGCGTACGCCACCACATCGTGCAGCGTGTGGGTGCCGGCCATCGACACCTCGTCGATGATCACGACGTCACCTCGGCGGAAGGGAAACCCTTTCTCGACGGTGCCGAGCTCAAGCGCGGTGGTGAGCTGATGCAGGGTGTGCGGGCGTGCGTCGATCGCGTCGGCGAGTACATGTGCGGCCCGCGCGCTCGGCCCGAAGGCGAAGATCCGGCCGCCCTCGGCGCGTACCGCGTTCGCGTAGACCTTCATCGCGGTGGTCTTGCCCGCACCGGCCGGGGCGTAGAGCAGCTGAAGCCGGCGTCCGGAGGTGGCGAAGGACACGACGGCGGTGCGCTGGCCGTGGTTGAGTCGGCGGGCACCGGCGAGCGCTTTGGTGACGGTGGCCGGTGCGAGCCGGTTGCCGTCGGTGCGCTTGCCCCAGGCGGCCAGCGCGGACTCTTCGCGCAGCGTCCGGCCTGTGGTGTAGCGCTGGCTGTTGTGCTCGACGTACACCGACTCGCCCGAATGGCGCCGCAACGCGTCCGGCTCGTCGACGACTGAGGGCCCTTCCAGGGCGATGATGTCCGCGGAACTGAGCACGGTCCGCACGACGTCGGCGATCAGCCGGTCGCGCCCGCCCTTCGTGACACGCAGGTGCGCGGACTGCCGATGTGCCTCGGACTCAACGTTCCACGGGTTGAAGTGGCTGTAGTAGTCGCTGACCCTGGCCAGGGTCATGTCGGCGAGCTCACCGATGTCCACCTCGGACAGCGCTTCAGGCGCGCCGCTGAAGACTCGGCGCCCGAGGCCGTCGATCGCCTCCGGAGAGACCATCTGCTGTGCTTGGGCGAGCCACCGGCGAAGGTGGTCGCTGAGTGATCGGGGTGCTTGCTTGGCGTTGCGGCTGCCGTACTGCGCCTGCCTGGAGATCTCCAGAATCTCCTTGGGTTTTGGCTCGCGATCGTGTTTGCGGCGGAACGCGACGACCCGGCGGGCACGGTCCTGTTCGACCTGCGCGGCGCGCTGAGAGAACCCGGCCAGTAACTCGTCCGGGACGCCATCCAGCTCCCAGGTCGGACGCTTGAGATCGATTCCGCCTGCGGGCCGCGCGCTCCAGGACGCCCCGTGCTCGCGGAACAGGTCACGGATACGCGAGTTGTAGAACTCCGACATCGTGACCGACGCGGCCAGGATGGTGCGCCCGTCGAGGGAGGTCCAGCGCCCGTCCGTGCCTTGGACCTTGGCGCTGATCGGCACGTGGGTGTGCAGATGCGGATCGCCAGCACGGGAATCCCAGTGCTCGAAGATGGCCGCGGTGATGCCCTGGACGTCGTGCTGGGTGTAGCCGCCGTCGCCGCGACGGGTATGGGCGACGTTGTTCTCGAGGTAGGCGAGCGTGTCTCGCACGGCCTGACGATGCAAGCTGAGGACCAGGTCGCGGTCGCGCTCATCACCCAACGCCCAGAGCACGCTGACCGACTTCGGCGGCGCGAACACCAACTCGAACCCGCTGGTGGCCGACTTCTTGGCCTTCTTCTGCCCGGCGAGCCACGCGGTCAGCTCAGCAGGGGAGGGCTGGTGGCCCTTGTGCGCGTCGGCGTAGGCCTGTGCCTGGACCTCGCGGCGCAGGCGCGCGCGGGTCTCCTCGTCGATGGGAGCGTTCAGCGGGCGTTCGTTGACGAGGTTGTGCAGTTTGTAGGCCTCGATGACCTTTCCGCGCAACTCGTCCAAGCCGTCGTACTGGTAGAAGCGGAGCCCGAGTTTCGTCGCCGCCAGGGCCTCGGCCTCCGTGTGCCCGGCGGCGATCATCTCCGCCTGGATGCGATCGGCATCGGGATGCCGTCCCTCGCCGAATAGCGCGTTCATCTGCGCGGCGCTCACCGCGCCCCGCATCCCGAGGTCGGCCGCGCCCCGCCCGAACCATTCGCCTGCCGGGTATCCGTGCGCCAGGTAGTAATCCGACAGCGCCTCACCGGGCTCCAGGTCGCGATCCGCGCAGGCCACCGAGCCGGTCAGGTACTCATACCCACCTGGAGACAACTTGCGCACGCCGATCACCGAACGCCCTCCCACGCGTCCACGTCAGTTGTCATCAAAGTAGATTCCTGAATGGCCGACCACCATTCCCACTGTCCATATAAGTTGACACCAACGCAAGGCGATAAGCGATTCGTCTGCCACAGGCCTTGAACGATTTAGGTCCGGTTCGCATGACACATGCAAGAGGTGCTGTGTGCCGGCGAGGTCATGAGCGAGCTGTGGCGCGGCAGGCTGGCGCGGCCGGACGGCATGGGCGGCTGGTGACCGGCGGCGGCGGGTGAGGCGCGGGCGCGGCCGGTGGCGAACGGCGGGCGGCGTGGGCGCGCGGCGGCTGGACGCGCGCACGAAAAAGCCCCCCGGCGGAAACCCGGGGGCTTCGTGTCTGGCGGGCGCGCTGCGTGATCCGCGTCGCACCTGGTGGCGCGGCGGCTAGTCCGCGTCTCCGCGCGGCTGGTCGCCCGTGGGGCCGCTGTCGCGACGGAACGCGCTCAGGTCCACACCGCCGATGTTGCCGCACTGGATGACGGTTCCGCTTGTGACCGATCCGGTGATGCTGTTGTGAACGTCGCCGGACTCTTCGTCACCACACTGCACGATGCGTCCGCTGGTGACGTTGCCGGTAATGTTGTTGTGAACGGTGCTCATGAGGTCTTCCTTTCGGTGAACTCGGGAACAGAGTGGGCGGGGGGTCCGCGCCCGGCGGACCCCCCGGCGTGGGGCTACGCTGCGGCGGACTCGGCGACCTGAGCGGCGGCCGCGATTTCGGCGGCGTCCATCTCGTCTATCTCGGCGAGCATTGCGGCGGCTTCCGTGTCGGCGGCCTTGACGGCTGCCTCCTCGGCCTCGATGCGGGCGTCTTCGGCGGCGTCGGCGGCCCTGAGTGCGGCGGCTTCGGCCTCCGCTACGGCGATTGCGGCGGCGTCTGCGTCGGCCTCGGCCTCGGCCAGGTCTTCGTCTGGTGCGGCAAAGACTGCGGCCATGGCGGCGTCATGGGCGGCGTCGGCGGCCTCGTACTTGGCGGCGGCATCGTCTGCGGCGGCCCTGGCGACGGCTGCCCGTGCGGCTGCCCTATGGGCGGCCACTTCGTCGGCTACCGCGTTGGCGGCGGCGTTCTCGGCGTCGGCGGCGCGGCACTCGGCGCACAATCCGTCGTCTTCGCCCACTGCGCGTAGGTCATGGGCTGTGCGTGCTTCCGGGCACCCGGTACACGGGGCAACACCGGCCGTTGCGGCGGGCAACTCGTCCGCGTCCTTGGCGGGGAAGTGAGTGAAGGCGTAATCGGAAATGGCGGCCTGGATCGCGCCTCGTCCCTTCGCCTGCTTCCATTCGGTTTGCAAGGCGACCCGCGCGGCGACTGCGCCCAGCTCGGCGCACAAGAATGCGCATCGTGCGTTGACCGCGTCGGCGACGCTGTGCCCGTTCGCGAGTTCGGGAATGCCGGGGTATCCCCTTTCCCGGCACTCTCCGCACAGTCCGTCGTCTCCGTGTCCGGCCTTGATGCGGTCACGGTTCAGGTCGTAGCGGCTGCGGCTGATTGAGCACGACAGGCACCGAAAAGGCACGTCGGTGCCGTGGAGGGCGGCGCGGTCGTAGTCGAATCCGGAGGCGTAGACCTGTTCGGCGCGCTCGCGGTCCTCGCGGGTGTCGAGTTGGGGGCCGTCGGCGACTCCGCCGCGCTCACCCTTATAGCGGCGGAAGGCGGCGGCGTCGGCGGCTTCCTGGCGTGCCCTGCGTCGGGTGCGAAGGTCGGCGGCGTCCTGGCGGCGGGTCTGTACGGTGCTGGGGGCCTGGTAGTTGTTGCGGCCATTCCAGCGGGGCGCGCGGTCGTTGCTGGCCTGCGGGCGGTGGCGCTGCTCGCCGTCCTTGGGCGCACACGCGGCGATGATCGCGCGGTCGGCCTCGGTGGGAGCGCTTTCCCACCATGCGCGCAGCAGGTCAACGGCGCCGTGCGGTCGGTTCTCCAGCAGTTTCGCAATCCTGGCGATCAGCCAAAGCGCGCGCATGTCGGCTTTGTTGAGAAGAGTCTTTCCCAGCTTCTTAGCGGCGGGAAGATCCCCCGCTTCCACAAGCTTGGTCAGCTCGACAAGGTTCTCCGGAACGGAGTAAACAACAGACATTGAATGATTCCCCACTACTTTTTTCCACCTACCGGGTTTGGCGTTCCCGGTCTTTCGTACGCTTTTAAGCTTAGTGCCCAAAGCGCTACTTTTCAAGAAAAAGGCGCTTTCCGATGGCGTATTTTTCGTAACTTTCCCCCGCGACTCACGCTCTTGACCAGGGGTTTTCCGTGCCAAAAAGGCGAGTGCACCGCGCGAATTGATATGCACTTACTGATTGCTGCCCTTTCCTCCCCGTTCCCCCTGTCCCTGCCATCACTTGTGTTGGGGTAGACGGGTCAAGGGTTCTCCGAAAAGATTTTGGCGGAGCTTGCGGAGTCAAAATGTTTTCGGAGGTTCCTTGAGGCGGCTACCCCAACATAAGACGATCGAGGCCAGGGGGGCCCGGTGACCACCCAGTGCACCTGGGTGAGGCGCCGTACGCCGGCCAGGCCGGGGGATGCAGTCGCGGGTGGGACCGGCGGCCGGGTCGCCGGTCCCACCCGGCTGGCCGTCCGCCCGCGGATCCCGTCAGGACGGGCCGTGCGGGACGGCGGCAGTGCCACAGTCGCCCGGAGTGCCGGGGGATGGCGACCGCGGCCTGTGGCTCAGAAGGGAACCACCAGGTCCTCGGCGGGCAGGCCGGGCGTCTCCTCCTGGGGACGTTCGATCACCCGGCAGACCGGGGCGTGCGGGCGACGACGATCGGATGCCGGGTGCGCGGGGCACGGGTCCTTCCAGTCGTCGGGGTGCAAGTCGTGGACGTAGGGAATGAAGTCGTAGCGACCGACGGCGCCGCTGTGCAACGGCACGCCGCATCGGCGGCAATTGGCCGCCCAGGTCACTAGGTGGTCGACGGCCGGCAACGAGCCTTCGATCAGGACCGGCTCCTGTATCGCGACCTTGCCCGCCTCGACGAACGTGGACTGGGCCCAGTGGCTGACGGCGATCCTGAGGTTGACGGATTCGCCATGGGGGCGGGTCTCGACGTCGGTCGGTCCTCGCATGACGTACACATCCGGGTCGTCGAACACGGTGACTGGGCGGCTTCCGGGCTCGTGGTAGTCGTAGTCCAGGTCACGGACGACGGTGCCGCGCCGGAATCGTGCCAGGGCAAGCAGGCGGGTGCCGCCGTACCAGCCGGGCACCCACTGCTGCCCGGCGTGGAAACGGAACGCGGCGTCCAGGCCGGGCCGTTCCGCCGCGGCGCCGATGACGGTGAATCCGGCGGCCGCCAGAGTCAGAGCCTGGGACGGCGGCGCGATCTCCCAGCCGCCCTGGTCGCCCTTCGCGCCCATGCGCTCCTGCCACAGTCCGGCAATCGCGGGAAGGCCGTGCCGGGCGGCGTCCTCCTGCTCCTCGTCGATGAGATAGGGCGCGTAGTGGTGGGTGACCGGGCCGATGACCGGGCTCCCGTCGGTGTCGGCCACCAGATGCGACAGCGTTATTCGCCCGGTGGCCTCGACCTGCACGACGTGCAGCGACGGGTCCAGCGTCGGCAGCGGGCTGCACTCGGTGAGGTTGTGCTCGATGACCCGGAACTGTTCGAGGCGGGGACCGGCGGTTGCCCAATCAACCATCCGCGCCTCGTCGAACTCGACGTGACCGTCGCGGATCGGAGCGACGTGGAGCAGGCTGCCGACCCGGTAGAGGACCGCGTTGAGTTCAGGCCGCACGATGAGCGGGTCTCCGTAGGACAGCTCCAGCCCGGCGTCGTCGCGGTCACCCTGCTGTGACTCCTCCGCGCTGGGGCCGGTGGCGGCGGCGTAGTCGACGACACCGGTCGGGCCGAACCACGGCACGGTGTGCTCCCCCCAGGTGAGGGTGCATGTGACTGGGTCAACCTCGATGTGCGGGGGTTTCCGGACAGGGCTGGTCTTGGTTTCCATGGGGTGGATGGGCCTCCTGGCTGCGCCACGACCGGCCGTTGGCCGGTGGCCCCCAGGTCTGGGGGCGGAGCGCGATCGCCGTGGCGGTGGCGGCTTGTCCAGCGCGGGTTTCGCTGGACAAGCCGGCTCCGCCACGGGAGGCTCTGGCGCACCCCAGGCCGGTCGACGGCCCATCACCTCTCTTCTGCGCGCGGCGGTGCCGCAACCGCGGCAGATCGGCTAGACTGAGTTCGCCGGTTCGGCCTTACGCTTTGGCCCCGCCCCGGCACCCGTGCTGTCGCAGTTTTGGCGAATCCGCTCCGGCGGTGAGTCCCGTGCTTCGGGACTTATGTGTCGGCACACTCAAGGCGTGTCCTTGCCCTCGGGCCGGGACACGCCTTTTTTCGTGCGTCTCGCTTCCTTGCCTCGGCAACGGAGCTGGCCGGGGCCTGCCTTTGATGAGCAGTCACCGCCCCGAATATGTGTCCATCTCAGTTGCCTCTTTACGTATGGTGGCGTGAAGGAGACCTGACAGGCACAAGGGGAGGTAAGGAACGTGACCGAGTCGACGAAGACGAAGCGCCGTCGCGTGCGGCGCTCAACCAAAGTCAGCCTGAAACTGGAGGCGGCGCGGCAGCGCGACGCCGAGCAGCAGGCGGAACAACGTGCGAAGGACGAAGCGGTCCAGAAGGCATTGGAGGTCTACTTCGACGCCGACGGCGAGATCGACGAAGCTGCGAGGGAATGCCAGCGGCGGGCCGCGCCGCATGAACGCGCGATCACGCGGCTGCGGAAGGAACGAGACGAGCGGGTGGCCGACCAGGAAGCGGTACAGGCCATGGCGGCCCTGGCAATGCACGAGGCTGACCGTACGATTGAGCAGGTCGGCGAGTTGCTGGGAAAGGGCGAGAAGGCGGCGCGTGCGCTGATCGCGGCGGGCCGGAAAGCCCGGGCGGCCCTGGCACAAACAGGCAACGGCGCTCCGCCAGGCGACCGCGAGGAACAGGACCAGCGCGACGAGACCGTTCCCGCCGCCACACATACCGGAAGCCTGAGCTCGACACGCGGAGTGGACGACGACGCGCCCCCACCGGCCTCGGACAGTGCCTAGTACGACGGGGAGGGGCGGACTCGTGCGAGTCCGCCCCTCCCCGTCGTTCAGGTGGAGATCAGCGTGTCCGGCTCAAAACCGCCCGCGGCGTTGGCGCGTCGGCGGTCCGTGCCCGTGCGCCCGGCGCGGTCCGTGGTGCCTGCAACCAGCGGAACCACGGCACCACCGTGGTAAACCCGCCCGCCAGCATCAGGAGCAGGCCGACGTTGATTAGGTCGCCGAGCTGGCCGAAGGCCATGGCCAGCGGCACGACGACAGCTCCGGTCACCGCACCCCAGAGCAGCCGCCGGCTGGCGACCCTGGGCAGCAGCCAGAATCTGGTCAGCCTGGCGACGCCGACACCCATCGCGGCGCCGAACACGGCCAGCACTGGCAGGGCGCCGATCCACGGGCTGCCCGGGACCAGCACTCGGCCGGTGACCAGGGCGAGCAGCCCTGCCACGGCGGCGCCGACGCCTGCGCCGACGCCGCCTGCGCCGATCAAGCGGAGGAAGACGACGAAACTGGTGGGCCTCATGTCGTCCGAGGATAGACCAGGACGGCGTCCTGGTCTGCTGAGATTCCCGGCTTGGGCAGGATGCCGGTGCCGTGACGCCCCCGGTCCGGAAACGGCTCGGCTCGGGGGGGACCGGGTCGGGCGGTTGGCGGGGACGGTCATCGCTGCTTCTGCCCGTCGGTCGGCCGCGACTCGGCCAGGATGTCGAGCTGACCGCATCGGTAGCCGATGTGGGCCGACAGTCCTGCCAGTACAGAGACCATGGTGACGACAAGAAGGAAGTCGGCGACCGGGTTAGCGGGAAGCAGAAAGCCGGCGACCGTTCCGACTGGGATCATAGAGACGGCTCCAGCCAAGGCTCGCTGTGCGGAGCGAAGCCATTGCCGCGCCCGGTCGGCATCCGGGGTATCGGATTTGGTCACCGGGCCTCCTGAGGTTTGGTTCGGGACGCGGCAGCGTTGCGGAGTTGCCGCGCGGCGGCGCGGGGGCTGCGCAACGCGTATCGGAACCAGGCGACGTCGTCGCGCCAGCACTCGGCACACAATTCGCAGGGGTCGCGCCGGGCAGTGGGGTGGTCGATCCAGGTTCGCAGGCCGTCGCACACGTCGCACCACACTCGCCAGTACTTGCAGAACGGGGACTGTGCATACCAGCCTTCGCTCGCGCACGACGGGCATCCACACTTGCCGGCGCCGTATGAGGAAGACGGGGGACTGCTGGGGAGTGGACACTTCGCACCATCTCCGAAGAACATCTCATAGCGCAGACCGCCGTAGTCGACCTGGAGATCGAAAAAGTCGGTGCCGGGTTCGAGTTGACGGAACACGGTGAGAGGACCTCCCTTAGAGCGTGTCTTACGTGGCGATCGGTCGCTGATGCGCGATGATCTTTGCCGTGGTTGATCGGTTGTCGTTGCGGTTGGTGCCGGATGAGCTGTGGAATCTGGTTGAGCCGTTGATCCCGGTGTTCGAGCCGCGTCCGCAGGGCGGCGGCACTGCCCCGGTGGACGCTCGTGCGGTGTTCACGGCGATTGTGTACGTGCTGACCAGCGGTTGTGCGTGGCGGGATCTGCCACCGTCGTTCGGGGTGCCGTTCCAGACCGCGCACCGCCGCTTCGGCCAGTGGACCCAAGCCGGTCTGTGGCGGAACTTGCACCACGCACTCTTGGACGAACTCGGCAGCCAGGGCCACATCGACTGGAGCCGCGCGATCGTGGACGGAGCCTGCGTACGCTCGAAAAAGGGGGATCTCTGACCGGTCCCAGCCCGGTCGACCGCGGCAAACCCGGCTCGAAGATCCACGCCCTGTCCGACCGCGCCGGGCTGCCGCTCACCGTCGCGGTCTCCGCCGCCAACACCCACGACAGCCACGCACTCAAGCCACTGGTGAAGGCGATCCCGGCGATCCGCTCCCGTCGTGGTCCGCGGCGTCGCAAGCCGGCCAAATTGCACGCCGACAAGGCCTACGATCAGCCCGACCTGCGACGCTGGGTCCGCGATCGCGGCATCAAGGTCCGCATCGCCCGCAAAGGCATCGAATCCAAAGACAAGCTCGGCAAACACCGCTGGGTGATCGAACGAACCATGGCCTGGTTCACCGGATACCGGCGCCTGACCCTGCGCTACGAACGCAAAGCCGAACACTTCCTCGCCTTCCTCATCCTCGGAGCCAGCCTCACCTGCCACAAGAAACTCCGCAAACTCACCACGTGAGACAAGCTCTTAACTGGGGTTGGTATTCGGGAACGGCCTCGCTCGACGAACACCGGGCGAGGCCGTGGTACAGCACGCGGTCGCGGCGTCCTGCGGGACCGAAGCGGAGAGATGAGCCGAGGGGGCCTCGGCCGGGCGCGCGTGGCGGCACGCCCGGCCGAGGATGAGCGGGCAGTTGCGCCGTGGGCGCGGCGCGCGCCTCTGCTCCGCCAGATGGAATGAGCCGTCCCCGGGTACCGGATGGACAGTGAGGGCCCGCAGGACCGGCTGGGGACGCCTGCGGCTATGGCCGCCAACTCGCCTCGTGACATACACTTCGGCTAGCCGGTCCTGCGGGTGATCTAGGTGTGCCTGGCCGACGTCGAGTCGACCAGGCACAGGGGCAGTGCGGGCGCTCAGAAGCGATCGTCAAGCGTCGCCCGGCACGGTGGCTTTCATCCGCGGGCGAGTTCGGCGCGTAGTTCCATCAGGTAGAGCCCCAACCAGTTCTTGCCGGGTTCGGCGCACGCCGGCCGACCACACCGGCAATCGCCCCAATCGTTGTCATGCCACGTATTTCCCTCTACCAAGACGGCGTCGCCGGTGGCCACCAGCATCTCCGCGAGGCCGGGGTCGGTGAACTTCGCCCTCAAGACCGCACGCATCACCCCGTGGCGCTTCTCGTTCCATCCGGGAATCAAGCGGACCCTCCGTCCTAGTTGCTTCGCTTCCTTCGGTGTGAGCGCTGCGGCGATCCGGGCCCGCTGTCTCAGGTCGTCGGTCTTGCCGCCTTGGAACGCCGCTTCCGCTGTCCAGTAGAGGACCCCGCGTGCTCCCCGGATCGGCTGCGCGAGCGGGTAGAAGTTGCTTAAGAACGCGTACCGGCCGCGGAATTCCTCGATTCGAGTCATTGACGACCCCTTCGCCGAACTCATCGCGTCCCGACGGTCGTCGGAACGCACTGGTCGGCGCCTTGCTCGGGGTGGGGTGTCCAGCGTTGTGTGCTTGACACCCCACCCCGAGCAAGGCACAGTGCGGCGTTCCGAGGGCAGGCGGGTGAGCAGGCGCAGCGCCGCGGTGTGTCGGCGCGCGCTCTGCTCCGCCGGTTGGCATGATTTGGCCAGGCAACGAACAGTGATGACCGGCGGTGGCGACAGCGCCGTGACCGACGGCCGGGTTCATGCCCGGCGGTGCCGGCAGGGATGTCGTCGATCGGCGGCACGTCGATGAGGCCGGGCCTGGGTCTGGGCCTGAAAGCGTGACTCTGGCGCGACTAGATCAACTTCCCGAGGCAGTCGATGTGTTCGCCGTCGTGGGCACGGCGATGAATTCCCCAGCAGGCCTCGTGCCCGTCCTCTTCGTACTCGTCGTCGTACTCGCCCTCGTCGTCTTCGGCGTCCCCGTCCGCAGCGCGCGTATCCTCTACCTCCGGGTCCTTGTCCCTGATCTCAACGATGTTGTCGACGACTGGTAGTCGTTCGTGGTCAAATACCGGCAGGTTCTCCCCGACGAATCGCACGGTCCGGGCGTAACCGAGGCGCCTGTGAAGGTCGGCCAGGAAGGCATTGCGGAGGTCAACCGCGACCGGGAAGGGATCCTCACGATTGAGGGTCTGAATCGCGGATGCGACGGAGTCGATTTCGTGTTCGAAGAATGGGATACCGTCCATTTCTCGTCCGGCAATCTTCGCCACGGCCTCCTCCGCACCGACACGCATGTGGAAGGCGCGCATCATCGCGGGTACCGGGCTTTCCTCATCAGGTTTCGGAGACCCAGCCCGCCAGGCCTTTTCCTGGATCGACTCGATCAGGCGCAGCTGTTTGCGGGAGATCTCGATCGCCAGCGTGTTCCGCGCTACGGGCTTCGTGTGGAGTACCAACGTCGTATCGGGCGACTGTGTGGCACGTGTACGACGAAATCGCAAGAACGAGAACATAAGCAGGGTGGCCTTCCGGTTCGTGAATCGGGGACTTAGCCTCGGGATAGGTCTCGGCCGGGCGTGCCCGCTGGGGAAGGCGGGTACGCCCGGCCGAGGGGTGAGCAGGCGGCGGCACCGTGGGGGGTCGGCGCGCGCCCGCTCCGCCAGGTGGTCCTTGCCGGGTGGAGGTTAGGAGAGTTTGTGGTGAAACCGGATTCGGCCGCCGAAGAGCTCGAACTCGACCGGGCAACCGGGGCACTTCCCGAACTCGCGAGTCTCCATGTATCCCAGCTGCCTTGCACCGAGTTCGTTCGTGACGGCGAGCACATTGCCGCGCTCATCGAGCTGGACGTACTTGGTGGTGACGGTGACGGGCGCTTCGCCAGCACCGGCGCACACGATCATCTGGACTCCTTGGGATATAGCCGGATACCTGAGCAGATCGACGTACCCGAAGTTGGCTGAGTCAGCCGGCGTCAGCGAGCCCTGTCGTATTTCGACAGGTCGTCGAGTGGGTTCGGCCCGAGGGGGCTGTCGATCTGCGGAAGGCGCCTCAGGTGAGGGCTGGGATGGCGGGGGTTCCGGCCTGCTTTTGGCCGGGTTCATCGTCGTCCCAGCCCTCACCTGATTTGCTTGTAGCGGATCAACAGCCCCCCGGCCCGAACCCACATGCCCAACCCCCTTCACCCAGTCCTCGCGGCAGGCAGGCGCGGTTTCAGTCCGATGAGGTGCGCTGGTTCGCCTGCCGCAGCGGATCCGCCCAAAGGTAAGAGAGAAAGCAGAACAGGACCTGCGGAGAACGATCTTGACAGTGTCCCGGCGTGCGAGATCCGCAGCTCGCCGTCCCACGCGCCGTCCGTGGTCGCACGGTGCCCCGGAGCCAACCCGCACCAGGGTTGCCCTGACCTACGGGCCGCGGATCAGATGTAGACGACGACAACGGGCTCGTCATGCGAGTTCGATGCCTCCACCGCGCGGGCCAACGGGCCTGTAGTTGTCGTAGTCGATGGAGAGCGAGGGAATGATGTCGTCGATGTTCGCGTACACGTTCAGCCCTTCTGAGTTTCTGACCAGGTCGTCAACAGTCGTGATCATCTAGAGCGGGTCCGGCCCGAGGGGCCGTCGATCTGGAGAACGCAGCTCAGGTCGTGGTCGATGGCTCGCCGAGTCCTGTGGTGTGGAGGATGTCGTCGACGGAGGCGACGAGGGTGGCGTCTCCAGAGCCGATCAGGGCGTGGCAGCCGTAGGACAACGCTGAGGACACGGGTCCGGGCATTGCCATAAGTGTTCGGCCGAGGATCTCCGCCGCGGAGACGGTCTCCCGGGTGCCGCTGTGCCGTCCGGCCTCCACCACGACCGTTCCGGCGGTGAGAGCCGCAACGATCCTGCTTCGCGCGGCGAAGCGCCGGATCCCGGGCACCGTGCCGGGCGAGTACTCGCTGACGAGCGCACCGGACGCGGCGATACTACGCAGCAGGTGCGCGTGTCCGGCCGGATAGATTTGGTCGATCGCGCAGCCGAGCACGGCCACGGTCGTACCGTTCGCGTGGAGCGCGCCGCGGTGGGCCGAGCCGTCGATGCCGTACGACGCGCCGGCCACGATCGAGATTCCGTGGCCCGCCAGGTCATAGGCGAACTCGGACGCGTGATATTCGCCGTAGCCGGTTGATGCGCGGGATCCGACGATCGAGATCGCTCGCTCCGCTGCTTCGTTGAGCCGGGCCGGTCCGCGAACCCACAATCCCAGCGGCGGCGCCATTGCGGGGAATCCGCTGGCCTGGACACCGGCGAGGTCGCTGAGCGGACCTGCGGGCCACTCGGTGTCTTCCGGGGTGACCAGGCGGGTTCCGCCGGCAGCGGCCTGTTCCAGATCGTGCGCGGCCCGGTCGCCGTCCAGCCGCCCGGTGACTTCCGCTAGCACTGGTTGTGGACACGCGCCGCGTTTGACTCGTTCCGCGGCCTCGATGGGGCCGTGCTGGCTGACGAAAGTGGCCAGCGCGGGCGCGGGTGGTTCGGCGACCCGCATCAGGTACGCGCGGGCGATCTTGTCCGCCGTGAAATCGCTCATTCAGATCCCTTTGGTGCACGTGAGAGGTGGTCAAGAGTGGTCAGGACTGCCTTTCGGCGCGCGATTGCAGGACGCGGCGGCGCAGGAGGGTCAGCAAGGTCGGTCAGTCGCCGACGGGTTCGGCGGTGAGGTAGGGCTCGACGAGGTCTACCGACCAGGTGATGCCGGGATCCGTGCAGGTGACGGACAGCGCCGCGGCTACGCGAGCCTGGGCCTCCTCGTCGTCGGCCACGCCGTTGACTCCGTCGATCCTGACCCTGATCAGCACTTCTCCTTCCACAGCCAGGGTCATCGGCGGAAGGTCGAGCTCTGTGAGGACGTACTGGATCCCCGCCACGCACCAGTCGCCGTCGAGCCACTGACGTGTCGCCAGCTGGCGGACCCGGCGGCGGAACTCGGCGTCCGCCGCGTGGTGTGCGGCGATCTGGGCTTTCAGCAGATCGATGTCGTTCGTCATCACGGACACCTTCCGGCAATGGATTGCGCGATGAACAAACCCATGTGCCCGGCGTAGGTCGTGCTCGCGCCAGGCACATGGGTTTGCTGTGGGGTACGGCGGTGCATGGCACCGTGGCTCTTGTCTCAGGGCGTGTCAGACGGTCCGCATGCTGACCGGTCCGAGCGACACGGAGTTAACCGCGCCGAAAACCCTGAGAGCGGGCTCCGTTCCGTTCAGTGTCTTGAGGGCTTGGTCGATGGCGGTGCGCAGGACCTGGCGGCCCTCCGGCGTGTTCAGGTGCTGCATCGCCGCCGCCCAGCCGCCCTTGTCGGCTACGTCGGCCATGATGGTCAGCTTGATGTCGAGATCGGCTTGGGTGACGGCCCCGGGCTCGTGCGGCTGCAAGCCGAGTTCCCGCAGGGCGGCGTTGAGCTGGTCCAGGTCCCATTCGATGTCGTGGTAGCCCTGGATGGCGCGATCGCGAACCAGATCGCGGTACGCCGTGCCGTTCTGGAGCAGGGTTTCCAGCCGCGTGCGGAGTTCGTCCGCGGTGGGGTCGTGGTCCGGAGTGAAGTCGGCGACGGGGGTCATTGTCTGATCTCCCTCGGTCGGTTTTGTGCAGTGCGAATGCGGAGACACTCACGTGGTGGACCAGTGAGGGCCGCCCGCGTGATCGTGCGGCGGCCTCTCCCCGGGCGTATGGAATGGTGCGGCAGGCCTGGGTGCGCACTGTGCGGCTTCCAGGCCGCACAGTGCGCACAACAGAACGAAGGCTCGACGGGGTTTCGCCCCCGGATGGCTAAGGAGGCGACGGCCTTCCCTGTCGTACCAGTGCCAGTCCCTGTTGGATGTCGTGTTAGGACAGTCCTCGGGGCGTGGGACCGCCCATGTCCAGCCGGGTAGCTCGATCACCGTCTGGCCGGGGTTGATCCACTCGCCGGTGCCCCCGCGAGCATCGGCGTTGCCGTGCCGGTGGACGAGTGTCTCCCTGCGCCGCAACTCGGTGCCCTTCAGCGTCCGGCTGGTTAATGGCGAGCAGCCCGTTGACCGGGCTGACACGGCGATTTGCTCTGGGACGCTGGCTGAGGTGTCAGCAGGGATGTTCGCGCTCGAAAGCAAACCGATTCCTCCTTGAGCGGAACTGTGCGGAGTAGCTCGGGTCGCGAGCCGAATCGGGCCCGGACGATCCTCGTCCGGGCCCGATTCGCTGCGGGGCAGCTCAGAACGGGGGCTCGTCGCCGAAGTCGCCACCGCCACTGGCAGGGGGAGCCGAACCCCAGGGGCCTTCGGCGGGTGCGCCGCCGCCGTAGCCCTGGCTGCCGCCTTCGGGGCTCTTGCTGCGGGAGACCTTGTTGACCTTCGCGGTGGCGTACTTCAGCGACGGGCCGATCTCGTCGACGTCGAGTTCGACGACGGTGCGCTTCTCGCCTTCCTTGGTCTCGTACGACCGCTGCTTCAGTCGCCCGTGCACGATGACCCGAGCGCCGCGGGTGAGTGACTCGGCGGCGTTCTCTCCTGCCAGGCGCCAGAGCGCGCAGCGCATGTACAGGGTGTCGCCGTCCTTCCACTCGCCGGACTGCTTGTCCAGCGTGCGCGGGGTCGAGGCGACCGTGAAGTTCGCAACCGCCGCTCCGGACGGGGTGAAGCGAAGCTCCGGGTCGGACGTGAGGTTGCCGATTACGGTAAGAACGGTCTCTCCAGCCATGGCGAGAACTCCCTTGCAGATCGGTGATCAGGTCACCGACAACCCGTTCCGGTCCTTGTTCACCCGCTGGCACTTCATCGAGTGGGTTCGGCCCGAGGGGGCTGTCGATCTGCGGAGCTCGTATCAGGTGAGGGCTGGGATGGCGGGGGTTCCGGCCTGCTTTTGGCCGGGTTCATCGTCGTCCCAGCCCTCACCTGATTTGCTTGTAGCGGATCGACAGCCCCCTCGGGCCGAACCCACATGCCCCCACCACCACCACCCCAGCCCTCGCTCGGGTTAGTTGTCGTCCCGGATAACCGGGACGACAACTAACACAAGGCACGCCAACGCCGCAACACCCTCCACCCGTCGCGGGTCAGATCGAGCCGATGGGTCTCGCGACTGTCGCCGTCGACGTCGGCGAAGAGCCACAACCCGACGCAGACCAGCCCGGCACGGCGCAGTTGGCTGATCAGCTCCGCGTCGCGCGGGTCGGGTCGGACAGCACGGTGGTTGCGCCCGTCGGCGACAAGCTCGTACAGGTCGCCGCGCCAGATGGCGAACCGATTCCGCGTGATCTGCTGCAACAGCCGATGCTGCGGCCAGTCGGCCAGCGGGCCACTGTGCGGCTGATTCTTCGACGCCGGTACTGCTTGGGTGTCCAGCAACGCTTCCTGCACCGGGCGCGGACGGCGCCGTCGGGGTTGCCGCCGGGCCGGTGCGGGGACTGGCGGCTCGGGCTGTGGGGCGGTGCCGCGGCAGACCGGGCACCGGTGATCTTCCAGGTGGGTCGGCCCGCCGGCGGCGGCGGTGAAGTCGGCGTCGCCGCACTGCGCGCACTGGTAGGGCAGCAGGTCCCGATCGGCACCGGCCCGCTCGCCCGCGGCGTAGATCCCGGCGTAGGCGATCGTGGCGGCCAGCCGCTCGGCGACGTGCTGCTCCTCCAGATGCTCCACAGTGGACATAGTGATGTCACTGACGAGGGTGGCCAGGTGATCGGCGCGGTGAGCGAGGCCGGAGTGGCGCAGCGGGTCGCGGCGGCCGTCGATGCTCAAGGTGAACTGTCCGGCCCGCCAGGACAGGACGGTCGGCACGCGGGCACCGGCCGCGGCGAGGGTGATCCGCGCGGCCGCGGTCACCCCGTTGGTCTCCCAGCCCAGCTGCGGTATCCATGCCTGGGGTGCCAGGTGCGCGACGATCGCGCGGGACAGGGTCGCCGCGGTGGGCTCGCCGGGCTGGTGAACGGGTGCCAGCTCACTGGTGGTGCTAGCGGGAACAGTGGCGTGGAGATAGGACATTGCGGGGCTCCGTGACGCGGAAGGCCCGCTGAGCGGGCACACAGGGGACCACGGGACCTGCCACCGCGAGGGCTTCGCGATGGCAGGTCCCGTGGGAGAGGGCCTACGCGGCGCGGTCGGCCAGCCTGCGTGGGTAGCGCGCGCCAGCCTCCAGGCCGTCGCTGATCGTGGAGTCGGCTTCGTAGGTGGGTATCTGGCGCTTCTGCGCGGCGATGTGCAGCGTGGCGCGGGCTTCGTCGTCGGTGAACTCGCGCCCGGCGATCAGACGGCCGAGCCCGAACGCGGCCCTGTTGAGGGTGTCGTGCGCGGTATGCGGCGCGGCGTTGGCGACGGTGGCGGCGACCGTGTCGAGGTAGCGCTGGCGGCGCTTGTCCGGCAGGGGTTGGACGTCACCGAAGTCGATCGGTTCAGGTTCCGGTCGCGGTGGTGGGGTGAAGTGCGGGATCAGCCACTCGGGAAGAGGGGCGATGGGGGCCCGGTGTGCGACGGTGTAGATGCCGTCGCGGCGGACAGAGCCGGGCGCGACGATGAATCCGCCACGTCCGCGGCTGTCGATTCTCCACCCGGCCTTTCCCGCGGTGTTGCGCAGCGTGCTGTCCTCCCTGACCCGGAAGTAGAGATGGTCGCTCGGCGAGGGGCTGCGGCCGGTGTAGGTGTTGCCGGGGTAGGGCTGTCCGGCCCGCTCGGCGAGGCGGGCGAGGACGTCGCGGCCGTGCCGGGCGCCGGCCCACTCCGGGGGCGGTTCTCTGCCGTGGGCGGGGTCGAGGTCGAGTACGTACAGGTTGGACGGGCCGCAGGCGATGCCGACGTTGCTGGTCGGGGAGGCACCCCACCAGTAGCGGATCAGGTCCGGTTCGGTGGTGGCGCGCTGTTCCCAGCCCAGGTGCCCGTCGGCGCACCCACCCGTACCGGTGCAGGCGCGTTTTCCGTGCAGGCACGGCACTTTGGAGTGCGGCCAGAGCGGGAACACGTACAGGCCCTGGCGGGCGGCCGCGAGCGCGACACCCATCAGGCGCGGCGCGGGGCGGCGCCGCCAGGTGCGGCCCCGGGTGGTGTGTCGGCGAACCGTCCCATGGGTTCGTGGTGGTGCGGTCATGGTCATCTCTCCTTGCTTCCAAGGTAGCGTGCCTATCCGCCCAGGTCAGGCGGTTTTCCGGCGAATCGGGATGATGGGTGCGAGCGGGCGGCGCTCGACGGTGCGCAGGTGCTGCTGCACCAGGAACGCCAGGAACGGCAGCGACGGCGGGTAGGCGAAGCGGCCGTTCAGTCGGGGGTCCTCGTCGGCCGGGATCTCACCGTTGACGGTCACCTCCCAGTAGTCGCCCCGCGGCCCGTGCTCGGCTCCTTCGACCCGCGAGACCACCGTGATCAGCTGGCCATCGGGATCAAGCAGGCACGCGGTGACCTCACCGCCGACCGGCAGGTGAGCGGGGACTCGCTCGGGGTCCTCGCTGGGGTGGCGGGTCAGCAGTTCGCGGTAGTGCACGGAGATCGGGGTGCCGCCCAAGCGCCGGTACAGCTCGATCAGGTGTCCGCGGGCCCAGTTGTGGGCGCCGTAGCCGCCGAGGGAACCGCGGCGCGGGATGTTGGTGGCGACCTGTTCAGGCAGCAGATAGCTGCGGGACCAGTCATATGGGGTGACCCAGCAGAAACGAGGGAACGGCCAGACGAATTCAGGCGACACGGGACCTCCAGACGGGGTGGGCGAATCCGGCACGCGGGGTGTGGAGCGGTGGCGCATCGGCCACCGCCCCACCCCGTCAGCTCACAGGCGGGTTCGTGTTGAGCACATCCAGCAGTGCTGTGATGGCCTGCTCGACATCACTGGACTTCAGCTCGACCAGAGGCTGCTGCGCGACGCGTACCTCGGCGCCGTCACCGAGCAGCCAGCTTCGTTGAGTCCGGACCTCGTAACGGTGTCCGGCGACGGTCACAGTGATGAGCGAAGATCGAATAATGAACGGAATCCACACCAACTTGGGCTTGCTCACCACGACGTCGGCGCGGCTGAGTGACTGGAACATGCCGTTCTCATCACCCGATTCCTGAAGCCGGGCTGTCAGGTCATCGTCCCAACCACCCGGGAGCCGGTACAAGGGCCTGGTGCCGGAGCGGGTCACCTGCTCGAGCGGCGGAGGCGCGGGCAGTTCGTGCCAGCCAAATGGGTTGTAAGCGTGGAACCGGCCGTCGATGGCGATGACGTCGCCAGTCAGCAACGGCCGGTTTCCGCGGGCGGAATAGTCCGCCGCCCGCCGGTCTAGGGTCCTGAGGCAGGAGTCGTCGCTGCACAGCTGGACCGCCTCGTCCGCTAGCTCGTGCTCGTGCATAAAGCGCCGGAGGCGGACGGTGTAGACGAAGACTTCGGTGACCGTGTCGCCAGGCTCAAGGCCGCGCGTGAACTCGTGCCGATACCGGCGGTTGTTGTGGAACACCCGCACTGTCACGGCGGTGGGCTCGTCGGCGGGGACGGCGATGGTCTGCGTGGTGCTCATGATTCCCTCCGGGCATACACGACGGCCCGGCCGGAGCGATTCGGCCCAGGGATGAGCCGCGCGCCCAGCCGGGCCGAGGTGAAACATTCATTCGATTACGTCGGCCGCGCCAAGAGTTGGCCGGTGTCCGCAGTGCACGCCGAGACGACAGGCCATGCTTCGGGTTCGGCGCTGATCACAAGGTGTCCGATGTGGATGGTCAGCCTCTCTCGTGTCCGTTCGGTCGTCTCTCCAGTCCGGCGTCGTAGGTCGGGTGAGGTTCGACGTCGTCACAGTCGTCGTAGTGGCTGTTCAGCCAGGCCTGCGCGGCCTCGATGTTTCCCTGTTCCGCGTACATCGCAGCGATCGTGTTGACCGGCGGGCACAGGACATGCCGGCCGAGATCCGTCGCCAGGTCGTCGAATATCTTCTCGAAGCCGACGAGCGCAGTGAGTGTGCTCGCGCCTGTGTCCGTGTCTCCGAAACCCAGGAGTGCCAGCAACGTGTCCGCGTGGCCGAGGGCGCTGTCCATCGCTTTGAACAGGTCTTCGCCTCGGAACTCGTCGGCTGTGCTGAAGTCGAGGGTCTCCTCGGCCTCGTCGTACAGTTCGCTACGACGAGCACGTGCCGTGTCGACCGCGTCCTTCGCCGCGCAGTACTTGTCGCTCGCGGTAATGATCTTGTGGTCGCTCATGCCGCGCTCACCGTCTCTGCTGTCTGGCGCCTCGGTGGAGTCACGGCGCGATGGATGGTGGTTCAGATCCCGCCGCTGCGGGCGAGATCGGAAGCGTGGGTGGATCCGGGGGAGTCGTCGAGGATGAAGGCGAGGCACCGTCCGGCGCCGAGGTCGATGGCGGTCTGCACCATCCCCTCGTTGCGGCGGAATCCGGCGGAACGCCGGAATTGGCCGTCCTGGATCCACTCGGCGGGGAACCGCTGGACCGTGCCGCCCCAGTGCTCCCAGCAGTCCTCGCACAACTTGTCGGCGCCACGAGGGCACGCGCCGGACATCAGGATCGTGTCGGGATGCCAGACCTCGGCGAGCGCGTCGCGGATGATGCGGGTGTCGGTCCAGAGCTGCGAGCCGGTGATCAGAACCCGGCGGTAGGACCATGTTGCCACGAGGTACCTCCTATGAGAGGACGAGCCAGGGACTGGGGGACAAAGGCAGTTACGCGGCTGGGTGCGGCGAGCAGGGCGGTCGGGTCATTGAGCCCAGTCGTCAAGGCTGAGGAACAGCACGCCGCCGAAGACGATGAATACTGCGATCCCGAACGCGGTCCACCAGCTGATGTCGCCTCCGAACAGGGAGACTGCCCAGTCAATGGGCACGGCGAGGGCGGCGGCGATCGCCAGCCCGACCCCGAGCTTGATCAGGAACTCGGTGAAGTCGTTCTTCACGTTGAAGGCTCTCTTCGGTCGGTGCTGCGTGGCTGGATCGGCGAGCCGCGCAGCAGGAACTGGGCATGACGAAGACCCGGGCCGGGCTCCGTGGCGGAAACCGAGTCCGGCGCGTGGAATGGGTGCGCGGCCCCGTGAGACGGGAACCTGCGCGCTGGAGTCAGTTGGGCGGGTCCCTGGTGATGAGGACGTGCACGCGGCTGAAGGCCGCGCTTGCCGCGACCGCGCAGCCGGTCACGGTTCCCCAGCCGATGCGGTCGTCGAACAGAGCGGCCACGGCGAGAGGCAGCAGTGTCAGGCAGATGGAGATCGCCAGTTTGATCAGGAACTTGCCCAGCTTTTCGAGATGCTGGTCTTTCACAGCGGCGGCCTCACGTGGATCGGGGGCTGTGCGGTACGTCTGGCGGGCCGAACAGCCGGCAGCGGAACAGGCGGAAGGCCCGGACCGAGCTCTGCGGCGGGGCCGGTGCGGGCCTTCGGTTTGCTGGTGCCGCGCCGTCAGTGCAGGTGCCGCGGCGGGTCGTCGCAGTCGCTGAGGTGACGGGCAAGCCAGACTCTGGCGATGCCGGATCTGCCCTGGTCTTCCAGAAACCCGACCAGGGAGTTCACCTCGCGGCAATCCAGCACGTCTGCCATGTCGCAGGCCAGGACGGGGTTGCTGAACACCTCGGTGAACACCTCGGCCGGGTCGTAGATGAGGTGCTCAGGGGCGAGCTCGGACACGGGAACCTCCTCTCGGGAGATCAGGCAACCTAGGCTGCAATGGGTGATGGGAAAAGGCGTCAGTGGACGCGGAACCCGCCGAAGCGGGCGGCTTTGCGCAGGAACGGAACGACGTCGTCGGCGAAGGCGTCCGGGTGCGGAGCGCCGACGACCCGGGCGTTCTCGTAGGCGGACAGAGCCTCGTTGCACTCGTCGGCGGTGACGTACCAGCCGTCGCCGCTGGAGACCTTGTGGGTGGGAATTCCCCAGCGCCGGTTGGCGCCGTGGGTGCCGTGGTCGACCTGGAGCGCGGCCAGGGCCCGCAGGTAGTCCCGGGCGCGGTCGGTGACCGGCTGTTCGCCGTCGAAGTCGGCGGCGGCAAGGTGGTCGCTGTCGGGGAAGTCCGGGACCGGGCTCGGGTGTGCCATGCCCAGGGCGACCATCGCCTCGCACAGACGAGCCGTGCCGAGGGTGAACCCGCGCTCGATGCGGGTCGTGTCCTCGTCGGCGGGGGCGTTCTGGACCTGCAGTGTGTAGCCCATGCGGGCTCCTTCCGCTCGATTTCTGCTGTTCATCACCCAGCACTGGCCGGGGCTTCGCGTGCGAGGTGCCGTGGTGGCCACGCCCCGCTCCCGTCCGATAGGGCGGGGCGTGGCCACCACCGCACCGGGCTCAGCTGACGAACTCGCTACCCACGTAGCTGTCGAAAAAGGCGCGGATCTGGTCTGCGGCGGCAGGGCTTGCCGAATAGACCGCGCTCCCGCAGAGCTCGCGCCAGGCGCGGAGCGTCTGCCGCTGGGCGCCGGGATCGACGACGGTGACATCCGCGGTGAACCGGGTGCCGTTGATGAAAGCGGCGACCTCTGTTCCCGAGTCGGGGTTGCGATCGACCACTATCTCCAGACGCAGCCGGGGCTGCTCGACTGTCGAGCGCTCCGGCTCGTCCAAGGCGGCCGACATGTCACGGAGCAGCACGGCAGCGCCCTCGCCCCGGTCGGCGCGGCCGGTATCCAGGGCAGGGCGTCGCTGGCCGAGCACGACCCGCAGACGTGCCAGGGCCTCGAGTTCGCGGGCGATGACGGCGAGCACGACGTCCGCGGTGAGTGGCTCGCCGCGCTCCAGCCGGTCGATGTCCGCGGACGTGGGCAGCTGGACGCGGTAGAGGATGTCGTCGACCTTGTCCCAGGCGATGCGCGGATCTACGCCTTCGATCACGCTGTCCAGCTCCAGGTTGATCTCGTCGATCACCTGGTCCAGGCAGGCATCGTCGGCGGTGCGGTAGTCGCTGGGGCAGTCGCACACGCCTCCGTCGTTGGTCCACAGATAGCCGCCTGTCGCGTCCCTGATCGCGGTGAGGGCGAGCTCCCCGCTGGTGTCGCCCACGGACACGATCAGTTCGGTGGCGTCGGGAAACGGCCCGGACACCCAGTAGGCGATCTGCAGTAAGAAGGCGTGGCGGATGGCCTCGTCCGCGGCCTTGGCCACCGTTTGGGCGCTGCTCAGGTTCTGTGCCAGCGGGTGGGGATGGTTCAGGACGAGAGTGATCGGGTTGGTCACGCCGCCGCCTTGGTTCCGCCGGACTTGATGGCAGGCGAGGCCGTCTTGGGCGCGGCGACGGGTGTGACCGTGGTCTTCGTTGCCGGAGCTTCCTCAGGTTCTGCCTCGTCCTCGTCCATGTCGTCGGCCGGGGGCTGGGTGCCGTAGCGGATGCGGTCGGAGATCGCGTCGACGAGCGTCGGCGCGGCATACAGAAAGAAGACTCCGCCCACGATCATGGCCAGCAAGATTGCCGTACCCCCGATTTCATTCCACATTGGACTGTTCTCCTCGCGTCGTGGGTGCTGCTCCGCCGGCGGTGGAGCGCGGCCCGTTCGGCGCGACCGGGCGCGTGGGGGCAAGCCCCGTTCTTGGGCTTGCCCCCACGCGGCTGGTCGCGCATGGTCGTCGCGGTCCACCGCCGGCGGAGCAGCACCAGCTTCCACTCGCCGGGCGAGCGGCCTAGAGGCCGTAGATCTCGTGTGCGTAGCTCGAAAGGCCCCGGCGGTCGAGGTCGTCGTAGTCCAGGTCGAGGGAATCGGCCAGGTGCCGCAGATTGCCGAGGACGTCGCTGATGACAGTTCCCGGGTCCTCGTCGTGGTACCGGCTCAGCGAGCCGGTGCCGACGGCGTGGGCGACGACCGCGATGGCCGCGAAACCGGCCCGGCGGCGGTTGTCGTGCTGGCCGTTGCTGACGGTGTTGCCATAGCGCAGGTTGCCGTCGCCGACGTACCAGGTCAGCAAATCGTTGAGCTGGCTGATTTTCGCTACCTCGACATGCGGGCTGGACGCCAAGCGCGCCGCCGGGCCGACCACGGGGGGCGGGACGGGCGGCAGCGACCTGGCCCGATCCGGGGCAGCGCTGATCTGCGCGGGCTGCTCCTGGCCGGACGCGTTGCCGAACGGCGCGCGGTCCTGAGTCCGCGGCGAGGCTTCGCCGTCGGAGGGTTGTTGGGGGATCACGGATTTCACCTTCTGCACTGTGTTGTGAAGGGGGCGGCGCGGCGGGGCTTATTCGCGGGTTCGCCGCGGTCGCTTGTCGGGTGGGGAAGTGAGGGAGGGAACGCGGTGGCGGATCAGGTTGCCTTGCGGCGGTCGGCTGCGTTCTCCACGACGACACCGACGGTCGCGGCGATCGCGGCGTAGACGTCTGGAGCGATCCACCAGCCCGGCATTGCCGTCCACGGTTCGCCGCGGTAGCGGCGGGGCGTGCCGAGGACTGGGTGGACGTATCCAGGTCGGATGTGGGCGTTCCAGTCCGGGCCGCCGGCGTGCCGGGCGATGTAGAAGTCGGCGTCGACGCGGTCCAGCCGGATCAGCGGTGTGCCGTCGGGGACCTCGTAGTTCGGGCGGCTCAGGAACTCTTCCATGCTGACGGCGCTGCTGATGGCCGACGGGACCCGCGTTGCACCGTCGAGCCGGGTCGCGGCCGCCGAGATGTTGCCGGCCAGGCCGACTTGGACCAGGTGCAGGCGGTACCGGAACGGGTCGGGTGTCAGGACCACGGGGGAACCTCCGTGCCGGGATGGTGCGCGATTCGCCGGACGGCGTCGGGTGTTTCCCGGCCGACCCTTTTGTCGAGCGTGATGCGCAGCTGGGCGGCCGCGACGTGTTCCGCCGTGAGCGTCTTTGACCGCTCGCCTTGCTCGGCGGCGTTGGTCGTGTCGCTTTCGCTGGGCCACATCGCGTGGTGGAGATTGACCAGTTCGTCGATGATGGCTTTACCGTTGCGGGTGCGAAGCCACGCCTGGAACAGGTCCTGGGGTCCGAGGGCGACGCCGTCGGGGTAGCAGGCCGCTCCGCCGAGCAAGGCGCAGGCATGCATCGGTTCGTCTGCGCCGAAGATGGGCGTGCGGGAGTGGTACTCGAGCGACATCGTGCTGCTGAGGTCGCTCGGCGAGTCGGGACGGATCTGGAGCTCGACGACGCCGGGCGGCCCATCGATAATCACGCGGTGGAGGGTGCCGAACGGGCACTGCCACAGGCGCATCGACAGTGGTGCGGGAACGGCGATGCCGCCGTCGAACAGGACGAGGTCCTTTCCGGACATGAACATTCTCCTTGTGCCGCAGGGGATCGGCCTAGGCCATCGACGTGCACAGCCGCGGTGGCCACCGGTTCGGGTGGCCACCGCGGCTGCCGGATCCGGGTGGGTCAGGACGCCATGCAGATCCGCTCGAACACCTCGCCCTCGGCGGAGTCTTCGACGCGGAGCGTGAGCGGTACTCCGGTGAGGTGGTACTGGGGCGTGACCACCACGGTGGGGAAGCCGTCCGGTCCGGGAGTGACCGCGACGGTCAGGCCGGCGACGTCGAGGCAGTAGGTCACCGGGTCGACGCTTCCCGGCCGTTCCTCGATGCGGAGGGTGCCGTGTCGCAGTGTCACCGCGCCCGGCTCGGGGCCGGAGACCGGCACTCCGTGGATCTCGAACCCGTGCTCAGAGTGGGCGACCGCACCGCAGGAGAGGGTTCCAGGTTCCCGGTCCTCGGCGGCGACCGTGCCGTCGTAGTAGGCACTGATTGCTTCGGCGTCGCTGAGACCATCGTGGGTCTCGGGCCCGCGCCTCCGGTAGCGGACGTCGTCCCAGTTCGCCCGGACGAATGCGGCCACAGCCGCCTCAGCGGCCTCCTGCGTGGTGAAGTGGGTGCGGTAGTCCTGGAAGTCGTCCCACCTGTGGAACTCGAACAGTGTCGTCCCGGGAACGGGGGTAAACGACGGTGCCGATGCCGTGAGGGCAACCATGGGTACTCCGGTTTCGTGGTGGCGGTCGGTTACGGGCTTCTCTGCTTGCAGCCCGCACCGGCAGGGCTATTTCCGGGCAGGTCGAGAGGGCCGGCGGCTCGGTGGTGCCAGGCTGCCGGGGGCGGGAAGGTCAGGCGGTTCCCACGCGGTGTCGGGATCGATCGGACCGGGCTGGGGCAGCGGCGTGAACCGAGAACGGCAGCCCGGCCATGTGCGCGTCCGGAGTGATCAGGACACTCGGGAAGCCGTCGGGGCCAGGCGAGACAGCGAGCGTGAGTCCGGCCGCGTTCAAGCGGTAGGTGACCGCGGGACCGCCGGTCTCGTCGGGGTCTGAGTCGAGAACACTGACCGTGGCCAGCCGCAGCGGCACCTGCGCGGGTTCCGGTCCGGCCACGGTTCGTTCGACGATGGTGAATCCATCCTGGAGCGTGATGCCGAACAGGGGTGCGGAAGGGCTGTCCGTGTCGCCCTCCACTCGGTAGAAGGTGAACACGACCTCGGCATCGCTGAGGCCGTCCGGGCTGGCGGGGACGTCGTCGCGGTAGGCGAGCTCGTGCCACTTGGGACGGACGCTGGCCGCGAGCGCCGCCAGCGCGGAGGAAAGGTCGTGGTAGGCGGTGAGTTCACCGTCGCGGCCGAGTCGGTGCAGGATGTGGACGGTGGTGCCGACCGGCGCGGGTTCGGTATGCGGGGTGGTGTGGGCGGACATCCGGACTCCTCAAAGGCTCGGGTCGTGCCGCCGCACGGACACGCGCGGCGACACGAGGGCAGGCGAAGGAACGCGCCCTTCGGCGCTGGTGGCTGGTGGTCCGCCGTGATCAGGTGGCCGATCCGGATAGGCCCGCGGGGTTGTGCTCCGGGTTCAGGCTGTGGCGGTGGGCGGGAGTTCGGGATGGCCGTCGGCGAGGGCGCGTTCGTCGACGAGGGCGATGATCTCGTCGGCGATGACCTGCCATCGGGTGCTGTAGCCGCGGCTCACGGCGCCCGCGAGGACGGTCTCGACGGCGGCGAGTGCGTTCTCGCCGCAGCGGCCTTCGCGGCACCCTGCGACGAAGCTGTCGTCGTCATCCGCCTGTGTCAGGTAGCGCCGGATGGCGGCCAGGCCGATGGCGGGCGCGGTGCGTGGCAGGCAATCCGGAAGGACTCGGGTGTAGCACCTCTCGCAGCGGCCGACGTCGGGGAGGTTGGTGTGGCCGCACCGGCACCGGCGAAGCAGGCCGGCTCGCACGGCGAGTTCGGTGACTAATTCGGCCTCGCGGTCGGTGGCGGCACGCAGCAGCTGGCCGAGGATGGACTTAGCCACGGCGCCGCGTTCCCAGCACAGGCTGCCTGACGGTTCTGCTGCGGAACTGCGTGTCCCACGGGAACTTGCCGTGCTCGTCTTCGTAGACCAGCTGCAGAGCGCGGATGTCCCCGCCGTACATCTCAACGGCGGTGAACAGGATTGCCGTCGGCGCGTCGAGCGGAACGACCTCGAGCGCGGGCATCGCGGCGGTGGCGGGTAGTGCCTCGCCCGGTTCCGGCATCTTCGACCGGACCGCCTGCTGGGCGTAGTAATTCAGGATGGAACCGGCTTTTCGCTCCGCCAGGCCGGTGACGACGAGCTCCGGCAGCCCGGCGTCGGTGAGCCCGACACTGTACGCGAGCTCGGGCATACCGAGACCTCGCTCGACGGTCTGGATCATCCAGCCGAACTTCCGGATCATCGGCCGGACCGCCTCTTCGAGGTAGTCTTCACGGGACTTCCCGGGATTGTTGCAATGCCAGCACATCAGTGGCTCCTCCAGTCTTCAGTTCAGTGATGACCGAGCATCAGCGGCCGCTATGTCCACAGTGGACGTAGCCAGTGCCTGCGTCGGGGTGTCGCGCTTGCGTTGTTCCTCGAGCGAGTGACGCAGCCAGCTGGGCCTGTCGTCGCGCCACTTCACGGCACCACTGCTGACCTGGTGCCATTCATCGGTGTGGCCTCGCCTCAGCGCGCACACCGGGGTGCCGGGCGAGGCGCCGAGCGGGCTGTGGCACGTGTTGTCGACAGCCGGGATCACGACGACCTGTCGCCAGCCGAGCGCACGAGCGCGGTCCGCCAGGTCGTCCGCATCGGTCCTGGTGTCGGCGAGCGCGGCCAGGATCTCCTCGGCGTCGGTGAACCGGATTCCGTTGATGCCGTACATGTGCGGTCCTTCCGCTGTAGTCCCTCGCGGGTCAGGGCGTCGCGCGCCGGGTTGTGCATTCGGCGTCGGCGGCGTGGTAGCAGTTGACGTGCGCGTGGCGTGTGCAGACCGGGTAGCCGAATCGCGGGCACTGGGTGATGGCCCGTGTGCGGCAGTCTCCGTAGTCGCAGTCGCGGACTTCGGCCCCGCCGACCACATAGCGCCTCGTGCAGAAGCCGCAGCAGCAGGTCCCGGCGCGCTCGCAGTCGTTGTTGGTGAACTCGTAGTGCATGTCGGCTCCCGTGGCTGGTGGATGACTCGTGGCCACGGGGGCGCCGGCCGGAGTGTGGCTGGGTCACCCCGGCCGGCGCGGTCTCGGGCCGGCCGCGAACACGCGGCTGCGTCAGGACAGCAGCAGGTCGTAGGCGTTCTGCTTGCGCTCGGCGAAGGTCTTGGTGTCCAGGACGCGTTTGGCGCGGATGTCGAGGCTCCCGGCGGGACTCACGTGGTCGAGGTACTCGGTCACGGCCTGGAACGCCGCCCAGCGGGTCCCCCGGATCGGGGCCTGGGTCTCGGCGGAGCTCCACAGGCGGATCAGGTGCTCGTTGCGGCGGCGGGCGTTGTTCAGCGTGCGAGGTCCCGCGTCGTCCTCGACCGGCCACACTTCGCGGATCAGGTCGTCGAATTCCCGGCGGGTCATCTCGGTGCGGAGCATCTGACGGGCGTCGGCCGCGAACGCGTCGCCGTAGGCGTACAGGGGCCCGAGCTCCTTGGCGATCTTCTCGGGGTCGATCGCGGACTTGCTGGTGTGCTTGATGGTCACGGAGCTGACCTGGTCGCGGAGGGCGATATTGAGCTGGTTCGCGCAGAACGGGCGGAAGGGGACGATCATTACCCGGAACGCGGTCTCACCGTCGTGGGAGTTGAACGCCACCAGGTGCAGCTGGATGGCGTCGGCGCCGTCGACGAGCACGATGCCGGGCAACTCGATGGTGACGAAGGTCTTGCGGCCATCGTCGATGGAACCGGCGTAGCCGATGCCGCGGGCGCGGGACGCTTTGACGAGTGCGTCGATGACGTGGGCCCCGGCCTCGTTCTGATGCACGCCGTAGTTCTTTCCGACCGTGGACAGGTAGCGGTCTTCACCGGTCTCCGGATCGGTGTAGATGAGCATGACCTTGTCGGGATTCTTGATGGTGGTCACGCCGTTGGCGTTGATGGAGGTGCCGCTCTGGGTGAGTTTGCGGATGTTCCATCCGGCCAGACCCGCGGTGACGAGGGCGTCGTAGCCGCTGCCGGCGGTGGCGACGGAGGTTCCCAGCTGCGCCCAGGCGCTGAGGCGGCCGGGCTCGGCCGGGCTGAGCAGGCTGTCGATGTCGGCGCTGTAGGTCTGTGTGAGCGACATGATTTCTGTTTCCTCCACTCGATCTCTGTGATCCACGAACCTGCGGATCCTGTGTGGATAGACGGGTGTGTCGGCCCGTTCCCGGTGGGGCGCGCTCGGGTGGCGTCCGCATCCGGAAACGGGGTCAAGCCGGCGTATTTCCGGCTTGACCCCGGCCCGGGGCGGGCGCACCGTGCGAGCGCCCGACCGAGAACGGGCAGCACCGGTGACTGCTTCCCGGGCTCCTGCTGCCGTTCGTGGGCGTCGGCGTAGGAGGGCACCGGACGACGGTGTCGACGGGACGCGCTCTCGGTGCCGGGCAGGCCAGCGTCCGCGTCGGGCTTCCTGCCTCGTCGGGCGTTCGCCGTTTGCGCCGGAAGCCCGCAACCTGGCTGTGTGAGAGGTCTGGCGCAGCATCAACCGTGCTGTGGGACCAGGCCGCTGGACGAGGTCGATGTCTCCAGGAGACGCAGTCTGCCGGTGATGTCGCGGCCTTCAACGGTCTCGCTGTCCTTGAACTCCAGATGCTCCGCGACCCCGGTCAGGTATCGCTCGAGGGAGTCAGCCGGGTCCATCAGCAGTGGGTTGAGCTCGTCGACGGGCACCGCGACGGAAGTCTTTCCCGACCACGCAATGGTTTCGGTGGCCTCATACCTCACCGGAACCTCGACTTCCTCGGAGCCGGAGGAGGTGGTGGCGGTGACATGCAATCCGGCCCCCAAGGTGGACTCTGTTCCGGCCAGGGCCCGATAAGGCATGTCGGCCAGTTGTGGGAACGGGTGGTCGGCGCCGGGAATCGGGTCGTTCAGCAGATGCCCGGTGTAGTGGTGCAGCGTGGCGGGACCGACCTTGTCCAGTGTCTTTGGGGGAGGCGCAGGTTCCCAGGTAGATCACCAGTTCACAGACCCGCGTCGGCGACAGCTCGGCGAACGCGGCCGCGTGCGCCGTCTCGGTGTCCGGGCTGGTGAACCACCTGATCAAAACGATGGCGATCTCGCGGATACGCCTCGCAACGAGAGGCACATCGGGGCAGATGTGGCGGATGCGGTCGCGGCGCGCGAGTGCTGCGAGCGTGACATGCGAGGGTGTTCCGCTGTAGGTGACGCCGTAGTTGTCGGTGAAGCTGAATTCCTGAGCGGCGGGGGTGATTCCGATAGCGGCGGCGATGTCGGCGGGGCGAGGAACCCTGTTGGTTGTGGCGGGCATAGCGGGACCTTTCGGGCAGGAGAACGCGGCCCGCCGGTGCGTGGGGAGGCGCCGGCGGACCGCGTGCGAAAAACCGGGTCGGGGATCAGAGCTCGGCCGCGAACTCGGGGTGGACCAGGTGGGCGATCTGGTCTCGGTACTCGTCGTACACGGCGACGGTGGTGTCGCTTCCCAACTCCCAGATCAGCGCGGCCAGGTACGGCCGGATGAACTCCACAGGCTCGGGGTGCTCGGTGCGGATGTAGAGGGCGAGCGCGGCTTCGTCGACCGTGGGTGTGGTCAGCAGGCGGGCCAGCCACGCCGGCACCTTCAGCGACTTGGCAGCGACGGCCTCGTCGGCATCGACGTCGACACCGAACTCGCTGAACCAACGATTCAACGCGTCGACGACGTCGCTACCCGGCCAGCCGCCGTCGCTCTCCTCGAGAGCTTTCATACGGCCAAACAGATCCAGAACGGTCACGGGCGGCATCAGGTCGTTCGCAGCAGGCTGCTCCGGCACCGCGCTGCCGGAGCAGCCGTCCGGGTCGGGCGGTGAATCGGGGGAAGCTCGGGCGACCTGGTCGTAGATCGGGGTGCCGGGGTCACGGTCCGGCGGGGCGGTGTTCGGTGTCATCGGGGATTTTTCGCTCACATTCACAGGGGCGGAGCGGACCGCGCGGCGCCGGGACAGTTCAATCCAGGGCGCCGCGGCCCGCTTCGGGGATCAGGCGGGGGTGCTGCTCGTGGCGAGTGCCAGCGGGATGCCGGGGCCGATCTCGGTAACCAGGCCGCGGGCGCGGGCGGCTTCGCAGAGCAGCTCGTCCAGTTCGGTGGGGACGCCGTGCTTGCGGACGGTGCGGGACCCGAAGCCGTGGCTGAAGTGCGGAAGGCCGTTGGAGAAGTGCGCGTCCTGGAGCCACCAGGACTCCTCGGCCAGCCGGGACAGGAACAGGGTGTCCGGTGTGGTGTCTCCCGGAAACAGGACGTGCAGGTGGGCCTCCAGGCCGACCATGGGGCCGAAGACGCCGGCTTCGGAGCGGCGGTCGACGCTCAAGACCGTGGCGGTGACGGTGATCGGCGCACCTTCGGGCAGGGTTACCTCGCGGGCGGGAAGGACGGGTTCTGTGTGGGTGGGCATGGCGTGTTCTCCACTCGGGATATCGGGGCGCGCCAGTGGTGCCCGATATTCCGGGCAGGCGCGGGAATCGGAGAAGGTCAAGCGGCCAGCGCGGCCAGCAAGGGCGGGATCGCGCGCGTGCCTAGGCGAGCGCTTCGTCGAACAGCCCGTAGTCGTCGTTGGCGTGCGCTATGACGACCACGAGGTCGTCGGCGCTGGCGAAGGCGTCTGCGCAGCCGAGCGACACACCGGCTTTGCGACCGTGGACACGGACAACGTGCCTGCGCAGGACAGGTGGGCGTGCACCTCGGAGTGTTGCTGCGGCGCAGTCGGTGGTATCGGCGCAGCAGGTCGTCGGCGCCCGGTGTCGCCGGGTGCCCGGGTATGGCGGTGTCCTTTCTGGAATGCCAATCTGGCAGCGGGAGCGAACGAGCTCAGGGCAATTCGGGCCGGATCCGGAAAATGAGCCCGCCGCGCGGTAGATCAGGACCGCGGGCGTGGCCGGTGGTCGGCCAGCGGCCACTGCTCGACTGGGACGCAGCCGGATTCGTGAAGCAGGACCTGGGAGCCTTCGTCCTCGCCGGGGCGGGCGGTGGCGTAGCAGACCTCGCACCACACCTCGTCCCAGTCCCAGCCGTTTCCGATGAAATAGCGGCCGTGCTGGTCGGGTGTGATCCGGATCGGATCGGGGTCTTCCCAGCCGGGTTCGTAGAGGAGGATGTCGTCGCCGTCCCACAGCGCGGCGGCGGCGGCGCCGTGATACGCCTTACGCAGCCGGTTGGTCCAGTCCACGACACGTTCGGCGGTCGCGCGGCTGAACATCGGGATGACGGGCGGGGCGTCCTTCGGGGTCGGGGACACCCAAGCGGGGAAGAGTTCGTCGCGGTCGTCGCCGTATGCACAGATCCATACCATCGTGTTGTCGTGATCGGGTAGTGCGTGGTCCGCGTCGGGCTCGTGACGGGGCTGGCCGGCGGTGGGTGTCCAGGTTCGAGTCGCGATGGTGTCGCCGCGGCGTTCGAGGACGGTTCCCGGGCGCAGGCCTGAGATGAGGTGTTCGAGCTCGGTGGCGGTCCGCTCGGCGAGGCCGTCGATGTCCTGGCCAGTGAGGTCGCCCCACGCCCCGGAGGTTCGGTAGCCGAATCGCAGCAGGGTTCGGTACTCGCCGGGGGTGATGTCCCGGTCGGTGACTGCGGCGGTGGTGACCGGCCGGCCGCTGCGGATGCTGATGAAGGCCCGGGCGCAGCCGCACGCACCGTCCGGGTCGTCGCCGTCCCGGCCACAGATCGGGGCGAGCAGGACCGGTTCGGTGCGAAAGACGACGTTGAAGTCGCTGGAACGATGTCCTTGCGTGGCCGTAGTGGCGACAAGCAGACGCATCGAAGCTCCCTTCGGGCGCACAGAGGCGGCCCGCAACAGGAAGCGCGGGCCGCGCGGTGGTGCGCGGCCCGCGCTTCGGCGAGGACAGAGAACGGTCTTTGAGGTCAGAAAGGGGCGATCCACATCCGGGTACCGGGGTGCTCGTCGAGGTAGGAGCGGGACAGCTCGATGACACGCTCGGCTTGAGCGTGGGTGAGGATCGCGGCGTGAATCTTCCGGCGCGTGGTGCCGCCGTCCGGGGTTACTCTGTGGGCAGTCTTCTCGTCCGGGTAGCGGACGAACACCGTGAAGCGACGATCGTCGTCTTCATTCTGGGTGGTTCGGGCGGGCATCAGCGTCCTCGTCGTGTGTGGTCGTCGCCCGGCTGGTCGGTGCGCACCGGTGGGTCAGGTGTGGCAGGTGACGATAGCTAGCCAGTGGTCGCCGTGCAGGGTGTCGAGGTAGGTGTTGACATACTCGAGGTAGGCCGGAGCCAGATCGCTGGGTCTACTGGGAATGCCACAATGGTCCTGGCGGCCCTCGAGCCACTGGCCGCCGTGGGTGACGGTGGCGAAGCCCGGGATGGCTCTGGCGCGCTGAAGCTGGGCGTAGTCCTCGCGGCTGAGGTGGTCGAAGACGTACTCCGGCCAGACTTCGGCGCCCTGATATGGCCGGTGGCCGCGGAGCGCGGCGACGCGGGGCTGCGCGGCATAGTCGGCGTGGGCTTGATCGACGGTGTAGGCGTTGTCGGCCCACGCCGCGTCGAGGGCTTCGAGCTCCGCGCACGCACTGCCGTAACTCACGGGGCGCACCGCGGGATCTGGCGCGGTCAGCTGCAGCAGTCGACCGCCACCTCCCAGAACTGGGTCACCAATCCACTGCTTGAGGGTCGTCCGGTCCAGGCCGGCGCTCATCCATCGCCGGACATCCGCCGCGGCGGTGGCACGGTCGAGGAACTGCGCCAAGGGCTGAGGCTGTGGGGTGCCGTCCACGACCGTCTGGTACTCGTCCCAGTCACGGACCGCCTGGGCGGCCGCGGCGCCGCGCATGCCGGCGAGGTCCAAGGCCCGGATCCGGCCAAGGTCACACACACCGGGCGTGACCGGCTCGGTCATCCAGGACCGGTGGCCTGTGTCGTAGTCCTGCCGGTGAGCGTCTGCCCGCAGCCACAGCTGGCCGGAGTTGCGGCCGCCGACCATGTACCAGCGCCAGGTGCCGTCTGGGTTGCCCAACCAGGTGTCTCGACCGTCGGTACACGGCGCGACCCGCAGGCTCTCGTCGAACGGGGCGAGCGCGGTGTTGATGTTGCCCAGTGCTTCGTCGACGTCGCCGCCTTCGACGACGACGGAAACGGGGAAGTGCGGCATGGCGAAAGAGGCTCCGTTCGTTGGCTGTCGGCTGTCCGCGATGCCAGCGCGGCGTTGGCGTGTGCGGTCTGGCCGCTGAGCGTGGCTAGCGGCTCAGCAGGGCAAGCTGCCCCTGCCGCTCGGCGGAGGAGCCGGTGCTCGCGCGTTCGGTGAAGTCGGCACGGACGATCTCCGTCAGCGGGGAGACGTCGTGCCAGGCGTGGCGATACAGGAACGTGTTGACGCCGCAACTGGGCCACAGCTCGATGCCTGTCCTCGCCACGAACTTGTGGTACTCCGCGTCAGCGTCGCAGCGCAGGTGAGGACGGAGGCCGGAGTACTGAAACGGGGCGGCCTGCTGCGGGATCAGGAACACGCCCTTCTTGGCGACCGTCGCGGCGAGGGCTATCGCGTGGTACTCGAAGCGGCGGCCGCGGTAGCCGCCGGTGTCGGCGACCATGCGGGGCAGCGCACCATAGGGCGGGTTGGAGACGCAAAAGTCGAAGTCGCCGAGATCGTCGCGCATGGCCGGGAGGGACATGATGTCCGCGCAGATCCAGTGCGCGTCGGGCATTACCCGGCGGCCGACACGGACGTATTCGGGATTGCGCTCGACGCACACGAACTCGGGGTCACCGTGTGGCCATCGGCCGCCGCGGTTGCGACAGTGGAAGGCGAGACGGCCGATGCCAGCGGCGAGATCGATGATCCGGTCCCCGTCAACGTGCAGCGCCATCTCGCCCGCCAGCCCGGCCGGGGTGAAATGCGCCCGGTCGAAGGCGTTGCGGGCGGTCGAGGACGCCCGCCAGTGGTCAAGAACGAACGCGCGTTCCTCGTCGGTCAGATCACGAGCGAGGTTGACCAGCTGGCACGCCTGGGCGTGCCAGCGTTCCTGCTCGTGGGTCAGCGTGGCCACGATGGGCTCCCATCTTCGATCTCGATGTCGGAAATCCGGGTGAGCGGCCAGCCCCGTCTGGGCATGACGGGGCGCTGCTGCGGTGCGCTTCCGGACGACGTGGTCTGGGCTTGCGGATCGGGTGCTCCGGCGAGGTGCGGCCCGATCGCGGGAGACGCGGTGCACCGGTGAGGTTCGGCGGCCCGCGACTGGAGGGCCGCAAAGCTCGCCGCGGACCTGCGGGATCACGACGATCAGCAGGACTCTGTGGCCAGCCGGATTTACATTGGCTCGTTCGTCTAATCCAGAGGGTGCAGACTTCAGATCATCAACGTTCCCCGCAGAACCGTTGACGCGTCTTTAGCGACATCCGGTGTTGCAGTTTCCGTCGCATTCGTCCGGAACCGGCTTCTGGCAGGCAGCGCAGCGCCACGGCTCTTTCCCGGTCGGTTCGAGGAATTCATCGTCTTTTTCGGGCATAACATCTCCTCGGTTATAAGTTCGCCGCCTAGCATTCATAACGCCACGGCTTGCAGTGTGAATTAGAAACGGCTTCTAGATTATGCTTTCGCGCTTCGGGTACACGTTTTTATTTCGAGCGATTGCAGCGTCACTCAATCGGCAGAAGCGCGCGATCTGCGACGCCAAGGGCCTCAAAGGCCACGCCCTCCAAGGGGTACTGCCTAACCGAATTCGAAAACCGATTTCTTCGACTTGCCACGCGCTAATCGCATCGGGCTGCCAGAGTCGCATCGTGCATTACAAGAGACTTCGTTCAGCCTTGCGAGTGATACTCGGCCAATTCGGCGAGTGCGCGACCTACGTTGGCGCACATTCCTTGCGTGCCCTCAATGGAGTCCTTCAGTGAGACGATCAGCGCAACCACTTCTTGGGCGCGTGCCGACTCGGTTCCCAATAGTTCGCACGCCTGCCGGTCAAGTTCATCGATTGTTAGATAAATCCTGTTCAGCATTGCAATCGGCTCAACTACAGACCGCGCCATTTCCCCCAGTGTTTCAACATGCTCAGGAATAGCCATCGATGTTCCTTTCGTATCATGGCCAGCACTGCGAATCGAATTTATTTCTGTGATTCCCAAAGGCTGTGGGGATGCTTTGCGGTTCGCTCGCGGTATCCGGCCCGGTCGGCGAATCACGCGTGCGGCAGCGCCACACGCCGCTGGGTCGGCGCTGCCGCGAAATGACGTGGTGTGCCTGTCAGGCGTTGTGCGGTGACAGCGGGACTAAGGGTTCGGTCTTGGATGAGATATTGAAGACCTGACAACTAGCTGGAGTGATGGATGGCCGCGTCCTGCAAGTTCATCGCAAACTGCATGCACGCTCCCTTGGCCATCTCGATCGACTCATCCACGCTGTGTGCGCTGGCCGCGCTCGAGTTTCCTCGAATGCTGTTGCCTCCCAGGACCTCGAGGGCCTGGTCGCGCAGTACCACGATCTGTGTGGCTGCCTCGGTCAGGAGGTTGAGCGCACCCTGCACAGAGGTAGCCAGTCCGGCCAACTTCGCAGCTTCGTCGGGAATCGCCACTGGTCGTTCCTTTCGCTGGTTGCCCCGCCCGCGTCGGCCGGGATGCGCTTGCCAGGCACCGGGGTCGTGGAAGGGGCAAGCCGCGTGCGTTTCCGCGGCTTGCCCCTTCCACGACCCCGGTGCAGGCTGCGGCATCCCAGTCGTCGCGGGCAGCGGCACCAGCGAAGACGATCACCTCCGCTGCAGGGCTCCTGGTCCCGGTCCTCTTCACCCGCGCCGATCCGCCGCAGGCGCCCTTGTTGTTGAGGTCGTCGACGCCGAGACGCCGCCGCTTCTAGTTCGGCACGAGCTGGTCCGCTGGCGAACGTCAGTGTCGCCGTCATAAGGGTTTTCGGCTGGTTACGCCGACTCGATCGTCTTGATGTCGCGTTCGGCATGCCCGATGGCCTCCCGGCCATTGCGGCGTCTATCGGCCCGCTCGACGGGTTGAGGCTGGCGCGGGCAGAACATCCTCCAGCTTCTCGATGCCCCACGGGGTCGCTTCCCAGGCAGGAAGGGTGGTGTAGTGGTAGATCTTGCCGAATCGGGTGTTCACCAGTTCGCCGAGGTCGGGATGCTGGTCAAGGACCGCGGTGTGCAGTGCGTCCATGAGGCCGTGGGCGTCGCTGCCGAACCAGCCGTGGTACCCGCAGCAGTGGTAGTTGTAGTAGGCCAGCGCCCGGAGCACGACGATCGGCTCGAGGACGGTGTCGGTCGTGCGCCACCGGTAGCGCGGCGCGGCAGCATCGAGGCCGGAGCCGTGGTTGGCCGCCGTGTGGTTCTGTTGCCACAGCTTCTTCCCCAGACCGCTGAGTTTCTTCGGGTCGAGGTCCGGCGCGACAACTCCGTATTGGACCAGGGCGTGGACAAGGACATCGATGTGACCGGTGGACACGAGCTGAGCAGACATGCGAAAGCCTTCCAGAGTAGGGAAAAACGACCGAAGCGGCGACACACTGACCGGGTCACCCGTCCTGGACGAACATCCTGGTTTCCGAACGCCGGGGTTCAGCCCGTCAGGGAGGGCACGCCCGTGGCAGCGGGTCGTTGTTGCTCAGACAGGGGCGAATCGGAGTGCGTCGGGACCCGGGATGCGGATGTCGGGGCGAGCTCGGGTCGCGCCCGCACCGGGGAAAGGGGTCAAGCCGGCGCTTTCCCGGCTTGACCCCGGCCCGGAGCGGGCGCACCGTGCGCGCGCCCCGACCGGACGGGCAGGCGTCGCCTTTCCCGCCGAACTCGATTACCCGTCGGCAGGTCTGACGGTGCTGGTCTCGTCGGGGAACCCAGCGAGCCGGTTAAACTCCGTGGCGTCCGACGGCAACGCGGTCTCTTCGGTAGTCGTATCGCGGGTGACGGGCGAATCAGGTGGAGCGGAGGCGCGCGTCTCGTAATGTCGTCGAGCCCCAAGGAAGGTTCTCCCAGGCGGGCAGCGTGCGGTAGCGGCGGATCTCGCCGAAGGAGACGGTCGCCGTCCCATCAAGATCTGGGTGCTGCGCGAGGATCGCAGCGTGAAGCGACTCCATGAGCGCGTGCGCTTCGCTGCCTGTCCACTCTGGATGGTCACGGGATTGGTAGTCGTAGACGAACACGGCCTTGAGTACGGCGATGGGATCGAGGGGTTTCGTGGTGGCCTGCCGCGTGTAGCGCGGTGTGGCGCTGTCGTCGCCGGAGAGGTGGTGGACGGAGGTGTGGTTTTCCTGCCACAGCATCTGCCCCAGATCACGCAGTGCGTCGGCTCCGAGGTCGGAGGGGACGACTCCATACTGGGTCAGGGCGTGGACGAGAACGTCGATGTGTCCACTGGAGACGATCAGTGCGGACATGCGAAGTCCCTTTCTGGACAGGGGACGCTGAAGGGTTGGCAACGTCATGGGGTACGACCGGGCGAGCGCGTGGTGAGTTGCCGGGACGGGGACGCGGGACACGTCGTGCCTCGTCCGTCCGTCTGGGCCACGTGGCTATCTGGATCTGAGCGGCGTTCCCGGGCACGTGTTGCTCCCCGGGCCGACGTGGCCGCAAGAGGTCGGTGTCGTCGGGCTAGTCGTCGTCGACGGCGAGGGATTCGGCGGTCTGCGCCGCCCAGGTTCGGATCAGGTCGGCGGCGGCGGGGGACGCGGTCGCCGCGATGGCATTTTGCCGATCCAGCCACGGGTCGGTTCCGGTGTAGCGCAGCATCGGGTCGTCCGGGTCGATTTCGTAGCGAACGACCTTCGCCACCTCGACACCGTCGACGAACAGCACCTCACGCGGGCCTCCGTCACCGTCGTAGGCGATGACGCACTCAACCAGCACGGTGATCACCCACTGCGCCCAGCTCGGGCTCGGACCCGGAGACCAGGACGTGGGCGAGGGCGGGGATGAGCACCCGCACCACCGTCGCCGGGTCGTCGTGCCAGATCGTTTCCGCGATGGAGATCTGGCACGTGTGGTGGTCGATGACGGTGGTGGTAGCTGGGGTGACCCGGTAGGCGTGGTTGCCGAGTTGGTCGATCAGGTTCCCGGCGAGATCGGCCGGGTCGCCGGCTGGTGCGGGAGTGGCCTGGGGTGGGATGTCGCCGTCGGCGGGCTTGGTCTGGGCGAAGTCCCAGCGGTAGGAGACCCGGAATTCGCTGGGGCCGCGCCATCCCGGCTTGTCGTGGGGCCGCACGACCCGCAGGCCCTGCGGGGTGGTGACGCGCCCGCGGCGTGCCCATCCGGCCTCGGTGTCCACGTCGCGTAGCAAGATTTGCTGCTCTCCGGCCTGAACGAGCAGGGTGACCTGGTTGTGCAGGCTCAGCTTCTGCACACTGGGCGCCGCGGCCAGCAACTCGTCAGCGACGACGTTGGCCGGGTCGGACTCGGCGAGCGCGGCGAGCGCGAGCCAGGTGCGGTCAGCGAGCAGCCGCGCCTGGGGGTGCCGCCGGGCACGGTCACGCGCCGCGGGGCTTGTTCTTGGAGACATGGGGATCCGTTCACTCGGTTCCGGCGGGTTGGTGCCGTGGCCGGCGGGTGAGCACGCAGAGGCACACGGTCGACGTGCTGTGCCGCCCCACGCACGGACGGGGCATGGGCTGCCGGGAGGTGGTGCGTTTCTGCGTTGGTGGCCGGTGCATCGACGGGCTACCGGTGATCGCATCGCGCGGAGTCCCAGGTGGATTGACGATGCCGGGGACATCCCGGGCGGTCGTGGATGGCGTAATGCTCGACCCCGCAGAGTGTCGAACCCAGCGAGCCGTCGACCGGGTCGAAGGTGGTGAGTTGGACATCGCATTTGATACGCGGCAAGGGATGCTCGGAATCGCTCATCTCAACTCGCATTGCTTGCGGTGTAAGGGAAAGGGGCGGCCTGAGGGAGCATCAGGGGGCCGGTGATATCGCGCGGGCGCTCATGAGGTGGTTGGGAAACCCGTGGGTCCGGCGTGGAGTTCGGTGATGCGCTCGGCCACAAGCTGGGTGTCCCCGGCGCCGCGGGTCGTCGAGGTGGCTGAGGGCGGCGAGGCCGACAGATGCCATCGCGGCCGCTCCGATAGCGGTGAAGACGACGGCGAGGCCGGTGGTTGCTCGCCTGCCGCAAAACTTCTCGCGCCGGGCGGGCGGCATGGTCGGTGCCAGGCATAGCGGTGGGTGAGGTTGGAGACGCGTCGTGAGGGCGGGGTGTCCGGCGGGTCATGCCCCAGCCGGACACCTGAGCGTGGTTCAGGCGAGCCCGCGCCTCCTCATCTCGTGAAGGAACCTGTCCATCCAGTCGCGGAAGTCCTCGTTCAGCGGTGCGGGGCCACCGTCCTCTGCTACGCCGGTGATCACGCACTGGCCGTGGACGTCCGGAGTGTGGTCGGGGGAGCTCAGCTGTGTGCGGGCGTGGTCGCGATCGTGTTCGTCGGCCGCGTAGTTGCCGTCGCGGACATCGCTGAGAAGCCGGTGCAGGAAGTAGGTCGAGTCGTCGCTATGCGGTGCGGTGGCGCGGCTGTTGTGTCCGACCCAGACCTGGACGCCGTGAAGGAGCCACCGCCGGGCGACGAGAGGATCGCCGATCAGTGCTGCGATGTCCGACACGGGTTCTGCGGAGCTGAGCTGGCGCCAGCCTCCGCCTGTCTCGTGCAGCATGACGGCGACGATGTGCCCATCGTCGGCCTGTGGCCACCGGGGGCCGGAGGTATCGGAGCTGGCGCTCCAGCTGCCGTCGGTGGTGATGGTGGTGATGAAGTTGTCGATTTCCGCGATGAGATCGCGTTCGGGTTGCTCGGTCATCTGCTGTCCTTACGTGTGATCTCGGGCCAGGCGGGATTGGCTGGATCTGGTGTGCTCCAGAAAGACCGGAGTGGTGTCGCGCTCAGGCGGGGCGCTGGCGTGCGGTTGCTCCGCCGGTGCGCGGCACCATCGGCATCTCTCTCCTGCTCGGGAGTCCTGTTGCTGGGAGGGCTGCAAGGGCCACAGAGCTGGTGGGTGTGTCGATCTAGGGTTTCTTTCTTCGGGTTACGCGCGATCCCGAGGGATCGACTTCCAGGGCTGGGCGAAGGGTGTTGGTGAACCACCGCTCGCCTTCGCCGATGTTGGTCACGCCCGCATCGCTCATTTCGGCGAGTAGGGAGCACAGATTCCACGGGCTGAGCTGGCCCACGTACCAGGTGATCAGTCCGGCAAGCCGTCCGGCTTCGATGTGCGCGCGGTAGGAGCAGCAGGCACCCCACAGCGGGTGTAACGGCGAGTTGGCGACGTTGACGACGTCGTTCTCGATCGCTTCGAGGATTTCCTCGTGCCGGTCGGACGGCCCGGGTTTGGAGGTGCTGCGAAACCGCCGTGTGCGGGTCCCGATGTGCAGGAGTCGGCGCAGCTCATGAGCCGCTCGTTGGCCCGGAGTCATGCGCCCGCGAGCCGCCTCGGCGCGCTGCACCCGCCTGGTCGCGGCGGCAAGCTCGTCGAGCGCGGCCTGCGGGCTGTCGCCGATTTCCACCCGCGTGCTGTCTGGGCTGATGGCCCGCCACCGGCCCGGAAGTGTGCCAAGTACCAAGGTTGCGACGAACAGGTCCGCCACGATGACCCGCCACGTGCGATCGCTGGTCGCCGCGACCGTGGCGAGGGTGCCGTCGTAGAGCACTGCTCCGGGTTCTCTCGAAGATTTAGCGTTCATGCTGGTGCCGTTTCCCGAATAAGACGGCCAGTTCGGCCAGTCCAACCTCACGATCTCGAGGTTGGACTGGGTTGGGTGGAAAGACGCCAGGTGACTTCGGCCATGGAGCTGGTGATCTGCGTGCCGAACATCAGGCCGTGCACCCGGGCGCGGTCTGATCGGCTTCGCGCAGATCACCAGCACTGGCGGACCGCCGGGGAGTTTCAGTCACCAACGAAGCTCGCAGACGCGTGCGGCGCGGCCAGACGTCCAGGGCCGCACAGGGCACTTGATGATCGTTGGCGGTGCGTCAGCTGCTCTGGGCGAGTGGTGTGGGATAGGCGCACACGTACAGGTAGCCGTTGGAGGCCTTGGTGTTGGCTTTGACGGTGATGTCCCGGTCGGCGACGAGAATGAACTCACCGGCCCGTTTACTGGACATTTCCCCGGTGGACAGCAGGCTGGTCGCGCGGTCGGTCCACCGCGTGTTGATGTCGAGGTTGAGGTTCGCCAGCAGTTCGTCGACGTCGCGCTTTGGTCCGAACGCCGTTTGCCGGTCGGGGAGCAGGTCGATGCCGCCAGTTTCGGTGATGACGGCACGAGCGCCCCAGGCGGCGCGGACCAAGCGTCGCTCGTCGGGAAGTCCGGCGTCGTAGCCGTAGTGAAGGGATCGTTCGCCCAGTTCTTCGTTGATCATCCGACGACCGACGTTCACCCCGGATGGCCACATCCACGAGCTGCCGTCGACGTACATCCGGAGCACGGCCTGCCGGAGCACATCGACGGGCAGTCCCGGCATCAGGACATCGACGTCGCGTGGCGCGACGCCCCCGCCTGCGGTGAGGGTCAGGACATAGCCGAATCGGCCGTTTTCGTCCAGGTTCGATGCGCGCCGCACCCGCGCCTGCTCCAGCGGGGCTTCGCCGACGACTTCCTTGAAATAGGCGCGCATCGCCTCGCCGGCGCGTTCCTCGAGAGCGTCGGGGATCGCTTCGCTGCCGGGATTGATGATCGAGACTGTCTCGTCCCTCGGCTGGTCTTCGGGGGTCGGCATTCCAGGTGTCTCCTTCGTGTGTGAGGGCAGGTGTGTTGCAGATCGGGATGTCGCCGGTCTCGTGTGGTTGTCCGCCGCGATTCCGGTGTTCCGGGTGCTGTGCTCGTGGTGGTGTGTGGCAGGGCGTCACCGGCGGCGGCGTGCGAGGAAGGCGTGGGCGCGGAAGCGTCGTGCGGTCATTGCTTCTTCGGTCGGGCTTTCCTCGTCGCCGTTGACCGGGTACCAGGCGCCGTGCGGGATGAGGGCGTAGCGGCCGTGCTCATCAGGCCTGAACTGGTCGGGGGTGTAGTCGGGGAAGTCCGCGTAGACGTTGGGTTCGATGACGGTGATGGTGTCGCCGTCGCGGTAGGCGAGCGCCATCTCGTGGTTGGCGCGGTAGCCGCGGTTGATGATCGCGATGACGATGTCGGCGACTTCGGTCCGGAACCGGGGGCCGTCGTGGTAGGTGAACCAGGCGGGCAGCGGCTGGTCGTCGGATCCTTCGAGCCATATCAGGACCTCGCGGTCGCCGGTGGTGCGCCGCTCGGGATGGGCGAGCAGGGCGGCTTCGGTCTCGGCGCGACCGGCGATCAGGTCCCGGGCGCGGAGGAATTGTTCAGCTTGCACGGGGGTGGAGAAGTCGTGCAGAAAGGGGTCGGTCGGGTCGTCGTGGACGGAGCGGGCGAACCAGGCGTTCTCGCGGCCGCCAGCTGGAACGTAGGGGCGTGCCCACGGTCCGGGCCAGGTGTGTCCGATCAGGGTGCCGGTGGGGGTTGTGACGGCGTAGTGCTCGGCGGGAAGGTCCATGGTGTCCTCCAGGGATGCTGGCTTTGTGGTGTGGCGTCAGGCATCCGGGGTGGTGGGTGTGGTCCCGGGCGGTGGCCAGGTGCTGGGCGCGCTCGGCGTCGAGGTGTTCCAGATCGGCGAGCACGGTGCGGGCCGGAGCAGGAGCGCAGCGACGTCGGTGGGCACGGTCACGGTGCCCGGCAGTGTCTGCTCCGGCCAGGCACCCCGACTGTGTCAGCCCAGCCGGAAGATGGTCACGTCCACGGCCTCGGCTCCGAGTTGGCGCGCGATGGCTTCAGCGATGAATAGCGCATGCTGTTCGGCGACGGTCTCGAGTACCTCGGTGAACCAGTCGCGGAAGTTCTCGTCCAGCGGTGCCGCGCCTCCGTCGTCGGCGACTCCGGTGACCAGGCACGGACCGTGGATGACGGGGCCGCCACCGGGGGCGGCCATCAGCGCGCGGGCGTTGTCACGATCGGCGTCACTGGCGATGTAGTGACCGTCGCGTACAGCGGCGAGCAGATAGCGCAGGAGTTTGGTGGCGCCCTCGTTGACCGGCAGCGCCGAGACGCTGTTGCGCCCGATCCAGAACTGCACCCCGCTCAGGTGGCGGTGAGAGCGAACTCCGGGATCACCGGTCAACTTCGCGATGTCCGGGGCGGGGTCGGTCGCGCTGAGCTGGGGGAAGGCGGGTCCGGTGATGCCGAGCTCGACGGCGATCATGTGGCCATTGTCGGCCTTCGCCCAGGACGGTATGTGATTGTCGGGGGCGGCCGTCCAGGTGGCGGCATCGTGGGTGAGGTCGTCGATTGCGGTGATGATGTCTCGATCGGTGTGCTCGGGCATGTGCTGTCCCTCCGTGGATCCCGGACGAGGCGGAAATCGGCGTAGCCTGCTGTGCCCCAAGGGATCCCGGTCTGGTGTTGCGTTCCGGGTGGGGCGCTGGCCGCTCGGCCGGCGGAGGTGGCGGTGTCAAACCGTCCGGTGACGGGCCGTTGCCCGACCGGAGGGAGGGCAGCTGCGGCCCGTCCGGGCGGTTTGACACCGACGCTGACGTCGGCCAGCGTGCGCCCGCACCACCCGGTTCGCGACACCAGCGACCGCTCGCTCGACGCGAAATGTGTTGCCAACTTGCAAAAGCCCGCGTCGCTGCGCGAGCAGGGAGAGCGGGTGACGACGGAACAGGAAGCACCCCGTGGCCGAGTCGGCACAGGTGCCTGCGATCTGTCTCGGAACGTGGGGAGGAACAGGGGCGGCAGTACGGTGGTTTGCCGGATCATGCGGCGCTGTCAGAGACGGCGCGGGCGGGCCGGAAAGACTCCGGCGCGCCCACACTCCATGAGGTTAGAACGGCGGCTTGACGCCGCTGAACCCGCTGGCGAGAGGTGTGAACGTGCCCCAGGGACTCAGTACCGGCACGCGCGCGGCCAGCCGGGCAAGGACATCACCGTGGCAGGCGCGCGGAGCGCACCAGCATCCGAGTATCCGCCCGGTCAGTTCGCCGAGCGCGGCCATGAGATGCGGCTGGTCACGCAGCCACTCCTCGTAGAGGTCGATGACCTCCTCGCGGGTGCCGTCGACGCCAATCCTGAACGGATTGCCCCACTTCGAATCCCGCCCGCGTCCGATGTAGACATCGAAGCGAGCGCGCTTGCAGTGGACTACCAGCGGATGTGCCAAATGCCGTGCTCCTCACCGGTGTCTCGACTTCTCTCCTGCCCTGCGAAATATCGCGTGGCAGGTTCGGCCGAGGGGTTGTTGATCTGCGTGGGGGGCATCAGGCCGTGGCCGTGCCCGAAGGGTCGGCAGCGGTCTGATTGGCTTCACGCAGATCAACAACCCGGGCGTGACCGCACAGCGGCCATACGTGTGACGGTCTCGACTGACTGAACGGTGGGGGAACTCTGCTGCTAGTGACGCCGGCCGGACACGGTTCGCCACGCCGCGTTCGCCATACGCAGGATCGGGAGCGTCGCGAACTTCTCCCGGAATTCGGGCTTGGCCCGCGCCGCATCCGAGTCGTACACGGTGAGGATCGCGTTCGCCGTCTGCGGATCGACGACCACTCCCTCGATCTTGCGCATCGAGAACTTGTCTCTCACTTCACGCAGGATCGTGATCTTGTCCGGCTCGGACTCCGTGGCCTCAGGCAGACTGTCCGCCAGATCGGCCATGTCCGCGTACGACAGCCAGTCCTCGGTATCCCGGCACGGCCAGCAGGTGACGGCCCGGGGATCGCCGGTCAGTTTCGGTTCGGCTGTTCTGCTTGCGCAAGCGGTATTTCCGGGGCTCACTGGGGAGTCGAAGTGGATCCTGACGCCGGTGGCGAAGTTCGCTTCGGTCCACCCCTGCTGGAAGTGGTAGAAGATGTCCTCCGCTCCTGTGCCGACTTTCGTGTTCTTGATCGCCTCACGCACGGTGGCGTTGAGTGTGGCCATGCTGGGCTCGCCCGCGAGGAAGGCCTTCCGGCCCACCTCCACGAAATCCGTGGGCACGTCGGTCATTCCGTCACCTCCTGTCGAGGATGAACTTCCAGCAGGGCCAGCAGGGCGGCGAACAGGGTGAACGCTTCGCCGACGTCCTCGGTGGCCATCCACTGCGAGCACTCGATGTGCTCCGTGCGGACCTCGGCGTCGATCGGGCTGTACCCGACCGGGGCGATCGAGAGGGCCGCTGTTCCCCAACGGGCGCGGAAATAGAACTGACGCTCGTCATCCAGTTCTCCCTCGATCTGGAGTGGCGCGGCGTCGCAGGTGACCCGCGCGCTGGCGATCCGCGGGTCGCTGGTCAGCCGGCTGACGAGTACGGCGCGGGCGGCGAGGGTGCCCGGTCCGTACATCCAGTCGTCGTCACGGTCCTCGGTGGTCATGGTGACGGGAGCCTCCTTTCTGAGGCATCGCGATGGTGGTCGGCGCGTTGAGGGCGGGCGAGGGCCGGGATAGGCGGTCGCACCGTGGCGTGGTGGTTTTCGTTGACCGCCTGTCCGTGGTGAGAAGCGGGCAATCGGTGACGCGCCGGCCGCGGACGTGGGCGGGCGCAGTTCAGCTCATCAGGCGGCCACAAAAGAGGAAGCTGCGGCAATGGCCGAGGACAACGGGTGCGGAAGATCGCGTGGTGGCGGGTCTTCCGTGCAGGACTAGGCAGGGATCGCGCAGGAACGCAACGGTGTCGATCCGGGCCCCTGGGGGAGAACATTGCGACCGAGGCGGCCGCAGGCGGCGCCCAACCCGGCGCAACTACACCAAGGAGTGTGTGAATCCCAGCGAATACAGTCAGCGTTCGGCCCGCTGGGCGGTGGCGCTACGCTGCGGCCCCCTGTGTCATTCGACGTCGCGCACCGCAACTGCCGAAGTGGCTTGCCGCGGCTGAGACGGGGCCGACGTTCAGCGTCCTGGCTGCCACGAGGTCACGTCGCAGTGTGAGGACGCGCAGCGAGCATCGCCGCGGCGGTCGTTACCAGCGCCGCCCCGTATCAGGGAGCAGCGAATCGAGAGGGAGGCGACGTGTGCCTCAGCTGAAGCTCTTCCACGCGGTGCCATCGTGTTCGCGGTCGAGTTTCAACACTTCCTCCCAGGTGAGCGCGAACTGGTGATAAGTCTTGTCCGGTTCGCCTGCCGCGACGTGCTCCAGCGCTCTCGTGGCCTGTACGCGGGCGCTCTTCGCTGCTTGCTCGGCGAACCACTCGACGATCTCGTCAGCGTCGGCGTCGTACACGATGATGCAGCCGACATCGGACGTGGACGAAAAGATTGCGAACTTGCCGTCGGGCTGCCGAATGATCTGCTGTCCCATCTTTTCCTCCTGAAAGTCGTGAATACCGAACTGGGTGAGGGCCGGCTGCTGCTCGATGCCGTGTGTCTACCAGGTGGTGCGGCTGAGGTGGGTGAGTAGCGCGTCTTTGCCGTGATGCTCTGGGACCGCAGGCCACTGCCTGCGGGGTATTGGGGGTGACGTCCATGATCGGGTCGTGGCGACTTGGGCGCCGTGTGCGGTGAGGCTGCGCTAGGTGTGGATCTTCGGCCGGGTGCGGAGGGCGGACACGCTGGAGGCTCCTCGATCGAGGTTCGTTGTGGCCAGCGGCAGGTCACAGATGGTGCTGCTCCAGCAGGGTGCTGATGACGTCCAGCGTGTCGTCGTCGGTCTCGATGGTGAGACCGAACGGGCACGGGATGCGTTTGGTGAGCGCGCTGGAGTCGACCTGGTTCTTTGCGACGGCGGCGATCGATAGGGACGCTTCTCCCCAATGGGCGCGGAAGAAGTACGGGCGCCTGTCGTGCAGGGTGCCTTCGATCCGCAGCGGTGCGACGTCGGAGGTGATCCGCGCGGTGGTGATCTGCGGGAGGGCGGTCAGGCGGTCGACGAGCGCGGCACGGGCAGCACGCGTGGCTCCGCCGTCAAGCCGGCCGGTGTGGGCCTTGGCGGTCATGGTGGCGTGATTCTCCTTTCGTGTCACGGAGGAAGGGCGGAGACGGCCTGTGGTGAGGGCACACCGTGACGTGCGGACACAGCCCATTCGGAGGCCAATGTCGGGCTCGCCGGGCGTCACGGGTCTGTGCGGCCCGGATCGCTTAAAAGCGCTGGGTTGTTCTCGACGCTGTCGTCCTCGCGGGGCGGGCGTCGCTAGCAATCCCCCCAGGGGCTCGCCGAGGTCGGCTTGGGTGCCGTCACCGGCGGTGACGTGCCGGACGGCGGGCGGGGGCTGGGAAGCAGAAGGCGCGCTGGTGTGGAGGAATGCTGGAGTTTTTCCAGCAGCGGCGGCACATTCGGCAGGGCTCGATGCCGATTTCGTGCAGCAGAGCCATCACCGAGTCGGCGGCGGACGCGGTGCGGTTGGATACCGCGATCACCTGCTCGATCCGTAGCTTCCAGCCGTTGCTGATCAGGCCGCAACTGGGCATGGATGGCGCGGCAAGTGTGGCGCGATGGATGCCGGGGTGCGGGCCGGGAGCGGTGAGGCCGAGGATCGTGTGGCCGGGACCGAAGTGCGCGGTGACCAAACGGCGCACCGCGGTGTCGTCGGCACCTGCGGGCAGTGTCAACGGTTCGGGGGCATTGGGCATAGCGCTCCTTCGAGAGATGTCGCGAAGGCTGGGTCGTCGCGTGGACAGCGGCAGTGGATTGCTGCTCGGCGATAGCCGGGGATGGCCGGGGGTGGGCGAGCAACTGCGGAGACGCCCCGATCAGGACGCAAGACGTGATGCACGGGTACGCGTCGCCGCCGTGGTCGGCGCTTCGACACAGCGGCGGGTCCCGTCGCGGAGCGGGTGACAGGCCGGTCCGGCCGAGGGGACGGTGAGGTCTCCTCGGCGGACCGTGGGTGGCGCGCTGAGTCAGAAGCTGAGAGGGCGGCTCTGCTGAAGCGCGATGACGAGGGAGACAGCGGCCTTCAGGTCGCCCTCCTTCGCCTTCGTGAACTCGCCGCGGCGATCTTCGATCCTGAAGTCACCGGCGCGGAAGGCGAACCCCTGCTCGGTCAAATCCGCTTTGCTCAGGCAGAACGTCAGCTTGAGGTCCGCGTCGTAGTCGTGGATCGACTGGTCGGCCTTCTTGTCGAACAGGTCGACGGAGCCCGAGATGACGGTGGTCTTGCCGTCCTCCCAGGTGATGGTCGCCCGTGCGGTGGTGCCCCTGGGGTTGCGTTTGATGTTGAGCTCCTTGACCACTTTGTAGAACTCCCCTCCCAGGCTCAGCTCGAGAGCGATGGCCCTGAGATGGTCGAAGTTCAAGGCGAACTTCCGGGAGAATTCGACGACCTCGGCGACCTGGTCGTCTGTGATCGCGGATACCTGGTCGTGCAGGTAGGCGGCGACCGTCTCGGGCTCGGGGTAGGTGAACTCCATGTGGTAGTGCAGGCGGCCGGGCCGGTTGAGCAGGAACTCGTTGACCCTGCTCAAGTCGTTGACCGACAGGAGGTACAGACGCTTGGCCGTGCTCAGTCCGTCGAAGAGCGACAGGAACTGGGTCTGTGAGTCCTCATCGCCGTCCTTGGCGAACACTTTCTCGAACTCGTCGAAGATGACCGCGACCTCACCTAGTTCGTCCAGAAAGGACGCCAGTCCCGAGGTGGCGTGCTGGACGAGGACCGTCGGCAGCCCGAGCTGCTCGCGCAGCCGCTCGGCGAGCATGCGAAGCATGAGCGACTTGCCCATACCCTTGTCGCCGGAGAGGATCGCGCCCAGGGACCGGTCCATCCTCGGGTAGCGGTCCACGATGAGGTCCACCCGCTCGGCGTGAGAACCGTAGATCTTCCCCTCGCCGGGGGAGAGGGGTGCGACTTTGCGGAGGCTGTGGCCGCCGGACAGTGGGTTGAAATCGATGGCGTAGGTCGCCACGGGCAACTGGTCGTGGTTGCGCACGGAGGCGCCGTAGAAGCGGAACTGGCCGTTGGACTCGACGATGGTGGAGGCAGGCATGGACGCTCGCTTTCACGGGGTCGGCGGGGGGTGAATTGCGCAACTGCGGGACCACCGGCAACCTGGGCTTTCCACGCCTAGGCCGGCAGTCGCCGGGCGGTTCGGCCGGGGCCGGTGGTCTGCGTGCCGGACATCAGGCCGTGGCCGGGGGTGCATCCGAGGTTCGGCCCGCGCTTTTCGGGCCAGAACCTCGGATGCACCCCCGGCTGAGGTCTGATCGGCTTCGCGCAGACCACCGGCCTCGGTGGACGCCGCCTGGGCTTCCCATCACCAGACCCCGCTCCTGGCAGATCCTGGGGAGGCCGAAGTCCAGCGGCCTCCCCAGGATCTGCGTGATCGTTCCCGGAAGGTCAGCTGTGCCCGGCGCGCGGGCCGGGTAGGCGCACACGAATAGGCAGCCGTCGAAACCCTGGTAAGTGCCTTTGACGTCCCGTGTCTTGGCGCTAAATGGCCGACGCCGACGGCGACGCGCTGAACGGTCTCGACGAGGAAGCCGGAGAACTGTGAACCGCCCCGTCGGCCGGGTGGCGGGTTAGGTGCCCGTCCTCCCCGCTCCGGCGGGTTCGGTGTCGAAACGAACCTGGACGTTGTCGCCGTCGACGGCCGTGGACTCGTCGAAGGTGTCGGTGCGCAGGTCGACCGCGATACTGGTGCTCTCTCCCCGGGCGCCGTAGAGGGCGTACATCCCGTCGTGAACGTCGTCGCCGAAGTCGATCTCTTCGATGGTGCCGTCACTAAAGAGGACTTCACCGACGCGATGCACGTAGTAACCCTGGTTGGTGTACTCGGTGACGAACACAACCCCGATCGCGGGCTGGCCGGGGGCGTCCTCGTCCAGGATTCTCCGGATGTGGTGCAGAACGCTGGCGCGGTGACGTCCATCGCTGAACGCGGTCAGGGCCGCGGTGAGTCGTTCGCGGGCGTGCTCGTCGAGCGCGGCGATGCTGTTGCTCGTGGTCTCCTCAGTGCTCAGGTCGACAGTGCCTCCACTGCCGGTGGGTACGTGGTTGTCCGGGGAGTGTGCCTGGTAGTACTCGGGGACTCGGTTGGCGATGCCGTTGTCACGTTGCGGTTCCCAGTCCAGGAGGTCCAGGGAAGAACCGGTGCCGAGTACGGTGGCCTCCCCGGCGGCAAGTTTCTTGCGGGCCCGCGCTTCGAGGGCGTTGCGGAGCGGGCCAAGGTCGGTGGGGTCGTGTGCGACGCCGAGGTCGCTGTGGGGGACGTTGACGTGATACAGGGTGGTCGTCTCGCGTTCGAACAGGACGGTCCAGTGGGTGCCGGGGGGCACGGGCCTGAAGGTGATCGTCACGGTGCTGTCCTTTCGAGCACTGGCACGGGGGCCTGACGGGTGTTATTGGTGCCATCGCTCGGGCGCGGGGACCCCGGCGCACATCGCGGTGTCGAGTGCCAGCCAGGCTTTGGCGAACTCGGTGGTGAGCTTGGCGGGGTCTTCCGCCCCGGAGGTGGCGTCGTCGGCCAGCCACCGGAGCTTCCGCAGCGCCTCGGCGGGTGTCATCGTGAGATCGGCGGCGTTGAGGCGTTCGTAGATGGTCCGGGCGGGCGTGCTGTCGCCGTCGAACTCGCTGGTGCGCAGGTCGACCGCGACGGTGAAGTGCTTGTCCTGGAAGCCGTAGAGGGCGTGTAGCGCGTCGGCGGTCTCGTCTCCGAAGTCGGTCGGATCGATGGTGCCGTTGTCGAATAGGACTTCCGCTTCACGGTGGATGCGGTAGCCCTCGTCGTTCGGGTTGTAGGTGGAGAACAGGACGCCGATCGCGCGGTCGTTCTCGATGTCGAGGTGGTCGTACATCTCGATATTCGCGCCGATGGTCTCGCGGAGTGTGGTCAGGACCAGGGCCCGGTTGTTGTCATCGGCGACACTGGCGAGGGCGATCGTGATCCGGTCGCGGGTGGGATCGTCGAGGCCGGCGAGCGCGGCGATCGCGGTCTCCTCGGTGCCGAACACGGCACCGAGACCGGGCGCCGTTTCCACATCGATCTCGATCTCGTGGGTGTCGAAGATGACGCGGTCGGTGTGCCTGCGGTGTTCGCGGTAGCCGTCGATCACCTCGTCACGGGTCAAGCTGAAGAGAGGCCGCTGCGCGCCTGTGCAGCAGTCGATCGCGCACCGGGCGCCGTCCGGGCAGTGGATGTCGGCCCAGTCCGTCGCGATTCGCGCGTACAGGGCGCCGCGGGCGGCGTCCTCGTCGGCATGGATGGTGATGCTGCGGTCGTTGGGGCGCTCGTGGAACAACGTGGAGACGGTGAACCTCACGGGCGTGACTCCTCGGGAATCGGGGGACGGAAATGGGTGGGTGGCGCTGGCAGCCCGTGTCCAGCCGCCAGCGCGACGCGGCAATCCATGCCCCGGCTCGCCCTCACCGTCGCGGTCAGTGCCGAGACCGGACGGGTGGATGATCTCGGTGTCGTTCGGAACCAGGCGCAGTGGCACCGGCATGGTGAGCAGGACCGGGGTGGGCGGGTCGAACGCGCCGGTGATCTCGTGCCAGCCGGTGACGGTGTTCGGGTCGCCGTCCTCGCGCGGGCCGGTGCCGGGGCGAATGCCGATGGTGCCGGTGCGCAGGTCGATCCGGACCGCGGGTTCTCCCTGCACGCTCAGGATCACGACGCCGTGCTCGGTGGTGGGCACCGGGCCTGTGGTGATGGCGCCTGGTTTGCTGGTGTGCCAGGCCAGCGGGCCCTCCGGGAGCCTCGGCGGGCGTCCCCAGTTGTTCTTGCGGATCTTCCAGCAGTTCTCGTGCATGTAGTCCTCGTCGGCGTCGATCCCGAGGGTCTTCACGGCCGTGATCCGCCTGTGCTCTGGCCCGAACACCTCGCCACAGTCCCAACAGTGGGCCACGTAGGGCAGCTCGCCGAAGTCAAGGATCTCGACTGCGTAGACGCCGTCGTAGACCTCCGACAGCGCACCCTCGGGCGCTTCGACACTGCCGGGGGACGGAAAGAGGGCTGGCGGGACACGCAGCAGCGCTTCCTCGGGCACGTAGCCGTAGACGAACGTGGCGAGGCGCTTGTCTTCGCGCAGGGTGTGCTCGGCCAGCCGGACACCGGGCCACCTCATCGCCCGCGCCGTGGCGGTGGCGTGGCGGTGCGCGACCTGGTCGAACTGGGAGTGTGCGTGTCCGGCGACGTGGACGATGATCACCCGCCCGAGGGTGGGGTGCTGGGCGGTGACGGTGTCGGCCACGTAGGCGGCGCGCCCAGGTTCCGGCATGGCCGTGACAGGGTCGAACTTGGTGGTGTCCATTCTGGAGACTCCACTTCTGTCGTGGTAAAGGGCTCTGGTGTTGTGCAGCCGGGGTCGCGTGTCCTGTGTGGACGGAGGGTGGCTGCCTGTTCCGACTGGCGGTATCGGGCGTGGGACGCGATGGGCTCTACTTGGCCTTACTCGCCGTGGTGCTGGTCTTGGTGGTCGGGAGCGGCTGCTTGACCGTGCTGAGCGCGGTGCGCCCAGCGGGCGGCGTCGCGGGCCGGGCGGGCCGGGTGATCGTGACCCGCTTGCGGTCGGCATCGGGTTCCTGCCAGTACTCGTCGGTGCGCAGCGGCCCGTCCGGACATGGCTGGCCCTCGGTGTGGTCGGCCGCCTGCTCGGGGCTCAACCACACCTCCTTTTCGTGCCGCTCGTCGGCCGGGTCTTCGCAGGTGACGTAGAAACGGCCGTTGTCGACGAGCAGGTCGTCGGTCAGCCACGGGCGCGATCCGCCGCACCCGGCGACGAGGATTGCCGCGGCCGCGATGGCGAGGACAGCGGGCGCGGTGCGGCGCGGAATGGTGGTCCCGCAGGAGTTGGTGTCCATTGTGGATTGTTGTCCTTCTCGTGCTGTGGACTGGATAGAGATTGCGGGGCTAAGTTCGGTGATCGAGTTGCCGAGCCTCACCGGGCCAGGCTGGGTCGAGAGGCTGCCGGTCCGCGTGCCGGACAATGGTCGTCGATGTGACCGAAAGGACATCGACCGTCGGTTTTCGCGCAGGTCGACAGTCCCTTCTGCAGCGCATCGGTTTCTCTCAGAGGAGGATCGCGGCGGTGACTCAGGTCTCGGGGGGCGGTTTGTGCGGCTGGGGCGTAGCGGCAGGCGACCTCGGCGGCGTCATGCAGTCCGCGGCAGGTGATCTCTCCCAGGCGGCGAGCTGCCCGCGACGTAGCCGAGCAACACCATCACCATTGCGATCCCGGCAGCGTCGTAGTCCGCCGCCCTGCTGAGAGCTGGGCTATTCAAGGCCGGCTCCGTCCGGGTCCGAGACGTAGGCAGCGACGTCTGACCAGAGGATAGTTGTATTGGCTACGTCGTCCGGGTGCACGTCGGCCCAGCGACCGGACGACTCGCGGTAGAGCGTGCACACGTGGTCACCGGCTTCGGTGAAGACGTCCACCCGGTCAGCGCTGCGCTCGTCGTATACCGCGGAGTCACCGTCGACCTCGGCCCACCAGCGCATGACAAGATCACTCACCTGTTGCTCCCTGTCGGTGTTGTCGGAGAGATCGCTCCCAGGCGGCGATCGGGCATCGCGAGCTTGCGACGGGCGAAGGTCTCGTGGTCGTCGATGACCGACTTCTCCAACGCCTCGTGGTGTCGACCGGCCTCGGTGAGTTCCTCGAGTTCGGGGAGACCGGCCCGCTGCCACATCCGGATGTACAAGCCGGTGGCGGCGGAGGTGAGCGGGGACAGCAGGCTGGTGTTGTACATCGCACAGCAGACTTCGGCTGCGGTGCCTGGACGGGTGTCCTCGCCGGCGGCGACGCGATCGAGGAGTTCCCGGCAGTGCGCCCGGTAGACGATTTCGAATCTCATGCGTTCCAGCGCGAAATTCGGTGCCAGCAAGGAAAAGCTGTGATGGAGCAGGTCGTTGTGCAGGGGGTGGCGGCTGCGCGCCTGGACGATCTCGTCCTCGGCTAGCCTCAGGAGGTCGAAAGCCTGAGCTATGGCCCCGAAAAGGTGGGTGGCAGGGCCGCCGCTCTCGCCGAATAGAGCGTCGACGGCGGCGCCCAGTTTGCTGAGTGAGTGGCGGCTGGTGTCCAGTTCGGCGGCCACGCTGGGAACCGGGTCGGTGGTTGTCATCACGGGTCCTCAAGTTCGGGGGTTGGCGTTCCCGCGACCTGGTCTGGCCTGCACCGTGTTCTCCGGGCGGCGGGGTGCGCTCGCCTGGTTCCGGGCTCGGTGGTGGGGTCAAGCCCGCTTTTGGCTTGACCCCACCACCGAACCCGGCGCAGAGTGCCGCTCCCCGCCGCCCGGGATCCGGTGTCGTGCGCTTCCTCGGCTGCGGGCTCTGGTTCGCCGGGTTACCCCAGGAGCCCGACCCGGCGCATGAACAACTCTCGGTAGGCCGGGATGAACCTGATGCGTTGTGCGGGCGTCACCGCACCTCCGTGTCCGGGGGAATGGCGGCGCTGGTGTTGCGCAGGGTGAGGGCTTGGTCGAGATGGTCGGCGGTCGGTTCCGGGGCGCCGTCGAGGTCGGCGAGGGTCCACGCGAGCCGCAGCACGATGTCGCCCCCGTGCAGAGTCAAGCGGCCTGCCTCGCAGGCACGGCGAATACGAGCGGCCGTATCGGGATTGTTCGTGGTGTGCAGGTGTTCGCGTGGGACCTGGGCATTGAGAACCGCCGCCCCCAGCCCTTCGCCCCTCCAGCGGGACGCCGCGCGGTCTCGCGCGACGGCGACCTGGGCACGGGTCCGTTCCAGGAGCCGGGTGATCGACGCGATCTGCGGGCCGTGGACTGGCACGTCGATCAGGTGGGTCGCGGCGAGGCGGATGTCGATCGTGTCGCGCAACGCCGGCGGGGTGAGCCATTGGGACCTGGAGGTACGGACGGCGGTGGCGACCAGCTGGAGACCGGCGGGGTAGCGGCTGTCTCCGTCGTGCTGTCGGAGGTGGGCCTCTCGATTGAGCAGCACCGCGCGCAGGGATTCCTGTGCGGACGTGGCGAACTGGTCCACGTCGGGGGCGAAGAGCACTCCGAGATGCGCTCGGCTGACCTGGCCCGGTTGGTGTCCGCCGATCAAGGACGCGAGCCGATCGCTGTGGTGGGTGACGGTCAGCGGTGGTGTGGACACCAGGATGGCGCCGTCCTCGCGAGGTCCGAGCAGGGACTGGATCGCGGCGACCTCGAGTTGCTGGTCGCGGGTGAGATCGGGCAGCAGGGCGTGCAGCCAGGACACGAGGTGCAGTCCGCCCGCGTCGTGCGGCGTCTCGCACAGAAGATGGTGCCCGCCGGCGGCGGCGACCGTGACCGCGCGCAGAACGTCCGGCGTGAGCGGGATGACGGGCCAAGGCTGGGGAGCGGTCACCGGCATGATCGGTGCGCTGGGACGGTGCAGGACGGTGTCATCGCCACGCAGCCAGTCGGCGATCTCGGTGAGGGTGTGCGCACCGAGCACATCCAGCCCGTCGACGACGGAGGCCTCGTCGAGGGTGGCGGCGGGCACGATGATCCGGTAGATACCGCGCGCGCGGGCAGTCTGTGCCGCTCGGAGCACGCCGCGAACGGGCCGGAGACTGCCGTCGAGACCAAGCTCGCCGAGTACCGCAGTGCCGAGCAGCCGCGCACGCGGCGTGCCGAGGCGGGCGGCCAGCACCGCGGTGGCTACGGCCGCGGCGTCCGGGCCGGCGGACTCCTGATCGATCCGCACCTCGACGCGACGGCGGTCGTCGCCGGGCTGGGTGCGGGAGTTGCGCACAGCGGCGTAGACCCGGTCGCGTAGCTCGGGATGGATCCGGTGTCCTTGGTGGCCCAGGATGACGACACCCGAGCCGTCGACGACGGTGGCGGTGAGGGCGAGCGGCTGACCGGTCACACCGGTCACGGACACGATCGAGACAGCGGACATGACGAGGCTCCCTTCGGAGAGTGCGGAGGCCACCGGGCGACGGCGGCGAGGACAGCTCGGCCTCGCCGCCGTCGCGCGGAAGCAGCCGTGCGGGCGAGGACGGGCAGTGTGAGCGGCGACTCAGAGAGACCACGGTCGGTATTTCTGCATCAGGAATCGCCGCTCTGCGTCGGTGATCGCCACGGGGGCGACCAGTTCAGCCGCGGCCGCGGCGTCCATCGGGGTGGGCAGCTGGTCGGCGGGTTTACCGCCGCGGGCCCGTCGGTTGGCGACCATCAACTCGACCGCTGTCGCCAGGCGGATCCGCGCAGGCTCATCCTGATCGGTGCGCATCTCCACCACGGCACCCGTGGCGATGTCGATGCACTGCTTCGCGGTCAGGCTCACCACTGGCAGAGCGTCGGCGTGCGCGGCTTCCTGCGCGGGCGTCGGTTCAGGCCACGTGGACGGCAACTGAGGCCCCCGCAGCAGCACTCGCCGCCCGTCCTTGGACAAGCAGATAATCGGATCACAGGCGATCCGGCCCAGTGCCTCCGCGGCCACCAGCGCGATCTCGAGGGGCTTGGTCGTGGTGGCGAGCCGGTGTCTGGTCTCGGCGTCGTTCGCGGGCCGGTATAGCGGCGCCTGCGAGTCTGTCGCGTGGTTCGTGGCGCATGCGTGAGCGGTCATGACGTCCTCGTTGTTGTTGCGTGGCAAGGGATCGATGGGGAGGAGAAGCAGCCTGGTGCCTCGCTCGCGAGACACGCGGGGATGTCGGCGCCGGGCTGCCGCGGGCGTAATGTCGGTGATCCGTGCTTAGAGGTGCACGGTGATCGAATCGGGCGGGTCAGGTGGCGCCGTTGTCGTCACCTGCACCGATCCGCCCTCGATGCCGTCGTCGTTGAGATCGCTGACGACCGTTTCGGCTGCGTCGTCCTCGTCGTGGGCGTGGATAGGACCGATGGTCAGCGTCACCCAGTAGCGCTTCTGGCAAGCCATGTCCGCTCACCCGTCGAAGTGGCGTCGCGTGAGCAGATGCGCCAGCTCCCGACCGCAGTCGTAGGCGACCGAGCGTGGCGACTCGGCGTCGTCGAAGGTCAGCCCGCTGCCGCAGCGGAACTCCAGCATCCCTCGCAGAGCGATATACGGGTGCCGGGCAGCGCCGAGCAGCAGTCGGGCGAACCGCCGGAGCCCGCTCGTACCTGGTCGTCGCTGGCGGGCGGCTTGTGTTGTCGGGACGATCAGATCCAGGTCGAGGCCGGTGCGGGGCGCGTTGCGCAGGACCTGCAGAAATTGTCGCGCAGCGTCGTGCGGGCTCTCGACGTCGCCGAGATTGACGCCCAGTGTCACGTTGCGCGCGGTGCCTGCCGGGTCCGTTGTCCATTCGTCGATGGCGCCGTGGCGTGCCCGGGGTAGGCGCATTTTCACGACCTGGACTCCGTCGTCGGCGACGACGGAGACGACATCGCGGGAGCCGTCGGGTCCGATGGTCACGGTCACCATAGGCGGGATCACGTGGTCGAGCTCCGCCGTGTGCGGGAAGTCGAGGGGGTCACGGTGGAGCAGGTCGGTCGGCTGGAGCACGTCCCGGTACACGGTCTTGCCACACACCGAGCACGGCGCGGTGGCTCCATCGAGCGCGCCGGGGTCCCCGAGCGCCATCGCCATGACGCCGTCCATAACTGCTTCCTTTCCTTACGCTATTGAGGTTTTCCCGAAGACCAGGCACGGGTGGGGGTGCGGATGTCCTCACGGGATTTGGCGGGCGACGGCGATGCTGCTGGAGCCGCCGTACTTGGCGTCGACCTCGCGGTAGCAGCGGCGGCACACCACGCCGGTGCGGGATTCGGAGCCTTTGCCTGAGGCGTTGCAGCACGGTGTGAGCGGGATCAGCTTTTCCGTGCCGTCGTCGTGGAGGATCGGGCGACCGGGCTCGCCGAGGGGGATGAGCAGGTCGTCGTCTGCGTCGACGCCGACGACCCGGTCGGCGATCACGACGTGGACGTTTCGGTGGCTGCCATCGGCCAGTTCGATAGCGACGGCAGCGCCGGGTGTGTCCGGACGGGGCATGGCGACGTACCTTTCGGGAATGGGGGGCGGAACGAGCGAGGCCGCCGGTCATCGCTGCTGCGGTGACCGGCGGCCGGGACGGAACGGGGATCTGCGGGGCTCAGCCGGGCAGCGACATCGCGTAGCGCATGGCGGGAAGGTCGATGTCGATACCGCCGCCGCGCATCGAGACCGGCTCGACGCCGCGTCCGGCGAGCAGGCCGGCTTCCTCCGGGTCGGCGGCGTAGTCCCAGCCTTCACGCTGGCGGACCTCGGCGTAGATGTGGGTGTGGTCGTGTTCGCAGGTGTAGCCGCGGTCATCGGGCAGGTGCCAGGTCAGGCCGTCACATTCGACGACGTACTGTTCCCCGTTTTCGGGGTTCACCAGGCCTGTCTGCCAGCCACAGGGCCAGATCTCGCGGGCGAGGTAGCAGGCGCGGACCGCGGCGACGGTCTCGTGTGTGGCGGTTCCCCCGTCGGGGTGGCGCCGCCGGTTTCCGCATGTCACAGGCAAGGGTTTCTCCCGTCTGGGGGTGCGTGGACGGGCATGGGGCCGCGGGAGCCTCACCGTGGGGAAAGGGGGCGTAGCCTCGCGCAGCGACGCCGTAGGCGCCCTTGGAGCACGGTGAGGCTCCCGCTGCCATGGGCCCGTCCACGCACCCCCAGACGGGAGAGTTGATCGGTAGTTCCTCGTGTCCTCGTCGAGCCGGACCTGATGCTGGGTGTGGCCGTCGCTACCACTCTCAGTAGGGGAATTCGTTGCACCGTTCGCCGTCTGCCTCGAACTTGATGCAGGTGCAGCCGTGTTTGATGGCATGCCGGAAAAGGAGGAGCAGTTCGTCCGGCCAATCGTGCTCGGCGGCGGCCTGCTCCAATTGCTCCTGCGGCACGGACACGAGCCAGCCGCGCGCGGTGGGGTCGGCCGACAGGCCTTCGTAGTCGCCGAGCTGTTCGTTGGTCTCGAACCGAAGGTGTCCGGTGGAGACGTCGAGGATTCGCGTGATCGGGAAGGCCGGACCGGATGTTTCGGTGTCGAGATCGGCGGGGGTGGCTCGGACTGCCGTGTCGTCGCGGTCGCTGTCGCGGGGGACGGCCGCACCCGCTTCCGAGCTGTCATCCTGGCGCTCCAGCCGTTCGCGGGCTGTGTCGAGGACGACCTCCCCCGCGAGCACCCCGCGCAATCCGATCGTGACGGCGCAGACGAGGCAGGTGGCCATGTGCACGAAGGGCTTGTCCGGGCCGGGGCACAGGTCGAAGCAGCAGGTGCTGTAGTGGTCCAGGTCATCGAGGGCGTCCTCGATGACCGCCCGCATCTCCCGGTTCTGGCGGACCAGGTCCGCGGGCGCAGTAGGTGAAGCGATCACGACATGGTTCCTTTCAGCACTGGACGTGGATATTGAGCGTCGACGTGGCCCGGCCCGGGCAGCACTGTCGGTTCTGGCAGTGACCGCTGAGACGGGAGTTGCGGCCCCTCAAACGGAAAGCGCCGTTGCACCTGTGTCCACCGTGGAAGGGTGGGGATGCCTCGCCGGGTGGCACGGCGCGTGGTCGGCCGTAGAACCAGATCATCGACGTGTGCAGACATTCGGCGGCTGTACCGGCGCCGCGGGCGTAGAGCCGTTGCGCGCCGTCGACGATCAGCGCATCCCGGAGAAGGGCTTGATGCTGCGACAGCAGGTCCTCGAGCACCGTCTCGGCGTCCATACCGAGGCTGGCGGGATCGAGAGTCCAGCGAGACCCGGATCGTCGAGATAGGAACCGGACGTCATGACTCCTCGGTCCGCTCGTGGTTGGGGCGCACGGCGGCTCGAAGGCTTTGCACGAGGGGATCCCGGTCGCCGAGACCGCGGATTTCGATCGCGTCCAGCTTTTCCAGCAGCCTGGCCGCGGCGACTACGTAGGACCCGGCACCCATCCGGTCCAGGATCAGGGGGATGAGGTTCTCGACATGATCGTCGTCGTGCAGGCTCAGCCGCTGCGCGAGGAACGAGGCGAGGACGACGAAGATCCGCGGATCTGCCGCCAGCATCGTGTCGAGAACGGCCAGGCCGGTCAGGGGTTCCACGCCCTGTCCGGGTGCCAGGTCCTCCCCGCCGGCCTCGGGCGTTTTGGGATCCTCGGCGGATCCCGCGTGGCTAAGGATGATCTGCACCATCGTGTCGCGGACGACGTCGATGCGGTGCTCGAGCACGAACGTGCCTGTGGCGAGGTGCACTCCCAGCACGCTGTCCGGGGCGACGCGCCGGTAGCGCTCGGCCAGCAGGTTGTGCACGTGGTCCCCGAACGGAACCTCGGCGGTGTAGCCGGTGCCCGTGGCGACGTTGCAGGCGACCTCGCCGTAGGCGGCCAGGTAGGACCCGTCCTCGTCCGTGCGGGTGGTGAACAGGACATAGTCGGCTCCGATGTTGCCGGTAACGGACACGGTCTCACGGATGGCTTTCAGCAGACGCTGCTCGGTGACGCTGTCGCGCTCCTGCTGGAGCTGGCGGAGCAGGGTGCCGTCGCGCCGTTCGGCCTTCAGCCGCGTCATCAGCACTTTGACGTCGGTCCAGGTCGACGGAGGATCGGAGCGAGGGGCGTTGAGCAGGGCGTGCAGTGTGTCCAATGTGGTCACGTGCTGCCTCCTATCCTTGTGGTGCGTCAGGGATCCGGTGTGCGGTGGCCGCCGCGCGGCATCGGCGTTGGAGTCGCCGGGCGTCGGTACACGGGTGTCAGCGGGCGGGGTCGCGCCGCGGACGGGTCGACGGTGCGGAGTCTCTGCCGCCGCCGGGCGGACTCTGGGGGAGGTGTGGCGCTCGGCGGGTTCGGGCGCGGAGCCGTGGTCGCGGAGGTGCCGGCGTCGACGTTCGGCGAGGACGTGCTGGCCGCTGCGGTGCCGTCCGCGTGCGACGGTGGCCTGGGCGACCTCGGCCCTGGTGGCCCAGCGCAGGTTGTCGGCCCGGCAGTTGAAGCTGTCGCCGTCGAGGAACATCGCGACGTGTCCTTGCGGTGGGTCGCCGTGGAACGCCTCGCACACCAGCCGGGCGACGCGTGCGGAACGCTGGCTGGAGTCCAGCCGGTACTGCACCTGAAGCCTGGGCCGAGTTCGCTTCACGCGCACTACTCGAGGGACAAGGATCCGGGCTGTGGCGGCTGAACGCACGCGCCCGAGGTCGGAAACCTCCAGCACCGGCACGGACGGGGCAACGCGCCACCGTTCGCCCTGGCTGTGGAGCGGCTGTTCAGTCTCGTCGGGCACGATCCGCTCCTTTCGTGGCGGTGACGTGCGGGGGTGGGAGGTCATGCCCGCGCCGGGGGAAGTCGGCGCGGGCATGACCAGCAAGGGGAGCGGCGGTGGCTACGCCGCCTCGGCCTCGGACGCGTCGTCGTTCTGCGCGCCGGTCGCGCCGTCGGCGGTCTCGGCGGCGGGGGCGAGGTGGGGCCATTCCGCGTGGTCGAGTTCCGGGTTGTTCACCAGCCTCTCGACCGGGGAGAGCGGAAACTCCAATGCCTCCAGGAGCTCGAAGTAGAACTTCGTGTCCTCACTGGGCGAACGCCAGCTGGCGTCGGCGTTCTCGGTGTAGGCGCGGTTCCAGTGCTCTTCGCACGCGCCGATGACCTGGGCGAGCCGGATGAGCACGGCCTGGGTCTCGGTGCAGTTCTTCTGCCGCAGCTTCGTGACGAGCGGATTCGCCGCACGGCTATTTCCCTTGGGCTCGGCGATCTTGAGCAGCTGGCACGCGTAGCTGTGCTTCGGCGCGGCGTCGGAGAGGAAGTCCGAGGCGAGCACCTCGGCCAGCGCCAGCCAGTGATGCACCCGCTTCGGCAGGTCGGCGGCTTTGCGTTTGCTCCAGCCGGTGAAGAACTTCACCAGCCACGCCCGCCGCTCCTCCTTGGCTTTGCGCCAGGCCTCGTTGTTCTTGCCCGCGCGCTTGACCTCCGCGGCCTTGTAGGCGCGGTCCGGCTCCACTTGGGCTCCGCCGCGGCGGACGTGCCCGTGAGCGTCCGGATCCGTGCAGACGTACACGATGTCCGCTGCGGGCTGATCGAGGTCGTCTTCGGCGTAGGCGGCGTGGCCGGGGCAGCCGGCGTGCTCCTCAGGTGTGAGGCTCTTCTCGGCCTGTCCGTCGGCGAACAGGTTCCACAGTTTCGCCACACCCTCGGCGTCGGGGTCGGCGATGGTGATGCCGTCGGCGCGCAGCTGCGTCTCCGCGGCCGCGATCTGAACCGAGGCCCGGGTGTGGTGGCCGTATTTTGCGTAGTCCATGCACAGCTCGGTGATGTCGAGCTCACGTCCGTAGAGGAGCCTGACCGCGGCGCCGCGGCCGGGGCAGTCAGTGTGGTCGGCTGGGTCGAGCGGGGTCTGGTCCTCGCCAGTGCACAGGTCTTCCAGCAGAGCGGAGCCTGCGGGCCGGTCCCAGCTCTTCTCCACGATGGCGTAGCCCAGGTCGATGAGCCGCTGCTCCTCCTCGGCCCGCAGGGCGCGCTGCCGACGGTCCTCACGGACCTGGCCGAGTTTCCACTCGAAGTTGCCCGGGTTCTCGCGGAGGCAACGGACCACGGTCAGGTAGTCCTCATCGTTGTCTTCGAACTCCTTGAGTTGGGCCAGTACAAGCAGGTCGGTCTCGGGGAGAAGCTCGTTCGCCGCCTGGATGGTGCGCGGGCTGGCCGCGACGACGCGGCCGGCCTTGATCCGTTCGACCGGTTTGCTGAGCTCGTCGGCGATGGCGTCGTCGTCGAGGCCGGTGAGCGCCAGCTGCTCGTAGACCTTGGCTTCTTCGGCCTGGGTGTAGTCCTCGCGGTGAAGGTTCTCGATGATCTGGGCGATCAGGGTCTCGCGGGTAGTGCCGGGGGCGTGCACCATGACCGGGATGGTGAGGTCGGGGTTCTCGACCTCCTTGACCGCGACGGCGGCGGCCGTGCGGTGGAAGCCGACCTGGACCTCGAGGACGCCATCGGGCCCGGGGGCAACGTTGACGATCGAGACCATGGGATCGAGGCCGCGCTTGGCTACCGAGGCGACGAGTTCCGGCTTCTTCTGCCGGATGTCGCCCACGACACGGCTGTTGCCGTCGGCGCGCAGGTCGCGCGGGTCGATCTTGTACTCGATGTAGGGATACTGGCGCTGCTCGGCCGCCGTAGTGGTGGCCTCGTCGACGGTCGTGGCCGGGGTCGCGACGTCGTCGACGGCGGTGTCGCGTTCGGCGAGGTTCGTGGTCACTGTGCAGCCTCCTGGGGGTGCGCGGGCATGGCTCTGCCCTGACGCGAATGGCGGAATGTGTGGAGCAGACGAAAAGAACGGATTGGCGACGGACCATGGGGGCCGCCGGACCGCTTGGTGGTGCGCTCCGTGGTGTGACCGTGCCGGGGCCGGGGGTGTCCAGCGTCTTTTTGCTGGACACCCCCGGTTTCGGTGCGGCACAGTGCGCTGGGCCCACCGAGCGCGGCGGGCCCAGCCAGGCAGCTCATAGGCACGCAAGGCTGTGCCGGCAAGCTGCGGGTGGCTTCGGGAGAGACGAAAAGGGCTGGCGGGCGCCCGTCCGGCTGGGGCGCGCTCAGGTGTTGTCGTCGGGGACGACTAGAGCGGTGCCGCGTTCGGATCCGGACAGGCCGTGGGAAGCAGGTCGACGTCGTCGCCGGGCTGAGCTGCGAGGTTCACGCGGAACTTCCGGCCGTGCTGGTCGGTCAGGATGACCGGCACGCTGGGGGAGTCCTTGATCAGGTTCAGCAGCCTGGTGGCGGCTTCGCGGGGATCGCTGCTGTCGTCGATCCACCAGGCGATCTGCGCATCGAAACCCGTGGGGCGCGGGTAGCGGTAGGACTCGGCCCGCATTCGGTTCCCGGTGTCGTCGGCTGGGGTCCAGCTGTTCTCGACGATGCGGTGGCCGTGCGTGGCCAGGATCGCCTCGACGGCCATTGTCGTGCTGGCGGGCCTGGCGAGGATCAGGTCGCCGCCACACTCGAGGCCCTCGACGACGATGATCTCGCTACGGGAACGGTTCCACTCGACGGCGAAGGTGTCCTGCTGGTCGACGGGCCCGGTGGGCAGGGCGTCGATCGCCCTCCGCCAGGGGAGACCGAGCCGGTGCTGCCGCTGGCCGAGCGGCACACTCAACATGTCCACCACGTCGGCGCAGGTGAAGGTCGGGTTGCCGAAGATGTCGCAAGCGGCGGTGTACAGCCCGAGTTCCGGGACGTGAAGACAGATAGTCCCGTTCTCGTGCCGGTCGGGTTCCTCGTAGACGGTGAAGGCGACCTCGGGGGCTTTCTGGATCAGCGAGTGGGCGAGATCGGTGATGCTGTCGCGCGCGATCTCGTCGGAGTCGTGCCGCCGGCCGAGGTGCAGAGTCCTGGAGCTGGCGATGTCGGTGTCGATGAGGCCGTAGTCCTGCAACGTTCTCAGGACTGTCCGGACGCGGTAGGGCGGGCAGGCGTGGATCGTGGCCGATCCGGAACTCCAATCAGTCATGGCGGGGTCTCCTTGGCGGTCGTGCTAGGGCAGGGGGATTTGCGCCGTGTGCGCGTGGGGATGCGCTGACACGGAAGGAAAAGGGCGTGGTCGAGCGAGGCGGCTACTGGCCTGGCAGGGGTTCACCTGGCGTTGACGCCGGTGCCGTCGTGGGGCTGGTCTCTGTCAGATGCAGGGTCCATTCCTGGTGCTCGAAAACTGACCCTCCGGACCGGAGGAGCACTTGGGATTCGCACGGATAGTCAAGCGGGGCAACGAAAGTCGGGTATCCGCAGTCGGACATGAAGCGGTACACCATGCCGCCGTAGGTGTCCTCGTTCCACCGCCACTCGCCGTGGTCTCGGATCTCGGTGAACGCGCCGCTGTCGATGGCGTTGGGAACGCCGGCGATCGGCAGGCCGCGGCCGCCGGGGACGTAGGTGGCGAGGGTGTGCGCGGACACGCACAGCGGGACGGGGCTGTGGGCCAGCCACCACGGCCGGTGGGTACCGATGAAAACCATGAGCCGCCGGGCCGGGTCGCGACGGCGCAGGGATTGCGTCCAGGGGGTGATGGTGAGGTCGTGCATCGGCGGCCATCGCGCCCGCGGGGCCGGAGCGTAAACAGGCATCGGATCACCGGGCGGTGGGTCAGCGGGCCCGGCGCGCCAGCCGCTCGGGATCGGTGATGAGCACGGACTTGCCCTCCACCCGGATCCAGCCGCGGCGGACGAAGTCGGCGAGGGTCTTGTTGACCGTTTCGCGGGCGGCTCCCACGAGCTGCGCCAGTTCGATCTGGGTCAGGTCGTGCACGACCCGGTATCCGCTGCCTTCCGCGGACCCGAAGCGCTGTACGGACTGAAGCAGAGCCCGGGCGAGTCGCGCGGGGACGTCGTTGTAGGCCAGATTCTGCACTGCCGCGCTGGCACGGCGCACGCGTCGCGCCTGAATGCGCAGCAGTTCCTCGACGAGGTACGAGTCCGACCTGATGATCCTCTTGAGCATGGTCCGGTCGATGGCGGTCGCCAGCGTCTCGGTGAGCGTTGTCGCGGTGGCCGAACGTGGGCCAAGATCGAGCAGGGAAAGGTCGCCGAACATGTCGTCCGGGCCGACGATCCTGAGCAGGGCTTCCTTGCCGTCTCGTCCGGTGCCGATCTTGACCTTGCCGGACTTGACGACGTAGAGCCGGTCTCCGGGCTCGCCTTCGTGAAAGATCACGTGATCTCGCGGGAACTCGAACGGGTCACCGCACTCCAGGATGAACGTGTGAAGTGAGGCGTTCGCGGGGAGCTGGCTGGTGGTGGACATGTTGTGCCTCCTGGTCGGCGCGGTGCGTGGACCGGGGCGAGGGAGCAGGCCGGTGTCGGCGGTGTCCGGGCTCGGCGAAGCCGACCGCGAAGCGGGTGCCTGGACACCGCCGACACCGACCTGCTTCCATTGCCGGTCCACGACACGCTCCGGCCAGGAGTCGCGATTGCCTGGTTATTGGGGCATGGTGGGTCGGAGGCGGTAGTGCTAATCGTGGATGGGTACACCACTTTCGTTCAAGGGCTGGATTCGGCCGTGGGTTCGTGGTCAACGAGCGCGACGTCGTCGTCAACGCGGCAATGACATCGTTCGGTGCGGGCGTGCTAGCCGTTGCTGTACCGGATGCGGACGCGATGGCCGCTCAACGTCGGACGAACTGCAGGACTGGGGTGTAGTGAGAGTCGATTTCGGCCGGGCGGCCGAGGTCAGGCGGCGACCGGAGTGGCCGGTCGCGCGGTCAGCGCCGGACCGGTGAAGTCCCGCGCTGACGTGCCGCCTGCGACGTCGCTCCACGACCAGCCGAACGCGTCGCCGTCAGTGCGCAGGGCGGCGCGGTCCACCACAACGGTGCCAGTGAACTGTTCCTCACTGCACCAACCGGTGCCTGTGAACGCGCTACCGAGCCACACATACGGGTTACGCAACTCGACCTCGCCGTCGGCGGGAAGCGCTTCGATGTCGGCCAGGTCCACTGCGACCATCGCGAACCCCATGATCACCGAGAACTCTGGCGACGCCTCCGCGATGACGGTCTCGGCGAGGGTCAGGTTCGCGGTGGTGTGCTCGAAGCCCAGCAGATCCAAGAGCCGCTCCCCGGACAGCGGCTCGAAGCTCAAATTCGCGTCCTCGTCCATCGCGGGAATTGTCACGCGCAGGAGCACCGGCCCGTGCCGCTGCACCAGTTCCTCCATCCACGGCGAGGAGTCGCGGTCGCGCACGATGTCCCTGGCGGTCTCGCGCTCGTCGGAGAACTCCCAGTCGTCCCGAACCGCGCTGTAGTCGGTGTCGTCCTCGGCTTCCCAGCCGTCCACGATCTTCCGGGCCAGCTCGTCCACCTCACGGTGCACCGCGTCCAGCGCGTCGCTGCTCATCGCGTCGAGCAATCGGTCCCCGTCGGGCGTCTCCCACGGGTTCGCGCCGCTCACTATTGCCGCGACCACCTGATCGGGCAGCCGATGATCGCGTTCGATGTAGATCAGTGTGTAGCCGGGCTCCAATGCGGCCGTGACGGCCGCTGCCAGCGCCGCCACCGTCCGCTCACTATTGAGGTCGAGTTCACAGGCGGCGTCTTCACTCAACGCTGGCTCCCTGCTGGTCGAATCGCAGACCCGTGGGGTCCGCCGGGATGGCGTCGGCATCCACGGTCACGGTCTGGCTCAGTTCTTGGCGTTTTCGTCGCTCGGGGGTCACCTCGCCCGATCCATGACACTCACGGCATGCTCCGCTTCCTGAGGTGAGGCCCTTGACAGGCACATCACCTGAGCCCTCGCCGCCACAAGGCAGGCAGACCACCATGGTCAGCATCAGCCCTCACCACCGTCGAGGAGTGCGCGGACCTTGTCTGCGACGACCGCGCCCGAGAGGTCGCGGATAGCCGGGTCGGTCACGAACGCGAGCGCTTCGGTGGTCCGCTCCGGTTGCGCCGGATGGGCGAGCATCACAGCCGCTTCGGACACGACGGCCTGGCGGTCGTGCGGATCGATCGGGGAAGAGCCCAGCTCGCCGGCGGGCTTGTACCTCTTGTCGTAGAGGGCACACGCGGCACACCAGATACTCGTGGCGAGGGAGTAGCCAAGTTGCGCGAGAAGGCGCGTGTACAGGTGAGGGAAAGCCGCGGGGAGTTCGCCAGAAGAATCGAAGTGTTCTGCAAGATCCCCGGGCGTAGTGGGCAGCGGAGGGACGATCTCTACGTCGGGCGGTGTCGCGCCCGAGTTGATCGTCATGCCGATCGGCCGGGTGCGTGCCCTGAGCATGCCGGTGAAAACCCTGGCAGCTTGTTTGGCCTCGTGCTGGTGCCGGTAGCCGAGGTACAGGGTCGGGCGACCAGGGCGGGTAATCGAGACGGAGAACGGGAATTCGGCTCTGCTGGCCGGTTCCGGGGTGTCTGTTGTGGACATGGGGTCTCCTTCACTCTGGCCCAGGCTCTGCGCGCTGGGCGGGGACGGATCAGGCCAGGCACGCGAGCGCCCGGGCGGGCCAAAGGCTGCTCGACGGCTCGTCGCATGGCGTGAGCCCAGTCCCGGTGTGCAGCCAGGCATTCGTGTGCCGGCCTCGGTCGGGGTTGTGGCCGATCGGTGCGCCGCACCGGCGGCACAGCAGGACCACGTCGGTGTCCGGTCCGGCTTCGCACCCGGGGCAATCGATGCACGGGTCGGGAACCCAGCGATGCTCGCGTCGGATCAGCGGGCGCAGGGCCCCGCAGCAGCGGCAGCGGCCTCGGACGAGACCGGCGAGCGCGAGCGCTTCTTTCCGGGTGCACGCGTGGAAGCTCACGGCGGCGCACCCCGTCGGGTGCCCTCCGGAAGCCAAGACGGTGTAGGGGAATTCCCGATACTCCCGGTTGGTGGCGCTGCTGTGGTGATCGAGCAGACGGCCGTCGTCGAGGGAGTATCGCGTGGTGGCGTATCCCATCGGGTAGCCCTGTCCCTCGAGACGTACCCGGTCACGTTCCAGGGATTCGGCAAACCGTGCGACCTCGGCGGACCGCAGTGGATCGAGCGCGATGGTGCCGCGGCCGACGAGGATGTCGAATCTGCCGCGCGAGAACTTCCAGGACCGCAGGAGCCCTTTACGAGACAAGCGATCGAGGACGGATGCGGGATCGCGTGGCCCGGCGCGGTCCCGGGCGGTGGGATCAGGGCGCATCAGTTGCGCCCGTGGGACTATCGCCGCTGTCGGGCTGGGCCGGCGTGGTGACGGCGACGGGCATCGTGACTGCGGTGTCGCACCGGCCGAGCCATTCGTCCAGAGTGGACAGGTGACGGTAGATGTGGGTTTCCTGTCCTAACGCGTCTTGGTTGCAGTAGTCGGCTTGCTCGTCGAGCAGGGTGTAGTCGACCACCGCGTGGATGGCGTCACGGACGGCAGGGGAGATCACATACATCAGGAGTCCTGAGTCTTCTTGTGTTGCGGTGCGGGCATTTCGGAGGCGGATGCGGGGGCGCCCTGGGTGTCTCAGTCGTCGTAGGTGGAGAAGGGCCCCCCGGCACGCAGGACTTCCGCCGCCAGCGTGGCGTCCTCGACGGTGTGCAGGCGGAAAGCAGCGGCGGCGTACCAGGCGCCGTAGGAGGTTCGGGGATTCTCGGCGTGCTGGCGTGCCTGGGTTTCCAGCTCGGCCATTGCCCTGCGGATTGCGTCGCGCACGTGGGCAGCGGTCGCGGCGTCGAGTGTCCAGTTCACAACCGCCTCGGTCGTGGTGACCTCGACGTCGAGCGCCGTAGTGCCCGCGTTCATGGGGTCGGCGGCCATCTGCGGGGGATTGTTGGGTGGACCGCTGACGTGCACCGAACCCATCTGAGGAAGCTCGAGGCCGGATCCGTCGGCTGGTGGGTGCGGGTCTGCGGCCGTGGCGGGCGGCGAGGCGGCGTCACGGACTTCCTGTTCGACCTCGTCGGGGCCGAGGTGCTGAAGCAGCGCCGCGATCTGGCTGTCGAGACCGTCGTTGTTAGCGTCGCGAGCCACCGCGCTGAAGGCGTCGTGCACGACCTCGTCGAGGGCTCCGGAGTCCACACCAAGCTGCTTGGCCAGTGTGCTGAGCCGTGACTGGGCGGCGTCGGCAGGGTCGTCAGAAGTGTGTGCGGGCATGACTGAACTCCCTTGTCTAGATGGATTGAGTGCCGGACCGCCGCTCTGGCGTCGAGCAGTCCGGGAGTGGGCGGTTCGCCCGGCTTGAGACGGCTGTGGTGTCCGCGCGTGGGCTCGATCAGGTGATGGCGAGCCGAAGCAGCATCGGAACCCGCGCACGGTGAAGGCATGCCGCAGCCCGGCAGAATGGGATTCCGGGCAGCGACGGGGTAGCTGGGTGGGAGCCTGATCAGTTCTCGGGGATGCGGTAGACGTCGGTGCGCCAGATGTGGGCGGTGTCGTCGAGCCGGCCCCAATCGCCGGCTAGCTGAAAGCCGTGCTTGGTCAGCGCGGCGTCGACCTGGTCGCTGTCGCCGGGCGCGGTGAAGGTCAGGTCCCCGGCTCCCTGATCGCCGCCCACGATGGTGACTTCACCTCGAGGGCGGTTCCAGTGTGCGGCGTGAGATTCCGGCTCGTGGACGACCTGGCTGGGCATGGCGTCGATCGCGGCTTTCCAAGTCAGGCCGAACGCACGCTGGCGAACGTCTTCGGGCTCGTTGAGCATCTTGAGCACTTGCGCTTGAGTGAACAGCATCTCGCCCTGGTTGTCGCAGTCAGCGGTGAATGAACCCAGCCCAGGCACGTAGGTGACGTAGGTACCAACCCATTCGCGAGCGGGATCCTCGTAGATGGTGAATGCTGCCTCGGGAGCGAACGTGATCAGCCAATCGGCGAGCCTGCCCGCGTCGCCACAGCAGAACTCGTCGTCGGTATAGGGTTCGCCGAGGTGCAGCGCTTTCCGGACCTGCGTATCGGAATCAGTGTCGACGTCCGCGGGACCGTCGTAGTACAGGCCGTAGCCGTGCAGGGCCTCGAGCACGGCACGCACCCGGTGCGGCGGGCAGGCGTGGACGATCGAGGTTCCACAAGTCGTGTCGGGCATAGCGAAAGCTCCTTCAGCGCGGGCGGGAATGGTCAGAATGTGGTGTCAGGCCGTGAGTTCGAGCTGCGAGGCCGCCGCCCAGGCGTTGGGAAACGCAGGCCCGGTTTTGGTTCGGGCGGTGGCGGGAGCGATCGTGAGGAATCGCTCGGCGGTCGCCATGCCGCCGTCGAGCCGCTGACGGTCGCGGTGGCGGAGCCACACGCGGGGCTGGGTGTCGTCGGGGAATGCGGGGTCGCCGACCGTCAGCGGAACGGCGGCGCAGTGGGCACGCTGGGCGAGCCGGGCACGGGTCTCGTCCGGGGTGCCTATGTCGAGGATGCGGACCGAGCGGGCGAAGTTGTTCTTGCCGTCGACGCGGGGCGAGAGCGTGCGGCGCACGTCGTAGACCGCCCACGGCACTGTGGTGATCCGCTGTTCGAACGCGGCGAGGACGTCACCGGCGCCGGGCGAGGCCTGCAGCAACGACAGCAGCCGCTGGCCCTTGATCAGGCCCTGCGTGGGGTTGAGCGCTGTGGAGACGAACTCCATCGCGAGCGCGAGCACTCCGGCGTCGGGCTCGGCGATGAACCGGGCGACGGCTTCCTTCCGGCCAGTATCATTCGCTAATGCGAACGGACAATTTCTCGCCGCAGTGACCGTGTCTAGATGAGACTGTGTCCAGGTCGAGCGAGTTGATGCCGTACGGATGTCAGTCCGAAGGGGACGGTCATGTGTCTCGTTTCCCGCTACACCTGTGTGCTCTAGATCATATCGTCCGCAAGTGTCGCGATTGCGTCGTCGACAGGCGGATTGCCCTTCAGGTCAACGGGATCACTGCGCGGTACTTGCCGCCGAAGGTCTGCTGTTGCGGCTCGCAGAGCTTGTGGGAGGCGCGGGTATCACGCAGCAGCCACAAGAGGCTTTCGGTCGTCACCGGTTCTCGGATGCGCTCGGGTGTTCCGCGTGAGTCGATGGTTCGCTGGCCTTATTGGCCGCGCTGTCGGTGGCGCGGAGGCTGGTCAGGACCAGCGCTGCGGCGCCGAGGGTGATGAAGACGTCGGCGAGGTTGAACGTGGGGAACCAGCCGGTGTGCAGGTAATCGGTCACGATCCCGTCGGCCGCGCGGTCGGCGAGGTTGGCGATCGCCCCGGCCAGCACTGCGGCCAGCCCCAGCCGCATGGGCAACGTCGCGGTGCGGGAAGTGCGCCAGGCGAAGACCGCGAGCCCGGGGACGATCAGCCCGGTGACACCGAGCACGACCGAGCCGGGCAGGGTGTCGCCGAGGCTGAACGCCACCCCAGGGTTGAACGTCAGCCGCAGCTGAATCACCCCGAGATCCACCGAGCTCCCGTCCGCCAATGCTCGGCTGGCCCAGGCTTTCAGGCTCAGGTCTACCGCGGCCAGCAGCGCGGCGGTCACGGCCAGGGCGACCCGCGCTCGGGTCGCCCTGGCCGTCCGGGTGGATTCGCCAGTGGTCACGAGGTGACACCCGCCGCCGTGGGCGTCAGCGCCGGCTGGCCGGTGATGGCCGTGGCCTGCAAGGGTTTGGTGCGGCCGGCACGGACGCCGTTGGCGATGACGACGACCTCGGCCAGCTCGTGCACCAGCACCACCGCGGCCAGGCCGAGCACGCCGAACAACGCCAGCGGCATCAACACGGTGATCAACCCGAGGGACAGGCCGACGTTCTGCAGCATGATCCGGCGGGCGCCGCGGGCGTGGGTGAACGCCTGCGGAAGGTGCCGCAGGTCCTCGCCCATGAGCGCGACGTCGGCGGTCTCGATCGCCACGTCGGTGCCCATGGCGCCCATCGCGATGCCGAGGTCGGCTGTGGCCAGGGCGGGTGCGTCGTTGACGCCGTCGCCCACCATCGCTGTCGACCGCTGCCCGCGCATGTGCTCGATCAGGCGGGCCTTGTCCTCTGGGCGCAGCTCGGCGTGCACGTCGGTGATGCCGACGTCCTTGGCCAAGGCGGTGGCGGTGGCGTGGTTGTCGCCAGTGAGCATCGCGACGTGGTAGCCGTCCCGGCGGAGCTGGGACACGACCTCGGCGGCTTCGGGGCGCAGCTCGTCGCGGACCGCGATCGCCCCGATGACCTGGCCGTTGTCCTCGACCAGCACCGCGGTCGCGCCGGCCTGCTGCATCCGCTCCACGTCGGCGGCGAGCGGGCCGGGGTCGAGCCAGCCGGGGCGCCCGAGGCGGAGAGTGCGTCCGTCCAGGCGGCCGGTGAGCCCGGTGCCGGTGACCGCTTCCACGTCCGAGGCCGGGGTCACGTCGTCGACGGCGGCGAGGATCGCGCGGGCGAGCGGGTGTTCGCTGCGGGCCTCCAGGGCCGCCGCCAGGTGCAGGACCTGGTCACGGGTGGCGCCGCCTGTGGTGGCGACGTCGATGACGGCGGGCCTGTTGGCGGTGAGGGTGCCGGTCTTGTCCAACGCGACCCCGCGGACTGCGCCGAGCGCTTCCAGCGCGGCGCCGCCCTTGACCAGCACGCCGAGTTTGCTGGCCGCGCCGACCGCCGCGACCACGGCCACCGGGACGGAGATCGCCAGCGCGCAGGGTGAAGCGGCCACCAGCACCACGAGGGCCCGCTCGATCCACGTGACCGGGTCGCCGAGCAGGCTGCCGATCACCGCGATCAGCGCGGCGGCGATCATGACGCCGGGCACCAACGGCTTGGCGATGCGGTCGGCCAGCCGCTGGGAGGCGCCCTTGCGGGCTTGTTCGGCCTCGACGATCCGCACGATCCTGGCTAGGGAGTTGTCCTCGGCGGTGGTGGTGACCTCGACTTCGAGCACGCCGGTGCCGTTGATCGACCCAGCGAACACCTCGCTACCGGGTCCGGCCTCGACCGGTACGGATTCGCCGGTGATCGCCGAGACATCCAGCGCGGTGCGGCCGTCGCGGATGATGCCGTCGGTGGCGATCCGCTCACCGGGCTTGACCAGCATCCGGTCGCCGACCCGCAACTCGGCCGGGGACACGACGGTCTCGGTGCCGTCGCGCAGCACGGTGGCCTGCTCGGGCACCAGGGACAGCAGGGCGCGCAGGCCACGGCGGGTGCGGGCCAGGGAGTATTCCTCCAGGCCCTCGCTGATGGAGAACAGGAAGGCCAACATCGCGGCCTCGCCGACCTCGCCGAGGATGACCGCGCCGACCGCGGCGATGGTCATCAGCGTGCCGACGCCGATTTTGCCCTTCACCAACCGCTTCAGCGTAGACGGCACGAAGGTGTAGGCGCCGATCAGCAGCGCCACCGCCTCCAGCACGAGCTCGACCGTGCGCGGCGCGTCGGCCCAGCCGGTGATCAGCCCGGCGAGCAGGAACACCCCGGAGATTGCCGCGAACTGGAGTTCCTTGATTTGCCAGAGCCGTTCCGGCTCGTGCTCCTCGGCCTCCTCGTCCACGGGTTCGTCGTGGTCGCAGCCGCACGCGTCACTCATCGAGCGCTCTCCTTGCTGTCCTGAATCGCGCTGTCCGGAGTCGTATCCGTCGGGGCGTCGGTGCCGTAGTTCGGGCACAGGGCCACCGCGTTGCCGGTCGCGGCCAGCAGCGTCTCCGCCGACGCCAGCAGGTCCATCAGCTCCGGGCGCGCGAGGCTGTAGAACACCTGACGGCCCTGCGGCCGGCCCACCACCAGCGCGCAGTCACGCAGGCAGGCCACGTGCGCCGAGACCGTGGACTGCGCCATCCCCAGCGCGGCCACCAGGTCGGAGACCCGCGCCTCCCCATGCGCCAAGCGCTGCACGATCGCCAGCCGGGTGGCGTCCGAGAGGCTGTGGAACAACGCCACCGCAGGATCCAACACCGCCCCGCTCGACGCGAGGCACCCATCCGAACTATTCATCGTCACCAGACGATGATAACAGTCAGATGTGATGGAATCGAGATTCGGCGATATTGAAGTCAAGCCCGTCTTCGCCGGTCACATGCCCGACCGTTAGTCACCGGCGGTGCTCGACGGTCGGCGTCGCCGCAGGAGCAGGTGGGCAGTGATCACCGTCAAGGCCCACGTGGCGCCCAGTGCGGCGGCAGCGGTGACATCGGTGGCCCAGTGCACGCCGAGGTAGACACGGCTGGCGGCCACGAGCGCGGCGAGTGCGAGGGCGCCGAGCCACCAGGCCAGGCTCGCGACGAGCGTGCTGGTGTGCTGGGCGAGCAGGTAGGCGGCGATCATCAGCAGCGCGGTGGCCACGGTGGTGTGCCGTGAGGGAAAGGAGAAGCCGCTCTCGGGCAGCAGTTGCCACCACGATGCCGGCCGGTCCCGTCCGACGAGGTTCTTCACGACTGTGGCCAGCACGACCGACCCGGCTCCGGTCAGTCCGGCCAGCACCAGCGGCGCCCACGACCGACCCCGCCACGCCAGCGCCGCGGCGAGCGCGACGACCACGATGGCGAGCGGGATCTCGGCGGCCGTGGAGACGGCCTCGAAGAACCCGGTCCACGGGCCCGCGCGGTGCTCGGCCACCTCGGCGAGCACGCCGTTGTCGACCAGCGCGGCGTGCCGATCGGTGACCAAGTCGGCCACCCCGGCGAACATCCCGGCCGCCGCGACCATGCCGGCGGCGGCGATGCCGGCGCGCACCAGCAGGCCGTCGCGAGGCCACCGATGGGCGGTGGGGTGGTGAACAGTCATCGGCATCTCCTCGGGGCACCTGGACCAGCGTGTTGTAACGCCCGTAACATAGCGGCGTGACGAACGAAGCAGACGAGCGGGGTTGGTTGCTGATCAGCGCCTCGACCGCGGGCGGCGCGGGCACGCTGCGAGTGCAGGTGTGGCGCAAGCTGCGCTCCCTCGGCGCGCTCTACCTGCAACAGTCCGTGTGCCTGCTACCCGCCCGCCCGGAGGTGGTGCGCGAGGTCCGGCGGCTGGCAGACCGGATCCGCCACCAGGGCGGCACCGCCCGCGTGCTGTCGATGGCCTTCACCGACCCGGCCGAGGAACAGGCCGTGATCGCCGAGCTCAACGCCGCCCGCGACGCCGAATACGCCGAAGTGCTCGAACGGCTGCCCGAACTCCGCCAAGAGCTGGCCGACGAACAAGCCCGCGGCAACGCCACCTACGCCGAGGTCGAGGAGTCCGAGGCTGACCTGGACCGCTTCCGCACCTGGCTTTCCAAGATCGCCGCCCGTGACTACTTCGCCGCACCTGGCGGCCAGGCCGCCCGCGACGCGGTCGAGGAGGCTGCCGCCGAGCTGGCCGCGTTCGAGGAAGCCGCGCTGCACGCCGAAGCCCCGGAATCCGCTCCTGCTAGCGCGTCGACGCCGCGCTCGCTGCGAGTGGTGGACCAGCCGTGACCGGCTCGTTCTGGTGGGACCTGCTCATCGGCATCGCCGCAGCCCTGCTGCTGGCCTGGCTCGTCCTGGTCGTCGTGCTGGCCATCGCCCGGCCACGCGGAGGGCTGCTGCGCGAAGCCCTGCGGCTCCTGCCCGATGTGCTGCGCCTGGTGCGCCGGCTTGCTGCCGACAAGACCCTGCCGCGTGGCGTCCGTGTCCGGCTGGGGCTGCTGCTGGCCTACCTCGCCATGCCGATCGACCTGATCCCCGACTTCATCCCGGTCCTGGGTTACGCCGACGACGCGATCATCGTCACCGCCGTGCTGCGCGGCGTCGTGCGCCGCGCCGGGATCGACGCGGTCCGTGCGCACTGGCCCGGCACCGACGACGGCTTCGCCGCCGTCGCCCGGCTCACCGGACTCAACCGCCCCGCGCGATGACGACCGTCCTGTTCACGGTGCTCGGCGCGTCGGTGGCCGCGTTCGGTCTCGCGCTGCTCTCCGCAGTCGCGGGCTTCGGAGGCGGGGTCCTGTTGCTGCCGGTGTTCACCGTCCTGTTCGGACTCCGCGCCGCCGTCCCGATGCTCACGCTGACCCAGTTGTCCAGCAACGGATCTCGGGTCTGGCTCAACCGCCGTGACCTTCGCTGGCCGTTGATCGGCTGGTTCGCGCTCGGTGCCGTGCCGTTCGCGGTGATCGGTGGGCTCCTGCTCACCCACGCACCGCTGACTCCGTTGAAGCGACTGCTCGGGGTGTTCCTGATCGGCGTGGTGATCTGGCGGCGGCTCCAACGCCGGCCACGCACACCCAGCGAACCAGCCTTCGCCGCGGTGGGTGCCGCGTCCGGGCTCGGGTCGGCGCTGCTGGGGTCCGTCGGACCATTGACCGCGCCGTTCTTCCTCGCCGTCGGCCTGACTCGCGCCGCCTATATCGGCACCGAAGCCGCCAGCGCGCTGACCATGCACCTGACCAAGATCGCCACCTACGGCGCCGGGGACCTGCTCACCGGCCAGGTGCTGCTCTACGGCGCCGCGCTCACCCCGGCCACCCTGCTCGGAGCCTGGGTCGGAAAGAAGATCGTCGGCCGCATCAGCGACCGCATGTTCGTCCTGCTGGTCGAGATCGGACTGCTCGCCGCGGGCATCCTGTTCCTGATCGGCCTGTGAGCCGGTCAGCGTTGGCGCCCACCCGCCGCGGCTACGACCCGCGAGGGACTCGATTGCGGGACACGGACAGATCGCGGACGTTGCTCGTGCTGGCCAACGCGGCTCGCAGGCGCACGATCTCCTCGTGCTGGGCGGCCAGCCGGGACACGGCCTCGGTCCGGAACACCTTGAGGGCAGCCACCTCCTCGTCCCGATCGACAACCCGTTGCTGCAGAACACCGACCTGGTCCTTCAGCCTTCCGATCTGGGCCTCGCGCGGATCGGCGATGACGCCGGCCTCGCGGAGTTGCTCGCGGCGCCGCTCGAACTCCTCCTTGAGGTGCAGGTAGGTGCTGTAGAGCGCGGCGCGGGTAACACCACTCGTGGCCGCGAGGGTCTTGACGTCGCACTTGCCGCCCGGCGGGATCTCCCCACGCAACAGCCGGTCCATCGCCGCTCGGATCGCGGCTTCCTTCTGCCCGCGGGTCTGATCGTTGAGCCGCCCCACCTCAGCTCTCCTCCGTGTCGGTGCCCGCCGGGGTGCTGGCGGCGTCGATGTCGGCCAGGACTCGTTGTGCGCGGTCCAGTTGCGTCTCCAACCGGGTCCGCTCGGTCTTCTGGGCGCGGCCGAGGTTGCCGAGGAACACCGTCGTGCTGTGCACGGCCTCCTCCCACACGGGGCGGTGGCACGAGTGGTGCGTGGCTTGCGGACATCGGGCCGAGTCGCACATCCCGATCAGCGGCCGGTCAGCGCTCGGAGTGCCCGCCAGCCGAAGGCACAGGGCCTTGCCAGGGTCTGTGAACCAGCAGTAGTTCGCCACACCGAGGTGCAGCGTCTTGGCGCGCTTGGCCAGCATCCGACGTAGTTCCTGATCGTTGAGAATGATCTTCGGTGCCGCCCGTTGCTCGTCGGTGAGCTTGCCGTCGACCGCGTCGAAGAACTCGATCAGGTCGTGCGCGTGCGGCCCCGAGGGCCGCACACCACGCTGGTAGTTGTCGATCTCGTCGAGCAGCAGGCCGAGGTTGCGTTTCTGTTCCTCCTGCCCGACTTCGGCGAGGAACTTCGCCTGGGCACCGCCGGGCTTCCCGGCGTAGCCCTCGGTGGTGACCACACTGATGTGCTTCAGCGCGACCTTCGCCGCCAGCAGCCCACCGGGCCGGTAGGCCAACTCGATCGCGAGAGTGCGGCGCAGCATCCGCAGCTCCACTGGCGCCTCGGGGACCGGCGTAAGCCCGAGCCGCTGTCCCGCAGGGCTGTTCACCCATTTCCGGAAGGTCATGTAGGTGTTCTTGAAGACCGTCCTGCCGAACAGCAACGTGCCGGGTTCGGCCTCGGCGTCCAGCAGTTGCTCGGCGAGCGCGATCGCCCGATGGACTTCGCCCACGACCACCCACTCGTCGGCCTCGCCGCCGTGCCCGCGGTGCTTGATGACCTTCCCAGCCAGCCGGTAACGGACCAGGCCGGCCGCCTTGCGCTCGGGCGGGAGCCGGCATCCCAGGGTCAGCTCGAACAGTTCGCTGGAGCGCATGCCCGTCGCGGCGGCGACCACCAGCAGGCACGCCGTGCGCACAACGTCGGGCAGGACGCGGGCGTGGCGCTCGGACAACGGCAGGGTCCAGGGCACCTCACCCTCGCCGTCGGCTCGCGCGACGAGCGTGGCGTTCCGGCCGATCGGCTCGTCGATCCCCACCTGGGCCACGGCCCGCTCCAGCGCGGGCCGCAGGACTGACAGCCATTCGCCGCGGAAGTGACCGAAGCCGGCCTCGGCCGCGACGTCGCGCAGCGAGATCTCCCACAGCGGGTCGGACTCGTCGACGGCGTACCTGGTGATCGGCTCGATACGCGACGGGACACGGTTGAACGGCCGCCCCTCGGCCACACGCCGGTTGATGGCCGCCAGCAGCACTCCCCAACCCGGACTGCGTGGCTCCGGTAGCCGGTTGACCCGTTCCCGTTCCGCCTTGACACGGCGCGTCAAGGCCACCACCTGCGGGCCGAGCGTGTCCACGACGTAGAGGGCCGCGGCCAGCATCGGCTGGAGAATCTCGGCCGGCACCGGGGGCGTGCTGTTCTCGGTCGGCGTCTTCAAACCGGCGACAGCGACGGCCGCCCGGCCACCGAACGGACGGAAACCCGCCGGGTAGCGGTCGGCGGTGAACAGGTCGCGATACTGGGCGAGACCGCTGACGACCTGGGCGGCGCCGTTGACCGCGCCGCGTTTCTCGACGATCGCGCCGTCCTTGTCGCGCCCGGTGCGGCGCTCAGCGATGTAGGACTCGCACAGGTGATCGTTGACCTGCCCCAGTTCGGCCACTCCGTTGTCGGTCAGCCAGTTCATCCAGCGGATCAGCTCGTAGTGCTTGTTGACACACGCCGGGACCGTCCGCGCGACGCGGAACGCGCTCGGCAGCTCGCGCACCGCATCATGAGTGGGAACCATCAGCGCTACCAAGTACTCCTTGGCAACGACCCTCCACAGTGGATTCCGGATAGCTGCGAGATTCCAGCGCTTGTGCGACGCCGCCATGTAGGCGGCCAGGTCGGTGACCGGGTTGAAGTCCCAGACGTCCTGGTCGAAGTTCGGTCCCTGCGCGCCGGGAGCGACGGTGATACCGATCGCCCGGCACAGATCCAGGCCCGCGAACGGCGACCGGGCGATGATCGGGTCGGCGGGATCGGTGCTGATGGGTGAGGTCATGAGGTGGTGCGTTCCTCCGGGAGCAGGGGCAGTTCAGCGTCGGTGTCGGCCACGTCGCGCGCCGCGCGCACGAGCAGCGCCGGATCGCGGTCGCGGAAGGCGGCGAGGATGGTGTCGATCCGCTGCGCGTAGGGGCCGAACAGCACCATGAACTGCGCGGAGGGCAGGTGCTGCCACTGGCGGGCGAAGAACGCCTGCATGCGCAGCAGGTTCACCGCGTGCCGGGGCGTGAAGATCGCCAACGGGCAGAGCAGGCACACCCACGGCCGGGCCGGGCACGGTTTGCCGACCGGACCGTGCAGGCCGGACAGCTGATCGGCGCACGCCGCGACGAACACATCCCGGTTCGCGGTGCTGACCAGCTCGGTGACCGTCGCGTCCTCCAGCCCCAGGTCGCGGATCGCGTCCGGGAACCGCTCGACGAGCTCCGCGGTGGCCTCGGTGCTCAGCACGATCGGCGGCTGGGCCTTGCGCAGCAGGTCCGCCTGGCTGTTCTCGATGATCGTTTCGACCGCGTCGCGCTGCGCCGGGGTGGTCGCGGTGAGGTAGTTGTCGCCCTCGATCGCGGGCGTGTGGTTGGGATCCACCGTGGACCGGCTGCTGCCGAACCAGGACTTGCGGTCCCGCAGCGACGTGAAGGTGGTGCGGATGCGTCGCCGGTCGAGCCGCAGTGGGCTGCCGTCGTCGGTGACCAATGCGAGGTCGGCCTCGGTCAACGCCGGATGGCCGCGCTCCACCCACTCCGTGACCTGCCCGGAGGTGAACGGCACGGTGACGACGTCGTCGTAGCGGCCTGGAACGTACCGGGTCCACAGCATCGCCCTCGCGTCTGGTGCGGCCAGGTTCCGGGTTGGGGCTGAGTGCTCTAACCACTGCTCCAGCAGCCGCACCGACCGCCGGTTGAGGGTCACGCTCTCCTGGGTGGTGCGGCCCTTGAGGTAGCCCAGCAGGATCGTGGCATCACCGGCCCAATCGAGGTCCTCCACACCGAGGGCCTCGATGCCGTCCGGGACGATCCCGATGTAGGTGCCCAGCAACAGGCGATACGCCAGCGCGACGTTGGTGTCGACGAACAACGCCGTGCACGCCGTGGGCAGCAGCTCGATACACGCCGTGGCCGCCGAGGAGCCGTGCTCCCGGTCGAACGCGGTCCACGTCACCGGACCCTGCCGGTGCAGCAGCCAGCAGAGGTTGTCGAACGACCAGCCGTGCTCACGGGGATCACGGCCACGCTCGGCCGCGGCCAGCGCCGCGCGGTGCTCGGCGAAGGTGGCGCGGATGATCGTGCGGCAGACGTGTTGCAGCCGTTGCCACTCGCCTTCGGTGTAGGGCATCGAGGGGCGCTTGTCGCGGCGGCGCTGCGGGTTGAAGTGGCGCCCGCCGACCAGCGCGCGCACGTCCGGCGTCAGCACGGACGTTTCCCGGTCCAGCGCGGCCACCATACGGCGGGTCTTGTACTCGCGGGCGTTGCTGGCGCCCATCCAGTACTCGGCCAGCCTCGCCCGAGACAGGTCGGCGGCACCGCCAGTGTGGCCGCGCTCGGCCAGCTCGGCCACGAACCGGCGGATCGAGGTGACGTACTGCTGGAAGGTCTTCAGCTCGTCGATCGGTCCGTGCGGATGGACCAGGTGGGTCAGGCCGATCAGCATGTCGCGGGCCAACTGCGGGTTGCAGGTGTTCCCGATGCGGACGGTCGCCGTGGTGCGCCGTGCGGTGGACACGAACTCGATGCCTAGTGGGTCGTCGATCAGTTCTGCGGGCATCAGATGGCTTCCTCGAACTCGTCGGAGAACTCGTTGTCGGCTTCACGTTCGGCCGCGGTGATCTCCGCGAGCCCGTGCTCCTGGCCGGCCCGTTCGTAGGCGTTGCGGTAGATCCGGGTCATATCCAGGCGACGCAGATACGCCTCCGTGGTCAGCACCGAGGAGTGGCCGAGCAGGTCCCGCAGCACCATCAATGGGTCCGCTTTGGACAGATACAAGGCCAGCGCGGCGTCCGCGTCGGTGTCCCTGGCCAGCTTGGCCGCCTGGGCGTAGTAGCCCTCGACCAGCATCTCCAGCGTCCGAATCGCGAACGAGTGCCGCAGCCGGTGCGGGTTCACCGTGGGAAACCGGGGCTCGAACCGGTCCCGGATGCGGTCCGACGCCCGCTCGAACACCGTCGCCCACGCCGTGAACGGGCCGCCGTCACCGCGCACCGCGACCAGCATCGATCCACCGTCCGGGGCGATCAGGCGCACGCGTTCGGCCGGACGCAGCGACGCCCACCGCACCCGCTTGCCGTTCACCCGGCCCCCGACCGGGTCAACCTCGGCGACCAGCAACGGCTCACCGGCCCTCTCCGGAGGCCGCCACGTCGAACCCTCGACCGCGAGCGGGCGAGTCAGGTCGAGATAGTGATGTACCTCGACCAATGCCTGATAGCTGATCCACGTCGTGCGGTACTTGCGGCCCTTCGTCACCCCCGCCGGCACCCGGAACGGGATCGGCAGAGCCGACGGCTTCGGGGGCAGCGCGGGGATCTCCGGCACGAGAAGGTACGTGAACTCCTGACGGCGCAGCCCTGTCGCCAGGCCCAGGCGACCGATCGCCGAGTTGCGTGCGAGCTCCCGGCCGCGGTAGCCGGTGTCCTCCGCGCCGTCCGGCGTCAAACCCGCCAGCGCCTTGAGGAACAGCGACTCGAAGTCCCGCTCCAGGTATTTGATCGTCACATGCGGCTTGGGGCGGCGACGGACCGCCAGGTTGACCTGGTAGTCCCGGACCTGATCGCCGTAGATCGTCCTGGCCTGTGCGTAGGTGAACGGCTCGGCCTGGGCGTGGCCTTCGGCGACCGCCCACCGGTAGAACGACGACAGGACGCTGACGTGCCGATCCCAGGTGTTCACCTCGAACCGCGCCTCGACCGGGCCGCATGCCCGGTGCACCGCGTAGGCGCTCAACGCGTCCTTGAGCGGGCGCCGCTCGTCGAACACGCTTACCCCGAACTGGGCGATGAACTCCATCCAGGACCGCAAGACCCGTGCGTAGGACTCCCATGAGGATGGTGCCGGACAACCGCTCGACGGCAACTCACGCAGCCACCGGTTGACCACGGTCGCCGGCCGTGGGCCGGAGGCATCCTCGAATGCCAAGTCGTCGTCGACGAGGACGGGCATGCCGTCCGGGATGACCGGTCGCCGCTGGACGTCCCAGGACTTCCAGCCGCCGGACGAGAAGAAGATCAACTCCATGTGTCGTACATACATTCGAGACAGGCACGAGTGCAACACAGTTGTAGCTGGTCACTGCTGGTGGGACGTTCTATCGAGACACAGCAGCAAAGCGGAGAGAAGGCAGTAGGTGCAGGCGCTCTTGACCCAGGTATTGACGCCGAAAAGCTCGCACAGGAAGGCCTGGGCACGGCCACGGTTCCAGCCGCCGTCCCACACGCGGAGCGGGTATTCGCCGGTGCGCAGTGCGGTGTTGTACTTGGCGTCGCGGGCGGCGCGCCGGGTTTCCTCGGCCTCGTAGCCCATGACGTGCCGGTAGGGCCGTCCCTGGGTGAGCTCGGCGATGACGGTATCCAAGGGCCAGGCCTTGAAATGCTGGCTGCAGAGCCTGTCTCCGGCGGTCTGCGGGACGGTGCCGCCGTCGAACATCTCGTGCGCCAGCGTCCACGCGCCGACCAGGTGCAACTTGTCGGGACTGCGGGAGTCGGACAGGATGTCGATCCCGTCGGCCTGATGCAGTCCGCGGCGGGCGATCTGGAGATAGCGCACATTCGCCGCGGCCATGAGGGGCAACAGGTTCCGTTCGACCAGCGCGAGAGTCGCCGGCCATTCCTGACCGGTCATCCCGGTCACTACAGCGAGTTCCTCCAATTCGAAGTCACGACTGGAGGGATCGGTGAGCCAGCGGGCGAGGATGGCTGTTGTTATGTAAACAGTCAAGCTGTCGCAGAAGGAACGGTGTCGCAGGGCGGCGGCGCCTCGGTGGAACCTACCTCGGGATTCTCCAAGGGCGGGCCTGGTGTGAATGGCGATTTTCCAGCCGGCCCCTGGTGATCGCTGCGGAGTCGGAGCTCTGTTCGTCGGACTGATGCCAGTGGCCGAGCGTCGTCGCCGGCGCCGAAGTCCTCGCGTCAGCGCCTCTTCTCTTGGTGGTGGCGATGGTCGGTCAGACCGGCTCGGCCGATCAGAGCGGCAGCGACGAGCAGTGCAGCCCCTGCGGCGTAGACGGCGGTGATCCCTGCCGCATCAGCCAGCCACCCACCCAGCCCGAGGGAGGCCAGGCGGCCGAGTTGCCAGATCAGATCGAAGGCGGCGAAGACCCGGCCGCGTGCGGCGGGTGGGGTTTCGGCCTGCAGCAGCGAGTTGAAGGTGACTGCGCCGGCAGAGGTGCCCCCGCCGTAGCCGGCCAGGCTGCCCAACGCCACCACCGGGACGCGGACACTCGCAAGGACGGCATCTACGGCGGCGCGCAACAGATAGGGTCCGAAAATGAACGCGGGTTTGCGAGGATCGGTGATCAGCCGGGTCAGCAGTAACGGGCCTGCTGCGGCGCCCACGCCGATGCAGGCCAGCGCGATTCCGTATCCGGCGGGGCCCCTGCCCAGGCGCTCGCGGATCAACACAACCAGCAGGGCACTGGTCGCTCCGGCCGACAACGCCGCCAGGGCCTGACCAGCGGCCAAGGCTCGCAGCACCCGGTGCCCGGCCAGCACCCTGATGCCGTCTCGGGCCTGATGCCACCAGGCGGCACGGGCCGCATCGGCTGCCGGGCGCAGCAGGTGCAGGCGGGACAGCAGCAGCGCCGAGACGGCGAAGCTCGCTGCGTTCACCCAGAACGCCAGGCCATAGCCGACGGTCGCGACCACGGCACCCGCAGCCGGGGCGAGCACGATCTGGGAGAGCACCGCGGCGGTCCAGATCCCCGAGTTCCCGGCGATCAACTCCTCCTCGTTCACCAGCGCGGGCAGCGCGGCACTGGCGGCCGGATTGAACAACGCCGACGCTGCGGACATGGCGAACGCCACCGCGTAGATGCCCGGCACCGAGCCGGCGACCAGCGGTAGCCCCGCAGCCACCAGCACGCGCGCCAAGTCGGCAACCACCATGACCCGCACCGGCGAGAACCAGTCGACTGCCACCCCAGCGAACGGTGCCAGCAGCAGCACCGGGACGATCTCCGCGACGATCACCCCGGCCACACCGAGCCCGGAGCCGGTGCGGTCCCACACCAGCAGGCCCAACGCCACGGTGGCGAACGCGTCACCCCAGGCAGAAGCGGTGCGCGCCGCCCACAACCGGCGGTAACCAGGATGGGAGAACACCTGGCGCAGCCCGGTGCCCGCACGTCCTGGCTGGCCGCGGCTCAGCGGACTTTCTCCATGGTGTGCCCGCAGCAACAGGTGGGGTTGCGGTCGCGACCGTGGCCTGGGACGGCGCCCTTGGTGACGGTCATCTCACATCCGCGCTCCGGGTCCGGGCGCCGGTACACCTCGCACTCGACTATTGCCATGACCTGCGCCTCCCTTCGGTTTCCGGTCCTACACTGGAGACGCTAAAACCTTCACCCCAGGTGAAGGTCAAGGCGAGCGGCCGGGACGCGAAGGAGGCAGACGATGGCCCAGGCGATGACCGTCGGGCGGGCCGCCCAGGCGGCCGGGCTCACCCGTAAGGCCGTGCGCTTGTATGAGGAGCGCGGCCTGCTGCCGCCCGCCCAGCGCACTGCGGCCGGGTACCGCCTTTACAACCAGGACGACGTCGACACCCTCACCTTCATCCGCCGCGCCCGCGCCCTGGACCTCCCCCTGGACGACATCGGCACCATCCTCACCCTCCGCCGTGCCGGTCCCACCCCGTGCGGAGCCGTACGGGATCTACTCGACGCCCGGATCGCGGAGATCGACAACACCATTACCGAATTGCTGGCGCTGCGTGCGAGCCTCACCGCCAGTCGGGACACCGCCGTGGCAGCCGATACCGAGTCGGAACCGAACAGATCGATCTGCCCGATCATCGAACGGTGAAGTAGCCGCTCAAGGACCCTCATGTCTCACTGAACTCTTGATGGCCGCGTTGCGAACTGGCGGTAGCCGAGCCTTTGCGGAATGGCCACTCGTTGCGGCAAATGTCCAGTCAGACTGGGCCGACCGATCATCGGACGGCTGAGCGGCGTTCGATAAAAGACTGTGTTGTGCCAGACGCCGCCCCGCTGGGCGATGCGTTCGCGGATGCCGACGGTTCAGCAACCGGCGGCGTGGTGCGGGGCGATGCTTGCGCGATTCTCCGTGAAGATGGAGGCATGCAGAGTCCGCAGCCCTGCGTCGTCGACTGTGGTGGTTTGCTTCTACAGCAAGGCTTTGCCGCCTGCCGGACTCCCATGGGGACAATCCGGCCGCCTCGGGCTCGCATCGTAGAGGCCCGCGTGCCAGTTGGATCCCGGCAGGCAGGTCACCTGCTGCCGGGTCCTCCTACCTGGTCCGCATTTTCTTCGGGCTGTGGCCTGGGTGCGCAGCAGTCGTCGGCGGTGTCGGTGGTGGTGTGGCGGCGTTCGCGGCGGGTGAGGGTGGCGATCGCGGTGACGAGGATGAGGCCGAGTGCGGTGATGGCGATCGCAAGTTGGTGTCCGGTGATCCAGGCTGACACGGTGCCGACGACGCCGGTGAGTGCGCCGATGCCGGGGTGCCCGCCGAGTAGTTGTGGCAGCCAGTAAAGGAGTAGGTAGCCGCCGGAAAGGGCAAGCACGGCGCCGGTGATGCGGTTCATGTGGGGCAGCAGCCGTCGGAGGAACCGGTTGATCAGGCCGCTGGCGAATGCGGCGAATAGCGCGAGGGACAGCAGCAGGGTGGCGGAGCCGGCGGCGTAGGCGGCGAATACGACCAGGACGCCGGAGATGTTGGTGCTGGCCAGGGCTTGGGTGACGACCGCGAGCAGCACCGCGAGCGTGCAGGAGGCGGAGGCCAGTGCGTACCCGGCGCCGAAGGCCACCATGCCTCTGGGCCCCTGCCGCGGGGTGCCGGAACGGCGGGTGGGTAGCCGCAGCGGCAGGTGTCCGCCGGCGACCATGGCCAGGCCGCCCACGGCCAGGATCGCGCCGAGCGCGGCGGCCAGCCACGGGATGACACCGGTCAGGGAACGCAAGCCGAGGGCGAGTAGTAGTCCGATGGCGGTGAAGGTGCCGGCGAACCCGGCGGTCAGCGCGAGCCCGGCGCGCAGGCCACCGGCCAGCCGGGACAAAGCGCCGGGCCGCGCGTCCGCCTGGCCGTCGCCGGTGTCGACGGCGTAGGCGAGGAAGGCGGGCAGTACGGCGAAGCCGCAGGGGTTGACCGGGGCGAGCATCCCGGCGCCGAAGGCGAGCGCCAACAGCGGGCCGATCACGCGCTCACCTTGGCCAGTTCGGCACGGATCTGATCGGCGGTGGGCTCGACAGCGCGGAACACCGGTTTGCCGGAGGCGTCCAGCACGACGGCGGTGGACAGCTGAGTGACCTGGTAGGCGCTGATCAGGGTGGCGTTGCTGTCGCTGGCGTAGGCAAGGCTGGTGGCCTGGTTGGCGGTGAGGAAGTCTGTGATGTCCTGCTCGGTTTCGCCGGGGCCGATGTCGACGGCGACGAAGTTCGCCTTCGTGCCGACCGCCTGCTGGACCTGGGCGAGGGTGTGGGTGGCCGGACCGCAACCGCCGCACCCGACGGAGAAGAAGAACAGCACGCTGGGCCGCGAGCCGGGCACCGCGACCTGCACGCCCTGCAGGGTTCGGGCGGTGAACGCTCCCGCAGCGGCAGTGGTCCCGGCCTTTGCGCTGCCGTCGGCAGCGGGTGGGGACGCGGTCTGCTTGCTCGACGGGGAAAACGCCGAATACAGCACGACGGAGATCCCGACGACGGCGATAACGGTCAGCGCGATCGTGACGAGTCGTCGACGAGAGCGCGGCGCGGCAGGTCCGGTCGGGGCGGGTGCGTCAGGCATGGGTCAGGACTCCTGGTTGGGGTGGGAGGACTCGTGTGGCCGATCGGGCTGGTCGCGGGCGGGTGGCACGGGCGGGCAGCACGAGTTGTCTCGGGTGGCGCCGTGTCGGGTGACGCGCCGGCGCGCGAACCGCGTCACCGCGGCGAGGACCACCACGACGGCGGTGCCGATGACCCAGGGGTTGCCCAGTACCGAGCCCACCGCGCCAAGGGCTCCGGCGGCGATCAGCACCGGCAGGCCGCAACACACGATGGGGACCAGGAGGAAACCGGCGGCGGCGAGCGCGGTGCGCTTGCTCTCGGAGCCGGGGTTGGTCGACATGGAGGCGGTCTCCTCGGCTGGTCAGGCGTTCGGGGCGGTGATGCGCATGCACGCGGCGAGGGCGGCGGCGTTGTCCGCGGCCAGCGAGCGCGCCAGCAGCACCAGTTCCGCGACGCGGGGGTCGGTGACCCGGTAGTAGGCGAAGCGGCCTTGGCGGCGCAGCTGCACGTAGCCGCAGTCGGACAGGCAGGCCAAGTGACTGGACACCCGGCCCTGGGACAGGCCGATGTGCGTGACGCATTCGCCCACGGCGTGTTCCTCGTGCAGCAGGAACTCCAGCAGCCGCAGCCGGGCGGGGTCGCCGAGGGCGCGGAAGAATTTCGCCATCATCTCCACCCCGTTCGGCTCGGTGGGCAGCAGCGTGCTGCTGCGTTCGGAAGCGTCGGCCACGGTCGCCGTCCTCACATCGAGTGTCTGTCGTATCCGGATGTACGAATCTTAGGTTAGCATCTATGCATCCGGGAAGACGAATATGTCAGTGGGAGGAGATCGCTGGTGCGGTACGACTTGGCGGTGATCGGTTCGGGTGGGGGTGCGTTCGCGGCGGCGATCGCGGCCCGCGGCAAGGGCAAGAGCGTGGTGATGATCGAGCGCGGCACCGTTGGCGGGACGTGCGTCAACGTCGGCTGTGTGCCGTCGAAGGCACTGCTGGCCGCGGCCGAGGCCCGCCATGTGGCGCTGGACCAGCACTTTCCGGGGATTTCCACCAGCGCGGGCCCGGTGGACGCCGCCGCGCTGATCGGTGGCAAGGACACGCTGGTGGCAGGGTTGCGGGCGGAGAAGTACGTCGACCTGGCCGCCGAGTACGGGTGGGAGATCCTGCCCGGCGAGGCCCGGTTCATCGAGGGACCGGCGCTGGAGGTGAACCTGCATGACGGCGGCCACGTCCGGGTCGAGGCCGAGCACTACCTGATCGCCACCGGCTCCACCCCGCGTACCGACGGCCTCGACGGAGCCGACCGGGTGGACTACCTGACCTCGACCACCGCGATGGAGCAGACCGAACTGCCCGAGTCGTTGGTCGTCGTCGGCGGCGGCTACGTCGGGCTGGAGCAGGCGCAACTGTTCGCCCACCTCGGCGTCCGAGTGAGCATCGTGGGCCGATTCGCCCCGCACACCGAACCGGAACTCGCCGGCCTGCTGGCCGGGGTGTTCGCTGACGACGGCATCGCCGTGATCGCCGAGCGCGCCACTGAGGTTGAGGCCGATGGTTCGGGCGTCGTCGTCACCGCCGGTGGGCAGCGGGTGACTGGGCAGCGGCTGCTGCTCGCGACTGGGCGGAACCCGGTCACCGCCGGGCTCAATCTCGACGCGGTGGGCGTGAAGACCGGGCATCGCGGGGAGGTGGTCGTCGACGAGTATCTGCGCACCGACAACCCGCGCGTCTGGGCGGCCGGGGACGTCACCGGGCACCCGCAGTACGTCTACGTCGCCGGGGCCCATGGCAGCGTCGTGGTCGACAACGCCTTCGGCGACGCCGGGCGCACCCTGGACTACCATCACCTGCCCGCGGTCACCTTCACCACGCCCAGTCTCGCCTCCGCCGGGCTGACCGACGTCCAAGCGGTGGAGCAGGGCTACGCCTGTAAGTGCCGGGTGCTGCCGCTGGAGTACGTGCCGCGGGCGCTGGTCAACCGCGACACCCGCGGCGCGATCAAGCTCGTCGCCGAACAAGGCTCCGGGCGGCTGCTCGGCGCGCACGTGCTCGCCGCGGGCGCCGGGGACGTCATCGCCACCGCTGTCTATGCGCTGGCAAACCAGATGACGGTGCACGAGATGGCCGACCTGTGGTGCCCCTATCTGACGATGGCGGAGGGCATCAAACTCGCCGCCCAAACCTTCACCCGCGACGTGTCCAAACTCTCCTGCTGCGCCTCCTGAAACCCTGCTCTCGGAAGGACAATCCCGATGACGAATGACCTGGACACCGTGGTGTCCACTATGGATAGTGTCTTCTCCCGCCAGGACAGCCCGGCCGGATGGCTATGGCAGCCGCTGTTGCGGCAACTGGCCCGCGGCGAACCCCTCACGATTGCCGACCTCGCGGCCGCCACCGGCCGCGCCGGTGACGAGGTTGCGCAGGCGGTGGGCCGACTGCGCGACACCGAATACGACGACGCCGGACGGATCGTCGGCTACGGCATCACGCTGCGCCCGACCCCGCACCGTTTCACCGTCGACGGCCACCAGCTCTACACCTGGTGTGCCCTGGACACCCTCATCTTCCCCGCCACCCTCGGCCAATCCGCCCAGGTTGAATCCCCCTGCCACAGCACCGGTGCCCCGATACGGCTCACCGTCGAGCCCGACCGAGTCAGGGATGTCGAGCCCCAGACCGCGATGGTCTCCATCGTCACGCCTGACGACTTGGTCTCCGTACGGGCTTCCTTCTGCAACCACGTGCACTTCTTCGCCGACGCCGACGCCGCGGCGCCCTGGCTCGCTGAGCACCCCGGCGGATCGGTCCTCCCAGTCGCCGACGCTTATCAACTCGGCCGGCAGCTGGACGCCGCTCAATCCGAGGAGCCCGAGCCCGGCGGGTGCTGCTGACGCCCACCTGCGCCGCCCGAACCGCCATCACCGAGAAGGGACAGCCACTGTGAGTACGGACTTCGATGTAATCGTGATCGGCGCCGGACCGGGCGGCGAGACCGCCGCCTCGCGCCTGCACGCGGGCGGACGGCGGGTCGCGTTGATCGAGCAGGAACTGATCGGCGGGGAGTGCGCCTACTGGGCGTGTATCCCGTCCAAAACCTTGCTGCGCCCACCCGAGGCCCGCGCCGAAGCCGCCCACGCGGCCGGCCTGTCCACTCCGGCGCAGAACTGGGCGGCACTGCGAGACTACCGCGACTACATGATCCGCCACCTCGACGACACAGAGCAGGTCACCGGATACGAGAAGCAGGGCGTCACGGTTATCAAGGCCACCGCAGCCCTGGTGGGCCGGGACCCGTGGCGGGTACGGGCCGGTGGCCGGGAACTCACCGCCGAGCACGTGGTGATCGCCACCGGCTCCGACGCGATCCACCCACCCATCGAGGGCCTGGACGAGGTCAGCGTATGGACCAACCGGGAAGCTACCACCCTGCGCGAGATCCCCGAGCGGATCGTGATGATCGGCGGCAGCGCCGTCGGGATCGAACTCGGCCAATTCCTCGCTCGCATGGGCGCTCGGGTCACCCTGATCCAGCGCGGCGACCGGCTGCTGGACCGGGAAGACCCCCGTGTCGGGGACATCGTCGCCACCCACCTGCGCGCCGACGGCATCGACGTCCGTCTCGGCCGGCAGGCCACCGCCGCGCGCCGCGACGGCGCCGATACGGTGATCGACCTCGACGACGGCACCACCGTGCGCACCGACGTCGTCGTGCTCGGCACCGGACGCCGCCCCCGCACCCACGGGCTCGGCCTGGAGACTGTCGGGGTCACACCGGACCCGCGCGGCGCGCTGGAGGTCGACGAGCACTGCCGCGTCACCGCCGGCCTCTGGGCGCTCGGCGACGTCACCGGGGTCGCGCTGTTCACCCACGTCGCCATGTACCAAGGACGGGTCGTGGCCGACAACATCCTCGGCACACCCCGCCAAACCACCTACAGCGGCATCCCCCGCGTCGTGTTCGCCCAACCCGAGATCGCCGCTGTCGGCCTGACCACCGACCAAGCCCGCCAGCGTGGCCTCGACATCGCCACCACCGAACTCGACCTCGCCGACTCGATCGCGCGACCCTGGACTTACGAAACCGACCCCGACGGCACCCTCGGTCTCATCGCCGACCGCACCCAGCGGACGCTCATCGGGGCCTGGGCCATCGCACCCCAAGCCGGGGAATGGATCCACACCGCCGCCCTCGCCATCCGCGCCCAGATCTCCATCGACACCCTGCTCGACGGCGTCGCCCAATTCCCGACCTACACCGAGGCGTACCTCGCCGCCCTCGAACAGCTCGCCATCTAGAAACCGCCCGGCCGCTCTCGGTGTCACAGCGTCGGTGGACGGGGGTCACCTCCGGGTGTGAAGCGAGATCACGTCGGGATCGTGGTGCGCCAGATGTCGGATCTGGTCCTCCAACTCCGAGTTGCGCAGGGCGAGGACCTGGATCTGGTTGGCGTAGACCCTGATCGTCTCCTCCAGTTCCCGCACGGTGGCGGCGTGGTCGCTGGCGGTCTGTTTGCGTTCCCGCTTGAGGGCGGTGATCTCCTCGCGCAGCGCGACGAGTTCAGGTTGCTGGGCTTCTCGATTCGCTTGTGCCGCAACAACGGCGTCCTTGAACTCCGGAGGCGAGCGGTAGAACGAGTCGCGGCCCACACCGGCTTCCCGGCACAGGTTGGAGACCGTCAGCTCGCCGTCGGTCACAGTCGGCTGACCGGCGAGCAGCCGGGTCAGCGCCTGCTCCAGGCGGACTTGGGTAGCGACGCGGGTCACGCCTGCGCCTCCTCGCTGTCGAGATCACCGATGAGCTGGTCGAGCTCGGTGATGTAGCCGGTGAGCGCGACCTGCTGGAGTTTCGGGACCGGACCGGCTTTCTCGCAGGACGCCTGGAGATCCAGGGCCTGATTGCGGGCGGCGGCCAGCCGGGGCCGGTGCACTGTGGACCGTCGGGCGTTCGGACAGCGCAGGCACATGTTGTGCTGCGGAACGGGCTGCCCGACGACCTTGGCTCGCTTGACACAGACCGCGGTCGCCGCGTTGAAGAAGCAGTCGTTGAGCACGCCGGGATGCAGCGTCTTGGTGAGATGCCGAAGCATCGTCCGCAGCCGCAGCTCGTCGGACACGACGCCGGGGAGATCACCCAGCTCGCGCCGAATGCGCTGGAACTCGGCGTTGATCCGCTCGGCCGCCCCACCGCCGGACTGGGCGCCGGTGTTCCAATCCCGGTAAAGATCCTCCACGTAGTCGAGCATGGCGACCGCCTCCTCGGCGGCGACCTCGGCGGCGAACCCAGATGCTGAGGTCCCGGCATAGCCCTCGAACATGGTCACCTTGGCGTGGTGGTACTGCCGGGCACCGGCGACCACACCGAAGGGCTGGTGTGCGATATGCCAGGCCAGACTCCGCCGGAACTGCCGGGTGGTGAACACCCACTGCTGTTCCCCGTCGGCGGGGACGAACGGTTCGGCCACCCCGTCGGACGATTGGGTACCGAACAGCTCGTTGACGTGGTCCCGGAAACCACCGAGGCGCTCGGTGAGCTTGTTCGCCAGCCGTGGCTTGCTGGCGGGCCAGAGCCGGTAACCGAACAGATGCGTGGGGTCGTCGTTGATCTGCAGCAGGACGTCGATCGCCTCGTGAACGGCGTCGAGCACGACCCACTCGGCCTCGTCACCGGTGAGCTTGCGGCCCTTGAAGACCCGGCCGCGCAGCTTGTAGCGGGTCCGGCCGTCAACGGCGGTGGTGGTGACAGCGCAGTCCCGCGCCAGCTCCAGGACTTCCATGTCCCGAAGTCCTGACAAGTAAGCCACCAGCACCCAGCAGGCGGTGCGCAGGTGGTGCAGTTCGTCATGCAGGCTGCGGTGATTCAGCCGCCCTCGCCAGGGTCGCCCGGTGTCCGGCCACGTCGAGATCGGCGTGTCCAGACCACCCTCTTCGTAGCCGATCTCGGCGCCGATCTGCTCCATCAGCCGTGTCGGATGCCCCTGGAAGCTGTTGGTTCCGCTCATCAGGGCGACGAGAGCGGCGTTCGGGGCTTGCACGACGCCGTCGACAACCGGCGCGGTCGGGCGCTGGGCCAGGCAGTACAGCGGCAGTGCGGGAACACCTCGCCCCTCCTGACGGCGGCGGTCCAGGAACGCCTCGATCTTGGTGACAGCCTCGCCATGCCGGCACCGGCCGCCTGCTCGGGCCTGCTCCAGGTCGGCGATTTCCCGCTGGGCGGCCAGGAGGTCCCGGCTGGCGGTCTGGACGTAGAACAGGGCGGCGCGCAGCAGTGGAGCCATGATCGGCTCGGGGATGCGCGGGGTGCTGTTCTCCTCGTCCGGTCGCCGCCCGGCGACCTGGGTGGCCGGGCGGCCCTTCCAGGGCACGACGGTGAGGCGGTCCGCGGTCAGGTACGGGCTGTGCGCCTCCAGGTGCTGGATGACGCCGATCCGGACAGCCAGCGTGTTTGGCACACAGGTCTCACGCCAGACGCGTGCGGTCGCGTCCAGGTGGGATTGGCGGGCCTGCGCCAAGCGCGTCACGCCCTGCTTGCCGAGCTCGGTAAACAGTTGACGCACGATGATGAAGTCCTTGTAGGTGTTGGTGATTTTCATCGGTCGGGCGGTCCGCGATCCGTAGGACAGCGGGACCACGCGGTGGATGCGGGAGTAGATGAACTCCTTGGCCGTGAGCATCGCGATCTCGTCGGGCAGCTCGGTGAAGTCCAGCCGGAGGTAGCCGTTGCTGCGGGGCGCGAACGGTCGGAAATCCCAGATGTCGTCGCTGAACCGGGGGCCGCGGCCAGTTGTCTCGGTGGTCAAGGACTCGGGCAGCACCCAGGGATCGGCCGATGGCTCCGGCGCGGCGGACGGGCGCGGTGCGGGGGCGCGGGTCACGCGACGGCCTCCCAGAACTCGGGCGGCAGCAGCAACCGTGCCCCACCGCTTTCGGCGATCGTCTGGGCGGTGGTGATCTGCTCGTCTCGGAACTTGGCCCGGATGCCGCGCACGATCCGGTCCCACGCCAGGCCGTAGCGCACGTTCCACTCGCTGACGGGGTACTCCTCCCGCTGGCGCTCGATGAAGTCCAGGAAGGTCAGAACCTGCGGCAGGTGCCGGGTGGTGAACACCGCGTTCGGGCACTCCAGGCAGCCCCACAACGACACCGGGCACGGCTTGCCCTTCGCCCCGAAAGGCGAGTCGTAGAAGTCGCGGCAGGAGGCCAGGAACACGTCGCTCTCGCGCGACAGCAGCGCCTGCACCTGCTCGGGTGGCAGGTCCCCTTCTCCGGCATCGAGGCGGGTGCCGTCCTCGTCGAGTACCACCGGCGGCGGCAGCGCGACGTCCAGCGCTTCGCGCAGGCCGTTCTCCACGGCTTGGTCGTGCAGCTCGTCGTGGGCGGGGATGTTTGCGTAGTGGTTTGCGGCGACGTCGGCGGTGTGGCCCTGGGTGAAGTCGGCGAGCACGCCGGTGGCTTTGAGGTATTGCTGGGACTTGTAGGTCTTGCGCAGCCGCCGCAGATCCAGCCGCACCGGCGTTCCGTCAGCGTCGGTCATCTGGTCGATGCCGTGTCGTTTCTGCCAGTTGTCCACGTGACCCCAAGGACCCTGCCCGCCGAGCGGGAAGGAGTCCCGCAGGCCCTTGTCTCCGTAGTCGACCCACAAATCGGTGCTGCCACTAAACTCGCGGGCTCGCGCGGTGAGCCGCAGCGCCAGTCGGATCAGACCGCCGGGATGGTGCAGGGCACCGCCATCGCTGACCCGCATGGACTTAGAGATCCGGCGACCGTGCGCGCGCCGCTTGACATAGTTGACACTCACGAACCCGCGGGCCGGGTTGGTCAAGCAGTCGGCCTGCAACCGCTTGGCGCACTCCGGCTCAAGCCCGGTCATGCAGATCAGCAGGATCAGGAACACGACGTTGTCCTCCCGAGTGAGGATGAGCGCCGCGTTGAGCGGGCGCCCGTTGCCCAGCCTCTTGCCGACCAGGGGCCGCAGGAACTGCATCGTGACAGGCCCGTGACGGGCGATGTGCCACAGCACGTTCTCGATCACATCCCAACCGCCGACGTTCGGGTCCTGGCCCGTCGCGGCTCGGGCTTCGCCATCCTGTATTCGGCGCGCGATCGCGCGGACATCCGCCAGCGCGGCGTTCCTGATCGCCTCGAACACGTTCTGCGGGTAGGCATCCAAGGGTCTCGTCTGACGGGCACGGGTTTCCCGTCCGAGGAACCTCAGCCGGATAGCCAGGTCGGGATCGAACGTCGTGGGGCTGGCGTCGAACGCCACGCGGAGCAGCCGGACCACCACACCGATGCTGATGCGCGGCTGGTCACTGTCCGGTCCGTACTCGGCGATCAGCGCCTGCTCGAACGCGTCGATGTGCTCGGCCTCCAGGTCACTGAACTCGACCTCGGTGGCGTTCTGCGGTTCGGCTCCAGTGATGAACCGCACGAACTTCCGCACCGAGAACAGGTTCATCTTGAACGCCTGGTAACTCGATTCGGGTCCGTCGGCGGCCACCGTGCGCAGCGTCGCGGCAAGCTGGCGGGTCAACCGCGGGCATGGCCACGCGGACATGTCGAACGTGCGGTCGGCGCCATCCAGGTGCAGCCGGAGCACCAGCGGACCGATGTCCGGGACAGGAGCGGGTTGCGCGGGCATCTGCTCCTCGGTCGGGAAAGCCGCCCAGCGGCCACGGCGACCGGAGCCGGCACCCTCGGTGCGGTTCACGCGGCAGCACCATCCTCAAGCCGGACCCTGCTCAGCGCTTCGGCTTGTTCATCCCATTCGCGCAGCGCGGACAGCACGATCTCCTGCGCCTCGTCCAGGACGTCGAGGTAGACGAAGACCGTCTCGCGCTGGCGATGGCCGAGCAGTAGCTGCAACTTGCGCAGCGGGTCGCCGACCAGCAGCCGTTTCACCTGCTGGCTCATCAGGGTCTCGCCGGGCTCCATGCGCAACGCGCGGACGGTCTGGCGCAGCAGCAGCCCGAGCATGTGCACGGCGAATGTGTGACGCAGGGCGTGCGGATGGACCACCAGGTCCAGGCCGAACCGGGCGCACCGTTCGTTGGCTCGCCGAAACACCGCCTGCCACGTCGACCGCGACAGCGGCAAGCCGTCCTCACCGAGCCACAGCCACAACGGACCACCCGGACCGTCGTCGCCGACCCGGCACAGTCGCTGCCGTTCCTCGATCGTCACCCGCGAGTACGGCCGCGAGCGGCCATCCTCGACGAGCGTCAGAGCAGTCTTGCCGGCGGAGCGAACTCCCATCCAGGCGTCCGTACACCCGTAAGCCCCGGCCGCCCGGCGGCGCTCGACCAGTTCGTCGCGTTCGATGTCGACGTAGTGGTGCAGGTCGCGCAGCACGCGGCGCGACACGAAAACCGTCCTCGGCCGGCTGCGCTTGGTGATCGTCGCGGGCAGGTTCAGGTCTCCGGTCAGCCGCCGCTGCGCCAGCGGCGGTACCTCGGTGACCAGGAGGCTCGACGCCTCTCTCAGCCGCATCCCGGTGCAGACCAACAGGTCGGCGAACACCGCGTTGCGCTCGCCGTGCCGACCGCGCCAACTCGGGTCCGGCGAGCCGTCGGGTAGTTGGCCACGCAACCCGACGTCCCGCCACACCAGGTAGTCCTCGTAGGCCAGGAACCGCACCGGCCCGGCGCTGTCCTCGACCTCGCGCTCGGCATTGAACAGCACCCGTACCAGCCCGCGGGGCGTCAACACCGTCTTCTCCACCATGCGGAACGGCTGGGCCTCGATCAGCTCCTCGTGTATCGCCCACTTGACCCACTTGTCTAGCGCCGCGATGAACCTGTTCCAGGTCGACGCGGACACCGTGAAGCCCTTGGTCCGCCGCCGCGCCCGCTTGTAGGCGCGCAGATCGTCCTGGCCGGCGTCCCAGATGGACCGTCCACCACGGTGCTCGTGGAGGAAGCGGCCGAACAACATCAGATCACGCGCGTACGCCTCTCTCGTGTGTTCCGAGCGCACACCCCACCCGTCCAACTCGCGCACGAACCGGTTCAACTCCAGGTCGTACGAGCCGTCGGGGCCGAGTAGGAACGGCAGCCCGTCGCCTACACCGGCACGACGCAGCACCTGGGCTTCGTCACCGCCGAGCCCAGGTGCGCCGAGCGCTCTCACCGGTGACGTCTTGTACATGAGCAAGGTTGAGATCCTCCGGGATCTGAACACGCCAAACACAGCGAAGCTGGCGTTGGCTAGGGACCTCTGCGACAGCAGTGAAGTGTCACCATAACGCTGGAGTCGACGCCCAGGCCGAATCCGAGCACGACACGCGGCGGTGCCTGGCCCCGGACCGAGGCCAGCGACAACGCGCCGGGCGGCGTAGCCGGACGCTGCAAGCCGAGCGCGGCTTGCGCCAGATCGACGGCGTCCTGCGCGATCTGCTCAGGGACGCGGTCGGCGAGGGGATGTTCCAGCGGACGATCCAGGAGCGGGGTCACGGCGGACCGCCCGGAGGCGCAGTAGGTGCGTGGTGTGCTGGTGTTCTCACGTGGGTCCTTTCATGCGTAGGCACGGAACACGAGCAGGTGCCGTCAGGGGGCGGAAGGCGAACAGCGCGAAAAGGCCCGGTGCTGGTTCACGGGGAACCGGCACCGGGCCTTCGCGGAACGGCGAGAGCTGCCGGCGGGAAGTCAGGTCTTCTCAGTGCTGCCGTTGTTTAGGCGGCCCCCCGGGCCCGGGCATGAGCCGGGCGGTTTGCCTCGAAGGTGTGGGTGAGCCGTCAGAGGGACGGGCAGGTCAGATCAGATCAGAGATCAGTGGTCTAAGGGTGTGCGGTGAGGTCACGCCGGACCAAACACGCCTGCCCACGCTCGGCGTCGAGATGTTCGCGCAGCGGTGCGCCGTCAACGTCGTGCTCGCCGGTGAAGGCAGCGAGGGCGGCGTCCGCGGGGTCGTCCCGGACACACAGGTACCAGTGCTGGCCTGGCGTCCAGACTGAACTGGTCACCGTCGCGTAGTTCGGCCACTGTCGCTGGTTCGATCACGACGTCATGCTCGGGCGCCGACGCGACGGCGTCGATGGCCGCGTCGAGACCTTCGGAGCACCACTGGAGGTCGTAGGGGCTTTCCTTGGTCCTGCCGTCGATATGGCGAAGAGCGGCGTTCAGGAACTGGTACCAGCGGTAGAGCGCCTCGTAGATCGCCAGGATCGTGTCGGCTGGCAGGTGTGTGCAGCTGTCGCGCGCGGTCACCCAGCGGGGTGCGCGGTAGCCGTGTTCGCTGAACAGGTTCTGGTAGACCGCGTGGGTTTCCACATTGAACTCGTCCCGGTCTGCGGGCACGCGGATCCTGGGTACGGGCAGGCAGCCGGGGATGATGTGTGCGCGGCGAACCATGGCCAGTAGCCGTTTCCGGCCGCTGAACAGCGCACTGATCGCCTCCTGGGCCCGTGCCCACTCGACGGTGATCTTGTCAGGCAGGACACTGAAGTTGTGCCCGGTCATGGCGAGTACCTGCGCGGCGCAGCCGAGCAGGTCGTGACCTCGGTCTTCGGATGTGTCAAGCGGCAGCGCCAAGAAACCGGCCTCGTTGAGGGTGAAGCCGTACTTGCCCAGCAGGGCCGCGACGTCTCGGTGCAGTGTGCCCGCGATGACGAACCCGTATCGGGGGTGTCGGCAGAGAATCAGGTCGCTGGCCTGGTCCATGATGTCCATGTGGTACCTCTCGGCTGTTTTCAGGGAACTGCGGCACGCCTGGCAATCCCGGTTCAGGGAATCGGAACGTCCTGCGGCGCTCCATGCGGCCGCGCGGCACTCAATGCCACGACACGGGGACACCTCCGACACAGGTGGACGTCGATGTCGTGAACTCACGCAGTCACCACCGTGCTGACGCGGCTGCGCCTAACACCGGGGGTGCGTCCCGTTGCGGCGGGGCGCACTCGGTGAGCACCGGCGCGCCGGTGGGGGCAAGCCGCGCTTTCCGGCTTGTCCCCCACCGTCGCGCCGGTGCAGAGTGCGTCGCCCCGCCGCGACGGGCGGATCACCGCTCTTCTCGTGTCGTTTTGGTGGGATGGTCAGGTCAGCCGAACGCAGCGGGGTTGGCCACCCATTCCGCTTCGCCGGCGACGCTGGGTTCGTCCTGGCACCAAGCGCAGTGACAGAAAGCATCGTGGATTTCCAGCACCAGCCGGTATGCCTGGCCACTGCGCAGGATGACGCCGCCGTCGACCACGATGTCCTGCCCGCCGCGTGGTTTGGACGGTTCCCAGATCGGGATTTCGGGGCGAAAGAACCAGATCTCAACGACGTCGTCGCCGGGCGCGGCGCTTTCCAGCCAGTTCCGGATCGGTTGTTCGTAAGGCTGGCACTCGACCGGAGTGGTGGCCTGGTCGTTGAGACCGACCCAGAACATGATCGCGCGGCGCTGCCTCCGCGACCTGGGCGCGGTGGGAGTCGACCAGGACCTCCTGCTCAGCGTGTTGCGCATCGCACATCGGCGAGGTCGGGCACGATGGCAAGGTGACGACCTCAGCTGAGACAAGCACGAGAACCGGCGCCGAGCTGCTGTACCTGTCAGTAAACCTTGGCGAGCAGCCGTCTCTGGAGGATTACGAGCGGAATGTCACTGCGCTGCTGGCCTTAGCTCGATACGCCACAGCTATTACACCTTCGCGTATTGGGGACTCACCGACAGGGCGTGCGCTGCCGCCAGCTCAAGTCAGGGTTGTACGGACGTCCCTGGCAAGCCCGTGGATAACTGTGCTCGGCGATCTCGCCCGCAGTTCTGCACCGGTTGGCTACGGGGTGACCGCGCTCTACGCATTGCACCGCTTGCTTGAACTGATTATGACGTGGCAACGGCATCGCCAGGACATCGCAGAGCGGGACCTACAACTGAAGGATCTGCATAGCCAACTGCTTCACGAGAGGCTGGAGCGGGTAAGCCGCCTATACACCGAGAGCTCCGGTACCGAGTCACCTCGTCCGGAGCCCACGCCTAAAGAGCTCTACCGGCTACGCAAGTGGCAAGCACCTGACGAGAACAGCCCAACCTCAGAAGAAAAGACAGGGGCTGAAGACAATCCCCTTGGCGATCGCAACCCACATCTGGAGACGGTCAACCAGGCCGCAAACGACCTCGGCGAGATCAAAACTGTCGAGATGATTCCGCCGGACGACTCACGTGCGACCGGTACCACTGCCAACGACTAGAGCGCGCAAGAAATACGCAGGCTCTAGGACCGGAACGTCGCCACGACGCCGGCCGCTGCTACTCATACTCAACCCCGGGAACGGCGCTTCATGGCGTAGGTGCGTCGGCCGGTGAAGTCGGTGACCACGAAGCGGTCTTGTGCGAACCTGTATGCCAGCTCAGTGATGACCGGCAGGAGATCGACCTGGCCACGGACGGCCACACCGACCTCATCGTGGTCGCGCACCTTGCCACTGACCAGACGCGCCGACACCAGACGCGCCGTGTGGCACGTACGCTCCGTTCCCGTCGTGGCAAGTCGACTGGTCACCTCGCTCGGCTCGTACTGAGGTGCTCCGGGGTCGTAGCCCTTCCGCAAGCCCAAGCCCACCATGATCCCCCTGGACGGGGCGTTGCGCGGCGACGTGATCCAGCCAGTCTCGGCAGCTAGCCTTCGAACGGCCGCCCAACATCGCGGTACGTTCGGCACCCCGTGCGTCACGCTGGGATCCCGATGAAGCTCGATCTCGGTCACCGGCTCGTCGGCACCACCGAAGATCAAGGCGTTCACCGGCCAGTCATGGTTGCGGGCGAGGTTCTTCAAGATGGTCTGGACCGAGTCGAACGACATCGCCGGTAATCGCATGGAACAGGTCCACGCGTCGGCCGCAGTCGCGACCTCGACATACCCGGACGCGGTCGGCACCCTCGAAATCCCCCAATCGTTGGATGGCCCCAACTCGTGCTTGCATAACACCTGTCGTGCTCGCTACCGTTCGCTGAAATAGCCAATGAGCTGCTGAAACTCAAAAAAATGAACCCTTGCTCAGGCTGGCTTCCCCCCAGAGAAGTCCCGAACCGCGCGCTCGGGTCGCGAAGCAGCACGATCTCGGTGACGTCCGCCTGTGCTGCCCCGGGCTACAGCCGTGATCGGGATATTCTGTTGCCGGGCGGCGGCTTCCAGAGACGCGCACACCACGCCGTACGGATCCAGGGGCACATGCAGACGGCAGCACCAGCCGTTCTGCGCGGCGGCGGAGACTGCATACCGCTTCGTTGTCGAGGTCGCCATACCAATGATCATCGGTGTGTACGAAGCGGCAAGTACACGACAGAAACTGGTCAATCCCAAGACAGAAGCAGAACGTGGTCCCTGGGAGCTTCGGCGACGCGTCGGCGGTTAGGTGTCGACCACTCTGTGCGCATTCCAGCACGGCGCGTGTGAAGGCGGTTCTATCAGACACTTTCTTCCGGGACAGGTTGGTCAGGCCATTCTCCTACGGGGGCTCCGGGCTCGTGGATTCTCGGAACCGTGAATCGTGAACCGTGATCGGCTCGAGTCGCCGTTCGCGGCGCTGAGCGGTCGTCGTAGATGCTCACGGCCCTCGGCACGCAGCGGCCGGTGGCGTCCGCCGCGGTTTTTCACGAGGGCCTTCGGGACGTTGAGTTGTCGCGCGATGCGTCCGCAGTGCCGCTGAGGGATGGATGCGTGCGGAGGAAGGCCGCCCGCTGTCCGATCGTGGGCAGTGTCGTGCCAGTCAGTAGGCGAAGACGTTGTCGTCGTAGGGCGCGTCGGCCTGCGGCTTGTTGCGGTGGCATCACGCGGCAACTTCCAGCGCGACTTCGCTCAGTCCGCGCATGACGAGGCCCAAACTCGTCGCCTTTGCTCACGAACGGGGAGGGTTCGTTCCTCACAGCAGGCTGGCGGCGGCGATCAGGGCGGCCGCGTTGGCGCTTGTCAGGTCGCGCAGCCAGGTTGGCTTGAGGTTGATGGTCGCGAGGTCGGTGATCGGCACGATAGCGATCGTGTAGGTGCCGCTGGCCTGCTCTGTCCATTCCGGACCGGATCGGGTTTCCGGCCGGAGAGTACGGAGACGGGCGAGATAGATTGTCTGGCATGGGTCGCTGGCGACGCTCGGAGTCGAGGGGGTGAGGGCGCCGCCGATGGAGGCGGTCGCGCCGAGTTCTTCCCGGAGCTCTCGCCGGAGGGCATCGTCGGGCTGTTCCCCGGACAGTACCCCGCCGCCGGGGGTGGTCCAGTACGGATCCTCACCGGGTTTCGTCCGCCTGATCAGAACCAGGGAACCCTCGTCGTCGACGAGAAGCGCCCGGACCGAGCGGCGGCCGGCGGCGCGGTCCAAGGCTGGCATCAGCGGGTTCGCGGCGGGTCGAAATGGGACGAGACCGGGCCTGATGCCAGCAAGCCAGGTCGTCGTGTTCGCCGGCCCGTGGCCGATCTTCGCGCGCTAAACATACGTGCTGGCGACGACTCTACGGCGTGTCACGCATTCTTCACCGGCAGCGGGCAACCCGCTGTAGTCGACGATGTCGCGGGACATCAGCGTGGCGCTGCCGCAGGCGGTTGCCGGACCGGCGCCTGCAGGCTTCATTGAGGATCGAGGGCACTGCCCATTGAGCCCGGCCGTCCGCCGATAATGTTCTTTTCCCAGAGTTCGCCGAGCGAGTACTCGTTGAGCCAGGGTTGCAGGGCGGCCTTGTTGGGCCGGGTGAAGACCGAATCGCCGTTCCGCTGCTCGACGACGATCAGGTCTTCGGCGGAGAACTGGTTCATCAGCGTCACCGACTGCGTAGCTATCAGGACCTGACTGCGTGTCGAGGCGGATCGCAGCATGTCCGCTAGCTGAACGATGGCCATCGGGTGCAGACCGAGTTCCGGTTCGTCGAGCACGAGCAAGGCTGGGAGTTCCGGTTGCAGCAACAGTGTGACGAGGCAGACGAAACGCAGGGTTCCGTCGGACATCTGGTTGGCTGAGAAGATCGTGTCCGAACCTTGCTGGCTCCAGCGAAGCAGAATGCGGTCGGTGCTATCCGGTTGGAGGACGAAGTCGCGAAAGAACGGGGCGACCAGCCTGATGGCGCCGACGATCCGGCGATACGCGACCTTGTCCGCCCGGTCTTCGCTGTCGCGGAGTCGCAGCAGGATCGCGGCGATGTTGCCCGCGTCCGCGCGCAGGGCCAAGTTGTCCGCAGTCGGGGAAAGGCGCTTCACCGGCGCGTCGACGCTGGTGTCGTGGAAGTGGTAGACGCGGCAGCCCTGAAGCAACTCGGTGATGTGCGAAGCCACCGAGTTGCTTCCACGTTCCTCGACGACGTCGTTGAGTCGGCTTTCCCGGTGCCCGCGTCCGATCGATTTCGTCCAAGGCTGTTCGTGGCCGGGGCCGTGGTACGAGATGACTTCTTCGTCGAAGATCAGTTCTTCGCCGGGTGCCGCCGCCAGATGGGCTTGGTAGCTGTTGGGCGGCGCCTCCAGTTTGAGGCTGATCCGCAGGGTGTCGGCGGCGTCGTTGATCAGCGCCGATGCGCCGCCGTTGCGTCCCACGAACAGGTTCAGCAGATCTTCGCTGATCCTGCCCAGCAGCTCGAAGGCCTGGACGAAGTTGCTCTTGCCCGCGCCGTTCGCGCCGATGAGCACGTTCATCGCGCCCAGTTCGACGCGCGCCGAACGGATCGACGTGAAACCCTCGATCTCGATCGACGTCAACCGCTGTTGGGTCATGCGCACAGCTTAGGCAGACCCGCCATCCTCGGGGTCCGGTGCCAGCCGAACTGGGGACGCTGCTTGCCAGCGGTTGGTCGGCCACGGCGCCTGTTGTGATGGATGCAACTTTGCTCGTTCTGGATTTGACAAAGTTGCAGGCAGGACGCATTCTCGCACAGATGTTCGATGCTGGTGCTGTCTTCCCCACGGCTCCTCTGGTGTGTCGTGGAGTGGTCGATGGCGTGGAGTGGTGGTCCGGCGAGCTGGTCGGAGCTGGAGAGGATCGCGTCGGGCCGTCCACCGGCGGGTGACGGTAATGACGCGCCGGCGTGGTCGCGGAAGCGTGAGGGGTATGCGGGTCCGCCGCCGGACTTGATGACGCCGCGATCGGATGACACTGGTGGCGCCCTGGCGCGGACGCCGTACGCCGAGCTGCACTGTCATTCGAACTTCAGCTTCCTCGACGGGGTGAGTCATCCGGAGGAGCTGGTGGAGGAAGCGGCGCGGCTGGGGCTGGACGCGATCACGCTGACCGACCACGACGGCCTGTACGGAGCGGTGCGGTTCGCCGAGGCCGCGAAAGAGCTCGGCGTCCGGACGGGGTTCGGCGCGGAGTTGTCGCTGGGGCTGACCGGCCCGCAGAACGGGGTGCCTGACCCGGCGGGGACGCACCTGCTGGTGATCGCCCGCGGGCTGGAGGGGTATCAGCGGTTGTGCCGGACGATCTCGACCGCGCAGCTGGCGGGGGAGAAGGGCGCCCCGCGGTACGAGCTGGATCAGGTGGTGGAGGACCTGCGCGGACACGTCCAGGTCCTCACCGGTTGCCGTAAGGGCGCGGTCCGGCGCGCGCTGACCGAGTCCGGCCCGTCGGCGGCCGCGGAGGAGCTGCGGGTGTTGGTGGACCGGTTCGGGCAGGATTCGGTCGCGGTCGAGCTGATCGATCACAGTCTGCCGCTGGATTCGACGCACAACGACCTGCTGGCGGGGATGGCGGCCGAGCTGGGTTTGGCGACGGTGGCGACGACGAACGCGCACTACGCGGCCCCGCAGGACGCGGTGTACGCGGACGCGGTCACGGCGATCCGGGCGCGGCGGAGCATGGAGGACATGCAGGGCTGGCTGCCGGCGGCGGGAATGCAGTTCCTGCGGTCGGGGGAGGAGATGGCGGAGATCTTCGCCCGTTATCCGGGCGCGGTGCAGCGGTCGGCGCTGCTGGGGGTGGAGTGCGCGGTCGACCTCACGTTGGTCGCGCCGGAGCTGCCGCCGTTCCCGGTCCCGGACGGGCACGACGAGGCCTCCTACCTGCGATTCCTGACGTATGCCGGTGCGCGGGAACGGTACGGAACGCGGGAGGACGCGCCGCGGGCGTACGCGCAGCTGGACTACGAACTCGACGTGATCACCGAGCTGGGGTTCCCGGGGTATTTCCTGATCGTGTGGGACATCGTGCGGTTCGCGCGCGAAGCCGGGATCCTCTGCCAGGGCCGCGGGTCGGCGGCGAACAGCGCGGTGTGTTTCGCGTTGCGGATCACCAGCGTCGACGCCGTGCGCTACGGGCTGCTGTTCGAACGGTTCCTCGCCCCGGACCGTGACGGCTACCCGGACATCGACGTCGACATCGAGTCCGATCGCCGCGACGAGGTCATCCAGTACGTCTACGACACGCACGGGCGCCGGAATGCTGCGCAGGTCGCGAACGTGATCACCTACCGGGCGCCGTCGGCGATCCGGGACTCCGCCCGCGCGCTCGGCTACAGCCCCGGGCAGCAGGACGCGTTCGCCAAGGCCGCCGACCGGTGGGGCGGGGTCGCCGCGACCGCCGGACAGGACGAGCATGGGATCCCGCGTGACGTGCTCGGCCTCGCCGCCCGGATCGAGGGGTTCCCGCGGCATCTCGGGATCCACTCCGGCGGGATGGTGCTGTCGCGGACGCCGGTGTCGGAGGTGGTGCCGGTCGAGTGGGCCCGTATGAAGGGCCGGTCGATCCTGCAGTGGGACAAGGATGATTGCGCCTCGGCGGGGCTGGTGAAGATCGACCTGCTCGGGCTGGGGATGCTCTCGGCGCTGCACTACATGCTCGACCTGATCGCCGAGCACCACGACACCGTCATCGACCTTGGGCAGCTCGACCTCGCCGACCCGAAGGTCTACGACATGCTCTGTGCCGCGGACGCGATCGGGGTGTTCCAGGTGGAGAGCCGCGCGCAACTGGGCACGCTGCCCCGGCTGCGGCCACGCACCTTCTATGACCTGGTCGTGGAGGTCGCACTGATCCGGCCGGGCCCGATCCAGGGCGGATCCGTGCACCCGTATCTGCGGCGCCGCCGCGGCGAGGAGCAGTGGTCGCACGCGCACCCGCTGCTGGCGGGGCCGCTGGACCGCACCTTGGGTGTTCCGTTGTTCCAGGAACAGGTGATGCAAATGGCCACCACCGTCGGGTCGTTCAGCGCGGCCGAGGCCGACCAGCTGCGCCGCGCGATGGGCGCCAAACGATCCGCGGCGAAAATGGAACGACTCCGGGACCGCTTCTACGCCGGTGCCGCGGCCAACGGGATCACCGGCGAGCTCGCCGACACCATCTACGAACAGATCAAAGCATTCTCGGGGTACGGCTTCCCGGAAGCGCACAGCATGTCGTTCGCGCTGCTGGTGTTCGCCTCCGCGTATTTCAAGTGCTACTACCCGGCCGCGTTCACCGCCGGGCTGCTGCGTGCCCAGCCCATGGGCTTCTACAGCCCGCAGTCCCTGGTCGCCGACGCCCGTCACCACGGCGTGAAGATCCGGCGGGCCGACATCAACCGCAGCCTCGCCCATCCGACCCTGGAACCCCACCCGGACAGCACGGGCGGCGTGGCGATCCGGCTTGGCCTCGGCGGGATCCGCCATCTCGGCGACGACGCCGTCGACCGGCTGATCACCGAACGCGACCAGCTCGGCGCTTTCACCGACCTCGGTGATCTCGGCTACCGCACCGACCTCACCACCCCGGCGATGCAGGCGCTCGCCACCGCCGGCGCGCTGGAATCACTCGGCCCGGACCGGCGCCAGGCCCTCTGGGCCGCCGGGCCCGCCGCCGCCAGCCGCGACACCCACCTGCCCGGGATCGCCTCCGGCCTCGATGCCCCCGCGCTCCCCGGTATGACCGCCCTCGAAATCACCGCCGCCGACCTCTGGGCCACCGGCATCTCCCCGGACGAACACCCCATGCAGTACCTACGCGAGTACCTCGACGGCCGCGGCGCGCTCACCACCGCCGCCGTCACCAGGGCGGGGAACGGCGCCACGATCTGGGTCGCCGGAGCCGTCACCCACCGCCAACGCCCCGCCACCGCCGGCGGCATCACCTTCCTCAACCTCGAAGACGAAACCGGCATGCTCAACATCGTCGTGACCCAGCGGCTCTGGGATCGGGAGCACAAGACCGTGCGCAGCTCACCCGCGCTCCTGGTGCACGGAGTCGTCCAATCCCATCACGGCGTCACCAGCCTGTCGGCCGACCACTTCGAACCACTCGACCTACGCGGGTCCCGGCGGGCGCCGGAGCCAGGGGCGCCGTGATCTTGTGATGGGTGAACAGGTGCTCGAATACCAGCCCCTGGTGCTGACCGGATGCAGCCGCCCATCCTGGACGTCGAGGACCAGCGCTTCGCCGGCCGCGCTGAACGCGGCCACGGGCACGGCATCGCCCCGCGGTCCGATGTCGGCATGGCTGGTGAACTTCGCTCGCAGCCCTGCGGGCGCCGCGAGCGCGACGACAGGCGGATCACCACCGCCGGACTTCTCGCTCATGTCGTCACCGGCCAGGACCGTTTCCACAGCGGAATCATCGGGCAAGGATGCCAATACGGCCGCCCCCACGATCGGGTGACTACCACGCGTTCAGCGGTCCTCAGAGCGCGTACGCCGGCCTGCCCGTGCATACGGGCTCGACGTGCCTGCCCACGCTGGTCCTGGATGGGTCGCACCCGGGTGTCCGGATGAGGCACCCTGCGGACACCCCGGGTTCGCGCAGGTTCTCGTCGCTGACCCGCCCTATCATGGCCCGATCGGCACCAGAGCCGCCCAGCGCCAGGCTGGTGCCGGGCGGGTGCCGGCGCATGGTTCACTGCTGAGCTGGGGAGTTCCTTGAAGCCGGATGACTTCTTCCTCGACCGACCGCACCGAGACAATCCGCTCTGGCCGGATGACCTTGGCCCCCGGCGCGTCGACGACGACCTGCTGGACCGGCTTCGCCGGGGGCCGCTCGACGACCACGACGACGTTGAGGCCGCGATCGGCCTTGCCCGTCTCGCCCACGAGGAGTTGGAGAGGTTCGGCACCGGCGGCGGAGTGGAACTGGCCGAGCAGGAGATCCGGATCGCGCTGATCGCCCTGAACGCGGTCGTCCGCCGCATCGGGATCACGACCTTCGAGCTGCCCTTCCGCGACTTCGCGACCTTTAAGGGGCATTGGAAACGCAACGGCTGCGACTCCTACCAGTCGCGCCGCGACCTGCTGAACGACCTGTTTCTGCCGCTGCACGACGAGCTCATCGAGCTGGAGAACGAGGCGTTGTCCTCCACCCTCGCCCAGCCGATCAGCCCGCGCCCGGTCACCGGCTGGGCCGGTGTCGACGCGGAGATCGCCGAACTGCGGCGCCACTTTCAGCAGGCCAAGACCGAACAGGATTACCGAAACGTCGGCAACGACTGCGTCATCATCACCGAAGCACTCAGCCGCCAGGTATTCGATCCGCACCTTCACCTGCGGGACCGCGAAACCGAACCACCGGTCGGCAAGACCAAGGTCCGGATCGAACGCTACATCGAGGACGCCCTCCCTGGGCCGGAGAACGCCGAGTTGCGCAAGCTGGCCCGGTCTGCGATCGAGTTCGCCCAGCTGATCAAGCACCGCTCCACTCCCACGCGGCGAGAGGCCGGGATCGCCGCCGACACCGTGATTCTGCTGGCGAACATACTCCGTCGCCTTCAGGAACCAGCCTGACCGACGTCGCGGCGGGGGTGCCCCGGTTCTCCCACCGGTGGTCGGAAAGGGGCCTCGGGTCAGCGCTCGTCGGCGACCGTCGGGTTCATCGGTCCGGTGTGTCCGCGCGCTCGAGCGTGTAGCCGATCTCGAAGAGGTGGCCTGGCAACACGGTCTCGTTGACCTCGCAGATCCGTTCGTCCGGGCCGCGGGCGATCCGCCGTAGTCGCAGCATCGACGTGCCAGGCGGCAAGGGCCAGAGTTCGCGCTCCTGCGCGGACGGCTGACGGGCGCCGATTCGCTCCTCCATTCTCAGCTGTGCCTGCAGGTGTTCCTCCATCCGGTCGTAGATTCCGCCGGGCCCGGTATCGGTTTCCGCGATGACAGGGAGCTCGTCAACCAGCCATGGTGGCAGGTAGCTGAGGGAGACGTGGCGCACCTCGAGGGTGTCGGGGTCGCCCATTACCCGATCGCGGATGACCACCGGTTGCCCCGGTGCCGTCCCCAGCAGAACAGCGATATCGGCAGGGGGTGGTGCTGTCCGAACCTGCGGATCCCGGATCGCCACCCAGGGCTGTGCCGCTAGATCGAAGAAGTAGCCCCGCTCGTCCCGGAAGATCTTGCGCTGCCGCACGATCACTTCACGCGCGGGCGCGGCCGTCACCACCGTGCCGCCGCCGACCCCTCGCCTTGTCTCGACCAGGCCTTCTCCGATCAGCAGCCGCACTGCCTTCTGGACTGTTTCTTTCGACGCGCCGAACTGGCGGGTGAGCTGGCTGAGCGGCGGCAGCGTGTCTCCCGGTGGGTGTGTTCCGTCGACAATCGAGCCCCGCAGGTTCGCTGCGATCACCTCGTACGTCGGCTTCTTGACCACCACGCCAGCCCTTCCACGCCGCCGGAGAACCAAAGTCCTAGGACTATTGCGCATCCGGGGTCGGACATGCAATTCTTAAAGTCCTAGGACTTTGGGTTTCGCGGTGGTATCCGGCCGGTACCTCGCATCCACGTCGTGATCACGTCCAGCGGGGAGTCAGTCGTGTCCACCATCGTGTTGCCCAGTGAGCGGCCGTCCACCGTCGTCCTCTTCCGCCGGACCGGTGACCGGCCAAACAGCCCGCGGAATCGGCGGCGGGCCACCGCGGCTGTCGTCGCGGTCGCGGCACCCACCGCGGAATGGAACGACTCCGAACTGCTGCGGGCCGTGCGCCAAGGAAAGACCGCCACGAGCGCGGCTGCCTACGGCATCCTGTACGTACGGCATCGGGCCTCGGCGCACCATCTGGCCGGGCAGCTGGCCAGCTCGGAGCACGATGCCCACGACCTGGTCTCCGAGGCGTTCCTTCGAGTGCTCGACATCCTGCAGGGCGGGGACCACGGCCCCGAGGACGCGAAGTTCCGCGCGTACCTGCTCACGACCCTGCGGCGCATCGCCTACGACCAGACACGCCGGGAACGCAGGATCACCCTGACCTCGGACCTCGAGACCACCGCGATCGACTCGGGTAACCCGGGCACGATCACCGAGCCGTTCCGGGACACCGCTCTGGCCGGCTTGGAGCGCCTGCTCGCCGCGCGCGCGTTCGTCCGGCTCACGCAGCGGCACCAGGAAGTGCTGTGGCACCTCGAAGTCGAGGAGCTGACTCCCAGCCAGGTCGCCCCGGTGATGGGGCTGACCCCGAACGGGGTGTCCGCCCTGGCCTACCGGGCGCGTGAGCGCCTGCGGCAGGAATACCTCTAGATGCACGTGCCCGAGCCGGACGAGCGATCGCGGGGCTGTCTGGCGACGGCGGAAAAACTGGGCGCGTGGGTTCGGGACGGGCTGGGGAGGCGGGAGGGCATGCGGGTCGGTCATCACGTGAGTGAATGCGCGGCCTGCGGCGCCGTTGTCGCCGAGCTGTGCCAAGAGATCCCGGCCTGAGCCAGGCTGAACTACCTTGACCTGGGCTTCGTGCCAGTGGGGGCAGGGCGTTGCCATGGTGAGCTGTCGTTCAGCGTCGACGCTGTATCGCTCGCGCCGGGCCGAGACGAGGGCATAACCGGGCCCACAGCTGGCGCGGCGTGGCTAGGTGATGGCCCCTGTTCGCTGAGGATGTGGGTTCGGGGCGGGCCCACCCGGATGGCGGTGAACGGCGTCGTCCAGGCCGGGCGCCGCGCAGCGGATCGGGAGGTATCGGGCTGCAAGGGCGGAGGTGACAGCTATCGGTAACCCCTGTCGGAGCCGATCGCGAGCAGGGTCCACCTCAGCCCGCATGGCCGTGGCGTCAGATACGTGACCGACGCGGGCAGCATCAGCTTGACGGTCGGAAGACCACCGGTCATGCGGGCTCCTGGTCCTTCCCGTCACGCGCGAACACGTCGGCGAAGAATCGTTCTGCTCCCAACGCTCGCACGAACTTGTACATCAGCCTGCTCACCACAGGTCCTGGGGCTTCCTGCAGCTCACCTGTACCGGCTGACGTTCCGTGCACGTATCGGCTTGCGCTGTATCGCAGAAGCTGATCGGGCTCACCCAGAGACGGTGTTCTGCTGTGGACCAGCCCGTTGAGGTTGGTCAATCCGACAGCGATCTCCCACTGTCCTCGATAGCCGAACCTGGTTCCGACCTCGCCGGCGAGCGTGACCAGGGCGCGGACCAGTCCGACGGCTCCTTCGGCGTAGACGTAGCGCTGTCTGACGGGTCGGGCGTAACCGATCGGTTTGGTACCGACCAGCGCTGAGGCGAACAGCGCGATGGAGCCGTCATCGGAGATCTCCAGGTCGGCCTGGGCACGGTCCTTGCCGACGGCGTCCGGGGCGAGGATGCGGGAGTGCAGGTCGTAGGTGTGCCAGCCGCGCCCGGCCGCCCGTGGTTCGTCGTACTGATTAAGGGGTTGCAGCCAACTGTCCGTATGGGGAGTCGTCGCGGCGCGGGTGACGAGGGTTCGCAGTTCCTCGCCCATCAGGTGCGGAGTGAGTAGTTCGGGAGGGCTGGCGATCGGGTGGGCGACCGCGTACAGACGGACGTCCTGGTCGCGGTGCTCCTCGATGGGATCGCGGGCGATTTCAGCCGTGATCAGCTGCTCGGCGGTGACCTGGCGGGCAGCCCGAATCGCGAACAGGCGCTCCACGGCCCCATCGTTCAGCCGGTGCTTGGTCTTGTCGCCTCGGCCGTGATACTGGCCGTCGACCATGTGCGGTGCCAGCGGGCTCGGCGGTATCTCGATCACCAGGAAGCCGTTCTCGGTGTCTTCCGGCGACAAGGGGATCGGATGGCACTGCACGAACAGCGGCGGATCACAGCGCTGATGCAGGATCTGCTCGACGGTTTCCGCCAGGCCCGAAAGCCGTGTCGGCACCAGGGTGAGCTTCCCAGTCGGCCTGTCCTCGTCCACGCCGATGAGGAGGACTCCGCCGTCGTTGGCGAACGAGGCCGCGTCCCGGGCGAGTTCGATCTTGTCATGCTTGTCGTGGTTGAGCTTGCGTTTGATATCGAGCCAGTGCCGTTCCTCCAGCGCGCCGTTGTCGATGGCGTTCTGGATATCGGCGGGGCTATTCGGCCGCCATCGCTGGATGGCTGGTCCGAGGTAGAGGTGTGGTGGCTGGCTCATCGCTTCATAATCCTCGTGTTTGGTGACTGGCCGGGCTGCTACCCGGCTCAGTGCCAGGTGGCTCATGCCAAGGCTTTGTCACATCCGAGAGAGTTGGCATGGATGGTGGGCCTGTCGTTGCGGGACGGGTGGCGCTGATCGCCGTCCGTGCCGGAACGTGGTGGGAGAGTGCCCGGCGTGGCGAGGCGCCGGGCGTCTCCGGTTGTTTAGGGCTTGCCGAGGCGGATCGGGCCGAGGTCGACAGCGGCGTTGAGCAGCCACAGTCCACCGATGATGACGGTCAGGATCATCACCAGCCGGACCGTAGCTCCCCAGGAGCCGAGGATCCGTCCGGCGAGCCGGACCAGGGACCGCCGTTCGTCGCTGCGGTCAACGGTCGTGGCGTTCGGCGCGGACGATTCCGCCCCCTGTTCCTCGTCGCGCGCAGGCGACACCCTGTCGTTGCGCGATGGCAACTCGTCTCGCGCACCACCTATCGTCATGTGTGTTCCGTTCTCGTGTTCCTGCTACGGAGGCAAGACACCCTCGACGGAACCTGTAAGGGGCGGCCTCTCGTGCCTGAGAGGCCGCCCCGGTTCGCATTCGGTGGCGCTCGCCAACGACCATAGAAGCACCGGTGGTACCCCGAGAACGGGCAGGCGACAGCCGGTCGGTTCGACGTGACGAGTGAAGCGATTTTTGACCAGCGGGACCGAATCCTTCAGTCCTTCCGGCGGGGAGTGCTGCAGGACGGCGACACCAAGCCTCCAAAATGAGACAGCTGGGCGTCGTGAAACTACGATTACGCTGCGCTGCATATTGCTGCGTTCAGAAGCTGTACGGTGCGCTCCCGAAAAGCCGCCATAGCAGCCTGCGATCGGGAACGTCGGTCGTCTGACGGCATCGGGCCATCAGCTCTGAGGACGTGGTGACGACTTCGGATTGGTCCGCAGCCAGGGACATCCTCGAGACCGCAGCGCAAGCTCTCGCGGTGCTGCAGGCCGCTGCCGAGAGACCATGTGAGTCGGACTTTCGGGGCTAGCGAGGCAGCCTCACTCACCACAGCGGACCTCAGGCGACCGGCCAGGGGAGACCGTGGCTGGTGATGATCTGTCCGGCGATGTCGTGGAAGGCGTCGCGGGCGTGGTCGCCGGTGACGCGGCGGCCGAGGAGGCGTTCGGCGAGTTAGACGAGCAAGGTGATCAATCGGGCAGCACTGCGTAGGAAGGAGTCAGGTCGCCTCTCGTAGCTGGGACAAAAGCCGTCGGCTGTCAATGGTCAATGGATGTTCCTGCCCGAGCAGTTGCTGGCACGTCCACAAGAAGTCCGCCAGCTCTTTCCTGCAGAGAGGTGTGTTCGGCAGGCGCTCGTCCTCGGCTGTGGGGAGGCCGTCGGTGGCCATCAGCCTTGCCGGGTTACCGGGACCATGAACGTCTTCCCAACGAGTCAGGGCGTCAGTGAACGTCGCCAGGGCTGCGTCGTGTTCCTCCGCCCGTGCCTGCCAGTGAGCCAGGGAAAATCGCGAGCTGAGAACGTGGTGGTGGTCGGTTCCGAGCACGCGGGAGCGGTCATGTGTGGCGTGCTCGAGCAGTTCGACGGCCTGAGCTGCGTCGCCGACTTCGCCGACAAATCTCGCGCTCAGGCACCGGCTCCTCAAAATGTGCGGGTGATCGCTGCCCAGGGCTTCTTCCATATCGGTGATTAGACAGGTGGCGAGCTCAAGGGCTTTCCGTACCTCGCCGCCCAGCCAAAGATGGAAGCAGATCTGGTGGCGAACAGCTAGCGTACGGATGTGGTTTGGGCCGAGCGACTGCTCTGCTTCCCCCCGCAGGCGAGTGCTCAGGTCTGCCGCGCGACTTGGGTCACCGGCCATGCCAACGAAGTTGGCGAGCAACATCCGGCTCGTCAGCGTGTCGGTGTGGCCGCTTCCCAGGACTCGCTGCTGGTCAGAAACGAGGGACTCGAGCCTTGTTGCGGCCGCGGCGAACTCCGCGGTGTAGGAGGTCATCAGAGCGAGGTGGAACCGTGCACGGAGTGTACCTGGGTTGTCTGGTCCGATCGTCGCGATGCGGCGGGCGACGGCCTCCTCCAGCATTCGTTCGGCACCAGGTAGATCGCCCAACGAGCCAATCGCGTCGGCAAGCATGATGTCGGCGTCAGGAACGCTGCTGGCTGCAGCTTTGGTGAAGGCGGCGGCTGCTGCGGGGTATTGGATGTATCCGCGCGCAGCGGTGCCGATATCGAAGGCCTGGGCAGGGGTGGCGTGCTCGATGAGTCTGTGCCAGGTGGCGGGACTAATGGCGGCGTGGCCGGTGAGGTCGACGAGGTAGTCGAAGGCCAGGTAGTAGCCAGGTTGGCGGGTCGGTAGGAGCAGGCTGCTGGTGCCGTGACTGACGGTAGTTGCCCATGCTAGAGCGTCGTCCAAGGGTTCTGGACGCAATAGCGGTCCTTGCCGCCGAGCCAGGTGGTCCTCGGCAAGTTCGGCGAGCAGGCTGACTGGGACAGGTTCGTGGAGGCCTGCGCGGCGGCAGCCGACAGCCGCCGCCACGAGCGCCGCTCCGCGTGGATGGGCGCCGGCGCGCCAGGCGTTGCGCCAGTCTTGTGCCAGTTCGGGACCGGCGGCGAGGGCCTCCGCTAGGCCGAACTGTGGACAATGGCGTAGTGCCGTCCGGATCCGGGGGTCGTCGATGTAGTCCGCGGCGCGGCGCAGTTCGGCGTCGCTCCACTCGCGGCGAACGTCGATAACTTGCGCGAGTTCGAGGACTTCTCGCCCGGCCCGCCATGCTTCCTGACGCCCGTCGACAGTGTCCTGTTGCCGAACGCTGTAGCGATCGTGTTCCGCGGTGCGCATCGTGGCCAGTATCAGAACGTCTCGATCACCGTCGCCGAGCATTCTGGCGGTCATGGTCGCGGTCAGCCCGCCTGCGCCCAGGAAACGCTCCAGATCGTCCAGCCAGACCACGCACCGCCGCTGCCCTAGCGCTGTGGGAAGCACGGTGTCCAGGGAGGCCCGGGTACTGGGTGCGACAAGCACATGGTCGGGGAGTACCTCCCGCATCGCCTCGTACGCCGCGCGCGTCTTACCCGCGGTGGAGTCGCCTACGAGGAGGACGAAGCCGCCGCCGGCTAGCGCGGTGAGCAGCCGGGGCTGGAAGTCTCGTAGAACATACGGCGGGATTCGGTCATCAGGTTTATCGTTGCGCGCTCCGGCTGGGTGGACTCGCAGGAGGATCGGATCGTCCGCCTCGCATACGCGTCGTAGTCGGCCGGACAACACGTGTTCAGGCAGCGCTTCGCGCTGGGCGATGCGTCGCTCCACCAGCGCCCGTCCCCGTGCGCTGGCCACGCCATACACCGCCACCGCCAGCACCGACCCGATCGCAGCGGCAGCAGGACCCGACAACCATAAGATCGCAGCTCCGGTTCCGCCGGCGAGCACCACGGCACCGGTCACTAAGCCCCAGCCGCGCCACGCCCCTGCCCGCGTCATGCGCGCCTCCCCGAAAAGGTCACCCGGTGTCATCACCGTGGGCCCCACCTCGGCCGTACGGCTAGCCCGCATCCGGGTGACAGGCCACGGTTAGCGTTGGGTCGAGACCTCGGGCAACGCCGGCGGCGGCCTCCGGCCAGTGCTGGCCGGCCAGGCACTGCGAACCAATCCACCGTCGTCCACCCGTCCATCGTGCCAGCGTGCGCACGACATCGCGGCTGTCAGGCATGGTGCCAGCCTCACCATGCGGGTCCCAGCCTGAGTGGACGTGGGCTCGAACAAGCCCGCGAAATGGATGACCGAGATGGGTAAATGTCGGTGAGACGAAACAGCGTTAGTGAGGGTCTCTGACGTGGTGGTGTTCCTTGGTTACTAGGCGTCTGTGTTGTGCGGTTGCGGAGGGGGGAGCGACTTCATGCTGTTGGGCGTGAACTCCTGGAGTTCTCTGGGCCATCCTTTGCTGAAGTTCGCGCCGATGAAGTCAGGCGGGCGGAAGAAGGATGTGGCGGTGAAGCTGGTGGTGTCCAGAAATGCAGAATTGGCGAAGGACGGCGCATGGCGCTGGAATTCCGCGTGGTCGAATTGTGTCGAGCGGGTGAAGGTCGCTCCTGCGAAGGTGGGGCCAGACGCGAACGTTGTGCTGTTGAAACTTGCTTCTTTGTCGAACGTTGCTGTGTCGAAAACGGCTGTTTCCCCTTGGAAGCTGGCTCTGTCAAACTTGGCGTTGTGGCCGAACGTCGTGTGGTCGAACCATGCGACGCTGTGGAAAACGGTGGCAACGAAGTTCGCTGGGGCGGTGAACGTCGCATCGCTGAAACGGGCGTCGCGGTCAAATGTCGTGATGTCGAATCTGGCCGAGCCGACGAAGGTAGCTTTGTCGAACCTGGCCTGCGCGACGCGGCAATTGGTGAGCTTCCACTCGATCAGTGTGGCTCCGGTCAGGTCGAGGTCGATATCGGGCCAAAATGTGACGTCCGGGTTGTCCGAGCGGCTGTTGGGCCGGAGGTGCGTGGCGAGGATGCGTTGCGCCGCGAGGCGGACCTCTCGCTCTTGAACGCGTTCTTGGTAGTCCTGGAGCAGGGCGTTGAGGGTCTGACGATCGCGCTCGTCGTCGGCGGGTGGGTCGCCGGGGAGTGTGAAGGGCATGCGCAGGTAGGCGCAGATGACGTTGACCACCGTTTGTCTGAGGTGTGGTCGGTCGGGGTTGTCCTGGGCGAGGCGTTCGAAGGCGTAGAGGCCGCCGAGGCGAACAGGTGCTTTGTCCGATCCGAGCTGTTCGGACGCTTTCGTGTACAGCTCGGTGACGCGGCGTGCCGCGGCGTCCTCGGCCGTGGTTTGCGCTACCTGCTCCTGGAGTTCGAGGGCGCGTTCGCGGTTGTCCAGGTCGGCCTCGGTCGCGCGTTGGCGGCGTAGCGCCAGGTACAGGCCGAAGGCGCCGCCCAACCCGATACCGATGCTCAGCCCGACCTTGATCGCATCGAGTCGTGCTGATGCGAGGTCTTTGCCACTCAGGCCCGGGGTGGTGAACAGGAGCATCGCGATCGTCGCCGATGCCGCGAGCAGCAGGCCGAGCATGAATCCGAGGAGGATCTTCCACCACGCGATCGGTTCGAGGACCGGCCTTGCGATGGGGGTACCGCCTTGAGGAGGCAACGGTTTCCAGGTCACGGGGGCATAGTCTTCCGATCGTTGCATGTTGTGACAACAACCCCCGGGGCGCGGCCGGCGGCCGCGGTCGAAGTCAGGCCGGTGTAGGGGTGAGGCTCGCAGGGGCACGGGGCTGGCTGCCGTGGGGCCCTCGACGTTCAGGCACCCCGCGGCAGCGCTGGCCTGGTGCGGCGGCAACAGCACCGCCGTCCTCGCACATCGGCGTGCTGTACGCGGCGACCGCCGCGTACAGCTGCCGTGCGCCGTCACACATCCAGGTGTTCTCGTGCTTCGGCGGCCGTGCGCGGAACACGTCATTTCGGCCGGTGGCACAGGTTGTGCAGCGGGTGACGTTCGGCCGTTACAAAGTGTCCGGTACCGAACAGAACCTAGATTGACCCTGGCGTAGAGGTGGCTGGAGCGGAGCGCATACTCCGGGCATGCCCGCTGTGCCCGCTCCTGACCCGATCGCAGGCGGCGACTATGTCGTGCGGTCTGCGGTGCGGCATGGGCGGTGCCTCAATGGGCACGACCTCGACGTCGCCGGGCGCGGCAGCGACTGGAATCAGGCGTTGGATCTGCCGACTGGCCGTTGCGAATTGTGTGTCCGGCTGAGCCTTCCTCGGGCGGAGTGGCTCGAAGTCGATCTCCGGCCGCGGGACGGAATGTCGGCGACGTCGGCCGGGCTGCACCTGGCCGTGCGGCCTCCGTTCGCGCGCGCCGGGATCGAGCAGATCATGCTGCAGCTACGGGATGTCACCATCGCCGATCTCGACATGCAGATGTGCAGTGCCTGCAAGGTCGGGGTCGTGGAACAAGTCCGCGTCGACCACGCCTACTTGCGGCGGGGTATCGGAACCGTTCTGCTGCACGCGGCGCTGGTCCGCGGGCGCGGCTACCGGTGGTCGACCACCACGATCGCGGACACCGCGGCGGCGACGGCCTTCTGGGCCTCCCAGCACCTGCCCCCGGGCATGGTCCTCGGCGACCCGAAACGGTGCCCTGACATGCTGGCTGCCGACGAGTCTGCCGTGTGACGTGCTGCCTGAGTCTCAGCCCTGGTGGACCTTCTGAGAATGTGGTGATCCGGCGAGGCGTTGCGGGAGCGTGAGCTCAGGCTGCGGTTAGTGGACACGAGTCCGCGAAGGGGGGCGGCCGATCTGCCCCCGGGCGGATGGGGTTCTCGATAGGGGAGCGGCTGCCGCGCTACCGTGCCGGTTTCTCACAGCCACGGTCACCTCAACCGGAAAGAGATGTCTCATGCCGCATGACAGGACCTTCACGGCGCGGGTCGGTGACCATGCCATCGCCGACGTCACGGTGTCGCTCAACGTCATCGCCGTCCCCGACGAGCGGATGCATCTTCCCGGTGCTGAGTCCGGAATCGCCATCGAGCTGGCTGCGATGCAGCACCTGCTCGATCTCGTCGTAGACCGGGAGGTCAGTCCTGAGCAGGCACGCGATCTGCTGCATGATCTCGGCAGGAAGCTTCACGCGTCGAACCGGGAACTGCGCCATGCGGAGGAGGTCGACAGAATGGCCTGGGAGGGCTGATGTCGATTAGCGATGCCGCACATCGCTGTCACTGTCCTGGATGGTGCATCCCCCTTCCGGACGGTCACCGACCGAGCCATAGAGGCAGCTGGGTGTGGCATGTGATGGTGCAGGCCACGGGGGTGGCACACCACTGTCCGTCGGCGCCCGGCGCCGGCTGGTCGTCGCGAGCGGAAACGGCTTGCTCACCGCGAGAATGGTCAAAGAACCGGCCAGGGGAGGCCGTGGCCGGTGATGATCTGTCCGGCGATGTCGTGGAAGGCGTCGCGGGCGTGGTCGCCGGTGACGCGGCGGCCGAGGAGGCGTTCGGCGAGTTCGTCGACGGGCCAGGTGACCAGCTGGCCGTGGCGGCCGAGCAGCAAACCGACCCGCCGGATCCGATACAGGTCGGCGGTGTCGAGCCACGCGTAGAGCAGTACTTGCCAGAGCCAGCGTCCGACTTTGCTGGTGTCGCGGACGCTGACGACGGTTTTGACGTCGAGCAGTGTTCCGCCGTGGGTGTCGATGCCGTGGTCGGGGTCGATCGCGCCGAGGAGGAGGTCGGCGTCGGCCCAATGGGGCACGATGGTCGGCCCGGCGATCCCGAGCGGTGTGCCGGGTGCGGGGTTGCCGGCGAGTTTCCGGAGTTCCCACAGGGTTCCGCGGTCATGCAGGTGCCGCGCGAGGGCGACCAGTTCGTCGACCTGGCGCTGCTCGACCAGGCCGCGCAGTTGGTCGGCGGTCGGGCGTCCGGCGTCGAAGAGCCTGGCCAGGCGGTCGTCGATGAGCCCGCTGCGGTACACGTCCTCGCAGCCGGTCAGTAGCCAGCACAGGCGGGCCAGTCCGGCTTCGGCGCCGGGGGAGCCGAGGGTCCCGGCCGGGGCGTGGCGGGCCAGGTAGGTGCGGCCGCGCTCGAGGAAGTCCGCCCATGCCGCCTCGGCGGCCGGGTTTCCCGGCAGGCGCGGTTCGCGGACACCGCCGAGATCGAGCCAGGACGCGGCGGCCGGTCGGAGATGCAGCGCTCGGGCGCGGTGGTCGCCGGTGAGGCCCCGGTGGCTGGGGTAGCGCGCGGCTTGATCGTGCGCCCAGGCCGGGGACGCCCACTTGGCCTGGATCAGCCCGAGTAGCGCGTAGTACGGCGGTGCGGGCTGTACGAGGTCCGCGACACGTTGCCCGAACGCTCCGCCGACTTCGGCCCACCATCGGGCCGGGACCTGTCCGGAGGGCCGGATGGGGCGGACCTCCCGCACGGCGGACGCGATCTGCTCGACCACCGACGTCGTCCCGGCGAACGTTCGCTCGCACCACGCGGCGAGCGGGCTTCGGGGGCTGGCGAGTTCACTGGTCAGGGACACGATGTGACCACCGCACGTCGGGTCGCCGGGCACGGCACGGACACGACGGCCACCGCACGCAGCGCGCTGCGGCCGGTTCGCTCGCTGCGGAGGTTACGACAGCCCTCTGCGTGTGCCATGCCCAGAGCAACGTTCATGCCCACCGTCTATCACGCCGGTCCGACATTCGGGGAACCACGAAACATCTCGGCGCTCCTGGCCGATGGGTGGGGGCCGGGCGGCAGACGCCTCCACTTGGCAATTGCGTGTCGCTCTGATGCCAGTCAGATCGTGGACGACCGGGCTCTGCGCTGGTCGATGAGTTCGCCCCGCACTGCCGCTGAGCGATGCTGCTTCCGCCGAGTCTCCGGAGGACGGCGCCGTGCTGCCGACGTCGTTCTTCGGCACCGGGGTTGGCGTTGTCGGCCGCGACTCGGGAATCCGGGAGCTTCACGCACCTGGCCCGTAGACGCGACTCGTCGTGTACGTCTCGGGCCGGTCACGAGGGTGCGGTACGGTCGGAAAGGCTGCCGCACGTCGCTGCCGGCTTCCGAGATGTCCCCTTCCCACGCAAGGACGCGGACGTCGACGAGGACAAGGGTCGATACTCGCCCTGGAGGCGAGGTTGGGGACTCACGTGCAGTTCGGCATCCTTCGGACAACGGTCGATCGTGCCGGTCGGCGGCGTGGGCTCCGGCCGTGGAGAGGCGATCATGACCAAGAACGCCGGCAGCAAGCGCCGCCATCACCTGAAGGCCCGTGGCGGTGACGATTCCAACAGTCACGTCCGCAATCAGCGCAGCGGCCCGTGGCGCGAGAACGATCCGGCCAGCACAGGGAACGTCGGCGGGTTCCGGCCGGGTCTGTCGCGGAAAGATCTCGAGCGTGGCCTGGGCATGGCCGAGAAGGACTTCCGCTCGACCGACCTCTACCGCCGGGCCGAGGCCTACGCCCTCGCCTCCCGGCTGTACGACGAGCTGGCCAGGCATACCGACGATCCGACCTGGAAGCACGCCGCGCGCATGGCCGGGCAGCGCCACGCTATCGAAGCCGCCCGTATCCGCTGGCAGCACAACATCCCCACCATTACCCCCGGCACTCAGGCAGCGCTGCTCGGATTGGGCCTGTGCCACTCGTGTGGGCGCCCCTGGCAGGCCGGGCTGGAAGGCGCCTGCCCGGTCTGCCCGCGACTGCGGCACGGTGCGACACCGGTGTCGGTCGAGGAGGCCGAGCGGTTCGGGCCGGGCACCGAGGTCGACCTCGTGGCGCTCCTCGCCGCGCGGCTGCACCGCAGCGAGGATGGCTGACCGGGCCTCGTCAGTCGCCGCTGGGCCTTCCTCTCGGCGATGCGCGAGTTGGCGGCGCCGCGGGCATGGTGGTGTGTGACGCGCAGATGACGGGGAGAGGGGATGCCATCGTGGAAACTCCGGGCGTATTGGGCGCGAGGTCATCCGACTTGGTCTGGTATGCCAGTTATGGCTCGAACATGAACGCCGTCCGGTTCGGCTGCTATCTCGCCGGCGGAGTTCCGGACGGCGGCACCCGGCTCTATCCGGGGTGCCGTGATCCGCGGCAGCCGGTGGATTCATGCGGCTGCGAACTGCCCGGCGGGATTTATTTTGCGACCATGTCGTCGGTGTGGGGCGGTGGCCGCGCGTTCTACGATCCCGGGCTGCCGGGGGCGGCGTTCGCACGCGCCTACCTGATCACCTTGGAGCAGTTCGCCGATGTCGTGGCTCAGGAGATGTACCGCGAGCCCGGTGACGACCTCGATCTCGCGTCGGTGCTGGCGGACGGTGTGGCCGCGCTCGGCCCTGGCCGTTACGAGACTCTGCTGCGCGTCGGCAGTCTCGACGGGTATCCCGTTCTGACTTTCACCGCCCCTTGGGCCGCCGACGAGGTTGCCCCTGTCGCGCCGTCCGCGGCATACCTGCGGATGCTCGCCACGGGACTGTGCGACGCCCACGGCTGGACCCTGGCCCGGTCAGTGGAATACCTCACCGCGCTCTCCGGCGCGCACGGTACCTGGACCCCGCAGGCACTCCTGGCTGCGGTCGGCCAGCACGACACCCCGGCGACCACCCTGCCGAACTGAGCACCGGGCGCGCGCCGGTAGCTCCGTCACGGACCTTGCGCAGAGAACGACCACACGTGATGCATCGCCGATCGGTCTCGGCGGCCGGCGCGTGCGTTGCGCCCACGTGGACGAGTGCGTGCGATACCAGGCAAGGCCTGGCCAGTGCCTCATTCGATGGCTGTGGGAGCGGCGTGCTCACGGTGGGCTCTGCGGGACACGTTTCCGGGGCATGGAGAACTCAAAGGGGCTTTGGGCGGCGGCGAGGCGGTGAACCCGCCGAGATGGTGTTGACGATGCTCGGAGTACTGCTGATGGGGCTGCTGCCAGGTGTCATCCGGCAGCCACGCTGGTGTATTGGGCGCGCTGACGGTGGTGTTCTCGCCCGTGATCGCCGCCTTTACTGCACGCGGGCGGTGCTGCCACATCTCGATGAGGGTCTCCAGAGACACCGCGTCGGAGTAGTCCGCGCTGGCGATATGCGCTGCCCAGGAATGGAGCAGCAACTGCACCGCGTCGGGTGCAGGCTCCGACGCGGCAGGCCTGGTCATACTGGAGGTATCGCTGAACTGTCGCGAAACGCAACAAAGCTGTGGAATCTCACGTCGATGCAGGCAAGTTCGGCCGGCCCCCTTGTACCGTGGCCGTGTGTGGCGGTCGAACGTCGGGCTGCCTGTCGCAGCGACTGATGACACCGTGGGCGACACGTCGCTGGTGCTACCCGCCCCTAACAGGTGGCGATGGCACGATCGGGGGGACGCTGCAGGTCCCGCGCACAGGAAGTCACGTCAGTCCGATGAGTCAGCCAGTCGCCGAACCCAGCCCGGTACCGGGCATCATCGCCGCCGAGTTGCAGAGCACTGCGCGTGGCAGTGGTGGGGGATGGGCGGGGCAGATCCGCTCGTGGCCGGGCAAGGTCGTCCCGGGCAACGACCGGCAGATCACCGCGGCGGTCTTGACGCTGATCGGGAACGCTCGCTGGCCGCGGGACCAGGCCCGGGAGCTGACCGCGTTGTTCGCTCCGCTGTATCGGGCGGGCTGGTGCAATGAGGCGATCGTGCGGATGCTGGACACCGACCCGGACGGAACCCGGCAGCCGCCGTGGCTGGTCGATCGCGACACACCGACGATCGGGCCGCTGAAGATCTATCTCGCGCGGCGGCTGCACGCTTGGATCCCGGTCGATCCTGATGCGCAGGGCGACACGCGCGACATCACCCGCCTCCCTTCCGACCTGCCTGATCCGCCCATCGCGGGAACCACCTTCCGATCGTGGGCCGAGCGGATGCGCCTCGTCTACGGCGACGCGGAACGCCGTGCACCAGCCACGCCCGCGGCCGGGAGTGCCGGGCCGGATCGCCGGCACGGCCGCGGTGGTCAGGCGACTCCACTGGAGCGGCGACGGGAGGCAGTGCGACGACGGCAGCGCGCGCTCGGTGCCTTGTGGGAGCGGGGCGAACGCGAACGGTATGAGAACGATCCGGCCATCACCGCGGACACCGCGCTCCTGCTCGACCCAGGCGTCTACGACGCGGCGGTGATCGCGGCACGCACCGGCGATCGTGCGCAGATCGCGCGACTTCGCCGTGCGGTCCGGCTCGCCCGTCTCGACGCCGCCGCCCAGCCGGGGCAGGACGTCGGCGCGGGCAGGGCCGCGGAGATCCGGCAGCTGGCCCAGACGATCACCCGGCGCGACGGCAGCGTGATCCCGTTGGGAAGCCTGGCGCTGCTCCTGGCCGATATGGCATAGCCGTTGCCGGTGACGGCACGAGTCGTTGGTTCTTCGGCGGCTGACGTTGTCCGGCACGTCGCCGATCGGGAAAGCTCCTGTCGTCCACGCGGCCGCGACGTAGCTGTCCACCGCGAGCTGCCCGTGTTCGCGGCGGGCACCACGCGGAGGAAGGTCGTGGTCGGACAACCTGAGCCCGTCCGCCCTTCGCCCCTTCTCCTCCAAGGAGGTGGGGCGCGACGCCATGACCGCGATCGCTGCACCTAGGTTCGTCCCCGCCTGGCCGCCTCAGTCTTCCCGGCGACTCGTCGCGCCGTCGTGGGGTTCCTCCAATGGAGCACCCCCTACCTGCGGGCGGCAGACCCTGCTTGCGAGGGCAGGCGCCTTTCCGCTCGCGCAGCCGGGCTGTGGTCACAGGGGTGGCATCGGCACATCGCGTGACGGGTTACCCACGCTTGATCGAGCGGGCATCGCGTTCGGTGCCGACTCGGCGCCCAAAGCGCCGTTCGACGGCCCCAACGCTCACGTTGACCTGCGAGGAGGCCGGTCACCGGGCTGTGGTAATTCGTCACGCGATCCGGTGAGGCCCGGGGTGTCGTCGGTGTGGTGCCTGGAGTGTGGCGTTACGAATTTCCCGACAGTGATCACGCGATGCGGGAGGCGGCGTTCATGGGACGACAGGCGCGGTCTGTGCGTGCGGAGCCAGGCGACGATCGTGTGCTCCGGTTGACGTGCGGGCGGTGCGGTCTGGGCTGGAACCAGCGTCGTGGGCGCGGACCGCGGCCGCGGTGGTGTTCGGATGTGTGCAAGCAAGCCGCCTACCGCGAACGTCACGGGGAACGGATCGCCGCCGCCCGTCGTGCCGCGTACGCGGCCGAACGCCGGCGTGTACGGCTGGCGTGGTTTCACGAGCAGTACGAACAGATCGGTCCGCGCCGCATCATGAAGCTGGAGACGGCGGAGTATCTGTTGTGGGAGTTGTCAGACCGCGACGACGAGGTGTGGTCGGATCCGAGACGTGTCTATAGGCGGGCTGCTCGTCGGTGGCATCCCGATGTCGCCGACGGCGATGAGATCACCTTCAAACTGCTGGAAGCGTGCCGTCAGGTGCTCAAAGACAAGCATCCAGATTGGCGGTAACGCGGACAACGTCTTCGTCGATGCGCTGCGGTCAGCTCGGCAGCGATGAGACGACCTTGTGCGATGGAACCGCGCGTCGATCCAGCTGGGATTGGGCGATGACGTTGTCCGCGAGAAGTGCTCGCCTGTGTTGCGGTCTGCGACGCCGTCGTCTCATGTGGACGGTGTCGCCGGGGACGCCGGCGAGATGTGGTTGTCTGGTGTGGGGTTATCGATTCCTCGGGTGCGGCAGACCGCCGACATGCGGTGGAGTACTTGCCGGATGGTGAGGCGGCTGGTGTCGATCTCGATGGCGTCGTTCGCTGGGGTCAGGGGTGCGATCGTTCTGGTCATGTCGGCGAGATCGCGGCGCCTGACGTCGGCCAGGACTATGTCGTAGGTGTGGCCGGGTTCTTGGCGGACTCGTCGGGCCGCCCGGATCTCGGTGGTCGCGGTCAAATAGAACTTGACGGGGGCTGCGGGGAAGACCGCGGTGCCGATGTCGCGCCCTTCGATGATGCAGCGCCGGTGCTGGGCCGCCCACTGGTGGATGAGGGCGGTGATGTGGCGGCGCACGTCCGGCATGCGCGCCACCACCGGTACAGCGGCTGTGACATCCGGAGATCGGAGTGCCAGCGGCGTGTACCGGGCGGAGGCCAGGACACTGCCTGAGTCGCCGTCCGCGAACAGCTCGTCGCACAGGTTCCCGATCGCGTCGGGGTCGTCGACGGGACGGCGTCGGCGTAGCGCTTCGCAGGCGATGACGCGGAAGGCTTTGCCGCTCTCGAGGTAGTCGAGGCCGAAGGTGCGGGCCAGGACGAGGCTGGTGGTGGTCTTGCCGGCGGCGGCCGGACCGTCGACCGCGATAACCATGGCTGGTGTGGTGTCGTGCATGGTTCTCCTTCGGGGTGTGCCGAACCCGACGGACGTCGATGCCGGGCGGCGTGGTGATGGGTACGCGGGGCCGCCGCGCACGTCGTTGTTGTCGCCGGAGCGCGGTGAGGTCGTCGCGTGCGCTGCCTGGGAGACGGGCGTTGGGTGCGGGCCCTGGGCGCACCGTGCTGCATGACAGCGGTTCGCCGGTTGGCTCTATCGAGCGTCACGTCCAGGTGGCGTAGCGGGCAGGCACTCTCGCTGTGGCCCGCTGTCGTCGATGTGGCGTTCCCACCGTGCGAACAGGGCTGTGGCACAGGACGGCGAGCAGGGCCGGTGTTCATCACGGCCAGCGGGCCAGTCGGCGATGAAGACTGCGATGTGCCGGTTCATCGGTTGTGCGCAGACGGTGCAGACGCCACCGAGCGTGTCAACGCGGGTTGACTCTCCGGTCGGTGGCGGGTGGCGACTTTCCGCAGGCGGAACGTTTCCGCGCCGGGTGATACGGAAGACCGCCGTTGAATGGGTCGGGCACAGGTTGAGCCACCGTATCCCGGCTGGGGTGTCGATGCGGTGCGCGGTCCGGGCGGGCTCCCCGCAGAGGCGGCACGGCCGGTCTTCGGGGCGCTCGTCCGCAGACTGGTAACGCGGCGGAACGTTCACGTTCGGGTCGGTCGGCAGATCAGTGCCGTCGGCTCTGCAGCGTTGGAGGAACTCGATCAGCTCGGTGTCGGTCATCGCGTGGTGCCTCAGGCCATCTCGACCACGCTGGTGGCGGAGGCGATGTCCGCGCCGCCACCGGCGAGCGTGGACAGACCGACGTCGAAGGACAGGGTGGAGCCGCGGCCGGTGGCGAACAGTGCGGTCACGATGACGAGCACGACGCGTACGCCGAGCGCGATCCTGCGGAGCGGGGAGAGCATGATCAGTCCTTTCCTGGTCGGGTCTCGGTGCCCGGTGTCGTGGTGGGGGTGTTGCGGTAGAGCGGTCCGAACGGCCGACCGGCCTGGTCGGGGTCGGTGTTGAACGATCGAGCAGGCGGGTCGCCGTCGCCCTGTTCCTCCGGCTCCGGAACCGGTGGATAGATGCGCTCGAACGTGGTCTGTGAACGGCGCTCGGCGTCGACGATGTACCAGGCCAGAATCCCGCCGGCGATCACGACCAGGACGAGGCAGACGGACACCAGCACGACGACGATCGTGAGCACCAGATCGAGCAGGGTCATCCGTCATCCCCCTCACCGATGACGAACGCGGAGGCGATGCGGGCCGACCAGGTGTGAGGCCGGGCATGATGCCTTCTTGAACGTGACTCCGGGCCGACGGCGACAGCACAGACGGACCCGGTGTGATCACGCGGTCGTCCTGCGCGCACCGTCTCCGCGGTCGCGTCGCCGCGTACCCGGGGCTCCTCGTCGTTCATGCGGCGAGGCATGCCTGACCACTATCCACAGAGGACAGCTCAGGGAACTGAAGCCTGAATGAGAACCGTTTGTGGCTGTTGACGGTTTCCTCGGGCTCGTGGATGAGCACACTGTCCGGCACGAGCATCGCTGCGGCGCGCGGGTTGAGCACGGCGGCGTCGATCTGGGTGGGCGGCCGCCCGTTCGGGGCGGGAAAGTTGGTCGGTGTGTAGTCGTTCGCGAGTTCGCCGGCGTGGCTGAACCCGACTCCGCCGACACGGCGGCCGGGCTTTCTCCGTCGCCACGCGTGCCGCCAGTCGCGGCGCCCCGGTCGCCAGCGGCCGCAGAGGTAGTCCAGCGCGCGGGTGTCGTAGGGATGTTTGCCGGGCACCGGAATGCCGTCGGGGAACAGCATGCGGGGCGCGTAGTGGCAGAGCTCGTCGAAATGCTCGGGGTAGGTGTCGGGTTCGAATCGTGGTCCGGAGGGGTGGCCGAACCAGTCGCCGAGGACGACGGTCGGTGTCGCCGCCTGGGCGCCGTAGGGGCGGAACGGTGTCACGTCGTGCCGGCGCTGGTCGCCGTCGGGGTGCCCGTGGAAGCCGAAGAGGTTGAACTTCTGGTCAGGACTGTCGCGGGGGGACAGCAGGGCTCGGTTGCGGTTGCGTTCGAGGAAGCCGGGTTCCCGGCCGCTGTGCCATTCGTGCTTGTGGACTTTCGCTGCGTCGTACAGCAGCGCGGGCGGGATCTCACCCCAGTCGTTCGGGAGGCTGCCGGGGCGGATCACGTAGCTGCGGTCGCGGAAGGTGGTGTTCAGCGCGACCTCGGCCTGGCTGGTTCCTTTGCCGCCGAAGAAACGCCAGAAGTTCGCCTCGCCGATGATTCCCGCGTCGGGTGTGCGGTCGTCGGCGCCCAGCAGTTCCACCAGGGCGTCCATGACGTAGACGGCGGATTGATCATGCTCCGCGCCGCCGAGGTCGAAGTTGACGTAAGTGAGATCCAGCATCAGCATGGTTTCGGTGTTTCCCTGGTCAGGTAGGGGATGCGGTCACCGCGGCGGCGTGAACATCAGGGTGAGTGGCTCGTGTGCTGTGGCCTGAGATGGCAGCCGGTGGTCATGGTGAGCACCGCGTTGCGGAAGGCGTAGAAGCTGAGGACCGCGCCGTCGTCGACCAGGGTGATCGGGTAGTTGCCCGGCTGGTCCGACGTCATACCGCTGCGGTGGAAACCCTGCGCGGAGGCCATCGCTGCGACCAGGTCGCCCGCGACTGTCCATCGTGGATGCGTGAGGTCGTCGGACGCGGTATACCACGGCGGCAGAGGTCACGTGTTCGCCGCCGATGGCGGTGAATTCCGGGCACAGCTTGTGGGCGGGGAGTTCTCACGCATCCCGGCGCCGCGGTCCCACGGTCCCAGCGCAGCTGTGCGGAGAGCGCGCCGCGTAAGCCGGTGAGGAGCAGGCCGTGACGAGTGCCGCCGCGGTAGGCAGCAGACAGCCCGCGACCACGGCTCCTACACGCGGTAGGTACGGGTGGGGCATCTATTCCGCTCCCTCACTGTGACGGGGGACCACGCGCAGACTGGCCGGTTCGTCCGGGACCAGCGGGGCAAGCCGGCAGGGCTGGTTCGGTGTGTTCTCGTGGCCGCACGCGCCGAAGAGCAGGCAGTGGGAGACCTCGTGCGGGGAGACCAAGCGGGCCTGGTCTTCTAGGTCGCGCAGCACCGTGGTGAAGATCGGAGCGTGCACGCCGATGTGGAGTGGGACGCTGCGGTGGCGGTCGCAGCCGATCACCGTCCCGCAGGAGGTGAAGCAGGCGAACCAGTACCCGTCGCGGCGGACGAGTTCCACTTCGAGTTCCTGCAGGTCGTTGTCCAGCGCCGGGACGCGACGATCGTCGCCGCTGAGTCCACTGTGGAAGCTTGCGGGGTAGTCGAGAATCGCGGTGGTGTAGGAATCGCGGTCGACGATCCGCCAGCCGCGTCGGCGGAGGTAGGTGGCCAGCGGGTCGACGGTTCCGACGTCAGGGGGCGGCTGCCGGCGGCGGGTGTTGAGGCCGGTGTCGACGATGGCCAGGAGTCGGTTGTGCATGGTGTGGAACATGGGTGTGGCCTTCGTGATGGAGTGGGGAGCGGGCTGTGGTTCGGTGCTGGCCGGACAGATTGCAGGCTGTGGCGCGGACTCCGCGACGTCAGCCGCAGCTGTCAGTCCGCTGGTTCTCGACGACCGCGCGGCACCACGGCAGGCTTGGACCTGCCGTGGTGCCGCAGGCGGTCCGTCGGACCGCACATGATGCTTGAGTTCCCGCAGGGGCTAAGAGCGTGTCTTACGTGGCGATCGGTCGCTGATGCGCGATGATCTTTGCCGTGGTTGATCGGTTGTCGTTGCGGTTGGTGCCGGATGAGCTGTGGAATCTGGTTGAGCCGTTGATCCCGGTGTTCGAGCCGCGTCCGCAGGGCGGCGGCACTGCCCCGGTGGACGCTCGTGCGGTGTTCACGGCGATTGTGTACGTGCTGACCAGCGGTTGTGCGTGGCGGGATCTGCCACCGTCGTTCGGGGTGCCGTTCCAGACCGCGCACCGCCGCTTCGGCCAGTGGACCCAAGCCGGTCTGTGGCGGAACTTGCACCACGCACTCTTGGACGAACTCGGCAGCCAGGGCCACATCGACTGGAGCCGCGCGATCGTGGACGGAGCCTGCGTACGCTCGAAAAAGGGGGATCTCTGACCGGTCCCAGCCCGGTCGACCGCGGCAAACCCGGCTCGAAGATCCACGCCCTGTCCGACCGCGCCGGGCTGCCGCTCACCGTCGCGGTCTCCGCCGCCAACACCCACGACAGCCACGCACTCAAGCCACTGGTGAAGGCGATCCCGGCGATCCGCTCCCGTCGTGGTCCGCGGCGTCGCAAGCCGGCCAAATTGCACGCCGACAAGGCCTACGATCAGCCCGACCTGCGACGCTGGGTCCGCGATCGCGGCATCAAGGTCCGCATCGCCCGCAAAGGCATCGAATCCAAAGACAAGCTCGGCAAACACCGCTGGGTGATCGAACGAACCATGGCCTGGTTCACCGGATACCGGCGCCTGACCCTGCGCTACGAACGCAAAGCCGAACACTTCCTCGCCTTCCTCATCCTCGGAGCCAGCCTCACCTGCCACAAGAAACTCCGCAAACTCACCACGTGAGACAAGCTCTAAGCGGGTTCGGGTTCGTACCAGCCGTCGAGGTGCTCGGCCAGGAACCGTTCCGCCGTGGCGTAGAACTTCAGCCTGTTTTCGGGTATCTGCAGTCCGTGGCCTTCGCCGTGGAACAGCAGGTACTCGGGAGGTACGCCGTTGTCCCGCAGCGCGGCGACGATCTGGTCGCTCTCGGATTGCGGGACCCGGGGGTCGTTGGCTCCCTGCGCGATCAACATCGGGATCGTCATGTGGGAGGCGTACGAGAGCGGCGATCGCCTTTTCAGGAAGTCGGGCTCGGTGTCCGGGTTGCCCACCTGCCTGTAGATCTCGGGGATCAGCGGCGTCAAGTGCGGGGGTAGCGCACGCAGGAGCGTCTCGAGGTTGCTCGGCCCGCACAGGGAGATGGCGCACCGAAACACCTCGGGGGTGAACGCCGCGGCGGCCAGGGCCGCGTATCCGCCGTAGGAGGCGCCGTAGATGCCGATTCTGTCCGGGTCCGCATACCCGGCTTCGACGGCGAAGGTGAGGCCGTCCAGGAGGTCGGTGTGCATCTTGGCGCCCCATTCGCGGTTACCGGCGGCGGTGAACGCCGTGCCGTAGCCGGTCGAGCCGCGGAAGTTGACTTGGATGCAGAGGTAGCCACGGTCGGCCAGCCACTGCGCTTCCGTGTTCAGCCGCCATGTGTCCCGCGACCACGGCCCACCGTGCACCAGGAGCACGGTCGGCAGCTTCTCCGCGTTCCCAGCCGGGAACGTCAGGTATCCGTGGATCTCCAGGCCATCGCGAGCAGTGAAGGAGAACGGCTTGACGTCCTTCAGCCTGGTGGCGAGACGGGGGCGGTCATGGAACAGAAACCGTGCTCGGCTGGTGGCCCGGTCGTACACGTAGCTGGCGGTCGGTCCGTCGGCATGGGCGTAGGAAACGACCCAGGTGGCGTTCGCGCGGTCGGCGGAGACGACGTGAAGGTCTCCGTCATCGACCTCGGCGAGCGTGTCCAGGTCGCGCTTGATCTCGGGGACCAGAGCCTGCGTGTGCAAGCGCTCACGCTGGACCGACACCATAACCGGCAGTCTCGTCGAGACGTCGGTGAGGACCGAACTGACGTCGTAGATCGGGTCTTCGACGACGACCTCGTGCTCGCCGGATTCGACGTCGATCCACACCAACCGCGTTGCGTTGGCGTCCGCTGATGTCTTCACGAGCAGCCGGCGACCGTGCCGGTCGAACCCGACCGGCACGGTGCTCAGAGCGTCGATCGGGTCGACCGTCAGCAAGGGGCGCCACTCGCCGTCGACCTCGCGCACCATGATCGTCCGGCCGCCATCCTGATTGGACCGGAGGCCGGCCCGCACGTCCAGCTGGCTGTCGGCCACCAAACCGAGAAGCCCCGGATTGTCGAGGACCTTGACCAGTTCGCCGGTCGCCACGTACAGGTCGTAGACATCGTGCAGCTGGGGATTGGTCTGGTTCAGTCCGACCAGCACTCGGTCGGTGATCTGCAGGTCCCAGGCAAGCAGAACTGCTTTGACACCGTCGAACGGTGTCAGGTCCCGGACGTCGCCGCTGCGCACCGATACCGCGTAGAGGTGCGAGTTTTCGTCGCCGCCCTGATCCCGGAGGTAGAGGAGGTGTTCGCTGTCCGGTGCCCACATGTAATCGCGGATGCCTCGGTCGCGATCGGCCGTGACTGGCCGGGCGTCTTCGTCGGTGTCGGCTTGCCTCACCCACAGGTTGAGCACGCCCTCGTGTGGGGCGACCCATGCCAGCCACCGGCCATCTGGCGAGATCGACGGCGTCATGTGCTCAGGATTGCCGAACAGCTCGGCACGCGGAATGACGCTTCCTGCACCCAACTTCGGGTGCTGGGCTGTACTGGTCACGCTACGAATTCCTCCATCTTGGTTGGAAACTTGGTCTGCGTCGGCTGGCGATACACGTCGCGGTTGTTGTTGGCCGCCAAGGCCATATCGGGAGGGGATCTGGCCGAACCCGGCCCGGCGAGCGTGTCGGGTGTGGTGATCGGCTCGGACCGGGCACGCCAGGCCCCGGTCGAATCGGCGTGGCGGCTAGTCACAGCCGACGTCTGCCAGGGCTTCACGCGTCGCACGGTCGCGCGGGACGACGCCGAGCCCCCAGATCTCCGCACGGGCCAGGGACGGCCAGTGCTGGCCTGTTCTGGTAAACCGCAGTAGCCCGCCCTGGGACCCGGTGATGGTCACGGTGTCGGAGGTGAGGGCGAGGGCGGCGCCAGGGCCGGTGTACTCGGTTCCAGACAGACATCCGCCGCGGTAGTCGCGGATCCCGGCCCAGGTGTCCGGGACGAAACCGGTGTCCGCGGGCGCGCCGAGATCGATCAGCATGACCGCCACCAACAACGGGATCACGGCTGCGCCTCCACGGATCCAGGGCTGGCGGCGGAACGTCGACCCCACCATCCGGCCCAGGACAGCCCCGGCGACTCCCGCGACCGCGAGCGAACCGAACCACAGCGGCATCCGCTGGTAGAGCTCGCCGCTCCAGATCGCGAGGCCGGCGCCGAGGGCGATCGCGCCGCCCCACCACACCGTGTCCACGAGAAGGCCCAGACCGTGCTGGTGGTCGCAGAAGCCTCGGTGCACGAGGAGATCGGTGCGTGGCACGACTGTCCGCCGCCGGCGGACGGCGCGGTTGGAGCGACGTACCCGGCGAGCAGCCCGGGTACGGACGCGACCTGCCGTGAGCGGCCGAAGCCGGGTCCCGCGGTGTCGCCGGACTCCGGGCGGCGCGGTGCCGAGCTGATCGGATTCGTTCATTCCGTAGCTCCTTCGGGGTGTGTGCCCATCACTGACGCCGGAGTGTTCGGTGCGCCCGCCGATCCGTGTGCGTGGTGCCGGCAGGACTGGCGTGCGGGCCCGGATCCGGTGGGCTGCATGGTTTTTCTCCTTCTCGGTAGCGGAAACGCGGGCGCCGTGGTCATGCGGGTGGGGTGTCGGCGACGCGGGGGCTGCGGTCGCGTTCCTCGAGAGCGGCGAGCTGGGCACGGGCCTGGCGGGCGAGCAGATCGGCGGCGTCGAGGCCGTAGTGCCAGGCGATGCTGTCGGCCACGGCCGCGGTGAGGACTTGGTGGCCGGAGAGGGTTTTGGCGATCGTGGTGCGGTTGTAGCCGAGCGTGTCGGCGAACGCGCCGCGGTTGAGTCCGGTGGCGGTGTGGACGGCGCGGAGCACCTCGACCGCCGAGGCCGATTCGTCGATGTCGACGCGGAGCGGATGCTGGTGTGCCGCCGGTGCGGATCCGGCGGGGATGGCGGTCTGTTCCCGCCGGGCTGTGGCGGCGGCCAGCTCGGCGTGGTCCTGCAGGGTCAGCAGGGCGAGCGCGTCGCAGTCGTAGCGTCGTGCGACGGCGTGGGCGAGTTCCGGGGTGACGCGTGCTCGGCTGTTCAGGACCTGGTCAAGTTGCGAGCTGGGGTATCCGATCGATTCCGCGAAGCTCTCGCGGGTCTCGCCGCTGTCGGCGAGGACGCCGGCCAGCATGTCGCGGGCGGCGGCGCGAACGGAAGCACGCGCACTGCGGGGTGTGCCGGATGGCGGGGTGGTCGTGGAGGGGACCCGGCCGACCGCGGCGAGGGTGAAGGGCGGGCACAGGTGCCGGGTGGTGTCCGGGCCGGGCCAGCAGGCCTGGCTGGTGATCTCGTCGTGCGGGACGAGTTCCAAGTCGGTCAGCCAGTCGGCGAACGTGGCCGGGCTACACGCGCGGGGGTGCGGGGGAACGCAGCGTTCATACGCGCGGCACCAGCGGTGGGTGTCCTCGTGCAGCTCAGCGCGTGCGGAGGGTGGGAGTGCGGGCTGCAGCGGCTGGTTGGTGAGGTGGGTGATCGCGATCCAGCTGCCAGGCGGTAGCCGTGTCGTGAGCCGGTGGATGATCGACCGCGGGGAGCGGCGATGCTCGAGGTAGTGCAGGAGGTCGACCAGCAGGACACAGACCGGCCGGTCGAGGTCGAGGATCTGGGCCTTGCTGAGGTCGCTGAGCATCGTGTCGACCGCGAAGCAGTTCCCGCGCACCGCGTGCGCTGACAGGTGTCCGCGGCGGGGGGATCGGCCGAGCCAAGCGTGGTTGTGGTCGTGGACGTCGGTGTCGTGGTCGACGAGCACCAGCCTCGGCGTGCTGCCCGTGGACCGCGTGGCGGCGAGCGCCCGGTAGGTGGCGCTGCCGTCGGCGAATCCGCATCCCAGGTCCAGGAACTGCGTGATGCCCTCGGCGAGCGCGTCCTCGACGACACGCGCGGTGAAGCTGTCGCGTTCCTTGACCGCCACGGCCGCGGCCGGGGAGATCCGCAGCAGCTCAGCGGCCAGCAGCCGGTCTCGCGGGGAGGCGAGCGTGCCGCCGCGGAGCGCGTCGTCGACCCGGGCGGGGTGCGGTCGTTGTCCGCACGGGGCGGGCAGAGAGCCCCACTGCTTCTGGTTGCTGGCGCGCTGAACAGGCGTGTGGAGCCCTTTGCAGCATGTGACCGGCCGAGGACAGGGGCCGCCCCAGTGGGGCACTTGTTCGTCTCGCCACTGCGGGATGGCCGGAATCATGACCGGTGTCCCGTGGTCACACGCGGTTCGCGCTCGCTGCGATCAGGAACACAGCCGACAGCGGCGAGGGTGTAGGGGGCCTGGGGGAGGCGGGTGGTGTCCGTGGCGGGCCAGCAACCGGTGGTGGTGATGCCGGGTGTGAGGAGGTCCAGGTCGGCGATCCGGCGGGCGAATTCGTTGCGTCTGCTGGCGTGTGGGTGTGGCGGGACGCACCGTGTCATGGCTCTGCACCAGCGGTCGGTGTCGCGGCGGAAGGCGGCCCGGGCACTGGGATTGTCCAGTGTGGACGGTGCCTGGTTGGTGAGGTGGTTGACCGCGACCCAGCTGCCGGGCGGGAGGCGTTTCACCAGGCGGCGGATCACCGAGCGCGGGTCGTTCGCGGGGTCGAGGTAGTACAGGAGGTCGACCAGCAGCACGCAGAGCCGCCGGGACCGGTCCAGTGCGCCGCTGCGGTGCAGGGACGTGAGCATGGGGCCGATGGCGAACGCGTTGGCGTGGATGAGGGTCCGCGGCCGGGTCATCAGAACCGGGTCGTCGGTGAGATCGCACAGATTGTGGCTGTCGACGTGCGGATCGTGATCGACGTGCACGATCGTCGCCTCGGGATGCTCGACGACGGCGGCGTGTGCCGCGCTGGTGGCGATGTGCCCGGATCCCAGGTCCAGGAACTGGGTGATGCCGTCGGCCAGCGCGTGCCGGATGACGCGGGTGGTGAACGTGTCGCTGTCGTCCAGGGCTTGCCGGGAGCGGGGAGCGATCCGGGCGAGTTCGTCCGCGAGCCGCCGGTCGCATTCGGTCGCCAGGTACGTGTCCGGGTCGCGGAGCACGGCGCCGACACGGGCAGGGTGCGGATGGCACCGGCACACGACCGGGGTTTCCGCCCATCGGCGTTGCATGCGGACCAGGTCCTCGCCGGAGGAGGGCGCCGGGCAGTCCGGGCCGGAGGCGGCGCAAGCGTCTGGCCAGTAGGGCCCGCGGCCCTCGATGAACGGGACGGTCTCGGCGGTCACGTGGCCTCGCCCACGAGCCCCGCGATCACCTGTGCGGACACCGACATCGGCACCAGGCTGAGGCGGGGGAGCGGCACTGTCAGCTGCCGGCTTCCGGAAAAGCGAGTACAACACTGATCCTTTGATACGGGAATGGTGAATCGTGGTTTCGAGAATGAGAGGGAATGACGGTGCGTCCCGCATCGCCGTAGGCGGTTCGTGGTGGATGGGCGTGGAAGGCGGATCGGTGACCGTCCGAACCGGTCGGCCACCGATCCGCCACTCTGTCAACCCGCGAGCGTCAGATCCGTCTGCGTCAGATCGGCCTGCGTGACCTGTGTCTGCGCATCACGCTCGTGCATAGTGCGGATGATCCACAGCAGGAATCGCGGTTCCGCGACCTGCGTGTAGATCGTCGAGGAGACGCAGGCCTGCGTGTGCGAGCGTGACCCGAGTCCGGTGAGGACCCAGGTCCGCCCGTACCGCTGCAACGCTCCGCCGCCGGAGTCCCCGGCACACGCGGTGCCTCCGCCCGGGGCAGTGCCCAGGCAGATCTCGCCGCGCCCGATTCCCGCTGGGGCACAGTCGTCCTTCGGGGTGATCGGCACGTCGAGCTGCCGCAGCCACGTCGGTGCCGGCGCACCCCAGTGAGCCGGATCCGGGTCGGTCACACCCCACCCGATGATCCGGGTTTGCCTGCCCGCCTGGGGATAGGCGAGTTTCGCGGGCTTGACCTGCCATCCCGGGACCGGGTGGTCCAGCTGGATCAGTGCCAGATCCCAGATGTAGCCGTCACCGTCCGGCACGCCCCACTCCCAGTGTTTCGGGAGCGAGATCGACGTGACCCGGCGGACGGCTCCGCCGGAGTGCCGGTTGGTCGACCCGATCCGCAGGGTGTACTGGGACGGGTCCTGCGGTTCCGCCTGCGTACCCACTCCGGCCTGCCGCGGGGGCGGTGCCTGCTGGAACGCACGCCACGCCAGCTCGCCAGCCCGGTCCGCGCGTTGCGGCGCCAGAGACATGATGGACAGGCAATGCGCGGCCGTGACAACGAACTCGGGGTGGATCAGCGCACCGTTGCAGGTGTGCCAGTCCTTCACGCCGTTCTTCAGCAGCTGGATCGACCCGGCGCCGGCGTAGGCCTGCGGGGCGAGTTCGCCGCGGACGATCATCGGCGACACATCGTCGCCTCCGGTGGCGACCTGGCTGGTGGTGCTGGCGGGTACGGCCGTGGCCGCACCGTGGTTCCCGCCGTCGGCGGCAGCGACCGGCGCGGCGCCGAGGCCGGTGGCGAACAACGCCGCCAGGGCGGCCACGGCGACGCGCAACCCGCCACGGCGGCGGGTTCTCGAACTTGATGCTGTCACTGTTTCCCTTCTCTGATAGTGCATCTTGACGCTCTCCGCGGGCGTGCGGGGAGCGCGACTGTGGGCCACCGGGCGCGGTACTCGCAGCATCTCGCGCGGCCACGGTGGACAGTCCTGTTCGGACGACACGACGCTCCGCACGGGGCAGCCGGTCGTGCCGGGCGGTGGACTCAGCTGGCGCCAGGGCCTGGGGCGGAGCGGGCTGCGTCGACGAACTGCGAGTAGAGATCCGCGCCGGTGCCGGTGCCGGTGCCGGGGGATTGCGCCATGTAGAACATCGGCACGCCGTTATCACGCCGGAAGAGGACGAGCCGGACCGCGCGGTGGGTGGTCACGTCGACGAACAGATGCTCCGAGGCGGAGTGGCGGTGCTCGATCTCGCGATCGAGCAGGCCGGAGAGCCACTTTCCGGCGTCCTCGCGGTCCAGCGGGCCGGCGTCGGTGACCTTGCTCAGCCCGCGCGGGGCCACGTCGATCGCGGCGTGGTCGACGAGATCCGCGATCCACGCAGCGTGCGCGAGGTCGGGGTGAGCGGTGTCCTGAACGGTCACGGTCGACGTCGTCACGAGGCGTCCCTCGTCGCGACCGCGCCCCACGCCGGAAGTTCCGGGCCCGCGATGTCGGCAGGTTGCGGTCTAGCCCACTGCGACCCCGGCGCGACGCCGGGGGGTTCGAGCGTCCAGCCGGTGCCGTCGAACCAGCTTTCGACCTCAGCCTGAGATCGCGGGGTCAGCTGGGGCTCGGGCGTGAAGGCCAGGTGCCTGGCCAGGTCATCGAGCGCGGCGGCGGCCGCGCTTCCCGGGGGCGCGGTGCCGAGGGTGTTCACCCCGATCACACTGCCGGGAGGGAGCTCCTCGTGGTAGGCGCGCATCAGGTCGGTGACGTCACCAGGCCAGTGCGCCGGATCTCCGACCATCGTCAGGCCCACCGGTTTCCCGAGGTCCAGGGACCAGTTCTCTGGACCGTGCAGGGCGTGCAGCGGGCCGTGGACGTCGTGGACCGGGGCCAGCACTGTCGCGGCCCGTGCCTGCTCCTGGCGCTCCAGTACAAGGGTCTGATGTGCGCAGGGGACAGTTTCTCGGGCCACCAGCAGCGTGGTGGCGGCCGGGAGGTGGGTCTGGACCAGGCTGTGTTCTGTTTCCTCTTCCTCTTCTTTCTCTGTCTTCTTCGGGCCGAGCGGCAACCCCGCGCGCAGGATGACGAACTGGTCGATACCTCTGTCCTTAGCCATGAACTCGAGGGCCTTGTCGAGGAACATGCGCTGTGCGGCCAGGCTCACGCCATAGCCGGGCACGTCGTCCTCGATCCTCGCGGCCAGTGTCCGGTCGACGGGGTAGATCCCCATCGTCGTGTCCGCCTTGAGGGCCGTGCTGAGGAGGACACCGTTGAGGCGGCCGACGGTCGCCTGATTGAGTTCGGCTGCCTGGTCGGGGACGGTCCCGTGCGGGGTCAGGGAGTACGGGTCAGGCGTCGGGGTCATGGCCGGGGTTCCTCGCGTGATCGACGGTGCTGGCAGACGGACGTGGTCTGGTGCGGGGCGGGCGGCGTGCGATCACCGTGATCAGCTCCGCCGCTGTGTCCGTGGTGGACCGTGATGCGGCGATGCACGGAGGGGCGTGGATCTCCACGCCGCTGCACCGGATGAGGTCCCATGCGTGCGGGTCGGTGAACATGTCCAGCACGTCAGAGGCGGGGCGCAGGACCAAAGGTGATGGCAGACAGCTCGTGAACGCGGCCTCCACCGGCGAGCGTCCCGAATCCGGGGTCGTGGCCGGGTGCTGTGGAGCTACATGAGTGACCGACACCCGGCTGTCCGCGGGCAGCACGTCCCACAGGTCAGCGAGCAGTGCCTGCGGATCCCAGGTGTGCTGGAGCGCGGAGGACAGCACAACCCAGATCGGGGCGTCGAGGGTGATCTCCCCGTTCGCGGCGGCCGTGCGCAGGCAGGCGCCGAGACGGGGAGCAGACGACATCCAGCTGACGTCCGGGGTCTCGCGGTAGGCCGCGACCATCCAGGACCGCACCGCGGATTCGGCATCGTCGATCAGGTACAGCACGCGAGCCCCGCGGTCGGCCGGCAGCACCTCGTGGACGGGCTTCCAGGGTGGGAGGTCGGGGTCGACGACGACGTACTGCCGGAACCTCCTGGCCGCCCGGATGAGGACACGGTCCCGGAACTCGTGTTCGGCCGTGATTGTCTCCGGGAAGGCTGGCATGCAGACGCGGATACGCCACGCCGCCGATAGGGCCCCCAGGTCGTCCCAGCGGCCGCCCAGCGCGGCCCGGACCCCGGCCCGTGTCACGATCCACTGTGGACAATCGGGGATGGGTACCGCTGCGGTGGCGGATCGGCGTGGGCGTTCAGGCATCGTTGCGTGCTTTCGTCGTCTTGGGAGGGGTGGTGCCGCACTCGTGCGGTACGTGCCGGGGCGGCGGACGGACGGGAAAGGGCCTACTGGTCTGGTGGGGGAGCGATGACCAGGTCCGACATGCGGACCGGCTGCTTGACCACGCCGAAGCTGTGCATCAGGTCCGCCCAGCGCTGCAGCTGCACCGCCGACGGCGAAAGCGGGAAGATCGGCAATTTCATCAATTGCGCGTCGCCCGCGTCGACCTTCATCTCGCGCACGGCGAGCTGCTGCACGATCTCGGGTTTCGAGGTCACCTCGGCCGCGGCGCGGCGCAGCGCCCGCTGAAACGCGGCGATCTCCGCCGGGTGCTGTTGCGCCCAGGCGGCCGTGACCACGTAGCTGCCGGTCGGGATCGACTGTTCGAACCCGCCGCCCTTGACGGGATCGATGAGCTGCTTCAGATGCCGTTTGGTGGCGGGGGTGACATACGGCTCGGGCAACAGCGCGGCATCGATCTCCCCGCGCTCGAGCAGCCCTGGCATGTCCGGAAACTTCGCCGTCGTCCACCGGACGGTCGAGGTATCGACCTTGTGCGTGGCCATGACGGTGCGGGTGAGCATGTGACTCACCCCGTTGGTGCCGTTGTGCGCGATCCGCTTCCCGGCCAGGTCTGTCACGTTCGGTACCGAGCCGTCGTCACGGACCATGATCCACATGTTCTCCGGGCCAGCCATCGCAGCCTGGGCGATCACCCGGAGTTCCAAGCGGCCATTGGCGATCGCGGAGATGATCGCGACGTCACCGGCGTAGGCGATATCGGCGTCGCCCGAGGACAGCTTGTCGATCCCGTACTGCCCGCTCTCAGCCGGAATCTGAGTGACGGTGATGCCCGCGTCCGTGAAATAGCCCTGCTCGACCGCCCAGCGCAGCGGGGCGGAGTCCAGGATCGTCATCACGGTCGCCTTCACCGATGGACGCGCACCGGAAGGCTGATCGGACTCCCCGCCGAGCAGACCACAGGCGGACGTGGACAGGAGAAGCGCGGCGCCCAGCAAGGAGCGAAGCGCGGCGGCGTAGCGCCTGCGGTGCGGCTGAAGCGATCTCATCATGGTTCTCCGAACAAAAAAAGGGACGGGGAAACGCGGATCAGGAATGCGGGAACCGCCAAGACGGCCACCCAATGGGCGCGACGACGGCCTGCGGTGCCGGTTCAGCGGAGCTGCCGCCGGACGGCTGGAGTCCGGCTGATAGGCCGCAGCAAAGGGCGAATGACCTCGGGACATGGGTGGCGCGGCTGCAGACCCGATGCTTGCAGCTGATCACGGTGCACTCCGGCACCGTCGAGAATCGCCCAGAGCGCCGCGGCCCGCGCGTTGTCCGTGCTGCGACCCAGATGCGCGGACGCGAGCACATGACGCCACTCGATCATCAGGTCTGGATCCGTCAGGACCCATCTGCGCAGAAGGCTCCTGCGTGCGACGCGTTCTCGCTTCAGTACACTCCAGGCCACCGTGTACGCAGGGCCCTCGATCTCAGCGAGCAGGTCGCCGACCGTCAGTTCCCGGGACAGGATCGCGCGGATCGCGCGACCGCACGGCTCGGCCAGCCACTCGATCGCCGTGCCGTTGAGAACCCTCACTCGCCCGCCGCTGATCGTCGCCGCATCTCGAAGTATGAACTCGGCCACCAAGCCGACCGCGACCGCGGATCTATCCCGATGGAACTGACGGGGAATCACGTGATCGCGGTGCTCGTCCTCCGTCGCGGACAACACCAGCACAGGCAGAAACGCTGGTTCTTCAGAGTCCGAAGTCGTCGTGGACTGCGGCGTGTGATGCAAGGTGTCCTCCCCTGTGGACGAGACGGCCGGTCGGGGCGGCCCCTCTGCGATGTGGTGCCTAGGCAAACGGCCAGGGTTTTCCCTTGTGCGCCAAGGCTCCCACGTTGTATTCGTCGACGGCGAAGCGCTGCAGAAGCGGACCGGGCGGGTACCACTTCGAGCACGGAACCAGCGCCGGCGCAGTTGTCAGCGGGCTGGGAACGACAAGCGGGAGGCCCCCGAAGAACGTGGCGATCTCCGCTTCCGGGCGGCAAAGCCGCGTATCGAATTTCTCTTCGAGGGCATGTGCCGCCCTGACGGCCGCCGCGCTGTCGGCCGCGGCGTCGGGGATGCACAGGTGGCTCACAGCGATGAACGATCCCTTGGGAAGCGTGTCGATCTGGCCCGCAGTGACCTCCGCCGGGGTGACGCCGCTGCCGGACGGAAGAAACGGCAGTGTGGCGCAGTGCAGCAACGCGACTGGTTCGGAGGGGTCCAGTGGCACACTCGAGCCTTCGAACAGCCGGGTGAGCAGGGCCGGGTCGTAGATGTCGTCGTGGATCACTCGAACGACAGGCCCACGCTGTTTGGTCCTCGTGTCGAACTCGAGTGCAAGCGTTGCGCTGTCCAGTTCCGGCTCCACATACACCACGACCGCATCAGGGGCATCACGGTGAATGAGCGCGTGGAGCGGCGCCGCACTTGTCTCACACTGATCAACGCCGAGCAGCACAAAATGGGACACCGCGGTGCGGCTGATCAGCATGCGGCACACCCGAACCCGGAACCAGAAATCCTCGGTGAACAGACGCTTCGCACCCTCGAAACCATCCGGTAGCACCTGAGCGATCTTGTCGGCGACTTCCCGGTCCTTGACGTAGTTGTCCTTGCCGCCAACCAGCGCGTCGATCACCCGCACACGACTACGTCGCTCCTGACCCGCCAGCTGCTCTGACGGCATCAACCGCGATGTGGCGACACTGGAACCCACGTGCAATGTCCTCTCGATTTTGTTGGGGTGATCTTCAGGTCGTGTGGAGCGAACGACCAGGAAGGTCGACCGGGCGGTGGCCGGAAGCAACCGGGCGGTCTGGGAGTTTGAGCAGCAGAAATAACTCTGCGTGCTCGGCAATTCTTCGAGGCGTCAGGTATGGAGACCGCTCCGCAGTGCTCGGCAGAATGCTTGGTCCGTGACCGATCGCTATCCTGCGGAGCCATCTGCCGTCCTGGTTGCTGCGCACGAGTCCGGCGATCACGTCGATCGCCCGGCCATGCGTGACGGCTACGAGCACGCGATGCACTTGTCACCACCAGCGAGTTCCCATACCAGGAACTTTGTCGCAGAGTGATCGGCCACAACACAGCCCGTGACGACCAGTTGAGTGGCAAGACCGCCGCGAACTAGGCGTGAAAGGCATAGATCAGCCGGATCGGCGCCAAGACGCTAGCCTCCGCGACGTGGATCTCCTGCCGTTCGACGACTACGTGCGCTCGCTCAACCGGAAACGAATGTCCGCCGGCGTCCTCTACCGCGACGAGAACGATCGGGTATTGATCGTGGAGCCGTCCTACAAAGAGCACTGGGACATCCCCGGCGGCGCCTGCGACAAAGACGAACCACCGTGGCGCACCGCCGACCGTGAGATCCGGGAAGAACTCGGCATCACCCGGCCGCCGGGAGAACTGATCGTCATCGACTACATCCCCGCCGACGACCGCATGCCCGAAGGACTCGCATTCATCTTCGACGGCGGCCTGATCAGCGCCGACGACGTGGCGCGTCTCGACATCACCGACCCCGAGATCGTCTCTGTCAACCTGATGCCGCTCGACGACGCCGCACCCAAGCTGAAGCCGATCCTCGCTCGCCGGGTCGCCGCCGCACTGGACGCCGCCCGTTCCGGTCGACTCGTGATCTGCGAAGACGGATACCCCGTCGGGAGTTAGGCTGGACGGCCGGAAACCGGAGGCGCCATGACCGGAGACACACGGACCCCGTTCGCGGAGAACCTCGCCCGGTTCCGCAAAGGGCGGAACCTCTCCCAGGAACAACTGGCCGAAGCCGCCGGCGTCGGCATCGACACCGTGGCTCGGATCGAGCAGGGCATTCGCTCCACCTGTCGACCGAAGACCCTGAGAAGTCTCGCGACCGCCCTCGGCGTCACGGTCGACGCGCTGCTTGGTGCGGTTCCGCAGCGGCGACACTCCCGCGACGTCGACGTCGCACCGCTCCGGAAAGCCATCACCGCCGACGCTCGCATCCCCGGCCTTGAAGACTTCGCCGAGTCGCGCGAGCTGCTGCCGCTCGAGGAGCTGACGACCAGCGCACACAGCGCCTGGCGCGCCTACGTCGACGGGCGCCACAACGAACTTCTCCACGCGCTGCCCGCCGTGCTCACCGATGCCCGAAGGGTCGTCCGCGATACGCATGATGAACAACGGGCAGGTGCGCACCGTGTTCTGTCCACTGCCTACCGGCTCGGTGCCGGAATCGCCGGACGCCTCGGCCTCGACGACCTCGCCTACACCGCGGCCACCCGCGCGCTTGACGCCGCCACCGAATCCGATGCCCCCGAAGTCGAAGCCGCGATCTCCCTGCGCTACCTCGCCTGGACCCTCATACGCCAAGGCCGCGCCGATGAAGCCGAACGCGTCGCCACCGAAGCCGCCGCGGTCATCGAACCCCGAATGCTCGACCGCGACCCCGTTCGCGCCGGTGTCTTCGGCAACCTGCTGTTCAACGCCGCCACAGCGGCGCTCTCCTCCGGAAGCGCGGACCGCGCCGAAGACCTCCTCGCGGCAGCACACGCGGCCGCCATCCGCTCACGCGGCGACACCGCGACGGAAGCCGCGATCTTCGGGCCCCGCGTGGCAGCGCTCCAGCGCGTGGACCTCGCTGTCCGCTCCGGAGACCCCGAACGAGCTCTCCAGCTGGGCGGCACGGTTCCCGATGTCGAGGGTGGCGACGTTCCCGCGTTTTGGGAGGCAGGCCACCGGCTGTACCTCGCGGCCGCCGCCGCGGAACTGCGCCGCGATCGCGCGGCCTTGGCGTGGCTCGCCGAAGCGAAAGATCTCGCCTCCGACTGGGTGCGTTACCAGCCACTCGGGAAAGCCACGATGAAGCGGATCGTCGATCGCGCGACGCGACGCCGTGGGCCGGAATTTGCCGAGCTCGCCGCTCACTACGACGTTATCGCCCAGGTGTAGCGGTCAGACTCCGCATTTCTACTCGGAGACTGGCTGGCCCCGTCCTACCTCCTAGTAAGGGAGGTCGAACAAGCGGTGGAGATACTCGGCCACGCGGCGGGGCTGCCTGTCGGCGGCAGTTCGGTACGTCCGGCGCGGGGAACTACAACGGTGGCGCGCCGCCCCAGCCCGCCGCTGCACATGCCCTGCCATCGCCGACTTGCTCGCTCGCTGGGGCGCTAGCGGGGTCGGGTCGCGTTCTCGGCCCAGGCCAGATAGTCGGCGGAGCCCCTGACGAGCTCGACGGCCGTCACCTCAGGCTTGTCCCATGGGTGGTTCGCGATGATGTGCGCTTCCAGCTCGGCGTACCTTCCGTCAGTCGTCTTGAACGACACGTTGAACTCTTCACCTTGGCCAGACTTGCCAAGGTGCCAGAAGAACGAGGTGACCGGTCCGACGACCTGCGCGGTGGCCGCCAGACGGGATGCGACGGCTGAGGCCGCGAGCTTCTCGCCGGACTCGCGGTCTGGGGTGGCTGTGGTCACGACAAGGTGATCTGTCATTCCAGCAGCGTAGGGCCACGATCAACTCCGAAGCCCGTGCGCGAACCATCCACCGTTCATCGTGCCGAATCGCGGCCGTACGAGGTGCAGCCTTCGGGATCGGTCGTCCACTGCCGACGTTCGCTAAGGTCGGGGAACGGCGTTGTCGACAACCTGAACGCCCTTATGAAATTCCGGGTCGTTGCGGTAGGCGCAGGGCCAGGGCGTCCCCAGTGGATGATCAGAGAAAGGGTATGGCCAGCGTGATCCGCTCCGTTGTGTTCGACGTCGGCGAAACGTTGATCAAGGACGATCGGGAGTGGGGGGCGTGGGCTGATTGGCTTGGAGTCCCGCTGAACACCTTGTCCGGGCTGGTAGGAGCGGTTACGGCGGCTGGCTTCAACAACGCTGAGGCGTTCCAGCTCATCCGACCCGGCTTCGATCTTGCTGCCGAGCGGCAGCTACGGGAACAGGCCGGTGTTGGCGAGCGGATCGAGGAGTCGGATCTCTATCCCGACGTCCGGCGCGCACTCGAAGCCTTGAAGGCGGCCGGCTACTGGCTCGGGATCGCCGGGAACCAAACCGTCCGAGCCGCCGAGCTGCTCCGGCGACTCACGTTGCCCGTCGATGCCGTCGCCACATCCGGCGAGTGGGGAGTCGCGAAACCAGACGGCGAGTTTTTCCAGAAAGTTGCCGAGCTCGCGCCGGGGGAGCCGGACGAGATTCTCTATGTCGGCGATCATCGGGACAACGACATCGTGCCCGCACGCGCCGCCGGGTTGCGGTCAGTCCTGGTCCGCCGCGGCCCGTGGGGGTACTTGTGGGCCAGCGATCCGATCATCCGTGAGAACGCTGACTGGGTGATCGACTCCCTCGCCGAACTTCCTGGCCTGCTTGCTTCCTGACTACAGCCCGAAACCGCTTCGGCTCTGCGGCTTCACCAGGCTGGCAGCGAAATCCGCTAACGCATCACGCAACTGTCCGCGTGTGGTGAGCTCGAGGTGATCGACCACGTCGATGACCTGCGAATGTTCACGGACGTGCTCAGGTGCGATGCGCCCGGCCTCCCTGAACGCGCTGAGCACGCGTTCGGGCTGATCGGCGAGGTGGAACGCGCGTCCCAGGTCGATGTAGAAATGTGAGCGGCGCTCCGCGGGCATCGTGATCGGTGGCGCCCAGCCGCTGGCCAGTCGCAAGGCGCCGCCGACGTCGCCGAGTTCCACGGCAAGTGACAGCTGATGGATACGCACGGACGGCACCCCGAAGACTGTTCCCAGGTGGACGCCCTCATTCACCTGCCGCGCTGCCTGCTTCGCTTCCTCGATGTGGTCACGCGCTCGCAGTGCACTCCCCGCCCGCGCGGCCATGACTGCCGCCCGCATGTGCAAGGTTCCGTACGTGGCCGCAGCAGTCTCGGACGCGTTGATGCGAATCTTGTTGGCCGCCGCCGTCAGCATGCGGCTACCGGCATCCAGGTCGTGAGTTGCGAAGTAGATCTCGCCCCGTACATACGCGGCGCTGCCGACGAGCAGTTCGTCTCCGGACTGCGTCGCGGCGCTTCGCATCAGGTCGATGATCCGTGCCGAGAGGTCGTAATACCCGAACTTGTCCGCGATCGCATCAGCTGCCCGATACGTGCGAGCGAGCAGGCCAGCGTAGTGAGGCTTCAGCGTCGGCGGTGCGGAGAGGATCGCTCGGTGCAGTTCAGGCAAGAGCTCGTTGACGTCGGCAGCCAGCACGGCATAGTCAGATTGCAGCCGTCGCGCCACGATCGTTTGAACAGCCACCGTCAGCTCGGATAGAGGGCGAACAGGTCCGTCCTCGGGGAGATCCCGCGTGTCCAGGACGCGACGAAGCTGCGGTATGTCCGAATGCACCACGCTGGGCGCAGGGTTTCCCGGTCGCGACGAATCGCCTCGCCAGTTGATGACGTTCTTGCCCGCTCTGCCCAACTCAGGGGAGCTGCCGGGTCGAACAGACGCAGAACGGACGTCACCGTCTGTCCGTACTGCGTCTACCTCGTGATCAGCGAATGAGTCATGTGCGCCGTCAGCGGGGGGATCAAGGCGTAGAGCGAGTTGCCGGCGGGTGATGCGGAGTTCCTCGGCGAGACGTTGCTGGAGGAAATTCGTGCTGGGTTTGTAGGTGCCGTTCTCCCACTGGCGGACCGTTTTCACATCGAGGCCGAGGGCCGCTGCCAGGCTCTCTTGCGTATGGCCAGCTGCCTTACGATCTGCAACCAGCTCTAGGCGTCTAATCTTCACCAAAGCCCTCTCGGTAAGCCCTTGACCTGCGTCGTCGCTGGTCAAGACTACCAAACTCCCGGTTCAATTCCGGTCAACTGGCACCGCCGGCCTGGTTGGAACGCCCGGCTAGGCCGCCTCGAGAGAGTCAGCCCCCGTGTGCCAATTCGCGACTTCGTGCCGCCCACTCCGATTCGGCCCAGCCGGGTGGCATCTCAGCAAGGCAATCGCGCGCGGCCTGGCGAGAACCCGAATGGTCACCGAGCGCGTGCAACACGAGTGCCTTTTGACCAAGGAAGAATGGTGGCGTATACCAGTACCCTGAGGCAAGCATGTCTTCTTCTTTTGGTAGATGTTCGACGAAGTGATCTGTAGTAAGAAGTAGCCGGACGCTTCTACCTCTCAAACCTAATCGCGCGAGAATTTGGGCTCGCTGGAAAATCTCGTAGGTCCGTAGCCCTGGATTTAACTGACCGTCCCGCTGCGCGGCCTCCGATAGCGCGTCCGCGGAACTGAGATCGAATCGTCAGATCGCCGAGTAGGCCGCAAAGGACAGGGCGGTAGACAGCCGAAGTGGATCGTTGGACTCCAGTGCGACCATGGCTGCTCGATCGAGGTGGCGCCTGGCTGTCGTCCAATCCCTGCCGGGTATCGCGAGCCAGCCACGATACTGCTCTATCTCGGACAGAAGGCCAGTTGCCTGGCGGCGTACGTTGAAGCGAGCCTCTCTCGCAAAAGCTTCAGCGATGCTGTGAAGCTCGCGAACCGATGATGTTACCATCGCTGAACTTGTGTTGTCTTCGAGGTGTCGCACAAAAGCCAGCACCTTTGATAAAGAATCAAGAGTGGCTTGGTCGACGGAGTTCGGTAAATGCATTGCGCGGGTTAAGCGATCCGACTGCTCGTAGTTCAGTGTTTGATTGAAGACGCTTTCCAGTCGAATTGGATGGACCTGTACCTCTTCGGGGGTGATCGATTGGGCAAGTGTGTCATCTGTGGCGACAAAGCGCTGAGCGAGTTGTCGGCGAGTGATGCGGAGTTCCTCGGCGAGACGTTGCTGAAGAACGAGTGTGCGGGGCTTGTATGTGCCGTTCTCCCAGTTGCGGACGGTTTTCACGTCAACGCCGAGCGCTGAGGCGAGGCTCTCTTGGGTATGACCTGCTTGCTCACGATCAGTGACCAGTCTGCGGCGTGGAACCTTCACAAAGTCCTCTCAGATAGCGCGCTGCACGAATCGTCGCTGGTCAAGGCTACCAAACTTCCGGTTTGCGCCCGCTTACGCGAGGGCGGGCGCCCTGGTCGGGACAGTTGGCGAAGTGCAAGATCATGTTCCTGAAGGGCCGGATTCCGTTGATCCGCAGCCGAGCCCGATCGCTACGGGTTCGGCGTCGTCTAGCCGAGCGCGGCCAGGTTTTTGTGAAGGAAGAACTGTGAATGTTGCCAGTTGCATTGCACCTGTCGCTCCAGTGAGGAGAGAACAAGCGGCGTATGAGTGCTGATGCCGCAGCAGCGATCTCCACCGCTGACCGCCATCGGATGGATGCGGCGGGTACCTCCTTTGCCCCTCGGAGGGGATTACCACCTCGCAGGGGTGTCGGCGGCCCACTCGGGCATTGTCCATGCGCTAGATCTCGATGCGTGGAACCAGAGTCAGATTGTTCTTCCGCTGTGCCTGTCGGCTTCCTCGCGTGCCGATCACGTCAGCGAAGGACGCCGGGGCGTACCAAGATTTCGTGCGCGACCGTCCCCCGTGGACTGTCAGTGTTGCTGGGAGCGGCTTTCTGAAGCACCTACGACGTGGTTTCCGATCGCCCGCCAGTACCGCACCACGCCTCCAAGTCCCCGGATCTGGTGGGCTTCGGTGCGAGGCGATCGTCCGCTGTTGGACTGGCTACGGGATCCAGAGGGGTACAGGCGGGCCCGTTCCCACCGGACTGCGGCCGGAGACCTGGCGGGCTTGGTGGCGCGGGCGTCGGTTACTGAGGTGATCAGTGTTAGGGGCGATGTGCTGTCGCACAGCGGAAATCTGATCGAGCCCGGAGTCGGGAAGGACGTCACGGTGCTTGTCCGCCGTGTGATGGCAGGCGCTGGCGCTTGTAGAGGGGATTCGGTGTGCGCGGAGGTGTTGTGCGGTCCGGTCAGGTCCGGTTCATGAGTTACAACCTGTTCGCCTATGGCGACGACCTTGAGCGGGCTGAGCTGGGCCACGAGGTGATCCGGCAGCAGGGCGGAGGCGGCCAAGGCAGGTGATGCGCTGGTGGTCGCTGTGCAGGAGCTGATCGCCGACGACCGGGCGGCCGGATTAGGCGGCACAAGGTGGTGTCGTCGCTGGTGGCCGGGGGCCGGTCGGCGGAGTAAGGCAGGGCGCGCGGGGTGGCGGCTGCGGACGCTGACCGAGGCGACCGGTTTGCGGCGTGAGTATCAGCGCAACCGGCCGGCCGTGGCGGTCGGAAATCAGCGCTATCACCTGGGTTTGCTGTGGTCGGACGAGCTGAGCCCGGCGGGCGGGTTCGCTGTGGTGGCCGGTCAGGCGCTGTGGCACGCGTATCTGCAGCTGGACCTCGATGTCGGGGCACGGGAGCCGGTGGCGCACGGGTCGTTCCATGCACGGCCGCATGGGCTGCGTCAGCGCGCCGACGAGAGCGAGGTGGTGGTGAAGCGGGTGTACCGGCCGCCTCACCCGCGGGCGACGCTGGTGGGACTGGACCGGAACGGAGTCGCGGCGGACCTGCCGGGCTGGCCACCCCGTGCCACCGGCGGGCCGTGGCCGGAGTACGACCACGACCCGTACCGCGTGCGGCGCGGCGAGCCGTGCCGCACGGTCGACTGGCATCCCGAGTTCACCTACCAGTGCCGGACCTGGACCAACGCCGATGGGACGCGGGGCTGGGCGGCGGATCGGACGGCGGGTCGGGTGCTGTGTGATGGTGGCCTGGTCGATGCGGCTGCGGCGCTGGAAGTCCCGTGGGCGGCGACCGTGGGGCATTGGCCGGGTGACCAGGCGTGCGGGCCGCGCCGGTTCGACGGCGTGATCGTCACATCTAACGTCGTGCCCGGGCCGGTGTCGTGCGAGGTCGTCGCCACTGATCTGGCAAGGAAAGCTTCCGATCATCTGCCGTTCGTCGCGCGGTATGCGCCGGCGGCGATCACCGACTCTGCGTCCGAGCGTGCCGGTGGGTAGCGGTCGCGTGTACGGACGTGGTGCCGGGGGAGTGGCGTGATGCCGGGCCTCGATGCGGTCGCGGCACGGGCGCCCCTGCGGCGCAGCAGCTTGAGTGCCCGGTCGGCGTGGTGGCCGACGATCGGCGAGCTCGTTATCGAGGCGCACGGCGAGGATGTCCCGGACGCCGACTGGTTCGGGCCACAGACGAACGGTGGTGCGTTTGTGCGGTGGATGCCGCGCTTGGAGCGGTCGCCGTATCGCTTGTGGACGGTGTTGGAGTGGCGGGCGCACGGGATTCCTGTGGTCGACATCGCGGTCCTCGTGGGTGTGCCGGAGGGACGCGTGCGGTCGTGGTTGACCCGCAACGCGCGTGAGGCACGGAAAGAACGATTGACGGCCGCGTTGAGACCGTGGTCGACGAGGGGAGAGACGACATGACAGGCACCGAGCTACGGCTCCGGACCGCGACAGCGAACGTGAAACGCGCGGGATACAACCGCCGGACGAGGTTTCACGATCACGACAAGCTCGCGGCGACCTTGTGCCCGCTGGAGGAACCGCCGCACGCGCTGTACTTGTCCGAGTGCACCCATTACACCGACACGTCCCACGATCCGGATCCGCTCGAGGAGGTCCTCAAGCTGCTCGGCTCGCTGTGGACGACCCGGGGGCCTGATGGCCGGAAGTTCGGCGAAGTCCCCTACCGTGCCTGGATTTCCAAGGTCCCGGGGTCGGTGAACGTCCCCGGCCTGTTCGTCGACCCCCGCACCGTCGAACCGGGCACTCCTTATCGGCTCGCCGGCAGGCGGACCCAGCTGGCCAACACCCTCACCGCCACCATCAACGGCCACCCGTTCCGGTTGAAATGCGTGCACTGGAACGGATCCCGTGGCCCGAGCGGCCTGATAGAGCAGGCGGATCAGGACGGTCAGGTCGCGGCGGAGAACGCGTTGTACGCCGGTGACTTCAACACCACCAGCTCCGCCGAGGGCGAAACGGTCTATGAGAACTGGGGTGCGCTCTGCGACCGGGTGGGCCGTCCGTGGATGCGCAGCCAGAAAGGCATCCGGCGTCCGGACGGCACCTGGGTCACGCACACAGGGATGGACCGATTTCTGGAGCATGGGTGGTGGGACGCGGGCCAGGTCGCCGGTGACTTCACCCCGACCACGACCGACCCGGAGACCGCGCTGCGGATCGATCGCATCGTGCTCTCGAAGCAGTCACCGGCCCGGTTCGACCCCGACACGTACGCGGTCCACGGCCATCCACTCCTCAGCAAGGGCGCGACACCGAATGACCATCTGATGGTCAGCGCGGACGTCATCATCGAGGCGGCAGCATGACCAGGCTGGCCAGGGCGGCTGGACCGAGCACGCTGCTGGTGCTCGCGACGGTCGTGGCCGGATGCGGCCCAGCCCCGGTGAGCCCGCCGCCGTCGCCGACGACAACCCGGACGATCGGGCTGACGACCCGGGTCCCGCCGTACGCGGGGGCGCCCGCGGTGCGTGACCCGCTGCCGGGCACGGTGTTGTCCGGTCATCCGTGCGCGACCGCCCTCACCCCAGTCCAGGTCAAGCAGATCCTGGGCATCGAGGCCAGCGGCAGCCCCGACCGAAACGAACCGGCCGGGCCGACCTGCCTGTGGGAGAACCCAGCGACAGCACGGACCGTGCGGGTGGTCTACGCGACGACCCACCGGCAGGGCCTGAGCGCGGTGTATCCCTCCCGGAGCCCGGAGGAGGGCTGGGTGTGGCGGGAAGGGACGGTGGGCGGCTTCCCGTCGGTGGTCACGACCCGGGATCCGCAGTGGTACTGCACAGTCACGGTCGGCCTGGCCGACGACGCCGCGGTCGGGGTCTCGCTGCTCGGCCGCGTCGGTGACACCCGTGACGTGTGCGCGGCGACCGGGCAGGCCGCCGAGCTGGTCGTCGCGACGTTGCGGAAGCAGGTGGGACGGTGACGGTGTCGACGCCACCAGAAGCCACGGGGGGCGACCGGGCTAGTCGGCGGCCGTCGGTGATGGCCGACCATCCCGGGTGGCGGCTGGATGACCAAGGTTGCCTGCGGCGGCTGATGTGCTCGTCGGACGCGGTATGGCTGGTGACGGCGACCCCACTCCGTGACGGCGCCCATCAGATCGACCTCGAACTCGTCGACGGGCCACCCGATACCGACCCGCGGGTCGACGTCGTCGATCCGGCCGCGCTCGCCGACTCCGGCACTGGGCTGCACGACATTCTGCTCGAGGCCGGGCCGGTGGCTCGGGTCCGGTCCAGTGATCTGTGGGACGCGCTGGTCGGCGCGACCCTGCGGTGCACCATGCCGCCCGAGCGCGCCCGCGCGGTCTATCGGGACAACGCGGCGGGATTCGGCACGAGCTATGACACGCCACTGGGCCGGGCGAGTCTTTTTCCCTCACCCCAAGTGATTCTGGAGTTGTCGGCGGACGTGATCGAGGTATCCGGCCTCGGCCATGTCCGTGGTCACCTGCGCACCGCGGCATGGGTCGCCCGCGAACTGGAGTCCCGGTGGCGGACCGTGCCGTGCGAGAAGTTCGCCACGATCCTCGGGCATGTGCCGCGGCTCGGATCATTGATCGCCGGGGCTGCGGTCGCGGACCTCAGCAGCGACTTCCGCTGCCTCGAGCCCGGCGACGTCCTCGTCCGCCGCCGAGTCCGTGCGCTGGATCCTGCGGCGTCCTGGCCCGACGATCCGCGGGCCTTCGGCACACGATGGCAGCAGATGACCGGGACCGAACGATCGGCCTGGACCGTACTGGTCCTCGCCGCCGACGCTCGTCACATCGTGCAGGTGCCGTGACCCCACCTCCTCGTGTGCGCCCACCGGTGAGACGAACCGGTGAGCGCCAGAATCCGCCCGAGAACGGAGAAGACGTGACCACGACGAACACACTCGACCGCATTCGTGCCGACGCGGTCGCGTTATGCCGGGCTGAAGAAACCGCGGTGTCGATCCGCTCCTACGGCGGGCTGGAGTTCCCCGACCTGCTGATGGACGGCGCCTACGCCGAGCAGACGTGGTCGATGCGGACAGCGTCCCAGCCATTGCCCGCGATCGCGGGTGCGCTCCTGCAACCGCGGCGCATGGCCGTGCTGCGCCGTAATCCCCCGGCCGAGGCGACCTTTGTGGTCAACGAGAGCGCGCTGACGGTGCTGGAGTACGGGCGAGGCGATCCTCGTGTCGCGACCGCTCAACTGCGCTGGCTGGCAAACTGCATCGACGAGCGGGCCTGCACCGTACGGGTCCTGCACTTCGGAGCGCGGCTGGCGCTGACGCCGGACCCCGCATTCGGGCCAGTCCTAGGGGGCACGCCGGGGCCCGCGTTCACGATCGTGACCGACGCCGACGGGCGGGAGACGGTGTTCGCGGACGCACCAACTCCCAGCCGGATCCAGATCGTCCGCGACGAGATCCCCGACATCCGCGGAGTCGGCTACTACACGCGGCGGTTCGCCGAGCTGAGCGACGCCAGTCTCGACCAACACGGCAGCCGGGAGCGGATCCGCGACGCGATCCGACGCTGTGAGGAACTGGCCGCCCGCGCCCCAACGGATCGTGACCATTCGACCGACGCCGTAGGTACCGGCGGCACGAGACGGTCTCGGTGACGTGGGCGCTCACAGCCGTGACGAGCGCGGACCAGGATCGGGCCAGCCAGCGGTCTCGACCCGCGCCAGCCGTGCCGCGGATCCGGCTGCGCGACTACGCGTTGGTGGGCGCCGCGGGTGATGCCGGAACCGGTGATCAGTCGGGTGACACGCGGACGCGGCACTGGCCGGAAATGCCACGACGACAAAACCCTTGCAGCAGTGGGTATCCACCCACCGGCGGCAGGACGCGATAGCCCGGCACGGTTATGAGGGTTCGGAGATGACTTTGGGGGCGACACCGAGAATCAGGTTTTCCAGGGCTGTATCACCGGTTCCGAAACTCGCGACCCAGGTTTCCACGAGGACGATGTCAGTGTGCTCCGAGACTCCGAGGAAGTAGCGGTCGAGTTCGCCGATCGGGAAGAGGTTCATGCCGAGATGAGTGCCCCAGTCGGCAAACCTGTCCGTCTCCGACTCGACGTCACCAGGGTTGAACTCGAAGGGCTCGCGGGCTCGCGAGATACCGCCGCCACTGAGGTTCACCCGCAACCCGCCGAACTCGGTAAGGAATCGTTCAGCAGCTTCATGCATGTGCACCAGTCCGTCAGCTTCCAGCGTGCGCCGCCAGGCAGTGGTATCGACACGCCTCCCTGGTTCCCAGCCAGAAGACCGGAGCACGTGTTCGACCTCTGCCGAGAACCTGGTCATTCGCCCGCCCCCACATCACACCCCGATCGGAACGTTCACCCTATCCGGTAGGCGGATTTTCTTCGGCGAGGTAGGTCTCTCACCATCGAGGGCAACGCCGACGACCGCATTAAGAGCAGAACGTCAACGGCCACCGTGCGCTCGTTCAGGCTCTTGTCCGCTGGCGCACCATTGGACACAAGCAAGGAGGAAACCGAGGCGTGCTTAATGGCCGTCGAGGTGCTTTGCCTGTCCGGTTGTGTCCGGCTCAGCTGGTGGGGCGCAGTGCGTGTCGGCCGGTGGCTTCGGCGATGTTGCTCAGGTCGGTGAGCAGGACATTGATCTTGAGCGGGAGCTGACACCGGGTCCGGCGCCGCCACCGCGGGCGAGGACATGCTTCGCAGTCGCCGTTGGTGTCGATCTGGTGCTGATCCAGCAATACCCGCAGCGCGCCGGTCAGCAGCAGCACTGCCTGCGCCAGTTGTTGCGGGGACGCGGTATCGGCGTGGTGCGCGGCACGGTCGTAGCTGTCGAGACGCGTCATCACCTCGTCGGTGAACGTCTGCGCGAGGACGTATGTCACGGCTTCTCCTTATGTGGAAGACGATGTCGTCGCCGACCGCGGACGCAACGGCATCACGGGTTGCGTGTCCACGGTGGTGGAGCGTTGCGCGGGAATGACCGGCTCGCAGGCGTCCGGGTCGGCTGCGATGAGGATCAGAGGGCCGAATCTCGTCGCGGCGGTGGGGGGCGCATTCTCCGATCCGGTCGGGTTCGCGGCGGCCTGGTGGCTGGTGGGGAAGCTCGGTGACGGTGGCTGCGGTCATGGTGCGCCACCGTGCCCCGAGGGCGACGGGAAAGGTCGTCTGGGAGAACCCGGGAGTGCTGGTAGGGCATGACTGTGCCGGTGATGGTGTGCCCGTCGATGACGGCCGTGACGAGCGTGCCGATCCACGGCAGTGCCGGAACCGCTCCGAGCGGGCTCACGAGGGTGGGCCGGGGTTTAGATTGGTCGGGGGCACGTGTTTGGGGCCTTTCGTGGGCAGCTGGTGAAGCTTCGTGAGCACGCGTTCCATGACGGCGAGGTCAGGGCTTGGCAGTGGCCGGTGTACCGGTCGTGTGGCGGCGAACGGGACCACTGGCCGTGCGAGCCGCACGGGCTGCGGGCGGTGGGGGAGCAGATCGGCGGCGAACATGGCGACGGCGGGCAGTCTGTGCCGGGGCACCGTGGGTGCCAGCAGCACCGCGCGCTCCCGTTCGAGATCCAGGGATCCGGCCAACGGCAGGTAGGCGGTGGGCGGGTCCGCTCGGCGGGCGCGGGCGACGACGGTGGTTTCGCTTTTCCCGCAGCGACAGCGGCAGACGCAGTGTCGTCGGGTCAGGCGCACGGTCCAGGCGGTGACGTCGCGCTCCGGCTCGGTGTCCGCCGGTCCCCAGGTGTGGTGGTCGCGGGCGCAGTCGCCGCAGCGGACGGGAGCCGGACGCATGGTACGGCGGCCTAGCGGCCGAGCAGGAGAAGCTGCGGGAGGTCCAGGTCGAGGACGGCGCGGTGAGCCAGCAGGCCAGCGGCCGGGTTCGTGGGCCGCGCGGTCCGGGACGGTTGTGTCGTGATCATCGGGAGTCGTCCTGGCCGGATGCGGCGTAGCGGGCCTCGACGACCTGCGACTGCCACATGACGAACCCGTGGTCGCATTGGTAGCCGGCCTGTTTCCAGGCCCAGGTGTCGCAGCAGTGGCCTCCGACGGCGAAGGTCACACCGCGCTTGACGACGAGCACGGTGGTGGCGGATGGGGCAGCGGTCTGGTGTGTCACGGGGATCAGCTCCTCGAAGGGCCGTGAACGTGGCATGGGGGTGGGTGCTCCGCGCCGGGGCGGGAAGGCGCCGGACAGTGGCGGCCGCCTGCGCTGCCGGCGTCGGGGGCCGTCCGGGGCAGCGAGCTGGTCACGGCGCGTACGGCGCGGAGCACCTGGTCGTGGTGACATTCGAGTTCGAGAGGGTCGCGGCGCTGGCGCGGGCGAGCCGGGTCTCACCCCTCCCTCTCCGGCGAGGCGCAGAGGGAGGTGTGCGCGCCGGTAGGTGCGGCCGGTGCTTCCTCGGAGGTGAGAGGGAGGGTTTCCAGGAGGCGGTCGACGGCGCTTCGCGAGCCGGGGGAGCTGTCGCGCAGATGACGCCACCGCACGCCGCGGACGTCCGGGGCCCGCATGCGCAGGTCCGTGCGGTGGGCGACGGTGGCCATCACCAGTGTTCCGGCCTGGACCACGCCGTGCGCCGTCTGGCTGGTGGCCCCGAGCCGGTGTAGCGGGGTTCGGGGGAAACCCCAATCGGACAGAAGCCATGTGGCTGCGTGCTCGATCGAACTTTCCGGTACGTGGGGGACCGAGGGTAATTGCCATTCCGGTTCCTGGAATGGCGGTGTCAGGGTGCATTGCAGGACGTCGTCCTGGTGAATAATGGCCACCATGAGGCAGGTGTCCGTGCTGTCGGAGGTCACGGTGTTCCTCGCGTTGTCGTCTCTTTCCGGATCCAGGGCCGGAACCGACAGGAATCCGTTGGTGCCGGCCGGATAACCAGGGCGTTCCTGGCGTCTCGGCCGTGTTGTGATCGTGCCTCGCTCGCGCCTGCCGCGGAACCCCGTCGGGTTGCAGCCACTTGCAGTACACTGCAATGCGCGTTGCAGCCCCTATTGCAGCTCACGGTTCCGGACGGCACAGTGGAGCGGGATAGGGAGGGCGTGGACAATGAATTTCCGGTGGACGGCGCAATCGGCGATGGCTCTGAAATCGGCGCTGAATCTGAACCTGACTACTTTTGCCGAGCATCTCGGGCTGAGCCCCAGCACCGTCAACCACTGGAGCGCGCCCGGATCGTCGGTCACACCGGGCAGGGAAGCTCAGGAGTTGCTGACCGTGGCCTTGAACCAGGCGTCTGGAGAGGTGAAGAACCGGTTCTGGGCAATGGTGGGGGCCGGACCCGGCGACCCGGCCGGCGCCCCTGAGCGGTTCGATCTCGGCGGGCAGATCCGGGACGGCGCGAAGCTGTCGATGACGATGGCCGACGAGGCCGCCCAGCTGGCCTCCAGCGACGAACTGCTGCGCTACCTGCGCGACGAGCTGTGCAGGATCGCCGTCGCCTATGTCCACACGCCACTGTCCACCGTGGTCGACGACCTCCGCGACGCGCAGAAAACCCTGGCTGCCATCACCCAGACCGCGTACCGCCCGCGCAGCGCGCAGGAAGCGACTGTCCTGTCCGGAGTGCTGTGCCTGCTGCTGGCGCACGCCAGCCAGAACGCGGGCGACCCCAAAGCGGCGCTGCAGCAGCTGCGGTCGGCGAGCACTTTCGCGAACGTCGCGGGCAGCGACGCGCTGCGGGCCTGGACGTTAGGTTCCGCGGCGCTGATGCTCGAATGGTCCTCGCGACCCGGGGAAGCCGCCGCACGGGCCTGCGAAGGTCTCCAGTACCCGGTCAGCACGCAATCGCGCCAGCGGCTGCTGGCCATCGCCGCCAGGTCAGCCGCACGAGCCGGAGACGCCCCGTCCGCGCGCGACGCACTGGCCCGGCTCGGCGACCTGGACCCGGCATCCGCCGCCCGGGACGATGTCGTCGACTTCGGCGGGCTGCTCAGTTTCCCGGCGACGAAGCTGACCTACTACCAGGGCGGGGCCCTGACGCTGCTCGGCGATTACGACCGCGCCGAACGCCACTCCCTTACCGCGATCGACGGCTACGAGACCGGCCCGCTGGAAGACCGCTCCTACGGCGACGAAGCACTGGCCCGGCTGGACGTGACCCGCGCCCGGCTCGGCCAGGGCAACGTCTCCGGTGCTCTCGCCGCCGCCGAACCCGTCCTCACCCTGGACACCCGGCTCCGGATCCGGCAGATCGACACCGCCATCGGTGGCCTGCGCGCGGACGCGCACGCCCTGGCCGGGCGCCGTCACGGCGACGTCGCCGAGCTCGCCGACCGCCTCACCGGCTACCTGACCGCGGCCCAGCAGGCGCCACGAGCACTACCATCAGCTCGTGCCTGATCACCCGGACACCGCCGCCCTCGTCCACGCGTGCCACAAAGCGGGCCTCGACCCCGGTAACGCGGTTCTACTTCGGCGGCACGCCACCACCGTCTACCGCATCCCCGGCCCCGGCCAGGGTCTGATCGCCAAGATCGCCCCACACACCGCCTGGGCCAGCGCGGAGCGCGCCATCCACCTCACCCGCTGGCTCCGCGACCACGACTTCCCGTGCACCGAACCAGCCGACGTCAGCCAGCCGATCGACGCCGGCGCCTTCGTCGTCACCTTCTGGCAGCACTACGACCAAAACCAGCGAGGACTGCCCGGCGCCGCGCACCTCGGAGCGCTCCTCCGCAAGCTGCATGCCCTGCCCTCGCCGCCCATCGACCTGCCCGCGGCCGCGCCGCTGCGGTACTTCGCGGACCTCGTGACCTCCTCGGCCACCTTGTCCAGCGACAGCAAGGTGTGGCTGGTGGCCGAACGCGACCGCCTGCTTGCCGAGTACGCCGGCCTCGACTTCCCCCTCGGCGTCGGGATGCTGCACGGTGATGCCTACCCCGGAAACACTCTCTGGAACGGGCACACCGCACTACTCGGCGACTGGGACGAACCAGCCTGCGGCCCCCGCGAACTCGACCTCGCGCCCACCCTGCAAGGCGGCATCCGATTCGGACGCAGCACCGCCGAACTGGACGCCTTCACCACCGCCTACGGCTACGATCCCCGCGACTGGCCCGGTCTTGCCACGCTCACCGGCCTTCGGGATCTGCACACTCTGGGCTCCTTCATCCGCCGCGCCCACCACGGCGACATCGACGCTGTGCAAGAACTCGACATCCGGATCGCGTCCCTGCGTCGACGAGACAACTCCTCCTGGCGCGCCGCATGACCCGACAGCAACGATGAACGCCGTCCACGTCAGCGTCGCCCAAAACCCGCCATTCCACGACAGCGATGACAAGGTCTTCACCACCCGCGACGCCGTCATCGTGCTCGACGGCGCCAGCGCCCACGCACCTGTCCCGGTCAGTCCTTCCACCTACGCCCACACTCTCGGCGGGCACCTTCGCGACCGCCTCGAAGACGATCCCGGCACCGATCTGGCCGGCGCCCTCGCCGACGCGATCGCTGCCACCACGACCCAGCTGGGCCTGACCGCCGGTAGATCCCCGTCCAGCACGGTGACCATCCTGCGCCATCGCGACGGCCAGGTCGACGTGCTCATGCTCGGCGACAACCTCCTCGTGCTGCCCGGCCGCACCATCACCGACCCTCGGCTCGACCACCTCGACATTCCCGAACGCCTGCAGTACAAGCAGCGTCTCGCCGCCGGCACGGGATTCGACGACATCCACCGCGGGCTGCTGGTCGCACTCCAGCGGCAGCAAACGGCACGCCGCAACCGGCCCGGCGGTTACTGGATCGCGGAAACCGACCCGGCCGCGGCCTACCAGGCCATCCGCGCCACCATCTCTGTCGACCGGATTCCGTGGGCGATCGTGGCGACCGACGGGGCCTATACACCCATGGAGCACTTGGGCATCACCGACTGGCCCACCATCAGCGTGATGACCGCGCCAGACCTCCACGACATCCTGACCCGCTGCCACACCTGGGAACACGACGTCGACCCTGACGCGCGGACTCTGCCGCGTGCGAAACGCCACGACGACAAAACGCTGGTCACGAGCCGGTTCACCTAACCGACGAGTCACCAAGACAATCGCGGAGCCCTTGTAGTTGAGGCCATTGACTGCCGCAGGCCTTTCGCATCCAAACGGGCACGTGCTCCGCCGGTACCGGAGCATCCGGAACCGGCGGACCACGCTCATCGGTGTCTGTTGCTGCTCCTAGTAACCGGTTGGCCTGCAACACCGCTGGTGCGTCGGCGCCACCAGCCACGGAGGTCCACACGCCGTGGCCGGGGTCAGGCGGCCAGTCAGTGCAGCCGTAGGAGACCATGCCGTGATGGAGCGCCGGGCCGTCCGGTGGGCAGCTGTATGACCGGATCGATAGCATGCGGGTGATCGGTGACCGCTAGCCGTTCGAAACGTGACCTAGGTCGGTTCGGGGACCAAAGGGGATCCCGTTCGGGCATGGTCGCTTCGACTCGCTCGATCAGTAGCGCGAAGGACTTGAACAGCTGCGGGATGACCAGCACCATCCACATGGCTTCTTCTGGTACTCGGATCGGCCGAAGGGTACTGGCCTGCATCGGTTCCTTCACGCTCGCGAGCTCGGCTTACGGTTACGGTGTGCGGATGAGCGCGTTGCCGGAGCAGCCTGTGGTGCACGAGGCGGGTATCCCGATGTATGTCGTACGTGAGAGGAGCGGGGCGGTTGAGCAGGGCGCCCGCGACTCGGTCGGCGGGTGGCCGATCCTTCCTGCGGGGGAGCCGTGGCCGATGTGCTACTGCGGCGAACGGATGGTGTTGTTCTTCCAGGTCGACATTCCGGTCGACGTCGCCGTGTTCGGCGGGGAGCATCTGCTGGTCTTCCAGTGCCCCGTGCACAACGACGCGGTCGGAGCCGATGATGGATCCGGGCAGTTGCCGGAGCAGTTCTGGGACCGGCCGCCGGGGAGCTTTCACAGTGAGGGCGCGTTCTGGCGGATCTTGCTTCACCGCGACGGCACCGGCGCCACCAGTGATGTGGACTTGTACCTTCAACCGCGTCTGCTGGAGCTCAGCCCGGCGACCGAGCGGATCACGGTGTGGTCGCTCGGAGACGCGCTGCTGGACGATCGGCCCGCGGACGAGGTGTTCGCCGCTCGGGGAAACGGGGTGGACGAGTTCAAGGTCGGTGGTGTCCCGTGCTGGGCGCAGGCACGGGAGTACTTCATCTGTCCCTGCGGTGCGGAGATGGCTTTCGTGTGCCAAGTGCCTGAGGACACCGGATTCGACAAGCACCTGGACCAGCCCGAGCAGAACTTCACGTTCAACTCTGACCAGTACGGCCTGTTCCTCGGCAACATGCTCTACATCTTCGCGTGCCCGGCTCGGTGTCACCCCGCCGCGGCATGGCCGGTGACCCAGAACTGACCATCCGAACGGGACGATCGCGTGGAGAGCGCGCGCAGAGACGACATCGCGGCGTCATCAGTCGGTCACCTGAACCGGCTTAACCGGGAACCGGCCTGTGAACAGGCGCTCCACGAGCGCGGGAAGGCTGGCGGGAAGCAGCTTGTCTGTCGTGGCCTCTAGCTCGGCGATCGTCCACCAGCGGCGTTCGAGGACGCTCGCGCGTTCGTTCTCGGTCGGGGTGGGACCGGCCGTGGGCTGGTCGTCGCTGATCCTGGCGAGGAAGACGTGATCGAGACGGTGATGGTCGCGGCCGCGATAGGTGAAGCGGCTCTCGCGGGTCCACAGCTTCCGGTCCACTGTGGACAGTACGATGCCGGACTCTTCCTCAATTTCGCGGCGGGCCGTCATATGCAGCGTTTCGCTGGCCTCGACGCCGCCACCGGGGAGTTCCCACCATCGGTGCCCGGGCTCGTCGGGATCGCACGCGTGGATGAGCAGCACACGGTCCTGGGCGTCGAGCAGCAGGACGCGGGCTCCCACGCGCGGTTCGGCCGTGGTGGGCATGGCGCTGCTCCTCGTGGCTGATGGCCGGTCGGTTGAGGGCCGCAACGCGGGCGGCTAGGCCCGGTTAGGCGGGGGTATGGAGCCAGCCGAGTTCGCCGGGATCGGGTATGTCACGGCGTTGTTCGACATTGTCACGGATACGCTCCAGCCACTCGCGGGGTGTCCCGGGCCAGGGCTGGAATCCGGGCTCGTGGGCGGTGAGGTCACCGACGCGCACGTTCCGGGTGAAGAGCGCGCCGAGCATGGTCTCGGCGGTCTGGGTGATCTGGGGCAGGCTGGCGGCGCCGAGGATGTTGCTCGCGGACACGAACACGTTGTGCAGGGGAACCCAGTCGTCCCGTGCGTAGTCGGTGAAGTAGTCCAGGTCTTCCTGGTACTTCTTGGAGTCTGTGGTCATTGCTCATTCACCTATGTGGAATCGTTTCATGTCGACATCGGCTACGTCGTTGATGTCGATGGTATGTCCCCTGGAGTCGCTGTAGTCGCGGAACGCGACAGTTTGTTGAAGCGATAGGAGCGCTTGCCGCCTCCGGCTCGTGCCGGGATAGTGGGCGTCAACCGCAGCTTACGGCCGGAGGGGCGACGATGGAACAGGACGAAAGCGCTCAGCGTGGGCGGCTGATGAGCGGGACGGTCAAGTGGTTCAACGCGGAGAAGGGATTCGGCTTCATCACGCCCGACGGTGGCGGGTCCGACGTGTTCGTGCATTACTCGGCGATCCAGGGTGTCGACTTCCGCGTGCTCGACGAAGGCCAGCGTGTGGAGTTCGAGGTCGGGCGGGGGCAGCGGGGACTGCAAGCTCAGAAGGTACGTACAGTTGACACACTTCTGCCTGATCATGATCAGCCCGCGGAGGCCAGGGAAGGGCAGAATAAGCCGCCGGAAATTCCTCGCCATACGGCGGGTGGCGGAAGCCAGTGGATCGTATACGTAGCGGAATCAGCGGTATCGGCAGGACAGTCCCGCGTCACGGGGCCTATAAAACGGCTTATCGCCGCTTACGAAGCCGCCCTCTCAGGTCGTGGACACATCTTCCAGGCCGTAGAACCGGTGAAGTCGGCGGCCGAACCGTCCACCATTCCTATCTCGATCTACCTGTCGTCGAGGTCCAACGTGAGCGAGGTGGAACTCGCCCTAGTCGACCTCTTGGACGCGTCAGGCGCGGACATCACGGAATCGATGCCGCCAATCGTCGGATCGTGGCTCGGTCTGCGGCTCGCCCGATTCCGACGTTGGCTTACCTCCGACCAGTCCGACGAGGTAGTCGCGCGGATCGCGCGCGCCGTCGAAGTACGCCTCCTTGAACAGCCGCAGGCCGAGGTGGACTCAAAGCAGGCGGAAGCGGTCGCCCGTCTGATCACCTCGCTGGATAATCAGGAGAGCGCCTGCATCCAGGTCGGCTCCCTCTTTCTGCTCAAGGTCGACGGCATCGTTGTCGCGCGGAACCTGTCGCCTACCGAAATGTCGTTCCTCACCAAGAACCAATCGATTCTCAAAACTCCCGGTCTGGTGCTCGATGCGCTGGAAAAACTATCAGAACTTCCCGCCGTGGCGACGGACTCCGCAGCCGGGCAATTGAGGAATTTACCGCCGCAGTTGACGGAGCCGCAGAAGGCCGCTCCCGTTCACCGTGATCCGGGAAGTCGCGCCCAGGACCTCTGATGCCGAGAGCTGGTATGAGCAGGAAGCCCTCGAGCGAGGTGTGGCCAGAGGCGAGTGCCGCCGCATTATGGACAGCGACAGGTGATCCCCTGAGCCGGTTTACTGCCAGTCCGGGCTCGTTTGCTGTCGCGGGGGTGGATTGATCAAGGAGGGTCACTCCTAGTACGGTCTCGTGCGTGCATGGTGAGCGGGGGAGTGGTGAGCCGCGTCTCGTGACCGTCGCCCGCCAGGTCAAGGCCGGTCTGCGCAGCCCGGGTGACGTCATGGCCGTGTTCGCGACCTCGACGGTTTACGCGCGGCGGCCGCGGCGGACTGCTTTGCTGGTGACCGAATTGGGTGACCGGGGGCGATGGACGGTGGTGTTCTCATCGCTGGATCGGCTCGCAGTGCACGCCGGTGAATGTGACTACTTGTCCACGACGGGCGACGATTTTATGGAATTAGTGCCAGAGGGGGTCGCGGTGATGCTCGATCCCGATGACGGACACCGATTTCCAGTGCTCTCAAAGGCGGCACCTGCGGATTTCGTAGCTCGAATGCGGATTGGGAAACCGCGGGGTTGACGAGCGTTCAGGACCGGCGGGAGCCGGTGGCATCAGTGGAGGGATCGCGAGGGGTGGATGGTCCGGGTTTTCATGTGGAGCTCGACGTGCTGGAAAGCGCGTCCAAAGGCATGAGCGAGGTCGTGAGCGACCAGGAGGGTTTCGAGTTGCGCGGCCTGTGCGGTGAACCGCGGTTGTACGGGCATGACGGGGTTCATGCCGCGTTGGCGGAGTTCTGCGGGCGGTGGAGTGTCGGGCTGGACGCGCTGGCGGATCGCGCTCGCGATCTCGGGGGTCTGCTGGGCACGGCGGCGAAGGCCTACCGCGCGGTCGAGCACACCAACCTCGCAGCCCTGAAAACCGATCCTGGGCTCGGCTCGGTCAGCGCGCCGCCCCGTGTCGGGGGCGGCCGGTGATGGTCGCGGGGCTGGGGCAGACTGACGATCCGAAAGCGCTGGTGCCGGGGGACCCGGACGCGGTATTTGAGAACGCCCGGGTGCTGCACGAGCGGGCGCGGGACGCGCTCGAGGTGGGTGATGCGCTGAAACGGATCGACACCGGGGCGTGGCAGGGGCCGGCGTCGAACCAGTTCCATGACGATCACCAGACCGAAGTGCCGCGCTGGGGCACTGCCGGGGACTCGCTGGACAACGCCGCGCTCGCGCTGACCGACCTCGCGAACTGCCTGGCCTGGGCCCAGGCCCAGGCTGCGGAGGCGATCGCCCAGTGGAAGCAAGGCGAGGCCGACACCCAGCGCGCGGTCGAGGCCCACGGCGACGCCTGCGCGCAGGCCGACGCGCAGAACCGGGCGAACATCGAGCGCGGCGACCCGACCGTCGTGCAGCCACCGCCTTTCACTGACCCCGGTGAGGCGAAACGCCAAGCCGCCAGCGACATCCTGCACCGGGCACGCCAGCAACTCCTCGGTGAAGGGAACCGGTGTGCCGAGGCGCTGAAGGCCGAGGCCGCGCTGGCGCCACAGGATTCCCGGAAACAGGCCGACGCGAACTTCTACGGCGGCATGGTAGACAGCGCCCAAGGCCTGCTCGAAGGGCTGTGGGGTGCGGTCAGCGACCCGGGCGGCACGGTCGCCGCGATGGCCCACAACCTCACCCATCCGGTCGACACCCTCAAGTCGATGGTCGCCTGGGACGACTGGGCCGCCGGCCGCGGCGACCGGGCGCTCGGGAAGATCACCGGCGACATGGTCATCGCCGCCGCCACCTTCGGCGCCGGGAAGCTCATCAAGGACGGTCTCGGCCGCCACCACGACAGCGACAACCCCCATTCTCCAGGTCACGACGATCCGGCGACACCGGGTCCACGGCCGGTCTACGAACCGACCCGGAACCGGGTCAAACTCCGCCAATCCACCAAACGAACGATCTACCGGGACGCCGAGCGGCAGCCGGACGGCTCCGGCGACTTCGTGTGCCAAGCGTCCCGGGAACGGATCCCCGCCGCGCACAACCCCGACGGCAGCCTCGTCAAGATCGACCCCGACACCGGCAAACCCGACCCCGCCGGTATGACCGTGCCCGAACCCGGGAAATACGAATTCGGGCACCAGCCAGGCTCGGAATGGTGGCGGTACAAAGCCGAAGCCGAAGCGAACGGCTACTCCCGCGAGAAAGTCATCGAAGACCAGAACCAGCCCGGCCGCTACCGCTTGGAAACACCCGAGGCCAACCACAGCCACAAATACGAACTATCACCGTAATCCCGGCGATACAGGCCAGGTAGCATACGGTGCAACGGAAACGAGGTGTGATGACCAATCCGGACCGCGAAGGACGCGACGAACTTCATTACGCGGCACAGAAAGGCGACGTCGCCGCGATCGGGCGCCGCCTGGCCGACGGCGTCGACGTGAACATCACCGAAAACCGCAGCAACTACACGCCGCTGCATTTCGCGGTCCAAGAGGGCAAGGTCGACGCCGCCCGCGCACTGCTCGACGCCGGCGCGGACATCCAGGCCGTCTACACGCCGGGCGCGACACCGCTGCACCTCGCGGTCATCCGGTGGCGCACATCGCCTGACGGCGCCATGATCAAGCTCCTGCTCGACCGCGGCGCGGACAAGACCGCGACCGAGACCAACGGCCACACCCCGGCCGAGATCACCAAAGGCCAGTACGGATTCCCCGCCGATCTCACGGAGCTGCTGCAACCATGACCGAGCAGACCCTCGACGACCACCTCACCCGCTACCTCGGCAACGGCACGCGGGCGACCGACGTCGACGGTGTCGAGATCTGGCGGCATGAACGCCCCGAGTACGTCTCCTTCGCCACCCACGGCCTCTCCGGCCAGCCCATCACCGCGGTGTACCCGCAGGAACTCGTGTGCTCCGTCGAGCACGGCCAGGACGGCGCCGGGCTCTACCTCGTCCAAGCCACCCTCGAGATCGTCCAGGAGAATCGGCGCGGCGTCGTCAACAACCAGGTGATCCGCAACGACCAACCGCTCCTCGCCGACACGGACATCACCGGCGTCCTCGTCTGCGGCCACCCCTATCTCGACGACTTCGACGTGATCTTCGGAGCCGACCGGAAGGTCCTGGTCGAGCTGATGACCTTGATTCCGCTCACCAGCACCGAAGTCGCCCTCTCCATCCGCAATGGCGTCGACGCGGTGCTCGACCACCTCGAGGACACCGACGCGCCCCTGCTGAACATCCAGCGGACCTCGACCACCTGAGACACCCCGGGGACTCATTTCGGAAATCCCCGGCCGATGGCACTCGGATCCTCCGGCGGCGACTGCGCACGATAACCAGACACCCGGCCTGATACCCGTCCATGAAGCCCAGACAGGAGCATCACTTGAGCGGTCGGGGTCGGGCAGGTGGTCGAGGTCGTCGAGTTTTTCCGAGGTCGAGCAGAGCCGGCGCGGCCTGTACGTTGTCGAGGTCGAACAGGACCGCTTGCCCGGCGGCCACGCCGATGTTGCGCCAGTGGAAGTCGCCGTGCATCAGGCCGATGTCTCCGGGCAGGGTGGTGGGTCCCCATCGGGCGTGCAGGTCACGGACCCGATCTGCGGCCTCGGGGTCGATCGTGTCCAGGTGTGCGACACGGTCGGCGATCTCGGCGTCCAGCGGCTCCAGTAGCTCGCGTCCTCGAAGACCTTCACGAACACCGGGCCCCCGCGAGCACGGCCCGGAAGTGGATGTTGTGGAAATCGCGGGAGTCGTTGTGCACGGCGATCCCGTCGCCGAAAAACCGGCAGAGAGCACCGAGGACCGGCTGGGCCCGCGGCGGCCCTGTGCAGGAACCCGACCCGCAGCCCGGCGACGGCGAGCGCTTTGGAGCAGGAGTCGGCCACGAGGTGCCGGTACGGATCCCGCGCGGGCGCGTGGGCGGCGGAGACGTAGCCGGCGGCGAAGAGGCGGTAGACCTCGTCGGACACCACGGGCAGGTGATGCTCGGCCGCGATCTCGATCAACCGGTCCATACCCTGCTGGACCAAGGCCTCGCCGGTGGGGTTGTGCGGGTGGTTCAGGATCAGCAGCGCCGGTGGGGCGGGGAGTCCGCGATCAGCTGGCGCAGCAGATCCGGCTCGGCGGCGAGCGCGATCGGGTCGTAGCCGATCTGCTCGGCCTGGGCGGCGTCGAGCCAGAGGCGGTAGGGCTCCCAGCCGGGGCGGGGACCAGGTGTCATCGAACTCGACCTGAGCAATGTCGATCTGTCCTACACCGATCTGCGGAAGGCCGCCCTGGAGACCGCGTCCCTGCGCAGGTCGCTGCTGGTCGGTGCGCGGCTGGACAAGGCACGGATGCGAGGTGTCCGGAAGGAGGCAGCGGATCTGAGTGTGGCCTCCCTGAGCGAGGCGCACTTGAAAGAGGCCGACTTGCTCGGCGCGACTATGCCGAACACGAACCTGTCCAACGCGCGGCTGCATTGAGGCGAACCTGTCCCACGCGAACCTGACCGGGGCGAACCTGGCCGGCACGGACCTGGAGTACGCCAACCTGGAACACGCGGATCTGACCGGCGCGAACATCACCGACGCGACGATGTTCGGCGGCGCCCGGTTGTCGCAGACCACGGGCCTGCCCGACGGCTACGAGCCCGGCGAGCCACAGCGGACGAGGATGACCTACCTCTGACGTGCGTTCTCCCGTCCACACAGGTCGGGACTCGCCGTGACGATTCGGTGACACACTCAGGGGCGGTGGGACAAGATGAGGTCATGGCATCTGAACGCGCGGCATCGGCCCCTGATCGGCAGGCCAAATTTCTGCATATGGACCTTTCCCACCACGCGAAGGCGGTGGTCCAGGTCCTGCCTGAGGACGGTCCCGCCGGGCAGCGGTGGCGGGTGTCCTGGATCGACGGGCCTGACGAGGCCGCGATGCGCGAGCTGGTCGAGCGGTTGCTGCCGCACTCGCTGCCGCCGATGACGATCACCATCAGCGGCTACGATCGCCTCCCGATGCCCGACTTCGCCGACGTGGCCGAGGCCGCGATGCGTTTCTCCGATCCCACCGGTGACGCACCGCCGGAGACGCGGGCCGAACTGGTCGCCGATCTGGTCGGGCGGCTGGAGACCGGCTACCGCGAGCACGGCTATCGCTACGTGCATGGCATGGCGAACATCCTGCTCGGCCGCGATCAAGGCGACGTCAGCCCGCTACCGCTCGGTCGGACCTGACGTCGGCGAGAACCGGCTGGATTGTCCAGGTTGCCTCGCGGTGTTCGTGGGCGCACGCACACCTCGAGCATCCACTGTTCCCCAGTCTTCCGGTCGAGGAGTCAGCCGGAGACGAGCCGCTGACCCGGCGGCCGTGACGATCAGATTTCCGCACTCGAATCTGTGGTAGCGGGCTTTCTGTGGCGACGTCTCCCAGTTCGCGGGTCGATCGAGAAGGCGCTTCCGGTTAGGTGCTGGGCAGGTCGGGGGCGGGTCCGTCATCGCCAGTGAGGGCCTCGGCGAGCCAGCGGCTTTCCGTGAAGGGCAGGCGCAGTCGCTGGCCGAGCCCCGTTTCCAGCGCCTCGATGGCGCCGCTCAGTTGTCCTTGCAGGTACATCGAATCCGGGTGACGGGGATCGCGGGCGATAGCCGCGGCACCCATACGACGGATGCTCGCGCCAGCGCGGGCGATCGCGGTCAGTTCCGGCCCGAGCCGGGGGATGATGTGCTCGGCAGGAGTGGCGACCGGCGTGAAACTCGGGATCGGGACCCGCGCATACCGTGCCGCCGCGGCGATCTCGTCACGCCAGTCCAACAGCCAAGCCTGACGGCGGCGGTCTTGCTCGACCAGCCGCTGCATCGCGTCCCATTCGAGCTGCTGCCTCGCGGGAGGCGCCGGTTGCGCGGGGCGGTCGAGCGGGATTTCCCGGGCACGAGCTTCGTCCCACCACATGCCGTGGCGGGACCAGGCATCGGTGGGAGCGAGAAGGACCTGCTCGATCACAGTCGTGGCCGGCCCCAGGAATCCGCCGTGCGGGCTAGCAGTGCGCAGCAGCGCCCCTGCCAGGCCCTGATCGGGAAAGCCTGTTGCACAGTAAGCGATCGCGGAATGACCCCTGAACGTTTTGCCGACCGGTGCGGGGTCGTGGTCGGGGAACACCGTGCGGTAGGCATTGGCGACCCGGTTTTGCAGCGCGTTCAGGTGGGGAGACGGCTGCACGTACAGCTCGATTGCGACCTCATTGACCACCGCCGGGCCGAACCACAGCGCGAAAGGCTTGAACCCGGCCAGCCGGTCGGCCAGTTCCTGCTCGAGCCGGGCGAGGACGCCCGTGCACACGTCGTCGGCGGGTATGTCCACCAGCGACAGGGTGATGTGCCGGAACGGACGGTCCACGAACCGCAGTACGCCCGGGTCGAGACCCTGCTGGCCGCACCAGGCCCGGACGGTACGCGCATAGGCGTCCCCCAGGTCTTGCGCGGCGGTCCCCAGGCGTATCTGGGTGATCCATCGCGGCCCTGCCGGGCATCGTTGCTCATCGTCGAAGCTGCGCACGCCGTGAAGTCTGCCAGCCTGTGCCGGTCCCGGCCGGTGAGACACGGCTGGAAGCCGGTACTCGCCGGACCCGCTGTGTGTCGCACCTGCCCCGGGCGGAGTTGATACTGGGGGTGTGGATGAGGTTGAACTGTCGCGGCTCGTGGACTCTCCGGGCTGGAATTCCGAGGCCCGCAACGCCGTGATCACCGCGGTGGTGACCGAGGAGCACCCTGAACAAGGAGCCCTGGTCACCGCGGCGATGAGCGGTCTGGTCGAGGCTGACAGGACCGATCTGCGGCTGCGGACACAGCCCGAGTTGCTGTCCGAGCTCACCGTCCTGCGCTCTCACCTGAGTCTGGTGAGCGAGGTCCACGACCGGTGCACCGGCCTCGTCCGGACGGTGTTCGACGGATATGTACGTGACGTCCGTCTAGCGCTGCAGGGCCGCGCGTTGGCGATCACCGGGCCGATGGAGGGGCTCCCGGGAGGATGGGAGTTCCGGGCGACCGTGCGGTCTGTCCTGACGCCGCTGCGCAGCCAACTTCCCGGTGATCTGGTGCCGGGCCCCGATGCCGGACAAGCCATGCCGATCTGGCGCACGGAGGCCGCCGCGGCCACCGCGCTGGCGCATCTGCGCACACGGCCGTCGAGCGGCGGCTACGCCTTCGGGGAGTACTTGGCGATCGCGTGGACCTGCTACAGCATCCACGACATGTACGACGAGGAACTGGCCGCCGACGGGATCCTTGACGACGCCTTCTGGGCTCGCGCCTAACCCGCACGGCCAGCGTGTCAGCGAGCCAATCGTCGGTGGCCGACACGTGCCCCAACCGATAGCCGCGCCCGGCGACCGCGAGCAACGAGTCCGTCCGAGGCGGGTTCACGGTGTGGCGTTCCCAGCGTCCTGATGGTGCGGCGTGCCTGCACCAAAAGGTGTCGTACCCGGCTGGCATTCTCGTCGTCGTGCTGGATTGTGAACAGGTCGGATCACCGGACAGCCTCTTGATCATCCTCAGGGGGCCGAGCGGCGCGGGAAAGTCGTCGGTGGCGGAGGCGGTACGCCGGCGGCACGGGCGCGGGCTGTCCGTTCTGGGACAGGACGTGATGCGGCGTCAGCTGTTGTGGGAGAAGAAGGATGTTCCTGGCGGCCTGACGCCGGGCTTCATCACGCACTCGGCGGGTTTCCTGCTCGACGCGGGCTGGCCGGTCATCGTCGAAGGCATCCTCAGCTCCACTTTCTATCGCCCCGCGCTACAGGACCTGGTCGCCGCGCATCGCGGGCGGACGCTGCTGTACTTCCTGCAGGTCGAGCTGATCGAGACGTTTACCCGCCACGCGAGCAGGCCCGAAGCGGCCGAATTTTCCACCGCCGACATGGCCACGTGGTTCGAGCCAGACGACCGTCTCGGAATCCCCGGCGAGGTCGTGATCCCGCAGACGTCCAGCTTGCGCGACACCGTGGAGCGGATCTGCCGGGACGCGCAGATTGGCGCCCGCCACTTGGGCCACCGGGAACCCGCGTAGTGCCCACTGTTCGCCCGACGGGGCGGCGGGGTCAGCCCGGCCGCACGGCCGGGCTGAGCGGAGCGCTCGTCAGGTACTCGAAGGCGCGCACCGCGCCCTCCGCGAGGTGCGCCCGCCAGGTGTAGGGCAACGCGTAGCCGTTGATCGCCAGGTCGCTGCCGTGATCCTGGGGAGCCGGTTCCTGCAGGTACCGCCATTGCGCCACCAGTACGCGATGCTGCGGTCCCGGGTGGTGAAGGTCGACGCCGGCCACGACGAGGGCGGTCTCGATGCGGGACTTCAGCTGGTCCATCCGCTGGTCTCGTTCGGCGATCTGGTGCTGACGGTCCTCAGCGGTCGAGGATCGCTTGAGGTCCATCTGCCCGGTGACCCATATCGGGTCCTTGGCAACCGGTGCCAGCAGATCCTGAGTCCGCAGCCGCAGCTGCGGCTGTGGGCCGAAGCTGACGCCGGTCTCGACGTGCGTCGCGAACAGGCTGACCGCCAGCATCGCCAGCCCGAGTTCGTGCACTGTCTTTTCCGGTCGCACCGCGCGCTTCCACGCGCTTTCGGCGAACGCGGCTGCGTGTACCGTCGCGGCGCGCCAGCGTGGATCGGCCATGTCCCGCGCGAGGTACCGGGCATAGCGGTGCACATCGCTCTCGATCGGGCCGAGTTCGGCCAGAAAGTGGGTGGCCTGCACCAGCGCCTCGCGCAGGACGAGGGCAAAGGAGTCGCGGTCGAACAGCCGGAATTCCCGCTGGCCGTGGTAACGCACGACCACACGTGACACGGCGCTGACGAGGTTGGCCAGCAGATGCGCGGCCTTGTCGATGCCTCCGGTGTCAGGATCGACCGCTAGTTCGTGCGGATAGCCGGTGATCGCCTCCAGCAGGCGCCGGTGTGCCGCACCGAGCTGGTCCAGCACCTCACCTAGTGGGTAGGCGGTGTCGGGCTCGACCGGGTTCGCGAGCGCGACCTCACGCACCGCCTGGGCGGCGCCGGCGGTCTCCTTCAGCAGCTGCTGACGCGCGGCATTCATGCCGTCACCCTATCCTCCAGTTCAGGCCCTCGGCATCGATTGTGAAATCGGGACAGCGGTTGTGTCGATGCCGCTCCGGTTGGGTGCCTGCAAACGGAGCGTGGCATCGTTTCAGTGGTCGACGTCGCCGGTACAGACGGCCATGAGCGTGGAGCCGACGTCCCACGCCGCGATGTGCTCGGTGTCGACGACCCTGGCTCTGGTTCCCAAGGGCACGTGGAGACGTTCCCAGCTGGGCAACCGCTGCTGCACGGGACGCGCAGACCACGCGGACTCCAAACTCGCCACGGGTTCTGTCACGACTTCGAACAGGTCTGCGGTTGCTGTCAGCAGGTCGATCAGGAGCGGTGAGCTGTTTGGCCGATGCAGGCCGGCCAGGCCGCGGAGAACTTTGCCGGCAAGGGCGAGCCGCCGCAGGCGTGCCAGCCACGAGCGGTCAAAGGTGGTCGGCTCCACCGGGGAACTCCGTAGCGCGAGCAGCGCGGTCTTCGCGATCTCGCGCTCGGTGTCCGTGGGGAGCCACTCACGGTAGGTGAGCGCGGGCCCGACCACCCCGGCATGGTCGCGCACCGTCGCGGCCTCCGGCAGTGGTGGCTGTCCGCCGGGGTCCTGGACGATTTCATCGAGGCGTTCCCCGACCGTGGGGAAGTCCGGCCGCCCGTCGTCGGTGTTTCCCAGATCCCGGCCGACGCTGTGCTGCATGAAGTTGGTGGACATGACCCAATCCGCGTGACTCAGAACGGATTTGAGCTCATCGACGGCCGGGAACGCGGGTGCGTCCGGCGGGGATGGTTCGGCCAGCAAGCGCTCCGGGCAGCGGAGGTAGCCGAACACCGGCCCGCCCAGTACCGCCTCCGAGACGGCCACGCGGTGCTCGGCGGCGACCCGCCACAACGCGAGAGCGAGCAGCCGCGTGGTCTCGACGGGAAACTTCGCATCCGGATCCTGGGCACCGCGTTGGTGCCAGGCCGTCATCGCTTCGGCGGCGGCCAGGGCAGCAGGCCACGACGGCACGGCGCTGGAGGTCACGGCGGCTGAGTCTAGGACCAGGGGCGCCCGAGGGCCGCCCCTGGTCCGTTGTCACCACGCGTGCCGCCTGCGGCACGAGGCCCGAGACCGCCGCTGCTATCGGCGTCCCTGTCGTCGAGATTTCCGGGATGCCTTCCGAGCGGCTTTCTTGCGGACGTCCGCTTTCCTCGCCGAGGGCTGCGGCTGGGACGCAGGTGTCGCTGTGTCTCGGCGTGTATCGATCTTGCCTTCTGCCAACCGCACACCCGCGGTGGCCAGCCGGAGGTATTCCTCGTCTGGGTCCGGAACGCACGCTGGTTGTTGCCACAACGCGGCGGTGAAGGCTGCCGCCAGGTGGGCTGCCTCGAACGGCTGATCGGCGGCTGATCCGCGGATTCGATTCCTGGCGCGATCCAGGGGCACGTTCCCTCCAGAGGTGACGATCTGCAGGACTTTCTGCACGTCCTCCCGGCGTTCGGGGACGACCAGCCCGTCCAACAGCACGGTCATCGCCGGCAGGAGATCATCGATCGTGGCGTCGTATCCGGTCGTGGTCCACCACCGGCGCGCCTCGTGCAAGATCGCCTCGACAGCGACGTCGCTGTCTGAAGGTCGAAGCCGCAGCAGTTCCTCGGCGACTTCGGGCGCATGGTCGGCTAACACCATCTGCAGGTCCATGACCTTCTTCGCCAGCTGTTCACGCTCGGCCTGGGCGGTCTCCGGCTCACCCGGTTTCCGGGGTTCCGACAGGAAGGCAGAAAAACTGGGGTCGAAGTCGCGATCCTGGATCGAGGAGAGGTAGTGCATCAACAGGGTGTGGCCGCTCAGCGCCGCCCTCAGCCCACGTCGTCCCCACGCCGCGGAGCCGCGCGGCGGGAGGGGCTCATCGGGGGCCATGTACTCGGACAACTCGTAAGATCGTGGATTTGAGTATTGGTACTGGAGGACCTCAGTCTCGGCGCCTTCGGCCTTGTCGACGATGGCCCGCAAGGACGTGACACCGCGGGCACGATCGGCCGGGGATACACAGCTCATCAGCATGTTCGCCACGAAGGCCTGTCCATCCTCGCCGCGCTCGAACCAGCTCCGCTTACCGGTTCCGGTCCGAGCTTGGCGTTGTCCGCCAGAGCGCGTGCTCGTCGGCCGGGCGGCGCGGTCAACCTCGGATTTCATCCGAACGAAAAGCTCGTGCGCGGGCTCCCCGGCGGCGGGGACCACCTCCTGATTGTCCAGCGACAACGATGCCAGGGACGCCAGCAGCCGCGGTGTTTCCAGGCGTTCCCACAGGGCCATGCCGGACAGGTCAGCCAGGTCGGAGGGCCGGGCAGCCTCGATGCCTTCCTCCTCAGCGTATTTCGCGAGAGCGTAGGCGACGAGCATGGTCGGCACGTCGAAGTACTCAGCACGCTCCCCGGCGGGATCGAGCTTGACCGTCATCAGCTCGCGCATCACCTGCGCATAGGCGTAGGCCGAACTCCACAGCGTCCAGGTCGGACTCGGGCCCTGCTCATCGCGGTCCATGTCAGCGTCACCAGTCATGTACAGAGGGTCCCAGATCGACCGGGCCACCGCGGACGGCATCGAGATACTCGACCCAGGCTGGCATATGCCTCTCCGGAGCCACCTGACTCAATCGTCAGCAGGCATGCCTCATTCCCATCTCGGCGCGGCTTGCAGGTCCGAAACGTCGCAACGACCACGTCGGGGCCCAGACATCGTTCCCCGCAGGAGCGCGGCGACAACGCCCTTTGGAGCAGGCCACTAAACTGCCGTGATGGAGATGCTTGACGGGTGGGACCAGCGCCTCAACACGATGTTCGAGTGGATCGATGCCTGGCAATCCCGAATGGACCAGCCTCCGATGTTTCCTGCGCCAGCAAGCAGCGTCGCCGCCGATGACAGAGCTTTTCCATTGCTGCCGACATCGGCGGTGGCATACAACGCGCTGTTGAACGCGGTCGAGCACCTCGACTTCTTCCGTGCATCCCTGACCTCGACCAAGATCATCTACCCGGCCGCGTACTACACGGTCCTGCGGTCGGCGCTGATGGGCGCGGCGCAAGCAGTGTGGGTCTTGGCGCCCGCCAATCGCGCTACCCGCGTTGAGCGAAGTCTGCGGATCGTGGTCGACAACTACAACCAGTATCGGAAGCTGGTCACGGACACCAGGGCACTGGCCGCCGAGAACAAGGCGGAGGTCGACAAACTCCTGGCGGATCTCGACGACCGGATCTCCAAAGCCGCGATCGCGCTGAACAAGATCGGGATCGATGACACGTCGAAGATCCGATCCTGGAGCCTGAACATGACGCAGGTGATCAAGGACGCGGTCGAGCTTGTCCACCCTCAGGGCACCTCGGACGGCGTGACGATCAGCGTCGGTACCCAGGTGTTGTGGCGGTCGCAGAGCGGCTTCGCGCACGGCACGCCCGCGAGCCGCCTCAGCCTCATTGGCTCCGGCGGAATCACTACCAACCCGGACGGCAGCACCTGGGGCCGGGCGTCGACGAAGATCGACGATATCGCGGCCGCGGCCGCGGCTCCGGTTCTTCTGCTGAACGAGGCGTGGAGGCTCTACGACCTGAGGCGGACTTGATCCGGAAAATACGTGCGCCTTCATCGGCCGCGGCGTACTCAGCACTGGATTGTCTTCACGGTGAACAGCAGCGCGCCGTACCCGAATCTGAACCTGCTGCCGAAGCAACAGGGGCTGGGTAGGATCGGCCGGGTGACTGAGTCCGAGGTTCGTCATGATCAGCAGCGGGTCGTGGGGTGGCTCGCGCTGACCCTGCAGCACAAGACCGGCCTGCTCGACGGGCCCCGTGTCGCGTATACGATCACCGATCACGGCACCATCGAGCTGACCTGGCGCGGTGGCCCCACGGCCGCGGCCGTCGCCGACCGGCTGCTGGCCACCGCCGATCCAGACGTCCCCGTCGTCCGCCGCCGCGAACCCGGATCCGACACCGAGCGGGTGCGCCGCGACTTCGTCGAGGCCGCAGGGGTGCCAGTGATGCTGACCGCGACCGATCCCCGTCCCCACCGCGATCCCTCGGACTGGATCAGCAAGCTCCCCGCCGTCCGTGCGCCACAGCCGATGGTGGAGGACGGGCACGCCGCCGACGTCGTCACCTGGGAACTACCACCCGACCCCGGCGGCAGCGGCATCGCGGTGGTGACCCGGGTCCCCACCCCGTACCTCGACAACCACACCTGGACAGCTCCTGCGGAGACGGTGGTCAACGTCGACCACGAGTTCCCACCCGGCGCACACGACGACCGGCGTTCCAGCTGGAAACATGCGGTCAACACCGCCGCCGTGCACCTCCGGTTCGTCCCGGACGATCTTGTCACCGCGGACGCCGATACGTGGCTGACCCAGGTCCACACCTCCACGTGGCTGCGGCCCGAGTGCGCCGCGGTGGTGTGGCACGACCGTTGCCTGCTGCAGTTGTCCAGCGGGCTGCGGGTCGACGCCGTCTTCGACCGGTTCCCGCATCTGACCGGCACGTCCAGCCGTGTCCCCGCCGTCGTGCTCAGCGCACTCAGTCGATGGAGCACCCGGCCGGGTCCGGTCGACGCCGCCGCGCAGGCGCGGCTGCTTCCCGCCGAGCTGCACCTCAGCCGCTTCGGGCACGGCCAAGACTACGATCGCTACCGCGTCGATGTGCAGGCCACGGTCGCGTCGGCCACGCGGACCTGACCGCGCAGCATCCGCTGAAGTCCACGACCCGCGCACGCCAGGTCGGCGACGTCGTGCACCGGAGGGCGTGGTGCGGCAACCTCCCAGCTTCCGGGAGCCCGGGCCTTACCCTGTCCTGTCGATGAGCGCATCGTGACCCGCGCGAATCGACAGGACACCGCGTCGCCTCTCCGGACACCGGCGCTTGGTCGTCAGGCCAGTGATAGGGAACCGCCGGGATACGCGAGAACCTGCCATGTAGGGGTGTAGGGCCTGGTCAGGCACGGTGCGGGCTGGACGCGGCGCCACGATTTCGATCGGGGTGACGACGCCGGGTGGATATCGTGCTCGACGACCTGACCAGCTGCGCAATCATCGCCGCCAGCGCCCCGCTTCGGGCGTCGCGCCTGGATGTGGAGTGGCCAACCCGCTGTGACCGCGTTGAGACTCCCGGGAGGCGGCTGTAGCGAACGCCTGTTCGATCGCGATGAGCAGGGCATGAGTTCCGAGGAATCAGGTCCGGCCGCGCTGCGGCGGCTGTTGAAAGCGTGGCGCCGTGACGTCGAGAGCGAGCCTGTCTCCGCCGCGCTGGCTACGCCGGTGTTGCGGCGGCGGTGGCTGGAACGACGGTCACCGGGCAATCAGGGCTGAGGTCCGGTGATGGCCGATTGGGTGATGCCCCTGGGTGAGCGGTTGCGCAAGATCTAACGCTCGATGACCTCGGCCAGTGCGGGCCTGGGGAAACTGCTGGATCACTACGGCCTGCCGCGCCCGACCGACGAGGAGATCGACCGTGTCGTGGCCGAAGAATCCCGTGCGATGCCAGGGACGATCGTAGAGGGCCACCGCGCGGTGATGGCTTCCCAGGCTTGGCGCAGCGGGACGTTCTCGGCCAGGACGAGGTAGGGGCCGTTGCCCCAACGCGAAGCGATGACCATACCGACCCTGTCCGGGTCCTCCGGCCCGGGTGCGCCGCCGGGCAGGAAGTCCAGCGTGTGGTTCTTCTCGTCGCCGGTCAGGTCGTCCTCCAGCCCGGCGCCGGCGCAAGTGAAGCTGCGCAGCACGTTGCGGGCATCGACGCTCAGTGGCAATCGGCGCTTCCGGATGGGCGGTGTTGTAGGCCTGCACCGAGATATAGGTGGTGTACCGGGAACTTCCGGTGCCGGACGTGCCTGACATGCGCAAGATCGTATGAGGCGGCAGGCAGGTGAGCGTTCACCGACCCGGGTCTGCCCGTTCTCACCGTTCCCCGGCGCCGGGGAAGGGCCAGCCGAACATGGCGGCGGGCGGGTTCGCCCGGTAGGCGACCAGGCGGAGCTCCCGCCGATCGGCGCCGAAGCCGCCGCCTTCGGCGCCGTTGCATCCGTCGCAGAGAGCACCGCGAATGAGGCCCGACTCGTGGTCGTGATCGAGCACCAGGCGCTCAGGGGTGGTGCCGCAGCTGGCGCACCGCCCGTCCTGGAGGTGGGCCAGGAGCCGCAGCAGGACCCAGCGGGCCTGCGGGGCGGGCATGCCGAGGACGAAGTCACGGAAGCCGATGCTGGTCCAGGTGTGAGCGCCGTGGAAGATCGCGCGGTCGACATCGTCCTGCCAGCGGCGCAGCCGACGTAGTGTCGCGCGGGCCTGCCGCGCCCGGGTGCGGGCGTCGCGTTCCGCGGCGGTGATCGTGTGGTGCACCGGCACGGAATGCGAATGGGTCCGGGGTCTGTCGGTGCTGGTGCGCACGATCCGCCAGGCTTCCCCAGGGGATCGGTTTATCGTGGCCCACCGGCGGTCCTCCCAGCGCCGATCCGGGCGGGTGTAGACCGCGCCGTCCGGGGTGAGCACATACGGACGGCACCGGCCGACGGGATCCGGTTCCAGGGTGGACCGCAGCCACGCGCACCGCTGCGCGAGCCACCGATCCGGATCCGACGCACGCGTAGTCATCGAGAACTCTCTGCTCGCTCCAGATAAGGCTGATCTTCAGGGTGGCAGGCGAGTCCGACAGTTTTCCCACCGGACACGACATAGTGCGAGCCGAGCGCCGGGCTACCCGTCCCGCACCTGCAGCCGGGTGCCGTTGATGGTGCGGGCCAGGCCTGCCCGGGTGGCCGGTGTGCCGTCGCTGGTGTAGAGCCGGAACCCGGCTCTGGTCAGGTGTGGCAGTACTTCCTCGACGTAGCCAGCCGCGCGGTCGGCTTCGGCCTTGCGAAAGGCATCGACGACGTCTGGATCTTCGCCTCTGGGATCGAGGAGATTCTCTTCGTCGGGGCCGTCGATGTCGCGCACACCGGCGTAGACCTGCCCGGTGGGCTCGAGTTCCACGCGCAGGGGCCCGAACCAGAACGGACCGAGCTCCTCCATGCCGGGATCAGGCTCCATTCCCGCGTAGATCGCGGGGGTGGAGCGTATCCACGGCAGCGCGTCCCGAATGCCCTCGATGAGGTCGTACCCGGCCAGGAACTGCAGGACCAGCCGCCGCGACCATGCTCCGTCGACCACGCGGGCGATGGTGTTGCGCCCCAGCCGATCCACGGTCGCGGCCTTGATCATCTAGTTGCGTACCAGCTTGCGCGCGTGCCCCACCTGTCGCAGCGCCTATTCGACCTCCCGGGTAACCAGGCGCAGCCGGTCGATCGCCAACTGATCCGCCGTCGCCTCGCGCACCACTGCAGGTTCTCCCCGGATCTGGCAGTCCTCCCATACCAGGATCCGGGCGCCGGTCATGCCCAGCGGTTCACCGGTCTCCACCAGGAGGGCGGCGACCTTGTCCAGCTCCTCCGCCGCGGCGTCCTCGGCCTCGGTGTGGATGCCGACCATCTCGTGCACCCCGACGTGCTCGGCGTAGAGCAGGCCGCCGGCCATCTCCGCGTGATCGGCACCCATTCGTCGCGATCACGCAGCTTCAGCTCGAATCGCCAGGTCAGATCGTCTGCCACCACTAGCCCTTCGACTGGTTCACCTGTGAACTGGTTCACCGGTGAACCACCTGGTGGTGATTCGGTGCGCACCATGGTCCCGGCGTGGCGCGTGAGTTCCCGCGAAAGGATGCGGAATGCCTGGCCACCGGCGGTCAAAATCTGGCCGGAGGGAAGAATGTCAGGTGAGCTTGGCGAAGCGCTGGCCGATGTACTGACCGATGGTCACGGCCATGGTCGTGATGAAACTGTCGAGCTCGAGAACGGTTAGCTCGGCGATCCTCGGCTTGCAGGCGGCGAAGCCGTCTCGGTCCTGGGCGGCTATGGCCTGCGCGACTTTGGCCGCGAGCCGATGTCCCGGGTCGGTCAGGTCGTCCACCGTGGCCACCCCGGCGGGGGTGCCGTCCTCATCGAGGACGGCGATCGCGCTGACCTGTCCGTCGCGCAGGACGGCGTGGGCGACCAGGAGCAGGGCGTTGAGCCGTTCTTCGGGTGGGGTCCGCATCAGATGGTCCAGGCCGGTGTCGATGTTGCCTGTTGAGATCGCGGCCAAGCCCGCCGCGGTCGGTGCGATGCACTTGCGTGGCAGCGTGTCCTGCCAGAGCCCGGTGACGAGTTCGTAGATCGAGCCGTACTGGCCGAGGCCGCCCAGCTGTTCCAGCACCGGGTGCGTGACGCCAACCAGGAGCCGCACCAGCCACCACACCTGCAAGTCCTCGAGTGCGTCGCTGGTCGTGCGCCACCGCGAGATCATCACGGTCGCCTCGTCCGGGGAACCGCTGCACGCGCGGGCCGTGTTGATCAACGCCCTGGCGTGACGATAGATCAGGTCCGGCTTGTCGACCGGAAGGATGGCCACGTGGTCGGGCAGCACCACCGCGGGATCGGTACCGACGGCGGCCAGCACGGACGCCCATGTCACCATCGCCGCCCCGGTCGCCCCGACCGCGCCCATCTCGGTCACGGCGGCAAGGTAGGCGTCGCCGTCGTGGACGCCGAACGCTTCCATGATAAGCGGCGAGTAGTGGTGCGCCTGATCAAGGAACTCCTGCACCGCCCGTGCCGCGCCGCCGGCGCCGGTCACCTCACCACCGCCAGCGAGCCCTGCCGGACACCCAGCTGCGTACCGTCGTCCACGCCCTCACACCCTCTCCAAGCCGCCCCCGCGTGCCGAAGCACAGCGTAGACGGGTGGGCGCCGGCGAGCCCGGGTTGCTGTCCGCCGTCGCGTCGTCAGGCCGCCGAGGGCAGCCGAAGTGTGGTCCGCTTCGCCCGGTGATCGGTCAACCGTTCCGCACGGGCGCTTTTGAGCACCTCGACCGACACGACGGTCGCGAGTTCCAGCATTTCTGTGTTGACGCGCTGATGGTCGATGTCGCGGGGCATGAACGGGTCGACGGGGTGGTAGCCGGTCGTCGGCTCGAACGGCAGGTCGAGAACCGCGGAGGTGTCGCGCAGACCACCAGCCCAGAGGATGTCGCCCTGGGCACGGTCGCAAATCGGGACGGGTTTGCCGGTGGCGTGGTCGACCACGTACGGCTGCGGCACCTGGTAGATCATGTCGGGAATCCAGGCCCGGCCCTGGAACGGGTCGGCCATGTGGTAATGCCACGTTCCGTCGGCCCCCCGGATCTTGTCGCCGGTGATGCCGTTCGAGTCGGTATTCAGCATTCCGGCGATGACGCGCTTGCCCAAGTTCCCGGGCAGACCACGGTGCGGCCGGGTCATGATCGATCCCCAGCGTTTCGCCTCGCCCAGAATCTGCGGCGCTCCCCAGGGCGTGGCGTGCCCGGACGCGATGTGGATCGGGTGGCCGCCGATATCGAGCACGGTAGACGCCACGCCGTGGAAGAACACGTCGCGGGTGTAGGTGCGCATCGCGCCCCGCATCGCGACGATGCCGTTCGGGATGGCCTCGATCGCCGGATCCCACAGCACGCCGACCCCGAACCCGTGGCCGCCGGGGTCGAACGCAGGCCGGGACCGGCGCCACCAGCCCGGCCAGCGGACCATGCAGTTCATTTCCAGGTCATCGGCCAGCATGCGGAACGCCTTCAGGTTGCCGATTTCCTGTACCGCCCACACATGGCAGGGGAACTCGGTGCGCATGACCTCGACCTGACCGTCGTAGCGCTCCTTCTCACCCGCCCGTTTCGGGTACATGCCGCGTTCCCAGGTGTTCCAGGTACCGATCTGGACTTCAAAACCTTGTGACATAACAGAAATCTCCTTCATTTCGAAGACACGACAGCGGACGGAACTGCGTCGGATCAACTTGATGCGACCTTCGTGATCATCGAAGGGTTCACCGAGTTCCCGGGGGCACCGCAGGAACAGATCGACCGGTGATGTCTGCCCGCCTGGCGGAACAGGTCGAGGGCGTAGCTGAGCTCGTCACCCCGCTTGATCGCGAACTGCGGCAGCCGGATCCAGACCTCCGGCGGGACGGCGGCGACTTCTGCGACGGTGCTGAACCCAGGATGCCGTGCTGGACGGGCTTGTGCGCGATCCCTGGCCCGCACGTCGGCTTCGGACAGCCGGTCTATGTAGGTGCGCCCTCGGAGATCCGGCAGAGGGTGCGGTGAACGTGGCTCGGGAGCTCGTTCAGGATGCGGCGGGTTGTGTCCACGCTGTCCTGGTCCAACTCAGGCCAGGTGGTCTGGTGGTTCGAGGTGGCCGCCTGGTTGGAGCTTGATCCTGTACGTGCGGTGGTCGACGAGCAGGATGTGGACGTTGCGGCGATCCAGAAGGGATTGATCATGCCGCGTGCCGACGCTGGAATGGCGCGCAGTCCTCGCAGCGAAAGGGCATGCACTCAGCGAATAGTGCTACGTAAGGTCTCGTCCAAGGCGGGTAGCCGGTCGAGCAGCATCAATGCTGCCTCGTGCCGTGCCCGCGCGTAGGACTCGAGTGCGGCGTCGACGAGGTGCGGTCGTTCCACTGGTGCCGACAACGGAAAGGTCGCGCAGAGTTTGGCTGCACAGCCGACGCGAAGCGAGGACAAGAGGTCGTCCGCGGGTGCCTTGGGGTTGGCGTCTCGATAGGCGAGGGCGAGGTCGGTGTATCCCGTGAGCCAGTTCTCCGTACCGTTGGACAGGACGCTCTTGGGGTCACAGCCGAGACGCACGATTTCCCAGGCGAGGTACCCAGGTGTGGGTGGCCCGAAGTCCACGATCGCGGCAACATCGTCGTTCTTCAGCAGGACGTTGGGACCTGCCAGGTCGCCGTGCATGACCTGGACGGTCAGCGGTGGAAGTGCAGCAAGGATACGTTCGACGTCCCCCAAAACGGCTTGTCGCTCGCGCACCGCCTGCAGTGCCCAGGTCTCGAATTTCCCGAGACCGACTTTGTGCTCGTACGCACTAATCAGGGTATCGAAGCGGTCACGTGCGGCGGCGACGTCGCACAGCGTCGCACCTGGTTTCAGAGTGGGCGCAGCGGCTGGATGAGTGGCGAGTCGGCGGTGGAGGCGGCCCATCTCTGCGCCGACCGCTGACCACCGCGCACCGGACAGGGTGCCTTCGGCGGTCTCGGTGTGCGGCACGTAGGACCACAGGGACAGCGGCAGGCGACCACGGGTCTCGATGAGTTCGTGTTCGCTCGAGCGGATTACCCGTGCGGTAGCGACACCTCCGTCGGCGGCGTACTCGGACAGTTCGATCGACGCTCGTTCCAGATCCAACTTGTCGCGAGCGCGGTAGACCTTTACGAAGAGCCGATGCCCCGACTGGTCCACGACGGAGTAGTTGTCCGTCGCGGTGCCCTCTGGGATACGCGAAATCTCTGCGGGGTCGAGGCCGTAGCCGAGCACCAGCGTGTCGGCGATCGCCATGATTTGCTCGACGTCCGCAGCACGGCCTGGTGTGGACGTCGCGCCGACAGATTTGGTGGCGAGCTGGAGGGATGCGGTGGACATGGTCTCCTTTATCTAAGTGCAGCGATCGTGGTCAGCTGATGGGCTGGCGGCACGTGATCTGGTCGATCAGTCCGCGGGCATGAGGCGCGGTCGCCGAATGCTCAGCGAGGTGCGGCAGGGCCGCGAGATCGCCCGGCGTGCACACATTCATCAATGCGTCATCCGATTGCGTGTCCCTCGTTCGAGTTTGGCCTAACCGGGTTCGGCACGGCGTGTGAATCAGCTGATTGAGACGGCGGGCGCGGTAACCGACTGGATTTCCGGGCGAGGATGAACGCATCGGTTTCGCATACGCGGAGCGTAAGACAGGCGCGTGAGCGCCACCGTGCGAGGTAGGGATGCTGCGTCCCAGGCAGTTCCGGCGCTCGGGCGCCCACGAAGTTTTGTCGAGAAATGATCTTGGTAACCTCCGGTCTCCTTTCCGCAGGAACCCCTCGGATCGCACCACCAGGAGGAAATAGTGTCATCCCCGCACGTGATCGCGCTCGTGGAGAAGCTCGCCGAGGCAAAGCGGCAGCTGAGCTTCCCGCGTATTGTTGTGATTTGCGGCTCCACTCGTTTCATGGCCGAGATGGCTGAGGCAGATCTGCGGGAGACCACAGCCGGGAGGATTGTCGTCAAGCCGGGTTGTGATCTGAAATCGCCGCATGACCTGTGGTCCGATCCTGCTGAGGCTGCGGACCTGAAGGTTCGCCTGGACGAACTGCACCGGTCGAAAATCTTGCTCGCTGATGAGGTGCTCGTTGTCGGCGACTACATCGGAGACAGCACCCGAGCCGAAATCGCCAACGCCCGGTCGCTGGGCAAGCCCGTACGGTTCACACACCCCGAAGTCGACCGCGACGCCTGACGCCCCCGCCCTGCGCAGGTCCATCTTGACCTCGGTCCTCTGGTAGGTGGCATGGTGGTTGAGGCGGATTCAGGCAGAGGCGGAACGCATCGCGGACGTGATGGCCACGGCTAGAGGCCGCTGATGGTTCATCACAAAGAAGTGGCCGCCCTCGTACCTCTCGAGTCCGCGGAAGTGCGTCGTGAACGCTTGCCAGGCGAGCAGGCGGTCTTCGCTGATCAGTGTGTCTCGGTAGCCCCCGAATACCGAGAGCGGAACGGGCAGCTGCTCGGGATCACGGGGCCGAGCCCAGGTGGCCAGGACTGTGAAGTCGTTTCGGAACACCGGGGCGAACGTGGTCCAGACGTCGTCGTTGTCGAGGAGCTGCGGTGTGCTGCCACCGACGTCCCGCAGCCAGCGGCGCAGTTCCTCGTCGGACATCAGGTGAGGGCGGCTGTCTGTTCCGGCCTCGGTGTTCGGGGCCCCGGCGGCGGACACGCCCAGCCAGTCCGGGAGCGGGCCTCCGTCGTGGTGGAGTCGGCGGGTGCACTGGTAGGCGATGAGTGCGCCCATGCTGTGGCCGAAGAACCCGAAGGGCCGGTCGAGCAGGGGAGCGACAGCGGTGTGGAAGTAGTCGACCAGCCGGTCGCAGTCGTCGATCAGCGGCACGTGCTGGATCCGGCCGCGGCCCGGGGCCTCCAGAAGGCAGAGTTCCCAGTCCTTGGGGAAGTGCTCCGCCCAGCCCCGGTAGAGCAGGTGCGAGCCGCCGGCGTGGTGGAACAGGAACAGGCGCGCCGCTGGATCGTTCAGTGGCCGCGGGCGGATGACCGGGCCGGCACAGGGCTCGCCGACGAGCGTCGAGACGACGAAGGCGTGCAGCTGCGCGAGGGTCTTGGCGCCGCTGGTGGCCACGGTGTTCGCTGGGACGCCGAACGCGGTCTCCACGCGGGTGGCGACCTCGAGCATCAGCAGCGAGTCGATGTCGAGCTCGTCGGAGAAGTGCGCCTCGTCGGTGACATCCCCGGGCTCGGTCTCCAGGGCGCCGGCTATCAGAGCGCGGAGATCGTCGATGCTGACGGACGTTCTGGTCATGGGTGTTTCCCTCGGCTCTGAGCTGGATGGACGAGTGGCGGGGTCTAGAGAGTCAGCACCAGGGCGGCTGCCGCGTCGTGGCGAGGACCTCCAGCCGTGGCGAGCACGTTCCCGGTGGCGTCGCTGTCCAAGTGGGCAGCCGCGGCAGCGCACTGCAGAACGCCCAGTGCACCGGAGAGCGGGCCGAGCTGGGATTCCAGGTCGATCCGGCGAGCGGCTGCGGGCAGCTGACTGGCCACGGCGCCCGCCTCGTCCCCGAGCCACAGGCCGATGGGTTGCTTTTCGGCCGCACCGGCGGTAGTCACTGCCGTGGCGAGAGCCCGGGCCCGTGCGTACCCGGCGAGCGTGGCGCGCGGCCGTGTGCCACGGGAAGCGGCTGTGGTCGCTGGTTCGAGCACGATCGCGACCGCAGCGTCGGTTGGCCGCGCGCCGAGCAGCTTCGCCGCTACGTCATTGGCTGGTTCGACGCCGATGACGACGGCTGCTTCGGCGCGTCCGGCTGCGATGAGGGTTCGCGCCCAGGCGAGGGCGTCCAGACCGCTGGTGACGCCGTTGCAGACGGTGAGGTTCGGGCCGCGCAGCCTGTAGCGGATGGCCACCCAGCCTGCGATGACATTGCTCGAGGTCGAAGGCAGGCCCAGCGGGCTGAGCCCACACGCGCCTTCCGCGGCGATGGTGTCAGTTGCGGCGCAGACGTCCTCGACGTTGCCGAGGTTGGTGCTGACCAAGACGGCGGTCGAATCAGCTGCGCCCGTGATCGACGCGTGGGGGTCGGTCCAGCCCGCGTCGTGGAGGGCGGATTCGGCGGCCCGCAGGGCGAGCCGGGACGCACGGTCCTTCTGGCGCATCTCGCGCCCGCGAAGTCCGGTCGCGGGGTCGAAGCCGCCCTCGCCGGGAAGCGGCCCGAGTAGGTCGCTGTATGTCGCGACACCGGGGATCGCCAGGCCGATACCTGTGACGACGACCTCCCAGGTGTTCAGGTCAGGTAGAGGCGCACTCTTCGTTCCGCTCATCGGGCCGTCTCCACGATCGCAACGGCGTTGATCCCTCCGAAGCCGAAGGCGTCGATCTGAGCGACGGTCAGGTCACCGTAAGCGGGAGCGCCCTGGGCCAGGCGCAGGCCGGCGGCCTCGGGGATTGGGTTCGTGAGTCCTAGGACCGGGGGCACCGTGTTGTCCTTCATCGCGAGCACGGCCATCTGGAGGCTGAGGAGTCCCGAGCCGCCCAGGGTGTGACCGGTCATCGCCTTGATGGCGGTCATCCGCGGACCGGGTCCTGTGCTGTGGAAGATGCGGCTCAGGACGCTCGACTCCGTCTCGTCGTTGCGGGGTGTGCCGCTGCCATGCAGCATCACCAAGTCGATGTCCTCCGCCCGCACTCCTGCTCTGCGGTAGGCGTCCTGGACCGCGCGGGTGATGCCGTCGGGGTCGGGCGCGGTGGCATGGTGAGCGTCGCAGTTCATGGACACACCGAGCACCCGGGCGTGCACGGGCCCGCTGCCGGTGCCTGCGCCCTGCACGACGACCGCTGCCGCGCCCTCACCCATCAGCATGCCCTTGTGCGTGGTGTCGAAGGGGCGCAGCGCGTCGGGGATGTCGTTCTGCACGCGGTCGAGCGTGCCGAAGCCGCTCTCGGTGGCAGCGTCGGTGCCGGCGACGATCACCGTGTCGGCCATTCCGAGCTCGATCATGTCAGTGGCCATGCCGAGCGCGTACAGCGTGGCCGAGCACGCGTTGGCGAAGGTGTACGTGGTGGATGCCCCGCAGGCCGCCTTCAGCGCGGTACCAAAGTGAAGATCTTCGACAGCGACGTCCGCGCCATCGCGCCACCACAGTTCGAGGCTGCGCTGTTCGCGCATGGTGGTCCCCACCAGCACGGGCACCTGCGACAGGTCCTCGCCCAAGCCCGCGTCAGCAGCTGCCTGGCGAACAACGGTGGTGAGCCAGCGAGTGGCGCGCAGCGGGATGTCGCCCCCGCCCGCGGGCCGATCATCGATCTCGTAGGCGTAGGTCGCCCGGTACTTGCCCGGGTCGAACGCGTGCAGAGGCCGGCGGCTCTCCCGCCCGGCGCACAACGCAGCGAAGATCTCGCGGGGGCTGGCACCGATGTTGGCAACGGCCGCCATCCCAGTGATGTCCCAGGTCACTGTCGAGTCGCCGCCTCTCTGAGCTGGAAGGCGGCCAGCTTGCCGGTCGACGTGGTCGGGAGCTCCTCGAGGAATACCAACCGGGCGGGCCGCTTCGAGGCGGCCAGGCCGCCACGGATCGCGGTCATCGCCGCCCGCCGCACCGCGGCCGTGTCGAAGCCCGGACGGGCGACCAGATACGCCACGGCCTGTTCCAGGCCGTCAGCGTCGCGGCCGCCAACCACCACGCAGTCCCGGACCCCGTCGGCGCCGCGGATGACGTTCTCGATCTCACGCGGATAGACCTTGTAGCCACCCAAGTTGAGCAAGTCGTCGGCGCGGCCGAGATGGGTGAACGCGCCGTCCGGTGCACGCCGCACCACGTCCCCGGTGTAGGCGCCGCCGTCGGCAAAGGTGGCCGCCGCGGCCTCGGGACAGCCGATGTAGCCCAAGGCGACGGTGGGGCCCGCGATGTGGAGTCGGCCCCCCTCTCCGTCGGCGACGGGTGTGCCGTCCGCCGCGCGGACGGTGGCGGTGACTCCGGGAACCGGGACCCCGAAGGTGCCCGGTCGATGTTCCCTCGGCGGCGTGCCGACGACGACGTGGAGCACCTCGGTGGCCCCGAGCCCATTGAGGAGCTCGGCCTGGAAGACGGTACGGATCCGCTCGCCCAGCGGAGCGGGCAGATGCTCGCCCGACGACACGCACAACCGCACCGAGGTGGGATCGATCGCCGCCATCGCGGAGGTGTTCAGCAGCGCGGCGTACAGCCGTGGGACGGAGAACAGCACGGTGGGATGGTGTTGCTGCAGCGCGACGGTGACCGAGTGGACGTCAACCGCGCCTCGAATGAGCACGACGCGGGCTCCGGCCGCCAGAGGGCACACGACGGAATTGCCGAAGCCGTAACCGAAGGACATCCGCGCAGTCGAAAGCACGGTGTCGTCGAGCGTCAGCGCCAGAACGGAACCAATGCCGGCGGTCATCGCCGCGATCGCTCCCGCCGAGTGCCGCACCCCCTTCGGCTTGCCGGTGCTACCAGAGGTGTACTGCACGAGCGCCTCACGCCCCGCCCTCCACGCGGCCCGGCGTCCAACCTCCTGCGGGCGGTAAGCGGGACCGTCCTCGGTCGCGGCCAGAGCGGCGCGGACGTCGTGGCCGGAGAACCGAGTCGTCGTCCCGAACAGCGCCTCCAGGGAACGTTGCCTCGTGGAAGTCGCGTCCAGATGCACCATCGCGGCCGCGCAGTTCTCGGCGATGTAGCAGACTTCGCCGTCCGTCAGCATCGGGCTGACCACCACGGGCACACAGCCGTGCCACCACAGGCCAAGGACGGCGACGACGGTCGCCACGGAGTCGTCGGCGACCAGGAGACCGCGGGCGCCCGCCGCAACGCCTGCTGCGCTGAGGGCGCCCGCGTACCCACGAGCAGCCTCCAGGAGGGCGGCGTAGGTGATCTCCCCAGATAAGGGGTCGAGGTAGCTGGTTCTGCCACCGCGGCCCGCGGACACATGACCCTCCACCAGGCGGTCGATCAAGTCGATCTCAGGGAGGCGTGTCACGCGTTCGCTGAGCACGGACACCGCGGTGCCCAGACTGGTAACGGCTGCTGACTCCTGAGGAGACAGGACTCCGAACTCCCGCTCGATTCCGACCGTGATCGCGACCTTCTCCAGCGAGCTGATGCCGAGATTCTCATAGAACAGGGCATCGGGCTCGATGTCGTCCTTGTCGACCTCGAGAACGGACGCCACGATCGCTCGCAGCCTGTCGAGGACTGTGTCGACGGCTTCTGCATCGCTCACCGGCGGAGATCCTTTCCCTATCGTCGTAGTCGAGACATGAGACCTGCATGGAAGAGCCGCACCCGGGAATCTGCTGCGGCCTGATGCCGTACGCTGCGACGCCGTGGGCTCTGGCGGAGAACACGAGGACCTGGTGGGACGGGGTAGCGGCCAGCGGGAGCGCTCAGGCGTCCAGACCGACCTCGCAGGGGAAGAAGACCGAGATGCCCTGGGGCTCTTCGGTGAAGATGACCCTCTTGGACAGCGCGGACATGAAACCGAGCTCGAAGATGGTCCCCTTCCCGACGCGGCCGCCGGGGTTGCAGACGACGACAGCGTCGGCCTGCCGGAAGGTGTCCAGGTGCACGTACTTGTGCCGCCACGTGTCGCGTTCATTCTTCAGGAAGTCCTGGTAGTCGAAAAGGATGAAGTCGGTACCCTCGGTCTCCGGCTTGACCCTCGTCGACGGGGGACTCAGCACCGCGGAACCGCGGCCGCGCAGACGCGCGATGACACCCTCGATGTACCCCAGTGACTGCTGGAAGCTGCCGCAGACAACAGCCTTCCGGATTTCCCGCCGGGTGAGGCCCTCCAGCATGGCGTCCGATCCGCACGTGGTCCTTCCTGTGTGCAGGTAGAACTGCTCCAGCTCCGGGGCGACAATGTTGAGATAGAGGCCGGTGTCGACATAGACGGCGTTGATGAGCGCGGCCGCTTGCGGATGCGGGAGCTGCTGAAAGGCGCCGGTGGCGTAGAGGCGTGTTGTCTTGTTGTTGACGACCTCGCAAACGTCCGTGAGTCCGGCACAGAACTCGGCGATACGCTCTGCCAGCGCCTCCGGGGCCCCGTGTTCGTCAAACGCAAGCGGCTGCTTCTGAAGCATCGTCAGCTCGCCGCGCTGTGAGCGGTAGACGCTTGCGCGGTCCGAGTCGAAATGGACCAGGACCCTGCCCTCGGTCGCCACAGTGCTCTCCTTCTCGCTCCGGGTACGTTGAGGCCCGGCCTTCGTCGAATTAGCTGAGGGTCTGGCGAGCGTTGCGGAGGATGCCGCGCCTAATCGCCATTGTCGCGAAACGCGTTGAGATACTTTTCGGCGAATTCATCCTCCCTGCCCCGGTTGTATTGAGTGATGAAGCGTGGGTGTTCCAAAGGAATGATCTTCCGGAAGAAGTGTTTCCTCTCGTTCAGCTTCGAGAGGAACGCGAAGTTCTCGCCGCTGCCGATGCAGTAGCACACCGAAGTGTCGGTTCCGAATTCCAGCTGGCGTTCCAGCGAGTCCACGAGGAACGAGTGGAGGAGCGCCACGAGCTGCTTGCTCTCGTAATAGTTGCAGTTGACCTCATTTCCCTTGGAGTTCGTTCTCGTCAGGCCGAGAGGGCACACAAAACTCATGACGAAATCGGCATAGAACTTGCCGCGGCCCCCGTAGCGCCCGATGACGTCGTGCAGAAACCCGGCGGAAGGCCGGCTAACTGCATAGCCGTCGACATCGACTCCCGTGTCGCTTTCGAGGAGCTTGGCGTCTTCGAACGGGACCCCGGTCACGGCGGTGCCGCGGCGGGCGGGCGAACTCCCCAGGACCAGTCGGCGCGGCTTGTCGTCATCGTAGTACTTGCTGTAGAACGCGGTCGTCACCTCGCGGACACGTTCTTTCTGGGGCCCGATGAACGGGTTGATGGCCGTGAAGCCGGGAGGCAGCTCAAGCGTGGTTCCGGCGAGTTTCTCGTTGAATCGCAAGATCCGCTTGGCAACCGTCGTTGGCCCGCTCATTGCAGATGTCCTTCCCTGGGCACTGGCTGGTGAGGTGGTTGAACAGTTAGGCGGCGACAGCGGATAGGTAAATCTCGGTGCTTGTGGAGTGAATCCGGATCTCTTTGAATCCAGCGCAGTCGAGCTCCGCGCCAATCAGATTGACGGTGTCCATCCCCCGGTAGAGGTCGACGAAGTACGTGCCGGGCAAAAGCAGTCCCGGTACGACGCTGCCCTGCCGGGTATGCAGAAATCCGTTCGCCACGGAGACGATAATAACAGCGCCAGGCTTCAGTACCCTGCGTGCCTCTGAGACCGCCGCCGACGTATCGAAGAACGACGAGTTGTAGGTTCTCAAGCTCACATACAGGTCGTAACTGTTACCTGGCAGGGAGGACAGGTCCTCGGCGCTGGAGACGACGGTTCTCGATGACGGCAGGTGTGCACCGATATTCGCTAGGCCACTTTCCGCGATGTCGAGGAAAGTGATGCGCGGACAGTCGGAAAACAGGGCCACTGCTTCGTGGCCGGCGCCGACACCGACGTTGAGGATGTTGATGGCAGACAGAGATCTTGGCGACGACCTGCTGTATACCGACATGAACTCGTCCGTCCAGCCTGAGCCGGCGGCACGAGCATCGTACGCGTCGTCATACGTGCCGTACTTCGTGTCGAATGCTTCCGACAGCGCGTCGTTGACGGCGCGATCAGCCTCCGCGTCCTTAATGCCATACCGCTCGCAGATCAAGGTGGCGAGCGCAGGTCGTCCCCTGTTCGCGGTGACGTCGCTCTTGGAGAGCGGAAATCCTCGCGCCTGCAATCCGGTGGAGACGGCTTCGCTAATGCGATTCGTGGAGTAGTGTGGGTTGCATCCGATGTTCTGCTCGCTCGCCTCGTAGAAGTCCTGGTTCTGCTGAAGAATCTTGCGCTGCAGATCGTCAGGGAAGCGATGTACCTGGCCTGGGGAAGTGACGGGGTCGCCATCGAGGTAGCTCGTCAGCGCGGGGTCGGGCAGGCCGACGTAAATCCGCTCGATGCGCACTTCCTTCACCAGTTCCGCGAGGTCGAACGAATGGTTCGCCGCCAGGGTATTGATCGTCAGATATGCGCAGTGCGCGCCGACTATTCCGAGTTCATCGATTCGGGTCCGGAGAGAGTGATACCAGGACGAGCCGTGGATTTCACCCTCGAAGGCCGAGCACATCAACTCGTCCTGCTGGGAGACGAGCGCAATCCCTACCCGTAGGCCGGTCCGCGGACCCTGTCGCGCGATGCCGATGACGTAGTTCATCCACAAGGCACTGTTCGGGCTCATCTGGACTCCGTTTCTCACATGCGCGCACGGGGATGCCATCGCTCTTCGTGGACGCGGGCCGGACTGGCCTGCTCATGGGATTCGGGGCGGGACGCCCTTTTTCAACTACCTCGACTGCTAACGACAGCGGTTAGCCTCGGCATGTCGGGCGGAGTTGATCGCCGCGTTGCCCGGCCCGGCGAGCGCAACGTTGAGCGAGGTGCGGTGGAGCAGGCCAGCGATGACCGTGCACGGGCGCTGCGGCGGATTCACGTGGATTCGTTCATTCTCGGGTGCGGACGGGGCAGACTGGTGGCCGCTGCGGGGAGGAACCCGGTATGAACGCGACCCGGGGGAGGGTCGAGCAGGACACGCCACATCACCCTGTCGCCGGAGAACCGGTGGCGGCCGTGCAGCCACCACCTGTTGTTCACCACATACCCATGTCCTGCCGGGAGTGCCAGCGTGTCGGAGTGCTCGCGGATCGCCTGCCGCAGCAGGGGAAGCCACCGTCGCGCCCGTGGGGAGAACCGCGCCAGGTCGTCAAGCCGGAGGCGTATCGCGATCCGCCCATCGGCCCGAGGCTCGAAAACCGCGCCGAGATACCCGGCCGCCCCGCCGAACAGCACACCGCGCGCGCCCGCCAGATCCGCGACCGCTTCCGGCGTGTGCGCCCACAGCGCCGCGTGCACCGCTCTCCCATCGACGAGCACGGTTTCCCCGCCGGTTGGCGCGGCCCGCGAGCATACGGCCATCACCACGGCCGGGGGAGAGGACAGGTTGGAGCGGTCGGTGTGCGGGGTGAGGTCGTTATCGGTGAACGCGGCCATCCCTGGACGCGTCGCCCCCGACCGGGCCGTGATCGTGGTGACGCCCTCGGGATCGCTGTGCGGGTGCAACACGACGGAACCGAGCTCGGTGGCCAGCCGCAGCAGCGCCGCCCGGCCAGTGACTCCGCGGAACACGGCGACGCCGTGCTCGGCCAGTGCCGCGGTGATCCGTTCAGCGGCATCAGGGTGGGTCACGTCCAGCGGCGGCGGGGGTGCCTCGGTGTTCCCCAGCGTGGTCATCCGGCACTTCCTTCATCGTGTGGCGGGCGTCCAGCACAACCGGTGATCACCGGTTGTGTCCACTGACAGATCGTCAGCGGCCGATGTCACCGGGTGGCTGCTACGGTGCTGAGCACCTCTATTCGTTCCTTGCACAGGGAGGTTTGTCGGCGATGCCCGGCTACCCCGTCTCGATCAAAGGCGTCGTCGTGCGCTCGGGCCGCGTGCTGCTGCTGCACAACGAACGCGACGAGTGGGAACTTCCTGGTGGGCGGCTCGAACTTGGCGAGACCCCTGAGGAATGTGTCGCCCGCGAGATCGGCGAGGAGACGCACGTCGCTGTCGACGTCGTGGAGATCATCGATTCGTGGATGTACCACATCGACGTCGCGAAGAAAGACGTGTTCATCGTGACCTACGGCTGCCGCGCCACCACGATCGCCGCACCGGTCGTGAGCCATGAACACACACGCGTCGGCGAATTCACCGCCGGCGAGGTCCAGGACCTGGTCATGCCCGACGGCTACAAACGGTCGATCGCGACCTGGTTCACTCGCCTGGCCGCGGACAGCACGGTCTGGTAGGCCTGTCGTGGGCCAGCGGTGCGAGCGCTGCGGACACCGCCTCGGCGAGTTCGCGAAGACCGGAACATGTCCCGCCTGCCGCAGCAGCACCGCCTCCCTCACCACCGCTCCGAGCCGGCTCACACCGGCGGTGTGGATGTGGTCCGACCCCGGTGCCGCCAGGGCGTTCGCCTCCCGGGATCTGCCGACCATCCTGCGCGCCTACCGCGCTATCAACGGTCTGTCCCAGCAGGACCTCGCGCAGCTGCTGGACTACGACAAGTCCTACATCGCGATGATCGAGACCGGGAAACGGTCCTTTGACGGCGTCCGTGCCAGACAGCACCTCGCGCATCGTCTCGGCCTGCCGTATCACCTGCTCGGCGTCACCGATCCCGACGACGCCGACTTCGCCGCACTTGTCCAGTTCGGTGACAGCGTCATCCGGCTGGCCGACATCGCGCGCCAGGCGGGCCGCGCCGTCGACGCCGTCAACGAGCTATGGCCCTTGGTCGCCCGGCTCGAGGCCCGCGCCGCCGAGGGCCGACTCGACCCTCACACATTACGGTTGCTCGCCCACGGCCGCCTGTCCCTCGGGGTCTCCCTGGGAACGGTCCTACCCGAGGAGCGCCTCACCGGCGCCGCTGTCTGGACCGGCAAAGCCCTCTTGATCGCCCGCCACCTCGACGACCCCGCCTTCCTCGGGCACGCCCTGCGCATGCACGGCAACGAACTTCGCAAAGCAGACCGGCTGCCCGCCGCGATCGCCCGCCTTGAACACGCCGCCGCTATCGCCACCACCCCCGACGACCGCGGCACCGCCGTCGCGCTCCTCGCCCGAGCCGCGGGCGAAGCACGCCACGAACATCGTTTCACCGAAGCGATCTCCGAATGCCACCGTGTGCTTGATCAGGTGCCCTATCAGGACGGCATGCTGCTGAACCCGTTCTCTCTCCGCGAGATCCACGCTCGCGGCCTCGTGTGCCTCAACCGCCCTGTCGACGCCTTGAATGTCTTGTCACGGCCCGCCGCGACCGCCCCCGCCGCACCGCAATGGCAGGTCATCGAACACGTCACCCACGGCGAAACCCTCGCAGCTATGGGAGATCACAACGGCTCCGCCGAGACACTCACCGTCGCCATCCACGCCGCCGAAAACCGGCGACTGCCACATCAGCTCCAGCGCGTCGTTCGTGCGGCCGACAATCACAGCCTGCACGCCGTCGCCGAAGACGGGCGCAGTGCGTTGAGCAGGCTGCGCTCGATGCTGGCCCTAACGACCTGATCCTTCGCGACATCCCGAAGACCGTCTCCCGCGAAGGTACCTGTCACGCTCCTCTGGCAGCAGCGGGTCCTCAATGACGTGCTAGGACCCGCCGAGGTGGACCACGACGCCATTGATGCACTGGCAGAGACCCGCCGGTCACTCGTGTCGGGAAGCAAACTCCCGCGCGGTCAGCGTCAGCGTCGAGGCCGGCCGACCCACACCAGATGCTGAGCAGAGACAAAGTCACCTTGCCGATGGCGACCTTTGAGGATCCCGATCCGTGTTCGTCCCTCGACGACCTGCAACCCTGGCGCCGAGGGAGTCAACAGTGAACGCTCTATCAGCACAGGCCATCGCTTCCACGTGCCGTGGGTCTCCCAGCAGAGAGCTACACCCCTATGAACTCCTTTGTGGCGTACCCCGATCCAATGATCGGGGTTGGCTGCGAACTCATCAATACAGTCGCGGTCTGAGTCACCGGTCGGCGTCTCGACCAGCAGGTCCGTGGAAGCAGCTTCGACCTCCCAGGTGATCTGTGCGAGGTCGACATCGGCATAGTCGAGGAGGAACGCCTCGTTGCCCGCGTGGTCATAGAGCCATTGCTCGAGCACGTCGTCGGGCCAGCCAAGACCGGTGACATCGGGATGGCGGCGGAACCCCGCGAATCCGGATCCGTCCTCGTGGCAGTCCTGAGAGATCAGGGTGTAGTCAGCAATACGCACGGTGTTCATTGTGGCTCACCGCACGTGTTCGATATCACCCGGATTCTTCCATTGGCCTCACATCGCACCGTGAACGAGGAGGCGAGGCCTCCTCGACTACGGCCGATTCTGTCGCAGTGGCTTGGGGCCGCGTGCCTGGTGGCCAAGGTCGAGGGTGCGCTCCTCGCCGAACAGCTCCGGAGACGAAACAGCGATGACGGGCATGTCCCGACCCCGGGGCGCCGTCTCCGACAGAAACGGCGCTCAAGGGAACACACTCTGGACTCACCCGTCTCGCGAGGACGCACTGCGCGCTGAGCGATCGTCCGGCAATGCGCAATGGGGGTGGGGGTACGTCATGTCGGACAAAGGTGACAGCGGACTCGGTGGGCGGCTTACCTCTGGTCCCCGACTCCGAACTGCCCGTCGGGGGTACCAACCGTCGCCACAGCCGATGATCGTTTCCCGAGTCCGCGCCAGCGCAATGGCCACCTGCTCGGCGACCGCGACGGCTGGACGCGGACCACGACACAATCCCGCCGCTGACAACACCGGCCAGCAACCACGATCACCGACGCTCCCGCGCCGCGTCCAGAACGACGTCGACGAGCCGATCCGCGGCGTCCGGCTTGCCCAGCGCGCGGGCGAGATCGGCCATGGTGCGGCGCCGCTGTGGATCTGCCAGCAGCGGCGCCACCGCGTCGCGCAGGTCCGCCGCGGTGACGTCGGTGCCCAGCAGCGCGGCCGCGGCGCCCTGGTCGGCGAGATGCCGCGCGTTGTGGGCCTGCTCGCCACCCGCCGAGGACGCCAACGGGATGAACACCGCCGCCATGCCCAGCGCGGTCACCTCGGCGATCGTCCCCGCCCCGCTGCGCGAAATGATCACGTCTGCCAGTGCGAACACATCAGGCAGCTCCGCGCCGATGAAGTCGACCGGCAGATACCGGGCAGCGAGATCCGCGGGCAACCCCGCCGCGCACTCCCGCTGCGCCTCGATCGCGGCGGTGCCGCACTGGTGCACGACGTTGGCCCGCTCCAGCAGCCACGGCAGGATCGCCGAGACGAGCTCGTTGATCTGCCTGGCACCCTGCGCGCCGCCGGTGACATACACCGTGGGCAGCGCATTATCGAAACCCTGCACGCCGAGCGCCTTCACCGCCCGGTCAGCGTCACCAGTGAGCACCTCCGCGCGCACCGGGTTTCCCGTCGCGACAGCACGCTTCCGCGTGGCGGGAGACAGCAGCGGCAGGGTCGATTCCGACGACACCGCCACCCTGGCCGCCAGCCGGGCCAGCACCCGGTTCGCCAAGCCCAGCCGCAACGTCTGCTCGTGAATGACCAGCGGACGGCCACACCCCCGGGCCGCCACCCCGACCGGCACGGCGACGTAGCCACCGGTCGCCAGCACGACATCCGGCCGAAAACGCGCCACGGCCGACCGTGCCTGTACAACGCCGAGCGGGATCCGGGCCATGTCGGTCAGATTGGCGCGGGACAGCATCTTCAGCGGGCTGCGCGCACGGCGGATTTTTCCGGTGGCGACTGCCTGAAACGGGATCCCCTGGTCGGTGGTGACGCGGGCTTCCAATCCGGCCGCGCTTCCCACCCACAGCACCTCGACGGTCCTGCCCTGATCCGTCAACCGGGCCTGCAGAGTGCGGATAGTGGTCAGCGCGGGATAGGTATGCCCGCCCGTCCCGCCGCCCGTGACCAGCAACCGGAACGCCCGCCGCTCCGGCTGCTGATCGTGCTGAGTGCCGGCCTGTGCGGCGTTGTGCTTGTTCATCGTCAAAACCCGCTGTTTCTCGCCCTGCCGGGAAGGGCGACGGTGATCCGGCGTGAACGCCAGCTTCCGCGCGAGATTCTTCCACAAGCAGGAATGACGGTTGAGCGTACTCCCGCCACCTCGGGCATCGGCGGCGATATCGTCCACTATGGACCCAATAAGGATGGGAGGGTGAGTTCAGCTGTGGGCGCGAGGACATCGGCGTAGATGCCGCTGGCTTGCGCAGACCTGCTGCCAGGATGACAGGGTTGTATAGGCGATCTGGCAGATGGGAACCTGGTTCGTGACGATCACAGAGCAGACAGCGTCAACTTTCCTGGTGCAACGTAGGCAGATGCGGTGGTTTATCGGGCTTGTCTGGCACCACCGCCTGCACATCACCTTGCCGGCCGGTGGCCATCAGGAACCGGGGGAGACCATCGGCGAGACGGCGGTGCGCGAAGTGCGCGAAGAGGCCGGAGTGCGGTGCAGGCTGCTGCCGCTGCCACTTCCGACCCGGTTTCCTCACCGGACGATCGGGACCCCGTGGTGGATCGCCGAGGTCCCGGCCGGTCCCGACAACCACACCGATACGCTCCACGTGCATTGTGACCACGTATTCGTCGCTGAACCGGACGGCGACTATTCCGGCGACGCCGAGTCCGAGGTGCAGTGGTTCAACGCGGATGAGCTCGCGCACGCAGACGGCATATCGGAAGACTCGCGGATCCAGGGTTTGGAGATTCTCGCGATCCTGCAGCAGCATGCAGACATAGCACCAACTGGGCTTCCCGTAGCCGGAGTGCCGCCGCAAACGGGGCAGGAATAGGCATGTCGTGGTTGGTGTGTGCGTGCCTATGCGCAGCGACTTAGCTTGGTTTCTGCGGGCGTAGCCGGTATCCGGGAGGACTCGGAGGGAGGAGTTCGTTTCCGTCCTCCGCCGAATTTCAGGGTGCGCGTGATAGGCGGTCACGGTTCGCGCGTACTATTCTGTGGATCGATATCTCATTCTGGAGGGACGTGGCGTGGCCCAGCAAGTTTTGGTAAGTCTTGTCGACGACATTGATGGCACGGAAGCGGACGAGACCGTCGAGTTCGCTCTCGACGGCGTGACGTATCAGATCGATCTGTCCGCGGACAACGCGGAAGAACTACGTGACGCGCTGGCACAATACGTCGAACACAGTCGCCGCGCCGGGGGACGGAAACGTAGGGCTGTTGTGGGCACGGCCGCGCTGTCACCGGTATCCAAGGCGCCGACATTGGCCGACCGTGAACAGAACCAGGCCATCCGTGCCTGGGCACGCAAGAACGGGTACGAGGTGAACGATCGTGGACGGATCCCGTCCGAAATCGTCGAGGCGTACCACAAGAAGAGGTAGCGTCGATGCTCGGAGGGGCATCGACGGATGTCCCTCCGACGTTGCCGGTGACCACAGCCGGCGCCGGATCGGCCGGAATGGCTGGCGCGGGCAACACCGGCTCGTGGCAACGATCCGGGCCTTGCGTCGTTCCCGGAGCCGGTAGTGTGCCGGTACTTGATGCGCCATCCGAAGACTTGGGGGTACACGATGAGCATGGATGAAGCCGCCCGTGTCGCCGCGTCGGTGGACAAGGTCTCGGTGGGGCGGGTGTATGACTATCTGCTCGGCGGCACGCACAACTACGCGGTCGATCAGGCGTTCGCAGAGCAGCAGCTCGCGGTGTTGCCGGAGATCCGGGATTTCGCGCGCGCGAACCGGGCGTTCCTCGGCCGGGCTGTCCGTTTCATGGTCGGGCAAGGCATTCGGCAGTTCGTGGACATCGGCTCCGGACTGCCGACCCAAGGAAACGTGCATGAGGTCGCCGACGAGGTCGCGCCGGGTGAATGCCGGGTGGTCTACATCGACAACGAACCGATCGCCCAGGCGCACGCGCAGATCCTGCTCGAGCAGACCGCGGACCCGAACCGGCACGCCGCGCTGGACGCCGACTTCTTCGACCGGCGCCTGCTGTGGGACCGCGTGATGGACACGGGCCTGATCGACCGGACCGAGCCGATCGGACTGCTGCTGGTCGCCCTGCTGCATTTCATGCCCGACGAGCAGAACCCGCACGCCGCGCTCGGTTTCCACCGCGCGATGCTCCCGTCGGGTAGCTTCCTGGCGCTCTCGCACATTCATGTCGCGCCGGAGGACGTCGAGACGCAGAACGCGGACAAGAAGGTGGCGCAGGAGTACGGGCGCCGGACCAACCACACGGCGATCATGCGCTCGCGTGAGCAGATCGCCGAGTTCTTCGGAGACCTCGAATTGGTCGAACCCGGCCTGGTGTGGCTACCGCAATGGCACCCCGACACCGCGGGGATCGGCAAAGACGCCGCACGCTCCCGCGGCCTGGCGGGCGTGGCACGCACCCACTGACCGGCTGGCGCACCTGCCTCTAGCCGACGAGGTCGTCGGTGCCCGCAGGCGACGGGGGAGTCCGTGGTGGAGGAGTTGCCCCGCCCCGTGCTGTGTCGATACTGCCGTAGCTGGGGTAGGCGGCGGCGAGGTCGGCTTCGGTGAGCGGTTCCAGCCCGATCGACCGGCGCCGTGTGTTCACTCCAGCCGGGTCTTCGAGCGGATACAGCCGGCATCCTCTGCCGGGGAAGCACAAGGACTGGGTGCCCCAGCGCTGCGGTTGCCGTACGTCCGTGGCGACGCGGTCGGCCAGGTAGGCGTGGTCGCGGACCGCGACGTCGTCGTCGGGGTCGACGGCCGCGGCGAGCAGCGGAAACCAGCGTGCCCGTTTCTCCGCTGGGGCGTGCTGGGCGAGCAGCCACGCGGCGTGTGCGGCGTCCGAGCCCACCAGTTGCGCGCTGGGCCAGCCGACACGATCGATCACCGAGGCCAGGAACGCCGTGTTGCGGGCGTCGACGTCGTGCACCCGTTGCCACTGCAGCGGTGTCGGATGGTCGGGGTCGAGGTCCTGGCGTGCCGCTTGGTCGGTTTCGGCGCGGTGCAGCAGCTCCTTCCGCAGAATCGCCCGGTCGGCGGTCTTGTCGCGTTTACTCATCGTGCCCGCTTCTGGCTGGCCCCGGCCGTTCTGCTTCGACGATCAAGGTTCCCAGCTTCCCGGGGTCCGGTGCGGCCTCGACACGGGCGTGAAGGGTGCGGAAGCCGTTATCGTGCAATAACTCCGCCCACATCTCGGGCTCGTAAGACCACCGGTACACCCACTGTGGTTCGGCGCTGAACGGGGCACCGTAGGTTCCCTGGATTCCATATGCTCCCGGCACCGGCGGTGCGTGCGCGAACACCAGCTTCCCGCCGCGCGTCAGCCGTTCCCGGAGGAGCGGCAGCACTACGGCAGGGTCGAGGAACCAGATCGCGCCCCAGATCGAGTAGATCACATCCCAGGACCGGCCCGATGCGGTCAGGAACTCCAGCACGTCAGCGTGTTCGAACCGGGCGCCCGCGATATGCCCCCACCGGCGGCACGCATGCTCGCACTGCACGCCCGACACGTCCACACCGGTCGCGTCGACGCCGCGCATCGCCAGGGCCGCGACCGCATCACCGTGACCGCACCCCAGTTCGAGAGCCGTGCGCGGCTGGCCAAGCAATTCGGCGCCCGGGCCATGGGACGGATATTGAGTCCATCCGAACGGTTCAGCGGAGGCCAGATCAGACACGGCGCGGGCCGTGCGCGAGGCATAGCGGTTCCAGTAGACGCTGTTCATCGGCCGGAACCGGAGGACTCGGAGATTCCGCCAACGACGTAACGTGCCCTGAGCTGCCGTGTCAGCGTGTGTGGGCGGAGCGGTCGGGCAGTCCACGCGGGATTTGAACCGCGCAGCAAGCTTGCTGACATAGTCCCGGCGCGAGCGGTCACAAACGGCCATGCTATCGGCTCCCACCGAGGTTTACTGAAGTCTCAACCTCGATTCCCGGGTGATCCTGCCTCAACCGGAGAAGCCACGCTGATTGCTGCTGCGTCGGCGACACCAACGGCGGACCTGTCACGCTCAAGCTGGGCTGCTCGGCTACCTGCCAGCAGAACAGTGGAGCGGGCGGACTGCCGGCCAACAGACGTCCGGACGGTGCTTGGCCGCCAGCCACCAACTGGAGACTGCCATGATGAGCTGTGAATTGCACCCAGCCAGATGAGGCCGGCGACTTCATCATCGCCGTTGACCCCGCACCGCATTCTCTTGGTCATCAATTCGCCGTGCATGCCGCTACCGAAACCGGGTGGATGGGCGGCGATTCCGCCATCGCCATCGAGCTTGCCGGACATGAACGTCTGTGGTTGTTCTCGGACACGATGCTCGCCGGCGGGCGGTGGGTGCACAACTGCATCGTCGTGGAGGACCTCGCGCGCCGAGGGCTGCGGACAGTCCTCGGCGGTACACCGTCCGAACCGGAGGCCCTGGTGCCGCCACTGAACTCGGTCGGCCCGGATGGGCTGTCGCGGTGGTTGTGGGCCGGACACGGCATCGCGATCGATGACCCCGCCATTCCTGCCGCTCAGCACCGAGCATGGGTGTTCTTCCAGGAATACCGAGCCACGGCACCGGACGCGGTGAAAGGCGAGTGGGACTTCGCGTGGGTGCGGACCATCCTCGTCGAACTGTCGCTGCCGGACCTTCGGGTACTCAGCCGCACTCCGGTCAACGACGAGACCGGCGTGCAGTGGGGCGCCGCGGTTCACCGCGACGGCGACCAGCTACTCGTCTACGGCGTCGCTGATGAAGGCGAGCACAAGCACCTGCTGCTGGCCTCAACCTCGGCAACCCAGCCGGGGCGGCGGTGGCGGTACTGGACGGTCGATGGCTGGTCCCCGCGGCCAGGCGAGGCCACCCGCCTGCTCACCGGCGTCAGTAACGAGATCAGCGTGGTCCCGTTACCCGGGCCCGAGTCCGGCTGGCTGCTGGTCACCTCCGACACCCGGAGGGAGTTCGGGACATGGCCGATCGTCGCATACCGGGCGGACAGTCCGGGTGGCCCCTGGTCCGGGCCGCACATGCTCCTCGCCCCTCCGGAGAACGCGGGAACCCGCTATGCCTACAACCCGACACTGCTCCGGCTCGCAGATGACAGTTTTTTGTTGGCATACAACGTGAACTCGACCTATGCGGATGTGATGGCGGACCGTTCGATCTACCGGCCCAGGTTCTGGCGGGTTCGGATCAGCGCTCGGCCGCCGGTGGAGACGTGATCGGACGCCACCGGCGTGACGGCGTCCGCGAGAGCCCACTCGGTGCGGCGTGGCCGCGTTGGTCGCGGTGTGTCGCTCAGGCGGTCCAGGTTTCGACGGGCCCATGGGGTGAGCCGAGCGTTCGTTGTGCGACGGTGGCGGTGATGGCGTCGTCGGGCGCGCTGGCTGCCGTAACGGCGGCGAAGTGGGCATGCGCGTCGTCGGGTGTCGCGTGCAGGGAGATGTGAAGACCGTCGGGCAGGCCATCGATGACGAGCACCCAGACGCTGGCGGCGGTGCGGTCACGCATCATGCGGCAGCGCAAGTCCAGCCCGCCGTCGGGCACGCAGCCCAGGCGCTCGGCGACAACGAGGCTGTCCGGAGCCAGCCCCAGTCGGATGCAGCGCCCGGCGATGTCGATCTCGGTCGCGTCCACCGCGGCGACCAGCTCGGCCATGGGGCGGCTGTTGCCCCAGCCCTGGATCAGGATCTCGTCGCGTTCGGTGTTCCATTTCCGGCGAAGGTTGGCATCAAGGTTAGCTGCGGGGTCGAACTCCGGATCGGTGGCGAGCCTGTCGCGAAGAACGAGGTCTGCCTCGGCCCGCAGCACCGTGGTCTGAATATCCGGCGGAAGCATGTTCTTACAGCGCGCCTGGATCGCGCTGGTCGTGCGCTGCAGCGTCTCCGCCAGATCGTCGACCGGCACCCCGTTGCGGAGCCCGTCGAGCAGGGTCGCGGTGTCCTGAGGTGACCAGGCCGCTCCCGCACGGTGGGGAGCGGGGCCGGTAGCTGTTTCGTGGTCATCGGCAGCGCTCACATTCTTCACGCTAGCGAGGGTTGCCCGACGACACCTACCGTGTCGGACCATCGCGCGGAAACGATCACCTGAATGGCTCTCAACCCGAATCGGGACCGTGCACTGATGACCCGTTGCTTGCCGAGTCCGCCTCTTGGGATCGGTCCCTGCCGCGCGAGCACTCCTGGGATATCGCCGAGGTTCATCGACGTCGCCTGCCGACGGCTGCGGGAAGATCGCCGGCGAGCTCCGGTGTACCACGGGCGTGGCCGGGCACTACCCGGGGCAGGCCTGGCCCAGGCCGTCACCCGTGGCGAGCTCCACCGGGAGACCGCGAGTTCGAGGACCCCGTCGGCACGGTCGACGAGGTTGTCACGATGCCACCCACGACAACGTTGAGCGTGCCCGGGAAGTGCTGCGGATCAGTCTGATCTCCCAGAGGCCTCACCAGCTGCTTGTAGCCGCGCCAGCAGTTCTCGACTGGTGGAGTGCTCAGCGTCGAAGCCGTGAATCATGGCGTGCTCGGGGGATACGGTGGGCCCGGCCAGGCGCGCGCCATGGCACCGGAAGCAGAAGCTGATTTCGAATAGGAACTGCGTGGTGCTGTGGGCCCGGATTTCCCAGGCGGGGATGAAGCACCGTTTGAGCTCACCGTCAGGCAGGCCGGCCATGAGCGTCAGCCCGGTTTGGGCGTCCTCTGAGTCCCAGATGGCCACCAGTTGATCGTTGCCGGTGCCGTCGGGACCGATTACCTCGACAAGTTCGACTCGCTCGCGCGGAACCGGAAGGAACATCGTGCCACGATAGCCCCGCTCGGAGGGAATCAGCGCTGGTGCGGTCGGATTAGGCGGTGATGGCCTCGTTGTCGCCCGGTACGGTGCCCGCCTGGGCAGCTGGGTCGGTGTCGCCGGTCGCCGACGATGTCCAATAGCTGGCCAGCCGGTCGTTGATCTCGGACAGACAAGTCCCGCACAGCACGCCATTGTCCTGGTCCTTGACGTCCGCAGCTCGACAATGAGGGCTTCGTCGTCGGCGAAGCTGGGCTCGTCGTTCCCCACGGGCAGCCACACCTCGCCCACGACCTCGTCACCGTGGTGCCGGACCAGCGCAATGCCGGGATACGACAGCGTCACCGGCCGTTCGTCGAAATCGCCGATCGTCACCGTCTTGATCGCCCAGCGCAACTGCACCCTACGGTCACGCCCCATCCAGCCACACCTCCCGTGCTCGTCGTTCCGGTTATGTCGCATTCCAGCCCGCGCATGAAACAGGCCGCCCGACGTGTCCTGCACGGAAGCCGTGGCGTCACCCCGGTCGGGTTACGAAATCCGGCGTCATTGCGCCATCCGGGTTACCGTCGCTGGACGAGCGAAGTCGCTTCGAACAGGGCACCGGATTGGCTCGCGGGAGGTCCGGGATGCGTGCTCCGGGAACAGTGACGTGATGGCCGTGCTCCGGCCACCGGTGCCACCGCCGCAGGCACAGTCGACGCGGGAAGTCCCGGTCTCTCGTCCCCGGCGCGAGTGGATCTACCAGCCCAAATGGGACGGCTGGCGTGCCCTGCTCTTCGCCGCCGACGGTGTGCTGCAGTCCCGTCGGGACAACGACCTGTCCAGCCGCTTCCCGGAGATCGTGCACGCGGCGGCACAGCTGGGCGATGTCGTCCTGGACGGCGAGCTCGTCGCCCTGCGCGGTGGCCGGCTGGACTTCGGGGCGCTGACCTCCACACCGCGCACCCGCGCGGCGGAGGGCATCACGGTGTATTACGTAACCGGAGCACGCACGGGTTCCCAGGGCGCCTTCGGCGGGTCAGGTTCGGGTCTGAACAGGTCAGGCTCCGCCCAGCCCTGTCAGCTCTGTGGCGTGAGATTCCGATAGCCACTCGCAGAATCTGCGAGTTGATCGTCTAATCTACGTGTTCGTGAGGGATTCTGACACTCGGCTGCGGGTCGCTGGCGAGGAGGTGCTGGCGGGCAGGGACGAGGCCGCCGGGTCGGGTTTGGCCGATGTGTTCACCTTGCAGCGGCGCCAGTCCGCCGCGATCGCCCCGGAGGATGAGCGCTCGTTCTATCTGGACACGTTGGCGGAGTATCAGTGGGCGCGTGATGCCGCCGGGCTGATGCCCGGCACGATCGATCAGCTGGTCAAGCCGGTCATCGAGCTGTGCGAGTACTACGACACTGTGCCGTGGCGGCTGCAGCCCAAGCAGTTGGACCACTACTTCGCTGGTCCGGGGAAGCGGGCGCGGGCGACCGTGCGCGCGAAGATCACGAAGATCGACGGATACTTCGCGTTCCTGGAGCAGCGCTACGCGAGTGAGATCAGCCGCTTGTTCGGCGCGGCGGTCGAGTCTCCGGTCGACCCGTTCAACAGGCCCCGTCACCGTGGAGACTTCGGGCTGCGAGTGCCGCCGTCGCAGACCGCGATGACACGGTTCTTCGCCGGGTGGCGCGACGTGCTGGCCGATGCCCGCAAGGAGGCCGTCGCCTGCCGCGATTACGTGATGGCCAAGATCGCCTACCTGTCCGGGGTCCGGGCGAGCGAGCTGTGTCGAGTACGGATCTCCGATGTGCACTGGGAGTCCGGGCAGTGGGGCCGCTTTCTGGTGGAGGGCAAGGGCGCGCGCGGCTCCGGCCCGCGTCAGCGGGAGGCGTTCCTGTTCGAGCAGGGCCGCGAGCTGCTGTGGTGGTATGTCGAGGACGTGCGCGGCCTGTTCCGCGACGACCCGGAGCACCCGCTGGCGCCGCTGTTCCCCTCTGAGCGGACTCCGCCTTTGGTGGCCGCGCTGAACATGCCGATCGCGCCCGCGGTGGTGCCAGCGACGTTCCGGCGGGCGTTGAAGACCGCCTCCCGCCGCTTTCTGCCCGGCCCGGTCGCCGAGCTGCACCCGCACCTGCTGCGCCATGCGTGCGCGACGCACAACTACGAACGGGGGATGACGCTGTGGGAGGTGCAGAAGCTGTTGGGGCATGAGTGGACCACAACGACCGTCCGCTATCTGGCCAGCGCGCAGGCCGATCCGGAACAGGCCGGCCGGGCGGCGGCCAGCCGAGCGACGCAGCGGCTGGTGCGCGACGCGGGGAGCCTGCGATGAACAGGAATCTGGGATGAAGTGGAATCTGCGCTGGGTCGCGGCCAAGCGCGACATCTGGCGACCGACCGACCTGCTGGCCGCGTTCCGGGAGGTTGGGTTCAACCCGTCTCTGAGCAAGGTCGCCGCGCTCTGGGGTGGCACCCCGGTGACGGTCCGCCTCGATGATCTCGACCGGATCTGTCAGGCCCTGCACTGCACGGTCGCGGACCTGCTCGAAGCCGAGCCGCTGACCGATCGACAAGGCAGCGAGCAGGCACCCCAGGCTGCGGCAGCCGGTGCCGAGCCCGGGCCGGTGCGCCCGGTGCCACGCAAGGACGGGCCGCGGCGACGTCGGCCCCCGAACTGACCCGAGGAGGCCATCGGGTGCGGTGGGCCCGCCAGTGCGAGACGTGCCTGGCCTGGGGCCAGATCAAGCTCGGCCGCGACGGCCAGTGCGCGAGCTGCCAGTCCTGGCAGGCGCACAGCGCCGGCCGGCGGGAGTGCCGGGGCTGCCTGCGGGTTCTGCCGGTCGACGGCGACGATCTGTGCCGGGGGTGTGTGATCGCCGCCCGCGCCGAGCTCAGCGCAGGGCGCGCAGTGGGCCTGCCATTCGCCAACCAGCTGCACCTGCACATCGTCGGGCTCGGCCTCGGACCGGTCTACAGCCTTCCCCGCAGCTCACGGCGAGACCCGGCTCCGGCCCTGACCCCGCGCGTCGTCACGGAGGCCCGCGGAGATCCCGGTTTTCTCCCGGCCGTCGTTCCCGGGCAGCTGAGCCTGCTGCCTTCCCCGCGTCGACGTCTCGTGCGGGCCGACCGCCACCGGATCGCCGAGCGCCGCTGGCCGGAGGAGGTGATGCTGGTCGCCCAGGCCGAAGCGATGGCCGCGGAAGCAGGTTTGAGCCCGACGTGGCCGCGGATGGTGATGAGCCTGCTCCGGCTCGCCCTCGCTGTTCGCGACGCCGACGGCGACACCCTGGTCAACGAGGAGGTACTCGACCAGATCGCGCTGCCGCTCAAGGCGGCGGGCGCCCAGGTGCTCGATCACGCGGGGCTGCTGCGGCCACGTCGGGCACTTGCTCCACCTCGCCACCCAGTGCGCGGCTGCGAGGACTGCCACAGCTGGGGGATCACCACACGCCGCTGCCGCGGCTGCGCGTGCTGGCGCGACGACCGCGTCCGCTATCCGCCGGGTCGATGCGGGCGCTGCCGGCGCGATCTCCTGCCCCTCCACGCTGAGGAGGGCCTGTGCCGGGGGTGTCTGCTGGTCGTGCGCGAGTTCGGCCCGCTGGCCGGGCGGGATACGCAGCTGACCTTCGCCGGCGATCTCGCCTTCCGCCTCTCGACCCAGGCCGGGGTGCTGGGGTTCACCCCACACAAGGAGTCCGGACCGACACTGCGGGAACGGGCACGACGCCGCGCCACCACGGCCACGGTCCGTCCACCGTCGCCGCATCTGGTTGATCCCGGCCAGCACACGCTGCTCACGGTCGATCGTGACTGGAGCGCGATCCGAGCCCTCACCGCGGATGAGCTGCCCGCGCTCACCGAGCTAGCGGCGGCGCTGCTCGCCGAGTTCACTGCTAACGCACCGGCTCGTAGCGGGGGTGGGGCGCCGGGCGGCACCGCGTTGTTGCGCACGTTACTGGCCTGGCTCGGCGCCCGGGCGCCGTTCCGAGAACGCGACGTGCGCGCCTTGGCCGCGAGCGCCACCTCGCCCTCGACCCGCCGCGTGCTCGACTTCCTCCACCAACACGGCCTCCTACAACCAGATGAGCCCGATCAACGGCTGCGGGCCGACCAGCAGCGGTATCCCAGCACCGCAGTCGCTGACCTGGACACCAATCGCCGCAATCGGCACCACCAACACGTCATCGCGGCCAGGATCGACACACTCCCGGAACCGATGGCCGGCCACCTGCACGCCTGGGTGCGGGTCCTGCGCGGCCAGGGGCGCCGCCGCCACCAGCCCGCCAGCTATGAGCGGATCCGCCGCTACCTCTCCCTCGCCCTACCCGTCCTGCTCTGCTGGGCCGAGGCCGGCCTGGATATGCGCCAGATCACCGCCACCCACATTCGCGAGGAACTCGCCCGCCGGCACGGCAGCCAAGCGCGCGACCTGCACCACGTCCTGCGCACGCTCTTCGCCGCCCTCAAGCAGGAACGGCTCGTCTTCCACAACCCGATGGCCAGGATCTCGCTCAGCACCCCGGTGCGCGTGCCGGCTCCGTTGCCCAGCGACCGGCTACGCGGGCTACTCGACGAGGTTGACGGTCCCCGCGCTCGGCTGCTGGTCGCGCTGGTGGCCGTCCACGGGCTTCGCCCGCTTGAGGTCACCCGGCTGCGCCTCGACGATCTCGACCTCATCCGGCTGGTCATCCGAGTCCCTCGCCGCGGGCACACGCACACCGTCTACCTCGACGAACTGACCGTGGATCTGATCAACGCCTGGCTGACCGAACGCCACCGCCGTTGGCTCGACACCACCAACCCGCACCTGTTCATCACCAGCCAGTCCGCCCACCACCCGGCCCGCCCGCCGTTGAGCTACTGCGGGCTGCGAGCCGCCTTCGACCAGGTCGGCCTGGTCCCCAAGCAGTTGTGGCGCGACCGCGTCCTGCACGAGGCGCAGCACACCGCCGATCCAGTTCACCTCATCCGCCTCTTCGGCATCCACCCCTCCACCGCGGTGAAGTACGTGAACGCGGCCCACCCCGACAAGGCGTTGCCCAAAACCCGATGACTAGCTCGGCCAGGGGACGACCAGTACCGCGATGCCGATCCGCGTGCTCACGACTCCCGGCACAGCGAGTAAACCCGAGCGTCATGGTGCCGATCATGGCGAGCAGCCATAACGGAATGATCCACGTCGAGCGCCGCGATCATGAGCTGCTGTCGCGTCCCGCTGATCAGAAGAGTGGCGCATAGTGCTAGCGGCATTTGTCTTCCAGGTACTCCGGGTGGTCAGCTCAGCCGTTCGAGGACCATCGCCATGCCCTGGCCGCCGCCGACACACATGGTCTCCAGGCCGATGGTCTTGTCGTGGGTGCGCAGGCCGTTGAGCAGGGTGGTGGTGATGCGGGCCCCGGTCATGCCGTACGGGTGGCCGAGCGCGATCGCGCCTCCGTTGACGTTCAGCTTCTCCTCGTCGACGCCCAGGTCGCGGGCCGACGGCAGGACCTGGGCGGCGAACGCCTCGTTGATCTCGACGAGGTCGACGTCGTCGACCGTCATGCCGGCTCGGGCGAGCGCCTGCTTCGAGGCCTCGACGGGGCCGAGGCCCATGATCTCGGGGGAGAGCCCGGTGACCCCGGTGGAGACCACGCGGGCGAGCGGGGTGATGCCGAGCTCGGCCGCCTTCGTGTCGGACATGATCACCAGGGCGGCGGCGCCGTCGTTGAGCGGGCAGCAGTTGCCGGCCGTGACGCGGCCGTCCGGCCGGAAGACCGGCTTGAGCTGGGAGACGGCCTCGTAGGTGACGCCGGGGCGCGGCCCGTCGTCCTTCTCGACCACGGTGCCGTCGGGCAGGGTGACCGGGCTGATCTCGCGGGCGAAGAAGCCGTTGGCGATGGCCTTCTCGGCGAGGTTCTGCGACCGGACGCCGAAGTGGTCCATGTCCTCGCGGGTGACGCCCTTGAACCGGGCGAGGTTCTCCGCGGTCTGCCCCATCGCGATGTAGATGTCCGGCAGGTGTTGGTCAGCGCGGGGGTCGTTCCACGAGTCGGCGCCGTTCTCGGCGATGTGGCGGGTGCGGTCCTCCGCGTCGGCGAAGACCGGGTTGTGGGTGTCGGGGTGGGAGTCGGAGTCGCCCTTCTGGAACCTGGACACCGTCTCCACGCCGGCGGAGACGAACACATCGCCCTCGCCCGCCCTGATGGCGTGCAGGGCCATCCGCGTGGTCTGCAGCGACGACGAGCAATAGCGGGTGATCGTCGTGCCCGGCACGGAGTCGTGGCCGAGCAGGACGGCGACCACGCGGGCCATGTTGAAGCCCTGCTCCCCGCCGGGCAGGCCGCAGCCGAGCATGAGGTCGTCGATGTCGGCCGGGTCGAGCTGCGGGACCTGAGCGAGGGCGGCGCGCACCATCTGCACCGTCAGGTCGTCGGGGCGGATCGTGGTGAGCGATCCCTTGTGTGCGCGGCCGATCGGGGACCGGGCCGCGGAGACGATTACGGCTTCGGGCATGGGTGCTCCTCGGTGTGGTGGCCCGCACCCTCGTGCGGGTTCTGGACATGCTGCCACTGTCCGAACTAACGTTAGGACGAAGTTGGGTTGCTGCCAAGACACTATGGAAGAAGGGCGCGGCGAGGTGCTGGTCCACCAGATCATCGAGCGGAACGCCCGACGCGCGCCGGACGCCGAGGCCCTCATGGGATCCGACGGCGCCGCGCTGACGTGGGCAGAGGTCGACGACCTCGCCGAGCGCCTCGCGACCGTGCTGGCGCAGCGCGGGGTCCGGCCAGGCGCGCGGGTGAGTGTGCTCGCGCGGAACGGCCTCGAGCTGGTACCCGTCTACGCCGCGGTGAACAAGATCGGCGCGGTCTACGCCCCCGTCAACTACCGCCTTGCCCCGGAGGAAATCGCCGCGATCCTCCGCGACTGCGCACCGTCTGCACTGCTCGTCCATGAGGAGTTCGCCGATGTCGTCCACGAGGTGGACACCGGTGGCGTGGAGCCGTGGATCTACGGGGCGCATGGTGGCGCGGGCGACCTCCGCAGCCAGTGTGAGGACGTCGCCCCATGTCGCCGCACGGGCGTCGAGACGGCGCCATCCGATCCGTCCTGGATCTGCTACACCGGTGGGACCACCGGTCGCCCGAAGGGTGTGGTCCTCACCCACGACAACATGCTCGCGACCGCCAGAGCCCTCGTGGAGGTCTGCGGGATCCGGCCCGACGACACGTACCTCGTGGCAGGTCCGATGTTCCATGTCGTACTCGCCGCTCCCGTCGCGTACTGGCTGCAGGGCGCGCGCACGGTCCTCATCAACTTCAACCCGGCTACCGCGCTGCGCGTGATCTCCGAGCAGCGGGTGACCCGCCTTATCGCCACGGGCACGATCTTCAAGGCGATCGTGGAGGAGCAGGAGCGTGCACCGCGCCCCACGGTCCTGCGCACCATCGACTTCGGCGGGGCACCGATACCGGAGTCACTCGCGCGCCGTGCCGCCGCGGCCTTCGGCTGCAACGTCGGTCAGATCTACGGCCAGAGCGAGACGACCCTCCTCACCACCTACCTGCAGCCGGCGGAGTACGCGACCGCTTGGGGCGGCACGGGCTGTGACCGCACGTCCTCGGTCGGCCGTGCCGTCCCCGGTGTGCAGCTGCGCATCCTCGACGATCGCGGGGAGGCGCTGCCTCCGGCACGGGTGGGAGAGGTCGCCGTGCGCGGGCCGGGCGTCATGCGGGGGTATTGGCGGAACCCGGAGCAGACGGCCGCCGCGCTGCGTAACGGCTGGCTGCGCACCGGAGACCTCGGACTGCTCGACGACGACGGCTACCTGCACCTGCGCGACCGCCTGAAGGATGTGATCATCACCGGCGGAGAGAACGTCTACTCCAGCGAGGTGGAGCTCGTCCTCGCCCGGCATCCCGACGTCGCCGAGGTCGCGGTCGTTCCGGTGCCGGACGAACACTGGGGCGAGCTGGTCGGCGCCGTGGTCGTCCCGATGACCGGCGCGGCCCCCGATCCCGCGGCGCTACGCGCGTTCTGCCGAGAGCGGCTCGCCGGCTACAAGCTGCCCCGGTTGATCTTCTTCCGGCGCGAGGTTCCCCGGCTGCCCACCGGCAAGATCGCAAAGTCGCTGCTCCGCGACGAGGTGTCCTCTCGCGCCCCGTGGACCACCTCCGACCTCTACCACGCACTCCCGAACGGAGCCGAGACCCCATGATCGAACGTCAGCGCGCCTACATCGACCGCAGGTGGGTGCCGTGCCCCGGGACCGGCGCGGTCCCTGTGGTCGATCCGACCACCGAGGAGCCGCTGGGGATTACCCCGGTAGCCGGCCCGGAGGTCGTCGACGCCGCCGTCGCGGCGGCGCGCGCCGCGCAGTCCGGATGGGCAGCGACGTCCCGCCGGGAGCGTGCCGCGCTGCTGCGTCGGGTCGCCGACGGCGTGCGGGAACGCACCGCGGAGTTGGCCGATCTGGTCACCGCGGAGCTCGGTTCACCGCTGGGCATCAGCAGGCGCGTGCACGTCGGGCTCGCGGTGGCGGACTTCGCCGGCGCGGCCGATGTGCTCGACGAGCCCGAACTGGCCGAGGAGGTCGGGCACTCCCTCGTCGTGCGCGAGCCGGTCGGCGTCATCGGATGCATCACCCCGTGGAACTTCCCGCTGCACCAGCTGGCCGCGAAGATCGCTGGAGCGCTGGCGGCGGGGTGCACGGTCGTCGCGAAGCCCGCGGAGCAGACGACGGGCACCGCGTTCCTGCTTGCGGAGATCCTCGACGCGGTCGGGGTTCCGCCCGGGGTAGTCAACCTGGTCCCGGGGGACGGTCCGACGACGGGGGAGGCGCTCGTTTCCCATCCGGGCGTCGACATGGTTTCGTTCACCGGGTCGACCGCCGCAGGACGGCGGGTCGCCCGGCTCGCCGCGGAGCGGGTCCGGCCGGTCGCCCTCGAGCTGGGCGGCAAGTCGCCGCAGGTGGTGCTGGACGACGCCGATCTAGACGCGGCCGTGACCGACACGGTCAACCGCTGCTTCCTCAACTCCGGCCAGGTCTGCTCGGCCTTCACCCGCCTCATTGTGCCGCGGGCGCGGCTGCGCGAGGCCGAGCAGATCGCGGAGCGCGTCGCAGTCATGTGGCGGCTCGGTGACCCGCGCGACCGGACGACCCGGATGGGCCCGGTCGTCTCCGAGCGGCAGCGGTCCCGCGTCTGCGAGCACATCGCGCAGGCCCTCGAGGAGGGCGCCCGGCTGGTCACCGGCGGTGCCGCGGCCCCGCCCGGCCTGGAACGCGGCTGGTTCGTCGCGCCCACGGTGCTCTCCGACGTCACGCCCGGGATGCGCGTGGCGCGCGAGGAGGTCTTCGGCCCGGTGCTCGTGGTGCAGGCGCATGATGGCGTCGACGACGCCGTCCGGTTGGCCGACGACTGCGATTACGGGCTCATTGCGGGCGTGTGGGCGCGCGACCCGGACGGCGCGCTCGCCGTGGCGCGGCGGTTGCAGGTGGGGCAGGTCGACATCAACGGTGCCCCCTTCAACCCAGCCGCGCCGTTCGGCGGTCGAAGGCTCTCGGGATACGGTCGCGAGCTCGGCCGCTTCGGGATCGAGGAGTTCCAGGTGGTCAAGGCAATCCAGCGGCCACCGGTGGTTACGGGCTGACCGGCTGCTCCCCGGTGCCGAGCCGGTCGCGGACCACCAGGTCGAAGAAGTGGTCCGCGACCGCCTCGGCCGACTCGGGGCCATTCGGGTCGAGCCACTGGCTCGACCAGTTCAACGCGGACAGGATGAGCAGCCGCGCCCACTTCACGTGCTCGGCGCGGAACTCCCCGCTCATCACGCCCGCGTCGAGAATTTCCTTCAGGAACGCCTCGTGGGCGTCGCGCATCCCGCGGATGTCCTTGTCCGACGCCCGCGACAGCTCGCGCCACTCCATGAGCAGCACGCTGGCCATCGCCCGGTGCTCGGCGACGATCCGCATATGGCCGCGCATGAACGCGCGCAGGCGGTCGTGCGCGGAGCCTTCCGACCGGGCGCTTCGCTCAGCGGAGTCGGTGAACATGCGCGCAACCCGCTCCACGATCTCCCAGAGGATCTCGTCCTTCGAGGAGACGTGGGTGTAGAGGCTCCCGGCTTTGAGGCCCATCCGCGCCGCGATGCCTCGCATCGAGGTCGCCTTGAAGCCCTGCTCGCTGAACAGCTGCTCAGCGATGTCGAGCACGTCCTCCAGTCGGGTGCGTCGCGGGCGTCCCCCTGTCTTCTCGGAAGCGCTCTCCTGCGCTCCAGCCATCCGTGCCTCCCGATCGTGCTCCCGCCGTTCCGAGCGACCGTAACAGGTCCGAACGAACGTTAGGACGATCCCTTGACAGACCCCTCTACCGCGATCCATCCTAACGTTAGTTCGGATGGAGGTGACGGGATGGCCAGCGGTGGGATCACCGAGGCGCGGTTCCGGCAGGTGCTCGGCAGCTTCGCGACGGGAGTCGCGCTGATCTGCACGACCGACGGCGCGGGTCAACCGCGCGGGGTGGCCGTCAACTCGTTCTTCTCGGTGTCGCTGCAACCGCCGCTGGTGGGGTTCTGCATGGCCCGTGGCTCGACCACGCTTCCGGCCATCCGGGAGAGCGGCCGGTTCGCGGTGAGCGTGCTGGCCGGTGACCAGGCCGAGCTGTGCCGGCGGTTCGCGCGCCCGGGCGTGGACCGCTTCGCGGACGTGGACTGGTGGCCGTCCCCAGACACCGCGTCGCCCGTCGTGGACGGTGCCCTCGCGTGGATCGACTGCCGCACGACGGCCGTGCACTCCGCCGGGGACCACCTGATCCTCATCGGGCTCGCCGCGGCGATCGGGGGCACATCGATCGGTGACGCGCTCGTGTTCGCGCGGGGCCAGCTGCTCTCCACATCCGAGCTCCGGGATCCCGCACGACGACGAGAGGACGACGCGCATGTCGCTCGCACGCATTGATCCGCCGGGATGGGCACCGGCGAAGGGCTACGCCTACGCCGTCCGGCAGGGTGACCGCCTCGCGGTGTCGGGGCTGCTGGGCTGCGACCCGGCCACCGGGGCCGTCGCAACCGACGCCGATTTCACCGCGCAGTGGACGGCGGTGTTGGCCAACCTCGCGCAGCTGCTCGAGGCAGCGGGCACCAGCGCGGGTCGGGTCGTGGCGCTGCGGATCTACCTCACGAGCCTCGACGCGTACCGCGGAGCCGTCCGCACCCTGGGCCAGCCGTGGCGCACGGTCTTCGGCGACCACCTGCCGGCCATCACGATGGTGCAGGTCAGCGCGCTGGTCGACGAGCACGCGCTGATCGAGGTGGAGGCCGAAGCCGCCGTCGGAGACCCGCGATGATCCACCAGGTGCCGGACGGGCCGGAGATCCACTACGAGGTCACCGGCAACGGGGCGCCCGTCGTCCTCATCGCCGGCACCGGGTGCGACGACACCTGGTGGGCGCAGCAGCGCGACGTGTTCGCCCGGCAGTACACGGTGATCACACCACACATGCGCGGCGCAGGCGCCTCGACGATCTACCGCGATCCGGAGTCGTACTCGTCGCAGGTGATGGCCGACGACGTCGCCTCGTTGCTCGGGGCGCTCGACCTCGGGCCGGCACACGTGGTGGGCCACTCGCTCGGCTCGTGCATCGCACAACAGCTCGCGATCCGCCACCCCGCCGCCGTCGCGAGCGCCCAGCTGCACGCTACGTGGGCGTACGCCGACGAGTGGCTGCGCTCGGCCTTCATCGCGACCACCGATGACGCGCTCGCCCGCGGCGACCGGCAGGCCGCGTTCCGGACGGTGAAGATGTGGGTCTTCAGCCCGCACTACCTCGCCACCCGCACGCCTGCGCGGGTCGCCGACACGGTCACCGCGGCCTTCATCACGAACCCGCACCTGGAGGCGGGCCCCGGCCTGCGCGGGCACCTGCACGCCGACCGCCACCACGACACGCGCAGTCAGCTCGCCGGGATCGACGTCCCGGTGCTGGTCACCGCAGGCGAGCTCGACGCATCGTTCCCCCCGCGCTACAGCCGGTGGGTCTACGAGCAGCTCCCGCGGGCCCGCTGGCACCTGTTCACCGGCAAGCGCGCCGCGCACGCCTTCAACATCGAGCTCGCCGAGGAGTTCAACCACGTCGCCCTCGGCTTCCTCGCCGACCAGGACCAGACCAAGGAGTGACCGACATGCGCTTCTACCTGCTGCAGATCCCCTACATGGCGAGCGCGGATGAGTTGCGCCGCGGCCTCGCCGGCCAGCCGCTGCCGGGCGCTGACCCGGAGCGCTTCTCGACGATGCTGGAGCGGATGACTGCCCAGGTCGTCCACGCCGAGGAGGTCGGCTTCTCCGGTGTGTGCTGGACCGAGCAGCACTTCCAGGCCGAGGGCGTCGAGGTCAACACCAACCCGGTCCTCTACGGCGCGCACATGGCGGCCCACACGACCACGATGACGGTCGGACAACTGGGCATCCCCCTGCCGTGCCGCAATCCGCTGCAGGTGGCCGAGGACCTCGCCGTCCTCGACCACATGACCGGCGGCCGCACCTTCTGCGGCTTCTCCCGCAGCAACACCCCGCGCTACGCGTCGGTGCTCGGCCAGCACGTCGGCGTCGGCGCCGCCACCTCGGACAAGTCCGCTGCCGACGAGCGCAACCGGGCCCTGCTCAAGGAGTGTTTCCAGATCATCCGCCGGGCCTGGACCGAGGATTGCTTCTCCTACGACGGCGACGTCTGGAAGGTCCCGCCCGCGGACGTCCCCTGGCAGTTCCCGCCCACCCTCGACTCCGGACGCGGCACCCGTGACGGGGTGCTCACCGAGATTTCGGTGGTTCCGAAGCCGAAGCAGCGCCCGCACCCGCCGCTGTACTCACCGTTCGCGTTCAGCATGACCACCGCGCGGTTCTGGGCGCAGGAGGGCGTCTCGCTCGTCTCCTTCGTCGAGGACGAGGAGTTCCTGAAGACGACGAAGCAGGTCTATGCGGAGGAGGCCGCCTCGGTCGGTCGCCTGGTCCCGGCAGGCGGCGGCCTCGCCGTCGGCGGTCACCTGCTGGTGCAGCCCACGCGCAGCGCCTCGGAGGCGTACGCCGAGCGGTTCCGCGACCTGTTCGCCTACGCCTACGACGTCACGCCCTACCACGTCCCCCTCGGCCGGCAGCTCACCGGCACAGGGGACGACGCGCTGCGCCAGCTCGAGCACCTGCAGGAAGAGCTCGGCGTGGAGGAGGTCTTCCTCTGGCACCACGCGAACTGCTTCGACCCCGGTGCCGAGCTCGAAGCGATCACCGAGTTCGGCGAGAAGGTCATCGCGAAGCTCGGCGACTGAGACTCACATACCCCGCCCACCCCAGGAGACCGCCGTGCAGAACGCCAGTCCCGCCGTTGCGACCGGCGACCGCAGCGCCGCAAGGCGCGCCGTCACGTCCAGCTTCCTCGGCACGACCATCGAGTGGTACGACTTCTTCCTCTACGGATCGGCGGCCGCGCTGATCTTCGGGCCGCAGTTCTTCCCTGCGCTCTCGCAGACCGCCGCGACCCTCGCCGCGCTGGGCACGTTCGCCGTGGGCTTCCTCGCCCGCCCGCTCGGCGGCGTGGTGATGGCCCACTACGGCGACCGGCTGGGTCGCAAAACCAGCCTGGTGGCCTCGCTCGCGCTGATGGGCGCGGCGACCGTACTGATCGGGCTGCTGCCGAACTTCGCCACGATCGGCGTCGCCGCGCCGGTCCTGCTGACCGTCCTCCGGTTCGTGCAGGGCATCGGCGTCGGCGGGGAGTGGGGCGGAGCGGCGCTGATGGCGGTCGAGCATGCCCCGCCGGGCCGGCGCGGGTTGTACGGCAGCGCGCCGCAGATGGGGGTGCCGGCCGGCCTCGTCCTCGCGACGCTCGCCTTCCTCGGGATGACGCTGCTGACGAGCCCCGAGCAGTTCGCCTCGTGGGGCTGGCGGGTGCCGTTCCTCGCGAGCGCCCTGCTCATCGTGATTGCGCTCGCCATCCGACTGCGAGTGGAGGAGAGCCCCGTCTTCGTCGCCGCCGAACGGCGCGGGGAGACCCGCGAGCACACCCCCGTATTGGAGCTGCTGCGCCGGCACAAGCGGACGGTGGCGATCGCCGCGGGCTCGTTCATCGCGACGAACGGCATCGGCTACCTCTTCATGGTCTACACGCTCTCCTACGGCACCAGCCAGCTGCAGGTGCCGCGGGGCGTGATGCTCTCCGCGGTCCTCGTCGGCGCGCTCGTGTGGTTCGCGCTGATCCCGGTGTACGCGGGGCTCTCGGACCGGATCGGCCGACGGCGCGTTTATCTGATCGGTTCGTGGTCGCTGCTGGTCTGGTCGCTGGTCTACTTCCCGCTGCTCGACACGCGGGCCCCGGTGCTCATCGTGCTCGCGGTGATCGGCATGGCCAACGGCCTCGCCGCGGCGTACGCGCCGCAGAGTGCGCTGTTCGCCGAGCTGTTCCCGACCGGCGTCCGCTACAGCGGATCGTCACTCGCCTACCAGGTCGGCGCGATCCTCGGCGGCGGGCTCGCGCCGCTCGTAGCCACCGCGCTGCAGGAGGCCGCCGGCGCCTCGTGGCCGGTTACGATCTACGTCGCCGGCATCTGCGTTCTGAGCCTGGTCTGCGTCCTGGCGTTCCGCGAAACGCGGACCGTCGAACTCGCCGCGGCGACGGAGGTGGTGGTGGCTCGTGAATGACCAGGACCGCGGCGAGGCGTCGCTCCGGCGCGCTACCGAGGACCTGCGCGCCGGACGCCCGGTTCTCGTAATCGACGACGAGGGCCGGGAGGACGAGGGCGACCTCGTCGTCGCCGCCGAGCTCGTGACGGCGCGGACGATGGCCTTCGTCGTCGCCCACACCTCGGGCTTCGTGTGCGTGGCGCTGGCTGGGGAGGCCTGCGACCGGCTGCACCTCTCCCCGATGACCGCGGCGAGCACCGAGCCGCGCGGCACGGCCTATCGGGTCACCGTGGACGCCCGGGACGGCGTCGGCACCGGGATCTCGGCCCGCGACCGGGCTCGGACCGCCCGGCTGCTCGCCGACCCCGCGACGGCCCCGGCCGAGCTCACCCGCCCGGGTCACGTCGTGCCGCTGCGGGCCCGAGAGGGCGGGGTCCTCACCCGGCCCGGTCACACCGAGGCGGCAGTTGACCTGGCTCGGCTCGCCGGGCTCCGTCCAGCGGCCGTGCTCTGCGAGGTGGTCTCGCCCTCCGACCCAACCAGGATGGCCGGGCCCGCCGAACTGGCCGGGTTCGCCGCCATGCACGGGCTCGCAACCGTGCACGTCGCCGACCTGATCGCCCACCGCCGTCAGTGCGCTGGCGTCGAACGCACCGCGACGGCGCAGCTGCCGACCCCATACGGGGTCTTCCGCACGGCCGTTTACCGCGACCACGCGAGCACCGAGCACCTCGCTCTCGTCATGGGCGACGTTGGCGGCCATCCTGACGGAGCCGATCCTGTGCTGGTGCGGGTGCACTCGGAGTGTCTGACCGGCGAGGCGCTGGGATCGCTGCGCTGCGACTGCGGCCCCCAGCTGCAGGCCGCCCTGCAGCGCATCGCGGAGCGGGGCCGGGGCGTGCTCGTCTACCTGCGGGGACACGAGGGGCGCGGCATCGGGCTCAGCGGCAAGCTGCGCGCCTACGACCTGCAGGATGAGGGCCTCGACACCGTCGAGGCCAACCTGCGGCTCGGCTTTGCGGCGGACGAGCGGACCTACGAGGCCGCGGCCGCGATCCTGCGGGAGCTAGACGTGCACCGGATCGAGCTGATGACCAACAACCCCGCGAAGCTGGATGCGCTGGCCGCTTCCGGCCTCGACGTCAGGCGGTCGCCGCACCAGCTGCCGGGCGGGCCGGCGAGCATCCGCTACCTGCGTACCAAGCGCGACCGGCTCGGGCACCAGCTCACGCACCTCGACCAGCCCGTCGACGACGCCGAGCGCGATGCCGGCTAGGAGGAACCGTGGACCACGTCGACCACGCGCTTGAGCGGCATCCGCTCGACGAGTTGCTGCCGCCGGTGCAGGCCGCCCTCGGGCAGTTCCTGACCGGTCTCGGCGGCGCGCCGGCCGACGGCCGTCGCCCCGCCGACCTCGAACCGTTCCGTCGGCCGCCCGGCGCTGCCCCCGCCCCGCTGCCGGAGCTGCTGGACACGGTCCGGTCGGCGGCTGCGCTCGCCGTCGAGACGGCGGGTCCGCGCTACTTCGGCTACATCCCCGGCGGCGGGCTGCCCAGCTCCGCGGTGGCCGAGCTGGTCGCCCGCGTTCTCAACCGCTACACCGGCCTCGCCGACCTCGCCCCGGGTCTCGTCGCGCTGGAGGACGGGCTGCTGCGCTGGCTGGCGTCGGTGTTCGGGCTGCCCGCCGGTGCGACCGGACTTATCACCACCGGTGGGTCGCAGGCTCTGCTCGCCGCCGTCGTGGCCGCGCGGGAACGGCACCTGGGCCGAACCGACCTCAGCCGGGCCCGGCTCTACCTGTCCGATCAGGCACACCACAGCGTCATGAAGGCCGCGCGGATCGCGGGCCTGCCGCGTTCGGCGGTCCGGCTCGTCCCCACCAGCGACGGGCGCCGCATCGACCCAGCTGCCGCCCGCGCCGCGATCGCCGCGGACCGCGCATCCGGCCTCACCCCGTTCCTGCTGGTCAGCACCGCGGGCACGACCAACGCCGGGGCGGTCGACCCGCTCACCGAGCTCGCCGCGATCGCGGCCGATCAGGAGCTGTGGTTCCACGTCGACGGCTGCTATGGCGGCTTCTTCCAGTTCACCGACCGCGGCCGGGCCCGCCTCGCCGGAGTCGAGCGCGCCGACTCGCTCACCCTCGATCCGCACAAGAGCCTCTTTCTGCCCTACGGCACCGGGGTGCTGCTCGTCCGTGACCCCGCCACGCTCGCGAGCGCCCTGACCGACGACGACCGGGGCGCGTACCTGCAGGACATCGGGGACACGGCGCTGCCCGACTACGCGCACCTCGGGTCCGAGCTCACCCGCGAGCACCGCGGGCTGCGGCTGTGGTTCCCGCTGCACCTGCACGGCGTCGAGGCGTTCCGCGCCGCGCTCGACGAGAAGCTCGACCTGGCCCGCCACGCCCACGCCCGGCTCGCCCAGCACCCGGACCTGGAACCGCTGGAGCTGCCCGAGCTCAGCACCGTGGTCTTCCGCGGGCCAGGTGGGGACCCGGGCAACCGCGCGCTACTCCAGCGGATCAACGCCACGCGTCGGGTGTTCTGCTCCAGCACCGTCCTTGACGGGCGGCTCACGCTCCGGCTGTGTGTGCTCAGCTACCGCACCCACCGCGCACACGTCGACGAGGCCCTCGACGTCATCAGCGGCGCCGTCCCCCGCTCGCGACAGCGCCGTTGCCGGTGACGGTAGGGACGGCGGCCCAACGGCCGACCTGCGTGCGCCGGCGATGGACGGCATGGACGGGACACGATCGGCCCCGGGCAGCGCGGCGGGCAGCGAGATCCTCTCCGCGCTGCAGCACCAGCAGACGATCGTGATCGCGCAGCTACAGATCCCCAGGCACCAAGGACCCCGCCCGGATCGCGGCACTCGTCCACGGACAGTTGGTCATTGATACCGCAGCCACTGGATCCGCGACGTCGTCTGGCAAGAACTCGACCAGCACGCCTACGCCGGTGGCGACGCTGAGGAAACTTGGCATGAGCCTGCTCCGCCTGGCCGGGAATCAAAGGTCAAACGAACCCTCGAACAGATCGCCGGCGAATGCGCCAGGTGCTTCCCGATCATGGGCGCTGCCGTCAACACGACGACCCGACTTCGGCGAGCCTCTGCTCCTGAACGGCCGCCGTACTGGTCTCTCGGCTCTCCATCGCTCGAAGGTTCGAAGCATGGCAGGTGCGCGAGGTCCAGCGGGTCGCGGATCTCAGGAGCGCAGACGCCCGGAGGCAGGTGAAAGCCAAAGGGAATGGGGGTGTGGCTGCCGCGGCCCGGACACTCCGCCCACTGGGCCTTGGTCGATCGAGTTCCTCAGCGATGACCAGAATGAGGGGGCGACCGCGCCAGGCCAAGGCGGCCTGACGGACGGATCTTCACGCTCGCCCGACCTAACATGGCCGTCCCGTGATGGGTTCCCGCTCCAAGTAGCGTCAGATTTCGCGAACTCGTGTACTTTGGCCTTCGACCTGCTCGCCGATCAGCGCACCGACTACCGGACGAGGCCGTATCGCGCGCGCTGGGACCAGCTCGCGCGGCTCTTCGCCGGTGTCACGCCGCCACTGCAACTGACGCCGAGCACAGCCGACCGGGACGTCGCGATGCAGTGGATGAACCCGGAGGCCAGCCAGGTGGGCATCGAGGGCCTTGTCGCGAAGCTCGGGGATTCTCGCTACAGGCCCGGCCGCACCGGGGCCTGGGTGAAGATCCGCACGATGACCGTCGTCGACGCCGTCGTGGTTGGCGTGACCGGTACCGCTGACCGGCCCAGCGAACTCGTCCTGGCCCGTCCCGACGAGACCGGTCGGTTACGCAGGATCGGGTTGTCCCTGCCGGTCACCCCGGCCGTGGCGGCACAGGTCGGTGAGCACGTCATGCCGACTGGGGAGCCACCGCAGAAAGTGTCGTCGGCCGTGTTCGGCCGGGGCCAGACCGAGTTCCGGCCGGTGCGGCCCGACCTCGTGGTCGAAGTCGAAGCCGAGGCCTCCGTCACGTCGTTCACCAGCCGCCTGCGGCCGAGGGTGCACCGGGTGCGAACCGACCTCACCATCGAGGACCTGGACGGCTAGACACCGTCCGCTATAAGGGAGCTATGACCCAACGCTGGATCTACCACCACAGCAGCACAGGTCCCGCCACCGCCGTCGACCAGCACATGAACGAGATGGCGGTCGCGGGCTGGGAACTGGTGAGCGCCAACGCGGTCGTCGACCGTGGTCTGCTTCGCCACAACTTCTACTGGAGGAAGCCCGCCTGACTCCTGTCACCCCGGTACATCACCATTGGCCGAGCTCGCCGGTGCAGACGTTCACCAGCGTGACGCGGGTGAACCCGACGGTGCGCTCGGCCTCGGTGATCCGGGCCCGGGTCTCCAGCGGGAAATGGAGCCGTTCCCAGTGAGGAAGGCGTTGCTGCGCGGGCCGGGTGGACCACGCGGAGTCCAGTTCCGGCAGGGGTGCGGTGACGACGTGGAGCAGGTCTGTGGTCGCGGCCAGCAGGCCGTCCAGGTGTGGCGAGATGTCTGATCGATGCCGCTCGGCCAGGTCGCGCACCAGGTCGCGGCTCTGCGCCAGCCGCCGGAGGCGCGCCAGCCAACGATCGGTCGAACACGGTCGGTACCGCGTCGAAGGTCCTCAGCGCGAGTACCGCAGCCTCCGCGATCCGGCGTTCGGTGTCGGTGGGGATCCACCGCTGATGGGCGAGTTCCTTCGTGACCAGCAGTGCCTGGTCGTCCAGTTTCGTGGTTGCGGGCAGCGGCGGCTGGCCGGCGGGGTCCTGGTCGATCTCGTCGAGTCGTTCTCGGACCGTGAGGCCGTCCGGGAGGCCGTCGTCGGTGGCTCCGAGCCGTTCACCGGGGTCGTGCTGCCTGAAATTGCGGGTGATGATCCATTCCGCGGTCTCCAGCACGCCATCGGTCGGGTCGAGCTGCCCGAGCGCGGGCGCGTCGGTCGGTGCAGGCCCAGCCAGCAGCGCCTGCGGGTTCCGGAGGTAAGTCACAACGGGCCTACCCAGGCCCGTGTTGTCGATGGACACACCTGTGTCGGCGGCGACACGCCATAACGCGAGGGCGAGCAGCTGTACGGTCTCGGCCGGAACGGCGACCTCCGGGTCCCGGTTGTCGCGCTGGTGCCAGGCCGTCATCGCGTCAGCGGCGACCACGGCGTCAGCCCACGACGGCCCGGTGCTGGTGGTCATGGACCGAGTCTAGGGCGGGCTAGGCGCCTGTACCGGTGCCGGAGGCGGGCAGGAGGCGGACCAGGAACCGCAGCGCCCGGGAGTGGCGGATCCCCACGGTGGCCCAGTCGTCGACGAGCCGTCCGGCGTCCTCGGTGCTGAGCGCTGTGTCCGCGTTGTTCTGCAGGGCGGTGATCGCGTCGGCGCGGGTCCGGCGTCCGGCGGCCACGTCCTGGCCCAGGTCCTCGATGTCACTGGAAATCAGGCTGATCAGCAGCAGTCGCCGTGCCTGCTCGAACCGCTGATCGGGAGACGTCGCCACGAAGGCCTCGGGTGGGCCGACAAGATCTTCGAAGGCCTCGCGATAGTCGGGCAGGTCGAGGTTCCAGTGGTCGATCATCTCGGCCGCGCCGACTGGGGTGAGCCCGCCGTCGGCCTGGTCGAGCAACTCGCCGATCGCGGTCTCGCGGGCGAGTTCGCCGCGGGTGACGGCTTGGCCGAGCCTCTCGGCCAGGGTTGTCAGCTCGGCGTCGGATAGGTCGGGGGCCGGTGCGATCATGCCGATCACTGTGGCAGATCCACGCCGGTCTGGGGAGGTCCGGCAGTGGGCGGGGTCACGGCACGGCCGGAGCCGCCGTCGCCGGCAGTGTGGTGGACGCAGGCGGCAACTCCATCATCGTGCGACCGAGGGCTCGCTTCGTCAGTCGGCGCCAGAGGGCGTAATCACCAGCCGGTCGGCATCGACGGGGACCGACATGTCGAACCTCGAGGGAGGTGTGAGGAAGTAGCGCTGCGGAGGTCCGGCGACGACACGACGGTCGTGGTCGAAGGTCCACAGCGGTGCACGAATCACCGCACAGCCGGATGTGCCCATCTCCGTGGTCGCCCCGCTGCCGCTCATGGCGGGTTCGTGGGGAGCCTGGATGCGCACTCGTGTTCCGGGGAGGAGCCCGCCGTGGTGCGCGATCAGCAAGGAATCGACCCGGTCGACCATGACGGTCCAGGCGGTGTGCGCGTGGTCGCTCCACCGGTAGGTCGTGGGCCAGACAAGGCCGTCGCTGCCCTCGTCAGCGGGGCTGATGTCGACGATCGAGCGGGTCAGTTCGGTCCATGCGGCCACGACGGGGTCATCATGCCGCGGTGAGGTGAGTCGGTGGAGATGGTTCAGCGCTATGTCCGCAGCGATCCTCAGGGCATCGAGTGGGCCGCCTAGGGGCCTGGTCGCCGGGGACGGAAGGACGGCGCTGTGGCCGGCGTGGCGGAGTTGCGCGACGAGCCAGCGCAGACACCGGGACACGGCCAAGGGCCAGTCCTCGGCATACCAGGCTTCGCCGAGACGGTAGCGAAGTTGTTCGAGAGTTACCGTGCTGGCGTACTGGCCGGTTTCGATCCCGGTCGCGTACACGGCCAGGGGCCACAGCGCGAAAGTGCCGACCGTGACGGGCTTGGCCAGTGGATGGTCGCGTGTGTGGGTGGCCGCCTGGTCCACGGCGTCGGACCACGATGGCCGCGGGGTGTGCCGGCCGCGGGGGGAAACGGTCGGGCGTGGTGCGAGCAGGTCAGGTGGTTGTTCGTCCGCGGGGGCTGGGTTTTCGATCGTGACGGCGACGGTGATCCCGTCCACTTGGACGTCCAGTGTGGTCCCGAGAAGCTGGTGTGGCATCCACGTCCGCCCCGAGGAGATCTTGTGGAAGTACAGGATCGACGCCATGAGCAGCGGGTCGACGGTCGAGTCCGGCGCGAGCGTGAACACCACCGGGGCAGTGTCGCGCAGCTGTGCCCAGCACCGCCGGTCGTCGAGGGCAGCGGCGATGATGCAGATGTCGGGGCGGTGCCGGAAGACCAGTGGGACCCGCTCGGACAACGGTAGTCGCGGCCCGAGATTCCAGGACATGACACCAGCCGGAACGTAGAGAATCGTCGCGCCCTCGATATCGCGCAACGGTGCTCGTCGTTCGTCGGCGGCGATATGCGCATAGGGCAGAGCGGGCAGGCCAGGCCGAGTCGCGTGCCGCATCACCCTGAGCGGCTCGCGATCCGATGCAGAGCCTTGCACCCCGACCAACCACGTCGTGGTGCCGGCCGTGCCCTCGGAGGTGCGCCCCGTTCCCACCCTCGGACCATAGCGCGCAGCACGGGGGAGGGCCTATCCAGCGCCTGGTGCGTCCGGCAATGCCGGAGGCTGCGCGGATCCTGGCGGCGAACCCCGAACCTTGCGCGCTACGCGCATTCCGAACTCAACCACTCCTGATCTCTCCCGGTGTCAGCGTCGACGTGTCCATGATCTTGCCGGGGCGATCGGGTCGAAGCCGAGGTAGTCGATCCGGGCACGGTCATGCTGGTGGTCCTTGGCCGCCTGCGGGTGGCGTAGCTGTAGGCCGAGAGCGGGCGGTGCGTTGAGGTACTCCGCCCAGGGGCAGCCCTTGAGGTGGGGGCAGGTGTCTAGCCAGGCATTGCAGTCCCAGCAAACGAGGCCGCGGCACATGCCGGTGAAGTGGTCGTGGTCGACCACCATGCCGGTGGTCCGTCCACACGCGTGACAGAGCGGTCCGGCGTGGTCGGTCAGTTGCTGCCTGATCCGGCTCAGGCGATCGGTCCCGAGGTAGGCGGGCCAGACGCTCCGGCCGCCGACAAACGTGCATCGCCGCGACGGCGGCACTGTGGACGGGTCGACCGGACCGCCGACCAGACCGACGCTCCACGTCACCTGCTCGTCGGTCAGCGGGCGACGTTGGTGTTCGGGCGGTGCCGTTTTCGGCGCGAACATCCGATAGCTTGTTCCATCGGTCCACCAGGAGCAGATCCGGTCATGTGGAATACGTCCGTCATGGCGGACGTATTCCTCTGTCGCGAATTGGCGGCGGAGCTCCTCGGCCTCGGCAACCAGCCGAGCCCCGAGAGCGGTCTGAGTGGTGGCGTCGAGGCCTCGGCTCATCCCACGCCGGTCACGCATCGCCGCGGCTACCTCGCTCATATAGAACACTCCGGTACACAATGCCACCTGATCGCGGAACAGGTGGTGGCGGCCATCGTCGCCGAGCACAGCAGTCAGATGCCCCCCTGGCGGCCGCCAGTCCGGATTCAGGCAAGGGGTGTCCGCGTTCGCGCGAACGTAGTCGTCCACGCCGTCGTAGTCCAGTGTGAGCGCGAACCGCCACAACAGCGCCTCCTGCCGATGTTCCGGCCATTCGTCCAGGCCAGGGGGTGGCGCTCGACGGGACGTCATGGCCGCGCCAAGGGCGGTGCGTCGCCGAGCCGGCCTGCCGGCACTGTGGGGGTGAACGCGCTGACGGGCATGTGTTCGCACTGTAGTGCGCGGCACCGACAAATGCGGATTGCCGGATGAATGCGGGTCGGTCTGCGACGCCGCCTGTGCGCGCTCACGAGTTCACTTTTTCCGTCGCGTGGCGTCAGCTGTGACCGGGTTGTGAAAGCGCGCCCACTGGGCCGGCCGGGTTATGAGATGTGATCATGTCGTCGGCGTGGGCAACACTGGGGCGAGGGGTTGATCGAAGCCTGGAGGTCGTCGGTGGGGCGAACGTCGTTTCTGTGGTTGGAGATCACCGGGAAGTGTCAGCTGGAATGTGTGCAGTGCTATGCCGAATCGGGGCCTTGGGGTGACCACGGTTCGATGAGCGATGCCGATTGGCGGCGTGTTCTCGACGAGGCCGTGGCGATGGACGTGGAGGTTGTGCAGTTCATCGGTGGTGAGCCGACGTTGCATGCCGGCTTGGCGGACTTCGTTACGTACGCCTTGGCGTCTGAACTGCTGGTCGAGGTCTACACGAATCTCGTGCACGTCACCGATGAGCTCTGGGACGTTTTCGCCCAGCCAGGAGTGTCACTGGCGACCAGCTATTACTCCGATGATCCCGCCCAGCATGCGGCGATCACGAGGCGCCCCAGTCACGCTCGCACGAAGGGCAACGTGGCTGAGGCGGTCCGGCGCGGGATCCCGCTGCGGGCAGGGGTGATCGACCTTGGCAGCGGGCAGCGCGCGGCACAAGCCCAGACGGAACTGGTCGATCTTGGTGTGCCGGCTGTCGGATACGACCAGGTACGCCAGGTGGGGCGGGGTGTGCGTGATCAGGGGGAGAGCGTCGAGCAGCTGTGCGGACGCTGCGGGGACGGTGTGGCTGCGATTTCCCCGGACGGTGAGGTCTGGCCGTGTGTGTTCAGCCGCTGGCTTCCGATGGGTAACGTCCTCGATGTCGGGCTCGCCGAGATTCTCTCGAGCTCCCGCGCCCGCGAGACCGTGACCAGCCTTCAGCGGGTATTCCAGAGCCGCGGCACCTCGGACGGTGCGCAGGGGTGCCAGCCACGTTGCAGTCCGAACTGCAATCCGATCAATTGCGGACCGCGGTGCGGACCGATGACATCGCCGTGCGCGCCCAAACAGTGCTCGCCGGCGGACCAGTTCTGTTCCCCGAACTACCCGGGACCGAGCCGCCGGTGCTCCCCGCGGACCGACAGCCCGTGCCGGCCGATGCAGTGCCGCCCGACCCGCTAGTCGTCGTCGAACATCCGTTGTGGGTGACGGAGGAACGCCTGCCATAGCCGCACCGTGTCCAGGTCTTCCCACTGCTGTTCGTGGATGCCGTCCTCGGACAGTTCCAGGATCTGCGCGCCGGGTAACGCGGCCACCAGAGGGGAGTGGGTCGAGTAGATGACTTGTGCGTTGTGCATGGTGACCAGCTCGCGCAGGTGATGCAGGAGCAGGAGGGTGGAGTGGAACGACAGCGGTCCTTCGGCCTCGTCGAGCAGGTAGAGGCCGGGCCCGTCGAAGCGTCCGGTGATGGCCTGCAGGTAGGACTCTCCGTGGCTGACCTCCCAGGACAGGCGGTCGCCGTAGCCGGCGATGCCCATGTCGGTCATGTAGGCCAGCATGCCGTGGGCGGTTTCGGCACGGAGGAAGAACCCGGTGGCGTTGCGCCTGGTGAACCGGCTGCCCTCGGCGGTGCGGTGCAGGCGGAGGGCTTCGCCGAGCGGGCCTTTCTCCAGGGGGCTTGAGTAGCGGCGGGCGCCGTGACCGCCGCGGACATCGAGTCCGTAGGCCTCGGCAATGCCCTCCAGCAGTGTGGACTTGCCACTGCCGTTGGCACCGACGAGCACGACGAGGTCGCTGGTGAACCTCAGGCCGTTCTTCGCCACGTCGCGGATCGCTGGAACGGTCAGCGGCCAGGCCGAGTCATCACCGTCAGTGAGGCCGGAGGTCACCTCGATGTGGTCGATCAGCATGACGCCCAGCGTATGCCCCGGTCATACAGCGTATGACCACGTCTTACACTGAGGCGGACGACGGAGGTGAGTGCCACTCCGTCACACCGCCTTGTGACGGGCTCTGCAATGACGATCGACGACGACGCCACGAGCCAGCGCGGCTGGCTCACCGGACAGCTTTTGGCCGCGGCCGACCAGGTCAACGGCACCCTAGCGGGGCGGCCGGTGTTCGGCTGGCACGATCGCACCGTAGGAGCCCGGATCGACACCTCCGACGGCCCCTGCTGGCTGCGGGTCACCAGCGAACACGCCCACTGGGCCGGTACGGACAGCTGGACTGGCACCAGCGACGCCACGGGAGAGGCGTTCGCGCGCGTGCCGAAGCCGGAACTGACGGACGTGCGTGAGTGGCAGATCGGCGAGCAACGTGTCCGCGCCGAGGTGATGACCTACGTGCCCGACGCGGCGATCGCCGACGACATGGTGCTCCGCAACCGGGTCGATCTGCCTCCCTCGTGGTGGACCGCCCTGGCCGACGGCCTGAGCGCGGTCGCGCAGGTGCGGGACACGAAACGGGTGATCATCGGCGATGACGTCCTTCGCCATCGCCTGCTCGCGGCCTTCGGCGTCGACATCGACCTCGACAGGCTCGAGTGGTCGTGCGCCCACGGCGACCTGCACTGGGGCAACCTCACCGCGCCGTCGTTGTGGATGCTGGATTGGGAACACTGGGGATGGGCGCCGCGCGGCTACGACACCGCAGTCCTCTACTGCGCAAGCATCCTGCAGCCAGATGCCGCCGATCAGGTACGAGCGCACTTCGCCGACCAGCTCGACAGCTACAGCGGACGGGTCGCCCAGCTCGCCGCCGTCACCAAGCTGTTGTGCCGTGTCGAGGCCGGCGACCATCTCGACCTTGCGCAGCCGCTTCACCAGCACGCAGCCTCAGTGCTTCAGCAGCTGTGAACCGGAGCCACTGAATCGGCGACTGTGCGGAGCCGGAACGCCTGCTAACCATCTGTGGGCTTGACCATCCTGCAGGTCAGCCGTGCTGGCGCTGACACCGGCACGCCACGAGCAACTCACGCAAGGTGAAACAGCTGTAGGTGGGGTTGTCGTGACGATATTAGTCGGATGCCTGGCAGGCCAGAGATCTATTCCTCCACCTGTGGTTGCAAGGGGCATCCATTGTGGAATTCCTTGGTGGAGTCGTCCTCGGAAGCGGGGTCAGCCGAGTTCATCAGGCCTCAGTTCGAGGATGGTGGCTCGGGTGCGTTGCTGCGAGACGGCGTCACTGGCGAGATGCAATGTCTCAGCAAGGTAACAAAACGACGTGGTTGGTACCCATGTCGGCAATGGGCTAGCATCGACCTTGCTGGGCGTCAAAACAGCAAAACAGGTATCCCTTCCGGGTGAACTTGTCAGGTGGCCAGCCGGTGAAGACGACTGACCACCCGACCTCAGCGGCCTATCAGCTGGATCAGTGTGTTACTGAGTGCCGCCAGCTGACTTGCCAGGATGATGACGGGGCCCCACCAGATCAGCTTCTGCCACCTGGTGGGGTCGCGCCGCTGATCACTCACGCGGCGCGCCTCATCATCGTCATCTTCTGAGCCGTGCTCCATCCTGTTCCTTCCGGTTCCGGCCTGACATTGACTGGAAGACGGACCTTGCGGCTGCCTCCCCCGGAGTCAGCCGCCCTGGAACTTGAATCCTCACGACCCAATCGGCTCGCGCCGATATTCGTAGAGAGTAGCGAAGGTCCGCGGCTGTGGCGTCGGCGGGTGCGTGTCGAATTCGCGGATTCGGAAAGTGAGCCGCGGGGACGGTCGTCTCGCTGACGAGACACGCCAGAAGTCTTGCTGGCCAGCAGGATTACTGACTCTGAGTCATAGTCTTCGTCCGCGATACTAATTAATCTTGCCCTATTAATACTCGCCTAGATCGGGCTTATTATTGGCGCCTTCAGTATTGGTGACACTGGGTAAATATCGTTTCCTTAGCTGAAGCTAGTCGGCGAACTAATTTCGCGGGAACTATCGGGGGAGTTGACCTCGAAATTGGCCGCAGCTGCCCTTACAGCGCCTTACAGGGCGCCTTGGGGGAGCGCGTCGCCGAATTGGCACTCATGACGCCCGTGTCCTGGAATCAGGTTGTCCTGAATCCAGGACACCGCTAGGGTGGGGCTCGTGACGGACACACCGAAGAAGGCGACCAACACCAAGGTCGAGGTGGAGAACTTCCTGGGAGCACGGCGCAACGTGGTCGAGGCGATCACTCATGACTTCCTGGAGGAGGGTTGCTCGGCGAGAGCCGTGGCGGCCGCCGCTTCACCGGCCTTCGGCCGCGATCAGGTCATCGAGTACCTCGCCGCGGTCGCCCTACGCCAGTCCGCTGCCAAAGCGATCGCCGAGGCTGGGCTGGCGTCCGTGGCGGACACCGGTGTGTCTGGGATCGAGGCGCCGCGGGAAGCTCTGGTGGCGCTCAGCGGTAACGCCGAGGAGACCGCGGATTTCGCTGCCTTGCCCCAGCGACTCCGGCAGGCCCTGAAGGAGTTCGCGATCACTGTGACCGTGCGGGCGGGCGAGCACGACGACATCACCGATGACCTGGTCGATTCCCTTCTACTCGATGGCGAGCAGGTCCGGTTGGTGAAGGTCGAGCCACGTTCGTGACCACCGCCGGCAAGCCGGACGAGCGCAGTGTGTCGATGCCAGCTCTCCGAAGGAGCCAGGCCGGCTCTGGAGGTTGCAGCTTTTCTGTTCGCTCACGCGAAGTCGGCGGGCACAGGGGCTGGTCCTCGGCGAGTTAACGGGAACCTGTGCAACAAGGCACTTGTGTCAGCGGGCTCAACACGCTGATGCCGGTTCCACGTCCATTCGCCTCCCGTCTTGTCTGCGCGTATCAGACCAGCACCGGGCTGGCGCTGAGGCCGGCACATTGGCGTCTCGCTCGTGTGGCGTGCCGTGTGACGTCCTGATACGCGCTAGCGCAGGGGCGGGGCGATGCGGTGGCGGGCCCGCATCGCGATGGTTTGGCAGTGGAGGTCGTCGGCGAGTTCGTGTCCGGTGCGGCCGCCGAGGCCGGACAGGACCCGGTGGTCCTGGTCGAGGAATGCGTCGATCGTCGGCAAGACGCTGAGGGCTGGTGTTCCGATGTGCCCGAGGTACTCGAGGGCGATGAATCGTGCTCGCCAGTTGCCTCCGGGGGCGTCGGCGCGGGCTTGGTCGAGAAGGGCGGGTAGTGCGTCGCTGTGGTCGCCGCTGACGCGCCAGAGCGCGTGGGCGAGTTCCACGCGTTCCCAGGCGTGGCTGGTCGCGGCGAGACGATCTTGTAAGGAACCTGCCATGCGGTGGAAGAACGGTCCGCCGGGCGTCATGCCGTCATCGTGCCCGACGACTCCAGGCGGACGACGATCCCCTCAGATCGCAGGGAAGGGTGTATCCCGGTGTCCCGGCAGTGCTTGGTAATCTGCGCCTGGCTGTCGCGGCAGCCAGCGAGGTGCCTCCCGATCCCGGTGTGGAGTGCGTGCCTCCCCGAGCCACCAGAGGGTGGCACCGCGGGTTGATCAGCTTGTGAATTCGGTGTCGTCGGGTAACCCTCACATCGACGTTGACCGGGGAACGTCGACGGAGGATGTCCCATGCCACAGAACAACTCAGCGTATCCGGAGTGGATGCATGCCCGCCGTTGCTGCACCGGCGAATGGCTTCGCGAAATCAGCGGCGACTATCACCGGGGCTGGGGACGGTTCCCCGCCGCTGCCACACCACAGCAGAAGCGGCTGGAGGCCGGGTTACTGCTCGCGATCGGTAACGCCGAGAAATGGTTCCCCATCTTCCGGAACAACGCGGACGATCCCGCCGCCGTGATCGAGATGGTCCGCCCCTTCCCCGGCCGGATCACCCTGAAGATCTCCGATGGCGCACTGGAAGGGTTCCTCGCCGCCGCGCTGCCGAGTCTGTGGCACGAGGGCCTGTCCGGCGTGCCCGGCCTGAGGCCCGAGCCCAGCGGGAACCACCTCGATCTCCGTGTTCTGGGGACGTGCCCGGTGGCATCCGTTCGTCTGCGCGGCGTCACGCGCAAGCGCTGGAACGAGGTACAGGAGTACCTGGGTGACCACCAGGACCCGGACGTGAGAATCTGGCGAGATGGCCGACGCCGCTGGCACCCGGCCGAGATCGCGGCGTCCCAGGCAAAGCCGGATCTGCGCGACGGCGTGATGAGCGCGCTCCTGCGACGGTATGCCCTGTGGAAGGACGCTGACTGGAGCGACGTCCGGACGAACACGGATGACCTCCAGGTCCGGTGGAGCGGCGGCTCCAGCAGCGCGGACGTCGCCACGGTGCTCACGCACCCCGCGTGCCGGATACCCGGTGTGGAACCGATCCCGCAGCGCCTCGCAGATGGGGAACGGATCGTGTTCGCACGGAGCGCTACAGCCGCCGGCAAGCGGGAACGACAGCGCATGGTCGCGGACCGAGCGGCATACCTCGGTGAGGACGTCGACATCGCCGAGCGCGGCATCACACCCGCTGATCCCGGCATCGACGGGTGTTCCGGCCCGCAACGGGAACTCAGGGCGTTGCTGGCACTCCACGTCTTCAACAAGGGCCCGCACGCCGCGCCGCCAGGATGGCGCGACGTGCACACCGTCACCGCCTACTCCATGACCGTGTCACCCCGCGCCGACGAACTGGTGATCCACACGAACGCCTCCGACAACCTCACGAACTGGCTGCTACGCACCAGCGAAGACTTCGGGCTTCCCGGGTTGCGGCTGGAATGCCGGCCCACGGGGAGTACCTTCCGCCTGATTCATGTGCCGACGGGCGGACGGATGACCATCACCAGCGCCGACGAGCCCCCACGATGCACCGCGACGCGGCACGACCACGGCTGGCGCACTGATCACTGGCCCGCCACCACAGTGCCACTGCAGCAGGACGAGCGCGTCGCCCTGGCCAGTCTTCCTCCGCGTACACCGGACATGACGATGCTTCTCGCCGGCGTGATCGTGCGGCTGGAGGCCCGGGACCCCGCAGGCACGTGGGCGATCGGATCGTGGTGGCACGACCCGCTCGGCCGGACACCATGGCTCGGAAGGCCCGGTAACAGGAACCGCAAACTCTGGGGATCCCACGATCACTGGACACTGGAATGGAACGCCTACCCCTACGAGGAAGACCTGATTCAGGCCCTGACAGATCCGGTATGCGGGATCGCCGGGTGCCGGATGAAGAGGTCCGTCGACCACACCGAACTGCGTTACGGCACCGCCGTCCTGCGGCTGGTGCACCTGCCGAGCGCCTTGCATCGGAGACTCGAGGGGAGCCGGGCCGCGTAGCGAATTTGCACTGGCCTACTGGCTTGGTTCGTGATGCCGACGCTGGTCACGTCCGCCATGTGCGGACGTGACCAGCGTGGCAAGGATCTGGAACGAGGTGGTGGCCGTTCCTCTGTGCGGTTTGCGCGGCCTGTTCCGGAGCCGACGGCCGTGGTGGGCGCAGCGCGGCAGCCGAGCGGGACACCCCTTCCACGGTGTTACCCGGTCGATGAAGTCAGGTGTCGCACCGGCCTGCCGAGTGCAAGACTGCTGCGGTGACTCACAGCCCTTTCTACTCCGACTGCGCTGGACGGCCGGTTCCGCGTGCGCTCGAGGACATCTCCCCGACGGTGTGGAAGGGGCTGATTGTGCTGATCCGCCGGCTGCTGGGCGATGGTTCGCTCGCGCGGGACTTCCCCGGGCGCAACTGCCCGGACGGCGATGCGATAACGGGCACTGACGAGGTGGCGTTCTTCGACTCGCTGGACGCGCACATACCGGACCTGCCGGAACATCCTCTCGACACACTGTCCGCTGTCGACACGACAATGGCGCTGGACATCGTCGACTTCGTGATGCGCCACATCGATCAGCCGACCCGCCGAACCTGGCACGACTTCTCCCGACACATGCACTATTTCTTCGACGAGCCCATGGGTTTCGACGCGGGCGGCTCCTCACTGAACCTCGGGCAGGAACAGTTCGCCGGGACGTGGAACTTCTCTTCGCCCGGAACGGGATCGCGTTCACGATCGGCGACGACGGGCTCGTCATTCGGCTGGGACCTGTCGAGGCACGCTCCCTGGCATCCGAGTTTCAGCCGGATACCGGGGACCTGATCCTGGACGAGAAGCTGATCGACGCAGTGTCGCGGTTTCTCTCTCTCGGCGTCCTGCCGACCGGCAGGACGCCCTGGAGAAGCTGTGGGACGCGTTCGAGCGGCTCAAAACGCTCGAACTGGCGGGGTAGGGGACGAAGAAGCAGTCGGTCACGAGGTTGCTCGACGATGCGGTGCCGTCATCGCCGCAACTTCGCACCGTGGTGGAGGCAGAATTCCTTGCGCTGACGCAGGTAGGTAACCAATTCGCCATCCGACACCACGAATGTGACGCCCAGCAACTGCCTAACGACGACACCAGGGACTATCTGTTCGTCCGGCTGGTGTCGCTGATCGCGTTCGTTCTTCGCCGGACAGGCCGAATGGCCGGGTAGTGGCGAGCTGGTCGGGCGACACACGATGTACGCCTAGCGGTTACACCTTCGCGGTGGGCTTGATATGCCGATGAACGTGTTCGGCATGCCTCTGGACGAGGTCTCGAAGGTCGTACCGCAGAATTCTGCGGCATGTGCGGACACTGCCCTCCAGTGCAGATCCAGGTGGCCCGAGGCGTGGTCGCAGCGCGGCTGAACGAGCAGGGGCCGCGTCGGGTGACCATGACGAAGGTGCCAGGGTAGGACCGCTGCCGGAACATGTCGGCGGCCTGCGAGGATTGTCGGTGCACGATGCGATGATCCGCGTGCCCGAGACTCGCTTGGGCTGGGTGGGTACCCAGCTGGGTGGCGGTGCCACATCAGCACCGCCACCCAGCGCTCGCTGGACCGAGCTGCTGCTCGGAGCAGCTCGGCCCGGAATCGGAACCCAGTAAGAGCGTGTCTTACGTGGCGATCGGTCGCTGATGCGCGATGATCTTTGCCGTGGTTGATCGGTTGTCGTTGCGGTTGGTGCCGGATGAGCTGTGGAATCTGGTTGAGCCGTTGATCCCGGTGTTCGAGCCGCGTCCGCAGGGCGGCGGCACTGCCCCGGTGGACGCTCGTGCGGTGTTCACGGCGATTGTGTACGTGCTGACCAGCGGTTGTGCGTGGCGGGATCTGCCACCGTCGTTCGGGGTGCCGTTCCAGACCGCGCACCGCCGCTTCGGCCAGTGGACCCAAGCCGGTCTGTGGCGGAACTTGCACCACGCACTCTTGGACGAACTCGGCAGCCAGGGCCACATCGACTGGAGCCGCGCGATCGTGGACGGAGCCTGCGTACGCTCGAAAAAGGGGGATCTCTGACCGGTCCCAGCCCGGTCGACCGCGGCAAACCCGGCTCGAAGATCCACGCCCTGTCCGACCGCGCCGGGCTGCCGCTCACCGTCGCGGTCTCCGCCGCCAACACCCACGACAGCCACGCACTCAAGCCACTGGTGAAGGCGATCCCGGCGATCCGCTCCCGTCGTGGTCCGCGGCGTCGCAAGCCGGCCAAATTGCACGCCGACAAGGCCTACGATCAGCCCGACCTGCGACGCTGGGTCCGCGATCGCGGCATCAAGGTCCGCATCGCCCGCAAAGGCATCGAATCCAAAGACAAGCTCGGCAAACACCGCTGGGTGATCGAACGAACCATGGCCTGGTTCACCGGATACCGGCGCCTGACCCTGCGCTACGAACGCAAAGCCGAACACTTCCTCGCCTTCCTCATCCTCGGAGCCAGCCTCACCTGCCACAAGAAACTCCGCAAACTCACCACGTGAGACAAGCTCTAAGTCAGACACTTTGCCGAAGTACCGCTTTCAGCCGGCAGCTGGCTGATGCGATTGGACACGGGGTGTCAGGTGAGGGCGGCGTTGACGTGGAAGGAGAGGTTGTGGTGATGGCGAAGGTGGCGCGGCTCGCCCGGCCGGTGTGGCTTCGGCCGTACATCGTCGGCGGTGTCGTTGGCGATGACGGCGCCGACGAGATCCACCGCCGTTCCCAAGCTGGCACGCTGACCCGAGCGGACATGCGGACCCTTCTGCTGGCGCCGCCGGCGATGACGAATTCTGGTGTGCGCCGCCTGGTGATCGAGAGCCTCGCGCGGCAGCCGGAATACGCCGCCGCCGTCCTGTCCGCGCACTGCGCGCAGATCGGCTCTCCATTCCGGCGAGCCACGTCTCGAAAGGTCATGACTGCGGCCGGGGAACAGTTTGTCGCGCAGGCCTCGGTCACCGTCGGGGCCGTGACCGTCGCACGAGACGAGCGGTGCGGCCTCGACTCGAACAGCGTGGCGGACGCCGCCTACGTCAGCTTGCTCGCCCGTCTCGCGAATCTGCCACAGCCGGCAGACCCAGTGATCCGCCATGTCGAAGTTCCACTGCCTGATCGCGTCCCCTGGAGGGAAGCGATCCGGTCGCCGGTCTCGGTCACCCCGCAGCCATCGCTCGGGCAAAGGCTGTCCTCGTTGGATTCCAACGAGTTCTTCGGGGTGCTGGTCGCGGTGGCCGATGAGGGGGAGGCGCCGAGGGAGGTGATCGAGCAATGCGAGATTCGCTCCCAGCTGGGATTGATGGACGGCAGAGAGATCCCCGTTCTGTTGTTCGCGACCCTCGGGACACAGTGGGATCGTGCGCGGCTCGCGGTGCTGCACCTGCTCCAGGAGTCCGCCGACGACCATCTGATCCCCACTGTGCTGTACGACCGTTTCGACGAACTCGGCTTGTGGCGTGATCCGGTCCGCTACGAGCGGGTTCGGGTGATCGGCGGCGCGCACGCGTTCGAGGTCGAGGCTCGATATGAGGTCGACGGCGCGGAGCACCAGATCGGGCCGTGCCCCGGTGCGGACGAGTGGGATGCCCGCAAGCACGCCCAGGTCCGGATTCTCGCGCACCTGGCCGGCATGACCAACGCTCCGTTGGCCCCGCTGGAGCGGCTCCCGATCCCGCATGTGCCCGGCACGTCCGCGTGGCAGTCGCTGCGGGCGGCCGAAACCTGGGACGCCATCACAGACCTGGACACCCGGGCCACAGAATCCGGTCCACCGTTCGTGGCCACCGCCCGGTGTCGCCTGCGCGGGAAACTCATCGACGCTACGTTCGCGGGCCCCAGCGCTGACCTGGCGTTGGGGCGGGCGGCGCAGATCCTGCTCATGAACGTCAATCAGTATGCCGTCCGCTTGTCGCGCGGCACCTAGCCTTCGTCCGAGACGAAGCGTCCGATCGGGGCGCGCAGCGTTGGGGCACGCTCAGTGCGCAGCCAAACCGACATTACCTGCCGGTAGCGTTGTCGTCTCTCGAAAGAGTGCACACAACTCGTAGTGTTGCGTCGCTGCCCGCGCTACCTTCGACGCGGCTACCGATCAAGGTGGAGTAGTGAAGATGGCGGCCTCCGGGTGGAGCCGGAGACCGCCTGTTCGAACACCGCAACCCGCAACAGGAAGCAGAGCTCGTGACTACTGTACGGCCTACACGCAAATCGCATCCGACTTCAGCTAACACCGCCGACGGCACGCGGCTGCCGATTCGGTGGTTGGTGATCAGCGGCATCAGCGCAGCGGCGGCGTCGGCCGCCGGCAGCCTGACCGCAGCCGCCATCGTCGCGGCAGTAGTCGCCACCGCGCTGCACAGGATCGTCGAGTAGGTGCCACTCATAACCACGGCATAGCTGTAGCGAGGCACCTGACTGACGCCAACAAGGCCTACAGACAGGCGCTTCGCTCGGCAGCGGGGTTCCCGTTCGCAAGCGATGGTTTTCGGATTCGCGCAACTCGATGCTTGCAGGGTGTTTGCCAGGGTGCGACACGTTGCGTAGCAGGCGTTGAAGCAGGTCGCGAGCTGCTGCCAGGTACCCCGTGACCCGCCCCGGTGAAGCAGGGCTGGCTATGGTTTCCGGTGTGAGCGATCCCTTCTTCGAGTCGGGTACCGGTAGACCGCGGTTGCGGCTTGAGTCCGCCGACTATGAGTTGGTGTGGCCCCGCGCGCTGCTGCTCCAGGAACTCACCACGCTACGCGACTCCGCCGACGGGAAAGGCGTGATGATCGAGCGGCTGCTGGAGGAGGCGTTTCTGGGCGCCGCGCCGGTCGAGGACTATCGGCACTCCACCTCGCTGCCGGGCCGGTCCCTCTCGCGGTCGCTGCGATTCGACTACGTTGCAGAGTTGCTGACCCAGGTGCCGCAGCTGCGCGAGCATCGTCGGCCAGGGTCGTTGTGGTCGAGGCGTCACAAGAGGGATCCTGAAACTCGTTCCGAGCCCACACGAACTCCCGCTCAAGTGCGCGAAGCCTTCGCGCACTTGATCTCCTCACTGATGGCCGACGGCTACTTCGCCAGGACATTCCCCAAAATCTGCGTCGACGATCCCGACGGTGTCGAGATCGACCCGAACGTGGTGCTTGCCGACTGGCTTGGCGCACGCGACCTGTGGCCGCTACAGCCAGGCGAGTGGGATGCCGATACCTTCTATGACTTGATCGAGGTCTTCCATGATCTCGCTGCCCGGCCCCGCACTCGCAATGGCCATCCGTGGAATGGGTGCGGTTGGCACTTCGGTGACTTCGCCACCGACGTTGGTCGCGCGGTCTACCGGTGGCGAGTCAACGAGCTCCTGGCGACCGGCGGCATCGATCTGCGTCTCGCCGAGAACGGCGAGGACATCGGGCGACTGGTCCGCCAGGTCGACGACGCGCGCGCTGATCTGGTCCGCCAGGCTCTGGCTACATCCGAACCGGACGCCGCGGCGCGCGTCCAGCATGCGATCGCTCTCTTCCGGGGACGCGAGGCGACTACGCACGACAAGAAGTCAGCCGTCGTGACACTCGCAGGGATCCTTGAAGAGCGACGTGAGCTGATCCGCGCGCGCATCGGTAGTCAGGACGAAGGCGCTCTGTTCGGCATCGCCAACAAGTTCGCGCTTCGCCACCAACGTCGCGACCAACAGGGCAACTATGATCCGGTCTTCCTCGACTGGATCTTCTGGTGGTACTTGGCAACCGTCGAATTAACCGATCGTCTTCTCGCCCGGCCTTCTTAAGCAGCGTCGCGATCGGCTGCGAACGGGCAGAGCCATCGGGACTGGATCCACAGCATGGCAGCGTCCAGGAGCTCTGGCAGCTGATGGCCGCTCCCGCGCGGGGAGCGCGAGGAGACGATGTTCGCCCGATATGGCCCCTGAGTAGTACCGTCCGCACCGGTGGCCTGGATCGGCAGCGCACGAGTGCGACCGCCCCGGGGCAGTAACCTGAGGGTTCTCGGGTTCAGCCGCCCTCGGTGATGCCGCGAGACTGCTTAGTACCGTCGAGCAGGTAGGCGTACTGCGGGGTCATCGCCGCCGCGTCTGCGAAACCCGGCCGGTCGAACTGATTGCTGCCGTACACCGTCAGCCCCTGGGGTGCACCGTCGAGGCGTTCCTGGGTGCCGTCGGCGCGCACCCGCCGCGCGGGCTCGGAGGAGCGGGGATCGAGGATCGACTTGAGGTACCCCTCGACGTCGGTGTCCTGCTCGCGGTGCCAAACGATGGTGCAGCCGTCGAGCCTGGTGACCTGATCGCCGGTGCGGCGAGCTTCACGTCGCGCACGCACGCGCTGTTCTGTGTCCTGGTCTTCCGCGCGGGCGCGTGCCGCGAACTCCGTGCCCGGCACGACGACCACCTGGTCGACGGACTCGGCGTCGTCGGCGTCGTGCTCGAACAGCCAAACCTCGTCCGGCCAGCCGCTGTGGTGCCGGGCGGCCGCAGGGGAAGCGGTGGGGTCCTCGTGCCAGAGCCACAGCTGGGAGTTCTCGCTGACCGTGTCCCGCCGGAAACTGGGCGCGCGGCGCGGATCGCGATTCAGCACGAGGATTTCCACCGGTAAGGCGGAGCGCCGTCGTTGCCGGTTGCGGCGCAGCACGGCCAGGTGCGAACGCATCACCTGCTCGGCGACCGCGCGGTTGGCGAACCTGGCCACGGACCGTGGCTGGCCGGCCTGCAGCTCGGCGCGCACGTGGCCGCGTTCCCAAGCCTGGGAGAGCCAGATACCCCACACCGGCGGTCCCTCCAGCAGCGCTTCCGCGCACGCCGGGCACCACCCGTGCGGGTGCGCGTAGAACTGCTCAGGCGGAAAGCGCAGGAGGCCGGGCCCTGTGAAGACCATGTCCATCGTGAGCCCGAACATCTCCACAGCGATCTCGCCGTTGTACTCGTCCCACACGAGCGTCACGTCACCGTCGTCATGGTGTGTCACGAGGACTCGGTCCTGGTCGAGCAGATGCGCGACCGGCTCGATCCGGGTGAGGCGAGCGCGGCTGTAGAGGACGAGCATCCTGCAGGCGCCATCCGGAACGGCGGCCAGGGTCTGCTCGTAGAGGTCGTCCAGTGTGGACACGTTCATTCTCCGCTCTGGTGAGGGGTAGCACGATGACGAGCGCACGAAGGTGCGCCAGGGTCTGTCGTTGCGATCCTCAGCCCGAAATGAGCGGGGCTGCTGCGGTGGTGAAGCCGCCAGCACAGTGTACTGGCAGCGGCGCCACAGGGGAATGCGGCACAACGTCACGTTCGGTTGACACGTCGCGTGAGCGATGGTGGGGCCGGCCCCGCTCTCACGTGTGTGAGGTGCGCTGCGGGATGCCGGTATCGGCGAACGCGGTTTCCGGCAGGCCTTCGCGCAGGAGCCGCCTGTCGTCGAGGTGCTGGTCGAAGAGCACGGTGACGGGCCCGCGGCGGGCTTCGAATGCGGCCAGGTAGTCCGGTGTGAACGCGATGCCGAGGTACGTGCGGGTTCTCATGCGATGGAGTCGATGAGGACGGTGCCGCCGGAGACCGGGCTGATCTGGAGGCCTTCGGTGTCGATGACGTACTCGGATTCCTCGCGGTCGGTGTTGCGGGCCAGCACCCGCGCCGGTTCGACCATCGCGGTCCAGATCGCTCCGGGAAGGCGGTCACCGAAGCCGCCGGCGGCGTAGGTACGGGCCACATCGCGGGAGTCGGTCCAGGACCAGTCGGCTCGTCGGTCGGCGACCGATCCCCGGTACAGCCGCAACGGCTGCGTGGGGCGGGGGACGCGGGGCCCGTCATCGGTGTAACCGGCGGCGGCGAACAGCGTCCGCCAGCGGTCACGGGGAAGAGCGAGGTCGGGGCGTTCGGCGTTCGACCAGGCGAGCCCGACGAAGCCACTCAGATCGTGGTCGGTGATGAGCTGGTGCCGGTACAGGGCGTCGAGCAGGACGGGCATGTCGTCTCTCGGTACCCGGTAGAGGGCGACCGCGAGCTGGTCAGTGGTCAGGACGACGCCGTTGTCGATCAGGTGCGTCGCCAGGGCGACCACCTCGAGAATGACGGGGATGCTTAGGTCGCCGGGCGGGTGGTTCGAGGGTTCCGCGGGGCGGTGCAGCTGAAGCTGTCGGTCAGGCATCAGTGCCTCCTGCTGGATTGGCGAATGCCGGGGGCGCGAGCCGCGCATCGGTGTGGCGAGCCGGTTTCCGGGATGTCGATTCGTGTGCCGAGTCCGGTTGTGGTGTTGGGCTCGGTGTGTGGGTGCGAGCGCGGGTTCGCCGGTTAGAGGTTGGTGAGGTGGATCGCGTAGTTCATGACGGCGTCGCCGACCAGTTCGCCGCGACCGATGACTCCGTCGGTGTCGCCCTGCAGGTGTGCGCGTTGGAAGGAGTTCTGGCACTCGTGCACTTGGGCCCGCAGTCGCGCGGACGTCGTGTCGTCTGGTGGCGCGGCGGCCAAGTGCGCGAGGTGATGCACCGACTCGATTGCGGCGTTCACTCCGGCGGCGATCTGGTCGCTGCGCCCGAGTTTGATGGCTTGACGCAGGAGTTCGACCGCCTGCTCTGTCGCGAAACGTTCTGTCCGGACCGCCAGCAGGTGTTTCAGTTCGCTTGCGGGAGGATCGTCTGGCTGGTCAGCTGCCACCATGCGGGCAAGGGTACTGAGACGGGCTCACCAGAGCTCGCGCCACGGGCGGCCATGCCCGGATGGGCTGCGTTCGGGCACGTCGAACGCAAGGCGAGTTGCGGAGCGATACGTCGATATCCGGTTCGGCGGGGACACGTTGGCCTCGCCACCGAACGATCGGAGCCTTCTGTGCCCTCAATTTCACACCGTGATCCGCACCAGCGCTCGTCGCTCGACGCCCGCGCACCGAGGCCCGGACGTGCGGGTGCGGTTGCTTCGCGCCGGTGAGGTAGCAGACGCTCGCGATCGCGGCCAGGGTGGCAGTGCCCGCGTCCGCGGTAGGCGGGGCGCTGCGAGTGGCTCTCGACCAGACCGGTGGGCGGGTCGAGTTCCCCGGACTGCCTGGCTGTGGGGCTGGTGTTTCGGCGCGCTGGCAGACGATCGCCTGGTGGGCGTGTTGTATGCGTGCGCGCCGGCGGATTTCGTCCTGTCGCATCAAAGCGAACAGAGGGCATGGCTTGCCCGGTCCGTCGCCGAGATTGATCTGGCGGCCGAGACGGGTTTCCGTGGCAGCGGAGCGGGAACGGCGTTGCTGGAGCATGCCGAGCGGTATCTCAGTGATCAGGGTGTGCGGGTGTTCGTGGCGAAGGTCGATGCGGAGGACATGCCGGTCATGCGGTGGTATCGCCACCGGGGTTATCGCGTGGCCAGCACCGGTGAAAGCTGCGCCATCGATACCCCAGCCGGGGAGATGAGCATCAACGCCGGCCCAGCGCACGAACGCCGGTGGCGCTTAGCGATCAAAGCCCCTGGACACGCTGTGGCCCGCGGCCTGCGAGGACTCCGCCTGGCAACGAACACGCCGACCCAAACGCTGCCCGATACCAGGGAGACGGCACGGTGCCATCTGCCTGGTGGTGAGTCGTCAGGCACCGTTGTCTCCTAGCTGGCCGAGGTGCATCACTATGGCGATCGGGGAGCCACCGGTTCGGGTTCACACGCTGCGGCATGGCGATCCATGCAATCCGCCCAGTGACGCATGGGTGTCAGCGCGGTATGCCGAGTTTCGGACACTAGGAAGATTGCGACCGGTCGTCGCGTTGGCCGGTCAGTGCGAGCGGGGTGAAGACGCTGTCGTCGAGCAGCCCGGCGGCGGCGAGAGTGTCGCGAAGCTGTTCGGCTTGGTGGGTGGTGAGCGGGCCGAGGTCCTTGCCGCTAGTGTCGACGATGTATGCCCGGATCGGTGGGTCGCGTCCACGTCCGGTGGGCTGGCGGCGTGGTGGGCGAGTAGTCCGGCGTCGGCAAGGCGGTCGGCGAGGTCGGCGGCTTGCTCGATCATGGGGTTGGCCGTCAGGGAACACCTAGCGCAGCTCACGTTCCTCGTTCTCGTACACGACGCAGCTGGAGTAGTTGGGCGCGCCGAGGGCGGTCAGGCACGGGCCGAGCTGGCTATCGGCGAGCCGGGGTCCGCGGATTGAGCCGGATACGCTGCTCTCGCTTCAAGGAGGGCTCCGGATCGGCATCGGTCCTGTTCATGCCGTCCTACGGTCGTGGGCGACGGGTGGTGCGGCGGCTGATCTCGGCGCGACGACGCAGCCGGCGGTCGGTAGCCCAAAGCGCCCCAAGCGCGATAACGGCGCAGGCAAGGCCCGGCCACAGCTGGTGAGCGAACGTCAGTAACGCGATCGCAGCACCACCGGCGACCGCGAGCACGGCGACCAGCAGCACAGTCACCGACGTACGTGGTATCGACGAAGACGGCTCGGTATCGCGATTAGTATTCATGGTTCATGATCCTTCCCGAGATTGCACCAACGTGAATACTCGCCCCGGTTCCGCGCCCGCCCGGGGTGGTGCGTCTGTCAACGGTGCGGACAAGCCGGGCGTCGGACTTGACCCCACCTGAAGAGGAGCCGGCCGGTTTTGGTGCATGCAAAACTGCCGGATGAGGTGCCCCGGATGTTTCCCTCCCCTGGTTCAGGGACTGGGGTCGAGAACGCTGCCCAGCGATCCTGGGTGGCCGCCGATGATGTTCTTCTCCCACAGTTCGCCAAGGGAGTACTCGGCAAGCCAGTTCTGCAGTTTGGCAGTGTTCGGCCGGACGAAGACCGAATTGCCGTCTCGGAGTCCGGCGACGATTACATCCTCAGCTGAGAACTGGTTCAGCAGCGTCACCGACTGCGTCGCGATCAGGATCTGACTGCGTATCGAGGCCACCCTCAGCAGATCCGCGAGCTGCCCGACAGCAACAGGGTGAAGCCCGAGCTCCGGTTCGTCGATGATGACAAGGCTCGGCAACTCTGGCTGGAGTAGCAACGTCGCCAGGCAAGTGAAACGCAGAGTCCCGTCGGACATCTGATTTCCGGGGTAGACGGTGTCTGAGGACACATCCTGCCACTGGAGCGAGATCCGGTCGGTGTTGTCGGGTCGGAGAATGAAGTCGCCGAAGAACGGTGCGATCAATCGGACCGCACCGACGATCCGTCGATACGCGACCTTGTCCTCTCGGAGGTCGCTGTCCCGGAGCCGCAGCAGAACTGCCGCGATGTTCCCGGCGTCCGCGTGCAAGGCGAGGTTGTCCGCTGCGGGGGTAGGCCGCTTGACTGGTGCGTCGGAGCTGGTGTCGTGAAAGTGGTAAGCGCGGCAACCGCGGAGCAGCGTCGCGATCTGTGCGGCCGCCGGGGCGACGGGTGGGTCATCGGAGGTGAGCGTGAGGCGGCTCTCCCGATGCCCTCGACCAAGCGATGTCGTCCACGGGTGCTGCGCTCCGCTGCCGTGGTACGAAATCACCTCGTCGTCGAAGAACATCTCCTCGTTCGAGTTTGCCGTGAGGCACACCTGGTAGTTCTGTAGCGGAGTCTCCAGCGTCAGCGTGATCCGCTGGCTGTCTGCCCTGTCGTTGATCAGGGCGGCGGCGCCACCGTTGAGTCCTACGAACATGTTCAGCAGGCCGTCGCCGACGTTGCCCAGCAGATCGAAGGCTTTGATGAAGTTGCTCTTGCCCGAACCGTTCGCGCCGATAAGCACGTTCAGCGCGCCAAGCTCGACCCGCGCCGACCGAATCGAAGCGAAGCCCTCGACCTCAATCGACTTCAACTGCTGGTGCTCAGCCACATCGCTACTCTACGGCGGCGGCAGCGAGGACGCTCGGGCTTGGTCGCGACCGGGCCATTTAGCCACAGTGACGTGTGAGGATCGCTGTGCCGACGACGTTGCTGGCAGCGGGCAACACGGTCGGTTCTGCCGTGTCGGCTCCCGAAGGGCGTCGACCGATGTGGAGGCAGTCAGAGTCTGGGAGGACGTCTTTCCTGCGGCGTGCAGTAACGGATCGAGTTCCAGGTGCTCTTTCCCGGTGAGGCCAAGAAGTCTGCTGATAATTGCGAGCAGGGCGGCCGGGCCGCGTGCGCGGGAAGCGGTTCACCGCGCGAATACGCAACTCAAGGATGAGCACGAGCTCATCGGCGACTTGGGCAGCGGTGCACTGCAGCTGGACGCGGCGACCTTGTATCCGTGGGCTTGGAGCAGCGGAAGATCTCGGTGATCCAGCCTTCCAGCAACGAGTCCCTTCGTCGCGGGTCGGCAGCGCGCCGGCGGTTGTATGAATGCTCGGTTTGACAAGTGGGTCAGCTCAACATCCTGGGTGTTGGGTGCGTCGTTGGCAGCGGCGCAGCCTAGGCCTCCCCAGGCATTTGCCTGCTCTGATGGTGGAGGTGCGTTATGCGGGCCGACGTCAACGGCGAAGGTGCCCGAAGGTGTTTTCGCGTGGGCACTAGCGGTTCAAGGAGTCTCTCGGTGTGTGTTCCTGCGGGTGAGTGGGGTAGGCGCCCTGGCCCGGAGGGCGGTTACTCGGGCGACCGGCACTCCGGTCGCCGCGGCGGTGTCGCGGACAGTGCTGCCTTGCGTGGTCAAGGCGGTCACGGCGTCTGCCAGCGCCGTTTCGTAGGCGGCTGCGGCGCGCCGCAGCCGATCGAGCTCCGGGCTGGCCGGGGTGATGGCGACCTGGGCGGTCACGCCCATCAGGCTGAGCCCGTGGGTGAGGTCGTCGTGCAATGCGTTCAGTGTCCGTCCCGACCCGTACACGTTGTGCTGGGGGATGCTGGCTACCCATATCTCGCCGTGCCAGCGGGCACGGCAGTCGATGGTCGTGCTCACGGCGCCGTCCGCAGGTCATCGACAACCTGCTGGATGAGCGGGTCCGGGATGGGGGCCGGTAAGACAACTTGCCGGTCTCCGATCTGGTAGAGCCGGTGCGTGCCGCTGCCGCGGACGACCGTCACCGTGTGCCCCAGCGCGTCAACGGCTGTTCGCAGCTGTTGGAGCGAGATGTACTCCGCTGCTCCGGCCTTCAGCCCTGCTGTGACTTCCTGGGCGGTCTTCCATTCTTCGAGGCTGATGACAGGCTCGTGTGTGATGCGGGGCGACCAGATCCACTCGGAGAGCGGATTGCGCCGGGGCATACCGGGCTTGCCGGTCCGGGTCGCTTTCCGGTTGTAGACCTGGTAGCCGGTCAGTTTCGGGTTCGCGATCAAGCCTTCCACCAGGTTGTGGGTCCACCGGTTCTCGATCGGGTATCGGTCGGGGTCCGACGCCAGGACCTTGATGATGTCCGCCGCCTTGAGGTACTCCTCACGCCGCAGGCGATGCAGCTCCCGGACGGCATCGAACCGGCGCGGGTCGGGATGCGGCGCGAGCTTCTTCTTCGGGCGTGCCTCGCCGAACCGGCCAGTCTGCTGCCGCGGAGCGGTCTCGTCGATTACCGCGATGTAGGGGTAGGGCGGGTAGCCGTGATTCCAGCCGTTGACGGCGTGCTGGACCTGGCCGCCCATCGACATCTCCATCATGGTCGTCCGGTAGATCTCCGCCTCCACCTGCCCGTACCGGCGGGTGCGTAGTCTGCCGGACTCGGTTCCGCCCGACGGCTCGTTGGCGTACACCACTTCCACGCCGAGTTGCTCGAGTTCGTGTTCCACGACCAGGCTGGTCAGCATGGCGCGGGCGAGGCGGTCGGAACGCTCGGCCAGGACGTGGGTCACGCCCAGCTGCTCGGCCTGCTCGACAAGATCCTGCAGGCCCCCGTCACGAGGAACCGGCACGTCGAGCGCCTTGTACATCTCCTGGGAACCCAGGCCGCGCAACCGCGGAGGAAGCATCCCGGACTCGACGTCCCAGAAGTAGGCAGCGAACTCTTCGTTCGACTCCAACCGCGCGGAGGAGTACAGGACTTGCCGCGGGATCGACGTCGCGGGGTTCTGATTATCCTTTGTGGACACTCGTCCGACGAACACCGCGCGCCGGGGGCGATGAGGTGCTTGCGCGAAGTTCGGCAGGTCGGACAGGTCGATAGGTGGCCTGAACGGCGAGAACTGAACGGTCATGCCCTTCCTTGGGTTGCGGGAACGAAGTATGTCGCGCCGGACTGTCCACGACGCGGGAACCGGCTTGGCAGAAACAGAAATGGCTCAAACCCTGCCGAGGCGATCAGTCGCTGTCGGCGGTCGCGCTGGTGTCGGCAGAGGTGGGGAGCGGGTCGAGGTCGGAACGCAGGCAACAGTCGATCACAGCGAGCGCCTGCACCTGGCTCCAGCGCCGGCAGGTCGCTGCGGTCAACGCCGGGCCGACACGAGCGTCCAGGTGGGCGTCCTCGTTCTCGTCCGCCAGCAGCGCACCTGGTTCGTCGATCCGCGCCTCGTCGAACGCGATCCCGCGGCCCAGCCACGGCAGCGCCTCCCACTGCGCCAGGGCCAGGGGCGCAACATCTCGACCCTCGACCGCCAACTGGCGGCGGAATGTATCCAGTGGCAGGGACTGCACTGTGACCGAGGGTCGACTGCGAGCCAGGTGCAACGCTTTCTGCGATCGCGTTCACGCCGACACCGAGGAACTTCACGACCGCCGTCCGGTCACCTCGCCCGGCCATCGCGACCGTCCGCGCCACAGCTTCGGCTCGCCGCATGGGCAACTTCTCGCTCCGCTCGTGATCGATCTCGTCCAAGGCCCGACGCAACGGGGCCTGCCATGCGGCCATCGACACCACCCTCACCGCTGGCTCTCGCTGAGAAGCATGACTGGGTCCGCCCAACATGTTCGGGAGTCGAGTCGAAAGAGCACGACATCGCCCGAGGGGAAGAATACTACAGTTGCAACTGTAGCTTGCTACAGTTGCAACTGTAGTGCTGGGATCGGGAGGAGTTGGCATGACGAAGGTTGCGATCATCAAGTGTGGCGCGCAGGACGAGTTGCTGCGCTGGTATCGCGGCGAGCAGGGGCCGCAGCCCGTGTACATCGCTCTCGACGTGATCAGCGGGCGGCTGTGGGCCGACTACGACGCGAACGTTGACGGGGGTTGTTCTCCGGAGGTGTACCACGGTTTCGAGCGGCACTGGGAGATTCCGCTGTTGACTGGGGACGCGGTGAACGAGCTGCTCGCGCAGGTCGCGCCCCTGGCCGAGAGGGTCATGGCCGGAGCGGAGAAGGTGTGGGACGGCAGCAACACCGTGATCCGGCTCGACACGGACGCCTTGGCCGCTGTTGAGGACATCGCCGATCTGTTGCCTCGCTGCGACGATCGGGACGCCGTGGGCCTGCTGCCCGTCTACGACGTGGACAGCATCGGCGAGATGTGGACCGCCGAGGAGGCCGGGATTACCGGGGCGACTACCGACGAGGCGATCGAGGCGACCGCGCAGCGGCTGCTGGCGGAGTTCCGGGATGGCTCCGGTGAGCCCGACGCGGTGATCGACGGGCTCGAGGACTACCTGCGCTGCTTGCGTGACGCCTCGCCGTCGCCCTGCTGACGATCTAGAAAGGCGACACGATGCCTGAGTCCACGTGGCAGCAGGTACTTGACCGCGAGCTCGCCGAGATCGACCGCGCCCGCTTCGAGGTGCTTCCCGCCCGCCGTGCCGCAGCGATCACCACCGCGGTGCGCGCCGTGGGACGCGGCGGCCGCGCCGCGGTCGCCACACACCTGGGCATCAGTGTCGGCGCCGTCGACCAGGCGATCAAGCACAGCCGCGCGGACATGCCTGATCTCCGCCTCGCCCTGCCCGAGGACACGCTCTCCCGGGTCTTGGCACTCGAGATCGCCCGGGTTCCCCCGCTGACCCCGGGGGAGTGGAACGCGGTGGCCTACCTCGTGCGGGGCACCGTCATCGACGCCGTCTGGCTGGAACAGCCCGGCGAACTGCTCGCGCAGGAGATCGAGGACGCCGACCTGCCCGGCCTCGCTGATCCGGCGGCGCTGGCCACGGCGTGCCGATCGTGGACACGTATCCAGGGCGTGGCGGTGCTCGACTGCTGCCTGCGCGGCGCGCTCGACACCCTGCCGCTGCGCAAAGTCGAGCCGTCGTGAGTACCGCAGGGAGCCCTTCCTGCTCCTCCGCGTCCCCGCCGGTGCCGGTGCCCGCTGACCCGCCGTGGTTGGTGATGCGGTTCGACACCGCCGATAATGTGGCAGCCCGCGACGCCACCGGCCCCATCCTCGCCGTGACGCCGCACGCGCGCATCCGCGGCGAATGTGCACGCCGGGTGGCCACCCGGCGTGCACACCTTCTGCCGATGGTCGCGTCGTGCCTACGCCACAGGAGGTCGCTAGCGCGCCACGATCAGTCGTCCGGCCAGGCTGTGAGCGAACACGGTCCAGGACCCGCAGTCGAGAGCGCGCCTCCATGGCCGATCGGCAGCAGCGCGTTAGCGTCTGCCGGTAACCAGTGGCGTTTCGGTGAAGAGGACGGACGAGCTTGTGCGTTCGTGACCGATGATCCGATGACGTCCTGAACCGCCATAAACCGGCTGAGCAGCCCGCGAGCAGGACGGTCTGTTGGTCAGTGCTGTGTGGGGTCGCTGCCGGGACGACCGAGTGTCCGCCGAACGTCCGGAATCGCTTGACGCAGCACGGTTTCCACCTGCTGGCAGGTCGACTCGAACGTTCGCAGCTCCTTCCCGTGGAAATCGCCCAGCGACCGCCCGGCGATGAGGACGACGGCGGCCACGTCGGCAGCGAGCTCAAGGTGTTTGTCCTCGAAGTTCGGGGTCGAGAGGTACATCCCGGTGCTGTCGTCGCGCAGGCTCAGGGTCCTCCACGGGGAGACCGCCCAGGAGGCGTGGTGCGCGATTCCGCTCCACCACCGGTAGAGCCGCCGGCCAGGCTCGCCGAGGCTTTTGGAGATCGCGCTCGCGGTGTAGAAGGTCTTCACCTGGCCATCGAGGACCACGCCGAGGTCGTTGTAGCGGCCGAACTCCTGAACTTCGAAGCCTGCGGCTTCGATGGTCTTGCGGACTTCGTCCACCGAACCGGGGCCTCCCGGGGCCGGTCCGAGGTCGCTCTTGCTGCCTTCGTTCGCCGACCAGAGCTGGAACTGAGCACAGCGGCGAAGCCGCTCAGTCTTGTCTGGCGTCAACGACCAGCTCAACAAGCTCGCAGCTTCCAACAGCGACCGGGCAGCGGAGAAGGACGACAGTCCAGGCCATCCACGCGGGTCAAGACCTGCGTCGGTCAGGGCGTCCGGAGGGTACGCCAGCGCCAGCAGTTGCAGGTGATGCAAGACCGAGATGCCTGCACTGTCCGCGGAAATCGTGGCGATGTGCAGCAGGCGACTGACCTCGTCGGGGTCCGCGTCCACAGGGCCGGACGCGCGCCACGGCGCCGCCTCGTCACAGTTCTCGTCCCGCAGCAGTTCGGACCAGGCGTCACGCAGGTGTCCGTACGCCGCGAAGAGGAGGTCGATCGTCGAGGGCTGGTCACCGCCGACGCCGGAAGACTCGTGGGCAGGAGAAAAGTCGGCAGTCACGGTTGGTATTGAACCTTGTCTAGCCGCCCGACGCCCGCGAGTTTCGGGGAAAAACACCTGCTCGTCGACCGGTCCGAACCGCGCGGGAGCCGCCGGCTCGGTGGCGCGTCCAGGTCAGGGTGAATGGGTAGCTGGCCCGTCGTCTGCACCAGGAGCGGGAAACGGCGTTCTGCGTCCCAGGACGAGCGATCCGGCAGCTGGGCTGATGTCGACGGGGATTGCACCGGCCTGGCTGGCGATGGCTTGGGTGACTTCGGCGGCGTTGGTGATCCGAGCTCGGGAGAAGGCGACGTAGAGCGGGTCCACGGGAATCTGGACCTCGCCGACCGGCAGGGCAAGACCGACCATTTCGAAGTCGATCCTCCCTCCGTGGCCGCGCTCGAGGAGGTCCATGTATTGCCTGGCTTCGTCCGCGGTGCTGATCTGATGGCACACGGTGGAGCTCAGCGGCATAGCGACTTCGTCGCCGCGCAGCAGGCCGGCGAGTAACGCGATGTTGCGGTCGTCCTGGCGTGACCAACGGGCGGGCAGCGGGAGTGCGACGTCGAGCTCGTCGCGAACGAGAATGAAGTCCCGCAAGGCGCGGGCGATGGGTGCGAAGTGGCCGGTGGGTTCGTGGGGCTGGGCGTCGAGGTCGATTTGCTCGGTGCCCAGCGTCAGGACCATTCCGGGAGCGTGGTCGAGGGAATCCAGGAGGGTCACCGTGCGCAGCAGCGCTTCGGGGTCGACCGCGTCGGGGTGCTGGACGTCGTCTGATCCGTATTGCAGCAGTATCCCGACGTCCGAGTTCTGCTCCGAGCCGGGGCGGTCGATGCGCACGCGCAGCCGCAGCATGCCGGTGGTGTCGGTGCCGTGGACGTACATGCCGCGGGAGCCCTCGGTGGCGTAGTGCAGGGTCAGGTGCAGCGGACGGCCTTTGGTGCCGTCGCTGTCGCGGGGACGCAGCGAGGCCGCGCGCGGGAAACCTGCGGTGACGCGCTGATCCGGGAGGACCATCGCCACCTGCTCCCACGGCAGGTTCAGCGACGTGATCGCCTCGTTGTCGACGCGGGTGATGGAGCCGGGCTCGATGACCGTGCCAGCGCCGTAGTGCAGTGCGTCGGACATGGCTTCGGTGAGGGCGGAACCCGCCGGATCGTCCTCGACGGTGTCCAGATGGACTTCGATGCGCTGGGGCGGAACTCCGGGCTTCAATCGTACGAATACCGAGTTCTGCCCACCGCGAGTGCTGAAGTCCAATCCCCAGATGGGCGACAACTCGTCAGCACGAGCGCTCAGGACGTTCAGTCGCTTGGCCAGGTCGGGCACTCCGCCGAGCAGCCCGGCTTGCTCCTGGTGTAGCTCGCGCAGCATGTCGACGACCTCCTGGTGCGGGGTGGTCATCATGTAGCGGGCGATGTCGGGACGCTCGGCCAACTTCGACTCCAGCCAGCGCACGTCCAGTAACTGCATTTCGAAAGAGTTCCGGTAGCGACCTTTCAGGCTGTTGAACCACTGCAATTCTCCTGGTGTCGCGTGCACCGGAGCGACGAGCACCCACGACGCGATGTCTTCCTCGGACGCCCGCTTCAACGAGCGGACGACCTGCGCGCGCTGCGACTTTCCCAGCTTCGTCCAGCTCTTGAATTCCACGGCGCGGCGGATGTCCTCGATCCAGGCGTCACGGCCTCCGTCGCCTCCGGAACCGTTGATCGTGCGCACGCGATTGCCGTACTCGGCATGCATGAGCAGGTCGAACATCTGCTCCGCCTTTTTCGGCGACTCGGCAAGCTCATCCCAGGAGATCCGCACGCTCATCATCTTCCTCGCCAGTACGGCTTCCTTGCGGACGGCACACCGGGCTGAAGCGGATCCACCACTAGGTGGTGCTGAGCGGGCCCGGCCGGTTTCAGCGCCATCTCTGGGCAGAACGACGTGATCATGTTGTGGGCGAGCTGTCTGGAGCGTTCCGACGATGTCGTGAAAGCATGCCGCGGAGGTGGGCGGCGTTGGTGCAGGGGAAGCACGTACCCCTTCCAGGCGAGTTTGCCTCCCCAGGCGCGCGGTGCCTTCGTCACCCGGCAGATTCGTGTGCAAGAGGAACATCCAGGGTTGTCACCGAGTCGGTGTGCAGGACGAGCAAAGGCTCGACGAAGGGCTCGGGTTGCTGCCCGGGGTCGAGGCACGCGCTGGCGTCGCAGAACAGCACACAGCACACGCCTCCGTTTTGTGCACTGCGGAAGAGAATGCCGTTGACGCCGAGCGGAGAGATGTAGCGCAGGTATTCGGTGATGACCTGAGTGGGGACGTATTCGATGTGCTCACGGCCATCGAGCGCGATCGGTTTGGCCAGGTCGCGGGCGAATCGCCGGAGGAAGACCAGGTCATAGCGTTCCCGGGTGCGCCCGGCAGGGGTGTACAGGCTCGGCAGGGCCGGAAGTGTAGTGAGGTCGAGCAGAGTCAGGTCCCGAACTGTCTCAAACCGGCCCACTACGGCGTAGGGCTCCTTACTGTGTGCGCTGATCTCCGCTATTGCGGTCTCGATGTCGTTGCTGCCGTAGAACATCGTGATGCCTGCCGGGCTCATCCGGCTGTTGGCCGCGCGGTCGCGGGGAGGTGGACCCAGGTGAGCTGCGCTGTTCCACGTTCCAGCTTCGGTGAGGTCGCCGGCTAGACGCCCCCGCCAGAACGTGCGCCCGGCGGGTACCGACGCGAGGCATCCGTGGTCGCGAAGGACGGTGTCGATCTTCTGCAGAAACTGTTCGGTGGTGTACTCGTCGGGGCGATCGGACGGCTCCTCGCCAGCGGAGAGAAACACGAACCGCGAGCGGTACTTCACCTTGTCCAGGAAGGACTCCCAGGTGAATCGCAGTGCCTCGTCCGGACGAAGTTCGAGGAAGTTCTCGGTGGTCCACTCGTCGTAGGTGATCGCTGCGGCGAGGGCTTCCATGACTGGATCGGTGACGTCTCCGGAACAGTGTTCGTAGGCCGCCTCGGTAGAGCTGACAGTACTTCCGCCCATCCATTGGCGGTCCTCGCTGTCCCAGTACAAGTTGTCCTCGACCTTGCCATACACGAACCGCAGCGCCTCCATCACGATGATCATGAAATCCTCGAAGTTGGCCGCGATCGGCTGATCGGTCGCCTCGTCAGCTGTGGTGCCACAGAAGGAGCACTGCCACTCGGCGAGTTTCGTGCCCACTGCCTCCCGTAAGCCGTCATCGTGAATACAGTGCAAGCACACCGTCTGGTTATCAACGATGCGGAAGCCGTCGTCAGCCAGTTCGTCCACGTCGTCCTCCGAAGTCAGCACGGCATCCCCCTGCCAGGGAGAGACTTGCAGGGGCAGCTGGGAGTATCTCAGTGAGCATGACGCGCGGACCTGGCTGCCACCGGCTTGACACCGCGGCAGGCGCGACGAGTGTCAACGCCGCAGCGTGCGCGCCGCACGACGCCATATCGACGGCGCCATCGAAGACGGCCCCTACGACTTACTGTGGTGCGCCGAGCGTCTCGACGCGGCCATCGACGATGTCTCCCCAGCGCGTGAGCGCGACATCGCTGTCGAGCGTTCTGGGGCGGCTTTGGAAACCGTGTCGCGAGCCGAGGGTCACATGTCGTAGTGCGGTTACACCAGCGTTCGTGCGAAGCCGTATTCGCGCAGGACGCGCCCGTTCTGCGTGTCGTTCCAGGCTGGGGCCAGGAACTCAAGTGCGTCGGCGGGCATGACATTGGGGACGGTCCAGACGAGCTCGGTGCACTTGTGCGGCTCGCGGATCTGTGGGGTGCCTTCCCACGATCGGGCGGTGTAGAAGATGTCCATCCTCGGTTCCTGGGACATGCGGAACCAGGTGGCGCCTGGGGTCAGGTCGGTGGCGCGGAGCTCGATGCCGAGTTCTTCGCCGAGTTCGCGGATCGCGCACTCGGTCGGGGTCTCGCCGAGGTCGACGTGCCCGGCCGGGAGCCCGAGTTGCCCGTCGGCGTAGCCGGAGCCGGCGCGCCGCATCAGCAGCACTTGCTTGTCTGCTAGTTCGCACCCGCGATCGATTTCCTGGATGAGGAAGACGTGCACGGCGAGGGGGTAGCGGTCGTGTTTGGTGTCGAACACGTACTGCGGGGCGGTCATGGGTCTCCTCAGCTGGCGGACGCGGTGGCGAGGGCTTGCGGCTGGATGTCGCGTGATCCGTCGACGTAGACGGTAATGCCCTTGCAGCCGAGTTCGAACGCGGTGGCGTAGGTGTCGTACACGTCGACCGGCCGTGCGGTCGCGGGCAGGTTCACGGTCTTGGATACTGCCTCGTCGACGCAGGCTTGCACCGCGGCGGCCATCGCCAGATGCCCTGCCGGCCTGATCTGTGTCGCGGTTGCCAGTACGGCGCGTAGCCGCTGCGGCAGTGTCGGGTCGGCCGGAAGCCGGCCGTGGGTGTCGACGAAACCGAGCACGTCGGTCCGGCCGGCGGCCTTCAGCGCCGCTACGACTCCCGCGCGTTGCTGGCCGGGCAGGTCGTCCGAGAGCCGGAACAGGGGCTCGATCCCGGTCGAGGCTCGTACCACCGGCGCCGAGCGGCCGGTGGGCGGGACCGCGATGGTGGAGGAGTTCCGCAGGAGCCCGGTGGTGGCGATCTCGTCGGCGAGGGCGGCCCAGTCGCCGCGGGTCACGCTAACGACCTCCAAGTCGGTGAACCGGCGTAGAAACCGCGGGTCGGCGTAGCGGGACCGGCCGCCGGCCACGGCTGGGCAGCCACCGCGGGTGCGGGCAAGTTCTACGGAGGCGAGCTTGGAGGTGTAGTTGACCAGCGCCAGCACCTCTTGTGCCAGCCGGCGGCCTTCGGCGCTGTCGTAGGGGAGTCCGGCGGCGAGCAGCAGGTCCGCCAGGCCGCATACCCCGACGCCGACCTTACGTTTGGCGCCCATCACCCGCGCCGACAGCGGCGAGGGGTAGTGCGCCAGGCTGGCCTCGATCGCGTCGTCCAGCGCTCGTACGAGGATGCGGGTGGTGTCGGCGAGGGCGGCGAGGTCGACCGGGACGGTGGCGTCGCCGGTGTGGAAGCGGCCGAGGTTGAGGTAGCCGAACTGGCAGGTCTCCCCGGCGACCAGTCCGACTTCCGCGCATGGCGCGGTCGAGACGTACGCGCCGATCTCGGGCGTGGGGTTGCCCTGGTTCATTCGGTCGGTGAACAGCAGCCCGGGATCTGCGCAGGAGTGCGCGGCTTCCGCTGCGGCGATCAAGAGGTCCCGCTCTCGCCCGGCACCGTCGAGTGCGGCGCGCATCTGCGCGTCGGTGACGTGCAGTGAGATGTTGAACTTCCAGGTCTCGCCGCGTGCGTCCGCGCCGACCTTGCAGCCGATGAACTCCGCGGCGGCCGGGTGATCGAGGGAGAGGATGGCCATGTTCCCGACCGGCCGGTCCTCGTGCCCGGAGTTCGCGCCGGTGACGGCGATGTCGTTGAGGTAGCGCAGCACTCCGACGGGGTCGTCCAGTTCGTCGAGGGTGAACCCGGTGCCCATCCCGGCCCGGTGGTAGTCGTCCACGATTGTCTTGACGCTGGCGAGGTCGCCGCGCAGGTCCACGGGCGGGACCGCGCAGGCGGCCAAGGGCCGGTCGGCGTAGCGCCCGGCGTTGGTCATGATCGGCGTCGAGAACACGATCCGTTCGGTGTCGCACGCCCAGCCGAGCCGCTCGGCGAACGCGGCCGCGCCGTCGGGGTCGAACCGGGTGTCGGCGTGTTCGAGCGCGGCGACGATGCGGGTGACCATGTCCTGGGCGGTCTCGTGCTCGGAGATGATCCGGCCGGACCGCAGGTATGCCTCCAGCTGCGGGCTGGTGGGGAACGTCGACTGATACATGACGGAAAGCCCTCCTCGGGTGCGGCTGCTCAGGCCCTTGCCACACAACCGCCGCCGGTCATCGGCGGGCAGAGGGCTGTGCGGCTCCCGCGCGTGGTGTGCATGTCATGCACATCCGGTTGCCCCGAAGGAAAATCGGTTACGGTGAGACGGCTGAGGTGGACATTCCCGGGAGGAGTCCGATGCCCTCGACGGCGCACCGCGGGGTCGTCGCGGCCCTGACGCGCCAGCAGTACACGCCCGGCGAGATCGTGCGGATCGCGCGGACTGCCGCTGGCTGGAACCAGGCCGAGCTCGCGCGCCGGTGCGGTTACTCCCGTAGCCAGGTCTCCCGCTGGGAAACCGGCAGCTCCCCGCTGCGTGACGTCGAGACCCTGCGCGCCCTGGCCCGGGCGCTGTTCCTGCCTGTGCAGGTGTTCGGGCTCGCTCTCGACCACTCCACCGGGGTGTCCACCCGGCCCGGCGCCACTGCAGCCCCTAGGGTGAGCGGCGATCCGATGCCGGTGTGGGAGGAGCACGACCCGATGCGTCGTCGCACGTTGCTCGCGGGGATGGGCGCCCTCGCCGGCAGCACGGTCCTCGGCACTCCCGCACGCAATCCGGCTGCCGCCGCGACGGGCGACCCGATCTCCGCGCTGGAGAGAGCGCTACTGGCCCCGCCGCTGACCACCGGCGCCCCCGCCGAAGTGTCCCAGCTGCGGCAGGCCGTGGCCGTCGCCCGTTCCGTGTTCGCCGAGGGCCGCTACGGCGAGGTCGCCACACGGCTGCCTGACCTGATCGCCGCCGCGACGGCCACCCGCGCCGATCCGCGCCCTGGCGACACCGCCACCGGAGCGCACGCCCAGCTCGCCGAGCTCTACACCCTGACCACCGACCTCGCGGTCAAAACCGGCCGCGACCGGCTCGCCTGGACCGTCGCCGACCGCGCGTCGCAGGCCGCCGACGCCAGCGGTGATCTGCTGACCCAGGCGACCGCGCGCCGGGTCTGGGCGATCGTGCTGCGCCGCGCTGGGCACGCCGACACCGCCCAGCAGATGGTGATCGACACCGCGCTCGCCCTGCAGCCCGACCTGCGCACACCCGATCAGCTGTCGGTGTATGGGTCGCTGATGGAAACCGCCGCCTACACCGCCGCCGCGGACGGCGACCGCGACACCGCTCGAACGTTCATCGCCGAAGCCGTCGACGCCGCCACCCGGCTCGGAGTCGACGCCGACCACCGGTACACCAGCTTCGGACCCACCGGCGTCGGGCTCTACCAGCTCAGCATCGCCCGCGTCATGGGCGACTCCGGCACCGCGATCGAGCACGCGCGCCGCATTATCCCGGCCAGCATCCCGAGCACCGAACGGCGCGCCCGCTACTGGGTCGACGTCGCCCGCGCCTTCCACCAGTGGGGCAAACCCGAACACTGTTACCGCGCGCTGCTCGCCGCCGAACACGCCTCTCCCGACGAGGTCCGCTACCGCAAACCGACCACCACGATGACCACCACCCTGCTGCGCCACCCCACCGCCAACCGGCTGCCGGGTTTGCAAGACTTTGCCCGGCGCACCGGCACCGCGGTCTGACGGGCCGCACCCGGCTAGAACCGGTCTTCGGCTGGATGACTGGGGCCACAGCTGTACCCGGTTTCGCGCCGTGATCGACAAGTACGGGTAGGACCGGCGGCAGGTGGTGTTAGGTCAGAAGGAGGCGTCCGCCGACGGGTGTCGGCGGACGCCTCCTTTTGTGGGCGGTTGATCGCTTACGCGGGCACGACGGCCAGGTGGGAACGTTACGCAGAGACTCCCGGGTCTCCGGCTTCGCGGAACCGGGCATCCGCATCGACGATGCGTGTAGCCGTCCGGGACTCGTCGTACTGAGAGACGCGGCCGGCTCCGAGGCCGTGGTGTGCTGGGATCATTGGCGCAGCGCGCTCGAGGTCAGCGGCGGCGCACTCCGAGCCGTACGACTTGCAGCCTAATAGGGGACACGTGTCCGTTGCCAGTGATGCCGAGCCACCTGCCTTCGATCCGAGCCATCCAGCTCAGCGACAGCACTGGGTTCCGATGTCACCCGGCCTCTGTCACTGAACTCTTGAGTCGCCGCAGGTCACGGCGTTGGAATGGCTCAGGTCATCTGACAGGAGACACCTCCGATGGAGCCCACCCCGTCTAAAGGTCTCTCGGCTCGACCAACCCGCGCTAACCTCGAGGATGGACCTTTGGGTTGAGGGAAGGAAGCAGGCGGTGGCTTCAAGTAGGGCTCGTAGGTCGCAGGTCGTACTTGGCTATGGCCTTTTGATTATCACAGCAATATCACCGCCATTCGTGTTTTCGTTGCTGGAAGGGAATCTTGTCGCCAAGCTCATCTACGGCGGCGTTGTACTCGTCGTATTGGTTGGCGGATCGCTCATTCGCCAAGGTCGCCGCGCTCGCATGCCCGTCCAGGATGCGCCTCAACAGCACCCGAGCGACTGACCACCGGTCCTCCTGCTTCGCCTGGCCACGCCGGCGTGGCCAGGCGGTGGCTCAATCGAGCGACAGAGACGGGCGGCTCCGAGAACGCCCGGTTGCCGCGCTGGCGTATATGGCTCGGATCGGTGACAGGTGGTTCGGACAGCACGCGTCAGCGCGCAGCCACCGTGCAAGTCACCCGGCAACTTACGCGCCCCACGAGCGACCAAGCCTTGCGCGGCGCCTTGCTGGCCAGTGTCCGGAAAGTGCGCAACCACCACTTCAGTGACGAAGACCTTGCCGCCCTTTACGACCCGCTCGTCCAGCACATCTCTGACGGCGATACCCATCTCGACGCCCGCCCGCTGGCCAGTGAGTTGCTCAGGCTGATACCGCGATCCGCCCGACCGAAACCCGGCCGCGCTCTGGATCGCATGCTGCGTGAGGACGACGTTCTCGGCCAGGTCTTGCGTTCCGCGCAGGATAGCCCGCGCGCATGTCACCGCCGCCACCGTGACGCGTATCTGCGCAGCTGTGCTGGGCAGCCTGCACGAGGACCCTCAGCCCGGGGTGGCGCACGGCCTGCGCGTCCTTACCGAGGAGATGCTTTACAGTCCCGTCAGCGACGTTCGGCTGCTTTCGGCACAAATGATCGCAGCCACACCGCTGGGTCTCCCGATGGCCGATACGCTGACTGCCGAACTTGCCCAGCCCTCCGTCCCAAGGGCACCTGAGTACGCCGGAGCCATCCTCGGCGCTCTGCCCTTCCGCGAGACCGCCGCCCACCGGCCCCGCGTCGAACGACTCGCGCTCCGCGGCCCATTGCCCTCAGCTACCTCCGATGCCGCTGTCTGGGCATTGGCCCACATTCCTGGAGGACACGACACCCCGTTCTGGACCACCGCGCTCGCCGTCCATCTCGTTGTCTGGGAACGCACACGCGCAGCACTAGCGGAACGAACCATCCGTGGTCTCGTGTACGGGTTAGGGGTACAGCAGCATCACGCGGCGCTACGACGGGTCCGCGATGATCCACGTATCCCCACCGCAGCGCGCACAGCGGCCGGGTGGTGGTTGAACCTCGGCCGCGACCTTAGGTCGCACGCACGTCTGTGAGTTGATCTCGGTGAATGGGCTGCGGACAGCGCCGACGACGAGTTCGACACCATCGTGGTCGAGCAGGAAAGTGAGGTCTGGAACGTCGAACCTGGCCGGTACACCGTGCTGCAGGGGGCAGAGGAGTACCTAGCCGCGCGCCGCGAGGAACTGCGCGAGGAGGTGGAGGCCAACGACCATCGCGGGTCCTCTGAACGGTTCCCGGCCGAACAAGCAAGCCTCTACCGTGATCGCGGCGCTGTTTCCGCTGCAGGCTTGAGGGCCTTCGTCGGCAAGAGCTCGTGACATTCGACGTGCATGGACCGCTCGGCATGGGCGAGCCTGCGGCCGCCTACCCCAAACTGCGCGGCCCGGCCTTGGTGCCGCTGATCTCTGCATTCGTCCCGTCACTGTCCGGAGAGATCGGCAACGAGGACCAAGCGCGCGACGCGGCGTGACGCGGGTGGTCGGGCGCGGGCGGGTTTCGGTGGTTGAGTGGGTTCGCTGGTGATGGCCTGCAGTGTCGGTGGGCCGCTCTGGCCGGGCTCGCGTTCGGGTGTCGGCTCCCAGTGGGGGTCGAGTTGCTGCCACAGGTGGGGCCAGTCGATTTCTGGGACGTGGCGGGCGAGTGCGCCGCCGGCGTTCGCGTACGGCTGGGGCACGATGTCGGGTTTGCCGCGTGCGTGTTCGGTGGTGAAGGTGGTCCACCAGTCGAGGTGGCGGGTGCAGGCCTCGCACCACTGCCGTTGGCCGGTTGTCCAGTCGGTGAGCATGGTGCTGCGGGTTGAGCTGCGGCCGCACCGTCCTTTCCGGGGCATCGGGGCCTGGCAGATGCGTGTGGCGGCTGGGGGCTGGTAGCGGCGGATGTCCTTGCGCAGCAGTTCGCGGATTGGGTCGAGGTGTCGCTCGGTGTACCAGGCGGTGAGGTCTTGTTCGCTCCAGCCGGGGACGGTGACCGGCCCGCCGGTGGTGCGTTGCGGTCCGAGCGCCAGGTCCTGGATGCTGCCCAGGGTCACCTCATCGCGCATCCCGGCGTCCAGGATCGCCGCGATCGCCACTCCAGCGCCGAGCAGTGCACCGGTCACGCGTGGGTCGGCTACCAGTCGCTGCACTCGCTGGGCGAGCGCGAGTTCCTGTTCGCGCGTGGTCATGGCCGCTCGCCGCCGTCGCCGAGTGGACGCGGGATCGTGGCGCGTTGGGGTCGTGGTGATCGCCGTCCGGCGACCCGCCAGGCTGGCGGGTGGGTGCGGTTGAAGGTGTCGGTGAAGCGGCGGAGGGCTTGTTTGGCGGCGCGGTCGTCGGGTGCCTGGCCAGTGCTGCGTTCGGCCCAGAAGACCAGCGCGTTGATGGTCTGGCGGATGGTATCGGGCCGGTATTTCGGGTAGGCGTCAGTGTCCTGGTCGTGGGTGTCGTCCCAGCGGGTGATCTGGTCGTCGACGTACTCGAGGAGCTTGGTAGTCGTGATCGCGTTCGTGCCGGTCTGGTAGCCGCGAACGTGGCACCAGTGCTGGTAGTGCGCGAGGCGGGCGCGGTAGCAGCTGAGGGTCTTGTCGGAGTACCGACGCAGCATCGACGGGCGAAGTTCCGTCTCGGAACGCGAGAACCTGGACACCTCTCCAGAATGCCATCAACACGGCCCCAACGAGCGCAGCCACCCCTATTTCACAGTGGCGGTCGCCGTACGACGAAGCACTCGATTCTTTGGTCACCACAAAATGTGGGTGATACCCGCAGGTATCACCCACGCCGCCGTGCACGTGCACGGCGGCAACTGGACCTGAACTGCAGGTCCACAGCCCTACGACGCCGCATCGGAACTACTGTCAGTAATCAGCAGCGAATGCAGCGATCGCCGTGAGAACCACATTGGCAACATGCACTTTTCCTTGATGAATCGAGCATGATGGTCGACGTAAGACTTACGTTAGCACCATGCGTTTACTTCAACAGGCGAATTCGCGGTGTCGAGTCGCGGGAAATGCCTCAATTTCCCCTTATGGCCCCGTGTGAAGAATGCGACGAGAAAGGGTCGGGATACGCCGGGGTGGCATGCCGTCGAGTGACTCACTCTGGTCTAACCTCTGGGTCGCCTGACTGTCCACTGTGGAACTCCTGGGCCTTTTCTGGGCCTTTTGAGGTCCGGTCGCAACCGGTAGCAACCGGTCCTGACCAGCACAAACAGCCGACACGGCGGAGGGGGCGTTTGAAGCTCCCACATGAGCCTCAACGCCCCCTCGGCGACCTCCCTGACGCGCCGGTCGCTCAGGACGTCCGGGGCTGGTCGCGCCACCAGCGCTGGCCGGCCTCGGGGAGAGTGGTGATCGGGTCGTAGTAGGGGTAGCGCTGCTGCAGCGCCTCGTCTGCGTTGGCGACTTTTTCCCTGTCTACGCTGGTCAGGTAGTTCTTGGTCCAGTAGGAGATGCCGAGCTCGCGGTCGTACTCGGCGAGCTGGTGCACCCAGCGCTTGCCGACGTAGGGCACGTCGCAGACGATCCGCGGAGTGGCGTAGCCGGGCAGGTAGCCCATGATCGCGTGCTGGAGTTCCTGCGCCTCGTGCACGGAGACCCGCCAGTGTTCGGCGTTGGGGATCATGTCGCACATGTAGAAGTAGTACGGCAGGATGTTCGCCTCGCCCTGCAGCGCGAAGCACAGGTCCAGCAGGTCGGCCGGGGTCGCGTTGACGCCCTTCATCAGCACGCCCTGGTTGCGCACGTCGCGGACGCCGACGTCGAGCGCGGTCCTGGCGGCCTCGGCGACCAGTGGGGTCACCGACTGGGCGTGGTTGACGTGGGTGTGGATCGCGAGGTTGACGCCGCGGCGCTGCGCGGTGCCGGCGACGCGTTCGAGGCCTTCGACGACCTTCGGCTGGATCCAGTGCTGCGGCAGGGCGGCGAGCGCCTTGGTCGCGAGCCGGATGTCGCGGACGGTGTCGATGTCCATCAGCCGCATGAGGAACGACTCCAGTTGCGGCCAGGGCACGTTGGCGACGTCGCCGCCGGAGACCACGACGTCCCGCACGCCCGGGGTCTTCTTCAGGTATTCGATCATCGCGTCCTGGCGGTCGACCGGTTTGAGCGAGAGCTTGTGCTTCTCGATCTGCTCGGTGGAGTTGCCGACCAGGTCCATCCGGGTGCAGTGCCCGCAGTACTGGGGGCAGGTCGAGATCATCTCGGCGAGGACCTTGGTGGGGTAGCGGTGCGTCAGCCCCTCCACCACCCACATCTCGGCCTCGTGCAGGGAGTCCCGTTCGGAGTGCGGGTGGCTCGGCCACTCGGTGTCGCGATCGCTGCGCACCGGCAGCATGTAGCGGCGGATCGGGTCGGCGTACCAGGCCTCCGTCACCTTCGCCGGGTCGGTGCCCGCGTTGGGCGCCATCGTGTTGATCATCTGCGGGGGCAGCAGCATCGACATCGTGGCCATCTCGCGCTGGTCGGCGAGCATGTCCTCGTAGAAGCGCTCTTCGAGCAGGTCGCCCATGAGGGCGCGCAGTTGCTTGGCGTTGCGGATGCAGTGCACTCGCTGCCACTGCGCGTCACGCCACTCTGCCTCGGTCACGTCGTGCCAGCCGGGGAAGCGGCGCCAGTCGGGTTCGATCAGTTCGACCCGGGTGTAGTCGTAGGGCTGATCGTAGGCGGCCACCGGCGAGGTCGGTTCCTGGATCGCAGTCACTTGTACTCCTCGTCGTCGGAAACGCGTGAAAATATCCTGTCACATCGTTCGGAAGACGTAAATATTCCTGTCTTGCGTGGTGTGTCGAAATCTCGCCGACCCGCTGGTCGCGCGGTCGCGCACACGCTGCAAACTCGGGAGCGTGACGAACGCGCGAACCACGCTCCTGCTCGGCGGGCGTATCTACAGCCCCTCGGCCCCCGACGCCACCGCGATGGCGATCACGGACGGCACCGTCGTCTGGGTAGGGCAGGACGGCCCGGCCAAGGCCCTGCATCCCGATGCCGAGGTGGTCGACCTCGACGGTGCCTTCGTCGCGCCCGCGTTCGTCGACGCGCACGTCCACGCCACCGCGACCGGCCTGCACCTCACCGGGCTGAACCTCGCGAACGTCCGCGGCGCCGGCGAGCTGCTCGCCGCGGTTCGCGATGCCGTCCGCCCCGGCCAGGTCCTCGTCGCGCACGGGTGGGACGAATCCCGCTGGACCGACGGCAGGCTGCCCAGCCGCGCGGAAATCGACGAGGCCTCGAATGGAGCGCCGGTGTACCTGAGCCGGGTCGACGTCCACTCGGCACTCGTCTCCAGCGCACTCGTCGCGCTCGCCTCCGGTGTGCACGAAGCGCCGGGCTGGTCGGCCGACGGCCCGCTGACCCGCGACGCCCACCATCTCGTCCGTGCCGCGATGCGTGAGGCGATCACGCCGCAGCAGCGACGCGAAGCCCAACGCGCCTTCCTCGCCGAAGCCGCCGCACGGGGAGTCGTGAGCGTCCACGAATGCGCTGGCCCGGACATCTCCGGCGCCGAAGACCTCACCGACCTGCTCGCACTGGCCGCGGAACCGGGGTTGCCGGAGGTCGTCGGCTACTGGGGCGAACGCGGCGGCGTCGACACCGCCCGTGCGCTCGGCGCCAGGGGAGTCGCGGGTGACCTGTTCATCGACGGCGCGCTCGGCTCCCGCACCGCCGCCCTACACGAGCCGTACGCCGACGCCCACGGCACCTCCGGGACGCTCTACCTCGACGCCCCGGCCATCGCCGAGCACATCAGCGCCTGTACCGAGGCCGAGCTCCAGGCCGGTTTCCACGTCATCGGCGACGCCGCCGTCGCGGAGGTCGTCGAAGGGTTCCGGCTCGCGGAGAAGACCGTCGGGCGCCGGGCGTTGGCCGCCCGTCATCACCGGCTCGAACACGTCGAGATGATCGACGTCGACCAGGCGAAGGCGCTGGCGGGCTGGGGTGTGGTCGCGTCGGTCCAGCCGCAGTTCGACGCGGAATGGGGCGGCCCGCACGGCATGTACACCGACCGCCTCGGCGCAGAACGGGCCGCGAAGCTCAATCCCTTCGCCGCCATGGCCGCCGAAGGGCTCCTGCTCGCCTTCGGCTCCGACGCTCCCGTCACGCCGGTCGACCCGTGGGCCACCGTCCGCGCCGGGACCTATCACCGCACGCCGGGCTCGGGCTTGTCCGCCCGCGCGTCCTTCACCGCCCACACCCGCGCGGGACACCGCGCCGCCGGCGTCAACGACGGTGTCACCGGCAGCCTGGTCCCGGGCGCTCCCGCGCATTACGCGATCTGGGACGCCGAAGACCTCGTCGTCGCGACACCGGACTCTCGCGTCCAGCGCTGGTCGACCGACCCGCGCGCGGGTGTGCCCCCGCTGCCGAACCTCGCGGAGGGCGCGCCCCTGCCCCGTTGTCTGCGCACGGTCCGCGGTGGACAGGTCATCCACGATCTGTTCACCCGCACGGCCTAGGGTTCAGGAGTGTCCACGACCGTGACCGACCCGGACCCCGAAGCGGCGCCCCGGAAACGCTTCTCCCGCGCCTGGCTCGTGCGTTTCCTCGTCGCCGCGGCGTCGGGGTTCACGCTGTACCTCAGTTTCGCTCCGCGTCCGCTGTGGTGGCTCGCGCCGCTGGCGTTCACCGGCTTCGCGCTGGTGGTGCACGGACGAAGGTTCCGGGGCGCGTTCGGTTACGGGTTCGTGTTCGGGATGGGGTTCTTCCTCCCGCTGCTGACGTGGCTGCTGGACTTCCTCGGTCCGGGCTTCGGGCCGTGGCCATGGCTCGGCCTGGCGATGGCACTGTCGGTGTACCTGGGTTTCGGCGGGGCTTTCGCCACCGTGGTGTGGAGGCTGCCGCTCGGACCGCTGTGGGCAGCGCTGGTGATCATCGCGCTGGAGACACCGCGCACCTGGTTCCCCTTCGGTGGCTTCCCGTGGGGTCGCGTCGCGTTCAGCCAGCCTGAAGGCGCCTTCGTTTCGCTGGCCTCGATCGGCGGTGCGCCGCTGGTCGGTCTCGCCGTCGTGGTGACCGGTTTCGCGCTCGCGGCGCTGTGTCTGCGGCTGAGGGGCGCTGACCCGCGGCGTTCCCTGGTGGCGGCGTCGGCGCTGACGCTGGTGCCCGTGGTGGCGGGGCTCGCGGTGTGGCCGACGATCGGCACCGAAGCCCAGGACGGCGAACTCACCGTCGCCACCGTGCAGGGCAACGCCCCGGATATCGGCCTGGCGCTGGAAGGCCGCCGCGACGAACTCCGGAACAACCACCTCGCCGAGAGCGCCCGCCTGCTGGACAAGCTCAAGGCGAGCAACACCAAGGTCGATCTGCTCGTGTGGCCCGAGACCGCGATGGCCATGCGCACCGGCGACGCCGGCGTCGATCAGATGGTCCGCGACTACGGCACGCAGGCGATCATCGGCGCCCTGGTCCGGCTGCCCGACGGAAGCGCGCAGAACTCGGCGCTCGTCTGGGATCCAGCCACCGGCCCCGGCCAGCGCTACGCCAAGCAGCAGCTCGTCCCGTTCGGTGAATACGTCCCGGCCCGTGAGCTCGCGAAGCTGGTGACACCGTTCGTCGACAGCGTGGCGAACATGACACCGGGTGACGGCGCCAACGCCGCCCTGTCGGTCGCGGGCACCAAGGTCGGCGTCTTCATCTGCTACGAGACCGCGTTCGACTACCCGGCCCGCGAATCGGTCGCCGACGGCGCCGAACTGCTCGTCGTACCCACCAACAACGCCTGGTACGGGCCGGGGGAGATGAGCTATCAGCAGCTGGCGATGTCGCGGCTGCGGGCGGTCGAGCATGGGCGCGCGGTGATCGTTTCCGCCACCAGCGGGGTCAGCGCGATCGTCGCGCCGGACGGTTCGATCACGGCCTCTACCAGCCTGTTCACCGCAGACTCCCTGGTGGGGCGCGTGCCGCTGAGGCAGCAGACTACGCTGTCGGATCGACTCGGTGTAACGACGGAGTACGGGCTGTTGGCTCTGGCGATCGCCGGGGTTACCGGCGGGTACGTGCTCCGTTTCCGCACCCGGCGCGCGAGCGTCGCCAAGGCAACGAGGGAAGCGGCGGGCTGACCCGCCGGAACACGGAGGAAAAGCGGATGGCGCAGGCGCCACGGGGGGCCCAGGGAATCGACCCGGTGCTGGTGGTGGTCCCGACGTACAACGAGCGGGAGAACATCGGCCCGATCCTGGAACGCCTGCTCGAAGCACTCCCGGAGGTCAACGTCCTCGTCGTGGACGACGGCAGCCCGGACGGGACCGGCGACGTCGCCGACGAGCTCGCGAAGGCCGACGAGCGGATCCACGTCATGCACCGGACCGAGAAGGCCGGCCTGGGCGCCGCGTACGTCGCCGGTTTCCGCTGGGGTCTCGCTCGCGACTACGCCACCATCGTCGAGATGGACGCCGACGGCTCGCACGCGCCGGAGGATCTGCCGCGGGTGCTGGCGGCGCTCGAGGACGCGGATCTGTCCATCGGTTCCCGGTACGTTCCCGGTGGCAGCACGGTGAACTGGCCGTTCCAGCGCAAGGCGCTGTCCTGGATGGCGAACTTCTACGCGAGGGTCGCGCTCGGCACGAAGATCAAGGACATCACCGCGGGTTTCCGCGCGTACCGCCGCACGGTGCTGGAGAAGCTCCCGCTCGACGAGATCGCCTCGCGCGGCTACTGCTTCCAGATCGACCTCGCCTTCCGCACGGCGCTCGCCGGGTTCGAGGTGGTCGAGGTGCCGATCACCTTCACCGAGCGCGAGGTCGGGCAGTCGAAGATGAGCGGTTCGGTCGTGCGCGAGGCGATCGTCCTGGTCGGCCTGTGGGGGCTCAAGCGTCGCTGGCAGCAGCTTCGCGGGCTGGCCAAGAAGGGCTGACCCCCAGCACGCTCACTCCGAGCTTCCCCAGCTCCTTGACCGTCGGCTCGTCCGGGGCCGCGTCGGTGATCACGCCCGCGACGTCGGACAGGGGGAGCACGGTGAACGGCGAGGCCGCGCCGATCTTCTCCGAACTGGCCAGCACGTAGGTGTCGGCGGCTCGTTTGGCGAGGGTGCGTTTCATCGCGGCCTCGTCGGAGTCGCCGGTGGTGAGCCCGGTCTCGGGGTGCACGCCGGTGACGCCGAGGAAGAACAGGTCGGCGTTGATGCCCTCGGCCGCCTCGGCCGCGGCCGCCCCGCAGGTGACGGCGGAGTGCTTGAAGAGCCGTCCGCCGATGAGGAACACCTCGACCTTCGGATGCGTGACGAGCGCGGCCGCGACCGTGGGACTGTGCGTGACGATCGTCGCTTCGAGGTCGACGGGGAGCGCCTTCGCCAGCGCGAGCGCGGTCGTGCCGCCGTCGAGGATGACCGTCGATCCCAGCCGGATCAACGCTGCTGCACGTTTCGCGATCCGTTCCTTGCCCGCGACGCTGACCGCCATGCGCGTCGCGTAGTCCGCGGTGGCCGGGGAGACCGGCAGGGCTCCGCCATACACCCGCTGACAGAGCCCGGCGTCCGCGAGTTCTCGCAGGTCACGGCGGATACTGTCCTCCGATATGCCGAGCTCGGCGGCGAGATCCTTGGCCACGATGCGGCCTTCGGTCTTCAGTCGTTCCAGCAGCAGGTCTCGTCGTTGCGCAGCCAACATGTGCACGTTCCTCCTTGTTCCTGCCGATTGTTGCACACTATGCTCCGCCGCATGAGCAAACCTTTGATGATCCTCATCGCCGGACCGTTCCGCTCGGGCACCGGCGACGACCCCGAACTCCTCGCCCGCAACCTCGCCCGGCTCGAAGAGGCCGCGTGGCCGATCTTCCGCAGCGGGCACGTGCCGATGATCGGCGAGTGGGTCGCGCTCCCGGTGCTGCGCGGCGCCGGCGGAAAGACCGTCGCCGACCCGATCGCGAAAGAGATCATGTATCCGACGGCCGATCGCCTGCTGCACCACTGCGACGCCGTTCTCCGGCTCCCGGGTGATTCCGCTGGGGCCGATCAGGACGTCGCCATCGCGCTCTCCCGCGGGCTCGCGGTCTATCACCGTGTCGAGGACATCCCGGGCTATCAAGCCGCATAATGCGTAACTCGATCGAGCGTGACGTTTCTGGGGGAAGGTGAGCCGTGACCGGTCAGGTCTGCGGGATGTGCGAAGGCCCGCTTCCGGCGAAAGCGGGTTCGCGCGGGCGTACAGCCGTCTACTGTTCGGCCGCGTGCCGCCAGCGGGCCTACCGGTCACGGCGCGATCCCGTCCCCGACGTGGAGGCCCTCATCGCCGAGGTCGGCCGCGTCGCGAACCGGCTGGCACCCCGGCCGGCGGAAGCTCTCCTCACCGATCTCACCTCGCTCACCGCCGACGTGGGCAGGCTGCGGCGCATCGCTCAGCTCGCGCTGCGTACCGAAGAAGAAAACGTCACACCGGCACCCGTGACGGAAACCGTGGACGAGGTGGACTTCGCCGGGAGGATCGAGCAGCACCAACGAGAACTGCGCGTGCACTGCTACCGCATGGTCGGGTCCTACGACGACGCGGAAGACCTGGTCCAGGAAACCTTCCTCCGTGCCTGGCGCGGCCGCGAAGGCTTCGCAGGCAGGTCGAGCTTCCGTGCCTGGCTCTACCGGAGCGCCACCAATACCTGCCTGGATTTCCTGCGGCGCAACAAGAGGGTCCCGCGTCCGTACGACCCACTGCCCGACGTCGAACAGGGCGAACCGCCCCAGTTCATGCCCTGGTTGCAACCGTTCCCGGACGACTCCGCGGAGATCGCCGAGACCAGGGAGACGATGGAACTGGTCTTCCTGGCCGCGATCCAGCACCTCCCGCCGAAGCAACGGGCCGTGGTGATCCTCAACGACGTCCTCGGCTGGAAGGCCGCGGAGACCGCCGACCTGCTGGAAACCAGCGTCGCGTCGGTCACCAGCGCACTCCAGCGTGCCCGCCCCACCCTGCGCGAACGCCTGCCGGAACGCCGCACCGACTGGTCACGGACCGCCGAGGTGACCGAGGAGGAGCAAGCGATCCTGCGACGCTACATGGCCGCCGCCACCGGAAACGGCGACAGCCGGGTGATGGCCGAGCTGCTGCGAGAAGACGTGCTGGTCACGATGCCGCCGAACCCACTGTGGTTCTCCGGCCGTGACGTCTTCCTCGACTTCGTCGCCCAGTCTCTCGACCCCGCGTCGCCGACGTACTTCGGCGAATGGAAACACCTTCCGACCAGCGCGAACCGCCTCCCCGCGGCGGCGGGTTACGTGCGGCGCCCTGGCACCCGGGTCTACCGCGCGCAGGTGCTCGACGTCCTGCGGATCGAGGACGGGAAGGTCGTGGAGATCACCGCTTTCGAACCGCATCTGTTCCCCGCGTTCGGCTTGCCGCTGACCCTCACCTGAGGAGCGATGAGATCCACGTGCCTTCCGCGTCTCAACGGTCGAACCCGACAACGCGGAAGGAACACCCTCATGAGCCTCCAGAACAAGAACGCGGTCATCTACGGCGCCGGCGGATCGATCGGCGGCGGCGTCGCCAAGGAGTTCGCCGCGCGCGGCGCCCGCGTCTTCCTCACCCGGCCGCCACGAGCCGGCGCTGACGAAGGTCGCCGACGAGATCAAGGAGACCGGGGGACTGGCCGAGGTCGCCGTCGTCGACGGCCTCGACGAAGCCGCGGTCGACGAGCACGCGGCGTCCGTCGTGGCCGACGCGGGCAGCATCGACATCTCCCTGAACCTCGTCCCGCGCGGCGACGTCCAGGGCATCCCGCTCGTGGAGATGTCGGTCGAGGACTACGTTCGTCCGATCACCACCGGCATCACGACCAACTTCATCACCGCCCGCGCGGCCGCTCGGCACATGGTCGCCCAAGGCTCCGGCGTCATCCTCGCCCTCGACAGCGGCTCCGCCCAGGGCAGCCCGATGATGGGCGCGACCGGTTCGATCGACGCCGCGCTGGACACCTACATTCGCAACCTCGCCGTCGAGATCGGACCGCACGGCGTCCGCGCGCTCGGTATCTGGGTCGCGGGGATCCCGGAGACCTTCACTCCCAAGAAGCTCTCCGCCGTCAACAACCAGCTGCCCGCCGGCCCGGAGATGGTGCAGAACGTCCTCGACGGTCTCAAGGAGGCCCGGATGACCAAGCGTTCACCGCGTCTCGCCGAAGTCGCCCGCACGCTGGCGTTCCTCGCCTCCGACGACGCCATGGGGATCACCGGGACCTTCGTCAACGTGACCAGCATGTTCCCCAGCTGACCGGAGTTCGGCGAGAACGGCGCGGATCGCCGGACTCGCCTCGGCGCTGCGGCGCCACGCCGCGTGCACCTCACGCGTCGGCGGGCGCCGCAACGGCCGGACGACGAGCCCATCGGCCAAGGGCGGGCGCGCCAGCCGCGGGATCAACGCGAGGACCTCGCCCGAGGCGACCAGTGACAGCTGCGTGGAGAAGTCGTCCACCAGATGCCGGACGTCGGGCTCTTCGGGGAGCCCGGCGAACAGGCGCCGGAACCACTGGTGGCAGACCGTGCCCGGCGGACTGGTGACCCACGCGTGCCCGACCAGATCGGCGCCGTCGAGCGGCAGCTCGGCCCGGGCCAGCGGATGGGCCCCGGCCATGACGACGTCGCCGAAGTCGGTGTGCACCAGACGCCGGGACAGGGCGGGGGAGAGCGGAACGGGCAGGCCGTCGGCGTCGTGCAGGAGAGCGAGGTCCGCCGTTCCGGCGTCGACACTGTGTAACGCCTGGTCGGGGTCCTGCTCGGTGATGTGCAGCCGGAGATCGGGATAGCGCTCCAGCAACCGGGGGTGAACCGGGGCGAGGAGACCGCGGATACCCGTCGAGAACGCGGCCACCCGCAGAACGCCGCGAGGCGCCCCCTCCGCCACCGACTGGGCGGCCTCCGCACAGCGTTCGAGCGCCTGGAACACCTCCAGCGAGGAGTCGACCACGGCCTGACCCGCCGGAGTGAGCACGACTCCACGCCCAGCCGGAGCGAGCACGGGCATCCCGATCTGGCGCTCCAGCCGCTTGATCTGCTGCGACACCGCCGACGCCGTGAATCCCAGCTCGTCCGCTGCGCGAGCCAACGTCCCCAGCGCGGCCACCGACCGCAGTGCCCGCAGAGCTCCGACCTCGATCATGAAGCAAGGCTACGCAATACCGGCCAAAAACCATCGCTGGACCGCATGTATCGGCGCCGACAGGATCGACCGCATGACCGAGACCCTCTTCGGCTCCAACCTCGTCGCCATGGTCACCCCGATGGAACCCGGCGGCGCGCTCAGCGAACCCGGCCTCACCGGCCTGGTCGACCACCTGCTCGACACCGGTTGCGACGGCATCGTCGTCGGCGGGACCACCGGCGAAGCCCCCACCCTGACCGACGCCGAAACCGCCCGGCTCGTCCGCACCGTGGCGACCCGCGCCGCGACGCGGGCACGCGTGATCGCCGGCGTCGGCACCTACGACACCGTCACCTGCATCCGGCGCGCGAAGGAAGCCGAGGCCGCCGGAGCCGACGCGCTCCTGCTCGTCTGCCCCTACTACTCCAGGCCGACGCAGGCCGGGATCGTGGCGCACTGCCTTGCCGTGGCCGACGCCACCGAGCTGCCCGTGATGCTCTACGACGTCCCGGCGCGCACCGGGACGGCCATGGACGCGGCGACCCTGATCGAGCTCGCCCGTCACCCGAGGATCCGAGCCGTGAAGGACGCCAAAGGCGACCTGTTCGAGGCGATGTCCGTCATGGCGCGTACCCGCCTGGCCTACTACTGCGGTATCGACGAACTCAACCTGCCGTACCTCGCCGCGGGCGCCACCGGCCTGGTCAGCGTCGTGGGCAACGCCTACGCCGACCGGAACGCCGAGCTCATCGCCGCCGTCCGCGGGGGAGACCTCGGCACCGCGCGGACCGTCAACGCCGCGCTGCTTCCCTTGGCCGACGCGGTCATGCGCACCTCGCAGGGAGCGATCATGGCCAAGGCGGCACTGGCCGAGCTCGGTGTCATCCCGCACGCGACGGTCCGGCTCCCGCTGCTCGAATCGCCACCCGAGCACCTGCTGCGGCTCCGCGCCGCCTTGGCGCCCTCGGCACCAGCGCTCTCGGGTCTCGTGAGTGGTTAGGACGGTTAGAACCGTCCTAACCACTCACGAGGCGTGCGGTGGCGCCGCACTCGCGTGCTTGAAGGCGTAACTCGCGTGATCTGCGGCGTAACTCGCGAGTGTCGCTTCCAGACACGCGAGTTACGCGCCCGATCACGCGAGTTACGCCTTGACGCACGCCGCGCACCTGTGTTCGTTCTGACCAGTTGGCTCTAACCGTGCTAACCACACACGAGAGCCCGGACACGGCGAAGCCCCCGCGGAGGGAGGTCGCGGGGGCTTCGCCGGTTCGTGGTGGGGCTAGCTACTTGTGCCGTGCGTCAGGCGGACCGGGTGGTCCTGCGTCCCTTCAGCTCGGCGAGACGTTCGTTGAGCAGATCTTCGAGCTCCGGGATCGAACGGCGCTCCAGGAGCATGTCCCAGTGCGTCCTCGGGGGCTTGACCTTCTTCTGCTCCGGCTGCCCGCCGTCCACGATCTCGGACTCGCTGCCGTGCAGCCTGCACTCCCACACCGAAGGGATCTCGGCGTCGTCGGAGAAGGGCACCTCGAACTCGTGGTTCTTGGGGCAGGCGTAGCGCACGGTGCGCCGAGGCGCGAGGTCGTGGTTGCGGTCGGTCTCGTAGCTGACCGCTCCCAGCCGGCTTCCACGGAGAACACGGTCGGCCATGATGGGGGTCCTTTCAGTCAGCTCCGGGTGGAGCCAGGGTGATGCTCACCCTATGCAACGACGATGAGGGCCAGAGGATTCCCTGGACAGCATGTCCTTGCTCACGATGAGCTGTGTCACCCGGTGGCAACAGCTTCTCCTAGTAGGAGTGGTTTCGCGCTCTGGCGTGACGTCAATACGGCCATCTTGGTGCGGATATCCCCCAGATGGGCTAGTAGTACGCCTGTCACGTCAACCGTAACTGACCGTGTTGGGCCGAGGTGGGGCCCAGGTCGCCCAGTCGAAAGTGGCGACGGCACAATACCTGATAACGGACCGTGTTCGGTTCGCCCTCAGAACGTGATGTCGATGAAGATTCAACGACCATCTGCTCGGTATCCGCCACCACCACGGTGTCCCCGGCGCGCAGCACCTCACCGTCGGACACCCGAGCGTTGAACCGCCCCGTCTGCCCGCACCAGCACAGCACCTCGACCTGAACCGGCTGCAACTCGTCCGCCAGCTCGAACAACCGCGCCGCACCGGGGAACAACATGCTCCGGAAATCCGTCGCGATCCCGAAGCAGTACACGTCGATCTGGACGTCATCGGCCAGTTCGGCCAGCTGATCCACCTGATCGGGCGACAGGAACTGCGCCTCGTCGACGATCAGGTAGTCCACATGCCGCCCGGCCGCCCACTGCTCACGCACCAGCAACCGCAGATCGGTCTCGTTCCCCACCTCGGTCGCCTTGCGCGTCAACCCGATCCGGCTCGTGATCTGCGGTTCCCCGGACCGGTCATGACGCACCAGCACCATCCCGCGACGACCCTGCCGCGCGTGGTTGTGGTCGATCTGCAACGCCAGCGTCGACTTCCCGCAGTCCATCGGCCCGTAACAGAACTTCAACTTCCCGACGACCGGCACACCCCGCCGTGAACCCGCCACCGGCACCGACGACAACGCGTCCGTGGGATCCGGGCCACTCTCCTTCAGTACGGTCACGACGCCCGACCCTATCGGCACGCTCCGCCCTCACAGCACCGCCGGTGGTCGGTTACCCGCCGCCTCGATCGCCCGGCGCACCGGCACCAGCCACACGAACACGAAACCGAGCACGAAGAAGATCACCAGCGCGATGATCGCGTACCGGAACGAACCGGTGATCTGCCCGACCGCCGCGAACAGCAGCGGACCGAGCCAAGACGTCCCCCGCTCACCGACCACGTACAGCGAGAAGTACTGCGCGTCCTTCCCCTCCGGGATCATCTGCCCGAACAACGACCGCGACAACGCGTTCGTCCCGCCCAGCACCAGCCCGATCCCGACCGCCACCGCGTAGAACTGCAACGGCTGACCGGCCTCGATGAAGAACGCGAAGCACAACACGGCCACCCAGGCCACCAGACTGCCCAGAATCGTCTTCTTCGCCCCGATCCGCGCAGCGATCGCACCGTGGATCATCGCCCCGGCGTACGCCAGGAACTGGATCACCAGGATCGTGACGATGAGCACCTGGGTGCTGTACTTCAGCTCGTCCTTGCCGTACTGCGCCGACACCGCCACCACCGTCGTGATGCCGTCGGTGAAGACCAGATAGCTCCCGAGGAACGCCAGCGTCAGGGGATAGGCCCGCGCGTCCTTGATCGTCCGCTTCAGCTCCTTGAACCCGGCCGTCAACACCGACAGTCCCCGCTCACCCGACTTCGGCACGTGAGTCTGGGGGAGCGCCCGCACCGCCGGGATCGTGAACACCGCCCACCAGATCCCCGACGTCAGGAAGCAGATCCGGACGGCGAGCGACTCGCTCACCCCGAAAGCCTCGTGCCCGAGGAAGAACCCGAGCTGCAGCGCCAGCGCCAGACCACCGCCGAGATACCCGAAGGCCCAACCCTTCGACGACACCGCGTCCCGCTCGTCAGGCTCCGCGATGTCCACCAGGAACGAGTAGTAGACGACCAGCGCACCGCCGTAACCGATGTTGGCCAGGATGAACGTCCAGACCCCGACCTCCCAGTTCGTCCCCGCGATGAAGAACATCAGCGCCGACGCCACCGCACCCAGGAACGCGAACCCGCCGAGGATCCGCCGCTTGTGCCTGCTCCGGTCCGCGATCGCGCCGGCGATCGGCAGCACCAGCACCTGCGTCACCGTCGCGATCGACAGCAGATACCCCCACAACGAACCCGCGGGGAACTGGAGTCCGAACAACGAGACGTCGCAGTTCTGCAGCGTGCTCGAAGCTCCACTCGAATCGGTGCACGCCCTGTCCCCGTTAAGGGTGAAATTCGCCTTCGCGTCCGCGGACGCGATCTCGCTCAAATAGAGCGCTCCGAAGACGGTGATCACCGACGAATAGAACGGCGAATTGGCCCAGTCGTAGAGGTACCAAGCCCGCCACACCCGCTTGCGTTCACGGGTCACGGCCACCGTCATGCACTGCTCCTGAAGTCGAGAACGTCGAGGTCAGCGGGAGACTACTGGTGATCACACCCGCCTGTCCGGCACGAGTCCGGACCGTGTTCGTTTCGACGCGGGACGAACCCTTCCCGGACACCTTCCCGGCCATCGTCGGCGTGTCGCTGCCACGATCCCCGTGTGTTTCATGTGAGGCTGGTGAGCGATCTGTGACTCTTGTGAAGCACGGGACTGATACTTACTGTTCCGCTCATGAGGACCCATCGCCTTCGCACAGCACACCGCGTAGTGGCGAGAACGCTCCTGCTCGCCCTCGCCGTGACGGGCCTGCAGATCGCCACCACCGGATCCGCCGCCGCGGATCCCCACGGCTCCCACTGGGCCAAGCTCCGCATGTGTGAATCGAGCGGGCGCTACAACATCAACACCGGCAACGGCTACTACGGCGCCTACCAGTTCGACCTGCCCACCTGGCGCAGCGTCGGCGGCCAAGGGCGACCCGACCAGGCCACCCCCCGCGAACAGGACTACCGGGCCCTCTACCTCTACCGCATGCGCGGCTGGCAACCCTGGGAATGCGCCGGCAAGCTCGGCTTCCGCAACGACAGCGACGGCCGCAGCAAACGCGTCCCGTCCTATGCCGACTCCGCCTACATCGGCGGGGGAGGACAGCCCGCCCCGCCGCCTCCGCCCAAACCGAAGCCCACCCCGCCCGCGCCGCCCGGCGGACCCAAACCCGCCTGGCCCGGCGTCGTCTACGCCTACGGCGACTGCGCGCCACCACTGAAGCAGTTCCAGCTGCGGATGAACGCCTTCGGCTACGGCTTCACCGGCACAGGCTGCTACTACGACAAAACCCGCGAAGCCGTACTCGCCCTCCAGCGGGCCAACGGCATCAACGACTCAGGACGGCTCGGCCCCAAGACCTGGGACGCCGCCTGGAACGGCAAAGCACCCCGCTGACCCCCGCGTTTAGTCCTCTGAATGCGCTCACAACGCATTCAGAGGACTAAACGCGGATCACGAAGGCCAAGCACCGCGTTCCCGAAGCACCTCACGCAACAGATCCGGCCGGTCCGTCACGATCCCGTGCACCCCCAGATCCAGCAACAGCCGCATCTCCGCCGGATCGTCCACCGTCCACGTGTGCACCTCGAAACCCCCACGCGTCGCCTGCCGCAGGAACGCCCGGTCCACCACCTTCAACCGCCCCTGCCGCACCGGCACCTGCGCCATCGCACCCCGCGACAACGCCCGCAACGACACCAGCGGGAAGAACCCGTTCGCCCACATCACCGCCACCGCACGCGGCCCCATCGCGGTCACCAGCTTCGGCCCCGCCAGCTTCCGGATCCGCGCCAGCCGCGCGTCGGAGAACGACGCCGCGGCCACCCGGTCGTACGCCCCGGTCCGCTCGATCGCCCGCACGAACGGCGCCACCGCCTCGTTCGACTTCACATCGATGTTGAACCGCGCCTCCGGCAACTCCTCGAGGACGTCCTCCAGCCGCGACAACGGCACACGGCCACCGACCTTGACCGTCCGCAGCTGGGCCCACGTCTGCCGCGAGATCAACCCCGCGCCGTCCGTCGTCCGATCCAACGACGCGTCGTGATGAACCACCACCACACCATCCGACGTCGCGTGCACATCCGTCTCCAGATAGCGATAACCCTCCGTCACCGCCTGCTGGAAGGCGGGCAGCGAATTCTCCAGCCCTTCCAGGTCACCGAGGTGCCAGCCCCGATGGGCGAAGGCACGCGGTAGCGGGTCGGCGAGATACGGGAACAGTGTCGGCACCCCACTAGTGTGCACTTCGGTCGTGGCCCCGGCATGATCGCCGGATGGCCAGCTAGGGTCTGATCCGTGAGGGAAGTGGCCGAACACCCGAAGACGTCCGCCGAAGAGGTGTCCGAGCTACGCCGCGCCGGCGCACCCAAACACTGCGGATGGTGCGGCCGACGGCTCGAACAAGGCGGCAACGTCGGCAGGCGCCGCCGCTACTGCGGGCAATCCTGCCGCCAGCGCGCCTACGAACGCCGCACCGCCCTACAGCGCAGCGGACTCCCCGAAGACGCCGTCGTCCTCTCCGACACCGAGATCGCCACCCTGCAGGACAGGCTCTTCCAACTCCGCTGCGCCGCCGAAGACGTCGTCACCGCGGCCGACGACGGCGCTTCCGTCGCCGAACTCCGTGGCCTCGCGGGCGAAATCGCCCAAGCCGCCAAGGACCTCGAACAACTCCGCTGAGCTACACGATCCCGTCCAGCGCGCGATACGTCCGGTTGCTCGCAGCCGCCGCACGCTGCTCACGCCCCGTCGCCTCGATGTAGTTCTGACTGGTCGCGAGGCTCGCGTGCCCCAGCAGCGCCATGATCTCCGACGCCGTCGCGCCGTCCTCCGCCAGCCGTGTCGCGAAGGTGTGCCGCAACGCGTGGAGGTTCGCCCCGACCGGCACACGGTCGTGCAGGCCGGCCCACCGGTAACAGGATTTGACGAGGTACTCCAGCGCGCCGCGGCCGATCGGCTCGCCCGCGCGATCCCGGAGGAGGGGAGTGGAGGGCCCGAACCGCTGCTGCGGAAACCGGCGGCGGCAGGAGGCCAGGTACTCCTCGATGATCTTCTCCATGATCGGCTGCACCGGGATCGACCGGTCGCGGCTTCCCTTGCCATGGACGTGCAACCGCATCTCGCCCTGACGGCCGACCAGCGAACGCGCGGTCAGCGCCCGCATCTCCGCGGCACGCAGCCCGGCGACCAGCCCCAGCGCGATCACCAGGACGTCCCGCTCCGGCCACGGATCCCTCGTGCGACGCGAGCCGTCGGCGGCGGCCGCGAGCAACTGCTCCGGGGTTTCCTCACCCCGCAACGGTTTCGGCGTCAGCGGAGGCGCCTTCGGCCGGGCGACCGCGCCCATCGGGTTGCCCGCGAGCAGCCCGTCGGACACGCAGAAGGTGAGGAACTGGTTCCAGGTCGACCAGGCGCGGAGCACCGAACTCTTCGCGTGGGTGTCCGCGAAGGCACCGAAGGCATTGCGGAGCGCCTGCGCGGTGAGCATCTCGACAGTGAGTTCGTCAGGGGAGCGGCCCAACTCGCGGAGCAAGAGGGCGGTGATGCCGGCGAGGTCGCGGCGGTAGGCGTCGGTGGTGTGAGGAGAATCCTTACGGGGACGACGTGCGGCGAAAAAGGCTTGCTGTGCCTCGGAAACCCTCATGAACATCTTGTACCGCATGGCACCGACAGTCTTACACTCGGTTATATTCGGTTTCATGCATAATAGTGATTATGCATGAAACGGAGTGATGGGTCCGGAAATCCCTCGCGGGGGATCTCGGTTCACTCGCCGCTCTCCGGACATCATGACCGGGTCGCACTGGACGCTCTTGCGTCCTGAATGACTCGTCGCATGCCGCCTGGGCGACGACTGGAGCCCGAGCCGTCGCCCAGGATGGCCGGCTGGCTCGAAGTGATCCATCCGAGCCGAGCGCCTCCGTTGATCATCTGCAGCGGCGAAGGGCGCCTTCACTGCATGACATGCGACAAAGGACGCTTTCAGTCCGCCTTGGGGCCCCTCTCGGCCATCGTTATCCAGGTCGGCCAAAGTGCCGATAATGTACATTATGTCAAGTAAGTCTCTACGCAGGTGCTGCAGCCCCTCACCCGCGAGCCTTTGATGCCCGACTCCTCGGCAGCACCAGGTCGTCGTGATCGGACATCGACAGGTTCACGACCCTGGCGCACACCAACTCGCCGGGCAGACTCGGATCCGCTGCGTCCCCGACCGATTGACACGAGACACGCAGGCTTAGGGCCCGCTCGCCCGTTGCCACCGAAGCTCCGTAAGTCTAGGCTTACGGTTCGTGGGCACTTACCGAATATCCGACGCCACATGGAGTGCGTTCGGGGATCCGAGCCGGCGCGCGATCATCGAGTGCCTGGCCGAGCGGCCGCAGTCCGTCCGTGAACTCGCCGACCAGCTACCGATCAGCCGCCCCGCGGTCTCCCAGCACCTCAAGGCGCTCAAGGTCGCAGGGTTGGTCACCGATCGCCCTGTCGGGACGAAGCGCATCTACCAGCTCGACGCGATAGCCGTGGGCGCGTTGCGCGATCAGCTCGACACCTATTGGAGCCGCGCGCTGTCCGCTTACCAGGACGCCGTCGAACAGCCCGAAGGAGATAAGCGATGACGCAGGCAACGAACCCGGTGGTGCGCAAGGAAATCGTCGTGGACGCCCCGATCGAACGGGCCTTCACCGTTTTCACCGAGCGATTCGGCGACTTCAAGCCACCTGAGCACAATCTTCTTCAGGTCGAGATCGTCGAGACCGTGTTCGAACCCCGCGTCGGTGGCCACATCTTCGACCGCGGGGTGGACGGCAGCGAGTGCCGGTGGGCTCGAATACTCACCTACGATCCCCCGCACCGCGTCGTCTTCAGCTGGGACATCAGCCCTCAATGGCAGATTGAAAGCGACCACGAGCACACGAGCGAGGTCGAGGTCCGCTTCATCGCCGAAGCCGCGCAGCGCACGCGGGTGGAACTCGAACACCGCAAGCTGGATCGCCACGGACCGGGCTGGAACGCTGTCAGCGACGGCGTGGGAGGCGACGCCGGCTGGCCGCTGTACCTGGCCCGCTATGCCCAGCTGCTGACCAGGGTCGGCTGATGGCGACCACGATGCCACCCGCTCGAAAGCCGTTACAACGCAAGAGCGATGTGCTCGAGTTGCTGCGCTCGGAGACCACCGCGTGGTTGGCCACGGGCGATACCGACGGCCCACATCTGGTCCCGCTCTTGTTTCACCACAACGGCGAGGTGCTCACCTTCGCGACCTTCGCGCACAGCCGAACGGTGACCAACGTGGCCGCGACCGCACGAGCACGGGCAGCCATCGGCCGTCACTACGACGTGGTCATGATCGACGGCTCGATGGAAATCATCGAGCCCGGCGCGATCGATCCCGCCATCGCCGACCCGTTCGCTTCACTGCTGCGCGGTGGTCCTGACCCTCGGCATACCCCCGGATTCGTCTACCTTCAGCTCACTCCGACTCGGTTGCAGGCATGGCGCTCGTTCGCCGAGCTGCGCGGCAGGACTCTGATGCGCTCCGGCCAGTGGCTGGTTTGACCGCGGACGCGCGGCCTGGTGTGGTTCGATGCCGTCGTGGTTCCTACCGAAGCCGAACTCGCCGACGCGTTGACCACGGCCGCTCGTGCGGCCGTCACGGACCTGTTCCGCGACAACCCCGGCCACACGTTCTATTACGTCACGCTCACCACGCCCGGTGAGGCGTTCGGCCCGGCTCTGTCGGCGTGGTCGCATGAGGCGCTGGCTCAGCGGCCGGACGCCGACGACGTCCGCTACTCCTACGCCGATTCCCCGTTTTCGATAGTGGGCGAGGAACACCTGAAGCCGGTCCGTGAGATGTTCGCCGCTCGGCCGGAGGTGTTCGACCTCGCCGACGACGCGTCCGACGCGGAGTTCGAGCTTCGGCTGCGCGCGATGGAGACCGCGTTGCGCAGGCTCGCCGAGGAAGGGCTGTTCGGTGTCGGTGAGGCTCGCGCGAACGTGCTTCTTCTGGTCGAGGTCGTTCCTGACGACGAGGACAACGTGGCCCGGGCTCGTCGGCTGAACCCGCCCGGACCGGCGCTCGATGCTTGGCTGGCCTACTGGGGCTGATTCCTGTCGCGAATACCCGACACAGGATGTCGTGTATTCGGTGGAATGCTCGCGATCCACCGATACGAAGGGGAAAGCGAATTCAGATGGGGTCTCGACTCAACCCGTACCTCAGGTACGACGGGAACGCACGGCAGGCGATGGAGTTCTACCATCAGGTGCTCGGCGGCAAGCTGGAGATCGGTACCATCGCGGACTTCGGTTCACCGGACTCCCCTCACGCCGGCAAGGTCATGCACGCCGAGCTCGTCACCCCGCACGGATACACGTTGATGGCGTGTGACGTCGATGGCCAGATCGAGGACGTGCCGCACTCCCCTGGCAACAACGTCGCGGTCTACCTCGGCGGTGACGGCGAGCTTCGTGGCCATTTCGAGGAGTTGTCCGTCGGCGGCACCGTGACCATGCCTTTGGAGAAGCAGGTGTGGGGTGACGAGGCCGGCGCGCTCGTGGACAGGTTCGGGATCACCTGGATGGTCAACATCTCCAACGCTACTTCGCCTCAGGTGGGACCAGGCGCCGGGTGATCCGGTCGAACAGTTCCACCAGTGGCTCGCTCACGTCCCGGCCGAACTCCGTCAGACCGTAGGTGACCTGTGGTGGCGTCGTGGGTTCGACCTGGCGCCAGATCAGGCCGTCCTGGACGAGGGCGCGCAGGGACTGGGCGAGCATCTTCTCGCTGATCCCCTGGATGCTTTCGCGTAGCTCGTAGAAGCGGAAATCGTTGTGCTGCAAGGAGATCAGCACCCAGATCCCCCATCGGCTGGTGACGTGGTCGACCACTTCGCTGGCGGCGCAGTCGGTGTGAAACACCTCATACCGCGGCTCCGTGCCGGCCGGTTTGAACTGCGCGCCTCCTGCCATGGGAGGAGCTTACCTCGGGGTATGTACTTACGAAAAGTTAGCCGCTATCCCTAGCGTCGTCGCCACGTCGAGATCGAACGAAGGAGCTGTTCATGATCGTGGTGACCGGAGCTACCGGGAACATCGGCAGGCCGTTGACCCAGGCGCTGGCCGAGGCGGGCGAACAGGTGACGGCGGTGTCGCGGCATGTCGCGGCGGCACCGCCGGGTGGGCGTCATGTGGTGGCCGATCTGGCCGAGCCTGCCGGGCTCGACCAGGCGCTGGACGGCGCGAAGGCGTTGTTCCTGCTGCTTTCCGGCGATCTGCATGCCGTCGGAGCGAACCCGGCCGACATCATCGGCCGGGCGGCGGCCGCCGGAGTGAGCCGGGTCGTGCTGCTCTCTTCCCTGGGTGTGGCGACGCGACCGTTCGGTACGACGCGGATCGCGATGCGCGCGCTGGAGGACGTGGTGCGGGAGTCCGGTTTGGACTGGGCCATCCTGCGGCCGGGTGGGTTCGCCTCGAATGCCTTGTGGTGGGCGGAGTCGGTCCGTTCGCGGCAGGTGGTCGCGGCGCCGTTCGGTGACACCGGGGTGCCGATCGTCGATCCGGCGGATATCGCGGAGGTCGCGGCCGCTTGTCTGCTGGACGAGCGGTATCTCGGTGAGGTCTACGAGCTGACCGGTCCGGAGGTGATCACGCCGCGCGAGCAGACAGCGGTCCTCGCCGCTGCGCTGGGTTCGCCGGTGCGGTTTCAGGAGCTCACCCGTGCCGAGGCGAAGGCGGGTATGGCCCGGAGCATGCCGGCTGAGCTCGCGGACGACACGTTGGACATTCTCAGTTCGCCGACGCCGGCGGAACTGCGCGTGAGCCCGGATGTGCACCGGGTTCTCGGCCGTGCGCCGCGGTCGTTCGCCGATTGGGCCGCGAGGAATGTCGCCGCGTTCCGCTGAGGGGTTCGCGCTAGGGTCGTGCTCCGGAGACGAACCTGGGGGTTGCCGAAATGCGTGTCGATCCGTCCAACGAGCGGATGTTGCAGGCGTGGGACGGTGATGACGGCGCTCTGTGGGCGAAGCGCGCGCAACGTTTCAACGACGGTGTCGCCGCTTATCGCGACACGTTCTTCGACGCGGCGGGCATCCGGCCGGCGGACGACGTCCTCGATGTCGGTTGCGGTGCGGGTCAGACGACGCGGGACGCGGCGCGGTTCGCCAGTGGTGGTTCCGCGCTCGGTGTCGACCTCTCCGGGGGGATGCTCGCTCTCGCTCGTCGGCTCGCCGAGGAGGAACGTGTTCGCAATGTCTCTTTCGAACAGGTGGACGCGCAGATCCATCCGTTCGGCGAGGCGCGGTTCGATGTGGTGATCAGCAGGCACGGCTCGATGTTCTTCGGCACTCCCCTGGCGGCGTTCGCCAACCTGGCCAGGGCGACCCGGCCTGGTGGGCGTCTGGTGCTGCTGACGTGGCAGCCGTTCCGGCTCAACGAGTGGATCACCACGTTCCGGACGATCTTCGCGGCGGGTCGTGAGGTGCCGTCGGCGGATCTCGCGCTGAGCGACCCGGCCGAGACCGAGAAGTTGTTGGTCTCGGCCGGGTACTCCGACGTCCGGTGCACCGCGGTGGACAAGCCGATGTACTTCGGCCGGGACGTGGACGACGCGGCCGACTTCATCGTCGAGCAGCATGGCGGCCGGTTGAGCGATCTGGACGAGGCCGCGCGTGCCGCTGCCGTGGCCGCCTTGCGAGCCGATCTGGCCGAGCACCAGACCGACCGAGGCGTTTTCTACGGCTCGGCGGCCTGGCTCGTCGAGGCCCGGCGTCCTTGAGCTACTGCTTGCGGGCGATCAGGTAGGCCTGTTGCGTGCTTTCGAACTCCTCCGACGGTTCGCGGACGAGGGTGGAGAGCATGCTGAACTTCGCCTCCCCTAGCTGCTCGGTGATCTTCTCGGGTGACAAGCGGTAGGCGTCGCAGGAGATGTCGTGCCCGTACGCGTGCTCGATGTGGCGTACTTCGTCGCCGACCTGGAAGGCCAGGAGCAGGTGGCCGCCCGGGGCGAGGACGCGGTGGAAGTCGGCGAAGATCTCCGGCAGCCGCTCTCGTGGTGTGTGGATGATGGAGTACCACGCGACGACGCCGGCCAGGGCGCCGTCCTCAATGGACAATCCGGGCATCTCTCCGACCTGGAAGTCCAGGTGCGGATACGACTTCCGGGCGACGGCGACCATTTCCGGCGAGAGGTCGACGCCGTGGATGTCGAGCCCCAGCCGGTGGAGGTGTTCGGTGATGCGGCCGGGTCCGCAGCCGATTTCGGCGACGCGGCCGCCGTCGGCGGCCTGGACGAGTTCGGTGTAGGCGCCGAGCACGGCGCGGTCCCAGGTGGATCCGGCGAGGTGGTCGCGGAGGAGTTCGGCGTAGTCGGCCGCGACCGTGTCGTAGGCGGTGCGGGTCGTTTGGAGGTAGTCGGTCACGGCGGCGACCCTATCCCCTGGCACCGACGACAATCGTCGCGTACAGGTCGTCGTCGGTGATCACTTCGGGGGTCAATCCGTTGTGTGCCATGGCTTCCGCGGTCCAGGCGGCTTGACCTTCGCCGGTTTCGATCAGCAGGTGCCCGCCCGGTGCGAGCCATTGTGCGGCCTCGGCGGCGACGCGGCGGTGGACGTCGACACCGTCGTGCCCGCCGTCGAGGGCGACGCGGGGTTCGTGGTCGCGTGCTTCGGGCGGCATCATCGCGATGGCGTCGGTCGGGACGTATGGGGCGTTGACGACGAGGATGTCGACGCGGCCTCTCAGCGTCGCGGGAAGCGGTGTGTAGAGGTCGCCCTCGAAGACCTCTCCCCCGGCCTCGGCGACGTTGATGCGGGCGCAGCGGACGGCGGCGGGCTCGATGTCGGCCGCGTAGAGCCGGATGTCGCCGAGTTCGGCGGCGACGGCCGCGCCGAGCGCGCCGGTTCCGCAGCAGAGGTCGAGGACGACCGCTCCTGGTCCGGCGAGGGTGGCGGCGTGGCGGACGAGGAGTTCGGAGCGTTGCCGTGGCACGAAGACGCCGGGTTCGACGGTGATGCGGAGGCCGTGGAATTCGGCCCAGCCGAGGATGACTTCGAGTGGTTCGCCGTCGACGCGGCGCTGGACCATGGTGTCGAGTTCGCCGGGTGTACGTGCTTCGGCGGTGATCAGGCGGGCCTCGTCTTCGGCGAAGACGCATCCGGCGGCCCGGAGCCTGTCGACGACGATCACTGGTCTCGCAGCCTGGCGAGGATTCCGTCGAGGGCCTGGCGGACGGTGTCGGGGACGCCGTTGGTGCGCAGGTCGGTGAGGAATTGTTCGTTGAGCCCGCCGGGGGTCATGTGTTTGCCGGTGAGGGTTTCGAGGGAGCCGCTCTGCTGGACGAGGGCGTGTCCGAGCTGGCCGAAGATGTGCCGGGTGAAGGCGGTCGCCGTGGTGTCCTCGATGCCTTGGTCGGTCATCCAGGCGGCGATGGTGCCGAGGTAGTCGAGGTGGGCGGCGAAGGTGGCCGTGGCGCCGCTGAAGACGTCGAGGTCCTTCTCCGCGGCGGGGACGACGCTGCCACCGATGCTGTCGAAGAGGGCTCGGGCTTCGGGGTTGTCGGGGTACATCGCGGTGAGGCTTTGGCGTCGGGCGGCCGGGGGCAGCGGGATGCTCCGGACGACTTCGCGGGCGGGGGTGGCCCAGTCGCGCAGCCGGTCGAGGGGGACGCCGGCGAGGGCGCTGATCAGGATGTGGTCGGGCCGGAAGGTGAGGCCTCGGAGGACTTCTTCGGCGATCGGCGGGCGGACGGCGAGGATGATCGTCGTGGCGCTGTCGAGGACGGCTTGGTTGCTGTCGCGGACTTCGACGTTGGCGAAGCGTGCCGAGAGTTCTTGGCCGACGCTGCGGCTGCGGGGTGAGAGGAAGATCGAGGGCGGATCGGTGATGTCCTTGCTGAGGCCTTCGACGATGGCGGCGGTGATCTCGCCCGCGCCGACGAATCCGTAGTCCATGGTCAGGCTCCCGTGTGGCCGTCGACGCGTTCGCGGATGAGGTCGGCGTGGCCGTTGTGGCGGGCGTATTCGCCGATCATGTGGAGGTACAGCATGCGCAGCGAGAACGGGTTCCCGCCGAGGTCGAAGGTGTCGTCGAGGGATCCTTCGGCGGCGGCTTCGTCGGCGAGGCGGATCTCTTCGAGGAGGATGTCGTACGCCTCTTCGGCTTTGGCGGCGTCGAGGACTTCGAAGTCGTGGTCCTTGCCGAGGGCGGGGTCGTAGAGGGGTTCGATGTCCTGTGCGGCGTAGCGCAGGCGGAACCAGAAGCGTTCGACCTTGGCGAGGTGCCGGATGAGGCCGAGGAGGGTCATGTTCGACGGTGGGACCGACGCCGTGGCGAGCTGTTCTCCGGTGAGGCCGGCGAGTTTGTGGAGGAACGTGCTGCGGTGCCAGGCCAGCAGGGAGGGCAGGAGGATCCGCTCGTCGGCGGCGGTGTCGCCGGACGGCCGGGTGACCTCGGGGGCGGTCCATGTCATAGCGGCGATCATGCCATCGGGTGACGCGGGGTTCGTGGTGTGCCCGCTGGGGTGAGCGGGGTCACGTGGAGGGCGCTGAATCCTTTCGCGAGGGTCGTGGCTCTTGTAGGGGCCGGGACAAGCCCGGCGCAGGAGGAGGTTGTCGTGGAGGCCGAGTGGCCGAGGGAGTCGTTGATCGTGGCGGCGCAGGGCGGGGACGCGTCCGCCATCGCCGCTTTGGTCTCGGGTTCCCATCCGCATGTGCAGCGGTTCGCACGGTCTCTGTGTGCTTCACCGGAGGACGCGGAGGATTCGGCGCAGGAGGCGTTGATCATCCTGTACCGGAAGATCGGCACGCTGCGTGCGACGGGTGCGCTCGCGTCGTGGATGTTCCGGATCGTGCGCAACGAATGCCTTCGGCGGGCCCGCCGGGCGTTGCGTGGCGGGGCTCCGGCGGAGTCGGTCGCGATGGTTTCGGCCGAGGAAGACGCGCTGGATCGGCTGGAGGCGCAGCGGGTGGCGGCGGCGATCGCCGAGTTGCCGGCGGACCAGCGTCGCGTCTTGATCATGCGTGACATCCAAGGGCATCCGGGCCGGGTGGTCGCGGACGCGCTCGGGTTGAGCACGGCCGCGATGAAGTCCCGGTTGCACCGTGCGCGGGCGACGGTCCGTGCGCTTCTCGACAACCCCGCTTCCTGATCTTCCGTTGAGGAGTTTTCATGCTCGAAATCGGTTCCACGGTCCCTGACGTCGCGCTGGAGGACACGACTGGGCATGTCGTGCGGCTTTCGGAGTTCCGCGGTACGGCAAGCGTGCTGATCTATTTCATGCGTTCGACCACGTGTCCTGTGTGCACCGGCCATGTGAAGGACCTGGCGGCGCGTTCCGAGGAGCTGGCGGCCGCCGGTGTGCGGGTGCTGGTGGCGGTTCCCGAGGGCCGGGCGGAGGCCAAGGCGTGGCGGGCGAAGCGCGGGTTGTCGCTCCGGGTGGTCTCGGGCCGGGACGGCACGCCGCATGAGGCGTTCGGGCTGGTGAAGAAGATGCTGCAGCAGTCGGGCAGTGTGCTGATCGACCGGGACGGGGTGGTCCGGCATGCCCATGAGGCGACCATGCCGACGAGCGCCTACGACAAGAAGGGCATCGCCAAGGCGGTGGAGGAGCTTGCCAGGGTGCGTTGACTGAAGGTGTGAATCGGTGCTTCACTTCTTGGGTGCCGTATCGCCGTACACCGAAGGTCCAGGAGCGTCTGGACGCCCAGCGCGACGCCGTCCTCGCCGCCGCCATCGAGCAATTGGCCGAGCGCGGGTACGCGGGCTGCTCGGTGTCGGCGGTCGCCGAGCGGGCGGGCGTGGCGGTGGGGAGCGTGTACCGCCACTACCCCACCAAGGCCGCGCTGGTGGTGGAGTTGTTCCGCAAGGTCGTCACGCGTGAGGTCGAGGCGGTGCGTGAGGTGTCGGAGCGGCCCGGCACGCCTGCCGAGCGGGTCGTGGCGGTGTTCGACACCTTCGCGAGCCGGGCACTGAAGACGCCGCGGATGGCGTACGCGCTGCTGGCCGAGCCCGTCGACGCGCCCATCGAGGCCGAGCGGCTGGTGTTCAGGCGTGCCTTTCGTGACGTCGTGGCCCAGCACGTGGCCGACGGCGTCCGCTCCGGGGTGCTGCCCGCCCAGGACGCGGACGTCACCGCGGCGGCGCTCGTCGGGGCTGCCGCCGAGGTGCTGATCGGCCCGTTGACCACCGGCAGTGCGGACGAGGTGTCCGGGCTGCGCACTTTCGTCCTGCGTTCCTTGGGAGGTTCCGATGCCGAGCACTCATGAGGTCACCAATCAGGTCCCGCCGCTGGCGGAGTACGACGTCGCCGCCGATCCGGCTTTGCTGGAGGGGCTGGAACGGGCGGACGCGGGCTGGGCGGTGGCCGAGGTGCACGCCCTCGGCAGGCTGGCCGGAAGCGAGCAGGCCCAGGAGTGGGGAAGGCTGGTCAACGAGAACGAGCCGGTGCTGCGGACGCACGACCGGGTCGGGAACCGGATCGACGAGGTCGAGTTCCATCCGTACTGGCACGAGCTGATGGACGTCGCGGTGTCGCATGGGCTGCACGCGGCGCCGTGGCGGGATTCCCGGCCGGGCGCGCACGCGGCACGGGCGGCGAAGATGTACGTCTGGGGCCAAGTCGACGCGGGGCACACGTGCCCGATTTCGATGACGTACGCGGCGGTTCCGGCGTTGCGGTTCAATCCGGAGCTGTCCGCACGGTACGAGCCGTTGCTGGCGGCGACGGAGTACGACTTCGGGTTGCGTGAGCCGAGTTCGAAGCGCGGGCTCATCGCCGGGATGTCGATGACGGAGAAGCAGGGCGGTTCCGATGTCCGGGCGAACACGACCACGGCGCGTCCGCTCGGGGACGGCGGCTATGTGATCGTCGGGCACAAGTGGTTCACCTCGGCGCCGATGTCGGACATGTTCCTGACGCTGGCCCAGGCGCCGGGCGGGTTGTCGTGTTTCCTGCTCCCCCGGGTCCTGCCGGACGGCACGCGCAACGGGATCCGGTTGCAGCGGCTGAAGGACAAGCTGGGCAACCGGTCCAACGCGTCGTCGGAGATCGAGTACGACGACGCGATCGGCTGGCTGATCGGCGAGGAAGGCCGAGGGGTGCGCACCATCATCGAGATGGTGAACAACACCCGGCTGGACTGCGCGGTCGGGAGCGCGTCGGGCATGCGGTACGGCGCCGTGCGGGCGATCCACCACGCGCGGCATCGTCGGGCGTTCGGGGCGAATCTGGTGGATCAGCCGCTGATGGGCAACGTGCTGGCGGACCTCGTCGTGGAGTCCGAGGCGGCGACGACGGTCGGGATGCGGCTCGCGTCGGCGACCGACCGGCCGGACGACGAGCAGGAACAGGCGTTCCGGCGGCTGGGGCTGGCGGTGACGAAGTACTGGGTGTGCAAACGCGGCCCATCGCACGCGGTGGAGGCGCTGGAATGTCTGGGCGGGAACGGGTACGTCGAGGAGTCGGGGATGCCGCGGCTCTACCGTGAAGCTCCGCTGATGTCGATCTGGGAGGGTTCGGGCAACGTCGCGGCGCTCGACGCGTTGCGGGCGATGGCGAAGCAGCCGGAGTCGGTGGCGGCGTATTTCACGGAGGTCGAGCAGGCGGCCGGCGCCGACACGCGGCTGGACGACGCGGTGGGCAGGCTGCGCAAGGAGCTGTCGGATCTGTCGGACATCGAGTACCGGGCACGGCGGCTGGTCGAGTCGATGGCGCTCGTGCTCCAGGGTTCGCTGCTGGTGCGGCACGGGACTCCGGCGGTGGCCGACGCGTTCTGCGCGTCGCGGCTCGGCGGCGACTGGGGTGTCGCGTTCGGGACACTTCCGTCCGGAGTGGACGCGCGGGCGATCATTGCCCGCGCGGAGGTCTGAGCTACTCGGAGTGCCGGCCTCCACGACGACGGCTCAGGGCTGGTGACCGCGCCCTGAACTCCGAGGCGCGGTGAGGCCTGTGAGTCCTTGCCGAGGTCGGCGGTTTCACCGTCGCTTTCGCGCTTTTCGGACTCTCGGTGCCCGCCTGACCACGTGCTGCGGCGGTCCGGCCGGTTCCCCCGGCCGGACCGCCACCGGGCACTGCGAACGGCCGCAGGATTGCGGAATTCGGGTGCATCCAGGAGCGCGTGTGTCGGCTACGTTCCTCGGTCATGGTCGATCGCCGAAGATGCCTGGCCCTGGTCCCCTTGGCGCTGTTCGCCGCCGGCTGCGCGGCGGCCGAGCCGACGCCGATCTTCGCCGCGGCGAGTTCGACGCCTTCCGCGGAGAGTGTGCCGATGATGGACGCGGCGGCCCCGTCGGGCGCGCCGTTCGTGGCGGCGGACGGACGGGACCTGAGGGCCTGCGCCGACGGTGAGTGCGAGGTGCTGGTGCGGACCGGCGACCAGGTTCCCAACGACGGCGGTGCCGGTCCGCTCTCGGTCACGGTCCAGGCGGGGAAGGTGGGCCTCGCCCCGGCCTCCGGTGGGATGGGCGGGGCGATGTCCGGTCCGGCGGGAGCGGTCCACCAGATCAACCGGCAGGTGATCGTCGTCGTCGCGGTACGGGGCAGCGAAGGGATCATCCGGCTCAACCGGAAGTAACGGTTTCTGTACCTACTAGTATGTACGGCATGCATGCGATGCAGTACGAGATCACTCTCCCCGCCGATTACGACATGGGCATCATCCGCGAGCGCGTCGCCACGCGCGGGCATCTGCTCGACGACTTCGGCGGCCTGGGGCTGAAGGTCTACGGGATCCGCGAGCGCGGCGTCGACGGCTCGACGCTGAACCAGTACTCGCCCTTCTACCTGTGGCACGACGAGGCCGGGATGAACGCCTTCCTGTTCGGCGGCCCGTTCAGCGGCATCGTCGAATCCTTCGGGCGTCCCGCCGTGCAGCACTGGACCGTGCTCGGGTTCGAGGAGGGACCCGCGTTCGGCTCGGCCCCGGTCACGGCGGGAAAGCATGTCGTGCGGATCCCCGACGAGACCGACCCGGTCGCCTTCCTCGGCGAGGCTCTCGACGGGCTGCGCGAGCACCTGCGGCGGGACGGCGCGCATTCGGGCGCGCTGGCCGTCGATCCGCGGACGTGGCAGGTCGTCCGCTACACCCTGTGGACCGGTGAGGCGCCTGAAACGGACGAAGTCCGGTATCGGATCCTCCACCTGTCCTCGCCGCACCTGGATCAGCTGCGGCGAGGACGGCAGTGGGATCAGCCGAGCAACGCGGCGAACAACGCACCGGGATCGGCTTCGGGCGGACCGGCGGGCCACTGATCCCGGTACGGGTACCAGAGCCCGTCCTTGCCCAGCCGCACCTGCACGCCGGTTCCGTGGACGGTGCAGTGGTTCCGTTCGACGTCCAGCCCCTCGGCGGGGTCGTCCACGACCTCGGCGAAGGCGGCCCGTGCCCGGCCCATCGCCTGCGGTGGCGGGGTCCACGTGGTCTCCAGGACGTCGAGACCAGTGCGGCCACCGTGCCGCCAGGCGAGCACCGCGCGGTCGAAGTCCTCACCCCTCTCGGCCGGGCGCAGCCTGTCGGCGACCTCCGGACGGGTGGCGGCCAGACGGACGGCGTCCTGCTTACGGGTGAGCTTCGGCTGCGACACGAGCAGCGCGCCGGCCATCTGGCTCGCGTTGGCGATCAGCAGGGCGAAGGTCTCGGCCGGGATATCGGGCGCGCCCGGCACGGTCGGGCCTCCGGTGGGCGCGAACCCGTCGAGATCCGGCAACGGACCCGGCTCGTCGGCGTACGCGCGCTCGGCGTCGATGCCGTCGTCCCCCGTGCGCACGAACCGCGGGGCGTTGCGCCGCTGCAATTCGTCGAGTAGTTCCCCCTCCCCCTTGCCGCGCATCAGCAGCAGCACGAAGGGGTCCGCGTCGAGCAGCCACGAGGCCTGGAACGACAGCGCCGCGGCGTGACGGCACGGCAGCTCCCAGCCGGGGCAGTCGCAGTCCGGGTCGAGGTCACCGATCCCGGGCAGCAGGTGCACTCCGGCGTCGTCGGCGGCCTCGACGAGGTCGTGCGGCATGTCCCGGTCCAGCAACGCGGCGAGATGCCCGGCACGCGAGGCGACCCGGTCGAGGAACCGGTCCCACTCGTCGGCGGTCAGCTCCGCGAGCCGGACCTCGGTGCGGTACTGGCCCTCCTGGTCGTCGACCACGGCGGCGATCCGCCCCGGGCTGACCGTGATCGGACCGACCCGGCCCGCCGCGGCGTACTTGCGGCCCTGTTTGAGCTGACGCAGATCCAGCGCGGTGTCCTCCATCGCGCTGATCCACGCGCGCCCCCACCACGAGCGGGCGAACTGCCCACGCCCGCCTTGAGCTCCGAAGGCGGGGAAACCGCGGACGCGGTCGTCTGGCGTGCTCATCGGCGGCTCCTCAACTCGACCAGATCGGCCAGCTCGGCGTCGGTCAGTTCGGTCAGCGCGGCCTCGCCACCGGCGAGCACCGCGTCGGCGAGCGCGCGTTTCTCCCGCAGCATCGCCGCGATCCGGTCCTCGACCGTGCCCTCGGCGATGAGCCGGTGCACCTGCACCGGCCTGGTCTGCCCGATCCGGTACGCGCGGTCGGTCGCCTGGTCCTCCACCGCGGGATTCCACCAGCGGTCGTAGTGCACGACGTGATCGGCACGGGTCAGGTTGAGCCCGGTCCCCGCCGCCTTGAGCGACAACAGGAACACCGGCACCTCACCGGCCTGGAACCGGCGCACGAGCTCCTCGCGTTTGGGTACCGGGGTGCCGCCGTGCAACAACTGCGTGCCGATGCCGCGCTGCGCGAGATGGCGTTCCAGCAGCCGCGCCATGGCGACGTACTGGGTGAACACCAGCACCGACCCGTCCTCGGCGAGGATCGTGCCCAGGAGTTCGTCGAGCAGTTCGAGTTTGCCCGACCGCCCGTCCAGTACCGCTTCCGACGGCTCCTTGAGGTATTGAGCGGGATGGTTGCAGATCTGTTTGAGCCCGGTGAGCAGCTTGACGATCCGGCCGCGGCGCGCGATGCCCTCGCTGCCGGCGATCTCGGCCATCAGCTCGCGCACCGTCGCCTCGTACAAGGCCGCCTGCTCGGCGGTGAGCGTCACCGGCCGGTCGGTCTCGGTCTTGGGTGGCAGCTCCGGCGCGATCCCCGGATCGGATTTGCGGCGCCGCAACAGGAACGGGCGGACCAGCCGGGACAGGCTCTCCGCGGCCTCCGGATCTTTACCGGACTCGACCGGTTTCGCCCACACCCGGCGGAAGTCGGCCATGGTCCCGAGCAGTCCCGGTGTCGTCCAGTCCAGGATCGCCCACAGCTCGGCGAGGTTGTTCTCCACCGGGGTTCCCGTCAGCGCCACCCGCGCCGACGACGTCAGCGTCCGCAACGCCTTCGCCGTGCCGGAGCGGTGGTTCTTGACGTGCTGCGCCTCGTCGGCGACCAGCAGTCCCCAGTGGACGGCGCGCAGCGGTTCCGGGTCGACGCGCAGGGTGCCGTACGTCGTGAGCACGAAGCCGCCGCCGAGGTCGTCGAGCGAGCGTTCGGTGCCGTGGAACCGGCGCACCGGGACACCGGGGGCGAACTTGGTGATCTCCCGTTCCCAGTTCCCCAGCAGCGATGCCGGGCAGACGACCAGCGTGGGCCCGGCATCGCGATGCAGATGCAGCGAGATCAGCGTGATCGTCTTGCCGAGACCCATGTCGTCGGCCAGACAGCCGCCGAGCCCGATCGAGGTCATGGCGGTGAGCCACTGCAGGCCGCGCATCTGGTAGTCGCGCAGGGTCGCGGCCAGTCCGCGCGGGGGCGCCTGCGGTTCCGGTGGGGCGAGAAGCCGTTCCCGCAACGCGGCGAGCCAGCCGTCGGTGAGGACGTCGACGCGTTCGCCGTCGACCTCGGCCGTCCCGCTCAAGGCGGCGCCGAGCGCGTCGATCGGCGTGAGCGGCTTCAGCGCGCGATCTCGCGCTTTCGCCGCCAGCGCCGGGTCGACGAGGACCCACTGATCACGCAACCGCACGACAGGGCGGTGCGCCTCGGCCAGCGCGTCCATCTCGGCCGCGGTGAGCGGTGCGCCGCCGAGCGCGAGCTGCCAGTCGAACTGCAGCAGGGTGCCACCGGCGAAGAACGACGGAAGGTCCGCCGGCGGCGCGTCACCGCCGCCGACGACGGCCTTCGCGCTCAGGTCGCGCGCGAGATCGGCGGGCCAGTGCACGTCGATGCCCGCCGTGGCCAGCAGGGGCGCGGCGGTGGTGAGCAGTTCGGTGATGTCGGCGTCGCCGAGCCCGACCTCGTCAGGCACCGCGGCGCCGAGCAGGGGTTCCAGCGGAGGCCACAGGTGCGCCGCCCGGCGAAGGGCCAGCATGACGTCGATCCGTGCTCGCGGGCCGAATCGGTCGTCGCCTGCCCAGAGCGCGGCGGCGTCGATCAGGACGCCGGGGTCGGCGAGGCTGTGCACCTGGACGACCCCGCTGAACCGGCCGCTCGTGAAGTCGTCGCCCGGTGCCTCGATCCGGACCGAGACCCGGACCCCGGAGTCCAGCCCGGCAGCGACCTCGGCCGCCCAGTCACGCAACTGCGGGACACGATGCGCGGGCGCGGCGGCGAAGGCCTTGACGCCCGCCGCCTGCGCGGCCGCAGGCGTGCGGGGAAGGGTGTCGGCCACCGCGTCGAGGAACGCGCGCAGCAACGGATACCGCGCGGGGAGCAGGTTTCCCTCGCCCGGGATCGCCCTCGCCCTGGCAGGCATCGCCTCGGACAGCTCGCGTAGCCAGGCGGCGTCGGCGGGTTCCAGCGGGCCCGCGCGCCAGGCGTCCACATCGGACTCCGTGAGCCCGGGCAGCAGCCTGCCCGCCTCGGCCAGCTTCAACGCCGCCGTGGCCGCGGTGCCCCAGAACCGCGCGGAGGGATCGTCGCTTTCACGGAGCCGCAGCAGCGCGGGGAGCGCCTCGGCCATCGGGAGCCGTACGCACGGCACCGTGACGATCTCGGGCAGGGCGACTGTCACCTCCCCGGTCCCCGGCGTGTTCCCGTCCGCGTTCCAGAAGACGAATCCGCTGGTCCGAGGGGGATTATTCGGTTCGAAAACGACACTGCCGAAACCGTCGTGAGACGCCACTCAACCCCAATCTCTGTACGGTGTACAGTTCAGGATAACACAACTCTGTACACCGTAGAGAGAACGTGATGACGGACGCGGACCACACCGGCACGGGCGATCCACGGCGGACCATCGAACTGCTCTGGGGCGTACGCGAGAAGCCTCGTCGCGGCCCCAAGCCGAAGCTCACCGTCGAGGAGATCGTCACCGCCTCGATCGAGCTCGCCGACACCGAGGGCATCACCGCGCTGTCGGTGCGCCGGGGCGCGGAGAAGCTCGGCGTCTCCCCCATGACGATCTACACCTACATCCCCGGCCGCGCCGAACTGCTCGACCTGATGATCGACCGGGTCCACGGCGAATTGACCGATCCGCCGGAGAGTCACGACTGGCGGGTCACGATGACGATCCTCGCCGAGGACGCGTGGGAGATGTACCACCGGCATCCGTGGATGCTCCAGCTCACCACCGGCCGTCTCCCCCTCGGCCCGCACACCTTCGCCAAACACGAACGCGAGCTGAAGGCCGTCGACGCGATCGGCCTCACCGACCTGGAGATGGACGCCGTCGTGGCGATGGTCAACGGGTTCGTCCAGGGCATCGCACGCGGTTCGGTCGAATCGGCGAGTCTCGTGCGGCGATCCGGGATGACGGACCTGGAGTGGTGGACGGCCAGCGCGCCGGTGCTCGCGGAGATCCCCGAGGCCGACGCCGGGCTGTTCCCGCTCGCGGCGCGGATCGGGCAGGCGGCCGGGGAGACGCACGGTGCGGCGAGCGCGCCGCTGCACACCTTCCGGTTCGGGCTGGCGCGGATCCTGGACGGGGTCGAGCAGCTGGTGAACGGCGACTCCGGTGCCTCGGGGGTCGAATTGCCGTCCTGAGCGCGTGGCAGTACATGAAGGCCCCCTTCCTTGCGCCTGGCGCAAGGAAGGGGGCCTTCATGTACTCGGGAAGGTGTGAAGGTCGAGTTTCCTCGGCTGAGCCGAGGGAAGGGGGCATTCACGGACCCGCAGCCGTAAGCCGCATAGGTCACTTGCCGCGTCGTCGCAGCACGCGGTAGACCAGCCACAGCGCCAGCGCGACCGGCGTCAGGACCGCCGTGAACAGGATTCCCCCGAACATCCCGTAGCCGTGCGGATCGAAGGACAAGCCGGTCGCGCTGAGCACCACGCGGGCGACGAGCAGCACGATCACCGCGGCGACGCAGACGAACGCGCCGAGCACGACGCGTCGTAACACCGTCCGCGATGTGCTGTCCATATCGGTCACTTCGGGTCGGGAGTGCAGACGGTCAGGAACGACTTCCGGTTCTCCCGCTCGACACCCGCCGCGTCGAGCCAGCCGCTCCGGCCGAACAGGTAGGTCCCGGCCGGATGCTGGGCCGATTCCCGCAGCACCTGGGCGACGTCGGCCTTGGCGCCGTTCGCTTTAGGGCCGTCGACGGCGACACTGATCGAACCCGCCTTGGTCCAGTCGTACCCCGCGGGCAGCAGTGTCCGCACCTGGAGCGGGCTCTCGGTGTCCGGAAAGGACACCCCGAGCAGGTCCAGGCGCTCGACCCGCACCCCCGGCTGGGGCGCCGACCAGACCTGCTCGGTGCTCGCCTGGGTGCCGGAGTCGAACGTCAGCCTCAGGCCGGTGACGCCCTCGCACGGAGTGCCGGTCCACAGTTTCAGGACGCCGTCGTCCACGCGGAACCCGGCCTCCGGTGGCAGCGACGGCGCGAACTGTGCCTTGGTGTCGCACGCCGCGGTCACCGCCAGCACGAGCGCGGCGGCGCAGGCGACGCGCGACGCCCTAGTGGTATCCGCCATCGGTGAGTCCCGCGTCTTCCTCGGTTTCGTTGCCGCCGGTGACCTGCTCCCACGCGTAGGAGGCGAGGAAGCCGGCATAACCTTCGCGCGCCCATTGCTGGGAGTGGCGCTCCTCGTGGTGCAGCAGCCGGTCCAGGTCGAGCGAACCCTGGGACGCGCCGTTGTCGTCCTCGTACCAGGCGTGACCCGACTTCACGACCTCCCGCAGTTGCTGCGCCGGATCCTTCGCGTCGTCGATGTTCAGCATGAACGTGTCGCCCCAGGCGGTTCCGCCCTGCTGGCTGAACTGGTCCTGGATGAGGTTCCCGCCGAGACCCATCATCATGCCGTTGGGGGTGGTCACCAGCCGCCCGCCGTTGCCGTGCACGAAGCCGACGTCGTCGTCGTAGCTCCAGGAGTTCTCCCGTTGCCGCTCGCTGATCCGCCGCAGCTCCTCGGATCCGTACGGCGTCGGCGCGAAGTCGGTCTTCTCGCCTTCGGTCCCGTAGTCGGTGCCCGCGTTCAGGATGTAGGTCATCCGGACGGCCTTGGCGGCGTCGTCCCCGCTGATGCCGGTCGGCATCAGGAAGTACGACTTGAAGGTCCCGTCGCCGTCTTCGTCCTCGCGGATCTCTTCCATACCGTCGAGGACCTTGAAATCCTCGGGCGTGATGTCGTGTTCGTCGGCGATCTTCTTGATGGTGTCGATCGATACGCCCCGGCGTACGGCGTTCTCGAGCCACCGCCGGTAGTGCCCGGACGCGGGTGGCCCGGTAAGCAGTCCCGCCTCGCGCAGGGACTGCTCCATCTCGATCACCTTGGCGTCGATCTCCCCGCTCTTCTTCGCTCCCGCGAGGGTGGTCGCGCCGTCGTCGCTGACCTTGCCGTCCTGCGCGAGTTGCATCACGCGGGCGAGGGCGACGTCGATGTTGTTCGCCGCCGTGAGGATCGCCTTGGTCTCCTGCTCCAGCTGCTTCTTGATGGTTTCGCGGTGCCGCCGGGACTCGGCGTACTCTTCGGCCTCGAACCGCGATTTCGGGGGCGGGTCGGCAGGCTTGTCGTCCACGAGCGCCCCGTCGGCGGCGATGCGGAACTGGTAGGTGTGGGCGAGGGAGTCGTTGTTGGCGACCCTGCTCTTGAGGGCGGTCACCTCGTCCGACGCGTTCTGCAGGGCGGTTTCGACGGCGGACAGTTCCGCGACCAGCACCTCGGCCTTGTTCCGCGTGTCACCTAGCGAACTGCGCGCGTTCTCACCGGCCGGGCCGTGCCAGTCGGGCAGTTTCCGGGCGTCGTCGAGTTCGTCCTGCAACCCGATGAGTTTGTCCCGCCGCCCAGCCAGGTTGGTTGCCGCCGTGTCGAGCGCCTCGGCGTCCCATTTGCGGACGTCGTCGTAGCCGATCGTCATCCTCCGAAAGCCTCCTTCGCGGAGTTCTCGTTTTCGGAGTAGGTGTTCGCGGCCTTCGTGATCGAGTCGCTCCAGCCGTCGATCTCGCCGGCCCACCCCTTCGCGCGCTCGGTGAACGTCGACGCCAGAGTGGGCGCGTTCTTCGCGGCCTCACCGCCGGGCAGCGCCGTCGCTATCGCGTCCAGGCCATTGCCCGGTTCCACGGCCCTGGCCTGGTCCGCGGCGGACCCCGCCGCCTTGGCCGCGTTCCGCAGCTGACCGATCTCGACCTCGTACCCGCTCACAGCCGCTGGACTCTACTTGAGCTCGGGGGCCTCCACAGGCGATTTGGGCGATTCTTCGATGACCGGAGGGCGGGCGAGCTCGGCCAGCTGCCGGACTACGTCGTCGTACCGCGCCTGATCCGCGACGGCACGGGCCTGCGCGCGCTCCAGTTCTTCGGCCAGCGCCGTCGCCCGGGCTTCGGCGAGGCTCCTGGCCGTGTGTTCTTCCGCAAGCGACGCGCGGACGCGGTCGAGCTCGCCCCGGAGCCCGGCCGATTCCTCCCGCGCGGCGGCACAGTCCTTTTCGGACACCGTCGCCCTGGCCTTCGCTTCGTCGAGCCGGTCCAGCAGTGCTTCGAGCTCGGCGACCGCACGGGCGAGTGCCGTGTCGCGCTCGCCCAGCTCCGCCGCCAGCCGGGTCTTCTCCTCCCGGACGGCGGCGAAGTCCTCGCGCAGTGTCCGGAGGTCGGAGACCAATGCGTCGCGGGCGCGTTCGGCCGCCACGGTCGCTGCTTCCGCGGCGCCCCTGGCCCGTTCGTGCGCGGCGACTTCGGCCCACGAACGCTGGCGGGTCTCCTCCGCGTCCTTCAAGGCCTGCTCGGCGGTGCGTTCCGCTTTGGCCTTGGCCATCTTGTCGTCGCGGGACGCGGCCAACGCCGTCGCACGGGCGGTGTCGGCCTTCGCCGCGGCCTGCTGCGCGTCCTCGGCTTCACGCCGCGCCGCGGCCGCGTCGGTTTCGGCTTCGGTGACCCGTCCCAGCGCGGCTTCGGCGGCGTTGTCGAATCGGGAACGCATGGCGTCCAGCAATTCCACCAGCGACGCCGCGGCCGGGGTGAACTCGTCGGCGATCCGCCGGACCTCCAGCAGCGGATCGGCCACGCTCGCCACGGCGGCCGCCCGCCGGGCGCGCGACGCGGCGTCGGCGTGGGTCTTGCTGCAGTAGGCCGAAGGCCTGCCGCCCTTGCGTTTCCCGTCGGCGTCCACCGCGGGCGGGGGCAAGGGATTCTCGCAGCCTTCCAGCGCGCACAGCCGGACCTCGTCGGCGTCCGTATCGATCACCGCAGCAGGGTAGCGCTGCCCGCCCGCGCCAAAAGCGAGGCAACGCCGGTGGGACCGCCGATAGGGTCGATCGCATGCGTGTCCTGTTCGCCTTCGCCGGCGGCAACGGTCACTTCCGGCCGCTGCTCCCCCTCGCCCACGCGCTCGCCGACGCGGGCCACACGATCGCGTTCACCGGTGAGCCGTTCATGGTCCCGATCGTCGAAGCGACGGGTTTCGCCGCGTTCCCGTCGGGGCCGAATCTCGGCAGTGACGGCCGTCGTCGGCCGTTGCTGCCCGTCGACAGGGACCGCGAAGACGCCGACCTCCGTGACGGGTTCATTCGTCGCACCGCACCTCTGCGGGCGAAGGACGTCTTGGCGCTCTGCGAGGACTGGACACCGGATCTGCTGGTCTGCGACGAAGCCGATCACGGCGCGATGATCGCGGCCGAACGGCTCGGTCTCCCTCACGCGACCGTCCTGGTCACCGCGGCGGGCGTCCTCATCCGTCCAGGATTGGTCGACGACGCGCTCAACGAGGTCCGCGCGGCCCACGGGCTTCCCCCGCAGCGGAACCTCGACATGGCCTACCGGCATCTCGTGCTCTCACCGTTCCCGGCGAGCTTCCGCGATTCACGGTTCCCGCTGCCGCCGACCGCACAGCCGTTCCACGATCCCGTTCCCGGTCGTGGGCCGGTGCCGGACTGGTACGTCGAGGGACGCAAGACGGTCTATTTCACCCTTGGCACGATCTTCAACACCGAATCCGGCGACCTGTTCGCCCGGGCGCTGGCCGGCCTGCGGGAGGTCGACGCGACCTGCGTGGTGACCGTCGGAAACCTCATCGATCCCGCCGAGTTCGGCCCTCAACCGGAGCACGTCCACCTCACGAGGTACCTGCCGCAGGACGACGTCCTCCCGTATTGCGACGCGGCCCTCACCCACGGCGGTTCGGGCAGCCTGCTGGGTGCGATCGCCCACGGGCTGCCGATGGTGCTGCTGCCGATGGGCGCCGACCAGCCCCACAACGGCGACCGGGTCACCGAACTCGGGCTCGGCACCGTCCTCGACGTCCTCGAAGCCACGCCGGAAGACATCCGCGACGCCGTGACCACGGTGCTGAGGGAACCGTCCTACCGGGAGGCGGCCGCGCGGTTGCGCGACGAGGTCACCGCGTACCCGCCGCCGGAGAAGATCGTCCCGCTCCTGGAAGGACTGCTGCGGTGACCACCGAACTCGACGCCGCGATCACCCGGGCGTACCGGGAGGAGTCGGGACAGGTGATCGCCACCCTGATCCGGGTCACCGGCGACTGGGATCTGGCCGAGGAATGCCTCCAGGAGGCGTTCGCGCTCGCGTTGCGCACCTGGCCCCGCGACGGCGTCCCGGCGAAACCCGGCGCGTGGCTGACCACGGCGGCGCGTAACCGGGCCACCGACCGGATCCGGCGTGAGGCGGTCGGCGCGGCGAAACTGCGGGAAGCGGCCCAACTGGACGTTCCCGCCGAGCCGCAGTGGGACGAGAGCGGCGTCCACGACGACAGGCTCCGGCTGATCTTCACCTGCTGCCACCCCGCCCTGTCGCTGGAAGGCCAGATCGCCCTCGCGCTGCGGACCTTGGCCGGGCTCACGACCGCCGAGATCGCCCGCGCGTTCCTCGTCTCCGAGGCGACGATGTCTCAGCGGCTGGTCCGGGTGAAACGGAAGATCCGCACCGCGGGCATCCCGTACCGGGTACCACCGGCGGAGCTGCTGCCCGAACGTACGGCCGCGGTACTGGGCATGCTGTACCTGCTGTTCAACGAGGGCTACTCGGCCAGCGCCGGAACCGATCTGCTCCGGCCCGACCTGTCCGCGGAAGCCATCCGGCTCGCCCGGATCCTCGCGGACCTGATGCCCGGTGAACCGGAGGTCCTCGGACTGCTGGCCTTGCTTCTCCTGCACGACGCCCGCCGTTCCACACGCGTCGACGATGAAGGCACCCTCGTATCGCTCGAAGACCAAGACCGCGGCCGCTGGAACACCGCCGAGATCGCCGAGGGCACCGAACTGCTGGAGTCCGCGCTCCGCCACGGCGTCGCCGGGCAGTACCAGGTCCAGGCCGCCATCGCCGCCTGCCACACGACCGCGGCCCACGCGGCCGAGACCGACTGGGCGCAGATCGCCGCCCTCTGTCGACAAGCTCGCCGGCAGTCTTCCGGGCTACCACCTGCTTCCCGCGACCCGTGCGGACCTGCTGCGGCGCCTCGGCCGAATCGAGGAGGCCGCCGGCGCCTACCGCGAGGCGCTGGCGCTCGCCGGTACCGACGTCGAGCGCGCCTACCTGTCGCGAAAACTCGCCGAAATCTCCTGACACCGGGTGTCTGTCCCCGGTGTCGCCGTTCGTCGGCCGGGTGACAAGTCCCGACAGAGGAAGGGGTCATCCGATGGCCGTTCTCGACGTTCCCGGCGCCCGGCTGCACCACACCGTCACCGGCAGGGGGCCGACGCTGCTGTGCATCCCCGGTGGCGCGGCCGATTCCGGTATGTTCGCGCCGATCGCGGGCCTGCTCGCGGAGCAGTACACGGTGATCACCTACGACCCGCGCGGGATCTCCCGCAGCACCCTCGACGATCCCGGCGAGGAGCAGCGGATCGAGGTCCACACCGACGACGCGCTCCGCCTGCTCGACAGCGTGAGTCCCAAACCCGCGGTGATCTTCGCGTCCAGCGGCGGTTGCATGCAGGCCTTCGAGCTCGTCGTCCGCCATCCCGGGCGGGTACGGACGCTCGTCGCGCACGAACCACCGCTGACGAGCCTGCTGGACGAGCAGCCCGACGTCGATCCCGACGAGCTGCTGAACATCCACCGCGAGCACGGGATCGAGGCGGCGATGGCGAAGTTCCTCGCCGATGCCGGTTTCGAGGCCGGCGAGGGTGCTCTCCCGCCGGAGATGCGGAAGAACATGGAGTTCTTCATCGTCCACCTGATGACGATGATCGGGAACTACACCCCGGACTACGCGGCCTTGAAGGCGTCGGCGACCCGGATGGTCGTCGGTGTCGGCAAGGACTCGGCCGGGCAGCCAGCACATGAGGCCGCGGTGCTCGCCGCCGGCCGTCTCGGGGTGGAGCCGACCTACTTCCCCGGTGACCACGGTGGTTTCGCCGCCGAAGCCGCCGCGTTCGCGCCGCAGCTCCTGGAGATCCTCCGCGCCTGACCCCGGTCAGGCGCGGACGTGCACGATCAGTCCGCCCACCAGAGCACCGAAGCCGCCGATCGCGGCCAAGGTACGGACGAGGTTCCAGCGTTCCCAGACGCCCTCGAACTTCGCCCGCAGCGCCTCGAAGTCGGTGTCGTCACCGGCGAAACCGGCTTCGAGCGCGTTGTTCAACGGCACGTTGATCGCCATCGTCACGATCAGCATCACCAGCAGCAGGACGAACCCCGCGATGAGCCACGGCAGAGCGGACCGCAGCTCCGACCGGAAGTGCAGCGCCGCGGCCGCCGCGGCGAGCAATGGCGCGCCCCCGAAGCTGATCGCGAACCAGCCGTTGAGGATGGCGATGTTGATCTCCCGCATCCCGGTCACATAGGTCCGGGCGTCGGCCCGGCCCAGTCCTGGCATGACCGAGCACGTGTAGGCGTAGAACAAGCCCGCGATCAACCCCGCCGTGATGACGGCCGCGATCAGGACGATCTCGCTCAGCGTCGTCATTGCCGTCGCCTCCCTATCGATTCCAGACCCCGGTGGCCGCGGCCTTCGCGGCGTACTCGGAGAAGTCCCTCGCGGGCCGGCCCAGCACCTTCTCGACGTCATCGGTGAGGGATTCGTTCCGGCCGTCGAGGACACGGGAGAACAGGTCGGTCAGGCCCTCGATCTCTTCCTCCGGCACACCCTGTTCGGCCGCTCCCGCGGCGAACTCCGCCGGGGAGACCGGAACGTACTGGATCTCCCGGCCCGAAGCCTTGCCGATTTCCGCCGCCGCGTCCGCGAAACCCAGCAATCGGGGCCCGGTCAGCTCGTACACCTCGGCGTCGTGCCCGTCGGCGGTCAGCGCGGTCACCACGACGTCGACGATGTCCTCGACGTCGATGAACGGCTCGGTCACCTGCCCGGCCGGCAGCACGATCTCCCCGGCGAGCACCGGTTCCAGCAGGAAGTGCTCGCTGAAGTTCTGCGCGAACCAGCTGGCCCGCACGACCGTCCACTCGGCACCGGAGTCACGCACTCCCTGTTCGCTGACCACGGCCTCCTCCTCGCCGCGGCCGGAAAGCAGGACCAGCCGCCGGACGCCGTGGTCGACGGCGAGCTTCGAGAAGTCGCGGATCGCTTCGGCCGCACCGGGGAAGGCCAGATCGGGGTAGTAGGTCAGGTAAGCCGCGCCGACTCCGGTGACGGCCGCTCGCCAGGTCGAGCGGTCGTTCCAGTCGAACCCGGGCCGCGACGCCTTGCGGACCTCGATGCCCCGCTCGGTCAGGCGCTGCGCCACCCGGCTCCCCGTCTTGCCGGTGGCGCCGAGAACCAGGACCGTCTCGTTGTTCTTCGTCTCTGTCATGCCTCTAGTCAAGCGCCTCCGAATGAGACGGAACATAGTTCAAAGGCTCTGTTCCATGTTTCATCGTCTACACTTGGTCGGTATGGATCCCCTCGCCGGTCTACTCGACGGACCCCGCGCTCGCGGCGCGTTCCTGCTGAAGTCGGTCATGACGCCGCCATGGTCGCTGCGGATCGAGGACGAAGCACCGCTGACGGTGATGGCGCAGGTCCGCGGAGAGTCCTGGGTCGTGCCCGAACACGGGGACGCGGTCCGCCTCGGCACCGGCGACATCGCCATCGCGCGCGGCCCGGACCCGTATCTCGTCGCGGACGACCCGGCCACGCCTCCGCAGGCGATGATCCTGCCGGGGCAGGAATGCCTGACCCCGGACGGACAGCACCTCACGGAGCTCTCCGATCTCGGCGTCCGCACGTGGGGCAGCGATCCGGACGGCCCCGTCGTCCTGCTCACCGGCACCTATCCGCTGGAAGGCGAGATCAGTAAACGGCTCCTCAACGCGCTGCCGTCACTGCTGGTCGTGCGGGACGACGACTGGGACAACCCGCTCGTGCCGCTGCTCGCCGGTGAGATCGTCAAGGACACGCCCGGTCAGGAAGCCGTCCTCGACCGGATTCTCGACCTGCTCCTGGTCGCCGCGCTGCGGACCTGGTTCGACCGGCCCGGCGCCGAAGCGCCCGCCTGGTATCGCGCGCACAGCGACCCGGTGGTCGGGCGGGCGCTGAAACTGTTGCAGCACAGGCCCTCCGAACCGTGGACCGTGGCGAGCCTCGCGGCCGACACCGGAGTGTCCCGCGCTGCGTTCGCCCGCAGGTTCACCGCCGCCGTGGGTGAACCACCGATGGCGTACCTCGCGAGCTGGCGGATCGCGCTCGCCGCGGATCTCCTGCGCCAGCATCCCGACGTCACGATCGGCGCGGTCGCCCGCCAGGTCGGCTACGGCAGCTCGTTCGCGCTCAGCACCGCGTTCAAACGCGAACACGGCGTCAGCCCGCAGGGTTACCGCGCCGGCGTCGCGTAACGCTCGACCAGTTCCGCGCCGATCCGCGCGAGCTCCGCCTGGACCGACGGCGGCCCCAGCACTTCGATCATCGAGCCCCAGCCCGCGAGCTGCTGGGCGATCATCCACGCCACCGGCGCCGACACGGTCACCCGCACGCGGCCGTCGTCGAGCGTCTCCTCCACAGTGGACTGCCGTCCGAAGTGGTCCTGGAGGATCGGCAGATGCCGCTGGGAGATGAGCACGGTCGCGTCCAGCCCCGAACGGCGTTCCTCGACGCGGTCCACCACCTGCTCCCACGCCCGCGACAGCTCGAAGTCGTCCGGGCGACCGGCCGGCAGATCGGTGACCTCGGCGCCGGACATGCGGTCGACCCGGAAGGTGCGCTGGCCTTTCTCGGTGCCCGCGATGAGGTACCAGATGTCGTCCTTGTCCACGAGTCCCCACGGATCCACGATCCGCTCGACCGGTTCCGCGCCCTTTTTCGCGTAGCCGAAGCGGACCTTGCGGCGCCGGACGATCCCGGACTGCAGCACGTCGAGCAGCTCAGGCCGTTCCTTCTCGCGCTCGCCCCAGCGCGACGGGTCGATGACGACCGCGTCCGCGGCGGCCTGCGCGTCGGCGCGGAAGGTGTCGGGCAGGGCCCGGACCAGCTTCCGCAGCGCGGATTTGACCTCGGGCGAGATCGACGCGGCCGGGCCCGCGAGCAGGAACAGCGCCTGCGCCTCCGACGCCGACAGTCCACTGAGGTCGGTCCGCGCACCGCCGACCAGCGACCATCCACCGCCACGGCCGGGCTGCGGGTACACCGGCACGCCCGCGGCGGACAACGCCTCCAGGTCGCGCCGGGCGGTGGCGACCGAGATCTCGAGTTCCCCGGCCAGTTCGGCAGCCGTGACGCGGCCACGAGCCTGCATCAGCAGGAGGGTGGCCACCAGGCGATCGGCACGCATGCGCTCAGTCTCGCAGGCAAACCGCTCACCCCGTGAACACTTTGCGGCCCGGACTTGACCTTCACACCGATGTCAACCCCTACGGTCACCGCACCCCACCCGGAAGGAGAAGCCCATGGCAGGCGCAGTGATCATCGGTGCGGGACCGGGTATCGGCCGCTCGGTCGCGCACCGGTTCGCCCGGGAAGGACTGCCGATCACCGTGATGGCCCGCAGCGCTGCGACGCTGGAGCCGCTGGCCGCCGAGCTCGGGACCGTGCTGGCGCTCACCGCCGACGTCACCGACGAAAAGTCCCTCAGATCCGCCCTCGACACCGCCGCGCGGGAGCACGGCGAACCCGACGTCGTGGTCTACAACGCGGCGATCATCCAGGCCGACGCCCCCGGAGAGCTTTCCGTCGAACGGCATCTCGCGGCGTGGTCGGTCAACGTCGTCGGAGCGATCACCACCGCGGCCCATGTCGCGCCGGGGATGGCCGAGCGCGGTTCGGGCACCATCATCGTCACCGGCGGGATGCCCGAAGCCGTGCCCGCGTACACGAGCCTCTCACTCGGCAAGGCCGGTGTGCGGGCGCTGGTCTCCTTGCTCGACACGCAATTCGGTCCTTCGGGAGTGCACGTCGCGACGGTGACCGTCGCCGGTCCGGTCGCGAAAGGGACCGCGTTCGACCCCGACGACATCGCCGAGCACTACTGGCGGCTGCATACCCAGCCACGGGACGCCTGGCAGCAGGAGATCGTCCACAAAGGATAGAACGGTTACCAGTGAGCCGGGTGGGTGAGCGACTCCGGCAGCTTCGTCGTCGCGTCGCCCTTCGCCGCGTCCAGCTGGGACTGGATGAGGAAGAGCGCGTCGCGGAAGTCCGCGCCGCGGACGTCGGCGTCACGCAGGTCCGCCCCGGTGACGTCGGCCTGCCGGAGATCGGCTCCCCGCAGGTCCGCCCCGATCAGCAAGGCACCGCGCAGCAGCGCTCCGCGCAGGTTCGCCCCCTTGAGCTTCGCGCCGATGAGGTCCGCGCCGCGCCGGTCCTTCTTCTTGCCCGGCACCTCGGCGCGGGCGAGTTCGCTGGCACGCACCAGGAGTCCGTTCACCGCGGCTCGATGCGTGGGGACGTCCAGCTTCCTCAGCACGCCGGGCGTGTCCAGTGTCATCCGCTCGGTCCGGTCGATCATCTCTGCGAGGTCGTCGCGGATCGGCGCGGACGTCGGCAGTGACGCGGCCTCGGTGAGGTAGTAGAGCAGTTCGTGCAGATCTCGCATGACCGGGAAGACGGCGAACATCGACTTCGCCGTCTTCGGCGCCTTCCGCCAGTCCTCACCGTCGAAGGTGACCTGGGAGACCTTCTGGCCCGCGCCGAAGCAGTCATAGACCGTGCAGCCGGTGAAGCCCTTCTTGCGGAGCTTGTCGTGGATGCCGCACCGGGAATCCTCGCGCAGGTTCGGGCACGCCTGCCCGGCCGGTTTGGTGATCGCGAAATCGGCCGACGCCGCGAAGGCCGGGACGACACAGCACAGGCCGAAGCAGTTCTCGCAGTCGGCTCGCAGGCTGGAAAGGGCTGGCACGGTGGTTCGGACTCCAGATGTTCGGCAAGGTGTTCCAGCCACAGGGTACGGAGAGCACTTTCCGTGCAGGGCACCCGCCGCCAATGGCCGCCAGACGAAGGTCGGGTGCTGCCCCGTTCAGTCGATTCGGACATCCCGGCCGCTCAATAGCCTCGATTTTCGTGGGATTCGGCAGGTGCCGTCCCATGCGGTCGTGCCGGACCGCTTTCCGCCGCTGTGGTCCTGACCGGCCGGTCCCCTGCGAACGACAGGACGAACACATGCGAGAGACGAGACAAGCGCGTTGGCTGGCGCGTGCCGGAATGGTGAGCGCGGTCGCGGTGGCGATCAGCGTGACCGCCGCTCCCGCCCAAGCCGCCGAAGGACGGATCCTCGCCGCCGGATCCGCCGAAGCGATCCCGAACAGCTACATCGTCACGCTGAAGGACACCGGCGTCGTGGGCGCGCTGGCGAACCGCTTCGGCGCGAAGGTTGAGCAGGTCTACAGCAGCTCGCTCAAGGGCTTCTCCGCGACGCTGTCGGAGCGGCAGGCCAAGCGGCTCGCCGCCGACCCGTCGGTGGCGTCCGTCGAGCAGAACCAGGTGGTCCGCGCGGACGCGACCCAGACCAACCCGCCGTCCTGGGGTCTCGACCGCGTCGACCAGCGCAACCTGCCGCTGGACAAGAAGTACAGCTACACCAGCACCGGCGCGGGCGTGAACGTCTACGTCATCGATACCGGCGTGCGGATCAGCCACCAGACCTTCGGCGGCCGCGCCCGCAACGGCTACGACTTCGTCGACAACGACGCCGTCGCCCAGGACGGCAACGGCCACGGCACCCACGTCGCCGGCACCATCGCCGGATCGCAGTACGGCATCGCCAAGGGCGCGACCGTCTACGGCGTCCGCGTGCTCAACAACTCCGGCAGCGGCACCACCGCCGGCGTCATCGCGGGCATCGACTGGGTCACCAAGAACCACGTCAAACCGGCCGCGGCCAACATGAGCCTCGGCGGCGGCGCCTCCAGCACGCTCGACGACGCCGTCCGCCGGTCGATCGCCGCGGGCGTCACCTACGGCGTGGCCGCAGGCAATTCCAACTCGAACGCCTCGGGCTTCTCCCCCGCCCGCGTGACCCAGGCGATCACCGTCGGCTCGGCCACCGAGACCGACGCGCGCTCCAGCTTCTCCAACTACGGCAGTGTCGTGGACATCTTCGCGCCGGGCACGAACATCACCTCGGCGTGGAACACCAACGACACCGCGACGAGGACCATCAGCGGCACCTCGATGGCGACCCCGCACGTGGTCGGCGTCGCGGCCCGGTTCCTGCAGAACAACAAGAGCGCCACCCCCGCGCAGGTGGCCACCGCGCTGATCAACGCGGCGACCCCCGGCAAGGTGACCAACCCGGGCTCCGGTTCCCCGAACCGGCTCCTGTACTGGGCGCCGACCGCCTGACAGCTCGGCCCCCGCTCGGCTGAAGTACATGAAGGCCCCCTTCCTTACGCCTAGGTACAGGAAGGGGGCCTTCATGTACTGGGGAAGGTGTGAAGGTCGAGTTTCCTCGGCTCAGCCGAGGGAAGGGGGCCTTCACGCGCAGCCTTTACGACCAAGCTTTTCCTGGAGTTGCGGCGCCCCGGCGCCGGGTGGCGGGTCGCGCGGCCCGGACAACGCCGTGAAGGCCTCCTTCCCTACCCTCAAGTAGGCAAGGAGGCCTTCACGAACAGGCTCACGAGGTGTGTCGCTACAGCACCTTCCGGATACTCGGCACCACGGCGGCGAGCCCGGCCGCGTTCGGGTGCAGCGGGGCGAAGCTGTTGTTCACAACCGACGGAATGAGCCCCTCGATCCATTTGACGCCGATCGGCTGGCAGGCGTCGTGACCGATGCTCGGCGTCCGGATGTCGACGTACTTCGCGCCGTGCGCGGCGGACTGCTCGGCCATCCGCGCGTTGAGCCGGTCGATGTTGGCCTGGATGTAGTCGGCGTCCTGTGGCAGCACCGGGACGAGCGGCCAGCACCCACCCGGCTTGATCCCCGTCGGGTAGCCCACCATCACGATCTCCGCGTGCGGCGCGCGCTGGCGGATCTGCTCGATGACCGTGCCGTAGGTCGCGGCGAAGGCGTCGATCCTGGTGGCGTACTTGTCCACCCCACCCGCGGTGTTGGCCGCCTTGCACGAGGCACCCACCGGCAGCAGGTTCACGCACGACGTCGCGAGCCCGACCAGGCCCACGTCGTTGCCGCCGATCCCGACGGTCACCAGTGTCGTGTCGGCCGAGAGCGCGTCGTACTGCGGCGGGTTGGTACCGGAGACGATGCCCTTCTGCGGGTTGCTGAAGTGCGATGTGGTGGCGGCGCCACAGGTGACGTCGCGCAGTTCGTCGACGTCGAGCTGCTTCGCGAGCAGTCCGGCGTAGTTGATCGCCGACCGGGCGCAGGTGAGCAGATCGGACTGCGGCAGGACCACCGAGCCCGCCGAGAACGAGTCGCCCATCGCGACGTACACCTGCCGTTCCGCCGTAGCGAGGGCGGGTGTCCCGATGCCGACGAGGGTCAGTGCGGTGCCCGCCACCGCGGCGATCCGGGCGAGTCTTCCCCAGCGTGTCACTGCCGCCTCCTGCATGCGTCGTCGAATGCCACGATCAGCGTCCGCCGAGCCGGGGAGAACCACTAGAACGGAGGCGCGCGTTCTTGATCGGGGTTTTGTAGGTTCCCTCTATGACGAAGGCGTCGGCACAGCCCTGGCGCAGGCTGGACGCTTCGGTGCTGACACGGCTGGAGCCGGACACCGACGCGATCGCGTCCGCCGCGATGGACCAGGTCCGCGCCGGGCTGAGGACCCCGCTGGACGGCCGGACGGCCGCGAACCTCCAGGTCACCCTCGACGTCGCCCTGCACGCCTTCTTCAGCGAGATCGGGCATCCCGACATCACCACCGACCGGGAGGTCTACCGGGCGCAGGGGCGGGCCCAGCACACCGCCGGCCGCAGCCTCGAGGAGATGCTGGGCTTCTACCAATCGGCGGCGCTGGGTGTCTGGCGGCAGCTCACTTCGGCGGCGCCGGCGGTGGACCTGCCGACCAAGGCGATCGTCGAACTCGGTGAGGCGCTGTTCGCGTTCATCGCGGAACTCTCCGCGGCGGCCGCCGACGGATACGCCGAAGCTCGCTCGCAGGCGGCACGGGCCGGGCAGGCACGCCGCGACCGCCTCCTCGGCCTTCTTCTCGCCGAACCGGCCGCCGCCCGCGACCAGCTCGACGACGCGGCGAACCAGGCCGCGTGGGTACTGCCCGGCCGGCTCGTCGTCGCCGTCACCAGCGCCGATGTCGCGCCACAGCTGCTCGACCGGATGCCGGGGCGGGTCCTGATCGGCCGTCACCACGACCTGACCGCGGTGGTCATGCCCGCCGACCGGCTCGAGTGGTACCTCGTCCGCTTGCGGGACCTGCTCGGGGACGACCAGGCCGGGGTCGGACCGGTCGTGCCGCTTCGCTCGGCCGCGCTCAGCGCCCGCCGGGCGAGCGCGTTGTGGCGGCTGACCCGCACCGGCGCGCTCGGCGACAGTCCGCTGGTCCACACCGTCGACCACCGTATCGATCTGCTGCTGACCGCCGATCCCGAACTCGCCACCGAGTTCGCGAAGGACGTCCTCGCGCCGTTGGCCGGTCTGCCGGAACCGGCGAGGCAACGGCTCACCACGACCCTCGCGGCGTGGCTCGCGCGGCCGGACCAGCCGCAGGCGATCGGTGTCGAACTGCACGTCCACGTCCAGACCGTCCGCTACCGGATCCGGCAGCTGCGGACACTCTTCGGCGGCACGATCGACGATCCCGCCGGTCGATTCGCGCTGGCGATCGCGCTGAGAATCGACCCGCTGGTATCGAGGGAACCTACAAAACGGTCAGAGCGGGGCGTCCATCCGCTGCGTCCCGACGACGGACAGCAGGCGTAACGCGTTCTCCGACGGCGTTCCGGGGTCGGCGGTGTAGATCACGACCTGCTGGTCGCGGTCGGTGATGTCGAGGACGTCGCAGTTCACGCTGATCGGGCCGACCACCGGATGCCGGAAGGTCTTGCACGGGGCGGGCGAGGCGCACACGTCGTGCGCGGCCCACAGCCGGGCGAATTCCTCGCTGCCGTCGAGGAGTTCCCGGATCAGCCCGGCGACCTCGGGATCGTCGGGATATCGGCCCGCGGCGGCCCGGAGATTACGGACCGCGCTCGCGGAGAACTCGTCCACATCGGACACCCCGTACAGCCGCTTCCCGAGGAAGGCGCGGCGTACCAGGTTGCGGTCCCGTGGTGGCAGGGCGGAGAAGTCCTCCATCAACGCGGCGGCGAGGTCGTTCCAGGCGAGTACGTCGTAGGTCGCCGAGAGCACGATCGCCGCCGCCTGCGGAAGCCGGTGCAGCAGCGCGAGAATGCTCGGCCGGACCTCCCTTGACGGGCCGGGTGGCGGTCCCGGCGGCGCGCCGGCGAGGTGGTGCAGGTGATCGCGTTCCACATCGGACAACCGGAGGGCCCTGGTCAGCCCGGCGAGCACCTCGCGAGAGGGCCGCGGGCCACGGGCCTGCTCCAGCCGGGTGTAGTACTCGGTCGAGATGAACGCCAGCTGCGCCACTTCCTCACGCCGCAGCCCGGGGGTGCGGCGCCGGTGCCCGGCCGGGAGGCCGACGTCCGCGGGAGTGATCCGCTCGCGCCTGGTGCGCAGGAAGTCCGCGAGTTGTCGTCTGTCCACCACTCCAGTGTGGACGATGCCGGGACGTCAGCCAGGTACCGCCGGTGCCTGGATACGCGCCGGCGGCGAAGGAACTCTCGGTGCCATGACCACTACAACGACTGTTCCGGGCCTGCTCGACGGCAAGGTCGCCTTCATCACCGGTGCCGGCCGCGGTATCGGCGCCGCCGCCGCGCGGCTGTTCGCCAGGGAAGGCGCCCGCGTCGTCCTCGCCGCCCGCACCGAGTCCCAGCTGAAGGCCGTGGCCGAAGAGATCCGCGAGGACGGCGGCGTCGCGGACCACGTGGTGTGCGACCTCGGTGACGCGTCGAGCGTCCGCGCGGCCGTCGCCCACGCCGTGGACCTGCACGGCAGGCTCGACGTCGCGTTCAACAACGGCGCGACGAACGTGCCGCCCGGCCCGATGGACCAGGTGACCGAGGCCGATTTCGACCACATCTACGCGGTGAACCTCAAGGGCCCGTGGCTGGCGATGGTCGCCGAGATCGAGGCGATCCGGGCCACGGCGAAGACCGGGGCCATCGTCAACAACACCAGCGTCGGCAGCCTGATGTCCAATCCGGAACTCCCCGCGTACGGGGCGATGAAACGCGGCGTCAACAGCCTCACCGCCTCGGCGGCCACCACCTACGGCCCGGAAGGGATCCGCATCAACGCCGTCGCGCCCGGCACGACGCTGACCGAGATGTTCAACGAGTGGGTCGAGAGCTCGCCGGGCATCCTCGAGCAGCTCAACGCGCGTACCCCGCTGGGCCGGGTGGCCGAACCCCAGGAAGTCGCGGAGGCGGCCGCGTGGCTGCTGAGTGACCGCGCCTCCTACGTGACCGGCACGGTCCTGCGGGTGGACGGCGGCATGCTGGCCTGACCGGTGGTGGGGTGGGTGAGGCGCGGGAACCGGTGTCCACCTGGCGGCGTCTGAACGCGCACGACCCACCCCGACCAGGGGGTTGCCCGAGGAGAAGCCGATGCCGTTCCTGGATCCCGAACCGCTCTACGCCAAGCTCACCTCGGGCGACGCGGCGGGTATCGCCGAGGTCGACGCCACCATCGCCGACACCAAGGCGTCGTTGCAGACCGTCGCCGACGGGATCTCCGACGGCGCGCTGTGGGCGGCACGGTCCTGGCGTGGCACGGCGGCCGCCGAGTTCATCGGCAAGGCGAAAGCGTCCTCGCGAGCCGTCGCCGAGGTGTACGGCGAACTCCAGACCGCGGAGGCGGCCGTCAAGGGCGCCGCGAAGGCGTACTCCGCGCTGCGGACGTCGGCCGACGCCGCCATCAAGCCCTGGCGCGAACTTGGCCTGAGCGACCTGCTCGAAGCGCCGGAAATCGCGATGAAGACCATCCGGGCGCTGACCGTGGCCCAGCAGACCTACGAAAGCAGGCTCACCGCGCTGGCGGCCACGACCGACGGCGGCGGCGAGGGCTGGGACAGCGAGGGCAACGCCGACATCAGCGGTGTCGACCCAGGCGAGCCGTGGACCTCCCAGGGCTTGGCCTACGACGGCGAGAACCTGCTGGTGGGCTCGTACCACGACGGCGACGGGGACGGCTCCGGTGACAGCCCGATCGGGCCAGGCCTGACCCCGAGCAGGCTCACCTACGTCGACTACGAGACCGGCGTCGAGACCGGGAACGTCTACCTGAACGGCAACGGCGACGTCGGCGCACCCACCCACACCGGTGGCGTCGCGACGGACGGCGAACACGTCTGGGTTTCGTCCAACGGATACGTGTACGTCTACGACAAGGCCGAACTCGACGCCGCGCAGGACAGCGGCAGACCGGTCGACGCCGTCGACGTGGTCCCGACGCCTGCCCACAGCTACGTCACCTACGCCCAGGGCAAGCTCTTCGTGGGCGACTACGGGAACAACCGGCTCTACGAAGTCCCGCTCGGCCCGGACGGCTCACCGCAGCCGGACAAGGCCGGAGGTCCGATCGAGACGCCGAACAACGTCCAGGGTGTCGTGGTCCGCGACGACGAGTTCATCTTCTCCTCGTCCGATGGGCACAGCGGCAAGTTCTACCGGCAGGACCGGACGCCGGAGTGGTACGACTTCAACGATCGCGAGGAGATCGAGCTGCGGGGCGGCGAGCCGGGCAACGAAGACGGCTACGACTCGCACGGTGTCGAGGAGGCCGTCGAGATCGACGGCGAGATCGTGCTGGCGCACGAATCCGGCGCCTACGGCTACCAGAAGAACCCGGGTTCGAAGTGGGACGAGCCCGAGCTGACCAGGATCTCCCTGGAGGAGCTCGGCCTCGACCCGGACGGCGCGCTCTCCTCCGGCGACGCCGGATACGAAACCGATCCCGATTCGCTGGTCGGCGCCGCGGGCGTCCTGGACGGGGCGACGTCGACGTTGAGCACCGCGGCGGGCGCGATGTCGCGGCTGCAGCTGGTGTCGCACCTTCTCGGCGAGGTTCCGGCCGCCGCCACCTTCAGCGACACGCTGACCAAGCGCGTCAACGCCGCCGGGGATCGGCTCACGGCGGGCGTGGACACGGTCGGCGGCATCGCCGACAGCCTGGTCACGGGTGCGGACACGTACCGCCGCATCGAGGACGGCATCCGCGAAGGGCTGGAGAAGCTCGGCAACGTCCTCCCCTGACCCGGATTCTCAGCGCGGGTCCCTGCGCATGCACCACACGCGGGGGCCGTTGCCGGGGAGCGGGACCTCGGCTGTGACCTCGAAGCCGAGACGTTGGTAGAACCGCAGGTTCGCTTCGCCGCACGTCTCCAGGAACGCCGGATGACCAGTGCGCTCGGCCTCCTGGATACCGGGCATCAGCACCGCGCTCCCGAGGCCTTGTCCTTGGACGTCGGGAGCGGTGCCCACGGTGTCCAGGAACCATCCCGGCGCCTTGGATCGGTGCGGGGCGATGGCCGCCTCGGCGGCCTCGGCCGCGGCCGCCCGGTCACCGCTGAGTTCGCTGAGCATCGGCCCCAGTTCGGCGAACGCCGGTGAGCAGTCCTGGCCGGGAACGCTCCACACAGCCACGGCGCGGCCTCCGTCGGCGACCCAGACGCGGCCGTACACCATGCCGATCCGGGTCAGGCACAACTCCTGAGCACGCCGGATCCGGTCCTCGTGACCGTCCGCGGCGATCACGTGCCTGGTGAAGGGGTAGTCGGCGAAGGCGCGCGCGAGGGTGTCGACAGCGGTGGGGACATCGGCGTCGGTGATGGGGCGTACGGAAGCGGTGTTCTGGAGCGGCGTGGTCACCAGGCGATCTTGACCACGAGGCCGCCCACTTGGCAACGCATTTGACAGGCCGCAAGAGCGCCGAGAATCTTGTCCGTTTTGCCCGTTAGCGCGATACGCGTAACTGGTTTCGCGCCGCTAATGCGCGAAACCGACGCGGAGTGGATGCACAGTGATAATGCCCCTTATGACTGAGTGCCCACGAGAGAGCGCGAAATATGCCATCCTGAGACCGCGGAAACCCGGAGCGAAGACACCAGACAGCCCGGATTAGGCGCTCAGCGGCGACCTGAGAGTGTTTTGCCTGGTCAGGCCACTGGAAGAATGACGACCTTGCCTCGAATGTCACCCGCCTCGCTTCTGCGGTGCAGGGAAGCGAGCTCGGTGAGCCGGTGCCGTTCGGTGACGTCGACGGCGATCGTGCCGCTGTCGACCAAGGCCACCAGTTCGGCGAGATGGGTGGAGTCGTTACGGGCGACGACCCGCTCGGCGATCGGCGCCTCGAACTCGTTGGTGACCGAGACGATGCGGCCCCCGGGCCGGACCAGCGCGGCCAGCGACGCGCTCCGCCGCTCGTCGAGACCGACGAGGTTCAGGACGACATCGACCTGACCGTCGAGCGCTTCTTCAAGCGGCGTGGTGGTGTAGTCGACGATCAGGTCCGCGCCGTACCGCAGGACCGCTTGCCTGCTGCGCGGACCGGCGGTGGCGACCACGTGTGCGCCGGCGCGTTTCGCGAGCTGGACGACGAAGCCGCCGATACCGCCGCCCGCGCCGTTGACCAGGAGCCGCTCACCCGGGACGAGGCGTGCGCGCTCGATCGCCTGCCACGCCGTCAACCCGGCGAGCGGCAGGGCGGCCGCGTCGGCGAGAGGAATGGTGGTGGGCGCGGTGACCAGTGCCGCGGCGTCGGCTACCGCGAACTCCGCGGCCGCGCCGTCGATCCAGCCGATGACCTGATCCCCGACCGCGGGCGTGCGCACTCCCTCACCGAGTTCGACGATCGTGCCGGCGACATCCCAGCCCAGGGTGAGCGGCAGGGTGACGGGCACCAGGTCGCGGAGTGCGCCGGAGCGCAGGGCCACCTCGGTGGGGTTGAAGGAGGTGGCGGCGACCTCGATCAGCACCTCGCCCGCCGCGGGGACGGGCCGTGCGATCTCCTCGATGCGGATGACGGCCGGGTCTCCGTGCTGATGAATCCGTGCGGCTTTCATGTTCTCGACCGTAGGGACGCCTGACGAGACGAACCATGTGCCAAACCCGCCTATTTCCTTCGCGATCGTCTCCGGGTGGGTAGGCTCGCCGCCGTGGACGTGCTGAGTGACGTGCTGTCGGTGGTGCGCGCCGGCCGTCCGAGGTCGGCTCTCGTGACGTGGCAAGGTTCCTGGGCGCAGGAGTTCTCGCCGGTGCCCGGCGCCGTCGGTTTTCGTGTGGTGGTGCGGGGCGATTGCGTTCTCGTCCCGGCCGGAGCCGAGCCGGTGCGGCTGGTCGCGGGTGACGTCGTTCTCCTGCCGCACGGACGCGGGCACGTGCTGGCCGACAGCCCGGCCACACCTCCGACCGCGCGGCCTTGCGATCCATCCGCCGAGGACCGACCGCTCGCGCTCGTTGACACGCCGGAATCCTCGACCGTCACCCTGTGCGGCGCTTACGAACTCGCACCCGAGGGCCGGCACCCCTTGCTGCAGGACCTGCCCGAGGTCATCCACCTCGATACCCGAGCCGACGGCCTGTCCGAGCTGAGAACCGTGGTGGACCTGCTCGGCGCCGAAGCGGCGCGACCCCGGCTCGGCACGGACGCCGCCATTCCCGCGCTCCTGGACATGCTGCTGCTCTACGCCCTGCGGGCCTGGTTCGACGACGCCCGGACCGGCTCCGGCACCGGTTGGGCGACGGCGTTGCGGGACCCGGGCGTCGCGGCCGCGCTGCACGCCATCCACCGGAAACCGGCGCATCCCTGGACGGTCGCGTCGCTCGCCGCACTCGCGGGCCTGTCGCGGGCCCCGTTCGCCAGAAGGTTCACCGAACTGGTCGGCCGGCCACCGATGCGCTACCTGACCTGGTGGCGGATGACCACGGCGGCCCGGCTGCTGCGCGAGTCCGACGCGCCGCTCAGCTCCATCGCCGATGCCGTCGGCTATCAGTCGGAATTCGCGCTCGCCGTGGCGTTCAAACGCCAGTACGAGACTCCGCCCGGCAAATACCGGCGGTCTTTTCCTCTCAGCCCAGAGACGCGCTCGCGGCGCGCAGTTCGTCGAGGGCCTTGAGCAGATAGGCGGCGAAGTCGTCCTCGGGAGCGCGGTCGCCTTCGGACCATTCGGCGTAGCCCCGTTTGAAGGCGAGGACGCCGAGCTCGCTGGCGAGGGCGGCGGTCGGATCGGGTACGCCGCGGGCGACCAGGGCGGCGGTCATGGCCGCGGCGAGGCTGACGCTCTTGAGGGCGTCCCGTTCCTGGAGTTCGGCGCTCGCGGCGACGGCGGCCTTCAATCGCGGGGCGATCTCGCGGCTCATCGGGCCCATCGCGGTCGACGCGCGTACGAGACCAGCTGCGACCGCTTCGAGCGGGCTGGCTTCGGCGGGCGCCTCGGCGATCCCTTCGGTCAGCAGCCGGCTCAGCGTTTCCTGCCCGGCGACCAGCAGTTCGCGTTTGTCGGGGAAGTGCCGGAAGAAGGTGCTCTTCGTGACCCCGGCCCGCTCGGCGATCTGCACGACCGTCGTGGCGTCGTAACCCTGCTCGGTGAACAGGTCGACGGCGGCCACGACGAGGCGTTCACGCGCGTCCGGCTCCCAGCGACCCATGGCGCCAGTCTAGGTGATGGGACTCTTGTCCCGTCAGCCTGGTACGGTGACGGGACAAGAGTCCCATCACATTACGGGAGAATCATGCACGTCTTCGTCACCGGCGGCACCGGCCTGATCGGCTCCGCCGTGGTCACCGAGCTTCTCGGCAACGGCCACACCGTCCTAGCCCTCGCCCGCTCCGAGGCCTCGGCTCAGGCCGCGTCGGCAGCCGGCGCCGAGCCGATCCGGGGCGGCCTGGCCGATCTGGACGTCCTACGGACCGCCGCTGCCCAGGTCGATGGAGTGATCCACTTGGCCTTCGCCAACGACTTCAGCAGCCCCGAAGCCCTCGCGAACGCCGTCGCCGAGGAAAGCGCCGCCCTGGCCGCCATCGGTGAGGCGCTCGTCGGCACGGGCCGACCTTTCGTGACGTGTTCGGGCACGCCCGCCACGCCTGGCCGCGCCTCCACCGAGAGCGACCCGATTCCGGCCGACGGCCCGGTGGGCGGGCGCGGCCGCGCGGTCACCGGTGTCCTGGAGCTGGCTTCACGCGGAGTGCGGAGCTCGGCCGTCCGCCTGCCGCGGACCGTCCACCATGACGGCACGGGCGGGTTCGCCGGTGTGCTGACCGGGATCGCGCGGCAGAGCGGGGTGTCCGGTTACCCGGGCGACGGCACCCAGCGCTGGCCTGCCGTGCACGCCCTCGACGCCGCGGTCCTGTTCAGGCTCGCGCTGGAGAAGGCCGAAGCCGGCACCGCCTGGCACGCCGTGGCCGACGAGGGCGACCAGGTGCGCGACATCGCCGCGGTCATCGGCGGGCGTCTGGGGCTGCCTGTCGAGTCGGTTCCGGTGGAGACCTACGGCCCCCTCGGCGTCATCTTCGCGGCCGATCAGCCGTCGTCCAGCGCCCAGACCCGCCAAGCGCTGGGCTGGACTCCTCGGCATCCAGGCCTGCTGAAGGACCTGGAGAACATCGAGCCCTAGACGGCTTCCAGGACGAAGAACAGAAAGCTCAAGAAGGCGGTCTTGCCCGCGAGGTCCTCGGGGAAGCGCTCGTGCGCGCCCGGCGCCGGAGGGGGCTCACTGACGACCGCGGTCCGGAAGCCCGCCGCGGTGAACGCGTCGGTCATCGCGTGCAGCGGCCGATGCCAGTAGGTCAGCACGGCTTTCCGGCCGTCGAAGACGTACTCGTCGGACCACTTGGCGGTCTGGAAATAGTCGGCGCCGGGATGGACCAGTTTGAAGATCAGCGGGTGGTTGACGGCCATGATCAGCCTGCCGCCGGGTTTCAGGACGCGCCGGATCTCGGCCAGCGGCGCGGTCCAGTCTTCGAGGTAGTGCAGGACGAGTGACGCGATGACGTCGTCGAACGCGCCGTCGGGAAAGGGCAGCGGGGCGCCGATGTCGGCGACCTGGAGGGCCGCGTCGTCCCCGAGTCGCCGCCGGGCCAGCTCCAGCATCTTGGCGCTGGAGTCGAACCCGGTCATGATCGCGCCCCGCTCGCGCAGCGCCTCGAACAGGGGGCCGGCGCCGCAGCCGGCGTCGAGGATCCGCCTGCCGTCCACGTCTCCCGCGAGGTCCAGGATCGCGGGCCGCGTGTAGTAGGCGTTGAGCAGGCTGTTCTCGGTCTCGGCCGCGTATGCCTCAGCGAAGGCGTCGTAATCGTTTTCCATCACGAGTCCGATCCGGAATTCTTGCGGTGACTGGCGTTGAATCGAGCCTTCTTCTGGCGGTTTCCACACGTGTTCATGTCGCACCATCTGCGGGTGCGGCTTTGGCTGGCGTCGAAGAAGGCGGCCCGGCAGGTCGGTGACGCGCACAAAGCGAATCGTCCGTCTCGTTCACCCGCGATGAGGCCGATCGCGTCGGCGGCGATCACGCTGAGGGCGTCTTCCACACGGGAAACCCGCCATCGCCGCTCCCCCGTGGGCGTCAGGACGGCCACCGGCCGTCCCTGGGCGCTGTGCTCGTTGATGATCCGGACGGCGGGCTCCGGGAGTGTTTCGTGGAGCGCGGTCGCTGTCGCGGCGGCGTGGATCGCTTCCCTCAGTTCCCGGGCGAGGTCCAGCTCGGCGGTGGTGCAGGCCTCCACGTCGAGGCCGGTCACGGCCAGCCAGTCGACGAGTCTTCGCGGCGTGGGGATGCGCTCCACGGCGTCGCCATGACGTTCCGTCAGCGTCGCCGTGAAGCTGGTCGCCAGCACGCTACCGAGGCGGAAGTCGGGAAACCCAGCAGGCATGGAACCACCTTAGCCGGTACCGTTGGAACCGTCTTAGCCGGTTCTGCGATGGCAGGAGGTCTCATGACCAACGAGGTGCGAGCATTCGAAACCCGCGCGACGGAGGCCGAACTCGAGGAGTTGCGTGCGCGATTGGCCGCGGCGCGGCTACCGGAGGCCGAGACGGTCCCTCGCTGGGGACAGGGCGTTCCGCTCGCCGATCTCGTCGAGGTCGTGGAGTACTGGCGCACGGGATACGACTGGCGGTCGTTCGAAGAGCGCCTCGACCGGATCGGCCAGTTCCGCACCACCATCGACGGTCTGGGGATCCACTTCCTGCACCGGCGGTCCGCGCGCGCGGACGCCACTCCCCTGATCGTGACGCACGGCTGGCCGGGCAGTGTCGCCGAGTTCGTCGACGTGATCGAAGAGCTCGCGGATCCGAAGGACGCGGACGCTCCGGCGTTCCACGTCGTGGCGCCGTCGTTGCCGGGATTCGGGTACAGCGACAGGCCCGCCACCACTGGGTGGGGCACCGAGAAGATCGCGGCCGCGTGGGTGGAGCTGATGGGAAGGCTCGGCTACGAAAGGTTCTTGGCACACGGCGGCGACTGGGGAGGCAATGTCACCACGGTTCTCGGCGGCAGGTTCCCGGCGCGCGTACTCGGTATCCACACGACGTTCGCGCAGGGCCCGCCGGGGTTGTCCCTGGACGGGCTGACCGCGGTCGAGCGTGAATGGGCCGAGCAGACCCGTGATTTCTGGGGCCGTCGCGCGGCGTATGCGAAGCAGCAGGCGACGCGGCCGCAGACCATCGGTTACTCCCTCGTCGATTCACCGGTCGGCCTGCTCGCCTGGATCCTCGACAAGTTCGCCGAGTGGTCGGACACCGACGACAGTCCGTTCGAGACGATCTCCCGGGACCGCGTCCTCGACGACGTGACCCTCTACTGGCTGACGCGGACCGGCGCGTCGGCGGCCCGCATCTACTACGAAAGCCACGATTCGCTGGATCCCGGGCTCCGGGTCGACGTCCCGTCGGCGATCACCATGTATCCGCGCGACATCGAGAAATGCCCGCGCCCTTGGGCGCAGGAGCGGTACCGGCGGATCGTCCGGTGGAATTCCCCCGAATCCGGCGGCCATTTCCCGTCGCTGGAGGTTCCCGGATATTTCGTCAACGACCTGCGGGAAGGCCTCGCGGCGGTACTGGCCGCAGAGGGTCGTTGAGGGAACTCAGGGGACGAAGCGCTCGCCGTCGAAGACCATCTCGAGCGGCGGACGTCGCGTAGCCGGCTGCCAGCCGGCGCGGAAGGCGTCGTGAATGGCGCGGCGGATTTGCGTCCGCGTCGGCAGGAAGTCGTGGTGATACGGGTCGAGCACGAGGATCTGCCCGTCGGTGCCGTCTTCCTTGACGCGGATCGCGCGCGTCGTGGTTTCCCAGTCGGCGTCGAGGTGCCAGAGGAACGACTGGCCGTTCCGCAGCGAGACTCGACGGGTGTCCTTCTCGGGCCAGGTCATCCCAGCGTGCTGTCGAGAAGGGCGAGCAGTCGTTCCCAGTGGCGCCGAGATCCGGCTTCGTCGAAGGCGTCGGTATCGGACATGGTGAAGCCGTGGACGGTGCCGGGGTAGATCTCGCAGCTGTAGCCGACGCCGGCCGCGTCGAACGCCTGGCTGATCTCGGTGATCGCTTCGGGTGTCATGTCGTTCTCGGCGAGGCCGAGGTGGACTTTCGCGGTGAGGCCGGGGATCTGCCGGTGCGGGCTGTCTGGTTCGCCGGTGACCAGGGCCCCAGGGTGGAAACCGGCGACGGCGGCGACGCGATCGGGGTGGGCGGTCGCGGTGCGCATCGCGAGGACGGCGCCCAGGCAGTAGCCGATCGTGGCGACCGGACCGCCGCTGACCTCGGGCCGGGAGGTGAGGAAGTCGAGGTACGCGGAGGCGTCGCTCAGGGCGCGTTCGGTGGTGTGCTCCTCAATGAGCGGCATGATCTGCTCGAAGAGCGCTGGACGGTTCTCGGTGGTGATGTGCTCGGGCAGATCGAACACGGGTGCCGGGCGGTGCCGGTGGAAGACGTTCGGGACGAGTACGTAGTAACCGTGTCCGGCCAGTTCGCGGGCCATGTCCCACAGGGCGGGGCGTGGCCCGAACGCGTCCGGGTACATGAGGACACCCGGACGCGTCCCGCCGCCGTCGGGAAAGGCGGCGAAGGCGTCGGACGCGCCGTCCGGGGTGGGAATGCTCAGCGTGGTGGCGGGAATGGCGATGCTCCTCGTCTCGTCGGTGTGATTCCGAACGTAGACGATCAAGCTCAGCTCAGTCGCAGCCGATCGGCCAGTCCGGCCGCGGTGAACGCGGCGACCAGGTCGTCGCGGCCTTCAGTGAAGTGCTCCCAGCTGTCGATGTGCACGGGGACGACCGTGTGGGCGCCGAGGATCCGCGTCGCCTCCGCGGCCAGCGCGCTGTCGAGGACGAGCAGGGCGCCGTCGAAGACCGGCTTCAGCCGCGGAGCGCCGGCGAAGAGCACGGCGGTGTCGACCGGGCCGAACCGGTCGGCGACCTGACGGACGGCGTCGAGCGAGGCGTTGTCGCCGCTGACGTAGACCGTCGGCAGGCCCTGGCCGGTGAGTACGAAGCCGACGACGTCGCCGGTGACCTTCTCGGAGCCTTCCGGGCCGTGGAGCGCGGGCGCGCCGGTCACGGTCACCGTTCCCCCGCCGGGCCGGTCGAGCTCGATCGCTTCCCAGGTCGCCAGTCCTTTCGCGGTGCCGCCGAGCCTGCCGGCTCCGCTGGGTGTGGTGAGCGTCAGTGGCACGTCCGCCAGCAGCTTCCGGCCGGAGTGGTCGAGGTTGTCGGGATGCTCGTCGTGGGAGAGCAGGACGGCGTCGATGCGCCCGAGGTCCGCGGGGCTGATCGAGGCGGGCGCGGTCTTGGTGAGGCCGGGTCTCCCGTCGGGCCGCCCGTAGTGGCCGGGTTCGTCGAAGGTCGGGTCGGTCAGGAATCGCAGGCCGCCATAGTCGATCACCGCGGTCGGCCCGCCGGAGACCTGGACCGAGAGCTGCTCGCCGAGCTGATGCATCGCTTCTCCTCACGGATAATGAATTCACCTTCCGTGAGAACATTAGCCAGTTCTCACGGAAGAGTGCAACTATTTCCGTGAGGATCTACCATGGGCACGTGGACGACACCGCTGCCCTTCCCCCTGCTCCGGGTGCCGAGCAGTACGTCGCGCTGGCGCTCGCGAACACCACGATCGCGCTGCCCGGCGGCCAGTTCACCGATTTGCTCGGCACACCGGCTGCCGCGACGAAGTGGCTCGCCGACCAGGGGCTGGCTCCGGTCGACGCCGGTCTGCAGGAGATGTGCGCGGGCCTGGTCCGGTCGTTGCGTGAGCAGGTGCGGGTACTGCTCGCGTCGAGGTCGTGCTCGGATCCGGCTCCGCAAAGCGCCCTCAACGCCGTCAACGAAGCGCTGAGCAAGGCGCCCACCGCGGAGCTTCTGCGCTGGGACCCGGCCCGCGGGCTGTACCGCACCGCGTCACATCCGATCACCCAGATCGTCGAGCACGCGTTGGCGACGCTCGCCGCCAACGCCGCGGATCTGCTGACCGGGCCGGACGCGGAGCGGATCGCCGCCTGCGGGTCGCCGCCGTGCACGCGGTTCTTCCTGCGCAACGGGCGGCGCCAGTGGTGTTCGGTGCGTTGCGGCGACCGGGCTCGTGCCGCCCGCGCCTATGCCAGGCGCTCGCAGCCGGCGGGTCAGCGGTAGGACGCGAACTGGTCCAGCAAGGGCTTCGGGGAGTCTTCGGCGAAACAGAGGGCGAGACTTTCGGCGGATTCGGCCGCCGAGGCCTCACTGCGTGGGAACAGGTCCGCCTCATACGTGCTGAGTGCTGCTTCGACGTCGCCGGGATTCGCGGCGAGCGCGAGGCCGAGTTCGGCGCCGTCGAGCATCGCGAGGTTGGCGCCCTCTCCGGCGAACGGTGACATCAGGTGGGCGGCGTCCCCGAGCAGGGTGACGCCGGGGACCCGGTCCCAGCGGTGACCGATCGGCAGCGCGTGGATCGGCCTCGGGGTGAGCTCGCCGTCGGCGTCGGTGATCAGCTTCCGTAGTCCCGCGTCCCAGCCGTCGAAGTGGTCCAGGACGGCCGTTTTGGCGGCGGCGGTGTCGGTGAAGTCGAGGGTGGAGATCCAGTTTTCGGCGGTCTTCAGCGCGACGTAGACGTGGAGGCTGCCGGTGGTGTCGTGATGCGCCAGGAACCCTTTGCCCGCACCGAGTGCGAAGAACATGCCGCCGCCGACGAGTGCCGCGCTCGCCGGGTGGCGGTGCTCGGCGTCGTTCAGGTGCACTTCGACGAAGGAGACGCCCTCGTAGGCCGGTTCGGCGGCGGACACCAGTGGCCGGACCTTGGACCACGCGCCGTCGGCGCCGATCAGCAGGTCCGTGGTGAACGCCGTCCCGTCGGCCAGCCCGACTTCGTGCCTGCCGCCGCCGAGCGCGTGGGCGCCGGTGACCTTGGCGCCCCAGCGCACGGTGCCTTCGGGCAGGGAGCCGAGCAGCAGGTCACGCAGATCGCCTCGGGCCACTTCCGGGCGTCCGCCGTCACCTTCGTCGGACTCCTCGTAATGCACGACCGCGTTCCGGTCGAGGATGCGGACGGCCTCGCCGCCGGGATGCACGATCGCCCGGAATTCGTCGTGGAGTCCGGCCGCCCGCAGCGCCGCCTGACCGGATTCCACGTGGATGTCGAGCATTCCGCCCTGCGTGCGCGCGGACGGCGAGGCGTCCAGGTCGAATACCGCGGCCTCGACGCCGTTCACGTGCAGGACCCGGGCCAGGGTGAGTCCGCCGAGTCCGGCGCCGATGATCGCGATGGGGTGGTGTGTGGTCATGCGGGGTTCCTTTCGGCGGGGAGGCCGGTGTGGGTGATTCCGGTGATCAGCACCCGCAGCCCCCAAGACATCCGCTGCGCGGGAGCTCCGGTGAGCAGGTCGGCCGCGTGGGCGGCGATCTGGGGGTGGGTCGTCTCGTCCGCGTCCCGGACGGCGCGGGCCAGTGCGTCCCATTCCTCCGGTGACTTCTCGTCGGCATGCTCGGCCGCGGTCGCCGTCGCGTGCTGCAGGAGGATGTCGATCCCCCAGGCGCGCCGTTCGGGCGCCACGTCACCCTCGGCGAGGAGGGCGAGCAGGTTTTCGCACAGCGCGAGGTAGTTCTCGCCGCTCGGGCGGGCCACCAGCGCGGACAGGGCCAGGCCGGGGTATTCGAGCAGGGTCGCGGTGTAGGCCGTGAGCAGCCGTTCGAGCCGGTCGCGCCAGTCGCCGTCGGACGGCGGCGGGGTGATCGTGCCGAGGAGGTCGTCCAGGATCGCCGCGTGCAGCTCGGCGGTGTTGCGGACGTAGACGTAGAGCGAGGCCGCGCCGGTGTCGAGTTCCTGCGCCAGACGGCGCATGGTGACCTTGCGGAGGCCTTCCTCGCGCAGGATCGCGACCGCGGTGGCGACGATGCCGTCGCGGGTCAACGCGGGTTTGGCCGGTCGTTCCCGGCGGCTCTTCTCGGGTGCCATACGACCATCGTACCGAACATGTTCGTTACGAACACGTTCGGAATGGTGGAAACGACAATGGCAGGAAGATCGACTCTCCCTGCCACTTCCAACGTATAGCGCACCCGGGGGCTTGCGGCAAGACCCCGGTGATGCCGCAGAATCCTCCGCCTTACCGGTTCTAGCTCGACAAACGGGGGAACTCTTGATCGACGTGATCATCGCCGGCGGCGGACCGACCGGCATGATGCTCGGCGCCGAACTGCGGTTGCACGGGGTCCGTGTGGTCGTCTTGGAGAAGGATCGGGAGCCGACCAAGGTCGTCCGGTCCATGGGCCTGCACGCACGCAGCATCGAGGTGATGGACCAGCGTGGCCTGCTGGAGCGTTTCCTCGAGAACGGGACGAAGTACCCGCTCGGCGGCTCGTTCGCGGGCATCGTCAAATCACCGCCGACGATCGACAGCGCGCACGCCTACATCCTCGGTATCCCGCAGACCGTCACCGACCGGCTGCTGGCCGAGCACGCCGCCGAGGTGGGCGTCGAGATCCGGCGTGGCCACGAACTGGTCGGCCTGACCCAGGACGAAGACGGGGTGGACGTCGAACTGGTCGACGGCACGAGGTTGCGCTCGCGGTATCTCGTCGGCTGCGACGGCGGCCGCAGCACGGTGCGCAAGCTCCTGGGGATCGGCTTCCCCGGGGAGCCCGCCACCGCCGAGACCCTGCTGGGCGAAATGGAAGTGACCGAGGACTGGGAAACGGTGCTCGCGGTGATGACCGAGGTCCGCAAGACCCAGTTGCGGTTCGGTCTCTCCCCCATCGGCGACGGGGTGTACCGGGTCGGCGTTCCCGCCGAGGGCCTGGCCGCAGACCCGCGGATCCCGCCGACCTTCGACGAGGTCAAACGACAACTCAAAGCCGTCGCGGGCAGTGATTTCGGCGTGCACTCACCGCGCTGGCTCTCCCGCTTCGGCGACGCCACCCGCCTGGCCGAGCACTACCGGGCCGGACGCGCGTTCCTGGCGGGCGACGCGGCGCACATCCATCCGCCGGTCGGCGGGCAGGGGCTCAACCTCGGGGTCCAGGACGCCTTCAACCTCGGCTGGAAACTGGCGGCCGCGGTCAACGGCTGGGCACCGGAGGACCTGCTGGACACCTACCACACCGAACGGCATCCGGTGGCCGCCGCGGTGCTGGACAACACCCGCGCGCAGATGCAGCTGATGTCGCTCGATCCGGGCTCCCAGGCGGTCAGGCGGCTGCTGGCGGAACTGATGGAGTTCGAGAACGTGAGCCGGTATCTGACCGAGAAGATCACCGCGACCGCGATCCGCTACGACTTCGGCGAAGGACACGAACTCCTCGGCCGCCGGATGCCGGACCTGGAACTCGGGCAAGGACATCTCTACGGGCTGACCCGCGGCGGCCGCGGTCTTCTGCTCGACCGAACCGGCGCGCTGTCGGTCCGAGGCTGGTCGGATCGGGTCGACCACGTCGTCGACGACAGCGAGGAACCGGATGTGCCGGCCGTGCTGCTGCGGCCGGATGGTCACGTGGCGTGGGTGGGCGAAGACCAGCAAGAGCTCGTCGGAGCCGTGCGCCGGTGGTTCGGAGAGGGCGAAGTCCTCTAGCGCGCCGGGGACGGCGGTTATTGGCTGAGGACGTTCCGGATCCGCTGCCACGGCAGGAGTTGATGATCATGGCCGGACGGGTGGTGCACTTCGAGATTCCGTTCGAGGACGGCGACCGCGCACGCGGCTTCTATCGGGAGGTCTTCGGCTGGAAGGCCGACACGATGCCGGAGTTGGACTACACGATGGTCGCTTCCGGGCCGACCACTGAGACCGGCATGCCCGCCGAGCCGGGATTCATCAACGGCGGGATGCTCGCCAAGGAACTCAGCCCCGCGTCGGGTCCGGTGATCGTGCTCGACGTCGACAGCATCGACGACACGCTCGCCGTCATCGCCAAGCAGGGCGGCGCGACCCTCGTCGGCCGGACCACGGTCGGTGACATGGGATTCGCCGCGTACTTCGAGGACCCCGAAGGCAACGTCATGGGGCTCTGGGAGACCGCGTGATCCCGCAGGGCCCGTGGCCGGTGTGGTCACGGGCCCTGCGGACCCCGGTACGGCAGCGTCTGGTTGTAGACGATGTTGGTGTTCGTGCTCCCGAAGAGCGCGAGCTCGTTGACGATCTCCTCCAGCCGTCCCATCGACGGGGCCGCGATCTTGAGCGAGTAGCAGTCGTCACCGGTCGTGCGGAGGCATTCGAGGATCTCGGTGCGCTCGGCCAGGAGCTTGTGCAACGGCGCGTGTTTGCTGCCCGGGTACTTCAGCCGCACCACCGCGAGGACCATGTATCCGGCCTTCTCCAGATCGACCTCGGCGCGATAGCCGGTGATCACCCCGGCCGACTCCAGGCGCTTGACCCGTTCCGTGGTGGCCGACGCGCTCAAGCTGACCCGCTTCCCCAGCTCGGTGAGGGGCAGGCGCCCGTCCTTCTGGAGCTCGACCAGGATCGCCCAGTCCGTCGCGTCGAGAGTCTCGGCCATCCGGCGAGAATACCGGCAGATCCACGGCGGAAACGGCCGAACGCCGGGAAAGATCCCTTCCCGGCATTCGGGCCCCGCCGATAGCCTTGACCTGTGCGAATAGGTGTCAACGTCCCGAATTTCGGACCGGGGACCGACCCCGGGATCCTCCGCGGCTGGGCCACGACGGTCGAAGGCCTCGGCTACGACCTGCTCATGGTGTCCGACCACGTCGTCGTCACCCCCGACGTCGCCGAGCAGTACCCGGCCCCGTTCTACGAACCGTTCACGACGCTGTCGTGGCTCGCCGGCGTGACGGACCGGATCCGGCTGGGCACCACCGTGCTCATCGTGCCGTATCGGCATCCGCTGCTCATCGCCCGCATGGCGGCGAACCTGAACCAGCTCAGCGGTGGGCGGCTCGTGCTCGGTGTCGCGTCCGGCTGGGCCCGCCAGGAGTTCGAAGCGCTCGACGTCCCGTTCGAGCAACGGGGGCGGCTGACCGACGGCCACCTCGACGCCGTCCGGAAGGCGTGGGCCGACGACGCCGACTATCGCGCCGGCGACATCCCGATCTGGGTCGGCGGCAACAGCGACGCCGGGATCCGCCGCGCCGTCCGGATCGGGGACGCCTGGCACCCGCTGCGCGCCACCCTCCCCTGGCTCACCGAAGCGCTCACCAGGGTCAAGACCATCGCCGACGCCCACGACCGGCCGGTCCCCGCGTTCGCGCCTCGGATCCTGCTCGACGTCACCGAACGCCCGGTCACCGGGCCCGATCGCGCGGCCGGAGAAGGCACGATCGAGCAGATCGTCGAGGACCTCGAGCGCCTTCGGCACCTCGGCGCCGAGACGGTCGTGCTCGACCCGTTCTCCGGCGATCCCGACGAGACCCTCCGCCCGGAAGCCGCCTGGCAGGCATTGGCGACCGTGGCCGCACACTGGGAACTTGGCCGCTACCGAACCGAACAGGACCGACGATGACCGAAGAAGACGAGAAGTTCCTCCGCCGCGCCATCGAACTGGCCGCGAAGTCCCGTAAGGACGGTGACCCGCCCTTCGGTTCGCTGCTCGTCGGTTCCGACGGCACGGTGCTGGCCGAAGACCACAACACCACGGTGTCGCAATCGGACATCAGCCTGCATCCGGAGCTGAAACTCGCCGTGTGGGCCGCCCGCGAACTCGAACCCGCCGTCGCCGCTGCGACCACCATGTACACCAGCTGCCAGCCGTGCGGGATGTGCCAGGGCGCCATCGAACGCTCCGGCCTCGGCCGGGTCGTGTTCGCCCTCTCCGGCGAACAGGTCACCGCCCTGAAGCCGCCCGCCGCCGCACCGCCCGTCCGGCTGGAGGGACCGGCGCTGTACGACGAGGCCCGGGTCCCGGTGGAGGGCTACTACACCTCGTGAGTGGCGGTTCGGGTTCTAGCCGAGGGTGTCTTAGGTTCCTACTGGCTTCCTGCCGTCGTTGACTTCCCGGCCCGGTCTGTGGGGGCCTGGGGGGCTGGAGCCGGTGTCGCGAAAGCCACTTTCGAGACATCAGAGGTCTCGAAAGTGGCTTTCGCGACCTGATCACCAGGCCTGGCCACGGCCGACGTTGCGAAAGCCACTTTCGCAACGTTGAAGGTTGCGAAAGTGGCTTTCGCAACCCCGGCCGAGCCCAGCCGGCGGTACCGAGCGCCTCGGGTTCTCGTGAGTGGCGATTCGGGTTCTAACCCGAATCGCCACTCACGAGACTCGCGGTGACACCGTAACTCGCGTGCACGAAGGCGTAACTCGCGTGATCAGCGGCGTAACTCGCGAGTGTCGCTTCCAGACACGCGAGTTACGTGCCTGATCACGCGAGTTACGCCTTTACGCACGCCGCGCACCTGCGTTCCCAGTCCGTGAAGGCCGCTAGGATGATCACGATGTCCGCCGAACTCGTGCCCACCGCGCCGGAACCACCGTCCCGGCTTCCGGAGACCAGGCCCGAGAACCGGCGGCGGATCCTCGCCGAAGCCGTCGCGTCGCTGCCCGCGCTTCCCCCGGCCGACCCGCTCGACCGGTACGCGATCCGGCACATCACCACGCTCTGGCTCGAGACCGACAAGACCGACCACACCCGCCGCGCCTACTACGCCGACCTGTCGGCCTGGCTCGGCTGGTGTGCCCGCACCGGGCTCGACCCGCTCATGGCGCGCCGTGCCGACGTCGACGCCTGGAAGAACACCCTCACCGTCACCGGGAAGGACGGCCTGCCCCGGCCCGCCGCCGACTCCACCGTCGCGCGCACCCTCGCCGGCATCTCCAGCTGGTACCGGTACCTGCAGTCCAACGACATCGCCGACCGCAACCCGGTGTCCGCGGTCAACCGGCCCAAGACCGGCAAGACCCCGCCGCTGCCGGCGCTCGGCGGCGAGTCGACGGCGAAACTGTTGAACCACATGGAGAAGCGGGCCCGCGCGAACGACACCGAACCGTCCTGGCGCGACGCCGCCGTCGTCGCGATCCTGTTTTACACCGGCCTGCGCGTCTCCGGTCTCACCACCGCCACCGTGCAGGACCTCGACACCGACTCCGGGCACACGATCCTGCGCTACACGGCCAAAGGCGGTCACCGCGACTTCGTCCCGCTCGTCCCCGCCGCCCAGCACCCGCTGCGCCGCTACCTCGAACTGCGTGCCGCACGCACCGGCGTCCGCCCCGACGAGCTGACCGGCCCGCTGCTCGCGACCATGCCCCACCGCTACGACAGCACCAAATCCGGCGGAAAACCCCTGGCACAGCGGGATGTCTGGTTCCTCCTGCGGGCGCAGGCCCGGGCCGCCGGGCTCGCCGAAGCGAACACCATCTCCCCGCACACCGCGCGGCGCACCACCGGGACCCTGCTGCTGGCCAACGACGTTCCGGTGCAGAAGGTCCAGGACCTGTTGGGACACGCCGACATCCGTACCACCCGGGACCGCTACGACGCGCATCGCCACAAGCTGGAGACCTCTCCCGTGCACGCGCTCGCGCAACTGCTCGCCGACGCGCGCCACCGTCAAAGCTGAGACTTCGTCGCCCCGATCACCACACCGTCGACGCGCGCGAGCCAGCTCCCGCACAGACACCGGACGTACTCCAGCCTCCCCTGAGAGACCCGCTGGGACGTCGTCGCGCTTCCAGGCAGTTCGGCCAGCGGCCACCCACACCGCGGGCACTTGTTCGCTTCCATACCCTGATCGTGCTGTAATGAGTCAATGCACTTCAACCCTTACGGTGGAGCGGCGGCACAGATCGCCGCCGACCTGGTCAACCTCGGCGACGCCGCCGACCCGGCCACGCTGACCGCGATCTTCCGCGACCGCATGACCGTCGCCGCCGTGAAGGACCACGAATCGGCCGAGATCATCGCCTGGGCCAAGCGACTCCGGGACGTCTTCGAAGCCGGCCCGGCCACCCGCGTCGACCTGGTCAACGCGCTGCTCCACGATTCCGCGTCGAAGCCCTACATCTCCACCCACGACGGCAAGGCACCCCACCTGCACTACGTCGACGCACACGCCGGCACCGCATCTCGCGTCCAGGCCTACACCGCGGGAGGGCTCGCACACCTCGTCTGCGATGCCCCGGACCGCTTCGGCGTCTGCTCACGCGAAGGCTGCGAAACGGTCTACGTCGACGTCTCCCGCAACGGCCGCCGCCGTTTCTGCTCCACCCGCTGCGCCACCCGGGTCCACGTCGCCGACCACCGGAACCGGCAAGCGAGCTAGGTCCGGCGCACCAGACAAAGGAGCCCTCGCAGTACCTGGATCACCAGGGTCTCCCAGCCGCCCGAAACGCCTGTCAACCTCGTCGAATCGCCCTTGCCGACGACAGGAGACCCATGGCGGACAACCGATTCACCCCTCACCCGGAACTGTTCGATCTGAGCGGAAAGCTCGCCCTTGTCACCGGCGGCACCAAGGGCATCGGGACGATGATCGCGCGCGGCCTCCTCCAGGCGGGCGCCCGTGTCGTCATCAGCTCACGCAACGCCGACACGTGCGCGGAGGCGCAGCGTCCGCTGTCCGAATTCGGCGACGTCCGAGCGATCCCCGCCGACTTGTCCAGGCACGACGAATGCCGGCGTCTCGCTGATCTGGTCAGTGCCGACTCGGACCACCTGGACATCCTGGTCAACAACGCGGGAGCGATGTGGCGAGAGCCGCTGGAGACGTTCCCGGACGAGGCCTGGGACTCGGTGCTCGACCTCAACCTCAAAGCGCCGTTCTGGCTGGTGCAGGCGCTGCTCCCGGCACTGCGCGCGGCGGGCACCGCCGACGATCCCGCCCGGGTCATCAACATCGGCAGTATCGCCGCCATCCACGTCGCCGAATCGCCCAACTACTCGTACGCCGGCAGCAAGGCCGCTCTCCATCAACTCACCAGGGTGCTCGCCCGAGAACTGGGCCCACACCACGTCACGGTGAACGCGGTGGCCCCAGGACCGTTCCCCTCACAGATGATGGCGGCCACGCTCGATACCCTCGGCGACACGATCGCGGCGAAGGCCCCTCTGCGCCGGCTCGGCCGCGACGACGACATGGCCGGTGTCGCCGTCTTCCTCGCCAGCCGGGCGGGGTCCTACCTCACGGGCACCGTCATCCCGGTGGACGGCGGCATCGCGACGACCGCATCGGGGACCTGAGCGTCGGCCTACGGTGAGGGGATGGTCACGATGGATCCACGCGCCGACATCCGCGAGTTCCTCAGCTCCCGGCGCGCCCGCATCACACCCGAGCAGGCAGGCCTGACCGCGTATGGCGGCAACCGGCGGGTCAAAGGCCTTCGCCGCGAAGAAGTAGCGCTACTGGCCGGGGTCTCGGTCGACTACTACGTGCGCATGGAGCGCGGCGGCCTCGCCGGCGCTTCCGACGGCGTGCTCGAGGCGCTGGCCACCGCCTTGCAACTCGACGAGGCGGAACGCCAGCATCTGTTCCACCTCGCGCGCCGATCCGGCACCCCCAGCGGCCCACGCCGACGTCGGCCCACCGCGACGGTGCGCTCCACGCTGCAGCAGGTGCTCGACGCCATCTCCGACGCGCCTGCCTGGATCGGAAACGGCCGGTATGACGTGCTCGCCACGAATCAACTCGCTCGCGCGCTGTATTCACCGGTACTGGACGACCCGCGACGGCCCGCGAACACAGCGCGGTTCGTCTACCTCGCCCCCGAAGCGGCCCGAGAATTCTTCGTCGACTACGACCACGTCGCCGACGCTGTCGCCACCAAGCTACGCATGGAAGCCGGGCGCAACCCCCACGACGAGGAACTGATCGCCCTGGTCGGCGAACTGTCCACGTGCAGCGAGCCGTTCCGGCGGCGATGGGCATCTCAGGACGTGCGACTGCACCGATCCGGCCGCAAACGCGTGAACCACCCGATCGTGGGCAGGCTCGACTTGGACGTCGAACCCTTGGAACTGGCCGCCGAACCCAACCTGCACCTGAACGTCTACACCGCACCCGCGGGCACACCGACCGCCGACAACCTGACGCTCCTGGCATCGTGGGCGGCCACCCAGCAGACACCGGCGACCGAATAGACCAACCCGCACCGGGCCACTAGATCGCGTACCGCCACGCCGTCAACGCGTGCGCCGAGAACCACGCGCCCAGCACCACCCACGCCACCGCGGCCGCCACCGCCGTCACCGTCCGCCGCTTCGACAACCCGATCGCGATCGGCACCAGCACCGGGAAAGCGGGCAGGATGAACCGGATCTTCGCGTCCGGCAGCCCCCGCGTGCCGATCGCCAGCAACAACACCCCGGCCCCGTACAGCGTCAACGGCCACGGCACCCGGATCAACGCCGCCACCACCGCCAACGCCACCGCACCCAGCAGCAACAACACCGTCAGCGTGCTGAACACCGACTCGTCCCCGGTCAACCGCGCCACCACCGAATCCACGGTCTCCGCACCGAAATCGAACTCGGTGTTCCAGCCCCGCAACTCGATGTCCTGCCAGCCGGTCCAGCTGCCCGTCCGATACGCGACGAACCCCAGATACCCGGCGACCCCCAGCGGAGCCACCACCGCACCCGCCAACGCCCACCAGCGCTCCTCGGTACGCCGGAAGACCGCGATCAACGCCGCCACCACGACCACCGCGACCAGCACCACCGCCGTCGACCTCGACAACCCCGCCGCGAAAGCGCACAGCCCCGCCAGCATCCAGCGCCGCTCCAGCACACCCACCAGCGACCACACCGCGAACGCGCAGAACACCGCCTCCGTGTAGGCCATCGAGAACACGATCGCCATCGGCGCCCCGGCCCACAACGCCACCAGCAACAAGCCGGTCCGGTCACCCCGCTCCGGCGAAACCGCCCGCCCGATCCGGATCAACCCGCACGCCAGCACCAGACCGCCCAGCACCGACACTGTCAACGCCGCCGTCACCACATCCGGCCCGAGCCACATCACCGCACCGACGAGCTTCGGATACAACGGGAAGAACGCCATCGGCGCGTCCGAATACGGCTGCCGCGCCGCGTCTAGCGTCCCCGGCAGATCCGCGTACCCGTGCACCGCCAGCCGCAGATACCACTGCCCGTCCCACGCCGTCAGCCGATCGGTCAGCGTGGCACCACGCCGGGCGGCCAGCAGATCGAGCAGCTGGACACTCGCCGTCCGGATCACCAGATACAGCAGGATCGCCCGCGGATAGGGCGACGTGGCGAGTCTGTCGAGGAGCCCCTCGAACACACGCGCCGGACGCCCCTGCCGGGGTCCCTTCTCGGGAGCGGCGGGCTGATCAAGGTCGTCGACTTCTCGAAGCACGCTCAGAGTGTCCACAATGCCGGGTCAGCTCGCCGTTCGGTCCCGGAGATTCCCCGGCCCCGCACAGGTGGGAAAGCCCACAAACCAGGCTTGTGACCCCACCTCGATCTTGTGTTTCCCAGCCACCGCCCCCGGCTCCTACGTTCGAAGGCATGAGCGAACAGAACCTCAAGGACACCGTCGCGATCATCGCCGGCGGAGCGAAGAACCTCGGCGGACTCCTCTCCACCACCCTCGGCGAAGCCGGCGCCAAAATCGTCGTCCACTACCACGGCGACGCCTCCGCCGCCGACGCCGACAAGACCGTCGAAGCCATCCGCGGCGCCGGCTCCGAAGCCACCGCCGTCCAAGGCGACCTCACCGAGGTCGCGGACGTCCGCCGCCTCTTCGACACCGCCATCGACACCTTCGGCCGCGCCGACATCGCGATCAACACCACCGGCATGGTCCTGCGCAAACCGATCCTCGAAACCACCGAAGAAGACTACGACCGCATGTTCGCGGTCAACGCCAAAGCCGCCTACTTCTTCATCCAGGAAGCCGGACGACGCCTCTCCGACAACGGCAAGATCATCAGCCTCGGCACCTCCCTGCTGGCCGCCTTCACCGACGGCTACTCCACCTACGCCGGCGGCAAAGCCCCGCTGGAACACTTCACCAGGGCCGCCGCCAAGGAATTCGCCGACCGCGGCATCTCGGTCAACGTCGTCGCGCCCGGCCCGATGGACACCCCGTTCTTCTACCCGCAGGAAACCCCCGAGCGGGTCGAATTCCACAAATCCCAGGCCATGGGCGGACGACTCACGAAGATCGAGGACATCGTACCGATCATCCGGTTCCTGGCCACCGACGGTGGCTGGTTCACCGGCCAGACGATGTTCCCCAACGGCGGCTACACCACCCGCTGACCCTTACGCTGGCCAAGACGCCGTAGACCGGACACGAAGGGGAACCCCGGGGTGGGCCTGGACCTGTACAAGCTGAACCACCTCATCGCCGTCGCCGAAGAAGGCAGCTTCACCCGCGCGGCGACCCGGCTGCACCTGAGCCAGCAGGCGCTGTCGACCTCGGTGCGCACGCTCGAGCGGGAAGTCGGCGTCCCCCTGCTCGAGCGGAGCGCCACCGGCGTCACCGTGCTCCCCGCCGGACAGGCACTGATCGCCGACGCCCACCTCCTGCACGGCATCGCCGACTCCGCCGTCCAGCGCGCCAGGCGCATCGGCCGCAGCGAACCGGAACGACTCCGCGTCGGCCACACCCCCGCCGTCACCGGCGACGAGGTCACCGCCCTGCTCCGCAAACACCAGACCGACCCCGGCCTGATCATCGACGTCAACCAGCGCTACCCCGACGAACTCGTCGCACAACTGCTCGGCGGACAACTGGACCTCGGCCTCGGCCGCGCGCTGACCCTCGCCCACGGCCTGGTCGGGACCACCCTGATCCGGCAGCGGCTCAACGTCGCGGTCGCCGCCGGGCACCGGCTCGCCGAGCGCGAATACCTCGCGTTGACCGACCTCGACGGCGAGGAGATCACCGTCTGGGGACACCCTGGCCGCTCCGGATACACCGATCTGCTCGTCAACCTCTGCCGCGACGCGGGATTCGAACCCCATGTGCGCCGCAACCCGATTCAGGGGACGCCACCGGTCACCGCCGTCCTCGACTCCGAAGGCGTCGCGTTCGTGACCGCACCACCAGGACCGGCGGCAGGCGGCGCCGTCCACGTCCGGGAACTCCGGCCCGCCGTGCACGTCCCACTACAGGCACTCTGGCCGCAGCACAGCACTTCCGACGCACGCCAGGCGTTTCTCGCGTCTGCCCAGGGGTTCTAGGCGCCGCGCCGGTCGTGGTGGTCCAGGAGCTTCGACAGCAGCTCGGTGAAGCGCTTCCGCTCGTCGGCCGACAGCGGAGCCAGCAGCTCGTCCTGCCGTTCGGCCAGCTGTTTCTCCAGCCGACGTAGCTGCCGCCGCCCCGCGGCGGTCAGTGAGATGACGTTACGCCGCCGATCGGCCGGATCCGGGGCACGCTCGACCAGCTCACGCTCGGCGAGCTCGTTGATCGTCGCGACCATCTCGCTCACGTGGATACCGCTCCGACGGCCCAGCATCGCCTGGCTGGCCGGCCCGAACTCGTCCAGCGTCGCCAGCACGCGGTAGTGGTAGCCGCGGGCGTCGACGGCGGAGAACCCGTCGGTCACCAGGCGATGCGCGTGGTTCGCGGTCTGCGTGAGCAACCAGCTGGGCAGCTTCCGCCAGCCGCCGCGCGGCTCCTCCGAGGGGTTCTCCATGTGACGAGTCTAACGAATCGTTGGGCACCCGAACGATTCCAGTATCGTTGGGCCACCAAACGTTTAGTGGCCCAATGAACCGAGGAGCCGTCGTGACGATCCAGCCCTTCCACATCGACATCCCCCAGGCCGACCTCGACGACCTCGCCGACCGGCTGGCCCGCACCCGCTGGCCCAACGAGGTCGCCAACGCGGGTCTCGACTACGGATTCCCGCTCACGCGGCTCCAGGAACTCGCCGAATACTGGCGAACCGGGTACGACTGGCGAGCCCACGAGGCCGAACTGAACAAGCTTCCCCACTTCACCACCGAGATCGACGGCCAGAACATCCACTTCGTCCATGTCCGGTCGGCGAACCCGGACGCGCTCGCACTGGTCCTCACCCACGGCTGGCCCGGCTCGTTCCTGGAGTTCCTCGACCTGATCGAGCCACTCGCGCGCGATTTCCACCTGGTGATCCCCTCGATCCCGGGCTATGCCTTCTCCGGCCCGACCCACGACCGCGGCTGGAGCGCCGACCGGATCGCGCGTGCGTGGGCGGAACTGATGCGCCGCCTCGGGTACGAGCGCTACGGCGCCCAAGGCGGCGACTTCGGCTCCGGGATTTCGACGGCGCTCGGCGCGGTGGCCCCGGAGCACGTCGTCGGGGTGCACGTGAACTACCTGCCGACCCGGCCGGATCCGGACGCCGGCATCGAACTGTCCGAACAGGACGAAGCCCGCCTGGAGAAGGTGAAGCGGCTCATGGCGAATCGCCCGCCGTATCAGGCGCTGCAAGCGGCGACCCCGCAGACCATCGGCTACGCGTTGACCGACTCGCCCGTCGGACAGCTCGCCTGGATCGCCGAGCGCTTCGCACAGTGGACGGACCCGCGTACGCCGGTCAGCGACGACCGGATGCTCACGGACATCTCGCTGTACTGGCTGACCGCGACCGCGGCTTCGTCCGCACGACTCCACCACGACGCCGGAAGAGGAAACACTCCTTGCCGTGTACCGCTCGGCGTCGCGGTGCTCCCGTGTGACATCACGCAGTCGGTGCGGCCATTGGCCGAGCGGCTGTACGACATCAGGCACTGGTCGGAGTTCGAACGTGGTGGCCACTTCGCCGCGATGGAGGTTCCGGATCTGCTCGCCGCGGACATCCGCGAGTTCTTCCTCGGCCTCGTCTGAGCGGGCTTTTCCGGTAGATGACCAGATTTCTGCGTTGAACGGAGCCGTATAGGTCGTTATACATTTAAGGATTCAACGTGCCGCCGGAAGGTCGGACTTCGACCGGCCTCCCGGCTGTCCGGAACCGCCACAATCCCCGCCGTCCAGGGCCCGAAAGAACACGGCACTCCCCTCCCCCGAGGCGATTCCTGGCAAGCAACCCTCGTGGCACTGAGTGCCAGCACATCTCCCCTACTGATCATTCAAGGCTGCGTTGACCTTGGCGATCACGTCGTGCAGAGGGGTCGCCGTGGTCATCACCGCGACCATGGTCGTCTCGGGCGCGGCGTCCTGGACCTTGAACGCGTCGATCACCAGCGCGAAGGCCTCCGCCGCGCTGGCGGCGATGTCGTCCTGCCCGCCGCTGCGCAACCAGCGCCGGAGCACGTGGTTGTTGGCGGCCGCGATCGCCGCGGCCGCCACGGCCGCCCGCAGGCTCGCCGTCTCGTCGCCCTGTTCGGTGAAACGCGCCCGCAGGTAGCGGGCGAGTACGCGCTGGTAGCGGTCGACGGTCGCGACTTCCTTGTCCCGCAACGAAGGCACCGTCCGCGTCAGCGTGAACCGCTTGAGCGACACGTCGAGCTCCGCGGCATAGGAGTCGAGGACCAGGCCGACGGCGGCACAGGCCACCTCGACGGGATCACGATCCGGATCCGCGGCGGCGAACGTCTCCTCCATCTCCGCCACGATCTCGTCGTGATTGGCGAAGAGCACGTCGTCCTTGGCGTCGAAATACCGGAAGAAGGTTCGCCGGCCCACTCCCGCCGCGGCTGCGATCTCGTCCACCGTGGTGGCCTCGTAACCCTTGGCCACGAACAGGTCCACCGCCGCTGCGGCGAGCGCACGACGCAGACGGCGCCTTCCGTCGGGGGTCGCGCCTGCTCTGGTCACCGGCGCTCGGCGCGGCGAATCGGTCATAGCGGGACGGTAGCAGCCACTTGCTAGTGGCACTGAGTGCCGTTACGCTGTGCGGAGTCCCCACCCCCCGCCCGGAAGGCGCCGACGATGTCGCTGGACCACCAAGTACTCCCGGTCGAGTCACGTTCGATCCGCCCTCGGGGCGACGCCTTCTACGGCCGGCTCTTCGGCTGGTCGCTCAAATGGCGCGGGCCGCAGCCGTTCCTGGTGCTCGAAGGCGGGATCTGCGCGGTGACGCTGCCCAAGATCAACGGCGCCCAGGTCCTCGGCAGGCTCGCCGAGACCGGATGCGACGGCCCTGCCATGGCGGTACTGACGCAGCAGGGTCCGCGAGTGGCCATTCTCGCGGAGACCGACGGGTTGATCCCCGCTCGCGAGTCCCTGCCGCAGCACGTCGAAGTACTCGCTTGGGGCACGCTGCTCCCACTTCCCGCCGACTCCGGACGAGCCGAGGCCCACGCGGAATGGCTCTCGGCACCGGATCCCCGGCAGCGGTGGCTTCCCAGCCTGGACGCGGTCCTCGCGGGCGTCCGGCCGAGGTAGCGCACGCGGTTCATGCCGCCACCTCCGCCTGAGCGGAGACGAACAGGGCTCCACCGTCCGATTCGGACAGTGTGATCTCGAGGGTCGCCCCTTCCGCCAGCGGCGGAAGATCGCTCAGGGTCACGCGGCCGATCAGCCGTTGTCCACGGCGCGCGTTCACCGCCCCGGAACGCCGGACTTCGATTCCCGAACGGCGCCACACCCGAACGCCACCTGTCGTCCGGCTACGCCACTGGCTTCCGCACCAAGCCGCGAGGGCGGCCCCCGCCGTGTTGCACAGCACGTCGTCCAGCGAACCCACCCGCCCGGCGCCCTGCCAGACCTGAAGGCACTCGATCGACACGGACATGGCGAACGCCGCCAGGACGATCCTCGGCACCGGCTTCGCCCAGTCGAAGCGCATTGGCGCCAGTACCGCGAGCGGCGCCAGCAGCAGGACGTTGCCCGCCAACTGGAACAGGGCGAGGTCCGGGCGGTCGTCGAACACGGGCAAGACGTCGCCCAGCAGGTGGAGACTCACCGGCGAACCGTGGCCCGGCATCGGCGCCGGTACGAAGACGACCGGGATCACCGCGAAAAGCGATGCCAGCAAAGCGAAATCGAGTGCGATCAGGTACCGGCGACGCCGGTTTCCCCGACGGCGCGCGACGAACTCGGTGACGACCGCACCGGCCGCGGCGGCGAGCAGCGACCACGGTGCGGCGTCGAAGAATGCCTGCCACCACCAGCCCATGCACTCCCCTTTCGCCGATGATCGTCTTCGGCGAGGGTGGCAGCATCGTGAAGACCAGACAAGAACCCTGGCTATTGTCGGTGAATAACTACCATCCGCGTTGATACTTCACGGAGTTCGATTGTCACGGCCGTGCGGTCAGCGCCGGGCCGATCCAGCGGCGGACGCGGGCCCGCAACTGCTCGTCGGTGTGCGGCGGCGTCGAGGGGTACTGCAGGAACGACAGGAACAGCCGCATCAGCATTTCGGCGAGTCCCTCGAAGTCCTCGTCGGTCGTCACACCCACCGCGGTCCAGTCGACCGGCACGTTCCGGAGGATCCGCGCGCCGAGCGCGAACGACTGCGACGAAGTGACCGCCACGGTGAAGACGTCGGCCTCGCCCGCTTTCAGGAGCAGCCCCAGGTACGGCTCGTCGGGGACCGCACGGACGCCGAACACCACGGATTCCACCGCGACCTCGGCGGGGTCGGCGAACGTGGCCAGATGCCGTTCCATCCGCCGGGCGAACTCCTCGACCCGGTCCAGCGCGACCGCGCCGAGGATGTCGGCGAGGCTCGGGAAGTAGCGGTAGACGGTCTGCCGGGTGACGCCCGCTTCCGCGGCGACGTCGGAGAGGCTGGTCTTGGCGAGGCCGACCCGGTCGATGCAGGCGGTCGCCGCCTCGACGATCCTGCGGCGTGCCTCGCGCTCGGTCCCGGGCGGATTGCCCCGCCATCCGTGGTGCCCCATACGCCTCATCTTCCCCGACGGGGAATCTCAGACGGTGGCAGGTGCGGCGCGGCGCACGTGGTACAGCGCGGCGAGCATCAGGCCCGCGGCTACGAAACAGGCCAGTACGTAGAGACCACTCCCCGGCGTGATGCCGTTTTCGATGACGGCACCCAGCCAGAACACGGCCATCGCACCCAGGTAGACGGCGGGATAGAACCGGGCGAAAGGCGTCAGCGGCTCTTCGGCGCCTCGATGCCTGACGAAGAGCCAGATTCCCGCCACCCACAACAGCGCCAGCTCGGCGGCGAGGATCCACGCTTGCACGGTGACGTTGCCGACGAAGAGGCTCGACGGGAGCCCGGCGATCACCATGCTCAGCGGCGTGAGGACACCGGCCATCACGATGCGCGCCACGAGCGACCACCCGCGCCTCGGTCCACTGGCGAGCCGCACCACCAGATAGGTCATGGCACCCATCGACACCGAGGCGAAGAGCAGCATGCTGGTCATGGGCACGGAATCCAGCGCCGGATGGTTGACGATCCGGTTGTTCCCGTTCCAGGCCCACCACTTCAGCTGCGGACCGAGGTGGTCGAAGACCTCGTAGAAGACCTGGCAGGCGAAGGCGACCGCCACCGACCCGGCCAGCGCGCCGCGCGCACGGAAGATCCCGAGAGACCGGACGAGTTCGTAGGCGAGCTGGCTGATCATCGGGTAGAACGCCACGATGTAGAGCGGCAGCCGGTCCCACATGAACTGCACGGTGAACCGGTTGTGGGCGAAGATGAACCCGTACTGCCGCTCGAGGCCGAACCATTCCGGGAAGTACAGGGGCGGTTCGATGACGAAGAGGTAGACCAGCGAAGCGCACCACAGCGCCAGATTGGCCGAGTCGCCCTGGCGGTGACGGCGGATGGCGTGCACCAGCGCGAACACGGCTCCGCCGAGGACGAGCAGCTCCAGCAGGGGCATCGTCCAGTGCCCCGCTGTCCACGGTGGACGGAGCGAGAGCCACGCGGACACGTCGTGGCAGTCGAAGCCGAGGGCGCGGGTGACCCCTTCCGCGTCCGCCCCGCATACGGCGCTCATCGGGCGACCGCCGGTTCGGCGGCGCCACCTTCCGGTGAATAGTCCGTGACCGGCGGCTCGGCGCGGGCGTCGAAGTCGAACGGGATCCGGTGCCGCCCCAGCGCCGCCCGGATCCGGTAGCGCACGAGCCCCGCGATCACCCGCGGGTTCGTCATCATGTCGCGCAGCGACTCGTCGAGGTTGAACACCTTCGCGAAATGCTCGTCGACCACGTCGTCTTCGCGGGCGGCGCCGACGATGAGCCGGAACGCCGGGCCGGACACCGCCGAGAGCAGGCGCCGCTTCCACTCCCCTGCCTTTTCGGTGCCCACCGCGCAGGCGTACCCCTGGTCCCTCGCCATCGCCAGGCTCCACGGCACGTTGAGCAGCTTGCGCTGGGCCGCGAGGAATCGTGCGGAGAATCCGGTGTCGAGACGTTCGGCACGGGCGAGGTGCTCGCGCAGCAGGAGCGCCGAACCGGCGGCGGAACTGATGCCCTGCGCGTAGAACGGATTGAACGCGCAGATCGAGTCGCCGACGAACGCCAACCGCTTCGGCGGGGTGCGGAGCCGGTCGTAACGCCGCCACTTGTTGCCGGTCGACCGGGTGAGATGGACCTCGGAGGTCGGGGTGGACCGGTCCATCGCGGCCGCGAACAGCGGCGCCCGCACCCGGCGGGCCGACTCGACGAACGCTTCGGTGGTGCGCGGCATCTCGATGCCCCACGAACCCATGCACGCGATGACCCGGTTGCCCTCGATCGGGAAGAAGTTGACCAGGAAGTCGTGCTCGTCCGGATGCGGGCCCTTGTCGGGGGTCGGCATGATCACCAGATGCCGCCACCACCAGGACGGCGGCCGCTCCTCGGGCGACGGCAGGTCGTACCAGCGTGAGGTGTAGGTGACCTTGGCGTCCAGGGTCCGCACTTCGGGTTCCGGCCAGCCCGCCGCCACCAGCCAGGCGCCGACCGAGGAACCGCGGCCCATCGCGTCCACCACGAAGTCGGCGTCGAGGTGTTCCTCGCCCTCGCGCGTCGAGAAGCCGACGCCCGTGACGGCCCCGTCCCGGGTCGTCAGCCCGCTGACCGCGACGCCCTCGCGGATCATGACGTTGGACAGGCCGCGGACCTTGTCCCGGAGCACGCGCTCGATGAGGATCCGGGAGCTGTAGATCATCGTCATCGCGCTGCGTTTCCGCGCCGACCAGCCCTTTCCGTCGAGGTAGGCGGCGTCCATCGACGGCATGAGATGCAGTCCGCCGGCCGCGATGAGGTCGTCCTCGAATCCGGGGAACAGCTCCCCGATCGCGCGGCGGCCCGAGTTCAGGAGGAAATGGGGGTGTTTGCTCTGCGGTACCCCGCGCCGGTGTTCGGCCTCGGCCGGAAGCTCGTCGCGTTCGAGCACCAGCACGCGGTCGAAGTACGGGGCGAGCGCCCCCGCGGTGCAGAGTCCGGCGGCGCTGCCACCGAGAACGATGGCGGTCTTGCCGAGTCGCATACGACCAACTCCCAGCGTCATTCATACACTTTGACAACGCCTGTATGAATGTATGAACGACGCCGAGGGCTGTCAAGATGCCGACGGATGTGCCTGAAGGCGGATCACGCGTGCTTGAAGGCGTAACTCGCGTGCTTGGAGCCGTAACTCGCGTGTCTCGGGCCGGATCAGCGAGTTACGCCTTCAAGCACGTGAGTTACGGCTCTGATCACGCGTGTTCGGCCGAAGGCTCTACCCCTCGGGGTCCGAGCAGGAGACCACCGACGCTCGCCGCGCCGGCGCTGCCGAGGGCGATCCCCCAGCCGACCGGGCCGAGCGGCGTGCACCCGAAGAACTGGCTGACCCCAGGGGTCTGGACCAGTATCGCCAGCAGGGCGGCGGAGCCCAGGCCCGCGGCGAGGACGGTCCTGTCCCGGCCGCCGACGGCGAGTGTCTGCCCGAGCTGGGTGCCGATCAGGGAGACGAGCGCGATCGTGCTCGCCCGACGTCGCCTGCCGGTCATCCGCGCGAGGGTCCAAGCGGTGGACGCCCCGAGTGTCGTGGTCACCGCACGCGTGGTGATGTCGCGCCGGAGCGCGTTCCCGAGCGACGCGCTCGGCCCCTCCCGCAGCAACTCCGGTACGGACTCGCTGTCCGGCCTGCTCAACGCGATGGCCAGCGCGGGCGCGAGGTCGGTGAGCAGGTTCATCAGCAGCAGCTGACGGGCGGTGAGCGGGGAGCGTCCGGTGACGACCGAGCCGAGCACGGTGAAGGCGATCTCCCCCAGGTTCCCGCCGAGCAGGATGCCGAGCGCCTCGCGGACCGACGCCCACATCGCCCGGCCTTCCACCAGCGCGGCGACGATCGTCTCCAGCCGGTCGTCGGTCACCACGAGGTCCGCGGCCGCCCTCGCCGCGGCCGTGCCCCGCTGCCCGAGCGCGATCCCGACGTCGGCGAGCCGGATGGCGGGCGCGTCGTTCGCGCCGTCCCCGGTCATCGCGACGACCCTGCCGCCGCGTTGGTACGCCTGGATGATCCGGACCTTCTGCGCCGGGCTGCACCGGGCGATCACGTCGACGTCGGCGAGTTCTCGATCGAGCTCGTCGTCGTCGAGTTCCTCGATCCTCGCGCCGGTGAGCACCTTGGTGTCGCCGTTGCGCCCGGTGATCTCCTCCGAGACGGCCTCGCCGGTGGCCGGATGATCGCCGGTGATCATCACCGTGCGCACTCCGGCCTCGCGCAACCGATCCGCCGCCGGCGCGGCACTGTCGCGCACCGGATCCGCCAGCGCGACGAAGCCGAGGAACCGGAGATCGGTGACGTCGTCCTCGGACAGGTCCTTTGTGGACACAGGACGTTCCGCGACGGCGAGGACGCGGTGCCCGGCCGCGGCCAGGCGACCGGCCCGCTTCTCCAGCCTGCCTCGGACACCCGGGCCCATCGGCCGGTCGCCGTGCCGGGCGCATCGGGGAAGGACGGTCTCCGGCGCGCCTTTGACGCAGACCACGTGCCGGTCGCCGAGTTTCCCGTTGGTCGCGTGGAATCCCCGCGACGGCTCGAACGGGACCGCGCCGGTCTTCTGCCAGCCGCCGGCGTCCACACCCGCGGTGAGGCCGCCCTCGAGAACGGCTTGATCCGTGTGATGCGGCAGTTCCTCGGGGTTCTCCGCCCGGGGCGTCGCGCGGACGGCCGCGGCCAGCACCGCCCGGTGGCTCTTCCGCAGCCGACTCACCGAGGCGGTGGTCCTGCCGTCGTCGATCCGGTTGACGCTGAGCTTGCCCTCGGTGAGGGTGCCGGTCTTGTCGAAACAGAGGACGTCCACCCGCCCCAGCGCTTCGATGGTGCGCGGGTTACGGACGAGCGCGCCGTTTTCGGCGAGTCGCCGGGCCGCCGCCAGCTGGGCCGCGTTCACCAGGAACGGCAGGCCTTCCGGCACCGACGCGACCGCGAGGTTCACCGCCGCCCCGACACTTTGCCGCAGCGGTACGCCGCGGAGGAGCCCGGCACCCGCGACGGCGGCCGCCGAGCCGACAGCCACCGGCAAGGCCTGCTTGGTGAGCGACGCGAGCCGCGCTTCGACGCCGGTCTCGGGGGCGGCGCCTCGTGCGGCGGCCATCCCCCGCCCGACCTCGGTCTCGTCTCCCGTCGCCACGACGACGGCGGTCACCTTGCCCGCGGCGACCGTGGTGCCCTCGTACAGCATCGACGTCCGATCGGCGAGCTCCGCCGCCACGACCGGCTCCGCGGCCTTCGGTACCGGCAACGACTCGCCGGTCAACGAGGACTCATCGAGTTCCGCGCCGGTCGCGTCGAGCACCCGGCAGTCCGCCGGCACGACGTCACCGGACCGCAGCGACACGACGTCACCCCGCACCAGCGCGTCGGCGACGATCTGCCGCTCGGCACCGTCGCGCACGACGGTCGTCACGGTCGCGGACCGTTCGAAGAGCCCGGCCAGCGCGCGGTCGGTGTGCACCTGCTGCACGCTGCCGATCAGCGCGGACACTCCGACGATCCCGGCGACCAGCGCGGCGTCGACCGGAGAGCCCACCGCGGCCGAAACCGCCGCGCCACCGGCCAGCACCGGGGTGAGCGGGTTGGCGAGCTCGGCCATGAACGCCTTCGCGATACTCGTGCCGGCGTTGCCGTCGCCGCCCGCACGATCGGCGGGCGCGCGTCGCCGGGCCTCGCGCTCGTCCAGGCCGCGGGGGCCCGAGCCGAGCCGATCGAGCACGACGTCCGCGGGCATCAGATGCCACGGTGGCGCGACGCGGCCCGAGGAGGGCGCCTTCCGCTCGCCGGTGAGCGTACGAGCACGCCAGACCCCGTCACCGAAGGCCATGAGCGCCCCGGCGTTCACCGCGCGAAGGCCGCTCGCGGCAGGCCTGCGCCGGGCGCTGAGCGCGGTCACGCCGCCGATTCCGCTGGCCGCGGTCGCGAGCATCGTCGAATCGCGGACGACCGCCCTCGCGGCGGTGATCGCCTCGACGAGCAGGACGGCCGTGCCGATCTCGCGGCCGATCAGCACATGTGCGCCCCAGGGCGGCGGCGACCCGTCCTCGTGCACTCCGACTCCGCAGTCCGACGCCCCCAGCGCCCGGCGATCGTCGGAGACCAGCATGACCACGCGTCCGCACGCCTGGAGTTCGCGGACGGCGTCGAACGCCACCCCACCGTCGGTCTGGACCACCCGGAGGCCGGCGGCCTCGGCCGCGGAAGCCAACGCGTCGACGTCGGGTGAGCGGTCCTGCGCGACGGCGAGCAGCCCGGCCGGCCGCCCGTCGCGGACCAGCCCCAACACCAGGTGGGCGCCCTGGTCCAGCATCCGCTGCCGGTCGGGGAAACCGATGACGTCCAGCTCGTCGACCGGGCCGAGCGTCCACTCGCCGTCCCGCCGCACCACCTCGGGCTTCTCCGGGTCGAACAAGGCGAAGGCGGCGGCCGTCAGGTCCACTTGGTCACCATCGGGCAAGGGGACCAGATCACTGAGGACGTTCGCGCCCGCGCCGAGCGCCGTGGTGTCGATGACGATCGTGTCGAGCAGGTCGAGCCCCCGCAGCGCGGACCGGTCCATCACCAGCGCACCGCGCCTGGCGAGAACTTGGCCCAGCTGGGCGGAAAACGCGGCCGCGCCATGGGACGGGGCCTTGGGCAGCGCGGAGATCCCGACCGCGGCGGCGCGCCTCGGCCCGACGAACGGCAGGGCCGCCGCGGCGGCCGCGGCCCCGGCGGCGATGGACCGGCGCGCGTGCCGATCGGTGGCGCTTTCCGGAAGCGGCCAAGGTCGTTCGCTCGCCACCGAGTCGGCGCCGGCGTGTTCGCGCTGCCCGACCAGTTTGGACTCGGCCTCGCACCAGGCCCGCTGGTGCGCCTTGGCCTCCCGCCATTGGGTGCCGCGGAGCATGATGTCCAGTACCGTTCCTTCGCTGCGGGCCGCGAGACCGTGGACCAGAGCCGCGCCGATGGAGGTCGCCGAATCCGCCCTCTCCCGGCCGCGCAGTTTCCGGTCCGCCAGGTCACGCAACCGCGGGTGCAGGTCGACGAGGGACGCCAGTGCCGCGGCCTCCGTCGGCAGCGGAGCCCACGGCATGATCTTCGAAGCCACCGACAGCATCAGTCCCGCGGCGTCGGCGGCGAGTGTGGACGGTAGCCGGGTCGCCGTGGTGCCGTCCGCCGGATGGTGCAGTTCGTCTTCCTCGACCCGCTCGGCTTCGGAAGCGGGCTCCGCCTCCGCCCGTTCGACCGCGCGGATCAGCTCCAGTCGCCGCGGGCCCGGGTCTTCGACCGCGACCACCACCCGGGACGTCGGGGCGTTCACCTGCGCCCAGCGCACGCCGGGGATCTCCGACAAGGCCCGTTCCACCCGCCGGGCGACGCGGGCGCCGTCCGGTCCTTTCACGCCGTGCGTCTCGATGTAGAGCCTGCCGGGACAAGACCAGACCGCCCGCCGCGGTCCGCGGCCCGGTATCCCTTCCAGCGGCAGGAGGGCCAGCCCGGCCAGCCCCCGGGCGACCCGCCCCAGCGTCCGCGACGGTTTGGGGAAGGCGACACCCAGCACGTCCACGGTCTCCAGGTCCGTCCGCCGCATGCGGCATCCTCCTCGCGCTCGGTGCCTTGTGGATCTCACCGAGTACCCGCGCGCCGGAGCGTCGAATCCCCTTTCCGCCTCAAGAGGTGACGGAGTCGATCAACCGGTGGTACCGGAGCCTCAGTGCGCGTTCGAGGGCGGAGACGAATCCCGCCACTGCGAGGGTGATCTTCGCCCAGGAGGGCAGCAGCACCGGCGACGTGAACGTACCGACGTGTTCGGCGACGACGGGGATCTTCGTGATGGCCTCCGCGCCCTGGAGCAGGCCCACGATGAGCGCGACCAGGAGGATCACGAGCGAGACCACGCCGATGGCGGCGCTGGTACGGGGGAACCGCCGTCCGAAGCTCGCCCGCAATCCTTCCTGCGAGCGAGGGTGAGGACGCAGTGCTCGCTCGGCGCCGTGGTCGGGCACGAAGTGCATGCGTTTCAGTCCGACCGCGCTGGTCGCCACCTCGATGACACCTCCCGGCACGGGGAACGCCGCGGGAAGGTTGGACCGGAAGAGCTGGACACCGTCCCGGTACAGCGCGGCGGGGCTTTTCCCGACCGCGTCTTCGTGCTGTTTCCGGGTTTTGGCGTCGGCGAGGTAGCGGACGTCGACCGCGTAGACGTGTGCTTCGAGATCGAGGAAGAACAGCGAACGGGAGAAGAGCTGCCATCGGCGGTACTCGGCCAGCGCGGATCCGTCCCCGGGCCTGACCCTGGAGAGCTGCCACCGCCGGGTGAGTTTCTTGACCATGGTCAGGACGTCGCTTCCGGAGGGTTGAGGTCGAGCATGGCGTTCACGCGCTGCAGGACGTCCAGCTGGGCCGGGTTGTACAGATCGACCACGCCGTGGAGGACGACCGGCTTGGTGAGGGCCTTCCACGTCTTCGCGTCCAGCAATCCGGGCCGGGCTTCGTACTGCTCGCGGGCGATCGGCGCGAGGGCCTCGGCGATGCGCTGCCGCGTCGCGTCATCGGCGTCCCCGGGCAGCTCGTCGAACTCGGTCTGGACGGCGGGCCGGGACGCCGGCTGGAGCGAATGCAGCGTAGCCATCGTGGCCGGGTCCAGCACGGTCGAAAAGATCATCATCAACGAGCGTTCCTCCTCCGGCATTCCCTCGACGTTGCCGTCGTAACCGGGCGGCAGGTCCACCAGGCTGCGGCGGCGCAGGATCAGGGCCAGCTCGTCGCGCATCCGCTGCTGCCGCTCGATACTCGCCCGCAGTTCCTCGTCCAGTGCGCGCAGCGTCTGCTCCGTGTGCTCGTCCGAGCCCGCCATCGCCGGGATTTCGGACAGCGGCACACCCAGGTCCACCAGCCGCCGGATCCGCAGCAACCGGATCAGATGCTCGACCCGGTACCGCTTGTAGCCGTTGTGGGCGCGTTCCGGCTCGTCGAGCAACCCGATCCGGTGGTAGTAGCGGACGGTCTTCAGCGTCGTGCCGGCCAGTTCCGCCAGCTCCCGTGTGCTCCAGGACATCCACCGCATTGGACACCGTGCCCCGAGGGCACAGTCAAGCGGCTTGACCATGCCCCGAGGGCACGGTCTCGAATACGCCCGTCGGTGATCACACCAAGATCGGGGAGAGACGATGAGACGGAAACGAACTGTGGGCCTGGCGGTGATGCTCGGCCTCGTGGCACCGCTGTTCACTGTGCCCGCCGGAGCGGCCGAACCCGCGCGGGGCCTGGCATGGGCCGCGTGCCCCGAGGACGTGAAGGTGCCCGCGGACATCGTGCTGCAGTGCGCCACCGTGCCGGTGCCACTGGATTACCGGGCGCCGGAGGGCGAGCGGATCGACATCATGATCTCCCGCCTGGCCAGCACGAAACCCGCGGCGCGGCGCGGCGTGCTCATGCTGAACCCGGGCGGTCCGGGTGGGCCCGGGCTGTCGTTCCCCGCGGATCTGGCCTCGCACGGCCTGCCCGCGAGCGTCCTGGACGCCTACGACGTGATCGGCATGGACACCAGAGGCATCGGTCACTCGACTCCGGTGAGCTGCGGATTCACGGCGGAACAGGAGTATCTGGGCAACATCCCGCCGTACGCGGTGGACGAAGCGGCCGTCGCCGCTCAAGCGAAGATCGCGAAGGGGGTGGCCGCACAGTGTGCCGCGAACGACAAGGACGGCAGGCTGCGGCACGTTTCGACGGCGAACATGGCGAGGGACCTCGACCGGATCCGGGCCGCGCTCGGCGAGGAGAAGACGAGTTTCCTGGGCTATTCGTACGGATCCGCGCTCGGTGCGGCGTACGCGTCGATGTTCCCGGAGAAGTCCGACCGGGTGGTACTCGACAGCAACATCGGCGACACCCACCTCGACCGTGACGGGCTGCGCCGGTTCGGACTCGGCGCCGAGGACACCTTCCCGGACTTCGCGAAGTGGGCGGCGGCACGGCACGAGTCGTACGGCCTCGGCCGCACCGCCGCCGAAGTGCGCAGGACCTATTTCGAGCTCGCGGAGAAGCTCGACAAGACCGCGGTGAACGGCCTCGACGGGCGCTTGTTCCGGCTGGCCACCTTCGCGGGCCTTTACGGGCAGACGCGGTACGGGCAGACAGCACAGTGGTGGCAGTCGGTCCGTGACGGCGACAAGGGAGCGGCGGAACGCGTCGCCGCCGAAGCGAAGCGCCTGTCCCTGGCCGCCACACCGGCGCCGACGGACAACATGTGGTCGGTGTTCCTGGCGGTGACGTGCAACGACGTCGCGTGGCCATCGGACGTGCGCACCTATCAACGTGGTGTGGCCGAAGACCGCGAGCGGTACCCGCTCTTCGGCGCCGCCGGCGCGAACATCATCCCGTGCGCGTTCTGGCCTCACGCGCCGGCCGAGCCCCCGGTGGCGGTCAAGGACAAGGGGCCGGAGAACGTGCTGGTCGTCCAGAACCGGCGAGACCCCGCGACCCCGCTGCGGGGCGGGCAGCTGCTCGACGAGAAGTTCGGTGCCCGGTCGCGGCTGGTGACCGTGGACGCCAGTGGTCACGGCGTGTACGTCCTCGGCGGCAACGCCTGCGCGCTGAACACCACCACGAACTTCCTGTTGTCCGGGAAGCTGCCGAAGCGCGACGTGTTCTGCTCCTGAGCAGGGGCTGAATCGGCCGGCCGCGTTCGCCTGGGTAACATCCGGGTATGAGCAAGCGCTTAGTCAGTCTCGGGGATTCCTTCACCGAGGGTGTCGGCGACGAAGACCCGTCGTCGCCCAACGGCGTCCGCGGCTGGGCCGATCGCGTCGCGGGCACCCTCGCGGCCAACCACCAGGACTTCCGTTACGCCAACCTCGCGATCCGCGGCAAGCTCCTCGGGCAGGTCATCGCCGAGCAGCTCGATCCGGCGCTCGCGCTGAACCCGGATCTCGTTACGCTGTACGCCGGCGGCAACGACCTGATGCGGCCGAAGGTCGACATCGACGCCCTCATCGACGACTACGACGTCGCCGTCGGCAAGGTCGTGGCCACCGGCGCGCGGGTCGTCCTGTTCACGGGGGTCGACGGGGTCGAAGACGCGTTGTTCCGCAGGATCCGGGGCCGTGTCGCGATCTACAACGAACACGTCCGCGGCATCGCGGCCCGGCACGGGGCGCTGCTGGTGGACATGTGGGCGATGCGGCAGCTGCGCGACAGGCGGCTGTGGGCTCCCGACCGCTTGCACCTGAACTCGTTGGGACACAACGAGATCGCCATCGCCGTCCTCGACGCCCTCGGTGAACCGCACAAGCTGACACCCGCCGAACTCGGCCCGCGACCGCTGCTGAGCCCGCAGGCGCGGCGCACCGAGAACCTCCAGTGGGGCAAGGAACACGCTGTCCCGTGGATCAAACGCAGGCTGCGCGGGGAATCCTCGGGCGACGCGCTCGCGCCGAAGCGGCCGACGATGGAGCCCTACGCCTGACGCGGCCGAAGCCCGTCGAAGAGGACGCAGATCGTCCGGGCCCGGAACTCGGGCCCGGCGTGCTCCGCCGCCTTCGCCGTCCCGATGATCACCGCGATCAGTTCGTCGACGCCGATGTCCTTGCGGACGTCGCCGGTGTCCTGCGCCCTGCCGAGCAGTACGCCCAGCGCTTCCTTCAGGCGGACGCCGATGACCGACCCGGCCGACGGCACGGTGACCCCGGCCGCCGACAGTGCTTCGAAGTAGGCGTTCTTGGCGCCCGCCATCTCGATCCAGCCGGTCAGGAATCCGAAGAACGTGGCGCCGGGGTCGGGCGACTCGACGGCCACCGTGGCCTCGGCTTCGTCGACGAAGCGGTGCAGACGCGCGAAGAGCACTGCCTCGAGGAGCGCTTCTTTCGTCGGAAAGTGGCGGAACACGGTGCCGACCCCGACGCCTGCTTCGCGGGCGACTTCTTCGGTCGGCGCACTGGTGCCTTTGGCCGTGAAGACGCGCTCCGCGGCCTCCAACACCCGCGTGCGGTTACGGCGGGCATCGGCTCGGAGCGGTTTCTCGTCCGTCACAGCGGGGATCCTAGACCCGTTGTCGAGAGGCTAGGCCGTGTCCTGCAAGTCATGTTCGCGGTCTCCGCGCCCAGGCGCTCCCTGACGGCACGGGCGGGCTCGGCCGAGTACGACCCGGTACGAGGCCGACCCGCCCGCACCGTCAGGAACCACCTGGATCACGAAGCCCATCGAACAGACTTACCGGACACGGCCTAGTCCGGCATCTCGTCCAATACGCGCGCCAGCGCCTTCGGGACTCCGGTTCGCCAGCCGCCGCCCATGATCCGGCGTGACATCCGCTGGAACTCATCGTCGGGGTCGAAGCCCTCGTGACTGAGGAACAGCCGCGTCCCACGGCCCTCCGGTTCGAGCCGCCAGGTGACCGTCCACTTCGGACCCCAGCTGATCCTGAGCAACCGCTCCGGCTCCACGGCCAGCACCTCGCAGTCGACCGGGCCGCCCGCGAAACCGGCGGCCGGGACCGGGTCGGCGAGCAACTGGAACCGGTGTCCCACAACGGGTTTGATATCGTTCGGCATCCGAAGCCAGCGCTCCAGCAGCTGCGGCTCGGTCAGCGCGCGCCACACTTTGCGCGGCGGATGCGCCAGGAACTGGTCGACGTGAACGGCCGTCGGATCCTCGTCGTTCAGAAGTCCTCCTCGTCCAGCAGATCGCGCAGGTCGCCCAGTTTGCCGCGCCAGTACCGCTCGTACGGCGAAAGCCAGTCGGAGACCACTCGCAGCGGCGCGGCCTCGAGAGAGTAGACGCGATTGCGGCCCTGCCGCTCTTCCCGGACGAGCCCGGCTTCACGCAGCACCCGAAGGTGTTCCGACAGGCTCGGTCGCCGCATGTCGAACCGTTCGGCGATCTCCCCCGCCGCCCGTGGGCCGTCGAGGAGGATGCCGAGAACCTCGCGGCGGGCCGGGTTGGCGAGCGCGGCGAACACGTCGTCGTTGACCGGCACTAGCGCGGCCAGTTCCCGTACCCCGAGGGTTCGAGCAGGCCCATCGCGTTGCCGTCGGGATCCTTCAGGGAGGTCACGCGACCCCACGGCATCTCCTCCGCGTCCCCGACCTCGACACCTTGGGCGCGAAGCTCCGCGATGTCCGCGTCGACGTCGGTCGTGCTCAACTGGAGGTGCACACGGGTGTCCGGGTCCAGATCGCCGACCGCGCGGTCCACGAGGACGATCCCGGTATCCGCGCCCTTGGGGCCGACCATGACGAACGGGCCGTGCGGGCCGCTGACGTCGACGAGCAGGTCGAAGCCCAGCTTGCCGACGTAGAAGTCCCGCGCCTTCGCCTGGTCGGAGACCGGCACGGTGAGGAACTGGATTCGGTCGATGTTCATGCCGAGAACATACGTAGGATATTTCCTACATGTCAAGGCTTACAACCTCTACTTAAATTGAGGTCCAGGGTTCGTGACCAGGGACGCAAGAGCTTGAGTTCACCTATGGACGAACTTTTAGCGTCGTCTTCATGAGCGAAGAGATCACCACCCAGTCCCCCGTCCGCCTCGCCGTGATCATCGGCAGCGTCCGCCACGAACGGTTCGCCGACGCCATCACCGGCTGGCTCCTGTCCGAACTCGCCGCGATCGACGGCCTGGAGGTCGACCCGATCGACCTCGCCGACGTCGATCTCCCGCTGCAGGGAACGCGCCCCGGCGGGACCCGGACGGCGATCAGCGACAAGCTGCACGCGGCCGACGCCTACCTCGTCGTCACCCCGGAGTACAACCACAGTTTCCCGGCGGCGTTGAAGAACGCGATCGACTGGCACTTCACGGAATGGGCGTACAAGCCCGTCGGGTTCGTCGGTTACGGCGCGGGTTCGGGCGGCATCCGCGCGATCGAGCAGCTGCGGCTGATCTTCCCCGAACTGCGCGCGACCACGATCCGCGACGCGGTCCTGCTGAACGCGCCGTGGACCCGTCTCGGGCCGAACGGATACGAGGGCACCGAAGGCGAGCGCGGCGCACTGGCCGCGACGATGACCGAACTGACCTGGTGGGCCCGCACCCTGCGCGCCGGACGCGTCGCGGATCAGGTGAGTGCGGCATGAACCGCCTGACCGCACAAGAACTCCGCATCGCGGCGGTGATCGCGCTCGGCGGGTTGATGGCCGTTCTCGACACCACGATCGTCGCCGTCGCACTGCCGCGGTTCATGACGACCTTCTCCGCATCGCTGACCACGACCCAGTGGATCGTGACCGCCTACGCACTCGGCATGGTCGCGGCGATGCCGCTCGCGGCTACTTTCGCGCAACGGTGGGGAGCGCGCCGGGTGTACCTGGCCGCACTGCTCGTGTTCGCGGTGGCGTCCGCGGCCGCCGGAGCGGCCGGCGATCTGGGCTGGCTGATCGCCGCACGAGCGGTACAGGGCCTCGCCGGCGGCCTGATCAACCCCTTGGGCATGACCATCGGCTTCGGCACGGTGGCCCCGGAACGCCGCAGCCGGATGACCGCGATCACCGGGCTGCCCTTGCTGATCGGGCCGATCCTCGGTCCGGTGCTCGGCGGGATCCTGCTGGACAGCCTGTCGTGGCGGGCGCTGTTCTTCATCACCGTCCCACCCGCTCTGCTCGCCGTCGCGGGCGTACTTCGGTGGGTGCCCGCCGATACCCCGTCCGCGGAACGCGCTCCGATCGATTTCGCCGGCGGCCTGCTGCTCGTCCCCGGTGTGGTCGCGGTGGCGTACGGCTTCAGCGAGGAGACGCTCGGCGTGGACGTCCGGTCGGGCATCGTCGCCGCCGGACTGGTGCTCATGGCCGTGTTCATCCGAAGGTCGTGGGGGCATCGCGCGCCGCTGCTGAACGTCCGGCTTCTGCGTGACCGGACGTTCGGCCGGAACACCGTGGTCCTCGTCCTGTACGCCGCGCCGTACTTCGGCTCGATGCTGCTGATGCCCGCCTACATTCAGGTGATGCGCGGTGATTCGGCCATGACCAGCGCGCTGATGATGGTCCCCGGGGCGATCGGGATGGGCATCACCATCCAGTTCGCCGCTCGTGTCCTGGAACGCTTCGGCCCGAGGATCGTCGTCGGGACGGGACTGAGCATGGCGATCGTCTCGACCGCGCTGACGGCGCTCGTCCTCACCCCGGGCACTCCGTACCCGGTGCTGGGAATCTTGGGGCTGCTCCAGGGAGCGGGCACCGGAGCGATCATGATGCCCACCATCGTGAGCGCGGGCCGTGAACTGCGCGGATCGGATCTCGCGTCCGGTTCGGCGATCCTTCCCTTGGCCAGCACCATCGCGAGCGCGGTCGGGACCGCGGCGGTGAGCGCGGTGTTCACCGGGCTGATCGCGGCCGCCACCGCCGGATAGGGTCTCGCCGCGCTGAGCGATCCGGGTTCGGCGCTCACCGGGGAGGTCGTCGACGCGTATCGTCTGACACTCGTCGGAGTCCTCGCGGTCATGGTGTTCGCCCTGGTGGTCAGGCTGCGGACACGGCCCGCCCCGGCGACGGAACCCGCCACGGTACGGAGCGCAGCATGACGACGTCGACACTCCCCCAGCTCGATGCCCGGCTGACCGTCAGCGAGGTCGCGAGCAAAGCCGGGGTCTCGGCCAACGCCGTCCGCTACTACGAGCGCTACCGCGTCATCACCGCGGAGCGGACCGCGGGCAACGCGCGCCGGTTCACGATCGACGCCATCTGCCGCATCCGGCTCGCGGTCGCCGCCCAGCGGGTCGGGCTCAGCCTCGCCGAAAGCGCGGAGATCCTGGCCGAGATCCCGCCGATGTCCCCCGATCTCGAACTGTGGTCGCGGGCGGGGCAACGGCTCATCGACGCCGGGCAGGCTCGTATCGCCGAGCTCGCCGCGGTGGTCGACGAGTACCGGACGCTCCAGTTCCTCAGGAGTTGAACGGTCCTTCCGCCGCGCTCGACCAGCGGAAGACAGGACGGTTCTCGAGACCGGGGTAGGCCACGGCCATACCCCGGTCAGGGGACATGGACCACAGGCGCGCGCCGGGCGCCGCGGCATGATCCGCCCAGTCCGTCGACCAGGCTGGAATGTAGCGCTCGTAGATGCGTCGGATCCGGGCCACATCTTTGACTTCAAGTCTCGCGGGACCGGTCATGCGGACCTGGCGGACGTCGTCAGGCGGGTCGAAGGTCGCGACCATGACAGCGACCTCGCGATAGTCGCGGGCCGCGGTCAAGAACGGCGACGGGCGGCCGTCGGGCACCGTGGTGTGGAACCACAACCGCCCCTCCTCGGCCACGAACCACATCATCGCCAATGCCGGATTCCCGCGCCCGGTGGTGGTGGCGACGCTGGCGGGCAAGCGCGGCTCGTCGAGGAAGTCTCGTACCGCGAGAATCGATCGGTCCATGTCGCCACCCTGCAACCTCGACCGCGGTGGAGGTCCAGAAGTACATGAAGGCCCCCTTCCTTACGTCCAGCGCAAGGAAGGGGGCCTTCATGTACTTCGAGGAGTCAAGTCAGCGCTGCGGCGGCGGACCACCCTGCGGACCACCGAACGGTCCCTGCTGCGGGAACGGCCCGCTGCCCGGCCCCTGCGACGGCGGCCCCTGGTACGGACCACCCTGCGGACCGGCGGGCGGCTGCGCCTGCGGCAACCGCGTGGCCGGCGGGGCCGGCGGCGGCTCCGGAGCGGCCTCCGGCTCGGGAGCCGGAGCAGCCTTGGGAACCTGACGCGGAGCGGGCGGCTCCTGCCGCGGCGTCGCGACACCCAGCGCCGGAACCTCCTTGCGCGCCACGGCTTCCGCGGCCGCGACGGCCTCGGCGACCTTCGGGTCGCTGGAGGTGTCGAACCAGCCCTGGACCTCTTCGTCCTCCAGGTCCGGCTTCTCGACCGGGTCTTCCTTCGGCGGCTCGTAGCGGAACACGCCGTCGTCGCCGGGCGCGCCGAGCGCGCGGGCGAAGCCCTCCAGTGCCTTGCCGTAGTCGCTCGGGATCATCCAGACCTTGTTCGCGTCGCCCTGCGCCAGCTGCGGCAGGGTCTGCAGGTACTGGTACGCCAGGACCTCGGGCGTGGGACGTCCGGCCTTGATCGCCGCGAAGACCTTCTCGATGGCTTTCGCCTGGCCCTGCGCCTGCAGATACCGGGCGGCACGTTCACCCTGCGCGCGCAGGATCCGCGACTGCCGCTCGGCCTCCGCACTCAGGATCGCGGCCTGCTTGGCACCTTCGGCCGCGAGGATCTGGCTCTGCTTCTGGCCTTCCGCGGTCTTGATCGCCGATTCACGCTGACCTTCGGCGGTCAGGATCATCGCGCGCTTCTCACGGTCGGCACGCATCTGCTTCTCCATCGAATCCTGGATGGAGGGCGGCGGGTCGATCGCCTTCAGCTCGACCCGGGCGACGCGGATGCCCCAGCGGCCGGTGGCCTCGTCGAGCACACCGCGCAGCTGGCTGTTGATCGAGTCACGCGAGGTCAGGGTCTGTTCGAGGCTCATGCCACCGACGACGTTACGCAGGGTCGTGGTGGTCAGCTGCTCGACACCGACGATGTAGTTCGAGATCTCGTAGACCGCGGCGCGCGAGTCGGTGACCTGGAAGTACACGACCGTGTCGATGGACACCGTCAGGTTGTCCTCGGTGATCACGGGCTGCGGAGGGAACGAAACGACCTGCTCGCGAAGGTCGATCCGCGCCCGGACCTTGTCCAGGAAGGGCACCAGAAACGTCAGGCCGGGAGAAGCCACCGTCCGGAACCGGCCCAGCCGTTCGATCACAGCGGACTGCGCCTGCGGCACCACCATGATCGCCTTGACCACGACGACGACCACGAACAACGCGAGCAGTCCGACGACGATGAACACCACTGTCTCTGACAACTACCTTCCCCTTACGTAGAAACCTGTTGCGGTGCGGCCGTCCGGCTCACAACTCGGCCGAGACGACCGCCGTGGCGCCCGAGATCTCGACGACCGTCACCGATGTCCCCGGGGCGATCGGTTCCCCATGGGTCATGCTCCGTGCCGACCAGACGTCGCCCGCCAGCTTCACCTGGCCGGCATCGCCGTCCACTGTGGACACTACTACCGCCCGCGCGCCGATCAGCGCGTCGGTGTTGGTCTTGATGTCCGGCCCCGCGAGGAACCGGCGTTTGAGGGTCGGCCGGACGAGGACGAGCATCCCGACCGAGGCGACGGCGAACACCGCGACGTCGATGAAGGGGTTCCCGGTCAGGGCGGCCGAGCCCGCCCCGAACAGGGCTCCGACGCCGACCATGAGCAGGAACAGATCACCCGAGAGCAGCTCGGCGATGATCAAGAGGATGCCGGCGATCAGCCAGATGAGCGCGCCTGTCATGCGTTCATGCTCCCAGATCGCGCCGACTCATACCGGGGAAGCGAATCCGACGTGACCGACGCGTGACCTTGAGTGACCTCACGCAAACCAGACATTCAGGACTCTTCGCCCGGGTCCGAGACGAAGTCGATGAGCCGTTCCACCGCTCCGATCAGCGGCGTTTCCAGATCCCGGTAGCTGCCGACCGCCGCCAGGATCCGCTGCCAGCCCTCCCACGGCTCGCCCCAGCCGAGCGCGTCGCAGACGCCCTCTTTCCACTCCGTGCCGCGCGGGATCTTCGGCCAGGCACGGATGCCGACGACCGACGGCTTCACGGCCTCCCAGATGTCGATGTACGGATGCCCGGTGATCAGCACGTTCTCGTCGCGGATCGCGTCGACGATCCGCGATTCCTTGCTGCCCGCGACCAGGTGGTCGACCAGCACGCCGAGGCGGCGGCCGGGTCCGGTGCCGAACTCGTCGATGCGGTCGGACAGCACGTCCACCCCATCGAGTGGTTCCACCACCACGCCTTCGACTCGCAGGTCGTGCCCCCAGACCCGCTCGACGAGTTCCGCGTCGTGCTTGCCCTCCACCCAGATGCGCGAATCGCGGGCGACCCGGGCCTTGAGCCCCTGCACCTGGACCGACCCGGACGCCGAGATCCGCCGTGCCGGGGCTTTCGGTGCGGCCTTCGCCGGCACCAGCGTCACCGGCTTACCTTCGAGCAGGAACCCCGCGGGGTTCAGCGGGAACACGCGGTGCTTGCCGTGCCGGTCTTCGAGGACGACGTTGCCGTACTCAATCTTCACCACGGCACCGCAGTAGCCGCTGGCCGGGTCCTCGACCACGAGCCCCGGCTCCGCGGGCACCTCGGGGATCTTCCGCTTGCGCGGGCCGGACAACACGTCGTCGTACGAATGGGAGCGCACGGCGGACGACGCTATCGGTGCCCGCCGCCGGCGTCTTCCCGCCACGCCGGTCAGGAGGCCATGAGGAGCATCGCGTCGACGAACGGAGTCCGCTCGGCCCGCTCCAGCGGGCGCATCACGAACAGCGGCGCTAGCGCGACACACCACGCGCGCACTCGTCCGGCGTCGAAACCCGGCAGATGCGGCGCGATCGCGTCGAGCCCGTCTTCGAGCGTTCCACCGTCACGCATCGGCAAGGTGACCCAATCCGCCAGATCGAACGACGGGTCCCCCACGCTCGGACGCGGGTCGATCGCGACCGCTCCCCGCCCAGGCCCGCCGTCGAGGACGTTGCCCGGATGCAGGTCCCCGTGCACGATCGCGGTCCCTCCCCCGCCGGTCGCGAGTTCGAGCGCCCGCAGCCGCGCGCGATCGAGGGTCTCCAGCGAGAGCGTGGCCTCGGCCACCGAGCCGCGCAGCCCGCGCTCGGCGAGCCGGTACATGAACACGACACGGTCTTCCAGCGGCGGGAAATCCGACGGCGGGGCGACCGAGTGGATCTGGGCCATCAGGTCGCCGACCTCGGCCCACGGGACGTCCGCCCCCGCCTCCATCAGCTCCGTGCCAGGCTCGATGCCCTCCAGCAGGATCGCCCCGGCGGCGAGTTCCGTGTCGAGCACCTGCACGACCCTCGAGCAGCCGTCCCACGCCCGCAGCGCGGCGGCTTCCGATTCGGCGATCGTGTGATCCGGCGTCAGTTTGAGGACCTTCTTCAGCCCGTCGGCCCCGGTACAGATCAAGGTCCGGCCAGAGTTGCCCGGTTTGGCGTCGACGACGGTGAGACCCCAGCGCACGGCCAGCCGCTCCACGAGGGCGGGCAGTTCGTCACACCACGTCGCGACGTCCTCGCCGAACCGCCTGATCAGACGCGCACGCGCCTCGTCGTCGATCAGAACAACGGCCATGGGATGGCCCGCCAGTCGTCGCCCGGCTCGGGGAAGACCCCTTCCGCCAACAGCAGCTCGGTGCGCTCGGCCAGCGCGCGGATCTCGAACCCGGTGAGGTGCTCGCCCAGCGCTTCGCCGAGCTCTCCGTCCAGCTTCTCGCGAAGGCCGCGGAGCTTGCCGACCTCGGCATCGGTCAGCCGCTCGCCGATCCAGCCCCAGAGCACCGTCCGCAGCTTCGGATCGGTGTGCAGGCAGATCCCGTGATCCACGCCGTAGACCCGGCCGTCGGCGCCGGCGAGCACGTGACCGCCCTTGCGGTCGGTGTTGTTGACCACGATGTCGAGCACGGCCAGCTCCCGCATACCCTGCCGGTCCGCGTGCGCAAGCACCGCGGGCTCGCCGTCACGATCGTGCGCGTGCAGCACGACACGCCAGCCTTCCGGCAGGCTCTCCGGTGACCGGACGTCGACGAGTTCCTCGTCGGTGGTCTCGATCCACAGCTGCACCATGCCCGGCCCGAACGGCCCGTCGCGCAGCACCGTCGGCGGGATCGCGCCGAGCCCTGAGGCGTCGGCGACCATGGCCGTCGCGACCTCGCGGCCCGCGAGCGTCCCGTCGGGGAAGTCCCACAACGGCCGCTCACCGGAAACCGGCTTGTACACGACGTTGCCGGTGACGCCGTCGAGCTCGATCGTGCAGAACAGCGTGACGTTGGACGCGTCGACGAGCCTGCCTTCGACGTCGATCTTGCCGCGCGTCACCAGCTCCCGTGAAGACTCCTCCACCTCGTCAGTCCTCGAGGACGTCGACGTCGCGCCGGTACCCGTTCTGGCGCGGGCAGATGTGGCCCGCCGGGTCGAGCGGTTCCGCGCACAGCGGGCACGGCTTGCGCCCGGCGTTGACCACCCGGTCCGCCCGCTCCGCGAACGCGCGCGCCGCGCCAGGGCTCAGGAAGACGCGCACGGCGTCCGGCCCCTCTTCGGTGTCGTCCAGAACGACCGTTTCGTCCACCTCGCCCTCCGTCATCGCGAGCAGCTCGATGACGACGGCACTGCTTTCGGCGTCCCAGCCGAGCCCCATGGTGCCGACGCGGAACTCCTCCTCGACCGGAACGGTCAGGGGGTCGACGTCGAGGAGTTCGTCGGGCGCGTCGTCCGGTACGTCCGCGCCGAACCGGCTGGCGACCTCTTCCAGCAGCGAGCTGAGCCTCTCGGCCAGCACCACCACCTGCTGTTTTTCGATCGTCACACTGATCGTGCGGACGTCCTCGGACGCCTGGAGATAGAACGTGCGGTCGCCGGGCTCACCGACGGTTCCTGCGACGAACCGGTCGGGCTGGCGGAAGACGTGGATTACGCGAGACATGGCACCTTTGACCCTAGGCCACGGCCCCATGATCGGCATCCGCCGCCCCAAGGTTAAGCCCAGGGCGAAACCGCCGCGCCCCGGGCCGCCACGGGCAAAGGGACGAACCTAGTCTTCAACCGTGGTTGAGATCGCCCCTTACGGCACCTGGACGTCTCCCCTGTCGGCCGCCGCTGTCGCGGCCTCGGGAGTCAGCGCGCAATGGCTCGATACCGTGGGAAACGAGGTTTGGTGGGCCGAAGCGAGAACCGGTGAAGGCGGTCGCGTCACCCTCGTGCGGTCCCGCGCCGACGGCACGGTCGAAGACGTCCTTCCCGCTCCGTGGAGCGTCCGGAACCGGGTCCACGAATACGGCGGCCGGCCCTGGCTCGTCCTCGGCGACGTCCTGGTCTTCACCCACTGGGCGGATCAGCGCGTCTACCGCCGGGACCTGACCACCGGCGAGACGACCCCGCTGACCCCCGAACCGGCGACCCGGCACGGGATCCGCTACAGCGACCTACAGCCCGGCCTCCCCGGCGAGGTGTGGCTGGTCCGCGAACGCAGCACCGGCCCCCGGCGCGTCGACATCGCCCGCGATCTCATCGCGGTCCCCCTCGACGGTGGCCCGGAACGGGTTCTGACCGCGAGCCATCACTTCCTCACCGCGCCACGGCTCTCGCCGGACGCCGAGCGTGCGGCTTGGATCGGCTGGAACCACCCCGCGATGCCTTGGGACGGCACCGAACTGTGCGTCGCCGAACTCGGCGAGGACGGGACGTTCGGGCCGCACCGGGTGCTCGCCGGCGCGGCCGACATCTCCGTCTGCCAGGTCGAATGGGAGTCGGCGGGCAGCCTGCTGGCCTTGCTCGACCCGGACGGCTGGTGGAACCTGCACCGCGTCGGACTCGACGGCGGCATCGAGAACCTGGCCCCGGTCGAACAGGAGATCGGCGGCGCGCAGTGGAAACTCGGCACGCGCTGGTTCACTCCGGTCGGCGACGGCAGGTTCGCCGTCATCGCGTCGGGCAGGCTCGCCATCCTCGACGAAGCGACGCGGGAAGTGACTCCGGTGGCGGCCGCCGCCGAGCTGACCGCGTGGTCCACCAACGGTTTCGCCGTCCACGAGGGCCGCATCGTCGGCGTCGCGGCGGGACCGAAACGTGAAGGTGCCGTCGTGAAGGTCGGTCTCGACGGCGGGACGGTGACCGAACTCGCGTCCGCACCTGAACCGCCGTCGCCCGCCTACCTGTCGACGCCCGAGGAACGGATCTTCAAGACCGACGACGGCGACCGGATCCCCGCCTTCGTCTACCTCCCCGCGAACGCCGACTTCGCCGCGCCGGACGGCGAACTGCCGCCGCTGCTCGTCTACCCGCACGGCGGGCCGACCGGCCGGGACAGCGCGGTGCTCGACTACGAGATCGCCTACTTCACCAGCCGCGGGATCGCCGTCGTCACCGTGAACTACGGCGGCTCCACCGGCTACGGACGTGTTTATCGTGAGCGGCTGCGGGAACAGTGGGGCGTCGTCGACGTCGCCGACTGCGTCACCGTCGCCGAAGCCCTCGCCGCCGAAGGCACCGTCGACGGCGACAGGCTGGCAATCCGCGGCGGCAGCGCGGGCGGGTACACCTCCGCCGCCTCGCTGACCACCACCACGACCTACCGCGCGGGCACCGTGATGTACCCGATCCTCGACCTCACGCAGTGGACCGGCGACGGCGGTGAGACGCACGACTTCGAGTCCCGCTATCTCGACGGGCTGGTCGGTCCGCTGCCGGAGGCCGCGCAGCGCTACCGGGATCGGTCGCCGATCAACAACGCGGGCACCCTCGCGGGTCCTTTGCTGTTCCTGCAGGGGTTGGAGGACGAGATCTGCCCGCCCGAGCAGGCGGACCGGTTCGTGGCCGGGCTGGAAGGGCGCGGTATCGAGCACGCCTACCTGAGGTTCGAGGGCGAGCAGCACGGTTTCCGGAAGGCGGAGACGATCGTGGCCGCGCTAGAAGCGGAGTTGTCGTTCTACGGTCAGATCCTCGGCTTCGAGACGCCTGGTGTGCCGAAGCTCCGGCTGAGCCGGTGAGGCCGCCGAAGACACGGCCGGGTGACACGATCGCCTTGGTCGCCCCGGCGGGGCCGGTCCCGCCGGACCTCGTCGAGAAGGCGCTGCCGGTGCTCCGCGGCTGGGGCGTCGAGGTCCACGTCGGCGAGTGCGTCCGCGCGGCCTCCGCCGGTTACCTGTCGGCTTCCGACGAGGCACGGGCCGCCGAATTCACCCGCGCCTGGCTGGACCCGGGAGTCACCTGCGTCCTCGCCGCCCGTGGCGGCTACGGCTCGCAGCGGATGCTCGACCTCCTCGACTGGACGGCGCTGCGGGCGGCCGGGCCCAAGATGTTCGGCGGATCGAGCGACGTCACCGCGCTGCACCGGGCGGTGAACGTCCACATGGGACTGGAGACGCTGTTCTCTCCCATGCCCGCGACCACCCTGTTCGACGCGGTGGCCGCCGAGCATCTGCGGCTGTCGTTGTTCGAACCGGACAGCGTGCGGCTGATCGCCTCACCGACGTCGTCGCCGCTGATGCCGGGCACCGCGACCGGAACGCTCATCGGCGGCAACCTAGCCCTTGTCGCGGCAGGCCTCGGCACGCCCGAGCAGGGCTCGGGGCGTGAGGCGCTCGTGCTGCTGGAGGACGTCACCGAGAGCCCCTACCGGATCGACCGGATGCTGACCCAACTGCTGCGTTCCGGCTGGCTCGACGGCGTTCGAGGGTTCGTGCTGGGCTCGTGGAAGTCCTGCGGTGAGCCGGAGGCGATCCGGGCGCTGATGCTCGACCGCCTCGGCCCGCTCGGCGTCCCGATCGCCTGGGATTTCGGTGTCGGGCACGTCCCGGCGTCGCCGACCATCCCGCTCGGCGCACGGGCCACCCTCGACGCCGGCGCGGGAACGCTGTTGGTTTTGCCATAACGGCAAGAGAACTTGCGGAACCAGCCGGGCGGGGGCATCTTGCGGTCATGGATGCCACACAGCAGTTCTGGGAAGACTTCTACCGGGACAAGGATCAGGTCTGGAGCGGGAAGGCGAACCCGATCCTGGTGAACGAGGTCGCCGCGCTCACGCCGGGAACGGCGCTCGATCTCGGCTGCGGCGAGGGCGGCGACGCCATCTGGCTGACGCGACAGGGCTGGCGGGTCACCGCCGTCGACATCTCGGACGTCGCACTCCAGCGCGCCGCCGCACACGCGGCCGAGGCCGGCGTCGAGGGCATCGTCTGGGAGCGCCACGACCTGGCGAAGTCGTTCCCGGAAGGACGTTTCGACCTCGTCTCCGCACAGTTCTTCCACTCCCCCGTCGCGGACGACGGCGAACGGGACAAGGCGCTCCGCCGTGCCGCGGAAGCCGTCGCGCCGGGCGGCACGCTGGTGGTCGCGGGTCACGCGGGCTGGCCGACGTGGATGGAGGAGCCGCCGCACAAGGACGTCCACTTCCCGACCACCGCCGAGGTGCTCGAATCGCTGGCACTGGCCGACGGCGAATGGACCGTGGAACGACAGGAGCTGATCACCCGCGACTTCCCGGGACCGGACGGCCAGCAGGGAACGCGTTCGGACAACGTGCTCCGCGTGCGCCGCTCGGGATAGGTACCGTCACGGCATGCGGATGACGCCTGCCGAAGCCCGGTCACGGTTCGAAGGCGAGCGGATAGCGAGGCTGGCGACGACGGGTTCGGACGGCGTGCCCCACGTGGTGCCGGTGACGTTCGTTCTCGAAGGCGACTCGGTGGCGTTCGCGATCGACCACAAACCCAAGAGCACGACGGCGTTGCGGCGGCTGAGGAACATCGCGGAGAACCCGGTGGTCAGCTTTCTGACCGACCACTACGACGAGGACTGGGCCGGACTGTGGTGGGCCCGGGCCGACGGTGTCGCCCGGGTGCTCACCGATCCCGGCGAGCAGGCGCAGCCGGCGCGGCTGCTGCGGGAGAAGTATCCGCAGTACGAGGCGCAGCCTCCCCCGCATGCCGTGGTGACCACGCTCGTTCACTCATGGAGCGGTTGGCGCGCTTCCTGAGCTTTTTGGCCTTGTTGCCGTTTTACGGCAACAAGGCCGTCGCCATGCCGTATAGGTCGTTATACACTTTTGGTGAGCGAGACCGTCGCTCCGTGGACCAGCCACGCTCGCTTCGCGTTTCGTCCGGTCGATCACGTGACATCCCCGGTGCCGGACCTCCTGAGTACATGAAGGACCCCTTCCTGTACCTAGGCGCAAGGATGGAGTCCTTCATGTACTGGGGGAAGGTCGAGTTTCCTCGGCTGAGCCGAGGGAAGGGGTCCTTCACGCGCAACCCTTGTGACTGCTGACGTACATGGGGCGCGTGGCGATTACCAAAGTCCGTGAAGGCCAAGCCCCAGCATCCACGCCCAGGTACATGAAGGCCCCCTTCCTTGCGTCTAGCGCAAGGAAGGGGGCCTTCATGTACTGAAACTCAAGAGGAGCGAGGAGCCTCGGCCGGCAGGAACTGCTCCACCGGCTTCCCCCGCCAAGCGGCGATGATCCCCAGCGGGTCCGGCCGCAGCAGCGAAGCGGCCGCGTACACGCTCGCCGCGACGACGCCGGCCATGAACCACCAGTCGTACAGCGCCTGCTCCCCCGTCGGGTAGTAGACCAGCGTCACGAACACCGACACCGCGACGACGACCGCGAGGTTCCGGCGGCGCCATTCGAACGCGGAAAGAACGACGAAACCCCAGGTCAGGTACCACGGCAGCGAGGGCGGCGGGACGATCGCGCCGGCCAGCAGCACGATCGCCATCCGGTGGATCGCCGGGTAGCCGCCGTCGCGGGCGAGCCACCACTGCCAGCCGGCGAAGACGAACAGGCCGACCATCGCGATCGCCCGGAAGACGGTGACGAACGGCGAGACCTCGACGTCGATCACCAGGTTCACCAGCGAGTAGAAGATCTCGCCGATCCCGGTCGGGAAGTTCATCCAGTTCGCGATCAGCGTCGGCGCCTTGAGGCCGGTCAGCCACCCGAGGTTCACCGAGCCGAGCGACAGCCAGGTGCCCGCGACGAACACCGGCAGGAAGATCCCGACCGACGCGGCGCCCGCGCGGAAGAAGTTGACCACCTTCCGGTCACCGGGCAGGTGGTTCGCCCACACCCACACCAGGAACGGCAGCGCCCACGCCGCGGTGGGTTTGATCAGCATGCCGATGGTGACCAGGACGATGGCGACGACGTGTTTGCGTTCCAGCGCGGCCAGCACGCCGACGGTGAGGAAGCCCAGCATCAGCAGGTCGTTGTGCGGTCCGCCGACGAGGTGGATCACCGTCATCGGGCTGGCGATGGCGAGCCACAGCGTGATCGGCAGCTTGCCGCCGAGGTGCTTGACCAGGCGCGGCAGCGACCACAGCATCCCGATCAGGCCGATCATCAGCACCAGCCGGGTCGCGATGACCCCGGCGATCATGTCGTTGCCGGTGACCGAGACGATCGCCTTGGCGACCAGCAGGAACAGCGGGCCGTACGGCGCGGGCGTGGTCTGCCACAGCGGATGGACGTTCTGCACCACGTCCGGCAGCACGGCCAGCTCGGCCGGGCCGTTGGCGTACGGATCGAGGCCGTTGAGCAGCTGCGCGCCCTGCGCGAGGTAGGAGAAGACGTCGCGGGTGAACAGCGGCGGCGACACCAGCAGCGGCGCCATCCAGCAGGCGGCGGCGATGACGATCGGGCGGCTGCCGATGCGGCCCGCGAGCGCGTAGCGGCCCAGCCGGACCCACGCCCAGATGATCAGCGCGAAGCCCGTGTAGAGCACCACGTTGGCGAGGATGCGGCCGTGGCCGTAGCGGATCCACGACAGCGGTCCGTGCCCCAATATCGGGTCACGGACGAGAGTGCCGCCGGCACCGAGCGCCGCCAGCATCAGCAGCGTGCTGCCGATGGTTCCCATCGCGATCGTGCGGTACGGGAACCGGGAAGGCACCCGGAGCCGCTCGCCGAGGGAACCGGCCGAGGGCGTCTGCTGGGGGTCTGTCGTGGTCGCCATTTCGAGATTGGAGGTTACACACCGCGCCTGTGCGAGTGCGCGGCAATGGGTGTTTCCCGCGCCGTCCCACCGGGCAACGCGGCGAGCAGCGACTTCGTGTAGTCGTGCTTCGGGTCCAGCAGGACCTCCTCCACGGTACCGACTTCCACCAGCTCCCCGCGATACATCACGGCGACCCGGTCGGCGATGTTCCAGGCCAGCCCGAGGTCGTGGGTGATCACCAGCCCGGCGAGTCCCAGTTCACGCCGCAGGCGCAGCAACAGCGCGAGGATCTCCCCTCGTACCGACGCGTCGAGCGAGGCCACCGGTTCGTCGGCGACGATCACGCCGGGATCCAGTGCGAGCGCGCCCGCGATGACGACCCGCTGCCGTTGTCCGCCGGACAGCTCGTGCGGGAGCCGGTCGAGGAACTTCGCCGCGGGCCGCAGCTCGGCCGCTTCGAGCGCCTTCGTGACGATCTCGTGCTCGTTCGCGCCCATTCCGTGGATGCGGGGGCCTTCCGCGACGGCCTCGTACACCGTGTGGTTCGGGTTCAGCGCGCTCGTCGGATCCTGCAGCACCAGCTGGACCTGGCGCCGGTACGCCTTGAGCCCCGCACCGCCGAGCGGGACCGGCTTGCCGTCGTATCGCACCGCGCCGGAGTCGGGTTTCTGCAACCCCAGCAGGGTTCGGGCGAGCGTCGTCTTGCCGGAGCCGGACTGGCCGACGAGCGCGACGATCTCGTCCTTCCGCACCTGGAGGCTTACCCCGGCGACCGCGTTGATCCGCTTCCCGGTGCGGTCGCGGAAGGTGACGCGCAGGTCCTCGGCTTCCAGCAACGCGGGCTGGTCGGCACTGCGCTCCGGCTCCGGCGGCAGCGGCGTGCTGGTCGCGGGCGCGAAGCGGGACACCGGATCGCCCACGGTCGGGAACGCGGCCGCCAGCGCCTTGCTGTGCGCGTGCTGCGGCGCGCTCATCAGTTCCGCGCTCGGCCGCTCCTCGACGATCTCGCCGTCGTACATCACCGCGATCCGACGACAGGTGGCGGCCAGCACCGACAGGTCGTGGCTGATCATGATCAGCCCGATCCCCTGTTCGGCGACCAGCCTGCCCAGCAGGTCGAGCACCTGCGCCTGGACGACGACGTCGAGCGCGGTCGTCGGCTCGTCCGCGATGATCAGCCGCGGCGAACAGGCGAGCGCCATCGCGATCATGACGCGTTGCTTCTGGCCGCCGGACAGCTCGTGCGGGTACGCGCCGGCGCGGCCGGGCGGAAGGTCGACCTGTTCGAGCAGTTCCTTGACCTTGGCCTGGACGTCGGCGTCCGACAGCGCCTTGCCACCGGGCGGGTGCAGGCGGATCGGCTCGGCGATCTGCTCGCCGATCTTCCGTACCGGGTTGAGCGCGTGCATCGCGCCCTGGAAGACGACCGAGGCCTCGGCCCAGCGCACCGCGCGCAGCCTGCCCCACTTCATGGCCGTGACGTCTTCTCCGCCCAGCAGGATCTCCCCGCTGACCTTCGCCGACCGCGGGAGCAGCCGCAGCACGCTCATCGCGACCGTCGACTTCCCCGACCCCGACTCCCCCGCCACACCGAGGGTGTCGCCGGGTTCGAGCACGAGATCGACGCCGCGGACGGCGGCGACCTCGCCGCCGCCGGTGGCGTAGGTGACGCCGAGGTTCTTCAGTTCCAGCAAGGGGCTCATGAGTGCTGTCCCTTCAGGCGCGGGTTCAGCACGGTTTCCAGCGCGCGTCCGACGAGGGTGAAGGCGAGGACGACCACGACGATCGCGACACCCGGCGGCAGCAGATTCCACCAGGCGCCCTTGCTGATCGCGCCGTTGTTCAAGGCGGTCTGCAGCATGGCTCCCCAGGAGACGGTGTTCGGGTTGCCGACGCCGAGGAACGCCAGCGTCGCGTCCGCGATGACCGCGTTGCCCACGACGAGCGTGGTGTTGGCCAGCACGAGCGGCATGACACCGGGAAGGACGTGCTTGCCGACGATGTGCAGGTGCCCGCCGCCGAGCGCTTTCGCTCGCTCGATGTACGGGCGGCCCTCGATCGTGAGGGTCTGCGCGCGGACCAGACGCGCGGTGCTGGGCCAGGCGGTGACGCCGATCGCGATGATCACCGTCATCGTGCCCTGGTCCAGTACCGAGGCGAGCGCCACGGCCAGGACGAGCGACGGCAGCACCAGGAAGAAGTCCGTGAACCGCAGCAGGAGCCCGGACAGCCAGCCGCCGAAATGCGCGGCCGCGATCCCGATGACGGTGCCGATCAGCACCGAGAGGAACGCCGCCGAGAAGCCGGTGAGCAGCGAGATCCGCGCCCCCCAGAACGTCATCAGCAGCACCGAACGGCCGTCGATGTCGGTGCCCAGCCAGAATTCCCCGCTGGGCGGGTCCAGGGAAGTGCCTTCGGCCTTGGTGACGTCGAGACCGGACTCGTCCGAGATCACCGGCGCGAGGATGGCCAGCAGCGTGAGGACACCGAGGAAGGCCAGCCCGAAGACGCCCGCCTTGTTCGTCGTGAACTCGTGCCAGCGCTTCGCCACGGCCTCACGGCGGCGGCGCCAGACGATCGAACCGGGTTTTTCCGCTGTGGTCATGCCGTCCGCACCCTGGGGTCGAGCACGCGGTAGAGCAACTCCGCGAGCAGGTTCATCAGCACCACCGCACCCGCGAGGGTGACGAAGACTCCTTGCAGGACAGGCAGATCAGGCCCGCGGAGCGCTTCGTAGAGCAGCTGCCCGAGCCCCGGCCAGCTGAACACGGCCTCGACCGAGACCGCGCCCGAGACGACCATTCCGAACTGCATGAAGACCAGCGTCACCGTCGGGAGCAGGGCGTTGGGCACGGCGTGCCGCTTGCGGACGAGGTCGTCGCGCAGGCCCTTGGCCCGTGCGGTGGTGAGGTAGTCCGAATTCATCTCGCCGATCAGGGACGACCGCATGACCAGCATGTACTGCGCGTAGAACACCACCAGCAGGGTCACGCACGGCAGCACCAGGTGGTGGAGCACGTCGAGCCCTTCGCTGAAGAAGCCCGGCTCGACGTCCGGGGAATGCATGCCCCGGCTGGGAAAGAGGCCGTTGGTGGCCACCAGCAGCATGAGGCCGAGCCAGAACTGCGGAACCGACCAGAGCGTCAGCGCGATCCCGGTCTGGACCTTGTCGAACCTGCTCCCCCGGCGCCAGCCCGCGCGGACGCCGAGCCACAGGCCGAGCGCGACGGCGAGCACGGTCGCGCTGCCGACCAGCAGGATCGTCGGCCACAACCGCTCGCCGACCATGTCGAACACCGGACGCCGCTGCAGGTACGAGACGCCCATGTCGCCCTGGAGCAGCCCGACGACGTAGTCCCAGAACTGTTGCAGCAAGGGCTTGTCCACGCCCATCTGCGCGCGCAGTTCCGCCATCATCTTCGGATCGGTCGGCCGGTCGCGGACCATGAACCGCACGGGGTCGCCGGGCAGCGTCCGGAACAGGAAGAACCCCAGCACGACGACGAGCGCGAGGCTCGCCAGCGCGCCGCCGATCTTGGAGAGCACGAACCGGGCGGTGCCGGTCCCTCCCCGGCGCTCGTCGGGATCGACGAGCGCCGGGGTCTTGTCGAGGGAACTGAGTGCTTCGGTCAACGCGGTCCTTACTCCCGGTCGTCGGCCGACTTGCCGCGCCGCCCCAGCAGCACGCCGCCACCGACGAGCACCACGAGCACGACCGCGCCGATACCGATCCACAGGCCGGTGTTGCCGCTTTCCTCGGCACCCGCGGCGGCCGCGTCGGCCGGAGTGGCGCCGTACACGCCCCAGTAACCGGACTGCTCGAGGATCGCGCCGTCGGGCTGCGGCTGCTTGGTGAACGAGGAGAACTTGTCCGACCGGTAGGCCTCGAGCACGTTGTCGTAGTCGAGGACGACGTCGACGTACTCACCGGCCAGCACGGCCTGCGCCTGCTTGACGAGCTCGGCGCGCTTCGCCGGGTCGAACTCGGTCAGCTGCTTCTTGTACAGGTCTTCGTAGCGCGGGTCGCAGAAGAACGTCGCCGAGCTGCCGCCGTTGCCCTCGGCGTTCGGGCGGCCGGCGCAGGTGTTGAGGCTGAGGGCGTAGTCCGGGTCGGGCGAGGTGCCGTAGCCGGAGATCGCGAGGTCGTAGTTGCCCGCGGTGGTGCGGTCGTCCAGTTCGTCGTCGGAGACGAGTTCCTGCTTGACACCGATGCCGACGTCCTTGAGCCAGCCGCTGACGAACTGCGCGACACGCTGGTCGAACGGCCGGTTCGCGTGACCGGCGAGCCGGAACTCCAGCTTCGCGCCGCCGGGCGCGACGCGGATGCCGTCCGCGCCCTTGGCGTAGCCCGCCTGGTCGAGGGTGGCGTTCGCGGCCGCGATGTCGAACTTGGTCTTCTCGGCGTCCGACGGGGACCAGGTGTAGGCCTTGTAGATGGCGGGCACGACACCGGTTCCGGGCTGGCCGTAGCCGTTCATCACCTTGTCCACGATGGTCTTGGTGTCGATGGCCTGCGCGATCGCCTTGCGGACGCGGATGTCCTTCAGGATCGGGTTGCCGTCACCGATCGGCTGGTCGAGGACGTTCTTGACGCCGAAGTTGATGATGAGCTCGTTGTACCGGCGGCCCGGTGCCTTGTTCGTGGTGATGTTCTTCTCGCCCTTGAGCGCGTCGAACTGGGTCGGCGTGAGCCGGTTGATGACGTCGACCTCGCCCTGCTTCAGGGCGTTGACCGCGGCCTCGGCGTCCTTGAACTGCAGCAGCTGCAGCTCGTCGACCTTGGGCGCCCCGCGCCAGTAGTCCTTGTTCGCCTTGAACTTCACGAACTCGTTCTTCTTGTACTCGGTCAGCAGGTACGGCCCGCTGCCGACACCGACGACGGACATGTCGTCGGTCGAGGGGGCGTTGAGATCCTTGATCGGCTCCCAGATGTGCTTGGGCACGATCGGGACGTCGAGCGAGGTCATACTCGACTGCGGGGCCTTGGTCTTGATGACGAGCGTCTTGTCGTCCGGCGCCGAAACCGAGGCGAAGTTGGTGACGTAGCTGCCGTTCGCGGTGCGGGCGTTCTCGTCGTCGAGCATCCGCTGGAAGGTGTACGCGGGGTCCTGCGCGGTGATCGGCTTGCCGTCGGACCACTTCATCCCCTGGCGGATGGTGAAGGTCCAGGTGAGTTTGTCGTCGGAGGTCTTCCACGACTCGGCGATCCCGCCCGTGGGCTGGGTGTCCTCGGCCGAGGGCAGGGTCAGGAACTCGTAGTTGAACCGGCCGACCTGTGTCGACGCCGCCAGCTGGGCGGTGAAGGGGTTCAGGTGGTCGATGCCGGTCGTGAGCGCCACCCGGAGCACCTTGCCCTGCTGCTGCGCCGCCGCGGTGGGCACGAAAGGCACCGTCGCGACCGCCGAAGCGGCGAGGACCGCGACCACGCGAAGACCGCGCCGTCGCCTGGGAAAACGCTCTGTGCGCACGAAGACCACCCCATCGAAACTCGCTGTAACCCAACCCCCGAAGCGGAAAAGTAACCACATGTCGCGGTAACCGCGCAATGACTCGCCAATACCGATCGTGCACAGCGGATGCCGTCGCGTGCTCGACAGCTACGTTGAGTCTCACCGGCATTGCCCTGTGTCACCGTTTCAGTGCGCGAGCGGGCGGGACGTGCAGTGTCCTGGGCATTCAAGGGAAGCGTGCTTGCAGAAGCCTTGCGCGCGATGATGCCCAATCGATACGTGCGACGAAGTGAGAGCAAAGCGTTTCGTCCTCTGGATGCGGTGGTTGCACACGCAAGTACCGCATCCAGAGGACGAAACGCGGGAGAAGTCAGCCGACGGAGACCTCACGCCGCCGCGCGGTGGCGGCGGCCGCGTAGAGCCACGCGAACAGCGCCCACATACCGGCGAAGATGAGCCCGACGGTCACGTACGCGACCGTCCACAGCACGGCGGGCGTCTCCGACTTCCGCTCCCGCTGCAGGAACTCGATCTCCGACATGAACGGGCGCGTGCCGGACGTCGCGTCGATCGACGGCGCGTTCGCGGCCGGGTCGGCGGGCGCGTAGATCGGGGCGAGCCCCATCACCCGGTTCGGGACGTGCACCCGGATCCCGGTCTTCCACTGGCCGAACACCGGCAACGGCTGGGCGGTGCGGTACACCCCGTCGCCGATCTTCTCCAGCGGCGCCGTGTAGAAGTCGCCGCCCTGCCAAGCGAAACCGTTGAGCCACACGGCGTCGTCGGCCAGGTCCGGCCGCGAGATCGTCACCGTCGCGTCGACCCAGCGCGGTGTGCCGCCACCGTGCGGGTTCGAGATCGGCAGGCCGGTCGCGGCCTCGGTCAGCCGGACGTCGGCGGTGAATCCCGGCTCCGGATCCTGCGGGACGGCGACCGAGGACATCAGCGCCACCGCCCCCAAAGCGCCGACGAGACCGACCGAGTGACGGGGGCCGGCCGCGGGCACCCGCGTCGCCGTCTCCTCCACTCGCTGGTACTGCCAGACACCGATGAACGCGCCCGCGAGGGCCGCGCCGGTCCCGAACAGGACGAACAGCGGCAGATGGGCGGCGGGCCACGGGTTCGGCATCAGCCACTGGGTGAACGCCGCCTCGGCGAGCATCCCGGCCGTCCCCACGAGCAGACCGGCGACGGCGGCGAACGTGTAGCCCTTCCGGTTACGCATCGCGAGGGCGACGACCTCGATGATCAGCGCCTCGGCGACGTATGGCAGCAGTGACGCCACGTGCAGGTCGGCGAACAGCGGGATGACGGCGAACGAAGCGCGGGACGCGAGGAAGACCGCGAGCACGATCAGCGCGCCGCCCGGCCCCCAGGACAGCCGCCCGTAGGTCAGCGTCCAGGCGCCGATCAGGCCGACGAGCACGACCTGCGACAGCATCGGGAACTGCGGGACGCCGAGGTCGAACTCCATCAGGAACGCCGAAGCGCCCATCATCCAGGCACCGGCGAGCACCGGGCCGAGCAGCCGCACGACCGGCCCGGTCGCGCCGACCTGACGCGCCTCGCCGAGCAGCAGTTGCAGCCCCAGCACGACACAGACGCCGCCACCGATCATCAGGACGTGCGTCGGCCCCCATTCGGTGACGTCCTGGCCGAACAGGCGGTGCCAGACGTCGTCGAGCGGGAATCCGGCGATGCCGACCAGACCGGTCGCCATCATCTGGATGGAGCCCATCGGCGCCCGCCAGTGCGGGCCGATCTTGAACGTGCGCTTGGGCAGGTCCTTGGTCGCGAGGGTCGCGCTGAGCACGCCGCTGGCGAAGATGCCCATCAGTCCGAAGTAGATCGGGTAGTGCGACGGGTTCGCGAGCGGACCTTCGTCGCGGCCGAGTTCCATGTGGATCGGCACGTCCCAGTAGACGCCGATCAGCGCCGACATCCCGGAGAGGAAGGCGACGAACATCGGCAGCGCCGCCCAGCGCGGCAGACCGCTGAACTCACCCATCCAGTCGGCGACACGGCCGAAGACCGTCCGCTTCCCCGCGCGCTCGCGGAGCACGAAGAGGGCCAAGGGCAGGAAGACCGCGGTGAACATCAGGCCCGCGATGACGATCTGCCCGAATTGCGCGCCGCCGGCAGGCGGGCTCTCCTGAGCCATGAACACCGTTCTCGCCTTCCTGCTAACCTAAGTAACTGTTACCTTGGGGTAACACGATAGGCGCAAGGTCCCGGGCGGGCAAGCCGGGGCGTACGACTTGGAGGCACCTCGATGCGGAGGATCGGCGCGATCACCGTGGCCGCACTGCTGACCGTGACCGGCTGTTCGGCCGGTTCCGAGCAGGCGCCGGGCACCGGCACCCGGACCGTCAAGTTCTCGGTCACCGAGGGCAAGCGCACGGCCGGGCCGGAGGAGGTCGCGGTGCGCACCGGCGAGAATGTCGCGCTCGAAGTCACCTCCGACCAGCCAGACGAACTGCACGTCCACGGCTACGACAAGGCCACCCAGCTGGCGCCCGGGGTGCCGGGGACGGTCGCCTTCACCGCGAACATCGATGGGATCTTCGAGGTGGAATTGCACAAGAGCGGCGCGGCGGTGACCAAGCTCCGGGTGAGCGGATGATCCTGGCGCACGGTCTCGGCGGCCGGTCCGACCTGCCGGTCCCGCTGTGGCTCGCCCTCTACGCGGGAGCGGCGGCCGTCGTGGTCTCCTTCTTCGCGCTCACCGTGCTTTGGAAGGAGCCCAAACTCCGCGGCGCCGACGCCGGCCGCCCTCTCCCCCTGCAACGGTTCGTCGACGCCGGGTTCTCGCGGATCGCGATGCGCGTGCTCGGCGTCGCGCTGTTCGCAGGTTTTCTGGCGATGGCGTGGGCGGGTCCCGGCAACTCGGCCGACAACCCCGCTCCGGCCTGGTTCTACGTCTGGTTCTGGGTCGGACTGGTCCCGCTTTCCCTGCTGTTCGGTCCGGTCTGGACGCGATTGAATCCACTGAGGACGATCGCGGCGCTGATCCCCGCGCGCCATCGCGAACTCCCGGACCGGCTGGGTTACCTGCCCGCGATCGTCGGCCTCCTGGCTTTCCTTTGGCTGGAACTCGTGTTCCCGTATTCCGACTCGCCACGGGCGATCGCCCTCTTCGCCACCGTGTATGCCGTTATACACATTGCTCTCGGCGCGGTGTTCGGTCCGCGCTGGTTCGACCGCGGTGACGCCTTCGAGGTCTACGCGCGCTTGATCGCGGCGCTTTCCCCGTTCGGCAGGCGGGCCGATGGGCGTCTGGTGATCAGGAATCCGCTGGACGGCCTGCTCACCGTCTCCCCCGCGCCTTGGCTGACCGCGCTGGTGCTGGTGGTGCTCGGCTCGACGGCGTTCGACGGCCTCACCCGGCTTCCGTTCTGGACGTCGCTGGACGCCGGTGTCCTCGGCGGCACCGCCGGGCTCGCGGTCTGTATCGCGCTCACCTACGGCGCCTATGCGGGCGCCATCAGCCTGACCAGGCCGTATCTGCGCCGGGGGTTCGACCCGTATCCCGCGTTCGCGCCGTCGTTGATCCCGATCATGGTCGGCTACACGGTCGCGCATTACTTCTCGTTCGCCGTGTTCTCCGGGCAGCAGGGCTTCGGCCGCGCGATCGACTACACGGTCGTCTCGACCGGCGTGATCGCACTGGTGCAGATCGCCGGGATCGTCGCCGGGCACGTGCTGGCCGTAACCTCGGCCCATGACCGTTCCGTCGGCGTGCTGCGCGCGAACTACGTCAAGGTGGGCCAGTACCCCATGCTGGCGCTGATGATCGGCTACACCGCGCTCGGGATCGCGCTGGTCTCCGGCTCATGACCAGCGCGGCGCGGGTGGTGATGATGCACCAGGGCGGCTGGGACGAGATCCTCATCTTCGTCGGCCCCGTGGCGATCATCGGGCTGCTCATCTACGTCGCGCGCAAGCAGGTCCCGACTACGCCCGAGGACGAGGACGACTGAGGGGGACGTAGTCACCACCGGCCAGCGCGGCGGCGAGATCGGGGTACGTGGACGCGCTTCCCGCGAAGCGACCTTGGACGACACGGATGTAGGCACCGTCCAAAGGGAAGACGAGCACGAACTTCTTGCCGTGGTTTCCCCGCAGGACGGCTCCCTTGCTCAGGTTGTCGAGGAACTCGATGATGTCGCGCTCGATATCCTCCGCGAAATCACGCTGATCGTCCCGCGTCAGGTCGTACAGGTCGGTGTCGATGTCATAGGTGGCGAGCCTGCCCGTCACGGGGTCCAGCGCCTCGAACGCCAACGCGAGCCAGCGGCGCGGCACGACGTCCACCGCCACTTCCCACTCCGGGCCGCCGAACTTCCACGTCGAATCCGCGACCTTCACCGCCTGAAGCTCGCGCAGGAAGGCCAGGAGCCGTTGGCCCGCCTCAAATTCCATGACCGGGACCGCCGCCGAGAAGGAGCGCTCCGGCCAGCTCGGTGACCTCTTCCCGGGTACGGCCACCGTGGTCGGCGGCCATGAAGTGCTTGCCGATCAGGAGCGAGAACGCGAGCAGGCAGCGGGCTTCGACCTCGTCCTCGTCGGCGACGATCTCGCGCATGAGGGAACGCAGGTAGTCCATCCGCTGGTTGTCGACCCGCCGGAGCCGTTCGGCCACCACCGCGTCGCGCCGGGCCCAATCCCGGATGGCGAGGTCGATCGGCAGGAGACGATCGCCGGCGAGCAGACCCGCGCGCCGGATCTTCGCCCTGGCGTCACCGCCTTCGCTCTCCACGCTCTCGAAGAGCAGGTTTGTGCTCATCCGCTCCCACGTGGCGAGCATTTCCTCCAGTAGTGCGCCCCGATCGGCGAAATGACCGTAAAAACCGCCTTTGGTGACGCCCAGGGCTTTCGCGAGCGCCTCGACGCGCACGGCGTCGGGACCTCCGGCGGCGAGGGCGTGCAGTCCCGCGTCGATCCAGGCGCTCGGCGGGGTCCGGGTTTCGGCGGCCATGGGATCACCGTATCTCCCGTCACTCCGGCACCACGAGGACGATATATACGCTATCGTATAGATGGCGGAAGTTCACTGGGAGGAACAACGACGATGACTGTCGGATTCGTGGCCACGCATTACCCGCACACCGATCATCACGACGAATTCGTCTCGCGCGTCCGGCGAGTCGCGGACGTCTTGCGCTCCACTCCGGGCTGTCTCGCCGCCGAATGCTGGGTCACCGCCGCCGGCGACGCCGTGGTGTCGATCGTGCGCTGGGAATCCGAGGCGGCACAGGCGGCCTCGATGCAGGCTCTCGGATCGGCGGACGTGGACGTCGCCTTCGACGACCGCGAGGTCCGTCTGCGCGAGATCGTCCAGCTGGTGTCGGCATGAAACTCGCGAACACGGCCCACACCGCCCGCTCGTGGCGGATCCACGAAATCGCCGGCGACTTCGACCTCGAAGACGTCTGGGCGCTCGATACCCCCGGCGGGCCGGACGATTTCGGTAAGCTGGTGAAGCAGTTCTCGTCGGGGAATTTCCCGGACGGCGCGCCGCTCCCTGTCCGGGCGCTGTGGGCGCTGCGCTGGAAGCTCGGAAACCTGCTGGGCCTGGACGAACGCACCTCCGGACTCGACACCCGCGTCGGATCGCTGCGCGGCAGGCTGCCGGAGGACCTCCGCGACACTCCCACCGGACCGGACGAGGACTGGCTGCCGTTCACCCCGATCTACCGGCTCGACGACGAATTCGCCGCCGAAATGGCGAACCGGACGATGCACGGGGTCCTGCACATCACCTGGGTCGAAGACGGGCAGGGCGGACATCGCGGCCAGATGGCGGTGCTGGTCAAGCCCAACGGCCTGTTCGGCCGGGTGTACATGGGATTCATCAAGCCGTTCCGGTACGCGATCATCTACCCGGCGCTCATGCGGATGATCGCGCGGGAATGGGCCGCCCGCTCCTGATCCCGACCTCGTGTGTGGGTTCCGGAGGCGGCGTCGCGAAAGCCACTTTCGGGACACCAGACGTCTCGAAAGTGGCTTTCGCGACATGCTCGGGCGAGCGAGGAACACCGGTACCGGATCGGGTCAAGTCTCGTGAGTGGCCAGGACGGTTCTAACCGTCCTAGCACTCACGAGGCCTTGGCGCGGCGGCTGCTCCGCACCAGCGTCATGTCCTTCTCCCGCACCGGTTCGCGGCAGTGCGCGCAGACGGTCTCCGGCGCGAGGACCTCGCCGCACGAATGCCGCCACACCGTCGGCGGCGGCCCCTCGGTGACGTACGCGTCGCCCCACGCCATGAGGTTCAGCAGCACGTGGTTGAGCGCGTGCCCCGCCTCGGTGAGCACGTACTCGTAGCGCGGCGGGTGCTCCTCGTAGAGCCGTTTCTCGAGAATCCCCGTCTCGACGAGCTTCCGCAGCCGCGCGGTCAGGATGTCCCGGCTCGCCCCGGTGTTGCGCACGATCTGATCGAACCGCCGCGCACCGAAGAACACTTCGCGCAGCGCGAGCAGGCTCCAGCGCTCCCCGATCACCTCCATCGCGTTGGCGATCGAGCAGTCCCTCGGTCCTTCGGTCATGCGACCAGCGTAAACCCAGTGAGTCTTGATTTCCAACCCACTCGATGCCACAGTGAGTTGGAGATACCAACTCACTACTGGAGGCAGCCGTGCACGACGCGGTCATCGTCGACGCCGTCCGTACCCCGATCGGCAAGGGAAAGCCCGGTGGTGCCCTGCACGGGGTCCATCCGGTCCAGTTGCTCGCCCATACGCTGCAGGCCCTCGTCCGGCGCAACGGCATCGACCCGGAGCTGATCGACGACGTCATCGGCGGCGCGGTCGACCAGGTCGGCGAACAGGCCCAGAACGTCACGCGGTGGGCGGCGCTCGCGGCCGGGCTGCCCGAAAGCGTGCCCGCGACCACCGTCGACAGGCAGTGCGGGAGCAGCCAGCAGGCCGTGCACTTCGCCGCTCAGGGAGTGATGGCGGGCGCGTACGACGTCGTCATCGCCTGCGGGGTCGAGTCCATGAGCCGTGTCCCGATGTGGTCGAACGTGCTGCCGGGCACCGACCCGCTCGGCCCCGGCGTCGCCGAACGCTATCCGGAAGGCCTGGTGCCGCAAGGGATCAGTGCCGAACTCATCGCCGCCAAATGGTCGCTCAGCCGTCAGGCGATGGACGAGTTCGCGATGGGCTCGCACCGGAAGGCGGCGCGGGCACACGAACTCGGGCGGTTCGCGAGCCAGATCGTGCCGATCGAGACACCGTCGGGCCGGGTGTCCACCGACGAGTCCGTCCGGCCCGGCACCGACCTCGAAACGCTCGCCAAGTTGCGCCCGGCGTTCCAGGATCCGGCCGTCGCCGCACGTTTCCCGCAGATCGACTGGTCGGTGACCGCGGGCAACAGCAGCCCGATCAACGACGGCGCCTCCGCCCTGCTGATCACCTCCAGCGAGACCGCGGCCCGGCTGGGCCTCCGCCCTCGCGCCCGCCTGCACAGTTTCGCCGTCACCGGATCCGACCCGCTGCTCATGCTCACCGGGGTCATCCCGGCGACGGAAAAGGTGCTGCGGCGCGCAGGTCTGCGCCTGGCGGACATCGACCTCTTCGAGATCAACGAGGCGTTCGCCAGTGTCGTGCTGGCGTGGCAGCAGGAAACCGGGGCCGACCCGGCCAAGGTCAACGTCCACGGCGGCGCGATCGCGCTGGGCCATCCGCTCGGCGCGAGCGGGACCCGGCTGATGGGCACCCTGGTCAACGCGCTCCACCACCACGGCGCCCGGTACGGCCTGCAGGCGATGTGCGAAGGCGGCGGCCAGGCCAACGCGACCATCCTGGAGGCGTTGTGACCGGCAGGCTGCCCAAGAAGCTGACGGACCATCCGTCGGTGCGGGCCGTGCTCGCCGAACCGCGGGACAAGCCGTCGCCGGTGATCGACGCGGCCTGGCTCAAGGAGATCTGCCTCGCCGCCGGCGCCGACGACGCGGCCGCGGTCTCGCTCGGCCATCCCGATCTGGCGGGCGAACGCGAGCACGTCGAGCGCGCCCTGCCCGGCACCAAGACCCTCGTCTCGCTCGTGGTGCGGATGAACCGTGACGACGTTCGCTCCCCCGCCCGCAGCGTCGCCAACCAGGAGTTCCACCGCACCGGCGAGATCATCAACGAGGCCGGGCACACGATCGTCCGGACGCTGCAGGACGCCGGCTACCGCGCGATCAACCCGTCCGCGACGTTCCCGATGGAGATGGAGCACTATCCGGGCCGGATCTGGGTCGTCGCGCACAAGACGGTCGCCGTCGCGGCCGGTCTCGGCGCGATGGGCCTACATCGCAACGTCATCCACCCGAAGTTCGGCAACTTCGTTCTCCTCGCGACGTTGCTCGTCGACGCCGAGGTATCCACCTACGGCGAGCCGCTCGACTACAACCCTTGCCTGGAGTGCAAGCTCTGCGTCGCCGCCTGTCCCATCGGGGCGATCTCGAAGACCGGCGAATTCGACTTCCTCGCCTGTTCGACGCACAACTACCGCGAGTTCATGAGCGGCTTCACCGACTGGGCCCAGACCGTGGCCGACAGCGAGGACGCCGCCGACTTCCGGTCCAGGGTGAGCGACTCGGAGAACGTGTCGATGTGGCAGAGCCTCGCGTTCAAGCCGAACTACAAGGCCGCGTACTGCATGGCGGTCTGCCCGGCGGGCGAGGACGTGCTCGGCCCGTACCTCGAAGACCGGCGCGGCTTCCTCGGGACCGTCGTGAAACCGTTGCAGGACAAGGTGGAGACCTTGTACGTGCGAGAAGGATCGGCGGCGAAGGCCTACGCCGAACGCCGGTTCCCGCACAAACCGGTGAAGGAGGTCGACGGCGGCTACCCGCGGCGGTAGGGCCGCCCCTACCCCGCGCACGGGGGCCTGTCCCATGCCAGGCGCCGTCCGCGCTCCCTAGTCTGGCGGCAAAGCCTGGGGAGGACCTTTCGCATGATCGCGATCAGACTGGCGTTCTCGTCGCTCCGCCGTCGTCCCACCGGATTCCTCGCGAGCTTCGTCGCGCTGTTCTTCGGTGCCACGATCCTGATGACGTTCGCGTCCCTTCTCGACACCCGCGCCGCCGCCGGCCCGGAGACCGCGAAGACGCTGCTGATCATGGCGAGCGTCGTCGGCGGCTGGGGCCTGGTGATCGTCCTGTTCGCGACGCTGTCGACGCTCTCACTGTTGATCCGGCAGCGCGCCGCGGAGATGGCGTTGCTGAAGAGCGCCGGCGCGACGCCGTCGCAGATCGGCCGGATGATCGTCGGTGAGGCGGCGGCCGTCGCGGTCCTCGCCGCGGCCACCGCCGTCGTGCCGTCGGTCTTCGCCGGACGATGGCTGGTCGCGCTGCTCGGTGACACGGGCCGCGTACCGGCCGGGCTGGAGGCACGGTTCGGTCCGATCGCGGTCACGATGGGCACCGGCATCACGCTGCTCGCGGCCCTGGCGGCAGCGACGGTCTCCGCGCGGCAGGTAGCCCGGCGCGGAGCGGTGGAGGCGATCCGCGAGGCGGGCGTCGACACCCGGCGGACCAGCCGGCTCCGCGCGGCCGGCGCCGCGATCGTGCTGGCTTCCGGGCTCGGCTGCGGCGTGGTGACGATGACCGTGTTCACCGGGACCGAACCCGCGCTGATGGCGATCGGCGGCCAGGGCGCGATCCTCGCCGCGATCGGGTTGGCGCTCCTCTCCCCCGTGCTGCTCGGCCCGATCGCGGCCGCGCTGGCCGCTCCGCTGCGACGCGCGGGCGTCAGCGGCCACCTCACGGTGGCGCACCTCCGGGTCCGAAGCCGTCAGATGGCCGGGGTCCTGGTGCCGATCATCCTGTTCACCGGCATCGCGACCGGGACGCTGTACATGCAGGCCATCGAGAACGCCGCCGTCACCGCGCCGGCCGGGATCGCGAGCAGTATCGAGACCCTGAACTACGTCGTCGTCGGCATGATCGCCCTGTTCGCCGCCGTCATGCTGGTGAACACCGTCGTGGCCGCGATCATCGGACGCCGCCGAGAGTTCGGTCAGCAGCGGCTCATCGGTTCGACACCGTCGCAGGTCCTGCGGCTCGTCGGGACCGAAGGCACCGTCCTGGTGGTGGTCGGCGTGCTGTTCGGCTCGCTCGCCGCGGCCGTCACCGTGATCCCCTACAGCGTCGCCAGGACCGGCGGGCCCGTGCCGGACGCGACGATCGGGGTCTATCTCGCCATCGTCGCGGTCGCGGTGACCCTGACGCTCGGTTCGCATCTGGGCGCGGCGGCGAAGGCGATGCGCACCCCGGCGATCCAGGCGGGCACCCGCGGCTGAAGGCCTGTCACATCTCCGATCCCCCACGCGTCAGGGTTACGACTGATCGATGAAGGATGGGGACCGTGGACGAACACGACTGGCTGGCGCGGCGCTTCGAAGGGCACCGGACGCATCTGAGGGCGGTGGCGTACCGGATGCTCGGTTCGCTGAGCGAAGCGGACGACGCCGTGCAGGAGGCCTGGCTGCGGCTGAGCCGGTCGGACTCCGGCGACGTCGACAACCTCGGCGGCTGGCTGACCACCGTCGTCGGCCGGATCTGCCTCGACATGCTGCGCTCCCGCAAATCGCGACCGGAGGAGCCGGTCGGCGCGCAGCTCCCCGACCCGATCATCGGCCGTGAGGGCGGGATCGACCCGGAGCACCAGGCCCTGCTGGCGGACTCGGTCGGGCTGGCGTTGCTGGTCGTGCTCGACACCCTGGACCCCGCCGAGCGGCTGGCGTTCGTCCTGCACGACATGTTCGCCCTGCCGTTCGACGAGATCGCGCCGATCGTGGGCCGGTCCTCCGCGGCGACCCGGCAGCTCGCCAGCCGCGCGCGCCGCCGTCTGCAGGGCTCGCCGACGGTCCCCGACGCGGATCTGAGCCGTCAGCGGGCCGTTGTCGACGCGTTCTTCGCCGCCGCCAGGGGTGGCGACTTCGACGCACTGGTTTCGGTGCTCGACCCGGACGTCATCCTGCGCGCCGAGGGCGGCGCCGCTCCGGCGGGAACGTCGCGTTTCGTGCGCGGGGCGGCCACGATCGCGAGCCAGGCGCTCATGTTCCGGACGGCGGGCGAGGGCGGGGAGCTGCGGCCCGCGCTGGTCAACGGCGCGGCCGGGATGGTGGTCACCAAGGACGGCGTCCCGACGACGGTCTTCGCGTTCACCGTCGTGGGCGGGAAGATCGCGGCGATCGACATCCTCGCCGATCCGGACCGGCTCGCCGCGCTGGACTTCGAACCGCTCGGCTGAAGTGTCGGGAAAGGGTCGTTCAGGACATTTTTCGTCCTGAACGACCCTTTCCTGACCTGCGCGCCGCCGGGATCAGGAGGTCGGGAAGTTGTCCGCGGTGCGGATGCGGTCCCGGATCCAGACACCGGCGGGCTTCAGCGGAGCCGTGCCGGTGAACGAGCTGCCCGAGCAGGTGCCCGGCTTGAACACCGCGCCCGAACGGCTGTCGTCGGAGAAGTTCCAGTTGGTCCAGCTGATCTTCTTCGACGCGAGGAAGTCGAGGTACTTCTGCGAGTTGGTGAAGTCGTTCCCGCCGTCACCGCTGGCGGTCTGGGTGCCGAACTCGGTCACGAACAGCGGGATCTTGCTCGCGGCGCGGCTCAGCGCGTTGAAGTACTCGGTTTTGTGCGACGCCGCGTAGAAGTGGAACGTGTACATGAAGTTGCTGGCGCGGACCGGGTTGTTGATGATGTCGGTCTCGTTGCGGCCGTCGGAGATGCCGAGCGAGCCCCAGCCGTGCGTGCCCACGAGCACGACGCCGTCGGAGTCCTGGGCGCGGATGACCGGGATCATCTGCTCCGCGTAGCTGCGGACCCGGTCCCAGCTGACGTTGTTGGGCTCGTTCGCGATGTCGTAGATGATGTTGGTCTTGTCCTTGTGCCGCTGGGCGATCTCGGTGAAGAACGTCTTGGCGCGGCTGAGGTTGGCGTTCGGGTCGCCGGGGGTGAGCTGGTGCCAGTCGACCAGGGCGTACATCCCGCGTTTGGTGGCCTCTTCGATGTAGGAGTGCACCATGTCGGTGAACTTGCGCGGGTTGGTCTCGTAGCCGCCTTCCTGGATGTACATCGAGATCCGGAGGACGTCGGCCTTCCAGTCGTTGGCCAGCGCGTCGAGCGAAGCGGTTTTCACACACTGGCTGTACCACTGGATCCCGTGGGTGCTCATGCCACGGAGCTGGATCGGCTTGCCTGCGGAGTTGCAGAGCTGGAGGCCGCAGACCTTCAGCTGTCCGTTGATCGCCGCCGGACTGCCCGGCGGCAGCGCGGCGGCTGCCTGCGTTGCGGGCCCTGCCGCGGTCTCGGTCGCCATCGAGGTGCTCGCGGCCGCGACCGGTGCCAGCAGTCCGGCGGCCAGTGCGGCCGTCACCCGGAGACGGATCTTGTCCCAACGCATTCGGCTTCTCCTCTCGCGTCGACGGCACCGACGTTGGCGCGCCGACGGTCAGGGCGGCGGAGTTAAATAGGAAACTTTCCTTACTATTGGAAAGTAAAGGGGAGATTACCCACAGGGTCGACGGACGGTCAAGAGTCCACCACCCACCGTTTCGACGACCACTGGCATGCTCTGAGCGTGACCACCATCGTGGCCTTCCACGCCCATCCGGACGACGAAGCCCTGCTGACCGGCGGCACCCTCGCCCGCGCCGCCGCGGACGGCCACCGGGTCGTCCTCGTCGTCGCCACGATCGGCATGCAGGGCGCGGACGCACCGCGCCGGGCCGAACTCGAGGCGAGCGCGAAGGTGCTGGGCGTCGCGCGCGTCGTCCATCTCGGTTACGCCGGCAGCGGTCACGGCGCGATCCTTTATCCGGACCCGCCGGGCTGGGTCCGCTTCGTCCGCGCGAGCACCGACGAAGCAGCGGCTCGGCTCGTGGCGATCCTGCGCGAAGAGGGCGCTTCGGTCCTGCTGAGCTACGACCGCAACGGCGGCTACGGTCACCGCGACCACGTCAAGGTGCACGAGGTCGGCAAACGGGCGGCGGAACTCACCGCCGACGTCCGCCTCCTGGAGGCCACGATCCCCCGCGACGCCGTCGCACGCCTGGTCCGGTTCGTACGCCTGGCACGGATCCCGTTCCGCTACGACGTCGACGCGCTTCTTCGGGCGTACAGCGCCAAGTCCGAGATCACGCACACCTTCGACGTCCGGCGCTTCGCGCGCCAGAAGCAGGCCGCGATCGCCGCCCATTCGTCGCAGGTGAAGGGGAACGGCAGGCTCGCTCCGCTGATGCGCGTGATCACCAGGCTTCCGGCGCCGCTCTTCGGCCTCGTGTTCAGCCGCGAGTGGTACGTCGACGCGACACCGCGAGGCTCACGATCCTGACCGGCGGGCGCGGTACGCGGCGGCCTTCACCCGGTTCTGGCAGGCCAGCCCGCAGAACCGCTTGATCTGCGCCTGGCTCGCGTCGAGGTACACCTGGTCGCACCGCGGCGCCGCGCACAATCCGACGCGATGCGGGATGTCGTCGCCGAGCGCCGCGGCCACGGCCACCGCGAGGCCTGCCGCCCAACGCTGGACGAGGTCGGCTTCGGGACCGTGGAAACGCAGATGCCACGACTGTTCGCCGTCGCGATGCAGGGATGGCCGGGCCTTGCTGTCGACGAGCATCCGGTTGAGCAGCCCGGCCGCCAGGTCCGGATCCCGCCGGGACAGCGACTCGATGATCTCCCGCAGCCGCGACGCGAGATTCCGCAGCCTCTCCGCGGTCAGGAGATCGACCTGACCGTTCCCGAGCGCTTCAGCGGCGGCGCGGACCAGTTCCTGGCCCCGGAGGGCTGGTTTCGGCCTGCCGTGGACATGCTCCCCGGTCAACGCGTTGACCAGCGTGACCCCGGTTTCCAGCCGCACCGCATGGTGCTCGTCAGCCATTCCGCCCCTCCCCCGGGACGTCACTGGTTCGCAGGACGCCCGCGGTGACGCTAGCAAAGGCGGGCGGCGCCGCAAGGGCGATGAAGTCGTTCGGAGCAACGAAATCCGGCGAACGGCGGAGCATGAGTCCACAGTGGACAGTGCTGTCGCAGTCTAGGTACATGAAGGCCCCCTTCCTGTACCTAGGAGCAAGGAAGGGGCCTTCACGTACTTCGGCAAGCTGTGCGGGCCCGCTCCGTCACCACCGAGGCGGGCCCGCGTCCACGATCTTCTGCGAAAGCTCCAGCGGGTCGAGGTGCATCAGCGACTCCATCCACCACGTCATCCCCGCCTGTCCCAGCGCGGGCAGGTCGACCTTGATCGGCTCCTCCCACGCCGGGCTCGCGTTCCCGGCGACGGCGACGTCGAAGGGGCGCCCCGGCTCCAGCCCGGCGAGACCGAGCGCGCGGTGGGTCTCCGCGATCTCCTCGGCGGTCGGCGTGTGGTCCTCCGGATTCGGGAAGATCCCGTCGCACAACGCCGCGCGCCGAACCACCCGCGGGTTGTCGGTGGAGCTCGCCACCCAGATCGGGATCGGGAACGGCTCGGGCGGAGCCTCGGCGAGCGCGACCTGATAGTGCGCGCCGTCGTGGTCGAAACGCCTGCCGGACCAGATCGCGCGGATGACGTCGAGACCCTCGTCGAACATCGCCGACCGGGTCAGCAGGTCGGTCTGCTCACCGAACCGGCTGAAGTCGCCGGATTCGTCCGAACCGAGCCCGGTGCCGAGGATCAGCCGCCCGCCGGAGAGCCTGCTGACCGTCGACGCGTGCCGCGCCACCACCCACGGCCGCCGCCGGGCGGGCGGGGTGATCATCGGGCCGAACAGCAGCCTGCTCGTGGCGTGCGCGATGGCGCCGAGCGTCGTCCACGGATCCGCGATGGGCATCGTGTCCGCGACGACGTGGTCCCACAGGAAGAACCCGTCCCAGCCCGCCGCCTCGGCGCGTACGGCGAGGTCGACGAGCACCCCCGGCTCACCGAACGGGCCGAAAGGCGGCAGATAGACGGCGTGCCGGACCGTGCTGCCGGTCAAGTCGATCAACTCCCCAACGTCATCGTCGAAGTCCCCGGACGGCCGCTTGTTTACGCCGTTCACCCACGTTAGCGTCCCGAGGATGGCGGACGCTGGTGAACGATCGACGAAGTGGCCGGAGCATCGGGGAAGGTTACGCCGGGTGCTGTCCTCGGTGGTCGCCGTCTCACTATGCGCGACACTTTCCGCGGTGGAGGCGTCCGCATCGCAGGACGACGGCTGGTCCCGGGACTTCTACTGGGGCGTCGCGTCGTCGGGGTATCAGTCCGAGGGCAGTGCTCCGGACAGCAACTGGAAGCGGTTCGTGGACCGGTCCGCCGGGAAGGACGGCGTCGACGAATACCGCGACTCCGTGGACTTCCGGCATCGCTACGCCGACGACATCCGTCTCGCGTCCGGGCTCGGCGTCAACACCTACCGCTTCGGCATCGAGTGGGCTCGCGTGGAGCCCGCGCCGGGACGGTGGGACGAAACCGAACTGGCCTTCTACGACGACGTGCTCCGGCAGGTCCGCGCCGCGGGCATGACCCCGATGATCACGCTCAACCACTGGGTGTACCCGGGCTGGGCGCTCGATCAGGGCGGCTGGGCCGAGTCGCGGACGGCCGACGCGTGGCTGGAGTTCAGCCGGAAGATCGTCCAGCGCTACGCCGGGCAGGACGTCCTCTGGGTGACGTTCAACGAGCCGCTGATCTTCCTCAAGAACGAACAGAAGGTCGGGGCGCTGAAGGCCACGCGGTACTTCGCGGCGCAGTCCAACGTCGTCCAGGCACACCGGCGGGCCTACGACCTGATCCACGAACTCGACCCGACCGCGAAGGTCACCAGCAACCAGGCCTACATCACCGGCGTCAACGGGATGGCCGACTGGTTCTTCCTCGACCAGGTCAAGGACAAGCTCGACTTCATCGGGATCGACTACTACTACGGCCTGAGCATCGACAACTGGACCGTGTTCGCCGCCGCCAGCGACAGGTTCTGGGACGTGAAGCTCCAGCCCGAAGGCATCTACTACGCGCTGCGCAGCTACCACAACCGGTTCCCGCGCCTGCCGCTCTACATCGTCGAGAACGGCATGGCGACCGACAACGGGAAGCTCCGCGACGCGGACTACACCCGCGGCGATCACGTCCGCGACACCGTGTACTGGCTCCAGCGGGCGAAGGCCGACGGGATGAACCTCATCGGCTACAACTACTGGAGCCTCACCGACAACTACGAATGGGGCAGCTATCGCGCCCGGTTCGGACTGTACACAGTGGACGCGCTCACCGATCCAGCGCTGAGCAGGCGCCCCACGGACGCCGTCCCCGCCTACCAGGGTCTGGTGACGGCGGGTGGCGTGCCGCAGGGCTTCCGGCTCAAGCGCGGCCCGGGGACCTGTTCCCTCGTGGACGGGCTCGACAGCTGCCTCAATCCGGCCAAAGTGGACGGACCGCTCATGCCGCTGAAGTGACCAGTTCCAGCCGCCTGCCCTCGAACGTCCGCCGCATCCGCCGGTCGTGGGTGACGACCACGAGCGCGCCGGAGTACTCCGCGAGCGCCTGTTCCATCTCCTCCACGAGATCCGGGGCGAGATGGTTCGTCGGCTCGTCGAGCAGCAGCAGATCGGTCGTGGCCGTCACCAGCCTGGCCAGTTCGAGCCTGCGCCGCTGCCCGATGGACAGCTCCCGGACCGGCTTGCGCAGATCCGGCGCCCGGAACAGGCCCAGCGACAGCAACCTCTCGGCCGCCTCGTCCTCGTCACCGTTCCCGGCGAAGACCGCCAGAACGGTTCGAGCGTCCGCGGCGAGTCCGCCGTTCTGGTGGAGGAACCCGATCCGGCCCGTCCGTTCCGCCGACCCCGTCGACGGCGCCAGCTCGCCGGCGAGGACTCGCATCAGGGTCGTCTTGCCCGCCCCGTTGGGCCCGGTCACGAGGACGCGTTCGCCCGGCAGCACGCTGAGAGACGTCCGCGGCAGACGGCCGTCGACCGACACGTCGTCCACCTTCACCACGTACTGACCGGCCTCGGTCTCCCCCGCGGCGATCCGCGCGGTGAACCGGAGCGGCTCGGGCGGCGGCGGAACACGGTCCGCTTCGAGCCGCTGGATCCGCTCGCGCGCCGACCGGATCCGGCTCATCGCCCCGTGCGCCCGTGATCGGGCCCGGAACGCGCCGGCCCCGCTGAAGGCCGCCGGAGCCTTGCGCGGGATCGCCGAGAACCGGTCGATGTTGACGTCCGCCATCCGTTCGTAGCGGGCCTTCTCCAACCTCCACTCCTCGTACTCCCGGACCCAGCGAGCCCGCGCGGCCTCCTTTGCCGCGAGATACCCCGCGTAGCCGTCGCCGTGGCGCTGCACGGTCCGGCGGTCGGCGTCGACCTCCAGGATCGTGCTGGTGACCCGGCTGAGGAACGTCCGGTCGTGGGTGATCGCGACGATCCGGCCGCGATGCCCGCGAAGATGGTTCTCCAGCCAGGCGACGGCTTCGTCGTCGAGGTCGTTGGTCGGTTCGTCCAGCAGTAGCAATTCCGGCGAAGCGGCCAGGGTGGCCGCGAGCGCGAGCCGGGACCGCTGGCCGCCGGACAGGCTGTCCAGCGCGCGGCCTCGATCGAGGCCCGGCTGCCCGAGCCCGTGCAGCGCGACCTCCACCCTGGCGTCGGCCTCGTACCCGCCACGGGCTTCGTAGACGGCCGTCAAGTCGCCGTACGCGGCCAGGTCTTCGGCGGTTTCGAGCGACGTTTCGGCCGCCCGCAGCCGCGACTCCAGGTCCCGGATGTCGGCAAGGGCGAGGTCGATCGCGTCGCCGACCGTGGCGGTGTCGGGCAGCTCCAGCGTCTGCGGGAGATAGCCGACACCCCCGGGCGCGGTGACGGTCACCGTGCCGTTGTCCGCCCGGTCCCGGCCGGCGATCAGTCTCAGCAACGTGGACTTGCCCGAGCCGTTGTCGCCGATCACGCCCGCCTTCTCCGCCGGTTTGACGGTGAAGGAGACCTGGTCGAGTACGACATGGTCGTCGAAACGCTTGGTGACACCGGAGAGCACGAGTTGTGTTCCGGGATTTCGATACGGGGTACGCACAGGGGCGTCCTCCTGATTCTCGCAAGGGAAGAAGGACATGCGGAAGGACGCGGCCCGGCGGAGCGAAGGCTCTACGCCAGGGCCGCGTCGAAGGCGAGAATCACAGAGTGAAGAAAATCCCCATGGCGAAGACGGTAGCGGGGGAACGCGGACGGGTAAAACGAATTAAAGGTTGTGTACGGGTTCACAGAGTGGTCTGTGTCCCCATACCGCGACAGCGGCGCCCCGGTGACCGAGAATCGAAGATGGAGGTTTTCGCGGTCTGAGGGAATGGGGTTCCTCGTGCACGGGTCCAGCGGTCCGATCGCCCGGTTCGGGCGACGGCTCTTCCCTGGTCGCAATTCGCTGGCCCGTGGCTCCGACCGGTTCGAAGCCCTGGTGCTCAAGCTCGTCATCCTCGCGGCGTTGCTCGCCGTCCCGGTCGCGGCCGCCGTCGGCTCCGCCAACCACGGCAGGCAGGTCGCCGCGGCCGCCGCCGACGTGACCGGGCGTCAGGCCGCCACCGCGTACCTGCTGACGGCCGCGCCCGTCCGCATCGTCGACAGCGAGAGCGTCGGCACCGAAGACTCCACCACCCAGGCGACCTGGACCGACTCGCGCGGCGCGCGGCACACCGGTGGCGTCCTCGCGGCGCCGGGCAGCCCCGCCGGAACGGCGGTGCCGATCTGGATCGACGCCCGCGGTGAGCTCACCGCCGCCCCGAGGAACGCGTCGACGGCGGTGTTCGATTCGGTGCTCGTGGGTCTTTGGCTCTGGTTCGCGGTGGTCGGCTCGCTCGTCCTGTTCCACCGGGTCGTCCGGCTGGTGCTCGACCGGCAGCGCGCAGCGGCCTGGGAGCGCGCTTGGGCGGTGTACCCGCGGTCCGGTTCCTGGCCCTGAGCCCGGCGGCGAAGGCAAAGCGCCTCGGCTAGGGTGCCCCGCATGCGCATCATGATCTCGGCGGACATGGAGGGCGCCACCGGCGTCACCTGGACCGAGGACGTCATCCCCGGTACCGAGCAGTGGCAACGATTCCGTCGCCTGTTCACCGGTGACGTCAACGCCACCATCGCGGGCCTGTTCGATTCCGGCGCCACCGACGTGCTGGTCAACGAGGCGCATTCGTCCCAGCGGAACCTCCTGCTCGAAGACCTCGACGGGCGCGCGCGCATGCTCACCGGCAGGCACAAGCCGCTCTCGATGATGCAGGGCATCGACACCGGCGTGGACGGCGTCGTCTTCCTCGGCTACCACGCCGGCGCGGGATTCGACGGCGTCCTGTCCCACACGTACCTGGAGAACCAGATCACCGGCGTGTGGCTCGACGACGTGCCCGCCAGCGAAGGCAGGCTGAACGCCGCGATGGCCGCCGAATACGGCGTCCCGGTGCTTGTCGTCTCCGGTGACGACAAGGCCTGCGACGACGCCCAGGACTACGCGCCGGAGGCCGAACTGGTCACGGTGAAGGAATGCGTCAGCCGTTACGCCGCGATCTGCCTGCCGCCCGCGAGGACGGCCGAACTGCTGAGCTCGGCGGCGGCGGACGCGATGAACCGGGCGGGCCGGGTCGAGCGGTTCACCACGCCGCACCGGATCGAGGTCGAGTTCGACGCGAGCCACCTCGCGCAGGCCGCGGCGGTGATCCCGACGGTGGAACAGATCGGCGTGCGGCGGGTCGGCTTCGACGCGCCGGACATGACCGAGGCGATGAAGGCGTTCAAGATCGTCACGGCGATCGCGGCCGGGGCGGTGCAGGGTATCTATGGCTGAGCTCGAAACGCAGGACGCACTTCCCGGCGCGGGAGCGGGTTCCCGGAACAACGCCGACCTGGATGTCGTCGAAGTCTGTTCGCGGCTGATCCGGTTCGACACCACGAACCGCGGCGACGGGGACTCCGCGGGCGAGCGCGAAGCCGCCGAGTACGTCGCGTCGCTGCTTTCGGGGCTCGGGATCGGCTCGAAGATCATCGAGTCCGCGCCGCGCCGCGCGAACGTGATCGCCCGGGTTCCCGGCACCGACCCGAGCCTGCCCGCGCTGCTCGTGCAGGGCCATCTCGACGTCGTGCCCGCCGACGCCGCCGACTGGTCGGTCGATCCGTTCTCGGGCGAGGTCCGCGACGGGTTCCTCTGGGGCCGCGGCGCGGTCGACATGAAGGACTTCTGCGCGATGGTCCTGGCCGCCCTCGCCACGGGTGTCCGGCCGCGGCGGGACATCGTCCTGGCGTTCGTGGCCGACGAGGAGGACAAGGGCGAGTACGGGGCGCACTGGCTCGCCGCGGCGCACCGGGACCTGTTCGACGGCTGCGCGGCCGCGATCAGCGAGTCGGGCGGGTACACCTACCACGTCCCCGCCGCCGACGGCCGGACCGTGCGGCTCTATCCGGTGGCGACGGCCGAACGCGGCACGGCACACCTGCGCCTGACCGCCAAGGGCCGCGCGGGCCACGGATCGCGCCCCAACGACGAGAACGCGGTCACCCGGCTGGTCACCGCGCTCGGCAAGATCGCCGCGCACCGCTGGCCGATCCAGCTGACCCCGACGGTCCAGGCGTTCCTCGAACGCACCGGGGAAGCACTCGGCGTCCCGGTCGATCTGTCCGATGTGGACGGAACGATCGCGCGGCTCGGGCCTGCCGGGGCGCTGGTGGTGCCGACCATCCGCAACAGCACGACGCCGACCATGCTCGACGCCGGCTACAAGGTGAACGTGATCCCGACTTCGGCCGAGGCCCAGGTGGACGTCCGTGTCCTCCCCGGCTCCGAACCGGAACTGCTCGCCGAACTCGACGCGATGCTCGGCGAGGGCGTCACGCGTGAGTTCGTCGCGCACCAGCCGCCGGTCCAAGCTCCGGTGGATTCGCCGTGGTTCGGCGCGATGGCGGACGCGCTGCGCTCGCAAGACCCCGAGGCCGTCGTCGTCCCCTACTGCATGGGCGGCGGCACGGACGCGAAGGCGTTCAGCCCGCTCGGGATCGACTGCTACGGCTTCGCGCCGTTGTGGCTGCCGGAAGGCTTCCCGTACCGAGCGATGGCGCACGGCGTGGACGAGCGTGTCCCGGTCGAAGGCCTGCGGTTCGGCACCCGGGTGCTGCGGCACTTCCTGGAGAACTGCTGAGGGAGGGGTCGACACGCGGTTCCGCATGAGTCGTCCATCCAGTCACGCGTGTCGTCCGCCTGATCACGCGTGTCGTCCGATGAGTCACGCGAAACCGGCGACATGACCGCGTTGCGGCAGCGGGACCTGTCCGCGTCTGCGATCGCCCCTTCGGACGTCGTCCATTCCTGGCATGTCGAGCGGAACGAGGACACGAACTACTACGTTGGCGGGTGGCTCGACTACGAATGACCTCAGGAGGCCACCGGTGGACAGCGTCGCGCGACTCGCCCGGGACGAACGGGCGGACTTCGCCGCGTTCCTGCGAACGCTGTCCCCCGAAGACTGGGACGCGCCGACCTTGTGTTCGGAGTGGACGGTCCGGCAAGTGGTCGCCCACGTCGTCGACTACGACGCCCAGCGGTTCCGCGACGTGCTCGGGCAGGCCGTCCGCGGCGGGCTGCGGCTGAACCGGATGAACGCGCTCGGTGTCGCACGGGAACCCGGCCGGGCACCGGAGCGGCTGATCGCACGGATCGAGGAACACCTCGAACCGCGCGGTCTGACCTCGGCGTTCGGCGGACGGGTCGCGCTGCTCGACGGGCTGCTCCATCACCAGGACATCCGGCGCCCCCTGGGGTTTCCCCGTGAGGTGCCGCCGGAAAGGCTGCGCCACGCCCTGGCGTTCGCCCGCTACGCACCGCCGATCAAGGCGGGCAAACGCGCACGCGGACTCCGGCTCGTCGCCACGGATCTGGACTGGTCGGCCGGATCCGGCCCGGAGGTCCGCGGCCCCGGCGAAGCGCTGCTGCTGTCGATCGCCGGCCGGGCCGTGGCACTCGACGAGCTTTCCGGTCCCGGCGCGGCGATCCTCGCGTCCAGAGTGGACGGTCGTTGACGCAGAACGCTCAGAAGGCGGTGGAACGGCTCAGTTCTTCCCAGGCGGCCAGCTCCGCCGCCTTCGCCTCGTGCGTGGCTCGTAGCCCGTCGACAGCGTCGTCGCCGAGCGCGAGCCGCAGCGGAGCGTCGTCGCTGTCCAGCACTTTCAGGATCGCGGCGGCGGCCTTCGCCGGGTCTCCGGGCTGCGAGCCGTCCATCCCCTCGACGAAGTCCCGGATCGCGCCGGTCGATTCGCGGTAGGCGTCGATCACCCGCGAGCGCCGCAGCCTGCTGCCGCCGAACTCGGTCCGGAAGGCCCCGGGCTCCACGATCAGCACCCGCACGCCGAACGGCGCGACCTCGGCGGCCAAGGACTCCGACATCGCCTCCAAGGCGAACTTCGCCGAGCAGTAGGCCCCGAAACCGGGCGGGCTCTGCTGCCCACCCATCGAGCTCATCTGCACGATGGCACCGCTCCCCTGCTCACGCAGGTGGGGCAGGACGGCCTTCGTCACCTCGACGGCGCCGAAGAACATCACGTCCATCAGGGATCGCAGGTCGGACATGGTCAGTTCTTCGACCGCCCCGACCGAACCGTGCCCGGCGTTGTTGACCACGACGTCGATCCGGCCGAACTCGGTGAGAGCCGCCCGCACGGCGGCTTCGATCTGTGCCGGATCGGTGACGTCGAGCGCCTCGGTGCGCACCCGGCCCCGGCCGAGCTCTTCCAGTTCGGCCAGAGCCTCCGGACGGCGAGCCGTGGCCATCACGCGGTCGCCGGCGTCGAGTGCGGCCAGCACGAGGTGCCTGCCGAACCCGGACGAGCAGCCGGTGATCAGCCAGACGCGGCCCTCGGTTTCCTTCGTCATTCCTGTTCCCTCCAGTGAAGTTCCTGGGACCCATCGTGCGAAGGTCACGCCCGGGCCGCCAACACCGGCTTCCTGACACGGCTACAGTCAGAGCCTGTGACCCCCGAGTTGCGGCAGTTGCGCTATTTCGTCGCCGTCGCCGAAGACGCCAGCTTCACCAAGGCCGCGCGGCGGCTGCACATCGCCCAGCAGTCCCTTTCGCAGCAGATCACCGTGCTGGAACGACTGCTCGGCGCGAAGCTGCTGCAGCGTGACACCCGCGGAGCCCGGCTCACCGAAGTCGGTTCGCTGTTCCTGCCCGAGGCCCGCGCCGTCCTGGCGCGCAACGACGAGGCGCTGTCGGTGCTGAGCCGGGCAGTACGCGGCGAAATCGGCACACTGCACCTCGGTTTCCTCACCACCACGGCCAACTACCTGCTCCCGCCGGTGGTACGGGCGGTCCGTGAGCGGCTCCCCGACCTCACCCTCACCACAGACGACACCCAGATCGCGCCGCTCGTCGACGGCCTCGGCGGCGGACGCTACGACCTCGTCTTCACCCGGCCTCCCCTGGTCGACGGGTTCGAGACCCGCACACTGATCACCGAGGACGTCTGTGCCGTTCTTCCGGAGGGGCACCGCCTCGCGGCCGCGACCGAACTGAAGCTCGCGGATCTGGCCGATGAGCCGTGGGTGCTCACGCCGCGAAGTTCGTGGGAACCCTGGCATCGCCGCTACGACCGCGAGTTCGAGGCGGCCGGCTTCACGCCGCGGATCGTCCAGCGGGCGGCGACCGTCCAGGGCCTGCTCGGTCTGGTCGCCGCGGGCGTCGGGGTCACGAGGCTGGCCCGGTCTTCGCACAGCCTGCGCCGGAGCGGCGTGGTCTTCGTGCCGCTGGCGGGCGACACCGCCCGGACGGTGGTGGCCTGGTCGCCGGAAAACGACAAGCCGGCGCTCCCCGGGGTGCTCGAGATCGTGACGGAACTGGCGGCCGGAACGGACCTGACGGAGGCGGGCTGACCCGGACATCGCGACCGTCACACCGCCATGATCACCCTGTCGGGCCACGGGTCCGTAGAATCCGGTAACGATGCGACGTTTCCGGTGGTGGTGGGGTGCTCTCGCGCTCACGTTCGTGGTGGTTCTCGTCGGGTTCATTGCCTTTACCGGGTCGGAAAGCCGCCCAGGGCAACCGTCCCCGCGCCAAGGGCCGCCGGGAACGGGGCCGCTGACCGTCGTCGCCATCGGCGACAGCACCGTGTCCGGTGAGGGCGCGGGCGACTACACGCCCGCGACCAACGGGCAGGGCGGCAACTGGTGCCACCGCTCCCCCAACGCCTTCGTCGAGCAGATCAAGATCCCCGACGTCACCGCGCGGGTGAACCTCGCGTGTTCGGGGGCGCCGTCGGAGCAGATCGCCCTCGGCGACGCCAAGCAGTGGACCGAGCCGTCACAGGCCCAGCAGCTCGCGAACCTGATCAAGGACCACCGGGTCGCCGCGGTGGTGATCGCGATCGGCGCGAACGACGAGCCGAAGTTCTCCGCTCAGGTCAACGAATGCTTCAAGGCTTGGTTCTCCCCGCAGAACCCGCCGTGCAGCGCGGCTCTCCGCACCACGTGGAAGTCCAAAGTGGACGCCATGGTGCCGAAGGTGACCAACGCCGTCGCCGACGTGAAGAAGGTGCTGGCGCAGGCCGGTTACGTCCCGGCGGACTACCAGCTCGTGCTGATGTCGTATGCCTCGCCTGTCGGCCCCCAGATCCCGGAGGCCCTGCGCAGTCTCAACGGCTGCCCGTTCCGCACCGAGGACCTGGAGTGGATGCGCCGCGACGGCGTCTCCGTCCTGTCGGACGGGCTCAAACAGGCGTCCAGGGCGACCAGCGCGCGGTTCCTGGACCTCTCGCGGGCGGGCGCCGGGCACGAGGCGTGCAGCAGCGACCCCGCGAACGAGTGGTTCAGCAGGTTGACGCTGCAGCTGCGTGATCTCGGCCAGGCGGACCGCGCGAGCCACGCGTTGCAGGAGTCGTTCCATCCCAACGCGAACGGCCACGCGCAGATCGCGAACTGCCTCAACGAGTTCCTCGCCGCCCGCGGCGGCAACGCGTCGTGCCTTTCGGGCCCCGACGGCAAACTGCACGCCGCGCCCGAGGTGATCGCGCGCTAGTCGCGTGATCAGGCACGCGACACGCGTGCTTGGAGACGTAACACGCGTGCTTGGGGACGCGACTCGCCTGGCTAGAGGTCGAGTGCGGCGCGCAACGCGATGTCGATGCGCTCCTGGACCTCTTGGTCGATCTCCGCGATCTTCTCGTCGAACCACGGCCGGTACAGACGCGTGAGGTTCAGCGTGGAGACCCAGTACCGCGCGTCGACGGCGACGCCGAGGATGTCCTGCGGATCACGGTCCAGCAGTTCGGTGCCGAGCAGCCACGGCCGCTCGGATTCGTTCACCCCGTCCGAGGACAGCAGGACGACGGTGCGCTGCCGTGCCGGTTCGGTCGGGGGGTGGTACGTCCAGACTTCACCCCTGTGCACGCAGATCCTTCTCCGCGGCGGTCAGCTCGGCCTCGTCCGATTCGGCGGACGGTTCGACCGGGGCGCGCTGCGGGGTGTAACCGGTGCGGACGGCCTCCCTGCGGGCCGCTTTGGACAACCACGACGAGACCGAGATCCCGTGTGCCTTCGCGGCCCGCTCGGCGAACTCGAGCGCACCACTGTCGAGTGAGAGAGTGACCTTACGTGTTGCCATACCTTTTATCGTACCAGCGCCGCGCAAGCCCACCCCTTTCTCGTCTCACAGGGTGGGCGAGCGGCCCTCGAACGGCGTCGACAGCACCACCGTGGTCCGGGTCGAGACCTTGGCGGACTCGCGGATGCGGCGGAGCAGGTCCTCCAGGCCGAGCGGCGACGCCACCCGGACCAGGAGGATGTACGACTCGTCCCCGGCGACCGAGTAGCAGGACTCGATCTCCTTGATGTGCTCGAGACGCTGCGGGTAGTCGTCCGGGGCGGCCGGATCGTTCGGCGTCAGCGAGATCAGCGCCGTGAGCGGCAGTCCGATCTGCTCGCCGTCGAGCCGCGCGGTGTACCCGAGGATGACCCCGCGCTGCTCCAGGCGGCGCACCCGCTGGTGCACCGCCGACACCGAAAGCCCGACCCGCTCCGCCAGATCGGTGAAACTGCGCCGTCCGTCCGCGGCCAGTTCCTGCACGATGGCCTGATCCAGCGGCTCCAGGGAACCGGTCATGCGTCGAGCACGATCAGGTCGTGCGGGCGCTGGTTGACCGGCTCGACGCCGTCCTCGGTGACGACGACGATGTCCTCGATGCGGGCGCCCCAGCGGCCCGGCTGGTAGATGCCGGGCTCGACGCTGAAGGCCATGCCCGGTTCGAGCGGCAGCGCGTTGCCCTTGATGATGTAGGGCTCCTCGTGCACGTCGAGGCCGATGCCGTGGCCGGTGCGGTGGATGAAGTACTCGCCGTAACCAGCTTCGGCGATGATGTCGCGCGCGGCGGCGTCGATCGACTCGGCGGTGACGCCCGGGCGGACGGCGTCGACGGCGGCCTTCTGGGCACGCTGCAGGACGGCGTAGGTCTCGGCGACGTCGGCGTCGCGCGGCTCGCCGACCGCGTACGTGCGGGTGGAGTCGGAGTTGTAGCCCTCGGCGATCGGGCCGCCGATGTCGACCACGACGACGTCGCCGCGCTCGATGACCCGGTCGGAGACGTCGTGGTGCGGGCTCGCGCCGTTCGGGCCCGAGCCGACGATCACGAAGTCCGCGTGGGTGTGGCCCTCCTCGACGATCGCGGCGGTGATGTCCGCGCCGACCTCGGCCTCGGTGCGGCCGGGGCGCAGCCATTCGTGCACGCGGGCGTGCACGCGGTCGATGGCGGCACCCGCGTCGCGCAGCGCCTGGATCTCGGCGGCGTCCTTGCGCATCCGCAGTTCGCGCACGATCGGCCCGGCGAGCGTCTGTTCCGCGTCGCCGAGCGCGCCGCGGAAGGCGAGCACGTGCAGCGCCGGGGTGAAGTCGCTGACCGCCACGCGGCCGGGCTTGCCCAGCCGGTCGGCGACCAGTTCGTAGGCGTTGTCACCGTCGACCCAGGTGACGATCTCGATGCCGAGTTCGTCGGCGGGGACGTCGGCGTAGCCGGGTGCCTCCAGCTTCGGCAGCACCAGCGCCGGGACGCCGTCGGCCGGGATCACCAGCGTGGTCAGCCGTTCGAAGGAGCCCCCGGCCTGGCCGATGAGGTAGCGCAGGTCCGAGCCGGGTGCGATCAGCAGGGCGTCGGTACCGGCGGCGGCCGCGGCGGCGCGGGCCCGGTCGAGGCGGGCGCGGAGGCTGGCGGCGTCGGGGGCTGGGTTGTGAAGGGAACGGCGCGACATGAGGGCGAGCCTAGTCGGTCCGCGCCCCTTGGCTCACCGGCCGGTCACCCCCGATCGGGGCGGGATCGTCGAGCCCGCGCCACACCCGGAAGATCGCCGGGAAGGTGGTGGCGATCAGGTACAGACCGCCGAACACGGCGAGTGCGCCGACGAGGCCGATCCCGTCCAGTAGCAACCCTGCCGCCATCGAGCCGAGCGGCATCGCGGCGAGCACCCCGCCCACGAGAAGGCTGAGCACGCGGCCGCGGACGGCTTCGGGGACCCGTTCGTAGACCGCCGGGAGCACGATCGGATTCAGCGCGCCCGCCCCGATCCCTGCGACCACGAGCCCGGCCAGCAGCACGGGCGGCGCGGGCTCCAGCGCGAGCAGGGCGAAACGCGGTGCGCCTTCGATTCCCACGACGACGAGGATCGCCGTCCGCCGGGAGACGCGGTGGCCCACCCAGCCGTAGAGCGCCGAACCGAGCAGCGCACCCGTCGCGACCGCGGTGATCATCGCTCCGATGAGCGCGGTGCTGTGCAGGACCTGGTCTCCGTATGCCGGGTACAGGACACCGAGCAGGCCGAAGTCGAGGCTGCTGGTCAGCATCAGCATGCCGACGACGGCGCGCAGCACCGCGTCGCGTTTGACGTACCCGAGCCCTTCGCGCAATTGCTTGAGATATCCACCCGACGACGGTCTCGGTGGGCCGGCCGCGACCGGGATCAGCGCGAACACCAGCACCGAGGACAGCATGAGCGCGCCCGCGTCGACGAACAGCACCGGCACCGGGCCGATCAAGGCGATCAGTGCGCCGGCGGCGGGTCCGCCCACCATCCGGCCGGTTCTCATCGCCGCTTCCACGGCGCTCGCCGCCCGGCTCACGCCGACACCGCCGAGTTCCGCGACGCCGGGAAGCAGCACCTGCTTCGCCGTGTCGGCGGGACCGCGGGAAACGCCCATCACGAACGACAAGCCGATCAGCCCCGGCAGGCTGAGCCCCGTCGTGGCCATCGCGAGCGGGATCAGCAGCACCGTGCCGGTGGTCAGCAGATCCGCACCGACGCTCGCCCGCCGCGTGCCGACGCGGTCCACGATCGGCCCGCCCAGCAACGCGGAGACCATCAGGCCCAGCACCTCGGCCGCGGTGACGATGCCGGTCTTGGTGCCGCTGCCCGTGCTCTGCAGCACGAACCAGGGAATCGCGAGCAACGTCATCATCACTCCGGCCGAGGAGATCCCCGAAGCCACGACCAGAGCCCCCAGTGGCATCCGGCTCATGGCGTCTCCGGCCGGGACTTCCTCGGGAAGGCCGCCCAGTGCACGCGGACCTGGGTGTCGCCGTCCCTCTCCGGACGGCGGTAGCGGGCGATCACGTCGAGGATCTCGTCGCTCAGCGCGGCGGCCTCGTCCGGTGTCAGCGAGAGGGGCGAGTCGTGGAAGCTGACCTTGTCGATCCACTCGTCGGCCCAGTCCCGCACTTCGGCGACGAACTGCGCTTCGGCGGCGTAGCGCCGCTCGATCATCGTGTGGGCGTACGCGTTGAACGGACCGGCGAGATCGGGGTCGTCGATGAAGTCCCGGGCGCGCATCTGGTCCCCCTCGTGCACCGCCTTCCACCACCGGTCGCGCCTGCTGCCGCGCTCGGTGTCCTCCGTGATGAGCCCGGATTCGGCCAGCTGACGCAGATGCCAGCTCGTGGTCCCGGAACTCTCCCCCACCCGTTTCGCCAGCCCGGACGCCGTCGCCGGACCGTCCTCCCGCAGCAACTCCAGGATCTTGACGCGCAGTGGATGCGACAGCGCCCGCAGGATGCGGCCGTCGACCCGCGCGAGATATCTCTCGCTCTTCCCCATGCGCCATACCGTACAACCGCAAAGACTTCTCTGCAAAGAGTTCTCTGCGATTGGATCTGGATATGCGGTGATTCTGGAGTTTGACCTCAAGTTAAGTACAGGTTTTACGGTCTTGGGCATGACAACGAACCCGACTTACCAACTCGCCGTCGTGATCAGCAGCGTCCGCGAGGGCCGCTTCGCGCCCGTCGTCGCGAACTGGTTCCTCGAGCGCGCCAAACAGCGCGACGACGTCACCCTGTCCGTCATCGACCTCGCCGAAAGTCCCGGCGATCTCTCCCCCGGCGTCGCCGCCGCGGACGCCGTCGTCGTGATCGTCCCCGAGTACAACCACAGCTACCCCGGCCCGCTCAAGACCGCGCTTGACGCCACCGGCCCCGAATGGCACGGGAAACCTGTCGCCTTCGTGTCCTACGGCGGGATCTCGGGCGGCCTGCGCGCGGTGGAGCACCTGCGCCCGGTCTTCGCCGAACTCCACGCCGCCACGATCCGCGAGACCGTCAGCTTCCCGTACGCCTGGAACCACTTCGGCCCGGACGGTACGCACGACGACTTCGAAGGCGCCTCCGCCGCGGCCACCACGCTGCTGAATCAGCTGAACTGGTGGGCCAACGCCCTCCGCGACGCGCGCCGGGCGCGGCCGTACGCGGCCTGACGATGCCCGTGGAGGACCCGGCTGGGGGTCGGGTCCTTCACGGACATCCGGGGCCGGACGTGGCAGGCTGTCCGCGTGACCGGACCACTCGCTCTCCTCGATTCCGCGAGCCTCTACTTCCGCTCGTTCTACGCGCTGCCCGATTCGATGACCGCCCCCGACGGGACACCGGTCAACGCGGTGCGGGGATTCACCGACACCATCGCGCGGATCCTCGTCGACCGGCGGCCTTCCCGGCTCGTGGCGTGCCTCGACGCGGACTGGCGGCCGAAGTTCCGCACCGATCTGCTGCCCAGCTACAAGGCGCACCGGGTGGCCGAAGAGGTCCCGGAAGGCAGCGACGTCGAAGAGGTGCCGGACACGCTGACGCCGCAGGTGCCGATCATCCTGGAGCTGCTGGAGGCCTTCGGGATCGCGACGGCCGAGGCGGCCGGGTACGAGGCCGACGACGTCATCGGCGCGCTGGCGATCCGCGAGAAGGTGTCCCCCGTCGAGGTCATCACGGGTGACCGCGACCTGTTCCAGCTGGTCCGCCACGAACCGACGGCCACGGTGGTCATCTACGTCGGCAAAGGCTGGAACAAGGCCGAGGTCCTCGGCCCGGAGGAGATCGCCGGGAAGTACGGCATCCCGGCCGCGAACGCGGGCCCCGGATACGCCGACATGGCGGCGCTGCGCGGCGACCCGTCGGACGGGCTGCCCGGCGTCGCCGGGATCGGCGAAAAGACGGCGGCGAAGCTGATCACCCAGTTCGGTTCGCTGCGGGAACTGATCGAAGCTTCCAACGCCGGCGACTCGCGGGTGCCGCTCAAGACCCGGCTCCGGCTGACCGAAGCCGCCGACTATCTCGCGGTCGCCCCGACCGTCGTCCGGGTCGCCGCCGACGCGCCGGTCGAACAGTCCCGTCCGGACGTCGTCCCGTCCGAGCCCGCCGACCCGGACAAGGTCGCGGAACTCGCGGAGCGCTGGAATCTCGGCCGTTCGGTGGAACGTCTGCTGGCCGCGCTCCCGAAGTCATGAGCAACACCGAGGCCGACCCGGCCGAGCTGCTGTGCTCCGAACGACCGGGCGAAGGCGTCACCGTGCTGACCCCGCGCGACGTCCCGCTCGGCGGTCCGCGCGCGATCCGGGTCCGCCGGACACTCCCCCAGCGCCAACGGTCTCTGATCGGCGCCTGGTGTTTCGCCGACCACTACGGCCCGCAGGACGTTTCGGAGTCCGGCGGGATGGACGTCGCGCCGCATCCGCACACCGGGCTGCAGACCGCGAGCTGGCTGTTCAGCGGCGAGATCGAACATCGCGACAGCATCGGCACCACCGCCATGGTGCGGCCCGGAGAGCTCAACCTGATGACCGCCGGGCACGGCATCGCGCATTCGGAAGTGTCCACACCGGACACCTCGGTCCTGCACGGTGTCCAGCTCTGGATCGCCCTGCCGGACGAACACCGTGACACCGCACGGGACTTCCGGCACTACGCGCCGCCGCTGCTCGAACTGCCCGGCGCGACGGCCCGGGTCTTTCTGGGCAGTCTCGCCGGGACGACGTCGCCGGTCCCGGCGTTCACTCCCCTGTTGGGCGCCGAACTCACGATCGAGCCCGGGGCGACCTTGGCGCTCGACGTCGACCCGGCCTTCGAGCACGGTGTCCTGCAGGACATCGGCTCCGTCACCGTCGCCGGAGCCGCGTTGAGCACCGGGGAACTCGCCTACCTCGCGCCCGGCGCCGGACGGCTCGAACTGACGAACTCCGGCGGCGAACCGGCTCGGGTGCTCCTGCTCGGCGGGACCCCGTTCACCGAGGAACTCGTCATGTGGTGGAACTTCGTGGGCCGGAGCCACGAGGAGATCGCCGAGTACCGCGAGGCTTGGCAGGCACAGGCGGACCGGTTCGGTCACGTGGAGGGCTACCAGGGCACCACGGCGTGGCTGCCCGCACCCACGCTGCCGCAGGTGCGGATCAAACCTCGCCGGAATCCCTCGTGAGTGGTAAGGACGGTTAGCACTCACGAGTGCCTAGAAGAACGTCCCGCACCACGGCGTGCGCGCGGTGTGGAACAGCGCGTCGGCACGGGCCACCGCGGCCTCGTCCAGCACCTCGACCCGGCCGGACAGGGCCAGATCGCCGAACAGGCCGTGCCCGAGGTACAGCGATGCCAGAGTGTCGACGTCCAGCCGCAGGTCCGCCTCGGCAGTAGTGCGGTCCACACCGTCCGGGCCGACGACGTAACGGCCGTCGTTGCCCGGAAGCTGCTTGTCGTGCACTTCCAGCACCACGGGCTCGGCCGTGCCATACGAACGTGCCCGCAGCGCCGCGAGGACGTCGACGAGGCGCAGCCACAGGTCGTCGATGACCTCGGTGGTGTTCACCGCACGTGGGTCGGTCAGCAGTTCGGCGAGCGGCTCGTCCAGCGGGCGGCCGCGTCCGGCCACGGCCGAGACCAGGTCGATGGACAGCAGGAAGCGCCACAGGCCCGCCCAGGCCTGTGGCGTGGCGGCATGGAGTTCCCGGATGTCCAGGAGCGCGCCGCGCTCCGGCGCCTGCCGGTCGCGAGTGTCGATGGTCTGGTAGACGACGAAACCGTCGTCCCCATCCGGTCCACTGTGGACGGCCACACGATACCCGTCGTCCCCGGTGACCACTCGGTCGAAGAAACCCGGCCACCAGCAGGCGGGCCGGGAGACGAAACCCGGCCGCGTTCCCTCGAAGCGGTTGTACAACGCGGGAACGCGCTCCACGGCTTCGGCCGGGGTGACGAACCTGACCACGCCCTCCCGGCCCACGCCGTCGCGCAGCTGGGCGCGTGGGCGTTCGACGGAAACGCCTCGGCAGAAAGTGGCCGCGCCGTAACCGAAGCGGCCGTAGATCACCGCTTCCGAAGCGTGCAGCGCGGCCAGCGGGACGCCGCGCGCCGCGAGATCTTCCAGCTGTGCGGCCATCATCGAGGTGAGGATCCCGCGGCGGGTCCAGTCGGCGCGGACGCCGACGCCGTCGACGGCGGCCGTGACGAGCCTCTGTCCACCCGGGACGGTCAACTCCACCTCGAACGAACTGGTGATGCCCACCGGGGTGCCGTGGTCGTCGAACGCGGCGAATTTCCCGGCCGCCGGCCAGGACGGAGCCATCTTCGCCCAGACCTCGTCCGACGCGGGCTTGCCGTGCAGGGACTGCGAAAGGACGTCGAGACACGCCCGCTGTTCGCCTTCGGCCACGGCACGCACATGGAATTCGCTCATATCGCCGATCCTGCCGCCAGGGCCGGGCGAACCCAACCGGTTTTCAGGCGGGCGCGCCGACCTCGTAGCGGCCGTCGTCCCCGGTGACCGTGATCGTCACGGTCTTGCCCTCTCCGCCGACCTGGACGGTGCAGGTGAACGTGCTGCCGTCCTTGACCGTCTGGTTCGCCGGGCAGAGCACGTCGCCGACTTCCCGCACCTGATAGGTCTCGGTGAGGATCTTCCGCACGTCCGCCTGCATGGTCCGCGGGTCGAAGACTCTGCCCGGAGCGGCGGAGGACGAACCGCCCGACGTGGCGGACGTGCTCGGCGAAGCGCTCGTCGTCGGCGGGACCGTGACGGTCTTCGTCGCCGGTGCGGGCGCCGGGGTGTCCGAACACGCCGCCAGCATCGCGAAAGCGGCACAACACAGACCGACCGTCGAGACGGCTCGCCTGCTCAAGCTTCTCCACCCCCACCGGTGTGATCATCCAACGTCAGAAGAAGGTACCGCACCAGGGATCGACCCGCGTGCCGAACAGCAGGTCCGCGCGTTCCAGTGCGGCCGAGCCGGTGGCGCGGACCCGGCCGGCGGCCGCGAGATCCGACGGTCGCCAGCCGCCGAGGTACACCATCGACAGCGTGTCGGCGTGCAGTTCGAGATCCGCCGGGTCGGTCGTGCGGGCGGCGCCGTCCTCGGACAGGCGGTAGCGGCCGGAGTTGTGGTCCAGGAAGGGATCCGTGACCTCGAGGACGACCGGCTCGCCCCGGTACGTGCGAGCGTCGAGCATCCTCGCGACGTCGACCAGCCGGAGCCAGCCTTCGTCCTGGATCTTCTGCACGGTCACATGCCGCGGGTCGGTGAACAGCAACTCGACCGGCTCGTCGAGCGGCCGCTTCTCGGCGGTGATGACGTCGACCAGGTCCACGGACACCAGATAGCGCCACAACCCCGCGAACGCGTCGGGACTCGCGTAGTGGAACGACTGGATCTTCAGGGTCGTCTCAGCGCCGAAATGCGCCCGCTCGACGGTGTAGGTGACGTAGCCGTCGACCCCGTCCTGACCGCGATGCACCGCGGTCGTGACCGGCGTGGTCGCCCGGCGCAGTTCCCGCTCGTAGCCTGGCCACAGATGCGGGCTCCGCGCGATCATGCCCGGCCGGGTGCGCGGGAGCGCGTCGAAGAGCGACGGCCACTGCTCGACGGTACTTTCCAGATCCAGCAAGGAGATCTCGCCTCCGGCGGGCGCCTCGGGCCGGAAGCGGGCACGGCGCTTGTCGACCGAGATCGACTTCGCCCGCACGGCGACGCCGTACCCGAACCTGCCGTAGATGGCCCCTTCGGACGCGTGCAGCATCGCGGCGGGAACGTCCCGGGCGGCGAAATCCTCGAACTGAGCGCGCATCAAGCCGGTCAGCACGCCACGGCGGATCCGGTCGGCTCGAACGCCGACCAGGCTGACCGCGGCGAGTGGCGTGGTGCCACCGCCGGGCAGCGTCACCTCTGAATCGAAGGACCGGAGGGTGCCGATGAGCTCCTGGTCGAACGCGCCGAACCCGCGATCCGGCTGCATCGAAGGCGCGATGGCCGACCATTCCTCGTCGGTCATCTCCTTGGCGTGCAAGGCGCGCCTGAACAGATCCGTCGCGGCCCGTTCCTCGTCGGACCGCAGCCGCCGCACTGAGAAGTCGCTCATGACCCGATCATGCAGGATCGACCGCGTCCGGCGCCCGCCGTTTATTTGGTGGCGGGCGGTGAGACCTCGTAGTTGCCGGTGTCACCCTTCACGGTGATCGGCACCTCCTGCGGCTTGCCCTCGATCGTGGCGGTGCAGGTGAACTTCACGCCGTCCTTGACCTCCTGGCCGGAGGGGCAGGTGACCGCGCTGATCTCCTTGATCCCGTAGGTCTCGGTGAGCAGCTTCTGCACGTCGGTCTGCATCTGCGTGTTGTTGAACACCTGGGTGTTGAACCAGCCCGGCGTGACGAAGCCGAGGATGCCGACCGCGGCGATGATCACCACGAGCGCGCCGATCCCGATGAAGAGGCCCTTCTTGGACTTCGGCTTGTCCTGCGCCTCGCCCTGGGTGCCCGGGAACTGGCTCTGGCCGTAGTCGTACTGGCCTGGCTGCTGCTGCCCGTATTGCGGCTGCTGCTGCGGGCCGCTCTGGGGGTAGCCGGGCTGCTGCTGGGGCCCGCTCTGCGGATATCCCGGCTGCTGCTGGGCCCCGCTCTGCGGGTAACCCGGCTGCTGGCCGTACTGCGGTTGCTGGCCCCACTGTGGCTGCTGTTGCTGCGTCTGCGACGGGTCAGGCTGCTGCGGGTAGCCCGGCTGCTGCTGGGACGGGTCGTAAGGTGCGGGCTGCTGACCCCACTGCGGCTGTTGCTGCTGGGTCTGCGACGGGTCGTACTGCGGCTGCTGGCCCCACTGCGGTTGCTGCTGCGGGCCGCTCGGCGGTTGAGCGCCGCCCGGCTGTTGCCCGTAGCCCGGCTGCTGCCCCCATTGGGGCTGCTGCTGCGGGTCGTTGCCGCCATACGGCGTGCTCATCGTTTCGCCTCCGCCTGTTCCGCCATCGTCACCGGCCGACCTGCATGGCCGTCGTGGGCGATCCAACCACAGGACGGCGCCCCTGCCCACTGTTCCCGGCCGGTGTCGGGGCAACTCGCCGCGACCGTGCTCACACCGGAGGCGTGGCCGCTCCGCCGGTCAGCCCAACGCCTCGTTGCCGGTGTCTGTCCTTCCCGAGTACATGAAGGCCCCCTTCCTTGCGCCTAGGTACAGGAAAGGGGGCCTTCGTGTACTCGGGCCAAGGTGTGAAGGTCGAATTTCCTCGGCTGAGCCGAGGGAAGGGGGCCTTCACGCGCAACCCCTTGTGACTGCTGGTGGAGGTGTGACGCACGTGGCGATCGTCGAGTCCGTGAAGACCTCTTTGGGGACTCTGGTTCCCTCAAGGAGGCCTTCACGGACTCCGGCCAGCGACCAACCGCAGCCGGGATCTGACGGGCTGAAGGCGTCCTTCGCCGCACCAGACGCGACGAGGGGAGCCTTCACCCCACAACCGGCCGGCCCCAGGAAGTCACGAGACCGGTCACGCGCCGCCGGCCGCCACGACTCCGCGCCGCAAGGCCTTCACCGCGTCCGAGGCCGCCGCTCCGACCGGATCCGCCTTCCCGAGGACGTCGCGGATCTGGTCCAGCAGGTCGATGACCTGCCGCGACCACCGCACGAAGTCACCGGCCGACAGCTCCTGCCCGTTCGCCTCGGCGGCGGTGAGGACCTTCTCCAGCGATTCGCCGCGTGCCCACCGGTAGACGGGCCACGCGAAACCGGCGTCGGGTTCGCGGGTGCGGTCCAGTTTGTGGCGCCGCTCGTCCTCGGTGAGCTCCATCCACAGCCGCGTGGTCGCCTGCCAGGCGTCCAGCACCTTGCCCGCGGGCAGGCGGGGCTCCCCGGCGGTGTCCCGGCGTGCCTCGAAGACCAGCGTCGAGACCACGGCGGCCAGTTCTGCGGGCGCCAGGCCCTTCCAGACGCCGTGCCGGATGCACTCGGCGGCGAGCAGATCGGACTCGCTGTAGAGCCGGGTGAGCCGCTTGCCGTGTTCGGTGACGCGGTTCTCGCCGTCGCCCTTCGACTCGGGGCCGAGGTACCCGCGCTCGCCGAGCAGCCGCAGGATGCGGTCGAAGGCGCGGGCGAGCGAGTGCGTGGTCGCGGCGACCTTGCGTTCCAGTTGCTCGGTCTCGGCCGTGAGCCGCTGGTACCGCTCGACCCAGCGCAGGTTCGCTTCGCGTTCGGCGAGGCCGTGGCACGGATGCGCGCGCAGCGCCCGCCGCAGCGCGGCCAGCTCACCGTCCTCATTGGCCCCGGCGCGGCGCTTTTGCCTGCCGGGCAAGGAGATTCCCGCGTTGCGCAGGCTCGAAGCGATGTCCCGCCGGGTCTTGGGCGAGCGCAGCTCGATGTGCTTCGGCAGCTTGATGTTGCCCAGCGCCTCGACCGGCGACGGGAAGTCGGAGACCGAGAGCGGCCCGGACCACCGGTCCTCGGTGACCACGACGGGCCGCGGCTCGCGGATCGGGTCGAGGCCCGGGTCGACGACGACCGCCAGCCCGGCGCGCCGTCCCGCGGGCACGGCGATGACGTCTCCCTTGCGGAGCTTCTCCAGCGATTCGGCGGTGCCCGCGCGGCGGGCAGAGGTGTTCTGCCGCGAGAGCGCCTTCTCCCGGGCGGAGATCTTCGCCCGCAGATCGACGTACTCCAGCATCTGGTCGAAATCGCCGGTGATGGCCGAGGTGTAGCCCCGCAGGGCCTCCTTGTTCCGCTCGATCCGCCGCGCCGTCCCGACCACCGACCGGTCGGCCTGGAACTGCGCGAACGACTGCTCCAGCAGGTCACGGGCCTCTTCCGCGCCGACCTGGGCGACCAGGTTCACCGCCATGTTGTACCCGGGCCGGAAGGACGACCGCAGCGGATACGTCCTGGTCGAGGCCAGACCGCCGACCTGCTTCGGGTCGATGCCCGGCTGCCAGGCGACGACCGCATGGCCCTCGACGTCGATCCCGCGCCGTCCGGCCCGGCCGGTGAGCTGCGTGTACTCCCCCGGCGTGAGGTCGACGTGCGCCTCGCCGTTGTATTTCACCAGCCGTTCCAGCACGACGGTGCGCGCGGGCATGTTGATGCCGAGCGCGAGCGTCTCGGTGGCGAAGACGACCTTCACCAGGCCCTGGACGAACAGCTCCTCGACGGTCTCCTTGAACGCAGGGAGCAGCCCGGCGTGGTGCCCGGCGATCCCGCGTTCGAGCGCCTCACGCCATTCCCAGAAGCCGAGGACGCCGAGGTCGCCCTCGGGGAGGTCCTTGGTGCGCTCGGCGACGATGCGGCGGACCTTCTCGACCTCTTCGGGGCCGTTGAGCCGCAGGCCCGAGCGGACGCACTGGCCGACGGCGGCGTCGCAACCGGCGCGGGAGAAGATGAACACGATGGCGGGGAGCAGCCCGGCGCTGTCCAGCCGCTCGACCGTGTCGGTGCGAGACGGCGGCCGGTACCGCGGCATCCGCGACGGCACTCCTCGCCGCCCTCTGGGCCCGCGCAAACCGGCCGGGGCGAACCGTCCGCCGATCTCCTCGGTGCGGCGGAGCAGGCTCGGGTTGATCCGCAGTTCGGCGCCGGGTGCGTGTTCCTCCTGGCCGGCGAACAGGTCCATCAGCCGGTTTCCGACCAGCATGTGCTGCCACAGCGGAACGGGACGGTGCTCGTCGACGACGACGGTGGTGTCGCCGCGGACCTCGACGAGCCATTCGCCGAACTCCTCGGCGTTGCTCACCGTGGCCGACAGGCCGACGACCCGGACGTGTTCGGGCAGGTGGAGGATGACCTCTTCCCAGACGGCGCCGCGGAACCGGTCGGCGAGGTAGTGGACCTCGTCCATCACCACGTACGCGAGCTCGCCGATGGTCGAGGACCCGGCGTACAGCATGTTGCGGAGGACCTCGGTGGTCATGACCACGACCTGCGCGTTGCCGTTGATCGAGGTGTCACCGGTCAGCAGGCCGACGGCGTCGGGCCCGTACCGGCCGACGAGGTCGGCGTACTTCTGGTTCGACAACGCCTTGATCGGCGTCGTGTAGAAGCATTTGCGGCCTTCGGCGAGGGCGAGGTGCACCGCGAACTCGCCGACCACGGTCTTCCCGGCGCCGGTGGGCGCGCAGACGAGCACGCCGTGACCGTCTTCGAGCGCCTCGCAGCCGCGGACCTGGAAGTCGTCGAATTCGAACGACGATTCCGCCGCGAAGCGGGTCAGCTGAGGGTATCGAGCGCGGCGCTGGGAGGCCGCGTAGGCCTCGGCCGGGGTCTGAGAAGGGCTATTGACCACTTCGTCAGGGTTCCATACGCCACCGACAGTTCGCACTCGGTGTGACGATCCCGGGAACGGCCGCCACCCCCGCGTCATCCAAGGGGCGGATCCGTGATCGAGAGGGGACCCCATGGAGATCGCTTGCCCGCAATGCGCGCAGGTCGACCAGGTGCAGAGTGTGCCGGCGGTGTTCCAGGGCGGGCAGACGACCTACCGCGTACAAGGGGGCATGAGGGCCATCCCGGCGGGCGACGGCGTGGTCTACACCGCGACGGCGCACACCGGCGTGTCGGTGACCGCGACCGCGGCGTCGCTCAACCCGTACCCGGTGCCCCGCGGCGGCGGCTGCTTCCTGGCGCTCGCGCTGGTGCTGCTGATCCCCGCGTTCGTGTTCCTCGCCTTCGCCAACGACGTGCTGGACGAGAACATCGCGCCGACCGCCGACGGCAGGGCCGCGCAGTACGTCGGGGCGTCGATCTTCCCGGTCGGCGCCTTCGCGCTGGTCGCCTTGTTCGCCGTCCTGTTCGTGCTCCGGATGCGGCGCAACGCGCGGATCCGGCGAGGCATCCCCGACGCGCTGGACTACTGGCGGCGAGCGTGGTTCTGCCACCGCTGCGGCGGGGTGTTCTTCCCGGGCGGCGAGCTCATGTCGGCCGAGACGTTCCGCGGGCAGGTGTGGCGCGCGGGCGACTACGCCGGGCTCACCCGACGACGGTGAGCGCGCCGGGAACGCAGGCGACGTCGAGCGGCAGCCTGCCCAGCGGCTCGCCGTCGGCGTAGACGGGCAGGTCGCTACCCGCCAGGTGGATCTGGCTGGCTTTGAGGACCCGCACCGCCGGATGGGCGATGTGGTCTCCCGACCGGACCCCGGGCAGCATGCGAAGAAGGTCCCGCCGGGTCGCCTCGCCGACCACGGTGACGTCGAACAGGCCGTCTCCGGGATCCGCGCCGGGGCAGATCGGCATGCCGCCGCCGTAGAACGGGGTGTTGCCGACGGCGATCATGGTGGCGTCGAGTTCGAGGGTCTCGACGTCCGTGCGGAGCACGACCGGCCGGGGCCGGAACGCGGCGAGTTCGGCCAGGATCGCGACGTCGTAGCGGCGCGGGCCGCGAGGCCAGGTCAGCCGGTTGGCGCGCTCGGTGACCAGGGCGTCGAAACCCGAACACAGCACCGTGGCGAACCATTCACCACCGGCCCGGCCGAGGTCGATCCTCCGCCGTCTCCCCTCCGCGATCCGCCTGGCGACGAGATCCGCGGCGGCGTGCGGCCGTTCGGGGATGCCGAGAGCCCTGGCGAAGTCGTTGCCGGTGCCCGCGGGGACGAGCCCGAGCGCGACACCGGATTCGGCGCAGAACTGAACGCCTTGGTGCGCCGCCCCGTCACCACCCAGGACGACGAGGACGTCCAGCCCTGCCGCGCGCGAGTCGGTCATAAGCGCGCGGGATTCTTCGACCGTATGAGCGACGAGGACGTCGAGCCGGTCCACGACGGGCCGCAGCCGCGCCGCGACCGACTCCATCAGCCGTCCCGCGGCCCCGTCACCGGAGGCGGGGTGGACGGCCAGCGCCGCGTGCATCCCGGGCTCAGGTGACGTCGTCGGTGCTGGTGCGCTTGCCGTTCGTGGCGGCCGACGGCTCTTCGTCGATGGTGCTCGGCGTGTAGTCGAACGGCGCGGCCTCGTCGTCGGCGAGCTGGTCCCAGCCCTCGGTGCCGCGTTCCTTGTCGAGCTTGCGGTCGTGGAAGCGCGCGATCTGGATGGAGAGCTCCAGGAGCACCACCAGCGCGCCGGCCAGGGCGAGCATCGAGAACGGATCCGAACCAGGCGTCGCGAAGGCGGCGAAGACGAACACGACCATGATCAGGCCGCGGCGCCACTTCTTCAGCGTCTGGTACTTCAGGACGCCGACGCGGTTCAGCATCACCACGAACAGCGGGAGTTCGAAACTGACGCCGAAGATCAGCAGCAGCGACAGGATGAACGAGATGTACTTGTCACCGGTGAGGGCGGTGATGAACTGGTCTCCACCGAAGTTCATCAGCAGCTCGAGAGCGTGCGGGATGAGCAGGTACGCCAGGACGGCGCCGGCGGCGAAGAGGATCGACGCGAAGAAGACGAACGTGAGCGCGTACTTGCGCTCCTTCGAGTAGAGACCGGGCGCGATGAACGCCCAGATCTGGTAGAGCCACAACGGGGCGAACAGGACCGCGCCCGCGGCGAGACCGACCTTCAGCTGGATCATGAAGGCTTCGAACGGCACCGTCTGGAGCAGCTGACAGGGACCGTCGATCCTGCCACCGAGCCTGCGCTCGTACGGGATGCCACAGTACGGGCCGGTCATGATCTCGCCCAGCGACGGGATCGGGCCCACCCTGGTCTGGAACCAGAGGAAACCGATGATCCCGCCCGCCAGGATGGCGAGCAGCGCGAAGCCCAGACGGCGCCGGAACTCGTAGATGTGCTCGATGAGCGTCATCGTGCCGTCGGGGTTGGCCCGACGGCTGCGCTTGCGCCGCTTGGTGCCGCGGCGCTCCTCACCGGAGGCGGAATCCGCCACTGGACAGTCCGTTCTCGTCAGGGTCCACCATGAGCGCGCCGCGACTTCGGCGCGCTCATCCGCGAACAGGCTCCGCTTGGCTAACTAAAGATCGCTCAGCTGGCGTTCTTCTGCGCCTGCTCGGCCGGAGCGGGCGCGGCGGCCTGCTGCTTCTTGAGCTCGTCGAGCTGACGCTGGAGGTCGGCGACCTGCTTGTCCTGCGCGGTCGCGGCCGGCGCGGGCGTGGTGGCCTGCGGCAGCTGCTTGGTCTCGACCTCTTCGGTCTCGGCGGCCTTGTCCTTGTCCCCGGCCATGTCCTTGGTCTCGGCCTTGAAGATCTTCATGGACTTGCCGATGGACCGCGCGGCGTCCGGAAGCCTCTTGGCGCCGAACAGCAGGACAACGACGAGCACCAGGATGATGATGTGCCACGGCTGCAGCGCGTTCATCGTTTGCGGCCTCCTTCTCGAATCTCTCGTATGTGATGTTACCGGTCTTCGAGCCCACGTCGTCGCGCGATCGCCACGCGCAGCGCGGCCGACCGGGCGCGAAGGAGCCCTGTCCGTTTTCGGGTGTTCGTAGCCACCATGCTCATCGTATGGGTGAGCACGCGCAAGACTCTGCGTAATTTGATTAGCAGAACAAAGAGCAGGATCAGCCCGGCGACGGCGAGCGCGATGCTCGGCAGGTACGACACGGCGCCACCCTACTGCTCGTAGGTTGACGTTAGGTGACGAGCCCGGGCCAGTGCGTCGGCCGCCCGTCGACGAACTGCCTCTCCGAGCTCGACCGGGCTTTCGACCTGCGCGTCTCCGCCCAGTCCCAGGATGAGCCGGACCATCCACGACTCGTCGGCGTAGCGCATCCGGATGCGCAGCCGCCCGCCGTCGAGCTCGTCGAGCTCCTCGCAGGGGTAGTACTCGGCTACCCAGCGTGTGTCGGGATCGAGGACCAGGACGGCTTCCTGCTGATCGGGACGCGGGCGGAAAACACCATCGGAAATGTCAGTGGGCCGCGCGTGCGCGGGCGGGACGGCGGGTTCGTCGAGCACGGTGAGCTCGTCGATCCGGTCGAGCCGGAACAGCCGGACGTCCTCGGCGCGGCGGCACCACGCTTCGAGGTAGCCGACCGCCTGGACGATGAGCAGCCGCATGGGATCGACGGTGCGTTCGGTGATCTCGTCCTTCGACGCGGTGTAGTACCGGATCCGCAAGGCACGCTTCGCGGTGAGCGCGGCCCGGACGGCTTCGCGCGTCCCGGCGGTCTTCTTGCCTTCGCGCACTCCCCCGCCGACGACGATCCCCGACGGCTGAGCCTGCCCCGCGGCGACTTCGATCTTCGCGATGGCGCGGCGGACCGCGTCGGCGTCGACCACCCCGGGCGTCTCTGCCAACGCGCGCAACGCGACGAGCATGGCCGTCGCCTCGCCGCCGGTGAGCCGCAGCGGGCGGTTCATCCCGGCGTCGTGCGTGACGACGATCGTGTCGCCCTCGAAGGACAGGTCGATCAGGTCACCCGGGCCGTAGCCGGGCAGCCCGCACATCCACAGCAGTTCGAGGTCCTTGCGCAGCTGCTTGGGTGTGACGTCGAAGTCGTGGGCGGCGTCGTCGATCTTGATGCCCGGCCGGGCGAGGAGGTACGGCACGAGCGCGAGCAGGCGCGGCATCCGTCCGGTGGCGCTCATCGGGCACCGCCGGCGTGCGCGATGGCTTCGAGACGGCTGAAGACCGACTTCGCGAGCACCTCGGGTTCGAGGACGAGGACGTCCGGCCCGTGCGCGGTGAGCCAGTCCGCGGCGGATTCGGGGTAGTACAGCTCGATCTCCACGAGGTCGCCTTCTTCTCCCCCGGCATCGCTGCGGCCGACCACCCGGCCCCGGCGACGGACCCCGGCGGCCCGGCCGTCCGCGACCCAGACGCTGGCGATGATCGGCGCGGACGGGTCCTCGCCACTGCTGGCGGAGACCATCCGCAGCAGGTTGACCCCTTCCGGGCGTTCGACGACACCGGTCGGCCCGAAGGTGTCGACCTTCCCGGTCACGCGTGAAAGGCGGAAACACCGGGGAGCGCCACGGTCCCTGTCGTGTCCGACGACGTACCAGCGGCCCTTCCACGACACCACGCCCCACGGTTCGAGGGTGCGGATCTTGCGCTCGGCCGAACCGCTGCGGCGGTACTCGAAACGCACGGCCTGCCCGGCTTGGACGGCGGCGAGGAGCGGGCCGAACGCCGGTTCGGCACGGACGCGGGGTTCGACGACGGTCGGGGCGTGGTCGTCGACCTCGACGCCGGCGGCGCGGAGTTTCACCAGCGCGCCCTGCGCCTCACCGGTCAGTTCCGGGGAATCCCAGAGCCGGACGGCGAGCCCGACCGCGGTGGCCTCGTCGGGCGCGAGGTCGATCTCGCCGAGTTCGTAGTCGCGGCGCGCGATGCGGTAGCCGTCGATCGCGTCGAACGCGGAGTTGCGGCCGGTCTCCAGCGGGATGCCGAGCTCGCGGAGTTCGGTCTTGTCGCGCTCGAACATGCGGAAGTACGCCTCGTCGCTGGCCGCGTCGGCGTACCCGGGCACGATGCCCCGGATCCGCTCGGCGGTGAGGTACTGCCGGGTGGACAGGAGGGCCAGAACCAGGTTGACCAGACGTTCGGCGCGTGCGGTGGACACCCGGCTACCCTAGCCCGCGCCGTCCGACCCGATGGTGACAGCCGCCGATCGCGCGTCGTAACGATCCCTGGCGCTCTCGACCTCGTCGAACCTGGTCTCGGCCCAGTCCTTGATCCCGGCCAGCAGCTGCCGGAGGCTCCGGCCGAGTTCGGTCAGTTCGTAGTCCACCCGGACCGGCACGCACGGGGTGACCGTTCGGGTCAGGAGGCCGTCGCGCTCCAGGGTCCGCAGGGTCTGCGTGAGCATCTTCTGGCTGACCCCGGCTATCCGGCGCGCGAGGTCGCTGTAGCGCTGGGGTCCGTCGCCGAGGGCGACGAGGACGAGGCTGACCCATTTGCCCGAGACCTCGTCGAGCAGTTTCCGGGCGGGACAGGCCGCGAGATAGGCGTCGTAGGCCCGTTTCTCTTCGTCCCGGCGTTCCTGTGCCGTGCGCGTGACCACGGTGCGCGTACCTCCGCGTGGGTTGGGCACCTCGAGGTGCGTACTTCCCGAAGGAGAGTAACTCCCCATACGTTCGCGGGGAACGATCCCCTTGAAGGAGAAACGATGCGCGCAGTGGTGGTCCGCCGGTTCGGCGGCCCGGAAGTCCTGGAATTCGCCGATGTCCCGGTGCCCACGCCGGGGCCAGGCCAGGTGCGGGTGAAGGTGGCCGCGGCAGGGGTCAACCCGGTCGACGCCGCGACCCGTTCGGGTTTCCTGACCGAGGCGGGGATCGTCCCGCCGCGTGAGGTGCTCGGCATCGGCTGGGATGTCGCCGGGACGGTCGACGCCGTTGGCGACGGCGTCACCGGGTTCGCCGCGGGCGACAGCGTGATCGCGCTGCAGGACCGGCCGTCGGCGGCGCTCGGCACCTATGCCGACTTCGTCGTGCTCGACGCGGACGCGATCGCCGCCGCCCCGCGGACGGCGTCCCTCGCGGAGGCCGCGACCTTGCCGCTGAACGGTCTCACCGCGGTCCAGGCCCTCGACCTGCTCGGCCTGCCAGTAGGTGCGACGGTCCTGGTGACCGGCGCGGCGGGCGCTGTCGGCGGCTATGCGGTGACCTTGGCGAAGGCGAGGGGTTTCCGCGTCGTGGCGGTCGCCGGTGCGGCCGACGAGGCGCTGGTTCGCGAGTTCGGCGCGGAGGTTTTCGTGCCGCGCGGCGATTTCCTCGCCGATCGCGTCCGGGCGGCGATCCCCGGCGGCGTCGACGCGGCACTCGACACGGCACTGCTCGGGCTCGAGGCGTTGGACGCGGTGGCGAACCGTGGCCGGTTCGTCGTGTTCGCGGCCGGGGCCGCCCCGATTCCGTTGCGGGGTATCGACGTCGCGCACGTCTGGATCGCCGCCGACGGCGCGGCGCTCGCCGGGCTGGTGAGCATGGTCGACGACGGCGAACTCACCCTCCGGGTCGCGGACACCCTGCCGTTGGCGGAGGCGGGGAAAGCACACGAACGTCTGGCGGAGGGCGGGCTCCGCGGGCGTCTGGTCCTGACCAACGAATAAGTTGACGCTTAATTAAGCCTACGGTTATCTTCGCATCATGGACAACGAGGAGACCCGGCTCGAACTCCGGCGCGAGTACCCGGACCCGATCGACGACGTCTGGTCGGCACTCACGGAATCCGAGCGCACGGCCCGCTGGATCGGCACCTGGACAGGCGAAGCCGGAGTCGGCAACACGATCATGCTGTCGATGACCGCCGAAGAAGGCTCCGAGCCGGGTCCCGCCGTCATCCGCGAATGCGATCCGCCGAAACGGCTGGTCATTGATCTGCACAACACCGGTGAGCCGACGTGGCGGGTGGAACTGACCCTGACACCGCACGGCACGGGAACGGTGCTCGGCTTCGTGCACCGGATGCCCAAACCCGACTGGGACACCTCGGACATCGCCAAGGGTTGGCACTTCTACCTCGACCGGCTCGGCGCTTCCCTCACCGGCGAACCGGTGCCCGAATGGGACGGCTACACGCCGCCTAGTTTGGAGTCATGAACGATCGAGTACTGCTGATCACCGGCGCTTCCCGTGGCCTGGGCGAGGCCACCGCGCGCCGGGCCGCGGCGGCCGGATTCCGGCTGGCGTTGCTCTCCCGCGACCGCGAGGCGCTACTGCCGCTCGTCGCCGAACTGGGCGGGGACCGGGCCCTCGCGGTCGAGGCGGACGTCACCGACTGGGATTCACTGTCCGCGGCCGTCGAGACGGTGAAGACCACCTTCGGCCGGCTGGACGCGGTGTTCGCCAACGCGGGGCAGAGCGTCGTCGTCTCGTTCTTCGGCGACGGCGGCGCGGACCCCGGACAGTGGCGGGACATGGTGCTGACGAACGTCTACGGCACCGCCCTCACCGCGCGGGCGACCCTTCCGTCACTGGCGGAATCGAAGGGGCACCTCGTGCTCACCGGTTCCGTCGCCGGGCGCTACCACCGGCCGGGGAACCTTTATTCGGCGACGAAATGGGCGGTGACCGGGCTCGCCGGGTCCATCCGCGAGGAGGCCGTCGGCACCGGCGTGCGGGTCACCGTCGTGCAGCCGGGCCTGGTCGACACCTCGATGATCCCCGAGGACTCGAAGTCCAAGCCGAAACTGGACCCCGACGACGTCGCGAGGGCGGTGCTCTTCGCGCTGGAGCAGCCGCCCTCGGTCGACGTCAACGAGATCGTGGTCCGCCCGACCGGCCAGGTCCGCTAGCGCGGCAGCAGCGACTCGGCCAGCCGTCGCCAGTGCGGCATGGCCGATTCGCCGGGTTCGACACCGATGACCTGGACGCCGACATGGTCGGCACCCGCGTCGAGGTGGCCGTGCAGTTTCGCGGTCACGGTGTCGAGGTCGCCCCAGAACACGAGATCGTCGACGAGCCGGTCGCTGCCCCGGCCGCCATCGAGGTCGGCTTCGGTGTAGCCGAGGCGGAGGTACTTGGCGACGTTGTACTTCGACGTCAGGTAGGGGTGCAGATGCTCGCGGGCGACCGCGCGCGCCTTGCCCGGGTCGGTTTCGAACAGCACGGCGTGCTCGACACCAAGGAAGGCCTTCTCCCCCAGCACTTCCCTCGCCTGGGCGGTGTGCGCCACCGGCACGTGATAGGTGTGCGCACCCTCGGACCGGTCGCGGGCAAGTTCGAGCATCTTCGGCCCGTACGCCGCCAACAGCCGCCGGATCGACTGAGCGGGCAGCGGGTTCGCGCTGGTGACCGTGTCGAGTTCGTCGAGGTAGTCGTTCATCGCGTCCAACGGCTTGACGCCGGGCTGGGCGCCTCCGAAACCGAGCCCGAGGACGTGCCTGCCCGGATACGCGTCGGCGAGCAGGAGCGCGGCGCCGTGGGCCCACCGCGCGCCACGGGAGCCGATCCGCGCGATCCCGTTGACCACGGCCATGCGTTCGGTGGACGCGAGCAGGAATCCGGCGTGGGTCAGCGCCTCACGGCCGTCCCGTTCCGGGATCCAGATCGCGGGCCAGCCGAGTTCGTCCAGTTCCCGCACCGAATCCCGGAGCATGCTCGCGGGCTGATCCTCGAAGTCGAACGTCCAGATCCCGAAACGCCCCAGTTCCATCAGTCTCTCCTCAGGTCGAGTCCAACGTATCGAAGTATCGCAGATTTTCGATACGTTATTCCCGTCCAGGGTCAGATGGAACGTCCCAGCAGGTCGACGAGCTGCGTGATCCGCTGCTCGTCACGGCGATAGTGCGTCCACTTGCCCACCCGGGTGGACCGGACGAGCCCGGCGCGCTGCAGCAGCGCCATGTACGCCGACACCGTGGACTGCGCGAGCCCCAGCTTCGCCTGGAGGTGACTGACGCAGACCCCGACCTCGTTCTGGTCGGCGATCGCGTTCTCCGGCGGGAAGTGCCGGTCCGGTTCGCGCAGCCACCCGAGCACCTGGAGGCGGATCGGGTTGGCGAGCGCCTTCAGCACCTCGACCAGATGGTCGGTGGTCTCCGGGACTGGTTCGGCTTCTGCGGTCATGGTCCTTCGAGCTTAGGCGGTGCCGAGCCGCGCGGCCCTGCCGTTGGCCCCGCTCGCCCAGCACGCGCCGCGAGCACAGTCGACCGAGTCGAACGATCCGGTGTCGAACGACTTCCAGTGCCGTCCACCGTCCGGGCTCAGATCGCTCCCGCCGGGGCCGCCGGCGATCACGGTGTTCCCCAGCCACGCCAGGCCGGAGCGGTAGCCGACCGGGGCCTCGGCCGGGGTCCGCCAGGTGCGCCCGCTGTCCGCGCTGAGCGCCACCGCCGGGCCGGGAGCGTTCGGCGCCGCGTAGTCGCCACCGATGGCCACGCCGTGCCGCGGATCCCGGAACGTCACCGAAAAGACCCCGGCCGAGGCGCCGCTGGGCAGCGGGGTGTCGGCGGCTTCCCAGGTCATCCCGCCGTCGCCGGAGTGCAGGACCCGTGCGCGAGCGCCGCCACCGGTGGCGATCCAGGCGTCGCGCGGGCCCGACGTGGTGAGGCACTGACCGCTGGCGGCGAACCCGAACTCGCCGTCGAGCGCCGGGACCATCCCCTCGGCGGGAACGGGTTTCCACGTCCGGCCGCCGTCCGAAGTGGACTGCAACCGGAACTTGCCGTCCACCGGATCGCTCATCGCGAGACCGCGCCGGTGGTCGAAGAACGCGACACAGTCGTAGAAGGCGGCGGGGTCGCTGTTCTGGAAGGACAGTCGCCAGCTCTGGCCGCCGTCGTCGGTGCGGTAGATCCGGGACGCGTCGCCGGGCCCGATCGACAGCGCGACCGCGTGCTCGGCGTCGAAGGCCTCGATGTCCCGGAAGTCGAGCGCTTCGGTGCCCGCCGGGGCGACGGGCTTCCACGTGCGGCCGCGGTCGGTGGTGCGCAGGATGGTGCCCCTGCTGCCGCTGACCCAGGCCGTCCGGGAATCCACCCCGGACAGACCGCGCAGCTGGGCGCCCGTGCCCGTCGGAGTCTCCGTCCACCTGGGCTCGGGACATTCCGGTGCGGCGTGCGCGACGCCGGTGAACGCCAGTGGGACGACCGCACCCAGCAGGACCAGCAACGCACGGCGCATCGGCGCACCTCTCCCTCGAAGATCCGTGAAGGCCACCTTAAGGGACTCTGGTTCCCTCAAGGTGGCCTTCACGGACCAATCAGAGTGAGCTGATCAGCCGCTCGACGCGTTCGTCCACCGAGCGGAACGGGTCCTTGCACAGCACGGTCCGCTGCGCCTGGTCGTTCAGCTTGAGGTGCACCCAGTCCACGGTGAAGTCGCGCCCGGCGGCCTGCGCGGCGGCGATGAAGTCACCGCGCAGCTTCGCCCGGGTGGTCTGCGGCGGGGTGTCCTTGGCCAGCTCGATCTCGCCGTCGTCGGTGACCCGCCGCACGAGCCCCTTCCGCTGCAGCAGGTCGAAGATGCCCCGTCCGCGCCGGATGTCGTGATAGGCCAGGTCGAGCTGCGCGATCCGCGGGCTCGACAGGTCGAGGTCGTGCTTGTTGCGGTAGCGCTCGACCAGGCGGTGCTTGATCGCCCAGTCGATCTCGGTGTCGATCTTGCTGAAGTCCTGCTGCTCGACCGCCTCCAGCGCCCGGCCCCACAGCTCGACGACACGCTCGGACTGCGGCGACGAACCGGTCTCCTTGACGTGCTGGACGGCGCGGGCGTGGTACTCGCGCTGGATGTCCAGCGCGGACGCCTCGCGGCCGCCGGCGAGCCGCACCTGGCGGCGGCCGGTGAGGTCGTGGCTGATCTCGCGGATGGCCCTTATCGGGTTGTCCAGCGTGAAGTCGCGGAACTGGACGCCCGCTTCGATCATCTCCAGCACCAGGTTCGCCGATCCGACCTTGAGCAGCGTGGTCGGCTCGGCCATGTTCGAGTCGCCGACGATCACGTGCAGGCGCCGGTAGCGTTCGGCGTCGGCGTGCGGCTCGTCGCGGGTGTTGATGATCGGCCGCGAGCGCGTGGTGGCGCTGGAGACGCCTTCCCAGATGTGTTCCGCTCGCTGGGACAGGCAGTACACGGCGCCGCGGGGCGTCTGCAGCACCTTGCCGGCGCCGCAGATGAGCTGCCGGGTCACCAGGAACGGCAGCAGCACGTCGGCGATCCGGGAGAACTCACCCGCCCGGGTCACCAGGTAGTTCTCGTGGCAGCCGTAGGAGTTGCCCGCCGAGTCGGTGTTGTTCTTGAACAGGAAGATGTCGCCGCCGATGCCCTCGTCCGCCAGCCGACGCTCGGCGTCGACCAGGAGGTCCTCGAGGATCCGCTCCCCCGCCTTGTCGTGCGTGACGAGCTGGACGAGGTCGTCGCATTCGGCCGTCGCGTACTCAGGGTGGGAACCCACGTCGAGGTAGAGCCGCGAGCCGTTCGACAGGAAGACGTTCGACGAACGCCCCCAGGACACGACACGCCGAAACAGGTAACGCGCCACTTCGTCCGGGGAGAGCCTGCGTTGCCCGTGAAAGGTGCACGTGACCCCGAACTCGGTCTCGATGCCAAAGATCCGCCGCTGCATCCCACCAGAGTAGGCGGTGAAGACCCACTGAAGGTGCGCCGTTCGGGCGGCGACACGCGGTCGGTACGTTGCATTCGGTGAAAGGTGTGCGGGACGTCCCGATCGGGTATCACGCGCATGACGTCCTGGCCCGGAAGTGGGGAACCCGTGTTAAAGCAGCTCAAACGCCCTTTCCGCAAGGTCGGACGGACCGATCGGCGGTTGATGGCACGGAGTGCGGCCCTGCCGAGGAGCAGGGCCGACGAGGTGATCACCTCGCTCTCCAAAAGTGCGGACAAATCCAAGCTTTGGTGGTGTGTCGCGGTCCTGCTCGCGGCGAAGAAGGGGCCGACGCGCCGGGGCGCCCTCCGCGGCGTGGCCGCCATCGCCGGAGCCAGCGCGGCGGCGAACCTGGTCGGCAAGCCGCTGTTCCCCCGCCGCCGCCCCGCGGCCGAAGAGGTGCCGATGCACCGGCGGCTCGTCCGGCGGCCGACCTCGTCGTCGTTCCCGTCCGGGCACTCGGCGTCCGCGGCCGCCTTCGTCACGGCCGTCGCGATGGAATCGCCCAAGGCGGGCGCCGCCCTCGCCCCGCTGGCCGCCGCCGTGGCCTATTCCCGGGTCCACACCGGCGTCCACTGGCCCAGTGACGTCGGCGTGGGGATCGGGATTGGGATCGGCGCCGGCCTGCTGACGCGGCACTGGTGGCCGCTGAACGACGACGTCCCCGGCCGCACCGCGCACACCGCCGAGGCACCCGAGATGCGCGACGGTGAGGACATGCTCGTCCTGGTCAACCCGCATTCGGGGATCGACGGCCAGGATCCGACCGAGGAAGCCCGGTTCGCCTGGCCCAAGGCCACCATCCTGTATCCGGACGCGAAGCGTGACCTGCGCGATCAGCTCTGTGACGAGATCGCCGCCCGTGGCAACACCGTGCGCGCGCTCGGCGTCGCCGGCGGTGACGGGACCGTGGCCGCGGTGGCCGCCGTCGCGGCCGACCACGACCTGCCGCTCGCGCTCATCCCGGCGGGCACCCTGAACCACTTCGCCCGGGACGTCGGCATGCGCTCGATGCCCGACGCGGACGCCGCCACCGAAGCGGGCAACGCCGTCGGCGTCGACCTCGGCGAGGTCGAGATCAACCACGACGACGACCACCGCTACTTCGTCAACACGGCCAGCCTCGGCGGCTACCCGGAAATGGTCCGGATCCGGGAAAGGCTGCAGAAGCGGCATCCCAAGTGGCCGTCGGCGGCGATCGCGCTCGCCCGCACCCTCCGACGCGCGAAGCCGCTCGAAGTGACCCTCAACGGCAAGCACACCAGTATTTGGCTGCTGTTCGTCGGCAACGGCACCTACTCGCCGAAGGGTTTCGCGCCCTCACGCCGCCCAGCGCTCGACACCGGCCTTCTCGACGTCCGCTACCTGCGCGCCGACGTGCCGTACTCGCGGGCTCGGTTCATCCTCGCCACGATCACGAACAGCCTCAACGCCAGTCACGTCTACCAGGAACTCGACGTGCCGGAGCTGCACGTCCGGCTGCTGAACGGGAACCGCCGCGTCGCCACCGACGGCGAGGTCGGCCCGCTCGGCAACGACTTCCGCTTCCGGTCGCGGCCCAGCGCGCTCACCATCTACCGGCTCTAGCCGCCGTCCTGGCGGGCGCGTCCACTGTGTACTGAGGGGTACGGCAAAGGTGGCACGTTGCGAAAGTGGCTTTCGCAACCTCAGGCGGGCTCGGCGCCGCGAGAGGTCGGCCCAGGCGGTAGTGAAGGCCTCCTTCCCTACTCTGAGGGTAGGGAAGGAGGCCTTCACTACGCGTTGGTGAGCCTCGCGCGAAGAGCCGCGAGTTGACCGCCCACCGCACCCGCACCTTCGCCTTGCCCCTCAGTACAACGCAGCCCGCAAGTACGTGAAGGCCCCCTTCACTGCGCTAGACGCAATGAAGGGGGCCTTCACGTACTTCGAGAGACTCAGTCCTTCTTGGACTCACCGTCGGGCTTGTCGCCCTCGGCGGCGTCCTTCTTCGGCTCCTCTTCGGCGGGCAGCAGCGCGTCCAGCGCGGCACCGGCGACCCGGCGGAACTTGCGGCCGCGCCGGTCCCGCTCCAGGACGGCGACCTCGAGCTTCACCGGGTCCGAGTCGCCGTTCGCGGGGGTGGGGGTGTTGGCGCGCAACGCCTTCACCGCGACGCCGAGCGCCGCTTCCAGCTCCATGTCCGACTCGAAGCTTTCCTTGAGCTTCGTGGTGAGCGTGTCGGCCTGACCGCCCATCACGACGAACTTCGGTTCGTCGAAGATCGAGCCGTCGTAGGTCAGCCGGTACAGCTGGTCTTCGGCGGCGGTCGCGCCGACCTCGGCGACGCAGACCTCCACCTCGAACGGCTTCAGCTGCTCGGTGAAGATGCTGCCCAGGGTCGCGGCGTACGCGTTCGCCAGCGCACGCGCGCTGACGTCCCGCCGGTCGTACTGGTAGCCCTTCAGGTCCGCGTGCCGGATGCCGGCGACGCGGAGGTTCTCGAACTCGCTGTAGCGGCCCACGGCCGCGAAACCGATCCGGTCGTAGATCTCCGAAACCTTGTGCAACGTCGCCGAGGGGTTCTCGGCCACGAACAGCACGCCACCGCGGTACTTGAGCACGACCACGCTCCGGCCGCGCGCGATGCCCTTGCGCGCGATCTCGGAACGCTCCCGCATCAGCTGCTCGGGAGAGGCGTACAACGGCATCGTCACTGTGGTGCTCCGCTCTTTCGGGCTCTCATCGGGAAGGGACGGGGAAGGACGGCTAGCGCCCGCGCTCGGCTCGTGCGGCCACGACGGCCTCGGCCACGGCGGTCGTCTGCTCGAGCGGCAACGCCACCGCGCCCTGCTCCGCGGTGACCGTCACGATCGTCGGGAAGATCCGGCGCACCAGATCCGGCCCGCCGGTCGCGGTGTCGTCGTCCGCCGCGTCGTACAGCGCCTCCACCGCCGTCCTGATCGCGGCTTCGGCGTCCGCGTCCGGGTCGTACAGCTTCTTCAGCGAGCCCTTCGCGAACAGCGAACCCGAGCCGATGGCGTGATACCCGGCGCGCTCCTCGTAGCGCCCGCCGGTCGCGTCGTACGAGACGATCCGGCCCGCGTGCTTCGCGTCCTCGGCCTCGAGGTCGTAGCCGACGAACAGCGGGAGCACGGCCAGCCCCGCCATCGCCATCTCGAGGTTGGACTTCACCAGCCCCGCGAGCTTGTTCGTCTTACCGTCGAGCGAGAGCGAAACACCCTCGATCTTCTCGTAGTGCGCCAGTTCGACCGCGTACAGCCGCACCATCTCGATCGCCAGCCCTGCCGAGCCCGCGATGCCCACGGCCGAGTACTCGTCGGTGACGTGGACCTTCTCCATGTCGCGCGAAGCGATCAGGTTGCCCGACGTGGCCCGCCGGTCACCGGCGATCAGCACCCCGCCCGCGAACTTGACCGCGACGATCGTCGTCCCGTGCGGGGCGTCCAGCCCGCCCGCCCCGGACGAGACCCGCCGCTCCGGGAGCAGCTCGGGCGCCTGCGCCCGGAGGAAGTCCGAGAACGACGAGGTCGCCGACGAGAAGTACGCGGCGGGCAGCGCCGACTTACCCGAGGTGTGTTCCATACGTGCTCAAAGTTCCAATCTGTGTGATCCGCCGGCTCCGCACAGGCGACCCCGGCCCGGGGCCGCCGGAAGACGAGTTACTCGCCGCCCTTTTGCACGTAGGCGCGGACGAAGTCCTCGGCGTTCTCCTCGAGCACGTCGTCGATCTCGTCGAGGATCGTGTCGACGTCTTCGCCGAGCTTCTCGCGCCGTTCCTGACCCGCCGGACCGCCGTCCTCGAACTCTTCGTCCGAGTCGCCGCCGCCGTGCTTTTCGATCTTTTCCTGAGCCATCTCGCCTCCCGGTGTGGCCGATGTTTCCTAGCCTACCCAGCGGTCCCGACAATCCGCGGGATCCGTGATCGCTTAACCCCGATGAAAGGAAATCCCGCTAGTCCGAACCGGTGAGCGCCTCCACCAGCTCCTCGGCGGTCGCGGAGTCGTCCAGCAACTTCCCCACGTGGGCCTTCGTGCCCCGCAACGGCTCCAACGTCGGGATCCGCACCAGCGATTCCCGGCCGACGTCGAAGATGACCGAATCCCACGACGCCGCGGCGATGGAGTTGGCGTACTTCTCCAGCGTGCGGCCCCGGAAATAGGCCCTGGTGTCCGAAGGCGGGGTCGTGACCGCCTCCAGCACCTCCTCCTCGGTCACCAGTCGCTTCATCGAACCCCTGGTGACGAGCCTGTTGTACAGGCCCTTGTCCAGCCGGACATCCGAGTACTGCAGGTCGACCAGCCGCAGCCGCGGCGCGCCCCAGGCCAGCTGGTCCCGCGCGCGGTAGCCCTCGAGCAACCGCAGCTTCGCCGGCCAGTCCAGCCTGTCCGCGCATTCCTGGGGGTCCCGCGCCAGCGCGTCCAGGATCTCGCCCCAGACCCGCAGGACCTCCTTGGAGGCCTCGTCCGCGCCGGTGCGCTCCAGGTTCGCCGACGCGATCTCGTGGTAGGCGAACTGGAGGTCCAGCCCGGTGTACTTGCGCCCGTTGGCCAGCGACACCTTCGCCTTCAGCGTCGGGTCGTGGCTGATCTGGTGCACGGCCCGCACCGGCTCGTCGAGTTTCAGGTCGTCGAACCGGACGCCCGCCTCGATCAGGTCCAGCACCAGCGCCGTCGTGCCGACCTTGAGGTACGTCGAGTACTCGGCCAGGTTCGCGTCGCCGATGATGACGTGCAGACGGCGGTACTTGTCCGCGTCGGCGTGCGGCTCGTCGCGGGTGTTGATGATCCCGCGTTTGAGCGTGGTCTCCAGGCCGACCTCGACCTCGATGTAGTCCGAACGCTGCGAGAGCTGGAAACCCGCTTCCTCGCTCTGCTGCCCGACACCGACGCGGCCGGAACCCGTGATCACCTGGCGGGACACGAAGAACGGCGTCAGCCCGGCGATCACCGCGGTGAACGGGGTCGACCGCTGCATCAGGTAGTTCTCGTGGGTGCCGTAGCTCGCGCCCTTGCCGTCGACGTTGTTCTTGTACAGCTGCAACGGCGGCTGTCCGGGCACGGTGGCGGCCTTGCGGGCCGCCTCCTCCATGACCCGTTCGCCCGCCTTGTCCCAGATGACCGCGTCGCGCGCGTTCGTCACCTCGGGCGCCGAGTACTCGGGGTGCGCGTGGTCTACGTACAGCCGCGCCCCGTTGGTCAGGATGACGTTCGCCGCGCCGAGGTCCTCGACGTCCGGGTCGTGCCCGGGGCCGCTCGGCCCGGTCAGGTCGAACCCGCGCGCGTCGCGCAGGGGCGATTCCACCTCGTAGTCCCATCGCGCCCGCCTGGCCCGCGGGACGTCCGCCGCGGCCGCGTAGGCGAGCACGACCTGGGTCGAGGTGAGTACCGGGTTCGCCGTCGCGTCGCCCGGCACCGCGATGCCGTACTCGACTTCGGTTCCCATGATCCGCCGCATACCCACCACCCTACGGGGTCGGGGCCGTGCGACGATGCCCCCCATGTCAGGCAGTGACGAACTCGTTGCGCTCTATGACCTCGGCGGAACCGCCGTTGGTGCGGCCACGCGATCCCGGGTCCGCGCCGAAGGGCTTTGGCACGCGGCCGGCGTGGTGTTGGTCCGTTCGGGTGACGGAAACTCCGTTTACGTGCACCTGCGTACTCCCACGAAAGACGTCTATCCCTCCACATGGGACTGCTGGGCGGGCGGCGTCGTGGCGGCGGGCGAGACCCCCGAGGAGTGCGCGCGCCGGGAACTGGCCGAAGAACTCGGTGTTCACGGAGTGGAACTACGGCCGCTTTTCACCCATGTCTACGACGAAGGCACGATCCGCTGCCACAACTTCGCGTTCGAAGCACGCTGGGACGGCCCGTTCGTCCATCAGCCTTCCGAGGTCGTCGAAGGGCGTTGGCTGACGCTCGACGAGTTGCGTTCGTGGCTCGACGATCCTTCGAGCGCGTTCGTGCCGGACGGCCGTCTCGGTGCGCTGGAGTGGTTCCGGCGGGAGAACGCCCGCTAGGCCGAACGGAGGCGCTGCGCGACGATCGGCAGCAGCCGCTTCGCCGCTTCCGTTGCCCTGGCCTCGGTTCCGGCCGTCACGCTGAGGGCGGAGACGAGCTTCCCCTTGGCGAGCAACACCGTGCACGTCGTGCCGTCGCACCAGGCGCGCTGGACCTCGACGCCGGTTTGCTTCGCGAGAGTGAGTTTCCTGCCGTCGCAGTCCGCCCGGAGGACGACGTCCGAAGCGTCACGGTCGGTGTACTCGGTGACCTGATGTTCCAGCGTCGAGCCGCTGGCGTACGACCACGTGGCCGAACGGCTCGTGCCCCGGGTGATCCCGGTCAGACAGCCGGACACCTTGCCCTCACCGGGGACGACCTCCTCCTCGGCGACGTCCTCGTCGGTCAGCAGCGCGGCGGAAACGGCCGCGGGGACGGGAGCCCGGGTCGACGACGGCGGCACCGGGTTGGCCTGCGGCTTGACCGAAGGCTGTGACGGCTCGGCCGCGGGGGTCGGCGTCGGATCGTCGTAGTAGGTGTCGAGATCGTTCGGACGGTCCGCGCAGCCCGACAACCCGAACAGCGCGACCGTCGCCACCGCGAGCACCTGCCGATGACGCACCCTCGAGCCCTCCCGGCTTCCGCCTGACGTTTGCCGCGAGACTAGTCCAGCCCCTCAATGCCAGCCGAGGCAGGATCGGTGCCGCCAGTAGGCGACCGGTTCCTCCGCGAGCGCGGCCAGCTCCGCCAGTTCCTCCTCGGCGAGTTCCACCTTCGCGGCAACGAGATTCTCCGCGAGCTGGGCGGTGCTCGACGGGCCGATGACCGCGATCGGGCGCCAGTCCTGTGCCAGCACCGCCGCGACGGCCACCGCGTCCGGACCCGCTCCGTGCTCCCGCGCGATCCGCGCGAGCGGCACCGGCGGCTCGACCACCAGGCGTCCGTTCGCGACCGTTTCCTTGACCAGTACTCGTTTCCCGGCGGCGTGCGCTTCCGCGAGCGCCGGGCCGGCGGAGGGTTCGAGCAGGTTCCACGTCGATTGCACGGCGCTGAAGACCGGCGTCCCGGACACCTCCAGTTCGAACGCCCGGCGGACCGCGTCGGCCTGCGAAGGCCCGGACGTCGAGAACCCCACCGGCACGCCGTCCGCGGCGAGTTCCGCGAGCGCGCCGATCAGCCGGTCGTCGGTGAACAGTGGACTGTCCACAGTGAGCGAATGGACCTGGTAGAGCGAGATCGCCTTCCCCAGCAGGCCAACGGATTCGGTCCACTGTTCGGAGAGCCTGGCCGCGGTGTGCTCCTTAACCTCGTGCACCTCCGCGTCGAGCTTCCACTCCCCCACGTAGCGGTAGCCCCATTTGCTCGACACGGTGACGTCCGCGTGGCCGCGGTCGGCGAGCCAGCCGGCGAGGAACTCCTCCGAAGAACCATACGAACGGGCGACGTCGATCCAGCGGACGCCCGCGCGGTACGCGTCGTCCAGCACGTCGTAGGTCACCGCGCGCATCGCCTCGAAGTCGCGTCCGGGCGGCAGCGCGTCGACCCGGCCGAGGTTGATGTACGCGGGCCTGCCGAGCGCCGCCAGCCCGACTGCGATCCGGTCGCCGACGGTGGTTTCCGAGTCTGTCACCGGGCTCCTTCGTTCTTGTGGCGGAGGATCGCGAGCCACTGGCTCGAGTTCTGCGCCTGCCGATGGAGCTTTTCGAGGCGCGCCGCCGGAGCCCGAACGTAACCCTTGCCGAAGACGGGCGCGATCTGACGAAGGCTGGCTCCCTCTTCCCTGGCGGCGAGCAGAGCCCAGTCCGACGCGTCGGCGCAGGCCGCGGAGGCGCGGCGCAACTCCCCCAGGATCTCGATGAGCTCGGGGGCGCTCACCTCCCCCGCGCGTACGGCGGCGGCCGTCGTTTCCAGCCATGCCAGGACATCGGCTTCGGTGATCGGCGCGCGCGGGCGCCCGGAAGATTCGCTCACAGCGGGGAAGTATAGGTCGTTATACAGGCGATTCGGGTGACCGCCACGCGCGAGTCGTCGGACACATCGTCCGAAAACCGCTGGAACACCAAAGGATTCCAGGTTTCACTGGGCCCTGACTTGAAGATTCAGGAGAAGGACAATTGGGACGTTTTGGTATCGCGATCCGATTCGCGGCACTCGCGGTCGTCTGGGGTGCGAGTTTTCTGTTCATCAAGGTCGGCCTCACCGGCCTCTCGCCGGCCCAGGTGGCGCTCTCCCGAGTCTGCCTCGGCGCGCTGGCACTGATCGCCATCGCCGCGTGGCGCCGTAAGCCGCTCCCCCGCGATCCGGCGCTCTGGGGTCATCTCGCCGTCGTTTCCGTACTGCTGTGCGTGATCCCGTTCCTGCTGTTCTCCTGGGCCGAGCAGTACATCTCCTCCGGGCTCGCCAGCATCTTCAACGCGACGACGCCGCTGATCACCATGCTCATCGCCGCCGCGGCCCTGCCGTCCGAACGCTTCACCAAGGCCAGGACGACCGGTCTGGTCCTCGGCTTCCTCGGCGTGCTCACCATCGTCGGGGTCTGGCAAGGGATCGACGTCTCCCACGAACTGACCGCGCAGCTGGCGTGCCTGGGCGCGACGACCTGCTACGGCATCTCGTTCGTCTATGTGCGACGGTTCATTTCCTGGCGGAACCTGGACGCGCCGACCATCGCGCTCGGGCAGGTCTGCTGCGGTGCCGTCGTGATGCTGGTGCTCGCGCCGTTCATCGCGACGACGCCGGTGCGCCTCGACACGCCGATCGTCCTCAGCATGATCGCGCTCGGCGCGCTGGGCACCGGGCTCGCCTACGCGTGGAACGCCTCGATCATCGCGGCGTGGGGCGCGTCCAACGCGTCGGCCGTGACCTACCTCACACCTGTCGTGGGTGTGCTGCTCGGCGTTCTCGTGCTCGACGAACCCCTGGCGTGGAACCAGCCCGTCGGCGCGTTGCTCGTCGTCCTGGGAATCCTGGCCGCGCACGGGCGGCTGAGCCCGCGCAAGAAGGTCGAGGAACCCGTACCCGTGTGACACGAAAGGGCCCTTCACCGCGCCACATGCGGTGAAGGGCCCTTTCGGTTCGCGCTACAGGTACTGACCGGTGTTCGTGGCGGTGTCTATCGCCCGCCCCGAATCCTGGTTCTTGCCGGTGACGAGCGTGCGGATGTAGACGATCCGCTCGCCCTTCTTGCCGGAGATCCGGGCCCAGTCGTCCGGGTTGGTGGTGTTGGGCAGGTCCTCGTTCTCCGCGAACTCGTCGACGATCGCGTCCAGCAGATGCTGCACGCGCAGGCCGGGCTGCTTGGTCTCCAGCACCGACTTGATGGCCGACTTCTTCGCCCGGTCCACGATGTTCTGGATCATCGCGCCCGAGTTGAAGTCACGGAAGTACAGGACCTCCTTGTCACCGTTGGCGTAGGTGACCTCGAGGAACCGGTTCTCGTCCGTCTCCTCGTACATCCGCTCGACCGTGTGCTGGATCATCGCGTCGAAGGTCGCGCGCACGTCCCCGCCGAACTCGGCGAGGTCGTCCGCGTGGATCGGCAGGCCGTCGGACAGGTACTTGGAGAAGATGTCCTTCGCGCCTTCGGCGTCCGGACGCTCGATCTTGATCTTGACGTCGAGCCGGCCCGGCCGCAGGATCGCCGGGTCGATCATGTCCTCGCGGTTGGAGGCGCCGATGACGATGACGTTCTCCAGCCCTTCCACACCGTCGATCTCCGAAAGCAGCTGCGGGACGATCGTGGTCTCCACGTCGGAGGACACGCCCGAACCGCGGGTGCGGAAGATCGAGTCCATCTCGTCGAAGAACACGATCACCGGGGTGCCTTCGGAGGCCTTTTCCCTGGCTCGCTGGAAGATCAGGCGGATGTGCCGCTCGGTCTCCCCGACGAACTTGTTCAGCAGTTCCGGACCCTTGATGTTCAGGAAGTAGGACTTCCCGTCCGCCGCGTCGCCGCGGGCTTCCGCGACCTTCTTGGCGAGCGAGTTGGCCACCGCCTTGGCGATGAGGGTCTTACCGCAGCCAGGAGGCCCGTAGAGCAGCACGCCCTTCGGCGGGCGCAGCTGGTACTCCTGGTAGAGATCAGCGTGCAGGAACGGAAGCTCGACGGCGTCGCGGATCTGCTCGATCTGCCGGGTGAGGCCACCGATGTCCTCGTAGCGGACGTCGGGCACCTCCTCCAGCACGAGATCCTCGACCTCCGCCTTCGGCACGCGCTCGTAGGCGTAACCGGCTTTCGAGTCCACCAGCAGGGAATCGCCCGGCTTGAGGGGCTGTTCGGCCAGCGGATCGGAGAGCAGGACGACCCGCTCCTCGTCCGCGTGCCCGACCACGAGCGCACGGGGGCTGCCGCCCTCGACGTCCGGGGCCAGCACCTCGCGCAGCGCGCAGACCTCGCCGATCCGCTCGAAGTCACCGCCTTCGACGACGGTGAGCGCCTCGTTGAGCCGCAACGCCTGTCCGCGCTGAAGCGACGAGACCTCGACCGCGGGTGAGACCGAGACCCGCATCTTGCGGCCCGCGGTGAACACGTCCACCGTGTTGTCCTCGTACGCGGTCACGAACACGCCGTAACCGCTCGGAGGCTGGGCCAGCCTGTCGACCTCCTCTCGCAACGCGAGCAACTGGCCACGCGCCTCGCGGAGCGTCTCGACCAGTTTCGTGTTGCGTTCCGTGAGTTGGCTCACGCGTTCCGACGCCTCGGCGAGTCGCTGCTCCAGCACTCGGTTCTGACGTGGCGAATCGGTGAGCTTCCGGCGCAGCAGTGCGACTTCCTCCTCGAGGAAGCGGATTTGACGTGCCTGCTCGTCGGACGTGGTTCCAGCTCCGGTCGTTTCTGAAGGGTCGGCCTCCTCGCGCCGACCTCCGGGAAGGTCATGATGCATCGGGCACCTCCTCGGAGTGCTTTTCATTCCACGGTACCGGCGATCACCGACAATAAAAGGCCTTTCCGCATCACAAGATCGGCGCGTCGCGTTCCGGAGGGCCCGCCAGCACGTACGTTCCCGCCGCGCAAGAGGCCATCCCGGTGCCGGGTCCGGCGCACTCATGGTCACAATCCGTCCACCTGCCCTGACCTGCGGCGGAATACCCGGCTCCGTCCGGGTGCAAACGGGATTCCGGTATCAGTTCGGCCCTAATCGAGCGGCGATCCGGCTCGATGGCTAGCATCGGGCGACGTTCGCCGGGGAGGCGGACCCGCAGGTCATGTTGAGCATTTTCGCAGAACAGCTAGGGGGCACCAGCCATGACTTACCCGCCGCAGCAGCCCGGCGGCTACGGACAAGATCCGTACGGCCAGCAGGGCGGGTACCCGCAGAGCGGCCCCCAGCCGCAACAGGGATACCCCGGTGGCGGCCAGTACGGACAGGACCCGTACGGCCAGCAACAAGGCGGCTACCCGCAGAGCGGTCCTCAGCCCCAGCAGGGATACCCCGGCGGCACGCAGCAGTTCGGCCAGCCGGATCCGTACGGGCAGCAGGGCGGCTTCAACGCTTACCCGCAGGAAGGCGGTTACGGCGGCGGAGAGCCACCCAAGAAAAAGAAGACCGGCCTGATCGTCGGCATCGCGATCGGTGCGGTCCTGCTGGTCGGTGGCGGTGTCACCGCGCTGGTCATCGCGCTGAACTCGGGCGACGACAGCCAGACCGCCGCGCCGCCCAGCAGCAGCGCAGCCCCGTCGGAGGCCCCGTCCTCGTCGTCGCAGAAGCCGAGCTCGACCCGGACCAGGTCCAGCTCGCCGAGCACTTCGTCGACCAAGAGCTCAGGTCCGGCGCCCGGCGGCAAGGCCACCCCGCAGGAAGTCTTCGAAAGTGCCGCGACCTCCTACAGCGCGGGCGACAAGAAGACGTTCCTCGACCTGATCTGCCGCAGCGAGAACACCAAGGACGAGGGCAAGCCGCTCGACCCCATCAAGCTCGAGATCACCGAGCCCGCCAAGGAAAGCGGCGACCGGGCGACCGGCCGTTACCGCGCCACCCAGGGCACCAAGATGGCGGAGGGCACCATCACGGCGGCCAAGGAATCGAACCTGTGGTGCCTCAAGGACATCAAGGCCGACAAGAAGTGACCTGTCCGTGACGGTGAGCCACAAGCTGACCGCCGTGGCGGTGGTTTGTGGCGCGGTCGTGGCCGGGGTCGTGGTGGGGCTGCTGCTGGTGGCCCCCTCCGGCTCCGACCCGGCCGCGTCGAGCACCGGCGCGCCCTCGCCACCACCGGCTTCGTCCCGTCCGGTTCCGGTGGATCCGGACGTGGCGGCGGTCGAGGTGGTTGGCAAGGCGATCGCGGCGGCCATCGTCAACCACGACGCGACGGCGTTCGGGAAACTCACCTGCGTCCAGCAGTCGTCGGCCGATCTGGCCGAGCTCGGCCGGAAATGGGCGGCGGCGGGCAAGGTGACCGCGACCGTCCCCGATCCGCCCGTGGTCAGCGGCGATTCCGCCACCGTGACCGTCCACGTCGAAGGCGTCGGCGGTCAGAAGGACACACCGTTCCCGCTCAGGAAGCAGGACGGAAAGTGGTGCGTGCCCTGACGTTCCGGGGTTCTCCTGGGTTCTGCTGAGGGCTGGGCCTGGCCCGGACGTTGCGAAAGCCACTTTCGCAACGTTGAGGGTTGCGAAAGTGGCTTTCGCAACATCGGGCGTGGCTGTCCCGCACCGCCCCGGCGATCATGTCGCGAAAGCCACTTTCGAGACGTCTGGTGTCCCGAAGGTGGCTTTCGCGACGCCACCTCCAGAACCCGGAAGCCGGCAGGAACCCAAGACCCCACCCGAAACGCCACTCAAGACCGGCTTTACCGATCAGCCCTTGCCGGAGCGGCGGTGCACCCGCGGCGAGACGGTGCCGTCCGCGAGACGGCGTGCCGTCAGCAGGAACGCGGTGTGCGCGACCATCCGGTGGTCCGGCCGCACCGCCAGGCTCACGACGTGCCAAGGCCGCATGAGGGTCTCCCACGACTCCGGCTCGGTCCAGCACTGCTGGTCCCGCAGGGCTTCGGTGATCCGCGAAAGCTGTGTGACCGTCGCCACATAGACCGTGAGCACGCCGCCCGGAACCAGGTGCGCGGCGACCGTCTCCAGCTGGTCCCAGGGCGCCAGCATGTCGAGGACGACGCGGTCCACCTCGCCGGTGTGCGTCGACAGGTCCGCGACCGTCAGCGACCAGTTGTCCGGCTTGTGCCCGAAGAACTTCTCGACGTTCCGCTCGGCGTGTTCGGCGTGGTCGTCGCGGATCTCGTAGGACTGCACGGTCCCTTCCGAACCGACCGCCCGCAGCAGCGAACAAGTCAGCGCACCGGAGCCGGCACCCGCTTCGAGCACCCGCGCGCCCGGGAAGATGTCGCCCCACATCACGATCTGCGCGGCGTCCTTCGGGTAGATCACCTGCGCGCCACGCGGCATCGACAACACGTAGTCCGGCAGCAGCGGGCGAAGCGCCAGATAGTGGCTGCCGCCCGCCGAAGTGACGACCGAACCCTCCTGCGCGCCGATCACGTCGTCGTGCGCCAGCGCACCCCGATGGGTGTGATACTGCTGTCCCTCGGCGAGGACCATGGTGTAGTGCCGCCCCTTGGAGTCGGTCAGCTGAACCCGGTCACCAACACGAAACGGCCCTCGGACCGACACTGAACCTCCATACGCGCGAACACAGATCGACGACCGATCCTCGCAGGTGGCCGTACCGCGCTACGCCGGGGGTCGGCTCCGGGTCATCGCGGCGCGCAGGTCTTCGCGCCTGAGCACCCCCGCGGGCCTGCCCTCGTCGTCCACCACGAGGAACTGCCACGCGGCCGTTTCCCGGACCCGCTCGGCGATCTCCTCCCCCGACTCCGACGAAAGCAGCACGGTGTCGGCGCGGATCGGCTCGGCGGCCATCTCCGCGGGCGCGTGCGGCGACGTCCCGGCGAGCTGCGCGGCGGCCGTCTCGTCGAGCAGGCCCACCGCGACGCCGTCGGCTCGCACGAGGACCACCCCGCGGCCCGCCGAAGCGGCCAGCGCGTCCGAGACGGGGCTTTCCGCCGGCAACTGGAGGACGGGGCGGACGAGTTCGCTCAGCCGCACGCCTTCCGGCCATCCCCGGCGGGTTTCGGCGGCGAGTTCGCTTCGGGCGCCGAGGACCACGAACCACGCCGTCACGACGCAGACACCGAGCCGGAGCCAGCGGTCCTCGCTGCCCGCCGCCAAGCCCCACAGCGCCCAGACGACCAGTCCGGCGGCGACGATCCCGCCACCGACGACCGCCGCCCGCGTGCCCTTCTCGCGGCGCCCGGTCGCCGCCCAGACCCCGGCGCGGACCAGGCGGCCGCCGTCGAGCGGAAGGCCGGGAAGGAGGTTGAAGATCCCGACGGCGAAGTTCGCGACGGCGCATTCGGCGATCAGCAGCCACGCCGCGCTTTCCGAGGGGACGGCGAACATCAGCAGACCGCAGAAACCGCCGAGCAGCAGCGAAACGATCGGTCCCGCGGCGGCGACGAGCCCTTCCTGCCTCGGCTCGCGGGGTGTCCTGGCGACCTCGGAGAGGCCACCGAGCAGGAACAGCCGCAGGCGCCGGACCGGGATGCCGAGCCGCAGCGCGACCAGGCAGTGCCCGAGCTCGTGCGCGAGCACCGAGAGTCCGAGAAGGACCGCGAACGCGGCCGCCAGGAGCCAGGAGGTCAGCGTCGTCGCGCCGGGCAGGATCCGGCCGACCAGTGGCGTGTACAGCACCACGATGATCAGGGAGCCGATCCACCACGAAGGGGCCAGCAGCACGGGGATCCCGGAGACCCGGAACAGCAGGAGCCCACCCTCCGGTGCCACGCCTCGTCGAGGCGGGCCCTGCTCACCCGTCACCGCCATGTGTCAGAGCGTAGATGCCCGGATGTGGGCTGCCCGTAACCCGCCCGTCCCGTCCGGGTGGTGTCGGTCATGCCACTCCGGTGCGTCGCGGTCCCGGAACTGTCGGTACCCGGCGATACGCTCACCCCATGCCCGACACCGACACGGTCACCGCCGATCCGCCGCCCGGCGCCGAAGTCCCGCGCCGTCGGCCGGCCCTGTCCCCGTCGCGTGCCAGCGACTTCAAGCAGTGCCCGCTGCTCTACCGCTTCCGCGCGGTCGACAGACTGCCCGAGATCCCGACGAAGGCCCAGCTGCGCGGCACGCTGGTGCATTCGGTGCTGGAGCGCCTGTTCTCCCTTCCCCAGGCCGATCGCACGCCGCCGCAGGCCAAGGAGCTGCTCGCGCCGGCGTGGGAGGACCTGTCCGCGGAACGTCCGGAATGGATCGAGCTGTTCGACCAGGACGACCCCGAAGCCGTCACCTCGTGGCTCTCGTCGGCCGAGCAGCTCGTCGACACCTACTTCGGCCTGGAGGATCCGCGCCGTCTGGAGCCGGAGGCGTGCGAGCTGCACGTCGAGATCGAACTCGGCTCCGGAGTGCTGCTCCGGGGCTACGTCGACAGGCTGGACGTCGCGCCGACCGGCGAGATCCGCGTCGTCGACTACAAGACCGGCGCAGCGCCCCGCGAGATCGGCGAGGCCAAGGCGATGTTCCAGATGAAGTTCTACGCCGTGGTCCTGTGGCGGCTTCGCGGCGTCGTGCCGCGTCAGCTGAAACTGATGTACCTCACCGACGGGCAATCCCTCGCCTACACGCCGGACGAGGGCGAGCTGATCCGCTTCGAGCGCACGCTGGAGGCGATCTGGCAGGCGATCCTCAAAGCGGGCAAGACCGGCGATTTCCGCCCCAATCCGAGCAAACTCTGCGCGTGGTGCGATCACCAGGCGCTCTGCCCGCAGTACGGCGGCACTCCCCCGCCGTATCCCGGCTGGCCGGAGCCCGATCCCGGGGAAGAGTCCGTATTGGACCGTGCGGACTAGGCCGTGCCCCGGTGAGTCCGTTCGATGGGCTTCGTGATCCAGGTGGTTCCTGGCGGTGCGGGCGGTGCCGCGTGGGCGCGGAGACCACGAACAAGACTCACCGGGCACGGCCTAGAGTGCCCTTGTGACAGAAGCCTTCTACGTGCCGTCGGGTGACGGCGTCTTCCTCCCGACCCCGCACACCGCCGGCCCTTGGACCCCCGATGCGCAGCACTTCGGGCCGCCATCGGCGTTGCTGGTCCGCGCGCTCGAAGAGGTCGAGGCGCCGCACGCGAGTCAGCTGGCGCGGGTGACGGTCGAGATCCTCGGGCCCGCGCCGCTGAAGGAGCTTTCGGTGCGGGCGTGGGTGGAGCGGCCGGGCCGGTCGGTCGAGTGGCTGGTGGCCGAGCTCGCCCACGGTGAGCGGGTCGTCGCCCGTGCGTCGGCCTGGCGCATCGCGACCTCGGACACCACGGCGGTGGCCACCGCGGAAGGTCCGGCGCTGCCTTCGCCGGAGGGGCTGCCGGCCTCCTCTTGGCCGGAGGGCTGGCACGGCGGGTACCTCGACGCCGTCGAGTGGCGGCGCGTCAAGGGCGCGCTGGACGCGGCGGGGCCGGCCACCGTCTGGGGCCGTCAGCGCGTCGCCCTCGTCGACGGGGAGAAGCCGAGCCCGCTGCAACGGCTGTTCGTCCTCGCGGACTCCGGCAACGGGATCTCGAACTTCCTGGACCCGCGGGAGTGGTGGTTCATCAACTCGGAGCTGACGGTGCACCTCCGCCGCCCGCCGCTGGGCGACTGGATCGGCGTCGACGCGGCCACCCTGGTCGGCCCGAACGGCATCGGGACGGCGACCACCACGCTGCACGACGCCTCGGGCCCCATCGCCTCCGGAGCGCAGGCCCTCCTGGTGCGACCGCGACAGGCGGGCTGATAGACGCGCTTTCTCGGCGGGTTTCCAATAGCCTTCCCGGAACAACAGACACAGGGAGCGCTTCGGCATGCAGATCACCTCGGTGGTCAACCAGAAAGGCGGGGTCGGCAAGACCTCACTCAGCGTGGGCGCGGCGGCCGCACTGGCCGAACGTGGCCGCCGGGTGCTGCTGATCGACCTCGACCCACAGGGCCACGCGACCACCGAACTCCTCGGGCTGGACGAGGTGGCGCACGACATGCCCAGCCTGGCGAAAGCCCTGACCAAGGTGTGGAAGGGGCCGATCGAGGAACTCGCCGTGCGGCATCCGCGCAGCAACCTCGGCCGGGGCGGCGCGTTCGACGTCATCCCGACCTCGCCGGGCATGTTCGACCTGATCCGCAGGCTGGACCAGTTCCGGGTACCGGGCTGGCAACTGGCCAGGGTCATCCAGTTCGCGAACTACGACCACATCATCATCGACTGCCCGCCCGCGCTCGACGTCCTGACCAACAACGCGCTCGCCGCTTCGCACGGGATCCTCGTGCCGGTGCAGCCGGACCGGACGAGTATCCGGGCCCTGCGCCTGCTTTCGGACCAGGTGCGTTACGTCGAACAGACCGTCGGCCGTCCGCCGATCGCCTACTACGGTCTCGTACCCGGTCTGTACCGCCGCCCGATCTCGCACTACGCGGCCGCGGCTTTGCAGGAGTTGTACGCGTTCGGGATCCCGATGCTGTCGCACGTCCCGCTCGGCGTCGTGATGAACGAGGCCGCCGCGCACGGCGTGCCGGTGACGACCTACGCGCCGGAAACCTTGCAGGCGCTGTCGTTCCGGGAGATCGCGGAGACATTGGACGGCTATCTGCAGAACTATCCGGCCGCGGCGATCGTGCCCGCGGACGAGGAGTTCGTCTTCGAGGACTTCATCACCGAGGTGTCGGTGACCCGCAGCGCGAAGGACAACGGGACGCGCAAGAAGCTCTACGACCTCATGCCCAAGAAACCCAACCGGCCCCGGTAGCTTCCGCGCGTGAAGGCCCCCTTCCCTCGGCTGAGCCGAGGGAAGGGGGCCTTCACGCGCGGCACCGGTGTCAGAGGCGGCAGGCCCGGATGTCCGAAGCCAGGACGGCCTTGGCGCCGGTCTCGGCGAGTTCGTCCATGATCCGGTTGACCTCCTTGCGCGGCACCATCGCCCGCACGGCCACCCAGTCGTCGTGGGCCAGCGGCGCGACGGTCGGCGACTCGAGCCCCGGCGTGATCGCGATGGCCGCGTCGAGCAGCGAACGCGGGCAGTCGTAGTCCAGCATCATGTAGTGCTGGGCGAAGACGACTCCCTGCAGCCGTGCCTTCAGCTGGTCCTTCGGCCGGGTGTGCTCGGTGCCCGCCCGCTGCAGCAACACCGCCTCCGACACGCAGATCGGATCCCCGAAGGCCACGAGGTTGTGCTGGCGCAGCGAACGTCCGGACTCGACGACGTCCGCGATGGCGTCGGCGACGCCGAGCTGGATCGAGATCTCGACGGCGCCGTCGAGGCGGATGACCTCCGCCTCCACCCCGTGCTGCTTCAGGTTCTCGCGCACGAGGCGCGGGTACGACGTCGCGAGCCGCTTGCCCTGCAGGTCTTCGGCCTTCCACTCCCGGCCCGCGGGTGCGGCGTACCGGAAGGTGGAACCGCCGAAGCCCAGCCCGAGGATCTCCTCGACCGGGGCGCCGGAGTCGAGCGCGAGGTCGCGGCCGGTGATGCCGAGATCCAGCTCGCCGGAGCCGACGTAGATCGCGATGTCCTTGGGACGCAAGAAGAAGAACTCGACCTCGTTGACGGTGTCCAGCACGGTCAGGTCGCGGGCCTCATGTCGCCTGCGGTAGCCGGCCTCTCCGAGCATCTCCGACGCGGCGGCGGCGAGGGCTCCCTTGTTCGGCACGGCGACACGCAGCATTGCTTCTCCTTGGTTCTCCGGACGCGAACGCGTCACAGGTACCGGTACACGTCCTCTGTCGACAGTCCTCGGCCGAGCATGAGCACCTGTACGCGGTACAGCAGCTGTGAGATCTCCTCGGCGAGCCTGTCGTCGGATTCGTGCTCGGCGGCGATCCACACCTCGCCCGCCTCTTCGAGCACCTTCTTGCCCTGCGCGTGCACTCCCGCGTCGAGCGCGGCGACGGTGCCGGAACCGTCGGGCCGCGTGCGGGCGCGGTCGGCAAGCTCGGCGAACAGCTCATCGAAGGTCTTCACAGTCTGGAGATCCTTCCATCCGCGCCCGCGCCGCGCTGCCCCGGGCCGGTGTGGTGCCGGTCGCGTCACACTTCAGAACAGCGCCGCACCGCCTCGCTCGAAGTCGAGCAGCTGCCGCTTCCGTTCGACGCCGCCGCCGTACCCGGTGAGATCGCCGGTGGAGCCGATCACCCGATGGCACGGCACGATGATGCTGATCGGGTTCTTCCCGTTCGCGAGGCCGACCGCGCGCGACGCGGTGGGCCTGCCGAGCCGGTCGGCGAGCTGCCCGTAGGAGACCGTCTCGCCATACGGGATCCCGAGCAGCCCTTCCCAGACCATCCGCTGGAACGCGGTCCCGCCGAAGCTCAGCGGGAGATCGAAGTCCTGGCGCTGACCGGCGAAATACTCCTTCAGCTGTTTCTCGGTGTCCACGAAGATCGGCAAGCCCGGATCCGGATGTCCGAACGTCTCCTCCGCCGGGCGATGGCGCTGCTGGACCATGTACACCCCGCAGAGGCTTTCGCCGTCCGCGACCAGGGTCAGCTTGTCGTACGGGCTGTCGATGACGGTGTGCGTGCGCATGGCGCTCCTCGGAACTCAGGCGGCGGGCAGCCGGTTGATGGGGTGATCTCCGGTCGCCCAGAGGTGTTGTACGGCGTAGGCGCGCCACGGGCGCCAGCGTTCGGCGTGCGCGGCGAACGCGGCCGGGCCGAGCCCGAGGCCCTTCGCGGCGACCTTGACGCCGAGGTCGGTCGGCAGGAAGGCGTCCGGGTCACCGAGCGAGCGCATCGCGATGCTCTCCACGGTCCACGGGCCGAAGCCGGGCAGCGCGTGCAGTCGCTCGCGGGCTCGCTGCCAGTCGCTTCCCGCGCCGAGGTCGAGGTCGCCTTCGTTCAGTTCGGCCACGAGGCCGAGCAGGGTCCGCTTGCGGCTCTGCGGCATCGCGAGGCTTTCCGGGTCGATGTCCGCGAGCGCGGCGGCGTCCGGGAAGACGTGCGTCAGGCCGCCGTCGGGGTCGTCGATCGCGGCACCGTGCGCGAGGACCAGCCTGGCGGCGTGGGTGCGGGCCGCGGCGGTGGACACCTGCTGGCCCAGGACCGCGCGTACGGCGAATTCGTCGCCGTCGACCGTCCTCGGCACCCGTCTGCCCGGCGCGGCGGCCACGAGGGGCGCGAGCAGCGGGTCCGCCGCCAGCGCTTCGTCGACCGCGACCGGATCGGCGTCGAGGTCGAGCAGGCGACGGCAACGACTGATCGCGGTCGAGAGGTCCCGCAGGTCCGACAGGGTGAGCCGGCAGCCGATGTAGCCGTCCTCCGGCTTGAGGGCGACGACGGCGGGGCCGTGCGGGAGCCGCAGGGTGCGGCGATACGCGCCGTCGCGCCATTCCTCGACACCGGGAACGCCTGTCGCGACGAGATGCCCGAACAGGTTGTCCGGGAACAACGGCTTCCGGTACGGCAGGCGCAGGTTCAGCGTCCCGGGCGCGGTGGCGGGCGCGGTCCGGACCCGAGCCCGCAGTTCCGTCGGGGACAGCGCGAAGACCTCGCGGACGGTGTCGTTGAAGGTCCGGACGCTGCCGAACCCCGCGGCGAGGGCGACGTCGATCATCGACAGCCCGGTCGTCTCGATCAGCAGCCGCGCCGTCTGCGCCCGCTGGGCGCGGGCGAGGCTGAGCGGGCCCGCGCCGAGTTCGGCGCGCACATGGCGCTCCACCTGCCGGACGCTGTAGCCCAGCCGGGCGGCCAGCCCGCGCACGCCGTCGGTGTCGACGACGCCGTCGGCGATCAGCCGCATCGCCCTGGCCACCAGGTCCGCGCGCTCGTTCCACTGCGGCGAACCCGGGCTCGCGTCCGGACGGCAGCGCTTGCACGCCCGGAACCCGGCCTCCTGCGCGGCCGCCGCGCTCGGGTAGAACGTCATGTTCTCCGGTTTGGGCGGGACGACCGGGCAGCTCGCCCGGCAGTAGATCCGCGTCGTCAGGACCGCGGTGAAGAACCAGCCGTCGAACCGGGCGTCGTTCGACTGGACCGCCCGGACACAGCGTTCGAAATCCTCATGCACCCGGCAAGCATCACCGACCGCACGGGGCGGGGTCTAGCGGAAATGCGACATGGCGGTCAGGGCAGGAGCGCGGCCAGCCCCGGCACGTCGAGACCGACCAGCGACGAGCGGAACACGCGCCGTTCCCCCGGTTCGACGTCGACGTCGTTCGGGATGATTACCACGGTGCAGCCCGCCGCGGCCGCGGAAGCCGCGCCCGGCGGTGAATCCTCGATCGCGACGCACCGGGAAGCCGGGACTCCCAGCAACTCCGCGGCCAGCTGGTACGGCCTGGCGTTCGGCTTGTTCAGACCATCGACCTCGTCACCGCAGACCGTGGCGGCGAAGTACTCGCGGCCGATCGTGTTGAGCGCGAGTTCGGTCAGCGAGCGTTCGGTGGAGGTGACCAGCGCCATCGGGACACCGTTGGCGCGCAACAGTTCGAGCAGCTCCTGAGCGCCGGGGCGCCACGGGAGCGGGCCGTCGAACAGGTTGGCCGTGCGGCGGCGGATCCAGACCCCCATCTCCGCGATCGACTCGGGCGTCACGGGCTTGGCGCACACTTCGAGGAGGAACGCGGCCGTGTCGTCCATATTGGACCCGACGAGACTCAGGCGCTGCTCCTCGGTCAGGGTGCCGCCGAGGCTTTCGACGGCCTCGTAGAGCGCGACGTCCCACAGCTTCTCCGAGTCGACCAGCGTGCCGTCCATATCCCACAGCACGGCGGCGAGTCCGTCCAGTGTGGACGGTTCGGTCACGGTTCCCCCTCACGTTCGATTGGGCCTTCTCCGGACCCACGGTAGCCGAGACGGATTCATGTCGGCGGCGAGGTCGCTGCCCGAAATGTCGCGTTACTTCGGCTCCGTGCGGTTCGCCCCGGCGAAACGCCACCGGACATGCCCAACGCCGCATGGCCGCCTGGTCGTAGGCTGGTCCGGTGAGTGAGCCCGTCGACGAGACCCAGCGGCCCGGCCGCGACCACCCGGATGACAGCAAGCCGATCATGATCGTCGCCTTCGAAGGATGGAACGACGCAGGTGACGCGGCCAGCCGGGCGGTCGAGCATCTCCAGCTCAACTGGGATGCGACCCCGCTGAGCGAGCTGAGTCCTGACGAGTACTACGACTTCCAGGTCAGCAGACCGACCGTGCGCATGGTGGACGGCGTCACCCGAAGGGTCGACTGGCCGACCACCCGGCTCTCGGTGTGCCGCCCGGAGGGCTTCAGCCGGGACATCGTGCTGGTCCAGGGGCCCGAGCCCAATATGCGCTGGCGGGCCTTCTGCGCCGAACTGCTGGAGCACATCCAGCAGCTGGAAGTCGCCACGGTCGTCACCCTCGGCGCGCTCCTGGCCGACACCGCGCACACCCGACCCGTCCCGGTCACCGGGACGGCGTACGACAAGGACACCGCTTCGCAGTTCGGCCTGGAGCTGAACAACTACCAGGGGCCGACCGGCATCGTCGGGGTCCTGCAGGACTACTGCGTGCAGGCGGGGGTCCCGGCGGTGTCGATCTGGGCCGCCGTCCCGCACTACGTCTCGCATCCGCCGTCGCCCAAGGCGACACTGGCACTGCTGCACAAGCTCGAAGACGTCCTCGACGTCGAGATCCCGCTCGGCGCGCTGCCCGAGCAGGCCGAGGAGTGGCAGCGGACGGTCACCGAGATGGCCGAGGAGGATGAAGAGATCAGCGAATACGTCCGGGGGCTCGAGGAGCGCGGCGACGCGGAGACCGAGTTCACGCTGGACGACGTGAGCGGGGACAAGATCGCGGCCGAGTTCGAGCGGTACCTGCGGCGTCGGCGTCCCGGTCAGGACGGGCCCGGCCGCGGCTGACCCAGCCCGAAGTCCGTGAAGGCCTCCTTGAGGGACTCTGGGTCTCTCAAGGAGGCCTTCACGGACCTGGCCATCGCCACGTTAGCCCTATGTGGCCCAGCAGTCACAGCGGCTGCGCGTGAAGGCCCCCTTCCCTCGGCTCAGCCGAGGGAAGGGGGCCTTCACGCATAACGGGCCTAAGTGTTCGAAGGGGCCGCCACTTTCGCAACCCCCGGCAAGGCACGGCACAGTCCCGATCAGTCTCGTGAGTGGCTAGGACGGTTAGAACCGTCCTAGCCACTCACGAGGGGTCAGAAGATGCGCCGCAGCGGGATCGGCCCCCGCGACCGCTTCCGCCACTCACGTGGATAGCCGAGCGAAACCTCCTCGAAGCGCACACCGTCCGCCTCCGTGGAGCGCGGGATGTGCAGGTGCCCGTAGACGGCGACCTCCGCCCGGAAGCGCCGGTGCCAGTCTTCGGTCTCCGTCGTCCCGCACCACAGCGCGAACTCCGGGTAGTACAGCGGCTCGGTCGGGTGCCGGTGCAGCGGCCAGTGCGACATGAGGATCGTCCCGTGGTCCTCGGGGATGGCCTCCAGCCGTTCCGTGCTGATCTTCACCCGGTCGGCGCACCACGCCTGCCTGCTGGGATACGGGTCCGGGTGCAGGAAGAACTCGTCCGTGCACAGCACACCTGCCTCCCGCGCCTGCTCGATGGCCGCCAGCATCGGCAGGCCGTCGGCCGCGGGGGTGCGCCAGCTGTAGTCGTACAGCACGAACAGCGGGGCGATCGTCAGCGGTTTCTCCTGGTGTTCCCACACCGGGTACGGGTCCTCCGGGGTGAGGACGTCGATCTCGCGGCAGCGCTCGACCAGGTGCTCGTAGCGCGCTTGTCCCCGCAGCTGACATTCATCCTTCTGGGTGGTCCACAGCTCGTGGTTTCCGGGCACCCAGACGACCTTCGCGAAGCGTTCGCGCAAGGTTCTGAGCACCCCGATCACGGATTCGGCGCGTTCGGCGACGTCACCGGCCACGAGCAGCCAGTCGTCGGGGGTCCGGGGGACGACCTCGTCGACGAGCGGGGCGTTGCCCTCATGGGTGACGTGGAGGTCGCTGGTGGCGAAGAGATGCGGCACTCCACCACCGTAGCTTCACCCGGACCGGGGAACCGCCGGAATCGCGTCACGGCGCCGCCTGCCTGACAGCGACACCCCCAGCACGACCAACGCCGAGACGGTGTGCAGGCCCGCCTGAACATTCAGCAGGACGCCGGTGCCCAGCACGTCGAGCAGAACGCCCGTGAGCAACGCGCCCAGCGCCGTGAACCCCGCCGTCCCGGCGAAGACGGTGCTCAGGACGCGGCCGGAGCGCTCAGGGGACGCGGCGGTCTGGACCAGCGAGAGCAGACCGGAGCCTGCGAGTACGCCGGGCGCACCGACCAGGCCGAAGAGCCCGATGAAGACACCCAGCGACACGGTGAGCGCGGGCAGGTTCCAGATCACGGCCGACAGCAGGCCGAGCGCCAGGCCGCCCCAGCCGAGCAGGGCCACGGGCGCGACCTTGCGGGCGACGGTGGCGACGGCGAATCCCGCGGCCAGTCCGCCGAGGGCCTGCACACCGCGCAGCAGGCCGACGTCGCCTTCGGTGCCGTCGAGGATGTCGAGCACGAACACCACGAACAGGACCAGGAACATCCCCTGTGCCAGGGACGTCAGCACCACGACGACACCGGCGAGGCGAAGACGCCCTTCGCGGCCGATCTCGCGAAGCCCGTCGATCCAGGCTCGCACCACCGGTTCGTGCGGTCCGGCCGCTTTCGGCGCGGCGACACGGCGAAACGGGCGCGCCAGCAGAGCCGAGCCGATCACCAGCACGCCGAGATACGCCACGACGACCCAGCTCAGACCGCCGAAACCGAGCAGGAGGCCACCCGCCCAGCCGCCGGCGAGGCGGGCGACGCTGCCGTTGATGCTCATGAGGCCGTTGGCGCCGATCAGGTCGCCGGGAGCGACCAGCTCCGGCACGAGCGCGTTGCGCGCGGGTTCGAACAACGAGGCCAGGCCCGCCTGCGCGGCCATCACCCCGTAGATCACGAAGACCGGGCCGCCGGACGCGACGAACAGCAGTGGCAGCGCCACGAACGCCTGCCCCGCGCACACCACGCACAGCACCAGCCGCCGGTTCCAGCGGTCCGCGACCACGCCGGCGACCGGGCTCAGCAGCACCGCGGGCACCAGGCCGAGGACGATGCTCAACGCCGTGGTGGCCGCCGAACCGGTCGCCTGGAAGACGAACACCGGCAGCGCGATCTGCAGCATCCACTCGGCGGTCTCGGAGAAGAAGGCGGCGATCCACAACCGCGCGAAGGCGGGTTCCCTCAACGGTTTCATCTACTCGGCTTCCCCTCGGCGTCGATGCGGAGGAACGCCCGCAGTCCCAAGTGGACCGGAAGGGCCTCCGCGGGAGCGTCGTCACGGATCGCGCCGACGTAGGGCCGCACGAGCGCGTCGATCCCCCGGACAAGTTCCTCCAGCTCGCCGGCGGTGACTCGCAACGAGTAGTTGTTGATCCCCGACGCGTCCCGCCACTCCTTGTCGAGCCGGTCGGCGGCGTCGAGATAGCGCTCGGTCAGCTCCTTTTCCCGCGCGAGGGTGGTGCCGACGACCGCCAGCTGCGCTCCGTGCAGCGCCGGGTCGTCGCCGAACTCGATGCCGACCTGGCACGCCCGCCACGGGCGCTCCCGCCCGTCCTCCCCTTCGACCCGCTCCACGAGACCGTGCTGCGCCAGCTGACGGAGATGCCAGCTGCAGTTCGACGCCGTCGAGCCGACGGCCGCCGCGCACTCGCTCGCGGTCCGCGGACCGACCGCCATGAGGTGATCCACCAGCGCCGAACGCAGCGGATGCGCCAGCGCCCGCATCAGCTCGACGTCTTCGATCCGCTTGCGCGGCGGCAACCCGGTCATCGCCCGATCCAATCTGAAAGGAAGCTTTCGAAAGTTCTCTTTCAGATTCACAGGTGGCCGACGGGTTGTCAAGTAAGCCCGATATCCTTGCCGATGCGGCTACTGCATAGTGCAGTAACTGCATAATTCAATCACTGACCAAGGAAGTACATGCCCGACCAGCGAGAACTCGCCACCGCGGCCGCCCTGGAGATTCCCCGGTTCGTCAGTGCGACCGTCCTGTTCCAGACGGCCATGGCGGAGCGGCTCGGAATCAGCGCCACCGAACTACACGGGCTCCAGCTGGTCATCAGCGGCGCCGCGACCTCGCCGACCGGGCTGGCGCGAGCGCTCGGCATGACGACCGGCGCGGTGACCCGGATGCTCGACCGCATGGAGGAACAGCGTCTGGTCGAGCGCGTCCCCGATCCCGCCGACCGGCGGCGTCTCGCGATCCGCCCGCTCCCCGACCGGCTGGCGGAGGTCGCCGACCTCTACTCCCCCATGGCCCGCTTCTTCGGCGACCGCCTCGGCAGGCTCGACCGCCGTCAGCTGGCCGCGCTGCTCGGCGTCATGACCGACGGGCGCGCGTTCGCCGAACAGGAGGCCGCTCGGCTGCGATCCGAAAAGAGGGTTGACTAACGCTACATAGGTTGCGTTAGACTGCTCCCATCATGGACAACTGACATCACGCCTTCCCCGCTCCGAGGCGGCTTCGGTCGAGCACCGCTCCCGTAAGCCATGAGGCCCGGCGGGGTTCCCCCATGTCCGAGAAGCACGGTGATGTCGCATGTCTCTTTCCCTGATCGCCAAGGACCTCGTCCACTCCTACGGTGCCCGCGTCGTCCTCGACGGCGTCGACCTGACCGCTTCGGCCGGACAGCGGCTCGGCCTGGTCGGCGAGAACGGCGTCGGCAAGTCCACGCTCCTGCGCCTGCTGGCCGGTGTGGAAGAGCCGCACGGCGGCGAGGTGCTGCGTGGCGACGACGTCGGGTTCCTCTTACAGGAGCTGCCTTTCGCGCTCACCGCGCGGTTCTCCGATGTCATCGACGACGCGCTCGCCGAGATCCGGCAGGCGGCGGCGAGGCTCGACGAACTGACCGCGGCGCTCACGGATCGCCCCGACGACGAAGCCGTGCTCGACGAGTACGGCACCGTCCTGGAATGGGCCCAGGCGCACGACCTGTGGGACGCCGACCGGCGGGCCGAGGTCGTGTGCGCGGGCCTCGGGCTCGCCGGGATCGACCCGGCGCGCGAACTGGGCACGCTGTCCGGCGGGCAACGGTCGAGGCTCGGCCTCGCGGCCCTGCTGATCCGGCGGCCGGGCACGCTCATCCTGGATGAGCCGACGAACCATCTCGACGACGCCGCGATGGAGTTCCTGGAGCAGCATCTCGCGTCGCTGACCGGGGTTCTCGTGCTGTCGTCACACGACCGCGTGTTCCTCGACGCGGTGTGCACCGACATCGTCGACCTCGACCCGGCGCTGGGCGGCCCGACCCGGTACGGCGGCACGTATTCCGACTACCTGGACCAGAAACGGGCCGAACGGGCGCGCTGGGAACAGCGCTACGCCGAGGAACAGGACGAGCTCAAGGAACTGCGCGAATCGGTGGCCGTCACCGCGCGCAACGTCGCGCATAACCGGCCGCAGCGCGACAACGCCAAGATGCTCTACGACTTCAAGACCGGGAGGGTGCAGAAACAGATCTCGCGCCGGGTCCGCAACGCCCAGCTGCGGCTGGCCGAACTGGAACGCGACCAGGTGCGGAAACCACCCGCGCCGCTGCGGTTCCAGGGCGAGCTGACCGGCGAGCCAGTAGAGGGCAAGACGGCGATCTCCGTGCGGGACATCGAGATCGCCGGGCGGTTGCGGCTGGCGACCTTGGACGTCACCACGACATCGAGGCTTCTGATCACCGGCGGGAACGGCGCCGGGAAGTCGACGCTGCTGTCCGTCCTCGCCGGCTCCCTGACGCCCGACTCCGGCACCGTCCTTTCCGGACGCGGCGTGCGGATCGGCATGCTGGCTCAGGACGTCGCGTTCGCCGAGCCGGAGAAGACGGCGCAGCGGACCTATGCCGAAGCCCTCGGCGAGGACGCTCCCCCGTTGCGAGGCCTGGGTTTGCTGGCTCCGCGCGATCTCGGGACCCGTGTGGGCGCGTTGTCGGTCGGGCAGCGGCGGCGGCTCGCGCTGGCGTTGCTGATCGCCGACCCGCCGGAGGTGCTCCTGCTGGACGAGCCGACGAACCACATCTCGCTCACGTTGGCCGAGGAGTTGTTCACCGCGCTCGATTCCGCGCCAGGTGCCGTCGTCATCGCGTCGCATGATCGGTGGCTGCGGCGCGATTGGGCGGGTGATCACCTCCGGCTGGAGGCCGGACGCGTCGCCGTGTAGGGCGTTATACACACTGATGGGGCGGGAAGTCCCCACCCCATCAGTGTTCGTCAGAGCTCGATGCCGAGCAGCGCGTCGACCGCGTTCCGGATCAGCCCGGGCGCGGCCGGGTCGGTGCCGGAACGGTTCAGCGCCTGCTCCGCCCAGGCGTCGACGGCCGCGAGCGCCTTGGGCGTGTCGAGGTCGTCGGTGAGGTGGTCACGCAAGCGTGCGACCGTGTCCTCCGCCGCCGGGCCGGTGCCGAGGGACACGGCTTCGCGCCAGCGCGCGAGGCGTGCTTCGGCGTCCGTCCGCAGCTGCGCGGTCCACGGCCGGTCTTCGCGATAGTGGCCGGCGAACAGCGCGAGCCGGATCACGCCGGGGTCGACCTTGTCGGCCCGCAGCCGCGAGACGAACACGAGGTTACCGCGCGACTTCGACATCTTCTCGCCGTCGAGGCCGATCATCCCGGCGTGCACGTAGTGCCGCGCGAACGGCCTGTCCCCCGCGACGGCCTCCGCGTGCGCGGCGCTGTACTCGTGGTGCGGGAAGATCAGGTCCGAACCACCGCCCTGGACGTCGAAGCCGAGGCCGAGCCGGTTGACCGCGATCGCGCTGCACTCGATGTGCCAGCCCGGCCGTCCCGCGCCCAGTTCGGACTCCCACGACGGCTCACCCGGCCGCGCCATGCGCCACAGCAAGGCGTCGAGGGGGTGCCGCTTCCCGGGACGGTCCGGGTCGCCGCCGCGTTCGGCGAAGAACTTCGCCATGGTCTCGGCGTCGTAGTTCGACTCCGAGCCGAAGTGCCCGGTCGCGTTGTGCTCGAAGTAGATGTCCGGGTACTCCGCGTCGTCCGCGCGGTAGGCGCTTCCGTTCGCCACCAGTTTGGCGATGACCTCGACGATCTCCGGGATGCTCTCGACCGCCCCGACGAACTGCCGCGGTGGCAGCACCCGCAGCGCGGTCATGTCCTCGCGGAACAGCGCGGTCTCGCGCATGCCGAGGACGACCCAGTCGTCCTTGTCCCGCTCGGCGCGCTCCAGCAGGGGCTCGTCGATGTCCGTCACGTTCTGCACGTAGTGGACGTCGTGCCCGGCGTCCCGCCACAGGCGGTTCACCAGGTCGAATGTCAGGTACGTGGCGGCGTGCCCCAGATGGGTGGCGTCGTACGGCGTGATGCCGCAGACGTACATCCGGGCGGTCGACCCGGGCGCCGTGGGGCGGATCTGCCCCGTCGCCGTGTCGTGGAGCCGCAGCGGACGGGGGGTGCCGGGGATACGGGGCACGTCGACCGATGACCAAGTCTGCATACCCCGACTGTAAGCGGAGCCGCCACGCCGTTCCCGTCCGGTGGGAGAGCAACACGGCCGGAGTAATCGATTCGCTATCCCGTGACCCGTTCGGCGTTGGCGTGGATCGCGTCGCGGATGTACTCGCCGAGACCCGGACGCTGGTCGGGCTCACGCACCAGGAAGCCGAGCTGGACCGGTTCGGTCGCGTACAGCGTGGCGAGCTCCCGGTGCGTCGTGAGGTCGCAGTCCCCCATGAACGCCGAGAGCATCCGGCGGTGCTCCTCGGCGAGGTCCATCGCCTCAGGGCTGCCCGCGGGCGCGCCGGAGTCGAAGACGGAGAGCAGCCGCCGGACCCATTCCTCCCGGACCTTCTCCGCCTCGATCCATTCCTGTTTGGTGCGCGGCACGGCCGCCGCCCGCCAATGCGGGGTGTCACCCCACCGGCGGACGGCCTCCTCCGCGTAACCCTCCGGCTCACGGAACTCGCCGAAGACCTCGAAGCGCTCCTCCGGGGTCAGCGCGGCACCGGCCTCCTTGGCCGCGATCACCCGTTCGACGGTTTCGGCCATGCGCGTCAGCTCGCCGATCCGGTCGGCGAGCAGCGACCGCTGGCGCCGCAGGTGCTCAAGCGCGTCCACCGCCGGGTCTCCGGTCATCTCCGCGATCGTGTCGAGGCCGAACCCGAGTTCGCGGTAGAACAGGACGCGCTGCAGGCGGTCGAGGTCGTCGTCGCTGTAGCTCCGGTACCCCGCCGCCGTCCGCCCGCTCGGGCTCAGCAGGCCGATCTCGTCGTAGTGATGCAGCGTGCGCACGGTGACCCCCGACAACGCCGCGACCTTTCCGACCGAGTACCCCATCGGGCCAGCGTAAGGGAGTTCAGCGCTTCCTGGTCCGCAGGTAGTCGCCGACCACGGCGGCGCCGAGTCCGTCGAGGTCCGGAGCGACGACCCGCCCGCCCGAGCGGCGCGCGATGACGTCGACGAACTCCGTCAGGCGCGGATCGTCCCCGAGCCGGAACACCGTCACCGACGCGCCCAGCTTCGCCATCCTGTCCACTTCGGACAGGGTCTTGAGCAGGGTCCTCGGCTGCGGCGGATAGTCGAACTCGGCCGTGCCGTCGGGTTCCAGATGCGCCGTCGGTTCGCCGTCGGTGACCATCAGGACCACCGGCTGCGCGTCGGGGTGCCGCCGCAGATGGCGTCCGGCCAGGAGCAGCGCGTGGTGGGCGTTGGTGCCCTGTTCCCAGGTTCCCTCCATGCCCACCAGCTCGGCCAGTTCGACCGACGTCGCGTAGCGGCCGAAGGTGATCAGCTGGAGCGCGTCGTTGCGGAACCGGGTGCTGATCAGCTGGTGCAACGCGAGCGCCGTCCGCTTCATCGGCAGCCAGCGCCCCTCCTGCACCATCGACCACGACGTGTCCACGAGCAACGCCACCGCCGCGCGCGACCGATGTTCGGTCTCGACCACCTCGACGTCGGAGACGTCCATCCGGACCCGCCGCTCGCCCACCGAAACCGAGCGCAGCACCGCGTTGCGGACCGTCCTGGAGACGTCCCACGGCTGCATGTCCCCGAACCTCCACGGCCTGGTGGCGCCGGTCGGCTCGCCCGCGGCTCCGGCGGACTCCGTCTCCCGCTGGCCGGTCTTGCCGCGCAACGCGTTCACGACGTCGGCGAGCGCCGTCTCCCCCAGTCGCCGCAAAGCCTTGGGCGACAACCGGAGTGTGCCGTCGGGCGCACGTTCGAAGATGCCCTGGCGCCGGAGCTCGCGTTCCAGTTCGGCCAGCCGTCGCGCGTCGACGCCCGCGTCCGGGCCCAGCTGCCTTTCGAGCGCCTCGACGTCGATGTCCTCCAGCCTCGCGCCGGGGTAGGACTGGCCGAGCTGTTCGGCCAGCGCGTCCAATTCGGCGAGATCGGACATCGCCCGGGCGCCGTCGCCGAGGCCCAGTGGGTCGTTGCCCCGGAAGCGTTCCGACGACGTCCAGTCCTCGCCCGGCCGCAGCGCCCGCAACTGGGCGTCCAAAGTGGACAGCTGCTGCGCGAGCCTCGGGTCGCCGAACGCCTGCTGAGACAGTTCCGCCAGTTCGGCCCGCTGCTCCGGTGTCAGGGAGTTCAGCATCCGTTGCGCGGCCGCGGCGCGGGCGGCGAGGACGTCGATCAGCTCTTCGACGTTCTTCGGGTTCTCCGGGAAGAACTCGCCGTGCTCGCGCATGAACTCCGCGAACCGCTCCGGGACATCCTCCCTGCCCTGTGCGTGCGCGGCCAGGAGCGCGTTGAGGTCGGCGAGCATCCGGTTGACCTGCTCGGCCTGTTCCGGCCCGGCGTTCCGCAGCGCCTCCTTCATCCCCTCGAAGCGGGAATCCAGCAGCTCACGGCCGAGCAGGTCGCGGATCTTCTCGTAGTTCTCCCTGCCCTCCCGCGAGCGCCAGTCGTACTCGGCGAGTTCGCGCACCGCCGCGGCCGTCCCCGGCGGCAGAGCGTCCAGCTGTGCCTCGCGGAAACGGGCGTCGTCGTCCGGATCGGGGAACAGCTCGCGCCGCTCGGCCTCCAGTGCCTGGTCGAGCAGCCGCTGGACCTCCTGGAGCGTGCCGTCGAGCCGGTGCCGGCGCTGGATCTCCGACCGGCGCTGCCAGAGTCGCCTGGTCAGTTCGTCGAGCCCGGCGGTGCGCGGGGTGCCGCGGCGCAGTAGTTCTTCCAGTGCGGACCGGGGCGAAGCGCCGGCCATGACGTCGCGGCCGATCTCGTCGAGCGCGTCCCGCAGGTCGGCCGGCGGCGCCAGCGGATCCGGGCCGTTGTCCCACGGCCCGTACGAATAGCCTTCCGGGAGGAGGCTCATCGGCCGTAGACGGTCGTCGAGTCGTCGGAGTCCTTGGCGAGTTTCCTCGACAGGAACAGCGATTCCAGTGCCAGTTCCACCGCGGCGGCGATCCGCCCGGCCGGCTCGTCCGGTCCGACGCCGGCACGCGCGGCGACGTCGTGGAGGACGGGCAATTCGGGCAATGCGGCGAGGACGTCCTTGCCGGGAACGCGTTCCCCGGTGGCGACCAGATGCCCGGACTCGACGGCGTCGGCCAGCGGCAGCAGATCCAGCCCGGCGAACCGCGAGCGGGCCGTCTCCGCGACCGCCCGGCGCAGCAGGTGCACGAGGTGCTCGGTCTCGCGTCCCTCCTCCCCCGGCTCGAATTCGAGCTTGCCGCGCAGGACGCCGGGGACCGCGTCGAGGTCGACCGGGCGGGCCACGGCGGGTTCCTCACCGGTCAGCGCGGACCGGCGCAGTGCCGCCGCGCCGACCGTTTCCGCTGCCGCGACGGCGAACCGGGCGGAGACACCCGACCGTTGGTCGATCACCGGCGACTCGCGCAGGTTCCGCACGAACCGGGCCAGCACCTCCAGCAGCGGCTCACCGACTTCGGCGACCAGGTGGGCCTCCTGCCGGACGACCGCGATCTCCGCCTCGACGTCGAGCGGGTAGTGCGTGCGGATCTCGGCGCCGAACCGGTCCTTGAGCGGGGTGATGATGCGGCCGCGGTTGGTGTAGTCCTCCGGGTTGGCCGTCGCCACCAGCAGTACGTCCAGCGGCAGGCGCAGCGTGTAGCCGCGCACCTGGATGTCGCGTTCCTCCATCACGTTGAGCAGCGCGACCTGGATGCGCTCGGCGAGGTCCGGCAGCTCGTTGATCGCCACGATGCCGCGGTGGGCGCGCGGGACGAGTCCGAAGTGGATGGTCTCGGGATCGCCGAGGCTGCGGCCTTCCGCGACCTTCACCGGGTCGACGTCACCGATCAGGTCGCCGACCGAAGTGTCCGGTGTGGCCAGTTTTTCCGTGTACCGCTCGTCGCGATGGCGCCAGGTCACCGGCAGCGCGTCGCCGAGTTCGGCGGCACGGCGGCGCGATTCCGGGGTGATCGGCTCGAGCGGATGCTCGGCAAGCTCGGCACCCTCGATGACGGGCGTCCATTCGTCGAGAAGCCCCGCGAGGGTGCGCAGCAGGCGGGTCTTGCCCTGGCCCCGTTCACCGAGGAGGACGACGTCGTGCCCGGCCAGCAGCGCGCGTTCGAGTTGCGGCAGCACGGTGCGCGAGAACCCGACGATCCCCGGCCAGGCGTCTTCCCCGGCACGGAGCTTGGCGAGCAGGTTGTCGTGCAGTTCTCGGCTGATCGACCGCGGCAGGTGACCCGCCGCGCGAAGGTCCCCGGCGGTCCGGGGCAGGTTTGCGGGAACATCGTTCACCCGTTCGACGCTACGTCGCGAGTCTGGCCCTGTCGACGTGAAGCAACTCCAGCTCCGGTGATCGCGAACGGCAAGCCGGGGTTAACCCTCCCATAGCCGGGTTTCGCCGAAGCACGACTAAAATCAGTCCGGTGTGCCGTCCTAGTGCGACCCTCGCGGTCTGGTCTTCGGCGTGGCTGAACGGAGCCGCCGCCTCCGACGACGTCCTTGACGCCCTGCAGGTCTGGGGCGACGCCCACGACTTCGTCGCCGCGGACGCGGCGGCCGCCGAGGCGTTCGACCTGCCGCTCGCGTTCAACCGGGCGGCGACCCCGGTCCAGCTGCTGCTCGCCCTGCGCGCGCAGGGCGCCAAGAGCATGCAGCTCCTGCTTCCGGTCCCCGGCGACGTGCGTGGCCTGGGTGGCGGCGGACCGTTCACCGAGGCCGCGTTGCGGATCGGAGAGGCCGTCCTGCTGCCGGACCTCGGTTACGGAGTGGTCCCCGAGGCGATCGCCGAAGGGCTCATGCGGTGGACGGTGTACTCGGTACCGATGCCGGGCATCCTCGAATACCGCCCGCTGGGCGAGGCCGAACACGGCCTGACCGACGCGATCCGCGCGAGCGCGGGTGCCCTTCAGTCACTGGACGTCGCCAGCGAGCGGCCAGGGGTGCGGGCGGAACTTTCGGCGCGGCTCCGGGCCGCCACCGACGCGCCCTGGCCTGCCGGGATGCCCAGCAGGGCGCTTCGGGTGCTCCAGCGTTCCCAGGAGATCGCGGCGATCCTCGCCATCGCCGAAGCCGACGACCCGGGCGGCGCGCTCTCTTCGTCGGCGGCGCTCCGGCGGGCGGAGGCGCTGCGGCCGCTGACCGAAGCGGTCCGCAACGCCCGGTACGCGGCGATCAACGAAGCGGTGCGAGTGTTCGCCGAACAAGCGGACAGGCACCCATAGGTCTTCACGTGGCCACGGTGTGCCTTTTCAGGACTTTCTCGGCATAGCGGACGGACCACAGGGAAAGCCCGCCGATGACCGCGAGCAGCAGGACCACGCTGAGCGCGTTCATCACGTCGGCCGACAGGGTGTAGACCAGCGGCACCCGGATCGCGGCCTCCAGCAGCAGCGCCACGCCCCAGACCGCCGACATCCGGGTGAACGCCCGCCTGAAACCGGGGACCCCGTCGCTCAGCCGGTCGATCTCCGTGCGTTTCGCCGCGCTGGAACCGGCCCGCACGGCCACGAGCACCATCGGGGTGCGGCTGAAGCAGCTGAGCAGCAGGACGATCGCGGCGGTCGCGGTGGCGAAGGATTCCTTCAGCAACAGGAACTTCGCGTCCCCGGTGACCAGCGAAAGGACCAGCCCGACGCCGAGCACACCGGCCAGCAACGCGGCGAAACCGTCGAAGGCCCGGTCCCGGACCGCGACCCACGCGATCCGGGCCGCCGCCACCCCCGCCCCGGCCAGCAGCGAGACCTGCTCGGTCTGCCCGGCGAGCCGCAGCCCGTAGTAGGCGGCCAGCGGGAGCGCGACGTCCCAGAGCAGCAAGGACAGCGTGGGGTTCTTGCCGCGCGCGCTCACGAGTCCGTCTCGCATTCGGCCAGGAACTTCAGGACGCGCGCGTTGACCTCGGCAGCGGATTCGCCGGCAATGGCGTGGGTCGCCGACGGCCACAGCTCGACCTGACCTCGCGACAGGAACTCACGGGCGCGGGCCGCCGCGCGTTCCGGGTTGTGGATGACGCTGCGCCCGGCGATGAGGGCCAGCACAGGCAGCCGCAGGGAGCGCAGTTGCTCGTCGGTGAACAACCTTGGGGACGGCAGGGCGATGCGGTAGGTCCGCATTCCCTCGTCGATCACCCGCGCGACCGGATCCGTGGCGTCGACCTCCGCGCCGCCGGAGATCCAGTCGAGGAACGACGGGCGCGCCCATCGGCCGATCCAGGGGATCGCGGCGAGCGTCGCGCGGACGACCAGTCCCGCGGTCAGCCCGCCGAACGTCAGCACAGGGTCGATCACGGTGAGCGATTTCAGCCGTTCCGGTGCCCGCACCGCGAGGTTGGTCGCGAGCCAGCCACCGAACGAGTACCCGATCAGGTGCGCGGACGGCAGGGCGAGTTCGGCGAGCACCGTGCTCAGCCACGCGGCCTGGTCCGCGCCGTCACGGATCGGGGCGGTCTGTTCACTGCGGCCCGCTTCGCCGATGAGGTCCACCGCGAACACTTCGCCGTGCGCGAGCAGCGCGGCGAGGTTGGGTTCCCACATCACCGCGGTCCCCGCGCGGCCGGGCAGCAGCACGATCGGCGTCGCACCCGGCTGCCCGAACCGGTACACGCGCGCCACCCCGAACGCCGTCCGGACGTCGTGGATCCCGGCCGGCGCGGGCAAAGCCGCCATACCCCGTTCGTAGACGGCCTCGTACTCGGCGCGCGCCTCCGGCGAGGCGAATCCGCCCACCTTCATTCTCACCCCTCCTTTTACGGTACGATCGGATTGTAAACAGTTGGTGAGAAGTTGGCAATCCGATCGGACTGCGAAAAGGAGTACGGGTGCCCAAACGAGTCGATCACGAGGACCGGCGGCGGCAGATCGCCGCGGCCGTTCGCCGCATCGCGGCCGACCGGGGACTCGAAGGGGTGAGCCTGAATGAGGTCGCGGCCGAAGCCGGTATCTCGAAGGGGTCCGTCCAGCACTACTTCTCGTCGCGGGACGAGATGCTGCGGTACGCGACGACCACCCTGCGGGGTGGCGTCGAGAAGCGCATCGCCACACCGTCCGAACCGAGCGTCCGGGACCTGCTCGTCGCCCTACTGCCCTTGGACGAGGCGGGCCGGGACCACGCGCTCGTCGCCAACGCCTTCGTGGTGCGCGCGCTCAAGGATCCGGAGATCGCCGGCCACTTCCGGACCGGGCACGGCCAGCTCCGCGACGCGGTGGCGGCCCTGCTTTCCGTCGCACGGGAGGCGGGCGACCTCCTGCCCGCCATCGACCCGGTCAGGGAGGCCGACCTCCTGCTCGCGCTGGTGTCCGGCCTCGGCGACGCGGTGCTGCTCGGCTACCAGTCCGGCGACGAGGCCATCGCCCTCATCGACCTGCACCTGTCTCGGATCGCGGCCCGATGACGATCGGCCTCGTGAGTGGTGAGGCCGGTTACGACCAAGGGGTCTGAGGCATCTACCGGACGTGGCCTTGGTCGAAGGTCCGTGAAGGCCTCCTCTCCTCGGCTCAGCCGAAGAAACTCGACCTTCGCACCTCACCAAGTACGTGAAGGACCCCTTCACTGCGCTCGGCGCAATGAAGGGGTCCTTCACGTAATGCCGGAGGAAGGGCAGCGGTGGCATGGCGGGACTCGGTCTCGTGAGTGGTAAAGACGGTTAGAACCGTCTTTACCACTCACGAGGACTGGGCACTTAAGGGCGAGCGGGCCTCTTCGCGGGCTCGCAGCATCCGATCGCGCAAGGCGCGCCGTTGACCGTGCACCCGGCCGCCGGGAACGGCGACAGCTTCCGTGGCGGCAGCCCCTCGGTGTGCTCCCTGACCAGTTCCACGACGAGTTCGGCGAAACGCGGGTCGGTGTCCGGCGTCGCGGCCCGCGCGAAGCCCATGCCGTGCTCCGCGGCCCGCTCGGCGGCCTCGTTGTCGAGGTCCCAGATCACCTCGAGGTGGTCGGACACGAAACCCACCGGGCAGACGACCACCGAGGTGACGCCTTCCGCGTGCAGCGCGTCGATGTGGTCGACGATGTCCGGCTCCAGCCACGGCACCTGCGGCGGGCCGGAGCGCGACTGCCAGACGACGTCGTAGGTCTCGATCCCCGCTTCGGCGGCGACGAGGCGCGCGGCCTCGGCGATCTGGCGCGAGTACCGCCGTCCGCCTTCCGACGGCGGACCGGACGCGGTGTCGGCGGACTCGGGCACCGAGTGGGCGCAGAACACCGTGCGGGTCCCGGGCTTGTTGCCCAGCTTCGCGTGCGCGGCCCGGACCGCGTCGGCGAAGGCGGCGATGAACAGCGGGTGGTCGAAGAACTGCCGCAGCTTCACCAGTTCCGGCGCGCCGTCGCCGACCGCCGCGCGGGCACGCTCGATGTCCTCGTCGTACTGGCGGCAGGCGGAGTAGCCGCCGTACGCACTCGTCGGGAAGACCAGCACGCGCCGGGCACCCGCCTCGGTGATCTCGGCGAGCGTGTCCTCGACCATCGGCCGCCAGTTGCGGTTGCCGAAGTGGACGGGCAGCTCGATCCCGGCGGCCGCGAGCTGCTTCTCCACCGCGGAGATCGCGTCCCGGTTGAGCCGGTTGATCGGCGAGACCCCGCCGAAGTGCTGGTAGTGCTCCGAGACCTCGAGCAGTCGTTCCCGGGGGACCCCACGGCCCCGCGTGACGTTCTCCAGGAACGGCATCACCTCGTCGGGCCCCTCGGGACCACCGAACGAAAGCCAAAGCAGCGCGTCGTAACCCACCCCGCCATCTTGCCGCTGTGGCGCCCCGCACGCTGACCCGGCCCATTTTGAACCGACCGATCCAAAACCTGGTACGGTCACTTCCATGGCCAGGCCGAAGGAATTCGACGAGCGCGCCGCGATCGGGCGCGCCATGGACGCGTTCTGGGCACGCGGCTACGAGGGCACATCGACACAGGCCCTCTGCGAAGCCACCGGTTTGGGCCGCAGCAGCATCTACAACACCTTCACCAGCAAGCACGAACTGTTCATGCGCGCGCTCGATCACTACGCCGATCGCGGGATCGTGGCCAGGACGGCTTTGCTGGAGGAATCCGGGACCGGCGTCGAGCGGTTCCGCGCCCTGTTCGCGTACACGATCGACGAAGAAGCCGAACATCCCGGACGAGGCTGCCTCGTGGTCAACACGGTGGCCGAATTCGGCGAGCGCGACGCCGAGATCAAGGCGCGGATCGACGCCGACACCCGGCGGCACCTCGCCCTGCTTTCGGCCTGCGCCAAGGAAGGGCAGCTCGACGGGACGATCGACGGCGGCCGCGACCCCGGTGCGATCGCCGAGTTCGCCCACAGCACCGTCGCCGGCCTCCGGCTGATGTCCCGCCGAGGCGCCGGCCGGGCGGCCATGGAGTCCGTCGCCGCCATCGCGTTGGACGCGATCGCCGCGAAGTAGACCGAAACAACCCCTGTGCGCAACGCCGCCCACATTTTGGACTGATCAATACAAAACTGGAGGAACTTCCGTGCCTTTGGCAGTCTGCGTACTCGGACTGAGCGTGTTCGCGCTCGGCACGTCCGAGTTCATGATCACCGGCCTGCTGCCGGGGATGGCGGCCGATCTGAACGTCGGCATCCCGGAGGCCGGGCTGCTCATCTCGGCCTTCGCGATCGGCATGGTCGTCGGCGCTCCCCTGCTCGCGATCGCGACCCTGAGGGTGCCGAGGCGCGCCACCCTGATGGCCCTGCTGGTCGTCTTCGGGCTCTCGCACGTCGTCGGCGCGCTGGGCTCGGGGTACGCCCTGCTCTTCGCGACACGCGTCGTCAGCGCGGTCGCCTGCGCCGGATTCTGGGCGGTCGCGGCGGCCACCGCCGTCGCGCTGGTCCCGGTCGAGCGCCGTGGCCGCGCGCTGGCCATCCTGGTCGGCGGCCTCACCGTCGCGAACATCGCCGGCGTTCCCGCCGGGACCTTCCTCGGCCAGCACGCGGGCTGGCGGGCGGCCTTCTGGGCGGTCACGGCACTCACCGTGCTCGCGTTGATCGGAGTCTTCGCGCTGGTCCCGGAGACACAGAACGGCCAGGACAAGACCGACGTCGCGACCGAACTGCGGCTTTACCGCGGCGGCCGGTTCTGGCTGGCACTCGGCGTGATCGCGCTCGCGCAGGCGATGATCTTCGCGACCTTCAGCTACCTCGCGCCCTTGCTGACCGAGGTCGCCGGCCTGCCGGAAAGCTGGGTGCCGGGAGTTCTGTCCCTATTCGGGCTCGGCGCGCTGATCGGCATCACCGCCGGCGGCAGGCTCGCCGACGCGAGGCCCTTCGCGACCCTTTACGGCGGCCTCGCCGTCGCACTGGTCGCCCTGATCCTGCTCGCGCTCTCGGGCCCGGCGACCCCGCTCGCGATCTTCGCCGTGTTCCTGTTCGGCGTCGCCGGATTCGGGGTCAATCCCGCCTTGAACGTCCGCGCCTTCGCCGTGGCGGGCAACGCGCCCACCCTCGTCGGCGCGAGCACGACCGCCGCGTTCAACGTCGGCAACACCGTCGGCCCGTGGCTCGGCGGCGAATCGATCGACGCCGGTCTCGGCTATCCCAGCGTCGCGTGGGTGAGCGTCGGGCTCGGCGCCGCCACCGTCGTCGCGCTGACCTTCGCCGCCGGTGTCCAGCGCACCGACGACATCCGCCTGCTTCGCGAACCCGTTACCCAGTAAGGAGAATCATGTCCGAACGAACGCGATCCACCCTCGACGAGTTCTTCCGCCGAATGTCCACAGGAGACACTGACGGCGCCACGGAACTGTTCGCCGACAACGTCACGTGGGACATCCCCGGTGCCACCGAACTCGTCCCGTGGATCGGCCCGCGCCGGAACCGGGCGGAGATCCGCGAGTTCTTCGAGCTGCTCGACAAGGGGCTCGTGAAGGACCGGTTCGACGTCGAGCGCGTCCTCGTCGACGGGCCGCACGCGGTCGCGATCGGGCGCCTGCGCTCGACTATCCGCAGCACCGGCAAGGTGATCCAGACGGCCTTCACCATCGAGTTCGAGGTGAACGACGACGGCCTGATCACCAAGTACCTGCTGCTCGAGGACTCGTGGCACGTCGCGAACGCCGTCCTCTAGCCCGCCGCCGCAGGGATGGCGGGGTCCATGATGCCGGTGGCCTGCGAGTACCGGCACCTCCACTGCCCGTCTTCGGCGCGGATGTAGGTGTCGCTGTGCCAGCACTCGTGGGCGGGGATGTCGGTGCCGTCGACGCTTAGGGCGATCAGGCAGCGGTAGCGCAGCACGGCGAGCGTCTCGGACGCCAGGACATCGATCTCGGAGGTCGTTTCGAGCCGGCTGTAGGCCAGTTCGCCGGTCGTCAGACGGCGCCGGTACTCGGCCTTGTCCCAGACCGTCCCGGTCGGGTTGCACAGCTGGTAGGCGGGGTCGTGCAGCGCGTCGAACACGGCCGTGTCGACGGTGAGCAGCGCCTCGACTCGCTGCTGTTCCAGCTGGGCGAGGTGGCTGGTGAGACTTTCGGACATGGCCGCAAGCCTAGTGACCCCGCCGATGAAGGCCTCTTCCCTCGGCTGAGCCGGGGGAAGAGGCCTTCACGGGCTTGAAAAGACCTAGAAACCGGTGGCGTGCAGGCCGCCGTCGACCATGATCATCGAGCCGGTGGTGGCGGGCAGCCAGTCCGACAGCACGGCGCAGACGGACTTCGCCGTCGGGTCCGGGTCGGAGCTGTCCCAGCCGAGCGGCGCGCGGTCGCCCCAGCCGTTCTCCAGGTCGGCGAAACCGGGGATCGACTTCGCGGCCATGGTCTTCATCGGGCCGGCGCTGACCAGGTTGACCCGGATGCCCTGCGGGCCCAGGTCCCGCGCCAGGTACCGGTTCACCGACTCCAGCGCCGCCTTCGCCACGCCCATCCAGTTGTAGGCGGGCCACGCGACGCGCGCGTCGAAGTCCATGCCGACGATCGACGAACCGCGCGAGAGCAGCGGCAGCGTCGCGACCGCGAGCGCCTTGAAGGAGTACGCCGAGACGTCGACGGCCACCTTCACGTCCTCGCTCGGGGCGTCCAGGAACGGCGCGCCGAGGCAGGACTGCGGGGCGAACCCGATCGAGTGCAGCACGCCGTCGAGCCCGTCGACGTGCTCACGCACCCGGTCGGCGAGCGAGTCGAGGTGCTCCTGGTTGGTGACGTCCAGCTCCAGCACCGGCGCCTCCTCGGGGAGACGCTTGGCGATGCGCTCGACGAGCGACAGCCTGCCGAAGCCGGTGAGCACGACCTTCGCGCCCTCCTGCTGCGCGATCTTGGCCGCGTGGAACGCGAGCGAGGCGTCGGTGATGACGCCGGTGATCAGCAGGCGCTTGCCTTCGAGCAGTCCTGGCACGGGACCTCCAGTCCGGAGTGGGTTTGCGATCAGTACGGGAAAAACGGGGACGTCAGTGGCCCATGCCGAGGCCGCCGTCGACCGGCAGCACCGCGCCGTTGACGTAACCGGCCTCTTCGGAGGCGAGGTAGCGGACGGCGGCGGCGATCTCCGACGGCTCGGCGTACCGGCCGGAGGGGACCTGGGCGAGGATCTCCTTCTTGCGGTCCTCGCCGAGCTCGTCGGTCATGTCCGTGGCGACGAAGCCCGGCGCGATGACGTTCGAGGTGATGTTGCGCGAGCCCAGCTCACGCGCGAGCGAGCGGGCGAGACCGACGAGACCGGCCTTGCTCGCCGCGTAGTTGACCTGACCGGCGGACCCGGTGAGCCCGACGACGGACGAGATGAAGATGTAGCGCCCCCACTTGCCGCGCAGCATGCCGCGGGAAGCGCGTTTGGCGACCCGGTACGCGCCGGTGAGGTTGGCGTCGACCACGCGGGTGAACTGCTCCTCGCTCATGCGCATGAGGAGGGTGTCGTCGGTCATGCCGGCGTTCGCGACGAGGACCTCGACCGGGCCCTGGTGCTCCTCGACGAGCTTGAAGGCGGCGTCGATCTGCTCGGCGTCGGTGACGTCGGCCTGCACCCCGAAGAGGCCTTCGGGCGCGCCGGAACCGCGGTGCGTGATCGCGACCTTGTGCCCCTGCGCCGCGAGGTCCTTCGCGATCGCCAAACCGATGCCGCGGTTGCCGCCGGTGACCAGTACCGACCGTCCCACTTCAGCTCTCCTCGCCTCGTCCTGTCGCGCTGACGGCACTGAGGTTATCGGCTCGCCAGGTTCGCGCCGGAGCCGCGCCACCCCTACCTCCGGGTAACCGCGACCGTCCTAAGCGGATGTTAGGAAGCGCGCCGAAACCTTGCCCGGCCGTCACGGATTGTTCACCGTGAGCCGGAACACAGGAGGTCAAAGATGACAACCCGGATCGGCGAATCCACGCCGCCCGTGAGCGAACGTCGAGTCGTCGGCAACGTGCTGCGCGGCTCGATCGGCAACCTGGTCGAGTGGTACGACTGGTACGCCTACGCCGCTTTCACCACGTACTTCGCCAAGTCCTTCTTCCCCACCAAGGACACGACGGCGGCCTTCCTCGGCACCGCGGCGGTGTTCGCCGTCGGCTTCCTCATGCGGCCGCTCGGCGGCTGGATGCTCGGCCGGTTCGCCGACCGGTTCGGGCGACGAAGCGCACTCGTGCTTTCCGTCACGTTGATGGCGGCGGGATCGCTGATGATCGCGCTGACGCCGACCTACGCCACGATCGGGATCGCCGCGCCGATCCTGCTGCTGGTGGCCCGGCTCATCCAGGGCCTCTCGGTCGGCGGCGAGTATTCGACCTCCGCGACCTATCTGTCCGAAGTGGCCACCCCGGGCAAACGCGGTTTCTACTCCAGCTTCCAGTACGTGACGCTGTACGGCGGCCAGTTGCTGGCGCTCGGTCTCCAGCTGCTGCTGCAGGCCATCCTGACCGAGCAGCAGCTGACCTCGTGGGGCTGGCGGATCGCCTTCGTCGTCGGCGCGCTCGCCGCCGTCGTCGTGATGGTCCTGCGCCGAGGGATGGACGAATCGGCCAGCTTCGAGGAGACCAAGGCGTCGGGCACCGGCAAGGACGCGGGCGACAAGGGCACGCTGCGGGCGCTGATCAAGTATCCCAAGGAGATCGCGCTCGTCGTCGGCCTCACCCTCGGCGGCACGGTGTCGTTCTACACCTTCGCCACCTACAGCCAGAAGTTCATGGAGAACACCGCGGGCATCCCGCGCCGGACGGTGACGCTGATCCTGTTCTGCGCGATCCTCGTCGCCGCGATCCTGCAGCCGTTCGCGGGCAAGCTGTCCGACCGGATCGGCCGCCGCCCGCTGCTGATGTTCTTCGGGATCGCCGGCACCCTGCTGACCGTCCCGATCATGACGCTGATGGGCGGGACCAAGGAGCCGGTGCTCGCCTTCCTGCTGATGCTGGCCGGCCTGGTGATCGTCACCGGGTACACCTCGATCAACGCGATCGTGAAGGCCGAGCTGTTCCCGACGAAGATCCGCGCGATCGGCGTCGGCCTCCCCTACGCGCTCACCGTGGCGATCTTCGGCGGCACGGCCGAGCTCATCGCGCAGGCGCTCAAGGGGGCAGGCCACGAATCGGTGTTCTTCTACTACGTCGCGGGCTGTGTCCTGGTGTCGCTCATCGTGTACGGCACAATGCGGGAAACCTCGAAGACCTCGGAGCTGGACAAGAAGAAGCGGCCCGAGCCCGAGCTCGTGTCCGGCCGCGAAGGCTAGGCGGGAAGGTGTGGCCGTGCGGGTGCTGCTCGTCGAGGACGACGCCGGTGTCGCCGACGCGCTCGCCGAAGCGCTGCAAACGCGCGGCCACACCGTCTCCCACGCGATCCGCGGCAGCGACGCGCTGCACCGGCATCGCGCGGCCGACGTGATCCTGCTGGATCTCAACCTGCCCGACATGCACGGGCTCGACGTCCTCAGGAAGGTCCGGCAGGTCTCGCCGGTGCCGGTGCTCGTGCTCACCGCGAGTGGGGACGAACGGTCCGTGGTGCGCGGGCTGCGGCTCGGCGCCGACGACTACCTGACCAAACCCGTCCGCCTGGCCGAGCTGCTGGCGAGGATGGACGCGGTCGTCCGCCGCGCCGCCGTCTCCGCCGCCCCTCAGGACGGCGTCGTCCGTGTCGAAGACGTCGAGATCGACCTCGGCGCGCGCCGCGTGCTGGTCGGCGGGAACGACATCGGGCTCACCGCCAAGGAGTTCGCCGTCCTGGCCGTGCTCGCCGCCCGCCCGGGCACGGCGGTGAGCCGTCAGCAGCTGATGGACGAGGTCTGGGGCGACGCGTATCTCGCCGTCTCCCGGTCGCTGGACGTGCACCTGACCCAGTTGCGCGCGAAGCTCGACAGGCCGGGATTGCTGACCACGATCCGGGGTTTCGGCTACCGGCTCGGCCGGGACTGACCGGTGCGCACCCGGCTGCTGGTGGTCCTCGTCGCGCTCGCGCTGACCGTGGTCGCCGCGTTCGCGATCCCGCTGTTCGGTTCGACCGCCGCGCAGCGGACACAGCAACTGGTGATCGCCCGCAACGCCGACGTCGACCGGTTCGTCGTCCTGGCACAGCAGGCCGTCGACGCCGCCGACCCGACCGCGCTGGCGGTCGACGCCGAGCGGTATTCGTCGTTATACGGCGAGGCCGTCGTGGTGGTCGACGCGCGCGGGGTGCCGCTGGTGGAGACCGGCGGGATGACGGCCGCCGAACCCGTGGTCCGTTCGCTGGTCGAGGCCGCGCTCCGCAACCAGCCCGCCAAAGGCCCCGAACAGCTGAGCCCGTGGTCGTCCGATCCGGTCCATTTCGCCCGTCCGGTGGGCACCGGGACCCGGGTGGCCGGCGTGGTGGTGCTCCGCGCGTCGGTGACCACGGCGGCGGCCGACGTCGCCGCCCGCTGGTCCGCGATCGTCGCGGGCGCGGTGCTGGTCGCGGCCGTGTTCGTGCTGCTCGCGGTCCTGCTGGCGCGCTGGATGGTGCGGCCGTTGCACGAACTGGAGACCGGCGTGCAGGCGGTGACCGAAGGGCATCGCGCCCAGGTTCCCGACCGGGCCGGGCCCCGCGAGCTGCGTTCCCTCGCGACGTCGTTCAACCGGATGTCCGACGCCGTCGTCGAAGCGTCCGAACAGCAGCGGCGGCTCGTCGCGGACGCCTCGCACCAGCTGCGCAATCCCATGGCCGCCCTGCGGTTGCGGGTGGATTCGCTGGCCGCCCAGGTCGACGGGGACGGCCAGCGGGCCTATCGCGCGACCGTCGCGGAGGTCGAACGGCTGGAGTCCCTGCTCGACGGCCTGCTCGCGCTGGCGCTCGCCGAAAGCGCCGCGACCCGGCTCGCCGCCGGTGAATCCGGTGACGAACCCTGCGATCTTCCGGCCGTCCTGGCCGAACGGGTCGACGCGTGGCGTCCTTCGGCCGAAGACGCCGGAGTCGGCCTCGCGGCTTCGGAAGGCCACGACGAGCCGGTTCCGGTGCGGTGTGAGGAAAGCGAACTGGCCCAAGTGCTGGACGTCCTGCTGGACAACGCGGTGCACTACGCGGGACGCGGCGCCACGATCACCACCGGCTACGAGATCGGTGACACGACAGCGACGCTCTTCGTGTCCGACAACGGTCCCGGACTGTCCGAAGAGGACCGGGAGCGCGCGACCGAACGCTTCTGGCGGGCCGGGGGCGACGGCGCGCCACGCGGCACGGGCCTCGGCCTCGCGATCGCGAGCCAGCACGTGCTCGCCAGGGGCGGGAAACTCGAATTGCGTGAGGCGAAACCGCACGGGCTCGAGGTCCGCGTCGAACTTCCTCTCGCGGCGGGGGAAAAGGCATGACGGTCACCAGGCGCACCGCACTCCTCGCCGGGCTCGCGACGATCGCCGGATGTTCGGCCACGGGCTATCAGGGCCCGGAGCGTGAGGTCTTCATCGCGGCGGGCGAGAGCGGCGGTTTCTATCTCGCCTTCGCGGAACTCCTCGCCCAGCGGCTGAACCAGGCGGAACCACGGCTGCGGGCGAGCGCCGTCGCCACCGAAGCCAGTGTCGAGAACCTGCGGCGGCTACGGGACGGCCGGGCCGATCTCGGACTCGTCCTCGGCGACGTCGCCGAGTCCGCCTTCGCCGGTGCGGAGCCGTTCTCCGTGCCGATCGCGTTCTCGGCCATCGGCCGCGTCTACGAGAACTACCACCAGCTCGTGGTCCGGGTGGACGGCGGAGTGCGCTCCCTCGCCGATCTGACCGGGCGGCCGGTGGCGATGGGCGCGAGCGGATCCGGTGTCGCGGTGTTCAGCACGCGCCTGTTCGCCCGTGCCGGGGTCCCGGTGAAGGCCAAGAACCTCCTTCTGGGTGAAGCGATCAACGCGCTGGCGGCCCACGAGGTCGACGCGCTGCTCTGGTCCGGTGGGATCCCGACCCCCGCGCTCACCGAACTGAACCGGACCACCCCGATCACCCTTCTCCCGCTCGACGCCCATCTCCCCGCCCTGCGCGCCGGCTACGGCCCGGTGTACGACCAGGTCCACGTCCCGGCGCAGGCCTATCAGGGCGTGGGCGAGCTGCGGACCATCGGCGTCGCGAACCTGCTGCTGGCGGCCCCTTCCCTGCCGGACGACGTCGCCGCGGCGGTGACCCGGGTACTGGCCGGGCACGCCGCCGATCTCGTCCCGGCGGCCGCGGTGGGGACGCAGTTCCTCGACGTCCGGACGCTGATCGGCACCGGCAAGGTCCCGCTGCATCCCGGGGCCGCCTCGGCCTACCGTGCCCTGCACGGGTGATCCGGGCTCCATCTTCAGAGGGATGCGCGTCGCACCGGGGCGCTGCCATGGTCGGAAACAGGCGGCCGTCGGGCCGCCCCGATCCGGAAGGACTCCCGCAGTGGGATCGAGACACACCAGGGTGATGCGGGGTTCGGCGCTGATCGCGGGCCTCGCGCTCGCGGGCGGGCTCGCCACGGCGGCTCCCGCCGTCGCGGCCGACCAGGCCAAGCTCACCGCACCGGCCCTCACCGGCCACCACGAGGTCGGCACGACCGATCTCCACCTCGTCGACCCGTCCCGCCCCGACCCGTGGAAACCGGAGCGGCGCCGGGAACTCATGGTCACCGTCACCTATCCGGCGGACCGGTTCGCCGACGGCCCGCGCGCGCCGTGGTTCACGCCCGGGATGAGCTCCGTCATCGACCAGGTGCTGGCGAGCGAGGACTACCTCGGTCTCCCCGCGGGCTCCATCGACTGGGCGTCGGCGAAGCGGCGGGCCGAGATCGGCGTCCCCGCGGCGCACGGCGCACCGAAGCCGGTGGCGCTCTTCTCCCCCGGTTTCGGCGGGCCGCGGGAGACGTACACGGCGATCGTCGACGACCTGGCGAGCCGCGGGTACGTCGTCGTCTCGCTCTCGCACACCTACGAGAGCGCCGCGGTCGAGTTCCCCGGCGGACGGCTCGAAACGGCCGTCTCGGGCGAAGGCCCCGACTTCATGAAGAAGGCGCTCGACGCGCGGGTCGCCGACAGCCGGTTCGTCCTCGACCAGCTGGCGAAGATCACCCGCGGGCAGAACCCGGACGCGGAGAACCGGCCGCTCCCCCGCGGGCTCGGCTGGTCGCTCGACCTGTCCAGGGTCGGCGCCTACGGTCACTCCTACGGCGGGTTCACCGCGGGCGAGACGATGGTCCACGACCGCCGGGTCGACGCGGGGATCAACCTCGACGGCGCGATGGCGACCGCGTTCGGTTACCCGCCCGGCAGCGCCTACGTACCCGGTGAGGTCACGAAACGCGGTCTCGACCGGCCGTTCCTGCTGATGGGCGCCGAGGGTGTCGACGAGAACGGCAAGCCGCTGGAGCACACGCACCGGCAGCCCGACTTCGACCGCAGCTGGGCGGATTTCTGGGCGAACCAGCGGGGCTGGAAGCGGGACCTGCTGCTGCGCGGCGGAAGCACGCACATGGCGTACAGCGATCTCCAGGTCGTGGTGCCGCAGCTCGGTTCGCGGGTGGCGCCGGAGAAGCGTGAGGCCGTCATCGGCACGATCGATCCCCGCCGTTCGCTGGCCGCGCAACGGGACTACATCGGCGCGTTCTTCGATCTGCATCTGAAGGGCCGGGACCGGCACCTGTTCGACGGCGAGTCGCCGCGTCACCCGAACATCGACTTCATCGAGTGAGCGGACGCGCGTGAAGGCCCCCTTCCCCCGGCTCAGCCGCGGGAAGGGGGCCTTCACGTAGGTTGGAACCGTGACCGAGCCACGGAAACCGATCGTCGAAATGCCGCTGCGCGTGCGCTACCACGAATGCGACGGGCAGGGCATCGTGTTCAACGCCAACTACCTCGCCTATGTGGACATGGCCATGTTCGAAGTGGAGAAGACCCTCTTCGGCTCCCACCAGGAGGCACTGGCCCGCGGTGTCGACGTCGTCGTCGCCGAATCCAACCTCCGCTACCGCGCGCCCTGCCGCTACGACGACGAACTGGTCGTGGCCGTGTACCTGGACCACCTCGGGACGACCTCGCTGATCATCGACTTCGAGATCACCCGCGGCGGTGACCTGTGCACCGAGGTGAAGACCCGGTACGTCTTCGTCGATCCGAAGACGCTCATGAAGGCGGCGCCACCCGCGTCGGTGCGCGAGGTGTACGCCGCCCTCCTGCCCGCTCAGCCGGACTGAACGCCGGGCCGCCGGTCTTCGACGACGTAGCTGGCGCGCGTGCTGATCGGCGCGCCGGGGGTGTTGACGAACGGAACCACCCGGAAGTCGCTCCGCCAGCGCTGCCGGTTGACGTTGACCCGGACGTACCCGCGCTGGCTGTTGAAGAACTTCATGTGGGGGTTGGCCTTCAGCAAGTTCTCACCGGCCGGAGTCATGTCGGCGCCGTTGCCGCCGCTGGTGATCGACGTCCCGACGAACTCGCTCGCCACGGTGGGCGAATCGGGATCGGTGAAGTCGCGCTTGAGGTCCCAGGCGTAGTTCTGGTGCCGGTCGCCGGTGATCACCACCAGGTTCCGCACGCCGCGGTCCTGCGCGGCGGCGAGCACGCGGTCGCGGTCGGCGACGTAGCCGTCCCACGGGTCGAGGTGGACGTTCGTCGCCTCGCCCGCGTCGGTGTCGGTCTGGCCCATGGGCGCCTGGTTGCCGAGGATCTGCCACCGCGCGCGGGACCGGGAGAAGCCGTCGAGCAGCCAGTTCCGCTGCTCCGAGCCGAGCAGGGTGCGGTTCTCGTCGAACCGTTCCGTGCAGTTCGCCGACTGGCCGTCACCGCACGGCTGGTCGTCACGGTACTGGCGGGTGTCGAGCATGGTGAAGTCGGCCAGCGTGCCGTAGCTCAGCCGCCGGTGGAGACGCGCGTCCGGCCCCTTCGGCAGCTGCGCGATCCGGTACGGCAGATGCTCGTACATCGCTTGGAACGCCTCGGCCCGCCGCTGCCGGAACACCGCGCGGTCCTGATCCGGTTCCTTGTCGATCTGCGAGATGTCGCCCGCCCAGTTGTTCTCCACCTCGTGGTCGTCGTTGACGTGGATCCACGGGAAGGCGGCGTGCGCTGCCATCAGCGGCGCTTCGGACTTGTAGAGCGCGTACTGGAGCCGGTAGCGGGCCAGGTCGAAGGTCTCGCCCTTGAACTGCGGCCCCACCGGCGTTCCGCGGCCGACACCCGTGACACCGCTTTCGTAGAGGTAGTCGCCCAGGTGCACGACCAGGTCGAGATCCTCGGCCGCCATGTGGTCGTAGGCGGTGAAGTGCCCGGCCTCCCAGCTCTGGCAGGACGCGAACGCGAAGTTCAGCTCGCGCGGCGACGACCACGCGACCGGCGCCGTGCGGGTGCGCCCGACCGGCGAGATCTCGCCACCCGTGCGGAAACGGTAGAAGTACTCGTGGTCCGGCGCGAGGCCGTGGACCTCGGGGTGCACGGAGTGACCGAGTTCGGGCGTGGCGACCACGGATCCGCGGCGGACGACGGCGCGGAAACGCTCGTCGAGCGACACTTCGTACTCGACCCGGACCGGTGTCCGCGGCATACCGCCGAAGCCGTCGGCCTCGTACGGCTTCGGCGCGAGCCTGGTCCAGAGCACGACACCGCCGGGCAACGGGTCGCCCGACGCGACACCGAGGGTGAACGGGTTACCGGCACCGCTGGCTAGCGGCATCGCGCCGGCGGCGTTCCAGGCACCGGTCCCCAGCAGGACTGCGGCCGCGCCGGCGGAGCCATATCCGAGGAAGCGACGCCGCGACAGGGGGTGAGGGAGCGAAGGCATGAAGCCCTCCTGTGGTGGGATGGTCACGGGCGGGCCTCATGCTCGTCCGGCTTGATGGCCGCCCGGCCGCGCTCAGGCGAAGCGCCCGTGAACGAAAGACGATCAACCCTCGTGTTCCGCATCCTGTTCTACCGCCCGGAAATCCCGCCCAACACGGGTAACGCGATCCGCTTGACCGCGAACACCGGCTGCGAGCTCCACCTGGTGGAGCCGCTCGGTTTCACGCTGGAGGACAAGCAGTTGCGGCGAGCCGGGCTCGACTACCACGACCTCGCGCGAGTCCACGTGCACGCGGATCTCGACGCGGCTTGGGCGGCTTTGCTGCCCGCCCGGGTCTACGCGTTCAGCGCTTCGGCGACGCGGCTGCACACCGACGTCGCCTACGAGCCCGGGGACGTCCTGATGTTCGGGCCGGAGTCGGCGGGGCTGCCCGCCGAGATCCAGGAGTCCCCGCAGGTGACCGACCGGGTGCGGCTGCCGATGCTGCCGTCGAGCCGGTCGCTGAACCTGTCGAACACCGCGGCGATCAGCGTCTACGAGGCCTGGCGGCAGAACGGCTTCGCGACCCCGTAGCTCCCCGCCCTGGCGCAACCGCAGGCGTTGCGAAAGCCACTTTCGCAACGTTGAAGGTTGCGAAAGTGGCTTTCGCAACACGCTGCCGCCGCTCTCGGAAAGGCCGCTAAGGCAGTCTCTGCCCCAGGAACAGCGAAGCCGCGGCACCGATCATCAGCACCAAAGTCCCGAGAATCACCCAGGGACGGCTCGCGTCCGCGTCCTTGAGCTCATACCCGATCTGCTCACCGAGGTCGTCGTACACGCGCTTCAGCTCTTCGGCGCTGGCCGCCTTGTAGAAGTCGCCACCCGAAAGCCGGGCGATCTCCTCCAGCGACTCGACGTCGACCTTGACTTCCTGCGGTTTGCCGTCGATGTCGACCGAACCGTGCGTGGTCCCGAACGCGATCGACGAGATCGGCACCTGTGCCTGCTTCGCCGCCTGCGCCGCCGTGTAGCCGCCGCGCGGGGCGTACAGGTCGTCCGGAACGGTCTGCTTCCCGTCACTCATCAGGACGATCCGGGCGGGAGGCGGGCCTTCGGCGCCGCCCACGATCGCCGAGAAGCTCTCGATCGACTGCAACGCGGCGAAAATCCCTTCACCGGTGGCCGTCGACTGCGCCAGCTTGAGATTGTCGATCGCCTTCACCACGCCACCGCGGTCGGTGGTCGGCGCGACCAGCACGGTCGCCGTGCCCGCGAAGGAGATCAGCCCGAGGTTCACCCCCGGCGTCATGTTCTGCGCGAACGAACGCGCCGACTCCTGGGCCGCCTTCAGCCGGGTCGGGGCGACGTCGGTCGCCTCCATCGACAGGGAGGTGTCGATCACCAGCATCACGGTGGCCCGGTTGCGGGGCACCTTCTGCTCGGCCGTCGGCCCGGCGAGCGCGACGGTGAGCACCAGCAGCGAAAGCACGATCAGGATGGCGGGAACGTGCCGCACCCATCCCTGGCTCTTCGGCGCGACCTTCTCCAGCAGCTCCAGGTTGGCGAACCGCATGGTGCGCTTGCGCCGCGCGCGCTGGGAAAGCACGTAGCCCACGGCCACCGCGGCGACCGCCAGCAGCAGCAGGAACCACCACGGCGAGGCGAATCCGGTGAGGCTCACGCGACACCACCGGACCAGCGGCGCTTGCGGGCCACCACGAACCGGACCATGTCCGCGATCCAGTCCGAATCGGTGCGCAGCACCAGATGCGCGGCACCGGCGCGGCGCAGCGCGGCCGCGACCTCCTGCCGGTGAGCATGCGCCGCGGCGCCGAATTCCTTGCGCAGCAAGGCCGAAGCGTGCACTTCGCGCTGTTTCCCTGTCTCCGGGTCGGCCAGCACGACGGTGCCCACGTCGGGCAGGTCGATGTCGCGCGGGTCGAGGACTTCGATGGCGATGAGGTCGTGGTGCCCGCCGAGCGCGCGCAGCGGCCGCTGCCATTCGGTGTCGCCGAGGAAGTCGGAGATCACGACGGCGAGCCCGCGACGACGGGGCGGGCGCCGCAGCTTCTCCAGCGCCGCGGCGAGATCCCCGCGGACACCTTCTTCGGCACGCGGGGTCTCGGCGATCTTGCGGACCAGTCCCCGCGCGTGCGGGAGCCCACCGCGCGCCGGAATCCGCGTGATGCTGCCCGCCCCGTTGGTGACGAGCGCGCCGATCCGGTTGCCGCCACCGCCGGTGAGGTGGGCGACCGCGGCCGTCGCGCAGACGACCAGGTCGCGCTTCTCGCACAGCGCGGTGCCGAAGTCGAGGCTCGCGGACACGTCCGCAACCAGCCACGTCTCCAGTTCACGGTCGGCGACGGTCTCCCGGATATGCGGGCTCGTCGTCCGCGCGGTGACCGCCCAGTCCATCCGGCGGACGTCGTCACCGGGCTGGTACGGCCGGGCCTCCCCCGGTTCCGAACCGGGCCCCGGCACCAGGCCGAGATGGTTTCCCTGCAGCAGGCCGTCGAGACGGCGGCGCACGTCGAGTTCGAGCGTGCGCAGGCCCGCCTCCATCCGCTCCCCGCGGAGTACCGGCGGAGCCCAGGAAGGACGTTCGCCCTTCTCGTTCTTCACGCTTCCCTACCTGACCGGCGCGCCGGCCGGGACCGGGCCGCCCTGTCCGGCGCCGCCCTGCGGACGGGCCGAGACCTGCGGCAACGGCACGGTCTGCAGCACCCGCGTGATGATGTGGTCGATGGGCACGCCGTCGGCGAGCGCGTCGTAGGACAGCACGAGCCGGTGCCGCAGCACGTCGGGAACGACGTCGACGACGTCCTGCGGCAGCACGTAATCCCGGCCGCGGACCAGTGCCAGCGCACGGGCCGCCGCGATGATGCCGAGGCTGGCGCGCGGCGAGGCACCGTAGGACACCCAGCCCGCGACGTCGGCGAGGCCGTGGTCGTTCGGCGTGCGGGTGGTGAGCACGAGGCGGACGACGTAGTCGACCAGCGCGTGGTGCACGAAGACCTGCGAAGCGACGTTCTGCAGCCGGACCAGTTCGGCCGGGGTCAGCACCTCTTGCGGGGTGGGCGGGGTGACGCCCATCCGGTAGATGATCTCCCGCTCCTCCTCGGCCGTCGGGTATTCGACGACGATCTTGAAGAGGAAGCGGTCACGCTGCGCCTCGGGCAGCGGGTACACACCCTCGTTCTCGATCGGGTTCTGCGTGGCGAGCACGAGGAACGGGTCGGGCATCGGGAAGGTCTGGCCGCCGATCGACACGTGCCGCTCGGCCATCACCTCGAGCATCGCCGACTGCACCTTCGCCGGCGCGCGGTTGATCTCGTCGGCGAGCACGAAGTTCGCCACCACCGGGCCGAGTTCGACGTCGAACCGCTCCGCGCCCTGGCGGTAGATCCGGGTGCCGAGGATGTCGGCGGGGACGAGGTCCGGGGTGAACTGCACCCGCGAGAACGAACCGCCGACCACGCGCGCGAAGGTCTCGACGGCGAGCGTCTTCGCGACACCGGGAACGCCTTCGAGCAGGAGGTGCCCCCTGGCCAGCAGGCCGACCAGCATCCGCTCGACCAGCCTGTCCTGGCCGACGATGATCCGCTTGACCTCGAACACGGTCCGCTCAAGCAACTGGGCGTCCCGCGCCGGCGTTCCGGGCTGCTGCTGCGCGCCGTCGGCGTAGCCGGGCTCGGTCACTGTGCCTCCTGTGTTCCCCGCTTGCGTACATGCGTCCGGATGTGACCGTAGTGGTCGGTGACACAGCCGTTCGTGACGGTAGCCAACCCGATCAGCGGTATGACGGCTGTGAAGCTCTCAGGAGAGCCGGTCCAGATCCTCGGGCGTGTCGATGTCGTCGCTTTCGCCCGGTTCCCCGGGCACCTCGACGATCTCCAGCCCGCCCAGCGTCCGCCGCAGCGACGCGTTCTCCACCGTCTCCGGCAGGGCGTCGCGCAGTGCCTCCGCACGCCAGGCGCCGAGCAGCCATTGCCGCTCCCCCGAGGCGTCGACCAGCACCGCGCCCGCGGCGGACCCGAGGCCGGCCAGCAACCTGTCCACAGTGGACTTCCGCACGCCCGCGAGGTCACCGGCCAGCACCACGACGAGCTCCGTGCGCACCAACGCGAGCCCGGCGGCCAGCGCGGCCACCGGCCCCGTTCCCGGCGAAGGCTCCCGGGTCCAGACGACGTCGCCGAATCCCGGCCGTTCCGGGCCGACGACGATCACCGGATCGGCGTCCGCGAGCGCGGCCAAAGCCCTGGCAAGCAACGGCTTCCCGCCGACGGGGAGCGCGGGTTTGTCCACACCGGACAGGCGACGCGCGGCGCCGCCGGCCAGCACGATCCCCGCGTAGGGCACGCTCAGCCGATCAAGCGGGTCGCGTACGGCATGATGCCGCCGTAGCGCACCGGCGCGATGCGGACCCGCAGACCGGACTGCGGCGCCTCGACCATCTGCCCGTTCCCGAGGTACATCGCGACGTGGTGGATACCCCGCGCGCTGCCGCCCCAGAAGAGCATGTCGCCGCGGCGCATCTGCGACAGCGGCACCTTCCGCCCGGCGTTGTACTGGTAGCCGCTGTAGTGCGGGAGCGACTTCACCCCGGCGAACGCGTAGATCATCAGGCCCGAGCAGTCGAAGCCGATCTTGTTGTAGTCGCCGTAACGGTCCGCCGTGCCACCGTCGCGGATACCGCGCGTCGGCCCGGACGTGTTGCCACCGCCCCAGGCGTACACCACGCCGAGCTGCGACAAAGCCCGCCGGACGACGGCTTCGACGCTCGCCCCGGCGGGGGCGGACTGGACGGGCCTGCCGGTCGGACGGCCACCGCCGCCCTGGCTGGGGCTGGGCCTCGACGCGGCGAGAGCGGCCTGACGGGCGCGTTCCTCGTCCTCGCGGGCCTTCTGTGCCTTCCAGTCCTCGTAGCGCTGCCGCTGCCCCTGCAGGCCGCTGACCTTCTGCTGCGCTTCGTAGAGCTGCTTCTCGACACTCGCCTTGTCGGCTTCGAGCTTCTCGTTCTGCGCGGCCTGGGTGTCCTGCGCGTGCTGAGCGGCGCTTTGGGCGTTGTCGGCCTCGTGCTTGGCCGCGTCGGCCGCGCGCTTGCGCTCCTGCGCGATCTCCAGCTTCTTGCGCGCGGTCGCGTCCTTGTTGGACTTGTCCGTCTGCGCGCGCTTCATCGTGTCGAGCGCGTTGAGCCTGCTGCCGCCGACCGCGTCGAGCATCTGGGCGCGGCCGAGCAGTTCCTTCGGGCTGTTGGCCGTCAGATAGGCCGAAACCGAGCCGATCTTGCTGCCCTGCTGGAAGCTGGCGGCGGCGAACCGGTCGAGGTCGGCGCGGGCCTTGTCGATGGCGGCCTGCGCCGCGTCCGATTCGGTGCGGGCGGCCTGCGCGTCGCGATCGGCCTGGGCGGCTTCGTCCTGCGCGGTCTCCGCGTCGACCCTCGCCTTGTTGGCCTCTTCCATCTTCAGCTGGACGTCGTCGTTGAGCTGGGCGAGCTTCGACTCGGCCTGGGCAAGCTGGTTCGTGAGCCTGCCGACGTCACCCGCCTTGGCGTTGGCCTCGGCCTTGCTGGAGTTGATTTCGGAATCGCTGGGGTTCGGCGGAGGCGGCGGAACCGCGACGGCCGTGCCCGTCACCCCCAGCAACAGGGCGATGGCGAGCGCGCCGATGGTCATGCCACGGCGGGCACCGGCCCCAGACCCGGCTTCACCACGCACGATCCACCCACCTCCCGATCTTGAACAACGACCTCACTGTGCCACTGCCGTCACAGCATTACCAGAAGCACCACCAGGAACTTACACACCGTAGGCACCATTTCCCCTCAACGGGGGACGAACAGACGAACGCTTCGTCACTCGAACGGCCGCAGGTCGATGAGACCTTCGTGACCCGCGTGTCGGCTTGCCAGTCAAAAAGGACGGGCGTACTGTTTGAGGAGACGAACGAGGTGTGCCATCCCGCGTCCGGACCTACGGTGGGGGTGCGCAAGACTCGCTCCCGGCCGACCCGAACGGCCTGGAGAACTCACCGAACTGACCCGCCACTGGAGTTAGAAGTGACCGCACCCGCCAGCAAGGACAGCTTCGGCGCCAAAGACACGCTGAAGGTGGGCGACGCCTCGTACGAGGTGTTCCGCCTGAACAAGGTCGAGGGCTCCCAGCGCCTTCCCTACAGCCTGAAGATCCTGCTCGAGAACCTGCTGCGGACCGAGGACGGCGCGAACATCACCGCCGACCACATCCGCGCGCTCGGCAACTGGGACGCCAAGGCCGACCCGTCGATCGAGATCCAGTTCACGCCCGCCCGCGTGATCATGCAGGACTTCACCGGTGTCCCCTGCGTCGTCGACCTCGCCACCATGCGCGAGGCCGTCACCGACCTCGGCGGCGACCCCGACAAGGTCAACCCGCTCGCCCCCGCCGAGCTGGTCATCGACCACTCCGTGATCATCGACGTCTTCGGCCGCGCCGACGCCTTCGAGCGCAACGTCGAGATCGAGTACGAGCGCAACCGCGAGCGTTACCAGTTCCTGCGCTGGGGCCAGGGCGCCTTCGACGAGTTCAAGGTCGTCCCGCCGGGCACCGGCATCGTGCACCAGGTCAACATCGAGCACCTCGCGCGCACGGTGATGGCCCGCAACGGCCAGGCGTACCCCGACTCCTGCGTCGGCACCGACTCGCACACCACCATGGTCAACGGCCTCGGCGTGCTGGGCTGGGGCGTCGGCGGCATCGAGGCCGAGGCCGCCATGCTGGGCCAGCCGGTCTCCATGCTCATCCCGCGCGTCGTGGGCTTCAAGCTCACCGGCGAGATCCCGACCGGCGTGACCGCCACCGACGTCGTGCTCACCATCACCGAGATGCTGCGCAAGCACGGTGTGGTCAGCAAGTTCGTCGAGTTCTACGGCGAGAGCGTCGGCGCGGTGCCGCTGGCCAACCGCGCCACCATCGGCAACATGAGCCCGGAGTTCGGCTCCACCGCGGCGATCTTCCCGATCGACGAGGAGACCGTCCGCTACCTCAAGCTCACCGGCCGCTCCGAGGAGCAGGTCGCGCTCGTCGAGGCCTACGCCAAGGAGCAGGGCCTCTGGCACGACCCGTCGCACGAGCCGGAGTACTCCGAGTACATCGAGCTGGACCTGTCGACGGTCGTCCCGTCGATCGCCGGCCCGAAGCGCCCGCAGGACCGCATCGAGCTCACCGACGCGAAGAACTCGTTCCGCAAATCGATCCACGACTACGTCGGCGGCGAAGAAGTCCCGCACACCAACGTGGACGAGGCCGTCGAGGAATCCTTCCCGGCCAGCGACCCGGCCGCCCTCTCGTTCAAGGACGAGGGCGCGGTCGACATCCAGTCGGCGGCGAACGGCCACACCGGCCGCCCGACCAACCCGGTCAAGGTCAGCACCTCCGACCGCGGCGAGTTCATCCTCGACCACGGTGCCGTGGTGATCGCCTCGATCACCTCCTGCACCAACACCTCCAACCCGTCGGTCATGCTCGGTGCGGCGCTGCTCGCCCGGAACGCGGTCGACAAGGGCCTCGCGGTCAAGCCGTGGGTCAAGACCTCGATGGCGCCGGGTTCGCAGGTCGTCACCGACTACTACGACAAGGCCGGTCTCTGGCCGTACCTGGAGAAGCTGGGCTACCACCTGGTCGGCTACGGCTGCACCACCTGTATCGGCAACTCCGGCCCGCTCTCGGACGAGATCTCCGCGGCGATCCAGGAGAACGACCTCACCGCGGTTTCGGTGCTCTCGGGCAACCGGAACTTCGAAGGCCGCATCAACCCCGACGTGAAGATGAACTACCTCGCGTCGCCGCCGCTGGTCATCGCGTACGCGCTCGCCGGCACGATGGACTTCGACTTCGAGACCCAGCCGCTCGGCCAGGACTCCGAAGGCAACGACGTCTTCCTGAAGGACATCTGGCCGTCGGCCAAGGAGATCCAGGAGACCATCGACTACGCGATCACGCAGGAGATGTTCACCAAGGACTACGCCGACGTCTTCGACGGTGGCGAGCGGTGGAAGTCGCTGCCCACCCCCGAGGGCAAGACCTTCGACTGGGACGCGGAGTCCACCTACGTCCGGAAGCCCCCGTACTTCGAGGGCATGCAGGCGGAGCCCGCCCCGGTCACCGACATCTCCGGCGCGCGCGTGCTGGCGAAGCTGGGCGACTCGGTCACCACCGACCACATCTCCCCCGCCGGCGCGATCAAGCCGGGCACCCCGGCCGCGCAGTACCTGACCGAGCACGGCGTGGAGAAGAAGGACTTCAACTCCTACGGTTCGCGTCGCGGTAACCACGAGGTCATGATCCGCGGCACCTTCGCGAACATCCGGCTGCGCAACCAGCTGCTGGACGACGTGCAGGGCGGCTACACCCGCGACTTCACCCAGGACGACGCCCCGCAGGCGTTCATCTACGACGCGGCGCAGAACTACGCGGCGCAGGACATCCCGCTGGTCGTCCTGGGCGGCAAGGAGTACGGCTCCGGTTCGTCCCGTGACTGGGCGGCCAAGGGCACGCGCCTGCTGGGTGTGCGCGCGGTGATCACCGAGTCGTTCGAGCGCATCCACCGGTCGAACCTGATCGGCATGGGTGTCATCCCGCTGCAGTTCCCGGCGGGCGAGTCGGCCTCTTCGCTCGGCCTCGACGGCACCGAGACGTTCGACATCTCGGGTATCACGAAGCTGAACGACGGCGAGACGCCGCGCACGGTCCACGTCACCGCGACGAAGACCGACGGCACCAAGGTGGAGTTCGACGCGGACGTCCGCATCGACACCCCGGGTGAGGCGGACTACTACCGCAACGGCGGCATCCTGCAGTACGTCCTGCGGAAGATGACCAAGGCGTAAGCACGGCACACGAAGGGCCCCTTTCCCCGCACTTCGGGGAAAGGGGCCCTTCGTGTTCTTCGGTAGCGTGGCCGTATGACCACGGGGAGAGTTCAGGTCGAGAACGGCGAATTGGCGTACGAGGTCAGAGGTGAAGGCGATCCGGTGATCCTGCTGCACGGCGGGATGCTCGACTCCCGGATGTGGGACGCGGAGATGACGGCGCTCGCCCGTCACCACACCGCCATCCGGTACGACGCGCGCGGGCACGGCGATTCCTCGACGCCCTCAGCGCGATTCAAGCACTACGAGGATCTCCGCGAGCTGATGGCCGCGCTGGGCCTCCCCCGCGCTTCGCTGGTCGGGCTGTCCGGCGGTGGGCGAATCGCGGTCGACTTCGCGCTGACCTACCCGGATCTGGTCGAGAACTTCGTGCTCGTCGCAACCGGCCTCAGCGCGATGGTGCCGAAGGATCCTTTCGTCCTGGAACAGACCAAGAAGCTCGAAGAGTCGGGCGCCCGGGGTGATGTTCCCGCCGCCATCGAGTGCATCCTGCGTATGTGGGTGGACGGGCCGAAGCGCGCGCCCGCGGACGTCGATCAGCGAGTCCGGAGCCTGTGCCGGGCGATGTACACGCAGACGGTCGTCCGGCACGGACTGTCCGGCTTCACGCAAATGGACGAGCTACGCGCCATCGAACGTACCGGCGAGCTGGCCCCGCGCACGCTGACCCTGGTGGGAGACCTGGATTCCACGGATATCGCCGCCATCGCCGACCAGATCGAAAGCGAAGCACGCGACGCCCGGAAACTGGTCGTCCCCGGGGTCGCGCATATGATCAATCTGGAGAAACCCGCCGAGTTCTCCCGGATACTGCTGGATTTCCTGGCCTCCTCGTGAGTGGCGTCGCGTCCGCCACGAGTCGTCCGCCTGGACACGCGTGTCGTCCGTCTGATCACGCGTGTCGTCCCTGCAGTCACGCGAAACCGCCCGACTGCAGGGGCCGGGACACGGCGGGTTCCCCCGCCCCATAAGACGAAGGTGGCGACGCTCCGAGCACGCCACCATGCCATGAAGGACCCCTTCATTGCGCCTAGCGCAGTAAAGGGGGCCTTCATGTACTTGGGAAGGAGCCCTTCGCGCTAACCGTCCTCACCACTCACGAGGTCTTCTTCCCGGTGCTCCGGGCGGCGGTCGACGACGCGGCCGAGCGGGCGCAACAGCACGTTGACCCCGACGATCACCACGGTCCCGGCGAGCGCGACGCCGTAAAGGCCCGCTCCCGCAAGGGATCCGACGGCCGCCGAGCACCACAGCGTGGCGGCGGTGTTGAGCCCGCGCACGTTCAGCCCGTCCCGCAGGATCACCCCGGCGCCGAGGAAACCGATACCGGAGACGATCTGGGCGGCGACGCGCGTCGGGTCGGCGTCACCGCTGGTGTTCAGCCCGCCGAAACCGTGGGCGGAAAGCAGGACGAAGAGGGTCGCGCCGACGGCGACGAGGGCGTTGGTGCGGAGTCCGGCCATCCGGGCGCGGTACTGGCGCTCGATGCCGATGACGGCGCCGAGGCCGACGCCGGTGCCGACCCTGAGCAGCATTTCGAAGGTGTTCATGATTCCGGCTCTTTTCTGGCGTGCGTACACAAAGCCAGACAGGGAAAGGAGGCCGGAGCAGGTCAGCGCACCGCGCACACGGGTGAACGGCGACCACTTCCGGCCGGTCCAGGACTGTCTTCCGGCATGTGCCGCTCACCTCGCTTTCGTACTCGATCGGTGTTGATCAACCTTCGGGACTTTACCACCGGACGCCCCGAGCGCGGCGTGGATCGTGTCACGTAGCCAGCGCTGGGCCGGGTCGGCGTCGAGCCGCGCGTGCCAGAGCTGGCAGACCTCGATGGACGGGAGCTCCGCGGGAATCGGGAACCAGCGGATGCCGAGCGACCGCCCGTACTGCTCGGCGAGCCGCTGGGGCGCGAGGCCGACGTAGTCGCTCGACGCGACCAGGAACGCGGCGACGGCGGAGGTGGGGACGACCGCCGTGACCCGGCGCTGGAGACCGGCCGCCTCGAGCACGTCGTCGAGCGGTCCCCTGCCCCGGCCGCGCCGTGAAGCGGACACGTGCGGATACCGGCAGAGCTGGGCCAGCGTCGGTCGGCGCACGCCGCCGAGCGGCCCGTCCGCCCTGACGATCGCGACCACTCGTTCGTGGTACAGCAGCGTCGAGCGGATGTCAGGCGCGGTGACGTCGCCCGCGCCGATGTCGAGATCCACTGAGCCGTCTCGCAGTGCCTCGGCGCTTTCGCTGCCTTCGGCGACGAAACGCAGCACGACACCCGGCGCGACCGCGGCGGTCGCCTCGGCGGCGGCCGTCACCAAGGTCGCGGCGACACCGTCGTTGATGCGGATGGTGAAGGTGCGTTCGAGGTCGCCGATCGCCAGCTCGCGGTCGGCGCTGATCAGGGCAGACGCCTCGTCGAGCAGGGACCGCACCCGTGGGGCCGTCCGGAGCGCGAACGGCGTCGGCACCATCCCGCGGCCGGCGCGCACCAGGATCGGGTCGCCCATGGCCCGCCGCAACCGGCCGAGCGCGCGGCTGGCCGCCGGGATCGACAGATGCAGCCGTTCGGCCGCCGCCGTCACGCTGCCCTCCCGCAGCAACGCGTCGAACACGCGCAAAAGGTTGAGGTCCAGCTGGTCGGCCATGGTTGCATCGTACGCAACTCTGCATTACCGAAGTTGCGTGGCACGAACAACGCGCTGGCCCATAGCGTCGTGGACATGCCACTCCGACTTCAAGTCCGCGACATTCCCGAAGCCGCGACGGACCGGCGCGGCCTGCTGGCCGTCATGTGCGCCTGTGTCGTGCTCATGGTCGGTATGGTCGCCGCGATCAACCTCGCCGTCCCGATGCTGGCCGCGAGCGACCTCCATCCGTCCGCGTCGGCACTGATCTGGATCGTCGACACCTACGTCGTCTTCTTCGCCTGTCTCGTGATCCCCGGCGGAGCGGCGGGCGACCGCTTCGGCCGCAAGGGCGTCCTGCTCGCCGGTCTGGCACTGTTCGCGCTCGGCGCGCTGCTGTCGGCGCTCGCGCCGAGCGTGCCCTTCCTGCTGGCGGGCCGGGCGATCACGGGGATCGGGGCCGCCGCTGTGCTGCCCAACACGCTCGCCGTCCTGCTGCATGCCGTCCCCGCCGAACGCAAGGGCGTCACCATCGCGACCTGGGCGTCGATGACGGGCATCGGTGGCGTGGTGGGCAATGTCGGCGGCGGCGCGGTGCTGGCGGGCGGATCGTGGCGCTGGCTGTTCGCGGCCGCCGTCCCGGTCTCGCTGACGCTCGTCGTGCTCGCCGCCCGGATCGCACCGGTGTCCCCGAGGCACGACCGCCCGCTCAGTCCGCTCGGCGCCGTCCTGCTCGTCGGCGCGTCGGTCGCGTTGCTGCTGGGCATCGTCGAGGGGCCTGAAGCGGGTTGGGGCAGCCCGATCGTCCTGGCCGGATTCGCCGGTGCGGTCGTGCTTTTCGCGCTGTGGACGTTCGTGGAGCTGAAGGCCGAGCACCCGCTGCTCGATCCCCGGCTGTTCCGCGTGCCCGCGTTGCGCAGCGCCTGTCTCGGCATGACCGCGATCTTCTTCGGGATGTTCGCGCTGTTCTACGTCAACGCGTCCTTTCTCCAGTACGGCAAGGGTTTCGGTGTACTGCTGACCGGGCTCGGGATCATCCCGCTGACCGTCCCGGTCGTCCTCGGCGCGCGGCACGTTGGCAAGCTCGTGCAGCGCTTCGGAGTCGACGCTGTCATCGCCATGGCGTTCGTCTTCTGTGGCGGCGGCCTGGTCGGACTGTCCACAAGCGACGCTTCGACGCCGTATCCGGTCTACGCGGCCTGGCTGGTGGTGACCGGTGTCGGTGTCACGCTGGCCCTTCCGACCCTGTCCGCCGCGATCTCCGGTTCGCTGCCGCCGTCGCAGGCCGGTGTCGGCGCCGGGCTACAGGCCACCACCCGCGAATTCGGCAGCGCGCTCGGGGTGGCGGTCATCGGCACCGTCCTCACCGGACGGTTCGTCACCGCGCTGCCGTCCGACATCCGTGCGGGCCATGATCCGCACACCGTCGCGCAGGCGCTGGCGGTCGTACCCGGCCGATCCCCCGAAGTGATCTCCGCGTTCGTCACCGCCGCGAGCACGGCGCTGCGGGTGATCGGCGTCAGCGTGCTCGTCCTCGGGGCGCTCGTCGTCCTCCAAGCACGACTTTCCCGCGAAGCCAAGTAGCGGACCGAAGCCCGACCGAAAGGAAACATCATGTCCGAAGTGACCGCTTTCATGCTGGTGAAGACCATGCCGGAATGGCTCGGCCTCACCGTCGAACAGCGCGTGACGGCCTTCAAGACCGAAATCCTCCCGGTGATCGAGAGCAGGGTGAAGGGTGTCCGGTCCCGGTTCTTCGACACGGAGTTCTACTCCGCGCGAGTGACCGACGTGTGGGTGTGGGAGGCCGACGACCATCACTCGTACCAGCTGCTCATCGAGGCGCTGCGCGAGACGCCATTCTGGGATCGGTACTTCGAGGTCGTCGACCTTCTGGTCGGGGTCGAGAACGCGTACGCGGCGAACTACGGTCTTGACGCCTACGCGAGCGTCAACGTCTGAACCCGGCGGGAGCGCCTCGCCGGTAGCCCACCAGAAGACGGCCTCCCACACCGTCGAGGACAGCGGCGGCGACACGCCCCAGTGGAGCCGGATCCCCCGCGCACACGACCTGGCGGTAGCCGAGCAGGAGTTCCCGGCAGATCTCCGGTTCGGCCTCTCTGAGCCGTCGCAGGAGCCACTTGCCGTGGGATCGCCACCGGCCACCTGCCAGGAGGACCAGCTCGGCCACCGCGGTCATCAGCCGATCGGCGATGAAGACCAGCTCATCGGGATCACCGGCCCCGTCGAGATCGTCCAGGAGATCGGTGAGCAGGTAACGGCGGTCCTCCAGGTCGGCCGCGGACAACGGCGGAGGCCCGGCTCGCAGGCGCGCCCGGGCGTCCGCCCACGCCCGCTGTCCGAAGCCGTCGCGGTCGAGGAGAACGACACCTTCACCGCACATGTGCAGCAAAGGCGAGCGGCGGTCCGCTGTCTCCCGATCGGCGAAGTCCTCGTACGACTCGGCGGTATGGCAGAACAGTTCGACCGGCACGCCGTCCAGTTCGGTCGTTTCGCGGTACGGCGCGGGCGGCCCGTCGAGGAACACGACGACGTCGAGATCCGAAGTCGAGGTGCGCCTTCCGCTGACCGCGCTTCCGCCCAGGATCGCGGCCCTCGCGGCGGGGAAACGAGTCTCGACCACTTCGCGAGCGATACGGACGGGGTCCATCCGTCCAGCATGCCTCAACCTCGCCGGGCGACGGGTGAGCCAGGCGCACCGGCGGCCGCGACCAAGCCGAAGCCGGTGCCCTGGTTACCCACCCGGATCTCCTGGACGAGCAGTTCGTCCGGCCGATCCGGCCCTCCCCGTCCGGAACACTAGGGCCGGGGGTTCGGGACCGGTCCCGAACGCCACGAAGGCCACCGCCGCGGGCGGTGGCCTTCGTGTTCATCAGCCCTGGATCAGGCGGTTTCGAACGGCTGGACGTTCGGCTGGAAGACCTGGCCGTTGGCGGGCACCTTCAGGTCGATCAGGTAGTCGGCCGTCACCTTGTCCACCCCGAGGGAGTCGCCGAGGATGCAGTGCCCGAAGGCGTCGACCGAGAGCAGGCGGGCGTTGCCCAGCTGGTCGGCCATCCGCTTCGAGAACAGGTACTGGGTCGCCGGGTCGTAGTAGTTGCCGATGACCAGCACCGGGGTGTCGGTCTTGGCCTGCCACGGGCCGCGGTAGACGTCCGGCTTCTTCGCCGGCCACACCGGGCAGCCCGCGATGTCCGAGAACGCCTGGTAGCGACCGAAAGTGGGCGATTCCTTCTCCCACTTCGCGGCGATCTCCGGCACCTTCTCCTGCTTGATCGTGATCTTCTTGTCCGAGCAGTTCACGGCGAAGTAGGAGTCGTCACCGGTGTAGGGGCTGTCCGGGTTCGCGTCCGCGCGCCCGTTCGCCCCCGACCGCAGCACCTTCAGCTCGACGGCCTGGGCCGCCTGCGCCTGCGCCGCGGGCGGGTGGACGATGTTGTACAGCGCCTGCAGGTCGTCGGCCAGCGGCGGGAACGACGTCGGCGAGTACAGCACCCCGGCCACCGTGCTGGTGAACGCGTTGATGTCGTAGCTGCTCCCGTCCGGCAGCTTGATCGGCTGCTGGCGCAGGTAGCCGCGGATCTCGTCGAACTTCTCCCGCGGCGTACCGGCGCTGAACGAGCACTTCGGCCCGACCTGCGCGCACTTGCGCAGGAAGCCGTCCAGCGCGATCTCGAAGCCGCGAGCGCGCTCGCGGTCGTACTGCACGCCGTCGCTGGTGCGCAGCGCCGGGTCGACGTTGCCGTCGACGACGATCGCCCGGCTCTGCTTCGGGAACATCGACGTGTACGTCGACCCGATCAGGGTCCCGTACGAGAAGCCGACGAAGGTCAGCTTCTGGTCGCCGACGGCCGCCCGCATCTTGTCGAGGTCGCGCACGACGTCCTTGGTGGACATGTGGTTCAGCAGCGAGCCCGCGTTGTTCTTGCAGAACTGGCCGTAGTCGCGGTACGAGGCCAGGGTTCCGGAGATCTCCTGCCGGGTCAGCGGCACGGGGATCTGCGCGGAGAAGACGTCGTCCGCGTCTTCCTGCGTGGTGAAGCACTTGAGCGGGTTGCTGGCCCCGACCCCGCGCGGGTCGAACCCGATCAGGTCGAACCGGTCGAGCACCTGCGGCTGGAAGTAGTTCGCCGCGCCGATCGGCATCCGGAACCCGGAACCGCCGGGACCGCCCGGGTTGAGGAACAGCGAGCCGACCTTCTTGTCGGGCGTCTTCGCCGCCCGCTTCAGCATCGCGATGTCGATGGTGCCGAGCGCCGCGTTGTCGTGGTCGATCGGCACGCGATACCGCGCGCAGCTGTAGAACTTGGCCTGGTCGGCGGGAACACCGCGGATCTGGTCCGCCGTGCAGGTACCCCAGTTCACCGGCGCCGTCGCGCCGACCTGGGCGGCGGGCGGCCCGGCCTCCGGGGCGGCCACCGCCGTCCCGGACGCCCCGGTCAGCGCGGCGCCGGCCACGAGTGCCCCTACCAGTGCGAAACCGCGCACCGGCCTCCTTGTGGATCTCGGCAAAACGACTCCTCCCTCGGCTGGCGACGTGACGGACCACGTCGCTCGGCGCGCCGTCGACGTCACGGCGCGTAACACCAAGCGAGCCTCGCACAAGCCGGTAACCCAGTCACCGGCCGAAAGGATGGTACGAACCTATCGAGTGGTTGTCTTCAACTCGAAAATCGGTAACACACGGCGAGCGGCTTGCTCCTCCATGGAGTAACCGGGCCAGAACTCCAGCAGCAGCTTCCACATCGCTTCGTACTCGTCTCCGCGCAGTTCCCTGGCCCTGACCGGGATCTCCTTGCCCGCAAGCGCGACGACCGCGCCGGGATTCGACCGCAGGTTGTGTGTCCACGCGGGATCGTTCGGCCTCCCCCAATTGGAGCCGACGAGCACGAAGTCCTCACCGTGCGGGAAGTACAGGAGATTGGTACTGCGGGGCAGCCCGCTCTTGCGGCCGGTCGTAGTCAGGCGCAGGGAAGGGAGCCCGGCCAGCGCGACCAGGCTCACCTTCCCCTTGAACAACCGGTGGAGTCTTTTGTCCACCCAGATGATCCCGCCCGCGAGCCCCATCAGCCACGGTTTGGTGCCGAGGACGCGGGCGAGCGACGTGAGAGGGTTAGCCACGGACAGATCTTGCCAGGCTCACCCCGAACCGCGATTCCGAGTCCGTCCACCATTTCTCCACCGAGAAACCGGCGGCGGCCAGTTCCGCGGCGATTCCCTCCCGCCGGAACTTCGCGGAGATCTCGGTACGCACGTACTCGCCCTCGGCGAACTTCACCTGCAGGTCGGCGCCCGGGATGTCGACGGTCAGCGGTTCGCGGGCGCGCAGGCGCATTTCGATCCATTCGTTCTCCTCGTCCCAATACGAGACGTGGTCGAAGGCGGCCGGGTCGAAGTTCGCGCCGAGACCGTTGTTGATCACGCGGAGCATGTTGCGGTTGAACTCGGCGGTGACCCCGGCCGCGTCGTCATACGCGCGTTCCAGGGTTTCCCGATCCTTCACCAGGTCTGTCCCGAGCAGGAACCACTCCCCCTCGTCGAGCACCTCACGGACCGAGCGCAGGAAGGTGGCGCGGTCGGCGGGGAGGAAATTGCCGATCGTGCCGCCCAGGAAGACCACCAGCCGCGGGCGGTCACCCGGCAACAGGTCGAGATGCCGGGTGAAGTCGCCGACCACGCCCCGGACCTTAAGGGATGGGTAATCCGCCGTGATGGCTTCCGCGGCGTCGGCGAGCGCGGTTTCCGAGACGTCGAGCGGGACGAACTCCTTCAACGTGCCATGGCTCGTAAGCGCGTCGAGGAGAAGCCTCGTCTTTTCACTCGATCCGGAACCGAGTTCGACGAGGGTGTGCGCGTCCGAGCTTTCGGCTATCTCGCCGCCACGCGCGGCGAGGACCTCCCGCTCGCTCCTGGTCGGGTAGTACTCGGGGAGGGCGGTGATCTTCTCGAACAGTTCGCTGCCGCGCGCGTCGTAGAACCATTTGGGCGGCAACCACTTCTGGTCCGCCTCCAGGCCGGCGCGGACGTCCGAGCGCAGCTGCTCGGTGATATCCGATTCGCTGTGGTGTACGTCGAGGTCGACTTCGGTCATCGTGCCTCAGGGCTCCGATCGGCTTCGAGGGGAAGGATTTCCACGCCCGCGCCGGTGACCCGGACGGCGTGGCGGTCAGGGACGGGGGTCCAGCCGGGATCGTCGTCGCAGGGTTCCGACGCGACGAGCACACCGCCTCCGGTGTCCCGATAGGACAGGGAATGCGTCCACGCGGTACCGACCAGCGTCCGGCCGTCGGTCAGCAGGAGATTGAGCCGGGAACCCGGCCCCGCCTCCTCGACCACTCCGGTGAGCCACGTGACGGCCGCGAGCGGGTCTTCGCCCGCTTCGAGCCGCTCCCGCAGCAACGCCCACAGCAGTACCGAATCCGTGGTCGCCTCCAACGTCAGCAGGCGGGTGATCGGCAGTTTCGCGGCGAGCTCGGCCATCGACTCCGGCCAGCCCCGCACCAGCCCGTTGTGGCTGAAGAGGTAACCGCCGCCGGTGAACGGCGCGTTCGCCGCCTCGACCACGGGCATCGCCGTCGTACCGTTCCGGACCGCCGCCAGGAAGGCGTGCGACCGCACCGATCCGGCCAGCGCCGGCAGATCCCCGTCCGTCCACAAGGGAGCGGACCTACGCAGGCGCAGCGGTTCCGTGCCGTCGGCGTACCAGCCGAGGCCGTACCCGTCGGCGTTGACCGAACCGCCGCCCCGCATGTCACGCGGGGCGTAGGACTGCACGAGCAGCGAATGAGGGGCGTGAAAGAGCATCTCGGCGGGCGAACGCGGCTCGCCGAGATACGCGAGGTGACGGCACATGCCCCTCAGGCCACCTCGCTCGGACGGGCGTCCCGGGCGCAGCGGAACCCGGAGAAGATCTGCCGCCGGATCGGGTGATCCCAGTTGCGGAACGTGCCGCGGATGGCCGCGGCGTCCGTGCCGAAAGAGCCACCTCGCAGAATCCGGTAGTCCCCGCCGAAGAACACCTCGGAGTACTCCTTGTACGGGAACGCGGCGAATCCCGGGTACGCCTCGAAGCCGCTGCTGGTCCACTCCCAGACGTCGCCGATCAGCTGGTGCACGCCCAGCGGTGAGACACCCGCCGGGTACGCGCCGACCTCCGCGGGCCGCAGATGCCGCTGCCCGAGATTCGCGTGGTCGGGAGTGGGTTCCTCGTCGCCCCAAGGGAACCGGCGCGACCGGCCGGTCGCCGGGTCGAACCGGGCGGCCTTCTCCCATTCCGGCTCGGTCGGCAGGCGACGCCCCGCCCAGGCGGCGTACGCCTCGGCCTCGTGGAAGGAGACGTGGACGACGGGTTCCGCGGCGGGCACCTTCTCGTAGACGCCGAACCGCGTCCGCCACCAGCCGTCCTGCTCGCGTTTCCAGAAGCGCGGCGCCTGGATGCCGTGCTCGCTCCGGTACGCCCAACCACGTTCGCTCCACCACTTCGGGTCTTCGTAACCCCCGGAGTCGAGGAACTCGGCGTACGCCCCACAGGTGACCGGTGTGGTGTCGATGAAGAACGCCTCCACCGCGACCTCGTGCGCCGGGCGCTCGTTGTCCAGCGCCCACGGCTCGGCGGAGGTGCCCATGGTGAAGACGCCGCCGGGGACGAACACCTCCGAGGGCAGCGACCCGGACCGCGACGGCGGCGGCGCGGGCGCGTGCAACACCGGATCGCCCTTGCGGAGCTGGTGGGTGGCCAGCATCGTCTCGTCGTGCTGCTGCTCGTGCTGGGTGATCATGCCGAAGGCGAAGGCGTCCTCGGTGAGCCGCCTGCCTTGCAGCGGAACGGTTTCCAGGATGTCGAAGGATTTCTCCCTGACCTCGCGGACGTACTTGCGCGCCTCCTCCGGGCCCAGCAGCGGGAGCGCCGGCCGATCCGCGCGGGCGTGCTGGAACGCGTCGTAGATGTCGTCGATGTCGGGCCGGAGCGCCTCACGGCCGCCCACGTCGCGCACCAGCCAGAGCTCCTCCTGGCTGCCGATGTGCGCGAGGTCCCAGACCAGCGGCGACATCAGTTTCGAATGCTGGCGGACCAGGTCTTCGTCGTCCACGTCCGTCAGCGCGACGCTGCGCTCGCGGGCCCTGGTGAGCGCCTCGGCCGCGTGCGCCCGCAGGTCTTGCGGGCTCAGCGCGCGAAGCGGGTTGGTCTCGGTGCTTTCCACGCTCATGACTGGTGGCTCCTCGAACCGCGCAAGAGGGACTGCACGCCCTCGCTGATCTCCGTGATGGTCTCCGGCGGCAGACCGGTGGTGCCGAGTTCGGCACAGCCGAGGTCCACCACCTTGCTCGCGACGGTGGCGATCGCCGGGTCGGCCAGGCCGCGCCGGGCCGCGCGCTCCCAACCGCCCGCGACCGGTTCGCACAGTTCGAGCACCTTGTCCACTGTGGACGGTCGCGCGAGCAGTGCGGCCAGCAGGGCGACCGGGTGCAGCCACCTGGCGGCGGGCTGGGCGTCCAGGTACCGGATCTCCAGGTACCCCTGTGGCCGGACCGGGGTGAAGAAGGTCGTCAGGTGATAGGCCAGGTCTTCCTCGGTCGGCCTGCCGAGCCCGGCGCCCTCGCCCCGTCCGGCGATCCAGTCGGCGAAGGTCAGGGAATCGGGCGCGTCCCAGCGGCCGTCGCCACCGGGGAGCACCATCAACGGGGTGTCCAGGATCCGGCGCGCCCATGCACCCGCCGGATCCCGGGTCGGTTCCGCCGACCGGGTGCGGACCTTTTCCGTCTCCATCACGGCCAGCCAGCGCGCGGACGCGTGGCCGGTGTCGCGTCCGGCGTGGACCCGGGAGTTGGCGAAGGTGGCCAGCAACGGCGGGCCGAGCGCGTGGACGGCGGCCCAGCGGTCGGCCAGGTCGCCGGCCTCGCCGGTGTCCACACAGACCTGAAGGCCGGCGGTACTGCACATCATGGTCGCGCCCCCGGCTCCCATGGGGGCGAAGCGGCGTTCCATCGCCGCGTAGCGCGGTGTGCCCAGTTTGCGGGCGGGGGCGCGATACCTGTCTATCCCGGAATCACCCAGGTACAGGCCTCGGGCGGCGAGAAGGTTTTCGAGGTGGGCCAGATCGGCCGAGACGACGGCGTCCAGCTGGCGCAGCGTGGTCTGTGGCCGGGCGGAGATCTCCACCTGACATCCGGGCTCGAGGCTCAGCGGCGAGCCTGCCGGAAGCGGGAGGGCGGGGCTGTCGGGGCGCAACGTCCGCGGGGTGTGCGGGCCGAGCGCGGAGGCGAGATCGTCGGGGTCGAGAGGCCGGGCGGGCTCGTCGGCGTAGTGCACGGTGAATTCCAGCTCTACGCCGAGGAGTCTCGGTGGGCCGTGCTTGAAGCACACGGAAGCCACATACGCCTCGCCCTCGGCGCGGTCCGAGAGGACCTTCGCCGTCGCGTTCGACGCGCTCCCGGACTTCTCGGGGAAATCATGAACAGTAGTCATCTTTCCGCCGTCCAGTCGGTTGTCCGATAACTGAGATACCTTGACTTCGGACGCTACACGCGGGGTCCGACAAATTCAGGCCGGTTCTTGCGGGGCAAGATCCCCCGACCACCTCTTAGGACCGGGCGATTCCGGGCAAAGCGGGCTCCGTGCCGAGTCCCAGCGCGGCTGCCGCGTCGCGGACCGCCTCGATCACCAGCTGCAGCGCCGGTCGCCGCGACGAGGTCGTCCGGTAGGCGATCGAAACCGTCCGGAGCAACGGTGTGGTCAACGCGACGACGTCGATCCCCGGCGGCCGGAGGCCGAGCCCGAGATCCGAAACGAGGGTCACCCCGAGCCCGGCCCGGACCATCGCCATCGCCGTCGATTGCTCCTCCACCTCGTGGTTGATCTTCGGCTCGAACCCGTGCCGATGACACGCCGTGCGCACCGCGCGACCGAAGTGACTCTTCGGGCTGGCGAGGATCCAGGGGTGCTCGGCCAGTTCGAGCAGCGACGCGCTCCCCGCGGGGACGGCGCCGGCGGGCACCGCGGCGTGCAGCCGTTCGACCGCGATCACCGCGCGTTCCAGCCCGGCGTCCCACGGCATCGGCGCGTCGGAGTAGTCGATCACGAACGACAGGTCCAGCTCGCCGTCCCGGACGGCGTCGGCGGTGTCCTCGGGGGCGAGCTCACGGGTCCGGACCTGGATGCCCGGATGCTCACCCGCGAGTGCGGTCAGCGCGTGGGGAAGCAGTCCCGAAGCGACCGACGCCCACACCCCGGCCATGAGCCGTACCGAGACGGTGTCCTGTGCTTCCTCCAAGGCCAGTGTCGCCCGTTCGACGGACCCCAGGATCTCCTCGGCGTGCTCGGTGAGCAACAGCCCCAGTTCGGTGAGCTGCACCCGCCTGCCGAAGCGCTCGAACAGCTTCGCGCCCACGTCCCGCTCCAGCTGCGCCAGCTGCTGCGACACCGCCGAAGCGGTGTAATGCAGCGAAGCGGCGGCCGCCGTGACGGTGCCACGACGACTCAGCTCGCGGAGCATCCTCAGGCGGTGCAACGAAAGCTCCATGACCCCAACGTAATCGGGCGCGGTCACGGACGCCGGATGGCGCGTTACACCAGTTTCTCTGCACGACATCGTTCAGATTCGGTAAATGGACGCCCGTGGCGGGCAGGGCGCACCCTCGGAAGTGGCGCAGGACGACCCCGAATCCCGAAGGAGGTGGCCGCATGGCCGCGAGGAACGCCGAACCGCTGATGAGGCTCATCTGGACCGACCCCGTCACCGGTGCCACCGGCTACCTCGTAGTGCACAGCCTGGTCTCCGGTATCGCGACCGGCGGGACCAGGATGCGCGCGGGCTGCACGATGTCGGAGGTCGAGGACCTGGCGAGGGGGATGGCGAACAAGACCGCGACCTTCGGCCTGCCGGTCGGCGGGGCCAAGGGCGGCATCGACTTCGACCCGAAGGACGAGCGCGCTTTCGGTGTGCTGGAACGGTTCTGCGCGTTCCTGCGGCCGTGGATCGACGACCACTGGGTGACCGCCGAGGATCTCGGCGTGCCCCAGCACCTGATCGACGAGGTGTTCGCGAAGCTCGGGCTCGAGCAGTCGTACCACGCGGCGATCCGCCGTTCGGCCGATCCGGCGCACACCCTTCGCCGCGTGCAGGCCGGGTTGAGCACCCCGGTCCCCGGCGGGCTCCTGCTCGGTGACGTGATCGGCGGTTACGGCGTCGCGCAGGCCTGCCTCGGTGTCGCGGACGCTTGGGAATGGGCCGCCGAGAACACCACGGTCGCCGTCCAGGGCATCGGCACCATGGGCGGCGGGGCGGCCTGGTACCTGCACGAAGCCGGGATGAAGGTGGTCGCGGTCGCCGACGCGGCCGGGACGCTGTACCGGCCCGAAGGCCTCGACATCCCGGCGCTGCTGGAGCTGCGGGACGCTTATGGCGAGATCGACCGCAGCCGCCTTCCCGCCGACGTCCGGCTGCTTCCTCGCGACGAGATCGTGGCGACGGACGCCGACATCCTCGTCCCGGCGGCGATCTCCTACGCGCTGCGCGCCGGGAACCAAGGCGCGGTCAAGGCGAAGGTCGTCATCGAAGCCGCCAACGCGGCGACCACTCCCGACGCCGAAGCTGGACTGGCCGCTCGCGGCATCCCGGTGATCCCGGACTTCGTCGCGAACGCGGGCGCGGCCGCCTGGGCCTGGTGGCTCCTCCTCGGCGAGGTCGGCGCCGATCCGGCCGATTCGTTCCTGCGCCTGCGGACCGAGATGCGGGCGAAGGTGGCGCTGCTGCTGAGCTCGTGGAATCTCGACCGGATCCCCCCGCGCACCACCGGCCTGCGGCTCGCCGAAACCACCCGTTCGGACGCCACCGCTCCCGAGACCGCCCCCGCCCTGGTCATCCCCTGACGTCATGCGCGTGAAGGCCCCCTTCCCTCGGCTCAGTCGCGGGAAGGGGGCCTTCACGCGCGATCCGTCGCTCAGGAGGCGAAGCGGTCCGTCGCGCCGATGAGGACTTCGCGCATCGGCTCGTCCTGGGTGCTGTGGCCGACCTCGTCGATGATCACCAGTTCGCTGCCGGGCCACGCGTGGGCCAGTTCCCACGGGGTACCGATGAGGTTGCCCAGGTCGAGGCTTCCTTCGGCGAGCACGGCCGGGATGTGGGCCAGCTTCCCGGCCTCCCGCAGGACCACGCCGTCGTCCAAAAAGGATCCGTGGCTCCAGTAGTGGGTCACCAGCCTGGCGAAGGCGAGCCGGAACTCCGGCGTCTCGAAACTCTTGTAGGGCGGGGAAGTCGGGACGATCGCGTCCTCCCAGGCGCACCAATCCGCAGCGGCCTTCTCGTGCACCGCCGGGTCCGGGTCCATCAGCAGCTTCAGGTAGGCCGCCGCCAGATCGCCGTCGCGATCCTCCTCGGGAACGCCGTCGCGGAACTTCGCCCACGCTTCGGGGAAGACACCGCCGAGGCCGCGGGTGAGTAGGTCGGTCTCGCTCCGGCGGCCGGTGGCCAAGCCCATCAGGACCATCTCCGAGACCCGGTCCGGATATCGCTGGGCGTAGACCAGCGCGAGCACCGAACCCCAGGATCCGCCGAAGAGCAGCCATTTCCCGATGCCCAGATGCTCGCGAAGCAGCTCCATGTCGGCGAGCAGGTGGTCGGTGGTGTTGGCGGAGAGGTCGGTCTCGGGCTCGCCCGCGTGCGGCGTGCTCCGGCCGCAGCCACGCTGGTCGAAGAGCACGACCCGGTACTTGGCCGGGTCGAAGTACCGGCGCAGGCCGGTGCCGCACCCGGTCCCCGGGCCGCCGTGCAGCGTGACGGCGGGCTTGCCGTCGGGGTTCCCGCAGACCTCCCAGTACACGAGGTGCCCGTCGCCGACGTCGAGCATCCCGTGGTCGTACGGTTCGATTTCCGGATACAACCGTGTCACGTTCTCGTCCTCCCAGACCGCACCCAAAATACAACAGCGCTGTCACAATAGCCGGGGAGCGCTCCTGGGCGCGCGTGCTTTAAGTACATGAAGGCCCCCTTCCCTGCGTCTGGCGCAAGGAAGGGGGCCTTCATGTACTTGGGCTGTGACTAGCCTGGCAAGGTCCCGGAGACGTGCCGGAGCGCGTCGGCCAGCTCCGCCGGGCCCGCGGGTCCGATGTGGACCACCGCGTCGTTGCCGTGCCCGGTCGTGTAGCTGAGGTAGCGACCCCAATCCGTGTCGGCGAAGTGGAGCGGATCCTCGACGGCCACATGCCTGCCGATCTCGTCCCGCTTGCCGACGTAGAGCTCGCCGCTCCCCTCGACCGGCCGCTGCACGAGGCTGACGATGTCCGCGATCACCGGCGGAAGCGAATGCGTGTCCGGGCCGCGCCGGGCCGCCTCTTCGAGCTCGTACGCGCGGACCGTGCGAAGCCTGCCGCCGCCCGCCGGAACGGGCGGCAGCTGTTCGATCAGCGTTTCCGGCAGCCGCCGCCGATCGATCTCCTGCAACCCGACCCAGTCACCGGACGCCACGGCCAGGACCGCCTGCAAGCCGAGCGAGGCGGCGAGGAGGCCGTAGGTCTGGCCTCCGGCGTTCACCCAGCCGTAGTACTCGATGGCCGGTTTCGTGAGCACCGGAAGCCAGTCCAGGAAGTCGACCGACGCACGGCCGCTCGAATCCAGCAGCCCGGCCTGCGCCAACGCCGCTTCGACTCGCTTGTCCGCTTCCGCACGAGCCGTCCTGGACAGCCAGCGCGGCTCGGGGCGCAGCGTGATGTGCAGGTCGCCGACGCGTTCGCGTTCCGCGAGCGCCGCCAAGGCTTCGACCGGGACGTCCACCCGGCCCGTTCTGACGGTCATCCGCTACTCGCCGATGACCGGCGGACTGGTCCGCTGGTCGGTGCCGAAGATCGCGTCGGGGTCGGCCTCGATCAGGTAGTCGGGACGCTGGTGCTCGTCGTCCTCGTCACCGTCGGCACGCCTGCCGCCCGCCCCCATCGGGCCCATCGCGCCGGCGCCGCCACGGCCGGCGCCACCACGCCCGCCGGCCAGGTCTCCGCCGCCCAGACCGCCGAGCCCGCCCATGCCGGAACCCCGGCCCGCGCCCAGACCGCCCGAACCGGGCCCACCGGGACCGCCCGCGCGACCACCGGTACCGCCCTCACCGCCGAGCAGCCTGCCGGCCGCGCTGTTGGGGCCGGGAACGTTGCGTCCGCTGGTGCCGCCGGGCGGGTTCTGCCCGGTGTTACCGCCGGGGTTGTAGTTCTGTCCCGGCCCGTTCGGGAGACCGATGACGTTGTCCGAGTCACCGGGTCCGCGTCCGGGGACCCGGCCCGGGATGTCGGTCGTCGGTCCTGGCTTCCCCTTGCCACCGCCGGTCGGGCGCGTGGTGTCGTCGTCGCCGGTACCCGGCGGCTTCCGCGTCGGCGTCGTGATGTTGCCGTCGGGCCTGTCCCTCGGCGGCACCGGACGGTCCTCGTTGGTGCCCGGCCTGTTCTGGTTCTGGTCGCCGCCCGGCCTGTTCTGGTTCTGGTTGGTGCCGTTGTCGTCCGTGCCGCTGGTGTCGGTGCCGTCGTCGTCACCGCTGCCGTTCCTGCCGGGCTTCACCGGGGGGTACGGCGGAATGACGATCGGGGGCGTACCGCCGGGGGTCTTGACGCTGACGTTCGCGCCGTCGTTCTTCAGTACGCCATAATCGGTCGGCAGGCTGGAGCTCGTGCTGCTGGTGACCGAGTCGTACTGGTCCATCACCCGGACGTTGTTCTGGTTCGCCGCCTCGTGCTTCGCGACGCCCTCTTGGTAGTTCTTGATGTCGTTGTTGACCATGAACGGCCCGGCGATCGGGATCGCGCCCTTCAGGCCGGTGGTCCAGGGGTTGGGCTTGTCCGGCTTCGGCGGCACGGGCACGACCGACGACCCCGAGTCGTCGAAGCTGTCGGCCTGGGTCGTCACCGAATCCCTGGTCTGGAACAGCGGATCCGCGGTCTCCTTGAAGGCCTGCTCGAGCGGGCCCGCGCCGGCGTTCGCCGCGTCGGCGGCGGAGCCCGTCCAGGACGAGGTCATCCGCGTCTGCAGGGACTTGATGGCCATCCCGCGCTCGACGTAGGCCTCCGAGAGTTTCGCGATGCGATCGGCCGCCGAACGCAGGTTGCGGGTATCGCCCTGGGTGAAGTTCTCGAAGATCTGTTTGCCGTCCACCCTCATGCCCCCTTGAGTGTCTTGACCAGGGCCGACGCGACCTTCTGCGCGGTCCCACAGGAATCCTGTTCGTTCTCGTAGCCCTCGGCTTGAGCGCTGATCGCCAGGTCATCGGCGACGCCGACCGAAAGGTCGCAGTTGCCACGCGCTCGCCGGTCCTGCAGTCCGTAATAGACGGTCGGATAGCCGTCGACGTCGGGGCCGGGCTCCAGGAACTTCAATTGCCCGGCTTCCTTGGCCTTGTGCAGGCCTGTCAGGCCGCCCATGCCCTTTTCGCGGTTGCCACTGCCGAGGATGATCTGCAGACTTTCGGCCTTGCCCCGGATTCCCCAGCTGCAAGCGGGGTTACTGGTGTCGTTCTTCGGTTCTCCTGGCTCGGTGAACCCCAGTTCCGCAGTCGCTGCCGCCGGGAGCAGCTTGCACGCGTCACCGACGAACGCCGAGGCGTCCAGGGGATTCGTCACCTTCGGGACGTTCGGGTCTTCCGGCGCGGCCGAGGGAGCCGATGACGGTGCCGTTCCCTGGGTGGGGCTCGCTGTACCTGGAGTCTCCCCCGCGCACCCCGCGACCACGGCGGAAACGAACAAGAGCGCCACCGCGGCGGCACGATTTCTCAACACGTTCGGCATCCTCAGGTCGTGCGCAGGGTGTTGGCCTGATCGGTGGCCATCGTCTTCGTGCGAGCGAGCTCGAGTTTCTTGATGTACCCCTCGATGTAGGCCTTCATCGAGTCGTTCTGGTTCTGCAGGGAGATCAAGGAGGTGATCCCGGAATCGACGTAACTCGAGCTGGCTTCGTCCTTTCCCGGCGGCATCAGGTCCTCCGAGATCCGGCGGATCTCGTCGCCGTCTTTCACGACCTTCTCCAGCTCGTCTTCCCACAGCCCGATGACGGTCTTCAGCTCTTCGGGGCTCATCTCGAACCCGCCGCCGCCACCGCCACCACCGCCGTAGACGGTCGGCTCCTTCGGCGTGGTCAGGTCACCCCAGACGGCCTTGATCGCGCTCGCGGCGTCGCCGATGATGTTCACGCCCGCACCTTCCCCTCAGCATTCACGCACCGTGACGGACAAAGCGTAGCCAAGCGGCGGACGGCGTGTCAGCCGATCCGGCCGAGTAGTCGGACGTGTCGCGAGGCCGTTCGGTTCCCACGGCGGCCGATCATCCCGCGAACCGGTCACAGTACGTACGTACGGATTGCATTGAGCGGGTCCTCGGTGACAGGATTCCAGGATGCCACGGGTCAGCCAGGATCACCTCGACGCACGCCGGCGCCAGATCCTCGACGGCTCCCGCGTGTGCTTCGCACGCTATGGCTACGAGGGTGCCACCGTCCGGCGGCTGGAGGAAGCCACCGGCCTTTCCCGCGGTGCGATCTTCCACCATTTCCGGGACAAGGAGTCCCTCTTCCTGGCCTTGGCCGAGGACGACGCGGTGCGCATGGCCGACATCGTCGCCGAGCAGGGTCTCGTCCAGGTGATGCGCGAGCTGCTGACGAACCGCAGCGAGCACCCCGCCGACTGGCTCGGCACACGGCTGGAGGTCTCCCGGCGGCTGCGCACCGACCCCGAGTTCCGCGCCCGCTGGGCCGAGCGGTCCCACCAGCTGACCGCCGCGACCCGCCGCCGTCTGCTGCGTCAGCGCGACGCCGGGATCCTGCGTGACGACGTGGACGTCGACGTCCTGACCGCGTACCTCGAGCTCGTCCTCGAAGGTCTCGTCTCGCACCTGGCGATGGGCCAGCCGGGTGACGATCTCGGCCCCGTCCTCGACCTGGTCGAGGAGAGCGTGCGGCGGCACCGGGCCCACGCGGCCGGGGGAACGCGTTAAGATTGTCCCATCGCCGCAGTACAGCGGTGGTGTCTGTTGGTTTCCGATCGAGGAGTGACTCTTTTCGTGCGCGACGCGCAGTCACCTGGTGACAGTATCGAGCCGGGTGGCACACCCGGCTGTTCCGCTGATCTTCCCGCCGTCCCCGCCGGCAGGGAATGATGGAAGTCCTGCTCGCCGTTCTCGGCATCCTCCTGTTCCTCCTGCTGACCGTCGGCACCGGTCTCGCCGTCGCCGCCGAGTTCTCCCTCACCGCGCTCGAGCGCAGCACGGTCGACGCGAACGTCCGCCAGGTCGGCGACAAGCGCGCGCACACCGTGCAGAAGGCGCACCGCACGCTCTCGTTCCAGCTGTCCGGCGCGCAGGTGGCGATCACCATCACCACCCTGATCACCGGTTATCTCGCGGAGCCGGTGATCGGTGACCTGCTCCACCCGCTGTTCACCGCCGTCGGGTTCTCCGAGGGCGTGGCGGACGGGGTGTCGCTCGCGGTCGCGCTGATCCTGGCCACGTCGCTGTCGATGATCCTCGGCGAAATGATGCCGAAGAACCTCGCGATCGCCCGGCCGCTGCAGACCGCGCGCGCCGTCGCGGGGTACCACTCGCGGTTCTCGTCGCTGTTCCGCTGGCTGATCACCCTGATGAACAACAGCGCCAACTTCCTCGTCCGCAAGTTCGGCGTCGAGCCGCAGGAGGAACTGCGGTCGGCCCGGTCGCCGCAGGAACTCGGCTCGATCGTGCGGTCCAGCGCGGAAAGCGGCACGCTCGACACGTCCACGGCCGAACTGCTGGACAAGTCGCTGCGCTTCGGCGAGCGGACGGCCGACGAGCTGATGACGCCCCGCGTCCAGCTCGAATCGCTGACCGTGGACGACACGATCGCCGACCTCATCGAGATCTCCCGCCGCACCGGCTTCTCGCGCTTCCCGGTCTACACCGAGGACCTCGACGACGTGCAGGGCGCGGTGCACATCAAGCAGGCGTTCACCATCCCGGCCGCCCAGCGCGCCACGGTACGGATCGGCTCGGTCATGCGGCCGATCCCGACGGTGCCCGAATCGCTGCCGGGCGACTCGCTGCTCAACCGGCTGCGCGATTCCCGGTTCCAGCTCGCGATCGTCGTCGACGAATACGGCGGCACCGCGGGCCTCGTGACACTGGAGGACGTCGTCGAAGAGATCATCGGCGACGTCCGCGACGAGCACGACGAACGGGAAGCGCCGTCCTCCCAGCAGGTCGGCGCCGACAACTGGCTCGTTTCCGGGCAGCTTCGCGCCGACGAGGTCACCGACGAGACCGGGTTCCGGATGCCTGACGGCGACTACGAGACCATCGCCGGGCTGATCCTCGAGCGGCTCGGCCGGATCCCCTCCCCCGGCGACGCCACCGATCTCGACGCCTGGCGGCTCACGGTGACCAAGATGGACCGTCTCCGCATCGCCGAGGTCGAAGTCCGCCGGGTCAGCGAAACCGCGACTTCCGCCGAGCAGGAGCCCGCCCGATGAACGACTGGTTCAACATCTTCCTCGTCGTGGTCCTGCTGCTGGCCAACGCGTTCTTCGTCGGCGCCGAGTTCGCGCTCATCTCGTCGCGGCGCGACCGGCTGGAAGCCTTGCTGGAGCAGGGGAAGACCCGCGCCAAGATCGTCATCAACGCGAGCAAGAACGTCTCGCTGATGCTGGCGGGGGCGCAGCTCGGCATCACCATCTGCTCGTTGCTGCTGGGACGGCTCGGCGAGCCGGCCGTCGCGCACCAGCTGGCCGGCTTCTTCGAGCTGTTCGGGCTTCCCGACGTCCTGCTGCACCCGATCTCGTTCGCGATCGCGCTGGCGTTCATCACCATCCTGCACGTCCTCATCGGCGAGATGGTGCCGAAGAACCTCGCGATCGCCGAGCCGGAACGGCTGGCGCTGTGGCTGGTCCCGGTGCACGTGGCGTGGGTGAAACTCGCCAACCCGTTCATCTGGCTGCTGAACTTCGTGGCGAACTCCCTGCTGCGGCTGTTCAAGGTGGAGCCGAAGGACGAACTCGAAACCGCCTACACCTCCGACGAGCTCGCGGAACTGCTCAGCGAGTCGCGGCGCGAGGGGCTGCTGGAGCATTCCGAGCACCAGCGGCTGAGCAAGACCCTGTCCTCGGTCGAGAAGACGGTGGCCGACGTGCTGGTCCCGACCGCGCAGCTGACCACGCTGCCCTGCTCGCCCACATTGGGCGACGTCGAGCGCGCGGTGTCCTCGACCGGGTTCTCCCGTTTCCCGGTGTGCACCGACGACGGGACGCTGACCGGCTACATCCACGTCAAGGACATCCTCGACCTCGTGGGCGAGGACCCGACCACCGTGGTTCCGCCGGACAAGACGCGCGCGCTCACCGAACTGCACGCCGACGCCCGGCTCGACGAGGCGTTGTCGGCGATGCGCAAGGAAGGCAGCCACCTGGCGCGGGCGTTGAGCCCGGCGGGGGCGGCGGTCGGCGTCGTCGCGCTGGAGGATCTCGTCGAGGAATACGTGGGGACTGTCCGCGACGGTACCCACGTCATGTCGTGACCGGCCCGATCGTCCTTCCCGAGCCCGTCTGGCGGGCTCGGGAAGACGAGCACGTCACGCGGATGCGGCGCTGGACGACCCCGCACCAGCACCGCCGTTCGCGAGGCGAAAAGCATCCGGTGCTCGACTTCCTCTTCACCTACTACTCGCACCGGCCCGGGCATCTCGAACGCTGGCAACCGGGTCCGGGGGTCGTGCTCGAAGGCGCGTCCGCCCGGCGGTTCCTGGAGCGGAAGGGTTACCTGGAGACCCCGGAGGGCGTCATGCTCGATCCGGCGGGCTTCACCGAGGGCCGGGCCAAGACCGCGGAATTCGTCCTCGGACTGCTTTCCGCGACCGCGTCCCGGTCTCCGAGACTCAGTTGTTTCGGGCTGCATGAATGGGCAATGGTTTACCGGGAATCGGCGGATGAGGTTCGTCACTCACAACTTCCGCTCCGGCTGGGTTCGGCCGGCACCGACGGCGTGGTCGAGTCGCTGGAGATCCGGTGCGGGCATTACGACGCGTTCCGGTTCTTCACCGAACCCGCCCGGCCTCGCAACACGCTGCGCCCGGCGCGGGAGAACCAGACCGAGTTCGAGCAGCCGGGCTGCCTCCACGCCAACATGGATCTCTTCAAGTGGGCGTACAAACTCGATCCGTTCGTGCCCGCCGAGCTGGTCGGGGACTGCTTCGAACTGGCGGCGGACATCCGGGAACTGGACATGCGGGCCAGCCCGTACGACCTGGCGGACTTCGGGTACTCCCCTGTCCGGATCGAGACCCCGGAAGGCCGGGCCGAGTACGCCCGCGCTCAGGCCGCGTTCGCCCGCCGGGCGGCGCCGCTGCGTGAGCACCTGATAGCGCATTGCCAACGGCTCCTTGCCGGGTTAAAGAAGGTGCCCGCGACACGCGGAAAACAACTGTGAGTCGTCGCATTCCCCGTAACATCCTCCCCTGTTAGAGTGATAACGGTTTGATTGCATACGCAGCGCGAGCGCGCACGTTTCGAAAGGACAACGATGGGGCGACACAGCGCGGTCGAGGAGCCGGTGCCGCATCCCCTCGACCCGCCGAAGCGGCCTCAGGGCCGCGGTGAGGCGACCGGTTCACACCGGATCGTCGGGAAGAAGGCCCCGCGGCGCCGGATCGCCAAATGGCCGATCGCCTGCCTGGTCCTCGTGGTCCTGGTCGCGATCGGCGTGTTCGGCTGGAACTGGGCCGACGGCGAGCTCAACACCCGTGCCGAAGCCCAGGCCAAGGCGTGCAGCGCCGGCGACACCCCGATGCGGATCATCGTCACCCCCAGCATCGAAAAGCCCGTGCGAGCGGCGGCCGAGCGGTGGAACAACGCCGCGACCGTGGTCCGCGACCACTGCGTGGTCATCCAGGTCGACGCGCTGTCCTCCGCTTCCGTGCTCGACGGCCTCGTCGGCCGGACCAACCTGGACTCCATCGGCGGCCTCCCCGCCGCGTGGATCCCCGAGTCCACCTACTGGGTGACCGAGCTGAACACCGCCAAACCCGCGCTGGTCGGGTCGCCCGCCCAGTCGGTCGCGACGGCGCGTTCGGCCGACTACCCGCTCGTCGGCCTCGCCGGCAAGAGCATCGACGAGGTCCAGATGCGCGCCGCTCAGACCTTCCGTCAGTACCTGCAGCAGCCGGCCCAGCAGGCCGACTTCGCCGCCGCGGGTATCAAGGCCACCTGAGCCCCTCGAACCACGGGAAAGGCCCCTTCGCCGCTCGGGAAGGGGCCTTTCCCGTACCTCGGTCCTCGTGAGCGGCAAGGGCGTCAGTGCTGACCGCCGTGGCCTTCACGGACTCGACAATCGCCGCATTCGCCCCACAGGCACCATTAGCCACAACGACTGCGCGTGAAGGACCCCTTCCCTCGGCTCAGCCGTGGAAACTCGACCTTCGCACCTACCTCAAGTACATGAAGGCCCCGTTCCTTGCGCCTGGCGCAAGGAACGGGGCCTTCATGTACTTGAGGCAAACAAGGCTCAGGAGCCGAAGGTGTCCGGGTCCGGCCCGGTGCGCGTCCCGTCGTCGAACTCGGCGAGGGCCGCGAGATCGTCCTCGGCCAGTTCGAAATCGAAGACATCGAAGTTCTCGCGAATCCGGGACGGCGTCACGGATTTCGGGATCGCGACCGTGCCGAGCTGCAGATGCCAGCGCAGCACCAGCTGTGCCGGGCTCTTGCCGTACTTGGCGGCGAGGGCGGTCAGTGTCGGGTCCGAGAGCAGCGATCCCTGGGCGAGGGGGCTCCAGGCCTCGGTGACGATGCCGTGCTCGGCGTGGAACTCCCGCAGTGCCTTCTGCTGCAGTCGCGGGTGCAGCTCGACCTGGTTGACCGCGGGCACGATCCCGGTCTCGTCGAACAGCCGCCGCAGATGCGGGACGTGGAAGTTCGACACCCCGATGGCGCGCGCCCGGCCGTCCGCGTAGAGCTTTTCCAGCGCCCGCCAGGTTTCGACGTACTTCCCGCGGGCGGGTGTCGGCCAGTGGATCAGGTACATGTCCACGCGGTCCAGGCCGAGTTCCGCGAGGCTGGCGTCGAAGGCACGGAGCGCCTCGTCGTAGCCGTGGCCCGGATTCGGGAGCTTCGTGGTGATGAACAGTTCGTCGCGGGGTACTCCCGCCGACCGGATCGCCTCGCCGACACCGGCTTCGTTCCCGTAGGACGCGGCGGTGTCGATGCTGCGGTATCCGGCATCGATGGCGGTCCGGACGACCTTGGCCGTGTCGCCCGCGGGGACCTGCCAGACGCCGAAACCGAGTTGGGGGATGGCTACCTCGTTGTTCAGGACGACGGAAGGCACGGCCATGGAAGAGGAATCCTCACTGGAGTCTGTGGCAGGGCTTCTTTCCCGGCATCATTCCACCCCGCGCGCCGCGTACGCGCGCAGATATTCCGCCGTGTCCGCGTCCGCCGGGAAGAAGGACTCGATCACCAGCTCGGCGACCGTGACGTCCAACGGCGTCCCGAAGGTGGAGACCGTGCTGAAGAAGGTGAGTTCGGCGTCCTCGTGCCGCAGCTTCAACGGGACGAAGATGTCACCCGGCCCGGGGACCTCCACCTCGGGGACGGGATCCGCGCACGGATAGGAGAGCAGTTCCTCCAGCAGTTCGGTCAGCGCCGGGTCGGCCGTCTGGATCACCTGCCGCCGCAGCCTGCCGAGCAGATGGGCGCGCCACTCCCCCAGGTTCAGCACGTGCGGCGCCATCCCCTCCGGATGCAGCGTCACCCGCAGGACGTTGACCGGCGGCGTCATCAAGGCGGGCGAGACCAGGCCGGTCATGATCGAGATACTCGCGTTGGCGTCGACCAGGTTCCACCAGCGGTCGGCGACGGCGGCCGGGTACGGCTCGTGGCTGGTCATCAGCTGCCGGACCGCCTTGCGGACCGCCGCCATTTCCGGGGCGCCGAGGCCGCTTTCGGCGTACGCGGGCGCGTAACCCGCCGCCAGCAACAGCTGATTGCGTTCCCTCAAGGGCACCTCCAGGTGCTCGCCGAGCCGCAGCACCATGTCCCGGCTGGGCTTGGAGCGGCCGGTCTCCACGAAGCTCAGATGCCGGGTGGAGATGTCCGCCGAGATGGCGAGGTCCAGCTGGCTGATCCGGCGGCGGTCACGCCATTCGCGGAGTAGCTCGCCGACGGGGCGGCCCGCGGTCACTGTGGTCGTCACGATCACGAACCTACGCACCCCGGGTGTCGCGCCGCGATTACCTCCCGCGTAATCGACGGGGCCCGCTTCAGCCGACAGAGTTGCGGCATCGGTTACCCCACAGGAAAACGAGGAGACACCATGTCGGACATCCAGCGCGTCGCCGAGCAGTACATCGCCGTGTGGAACGAGACCGACGCGGACAAGCGCCGCGCGCTCATCGCCGAAGTGTTCACCGAGGACGCCGCCTACACCGACCCGCTCGGCGCGGTCACCGGCCACGAGGGCGTCGACGGCTTCATCGCCGGCGCCCAGGCCCAGTTCGCGGGCTTGCGGTTCAGCCTGCCCTCGGCCCCGGACGCGCACCACGACATCGCGCGGTTCCAGTGGTACCTCGGCCCCGACGGCGCGGAGGAGCCGCTGGCGATCGGCTTCGACGTCATCACCGTCGAGGACGGGCGGATCAAGCAGGTGCTGGGCTTTCTCGACAAGATGCCCGGCTGACCCTCAGGCGAAGGCCTCCGGTGGCGGGCAGGAGCAGACGAGGTTGCGGTCGCCAGCGGCCCCGTCGATCCGCCGCACCGGGGGCCAGATCTTCGACGCGGTGAACCCGGCCGGGAACACCGCGATCTCCCTGCTGTACGGCCGATCCCATTCGCCCGCGAGACAGCGCGCGGTGTGCGGGGCGTTGCGCAGCGGGCTCTCGGCCACCGGCCACTCCCCCGCGGCGACCTTCTCGATCTCGCCGCGGATCGCGATCATCGCGTCACAGAACCGGTCGAGTTCGCCGAGGTCCTCGCTCTCGGTGGGCTCGACCATGAGCGTGCCCGCGACCGGGAAGGACATCGTCGGCGCGTGGAGTCCGTAGTCGGCCAGCCGCTTGGCGACGTCGTCGACCGTGACGCCGGTCCGCTTGGTGATCGCGCGGAGATCGAGGATGCACTCGTGCGCCACGAGCCCCTCGTGCCCGGAGTACAGCACCGGATAGTGCGCGGCGAGACGTTTCGCGACGTAGTTGGCGTTCGCGACCGCGGTCAGCGTCGCGCGCCGCAGGCCGTCGGCGCCCATCATCCGGACGTAGGCCCAGGAGATCGGCAGGATCGACGCGCTCCCCCACGGCGCGGCGCTGATCGGGCCCACCCCGGTGGCCGGGCCGGCGTCGGGTTGCAGCGGGTGGTTCGGCAGGTACGGCGCCAGATGCGCGCGGACACCGATCGGGCCGATACCCGGCCCGCCGCCACCGTGCGGGATGCAGAAGGTCTTGTGCAGGTTCAGATGTGAGACGTCGGCGCCGAACTTCCCGTACTGCGCCACGCCGATCAGCGCGTTCAGGTTCGCGCCGTCGACGTACACCTGGCCGCCCGCGTCGTGCACCAGCGCGCAGACCTCGCGGACGGTGTCCTCGTAGACGCCGTGCGTCGAGGGGTAGGTGATCATGATCGCGGCCAGGTCGTCCGCGTGCTCGTCCACAGTGGACCGAAGATGACCGAGGTCGATGTTGCCCTCGTCGTCGCATTTCACGACGACCACCCGCATTCCGGCCATCACCGCGCTGGCCGCGTTCGTCCCGTGGGCACTGGACGGGATCAGGCAGACGTCGCGTGCCGCGTTCCCGCGTTCGCGGTGATAGGCGCGGATCGCCAGCAGTCCGGCGAACTCGCCCTGGCTTCCGGCGTTCGGCTGCAGGGACACCGCGTCGTAGCCGGTGATGCCGGCGAGCCACCGCTCCAGATCCTTGACCACGGTGAGCAGCCCCGCAGCGTCTTCGGCGGGCGCGAACGGGTGCAGCCCGGCGAACTCGGGCCAGGTGATCGGCTCCATCTCGGCCGTGGCGTTCAGCTTCATCGTGCAGGAGCCGAGCGGGATCATGCTCCGGTCGAGCGCGACGTCCTTGTCGGACAACGACCTCAGGTACCGGAGCAGCGCCGTCTCCGAGCGATGCGCGTGGAAGACCGGATGCGTCAGGTAGTCGCTGGTGCGGCGCAGATCCGGCGGGAAGCCGTCCGCGGTGTCCGCGTCGAGCGAGTCCACATCGGACACCGCTATCCCGAACGCCTTCCACACCAGGGAAAGATGCTCGCGGGTCGTCGTCTCGTCACACGCGACGGCCACATGGTCGGAGTCCACGAGCCGCAGGTTGACCCCGAGTTCCCTGGCCGTGCCGACGATCCCCGCCGCACGCCCCGGAACGGAGACCGTCACGGTGTCGAAGAACTCGCAGTGCACGACGTCCACACCGTTCTCGGCGAGCCCCGCCGCGAGCACCGTGGCCATCCGGTGCGCGCGGTTCGCGATGGCGCGCAGGCCTTCGGGACCGTGGTACACCGCGTACATCGACGCGATCACCGCCAGCAGCACCTGGGCGGTGCAGATGTTGCTCGTCGCCTTCTCGCGGCGGATGTGCTGCTCACGGGTCTGGAGCGCGAGCCGGTACGCGGGCGCGCCGTCGGCGTCCTTCGACACCCCCACCAGCCGTCCGGGCAACTGCCGTTCGAGCCCCTGCCGGACGGCGAGATACGCCGCATGCGGCCCTCCGAAGCCCATCGGGACACCGAACCGCTGCGTGGATCCGATCGCGACGTCGGCGCCGAGCTCTCCGGGCGACCGCAGCAGGGTCAGCGCCAGCGGATCCGCGGCCATCACCACCGCCGCGCCCTGCGCCTTGGCCTCGGTGATGGTGTGCTCCCATTCGCGGACGACACCCGACGCGCCCGGATACGACAGCAGCACGCCGAAGAAGTCCCCGCCGAGCCCGAGCCCCGTGATGCCCTGGGACAGATCCGCGGTCACCAGCTCGATACCGAGCGGCTCGGCGCGGGTGCGCAGGACCTCGATCGTCTGCGGAAGGGTGTCCTCGTCGACCACGAACCGGTTCGACTTCGCCTTGCCCGCCCGGCGGACCAGCGTCATCGCCTCGGCCGCGGCGGTCGCCTCGTCCAGCATGGAGGCGTTAGCGATCGGCAGGCCGGTCAGGTCGGAGACCATGGTCTGGAAGTTCAGCAGCGCTTCGAGGCGGCCTTGCGAGATCTCCGGCTGATACGGCGTGTACGCGGTGTACCAGGCCGGGCTCTCCAGCACGTTCCGGCGGATCACCGGCGGGGTCACGGTGTCGTGGTAGCCGAGGCCGATCATCTGGACCATCGGCCGGTTGCGCGCGGCCAGCGCGCGGAGCTCGGCGAGGGCGCCGGTCTCGGTGGCGGGCGGCGGCAGCTCCAGCGGTGCCGCGGACTCCCGCAGCGACGCGGGGACGGCCCGCTCGGCGAGCTCGTCCAGGGAGGCGACGCCGACGACGTCGAGGATGCGGGCGAGCTCTTCAGCGCCGGGGCCGATGTGCCGGTCCGCGAAGGGGGTTCCGGATTCGAGGGCGGCCAGTGAACCGGGCTCCATCGGGGACCTCCCAAGACGCGGGGGTGGGGCCGGGACGATTGTCCTGGCCCTCCCCACTCTGTCCGTACCCCCGTGGGGGCGCCTGAGAGTTTCGCCCGAGTGTTGAGCCGGGCTTGCACCGTCGGCGGGGCCGCCAGGCTGTGACCTGGCGAACCACTTTCCAGAGGCGTCTCTTCCGCGCGGTCCAGGGTGCCTGAGAGGTTCCGGGGAGGACTTGCTCCTTCGGCGCCGAGCTCAACGGTTATCGGCTCGGTCTCTCCCGCGCGGATTCGTCGACCGCGGAAGTGAGCCTACCCTGCCGCGTCCGCGGCCTCATGATCAGCCGGTGCGACGGGCGTTGCGGCGCTGCGTGAGCTCGTCCGGTGTGACCGTTTCGATCACGCCGCCGTCGGCCCGCTCGGCCGGGAACTCGTGGATGGTGCCGCTGATCTCCTGCATCGCGCCGCTGACCGCGATCCCGAAGACACCCTGCCCGCCCTGGAGTAAATCGACGATCTCTTCGGGCGAGGTGCACTCGTAGACGGTGGTGCCGTCGGAGAACAGGGTGACCTTGGCGAGGTCGCGGACGCCGCGCAGGCGCAGGTGGTCGACGGCGACGCGGATGTTCTGCAGAGAGACGCCGGTGTCGAGCAGCCGCTTGACGACCTTCAGGACGAGGATGTCCTTGAACGAGTAGAGCCGCTGCGAACCGGAGCCGTGCGCCGTGCGGATGCTCGGCGCGACCAGCTTCGTGCGGGCCCAGTAGTCGAGCTGCCGGTAGGTGATCCCGGCGATCTGGCAGGCGGCGGGACCGCGGTAACCGACGAGTTCGTCCGGGAGGGAAGAGTCGGGGAACAGCTCGCCCTGCTCGCCGTCAGCGACCGGAACGAGCGGCTCTTGAGGGCTACCAGCCTCGACCACGCCATGCCTCCCCTCGCCCGACCTGGCGGCCGGCGAACAAAGCCGCGCGGACCCACGTGAGCCCGCACCGGAGTTCCTCGTCAAGACGAATGCCCCAGACATCCGAATCACACCTTGGCGATTCACCTCCATTGACGGTAAGCGCGTCCGGCAAACCGGTCAACGCGACGCGCGGTCCACCTCAAGCTCTTCTTGAGGCTTGTCGAGCACAGTCCCCCGTTCGGCTGCACCGTTGCCACTTTTACTCAGACGTGTTAATTTTTACTCATGCAAGTAACTCCCTCCACGCAGAGCGCCATGCAAGAGGTCCAGGCGGAGCTGGGGCTGTCGGTCACCGAGGCGGCCAGGCGGGCCCAGATCATCGGGGCGACGATCGCGACGATCTCCGACCTCGGGTACCACAAGACGTCGTTCGCGAAGATCAAGGAACGGGCCGGGCTGTCCAGCACCCGGATCATCTCGTACCACTTCACCAACAAGGCGGGCCTGATGCAGGCCGTGGTCACCACCGCGACCGGGATGAAGGACAAGTTCCTCGAGGAGCGGATCCAGGGCACGACCGACCGGGCCGGGCTGCTGCGCGGCTACATCGAGTCGGAGATCGCGTTCCTCGGCTCGTACCCGGAACTGGTGCGGGTCATGGTCGAGATGGGTTCGAGCGGCTCGGACGCCGAGGGCTGGTTCATGTCGGCGCCGCTGGTCGAAGAGTTCCGGACCGGCCGGCTCGAACGTCAGCTGCGGCAGGGACAGCAGGAAGGCGCTTTCGGCGAGTTCGCGCCGGACGTGATGGCGTTGTCGATCGCGCAGACCATCGACGGTGTCGCGGCGAAGTTCGCGGCGGATCCGAGGCTGGACCTGGAGCGGTACGGGCGCGAGCTGGCGGACCTCTTCGTCAAGGCGACCGCCGCCTGAGCCACGGCCGTCATGCGGAAGTCCGTGAGGGCAGTCACAGCGGCCGCGCGTGAAGGGCCCCTTGCCTCGGCTCAGCCGAGGAAACTCGGCCTTCGCACCACGCCGAAGTACAAGAAGCATTCGCGAACGCATTCAGAGGACCAAACGCACGTACGACGAAGGGGCGGCACCATCAGGTGCCGCCCCTTCGTCCAAGTCTCGGGATCAGGTGTCCGCGCCGCGGAAGTCCTCCGGCGAGACCGAGTCGAGGAACTCGCGGAACTTCTCGACCTCGTCCTCCTGCTCGTCGGGGATGATGAGGCCCGCTTCCTCCAGCACCGCGTCCACGGCGTGGATGGGCACCCCGACCCGCAGCGCCAGCGCCACCGAATCGCTCGGGCGGGCCGAAACCCGGATGTCCCCGTCGAAGACCAGCTCCGCGAAGAACGTGCCTTCCTTCAGATCGGTGATGACGACCTGCTCCAGCTCGCGGCCCAGCGCTCCGATGACCTCCTTGAGCAGGTCATGGGTGAGCGGACGGGCCGGGCGGACTCCCTGCTGCTCCAAGGCGATGGCGGTGGCCTCGACCGAGCCGATCCAGATCGGCAGGTAACGCTCGCCTTCGGTTTCCCGCAGCAACAAGATCGGCTGATTCGCGGGTAGCTCCACCCGCACGCCGACGACGCGCATCTCGCTCATCGGGCTTCGCCTCCCTCTCGTGCGCACGGGCTGCAACGCTTGTCTCGACGACCAAGCGACGGCAGTCCCGACGCTACCCGTCTTCCGAGCGCTGTGCTCGCTGTCTCCGACATTCTCGGTTCGCCCGTGGCAAACCCAACTCTCACGGTACGGCATAGGGTGCCGAACATTCAGGCATTGACAAGTGGCCCGACAACGGCTCCCGGTGCCCCGAAGCCGTTCAACCGCCTGTGACAGCCCGTATTCCGGCCTTCACCAAGAGCGTGTGCAACGCCACGGTCAAGGCGGCCAGCTCCCGGACGACCTCGTCGCCCCTCGCCTGGGCGTCCTCGTCACGATGCCGATACACCGGGGTCACGATCTGCTCCAGCAGGCCCACCTCGCGGTCGGCCGCGGCCCGGAAGGCACGCAGATGTCTCGGCTCGATACCGAATTCGGTCATCGCCTTCACGGTCTTCGCCACGAGGACCGCGTCCGGGTCGAAGAACCCCGCCGCTCCCGGGCGGACGAGACCGTATTGCCGCAGCTCAGCCAGGGTGGCGGCGTCGATTCCGGCCTGGCGGAGCAGATCTTCCTCGGTCAGCCTGATCTCGCGATCGGTCTCGAAGTCCCCCGGGGACGGCAGTCCGCCGTTCTCCCCGGGGGCGTCGAGTGACACGAGTTTCCGCGGCAGCCGCGGCATCGCCGCGGTGTGCTCGGCGGACGCGGCGCCCTGATCCGCCGCGTCCAGCTGTTCCTTGATGACCTTCAGCGGGAGGTAGTGATCCCGCTGGGCGGACAGGACGAACCGCAACCGCTCCACGTCCGCCGGAGCGAACTGCCGGTACCCCGACGGGGTCCGGCCCGGCTGGACCAGACCCTCCGCCTCGAGGAACCGGATCTTGGAGATGGTGACATCGGGGAAGTCGCCGCGCAGCTGTGCCAGCACGGCCCCGATGCTCAACCCATCGCGCTGCGACGCATCCCGATCAGGCCGCCCGGCCGCCGTCACCGTGCCCCCTGGCCCCCGTGACCCGGGCCGGTCAGGAAGACCAGGCGGAACTTGCCGATCTGCACCTCGTCGCCACCGGCGAGGACGGCCTGGTCGACCGGCTCGCGGTTGACGTAGGTGCCGTTGAGGCTGCCGACGTCGATGACGACGAACTCGCCACCCTCACGGCGGAACTCGGCGTGGCGCCGGGAGACCGTGACGTCGTCGAGGAAGATGTCGCTGTCCGGGTGCCGTCCCGCGCTGGTGGTGTCGCGGTCCAGCAGGAAGCGCGAACCCGCGTTCGGGCCCCGCTTGACGACCAGCAGCGCGGAACCCGCGGGCAGCGCGTCCACACCCTGGACGGGGGCCTCGGCAGCCGGAGGAGCCTCAGTGCCTTCGACGTCGGCCAGGAAGTCGGCCCGGAAGACAGAAGTCCGCTCCGGAGACTGCTCCGGGGGAACGCCGGGCCCGTCGTTCGTGCTCACCTGAGCTCTCCTAACGCATGTGTGTTGCCACTACTCAAGAACGTGTGGAGTCAAACGTACCGTGCCTGATCGAATCTCCGGCCCGCGGCTCCCCCTACTCTTCCCGAAGGGCCGCGGCCTGCGGCTATTCCTTGATCAGCGCCTGGTACGCCTCGGCCTCCAGCAGGGATTCCACCGAGCTCGCGTCGTCGAGCCGGAGCTCGATCAGCCAGCCTTCGCCGTAGGGGTCGCTGTTGATCAGCTCGGGTGACTCGGTCACCGCGTCGTTGACCGCGACCACCTCGCCGTCGAGCGGGGCGAACAGCTCCGAAACACTCTTGGTCGACTCGACCTCGCCGAACGCGTCGCCCGCACCGACCTGCTTGCCGACCTCGGGCAGTTCGACGAACACCACGTCACCGAGCTGGTCCTGGGCGTACTCCGTGATGCCCACGCGCACGAGCCCTCCGTCGCGCACGGAGACCCACTCGTGTTCCTCGGTGTACCGCAGTTCTTCTGGAGTGGACAACGCCGCTCCCCTTTCTTGCCCTCGCTCGAAACCGACGCGCGCAGTTTCGCATCCCGCCGGGTCACGCGCCCGGCGCCTCCCGCAACTCGGCGGGATCGGCCGTTCGCAGCGCCCGTGCCGTCTGGACGACGTACAGCACGCCCGAATAGACGTACAGCACCGCGCCCCACGCCGTGAAGGCGTAGCCGATCGGGCGGGCGATCGCGGCGATGTCGGAACCGCCCTGGGTGAGCAGCAGGAACGGGAAGGCGTACATCAGCACGAAGGTGGCGCCCTTGCCGATGTAGGTGACCTCCGGCGGGGCGAACCCGCGGTGCCGCAGCAGCAGCACGCAGACGCCGAGGACGGCCTCGCGGACGACCAGCGGGACCACCAGCCACCACGGGATGATGTCGCGGATCAGGAAGGCGATGAGGGTGGCGAGGATGTAGAGCCGGTCGGCGGCGGGGTCGAGCAGCTGGCCGAGCCGGGACATCTGGTTGAGCCAGCGGGCGAGTTTGCCGTCGAGCCAGTCGGTGAGCGCGCTGAACACGAGCAGCGCGAGCGCCCAGCCGTCCTCCTTCGGGCCGAGGAGCAGCCACAGGAAGACCGGCACCCCGGCGAGCCGGAGGATCGAAAGCATGTTGGGAACATTCAGGGCCTGCCGCAGCAGGGAAGGCTCTTCGCTGGTCACGCTCGGTTCGGGGGGCGTACTCACCCGCTCAGCCTAGCCAGCGGCGGCAGGTCCTCCCGCGTCAGCTGGCCCGGGTGTGGGTCCAGCCGCGGCGTTGCAGGTCCGCGCTGGTCAGCGCCACGGGCCTGCCCCGGTGATCGGTGCCCATCCAGCGGTTGTGGCCGGCGGAGGTTTCGAGGACGTACGGGCGGCCGCCACACCAGACGACGGTGCACGGTGCCGTCGGTGGCAGTTCCGTGCTCGCCGGTGCGGTGGCCTGGGGTGACGCGGGGTCGGTCTGTTCGTCGGTCTTCATCGCTCTCACGGTTTCGGTGACGGGGACTGGGACACGCCGGAGCGCTACCTTTGTTTTCGGCAGAACGGGGCCGCGCGTTAACGGCTCCACGCCGGATTCGTCCGATCGGTTCGCAACGACAGCAGGATGTTGTCGCGCTGTGAACGGCATGTTAATCGTCCACAATGGACAGTCACCGGGCGGTCCTCACGAAGCACGGCGGCGGGGGCGCGATAGCCTCCCGCGAATCGAACGTGGCTCAATGCCACGGGATCGGGCCCGGCCGGGTGAGAATGGGCCGGCCACGACCGGCCGACGAAAGGATCGCCTTGCCCGTCTCGACCACCATGGGAACGTGGCGGCGCCTGTTCGCGGCCTGCGCCGTCTGTGCCGCCGTCGGAACGCTCGCCGCCTGTTCGGGCGAAGATCCGCCACCGCCTGTCACCTTGATGTCGGCCTCGCCGCCCTCGCTTCCCACCGCGGTGTCCAGCGTGCCGGTGCCGCCGATCCCGTCGCAGACCGCGCCGAGCCGGTCCGCCGCCCCGGTTCCCACCTCCCAGCCGAAACCCGCTGAACCGGTTCAGGGTTCGTGCGGGACGGTCACCGCGGCCAGCGGGCTGACCCTGCAGGTGCTCAACGGCCCCGGGGTCTCGTGCGCGGACGCGACCGGGATCGTCGGTTCGTTCCACAAGACGATCGCCGGACGGCAGTCCGCGGGCTCGGACGAACCGGTCAGCGAGACCGTGGACGGCTGGCTGTGCGTCTCCGGCGCTCCCGCCGCGCAGGGCGGAACCAGTTGCAGCAAGGGCGATCAGAACGTGTTCGCCGCCGTCGTCCCCGTGGAATGAACCGGATGAACCATCCTCGAGAAGAAGGGCCCATGAAGAGCCTCGCCGTGCTCCCCGCCGCGTTCGCCGTCGTCCTGCTGAGCGGCTGCGGCGCGGACCCCGCTCCCGCCGCCGCGCCGCCGCCCTCCCCCGCCCCCGCGGCCGATCAGGTCCTGGCCGGTACGCCCTGTGGCGAGGTCACCGGATTCCAGGGCGCGAAGAACAAGGTCGTCGTCCGCGGCAAGGCCGAGTGCGCCGAAGCGACGCAGGTGCTCACGGAGTACTTCGCCAAGCTGACGCCGGCCGAGGCGGCGTCACCGCAGGGGCCCGGCCCCGTGGTGGTCGGCCCCTGGACCTGCGGGAGCGGGCCGAACGATCCGGTGACGAGCTGCTCGACCGAGGACGAGCGCCAGATCGAAGCCACCCGGAGCTGAGAACACCCGGCGGCGTCACCGCTCGCGACGCCGCCGACTCCGGTCCATCCGGTACAGGACACCGAGTCCGATCAGCATGCCCAGCAAGACCAGGCCGCACAGCACGACCATCCACAGACTCAAGACCCGATTGGACCTCGACGAGTAGGCGAATCCGTCGACGGCGAAGATCCGGTCGCCTTTCTCGACTCTTTCGCCGTCGATCCTCCCGTGACCGGTGCGCCCGTCGTCGAACCGCCACTTGGCCGTGCAATAGGGAAACCGGCCGCTCATCGGCGGGCCGTCCTCGACGCATCCGGAGACGCCGGTGACCGTGACGTCCTGCCCGGTATCCAGTTCGCGGACACGGTCGGCGAGGGCTTCCCCGGTCACCCACAACAGGAAGACGAGCGGGATCCCGGCCAGCAGCGTCCGGGCGGGCATCTTGGAACTCCGCGGTTCACCTGACAAGAAAGTCCTTTCGTTCGGCCGTTCCAGGCTATTCGCCGACGTGGCGGCACGGCACGGGATTTGTACCCACCCCCTTGCGAACCCAGGTAAGAGTCGTCTAGACTCAAACTATGCTCACCAGGGAAGACGCCGTGACGATGATCGAGAACACGGTCGACGCGGCCGCTCTGTTCGCGCGCCATCGCTACCGCGAACTGGCGGCCGTTCTCCACCCCGACCGCAACCCCGGCGACGAGCGCGCCCACCGCGCCGCCGCCACCCTCAACCGCCTCCACGACGACTGGAAACGCTCCCGGCGCCAGACGGTCACCACGGCGACGTCGGCGTACACCCTCACCGCGCCGCACGCGGTGGGCAGTGTCGCGACGACCTACCGGACGACCGGGCCGCATCTGGTGAAACTCGTCCGCGACCCGGCGCTCAACCCGCTGATCCACGCCGAGTGGACGGCGCTACGCAAGCTCGACGGCTTCACCGAACGGCACCGATGGCTGCGCCCCTACTACCCGCGACTGCTGGACACCTCGGGTCCGGTGGCCAGGGGCGACCGAGCGTTCAGCGTCCTCGATCCGCTCGTCGACGGGTTCGTCACCCTCGCCGATATCGGGAAGGCCTTTCCCGGCGGGCTCGACGGCCGCGACTACGCGTGGATGCACCGCCGCCTCCTGCGTGCCGTGGCGGGCGCGCACCGGGCGGGTGTCGTCCACGGCCACCTCACCGCGGACAACGTGCTCGTCCATCCGGGACAACACGGCATCGTCGTCGTCGGGTGGTCCTTCGCCGTCGAGGACGGTGTGCTCCCGCTGGCGGCGGACAAGTCCATCCACTACCCACCGGAAGTCCACAAAGGACTTCCGGTGACCACAGCCACCGACGTTCACATGCTCCACCGCATGATGCTGGAACTCCTTGCACCGGACGAAACCCGCCAACGCGAGTTCGCGACCTGGTGCACGCAGGAAGCTCCGGCGCAACGACCCGACGCCGCCGATCTGCTCGACGAGTACGACGCGCTGCTCGACGACCTCTACGGCCCCCGCACCTTCCGACCCTTCACCATCCCCGAGACAGGAGCCTGACCATGGGACACGGACACTGGGACGACAACGCCTACGCCGCCGCGAAGACCTTCCGGAAGGCCAAGGGCGAGGACGACTTCGGCTACACCGCCGATCTCCGCTCCAAGCCCGCGAAAGACTGGAAGGTCGCACCGGCGCTCGACCCGCTGAACGCCGTCCGGGAATGCCGGGATTCGGCCGACCACACCGATTCGACGCCGATCGCGGTGCTGTTCGACGTCACCGGCTCGATGCGCCGGGTACCGCGGGTCATGCAGGGCAAGCTCGGCAAGCTGCACGGCCTGCTGAAGCGCCGGGGGTACCTGGCCGACCCGCAGGTGATGTTCGGCGCGATCGGCGACGCCGACAGCGACCGGGTTCCCTTGCAGGTCGGGCAGTTCGAATCGGACAACCGGATGGACGAGCAGCTGCGCACGATCTTCCTCGAAGGCGGTGGCGGCGGGCAGAAGAGCGAGTCCTACGAACTGGCCGCGTACTTCATGGCCCGGCACGTCGTGACCGACGCGTGGCAGAACCGCGGCCGCAAGGGCTACCTGTTCATCATCGGCGACGAGCTGAACAAGCCGGCGCTGGAGGCGCGCCACATCCGCCGCGTGATCGGGGACGACGTGCGGGAGGACATCGACCCGGCCTCGGTGTACCGGGAGCTGGCCCGCAAGTGGCACGTCTACTTCGTGCTGCCGAACCAGTCTTCGTACTACAACGACCCGCAGATCGGCGAGCACTGGAGCGATCTGCTCGGCCAGAACTTCCTGAAGCTCGACGATCCCGGCGCGGTGTGCGAACTGATCGCGGCCACCATCGGGCTGGAGGAGCGGGTCGTCGACGTCGACCGGGCGCTCGCCGATCTCGCGGACGTCGGCTCGGTCGCCGAAAGCAAGGCGGTCGGCAAGGCGCTGGCGAAGCTGGGCGCCAAATCGGTCGTCACCTCGGCCGTGCCGGAGCCGGGTGGGCCAAGCGACGTGGTGCTGCGATGAGTCTCCTGGACGGACACGTGGTGGTGGTCGGGCTCGGCTTCGGCGACGAAGGCAAGGGCGCGGTGGTCGACGCGCTCTGCGCCGCCCGGCCCACCACCGCCGTGGTCCGCTTCAACGGCGGCGCGCAGGCCGCGCACAACGTCGTCGTGGACGGGCGGCACCACACGTTCAGCCAGTTCGGGGCGGGCACGTTCGCCGGCGTGCCCACCCACCTCTCACGGTTCGTGCTGGTCGAGCCGTTCGCGCTGGCCGCGGAGGCGCGGCGGCTCGAAGCGGTCGGCGTCCGGAATCCGCTCTCGCTGCTGAGCGTGGACGGCCGGGCCCTGCTCACGACCCCGTTCCACATCCACGCCAACCGGGCGAGGGAGGAGGCCCGGGGCGCGAACCGGCACGGCTCGTGCGGCAAGGGCATCGGGGAGACCGTCTGGTATTCGCTGCTGCCGGGGGCCGTGCCGGGCGAGGTAGTGGAAAACCAGGAGGTCATCGGGACGCCGGGGGAAGCGCCCACGGTCGCCGACTGCGCCGACCCGTCGGTGTTGCGGCGCAAGCTGGACGCGCTCGCCCGGTTCTACGCTCCGCTCGCCACGCCACCGCACGGCGTGGACGAACTGGTGGCGCTGTACCGGGATTTCGCGGACGCGGTGCGGATCACCGACGGGGACGAAACGGGACGGCTGGCGGATTCCGGACGGCTGGTCTTCGAGGGAGCGCAGGGGGCTCTCCTCGACCAGTACCACGGATTCCACCCGCATACGACCTGGTCCACCACCACGCCGCACAACGCTCGCGCGCTGCTGGCCGGGCGCCCGCACGCCGTCCTGGGCGTCACGCGGACGTACCTCACCCGGCACGGCGCGGGACCGCTGCCGACCGAGTCCGCCGCCGTGCTCGCCCGCTTTCCTGAGGCGCACAACGAAACCGGCGAGTTCCAGGGCGCGTGGCGGGCCGGTCATCTCGACGCGGCCCTGCTCGACTACGCGATCGCGGCCTGCGACGGCGTGGACGCGCTCGCGGTGACGCACCTCGACGCAACCGGGCTGAAGGTCGTGCCCGGGGACGGCTCCCCCGCCGTCGACCTGCCGGATCCGCTGGCGTGGTTCGGCGAGCGGCTGCCGGTGCCCGTCGCCGGGTACGGTCCGGACAGGGCCGGTTACCGGGTCACGGAGGCAAGGTCGACAATCAACGCGTGATCGAGTCGACGCCGGTGTCCGTTGACGTGCTCGTGGTGCGGTTCGCGCCCGGCACCAGGAAAGTACTGCTGGGAATCGCGCCGCGAGCCGCCGAGCCGTTCGCCGGTGAACTCGCCTTGCCAGGGGTGTTGCTCGGGCTCGGGGAGCGGCTGAGGGAGGCGGCGCACCGGGCGGTGGTCGGGAAGCTCGGCCTCTCGCCCGACGCCGTCTCGGCCACGGGACAGCTCGCCACCTTCGACGAGCCGAACCGTGATCCCCGCGGCCCCACGCTCTCCATCGCCTTGTGGGCCACGGTGGATCCCGCGCTCGACGAGCCGGGGAACGTGGTGTGGGCTCCGCTGGACGAGGTCCCGCCGCTGGCGTTCGACCACGACCGGATCGTGGCGGACTGCCGTCCGATGCTGGCCGAACGGCTGTGGCGGGACGTCGCCTTCACCGCCGGGCTGCTGGGGCGGATCTTCACGACGGCGCAGGCGCTGGACGTCACCGAAGCGCTGACCGGGGACCGCCCCTATCCGGCCAACCTCGGCCGGACCATGGAGCGGGTCCCCGGTCTGCGGCGCACCACCGAACACGCGGCCGCCCTCCCCAAGGGAGGACGGCCGCCGTCGTTGTGGCGCTGGGAGTGACTCAGATCCCGCAGGAGGACGCCGACCAGAACCGCGTCGACCGGTGTGCCACGTGGGTGTGATCGTTGTGGCCGGGGTAGCCCGGGCCGAGGATCTCACTGAACCCGTGGTTGCGGGCCTGCCTGGCCAGCCCGCAGAAGCCCTGCGAGCCCGCCCCGAGGTCGACCGCGTCGCCGTAGAGGTGACGGCTGTTGGTCGCCCCGCCGACGGCGTTGTTGCAGGCGACGCTGCGGAAACCGCCGTTGACGTCGATCGGCCGGTCGCCCATGGCGTGCCGCATCGCCTGCAGCTTCCACATCGAGACCAGTGCGTTGGCCTTCGCCGTCGCCGCTGAGACGTTGCCGCCGGACCAGTCGGAGTTGCACCGGTTCAGCTCCGCGTAGGTGAAGTTGACCGGCGTGCAGTCGTCGTCCTGCAACGCGTAGAGCTTGCTGAACGTGGCCGATCCGGCGATGCCGTCCGCGGCCAGCCCGTAGGCCTGCTGGAAGCGGGTGACCGCGGCCTTGGTGCCCGCGCCGAACTGGCCGTCGATGGCGAGCACACCCCCGTAACCGGGGTAGCCGGCGACGCGGATCTGCAGTTGCCGGACGTCCTCACCGGACGCGCCCTGGGACAACGTGCGTCCCCAGGAGTAACAGGCGTCGGCGACGGACACTTCGCCCGTCGTCACCGGGCCAGGATCGGCGGCGGCCGGAGCGGCCACCGCGGTACCAAGCCCGGCCACGAGGGCGAGCATCGGCAGGAGGAAACGAATGCGCATGACAGGAACACCTTTCAAGCAGGGAAGGTGAGACCCGTGACCCCCACGGGTTGTCAACGATTCACTGCCGAGGATGCTAACGCGGTTCCGGTTACCGCGCTGTGGGTCGTTCGACCCACACGGCCCCGTCCGTCAAGCGTGTCTGGAGACGTAACTCGCGTGTCTGGAGACGTAACTCGCGTGCTTGGAGGCGTAACTCACCGGCTGGGCGAGTTACGCCTTCAAACACGCGAGTTACGTGTTCAAGCACGCGAGTTACGGAGTTCGGGCCGGTCAGCCCTTCAGCTGCGGGAAGTCCTCCTCGCGGAACTCCCCCGCCGGACGGCCGTCGGCCTCGTTCTCGCGGCCGCGAAGTTCGACGCGCCGGATCTTGCCGGAGATCGTCTTCGGCAGTTCGGTGAACTCCAGCCGGCGAATTCGCTTGTACGGGGCCAAATGTTCACGGCAGAAGGCCAGGATGGACACCGCGGTGTCGGCTGTCGGTTCGTGTCCGTTCGTCAGGACGACATACGCCTTCGGTACCGCGAGCCGGATCGGGTCGGGCGCGGGGACGACGGCCGCTTCGGCGACCGCTTCGTGTTCGAGCAAGACACTTTCCAGTTCGAACGGCGAGATCCGGTAGTCGGAGGCCTTGAAGACGTCGTCCGTGCGGCCCACGTAGGTGATGTAGCCGCGTTCGTCGATCGAGCCGACGTCACCGGTGTGGTAGAAGCCGTTCGCGAAGGCCGCGGCGGAACGTTCCTCGTCGTCGGCGTACCCGGCCATCAGCCCGACGGGTCGCTTTTCGAGATCGAGACAGATCTCGCCCTCCTGCGCCCGTTCGCCGGTGACGGGGTCCACGAGCGCCACGGTGAAACCGGGCAGCGGGCGGCCCATCGAACCCGGCACGACGTCCTGCCCGGGCGTGTTGGCGATCTGGACACTGCTCTCCGTCTGCCCGAAACCGTCGCGAATCGTGACGCCCCAAGCCTTTTCGACCTGGTCGATCACTTCGGGGTTGAGCGGCTCTCCCGCGCCGACCACCTTGCGCGGCGGCGTCTTCAGCACGGTCAGATCCGCTTGGATGAGCATCCGCCACACCGTCGGCGGGGCGCAGAAGCTGGTGATACCGCACCGGTCCATCTGCGCCATCAAGGAGACCGCGTCGAACCGCGCGTAGTTGTACAGGAACACCGTCGCCTCGGCGTTCCATGGCGCGAAGACGTTGCTCCAGGCGTGTTTCGCCCAACCGGGCGAGGAGATGTTGAGATGGACGTCGCCCGGTTCGAGGCCGATCCAGTACATTGTGGACAGATGACCGACCGGGTACGAGACCTGCGTGTGCTGCACCAATTTCGGCTTCGCGGTGGTCCCCGAGGTGAAGTACAGCAGGAGCGGGTCCTCCGCGGCCGTCGGGCCGTCGGGCGTGAAGGTTTCCGGTTCCTCGTAGGCGTCCACAAAGGACCGCCAGCCCTCGACCGGCTCCCCGACGGCGATGCGCGTGTAGTCGCCCTCGACGTTCTCGAACTTGTGCGCGTCGACGGACCGGATCACCACGTGTTTCGCCGCACCCCGCTCGACCCGGTCGGTGAGATCCGCCGGGCCGAGCAGGGTCGAGGCCGGGATGATGACGGCGCCCAGTTTGATCGCGGCGAGGATCGTCTGCCACAGCTCGCCCTGGTTGCCGAGCATCAGGATCAGCCGGTCGCCCCTGGCCACGCCGAGCGAGCGCAGCCAGTTCGCGACCTGGTTGGACCGCCGCGCCATCTCCGGATAGGTCCAGCGGTTCTCGATGCCGTCCTCTTCGACGATCCACAGCGCGTACCGGTCCTGGTTGGCCGGGTCGGCCGCGACGACGTCGAACCAGTCCAGCGCCCAGTTGAACTCGGCGGGCCGGGGCCAGGTGAAGTCGCGATAGGCGGTGTCGTAGTCCTCGCGATGGGCTAGCAGGTAGTCCCGTGCCTCGCGGAACGTGCGGTATGCCTCCGAAGCGCTCACGATCGTCCTCCTGGTCCGCTGGTAGGGCCGCCGGTTCTTTCTACTCTCCCTTGAACTCGGGCGCGCGCCGCTCGAGGAACGCCTGCACGGCCTCGCCGAGGTCCTTGCTGGGCAGGAACGCCGCGTTCCACGCCGACACGTAACGCAGGCCGTCCGCGACCTGGCGTTCGGTGTTGGCCGAGAGCACGTTCTTGGTCCCCTGCACGACCAGGGGCGGGTTCGTGGCGATCTCCGCCGCCAGTTTGCGGGCTTCGGTCAGCAGGGTGTCCTGATCCGGGTGGACGTCGTTGACCAGGCCGATCTTCTCCGCGCGGGCGGCGTCGATGTCCTTGCCGGTGAGGGCCAGCTCGCGCAGGTGCCCCTCGCCGATGATCGGCGCGAGCCGCTGCAGGCTGCCGAGGTCGGCCACGATCGCGACCTTGACCTCGCGCACGCTGAACTTCGCGTCGGCGCTCGCCAGGCGGATGTCCGCGGCCGCGATCACGTCGACGCCACCACCGATGCACCAGCCGGAAATGGCCGCGATGACCGGTTTGCGGCATTCCGCGATCGAGGAGACGCTCGCCTGAAGGGTCTTGACCTCGTCGAGGAACTTGGTCCGCGGACCCGCGAGGGCGTCGCCGCCGAGCATTTCGCCCCAGCTGGGCATCATGGCCGGCAGATCGAGCCCGTAGGAGAAGTGCTTGCCGCTCCCGGTCAGCACGACCGCCCTGACCTGCGGGTCCGCGTCGAGCGCCCGGAAGACGATCGGCAGCTCACGCCAGAAATCGGGGCCCATCGCGTTGCCCTTGGACGGACCGAGCAGCGTCACTTCGGCGACGTGCCCGTCGATCTCCACCTTGAGCGAAACGAGATCGGGAAGACTGTCAGCTGTAGCGGTCATGAGGTCATCTTGACTCATGTGATTGACAGGCTGCCAACGGCCACTGTGCCTGGCCGCCCCGGAGATGCTTTCCTAATACCGACGAGTACTACCGGTGAGTACCGACGATCGACGAAGGGACGGTGGGACATGAGCCCGGCCAGCAGCGCCACCGCGGTCGCCGACCTGCCCGCTCCGAGCACCGCGCGTGGGCGCGAACGATCTTCCCGGCCGATCGAACTGTCGGGATCCTTCACCCATGAGGGTCACCGGCTCGCCTACACCGAGTTCGGCTCCGGCGACCGGGTGGTCGTCCTCACCCACGGCATCATGCTGACGAGGCGGATGCACGCCCCGCTCGCCCGCAGGCTGGCGCGCGCCGGTTTCCGCGTGGTGACCCTCGACCTGCTCGGGCACGGCGATTCGGACCGGCCCACCGAATCCTGGCTGTACTCGATGCCCGCGTTCGCCGAGCAGACCGTCGCGCTGCTCGACCACTTGGAGATCGACGCGGCCGTCGTCGGCGGGACGTCTCTCGGTGCCAACGTCGCGCTCGAGGTGGGCGTCGCCGCCCCCGAGCGCGCTCTGGGCCTGGTCGTCGAGATGCCCGTGTTGGACAACGCCATCGTCGCGGGGCTGATCACGTTCGCGCCGCTGCTCATGGCCGCCCGGTTCCTGCCGGTGACCGTGCAGGGCGTGGCGCTGGCGGCGAAGCTCGTGCCGCACGGCAACCAGTGGGTCGACGTCGTCACCGACACGCTGTCCCAGGAGCCCGCGCCGATGGCCGCACTCCTGCACGGGGTGCTGTTCGGCCGGATCGCGCCGCCCAAGTCGATCCGGCGCAAGATCGAGACACCGGCGCTGGTCATCGGGCACGAGCGCGACCCGATCCACCCCTTCGGCGACGCCGACACGCTGGCCGCGGACATGCCGGCGGCCGAGTTCGTCCAGGCCCGCAGCCCGGTCGAGTTGCGCTTCGACCCGACCCGACTGACCGAAGCCATCGCGGACTTCTCCGCTCGCTGTCATGACCGCTGACCCGGCGCCGGTCCGCGACGCGGAGGAACTGCGGACCGGGCGGCTGCTCCTGCGCCGCCCGGGTCCCGCAGACCTCGACGCGATCTTCGCGCTCCACACCGATCCCGCGGCCTGCGCGCACAACCCCTCGGACCTGGTGGAGACGCGGAAAGAGGCGGAGTTGCTCCTGCTCCGCTGGTCACACCAGTGGAACCGGTACGGCTTCGGGTACTGGACGGTCCGGCGGCACGACTCGGCGGAACCGCTGGGCTTCTGCGGGGTGAAGATCGTCGGCTTCCGGCGGCGCCCGGTGCTGAACCTCTTCTATCGCTTCTTTCCCTCGTCCTGGGGTGCCGGATACGCCAGCGAGGCCGCCACCGCGGCGGTGGACTGGGCCCGCGTCCACCGGCCGGATGACCTCGTGATCGCGCGCGTCCGGCCGGAGAACGTCGCGTCACAGCGGGTGGCGCTGCGGGCCGGGCTGGTCCGCGCCGGGCACCTCGACACCCCCGGCGACGACGGGACCGACTGGTTCTACGTCTCGGACCCCGGTTACGAGGGCTGAGCCAGCCCCGCCACCGGGCCGAAGACGATCACCGCGGGCGGCCGCACCCCGGCCGCCGCCGCGTCCTCGACCACCTTGTCCAAAGTGGAGCGGAGTACCCGCTGCGTGCGCATGGTGCCGTCCTCGACGATCGCCACCGGCGTGTCGCCGGGCCGCCCCGCCTGGAGCGCCTTGGCGAATAGCGGGAGTCGCTCGACACCCATCATCAACACGATCGTGCCGCGCATCTTCGCCAGCAGATCCCAGTCCACCAGCGACTTCTCGTCGTCCGGTGCGACGTGGCCGGACACCACCACGACCTCGTGGGCGACGCCGCGGTGGGTCACCGGGACGTCCGCCGCGGCGGGGACGGAGAACGCGCTCGTGATGCCGGGGACCATCGTCACCGGGATGCCCGCTTCGGCGCAGGCGAGGACTTCTTCGAAGCCGCGGCCGAAGAGGTACGGGTCGCCGCCCTTGAGCCGCACGACGAACTTGCCGGCCTTGGCCCGCTCGATCAGGGTGGAGTTGATCACGTCCTGGCTGGCGGCGCGGCCGTACGGGATCTTCGCGGCGTCGACGATCTCGACGTGGGGCGCGAGTTCGTCGAGCAGTTCGCGCGGGGCCAGCCGGTCGGCGACGACGACGTCGGCCCTGGCGAGGAGACGGCGCCCGCGCACGGTGATCAGTTCCGGATCCCCGGGGCCACCGCCCACGAGGGCGACCCCCGGGAGGTCGCCGTGGACGTCCGGGACGCGGCCGTCGGCGACGGTACCGGCGCGGAGTCCGTCGAGGATGCTGTCCCGGACGGTGGCCGACCGCAGCGGCTCGCCGCCGGAGAGCACGCCGACCAGCAGCCCTCCGTGCCTGCCCGAGGCCGGGGTGACCGCGCTGCCGAGATCCCCGTCGTCGGCGCGGACGCAGAACACCCGCGCGCGCTCGGCTTCGGCGCAGACCGCGGCGTTGACCTCGGGATCGTTCGTGCACGCCAGCGCGTACCAGGCGTCGGCGAGGTCGCCCTCGGTGTAGCGGCGCTCGTGCCAGACGATCTCGCCCGCGTCGGCCATGGCGCTCACCGACGGCGTGGTGTGCGGCGAGACCAGTTCGACCCGCGCGCCGGCACCGATCAACCGCGGCAGGCGGCGCTGGGCGACCGTCCCGCCACCGATCATCACGACACGACGGCCTGCCAGGTCGAGGCCGGAGAGGTAATGCGGGTCATCCATGCGGGGCAGTGTAAGGATTCAGCGCCCCGGACCGCGATCCGAGTGAGAACCGCCTCAGCTCTCCAGCAGTGCCAGCAGTTCGGTGTTGCCGAACATCCTGGCCGCGTCGATCGCCGACGGCTCCCCCGCCGTCGCGTCCGCGCCGCCCTTCAGGAGCGCCTTCACGACCTCGGGCTCGTTCTTGAACACCGCGCCGGCCAGTGGGCTCTGTCCCCGGTCGTTCTGGCGGTTCGGATCGGCGCCGCGTTCGATCAGCGCGGCGACGGTCTCGGCGTGTCCGTGGTAGGCGGCGAGCATGACCAGCGTGTCGCCCCGGTCGTTGGTCAGGTTCGCCGAAATGCCGGCGTCGACGTACGCGGCGATCTCGGCCGTGGCGCCCGAGCGGGCGAAGCCGAACACCTTGGCCCACAACTCCAGCAGTTCGGGATCGAATTCCTCGGCCTGTCCGGGGTTCTCCGTCATGGACTCGATTCTTCCACAGGGGCCGCGGTCCGGGCGGCGCGTCGCACCGCCCGGACCGGTGGCGTCAGCGCCCCGCGTTGGGGTAGGGCAGCAACGCCATCTCGCGGGCGTTCTTGATCGCCGTGGCGACCTGTTTCTGCTGCTGGGGCGTCAGCCCGGTGACCCGGCGGGCACGGATCTTGCCGCGGTCGGAGATGAACTTCCGCAGCAGGTCGACGTCCTTCCAGTCGACCTCGGTGATCTTGTTGGCGTGCAAGATGTTCGTCTTGCGCTTGAAGGGACGGTCGCGGCCTGCCTTGCCCATCGCGCTCACCAGCTCGACTTCGTGACGCCGGGCAGTTCGCCGTTGTGCGCCATCTGCCGCATCCGGACGCGCGACAGCCCGAACTTCCGCAGGTAGCCACGCGGGCGGCCGTCGGCGGTGTCGCGATTGCGGATCCGGGTCGCGCTGGCATCGCGCGGCATCGCCTGCAGGGCCGACACGGCCGCGGCCTTCTCCTCGGGCGACGCGGAGGGCGAGGCGATGGTGGCCTTCAGCTCACGCCGTCGTTCGACGTAGCGGGCGGCGATCACCTTGCGCTGCTCGTTCTTGGCGATCTTCGACTTCTTGGCCATCAGCGCTCCTCCTTGAACTCGACGTGCTTGCGCGCGATCGGGTCGTACTTGCGCAGCACCATGCGGTCCGGGTCGTTCCGGCGGTTCTTCTTGGTGACGTAGGTGTAGCCGGTGCCCGCGGTCGAGCGGAGCTTGATGATCGGCCGGATGTCGGTGCTCTTGGCCATCAGAGCTTCACCCCTTTCGCCCGGAGCTCGGCCACGACTGCCTCGATCCCCCGCTTGTCGATGGTCTTCATGCCCTTCACCGAGACCCGCAGGCGGACCCAGCGCCCTTCGCTCGGCACGAAGTACCGCTTGGCCTGCAGGTTCGGCTCCCAGCGCCGGGACGTGCGCCGATGCGAATGCGACACCTGCTTCCCGTAACCCGGTTTGCGGCCGGTGACCTGGCACACGGCGGACATACACCCTCCCAAGTTGATATCGGTTGTCGTTTTCATTTACTCTACACAGCCGAACCAGAACGCCCTCGACGCCCCGGAGCTTCAGTGACCGACAACCCCCGCGTGCCCCTCGTCCTGATCAGTGGCCTCGCACCGGGACCGAACGCCGACCTCGCCGAGCGGCTGCGCCTCGCCGAGCCGGGTACCGCCGTCGTGCATCACGACCTGAGGCAGATCCACTCCGGAGTGGTCAGGCGGCGGATCCGGCTCGGCGACCGCGACCAGCTGACCGTCCTCGAACTGGCGCACGGCTGCGTCTCGTGCACGTTGCGCGAGGACCTGCTGCCGCTGCTGCGCAAGCTCTCTCAGATGCCGCAGGTGCGGCGCATCGTGGTGCGGCTCGACGAGGCGATGGAGCCCGAGCCGGTGAGCTGGGCGCTGCACAACGTCCTCGTCGGCGAGCGGCCGGTGATCGAGGACGTCGACCTGCGGGCCGTGCTGACGGTCGTCGACTGCGCGGGCTGGCTGGCCGACAGCACCGGTGACGACACCCTGGCCGAGCGGAACCTGCGCGCCAGCCCCGAGGACGAGCGCACCGTCGCCCAGGTCGCGCTGTCCCAGGTCGAATTCGCCGACCTGCTCGTCCTCGCCGGCGCGGCGACCGACGCGTGGTCCGCGGCGAAGGCTTCGGCCGTGCTCGACCGCGTCGCACCGTCGATCCCGCGCGTCGAGCTGTCCACTGTGGACGGGGAGACCGTGCTCGACGCCGTCCCGTCCGACGCCCGGCGCGGCGAGGTCACCGACATGCACGGGCCGCTGCTGCGGGGCCAGCCGCCGTTGCACACCGACTGCGGCATCGGGCTGCTCACCTTCACCTCGCAGCGCCCGTTCCACCCGGAACGCCTCCACGACGCGATCGACGTCCTGCTCGACGGCGTCGTCCGCACCCGGGGGCGGCTCTGGGTGGCGAGCCAGCCCGACATGGCGCTGTGGATCGAGTCCGCGGGCGGCGGTCTCGGCGTCGGGCACGCCGGGCCGTGGCTCGCCGCCCCGGACGGCCCGGACTGGGCCGACGTCTCCCCCGAACGCCGCACCCTCGCCTCCCTGCGCTGGGACCCGCTGTTCGGCGACCGCGCGCAGGAACTGGTCGTCGTCACGGATCAGGCCACCCCGGACGAGATCGAAGCCGCATTGAACGGGGCGCTGCTGACCGAGGAGGAACTCGCCGCCGGCGAGCAGGAATGGCTCCGTTACCCGGATCCGTTCGGCGAGTGGCACGAAGAACCGTGCGAGGACACGGAAACCGACCCCGAGAAGCACGACGTGAACGCGTCGAACCGAAAGGACGAAACGCAGTGAAACCGGGAATCCACCCCGACTACCACCCGGTGGTGTTCAAGGACCTCTCCACCGGGGACGCCTTCCTGACACGCTCCACCGCCACCTCGGAGCAGACCATCGAATGGAGCGACGGCAACACCTATCCGCTGGTGAACGTCGAGATCAGCTCGTGGTCGCACCCGTTCTGGACCGGCAACCAGCGGATCATGGACAGCGCGGGCCAGGTCGAGAAGTTCCACCGCCGCTACGGACGCCGCGGAGGGTCGAAGTAATGGCCGTCCCGAAGCGGAAGATGTCGCGCAGCAACACCCGGTCCCGGCGTTCGCAGTGGAAGGCGGCCGTACCGGATCTGGTGCCGATCAAGGTGAACGGCGAGACGAAACTCGTGCCGCGCAAGCTGATGAAGCATTTTCACCAGGGTGGGGAATGACGACGCCGGTCACGGTGCTGTCCGGATTCCTCGGGGCGGGTAAGACGACCGTGCTCAACCACGTCCTCGCCAACCGCGACGGGCTGCGGGTGGCGGTGATCGTGAACGACATGAGCGAGGTCAACATCGACGCCGCGCTGGTGCGGGACGGGAACAGCCTGTCCCGTACCGAGGAACGACTCGTCGAGATGACCAACGGCTGTATCTGCTGCACCTTGCGCGACGACCTGTTGGAAGAGGTCTCGCGGCTGTGCGAGGACGGCCGGTTCGACTACCTGCTCATCGAATCGAGCGGGATTTCCGAGCCGATGCCCGTGGCGGCGACGTTCTCGTTCCTCGACGCCGCACGGCTCGACACCATGGTGACCGTGGTCGACGCGGTGAACTTCGAGCGGGAACTGGCGGCCGGGGACGCGCTGACCGAACGCGGGCTCGACCAGTACGACGGGGACGAGCGGACGGTCAGCGACCTGCTGATGGACCAGATCGAATTCGCGGACGTCCTCCTGCTGAACAAGGCGGACCTGGTCCCGGCCGTCTCCCTCGACCGGCTGACGGCGGTGCTGCGGCGGCTCAACCCGGCCGCCGACGTCGTCGTCTCGACGCACGGCCGGGTCCCGCTCGACCGGGTACTCGGCACCGGGCGCTACGACATCGAGCGGGCGCAGGAGGCACCTGGCTGGGTGGCGGAGCTCAACGGCGACCATGTTCCGGAGACCGAGGAGTACGGGATCTCCAGCGTGGTCTTCCGAGCCTCACTCGCTTTCGACCCGGAGCGGCTATGGGACTTCGTCGGGCGGCTCGACACCGGGGAGTTCGGGACGGTCCTGCGGTCGAAGGGGTTCTTCTCGCTGGCGTCGCGGCCCGGGGTGACCGGGCTGTGGTCTCAGGCGGGTTCGGTCGCCCGGTTCGAACCGCAGGGTGTCGAGGAGGCGCCGCGGCAGGAACTGGTGTTCATCGGCGTGGGGCTGGAGAAGGACGCTCTGCTGGACTCGCTGCGGTCGTGCCTGGCCGCCGGTCCGGCCGGGGCGGATCCGTTCCCGGAGTGGGAAGCGGTGCACGTCCACTGAGCAGTACGCCCCGTGAGTGGTAAGGCCGGTTCTAACCCGTCGGTGTCGCGAAAGCCACTTTCGGGACACCAGACGTCTCGAAAGTGGCTTTCGCGACATGCGCACCAGGGCCGTGGCCAGGCCCGGCGCCCTTCATGTGCTCGGACAGGGAACACCGGTACCGGAGGGGTCGAGTCTCGTGAGTGGTGAGGACGGTTCTAACCGTCCTCACCACTCACGAGGACGAGGGTCAGTGGTCGTCGTAGTGGTCCCCGTGCGCGGCGTGGCGGTGGCCGTCGTGCAGGTAGTCGACGTGGTCACCGTGCGGCACCGCGACATGACCGCAGCCCTCGCCGTGCGCGTGGTCGTGCCCCTGGTGCGGGATGTGGTCGCCGGTCTCACACTCGTCGAAATGCCCGTCGTGAGCACGGTGCAGGTGCCCGTCGTGCACGTAGTCGACGTGGTCTCCGTGGGGTACGGCGACGTGGCCGCATCCTTCGCCGTGAGCGTGCGTGTGGCCGGCGTGTTCGGTGTGCGCGGCGGTCATGACCGGGTCCTTCCTCAGCGGAAATGCCTGATCAGGCGGACCGTAGCACCGGTTTACGGGCCCAGCAGCGCTCTCACCCGACCGAGTGCACGCACCTGTTCGGCCCAGCGCGGGCCTGCCAGCCCGACGACGATGTGGGCCGCTCCTGCCTCCCGGTACGCCGCCAGCCGCTCGGCGACGGTCTCGGCGGAACCGGTCAGGGGCAAGGAGAGCGCCTGGTCGAGCGACATCCCGTAGGCCTCGTTGATCCCTGTCGCCAGATCCGCCGCTGTCGGCAGATCCGCGCCTTCGCCCAGTGCGCCGGTGGCGCCGACCGCGATCACCGGGTTCGCGACGCCGAGATCCGTCAGCCGTCGCCGTCCGTCGGCGACGGCGTCCGGCGGCAGGAGCGACGGGAACCACCCGGTGCCGTGCTCCGCGACGCGCTGGAGCACGAGCCTGCCCCGATTGCCGACCCAGATCGGCGGGACCGCCACCGCCGGCGCCAATTCGACGACGGCGTCGCCGATCCGCACCTCATTGCCCGCCAGCAGATCCGGCAGCAAACGGAGCGCCTGGTCGGTGCGCGGGCCACGTTCGCCATACGGCACCCCTGCCGCGGCGAACTGGGCTTCTCCCCCGCCCGAGCCGATGCCGAGGATCAGCCGTTCGCCCGACACCTCCTGCAGCGTGGCGATCTGCTTGGCCGCCCACGCCAAGGGCCGCATCGCCGGGACGAACACGCTCAGCCCGATCCGGATCCGGGTCGTGACCGCGGCGGCGACCCCCAGCCCGACCGTGCTGTCCAGCGACGGACGACCGGTCATCAGGTGATCGCCGAGGAACACACTGTCGAGGCCCGCGTCCTCGGCCTGCCGGGCGGAGACGCGGAGGTCGCCTGCCGGGAGGATGACACCCAGTTTCATGAGCCCATCGTGCGACCTCCACTCGGCTGGAGGTCAAGGCGCGGATCGGTCAGGCGATGCGGCGGCGGTGCCCGGCCCAGAACGGCTCCCGGAGCGCCCGCTTGTCCACCTTGCCGATCGCCGTCAGCGGCAGCGCCTCGGCGAAGTCCACATCGGACGGTACGAAATGCTCCCGGCCGAAGAACTCCCTGGCATGTGCCCGGACTTCTTCGGCCGACAGCGCTCCCGAGGCGACCACCACGGCGTGGACCCGCTCGCCCTCGCCGCCGTCGCCCGGCACACCGAACACGGCCGCGGCACGGATCAGCGGATGCCGCGCGAGCGCGTTCTCGACCACGGTCGAGTACACCTTGGTGCCGTGCTCGCCGGTGATGATGACGTCGTTCGCCCGGTCCAGCAGGTAGAGGTACCCCTCGTCGTCGAACCGCCCGAGATCACCGGTCCGCAGCCAGCCGTCCCCGATCGGCGCCGACCCGTGGTACCCGACCATCATGGACAGTCCGCGCACCAGGACCTCCCCGTCGTCGATCCTGGCCTCCATCCCCGGCACGATCCGGCCAACGGACTCGAGCCGCTCCGGCCTGCCGTCGAGTTCCGCCGCGGAGATGCTCGCGATCATCGGCGCCTCGGTGAGCCCGTAGCCCTGCCCGACCACGGGCCCGAACACCTCGAGCGCCTGAGCCAGCCGCCTCGGCGGTAGCGGGGCGGCACCCAGCGAAAGCTGCCGCACACTGCCGACGTCGGTCGACACCATGGCCGGGTGGTCGAGCACTTCGGCCAGGCGCGCGGGCGTGAGGGACAACGCGGTGATCCGGTGTTCCGCGATCGCGTCCAGCACGGTGCCCGCGTCGAAGCCCCGCAGCAGCACGACACTCTCCCGTCGCAGGATCGCTCCCAGCACGGTGGCGTTGCCGGTCATATGCGTCATCGGCGCGATCAGCAGCGTGCGGCCCGGACCCGCCGGATCCGGCGCGAAGATATACGCCATCCCGTCGTAGATCCCGCTGTGCCGGATGAGTTTCGGCGTTCCGGTCGTGCCTCCGGTGGGGAAGACCACGGTGACCGACTCCGGCAGTCCGGCCGGGTCGGTCCCGTCGCGGTCCGTCAGTTCGTCGAGCGTGATCACGCGTGCGGGCCAGTCCGACGGCCGCTCGGTCACCAGGGTCGTGACCCCGGCCGCCTCGACCGCGGCGACGCGATCCGGCGAACTCGCCGACGCGGCGACGAGCAGCACCGTCGCGCCGCGCAGCTGTGCGGCGATCTGCAGGAGAACGGTTTCGGGCCGGTTGCCGGCGTCGATGGCGACCACCCCGCCCTCGGGCAGTCCCGCGTACATCCGGCGCACCAGGTCGAACGCCTGCGCGTAGCCGGTCTCCACACCGTCCTGGACGAACAGCACCTCGTCGCCTCCCGAGCGCAGCGCGTCCAGCACCCGGGTCAAGAACAGACTCTCCACCGGCGGACCCTAACCCACCGAGCAACACCCGCCTCCGGACGAAGCGGCGCCCGCGTAGGCGTCGTGCCAGTCCCACCACTCGTACGGCGGCGTCTGCGGATAGCCCTCCGGCGAGTCCTCCCACTCCTCCTGCCGTCCCAGCGCGGTGATGTCGAGGTAGCTCCACGTGCTCCCCATCGCCTCGTCGCCGCGATTGTTGACGAAGTAGGTCCGGAACACCTGGTCACCCTCGCGGATGAAGGCGTTGGTGCCGTGCCACTCGTCCACGCCGAAGTCGACGTCGAAGTCGCCGGCGATCGTGTACCACGGCATCGTCCAGCCCATCCGCGCCTTCATCCGCGCGAGATCCGCCTGTCCGCCCCGGGATACGAAGGCCAGGGTGGTGTCGCGGGCGTTCAGATGCGCGACGTGCGCGACCTGGTCGGCCACCAGCGAGCATCCTTTGCAGGCGTGGTCGGGGAACCCTTCCACGCCGGGATCGAAGAAGGCCCGGTAGACGATCAGCTGACGGCGTCCCTCGAACAGGTCGAGCAGGTTCACCGGGCCGGACGGCCCCTCGAACTCGTACGCCTTCTCGACGGGGAGCCACGGCATCCGGCGCCGCTCGGCGGCGAGCGCGTCTCGGGCTCGGGTCAGCTCCTTTTCCTTCACCAGCAACCGAAGGCGTGCTTCTTCCCATTCGGCCGCGGTCACCGTGTTCATCGCGCCAGCTCCGCGGGCAGGACGCTTTGCCGGTTCGGCCGCCCCTCCCCGGTGGTGATCAAATCGCGCAGGCTGGTGCCGACGTAGAAGCTCCACGCCTTGTGGCAGACGTCGAAGCATTCGTACTCCGGGACCAGCCCGTGATGGGTGAAGCGCGCTTCGGTCTTGCCGTCCTTCTCGGTGATTTCGAACGTGATCGTGGTGTCGACCCATTCGGTATCGTCGCGGGTGAAGTCGAAGTGGTTTTCCAGCACCAGCCAGGAGACCTTGCGGCCGGGCACAGACTCGGTGATCCGGATCCGGCAGCGGTGCACCTCTTCGTAGTGGTACTCGAATTCGTCCCCGGTGAACTCGATCTCTTCCGACCACCACCGGCGGACGTCGGTGAAGGCGTCGAAGACCTGCCGCGGTGTCTGATCCACGGTGAAACTCGTCGTGAAGCTCATGATGAACCCTCCAGATGGTCTTTCAGAGCCGCCAGCGGCCCGTCCCAGTCACGGGCGAGCGCGGCGAGGAATTGCTGGGCGACCTGCATCGGGGCCGAGTGCAGCCGGTAGCGGACGCGGCGCCGCTCCCCCTGCTCCGGGATCACCAGGCCCGCGTCGGTGAGCAGGGCGAGGTGCTTGGCGATGGCCTGCCGCGTGATCGGCAGCCGGTCGGCCAGGTCGGTCGCCGTGGCCGGGCCGCCCGAGGCGAGGACGGCGAGAATGCTCCGCCTGCTCGGGTCGGCCAAGGCGACGAAGACCTGTTCGGCGATCGTTTCGTTGTCAGGCGGCATCGAGGTATTCGATCAGTTCGCCCAGCTCGGCCGCCCACCCCTTCGTGTTCCCCTCGAAGGCGACCTGGTGCGCGTCGTCCGGCAGCTGGGAGAAACCGGACTCGACGACGGTGAGCCGCGTGCCGCCATCGTTCGGGACCAGGGTGAACTCGACGTAAGTGCGGCGGGGGTCTTCGTCGGGGAGGCCGTAGATGTTCCAGGTGAAGCCGAAGACCTCCGGCTCTTCGACGCGCTCGACGCGCATGTTCGCCTTGTGTCCCTCGTCCCATTTCATCTCAGCCGCACCACCGGGCCGCAGGTCGATGCTCGCCTGGTTCCCGAACCAGGTGCCGAGCCCCTCGGCCGTGGTGAGCGCGGCCCAGACCTTCGCGGGCGGGTGGGCGATTTCGACGGTGCGTTCGATCCGGTCGGGGAATCCCACGACAGCCTCCTCAAGTAGCAATCAATCGGTTGCTATAACTTTGTATAGCAACCGACTGATTGCGTCAAGGGTGGATCAGGAAGCCGTGTACAGCGCGCCGAGGAACTCCAGCAGCAGCCGCTCCCGCAACGGACCGGGCGCCGTGGCCAGCAACGCGTTGATGTCCGCCATCCGGGTGGGCAATCCCGTGTCGCCGCCGAGGCCCGCCGCCGCCAGCAGCCCGGCGAACTGCTCCGGCGTCAACGTCGCCGGGTCCAGCGCCGCGACGAACTCGGCGACCTGCGGGTCGACGACGACCGGCCCCGCTTCACGAGCGGCGACGACCGACGCGGCGAGGTCGGCCAGGAACTCTTTCTCGCTCCCCCGGTTCGCCGCCGTCACCGTCAGGTGCAGGTTCGCGGGCGACGATTCGTGGGCGAACTGCGGCTGGACGTACCAGCCACGCTCGCGCATCTCGTCCGCGACGGTGAACAGGTCGAATCCGGCGCCGTCCGCCACGGTGAACGCGAGCAGGGTCGAGACCGGATCACCGAGGACGCGCAAGCCGTCCAGCGCCTCGGTTCCGGCGCGGATCTCCACGGCAGCGTCGCGCGCCGCCGAAGCCAGCCTCGCGTACCCCTCGTCGCCGACATGACGCACAACGGCCCACGCCGCGGCGAGCGGGCCACCGGACCGCGTGCTCTGCAGCGTGGTGTTCAGCATCGTGTAGCCGGGCCAGTCCGCGCTGGCGAAGTACTGCGGACGGCGAAGTTCGGCGTTGGCGTGCAAGAGAACAGACACGCCTTTCGGGCAGTAGGCGTACTTGTGCAGGTCGACCGAGACACTGGTGACGCCGGGGACGTCCAAGCCGAAGGGGCCGAGCCCCAGGTACGGCAGCACCCAGCCGCCGATGCAGGCGTCGACGTGGAACCGGACGCCGTCCAGCAGCGCGGCGATCTCGGGTATCGGGTCGAGGACGCCGTGGGCGTACGACGGCGCGCTCGCGACGACGAGCACCGTGCTGCCGTCGACCGCCGCGGCCATCGCCTCGGGGACTGCGCGGAAGGTCACCGGATCGACGGGCACCGAAACCACGCGGACGCCGAAGAAATGCGCCGCCTTGTGGAACGCCGCGTGCGCGGTCGTGGGCAGCACGATATTCGGCGTGGCCACGTCGGGACGCGCGTCGCGGGCCGCCAGGACGGCGAGCATGCACGACTCCGTGCCACCCGAGGTCACCGAGCCGACCGTCTCGGCCGTACCGCCCAGCAGACGCGCGGCGGTACCGACGAGGTCGTTCTCCATCCGCAGCAGACTGGGGAACGCCGTCGGGTCGAGGCCGTTGGCCGACGACGCCAGCGCGTGCGCCGCCGCGCCGAGTTCGTCCACTTCGGACAGACCGCTGTCGTAGACGTACGCGAGGGTCCGGCCTCCGTGCGTCGGCAAATCCCCCGCGCGAAGCTCCCGGAGTTCCTGCAGGACGTCCTCGGCGGTCACGACCGGCGCTCCAGCACCGATTTCCGCAGCAGCGGGATGCCCAGCACGATCAGCACGGCCGGGAGGATCGACGCGCCGAGCAGGATCGCCGTGAGCGCGCTGTCCGGCTGCGCGACCTTGGCGTCGAGGCTGGACTGGTAACCGCCGAACTGCAGCACCAGTCCCCACAGCCCCGGTCCGAGCGCGAGCCCCAGCGTCTCCGACGCCGTCCAGACGCCGGCCGCGACCCCGGCCCTCGTCTCGCCGGTCCGCTCCTCCTCGTCGCTGATCAGATCCGGCAGGATCGCCAGCGGGAAGACCGAGATACCCGCGTAGCCGACACCGCAGAAGGCCACGAACACCATCGTGACGGCGAACGGGAACACCTCGGCGCCGAGAAGCCCCAGCAGGCCGACGCCGAACGCGGCGGTCGCGATCCGGAACCCGGCCAGCTTCCCGACGCTCGCTCCGAGTCGTGGCCACAGCGGCATGGTCAGCAGCGCCGGGCCGACGAAACCGACGAACAGGACCGTCGAGTAGCCGGAGCTGCCGAGGATCCGCTCGGCGAAGAACGGGATCGCGGCCAGCACCGTGCCGATGCCGAGCGCCTGGATGAAGTAGACGCCGAGCAGCCAGCGGAACGGCCGCCACTGCGCGAGTGTCCGGAGCAGTTCGCGCGGGCTGACCGTGTTCGGCCGCAGCGCGCCGACGGGAGCGTCCTTCAGCCCGAAGTACACGCCGAGCGTCGCGAGCAGGATGACCAGCGCGATGAACAGGCCCATGACCCGGTAGCCGGCGACACCGCCGATGAGGTCGGTGATCGCGGGCGCGCCACCGCCGGAGACCAGGATGGCGACCGCGAGGAAACCGATCCGGACGCTGGTCAGCTTCGTCCGCTCTTCGGCCGAGTCTGTCAGCTCGGCGGGCAGCGCGTTGAACGGCACCTGGAAGAAGGCGTACGCGGTGGCGCACAACAGGAACACGACGACGACGTAGATCGCGTCGGGTACCGGGCCGCCGAACCCGGGATGCGCGAACAGGGCCGCGAAAAGGACCGAAACGCCGATTCCACCGTAGAGCAGGAACCGGCGGCGGCTGCCGGTGCGGACCATGTCCGCGTCCGACAACCTTCCCGCGATCGGGTTGAAGAGTACGTCCCACGCTTTGGGAACGAAGACGATCAGGCCGGCCACGCCCGCGGCGACGCCCATCGTGTCGGTGAGGTACTTCAGGAGGAGCAGGCCGGGAACCGTGCCGAAGGCGCCGGTGACGAACGAGCCGAGCGAGTAGCGGTACCTCGTCCGTGCTGGCAGCGATGCCATGATCCTCCTCGAGGCGGTTCTCCCGATGAAGGCCTCAGTATTGGATCTTGGCCACCACCGGGTAGTGGTCGGAGGGAATCGTGCCACCGTCGTAATGCACGAGCTGTACCGGGCCGACAGCGGCGAGTGGGCGGCCGCCCGCGCGCACGGCGCCGACGTAGTCCAGCGAGTCACGGTAGGTCGCCGGAACGGACTTCGCCGCGTTCGGGTTCGTGACCGCGTCGAAGGTGTACGCGCCTTCGCCCGTCGTGCGCAGGACGCCGCCGAGGAAGGCTTCGCCCTGCTGGACCTGGGTCCGGCCGAGGGAGTCCTTGCGCGTTTGCCCGGCCCAGTACTCGATGTTCAGGTCGCCCGCGATGACCACCGGTTCGCTCGCGGGAGCGTATTTCGTGACCAGGTCCCGGATCTCGCCGAGCTGCGCCATCCGGATCTCGTGCGCCTTCGGCAGCGTCTCCGGCCCCTCGTCCGCCTGCATGTGGGTACCCGCCACCCACAACGGCTTCCCGTTGACGACCAGGCGGGCGAGCGCGGCCCCCTTGTTGGACAGGTAGTCCGCAGTGCCGGAGTAGGAATTGCGGAAGACCAGCTGGTGCTGCTCGGTCACCGGCGCCTTGCTGAGCACGGTGACGCCGCCGTTGACCACGACGGGGGAATTCGAGCAGTTCCCGTTCACCGTGGTCCAGCCGGGCGAGGTACCGCAGTGCTGCCCGACGAGCGGGGTCTGGTGCGGCCAGACGTCCTTCAGCCGGTTCCGAAGTTCCTCCGCCTGGGCGCTGAACGCCTCGTCCAGGACGACGACGTCGGCGTCGTTCGCGCGGATGACGTCCTCCGCCGCGCGGGCCCTTGCCTGTTTGTCCGACGTGTTCGGGCTGGCGATCCAGGGCAGCTGCCAGATGTTGAAGGCCATGACCTTCACCGAGACCGCCGCCTGGGCGGGCACGGCGGTTCCGGCGAACATCGCGGCGGCGATGGCGAGTACGGCGAGCTTCCGCACGAAAGATCCTTCCGGGTCAGGAGACGACGAACGTCCGCGAAGTACCGCTGAACGCGGAGATCGCCCCGTTCCAGCCGTTCTTCCAGTCGCCGAAGTGGATCACGCGATATTTGCCGATCGGGGCGTTCGCGGGGATCTTCCAGTGGACGACGGCTTTCGATTCGGCGACGAACGTCCGCGCCCAGTGGTACTTCGTATCCCAGTCGCCGTCGTCGGCGTGGCGGACCCACCTGCCGTCGACCAGCCGCTGGATCTCCAGGAACGTGCCGCCGCGCCGCAGGTCGTTCTTCGGATGCCCGGTGACGAACTCGACCGCGACCTGTTCGCCGCGCGCGTAGGTGCTCTTCGCGTCGACCAGGACGTCACCGAAGTTCTTGAACGCGGGCGGACTGTCGAAGACGACCCCGGGCTGGAAGTTGATCAGCTTGCCGCGCAGATCCCGCGGCGTCGGCCCGTGCGGCACCGCCGTCCCCGCCTTCATCGCGGCCGCGAGTTTGGCGAATTCCTGCTGGTAGGCCGGAAGCGTGTACCGGCCGTACAGCGTCGACGCGCCTTCGTACTGCTGCGAGTCGTACTCCTCGGGCGTGGTGACGTACTGGCTGTACGCGTTGGCGTACCCCTGGATGAGCACGTTCTCCAGCGGGACACCGAGTTCCGCGGCGACGGTCCGGCGCAGGCGCAGTCCGGCGACGATGGTCAGCTCGGCGGGCACGGCCACGAGGTGCAGCTGCCCGATCCGGACGAGCTGCAGCGGCAGGACCTCCGGCGTCCACGGATACGGCTTCATCGCGCCGAACGGCACCGCGATCACCTTCGGCGCGTGCGCGTCGGCGAGCGCCTGCGGGATCGGCGCGTCGATGCCGCCGAGCCAGTCGATGAACGGGTTCTTCACGCCTTCGGGGAGCGGCAGGCCGGGGCCGTCCTCGCGACTGCCCGCCAGCATCGACACCCCGATCGCGGCCGTGCAGGTGCGCTGCGGTCGCCCGTTCGGGGTGTACTTGGCGTCGACGGCCACGTCGGACATGTCCACGTAGCACATCCGGTGGTCGACGCCGCCCGTCACGGCCTCGGCGGCCGCGTCGAAAGCGCTCTTCGCCGCACGGAACTGGAGATCGCCGATGGTGCGGGTGTTCTCGAACTCGGTCTCGGGGGTGCCGGGTTCGAGGTTCAGGTTCGGGCTCATGTCGCCGGTGTTGGTCTGTGGGAACGCGGCGACGAACCGCGGATTCCCGTCGAGGTACCGCACGCCGGCGTGGTCGTGTTCCCATTCGTAGGCGGCGTAGCCCTTGTTGTCGCCGCTGATCAGGTGGTTGCCGTTGCTCATCGACGTCCCGTGCGTGGCGAACCAGCTGATCGCGCCGACGTCGACGCCGTTCTGGCTGAACCGCAGGACCGTGACGGCCGGGTCGATCGCCTGCGGGAAGTGGTCCTTGTCCGCCTGCGGGTTGAGGTCGAAGGCCTTGCGTGAGCGGTTGACGCTGGCCTTGGTCAGTTCGGCGCGGCCGAGCCGGATCGACCCCGGCGCGAGGTTCGCGTGCGCCCGGGCGATCGCCTCGAAGATCCCGTCGACGTGCGCGTCGTACACCTGCTGCTGGAAGCCCAGGATCGCCAGATCGTAGGCGGCGTAATGGGAATCCCCGCCGCACGCGGAGTGGGTGTGCGTGGCGTTGAGGAGCACGTTCTGCTCGGTGTACAGGTCGCCGTACGCGGCCTGGAGCTTGCGCAGCACGCCCTGGTGGACGGACTGGAACAGCGCGCCGAGATCCGCGGTGACGAAGGCGATCCGCTTGGTGCCGTCGTCGACCACGAAGGCGCGCGCCCGGGTGCGGAGGTGGATGCCGGCGGTCCGCTGCTGCGGCATCGAGTAGCCCATCATGCCGTTCTCGGCGGCCGGGCCGGTGACGTCGGAGATCCCGGCGCCGACGCGAAAGCCCCGTGATGGCGCCGCTTGCGCCTGCTGGGCGCCGAGCACGCCCGCCGCGACGGGCAGCGCCGCCGCACCCGCGAGAACCCGCCTCCGGCTCACCGTCATGAGTCGCACCTCCCGGCCACGAACATGAACCGACTTCATGTTCGTGGCGGGGACGCTACGTGATGGGCCTCACTGCCGCAACCCACGAAAGGCGTGGGGGCCGACGGGGCCTTTCGCCGCGTCTGATGCGGCGAAGGGCGCTTTCACCGCATGTGATGCGGGGAAAGCGCCCTTCGGCAGAACTCGCCCGGCGGCGATAGGGACCCGGCCACGACCGCCGCTCCGCCGGCCACCACCAAGTGACGCGAAAGCCACTTTCGGGACACCAGACGTCGCGAAAGTGGCTTTCGCGGACATCACTTCCGACCGGATTCCTCGTGAGTGGTAAGGACGGTTCTAACCGTCCTTACCACTCACGAGACCGACGCGGCTACGCGAGTGTTTCCGCGACCTTCGTGAGCGTCGCGGCATCTCCCCGCAAAAGCAGCGTGGTCACCACGGTCTCCTCCCACGCCGCGAGTTCGTCACGGATCTTCTCCGCCGGGCCGATCAGCGACGTGTCCTCGACCAGTGACGTCGGGATCGCGGCGGTCGCCTCCTCCTTGCGGCCGGCCAGGTACAGCTCCTGCACCTTGTCGGCGACGTCCTCGTACCCCATCCGGGCGAAGACGTCGTGGTGGAAGTTGACCGATTTCGCGCCCATGCCGCCGATGTACAGCGCGAGCGACGGTTTGATCCAGCTCGCCGCCTCCTCGACGTCGTCGTGGACGAGCACCGGCACGGACGCGGCTACCTCGAAATCGTCGAAACCGTGCCGCGCGCCGGGACGCGAGAAACCCTCCTGCAGCGCCGTCCGGTAGAAGGCGTCGCTCTTGGGCGAGAAGAACAACGGGAGCCAACCGTCGCAGATCTCCGCCGACAGCGCCACGTTCTTCGGCCCTTCCGCGGCGAGGAAGATCGGGATCTCCTCGCGGAACGGGTGCACTGTGGACTTGAGCGGTTTGCCGAGCCCCGTTCCACCCTGCAGCGGCAGCTGGAAATGCTGCCCGTCGTGGGTCACCGGCGCCTCGCGAGCGACGACCTTCCGCACGATGTCGACGTACTCGCGCGTGCGGGCGAGCGGCTTCGGATACGGCTGCCCGTACCAGCCTTCGACCACCTGCGGCCCGGACGCGCCGAGCCCGAGCACGAACCGCCCACCGGACAGGTGATCCAGCGTCAGTGCGTGCATGGCCGTCGCGGTCGGGGTGCGCGCCGACATCTGGACGATGTTGGTGCCGAGCTTGATCCGGCTGGTCGACGCGCCCCACCAGGCGAGCGGGGTGAACGCGTCCGAGCCGTAGCCCTCGGCGGTCCACACGGAGTCGAAGCCGAGTTCTTCGGCCCGCAGAACCGCGTCCAGCGCGCCCTCCGGCGGGCCGGACGACCAGTAACCGAGGTGGTAACCCAGCTTCATCGAGGCTCCTAGTCAGACGTTCGGTGAGTAGTGCTCGGGTTTGCCCCGCTCCGAAAGCGGCGGAAGGTTCCTCGCGGGAGTCTCGACCAACGGCGCGTCCTGGGCCAGTTCGCCACGCTCACGGCGCCAGCCCGCCCTGGCCCGCGGGTGGTAGCGGCGGTCTCGCGGCACCAGCTTGAACGCCGCGTTGATCAGCTTCCCCACCCGGCGATGGCGTCGCTCGTCGCGTTCGGTCCAGGTGTAGCCGAGCCGCTCGCGGATCGGCGGGTCGTACAGGCCGACCGTCAGCCAGACGAAGTTCCGCGCCACCTGCCCGCGGACCAGATTCCACGCGAAATCCGGCAGCCAGGGCAGGAAATGCGGTTTGGCGATGTCGTGGATTTCGAGGACGTCGCGGGTCGCCTTGTTGTCCTCCAGGACGTCTTCGCACATCCGCTTCCAGTAGAGCTGGAAGTCCTCCCACGATTCCGGCACCGGGCGCATGCTCATGCCGTACATCTCGTACCACTGGACGTGCTCGTCGAACAGCTTCCGCTTCTCGGCCTCGCCGATGCCGCCGCAGAAGTTGTCGGCGATGAGGATCGCGCTGACGAAGAACGTCGAATGCGCCCAGTAGAACGTGTCCGGGTTGAGCGCGTGATAGCGCCGCCCGTGCTTGTCGATGCCCTTGATCCGATCGTGGTAGCCGCGCACCTCCAACGCGGTCTGCCGGGCGCGCGGGCCGTCGTAGATCACTCCCCCGATCGGGTACAGCGAGCGGAACAGCCGCTGCCAGCGCTCCTCGAAGAATCGCGAGTGCTCTTCGACGCCCGCGCCCAGCTCGGGGTGCATGTTCTGCATGGATCCGGCCCACAGCGCGATGAGCAATCCGCGCCAGTCGCCGAAGTACTTCCAGGTCAGCGAATCCGGTCCCAGCGGCCGCGGCTGTGTCATCCCCGGTCTCCTCAATGAGCTGGTTAAATTGACCACAACTGTTGTCAGGTTAAAGTTGACAACGGTCGTAGTCAACAAGAGGAGCCGATCATGGCCGGCCGCAGCTGGGCAGGCACGACCCTGGACGACCGCAAGGCCGCACGGCGGGGGCAGCTCGTCGACGCGGGCCTCGACCTGCTCGGAACCCAGGGCAGCGCGGGGGTGAGCGTCCGCGCGGTGTGCCGTCACGCCAAGCTCACGGAGCGGTATTTCTACGAGAGCTTCGCCGACCGCGAGGAACTCGTCGTCGCGGTCTACGAGCACATCGGCGAGCAGGCGCGGCAGGCTCTGGTCGACGCGGTCAGCGACACGGCCGAGCCCGCCGAACGGGCGAAGGCCGCGGTCCGCGCCTTCGTCGAATTGATGCTCGACGATCCGCGAAAAGGCCGCGTGCTCCTGCTCGCGCCGATCACCGATCCCGCGCTGACCACGCGCGGGATCGCGCTCCTCCCCTCCTTCGCCGAGCTGGTCAGCGGGCAGCTGTCCCACGGTGACGCGGCCGAACGGCAGATGACCTCGATCGGGCTGGTCGGCGCGCTGAGCAACGTGTTCATCGCCTACCTCGACGGCTCGCTCAAGGTGAGCCGCGAGCGCCTGATCGAGCATTGCGTCCGCCTCGTACTCGGCGCCGACCGCGAACCTGCCGTCGGAGGTGACTCGCCTCCACGAAAGCGGCCCAACGCGTGAGCCCGCCCGGCGTGACCTTGTGCCATCGATCGGCGCCCTGCCGACGTCGGTCGCGGTCACGGGTTCACCTTCCGGCACTCAGCCCTGACCGCGTTCGGCGACCAGCTGCAGGGCGATGTCGATGATCATGTCCTCCTGCCCGCCCACGTATTTCGCGGCGCCGACGCGATACAGGATTTCGTGCGCCGGGACGTCGTATCGCTCGGCGGCGCGCTCGGCGTGCAGGAGGAAACTCGAGTACACCCCGGCGAACCCCTGCACGATCGACGACCGGTCCATCACCGGCAGCCGCGTGATGTAGGGCTTCACGACGTTCTCGGCTGCGTCCATCAGCACGTCCTTGTCGACGCCCGTGCGGATCCCGAGCCGCTCGAACGTCGCCGCGAGGACCTCGGTCGGCGAGTTGCCCGCGCCCGCGCCGAGCGCCACGAGCGAACCGTCGATCTGCCGCGCGCCCGCCCGGTAGGCGAGTACCGAGTTCGCGACGCCGAAGCTCAGGTTCTGGTGTCCGTGGTAACCGACCTGCGCCTCGTCGCCGAATTCCGCCACCAGCGCGGCGACGCGTTCACTAGCGTCCTCCAGGATCAGCGCACCGGCGGAATCGACGACGTACACGCATTGGCAGCCGGCGTCGACCATGATCCGGCCCTGCTTCGCCAGCGCCTCGGGCGTGGACATATGGGACAGCATCAGGAAACCGACCGTCTCCAGCCCGAGTTCCCTCGCCGCGCCGAAATGCTGGACGGAGACGTCGGCCTCGGTGCAATGGGTCGCGATCCGGACCGCGCCCGCGCCGAGGCCGGCCGCCACGCGCAGGTCGCCGACCGTGCCGAGGCCCGGCAGCAGCAGTACCGCGATCTTCGCGTGCCGCGCCTCGTCGACCGCCGCCTCGATCAGCTTCCGTTCGTCCACAAGGGAAAAGCCGTAGTTGAACGTCGAGCCGCCGAGACCGTCGCCGTGACTGACCTCGATCAGTGAGACCCCGGCGTCGTCCAGCGCCCGGACGGTGTCGCGCACGTTCTTCTCGGTGAACTGATGCGCCATCGCGTGGCTGCCGTCGCGCAGGCTCGTGTCGACGATCCGGACCTGCCGGCTCACGTCGTCCCAGCTCATGCCGCCACCTCCTGAGTGGCCAGCAGGTCGCCGACGCGGGCGGCCACGGCCGTCATGATGTCGAGGTTCCCGGCGTATTTCGGCAGGAAGTCACCGTTCCCGGCGACCTCCAGGAACACCGCGACCCGTGCTTGCCCGCTCCAGCCTGGCCGCGGTGGGTCGTATTGGGGGTCCGCCTTGAGCGTGTAACCCGGCACGTAACCCTGGACCGTCTCGACCATCCGGTGGATGGATTCGCTCACCGCGTCGAAGTCCGCGTCCGGGTCGATCGCGCAGAACACCGTGTCTCGCATGATCATCGGCGGTTCGACCGGATTGATGATGATGATCGCCTTGCCGCGGCTCGCTCCCCCGACGAGTTCGATCCCGCGCGCCGTCGTCGCGGTGAACTCGTCGATGTTCGCCCGGGTGCCCGGGCCCGCCGAGCGCGACGAGACGGACGCGACGATCTCCGCGTAGGGCACCGGCGTCACCCGCGACACCGCGTGCACGATCGGGATGGTGGCCTGGCCGCCGCAGGTGATCAGGTTGACGTTCGGCACGTCGAGCCGTTCGGGCAGGCCCACGGCGGGGCAGGTGAACGGGCCGACCGCGGCCGGGGTCAGGTCGATCGCGCGGATCCCGGCGGTCGCGTACCGCGGCGCGTTCGCCAGATGCGCCTTCGCCGAGGTCGCTTCGAAGACCAGGTCCGGCAGCTCGTCGCGCGACAGCAGCCAGTCGACGCCGCCGGCGGAGGTTTCCAGTCCCAGTTCCGCGGCCTTGGCCAGCCCGTCCGATTCCGGGTCCACGCCGACCATGTACCGCACCTCGACGTGCTCGCTGCGCCTCAGCTTCGCGAGCAGGTCGGTGCCGATGTTCCCGGGACCGACGATCGCGGCCACCGCTTTCCGTTGCGCCATGCCAGGTGACGCTCCCCGCTCGGATAGGGCACACTCAACCCATGCGTGCCGCTGGGCGGAACGACGACCCGGAACGAACCGGAGCGGACGGCCTCGTCGCCGCCCGGATCTCCGCGCTGCTCTCGGCGTTCCGTCCCGGCGACGACGCGCTCGGCGTTTCGGAACTGGCGCGGCGGACCGGTCTGGCGAAGTCGACCGTCCACCGGCTCACCGGGCACCTGGTCGCGACCGGCCTGCTCGAACGTCAGGACGCGACACTGCGGCTCGGGCTCAAACTGTTCGAGATAGGCCAGCTGGCGGTACGGCGCCGCGGACTCGTCGAGGCGGCGCGGCCGTACCTCGCCGATCTCCGCGAAGCGACCCGGAACACCGTGCACCTGGCGGTCCTGGAAGGCACCGAGGTCGTCTACCTCGACATCCTGCGGGGACCCGACGCGCCGTCGTTGCCGTCCCGGATCGGCGGCCGGTTCCCCGCGCACGCCACCGGCGTCGGCAAGGCGATCCTCGCTTTCTCGCCGGAATCCGTGGTGTCCCAAGTGGTCGACGCCGGTTTGCCCCGTGTGAGCGTGCGGACGATCACCGCCGCGGGACTGCTGCGCCGTCAACTGGCCAAGATCCACGGCGAGGGGATCGCGTTCGAACGAGAGGAATCCGGCGTCGGCGTCGTCTGCGCGGCGAGCCCGCTGCTCGACGCGCAAGGGGTGGCGGTCGCGGCGTTGTCGATCTCCGGCTGGGCGAATCGCATGCACACCAACCGGGTCGCACCCGCGGTTCGAACCGCCGCTTTGGCTCTTTCCCGGACTCTGTAAGGCTTTTAGGCGACGAGCCCGCGCCGGACCAGTTCCGGGCGCACGCCCTCGCCGAACCAGTACGCCTCCTCCAGATGCGGATAGCCGGAGAGGACGAACTCCTCGATGCCGTGCGCGTGGTACTCCTCGATGAGGTCGGCGACTTCGCCGTGACTGCCGACGAGGGCGGTGCCCGCGCCACCGCGCACGAGGCCGATCCCGGCCCAGAGATTCGGGTACACCTCCAGCCCGCGGACGCCACCGTCGGTCTTCCCGCCGTGCAGCGCGGCCATCCGCTGCTGGCCCACGGATTCGCTGGCGGACAACTGTTTCTGGGTGTGGGCGATCCGCTCCGGGTCGATCGCGTCCAGCAGTTTTCCCGCCTCCGCCCAGGCTTCCGCCGACGTGTCACGCGAGAGGGTGTGCAGCCGGATGCCGAACCGGAGCTTCCGTCCCTGTTCCTCGGCGAGCTCGCGGACCTTGGCGATCTTCTCGGCGACCTGCGCGGGCGGCTCGCCCCACGTGAGGTAGACGTCGGCGTGCCTTGCCGCGACCGGCAGCGCCGCCGCGGACGAACCGCCGAAATAGATCGGCGGAACCGGGTCGGGCGCCGCGCGCGTGGTCGCGCCCTCGACTTTGAGGTGCTCGCCGTCGAAGTCGAACGGCTTGCCACTCCACACCCCGCGCACGATCTCGAGGAACTCGCCGGTGCGGGCGTAACGCTGGTCGTGGTCGTGCCAGTCGCCGAAACGGCGCTGCTCCACCGTGTCGCCGCCGGTGACGACGTTGAGCAGCACGCGCCCCTGCGAGATCCGCTGGAACGTGCCTGCCATCTGCGCGGCCAGCGTCGGCGAGACCGTGCCGGGCCGGAACGCGACCAGGAACTTGAGGGTTCTCGTCTCGCGGATCAGGGCGGCCGTCGTCAGCCAGGCGTCCTCGCACCAGGTGCCTGTCGGGGTCAGCACGCCTTCGAAGCCGTTGGCCTCGGCGGCGCGGGCGACCTGCGCGAGGTAGTCGAGGCTCGGCTCGCGGGCGGCGGACGCCCCGGCGGCGCGGCTGGCGTGGAAGTGCTCCACGATCGTCCGGCCGTCACCGGTGGTGGGCAGGAACCAATGCAGCTTCAGCGTCACGGTTCCGAGCTTCGGCTCCCCGCACCGGGCTGGTCAATCAGCGAGCCTCGCGTCCCGCGATCTGGACGCGTTTAGTCCTCTGAATGCGGAGACGGGCGCGGTGGAAGACGCGACGCGAAAGCCACTTTCGGGACATCTGATGCCCTCAAAGTGGCTTTCGTGTCACGCCAGCCCGGACCGCATTCAGAGGACTAAACGCCGTCAGCCGCCGAACATCAGCCGCCATTCGTCCAGCGACTTCGGCCGGAACACGAAGTTCGTGTCCTTCACCCGCGACAGGTTCGCCGACGGCTCCGCCGAGTACTGGTGCCCCGGATAGACGACCGGGTCGCCGTCCAGCCCGGCCAGCCACTGCAGGCTCCGGTAGATCGCTTCCGCGTCGCCGCCGGGGAAATCGGTCCGGCCGCAGCCTTCGAGGAACAGCGTGTCGCCGGAGACGAGCTTCCCGTCGACCAGGAAGCACTGGCTGCCCGGAGTGTGCCCCGGCGTGTGCAGCAGCCGGATCGGCACCGCGCCGACCTCGACGACGTCGTCGTGTTCGTGCGACCGCAGATCGGTCCCGGAGACGCCGGTGATCCGGCGGACCCACTCGGCCTCCGCGCCGTTGACATGGATCGGCACCTGGACACGTTCCAGCAGTTCCGCGATCCCCGGCAGCGAGAAGCCCATCATCTCGCCGCCGACGTGGTCGGGGTGGTGATGCGTGGCGAGGACACCGGTCAGCCGCATGCCGTCGGTCTCCAGCAGGTCCAGCAGATCGCCGACGGCGTAGGCCGGGTCGACGATGACGGCCTCGTTCGTCTCCCGATCGCCGATCAGATAGGCGAAGTTGACCATCTGCGTCGCGACGGGATCCCCCACCGCGAAGTCACGGCCCGCGAGCAATTGCCGGAAGTACAGCCTGTCAGCCATGCGGACACCTTACGGCGCTACTCCCCCGTGGTTCCGTCGGCCAGCTCACGCAGGATGTCCAGATGCCCGACGTGCCGGGCGGTCTCCTGGACGACGTGCGCGAGCACCCAGCGGACGGTGAACTTCCCCGACTTGCGCGCGCGATCGTCCGGCGAGATCCCGGCCAGCGACGACTCCGCCAGGGCCCACTCGGCGCGGTACGCCTCGACGACCGAACGCGGGTCGTCGTCCTCGGTCAGGTCCCAGCTCGGATCCGGTGAGCCTTCCCACAGCGGAGGCAGATCCGCGCCACCGGCCTCGATCGAGAGCCACCAGCGCTCCACCGCGGTCAGATGTTTGAGCAGCCCCAGCGCGCTCATCCGCGGGGACGACGGCAGCGGTGTCGCGGCCGCCTGTTCCCTGGTCAGCCCGGCGACCTTGTTCACCGCCGTCGCGCGGAGGAAACGCAGGAAGTCCCATTGGATCCCGGCTTCGTCCTCGGCCATCCCCGCCGGCCAGGCACGGTCCACCGGCTCGGCCGCGCTCGAACTCGTGTTCGACATGTCGCTCACCCTACACATACGGCGAACTCGCGTGATCGAAGGCGTAACTCGCGTGATTGGAGGCGTAACTCGTGAGTTACGCGCCCAAGCACGCGAGTTACGTGCCTGATCACGTGAGTTACGTGTGGACACCGCAGGGCTAGGCTCGTGATTCATGTGGTGGGGTTTGGCTTGCGCGTTCTTCGCGGCCTGTGCGTACGGCGTCGCTTCGGTGATGCAGGCGATCGCCGCGAAAGCGACGTCGGGCGCGGAAGACCGCGTCGATCCCCGCCTGCTCGTGCGGGTGCTGCGGCAGTGGAAGTTCGTCGCGGGTCTCGCGCTCGACGTCGTCGGGTTCGTCGCGCAGGTCGCCGCGCTCCGGGTGCTGCCGCTCTTTGTGGTCCAGGCGGCGCTGGCGGGAAGCCTCGCCGTGACGGCGGTGGCCGCGCGGACGCTCGGGGTCCGGCTCGGCCGTCGCGAGTGGACGGCGGTCGCGGTCGTCTGCGCCGGGCTCGCGTTGCTCGGGATGTCGGCGGAGAGCGAAGGCTCCGCCTCGACCGGGCTGGGTTTCCGGCTCGTGCTGATCGGCGCGGTCGTGGCGCTCGGCACGGCCGGGATGTTCGCCGGACGCGCGTCGCGCCGGATCCGGACGCCGGCGCTGGGCCTGATCGCCGGACTGTGCTTCGGCGTGGTCGCCCTCTCCGGGCGCGCGCTCACCAGCCTGGCCCCGCTCGATCTGCTGACCGACCCGGCGACCTACACGCTCTGCGTGGCGGGTGCGCTGGCGATGTTGTTCTACGCCACCGCGTTGCAGCGCGGCAGTGTCACGACCTCGACCGCGATGATGGTGATCGGCGAGACCGTGTTCCCATCCCTGATCGGGGTGCTCGTGCTGGGCGACACCACGCGGCCAGGGTTCGCGGCCGTGGCGGTGGTCGGGTTCGTGCTCGCGGTTTCGGCGGCGCTGGCGCTGGCCCGCTTCGGCGAGCCCGCGCCGATCGAGCCGGTCAGCGCGCCGCTCGGCTGACCCCGCGCCGGGACACCAGCAGCCACGCCAGGTACAACCCGCCGATCGCCCCGGTCACGAGACCGACGGGCAGGCCGGCCAGGAACTGCTGGGTGATCAGATCGCTGGTCACCAGCAGGAGCATGCCCATCAGCGCGGCCGCGGCGAGCCCCGGGCCCGAAGACCGCGTTAGCCGCTTCGCCAGCTGGGGCGCGGCGAGCGCCAGGAACGCGATCGGGCCGGCGGCCGCGGTCGCGATCGAACACAGCCCGACGCTGACCCCGAGGAGCACGACCCGGCTCCGCTGCACCGGCACGCCGAGCCCCTTGGCCGAGTCGTCCCCCATCTCCAGCAGGGAAAGCCTTCTGCCGTAGACGAGGGCGGGCGGCAGCAGGACGGCGATGGCGATCGCGACCGGGACGACGTGCTCCCAGCCGCGCCCGTTGAGCCCGCCGACCAGCCACGCCTGCGCCGCCAGGCCGTCCTGCCAGGAGGCCCTCGTGATCAGGTAGGAGTTGAACGCGAGCAGCATCGCGTTCACGCCGATGCCGACGAGGATCAGCCGGAAGGTGTGCACGCCGCCCTTCAGCGCGAGCAACGCGATCAGGCCCGCGGTCGCGACGCCGCCGACCAGCGCACCCAGCGAAACCTGCAGCATGCCGCCGTGCACCACGATGATCGTCAGCAGCGCCCCGGCGGCCGCGCCCTCGGTGAAGCCGATGAAGTCGGGGCTGCCCAAGGGATTCCCGGACAGGCTCTGCAGGATCGCGCCGCTGACCGCGAGCGCGCCGCCGACCAGCAGCGCGGTCAGCAACCGGGGCAGGCGCAGGGTGGTCACGATGAACTCGGTGCTCCGGTCGCCGAAGCCGAACAGCGTCTGGATGACCTCGCCGACGGACAGCGGGTAGTCGCCGGTGGTCATGCTGACGGCGCCGAGGAAGAACACGGCGATGGCCAGCAGCGCGACGACGATCGCGGCCCGCGGGGTGACGCGAAGGGAAAGTCCGCCGCCCGGGGTGCGCAGGACGCGGGTGCTCATCCGTGGGTGCTCCTTGATCGCGGTCACAGCCTGGCCAGCTTCCTGCGGCGGCAGAGCGCGATGAACACCGGCGCGCCGAGGAACGCGACGACGATGCCCGCCTGCAGTTCCTCCGGCGGGTTCAGCACGCGGCCGACGACGTCGGCGCCGATCAGCGCGATCGGCGCGAGCAGCATCGAATACGGCAGGACCCAGCGCTGATCCGGGCCGACCAGCAGGCGTGCTGCGTGCGGCACGGCGAGCCCGAGGAACACGACCGGTCCGATCGCCGCCGTACCCGCGCCGCAGAGCAGGGTCACCACGATCGCCCCCAGCACCCGGGTGCGGCCGACGTGGGCGCCGAGGGCCTTGCCGGTCTGGTCGCCGAGCGCGAGGACGTTGAGCGGGCGGGCCAGCAGCAGCGCGATGATCGCGCCGACCGCCACGAACGGCGAGATCTGCCAGAACACGTCCCATTTGCGGCCGCTGAGCGAACCGACGTTCCAGAACCGGAACTGGTTGAACGTCTCGGGCATCAGCAGCAGGATCCCGACGATGTAGGCCTGGAGCACGGCCATGACGGCCGAGCCGGCGAGCACGAGCCGGTCCGGCGTGGCGCTGCGTCCCGCGGAGCCGAGCAGGTACACCACGACCGAGGCGATCGCCGCCCCGGCGAAGGCGAACCAGATGTAACCGAGCACGCTGGTGACCCCGACGAACGCGATCCCCGAGACGACCGCGGCCGAGGCGCCGGTGTTGACCCCGAGCAGGCCGGGGTCGGCGAGCGGGTTCCGGGTGAGCGCCTGCATCACCGCGCCGGCCAGGCCGAGCGCGACTCCGACGACGACGCCAAGCAGGGTCCGCGGGATGCGGAGGTCGTGGATGATCACGGCCTCGGTCGAGCCGTCGTTGTGCCACAGCACCGACCAGGTGGAGCTGAACGGGATGCTCTTCGACCCCACCCAGATGCTGAGCAGGAACACCAGCGCCAGCAGGGCGATCCCCACCAGCAGTCCGCCGGCGCGGAACGTCCGTGCCGCCGTGCTGGGCGGGGACGCCGCAGCGGGCGGGCGTTCGGTGACGACCACGGAACCTCCTTCGAGTGAGGCGAGGCTAACCGAACGCCGGAGTTCACCTCAACGAGCTACCTACTTAGACTAGCCTTACCTTCCCCACCACGAACGGAGGCGCCGGTGACCGCAACGGCCACCACCAGCCGGAGTGTCCTGCGGCAGGCGATTTCCGGGCAACGACGGCGGGTCACGCTCGCCTCCGTGCTCGCCGCCGGGCACCAGGGCGGTGAAGCGCTCGTCCCGGTGATCATCGGGGTGGTGATCGATCAGGCGGTCGACGGCGGCACGGTCGGCACGCTCGTGTTCTGGATCGCCGTACTCGGCGTGATCTTCGCCGGACTGTCCTACAGCTACCGGTTCGCCGCGCGCGCCGCCGAAGGCGCGTCCCTGCGCGCGGCGCACGACCTCCGCATCGCGATCAGCCGCCGGGTCCTGCATCCCGGTGGCGGCGCCGACAAGGGCAAGCTGGCGGGTGAACTGGTCAACATCGGCACCAGCGACGCGCAACGCGTCGGAGTGGTGAACGCGGCGCTGCCGTTCGGGATCGCCGCCCTCGCCGGGGTCCTGGTCAGCGCCGTCGCGCTCCTGCGGATCTCACTTCCGCTGGGGCTCCTCGTGCTCCTGGGCACGCCGCCGCTGCTGTATCTCGCGCATCTCATCGGCAAGCCGCTGGAGCGCCGCAGCGAAGCCGAACAGGAACGGTCCGCGCACGCCTCGGGCGTCGCCACGGACCTGGTGTCCGGCCTGCGGGTGCTGAAGGGCATCGGCGCCGAACCCGCCGCGGTCGCCCGCTATCGCGACACGAGCCAGAGTTCGCTCAAGGCGACCTTGCGCGCCGCGCGGGCCAAGGCCTGGCACGACGGTGCGGTGCTCGCGCTGACGGGCGGCTTCATCGCGGTCGTCGCCCTCGTCGGCGGGCATCTCGCTTCCTCGGGAGCGATCAGCGTCGGCGATCTCGTCGCCGCGGTGGGGCTGGCCCAGTTCCTGCTCACGCCGTTCCTGATCTTCTCGTGGGTCAACGGCGAACTGGCGCAGGGCCGCGCGTCGGCGGCCCGGGTCGCCGATCTGCTGACCACGCCGGTCGCGGTGGACTCGGGCGACGGTGAACTTCCGTCGCCCGCCACCGGGAACGTCCGGTTCACCGATGTCTCGTACGGCGCCCTCCGCGGCGTCGACCTCGACATCCCGGCCGGGCAGCTGATCGGCGTCGTCGCCGCCGACCCCGCCGCCGCGACCGATCTGCTCGACTGCCTCGGCCGCGCGGGAGATCCGGCGGAGGGCAAGGTCCACGTCGACGGCGTCGATCTGTCCACTGTGGACCCGGAACGGGTTCGGGAGGTCGTCCTGGTCGCCGCGCACGACGCGGATCTGTTCGAAGGAACGCTGGCGGAGAACGTCCACGCGGACGGCCTGTCCGCCGACGAGGCGCTGGCCGCGTCGGCGGCGGACGAGGTCGCGGCGGCCTTGCCGGACGGCACCGCGACCGCGGTCACCGAACGCGGCCGCTCCCTCTCCGGCGGCCAGCGGCAGCGGGTCGCGCTAGCCCGCGCGCTCGCCGCGGACGCGCCGGTGCTCGTCGTCCACGACCCGACGACGGCGGTCGACACGGTGACCGAGGCGAAGATCGCCACCGGGCTCGCCCGGCTACGCAGAGGACGGACCACGATCCTGGTGACCACGAGCCCCGCCCTGCTCGCCGCGGCCGATCGCGTCGTCGTCCTCGACGGCGGGCGGATCACCGGCGAGGGCGGCCATGCCGAACTCGCCCGCGACCGCGCCGACTACCGCGCGGCGGTGCTGTCATGACCCGCGAACTCCTCCCCACCGCCGACGGCAAGCGGATCCGTGCCGTCCTCGGCGAACTGCTCCGTACTTCGAAGGCCCGCGCCGCTGGCGCGCTGGCGATGCTCGTCGGCGCGACCGCGATCGGGCTGCTCACCGCCCGGCTGCTCGGCCACATCGTCGACCTGGTCATCGAGAAGCGGCCCGCGACCGAGCTGACCACGCCAGTGGTGGCACTGGTCCTGGTCGCCGTGGCGCAGGCGATCGCGACGGCGTTGGGTGTCTCACTCACCGCCAAGCTCGGCGAAACACTGCTCGCGGAACTCCGCGAACGGTTCGTCGACCGGGCGCTGGGTCTCCCGCTGGAACAGGTCGAACGCGCGGGCTCCGGAGACCTGACCGCCCGCGTCACCAACGACGTGACGGTGGTCGCGAGGGCGGTCCGCGAAGCCCTGCCCGAACTGGGCCGCTCGGTGCTGACGATCGTCCTGACCCTCGGCGCGCTCGCCGTCCTCGACTGGCGTTTCCTCCTGGCCGCGCTGCTCGCGACGCCGATCCAGCTGCACACCGTGCGCTGGTACGTCCGCAACGCCGTGCCGTTGTACGCGAAGCAGCGGATCGCGACGGGTTCGCAGCAACAGCAACTGCTCGACACGATCGGCGGCGCGAAGACCGTCCGCGCGTTCCGGCTCGCCGACGCCCACGTGGAGCGCGTCCGGCAGCGGTCCGAGGGCGCGATGGACCTGATGCTGCGCGGTGTGCGGCTGATGACGAGGTTCTTCGCCCGGCTCAACCTCGCCGAGTTCGTCGGTCTCTCGGCGGTGCTCGCGGCGGGGTTCCTGCTGGTGGGCGCCGACGCCGTGACCGTCGGCGCGGCGACCGCGGCGGCGTTGTACTTCCACAGCCTCTTCGGTCCGATCAACAGCGCGCTGGCTCTGGTGGACGACGCGCAGGCGGCGGCCGCGAGCCTCGCCCGGTTGATCGGTGTCGCCGATCTGCCTGCGCCGCGCGAACCCGAACGGCCCGCGAAACCCGTCGACGCCTCGGTGAAGGCGGCGGGCATCTCTCATTCCTATGTGGACGGTCACCCGGTGCTGCGGGACGTCGACCTCAGCCTCTCCCCCGGCGAACGGGTCGCGCTGGTCGGCGCGAGCGGGGCGGGCAAGACGACGTTGGCCAAGCTGATCGCCGGGATCCACACCCCGGGTGCGGGGACGATCTCCGTCGGCGGAGTACCGCTCGACGAGCTCGGGCCGTCCGCCACGCGGCAGGCGGTCGCGCTGATCAGCCAGGAGGTGCACGTCTTCGCCGGTTCGCTGGCGGACGACCTCCGCCTCGCCCGTCCCGGGGCTTCCGACGCGGAACTGTTGGCGGCACTGGAAAAAGTCGGCGCGCGTGGCTGGGCGGAGGCGCTGAGCGAAGGGCTCGCGACCGTGGTCGGCGAGGGCGGGCATCGGCTGACCGTCACCCAGTCCCAGCAGCTGGCGCTCGCGAGGCTGGTGCTCGCCGATCCGCCGATCGCGATCCTCGACGAGGCGACCGCCGAAGCCGGGAGCGCGGGCGCGAAGACCCTCGAAGCCGCCGCGGCCGCTGCGCTCGAGGGCCGGACCGGCCTGGTCGTCGCGCACCGGCTGACGCAGGCGGCGGCGTCGGATCGCGTCGTCGTGCTCGACGCGGGCGTGATCGTCGAAAGCGGGACGCACGACGAACTCGTGGCCTCCCGCGGTCAATACGCAACGCTTTGGGCGGCCTGGTCGGACAACCGTTCACGGACGTGACCCGGGACGCAGTATCACCGGTTGCAATCGACCGGTCCGCGTCTTAGGTTAGCCAAACCTGATCCTCGATTAATCCGGCATTCCGCCGGACAGCCGATCAAGAAGGACGGACGATGGCCCGAATCCCCACCCTCTCCGCCGTGCGCGGGCGCCTGAAGACCGCCGGCCTGCTGGCGTCGACCCTGGTGCTGGCCGCCTCGCTCACCGCGTGCGGAGGAGGCGGCGAGTCGGCCACCCCGGCCGCGCAGAACTCCGCCGGCTCGGCGGTCGACGCGAACGCGTTCCCGACCACGATCGAGCACAAGTACGGCAGCACCACCATCACGCAGGAGCCCAAGCGCGTCGTCACGGTCGGCCTGACCGAGCAGGACGCGCTGCTCGCGCTCGGGGTGGTCCCGGTCGGTGTCACCGAGTGGCTCGGCAAGTTCCCCGGCACCATCGGCCCGTGGGCGACCGACAAGCTCGGCGGCGCCGCACTGCCCGAGGTCCTCAAGGACGTCGACGGGCCGCAGTACGAGAAGATCGCCGCGCTCAAGCCGGATCTGATCATCGCGCTGTACTCCGGGCTCACCAAGGAGCAGTACGACAAGCTGAGCCAGATCGGCGTCCCGGTCGTCGCGCAGCCGAAGGAGTACAACGACTACGGCATCCCGTGGAACGAGGCGACCAAGAAGGTCGGCCAGGCCGTCGGCCGCTCCACCAAGGCGAACGAACTGGTCAAGGGTGTCGAGGACAAGTTCGCCCAGGCCCGCAAGGAGCACCCGGAGTTCGCGGGCAAGTCGGCGCTGATGGCTTCGACCTACGAGGGTTACTTCGTCTACGGCAGCCAGGACGGGCGTTCGCACATCCTCGAATCGCTCGGCTTCAAGCTGCCGGCCGACCTCGACGCCGCCATCGGTGACAAGTTCGGCAAGAGCCTCAGCGCCGAGCGGACCGACCTGCTCGACCGCGACGCGCTCGTGTGGCTCATCGACACCCCGGCCAAGGCGCAGGAGATCCTCGGCAAGGACGCGCTCTACAGCGGCCTGAAGGTGGCGAAGGAGAAGCGCGAGGTCTTCATCGAGAACGAAGGCACCTACGGCAGCGCGGTCTCCTTCGTGACCGTGCTGAGCCTGCCGTTCGTGATCGACCGGATCGTCCCGCAGCTCGCCGCCGCGGTCGACGGTGACCCGAAGACCGAGGTCAAACCGGCCAACTGAGCCCGTTTGCAGTGCGCGTGAAGGCCCCCTTCCCTCGGCTGAGCCGAGGGAAGGGGGCCTTCACGTACTTCGAGGTCTGCTGGGTGCGGTGCTGCCGGAGGTGATGCGGAAGTGGCTTTCGCTCGCAGGCGGGGCAGTGACCGTTGCATGACCACGTTCGTCCACAAGGGACTGAAGACCGGACTTCCGCGACCGATTTGGGCGCTTTGGGCAGTCTTGCCCTGGGGGGTCGTGAGTGGCAAAGAGGGTTAGAACGATCATTGCCACTCACGACCCCCGCGCAAAGCGCCCAAATCGGACGCGCACAGCGGTCACAGCGTCCTTTATGGACAATCGGTTCGCGCCACGAAGTTTGGCTTACCCCTCCGAGGAAACCTGAATCCCAGGTGGCACCGTCAGTGCGGGAAACCCCAGGAGTCGTGCAGCGGAACGGTGATCTGCTTCAGCCACGTCTTGGTGGTGAAGTCGCGGGCCTTGATGACCACCGAGAACGGCGAGACCTCCACCTGCAGCCCCTGGTTGAACGCGCCCCCGAGGGAAACTTCTCCGCCCTTGCCGTCATCCGTCCAGCCGGTCTGCACGGCGGCGGTGTTGACGACGGTGAACCCTTCGAGATTGCCGGTGCCGGGGACCACCCGGCGGACCACCCAGTCCGACAGGTTCAGATCCCAGTGCGTGTGCCCGGAGAACAGGAACACGTCCCGGTGGCGGCCGAGGATCGAGAGCAGCCTGTCGGGCTGGAGGTAGTCGGACCGGTAGAGCTTGTTGTGCGTGCCGGAAACGGTGTTGGGCAACGGATGATGCGTCAGCACCATGACCGGGCTGCGCCGGTTCGACCAGTACCGGAGGCGTTGTTCGAGCCAGGTGAACTGGCGATCGCTCATCCAGACCTCGTCCCACAGCTTGGGGTCGTGGTACTTCGCGTACCGCTCGGTGCCGAGACAGAGCACCGGAACACCGCCGAACGACGACTCCGAGTAGACGGTGTTGCGGCCCGCGAACCGGTAGAAGCTGCGGAAGAGGGAGTCCTCGGTCGTCCCGTTGGGCCAGGTCTCCTGGGCGAGGGTGTCGGGATCCCGCCACTTCGGGACGTAGAACTCGTGGTTGCCGATCGCCCACGCGACCTCGCGCGGATGCGGGTGCTTGTCGAAGGTCGCGCGAAGCTGGGCGTACTCGAAGTCGTAGCCGCGCGGGGTGAGGTCGCCCGCGATACCGAGCCCGGCGCTGCCCGGGTTGATCGCGTGCAGGTCGTCGAGTGCCTTGCCGAAATCGGTGAGGTCGCCTTGAATGTCGCTGAGGACGTTGAAGCGGACCACCGGCCCGTGCGGGCCCCACTTCCCTTGCGCCTCCGCCTCACCCGGCAGCATCGCTACCCCTGCCGCCGCACCACCGGCGGTCACCATGAACGCTCTTCGATCCATAACCCGAACGCTACTCACGTTCTATGGCCGGATTCTGAACAACGCAAGTCCGTGAAGACCCCCTTGAGCGACAAGGAGGCCTTCACGGACTGAAGCGGGTCAGGACTCCATGGCCTTGACGAGCGAAGCGGGCCGCAGGTCCGTCCAGTTGGTCTCGACGTATTCGAGGCACTCCGGACGCGACGCGGGGCCGAACTTCGTCGTCCAGCCCGCCGGGACCTCGACGAACTCGGGCCACAGGCTGTGCTGGCCCTCGTCGTTGACCAGCACCAGGTACGTGCCGTCGGGGTTCTCGAACGGGTTCGTCATTCCTTGTTCTCCTTCTTCGTGGCCGGTGAATCAGCCCGGCGGATGAGCGCGTCCAGTGCGAGGAACCAGCCTTCCGCGAGTTCCCGCACCGAGTCTTCGGTGAGCACGGCCTCCGGCCAGGACCAGTGTGCGGCCAGTTCGGGGCCGCCGGGGCGGTCCTCGGTGACGACGTTGACCGTCAGCGCGTGCGAGACCGGCATCCCGTCGTCAGGGCCGAGTTCGGCCGCCTCGGCCTCCGCGGCGTACGACCAGTCGGTCGCCTCGGGGATACCGATCCGGCCCAGGTAGTTGAACTCGATCTGCGGCTTCTCGAACTTCGCGAGCTCAGGGCCGGTGCGCGGGTCGAGATATCGGAGCAGACCGTGCCCGATACCGCCGTCCGGCAGCCCGTCGAGATGCGCCCGGACCCGTTCGAGCGCCTCCCCGGCGGCGGCACCGCCGGCGAACGCGTCGTCGACGTCGAGGTCGCCCAGGTCCAGACACACCGGGACGACGCTGGTGAACCAGCCGACCGTCCGCGACAGATCCGCGCCACCAGCGAGTTCCTCCTCGCGGCCGTGCCCTTCGACGTCGACCAGCACCGCCCGTCCCCCGTCCCGGCGCCACCGGGTGACGGCGAGGGCGAGACCGGTGAGCAGAACGTCGTTGATGGTCGCACGGGACAGCAGCGGGGCCGTCCGCTCGGCGGGCAACGTCAGCGACACCTTCTTCACGGTCGCCGCCACGTCCCGCGCGGGGTCGAGCGGCCGGTCCAGCGGGATCGGATCCCCGCCGCCCAGTACCGACTTCCAGCGATCCAGCTCGCCGGTGCGGTCCTGGGCGGACAGAGCACGCGACCATCTCCGGAACGAGGTGTCCACAGAAGACAGCTCCGGCACCCCGCCGTGCGCGACCGCATCCCAGGCGGAAGCGAGGTCCGGCAACAGGATCCGCCACGACACACCGTCGACGGCCAGGTGATGGATCATCAGCAGCAACCGGCCTGGCTCGGCCGATCCGGCGTCGAACCACGTCGCGCTCAGCATCACGCCCGCGTCCGGGTCCAGCCGGGCACGAGCCGGCTCCGCGTGCCGCTCGATGAGAGCGGGCAGATCGCCTTCGATCTCCACGCGTTCGATGTGGACATCGACGGATTCGGCCACCCGGAGTGACCAGCCGTCCACCGATCGGTCGAGCCGCGCTCGCAGCATGTCGTGCCGCGCGACGACCGCGCCGAGCACGGTGTTCAGCTGGTCAGCGGTCATCCCGGACGGCGTCCGCAGCAACGCCGCCTGGTGGTAACCGCCGATCGGGCCGCCGAGTTCGCGCAGCGCGTGCATGATCGGCGTGAGCGCGACCGTGCCGTCGTCCTCGATGCTCTCGGCGACCTCGGCCAGCGCCTCGACCGTCCGGCGCGCGAACACGTCGTGCGGCGTGATCTTCAGTCCGGCCGCGCGCGCCCGGCTGACCAGCCGCATCGCGACGATGCTGTCCCCGCCGAGGGCGAAGAAGTCGTCGTCGGCGCCGAGTTCCGGCACGTCGAGCACCTCGGCGAAGAGCGCGCACAGCGCCTTCTCCCGGTCGGTCTCGGGCGCCCGTCCACCTGCCAGTTCCGTGTAGTCCGGCGCGGGCAGCGCCTTGCGGTCCAGCTTTCCGTTGGACAGCACGGGAAGCGCGTCGAGCGAGACGAACGCCGCCGGCACCATGTAGTCCGGCAGCGCCTCGGCCGCGAACCGCCGCAGCTCCTCCCGATCCACAGTGGACACCACGTACGCCACCAGTTGCTTGACCCGCGGCCGGTCCTCACGCACCAGGACGACCGCCTGCGTGACGTTCTCGTGCCGTTCGAGCACGGCCTCGACCTCGCCGGGTTCGACCCGGAAGCCGCGGATCTTCGCCTGGTCGTCGGCGCGCCCGCCGAAGTCCAGCCGCCCGTCCGCGGTCCAGCGGGCCAGATCACCGGTGCGGTACATCCGGGCTCCCGCCGGGCCGAACGGATCCGCCACGAACCGCTCGGACGTCAGCGCCGCCCGACCGAGGTATCCCCGGGCGAGCCCGGAACCGGCGAGGTACAGCTCCCCGGTGACTCCGGGCGGCACCGGCCGCAGCGCCGCGTCCAGCACGTACGCGCGGGTGTTCGCGACCGGTCTGCCGACCAGCGGCTTCTCGCTGTCGCCGATCCTCGCGACCAGTGCGTCCACTGTGGACTCGGTGGGGCCGTACAGGTTGAAGGCCTCGGTTCCGTCCAAAGTGGCCAGGCGACGCCACAGACTCTCGGGCACCGCCTCACCGCCGACACCGATCACGGCGAGCGGGCACCGGTCGCCGTCGAGCAGCCCCGCGTCCGCCATCTGCGCGAAGAACGACGGGGTGACCTCGATGAAGTCGAAGCCGTCCCGCTCGATCATCGCGGCCAGCAGTTCGGGGTCGCGCCGGGTCTCCTCGTCCACGATATGCACGGCGTGCCCGTCGAGCAGCCACAGCTGTGGCTGCCAGGACGCGTCGAAGGAGAACGACCACGCGTGTCCCACCCGCAGGTGTGGTTTGCCGGTGGCCTCGACCGCGGGCCGGTGCAGGGTGGCGCGGTGACTGTGGAACAGGTTCACCACGCCGCGATGCGGGACGACGACCCCCTTGGGTGTCCCGGTGGAGCCGGACGTGTAGATCACGTACGCCGGATGTTCCGGGTCGAGCGGGCGGATCCGGTCACGGTCGGTCAGGTCGTGCGCCTGCCGGTCCTCGGTGACGAGCGCGCACAGCGCCAGTGTCTCGATCTCGGTCCGGGGCAACGACTCCAGCAGCTCGGGCTCGGTCAGGATCACCTTGGGCCGCGCGTCGGCGAGCATCGCGGCCAGCCGCTCGGCCGGGTAGTCCGGGTCGAGCGGCAGGTACGCCGCCCCTGCCTTGTGGACCGCGAGGATCGCCAGCAGCACGTCCGCCGAACGCGGCAGCGCCAAGGCGACGAAATCCTCGGGCCACACGCCGTGGGCGACCAAGGCCCTGGCGAGCCGGTTGGCGCGCTCGTTGAGTTCGGCGAAGGTCAAGGCGACCTCGCCCGACACCACCGCCGTCGCGTCCGGCGAACGCCGCACCTGGTCCTCGAACAGACCGGCCACAGTGGACGGTTCGACGGCGAGCGCCGTGTCGTTCCATTCCCGCACGATCAGGTCGAGGTCGGCCTCGGCCAGGATGTCGACCCTGCCGACGGGTGCGTCCACATCGGACACCATCGCGGCGAGCACGCGTTCCATCGCGGGGAGAAGCCGCTCCGGCAGGCCGGCGTCGAACAGGTCGGAGCGGTACTCGGCGGTGAGCTTCAGCCGTGTGCCGGGTTCCACCGCCCAGGTGAGCGGATAGTGCGTGGAGTCCTCGTGGCGCACGATCTCCCCGCGCAACCCGGCACCGGTCTCGTCCTCGTCAGCGCCGGGGTAGCTCTCGAACACCATCAGCGTGTCGAACAGCTCCCCCAGCCCGGCGACGCGCTGGATGTCGGCGAGCCCGAAGTGCTGGTGTGCCAGCAAAGCGGACTGCTCGTCCTGGACCCGGTCGAGCAGGTCGCCCAGCTTTTCGGCCGGGTCGAGCGCGATCCGCACCGGGATCGTGGTGATGAACAGGCCGATCATCCGCTCGACCCCGGCCAGCTCGGGCGGGCGCCCGGCGACCGTCGCGCCGAACACGACGTCCGACCGGTTGGTCAGCCTGCCAAGCACGATGCTCCACGCGGTCTGGACGAGCGTGTTCAGCGTCAGACCCCGCGAGCGGGCCACTGTGGACAGTGCCTCGGTCGCCTGCTCCGGCAGTTCCAGCGACAACCGTTCCGGCAGGGCCGGGACCCGCTGCGGGTCGTGCGGGACGAGATGCGTCGGCTCGGTCAGGCCGTCGAGTGCCTGCCGCCACGCGGTTTCGGCGGCCTCCCGGTCCTGTTCCCCGAGCCAGCCGAGATGGTCGCGGAACTGGCGGACGGGCGCCGGCTCGGCCCCGGCGTACAGCTGGGACAGCTCGGCGAACAGCTGCGGCACCGACCATCCGTCGAGCAGCACGTGCTGGTGGGTGAACACCAGCCGGTGCCGTCCGTCCGGCAAGGCCAGGAGCAGGAACCGCAGCAGTGGCGCGGCGGCCGGGTCGAACCGGCGCCGTTCGTGCGCCGACTCCGCCTCGGCGTCGTCCGCCGAAGCCAAGAAACGCCACGGAACGGTGACCGAACGCGCCACCAGCGCGACAGGGCGGCCGGACGCGAGGTACCGGTAGCCGGTGCGCAGGATGGCGTGCCGGTCCACGAGCGACTGCGCGGCGTCACGCAGTCGCGCCGGATCGAGCGGCCCGTCGAGATCGAAGGACACCTGGACGGTGTAGACGTCGGGTCCGCCGCCGTCCATCGTCGCGTGGAAGAACAGCCCGGCCTGCAACGGCGTCAGCGGCCATACCTCGGCCGTGTCCGGCGCGATGTCGAGGATCTCCGCCTGTTCGGCCGCGTCGAGCTCCACCAACGGCTTCCTGGTCGTCGGCGCGTCGAGCCGCACCGAGCTAACCTCGGCCAGTGCCGCGACGGTCCGGTGCCGGAAGACGTCACGCGGGCTCAGCAGCAGCCCGGCGCTCCGCACGCGGCCGACCAGCTGCATCGCGACGATGCTGTCCCCGCCGAGGCGGAAGAAGTCGTCGTGGATACCCACCTTGTCCAGGCCGAGCACACCGGCGACGAGCGACGCGAGCAGTTCCTCGCGTGGGGTGCGCGGGGCATCGCCGGTGACCTCGCCGGAGAAGTCCGGGGCGGGCAGCGCCTTACGGTCGAGCTTCCCGTTGGGCGTCAACGGGTACGCGTCCAGCACCACGAACGCCGACGGCACCATGTACTCCGGCAGTGTGGCCTCGGCCAGCCGCCGGACCTCTTCGACGTCCGCCTCCCCGGTCAGGTAGGCGATGAGCCTGCCGTCGCGCAGGACCACGCGTGCGGAGAGCACGGACTCGATCTCGCCCAGCTCGATCCGGAAGCCGCGCAGTTTGACCTGGTCGTCGGCCCGGCCGAGATAATCGAGCGCGCCGTCGGTCCGCCAGCGCGCGAGGTCGCCCGTGCGGTACATCCGCTCCCCGGCCGCGAACGGATTCGCCACGAACCGCTCGGCGGTCAGCCCGGCCCGGCCGAGATAGCCGCGCGCGAGTTGGCTGCCCGCCAGGTACAGCTCCCCCGCCACGCCCGGCGGAACCGGTCGTAGCCGGGAGTCGAGCACGTGGACCTGGGTGTTCCACACCGGACGTCCGATGGGGACAGCGTCATCGACGACCTCCCACGAGGTCACGTCCACTGATGCCTCTGTCGGCCCGTAGAGGTTGTGCAGCGGGACGTCCACGCGAGCCGCCAGTTCCGGCGGCAGCGCCTCGCCACTGCACAGGACTCGGCGGACGCCATGCCATTCCGGCTCTTCGGCGAGGAACGCCTCCAGCATCGACGGGACGAAGTGCAGCGTCGTGATCCGCTCGTCGCGGATCAGCGCTTCGAGATATGCAGGATCGCGGTGGCCGTCCGGTTTGGCGACGACCAGGGTCGCGCCGGTGGTCAGCGGCCAGAAGAACTCCCACACCGACACGTCGAAACTCGACGGCGTCTTCTGCAACACCCGATCATCGGCCGACAGGCCGTACTCGTCCTGCATCCACAACAGACGGTTCACGATGCCGGAATGCGGCACCACCACACCCTTGGGGCGGCCGGTCGAACCCGACGTGTAGATCACATACGCCGGAGACGCCGGATCCACCACCCGTCGCAGACTCTCACCGGAATACCCGTCCAAAGCAGGCAGCTCGTCCAGAACGACCGCGGGCACGGCGTCTTCGAGCATGAACGCGATGCGATCGGCCGGATAGTCACGGTCGACCGGCAGATAGGCGCCACCGGCCTTGTGCACGGCATACAGCGCGACCACGAGATCGAGCGACCGCGGCAACGACACCGCCACCACCGACTCGGCACCCACACCCTGCTCGACCAGCCACCGCGCCAACCGATTCGCCCGCGCGTCGAACTCGGCGTAAGACAGCTCGGCGCCCTCGAACACCACAGCGGGAGCGTCCGGCGTCCGCGCCACCTGCGCCTCGAACAACTCCGGCAGCGTGGTCGCCGGGACGTCGTGCGCGGTGTCGTTCCAGCGCCCGAGCTGGGTGCGCTCGTCCTCGCCGAGGACGTCGAGCTCGCCGACTGGGATCACCGGATCGGCGGCCACCTGCTCCAGAACGGCGACCAGCCGCCGCGCGAACGATTCGGCCGTGGCGTGGTCGAACAGATCGGCGCTGTACTCGACGGCACCCGAGATCCCGCCAGTGTCACTGCCGTTCTCCAGGAACCCGAACTCGAGGTCGAACTTGGCGACGCCCTGCGCAAACTCCTCCTGCTCCGCGCGGAGGCCGGGCAGCTTCAGCGAGTCCTCGGCTTCGGGTAGGTAGACCACCATCACCTGGAACAGCGGGTGCCTGGCCAGCGAACGTTCCGGGTTGACCGCGTCGACCAGGCGCTCGAACGGCAGGTCCTGGTGTTCGAAGGCGGCGAGGTCCGTCGCACGCACCCGGGAGAGCAGGTCACCGAACGCCGGGTTCCCGGACAGGTCGGTGCGCAGCACCAGCGAGTTGACGAAGAAGCCGATCAGCGGCTCCAGCCGTTCGTCGACGCGGCCGGAACTCGGCGCGCCGAGCGGGATGTCGTCCCCGGCGCCGAGCCGGTGCAACAAGGCCGCGACCGCGGCCTGCGCCAGCATGAACATGCTGACGTCGTGCTGCCGGGCGACCACGCGCAGGCGTTCGGTGAGCCCGCCGTCGATCGGGAAGGTGACGAGACCACCACGGTGGCTCGACTCCGCCGGACGGGGACGGTCGACAGGCAGAGCCAGCTCGTCCGGCAGACCTGCCAGCGCTTCCCGCCAGAAGCCGAGGTGCTGAGGCGCTGTCGAATCGAGCAGTTCCCGTTGCCACAGGGCGTAATCCGCGTACTGGACGGGCAGTTCAGTCCACTGTGGAGCGATGCCCGCCGCACGAGCCTTGTACGCCGTGGCGAGGTCCGCCATGAGCGGCCCTTGTGACCACTCGTCCGTCGCCACGTGATGGATCACCAGCAGCAGGACGTGTTCCCGCGGCGAGACGGCGAAGACCGTGGCCCGGATCGGGAGTTCCTCGTCGAGCGCGAACCCTCGACCGGCCTCGGCGGACAACTGCGCCGGAAGGTCACCGGCTTCCTCGAAACGGACCTCCGGACGTGCGTCGGCCAGGATCCGCTGCGCCGCGACACCGTTCTCTTCGGCGAACACGGTCCGGAGTGGTTCGTGCCGCTCGACGAGGTCGCCGATAGCCGCGCGCAGCGCGTCCACGTCCAGTTCGCCGTGCAGGCGCCAGGCGAGCGGGATGTTGTAGGTGGCCGTGGTCCCTTCGAGCCGGTACAGGAACCACAACCGTTGCTGCGCGGGCGAAAGCGGCAGCACGTCCGGCCGCTTCCCGGCCCTCAGGACCGGCTGCGTGGACGGGTCCGCGAGCCGTTCGGCCAGCGCGGCGACGGTCGGGGCGTCGAAGACGTCGCGGACCGAGACCGTGGCGCCGAGACTCGCCGAGATCCGGCTGACCAGGCGCATCACCAGCAGCGAATGCCCGCCGAGCGTGAAGAACCCGTCGTCGATCCCGACCCGCTCGACACCGAGCACGTCGGCGAACAGCGCACACAGGGCCTCTTCCCGCGCGTTCCGGGGCTCGCGGCCTTCGCTGGTCGCGAACTCCGGCGCGGGCAGGGCCTTGCGGTCGAGTTTGCCGTTCGGGGTCAGCGGGATCTCGTCGAGCACGACGAACGCCGACGGCACCATGTGCTCCGGCAGCTTCGCCGCCAATGACTCCCGCAGGCCGTCGGCGGACCCGACGACGTAGGCGACCAACCGGTCTTCGCGGGCGACGACCACAGCGCGTGTGACGAACGCGCTCAAGGCGGCTTGGACCTCACCGAGTTCGACCCGGAAGCCGCGGATCTTGACCTGGTCGTCGACGCGGCCCAGGAACTCCAGCACGCCGTCGTCCGACCAGCGCGCGAGGTCCCCGGTGCGGTACATCCGCTCCCCCGGGCCACCGAACGGGTCGGCGACGAACCGCTCGGCGGTCAGCCCCGGCCTGGCCAGGTACCCGCGAGCGAGCTGCACGCCGGCGAGGTAGAGCTCACCGGGGACCCCTGGCGGGACCGGGTTCAGCCGCGCGTCCAGCACGTACGTCCGCGTGTTCCACACCGGACGCCCGATCGGGACCGACGGCGTGGTCTCGGCACCGGCTCGCCAAGCGGTCACGTCGACGGACGCTTCGGTCGGTCCGTAGAGGTTGTACAGCGGCACGTCCACGCGGGCCGCCAGCTCGGACGGCAGCGCCTCGCCACTGCAGATCACGCGCCGCAGGCCCGCACACGTCGCGGTCTCCAGGAACAGCGCGAGCATCGACGGGACGAAGTGGACGGTGGTGATCCCGGCGGTGCGGATCAGCTCGGCGAGGTACGCCGGGTCCTTGTGCCCCTCGGGTTTGGCGACCACCAGCGTGGCGCCGGTGATCAGCGGCCAGAAGAACTCCCACACCGACACGTCGAAACTCGACGGCGTCTTCTGCAACACCCGGTCATCGGCCGTCAGGCCGTACTCGTCCTGCATCCACTGCAATCGGTTCACGATGCCCTGGTGAGGCACCACGACCCCCTTGGGGCGACCGGTCGAGCCGGACGTGTAGATCACGTACGCCGGAGACGACGGATCCACCACCCGGCCCAGACGCTCACCGGAATACCCGTCCAGCGCAGGCAACTCGTCCAGAACGACCGCAGGCGCCGCGTCTTCGAGCATGAACGCGATGCGATCGGCCGGATAGTCACGGTCGACCGGCAGATAGGCGCCACCGGCCTTGTGCACGGCGTACAGCGCGACCACGAGATCGAGCGACCGCGGCAACGACACCGCCACCACCGACTCCGCGCCGACACCCTGCTCGACCAGCCACCGCGCCAACCGATTCGCCCGCGCGTCGAACTCGGCGTAGGACAGTTCCGAGCCTTCGAACACCACAGCGGGAGCGTCCGGTGTCCGCGCCACCTGCGCCTCGAACAACTCCGGCAACGTCGCGACCGGGACCTCACGAGCCGTGCGGTTCCACTCCGTGATCCGCGCGGGTTCGTCGCCGACGAGGACGTCGAGCGCCGCGACGGGCCGCTCCGGTTCGGCCGTGACCTGCTCCAGCAGGGACGTCAGCCGGGTCAGCAGACGCTCGGCCGTCGTCTCGTCGGCGAGGTCCTCGGCGTACTCCAGCATCAGCGTCGCGGTGGTTCCGTCGTCGACCATCGTGAAGTGCAGGTCGAACTTCGCCATGCCGGTGTCCATCTCGAACCACTCGGCGGGCAGCCCGAGTACGTCGCGCGCGTCGCTCTGCCGGTGGTAACCCACCATCACCTGGAAGAGCGGGTTGCGCCCCGGTACGCGCGGCGGGTGCAGCTCCTCGACCACACGCTCGAACGGCAGATCGCCGTGCGAGAACGCGGCGAGGTCCGCCTCTCGGACCCGGTCGAGCAGACCGGCGAACGTCGGCTCGCCGGACAGATCGGTCCGCAGCACCAGCGTGTTCACGAAGAACCCGACGAGGTCGTCGAGCGCCGCGTCGGTGCGTCCGGCGATCGGCGCGCCCAGCGGGATGTCGTCCCCGGCGCCGGTCCGGTGCAGCAAGGCGGCCACCGCCGCCTGAAGCACCATGAACGGGCTCGCACCCGCCTTCGCCGCCAAGTCGCGCACAGCGGCCGACAGTTCCTCGGACAGCGGGGACTTGACCTTGCCGCCCTTGCCCGTCGGCTGGAGCGGACGGGGGCGGTCCAGCGGCAAGGTCAGCTCTTCCGGCGCGCCGCGCAGGGATTCGGCCCAGAAGGCGACCTGATCGGCTCCGCGCTGGTCGAGGAAGTCCCTCTGCCACAACGCGAAGTCTGCGTACTGCACCGGCAGGTCCGTCCACAAGGGAGCTTCGCCGGTCAGCCGGGCCCGATAGGCCGAGGTCAGGTCGTCCAGGAACGGCCGGTCCGACCATTCGTCGGTCGCGCTGTGGTGCAGGACCAGCGAGATCACCTGGTCACCCTCGCCGAGGCGCAGGACCCGCAGCCGGACCGGGATTTCCGCAGCCAGGTCGAACGGGGTCCGCGAAAGTCCGGCGATCCGCGCGGCCAGGCCCTCCTCGTCGCACTCTTCGACGGCGAACGGGATCTCCGGCGCGTCGAGAACGCGCTGGTAGGGCTCCCCATCGTGCTCGGCGAGCACGGTCCGCAGGACCTCGTGCCTGCCGAGCACGTCGCCGAGCGCCGCACGTAGCGCGTCGAGGTCCAGGGCACCGCGCAGGCGGAAGGTCAGCGGGAAGTTGTACGCGACCGCGTTCGCTTCCATCCGATCCACGAGCCAAAGGCTGCGCTGGGCCGCCGAAAGCGGGATGCGGTCGGGACGCTCGGCGCGGACCACCGCCGGGCGCGCCGGTTCGCCACTGCCCGCGCGTGCGGCCAGCTCGGCCACTGTCGGCGCCTCGAACAGGTCGCGGATGGCCAGTTCGGCGCCTAGTTCGGTCCTGGCCCGGCTGATGAGCCGGGTGGCGAGCAGGGAATGGCCGCCGAGATCGAAGAAGTTGTCCTCGACGCCGACCCCCTCCACACCGAGGACCTCGCCGAAGAGCGCGCACAGCGTCTCCTCCTCGGCGGTCTCGGCCGGACGGCTTTCGGCGAGCCGCACCGTCTGCTCGGCGTCCGGGAGCGCCCGCGTGTTGAGCTTGCCGTTGTCGGTCAGCGGCAGCGCGCCCAGCGTGACGAAAGCGGCCGGGACCATGTAGTCCGGCAGTTCCGTCTTGAGCCTGTCCCGCAGGCGCTGCACCAGTTCGCCGCCGCCGCGGGCCGCCGTCGGGCTCGTGGCGTACTTGGCCAGGTTCGTGCCGAACGAAACCGGCTGATGCACCCCGGTGACCAGCGCTTCCGTCTGTCCCTTGTGGACGAACACGGCCTCGAACGCGCCCTCGGCCGACCACGTGCAGTACACCCGGAACCCGAGCCGGTCGCCGAGTTCGTGCACGTCCTCGGGCTCCACACCACAGGAGGAACCGAAGACCGCGAGGACGTCGACGAGCGGCGCACCGGCGTCCAGCGCACGCGTCGCCTCGACCTCCGGCGCCTGCCGGGCATCCGGGATCCGACTCACCCGAAGCGTTTCCACGCCGGGAAGACGCTTCTCCAGTGCGGCCAGGGAACCTACTTCGTCCCATGACAGGCGTGGCGCCTGAGCGACCGACACCGTCTCGGCGGGTTCCTTGACGAGCACCGCGTCGTAGCGGTACCGGCTCAGCTCGTTGTGCAGCCGGGCCCGTTTGATCCGGACCTGCGCGGCGACGTCCGGAAGCCGCCGCGCGAGCGTGGTGAAGTAGTCCGGGTCGATCAGCAGTTCCTTCTCCAGCGCGGCACCGCGTTCGATCGCGCGCCGCACCTGGGCGACGTCGGAGGTCGCGTCGGCGCGGGTGAGCTGGATAGCGGAGTGGAAGGCGCGGGCGAGCCGCAGGTTGCGGACGTCGCCGACGAACAGCGCGCCCCCGGGCGCGAGCAGGCCGATCGCCTTCGTGATCACGTCGGTCAGATAGTCGACGCTCGGGAAGTACTGGATGACGGAGTTGATCACGATCGTGTCGAACCGGCCGGCGGGCAGGCCGTCGAACACGTGCGCCGGCTGGGCGCGCAGATTCACCTTGGCCGCCAGCGCGGGATCCTGCTCCAGCTCGCGGTTCAGCTTCGCGATCACCGGCGCGGCGAGGTCGGTGCCCCAGTATTCCTGGACCAGCGGAGCGATCTGCCCCATGAGCAGACCGGTGCCGACGCCGATCTCCAGCACCCGTTCCGGCTTCAGCTCGGCGATGCGGTCGACGGTCGCCCGTCGCCATTCCCGCATGTGCTCCAGCGGGATCGGCTCGCCGTCGTAGCTGGAGTCCCAGCCCGCGAAGTCCTCCGTGAACAACGCCGTCGGGATCTCGGTGTACTCGTCGGAGTAGATCTGCTGCCATTCGCCGACCTGGTCGGCTTCGGCCTCGGCGCGCGCGTCCCCGCTCAGCTCGGCCGGGACGACGTACCCGATGAGCCGCTGAAGTCCGGGCGCCGACGGGTCCGGCCGCGCGATGACGGCGGCCTGCGCGACCTCCGGGTACCGGCTGAGCGCGGTCTCGATCTCGCCGAGTTCGACGCGGTAGCCCCGGATCTTGACCTGGTCGTCGGTGCGGCCGAGGAAGTCGAGATTGCCGTCCGGACGGCGGCGCACCAGGTCACCGGTGCGGTACATCCGCCCGCCACCGGGCACGAACGGGTCGGCGACGAACCGTTCGGCGGTCAGGCCGGGACGGCCGAGGTAGCCGCGGGCAAGGCCCTCGCCCGCGATGTAGAGCTCACCCGCGACACCGTCGCGGACCGGCCGGAGCCACGCGTCGACGATGTAGGCGCGCGTGTTCCAGATCGGCTTGCCGACGGTCGGGGTGTCGCTGTCGGTCGTGCCGCCGCCGAGCGTGTTGATCGTGTATTCGGTGGGGCCGTACAGGTTGTAGCCGTAGGTCCCGTCGGTGTCACGCAGCCGGTTCCACACCGACTCGGACACCGCTTCGCCGCCGAGCAGTACCAGCGCGGGCCGGTGCCCGTCGAGCAGCCCCTCCTCGATCAGCAGATGCGCGTACGTCGGCGTCACGTTGACGACGTCGACCTCGTGCTCGTCGCAGTACGCCACGAGTGCCCGCGCGTCCCGCCGCAGTTCCTCGTCGCAGACGTGGACTTCGTGCCCTTCCACGAGCCACAGCAGTTCTTCCCACGACATGTCGAAGGCGAACGACACGGTGTGGGCGATCCGCAGCCGCCGCCCGCCCGCCGACGCGATGGCCGGGGCGAAGATGGCGCCCTGGTGGTTGAGCTGCATGTTCGTCAGGCCGCGGTACGGCGTGACCACGCCCTTGGGCTTGCCGGTCGAGCCCGACGTGTAGATGACGTACGCCGGGTGCTCCATGCGGTCCGCGCGGCCGCGCGCGAACAGCGGGCGTTCGGCGTCGGAGATCGGGCCGTCGCCGAACGCCCTGTCTTCGTGGTCGTCGACGAGGATCCGCGGCGTGGTGCCGGGAATCGTCGCCGAGACCTCCTTGGTGGAAACCAAACACAGCGGCCGGGCGTCCTCCAGCATCACCGTGAGTCGCTCGACCGGGTAGTCGAGCTCCAACGGCAGGTACGCCGCACCGGTCCGCAACACGGCGAACAGCGCGACCACCATGTCGATCGACCGCGGCAGCCCGAGCGCGATCACCTGTTCCGGTGCGGCGCCCTTCGCCAGCAGCAGGCGGGCCATCCGGTTGATGCGCGCGTCGAGTTCGGCGTAGGTCAACTGCTCCGCACCGAACACCAGTGCCGTCGCGTCCGGAGTCCGCTCGGCCTGGGCGGCCAGCAGGTCCGCGATCGTGTCCTCGACGACGGGATGCTCGGCCTCCGCCCAGCCGGCCTCCAGCGCGGCACGATCCTCGGCGGACACCGTCGCCAGCGCGGCGACCGGTTTCGCCGGATCGTCGACCATCTGCGCGACCAGTGACGTGAACCGGTCCAGCACCGACGCGGCCTCGGCGGCGTCGATCACGTCGTCCCGGTAGGACACCGTGATCCGGATCTCCTCGCCCGGCGTGACCACCAGCGTCAGCGGGTAGTGCGTGGCGTCGATGTTCAGCAGGCCGGTGATGCCGTGCCGGTGACGCAGACCGTCGCGCCGTTCGTCGCCGTCGGCGTTGCGCAGCACGAAGAGCGTGTCGAACAGGACGCGATGCCCGGCTTCCCGTTGCAGGACACCGAGGCTCATGAACTCGTACGGAGTCAGGTCCATCCGCTCGGACTGCAAGCGTCGCACCAGGTCCAGGACGGATTCGGCCGCGTCGAGCCGCACCCTGGTGGGCACGGTGTTGAGGAACAGGCCGATGGTGTTCTCGATCTCGGGCACGGCGGCGGGCCTGCCCGCTACCGCGGCCCCGAACACGACGTCGGTGCGCCCGGTCATGGTCGACAGGACCAGGCCCCAGGCGGCGTTGAGCACGGAGTTGACGGTCAGGCCGTGCCTTCTGGCCTGCTCACGCAACGCGCGTCCCAGTTCGGGCGGGAGCACGGTGTCCAGGTCGACCGGGGTCGCCGGGACCAGGTCCCGGCCTTCCGGGCCGATGACCGTCGGCTCCGCGAGCCCCGACAGCGCCTCGCGCCACGCGTTCGTGGCCGCCTCGATGTCCTGCCGGCCCAGCCAGCGCAGGAAGTCCACATAGGACCCGGCAGCGGGCAGTGCCCGGTCGTCACCGCCGAGGTCGTACAGCGCGAACAGCTGCTCGATGAACAGCCAGGCGGACCAGCCGTCCCAGAGCAGCAGGTGCCGGTTCAGCACCACACGGTCGCGTCCGTCGCCGAGCCTCACCAGCTTCAGCCGGAACAGCGGCGGGGCGCCGAGGTCGAACCGCGTCGCGCGGTCTTCCGCCATCAGCTCTTCGAGCTTGGCCTGCTGCTCGTCTTCGGGAAGGGCAGAAAGGTCCACTTCCGACACCGGGGGTTCGACCGCGGCCGCCACGAACTGCACCGGTCCGCGCAGGCCGTCGCTGGTGAACCCGGCGCCGAGGCTCGGGATCCGCCGGAGCAACGCGGAGACCGCCGCCCGCAACCGGCCGGCGTCCAGGCGGTGATCGAAGTCGATCGCCTCCTGGATCGTGTAGATGTCGACCCGGTCGGAGTTGTAGCTGGAGTGGAAGAACAGCCCTTCCTGCAACGGCGACAACGGCCAGACGTCGGCGACCGGCACCGGGCTGACCCGCTCCACGCGGGTGATCTCCTCCTGCGTCAGCGACACGAGTTCGAGGTCGGACGGCGTGAGGCCCACCGGCGCGAGATCGACCAGGGCGGCGGCCCAGCGTTCGGCGAGCGCGGCGCCGGTGCCCGCGAACGTCGCCGTCAGCCGCGGCCCGTCCGGGGTCTCCTCGCAGGCGACCCCGATGCGGAGGGCGTGGTCTCCGGACGGCGGCACGGCCGCGTGCCCGGCGACCTGCCATTCCCCCGGCCCGGCCGGGATCCGGCCGTCGTAGCGCAGCGCGATCCGCGGCTTCGGGAGCCCGGCGAGCAACGGGCCGGTCTGGACATTGAGGTAACGCAGCGGGCCGTAGCCCTCGGGTGTCTTCCGGACGGTCTCCTTGACGGCCTTGAGCAGCGCGAGCGGTTCGCCGGTGGCGGTGATCCGCACCGGGCGGACCGACGTCAGCGCGCCGACCGTGTCCGAGGTGTCCACCCTGCTGTGAAGATCGACGAGGAGGTCGCCGCCGACGGCGATTTTCAGCGCCGTCAGGAGGACGGCGGTCACGTCGCCGTGCACGGCCGACGGGAGCGCGCCTACCAGCGTCCGGGTGTCCTCGATGGACAGAGTGACGCGACGTTCGACGACGTCGCCGGGGATCTCGGCGGAGCCGGGCGTCAAGGTCTCGGCCCAGTGCTCGATCTCGCCGAGCAGCGCGGGATCCCGCGCTTCGTCGGTGATCCGGCGGGCGAACGTCCGCAGCGACGTCCGCACGGGGGCGAACACCGGCGGACGGCCGTCGGTCACGGCCTGCCAGGCGATCGCGAGATCGGCCGCCAGCGTCGTCCAGCTCCGCGCGTCCAGCAAAACCGGATGCGCGACCAGGAGCAGCCTGCCCGGCTCGTCGAACCAGACTGCCTGAAGCAGCGTGTCCGGCAACCGGTCGACGGCGTCGCGGTACTCGTCCTCGACGGATCCGATCGCGTGCCGGAGCAGCTCCGCCGCCTGCACCGTCCCTTGTGGACGGATTTCGAGCGACCACAGCACCGAGGCGACCCGCGACAGTTCGAGCCGCAGGCCGTCGTGGTGGTCGAGCACGAGTTGCAGGGCGGCGGCGAGCGTCTCGACGTCGGCCCCGGCGGGCGCGGTCAGCAGCACGGACTCCGGCTGGATCGCGTCGCCGAGTTCCCGCAGTCTGAGCACCTCGGGAAGGAGAGGCAGGGCGCCGACACCGTCGGCGACGGCCGGCTCGGAAGGTGCGGCGGAGGCGGCGAGCGCGGCCGGGGTCCGGAGCTCGAAGACGTCCTTGGGGCTCAGCTCGAACCCGGCCCGCCGGGCGCGGCTCGACACGGCGATCGACGAGATGCTGTCGCCGCCCAGCAGGAAGAAGTCGCCGTCGGCACCGACTGAGTCCAGGCCGAGGACGTCCGCGAAAATCCGCGCGAGGGTCCGTTCCCGGTCGTTCCCGGCCGCGGCCGCGGGCCTGACGGCCTCGGGCGCGGGCAAAGCGCGGACGTCGAGCTTTCCGCTGGGGGTCAAGGGGAACTCGTCGAGCACGACGAAGGCCTGCGGGACCATCGGCGACGGCAGTGCTTCGCTGACGGCGGCACGCAGCCGGTCCGGGTCCGCATCGCCGACGACGTAACCGACGAGCGCGCCGTCCTTCGCGACGACCGTGGCGGCCGTGACCTCCGGCAACGCGACGAGGACCGCTTCGATCTCGCCGAGTTCGATCCGGTTGCCGCGGATCTTCACCTGCCGATCGGTGCGGCCGAGGTACTCGACCTCTCCGTCGGCGCGGCGCCGCACCAGGTCACCGGTCCGGTACAGCCGCTGCCCGGGTTCGCCGAACGGGTCGGCGACGAAACGTTCGGCGGTCAGGCCTGGCCGCCCGTGGTAGCCGCGGGCCAGCTGGACGCCGGCGAGATACAGCTCGCCCGCCACGCCGTCGGGCACCGGACGGAGACAGCCGTCGAGGACGTGCACCCGCGTGTTCCACACGGGGCGGCCGATGGGCACGGTGGCGCCCTCGGTACCTGTGCCGGCGAAGAAGGTGACGTCGACGGCCGCCTCGGTGGGGCCGTAGAGGTTGTGCAGCGGGACGCCGGTGAGCGAACGCCACCGCGCGGCGATCCCGCCGGTCAGCGCCTCGCCGCTGGAGAAGACCCGTCGCAACGACCCGAGTTCGCCGGTGACCTCGTCGCTGCCGAGGAACGCGGCGAGCATGGACGGGACGAAATGCAGGGTGGTGATCCGCCGTTCCCGGATCACCCGCGCGAGATACGCGGGGTCGCGGTGACCGTCCGGTTCGGCCAGGACCACCGTGGCGCCTTCGCACAGCGCCCAGAAGAACTCCCATACCGACACGTCGAAACTCGACGGCGTCTTCTGCAGCACTCGGTCATCGGCCGTGAGCCGGTATTCGTGCTGCATCCACGCGAGCCGGTTGACGATCGCGCGATGCGTGACGGCCACGCCCTTCGGCCGACCGGTCGATCCGGAGGTGTAGATCAGGTAGGCGGTGTTGTCCGGCCCGGCGGCAGAGCCCGGAACGTCGTCGACGGGTTCGCCGATGACGGGGACCTGCGTGAGCCCGTCGACGACCGGGATCCGCGCGGCCGTGCCGGGTTCGGAGAGCACGAAACGCGCGCCGGAATCGGCGAGCATGTACTCGAGCCGGTCGGCCGGGTAGTCGAGGTCGATCGGCAGGTAGGCGGCCCCCGCCTTGAGGACACCCAGCAGCGCGACCATCAGCTCGGCCGACCTCGGCACAGCGACGGCGACGACCTCTTCGGGACCGGCGCCCAGGGCACGCAGCCTGCGAGCCAGGTTCTCGGCGCGGGCATCGAGGTCCGCATAGGACAGTTCGGTGTCCCTGAAGATCACCGCCGTCGCGGCCGGCGTCTTGGCGACCTGCTCGGCGAAGGCCTCGGCCAGTGTCCGCTCGGGCACCGGATGCGAGGTCGCGTTGAGCTCGGCCAGACGGCCGCGTTCGGCGGGCGACAGCAGGTCGAGGGCGGCGACCGGCAGTTCGGGGTTCGCGGTCAGCGTCTGCAGCAGGCGCGCGAACCGCTCGGCGAGCTGACCTGCCGCGACCGCGTCGATCCGCGCGGCGTCGAACTTGAGGCTGAACTCCAGGTCTTCACCCGGGGTCACGATCAGCGCGACCGGGAAGTGCACCGCGTCGGTGACCTCGACGCCGGTGAGGCGGACGGTTCCGGACGCGCGTTCGTCGTCACGCGGGAAGTTCTCGACGACCACGAGGGTGTCGAACAGTTCTTCCTGCCCGGCACCGGCGATGCGCTGCAGTTCGCCGAGGCCGAGATGCTGGTGGTCCAGCAACGCCGCCTGCTCGCCTTGCAGCCGCCGCAGCACGGCGGCGACGGTCTCGGCTCCCGACCAGCGCAGCCTCACCGGCACCGTGTTGATGTAGAGCCCGACCGCCGATTCGATACCGGCGGCGCCGGTGTCACGACCGGAAACCGTGCTGCCGAACAGCACGTCGTCCCGGCCGGTGAGCCCGCCGAGCAGGAGACCCCACGCGCCGTGCAGCACGGCCCCGAGGGTGAGCCCGTGCGCGCGAGCCATGTCCGACAACGCCTTCGTCGCCTGCTCGCCGAGGTTCAGGTGCAGCCGCGACGGCTGTCTCGCCGCTCCGGCCCCGCCATCGACCAATCGGGTGGGTTCGTCCACTCCGGACAGTGCCGCGCGCCAGGCCTCGCGCGATGCCTCGTGATCACGGGACGCGAGCCTCCGCAGGTGGTCGGCGCGGGTGTCCTGCTCCGGGAGCGCGTCCGCTCCTTCGTAACCTGCCAGCAGTTCACGGAGCAGCACCACGACCGACCAGCCGTCGGCGATGATGTGGTTGAACGTCAGCGCCAGCTTGGCGTGCCGCTCGTCGAGCCGGGTGAAGGTGGCCCGTAGCAGCGGCGGCCGGGCGAAGTCGAACCGGCGCGCGCGGTCGGCCTCGAAGGCTTCCGCGGCGTCTTCGGCGGACACCTCGCGCCAGGGAAGTTCGGCGTGCCGGGTCACCGTCTGGACCACCTGGCCGCCGTCGAGCTGCCGGAAACCGGACCGCAAAGACGAATACCGGTCCAGCAAGGCCTGCGCCGACCGGCGCAGCGCGCCGGCGTCGACGTCACCTTCGAGGTCGAGCACCTCCTGCACCGTGTAGATGTCCGCGGCCTGGCCGCCTTCGAACTCCGCGTGGAAGAAGAACCCTTCCTGCAACGGCGTCACGGGCAGGACGTCGGCGTACTCGCCGAGCGACGCCCGCTCGGCGCCGGTCAGCTCCAGCAACGGCCGCTCGTCCACAGTGGACTCGGCGACGACGGCCTCCGCACAGGTGGCAAGCGCCTCGGGAGTCCGGTGCTGGAACACCTGACGCGGGGTGATGGCGAGACCGTGTTCCGCCGCGCCCAGCACCAGCCGGATGGACAGGATGCTGTCGCCGCCGAGCGAGAAGAAGTCGTCGTCGGCACCGAACGAAGTCAGACCGAGGACTCGCGCGGCGACGGCGCACAGGATCCGCTCGCGTTCGGTGCGCGGCCCGCGGCCAGTGGCGGCCGCGCCGAAGTCCGGGAGGGGCAGCGCGGTACGGTCGAGTTTTCCGTTCGGCATGATCGGCAGCCGGTCGAGGTCCACGAACGCCGACGGCACCATGTAGTGCGGCAGTGCCGCTTCCGCGTGGGCGCGCAGGTCCTTGAGCAGCGTCGGCGACCCGTCCGGGGCCGGGACGACGTACGCCACCAGCCGCCGGTCACCCGGCTTGACCTCGCGGGGCACGACGGCGATCCGCTCGACGCCGGTGAACGTGGCGAGCGCGGACTCGACCTCCCCGGGTTCGATCCGGAACCCGCGGATCTTGACCTGGTGGTCGGTGCGGCCGAGGAAGTCCAGGTTCCCGTCCGCTCGCCAGCGGACCCGGTCACCGGTGCGGTACATCCGCGCGCCGTCGCCGGTGAACGGGTCGGCGACGAAACGTTCCGCCGACAGCCCCGGACGGCCCGCGTAGCCCCGCGCGAGACCGCGTCCGCCGACGTACAGTTCGCCCTCGACGCCGACCGGGACCGGCCGCAGCGCGGTGTCGAGGACGTAGCAGCGGGTGTTCGGGTCCGGGACACCGATCGGGATCGGCCCGGTCCAGCCGGGCTCGGCCGCCCACAGCGTGGAGTTCACCGTCGCCTCGGTCAGCCCGTACGCGGCGACGACCCGCAGGTCTTCGGCCCAGCGCGCGATCAGTTCCGGCGGCACGGTCTCGGTGCCGACGATCAGCACCGCGCCCTTCGGCAGTTCGCAGTCCGAGGGCAAAGCCGCGACCAGCGACGGCGGCAGGATCATGTGCGTCGCCGCGTTGTCCGCGATGTACCCGGTCAGCTCGACGCCCGCGACGCGGCGATGCGACGGGACCACGATCAGTGTCCCGCCGACGCACAGCGACATGACCAGATCCCAGACCGTCACGTCGAAACCGGTGGAGGCGAACTGCACCACCCGGCTGTCCTCGCCGATGCCGATCCGTTCGGTCGCCGTGCTGATCAGGCTGCCGATCCCGTCGTGGGACAGGACCACGCCCTTCGGCCTTCCCGTCGAACCCGAGGTGTAGATGACATACGCGGCCTGGCTCAGCGCGATCCTGCTCACGTCCACAGTGGACGAGTCGAGCGCCGCGAGTTCCGCGGCCGTCTCGGGATCGTCGAGCAGGATCCGCTCGGCGTCCACACCGGACGGCAGCTGCGCGGATTCCTCCACAGTGGACACGACGATCTCCGCACCCGCGTGCGAAAGCATGTACGCGAGGCGATCTTCGGGATGGTCGAGGTCGAGCGGGAGGTACGCGGCTCCGGCCTTCATCACGCCGAGCAGCGCGACGACGAGATCGGCCGACCGCGGCATCGCCACACCGACGACGTCCTCGTCACCGACGCCGCGTCGCCGCAACAGCCGGGCGAGCCGGTTGGCGGCGGCGTCGACCTCGGCGTAGGTCATCCGGACGTCCTCGCAGACGACGGCCTCCGCGTCCGGCTTCCGCGCGACGACCCGGGCGAACGCCTCGGGCCAGGACACCTCCGGCGACTCCGCGACCGCCGTCCCGAGCGCCAGGACCCGGGCCCGTTCCTCGGCGGAGAGCAGGTCGATCGCGGCCAGCGGCAGGTCGGGCCCTGCCATCAGGGCGTCGAGCACCGCGGCGAACCGGCGGCGGTGATCGGCGAGTTCTTCGTCCGAGGACACGGCCTCGTCCGCGTCGAAGTCGAACCGGAGCCCGCGCCCTTCACCGGCGTCGTACACGGCGATGGCGACGTCGCTGATCGGCCCGAGTTCGAGGTTGTGCACCGTCGCGCTCGCGGCGCCGAACGCGAGCTCGCCGCCCACGGCCATGTAGTTCACGCTCAGCCCGACGAGTTCGTGCACCCCGCCGCTCGCGCCGAGCTCACGCGCGAGGTCTTCCCCGCGATACCGGCTGTGTTCCAGCAGCGCGGACACCTTCTCCGCGACCTGGGCGACGAGCTGCGCCGGCGTCGTCTCCGGGCGCACCGTCAGCCGCAACGGCAGGACGTTGGAGACCATGCCCGGCCGCTCACGCAGGGCGCGGGTGGTCCGAGCGGTGACCGGCAGGCCGAGGACGAGGTCTTCGGCGCCCGTCACCCGATGGGCGTACGCCGCCACCGCGGCGATCACCACCCGGGACAGCCTCGTGCCCGCGTCGAGCGCGAACTTCCGCAGGTGACCGGCGTTCGCCGCGGACAGCTCCCACGAATGCCGCCGGAGCCGGACCCGGCCGGACGACGCGCGGCCGAGCAGCCGAACCGGATTGGGCCTGCCCGCGAGTTCACCGAGCCAGTGGTCGCGGTCGGCCTTCGCGTCGTAGTCCACCTCGGCCAGCCCGGCGAGCGGCCAGGAGACCTCCTCGGCGGTGCCCGAATAGTGCGCCGCCGCGCGACGGGTCAGGACGGCCTGGCCGTGCGCGTCCATCACCAGATGGTGGTAGCGCTGGAACCAGCGGACCCGGTCGGCGGCCAGGACGAGCAGTGTGTGCGCGGTGAGCGGCCCTCGGGCGGGGTCGGTCACCACGGCGAGCTCGGCCCGCGCCCACTCGTCCGCGGCCCGCTCCGGATCCGGCTCACCGGTGAAGTCGAGGACCGCGACCTCACCGGGGGCGACCGGACGCTGGACCGGCGTGTCGCCGTCCAGCTCGACCGTGACGTGGAGACACGCCGCCTCCGCGACCGCCCGCCGGACGGCTTCACCCAGGCGGGCGATGTCGACGTCGCCGCGCAGTTCGACGACCCAGCCGATCGTGTAGACCGGGTCGGCCGGGTCGAGCTGCTGCGCGAGCCAGATCCCCTGCTGTGCCGGGGTCAGGGGAAAGCCGCGGTTCATCGGGTCGCCTCCACCGTTCAATGCTTTCGGGATCGTCCGTGCCTCAGGCGGGCCCGGTCCCGCTCACCGCGTACTCGGGCCGGGACGCGCCCGCGGCGCGGCGGTCCACAATGGACTGAAGGATCTCGCCGACCCGGACGGCGGTGTTGGACAGCAGCGACGACGTGATGCCGTGCGTGTGTTCGGTGCCGCCCTGGAGGTAGATCCCGCCGTCCAGCGGCGGCTCGGTGACGATCCGGTAGTCGCGTTCGACCCGGAGCCTGCCCTCGTCGTCACGCAGGCAGGCCGAGGCCAGCTCGCCGAGCAACGGTGTCGGGTCGGCCGGGCTGTACCCGGTGGCGTACACGACGAAATCGGCGTCGAGCCGGGTCCGCTCCCCCGTCTCCAGCGCTTCGACGGTGACCCGCACCGCGGAGCCGGTGTCGGTGACCTCGGTGGGGCGGGAGACGTTGATCAGCTTCAGCCGCTCGATCCCTTGCACCTTCTCGCGGTAGACGCGCCGGTACAGCTCGTCGATGAGCTCGATGTCCACGGCCGAGTAGTTGGTCGCGCCGTGGTAGCGCATCAGCCGGTCCTTGACCGCTTCCGGCGCTTCGTAGAACCGCCCGACCGCCTCGGGGTCGAAGATCCGGTTGGCGAACGCGCTGTCGTCGGCCGGGCTGTAGCCGTACCGCGCGAACACCGCGCACACCTCGGCCCGCGGGAAGCGGTCGTGCAGCAGCGCGCTCACCTCGGCCGCGCTCTGGCCGGCGCCGACGACGACGAACCGGCGCGGCTCCTCGGCGGCCATGCCTTCGAGCCGGTGCAGGAGTTCGCTGTTGTGCCAGATCCGCGTGCCCGGCGTCACACCTTCCGGAAGGTTCGGCCGCAGCCCGGTGCCCATCACCAGATTGCGGGCGCGCAGGTTCACCAGTTCGCCGTCGGTGCGGGCGTGCACGTCGAAGAACACGATCTCGTCGCCGTCGAACACCGGCGTGACGGAGAGCACTTCGGTGCCGTAGGAAACCAGGTCGTCGACCTTTTCCGCGGCCCATTCGAAGTAGTCGTGGAACTCGATCCGCAGTGGGAACAGGTTCTTGTGGTTGATGAAGTCGACCAAGCGGTCCTTGCTGTGCAAATACGACAGGAAGCTGAACGAACTCGTCGGGTTCCGCATCGTCGCCAGGTCCTTGAGGAAGGAGACCTGCATGGTCGCGTTGTCGATCAACATCCCGCGGTGCCAGCCGAAACGCGCCTGGCGCTCGAGGAAGTGGGCGGTGACGGTCCCGGCCCCCGGCGCGGCGTTGTGCTCGGTGACCGCGATGGCGAGCGCGAGGTTCGAGGGACCGAACCCGACCCCGACCACGTCGTAGACCGGAACCCGTTCACCGACCACTGCTCGTGCCATCTTGAACCCCTAGCGCGGCTCAGCCGCATCTCGGTACTTCGTTACAAAGACCAGGGAACCCTAACCTAAGTTAGGTGAGGCTCAACTAGTACTTTCAGTGGTGATGTTCATCCCTCGACCAGGAGGAGGCCGGTCCCATGCGGGTCGCCATGTTCGGATACCAGACCTGGGGACACCGCACCCTGCGGGCGTTGATCGACGCGGGCCACGAGGTCGCCCTCGTCGTCACCCACCCGAAGAGTGACCACGCCTACGAGAAGATCTGGTCCGACTCCGTCGCGGACCTCGCCGAGGCCAACGGGATCCGCGCGCTGCTGCGGCAGCGTCCCGACGACGCGGAACTGCTGGCGGAGCTCAAGGAAGCCGACCTCGACCTGATCGTCGCCAACAACTGGCGCACCTGGCTGCCGCCCGAGATCTTCGAGATGCCGCGGTACGGCACGCTGAACGTCCACGACTCGCTGCTGCCCGCCTACGCCGGCTTCTCGCCGCTGATCTGGGCGCTCATCAACGGCGAGAAGGAGGTGGGCCTCACCGCCCACATGATGGACGCCGACCTCGACGCGGGCGACATCGTGCTCCAGCGCTCCGTGCCGGTCGGTCCGAAGGACACGACGACCGATCTGTTCCACCGGACGGTCGACCTCATCGCGCCGATCACGACCGAGGCCATCGAGCTGATCGCGAGCGGGGACTACACGCCGGTCAAGCAGGACCGGTCGAAGGCCAGCTTCTTCCACAAGCGCGCCCTTGAGGACAGCCTCATCGACTGGTCCTGGCCCGCCGAGGAGATCGAGCGGCTGGTGCGCGCGCAGTCCGACCCGTACCCCAACGCCTTCACCTACCACCGAGGGAAGCAGCTGCGCGTGATCCGTTCTTCGGTTTCGGTGGGTCACTACGGCGGCACCCCCGGCCGGATCTTCATCCGTGAGGGTGAAGGTGTCGTGATCGTCGCCGGGCCGGAGGCGCGCCGGGGAAGGTCGCACGGCCTCGTCGTCGAGCGGGTCCGGACCGAGGACGGCACCGAACTCGCCGCCAACGACTATTTCCGCTCGATGGGTGGTTATCTCACCTCGCGGCCCTAGGGTGTACCCACGGTTCGACCTGGAGGGAACGTCATGCCGGAGAAGATGACCGACGAGCAACGCCGCGCCTTCCTCGCCGAAGGCACCCGCACCGCCGTCTTCGCGACGGTCCGCCCGGACGGCAGGCCGCACGCGGTCCCGGTCTGGTTCGCCCTCGACGGGGACGACATCCTGGTCAACCTCGGCGCGGACTCCGTCAAAGGCAAGGCGCTCAAGGAGAATCCGCGCGTCTCGGTGGTCGCCGACGACCCGGCTCCGCCCTACTCGTTCGTGAGTGTGGAAGGTGTCGCGGAGATCGTCTCGGATCCGGACGACGTCCGTGCGGGTTCGGAGTCGATCGCGCGGCGGTACCTCGACGAAGCGGGGCAGGAGGCCATCGACGGCTGGCTCGCCTACGCGACTTCTCCGGGGAAGGTGATCGTGCGGGTGCGGCCTGAGCGTTTCGTGGCGATCGCGAAGGTCGGCGGCTGAGGTCGCTTCGGTCTCGACACCGCGCTTGCCCGCCAGAGTCCGCGTGAAGGACTCTCCCTTCACACCTTGCCCAGTACATGAAGGCCCCCTTCCTTGCGCCTAGGTACAGGAAGGGGACCTTCATGTACCTAGGCGAGCTCTCGTGATCCGAAACCGCCACTCGCGGGACCTGATGTACCGCCGAGCGGGAGCCCGCTGGCCGCCGCCACCGTCCGGCGCCAGGATGGCCCCGTGGCCGAGATCGTTTTCGACGAGAACACCCGTTCCTGGCTCATCAGCACGGCATCCACGAGTTACGCGCTCAGGCTGACCGAGGACGACACGCCCTCCCACGTCTACTGGGGCCCCGCGCTCACCGCCGGCCAGGTCGCCGACATCCTCCCCCGGACGAAGGAACGCTGGGACGCCTTCAACGATCCCAACGAGGGACTCGACGAACTCGCGGCCGACGGCGGCACCCGGTATTGGACCCCTGCCCTCCAGGTCCGGTTCGCCGACGGGACCCGGGCCCTCGAATGGCGCTACCTCGGCCACGACATCGACGGCGGACAGCTGCGCGTCCGCTTCCGCGATCGCCACTACCCCCTCCGGATCACGCTCGGCTACCGCGTCCCGGAAGGCACCGACGTCATCGAGCGCTGGACCGAACTCGGTCACGACGGCCCGGACGGCCCGATCGAGATCATCCGGGCCGACTCGGCGACCTGGGTCGTGCCGGACCGGCCGGACCACCGGATCAGCCACGTCACCGGCCGGTGGGCAGCCGAGAGCCAGCTGCTCCGCGAGCCTGTCCCCCACGGCGAAACGACGTTCGTGAGCAGGCGCGGCATCACGAGTCATCACGCCAATCCGTGGGTGATGCTCGACGACGGCGAGACGACCGAGCGGCACGGCGAGGTCTACAGCGCCGTACTCGCGTGGAGCGGTTCATGGCGCATCACCACCACCCGCTCGTCCGCCGGCCGCCTCACGGTGACCGGCGGGTTCGGCCAAGACGGCGTCGTCCCCCGGCTCGCGCCCGGCGACACGCTCACCACACCGGTTTTCGCCGGGTTGTACACCGACGGCGGATTCGGCGCCGCGAGCCGCGCCTGGCACGCCTACACGGTCGGCCACGTCCTCCCGCATCCCGGCGAACTCCGGCCGGTGCTCTACAACTCCTGGGAGGCAACGGGTTTCGACGTCACCGAGGCCGGGCAACTCGCGCTGGCGCACAAGGCCGCGGCGCTCGGCGTGGAGTTGTTCGTGGTGGACGACGGCTGGTTCGGCGCCCGGAACGGCGACCACGCCGGCCTGGGCGACTGGCAGGTCAACCGGGACAAGTTCCCCGGCGGTCTCGAACCCCTCGTCCGGGAAGTTCACGAGCTCGGCATGAAGTTCGGGCTCTGGGTCGAACCGGAGATGGTCAATCCGGACAGCGATCTCCACCGTGCCCACCCCGACTGGGTCCTCCACCATCCACATCGGACACGGTCGGAACTCCGGCGGCAGCTGGTGCTCAACTTCGCGCGCCCGGACGTCGCCGAGTGGGCGTTCGGCAGACTCGACTCCCTCGTCGGCACGAACGGGATCGACTTCCTGAAATGGGACATGAACCGCCCGTTCAGCGAAGGGGGCTGGCCCGCCGACAGCGATCCGGACCGGCTGTGGGTGGAGCACACCCACTCGGTCTACGCGATCATGGACCGCCTGCGTGCCCGCCATCCCGGGCTGCGGATCGAGGCGTGCAGCGGCGGTGGCGGCCGGATCGACCTCGGGATCATGGCCAGGACGGATCAGGTCTGGACTTCCGACAACACCGACGCGCTCGACCGGCTCGTCATCCAGCACGGCTACGGCCAGGTGTACCCGGCGCGCGCGATGTCGGCGTGGGTCACCGACGACCCCAACTTCGTCACCCGGCGGTCCACACCGCTGCGCTTCCGGTTCCACGTCGCGATGGCGGGGGTGCTCGGCATCGGCGGCGACATCGTGAGGTGGTCCGAGCAGGATCTGGACCACGCGCGCGAACAGATCGCGCTGTACAAGGAGATCCGGCCGATCGTGCAGCACGGCAGGCTCCACCGTCTCGTGCCGCCTGGCACCGACGGCGTCTCCGCGCTGCAGTACGTGGCGGCCGACGGCGGACGCGCGGTGGTGTTCGTGTTCCGGCAAGCGGCACATTTCCACACTCACGAACGACCGCTCCGGCTCGACGGTCTCGACCCCTCGGCCCGCTACCGCGACGAGGACACCGGAAAGGTGTGGCACGGGGCCTCGCTCCTGGCACACGGCCTGTTCCCTGGTCTTCCGGAGGGCGATTTCGCCAGCGTCTTGATCCGGTTGACGAAGCTCTGAGCACCCCGATAGATCAGATGTATAGCCTGTTTTCGCCCGGCCAGAGTCCGATAGGCCGCTTGACATCCCCCTAGACATCCGATCGAATGCCGTCGTCCAGGAGACCGCGAGAAGGGTGACTGGGGCATGAGAAGGTCCTTCGCGTTGGGAGCCGCGCTACTCCTCGCCGCGAGCCTCACCGGATGCACCGTCGGCGGCGGGACGAACGCCTCGGGAAACGAGATCACCTTCCTGACGTTCGAGACGCCGAACCTCCCACCGTCCTATTGGGACTCCGCAATCAAACGCGTCACGGACCGCGATCCCGGCCTGAGCGTGAAGAAGCTGGTCGCCCCGTCGACCGACCGGACGGGCTACGCCAAGCAGCTATTGCAGTCCGGCCAGTTCCCCGACGTCGCGATCGCCGTCGACTCCGCCGGGTTCGCCGAATCGGGCAACCTCTACGCGTGGACGCCCGAGGAGCTCAAGGATTTCCAGTTCCCCGCGGCCAACCCGATCAAGGGCGGCCACCACCAGCTGCCCGCCAACACCCAGACCATCCCGCCGATCTACTACAACAAAAAGCTCTTCGCCGACGCCGGGATCACGTCGGCACCGAAGACGTGGAACGAACTCCTCGCCGCGTCGGAGAAACTGAAGACGAAGGGCATCACTCCGTTCACCATCGGCGGCGGCAAGGAAGGGTTCCCGTCCGCGATGCTGCTGGACGGCCTGGTCAGCGTCGACGTCTACGGCAGGACACCGGACTGGCTTTCCCAGCGGCGGGCAGACAAGGTCAAGTTCACCGATCCGGTGTTCCAGCAGGCGTTCGGCAAGTTCGCCGACCTGGTCGCCAAGGGCTACCTCGACAAGACCCAGGTCTCACGGGACTACTCGGCGACCGAGGCGGCCTTTCTCAACGGCGAGGGCGCGATGTACCCGATGGGCAACTGGTTCGCCGCCAGCGCCGACGCCAAGAAGCCGCCGTTCGAGATCGGCGTCTTCAACTTCCCTTCCGAGGACGGGAAACTCGTGGTTCCCGCGTACACCGGTGGCGGCATCGTCGTCAACGCCAAGTCGCGGAACCTCGACGCGGCAAAGAAGTTCGCGCTCGCGTTCCAGCTCGACAAGGAGCAGATCGACGCCTCGGTCCGGGCCGACGGCCTGTTCCCCGCGATCAAGGGCTACACGCCGCCCACCGATGTCGGCCCGGTTTTCAAGGCGGGCTACGACCTTTACCAGGAAGCCGTCGCGAAGAACGCGGTCGTGAACGCATTCAGCTGGGAAACCGCGGACGACGGACTCCTGCCGGGGATGAAGGACAAGGTCTACCAGGCCGCGCAGGACGTCATCACCGGCCGCAAGACGGTGGCCGACGCGTGCGCGTTCCTGGACACCGAATGGGCGAAGGCGCGCTGACACCACGATGGGGAGGAAACCGATCCTGCCGCGCGTATGGCATTTCGCCTCGTTCGGCGCGCCCGGCGTCGTCATCTACCTCTGCTTCGTCATGGCGCCGATCCTCATCAGCTTCGGCTACAGCCTGACGAACCACAATCCGTTCAACCCGCCCGCGGAATTCGTCGGGCTCGAGAACTACCGGCTGCTGTTCCAGGACGAACAGTTCCTGACCGCGCTCCGGGTCACCACGATCCTGACCGTGATCGTCGTGATCGTGCCGAACGTGCTCGGGCTCGGCGTCGCGTTGCTGCTCGACCGGAAAGGCTGGCTGTACAACGCTCTGCGGAGCGTGTTCTTCACGCCCGTGATCCTCAGCTCGGTCGTGGTCAGCATCATCTGGACGAAACTGCTCGACGACCGGGGCCCGGTCAACGACGCGCTCCGCGCCCTCGGCGTCGAGCATCCGCCGGGCTGGCTTTCGGATCCGGATCTCGCGCTGTACTCGGTCGCGTCGATCGTGTGCTGGCAGATGCTGGGGTTCTGTGTGGTCGTGTATCTCGCGGGCCTGCAGGGTGTCCCGGCCGAATTGCTGGAGGCCGCGGAGATCGACGGCGCCGGACCGGTGCGCCGGTTCCGCGCGGTGACGTGGCCGCTGCTCGCGCCGTCGTTGACGATCAACACCGTCGTGCTGCTGATCTCGGCGTTCAAGACCTACGACCACGTCAAGGTGGTCACCAACGGCGGGCCGGGTTCGGGGACGACGGCCACCATCGCGTTCGGTGTCCTCGCCACCGGACTCGACGCGAACCACGTCGGCTACGCGTCCGCGATGGCCGTGGTGATGCTGGTGATCGTGGCGGTGCTGACCACGATCGTGCTGCGGTTCCTGCGGCGGCGGGAGGTGGACCTGTGACCGCGAAGTGGCTTCGGCCTGCCGCGGCGATCCTGGCGAGCGCGCTCTTCGCCGTGCCGCTGTACTACGTGCTCGTCAACGTCTTCAAACCCGGCGATCGGATCGCCCAGGAGCCGGCGTCGGTCCCGCTGCCACCGACGCTGTCCAACATCCACGCCGTACTCACGCGGCCCGACGGCCTGTTCTGGGTGAGCCTGGCGAACAGCGTGCTCGTCACGCTGCTGTCGATCATCGTGCTGACCGTGCTCTCGGCCATGCTCGGGCATTACCTCGCGCGCTCCGGCCGGCGATGGACCAAGGTGCTCGCGCTGATCCTGTTGGCGGGCTTGATGATCCCGCCCCAGGTGATCCTGATCCCGGTCACCGAGGTGCTGCGGCTGACCGGGCTGATGGCGACGATCCAGGGTCTGGTGCTGTTCAACGTCGGCTATTACGTGCCGTTCGGTGTCTTCGTGTTCACCGGGTTCATCCGCGGGGTCCCGGTGGAACTCGAGGAGGCCGCGCTGCTCGATGGCGCGAGCCGGACGCAGGTGTTCTGGCGGATCGTGTTCCCGTTGCTGCGCCCGGCCACGGCGAGTGTGCTGATCTTCCTGGGGGTGTGGATCTGGAACGACTTCATCGATCCGCTGATCATCCTCGGGCCCAGCCAGGGCACGACGGTCACCACCGGGATCTACCGCTCGATCGGGCAGTACCAGGCGGATCTCGGCAGCGTGTTCGCGCTGATGTTCCTGGCGACCCTTCCGGTGCTGATCTTCTATCTGGCGCTGCAGAAGCAGTTCGTGAAGGGCCTGACCGGCGGCGCCACCAAGGGTTGACCCGCGTTCAGTCGGCTGAATGCTCTGCGGTGCGAGTTCACTCGGCGCCCCGGTGCCCCTGTCGCGAAAAGCCACTTTCGGGACATCAGACGTCGCGAAAGTGGCTTTCGCGACAGCCCGACGTCGGCGCGGCCGGCAGCCCCCGCCGCGCATTCAGAGGACTAGGCCGTGTCCTGTAAGTCTGTTCGATGGGCTTCGTGATCCAGGTGGTTCCTGACGGTGCGGGCGGGTCGGCCTCGTACCGGGTCGTACTCGGCCGAGCCCGCCCGTGCCGTCAGGGAGCGCCTGGGCGCGGAGACCGCGAACATGACTTGCAGGACACGGCCTAACCGCTCAGAGCTCCGTCACCTTGCCATCGGCGACTTCCAGCCGCCGCGTCGTCGCCACCGCGTCCAGCATCCGGCGGTCGTGCGTCACCAGCAGCAGCGTCCCCGGATACTCCGCCAGCGCCGACTCCAGCTGCTCGATCGCGGGCAGGTCGAGGTGGTTCGTCGGCTCGTCGAGCACGAGCAGATTCACCCCGCGCGCCTGCAGCAGCGCCAGCGCGGACCGCGTCCGCTCCCCCGGCGACAACGTGGCCGCGGACCGGAGGACGTGTGCGGCCTTGAGCCCGTACTTCGCCAGCAGCGTCCGCACATCGGCGTCGGCCAGTTCCGGGACTTCGCGCGAGAAGGCCTCGAACAGGGGCAGGTCGCCGAGGAACAGCTTCCGCGCCTGGTCGACCTCACCGACCACGACACCGGAACCCAGTGACGCGGCGCCTTCGTCGACCGGGACCCGCCCGAGCAGCGCGGCGAGCAGCGTCGACTTCCCGGCGCCGTTGGCCCCGGTGATCGCGACCTTGTCCGCCCAGTCGATCTGCAGATCCACCGGGCCGAGGGTGAACTCGCCCCGTCGCACCACCGCGCCGCGCAGCGTCGCCACGACCGCGCCCGCCCTGGGCGCGGCGGCGATCTCCATCCGCAGCTCCCATTCCTTGCGCGGTTCCTCGACGACTTCGAGCCGCTCGATCATGCGGTCGGTCTGCCGGGCCTTCGACGCCTGCTTCTCCGTCGCCTCGCTCCGGAACTTGCGGCCGACCTTGTCGTTGTCGGTGGCCTTGCGCCGGGCGTTCTTGACGCCCTTCTCCATCCACGAACGCTGCATCGCGCCACGGGCTTCGAGCGAAGCCTTGGTGTTCGCGAACTCCTCGTACTCCTCACGGGCGTGCCGCCGCGCGACGGCACGCTCCTCCAGGTACGACTCGTAGCCGCCGCCGTAGGTCCGCACCTGCTGCTGCGCGTAGTCGAGTTCGACGACGCGATCCACGGTGCGGGCGAGGAATTCCCGGTCGTGGCTGACCAGCACGGTCCCGGCGCGCAGCCCGGTCACGAACCGTTCGAGCCGTTCGAGCCCGTCGAGGTCGAGGTCGTTGGTCGGCTCGTCGAGCAGGAAGATGTCGTACCGGCTCAGCAGGAGCGACGCCATGCCCGCGCGGGCCGCCTGCCCGCCCGACAACGACAGCATCGGCTGGTCGAGGTTCACGGTGAGCCCGAGATCCGCGACGACTTCGCCCGCCCGGTCGTCCAGGTCGGCCCCGCCGAGCGCGAGCCAGCGGTCGAGCGCGAGACCGTACGCGTCGTCCGCGCCGGGTTCGCCCGCGGTGAGCGCTTCGGTTGCGGCGTCGAGCGCGGCCTGTGCGGCGGTGACGCCGGTGCGCCGCGAGAGGAACGCGCGGACGGACTCACCCTCACGGCGTTCCGGCTCCTGCGGGAGGTGACCGACGGTGGCCGTCGGCGGGTCCAGCCGGACACTGCCCTCTTCCGGCGGGACGAGGCCGCCGAGGGTCTTCAGCAGGGTCGACTTGCCCGCGCCGTTGACCCCGACGAGACCGATCACTTCGCCGGGCGCGACGACCAGGTCGAGACCGGAGAACAGCACGCGGTCGCCGTGGCCGGCGGCGAGATTCTTGGCAACGAGTGTGGCGCTCATGAGATCGGTAAGTCTACGGGGGCCGATTGAACACCTCGTGGTCCCTCGGAAGAGTGGCAAGTATCCAAGCGATCACGGAACGTGGGTAACCTGGTTGTTCTTCTGGACCCGAACGAACCCCCGAGCATTGAGGTCGGTGACAGCAAATGGCGGACTCCGCCACCCCGGTCCCCGTCGTCCACCAGCAGAAAGGCGGTACCCGTAGGCCGACGTTGAGCAGGCGGCGGGAAGTCGGTCATGCCAGCGCGAGGTCGCTGCTGATGACGATCCTCGGCGAGTACGTCCTGCCCCGTGACCAAGCGATCTGGACCTCGACGCTGGTCGAGGCGCTGCGCGTGCTCGACATCGAGGAGAAGTCCGCTCGGCAGGCACTGGCCCGTTCCTCCGCCGAGGGCTGGGTCGTCTCCGAACGCGTCGGACGAAGAGTGCGCTGGTCGCTCACTCCACCAGGCAGGCGCCTCCTGACCGAAGGCGCGGAACGGATCTACGCCTTCGGCAACGAAGAGAAGACCTGGGACGATCGCTGGCTGATGCTGATCGTGTCGGTCCCCGAAGCCAAACGGGATCTCCGGCACCGGCTGCGCACCCGCCTGACGTGGGCAGGCTTCGGTTCGCCGGTGGCGGGCGTCTGGGTCAGCCCGGATCTCAGCCGCCAGCGGGAGGCCCAGCAGATCGTGCAGGAACTCGGCCTCGACGCGCAGGCGATGTCGTTCACCGCCGCCTACGGTGACGTCGGCGATCAGGAGACGATGGTCGCGCGCTCCTGGGACCTGAGTGAGCTCAAGGACCGCTACGAGGACTTCATCGACCGCTTCACCGGTTTGCGTCCTTCCGGCGAACGCGGCGTCCTGCGCGCGCAGACCGAACTCGTCCACGAATGGCGCAGCTTTCCCTTCCTCGATCCGCGGCTTCCGCTAAAACTCCTCCCCGACGGTTGGAGCGGCGTGCGCGCGGCGGACCTGTTCCACCGCAAGCACGTGGAATGGCGACCAGAAGCACAGGCGCAATGGGACGAACTCGTGGCGACGTCGGGCTAGGGTCACGGAAAACGACCCATCGGAGGGAACCGCCTTGGCCGCCTCGATCCGCCTCGACCGTGAAGACGACCTCGCCGTCCTGACCATCGCCTCGCCGCCGCTGAACCTCTACACGGCGGAACTGCAGGCCGAACTGGGCGAGGCGATCGGCGAACTGGAGACCACGCCGCCGCGCGCGGCGCTGATCCGCGCCGAGGGGAAGATCGTCAGCGGCGGCGTGGACGTCTCCCTCTTCGACGCCCAGTCGAGCGCGGCCGAGGCGAAGGTGCTCTTCGACGAGATGCTGGCGATCCCCGACCGGATCGCCGCACTCCCGTTCCCCACCGTGTTCGCCGCCCACGGGCTGTGCCTGACGTGGGCGTTCGAGGTCGCGGTCGCCTGCGATCTCATCCTCGCGAGCGAGAAGGCCAAGTTCGGCCTGGTCGAACGGGTCGTCGGCCTGACCCCGACCATGGGCGGCACGCAGCGCCTCGCCGCCCGCGCGGGTGTCGGCCGCGCCAAGGAGTTCGTGATGACGGGCGCGACCTACGACGCCGCGACCCTCGAACGCTGGAACGTGGTCAACCGGGTGCTCCCCGTGGACGGCTTCGACGAGGCCGCGCGTGCCTTCGCGACCGACCTCGCCCAGGGGCCGACGAAGGCGCACGCGGCCACCAAGAAGGTCCTCGAACACTACGAGCACGGCGGCGTCGCCGAGGCGAACGAACACATCACGACGATCGCCGCCGGACTCTTCGACACCGAGGACCTGCGCGGCGCGGTGAAGTCGTTCCTCGCCGACGGTCCCGGCAAGGCGACGTTCACCGGCCGCTGAGCCGTCAAGGCCGCTGACCGACCGCGTCCACCACGCCGGACGCGGTCACCGCGGTCGAATTCGTGCCCAGGAACTGGAACGTGTCCGCGGTGAAGACGATCACGATCGGCTCCGCGTCCGGACCGTCGCTGGGCTTCAACGGCCACGTGATCCCGACTCCGGGCCTTCCCGCGGCGTCGTGGGCGGGCTCCATGACCCGGAGCCGGGGCACCTTCGCCGCGGCTTCGAACAGGGCGGCGCGAGTCGCGGGCGAAAGGTAGTACCCACTCGCCAGCTCCTGGATGTCCTTGCCCATCGCGTTGTAGTCGCCGTCCTCACCGGAGTGGTGGGCGTTGAGGTAGGCGAACATCGCGTCGGCGCCGGTGGGGAGGTCGCGGCGATCGCGGACGGTCGGCTCGCACGGCTCCGTGCGTCCCTTCAGCGGCTCGCCGCCCTTGTACACCTGCGCTTTCCCGTCCCGGCAGCCCGGGAGCGGCAGGAGCGATCCGTCCGCCATCTTGATCACGCCGTCCCGGGTGCCGTCGGCCGAGAACCATGATTCCCGCTCACCCTCGGGATCCTTGGTCTTCGTATAGAGGAATTGGTCGGGCCTCGGCGGTGTGGCCGGAGACTTCAGCGCGGCCGCGGCGGCGTTCCGGAGCACCGTCACGGGATCCGCGGCGGCCGCGGGAGGCTGGAGACCGACCTGCTCGACCGGTGCCAGCGCGACGACGGCGGTGATGGCCGCGGCGAGCCCGAGCGTCCCCGCCCCTGCCCACGCCCAGCGTCGCCGTTTCCTCAGCGGCGCGACGTTTTCCCGTTCGGCATCGGCGATCTCGGCCATCAATCTCGCGCGGGCCTTGGCGAGCGCTCCGGATTCCGCGAGCGGGACCGAGCCGGTCCGCTCGGCGATCGACTGCAGCTCATCCATGGTTGGAGATCTCCTTCGAAGTCGTGGTGTCCGGGCGCCCCAGCGCCTCTCGGACCTTCCGGCGAGCGCGATTGAGCCGCGAGCGGACGGTGCCGAGCGGAATGCCCAGCGCCGAAGCCACCTCCTCGTAGCTCAGGCCTTCTCCGGCGAACAACGTGAGCGCGTCCCGGTCGCCGTCGGCGAGTTCCGCCAGCGCGGAGTCCAGCAGTTTCCCCATCGCCTCGGCGGTCACCTGCTCCGCGACGCGCTCGGCATGCCCTTCCTCGTGAGACGGCGGGCCGAGGGCTTCCCGCAGCTTCAGCTCCTTGGCCTCCTCACGACGCCGCTGCGCCACGAGGTTGGTGGCGATCCCGTAGAGCCAGGGCCGGGCGTCGCGGCGCTCGGTGTCGTACCCCGCGCGTTTGCGGAAGGCCACCAGGAACGCCTCCCCCAGCGCGTCCTCCGCGGCGGTGGGGCCGATGCGCCTGACCAGGTAACGGTGGATATGCGCGGCATGCCGGTCGAAGATCGCGGAGAACCACTCCGGCCCGGTCACCGATCTCGCGATCAACTCCGCGTCGTCGAGATCGTCCGGATCCGCCCTAGGTGAGCTCATGAACCGCCCTTCGTCGTTCGCCGGTGTCACCCGTTGTCCGCATCCGGGGCCTATCGGGTTCACGACCGACGAATCGGTCTAGACCTTTTATGCGCTCCGCGCTACATTCAAGTGTGGTCTAGACCACACGCGCCATTTTTCGAGCAGGTCAGTCTCGCCGCCTCTTTTGGAGAGAACCGCCATGAGACGCACCAGAAGAAGACTACTCAGCGCACTCACCGTGACACTCCTCGCCGCCGGGCTCCTGGTAGCCGCGGGCACTCCGGCGCTGGCGGCGGGCCGCCTCCGCGCCGCCTTCACCTTGACCGGGATCACCGGCGAGTACACCGTCACGAACCCCAGCAGCGAAACCGTCGCCGACTGGTCCATCACCTTCACCGTCCCCGCCGGCGTGACCGCCACCAGCGGCTCCAACGGCACGGTTTCCCAGACCGGCAACCAGGTCACCCTCACCCCGGCGTACTACATCAAGTCCCTCGCGCCGGGCCGTTCGACCTATCCCTACAGCCCGTCGTTCCGGCTCAGCTCCGCGGTCAACCCGACCACCTGCCGGATCGACGACGCCAACTGCGACGGTTCCGGCGACGCCCCGCCGTCGACCCCGGCCAACCTGCGACTCGTGGCGAAGACGACCACGACCGCCGCGCTGGCCTGGAACGCCGCCGCGCCGGGTTCCCTGCCCGTCGTCGGCTACGACGTCTACCAGGGCACCACGCTGGCGGCCTCGGTCACCGGCACCGAAGCGCGGATCACCGGGCTGACGCCGAACACGGCATACAGCTTCACCGTCGTCGCCAAGGACCGGAAGGACGCCAAGTCCCCGCCCACCCCGGCGCTCGCGGTGACCACCAACAACCCGAGCGACGACACCCAGGCGCCGACCGCGCCGTCGAACCTCCGCTCGACCGCGGTCACCTCGGGCTCGATCTCCCTGGCGTGGAACGCGTCCACGGACAACACCGGCGTCGTCTCCTACGACGTCTACCGCGGGACGACCCTCGCCACCACGGTGACCGGGACCACCGCGACGGTGACCGGGCTCTCACCGTCCACTTCGTACTCTTTCACGGTCAAAGCCAGGGACGGGTACGACAACGTCTCCGCGGCGAGCGCCGCCGTCAGCGCTCGCACCGGCGACATCGTGAACGGATACGCCCGGGTCGGCTACTTCGTCCAGTGGGGCATCTACGGCCGCCAGTTCTTCGTCAAGAACCTGGTGACCAACGGATCCGCCGCCAAGCTGACCCATCTGCTGTACGCCTTCGGGAACATCGACCCGGTCAACCACACCTGCCTTTCGGGCGTTACCAAGGGCACGACGCCGAACCCGCAGGACCCGAACCAGGGTGACGGCGCGGGCGACGCGGAAGCCGACTACTCGCGGCCGATGTCGGCGGCACAGTCGGTCGACGGGGTCGGCGACACCGGCTGGGAGACGCTGCGCGGCAACTTCAACCAGTTGAAGAAGCTCAAGGCCAAGTACCCCAACCTGAAGATCCTCATCTCCTTGGGCGGCTGGACCTACTCGAAGTACTTCTCCGATGTCGCGGCCACGCCCGCGTCACGGCAGAAGTTCGTCGCGTCGTGCATCGACACGTACCTCAAGGGGAACGTGAAGCCGTACGGCGGCGCCGGCGGGCCGGGTACGGCCGCGGGCATCTTCGACGGTATCGACATCGACTGGGAGTGGCCGGGCAGCCCCGACGGGCATCCCGGGAACCACTGGAGCGCCAACGACAAGACGAACCTGACCGCGCTGCTGGCCGAGTTCCGCACGCAGATGGACGCCTACGGCGCGACCACCGGCAAACGGTACGAACTGCAGGCCTTCACCCCCGCCGACCCGGCGAAGGTGAAGGGCGGCTGGGAGATCCCGAAGATCTTCGACTACCTCGACGTCGCGAACGTGCAGGGTTACGACTTCCACGGCTCCGGCAGCGACAACTCGTGGGAGCCGAACCGCACCGGCCACCAGGGGAACCTCTACGCCGACGCGGACGATCCGTACAACTTCAAGTTCAGCGTCGAATCGGCGATCAACGCCTACACCGAGGCCGGGGCCAATCCACGGAAGCTCACCCTCGGGCTCGCCTTCTACGGGAGAGGCTGGCAAGGGGTCGCCGACGGCGGCAAGAAGGGCGAATGGCAGAGCGCGACGGGAGCCGCGCCAGGCCAGTTCGCCGAGGAAGCAGGTACTCGTGGCTACGCGAATCTCTTGGCCAGTGTCCCCAACTGCGCCGTCCAGCACGACACCGCGGCCGTGGCCACGTCGTGCTACACCGGCAACGGAGGGCAATGGTGGACCTTCGACGACGCCTGGTCCATCCAGCAGAAGGTCGCCTGGCTCAAGACCAGAGGACTGCTCGGGGTCATGGCCTGGGAGATGTCCGGTGACACCGGAGCCCTCATGACCACAGTGGACAACTCGTTGAAGTGACGGACGCCCTCGCGCGTGGCGAGCCACGCGCGAGGGCTTCACCTCCACCTCGGCTTGCTGCACAGTGTGTTCCGTGACTTCTGCGAACGACGACCGGACTCTGCTCATCACCGGCTCCTACACGGCGGTGAGCGGCGGCAAGGGCGAGGGCATCGGCACGTTCTGGCGCGACGCGCGGACCGGGGAGCTGACCCCGGCGGGTTCCCTCGCGCTGGACTCGCCGAGCTGGCTGACGCCGCATCCCGCGCTCCCCGTGCTCTACGCCGTGAACGAGACGGCCGAAGGCGCGATCACCGCGGTGGCCGTCGCCGAAGACGGCACGCTGTCGGCGCTGAACTCGCTGCCGACCGGCGGCGCGGATCCGTGCCACCTGGCGGTCACTCCCGACGGCCGGTACCTGTTGTGCGCCAACTACAGCGGCGGCAGCCTGGCCGCCTTCGCGCTCGGCCCCGACGGAGTGCCCACCGTGCGGACCGCGCTGGTCGAGCACGAAGGCAGCGGCCCGAACACCGAACGACAGGAGTCGGCGCACGTCCACATGGCCGTCGTCGACGAGAGCGGGACGCTGGTCAGCGCGGTCGACCTGGGCACGGACGAGATCCGCAGCTACCGCCTCGGCGAGGACGGCGAGCTGATCCCCGTGTCGGTGTCGGCGCTGCCCGCCGGGACCGGCCCTCGGCAACTGGTCCGGCGTCCCGGCACGAACCACGCGTACGTCGTCGGCGAACTGGCCGCCTCGCTGGTGACAGTGCGCGAACAGCCGCCGGGCACGTTCGCCGTCGAGAACTCCGTTCCCGCGACCCGCGAACCCGGTGGCCCGAACCTCCCGGCGCAGCTCGTCCTGCACGAAGACCGGCTGTTCCTGTCGAACCGGGGTCCCGAGAGGATCACGGAATTCACGTTCGACGGCGTGCTCCCGCAGGCCGTCGACGACCATCCGACCGGCGCATGGCCACGGCACTTCTCAATCGCCGGAGAGCATTGTTATGTCGCGTCGCAGAACACCGACGAGATCCAGGCCTACGAACGCGCGACCTGGCGCCTGGCCGGCAGTTATCCGATCGGAAGCCCGGCCTTCATCGGCCTTTGGCCGCACTGATCCATTCAGCCCGCTGAACGGGCGGGCTTCTTTCTTTTCGAGGTGAACAAAGACTCTTGACGCAACTGGTTCAGACCATGACACTGAATCGCGCGCCGCCGGTGACCTGGTTCACACCCACTCGAGGAGTCCCCTGTCCCTACCGAGGAAACTGCTCACCCTGACCACGCTCGTCCCGTTGGCACTAGGCCTTTTCAGTGCCCCCGCGCAGGCCGCGCCCGCCGCCTTCACCCATCCCGGCGTGCTGGTCAGCCGCCCGCAACTGGACTTCGTCCGCACCAAGGTGCAGGCCGGCGCGCAACCGTGGAAACAGGCGTACGACGCGATGATGTCGAGTTCGTACGCCTCGCTGTCCCGGTCACCGAAACCCCGCGCCGTCGTCGAATGCGGTTCCTATTCGAATCCGAACATCGGCTGTACCGATGAGCGGCAAGACGCGATCGCCGCGTATTCGCTTTCCCTGGCCTGGTACATCACGCGCGACGCGAAATACGCGACCAAGGCGATCGAGATCATGGACGCCTGGTCCGCGGTGCTGAAGGATCACACGAACAGCAACGCTCCCCTGCAGTCGGCGTGGTCGGCCTCCTCGTGGCCGCGCGCGGCGGAGATCATCAAGCACACCTACCCGAGCTGGCCGAATTCCGGCCGCTTCGGCACCATGCTCCGGAACGTGTACCTGCCCGAGGTGATCAACGGCAGCCACAGCAACGGCAACTGGGAACTCAGCATGACCGAGGCCGCGCTCGGCATCGCCGTCTTCCTCGACGACAAGGCGACCTACGACAAGGCCGTCGCGAAGTTCCGCACCCGCGTCCCCGCCTACCTCTACCTGACCAGCGACGGCGCGCTCCCGAAGACCGCGCCCGGCAGCGGCCTGAACACCCGCGACAAGATCGTCAAGTACTGGCAAGGCCAGACGACGTTCGTCAACGGCCTCTCCCAGGAGACCTGCCGGGACTTCACCCACACCGGCTACGGCCTCGCCGCCATCGCGAACTTCGCCGAGACCACCCGCATCCAGGGCCAGGACCTCTATCCCGAGATCGCCGACCGGCTCCGCGAAGGCCTCGGCTTCCACGCGAAGTACCAGATGGGCGCCGCCGTCCCGTCGTGGCTGTGCGGCGGCAGCCTGAAACTCGGGCTCGGCCCGGTCACCGAGGTCGGCTACAACCACCTTCACACTCGCCTCGGGCACACCATGAGCAACACCGAGGCCCTCACCCTGCGCCAGCGCCCGGCGGGCACCAACAACCTGTTCGTCGCCTGGCAGACCCTCACCCACGCCGGCAATCCCCAGTGACCCTGTGGGGGCCGCCCGAATGCGGCAGGGCGGCCCTCACGGACCGTTTTCCCAGCTCAGACACACAGTGACCCCTGGTTGCAAGCCCCCGTCCGGGACCCGCTAAAGTACTCACATCGCACTCCACGGAGCGCGGGTCCGGGCTGTGGCGCAGTTTGGTAGCGCACTTGACTGGGGGTCAAGGGGTCGCAGGTTCGAATCCTGTCAGCCCGACCGGAAGACGAAAGGCCCGTGAGCAGCACAACCGCCGCTCACGGGCCTTCTTCATGATCAGGGGCTGGTCTACGCGGCACAGACGGATTTCATTCCGGCAGCCCGAAATCGGAGGGCTCGTAGCCTTGGTCGCGTGGGCCCCTGTTCCGCGTGACTGCCGACCTCGGCACATCAAGTGCCTCTTCGCCGACTCACCATGAGGCGAGCCGCCGACGGACGTGAACCCGTGAATTCCTGTTCACGGCGCGGACGCCAAGTCGCGATCGAACTCCCCGAAAGGAATGATGTCGCGCCCGGTGCCTTGGGTTCCTCCCTCTCAGGCGAGAGTGGCGCCGTACGCGGCGAGCACGGACCGGAGCGGCTGGAAGAAGCTGACTTGACTGTTCCCGCCGGACAGCACTCCGTAGCCGACGCCGCCGTAGAACAACGGGCCGCCGCTATCACCGCTCTCGATGGGGATGTCGGTCGCGATCGTCCCGACGACCTGCTTGTCCTTGCCGTAGTTCACGGTCTGATTGAGGCCTAGGACCTTCCCGCACGTCTTCTTCGTCGTCATGCCGCTCTTGCACACGGTTTGCCCCACCTGCGGGATGCCCGCGCGAAGGATCCGCTGGGTGCTGCCATCGTAAAGATCCACCTGGCTGGGCCCAGAGCCGGAGAGGTCCCGGATACGGCCGTAATCGGTCACCGGGAAGTGACTGTCCACATGAGGGCCGATGCCTTCCCAGTCGAGCCCGTGTGTGGTGCAGTGCCCGGCCGTGAGGATGTATCGGACGCCCTCGACGAGGATCGCGAACCCCGCTGAACAATAGTACGGTTCACGACCGGGTCCCGGCGAGACGCTGTACATCGCATCACCGCCGTTCACCGCGGATCGCTGGACCGCACCGGCCGCGGACGGTGCCGCGGAAGCGACCGGGCAAGCCAGCAAGATGGCCGCGGCCACCGAAATCAGCACCCCGGCCTGCTTACGGCGTGAGCAGCCGAACATGGTCACGTCCTTCCGCCCTCGGGAGAATGGAAATGTGTGACCAGTCCAGTGCCGCGCGGCCCGCGGCACAACCGGAGTCAGCCTGACGAGTGATCCGGAGCCGTCGGCGACGAGATCAGCCCTTGATCTCCGTCCGAAGTCGCTCGGCAAGTCGCACGGACGCCTCGATCTCTTCCCGCCTGATCGACACGCTTTCGACGTTGATGCCGAACGGAACGCCTAGGCCGCGGCAGTAGGTCATCAGTTCGGTAGCCGCCGCGACGGCGAACCGATACGACGCTTCGAGGGTGTCGGACGCGTGCCTGAGGTCGTTCTCGATCCATCGCGGTACGTCGACGCCCAGCCACCGCAGAAAGTCGAGTGTCTTCAACGATCCGCAGACCGAGAAGGTGAAGACGACCGGAACGGGTGCTCGCCCGCGCGCGACGCATTCGTAGTGGTAGTCGGAGACGAGGTTCTTCGCCGCGTGGACGTCGTAAACCACCTGAGTCACGAAGAACCGGCAACCGGCATCCTGCTTTGCCAGCAGTCTCAGATGCTCGTCGTCCCGGCGGCTGTGACGTTCTGGAATCGCGACGCCGCCGAGCGACAGACCGGGGTTGGCGTCACGCCACAGCGCTTGAGCATCGGCGAGTGATGTCCTGGCGTCGGCCTTGCTGGACGCAGCGCCGACCAGAACGGTCATCACGCGTGCCGGGTCTTGGGCCGCCAGCCATGACCGCAGCTCCGACGGCGCGTACTTTCCGGCCGCCCGGTAGACGATGACCGGGGTCTGCCAGCTCGAGAAGTTGTTCGCGAGATAGTTCGCGGGGTCGAGGGTCGGCGAGAACGGGAACGGGCGCCGCGCCGGATTCCGAGCGACTTCGTCATCGATGTCGTAGAGGATCAGGCCGTCGAGGTTCAACGGGCGCAAGCGAGCCATCGTGGCCTCGGCGATCTCTTGAACTCGTTCGTGAGCGGTGGCCAGGCGCGGTGGTGTCAGTGCGAACAGCAAGAACTCGCCGGCGGCCCGGTCGATACGGCGCACAAGATCCATGCAAGGACCGTAGCCGAAGCACAAACCCCGTCTACAGGTCGAATTCTCCCGGCGCGAGGCTGCGCGTCAGGCAGAACTCGTTTCCTTCCGGGTCGGCCAGCACCACCCACGACCGGCCTTCTCCTTGTCCCACATCCGCCTTGGTCGCGCCGAGCGCGAGCAAGCGCACCAGTTCGGTCTGCTGGTCACTGTCGATCGGACAGATCTCGAAGTGCAGCCGGTTCTTGGCGATGGTCTTGGCCTCGGGAACACGGACGAAAACCATACTCGGCACGGCGGGCCCGTCACGCAACGCGGCCAACCGCTGTTCGTCCGGCACCTCCGGATCGGGCCCGATCTCGACCGCGGCACCGTTCTTGTCCGCATAGACGACGTAATCCAGAACGCCGCACCAGAAATCCGCCAGTTTCCGTGGATCCACGCTGTCGATGGTCATCCATTCGAACCGACTCGCCATGTGCCACACCTTTCCCTTCCGGTATCCCGGTTTCACCCTATTCCGACCCCGGCCCGCGCGGCTCCGCCACCGACCAGGGCGGAGGGATCGCCCGCCATGGCCGAAGTCCACGCCAGTCCTTGTCCACAAAGGATATTTACCGCCCACGGACGAACGACCCCGCCTCCGCTCATGACGGCCCGCCCGCGCAATGACGAGGTTCACCGTGCGACACCTTCGACCGGGGGCCAGCGGAACCGCCTTATGTTCAGAAGACGGATCCGAACCGGTCTCGGCAGTCTCCGGGAAGAGATGCCCTTGTCCCGAGGTGGAGGTTCCGTGGCGCTCGAAAATGCCGGGCGGGGCGGTCGTTCGCGACAGCTCGCGCTCGTCGTCCTGTGTCCGGCATCGCTGATGGTGGTGCTCGACGGCACGATCGTGGTGGTGGCCCTGCCGTCCATCCAGTCCGATCTCGGCTTCGCACGCCCCATCTGGCCTGGGTCGTGAACGCCTATCTCGTACCCATCGGCGGTCTGCTCCTGTTCTCGGGCAGGCTGGGTGATCTCGTCGGCAGGCGACGCGTCTTCCTCATCGGGTAGTGCGTCTTCACCGTCGCCGCATCCCGGACGACCTCACTGGTCGACGCCGGTGAGGGGCAGCATGAAGCTGCGGCTGCCGGCTTCCAGCTCGCCTATCTGGGTAGTACCGCCTTCGTCGTCTTGGCCGTTCTCACCGCGCTCGTGCTGGTGCCGAAGCGCCTCGACACGCCGGACAGGCAACCGCAGCCCGAACTCGGGCACTGGACGCCCCCGTAGCTCAGCCGTCGTTTTCCGCCGCATCGGCGGCCATCAGGTTGTGCGCGACCACCGTGCGCAGCATCTCGCGGAACCGCTCCTGCTCCGCCGAAGCGAGCGGGGCCAGCACCGCCGCTTCCGCCGCCTGGATCGCGGCGCGGGTCTCCTCCAGCCGGACACGGCCGGCCTCGGTGCCACGGATCAGCTTGTTCCGCCGGTCGGCCGGATCGACCTCGCGTTCCACCAGCCCGGCCGCCACCAGGTCGTCGATCAGGTACACCATCACGGTGCGGTCGATGTCCAGCTGCCTGCCCAGTTGCGCCTGGTTCCTGGCGCTCTCGTGCACCGCGCCGCACAGCGCCTGAAAGCCCCGCAACCCGTGCGGGATACCGGAAACCGCGCGCTCCAGCACGGATCCGTGGGCACGGCACACCTGCGCGAGCAGCCAGCCGAGGTTGTCCTCCAACCCCATCGGGAGCGCACCCGTCGTCGAACCTGTCACCCGGCCATCCTAGCGCCTCGCTGGGATCGTCAGATAATCTCAAAACAAGACAATCTTTTCAGCAGATTGATTCCGGGAGGCCCAGCGTGCGCGTCGAAGTGTGGTCCGATGTCGGCTGTCCTTGGTGCTATCTGGGCAAACGCCGTCTGGACAAAGCGATCGGCCGGTTCGAGCACGGCGACGAGGTCGAGGTCGTGTGGCGCAGTTTCCAGCTCGCCCCGCACTACCCCCGAGGCGCCGCCAAACCGCTCTACGAAGCCCTCATGGAGCAGACCGGCGGTTCGCTTTCGGACGTGCGGTCCATGGTCGGCAGGGTCGTCGCCCCCGCGGCGGCCGAGGGCCTGAAGTACGACTTCGACAGCGCCTTCATGTGCAACACCTTCGACGCCCACCGTGTCGCCCAGTTCGCCGGACAGCGTGGACTCGGCGGCCGCGCCCACGAGCGACTGCTCCGCGCCCTGCTCGTCGAGGGTGACGTACTCGACGACACCGAGACCCTGGTCCGCCTCGCCACCGAGATCGGTCTGCCCGCCGAAGAGACCCGCCGGGTACTGGCCGGTGACGACTACGCGGAGGCGGTGCGGGAGGACGCCCGCGAGGCACGGCGACTGGGTGCCGAGGGCGTACCGTTCTTCGTCTTCGACCGGGCATTGGGCGTCTCGGGCGCGGAATCGGTCGACGTCTTCGTCAGCGTTCTCCGCCAGGCGCGCGAGCGGTCGATATCCGGGCTCTCGTCGCAATAGAGCCGGCAATGACGACGGAACATCCCTTCCCTGGTGCGGATTCGTTGCAGCGGAACCGCGAGCGCGTCCGGTGAGTCCCAGTTGAGAACTGGACGCACAACCACTACAAGGGGATGCATGAAGACCCTACTCAAGAAGGCGACGATCACTGCCGCGGCGAGCATGGTGATGCTCGGCCTCACCACGGTGGGCACAGCCTCCGCCGAGGCGGCGGCCATCACCTGCGACTCGAAGTCCAGTGGCAAGGACGGCCCCTTCTACCATGGGGAATCGGCCTCCTACGCCTATGACAAGCGGTTCAGCAAGAGTCACCCTGTCCCCGCCCTGGCGACCAACATCCCCCAGGGCACGGCGACCTGGTCGAACTGGGACGGGTCCAATGACCTGATCCTGGTCACCTCGTACGAGTCCGGCCACCGCAGCGCGATCATCATCGGGATCGACGCCAAGACCGGCAAGCAGGTCGGCCAGGCGCTGCTCGCGTACTCGCACGTCGGCGGGATCGCCGTCTTCGAGAAACAGGGCTGGGCCTTCGTGTCGGGCAAGGGCGACACGGTCCGCAAGTACTCGCTGGCGAAGCTGAAGAACGCGATCAAGAAGTCGCTGCCCATCGAGCAGGAGGGCAAGGCGCAGACCGTCTACGCCTCATCCTTCCTGACCAGCCACGGCCCGAGCAACACGCTGTGGGCGGGCAAGTTCGAAGACTCCAAGCGCGGCTTGATGCACTCGTACACCGTCGGCTCCGACGGCAAGCTGAGCTACCGGCCGGGCTCGTGGGAGGTGCCGACGAAGACGCAGGGCCTCATCGTCACCAAGGACCTGTTCATCTACAGCACTTCGCACGGCCGGAACAACCGCAGCAACATCTACGTGGTCCGGCGCGGCGCCGGCGACAAGGACCTGGACACGGCCAAGAAGCACTGCTTCCGCGCACCTAGCATGTCCGAGGGGCTGACGGTGTACGGCAGCAACGTCTACCTGGCATACGAGTCCGGCGCGCACTACTACAGCAAGGCCGCCGACAAGCCGAGGAACATCATCTCGAACCTGCACAAGGCTTCACTGTCCTCTTTGGAGGCACTGGCGCCTCGGTGAGGCACCGGCAAGCGGGCGAGGACGAGTCCTCGCCCGCTTGCCGGAGCGCAGGGACGTCAGCGGTGCCCGTGGATGGTGCGCTGGATCCAGCCGTCGTAGGCGGGAACGCTGGTGTAGAGACCGGGTCCGTTGGCGCAGGGCACGTCGTCGTCACCGGGCCCCGAGGTGACGCCGATCAGCTCCCACCGGCCCCACTTCCCGCGCTGGACCTGCGGTCCGCCGGAGTCCCCCATGCACGCCATCGCACCGGGCTTGCCGCTGATCGTGCAGAGCCGGGTCGAGTCCGCGTAGCCGGGCGAGCATTCCGACACCGCTCCCCGGCGCGTGTCGAGCTGCTGGAGTCGTTCGGGGAACACCACTTTGGTGATATCGGCGGTGTCGACCGTGGTGCCGAAGCCCATCAGGCGGGTCGGCGTGCCGGGGCGGCCGGGGCGGTCGGCGATGCGGATGGGTCGCTCGGAGACCGGGCGATCCAGGCGCACCAGCGCGATGTCGTTCTTGTTCGGCGCGCCCGGCTGGTAGCCGGGGTGGCGAACCCAGTGGTCGATCTTGCGGACGGTGCCGCCGGTCGTCCGCCGGTCGCTGCCGATCCGCACGGTCCCCTCCGGCCTCGCCGGGTTGTTGTCCGGGTCGACGCAGTGCGCCGCGGTCACCACCCACCGCGGATGCACCAGAACGGCCCCGCACACGCCCTTCGCGTTGTTCATGTCGGGCACGATCTCCGGGATCGAGGCCATGAATTCATAGCGCTCGGTGGAGTTCTCCCCGTTCACCACGGCACCGGCGCTGCCGGGCACCGCGAGCGCGCAGGCAGCACCTGCCAGTGCGACCGCGGCGGCACGAACCAGGTTGCGGCGCAAGGAACCCACTCTCGACATACATTTCCTTCGTTCGGGTACTTCGGATCGATGGGATCCAGCATCCCGGCCCGCCTGGTCCCGGACCATCGGGGCAGCTTGCTGATTCGTCGTCACGGCTGCTCTACGCCCTGAGGTAGGGCTTGCCCTACCTCAGGCGCAAAGGCACGCCCGCGAACGCGGGATCCGCGGGCGTTCACGCATGTCGAAGAGCGAACTGGTCAAGGCGCTCGAGAAAGCCACTCGCCGGGAGACCGCTCGTGCCCGGCGAAGCCACTAGCAGGCCGACTCATGCGGCCATCACCGCCCGAGCCGGCAGTCCGTCACTCCCTGCCGAGGACGATCGTCGGCTCGAGTTCGATCGCCATGTCGTCCAGGGCATCGGCCTCGCCGCGTGGTTCGGGCACGGTCACCCGTTCGGTCGACGACTGGGGTTCTTCGATCGCGTAGGTCATGGTCCTCAACTCCGTTCGGGTCACGGCCGGCCGGTGGAAGCCGGCAGGAGGCGATTACCCGCTGCTCCGGAGATCAATCCTCGGGTGGCGTTCGGGACGGGTCTCCGCGGCGACTCGGCCGCGGAGACCCCCTCGGTCACCAGCTCACGCTGAACTCGGCCGTCGCCCCGCTCCCCGTTTTCGTCAGTTTCCCGATCCGGCTCCGCCGTTCCGGAGACGGATCCTCATGCGGAAGCAAGCTCGCGTCGGTGATGTAGTTCCACGAAGCCCACCACGAACCATCAGGCGCTTGGAACGCGTTGAACGCGCCGGGTCCCCGCTTGTTGCCCGGCAGGTTCTTCTTGCGGTACTTGTCCGGCAGGCCCGGCCGGAACCGCGGCTCACCGTCCGGGTCCGGCTGGTAGGAGAAGTACGCGCGCTGCTCGGCCATCGGGGTGCACCGGTTGTCGGTCAACCCGGTGCCGCAGTAGGCGACGCCGGTCGAGTAGCGGTTCGCGTACCAGTTGTTCCCCGAGTAGAAGAGGTACCAGTCGCCATCGATGCGGACGGCGTTGGGATTCTCGATCGTGAGGACGTCGTCGGACGGGCTGTTGTGGTGCGTCCACTCGAGATTCGTGTTGTCGATGAGCTTCTTCGCGTCGGCTTCGGCTATCCGCCGCACGTGACGTGGCCGATCGAACTCCAGTTTCGCCGCCCCCAGGGCGGTGACGCGGTCCTGTGTCCACGCGCCGTTGCGCAGGGTCAGCCAGACCTCGCCCTGTCCCCTGCTCACGTCGGCGTCGATCGCCCACCCGCGATCCGGGCAGAACAGCGGATCGGCGTTGGCGACGAAACCTCCCGTGGCCCGTAGCGAGGTGGCGTAGCCGATGCAGTGCTTCGCCTGACCGGCTGGCTCGGGGCCGGGAAGCGCCGCGCTGTAGAAGACGTAGTAGACGACGCGGCCGTCCTCCTGGTGTGCGAACAGGGCAGGTGTCCACAGTAGGGAGTCCGGCCTGGCCCAATAGCCCGCGGGGAACGTGACGCCGTCCCAGGCGTCGCCGTCGACGGCGCCTCGGCGCTGGAACGATCCGCCGCTGAACTCGACCTTCGTGTACGGCAGCTTCTTGCCGGGGACGCTCGCCCCGACCGCGACGTAGGTGTTCGTCTCCGGCACCCGCATCAGATCCGCCGCCGGGAACCGGAAGTCCAGTGACTCGTCGCGCGGTCCGGTCTCGGCCGTCGCGGCCGGGACGGCCGTCAGCAGGCTGACACCGCATACGAAGGCGATCAGGGCGCGCCTCATCATCGGGTCACCGTCACCCGGGCGCGCACCGGACGGTGGTCGCTTCCGTAGCCGCCGAGGGCGTCGACCTCGGACCCTGTCGAATCCTTCTTCGCCCACACGTGGTCGATGGACCTGGTTCCGTGGCTCGGAGCGCTGTAGGAGCCTGCCACGCGCCGCAGCCCCGTCATCAGATCCGAACCCGGCTCGGCGTTGAAGTCTCCCATGACGATCGGTTCGGCCGCGCGTGACGAGAACCAGTCCGCGGTGTTGCGGACCTGCAGGTTGTGCAGTTCGCGGTTGAGGTCGAAGCGCTGCGCGGACGGGGTGAGGTGCACGACGCCCACGACCCACTCGAAGCCCGCGCCGCCCACCCGCACCCAGTTGACGTACTTCGGCGGCACCCAGCAACCGCAGTCACCTGGTTCGGCGGGGCCGGTACCGGGAGTGGACGGGTCCACTTTGGCCGCGGGTGAGATCTCGCCGGCACCGTGGCCGGTGATGGTCATGTTGCCGCGTACCAGGATGGCGTTGTGCTTGACCGCGCGCCGGTCCGACTCGTAGATGGCGACGTACCCCGTCGCGGCCGCGGCTTCCTTCACCACGGCCTCGCGGTCGGCGACCTCCTGCAGTCCGATGACGGCGGGGCGTTCGGTCTCGATGAGACGGACGAGGTCGGCCTTGAGGCCGCCCGCGTCGCCAACGTTGTAGGTGACGACCTTGATCGTGCGTTCGGTCGCCGCCTCGGCGGCGGGCACCGTGACGAGCGTGGCGAACGGCACCAGCAGCGCCAGCGCGAGGGTCTTGCGTCTCGAATGCTTCATGGGATTCCCTCCAGTGTCGATGACGGAGGGAATCGGACCATCGGCGGCCCGCCGCGGGCAACGCTCCGCGCGATCCCGTCATTTCCCGGAAAGAACTACTCCGGCGAAGGGTTCTCCCAGACGAAGGTGACCTTGTTACCCGCCGGATCCACGATCTCCGTCAGCTTCACGAAGCCGAAGTCCTGGATCGGGCCGCATTCCACCCCGCGCTCCGCGAGGTCGCCGACGGTCTCGTCGATGTCCTCGACGACGAGGACCACCGTGCTCTTACCCGCGGTTTCCGGATCGTGCGCCACCTGGAGCCCGGCGTTGCCGGTGATCCGCCATTCCGCGACGCCCTCCATCGGTTCGGTGTCCGGTCGCCGCCCGATCCACTGCTCGTACCAGGCGACGGCGGCGGCATGGTCAGTGACCGGCAGGACCGCGTAGACATCCTTGAAACTCGGCAAGGGTCGTCCTTCCACTCGGGATCGCCGCCCACTGTATGCCGGTTCGTCCGAGTTCGCCCTGGCTTTACAAGGTCACCTTTACCCTGCACCGCGTGACCGGCAGACGGACTGTGAGGATGACCGCGCGTCTTTTCGCCGTGCTGGCCGCGCTCACCGCCGTCGCTCTCCTGCAGGGTGCTCTGTGCAGCGACGGAGCGGCGGCGGCCGGCTCGCCCTGCGCTCCCCTGTTCGCCGCCGAAGCCGCGCACACCACGTTCCCGGCCGGCGAATGCGAGCCGGCCCTGCTGAGCCCGGCGAACCAGCCCCTTCCGGACAACCATCTCGACGACGTCGCGGGGATCGGCCTGGCACTGCTGGCCGCGCTCGTCCTGCTCGTCCGCCATCATCGCCCCGATTGGACCGGGATACCGCCGTCCTCCCCGGCAAGGCGTTCGACGGCCACACCACCGCTCGTCCAGCTCTGCGTTTCGCGTACCTGATCCGGCACGCCCATGCCGCTTTCAGATGCCGGAACCGAGCCAAGGACACAACAGAATGACCAAGAACACCAAGGTTTCCCTGACGGTCGTGGCCGTCGTCGTCGCGGTCGTGGCCGCGTTGCTCGTCGTCACCAATCTGGGTGAGGACGCCCCGGCGGCGCAGGTGGACGCACCCCCCGTGGTGCCCGCGTCGATCCTCGTCCGCCCGGACAGCCATCGGCTCTCCGATCCGGCGGGCAGCAAGGTGACCGTCGTGGAGTTCCTCGACCTCGAATGCGAAGCGTGCGGCGCCGCGTTTCCCGGCCTCGAGCGCCTCCGCGCCGAGTACGGCGACCGGGTCACCTTCGTGATGCGCTACTTCCCCATCCCGAGCCATCAGAACGCCGAGCTCGCCGCGCGGGCCGTCGAGGCGGCGGGTAAGCAGGGCAAACTCGAACCGATGTACCGCTTGATGTTCGAGAAGCAGCCGGAGTGGGGCGACCAGCAGGTCTCCCATCGCGAGACCTTCCTCGGATTCGCCCGGGAACTGGGCCTCGACCTGCAGGCCTTCGAAAAGGCGCTGGACGACCCGGCCACGCTCGGCCGGGTGCTCGCCGACCGCACCGACGGCGCGAACATCGGCGTCGAGGGCACCCCGACGTTCTTCGTCAACGGCGTCAAGTTCACGGGGTCACCGTCCTATCAGGGCCTCAAGGCCGTCATCGACCGGGAGCTCGCGAAGTGACGCCGTTCGCCGTTCGCGCGACGCCGTGGGTGCTGCTGGCCGGCGGCGCGCTCGGGCTGCTGGCTTCGTTCGTGCTCACGGTCGAGAAGATCGCGCTGCTCAAGGACTTCTCCTACATCCCCACCTGCAGTGTCAACCCGGTGCTCAGCTGCGGGTCGATCATGAAGACGCCGCAGGCCGAGCTGTTCGGGTTCCCCAATCCGCTGCTGGGGATCGCCGGGTTCAGCGTGGTCGTCACCACGGGAGCCGCCCTGCTCGGCGGAGCACGGCTCCCTCGCTGGTATTGGCTGGGCCTCCAGATCGGCTCGGCGCTCGGTGTCGTTTTCGTGCACTGGCTGATGTTGCAGAGCCTGTACGTCATCGGCGCGCTGTGCCCGTACTGCATGGTCGTCTGGGCGGTCACCATCGCCGTCTTCTGGTACACGACCCTGCACAACCTCCACAAAGGACCGGAGGTGAAGGCGGCGATCCGGTACCACAGCGTGGTTCTCGTGGTCTGGTACGCCGCCATCACCGTCGCGATCCTGCAGGCGTTCTGGAGTTACTGGACGACGCTCGTCTGAAGGCGGCTCCGGTCGAGAGCACGTAATCCCCAGGCACAGACAACGCCGATCACCGTCAGCGCCAGCCACGGGATCTCCGGGAAGCCCGCCCGGCGTGCGAGGTCGAAGACGCTGCCGGTGAAGAGGTTGCCGAGGAGGATGCCCACGCCGACGATCGTGTTGTAGAAGCCGTAGTGCGTGGCGACCAGCCGGTCGCCCGAAAGCCGCACGACGGTGTCCATTTCGAACGGGAAGACGACGACCGTGCCGACGGCCAGCAACGCGGCGGACAGCAGCAGTCCGGCGCCGGCCGCGGCCGGTCCCGCCCGGGCGACCGCCAGCGGCGCGACGAAGGCCACGGCCATGAACACCAGCCCCGCGGCGAGGCACGTGCCGGGCGGCCACCGGTCCTTGAACCAGGCCGTGATCTTGAGCTGCCCGGCGATCGCGAGACCGCCCGAGACCACGAACAGCCCGGCGATGAGCACGGTCGCCGACGTCTCCGAGCCGGTGATCCTGCGTGCCTCCATCGGAAGGGCGAGGTAGGTCTGGAAGGACAGCACATACGAGCCGATCATGACCAGCGCGAAGAGCAGAAAGGACCGGTTCGCCGCGACGACCCGCCAGTCCGACCAGATCGACGACGTGCCCTGTTCGCTTTCGTGCGCGGGCAGCGCACGTATCTGCACCACGGTCAAGACGCCGAAGACCGCGGCGGCGACCAGGCAGGTCAGCCGGAAGTCGACGGCCGTCAGCGCCAGCCCGACCACGGGCCCGGCGAGGATCCCGCCCTGGTAGAACACGTTGAACACGGAGAAGGCCTCCAGCCGCCGCTCTCCCGCGTCCGCCGCCAGGTACGCGCGGACCGCCGGGTTGAACAGCGCCCCGGCGAAACCGGTGGCCGCGGACGCGACGATCAGCGACGGCAACGACGACGTCACGCTCAACAGCGCGAATCCCGCGGTCCGCAGCACACATCCGGCGACGATGAGCGGTTTGTAGCCGAACCGGTCGGCCAGCGTGCCACCGACGAGGAACATGCCCTGCTGCGAGAAGTTGCGGATCCCCAGCACCAGGCCGACCGCCCAGCCCGCCAGCCCCAGCGGCCCCGCCAGGTAGCCGGCGAGATAAGGCATCAGCATGTAGAAGCCGACGTTGATGGTGAACTGGTTGACCATCAACACCTTGCTGGGCCGGTCGAAGGAGCGGAACCGCTCGGCGAACGCGGTCACAGCGCCGGGTCCACGACCGTGCGGCACCGGGTCCAGCGTTCCACCACGCGTTCGCCGGGATGCGCGATGAGATCCGGTTCGCGTGCCGGGACGACGTCGAGGAGGCCGTGTCCCGCGCAGTACTCGTCGTTGTAGACCGTGTCGAAGTAACGCTGGGGACCGTCCGGGAAGATCGCCGCGATCCGGACGTCCGGATCGCGCGTGCGGGCCAGCCAGGCGGCCACGAGGGCGACCGCGCCGACACTCCAGCCGCCGGTCGCGTACTGGGCGGCGGCGAGACGGCGGCAGGTCCACACCGCCTCGGCGGGGGCGACCCAGTGGACCTCCTCGAACGCGGCGTAGTCGACGTTGCGCGGATGGATGCTCGACCCGAGCCCGCGCATCAGCCGCGAGGTGGCGGGCTGCCCGAAGATCGTCGACCCGACGGTGTCCACGCCCACCAGGCGCAGGTGTGGGAAGTACCGCCGCAGCGCGCGGAACGTCCCGGCCGAATGCCCGCCGGTGCCGACCGAGCACACCAGCACGTCGATCCGGCCCAGTTGCGCGGCCAGCTCGTCGGCCAAGGTCGCGTACGCGGCGACGTTATCCGGGTTGTGGTACTGGTCGGGGCACCAGGAGCCGGGCTGCTCCGCCAGGACACGCTGCACCCTGTCCCGGCGCGCCTGCTGCCAGCCGCCCACCGGATGCGGCTCGGTGACGAGGTCGACGCGGGTGCCGTGCGCGGTGAGCATCCGCCGGACGATGGGCTCCATCCCGGGATCGGTGACCAGGGTGACCGGATGACCGTGGACGATCCCGGCCAGCGCGAGCCCGAGGCCGAGCGTCCCGCTGGTCGACTCGACGATCATCGCACCGTCGGCCAGTTCACCGCGGGCCTTGGCCGCTCCCACCATGTGCAAGGCGGGGCGGTCTTTCATGCCGCCGGGGTTGAAACCCTCCAGTTTGGCCCAGAAACCCTTACCGGAGCCGGTGAGTCGTTCGTCGATCCAGAGCACGGGCGTGTTGCCGACGGCAAGCGCCGTGTGCCGGGGCAGGACAGCGTTCATCGAGGATTCGTCTTTCTGTGCTGTGTGGACAGGACGGGACGGCGCGAGGCCGGTCACGTCCGCGAAACGCACAGCTCGACGAGTATCCGAGGCCCGCTCCGGATGACCGGGAACAGCCGGGTGTTCTCGTGCATCACTGGCGAAAAGCCGGATTCCGAATGAGGCGGGACAGCTGTGACGGGCGGCGATTCCTCGCTTCGGACCGCGACGGCGGCGAGCGGACGGGCGTGTACGTGGCCCTCCCGCGGCGGGCACGACGAGTCATGAGAGGCCGACGCCACGGCGAGGGCATCGCCGTGGCCGTCGTCCAGGCAGCCGACAGCTCCGGAACCCGCCACGACCAGCAACACCAAGGCCACGACGAGTCGACGAAGAGTAGCCAGGAAGACACTCACGGTTCTCACCGTAGCAAAGACTCCCATGATCCGTAGTACTAGCCGTCTTAGTAGGACTTCACCGGGCGCTCACAACCGGCCCCGTACTACTAAGCGAGATAGTTGACCCTGTGCGACAGGAGATTCGGCACCCGTGACCCCACACCGGCGCTCACCGCGGCACCCCCTCGCCGCCACTGCCGCCCTCATGATCCTCGGCTTCGGAACGCTCCCCGCCAACGCGCAGCCCGCGCCGGACGGCCAGGATCCGATGCGGCGCTACCAGGAACTCGGCGCCCAGGCGGCCAAGGCCGACGAGGATCTGCGGGAATCCCAGGACCGGTTGAAAACCCGCGAGGGCGAACGCGACCAGGCCACCGCCGCCGTCGGGCGCGCCGACGGCGAGCTCACGCAGGCACGGTCGGCGATCGATCGCTTCCGGCCGCAGGTCGAGGCGATCGCGCGGTCCGCGATGAGCGGCGAGCGGCTCGGCAACGCCGTCCTGCTGCTCGACAGTGGCAGCAGGCAGGAGTTCCTCGACCGCTCCTCCGCGCTGTCGGTCCTGGCCGAGGAGAAGACCAAGGCGTTGAACGGCCTGCGCGACGCGCTCGCGAAGGCACAGACCGCGCGCACGACCGCGGAGGACGCCCGGGAAATGGCCCAGCTCGCCGCCAACGACGCGACCGTGGCCCTGGACCAGGTCCGCACCCGCAAGGCGGACCTTGACGATCAGATCGCGAAGGTGCGGCAGGCGCTCGGGCAGCTGCCCGAGGCCGACAAGGCGAAACTCGGCAAGGTCCAGGACAAGGGCTCGTACCTCGGCCCGCCCGGCGCCGCGAACGACGCGCTGCAGGCTGCGCTGTCCAAACGGGGCTCGCAATACGAGTGGGGCGCCACTGGGCCGAGCGAATTCGACTGCTCGGGCCTGACGTCGTGGGCGTACAAGCAGGCTGGGATCTCGCTTCCCCGCACCAGCCGCCAGCAGTACACCGTGGGCAAGGCCGTCCCGCTGGACGCGCTCGTCCCCGGTGATCTCGTCTTCTACGACGACGGCACCGGCAACCCCGGCGCCATCCACCACGTCGGCATGTACGTCGGCGGCGGCAAGATGGTCGACGCGCCCACCGAAGGCCAGCTGGTCGACGTCCGTTCGGTGAAGGGCGACGGGCATCTGATGGGCGCGCGGCGCGTCGTCGGCTGAGCCGGAGCGGCACAGTATCCTTCCCGGCGGAGGTGTCATGCAACGGCTGGGCGAGCTCGAAGCGTCGGTGATGGACGTGCTCTGGGACGCGGCGGAACCCCTGCGGGTGCGCCAGGTCCTCGAGGCGATCAACCGGGACCGCGACCTCGCCTACACCACGGTGATGACGGTGCTGGACAATCTGCACCGCAAGGAATGGGTGGAGCGCGAAATGGAGAATCGCGCCTACCGCTACCGCGCCGTGGCGACCCGCGAGGAGGCGACCGCGCAAAGTCTGCGGGAAATCCTCGACGCCTCCGACGACCGTGAATCGGTGCTGCTGCATTTCGCGCGCTCGGTCACCGAAGAGGAGTCGGACATCCTGCGGCGCGCCTTGCGACGGAAGCCCGGCAAGCGATGATCCTGGCGGCGGTGCTCCTGTTCGGCGTGGTGGTGATCGGCTGGTGCTCACCCCGGCTGCTCGGCAGGCTGACCGCGGGCGGGATCAGCCCCGGCACGGCGCTCGCGTGGTGGCTGCTGACCGCGCTCGGCGTCCTCGTCGGCACCCTCGTCGCCGTCCTGCTCCTCGCCCTGCCCGACCACGGGCCCGCCGGGGCCATCACGCGGATCCTCCACGAGTGCTGGGCGGCCGTCGGCCACAGCGGCCTGCCCGGCCTCGATCCGCTCGCCGGCACTTTCGCGGTCACCGCCGTCGCGATCGGGGCGGCGAGGCTCGCCGTGTCCACCGCCCGCCGCCGGAAACGCAGCACGCTGCTGCACCGGCGCCATCTCGACGTGCTCCGGTTGTCGGGCGCCCGGCCGGGGCCGACGCTGTGGCTGCCCGACGACCGCCCGATCGCCTACAGCCTCGGCGGCCGCGACGGCCTGATCGTCGCGAGCCACGGCCTGGCAGGCAGGCTTTCGCCCCGCGAACTCGACGCGGTGCTGGCCCACGAACGCGCGCATCTGCGCGGCAGGCACCACTTTCTTTCCGGATGCGCCGAAACACTCGGCCGCGTACTGCGGTTCGTCCCGCTGATGCGCGAACTCCCCGGCGCGGTCCGGCTGCTCGTCGAACTGGCCGCCGACCGGGCTGCCGCGGCGGGGCACGGGCCGGAGACCGTGCGTTCGGCGTTGTTGTCGATCCACGCGGCCGGCGGCGACACCGCGCTCCGGTTGCGCTGGCTGACCCGGCACGCGGGCGGCCCGGCGCGCTTCCCGGACCGGGTGCGTGCCGTCGCGGGCGGGGCGCTGGCGTTGTTCGCCGCGCCCTTGCTCACCGTCGGCCTGATGTTCACGGCCGGGCTCGTTTCCTGCTGGTGAAGGAAACGCGTTCGTCACCGATGCGGACGAACGGGTTCAGCTCGGACACCATCAGGTGACAATCGTTTTCCGGTCCGGAAAGGCCATTGCCCGAACGGGCGTACGCACGTCGCTGACCGTCGTTCGCCGGTCGGCGAATCGGGGACGGTAAATCGCGCAGTCTCCACTCACACGAGTGAGGAGCCGCCATTCCGCTGAGCCGGAAAGGCGAATTCCCAGCGCTACTCAAATGGCGGCATTCGGCCGGGGCCGCGTGTGCGTAACGTCGATCACCGTACTCACCTCGCACCGAATTCCGTGCACCCCATGGAGGTTTTCGTGATCCGACGTCCTCTGCGCACCCTGACCGTCCTGATCGGCGCCGCGACAGCCGTCACCGCCTTCGCGGCACCGGCTTCGGCTGCGCCATCGGTGCTGACCGAAGCGGCGGGCCCGGCCACGGTGGCCGCCGCCCAGCAGGAACTCGGCACCTCGCTCGGCGCCGCGTTCGCCGGCTCCTGGCTGGACACCACGACCGGCGAGCTGATCGTCGGCACCACCGACGCGGGCCGGTCTTCCCGGATCCGCGCCGCGGGCGCGATCCCGAAGGTACTCCGGCACAGCGCCGCCGGACTGAAGCAGATCCAGTCCACATTGGACAACAGAACCGCCGGCCTGCCAGGTTCGGTGGCCGGCTGGTACGTGGACGTGCCGTCGAACGACGTCGTGGTCAGCGTGGTGGGCGGCGATCCCGCCGGACTGGCGTGGGCAGCCTCCGCCGGGGTCCCGGTCCGGGTGGAACACGTGAAGAGCGCGCCGCGTCCATTGTGGAGCGTGGTCGGCGGGCAAGGCCTGTACTTCGACGGCGGTGCCTGTTCGGTCGGGTTCAACGCCTACGACGACGATGATCATTACGTGATCACCGCGGGCCATTGCACCGAACTCGGCGGGACCGTGCGGGGCACCGGCGGCACGATCGGCAAGGTCGCGAGGTCCTCCTTCCCCGGCAACGACTACGGCACGGTCAAGGTGACCCACTCCGACGTCTCGACCCCGCCCCGGGTCGACCGGTACGAGGACGGGTCCGACGTGCGGATCGAGGGTGCCGACGTGGTCGGCGTCGGCGGCCGGATCTGCCGGTCCGGGATCACCACCCACTGGCACTGCGGGCGGGTCGAAGCGCTGGACCAGACGGTGAACTACGGCAACGGGAACATCGTGCGGGGCCTCACCCAGACCGACGCGTGCGCCGAACCCGGCGACTCCGGTGGCTCGTTCGTCAGCCGTCCGTCGTCGGGTTCCGGCACGAAACTCGTGCAGGCGCAGGGTATGACCTCGGGCGGTTCCGGTGACTGCGACGAGGGCGGCACCACGTTCTTCCAGCCCGTCAAGGAGGTGCTCGACCGCTACGACCTGACGCTCGAAAAGGACTGATCTCCCATGGCGAGGGGTGGCCGGCCCACCGGCCGCCCCTTGATCAGGCGGGCGAGCTCGACGGCCTCGGCGGCCAGCGTCTCGATCTCGGCCCAGCGGCGGCGGATCCGCTCGTGATCGGCCACCAGCGTGCCCGAAACCATGCCCAGCAACAGGTTCGCGTCCGTTCCGACCTCCGCCAACCGCAGGAAGGGGCGGCGGTCGTCCTCGGTTCCAGCCCCGTGCTCCGCGGCCCATTCCCGGGCTCGCATCCCGGCGTCGTGGCAGGCGTCGACGAGGAGGGGCCGGATCTCCCCCGGCCGGTCCCCCGGGCTCGCGGGAGGTTTCCCCATCAGCGGGAAGATGTTCCAGGCCACCGACAGCAGGCAGTCGGCCACTTCGTCCATCGACTCCACGTCCACCGGGCGAGTGTTCCGGCCCGCGCGTCCTGCCAGGCGCAATGACGCGCGGGACCCGCAGGGTCGACCCGATCGGGTGGCGCTATCAGGCCGGGGTCTCCTGAGCGCCCGCGGGTTCTGGAGGCGGGTCGCGAAAGCCACTTTCGGGACACCAGACGTCTCGAAAGTGGCTTTCGCGACATGCTCGCCGGAGCGGTACCGGCGATGTCACGTGACTGGGCGGACGACACGCGTGATCCGGCGGACGACACGCGTGACTGGATGGACGACACGACCGCGGCAGGGGTTACACCACGAGCCGTCCGCCGGATCACGCGAGTCGTCCAGCTGATCACGCGAAAGCGCCCTTCCGTGCACGGCACAGTAGGTACCAAAGCGTGGCCCTAACCGTCCTTATCACTCACGAGGCTCGGCTCGGTCTCGTCGTCGAGGGCCCGCGCGTCGGCCACCCGCAGGCCTGCGATCAGGCCGGACAGTCCCTGGTGACCTTCGGGCCGGAAAGCGAGGATCCCGCTGGCGAAGAACAGCAGGTTCGCCAGCGGCTCGAACCCGCCGTTGGCCACCGACGCCAAGGTGAGCAGCGTGAAATAGCCGCCGGAACCGGCGAGGAACCGTACGGCCATCCGCCACAGGGCGGGCTTTCCGCCGTCCGGCCCGGCGGGACGCAGCAACACGACCCGCTGGCCGAAGCTGGCGCCGTTGCCCGCGACGGGAACGACGAACAACAGGAGCAGGGCGGGCAGGAAAGTACCGATGAGCGCGGTCACCACGGTGTTCGGTTCGCCGGCGATCAGGGTCGTCACGATCCCGACGGTGGTACCGAGCAGCACGACCGAGACGACGTCGACGGCCATCCCGAGCAGACGGCGGCGCGCGGTGACCGGCCGCGGCGTCCCCGGCGGCGCGGAAGGCTCGTTCCCCGGCAGCAGCCGCAACAGCGGTGCGAGGCCGAAACCGACGGCGGCGCCGAGGGTGTTGGTCAGCAGATCGTCGACGTCGGCCAGCCGGTACGGGCACTCGAACAGGAACCAGACCCCGGTCAGCTGCGTGCACTCGATGAACAGCGAGACGGCGAAGCCGATCGCGACGGTGGCCGCGAAACCGCGCCGGAAGAGGTGCCGCACGAACATCCCCAGCGGCACGAACAAGGCGACGTTGAACACCGCCTGCTGGACGGCCGGATTGCGCAGGAACGCCCGCAGGCCCGCGCCAGTCTGTTCGCGGCGGATGTCGGCGACGAACTGGAACGGACGCAGTTGCAGCTGACCGGCCGCGTGCCCGGCGCACGTCGTCGTCTCCGGGATGGGGAGCAACGTGTACGTCCACAGCGACATGGCGTAGACCAGGAACCCGAACACCAGCAGGACCCGCCAGAGCCCGAGCTCCCCGCGGCGCCGGTAACTCGCGGCGATGTACGGGACGGCCAGGAGACCCGCGAGCACGCAGCCCGCGAACACCGCGATGACCGCGGAGATGGTCGGATCAGTCACTCGCGGAAGCTAACAACGCGCGCTCCGGCGCACCCGCCACACCACCTGGGCGGGTGACGGAGTCGGCCGGGACGAGCGTTCGCTGATGCGCGAGCGCGGCGATGGCGAAGGTCAGGTGGACGACGACCCAGTTGCGGTCTTCGCGATGGACCCGCTGCAGCAGGTCGAGAGAAGCGTCGCCCGGCGTACGGCCCTGACGGCAGGCGTCGATGAACGCCTGGGTCAGTTCGTCGACGTTCCTCCGGAACTCCGCGAAGGTGTCGGAGGGCTGGGCGTTGGTGCAGAAATCCACGGTCACGTCACAGAGCGTTCCATAGCGCGACACAAAGTTACGAATTGGCGGAGCCCTAATCACTCACGTGAGGTAGGCCTCGCGTGAATCTGTGCTCTGCGTCACGCCGAAGCGAGCCCGGCGGGCATCCGGCGTTCCCGTTCGGCCGCCGTCGCGCGGCGGGTGACCGGGAAGCGCTGATCGAGTTCGACCAGCAGCGGGGTCACCGCCATCAACGCCAGCAGGGCGAGCCCGGCGTATGCGCCCACGGTCGCGATGATCGTCATTTCGGCCTCCTCGGTCCCCTTGCCGCCTCCTCCGGCGGCCTGGAACCAGGATCGCCTTCCGCCCGGTGGCGGCGGATCGGTCATCCGGCGGAGACGCCTCGACCGGTCGGCCTTTTCGGCACTGTCCGATCGGCCGATCCCGGGCGGCGGTGCAGCAGGTCGAACCGCGACCACATGGCCTCGGCCGCCTCGATGGACTCGCCGGTGCGGACGGGATCGACGGCGGCGAGCTGCGCGACGATCGCCTGCACCAGGCTCATTCCCGCGGTCAGCGACGGGAAGAAGGTCACGCCCTCGGCGGGCACCATCAGCACCTGTTCGACCGCGGCCGCCAGCGCGGGACTGGCCGCGTCGGTGATCGCGAAGGCCCGCGCTCCCCTGGCCTTGGCCTCGTTCGCGGCGAGCACCGTGCTTTCGTACAGCCGCCAGAAGCTGATCGCGATGAGCACGTCTTCGGACGTCAGTTTCGCCGTGGCGTTGGCGAGTTCGGCGTCACCGGCCGTGATCGCGTGGACGTCGTATCCGGCGAGCCGGGCGTTGTGCGCGAACGCGATCCCGACCGCGGCGTAGCTGCCGTCGGCGATCACGACCGTGCGGCGCGCCCCGGCGACGGCCTCCGCGACGTTGCGGATCTCGTCCTCGGCGACGCGCCGGTTGAGCAGGGCGAGGCTGTCGAGGTCGCGGCGCAGCGACGCCGACCCCGGCGAGTCGACGTCCCGGTGTTCCTCGGCCACCTGTGGCGCGCTCAGCGACGACATGTACCGCGCCCGCAACTCCTGTTGCAGTGCCGGCCATCCGGCGAACCCCAGCGCCTGCGCCGTCCGGGTGACGGTGGCGACGTTGACCCCGGCGAGCTGGGCGAGCTCGGCCGTCGAGCCGAACGACGCCCGCCGCGGTTGCGAGACCAGCACTTCGAGCACGGCGGCCGCCTTCGGCCGCAGGCCGCGCTCCGGTGTGCGATCCCGAAGCCACGCCTCGAAACCGTCGTCGGTTCCCGTCCCTGTCACGCGCACCCTCCCTCGACGGCGTCACGGTAACGCATCGTGCCCGGCGGACCACTTGCAACAACCATTGCAGTTTTGTCGAAACGCAGTATACGTTGTCCGCACTCTCGTGACTCCTCGTCGCCCGAACCACGGAAGGCGTTCCCCATGACGCTTCTGGCACGACTGGACCGGCTCCCGCTGAGCCGTCCCCATTACAAACTCCTGCTGATCGGCGGGCTCGGTTACACCTTCGACGGGATGGACTCCGCCGTCGTCGCGTTCCTGCTGCCGAGCGCGAAAGCCGCCTGGGGCCTCGACAACGGCCAGCTCGGGCTGATCGGTTCGGCGACGCCGTTCGGCTTCCTCTTCGGCGCGATCGCCGCCGGGCTGCTGGGCGACCGCATCGGCCGCAAGAAGGTCATGATGTACGCCCTGGCCTTCTACGCGGTGTTCTCGGTGGTCGCCGCCTTCTCCCCCAACTATGAGGTCTTCCTGGGCGCCAGGGTGCTGGCCGGGGCCGGCGCGGGAGCCGAAAGCGCGATCATCGCACCGTTCCTGTCGGAGTTCGTCCCCGCCAAACGCCGCGGCTGGTTCGTCGGCGCGCTGGCCGGATTCTTCTCGTTCGGGTTCGTCATGGCCGCGCTGATCGGCCGGTTCGTCGTCCCGACGGTGCCGGAGGGCTGGCGGGTCGCGCAGCTGATCACCGCGCTGCCGATCGTCATGCTGCTGTGGTGGCGCCGCTCGCTGCCCGAATCACCGAGGTTCCTGGTCGCGAACGGACGTCATGCCGAGGCCGAGAAGATCGTCACGAAACTGGAGCGGGACGTCGAAAAGGCGACGGGGCAAGCACTTCCCGCCGTCGCGGCGGCCGACGCCCAGCCCGCGACGGAGACCCCGAAGGTCAATCTCCTCAGCGCCCTGAAGTTCTTGTGGAGCCCGGCGATGGCACGCCGCACCGCGGTGATCTGGACCGTGTGGTTCGTGATCACGTTCTCCTACTACGGCTTCTTCTCCTGGATCCCGACGCTGCTCGTCGACCGCGGTATCACGGTGACCAAGAGCTTCGAGTTCTCCATCATCATCTACCTGGCGCAGATCCCCGGATACTTCTCCGCCGCGTGGCTGTCGGAGCGGCTCGACCGCAAGCACACCATCGCGCTGTACCTCGCCGGGTCCGCGGTGAGCGCGTTCTGGCTGAGCCAGATGGACGCGCCGTGGTCGATCACCCTCGCCGGGGCGGTGCTGTCGTTCTTCCTCAACGGCACCTACGCCGGCGTGTACTCCTACACCCCCGAGGTGTTCCCGACCTGGATCCGCGCCAGCGGGACCGGGCTGTCGAGCGCGTTCGGCCGGGTCGGCAGCATCCTCGCCCCGACGATCATCGGCCTGTCCGCGGCGAGCCTCGGCTTCGCCGGCGTCTTCGGCATGACCACCGCCGTCCTGGTGGCCGGGGTGGTGGTCGTGGCCGTGTTCGGCCTATCCACCGCCGGCCGGTCGCTGGAAGAACTGACCGAACACGGCGCGCCCGTGAAAACCGCGAAGGAGATGACGAAGTGACCGTGTCGCTGTCCACTGTGGAGGACAAGACCCGAGCCACGATCGGCGTACGGCTGTTCACCGTCCTGGCCTGGGTGCCCGAACGGCGGGCGCTGCGGCGCGTGTACAGCAGCCACCCCGTCGAATACCCGATCGGCGGCGAGAAGACCGTCGAGGTGGCCGCCGGCTGGCTGGAGCGGTGCATCACCGGCCAGGAGCCCTTCTTCGGCCCGGACCGCGCGGCGGTGCGGGAGATCTTCGCCGACCACGAACTCATCGACAGCCTCGGCTGCGGCGCGGTGATCAACGTGCCGGTGGTGGACGACGGCCGCACGCTCGGCGTCCTCAACCTCCTCGACGCGGAGGGCAACTACGACGACGAGTCCGTCGCGACCGCCCGATCCCTGGCACCGTTGGCGGTCCCAGCCCTGCGCGAGCTCCTGGAGGAGACCCGATGAACGGATCACTGCTGCTGCGTAACGCCCGCCTGCTCGACCCCGTCAGCGGCGAGTACACCGAGGGAGACCTCCGGTGCGCCGACGGCCGGATCGTCGAGATCGGTGCCGGGCTCACCGCGGACGACGCGCGGACCGAGGACCTGCGCGGCGCGTTCGTGCTGCCGGGGCTCGTCGACGCCCACGTGCATGTCACCGCGTCGACCGCGGATCTCGGGTCACTGCCCGCGTCGTCACCGTCCTACGTGGCCGCGCACAGCGCCCGCACCATGAGCCGGATGCTGGACCGGGGCTTCACGACGGTCCGTGACGCCTCCGGCGCCGACTACGGCCTCGCCGACGCCCAAGCCGAGGGCTTGTTCCGCGGTCCGCGCCTGTTGTTCTGCGGCCGGGCGCTGAGCCAGACCGGCGGGCACGGCGACAGCCGGACTCGCGGCGCCAACGTCAGCGACGATCACCCGTGCTGCGCCGGCCTCGGCCGGGTCGCCGACGGGGTCGACGCGGTCCGCGCGGCGGCGCGCGACGAACTGCGCAAGGGCGCGCACCACATCAAGGTGATGGCCTCCGGCGGCGTCGCCTCCCCCACCGACCGGATCGACTCGACGCAGTACTCCGCCGAGGAGTTGCGCGCCATCGTCGAGGAGGCGGAGTCGGCCAACCGTTACGTCGCCGCCCACGCCTACACCGCCCGCGCGGTGAACCGCGCGCTGGAACTGGGCGTGCGGTCGATCGAGCACGGCAACCTGATCGACGACCTCAGCGTCGAACTGTTCCTCCGGCACGACGCGTACGTCGTGCCCACCCTGGTCACGTATTGGGCGCTGAAGGAGGAAGGGCGTGAGCACGGGCTGCCGGAATCCAGCTGGCGCAAGGTCGACGAGGTGCTCGGCGCGGGCATGGCCGCCCTCGAGAAGGCCGCCAGGGGCGGCGTGAAGATCGTGTACGGCAGCGATCTGCTCGGCGGGATGCACCGGCACCAGAACCACGAGTTCCGGCTGCGCGGCGAGGTCCAGTCCGCGCTGGAGGTGGTCCGCTCCGCGACGTCGGTGGCCGCGGACCTGCTGAACCTGACCGGCGAGATCGGCACGCTGGCGCCGGGCGCGCACGCGGACCTGGTGGTCGTCGACCGGGATCCGCTGGAGGACATCGGGGTCCTGGCCGAGCCGGAGAAGTTCCGGTACGTCGTGCAGGGCGGGACCGTGGTCTCCCCCTGACGCGTTTCGTCCTCTGCTCGCGGTACTTGCGCGTGCAAGTACCGCATTCAGAGGACGAAACGCAGGTCAGGAGATGCGCTGCGGGACGTCCCACGGGTTGTCGTCCCGCAGCGGCTCCGGCAGCAGGTGCGACGGCCAGTCCTGATAGGACACCGGCCGCAGGAAGCGGTCCACCGCCGCGGTTCCGACCGAGGTCGACGCCGGTGACGTCGTCGCCGGGAACGGTCCGCCGTGCTGCATCGCGGCCGTCACCGCGACCCCCGTCGGCCAGCCGCCCCACAGGATCCGCCCGCTGCGGCAGGCCAGCACCGGGCGCAGCGCCTCGACGTCGGACGCCTCTTCGGGTGACGCGTGCACGGTCGTCGTGAGCTGACCGGGCAAGGCCGCCAGCACCGGCAGGACGTCGGAGAGGCGCGAGTATCGCACCACGACGCCCAGCGGGCCGAAACACTCTTCGGCCACTTCCGGCACGAAGTCCTCCAAAGCGACTTCGAGCAGCTGCGCACCGGGAGCCTGGACGACTTCGCGCATTCCCGGGATCGCGGCCAACCGTGCCGCGCCGGTCTGGAATCCGGACGCGATGCGGTCGTTCAAGAACGGCGCTGCCGGGACCTCGCGCAACCGCTCGGCGGCGAGGTCCACGAACGGGCTGTCCGACGGCACGAACACCAGCCCGGGATTCGTGCAGAACTGGCCGTTGCCCAGCGTCAGCGAACCGGCGTACCCCGCCGCGAGCTCCTCCGCCCGCGACCGTGCCGCGCCGGGCAGGACGATCACCGGGTTGACGCTGCCGAGCTCACCGTGGAACGGGATCGGAACCGGCCGCTCGGCCGCGATCCGTGCCAGCGCGAGCCCACCCGCCACCGACCCGGTGAACGCGGCCGCCGCGATCGCCGGATGACGCAGCGCCTCCACGCCGGCGGCTTCTCCTTCGACGAGGCCCAGGAGCGCGCCCCACCGGCCGAGGGCTTCCACCACGACCGAAGCCGTCCTGCGGGACAGCTCCGGATGGCCGGGGTGAGCCTTGACGACCACCGGGCAGCCTGCCACCCACGCCGACGCGGTGTCCCCGCCCGCCACGCTGAACGCGAACGGGAAGTTGCTCGCGGCGAACACCAGGACCGGGCCGACGGCGGTGCGGTACCGGCGCAGCTCCGGCCGGGGGCCGGGCGGCCACGCCGGATCGGCCCGGTCGATCCGGACGTCGTAGTACGAGCCGCTTTCGGCCGCGAGCAACCGCAGTTGGAACGTCGTGCGGGCCAGCTCGCCGGTCAACCGCTTCGTCCCCAGCCGGGTCTCGGCGTCGGCGATCTCGATCAGGGACGGCCCGGCCGCGTCCAGCGCATCGGCCACGCCGGTGATCACCGCCGTGCGGGTCTTCGGCGAAACGGCGGCCCATTCGGCGGCGATGTCCGCCGCCCTCTCGATCTGCTTCATACTTCCTTCCTCTCCAGGTTCCCGGAATCGAAGCCGAGCCCGCGATCGCTCCCTTGTGGACAGTGCGACGCCGTGTCGCGAAAAGGGCTTTCGCGGCACAGGCGCCGCCGGAGAACCCGTCAGAGCACGAAGCCCGCGGGGAACGGGTCGTCCGGGTCGAGCAGATAAGTGGCGTTGCCGGTGATCCACGCACGTCCGGAGAACTCCGGCACCACGGCGGGAACACCGCCGACGGTGGTCTCGGCGACGAGCTCGCCGGTGAAGGTGGTGCCGATGAACGAGCTGTTCTCGAACGGCGTGTGCAGCGGCAGCTCGCCTCGGGCGTGGAGCTGGGCCATCCGCGCCGAAGTGCCGGTGCCGCACGGCGACCGGTCGAACCAGCCGGGATGGATCGCCATCGCGTTCCGCGACGACCGCGCGTCCGAACCCGGCGCGAGGAACTGGACGTGCTTGCAGCCGCCGATCAGCGGATCGGCGGGATGCTTCGGCTGCCGCTGGTCGTTGATCGCCGCCATGATGTCCAGCCCCGCGGCGAGGATCCGGTCCCTCTCCGCTCTGTCGAACGGGATGTCCACTTGGGACAGTTCGAGGATGGCGTAGAAGTTGCCACCGTAGGCCAGGTCGTACCGCACCTCGCCGAGGCCGGGCACCTCGACCACGGCGTCCCGCTCGGCGAGGAACGACGCGACGTTGCGGAGCTTGACGCGGACCGCGCGGCCGTCCCGGACCTCGACCTCGGCGTGCACGAGCCCGGCCGGGGTGTCCAGCCGTACGACGGTCTTCGGTTCGGTCACCTCGACCATGCCGGTCTCCACCAGCACGGTCGCCACGCCGATCGTGCCGTGCCCGCACATCGGCAGGCAGCCGGACACCTCGATGTACACCACGCCCCAGTCGGCGTCCGGCCGCGCGGGCGGCTGCAGGATCGCGCCGCTCATCGCCGAATGGCCGCGCGGCTCGTTCATCAGGAACTGCCGCAGGTGGTCCAGGTTCTCCATGAAGTACCGGCGGCGGTCGGCCATCGTGTCGCCGGGGATGACGCCGACCCCGCCGGTCACCACCCGGGTCGGCATGCCCTCGGTATGGGAGTCGACGGCGGTGATCGACCGGATCGACCGCACCTACTCCACCCCCAGCGAGGCGAGGGCGCGGCGCATGTCGGCGGTGACCTGCTCGCGGTGTTCCTCGGTCAGCGGCCCTCGCGGCGGACGGCACGGCCCGCCGTAGCGGCCGACGAGGTCCATCCCGAGTTTGATCGCCTGGACGAACTCGGTGCGCGAATCCCAGCGGAACGCGGCGACCAGCGGTTCGTAGAGCGCCCTCGCCTCGTCGAGCTTGCCGGCCCGCGCCAGGTCGAACAGGCGCACCGACTCGGCGGGGAACACGTTGGGGAATCCGGCGAACCAGCCGGTCGCCCCCATCAAGAGGCTTTCCAGCACGACGTCGTCCGCGCCGCTGATCACGTCCAGGCCGGGCGCCTGCTCGCGGATCTCCAGCACCCGCCGAACGTCGCCGGAGAACTCCTTGACCGCGACCACGTTGTCGATCCGCGCGATCTCGGCGAGCAGCGCCGGCGTGAGGTCGACCTTGGTGTCGATGGGGTTGTTGTAGACCATCACCGGCAGCCCGACCGACGCCACCGCTTCGAAATGCGCGAGCACCTCGCCGCGGTTCGCGCGGTACATCGTGGGCGGCAGGCACAGCAGACCGTCGGCACCGTCCTCGGCCGCTACCTCGGCCCAGTACCTGGCCTGATGCGAGCCGGGCCCGTGCACGCCGACGACGACGATCCCGTCGTCACCGACGGTTTCGATCGCGGTGCGGGCGACGCGACGGCGTTCCTCGTCGGTCAGCGACGAGTATTCGCCGAGCGAGCCGTTCGGGCCGACGCCCCGGCAGCCGTTGTCGACCAGCCACCGGCAGTGCGCGGCGTAGGCGTCGTAGTCCACGGCCAGCCCGGCGGGGGCCGACGCGTCCGCCCGGTACGGGAGTGCGGTCGCGACGACGACGCCACCGAGGTCGGGGGTGCTCATCCAGGTTCTCCTTCGGTTCGGGCGGCGAGTTCGCCCAGCCGGATCGGCTGGACGATCGGGCGGTGGTGCCGTTCGGTACCACCACAGAGTTCGGACACGGTCGGACCGCAGATGCGGCCCTGGCACGGGCCGAGGCCGGCCCGGGTGCCGAGTTTCAGGGCGTGCGGGCCGGGACAGACCGTGTCCTCGGCCGCACGCGTCAGTTCGCCGTACGTCGTCTCCTCACAGCGGCAGACGATCGTGTCTTCGCGCAGCCAGCCTTTCCAGGCCGCGCCGATGGGGTGGGCCGTGGCGAGGCGTTCGGCGAAGGCCAGCGCCCGGTCGCGGGCGCGGATCAACCCTGGCGACGGCTCGGCCCCGGCCGCGACGCAGCCGGCCACCGCTCCCTCGGCCGCCGCCGTGACCGCGCCGCCGATCCCGGTGATCTCACCCGCGGCGAAGACACCGTCCACTGTGGTCCGTTGCGCGGCGTCGACCCGCACGAACCCCTCGTGCAGCGCGCAGCCCGCGGCGACGGCCAATTCCGGCTGCGGGACGAAGCCGTGTCCGACGCAGACCGCGTCGACCTCGTAGGTGCGCTCGGTGCCCGGAACGACCGACCAGTCGGCGCGGACCTTCGCGGTCACGACCTCGCGGACGCGGTCCGCGCCGCGCGCCTCGATCACCACCCGGCCCACCCGGTACGGGACCCGATGCCGGGCCAGCGTCGCGGCGTACCGCGCCAGTTCACCCGCCTTCCCCGCCTGGGCGGCGAGGCGCCACGGGCGGGACGACCATCCTTTTCGGACGGTCCCGACCGGATTCGCCTCCAGTACCGCGACCACCTCGGCCCCGACGCCCAGCAACGATTCCGCGACCGGCAGCAGGAACGGCCCGGCCCCGGCGACGAGCACCCGCTCGCCGATCGCGACCCGCTCCCCCTTCGCCAGCGCCTGCGCCGCGCCCGCGGTGTACACGCCGGGCAGTTCCCAGCCGGGGAACGGCAGGGTGCGATCGTGCGCGCCGGTCGCCAGGATCAGCGCGTCCGGGACGAGGGTCAGCCGCTCGCGTCCGGAGCCATCGGACGGTCCCCGCAGGACGTGCACCGTCTTCTCCGTGCGGTCGAACGCCCAGACGGTGGAGCCGGGCCACCACCGGCATCGCGGATGCGAAAGCACCCGGCGCCGCCGGTCGAACTCCGCCCACCCGTGCTGGACCCGCTCCGGACGCCGCGCCGCGTACGCCCCGGGAAGCATCCGGTGGTACTGCCCGCCAGGGGTGTCCGCCTGGTCCAGCACCGTGACCCGGGCACCGGCCCGCAGCGCGTGTTCGGCCGCCGCGAGCCCGGCGGGCCCGGCGCCGACGATCACCACGTTCACGCGGTCTCCTCCCGGGACTGGGTGCGGATCTCGTCCCCGTCCGCGGCCGGGCGGCGGCAGGCGCGGACGTCGGGCACGTCGTTCACCGTGAGCAGGCAGTCGAAGCACGCGCCGATACCGCAGAACACACCGCGCGGTGCCCCCGACCGGGTGGTGCGCCAGGAGGTCCGGCCCGCGGCGAGCAACACGCCCGCCACGCTCTGCCCGGCGATCCCGGTCAGGGGCTCGCCGTCGACGGTGATCCGGATCGGCCGGTCGGTGCGGCCCACCGGGTCGCGATCGCGCGGCAGCAGCCATGCGCTCACGCCGCCACCTCCGCCAGTACGGCCGGACGGTCCACAGTGAACTCTTCGACGGGCATCGACGGCTCCGAACCGATGAGCAGTTCGCGCAGCAGGCGGGCGGTGCCGACGCTCAGCCCGATCCCGGCGCCCTCGTGCCCGGTGGCGTGCCAGAGATTCCCCAGCCGCGGATCCTCGCCGAGCACCGGGAGGTGATCGTCGACATAGGGCCGGAAGCCGCCGTACGCGCGCATGATCGCGACGTCGGCGAGCGCCGGGAACAGGCGCAGCGCCTTGACCGCGATGGCGCTCAGCACGTCCGGGCGGATCGCGTCGTCGAACCCCACCCGGCGGCGGGACGAGCCGATCAGCACGGTGCCGCCCCAGGTGGACTCGACGACGGCGGAGGTCTGCAGGTCACCCGAATCGGCACCGACCGCGCCGACGTAATCGGCGTCGTACACCTTGTGCCGGACGACACCGGGCATCGGCGTGGTCACCAGTACCTCGCCGCGGCGGGGCCGGACCGCGATCGCGGCGCCGAGACGCGCCGACACCTGGCCCGCCCACGGGCCCGCGGCGTTCACGACGACGTCGGCCTCGATCAGTTCACCGGGCACCCGGACGCCGGTTATCCGTCCGTTGTGGACGGTCGCGCCGACGACTTCGGTGCCGGAGCGCAGCCGGGCGCCGTGACGCAGTGCGGAGCCCAGCAGGGCCAGCGCCGCGCCCGCGGGCTGGACCTGCGCGTCCTCCGGGTAGTGGAACGCGGCGGTCACCTCACGGGTCAGCGCCGGCTCCGCGTCGGCGAGTTCCTTGTGGGACAACGGTTCCGCGCGAACACCGGGCTGTGACGCGGCGAAGGCGGTGAGGGCGCGGGCTCCGTCGTCCGTGGTGGCGACGACGATGCCACCCTTGGGGTCGTATTCGATCGCCGCGGCGGCGCGGGCGTCCTCGTCGGCGATCTCGGCGACGACCCGGGGCCACAACTCGGTCGACAGCTTGGCGAGTTCGAGTTCGGCGCCGGGTCCCTTGTCGGAGACGAGGATGTTGCCCTCGCCGTGCGAAGTGGTTCCCCCGGCGGGACGGCCGCGATCCACGACCACGACGTCGAAACCCGCCAGGCTCAGCTCACGGGCGCACGCGGCGCCGACGATACCCGCGCCGAGGACGACCACGCGCGTTCGGTTCATCGACCCTCCAGCGTTCGGTAAAGCGAACGCTCGGAGCGTAGGTTCCGTCCTGGAGGGGTGTCAATACCCGGCGAGCGGTCAGCCCTTCAGCACCGGATGCGGCCTGCCGTCGAGCCGTTCGTCGGCGCGGTACTGCAGCAGCAGCACCGAGTGCACCGGGCCGTCCGAAGCGGTATAGCAATGCGGCTCACGGGCGTCGAAGGCCACGTAATCCCCGGGCCCGACCTCGACGGTCTTCCCCGCCACCTCGACCAGCAGCGATCCGGTCTGCACGACGGTGTGCTCGACTCCGACATGCCCCTGCGAACGCTGCGGCGCGTCCCCGCGCACCACCTGGTCGTACACCTCGAAGACGCCGTCACCGGCCTCGATGCGCCGCAGCGGCCGGAGATCCACTCCCTCGCCGCTGAGCACCTCGACGTCGGCGCCGCGCACCACGGTGAGCGCACCGCCCGCCCGGTGGTCGAGCAGGTCGGAGATCGCCACCTCCAGCACCCTGGACAGGCTGAACACGGTCTCGATGGTCGGATTGCCACCGCCGGACTCCAGCTGCGACAGCGTCGCCTTGCCGATCCCCGAGCGCCGCGAGAGCTCCGACAGCGAGATGCCCCGCGCCGCCCTGGCCGCGCGCAGGTTGACCGCCAGCATGTCCCGGATCGAGGGCGTCTCGTCCTGCACCGCTTCTCCCCTGTCGTTCGTCGAACCGTACGACCTCGTTCGCTTTGCCGATCGAGTTCGCGGACATCATGACACGCCTCCCGACGCCGGGGGCATAGCCGCGGCCGATGGGGCGGCGCGATGGTGGACCGCGCGGATCGCGATGAAACTCCATCACCAACCGGTGTGTCACCGTCGACACAGGGTCACGGGCGCACCGTCGTTTCCCTCCAGCGAGGAGATTCCCGTGCAGCTGATCCGCAGATCCGCGGGCCGACGACTTCGGGCGTTCGGCGGGGTGCTCATCACGACCCTCGGACTGACCGCGACCGCCGCCACCCCGGCGACGGCGGCCGCGAACGCCTGTCTCACCGGCACACTCGCCTTCGACCACTACGACGCCGAAGCCGGGACGAGCAAGCCGCTGCGCACGCAGGTGGCCCGGAACGCGAACTGGGAACTGTGGGGCCGCACCGGTTCCGGCACGGCGACCAGGCTCGCCGCCGGCATCACCGGCGCGTCCGACGGCCGGTTCACCGCCTGCCACACCACGTCGCTCGCCGAGGCGTACGCGCGGTTCCGGTCGAGCAGCACCTCGATGTGGCGGGTCGTGAAGGCCGCGAACGACACCACCGACTACGCGTTCGACTCGGCGCGCCGCACGAACGTCTCCGGCCCCGTCGACCTCGGCACGGTGAAGGTGCCTTCGACGCTGCAGCGGGCGTGGAAGGTCGTGGACACGCTGAACGTCCTGTATTGGAAACGCGCCAACCCGGTCTCGTCGTGCTGGACGGCGCGGCAGTCCGACGGCCGCTGCGACCGGATCACGTTCGTCTGGGACCCGAAGGTCGCCGACGGCGGCTACTGGGACTACCCGAACACGAACTACGTCTTCCTCGGCGCGTCGATGCCCGACTCGAAGCACCTCATCCTCCACGAGGCGGGACACTGGCTCCAGTGGCAGCTCTACGGCCGCGACTTCCCCGTGGTGGACAACTGCAACCCGCACTACGTCGAGAAGCACAGCTCGGAATCCTGCGCGTGGACCGAAGGTTTCGCCGACGCCGTCGCCGCCTACGCGCTCGGCGACTACCGCTACGTCCGTGATGACGGGACATCGGTGAGCTTCGAGAACGACGGCCCGACGCCCGGCTGGGACGACGGCGACACCGTGCAGGGCCGGGTCGGCTCGTCGCTGCTGGACCTGTGGGTGCCGGACGGTCCGGACGGCGGGAACTGGGACCGCACGATCGCGCTGATGACCCGCCACTTCAGCCAGGACTTCCGCGAGTACTTCACCGTGGGCCGGCCGGCCGTCGGCCTGTCCACGACCGGTGCCGCCGAGCGGATCCTCGCCGGGCACACGATCTGGTACTGACGGGGACCCCGGAGGGCCGGACCGCGGCCCTCCGGGGTCTCCGGGTGTGTCCACAAGGGACATATTCGTGCGGTGAAATGCCTGATCAATGCCTAATGGCACGGTTTCCGAGGGGAGTCGTGAGTGGTAACGATGGGTCCAGCCAAGGGTGTCTTGGATACCTACTGGGTCCAGGCCGTTGTCGGGCCCGGGTCCGGTCGGTGGAGGCCCGGAGAGGGGTGTCGCGAAAGCCACTTTCGGGACATCAGACGTCTCGAAAGTGGCTTTCGCGACATGCTCGCCAGGGTGGCACCGGGCCCGCCCACGCCGAGGTTGCGAAAGTGGCTTTCGCAACCCCCGCCAGCACAAGTGAGCACCGAACACGCAAACCCGTGCCCATAGAGGTGCAAAAGACACCCTTGGCCCTAACTCCCTTGTGGACGGTCAAGAGCGTGCCTTACCCCTCGCCCGCCCTTCACCCCCTGGCTGCCCGGACCCAGGCGGTGATCTCGTCGGCGGTCGAGGGGAAACCGCCGGAGAGCAGGTCGTACCCCGCTGGAGTGACCACGACGTCGTCCTCGATCCGGACGCCGAGGCCGCGCAGCTCCGGCGGCACGGTGCGGTCGCCGGCGTGGAAGTACAGACCGGGTTCCACCGCGAGCGCCATCCCCTCGGCGAGCGTGCCCTCGCGGTACGCCGACGGATGGGCGGCGGCGCAGTCGTGGACGTCGAGCCCGAGGAAATGGCCGGTACCGCAGACGATGTACCGGCGGTGCTGCTGCCCGTCCGGCGACAGCGCTTCGTCCACCGACACCGGGAGCAGGCCCCAATCGTGCAGACCCTCCGCGAGCACGCGCAGCGCCGTCGCCTGGAACGCGCCGTAGTCCTGGCCGGGGCGGACCTCGCCCAGCGCCGCGACGTGCGCCTTGTGCACGAGGTCGTAGACGTCGCGCTGCGCCTTCGTGAAGTCCCCGCCGACCGGGAAGGTGCGGGTGATGTCGGCCGTGTACAAGGAATCCACCTCGACGCCGGCGTCCAGCAGCAGGAGGCTGTCCTCGGTCACCCGCCCGTCGCAGCGCGTCCAGTGCAGGATCGGCGCGTGCGGTCCGGCCGCCACGATGGAGGTGTAGCCCGGTCCGGTCCCCTCGGTGCGGGCACGGCGGTCGAAGGTGCCCTGAAGCCAGCGTTCCCCGCCACCGCGGACCGCCTCCGGGAGCGCGGCCAACACGTCGGCGAACCCGAGGGCGGTGGCGTCGACGGCGGCGCGCAACTGGCCGATCTCCCAGTCGTCCTTGATCCGGCGGAGCTCCGCGAGGACGGTACGGAGCCGTTCGCTGTGGTCGAAGCGGTACGCGTCGAGCGCGGGGTCGACCCCCGCACCGACCAGGAAGCTCGGATTCCGTCCGCGCAAACCGTGCGGGAGGTCCTCCAGCGGACGGCATTCGATGCCGAGCGCGCTCTCATACGCGGCCGGTCCGGCGGCGGAGCCCACCCACAGCGGGCTGGTGTCGGCGTCGCCGACGAAGTCGGGCTCGTGCGCCTCGGCGGGCCGCGGGACGTACAGCGTGGCGTGGTGGCTGTCCCCCGCCGGGGTCATCACGAGGATCGCGCCCTCACGCTGGCAGCCGGTGAGCCAGACGAAGTCGCTGTCGGCGCGGAAGCCGTGGAAGGTGTCGTTGGACCGCACCACGGCCCGGCCCGCCGCGAGCGCGATCCGCTGACCGGGCAGTTCCGCCGACAGCCTGCCGCGATGGGCGGCGGCCGCCTCCGCGGTACCCGCCGGCACGTCCACCGCGGTGTCGGCGGGCTCCCACCCGTCGCTGATCCAGTTCCGGAACCCTTTGGCGGCCAGCAGCGCGCGCAGATCCGGCCGGGTTCGGTCGCCGGTCATCGGCTCCCCTTTCAGGTAGTCACGGTTCTGGCCGCACCTTCGCACCGCGAACGGCCGGGCCGTAATGACCGGCGGCGATAGACTCCGCCTATGGCCCTGGAGATCCGGCACCTGCGGGCGATCTGCGCCATCGCCGAAGCGGGCAGCCTCTCGCAGGCGGCCGCCGCGCTGGGCATGTCCCAGCCGTCGCTGACCTCGCTGCTCCAGCGGCTCGAACGGCAGATCGGCGCGCCGCTGTTCGTCCGCAGCCATACCGGCGTGACCCCGACCCCGGTCGGCGAGCAGACGTTGCGCCGGGCGCTGACCCTGCTCGTGGAGTTCGACCGGTTCGAAAGCGACCTCCTCGGTGCGCTCGGCGACGGACCGGTCCGGCTCGGATCGTCCCAAATGGACTGTCTGCCCACCTTCGTCGAACGGCTGGACGACGCGCTGCCGGGGCTGGACGTGACCGTCCACGTCGAACCCTCCAGCACGGTGCTGGCGCAGGCGCTGGCCCGCGCGACGCTCGACATCGCCGTCATCGCCATGTCCGACGACCAGGAAGTGCCGCTGGCGAAGCATCTCGGGCACCGGGTGCTGTTCTCGTGGGTGCCCGTGTTCGTCGGCCTCCCCGCGAAGCACCCGCTCGCCGGCGGGTTCGAAGTCGACCTGGCGGACCTTGCCGACGAAGCATGGATCGGGCCGCCCGGCCCCGAGGACGGCTCGCTGACGTCGCTGCGCGCGGCGACACATCGCGCCGGGTTCACGCCGCGGATCCGGTTCGAATGCCCGAACGGCGGCGGACGGCACCTGATCGCCGCCGGGCAGGCGGTGCAGCTCGTCGAACCCACCGCGCCCGAACTGCCCGGCATGGTCGTCCGGCCGTTGAAGGGCGACCCCATGCGGATGCGGCTGGTGCTGGCCTGGCGCAAGGAACGGCTGACGTGGGACCAGGCGGAGAACGTGTACCGCGCGGTGATGACGTCGTACACGCGGCACGCGATGGCGTCGACCCCGTTCCGGACGTGGTGGGAGCGGCGGCGGAGCGCACAGTCGTGGGACGGGCTGGCGGACTTCTTCCGGAGCCTGTAACCCGATCCCGCCTCGCCGCGATTGACCCCGTACCGAGCGAACGGAGACGGGGGATGATGCCGCAACGGCTGTGGCTGGGTCTGGCGGTCGTCTACGCGTGCACCGCCGTGGTCCAGCTCTACCTGCTCGCCAGCACCGGTGCCGTCCGGGCCGGGACACTCAGCGCGGTCGGCTTCGCGGCGGCGCTCCTCTGCGGTCTCGCCGCCTGGAAGTCCTCGGGCCGGGAACGGGACGACACCAGGGAAATCGACTCACACCGGTCCTAGCGGCCGGGATAAGGGGCGGCCCACGGCTCCTCTTCGAGCGCGACCGCGTTCGCGACGTTGGCGATCGTCCGGTACCAGCCGGCCAGCACGAGGAGTTCCAAGAGCAGTGGCGCCGGGAAGTGCCCGGCGAGCGCGGCCCACGTCTCGGCGGAAACCGTTGCGGTGTCGTGGAGTTCGTCGACGGCGCGGATCAACGCACTATGCCGCTCCGACCAGACGGGATGCCCGGAGTCACCCGACACGGTCGCTTCGAGCTGCTCCGGCGTCAAACCGACCACCGGCGCGAAAACCGCGGCGTGGACACCCCATTCGTAGCGGCATCCGGACCGGGCGGTCACCCGCGCGATGACGATTTCCCGGTCCAGCGCGGGTAATCCGCCGTGCGCGAGCAGACCGGCGCCCAGGACGCGCATCCGCGACGCCAGCTCGGGATGGAGCTGCAGCAGGCGGAAGAGCGCCAGCGGCTCCCGCGCCACCCCGGGCGGCATCCACTTGCGGAGAGCTTGTTCGACGTCCGCCTCGTACGGCGGGGCGAGTGGCGCGATCCGGGCCATGACCACCTCCAGTGCTTCGATTTCAGAACCACTATGCTGCTTCGAAAGTCGAAGCACAAGGGGGTGCCATGCCCGGCGAACCGATCCCGCGGCCCGGGCGGCCGGTCCGCGGCTCCGAAACCGGCCGTCCGCTCATGGCCGCGCTCGACCTGCTGGGACGCCGGTGGACCCTGCGGGTGATCTGGGAACTGCGCCAGGGCGACGTCGGCTTCCGCGAACTGCGGCGCCGCTGCGAACTCATGTCTTCGAGCGTGCTCGCCACCCGCCTCGCCGAGCTCACCGAAGCCCGCATCGTCGAGACCGGCGGCGAGGGTTACCGCCTGACACCATTGGGCGAACGACTGCTCGACGCGTTGCACCCGCTCGAAAAATGGGGCCTCGCCTGGGAAAAGGCGTTACGCGAGTGACCATGCACGAGGATGTATCCCGCCGTTCACCGCATATGGTCTTGCCAGCCGCGAGGAGCGGCGTACGGTGAGAAGTACGTGAGGTTGAGTCCACCAGCCCGCGCGAACGACCCGCATGTCCGCGGCCCAGCACCTTGTCACAGGGCGACGCGGCGGCGAGTTGACTTGCGCAGCCGTTGTGCAGGCTTTCCCGTTGTCGTTTCGTCCCGGCTATCCGGGAGCCAGCATCATGACCGAACGCATTCCCTACACGCGGAGCAGCCGCGACGGCCCCGCCGTGCGCGCCGGCCTCCACCTGACCATTCCGCGCCCGCGTCCCACGGCCGAGAACCTGTTGCGGGTTCAGCGGATCCGGTGGAACGAAGACCTGCTCATCGTCGCCGCGGCCGGGGAGATCGACCTCGCCACCGCGGGACGGCTGGAACGCGCCCTTTCGGGCCGCCTGCCCGTCGCCACGGTGCTCGACCTCAGCGAAGTCGGCTTCCTCGGTGTCGCCGGGCTACGGGTCATCGAATCCGCCGCGGCCCGCGCCCGCTCAGAAAACCGCACGACCGGCGTGGTCACGGACGCCCGGCCGGTGCTGCGCCTGCTGCAGCTGTTCGGCGTCGACAGCCATATCCCCGTGTACCGGCACCTCGACCACGCGATCCTCGAAGTGCCGAACCGCTGAGCCGCCGCCCGGTCAGGATCCGGCGAGCGGCAGGAGCGTGGACAATCCCGTCTTCGAAGCCAGCCGCCGGATCGTGGGCGACGGCAGGAAACTGAGGTCGACCCCCTGCGTGCTGCACCGGTCGTTGATCCTGACCAGGGTCGCCAAACCCGTGGAATCGCAGAACTCCACGCCTTCGAGGTCGACCACGAGCTTGCCCGGCGCGGGCTCCAGCGCGTCCTCGAAGGTCTCCTTGAGATCCTCGGAGGTCGTCAGGTCGATCTCCCCCGCCACCGCGATGACGACCTCGGCGCCATCGGGCCTGGCGACGGTCACCGAGAACGGGACCTCCCGGGTTTCGCCGTCTCCGCTCGTCACCGTCATCCACCCCTCACGATCGGTACGCGACAGTCTCGAACATATCCGATGGAGCCGCCCGCTCGCGCGGCACTCGTGTCCCGATGCCCGGCGGTGCCTTAGCCTTGTCGTTGGATCCGGCGGTCGTGGACCGCGGCGGACGACGAGGAGAAGCTCCGTGATGCCGATCGACGAGCCGGTGCGCGACGGCACCGACGAGCTGGTCCTCGAGGTCGCCGCGGTCGCCGCACAGGCGGCCGCGTTACGGGACCTCCTGGCGAAATGGGCCCTCGGCCGGGGCCTTCCCCGGGAGCTGGCCGAAGATCTCAAGCTCACCGCCTACGAAGCGATGACGAACGTCGTCAAGCACGCGTATCCCGACGGCACCGAAGACAACGTCATGCGGGTGACCGCCGCCCACGACGACGGTCACGTCAGGATCAGCGTCGCCGACGAGGGCCGCTGGCGCGACGGACGCCGCCCGGACGGCGGCCGCGGCCTGCCGATCATCCGCGCCTTCGCGCCGGAGGCGACGGTGACGAGCACGCCGACCGGGACCGTCGTCCGGCTCGCTTGGCCCTGCCCTTCCGCCTGACCGGGCCGGCGGGTCTTCATGAACGTCGCACCGCGTGCGCGGCCCACCGCCCGTTGATGCGATGGACCTCGACATCCCGTTCGTAACAGGCGGAAAGCCCCTCCCCGGTGAGGACCTCGTCGATCGGGCCCGCGCCGGTGACCCTGCCGCGACGCACCATCAGGGCGTGCGTGGCCGTCGCCGGGATCTCCTCCAGATGATGCGTCACGGTGACGGTCGCCAGCTCCGGCTGGGCCAGCGTCAGGTTCTCCAGCGCCATCAGCAGATCCTCGCGGCCGGGCAGGTCGAGACCGGCGAACGGCTCGTCCAGCAGGAGCAGCAGCGGGTCGGCCATGAGCGCCCTGGCGAGCCGGACCCGGGCGCGCTCGCCCTGCGAGCAGACGCGCACGGGCCGGTCGCGCAGTTCGGTGCAGCCGACCAGTTCGAGCAGTTTCGCCGCCCTGTCCCGGACAGTGTCGTCGTAGCGGTCCCACAGCGGCAGCACGCTTCCGCTGAACCCGGTCATCACCACCGTGTGCGCGTCGTGGTTCTCCGCGTCCGGCAGCCGCTGGTTCGCCCCGACGAAGCCGATATGCGTCCGCACGTCACGCAGGTCGACCGCGCCCATCCGGTGGCCGAGCACGACGGCCGTCCCCGCGCTGGGGAACCGCTGGGTCGAGGCCACCGAAAGGATCGTGGACTTCCCGGCCCCGTTGCGGCCGAGGACCACCCAGCGCTGGCCGTAGTCCACCCGCCAGCCGACGTCCGACACCAGTGGCACGCGGCCGACATGGACCTCGACCCCGGACAGTTCCACCGCCGGTCCGTCGAGGTTCGGCTGCACGAAGACGGGTTTGGTCACGCGGTTCATGATCGCAGGGCGCGGGCCCGGGGCCCGGCCGGGGTCCGATCATCGGATGACGTCGTAGACCAGCTTCTGGATCCCGTTGCCGTAGGCCTCGCTCTCGACGAGCTTGAGGTTCTGCTTGTCCTTGTCGGTGTCGCTGAACAGCTTCTTGCCCGCACCGAGCAGGACCGGGAACAGCAGCAGGTGGTAGCGGTCGATCAGCCCGGCGTCGGCGAGGTTCCGGTTCAGTTCCGCGCTGCCGTGGATGATGATCGGCCCGCCCTCGGTCTCCTTCAGCTTCGCGACGTCGTCGAGCGAACGCAGGATCGTGGTCTCGCCCCAGTTGCCGACGAGGTCCTCCTCCCGCAGCGTGGTCGAGACGACGTACTTCGGCATCGCGTTGTACTCGGCGAACTCCTCGGTCATACCGGGCCACACCGGCGAGAACGCCTGGTAGCTGACCCGGCCCATCATCATCGCGGTGGCCTCGCCCTGCTCACGCCCCTTGAGCTCGTAGGCCGCTTCGTCGAACTCGATACCGTCGAAGGTCCAGCCGGAGTTGCGGTAGCCCGGCTCCCCGCCGGGGCCTTCGACGACGCCGTCGAGCGAGACGAACGCGGTGGCGATCAGGATGCGCATCTGGTTTCTCCTTGGTCTTTTCGAACTGCTTTCGACACTGCGTCGTCCGGGGAACGACGGATTCGACACCGCGCCGGAAAAAAGTTTCACCCTTCGGCGTCGCGGACGAGCAGGGCGATCTGCACCCGGTTCTCGACGCCGAGTTTCGCGAGCATGCTGCTGGTGTGCGCCTTCACCGTCGCGACGGTGATGTCCAGCCTCCGCGCGACGTCGGTGTTGGACAAGCCCTCCGCGATGGCGTTCGCGGTCTCGCGTTCACGGTCGGTCAGGGTGGCCAGCAGGTCGCGGGCGGTCTCCCGGGACGCCCGGCGCGCGTCGGACGAGTGCGGCCCGGTGGCCGCGGCGATCAGCCGGGACGTCGCGGCGGGCGAAAGCGCGGGTTCGCCGGTCGCGACCGTCCGGATCGCCGCGAGGATGCGGGGCGGCGGCGTGTCCTTCAGGAGGAATCCGAGCGCCCCGACGCGCAGCGCGCCCAGCACCATCTCGTCCGAGTCGAACGTCGTGAGCACCAGGATCCGGGGCGGTTCCGGCAGCCGGAGGATCTCCTCGGTCGCGCTCAGCCCGTCGCGCCCGGGCATCCGGACGTCCATCAGGACGACGTCGGGCCGCTGCTCCCCCACCACGGTCACCGCCGCGTCGCCGTCGGCGGCCTCGCCGACCACGACGAGGTCGGGCTCGCCGTCGACGATGAGCCGCAGCGCCATCCGCACCAGGTGCTCGTCGTCGACGAGGACGACCCGCACCCGCTCGTTGCCCATTCACTCGCTCCCTTCGCGGACCGGCCACGGCAACCGCGCGGTGAGGACGAATCCGCCACCTGGTTCCGCGTGGTGGTCCAGTTCGCCGCCTGCCAGCCCGACCCGCTCGGAGAGGCCCAGCAGTCCGAAACCCGAGGTGGGCGGCCCCGCGACCGCCCGCGCCGCACCGGAATCCCGGATCGTCGCCCGCACGCCGTCCCCGGCCTCCCCCTCGACGGTGACGACCACTCTCGCCCCCGGCGCGTGTTTGCCCGCGTTCGTCAGGCCTTCCTGAACGACCCGGTAGACGGTTCTCGCGATCGCGTCGGGTGGCTCACCCGGGATCGAGGCCGTCAAAGTGACGTCCAGCCCCAGTGCGCGCGCGTCCGCGACCAGTGCCGGCAGGTCCGCGAGCGAAGGCTGCGGTGGCTCCAGCTCTTCGGGGCTCGCTCTCAGCACGCCGAGGACGTCCCGCAGCTCCTCCAGCGCCTGATGGGAGCCGTCGGCGATCCCGCGGGCCAGCTCCGCGACCTGGTCGGCGGGCAGATCCGGACGGTGCCCCAGCACTCCCGCCTGCATCGCGACCAGCGAGACCCGGTGCGCGAGGACGTCGTGCATCTCGCGGGCGATCCGGTGCCGCTCCATGATCCGTGCCTCGGCCGCCCTCGCGGCCTGCTCCCGTTCGGCGCTTTCGACCTGTTGCCGCAGGGAACGCACCTCTTCCCGGCGCGCCCCGATCGCGGCGCCCACAGCCACCACGATGCCCACCAGCAAGGTGGGAAGGCTGATCACCAGCCACAACGGCCCCGGCGCCTCGCGCTGCGGGTAGAGGCCGGCGGTCAGCACCGCCGTGACCACCGACAACACCGCGACGAACGCCGTTTCGGCGGGCCGCCGACGGGTGGCGAGCGAACAGAGCGACAGCAACGCCGCGCCGGCCGCCAGCACCGAAGCCATCGAGGCGAGGGCGACCGCGGTCGTGATCACGACCGGGAAGCGACGGCGCCACAGCAGCGCGACCAGGCAGGCGAGGGCGATCAGCGGATCGCCGGTGATCAGCCAGTCGACCCTCGGTCCCGACGCGCCCACCGGCAGCTGCGACGCCGTGACGAGCCAGAGCAGCACGCCGAGGCCGGCCGCGGCGAGCAGGCGCCAGGCCTCTCCCCACAGCCGGAGGGGCGGCCGCGCGACGGCGTCGGTGATCACCGGCCCATCATGGTCGACCCGCTCGCGGCGGCGCAGCCGGACACAGGACGATCCGGGGCTCGACTTTGGTCGGAGGCCACGCGCGACGCGCTGCCGATGTGCTCCCCGATCGCGCGGGCGAAGCTGGGAGCCGACCGAGGACCAGGAGGTAGGAAGCATGACCAAGGGCGGCTATCTGGGGCTGCAGATCGTCGGGATGGTGGCCATCGCCGTCTTCGCGCAGGCCGCCATCCGCAGCCTTTTCGATCATTCCGCGACCCAGTTGTGGGGCGCGTTCGACTGGGTACCCGGTGACTGGGGCGGCAGGTTGCTCGTGTTCCTGCTGCTCGTGGCCGCGGGAACGGTACTGGCGGGCTGGGCTCATGATCGCGGTAAGCAAGCGCCCCGCTAGGAGGACGCCGGTCCGCTAGTATCCGCAGCCGGGCGTTTTCCGTCTACATCGGACGGAACGCGGGGTCTGGTCGACGGCGGGAGAACGCATGGCGGACGGAGTTGGCTCGCTTGCGGGGTGGTCCGCCGATCCCACCGAAGTGACCAGCTACGTGGGCCGCGACGCCGAGACCGGTGAAGCGCGGCGCCTGCTGAACGCGTCGTCGCTGGTCACGCTGACCGGGCCGGGTGGTGTGGGCAAGACGCGGCTGGCGTGGCGCGTCGCCGCGGCCCACCACGAGGCGACCGGCGACGAGGTCGCGTTCGTGTCGCTGGCCGAGCTGAGGGAACCGGCGTTGCTCGTACCGACCGTGGCGAACGTCCTCGGCTTCGGTGACCGCTCGGCGAAACCGGCCATCGAGGTGGTCGTCGAGGCGCTTCAGGCGAGCCGGTTGCTGCTGGTGCTGGACAACTGTGAACATCTGGTCGACAGCTGCGCCTGGTTCGCCGACACCGTCGTCAGGGCCTGCCCTCAGGTGACCGTGCTGGCCACGAGCAGGCAGTCGCTCGGGGTGGCGGGTGAACGCGTCCTGCCGGTGCCGCCGCTGGCGATCCCGGAGCAGGGCGACTCGTTCGAACGCGTGATGAACGACGAGTCCGTGCGGCTGTTCGTGGACCGCGCGACCGCGGTCGCGCCGTCGTTCCGGCTCACCGAGTCCGACACCGAACCGCTGATCCGGCTGTGCCGCAGGCTGGACGGGCTGCCGCTGGCCATCGAGCTGGCTGCCGTCCGCGCGCGGGCGTTGTCCCTGCGCCAGCTGGCCGACCGCCTCGACCGGCAGTTCTCCGTGCTCACGAAGGACCGGCGGGGACGGCCGGAGCGGCACGAGACCATGCGGGCCCTCATCGACTGGAGCCACGACCTGTGCACGGGGCCCGAACGGCTGCTGTGGGCACGCGCGTCCGTGTTCTCGGGCAGCTTCGACCTCGACGCCGCCGAACAGGTCTGTTCCGGCGGCGAACTGCCGCGCGAACGGGTACTCGAAGTCGTCGACGGGCTGCTCGACAAGTCCATCCTGCTGCGCGAGGAATACCCCGGCGGCGTGCGGTACCGCATGCTGGAATCGGTGCGCGAGTACGGCGTCGACCGGCTCAGCGAGACGGGCGGGACGGCGGAGTTCCGGAAGCGGCACCGGGACTGGTTCGCCGAACTCGCCGGCCGGTACGCCACCGAATGGCTGGAGACCGATCAGCTCGGCTGGATCGGACGGCTGCGCCGCGAACACGCGAACCTCCGGGTCGCCCTCGACTACTGCACCGGCGCTCCCGAGGACGCGATCATCGGGCTGCGGATGTTGCGCGACGTCAAGGAGTTCTGGATCTTCCGCGGGCTGAACACCGAGGGCCGGATGTGGGTCCGCCGTCTCGACGAGGCCGCGCCGCCGGGTGTTCCCGAGCGGGCACACGTGCTGTGGCTCTCCGGTTTCCTGGCCCTGGTTCAAGGAGACCTGCCCGCCCACCGGTGCATGCTGGAGAAGGCGACAGCCGAAGCCGAGACCAGCGGCGACGAACTCGCCGCCGCCTACGTGCTCCACGTCCGCGCCTACGCCGCGCTGATCGGCAACGACATGGCCGAGGCGTCGCGCCTGTTCGGCACGGCCATCGACCTGTTCCGCACCCACGGCGACGAAGGCGCGGACCTCTGGGCGAGCTACAACCACGGGCTGGCCATCTGGCTGAACGGCGACATCGACCGCGGCCGGGCGGTACTAGCGGAAGCCGTCGAGCGCTGTGAGCGGCGGGGTGAGGTCTTCTGGCGGGGCTGGGCACTGTGGTCGCGCGCGGCCGCCGAGTACCTCCAAGGTGATATCGCGGTGGCGAGCCGCTGTTGTGAGCAGGTCCTCCGCCTGCACGCCCGGGTGGACGACCGGGTGGTCGTCGGGTTCACGCTCACCGTGCTGGCGGGCTGCGCCGCCCGCACCGGACGGCCCAACCGGGCCGCGATCCTGCAGGGCGCCTCGATGAACGTCTGGCGCACGGTGGGCGCCTGGCCGACGCGGTACGAGGCGTTCACCGAACCGCTGCTCGCCGACACCGAGACCGTGACCGCCGCGCTGGGCTGGGAGGTCGCGGTCAAGGAGTTCACCGACGGCGCCGCGATGCCCACCCGGGACGCCATCGCGTACGCCCTCGAAGAACGGTCGCCCGAACCGCGGAACCCGGCCGCGCAGGTGCTCACGAAACGCGAGACCGAGATCGCGCACGTGGTCGCCGAGGGGCTGACGAACCAGGAGATCGCCGACCGGCTCGGCATCGCCCGGCGGACGGTGGACACCCATATCGACCACATCCTCACCAAACTCGGCTACTCCAACCGCGTCCAGGTCGCCACGTGGGTGACCCGGGCCGCGGAATCCGCCTGACGCCTCACGCCACCTTCATCGGGGTCGCCTGGCGTCCCGGTTCGGGCGCGAGCAGCTCCGCGCGCAGGGCGATCCTCAGGTCCAGCCGCGCCTGCGGGTCGTCGAGCCGGGCACCGAACAGGACCCGGAGACGGCGCAGGCGGTTGCGCACCGTCTGCGGGTGGACGCCGAGGTTGTCCGCGATCTCGGGTGCCCCGCCGCGGGCGGAGAGCATGGCGTCGAGGGTTTCGGCGAGTTTGGCGCGCTCGTTCGCGGGCAGGCCGTCGATCGGGGCGAGGCTGCGCTCGACGAGCGCGGTCGTCAGCACCTCGTCGGCGAAGAGCCAGTGCGTGGTCAGGTGGTCCGACCAGCGCACGAGCGGGCCGTCCTCGATCACCTCGCGCCGGACCAGCTCGAGGGTCCGGCGTGCCCACCGCAGCGACACGGCGGCCTCGGCGGGCGCCACCGCCGGCCCGGCCGCCGCCCGCGCCCCCGCCAGCACACCGCCGATCTCGATGTCGTCCGGCACGAGCAGATGCGGGTACTCGCCGGTCAGGTCGGCCAGCACCTCCGGGCCGAACGAGGCGCGGACCGCCCCGGGCTCCGCGGCGACGGCCACCACCCGGGCGGGCGGCACCCAGCCCGCCTCCGCCGCGAGCCCCGCCCACTTCGACGGCGGGCGGCCGCTCAAGATCTCCCTCAGCAGGTCTTGCCGCACTTCGGCGACCGACGGCGTGTGCGCCGCGCGGTAGGCGGCGGTGGACAGCCGGATCAGGACGTCCGCGCAGCGGAGCAGGGCCTCCACCCCGGTGTCCATCAGCGCCGACCCGGCCCCTGGCTGCCGGGAGAGCGAGGCCAACGCGGGCAGGGCGGCCCGGCCCGCCGAGTGGTAGGCGCGAGTGAGCCGTTCCAGTTCCTTGCCCGCCGCGTATTCGGCGACGCCGACCCGGCGGAAGGCGTCCGCACCCGCCGCGATGCCCAGGTTCGTCCCGTCGTGCTCCAGTACCGAGGCGACGAACTCCGTGGCCCGCGCGTCGAACAGTGGCGCGTGCTCCGGCAGCGAGTGCCGGATCCCGTCGACGACCACGCGGGCGATCACGAGGGCGGCGGTACGGGCTGGGGCGTGGGACGCGGTCAGGGTCATCATCGACCTCCGGAGCAGCGGGAATCGTCGGGCCGCCGAGTCTGCTACTCCGGAGTAGCGGGGCACATCGGGTGAATTACGTACTCGCGTCTCTCCGCCGTACGCATCACCCGTTCGTGGTGACTCGCGAGACCGTGTCGCATCACGTCCGTCCCAGAACGTCGGCTGTGTGGATTTCGGGGCGCGACTGGTCCGGTCACGACGGGGTGTGTGGGAATAGGGACGTTCAACATCCCTATTCCCACACACCTCACCCGCAGTAATCCTCATGAGCCCATCGAACAAGCCGAGTGGCACACGGCCGCTCTACTCGCAAACGGCTCCGTGCGCGGCGCTGCGGACGACCTTGGCGTACTTGCCGAGCACTCCGCGCGTGTACGCCGGGGGCTTGGGGGTCCAGCCCTCCTTGCGTGCCTCGATGTCGTCGATCTCGACCTCCAGTGTCCGGTTCGCGACGTCGAGGGTGATCGGGTCGCCGTCCCGCACGAACGCGATCGGCCCGGCGTCGACGGCCTCGGGGGCGATGTGGCCGACGCAGAGCCCGGTCGTGCCGCCGCTGAACCGGCCGTCGGTGATGAGCAGGACGTCCTTCCCGAGTCCGGCGCCCTTGATCGCGCCGGTGATGGCGAGCATCTCCCGCATCCCCGGCCCGCCCTTGGGGCCTTCGTAGCGGATGACGACGACGTCCCCGGCGACGATCCGGCCCTCGGCGAGCGCGTCGAGAGCGGCCCGTTCGCCGTCGAACACCCGCGCGGTGCCGGTGAACGTCGATTCGTCGAAGCCCGCCGACTTCACCACCGCGCCTTCGGGCGCCAGCGATCCCTTGAGGATGGTCAGCCCGCCGGTCTTGTGGATCGGGCGGTCGAGCGGGCGGATGATCTCGCCGTCGACCCCGGCCGGGGCGATGCCTTCGAGGTTCTCCGCCATGGTCTTGCCGGTCACGGTGAGCACGTCGCCGTGCATGAGCCCCGCGTCGAGCAGCGCCTTCATCACCACGGGGATACCGCCGACCTTGTCGACGTCGTTCATCACGTACTTCCCGAACGGCTTCAGGTCGCCGAGGTGCGGGACTTTGTCCCCGATCCGGTTGAAGTCGTCGATGCGCAGATCGACCTCCGCCTCGCGCGCGATCGCGAGCAGGTGGAGGACGGCGTTGGTCGAACCGCCCAGCGCCATCACGACGGCGATGGCGTTCTCGAAGGCCTCCATGGTCATGATCTGCCGCGCGGTGATGCCCTGGCGGAGCATCCCGACGACGGCCTCCCCCGACCGGTGGGCGAACCCGTCACGGCGCCTGTCGACGGCGGGCGGAGCGGCCGACCCGGGCAGCGACATACCGAGCGCTTCCGCGACCGACGCCATCGTGTTGGCGGTGTACATCCCGCCGCAGGCGCCTTCGCCGGGACAGATCGCGCGCTCGATCTTGTCCACCTCGGCGCGGGTGATCTTGCCGGCCAGGCAGGCGCCGACAGCCTCGAACGCGTCGATGATCGTGACGTCCTGGCCGTCCACCTGACCGGGCATGATCGAGCCCGCGTAAAGGAAGACCGACGCGAGATCGAGCCGCGCCGCCGCCATCAGCATGCCCGGCAGGGATTTGTCGCAGCCCGCCAGCAGCACGGAGCCGTCCAGCCGCTCGGCCATCATCACCGTCTCGACCGAATCGGCGATCACCTCGCGGGACACCAGCGAGAAGTGCATTCCCTCGTGGCCCATGGAAATGCCGTCGGACACCGAGATCGTGCCGAACTCCAGCGGGTAGCCGCCGCCGGCGTGCACGCCGTTCTTGACCGCCTTGGCCAGCCGGTCGAGCGACAGGTTGCACGGCGTGATCTCGTTCCAGGAGGACGCCACCCCGATCTGCGGTTTGGCGAAGTCGTCGTCGCCCATCCCGACCGCGCGGAGCATGCCGCGGGCCGCCGCACGCTCCAGGCCGTCGGTCACGTCGCGCGAACGAGGTTTCAAATCCGGCTGGTCTTGCGGCATCGGAACACCTTTCTTCGTGGCGGGACACCGCGCACGCTGCCAACCCGGCGCGCCCTGCGCAACTCACCGCTCCGCGGAGCTCGGAGCCGCTGGCTACTGACACGTCGTTCCGATACCTTCCATGGGGAACCCGCACGGACGGAGTCCTGATGTTCGCACTCAAGACCGCTCCCTTCCGGCACAAGGCGGAGGCGATCGCCAAACCGGTCACCCGCTGGAGCATCGGCCACGCCATCCCCCGCGTCGCCCTGCGGGCCGCGGCGCGCCGGGGCGATCTCCAGGGCAGGCTCTCGGTCGAGGCGAGCGGCGGAGCGGATCTGAGCGGACTGTTCGACGAGATCCGCGCGCACGGCGCCATCGCCACCACCCGGGTCGGCCACGTCAGCACCCGGCACTCGGCGTGCAAAGAGGTGCTGACCAGCGACGCGTTCAAGACCGTGCGGTTCGTCCCGGACAACCCGCTGCTCAACCGGCTGATCGCGTGGTCGTCGTCGGGGCTGATCCACCCGATCGAGCCGCCGTCGCTGCTCGCCAGCGAACCGCCCGACCACACGCGCTACCGGAAGCTGGTGACCCGCGTCTTCACCGCCCGCGCCGTCGAGCAACTGCGGGAGCGCACGCAGGCGATCGCCGACGAACTGCTCGACGGCCTCGACCCGGCGGACCCCGTCGACCTCATCGAGCGGTACTGCGGGCTCTTGCCGGTCACCGTGATCAGCCAGATCCTCGGCGTCCCGCCGGAAGAACGCGACAAGGTGCTCGCGTTGGGCGGCGCCGCGGCCCCGAGCCTCGACCTCGGCCTGCCGTGGCGGACCTTCCGGACGGTGGAGGCGACGCTGGCCGAGTTCGACTCGTGGCTCACGCTGCATCTGGAGAAACTGCGGAAGAACCCGGGCGACAACCTGCTCAGCAAGCTGATCGCCGCCCGCGAGGACGGCGTCGGCCTGACCGAGCGGGAACTCAAGGCCACGGCAGGACTGGTGCTGGCGGCCGGCTTCGAGACGACCGTCAACCTCCTCGGCAACGGCATCGCCCTGCTCACCCGGCACCCGGGCGAACTCGCGAAATTGCGGGCGAATCCGGACCTGTGGAGCAACGCCGTCGACGAGATCCTGCGCTACGACCCGCCGGTGCTGCTCACCGGCAGGCTTTCCGCGCGGGACACCGAGATCGGCGGGACCCGGATCGAGCGCGGCGCGATCGTCACCACCGTGCTCGCGGGCGCCAACCGGGACCCGGAGATCTTCGACGACCCCGCCACCTTCGACGTCGAGCGGGCGAACGCGCGGGATCACGTCTCGTTCGGCGCGGGTCGGCACTATTGTCTCGGCGCTTCACTGGCGAGGATGGAAGGCGAGATCGGGCTGCGGTCGATCTTCGAACGCTTCCCCGGCCTGCGGCTGCTCGACGGGGCACGCCGGCGCGAGACCCGGATCCTGCGCGGCTTCGAAACACTCCCCGCCGCGCTCGCGTAAGGGGATCGTTTCGAGTTCACCCTCTCCCCCGCCCCACCACCGGAAGCGCCAGCAGCACCAGTGCTCCGCCGATCCACAGCACACTGACGGTGGTGACGGCGTCGACGGCCAAGCCACCGAAGAGCGCGCCGAGGGCGATGGACAGATTGAACGCCGACACGTACAGCGAGGAAGCCGCCTCGGTCGCTTCCGGTGCGGCGGCGAGGATCCAGGTCTGGAAGGTGACGGGAACGGCGCCGTAGCCCAGCCCCCAGAGGACGAGGATCGCGGCGGCCGAGAAAGTGCTGTTGTCGGTCACGGCGAACACGGCCATGGCCGTCGCGAGGACCACGCCGATCCCCCACACGGTCTGCCGCAGGTACCGGTCGATCAGTGCGCCCGCGAGGAAGTTCCCGCAGATGCCGGCGGCCCCGAAGATCAGCAGCACCACACCGATCATGCCGTCGGCGACGCCGTCTTCCTGAAGGATCGGCCGAACGAAGGTGTAGGCGACGAAGTGACCGGTGACGACCAGGAAGGTCATCGCGATACCCACGCGGACTGCGGCGTGCGAACGGAACACGCGCGGCAGATCCGCGAAGGTGATCGTCTGGTCCGGCTCCACCTTCGGCATCAGGAAGACCATGCAGGCCAAGGAAATCAGGCCGAGGACGCCCACGGCCGCGAAGGCCGTGCGCCAGCCGCCGAGGTCGCCGAGCAGCGTACCGGCGGGCACGCCCAGCACCGAGGCCGTCTCGACCCCGCCGAAGATGACGGCGGTGGCGCGGGCGACGTGGTGTTTCGGTACCAGGCGCAGCGCGATACCGCCTGCGAGCGCCCAGAAACCGCCGACACTGATCCCGATCAGGAAGCGGGCGACGAGAACGAGCGCGAAGCCGGTGGCGAACGCGGAAGCCAGGTTGGCCGCGCCCACGAGACCGACCAGCACCGCCAGCACCAGCCGCCGGTCGGTCTTGCCGATGGCCACGGTCACCAGTGGTGCCGATATCGCGGCGACCAGCCCGGGCACGGTGACCATCAGACCCGCCGTTCCCGGGGAGATGTCCAAGGCCGAGCCGATCGGTGTGAGCAGGCCGACGGGCAACAGTTCGGAGGTCATCAGGGCGAAGATGCCCAGTGTCACGGCCAGGACGGCGAACCAGCCCTTGACCGGTGAGTGGCTCCTGGGCAGGGTTTCGGCGGCGGTCACGAGGTGAGCCTTTCGAGAGCAGGGGCGATGGCCGCGCGCGAGCGGCCATCGCCGTTGGTGTGCGGGGAGCGGCTATTCGGTGCCTGGGGTCTTGCGAGTGGTCACGTTCATCCGGTTCCAGGCGTTGACCGTGAAGATCAGCGCGATGAGCTGGGCGAGCTCCGTGTCCTCGAAGTGCAGAGCCGCCTGGTCGTACACCTCGTCCGAAACCCCTTGTGGCAGCAAGGTCACGGCTTCGGTGAGGGCGAGCGCCGCGCGCTCCTTCGCGGTGTAGAGGCTGGACTCTTCCCAAGCGATCAGCTGATTGACGCGCTCTTCGGTTTCGCCCGCCTTGCGCGCGTCGTTGGTGTGGTAGTCGATGCAGTACGCGCACCTGTTGAGCTGGGACGCGCGAATCTGCACGAGTTCGAGAAGGACCGGATCCAGACCGGCACGGGCCGCGGCGTCCAGGGCCAGCACGGCCTTGAAGACCCGCGGGGCGACGCGGGAGAAATCCATCCGCTCGGGAATGTGAACTTTGGTCATGGCAAGGACATTAGGAGCGCAAGTGGCCCACGGTATGGTGCATTCCCGTGGAGATTTCATGGGTCAATCACCGTCAGTCTGAGGGGTCGTGATGGACCGGGGCAGCGATCTGCATCTGGAGCTCGCCGGCAGCGGGAGCCTGCGGTTCCGGCTGATGCGGGCCTTGCGTGAAGCGATCCGGTCCGAACGGCTCGCGCCCGGCACCCGGCTGCCGCCCTATCGCGCCCTCGCCGCCGACCTGGGCATCGCTCGCAACACCGTCGCCGACGCGTACGCGGAGCTGGCCGAAGAAGGCTGGCTCATCACCCGCCAAGGGTCGGGAACGCGCGTCGCGCATCGCGCCACCCCGCTGGAACCCGGTCGTTCACGAGGTCCGGCGCGCCCGGCTTCACTCCGCGTGCTCCACGACCTGATGCCCAGTTCTCCGGACGCCTCCGCCTTTCCGCGCTCGGCCTGGGCGGCTTCGGCCCGGCGGGCGCTCTCGATCGCTCCCAACGAGGCCTTCGGCGCCGGCGATCCGCGCGGCAGGCCGGAGTTGCGGGCGGCTCTGGTGGAGTATCTGGCGCGGACCCGGGGCGTACGCACGGAACCGGATCGGATCGTGGTCTGCTCCGGATTCGCGCATGGGCTGAGCCTGGTACGCCGGGTCCTGCGCGGCCCGGTCGCCGTGGAGTCGTACGGACTCGAGTTCCACCGCTCGCTGCTCGAAGAGGCCGGGCTGAAAACGGTGCCGTTGACGGTGGACGCCCACGGAGCACGCGTCGAGGAGCTCGACGGCACCGGCGCGGACGCCGTCCTGTTGACCCCCGCCCACCAGTTCCCGATGGGAGGCGCCCTGCTTCCGGAGCGGCGGGCCGCGGTCATCGACTGGGCACGCGCGACCGGCGGCCTGCTCCTCGAGGACGATTACGACGGCGAGTTCCGCTACGACCGCGAGCCGGTCGGCGCCGTACAAGGTCTCGACCCCGATCACGTCGTCTATTTCGGTTCGGCCAGCAAGAGCCTCTCCCCCGCACTCCGGCTGGGCTGGCTGGCCGTGCCCGGCTGGCTGGCGGACGAGATCGTCGCCGCCAAGGGACCGCGGGAGATCTGGTCGGGCGTCGTCGATCAGCTCACCCTCGCCGACTTCCTCACCTGCGGCGCCTACGACCGGCATCTGCGCCGGATGCGGAAGGTCTACCGGCACCGACGCGACCTGCTCACAACCACACTCGCCGAACGCGCCCCGCACATCACGGTCAGCGGAATCGCCGCGGGGCTGCACGCCGTGCTCGAACTGCCCGCCGGTACCGAAGAAGCCGCGCTGCGCGCCGCACGGCGCCAGGGGCTCGCTCTCGACGGCCTCGCCGCGTATCCGCATCCGGACAGTGCGATGCCTCGACGCGAGGGCTTGGTCATCGGGTACGGCACCCCCTCCGAACACGCCTTCGGTGCCGCACTGGACGCTCTTTGCCTCGCCTTGCCCGACCGGTGACGGCCGCGCGTCCACAAAGGACGGCAACGTCAGCTCGCGAGTGATCGACCGACCACGGGCCCGTCTCGACGCGGCCGCAAGCGGGCATTTTTACCGGACCGGCGGCGGAAACCGGCCCGTAACCTCACGGCCGTGACGACGGATCGCGAAGGCAAGGAAGCCCCGGAGCTGCCCGCCTTCACCGTCATCGGCTGCCTTCTGGGCTTCTTCATGACCGTCCTGGTCCTGATCGGCCCGGCCCTGCTCTGGATCAGCACCCGCTTCGCGCCCGGCGATGACGACCGCCTGGTCGTCATCGCCATGGGCGTCGTGTTCACGCTCGGCGGGCTGGGCACCGTCGGATCGCATCTGCGGCAGAACGCCAAGGCCCGTGAGGCCCACCGCGGGCTCGACCGGTCGGGGGTCCGCGCCAACGCCGAAGTCGTGTCCAGCAAACGGATCTGGGTCGGCGAAGTGAGCACTCCCGCGGACGACGTCGACCTCGTCGTCACCGGTCCGGGGGTGACGCCGTTCAGCGCGCGCGTGCTCACCGAAGACGTCGGCCGCTACGAAACGGGCACGGTGGTACCCGTCGACGTGGACCCGAGGACCCTCCTGTTCCGCCTCGCCGACTGACCTCGTCACGATCATTGCCCGCCAGCATCGTATCGCTTATCGTATATGAAATTCACCCCCCGATGCTGCGAGGTGACCCCCGTGACCACCGCCACCGCCGACCCGACCACCACCACGGTCGCGCGAGATTTCACCGATTTCCGCACGGTGGTGTCGCAATCCTTCGTGCCGCTGCACGTGACGAGCGAGCACCGGGACCACTTCCGCGGCCGTATCCGCTCGTGCGGCGCGGACGACGTCCAGCTGACCGAGGTGACCGCGTCGGCGCACGTGGTCGAACGGACGCCCGAGCTCATCGCCAGGGCGGACCGGCACTACTACAAGCTGAGCCTGATCCTGTCCGGGACCGGGCTCTTGGTGCAGGACAACCGCGAGGCGATGCTGCGCCCCGGAGACGTGGCGTTGTACGACACGCACCGGCCGTACACCCTGGCGTTCGAAGAGGATTTCCGCACGCTCGTGGTGATGTTCCCGCAGCGGCTCATCGATCTCCCCCGCGACCTGGTCGGCCAGCTGACCGCGGTGCCGATGTCGGGCAAGCGGGGCATGGGCAACGTGGTGGTGCCCTTCCTCGCGCAGCTCGGCAGCAACCTCGACCAGCTCGGCGGGCCGGCGGGCGTCCGGCTCGCGCATACGGCGGTCGATCTGCTCGCCACGCTCTTCGCGAGTGAACTGGACCTCGCCCGCGCGACCGCCGGGCCGCACCACGAGCTGATGCGCCGCGTGCTCGCCTACATCGACGCGAACCTCTCCTCCACCGATCTCGGCCCGGCGCAGATCGCCGCCGAGCACTACATCTCCACCCGGCATCTGCACGGTCTCTTCCACGAACAGGGCACGACGGTCTCGGGCTGGATCCGCACCCGGCGGCTCGAACACTGCCGCCGCGAACTGCTCGACCCCGTGCACAGTTCCCGGCCCGTCGCGGCCATCGCGGCGAAGTGGGGTTTCGTCGACGCGCCGCATTTCAGCCGGGTGTTCAAGACGGAATTCGGCTGCTCGCCGAGCGAACTGCGCCGCGGCTTGACCGTGAGCGACCGGTTGTTGCCGCCCAGCGCGTGACGGCTTCCCCTTCGCGGGCGGCCGCCCCGACGATGACCGCATGCCCGAAGCACCCGAGGAACAGTGGCGCACCTATGACGAGTTCGCCGCCGGAATAGCCACCTACCGCCTGCCGAACGCGGACCTGTCGGGACGCGAGCTCACCGTCACCCTCGACGACGGGAAGACGCTCGCGCTGCGGTTCGAAGACGCTGAAACCGTCACCTGCAACGGCATCAAGGATCCCTACGACGCGGTCGCCGTCCGGGAAGACGTCTTCTTCGTCAATCTCCCACACACCAGCGTCGAAGGGAAAGCCCTCACCGTCGTCTTCTCCACGACGACGCATCGCGCGCTCGCCGTGCGTTCGGTGATCGGCGCCGAAGACGTCGAAGGCGTTCCCCGTGTCTCCCAGACGTTCTGGTCCGGCACGACCGACGCGGGCACGCCGGCCGGCGAGGTGCCAGGTCCCTCGCGCGACCTGATCGGCAAGCGCAACATCTACCGCTACAGCCCCGAACACCTCTACGAGCACGTGTATGTGTCCTCGCAACGTTATGCCTGGCAATGCCTCGAAGGCGTGCAGCGCGGCCACGGGGACATGGACCTGTCGACGGTGTGGAAGTTCCAGGACGGGCTCTACCTGTTCTGTTTCCGCGAATTCCGCATCGCCGTGGCCAGTGTGTGGCTGCACGACCTCGGCTACGCGCTGAAGACCACCGGCGTCTTCCTCGGCCTGACCGGCGACGGCCGGTCGGAACATTCCCGCGCGGGCGGGCACATCTACCCACTCGGCGCCGTCGCCTATCCCGACGCGCAACCGGTCTAAGGAGCCCCAGTGTCCAATCTAGACATCATCGCCGCGCACTACGCCGCGAGCGACCGGGGAGATCTGGCGGGCATGCTGGCCCCGCTCGGTCCCACGACGACGTGGACGGAGGCGGCCGGTTTCCCATACGCCGGAACGTACACCGGCCCGGAAGAGGTGCGCGACAACGTCTTCGGCGCGATCGCGAAGGACTGGGACGGCTACACCTTCACCCTCGACGGCCTTCACGACGCCGGTGACACGGTGATCGGCATCGGGACTTACCACGGCAAGCACCGCGAGACCGGCCGCTCGTTCACCGCCCGCGTCGCGCATGTGTGGAAGTTCGACGGCGGCGAGGTCACGTCGTTCGAGCAGATCGTCGACTCCGTTCCCGTCGCCGAAGCCATGGGGAACCGGTGAAACCCGCGCGGCGTCTCGTCGCCCTCGCCTCGGCCGTCCTGCTCGCCACGGCGGGCTGCGCCGGCTCCGATAGCGGTTCGAGCGGGCCGATCGTGGTCGGATCGGTCAACGCGCTGAGCGGCGCGGCGACGTTCCCCGAGGCCTCCCAGGCGGCCAAGGCGGTCTTCGACGCGGCCAACGCGAGCGGCGGCGTGAACGGCAGGCAGATCCAGTACAAGGCCCTCGACGACAAGGGTGACCCGGCGGCCGCGGCCGCCGCGGCCCGCGAGGTCGTCGGCCGTGACGAGGCGGTGGCGCTCGTCGGCTCGTCCAGCCTCATCGAGTGCGAGATCAACAACAAGTACTACGAGCAGCAGAAGATCCTGTCCATGCAGGGTATCGGCGTCGACCCGGCCTGTTTCTCCAGCCCGAACATCGCCCCGGTCAACGTCGGGCCGTACCACGACATGACGCTGACCCTGCTCTACGGCTCGGAAACGTTGAAGCTGAACGACATCTGCGCGCTGCTGGAGATCGCGGGCAACACGCTGCCGTCGTACCAGGCGGCGATCGACGAATGGTCGGCCATCACCGGCAAGAAGCTCAAGTACCTCGACGCGACCGTGCCCTACGGCGGTTCCGACTACACCTCCTACATCGTCAAGGCGCGCAACGCGGGCTGCAAGGCGATCACGGTCAACCCGGTCGAGCCGGATTCCATCGGACAGCTCAAGGCCGCCGCGGCGCAGGGCTGGAACGACGTCACGTGGCTGCTGCTCACCAGCGTCTACAGCGAGAACTACGCCAAGGCCATCACCAACGCCGGCGCCGGGGTGTACGTGCCCGCCGAGTTCTACCCGTTCACCGACGCGACCAGCCCGCAGAACAAGGACTGGCGCGAGCTGATGACCAAGAACAACATCCCGCTGACCTCGTTCAGCCAGGGCGGCTATCTGGCGGCGAAGTACTTCATCGACGTCATCCGCGGGATCCAGGGTGACATCACCCGCGAGTCGGTGACCAAGGCACTGCGCGAGATGAAGCCGATCACCGATCCGATGGTCGGGACGCCGTACGTCTTCGGCCCCGGCCAGACGCACCACGACAACACCGCGGGCTGGCCCATCAAGCTCGCCTCCGGCACCAACAAATGGGAGCTCGTCGCGAACGACTGGCTGCGGATCCCGAAGAAGTAACGGGAGCCGGGTGCGTGCTGGGTCACGTGGGTCGTGAGTGGCGTTTCGGGTTCTAACCCGAAACGCCACTCACGACCACCGCGCCCCACCACGCACCGCTCCCTCCCTTCACACAGGAGGAAACATGCTGCAGGGAGCGCTGGCAGGCCTGGCCGCCGGCGGACTGTACGCGGTGTTGGCGGTGTGCCTGACGCTGATGTCGCGGCTGGTGCGGGTGGTGAACTTCGCCCAGTCGGCCACCGGGATGTTCGGCTGTTACGTGGCGGTGTTCCTGTCCGTCCACGCGGGACTGCCGACGTGGCTGGCCACGGTGGCGGGAATCCTGCTCGGCGGGCTGCTCAGCGCGCTGCTCGGCTGGATCGTGTCCACCTGGCTCGCCGAGGCGGACACCGGCACCCGCTCGGCGGTGACCGTGGCGGTGCTGCTCCTGCTGATCTCGTTGTCGTTCATCCTGTTCGGCAACAAGCCGCAGCCGTTCCACCCGATCCTGGACGGTCCGGCGGTCACCGTCGGCGGCGTGGTGATCAGCCAGGTCACCGTGGTCACGGTCGCGCTGGCCGTCCTAGTGGCGGTGGCCAGCCGGATCGTGCTGAGCCGGACCCCGGCGGGCGTCCAGCTCAGGGCGCTGTCGGAACGCCCGACGACGGCGGAGCTGCTGGGCATCCCGGCGAAACGGCTCAGCGTCGCGGTCTGGGCGGTCACCGGGGTGGTCAGCACACTGGTGATCTCGATCGTGGCGCCGTCGCAGTCCAACGACGCGACGTCCCTGGCGATGCTGGTGGTCCCCGCGGCCGCGGCCGCCCTGCTCGGCGGGTTCCGCCGTCTCGACCTCGCGGTCGCGGGCGGGCTGGGCCTCGGCCTGATCCAGGGCGCGGCCGCACAGGTCGACGGCCTTTCGGTGGTGCGGTACTTCCTGCCGTTCGCAGTGATCGTCGCGCTGCTGCTCTGGTCGCAGCGCAAGGAGGTGTGGGATGCGGCTCGCTGAACGCGGGATACCGTTCGCGGTCGCCATCGTGGCGATCGCCGCGGGCTACGGCCTGAGCGTCGGACTCGACGGGTACTTCGTCTACCTCGGCATGAGCGCCGTCGTCGCCGGGATCTCCCTGCTCGGGCTCGGCGTGGTCACCGGCAGCGCGGGCATGATCTCCCTGTGCCAGCTGACTTTCGGCGCCGTCGGCGCCTGGACCGTGTCGGCGCTGAACGAGGCACAGGCACCCGGCGGGTTCCTCACCTGGCTGGTGCTCGGCGGGCTCGTCGCCGGGGTGGTCGGGGTGCTCGTCGGGCTGCCGGCGCTGCGGCTGCGCGGGATCAATCTCGCCGTCGTCACGCTGGGGCTCGCCGCGGCGGCCGACCTCGCGCTGGTCCAGCTCCAGTTCCCCGGGGTCTCGAGCGGGATCTCGGTCGAGCGGCCGGACGCCTTCTCCGACGACCGGTCCTATTTCCAGCTCGCCGTCGTGGTGCTGGTGCTGTGCTGCCTCGCCGTGTACTTCCTGCGCCGCGGCCGCTGGGGCAGCGCCTGGCAGGCGGTGGCGTTCTCCGAACGCGGCACGGCGGCCGCGGGCACGAGCGTGCGGATGTCGAAGCTGACCGCGTTCGCGGTGAGCGCCACGCTCGGCGGGATCAGCGGCGGCCTGCTCACCGGGCAGGTGGGGCTCGCCTTCCCGGCGAGTTTCACCGCGATCCAGTCGCTGGCGTTGTACGTGCTGGCGATCATGTCGGGCGCGCACCTGATCGACATGGCCGTGTTCGGGGCGGTGCTGTGGGTCGGCGTTCCGGAACTGCTCAAACGCTGGGGAATCCCGCAGGACTGGGGTTTCGTGGTGTTCGGCGTGCTCGGCGTCCAGGCGCTGGCCGGCGGCGGGAACCTGGGCACCACGGTGCGCCAGGTGTGGTACCGCCGGGCCAAGAAGGAACCGGCGAAACTCGATCTCGCGGCCGGTACCGCGGTCATCGAGGCCAAGGCGCCCGGTCCACCGGTGCTCACCGTCCGCGGGCTGAGCGTGAACTTCGGCCATGTGGCCGCGCTGTCCTCAGTGGACATATCGGTCCCGGAACACGGGGTGCTCGGGGTCATCGGGCCGAACGGCGCGGGCAAGTCGACGCTGGTCGACGCGATCAGCGGCTTCCTGCCGAACGCCGAGGGCACCGTCGAACTCGGCGGCGCCCCGCTCACCGGGTCACCGTCGAACCGGGCCCGCGCCGGGTTGCGCCGGACGTTCCAGCAGGACCGCGTCCCGCCGGGGCTGACGGTCGGGGCGTACCTCAAGTTCCTCGCCAGGCGGCGGCTCACCGCCGACGAGATCGCCGACGCCCTGGACTTCTTCGGCTGCCCCGCCGCCCGCACCCCACTGTCGCAAGTGGACGTCGGCGCGCGCAGGCTGGTCGAGGTCGTCGGACATCTGCTGGCGCGGCCGCGGGTCCTGCTGCTCGACGAGCCTGCCGCGGGACTTCCGCACGAAGAACACGTCGCGTTCGGGGAACGGCTGCGGCAGGTTCCCGCGCGGTTCGGGGTGTCGGTGCTGCTCATCGAGCACGACCTCGACCTGGTGCGCTCGGTCTGCGACACGATCACCGTCCTCGACTTCGGCCGCGTGCTGGCGTCCGGCCCCCAGGCCGAAGTGCTCGCCGATCCCGCCGTTCTCAAGGCGTACATGGGTGAAACGGAGATGCTGTGAACGCGTTGCGGATAGCGGGGCTGACGGTCACCCGCGGGGCCGGGCCGGTGATCCGGGACGTGGACCTGACGCTGGAGCCGGGCCGGATCACCGCGTTCGTCGGCCCGAACGGCGCCGGGAAGACCAGCCTGCTGGAGGCCGTCTCGGGCGTGGTGCCCGCGTCGGCAGGCACCGTCCACATCGGATCCGACGAGATCACGAAGCACTCGCGGGTCGCCCGCGCGCGGCGGGGTCTGGCGCATATCGAGCAGGGACGCGCGGTGTTCGGCGGCCTGACCGTGCTGGAGAACCTGATGCTGACGGCGCGCACCCGCGCGCGGGCCGACGAGCTGTTCGAGCTGTTCCCGGAACTGGAGAAGCGCCGCGATTCACCGGCCGCGCTGCTCAGCGGGGGCGAACAGCAGATGGTGGTGCTGGCCCGCGCGTTCGCCGCGCGGCCGTCGTTCCTGCTGATCGACGAGATGTCGCTCGGCCTCGCGCCCGTGGTGTTCACGCGGCTGCTGCCGATGGTGACGCGGTTCGCCGAGGAGGGCGCGGCCATCCTGCTGGTCGAGCAGTTCACGCAGCTCGCGCTCGGCGTGGCGAGCGACGCGCTGGTGGTCTCTTCGGGGCGGGTCACCTATGCGGGTTCCGCACAGGGACTGCTGGACTCCCCCGGCACCCTGCACTCGGCCTACCTGGGCGAATCCTGAAGCGCGTGAAGGCCCCCTTCCCTCGGCTGAGCCGAGGGAAGGGGGCCTTCACGCGCACCTACTAAGAACCCATCCCCGCCCGTTCGAACGCCAAAGTCGGGAGATCGACCGCGTGCGCGCCGCCGTCCGCCACGATCACCGCACCTGTGATGTACGAAGACTCCGAAGATCCCAGGAACCGCACGATCGACGCGATCTCCTCCGGTTCGGCGGGACGGCGCAGCGGGACCTCGGCGGTGACGCGCCGGTAACCCTCGTCGTGGCCGCCGTCGAAGCCCGCCGCCTCGGCGAACTGGTCCATCTCGCCGTCCGCCATCGGCGTGCGCACCCAGCCGGGGCAGACCGCGTTCGCGCGCACACCCTTCGGCCCGTAATCGCGCGCGATCGAGCGCGTCAACCCGATCAGCGCGTGCTTCGCGACGGTGTAGCCGGCGACGTTCGGCCCGGCGAACAGTCCCGCCAGCGACGACACGATGACCACCTGGCCGCCGGTCTCGACCAGCGAGGGCAGCGTGGCCCGGCAGAACACGAAGGCGCTGGACAGGTTCGAGCGCAGGGCCAGTTCCCATTCCTCGTCACCGGTGTCGACCACCGAAGACAGCCCGTGCCCGCCGGCGTTGGCCACCACGACGTCCAGCCTGCCGAACTTGCCGACGATCTCCGCCGTGGCGTTCTCGGCGGCTTCGCGGTCGCTGGCGTCGCAGGCGACGACGTACGCGCCGGTTTCGGCCGCCACCTTCTCCAGCGGTTCGAGCCGCCGTCCGAGCACCACCACCTGGGCGCCCTCATCGGCGTACCGGCGGGCGACCGCGGCGCCGATACCGGTACCGCCTCCCGTGATCGCGACAACCTTCTTCACTTGCGGAGTCCTTTCTAAGCGGGAAAACCGGAGCGGGCCGAGACGCCGAAGTCGGCGAGCACGGCCTGGCCGTTGACCGCCCGCGAACGCGCGGACGCGAGGTGGAGCACCTGCCAGGCGACCTCTTCGGGAGCCTGCACCGGGAAGGCCGGATCGTCGAGCACGTCGCCGAGATCGCCGCGCGCCATCGGGGTGTCGACCACCGACGGGCAGACGCAGTTCACCCGGACGCCGGGCAGATCGACGGCGAGCGCCCTGGTCATCGCGACCACGGCGCCCTTCGAAGCGCAGTACGGGACCATGCCGGGCGCGCTGGTGAACGCCGAGTCGCTGGCCAGCAGGACGACCGAGCCACCCGACGCGGTGAGCCAGGGCGCGGCGTGTTTGACCAGCAGGAACTGGCCGGTGACGTTGACGGCCATGAGCGCGGCGAAATCCGCCGCCGAGGTTTCGGTGACCGGTGTGCCCACCGGCCCGGAGATCCCCGCGCAGCCGACCACGACGTCGAGCCCGCCGAAGCGGCTCGCCACAGCGCCGACCGCGGCGGCCACCGAAGGCTCGTCGGTCACGTCGGCGTGGATCGCCAGCAGGCCGTCGGCCAGCGTGGGTACGGGTGCCCGGTCGAGGGCGCCGACCCGCGCGCCCTCGGCGAGGAAGGCCTGGACGCAGGCAAGGCCGATACCGGACGCCGCGCCGGTCACCAGCACGGCCTTGCCCGCGAGCTCCAGTCCCATGACGTCATCCTCCGGTCCGGACCTTTCACGGAGGTTGGCCGTCAGTGCACCCTTCTTGTCGGCAGCCGCACGACGGCCTTTCCAGTCCCGGCCGGACCGGCAAGACTGCGAACCATGACCAGGCCCCATCCGCTCGACCCGCTGACCGCCGACGAACTCACCGCAGGCCGCGAGCTCCTGGCCGCCGAAGGCCTGCTCGCCGCGACCACCCGGTTCCCGGCCGTCCTGCCGATCGAGCCAGAGAAAGGCGACGCCGCCCCCGACCGCCGTGTCCAGTACACGTTGCTCGACACCGCGACCGGCCGCGCGCGCGACGTGGTCGTCTCGCTGGCGAAGCGCGAAGTGGTCGCCAGCGAGGACTGCGGCCCAGGTCAGCCCGCGTACCTGTTCGAGGAGTACGACCTCGCCGCGTCGATCACCAAGGCGTCCCCCGAATGGCAGGCCGCGATGGAGCGGCGCGGGCTCGGCGACCGGATCGGGCACGCCTTCTGCGCTCCCCTGGCCCCTGGTTTCTTCGGCAGGGCCGACGAGACCGGCCGGGTCATCCGCTCGCTGACGTTCCTGCGCGACGACGCGTCCGACAGCCCGTGGGCGCATCCCGTCGAAGGTCTGATCGTCCACATCGACCTGACCGAGCAGCGCGTCATCCGGGTCGAGGACGAGGGCGACGTCCCCGTGCCGCCTGAGCACGGCCGCTACGACGGTGTCCCGGCCCGCACCAGCCTCAAGCCGATCGAGATCACCCAGCCGGAGGGCCCGAGCTTCACCGTCGACGGCAACGAGGTCACCTGGGAGGGCTGGAAACTCCGCGTCGGCTTCAACGCCCGCGAGGGTTTGACCCTGCACCAGATCTCGTTCCAAGACCGCTCGGTGCTCCACCGGGCCTCGGTGCCGGAGATGGTGGTGCCCTATGGTGACACCGCGCCCGGCCGGTTCTGGATCAGCTACTTCGACGCGGGCGAATACCTGCTCGGTAAGAACGGCAACGACCTGCGGCTGGGTTGCGACTGCCTCGGCGTCATCCACTACTTCCCCGCGTTCGTCGCCGACGACCACGGCCACCCGGTCGAGATCCCGCGCGCGATCTGCATGCACGAGGAGGACTACGGGATCCTCTGGAAGCACACGGATCTGGACGGCCGCGCCGAGGTCCGCCGGTCGCGCCGGCTGGTGATCTCGTCGATCTCCACCATCGGCAACTACGACTACGGCTTCTTCTGGTACCTCTACCTCGACGGCACCGTGGAACTGGAGGCGAAGGCCACCGGCGTCGTGTTCGCCGGCGCCGCGCACCCCGGCACGGACCACCCGCACGCCAACGAGATCGCGCCCGGCCTGTTCGCGCCGGTGCACCAGCACCTGTTCTGCGCGCGGCTGGACGTGGCCGTCGACGGCGAGCGCAACTCGCTCGTCGAGGTCGACGTCGAACGGATCCCCATGGGCGAGCAGAACCCGTACGGGAACGCGTTCACCTGGAAGGAGACCCCGCTGCGGACCGAGCAGGAGGCGCGGCGATTCGCGGATCCGTCCAAAGCGCGGGTCTGGGAGATCCGCAGCGCGGAGCGGACCAACCGGCTCGGCAAACCCACGGCGTACCAGCTCGTGCCCCGGCCGTCCGCGACCCTGATGGCACAGCCGGAATCGACCGTCCACCAGCGGGCGACGTTCGCCACCCGTCACCTGTGGGCGACGCCGTACCGCGCGGGCGAACGTTTCCCGGCGGGCGATCGCCCGAACGCGCATCCGGGCGGCGCGGGTCTCCCCGCCTGGACCGCCGCCGACCGCGACCTCGTCGACACCGATCTCGTGCTGTGGCACGTGTTCGGCCCGACCCATGTCCCGCGTCCGGAGGACTGGCCGGTCATGCCGGTCGACTACTCCGGTTTCTCCCTGCGCCCCTATGGCTTCCTGGACCGAAACCCGGCCCTCGACCTGCCTTCCGGCGCCACCGCCGATCACTGTTCCGCCCACGAGCACTAGGACCGCACCGATGCCCGAACTGACCCTGTCCGACACGTCCACCTGGCTGCCGCTGGACGGTCTCGCCCCTGGTTTCGACGCGAACAAGGCGCCCACGGTCGGCGACCTGCACGGCCGCACCTTCGAACTCGCCTGCGAAGACGGCACCACGTTCACCGCCGCCTTCTCCGGCACCCGGATCGAATGGACCTACCACGGCACGGGCACCGACCGCTGCGAGACGTTCCTGGTCGACGACGATCTGTACTACGTCCAGTTCCACCCGCAGGCCCGGCAGGACGAGGCGTTCACCCTGCTGCTGGACCTGCGCCGCGGCCGGGCGCTGCTGGTACTGAGCAAGATCGGCGACACGTCGCCCCGCGTCACACAGTCCTTCGTGGCCGCCACGATCGGCGGTATCGAGCCGTCCGGGGAATCGCTCGCCCCGACCACGTCGCTGGTCGGTCGCCGGGTGCTGTGGGTGTACAGCACCGAGCACGCCTACGAGCACGTGTACCTCAGCCCGCACTGGTACACGTGGCAGTGCCTCGCGGGCCCGGAGCGAGGACTCGCGGACACCGACGAGAACTCGGTCTACGAGCTGCGGCCGGGAATCTACGTCTTCGCCTGGCGGGAAAAGGTGATCCCGTGCGCTTCGGTGACCGTCGCCGACCACCGTGACGCGAAACGGCTGCGCTCGCACGGTGTCCTTTTCGGACTGGACGCCACCGGGAGCACTCCGACCCACTTCACCTTCGGCGCGCACGGCAGGCTACTGAGTACCACCGTGCACCCCGAGGCCTACGACCCGGCCGGGAGCTGAGCCTTGACCGCCGACATCGTCCTCACCAACGCCACGGTGTACACAGTGGACGGTCACCGGCCCTGGGCGTCGTCGCTGGCGATCAAGGACGGGAAGGTGCTGTCGCTGGAGGACATCGAACGCGGCCCGAGCACCGAGGTCGTCGACCTCGAAGGCGCGTTCGTGATGCCCGGTCTGGTCGACGTGCACAACCACCACGCCCTGGCCGGACGCGCGGCCCTGTTCGAGCTGAACTTCGGCGCCGACGCGGGGCTGGAGGACATCCTGGCGGCCGTCCGCTCGAGGGCCGCGGGGCTGGGACCGGACGAATGGGTCGTGGGCGGCGCTTGGGCGTCCACTTTGGTCGCCACCCTTTCGCGAGCCTCAGCCCGGCACGCGCTCGACGAGGCCGCGGGCGGGCGGCCGGTCATGCTTTCCGATGACAGCAGGCACAACCGCTGGGTGAGCAGCCGGGCCTTGGAACTGGCGGGTGTCACCGCCTCGACGCCCGATCCGGCCGGTGGGGAGATCGTCCGCGACCCCTCGACCGGGGAGCCGGTCGGCGTCCTGCTCGAAGCGGCGGGCGTCGCCGTCGAGCGGGCCCTCAGCGAGACACGGACTCTCACCGCGGAGCAGCACGTCGCGGCGTCGCGGCACGCAATCGGCACGCTGCACTCGTACGGCGTCACCGCGTTCCAGGACGCCGGTGTCTCCGCGGACATCCTGGGCGCCCTCAAGGCGCTCGACGACGCGGGCGAGCTGCACGCCTGGGTGGTTTCGTCGCTGCTGATCAACGACCCGATCTTCGGTTTCGACCCGATCGGGGCACCGTTGCTGGAGGTCGCCGGTCAGTACCGGAGCGAGCATCACCGGCCGGACTTCGTGAAGATCTTCCTCGACGGGGTGCCGCCGACGCGCACCGCCGCCTTCCTGGAGCCGTACCTGCCGGACACCGCGCACGGGGCCTGTCACCACGGCGCCACCACCATGCCGGGTGAGGAACTCGTGGGCTGGTTGCGCACGGCGGCCGCGGCGGGGCTCTCGGCCAAGGTGCACTGCACCGGGGATGCGTCGGTGCGCGCGACGCTCGACGCCGTCGAGAAGGTGCGCGCCGAGGGCTTCACGGAGGCGCGTTTCCAGGTCGCGCACGGCCAGTTCGTGCATCCCGACGACCTCCCGCGCTTCGCCGCGCTGGGTGTCGCCGCGGACATCTCGCCGTTCCTGTGGGTCCCCGGCGTCATCCCGGCGGCCATCGCCGAGGTCCTGCCCGGGGAGCGAGCCGGGCGGATGCAGCCGAATCGGTCGCTGCTCGACGAGGGCGCGCTGGTCGCGGGTGGTTCGGACTGGCCGGTCAGCGAGTCCCCGAACGCTTGGGAAGGCATCCACGGCCTGGTCACCCGCCAGGACCCGACCGGTACGTTCCCCGGCGCGCTGTGGCCGGAGCAGGCGATCACCCTGACCGAGGCCATCGAGGTCTTCACCTTGGCCGCCGCCCGCGCGATGGGCCTGGGCGACGTCACCGGCTCGCTGGCCCCCGGGAAGTCCGCGGATTTCGTCGTACTGGACCGCGATCCGTTCGAAACCGACCCGTCGGCGCTCGTCAAGACAAAGGTGACGCAAACGTGGTTCGCCGGGCACCGCGTGTATCACCGCGCCTGATCTCCTACACTGGTAGAAGAACCAGTGCGGGAGGTCTGCCGATGCCGAAGATCATCGACCACGACGAGCGGCGTAGCCATATCGTCGACGTCACCTGGGATTTGATCACCCAGGGCGGGATCGAGGCCGCCACCATGCGCGAGATCGCGGCGGCCGCCGGCTTCGCCAACGGCGCGCTCAAGCTGTACTTCCCGAGCAAGGAAGACATCATCCAGGCCACCTACGAACGCGCGCTCGGCATGATGCGCGAGTACGTGGAACTGGACGAGCTACGCGGGCTGACCGCGCTCCGCGAGCTGTGCGTCTCGTCGATGCCGATCGACGAGGACCGCATCGCCGCGGGGCGCGTCCTGCTCACCTTCTGGCAGCTTTCGCTGACCAACCCGAAACTGCAGGACAAGTACCTGGAGCACATCCGCTCCTGGCGAGGCCTGCTGCACCGGTACCTCACCGAGGGCCGGGAGGACGGCGACATCGTCACCGAGACCCCCGACGAGCAACTGGTCGACGAGGTCGTGCTGATCAACGCCGGGGCGAACGTGATGAGCCTCGTCGCCGGGGAGTTCTCGACGGTCGCCCTGCAGCGGCAGCATCTCGAATCCTTCTTCGAGCGCCTCACCCGCCCCTGACACCACGTACTACCGCATTTCGTCCTCTGAATGCGGTAGTACGTGGTACGAACGGCCGCATCCGGAGGACTAAACGCGGCGGGTCGCCGACCTCGCGGGCGTGACTCGCGTGATCAAGGACGACACTCGCGTGTTTGGAGGCGTAACTCGCGTGATCGGAGGCGTAACTCGCGAGTTGCGGCTCCGATCACGCAAGTCCGGCATATGGGCACCGCTGACCGCATTCAGAGGACGAAATGCGGCGGGTCGAAGGTCCGGGTCAGGAAGCTCGCCACGTGCCGGTGCGAGCGCGGCGAGGCCGGGAGATCCGTGTACAGGCCGTAGAAGCCGTGGATCTGCCCCGAATAGCGCGTCAGCTCGACCTGGGTGCCCGCGTCGGTCAGCCGCCGCGCGAACTCCTCCCCCTCATCGCGCAGGACGTCGTACTCGGCCGTGAGCACCAGCGCCGGCGGGAGCCCGGTCAGGTCGACGGCGCGCAGTGGCAGCAGGTACGGATCGTTCAGGTGCGCCGGATCCGGCACGTACTGCTCGAAGAAGAACCGCATCGCCCCGGCGGTCATGCCGAAGCCCTCCGCGAAGTCCACATAGGACCGGAAGCCGTCGTCCGGGTGACCGAAGACCGGGCAGATCAGCACCTGCGCGGCGATCGGCGGGCCGCCCCGGTCACGGGACATCATCGAGACCACCGTCGACAGGTTGCCGCCCGCGCTTTCCCCGCCGACCGCGATCCGCGTCCCGTCCACCGGAGGCCCCGCGCCGCCCGCGGCGAGCCAGTCGACGACGGCGTAGCAGTCGTCCGGGGCCGCCGGGTACGGATGCTCGGGCGCGAGCCGGTAGTCGACCGCGACGACGGCGACCTTCGCCGCGTTGCACACCGCGCGCGACGCGACCTCGTTCTCGTCGATCGAGCCGATCGTCCACCCGCCCCCGTGGATCCAGACGAACGCGGGCACCGGATCCGCGGCCTCGGGCAGATAGACCCGCACCCGCACCCCGGACGGCAGGACGTGCTCGGACACCGAGCCGACCTCTTCGACCGACTCGGGACGTCGCCAGGAAGCGGCGAAAGCGGCGCGCAGCTCGGGAGCGGTCAGAGGTCCGGCCGGCGCCTCCGACGGGGCGCTGCGGGCGAGCAGTTCCTTGACCGCGGGATCGAGGGTCATGGTCACACCGCTTCCGCGACCAGCACCCGCGGGCTGCCCGGCAGCGCGAGCCGGTCGGTGACCCGCCAGCCCGCCCCGCCCAGCCACTCGCGAACCTCGGCCTCCGGGTAGACGACCGTCCCGTCGATCACCAGGTACTCCCCCGCGTGCAGTGCGTCGATCGGCCGCTGCACCGCGTCGTCGTCGAGGAAGAAGTCGAGCAGCAGCAACGTCGCCCCGGGCGCGGCGGCGGCGCGGGCGTTGCGCAGGATCTCCGCGTTCTGCTTCGCGTCGAAACGGTGGACGACGTGGTTGACCATCACGAGGTCGAACTCGCCGTCGGGTCGGGCGGTGGGCGTCTCCGCGCCGACGACGGTCGTCCGGTCCGCGAGCCCGGCCTCGGCCGCCGCGGTGGTGACCGACTCGGTGAAACCCGGGTCGAAGACGAACGTGGTGCGCAGTCCGCCGTTGGCCTTCATGGCTTCGACCGCGAACGCGCTCGAAAGGCCGCCCAGGTCCAGCAGCTTTCGATAGGGGCCGAAGTCGAACGCGCCGGCCAGCATCTTGGCGTGCAGGGCGTTGTACGTCATGACTCCTGACATGAACGTGCCCCAGCGCGCGTCGTCCATCTCCAGCTTGCCCGGTTCGCCACTGTCGGCCGTGTGGCCGAACTGAAGCCAGTGCGGATAGCTGATCGTGTCGAGGAACGTCAGGAACGGCGTCAGATCGAGGTCTCCGCCGCCGAAGTACTCCGCGGCGTCCGGGGCCAGCTCGTACCGTCCGTCCACACGGGATAGAAGACCTAGCGATGACATGGCGTCACCGAGAATGCGGGTGATCTTCTCCGGTTTGCCGGTGGTTCCCGCCAGTTCCGCCGCCGTCAGCGGTCCGTCGGCGAGGGCGGTGAACAGACCGATCCGGCTCGCCGCGAAGAGTTGTTTGGCCGCCATGTAGCCCACGGCGATGTCCACGATCCGCTCGGGACCGGCAGTCTTGGTCGACCCGCTCACGGGTGCCTCCTCAGCTCGTTTCGGTCGAGAGTCTACAGACGTAGACAAAAGAATCCAGTGCGAATTTTCGCCCACTGCCAGGGAAAACCCGCCGGATATCAACTTCCTACATTCGTAGAATATACCCATTGACAGCGCACTCCCCCAGTGTCAACATGCGTAGAACTACCCCCGCCGGAGGTCCGTTCCCCGGCAGTGCGGCCCGCTCCGGGCGGGCTCGGGAAAGGGGATTCATGACCCTGCTCGAATTACGAGAACTCACCGTCGGCGTCATCGCCGACGAGACCGAACGCGAGCTGGTACGCGAACTTTCGTTCGATCTCGACCAAGGCCGGACACTCTGCGTGGTCGGCGAATCCGGCAGCGGTAAAACGGTGACGGCCTTGTCGATCATCCGGTTGCTGGAGTTCGTCGCGCCCGTGTTCACGCGCGGCGGGATCGCCGTCGACGGGGTGGACGTCACGCGGCTTTCCGCCGACGAGATGCGCGCGTACCGCGGCCCGCGGATCGGCATGATCTTCCAGGAGGCCCTGGATTCCCTGAACCCGAGCCAGCGGGTCGGCAAACAGCTGATCGAGGCCTACCGCAAGCCCGGTTCCCTGCCACGCCAGGCCACGCGCAAGGGCACGCCACTGCATCGCGAGGCCGAGGCGAAGGCTCGCGGCCTGCTGAAGGAGGTCGGCCTCACCGACACCGACCGGGTGCTTTCCCTTTACCCGCACCAGATGTCGGGCGGGATGCAGCAGCGCGTGATGATCGCGCTGGCACTGATGGCCGACCCGAGCCTGCTGATCGCCGACGAGCCGACCACCGCGCTGGACGTCACCACGCAGGCGGAGATCCTCACCCTGTTCGACCGGGTCCGCCGCGACCACGGCACCGCGTGTGTCTTCATCACGCACGACATGGGCGTGGCCGCGCAGGTGGCGGACCGGATCGCGGTGATGTACCGCGGCGAACTCGTCGAGCTCGGGTCCACAGAGGACATTCTGTACGCGCCGAAGCATCCCTACACCAAGGCTCTGCTCGACTGCGTTCCGCAGCTCGGGGTCAGCAGGCGCGACGGTTTCCCCACCATCTCCGAGGCACTGCTGGAAGCCGCGATGAACGGTGAATCGGCGGTCGCCACCGAGACCAGGTCGTTGAGCCGCGCGAAGACCGGAGACATCGGCGAGGGCACCGCGCTCGTCATCGACTCCGTGTCCAAAGTGTACGGACGTCGCGGCCGGTTCTCGTTGAACCGTGAGCCCGAGGTGCACGCGGTCAAGGACGTCTCACTGGAGATCGCTCCCGGCGAGTTCTTCGGCCTGGTCGGGGAATCCGGTTCGGGCAAGTCCACGCTCGGCCGGCTGGTGAGCGCGCTGGAGCCGCTTACCTCGGGCACCATCTCCTTCGGTGAGCACCGGTGCACCCCGTCCGGGCTCGACGGCGACGAGCGCGCGTTCCGCCGCCGCGCGCAGCTCATCTTCCAGGACCCGCAGAGCTCGCTCGATCCACGCCACACCGCCGCCCGGATCATCGCCGAACCACTGCGGGAGCTCACCGGCCTCCGCGGCGCCGAGCTCGACCGCCGTGTCACCGAACTCATCGACGAGGTCGGCCTCCCCTCCGACACCGCGAAGAAGCTGCCCTCGCAGCTCTCCGGCGGGCAACGGCAGCGTGTCTCGATCGCGCGCGCGATCGCGGCCGAACCCGACCTCATCGTCGCCGACGAGCCCACCTCCGCGCTCGACGTCTCGGTGCAGGGCCAGGTGATGAACCTGCTGCTGGAACTGCGGCGCACCCGCGCGCTCAGCTTCCTGTTCATCACGCACAACCTCAGCCTGGTGCTCTCGGTCGCCGACCGCGTCGGCGTGATGTACCGGGGCGAACTGATCGAGATCGGCGAGCCGGACGAGATCCGGCTCCGCGCCCGGCACGAGTACACCCGCCGTCTCCTCGCGGCGAACCCCGAAATTGGAGTGCGGAACCCATGAGACGAACCCTGACCAAGGCCGCGCTCGGCCTGGCGACCGTCCTGCTGCTCACCTCGTGCATGGGAGGTCAGGCGGGCGGTGGGGCCGCCGACGGGCCGCCGGTCCGGGGCGGCAACCTGAAGGTCGCCGTGCCCACCGATCCGCAGTCGCTCGACATGGTCGCCAACCCCGGCCAGGTGACCGCGCATATCGGCAACATGATGTACGAGAAGCTGTTCGAGGTGGACCGCGGCTTCACCGCCCGGCCCATGCTGGTGGAGGACTACACCACCAGCCCGGACCGGCTCACCTACACCTTCAAGCTGCGCCAGGGCGTCACGTTCCACGACGGCAATCCGCTGACGTCCGAGGATGTCGTGGCGAGTCTGAAGCGATGGCAACAGGTGCACCGCACCGGCCAGCTGGTCACCCCCGACATCGAGGCGATCACGCCGGCCGACCCGGCGACCGTGACCATCAAGCTCAAGAAGCCGCGCTACCCGCTGATCAACGAACTCGCCGGCGCGGGCACGGAGATCTACGAGGCGAAGAACCTTACCGGCGTAGCGCCGACCGGGTTCGCCCAGGACAAGGCGATCGGGACCGGGCCGTACAAGCTCAAGAGCTGGGACATCGGCCGTGAACTGGTGCTGGAGCGGTACGACGGCTACAAGTCCCGGTCCGAAGAGGACTGGGGCGGGCAGGCGGGCGCCAAGCACGCGTACCTGGACACCGTGACCTACAAGGTGGTCTCCGACCAGGACGCGCTGATCAACGGCCTCCAAACCGGCCAGTGGGACCACATCATGCCCACGAACGACCAGTACGAGCCGCTTCGCAACAACCCGGCCGTGGTCGTGCACAACCTCCCCGGCGGCAACGACAACGTGGTGATCCCGAACTTCAACACCGGGTCGAAGTTCGCCGATCCTCGCGCCCGCGAGGCGCTGAACCTGCTGCTCGACAAGCCGGCGATCAACGCGGCCACCGGCGGCAGCAAGGACCTCACCCTCGAAACCGGGGCCTTCGCCTCGCCGGACAACAAGCAGTTCTATTCGACCGCGGGCGAAGAGGTCTACAAGGCGCACGACCCCGAGAAGGCCAGGCGGCTGCTGGCCGAGGTCGGGATCACCGCCGGTGCCACGATCCGCATCGTCACCACGAACTCGTACCCGGAGTTCGGCAAGTGGGCCGTGCTGATCCAGGACAGCCTGTCGAAGATCGGCATCAACACCAAGATCGACACCTTCGACTTCGCAACCATGCTCGGGACACTGACCAAGGAACCGGGCGGCTGGGACATCACCACGCTGTTCTTCGACTCGGCGCTGACCTCGCCCGCGCAGATGCCCGCGCTCACCCTGGGCACGCTGAACGGTTCGTCGTCGCCCGAACTGGACGCGCTCATGGCGGAGTTCAACGCCTCGACCACCCCCGAGCAGGCGAAAGCGGTGGTGGACAAGCTCCAGGCGTTCACCTGGAAGCAGTTGTCGGTGATCACGCTGAGCCAGTCGAAGCTGTACGCGGCCTACTCCCCCAAGCTCAAGGGCTACGGCGACTTCTACCGCGTCTTCTGGAACACCTGGCTGGCGTCATGACCGGTCTGTTGCTGCGGAGGCTGCGCGACCTGGTGATCATCCTGGTGATCGTCGGGACGATGATGTTCTTCGTCATCCGCCTGATCCCCGGCGACCCGGCGCAGGCGATCCTCGGCCCGACCGCGCGACCGTCCGATGTGGACGCGCTGCGGGAGAGCATGGGGCTGAACGGAACACTCTGGGAGCAGTACCTCAGCTGGGCCGGGAACGTGCTGCGAGGCGACTTCGGTACATCGATCACTTATCACGCGCCGGTGCTCGGCGTGGTCGCCGACCACATCCTGCCGACGCTGACCCTCGCCGTGCTCTCGACGGTGATCAGCTTCTTCCTCTCGGTCGCGATCACCTCGTGGCAGGCGGTGTCGCCGCGCAATCCGGTGGCGCGGGCGCTGGACCGGCTCTCCGCGCTCGGTATGGCGATGCCGGACTTCTGGATCTCGCTGATGCTCGTGCTCGTGTTCTCGGTGACGCTGCGCTGGTTCCCCTCCAGCGGCTACGAGAACCTGTTCACCGATCCGGCGACGGCGGTGCCCGCGCTGGTGCTGCCGCTGACCGTGCTGGTCATCGGGCAGACCGCATTGTTCGTGCTCACCCTGCGGGAAAGCCTGCTCGGGGAGCTGCCGCTGGCGTATCTGCGCACCGCTCGGGTCAAGGGGCTGTCGGAACGGCAGGTCATGACCAAGCACGTCCTGCCGAACGCGCTGATGCCGCTGATCACCCAGCTCGGCAGCAACTTCGCCATGCTGGTCGGCGGGATCGTGATCATCGAGTCCATCTTCGTCGTGCCGGGGCTCGGCCATCTGCTGATGGGCGCGGTGTCCACTCGCGACTTCCCGCTGATCCAGGGCGTGACGTTGTTCGTCGCGGTGCTGTTCGTGCTGGTCAACCTGCTGGTGGACCTTTCGTACGCGCTGCTCGACCCGAAGGTGCGTGTCTCGTGAGCGTGGCTCTCGTGGAAAAGACGTCGCCGGTGCGCGAACCGCGTCCCGCCGGACGCGCGGCGCGGGTGCTCCGGCGGAACCGGATGCTGGTGATCACCACGGCGGTACTGGCGGTGATCGTGCTGACCGTGATCGTGCTGCCGTTCTTCCTGCCGAGCGTCAGCGCGACCGACCCGGTGAACCGGCTGCTGCCGCCGTCGGCCGCGCACCCGCTCGGGACGGACTCGTTCGGCCGGGACGTGCTCGCCCGGCTGGTCTCCGGCGGCCGCGCGTCGCTCGGGCTGTCCGCCTTGATCACGCTGTGCGCCGCCTTCACCGGCCTGGTGATCGGACTGATCAGCGGGTTCTTCCGCGCCGCCGACGCGGTGCTGATGCGCGTGATGGACGCCTGGATGTCGTTCCCGGCGATCATCCTCGCGATGGCGCTGGCGATCTCGCTCGGCGCGAGCATCTGGACCGAGCTGATCGCGCTGACCGTGATCTTCACGCCGTTCACCGCCCGCGTCATCCGCAGCCGGGTACTCGGCATCGCCGGTCGCGCCTACATCGGTGCCGCCCGGGTCTCGGGGATGAGCCGGTGGAAGATCCTCGTCGTGCACGTGTTCCCGAACGTGCTGCCGCTCGCGCTGGTGCAGGTGGTGATCCTGTCCGCGGCCGCGATGCTCGTGGACGGGGCGATGAGCTTCCTCGGTCTCGGTATCGCTCCCCCGACCCCGACCTGGGGCAACATGATCGCCGAAGGCCGGTCGTACCTGGTGCAGGCGCCCTGGCTGGTGATCGCGCCCGGCGTGACGATCATGGTCTGCGTGTTCCTGCTGAACCTCATCGGATCGTCGCTGCGGATCGCCGTCGACGTCCGCGCGCGGACGCTGAGCGAGATGCAGCGCCTGCGCACCCGACGCCCCTCCGGCAGCTGAGAAAGGATCCCGTTGTCTGCCACTACTTCCCTGGCCGTGCGCCGGTTCGCTCCCGAGATCGTGTCGGGACCGCCCGTGCTGCTGGTGCACGGATTCGCTTCCGACGGACACACCGACTGGATCACCACGGGGTGGCCTGCCGCGCTCACCGCCGCGGGCCGCGAGGTGCTCATACCGGACCTTCCCGCGCACGGCTCCAGCCCGGCCCCGTCGGGATCGCTGGGTGCCGTCGCGATCACTTCCGAGCTGAGCCGGCTCGTCTCGGATCTGTCCGGAGTAGACGTCGTCGGCTATTCCCTGGGAGCCCGGCTGGCTTGGGAACTGCCCGCGCAGGCGCCGGTCCGGCGGCTCGTGCTCGCCGGCGTGAGCCCCTTCGAGCCGTTCGGTGCCGTCGACGTCGCGGCCGCGCTGGCCTTCGCCGGTGGTGGCAAGGCGCCGTCGGATCCGCTGACGGGGATGATCGCGCATATGATCACCGCGCCGGGGCGGAATCCGGCCGCGCTCGCGCGGTGCATCGAAGACCTGCGGGCGGAGCCTTTCGCCCCGGTTTCCGGTGCCGTCTCCGTGCCGACCCGCTTCGTGGCGGGTGTGGAGGACCCGGTGAGCCAGGGCATCGAGACGTTGGTGGAGCTGGTGCCGGGAGCCTCGCTGGTGCGGGTGCCCGGGGACCACGGCGGGGCACTGCGGAGCCCGGAGTTCAAGGCCGCGGTGCTGGAGTTCCTCGGTTAGGTGACCACGGCTTCGGTGGCGTCGCGAAAGCCACTTTCGGGACACCAGAGGTCCCGAAAGTGGCTTTCGCGACACGCCACCCGGGGGGTCAGAAGGTTCCGTCCGCGGCCACTTCCCGGTCCAGCCACAGGTCCTCCAGCGCCGCCCGCACCTCCGCACCCCGGGTAGCGGCCAGCGCGACGGCGCCCAAGTTGTCTTCCAACTGCGCGAGACGGCTCACGCCGAACAGCACGTTCGCCACCGGCTCGTACGCGAGACAGAACGCCAGCGCCAACTGCGATGGACTCACCTCGAAGTCCCCAGCGACAGCGGCGACGCGTGTGGCGACGGCGCGGATCGACTCCCGGATACCACCCGGGTCCGCACCGATCTTCCGCGAAGGGGTCTTGCCGAGCAGGACCCCGCCCTCGAACACGTCCGACGCCTGCAAGGCCAGCCGCCCGGCCTCGAAATGCCTGCCGTAGAAGGAACCCTCGGCCATCGAACGGCGAACGACGCTGTACTTCAGCTGAGCGAAACGGGGAGCCGGAAGACCTTCGCGCGCGGCGAATTCCAGGGCGAGGTCGAGGTCCGCGGCCTGCCAGTTGTTCACGCCCCAGACGTCGAAGCGGCCGAGCCGGATCTGCTCCGCCACCTCGGTGACGATCCGCGGGATGTCCGGGCGCTCGAAGTAGTCGCCGACGACGACAGCTTCCGCGTGGTCGACGCCGACACGGTCGAACGAGGTCGCGAGCTGCTCGGCGAACCCGGTGTTCGGGTAGTCCCAAAGCCAGAGCTTCCCGCACAACTGGTACTCGTCGCGTTCGATTCCGGCGGCGCGCACGGCTTCCCCGAAGAGGAGGTCCGTCCGCGACTGCTCGGAATGGGGCCCCATGTCGTAGTGGGCGACGTCGAAAAGCGTGATCCCGGAATCGATCGCGGACCGGAGCAGGCGCACCGCGTCCTCGAAGTCCATGCGGTCCCAGGTGTTCCAGGATCCCAGGCTCAGCGCCGAGGTGGCGAAGCCGAGGCCGTTCTGCTTCTCGTTCACGAGATTTCCTTTCGCTGGCAACGGAAACCAGTTTTAGTCTACGATCGTAGAATGAACAAGAGACTTGTCATGGTGACCGGCGGTGCCAGTGGCATCGGCCGCGGAGTCGCCGAAGCCTTCCAGGCCGCTGGCGATCGTGTGGTCATCGCCGACGTCGATGTCCGCGCCGCGCACGATCTGGCAGGCGAACTCGGCGCGGAGCACGTCGAACTCGACATCTCCGACCCCGGTTCGGTCGACGCGGCGCTGGGGCTGATCACCGATCGGTTCGGTCCGGTGGAGGTCCTGGTCAACAACGCGGGTCTCGCCGGGGGCGGCGGGCCGTTGGTGGGTTTGGACATCGGCGTCTTCGATCTGTGCATGCGGGTGAACTTCCGCGGCACCTTCCTGATGACCCGCGCGGTCGGCGCGCACATGCTGGCGGCCGGCACCAGAGGCGCCATCGTGAACATCACCTCCATCGGCGCCCGCCAGCCGACACCGGGGCTCGGCCACTACGAAGCCACCAAGGCGGCCGTCGAAGCCCTCACCCGCTCGGCCGCACTCGAACTGGCACCGCACGGCATCCGCGTCAACGCCGTCGCACCGGGCCCCGTGCTCACTCCGATGACCGCCGGTTTCGCCTCGGACACCGCCGCCCGCGCGGCTTGGGAAGCGAGGATCCCCCTGGGAACCATCGCTTCCGTCGCCGACGTGGTGCCGTCAGTCCTGTTCCTCGCCTCCGCCGACGCCGGCCATCTCACCGGGGTGAGCCTCCAGGTCGACGGCGGGCAGTTGCTCACCTGAGTACACGACGCGGCCGCCGGACACGGTGAGCTCGACACCGACGTCCGGCAGGTCCGCGAACGCGACCTCGAGCGGGTTCGCGGCCAGCACACAGAAGTCCGCCACGCGGCCCACGGTCAGCGATCCCTTCCAGCCGGCCCCACCGTCCTGCTCCGCGGCCGCGGTCGTGTAGCAGCGCAGGAACCGGGCCATCAGCTCGGCGTCCACTTCGGACGCGTCCAGCATCCGGGCGGCCGCCGCGATGTGCACCCGCCAATCAGGAGTCACCACCGGCGCGTCACTGCTCAGGGTCAGTGGAACCCCCGAGTCCAGCATTTCCGCCAGCGGCCAGGCGCGAGCACCGACCTCGGCACCGAGCGCGTCCGCCAGCATTCCCCGCATCGCCACGGCGATCGCGGGCTGCGTGGTCAGACCGACGCGCGCCGAAGCCATGCGCGCGAGCTGATCCGCCGTCACCAGATCGCCGTGCACCAGGTGGTCTCCGCGGCGAAGCGAGCCGAGCGCGGCCTCGATGCTGCGATCCCCTGTGGCATGCACGGCCACCGTCATCCCGGCGTCGTGGGCGAGACGGATCATCGCGGTGAGGTTGCCCGCGCGATCCGGATCGTCGGCGCCATCGACGAGCAGCGCACCGTGCGAGCCGTCGGCGTAGCAATGGTGCGTCCACGCGGACCGCATCGGCGGGATGCCGTCGGCGAAGACCTTCACACCGGGCACGGTGAGCCACAACGGATTCGCGGCCGGAGCCGGAGTCGCGAGCCCACGCCGGAAGTCCTCGAGCGAACTCGCACCGTCGAGCAGACCGAACAGCCGCAACGCGGTCACCCTTGCTCGCAGAAGGCCTTCCGAAGCCAACGTCGCGTACTCCTCCAGGACCTCGGCACTGAAACAGCCTGTCTCGCCAGGACCCAGACCAGGTTCGGTGTAACTCGTGATGCCCAGTGACGCGCACAGCTCGCCCGCACGCAGGATGGCCGCCCGTCGTTCGGCCGCGGTGCGCACGGTTTTCTCTTCTCCCCCGGTGAATCCGGCGCCGCCGATGAGCGTGTCCGGCCACCGCGCGCCGAGCCAGGTCGCGTGGAGATGCGAATCGTTGATCCCGGGCAGGACGGTTCTCCCCGCCAGGTCGATCACCTCGGTCTCCGAGCCGATGTGGTCCAGCGCGACATCGCCGAGAGCCACGATCCTGTCGTCACGCACGGCCATCGCCCGAACGACGGTGCCCGCCGGGTCGAAGGTGAGCACAGGGCCGCCGCGAACCACGAGCGAAGCGGGGCGAATATGGTGCGACGGCATGGTTTCCTCCAGGATCTGGACTTTTTCTCCTACGACTGTAGACTAAAAAGATGGTCAACAGAACCGAAGCGGCGGTGCTCACCGAACACGGCTCCGCGCTCACTTTGCGGGAACTTCCGCTGCCCGAGGAGCCGGAACCGGGCGCCGCGCTGGTCCGGATCACCTGCACCACCCTGTGCGGCACCGACGTGCACCTCTGGTCCGGCCAGATGACCTTCCCCGGCATGCTCCCGATGGTGCTGGGCCACGAAATGGTCGGCGAGGTGGTGGCCGCCGGTCCGGGCACCACCGACACGCTCGGCCGCGAGATCGCCGAGGGCGACCGCATCGGCTGGTCCGAGTCGACCTGCGGAAAGTGTTACGGCTGCACGATCCTGCGCGAGCCGGTCGCCTGCGAGAAGCGTGGATACGGCTTCCTTCAGCGTTCCGACGTCTTCCCGTACGCCACCGGCGGCCTCGTGCGGTACTGCTACGTGACTCCTGGCGCGGCGAAGCTGCTCCTGCCCGACGACGTCAAGGACACTTGGGCGTCCATGTCGGGCTGTGCGGGCAAAACCGTGCTGCGAGCCGTCTCGCGCTCGGGCGGGATCCGTCCCGGTGCGACCGTCGTGATCCAGGGCGCGGGCGCGCTGGGCGTGTTCGCCACCGCGGTCGCGCGGATCTCCGGCGCGGGTGACGTGATCACCATCGGCGGACCGGCCGACCGGCTGAAGACAGCCGAGCGTTTCGGGGCCACGGCGACGATCCCGGTCGACGGCACCGTCGAAGACCGCGTCGAGCGGGTCAAGGAACTCACCGGCGGCCGGGGCGCCGACCACGTCTTCGACTTCGCCGGCGGGCCGACCATCGGCGAGGAGGCCGTCGCCTTCGCCGCCCAGCGCGGGACGATCGCGATCGTCGGGTCCACCGGTCCCGCGCCTTCCCCCTTGGCACTGGGCACCGTGATGGGCAAGGAACTCACGGTCGTCGGATCCCTCAACGGCGACATCGCCGACTACCACCGCTCGGTGGACTTCTTCCGCACGTTCGCCGACCGGCTGCCGTGGGACGAACTCTTCAGCCCGCCCGTCGGTCTTTCCCGAGCTTCGCGGAGCGTCGAGTCGATGTCCCGGCTCGGCGAACTCAAAGCCGTCATCGATCCCCGTCTGCCGTGATATCCGCCGGTGAACCCGCGACCGCGATCGACGTCGGCAGGACGCCTGGTGGTCGAACGCGTACCTTGGCCGAACGGGGCGCCCTGCCACCGCGATAGCGGGGCCTTCGGCCGGGGCGGGTTCACGCGTACGCCGGTTTCCCGAACACACCCCAGCTCCGTCACTCAGCCCTAGGAGAATCCATGACCATCCCCCAGCGCCGGATCGGCCGCGACGGCCCGCTCACCGGCGTGCTCTCGCTCGGCTCCTGGCACACCTACGACCGGATGGACTTCCGCGAGGCGGTCGACCTCGTCCGCACGGCGGTCGATTCCGGTATCACGCTCTTCGACGTCGGCGTCTACGGTTTCCCCGGCGCCGCACCGGTCTTCACCGACGTGTTGTTCTCCGCGATGGTCCGCGCGGCCGGGCTGCGCAGGGACGACTACCTGTTCTCGGCCAAGCTCTGGCTGGAGGGGTATCCGGAGCACGGTCTCCGCGGCCAGCTGGACAACGCGCTCTTCCGCGCGGGCGTCGACCACGCCGACCTGGTGGTGCTGGGCGATCTCCGGAACGACGACACCGATCTGCACCGGCTGGTGCTCGATCTGAACGAACTCCGCGAAGCCGGGCTCATCCGGCAGTGGGGCGTCAACAACTGGTCCGCGACCACGATCCGGGCACTGCACGATTTCGCCGCCGCCGAGAACGTGCCCGGGCCCGCGATCGCGCAACTCAAATACAGCGTCGCGCGACGGTCCATTCCGGACGGTGAACCCTTCGGTAAGGTCTTCGGCGAGCTCGGGGTGACGCTCCAGTCGTCGGACATCTTCGAAGGCGGGATCCTGCTGGGCAAGAACAGCGGCGCGCGCCAGGTCGGCCGCGACCCCGGCGACATCCGCGAACGCATCGCCGCCTCCGCGCCGGAACTGGCCAAGATCGCGGCCGGGCTGGACGCGACACCGGCGCAGCTGTGTCTCGCCTTCACCCTCACCCACCCGGCCAACACGACCACTCTCTTCGGCGCGACGAGCACCCGGCAGCTCAAGGACAATCTGGGCGCCGTCGACCTCGTCGAGCGCGTGGGCGCGGAACAGCTCCGCGAGCTCGTCGAGCCGTACTGGGCCGACCGGGGCGTCGTCGACCCGGAGGGACCGTGACGGCCTTCGATCCCGAACTCGCCGAAGCACTGGCCGGGCTGCCTTCCGGGCCGCCGCTGGACGCCGGATCGCTGGCGGAGATCCGGCGGGCGCTGGCCGACGGGAACCTGAGTTGTGCCGAGGCGATCGGCGACCGGGATCTCGTCTGGGAAGATCACGAAGTCCCTGGCACCGAGGTGGTCGTCACGGTCGTCAAGCCGAGGGACGCCGAGGACGCACCGGGGTTCTACAACATCCACGGCGGCGGGATGGTGCTGGACGACCGGTTCGCCGACCTGCCCAGAATGGTCACCCTCGTCGAGGAGTTCGGCTTCGTCGCGGTGACGGTGGACTATCGGCTCGCCCCCGAACATCCGCATCCGGCGCCGATCGAAGACTGCTACGCGGGCTTGACCTGGATGGTCGAGCACGCGAGCGAACTCGGCTTCGACCCTGGCCGGTTGATCGTGGGCGGCGGCAGCGCGGGAGGCGGGCTCAGCGCGGGGATCGCCTTGCTGGCCAGGGATCGCGGCGGACCGGCGCTGGCCGGTCAGCTCCTGCTGTGCCCGATGATCGACAGCCGCAACGACTCCGCGTCCACAGTGGAATTCGCCGAGCGCGGGGTATGGGGCCGGGCCGCCAACGAATTCGGCTGGCGTTCCCTCCTGAACGGACAGACCTCGCCGTACGCCGTTCCGGCGACCGCGACCGATCTCGCCGGACTCCCGCCCGCCTTCATCGAGGTCGGCGCGGCCGAGATCTTCCGCGACGAGGACGTCGAGTACGCGCGGCGGCTCTGGCAGGCCGGCGTGCCCACGGAACTGCACGTCTGGGCGGGCGCGTACCACGGTTTCGACCGGATCGCCCCGGACAGCGAGGTGACCCGGGCCGCGCTCGCCGCCCGCGCCTCCTGGCTGCGCCGCATCATCGGCCGAGCATGAACCGGGCGGCCTGCTCGCCGACCAGCACCGCCGGCGCGTTGGTGTTGCCCGTGGTCACCCGCGGCAGCACCGACGCGTCGGCGATCCGGAGCCCGCTGATCCCGTGCACGGCGAGTTCCGGATCGACCACGGAGTCGGCGTCCGTGCCCATCCGGCAGGTCCCGACCTGGTGGTGGTAGGTGATCGCGGTCCGCCGGACGTACTCGCGGACGTCGGCGTCCGGCCCCGGATACAGCTCACGGGCACCCCAGTCGCCGGCCAGCGCCGGCGCGCGGCCGATCTCCCGGCACTGCTCCACCGACGCGACCAGGCTCTCGAAATCGGCCGGATCCTCCAGCGCGGCGAGGTCGATCAGCGGTTCGTCGAGCGGGCTCGGCCCCGAAAGCCGGAGGCTGCCCCGGCTGCGCGGCGTGACCATGCCCGCCATGAGCGAGAACCCGGTCTCCGGACCGGTCATCCACGACTCGTACATCGGCACGCTGAAGTGGATCGGCTGGGTGTCGGGCACCGCCAGGCCGGGGCGGCTGCGCCAGAACAGATGGGTCTGCGTGACCGAGCGGCCGGGCGCGGGCGGATCGACCTGGCGGCGATCGGTCGCGAAGATGACCGGCGACAGCAGATGGTCGTGCAGGTTCTTCCCGACGCCCGGCAGTTCCGCGACGACGTCGATGCCGTGCACTTCCAGCTCGTCGACCGGGCCGACCCCGCTGCGCAGCAGGATCGCCGGGGAAGCCAGCGCGCCGGCGGCGAGCACGACTTCGTCGGCGAAGACCTTGCGCAGTTCGCCGTCGATCTCGGCCAGCACGCCGGTCACCTTGTCGCCCTCGAAGAGCAACCGGTGGACCAGCGCTCCCGTGTGGACGGTCATCCGTTCGGCCACGGGCTGCCCGTAGGCGAGCCAGGTGTTGAGGCGTTTGCCGTCGCGTGTGGTGACGCGCTGCACCGACACACCGTCGAGCTCGCCGCCGTTGTAGTCCGGATTGAACGGCAGGCCGATCTGCCCAGCGGCGTCCACAATGGACTGTTGGATCGGGTGCAGCGGCTCGTTCGGCACGACGTCGAGCAGATCCTTTTCGATCCGTTCGTAGATCGGGCGCACGTCGTCCCACCGCCAGCCGGGCAGGTCCCAGCCGTCGTAGTCGGCAGGCGCGCCGCGCACCCAGATCATCGCGTTGAGGGAATGCGACCCGCCGAGGACCTTGCCGCGCGGCAGGTGAAGCCGCCGGTTCGCCGCGTGCGGCTGCGGCACGGTGTAGTAGTCCCAGTCCTCCGGGCCGTGCCACAGCTCCCCGGCCCGCGAAGGGTCGTGAATGACCGGATTGGTGTCCGGCCCGCCCGCTTCGAGCAGCGTGACCCACGCCCCGGAATCGGCCAGTCTCCTGGCGACCACCGAACCGGCCGAACCCGCTCCCACCACGATGACGTCCATGTCCCCCACCCTCGCAAGGCGCGGCGGCGTCCGGCGGATTCGGTTCGCTGGCCGACAATCGGCGTGCCCTGGCGGGCAAGACCGGGGACCTCGTGGCGCCTGATACTCGATCACACACCGGTCGAGGAGGAGCTAGCCATGGCCACACGCCTGTTCATCGACGGACAGTGGACCGCCGCGGGAGGCGGGGCATTGCCGACGTACGATCCGGCCACCGGCCAGGTGATCGAGGAGGTCGGCACCGCGTCGGCCGCCGACGTCGACGCCGCCGTCGGTGCCGCGCGGAAGGCGCTGAACGACCCCGCCTGGGCGGGGCTGCTGCCGGTCCAGCGGGCCGCGCTGCTGTTCAAGCTGGCGTCGCTGGTCGACGAGCGTCACGAGGAACTGGCCGCGCTGGAGACACGTGACCAGGGCCAGCCGATCGGCATCTCGCGCCAGGTCAGCGTCACCGGCGCGGCCGAGCACCTCCGGTACTTCGCGGGCTGGGTGACCAAGATCCAGGGCACCACCAACCCGGTGTCCTTCCCGGACACGCTGCACTACACCCGCCGCGAGCCGGTCGGGGTGAACGCGCTGATCACGCCGTGGAACTTCCCGCTGATGATCCTGGTGTGGAAGCTCGCGCCCGCACTGGCCACCGGCAACACCGTGGTGATCAAGCCCAGCGAGGTGACGCCGCTGACCAGCATCCGCCTGGTGGAGCTGGTGCAGGAGGCCGGGTTCCCGCCGGGCGTGGTCAACCTGGTCACCGGCGACGGCGCCGTGGGCGCGCTCCTGAGCAGGCACGACGACGTCGACCACCTGTCCTACACCGGGTCCACCGCGGTCGGGAAGCTGATCACGGCCGCCAGCGCGGAGTCGAACCTCAAACGCCTCACCCTCGAACTCGGCGGCAAGGCGCCCAGCATCATTTCCGGCGACGCGGACATCGACGCCGCCGTCGCGGGGAACCTCGCGGGCGCCACTCTGAACAGCGGGCAGGTCTGTGCCGCGTACACCCGGTTCTTCGTGGACCGCAAGCGTGAACAGGAGTTCGTCGCGAAACTGGCCGCCGGGCTCGAAGGCCTCAAGCTCGGGCCGGGGCTGGACGAATCCACCCAGCTCGGCCCCCTCGTGTCCGCGAAGCACCGCGAGCACGTGGACTTCCTCGTCTCGACAGGCAACGAGCAGGGCGCGGAACTGGTCACCGGCGGCAAGCCCGTCGATCGCGAGGGCTATTTCTACTCCCCGACCCTGTTCGCCGGTGTCGCCGACGACATGACGATCATGCGCGAGGAGATCTTCGGCCCGGTCCTCGCCGTCACCGCCTACGACGACCCGGACGAACTGCTCGCCCGCGCGAACGACACCGAATACGGGCTCGCGGCCACCGTGTGGACGCGCGATCTGGGTGTGGCGCAACGGTTCGCCAACGGCATCCGGGCGGGCGCGGTGTTCGTCAACATGCCGCCGATCCCCGACATGGCCGCGCCTTGGGGCGGCTACAAGGCTTCCGGCTGGGGCCGGGAGATGGGGCCGTGGGCGATCGACGCCTACACCGAGATCAAATCCGTTTGGCTGCACTACTCGTGACCGCGGGCGACGCGGTGAACGGGACCGCGAAGAGCAAGTCGCAGATCGCCTACCACTGGATCAAGGCGCGCATCGACGACGGCACCTTCTCCCCCGGCTACCGCCTCGTGTTCGGGCAGATCGCCCAGGAACTCGGCGTCAGCACCGTACCCGTGCGCGAGGCGGTCCGGCGGCTGGAGGCCGAGGGCCTGGTGACCTACGAGCACAACATCGGCGCGCAGGTCGCGATGGCGGACGAGAGCGATTACCAGCACACCATGCAGACGCTCGCGCTGGTCGAGGGCTACGCCGCCGCGCTGGCGGCGCCGTCCTTGCCCGGCGAGGCGCTCGACGAGGCCAAGGGGCTCAACGCGGAACTGACGGCGTGTCTCGACAACTTCGAGCCGTCGCGGTTCACCGCGCTGAACCGCGACTTCCACCGCGTCCTGTTCGGCACGTGCCCCAATCCGCAGGTGCTCGATCTGGTCAACCGCGGCTGGAACCGGCTGGCCGGACTGCGCACGTCGACGTTCAGCTTCGTCCCCGGCCGCGCGCACGAATCCGTGCGGGAGCACCAGAAGATCCTCGACCTGTTCGACCGGAACGCGCCCGCCGGGGAGATCGAACTGGCCGTGCGGGAGCATCGGCTGACCACTTTGGAGACGTTCCTGGCCTGGCGGCATCCTTAGACCGCGCCCGGGGCCCTGGCGACCGTGTCGCGAAAGCCACTTTCGCGACGTCTGATGTCCCGAAAGTGGCTTTCGCGACACCGCCGCCCGAACCCAGACCGGGCCGGGCCGAGGAGCTAGGGCACCCTCGACTTGATCCGCAACGCCACTCAGGACCACAAGCCTCAGGCCAGGACGGTCTCCGGCGGCGGAAAAGCGTAGAAGCGCACGGAAAGCTCCTTCTCGCCCGCCACCGGACGACGACGGCGCCGGCAGTACCGCGCGATCAGCTCGCGGTACTCCGCGTCCAGCTCACGGAACTCGGTCTCGGTCAGACGTGTCGAGGTGCGCTGGGCCGTCGCCCACGGGCCGAAGTCGTCACGGTGCGTCGCGGCCCAGGACAGCAGGGCGACCTCGTTCGCGTACTTCTCGTCGAGGAACGCCACGACCCGCTCCCGCTCCGCGCCGTCGTAGTCCTCCGGCCGCGGCTCCCGCAGGTCTTGCGGGATCGCGATCCAGTTCCCCTTCCGATCGCGCCGGACGAAACCGTTGTCGCGCAAAGTGTTCAGGCATTCGGTGACTTCGGTGCGCGCCAGGCCCGTCCGGCGCGCGACCGTCTCCGTGTCGCCGGGTAGCTCACGCGTCATCCACTGGTATCGCGGATCGTCTCGCAGCTCGATGTCCCGCAAGGTGACCGATCGCCGCGGCAGCGCGTCGCTCAACAGCCGCCGTGCGGCGAAGGCCAGCACCACGGCGACCGGGATCTCGACGAAGACGGCGAGCGCGACACTGGTCCGCCGTTCGGCCGACGTCCAGCCGAGCACGACGTCGAACCACGCGTCACAGCACAGCATCGCGGAAGTCGCCGACAGGAGCGGCACGGCCGTCCGGCGGCGGCGCATCCCCAGCCACGCTCCGACCGCGAAACAGAGCAGAAGTGCGACGTCGAATCCGACCCAGGCCGCGCGCCACTGGCCGGTGTCGTACCGGTCGGGCAGGGTGTGCGCGAGGTAGACGGTCCAGGGCACGAGCAGGACCGCCGCGCCGGCGAGCACCGTCAGGAGTAGCCGTCGGATCATGATCACGACGCTAGAAGCGGGCGGACGCCGGGGCATCCGGGATTCTCCCTGGTCCGGGCTCAGGGTCCGCCGACCGGACCAACTTCGGCGAAACCCCGCGCGGCGCCGGATCCGCCTGACCAGAATCGGTCCATGCGATCGAAGACGCTCGCTCTCGCCGCGATCCTCGCCTGCACGGCCGGGCTCACCGGTCCGGCCTCGGCTTCGACCGCGGGACCACGGCTGGAAAACGCGCGCCCCTGCGCGCACGACGCGCGGTTCACCTGTTCGACGTTGACCGTGCCGCTCGACCATCGCGGCCGGACACCGGGCACGCTCGACCTCCAGGTCGCCACCGCGAACAACGCGAACGCGGCCAAGGGAGTGCTGCTGTTCCTCACGGGCGGCCCGGGGCAGCCCGGGGTCCCGTTCGGCACCAAGCTCCTCGACCGGATGCCGGCGGTGTTCGCCGACCACCGGCTGGTGATGATCGACCAGCGGGGCACCGGCGCGAACGCCCTCGACTGCCCGGATCTGCAGGCCCAGGTGGGCAGTTCCGACATCGAGCCGCCCACCCGCGAAGCGGTCACGCGCTGTGCCGCGATCCTCGGCGGCGAGGCCGGGTTCTACGGCACCGACGCGACGGTCGCCGACCTCGATCTGCTCCGCCGGGCGCTGGGCGCGCGGAAGATGGTGGTGGACGGGGTTTCCTACGGTTCGTTCACCGCGGCGCGGTACGCCATCGCGCATCCCGGCAACGTCTCGAAACTGATCCTCGACTCGGTGCTCCCCCACCACGCGACGGCCGAACAGTCGTTGTACCTCCAAGCGCTGAAGGCGACCGCGCGCGTCCTGCGTGACGCCTGCGCCAAGCCACCGGCCTGTGCTTCCGATCCGGCGGAGGACCTCGCGTGGCTGGTCCGGAACCGGGACGCCGCGGCCGGTGTCGCGCTGTTCGACATGATCGTCACCTACGAATTCGCCGACCCGAGCTATCGGGACCCGTCGGCGCTCGGCACGGATCTGATCACCGCGCTGCGGACCGCGCGCGGCGGGAACACCGCGAAACTCGACTCGCTGCTGCGGGATCTGGCGTCCGGCGGCGACCCGCTCACGTCGTTCAGTTCGGGCCTGCACGCGGCGACACTGTGCGCGGACATGCGTTTCCCTTGGGGTGACGCCGGAACGCCGGATTTCGCCCGCGAACCGCTGCTGAACCTGACCGAGAAGCGACTGACCGGCCGGGACACGTGGCCGTTCAGCCCGGCCGTCGCGACCGGGGTCGGGTTCGTCCGGACCTGCCTCCCGTGGCCGGTCGTCCCGCCGAACTCGAATCCCGGCGGGCGGCTTCCGGACGTCCCGGTGTTGCTGCTCAACGGCGACCACGACCTGTCGACACCGATGGAGTGGGCATACGAGGAGGCGAAGGCGGCGCCGCGGGGCGAAGTCGTGATCGTCGAAGGCGCGGCGCATTCCATCCAGAACCGGGAACCGGGCGAGGCCGGGCGGAAAGCGGTGGCGGAGTTCCTCGCCAGGTGAGCGGACCGCCCCGCCGACGCGGACTTGAGTCTCCACCCACTGGAGCCTTTACCGTCCCTTCCATGACGATCACCGTTCTCGACACCTACCCCGCTATGCGAGCCATCCTGCGCGCGCCGCGGGCGGACCGCGCCGCGATGCTCAAGGCGATGGCCGGACCCGCCGCCGGGATGTACCGCTACTTCCCCGGCGAGGTGGACCTGGTCGCGATGCACGCGATGAGTTCCGGGTTCCCGCTCGACCGCGACGAGGAGCGCTGCCTGGAGGCACTCGAAGCCCTCCACGAAGCGGACGCCTGGAACCGGATCCAGCGGGCGCTCGACGACGCCCTCACTGCCCAGCTCGCCGCGACGCCCGGGCTGACGGTCCCGGACATCACCGTCCTCACCGTGCTGGGTGACCCCGGTGACGAGCACTTCATGGGGCCGAATCTGGGGATGACGGCGAACGGCAGCGTGTCCGGCTACATCCACCTCAACTTCTGGCCGTATCCGGAGAACCTGGCGCGGCTGGAGGCCACGGCGGTCCACGAGCTGAACCACAACCTGCGCTACAGCCCCGGCGGGGTGATCTGGGATCCGGCGACGGTCACCGTCGGCGAGCAGATCGTGTCCGAGGGTCTGGCCGACGCGTTCGCCCGCCAGTTGTACGGCGACGAACTCGGTTACGCCCGCATCGGGGTGCCTCATCTGCACGACGACGCCGTGTTCGCGAAGGTCGTCTCCGGGCTGGAGATCACCGGCATGCACAACTTCACGGCGTGGGTGCACGGTGACGAGACCGCCGCCCGCTACGGCGGCACACCCGTCGGCCTGCCGGCCGGCGCCGGATACGCGGCGGGCAACCGGCTCGTCGACGCCTATCTGGCCGCGACGGGCCGGACGGCCGCGGAGGCCCTGCTGGTGGACCGCCGCGACGTCATCGACACCGCCCTCGGCTAGGACTCGCGGCGCCTCGACCGGATCGTGAGCGCCACCAGCGCACCCCCGGCGAGGAGCAGGAACAGACCGGAGACCAGCAGGCCCCGGACCTCGCTGCCGGTCGAGGCCAGCGGACCGCTGTCGGACGGCCCGCCGCCCGGCGCGGGAGCGCCCGGCTGTCCGGTCGTGGTGGTCACCGTGACCCCAGCCCCCGGGGTCGTGGTCGACGTACTGCTGGTCGTGGTCGGCGCGGTGCTGCTCGAACTCGACGACGAGGTGGAGCTGCTGCTCGTCGGGCTCGAAGACGTCGCGCTGCTGGACGAACTGGACGACGCCGAGCTGGTGCTCGTCTGGCTCGACGACGTGGCCGAGGTGGGCGCCGTCGACGTCGAAGTGACCGACGTGGAAGTGGCCGAAGTCGGGCTGGTCGACGTGGCGCTGGTCGTGGTCGAGCTGCTGCTGGTCGTGGTGCTGCTGCTCGTGGTGGTCGAACTGCTACTCGTCGGCGAACTGCTCGTCGTGGCCGAGCTCGACGAAGACGAAGACGACGTGGAGCTGCTCGGCGTGGTGGTCGGTGTGCTGCCGCATTCGGGCAGGTCGCCGTTGAACGGGTAGGCGTGGAACTCCTGCCCGCCACCGCCGGTCGCCTCGGAGGTGTGCACCAGTGAGCCCGTGGTGAAGAAGCGGCCGTTCATCCCGGAGGCGGTCACGGTCGCGGTGCTTCCCGGCTCGCCGATCAGCACACTCCCCTGGAACTGGGCGCCACCGGCGATCTTCACGCTGGTGGCGTCCGGGAAGTTCCACAGCAGCCGCTCGCGCAGCTTGTTCAGCGGATCCTGGTCGTTGAGGTCGCCGGTGTAGGTGTTGATCGTCCGGGCGGCTCCCACCATGTTGACCAGGATCGTCGCCCCGGCCGGGATGCCCTCGAATTCGATCCCCTGCATGCCCCCGGTGGCGCCGGTCAGGTCGAAGTCCACGGTGAACACCTGCAGCGCGGATTTCCCGTCCCCGGTGAACAGGGTGCGATATCCCTGGTTGACCGCCGTACCCGTGGCCGGACGCGGCGTGGTGCCCTCGCGTGCGTAGCACTTGCTGGCCACCCGGAGATCCTCGCGCAGGCCCACATAAGGTTTCGCCGCGTCAGGATCCTTTTCGAGCTTGCCGGTCACCGTCCCGGTGACGGTTCCCGCGTGCCGGACGACGCCGCCGTCCGCGAGCAGACGTTGGTCCGCCGCGACACTGACGTTCCCTCCGGTGGTCAGGAAGTCTGCGCCGTCCGGTGGCGGGACGCGGGATCCGACACCCGCGATGCCGACGTTGTAGACGGAAGACGCGCCCGCTCGTTTCGCCATGTCGAAATCACCGAGGACGACCACCCGTCCTTCGGCTTCCGCCGCGGCTTCCCGTACCTGGAATTCGCCGCCGACATAGACGTTGATGCCGTTGTCCCGGCCCGCGTAATCCTTGTTGTTCACGGGCGGGTATTCGGTCGGACAGGCCGGTCCGACGCAGGGTCCCAGTCCGCCCGGTAAAGGGGCGGCGACCGCGCCGTCGGTGACCACGAGCGCCGCCACGCACACCGCGGCGGCGGCACCGGCGGAAAGAGAGGCGAATCGCCTTGCACGCATGCGGCGATTCTTGTGCCCATCGACCGTGCGAACACAATCGGAATCCGGAATTACCCCCGACCGGGCGAGGCGGGCGACCCACCCCGTTTTCGGAATTCCGGTGTTGCCCGGACAAGTGAATTCCAGGTGGGACCGCGGATCCGATGGGGTGCTGTGACGAATCCCTGACCTGGCGGGTACTGGACCTGCGCACGCTTGAGGCATCTGCTTGACTGCTGTCGTGTCATCCGATCGTGAGACCTCCGTCGAAGCGGAGTTCTCGCGGGTGGTCGGCCGGTTCGCCGGCCCGGCCAGAGGTGCCGGGCTGCTGGTGATCAGCGTTTTCGGGGTGCTCGCCACGCCGTCCGGGGCACTCCCGCTCGCGTTCGGCCTGCTCGCGCTGGCCCTGGTCACCGCCGTGGCCGAGCACCTCGTGGGGAAGACCGGCCGGGGCAGGCCGGTGGCGTTCGCGCTGACGCTGGTCCGCGCGGCGGCGATCTGCGGCACCCAGTTCCTGACCGCGCCCGAACCGGCCGAGCTGAACCAGTGGGCGCTCAACGTCCTCACCATCACCGCGATCACCCTCCAATGGGAATGGCCGCCGAAGATCACCGTGCCCGCCATCGCCTGCCTGCTGGCGATCGAGGTGATCCCCCTCGGTTTCGAGGACGGTTCGTGGGTGGTGGTGCGCGTGCTGATCGAGGCCACCCTCGCGCGGGTCGCCTTCCTCCTGCTGTCGCGGACGACCCGCCGGATCGACGATCTGCGCGAGCGCCAGGCCCGGCTGACCCGCGAGGAATCCCTTGCCGTGCAACGACGGCTGCAGGAACGCGAGTATCTGGCCGTCCTGCACGACACGGCCGCGGCCACGTTTCTCACGGTGGCCCAGCGCGGCGAAACGACCGAGCCGGCCGAGGTCGCCGGATACGCTCGCCGCGATCTCGCGATCCTCACCGGCGAATCCGGTCCCGGCAGCGTGGTCGATCTCGAAACGTCGTTGCGCGGCGTGCTCGCGCAGAGCCCGGTGAAGGTCGAGGCGCGCTGGTCTCCGATCGCGCCGATCCCGGCGTCCGCGGCGCTCGCGATGGTCCGCGCCGTGCGTGAGGCGCTGGTGAACGTCGATCGCCACGCCGGTGTCGGCGAGGCCAGCCTGACGGTGGAAGACGGCGTTCGCGTGACCGTCCGGGACGAAGGCCGCGGTTTCGACCCGGCGAAGACCCCGGCCCAGCGGCGCGGTGTCCGTGGCTCGCTCGTCGAACGCATGGCCGCGGCGGGTGGCAGGGCCGAGGTGACCTCCGCGCCCGGCGCGGGGACCACGGTGGAACTGGTGTGGCCCGCATGAACGAGACCTCGGACCGGGTGCTCGGCGGCTGCCGGATCGCGGTACTGCTCGCGACGGCGGCGATCCAGCTCGGGCTCAGCCTGACCCGGCTGGACGACACCCCCGGCAAGATCGCGTTCGCCGCGCTCGCCGGCGTGCTCGTCGTCGCGGCGTGGTGGGTGCTGCGCTGGAAGCCGGTCCCCTGGCCGGTCGCGCTCGCGGGCTCGATCGTGGTCCTCGCCGCGTCCGCCGTCGCCATCTGGACCCTGCCCCCGGACCGGCTCCTCGGCGACGCGGACTGGGCGTCCGGTCTCGCGGGCTGGCATCTGCTGGTGCTGCTGCTGGACCGTCCCGCGGTCGCGATGGCCGCGCTAGTCCTCCAGATGACGCTCACCTTCGTCCGGCAGTTCGGCGCCGTGCCCACCGATCGCGGCGAGATCGGCAGCGTGGTGATCGCCGGGCTCAGCGTGCTCACCTTCCAGGCCGCGACCTTGGCGCTGATCAGGGTCGTCAACCGGCGGGCGGGCGAAGCCGCCGAGGCCTCGGCCGAACGCGACCGGCAGGCGCACCGCAAAGCGCTCGCCCAGCAGCGGGAGGCCGACCAGCGGAGCCGGTTCGCCGGGCAACTCGGCGCCACCCTGCCGCTGCTGGCCGGACTCGCCGACCGCACCCTGGACCCGCGTGACGACGCCGTCCGGCAGCGTTGCGCGCTCGCCGCCACCCAGCTACGACGGCTGTTCGCGGAGAACGACGACGTCCCCGACCCGCTGCTGCACGAGGTCTCGGCCTGCGTCGATCTCGCCGAGCGGCGGGGTTTGACGGTGACGCTCGCGGTCAGCGGCGAGGCGGCGCCCGTCCCCACCTCCGTCCGCCGCGAACTGACCGGTCCGCTGATGACCGCGCTGGCCGCCGCGCGGACTCAGGCCAGGGTCAGCGTCCTGCGCGCGGACGACGAGATCCGCGTCGCGGCGATCACGGACGGTGAACCCGGGCGGACGGCGAACGGATCGGGCGCCGTCGACGTCGAATGGCACGCACTGGGAGAACGATCGTGGATGGAGGCGAAATGGCGTTCGCGACCGAATTGACCGCGGTGGTCGTCGACGACCATCCGGCCGTACGGGCCGGGGTCGTGCACTGGCTGTCGTCGGGCACACCGCCGGTGACCGTCGTGGCCGAGGGCGAGGACGTGCGGGCCGCGTGGATCGGTGAGGGCGCCGGGGCCGACGTCGTCATCCTCGACCTGCACCTGAACAGCACGACCCCGGCGATGGGCGATCTGCGACGGCTCACCGAGGCAGGCCGCCGCGTCGTCGTCTACTCGATGCGGGCCGACGACGAGACGGTCCTGCAGTGTCTCGAACTGGGCGCGCTCAGCTTCATCACCAAATCCGAAGGCGCGGAGCACATCCTCGAAGCCGTCCGCGCGGCGGCGGCCGACCGGTCGTACACGCCGCCGTCGCTGGCGGGCGCGATGGCCGGGGACCGCTCCGAGCGGCGTCCCGCCCTCTCCGCGCGCGAGACCGAGGTGCTCATCGAGTGGTTCCAGTCCGAGTCGAAGGACTTCGTCGCGCACCGGCTGGGGATCTCGCCGAACACGGTCAACTCGCATCTCGAGCGGATCCGGGTCAAGTACGCCCAGATGGGCAGGGACGCGCCGACCAAGGCCGCGCTCGTCGCGCGGGCGATCCAAGACGGGCTGATCGGCGTAAGCGATTTGTGATCGGTCGTGGTGCGAACGGACCACTCGGATCCCCTCCAGTTTCGACTACGTTGCGTGACGAGCACGCCGGAGTTCGTCCGGTGGGAGTCCGAGGAGATCCATGAAGTCCGCCCGTACCGCCCTGATCGCCACCGGCTGCGCCGCCGCGCTGCTGCTCTCCGCCTGTGGCGAGGAAGCGGGCGGGAAGACCGTCCGGGCCGACGGCACCATGGCTCCCGGTAGCGAACTCAAGGTCGGCGAACGCGCCGTCGTCCCGTTCAGCGACGCGGGCAAGTCCGGCACCATCGCGATCACCGTCAAGTCGGTCGAGATCGGTCCCAAGGAGGATCTCGCCGACTTCAAGAACAAGGGTGAGGGAATACTCCCGGTCTACGTCAGGATGGTCGTCGAGAACGTCGGCGGCACGGACCTGGCCGACACTTCGGTGTCGGTGCGCGCCGTGAACCCGGACGGCAAGGGCACCAAGGTACTCATGGCCAACGCCACGTCGGCCTGCAAAGGCGAGGACGCGCCGGAGAGCTTCACTACCGGGGGCGCGACCTACGAGACCTGCAAGACCCAAGGCGTCAAGGACGGCGATGAAGTCGGCGGCGTGACGTTCGGGGACGGCGAATATCAGGACGACCCCATCACCTGGAAGAAGTGAACTCGCACCCATTAGGCCGATAAGCGTAACCGATTCGTGACCTCCCCTGGTGCGAATGGACCACACCGATGTACTCCATCATCAACTACGGTGCGTGGCGAGAACGCCGGAGCAGGATTCGGCGGGGAGTCCGAGGAGATTCATGAAGTTCGACCGCATCGCCCTGTCCGCCACCGGCTGCGCCGCCGTGCTGCTCCTTTCCGCCTGCGGCGGCAAGGAAGAGAGCGGCAGCCCCGCTCCCGCGCCGTCGCCCGCACCGACGTCGGCTCCCGCGTCCTCGCCGGCGACCAGCGGAACCGTCCCGGTCTCGAACGCGGACGCCACCGCGCCCGGCACCGAACTCAAGGTCGGCGAACGCGCCGTCGTCCCGTTCAAGTACGGCAACGACAAGTCCGGCACCATCGCGATCACCGTCAAGGCGATCGAGCTCGGCCCGAAGGAAGACCTCGCCTCCTACGGCGAGAAGGCCAAGGGCATGACTCCGGTGTACATCCGGATGACGGTGGAGAACGTCGGCGGCACGGACCTCACCTACAGCACGGTGCGGATGCGCGCGGTCGGGCCGAACAACAAGAGCACCGGCGTGATCATCACCGGCGAGACCCCGAACTGCCAGTCCGAGTCGGCGAAGAAGGACTTCAAGACCGCCGGCGCGACCTACGAGACCTGTGAGCTGCAGGCCATCAGGGACGGTGGCGAGGTCGGCGGCGCGGAGTTCAACGACGGTGACGGGTACAAGGACGACCCGATCATCTGGAAGAAGTAGCCAGTAGCGCGTGAAGGCCCCCTTCCCTCGGGACGGGGGCCTTCACGCGCTTAAAGCGGCAGCACAGCTACGACCGGGGACTCTCGAAAGCTTCGACGGCCTGCTTGTGGCTCCACGGACGTTGCGAAAGCCACTTTCGCAACGTTGAAGGTTGCGAAAGTGGCTTTCGCAACTTACCCCGCCGCGCTTCTATCGAGCCCCAAGTCGCAACTCGCGTGATTGAAGACGTGACTCGCGTGATTGCAGGCGTAACTCGCGTGCTTGGAGGCGTAACTCGGGCGTGCGGCGCCTGATCACGCGAGTTACGTGTCTGATCACGCGAGTTACGCCTTCAATCACGTGAGATCGCCCTCGGGGTCTGGATCAACGCTCGGGGACGGGGCGCTTTCGTGGGTTGCTCAGCCGCCGCACGGCGTTCGCGCAGGCGAGGGACTCCAGCAGCGGGACGGTGCGCTCCCAGCCCAGGCAGGCGTCGGTGATGCTCAGGTCGGGCCGGGGCGGCACGGAACCGACGTCCTGCCTGCCGTCGGAGAGGTACGACTCGATCATCACCCCGGCCAGCGCGTCGTTGCCCGCCGAGATCTGGTCCGCCAGGTCGGCGACGACCACGGGCTGCCGCTTGTGGTCCTTGCCGCTGTTGCCGTGCGAGGCGTCGACGACGAGCCGGTGCGGCAGGCCGGCGGCGGTCAGCGCGTCGAGGGCGTCCGCGACGGCGTGCGCGTGATGGTTGGGTTTCGGCCCACCGCGCAGGACGAGGTGCGCGTCCGGGTTCCCGGCGCTGCGCTGGATCCGGGGGCGCCCGTCGGCGGCGGCGCCCGGGAACACGTGCGGCAGCGCGGCCGCCCGGATGGCGGCGACGGCGGTGTCCAGCCGTCCGGACACGCAGTTCTTCATGCCCACCGGCATCGGCAGCCACGAAGCCAGCTGCCGGTGCGGCTGGCTGGCGACGGTCCGCGCGCCGATCGCGCCCCAGCTGATGGTGTCCGCGAAGTAGGGCGCGAGGAACGGGTCGACGAACTCGTACGCCAGCGGCAGTCCGGTCGCGGCGGCGTCGTCCAGGAACCGCCGACCGATGCGGACACCGGCCGCGAGATCGCCCTTGCCGTCCAGGGTGGGGTCGGGCACCAGCCCGGTCCAGCCGGCGATCGTCCGCGGTTTCTCCAGGTAGGCGCGCAGGACCACGACGAGGTCGTCGGCGAACCGGCGGGACGCCTCCGCGAGCCGATTCGCGTACTCGAGCGCTCCGTCGGTGTCGTGCACGGAACACGGGCCAACGACGACGAGCAGCCGGGAGTCCCGGCGGGCGAGGACGTCGGCGACGGTTTCCCGGTGCCGGGTGATCTCCTCCGGGACGAACCCGGTCGTGGCCACCTCGGCCGGGCTGGGCAGCTGGTCAAGCATTCGCATGACCTCTCTTCTTGTCGGGGGCGGCCCGGGGCAGCCGCGTCGCACCGGCCACCGCCACGACGGCGAGGCCGAGAACACACCAGAAGGCGTCGGCGAAGGCCGCGGCGACGTCCGGGCCGCGGACGGCCAGCCGGGCCTGCAGCACCACGGCCAGCACCGCGGTGCCGATCGAGCCGCCGAGCGTGTTGAGCAGGTTCAGCGCCCCGGCGGCGCGGGGCAGCCGGGCGGGTTCGACCCGGCGGTAGACGATCGTCATCACCGGCGCGCCGATCATCGCCGCGCCGAAACCGCGCAGCAGCAGGGAAACCGCGATGGCCCAGTCCGGAAGACCCGGGCCGAGCTGAGTGAAGGGCGCGGTGCCGAGGGCGACCAGCCCGATCCCGCTCAGCACCAGGGTGCGCGGCGAGATCCGGTCGACAAGGCGGTTCACCAGTACGGAACCGGCCGCCGCGCCGATCCCTTGGGGCACCAGCAGCAACCCGGTGTCCCAAGTGGACAGTCCGGGGCCGCGCTGCAGGTAGAGCGGGAGCAGGAACATCGTGCCGAACACCGACGCGCCGAGCAGGACCAGCGCCAGCGCGGCGACCCCGAACGGCGGCCGCGTGAACAGCCGTGGATCCAGCAAGGGCGCCTCGGCGCGCAGACCGTGCCGGACGAACGCCGCGAGCATCACGACGCCGAGCGCGACGGCGAGCCCGGCGATCATCGGCGTTCCCTGCTCGAACCAGGTGAGCCCGAAGACCAGGACGGCGAGCCCCGGCGAAAGCAGCAGCGCGCCCCGGAAATCGAAGCGCTCCCCCTTGCCACCGGGTTCGCTCGCCGGAACCCAGCGCCGGGCCAGGATCACCGCGACCACGCCCACCGGGAGGTTGACGTAGAACAACCACGGCCAGTCCGCGACCGCGAGGATCGTGCCGCTCGCCATCGGGCCGAGCACCGGCGACAGCAGCGGTACGAGACCGACGACGCTGATCACGCGTCCGATCCGGTCCGGTCCCGCCGCCCGCGCCAGGAGCGCCTGGCCGGTCGGCGGGAGCAGACCGCCCGCGAGCCCTTGCAGGACGCGGAAGGCGATGAGCGCGGGCAGCGTCGGCGCCAGCGCGCACAGCAGGGACGCCAGCAGGAACACGACGACGGCGGTGAGCCAGACGCGCCGTCCGCCGAAGCGGTCGGCGAGCCAGCCCGACGCCGGCACCGCCGTGACCACGGCCAGCAGATATGCCGTCGTCACCCATTGGACGCCGGTGACCGGCGCGCCGAACTCGTCGGCGAGGGTGTCGACGCCGACCGACACGATCGTGCTGTCCAGGGTCGCCATGAACGTGCCGAGCACCAGCACGGCGGCCGTGCGCCACAGGGCGGCGTCGATCGGGCGCGCGGTCACCGCTCCCCCACGAAGCCGGCGGCGTCGCCGTCGAGCCAGGACGGCAGCTTCCGGAGATACCCGGCCAGGCCCTCGGCCAGCGACCGGGCGTCGGCCTCCCTCGCGTACAGAACGCCATCCCACCCGTGCTCGCCCGGGACGACGGTGACGCTCACCGGGTGATGCGTGCGTTCACGGAACCTTGTCCCGGTGACCGTCAGGCCGGGCGCGGGTTCGCGCAACTTCGCCGGGTCCACCGGGTAGTTCTCGAACACGAGCAGGCTGTCGAACAGGCGCTCGCGCCCGGCCAGCGAAGCGAGTTCGGGCAGGCCCATCCGGTGGTGCGCGGTCATCGCCTGCTGCCGCGATTGCAGGTCGGCGAGCGCCTCGGCGACCGTTCCGGTGAGCCTGGCACGGACCGGGACACTGTTCGCCAGCAGGCCGATGATGTCCTCGACACCGTCCACATCGGACGTCCGGTTCGAGGTCATCACCCCGAAGGTGACGTCCCGTCGTCCGGCGTGCGTCGCCAGGACGGCCGCCCACGCGCCTTGCAACAGAGTGTTGACGGTCAGCCCGCGTGAGGCACCCAGCCTGGTCAGTTCAGCGACCAGTGCACTGTCCACGGTGAACAGAGCGGGTTCGGCGGACCCACCGGTACGCGGCAGATGCTCGCCTTCGGGCAGGCCGTCGAGTTCCCTGCGCCAGGCCCGGACGTCGGCCGAGTGATCGGCCGCGGCGAGCAGGCGGGTGTACCGGGTCGGCGGCACCGGCTCGGGTAACGGCTTGCCCGCGTACAGCGCGAACAGCTCGCCGAGGATGCGCGGCGCCGACCAGCCGTCGGACAGCAGATGGTGACTGGTCAGCACGAGGGTCTGACGGCCTGGTCCGTGCCGCAGCACCGTGACCCGCCACAAAGGACCGTGCGCCAGGTCAAACGGCTCCGCGAGTTCCTCGTCCAGCGCTATGTCCAAATCGGACACTTCGCGGACACGGAAACCGGCCCGCGGCTCGGCGGGGATCACCTGGACCTCGTGCGACGCCGGGAACACCGCGCCCAGGTTCGGTTGCCGTCGCACCAGCGCCGCCGCCGCGGCCCGCAGGGCCTCGACGTCAAGGTCACCGGACAGCGTGAACGCGGCCTGCACCGGATACGGATCCTCGTCCGCCGCGCGGGACTCGCGCAGGATCACCTCCTGCAACGGGGTCAGCGGCATGATCTCGCCGGGCCCCGGCGCGTCGGCGGCGAGAGCGTCCAGCTCACGCCGGAAGTGCTCGCCCAGCACGACGATCTCGTCTTCGGTGAACAGCGCGGACGGCCAGGTGAAGCGGACCCCGAGAGTGCCGCCGTCGGGGACCATCGCGTTCACCGTCAGCGCGTACGGCAGTGGCATCTCCGCGCCACCACCCGAACCGAGCGGCTCGGCGTCCGGCGGGCGCTGCCACAGGGTCTCCTCGGCCGGGGCCTCGGGAAACCGGCCGAGATAGTTCCAGGCGATCTCGGGCCGCGGGCCTTCGACCTCGAGAATCCCGTGGCCAAGGCCATCACCTGCCGCGCGCAGGTGATCACGGACCGCCCGCAGCGCGTCCGGCAGCGGCCCCGGCGGTGGGGCGATCCGCGCCGGATGCACGGCGGTGAACCAGCCGGCGGTCTGCGCCAGATCGACCTTGCCCGTGAAGTCCGGCGTGTGTCCCGGACGTCCGTGGCTCTCGACGGCGACGACCAGATCGGCGCCGGTCCCGCGCCAGGCGGCGACGGCGCGGGCGAGCGCGGTCAGCAGCACGGTGTCCGGGCCGGTGCGATACGCCGTGGGCAGCGCGGTGAGCACGGCGTGGGTGGTGTCCTCGCCGATGTCGAGCCGGTGATGCCGGGCGGTCGCCACGGTGTCGCGCGCCGGATCGAGCCGGGTGCGGCCGAGCGTGGTCTCCGGCGCGGTGGCGATCCCGCGCCAATACCGCGTTTCGTCCTCTCGATGCGGTGCGGCGGCGCGCAGCGACCGCGCCCAGCCCAGGAAAGACTGCCCGCGCCGGTGCAGGGTCTTGCCGTGGAAGGCCTGTTCGACGTCGTCGAGCAGGACGCGCCAGGTCACCGCATCGGCGACGAGGTGGTGCGCCACCAGCAGCAAGCGTCCGGGACGGTCGCCAACGTCGGCCAGCACCGCCCGCACCAGTGGCCCGGTGCGCGGGTCCATCCGCGCGACGATCTGCTCGACGTGGGTGTCCAGCGCCGCGCGCGGATCACCGGTCACACGGACGGCGGTGAGCACGTCGGCACCGGTCACGGCGCCGACGTCCGGAACCCGAAGCGCGTCCTCGACCAGATGCGCGCGCAGGACGTCGTGGCGGGCGAGAACGGCGTCGAGCACCGAGCGCCAGCGAGGGACGTCGTCCGCCGACGGCACGCAGATCTCGACCCACTGGCAGAACCCGTCGGCCGCCTTTCCCGCGCGCCGCAGCAGATCACGCATGATCGGCGTGAGCGGGGCGTCGCCGACGGCGTGGGCTTCCTCCGCCTGTTCAGGCTCACCGCAGCGCGCGGCGATCCCGGCGACCGTGCCGCCTTCGAGGACGTCGCGCGCGGTCAGGTGCAGCCCTTCGCGGCGGGCACGGGAGACGACCCGCAGGGAGGCGATGCTGTCGCCGCCCGCGTCCAAGAAGCCGTCGTCCAGGCCGATATCGGGACCGAGCAGCTCGCGGACCACCCGAAGCAGCACCGCTTCCGCCGGGGTCGCGGGTGCCCGTCCGCCGTCGGACCGCGCTTCCGGCGCGGGCAGGGCGGCGCGGTCCAGCTTGCCGCTCGGTCCGAGCGGAAGCCGGTCCAAGGGCACGAACGCGGTCGGCACCATGTACGCGGGCAGTTCGGCGGCGAGGTACTCGCGCAGCGCAGCCGGATCGGGTTCGGCTCCGTCCACGGGGACGACATAAGCGACCAGCCGGTCTTCACGGACGATCACCGCGGCGGCGCGCACGTCGTCGTGCGCGGTCAGCGCGGTCTCGATCTCGCCGAGCTCGATCCGGAATCCGCGCAGTTTGACCTGGTGGTCGGCGCGGCCGAGGAACACGATCTGCCCGTCCGGGCGCCAGCGGACCAGGTCGCCGGTGCGGTACATCCGCTCCCCCGGCGGCCCGAACGGGTCGGCGACGAACCGCTCCGCGGTCAGCGCGGCGCGGCCGACGTAGCCCTGTGCGAGCTTCGGCCCGGCCAGGTACAGCTCGCCGGTGACGTTCGTCCCGACCGGGAGCAGCCCGCCGTCGAGCACGTACGCGCGGACCTCCGGGTCCGGTCGGCCGATCGGGAGCGGCCCGGGGTCGGCCGGGTCGTAGTGCCAGGTGACCGAGTTGATGGTGACCTCGGTCGGGCCGTAGGCGTTGAACAGCGCCCGCCGGTTCCCCCAGCGCCGCGCCAGTTCCGGGTCGAGCCGTTCGGCGCCGACGACGAAGAACACGTCCGGGTCGACGGTCGCGTCGTCGGGCATCGCGGAGAGGAACGAGGGCAGCAGGTTGAGCCCGGTGATCCGGTGTTCGGCTGCGTAGGCCAGCAGGTCGTCGCCGGAGGTCCGCACCTCCTCCGGCGCGATCACCGACGTGCCACCGGACAGCAGCGGCAGCATGAACTGCCAGAACGCGACGTCGAAACTGGTCGAGGCGAAATGCAGGTACCGCTCGGCGGCCCCGATCCCGACGATGTCCTCCTGCAGCGCGATCAGGCTCGGGACGCCGCGATGCGGTACCGCCACGCCCTTCGGCTTGCCCGTCGTGCCGGAGGTGTAGAGGACGTACACGATCGCGTCCGCACACAAGGACACGCCCGGATCGGTGTCCTCAGTGGACAGTGAAGCCGGGTCGATCACCGGTAGGCCGTTGACGTCCGAAGTGGACACGACGGCGGCGGGCGCGATGTCGTCCAGCATGTACGCGAGCCGGTCGGCCGGGTAGTCCGGGTCCATCGGCACGTGCACGGCGCCCGCCTTGACGACACCGAACAACGCGACCACGAGGTCGACGTCGCGGCGCAGCAGGACCGCGACCGGGTCCTGCGGTTTCACCCCGGCGTCGATCAGGGTGTTCGCGAGCCGGTTGGCGCGGCGGTCCAGTTCGGCGTAGGTCAGGCTTCGGTCCCGGCACACGACGGCTTCGGCGTCCGGGGTCTCCCGGACCCAGCGGCCGAACTCCTCCAGCATGCCGCCGCGTTCGCGGTTGGGTTCCGGGCCTTCGCCGAGGCGCAGCATCGCGCGTTCTTCCTCGGCGTCGAGCGCGCGCAGCCGGGAGACCGGCCGCGCCGGATCGGCGACGATCTCGTGCAGCACCGCGCGCAGCCAGCGGCCGTAGGCCTGGGCCTCCTCGCGGGTGAACGCCTGGGGCTGGTAGCCGAGGCCGACGGTGAACTCGTCGCCGGGCAGCACGATCACCGTGAGCGGGTAGTGCGTGGCGTCGGTGATGTCGACGCCGACGAGGTCGAGACCGGGGGCCAGCGTGGTGCGGGCGCGGCTGGAGAGCGGGAAGTTCTCCATCACCAGCATGGTGTCGAACAGGTCGCCGACGCCGGCCGCGCGCTGGATGTCCGGCAGCCCGGCGTGATGGTGATCGGTGAGCCGGACGCTTTCGGTGTGCACACGTTCGAGCACGGTGGCTGCTGTGTCGGCGGCGTCGAAGCGCACGCGCACCGGAATCGTGCTGCCGAGCTGGCCGATCATGCGCTCGACGCCGGGGACGTCGGCCGGGCGGCCGGAGACCGGGCAGCCGAAGACCACGTCACGCCGGCCGGTCAGCCTGGCGAGCAGCACTCCCCAGGCGGTCTGGAACACCGTCGTCGGGGTGATCCCGCGTTCGCGGGCGAAGGCGCGCAGCCGTTCGCTGAACTCCCCGCCCAGCTCCACGATGACGCGTTCCGGGCGGTCCACAGTGGACTCGACACTCGCCGGGGCGAGCCGTGTGCCCTCGTCGAGCCCGGCCAGCGCCTCGCGCCACGCCTCCAGTGCCGCGTCCGGGTCGCGTTCGCCGAGCACGCGGTGGTACTCCGAAAGCGGGGGCGCGACCGGGGCCGCCGGGCCGCCGCCGAGTTCGGCGTAGGTCGCCAGCAGGGTGCGGCCGACCAGTGGCATCGACCAGCCGTCGAGCAACGCGTGGTGATTCGTGAGTACCAGGCGGTGCTCGTCCGGGCCGAGGGTCAGCAGCAGGAACCGGATCAGCGGCGGGGTCGCCGGATCGAAGGGCCGGGCCAGTTCGGCGCGGCACTCGGCCTCGACCTGCTCCGGTGAGACCTGCGCGAACCGCCAGTCCAGCGCGACTTCGGCGGGGACCACCTGGACGACCTCGCCCGAATCGGTGGTGTGCAGGTGGATACGCAGCGCGGGATGCCGTCGCAGGACCTCCTCCGCGGCGTCGCGCATGCGGTCCGCGTCGAGCGCGCCGCTGAGCAGCGTGACGGCCTGCACCACGTAGACGTCGGTGTCTTCGGTGCCGCGTGCCAGGGTGTGGAACGAGAGCCCTGTCTGCAACGGCGTCGCGGGCAGCACGTCCTCGACGCGGCCGAGGCTTTCGAGCGCGTCGATATCGGCCTGGTCGAGGCCGACCAGCGGCAGATCCGACGGCGTGAGCCCGCCGCCGTCCGGTCCGATCCGGGTGGCGTGCGCGGCCAACTCTTCGAGGGCGAGTGACCACGCTTCCTGGAGCGCCTCGACGCTTTCCTGTGTCAGGACCTTGCCCGCCGCGGTCCATTCGACGGCGAGCCGGGGACGGCCGTCCTCGCGGACGAAGCAGTTCAGCGCCAGCACTTGTTCCAGTGACTTGTCGTCCGGTTCGGTGACCGCGAACGGGTCTTCCTCCGGCAGCCGCCAGCCGGTGCCCGGCAGTGCCGCGAAGCGACCGAGGTAGTTCAGGACGACGTCCGGCGGCGGGACGGCGGCGAGTTCGTCCATGGTCAGCGGGTCGAGATACCTCAGGACGCCGAAGCCGACGCCGTTGTCCGGGACCGCACGTTTGGCCTCCTTGGCGGCTCGCAGCAGCCTTCCGGCCTCCGCTACGCCAGAGGGAACGCGCAACGGATACTCGGCGGTGAACCAGCCGACGGTGCGCGAGAGGTCCAGGCCGTCTTGGTCCCGGCCGTGTCCTTCGATGGACACGGTTTCGGCCTCGACCGGGGCGCCACGCCACGAGCGGAGGGCGAGCACGAGCGCGGCGAGCAGCACGTCGTCCGGTCCGGCGCGGTAGGCAGCGGGCAACGCGGTGAGCACCGCGTCGGTCTGCTCCGGGGTGGCGAGGGTGACCGAACGCCGCGCGGTCGCGACCGTGTCGGCGGTCCGGTCGAGCGGACGGTGGCCGAGGTGCGGGCCGTCGAGTGCGGCGCGCCAGTGGCCGAGCTCACCGCGCCTGGCACCCGAAGTGCCTTGCTCGGCAAGGAGAAGCGCGTGCCGCCGCCAGGAGGTGCCGACCGGTTCGAGCGGCTCACCGGCGCACGCGGCGCGCAGATCCGGCAGGAGCACCCGCCACGAAACCCCGTCGATCGCCAAGTGGTGAACGACGATGACGAGGTGGTCCGGCAGCAACGCGACCTTGAGCACCCCGGCCCGGAGATCCAGGGACTCCGCGAGTTCCGCCGCGACCTCGGCCGGTTGACCGGTCGTCTCGACCACGACGTCCGACGCCTTCACCGTGCCGCGTTCCCGGACCCGCATTTCGTCCTCTAAACGCAGACGGAGGACGTCGTGGTGGTCCAGGAGCGTTTGGACGCCCTCGATCAGCAGGGTGGGCGGAAGATCCTCGTCGAGCCGGAGCGCGGTCCACTGCGTGTACCCGGCGATCGTCGCGACGTCCGGGTGCGGGTCGAGCAGGGCACGGACGATCGGCGGCGCGGGAACCACGCCGGCCGGCTCGTCCGGCGGAGCGGCCGGGGCGCCGATCTCCGCGCTCGCCGCGGCCAGTGCCTCGAAGCTGCGGCGGGCGAGCAGGTCACGCGGGCGCAGGTCGAGGCCGTGCGCGCGCAGCCTGCTGCTGACGCTGATCGCGGTGATGCTGTCGCCGCCCAGCGCGAAGAAGTCGTCGTCGACCGCGACTTCTTCGACGCCGATCACCTCGGCGATGGTCGCGCACAGCAGCCGTTCGCGTTCGGTGGCGGCGGTCCTTCCGACCGCCGCGCGCGGGGCGGGCAGCGCGGGACGATCGATCTTTCCGTTGGAGGTCAACGGAAGTGCGTCGAGAACGACGACCGCGGCTGGCACGAGATGCTCCGGCACGCGCGCGGCGAGCTCCGCACGGACCTCGTCCGGGACGACCTCGCCGACGACGTAGCCGACGAGCCGTGGCCCGCGCACCGCGGCGGCTGCCGCACGCACGCCGGGAACCGCGGCCAACGCGGCCTCGACCTCGCCGAGTTCGACACGGTGACCGCGCACCTTCACCTGGCCGTCGCGGCGGCCCAGATACTCCAGACCGCGGCCGGGCACCCAGCGGGCGAGGTCGCCGGTGCGGTACATCCGGTCGCCGGGCGCGCCGAACGGGTCGGCGACGAACCGTTCGGCCGTCGCGCCGGGGCGCCCGAGATAGCCGCGCGCGAGATGCGGGCCCGCGAGGTACAGCTCACCCGGTGTTCCCACCGGCGCGGGACGCAGCGCGGTGTCGAGCACCCGGACCGCCGTCCCCGGCACCGCGGTGCCGATCGTCGGCTCGCCGTCGTCCAGCCAGGATCCGGCACCGTCCACAGTGGCCTCGGTCGGGCCGTACATGTTGCGGGCGCGGACACCCGACTCCGCGACCTTGCGCCAGAGCGCGGGCGGAGTCGCCTCGCCGCCGAGGACGAGCAATACGGGCGGGTGCGGGCCGTCGAGCAGTCCGGCGTCGACCAGCGGCGCGGCCATCGACGGCGTGGTGTCGACGACGTCGATCCGGTCGCGGGCGAACGCGGCGAGGAGTTCGTCGGCGTCCCGGGCGACGTCGGTGCCGTAGACGTGGAGTTCGTGCCCGAACAGCAGCCACATCAGCTGGTCGAGCGCGGAGTCGAAGGCGAACGAGTAGGTGTGCGCGACGCGCAGCCGCCTACCCGCGGCGCGTTCGGTCTCGGCGACCGTGGTCGCGCGGTGGTGGCGCAGCAGCGTCGCGAGCCCGCCGACCCGGCCCAGCACGCCCTTGGGGCGGCCGGTGGAGCCGGAGGTGAAGATGACGTACGCGAGATGTTCCGGATGGCGGGGAATGTCCAGCGGCGAGGAGTCCAGTGTGGACAGATCGGTCTCGTCGAGCACCAGCTGGGGGCCAGGCACGATTTCCGGGTCGTGGGTCACGGTGAGCACCGCGCCGGCTTCGGCGGCGAGTTCCCGCAGCCGTTCGACGGGATGGGCGAGGTCCAGCGGCAGGAAGGCGGCCCCGGCGTCGAGCACCGCCAGCAGGGCGACGACGAGATCCGCGGACCGCGGCAGGGCCAGCGCGACGACGTCGTCGGTCCCGGCACCGCGTGCCCGCAACGCCCGCGCGAGGCGATGGACGCGCGTGACGAGTTCGCCCGCGGTCAGCCGTTCTTCACCGAAGACCAGGGCGGTCTGTTCGGATTCCAGGCGGTCGAGAAGTTCAGGTACGCCAAGGAGTTCGGCGTCAGGCGCGGGCGTCGACCACGCTTCGAGGAGCGTGTCCCGCTCCCCCGGCGGCACCAGGTCGGCGGCGGCGATGGCCGGGCCGTCCGGTTCGGTCAGCGCGGTGATCAGGCAGCGCAACGCGGTCAGCTTGGCGTCGACGGCGGCCTGGTCGTGGGTCCGCGCGTCGACCTCGAAACCGAGCAGCAGCCCACCGTCGGAGGTCGGCAGCACGGACAGGCCCATGTCCTCCGGCGGCCCACCCGCGACGTTGCGCATCGTGCCGTGCGAGCCCGCGAAGTCGAGCTTCAGGTCGAACGCCTTGAGGTTGATACCCCGCCCGTGCAGCAGTGCTCCGGCGCCGGGCACCGCGAGATCCTGGGGCAGGTCCTCACCGCGATATCGCTGATGCGTGCGCATCTCCTTCAGCGCGCCCGCGACCCGTGCGGTCAGCTCGGTTCCGGTGTCCTGCGGCAGCACGCCGACCCGCAGCGGCAGCACGTTGACCGCCATCGCCGGAGTCCGCAGCGCCGCCCCCTCGCGGCACATCAGCGGCATCGCGAACACGACGTCGGTCCAGCCGAGCACGCGGTGCAGGAAGGCGGCGTAGCAGGCGATCAGCGCGTCGCCCCAGGTCGTCCCGGCACGTTTTCCCAGCTCGCGCAACCGGGCCACGTCCGTAGCGGGCAGGACCGCGCGTGCGGTCACGGTGTGCTCGGGCGGACCCGACGCGCCTCCGGCGTCGTCGAGCTCCGGCAAGGGCGTGAACCGCTCCCGCCAGTACTCGCGGTCCTGGGCGAACCGCTCGCTCTCGCGGTAGGCCTGGTCGGCCTCAACGAGATCGGCGAACCGGGCGAACGTCGAGGGCGGCACTTCCTTGCCCTGGACCGAAGCGGTGTAGCGGGCGGCGGTCCGGCGGGCGAGCATCGCCGCGGTGTAACCGTCGAACACCAGGTGGTGCCCGAGCTGGGTGAACCACACTTGCGAGTCGGACAGCCGCAGCACGAGGTGGGCGAACAACGGCCGCTCGACCATGCCGCGGCAAGCCTCGGCGACGCGGCGGCGTTCGGCGTCCACCCGCGTGTGCGCGGCGGCCACCGGATCGGCCTCACCGCGCAGATCCACGATCTCCGGCAGCGGCATCTCGTCGTCCGACACCACCTGACGTGGCCCGTCCGGCGTCTCGAAGACCCGCAACCGCAGGCTGTCCGCCTCTTCGGCGGTCGCCCGGATCGCCTCGGTCAGCGCGGCGACGTCGACCGGCTTTTCGCCGGCGATCTCGATCACGTCACCGACGACGTAGTAGGGCGAGTCGGGTTCGAGGCGTTGCGCGGTCCAGATGCCCAGCTGGGCACCAGTCAGGTTCAGCATGTGGGCACCACCATCGGGGTTCCGGTCACCGGGTCGGGCACGACGACGCTGGGGAGATCGAAGACCTCCTTCATCAGCTCGGCGTCGACGATGTCGGCGGGCGCTCCTTCGGCGACGATCCGGCCGTCCCGCAGCGCGACGAGGTGGTCGGCGTAGCGGCACGCCTGGTTGATGTCGTGCAGGACGGCGATCACCGTGCGGCCTTCGTCGCGCAGGCGCGCCAGCAGGCTCAGCAGCTGGTACTGGTGCGCGATGTCGAGGAACGACGTCGGCTCGTCGAGCAGCAGGTACGGCGTCTTCTGCGCCAGCACCAGAGCCACCCACACGCGCTGACGCTGCCCGCCCGAAAGTTCCTGCACCGGCCGGTCGGCCAGCCCCGCCACCCCGGCCGCGGTCATCGCCTCGATCACCGCGCGTTCGTCCTCTTCGGACCACGACGCGAACAGCGACTGATGCGGGAACCGGCCGCGCGCGACCAGCTGCCGGACGCGGACGTCCTCGGGTGCCACCGGATCCTGCGGCAGGAACCCGAGTTCCCGCGCCAATCCCTTGCCGGGGAAGGAACCGACGTCCTTACCGTCGAGCAGGACTTCGCCGTCCGACGGGCGCAGCAGCCGGACGAACGCGCGCAGCAACGTCGACTTGCCACACGCGTTCGGTCCGACGACGGCGGTGAACGCGCGGTCGGGCACGTCGAGGCTCAGCCGGGTCGACACGACCCGGTCGCCGTAGCGCAGGGTCAGATCCCGGGCGGTCAAGCGGGCACTCATGTGCGCCGCACCTCCTTGGTGAGCAGCCAGATCAGGTAGCCGCCGCCGATCACGGTGCTGATCACACCGACCGGCAGCGCTTCCGGCGCGAGCAGCATCTGGGCGGCCAGGTCGGCGCTGGTCAGCAGCACGGCGCCGGTGAGGGCGGCGGGCAGCAGGGAAATCCCGGGCGTGCGGGCCAGCCGCCGCCCGATCTGCGGGGCCGCCAGCGCGATGAACGCGATCGGACCGGCGACGGCGGTGACCGTGGCCGTGCAGCCGACCCCGATCAGCACGAGCGCCAGCCGCAGCCGGTCCCAGCGGACGCCGGTGGTGACCGCCAGCGCGCCGCCGAGCGCGGCCTGGTGCAACGCCGGCGCCCTGGTGAACAGCACGACGAACAGCACCGCGAGCACGCCGAACGGGATCGCGACGTCGTCCCAGCCGATCCCGTTGAGCGAACCGGCGTTCCAGCCGACGGCCGCGATCGCGATCTCGAGTTCGGCGCGCAGCACGATCCACGAGTTGATCGCCGTGAGCATCGCGTTGATCGCGATGCCGATGACGATCAGCCGCAGCCCGGACAGCCCGCCGCCGAGTGACAGCGCGTACACGATCGCCGCCGTGAGCACGCCGCCGAGCACCGAACCGACGGTCAGCTGCGTGGACGTCCCCGAAAGCACCGTGATCGCGAACAGCGCGCCGGTGTACGCGCCCGCGTCGAGGCCGATCACGTCCGGGCTGCCCAGCGGGTTTCGGGTGATGTTCTGGAAGATCGCGCCCGCCAGGCCGAGCGCGGCGCCGAACACCAGCCCCGCCATCACCCGTGGGAGCCGCCATTCGCGGATGACCACGCCGGGGCCGCCGCCGGAACCGGTGAGCGCGGCGAACACGCGGGCGGGACTCGCCCACGCCGCGCCGTAACAGAGCCCGAGCAGCGTCAGGCCGGCGATGACCACGAGCATCGCCACGAGGAAGACGAGGGTGCGGCGTTCGATCCGGGCGGAGAACCTCCCGCGCCGCAGGACGAGTGTGCTCATAGCGGCGCCGCCCCGTATTTGCGGACGGCCCAGATCAGCACCGGGCCGCCGAGGAACGCGGTCACGATCGCGACCGGGACCTCGCCGGTCGGCAGCAGGACCCGGGAGCCGACGTCCGCGGCCAGCATCAGGACCGGGCCGAGCAGTGCGGCGAACGCGATCAGCCACGGGATCGACGCGCCGGCCACCCGCCGCGCCAGATGCGGCACGATCAGCCCGACGAACAGGATCGGCCCGGCCAGCGCGGTCGCCGCGCCCGCCATCAGCGTGATCAGCAGCAGGGTGATCGTCCGTACCCTGGCGACGTTCGCGCCGAGCGTGTGCGCGACCGTCTCGCCGAGCGCGATCGCGTTCAGCTGGCGGCTCACCGCGAACGCGCCCAGCAGGGACAGGCCGATGATGATCAGCGGAACCGTGGTCGGCGCCTGTTCACGGCCCGCCAGGGAACCCACCGACCAGAACCGGTAGACGTCGAAGGTGTCGGGGAACAGCAGCCGCAGGCCGAGGGTGAGCCCCAGCAGCACGGCGCTCAACGCGGTACCGGCCAGCACCAGCCGCAGCGGCGACTTGCTGCCGACCGCGTACACCAGCGCCGAAGCGCCGAGCGCGCCCACCACCGCCAAGCCCAGCTCCACGGGCGCCGACGCGGCGAGCCCGAACGAGGACCCCACCGCGATGGCGAACCCGGCCCCGGCGGTCACGCCGAGCACGCCGGGTTCGGCCAAGGCGTTGCGGGACAAGGCCTGCACGAGCACACCGCCGACGGCGAGCGCAGCGCCGACGCCGATCGCCAGCACCGCCCTCGGCATCCTGATGTCCAGGACCACGGCCCGGTCACTCGGATTCCCGTCGCCCAGCAGGGCGCGCACGACCTCGCCGGGGGCGATTGCGTGCGCGCCGATGCCGACGCTCAGCACGGCGACCACGACGAGCCCGAGCAGTGCGGCGCCGAGCAGCGCGGACCGCCCGGTGGTGGTCACTTCTTCAGCAGCGGCGCGAACGCCTGGTCGACGGCGTCCAAAGTGGACGTCGCGGCCCGGTAGGTGGCGGCCTCGGTGTAGCGGAACGGGTAGACCTTGCCCGCCTTCACCGCGGGGAGTTCCTTCCACAACGGCGAGTCGAGGACGTACTTGACCGGCGCGGGCACGGAACCGTCGGCGGCGACCGAGTAGGTGATCGCGTCGGCCTGCGCGAACGCGGTCGGCAGCTCTTCGATCGACGGGTACTCGCTGACGTCCTTGGAGCCGCCGCCCTTGACCTTCACCTGGCCGTAGTAGGTGGCGCCGACGTCCTGCGCGATGTTGGTGCCCCAGGAACCGTTGAACTCACGCTGGAAGTTGCCCTTGGCGACCTCGCCGTAGGCACCGACGTGGCCCAGCTTCAGCTGCGGCAGCACGGCCTTGTACTTCTCGGCCAGCCCCTTGGCCTTGGTGTCGTACGCGGTCTTGAGCGCGTCGAACCCGGCGGTGGCGCCGGCGGCGTCGGCCTGCTTGCGGGACAGCTCACGCCACATCGACGGCACCGACGGGCCGATGGCCACGACCGGCGCGATCGCTTCGAGCCGCTTGATGTCGATGTCGGCGAGCACCGGCTTCGGCACGCCGATGACGATCAGGTCCGGATCCGCCTGCGCGATCGCCTCGTAGTTCGTCTCCGCCGCCGATTCGCCCGCGACCTTCGCCAGCTCGTCGTACTTCTTGCGCTCCTGCTCGTTGAACAGCGGGATGCCGCGCTTCCAGCTGGAGACCCCGACCAGCGGCGCGCCCGCTTCGAGCAGGGCGGGCACGGCGTAACCGGTGGCGATGACCCGCTTCGGCGAGACCGGGATGGTGATCTGGCCGTTGTCGGCGGAGAACACCCGGGTCGGACCGCCGTCCGCCTGCCCGGCGTCGCCGGACCCACAGGCGGTGGCCGCGGTCACGACCGTCAAAGCGAGCGCGAGCGCTCCGGCGAGACGGCGGGTTCTGGTGGTGCGCATGGATTTCCTCGTTCTTCGATGAGTGGGGATCAGTGGTCGTGCTCGTCGTCGAAATCCGCGACGCCGCGTTTCCAGTAGCCGGTCACGTCGTGGTCGTCCTTGCCGAGCCCGAGGTCGTTCTTGAGCCAGCGGCGCAACGGCTTGATCTGCCCGGCTTCACCGGCGACCCAGGCGTAGAGCCGTTCGCCGGCGGGGACCTCGATCGTCATGACCGCGCGCGCGAGCATGTCCGAGGCGCCCGGCGCGACGTCGCCACGGTGCAGCCAATGCACCTCGACGTCTTCGGGCGCGGACAGCTCGATCTCCTCGCTCGCGTCGGCGACCTCGATGAACGCCCAGCCCGCGGCGGTGCGCGGCAGCTCTTCGAGCCAGCGCGCGATCGCGGGCAGCGCGGTGAGATCACCGGCGAGCAGGTAGCGGTCGTAGGTGTGCGGCACGATCAGCCCACCGGGCGGACCGGCGACGTGCACCGGGGTGCCGGGAGTGACCTTCTCGGCCCAGCCGGAACCGAGGCCGCCTTCGTGCAGTGCGACGTCGAGGTCGAGTTCCCCGGAAGCCGGGTCGTACCGGCGGACCGTGTACTCGCGCGACGTCGGAGAGGGCTTGGGCCAGCGCAGCATGTCGCCGTCCTGGACCGGCAGCCGCGGCTCGGGATCCAGCTCGGGGAACAGGACCTTCACGTGCTCATCGGGCGAATGCGCCTCGAAACCCGCGGTTCCCGGCCCGCCGAGGGTGACGCGGAGCAGTCCGGAACCGATCATCTCGGTGCGCACGACCTCGGCCTGCCGGACCCGGATCGGGTACGGGACCTTCTCCGCGTGCGCTCCCCCGCGCACCTCGGCGATGCGTTCGAGGTGCCGGTGGCGATGGTCGGCGCGGCTCACGCGGTGCTCCCGGTGAGGACCTGCGTCCAGTGGCCGAGGGTCGGCTGCTCGGCGAGGTCGGCGAACTCCAGGGTGTCGGCGCCTTCGGTGCGCCACTGCTCGACGAGGCCCATGATCCGCATCGAGTCGAGTCCGAGGTCGGTGAGGTCGGTCTCCGGCTTCAGCTCGGCCGGATCGCAGCCGAGCAGCTCGGCGACGTCGGCGTGGATCTTTTCGACGGTGAGGCTCATGAGCGCGCTCCGGCGTGGATCGGGGCCAGCGCGGCGAGCGCGGCGGCCGTGGTGGTCAACGCGCCGCAACGCTGGGCGACGTACTCGCAGGCCTGGTCGTGGCGCTCGCGGGAGAAGTCCGCGACCGCGTCGCCGACGAGGAACGGCTGGATGTCGCGCATGAAGGCCTCGACCGCGGTGGCCTGGCAGCCGATATGCGCGTAGACGCCGGTGATCAGCAGCTGGTCCCGGCCCGCTTCGGCGAGCTGCTCGGTGAACGTGCTGCGCTGGAACGCGCTGTAGCGCCACTTCGTCAGCACCTTGTCCCCCGGCTTCGGGGCGAGCTCGGGCACCACATCCGCGGCGGCGGGGTCTTCGTCGATGACCGCGCCGATACCGTCGCCCCAGAACTCGGTGAGCAGGCCGCGGTCCTCGACGGCCTGGTGACCGGGCTGCGCGGTGTAGAACACCGGGACACCCGCGGCGCGGGCGGCGTCGGCCAGCGCGGCGATGTTCGCGACCATCTCCGGCACCGGGGATCCCTCGTACGGCGCGAGGAAGTAGCGCTGCGCGTCGTGCACCAGCAGCGCGGCGCGCGCGGAGTCGGGCTTCCAGCCGACCCGGCCGGCGGGCAGCTCGGCCTCCGTCGGCAGGGCGTACGGCTCGATCTTGGGCAGTGACACGTTCACTTCTCCTTCGCCAGGGCGGCCAGTGCCGCCCGCAGCTCGCGTTTGCTGGTCTTGCCGACCCCGGTCACCGGGAACTCCGGCACGATCTGGACCAGATCGGGCACCTTGAACGCCGCGACCCCGCGCTCGCGGACGAACCGGCGCAGCTCCGCCGCGGCCGGCTCGGCACCGGCCGCGGGCACGACGTAGGCGCAGGTGCGCTCGCCCAGGTACGGGTCCGGCACCGCGACGACCGCGGCGTCGAGCACGCCGGGATGGGCCATCAAGTGGTTCTCGACCTCTTCCGCGGCCACCTTTTCCCCACCGCGGTTGATCTGTTCCTTGGCCCGGCCGACGACTTCGAGGTGTCCCGACGGGTGCTGCCGCACGAGATCCCCGGTGCGGTAGAAGCCGTCCTCGGTGAACGCGGTCTTGTTGTGCTCGGCGGCGCGGTAGTAGCCGCGGATCGTGTACGGGCCACGGGTCAGCAGCGCGCCGACCTCGCCCGGCGCGACCACATCGTCCGAAGTGGACAGAGGATCGTCCGGGTTCACGACGCGGACCTCGTCGTCCGGCGAGATCGGCCGCCCCTGTGTCGCGAGGACGTACTCGTCCGGATCGTCGAGCCGGGTGTAGCAGACCAGTCCCTCGGCCATGCCGAACACCTGCTGCAGACGGCAGCCCAGCGCGGGCCCGATCTTCTCGGCAAGCTCGCGCGCGCATTTGGCGCCGCCGACCAGCAGGACGTCCAAAGAGGACAGATCACGGGTGGTCCGCCCGGCCGCCTGCGCCCACGCGGCGGCCAGCGGCGGCACGAGCCCGGTGATCGTCACACCCTCGGCCTCGATCAGCCGGAACGCGGTGTCGGCGTCGGGACGCGGCGCGAACACCGTGGCCGCGCCCGCGTGCAGCGCGCCGAGCAGACCCGGCGAGCTGAGCGGGAAGTTGTGCGCCACCGGCAACGCGGCCAGGTACACGCTTTCCGGGCGCAGGCCACAGATCCGCGCGCTCTCCCGGACGCTGTAGAGGTAGTCGTCGTGCGTGCGCGGGATCAGCTTCGGCAGTCCGGTGCTGCCGCCGGACAACTGGAGGAACGCGACCCCGGCGGGATCCGGATCGGGCAGGGCACGCGGTGTCGCCGCTTCGAGCACGGCGAACTCCTCCGTGCCGACGACGAAGACGTTGCGCACCGAAGGGATTTCGGCGGCGACCGCGTGCGCCATGGCCGCGTGGCCGAACCGCTCGTGCTCGCCGACGGTCAGGATCGCCGCCGCCTCGCTCTGTTCGGCGAAGTGCCGCAGCTCGCTGGCGCGGTGCGCGGGCAGCGCGAACACCGGCAGCGCGCCCGCCCGCCACAGTCCGAACACGACGGACGCGAACTCCGGCACGTTCGGCAGCTGCACGACGACCCGGTCGCCCGGCCGGATCCCGGCACCGGCGAACCCGGCCGCGAGCCGGTGCGCCCGCTCGTCGAGTTCGGCGAAGGTCCAGCGAGCGTTCTCGCCGATCACGGCGGGGCGCTCGGCGTACGCCTCGGCGAGGCTGGTCAGCAGTTTGCCGAAGGTCTGGCCGCGCCAGTATCCCGAAGCCCGGTAGCGCGCGGCGGTTTCGGGCGGCCAAGGCACGTGATCGGGATTCATACCGCCCCCTCCAGGCCGAGCGCCCGCAGCATGGTGCCGAACTTCGCGCCGGTCTCGGCGAGTTCGGCCGCCGGGTCGGAACCCGCCACCACGCCCGCGCCGGCGAAGAGCCGCACGGTGCGGTCGCGGACCTCGGCGCAGCGGATGGTGACGACCCATTCGCCGTCCCCGTCCTGGTCGGTCCAGCCGACGAGACCCGCGTAGTAGCCGCGATCCTCGGGTTCGAGCGCGGCGATGGTGTCGCGGGCGAGCGCGGTCGGGACGCCGCAGACGGCGGGTGTCGGATGCAGTGCTTCCGCCAGCCCGAGCGCGGACGAACCGGCGTCGCCCGGGTCGGCGAGCCGTCCGCTGATCCTGGTCGACAGATGCCACATCGTGGGGGTGCCGATCACCTCCGGTTCGCCCGCGACGTCGAGGTCGTCGCAGAACCGGCCCAGCACCTCGGCCACCTGCGCGGCGACGTGGGCGTGTTCGGCACGGTCCTTTTCGGACGCCAGCAGATCCTCGACGCGGCGGGCGTTTTCGGCGTCGTCGGCCACCCGCGGCCGCGATCCGGCCAGCGGGTTCGCCGTCACCACCCGGCCGCGGCGGGAGACCAGCAGTTCCGGGCTCGCGCCGACCAGGGTGCGCGGCGCGGGATCCCCCGGCGCGCTGACGTCGACCGCGAAGGCGTGGGCCGCCGGGTCCGCGTGGACGAGACGGGCCAGCAGCCGCGGCACGGCGATGGGGTCTCCACCGGTGACGTCGAGGCAGCGGGCCAGCACGATCTTGCGCAGGTCACCGTCGCGGATCTCGTCCAGCGCCTTGGCGACGGCGGTGGTGTAGACCTCCGGCGCGGGCTGCGGCGAGACCGACCAGTCCCCGCCGCCGAGCGGGGCGACCGGACCACTCGCCATCGGTGGTCCGGCCCGGCGCACCACGGCGGGGACCACCAGGCTGCTCGGCGCGTCAGGCCGGAAGCCGATGGCCCCGGCCACCACCGGTTCGGTCACTCCCGCCACGAGGGCGGCGTCGAGGACTTCGGCGGCGGCACGGGCGCGTTTGCCCGGCACCGCGTGGACCGGGGAATACACGCCGTCGGCGAGCAGCGATCCGCGAGCGGACGAGTAGTAGAACGATCCCGGCAGGTACGCCGCCAGCAGATCGGCCGCCTGGTGGACCGGCCTTGGCCGAGCCGGTGCAGGTGAGGACACGACTGGATTCCCTTTCGCGAATACTACTGACCGAACAGGCGCTGGTGACACCCCAGTACGCAAGCGCCGACTACGACTTTTCGGTTAGCCTAACCTAATCATATGGACCCGAAAAGTCTTCGTTGCGTCATCGAGATCACGCGCGGAGCGTGGCTCCGCCGTCGACGTACAGGTTCTGCATCGTGATATGCCGCGCGCGATCGGAGGCCAAAAACAGGACGGCGTCGGCGATATCGGCGGGTTCGGCTATCCGGCCCAGTGGTATGCCGACCCGATATTGCTCCGGATTCCCCGCGATGACACGGTCCGCGCCGTTCTCGTCCGTCCACAGTAGACGTTGCATGTCGGTGTCGGTCGAGCCGGGAGAGACGATGTTGCAGCGGATGCCGGAACCGGCGAGTTCGAGCCCGAGGCAGCGGGTCAGCATCGTCGCGGCCGCCTTCGAGGCGGCGTACGCGGCCATCCCGCTGCGCGGGACTCCCGCCGCGTTCGAACCGACGGTCACCAGCACACCGCTCCGGCGGGGCGCCATCCGGCGGGAGATCTCGCGGAGCACGGTGAAGACACCGGTGGAGTTGACCGCGAAGGTCGCCGCCCAGTCTTCGTCGCTCGTGTCGCGGACGGACCCCGGCTTCAGTACACCTGCGACGGAGGCGCCGATCCCGATCGGCCCGAGTTCGCGTTCGACCTCGTCGACGACCCGCGCGACGGCCACGGGATCCCCGACGTCCGCGACGAACGAGGTCACTCCGTCCCTGGAAGCGCTTTCGGCCAGGTCCACCGACGCCACGATCGCACCCGCGCGGGCGAGCCCGTCCACGACGGCCGCCCCGATCCCGCGCGCGCCTCCGGTGACGAGTGCGACCTTGCCCTCGATCCCTTCCACGCCACAACCACCCCCGTCTCATTTGCTTAGCCTTGCCTAAGCTAGCGGGCGGATCCGGACAAAGCGAGGGACCGACACCGGTGATCCGGGACACTTCCGGTGCGGACCGTGCGGGTAAAAATGCCGTGGTATGTGCCATCCATGTGTGCTGCCCCAGAACCGAGTGGGTCACCGTGGTCGTGAGTGGCGTTTCGTGTTCTAACCCGAAACGCCACTCACGACCACGGTGACCCACTAGCCGGGCAAGGGACACGACAGCGGACCACGCACGGTTCCCTCACCCCGCAAGGTGATCTGCGCGCTCCCGCCGAGCGAATCCCGCGCGGTGCAAACGATCTGGTCCACCGCGCGCGCCGACAACCCGGCGACGCCGACCGAGAGGGTCACCGTGACCCCGTTCGGCGCCGGCGTCTGGTCCAGGACCGCGGTGCCGGGCGGGACTTCCGTGGTGTACTGCCGTTCCCGCTCGCTTTCGTCCGGTCCGGCGGCGAGCAGATCGACGGGGCTCGCCGGCGGCAGTTCCTGCGCCAGCGGGCGCAACACGCGGACCGGTTGCCCGCCGGACAGGAAGTAGAGCACCGCGCCGTTGGCGGGCCCCGACGGCGCGGGCGCCCCGGAGATCACGGCGCTGGGCCGGACGCCGCAGCCCGCGACGACGAAGACGACAAGCAGAGCAGAAAGCCAGTTCTTCCTCATGCCGTCACTCCCAGCCGGGGCAGGCGCAGCGTGAACACCGCGCCGCCGTCGACGCCGTTGGCCGCGCTCAAGTTTCCGCCGTGCAGCCGGGCGTTTTCCCAGGCGATCGCCAGCCCGAGTCCGCTGCCGCCGGACCTCGCCCTGGCCGAATCCGCCTTGTAGAACCGGTCGAACACGTGCGGGAGCACCTCGGGCGCCAGCCCGGGTCCGCGATCCGAGACCACCAGCGTGATCTCCTCCCCCGCTTCGGTAAGCCGGAGCGAGACCGGCTTTTCTCCGTGCCGCAACGCGTTCCCGACCAGATTCGCCACGATGACGTCCACCCGCCTCGGATCCCACTCGGCGAAGATCCCGGCGGGCAGGTCCTTCTCCACCTCGCCCGTCCAGCCCCGGATACGCAGGCTCGCCGTGACCACCTCGGCGACATCGACTTCCTCCCGCGCCAGCGCGGCCGCCCCGGCGTCGAAGCGGGAGACCTCGATGAGGTCGTTCACCAGCCGCGTCAGGTTGTGCGTCTCCTCGATGCTCATCTTCGCCGCGCGACCGGCGTCCCCCGGCAGCTTCGACGCCTCCTGCTCCAGCACGTCCGCGACCGCGGTCATCGCGGCGAGCGGGGTGCGCAGTTCGTGGGAGACGTCGGCGACGAACCGCCGCGCGTCGGATTCCATCCGTTCCAGCTCGCCAACGTGCCGCTCGAGCGATTCGGCCGTCTCGTTGAAGGTGCGCGCCACCCCGGCCAACTCGTCCGAACCGCGGACGCTGATCCGTGCCCGCAGATCACCCTCACCCAGCCGCCGCGCCGCGTCGCCGAGTTCCCGCACCGGCCGCAGCACACCGCGGGCGGCCAGCAACGCCAGCCCGATCGCGAAGACGAGCGCCACCCCGCCGATCAGCCAGGCCCGGGTGGCGAGTTCGTCGATGCTCTTCGCCTCCGGCGCCATGCTGCGCGCGACGTAGGCCTCGATGCCCGAATCCCGTTGCTGCCCACCGGGAAGCACGACGGTGAACCTGGTGCCCACCACCAGCATCGGTGCGCCCCGGGCGTCGACTCGCTGCCAGGCGACGTTTCCCGACCGGACCCGCTCGCGAAGCTCGGGCGAGATCAGCGACCGCATCTGCTCGCTCCCGCTCGCCTTGTCCTCGTACAGGACCAGGGAGCTCAGGTCTCGGTCGGACAGCTCGCCGCTGATCCGGCTCAGCGTCCCCTCGCCCGGCGGCAGCGGGCCGAGCGGGAACAGCGCGGTGGCCTTGTCGACCAGGACGCGGGCCGTGGCGTCCTGCGCCTGCTTGAGGATCACCGTGCGGGACTGGACGTAGGCGCCGCCGGCGACCGTCGCCGCGGTGATCACGACCAGCAGGCTGAACGCCAAGAGCAGCCGGGTGCGCAGGCCACCGAGCTTCACAGTGGCCCGAAGCGGTAGCCGAACCCGCGGACCGTCTGCACATACACCGGCGCGGACGAGTCGTCCTCGATCTTCGCGCGCAGCCGCTGCACACAGGCGTCGACGACGCGCGAGTCGCCGAAGTAGCCGTGCTCCCACACGCTTTCCAGCAGGTACTGACGGCTGAGCACCCGGCCAGGTACCTGGGTGAGTTCGAGCAGGAGCCTCAGTTCGGTCGGGGCGAGGGCGACGGGCTTGTCCCCCTTGGTCACGGTCAGCCCGGCCCGGTCGATGCCGAGGTCGCCGTGCCGCTCGATCTCGGCAGGCGTGGGCACCGACGGCGCGGGCTGCCCGCTGCGGCGCAGCACCGCGCGGATCCGTGCCTCCAGCACCTGGGCCCTGGCGGGTTTGACCACGTAGTCGTCCGCGCCGGCGGCGAGCCCGGCCACCACGTCGATGTCCTCGTTGCGCGCGGTGAGCATGATGATCGGCAGATCCCCCGCCGCCCGGATCCGGCGGCAGACCTCGAACCCGTCCAGTCCGGGCAGCATCAGGTCCAGTACGACGATGTCCGGCGGCCGGGACGCGAGCCGGGCGAGGCCTTCCTCGCCGGTGGCCACCGCGTCGACCGCGTGGCCACGGCCGCCCAGCGCCATGCTGAGCCCGTCACGCACGGCTTGATCGTCCTCGATGAGCAGCACCCTGGGCATGCCGACGACTATCGCAGCGCCGGACGGAATCCGCTCGTCCATGACACGCCATGGTGCCCGTCCCGTTTCCGCGGAACGTCCACGGAATGTCATCGTTGCGTCACGACGTCCTCCGTGCGGAACGGTGACATTTTCGTCGGCGTCCGCGCACGTCGCCGCGATCGGGTTCGCACAGGCGTCGGCGAAGGTCGACGGCATGAAAGAACTCGTGCTCGCGGCGATCACCCGCGTCCTCGCGATACTGCTGCTGATCCCGGCGTGGCTGCGGTGCCCCGGCCAGGCCCGGCGGATCGCCTGCGGCTGGGCGCTGTCACTGCGGTTCCCCGCCGAAAACCTCGCCGGGCTCACCGCCGGGACGCTCGCCGCGTTCACCGCCGCCAGGACCGAGGCGTTCTGGCGGCACCGCACGCTCCTCGGCGTCACCTCGGGGCATCGGGACGCCGCCGAGCAGCATCGGCTGTACCTCGCCGAGACCGCCCGCGGCGGCAAGCGTGTCCTGCCGCCGCAGGATTCCGCGCACGTCGGCGGTACCGCGCTGGACGTCCGGCCGCGCGAAGGAGCGCAGTGGCTGGAGGACCACGGAGCCCGCTTCGCGCTCTACCGGATCTACGACAACGAATGGTGGCATTTCGAGTACCGGCCCGGGGAGGTTCCGCCCGCCCGGCTGCCGCATCCGGGCTGGCGGGCCGGTGTCACCCCGTGACGGTGATCCGCGGCGCCAGGGCCGCCAGGAAGTCGGCCGCGTCGAAGACCTCGCCCGCCGAAACGACCCCGGTCGCCTTGGTCCGGCCGTCGAGCACGCGCTGGACGGCCTCCACCACCAGCGGAGCCGTGATCGCGTAGATGTCCTGCCCTCGCGCGACGATCCGCCGCTCTTCGCCGCCGGCTCGCACCACGACGTCGACCACGAACTCCTGTGCCGACGGGCCGTCGGCGGGAGGCGCGGGGGTCTCGGGTGTCACGACCTCGCGGGCCGCGTTCACGGTCATGTACGTGGTCACTTCGGGAATGTCGAGGTGGCTGGGGACGGTGACGACGTCGGCCATCGTGAACTCGCCGAGCACGGCGCGGGTCCCGAGTGGCGCGGGGAAGTCCCAGTCCAGCTCCGGCAGCGCGTCGTCACGGTGTTCGATCCGGCCGCGCGCGAAGCGGATCCGCTTTCCGTCGCGCCGCTCCCGCGAGACCTTGCCCGCCGCGCGGGTCCCTTCCGTCGGGTGCCAGCTGCTCAGCCCGTAGGCGACGTGCGCTTCGTCGGCGGACGTCCAGTCCCCCATCGCGGCGGTGACCATCAGATCGCCGAGGCCGCCGAAGAACGCCATCGCCGGGATCACCGTCGCTCCCGCGGCGCGCTCGCCGAACTGAGCGAAAGTGTCGATGTTCGCTTCGAGCTCCGCGGCCACGTCGAGGTACGGGACGCCCGCCCGCAGCGCCGCTTCGATCACCGGAGCGGCGGTGTCGGCGAACGGCCCGGCGGCGTTGATCACCGCGTCCGCGCCCGCGAACGCGCGGTCGAGCGAAGCCGGGTCGTCGACCGACGCCTGCCGGACGCCGAGATCGGGCCAAGGCAGGCCGCGCAGTTTCGCCTCGTCGCGTCCCACGGCCAGCACGCCGAATCCGCGTTCGCGCAACTCCGCCACCACGAACCGCCCGGTGTGCCCGTAGGCCCCGAACACCGCGACGTCGTACGTACCCATGGTTTCTCCTGCCCTCGGTCGATCCACTGTGGACCATCCTGTCGGCCGATCCGGCCGATCGACAGTGTCCGGAATGCCATCATGCGTACACTTTCGGACATGAGTACGGTCGCCCTCGCCGCCACGGACGGGATGCTGCAGTTCGAGCTGTCCATCGCCCACGAGGTCTTCGACACCGGCCTGTACGAATTCGGCGTCTACGGCTCGAAAGCGGTGAAGGTCGGGCGATTCCTGCTCGAACCAGACCACGGGCTTGACGAGCTGAAGCACGCCGGAACCGTCATCGTCCCCGGCTGGGCGGACATCGACGTCGATCCGCCGCCGGATCTGGTCGAGGCCGTGCGCGCCGCCCACGAAGGGGGCGCGCGGGTGGCGTCCCTGTGCACGGGCGCGTTCGTGCTGGCGGCCGCCGGTCTGCTCGACGGCCGCCGGGCGACGACACACTGGGCGCACACCGACGTCCTCGCCGCCCGGTTTCCCTCGGTGGAGGTCGATCCGGACGTCCTCTACGTCGACAACGGCAGCGTGCTCACCTCCGCGGGCAAGGCCGCCGCGATGGACCTGTGCCTGCATCTGGTCCGGTCCGACCACGGTTCGGCGGTCGCGAACACCATCGCCCGCCGCCTCGTCGTCTCGCCGCACCGCGCGGGCGGGCAGGCCCAGTTCGTCACCGCCCCGGTGCCCGATCAGGACGACCACCCGCTCGGCGGCCTGCTCCCCTGGGTCACCGAGCGGCTCGACCGGCCACTGACCGTCGAAGACCTCGCCCGGCACGCGAACATGAGCTCACGCAATCTGGCGCGGCATTTCCGGTCGGCGACCGGGACGACCCCGCTGCGCTGGCTGCTGACCCAGCGCATCCGCCGCGCTCAGGAACTGCTGGAGCGGACCGACGACAGCGTCGACCTGATCGCGGAGGCCACCGGGATGGGCACCGCCGCCACGCTGCGGCGGCACTTCAACCGCACGGTCGGGGTGCCGCCGGACAGCTACCGCCGGACTTTCCGCGCGGCTGTCGGTCGGTAAGGCCAAGCGACGGGCCGGGTGTCGCGAAAGCCACTTTCGCGACGTGTGATGTCCCGAAAGTGGCTTTCGCGACACGGTCGGACCGCCCCGCGCCTCTCAGGAGTGCAGCCGGGCCGTGACCAGGTCCGCGACGGCCGCCATCCCGGCCTCGTTCGGGTGGTACGGCACGCGTCCCGGCGCGGCCATGTACCGCTCCATCCACGGGACGGTGGCACAGGCGTCGTGGTCCGCGCTGATCGCGGCCGCCGGGACCAGGGTGGCCCGTTCGGCGCGGGCCGCCCGCCGGGTCGCCGCCGCGAGCCGGTCCGCGACCTCGCGTTCGAAGACCTGCTGCTCCGGGGTGAGGGGAACGCCGTCGCAGGCGGGCGCCGTGCGCGGCACGATCGTCAGGTAGTCGACGACCAGCACCCGCGCCCGCGGCGCGCGCCGGTGGACCTCCGCGATGACGGCGCCGATCTTCTCGTGCACCGTGCTCAGCGCCGCGCGGACGGCGTTCTGGTCGACCTGGCCGCAGTTCGCGCCGCCGGTGTTCTGACAGCCGTAGGTGAACAAGCTCCCGACGTAGCCGACGTCGTTGCCGCCGATGGTGACCGTCACGAGCCGGGTGTCCCGGGTGACGGCCTCGATCTGCGGCGGCTGGCCGGCCTGCCCCGAGGTGAGGATGTTCGCCGTGGTCGCGCCACTGCAGGTGACGTCGGTGAGGGCGAATCCGCGTTCCGCGGCCACGAGAGTCGCGTAGTTCTTCGTCGAACGTCCGCACGCCGCCGGGGTTCCGGGCTGCTGCGGCGGGATTCCCGGCCCCGCGGCGAAGGAACTGCCCATGGCGACGTAGCGGGCGGCCCCGGCGGCTTGGCCGGGCGGCGTGACCAGGAGACCGAGCGTGACCGCGGCGAGCACCGCGACGGACATCCGCTTGAACATGTCGAACCACTTATCTCAGGAAGGTGACCGGTTCCGGTCCCGCGATGCCGTCGATGACACCGAGGGCGAGCAGATCTTCGGGACGTGGCTTCAGCGCGTCGGCGAGGGCGGGGATCTCTTCGGGATCCCGTTTGAGGATCCCGGCCGCCAGTTCCGGGGCGATGACGGAGAAACAGGCGTCCGGGGTGAGCCAGATCCGGTCCGCCGAGCAGAGGGCGAGCGCGCCGCCCGAGCCTCCTTCCCCGATGACGAGAGTCGTGACCGGCACCTCCGCCGCCGCGATCGCGCCGAACAGTTCGGCGATGGCGTTCCCCGCCCCGGCCGTTTCCGCGGCTGGATCGGCGGCCGCGCCCGGGGTGTCGACGAGGGTCAGCACCGGCAGCCCCAGCCTGCCGGCGAGGCGGATCAGCCGCGTCGCCGTCCGGAAACCGCCGGGCGTGGTGGCGGTCCCGTTCTGCGCCGCGAAAGCGATCGGCCGCCCGCCCCTGCTTCCGAACCCGCAAAGAATTCCGTCGTCGGCGCCGCCCCGGAGGGTGACACGGGTGTCGAAGTAGTCGTCGAGGTAGGCGTCCGCGCGGGGCCGGTCCGCCGACCGCGCGCGCTGGACGGCTTGCCAGCCGTCGGCCGCGGAGTCGAGGGCGCCGAGCGCGCGGGGCAGATCCGCCGGGCGGTTCCGCGAAGCACCGGTCAGCAGCCCGAGCCAGACCTCCAGCCGGTCGGCGATCGCGTCCTCGGCCACGAGTTCGTCGACATATCCGGCCGCGTACTGGTTTTCCGCCGTGTACGCGGGATCGTCGGCGTACCGCTCCGGCCGCACCCGGCGTCCGGCGAACCCGACTTGAGCGCCGGGGACGGCGAGCACGACGTCGGCGTCGGCGCCGAGGGACGCCCACACCCCGCCGGTGGTGGGGTGCCGCGCGACGGTGATGTGCGGCAGCCGCTCTTCGCGCAGCAGTGCCAGACCGCGCGCGATCCGCTGTAGTTGCCGCAGCGCGGGAACGCCCTCCTGCATCCGGGTCCCGCCCGTGGACAGCAGCGAGACGACGGGAAGCCGGTGCGAGCGCGCCTCGTCGAGCGCCCGCTCGATGAGCGCGCCGGTGCCGGTCCCGACCGAACCGCCGAGGAAGCCGAACTCGAAGCGGATCACCACGACCTCGTGGCCGCCGATCTTCGTGCGTTCCCAGACCAACGACTCTTCCGCGCCCGTGCGTTCCCTGGCGCGTGCCAGGGAAGCGGCGTAACCGTCCCAGCCCAGCGGGTCAGTCATGGAGAGCCCGCTTGAGGACCTTGCCCATCTCGTTGCGGGGCAACGCTTCCAGGTAGTGCACGACCCGCGGCCGCTTGTGCGGGGACAGCAGACCGGCGACGTGGTCGGCGAGTTCGCCCGGCGATGGCCTGTCCCCGGCGGGGACGATCCAGGCCACGATGCGCTCGCCGAGGTCTTCGTCCGGCTCCCCGGTGACCGCAGCCTCCGCGACCCCCGGATGTTCCAGGAGCGCGTTCTCGATCTCGCCCGCGCCGATCTTGTAGCCGCCGCTCTTGATCAGGTCGGTGGCGCGGCGGCCCACGATCCGCACGTAACCGTCCGGATCGCGCACCGCCATGTCACCGGTCTTGAACCAGCCGTCGCGCAACGCGGCTTCCGTGGCGTCCGGCCGGTTCAGGTAGCCGAGGAACAGGTTCGGGCCGCGGACCTCGATCTCGCCGACGGACTCGCCGGAGAGCGGTTCTCCGGCGTCGTCGACGATCCGCAGTTCGACGCCGGGCACCGGCGGGCCGACCGCGCCTGGCCGCCGGTCCCCCGTGACGCGGACACCGCAGTTCATCAGCGTTTCGGTCATGCCATAGCGTTCGACGACCCGTTGCCCGGTCGCGGCGGTGATCCGCTCGTGGTCGGTCGCGGGCAGGGCCGCCGAACCCGAGACCAGCAGCCGCGCCGCGCCCACTCCGGCGGCCAGCGCGGGATCGGCTTCGCAGTCGGCGGCGAGCCGGTGGTACATCGTCGGGACACCGAAGAGCATCGTGCCCGCGCCGGCGAGTTCCTTCGCGGCCGCTTCGGTCGAGAACCGGCCGAGGTGATGCAGCGAGCCGCCCCGTCGCAGCGGGCCGACCACGCCCAGGATCAGGCCGTGCACGTGGAAGAGCGGAAGGGCGTGCACGAGAACATCGGCGTCGGTCCAGTCCCAGATCTCCGCGAGCGCGTCGAGATTCGACGCGACCGCCCGGCGCGGGAGAAGGACGCCCTTCGGCGGTCCGGTGGTGCCCGAGGTGTAGATGACGAACGCCGGGCTCTCCGGATCCGGTTCCCCGCGTTGCCACGGTGAGCCCGAGGTGTCCAGCTCGACCGGGACCCGTGGCAGCACATCGAGTTCCGGCGGCAGCTCCGCGTCCGGCGCGGCCAGCACCAGATCCGGCACACTGTCGGCGACGATATGCGCCAGTTCGCGTGATCCGGCCTTCGGGTTGATCGGCACCACGGGGACGCCGGCGGCCAGCGCGGCGACGATCGCGACACAGGTCCGCAGGGTCGGTGTCGCCCACACCGCGACGCGCGGGCGTCCGGCCAGCCTGGCGGCGAGTGGTCCCGCGACGCACGCGAGTTCGCCGTAGGTCAGGGATTCGTCGCCGAACCGCAGGGCGACGCGGTCGCTCTTCCCGGCAGTCAGTCCGGACAGCATGGATCTCCTCCTCAGCCCCAGTTGGGCACGACGAACACGAGCCAGGCGACCAGCGGCACGACGGCCACCACGAGCGCCCCGTAGACCAGAAGTTGTTTGAAGAACTTGTCGCGGTCGACGTCCTTCGCGTTGGCGAGGACGAGCGCGCCGTTGGTGGAGAACGGACTGACGTCCACCATCGTCGCCGAGACGGCGAGGGCGGCGATCATGCCGACCGGCCCGATCGTGCCCTGCGCCAGGAACGGCACGGCGAGCGGGATGAGCGCGCCCATCAGCCCGACCGAAGACGCGAAGGCGGACACGACACCGCCGATGTAGCAGAGCAGAAGCGCCGCGAGCAGCGGGATCCCGACGGTGGTGACCGCGTTGCCGACGTAGTCGATGGTGCCGATCTCCTTCAGCACCGCCACGTAGGTCAGCACGCCGCAGATCAGCAGCACGGTCGGCCAGGTGATCTCGGAGACGGCGGAGCGGCTGGTCTTGGGCCACGCGACGCTCAGCAGGACGGCGACGGTGATGGCGGTCAGGCCAGGGTCGAGGTCGAACACGAGGGTGCCGACCACGAGCGCGACCAGGCCGGTCAGCGTCACGATCTTGGGGCCGTCCAAGGGAATCCGCTGTTCGTGCGGCAGCGGTTCCTCCTCGGTCTCCCCTCCGCCGGCGCCCGCCGTCACGAGCTGGCGGCGACGCAGTTTGGTCCCGCCGAGGACGACGAACAGGACGCCCGCGATGGCGAGGTTCATGCCGAGGCTCGCGAGAAACAGCACCACGGGGCTGCCCGCGATGTGGTTGCGCTCGACGATGCCGTTGACGATGGAGCCGTAGACGCTGATCGGCGAGAATCCGCCGCCCTGCGCGCCGTGCACCACCATCGCGCCCATGAGCAGCGGACTGATCTTGTAGCGGGCGGCGAAACCGAGCGCGATCGGCGCGACGATCGCGCAGGCCGCCGGGCTCACCGCGCCGATCGCGGTCAGCGCGCCGGTGACCACGAACATCACCCACGGGATCAGCGCGATCCGGCCGCCGACCAGGCGCACGGCCGCGGCGACCAGCCAGTCGGTGGTGCCGTTGGCCCTGGCGATGGCGAACAGATAGGTGACGCCCACCAGCACCACGAAGATGTCGCCGGGGAATCCGGCGAAGATGCCGTCGGTGTCCAGGCCACCGGCGAGGGTGCCGACGAGGAACGCACCGGCGAAGGCGAGCGCCCCCATGTTGATCGAACGGGTCGTGGCGAGAGCGAAGATCACCACGAGAACGAGGATCGAGATCAGCTGGGCGGACATGACCGTCCTCCTTGACGGCGGGAGCCCCCTGGCGAGTGGCCGAGTGGACTAGTGGCTGAGCCACTTTCCCTGTGACGGCGACCACCTGTCAAGCCATGAGTGGTAAATTGGCTAAGCCACTTGTCCAGTCGCGGGAGGGGACCGAGTGCCGGAGGCGTTGAGCCGGTTGAACCGGGCGAAGCTCTACGAGCAGGTCGTCGAGCGGATCAAGGCGCACGTCGAGGAGTCCGGCCTGCACGCGGGCGACAAACTCCCCAGCGAACGCGACCTCGCCGAGCGGCTCGGGGTCAGCCGCGCGTCGATCAAGCAGGCGATCGTCGTGCTCGAGGTGCAGGGCCTGCTCGAGTCCCGGCACGGCGGGGGCACCTACTTGCGCAACGATCACCTCGACGTCGAACCGGTCGACGAACTGGTCGCCCGCCGCAAGCGGCTTCCGGAAGTACTCGAAGCCCGCGAGGCGATGGAGACCAAGCTCGCGGAGCTGGCCGCGTCGCGACGATCCGACGCGGATCTCGCCGCCATCGACGCGGCACTGGAGTACATGAAGACCGAGATCGAGGACGGCGGGCACGGCGCCGAAGGCGATCGCCGGTTCCACGAAGCGATCACCGCCGCCGCGGACAACGCCATCCTCGCCGAGTTCATGCGGTCGATCGACACACAGATCGCGGAAAGCCGCAACGAGTCCTTGCGGCAGCCCGGCAGGCCGTGGCGTTCACTGAGCCAGCATCACAACATCGCCGAGGCCATCCGGAACGGCGACCCGAAGGCGGCCGCGAACGCGATGCGACGGCACGTCCAGACCGTCAGCAAGGTCCGGCTGCTGACCTGGGACCCGCAGGCCGACTAGCGCTTCAGCAAGCCGTTCGCGGCGATCCCGGTCGCCGCGGCGAGCAGGGCACGCAGCTGTGCTTCGTCGCGACGCAAGGCGTCCGGCCGCCAGCCGAGGCTGATGATCCCGTTCCACGCCGCCCACAGCACGGTCGCGGTCTCTTCCGGGTCGACGTCCCGCAAGTCGCCGGCCTCCACCCCTTCACGCACGGCGCGCACGAGCCGCGCGTTCTGCTCGGCGACCGACCGGGCGAGCCGTTCCGCGAGTTCGTGCCCCGCCGCGTAACCGCCGGGCTCGCGGGGGAACGCCAGCATCCGGAAGTAGTCGGGGTTGGCCAGATAGAACGCCAGGTACTCGTCGGCCGCGGCGTAGATCTGCTCGATCGGCTTGCGACCGAGGACATAGGCGCGGTCCATGTACTCGCGATCCGCCTGGAGCGCGCGCTCCACCACCGCCGCGTGCAGGCCCCCCTTCGAGCCGAAGTGGTTGTAGAGGGAGCCGACCGAGACCTTCGCCCGCTCGGCGATCTCCTCGACCGTGACGTCGTCGGCCGGACGTTCCCGAAAGACCTCGTCCGCGGCACGCAGCAGCGCGGCGATCGTCCGTTCCTTGCGCGGGTCCACGCTGGAAGCCTAGCGGTTCTTGTAACCGTTGCAAAAACCACGCTACAGTTCTTGCAACGGTTACAAGAACTCGCCCGGCGAAAGGCGGCGGACATGACGAACTGGGCGGGCACCGGCTGGCGGGATCCCCGGCTCGGCGCCGCGAAGGAGGCCGAACTCCCCTCGGGAACCGTGCGCTACCACGAGAGCGGGACCGGGCCGACACTCGTGTTCGTCCACGGCTACCTGGTGAACGCGAACCTCTGGCGCGCGCTCGTCCCGTTGCTCTCCCCCGCTTTCCGTTGTGTCACACCGGATTGGCCGCTCGGCGCTCATCTGACCCCGATGCGCCGCGACGCCGACCTGACCCCGCCCGGGATGGCCGCCGTGATCGCGCAGTTCCTCGACGCGCTCGAACTGACCGACGTCACGCTGATCGGCAACGACTCCGGCGGCGCCTACAGCCAGATCGCCGCCACGACGTATCCCGGCCGCATCGCGCGCCTGGTCCTCAACAGCTGCGAAACCCCGGAATGCTCTTGGCCGCCCGAACCCGGCGGTTTCGGGCTCCTCAAAGCGACCGCCGCCCATCAAGCGACCTACCGCGCGCTCTATCAGGCGTTGCGGATCCGCCGAACGTGGCGTTGGCGCAACACGTATGGGTGGCTGGCCAAGTACCCCGTCGACGCACGGGCCATGGAGAGCTACATCGGCCCGGTGCTGACCGATCCGGCGATCCGCCACGACGGCCGCAAGGCCATCGGCAGTGTGTCGGCGCGGTACAGCCGCGAGGCGGCCGCCCACCTCGCGGCCGGGTTCGGCAAACCGATCCTGCTGGCCTGGGCCGCCGAGGATCGCGTGTTCCCGCTCGCCAACGCCCAACGGTTCGCCGAACGACTGGACGCGCCCTTGAAGACCATTCCCGACAGTTACGCGTACACGGCCGAGGACCAGCCGGCGAAGACGGCCGCCGTGATCACCGAATGGGCGCGGCAGCTTCTTTGAGAGGCCTCGCGTGACCGGATGGACGACACGCGTGATCAGGCGGACGACACGCGTGACCGGCCGGACGGCACACGTGATCAGAGGGACGGCACACGCCCGCGGCCAGTCCGCCGCGTGTCGTCCATCTGGACACGCGTGTCGTCCGTCGGATCACGTGAGTCGTCCATCTGGACACGTGTGCCGTCCCTTGAGACACGGTCGGTTCCAAACCGCATCGCCTCTCGCGCCCGGGCCGGTACGAGACCCCGGACGACGCTTACCTCACTGCGCCAGCGCTTTGCCCAGCCGCCGCAAACCCTCGGCGATCGTCTCCGGCGCGTGCGTCGCGAACGACAGCCGCAACGCCGACCGATCCGGCTCCCCCACCTGGAATGCCGAGCCGGGCACGAAGGCGACGTCCTGCCGCAGCGCCTCGGGAAGCAACCGGTCCGTGTCCGCGCCGCCGGGAAGCGTGACCCAGACGAACATCCCGCCGTCCGGGTCGGTCCACGTCGTCCCGGGCGGGGTGATCGCGGGCAGCTCGGCCAGCATCGCGTCACGGCGCACGCGGTACGTCGCGCACAACTTCCGCACGTGCGCGTCGAGATCCGCGATGGCCAGATATTCGGCCGCGGCCGCCTGATCGACGGTCGAACTGTGCAGATCGGTCGCCTGTTTGAGGATCGTGACGCGGCGCAGGAGGTCCGCCGGCGCGCGGAACCAGCCTAGCCGCATCCCCGGGGCGATCACCTTCGAGAAGCTACCGAGATAGATCGTGCGCCCGGCGAGTTCCGGACGGGCCGACAACGGTTCCTCGCGCTCGCCGCGATACCGCAGCTCGTGGTACGGATCGTCCTCGACGAGCCAGAACGCGTGACGCGCGATCACCTCCGCGAGCGCACGCCGCCGCTCCGGGCCGATCGTGCGCCCGGACGGATTCGAGAACGTCGGGACGAGGTACAGCAGCGCAGGCCGTTCCCTGGCCGCGATCTCGTCCAACGCGACCGGGTCGATCCCCTCCGCGTCGCCGGGGACGGGCACGACGCGCGCCCCGGCGAGCTGGAAGCATTGCAGCGCCGACAGGTACACCGGTTCCTCGACCAGCACGGTGGCTCCGGGATCGAGCAACGCGGTACTCAGCAGTTGCAGGCCCTGCTGTGAACCCGTGGTGATCAGCAGATCGTCCACAGTGGTCGCGAGCCCGCGACCGGACAGGCGCCGCGCGAGCAGCTCGCGCAGCCGCGGATTCCCTTCGGTGGGCGAATACTGCAACGCGGACTCGTCGGCGAGCGCCCGGCCGAAGGCGGCACGAAGGCCGTCCACATCGAACAGTTCCGGCGCGGGCATGCCACCGGCGAACGAGATCACGCCAGGGCGGGCGGTGAGCGCGAGCAGGTCGCGCACGGGAGAACTGGTGACGCCGTCCATACGACGGGCGAGGGGAAGAGACATGAAGGCTCCTCGGGAGAAACGTGCGGCTCCAGTGCAGCAGCCGGGGATCTTCCCGCGCGAGCAAGCAACTGCCGCCACGATAGCAGTTTCGCCCGCCCCTAGGCTTGTGCCGTGCCTCTCGTGGAAATCACCTACGCGCCCCATCTTCCCGATGCCAAGCTGCGTGAGCTCGGCTCGGTTCTCCCGCATCTCGTGTCCGTCGCCGTGGAGTGCCCTGAGGAGCCGTACGACGGCGACCTCCAGCCGGGCGACGTGGAACTGCGTTTCCGCGCACCGGGACCGTTCGACCGCTTCGGGCTCGATCTCCTGGTCGAGGTCCGGTCGAAGTGGTTCCCGAGCCGGGCGGACAACCGCCAGGAGCGGGCAGACCTGCTGCGCACGAGTATCGAGGCCGAGACCGGGATCGACGACGTCGGCGTGTACCTCTCCCTTCCCGTCGCGGCGTGGTCGCAATCGGACTAGCTCTCCCCGAACACGTGCCGCCGGGCGAACGGGTTCCGGAACTTGCCGTCCGGGTCCAGTTCGTCGGCGAGCGCCCGGAAATCGGCCAGCTTCGGGTAGTCCGCCGCGCGGTGGAAGAGCTTCCCCCAGTGCGGCCGGACGTCGAACGGGGCGAGCCGTTCCTCCATCACGGGTAGCAGCTCGCGGACCGCCTTCTCGTCCGGCAGCCAGGTGAAGTGCAGCGCCAGCCGGTCGCCCCCGTGGAACGGGCTGAGCCACAGGTCGTCCCCCGCGACCGTGCGGATCTCCGAAGTGAGCAGGACGGGTGCCAGCCGGTGCCCGAGTTCGCGCATCGCCTCCATCGCCGCGACGGCGTGCCGGATGGGCACGAAGTACTCGGTCTGGAGTTCGTTCCCGATGCTGGGCGTGAAGTCCAGGCGGAAATGCGGGATCCGTTCGTGCCACGGTCCGGTGATTCCGAGCTGCCGCGTGCAGTTGTCCGCCGGGATACCCGCCGCGTGGGCCGGATGCCGTGGCCCGTCCGCCGCCGTCGCGCCGAAGAAATCCTCGCCAGGCTGTCCCGGTCCTTTGACCCAGACCTGGTCGACCTCGTCGCGGGCCCAGTTCGTGAACAGGCTGACGCTGTACCCGGCGTCCTGGATCTCGTCGAAGTGCTCGTACACCGCTTCCCAAGCCAGGCCGTCGAAGACGTCCTGCCGGAGGTCGAACGACGGCACCAGGTCGAGGGTCAGCCGGGTCACCACCCCCAGCGCGCCGAGGCCGACGACCACGCCGTCGTGCCGGGAGAACGTCTTCAGCTCGCCGTCGGCGGTCACCAGCTCCAAACCGGACACCGCCGACGCCAGGCTCTGGTTGCGCCGGCCGGAACCGTGGGTCGCCGTCGCGACGGTGCCCGCCACCGTGCAGTGCGGCAGTGACGCGAGGTTGGCCAGCGCGAACCCGGCGGCGTGCACCTGGACGGCGATGTCGCCGTAGCGGGCCGCCGCGGGCACCGTGACCGTCGCCGACTCCGTGTCGAGGCCGGCTTCCACGTCGAGCGTGGACAGATCGAGCAGGACGCCACCCGGACTGTCCGCGATGTCGTTGAAACAGTGCCTGCTGCCGAGCGCCTTGACCGCGCTCGCGCCGGCGACGGCCTCCTGCACCTCCCCGATCGTGCGTGGCCGGAGGATCCGCTCCGCGGAGAAGGTCTGATTTCCCGCCCAGTTCGTCTCTCGCACCAGGCCCAGCCTAGATTGCCGACGTCGGCTTCATCCGGAGGAGGTTCGCCCTGACAGGCATTCCCGGCGAGATGGTGTCCATCGCGCTCTTGCTGGTCGTCCTGGCCTTCGCGGTGATCCGGCCACGCGGTCTCCCGGAGGCGGTCGCCGCCGTCCCCGCCGCGGCGATCGTCCTGGTGACCGGAGCGATCTCGTTCCCCGACGCCCTCGACGAGGTGACCAGGCTCGCCCCGGTCGCCGGCTTCCTCGCCGCGGTGCTCGTCCTGGCCAAACTGTGCGACGACGAGGGGCTGTTCCAGGCGGCCGGGACGCTCATGGCGCGGTTCAGCCGGGGACGGCCGCGACGGCTGCTGCCCGCGGTGTTCGTCGTCGCCGCGGCGGTCACCGTTGTGCTCAGCCTGGACGCCACCGTCGTGCTGCTGACCCCGGTCGTGTTCGCCACCGCCGCGCGGATGGGCGCGCGGGCCAAACCGCACGCCTACGCCTGCACGCATCTGGCGAACTCGGCCTCGCTGCTGCTGCCGGTGTCCAATCTGACCAATCTGCTCGCCGTCGCCGCGACCGGCATCTCGTTCCTGCGGTTCACCGCGCTGATGGCGTTGCCCTGGCTCGCGGCGGTGCTCACCGAATACCTGGTGTTCCGCCGGTTCTTCGCCGCCGACCTCGCGGCCCGGCCGCGGGGCGGGAAAGCGGTCCCGGCCGGGAAGGTGCCGACGTTCGTCCTCGTCGTCCTCGGCCTGACGCTGGCGGGATTCGTGCTCACGTCGCTGCTGGACGTCAGCCCCGCGTGGGCCGCGTTCGCGGGCGCCGCGGTCCTCGCTTGCCGTGCCCTCGTGCGGCGGCGGACCTCTCCCGCCGCGATCGTGCGGTCGGCGAGCATCCCTTTCGTCGCTTTCGTGCTCGCGCTGGCGATCGTGGTCCGCGCGGTCGTCGACAACGGACTGGACGAGGCGCTGAGCCACCTGGTGCCGACCTCCACCTCCTTCCCCGCCCTGCTCGGCGCCGCCGCGGTGGCGGCCGTCCTCGCCAACCTGATCAACAACCTGCCCGCCGTGCTGGTGCTGCTGCCGCTCGCCGCCGCCGGCGGGACACCGGTGGTGCTGGCCGTGCTGATCGGGGTCAACCTCGGGCCGAACCTCACCTACGTCGGCTCGCTGGCGACGTTGTTGTGGCGGCGGATCCTGCACCGCCACGACACCCGGCCGGAGCTGGGCGAGTTCACCCGGCTCGGGCTGCTCACCGTCCCGGCGTCCATCGTGCTCGCCGTCGGCGGGCTGTGGCTCGGGCTCGCCCTGACTTCCACTCAGTGAGAAGATGGGCGGATGTCCGGGAACCTGTCGACACCCGGCGCCAGCGTCACGTCGCGGGCGTTCGCGCTGCTCGGCGCCTTCGACGTCGACCATCGTGAGCTTTCGCTGACCGAACTCTCGCAGCGGGCCGGCCTGCCACTGCCCACCGCGCACCGGCTCGCCCGCGAACTCGTGGGCCTGGGCGCGCTGGAGCGGCGCGAGGACCGGTACGCCGTCGGCAGACGGCTGTGGGACCTCGGGCTGCTCGCGCCCGTCCAGTTCGAACTGCGGCAGGTCGCCGCGCCCTTCCTCCAGGATCTCTACGGCGCGACCGGCGCCACGGTGCATCTCGGCGAGCGTGACGGCGACCAGGTGCTCTACCTCGACCGGCTCTCCGGGAACGCCTCCGTGCCGGTGGTCAGCCGGATCGGCGGACGCCTGCCGCTGCACGCCACCGGGATCGGGAAGGTCCTGCTGGCCTGGGCACCGGAAGACGTTCAGCGGCGAGTGCTCGCCTCGCTGACCCGCGTGACGCCGTACACCATCACGCAGCCCGGCCGCCTGCGCGAACAGTTGCGCCGCGTCCGGCGGGAGGGTTACGCGCAGACCGTCGAGGAGATGAGCCGGGGCGCCTGCTCGGTCGCCGTCCCGATCCGGCCGTCGGGCGGCGACGTCGTCGCGGCGCTCGGCCTGGTCGTCCCCGATCTGAGCCGGGGCCGGGCCCGGCTGATCTCCGCGCTCCAGGTCGCGGCCGCCGGTATCGGCCGGAGCCTGTCAGTTTCACTGAGTGGAAGCGACGGCTAGCGGTCCGGTCGACGGGCGACCAGACTCCGGTCATGCGCACCCCAGTCGCCATCGTCGGCGCCGGCCCGGCCGGACTGCTCCTGTCGCATCTGCTCGACCTGGCAGGGGTCGAATCGGTCATCGTCGAGACCCGCTCGCGCGAGTACGTCGAAGCGCGGATCCGTGCGGGCATCCTCGAACAGTCCACAGTGGACCTCCTTCGCGAGACCGGACTCGGCGAGCGGCTCGACCGCGAAGGCGACGAGCACCGCGGTATCTACCTGCAATGGCCCGAAGAACGGCACCACCTCGACTTCGTGGACCTGGTGGGCCGAAGCGTCACCGTGTACGGCCAGACCGAGGTGACGAAGGATCTCGGCAAGGCGCGCGCGGCGGCCGGGCAGCAGATCCACTACGAAGTCACCGACACCGCCGTACACGACATCGAGACCGAGCGGCCCTACGTCACTTTCACCGACGCGGACGGCGTACAACAGCGGCTCGACGCCGACGTCGTCGTCGGCTGCGACGGCTCCTTCGGTCCTTGCCGCACCGCGATCCCCGACGCCGCCAAGCAGACTTGGGAACGCACCTACCCGTACTCGTGGCTCGGGGTGCTCGCCGACGTCGCCCCGTCGACCGACGAGCTCATCTACGCGTGGCATCCCGACGGTTTCGCCATGCATTCGATGCGTTCGGCGACGGTCAGCAGGCTCTATCTCCAGGTGCCCAACGGCACCGACATCGGCGACTGGTCCGACGACCGGATCTGGGAAGCGCTCGCGGCGCGGCTCGGCCACGGGCAGCACGGCTGGACCCTCACGCCGGGGCCGATCACCGACAAGAGCGTGCTGCCCATGCGCAGTTTCGTGCAGCAGCCCATGCGGCACGGCCGGCTGTTCCTCGCCGGCGACGCCGCCCATATCGTGCCGCCCACCGGCGCGAAGGGGCTCAACCTCGCCGTCGCCGACGTCGCCCTCCTCGCCCCCGCCCTGGCCGCTTTGCTGCGGAACAAGGACTTCGCTCTCGCCGACGCCTACTCCGACACCGCGCTGCGCCGGGTCTGGCGGTGTACGCACTTCTCGTGGTGGATGACGACGATGCTGCACCAATCCGGCGACCCGTTCGACCGGCAGTTGCAGCTTTCGCAGCTGCGATGGCTGGCGCGGAGTGAGGCGGGACGGGCGGGTCTGGCGGAGAACTACGCGGGTTTGCCCATCGGATTCTGAGGATCGCCGTTTCGCGGCGACATGCGAGGCCGGCCGTCGATCCGCCGGCCGAGCGGGCCGCGGACGTCGGCTGGATCCCTTGGCCACGGAATTCGCGCGGGATGACCGCGGCCGCCATTTTTCGGTGACGATGAAAGTCTCGCGACCTTCGGACACTTTCCGGCAGGCAACGATACCTTGATCGTCCTGTAGCATGGAGCCGACGCCGCGACGAGGGGTTGATCGCATGGTCTATTCCAGACAGCCCGGCCACCGGATACTGCTGGTACTCGACGTGGAGGGATTCGGCAGCGCCGAACGCCAACGGAACCCCGTTCAAGAAGCCGTTCGCGACGGACTGTATCAGGTTTTGCGCTGGGCACTCAACGCGGCGAATATTTCCTGGGAAGACTGTTATCACGAGGATCGCGGCGACGGTGTCCTCGTACTGGTGGCACCCCAGGTGCCCAAGGCGCCGTTCGTCGAATCGCTGCCGCAGATGCTCATCAAGGCTCTACTGCAATACAACGAAAGCGCTGCACGGCCCGAAGAACGCATCAGGCTCCGCATGGCTCTGCACGCGGGCGAGATCAAACACGACCCTCAGGGCGTCACCGGGCCGTCGATCATTCGCGCATTCAGGCTGATCGAAGCACCCGCGTTGAAAACATCGCTCGCGCAGTCGCCGGGCGTGCTGGCGTTCATCGTATCCGACTGGTTTTTCGAGGAAGTCGTCCAGAACAGTTCGATTGACGATCCCAGCCGCTATCAGCCGGTGACCGTGAAGGTAAAGGAGACGAACACCCGCGCCTGGATCTGCCTTCCCGACCATCCGTACCAGCGCGAATCCGAACAATTGACGGAGATTTCCGCACCGAGGCAGTTGCCAGCCAGATCGGGACTGTTCACCGGTCGCATTCGTGAGCTTGCCGAACTGACCGCTTCGTCGATCGTCGACGCCGAGTTCAAGGGCACCACGCCCATCATGGTGGTCAGCGGCATGGGCGGAATCGGCAAGACCTGGCTGGCGTTGGAATGGGCGCACGAGAACATCGACCGGTTTCCGGACGGGCAGCTCTACGTCAACCTGCGCGGCTACGACCCGTCCGGTGCGCCGGTGGCGGCCGAGGTCGCCATCCGCGGTTTCCTGGATGCCCTGTGCTCCTCACAACGGGACATCCCCGTCGGTACCGCCGCGCAGGCCGCGCTGTACCGGCGCAAGGTCGCCGACCGGCGCATGCTGATCCTGTTGGACAACGCCCGCGGTGGCGCTCAGGTGGTACCGCTGCTTCCTCAGAGTTCCAGCTGCACCGTGCTGATCACGACCCGGCACCAGCCCACCGAACTGATCGTCGCCCACGGCGCACGACCGCTGAGCCTGGGCACCCTGAACGACGCCGAAGCACGCGAACTGCTGACCAAACGTCTCGGACCGCACCGCGTCGAGGCCGAGCCCGCCGCGGTGAAGGACCTGGTGGGCTACTGCGCCGGGCTGCCGCTGGCGCTGAGTATCGTCGCCGCCCATGCGGCCGCCCACCAGGACTTCCCGCTCGCGGCGCTCGCCACGGACCTGGGTGATGCCTCGGCCCGGCTGGACGCGCTGGACGGCGGTGGGCTCTCCGCGAACCTGCGCACCGTCTTGTCCTGGTCCTATCAAACGCTCGACGCCCAGACGGCCGAGGTGTTCCGGATGCTCGGGCTGGCCCCTGGCCCGGATATCGGCGAGGTCGCCGCGGGGGTGCTCACGAATCTGAAGACCGACCAGGCACGCAACCTGCTGAGGCGGCTGGAGGAAGCGCACCTGTTGCAGCGGTACTTGCCGACCAGGTACCGCATGCACGACCTGGTCCGCCTCTACGCCGCCGAATGGGCTGGGCAGGACGACCAGGCAATGGGCAAGCTGCACAGGCTGATCTCGTACTACATCCACGCCGGCTACGCGGGCGAACGAATGCTCTACCCCGACCGGAAGAAGGTCGAGATCGGCGACGCTCCGGTCGGATTCGAGCTGCCATCCTTCACCGACGACAGCTCCATTCTCGCTTGGTTCGACCAGGAACACCCGTGTCTCATCGCCGCTCAAACGACCGCCGAACGACTTGGCTGGCAGACGCAGGTGTGGCAACTGGCGTGGATCCTGCACGGATATCTGTGGCGACGCGGCCACCTCCACGAACAGCGGACCACCTGGGAGGCCGGGCTGGCCGCCGCACGCGCGCTGGAAGACGCCACGATCGAAGGACTGGCCCACCGGCTGCTGGGTCAGGCATACGCGCGGTCGCAGCGGCTCACCGAAGCCTTGGAGCACCTGTACCGGGGGCGCGAACTGGCCAAGGAGACCGGTGACACACACGGCGAGGCTCGTTCGTACTACGACCTGATCATGGTCTGGCGGCTGCAGAACAACGACCAGCTCGCGCTCAACCACGCGAAAGAGGCGTTCCGGTTGTTCGAGCCCCTGGACAACCTCGTGTGGAAGGCGGAAGCACTCGATCGAATGGGGTGGCACCAAGCGCGGCTCGGTCAGTACGACGAGGCCCGCTCCTCATGTGAGCAGGCACTGGCCTTGTTCCGGGACGCCAGCAATCGGCAGGGCCAAGCAGTCACCCTGGACACACTCGGCTACATCGCCCACCATTGCGGCGAATACGATCTGGCGCTGGACCACTTCCACGAATCCTTGGAACTGTGCCGGGACCTGGGGGCGACGTACTACGAAGCCGACACCCTCGAACATCTCGGCCAATCCTTGGCAGCGCTTCGGCGCCGAGCCGAGGCTCGCCTGGTGTGGCAACAGGCTCTACGGCTCAACCGGACCCAGGAACGAACAGCCGACGCGGACCGCGTCGCGCAGCAGCTCGCCGCACTCGACGACGAGTCCGTCAGCTGACGCGGCCCCGGCCGAGGTTCAGCGCGTCAGGCTGAGCCGCCGTTCCCGATGCGCGGTCATGTACACCGGCGTGTTCACGACCCCGTATCCGCGATACCCGCCGATCCGTTGCACGACCTCGAAGAACACCCGCGAGCCGACCAATTCGGTGCAGAAGTGCAGGAACTCGCCGGACGAGTCCCGGTCGTACAGCACCGAATTCTCCCGCAGGGCGGCCGAAAACGGCAGATCGAACCGCGCGTCGAGGTCGTCGTAGTAGTTCCCGGGGATCGAAAGCAGTGGCGCACCCGCCTCCCGCATGGCCCTCGCGACGGCGATCGCGTCGTCGCACGCGAGGGCGATGTGCTGGGGCGAGGGCACTCCCGGTGCCCACTCCCCTCGCCGCACCAGGGCACTGTCCAAGGTCAGGCGGACGTCCCGGTTCCCGACCGCCCGGCTGCGCACGAGCCCGAACGGCGCCGCGAATTCGGACACCGGTTCGGGCTCCAGGCCGAGCACCGAACGGTAGAACAGCGTCGCCTCGTCGAAGTGGTCGAAAGGCTGGGTCAGGGCGACGTGGTCGATGCCGGTGATCCCCGTCCCCGACGGCGCCGCTCCGGTGGGAACGAAGTCGCGAAGCCATTCTTCGTTGCCACAGAAGAAGATCTCGGTCCCGTCCGGGGCGGCGACGGCGGACAGGTCCGCCTCGTCCGGGCCGTGTTCGCGTGGCAGCACCGGCGCGAGCAGGTCTTCCGCGCGCCGTGCCGATCCGGCCGGGTTGGCGCTGGTCAGGCCGAGCGCGCTGATCGTGCCCTCCGCGGCGGCTTCGTTCACCAGCAGCCGCGCCGATCCCTGTCGCCACAAGTGGACCGGTTTCGAGCGATGCGTTCCGACGTGCGTGAAACCGAGTTCCGCGAGCACGGCGCCCGGAACCGCGAGCTCCGCGAAGGCGTGCCCATCCAGCCGGGGCGCCTCGGGAACCGCAAGGGCACCAACGGATTCGCGCAGAGCCACCAGTGATCGCATCGCGTCGACGGCCGCGGGCCGCGGATCCGCCTGCCGGAAGACGTCGTTGAACACCTCCAGCGAAAGCGGTCCTCGATATCCCGCCGCCAGGACGTGCCCGGTGAACGTGGCCAAGTCGAACGCGCCTTGTCCCGGGAAGAGCCGGTGATGCCTGCTCCAGTGCAGCACGTCCATGTCCAGCAGAGGCGCGTCGGCCAGTTGCAGGAAGAAGATCTTCTCCCCCGGGATCGTCCGGATCGCGCGGGAATCGCTGCGCCGCGACAGGATGTGGAAGCTGTCGAGGCAGACTCCCAACGCCGGATGGTCGGCCCGCCGCACGATCCGCCACGCGTGCTCGTAGGTGTTCACGAACCGGCCCCACGCGAGCGCTTCGTAAGCGACGCGGATTCCGCGCGACGCGGCCAGCGAAGCCAGCTCGTGCAGTTGCTCGGCGGCGAGATCGTCGTCGTCGACGGCGTCGGGCGAGACCGACGAACACACCAGGACGGTGTCGGCCCCGAGTTCGGCCATGAGGTCGAACTTCCGCCGTGCCCGGCGGAGATTCGCGCGGAGCACGTCCGGCGGCACCGCCTCGAAATCGCGGAACGGCTGGTAGAGATCGATCGTGAGGCCGAGGTCGGCGCACAGCCGCCGGATCTCCGACGGCGTCCGCCGGGACGCGATCAGGTCGTTCTCGAAGATCTCGACGCCGTGGAAGCCGGCCGCGGCGGCCGCGGCGAGCTTGTCCTCGAGCGTGCCGGAAAGGCAGACGGTCGCGATGGCGGTGTCACCGGACATGGGCGGGTTTCCCTTCCAGCGCTTCGAAATGCCGGAGCATCCGGTCGGCGTCCGGCTCCGCTCCGGTGAACAGGCGGAACGAGTCCGCCGCCTGGAAGACGACCATTCCGCCACCGTGCAGCGTCCGGCAGCCCCGCTCCCGCGCCTGCTTGAGCAGCGCGGTCTCCAACGGGCGGTAGACGATGTCGGCCACCCACATCCCTGGGCGCAGCGACTCGGCGGGAACGGGCGATCCCGGATACGCGGCCATCCCGGTCGGCGTGGCGTGGACGAGGCCGTCGGCGACACGGATGTCATCGAGGGAACCGGTGAGGGCCCGGTCGTCGCCGAACCGCCGCAGCAGCGCGGAGACCAGGGTCCCGGCACGCGCCGAGTCGACGTCGTGGACGATCAGCCGCCCGGCCCCCAGCGAAAGCAGGGCATGGGCCACGGCCGCGCCCGCCCCACCCGCGCCGAGGAGGACGACCGTGTCCATCTCGGCGTCCGGCAGGCCCTGGATGAGGTTGCGGGCGAAACCGGTCGCGTCCGTGTTGTGCCCGGTGGCGAGCCCCTCGCGGAACACCACCGTGTTGACCGCGCCGAGTGCCGCGGCATCCGGCGCGACCTCGTCGAGATACGGCAGCACCTGTTGTTTCACCGGATGCGTGACGTTGAGACCGTCGAAGCCCGCGGTCCGCGCGGCGGCCAGCACTTCGCCGATCGGCCGCCTCAGCACGTCGAGGTCGAGCCGCCGGTAGAGATAGCGCAGCCCGAGCTCGTCGGCTTCCCGTTCGTGCAGCGCCGGGCTGAGCGACGGCCCGATACCGGTACCGACCAGGCCGATGAGGTAGCTGGTCACCAAGATCCTCCGTTAATGTACGAACTAGTGAGTTCACTGTAGCGCGGACCGGTCGGCACGAGAAGGGCTGCGCTAGAGTGAGGCCTCCACCAGCGGTTCGGAGGGAGTCAGGTGGCCGCACCGTCGTCCGAGGTCGAGCGCCAGCGCGACAAGGAACGCACCCGCGCCGAAATCCTCGCGGTGGCCACCAGGGAATTCGCCGACAAGGGCTACGCCGGCGCCAGAGTGGACGAGATCGCCGCCCGCACGAGCACCACCAAGCGGATGATCTACTACTACTTCGGCGGCAAGGAACAGCTCTACGTCGCCGCGCTCGAACGGGCGTACGCGACCATCCGCGCCCTCGAACAGGATCTCGACGTCGACCATCTCGAACCCGAGGACGCGATCCGCCAGCTCGCCGAGCTCACCTTCGACCATCACGAGGCGAACCCGGACTTCATCCGCCTCGTGAGCATCGAGAACATCCACCACGGCGAGCACATCGCCCGCTCGGAAGCCCTGTCCGGGATGGCGAACCCGGCGCTGGACGTGCTCACCCGCATCCTCGACCGCGGCCGCGAGGCCGGCCGGTTCCGCGACGACGTCGACGCGCTCGACGTGCACATGGTGATCAGCTCGTTCTGCGTGTTCCGCCTCGCGAACCGGCACACCTTCTCCGCGATCTTCGGCCGCGACATGCTCGATCCCGCGCGCCGCGATCACTATCGCCTGATGCTGGGCGACCTGGTGATCGACTACCTGACGGCCTGAAATCCCGGCTCTTGACAACCCGGGCACCGTCTCGCAGGCTGTATTAACTAACTAGATCGTACATTGCTGGATCGCACCTTGGAGCGTCGACGTGGCCTCTCCCTCCCCTGTCACGCAAGGCATGCCCCGCAAGGCGGCGTTGGCCGCCTGGATCGGCAGCGCCTTGGAGTATTACGACTTCTTCATCTACGGAACCGCCGCCGCACTGGTGTTCAACAAGGTCTTCTTCCCCGCGTCCTCCCCCGCCACCGGAACACTGCTGGCGTTGGCCACCTTCGGCGTCGGCTACCTCGCCCGCCCGGTCGGCGCGTTCGTGCTCGGGCACGTCGGCGACCGGCTGGGCCGCAAGAAGGTCCTGGTGTTCACGCTGGTGCTGATGGGTGTCACGACGTTCCTGGTCGGCTGCCTGCCGACATACGCCTCAGTCGGGGTGCTCGCGCCGGTCCTGTTGGTGATACTTCGCCTCCTGCAAGGGCTTTCGGCCGCCGGGGAGCAGGCGGGCGCCAACTCGATGTCGCTGGAGCACGCACCGTCCCACCGGCGCGGCTACTACACGAGCTTCACCCTCAGCGGCACCCAGGCAGGCCAGATCCTCGCGACCGCGGTGTTCCTGCCGATCGCCGCACTCCCCCAGGAGCAGCTGCTCACCTGGGGCTGGCGGATCCCGTTCTGGTGCAGCGCCGTCGTGGTGGTGGTCGGCTTCGTGATCCGCCGCAAGATCGACGAGACCCCGGTGTTCCAGCAGAACCGGGCCGACGTCGCCAAACTGCCCGTCGCCGTGCTGTTCCGGACGCACTGGAAGGACGTGCTCCGCGTCGTCGTCGCGGCCACCATCGCCTCGGTCAGCACGATCTTCACCGTCTACGCGCTGAGCTACGCGGTCAACACGGTCGGGCTGGAACGCGGGCCGATCCTGTGGGTCGGCGTGCTGGCCAACGTCGCCGCGCTGCTCGCGATCCCTTTGCTGGCCGGGCTTTCCGACCGGATCGGCCGCAAGCCGGTGTTCATCGCGGGCTGTCTCGCCTGCGCGGTGCTGATCTTCCCCTACCTGTGGTCCATTTCGGACGGTTCGTATCCGCTGATCTTCACCGTCGGCATCCTGCTGTTCGGTGTCGCCTACAGCGCCGTCAACGGGGTGTGGCCGTCGTTCTACGGCGAGATGTTCAGCGCCAGGGTCCGCCTTTCGGGGATGGCGATCGGCACGCAGATCGGGTTCGCCATCGCCGGGTTCGCCCCGAGCGTGGTCGCCGCGATCGGTTCGGGGAAGGACGATTGGCTCGGCGTCGCCGTCTTCACCGCCGCCGTCTGCCTGCTCAGCGCCGCGGCCGCGCTCACCGCGCGCGAAACGCACCGCGTCCCGACCGAGGAGCTCGGCGAGACGCACGTTCGGTGGGCGAAAGAGCCCGCTTCCGCTACGCGTGGCGGGTGAATCGCCCCTGCTCGCCGGCACCGCGCTCGCCGCCCGATCATGGGCGGCGAGCGCGGAACTCACATGGTGACGTCGGTCGAATCCGGTGTGGACCGGCCACGGGACCGCAGGCCCAGCAGCAGGTCGATCACCAGGAACGCGAGCAGGCTGATCCCGAGCAGCGGCACGAACCATCCGATCGCGGCGGCGGCGACGAGCAGCCCTGCCACCAGGGCGAGCGGGGCCTTGCGCCACTGACCACGCGGGATGGGCCGCCCGAAGGTCAGCCCGGTGGCCCGGGTCGGCCTGCGCCGCCACCACATGCGGTAGCCGAGCACGACCAGCGTGACCAGACCGGCGCCGAGCAGGAGCAGCACGATCTGGTTGGGCCAGCCGAACAGCACGCCCATATGCGCGTCGATCCCCCAGCGCGCGAGCTTGGCCATCAGCGGATAGTCGTCGAACCGCACCTCGTCCAGGATCTGCCCGGTGGTCCCGTCGACCGCGACGGCGTCGACCTGGGTCGGCCAGCCTCGCTCGATCTCCGCGACCTGCCAGGGAGCGCCGGGTTTCGCGGGCAGCCCGATCTCCACCGAGGACGCGTCGATCCCGGCGGCGCGGGCCGAAGCGAGCATCGCGTCCACGCTCTCGGGCTTCGCGGCGGGAACTTCACCGTGACCCGAGTGCCCGGTGTGTCCGGCGTGCTCGTCGGCACCGGTCACCTTCAACGCCGGAGTGGCCCAGCCGAGGGATTCTCGCAGCGCCGAGACGTTCTCACCCGCGTACGCCGACCACGTCAGCCCGGTCGCCGAAAGGAACAGCGCGCCGAGCAGCACCCATAGCCCGACGGTGCCGTGACGGCGCACGGACTTCCCCCGCTCGGACTCGGCCTTCTCGTTCCGGCGGGCGCGGCGGCGGCTCACCCACAGCACCAGACCGCCCAGCGCGACCACCCACAACCAGGACGCGGCCAGCTCGCTGTAGAGCCGTCCCGGTTCGCCGAGCATCAGATTCCGGTGCAGGTGGTCGAGCGTGGTCCGGAACGGCAAGGCACCGCTCGAGCCGTACGCGACGAGATCCCCGCGCACCTGCGCGGTTGCGGGGTCGACGAAGATCGCGCGTCGTTCGGACTCGCCGAGCCCCTCCTCGGCGAAGAGCACGCGGGTCGTGTCGCCCGGTTCGGGGGCGGGCCGGACGGCGACCAGGTCACCGCCGGGGTTGGCCGCTTGGGCCGCCTTGACCTGGTCGGCGAGGGAGACCTGGTTCAGCCCGACGGGTGCCCGAAGCTGATCGGCGTAGATCCAGGACTCCATCTGCGGCGTCGCCGCGTACAGAACGCCGGTGAGCGCGGCGATGAGGACGAAGGGGCCGACGAGGACGCCGGCGTAGAAGTGGAGACGGAGGAAGAGTCCGCGCCAGCCGGACGCGCGCGGTGGGCTGGTGGTCGATTCGATTCGCGTTGCCATGGGGAACTCCTGAGGCGTCGGTGGGGAGGCGTGCGCCTGCGCCGCGCGCCGGGGTGGTCACGGCACGCGTGCTGAGCCCTGCCGCGACAGGGGGTCTCGGCAGGGTTTCGGGGTCAGGCGAACGTCACCGGCGGGCCGCGCCGCGAAAGCACGTTTCGCAGGAGCGCCTCGGTCGCGGGGAACTCCACCGCGAGCGGGACGTGGATCCGCAGCGGCGCCGTCGCCGGCCGCGGGGTCAGGCGGCGCGGAAGGACCGAAGCGATCAGAGCCGTGAGCGCGAACACGACGTGCTCGGCGCCCGCGAGCACCATCGCCACCACGAGGGTCGCGGCGGCGTGCCCGGCGGCCATGGCCAGGCCGTTGCCCGGGGTTTCGGCGTGATGGGCGTGCGACTGCCAGGTCAGGAAGGTCAAGCAGGCGTGCATCGCCAGCTGCCCGCTCGCCACCAGGCACAGGATGGCCAGCGGACCGCGACGGCGTCCGGCGAACGCGTACGCCACCCAGCTCAGCAGGGCGACGAGCAGCACGACCACGCCGAGGTCGGGGACGCGTCCGCTGGTCCCGGCGTGGGCACCGGTCGCCAAAGTGCCGGTCAGGACCCCCACGGCCCCGCCGCGGAGGCGCCTGACCGGGCCCCGGGACGAGGTCGGCGTGCGCACGGGAGGCAGAGTAGAGCGCGACAGGGCCCGTTGTCTCTCCTTGCTATCGTCACCCCGGTGCTCCGCAGCCTGTCGTTCCTCCGGCTCTGGACCGGGAACACCGCCTCCGGGCTGGCGACCTGGGCCCTGCCGTTCATCCTCGGGCTCGCGGTACTGGAACGGTCGCTTTCGGCCGTGGACCTCGGCATCGTGCTCGCCGCGCGGACCGCGGGATTCCTCGTGGCCGTCCCGGTGGCGGGGGTACTGGCCGACCGGTACTCACGGCGCGGGGTCGTGCTCTGGGCCGGTCTCGTCGCGGGTGCCGCCACTCCCCTGATCGCGGCCGGGATGGGCCGTTCGGTCCTGGTGACGGCCGCCGCGGCCGCCGTCGTCGGCGTCGGGCAGGGTGCGTGCCGCCCGGCGTTCCAGGCACTGACCGCGGAAGTGATCGCCGAGGACCGGCGTCAGCAGGCCAACGCCGCGATGACGCTCGCCGTCCGGGTCACGACCCTGGTCGCGCCCGGGCTCACCGCCTTGCTCTCCCAGTTCGCTTCGACGTCGGCCCTGGTCATCGCGACCGGGGTGCTGTGGCTGGGGGCGGCGCTGATCCCGCCGCGGGGAACGTTCGCGCCCACCCCGGCCACGACCAAGACCCGATTCTTCGGCGAGTTCGCCGACGGCCTCCGCGAAGCCCGCCGCCACCCGTGGTTCCTGGCCGGGCTCGGCGCGCTGACCGCCGTGATCGCGACCGGGTATTCCGCCACCGGCGTCGTGCTGCCCTTGGTCAGCCGCGACCGCTACGACACCGAAGCCGTCCTGGCCGCCGGGCTCACCGCGTACACGCTCGGCGCGCTCGCGGGCGCGGTCGTCATCGCACGCTGGCGGCCGGAACGGCAGGGCTGGGCGGCGCTGATCGGGCTCGGCTGCTACGGCTTCGCGCCACTGAGCCTGCTGTTCCCGGTTCATCCGGCCTTCGTCGTCGCCGCCTACGCGATCGCGGGGCTGGGCATCGAACTGTTCAACGTCCCGTGGTTCACCGCGACCCAGCGGGAGGTCGAGCCGGGGAAGCTCGCGCGGGTGTCCTCTTTGGACTTCCTGTTCTCCTATGGCCTGGCGCCCGCCGGGCTCGCGCTCATCGCTCCCGCGATCGACCGGTTCGGGGCGACGCCGGTGCTGGCGGCTTGCGCGGTCGTCTGCTTCGCCGCCCCGGCTGCCGCCGCCCTAGTTCCTTCTTCGCGGGATTTCCGGGCCGCCGCACCGATCAAGAGTGTCTAGTTCTTGCGCTCGCTTGCGGTAATGTTTCACCCATGACGCGTCGTCTTGCCGAAGTCGCCCGCAAGGTCGGGGTCAGTGAAGCCACGGTCAGCCGGGTGCTCAACGGCCGGTCCGGGGTCTCCGCCGGCACCCGGGCCGCCGTCCTCACCGCGCTGGACGTGATGGGCTACGAACGGCCGACCCAGCTGCGCGGGGATCGCGCCCGCCTGGTCGGACTGGTCCTTCCCGAACTCCAGAACCCCATTTTCCCCGCACTGGCCGAGATCATGGGCAACGCACTGGCCCAGCAGGGATTCACCCCGGTGCTGTGCACCCGCACGGCGGGCGGCGTCTCCGAGGCGGAGTACGTCGAGCTGCTGCTGCAACAGCAGGTGTCCGGCGTCGTGTTCGCCGGCGGGCTCTACGCGCAGGCCGACGCGGTGCACTCCCACTACCACCATCTCGCCGAGCGCCGCCTGCCGACGGTGCTGATCAACGCCGCCGTCGACCATCTCGGGCTGCCGCAGATCTCGTGCGACGACGCGGTCGCCGTCGAGCAGGTCGTCGGGCATCTGAGCTCGCTCGGCCACGAGAAGATCGGTCTCGTCCTCGGCCCGAACGACCACGTGCCGTCGCAGCGCAAACTCGAGGCGTTCCGCGCCTACGCGGCGAAACTCGGGCTCCCGGTCCTGGACGAACTCGTCGAACACGGCATGTTCTCCATCGAAGGCGGGCACGCGGCCGCGGCCAGGCTGTACCCGCGCGGCGCGACGGCCGTCCTGTGCGCGAGCGACCTCCTGGCCCTGGGCGCGATCCGCGCGGCCCGGCGGCAGGGCTTGTCGGTGCCCGAAGACGTCTCGGTGGTGGGCTACGACGATTCGGCCCTGATGAACTGCACCGACCCGCCGCTCACCACGACCCGCCAGCCGATCGAGGCGATGGGCCGCGCCGTGGTCGAACTGCTGGTCAAACGCATAAACGGCGGTGAGGTCGCGGCCGAGGAGCTGCTGTTCGCCCCCGAACTCGTCGTCCGGGGCTCCACCGCCCGCCGCACTTAGCCGGCCAACTGCGGGATCCCCCAGCGCGTGAAGGCCCCCTTCCCTCGGCTGAGCCGAGGGAAGGGGGCCTTCACGCGCTTGAGGCACCTCCGGACAGTGTCTGTCGAAAAGTTGCAAGTTCTCATCCAGTTATTGCGTTGATCCGGGGCTTCACTTTAGAGTGACCGCAATCACGTGACAGCCGTCGCGATCCCGAGATGAGGCTTGAAGATGAGCAGCACTTGGTCCCCCACCGTGCGCCGCCGGATGTTCTGCCTGCTCCTCGCGGGTGGACTCACCCTGGGGGTGGCCGCCTGCGGTTCCGGTTCCGGTGAAAGCACCGGGGGCAAGGTCAAGATCACCGTGACCGGCCAGCCCCCGACCAGCCAGCCGTTCGAGCGCGGCGTGTTCGACGCCGACGTCAAGGAGTTCGAGGAGTCCCACCCGGACATCGACATCGAGCCCCACGAGGGGTTCATGGATCCGAAGACGTTCTCCGCCAAGCTCGCCGGCGGACAGCTCGAAGACGTCTACTACGTCTACTTCACCGACCCGGCGCAGATCATCGCGCGCCGCCAGGCCGCCGACATCACCGAAGCGGCCAAGGGCCTGAAGAACTTCGGCGACATCAAACCGGAATTACTGGACAACTTCCGGGACGCCGACGGCAAGCTCTACGGCCTGCCGACGATGAACTACAGCATGGGCCTGGTCTACAGCCGCCCGCTGTTCCAGAAGGCCGGGCTCGACCCGAACAAACCGCCGCAGACCTGGGACGAGGTGCGTGCGGCCGCGAAGAAGATCGCGGCGCTGGGCAACGGCACGGTCGGGTACGCCGACTACAGCAAGAACAACCAGGGCGGCTGGCACCTGACCGCGTGGCTCTACTCGATGGGCAGCGAGGTCGCCCGCAAGGACGGCGACAAATGGGTCGCCGCGTTCGACAACGACAAGGCCAAGGCCGCGCTGAACCAGCTGCGCGCCATGCGGTGGGAAGACGACACGATGGGCAGCAAGCAGCTGCTCGAAGCCCAAGACGTCCAGCGCATGATGGGCGCGGGCCAGCTCGGCATGTACATGGCCGCCCCGGACAACGTGCCGGTGCTGGTCAAGCAGTTCAACGGCAAGTACGAGGACTACGGCGTCGCCGGGATGCCGGGCGGGCAGGGCACCCTGCTCGGCGGCGAGGGCTACATGATCAACCCCAAGGCCTCGCCGGAGAAGATCAAGGCCGGCCTGGAATGGGTCCGCTGGAAGTACCTCAACCCGGAGCGCTTCGAGAAGCACGTCCAGCAGTACGTCGACGGCAAGCAGCCGGTCGGGCTGCCCGCCGAGCCGACCCCGGACGTCTGGCAGGGGGCCGTCCGTGACCAGCAGCTCGCGATCAAGGCCAAGCACGCCAACGTTCCCGCCGAGAACTATCAGTCCTATGTGGACTCCAGCTCGCGGATCAAGGGCAGTATCGAACCGCCGAACGCGCAGCAGGTCTACGCCATCCTCGACAGTGTGATGCAGGCGGTGCTCACCGATCGGAACGCGAATATCGATCAGCAGCTGTCGTCGGCCGTGTCGAAGGTCAACAGTGTCCTCGCCCAGGTCAAGTAGCGTCCTCGACTGGCCCGCGACAGCGTCGTCGCGGGCCGGTCGCCCGGTCGCTTCGGCCGCCGAACGCCGCCGGAACCGGTTGCGCCGCAAGCTCAAGGAGAACCTCACCGCGTACGGCCTCTTGTGCGCCGCGCTCGTGGTGTTCGCGCTGTTCTCCTGGTACCCGATCGTGCGCGGGGTGCTGCTGAGCTTCCAGCAGGTCGACTTCGTCAACCCGCCCACCTGGGTCGGGTTCGACAACTTCACCCGCCTGTTCGAAGACCCGCTGTTCGGCGTCGCCTGGCGCAACACGCTGTTGTTCACCGTGCTCGCGCTGGTCTTCGGGTTCGTGGTGCCGTTCGTGACCGCGGTGCTGCTCAACGAACTGCGGCACGCCAAGGCGTTCTTCCGGCTCGCGGTATATCTGCCGGTGATGCTGCCGCCGGTGGTCACCGCCTTGATGTGGAAGTGGTTCTACGACCCGGGCGCCGGTCTGTTCAACTCCGCGCTCGGCGCCGTGGGCCTGCCCGGCGGCCAATGGCTCGATTCGAGCGACACGTCGATGCTGTCGCTGGTGTTCGTGTCGACGTGGGCGAACATGGGCAGCACCACGCTGATCTACCTCGCCGCGCTCGGCACCATCCCCGGTGAGCTCTACGAAGCCGCGGAACTGGACGGCGCCGGACTGTGGAAACGCCTGATCCACGTCACGCTGCCGCAGACCCGGTTCGTGTTGCTGGTGCTGCTGTTGCTGCAGGTCGTCGCGACCATGCAGGTGTTCACCGAGCCGTACGTGATGACCGGCGGCGGCCCGGACGACTCGACCGTCACCGTGCTCCTGCTGCTGTACCGCTACGCCTTCGTCTACAACGACTTCGGCTCGGCCAGCGCGTTGAGCCTGCTGCTGTTCGTCGCGCTCGGGGTGTTCTCCGCACTGTACGTGCGCCTGACCCGGAAGGCGGATCAGTCATGAGGACGCTCGTCTCCCCCAGCACGCTCCGCAGCCCCGGCGGCAAGATCGGGTACGCCGTGATCTTCGGCTGCACCCTGCTCCTGTTCGTCATCGCGTTCCTGTTCCCGCTGTACTGGGCGGTGACCGGCGCGATGAAGTCACCGCAGGAACTGGCGCAGACACCGGCGACGTTCATCCCGAACGAATGGCATCCGGGGGCCTTCGCCGACGCCTGGGACCAGCTGAGCCTCGGCAAGTACTTCCTCAACACCGTCGTCGTCGCGGGCGGCGCCTGGCTGGCCCAGCTGGCCATCGACGTCCCCGCGGCGTTCGCGTTGTCGAAGCTGCGGCCGAAGTTCGGCAACGTCGTGCTCGGGCTGATGCTCGTGACGTTGATGCTCCCGGCGGCGGCGCTGCTGGTGCCCACCTACGTGACGATCACCGACCTGCCGCTGCTGAACGTCAATCTGATCAACTCGCCGGCGGCGGTCTGGCTGCCCGCCGCGGCGAACGCGTTCAACATCTACCTGCTGAAACGGTTCTTCGACCAGATCCCGGACGAGCTGATCGAGGCCGCGCGGCTCGACGGCGCGGGACCGGTGCGCACGCTGTGGCGCATCATCCTGCCGATCTCCCGGCCGATCCTGGCGGTGGTGTCGATCCTCGCGGTGGTGGCCGCGTGGAAGGACTTCATCTGGCCGCTGCTGGTGTTCCCGGACACCGAGAAGCAGACGCTGTCGGTGATGCTGCAGCGGGTGGCCATCGACATGCCGCTGAACGTGCTCGTCGCCGGCATGGTGCTGGCCAGCCTGCCGATGGTGGCGCTGTTCCTGGCGTTCCAGCGGCACATCCTCGCCGGGCTCACCGCCGGCAGCCTCAAGGGCTGAATTCTTCGCCGCATTTCGGGGTATCCACGAACAACTGAGGAGGGCACTTCCGTGACCGCATTGGGGCAGTCCGCCGGATGGTGGCGGAGCGCGGCGATCTACCAGGTCTACATCCGCAGTTTCGCGGACGGGAACGGCGACGGTGTCGGCGATCTCGCCGGCGTCCGCGCGCGGCTGGACTACCTGGCCGAACTGGGGATCGACGCGATCTGGTTCACCCCGTGGTATCCGTCGCCGATGGACGACGGCGGCTACGACGTCGCCGACTTCCGGGAGATCGACCCGCTCTTCGGCACGCTCGCCGAAGCGGAGGACCTGATCGCCGCGGCCCACGCCAAGGGGATCCGCGTGATCATCGACATCGTGCCGAACCACTGCTCCGACGAGCACCGCTGGTTCAAGGACGCACTCGCCGCCGAGCCGGGATCACCGGAGCGGCAACGGTTCTGGTTCCGGCCGGGGCGCGGGCCGGACGGCTCCGAGCCACCGAACAACTGGAAGTCGCGTTTCGGCGGCTCCGCGTGGACGCGGGTCCCGGACGGCGAGTGGTACCTGCACCTGTACAGCTCGCGCCAGCCGGACTTCAACTGGGACAACCAGGACATCCGCGCCGATTTCGAGGACGTGCTGCGGTTCTGGTTCGACCGCGGGGTCGACGGCTTCCGCATCGACGTCGCCGACGGGCTGGTGAAGGACCCGCGGCTGCCCGACGTCGATCCCGGCGACGAGACGCCGTTCTCCGACCAGGAAGGGCTGCACGAGATCTACCGGTCGTGGCGCAAGATCGCCGACAGCTACCCGGGCGACCGGGTGATGGTCGGCGAGATGTGGCTGCCGGACATGTCGCGGGCCGCTCGATACCTGCGCCGCGACGAACTGCACGCGGCGTTCAACTTCGACTTCCTGGTGTGCCCGTGGGATTCCGCGCGGTTCCGCGACGTCATCGAGCGGACGCTGGCGGCGCACGACGAGGTCGGCGCGCCCGCGGCCTGGGTGCTGTCGAACCACGACGTCACCCGGCACGTGACCCGGTACGGCCGCGAAGGCGACACCGGCTTCGCGTTCGCCGACCGGCTGCACGGCACGCCGGTGGACCGCGAACTCGGCACCCGGCGGGCACGGGCGGCGGCGTTGCTGACCATGGCGCTACCCGGTGGTCTGTACGTCTACCAAGGGGAAGAGCTCGGGCTGTGGGAGATCGAGGACATCCCGGACGGGCTGCGCCAGGATCCGGTGTGGACCCGGACGAACGGCGCCGATCCCGGCCGGGACGGCTGCCGGGTCCCGCTCCCCTGGTCCGGTGACGCGCCGCCGTTCGGTTTCGGCACCGGTGGGACGTGGCTGCCCCAGCCCGAAGAATGGCGCTCCAGCACGGCGGAGGCGCAGGCGGCCGATCCGGCGTCGATGCTCCGGCTCTACCGCGACGGCCTGCGCCTGCGGAGTGAACTTCCCGCGCTCGGTCCTGGCGAACTGGAGTGGCTGGCACTGGGCGACGGCGTGCTGGCGTTCACCCGGGAGCCGGGTTTCACCTTCGTGCTGAACTTCTCGGACAAGCCGGTGGCGTTGCCGCCGCACCGCGAAGTGCTCATGGCCAGCGGTCCCGTCGAGGGCGGACTCCCGACGGACACGGCGGTGTGGCTGCGCACCTGATCAACGACCGGCCGTGACCCGGCTGATCCGGCCGCGTATCCGCGCGCGGCCCGCCGGGTCACGCCACCGGAGGTGGTGGTCGAGCGCTTCGCGGAGCACACCGCCGAGGACGAGGCCGTGGGTGGCGGTCTCGACGCAGGGGTGGTCGCGGAGCCAGTCGAACAGCTCCGACGACCGTCCTCCCGGCAGCACGGACCGGAGGAGGTCTTCGGTGGTGTGCTCCGCCTGCGCGCACACATAGAGCGCCCACCGGTGTGCCTCCGTCGGCGGATCACCGGCAAGATGCGCGTACACCGTGTCCACCACGTAGCGTGCCGCGTCGGACCGCGGTGACCTGCCGATCTCGGCGGCCAGCGAGAGCGCGAACGGGTTGCCCGCCGCGAAGTCCACAATGGACTTCCGCCGGGAGGGGTCGACACCGCGTGCTTCGAGCAGCGCCACGGACTCGTTCTCGCTCAAGGCTTCGAGCTTCCGGATCCGGATCCTCCCCGCCCACGCCGGATCGACCAGCAGTGTGGCGTCCGGCCCGGTCCGGCCCGCGATCACGACCGTGACGTCTTCGGGCAGGCGGCGCAGGACACCCGCCGGATCGTCGAGCCCGTCGTACAGCCGCACGGGCTTGCCCATGGTCGCCGCGTCGTCGGCGAATTTCCGCAGCAGGGTCGACTTCCCGATGCCGGGCGGTCCGGTCAGGAACAGGATCTCGGCGCCCATGGCCGGGTCTCGCGCGAGCAGCCGCCGGAATTCCGCGCGTTCGCGCTCGCGTCCGACGAACAGCGGCGCCGGGTCGCGGAGCCTTGGCGCCGGATCGTCCTCGGCGCGCAGCACCTTCTCGTGCAGCGCCCGCAGTTTCGGCCCCGGCCGGATCCCGAGTTCTTCGTCGAACAGGTCGTGGATCGAGCGGTAGAGTTCGAGTGCCTCGGCCCGGCGCCCGCCTCGATGAAGGGCGAGAAGGTAGATCTCGTACAGCGGTTCTTCGAGACGGTTCCGCTCGATCAGCACGGGCACCTCGGCCAGCACCTCGTCGTGTTCCCCGAGTTCGAGGCGCAGCCGGAGCAGCTCCTGGGTGGCGATCAGTTTCAGTCGTTCCAGGCGCGCACGCTCCTGTTCGGCCGCTTCGCCGGGGACGCCGGCCAGCGCCGTTCCGGTCCAGAGACCGAGCGCGCGTTCCAGCAGCTTCGCCGCCGTGTCCACGTTGTGCGCCTGCCGCGCACTCTCGATCAGCCCGGCGAATTCGACGGCGTCCACCTCGAACCGATCCGGGTCCAGCCGGTAGCCGCCGGACCGCGAGACGATCGCCGAGCCGAGCCCCTGCAAGGAGAGCAGCCGCCGGAGGCGGGAGATGTAGGTGCGGATGACGGCCTCGCCGGTGGCTGGGGCCCGCTCGCCCCAGAGGCCGTCGATCAGCTCACCGGTCCGGACGAAACTGCCCGCGTTGGCCAGCAGCAGCATCAAGACGGCCTGCTGCTGCGGCGAGCCGAGGTCGAGCCGGGTGCCGCCGCTGGTGAAACCGGGCGGGCCGAGCACGGTGAAGCGATACCGGAATTCCTGCGGCAGGCTGGACATGAACGGGAAAGTAGGCGGGCGCGCGGGACGGCCGCGAGCGTCGGACGACGTCATCGGCGTACGTCGTCCAGCCATGACGTACAGGGATGACGTCATCCGACGGTCGCCGCCGTCAGGCCGGGATTCCTACGGTTGCGGCATGTCTGAAACCACGTACACCGCCGTCGCCACTTCGACCGCGGAAGGCCGCAACGGCGGCCGGGCGACCTCCGACGACGGCGTGCTCGACGTCGGCCTCGCCGTCCCCAAGGCCTTCGGCGGCTCCGGCGACGGCACGAACCCCGAGCAGCTGTTCGCCGCGGGCTGGGCGTCGTGCTTCGTCGGCGCCGTCCGCCGCGTCGCGGGCGTCAAGAAGGTCAAGCTGGAGGACCTCGCCGTCGTCGCCGAGGTGACGCTGCACCACGACACCGAGGCGGGCGAGTTCCACCTGAGCGCCGCGCTGCACCTGGAGGCCACCGGCATCGACCAGGCCACCGCCGACGAGCTGGTCCAGGGCGCGCACCAGGTGTGCCCGTACTCCAAGGCGACGCGGGGGAACGTCGAGGTCACCCTGGACGCGACGGTCGCGTGACCCATCGCTCTCGTGAGTGGTAAGCCCTGGGGGTCTGGAGGCGGTGTCGCGAAAGCCACTTTCGGGACGTCTGATGTCCCGAAAGTGGCTTTCGCGACATGCTCACCAGGACGGTGCCGGGCCCGGCCACGGCCGACGTTGCGAAGGCCACTTTCGCAACGTTGAAGGTTGCGAAAGTGGCTTTCGCAACCCCGGCCAGGCCCACCACCCGGCAGACCCCCGCCCGCCGAGTACATGAAGGTCCCCTTCCTTGCGCCTGGCGCAAGGAAGGGGACCTTCATGTACTGCCGTGGCCTTTGCAGGCTGCCAGGCCAGAGCTGTCCGTGAAGGCCCCGAATCAAACCTCAGCCGGAAGCCAGTAGGTACCTGAGACACCCATGGTCCTAACCGTCCTTACCACTCACGAGGCCCAGGGCTTTCTTGAGTTCAGCCCGCGAACTCACCCCGAGTTTGGGGAAGATCCGGTGCAGATGCGTGCCGACCGTCCGGTGCGACAGGTAGAGCCGCTGCCCGATCTCCCGGTTCGTCAGGCCCTCCGCGGCCAGCTGCACGATGCTCAGCTCGTGCGGCGTCAGCTTCTCCCGCGCGTCGGGGCCACGGTGGGGGCTGGACTCCCCCGCGCTCCGCAATTCCCGGCGCGCGCGTTCGGCCCACGCGGTCATACCGAGCGCGTCGAACGTCTCCCGCGCGGTGCGCAGATGCGCCCGCGAGTCCACGGCGCGCCGCTGCCGCCGCAGCCATTCGCCGTAGGCCAGGTGCAGCCGCCCGCGTTCGGCGGGCCAGCCGTCCAGCTCCGCCCCCAGCGCGGTCTCGAACAGTTCGTCACTCGGGTCGAGCACGGCGCGGGCGAAGCGCAAACCGATGTGCAGCGCGGGCGCCGGGGTCTTGAGCGCGAGCTGTTCCATCTCCGCGACGATCTCGCGCAGCGCGTCGACCTGGCCCGCCCGGACCGCGACCTCGGTGAGTTCCGCGACGAAGTACACGCGCAACGCCTGCTGGAAGGCGGGATCGGCAGGATCGAACAGTCGCCGCAGATCGGCGAACGCGTCGTCGAAACGGCCCTCGCTCGACGCGGCGATCCCCCTGGCGAGCTGCACGGTCGCCAGCACCGGCCGGGCACCGGCGGCGAGCGCGGTCCGCTCGGCCTCGTCGGCCAGCGCCTTGGCCTGTTTGTGTTCACCCCGCAGTGCGGCGATCTCGGCCTGGACCGCGGTGGCGAAGCCGTACATGAACGGCTGCCCGGTCTCCTTGGCGAATCTGGCCGCTTCCGCCGCGACCGGCACGGCCGCGGCGAGGTCACCGAGCCGCACCCGGCTCCACGCCTGGACCGCCAGTGCCCGCGGCAGCAGGCCCAGCCTGCCCTGTGCCCGCAGCCCCGGCGCCGCGGCCGCCGAGAACCGGGCCGCCAGATCGACCGCGCCGACCTGCAGCGACGCGCTGCCGAGGAACCGGTCGGCCTCGGGATCGGCGCCGGCGTCGGCAGCCAGTTCACGCAGCTCGCCGAGCACCGATCCGGCCCGGTCGAACGGCGCCACATACGCGGCGACGGCGACCAGGCGCGGGTCCGAGTTCTCGACCGGGAGGCGGTCCGCGACGGACAGCAGCGTGCGCCGCGTGTCCTCGCCGGGTTCGGCCCAGAAGCAGCGCATGGCGGCGCCCCACAGGACGCGCATCGCCGGATCCGGCTGCCCGTCCTCCGCGACCGATTCGGCCAGCCGCGCCAGTTCCCCGATCCGCGACAGGTCTTCGCGGACACCGTCCTCGAACCCGCTGAGCAACCAGCTCGCCGTCGCTCGTTGCCGCGGCGTCAGCTCTCCCGCGCGTGCGTCCCGGACGAGCCGTTCCGCCGTCTCGCGGCCGCCGGATTCGACGGCCAGCTCGGCCGCGCGCAGTAATCGGTCCGCCCGCCGTTCCGGATCGGCGCTCATCAGCGCCGCTTGTTCGAGTGCGGCGACGGCCGCCGTCGCTCCGCCGCGCTGCCGGGCGCGATCGGCGGCGTGCTCCAGTTCGCGGGCCACGTCCTCGTCGGCGCCGGTCGCGGCGGCCGCCCGATGCCAGGCGCTGCGATCCGGCTGCCCGCGGAGAACCTCGGCGAGGGCCAGGTGCGCACGACGCCGTTCCTCCGACGGGACCGAAGCCGGAATCGCCGAGCGCATCAACGGATGCCGGAACGAGACCGCCCTGGCTTCGAGGTCGATCAGCCGGGACTCGGCGGCCGGTGCCAGCGCCGACGGCTCGACGTCCGCGCCCAGCAACGCGCCCGCCGCCGCGAGTGTCTCGGCGAGCGAGCCGGTTTCGTTGAGGGCGGCGACCAGCACGGTCGTGCGGGCCGGTTCGGGCAGCGCGGTGAACCGGGCCCCGAACGTTCGCTCGAGCCGTTCGGTCAGCGGCAGCACGGGTTCGGGCGCCTCGGTCACAGCCGATGGCAGCTCTGTCAGGGCCAGCGGGTTCCCGGCCGCCTCCGCGAGCACCCGGGACCGGACGGGCGAGGAAAGACCGGGGGCGACGGAGTCGAGCAATTCGGCCGCCACGTCGCCGGGAAGACGCTCCAAGTCCATTGAGGACAGTCCCGCGTCACGCAGCGGCGACGGCTCACCATCCCGGACGGTCGCGACCAGCACGATCGGCTCCGTCTCGATCCGCCTGGCGACGAACGCGAGCGCGTCGGCGCTCTCGCGGTCCATCCAGTGGACGTCCTCGGCGACGACGAGCAACGGCTTGACCGCCGCTTCGTCCGACAGCAGCGTCAGCGCGGCGAGCCCGACCAGGTACGCGTTGGGCTCGTCCGCTTCGGCGAGCCCCAGCGCCGCCCAGAGCGCGGAACGCTGCGGCGCGGGCAGGTTGTCGGCACCGGCGCGGACCGGATGGAGCAACTGGTGCAGGGCGGCGTACGCGAAGTTCCGTTCGGCCTCGACGCCGGTCGTGCGCAACACCCGCAGGCCCCCGACCGTCGCCGCGGCCACCGCCTCCGCCACGACGGCGGATTTGCCGATGCCAGGTTCGCCCTGGATCAGGACACCACCGCAGCCCGCGGCCGGCCCGTCGACGAGCTCGGCCAGGTCCTTCAGTTCGGTTTCCCGTCCGAAAAGGGGCATGGTGCGGCATTCCTCCCGTCGGCCGTGGGCGGCCGCCCGTCCGACGATACCCAAACGGTCCCATTAGGACTCCCCGGCGGCGTCCACAGGATGTAGACGGCGTGTCGACACGATCGGCCTAGCTTCGGCGAAGTGATCAGACGTAAGAAGTTGTTCCTCGCGGCGGCACCGCTGGCCGCCCTGCTGCCGCTGGTGCTGACCTCGGTCACGCAGACGGCGCCGGCCCAGGCGGCGACGTCGTGCGCGGCGGTCCCCGTCTCGGCGCCCGAAGGCGCGCAGATCGAATCCGTCCGGGCCGAGCCGAAACCCGGCGGGACCGTCACGTTCCCGCCCACCCCGTTCTCGGCCCCCGCCGCGATCACGGACGTGCCCGCGTACTGCGAAATCACCGTCACGCTGACCCACGGCACGGCGGGCGACCACGTCAAGGTGGCCGTCGCGCTGCCCCGGACCGGGTGGACCGGCAGGCTCCAGGCGGTCGGCGGCAGCGCCTACACCGCCGGTGACTTCGGTGCCCCGCTGGTCCAGGCCGTCAAGGACGGCTACAGCGGCGTGACGACCGACGCCGGTGTCCCCCTGACCTTCCTCGACACCTCGTGGGCGCTCACTCCCCATGGCGAGATCGACAAGACCCTGGTGACGAACTTCGCGACCCGTTCCGTGCACGAAGCCGCCCTCGTCGGCAAGGACGTGACACAGAAGTTCTACCAGCGGGAAGTCGGCTACTCGTACTGGAACGGCTGCTCGACCGGTGGCCGTCAGGGATACTCGGAAGCGCAGCGGTACCCGGGAGACTTCGACGGCGTACTGGCGAACGCTCCCGCCGTGCACTGGGCGGAGTTCGCGGTCGCGACCCTGTGGCCGCGGGTCGTGATGAACCAGGAGAAGACCTTCCCGGCGACCTGCGTCTTCACCGCCTTCCAGCAGGCGGCGATCAAGGCCTGCGACGGCCGGGACGGGGTCACCAACGGCATCGTGGACCGGCCCGACGAATGCGGTTACGACCCTCGATCGCTGATCGGCACGAAGGTGCTCTGCGGTGGCAAGGAGGTCACCGTCACCGCGGCGGACGCCGAAGTCGTCCGCAAGATCTGGGCCGGGCCGGCCGACGAGCACGGACGACGGCTCTGGGCGGGTCTCCCCAAGGGCGCGGACTTCGGCCCGGTGACCAACGCGCCCGGTTTCCCGGTGGCCGTGGGCTGGGTTCAGACGTTCTTGAAGAAGCAGCCCGGATTCGACACCGAGAAGATCACCTATCGCCAGTTCGCCGACCTGTTCCGACAGTCGGTGCGGGAGTACGACGACGTCATCGGGACCTCGGACCCCGATCTGTCGGCGTTCCGCCGGGCCGGTGGCAAGCTGATCACCTTCGTCGGCTCCGACGATCAGCTGATCCCGCCGGGCGGCACGCTGCAGTACCGCCGCGAGGTCGAGCGCGAGATGGGCGGCCCGAAGCGGGTGAACGACTTCTACCGGCTGTTCCTCGCGCCGGGTGTCGCGCACTGCTCCGGCGGCGCGGGCGCCGCGCCGACGAACGCGCTGGGCGCGCTCGTCGACTGGGTCGAACGCGGCAAGGCACCGTCGACCCTGCCCGCGGCGAACGGCGACAAGACCGTCACCCGCGATCTCTGCCCGTATCCGCAGGTGTCGCGATACCGCGGCCACGGTGATCCCGCGGTGGCCACGAGCTATCGCTGCGCCGGCCACTGAGGCCACGCACACCAGTGCCCGTCGTGCCGTCGCCCCCTCCGGCACGACGGGCACTTCCCCACAGTGTGAGAACTTCCGGCGTTCTCTTTGCCAGACCCCTCAAAAGTACGGTATTGACGACAATGGACACCGGATCGCGAGCCGGCGCCACCTTTCTCCCGACAGCGACTGAACCGTTGCACCGCAACGAAAACGCCTGCCGGATCCGCACGGACCACCGCCATATCACCCCACGTTCCAGCCGGGCGATATGACCCAAATGGTATGTACCAGTTGCGTGATCCGCCTCGTACGGTCGGGGACGAATCCCCCTCCCCCGCCCGTTTCGAGGAAAGCGTCGAAATGAACAGAAAGATCTTAGCCGCCACAGCCGCGGCGATAACCGGGGCCGGCCTGGTCACCGCCATCGCCCTCACCCCCAACGCGAGCGCCGGTCAGCAGGCCACCGCCGGTGACCAGGTCCAGTCCGAAATGCTGGCCGCGATGGCCCGCGACCTGAAGCTCACCCCGGAGCAGGCCAAACTCCGGATGGCGAGCGAACAGCGCGCCGCGGTCGCCGACAACACGCTGAAGAAGCAGCTCGGCACGTCGTATGCCGGGTCGTGGCTCGACGGCAGCGGGACCACGCTGACCGTGGCGGTCACCGACGCCGCCGTGGGCGACCTGGTGCGTGCCGCGGGCGCCATCCCGAAGACCGTCGCCCGCAGCGCCGCCGATCTCGACGCGGCGAAGCTGCGGCTCGACGCCAAGTCCGCCAAGGCGCCGAAGACCGTGCCGGGCTGGTTCACCGACGTCACCACCAACTCGATCGTCGTACTCGCCAACGCCGGTGGCGAAGGCGCCGCGAAGTCGTGGGCGGCCGAGTCCGGCGTGCCGTCCGACCTGGTCCGCGTCGAGGCCAGCACCGAACAGCCGCGCGCGCTGATCGACATCATCGGAGGCAACGCCTACACCTTCGGCTCGGGCCGCTGCTCCATCGGTTTCGCCGTCGACGGCGGCTTCGTGACCGCCGGGCACTGCGGCCGGACCGGCACCCGCACCTCGAACCCCAGCGGGTCCGTCGCCGGTTCCAGCTTCCCCGGCAACGACTACGCCTGGGTCCGCGCCGACGCCGGCAACACCCCGCGCCCGCTGGTGAACCGCTACCCCGGCACCGTGCCGGTCGCCGGTTCGACCGAGGCCCCGGTCAATTCGTCGGTGTGCCGCTCCGGCTCCACCACCGGCTGGCGCTGCGGCACGATCCTGCAGAAGAACACCTCGGTCACCTACCCCGAGGGCACCATCACCGGCCTGACCCGGACCAACGCCTGCGCCGAGCCCGGCGACTCCGGCGGTTCGTGGCTCACCGGCGACCAGGCGCAGGGCGTCACCTCCGGTGGCTCCGGCAACTGCACCTCCGGCGGCACCATCTACTTCCAGCCGGTCTCGGAGATCCTGAGCGTCTACAACCTGCGTCTGACGGTCAGCGGCAACCCGCCGTCCAGCACCACCACGACGCCGACCACGCCCACCACCCCGACCAGTCCGACGACGTCGAACCCGCCGGGCGGCACCTGGGCGCCGTACACGTACTACGGCTCCGGCGCGACCGCCAGCTACGGCGGCAGCAACTACCGGGTCATCCAGCCGCACACCTCCATGCCCGGCTGGGAACCGCCGAACGTGCCCGCGCTTTGGGAACTCGCCTGACCTGGACCGCCCCCGGCGACCTCACCTCGCCGGGGGCGGCTCCTCCCCCTGACGACGGCGCGCTGACGGCGGATCTCGAATCCCTCGTCCCGCGCGCCCGCGGCGGCGACCCCGCGGCGACGAACGAGCTGATGAACATCGTCCAGCCGGTGGTCGCGGACTACTGCCGGAGCCGGATGGACGGAACGGACGCGGACGACGTCGCGCAGGAGACCTGTCTCGCCGTGCTCACCGCACTGCCCGCCGCGCGCGCCACCGGCGGTTCCTTCCTCACCGCCGTCCTGGGGATCGCCGCCCGGAAGGTCGCCGCTGCCTTCCGGAGGCGAGCCCGGGACCGGTCGGAGCCCACGCCCGATCCGCCCGACCACGCGACGCCCGAACCCAACGAACCCGAGTGGCAGGCCCTCGCGGCCGACGGTCACGACCGGTTGACACGGCTGATGAGCAGCCTGCCCGATATCCAGCAGGAGATCCTGCGGCTGCGGATCACGGTCGGCATGACGGCGCCCGAGGCGGGCGCGGTCCTGCGGGTGAGCCCCGGCCTGGTCCGGGTCGCCCAGCACCGCGCCCTGCACAAACTCCGCACGCTCATCAACGAGGACGACCTGTGATCAGCCCCCTCATCGGTCCCGGGGACGGCCACACCTGGCCGGCGGAAGTCGACGTCCGGCATCTGCGCCTGCTCGACGCGATCGCGTCGGCGGGCAGCATCGCGAACGCCGCGACCGCGCTCGGGCTCTCCCAGCCCGCGTTGAGCGCGCAGCTCCACCGGGTCGAGCGGGCACTCGAACGGACGGTGTTCGAACGCGACCGGCACGGCGTGCGGCCCACCGAGCTGGGCGAGGTGCTGCTCGACCACGCGCGCCGGGTACTGGTCGCGGCGGACGACCTCGAACGCGCGATCCGCCGATTTCGCGGCGCGCCCTCCGAGGGACTGCTCCGGATCGGCGCGTTTCCGACCATCTTCGCCGAACCGCTGAGCGGCGTGGTCACCGCGGCGGCCCCCGGCCGTCCGGTCGAGCAAGTGGCGGTGACGAGCCGGGCGGCGTTGTTCCCGGCGCTGCTTGACGGCACCGTGGAATTGGCGCTGTACGTGGACCATCCGGGACAGGAGATCGTCCCGCCCGAGGGCGTCCACCTGCTTCCCGTCGGCACGGAGCCGGTCTTCGTCGTCGTGTCACCGGACCATCCCGCCGCCGGACTCGGCGAGGTGTCCCTCGCCGAGCTCGACGGCTCGATCTGGCTGCTGCCGGCGGGCGAGGACGACGAGTTCCACGACCACCTGACCGACCAGTGCGCCCGCGCCGGACTCGGCGCGATCACCGTACGGAAGCTGGACCCGAAGGCGTTGCGCCGGACCGTCCGGCACGAACCCCGCGCGGTGGCACCCGCCCGCTCCCTCGATTCCGGTTCCACGATCCCGGGCACTCTGGTGGCGCTGCGGGGCGTGCCGCTTCGGACGCGTCATCTCCTGTTGTGGCACGATGGTTCGCCCGTCGACGTCCCCACTGTCCGAAGTGGACTGACGCACTCCATCACCGAGTCGGCCGTGATCCGGCATCGGCTTCCCGAGTGGGCGGCGGCCAACCCCGGCTGGCTCGGTACGTGACCGGATTCAGCGCTGGATGCAGTCGAGGCCCAGCCCGAAGGCCGTGAGCACGTACTGACAGATGTGCGTCGCGTGCTCTTCGTCGGTCTCGAGGCACCCCACCGGTACACCCAGCAGATCGACCGCGCAGGACGCGTAGAACTGGTTCGGGCTGCCGGGCACCGGGTCCGCCATGGCGGGCGAGGCCGTGACGGCGCCCAAGAACGTGACCGCGGCCGCCACTGCGGCGATTCGAGTCTTCATCGTGCACTCCCTTTCCGTCGATGCCCCCGGGTTCCCCGGATCCCGCCGGTTCACGGGGGTGATCACCGGAAAGTGTCATGGTGACGTACACCGATGACGTCGTCCGACGGGCGCCGCGGCCCCTTCCGCGGTCCTAGCGTGCATTCATGCCCGCATTTGGGAAAGCCGCTCTCGCCGCCGTTCTGCTCACCGCCGCCTGTAGTGCTCCCCCGCCCGCTCCGCCGGCGCCCGCTCCCCCTGCCGCCGCGTCCGCCGCCGGCTGGACGCCCGCTCCCGTGGTGCCCCTGCCGTCCCAGCCGCCGCCGTCGCTGATCGTGGACGAGCCGCTGCCCGAGCAGCTCGCGATGGGCCTGGTCGTGTTGCGGTACCGGGCGGAAAACCTCCGGATCGTCCCGGTGTACGGCCCGGCCGCCCTGGACGTCTCACCCCGGATCGGCCACATCCACGTGACCGTCGACGACGCGGCTTGGCACTGGGCGGACGGCAGCGGGGAACCGCTGATCATCCAGTCGCTGCCCGCGGGACCGCACAAGGTGTGGATCGGTCTCGCCGACCCGACGCACAAGATCCTCGACCAGAAGACGGTGAACTTCGTCGTTCCCGCCAACGCCGGACACCACTGAAAGGCACGTCCATGACACTGGATCAGTACTACCTGCTCGGCCACTCCGGCCTGCGCGTCAGCCGGATCGCGCTCGGCACGATGAACTTCGGTACCGGCGGTTTCCACGCCGCGTACGGGAAATCCGAGGACGAGGTCCGCCCGATCTTCCGCAGGTACCTGGAGGCGGGCGGGAACTTCATCGACACCGCGGACTTCTACACCGCGGGCGAAAGCGAGACCATCCTCGGCCGCCTCGTCGCCGAGGCGAAGGTGCGCGACCGGGTCGTGCTCACCACCAAGTACACCAACAGCGTCGACCCCGGCGATCCGAACGCGGGCGGCAACGGGCGCAAACATCTGATCCGGGCGCTGGAAGGGTCACTGCGACGGCTGGGCACCGACCACGTCGACCTCTTCCTGCTGCACACCTGGGACCGCGTGACCCCGGCGGAAGAGGTGATGCGCACGTTCGACGACCTGGTGCGCGCGGGAAAGATCCGCTACGCCGGACTCTCCGACGTACCCGCCTGGTACGCCGCACGGGCGCAGAGCTTCGCCGAGGCGAATGCGCTCACCCCGGCCGTCAATCTCCAGCTGCCCTACTCGCTCGTGGAACGGACGATCGAGACCGAACACGTGCCGATGGGACGGCAACTCGGGCTCGGCATCACCGCGTGGAGCCCGCTGGCGGGCGGGTTTCTCACCGGCAAGTACCGCCAGACCGGCGAGACGCCGTCCGGTGAGGGCAGGCTGAGCGATCCGGGCAACCCCGGGAAGTCGTGGACCGACCGCGACTGGGCGCTGCTGAAGCCATTGGAGAAGGTCGCGACCGAACTCGGCGTCACGATGGCGCAGGTCGCGATCAACTGGGTCGCGACCCAGCCGGGCGTCGCGGCCGCGATCGTCGGGGCGAGCAGCGCGGACCAGCTGGGCAAGAGCATGGCCGCGCTGGACTTCGAACTGCCGCCGGACCTGCGCGCGCTCCTCGACGAGGCGAGCGCCGTGCCGCCGGAGTCGGTGTACCGGATGTTCACACCGGAGTACCAGAACTGGGTGATCTCGCCGGGGGTGAAGGTCGGGGACAAGCCGGAGGGGTATGCGCCTGTGGTGCGGAACTGGTGACTTTTCCGCTGGTGGTCGCGGTCTGTTGCCGTTTTGTGGCGACGGGCCGTGGACGTTGCCGCGGAGGGTCTCACACCCGCCGATCGGCGTCGCCGTTTCACGGCAACTGGGCACCAGAGACCATGTCGCGTCGCCGACCGATCCCGCCGCCATCCGTCGCCGTTTCGCGGCAACGGGCCGTAGGCGTTGCGAACCGACCTTAGCGTCGCCGATTCCCGGCGACAGGCCATCCGTCACCATGCCGCATGGCCGCCCGATCTCACCGCCATCCGCGAGCCGTCGCCGTTTCGCGGCAACGAGGTGGGGTCACTCAGATCGTCGCCGTTTCGCGGCAGCAGACCGTGGGCGTTACCGAAACTGTTCCCGGCACCCGAACCGTCGCCGGTATTCGGCGACCACCTCCACCGGCTTGTCGCCGAATACCGGTAAGACCACCGGCAGGTGGTATAGGTCGTTATACGGCCAGCTCCGCGAGACCGTCCCACGGGGCGGCGCTCACCCGGTCGTAGATCGCCCGCAACCACGGCTGCCGAACGGCCGGGAGCCGCGCCAAGGTATGTAGGAATACGTCCGGCGCGGGGCGGAAAAGGTCGCGCGGGCGCTTCGGCAACGGATCGTCGCGCAGGACACCCGTCGGCATCGCGCCGGAGACCGGGGCCGTCACCGGGTCGTGGCCGAAAGCCAGCCACGTCCACACCTCGGCGGCGACCGGCACCACGTCGGCCGCGCCGGGGTGCGGCCACGACCGTCCGGTCACCGGATCCCGCGGCACGAGCGCGATGTCGTCGGTTTCCGGCAATCCGGGGCCCGCGAGCGCCAAGTTCCGGCGCGGTGGTCCGTGCGGAAGCAAGGCGAGCGCGGGGCGGAACACCTCGGCGACAAGGCCGTCCTCGAGGGCGATCGCCCTCCCGCCGGAAACCGCGAGCAGATGCGCCAGCGCCTCGGCGATCGCCGCCTCCCAATACAGACTCCACGCTCCCTCGGGCCCGACCGGCGGCACACCTTCGACGGTCTCGTCGAGAGTCCCGGAAGTTTCCTCGCGCCGCACGGCATCCGGGAGGAGCCGCACTGCCTGCCAGAGCGAGCAGTCGTCGATCCGGGTCCCCACCTCCAGGCCACACCGGGCGCAGGCGAGATTGGAGCCGTCGCGACCGTCCACTCCGTAGCAGTCGCCGTCGCATCGCTCCGGGATCAGCACGGTTCCCCGGGTGTCACCCGGCGCGACCACGATCGTTCCGGAGGGCCCGTACGAAAGCGAGCCGAGAGGAGCGAACAGTCCACGGGCTTCACCCTCTGCCTCGTCCCAGGGCCGCCAAGGCGGACCGAACGGCTCGGGATCGACGGCATGAGTTCCCGCCCGCATGAGCGGCGGAAGCAGGACGTGTTCAAAACGGCTATGAGCATGCACAGGGAGAGCGACCCGGGAAACCGGCACGGTCAGGTCAGCGGCACACCCCGCACAGGTGAACACGGCCACCGGTCCTCCCCCAAGTCAGGACACTCAGATTACGCCGGCCCGAGCAACTCCCCGCCACCGCCGCGAACTCCTCCGGCCACACGATGCCCCGCGTCCTCGATCGTCACCAGGCGGCAGCCCAGGATCAGTCCGCGCATCCGCTCCAGCGACTCCCCGAGTGACATGACTGGACGGCCCGCCGCCGACCAACAGGGGCGTCGCGGCGAGCCGGACCCGCCAGCCGGGGTCGGGCCTCCGCAGTTCAGCCATGATCGGGTCGACCAGCCACCGCAGTCGCTGGGCGAGCAGCACGACGACCCGGCCACCCCAGCGAATGGCCGACCAGATCCACCCGCTCCCCCAGCAGATCACCCACGCCCCAAGCACCCAAGGCGTGCGGCAGGACCACGGGCACACCGGTCCGCGAGCATCAAGCCCGCAAGTGAGCCCGATCCGGCGCGACAGCATGCTCCAGCGGCTCCCCGAGCACGAACCGCCGAAGCTCCGCCGCCACCAGCTCACCCATACGAGCGCGTTCGGCGCCCAGCGCGCCCGCCAGGTGCGGGGTGAGCACCACGTTCGGCAGCGTGTACAGCGGCGAGTCCGGTTCGGGCGGTTCGGGCCAGGTGACGTCGAGGATCGCCGTGAGATCGGGGCGTTCGCGCAGCACTGGGACCACCGACGGCTCGTCGACGACGGCGCCGCGAGCGGTGTTGATCAAGGTCGCGCCGATGCCCATCCTGGCCACCAGCGTCCCGTCGACCAGCCCTTCGGTCTCCGGGAGCAGTGGCGCGTGCAGGCTGACCACGGGACACGTGGCGAACAGTTCGTCCAGGCCAACCAACCGCACGCCGAGACTTTCCGCCGTCGCCGGGTCGACGACGGGGTCGCTCGCGAGCACCTCGACGTCGAAACCGCGCAAATGCGACGCGACGAGAGCACCGATCTCGCCGAGGCCGAGCAGGCCGACGCGCGACCGGTAAGCGCCGGCGACCCTGGGGTCCGGCGGATAGGCCCGCCGCTCCCGGATCTCCCGGGAGATCCGGTGCACCTGCTTGAGTCCTAAGAGGACCTGGGCGAGGGTGAACTCGGCGACCGGGACGGCGTTCGCGGCCGCGGCCGACACGATCGGCAGTTCGCGCGCCCAGAATTCGGGCGTGGTCAGCGGCCGCACCGAGCCGGCGGCGACGAGCACGGCCCGCAGGTCCCGCGCGTGTCCCAAGAGGACGGAGTCCAGCACCGGGGCACCCCAGCCGGACAGCAGGATTTCGACGCCTTCCAGCGCCGCCGGGTCCTCCGCCAGTCGCTCACGGGTGAGCGGCTCACGCAGGTCCGCCAGCGTGCCGATCTCCTTCAGCACCGCCTCGGGGTAAACGTCGTCGCGGCGGCGCTCCTCCATCACGAGAAGGGCCGTCGGCCGGTGTTGCAGCTCGGTCATTCCTACCTCCGGCGGCGACCATACATCGGATGCCTGAGCCGGTCCACGCACGGCGAGTCCCGCACAGAGGCAAACACGGGAGATTGAAATTCGTAATGATCGGACCATTGACCGGAGACCGGGAAAGCGCTTACCGTCCCCTCCGAGGTAGACAGCGTGGTCCACAGTGAACAGGAGAAGCGATGCGGAAATCGCGGTGGATCGGCGTGGGACTCACTGTCTCAGCGCTGGTCCTTTCGGGCTGCTCGGCAGGCCCCGCCGGAACGAACGTCGCGCAGGACACCAAGGCGCCGTTGGAACTGTGGACCCGGACGACCCCCGGCGGCGCCGGTGAGCAGGCCACCAAGCGGCTCGCCGAAGCCTTCGAGAAGGCCACCGGGTTCAAGGTGCAGGTCACCGCGATCTTCGACGACTTCGAGACGAAGCTGGCCCAGCGCGCCGCCCAGCGCGACCTGCCGGACATCGTGATGAACGACCTCACACAGCTGGGCACGATGAAGACCCAGGGTCTTCTCCGCGAGGTCGAGCAGGGCAAGATCAAGCACGCCTCGGAGCTCACCGAGCGGGCGCTGAAGTCGAGTCAGACCGCGGACGGCAAGCTGTACAGCCTGCCCTTCAGCGCGCAGGCATCGGCGCTGCTGATCCGCAAGGACTGGCGGGAGAAGCTCGGCAAGGGCGTCCCGCAGAGCTGGGCCGAGCTGGCGGACCTCGCCAAGGCCTTCACCACCGGCGACCCCGACGGCAACGGCAAGGCCGACACCGCGGGCCTGAACGCGACGCTGTCGACCAAGCGGGGTTACGCCTCCTGGTACTTCTCGAACTTCCTCTGGGCCGCCGGCGGCGACTTCATTTCGGAGACCGGGGGCGGCAAGTACAAGCCCGCGATGAGCACGCCCGAATCCGTGGCCGCGGTGCAGTGGTTCCGCGACCTCGGCTGCAAGGAGAACGTCATCCAGCCCGGTTCGGTCACCATGCCGACCCCGGCGACCAACGAGACCTTCGAAGCGGGCAAGGCCGGCATGTACGTCGTCGGTCCGTACCTGCTGCCGCGGTTCGACAAGGCGCTCGGCAAGGACAAGTACGAGGTCGTCCCGATGCCGAAGGGTGCCAAGAACGCCGACGTCCTCGCCGAGGGCGCGTCGATCTACCTGATGGCCGGTTCGCCGAACCAGGCCGGGCAGGACGCCTTCGGCGACTTCGCGATCTCCGCCGAAGGCCAGAAGATCGGCATGGAGGGCGAGACCGCCTTCATCGTGCAGCTCCCGGTGAACAAGAACGTCGACATCGCCCAGGTCCGCCCCGACCCGCGCTGGAAGACCTACGCCGAGATCTACGCCAAGTCCGGCCACTACACGCCGTCCATCCCGAACTGGACGCCGGTCCGCCAGGACACCGCCGACACGATCAGCGCGCTCGTCGCCGACTGCAAGCTCGACCTCAAGGCGGAACTGTCCAAACTCGACACCAAGCTCACCGCGACGTTGCAGCAACAGGGGATCAGCGCGTCATGACCGTAGATCACGCCAAGCCGGCGGTCGTCGGCGCGGACCGTCCCGCCGTCGAGCGGACGCCCGCGCCGAAGGCCCGCAGGCGCAGCGACCGCGACGGGAAGTGGTGGACGCCGTGGCTGTTCTTGGCGCCCGCCCTGATCCTGTTCGTGTACTTCAAGTTCATCCCGATGTTCACCGCGGTGACGATGTCCTTCCAGGACGTCCAGCCGTATCTGGGCAACACGTGGGTCGGCGGACAGAACTACAGCACCGTCCTCGGTGACGAGGCGTTCCACTCCGCGATCTGGCACACCGTCGTGATCGCGGTCGGGCAGACCGCGGGATCGATGATCATCGGCCTCGCGCTCGCCCTGCTGATGGAGGGCCAGAGCAAGCGGCTGAAGTTCCTGCGGTCGGCGGCGTTCCTGCCGGTGGTCGTGCCGATCGCGGTGGTCGCCGAACTCTGGCGGATCATGTACCACCCGACCGAGGACGGGATGCTGAACTCCATCCTCGGCCTGGTCGGGCTGGGCCCGTCCGGCTTCATCAACGATCCCGGCAGCTCGATGATCTCGGTCATCATCACCGGGATCTGGCGCGGTGCCCCGTACGACATGATGATCTTCCTCGCCGGTCTGGCGGGCATCGACCGTGGGCTCTACGAAGCGGCCACTGTGGACGGTGCCTCGCGCTGGCGCAAGATCCTCCACGTGACGCTGCCGGGCCTGCGGTCGGTGTTCTCGATCCTGTTCGTCCTCGCGGCGATCCGCGGCCTGCGGGTGTTCACCGAGGTGTTCCTGCTGACCAACGGCGGGCCGAACGGCTCGACGGAAGTGGCGATGACCCTGATCTACAAACTCGGCCTGGAACAGAACCGGCTGGGCGTCGGCGCGGCGGGCGCGGTCCTGCTGTTCCTCGCGACGCTCGTGCTGACCTTGTTCGTCCAGGTGCTCCGACGGAGGCGAGACGCATGACCGCGGCCAACGATTCCGCACTCGGCCTCGACGCCGTCAAATCGCCGGGCGGACGGATCCTGAAGTTCGTCCTGTACGCCCTGCTGCTCCTGGTGTTCGCCGGACCGCTGCTGGCACTGCTGGTCAGCGCGTTCAACAACGTCTCCGACCCGACGGCGCTGAGCGTCGTCCCGTCCAGCCCGACCCTGGACAACTTCGGCATCGCCTTCGACCTCGGCGTGGGGATGTACCTCCTCAACTCGTTCCTGGTGGTCGGCTTCGGCCTGCTGCTGCAGGTCGTCGTCTCGGTGCTGGCCGGATACGCGCTGGCGCGCAAGAAGTTCCGGTTCATGACCTTCGTGCTGGTCGCGATCCTGGCGACGCTGATGCTCCCGGAGGAGATCCTCGCGATCCCGCTTTCGCTGATCCTGTCGGATCTGCCGGTGGTGCATCTGAACCTGATCGGCAGCCTCGCCGGGATGATCGTGCCGCTGGGCGCTTGGGCCTTCTCGATCCTGGTGATGACCGAGTTCATGAAGGACGTCCCGCGCGAACTCGAAGAGGCCGCACGGATCGACGGGGCCGGCGACCTGCGGATCTTCGCGCAGATCATCCTCCCGATGTGCAAGCCCGCGCTCGGCGTGATCGGCGTCTTCGGCTTCACGATGATCTGGGACCAGTACCTGCTGCCGTTGCTGGTGTCGACCGACGCTTCGACCTACACCCTGCCGCTGGCCCTGCGGACCCTGCGGATCGACACGGACGTCACGCCCGGTGTGATCATGGCCGCGTCGCTGCTGGCGCTGCTCCCGTCGGTCGCCGCGTTCCTGTTCTTCCAGCGTTCGTTCGTCCGCGGCCTCGCCTCGGGCGCGCTCAAGGGCTGAGTCACCAAAGAAAGCAAGGAGCGATCCTGCAGTGAGTTCCACCGCCTGGTTCACCCACGACCGGTTCGGGATGTTCGTCCACTGGGGACTGTATTCCCTCGCCGCCCGGCACGAATGGGTGCAGAACCGCGAAAAGCTGACCGACGAGCAGTACCGGGTGTACTTCGACCACTTCGAGCCGGACAAGTACGACCCGCGTTCCTGGGCCCGCGCCGCGAAGGCCGCGGGGATGACCTACGTCGTGCTGACCACCAAGCACCACGACGGTTTCTGCCTGTGGGACAGCGACCTCACCGATTTCAAGGTGACGAACACGCCGTACGGCAAGGATCTGCTCGGACCGTTCGTCGACGCCTGCCGCGAAGAGGGTCTGAAGGTCGGCTTCTACCACTCGCTGATCGACTGGCACCACCCGGCTTTCCCTGTCGACGGCACCCATCCCCGCCGTGACGACGCGGAGTACATCGCGGCGCACCAGTACGCCGACATCGCCGAGTACCAGCTCTATCTCCACGGTCAGGTGCGCGAACTGCTCACCCGCTTCGGCACGATCGACTACCTGTTCTTCGACTTCTCCTACAAGGGCCGTAAGGAATGGTGGGGCGGCAAGGGGCCGGACGACTGGGACTCCCCCGGCCTGCTCGCGCTGGTCCGCGAACTCCAGCCCGGGATCCTGGTCAACGACCGCACCGGGATCCCCGGCGACTTCATCACCCCGGAGCAGTATCAGCCGTCCGGCCCGATGACCCGCGACGGCGTCCCGGTGGTGTGGGAGGCGTGCCAGACGCTGAACGGCAGCTGGGGTTACGACCGCGACAACCTCGATTACAAGAGCCCGGAACTGCTGATCCGGATGCTGGTCGACGGCGTGTCCAAGGACGGCAACCTGCTGCTCAACGTCGGGCCGAACGGCCGGGGCGAGATCGACCCGCGGGCGCTCGAGGTGCTCGCCGAGATCGGCCGCTGGATGGACCGGCACGAACGTTCGATCCGCGGTTGCGGCCCCTCGGAGTTCACCGCGCCCGCCGACGGCCGTTACACCCAGCGCGGCGACCGGCTGTACCTGCATCTCTTCAGCTGGCCGATGAACCACGTCCACCTTCCCGGTCTCGCCGGGCGGGTGCGCTACGCCCAGCTGCTCGACGACGCCTCGGAAATCCGGCAGGTGCACACGGATCCCGGGCAGACCGCGCAGAACACCCAGATGGGCGGGCAGCCGGAAGGCACGCTCACCCTCAAGCTCCCCATCCGGAAACCGGACACCCCGGTCCCGGTGATCGAGCTGTTCCTCAGCACCGAAAGCCCCGCCGCCGCAACCCTCCCCACCGATTGAGCACGGAGGCATCATGGATCGCAGAAGGTTCCTCAGCGGCGCCACCCTCGGCGCCGCGCTGGTCACCGTCCCCTGGGTCACCGCGGGCACGGCGTCGGCCAAACCGAAGAGGCTGTGCGCCCAGAACGTCAGTTCGCTGACCGAACTGCAGAACGCGATCAACCAGGCCGGTCCCGGTGCCGTCATCACCGTGAACAACGGCACCTACACCGTGCCGACGGGCAAGCCGATCAGCATCAAGGGCAGGCGCGGCACGAAGGACCAGCCGATCACCATCGTCGCGCAGTCCCGTGGCGGCGTGACACTGAACGGCGAGCAGAGCTTCGTCTTCGACGACTCCACCGGCGTCACGATCAGCGGGTTCAAGTTCCGCCAGAGCACCACGCTGGAGATCCCGGCGAACTGCTCGCGGATCCGGCTGACCCGCAACGATCTCCAGTTCGCCGACCTCCCCGACCTGCACTGGGTGATGGTGCGCGCCGACAACAGCAAGATCGACCGCAACCACTTCCACCACAAGACGACGCTCGGCGTCATGCTCTGCATCGAGGGTGCGGACGAGGACAAGATGGCGGCGGACGTCGAGGTCTTCCGGAACTACTTCTCCGACCACACCTTCCCCGGCGACAACGGTGGCGAGCCGATCCGGCTCGGCGTCAGCCCGCGCGCGCTGACCACCGCCGGCGCCAAGATCGAGTTCAACCTCTTCGAACGCGCGAACGGCGACCCGGAGGCGATCTCGGTCAAGTCGTCGGGCAACTTCATCCGCAACAACACCATCCGGAACAGCCTCGGCGGCATCGTGCTGCGCCACGGGAACAAGTCCGTCGTCGAATCCAACTTCATCATCGGCGGCAAGGAGGGCATCCGGATCTACGGCAACGACCACAAGATCGTCAACAACTACGTCGCCGGGGTGTCCGGCACCGCGCTGGTCGTCGGCAGCGGCTCCGTCCGGGACCACTTCCCTGGCGAATCCAAGGAATCACGGCGCGGCAACGACGCGGCGGACCGCGTACTCATCGCGCACAACACGCTGCTGAACAACGGCGGCACGCTCGCCGGTGAGACCAAACGGACGATCGAACCGCGCGACTGCACGATCTCCGACAACATCCTCGTCGGCGGCAACGGCGACCTGGTCGCGATGAGCACCACGGGCAACTTCACCTGGTCCGGCAACATCCTCTGGGGTGCGGGCGGGAACGGCAACATCCCGGCGGGCACCTTCCGCCGGGTCGACCCGAAGCTCGTGCAGGGCACCGACGGGGTCTCGCGGCTCGCCGCGGGCAGCCCGGCGATCGACGCGGCGACCCTGTCGACCGCACCGGTCACCCTGGACCTCGACGGTCAGGCCCGCGGCAGCCTGCGTGACGTCGGCGCCGACGAGTATTCGACGGCCGCCATCGCCAACCGGCCGCTCACCACCGCGGACGTCGGCCCCGGCGCTCCGTAGTGAAAGCCGGGCTCACGCCGGCGGCAGCCCCCGCCGGCGTGAGCCCACCGCACCACCGAGGAGGAACCATGGCGCAGCGCGCCGCGGGTTCGGCCACCCTGGCCGACGTCGCCCGCGAGGCCGGAGTGTCGCTCGCGACGGCGTCGAGGGCGCTCAACGGCGGGACCAGACAGGTCAGCGTGACCCTGCGCGAATCGGTGCTGCGGGCCGCGGAACGGCTGCAGTACACGGCGAACGTGCCCGCGCAGGCGATGGCCCGCGGCCGCGGCAACGTCGTCGGACTGCTGGTGCACGACATCGTGGACCCGTACTTCTCCTCGATCGCGTCGGGCGTGATGCGCGTGGCGGCGCGGCACGGGCTGACGGTGACCATCGCGAGCACCGAGAACCATCCGGAGAAGGAACTCGAGTACGTCACGACGTTGCGCGGGCAACGGGCGCGAGCGGTCATCCTCGCCGGGTCGCGGAACGAAGACAATGCCCTGCAACGGAATCTGACCAAGGAACTCAAGGCGTTCGAGGCCGCCCACGGTCAGGTCGTGGTGATCGGCCAGCGGAAACTCCCCTTCGACACCGTCATGCTGGAGAACCGGGCCGGAGCGGCGGATCTGGCGGAGAACCTCGCCGCGCTCGGGCATCGCGACTTCCTCGTCCTCGCCGGGCCGCCCGGCCTGCTCACGTCGAGGGATCGCGTCCTCGGCTTCCGTGACGGACTCGCCCGGCACGGGCTCCCGCTGCCCGAGAACCACGTGCTGCGCGCGGAATTCACCCGCGACGGCGGCTACGCGGCGATGGTGCGGGCGATCGAGAGCGGCTTCCGCGGCTGTGTTTTCGCGGTCAACGACGTGATGGCCGTCGGCGCGATGGCCGCCTGCCGCGACCACGGGCTGCAGGTCCCCGCGCAGATCGCGATCGCCGGGTTCGACGACATCATCACGTTGCGGGACATCAGGCCTTCGCTGTCGACTGTGCGCGTGCCGATCGAGCGCATGGGCGAACAGGCCCTCGACTTCATCCTCGACGCCCGCGCGGCCGCTCCCCGGGTCAAGCCGATCACCGGAGAGGTCGTGCTGCGCGAAAGTACCCGACCGTTGGAGGGAAAATGATCCGCCCGGGACTGTGTTCGGTGACGCTGCGGCGGCTGGACGCCGACGAGGTCGCCCGCCGCGCCGAGAAGGCGGGCCTGCAGGTGATCGAGTGGGGCGCCGACGTCCATGTGCGCCCCGGTGACGACTGGGCGGCCGAGCGCGCGTTCGAGGCCATGGCCCGGCACGGGCTGACGTGCGACTCCTACGGTTCCTATTTCCGCGCCACCCCGGTCGAGGCCGGGAAGTTCGGCGAGATCGCCGCCACCGCGGTCCGGCTCGGTGCCTCGCGGATCCGGGTGTGGGCGGGCAAAGCGGGCTCCGCGGACGTCGACCCCGACGAACGCGAGCAGGTCGTCGCCGGTCTCCGCGAGGCCGCCGACGTCGCGAACGAACACGGTCTGGAGGTCGCGCTGGAGTTCCACGGCGGGACGCTGACCGATACCGCGGAATCGACCGTCCGGCTGCTCGAAGAGGTCGGCCGCGACAATCTCGGCACCTACTGGCAGCCGCCGCAGGACCTGCCGGACGAGCAGGCGCTGGCAGGCCTGGAACTGGTGCTCGACCAGGTGCGCGCTGTGCACGTCTTCTCGTGGTGGCCCAGCAACGAGCGGCATCCGCTGACCTTCCGGACGGAACTGTGGACGCGGGTGTTCACCCTCCTCGCGAAGGCCGGGCGGCCGCTCGACGCGTTGCTGGAGTTCGTCCCTGGTAACGATCCGGACCTGCTCCCCGGCGAAGCCGACTCGCTGCGGAAGCTGATCGAGGCGGGCGCGTGAGGTTCACCGAAGCCGACAGGCTGCTGTTCGCCGGCGACTCCATCACCGACTCCAGCCGTGACCGCACCGACCCCGCGTCGCTGGGCAAGGGCTACGTCCGGCAGATCGCGGACCTCCTCGGCGACGGTCCGGAAGTCGTCAACCGGGGGATCAACGGCAACCGGATCTACGACCTCGAAGCCCGGTGGGCCACCGACGTCCTCGCCGCGCGGCCCACGGTGCTGACGGTGAAGATCGGCATCAACGACACCTGGCGGACCTTCGATCGCGGCCTGTCCAGCCCGATCGGGAAGTTCCGGGCCGCCTACTCCCGGCTGCTGGCCGGTGCGCGGGAGCACCTCCCGGCCGAGTTGTACGTGATCACGCCGTTCCTGCTGCCGGTGGAGCCGGAACAGCAGGAGTGGCTCGGTGATCTGGCGCCCCGCGTCGAAGCGGCGATCGACGTGGCGACCGAGTTCGGCGCGCGGCTGGTGCGCGCGGACCTGTTCATGCCGCGCGCGGCGGCCGAGCACGGGGCGGCGACACTGGCCCCGGACGGCGTCCACCCCAGCCCACTGGGGCACCGGCTGCTCGCCGAAGCCTGGCTCGCGGCCGCCGGGGCGCCGGTCGAGGAGGCCACGCTCCCTTAGCGGATACAGTTGCCCGGTGAACCGGAACGCCATCATCGCCGGTCGTTACCGGCTGGAGCACAAGGTCGGCCGGGGCGCGATGGGCGTGGTGTGGCAGGCGCGGGACGAGCGGCTCGACCGCACGGTCGCGGTCAAGCAGTTGCTGCCGGACAAGTCGCCGGGCGACGCGCCGTTCCGGTCGATCGTGCGCGCGATGCGGGAGGCCCGGGTCGCCGCGCGACTCAAGCATCCGCACGCCGTCACCGTCTACGACGTCGTGGAGCAGGACGGAACCCCGTTCCTGATCATGGAGTTCCTGTCGTCGCGGCCGCTGACGGAGCTTCTCGCCGACGACGGCCCGCTCCCCGCGGGCCGCGTCGCGGAACTCGGCGCGCAGATCGCCTCCGCGCTGGCCGCCGCCCACGAGGACGGCATCCTGCACCGGGACGTCACACCCAACAACATCCTGATCACCGAAGACGGCCAGGCGAAAATCGCCGACTTCGGCCTGTCCCACGTCACGGGCGAAGGGACGATGACCGGCGACGGCCTCGTCGTGGGTACCCCGGCGTACCTCTCCCCCGAGGTCGCCGACGGTGAGGAACCCGGCTACCCGTCGGACGTGTTCTCGCTCGGCGCCACGCTCTACACCGTGCTGGAAGGCGCGCCGCCGTTCGGCACCGACGGCAACCAGATCGCGCTTCTCAAACGGGTCGCCCGCGGCGAGATCACGGCGCCGAGGTCCACCGGCCCGCTCACCGACGTCCTGCTGCGGCTACTCCGGCGGGATCCACTGGAACGGCCGGACATGGCAGAGGCGGAGCGGATGCTCGCCGCCGTCGCCGACGGCCGCCCGGCGATCCTGTCCGGCACCAAACGGCTTCCCGCGCCCACCCGCCGTTCGCGGTTGCCGTTCGCCATCGCGGGCGGGGTGGTCGTGGCGGGCGGTGTGCTGGCGGGGGTCCTGCTGTTCGACGACGACCCGCCCGACGCCGCCGCCCCGGCGCCTGCGCCGCTGCCGTCGGCCACGAAACCGGTGTGCGAAGCGCGGTACGAGGTCGCCAACCGCTGGCCCGGCGGCTCCGAGATCCGCGTGTCCGTCCGGAACGCCCAGGACACCCGGCTCACCGGCTGGGAGGTCAGCTGGACGCTGCCGCCCGGCACCCGCATCGCCAACCTGTGGAACGGTTCCCTGGCACAGGACGGCGACCACGTACGAGTGTCCGAACTGGACTGGAACGCGGTGCTGCCCGCCGGCGGGACGACCACCTTCGGGTTCATCGCGACCACCGAGGACGACGGCGGGACCGTGCCGGTCGCGGCGTGCCGGAGTTCTTAGCGAGCGGTCGATTCCCGCGCGTTCAGCCGCACGGGGACTTCGATCCGGCGCGGCTCACCGCCGGACGCCTTCCCCTCGACGAGGTCCATCAGCGCCGTGGCCGCGCGGCCGCCGACCTCGCGCGGATGCACGAACATCCCGGTCACCCGCGGCGAAACGAGCTGGAGCGAACCGCTGTCCACCGCACTGCAGATCCCAAGTTCGCCGGGTACCGCGAGCCGCCGGCGGCGGGCCTCGTGGAGGACACCGAGGGCGAGGTTCTCCGATGTCGTGAACACGGCGTCCGGGCACACGCGCCGGCCGAGCAGTCTGCCCAGCGCTTCCGCCGTGCCTTCGGTGGTCGGCGGCTCGTCGATCTCGACCACCACCGGCTCCAGCCCCCGCGCTTCCATCCAGCCGGTGTAGCCCGCGACCAGATCGGCCGCGTAGGAGCGTGCGGTGTCGGTGGTGATCATCGACGGCCGCTCATAACCGTTGTCCGCCAGGTGATCCAGCATCTGCCCGGCGGCCGCGACCAGGTCGTTGTCGACGACGACCGGAACCGGGCACGGCGCCGCCATGGGGCGTCCGACGGTCACCAGCGGCCGGTCCTGGCACCAGCCGGTCGCGAAGAAGGGCTCATCTCCACGGGGATCCACCAGAATCGCGCCATCGACGGCGAAGGCGTTCAGCCGGTCGAGGTCGGCGTCCGTCGGGGTCAGGAGCAGGGCGTATGACCGTTTCGAGGCGGCTTCGGCCGCGCCGTTGAGGACTTCGAGGAAGTAGTCCGAATTGGGCACGAGCGCGCAGGCGCTGCTCGCGTCGACCGAGTTCGCGAGCTGGATCGCCAACGTGCGGCTGCGCCGGGTGACCAGCTGCTGCGCGTGCACGCTGGCCTGGTAGCCGAGTTCGGCCGCCGCCCTCGCGACGCGCTGCCGGGTCTCCTCCGAGATCCGGCCCTGGCCGCTGAGCACATGGGAAACGGTGGTGATCGAAACCCCCGCGGCGGCGGCGACGTCACGGATGGTCGGCGACACTCAAGCCTCCACAGGCGGTCCCCAAACGCGGTTCGGCCGGTCGGTGTCCAGCCGATAGTCGGTGACATGGGCGTCGCCCAGCCTACGGCCGAGGTCCGCCGCGGCCTCCAGCGGCCGCGCGGGATCACGTTCCACCTCGCCCCGGCTGTTGCCGACGCCGACCACGATCCCGGCGAGGTCCTGACGCAGGTACCGGGTGAGTTCCTGGAACTGGGCCTCAAGACCGAGTGTCGCGCCGCGGTAGCTCTCCTCGCACGAGATCAGCACCGCGGCGCGTTTGTGCATCAGCCCCGGCACGACCTCCGCGGTATGCGGGGAACTGCCGGAGGTGTAACAGAACAGCCGGTCGAAGAAGGACTTCAGCCGTCCGGTCATGCCGTACCAGTGCAGCGGTGTGGCGTAGACGATCGCGTCCGCCGGGAGCACGTGGTCGAACAGCAGGCGCTCGTAGCCGTCGCCGATGCCGCAGGACCGGTCGCTCAGCCGGCAGTCACGACAGTCCCCGAGCGGCGACTCGACGAAATCGGAGAGGCGGACGAAGCCGACCGTGTGGCCCGCTTCCTCCGCCCCCTTGGCCAAAGCCTGCGCGAGCGCCCAGGAGTTGCCTTCACGACGCGGGCTCGAATCGAGCACCAAGACCTTCACGTGATTCTCCCCGGAGAGACTGCCAAAACGTTTTAGCAGTCTCTCCGGGGAGGGTTTCACCTGTCAAGCGACCTTGGCCGCCGCGGCGAGGAGAACCTCCGCGACGATGTCCGGCCGCGACACCGAGACAGCGTGCGAAGCGTCGACCCTGGTGATCTCCGAACCGGCACGCTCGGCCATGAACGCCTGCGCCGCGGCGGGGATCGCGTGGTCCTGCTCGGCGATCAGCGCCCACGAGGGCAGGGTCTTCCACGCCGGCTCGCCGTCGAACGGCGTGCCGAGCGCGCGCTCGGTGACCGGACGCTGGGGCCACCGGCAAAGTCGTGCCCGGTTATCAGGCGGCCGTTCTCGATGTCGACGGTTCGCCCGTTCCCGACGGCACTCCCGGTTTCCTCGCGGCGCGAGGGCCCACCGGCTGCCGCTACCTCGAAGACCCGCGCCAGCAGGATTACGTCCGCGGTGGCTGGAACTTCACCGGCGACACCTACGTCCGCGACGCCGATGGCTACTTCCGGTTCGTCGCGCGCAGCGACGACATGATCATCTCGTCGGGGTACAACATCGCCGCCCCCGAGGTCGAGGAGGTCCTGCTCACCCATCCGGATGTCGACGAATGCGCCGTGATCGGCACGCCGGATCCCGATCGCGGCTCGGTCGTGACGGCGTTCGTCGTCCCCCGGCCCGGTATCGAGCCGGACGCGGATCTGGTGCGGGCATTGCAGAACCACGCCAAGGCGACCGCGGCGCCGTACAAGTATCCGCGGCGCGTGCGGTTCATCGAGGCGTTGCCGCGCAATGCGAGTGGGAAGTTGCAGCGGTATCTGCTGCGGGAGCTGTGAGGAGTTCGGCGGCGCGCGCCGACAAGGCCCCTCCAGCAAGGAGCGAGGAACGTCCGCTCGTCCCGCCTTCGCCGATGTTGCGAAAGCCGCTTTCGCAACATTGAAGGTTGCGAAAGTGGCTTTCGCAACTCGCTTCGTTTTCCTTACCCGTGAATAGCCGCCGAAGCACTTCCCCGGTAGATGAAAGCGATTCCAGAGCAATTTTCGTGTTCGTACACCTGTTCGGTTTACGGTATTCTTGCGGGGTGTCCAGTCAACGCATCCTCGAACCGCCACAGGAGCTGTGGCGCGCCGGTGCGCGCGAGCTCGCGCACGGCGTGGTCGAGCGGTTGTCGGTGGCACGACAGGCGTTGGCGGAGGCCGGGCAGTACCTGACCGAGATCGAGTCCCGTGGCCCGATGGAACTGTTCGGACACGGATCGACGGCGGGCTGGTTCGCCGAAACCGCCCGCATCAGCCCCAAAGGAAGCCAGCGACACCGTGACGCGAGCGCTGGCACTGAACGAGAGCCGCAACCTCGACGGCACCCCCGCACCCGCCTTCGCACCCATCGCCGGGGCCGCCACCGCGGAAGGCGACCTCGGGCACCAGCAACTCGACCCGATCCTCGCCGTGCTGAAGAAAATCCCCGCCGAGGTGTCGGCCGAGGACCGGTCCGGCGCGGAACAGATCCTGGTGACCCTCGCCCGCCACGCCGGGCCACAGGAGATCATCAACGTCGGCGCCGACCTGCTGGCGCACTTGGATCCCGATGGGAACGAGCCGAAAGACGACGACCTCAAACCACCGTCACGTGAGGTGTATCTGCGCAAACGTGAGGATGGCTGGTGGCGGCTCAACGGCCTGCTGGACCCCGAATTCGGGGCCCGGGTCAACGCCCTGTTCGACACCTGGGGACAACGAAGACCCATCGACGAAGACGGCAACCGCGACCCCCGCACCCCCGGCGAACGCCACGGCGACGCCTTGTTCGACGCCATCCACTACGCCATGACCAACGAGAAGGCGCCTACGTTGTCCGGGGACCGGACGACGGTTGTGGTCACCATCCCCTTGGAGACCCTGACCTCCGGACTCGGAGCGGCCTGCGTGGACGGCGTCTCCCAGATCACCGCACGGCACGCGCGGATGCTGGCCTGCGACGCGAAAATCATCCCCGCCGTCCTCGGCTCCGACAGCGAACCCCTCGACATCGGCCGCGCCACCCGCAGCGTCACCCCCGCCCAACGCCGGGCCCTGAACCTCCGCGACCACGGCTGCGCCTTCCCCGGCTGCCACCGCAAACCCAAACACTGCGAAGCCCACCACATACTGCCGTGGGGCCAACTCGGCGACACCGACCTCGACAACCTCTGCCTACTCTGCCGCTACCACCACATGGTCATCCACGGACAATCCGGCTGGAAAGTCCAAATCACCAACGGACGACCCGAATTCATCCCGCCGCAGTACCTCGACCCCCTACAAACACCCCGCCACAACCACCGCTGAAACCGAAGAGCCCGCCGCACACCACCGGCGACGGGCCCTTCGGCATGCCCACGTGTCAAGAAACCGACGGCACTGCCTGTCACCTCATCGCGGGCCGTCCGGACTGGATCCCGAGACAGGCCACGAAAGCCACTTTCGGGACATCTAACGTCGCGAAAGTGGCTTTCGCGACAGGCCTCGCCACACGAGGGAGCACACCGCCCTCGCCGAACCCCCGAACAAGGTTCCGCCGTCCGTCCACTCTGGACTCAACGCCGACTTCAGCGAATCCCCCGCCGCCGATTCGCCGCCACCAGCGCGACGATGCTCAGCGAAGCAGTCGCCAACAGATAGTAACCGGGCGAAACCGGGGATCCGGTTGCCGCGATCATCGCGGTCGCGATGGTCGGCGTGAATCCGCCGAAGATCCCGACCGTGGCGTTGTAGGCGAACGAAAGCCCCGTCGCCCTGGTGTGCGCCGGGAACACGTCGGCCATCACCGACGGAAGCGCGCCGAAGTAGATCGCCTTCAGCAGCCCCAGGATCGTCATCGTGATCGTGAGGGTCAGGAACGACGGCGACGTGGTGACCCACAGGTACAGCGGCACCACGCCGGCCCCGATCACCGCCGCGGCCCCGATCATGATCCTGATGCGGCCGTGCCGGTCGGTGAGCAGTCCGACGATCGGCGTCACGACGGTCAGGATCGCGGCGGTGATCATCAGGGCGACGAACGACAGCGAGTCGTCCAGGCCGAGATTCTTGATCGCGAACGTCGGCAGCGACTGGAGGATGAAGTTCAGCGAGGTCGAGACGACCAGCGCACCCCCGGCGATCAGCAGGCCGCCCCACTGGAAGCGGAACAGCGACCGGACCGGCGTGGACTTCGGCTGTTCCTCCTTCGTGGTCTCGGGTTCGTCGACGTGGCGCCGGATGTAGTAGCCGACCGGGCCGACGAGCAGCCCGAAGACGAACGGGATCCGCCAGCCCCAGGACGTCATCGCCTCCGCGCTGAGCGCGGCGGTCAGCCCGGCGGCGAACCCGGCGGACATCAGGGTCGCGAAACCCTGGCTGGCGAACTGAAAGCTGCCGAGGAACCCTTTTCGGCGATCGTCCTGTTCGATCAGGAACGACGTGGCCGCCCCGAATTCGCCGCCCGCGGCGAAGCCCTGGATCAGCCGCGCCACGATCACACCGACCGGGGCGAGGAAACCGATCGTCGCGTAGCTCGGCATCACCGCGAGCAGGAACGTCCCGGCGACCATCAGCCAGATGGTCAGCACCAGCGCCTTCTTGCGGCCGAACCGGTCGGCGTAGGCGCCGAGCACGAGACCGCCGAGCGGACGCACCAAGAACGTGATGCCGAAGACCGCGTACGCCTGCACGAGCTGGACGGCGGCGTTCCCGCCCGGAAAGAAGGTCTTGCCGATGTAGGCGGCCATGAGCGCGTACACGCCGAGGTCGAACCATTCGAGCGCGTTGCCGATGGTCGCGGCGGCGATCGCGCGCCGAGTGGACGACGGCGTGCGCGGCCTCGCCACCGTCCGCTCGCTCATCATTCCTCCCCGCCGCGCCGTCCGAGCGCGTGGAACAGTGCCGCGGCCAGGACGATCCCCTCGCGGGCGATGGGCGCGAGCAGGTGTTCGTCGGGCGCGTGCTGCAGGCATCCCGGATAGGAGTGCGGCAGCCACAGCGTCGGCAGGCGGAGGAGGTCGGTGAACACGTGGTTCGGCAGTCCTCCGCCGAAGCTCGGCAGGATCGCGACTCGCCGGTCGGAAACCTCGTCGAGGACGCTCTTCGCCCAGCCGACCCACGGGTCGTCGACCGGCGTGCGGCTGGCGCGGAAACTGCCCTCTGCGGTGACGTCGACCATGGAAAAACCTTGTGCGGCAAGGTGTTTCGTGATCGTCTCGCCCACCCCGTCGACGTCGGTGCCCGCGACGTAGCGCAGTTGCAGTATCGCCCGTGCGCGGCCGGGGATGGCGTTGACCGGCCGGTCGATGTCCGCGGCGCCGAGCGAGAGGACTTCGAGAGTGTTCCAGCCGTACAGCCGCTCCGCCGCGGTCAGCCCGGTATCACCCCAGTTCGCGTCGAGCGCCGGGTCGCCCGGCTTGTCGCCGATCTCGAGTTCGGCGAGCGCCGCGCGGACGCTGTCCGGGAGCTCGGGCGGCAGGAGTTCCGGCACCTGGACGCGGCCGTGCCCGTCGACGAGACAGGCGATCGCCCCGGCGAGGGTCGTGGCGGGATTGCGCAATACACCGCCCCAGTTCCCCGAGTGGTAGGCGTCGGGGCGGAGGTCGACGTCGAGAGCGATCCGGACACTGCCCCGCGCGCCGAGGAACAGCGTCGGCGTCACCGCGTCCAGGCGTGGGCCGTCGGACGCGATGAGGACGTCGGCGTTCAGTGCCTCCCGGTGCGCCGAAACGAACTCGTCCAGGCCCGGGGAGCCGATTTCCTCCCCGGTCTCGAACAGGAACTTGAGGTTGAACCCGAGCGAACCCTTCTCGGCGAGGAGCAGCCTGAGCGCGGTCAGGTTGATCAGGTGCTGCCCCTTGTTGTCCGCCGAACCGCGGCCGTACCAGCGCTCGCCGTCGGCGGTCAGCGTCCACGGATCCCGGCCTTCGCTCCACCGGCCCTCGTGCCCGTCGACGACGTCGGCGTGGCCGTAGCACAGGAGTGTCGGCAGTTCGGGCGACTCGACGCGGGTACCGATCAGGAATGGGCCGCCGTCCGGGTCGGGATTCGGGTACGTCTCCACGGAACAGCCGAGCGCGGTGAGCGCCGGGGTCAACACCTCATCCAGGTATGCCTTGATGGCAACGCGGCCGCTCGGATGATCACTCACGGTCGGATACCGGACGAGCTCGGCGAGTTCGGCGAAGAACGCTCCGGAATCGACGTGCTCGTGGGCTTTCGCGACCAGTTCTGCAGGGATCACCGCGTTGTCTCCCGATTCGCTCGACGGGTGTCCAATGGAGCGTAAGTCGGTTTGCGCACCCTGACCATTGCCGTTTACCGTGCTCCGCGTTCTCATTGCGGCAAACCTGCGGAGATCTGATGCGACTACTGCCGATCGCGTTGACGTACTTCCTCGAAGTCGCGCGCACCGGCTCGGTGTCCGAGGCGGCGACGGAACTGACGGTGGCGCCTTCGGCGATCAGCCGCCAGATCGCCAAACTCGAAGCGGGTCTCGGGGTGCCGTTGTTCGTCCGGCATCCCCGCGGCATGGTGCCGACCGAGGCCGGCACCCGGCTGCTGGACCACGTCCGGCGCAGCGAGGCCGAATCGGCCGTCCTCGTCGACGAGCTCCGCACCGGCCGCGGCCTGCACGCCCGGTCCCTGACGGTCGCCTGCTCCGAGGGGTTCGCCCGCCGCGTGGTCCCGCAGGCGGTCGCCGCCTTCCGGCGCGACCACGACGTCACGTTCCACATCGACGTCGTCACCAGGGACGAGGCGACCCGGCGGGTGCTCGAGGGCGCGGCCGACGTCGCCGTCACGTTCGCGACCGGGCCCCAGCACGGGGTGCGGGTCGAGAGCGCGGTCGTCGTCCCGGTGTACGCGATCGTCCCGCTCGATCATCCGCTGACCGGCCGCGAGTCCGTCGGGCTCGCCGAACTGTGCCGGCATCCCCTCGCGCTCCCGGCGCCCGGCCAGAGCCTGCGGGACCTGTTCGACATCGCCGCCCGGATCGAGAATCTCACCGCCCAGCCGGTGCTGGAGTGCAACGAACTGAGCCCGAAGTACGAATTCGTCCGCTGCGGCGGCGGGATCGCGCTCGTCGGCGGCCTGGGCGACATCGAGCAGGACGCGGCCACCGAAGGCGTCGCCTACGTACTGCTCGACAACGCCGTGTTCCGCAAACGCGAAGCCCAGGTGCAGACCATGGCGGGCCGGACGTTGTCGTTGGCGGCCATGCGGTTCACCGCGTTGCTGACGTCGTTCGTCCGCCCGCCGGTCAGCCGATCAGGACTCCGGGATTGAGGATCCCGGCCGGGTCGAGCGCGGCTTTGGCGGCGGCGAGCGCAGCGGCGAACGGTGCCGGACGCTGCCGGTCGTACCAGGGCCGGTGATCGCGGCCGACGGCGTGGTGATGGGTGATCGTGCCACCGTGGCCCTCGATCGCCTCGGAGACCGCGGCCTTGATCTCGTCCCACTGGGCGACAGTGCTCCCCCAGCGCCCGGCGGCGTAGATCCCGTAGTAGGGCGCGGGACCGTCGGGGTACACGTGGCTGAACCGGCACGTGACGACACCGGCGCCGCCGCACACTTCGTCGATCGCGGCGCGCGCCGCCGAGATGATCGCGTCGTGGAACTCCGGGAAGTCGTCCCAGGTGCAGGCGGTTTCGAAGGTCTCCACGATCAGCGACCGGCGGGCGAGCGCGTCACGTTGATAGGGCATCCGCAGGAACGACGACCGCCACGTCGAAGCGCTGTCCTTCCCCGTGGATTCCTTGCCGCGCCTGGCTTTCACGACACCGCCGTGACCGGCGGTCAGTTCCAGCGCGCGGTCGAGCCAGATGTCGACCGGGTGATCGGCGGATTCGAACGCGACCAGCAGGAGCCCTCCGCCCACACTCGCGCCCGCGTTGATGAACGCCTCCGCCGGGTCGAGCAGCCGGCAGTTCGACGGATGGAGCCCGGACTGCGCGATCGCGCGGGTGGCGGCGACCGCGGCCTCCTGCCGTTCGAAGGCGACGGACGCGGTCACCTGCCACACCGGCCGGTCCTGGAGGCGCATCCAGGCTTCGGTGATCACGCCGAGCGTGCCCTCGGAACCGAGGAACATCCGGTCCGGCGAAGGTCCGGCACCCGAGCCCGGCAGGCGTCGCGATTCACTGATCCCGGCGGGTGTGACGACGCGCAGCGATTCGGTGAGATCGTCGATATGCGTCGCGAGGGTGGCGTAGTGCCCGCCCGCGCGGGTGGCGAGCCAGCCGCCGAGTGTCGAATGCGCGAACGACTGCGGGAAATGCCGCAGAGTCAGCCCCAGCGGACGGAGGCGGTCTTCCAGAGCCGGCCCGAAGATCCCGGCCTGGATCCGCGCCGCGCGGCTGACCGTGTCCACTTCGAGTACGTCGCCGAGGCCGGCCAGATCCATCGAGACCGCCGGGCCGTCGAACCGCGGCTCGACCCCGCCGACCACGGAACTGCCGCCACCGTAAGGAATCAGCGGCGTACCGGAAGCGGTGCACCAGTCGAGGAGGTCGACCACGTCCTGCTCCGTACGCGGACGCGCGACCAGATCCGGGACATGGTCGACCTGCCCCAGCAGATTGCGGACGACGTCGCGGAACGCCTTGCCCCGGGCATGGGACAGCCGGTCGGCCGGTACGTCGCTGCACAACGCGGCGAGCGTCGCGGGCGGGCGGATCCGCGATGCCGGGACGCCGAGGTCCGCCGGGTCGGGCGGGGCGTGGTCGGTGAAGTCGTGACCGGGCAGCACACCGGAGGTGCGGGCCACCAGCGCGTCGGACTCCTCGCGGGACAGTGCGCCGTCGAGGGTGCCCCAGCCCCACCATGACCGCTCTTCGGTCGGCATCGTCGCCTCCGGTTGATCTGACTCCCCAGTAAGTTACTTATCGGTCAGTTACCGTGTCAACGAATACCGCTAACGTGTGCCGTCGTGGCACCAAGCCCGCTGATCTACCTCGACGTCGATGGCCCCCTCATTCCGTTCGGGCTGGAACCTTCCCGCTACCCGTTGTTCGACCCCTCGCCGCGGGATGGCGAGAATCCGCTTCTCGGCAGGCTCGACCCCTCGCACGTTGCGCACCTGAAGGCACTCCCCGGAGAACTCGTCTGGGCCACGACCTGGCTGCACGACGCCAACGACTCCCTCGCCCCGAGACTCGGCCTGCCGCGCTTGCCGATGCTGGACTGGCCCGAGCCGTCCGACACCGATGAGGCCGACGCCCGCATCGGCCTGCACTGGAAGATCCGGCCCCTGCTGGAGCACGCCCGGGGCCGTCCGTTCGCCTGGGTCGACGACGAGATCTCCGAGATCGATCGCGAGTGGGTGGCCTGCCACCACGCCGGGCCCGCCCTGCTGCTCCGCGTCGATCCCCGGCGCGGCCTGACCGGCGCCGACTACCGCGAACTCGGCGAGTGGCTGCGGGAATCCCGCCACTCCTGACACACAGGACAGCTCTCCCGCCCAGGACCGATTCGAGGCCTTCGACGCTTTACAACGTTGTATCAACGATGTAAAAACATCCTGACGGCCCGCCGTGGCCCGGCTCACACCGGTTCCCCCCGGCCACGGGGTCGTGGTTTCACGCCTGCACAAGTCCAGTGGGAGGCGCACCTCCGCCGAGGCGGCCGCCCCCGGAGAAGGGTGTCGAGCAGATGTTGCCAACGTTGTCACAACGTCCCCGGAGGCCGAGACGCTTCCGGAAGCCCCTGACCGCCGCAGTGGTCGCCATAACCGCCCTGGCGTTGACGTCGGGGGCCGCGACGGCCGCGGAGAGCGGCTGGAAGATGGGCAAGCCACGCCTGACCACCCCGTGGACGAACCAGGTGTCGCCCACCAACGCGTTGCCCGAGTACCCCCGCCCGCAACTGGTGCGCGAGAACTGGCAGAACCTCAACGGGGTCTGGGAGTTCGCCGGTGCCGCGCCCGGCGAGGTCCCGCCCTTCGGGGAGAAACTCGCCGAGAAGATCCTGGTCCCCTACCCCACCGAATCGGCGCTTTCCGGGATCCAGCGGCACGAGGACTTCATGTGGTACCGGCGCACGTTCACCGTGCCCCGGCACTGGAACGTCGGCAGAGACAACACGCTCCGGATCAACTTCGGCGCCGTCGACTACAAGGCGAAGGTCTACGTCAACGGCAAGGAGGTCGCCGCGCACCAAGGCGGCTACGGCGCGTTCTCCGCGGACGTGACCTCGGCGCTGAAACCCCATGGCGAACAAGAGATCATCGTCGGCGTCGAGGATCGCGCCGACGCGACCTGGCAGCCCGTCGGCAAGCAGCGGCTGGTTCCCGACCGGGGGATCTTCTACGAGGGTGCCTCGGGCATCTGGCAGACGGTCTGGATGGAGCCGGTCGCGGCGAAGCACATCGGCACGCTCGGCATGGTGCCCGATCTCAAATCCTCGACGCTCAAGCTCACCGTCGACACCGGTGGGAACTCCGGGCTCACTGTCGAGGCCGTGGTGCGCGACGGCAGGAAGGTGGTGAGCCGCACCAAGGCGTCCGCTGGCGGGACGATTTCCCTGCCCGTGCCCAAGGCGAAGCTCTGGTCACCGGATTCGCCGTTCCTCTACGACCTCGACGTCGAACTGAAGGACGGCCGCCGCACCGTGGACAAGGTGTCGTCCTACTTCGGCATGCGCGAATTCGGCACCGCCAAGGGCGCCGACGGCAAGCTCCGGTTCACCCTCAACGGAAAGATCCTCTTCCTCCAGTCCACTTTGGACCAGGGTTACTGGCCGGACGGCATCTACACCGCGCCGACCGATCAGGCGCTCCGCTTCGACCTCGAACAGCACAAGGTCCTCGGCTTCAACACCGTCCGCAAGCACATCAAGACCGAGCCCGACCGCTGGTACCACCACGCCGACAAACTCGGTCTGCTCGTCTGGCAGGACATGCCGTCGATGCGCACCGGCGGACGGCCGCCCGCCGACGCCCAGCAGCAGTTCCAGGTAGAGCTGAAGGAACTGGTGGAGCAGAAGAAGAACTGGACCTCGATCGTCGGCTACGTGCCGTTCAACGAGGGCTGGGGCGAGTGGTCGCGCGAGACCACCGGCAAGATCGCCGACGACGTCAAGGCCCAGGATCCGACGCGGCTGGTCAACGCGCACAGCGGCGTCAACTGCTGTGACTCGCTCGGCGACTCCGGCAAGGGTGACGTCATCGACTGGCACGCCTACCCCGGTCCCGCCAAGCCGATGCCCGACGCCAAGCGGATTTCGATCGACGGCGAACACGGCGGCTACGGCCTCGAAGTCGAGAACCACATGTGGTTCGGCGAAGGCCACGCCTACGAGATGGTCAAGGACCAGGCGACCTTGAACAGCCGCTACGTCCAGAACCAGCGCGACGTGCTCGCGTCGGCGCAGAGCTGCGGTATCAGCGGCTCGATCTACACGCAGATCACCGACGTCGAGCACGAGGTCAACGGCTTCTTCACCTACGACAGGCAGGTGAAGAAGATGGACTTCGCGCAGGTGCGCGCGGTCAACCAGGCGATCATCCGCAACGCCGACGGCAGCGGCTCCGGCGCTCCGGACCCGGGCCCCGGCACCCCGGGGATCGACGGCGTGCACGCCTACAAGTTCGACGAGGGCACCGGGTCCAGCGCCAAGGACTCGGTCGGCACCGCGCACGCCACGCTGACCAACGCGCAGTGGGCAGGCGGCGTCCAGGGTGGCGCGCTGGCCTTCACGGGCAACGGGCAGGCCGACACCGAGACGAACCTCGTGAACACGGCCGGCAGTTACTCGGTTTCGGCGTGGGCCAAGCTGGATGAGGCCGGCGGCGCGTTCCAGACCGTCGTCAGCCAGGACACCGGCCGCGACAGCGCGTTCTTCCTGCAGTACTCCGGACAGGACCAGCGGTGGGCGATGAGCTTCATCGGCCTCCGTGCCCTGTCCCCGGAGAAGCCGGAGGTCGGCCGCTGGTACCACCTGACCGGCGTCCGCGACGCCAAGGCGGGCACGTTGTCGCTCTACGTCGACGGCAAGAAGGTCGCCGCGCAGAACGCCTGCTCCGCCGCACCGAGCACCGGGCACACGGTGATCGGCCGCGGCCAGTACGGCGGTCAGCAGGTCGACTTCCTGCGCGGCGCGGTGGACGACGTCCGGCTCTACGACCGGCCGCTGACCGACGCCGAAGTCGCGACGCTCGCGAAGCGCGACTAAGGCAGGACACGCGGCGCCGGGGTCACTCCCGGCGCCGCGTGCCGTCCACCCACTCCCGCACGATGTCGCCGAGCACGGGAAGCGGCACCTGCCCGTTCCTCAAGACGACGTCGTGGAAATCCCGGATGTCGAAGGCCTCGCCCAGCCGCTCCTCGGCGAAGGCGCGTAACCGCTGGATCTCCAGCCTGCCCGTCATGTACGACAGGGCCTGACCGGGCCATTCGATGTACCGGTCGGTCTCGGATCGCACCTCCACGTCGCTGAGCACACAGTGTTCGGCGAGGTAGTCCACGCACTGCTGCCGGGTCCAGCCCAGCGCGTGCAGTCCGGTGTCCACCACGAGCCGCGCCGCGCGCAAGGAGTCCTCGGCGACCATGCCCAGCCGCATGACGTCGTCGGAGTAGAGACCCATTTCGTCGGCGAGCCGCTCGGTGTAGAGCGCCCAGCCTTCGTCGAAGGCCGAGAGCGGGACGAGTCTGCGCAGCCTGGGCACGTCCTCCAGCTCGTAGGACACGCAAGCCTGGAAATGGTGACCTGGAACGGCTTCGTGGAAGGCGACCGACTCGGCGATGAACCGGAACCGTTCGGTCACCCGGTAGGTGTTGGTGGAGTAGACGCCGGGCCGGGCGCCGTCGGCCGACGGCGGCATGTAGTACGCCTGCGCGGCCGAGGGCCCGTCGGCTTCCGGCACGGCCCGCACGACGCATTCGGCCGAGGGCACCCGGCGGAACCAGCCGGGCGCGACGGCGGTGGCCCGCGCGACCGCTTCCGTCGCGGTCGTGATCATCTCGTCCGCGTCCCGCCAGCACAGCGAAGGATCGGTGCGCATCCGTCGCCGGACCGCGACGGGGTCGTCCTCGCCGAACACGGCCGCACCGAGCCGCCGGTACTCGTCGTCCAGCGCCCGGCCGAGCGCGAGACCGGTCTCGTGCAGTTCCTCCGGCGAGATCCCGGTGGTGGTGTGCGTCTTGACCAGGCCCGCGTAGCTCTCTTTGCCGCCGTCCAGCCAGCAGAGGCCCGGCCGGTCGTCGGGACGGCCGTGTCCGGCGATCTCGCGGGCGAGCACCTCGCGATAGGCGATGAGCGCCGGCCGCACCTTCTCTGCGAACAGCCGCTCTCGTCGCTGCGCGCGGTCGCCGGTCAGCGGCGGGACGAGCAGCGGGTTGGGCTCGGCGGCCAGGAACCGGTCGACGTGGCCGATCGCGCCGCGCACCGCCCGTTCCACCGGGGTCCGGCCCGCCGCGACCCCGGCGCGGTGGCGGTCGGCCAATGCCGCGAAGAACTCCGGGAACGCCGCCAGCCTGGCCAGGTAGTCCTCTTCCGCCTGCTCCCCCGAGGGCGCGAGCTGCGGAAGCCAGGACAGCACCCCGGTCCCTTCCGCGGTCATCTGGTCGGCGAGGACGAACTCGGTCAGCCGCGAGTCGAGCCTGGTCAGCAACGATTCGGCGTGGTGGGCGATCACCGCGAGGGTGATCCGGTCCGGATCCGCGGACCGGGCGGCCTGCCCGGCGATGCGGACGGCTTGCTCCCTCAGCCGGTCGTCACCCGCCTCCGAGACGTCCCGCAGCTCGTGATCGTGTCCCGGGACGTTGTCGAAGGTCGCCATCAAGGGCATCTCGGCCGCGAGGACGTCGAGGAGTTCGTCGGCAAGCTCCGCCGCTGTGGGCTGTTCGCTCATATCCGACGACTACCAGAATCAGCGCGGCGTCCGCCCGCAGATGTTCGCACTCGCAAAAACGAATCGGCGTCGAGAGCGTCACGACATCTCATCGGTCACGTATGCGGGTAACCCCTTCTCCGGATACGCCGACCTCTTCGCAGGGAGGCACCGATGACCACCACGAATTCTTCCGTACGTCCGCGCGATCTCCGCCTGGCCCTCTGTATGCGTGGCGGTGTCAGCCTCGCCGTATGGATGGGCGGCGCCTGCCGGGAAATAACGGCACTCCGCTCCGCCGACAGTTCCCAGGCGGCTCCGGACGCGGTGACCGCACGGGATATCACCCAGCGCGCCATTTACCGGAAAATCCTCGCGGTCGCCGATTACGAACACGTCGATGTCGACGTCATCGCCGGGACCAGCGCGGGCGGGCTCAACGGCGCCCTGCTCGCCAGTCATCTCGTCTACGGAATGCGTTTCGACGACGGAATTCGCGACATCTGGCTCAAGCTGGGCGATCTCGAGTTGCTCACCCGGCATCCAGGGCACGGGATACCGCCGTCCCTGCTCGACGGCGACGGCGGTTTCTACGCGAGGCTGTCGGAACAACTGAAACAATTGCTCGACACCTCCACGTGCCGCCGCTTGCGCACCGACGACTCTCCCCGTCTCGTCCGCCTGATCCTCACGGCGACGAGATTGTTCCCCCGTAACGAATACCTGCGTCCTTCCGTCGGGCAGGCCCTGCTGGCGAGCTGGTCGCAGGCCCACCTCGCCTTCCGTCACTACCGGACCGAATGCGGTGTCGCGCACCCGATCTTCAGCGATTTCCCCGCCGGTTCGACGGCGCATCTCGACCGGCTCGCCTATGCCGCGCGGACGACGTCGTCGTTCCCCGGTGCCTTCGAACCGGCGAGGCTGACGGTGACCGGGCCCGAGATCGTCGACGACAAGCCGTGGCTCGACGCCGTCGGTACCTGCAGCGAGACCGGCGTACCGGACGCCGGCGGTACGCAGGCGCAGCTGATGGACGGCGGAGTCCTCGACAACATCCCGCTCTCCTGGGCCATCCGCGCCGTCGCCGGCGCGCCCGCGCAGGCACCCGTCGACCGCTGGCTGCTCTATCTGCAGCCGGTTCCCCCGACCCCGGCCAAACTTCCCGCGAACAGCAAGGAACAGGGCTCGCTCGCCCGGCTGGCGCGAGTGGTCAAAGCCTTGATCCGGACCAAGATGAACAGCGAGACCCTGCTGGACGACGCGGCCGAACTGAGCGACGCCTGGACGTCCGCGCAACGGCTGCACGGCACCGCCGGAGGCCTTCCCGGCGACCCGGGCCTGGCGAACCTTCCCGGCAAGAGAGCCCGCCGGAAGCTGATGCCCCGCTATGCCGATGCCGTGGCGTCCGTGGAGGCCGACCGCCTCGCGAGGCTGGTCGACGACCCGATCTCCCTGACCGGCCCCGATCCCCTGCCGATCCCCGACAGCCGCACGTTCACCTCCGGCCAGGCCGCGGCTCCGATCCTCGAACTCCTGCGGGGTCCCGCCGTCGCCGACCTCGTCTGCGTGCCCGGCGCGAACAGGCTCACCGTCTCGTGGTTCCGCTCCCTGCTGGCGCCCGCCCGCGCCGTCGCGCTGGTCCTGGACTGGGTCCAGGCCATCGAAGCAGGGCAAAGCCTGGACCCGATCCAGGAGACCGCTCTCAGTACGATCCGCGACAAACTCTATGAGACCCGCTTCGCCTGTGAAGTCCTCCTCGCCTGCCGGGATCGGCTGCTGCTGCGAGGCGGCTCACCGGACTTCGAGGTCTTGCCCTGGGTCATGGCCGCCTGCCGGCGGCTCTCCGGCTTCATCACCGCCGCGGGAGGGCTCCTCCCTGGCAAGAACTGGTGCTGCGTCATCGCCGACGTCGCCGAACACGCCGTCCAAGCGGACCTGCTGCCCGTCGAACCGGACTTCCCGGAGCCGTTCCTCACCCCGATCTGGAACCGGGTGGGGGAACTGGCCGGTGACCTGGTCGCCGAACTGGGCGAACGCGCGAAGGTCCCCGGGTTCACCGCGCTCTACGAGGCGGCGTGCATCGACCTGGCCAGGACGCTCGACGTCTTCGCCGTGGCCGAGATCCTGATCGGCCCGCTCCGCCCCGATCCGCTCTCCGAGCCGAGCCGGATCCGGGTGCACGCCATGTCGGCGATCGCCAAGAGCCCGTTGGAGCCGATCCTGCTGGCCGAGGAGCCGGTCGACGACGTCCAACGCGTCGAGCGCAAACTCAGCGGCAACCAGTTGATGAACTTCGCGAGCTTCCTGTCCTCGCGCTGGCGGCTCAACGACTGGACCTGGGGCCGTCTCGACGCGGCCTGCTCGCTGGTCGACGTCGTCGCCAGGAGCGAGCGCCTGCAGGCGAAAGGGGAAGCCGAACTCGTCGAGTGGCTCCGAGAGCTCTACGCCGAGCACTACGTCCATGTCTTCGGCAAGACCTCGGACGATCTCGACGCGCGCCCCGAACTGGCGAGTCTCATCGGCCCCTGGGAAGCACTCGGCGTGACCCCGGCGAACGTCCGGCACAAACTCCCGATCCTGCTCACCACCTGGCTGCACTGGAACATCCTGCAGCAGGAGATCCCGCTGCTCACAGGGCTGGCCGAACTGCGGAACAACGGCGACGTCCCGCCCACCGCCGAGCAGCTCAAGGAAGCGACCGGGACCTCGGTCGCCCGGCTCTCGGACAAGGCACAGGTGCTGGGGAAGGTCGGCGCGGAAACGGTGCGCGTGCTCTTCAAACGCCCCCATCTGCGGCGGGCAGGGCTCCGCCTCGGCCTGGTCACCTGGCGCGCGATCCAGCCGGCGGGCACGAGCAAGGGCGCCAAACTGGGGCGGACGCTGTTCGCGCTGGCCAAGCCCATGGTCGTGCCACCGCTGCTGATCGGCTTTCTCGCTCCCTTGCTGAGCGTCGCCGCCGGACTGCTGGCCTGGGGCGCGGTGTCCGTCGCCACGGACGAGTGGTTCAGCATGCCCGGTCACCTCTTCCTGGCGATCGGGATCGGCTTCGCGGGCGGGTACTGCTGCTGGCACTACCTGACCGACAAAGGCGGCGCGACCCCGTTCCGCAGAGTGGCCACGTTCGCGCTGGGCTCGCTCCTGTACCTGCTCGGCCTCGGCCTGCTCCTGCGGGGCGCCGATCTGCCGTGGGAATTCGGGCCCTGGGCACGGGCCGTCTGGGTCGGCGTGCTGAGCGCTTCGAGCGTCCTGGTCTCCTTGTGGGGTGTCACCGCCATCAGCATCCGGAGCGGACGCGGACGGCGGCTCACCTTCGTCGGGCTCACCGTGCTCATCCCGGCGCTCCTCGCCTCGACCTTGACCGCGCTGGCGTCCGTGCAGTTCTGGCCCGGAGATCCGCTGACCGGCTGGGCGGCGGCGGGGATCCTCTACGCCACGATCGCGTGGGAGACGATCATGCTGACCAGGTTCTTCCCTGATCCGCCGTCCGCGCAGTCGTCCGAGGCCCGGCGCGAACGCTGAGGCGTGCGCCACAAGCTCCACATGGTCGGACTTCCGACTTTTAGGGTGGCTTCGTGAACGACGTCCAATTCCTCGTCGAGAGCGGAATCGGCCGGATCACGCTGAACCGGCCGCGTGCGCTGAACTCGCTGAACCACGGCATGGTCCTCGCCATGCTCGACCACCTCGAAGCGTGGCGCACCGACCCGGGTGTCCGCGCCGTGCTGATCGACGGCGCCGGTGATCGCGGGCTCTGCGCGGGCGGCGACATCCGCGCCATCTACGAGGATGCCCGAGGTGGAGGCACCGCGTCCCTGCGGTTCTGGGCCGACGAATATCGCCTCAACACCGTGATCTCGCGCTATCCGAAGCCCTACCTCGCGCTGATGGACGGGCTCGTCATGGGCGGCGGGGTCGGCGTCTCCGCGCACGGCAGCCATCGGATCGTCACCGAACGCTCCCGGGTCGGCATGCCCGAGACCGGGATCGGCTTCGTCCCGGACGTCGGCGGCACGTACCTGTTGTCCCGCACGCCCGGCGAACTCGGGACGCATATGGCGCTCACCGCCGGCGCGATCTCGGGGCCCGACGCGATCCACTGTGGACTGGCCGACCATTTCGTGCCCAGCGAACGGATCCCGGACCTGCTCGACGCGCTGGCGGCCCGCACACCGGACGACGCGCTGGAGCTGGTCGCCGAACCCGCGCCGCCGAGCACGCTGGCCATGGACGCCGGCTGGATCGATCGGTGCTACGCGGCGGACACCGTCGAGGAGATCCTGGCCAGGCTCCACGCCGAAGGTGACGCCGCGGCCACCGCGGCCAAGGAGATCGAGGCGAAGTCGCCGACCGCGCTGAAGGTGACCCTGCGGGCACTGCGGTCGGCCGCCGCGATGCCCGATCTGGAAACCGCGCTGGCGCAGGAACTCCGGATCTCGACCCACGCGCTCTCGACCGCCGAGTTCGCCGAGGGGATCCGAGCGCAGATCATCGACAAGGACCGCTCCCCGAAATGGTCCCCCGCCACGCTGTCCGAAGTGGACGACGAGCTCGTCGGCGCCTACTTCGCCTGACCGGTGATCGCCCGGTAGAGCGGCCGCAGCAGGGCGGTGACCGAGGTTCCGTCCACTGCGGCCTTCAGTGGCGGGACCTCATCGAGCAGTCCCAAGGGATCCCCGGCCCGCGGGCGTCGCATGTTCGTGACGTCGCCGGCCGGGCCCCAGCCGAAGAAGTCGTCCATCACCTCGTCGAGCGCTGGGGTCTCGGTCTCCGCCGGCGGGGCGGTCACCCGGGCGCCCGCCTGCCGCCCGATCTCTTCGAGCAAGGCCGTGCGGTCGCGTCCGCGGAGCGCGAAGATCGCGAACGGGTCCGCCTCCTCCTCGAGCGCGATCAGCCCGGCGACGAGGTGATCGCAGGGAACGCGGGTGCCGGGGCAGGTGCAGTCCAGCGACAGCTCCCACGCCGCCTCGGGGAACAGCGGCACCTGCTCGGCGGCGAAGAAGCGATCGATATCGTCCGGGACCCGGCCGTCGAGCAAGGCCGTCTTCGCGGCCTCGTCCGCGACGATGGCGGCGGCGACCGCCGTCCACACCTGCTTGCCGAACGTCGGCAGCCCGATGCGGACGTCGTAGAACCGTTGCCGGGTCACCCGGACGACCGCGACCGCGGCGCCGGGACCGATCGTGAGCGTGTCGACCCGGCAGGGCGGCACAAGTCCTTTGTGGACACCCAGTTCGCCGAGCGCCCGGCGGAATCCGTCAGTCATCGACCGCCTCCCGCCCGAGCGCGAAGACCTCGCGCAGCGAATCGGTGGACAGCTCCGTGAGCCAGTCCTCCCCGTCGGTGACGACGAGGCCTGCCAGCGCCTCCTTCTTCGTGATGACGGCGTCGATCCGTTCCTCGATGGTGCCGGGGCAGACGAACTTCCGCACCTGGACGCTGTGCCGCTGGCCGATCCGGAAGGCGCGGTCGGTGGCCTGCTCCTCGACCGCCGGATTCCACCACCGGTCGAGATGCAGGACGTGGGTGGCCGCGGTGAGCGTCAGCCCCGCTCCCCCGGTCTTCAGTGACGCGAGCAGGATCGACGGGCCCTCGCCCGACTGGAAGTGCTCGACGATGGAGTCGCGGCGCCGCTGCGAAAGGCCGCCGTGCAGGAAGGCGATCTTCGCGTTCAGCCGATGCGAAAGATGCGGTACGAGCAGGTGCCCGAATTCCGCGAACTGAGTGAAGCACAACGCGCGATCACCGGCGTCCAGGATCTCCGCCAGCAGCTCTTCGAGCCGGTTGACCTTGCCGGAGCGGTGCCCGATCGGCGAGCCGTCGTGCAGCAGATGCGCGGGGTGGTTGCAGATCTGCTTGAGCTTGGTGATCGCCGCCAGGATGTTGCCGCGCCGTTTGACCCCGGCGCTGTCGGCGATCTTGGTCATCATCTCGTCCACGGTGGCGCGGTACAGCGTCACCTGCTCGCGGGTGAGTCGGTACTCCTGGAGTATCTCGATCTTCTCGGGAAGATCGGCGAGCACGGTGGGATCGGTTTTGAGGCGCCGCAACAGGAACGGCCGGGTCAGCCGGCGCAATTCGGTGGCCGCGGCGAGATCGCCCCGGCGCTCGATGGGCACCTCGAACCGCTCGCGGAACTCCTGCCTGCCCCCGAGCACACCGGGGTTGAGCAGATCCGAAAGCGACCACAGATCAGCGAGCCGGTTCTCCACCGGGGTCCCGGTCAGCGCGATCCGGTGCCCGGCGGGGATCCGGCGCAGGGCCTGCGCGGGCCCGGTGTTCTGGTTCTTGACCGCCTGCGCCTCGTCGAGCACGAGCCGGTGCCATCGGATGGCCGCGAGTTCGTCGGCGTCGCGGGCGGCGGTCGAGTAGGTGGTGACGACCAGGTCCGCGCCCTCGGTCCGCACGCGTCCGCGATCCGCGCCGTGGTGGATGTGCACGCGTAGTTCCGGCGCGAATTTGGCCGCTTCCCGTTGCCACGTCCCGAGCAGCGACATCGGGCAGACCAGGAGGGTCGGCCGCCGGTCGCCCAGTGCCCGCTCGATCGCTTCGAGTGCGAGCAGCTGGACGGTCTTGCCCAGCCCCATGTCGTCGGCGAGGCAGGCCCCGAGCCCGATCGACGTCATGAACGAAAGCCATGCGACACCGCGGCTCTGGTACGGCCGCAGGGTCGCCAGGAATGTCGGCGGCGGCTCGACCGGCTCGATCGTGCGCTGAACTCGGCCGGCGAGGAAGTCGTCGATCCAGCCGTCGGTGGTGACCTCGGTGACCGGCAGCGGTGTTTCGAAGCCGCCGCGGAGCAACGCCAGCAGGTCCGCCGGGGTGGGCAGCGGCGGCTTCTCGCGATCCGGGTCGCGGCGGAGGTATTCGAGGCCGGCGCGCAGCAGTTCGGGGTCCACGCTCACCCAGCGGCCGCGCAACCGGACCAGTGACGACTTCGCGGCCGCGAGCCCGGCGAGTTCTTCGTCGGTCAGCGCGTCCTCCCCGACCGCGAGCGCCCAGCGGTAGGAGGCGAGCTGGTGACGCCCGAGGCGGTGCACGGCGGCCTGGTCGACCGGCGCGCCGCGGACCGAGAGCTTGAGCGCGAGCTTGCGCCTGCCGCCCCAGCTCGCCGGAAGCTGGACGTCGAATCCGGCCGCCACCAGCCGGTCCGCGCCGCCGTCGAGGAACTCCACGGTTTCGGCGACGGTGAGGTCGTAGCTGCCCGGCTTCTCCACCTCGACCGCGGGGCCGAGCAGCGGCAGCACGCCGGCGGCGCGCTCCAGCTCGGCGCTGAACAGGCCCTCGGGATCGGTGAACTTGGCACCGGCCTTGCCGGACCAGACGTCTTCCGCCGGGAGCAGGAGGCTCGGGTCGGCGGTGGAGCGCAGGAGGAACCGCAGCTGCCACTTGGTCCCGTCGCCGGTTTGGTCGTCGGGGTCGTCGGCCGGGCCGTGCAGCGTGGGAACCTCGTCGAGCCGGAAGCAGACGGTGCCCTCGGTCAGATCGGTGTCGCCGACGGCGTCCCAGGCGGTGATGCCCTCGGCGACGATGCTCATGCGCCCCGGCGCCTGGCCGATCCGGTCGTCCGCGCTCTTCAGCGCGTGGAGCCACGACCCGAACGGGCCCTCGCGGCCGTCGCTTTCCGTGACGTGCCCGGCGGCGGCGAGGCGATCGCGGACCGCGGCGTCGACCAGGGTGTGGAGCGCGTCGCTGACGAGCGCCGCCGGATCCGGCCCGGGATGTTCGGCCCGGCCGACCGGCGGCGTGGCCGCGATCAGCGCCCGGACCGCGACCGCGTCACCGCCCCTGGCGACAGGCCGCCAGCGCGCCCGCGCCACGATCTCGTCACGCACGAGCGTGGGCAGCACCCGGCCGCGGCGCACCAGATCGTCCGCCAGCCGGACGACGGCGCGCAGATGGCGGACCGAGGTGCCGTAGCCGACCGTCTCGGCCAGGTCCTCCAGCTCCGACGGGTCGACCAGGAGCGCGGGCACCGACCAGGGTTCCAGCGTCAGCTCCTGTTGCGGACGACCGCGGACGCCCAATTCGGGCGAGGCGACGGGGCCGCCGCGCCGCGACGGAAGCAGCAGGACGGCCGACGCCGGTTTGCCGGGGTGCAACGCGGTCAGATCCGCGACCGACGCGGCGAACGGATGCGGCCGGGCCGCGCTCGACGGCCGCATCGACGTCGTCGCCGGACGGTCGCCGTGCTCGCCCCAGAGCACGATCCCGCGGCCACGGGACCACAGGCCGTGCACGACGAGTGGCGACATGGTCCTCCTTCCGCGGTCTGGTCCCTCCAGCATGCCCGGGACCGATCAGCGTCCGGTCAGCGAGGGGTTGGGCCGACACTTTAGAGTTCTCCGGTGACCGTTCTGAACGCGATCGATCCGCGTGAAGCACTGACGATCCTCGGCTGTTCGAAGGGTAAGAACCGAGGTGGGGAGGCCGCTGGAACCGGGACCGCCTGGCCGGAACCGCTGCTTCGCGCCCGGGCCGATGTCCTGGTGAAGTCGAAGGTCGACAGCGGTGGCTTGCGGCCCGCGTGGCTCCGGTACAGCGGGAACTTCTATCGGAATGTCGGCAGCGCACTGGGCGAGGCGGTCGAAAACGGGCGAACGCTGATCCTCAGCGGCGGCTACGGGATCCTGCGTGCCGACGAGCCGATCTCTTACTATGACCGGAAGCTGAAGCTCACCGACTGGCCGTCCGGTGTGCTCGAAGACGCAGTCATCGAGGAGGCTCGCCGGATCGGTGCGACGAAGGTGGTCACGTTCGTGTCCGCCAGCGCCGACTACGCGAAACTGATCCGGCGAATCCCTTGGGCCGCCTCGGAAATCGATGCCGTGCTCGTGACGATCGACTTCCACGGCGGTGGCGCACAAGTCGAGGTGCCGCGACGGCTGGCACAGGCTTTCAGCGCGTGGTGGCGCCAGTCACCGTCGGACTATCCGGCCGGAATGGTCGTCGAGGAACTGGGATGAGGGACGCGGATCTCGCCGAGTTCTACGCCTTGCTCGGCAGGTTGGGCACTCCACGACGGCTGCACGGGGCGACCGCCAAAGACGGCTGGCCGAGTCACGGCGTCTACTTCTTCTTCGAGGACGGCGAGCTGCGTACCGACGGGTCTCCGCGGGTGGTGCGCGTAGGCACGCACGGCCTGGGCAGCGGTAGCCGGACGAAGCTGTGGCAACGTCTGGCCCAGCATCGCGGCACGCTCAAAGGCAGCGGAAACCATCGCGCGTCGATCTTCCGCCGTCACGTCGGAACGGCGTTGATCAAGCGCGACCAGGGGTCCGGCGATCTGCTCACCGCGTGGACCGGCAAGCGCCGTCTGCCCGAGTGGGCCGCGGCCGAAACCGAGATCGAGCGGCAGGTGAGCGAGTACGTCGGTCGAATGCGGTTCGTCTGCCTGGCAGTACCCACCGAAGCTGACGGCAGCAGCCTGCGCGGCGACATCGAACGGAACAGCATCTCTTTGCTCTCGAACCGGCGTGACCCAACCGATCGCCCCAGCGCAGGATGGCTCGGCCAGTACGCGACAAGCGAGAAAGTCCGCGCGTCTGGACTGTGGAACATCAACCACGTCGACGAGGACTACGAACCGGAGTTCCTGGCGTCGTTCCGGGCGTTGACAAGCCGCTGACTCACGGCCACTCGGCTTCGGACAGCACACGCGCGGCGCGAAGGAAGGCTTCGCGATCGGCGGCGGGAAGCTGTCCGAGCAGCCGCTCCTCCTGCTCCTGGATGTTCGACTGGGCCGACCTTCGCGCGGCACGGCCGGCTTCGGTGATCCCCAGCAGCCGAACCCGGCGATCCTTCGGGTCCGGCTCGCGGGTGATCAGCCCGTCCTCTTGGAGTTTGTCGAGGGTGCCGATGATCCGGGTCTTGTCCGCCCCGATCGCCTTCGCGAGGGCGGCCTGCGTGCGAACGGGTCCGTCGTCGAGCGCGCTCAGCACCACGTAACCCCACATGGACAACCCGTGCCCGGCCAGCACCGGCGTCTCGGCGTTCATCAGCCGTCGCATCAGCCCGCCGAGCATCGCCGCGAGATCCGGCCTCCCCTGCTCCGCCATGCGCAGACCATACCGACCACGTTCGCGAAACCGGTTGACGAACTCGTACGCACATGTAGATGATATGCGCATGCCTATCGATGAACTTCGCATCCTCGACGCCCTGGTGACCCGGACCAGCCTCGACCTCGTCAGCAAGATCACCCCTGCGGATCTGGTCAAGCCGACCCCATGCAGCGCTTGGACCCTGCACGGCCTGCTGGCGCATATGACCACTCAGCACCACGGCTTCGCCGCCGCGGCCGAGGGCGAGAGCCACCTCGACAATTGGCGCCTGCTCCCGCTGGGCGACGACCCCGTCGCCACCTACCGCGCCTCGGTGAACCGGGTCCTGAACTCCTTCGTCCCCCACGACCTCGCCGATCGGAGGTTCGCCCTTCCCGAGTTCTCCACCGAAGTCACTTTCACCGCGGAGCAGGCGCTGGGCTTCCATTTCGTCGACTACCTGGTGCACTCCTGGGACGTGGCCAAAACCCTCGGCCTGCCACTCGAGTTCCAGCGAGAGGTACTCGACGCCGGACTGGGTTTCGCCAAGGCGATCCCGGACGGGAAGAACCGGACGGCTCCGGGCGCCGCCTTCGGCCCGGCCGTCGACGCGACCGGACAGTCCGATTTGGACACGATCGTCGCACTGCTCGGCCGTTCGCCGTCATGGCCCGATCAGGTGGCCGCGGCCTGAACACATCCCGGGTGCGACGGCCGAACACCGGTCGTCGCACCTCAGGCCCCAATACTCATCGGCACCGGAAAAGCCTTCGCCCGGCCGGACGCCGCCGGTGACGGGCCTCCGCGCCCGCCCCGCCGATCCACTCACAGGAGCCTCATTTCTCGCCAAGGGTGAGTGGTTCTTGCTCTTTCAGTGCGACAGGGACCGGCATCGGTGTGATGACCGGTGACACGTTGGCCGAGGTACCTCACCGTGAAAGGATGGATCATTCGCTGGACGCGCTCCGCGGGCGCCTGTTGATCCAATGCAGGTCGACCAAGGTGGATTCGATTCTCGATATCGCCGACAAGGCACACGCGGGCATCGTCCTCACCGGCACCTCTCCCGAGTCCACCGTCCTGCGCCTCCGTGATCAAGGATTCCGCGGCCCGATTCTGTGCGACGCGGATCGATACTCCGGCAAACGAAGGGTCACAGCACGGCGTGGAACCCATCCTGCCTGGATCCGCCGTCAGCGAGACCTCGGATTGATGCCGCTCACCGACTCCGGATACCTCGCACCACGTGATTGGCCTGGATTGAGAACGATCCTCAAGGCTGCAGCAAGGGAAACCGCGCCGGTCGTCGCCGTACTTCCCCTCGCCACGAAATGGTTCTCCAGTCCACCGGTTCACGTGGCGATCACAAGGGAGATCAACAAATACGGAGTGCCGGTCGCGTTCGTCTTCGAACACGACAAAGATCCCTTCGGGGTCCAGTACCTTCTGACGGGATTCCTCCAGGTATTGGCCACTGCGAGTGTTCCCGTTTTCCTGTTGCGGTGCGACGTTTCCGCCATCGGCGCACTCTGCCATGGCGTACACACCGCTGCCGTGGGCACGAGTAGTTCACTTCGCCATCTCTACCCGGCAACGGCCCGCCGCTCCCCACGACCGCCTGGCGTATCGGCCTTCGTGACTCGACTACTCAGCTACCACCGGCTCGAGACCTGTGAACGTATCTTCGCCGGCACACCGGACATCCACCATTTCTGGTCCTGCGAGTGCACCGTCTGCGAAGGCGCCACCCCGGCCCGACTCGACGCGGCCGGACAACCATGGCTCGCGGCATCCCGGCATTCACTCTCTTGCCTGCTCAGGCTCTACGCGGAGATCTTCCGCGGCCTGCGAACGCCCGACCAACTCGTCAGTTCCTGGCATGAGACGGTCAGTCACGCCCTCTACGTCCACGATCAGGTCGCCGAGACCGCCGAGCACTGGCGGAAACCGGCCAACCTCCGCGCCTGGTACGCGATCGCCGAGGATCCCTTGCCGCATCGCGGCGAAATCCCCCGCCAGCCGGCAGATCACCAGCCGAGAGTCACGATGCCGCGTCGGCGTGATGCGCGGCCTCGAGGATCCGGGCGGTGACCAGCTCCGGTTTCTCCAGGGACAGCCCATGAGTGGTCTTGGGCACGACTTCGACCTCGATGTGCGGGTTCAGTGAGCCGAGCCGTGCCGCCACCTCGCGGGCGCGGAGGATGACGCTGCGTTCGGCGACGATGATCCGGGTGGGCACGTCGATCCTGGACAACTCGTCGTCGCCGAACAGGTGCATCTCAGGAAGATGCTGCTTGTACTTGAGCGCGGCGAACAACAAGGGCCGCACGGTGTGCCGCACGTCCGGATCGCCGGACGCCACCAGCCGCAGGACCCACTTGGGCAGGAACCAGAGGAAGATCTCCCGGAAGCTCCACCAGATGAAGCTCCGGTCGATCACGCCGAATCCGGCGGCTTCGATAGCGACCACACCGGCGATCCGGTCGGTCGTCCGGGTGGCGAGGTTCAGGGCGAGCCAGCCGCCTCGCGAAACGCCGGCGAGGTGGACCTTTTCGTGGCCGGTTCCCGCGAGCACCCCGTCGACGATCTCGGTGAGCCAGTCCGCGCAGTCCTCTGTGGACTCGATGGGCGCGGTCTGGATCGACCGCCCCGGCTCGCCGATCGAGTCGACGGCGTGGATCCGGTGCCGGGCGGCCAGTTCGGCGATATGCGGGTACCAGGACAGCGACGTGCCCATTCCCCCGGAAAGCAGCACGATCGGCGGACCGTCGTCCGGCCCGCAACTGCGGACCCGGGTCGGGCCGAATCTCGTCGCGATGTCCAGTTCCTCGGCGGGGAGCGGCCACTTCCGCAGGATCGCGTCATAGGTCGCGAAGAACCGCTCTTCGGCTTTCTTGTCGACGAATTCCCCCAGCATCGGACCTCCTCGAAGTTTTATGGTGCACTTGCACCATAACAGCGGGTGGTCGTTCCGGCCACCCCTCGCCGACATGGCAGAGTGATCGCGTGCCGAAACGTGTCGACCACCAAGAGCGCAGGCGCGAGATCGCGGAGGCCCTGTTCCGGATCGCCGCCGCCCAAGGCCTGCAGGCGGTCACCCTGCGTGCGGTGGCCGCGGAGGCGGGCATCTCGATGAACCTGGTCCAGTACTACTTCCCGACCAAGGAGGAGATGCTGCGGTTCGCCTGGCAGCGGGTCGTCGAACTGACCGCCGAGATCGCCGGGAAGAGCATCGGCGAGGCGATGAAGACCGGGGACGAACGCGCCATCGTGCGCGCCTACCTGACCGCCGTCCTGCCGGACGGTGAGCGCCGCCGCATGCTGGCCGCGGTCCAGATCGCGTACTTCGCCGTCGACGTCACGCGCGGGAGCCAGGATCCGGATCAGGAACCACTGCTGCCCCACCTGGTCCACGCGATCGCCGGCCTGCTCCAGGCCGCCCAGGAGAAAGGTGACGTCCCCGCCCACCTCGACGCCGGGCTCGAGGCGGACGCGCTCGCGACGATGTCCGCCGGCCTCGTCACGGGGATCATGGTCGACACCTACACGGCCGAGCGCGCGGCGGAGATCGTCGACTACCGCCTCGACGGGTTGTTCACCGGCGTTCGATGAGCGCCTCGATACCGTCCAGGATGCGGCCGAGGCCGAATTCGACGTCAGCCTCCTCCATGCCCTCTTCGCCGTACGCCTCGCCGGAAACCACGGCGGCGACGCGCGCATAGCCCCGCTCTTCGAGGCGCGGTCCGAGAAAAGCGCTCAGCGCGCGGACCTGATCAGGCGGGCTCGCGTTCACGTCCCGGAGCAAGGAAGCGGTACTGCGCACCCAGCCGTCGACCAGGACGGCGCAGCCGGTCACGTCCTGGACACCCAGACCCGAGCCCGCCATCCCCTCCAGGAAGTTCTCCAGCCACCCCAGCAGATTCGGCGTACTCGGCACACTCCGGACCGGCAGGTCGATCAGCCACGGATGGCGACGGCAGCGTTCGAGGAGTGCGCGTGCCCAGGCGGTGACCGCCGCGCGCCAATCGCCGGAGGCCGGCTCCGGCGGCGGACCCCACGCCGCCTCGGCCACCAGGACGAGTAACTCCTCTTTGGAGTTCAGGTACCGGTAGAGCGCGTTCGCGGTGATACCGAGCCGCTTGGCGATCGACGGCATGGACAGCGCCGCGTAGCCCTCCGCGTCCGCCTGCGCGATGGCCGCGTCGACGATCTGTTCGAGGCTGTATCCCGGTTTCGGCCCGCGCCGGGGCGCCGGGGTGTGCCCCCACGCCAGCGCGGTGCCCGGCGGCAGCAGCTCGATCTCGACGTCGTCCATGTCCGCATTGTTGCACCCGAAACAGGTAAAGGCATACACTGTTCATGGCATACACAGTTACTTGACGAACTGGGGGATCGACCATGACCGAACCGACCAGGCGGAACGTGCTCCGCGGGGCGGCCGCGCTTGCCATCGGTGGAGCCGCCGCGACCTTCGCGAGCAGCGAATCCGCCTTCGCCGCGCCGAATCCGCGCTACCCGTTCGTCGAAGGCGCCTTCGAGCCGGTGAAAGAGGAGGTGACCGCGTTCGGCCTGCCGGTCACCGGCCGGATTCCCCAGGATCTTTGCGGGCGATATCTGCGCACCGGGCCGAACGTGCTCGGGCTCGAAGACCCGCGCGCCCACCACTGGATGCTGGGCGAGGGGATGGTGCACGGCGTCCGGCTGCGCGACGGGAAGGCCGAGTGGTACCGCAACCGCTGGGTGCGTTCGTCCGGCGTCGCGGCGAAACTGGGTGAGCGGTACCCGTGGCCGGTGCCCGCCGAGGACTTCGCGCCGAACACGCACGTGATCGGCCACCATGGCCGCATCCTCACCCTTCAGGAGTCCGGCGCACCGCCGTACGAGCTCGACGGCGAACTGAACACGTTGGGGCCGTTCGACTTCGGCGGTTCGCTGCAGGGTTCCTACACCGCGCACACCAAGTTCGACGCCCGCGCCGACGAGCTGCACGCGGTGACCTATCACCCGACGTGGGATCACGTACGGCATCTGATGGTCGACCGGACCGGCCGAGTCGTTCGCACCACCCGGATCCCGGTCAGCGACAGCCCGATGATGCACGACTTCGGGCTCACCGAGAACTACGTGGTCGTCTTCGACGTGCCGGTCACCTTCGATCCGCGGCCGGGAAAGGTGGTGCCGTACAAGTGGAACCCGGACCATCCGGCCAGGGTCGGGGTGATGAACCGCGACGGCGGCCCGGTCCGCTGGTTCGGGGTGGATCCGGTCTTCTACTCGCACACGCTCAACGCCTACGAACAGGGCTCGACGGTGGTGATCGACCTGACCACGATGCCTCCCCCGTTCGAGGTGGCGGGCAAGCAGGGCTTCGGCGGCCCGTCGGCGTCGGGCCCGCCGGTGCTGGAGCGCTGGACGATCGATCTCGCGCGGGGACGGGTCCGGCGCCGTGTCCTCGACGACCGGCCGCAGGAATTCCCGCGGGTCAACGAAAGCCTGGTGTCGCGGCGGCACAGGTACGGATACTCGGCCTCGCCCGGCGAACTGTTCGACGTCTACCTGGACAAGCCCTCCGGTTCCTTCGGCAACGCGCTGATCAAGCACGACCTGCGGAACGGGCGGTCAGAGGTGCACCGCTTCGGCCGGGGCGCCGACGCGAGCGAAGCGGTGTTCGTGCCGTCGTCCCGCAGCAAGTCCGAGGACGACGGTTACGCCCTCGCCTACGTGAACGATCCCGACCGCAACGCCTCGGACCTGGTGATCCTCGCGGCACAGGACTTCACCGCCAAGCCACTCGCCCGCATCCACCTGCCGAGGCCGGTGCCACTGGGCTTCCACGGCAGCTGGGTCGCCGACTGACGGATCGGGCGGTCGCCGGACATCCGGCGACCGCCCTCGGGTTCACACTCCGGTGAGCACCTCCTCCAGCGCGGCGGCGGACTCCGGATACCGCTGGAGCAGCGCCAAGCCGGCGGGCGCTGCGCTCCCCCACGGCTCCTCGCAGCCCAGCAAGCCCGCCACGGCGTCGCAGGAAGCCGGATGCGCTGCGAGCAAAGCGAGGCCGCCGCCCCCGGTCTTCCTCGTCACCGCACGGGGTTCCGGCTGGTCCTTCCACGGCGGGACCCATTCGTCGAGCGCCGCGAGCCTCCCGGGGAAGATCCGGCCCGCCTCACGCACGAGCAGCGGCACCAGCTCCGCGCCGCGGGACCGCAACGTGGTGATCAACGTCGGCAACCACGGCAGCAGCAACTTGTCCGGTAGCTCGGCGAAAGCGTTCGACACCGCCTCGACGACGAAGTCGGCCAATCCGGGCGCCGGTTCCAGCGCGTGGACGAAACCGCTCAGGTAACGCGGATAGGCGGGCAGCACCATCGGGTTCGCCAGCAGTCCGGCGCACCGCTCACGCAGTTCGGCACGCGTGAGGCGGCCGAGCTGGACCTGCGCCGCCCACAACAGCGCCACCTTCGACGGCTCCTCCGGATGCGATCCGGCGATCGCCAGCTCCAGCTGCGTACGGTCGCACCCCAGCGACAGGGCGAGCGACTCCATGCTGAACAGGAAGCCCAGCATCGCGGCGACCTGCTCGACGCCGGCCTCCTCGTCGGCGAAGGCGGCCGGGAGCAGCGTGCAGTAGTGCGCGTACCCCGTCTTCACGAAGTCCTCGATCCACCGCGGCAGCACCGGCTCGCTGGTCCGGTAATGCGCCAGCAGCCTCCGCACCCGTCGCAGCACTTCCGGGGCGCCGTCGACGGTGCGTTCGGTGGCCAGAACCTCCAGGGCACGTGTGCCCAGCTCCCCCGCCAGCCGGGCGCTGCGAAGGTAGAGCGTCGCGTCCTCGACCGCGCCGAGCACCTTCGCGGCGGTGGCCTGCGGATGGTAGGCCGCTCGCCGAAGCCGTTGCTCCAGCACCTGTTCGACGCTGACGCCCTCGTAACCCAGCTCGATGAGGGCCCGCTGGTGAGTGCCGAGCGCTAGATCCCACGACTCCTGGATCGGCCGTTCGCCGAGCCGCCGCTCCCCCATGATCGGCCGCGCCGCGCCGCGCGGCATCAGGTAGCGCAGCATCCACAGGAGATCGGAGCAGGGCTCCAGCTCCGGTCTCGACGCGATGTCGAGCAGCGCCCGCTGCACACCTCGTTGCTGCAGCTTGAGGTTCAGCGGCTCCAGCTTGTCGTGCACGTCGCGCGCCAACGGCGGCAACGCGTCGTAGCCGACCTGGCCGATCCGGTCGCCGCCCATCATGATCTCGACGAGACGGCGCACGTCGCGCCTGCCGGGCACGACGTCCTTTTCGATACAGGTGACCGCCGCGTCCTGGAAGTCGTACGGCGTCGGCTTGGCCCGGTCGCGCAGGCCCGCCAGCAGGATCGAGGTCTCGAACACCGCGATGGCGTCGGCCGTCGAGGCAAGGTACCCGTTGCGGCGCGCCGCCCGGACGATCTCGACCGACCAGCCCAGCAGCTCCGCCTCGTCCAGCCGGTCGAGCACCGGAGGTCGTTGCAGGAAGCCGGAAAGCTGGTCCGATGGATCCACTGCCACCGGATCCGGCGCCGGCGCGGGCGGCGCCGCGGCCTTCTTCCGCTTCGGCCCGCCTACCTGACCTTCGAGCTGGAACTGCTTCACCTTGGTGCGCTTGAGGTTCTTCGCCCACTCGGTCGCGGCGATCGACACCGATCCCCCGGCGAGCCCGAACTGTGCCTCGATCGAGGCGTGGCTCGACGGGATGAGCCCGTACTGCCACGTGCTCTCGCTGCGCGGGCTGATCACGAAGCCGTCCGTGCCGTCGACACCGAACTCCGCGACCCGGCTGGCCGCGTGGAACGCGCCGCAGATGTAGAGACAGTCCGCGGGATCCGCGCCCGAGGCGGCGAGGTGCTCGCGCATCCGGGTCCACATGTAGCGCTCGCGGTCTTCGTCGACCCGGACGCGCCGGGTGTCGCCCGGCGCGAGACGGCGGAACAGGCTGCCGATCAGGAACATGACCTGGCGGTAGGTGTCGTGGTCGCTGTCGCCGAGCGGCAGCTCGACGTACTGGTGCCACCACTCCGACCAGTGCCGCACCCGCCCGTGCCGCAGCAGGTGTTCCTCGAGTTCGGCGAACCGGGGCCGGAGATCGCCGATCTCGACGCCGACCGCGTCACCGTGCAGCGCGGCCTCTTCCTCGGCGGGCGGCGCGTCCGGATCGGAGGGCGGCTCACGCTCGTCCCACTGGAACACATGATCCGCCGACCGGTCGACGAGGACGAGCTCGACACCCGGGGTGTCGAGGGCGTACGCGATCGCCTGGTACTCCGCCGACGCTTCGGTGATCGGCGCGACCACGGCCAAGGGCGCCCACTCCGCGGGGAATCCCTTCACGTCCGTCGCGAAGGCCTGGACCGCCACGGGGAGACGGCAGTTGCGCAGCTCGGTCAGCAACGGCGCCATGTCTTCGCACAGTTCCAGGTAGACGACCTTCGGCTGCTTCTCCCGCAGCCGCCGTGCCATCGCCACGGCCGACGCCGGGGAATGGTGGCAGACCGGGAAGATCTCCAACGGCTCGCGCACCGCGCGATCGACGTCGTCGACGAGCCCGAGGAGGATGCCCTCCAGCGCACCGGGCCCGTCGGCGAAGGCGGCCGCGGCCTCCTGCAACTGGCCGCGCAACGCCTCGAAGGCGCCGCTCACGAGAGGGAGGCGATCGCGTCGCGGCCGCCGTCGAGGAACCCGGGCCAGTCACCGCCCTCGTCCTTGCTGCGCGGCTCGACGACGCCGTGCAGGTACTTGTTGAGGATCGCCAGATCCTCCGGCTCGCGACGGGCGAGCGAACCGACCAGCGAGGACGCCAGCGTGCGGGCGGTCAGCTCGCGTTCGCCGAAGAAGTTGCTGTGCAGCACCGCGTCTTCGAGTACGCCGATCTGCTCGGCGGTGGACAACGCGGACTCCAGCTTCTCGTCGTCGCTGCCCGCCGACGCCGCCGCGGCACGCAGGTCGCCGAAGCTGCGCAACAGCACGTCGAGCAGCGTGGGCGGCACGTCCAGCTCGATCTGATGGCGGCGCAGGAGTTCCTCGGTGCGGAAGCGGACGATCTCCGCCTCGCTCTTCTTGTTGGTCACCACCGGGATGCGGACGAAGTTGAAGCGGCGCTTGAGCGCGGACGACAGATCGTTGACGCCGCGGTCACGGCTGTTGGCGGTGGCGATCACGGAGAACCCGGGTTTGGCGAAGACGATGCCGTCGCTGTCCAGCTCCGGTACCGAGATGTACTTCTCCGACAGGATCGAGATCAGCGCGTCCTGCACGTCGCTGGTGGAACGGGTCAGCTCCTCGAAACGGCCGATCGAGCCCGCCTCCATCGCGGTCATGATCGGCGACGGGATCATCGACTCGCGGGACTGGCCCTTGGCGATCACCATGGAGACGTTCCACGAGTACTTGATGTGGTCCTCGGTGGTGCCGGCGGTGCCCTGCACGACCAGCGTGGAGTTACGGGAGATGGCCGCGGCCAGCAGTTCGGCGAGCCAGCTCTTGCCGGTGCCGGGGTCGCCGATCAGCAGAAGGCCGCGGTCCGAGGCGAGCGTGACGATTGCCCGCTCGACGATGTTCCGGTCGCCGAACCATTTCTGCGAGATCTCGCGGTCGAGGCCGTCGGCGCGCTCGGAACCGAGGATGAACAGGCGCAGCATCTTCGGGGACAGGCGCCAGGCGAACGGCTTGGGGTTGTCGTCGACCGACTCCAGCCAGTCCAGCTCTTCGGCGTACTTGATCTCGGCGGGGGCGCGCAACAGGTCGGACATGTCTTGCCTTTCGGGAGGTTCAGGAGGTGAGGAAAGTCTTGAGTTCGTGCACGAGCTTGGTGATGTGGCCGGAGATCACCGGCGTGCCGAGATCCTTGAAGCGTTCGCGGAACCACGGGTTCACGCTGCCCCGGCCGGCACTGGTGACCGAGCCGACCGGGATGAACTTCGCCCCGGACCGGTGGATCGCGGCCATGCTCTCGAAGAGCTGCTCGACGCGGGTCTCGTAGAAGTCGGAGATCCACACCACGACGGTGTTCGCGGGTTCGGCGATCTTCGGCTGGGTCAGCGCCATCGCGACCATGCCGTCGTTGCCGCCGCCCAGGTTGGTGCGCAGCAGTGTTTCGAACGGATCGTGCACCCACGGTGTGAGGTCGAGCGCCTGCGTGTCGTAGGCGATCAGGTGAACGTCCACTTTGGGCAGTCCGGCGAAGATCGAGGCCAGCACCGCGCAGTTGACCATCGAGTCCACCATGGAGCCCGACTGGTCGACCACCGCGATGAGCCGCTGCGGCGTGGTCTTCTTCGCGGTCTGCTTGTAGTAGAGGCGATCGACGTAGAGCCGTTCCTCGTCGGGGCTCCAGTTGGTGAGGTTCTTCCAGATGGTGCGATCGAGGTCGAGATTGCGGAACACGCGCTTCGGCGGGACCGAACGGTCCACCTTGCCGGTCGAGGCCTTCTCGACCTGGGTCCGCAGGACCTCCGCGATCTCGTCGACGTAGCGGCGGATGAGCGATTTTGCGTTGGCCAGCGCCACTCCCGACAGGTTGTCCTTGTCCCGCAACAGCTGTTCGATGAGCGACATGCTCGGGGTCAGCTTCGCCGCGAGCGCCGGGTCGGCGAGGACCTCACGCAGATGCATCCGTTTGACGAGGTCCGCCTCGATGCCGCCGAGCTCCGGACCGATCGCCGGGAGCAGGGTGCTCAAGTCCGGCGCGGCGCCACCGCCGGTGCCGCCGAGGCCGGTCGGGGCGCCGCCGGGACGACCTCCGCGCAGCTCGCCCGGGCGGCACCCCAGCGCGCGCTCGAGCCAGCCCGCGTCGGCCTGCCAGCGGGACAGCTGCCCCGCCGTCACCGTGGGCGGCGCCGGAGCGAAGACGTTCAGCAGCACCTTCGACACGAGCGCCGCGCGCCGCACTTCCGCGGCCTTGTCCCGGCCGTCCTCGGCTTCGGGGACCATCAGCCCGTCGAACTCGGCGGCCAGCTCCGGATGACGCTGGACGACCGAATCGACCGCGACGTTCGGATCCAGCACCGCGGAGGGCAGCCCGATGTCCTCGACCACGGCGACACTCGCCGATTCGAGCGTGGCCTGTTCCTCGGCGTCGAAGAGCCGGGCGAGCAGCCGCCAGTACAGGACCTGGCGGCGGTTGTCCTCGGGTTCGGTCATTTCCGCAACAGCCTTCCGGCGCGCTCGCGCAGCACGGCCGCGGCGTCGGTGGCGGCCTTCTCGGCTTTCACCCCGGCCTTGTCCGTGGTGCCGCCTGCCCAGGCTCCGGCGTGCACGGCGGTGGTCTTCTTGCGCACGGTGGTCTCGACGGCGAGCGGCTGGAGGCGGAATCCGCCGTCCCACCGGATCAGGCCGATGCACGCGCTCGAACCCGCGACCGCCTTCGGTGTCAGCGGGCCGGCGGCCGGGATGCGATCGGTCTCGACGGAAAGCCGATTTCCGGCGAAGGTGAACGTGAGCGTGTCCTCTTCGCCTTCGATGTCATAGCCCTCAAGGAAAACAGGAACGGCGAGCCGCGCCGGGTGCCGATCCAGCGGTGCGACCGTCGGCGTGACGGCCTTCGGCAGAGCGACACGCGCCGTGGAGAACGCGTCCGCGGGCTCTCCCGGACGAGCGTGTTCGTCTCGCCAGAGCAGGTCGCCCTCCGCGGTGACCGGCATGTCGGCGAGGTCCATCGAACGGCCCTCACCGATCGCCGTGAGCAGCGAAAGGTGCGGGCGCAGCAACTGCCAGATCCCGGCGCCGATGATCGTGTCCGGCTTCGGCACGGTCACGTTCGCGCGCACGAGCCGCGGGGTGGTGCCGTCATCGGGCTCGAATACGGCGTGGACCTGGGCCTGCGCGGCCGTCGCATGTTCCAGGAGGTCGACGCCGATGGGCAGCAGGCGGCCGGTGACCGTGCCGATCGCCGGCGTCGCCGCCGCCCCGGGCAGGGTCAGCAGCATTCCGCGCGACCACAGGTCGCCCCAGCGCCGGACGGGGATCCGCTCCAGCGCCGCGCCGGGACAGGACGCCGCGAGTTCCGCGGCGAAGCCGTCGAGCAGGACAGCCAACCTGCGCAGACTCGGTTCCGCTAGCAGCGCGGAGATCACCTGCGCCGAAGCCGAGATCAAGTCGTGGTCGATACCCTGCCAGCCCGCGCGGGCCAGATCGGCCAGCCAGGACCGTGCGGCGACCAGAAGATTGGGCGATTCCGCCTCGGCGGTCTGCCCGGCGGAGTCTTCGCCCAGCGGACGACCGGTCGCTTCGACGAGCCGCGTGAGAACCGCGTCGTGTACGGAGCCGAACACCGCTATCCTCGCCGCCGCAAGGGAAACGAAGTGCTCCTCGCCCGCGGCACCGGCAGCGGTCTTCTCCGCTGCCTCCGCGACCCGCGCCGCCAGCGGTGACCCGGCGACGGCGTCGGCCAGCTCGGTCAGGCCGGCGATCCTCTGTGGACGGAGCAGGCCGGTGACGAGCACGTCGTCGAAGGCGTCGACGACCGCCAGCGCCTCGTCGAGACCGGCGATGGGATCGGTGAGCAGATCGACGCGCATCAGACCACCGCCCTCGTCGGCGGGAACCACTGCAGCTCAGGCACCGGTGCCGTCGACGGCTCGAATTCGAGATAGGCCAAGTGCCGCAAGAACTGGCTGAACACGGAGGCGGCGGCTGCGCTGTCGCCTTGAGACGGACGCGTCGCGCTCATGGTCTGGGAAATGGCCTGCGCGGTCGGCTCCGCCACCTCGACGCGCAAGTACCGCGCTACCCGCTCGGCACCGTACTGAAGGGTGGATTCGTTGATCAGGGCGAGAATATGGTTGCAGAACATGCCCCGCGCCCCGCCACAAGGCCGGTTGTTGTTGGTACTGCAGGAGAATTCGTACGTGCTCGCCGCGACCGAGGAGACGTACACCCGGCCTATGTCCGACCCGCTGGACACCACGCCCTGCACCCGTCCGTCGGCCAGTTCGACGAACGGAACCTTCGCGAGCTTGCGCGGGCGAGCGGGTGGCAACACCCTGGCCGTGCTTGCTTTTTCCCAGTCTGACAACGCATCTTCTCCTTGCGGGGTGCCTCGGTGGGGACTGGGATGAACCTAGCGGGAGGCACCGACAGTTTTGCTCACATCCGCGGTTTTGCGAGCTGAACGGCCAGATCGGCGAGGCCGTCGGCCTGGAGATCGAACCGGTCCGTCGCCGAGGGCGGGTCTCCGACGGGCCGGGCGACGTACGCGGTCCGAAGGCCGACGCTCCGCGCTCCCCTCAGGTCCCACGCGTGGGCGGCGACCATCAACAGCCGCTCCGGCGGTGCACCTGAGGCCTTGACGGCCAGCTCGTAAACAGCCGGGTCGGGCTTGTAGGTCCGCGTCTCCTCGGCGGAGAGTGCCTGATGCCAGCGGAGACCGGCATGGGCGTTGATCCGGAGCAGGCTCGACCGGCCGGCGTTGGACAGCCCGATGATCGGGTACTGCTCGGCAAGCCTCGCCAGTCCTTCGGCAACGTCTGGCCAGGGCTCGAGCTTCGGCACCACGTCCGTGTTAGTGGTGAGCTGAGCCGCTTCGCGGTCGAGGACGTCACTCGGGGCGTACGGCCGCTCCCCCGCGACGATGCGCCGCTGCTCGGTCTCGACGTGGCCCAGCCACCGGCCGGCCAGCTCATCCGCATCGGCATCCGGCGCGGCTCGCCGGACCGCGTCGCGAATCCCGGCCGGTTCGTCGACGAGCGTGCCGAGTATGTCGAACACCAGGGCGTCGATCTCCACGGACAACCTCCCGGTAAGGGTTAAAGTGACGGTTGACCGCGAACGTACGAGAGGTCGGTAAGGGATGCAAGTAGCTTTGGACGATTACGTCTGGGCGGCGGGTGTCGCTACCGACCTGGTCAACACCGCCCCAGAGGTCTGGCGCGGCGAAGACAAGCTGTCCGACCTGGCGTCTCTCGCCGCCTTCGCCGAGCTTCGCTCATTGCCCGAGCCCACCCGGCCCGGGGATCTTCGCGCCGTTCACCGGCTACGCGTCACGGTGCGCGATCTGGTCGACCAGCCGGACCAGGCGCGCCTCGTCGCCGGAGCCACCGCGCTCACCTCTTCGGTCGGCGACGTCACCCTTCTGACCGGCAGCGCACGGTGGGCCGTTTCGGTCCGGCCTGGCGCGAAAGTCGCGGATTCCCTGGCCCTGGTTTGCGGCGTCGGAATACTCGGCGTCGTCCAGTCTCTCGGCGTGGAACGGTTCCGCGCCTGTGGCGCGCCTACCTGCCGGGGCGCGTTCATCGACACGACGCGCCCAGGACGGCGTCGCTATTGCATGCCGGGGTTATGCGGAAACCGCGTCAATGTGGCGAACCACCGGGCACGCAAGCTTTCCCAAGAGGGTTTCGAGACGTCGTAGGCGAAATGCCGTAGCACCGGTTCGCGAATTCGGCCCATCAGCGAATGGTGTCCGCTGCGAAGTATGATGCACGAGAGTGAACTTTCTCGACAGCGGCCGGTCCATGTCGGAAAATCGTATGCGCGCGACACCCTGCAGCCAACTCTTGCCGCGTGCAGTTCCCTTACTCCCATCATTTGGCGAAAAGGAACCCCATGCATGACGATGATGAGCCAGTAGGCCGGGTACTCGGCAGGCGACAGGCGTTGATCCTCCTCGGCGCCGCCGGCGCGACACTCGCCGCCGCCGGATCCGCCACCGCGAGTGCCACCACCTCCAGCCCGGGCGCACCCGATATCTGCACGCTGGACTGCGTGGTCAAGCCGGAACAAATGGAGGGCCCGTACTTCGTCGACGAACGGCTCAACCGCTCCGATATCCGCAGTGAGCCGTCCACCGGGCAACTGGTTCCCGGCACCGCGCTGGCGATCAATTTCACCGTTCAGCAGATCCGTCAGCAGCAGTGCACGCCTCTACCGGGAGCCATGGTCGACCTCTGGCAGTGCGACGCGTTCGGTCTGTATTCCGACATTCCGTCCCAGGGAAGTCGTGGCCGCCGTTTCCTGCGCGGTTATCAGAACACCGACCAATCGGGAGCGGCCCGGTTCACCACCATTCTTCCGGGGTGGTACACGGGACGCACGCTGCATATCCACGTCAAGATCCGCACCGTCGGCACGAACGGCAGGCCGTACGAGTTCACCTCACAGCTCTACTTCACGCCCGAATTCGGCGCGGCCTATCTGCGGACCGACCCGTACCGGCGGAAAGGCCCGGCCGACACGACCAACAGCCGGGACGCCATCTACCGCAACGGCGGGGCACAGATGCTGCTGCGTCCCCAGCAGACCGGAAGCGGCTACACGGCCGACTTCGCGATCGGTCTCGACCTGTCGAACACCCAGGTCGGTCGTCCCGACTAGGGAAACCCCCAAAGGGTCCTCCCCGGCAACCGCCGGGGAGGACCCTTTGGCGTTTTCTACGACAAAGCAAACCCGGCGTGTCGCGAAAGCCACTTTCGGGACGTCTGGTGTCCCGAAAGTGGCTTTCGCGGCACCTTCTGCCTCAGACCCCGGCGATCTGCTGGATCCAGGGCCGGTACCGCGTGATGTTCGTGTACGCGGTCGTCGTCTGCCGGTCGCTCGTCGACGCGACGCCGACCTGACGGCCGGAGGCGAACATCGGGCCGCCCGAGTCCCCGCCGGCGGTGATGCCGTCGCCGCGGCGCGCGCACACGGCGATGCCGCCGTTGTAGTCACGGCAGGAGACCGACGTGACCGACACGTTGGCGACCTTCAGGTAGCGGGACTGGCAGTTGATCTCCGAGCCGCACTGGCTGGTCGCGCCCCAGCCGTAGACCTGGACGGTCTGCCCGACGGAGACGTTGGAGGTGGTGCCCAGCGGCGAGTACGTGGCGTTCACCGGAGCGGTTAGCCGCACGATCGCGAGATCGGCGCTCGGGTGCCGGGTGACGGTGGAGCCGGTGGCCATGGTGCCGCCGCTCTGCTGGTCGAGGCTGCCGATCCGGAAGGTGAACGTGCCACTGCTGGCCACGCAGTGCTTCGCGGTCAGGATGTACTGCGGCGCGATGATCGTCGAAGTACAGGTCTGCCTGCCGTTGGCGAAGAGCCTGGCCGCCCACGGCCCGCTCGTCGCGTTCTGGCCGCCGATGATCATCGGCTGGACGTCGGAGGACGGTTCCGCGGCGGACGCCACGGGGGCGGTGACGCCGAGCAGCGCCGCGAAGGCGGTGCCGGCGATCAGGGCGAAGGAGCGCAGTCGCATGGTTCCGACTCATTTCTGCGGCCCGGGTTCGGCCGCGCGATGGGGACGGGTGTGCTGATTCTGAGGCGCCGCAAGAGGAACCTGACACCGACGAAAGTCGTGCAGTGGATACCTATCTCCACGCCGCGACGACCACTAAGTGGCGCTCTGGGTACCGGAAACGCCCGCCGGTTACGACGACCGGTGTCCGTCCACTTGAGACAGACGGCGGCATAACCCCAGGGACATAACCCGGCTCCGGGGCTTTCCGAAACCCGGGTCCGCCGCCAGAATCGCAGCATGACCACAGCACAGTGGACCCCGACCTACGGCGACCCCTTCGAGCCGGTGCCCTACCGTCCGGCGCGCGTGTCCGCGGAAGAATCGCTGGCCACCGCCGCCGAGTTGCGCCGCCGCATGGACACCCGCCGCACCGTGCGGATGTTCTCGACGGACCCCGTGCCCGAGCAGGTGGTGGTGGACGCCATCGCGGTGGCGGCGACGGCACCCAGCGGCGCGCATCAGCAGCCGTGGACGTTCGTGCTCATCAGCGATGCCGAGACCAAACAGCGGATCCGGGAGGCCGCCGAGGAGGAAGAACGCGTTTCGTACGAGGGCAGGCTCGGCGAGGAGTGGTTGTCCGCCTTGCGCCCGCTCGGAACCGACGCCGTCAAGACCCATCTCACCGACGCCCCGTACCTCATCGTGGTCTTCCAGCAGCGTTACTTCCTCGACGAGGACGGCACCAAGCACAAGCACTACTACGTCGACGAGTCGGTGGGCATCGCGGTCGGCATGCTGCTCACGGCGCTGCACCTGTCCGGGCTGGCCGCGTTGACGCATACGCCGTCGCCGATGCGGTTCCTCGGCGAGCTGCTCGGGCGGCCGCAGAACGAGAAGGCGTTCGCTGTCATCCCCGTCGGTTATCCGGCGGACGACTGCGTGGTGCCGAACCTGGTCCGCAAGTCGATCGACCAGGTGCTGATCCGCCGGTGACCGTCGGCGCGGCCCGGGTGTACGCGCACCCGGGCTGCGCGAAACACCCAGGAACACGCACTCAAACTGCTCATTAGTGCAGTTTACTGCGCACTTTGGCGCATCTCTTGACATATCCGGCGGCGATTGGACAAGGTCTGGGCACCGAAGGCGACACGAAGGAGTGTTCTTCATGGCCGACCTGCCCTCAGTCTCCCGGCGGACACTGTTCGGTGGCGCGCTCGCCGCCGGGGCGCTCGCCGCGATCCCCACGAGCGCGACCGCCGCGGAAGAGGCGGAAAGCGCGCCCCGCCGTCCCGGCCAGCGCAGCATGATCGGGGTCCCGTTCGAACGGCACCAGACCGTCCGGATCGCGCTCATCGGTCTCGGCAACCGCGGCATGTCCATGATCGGCGGGTGGAGCGCCGTACCGGGCGCCGTGGTCACCGCGGTCTGCGACATCCGCGCCGAGCGCGCGAAGGCCGCCGCGGACAAACTCGCCGCCGTCGGGCGCCCGCGCCCGGCCGAGTACGGCGGATCCGCCGACGCCTACCAGAAGATGCTCTCCCGCGACGACATCGACCTCGTCTACATCGCCACCCCGTGGGAGTTCCACTACCCGCAGGGCAAGGCCGCACTCCTGGCGGGCAAGCATGTCGGCGTCGAACTGCCCATCGCCACCGAGCTCGACCAGCTGTGGGATCTCGTCAACACCAGTGAGCAGACCCGCAAACACCTGTTCCTCGCCGAGAACTGCAGTTACGGCCGCAACGAGCTGGCGATCCTCAAGATGGCGCACGCGGGTGTCTTCGGCGAGGTCACCAACGGACACGGCGGTTATCTGCACGACCTGCGCGAACTGCTGTTCTCCGACACGTACTACACCGACGCGTGGCGCCGGAAGTGGCACACCCGCAGCACCGCGAGTTTCTACCCGATGCACGGTCTCGCGCCGATCGCGGCCTGCATGGACGTCAACCGCGGCGACCGGTTCGCCACGCTGCGCGCCACGGCCACCGAGCCAAAGGGGCTCGCCGACTACCGGAAACGCCACATGCCGCCGGGTCATCCGTCGTGGAAGGAGACCTACGTCAACGGCGACCTGGTGACCTGTCTGATCGAGACCGAGCAGGGGAGGATCATCCGGGCCGAGCACGACGTCAGCTCGCCGCGTCCGTACAGCCGCATCAACAGCCTCGCCGGCAGCCGCGGCATCGTGGAGGACTACCCCGCCCGCATCTACGTCGAGCCCGACCACAGCGGCCACGCGTGGAAGGACTTCGGCCCGTATCGCGAACGCCACGACCACTGGCTGTGGAAGAAGCTCAAGGACGACCCGAACCTCGGCGGGCACGGCGGCATGGACTACGTGCTGCAGTGGCGGATCGTGCAGCAGATGCGCGCCGGACTGGTACCGGACATCGACGTCTACGACTCGGCGGCCTGGTGCTCCCCCGTGCCGTTGAGCGTGGTCTCCCTCGCTCGCGGCGGGAAGCCGGTCGCGGTGCCGGACTTCACGCGCGGTGGCTGGACGAAGCCCCGGCCGGGGCTGGACTCACAACCTTCGGAGATGCCCGGCTAGGACTCGCGGCCCGGGAGCGGACGCTCATGTCGCGAAAGCCACTTTCGGGACGTCTGACGTCCCGAAAGTGGCTTTCGCGACACCTCTGACCTGCCCGGCTAGAACGAGGAGTAACGAGGCACGACCCGGTAGACACGGAGGTCTTTCGGGGTCCCCTTGGCGCGGAAACTCCGGCGCGGTCGCACGATGACCGCGCCGGGGTCCAGCTCGTCGACGACGCTTCCGCTGGCCAGCACCTCGTCGCCGTCGGCGGCGGCCATGATGCGGGCGGCGATGTTCACGTCGACGCCGAGGTAGTCGTCGCCGACCCGCCGCGGATTCCCCCGATGAAGCCCCGCGCGCAGGTGAGGGAGATAGCCCTCGGCCTTGATCACACTGACGGCGGAGCACGTCTCGTAGGCGGCGTTCACCGCCTCGCCCGGGTCGGCGAACACGGCCATCACGCCGTCGCCGAGTCCCTTCACGATGCTGCCGCGATGCCCGGTGACGACCGATTCGGTCACCTCGGCGACCGAACGCAGCAGCTCCAGCACGCGCTCGTCCCCCGCCTGCAACGCCCAGGTCGAGAAGCCGACCAGATCGGTGAACAGCACCGTGATCCCGTCCGCGGACACCGGCGGCGCGCCGGACCGGCGGACGGCCTGCCAGGCCTGCACTGCGGCCAGGCCCAGCTCGCGGGTGGCACTGGGCCGGTCCGCGCCCGCCTCGGCGAGCAGCCGGGCGAGCCGGTCGGACGAGCGGCCCGTCGACGGCGCCAGCGGGTCACCCGGGACCAGCCCGCGGAGGAACCGCGCCCCGCGCACCAGTTCGCCGCGCTGATCCGTCGCGCGCAGGAACCTGCGGGTCCGGCGGTGCCACGGCTCGGGTCGTTCGGTCACGATCAAGACACTAGCCCGCTCGCCTCGCGGCCGTCGCACCTGTCACCGAGGTGACAAGAATGCCGCCGGAATTTCCCTTTCCGCCTCCACGTGACAATTACCGAACTAGCCATTCCGCCTATACATGACAAGATCGAAGCGTAAAGAAAACGCGAGAGATCTTTTCCTTTCCTCGTTGGTGACTTTCCACCTACATTCGGTTTCGAGCCCATTCAACGACGAAAGGACCAGACATGACGAAAACCCTCGTACGGAAGGGTGTTCGGCGGTTCTGCGCGGCCGGGATCGCGGCCGCGGTCGCCGGGACGGTCATGCTCGCCGCGGCGGGAACCGCTGCCGCCGTCGAAAAGAATCTCACGTACAAGGGCGGCTTCCCCATCATCGGCGACCAGAAGGTGGCGGTGGTCGTGAAGGCGGAAATCCCGGCGGCCGCGAAAGCCGGGGAGCCGGTTTCGGTGCCGTTCACCCTCGACGTCGACGCCGGTCAGGCCGCGGGCGACGGGCTCCGGCTCGTCGGTGCCAAGAAACTCTCCGGCACGATCAGCTCGAAGGTGAACATCGCGCTCGGCGAGCAGAAGATCTCGATCCCGATCGAGCTGCCGATCCCGGACACCGAGGTACCCGCCGAAGGACCGCTGAAGTTCACCGCCCAGGGCAAGGTCGACTTCACCGTCCCCGCGGGCACCCCCGCCGGTGAGGCGACCAGCAGCGTGGACGCCGCGGCGACCTCGCATATCGTCACCGACAGCTCGCTCGGCGAGTTCGACGTCCAGCTCGCGCTCGACCCGCCCGACCAGGACGCCGTGCTCGGCAAGACGACCATCAGCTGATCCCCGCGTCTTTCCCCCGGCTCGGCGAGCCGGGGGAAAGACGCGTCTTGACCTCCAGCGCACTGGAGGTCGCAAGCTGTCGATCATGTGGATTTGCGACAGGTGCGGTATCGAACATCCCGCCACCCCCGAGCCTCCCCGGTGCGTTCTCGACCGCGGCGAGGTCGGCATCGAGGAAGCCGGCGACCTAGGCGCGCACACCGGCCGCTGGTGGACGCACGAGGAACTGATCTCCGCGCCGCACAAGACCGTGCACCGCGATCACGGACGCGGCTTGCACAGCATCAAACGGGAGCCCCACTTCGCGATCGGGCACTGGTCGTTCATCGCGGTGACCCCGGCGGGCACCCTGCTGTGGGATCCGCCGTCCTGGTTGGACACTGAGGTGCTCGACGTCGTGCGCGGGCTCGGCGACGTCGCCGTGATCGCCACCAGCCACCCGCACATGTTCGGCGCCCAGCTCGGCTGGAGCCGCGCGCTGGGCGGGGTCCCGGTGCTGGTCAACGAACGCAACCGCGAATGGCTGCCCGCCCCCGATCCGGCGTTCGAGTTCTGGGACGAGCACGTGGAACCCTTGCCCGGCCTCGAACTGATCCGGCTCGGCGGGCATATGCGCGGCAGCGCCGTGGCCAGGACGCCGGACGGCAGCATCCTGGCCGGGGACACGATCTCGGGCGGGCTCGCGCCGGACTGGGTGTCGTTCCAGCGCAACTTCCCCAAGCACATCCCGCTTTCGGGGGCCGTGGTGCGACGGATCGTCGACCGGCTCGACGAATTCGCCTACGACCGCCTCTACACCCTCGGCGGTGACACCATCGACCGGGACGCCCGCGCGGTGGTGCGCCGAAGCGCCGAAACCCATATCCGGTGGGTGAACGGCGACTTCGACCACCTCACTTGATCGCGCGTTTGTCCTTCCCGCGGAAGGTCAGCGCGATGACACCCGCCATCGCCATGAAGAACGCCACGGCCCACATCCCGGCGCGGAAACTCCCGGTCAACCCCTGCAACCAGCCGGTGAGGTAGGGGCCGACGAAGCCCGACAGGTTGCCGAAGGAGTTGATCAGGCCGATCCCGGCGGCGGCGCCGACTCCGGTCAGGAAGGCGTTGGGCAGCTGCCAGAACACCGGGATCGCGGTGAACACGCCGACCGCGCAGAGGGTCACCGCGATCATCACCCACAGCGGCGAGCCGAGATACAGCGCGCCGGCGATCGCGACCGCGCCGACGAACGCGGCGATGGCGACATGCCCGGCCCGTTCGCCGGTGCGGTCGGAATGGCGGGCCCACAACACCATGGCGACGGCGGCCACGGCGTACGGGATCGCCGTGATGAGCCCGATCTCCACGATGCTGTAGTTGGTCTGGAACTGTTCCTGGAAGCCCTTGATCACCTGCGGGAGGAAGAACGCGAGCACGTAGAGACCGAAGATGATCCCGAAGTAGACGGCGCTCAGCGCGAGCACGCGCGGGTCGGTCAGCGCCGATCGGGTGCTCACCTCCTTGCCGACCTCACGGACGTCTTCCGCGTCGATGGCCGACTGCAAGGCCGTGCGCTCCCCCGGGGTCAGCCACTTCGCGTCCTTCGGCTTGCTCGGCAGCAGGAAGAACACCGCCACGCCGAGCAGGATCGAAGGCACCCCTTCGGCGAAGAACATGAAGCGCCAGCCGGCGTCGAAGCCGAGGACACCGTCGCCGTGCTTGATCAGCAGGGAGGAGACCGGGCTGCCGATGACCGACGAGAGCGGCACCGCGAGGAAGAACAGCGCGACGATCTTGGCTCGCTGCTTACGCGGGAACCAGTAGGTCAGGTACAGGATGATGCCGGGGAAGAAGCCGGCCTCGGCGATCCCGAGCAGCACCCGGACGATGTAGAAGCTGACCTCGCCCTGGATGAACGCGGTGGCCGAGGCGACTATGCCCCAGGTGACCATGATCCGCGCGATCCAGATCCGGGCGCCGACCTTGTGCAGGATCACGTTGCTGGGCACTTCGAAGAAGAAGTACCCGACGAAGAACAGGCCCGCGCCGAGCCCGTAGGCGGCCGAGCTGATGCCGAGGTCGGCGTTCATGGTGAGCGCCGCGAACCCGACGTTGACCCGGTCCAGATAGTTGAGCAGATAGAGCAGCCCGAGTAACGGGACCAGCCGGATCATCGCCTTGCGCACCGCCGGGGCGGTGGACACCTCTGCCGTCTGTTCGTCCATCCGCGGGAGTGTAGAGGGCGATCAGAACAGCGGAGGCAGGAACGCACCGAAGTTTCCTCCGGCGGCCCGATCGGCCGGATCCGGATCCACCTGGACCGTGTCGGGATTCCGCGGGTCGTAGGTGACCTTCACCGTCGAGCCGCGGGCGGGGGCCTGCAGCGGCGGGGTGATCATCGTGGTCACGACGGTCCGCTCGCCGCCGTCCGTGGGGAACCGGACCCGCACGGTGAACCGCGGATTCCCCATCACCCAGACGTTCGTGAACTCGACGCCGAGCACCTCTCCGAGCACCTGCCTGCCGGTCTGAGCGAGTGCCTGCGCGCGGTCGTCCGCCTCCGCCTTGGTGACGAACGCCCGCCCCAGCACCATGATCATGACCAGCGCGGTCACCCCGGCCACCGCCGGGACCAGATACGGCTCGTAGTAGACGATCCAGTCCACTTCGGTCCATGGTTCGGACGGCAGCCGCTTCCCCACCGCCTCGGGTGGCGTCCAGGACGGGATCGCGACGCCGCTGCCCAGCGCGATGCCGAGGGACGCGGCGAGGCTGCTCGCCCGGAAGCCGACACCCATCCCCCGCAACGACATCCCGCCGCCCCACAGCATCGCGAACCCGAGCGACGAAGCGACCGTGATCGAGACGCTGAAGAACAGGACGAGCGAAACCGCCGGGCCCGCGTCGGGCCCCCACGCGTCGACGCGGTTCAGCGACATCAGCCGGAAGCCGTCCAGCAGCCCGAGTGCGCCCGACCAGCCGACCGCCGCCCAGGCGAGCGTCGTCGGCACGCCGAGCAGCCACAGGCGCAGGCCGGGACGGCGGTTCTGCCGGGGGTCTCCCGGCAGGCCGAACTCGAAGGTCCCGAACATCGCGGTCACCTACGCGATCGGGCCGAACACGGCGACCTTCGCCGGGTCGGCGGGGTCGACGCGGGCTTCGTGGCGGGTGCCCGGCGCGTACTGCTGGATCGTCGCCAGCGGCGTGATCAGCTGCGTCACGGTCCGGTACGTGGTGCCGTCGGCGCGGGTGACCTCGAGTGTCGCGGTGTACTGCGCCTGCCCGGCGATCTTCCGGCCGGTCGGCTCCAGCTCGCGGATCACCAGGGTGGCGGGCTCGCAGGTGTCGTAGAGCCGCCGCAATTCGGTGCCGTAGGCCTGGAGTTCCTGCTGCTGACGCAGTTGCTCGTCCATCGGCAGGGCAAGGAACGCCGCCATGTCCGGGTCGGCGTTCAGGCTCCGGAAGGCCTGCGCGGCCAGCTGCGGGGTCGGCAGCTGCGGGGTGATGTCGTGGCCCTGCGCGGCGGCCGCCTGCCGGAACTGCTCCGCGTGGCGCTGGAAGTCCTGCGCGCCCCGCGCCATGCCCTGCTGCGTCGCGTCGTTGATCTTGTCGCGGATCTTCTTGAACATCGGGTGCCGCCTCTCGCCGTGTCGTTCGTGCTGGACACAGCTTCGGCGGACCGGTCCGCTACCGAACCCAGGTTTTCCCGTCGTCGGTCGCGTCGAGGCAGGTCAGCGCCGCCCAGAAGACCGGCGAGGCCGCGGGTTCGGGCTTCTCGCGCCAGCGGGCGAGCCGGGACCGCTGCCAGGCGCACAGTTCGGTGACCGGATCCTCGCCGGCGAGCGCGGTGTCGACGGCGATGACGAGTTCGGACATCGGGTCCGAACCGGGCACGGCGGCGGAGGTCGGCAGCGCCCAGACCGTGGCGGCGACCAGTCCCGCTCCGGCGGCGACGGCGGCGAGCAGTACTCCGAACGGTTCGGCCAGGCCGAAATCGCTCGCGCTGGCGCAGCCGATCAGCGCCACCCGTGCGGGCATGGTGTCCATTTCGGACAGTGCGAGATCGGCGGCGGTGAACGGCCGGTGCGTTCCGATCGGCGCGGCGGTGCCGGGAAGATCGGCGGAACAGGACAGATGCAGCGCGGTCTGCGCGCCGTACTCGTCGCGGACCCGGCTGACGTGCCCGACGAACACCAGCCGCGAACAGGGGCCGGCGAGGAGTTCGGCGAGCAGACGGCGGTCGGTGTCGGTGCGGCGGACCAGATCGAGCCCGCGTCCGGCGGCGGGCAGGACGGGGCCTTCCGCGAGCCGCGCGTCGAGGTGGCGGATCAGTGGCGACGCCGGCTCCTGCTTGCCGAGCACGGAACCCAGCTCGCCGAACGCACTCTGGCCCGGGATCCGCGGGTCGAGCAGGTAGATCGGCGGGCCGTCGGCGGCGGGCGGACGGCGCGGGATCGCGGCCGGGGCGAGCAGCGAGACGTCGGCGACGTCGAGAACGCGCTCGTCACCATCGAAACAGAGGCCGATCTCGTCGATCTCCAGAACGTGGCCGGCCCGCCGGTCGGGCAGGGCCAGCAGTCCCCACGGGACACCGGCCAGGCTCGGAGACGGCTGGATCCGCAGGAGCGGGCGGGTTTCGGCGCGCCGAAGCCTCTCGACCAGGTCCGCGGGCAGAAGGTTGAGGGCGAGGACACGCGCCAGGCGTTGCTCACCGGCGAAGCTGCCGAAGGCGTCTTCGCTCAGTGAGCGGCGGACGGCGTCGGCCACGCTCTCGCCTTCCCGCGGTGTGGGGGACGCGGCGTCCAGGCACTGGCGAGCGGTCGCGACCAGGGCGAATTCGATCGGATGGGTGTGGACGGTGTCGAGGTCCTCGGTGGTCCGCCAGGTGAGGAAGGTGTGGCCGGCGTCGGCGTAGCGCAGGAGGAACGTCTCGCGTCCGGGCTTCGCGGACGGCCAGGTCTCGACGGTTTCGGCGACCGCGCGCGGCAGCCGATACCGCTCGGCGGCGAGCCGGAGCCACGGGTCCAGCTCCATGGGCGACGAAGGTGACCAGCGCAGCGCGGGTGGCGGGGCGAGCCGCAGCGGAAGCGACGACGTCACGGAACCCAGTGCCGCCAACGGAAGTCCTTCGGCGACCGGACCCACTTCGAGAGCCGGCAGTCCGCCGGTGAGATCGAGCGAACGACCCTCCACGCCCGTGTACGCCCCGACGGCGCAGGTGCGCTCGATCAGCTCGGCCGCCAGCCTCGGTTCCTGGAGCCGGGCCAGCAGCGCCATCAGCATTTCGGTCGCCGGCCCGGCGACGTCGCGAGCCCAGGCCGTGCGTGCCTGCGGCGAGGTGAACTCGAACCGGTACTCCGCCGCCGCGAGCGCCAGCGGGAGCAGCAGATCCAGCACGGCCGGGAGGTCTTCGCCGTGGGCGAAGCCGATCGTGGCCGCCACGAAATCCGTGTGCAGGCGGTCCGGCCAGTCCCCCGACGTGCGCGTCGACTCCCGGGCCCGGGTCACATGGTCGTTCGCCCTCGCCCAGTCGCCTTCGGCCATCGCGCAGCGGGCCAGCGCCACGTCGAGACGCCGCAGGCCCGGAACGTCGGCGTTGGCCGTCCAGATCTTTCCCGCGTGCTCGAACTGCGCTCTGGCCTGCGCGACGTCACCCGCCATCAGGAGCAGGGTGCCCAGCGCGTGGCTCGCCTCCGCGACATCTCCGTTCAGGCCCGCGTCCGCGAGTTCGTCGCGGGCGGCGACGATCGCGGCGACCGCTCCGGGGAAGTCACCTCCGAAGGCCCGGTCGGCCGCCAATTCGATACTCGCCCTTGCGGCCAAGGGACGGCCTTCGTGCTGCGCGCTCAGCCGCAGAAGATCCGCGCGCGCGTCGGCGTCTTCGCCACCCGCTTGCCGGACACGGGCCCGCTCGGCTCGTGCCATCGCCTGCAGCGCCGCCACTTGCCCGCGGACCTCGTCGATCTCCGCGATGGCGTCCAGCGCCGTCAGGATCTCCTCGATCGCGGCCCGCGCGCCCGCCATGTCCCCGGCGGCGATCTGGACGCGCACGTCGAAGATCCGCAGCTCCAGTTCGTCCGCGCCGTGCACGTCGAGCAGCTCGGGCGGGTACTGGTCCGGCCCCTCGGCCTTGCGCAGCGCCGCCCGGTGGCGTTGCCCGGCGATCAGCTCACGCGCCTTGGCGACGTCACCTTCCTCCGTGCACAAGGAGATGAGCACGCGCTCGGCGACCTCCCGGGAGCCTTCGATCATCCGGAGTTCGACGTACTGTCCATAGTGGACAATGGCGGTGGTGCTCACCTTGAAGGCCTGGAGGACGGCCTCGGCGCACTGTCTCGCGTTGCGGAGGTCACCCGCCGAATAGCAGACGGTGGCCAGGTCGCTGACGGCGGCGAGGTCCAGATCCGTCCGGTCGAGCCGCTGCGCGATCTCCCGCATCTTGCCGTACGCCCGGTGCGCGCCGGCGACGTCCCGGGTGACGGCGAGCCGTTTGGCCTTGTCCTGGAGCTTGACCGCGTCGACGAGCAGCTTCCGGTACTGGCGTTCGGACAGCGAGCACGCGGGCAGCTCGCCGTACGGTGCCGGGTCGAGCCCGAAATACCGCGCGACACAGCGACAGTTGTAGCCGTGCGAGGTCGCCGGACCCAGCTCGGGCGGGAGCGGCCGGTCCGGCCGGTTCCGGGGCGGTGGCATGCCGACGAGCACGTCAGAACTCCTCGTCGGCGGAAGCGGCCGCCGCCCGTTCGGCGAGCGTCCTGGCCGCCGGAGGACGCGCCCGGACGAGCGCGACCACTTCGGCCCGGTCTTCCACCGTGGTCCCGGCGACGCCCTCGTCCGCGACGCCGACGGCGACCGTGATCTGTCCACTATGGACTCCGGCGGCCAGCCGTGTCGCGGTTTCGTCCAGCTCCGCCGTGCCGGAGAAACGCCCCGGGCCCAGCTCCAGCGGCACCTCGGCGAACAGCTCGCCCGCGTGCCTCGCGAACGCGGTGATGGCCGCGTCGGCGAACGCGCCCGCGACGACGACTTCGAGCCTGGCGGCGGCCGCGGCGGCGACGATCCGCCAGGTCACCGTGTCCTCGCCGGCGTCCAGGATCCCGGGTGGGACCCGCGCCCAGTCGATGCTCGCGTGTCCGGCCGCCAGTACTCCTTCGCCGGGTGCGAGCGGATCGAGACCCGCGGCCAGCGCGTACGCGCGTTGGCCGGGTGTCGCCTTTTCCAGCCGGGCCGACATTTCCGCCGCGGCCTCGGCGCGCACGACGTCGTCCTCGCCGTCGAACCAGGCGGCGAGACGGGCGCACAGTCCCCGGACTTCCTCCGCGACCGGCGGGGCCGCCGCCAAGAGGGCGTCCTCCGCGATCGCCGCGTCGAACAACTCGGCCGGGGAAGCTTCGAACCCGTCGAGAAGACCTTCGGCCAGGTCCTCGACGTCGGCCGTCGCGACCGCCGTTTCGAGGTCCAGCAACGCCGGGTCCAGCGAAGGAATCCCGAGCGACGGGCCGGCGGGCCACCAGCGACGGAGCCACAGCAGCAAGGCGAGCCTGCCGAGTTCCGGCCGGGCGGCGACTTCCGCTTGGCCTCGACCGAGTGCGACGAACGTGGCTTCCGCGCCGACGAGCCGCGTCAGCCAAGGTTCGGCGGCCCCCGCGTCGGTGAGTTCGACGTGCATCGTGGCGGTCCGGCCGGCGAGGAGGTCGGCCAAGGCGAAGCGGATGAGCGCGCCGTCGGCCGCGATGACTGGTGTGTGCACCGGATGCGTCACGACACGGCCTCCAGATCCGGCAGCCGGGCCATGAGCGCGCGCCGCACCTTCGTCCGCAAGTCCAGCGAGGTCGAGCGGACCACCCCGGTGACGAGGTCGCGCACATCGGCGGCATCGCCGGGCAGATCGCCGCGGACGTCGAAACCGTGCAGCCGGACCCACAGCCTGCCGAGGAAGTGCTTGGCGAACTCGCGAAGATCGCGCAGGAGTTCGGCGTCGGGCCGCGGAGTGAGCGGTGTGGCACCGGCCAGGGCTCGGCGTGCGTGCAGGACGTACCCCTCGCGGGCGACCTGCGCATTGAGCTGCCGCGCGAATTCGGGAACCCCGGCGGGAGCCGCGCCGTCGAGCGGTCGCAACGCGGGAGCGAGGACGACACCGAGCGCGAAACACGCGGCCAGCGCGGGTAAACCGAGCCCGAATCCGGCGGCGACCCTGGTGAGTTCGTCGTCGACGAGGTCTTCGACGGAAACCCGCTCGTCCGGCGGAAGACGGCGCAGGGTCGCGCGTACCCGCCGTTCGACACTGCGCTCCAGGAGTTCGGTGCCCGTTTCGCCGCTGCGGTTCAGCGGCGGGACGGCGGTGCGATCCCCGCGCTGCAGGCCGAGATCCGGTGTGCGCAGCCCGGAAATCCCTTGGACGACTTCGCTCAAGGCGCGGGCTCCGCCCGGCTCCCGCAACATCAATCCGAGAGCGTGCCCGGCGGCCGAATCGGCGAGAGCACGCCAGGTGGAGTCGGAAAGCCCGTCGACGAACGCCCGGAGCGCGGTGATGTCCTGTGGTACGGCGGGTTCGGCGTGCCAGCGGCGCCGCAGTTCGGCGGTCAACCCAGCCGAGTGCCGCGGATCGGCGAGGTACGCGGTGAGCTGATCGACGCCTACCGCGCCGCCCTCACCGTGCAGGTCCCGCAACGCCGCCGCGGCCGTCTCCGCCGCGTCCGGTCCCGGCGACCCGAACCCTGTCGCCAATTCGTACGCCAGCGGGAAACACACGTCCTGGACGTTGCCCGCCGTGATGCGCAGAGCGCGGCGCTGCCGTTTGAGGTGGGTGAACCACGCGGCCGTCGCGCGCAGCCTGTCCGCGTCGGCCAGCAGCATTTCCGTCAGCTCGGCCGCCGTGGCCGGATCCAGCACCGGGCGGCCGAGCCGGGGCCGCGCTGCGGTGCGGATCACCAGCGGGTCGATGATCTTCTTGATCGTCCGGGTCAGCGGACCGCCGTCGGCCGACGACAGGACCTCCACACCGTCGATGCGTTCCCAAGCCTGCGCGAGAACGGCCGAACGCAGCCGGGACTCGTCAGATCCCCTGGTCACTCGCCCTCCCCACGCTCCGGCCGCAACTCTAGCCGAGGGACCGTTCGGACTAACTTTCGTCCGTTCTGTACACACTTTCGTTGACTTCAACCGAAAGTCCTCTTAGGTTCAGCGTCGTCACAGAGTGCTCCGCCGCCGACCCGAGGAGCAACGATGCTTCCGTCCGTCCGCAAGCGCTTCAGCCGGTCCATCGTCGCCTCACTGGCGCTGGTCACGGCAGTGTCCGGGCTGGTGACAGCCCCGGCACAAGCGGCCATCCCACCCCAGCAACCCGGTGTCACGCTCCGCACGTACGACCTCCAGCGCGAGCTCACCAAGCTCTGCGCGATCAAATCCGGCCAGACACCCAACGTCGACAAGCTGATGCCGACGATCAACTGGACCGCCACCGCCGACTTCGGGCTCAACGAGCAGTTCGTCTCCGAGGTCATCGGCAACATCAACATCGCCACCGCCGGGCAGTACGAATTCCGGCTCACCAGCGACGACGGCTCCCGGCTCCGGATCGACGGCCAGACGGTGATCAACCACGACGGCCTGCACGGCGCGACCCCCGCGACCGGTTCGGTCCAGCTGGGCACCGGGTATCACGCGCTGCGGATCGACCATTTCGACAACCTCCACGACCAGCAGGTCACCCTCGAATGGCGGCCACCGGGCGCGGCGGACTTCGCGCTGGTGCCGAATTCGGTGCTCAGCACCGACGCCGACGTCGTCCGGGTGACCTCGCCGGGGCGCAAGGAATGCGAGGGGGCCACGGATTCGCCCGGCGACGGCCTGCCGCTGAACGGCGTCCACCCCGGTTTCACGCTGACGAATCTGCGTCCCGAGGGATTCCAGCCGCAGGTCACCGGCATGGACTGGCTGCCGGACGGGCGGCTCGCCATCGCGACGTGGGGCGGCTCCGACAAGGTCCTCGGTGAGGTCCACCTGCTGAGCAACGTCAGCGGGAACACCGACCCGAGCAAGGTCCGCACCCAGCGCGTCGCCAGCGGGCTGAAGGAACCCATGGGCGTCAAGTACGTCGACGGCAAGCTGTACGTGTCGGAGAAGACGCGGCTCGTCGAGCTGAACGACACCAACGGCGACGGGGTGACCGACGACTACCGCACCGTGGCCACCTGGCCGTTCGGCGGCAACTTCCACGAGTTCGCGTTCGGCCTGCTGTACAAGGACGGCTTCTTCTACGCCAACCTTTCCGTGTCCATCAACTACGGCGGCGCCACCACCGACCCGCAGCCCGCGCCGAACCGCGGCACGACGATCAAGGTCGAAAAGGCCACCGGCAAGGTTTCCTACATCGCCGGCGGGCTGCGTACGCCGCACGGCATCGGCTGGGGACCGGAAGGCGACGTCTTCGTCACGGACAACCAGGGCGGCTGGCTGCCGGCGAACAAGCTGGTGCGGGTCAAGCAGGACCGGTTCTTCAACCACTACACCAATCCCCCTGGCCCGTTCGACTCGAAGCCGGTCACCGCGCCGGTGTTGTGGTTGCCGCACAACGAGATCGCGAACTCACCGAGCAATATGGTCATGTTGTCGCAGGGTCCGTTCGCCGGGCAGATGGTGTACGGCGACGTGACCTACGGCGGGCTTCAGCGAGCGTTCCTGGAGAAGGTCAACGGCGAGTATCAGGGCGCCGTTTTCCGCCTCACGCAAGGACTCGAGTCCGGTGTCAGCCGGATCAGCCTCGGCCCCGACGGCACGATCTACACCGGCGGGATCGACGGCGGCGGCAACTGGGGCCAGCCCGGCAAACTCGCCTACGGCCTCCAGAAGGTGACCCCCAACGGCACGAACGCCTTCGACATCCGCGCCATGCGGGCCGTCGCGGGCGGGTTCGAGCTGGAGTACACCCAGCCGCTGTCGGCCGAGACCGCGCAGAACCTCGCGGCGAAGTACCAGGCCCAGCAATGGCGCTACCAGCCGACCTCCGCGTACGGCGGACCGAAGATCGACGAGCAGACCCTGTCCGTCACGTCCGCGAGCCTCTCGGCCGACCGCAAGAAGGTCACGCTGCAGATGTCGGGATTGAAGGCAGGGCACGTGGTCCACGTGCGGTCGCCGCGCCCGTTCGCGGCGGAATCCGGTGCGGCGCTGTGGAGCACCGAAGCCTGGTACACGTTGAACTCGCTGGTCGGTGGACCGGCGGCGAGCACCACCTACGAGGCCGAGCGGGCCGCGCTGAGCGGTGGCGCCGGGACGAACACGAACCACGCCGGCTACACGGGCACCGGGTTCGTCGACGGCTACTGGAACCAGGGCGCCGCGACGACGTTCACCGTGAACGCGCCGAAGTCCGGAGCCTTCGACGCGGCCCTGCGCTACTCGAACGGCCCGGATCCGGCGCCGGGGACCAAATCGGTGACCGTCTACGTCAACGGGACGAAGGTGAAACAGGTCCGGCTCGCCAGTACCGGCAACTGGGACACCTGGAACACGCAACCCGAGACGCTGAACCTGAAAGCCGGGCCGAACACGATCTCCTACCGCTACGACACGGGCGACGCGGGCAACGTCAATCTCGACAGTCTCACCGTGACCGAGTCCAAGCGGATCCAGTTGTTCAAGGGCACCGATCTGAACGCGTGGGAGAAACGCGCGGGCGGCGCCGCGACCTGGCCGGTGACCGGCGGTGCGATGGAGTCGTACGGCGGGGACATCCGCACGAAACAGCAGTTCGGTGATTTCCGGCTGCACGTCGAGTGGAACGAACCGAACTATCCGCCCGAGGTCACCGGACAGGCCAGGGGCAACAGCGGCGTCTACCTCCAGGAACGCTACGAGCTACAGGTGCTCGAATCCTTCGGGGACACCACGCTCGCCAACAACGAAGCGGGCGCGATCTACTCGAAGAAGGCACCTGACCGGAACATGGCGACGGCTCCCGGAACCTGGCAGACCTACGACGTCACCTTCCGGGCCGCACGGTTCGACGGTGCCGGGAACAAGACCGACAACGCCAGGGTGACCGTGGTCTGGAACGGCGTCGTCGTCCACAACGACGTGGCGATCGACGGCGGGACGGGCGACAGCATCCCGGAGAGCGCGGCACCAGGCGCCATCCGGCTGCAGGACCACGGGGATCCCGGCGAGAACCCGCGGTTCCGCAACATCTGGATCGAGCCCATCGGCTAGGACGTCCTGATCCGTGAAGGCCTCCTTCCCTACCGTGAGGGTAGGGAAGGAGGCCTTCACGACGGCGCGGATGGCGCTATCGCGTGACTGACCGGATCACGCGTGTCGTCCATCCAGTCACGGGACAACACCCGCTGGACCTCGTGAGTGATCCGGGTCGCTGGAACGACCCGGATCACTCACGACCAACCTGCCTCAGCGGCGGCAGGGGCCGAGGTCCACTCCGCCGGTGGTCTGCCCGGCGACGACCGGAATCGGTGTGGCGGAAGCGAAATCGGCCGCGTCGCGGTGCCAGCATTCACGGTCGGTGTAGTACCTGATCTTGACCTTCTCCGTGGTGAGGCCGTTGACGGTGTACTGCCCGTTCGAGTCCGGCGTGGTCCAGTCGACGATGTCCCCCGTGCGCGCGTTGTAGGTGTACACGTACCCGAAGGTGGGCTTGCCGTCCGCGCCGAGGATCCGCCCGGTGACCGAGCCGTTCGGCACGAGCGCGGCGTTCTCGGTCACCGTCGTGCCGGGCCGCACCCGCACCGGAGTGGCGGCGAACCGGTCCGCGGCGCCTCCCGACCACTGCCACGCGTAGTCGCCTCGGGACGACGCGAACTCGAGCGGCCACTTGTACGGTCCGAGACCCTTGATCGTGTAGGTCCCGTCGCTCCGGCTGCAGTTGACGTCGAAGCGGAAGCCGATCCGGGGGTCGACCGCGTACGGATAGACGCAGACGCCGCCCACCGGAGCCGCCGTGGCGCGATCGGTGACCTTGCCGGTGATCGTCCCGGCGGGATCCATCCTGATGTCCGGCGTCGTGACCACCTTGCCGAGTTCGGCGGTGACCGTGCGGGCCTGCCCGATGTCGCCGGTGCCGCCGTCCGTCCCGGCCCACTGCATGCCGTACCGCTCGTCCAGCGACTTGACCAGCAGCTTGTACGCGCCGGGCTCGATCGGCCCGATCACCAGCTTCCCGTTCTCGTCGCTGCAGTGGTACAGGTAGTCGGCGTCGAGGACACCGACGACCGGAAGGGCGTAGGTGTCGACGCAGACCCGCGCCAGCGGTGCCTTGGTCTTTGCGTCCCGCACGGTGGTCACGATCGAAGCGGCGGGTTTCATCGACGCCCGGAATTCGGTCGTCTCCCCCGGGGCCAGATCGACCCGCTCCCCGTTCACCGGCTGGTAGGAACCGTCCGGCCCCCAGACGCTCAGCGTGTAGTAGCCGAACGGCGGCATGTCCTCGTAGAGCATGACACCGTCCGCGCCGGCGCATTTCCGCAGCTGCGGCGGGTGCCCTTGTTCGACCTGCGAGCACGCACCCGCGACGGGCGCACCGGTCTTCTCGTCCGTCGCGACGACCCGGAGCTTTCCGTACGGTGCGATGGCCTCGTCGACGACGGCGACCTGGTCATCGGCGACGGTGAAGGTCTCCGCCTCCGGGAAGCTCGCCTTCTGCCGGATCCATTGCGTGCGATCGCCGTAGGTGATCGCCATGGTGTAGGTGTCCGCCTTCACGCCGCTGAAGGAGTACGTGCCGTCCGCCGCGGTGAGGACCGTCGACCACCACCGCTGGTTCTGGTCGGTGAGGCTCACCGACGCGCCCGCGGCGGGCTTTCCCTGGTCGGTGATCTGCCCGCGAACGGTGGCCGTGCCCTTCCGCAACCCGAAGTCCAGTCCGTGCGGCAGGTCCAGCACCTCCGCGGCGAGCGCGCTTCCCTTGTTGTAGGCCCAAAGTTCGGCGTATCCGGCGGCGGTCGCGCGTGCCTTGTACTTGCCGGGAACGACGCCGGGGATCTCGTAGCGGCCGTCCGTGCCCGCGCATCCCGAGCCCGTCTCCTTCAGGTCGAGATCGAACAGCGTCACGCAGGCTCCGGCGATCGGCTCTCCGGAGTCCGCGGCTTTGACCACCCCGGACACGACTCCTTCGACGGCGACGGCCGGACCGGTCGTCAGCAGGGCCGCGATCGGTATGGCGGCGGCCAGGAACAGTGCTCTCTTCATCGGAAGCTCCCCTCAGTGTCCGCCAAACGATGGCGCCGGGGAGCCGCGGTGTCTGCGTCATCTGACACAGACGAAGCTCAGTCCGCCTCCGCCGCGAGGACCTCACGGGCGACGAGCACGCCACCGACGAAGCCCACCGGCATCACGATCAGCGCGGCGAACGGGATCAGGCACAGCAGCGACACCGGAAGCCCCAGCCCGAGGGCGAGCGCGCGGTGCCGTCGCAGCAGCGGCCGCCGCTGCTTCAAGCCCATCCCACGCCGGTAGAACGGCACGGCGATCAGCTCCAGCGCGAGGAACCACGCCGTCACCAAGGCCAGCAGGACCGGCACGACCGTTTGCCCCACCACGGGGATGAAGCCCGCGATCAGCAGCGGGATCGTGAACAGCAGCGAGCGGAGCACGAGCGCGAGGCCGTCCTTCAGGCCTAGCACCAGCAACCGCCACCACGACAGGTCCACCGCGCCGGGCACGCCGCCGAGGTCGTCCTCGACCTTCTCCGCGATGTGCTCGTAGAACGGACCGCCGACGGCGAGGGTGATCGCCGTGAACCCGATCATGGCGATGGCCAGCACCGCCCCGAACACCGCGACGCCGACCGCCACCCGGATCGTCGTCTGCCAGCCCGGCGACCAGTCGTCGGCGAACGGGGTGATCAGGAGCGAGAGATCATCGATCCAGAACGCCAGCGCGACGATGCCGCCGATGAGCAGCAGCGTGGTCAGCAACGCGGGCAGCGCGCCGATCAGCAGCAGTCTCGGCGACCGCAGAAGGATGCCCAGGCCTTGCCCGAACATCCGGAAACCCCTGAAGAAATCCCGCATCGGACATTTCTACCAGTGGCCGCGGACCTCAGGGCACCCGCAGGCACTGGCCGGGGTTGAGCAGGTTCCCCGGCGCGTACCGGGCCTTGGCACCGGCGAGTTTCGGCCAAGCCTCGCCGAAGTGCGCGCGCCAGTCCTCTGTGGACATCGGCAGCGCGTTCGACGGGTAGACCTTCCCGCCGAGGTCGCGTGCCTTCCGGTAGAGGTCCACATTGAGCTCCAGCAGGCGTGCGTTGTGCAGCGGATCGCGGGGCGAACCGACGCGCAGCGGCGAGAACAGCCAGGAGATTTCCCCCGGCGGCACGGCGAACAGCGGAGTCTTCAACCGGTCGTTCCGCACCGGGTAGAGCAGGACCAGCCCCGTGGCACCGAGTTCGCGTTCACCGGTGGCGGCGAGGGTTTCGGCGACGAACCGCTCGACCGTGTCGTCGGTGAGGAACACGTTCAGCCACGGATGCGGATGGAACCAGCTTCCTTCCGCACGCAAGGCCGCCTCCCCGTCGGCCATCCGGTTCAGGAAGTCGAAATACCCCGTGTCCTCGGCTTCGGATTCGCCGAAACCGAGCGAGTCCAGCAACGCGGCCTCGTCCGGCCCGGCGGGCGGCGAGTAGTAGGCGACCGCCTCCAGCATGTACCGCCACCCGTCGCCGACGGGGATCAGCTGGCCCTCCACGTAGTCGAAACGGCCGTCACGGACGACGGCGCGCTGGTCCGCCAAGAACGCCGGAAGCGAGTCGTAGTAGAGCTTCCACCGCCGGGCCCGCGCCGGGGCCGGGGTCAGCCGCAGGGTCGCGCGGGTGATCACCCCGCATTGCCCCAGGCCGCCGAGGACCGCGTCGAACAGATCCTCGTCGCTCTCGCGTGAGCAGGTGATCACCTCTCCGGTACCGGTGACGACCTCCAGCGCCTCCACGCCGTCGGTCTGGGTGCCGTGGTGGTGGGTGGCGCCGCCGATCCCGCCGACCACCAGCGTGCCGGCGACCGTCAGTTCGAGGTAGTCGGTGAGCACCGGAGGTGCCAGCCCATACGGCAACGTCGTCTCGAGCACTTCCCGCCAGCGGGCGCCCGCGTCCACCGACACCAGTTCGCCGGTGACCACCCGGTGCGGCGGCAGCGAAGTCATGTCCAGCAGGATCCCGCCCTCGACCTGTCCCTGCCCGTACGGCGAATGCCCGGCTCCGCGGGCGGCGACCGGCAGTCCTCGCGCGGCGGCGAACCTGAGCACGAAAGCGACGTCAGTCGCCGAGGCCGGCCTCACGACCAGCCCCGGCCTGGTGTGGATCAGGTTCCCCCAGTCCTTTCCCGCGACGGACAAGTCGGCTTCGCCGGTGAGGATCTCTCCGGCGATGGCGGGCAGGATCTCGTCGGTCATGCCCGCACGCTACCGAGGGCGGGCGGACATAGGCGATTTTCACCGACGCGAGCCCCGGTGTCCCGCTGCGAGATTGATGGCGTGACGAACACCTTGGCGCCGACGCGGCGAGCCCGCGGCACCGTGCTGGCCGCGGCACCGCTGACCATCATGGCCGCGGCGATCATCGCGCCCAGCCTGCCCGCGATGCGGGAGGTCTTCTCCGGTACGCCCGGCTCCGATCTTCTCGTGCGGCTGACGCTGACCGTGACCTCCCTCGCGATCGCGATCAGCGCGCCGCTGTCCGGGATCGTCGCCGACCGCGCCGGACGCCGCCCCCTGCTCTTGACGGGCCTCGGCCTCTACGCGATCTCAGGTACGGCCGGATTCTTCGTGGACGACCTCTTTCTGCTGCTGATCACCCGGGTGGGGCTCGGCTTCGCCGTCGGCGGGATCATGACGGCGGTCAGCACCCTGATCACCGACTGGTTCTCCGGCGACCGCCGCGCCTCGTTCCTCGGGTTGCAGCAGGCTTTCGCGAGTCTCGGCGGGGTCGTCTTCCTCCCCTTGGCGGGAGTGCTGGCCACCGTGAGCTGGCAGGCGCCGTTCTGGATCTATTCGGTCTCGGTGATCGTGGCGATCTTCGCGATCACGTTCCTGCGCGAGCCGGTCCGGAGCGCTCCAGCGGTCGGTGAGCGCGAGCGGACCCGGCTGCCCGCTCGCGTCGTCGGCGTCTACGTCCTCGCGTTGGTGGTGACGCTCGCCTTCTACATGGCGCCGACGCAGTTGCCCTTCCTGCTGGAGGCGTTCGGCAGCGGTCCCGCGGTCGTCGGAGCCGTGGTCGCCGGGAGCACGCTGACCAGCGTCGCCGGTGCCCTGGTGTTCCCTCGCCTGCGTGAGCGCTTCAGCCCCACGGCGATCACCACGGCGAGCGTCGCACTCATGGGCGCGGGCTGGCTGGTGATCGGCACGGCGGGCACCGTCGGCCAGGTCGTGGCCGGGCTCCTCGTCGGAGGCTTCGGGGTCGGCCTCGTCGTCCCGAACCTCAACCTGCGCCTGGCCGACCTCGCCCATCCCGCGCACCGCGGCCGCGTGCTCAGCGGCCTGGTCGCCGGGATCTTCCTCGGGCAGTTCCTGTCCCCTCTCGTCGTCCAGCCACTCGTCCAGGGCATCGGCATCGCCGGCGCGTTCACCTGGACCGGTGCCGTCCTGGGCGCCGGAGCGGCACTCGCCGCTCTCCTCCCGAACCGGAACAACGGAAAGGAAACACGATGATCTACCACGGAAACCGTTTCACCCTGCGCCCCGGCGCTTCCCCGGAGCAGGTCGAAGAAGCCCTGGAAAGCCTCCGCAACCAGGGCCGGGTCATCCCCTCGGTGAAGTCCTTCGTCGTCGGCCGCGATTTCGGCGGCGACTACGAATGGGGCGCCGTCTTCGCGATCGAAGACCTCGACGGGTACTGGGAATACCTCATGCACCCGGCGCACCGGAACACCGACCGGGTCGGGCTGCCGCTGGTCGACCGGTTCGCTTCCTTCGACGTCACCGACGACCCGGATCCCGAGATGGGCGCGAAGATCGCCGAACTGCACCAGCGCCGCTACGACAACGACGCCGAGCTCACCTCGCTGATCTCCGATCTCGGCGAGTACTCGGGCAGCGCGGCGCCGGGAAAGCACGGAAAGGCTTCAGCCACCGTCCGCGAGTGAGCCACTGCCGTCGGGGCCGGTCACGATCACCCGGGTGCTCACCGCGGTGCCGAACGGGACGATCGTGACCTGCCACGTCCGCGGTTCCCCGACGTCGATGGTCTCGTTCGCCCGGCGCACCAGTGCGGGGACGCGGTCGGCCTTCAGCGCGCGGAGGTCGAACCGCGGCACCTGGGCGCCCGTCGGCGCGAAGACCACGGTCAGCCGCCGGTCCTCGACGACCGCGGTGATCACCTGTGATACGTCCGCGGCCTGCGCCAGCGAGTCGATCACCCGGCTCAATTCCCCTTCGCCCAGCAGGGATCGGCCGACGTCGACGGTCGCGGATCCCGACGAGGAGGTGGTCACGCCGGACTGGGTTTCTTCCGCCCGGGCAGGCTCTTCCGGCGCGAACAGCTCCACACGGAACAGGAACAGCACCAGCGCCGCGCCGAACAGGAACCCGAGGATGGCGAGCGCGGCGAACCCGCAGCCCTCCGGCGGTTCCTGCACCAGGCTGGACTCCGGAGCGGATTCGATCGTGGCTTCGGCCGCGCGCCGTTCCCACGACGGTGACGGCCGTTCCACGACCTCCGCCTTCCACGGCCGGTCCGGCGGGTACCGGACGACGAGGACGTCGCCCGGCCGGTAGTTGGGGATGTCGACCAGGTTGATGTGGTGGGCGACCTTCAGCCGGAAGGTGGCCATGCCTTCGGGGGCGACGGTGAAGACGAAGTCGACCGGGATGTCCCCGGTCTCGGTGCCCCCAGCACGGAGGCTTTCGATCTTGGCGAGTGCGACCACCGGAACGATCTTCGCCTCGCGAGCACGTCGCGGGGCCCCGGCGAGGTGGAGCAGGATCCCGTAGACGATCGGGAGTCCGACGCCCGTGACGATCAGCGGATCGTACTCGATGACGATGCCGGCGATGAACGCGCACAAGGTCGTCCCGCTGATGATCCCGGTCAGGAATCCGCGGACAAGGGTGAGCGGCATGAACACTCCAGTTCAGTTCGCGGGCAGCCAGTCGCTGAGGGCGGGGTGGCGGCGCAACGCAACGAAGATCTTCTTGTCATCGCCGGGTGCGGCGGGGTCGAACAGCACTTCCGCGCCGGAGATCGCGGTATCGCCGGTGCGGCGGGTCACCCAGTGCCGGACGCCCTCGAGGTCGGTGAACGACACCGTCACGTCCGCGCCGACGACCCGGCTGCCCGACTCGTCGCCTCCCCTGCGCACCTTCACTTCGACGATCGCGGCGGGCACCCGGCGGCCGTACCTCAACAGCCTTTCCCTGGTACGCGCCAGTTCGGCTTGGTGCCGCGAAAGCCGGATGGCGTACCACAGGACCAGCGATGTCAGGACGAGCAGGACGGCGGGCGCCCAGCTGTCGGCGTAGTACAGGAACCACGCCCAGATCCCCCACTTTTCGTCTTCGTGGAACACGGGGTCGACCGCCGTGCCGACGGCGAGCGGCGGAAGCCACCCTCGTGACGATTCCCAGAAGCCGAGCGTGCCGGCCGCGAAAGCCAGCACGGCCGGGAAGGCAGGCCCCGACCGCCGCCCGTGGTAACGCCGCATCGCGGCACTTGCGAGGTTGCCCGCCGCGAGACAACCGAGCAGGCCGAAGGTCCCCCAGATGGGGCCATACGGCGGCTCGCCGTCACCGCGGTCGTCGAAAACACTGTCGATCGCCATCGTGCGGAACTGCTCGAAGAGCGCGCCGAACCCGTGGCCTGCCAGGAACCCGCAGGCCAGGGTGACCACCGAGGCAAGGATCGCGCCCACGAGCAGGCGGCGATCTCCCCGCCACCGTTCGAGCCGGTCATCCCGGGCCTTGGCCGGGTCCACCGTGTTCATCACGTCCACCTCCGTTCGTCCCGGCCCCAGCCTCCTTCGACCCCGGCGCTACCGAACCCACGTTTCGGCTTCCTAATTGCGTTAGGCAATTCCCAAATGGACTATGGTAAGGTGGTGACCATGGCGCGAGCGGGACTGACGACGGAACGGGTGATCCGGGCGGGCGCGGAGCTTGCCGACGAAATCGGCTTCGAGCACGTGACCCCGACCGAGCTCGCGAAACGATGCGGCGTCAAGACGGCCAGCCTGTATTCGCACGTGAAGAACGCCCACGAACTGAAGACCGAGATCGCCCTGCTGGCCCTAGCCGAGCTCGCCGAGCTCGCCGCCACCGCGGTGGCGGGCCTGGCGGGCAAGGACGCGCTGATCGCCTTGGCGAACGTCCACCGCGACTACGCCCTCGAACACCCCGGCCGGTTCACCGCCGCGAGGTTCCGGCTCGCACCGGACAAGGCGGCCACCAGCGCCGGCGTCCGCCACGCCGAAATGACGCGGGCGATCCTGCGCGGCTACGACCTCGCCGAACCGCATCAGACGCACGCGGTCAGGCTGCTGGGCAGCGTGTTCAGCGGCTTCGTCGGCTTGGAAGCGGCCGGCGGTTTCAGCCACAGCACCCCCGGCTCGCAGGAGAGCTGGACCGAGATCCTCGACGCGCTCGACGTCCTGCTGCGCGCCTGGCCCCGAACGAAATGAACGGAAGAATGCTCACCACCCCGATCACCGCCGACCTCGTCCGCGGCGCGCTCGACCTCGAATCCACCGGACGCGGCGTGCTCCCCCACCGGCTGCCCGCGCGGGCCAGGCGGCAGATCCCCGACGGCCAGCTGACCATGGCGGAGTCACAACCTTCGGGCGTGCGGCTGGTCTTCCGCACCACCGCCTCCCTCGTCGAGCTCGACGTGCTTGCCACCAAACGGGTCTTCGCCGGCACCCCGCCCCGGCCCGACGGCGTCTACGAACTGCTCGTCGACGGCAGGCTCTCGGGGCAGGCGAGCGTGGCCGACGGCGACACGATCAGCGTCGACCTGGCCACCGGTGCCGCCCGGCACGAACCCGGCCCCGTGCGCACCCTGCGATTCGACGGCCTGCCCGGTCACGAGAAGACCGTCGAAATCTGGCTGCCGCACAACGAGACGACCCGCCTGGTCGCGCTGCGCACCGACGCGTCCGTCCACAGTGCACGGTCGAACGGCCGGAAGACCTGGTTGCACCACGGCAGCTCCATCAGTCACGGTTCCAACGCGGCGACCCCGACCGGGACGTGGCCGGCCACGGCCGCGGCCCTCGCCGGGGTGGACCTGGTCAACCTGGGCTTCAGCGGCAGCGCGCTGCTCGATCCGTTCACCGCCCGCGCGATGCGGGACACACCGGCCGACGTCATCAGCGTCAAGATCGGCATCAACGTCGTCAACGCCGACCTGATGCGGCTGCGCGCGTTCGGCCCGGCGGTGCACGGTTTTCTCGACACCATCAGGGAAGGCCACCCCGCCACGCCGTTGCTGGTCGTCTCGCCGATCCACTGCCCCATCCACGAACACACGCCGGGGCCGGGCGAATTCGATCCGGACGCCCTGCGCGAGGGGAAAGTGCGGTTCAGGGCCACCGGCGATCCGGCGGAGACCGCCTCGGGAAAGCTGACGCTCACGGTGATCCGCGACGAACTCGCCCGCATCGTCAAGGAACGGAGCGCGGCCGACCCGAACCTGCGCTACCTCGACGGCCTCGAACTGTACGGCGAGGCGGACCACGCCGAGCTGCCGCTGCCCGACGCCCTCCACCCGGACGCGGCCACGCACCGGCTCATCGGGGAACGCTTCGCCCGGCTGGCCTTCGACACCGCACTCACGTGATCAAAGACGTAACTCGCGTGATCAGAGGCCGCACACCCGAGTTCCGCGGCCGATCACGTGAGTTACGCCCCTGATCACGCGAATGACGCGTCTGAGCACGCGAGTCGCGCGTTTGCTGTGCGCGTATCCGTCGGTAGCCCGAACGGCGGGTACCTATTTTTCTTCCTGTCCAACGAAAGTCGGTATCCGCCACCGGGGCGGCGGATCACCATGATCGGCACCGGATCACCGGCGCCGGGTCGCCTTGGCCGTGCCCGGCTACCCCACCGTGTCCAGCGCGGCCACCCCTCGCGCTGGATGTCCCCTCGCGAAAGTGAGACACCGGTATGCGCACAAACCCCTTAGCCCGTACCGCCACGACACTGGTGGCCGCGGCCGCGGTCGTCGGCTTCCTCGCCCCGTCCACGGCCACCGCCACCACCATCGCGGGCTACTCCCCCACGGTGCAGCACGAGGCGGTGACGTCCCTCGCCGCCGAAGCCGGGATCAGCCAGGCCGCCGCCGTCGAGTTCCTCCGGACGCAGACGGCGAGCGTCGAGAAGCTGCAGCAGGTCACCGCTTCGCTCGGCTCCCGTGCCGCGGACGGGTATCTCGACGACGCCGCCAAGCCGGTGGTGAACGTCCTCGACCAGGCCGCCGCGGACCAGGTCACCGCGACCGGGGCGCAGGCCCGGATCGTCAAACACTCCAGTGCCGCGCTGGCGGGGGCGCAGAACGCCCTCCAGGCGCTGCCGTCGGTCGCGCACACGTCGATCGGCCTCGACCCGAAGGCCAACCAGGTGGTCTTGACCATCTCCGACGCGGCGAAAGGCACCGAAGCCCTCGTGAAGGCCGCCGAAGCACTCGGCGACCGCGTGCGCGTGGAGCGGACCACCGGCGAGATGCACACCGCGATCTACAACGGTGAGGCCATCACCGGCGGCGGCACCCGGTGCTCGGTCGGGTTCAACACCAACCGCGGCGGCCAGAACTACATCCTCGACGCCGGCCACTGCACCCGCGCGGTCTCGCAGTGGAACGTCGGACCGTCGCAGGGAGCCAGCTTCCCGACCAACGACTACGGCCTGATCCGCAACACCACCGGCAGCGCCCCCGGCGCCGTCACCCTGTGGAACGGCTCCACCCAGCGGATCGCCTCCGCCGGTACCGCCACCGTCGGGCAGCGGATCAGCAAGAGCGGCAGCACCACCCGCCTCACCTCGGGTTCGGTGCAGCGGCTGAACGTCACGGTGAACTACGCCGAAGGCTCGGTGTACCAGCTGATCCAGACCAACGCGCTGGCCAACCCCGGCGACTCGGGCGGCTGCCTCTTCTCCGGCAGCGTCGGCCTCGGCATCACCTCCGGCAAGGGCAGTGGTACCTCGTACTACCAGCCGATCGGCGAGGCACTGAGCGCCTACAGCGTCACGCTCAACCCGTAAGCGCGCCCCACCGGGCCCCGGTCACCTCGACCGGGGCTCGGCCCGCGCGAGGAAGTGGCCGACCAGGTGATCGCGGAACCGTTGGGCGGCAACGGAAAGGTACGTGTCTTCGCGCCACGCGACGCTGAGCACGCGGCGGCAGTCGGGATCGTCGACGTCCAGCCAGACCACCGCCGAACCGGTGACGGCGCGCAGCCCCAGCGAAGGCACCAGCGCGATGCCGAGCCCCGCGTCGATGAGCTGGAAGAGCACTGCGGCTTCGTCTCCCTCGCAGACGACGTGCAGTTCGAGCCCGGCCTTCGCGAAAAGACGATCGACGAGCGCACGCTGCCAATAGCCGGGTCGCGTGGTGAGGAACGGCTCGCCCTCGAGATCCGCCAGGCCGACGCGGCCACGGTCGGCGAGCCGGTGGCCGGCGGGCACGCAGAGCATCACCGCTTCGTCGAGAAGCACGCGGCTGCGGATGTCGTTGCCCGTCAAGGGCTGCGAGGTGACGCACAGGTCGACGTCGCCGGCTCGGAGCTTCTCCGCCATCCCCTCCCCCGACGCCTGGGAAAGCCGCACGTCCACCAGCGGGTGGCCGGGGACGAAGGTGCGAAGCGGTTCGGTGAGGACGAGCAGGCTTTCGGCCGCGACGGCGACGGTGCCGCGTTCGAGCCCGGCGGCGTCGTCCAGTTCCTGACGGGCGTCGTCGAGTTCGGCCAGCGCGCGGTCGACGCGGCGGAGGAACGCGGTGCCGAACCGGTTGAGCCGGATCCGGCGGCCGTGCCGGTCGAACAGCGGGACGCCGAGCTCGTTCTCCAGCCTGGCCAACGTCCGGCTGAGCGACGGCTGCGCGACACGCAGCTTTTCCGCGGCGCGGCCGACGTGTTCGAGCCGGGCGACCGTCTGGAAGTACCGGAGCGCCAGAAGATCCACTGCTGATACCCCACCTGTAATGAACAGATAACCGATCTTGTCTTGGACAGCATAAGGCGTCGGCTCCTACGTTCGATCACGTGAGTGAAACCCTGACCAGCCCGAGCCGGAAGGCGAACGGGACACTGGTGGTGAACCGGGTGCTGGTGAGCGCCCACGCCGTCGCGATCATCGGCCAGCCGGTGTTCGCCGGCGGCTATCTCGGCGGCGATTACGACATGCTCTGGCTGCACCGCTGGGGCGCCGACGCCGTGTCGTACCTGGCGTACGCGCAGATCCTGGCGGCGCTGGTCCTGTGGCTGGTCCGCGGACCGCGCTGGCTGTTCTGGATCAGCCTGCTGCTCGCGCTGGGCGAGACCGGGCAGTACCTCGCCGGGATGACGGGCGCGCTCGACCTGCATATCCCGCTCGGCGTCGCGCTGGTCACCGCGACGGTGCTGACGACCATCGCGGTCTGGCGGCCCCAGACCTGGCGGGTCGACCGATGAGCGGGCGACTGCCCCGCCGGACCTTCCTCGGGCTCGCCGGCGGTGCCGGTGTCCTCGTCGCCGCGGGGATCGCGGCGCCCCGCCTGCTCGCGCAGGGCGCTCCGGGGACCGGCGAGTTGCTGCGCAGCGCACTCCCGTTGCCGGAGCCCTTTCGCGTACCGCTGCCGATCCCGCCGGTCCTGCGTCCACAAAGGACCGCCGACGCCGATCACTACACCATCACCCAGCGAGCGGCGACGGCCGAGATCCTGCCCGGCGTCCGGACACCGATCTGGGGCTACGAAGGGATCTTCCCCGGTCCGACGATCGAGTCGCGGCGGGACCGGACGGTCGTGGCGCACCACCGCAACGAACTTCCCGTGCCGACCGTGGTCCATCTGCACGGCGGGCACACCCCCGCCGACTCCGACGGCTATCCGACCGACCTCGTCCTGCCGCGGTCCGGCTGGACCACCGCGCACACCGGGCACGGCATGGCCGATTCCCGGGCGCGGATCTCGAACGGGGAACGCGACTACGTCTTCCCTCTGCGGCAACGGGCCGCGACCCTCTGGTACCACGACCACCGCATGGATTTCACCGGTCCGGCCGTGTACCGGGGACTGGCCGGGTTCCACCTGATCCGCGACGACGAGGAGGACTCGCTCGGGCTCCCGTCCGGGGAGCGCGAACTGCCGCTGATGATCGCCGACCGGTCCTTCGACGAGCACGGCGCCTTCGCCTATCCCTCACTAGACCGGACCCTGCGGACCACGCCGGGAGTGGAAAGTGCTTACGTCGAAGGCGTTTTCGGCGACGTCGTGCTGGTCAACGGCGCGCCGTGGCCGGTGCACGAGGTGGCGGCCGTCAAGTACCGCCTCCGGGTGCTCAACGGCTCCAACGCCCGGCGCTACGACCTGGCGCTCGACCCGCCACCGCCCGGCGGCGGCGGTTTCGTGCAGATCGGCGCCGACCAAGGCCTGCTGGACGCGCCGCGCGAACACGACCATCTCCCCATCGCGCCGGCGGAACGGTACGACCTCGTCGTCGACTTCGGCCGGTATCCGGTCGGCACCGAGGTCACCCTCGTGAACCGGCTCGGGACCGGGTCGACCGCTCAGGTCATGCGGTTCGTCGTCGCGCGCCGCGCGGCGGACGACAGCCGGGTTCCGGCGAAACTCAGCGAAATCGCGCCGCTCACTCGCGAACAGGCCACGACCACGCGGGAGTTCTCGTTCCGGGCGGGTACCGTCCACGGCCGCGCGGGCTGGGTGATCGGCGGGGAGCCGTTCTCGCCGGACGTGATGTCGGCGAGCACGCGCCTCGGCGACACGGAGATCTGGCGGTTCGTCGCCGACATCCACCATCCCGTGCACCTGCACCTGGTGGGTTTCCGGATCCTCTCGCGCGGAGGGCGTCCACCTGGGCCGTTCGACGGGGGCATCAAGGACACCGTGGACCTGGCCCCCGGCGAGTCGGTCGAGGTCATCGCGCGGTTCGACGGCTATCGCGGCCGCTACGTCTTCCATTGCCACAACGCCGAGCACGAGGACATGGCGATGATGGCGAACTTCGAGGTCATCTGACCGAGGCCGGGAAAGGGCCGTCCGGAACGGCCCTTTCCCGATCCGTCGGGACCGGCTCAGCTCACGCCGAGCAGGGCCGCGAGTGCCTGGACCAACGACGCGGACAGGCCGGCGATGGTGCTGTCGAGATACTCGGCGATCGGCGTGAGTTCCGCCGCCGACGCCGAGCCGCCGAAGACGGCGAGCATCGGCACCGCCAGCAGGCCGGCCGCCAGGCCCCGCTTCGTCCAGCGGCGGGTGGTGCTCTGGGTGTCGCGCATGGTGTACATCCTCTCGGCTGTGGATGTGCGGACAGGGACCGCACGCCGAGGAGGCTGCCTTGATCACCGAAGGCCGGACAAGGCGGTTCACCGCCATTTGACGATCATGAAACAGCGGTCGCTCGTCCGAGTGAAGCCCGTTAACCCGAGCGACTACCCGCGAGTAACACCCCGTTCACCAGGTGAGCGGCAGGTCACTTGATATCTCGTTGGACTTTCCGTCCAGGACTTATACAGTCAGTCTCGTGACCAACGAGCATCCGTACCCGCCCGCCTTCCGCAGCGGCGACCTGGTTTCCGTGTCCGGGCGGCTCGGCGTGACCGAGACCGGCGCGCTGGTGCCCGGCGGCTTCGACGCCGAATGCCCGCAGGCCTTCGCCAATCTCGACGCCGCGCTGCGTTCGGTGGGTGCGACGAGGGTCGACGTGGTGAAGGTCGTCGTCTACCTGACCGACATCGCCGACCGCGACGGCCTCAACCGGGTCTACGAAGAGTTCTTCGCCGAGCCCCGGCCCGCCCGGACCTGTGTCGGGGTCGCGTCGCTGCCCTACGGCGGCGTGGTCGAGGTCGAGGCCCTCGCCCGAGTACGCGATGTCTGAGCAGGACGCCATCCTCGACGCGCTCGCCCCGGTCGCCGACGGGATCGCGGCGACGCTCGGCTCGTTCTGCGAGGTCGTGGTGCACGACTTCCGCCGTCCGGAGCGGTCGGTGGTCGCGATCGCCGGCTCGGTCACCGACCGCACCGTGGGCGGATCGATGAGCGAGATCGGCATGGGCCTGCTCGCCCGCGGCGACGACGCCGAAGACCAGCTGAACTACGTGACCAGGACGGCGTCGGGGAAACTCGTGAAGTCGTCGACCATGCTGCTGCGCGACAGCGGCGGCTCGGTGTTCGGCGCCTTGTGCGTGAACCTCGACGTCACCGCGCTGGGTCAGCTGCGGACCCTGGTCGGCGAACTCGCCGACGTCGGCACCGCCGCCGAAACGCCGACCACCACCTTCGGCGACGACGTCGACGCGGTGGTGGACGCGATCGTCGACGAGCATCAGCTCCGGCTGAACAAACCGTGGACCGCGCTCAGCCGCGACGAACGGCTCGACCTGTTCCGCAGCCTGCACGCGCGCGGCGTCTTCGCCGTGCGGCGGGCCGTGCCGCAGGTCGCGGCGCGGATCGGGATCTCCCGCGCCTCCGCTTACAACTATCTCGCCGAAATCCGTGATCAAGGAGCATCATGACCGCCCCCGTGACCATCGACGACATCCGCGACGCGGCCGCCCGCCTGGCCGGGGTCGCCCACCGGACCCCGGTCGTGCGTTCCCGTACCCTCGACGAGCTCGTCGGCGCCGAGGTCTTCGTCAAGTGTGAGAACCTCCAGCGCGTCGGGGCTTTCAAGTTCCGTGGCGCGTACAACGCCGCTTCGCGTCTCTCGCCGGAACAGCTGGCAAAGGGCATCGCCGCCTACTCGTCGGGGAACCACGCCCAAGCCGTCGCGCTCGCCGCGCGGGAACTCGGGAGCAGCGCGGTCATCCTGATCCCCGAGGACACCCCGCAGTCCAAAAAGGACGCCACCGCGGGCTACGGCGCCGAGATCGTCACCTACGACCGGTACACCGGCGACCGCGTCGCGATCGGCGAGGCGCTGGCGGCCGACCGCGGTCTCGCGCTGATCCCGCCGTACGAGCACCCGCACGTGATCGCCGGACAGGGCACCGCGGCGCTGGAACTGCTGGAGGACACCGAATCCCTGGACACCCTCGTCGTCCCGGTCGGCGGCGGTGGCCTGATCGCGGGCAGCTCGACCGCCGCGAAGGCCGTGCGGCCCGGCATCCGCGTGATCGGCGTCGAACCCGCCGAGGGCGACGACACCAAACGCTCGCTGGACGCCGGGGAACGCGTGTCGATCCCGGTGCCGCGGACCATCGCCGACGGCCAGGCCGCCTCCATCCCCGGCGAACTGACCTTCTCGATCAACCGGCGGCTCGTCGACGACATCGCGCTGGTCACCGACGACCAGGTCCGCGACGCCATGCGGTTCGCGTTCGAACGGCTGAAGCTCGTCATCGAGCCGAGCGGGGCGACCGGGCTCGCGGCACTGCTCAGCGGCCGGGTGCCCGCTTCGGGACGGGTCGGGGTGATCATCAGCGGCGGGAACGTGAGCCCGGAACGCTTCGCCGAACTGATCGCCGGCTGACCTCACCGCATTTAGCCCTCTCGATGCGGTGCCCCGTGGACGACCTGCGGTGCACTGGCGTCGCGAAAGCCACTTTCGGGACGTCTGATGTCCCGAAAGTGGCTTTCGCGACACCCGGCAAGCGCTGGCATCTCGTTTCGCCACCGCGCCCGCCGGCCGACGTTGCGAAAGCCACTTTCGCAACGTTGAAGGTTGCGAAAGTGGCTTTCGCAACGCCTTGCGAGGGTCTGGCGCGTGACTCGCGTGATCAGACGCCGCACTCGCGTGTTTGGAGACGTAACTCGCGTGATTGAAGGCGTAACTCGATGTGCGGCCTTCAATCACGCGAGTTACGCCCCCAAGCACGCGAGTTACGCCTTCGATCACGCGAGTTACGCCTTCGATCACGTGAGTTACGCCTCTGATCACGCGAGTGCGACGTTCGGTCACCTCACAGGCCGAGCCCGCCCGCCAGGACCGGCCAGGAGTTCCGCAGCGCCCGTTGCCAGTAGGGCCAGCTGTGCGTCCCGTCGCCGTAGTAGTCGACGGTCGCCGGAATCCCCTTGGCCTTCAACCGATCCGTGAAACTCACCGAGGAGGCCAGCGCCTGGGGCTCGAAGATATCGGACTGCCCCGGCGGGTCGAGCGGACCGGTCTTCCCGTTCCCGCAGGAGATGTACAGCGCCGTGCCGCGAAGGCCGTCGACGTTGTCGTACGGGTTGTTCGCCGTCCAGATCGGCCGCATCCCCCAGCTGTCGCCCCAGAGTTCGAGGTAGTTGAAGATCCCGGCGCGGGCCAGGATCCCCTGGATGAACAGCGGAGCCCCCTGGTTGAGGGTGTTCGGCACCCCGCTGTAGGACGCCGCCGCGGCGAACATCCCCTTGTGCTTGTACGAGTACGCGAGCGCGCCGTAGCCGCCGATCGACAGGCCAGCGACCGCCCGGCGCGTCCCCGCCCGGTACCCGCGTTCGACGATCTGCCGCACCTCCAGGGTGTGGAAGGTGTCCCAGTCGGGAGTACTCCGGAGCCCGAAGTTCCACCACTTGGTGTACATCCCGGCGGGCCCGCCGGTCGGCATGACGACGAGGGCGTCCTTGTCCGCGGTGAACGCCTTCACGTCGGTGAACTGGTCCCACGACCGGTAGTCGACCGGTTCGCAGCAGCCGTGCAGCAGGAACAACGTCGGCCAGGTCCGCGTGGGCTGCGCGGCCCAGCCCGCCGGGACCAGCAGGCGGACCATGCCGGTGGTGCCGAGCGCGGGCGAGCTGATCTTGAGGTCGACGGTGCGCGCGTCCAGCCAGGTCTCCTCGACGACCTTCGCGCCGTTGTCGGCGGTGACCGGCGCGGGCGCCGCGCTCGCGGGGACCGGGCTTCCGAGCAGGGTCACCATGGCCAGCGCCAGCAGACCCCACCGCCGGGTTCGCTTCATCGTTTCTCCTTGCTCACAACGGGATGTTTCCGTGCTTCTTGGCCGGGAGGGTCTGCCGCTTGGTCCGCAGCGCGTGCAACGCCCGTGCCACCTGAAGTCGGGTTTGTGACGGCGCGATGACCTGGTCGACGTAGCCGCGTTCGGCCGCGAGGTAGGGATTCGAATGCCGTTCGCGGTACGCGTCGGTGAGCCGTCGCTGTTCGGCCGACCGCTGTTCCGGGGGCAGGGCGGCCAGTTCGTGCCGGTGCAGCACCCGCACCGCGCCCTCGGCGCCCATCACCGCGATCTCCGCGGTGGGCCAGGCCAGGTTGACGTCCGCGCCGAGATGTTTCGACCCCATCACCGCATAGCCGCCGCCGTAGGCCTTGCGGATCACCACGGTCACCTTCGGCACCGTCGCTTCGGCGTAGGCGTAGATCAGTTTGGCGCCGCGCCGGATGATCCCGTGCCGTTCCTGTGTCTCGCCGGGCAGATACCCGGGGACGTCGGCGAGGGTGAGGATCGGGATGCCGAAGGCGTCGCAGAACCGCACGAACCGCGCGGCCTTCTCCGAGGCGTCGATGTCGATCACGCCCGCCTGATGGCGCGGCTGGTTCGCCACGACCCCGATCGTGCGGCCCCGGATCCGGCCGAACGCGCAGATCATGTTCGGCGCGAAGCCGCTGTGCACCTCCATGAAGTCGCCGTCGTCGACGAGACGGACGACCACCTCGGCCATGTCGTACGCCTGGTTCAGCGCGTCGGGCACCAGCCGGTCGAGTTCGAGGTCGGCGGCGGTGGGTTCGGGCGCGGTCTCGTCGGCGTATTCCGGGACGGTGTCGAGGTTGTTGGACGGCAGGTAACCGAGCAGGGTCCGCACCCAGTCGATGGCGTCGTGTTCGTCGGTGGCCCGATGGTGGGCGTTCCCGGAGACCTCGCTGTTCACCGCGGCGCCGCCGAGCCGCTGGGCGGTGACCCGTTCGCCGCTGACGGCGTGCACGACGTCCGGCCCGGTGACGAACATGTGCGCGGTCTCGTCCACCATCACGGTGAAGTCGGTGATCGCCGGCGAGTAGACCGCCCCGCCCGCGCAGGGGCCCATGATCAGCGAGATCTGCGGGATGACACCGGACGCCAGCGTGTTGCGCCTGCCGAGTTCGGCGTAGTAGGCGAGCGAGACGACGCCTTCCTGGATGCGCGCGCCGCCGGAGTCGTTGATCCCGACCACGGGGCAGCCCAGCGTCATCGCCAGGTCCATCACCTTGAGGACCTTCTCGCCGAAGACCTCGCCCATACTGCCGCCGAACACGGTGAAGTCCTGGGAGAACACGCAGACCTGCCTGCCGTCGACGGTGCCGTGCCCGGTCACCACGCCATCGCCGTAGGGCCGGTTGGCGTCCATCCCGAATTCGGTGCACCGGTGCCGGGCGAACTGGTCGAGTTCGACGAAGGAACCCTGGTCCAGCAACAACTCGACGCGTTCGCGCGCGGTCAGTTTCCCCTTGGCGTGCTGCCGGTCGACGGCCCGCTTCTCCGCCGTCCGCAGATCCTCTCTGCGGGCGGCGAGGTCGGCGATCCGGAACGCCGTCGTGTCGGTCACGGCCGCGCCGCCTTGGGCGCCCCGAGCCGGGCCGCGAGGGCCGCGGCGACCCTCTCGACATGCGGCGGGTCGATCATCGACAGGTGATCGCCCGGCACCCGCACGACCTCCAGATCCGGGCAGAAGGCGTCCCAGCCGAGAGCGTCGTCGGTGCGCAGGTAACGCGGATCGAGGGAGGTGGTCAGCGGATGCGGCTCCTGCGCGCGCAGCAGCAATACCGGCCCGGTATAGGGTTCCGGCTCGTACCGTTCGGCGACCCGGGCGTCCACATAGGACTCGTACTGGTGCCGCAGCACGCCGTGCCCCAGCTCGGGAACCCGCGCGGCCAGGTGGGCGATCACCAGCCGGATCTGTTCCTCGTCGCCGAGCCGGGCGAGCTCTTCACGCGGGATGTCGAGCGTGACACCGTAGGTGCGCTCGATGTGCTCCGCGAACCGCTCGAACCGGTCCAGCAGGATCTCCTGGGCCGGTTTCCCCGGCGCGGGCAGCGGCAGGATGCTGTCGATCAGGAACACGAGAGCGACGCGCTCCCCGGCCGCCGTCAGCCGCCGCGCGGTCTCGTAGGCGAGGCAGCCCCCGAACGACCAACCGCCCAGCCGGTACGGGCCCCGCGGCTGGATTTCCCGGATCAGCTCGAGATAGCACTCGGCCTTGGCCTCGACGGTGTCCTCTTCGTCGATCCGTTCGAGCCCGTAGACGGCTCTGCCCTCGGGCAGCAGGCGGACGAGTCCCTCGTAGACACTCGTCGGACCACCCGCCGGGTGGAACAGGAACACCGGGTCCGTGCCGCCTTCGCGCAACTGCCGGACAGGGCAGCCTCCGCGTCCTTCGATGTCGTCGCGCAGAAGGTCGGCCATCGCGGCGATCGTCGGTGTGGCGAAGAGCCGTTCGGGAACGGCTCCCAGCTGCCCGGTGAACACGGCCCGCAGCCGATCGGCCGCTTTGGCGTCGCCACCGGCGGCGAAGAAGTCTTCGTGGACGCCGGGTTCCGCACCGCCTAGTTCCGCCTGCCAGTGCCGGGCGATCCAGCGTTCGGCCGGATCGCGTGGGCCGACGGCCGTCACCGGTGCGGTGGGCCGGGCGTCTCCCGCACCGAACCCCGCCTGATCGGCGAGATGGTCCGCGATTTCGGCCAGGCCCGCGCCCCGCAACAACAGCGGGATGGGCAGTTCCAGGCCGAAGTCCCGTTCCACGACTCCCTTGGCACGCAGGGCGGCGAGCGAATCCAGCCCGAGCCGGGTGAGCGGGGTCCGCCGGTCGATCTCGTCCGCGGCGAGGCCGAGCATCCCGGCGACGAGCCCGGCGAGGTAGTCGGCCAGCATCTCCCGGGCGGCCTCCGGGAGGACCGCCCGGAGCGCGTCCAATCCGTCCCAAGTGGACGGTCCGGCGGGCTGCTCGTCCCCCGGTACCAGGATTTCGAAGAACGGCCGTCCGGCCAGCCGGGGGAAGAGGGCGAGGACGGTCCCGGCGTCGACCCTGGCGATCCCGGTCGACACGCGGTCACGGCGCAGCACGGCGTCCATCGCCGCCAGCGCCTCCTCCGTGCCGAGTGGTTCGAGGACGGGGTTGCGGCTGCCGACGGCCGCGCCCGCTTCGCCCCAGGCTCCCCAGCCGATGGTCGCCGCAGGCAATCCCGCGGCGCGGCGCCACGCGACGAGGGCGTCCACCCACGCGTTCGCGGTGGCGTAGGCGGTCTGGCCCGGCGATCCGAACAACGCCGCCGCCGACGAATACGTCAGCCACCAGTCGAGTTCGTGTCCGGCCGTCGCCTCGTGCACTCGCCACGCCCCCAGGGCTTTCGCGCGCCAGGCCGCCTCGACGGCGTCGGTGTCGAGGCTGACGGCGGCCCCGTCGGACAGCACGCCGGCCGCGTGCAGCACCCCGCGCAACGGCAGGCCGCCTTCGGTCGCCGCAGCGACCAGCGCTTCGGCCGTCCCCGGCTCGGCGATGTCCCCCGTCACCACGCGGACGTCGGCGCCCTGCTCACGCAGATCCGCCAGAAGCGGCTCGACGGCAGGGCTCGCACCGCGCCGTCCGGAAAGGACGAGCCTGGTCGCGCCGCGCGCCGCCAGCCAGTCCGCCGCGACCAGGCCGAGGCCGCCGAGACCACCCGTGATCACGTATGCGCCGTCGCGCACCACGGTTTCGTGGCGAGGTTCGCTGAGCTTCGGCCGGGCCAGCAGCCGCGTGTACCGGACTCCCTCGCGCCACGCGATCTCGTCGTCGGGCGCGTCCGCGCGGATCTCCGCCACCAGTCTGACGGGGTCCGGTTCCGCGTCGAAGTCCACCTGGCTCGCCCGCAGTTCGGGGTGTTCGAAAGCGAGGACGCGGACCAGGCCACGCAGCCAGGCCTGGCCCGGATCGCCGCGCTCACCGGGTTCGGCGGCCCAGGCATCCACGCTGACGAGCCACAACCGCGGCGCGGTCTCGACCAGTTCGGCGAGGACACCGGACAACTCGGTGACCCGCCGCGCCGCGCTCATCGGATCCGGCCCCGAAGTGCCGGACCATACGAGGACTCCCGCCACCTCGCGGGAACTCAGAGCGCCCGCGAGGGCCTTCCGGTCCCCGGGCCGGACCGTCACCAGCTCGTCCCCGGCCTCGGCGAGCCGGTCACGCAACGCCGTCAGCCACGGCACGTCGTCGTGCAGGACGACCCAGCAGCGTGAGCCCGCCGCCGGGGCGGGCAGCCCGGCCTCCCGCCAGACCGTTTCGAACAGCAGATCCGCCATGGGCACCGGCAGCGACGAACGCTGGAACCGGCGGCAGTAGACCTCACGGAACTCGACCAGGACGACGCCGTCCGCGTCGACCAACTGGACACCACCGACCAGGCCATCGCCGGCCGGATCAACCGAATCGAGGACCGCGTCGACCCGGACACCCCGGCGCGGATCACCGGCGAGGACGACTTCGCCCAAGGTCAGCGGCAGGAACACGCCGTCGGCTTCGCGGAGCGCGTCCCCGGCCGCGGCGGCGAGCGCGTGCAGGCAGGCGTCGGCGATCACCGGGTGCAGGACGTAGGCCGGATCGTCGGCGGGCAGGGCGATCGACGCCGAAGCCCGGCCCGGCGCGGCCAAGACGTCGCGCAGCCCACGGAAAGCGGGACCGTAGCTCTGCCCCGCGCCGGCCAGCACCTGGTAGAGGTCGACCGGCCGGGCGTCGTCCCCGACCGGGCCGAACGGCACCACCGCGGTGTTCCCCTCGCGGACACGGGCGGTGGCGTGCCTTACCCAGCCGCCGTCCGCGGACCGCGCGTACACGTCCACGCTTCCAGCGCTCAGGCTGGTCGTCACCTCGGTGTGCGCGGCGAGCGGGAGGACCCGGTGCAGTTCGAGACCGCCGATGCGCAGCAGTCCGGGACGCAGCACCGTTTTCGCCGCCGAAAGCGCCAGTTCCAGGAACCCGGCGGCGGGGAACAACGGGACACCCATCGCCGCGTGGTCGGCCAGCCACGGCAGTACCTCGGTCCCGACGTCCGCGTGCCACAGGTGCCCGCCGCCGGTCGGCTGTTCGATGTGGACACCCAGCAACGGATGTTCGCCGGCCGTCCGGGCCGCCGGGCGCCGCGGCCAGAACCGCCGGTGCCGCCAGCGCGGGCCGGGCAGGTCGACCGGAAGCGGACGGGGACCGCCGTCGTCGAGCAGGACGGGCAGCCCGAGGGTGTGGAGCCGGGCGAGCGTGGTCAGGAACGCCACCGCCTCGTCGCTCTTGCGGCTCGTCGTCGGAAGCGCGAGCGCGCCGGTGCTCTGCTCGATCGCGGCCAGTGCCACCGGATGCGGCGAGATCTCGACGAACACGCCGTATCCGTCGGCGGTCGCCGCCGCCAGTGCCTGGCTGAAGCGCACGGGACGGCGCAGATTCGCCGCCCAGTACTCGACGTCGAACACCACCGACCTCTGTGGATCGTCGAGAACGCTGCTGTAGCAGGGAATCTCCACCGGTCGCGGGGAAAGGCCGCCGAGCTCGGCGCGGAACCGGCCGAGAACGGCGTCGACGGCTTCCGAATGACCCGCGCCCCCGACCGGCAGCCGCTTCGCCAGCCTGCCCATGCTCTCGACGTGCGACACGAGCGCCTCGACCTGTTCGGCGCCGCCGCTGACAGTGCACTGGACCGGCGAGGCGTAGACCGCGACGGTGATTCCGGGGAAGTCCGCTTCCAGGTCGGCGAGTTCGACCGGGGACAGCTCGACCACGGCCATCGCGCCGTCGCCGGAAGCGTCGACCTCGGCCAGCAGCCGGGCGCGGGTGGCCATCACGCGAAGGCCGTCGGCGACGTCCAGCGCCCCCGCGACGACGGCGGCCGCGACCTCACCCATCGAATGCCCGAGCACCGCGGCCGGGACGACGCCGTGCGCGCGCCAGAGCCCGGCGAGAGCCAGCTGCATGCCGAACAACGCGAGCTGTGTCGCCGCGAGATCCGGAAGATCGCGCGTGCCGGAGAACACCTCGCTCAGCGTGAAGCCCGCTTCGGCGCGGAACACCGGATCGAGTGCTTCGACCTCGGCACGGAACGCGGGCTCGGTGCGCAACAGGACGCGTCCCATCCCGGGCCACTGGGAGCCGTAGCCGGAGAAGACGAACACGACATCGGAGACAGGTCTGGCCTCGCCGAGGACGGCGGCACCACCAGCACGTCCGGCGGCGAGTTCCCGCAACGCGGCGGCCACCCGGTCGCGTTCCTCCGCGACGACCGCGCCACGGACGGGCAAGTGGTCGCGGCTCCTGGCCAGTGTCGCGGCGACCGCGTCCAGCGGGACCGTCCGGTGGGCGGGGTCTTCGAGCCAGTCCGCCAGATCGGCGGCCCGCGCCCGGAGTACCTCGGCCGACCGCGCGGACAGCGCGAAGATCCGCGGCCGCCCGGTCTCCGTCCCGCGAGCGGCGAACGACGCTGCGGGCCATTCTTCGAGGACCACGTGGGCGTTGGTGCCACCGAAGCCGAACGCGGAGACCCCGGCGCGCACGACGTCGGAGTACCGCGGCCAGTCCGTCCCGGTGTTCACGACCCGGAGGCCGAGACCGGCGAAATCGACGTGCGGGCTGGCTTCGTGATGATGCGGGGTCGGCGGCAGCCGCCGGTGGACCATCGCGAGGACGACCTTGATCAGCCCGGCCATCCCGGCCGCGCCCTCCAGATGGCCGAGGTTCCCCTTCACCGAGCCGATCAGGAGCGGGCGGGCGGGTTCCCGTGCGGCCCCGAGCACCTCGCCGAGCGCGCCCGCCTCGATCGGATCCCCCACCGCCGTCCCGGTCCCGTGCGCCTCCACGTAATCCACAGTGGACGGATCGACGCCCGCCGCCGCGTACGCGTCCCGCAACAGGTCCGCCTGCGCGCCGGGATTTGGCGCGACGAGACCGTTGGACCGGCCGTCGGAATTGACCGCGCTGCCACGGATCACCGCGAGCACCCGGTCCCCCGCACGGCGGGCGGCCTTCAGCGGTCTGAGCACGATCACGCCGCAGCCCTCGCCGCGGGCGATGCCGTCGGCGGCGGCGTCGAACGGTTTGCAGTACCCGTCCGGGGCCAGCACCCCGGCCCGCTGGAAGGAGGCCGTGACCGCTGGTGAGAGCAGCAGGTTCACCCCGGCGGCGAGCGCCGTCCCGCATTCGCCGCTGCGCAGGCTCTGCACCGCTTGATGCACCGCGACCAGCGAGGACGAGCACGCGGTGTCGACGGTGAGGCTGGGCCCGCGCAGGTCGAACAGGTACGACAGCCGGTTGGCGGCGATACTCGTGGCGGCACCGGTGGCGGACCAGACGTCGACGGTGGCGGGGTCGGCCATCGTCAGGTGGCCGTACTCGCCGGCCGAAAGCCCGACGAACACCCCGGTCCGGCTTCCCCGCAGCGTGGACGGCGGGATCCCGGCGTGCTCCAGCGCCGCCCAGGTCACTTCGAGCAGCATCCGCTGCTGGGGATCCATCGCTTCGGCCTCGCCCGGTGTGATGCCGAAGAACTCGGCGTCGAAACCGGCGACGTCGCTGAGGAATCCGCCACGCGCGGGGATCTCCCAGCGATCCTCCGGAACCACGCGGATACCGTCGCGTCCGGCGTCCAGGAGCCGCCAGTAGCCCTCCGGGGAGTCCGCGCCGCCGGGCAGGCGACACCCGACGCCGACGATCGCGATCGGTTCCTCCTCGCGGCCTTCGCCGCTCACGACCGTGGATTCCTCCACTGTGGACAGACGGGCGGCGAGGGCGGTGATCGTCGGGTACTGCCACACCAGGGTCGGCGGCAACGGACGGCCGGCGTACCGGCCCAGCTCCGCCGCCAGTTCCATCGACTCCCGCGAGGAAAGCCCGCTTTCGTGCAGCGGCCGGTCCGGATCGACGTGGTCCGCGGGCGAGCCGGTCACCTCCGCCACCCGCGCGATGAGCCAGGCACGGATCTCCGCGGTCACCCGAGCCGCCGCGCGGTCAGCGAACCGTCCGAATAGGACTTCCGGCACAACGCACGGCTGATCTTGCCGCTGGAGGTGCGCGGCACCTCACCCGGGGCGACGAACACGACGTCGTGCGGCCGCAGACCGTGCGCGGCCGAGACCGCCCTCCGGATCTCCGCGGTCGCGACGGCGAGGTCGGCCTCGGCGCCCTTTGCCCGCTCCACCAGCACGACCGCCGCTTCACCGTCTTCGCGCTCGATCGCGAAAGCCGCGGCGGAATGCGGCCGGACCGCGGGATGCGTCTCCACGGTCTGTTCGATGTCCTGCGGGTAGTGGTTGCGGCCGTCGACGATGACGAGGTCCTTGAGCCTGCCGGTCATGAACAGTTCGCCCTCGTACCGCACGCCGAGGTCCCCGGTCGCGAGCCAGCCCGCACCGGAGTCCGGATCGATCGGGGGCAGGCCGAAGACGCCCTCGGAAGCGGCGGGCCGCCCCCAGTAGCCAACGCCGACGTTCGGGCCGTTGACCTGGATCTCCCCCACCCGGCCCGGTTCGACCAGCGCGCCGGTGGCCGGATCGGCGATGCGGATCCGTTGCCCCGCCGGGAATCCGCAGGAGACGAGCGTGGTGGACGCCGCGCCGGGCAATGCGGGCGTCGCGAGTCCGGCGGCGAGCCGGTCGCGGTCGAAGGCGACCTGCCGTGGTGCCTTGCCCGCCTCGGTGACGGAGACGAGCACCGTGGCCTCGGCCAACCCGTACGAGGACCGGTGCACCTCCGGGCGCAGCCCGCATTCCTCGAAGGCGCCGTGGAACTTCGCGATGGTCGACGGAAGAACCGGTTCGCTGCCGTTGATCAGCGAGACGACCCGGCTCAGTTCGAGATAGCTCTTCTCGGCCTCGGTGACCCGGGAAGCGGCGTAGGCGTAGGCGAAATTGGGTGCCGCGCTGATCGCGCCCGGGCTGGCCGAGAGCGCGCGCAACCACCGCGACGGACGTTCCAGGAAGGCGTGGGGATCCATCAGGACCGACGCCGCACCCGCCGCCAGCGGTGCGCCGATCCCGAGGATCAGGCCCATGTCGTGGAAGAGCGGCAGCCAGCTGACAGTGGAGGTCGTCGCGGTCTCGACCGCGTAGGCGTCACACGCTTGACGGGCGTTGGTGAGCGCGTTGCGGTGGGTCAGCATCACGCCCGCCGGCGTTCGCGTGGAACCGGACGTGTACTGCAGGTACGCCACTTCGTCCGGTTCCGGTCGCGGCCAGGAGCGATCACCGGCCGAGACCGGAGCTGTGGTGTCGACGGCGAGCACGGCGGGGCGCTCGAAATCCGTCGAGGCGAGGAAACCGGCGGCGTCGTCGAGTCCGTCGGTGGTCGTGAGCACGACCCTCGGCGCGCAGTCGGCGAGCACGGCGGCCAGCCTTCCCGCGTGCCCGGGGAGGCTCGGGGAGAACAGCGGGACCGCGATCAGCCCGGCGCGGATCGCGCCGAGGAAGGCGACGACGTAATCGACGGACTGCCGGGCCAGGATCGCGGCCCGGTCACCCGGGCCGGTGAACCCGGTCAGCCGGGTGGCGAGCGCGTCGACCCGGTCGTCGAGTTCGCGCCAGGACAGGGTGATCGCCCGGCCGTCGGCCCCGGCTCGATGGTCGAGGTAGGTGACCGCGACGTCGTCGCCGAGCCGCCACGCCCAGTACCTCAGCAGCGTCGCGAACGACTCCCCGCCGCGTGCGTCGTCCGGCCCGTGGACGGCGACGACCGATTCCGAAATGGTTTCCATGGCCCCTCGTTGTGACGATTCGTACAGGAGCGGGTGAATTCGGAACGGCGCCGTTGCCGAAAGCGGATTCCATTCCGGAGACCGTTCTTTATCTGACCGGAACTGTATGGACGTCGCGGGAAGAGTGTCAATGAAAGGATGATGGAACGCCGCCGGAAGCGCGGACGTGCTCACGGGGACGTGAGAAAGGGGGCACTCCCCTTGTCACTTCGGCACGAACTTCGGGGGTTCAGGAGCCGGAGCGCGAGGAGCGCTCCGGCGAGTTGCAGCGCCGCCGCGGTCAGCAGCCCCGCCGTGTAGCCGTCGGCCAGCGCGGCCGGGGCGCCCTCGTCGAGCCGGGCCGTGCGGACCACCGACAGCACGGTCCCGATCAGCGCGACCCCCAGCGCGCTCGACAGTTCACGGGACGCGGTGAGCAGGCCGGAGGCGGTGCCCGCGTGCCGTTCCGCGACGATTTCCAGCGCGTACGAGGTCAGCGGCGTGGTCAGGGCCGATCCGGCGCCGATCAGCACCAGCCCGGGAATCCTCGGCGGCACTTCCGGCAGGTGGTTGACCGCGGCGATCGCCAGCAGTCCGGCGGCCACCGTGGCCAGCCCGGCCGCGACTGTCCGATGTGGACCCCATCGCGGTACGGCCCAGGGCACGAGCGGCGTGGCGGCGACGACCGCGACGGCCACCACGACCAGCGGTAGCCCGGCGAGCGTCGGCCCGAGGCCGAGGGATTCCTGATGCAGCAACGGTGTGAAGAAGAAGACCCCCGAAACCCCCAGTCCCCACAGCAGCTGCACGGTGAGCGCGCCGGTGAAGACCCGCGTTCTGGTCAGCTCCTTCGGCATCAGTCGCACGCGCGCGCGTCTTTCCCTGAACAGGAACCAGATCGCGAAGGCCGCCCCCACCGCACCGAGCACCGCGCTCGGTTCGACCACGGCGGCGGTGATCAGGACCATCGCGGTCGTCACGACCAGCATGGAGCGCACTGCAGGTCGTCCGGCCGCCGGGTCACGCTTCGCGAGGGCGACCTTCCGTACCAGCGCCAGCATCGCCGCCACGAAGGGGAGATTGACGAAGAAGATCCAGCCCCAGCCCAGATATTCGCTCAGCGCCCCGCCGAGTGTCGGGCCGAGCGCGAGGGCGGCCGCCAGGCAGGCTGTCCAGACCGTCGCTCCGAAAGCCCGTCTTCGCGCGTCGAGATCGGTGCGGAGCAGGCTGAGCAGGGCCGGGACCAGGAACGCCGCGGCGGCACCCTGCAGCACCCGCGCGGAGATCACGAGCCACGCCGTCGTGGCGAACCCTCCGGCGGCCGCGCCGGCGCCGAACGCGAGCAGCCCCGCCCGCAGGGTCGCGGCCTGGCCCCAGCGGTCCACCAGCGTTCCCGCGACCGGCAGCAACCCGGCGAACGGAAGCATGTAGCCGATGCTCACCCATTGCAGCGTGGGGAGATCGAGCCCGAGTTCGCGGGCGAGCGAAGGCGCGCCCGCCGCGACGATCGTGTTGTCGAGGGTGGTGACGAAGGCCCCGAGCCCGATCATGAGCAGCGTCGCTCTCATTGTCCATCCTCGTGAGTGGCAAAGACGGTTCTAACCGTCCTTACCACTCACGAGACGCGACCCCCCACCCACGTGACAATTCCCGCCCGCCCTCTTCACACTCGCGCTATAACCAGCCCTGGCGCGAAGCCTGCGCTCCGAGCTGGAAGCGGGTCCGCGCGCCGAGCAGTTCCTGCAACCGGCTGATCCGCCGCAGCACCGTGCGCTCGCTGATGCCGAGCTCGCGCGCGATCGCCTCGTCGGTCAGGCCTCCGCTCAGCAGCGCGAGCAGGCGGCGTGTGGCGACGGTCGGTTCCTGCGCCGCTTCGGCGTCGTCCGGGCCGCCCGCCCGCACGGGCACGGCCATCCGCCAGAAGGATTCGAACAACTCGATCAGCGCGCTCAGCAGCATCGACGGATGGATCAGCAGGGCGAGGACGTCACCGGCGTCGGAATTCGGGACCGCGATCAGCGCCCGGTTGCTGTCGGCGATCACCAGCTTCAGCGGCAGCCCGGGGAACACCCTGGCCTGCTCGCCGAGCGCGATACTCGACTGCACCTGGGCGAATCCGTCGTCGTGCTGCAGCACGGACGAGTCGTAGACGACGCGGTACGCGATGCCGCGCGCCATCGAACCGGGCTGCACCGTGCTCACTTCGGCCTTCGGGCTCATGTACGACCCCGGGTCCAGCGCGACGATATCGGCACCAGCCTGGGTCTGCATGGCTTCGAAGGTGGCGATCACCTCGTCGCGGCTGCGCAGCACCTCGACGAAGTCCGCGTCCCGGCCCGTGCGCAGCGAATAGGCGGCGCCGAGCACCTCGGCCGCTTCCCGCGCGCGGATCGCCGCGGCCTCGTGCTGCGCCGCGAACGCCGACAGCGCCGCACGCGGCGGGCACACCTCGACCCCGGACGCGCCGGCCCGGATCAGGCCGAACCGCTCCAGCTCCGCCAGCTCGGCGCCGGGCGTGATCGGACGCCCGTCCAGCAGGGCCCGGTACAGCTGCTCGGCCTCCATCGACAGGCCCCGCGACTCGGCGAGCATGACGCTTCTCCTCCCCCACCCCAGGATCGATCGACGTGACATCGATGTCACGGCTCATGGTTCTTGAGCGGGAAAACGGCCGGATCGTGCGCCTGGACCGATAACGAAACCGTCACAGATCATGACGGAGAGGCTCCCGCGAACCGCGGGAGCCTCTCGTCGACACCATCCGAGACTAGGCGTTGGCGGGCATGCCCTTCTCGTCCGCTTCCGGCGTCGCGGTGCCTTCCAGCAGCTCACGGACGATCTCGTTCGCCTTGCGCACCTGGGGCGTGATCATCTTGATCTTGATCTTCCCGTCGTGCCCGAGGTGACCGCCGACCTCGACCGTCTTGTCCTCACCCGGCAGCGGGAGACCCTGGCAGCCGGTGAACTTCTTCTTCGGCGTGAGCCCGGTCTGGAAGTAGGCGACGATCGGGTCGTCGACGCAGTCGGTGTTGTACGGGAAGATCCCGTGGCTGCCTTCGTTGTCGACACTGATCATCTTGGCGCCCGGCAGTCCGTTCGCGGTGGCCAGCGCGCCCTCGTACGGCGTCGCCGCGTCGAGTTCGGTCTGCGCGATCAGCACCTTCGGGAACGTCTTGGCGTCCGGCGCCGGCTTGGCGTTGGGGGTCGGCCAGAACGCGCACAGCGGCGCACCCGACAGGGCCATGATCGGCGCGATGAACGGCGCGTTCACGGTCAGATCGGCCTGCCAGAAATTCCAGTAGTGCAGGTTCTGGTTCCACTGGCCGTCCTGGCAGCGGATCGCCTCGAACGCGGCGTCCCAGGTCTCGACCTCGGCGCCACCCTGGTAGGAGGCCTTGCGCTCGACCGAGTCCTTCTTCGCGATGGCCTCCAGCGCGTTGCCCTTGGCCTTGTTCAGGAACGCCTTGTTCGCGTCGGTCAGCCCGGGGGTGGCGAGCGCCTTCGCGACGACCTGCTCCAGCTTCTCCGCGTCGGTTCCGGTGGGCGCCGGTCCCTTCGCGAGCGCGGCGACCATGGAAGCCGCCGACGGGTACTGGCTGGTGTCGTACATCGCCGGGATGATGAACCACGCCGCGTAGAGCATGCCCGCGAATTCCCGGGTGCCGCCCGCCTTCTCCCAGTTGCGGCGGATCTCGAGCGGATCGGTGCCCGCCTTGTACTTGGCGTCGTTGCGCGCGACGTAGGGCAGCAGCGCCTCCTGGAACTGGCGGTCACGGCTGCGCGGCTGGAGGTCCCAGGTCTTCTCCAGCGTCGAGCGGCTCGCGTCGGTCGACGAGTCGAGCAGGAACCGGTGCGCCTTGGACGGGAACGTGGTGGCGTACCAGGTGCCGAGCCAGGTGCCGTACGAGTAGCCGATGTAGCTGGTCTTCTTCTCCCCGAGCAGCACCCGGATGAAGTCCATGTCGTAGGCGGTCTGCTCGGTGGTGATGAACTTCGTCAGCGGGTTCTTCAGGCAGCCCTCGACCTTCGCCCGGCTGATCACGTTCTGATCCGTGCTGTCCGGGACGGTGTAGCTGCAGGTCAGCGGGGTGCTCTGGCCGACGCCGCGGGGGTCGAAACCGACGAAGTCGTACTGCGAGGCCAGCACGGGGCTGCGCATCGCCATCGCGGCGCCCCACGGGAGACCTTCGCCGCCGGGCCCGCCGGGGTTGACCAGCGCGATGCCCTGCCTGCCGGTGCCGGGGTAGGCGGTCGCGGTCTTGGACACGCGGACGCCGATGGTGTTGCCGTCCTGCGGGTTGTGCCAGTCGCGCGGCACCTGGACGGTGGCGCAGGCGAGGCCCTTGACCTTCTTCAGTTCGGCTTCCGTCGCCGGCGCGACCGACGGGAACGAGCACTCGCCCCAGGCCACGGTCTGATTGGTCAGCGCGCCGGCGAGCGCCGCGGTGTCCGGATCGGCCTTGACCGCGGGTGCCGCACCCGCGGCCGGGGCCGGCACCAGGCCGGAGGCCAGGAACGCACCGGCGACCACGGCCACCGTGCCCCTCCGCGTCTTTCTCGTACTACTGATCACCATGATCCCTTTCGACAGGAGCCCCCCGACGTCCGTACGTGAAGTAAAGACGGGTGATCAGCTTTCCCACACGGCCGGAAGGTGGCGGATACCCGACATGGCAGGATCTCGACACTCGCGTGATCGGACACGTAACTCGCGTGATCAGAGGCGTAACTCGCGAGTTACGCCTTCAAGCACGCGAGTTACGCCTCTGATCACGTGAGTTACGGGTGCAGGCCCGGTCCGTGGTCGGGGTCCGGCGACGGCGCGATCGGGGTCGGGCTGAGCGACGCCTCGTCCTCCCCCTCCTCCAGCAGGGTCGCCGCGGCGCCGACCACTTTCAGATCCGGGTCGCCGACGGCGTCCTCGTCCTTGTCGGCGTAGTCCACGCGGGCGAGGACGCTGCGCATCGCCTCGACGCGCGCGCGTTTCTTGTCGTTGCTCTTGACCACCGTCCACGGCGCGATCTCCGTGTCGGTGGACCGGAACATCGCGACCTTCGCCTCGGTGTAGGCGTCCCAGCGGTCGAGCGACTTGATGTCGTTGGGGCTCAGTTTCCATTGCCGCACCGGGTCGACCTGCCGGATGAGGAACCGGGTCCGCTGCTCGGACCTCGACACCGAGAACCAGAGTTTGACGAGGATGATCCCGTCGTCGACGAGCATCTCCTCGAACGTCGGCGCCTGTCGCATGAAGCGCTCGTACTGTTCGTCCGTGCAGTACCCCATCACCCGTTCGACGCCGGCGCGGTTGTACCAGGACCGGTCGAACAGCACGATCTCGCCCTCGGTGGGCAGGTGGTTCACGTAGCGCTGGAAGTACCACTCCCCCTGCTCGCGTTCGGTGGGCTTGCTCAGCGCCACCACTCGCGCGCCGCGTGGGTTGAGGTGTTCGGTGAACCGTTTGATCGTGCCGCCCTTGCCCGCCGCGTCGCGCCCCTCGAACAGGATCACCATGCGCCCGCCGGTGTCCTTGATCCAGTACTGCAGTTTCAGCAGTTCGATCTGCAGCGACCGTTTCACGACGTCGTATTCCTCGCGCGACATCCGCGTCGTGTACGGGTAGTTCTCCCGCCACGTGTCGATCGGCGATCCGTCGGGGCGGAGCAGGACCGGGTCGTCGGCGTCGTCGTAGTCGACGACGAGACGCTGGTCCCTCAGTTCCGGGAAGTACGAATGATCGAGCACGCGCCGCTGATACCCACGCCGGACGGAGCGCAAACACGGTGCGTCACCCACCGAGCCCGGCGGCGAACCGTCGCGCCGCTTCGAGATCGGCCGTACCAGGCCGGTTCTTGGCGATACCCCCGACGAGCCGGAACGGGAGCCAGGTGTCGAAACCCCGGCACGAGAACGTGTCCACCACGTCGAAGCCCTTGCGGCGGAGCGACCGTGCCAGACGACGGGTGTACCGCCGGAATCGCGGTTCCGGCAACCCGCTGGTGCTGAACACGAACGCCTTCCTCCGCTGCTTCGGCGGCATCTCTTCGACGAGACGCCGCAGGCGCGGATGGAAGTCCATGCCGAAGATCCCCGAGCCGAACCCCACGAGGTCACAGGAATCGAGCTCGGCGGGGTCGATCTCCTCGGGGCTGACGACGCGGGCGCCGAGAGCCCCCGCAAGTACTTCGGCGACCCTCGCCGTATTGCCGTGGGACACCGAAACGCACACGATGACGACCTTCATGCCGATCCTCCACTTCGCCGGTTCTCCCCCTTGAGAACCGGGCGGCGGCGGAAAACGTGACGTCACCCTTCGCGCAGATGATCCCGCAACGCCCGCGCCACTCGGGCCATCAGCACTTCGGCCTCCGGCTGGATCGCGGCGGGCACCCGGGATCCGGTCAGCGCGGCGATCGCGTACAGCCCGCCGTCGGCGTGTTCGACCACCCCGACCTCGTGCCGCAGATTCAGCACCGTGCCGGTCTTCGACGACCATTTCGTGGCGTCCGAGACGAAATCGGGGCTGAGTCGCTGACGCAGCAGGTTCAGTCCCATGAGTTCACGCACCCGCGCCGCGACCCCTTCGTCCACTTTGGACGGTTTCCACAGTGCTTCGAGGAGGTTCACGAACGCGCGCGCCGAACCGGAACTCGCCCGGGTGACGTCGAGCTGCGGAACGGGATGGCCCCGCCCGGCGGTACCCGCGCTGATCGCGAGCGCGTGCGCGAGGTGGACGTCGGCCGGGGCGAACCGTTCGGCGGGTGTGTCGCTGAGGTCCGCGGCCGGATGCCGCGCGGTGATCCCGGAAACGCCCCATTCGCGCGTCATCCTGGTGACCTCGGCGGGCGGGGTCAGCGCGAAGAGCGCGTCCGCGGCGGTCTCGTCGCTGATGGCCATCGTCAGGTAGAGCAGGTCGTCGATCGCCACCCTGGCCGGATGCCGGAACCGCGTCAGCCCGGTCGGTCCGGGGGCGGTGGCCCGTCCCGGCTCGACGTCGATCGGCGCGGAGCCGTCCAGTTCACCCCGGCGGATCCGCTCCAGGGTCGCCGCGGCGAGCGGGATCTTCACCAGCGAGGCACTCGGGAACTCCAGGTCCGGGTCGATGCCGATCTCGTGTCCGGTCCGCAGATCGCGCACGAGGAACGAACCGCGCAGGCCGCCGTCGTCGAGTTCGGCGCGCAGCCCGAGGAGCAGGGTCTCCGTGTTCATGTCGTCTCCTCCGCGCCGAGACACCGGGCGATGTCCGGCCACAATCGTGCCCGGAGCCGCTGCGCGTCCTCGCCGGGCCCCGCCGTGATCTCGAACCCGCGCGCGAGCCGGGTTTCCCCGATCGGCCGCCAGTTCAGTCCGAGGTCGGTGGCCTGGGCCGCCGAGCAGAGCAGCAGATCGTCCGAACCGAACACCGCCGCGGCGGCCGCGGTGAGCGCGCCGGCGACGGACACCTGCGCGGGCCGCAGGCCCACCGAGTCACGGACGCGGAAGAGGCGATCCCGGATATGCGGGACGTCGTCCTCCGGCTGGATCCAGACCCGGCGGGGCGACCGGCCGGACCGGCCGACGCGCAGCGTTTCCAGGTGGAGGGCGCCCGCCCGCGGCCTGCCGCCGCCCGCCAGCCCGAGCGGCACCGTCCAGGTGCCCTCTTCGGCGGGAACGGCGGCGAGCGCCGCGCGGACCTCCTGTGTGCGCACGAGTTCCGCCCGCTCTCCCGGCGGCGCCTGCCGGAACTCCAGGAAGACGTCCAGCGCTCGCGCCGCGGCGTCGAGTTCGGCGAGCTCCCGGACGGTGCAGGTGTCCGGCATCGCCAGCCGCATCGGCCGCAGTCTGGCGCGCTGCGCGTCGTGCTCCATGGCGTCGGCCAGCGCCACCAGCCGTTTCGCCGACGGCAGCATGTCGCGGCCGAACGGGGTGAGCACGGCGCGGCGGGTGGAGCGGTCGAACAGCCGCTCACCGAAATGCCGTTCCAGCGCGGCGATCCGGCGGCTCGCCACCGGCTGCGGGATACGCGCGATCGCGGCTCCCGCGGTGAAGGTCCCGGCTTCGCTCACGCTCACGAACGCCCGGCAGCTCTCGATCAGGTCCACGACCACATACTATGCCGATAGTGCATGAAAGGGGCCGTTCGTGTCTTGGACAGCATGAACGGTGCCGGACAGACTGCGTGCATGTCCGTCACTTCTCGCCGCTGGGCCGCCCTGCTGGCGCTCTCGGTCGCGTCACTCGCCGCGTGTTCCACACCCGCCCCAGCGCCCCCGCCGGCCGCCGCTACTCCGGTCGCGGCGACCGGGCGCGCCGACTTCGAACAGCTCGAACGCACCTATCGCGCCCGGCTCGGGGTGTACGCGGTGGACACCGCGACCGGTCGCGAGGTCGCCTTCCGCGCCGACGAGCGTTTCGCCTACGCCTCGACGCACAAGGTGTTCAGCGCCGGCGGTGTCCTGCGGCGGACACCGGTCGCCGAGCTGGACCGCACGGTGACCTACGAGCGTAAGGACCTGGTGGTGAACTCACCGGTCACGGAGAAACACGTGGCGACGGGGATGCCGCTGCGCGCCGTCATGGACGCGACCCTCCGGTACAGCGACAACACCGGCGGGAACCTGCTCTTCCGCGAACTCGGCGGCCCCGAAGGGCTCAATGCGGTGTTCCGCGGGATCGGCGACACCACTAGCCACGCCGACCGGATCGAACCCGAACTCAACGACACCTTCCCCGGGGACGCCCGGGACACCAGCACACCCCGTGCGCTCGCCGTGGGCCTGCGCGCCTTCGCGCTCGGCGACGCCCTCCCCGAGGACAAACGCAAGATCCTGGTCGACATGATGCGGGCCAGCACCACCGGCGACCAGAACATCCGCGCCGGGGTGCCCGGCTGGCCGGTCGCCGACAAGACCGGGACGGCGGCCTACGGCACGCGCAACGACATCGGGGTCGTGTGGCCGCCGAACCGGGCGCCGATCGTCATCTCGGTGCTGACCGACCGGTCCGAGAAGGACGCCAAGATCGACAACAAGCTCCTGGCGGACGCCACCGCGGCCGCGGTGAAGGCCCTTCCCTGAGCAGCCCGCCGGGACGGACGAGGTTCCGTCCGTCCCGGCGGGATTCACCGGCTCAGCGACGGCAGGGGTTGCCCGCCGGATGCGCCGAGGTTCCGTGCACGTCGGCCTGGGACTCCGCGAGCACGATCTTCGCGAGCGCGGTGTCCAGCGCGACGGCCTGCTGCTTCACCACGCCGTTCGCCACGGTCTGGCCGTTGAGCTTCAGCGAACCGATGACCAGCGGGATGGTCAGCGGCGTCGAGCCCACGGTGATCGACTCACCGTTGATCTTCAACGAGGCGACGTTCGAACTGCCCGCCAGCACCGGGGCGAGCCCGCCCGGAGACGGCTGACAGGTCGCGGTCGCCTGCGACTGGATCACACCGAGTTCGACGGTCAGCCCGAGCGTGCTGATCACCGTCTTGTCGATCTTGGCCGACGCCAGCGCGCGATCGCCCGCGGCCGGGGCCGCCGACTGGTCGTCCGGCGTGAGATCGGTCGACGCGGTCAGCACCTTGGTGTCGACCTTGATCAGGCCGGCGTTGAGCGTCGCGGCGGCGACGGTGCTGCTGTCGTCGGCACAAGGCAGGTTGGCCGGGTTCGCCCGCGCCGCGGTCACCCCGAGGACGTTCGCCGCGGTGCCGGTGCAGGAGAAGACGCCGTCACGGTCGTCGTCGACGATCGTGCCGACCCCGGTCGCGTCGATGAGACCGGCGCCCGACGGGGCCGAGAGGTTCACCGTGAACGTCTCGTTCGGCTCGTCGACGGTGTCCGGGTTGACCAGGACGGTCACCGGCCTGGTCGTCTGGCCCGGGGCGAACGTGACCGTCCCGCTCGTCGCCGTGTAGTCGGCGGGCGCGGACGCGGTGCCGTTGGCGGTCGCGTACTGGACGGTCACCGGATTCGGGCTGGGGCCGCCGAGCAGCGACACCGTGAACGTCGCTGGCACCTGCGCGCCGCCGGATCCCTCGCCGACGGTCACGTCGTCGATGCTCAGGCCGAGCACGCGCACGGTCGTGGTCTCGATGTATCCCCGCGAAGCCCCGTCGACCTGGTAGTCGACGACGCACTGGTAGGTGCCGGGAGCGGCACCGGCGGCGGCCGAGATCGTCTCGGTGAACGTGGCGACCCCGCCGCTGGCCACCGTGACACTGGCCGGGGCGTTGGTGACGGTGAGCTGCGGATCGCAGCTGGTCACCTTCGGGGTCACCGTGACCTCGATGGCCTTGATGCCGTCCAGGATGGCCTGGGAGACCTGACCGGCCGGGACGTTGTTCAGCAGCACCCCGCCCGTGGCCGAGGTGATGGCGGAGGCCTGGCCCGTGGCGTCGAGGGCACCGACGTTGACGGCGACCACGCGGATCTTCGCCGCCTGCAGCGCCGCGATGGTCTGGGCCAGGGTGTGCCCGCCGCTCGGGTCGTGCGACGGCGCGTCGCCGAACCACGCGATGATGCGGGTGCCGTCCGGCCGGAAGGCCACCGCGCCGGTGGCCAGCTGGTAGAGCGCGTTCAGGTTCGCCTCCGGCGTGTCCCCGCCGCCCGTGGCCACCCACTGGTCGATCCCCGCCTGCACGGCGGTCGTGTCCCCCGTGATGCCCTGATTGACCTTGAACGGCACCGAGTCGGTGAAGTCCTTGTACTCGGCGACACCGAACTGGGCGGTCGGCTGCGCGGCGAGGACGTCACCGGTGATGGCGCCGGCGTTCGTCCGCACGTTGCCGATCGGCCCGCCCATGCTGCCGGTGGTGTCCGCGAGCAGGACGAGATCGGGATTCGGCGGTACGGCAGAGGTCGTCACGTTCTTGGTCACGGTCGTGCTCTGCCCCGCGTTCAGGGTGAGATCGAGCGCGGCCGGATCCACTCCCGGCGGAGCCGCGGCGGCGACCGCGGTGGACGCGAGCATCGCCGAAACGGCGGCCAGGACGACGAGCGATGGTCTTCGTGACATGGACTTCCCTTTCGAGACCCGGCCGGAGCCGGAATTCCTGTGGGCTCGGTGAAGAAGACGGAATATTTCGTTTTTCGTTAGCGCGGGTGCCGGGCTTCACCCGGGTGCCCTGAGCTAAGGCGCCCAACGGGCTGTTACCGCGAATCCGGGCTACGCGGACAAGGTCCGCATTGCGCCGTCCAGCCGAAGGGACTTCGACACCTTTCACTCTTCAGCGTGAAGGGTGCCGAAGATTCAGGCGTTTCCGTGAACACCTCGGCGGACGGAAACCGGAATTCAACGGCGGATGATCACCGAATGTCGCAACGGTCGATACCTCGGCGAGACCTCGGTCAGTAGACGCATTGGATGATCGCGTCGTCCGAGCGGATGTACTTCGCCGGTCCGCCGTTGTTGCCGTAGATCGGCTGGAGATAGACGGTACCCACGCCGTTCAGATTGAGATTGGTCAGTGTGATGAGCTGATAACCCGCCCAGTCGTCGATCCACTTCACCGTGTGGGAGATTTTCCGCCAGCCGTTGGGGTCCCAGATCTCGAGGCCGATGTTCGCCCCGCCGCCGACCGGGTCGGCGTAAATCGCGGCGGCGCAATTCGATCGATTCGCCGGGAAACCGGCGAGCGATTTCGCGGTCCTCATCGCCGACCATCCGTTGTCGGCGAAGAGCCAGCCGTTGTTGTTGCCGGTCCGCGCCACTCCCATACCGATGTCGAACCAGGAATGCCCGTCACCGCCTTGGATCCCCCGCTCCCATACGCCATGGGGATTCGATTCGTAACCGTCGGACCATTGCACGATCCCGGCCTGCGCCGTTCCCGCGAGCCCCAGGAGCGCGATCGAAAACACCGACAGGACGGCGGATAGTTTCTTGAACACGAGAGTTCCCCCTCTTCGCGTGGACTGAACCCCGTCAGAGGACCAGAGTCCGGAACGCGGGCACAAGGTACCTTCGCGCACACGATCGACCGCCTCGAAGTACCTAGGCGAGGTCGGCGGGCCGCGTCCGCAGTTTGGCGGCGATCCGGGCCAGCGCCCGCTGATCCTCCGCGGTCAGCGGGTCGAGGACGAGCTCCCGCACCGAACGGACGTGCGTGGGCGCCGCCGCGGCGACCACGTCGTAACCGTCGTCGGTGAGCATGGCGAGTGTGTACCGGCCGTCGGCGGGATCCGGCATCCGCTTTACCCAGCCCCGCTGCTCGAAGCGTTTGACCACATTGGACAGACGGGAGAGCGAGCCGTTGGCGAGGTAGGCCAGCTCGCTCATCCGCAGCCGCCGTTCCGGGGCCTCCGAAATATGACTGAGGGTCAGGTACTCGAACAGCGTCAGCCCGGCGTCGTGCTGCAGCGGCGACTCGAGCCGCCCCGGCAGCAGGAGGACGAGGGAGACCAGCCCGGTCCAGGCCTCCTTTTCGGCAGGGTTCAGCCAGAGCGCTTCGTCGGGGTCCGGGGCGGCCATGGCGGAACCTTACCCAGAACCCGGCGACTTCACACGTGAAGTCAAATCGTGGTAGCTTGACTTCAAGCATGAAGTCAACGAGAGGATCCACCATGACCGAGCCGGAGTTCTTCGCCACGCCCGGATACGGCGACCGGCAGCTGAAGGTGATGCGCTACAGCCAGGCGGTGCGCGTCGGCGATCGCGTCGAGATCTCCGGGCAGGGCGGCTGGGACGACGACTTGAACTTCCCCGAATCGCTCGAGGACGAGATCGTCAAGGCCTTCGAGAACGTCGAGCGGACCCTCGCCACGGCGGGCGCCACCTGGCGCGACGTCATCGCCGTGAACTCGTACCACGTGCCGGAGACTCCAGGTTTCATCGGCGAGACCCACAACCGCGTGATGGTCGAGCAGTTCCGCGAGCACATGGGCGACCGCGCACCGATCTGGACCGAGACCGGCGTGCCTGCCCTCGGCGCGCCGAAGATGCGGGTCGAGATCAGGGTCACCGCGATCGCCGGCAGCTCCCGCGTGTGAATCCCGCGTTCCCTGGGTACTCCCTTACCGCGCCCATGCTCTTGGCCAAGCTGGGAAACCCGCTAAGGAGAACGCGTGGGTATCACGAGAACACGACAGGCTTACGAATTCCCCGCCGGCATCGCCCCGCCATTGGGGGAGATCCGTGCCTGGCTGCGAGAGCGGCTGAGCGAGGTCGGCCGCACCACCATCGCGGACACCGAGCTGCTGACCACGGAACTGGTCACCAACGCGCACGAACACGCGGACGGCGTCGCCGAGCTCAGGGTCTCCGTACCCTCGGGCCGGGACGTCGTCCGGGTCGAAGTCGACGACCATCGGCCGCGCCTGCGGCCGTACCGCGTGACGAAAGCGGATCCGACGAGCCCCCGCGGGCGAGGGATGGCACTGGTCGACGCGATCAGCGCCCGATGGGGTGTGATCGCCCGCGCGGGACGCAAAACGGTGTGGGCGGAGATCCCGGTGCTCTGACACGATCATCCGGTGACAGCCTCACGCGGCACCGTGGTCGCGCCGGCCCCAAGACCGGGTGATCACGTCCGCCTCGTCTCCCCCGCCAGCTTTCCCAGCCGCGAGCTGGTCGCCGAGACCGCGGCGGTCCTGGAAAGCTGGGGACTGGTCGTCGAAATCGGCACGCACGCGCTCGATCGCTGGGGCTACATGGCGGGCAGCGACGAAGACCGGCTGGCCGATCTCGACGACGCGTTCCGCGACCCGGCCATCCGCGCCGTGATCGCCACCCGCGGCGGCGCGGGCGCGTACCGCATCGCCGACGACCTCGATTTCGCCGCGATCCGCGCCGATCCCAAACCGATGGTCGGCTTCAGCGACATCACCGCCCTCCATCTCGCGCTCTGGCGGCACTGCGGGCTGGCGGGGATCCACGGTTTCCTGGCGGGTCCCCGTTCCGCGGCCGCTACCCGGCGGCTGCTGATGGACGGCGAACCCGCCGTCCTCCACCGCGACCCGCGGGCCATGACCGTCGAGGCCGAAGTGCCCGGCACCGCCACCGGCCACCTCGTCGGCGGCAACCTGGGCACCGTCGCCCACGCGATCGGCGCGGGCCTGCCGTCGCTGGCGGGCACCATCCTTTTCCTCGAAGCCGAACGGACGATCGGCCTGGGCAGATCGACCGCCAGCTGACCCAGCTGATCCGATCCGGCGCGCTCGACGGCGTACGAGGGGTCGCGCTCGGCCGGTTCCCCGGTTTCGAGGACTACACCGATCGCGGCTGGACCCTCGTCGACGTCTTCAAGGACCGCCTGGGCTCACTGGGCGTTCCGGTACTCGGCGGCATCGACGTCGGGCACGGCGCGGACCCGCTTTCCCTTCCACTGGGACCGCTCGCCGTACTGGACACGGCCGCGGGCACGCTCAGCGTCGAACCGGCGGTCAGCTCACGAGACGCGGATCCACGGTTCCCCCGAGCCAAGCGCGAAGAACGCCGTTGAACAGTTCCGGGTCCTCCACGTTCCAGATGTGGTGCATCCCCAGCGCGAACCGTGACCGCGTCTGCGGCGCGGCCCGCGCGATTTCCGAGAGCGAGCGTCGCACCGCCGAGGAATCCTTCTCCCCCGCTATCGCGAGCAGCGGCCCGGTATAGCGACGCAAGTCCGCGGGCACCCCGCCCGCGCATACATCGGCGGCCATCGCGGCCGCGGTTTCGCGGCGCACCGAGAGACCGTGCTCGATATACCGGGCACGGCTGTCCCCGGGGAGCCCGAAGACAGCCGCCTGGGCGCGCCAGTACCAGCGGGCTCGCGAGAACGCCGCTTGCAGCGCGCAGTACAAGCGCATCCCGGCACCGGCGGGCGTGAGCGGCGCGCTGGTCAGGAAAGCCGAACTCACCCGGTCCGGGTGCCGCGCCAGCACGCGCAGCGCCGTGAGCGCTCCAAGGGAAAGCCCGACGAGGTCGAACGGACCGTCGACACCGTGTCCGGTCACTCTCGCGACGACGTCGTCCGCCACCGCGTCCAGCCCCGGCCAGTCCTCGCCGACCCGTTCGCCGAATCCCGGCAGATCCGGCGTGAGCACCGTCCGATCGTCGAACGCGGACAGTTGCGGCTCCCACATCCAGTTCGCGACGTTGCCGCCGTGCAGCAGTACCACCGGCCGCTCCGTCGTGGCCGTCCCGGCGGAATGCACTTCGGGGAACGTGTTCACGCGAGCTCCTTCTCGACCGCGTCGAGCCAGTCCAGTTCGACGCGCAGGTTCGCGATTCCGTAGTCCAGTGTGGACAGTCGCAGCCTGGCCGCCCGGTCGGGCGCGCCGGCCTCCGCCCGCGTCCGTTCGAACCGCTCCAGCCGCGCCCGGGTCGCGTCGCGACGGGCCGCCAGGAGGGAGCGGAAGGCGTCGTCGTCGAGATCCGCGCCGAAGAACACCCGCGCGAGGAACGGGTCGCGTTCGACATGCCGCTCGGGCTCGCTCGCCAGCCACTCGGCGAGCGCCGCCCGCCCCGCGGCGGTGATGCGGTGCTCCTGCCGGTCCGGCGCCCCGGAGCCGGCCACCTTCTCGACCTCCGCGAGCCCGTCCGCGACGAGCCGGGCGAGGGTGCGATAGATCTGCGCCTTGTCCGCCGCCCAGAAATGCCCGACGGTCGACTCGAAATGGCGTTTGAGGTCGTAGCCGGTCATGGGCGCGAGGGCGAGCAACCCCAGGATGAGGCGGGAGAGAACCATGCCACTAGTAGACTAGTCACCTATAGGACTTGTCAACTAGGGAGCTACTTCACCTGGACCTGCCCGACCGGATCGGACCCGGCCGCCAGCGCCTTGTCAATCACCCCTCGCCCGGTCCGCGAGAGCGCCCGCGAGCGAGGCCACCTCGGCCGAAAGTCCGGCCCAGTCGTCGGAAGCCGTACCGAGGTAGCCCGCTCGCGCACGGTCGAGCAGCGCACGTCCGTCACCGTCGAGCGTCGGCGCCACGGCCGCCGCCGCGACGTCCTTCGAGACGATCGCGCCCGTCTCGACCGTCACGACGATGCGCGCGAGGGTGAGCAGGACATTGCGTTCGTCGCCTTCGATCTCGGAGAGCAGACCGGGGACGACGCCGAGCGCCGCGTCGCGGAGCAAGCCCCGCGGCACCGGATCGAGGAGATCGGTGAGCGCGGGGCCGCGCAGGACGCGATGCGCCGCATGGGCGGTGGCCGCGAGGATCACGACGTCGAGATCCTCCGCGGGCCGGGGAAGTCCACCTTGGACGAAGTCTTCCCGCAGCCATTCCCCGTACTGGAAATCCCGGCGCGACGGCCTGTCCCCGGCCACGACGCCGGTCAACTCGATCGGACGGCGGCCCGCCGCGCCGGGGAATCGGGCGGCGTGGCCACGCCATCCCGAAACCCGCAACAGCAGGGACACCAGCGCGGCGCGTTCCGATTCGCCGAGCGAGCGGCGGGTGACCAGCAGCAGATCGACGTCGCTGTCCGGTTTGAGTCCGCCCGCCACGGCGGAGCCGTAGAGATACAACCCGAGGACACCGCCCGGATCCTCGCGGTCGAGATGGTCCAGCAGAGGCTCGATGCGCATGCCTCGACGATCACGTACTACGCAAGGGATTTTCGCGCCCACTCGGCGAATCCGGTGAGCGGGAGACCCAGTTCGCGGGCGAATTCCGGACGCCCCGGCTGGCCGACCACGTTCAGCCACTCGTGCGAGGCACCCATCGGCGGCATCCCGGCGGCGACCGCCTGCTCGACGGTCATCTCCGGCGCCGTCAGCGGGGTGCCCAGCACACCGGACAGGACTTCGGCGATCTCCGCCATGGTCAGGAAGTCGCTCGCCAGCTCCAGTTCGATCCCGGCGAACCGCTCCGGTTCGGCGATGGCCGCGGCGGCCGCGGTGCCGATGTCGTCGACGGCCGCCAGCGACAGCGACGTCGACGGCTTGATGACGCTCACCAGACCGCCGTCCACCCCGCGCGGGAACAGGAACTTCATGTCGGGCAGGAAGTTCTCCATGAAGAAGCCCGGCTTGAGCAGTGTCCACTGGGGAAAGCCGGCTTCGCGAAGACGGTCCTGGATCGCGGCCTTGGCACCCAGCGTGGGCTCCATCGACGTCCAGCGACCTTCGGCCCAGCCGTCCGCCTCGACGTGCTGACCGGCACCCGAAACGGAGGTGTGCACGAACTGTGGCACCCCGGCCGCCTTCGCGCCCTCGATGAGGTTGACGCCTTGGGTCACCTCGCCGTCGAAGTCGAAACCTTCGGCACTGATGCCCGGCATCTGTACCGAGAAGACGGCGCGCGCCCCCTTGGCCGCGCGGATCACGGAATCGACGTCGTGGAGATCGCCGACGACGAGTTCGGCGCCGAGCGCTTCGACGGCTTTCGCCCTGGCCGGGTCGCGCACCAGCGCGCGGACGGGAACACCGGCCGCGAGCAGGGCCCTGGCGGTCGCACCGCCCTGCCTGCCGGTGGCGCCGGTGACCAAAACGGGTGCTGGGGACATGGGGACTCCTTCGGTCAACTAAGTGGCGGGGCCCGCCACTTATCGTCCGCTACGATATGGCGGGGCCCGCCACTTACGCAAACTCCGAGGTGAAGACATGTCCGACGGCCGGCGCGCCGACGCACGGCGCAATTACGCGCGCATCCTCGCGGTCGCCGAGGAGGAGGTCGCCGCCCACGGCTCCGGCGCCTCCCTGGAGCAGATCGCGCGGACCGCCAACGTCGGCTCGGCGACCGTCCGGCGCCACTTCCCCACCCGCCGGGCGCTGCTGGAGGCGGTCTCCGCGAGCCGGATCGCGGCGTTGTGCGCCCGCGCCGCCGAGCTGACCGGCGAGGACGACAGCCGGACGGCGCTCCTGACGTGGCTCGACGAGGTCGTCACCTACTGCGTCTCCGCCCGCGGCCTGGCCGCCGCGCTCGCCTACGACGGCCCCACGCACGAGAACTCGTGCTCCGCCGCCATCGAGGAAGCCGGGGATCCGCTCCTGCGGCAGGCCGCGCGGGACGGTGTGGTGGCGCCGGAGGTCACCGTCGCCGATCTCATCACGCTGATCGTCGGCATCGTCCTGGCCACCGAGCAGCACCCGGATCCCGCCGCACAGGCCGGCCGCCTGTTCCGGCTGGCCGTGGCGGGAGTGGCCGCCCGGACGTGAAAGGGGCCGGAACGGTCTCCCGCTCCGGCCCCCGCAACACCTTTCGGACTACCGCGTACCGCGACGGCCCGACGAGACCACCGCCGGCACGGGACCGCCGTTGATCACGAACTGCGACCCCGGCTCACGGACGACGTCACCGTTCGCGGAGTTCGTGATCGTCACGTTCGTCAAGGTCGCGCTGCCACGGGCGCCGCTCATCGCGAGGATGCCCGCACCGTTGTTCGACTTGTCGATCTTGACGTTCGTGAGGGCCACGGTCACGACGCCGCCGCCCGTCTTGAACTGGACACCGTCGTAGGTCGAATCGTGGATCTCCGTGTCCCGCAGCACGACCCCGGGGATGTCCTTGCCCTGCGCGAAGAACGTGATCGCGCCGAACTCCTGCTGCTCGCCCCAGAACACGCCGCCGCAGCGGTACAGGGCGTTGTTCGCGATGAGCGTCTCCCCGGAGAACGGCAGCGGATCGTGATCCGTCGCCAGCATGATGCCCGGGTAGTTCATCGTGTCGTGGACGATGTTGTTCTCGATCTTGTTTCCGTAGCCGCCGTAGATCGCGATCCCGTTGGCCCGCCACGGGAGCTGGATCGTGTTGTTGGCGAACACGTTGTCGTGCGCGATGTCCTGCGACGGATCCTTCACGTACTGGTTCGCCCACACCGCGAGCGAATCGTCACCGGTGGTGCGGAACGACGAGTTGAACACCTTCGAGTTCCGGGTGCCGTTGGTGAAGTTGATGCCGTCGGCGTAGGTGTTCCGGATCCGCATCCCGCTGAACTCCAGGCCGTCACCCGGGCCCCAGAGCGCCGGGACGTTGCTGTAGTCCCGGCCGACCCACGCGCCGACGTTGGCGTGCTCGATCCACACGTTGGTGATCTTCGTGCCGGTGCCGAAGCGGCCGTTGAGGCCGACGCCGCCTTCCGCGCCGCCGTCACCGCCGCGGATCCGGCCGGAGCCGAAGATGGCGATGTCGGAGATCTGCGTGTTCTTGTCGATGTCGAACCCGAAGTTTCCCTCGTGCGGGTGGTTGATGCCGCCCGCGTTCTGCGGCTCGATCTGCGAGTACAGCTGCGAATGCCACATACCGGCGCCGCGGATCGTCACGTTGGAGATGCCGACCTGGTTGTACTGGCCGCCGCCGTTGGGCACGTTCGGGTCGTCGGTCAGGATCTTCTTCTCCTGCCGCCACTGCCCCGCCGGGATCCAGACACAGGGGATCACGCCGTTCTGGTCGTCGGTGACCGCGCGCTGGATCGCCGCCGAATCGTCGTTCCCGTCGTTCGGCACGGCGCCGTACTCCGTGATCGACACGCAGTTCGCGGGCTTCGCCGACGCCGGGGCGACCTCCTCCAGATCGATGAGGTCGACGATGTAGAACGCCGCGTTGTCACCGCTGTCCCGCTGCAGCTTGAACTTCGTGCCCGGCGGGTACGACCGGGACAGCAGCGCGTGCGACTCGTCGAACAGCCGTCGCGCGTTGGCCTGCGGGGTGTTGGTCAGGCCTTCGGGATCGTCGGTGCTGCCGTAGAGCCAGCTGTGCTTGGACGACAATGTCAGCTTCTGCGCGAAGGTCCCGTTGACGTACAGGCTGAGCGTCGCGTCCTGACCGCCACCGCCGGGGGCGTCGGGGATGGAGTTGCGCACGACGATCGAGTTCGCCTGGTTCGCCGACGTGAACTCCACGTACTGCCCCTGATTCGCCAGCCGCACGGATTTGCGGCCCGAGGATTCGGTCGCGAAGTTCGTGTGGCCGAAGGTGCGAAGCGGGTCCGTTTCCAGCAGTTGTCCTTGGTACTGCGCGGCTTCCGCCTCGTATTCGACGTACGGGACCGCCGCGCCGCGGCCCACGACTATCGCCCGCGAGAGGCTGTTGTTGGACTCGTTGGTCTCCGTGACCGCGCCGTCCGCGTCGGCCGTCGCGGTCAAGGTCGCGCCACCGTCGGCGGCGGTCCACGTGCCCGAGATCGCGACGTTCGCGGTCGCGCCCGGTTCGATCGCACCGGTGGTGCCGGTCAGCGTGGTGCCGCCGACGGCCAGCCGCGTCACCGAAGTGCCCGCGGCGCTCGTGCCCCGGTTGCGCACCGCGACGGTGAAGGACACCGCCGAACCGGCGGCCGGATTGGGCGGGTTCGAGGTGATGCCGGTGACCTCGAGGTCGGGTCCCGGCGCCTGCGCGACGACCAGCGATGTCGGCGAGGTGTAGGTGTTGTTGGTTTCGTCCTGTTCGGCCACCGTGCCCGCCGGGTCGGCGGTGGCGGCCACGGTGTAGGTCCCCTGTGGACGCGTTCCCGCGTCGACGGTCACCGTGGCGGACTCGCCGGCGGCGAGCGCCCGGACCGCCGCGTCACCGACGACGGTGCCGCCGAGGCTGACGTTCACGGTGGAGGCGGCCGCGTTCGCGGTCCCGCCGTTCTTCACCGTCGCCGACACGGCGAGCCTGCTGGTCTCCGTCGGGTTCGACGGCGTCCAGGTGGTGCCGGTGACGACGAGGTCCGGGTTCGGCGCGGGCGTGCCGATCACCTGGAATTCCGCGACCTGGCCACCGGGGGCACCGGAGTTGGCGAAGAACTGCAGGCGCACCTCCGACGCGCGGCCGCTGACCGGGATGACGACCGAGTTCTGGTTGCCGGCCGGGTCGAAGCGGTGGTCGGCTCGCGCCGACAGCGCGGTGAACGCGGTGGAACCCTGCGGACGACCGAGGACCTCGAAGTTCTGTGTCCGCGGGCCCCAGATCGAGTCCGGGTTGAGCTTCACCACGACCGAGTCGACGTCCGCGTCGACGCCGAGCTTCACCGTCAGCGCGTTCGGGTATCCCGCGGCGGATTCCCAGTACGTGGCGGTGTTGTTGTCGTTGGCGTTCGCCGCGACGAACGAATGGACGGTCGACGTCGCCTCGATCGGTTTGCCCGCCGCCAGGTTCGCGCCCGCGCTCGTGCCGGAGCGCACGACGTGGTTGCTGTCGCCGGATTCGTTGCCCGCCGCGTCCTTGGCGCGCACGAAGTACTCGACCCGTGCCCCCGTGGGCCTGGCTTCGGTGAACGTGGTGCCGGTGATCGTGGTGACCGGCGTCCCGTCGCGATAGACGGTGTAGCCGGAGACGCCGACGTTGTCCGCCGAGGGCGACCAGGTCAGCCGGATCTGACCGGCGGCGGGCTCGGTCAGCGCGAGATTCGACGGCGCGCTCGGCGCCTGCGTGTCGCCGGTGTCCGGCCCGTACAGCTCGAATTCCGAGAGCTGCGCAGCGGGCCACCGCGAGTTCGCGGTGACCTGCAGCCGCACGTACCGGGCCGACGACGTCATCGGGATGGTGACGGTGTTGGTGCCGGGAGCGAACGCGTAGCCGGCCGGCGCGGCGAGGTCGGTGAACGCCGTGCCGTCGGTGCTTCCGCGCACCGCCAGCGTCTGGGTGCGGGATTCCCAGCCCGCGGGCAGTTTCAGCACGATCCGCGAGAGGGTTTTCGCCACGCCGAGGTCGGCCTGGATCCACTGCGGGAACGCGTTGTTGGCGGATTCCCAGTAGCTCTCCTGGTTTCCGTCGACGGCGTTCGCGACGGGATAACCGGGCAGCGCGCTGCTCGCCGACACCGTGCGCGTCAACGGCACTTCGGCGAGCGCGGCCGGAACGGGGGTGGCGACGACGGGATCGGGTGGTGGCCCGCTCGCGGCGGAGGCGAGGGAGAGCCCGGCGACGGAAAGCCCCGTGACCAGGAGACCGGCGATGAGCCGGGACAGGCGCATACGTGTCATGGCGTCTTCTCTTCTTTGAGACGGCGGGGAGGAGCCAGAGCCGTACGAGCATGCAACAACTCGGAGACAAAATGCAAGAAGTAGACATGATTCAGAAATTTTGCGACTGTCCACCCGGGCAGCTCTCACGCGACCACTGATCGAGCACACCGCTTACGCGCGTTCTCCAAGACTTGGCTTCTTTTGTTCCCTGGCAGATCACGTATTCCGAAGATCCGGTGTACAGCTGTACACTGAGCGCAGGCTAGCCGCGTGGAGGTCGATCCCTGATGGACGTGACGAAAACCCTGAGGTCCGCGCTCACCGGGACGGCGAACGAGTCCAGGTGCGCGGTCCGGGAGCTGCGACGCGAGACCGAAGACCTCGTGGCGCGCCGCGCGGGCCGGACGGCGAACCGGCTGACCGAACTGGGCGAGCGGCTCGCCGATCTGGTGCTGGTCTCCGGCGGCAGGCTCGCAGGCCTCGCCGAGCGCCACAGCGTGCCCGCGGGCGAAGGAGTGCGCCGGGAGGCGGGCCGGATCGGCGAATCGGTCGAGCGCTTGTCCGTCACGCTGTCGGAGCGGACGATCCTGCTCGCCGAGGAACTGCTACGTCACCGATGACCGCGAAGTAGCTCGTGGTACGTGAAGGCCCCCTTCATTGCGTCTAGCGCAGTGAAGGGGGCCTTCACGTACTTCAAGGATCAGCAGGCCACGAAGCCCCCGTGACCCATCGGTGCCATCGGCACTCACGTGCCGGAAGCGCTGGTCCGGTTCCCGTCTTTAGTCGCTATCAACCGCCGTATCCGCCTGCCTAGCATGGGAAAACCGAGATCGGATCCGGCCGGGCGATCCCCGGTGATCCGCCGCGGCCGTGAACGGGTGAACCTGCCGATTCCCCATTCCTTTCCCCGATTCCCCTGCATTGGAAGGCATCCATGCGCATCCGAGGTCTTCTCACCGCTCTGCTGTGCGCCGCCGGCCTCACGACGGTCGCCCCCGCCGCCACCGCGGCCCCCATCATCGACGGCGAATACGCCCGGTCCGGCCCGTGGGCGGCCATGATCGAGCAGAACGGGCAGCAGTGGTGCTCCGGTTCGATCATCAGCGCCCGCTGGGTGCTCACGGCCGAGCACTGCGTCGACGAACCCGGCGCCGACTACTCCGTCCGGGTGGGCGACGTCGATCACCGGGCCGGGACGTACGCCGTGGTGACCGCCATCCACACCCCCTCCAGCGGCGCCGACATCGCGCTGCTGAGGCTCGACCGTTCGGTGAGCACGACGTACGCGTCCCTCGGGACTTCCGTCGCCGTCGGCGACACGGAACACGTTTACGGCTGGGGCTACAACGAAGACGGCGACCTGCAGCGTTATCTCAAGGTCGCCAGGATGACGGTGAGCAGTGTCGCGAATGGACTGATCAAGGCCCGGCGGGGCGACGGGCTGACCAACGGCGGTGACTCCGGCGGTCCGGTCTTCGTCGGTGGCAAGCAGGTCGGCGTGCACATCGCCGGCAACAAGGTGGACACTTCGACGCACACCAGCATCTCGGCGAACCGCACCTGGATCCGCGACACCTCGGGCATCTAGGTTCGGCCGATCGGTCCGGGAGCGGCGGCCCCACTGCTCCCGGTCCGCTGAGAGGCAGGTGGAAAGTGACACCGACGGCTTCCCCGGACGGGCTCGGCGCGCAGCTGACCAGGCTGGGCATCGGCGAGACCGCCGCCCGGATCTACCGGCGGATGCTCGAAAACGCGCCCGTCACCGCCGCGGAGCTCGCCTGGCGGGAGGGCGACGCGGAGACCGTCCAGCTGGCACTGAAGGAGCTGGCGGACGCGGGGCTCGCGGTGCCGTCCGGAGTGGACGGGTCCGAATACCTCCCCGCGAACCCCAGCGAAGCGCTCACCGCGCTGACCACGCGACGGCAGGCCGAACTGCACGACGCGCGGCTCGCGGTCCAGACCGCGTACCGCGCCTTCCGGCGCGCGCATTCGGGGATGCCGGACGCGCAGGACCTGCTCGAAGTGGTCACCGGCGACGCCATCATCCCCCGGCTCCAGCATCTCGCGACCACGGTGCGGCATCAGGTGCGCCGTCTCGACTCCCCGCCCTACTTCACCGGCGGACGCCGGAATCTCCTGGAGGAGGAGCAACTACGGCGCGGGATCACCTACCGGTGTGTCTACAGTGGAGCGTCGCTCGGCGATCCCGGCTACCTCGCCGCGAACATCCTGCCGTGCCTGCGGGCCGGCGAACAGGCCCGCCTGCTGCCCGAGCTCCCGGTGAAACTGACGTTGTTCGACGACCGTGCGGCGACCATCGCGCTGACCATCCGCGAGGCGGATCGCAACCAGTCCATCGTCATCGTGCGTCCCTGCAGCCTTTTCTCGGCACTGGAGGGACTGTTCGAAACCTCCTGGGCGGCGGCGCTTCCGCTCGACCGGCAGGCACGGGCGTCGGAGCAGCCGATCCGGCCGGTCGAACGGGAACTGCTGCTCCTGCTCGCCGCCGGGCGCAAGGACGACGAGATCGCCGCCGAACTCGGCGTCAGCAGGCGCACCCTGTTCCGGTATCTGGAAAACCTGATGGATCGCGCGGGCGTGTCGAGCCGGTTCCAGCTGGGAGTCTTCGCCGCGCACAACGACTGGTTCTGAGCTCCCCGTATTTCGTCCTCTGAATGCGGTCGCTGGCGATGCGAACGACCGCATCCAGAGGACGAAACGCGGACCCATCGCGCTCTGCCGGCCTTCACGGGCTTCCGCCAGTCGAACGTGTCGCGAAAGCCACTTTCGCGACGTCTGATGTCCCGAAAGTGGCTTTCGCGACACGGGCGCCAGCGGCCGGGGTCGGTGCGGGTGGTCGCGCACAACGACTGGTTCTGAGCTCCCCGCATGTCGTCCTTTGAATGCGGTCGAACGACAGCATCCAGAGGACGAAACGCGGGCTCACCCGGACGGGGTCACCCGGGTAGCGGCGAAGGCGCCGACAGCGGATGGTGGGCTGGGAAGGAGGGCGGAATCATGGGGAATCACCGACACCACACCGGCACCGCGTCGCTCCGGATCGCCACCGCCGGCCTGCGGGTGGTCGCGGTCGTCGTCGCGGTCGCGGCCTGTGCCTGGCTCGCGCTCTGGCTCGCGTTCACCCTCTGAGTCCCGCCGGTCCCGGCTGGGCTTCCGGCGGGCCCTCGGGCTCCGGGATCGGGCGGTCCGGCCCCGGATCGGGGACCCGTTCGGGCACTCCGGGATCCGGAACCGGCTCCGGCTTGCCCGGGTCCGGCACCGGTTCGGGAACGCCGGGGTCGGGAACGCCGGGGTCCGGCGGCATGGGGTTGGGCGGCGCCGGAGGCGCGGTCATTCGAATACTCGTCATCGCACTACCTCCTGCCCACGCCACTACCCGGTCCGCCGCCGGACGAAACGGCCGGTTAGCCCGTTCGGGTGGCGATCCAGTCCGCGATGACATCGGCGCGCGAGGTCGTCTCGATTCCGGCGTGCGGGCAGTCCGGTCCGGTGGCCTCGATCGACACCAAGGTGCCGCTCTTGCCTCCCGGGACGAAGTACGGCGCGCCCGAGTCGTACGTGCAGGCACTGGTCGTGATCGAGGGCGCCGCGCCGCGGACGCCGATCGTCGTCGGGGCCACCGTCGCCACCTGGACCGTGCCCTGCTGCATCCGGGTGGCCGGAGCGGGGTTCTTGGCGGTCAGGCTGCCCCAGCCCGCCAGCGTCAACTGCTGGCCGATCTTCGGGAGAACGCGGTTCACCGTCAGCGGGGTCACCGTCGTCACCGGGGTGTCCAGTTTGATGAGCGCGACGTCGTTTTCCTTCGCCTGCAGCACTTCGGTCGCCTTGCGGGCCACGCCTGACTCGATCGCCTCGTCGACGAGGCCCAACGTCACCAAGGTCGGATACGGCACCTTGCCCGCGACGCGTTTGCGGTTCGCGTCGTGGAAGCAGTGCCCGGTGGTGACGACCCAGCCGGGCGCGACCAGCGCACCCGTGCAGTAGCTGCTGTAGGTCGAGCCGTCCGGGCGCGGGATCTTCGTCATCGCGATCTTCGCGACGAACCCGAACTGCCCTGGTGGGACATCGGTGCCGTGGGCTACGTCCGGCGTGGCGAGCGCCGCCGGAGCGGTGGTGATGGTCAGGACAGCAGCGGCCAGCAGGGCGCGCAGACGCAATTTCTTACCCTTCGTCGATGAGGTGTCCGAGGCTAGGACCCCTGCGCGACAAGGGGAATTCCCCGACCAGGTGTCACCCGATGGCACGCCGGGCCGGTTGTTCGCGACGTTCGAGCCAGCGCCGGTAGGGGTGGCTGCTTTCGGTGTCGGACCGGTAGGCCGCTTCGGCCGCGGCGATCAGGACATCGCTGTCCGCGCCAAAGGCACCTTCCGTGCTCCAGGCGATCAGATATCGCATCCACAGCGGATCCCCCGAGAGTGGCCGGATCGCGATCCCGGGTGAGGTGGGAAAGGTGACCTGGCACGGGGAAATCGCCCGGCCCGCGGCGATCAGGCGTTGCAGGGGCCGCAACTCGGTGCTCCGGTGCGCCACCTGCGGCCGGAATCCCGCTTGGGCACAGGCTTCCTCGAAGCACTCCGGCCAGCCGGCACCGTCGGACGGCCCGAGCACCCACCGCTCCCCGGCCAGGTCCGCGAGGTCGATCTCGGCACGGTGCGCGGCCGGATGGTCCGCGGCGATCGCCACGAACACCGGTTGCGTGGCCAACGGCCGCCACGCCACGCCAGGGGCAGGCGGCAGGACGTGCCCGGGGTAGTCGGCGACCACGGCGGCGTCGAGTTGCCCACCGGCCACGAGATCCAGCAACCGCAGGGGCGAGAACTCGGTGGTCACCGAAACCGCTTGTCCCCGGCCCGAATCACCGAGCCGGTCCGCCAGCTCGACGACCATCGAACCGCCGATCCCACCCAGCGCGACAGGACGTTTTTCGCCGTCCGCCAGGAAACACGCCGCGTCCCGGTGCATCGTGTCCGCCGCGGCGAGGACGGCGCGGGCACGGACGAGTACGCATTCACCGAACGCCGTCGGGAAGACCCCGTCCCGCCCGCGGACGAACAAGGCTCCCCCGAACGCGCGCTCGATCCGTTGCAGGGCGGCGGTCAACGCGGGCTGAGTGCTCCCGAGCCCGATCGCCGCACGCGTGATGCTGCCCGCGTCGGCGACGGCGCACACCACTCGCAGGTGACGTAACTCGACGTCCATCACGCGGACCTTATGGCCACTTGGGATGTGCCGGAAGCCGTCGAAGGTCGGGATCGTTTTTCGTACTCCCCTTCCTCCCCGCAAGGAGTACGCATGCGACGCGCCTGCCTGATGGTCGCGCTGACCGCCGCTCTCGTCGCCGGGTTCGTTCCCGCGACGGCGTCCGCGGCGCCCGGATTCACGACGTCGATGGAGGCCTTCGAACCAGGAGGGACGATCACCCGGGTGAACGTCACCCGGCCCGCTTCGGACCGGACCGCGGCGCCGCGGCAGGTCGCGAGCGCCGCCGCGGTGACCCCGATCGAAACCAACGGCCCGAGCGAGACCACGTTCGACCTGGTCTTCGTCGGTGACGGCTACACGTCGACGCAGCTGGGCACGTACTCGCAGCACGTCCGCAACAGCATCGCGGCGCTGTTCGCCATCGAGCCGTACAAGAGCCACCGCAAGCAGTTCAACCTCTGGCAGGTCGACGTGGTGTCACCGCAGTCCGGTATCACCAACGACCCGACCCAGGGCATCCGGCGCAACACCGCGCTGGGCTCGTACTTCTGGTGCGGCGGCATCGAACGGCTGTTGTGCGTCAACGAAACCAAGGCGAACCAGTACGCCGCGGCCGCGCCGGACGTCGATCAGGTCATCATGCTGGCGAACACCACGAAGTACGGCGGGGCCGGTGGCGGCGTCGCGACCTCTTCGGGCGGCAACATCCAGGCCAGCCAGATCGTCGCCCACGAACTCGGGCACTCCATCGGCGGGCTCGCCGACGAATACGACTACGGCACCTGCGACGCCCGCGAACCCCGCGAGCCCAACGCTTCCGCGCTCACGGCCCAGCAGATGAAGGACCGCCGCGCCAAGTGGTATGCCTGGCTCGGCAAGCCCTCCCCGGACGGCGGCACGGTCGGCGTCTTCGAGGGATCCCGCTACTGCAAGACCGGGATGTACCGCCCCAGCGTGAACTCGCTGATGCGCACCCTCGGGCAGCCCTTCAACCCGCCGAGCACCGAAGCGATGATCGCGGGCTTCCACCGCGAAGCCGCCCATCGGCACTGATCCCCCGTCATGGCCTCTGGACCGGGCTCCCGGCGTGGGCTGCGAGCCCGGTCGCCATGTCGCGCATGAAGCGGCGGAGGTACCAGCGGAAGATCCACGCGTTGCCCTTGCCGACGCGATACGTTCCGTGCCAGCGGATCCGGGTCCCGCCGCCGGGTGTTTCGCACAGATCGACCGAGGCCTGGTAGTCGACCATCACCGGCACATCCACCCCTTCGTAGGAGAACCGTCGTTCGGGGTCGAGCGCGGTGATCCGCTCCTTGGTGACCGTCTTGCCGGTCCGGAAGGCCCGCACCGCGCCGACGCCGTCGCGTCCGTCGGCGGAAAGTCCTTGCGACGCGGCGACTTCCAGCGAACCCACCCGTGACCAGACCGGCCAGCTGCGGGCGTCGAGCAACAGTGCCCACACCGCTGCGGGCGGCGCCGGCGATTCGGCGGTGACGTCGTACGACTGCGTTCCAGAACTACTCACACGTCTCACCCTAGGAAAGGGCGGACGGGCCCACCATGCGCCGGATTGCGGGGCGGCGATCAGGAATTGCGGTACTCCGACGGACGCGATCCGGTGTGTTTCAGGAAAGCGGCCGACAAGGCGCCCGGAGTGGCGAACCCGCATCTTCCCGCGATACGGGCGATCGGGAGATCGGTGTCGCGCAGCAGCCTTCGCGCTTCCTCGATCCGCAGCCCGCCGAGAAAACGGTGCGGGGTCTGGCCGGTCTTCTCCTTGAAGACCCGGATGAAGTGGTAGACGCTCAAATGCACTTCCCCGGCGATTTCGGCGACGGTGAGCGGTTCGGCCAGCCGCTCACGCATCATCGCCGCCGCGGCGCGGACCCGGTGATCTTCGCGTCCCCCGTCCGGCGGCTCCGGCTTCCGCGCGTGGCGGGTGAGCAGGTGCACGGCGAGGAAGGCGGCCGCGGATTCGGCGTAGAGGTCGTCCTCCTCCCTCGCGTTCCCGACCGCACGGACCAGCTCGTCGAGCAGCGGGTCTCCCCCGGCGACGGACGCGACCATCGCCTCGTGATCCACCGCCCGGCCACCCAGCCGCGCGGCCACCGACTCCACCGTGGTGCCCGGGATGTGCACCTGCAGGCTTCGCATCGCTTCGTCACCACGGTAACGGCGCTGCAGCGGCATGCCGGGAACCGCGAGTTCGAGCCTCCCCCAGGGGTGGCGGTCCCACCGGCCCGCGCCGCGGGTCTCCATCACCGCCCGCCCCGAAAGCGGCAGGACCAGATGCAGATCCGCGACGCCGGGCAGCCGCATGTCCTCGGCGACGGGAACGTGGTCGAATCGCTGGACGAGCAACGACTCCCAGCCGGAGTCCTCCCAGCTGCAATACGTCCGCCGGACATAACGGGACATGTCGAAACCGGTGTACGGCTGAAGGTCGAATCGCTCGGAATCGAACACCACGCCTTCGAGGCTAGCCGAGCAGCTCCTTCACGCGCGGGACGACCTGCTCGCCGTAAAGCCGGATCGAGTCGAGGCGCTGCTCGTGCGGAAGCGCGCCGACGCTGTATTTGAGCTGGAATCGCGACAGGCCGAGTGATCGCACGGCCCACGCGATCTTCTGCGCGACGGTTTCCGGGGAGCCGACGAACAACGCGCCGCGCGGCCCGGCCATGGCGTCGTAGTCGGCCCTGGACATCGGGCCCCAGCCTCGTTCGGCGCCGATCTTGGCGAACGCGGCCTGGTGATGGGAGAAGTGCTGGGTGACGGCGAGTTCGTCGGTCTCGGCGACGTGGCCGGGGCTGTGCATCGAGATCGGCAGCTCCTGGTGGCCCGCCTCCTTGACCGCGCGCCGGTACAGGTCCGCGAGCGGGGCGAACCGCTCCGGAGACCCGCCGATCACGGCCATCACCAGCGGCAGGCCGTACGCGGCGGCGCGGACGACCGACTGCGGGGTGCCGCCGACGCCGACCCAAGCGGGCAGACTGCCCGATTCGGTGACCGGGAACGCCTGCGCGCCCTCCAGCGCCGGGCGGACGGTCCCGGACCAGTCGACCGGCTTCTCCCCTTGCAGATGCGTGAACAGGTCGAGCTTCTCGGCGAAGAGCGCTTCGTAATCCTCAAGCGAGTAGCCGAAAAGCGGGAACGACTCGGTGAACGAGCCCCGGCCGAGCGTGACCTCGGCGCGCCCCCGGGAAACGGCGTCCAGCGTGGCGAACCGCTCGTACACGCGCACCGGGTCGTCCGAGCTGAGCACCGTGACCGCCGTGCCCAGCCGGATCCGGTCGGTCCGGCCCGCGATCGCGGCCAGCACGACGTCCGGCGAGGACACCGCCATCTCGGCGCGGTGGTGCTCGCCGACGCCGAAGTAGTCCACGCCCACCTGGTCGGCGAGGACGCCCTCGGCCACGACCTGGCGGATGGCCTCGGCCTGGCTCACCGGCTGGCCGTCCGCGCCGTTCTCGACGTCGCCGAACGTGTCCAGGCCGAAGGTCGGCCGCTGCGGGGTGCCCAGGATCTCGTAACCCATGTCCAACTCCTCAAGTAGTTGAACGCTCAAACGTCGGGTCCGGTGATCGTATTCCGGGGTGGGCGGGTCAGGCGCCGGCGATGTCCCGCGCCAGCCGGCGGGCGTCGTCCATGGTGAACTTTCCGGTGATCTGGGTTTCCCCGCCGGTGATGGCGGACTGGATCATCGGCGCGGTCAGCACCCGGCTCTTCAGCACCATCGCGACCTGCTTGCCGACGTTGCCCGCGGTCCAATCGGCCCATGTCCGCGCGCCCGCGTCGGTGAAGCTGAGCCCGACGAGCGGACCACCCGACTGCGAATCGAGCCGGGCGTTCGCGCGGCTGAGGTCGGCCCCGGTGAGGAAGGCCGGCCCCAGCAGGTACTTGGTGCCCTGCACCCGGTCACAGCTGACCAGCGGAAGCGCCGGATCGTCACGGCCGTCCAGCGGGTCGGGTCCCGCCGAGCAGTCCAGTGCCGCCGCGGCGGCCTGCTGCTGCGCGGGATCGGTGCTCTGCCGGTCGGTCGCCGCGCCGGTCGCCGGACCCGGCGGGAACTCCGTCAGGACCGGGCGGAACCGCAGCCGCGACCCGTCCTTGATCGCGAAACTGTCGCCTTCGGGCTCGGCTTGACCGGAAACCCCGCCCTGGCATCCGGTGACACCGAGCAGGACGAGGGTGACCGCTACGAGGATGTTCCGCACGGAGGCATTCTGCCGTGTTCAGTGCCCGCGCGTGGGCGAAACGGCTCGACGCCGCACGGTCCGCTCGAGAATCCCGAGCGTGGCCTTGAGCGCGGACTCGGGGACCACGGGGAAGGTGATGCGCTCCTTCCATTCCTCGCCGACCTCCGACCAGTCGTAATAGGAAGTCACGAGCGTGCCGCCCTCGGCGGGCTCCAGCCGGTAGCCGTAGATGTGCCGGGCATGCGGGCGGACCCGGCCCTCGACGGTCCAGGCGATCTCCTCGTCCGGGACGAGGGCGGTGATGACGACCTCGACGTCGTACTTGCCCAAGGGCACGTCACCGAGCGCCTCCCGGTCCATGTGCACCACGAACCGGTCGCCCGCGCGCTCGACCGGATCCCCTTCCGCGTCGAGGAGCATTCCCGACGCGTCGATGTCGACGTGGCCCTTCGGGTCGCTCAAGACCGCGAAGACGTCCTCGGCGGGAGCCGGGATGAGCCGGGAGACCTCGATCCGTTCGGGACCGGGGGTTTCCGCCGTGGCGATCAGGACCGCGCGACCGAGTACGTGCTGGGCGATGGTGAAGCCGAGGAACGCAGGCGTGCAGTCGGCCGGGACGCCGAGCGACTCGACGTCGAGGGCGTGCACCACGACGAAGTAGCGGTGCACGCCGTGCCCGGCAGGCGGCGCGGCACCGAGGAAACGGGCCAGACGGGCGTCGTTCGGCACCTGGAAAGCACCTTCGGGAAGCCCGGAGCCGGTGTCGTCGCCGGCACCTTCGGGCAATTCCGTGACGGCGGCGGGGATGTCGGCGACCGCCCAATGCCAGAAACCGGAACCGGTCGGGGCGTCGGGATCGTAGACGGTGACGGCGTAGCTCTTGGTGCCGCGCGGCGCGCCGCTCCAGCTCAGCTGGGGCGAGACGTCCTTTCCGGTCCATTGTTCAGGCGCCCAGGCGGCGCCGTCGGCAACGGAAGTACTGGTGACGGCGAAGGAGGCCACCTCGGGCAGCCGGGCGAAGGGATCGTTGGTCATGAATCGACCATAACACAGATAATCGATTATCTAGTGGTTCGTCTATGCTCCATGGATGGCTTCACCGGACAAGCAGATGCTCTCCGAGCAGGTGTACACGCGCCTGCGGGAGGCGATCATGCGCGGCGACCACGCCCCCGGCGCCCCGCTCAAACCGCAGGACCTGGCCAAGGAGCACGGCGTGAGCCTGGCGGTCGTCCGCGAGGCTCTCGTTCGCGTGGTCGGTGACGGCCTCGCCGACCGGCTCCCCAACCGCGGTTTCGCCGTCCCAGCCTTCTCCGACCGCCGCTGGCAGGAGATCACGGAGGCCCGCCGGACCATCGAACCGCTCGTGCTGCGCCTCTCCATCGAGCGCGGCGACCTCGACTGGGAGGCCCGGGTTCGCGCCGCGCACCACCGGCTGAGCCGCACGCCGCCGTTCGTGTCCGAAGAAGGCGAATACATCAGCGGCGCCTGGTCGGAAGCCCATCGCGTCTTCCACCGGACCTTGCTGGAGGGGTGCGGAAACCCGGTCCTGCTGGAGACCTTCGACCGGATGTGGACCGCGAGCGAACTGGCTCGCCGTTGGGCGGCGCACCGCTCCCCCGGCCGCGATCATCTCGCCGAACACCGCCTGCTGGAGGAAACGGCGCTGGCCCGCGACGCCGACGCGGCGGCCGAGGCGCTGACCCGGCATCTGACCCTGACCGCGGCCGCGCTGACCGAGGAGTCGTAAGCCGGACCGGCATCGGGTGTTCCTTGCGCACAGAACGTCGTCGAACGACGTCAGCCCACCGCGACCGTGATGGCCGCCGTGTGCACCCGCCCGCCATGGGAGAACTCGAGGAACAGCCGATACTCCCCGCGTTCCGAAAACAGCGAGTGGAAGGTCAGCTCGCCGTCGGCGAGCGCCGCGCCGGGCGGCTGCACCGGATGCAGATGCGTGGCCGACAACAGCATGGTGTGGAATCCGGTCATATGGCCGTTGGCACCCAGGTGCGGGTCGACCGCGGTGACGGGCGCGCCATCGGGGCCGCGGATGGCGAAGCGGAGGACCTGCGCCCGCATCGCCGGGATCCGGGTCTCCCCGTCCACCCGCGTCACGCGGTACCCCGTGGACGTCACGGTGTCGCCCGCCGGAGCGGGCACCGGCACGAAGGTGGTGTCACCCGGCACGGTGAACGGAACACCGAGCACCACCGGATGCTTCGGATCCTTGGTGTCGAGCGGCACGAACTCGGCGAACATCCGGTAGGCGCCGCCGTCGGTCAGTGCGAGGCTCGTGTGCCAGGTGTCGCCGTCCAGTGTCGGATGCACGTGCTGGAAGACGTTCATGTCGTCGCGTACGGCGAAGAAGTGCAGCTGTTTGGTCTGGTTGTCCAGGAAGCGGGTGACCGGACGCCCGTCGGGCCCGAGGATCCGGAACGCGACCGGCACCTCCGGCCCCCGGACGGCCGGCGTGGTCGCCCGCTCGAACCGGTACCCGCTTTCCGCCTCGGACAGCCCGTCGCTGTGCGCGGCGGGAAGCAGATCCGCCGTCACGACGGGCTGTCGGTGGGCAGAGTGCGCGGAGCCGGGAGCCGGCCGGAGCGCGACGAACACCGCGGCCGCGCCGATCACCAGTGCCAGCGCGAGGAACAACCAATCCGTGAACCGGGGCTTGCGCACGCCTGCCCGCCGGTCACTTGCCGCCGAGGTTCGGCTTCACCACGACCAGGCCCTGTTCGATGCCGTTGACGATGACGATGCCGCTGGAGAAGTACGGGTAGTTGCTCCACGCGCCGTTGAAGTTCGCCGCGTTGCCCGCCGGGTAGATGTCGAAGTAGCCGACCTCGGACAACCGCGCCGAAGCGACGCCGCCGACGTCCAGGATGCGCAGACCGGCCTGATAGTTCGCCTGGTAGGAGTACTGGCCCTTGATGTACTGGTTGTGGTCGATCGCGGTGGCGGGCGAACTGTAGACGCCGGTGTGCACGGGGGCGGACAGCTTCGCCAGGTCCCAGATGTAGGTCTTGGTGCGCTTGTCGGTGCCGCGCGACTCGTCCAGTTCGTCGTCGAGCAGGAAGTAGCGCTGGTCGCCGGTCAGCCAGCCCTGGTGCGAGTACTGCGCGCCCGAGTAACCCTTGCGCGAGATCTGGACCGGCCTGGCCTTGTCGGTGACGTCGACGATGGTGAGCGTGTCCTCGTTGGCGTTGAAGCAGATCTCCCGGCCGCTGTACGCCGTGTCCGGCCCGCGGTAGACGACGCACTGCGTGTCGTGGGTGTAGCCGTCCTGGGACACGCAGCCCGCCTTGGCCGGCGCCTTCGGGTTCTGGATGTTGACGATATGCGGTCCGCCGCTGCACGTGTTGGAGCCGATCGCGTAGGCGAATCCAGTCTCCTCGTTGATGGCGATGTTGTGCGCGGGACCGAATTCCCGGTACAGCGCGTCGGCGGTGAAGGTCTGTGGTGTGGTGACGGTGCGCAGCCTGGTCAGGTCGAACACCTGCATCCCGTGCCCGGTGATGAAGTCGGCCACGATGAACGCGTGGTTCTTGTACACCTTCATGTCCCGCCACGAGCTGCTGCCGCCGTTGGAGGGCAGGTTGCCGAGGAACCTGGGCGAGGTCGGGACGCTCAGGTCGACGAACGCGGTGCCGTTGGTCCGTCCGACGATCGCGTATTCCTTGCCGGACGACGGGTCGGTCCAGCCCCAGATGTCGTTGCCGTTCCCGCCGCCGAGGCCGGACAACGGAAGCACGCTGAGCAGGTCGACGTTCTTGCACGGGTACTTGTCGGCCATGCCGTTGACGCACGGCACACCCGCCGCCGTGCCGGTGACGGCGTGCCGTTCCGCCGGGACGTGGTCGGCGAGGAAGGTCCGGGCCGCCGCCTGTCCCTCCGCCGTCTCGGGATCGTGCGCGGACGCCGCCGTCATCGAAAACACCAACGCGGAGGCCGTCAGGACGGCCAACCCCATCATGCGCACGAGTTTCATGGAGGTGCTCCTCACCGGGTTTCGGTCGGCCTCCGACGTTAAGAGCACCCGCTCCCGGTGTATCCCCCCGAACGTCGGGGGTTTTTAACCGTTTACCGGCAGATCCCGAAATGCTTCCCTGATCTCGGACACCAGCAGCTCCGGCTGCTCCAGTCCCGGGAAGTGCCCGCCGCGGTCGAGTTCGGTCCACCGGTGCAGGTTCCGGTAGCGGCGCTCCGCCCAGCGTCGCGCGGTCGACCACGGGTCGGCGGGGAAGATCGAGACGGCGGTGGGCACGGTCACCGGCCGCGCGTTCTCCTCCTCCGCGCTGCGCGGCACCCACCGCATCGCCTCCCAGTACCAACGAGCGCTCGAAGCACCGGTTCCGGTGAGCCAGTACAGCGCGATGTTGTCGACCTGCTCCGCCAAACTCACCCCGCCGCCGCACTCCGGCCGGTCGTCGGCGTAGGCGGCGAACTTCTCACCGAGCCAGGCGGCGAGCCCTGACGGCGAATCGAGCAGGGAGTAGCCGAGCGTCTGCGGGCGCGTGCCCATGAGCATTCCGAAGCCGTATCCGTCGGACAGGTGAAGATCACGCCGGTCCAGCATGCGGCGTTCGGGCTCGCTCGGCGCCGCCAGGTCCTCCGGGAGCGGCGACGCGGAAGGCATCGTCAGGTGCAGGCCCACGACTCGCTCGGGAACCTGGCACGCCAGTTCCGTGCTGACGACGGCGCCCCAATCCCCGCCGTGGGCCGCGAACCGCCGGTGGCCGAGCGCGGTCATCAGGCCCGCCCACGCCTTGGCGGTCCGGCCCGGATGCCAGCCGCGCTCGCTGGGCCGCTCGCTGAAACCGAAGCCAGGCAACGAAGGCACGACCACGTCGAAGGCGTCGCTCGCGGAACCGCCGTGGGCCACCGGATCGCTGAGCGGCCTGATCACCTTCTCGAATTCGAGGATCGAACCCGGCCAGCCGTGGGTCAGGATCAGCGGGAGCGCCGTGCGCTCGGGCGAGCGGACGTGCCAGAACCCGATGTCCAGCCCGTCGATCCGGGTCCGGTAGTGGGGAATGGTGTTCCACCGGATCTCCCTCGCCCGCCAGTCGTGTCCTCGCCATTCCCGGAGCAACGCCGTCAGCCGGGCCAGCTCGATCCCCTGGGTGGCGTCGGGAACCGTCTCCGCTTCGGGAAGGCGTACCCGGGCCAGGCGAGCGTGGAGATCGGCCAGCTCGCGATCGGGAACGCGGATGGTGAAGGGTTGAATATCGGGCACAGCGCCGAAACTACGGGCGGGTCACGAGGTTTCCCATGCTCGGAATTGACGTTGGCCGGTCGAGGATTGCGCAGTTTGGCACGGCAAGAGTCGTCCATCCAGTCACGCGTGTCGTCCATCTCCGTACGTATGCCGTCCATCCAGTCTCGTGAACCCGCCCCACGCGACCGGGCCGCTGCCGGCTGAAGGCATGCCGAAGGGCCCGTCGCCGGTGTGACCGACAGGCTCCTCGGGTTCAGCGGTGATGCAAGGTGTTGCGTCGGGGTTGTCGGAGCGGATCTCGGTATTGGGGTGGGATGAATTCCGGTAACCCGTCGGCCGCCATCCGGACTTCCCAGTCACCGTGGTGGATGAGCCGGTGGTGGAACCCGCACAGCAGCGCGAGATTTCGGAGATCGGTGGGGCCGCCGTCTGCCCAGTGCTCAATATGGTGGGCGTGACAGTTCTTGGGTTTCCGATGGCATCCGGGGAAGGCGCAGCCACCGTCGCGGATGTTGAGTGCCCGTCTCTGGCCTGGGGTGACGAAGCGTCTGAGTCGTCCCACGTCCAGGGGTTCTCCGGCGGTGCTCATCACGACCGGCAACATCAGACAGTCGCAGGCCGCCAACCGCGCTTCCCGCGCCGTCATCGACCCGACAAAGTCCAAACAGGCGGTCCCGAGACCGGACTTCAACTCATCGAGTCCGATGGTGACATGCACGAGGGTGCGATAGCCGCTGGTTCCCGGCTGGTCCGGGCACGCGATCGCCAGGTCCAGGAGTTCGGCCCACGCGTCTCCCAGGCGTTCACACTTCATCCGCAGGTCGGCCTGGCCGAACTCGTCGACTGGCCGTGGTTGGGCGTAGGCCTCCAGGGCGGCGGCGGTGCGGGCACCGGTCTCGTCATCGAGGAGGCCGGTGAGTTTCCAGAAGCCGTCCCTGCGGCGTTCCAGGGTGATTTCCCGGCGTGGTTGTTTGGGTTCGGGGTCTTGGGGTTCGTTGCCGTCGGGATCCAGCCAGCCCAGCAGGTTCGCCTCAGCCTTGGCGAGCTGCTGCGGACCGGCGGTCGGGGCCAACTCGGCGAGGATCTTCTCCGCGACCGCCCGATCCTCGGCGGAGGTGTCGGCAGGGAGTCTCTTCAAGATCTCCAGAATCTGGTCGATCCGTTCGTCTCCGACCAATCCCTCGGCGGCGACTGCGGCGGTCGCAGGCGCGACCGGACGAACCTCCGTGCCATCCAAAGCCCGGGTGGGATTCAAAGCGACCGCCCGCTTCACCACCGCACCCGCCTCAGCCCGCGACAACCCCGCCATCTCCGCGAACCAACTCGCCGTAGTCCCATGCCCGAACAAATCTTTCGCGCCCCGAGACTCGACCTCCGCCAGAAACCGCCCCAAACCCGCGGTGGCCATCCGAATCACCCGCAACGACTGCAGCACGCCATGGGCAAGCTCCAGCTTGCCGGCACGCCACAGTTCCTGCGGCAACTCGGGAAGGAAGGTCTCGGACACGCCTCCATAATACCGGAAACATATCGAACAGGCGTTCGTAATTTTAAGCAACAATGAAAAGGGCCGATTTCCCACTGAAGAGTGACAACTAGTCGTGACCCCATGGCCGGACGATCACAAACCACTATCCAAGCAGCCGAGTAAGCGCTTACTCTGAAGCGATGTCGATCACCGGAACTCAGGGAATCTCCCCGATGCGCCGGGCAAGAACCGAAGCGACAGTGAACCAGGACATGACCCGACAAGAAGGAGAACAGCACGCAGTGACCTCACCGGCAGCACAGCTCGAATCAGCACTGGCCGCCACCATCACAGAGAAGACGGCACGCGGCTCGACAGACGTCCTACCACCCCCTCAGGGATGGCATCCCGGCGCCAGGATCGGGGCCACTGCCGAACAAGGGGCGCTCATCGCCTACAACGACGACGGATCCGCCGGCATCTGCGTTCTCGAGAACGGCAGGGGCAGGTGGCTGAACCTGCAATCCGAGGGCCAGGCCCGGGATTTCGCCGGTCGCCCGTATTCGGTATGGCACTGGATGCCCGCCTACAACGGCCGCCCCGCCTGGCTGCTGGGCGCGCTCACCCGTGAAGCGGCCCGATTGGAACTGGTCGGCAACGACGGCACGGTGGCCGAAGCCGACATCGTCGACGGCACCTTCGCGGCGGAAATAGCCGTGGACATGGTCAGCCTCCGCGACGCGAAGGGGAGGCTGGAAAGCCACGAACCCGGCTCCGACGAAGGGCGCGCGGAGTTCGAGCGCCTGATGGCGGACTCGCGAACGGAAATGACCAAGCTCAAGGTCCGGGTCTACGACGGCACCGGAGCGCTGCTTTACGACGGCGCGGCGATCGACGGCACCGATTAGGCGAATCCGTTCGATGGGCTCCACACCCAGGAGCCCATCGAACGGATTACGAGACCAGCCGCCTTAGCAACGACCCGGCGTCCTCGGCGAGTCCGTTCTCCTCGCCGGCGAGATGGTGGAGCAGCGCCTGCTGGAACAGGCCGTCGAAGGCGGCGTAAGCCACCTGCCTTGTCACGACAGGCGCCGCGTCGGCGAGTTCGGCATAGCGCTCCACGACGCGCCAGATCATCGCCTGCCGCTGGGTGTCGATCTCCAGCACGTCGGTGCGGAACGCAGCCTCGAAAAGACTCTGATTCCGCAGGTCGTACCACAGCCGGTGCATTTCGGCGTCCGCCCGCAGCGTGTCCGCCATCGCGACGCCGAAGCCCCGCTCGAGCTCCTCGGCCGACTTCGCCATGGCCACGGCCTCGTCGTAGCGGGTCACGCACACTTCTTCGAACTTCCGGACCGCGTAGGTCAGCAGCTCCACCTTGTCGGTGAAGTAGTAGTGCAGCACGCCGTGCGAGAAGTTCGACTTCTGCGCGATCTCCCGCAGGCTCGTCCTCGCGTACCCCAGCTCGGACAACGCCTGCAGCGCGGACTCCGCCAGTTCCGCTCGCCGCTGGGCGAACTTGTCGACGCTCCGGCGTGCGATCCGCTCGCTCGTCTCGGTCACCACGAGTTCCTGTCCGGTCCGGGAGCCCGCGCCTGCCGCGGGTCCCACAGTCTAGCGTCGCCGAATTCTTGACGACTGTCCAAGGAAATCTTGACGACTGTCCAAAACTGGCTCAGGATGTGACGCACGCCGCAACCGCGGACCGTCTCAAGGAGGAGAAGTCCATGGGTTCGTACGACCTTTCGGGCCGGAAAGCCCTGGTCACGGGTGGAGCGCAGGGCCTGGGAGCCGGAATGGCCGAAGCGCTGGCCCTGGCGGGCGCCTCGGTGGTCATCGGCGACGTCCAGGAGGACCTCGGGCGCGCCACCGCCGATCAGATCAAGCAGAAGGGCGCCAACGCGGGCTTCGTCCGGCTCGACGTCACCGACGAACAGAGCTGGGAGCAGGCGGTCGCCGCGGTCATCGGCGAACTCGGCGGGCTGGACATCGTGGTGAACAACGCCGGCGTCGAGATCACCGGCCTCGTCGCCGAACTGGACCCCGCCGACGTGCGCAAGATGCTCGACGTCAACGTGCTCGGCACCGCGCTCGGCGTGAAGCACGCCTTCCGCGCGATGCGTCCCGGTGGCCCCGCGGGCACCGGTGGCGCCGTCGTGAACATCGCCTCGGTCGCCGCGACCATCGCCTTCCCCGGGATCGCAGGCTATTCGGCGACGAAATCGGCGGTCGACCGGCTGACCAGGGTCGCCGCGATGGAGGCCGGGAAGCTCGGCTACGGCGTCCGCGTCAACTGCGTCTACCCCGGCCTCGTCCCCACCCAGATGGGCAACCAGCTCGCGCAGGACGTCGTCGAGGTCGGCCTGTTCCCCAGCGTCGAAGAGGCCATCGGCGCCGTCATCGGGCAGACCCCGGCCGGGCGGCTCGGCGAGGTCGCGGACATGGCCGACGCCGTCGTGTTCCTCGCTTCCGACGCCGCCCGCTTCATCACCGGCGCCGGGCTCCCGGTCGACGGCGGAATGGGCATGTGACCAGCACCGACCCGAAAGGAATCACCATGAGCAGCCCCAAACCCGTCGTGGTCTACGGCGCATCCGGCTACACCGGTCGGCTGATCTGCGAGTACCTGCGCGAGTACAACGTCCCGTTCATCGCCGCCGGCCGGGACAAGGCCCGCATCCAGGAGGCGATCGACCACGTCCCCGGCCTCGACACCATCGACCACGAGGTCGTCGAGGTCTCGCACGACGTCGAAGCGCTCACCGAACTGTTCCGCGACGCCAAGGTCGTCTGCAACACCGTCGGCCCGTTCAGCGAGTACGGCCACGAGGTCGTCGAAGCGTGCCTGCGCACCGGAACGCATTACCTCGACACCACCGGCGAACAGGACTGGCTGATCTCCGCCGAGGAGCGCTACGGCGCGCGGATGGCGGAGCAGGGCCTCCTGCTCTCCCCCGGTATCGCGCAGATGTACACCACCGGCGAGATCGCGGCGAACCTCTGCCTGGAGACCCCGGGACTGGACACTTTGGACATCCTGGTGTTCTGGAAGGGTTATCCCACGGTCGCTTCCACGAAGACCATCCTGGTCAACGCCGCGCTCTCGGCCGCGTACTACCTCGAACAGAACGAGTACCTGCCCTGGCCCGCGGACGGCGGCCTGCAGGACGTCACCGTGCCCGGCCACCACGAAACCGGGCTGGCCCTGCCTTGGGGCGGTACGTCGCATCCGGTCTGGTTCAAGAACGACGCCCGCGTGGCCAACGTCAAGGCCGTCGGCGGCGTCTTCGACCGCGCGCTCATGCAGGGTGTGCCGCAGATCGTCGCTGCCGTGCTGGAACAGGTGAAAGACCTGCCACTGGAGGAAAAGATGCGCGTGCTGGCCGAGCAGGCCGCGGCGGTGCGCGACGAGATGCCGCCGCGGGAGAACCAGCGGCTCAACACGTCGCTCGACTCGGTGCACGCGTCGGGACCGCTGGGCCGCGCGCACTGCGTCATCCACGGCACGTGCAATTACAAGCAGACCGGGCTGATGCAGGCTTACGGCGCTTACTCGCTGCTGCGACAGCCGCCGAAACGGGTCGGGTTCGCGTCCGGGTGCCAGGCTTTCGGTCACCGCGAACTGCTCGGCGTGCTACGAAGCTTCGGGCTGGTTTCGAAGCCGGTCTTGACCGTCCACGACTGACCCGGGAGGACGAGCGCGTGCGACTGACCGACTACCTCGACAAGGGCGCTTCACTCGATCCGGCGGCGCCCTGCCTCACGATGGGCGACACGTCCCTCAGCTACGCCGACGTGCGGGAACTGTCCTGGCGGGTGGGGCGGGCACTGGCCCGCTCCGGTGTCAAGCCCGGCGACAAGGTGGCGATCCTGTCCGGGAACGATCCCCTGTCGTTCGCCTGCGTCTTCGGCATCAGCCGGGCAGGCGCAGTGTGGTGCCCGGTCAACCCGCGCAACGAGGCCGCCGAGAACAGGGAGCTGCTCGACCTGTTCGACTGCACCTGCCTTCTGGTGCAGGAGTCCTTCGCACCGCTCGTCTCCCGGATGCTCCCCGATCTGCCGAAACTGTCCACAGTGGTCTGTCTCGACGGTTCGATGCCCGGCGCGGTAACGTTTTCCGATTGGCTCGACGACGCCGAGCCCTGGGAGGAGAGCGCGCCGGACGACCTGGTCCTGCTCGTCGGCACCGGCGGCACCACCGGACGGCCCAAGGCGGTGATGCTCAGCGGCACCAACGTCGAGACGATGTCGGCGCTCACTCTGCTGAGCTATCCGTTCACCGGGCGGCCGCGTTACCTGGCGCTCGCCCCGCTGACGCACGCGGCCGGCGTGCTCTGTTTCCCGGTCCTGACGCTCGGCGGCGAGATCGTCGTGATGCCGTCGCCGGACCTCGGCGAATTCCTCGCGCTGGTCGAAAGCCGCCGGATCACGCACACCTTCCTGCCGCCGACGCTGATCTATCTCCTGCTCGACAATCCGGCGCTGGACGGCGCCGATCTTTCGTCGCTGCAATGCCTTTGGTACGGCGCGGCGCCGATGTCGGCCACCAAACTCGCCGAAGCGATCACCCGGATCGGTCCCGTCTTCGGGCAGTTGTTCGGCCAGAGCGAAGCGCCAATGATGATCTCCACGCTCGCCCCCGCCGACCACGTCCATCCCGACGGCTCGCTCGCCCTCGAACGGTTCACCTCGGCGGGCAGGCCCACCCCGCTCACCCAGGTCGCGATCATGTCCGGGACGGGCGAGCTGCTCCCACCCGGCGAACGCGGCGAGATCGTCGTCCGCGGTTCTCTCGTGATGCTCGGCTACTACAAGGATCCGGACGCCACGGCGGAAGCGAGCGCGCACGGCTGGCATCACACCGGCGACATCGGGTATCTCGACGAAGACCACTACCTCTACATCGTCGACCGCGCCAAGGACATGATCATCACCGGCGGCTTCAACGTCTATTCGGCCGAGGTCGAGCAGGCGCTCATGGCCCATGAAGCGGTGCGGGACTGCGCCGTCATCGGGCTGCCGCACGAGAAATGGGGCGAGCAGATCACCGCCGTCGTCCAGCTCCACGCCGGGAAGACCGTCGCGGCGCGAGAAGTCCGCGCCGCCGTCAAGGAACGGCTGGGCGGTATCAAGACCCCCAAGGAGATCCTGATCTGGCCGGATCTCCCCCGGTCCAAGATCGGCAAGGTGCTCAAGACCGAGATCCGGAAATCCTTGCTGGGAAACGACTAGCGGCGCGCAAGTTCTTCCGCGGTCGGCAGCGGCCACTCGTAGCGTTCCTTGGCGATGCGGAGGTGGACCCACGTCTCCGCGGTCACGACGTCAGGCCTGCCGCTGATCTCTTCGAGCGCCCGGTCGAGGTCGCGGGCGGACTGCGCCGCGATGGTGGCGACGACGTCGAACCGGCCGATGGTCCTGGCCAGGAACTCGGTGTCGTCGCGCGCGGCGAGCGCCGCGGTCACCGAGTCACCGGCGCCCCGCACGTTGAGGCCGATCCCGCAGACCAGACCGGCGTCCGGGCGGGCGCGGCTGAGCACCGGCGCGATCCGGATGACGTCGTGTTCCAGGAGGAAGCGCACGCGGGTGCGGGGTGGCCGACGGTGAAAGCCCGACGTGCCCGGCGATGCTCGCGTAACTTTCCCTGCCGTCGGCCTGCAACCGCAGCATGATCGCGAGGTCGCGGTCGTCGAGCCGCAGCCAGGGCGGCAGCGGACGGCCGGGCATGAACAGGCCCTTGACCACGTCCACGTAGACGAGCGTGTTGACCTGCTCCACTTCCGACAGGCCGCGGATGTCCGCCACCGTGCGGTACAGCTCCGGGGAATCGGGCAGGCGCAGCTCGGCGACGGTCTGGTACTCCCCGCTCACCGCCGAGACGAAGGCCGCGGCCGGCAGCGCCGCGATGGCGTCCGTCGTCGCCTGCGAGCGGCCCGAGGTGCGGATCGCGAGATGCGCGTACGCGGTCAGGCCGAGGAACTCGGGATGGACAGCCGCGACCACGTTCAGCGAGCCGTCGGCCTTCAGCTGCTCCAGCCGCGCCGATACGGCCGACCGTGACGCCCCGATGCGGTGAGCCAGGTCGGCCACGCTCATCCGGCCGTCCGCGCGCAAAGCCGCGACCAAGGCGTCGTCCACGGCGGTTCTCCTCTGCTGAATTTCCGACGGCGTGCCGCACCATATCACCGACAAGAACCCCTCTCGAACCGCAGAGATAGCGCGTTATGTTCATGATCGCCGTCAAATCAATCGTGAACACCGTCCGTGCACGACCGATCTGATTGCGCTCAGGGTTTTCGTCGCTTACCTTCGCCCCACTTCACCGTCGAACCCCTGGAGTCCGCGCGATGCGTCTGCTGCCCCTCGATCGTTCAGTCCTCGACGCGAGAGCGACGATCCTGCATCCCGACGAACTGGTGACCGTCGACGACGCCACGGAAGGCGCCGAAGCGGTGCTCGTGTTCGGCGAGGAGATCGCCGCGGTCGGCTCCGTGGACGAGTGCCGCGCCCGCGCGGCGGGTCTCGGCCACCCCGAGCCGGAGGTGCGACGGCTGCCGGGCACGCTCCTGCCGGGCTTCGTCGATCCGCACGCGCATCCCTTGATGTACGGGCAGATGATGACCTGGGTCGACTGCGGTCCCGAGCGCGCGTCGACCATTCCCGAGATCGTCGCGCTGCTGCGTGAGGCGGCCGAGAACACCCCGGCGGGCAGGCCCGTCCGCGGTTACGGTTACGAGCACCGCAACCTCGCCGAGAAACGCCATCCGCGCAAGGAAGAACTCGACGCGGTCGCTGAAGACCGCGAGGTCTACCTCATGAACGCGAGCGGCCACGGCGGCGTGGTCAACAGCTTCACGTTGCGGCGCAACGGCGTCACCCGCGACACCCCGGATCCCGACGGCGGGGTGTTCTTCCGTGACGAGCAAGGCGAGCTCACCGGGGAGCTGTCGGACGCGGCGTGCAACATCCTCACCGGCGTCACGGGGGTGAAGGTCGGGCGGCACGGGCCGAACTTCCACCTCGAGGACGAGCCGGAGGAGCACGCGCGGCAGCTGGCCGCCGCGCAGGAGAAGTTCCTCGCCGCGGGGGTGACCGCGATCGGCGACGCCCAGGTGACGCGCCGCGAGTTCGACATGTACCTGAGGCTGGACGAAGCCGGGCAGCTCAAGACACGCGTCCACATGTACCTGCTGTCACATCTGCTCGACCAGGCCTTGGAAATGGGGCTGCACGGCGCTTTCGGCACCACGCGCCTCGCGTTCGCGGGGATCAAGTTCTACGCCGACGGCACGCTCGGCGGCTGGACCGCGTACTTCCCGGACGGCTACGTCGGCGATCCTTGCCGTACCGGGCAGCTCTACCACGACCCGAAGGACTACTCGGCGCTGATCGGCAAGGCGCACGAGGCCGGGCTCCAGACCGCGACCCACGCCCAGTCCCCCGACGCGATCGCCATGGTGCTCGACGCCATCGAGGACGCGCAGCAACGGAATCCCCGGCCCGACGCCCGGCACCGCATCGAGCATTGCGGGCTGCCGTCCCCGGAGCAGATCGAGCGGATGGCCGCGCTCGGCGTCCACCCGGTCAACCAGCCGCAGCACTACTACAACTGGGGCGAAGGCGTCACCGACGCCGTCGGCACCCCCGGCGAGCGGTTCAACCCCCTCGGCGAATTCCAGGCGGCGGGCGTCCCGGTCACGCTGAGCTCGGACGCCCCGGTCGCGGAGCCGAACCCGCTCGAAGCCATCCAGACCGCGGTGACCAGGACGACCCGCCGCGGTCACCGGCTCGGCGGCGACGACCTGCTGATCGACGTCCGGTCGGCCGTCGCCGCCCACACGATCGCCGGCGCCAGGGTGCTCGGCCGTGAACGCGACCTCGGCTCGATCACCCCCGGCAAACGCGCCGATTTCGTGCTGCTCGGCGAGAATCCCCTCACCTGCGAGCCGGACCGGATCGCCGGTATCCGCGTGCTCGAAACCTGGATCGACGGCGAGGTGGCCCGATGACCGTCCAGACCGGCACCCACTCGCTCCGCCGCGCCCGCCGGGCCGGGCTCGCGGCCTTCGTCGGCACCACGATCGAGTGGTACGACTTCTACATCTACGCCACGGCGGCGAGCCTGGTCTTCGGCACCGTGTTCTTCCCCGAAACCGGCGACCGGCTGACCGGCGTCGCGGCGGCCTTCGCGACGTACGCCGTCGGCTTCTTCGCGCGGCCGCTCGGCGGCATCGTGTTCGGGCACGTCGGTGACCGGGTCGGCCGCAAGACCGCGCTCGTGGTGACCCTGACCATGATGGGCGCGGCGACCTTCCTCGTCGGCTGTCTGCCCGGCTACGCGCAGATCGGCACGTGGGCGCCCATCCTGCTCGTGGTGCTCAGGTTCGTCCAGGGGCTCGCTGTCGGCGGCGAATGGGGCGGCGCCGTGCTCATGGCCGTCGAACACGCGCCGCCGGACAAGAAGACCTTCTACGGCGCCTTCGCGCAGGCGGGGAACCCGGCGGGCGCTCTGCTGGCCACCGGTCTGTTCAGTCTCCTGAGCACCGGCGGCACCGAATGGCTCACCACGTGGGGCTGGCGGATCCCGTTCTTCGCGTCGGTGCTCCTCATCGGCGTCGGCCTCATCGTGCGGCTGAAGGTCGAAGAGTCCCCGGTCTTCGAGGAGACCGTCGAAGAAACCGGCGTGCCGATCCTGTACGCCGTCCGGACGAACTGGAAGCCGATCCTGCTGGGCATCTGTGTGCTGCCCGTCGCGGTCGGCGGCTATTACCTGGTCACCACCTTCGCGACGGCGTATGCGACCGATCCGGCCGTCGGCATCTCCGAATCGCTGGTGCTCAACGCGCTCACCATCGCCGCGTTCGTCGAACTGGTCGTCAGCTTCGGCGCGGCCTGGCTCGGTGATCGCTTCGGCCGGGTGCGGGTGGTCGTGATCGGCCTGGCCGGTGTCGCCGTGCTCGCCGCTCCGCAGTTCCTGGTGCTCTCGACCAAGAACGCGGCGCTGATCATCGCGGCGTTCGTGGCGATGCGCCTGGCGATGACGGCGACCTACAGCCCGATCGCCGCCGTGCTGTCGCAGATGTTCCGGCCGCGGGCACGGTACACCAGCATCTCGCTGTCGTACCAGCTGGCGGGCGCGCTCTTCGGCGGGCTCTCGCCGCTGGTGTCGACGCTGCTGTTCCAGGCGACCGGCAGTATCTGGCCGGCGATCGGCCTGCTGGTCGGCATGTGCGTGCTGAGCATCGTCTGCGTGCTGGCCGCGCCGCAGCACACCGACTCCGTGGACACGGTCTAGCGCGGCGGACGAGTGCATCCGGCATGTCGCGAAAGCCACTTTCGGGACTTCTGGTGTCCCGAAAGTGGCTTTCGCGACACGGGACCGCAGGCACACCGACGACGTTCAGCGGATGCGCAACCGCCGCATGAGTTTCAGCCCGGACAGCATCCCCTCGACGTACTTCTCGTAGGTCTGGCCGCCGCGGGGACCCATGACCTGCTTCTTGAGCACTGCCACGTTCTTCACGTCGGTGTACTTGAGCAGGCCCTGGTCCCCGTGGCGGGCGCCGACGCCCGAGTTCTTGACCCCGCCGGACGGCGTCCCCTTCGAGGCGTACGCGGTGGCCAGGATGTCGTTGATGTTGACGTTGCCGGACTCGATCCGCGCGGCCACGGCCCGCGCGGCGCCGACGTCGGTGCCCCAGACCGAGGCGTTGAGGCCGTACTCGGTGTCGTTGGCGAGTGCGACGGCCTCGTCGACCGTGCGGTACTTGTGCAGTGCGACAACGGGTCCGAACGTTTCGGTGACACCGCAGAGCATGTCCTTCGTGACGCCTTCGAGGATCGTCGGTTCGAAGAACGCCGGGCCGAGGTCGGGCCGCGGCTTTCCTCCACAAAGGACGGTCGCACCCTTGGTCACGGCGTCGTCCACATGGGACTTGACCCGGCTCATGTGGTCGACGGAGACGAGCGAGCCCATGTCCGGCCCGAAGTCGTAGGCGGCGCGGACGTCGAGTGCCCTGGTCTTGGCCACGTACGCGTTCTTGAACTCGTCGTAACGGGATTCCGGCAGGTAGATCCGCTCGATGTGCATGCAGATCTGCCCGGTGTTGCCGAAAGCGCCGAAGATCGCGCCCTGCACGGTCTCGGCGAGGTCGGCGTCTTCGAGCACGATCATCGGGTTCTTGCCGCCGAGTTCGAGACAGCAGCCGATGAGGTTGCGGCCCGCCCGTTCGCCGATCACCCGGCCGGTGGCGGTGGAACCGGTGAACATCACGTAGTTCGCCTGGTCGATGAGCGTCGGGCCGACGTCCGGGCCCTCGCCGCACACGACCTGGAACAACCCCTTCGGCAGTCCCGCCTTCTCCAGCAGCTCGACGCCGTAGAGCGGGGAGAGCGCGGTCTTGTTGTCGGGTTTCAGCACCACCGCGTTGCCGGCCATCAGCGCCGGGACGGCGTCGGAAATGCCGGTGGCGAACGGGAAGTTCCACGGCGCGATGATCCCGACCACGCCCTTGGGCTGCCGGATCTCGGTGGACGTCGTCAGGAACGGGACCGGCCCGCCCCGTTTGGTCGGCGCCAGCAGTTTGGCGGCCCGCGTGAGGTAATGGCTCATCACCATCGCCGGATCGCAGGTCTCCTCGATCGCCATCCGCCGGTTCTTGCCGCTCTCGACCTGAATGAGGTCGGTGACGGCCGTCGCGTTGTCGACGAAGAGCGTGTGCGCCCGTTTGAACACCTCCAGCCGCTGCTTGAGCGGTGTGGCGGCCCATTTCTCCTGCGCGGAGCGCGCGGTGGTGAACGCCTGCTCGATGTCGGCGGGGGTCGACTGGGGCAGCTCGACGAGCACGTCACCGGTGTAGACCTCGGTGAGTTTCCAGGTCGCGCCGGACGAGCCCGGCACCCGGGCGACGAGCCGTTGGAGGAACGCGTCGGTCACCGACGCCGGTCGGGTGAGCGCGAGCGGTGTGACGGTCATGGCCCTCTTTCCGTCAGTTGTCCTGAAGAACGAGCTGCGCGCCCATCTCGCCGATCATGATGGCGGGCGCGTTGGTGTTGCCGCCGGTGATCGACGGCATGATCGAGGCGTCGCAGACCCGCAGGCCGTCGACGCCGCGGACCTTGAGGTCGGGACTCACGACGGCGAGCTCGTCGACGCCCATCCGGCAGGTGCCGACCCCGTGGTAGACCGACGTCGCGCGGTTCAGGATCGCGTCACGCAGTTCTTGTCCCTGCAGCGACTTGCCCGGGTGGAGTTCTTCCTTGATCGAGCCGTTGAAGGCCCTCGACGCGAAGATCTCGCGCACCATCTCCGAGCCCTCGCCGAGCAGTTCGAGATCCGCCGGGTCGGACAGATACTGCGGGTCGATCAACGGCGGGGCCGTGGGATCGGCCGAAGCGAGGCGCAGCGTGCCGCGGCTCTTCGGGTAGATCAGCGTGGTCAGCACGGTGAGCGCGGGCCGTTTGTCGACGTCGTGCCGGATCGGCGCGTCCTGGTTGGGCGTCACGTACGCCCACGGCAGGAGGTGGAGCTGGAGGTCGGGCACCTCGGCGGCCTGGGAGGTCTTGAGGAAGGCGACCGCCTCGAAGACCGAGTTCGCCAGGAACGTCGTCCCGGGCCGCATCAGTTCGCTGACGAGGCCACGCGCGAAGTACGGCGGCGTGCCCCGGTTCTTGCTCGACGACGCGCGGAAGGTCAGCGCGTGGAACATGTGGTCGTGCAGGTTGTCGCCCACCGGCAGGTCCGCGACGACGTCGATGCCGTGTTCCTTGAGGTGCTCGGCGTGGCCGATCCCGGACAGCATCAGCAGCTGCGCGGACCCGACGAAACCCGCCGAGAGGATGACCTCCTTGCCCGCGCGGAGGATCCGCTGTCCCCCGTTCGCGTCGACGACCTCGACGCCGACGGCGCGGCCGTTCTCGATGACCACCTTCTTCGCCAGCACCCCGGACTGGACCTCCAGCGTGGCCGGCGCGAGATGGTGGATGTAACCGCGCGAGGCGCTGTAGCGCAGGCCGTCGGCGGCGTTCTGCTGCATCCGGCTGACGCCCTCTTGCGACCCGGCGTTGTAGTCGTCGAGGATCTCGCAGCCGATCGCTTCGGCGGTCGCCTGGAGGAACTGGAGCGTGCCCTCCTGCGGTGTCTTGTTGCGGGTGACCCGGATCGGGCCGCCCGCGCCGCGGAACTCGCTCTCGCCGTCCTCGAAGTCCTCCATCCGCTTGTACGCGGCGTTGACGCTGTCGGCGTCCCAGCCCTTGTTGCCCTCGGCGGCCCAGGAGTCGAAGTTGGCGCGGTTGCCGCGGACGTAGACCATGCCGTTGATGGAGCTGGAGCCGCCGACCACCTTGCCGCGCGGCACTGGCATGCGGCGATCGAGAACGTGTTTCTGCGGCACCGAATAGTAGCCCCAGTCGAACGGTTTCTTGAGCTGGGGCACCGCGTGCATCGGGCCGACCAGCCCCGGCTTCCTGACGAGCAGCTTGTCGTCGCTCTTCCCCGCCTCGAGCACGATCACGCTGGCACCGGACTCCGCCAGCCGCCCCGCGATCGCGGCGCCCGAGCTGCCCGATCCGACGACCACGTAGTCGGCCTCGTCGCCGCGCGCAGCCCTGTTCGCCATGTCCGCTCCTCGGTCCGCCCACCGTGCAGAACTGTAACCTGTTCTAGTTCTGTCACCGTATAGCGAGACCGGCCGGTTCCGCAACGGGCGGTCGCTCCCCGGCCGGTCTTCGAGACCTCGGTGTCTGTTGGTGAACCCGCGTCGGCAGGGCGCGACCTGGTCATATCTCTCACGCCCGGCCCCAGCTCCGCCAACAGGCTCTCAGCGCAGCGGTTCGAGCACCTTCGCCAGCGGCTCCAGCACGGCGGGGGTGTGCGGCGGCGGCAGGTAGATGATCGCCAGGTCGAGGCCCGCCTCACCGAGGGCTTCGGCGTCCGCGGCGACCTTGGCGTAATCCCCGTCCGTGCCGAGGCGGACGTGCGAGGACAAGGTGATCTCCTTCGGATCCCGGCCGATGTCCGCGCAGTGCCGGTGCAGCACCTCGCGCTTGTGCGCGAACTCCTCCGGCGTGCCGCCGACGAAGTTCCAGTGCTGGGCGTACTTCGCGGCCGTGCGCAGGGTCCGCTTCTCGCCGCTGCCTCCGATGCAGATCGGCGGATGCGGTTTCTGCACGCCCTTCGGTTCACAACGGGCGTCGGTCAGCTGATAGTGCTGACCCTGGAACGTGGTGGTCTCCTGGGTCAGCAGGCCGACGAGCACCTCGCACGCCTCCTCGAACCGGTCACTGCGTTCCTTGATGGTGCCCAGTTCCATGCCGTACGCGCCGGATTCCTCCTCGTTCCAGCCGGCGCCGACACCGATCTCCAGCCGTCCGCCGGAAACGATGTCCAGTGTCGCGGCCATGTTCGCGAGAAGCGCGGGGTGGCGATAGTGGATCCCGCTGACCAGCGTGCCCAGCCGGAGCCGTTTCGTGGCCTGCGCGAGCGCGGTGAGCGTCACCCACCCTTCCAGGCACGGACCGGTCGAATCCGAGAAAATGGGATAGAAGTGATCGAAGGTCCAGCCGGATTCGAAGAGCTCGATCTCGTCGGCGGCCTGCCAGACGGCGAGCATGTCGGACCAGACGGTGTCCTGCGGCGAAGTCTTGATGGCGAATCGCATGATCTCGAGCGTAAACCTGGAGTTCCTCCAGTCGCTCCCGGAATTCAGCGGGCGATGCCCCGGCGAAGGTAGTCGTCGGCGTCCACTCCGGACTCGACGAGCAACGCTCGCGTGTGTTCGCCCAGCGCCGGGACGTCGCCCATGCACGCCTCGAAATCGTCGAAGGTCACCGGTGGCAGCAAAGCGTCGATCCGGGCGGATCCGGTGCCGACCTTGCGCCACCGGTCGCGCGCCCGCAGCTGGGGATGATCGGCGACCTGGCCGACGTCCTTGAGCTGGGCGGCGGGAACCCCTGCCGCGGCGAGCTTTTCGTCGAGTTCGCTGTTGGACCACAGGGAGGTCCGGGCCGCGACGGCGGCGTCGCATTCCGCGCGGTGGGCCACGCGCCGCACGTTCGTGGTGAAGCGCGGGTCGTCGGCGAGCTCGGGCGCGTCGAGGACGTCGGTGACGAGGGTGCGCCAGCCGGTGTCGTTCTGGACGCCGATCAGCATCTGGCCGTCGCGCGTGGGAAAGGCGTCGTACGGCGCGATCGAACTGTGGCTCAGCCCCATCCGCTCCGGCTCGGTCCCGGCGTACATCCGGGTGTTGAGCGCGTATCCCATCCATTCGACGGTGGCCTCCAGCATGGAGACCTCGATCGTCGCGCCCTCGCCGGTGCGCCAGCGGCGCAGCAACGCCGCCAGCACGGCTTGCGCGCAGTACATGCCCGAGGCGATGTCGGCGGTCGGGATGCCGGTCTTCGCCGGGGCTTCCGGGGTGCCGGTGATCGCGATGAGCCCGGCCTCGGCCTGGATCAGCATGTCGTAGGCCTTGCGCTGCTCCATCGGCCCGCCCGAGCCGAAGCCGGACAGGTTCACCACGACCAGCTCCGGGTGATCCGCCCGCGGATCACCGAAGCCGAGCCGCTCCGCCGCGCCTGGGGCGAGGTTCTGCACGAACACGTCGGCCTTCGCGACCAGCCGCCGGACGACGTCGCGGCCTTCGGCGGTCTTGAGGTCGACGGCGAGCGACTCCTTGCCGCGGTTGAGCCAGACGAAATGCGCGCCGCTTCCGTGCACGGCGTGGTCGTAGGCACGCGCGAAATCCCCGCCGTCGACGCGTTCGACCTTGATCACGCGCGCGCCGAGATCGGCGAGGTTGCGGGTGGCCAGCGGAGCGGCGACGGCCTGCTCGATGGCGACGACCGTGACCCCTTCGAGTGGCCGGGTCATGCTTTCTTCTTCGCGGCCCGCACCAGGCCACCGCCGATGATCAGCCGCTGGATCTCACTGGTGCCCTCGTACAGCCGCATCAACCGGACGTCGCGGTAGATGCGTTCGACCGCGACCTCGCGCATGTAGCCACTGCCGCCGTGCACCTGCACCGCCAGATCGGCGGCCTTGCCCGCCATTTCGGTGCAGAACAGCTTCGCCGCCGACGGCGCGATCCGCCGGTCCTCCCCTGTCACGTACGCCCGAGCCGCCTCACGGGCGAGCGCCCGGCCGGCGAGCACACCGGTCTGCTGATCCGCGAGCATCGCCTGCACCAGCTGGAAATCCCCGATCGGCGTACCGCCCTGGGTCGCGGTGGCGGCGTAGGCGACCGACTCGTCGAGCGCCCGCTGCGCCGTCCCGACCGCCAGGCCCGCCATATGGATCCGGCCGCGCGCCAGCGACGTCATCGCCGCCTTGTACCCGACCTCCCCGTCCCCGCCGACCAGCGCCTCCGGCCCGACGCGGACCTGCGAGAACGTCACGTCCGCGGTACGCGAACCCTCCTGCCCCATCTTGGCGTCCTTCGCCCCGACCGTGATGCCAGGCGCGTCCGCGGGCACCAGGAACACCGCGATGCCGGTGTCGATACGCGCGAAAACCACGAACAGCCCGGCCTCGGTGGCGTTGGTGATGAACTGCTTGCCGCCGTCGATCACCCAGCCGTCGCCGTCCGGCTTCGCGCTGGTCCGCAGACCGGCCGGGTTGGATCCGGCACCCGGCTCGGTGAGCGCGAACGACGCGACGATCTCACCCGACGCGATACCCGGCAGCCACCGCGCCCGCTGTTCGTCCGTGCCGAACCCGACCAGTACCTGCCCGGCGATCCCGTTGTTCGTCCCGAACATCGATCGCAACGCCAACGACGTGTAACCCAGCGTCATCGCCACCTCGACGTCCTGCACCAGATCGAGGCCGAGCCCGCCCCACTCCTGCGGGATCGCGTACCCGAACAACCCCATCTCCGCGGCCTGCGCCCGCAGGTCGGCCGGGATGGCGTCCGTGCTCATGATCTCCAGCTCGCGAGGCATCACGCGGGTGCGGACGAAGTCGTCGATCTGGGCGAGGACGTCCGCGAAAACGTCGTCGGGGACGTCGGGGTTGCCGGTGTACATGCCGCTCACTATCGATCACCGACCGGACTTCGGTCCACCTCCAAGAGTGGATCCGGCCGCGAGACCTACCGGAGATGTTGATCACCGTCCTAACGTCGAACCATGCGTACACGTACCGCTTTCCTCGCCGTCGCCAGCGCCGTCGCCCTGTGCTTCACGATCCCCGCGGTGGCTTCCGCGGCCGAGGGCGAATTCACCTACCGCTACTACGACGAAGACGAAGAGCTCCAGATCGGCGTCCTGGTGGACCCGCCCAGCGGCGAATGCATCGAAATCCCCGAAATCGCCGACTGGGACGTCGACGCGTTCCGTCCGCGCAACAACACCGACTCGACCGCGGTGGTGTTCCTGGACGACGACTGCAAGAGCGACTCCTACTTTTCGCTCCGCCCTTACGGCGGTCGCGGTTCGGACCGGCTTCTCCTGCGCTCGGTTCTCTTCAGTTAGGCCGACCGGACCTCGACACTTCACCCGGCGCGGCGAAAGATGAGCCGCGGGGGTGGTCGTCATGGCCCGACGTGGTCTCGTTCTCCTGGCCCTGTTCACGATCTTCCTGGGGCTGCTGGTTCCCCGCGCCGCGGCCGCCGAGCCGGTCGCCAGGTACGAGGGCGAACTCGAAGGCGCGCGCTATCTGGTGCTGGTTCCGGAAAACTGGAACGGCACGCTCATGCTGTGGAGTCACGGGATGTACTCCCTGGCGTATCCGGAGCCGGAGCGGATCGCGCTGACCTCACAGCCCACGACGGAGTCGTATCTGCTGGAGCAGGGGTACGCGCTGGCCGCGTCCCAGTACCGGACCGTGCGCGGCTGGTCGATCGAGGAGGCGCTGAGCGACCAGATCCGGTTGCACGACTGGTTTTCCCGCACGGTCGGCAAGCCGCGGCGGACCATCGCGACGGGCGAATCGGTGGGAGCGATCACCGCGACCCTGCTCGCCGAGCGGAACCCGCGGCGGTTCGCCGGTTTGATGACCTTCTGCGGCAACCTCGCCGGCGGGGCCGCGCACTGGAACTCCGGTCTCGATCTCGGGTTCGCGCTGAACACGCTGCTCGACGCGAGGCTGGACCTGGTGCGGATCGCGGATCCCGCGGCGAACGCTGGCCGGTTCACCGACGTGGTGCGGGCCGCCACCGCGAACCCGCATGGCCAGGCCCGGCTCGCGCTGGCGAACGCGCTGGCCGGAATCCCCGGCTGGTTCGACGCCACCCGGCCCCGGCCGCAGGCGGTCGCCGATCAGGTTTTCTGGCAGGGCGTATGGGATCGCTTCTACCGCGTCAGCGCTTTCGGCGTGGACAGGGTCGCGCTGGAGCAGCGCGCGGGCGGCAACCCGAGCTGGAACGTGGGCGTCGACTACCGGCGGATCCTCGCGAAGGCCGGCGAGCGGCCACTCGTGGAACGGGCCTACGCGGAGGCTGGACTCGACCTCGACGCCGACCTCGACAGGCTGGCGAAGGCGCCGCGGGTCGCGCCCGATCCGGCCGCGGTCGGGTATCTGGCGCGCTTCGGGCTACCGCTGGGACGCACGCCGGTCCCGGTGCTGACCATGCACACCGTCGCGGACGGCGCCGCGCCGGCGGCGCACGAACGCACCTACGCCGAACGAGCCGGGCCGGACGGCGATCTCCGTCAGCTGTTCGTGAACCGCGCCGGGCATTGTGTGTTCACCGCGTCCGAGGAGATCACCGCCCTGCGCACACTGGAGCGGCGGCTGGACGCCGGACACTGGCCGTCGGACGCGCCCGCCGCGCTGAACTCCGAGGCCGGCAAGCTCGCGCCGGAACACCAGACGATCTTCGACGCCGTCGGGGAAGCCCGGGTGACGACCACCCCGGCGTTCGCCCGGCATTCCCCTCCCCCGTATCCGAGGGTCCTGCCGTTCTAGGTGCCGGTGACGAGCGTCAGCCCGTAAGCCGACAGGACGCGGTTGACCGGGTAGAAGTAGGTCGTGCCGCCGCTGGAGCAGTTCCCGCTGCCGCCGACCAGCACTCCCTGCGCCTGCGTCCCGCTGACGAACGGCCCGCCGTGGTCACCCGGCTCGGCGCAGACGGACGTGCGGGTCAAGCCGGTCAGCGTTCCTTCGGGGAAAGTGATCGACACGTTCTTCGCCTGGATGATCCCGCAGTGCCAGCCGGTGGTCGCGCCGTACCGGCACACCGACGATCCGACCGGGGCCTCGACCGACCCGGTGATCGTCACCCGGCTGTCGACGGGCGGGATCGAGCCCACCAGCCGCCAGTCGGTCGTATTGGTCACGCGGATGACGATCGCGCCGGTCGGCGGGACCTGAGTGCCGACGACCACCCCGACCACCCGGCCCGCGCTGCGGATGGTGTCGCCGGGCCTGCCGCAGGCGGAACTCGCGATCAGGTAGCCGGTCTTGCCCGAGACGGCGGCGAACCCGGCTGTGCACCGCGTCGCGGCGCTGCTCTGCAACACACTCCCGCCGCCGAGCGGGGCTTGAGCGCTCGCGTGCGCGGTCGCCGGGAGCGCCAGGCCGAACGCCAGGACCAGGCAGGACAGGGATCGGGGCAGTCTCACGGGACCCTCCGATGGCCGGGGATGCCCCGATCGTAACGAGCGGGACGGCCTCTACCCACCGCCGAACCGCGCATTCTCAGCGCCAGCCGAGCTCCGGTGCCACGTGCGTGAGGATGCTCTCCAGGACGTGCGCGTTGTAGTCGACGCCGAGCTGGTTCGGGATGGTCAGCAACAGGGTGTCCGCGGCCTCGATCGCCTCGTCTTCCTTGAGCGCCCGCACCAGCTCGTCCGGCTCGGCGGCGTACGACCGCCCGAAGATCGCCCTGGTCGTCTCGTCGATCATGCCGACCTGGTCCCGAGAGTTCCGATCGCGGCCGAAATACGCGCGGTCCAGGTCGTTGGTCAACGCGAAGATGCTGCGGCTGACCGACACCCGCGGCTCGCGCTGGTGGCCGGCCTCCTTCCAGGCTTCGCGGTAGGCCTCGATCTGCTTGCGCTGCTGAACGTGCAGCGGCTCGCCCGTCTCGTCGTCCTTGAGCGTGGAACTCTGCAGGTTCATGCCCTGCTCCGCCGCCCAGACCGCGGTCGCGTTCGAGCTGGAACCCCACCAGATCCGCTCGCGCAGCCCCTCGGAGTACGGCTCCAGCCGCAACAGCCCCGGCGGGTTGGCGAACATCGGCCGCGGATTCGGCTGCGCGAACCCCTCGCCCTCGAGCAGCTTGAGGAAGACCTCGGTGCGCTGCCGGGCCATGTCCGCGACGGTCTGCCCCTCCTCCGGCCCGTAACCGAAGTACCGCCAGCCGTCGATCACCTGCTCCGGGGATCCCCGGCTGACCCCGAGCTGAAGCCTGCCCCTCGAAATGAGGTCGGCGGCGCCCGCCTCCTCGGCCATGTACATCGGGTTCTCGTAGCGCATGTCGATCACGCCGGTGCCGATCTCGATCCTCGACGTCCTTGCCCCGATCGCCGAGAGCAACGGGAACGGGCTGCCCGCCTGCCGCGCGAAGTGGTGCACCCGGAAGTACGCGCCGTCCACGCCGAGCTCCTCGGCCGCGACGGCCAGGTCGATCGACTGATGCAGGAAGTCGGCGGCGGACCGCGTCTCGGAGTGCGCGCTCGGCGACCAGTGGCCGAAGGACAGGAAACCAATCTTCTTCACGCCGTTGTAAGCGCCCGGTGCCCGGGTTTGATTCCCCATGGCCTGCTACTTACTGCGACAAGCCGTCACGCTTCGCACTTTATGCTTCCGACCTGGGGATATGTGACCATCTGGGCGCGCGGAGGTTGTCAGAGGGTAACCGATCATCGTCTCAATGTAGGTCTGCGTGACGATACGGACCCCCCTGATTGAGGCCTCCAGGGCGACGTATACTCTTCTCACATCAGCAAGTCCGAGTGGCGGAATGGCAGACGCGCTAGCTTGAGGTGCTAGTGTCCTTAACGGACGTGGGGGTTCAAGTCCCCCCTCGGACACATCACTACCCCACGCCTCGCTCAAGATCACTTGAGCGAGGCGTTTGTCTTTGGTGCTCGTCCACCATACGACGAGAAGCCACACTCACTCACGCGGGTCACTCCCTCGCTGTCGCAGACCACTATCGCCCCGGTAGCCCGGAGTTCCGCGGCGACAACACGGGCGCGTGCGTGATCCCGGGCATCGTGATCGTCCAGGTCGCCGAAGTGCGCGGCGATGCGGTCGATTAGATGGTCTTCACGAAGGTATATCGTCTTGGGACGTCCGGTGGCGGGTTGGCGGGCGCTGGAGTGGCCGTGGCGGCAGCGGTAGCCGGGCCGGTCGTGCACCCAGTGCGAGTCCATCCGCCGCGCACATACGCCACACCGCACCAATCCGGCGAGAGCGTATCTCCGGATCGCGCCGTCTTGGGCGGTACGTGCGGAGCGAACCTGCTGGGCCGCAAGGAAATCCTCCTCACTGACCAACGCAGGATGGGCGAGATCTCGGGACACCGCGGGGCTACGGGATGAGTCTGGAGTGGTGGGACGTCGTCCCCACACCTGCCGGCCGGTGTAGCGGGGGTTGGCCAGAATCACGGCGACGGTCCGCAACGTCCACGCACCTCCTGTCCGGTGCCGGTTACGGCCCGGATCTACCTTCGACGGGCACGGCACACCCCTGGCGTTGAGCTCCCGGGCAATCCGAGATCGGCTCCGGCCCGCGAGACGCTCAGCAAACATCCACACCACATGCGGTGCCGTCACCGGGTCGGGTGCGAGCTGCTGCAGCCGCCGGCCCCAGTGCGCCTGGTCCTGGTTCGGATGCCGACCGGCGTCGACGAGCCGGTAGCCATACGGCGGCCGACCACCGAGATACCGCCCCTGCTGCGCCGCCTGATTGTGCATCGCCGCGAGCACTCGATGCCGAGCACGCAGCACCTCCCGCTGCGACTGCGCACCCAGCAACGACAACAACGCCCGGTGATCCGGATCGCCCAAGTCCACTGGGCCATCGGTTTCCGGAAGCCAGACCTGCACACCATGCCTCGCGAACCAGCCATACATCGACTGAAACTGGGTACCGGAAAACGCACGCTCATACTCACCGACAACGATCGCATCGACACCACCGTCCGCAACCAGATCCAGCAATCGGGCGGCCTGCCTACGCCCCTTCCACTGCACACGACGCGAGCAGCCCGCATCGAAGAACGAACCGACGATGGTCCCCCGCCCGGCGACCAACAGCTCGGCGGCTTCCCGCTGCCAGCCCTGCGACGTCGTCCGGTCCTGATGCCGGACCGTCGACGTCCTCCCGTAAAACGCAAACCGCAACCCCGTCGAGGTCGACGATCCCCCGGTCCGGTCAGTAAGCCGCCTCTTTCCCGCGACCCACAGCTCCAAGCCATCCCCATCATCTGTCAAGGCCACCGATGCCATCATGACTCCGTCCATCTCTACCCATGTGCAGACCGGACGCAGCACACAGCCAGGTATGACAACCCTCAAGGACGGATTCGCTCAAACAGCCCAACCAGCCGAGCACCGCCGAACAACCCTCCGAGCACCGCATCCCCAGAATCTCTCCAGCAACGTGCCGGATAAGCCAGCCCAAGACATACGGACTACGGCCGCAACTGGACGTTCTCGCGAACGCGCGACCAGCGGCATGAGCGGATGTTCGCTGACTCTAGAATCACTTTACATTAAAGTGACCGACTCACATATGTTGTTGTGGCTTGGTGTTCTGCGGAACGCGCGGAGGCCGTAACCTCTCAAGAGACTAGTCGACTACCGCTTCTTTCCCTTCTTTCTGCGCTTTCCTGGGCCATGCCACAGGATCGGCTGCTTGGCTTTGGCAGCATTGTGTCTGATATTCCTGAGGGCCTCCTTAGTGGCCTGGGTGGTGGGATGGTTCTCACCCAAGACCCGTTGACGTGCAGCGAGGACAGCTCGCATTGTAGTGTCGGATTCTCGGTACCGACCTGCGATTGCGCAGACTATTGCCAGGTTGTGTTGGGTGGTGAGAGTGCTGGGGTGTTCCTCGCCCAGCACCCTCCGCGCGATGTCGAGAACGGCCTGCAACTCAGCCTCCGCTCCCGCGAGATCGCCCCGATCCTGCAGTGCTCCGGCGAGATTGTTTCGGGTGACGAGAGTGTCGGGGTGCTCCTCGCCCAACAGCCTCCGCTCGATGCCGAGAACGGCCTGCAACTCAGCCTCCGCTCCCGCGAGATCGCCCCGGTTCCGTAGTACTCCGGCGAGATTGTTTCGGGTGGTGAGAGTGTCGGGGTGTTCCTCGCCCAGCACCCTCCGCTCGATGCCGAGAACGGCCTGCAACTCAGCCTCCGCTCCCGCGAGATCGCCCCGATCCTGCAGTGCTCCGGCGAGATTGTTTCGGGTGGTGAGAGTGCTGGGGTGTTCCTCGCCCAGCACCCTCCGGCGGAGACCGAGGACGGCCTGCAACTCAGCCTCCGCTCCCGCGAGATCGCCCCGGTTCCGTAGTACTCCGGCGAGATTGTTTCGGGTGACGAGAGTGTCGCGGTGTTCCTCGCCCAGCACCCTCCGCTCGATGCCGAGAACGGCCTGCAACTCAGCCTCCGCTCCCGCGAGATCGCCCCGGTCCCGTAGTGCTCCGGCGAGATTGTTTCGGGTGGTGAGAGTGCTGGGGTGTTCCTCGCCCAGCACCCTCCGGCGGAGACCGAGGACGGCCTGCAACTCAGCCTCCGCTCCCGCGAGATCGCCCCGGTTCCGTAGTACTCCGGCGAGATTGTTTCGGGTGGTGAGAGTGTCGGGGTGTTCCTCGCCCAGCACCCTCCGCTCGATGCCGAGAACGGCCTGCAACTCAGCCTCCGCTCCCGCGAGATCGCCCCGGTCCCGTAGTACTCCGGCGAGATTGTTTCGGGTGACGAGAGTGTCGGGGTGCTCCTCGCCCAGCACCCTCCGCTCGATGCCGAGGACAGCCTGAAACTCAGCCTCCGCTCCCGCGAGATCGCCCCGATCCTGCAGTACTCCGGCGAGATTGTGCCGGGTGGTGAGAGTGTCGGGGTGTTCCTCGCCCAGCACCCTCCGGCGGAGACCGAGGACAGCCTGAAACTCAGCCTCCGCTCCCGCGAGATCTCCCTTGCCCTCAAAGACAAGGGCTATGCCATGGCGTGCCGCGAGCGTGCGTTCGTGTTCGCTGCCGAGGGTGTGGCGGCAGGTCCGCAGCATGGACTGGTACTCGGCTTCGGCTTGTGCGCGCATACCGCGGACGTACAAGTGCCGGGCGGCCAGGTCGACCGTGTGCGCTACGCGGTCGACCAGCGTCGGGTCGATCTCGGTTCGTGCGAGGGCGGGGAGTAGATGAAAAGCGTGCGGAGCGAGCAGGGTCCAGAAGTTCCATCTGGTGTGGTCCTTCGGTGACCAGTCGGGCTCGCCCGCGGCCGAGTCGACCAGCAATCGCGCGGCAGTGGTCAAATAGGCGTCGTCACCGTGGACAGGATCGTGGTAGCGGTGGCTGGCGTCGCGCATCAGTGGGTGCAACCGCAGCACCGGCACAGCAGTGTCGTCAGGGTCCAGGGCGGCGGCGGTCAGAGTGAGAAGGCCAAGGTTCGCCGATTCGTGTAGCAACGTTCCGGCCTGCTCACGGTCCAGCTCGGCGAACACCGGCGAGTCGAACAGGGCACGTTGCCGCAGGATATCGCGGTAAGGCAGTGGGGCGGCAGCGAAGTGGGCGAGCAACCGCATGAACCGGGCCGCCAGTGAGAGGCCTCGCCTCTCCAACAAGCGGACCGCCATCCGCCAGACTTCGTCGACCACCAGAGCGGTGCCGCCGGCCGGATCCTGCGGAGCAGTGTCCATGAGGTCCGCCCGGCCCCGGTCGAGGGCGGCATGGAAGTCCTGGAACGTGATCACGGCACCGTCATCGACCGAGAGGTCATCCACTGACCGAGCAAGATAGAGACCGGCCACTGTCAACGCCAACGGCAACCCGCCCAGCCGTTCGGACAGAGCGCACGCCGCCTTGTGGTCCCCGCCGCGGCCGTGTGTGAGGTCGAGCAGCACTTGGGCACCGTCTGCGGGATTGAGCATGTCCACTGGTATCTGCCGCAGCCGCGGGCCCGCATGTGTCCGGCCACCGCCGCGCCTGCTGGTCACCAAGACCAGACCAGTCTGGTTAAGGACGGGGCGGATCCACCCGTCTGCCCAACCCGCCCCGTCCGCGGTAACGTCGAACCCCTCGGGGTCGTCGGCGTTGTCGACGACCAATAGCCACGGCTGAGTTTGTGCATTCAACCGGCGCCACACCGCTTCTGCTGCATCGTCGGCCTGGAGTTCCTCTGTGCTGGCCCCGATCAAACGCCCGACGGCGTGTATGCCCGCCACCAGCCGCGCATGGTCGACCGCGGACACCCACCAGACGTCCACTCCTTTGGCCGACAGTTTTCGTCCTACCGCCGCGGCGATCGAGGTCTTCCCGCTGCCTCCCAACCCGTGCAGCAGAAGGGAACGCCCGCCGTCGCCGGCACCCTCGAAACTGTCGAGCAGTTCCTGAACGACCCGGCCCCGGCCACGCAGGTACTCGCCCCCGATGATGTCCGGTGGCACGGCCACCGACTGGGCGAAAGCCGCCCGCTCCACCGAGAATGGCACTGCGGGACTCGTCCCGAAGTCACCGATGGCGCCTGCTGCGACACCGCCCGAACCGGCCATGTAGATGGTCTTGGCGTGAAGGGTTGTCCCCCCGGGAACAGTCAGTCCTGATCCGTCCCGGGCTGGGGAGGGTTTCCCGACGTCGACACGTTTCCGTGGATCACCTGCGCCGCGACACCGCCCGAGGTCGCCGATGTCGTGGAATCACGACCGACGACGACACTGTGGTCACCGGTGACCGCCGTGACCGACACCCCGTCCGCCTTCGACTGCTCCACTACATCGCGCAGCTCGTCGGCGGACTCGGGGTGGTCTTCCAGTACGTCGCGCAATCGTGTTGCCCACTCCGTCGCGCGTACCTCCCGCGCCTGCTGCAACTCCGTACCCGTCAAGGGCAGCAACTCCGTGTGAGTACGTTCCAGACGCCCTTCCACCACCACTGCCTGCTGCTGGTCGCCACGGCCCAGGAATCGAGCGAACCTCTCCTTTGTCTTCGTCCACGCATCCGTGGCCGCGGCCTCCACCAGCGCCGTGCCACCCGCGGCCGCCAACGCGACCAACGCTTCCTCCAACACGAAACCTCCCTGACGACTCAAAGCTCGACGAGTGCCGAAACCTACGCCTAGGATCGCTAGCCGGTAACCCACTGTTACGAGCCCGGCCACCATGGGGCCCGCACACTCGGCAAGCCACCACCATGCTGAGGACACCTGCTCAATGAGCTGGGCCATAACCTCATAGGGCAGGCCGACATAGACACCGCCATTGGCTACTACACCCTTGCCTGCGACAGTTACCAACGACTCGCAGGCCCACCAACCACGACAGGCTGAACTTGCACAACAACCTGGCCCACGTATGCGAGTTTGCGGGTGACCTTGCGCGGGCGACCTCTCTATCCGAGGTCACTCTTGCCGACAACGAGCGGGTGCTAGGGCCCGACCACCCCAGGACTCAGATCATCTGCGCGAACCTCGTCAGGGCACGAACGACCTGGAGCTGCCTCCATACGATCGTTACGGAACGGCCTACCTTGGTGCCGAATGCCCGCTCATCGGCATGAGCGGACAGTCGCGTCCGCAGGAAAGTGTCCGTCAAGGCAAGCGTCGGATGAGTCCGCACGAGTGCCAGGCCACGGCAGCCTTCCGCGTGATACTCCAACGCGACGACAGGTCCGGCCTTACGGTCGTCGACCGTAAGTAGGGTCGCCTGTTCGCGGTAGACATCGACAATGAGGTCCGAACCCCGTGTGTACCGAATACGGACGCTCTGCTGAAGCAAGTCCCAGGAGAGAGGTAGGCAAGGGCCGCCAGTCGTAACACCGTGTCATTGAGGTCTGAAGGCTCCATGACCATCCAGGCTGAGCACGAACGCGCCGAACACCAAACCAGATGAACCACGGCGTTGTGCCTGTGCCCGCCGACCGGACAGGCTTGCTGGCATGACGGACACGGACCGGCTACAGGCGATGATCGACGAACTCCGGCGAATGCGGGAGCACTGTGAACCCAAGACAAACCAGAACCCGAGATACCTGCGGTACTCGAACCCAGTAAGCGCCCTGCGATGGATCATCGACGACCTAGCCTCAGAGAGCCAAGCCTGAACCCAGCAGGGCCGCGCCTCTCAGCCACATCGCGGCATGACAGGGCGTTTGGCGAGGAGCCGCAGCGCTCGTTGGTCCAGGGCACGGAATTGCCAGGGGCGGGAGCTGTTACGGCGTGCCCGATGGGCGATACTGAGACGTGACCGATGGGGTGGAACGAGCGCGGCATCGGCTTCCTGTCCTCAAGTGGTGGTGGGTAGCGGCTGCTGCTGCCACCGCAATTCTCCTGACGGGCGGGGCGATCTGGTTGTTGCTGGTCGTGTTGGGCAGGCAAGCGAGCACTGAGGAGGCAAAAGCCCAGCTGGAGGTGGTTTTGTCTGCGTGATGTGACCGCGAATGTTCGTCTGTTGCGACCGCGGCCGGTGCGGTTGCGAAGTTGGTGTTCGTGAGATTTGACCGCGGGTGAACCCTTGCAGTGGGCGGCTACGTGTGCATGGCGGAGCACGTATGTCCCCACTGTCGAAGGTAGAGCTCTACGCGGCGATCCGCCGGGACGCCCGGGCTGGTATGTCCGGGCGTGCTTTGGAGCGGAAGTACAACGTCGGCCGACGTACGGTGGTCAAGGCGTTGACGTCGGCGTGGCCGGAGCCGAGGAAGAAGCCACCGCCTCGCCCGTCAAAGCTGGACTCGTTCAAGTCGGTGATCGACGAAATCCTGCGCGCTGATCTGGATGCGCCGCGGAAACAGCGGCACACGGTGAAGCGGATCTTCGACCGGTTGATCGACGAACACGCCATGGCCGACGTGTCGTATCAGGTCGTCCGCGCCTACGTCGCGATCCGCAAGCCTGAGATCCGGACCGAGGTCGGCCGCGGCCCTGCCGAGGTGTTCATACCGCAGTCGCATCGGCCGGGGCAGGAGGCGGAGGTCGACTTCGGTGAGGTGGCCGTGCGGCGGCGCGGCACGCTCGTGACGTGTTTCCTGTTCTCGCTGCGGCTGTCCTTTTCCGGCAAGGCCGTCCACAAGATTTCCCTGTCGGGTGGACAGGAGGCGTTCTTCGAGGGGCACGAGCATGCGTTCCGGGTGCTCGGTGGTGTCCCGCTTGGCCAGATCCGCTATGACAATCTCAAGGCCGCGGTCGTCGCCCAGGTGCTGGGGTTCTCGCGGCAGCGGGTGGAAACCGAGCGGTGGACCGCGTTCCGGTCGCATTGGGCTATCGAGCCCTTCTACTGCCAGCCCGGTTCGCAGGGCGCGCACGAGAAGGGCGGGGTCGAGGGCCAGATCGGATGGTTCCGCCGCACTCACCTCGTCCCGGTTCCCGAGGTTGGCTCGCTGGCCGAGCTCAACGCCTGCGTTGACGCTTGGGACGTCGCCGATGAGACCCGCCGGATCGGGGCGCGGCCACGCACGGTCGGCGAGATGTTCTCGATCGAGGCGCCGCTGCTGCGGCCGTTGCCGGACGAGCCGTTCGAGATCGGCCGCTGGTTCACCCCGCGGGTCGACCGGTTCAGCCAGATCAGCATCCGCACCAACCGCTACTCGGTGCCGGTTCGGGTGATCGGGCGCCGGGTCCGGGTGCTGCTGCATGCCTCCGAGCTGATCGTGTTCGACGGCCGCACCGAGGTCGCCCGGCACGAACGGCTGCTGGCCAAGGCCGGCAGCCGTCTCGAGCTGGACCACTACCTCGAAGCGCTGGTCCGCAAGCCCGGCGCATTGCCCGGGGCGACCGCCCTCGAGCAGGCTCGCGCGGCGGGCAAGTTCACGCCGGTGCACGACGCCTGGTGGGCCGCTGCCCGCAAGACCCACGGCGACCGCGACGGCACCCGCGCGCTGATCCAGGTCCTGCTGCTGCACCGGCACATGACCCACGAACACGTCGTCGCCGGTCTGGCCGCGGCGCTGCGCGCCGGCGCTTTGACCGCGGACGCGGTCGCGCTCGAAGCCCGTAAGGCCGCCGACACCGACATCACACCACCGTCGGCCTCCGACCGGGTCGTCCCGGCCGCGGCGGTGGCCTCGCTGACCGAACGGCGGCTGACCCAGCTGCCGCCCGACACCCGGCCGCTGCCGTCGGTGGCGATCTACGACCAGCTGCTGCCCAGCCACCGAACTCCCAGAGAAGGGACAAACACATGACCGCTCAACGCCATCGCGGCCTGACCGAGCAAGCTGCCGACGCCGCAGTCGATCAGGCCTGCCGCCTGCTGCGCCTGCCCACCATCCGCACCCAGTTCCCCGACATCGCCGAGGCGGCGACCCGGGAGCAGATGTCCTACCGCGGGTTCCTCGCCGAGTTGCTCATGGCCGAATGCGACGACCGAGCCCGTCGCCGCTCCGAGCGCCGCATCAAAGCAGCCGCGTTCCCGCGGGAGAAGTCGTTGCGCGCCTTCGACTTCGAAGCAAACCCCAGCGTCGACCCGGCCGTCATCCACACTCTCGCCACTTGCGAATGGGTCAAGAAAGGCCTGCCGCTCTGCCTGATCGGCGACTCCGGCACCGGCAAGTCCCACCTGCTCATCGCACTGGGCACCGAGCCGCGATGGCCGGGTTCCGGGTCCGCTACACCCTGGCCACCAAGCTGGTCAACGAGCTGGTCGAGGCCGCCGACGACATGGTGCTCGCCAAGACCATCGCCCGCTACGGCCGCGTCGACCTGCTCTGCATCGACGAGCTCGGCTACATGGAACTCGACCGCCGCGGCGCCGAACTGCTCTTCCAGGTTCTCACCGAACGCGAAGAGAAGGCGTCCGTCGCGATCGCCTCCAACGAAAGCTTCGGCGGCTGGACCAAAACCTTCACCGACCCACGGCTCTGCGCCGCCATCGTCGACCGCCTCACTTTCGGCGGCAACATCATCGAAACCGGCACCGACTCCTATCGCCTCGCCCACAGCCGAGCCCAGGCAGAGGACCATGACCAGCAACGCTCCAAGCCCGCGAAGCGGCGATGACACCTTCGACCTGATCGATGAGGCCTTGGCCACCCTCGCTGAACGCCGCCGCTGCTGGCTCGGCGACGACCTCGCCACGATCGCCCTGGTCGTTAGCCTGATCGAACAGGCCGAACGATTTCTGCCGCAGCTAGTGCACGACGCACGAGCCAGCGGCAGCGCCTGGCACGAGATTGGCCACGCCCTCGGCACCAGCCCCGATGACGCGCAGCTCCGTTTCGACCCCGGGACACCGATCGCGGACAGCCGCTGGCCTCACGAGCACAGGTCGAGATCGCCGCAACCCAGCGACTTCTCATCTGCCTCGGCCGGATATCGTGCGACAGAACCAGCATCGATCTTGCAGAGGCACGCCATGTCCTGGTCACCAGCTCACCAAGCCATCGAACTCGAAGACCTACCCCGGCTACGAGACCTCCTCGATGCCGGTCACGACATCGAGGACGACAACGGCGACGGCTGGACCCTTCTCCGCCACGCCATCGACGTCGAACACGACGGTCACATCCAGACCGGCGAGCCGCTACACGCCGACGCTACCGCGTTCCTGCTCGCTCGCGGGGCCGACCCACTCCGGCGCTGCAACGGCATCCCGGTCGTCGAGGAGGCAGAAAGCCGCGGGCATTGGCTCGCCGCCGAAATCATGCACAGCTGGATCAACCGAGGACACCAGCCGCCCTAGCCTCACCAGCGCGGTCAATTCCCACCAACATTGATCATGAACTCGACCCGCAAGTGCGGTCACAACCCACGAACATCTGCGGTCAACTCAAACAGTCATAGCCATGGAGGCGATCCGTACCGCGCTGACTGTCGGCGTGGGAACCGGTGGGGCGTTCGCTCTGTGGATGGCCGCCCGCAGGCAGCGGTCCACAGAGGTTCAGCTGCACGAGAGTGCTAGAGCTGCGGACGCCGCTGAACTCGACTCGCGTGAGCGACGGCTGACGGACCTCTACGTCCAAGCGGTGGAACAGATCGGCTCTGACAAGGCAGCGGTCCGACTCGGCGGGCTCTACGCACTCGAACGGCTAGCGTGGGATGACGTCGATCGCCGCGCGGTTGTGATCAACGTGCTCTGTTCCTACCTGCGGATGCCGTATCTCGTCCCGGAGCAACTCAAGAACGGGCGATACCGGCTTCCTGCTGCTTCCGATCTGCGACAGCATGAGGAGTGGCAAGTCCGGATCACCGTCCAGCACCTTCTCGGAAACCTGCTTCGGGATCAACCGTACGACCTGGACCTCCGTGGAGCGACCCTCATTGAGTTCGACCTCAGGGAATGCGCGATCGGCAAGGCACTCTTTCACGACGCCCAGTTCATCTCCACTCCGAAGTTCATGGGCGCGACATTCCATGACGAGGTTTGGGTTTTCGACACGTCGTTCGATACCGTTGCGCGGCTGGAAGGTGCGACCTTCCTCGATCGGGCCATCTTCACCCGCTGCGCGTTCTATAAACTATGCCTCCAGGACGCCGCCTTCGCGGGCGGTGCGTCCTTCATTCAGTCGAAATTTGCAGGAAAGGCGGACATGTCACAGGTGACGTTTAAGTCAGGCATCGAGTTCGAGGACTGTGTGCTCGACATGGACCGCTACGCGGCTGAAGGGATGCGAGAGCGCGGCTGGGAATCGCCCGAGATCGATCTCACCGGCGCCGTGGCGGATGTGTCATCGCTCGGTACACCGGTGACGTTGCCGTCTGGCTGGCAACTCCAGGGATCGAGCATCGTTCGCGCGGCGACGCTTGAGCCGAAGCCCTCCAGCGCATGACGGTGAATGAGACGCCGCATCGTCGATGAGCAAACGAGGCCGGCTCCAGGGAAGCAGTCGCCCCGCAGCGTCCCCTGTAACCACTTCGAGTTCACCGAAGCCCAGTTGAAGATGCTCGTCTCGGCGCGCGCCCGCTCTCTCAAGCGCTCGACCTGCGGCATTTGAGCGCATTCAGCAAACTCCCGGTAAGCGGCATGAGAGTGAATTGCTATATGGTCACCTCAAATGGAATTTCACGCCGAACCGCAAGCTGGCAAGGCCTAGCGCGGTACATGACGCCACCAGATCTGTACCGCGCCCTCCGACCCCAGCCAGTGGAATTAGCGGCGCCGCGCGGAACCCTCACCCACAATCTGGGACAGGAAGCTCTCGTACACCTGATCCACCTCGTCAGGCACCGCCACAACGCTTCCCTCATAGTCGCGGAACGGCCGACCGGCACCTCGGTATGACAGCCAGGGAAAGTCGGACTCGACCCAGTAGCTGTCGTACACCAGCAGGTTCCGCGGATTCTCCTCCGGCCGGTACAACGTCAGCCTGTTCCTGCCCCGCTGCGCCAGCCGGTTAAGTGCCGCATCGGTCACCTCGTCGCACTCAGGTACCACAAGCGTGACCTCGACATGCGACCGCAACCGCTGTTCGAGCCTGCTGAGGAAGGTTGCGTCCACCACCGAGCAGACTGCGCGGCCAGTCGCGATCAGAAGGCGAGAGCCAGCGGTCTGCAATGCTGCCGTCAGCACGAGCGGATGGTCGAGGAGACCGATCCCGCACACGCGTGGCGAATTCTCTTCCAGTGGCCCGCCCTGAGCCGGATACACACGTTGCATTTCCAGGTGCCGAGGCAGGCCTGGACGCGGCTCCGAGCGCTCCACGCTGAAGCCGATTTTTTCCATCCCGCCCAGCTTGTTCAACACCGATTCGTGCTTGTCACTCTGATCGCCGTCTACGACAACTGCGGTCTCGACGTCTCCGCTTTCCGGATCTCCGTAGACCAGCACGTCGACCGGCATGTACTTGTAGGTCGACGGAGTGACGTCGATGACGTCCAGCACGTCAATCGACGCACCTCGGCCAGGCGAACGAAGGATCGAGTTCACCGCCGCCGGGCTAACGTCCTCTCTCTTGATACGCGTTGTGTGCTGACCGGGCAACAAAATGCGGCCTTCCGCCACCGCGACCGCCTTGTTGATCAGCTCTCGGTTCTCGTATGTCGCGACCGACCAGGTGAGACGGTCGAAGACGACTTTGAAGGTCTTCCGGATCGGCCGAACCGACTCGTGCTCGACAGCAAGCTGCTTCCCGCGAACGGTCAGCGCCAGCTCACCTGGATGGTCTCCGAAAGCCACCGCGCCCTCCCGGTACTGGTCGGCGACCGCCGCCTCGACCAGATCATGATCAAGACCGAGGAACGCAGCCATTTCCTCCGAGTCCCCCACCCCGACGTTGAGCAGTCGCAGCACGAACTCGTCCAGGAGAGGAAGTTGCTTGACCTCTTGCGCCAGCACATCGGTCGAGATGACGGTGACCGGGACAGCCGCCTTCTCGATGCCGAGCAGGGCCAGCCCTGGACGGTCACCGCTGAACCGTTTCGTGAGCAGCTCCTCCGGGTTAGGCACCGTCCACCACCTCGCAGTCTTCCGGATGCTTCTCGATGTATCGCAGGACTTCCCGCAATTTGCTATCCGCAGAACGGCAGAACTCGGCGTCGCCCACGATGGTCAGACCGAACCGCGCACGCGACACCGCCACGTTGATGCGCCGCCAGTGCTCCGATCCGAGAAATCCTGTCCTAAGCTTGGAATTGCTGCGCGTCACGGAGAAAATCGCGACATCGCATTGCCGTCCCTGCACCGCATCCACGGACAAGACGTCAACGTGCAACCGCTCGAAGCTCATGGACGACAGCCGTCGCTTCATCTCGGCCATTTGCCGCCGGTAAGGAGCAATGAGCAGCACCTCGAGCTTGCCGTCGGACTCAGGCGCGCGGACCACGCCCTTGGCGATGGCGTTCTCCAACGTCTGCAACCGATCAAAAACGATCTTGACCTCGGTCCGGTTGGCATAACTGATCCCGCCTGGTCCGGGGGTCTCCCTCCGCGCCTCGCCAAGCCGGGAGGTGTCCAGCCAGCGGACCGGTTTGCCAAGCAGCTCGTAACCAGGCAGCCCGGTGGTGCGCGGAGAGTTGAGCTTTCCCTCGTAGAAGCAGGTGGACACCAAGTTCCCAATCGGCGCGACCATGCGGTACTGGTCGCGCAGCCGGAACTTCGAGTGCTCCGGCAACCGGTCGGAGAACCACTTGAACAACGTCTCCTGGACCAGTTCCTGGTCGATGTCGTGCTCTTCGAGGATTTCCCGTGATCGCAGGAGTTCCTCCTCCTGAGGCGGGAGCTGGTTGATGTCCCCGACCAGAATCGCCCTCCGTGACCGCGACAACGGCACCAGGGCCTCCGTCGCGGTGGCCTTGGATGCTTCGTCCAATATGCAGAGATCGATCTCCAAATCGCGAGCGGCGCGTTGCCCCACGAACCCGACACAGGTGCCGGCGACGACCTTGGCCGTGCCGAGGAAGGCCTCGGCGAGCCGGTGATCGGACTTCGTCCGCTGAAGCCATTCAGCCTGCAGTTCGACAAGGTCGAGTAGTCGTTGAATCGAAGTCGACGCGCCGAGTATCGCCTCCGCAGCCTCGAGAGCGGTGCTCGCGGAGAAATCTGGAAGCAGTGTCAGGTCACCCCTGATGTGTTCGACAGCCTCGTTGTACAGCTGTTCGGACCTCGTCGTGAGGTCGTCGACGCGCTCCTGGAGATGGCTGTCGTCCTCAACGATCTCCAGCGTCGTGGCCAGTTCGGTGGTGCTGCTCTTGCCCTGCGCGCGGCGGTCGATCTCGATTTCGACCGCCGCGCGCTCTGTCGCAACTTCCGAGAGCTGACGCAATGCCAGCGCGGCACGCAGGTGCCGCACGTCCACGCCCTCCCGATCGGCGAGCTTCTCCAGGTGCCGCTGAGCGCTGCGTCGGATTCTTTCCGACCACTTCGCCATCCGCTGGTCCAGCAGGAGATGCCGGACAGAGGGATCCACCCTCGGGTCGTCGGGATGGCCAAGCCGGACAATGCCCGAGACGCCAGCCTGCTCCAACCGCGTCAACGCGTTGTCAACCGCCACATGTGTCTGACTGACGATGAGGATGCGTGCATCCGGCCTATCCCGCAACGCCTGCATCACGATCTCGGCGATGAGATCGGTCTTGCCGGTGCCAGGAGGACCTTCCACCAGGAGCACGTCGGCGACGCCGAGCGCTGACTCTACAGCCGCTCGTTTGCTTTCGTCGAGGTCCTTACTCCAATCCTTGACCTCGCGCGGAGCAGGTGGGTCCACGAGTTCCGGATTCCGGATCTTGTCACGCAGCTCCGGCCGTGCAGCGGTTCCGTCCCGGAAGGCGGAGACGGCGTCGCGCTGCCGCTGCAGGGCTTTGGTGGCCGGTCCCAGGTATGGCCGCACCACTCCCGTGCGAGGAAGGCCTGTGATGGATTTGCTGCCGCGCAACGTGAGGCTGGCGTCCTCTTGGCTGATGATTTGGCCGTACACGATCGGTCGCCCCGACTCGTTGATGATCTCCCAGTCGGTGGCGATGAGGTCCTCCTCGACCGGTTCGCCGAGGGTAAGATCGACTTCGCGGCCGCGCAGGTGACGATTGGTGTAAGTGATCGTCATCTGGGATCCGCGGGCGAGGTCTTCGCGAGCCTGAAGGACCTTGTTCCACTCTTCGAGGATGTCCAGACCGTCGTATCCAGCCGTGAGGTCGCCGTGCCGCTGCTGGTCTTTCTGCTCGTCGTGATCATCGAGCGCACGCAGCAGATCGTCGCTCCCTGTCACGGACCGTTGACGGTTCCGCGGCTCAGCGAAGACGCACGAGGCGAAGTCCGCAATGTTCAGGGCGTGCTTGCGGAAGCGTTCGAGCTGCTCATACTCGAGCAGCCTGGCTCCGGTGACCACCAACGCGGGTAGCCGGTCCAGCTTCACCGTGAGCTTCCACTGCTTGCCAGTGATGGAGACGGTGGATCGGTCAGCTGCGCGCTTGGCCGGGTCATACCGATACTCGGCGTGCACATCGTCGCTGAGATCTTGCTGGACAACAGCCTCTGCAGTGGCACCTGGCTCGTGTGGGTGAGCCAGGAGCTGCTGCTTCGCGGCGTTGGTGAGCGCTAGCCACAGCATGCTCCGGTTCTCGACAGGAAGAGCAGCACGTCCACGCAGCACGTTGCTCAACTCGTCCGCGAAGACTGCTCCGTAGGCCGGACGCTGGGCGCTGTCAGTGTCAACGCACCGGGCGAGCAGCTTGCGCACGTCCGGCGGCACGTTGATCGCCTGCAGGGCTGGCATGATGTCGGAGAAGTTCCGCAAAGGCTCTTTATGCAGCGAGCGGATCAGCAGGACGCCCATCGAGTACACGTCACGCACGTACTTGCCGGCTCCGTCCTGCTCCGGCGGCGTGTAGACGCCGGAATGAGAAGCGATGAGCGTGTGCTCGCTGGGGGTCCCTTGCGCGACCTTCGCGATGCCGAAGTCGGCTAACAGCGGCGTGCCCGACTCCGTGACCAGGACATTCTCCGGTTTGATGTCGCGATGCTCAACTCCCTTAAGATGGGCGTACGACAGCGCCTGCGCCAGCGGGACCGCGATCGCGTTCGCGAGTTCGTCCCACTCGTAGGGACCTTTGTCCTCCAGGATGCTGAATAGCGAGTCCTCGACCCAGTCGAGGATCAGAAAGTGCGCGTTCCGCTCTTGGTCGACCCCGGCGTTCTTCAGCCGGACGATGTTGGGGTTGCTCAGCTTGCGCAGGCTTTCCAGCTCTCTGCGGATGGCCAGTTCGCGCTTCTCATTGTCGGTCCGTTCCACCAGCTTGACTGCGACCGTTGTCGCGTCGTGTGAGTCAATCGCCTTATAGACGACGGCGAACCCGCCGCGCCGAGCCGGTTGTTGCACGAGGACATAACGCCCTCCCACCAACTCCATCAGTTGCCGCCTCCCGAGGTGAGCAGTTCGCGGAACTCGCGGATGCTCTGCGGCCGCGCGGCTGGATCCTTCTGCGTCGTGGCAAGGACGATCGACCGCCACGGCTCGTCCTCCGGCACGCAAGAAGCCGGGTTCCACGCTTCCTCGCCGGTCCGCGCCCAACCGATGATCTGGCCCAGGCTGTAGAGGTCGGCACTCGCCGTAGCCTCGTGAGCGTCGATCGCCTGTTCCGGCGCCGCGAAGCCAAAGGAGCCGAACGGCTGGTCCGTCGTGGTCCGGCCGGTGTGCGTGGTCTCGCCGCGCGGACGCCTGCCCAAGCCCCAATCCGCGACCACCCAGCGCCCGTCCACCGACAATAGGTTAGCGGGCTTCAGATCCCGGTGCAGCCAGCCCACCTGGTGCGCGGCTTCCAGCGCGGCGCACACCGCCGTAATCAGCGAACTGAGCCCCTCATCCGTCGCTACATCGGACTTGAAATCTTCGGCATTGCCTTGAGCCAAGGGCATAACGAACCAGTCGTGCATCATGCCGTAGTCAAGTACCGGCATGATGTTGTCGTGGCTGGGGAATTTCAGTCCGAAGTCAATCTCCCGGTTCATCCTCGCCACCGCATCGACCCCCCAGGAGGTCAGCCGTTTTAGGGCTACCTCAATGCCAGTCGCCTTGTGCGTCGCGTGGAACACCCGCGCTTGCCCACCTTCTCCCAACGGCCGCGCGGCCAACCGGTAGTCAGCCTTATTGTTCCTCGGGTGATCGCCCAGAACTTCTTTCATCACGCCTCTCTCCTCGCGCCTGCACATCGCGCACGAAGTCCGAGACATTACCGATCTTCGGCACAGTGATTATGACGATTCGGAAGATTTCGCGGTGAACCGAGCCCTTCCAGCACTCGCAGGCGCGGCGCACCGGTTCACGACTGCGAAACCCCCGTCAAGCTGACACACGACCAGCCCGGACCACCGATCTGACGACACAGCTCAAGACGCCAACAGACGACTACAGCACCTCGTCCGCAGCAGCATGAACGCCTCTTCGTGCTGCTGCGCACGCATGCCGCCTCGGGCGCGGCGAGCAGATGAGCCTAGAACCTTACCTCAGTCTCAAGGCAACCCCTTTGAAGCTGGCCACACTCGATCGGCACACCATGGACTCCGCCCGCAGGGGATCGGCGGGCGTCGGTATGCCCGTCATCAGAACCGCGCAGTAGTCCCCCGAACTGCTGGGCAATTCCGGTCTTGAACAGGGCCGTGCCCGTCCTCGCTGTGACCATCTCTTGCAGTAGCACGCCGGTCGATATAGTGGCGGTGAAACAGCAAGAGCGTCGAACAAAAGCCCAGTTGGCGAGATGGCTTTGCGCGCCGCGGTCTGGGCTGACCGGCTGGGGTCTCCCGGCGGGTTCGTTCGGCACGGGGTAGGGCGATGGCCGGTGACGACCGAGGCAGCGTGCCTTTCCTGGTTTAGCATCCAATGACGTCCCTGGGCTCGACCATCGACCATCTGCACTCGCTGTACGCCCTGGCCGTGAACTCGGGATACCTGCACCTCCACGCGCTCGCGTCGGTAACACGAGGAGCGCTGGAGGCTCGCCGAGCCGCCGGCACGCGACGAACGCATCCGCCGCGCCCCATGCTGGGCCGGCAGGGACATTAGGACAGCAAAGCTGCGGTCGGTGCCGGACACCGCGTCCTAGCCCCGCTGAAGGAACGCATCGACAAGCTAAACACCGCAGCACGGTCGCGCGGCCTGGAGCCTCAAGCGATCAAGAACGAGTTCAGTAGCGGGGCGGCTGTCGAGACTGCCAAAGCTCTCCTCTGGCCAGGAAGAACGAGGCCCTGGCGCTGACGATCTCTGTCGATCCGGCCGTCGACGCCGCTGCCAGGCTATTCGACCTGCGCCCTCGCGGACGCTAGACCGAACAAGCCGTGCTGGAGCCAACCAACCGCAAGTGAGTTGGTGGGTGGCCAAGATTAGTTGACGGGAGATTCGGCGTTCGAGAACCACAGATGTCGCGTTAGGTGGCGTTGCGTTGAGCGATGGAGTCGCGGATGCCGACGATGCGCTTAGAATGTTCACCAGTGGGTCGATCAGGGAACGACGCCTGGCGTGACTATTCACGCTGCCGCACACTGCTGCGGACAGTCCGATCATCGACGCGGCGGTACAGCTTAGGACTGTTGCCGACCGAAGGTGCACGACGCTTTCGCCGACACCACGGCCACTCGAGGACGGCTAGAATCAAGGTACTGCGTGCCTTCTGATACGGTTCACGGATGATCTCCCGTATCACGGTAGATTTCCTGCGCGGAGGGGTAGTCGTCCCCCCTCGGACACACACGTTATCCACACGTGGAGAGGCGGTCACTACGACCGCCTCTTTTTTGTTGTCGTAGAGCACTTGCAGCCCGAGATCCCGGTAGACCTGCGTGATGCGGTCCGGGTTTCGCGAGTTCAGTGCTCGCTCGACATCACCCAGCGAGTCCAGCATGGCGTACACCTCCGCCGCGTCGATCGTGGCGGACTCAGGCAGGTTCTCCAGCTCCTCTCGTGCCGCCTGGCGCTCCGCCTGAGCAAGGTTCATCGCATCCACGAGCGCCGCCGGATCCACGCCAGCCTCGATCGCCGCCTGATGCCGCCGCAACCGCGCCTCTGCGTCCTTCAACCGCTTCTCAACGGTCTCGCGTCCCGTTCCCGACCCACCCGGCTGGGCTCCGACCATCGCGGCCACGGTCTCATCGCGGTTGTCCGGGTCGAAGACCTGGCACAGCCAGGCATTGAGCGGTGGGATCACGACGTCCTCGCGAAGGTTCACCGTCTTCGGATGATCGGCCAGCACCGGCGACCCCGGCGCCATCGTCCGCGCGATGCACCGGTAGTAGATGCCCTTCCGAATCACCGCACCCTGCATCCTCCGAGCGCAGATGTCACAGCGCACTAGCCCTTTCAGCAGGTACGTGTGCTTGGCAGCGGGCCGCTCGCGCTCCAGCTTCGCGATACCGCGCAGGCCACCAGCAGCCCGCGACCGGCGCATGAGCTGGGCCTGTGTGAAGTCCTCCACCGAAACGATCTTCGGATGCGCCGGCTGCCGTGAGCGCACGATGCGGTCAGGTGCCGCACGCCGGAACCGGACCACATGCCCGGCACCGACGTCGTCGGGATTCAGGAGCGTCTCGTGCTTCGCCCACCGGCCGAAGATGGCGTACCCGGTGTAGCGCGGATTCTCCAGAATCGATCGCGTCGTGCTGCCCTGCCATCCGTCGGCGAGCCGATGCCGGTTCTGCTCCGGCCGCCGAGCGGAAGGGCACGGGATCCCATCGAGATTGAGCCCGTTGGCGATCGCTCGATCACCCTTCCCGTCGAGGTACTCGGCGAAGATCCGCCGCACGACCTCGGCAGCAGGCTCGTCGATCGCGAGCACTCGCAGCCGGAAACCCTCCGCAGCCTTCCTGGGGTTCGGATGAGGTCCGCCGTCTGCGACCACGTAGCCGTACGGCGCGCGGCCGCCCTGGTGCCTTCCCTCGTTGAGGACCTGCGCGTCCATCGCTGCCCTCACCCGAGCCTGAACGTGCTGCCGCTCCGACTCGCTCATGCCTCCGAGCACGCTCATCAGCATCTTGTGTGACGGGTTCCGCGGATCAAACCGCCCGCCGAGCTCCGGCACCCACAGCTCCACCCCATAGGCGGCGAACCGCGGGGCGATCAGCGAGAACTGGTTGCCGAACCAACAACGGGTGCCCTCGCCGACGACCAGGGCGTTCCACGTCCGACGCGGATTCTTCAGCTCGGCGAGCAACCGGGATGCCTCGGTCCTGCGCTCCCACGGCACTGAGCGCGACTGCCCGATGTCGAAGTACTCCGCCACGATCCGGCCGCCGAGCGGCTCGACGAACTTGCGCGCGTTCCCGAACTGCCAGCCTCGCGAGGTCTCCGGATCCTGGTTGTCCTCGGTCGAGCACCGGCCGTAGACCGCAAGCTCTCCGATTCCTTCTTCTACCGGGTCCGCGGCTTGGAGCCCCAGAATGGCGTCCAGCGTTGACCACGGGTCATTACTGATTTCAGCCGTCACTGCTTACCCCCTCCGCCGGTCCGTCCAGGACAGGCACCTCGGTCAGCTCGATCAGGATGGCGAGCAATCCGCGTGCGACCGCAGGCGACACAGCAGGCAATCCAGCAGGTAGGATAACTTGAACGCCCCGATTCTTCGAATACTCGGCGCTCATGCCTGATCACCGAGCTCTTCCGACGCGTCACCGCTGACCATGCGGGCTACAGCACTCTTGATTTCAGCTGTTAGATACCCGCGAACCTGCCGTGTCTCGCCGCTTTCAGTCGTGATCCGATCCCGCGTCGGCCGGCATCCCACCTCGCTCATCTGCTGCGCGAGCGTCATCCGGTCGATCTTCAGCGCGTCCAAAAGCTCCGCAGTCGGCACGAACTCGCGCCCCTCCGGACCAAGGTCATCGCCGAAGTAGTCGACGATCGACGCGAACGGTTCAGGTAACTCGCCAACCGCGTCACTGCCGCCACCTGCATCGATTTCCTTGACCACCACAGCGTGGTCGAGCACTGGCGTCAGGTCCTGGCCTGCCGCGTGCCCGGTCAACGTCCCGGCCGCTTCCCGCAGCGCCCGGCCCTGCTCGCAGATCGTCCGCCAGTCCTCGTTCGGCATGTAATAGGTCCGGACGGTCATCGCGAGCACATCGGCTCCGGCTGCGGTGTCGCCGTCCGGGCGCAGGATGCCCACGCCCTTGTGCGACGGCAGCAGACGAGACGAATCGAACCCGCGCGTGTTCATCTGCTCGCCGAGCACGATGTTCGAGTCGCGCCAGTCCATCACTCGGAGCGCGAACCGCGAGCCGAGCACCGCACGTAAGCCGGACGGAATCGTCTTCGAGTCCGGCCGCTGCGTCGCCAGTACAAGCACGATCCCGGCAGCTGGCCCCTTCTTCGCCAACCACGTCAGCAACTCGCCGACGTACTCGCCCGCCGTCAGCCTCTTCCCCTGCACCTCAATAGATGTGCGGTCCTCAAGCGGGACTTGGACCTCATCGATGAAGATCGCCGTAATCGGCATGTTCAGCGCCTTGTCGCGAGACATCTCCGGCGTGACCTTCGACTCCGGGCACGTCAGATCATCGAGATCCCGCATCCGCCGAAACCTCGATTGAACCTCCGCGACCAGCTCGGCGAGCCAGCCGATGAGGGCCAGGACATGCTCGGATTCGTCGCCCGCCATGAACCGATGCGCGACCTTGCCGGCCGAGTCCCAGTCCTTGCCCGCCTTGAAGTCCGCGACGTACAGCCGCACCCACGCGTCCAGGATGAGTCCAGAGGCAGCGAGCCTGGCAGCGAACGTCTTGCCTTGCCGAGGAATCGCGCCCACGAGCAACGACGTCCACACCAGAGGGAGGTCGATCCGCCGATCCCGCGCGTCTCGACCGAAAGGAACCGGACGCCACGCATCCCACTGAACCGCCCCGAGTAGCGGCGTCCGTAGCGGTGGCGACGCGTACGGGTCTTCGTCGGCAACCCACATCGAGACCCGGCCAGCGTGACCGCCGTTGCCTCGGACGCGTTCCACGATGAGCTGCACCTCATCGACCGCCAAGGCTGACGCGAGCGCGTCCCGGTTCTTCACGACATCCGCGGCCTTGCGGGTGGCGGGAAGGTCGACTGTGACGGCCCAGCCATCACCGACCCGAGTTGCCCGCTCGACCAACCTCAGCGACTCGTCCTTGCCGATGAGCTTCGCATCCCGAAACGCGTCCACCAGCACCTGCGGGTCCATCGTCCATGTCAGCGTGCGCGGACCTGCGAGCGCAGGTTTCCGTCCCGGCCTTCCGTCTTTGCGTCGACCAAGAATCGCCAAGGCGACCGATGCGCCAGCGCCCGCGATCCATAATGGACCGGCGCCGTGCAGGAGATCCACCATCGCGATCACCAGAGCAACGACGGCGAGCACCAATCCCGTGACTTTCCAGCGGAACAGCGTGAGCCCGCGAATCTCCGTGAACTTCTCGGCCAGCTTCTCGGACTCCTCTGCCGCAGCTCGATAGTCACGCACCGTCACCCAGCCACGCCACCACCGCGTACCGACCACTCCCCCACGGACAACCGCCCCGAGGAAGCGCACCGGCGACATAACCAGCCAGACAACCGCGTCCTTCGCGGCCTGAACCGCTTGCGGTTTGCTCTTGAGCCACAACGGCACGCGTTGCGAGTGCAGCCACCACGTCACCAGCCGGTTGCGACGTGTGCGCCGACGTGGCTGCGGCAACGTGTCATCGATCAGCTCGCCATCCAGCACTGGATCGGCCTTCACTGGCAGTGCGTCCGACTCAGTCATCGGCCACCTCCGCGCGCAACGCACGCGCCAACCGCGGCGACAGCCCGCGCGAACATCCGGTCGCCTGCCGAATCCACGCCGGCGTGACGTCGACATCGGGTTTCCAGCGTCGCCGAGCGTCGGCCAGGTAGTCGGCGAACAGCTTCCGGCGCCCGGCGTTCATGGAATCGCCCTGAACACCTCGCCGTTCACCGGCAGCCACGATGGCAGCATCGGTCAGCTTGTCGCGCAGATCAGTGATCGCCTCGACCGCGGCGAAGACGACCAGCGGAGGCACTGAGTGCAGGACGATCGCCGCTGGATCTCCCTTCGCATAGGACGTCCACGTGTTCATGACGTAGGTAGCGGCGAGCGTGAACCACTTCGCCCGCCGAACCCATCCCCCGGTGCGAACCTGGTACCGGGCAGTCACCTGCTCCGCGCGAAGGATCGCTAGCAGTACGAGGGACACCGTCGGATCCAGGACCCACGCAGCCAGCCACGGCAGCGACCACGGCTGGGTCCCTGTCGATGCGAAGGTCTGGACGTTCGTCATCGTGAACGCCAGTCCGAGGACAACCCCGGTCCAGCACATCCAGTCGACCTGCCGACGTACCCGTTCGATCCGGAGCGCAACGACGTCCGGATCGGTCTCGTACGCCCGAACCTCTGCAGCTTCGGCCGCATCCTGGGCTAGCCGTTGCGCCCGCGTCATCGGCGACCACCCCGCTTCGAGGTGTCGACGGTCGTCACGGTCATAGCACGAGTCAGCGCATGAGACGCGAACAGCGCGGGCAGCCCGAGTACCGCGAGGCGCAGCCAGGAGCTGCTCGGATGTGAGATGACGACCCACTGAACAGCCACGATCAACCCGGCATTGAAAACCACGCGGCCGGCCAAGGAGACCAGACGTGCTCCACTGCGCGTCTTCTCCACCGCGGCCTTCGCCCGGCGAGCGCCGGCCCTCCAAACCCAGAGCAGCACGACGAGCGCGCCGAGTCCGGCGAGTATCTGCGTTGGCGTCAAGCTGAGGCCGCTCATCGCGCACCTCGCTCGATCCGTTCACCGCGTCGAAGCCAGTGCGGATGAAGCTCCCGACGATCGTCGTCGGTCATCCCGCCCCAGACACCGGCCGTGTCCGTCCCGGCAGTACGCAGCTCCAGTTCCAGACACTCGTCCCGGACCGAACATCCTCCGCACAGTCGGTCGGCGAGCTGCTGATCGGTCTGCGCCGGCGGCGGTTCGCTCTCCGCCGAAGGCCACATGCAGACCCCTTCGCTGGTGACGATGGCGGTCAGGACGTCCGAGGGGATCCACCGCAGGCGGTCCAGCCGCCACGCGATCCCGATCAGCCGGAGGTCATCGGCGTGCATGCCGCACCTCCGCCCTGCTTCGTGGTGCCGAGCAGCCGAGCGAGTTCGGTCGACGACACCCGCAGACCGGACCGCGAGCGAGTCGCCCGCAGCTGTCCAGTACGGATCGCCCGACTCACAGCCGAGCGCGGAACACCCAGAATCCAGGCGGCCTGCTGAATGGTGTGGAAAGTCATTTGCGAGTTCATAAGAAAGACCAATCTGATGATTTCAAGACTATGTTGTTGATTTCAGCGCTTCGAATGGCGCGTTCATCCGACGCGCCGCCGCTAATGCGCTAGGCGACGCGATAAAAGCTCGATGAGCCGCTAATCTCAGCGCTGAGGCGGAGCGCGGAGGGATACGTGTCGGAAGACTGGGCGGCAGTCGCGAAGGCGATCAGCATGCGCGTCAACGAACTCGGCTGGCGGCAACGCGAGCTGGCCGAGCGGTCGCATGTGTCGCAGGCGATCGTGCGGGAGTTGCAGCACCACACCGTGGAGCGTCGACGGAGCGCCCGCACGCTCGAAGCACTGTCGACGACATTGGGCTGGCACCCGCAGCATCTGTTGGCAGTTCTGCAAAATCGCACTCCGCCGCACCCGGACGAGCCAACCGACGATGGGCACGATCTCTGGCCCCGACTGGACGCGCTCGAACAGCGGCTGGCTGAGCTCACCGAGCGCCTCGAAGACGTTCAGTCGAATCTCGCGATTGTGGTCGAGCATGTCCGCTCGAAGCGTTGAGGGTGGGCGATTCGGGCTGGTGATCCAGGTGATTTCCATACCTAGAATTCAAGGCCGAATCGGCGCACGATCCCATGCACAACCAGTGCGGAGGCACTGCACAACCACTGCATATCCGCAGCACATCGACTTTTCGGCGCGCCGATGAGCCGGACCAACGAATGGACCGGTCGATCAGCGTCGGCACTTCAAGCCGCACTGAGATTAAGCAATGAGCGGTTCGCCGAGAAGCTGGGCGTCGGCGCTCGCACCGTGGCGTCATGGCGCAAGAAGCCGGACCTGGTCCAGCAGTCCGAGATGCAACAGGTGCTCGACACCGCGTTTGAGCAAGCGTCGGAAGCGGAGCGTGCGCGCTTCGCCGAACTGGTCGGCGAAGCACCCGCCGCTCAGGCGGTATCGAGCATCGCTGAGGACGAGCGGCTTACGACTGATCCGCACATCGAGGCAGCTCTCGAATGGCTCGACCGCTCAGCCCGCTGGACTCCCGGCGCAGCTCGCCGCGCGGTCGCTGCGCGCGTCGCCGACGTGAGCGTCCAAGACCTCCACAACCGCGGAACCCGGCGTAGTTGGGTGAGCCAGCGCGAGGTCGTCGACGCGCTCCGCCAGTATTACGGGCATCAAATCGAGAATCACGGCCTGTACAGCGGACGGATCGGCGCTGACACCGTGAACACCAGCGTCCTGACCTGCTTCGATTGGCTGGATGTGGCCTGCGAGCTGCGGCCAGATCAAGAGCGGTTCACGGCGACGAATACCCGGTCGGACGCGAGCCTCGTGCTTGATGAACGCGCGGCAAGTCTCGCCGTTCAGCGCCTGGCCGAGACGCTGGCCATGAACACCCGGCTCGTGAACAGTCCGATCTACCGCCTGCTCGACACGGACATCCGCAAACACCAGCTCGGCGGCTCGTTTGGAATTACTTACTTCGCGCATTACGCGCTGACGATGGACCTGCTCGAAGGCGAACTCATGGATGCCATCGCGGCCGGCTCACCGTCCATGCCACTTCGCGACCGACACCTACCTGACCTTCGATCAGTGCTCGACGTCGCCAACCGGCTCTGCGCGGGAGGCGTACTCGCACTCACCGCCATCGCCCGGCCGGCTGATCCGTACCGGGGCGACGCGGACTACCTGCTGCTCGTGCAGGAACGTTCAGGCCACGTTCTGAACGCCGCGCGACGGCTCGCCGTGATCCCGAAGGGCTTTCACCAGCCACTGACCGACGTCCGCCGGGACGCTCAGGTGGGCGCGACGCTCCGGCGAGAGTTGGAAGAGGAGCTTTTCGGACGCCCGGACATCGACAACACGCTCGGCGAGATGCTGACAGCAGACCCCATGCACCCGGCACGCCACTCCGAACCGATGCGCTGGCTGACCGAGCAACCAGGACGGCTACGGATGGAGTCGACAGGTTTCGGTCTGAACCTGGTCAGCGGAAACTACGAGTTCGCCAGCCTGATCGTCATCGACAACGAAGAATTTTGGCAACGCTACGGCGGCATGGTTGAAGCGAACTGGGAATCAGCGACACTTCGCCAGTATTCAACGACCGACTCAGATCTCGTCACCGAGCTACTGAGTGATGTAGCGTGGAGCAACGAAGGACTCTTCGCGATGATGCAGGGATTACGGCGCCTGGCGGAAATCGGAGGAGAACGCGTGAAGTTACCGCCGATCGAATGGGAGCTCAGCAAGTGAGCGACGGCTGGACCGCCGGAAATGCCAACGAAGACGCAGCTGACACCCGCGGCTGGTTGGTCGGGCACTTCATCGACCCGTCCCAGGGCGTACGTTCGTCGAAAGACGTAGAAGTCAAGTGGGCCAACCATCCCGCAGGCGACAAGCGCCCAGAGTGGACGTCCGATGACCAACGGACCACACTCGTGCTGCTCATCTCCGGCGAGTTTCGCGTCGACGTCACAGGCGGCGGCAAGACCATGACCAGGCAAGGCGACTACGTCATGTGGGGGCCAGGAGTCGACCATTCATGGGAAGCAATTGCGGACTCGGTTGTCATGACTGTGCGCTGGCCTTCAGCAACATAGTCCAATACTCGGAACTGCCAGCCGATCACCGCCAATTTCGGTGAGCCGACGCAACCCCTGGAGCAGCGAGAACAAACCTTCGTTGCTCCACGATTCGTCGGCAATCAGTCCGCCGAGCAAATCGCCATCGAGCGTCGAATACGAGCGCAACTCAGCCGACTCCCAATTTGCCTCGACCTCACCGCCGAAGCGGGACCAGAACTCTTCGTCGTCGATGACGACCAAGCTGGCGAACTCGTAGTTCCCACTAACGAGGTTGAGACCGAACCCAGTGCACTCCATCCGTAGCCGTCCCGGTTGCTCGGTCAGCCACCTCATCGGCGCGGACAGCCTGTGTGGGTGCATCGGATCAGCTGCTCGCTGGCTGCCCGCGGTGTTGTCGACGTCGACCCGTCCGAACAGCTCGTTCTCCAGCGCACGCCGCAGGGTCGCTCCGATCCGAGCATCCGCGCGTTGCTCCGTCGATGGCCGGTGGAACGCCTTCGGGATCACGGCCAAGCTGCCGGCTGCGTTCAGCACGTTCCTGGACCGCTCCTGGATGAGCAGCAGGTAGTCGCGACCACCGCGATACGGGTCCGCAGGCCGAGCGATCGCAGTCAAGGCGAGCACGCCGCCCGCGCACAACCGGTCGGCCAGGTCGAGCACCGTCGCGACGTCCGGCAAATACTTGTCCCGCAGGGGCGCGTGACCAGGACGCAGTCCTCTACCTGCCGCCAGCATCTCGGACAACTCGCGCTCAAGCAGATCCAAGGTCAAGGCGTACTCGACGAAGGGCACGACGTCCAAGCTGCCCGATAGAGCGCCACCGCCCACATCGAGCTCCATCAGACGGTAGATCGGCACGTCAGCCAGCCGAACGCCGCCTTCAGCCACTTCCGCGAGCCTTCCAACGGCCGCTTTCTCGTTGATGCCGCAAGAGTGGCCCTCGAGGCCAGGCCGCAGAAGCAGCTGGTCGTTCTCCGGCGTCAGCTGGCAGCTCAGGTCCAGCCACTCTGACCGACTCAGAATGCTGGTCCGGACGTCTTGCTTCCCATAACGCGCCTGGTAGAGCGTGTAGTCGACAGGCGGCTCCCCGTAGTAGCTGGCCAACGCGTCGGCAGCCTGGCTCCGATCGACCCGCGGTCCGCGACGCCCGTCTGGCGACACACGTGCCCCCACCCGTTCGCGCGTAGTGCCAGGGTTCCAACCCACACGACGATCCAGCCAGCTGAACGCAGGTTCAAGCTCATGCGGCAGATCAGCCGCCGGCGAGCCGTCGATCAGCACGCGCAACTCTTCTTGGGAGCGTCCCAACACTCTCGCCAACTTCGGCCGTTGGAACGGCAGGGGCGCGAAGTCGCCTGCCTCCCAGCGAATGACCGTCCGGCGATCGACGTCCATGATCTCGGCGAGCTTCTCCTGACTCAGCCCCACAGTCTTACGAGCTGAAACCAGCCCTTCGCGTCGTCGGACGCCGATCATCGATCACCTCGCACTACTTGACTTGCACCTGAGCATATCAGCTATATATGCAGGTGAAGGCAATACATGTCACTAGCCTGTCACCAAACTCTGACACTTCCGCCCTGGCCTCTCGGCGTTGATCAATCTTTGATGATTTCAACACATTGAGCAGACACAGGGGCGGATGAGATGAGCGATACGCGCAGGTCACGGCGATCCCGCCTCTACGTCAGTTGGTACCGCTGTGCAGGTGACAGCCTCGATCACGCCGTCACCGATGAGGCGTTCGCCCAAGGGCTTGATCTCCAAGAGGGCCGTTACCAGGCGGTCTGCGGTCATGTTGTACTCATCGGCTCGTGCCTCGTACCGCCTGGACCTCCATGCGTCGCGTGCGTGGCGCTGCTCCGGATCCTCAATCGCCCCGCCGCTTCCACGGCTGAGCCCGGACGACACCGGAAGGCTCACCGCTGGTGCCGCCTCTTCGGCCGCCATCAGACTCCGGCCGTCCCGCAGTCGCGCCCACGTCAACGCGCGCGTGCTACCCCCGAGCGGGACGGCCGGACCACCACATCGACGAACGTAGGACAGCATCGCGCCCTCCGTTCACCAGGAACGACGAGTCGCCTGGCGACGGACCAGCTGATCATCGCTCCACGGACCGGAACCGCGGTTGAGTCCCAGCAGGCCGCACGTCGCCTCCCTCAGGACTGCGGTGCACCGCACAGTCCGACCACGCACTGCGGCAAACCCTTAGGCGCCGACCCACTTGAGCTGCAGAAAAGCCCAGCCGGGTCGCCCCTAGCCCTTCATCTCCGACGACCCGGCTCTCATGAGCTGACGAGTGGTGAGCAGTGATGCGGCCAACACGCCATGCGATTCCGTCCTCCCACCGCGACCTCGACCCGCTTCTCCTCTTGCCGGTCCGCCTGTTCGTGATGTGCCTTCTCGCGAACCTGCACTGGCACGAGACCGCGGTTCTGGCAAACACACTGCGAATCAAGCCGCACTCCGTCTCTCTCCATGCCGAGCTCCTCGCCGCGGCCGGCTATGTGTCTATCCGGGTCGCTGGTCGCCGTACCAAGATGCGTCTTACCCCGCTCGGGCTCGACCGACTGACCGGACACGTAACGGCCCTCCAGGAGGTCGCCGGCACAGCCGCGCTACTCGTCACCGCACGACACGGCGTTCCTCGTTCGCCGACGTGACGGCTGACCGTTATCTCTCGTTACCGCCCTTCCCGTGGCCGATTCACGGCAGATGTGACGACGCGAAGCAAGCCGACGCAGACGTCACACGCGCTGCTTCCGCAGGTAGGCCGCTATCTCGTGCCGTCACAGCGCCCGTGACGGCCCAAGCAGTCGTGGGACGGCCTGCCTCCCGCAACGACCTTAAGCAGGAGCCGGTGAAAGCGAAGAAGACACAGCAGCTGTCGACCGCAAAGCAGAGGGAGCTCGGCGTCGAGCTACGGCGGATCCGCATGCGCGCTGGCTACCTCGCAACTGACATGAGTCGCGTGCTCGGCTGGCCTGCCTCCACCATCTCGCGCCTGGAAAGTGGCCTCCGCAACTACCAAGCCGGCGACGTCGCCATCTACCTCGCCCGCGCGAAGGCAACCCCTCACGAACTCAACGACCTCGTGGCCCTAGACCGCCTCCCCGACAACGGCTACCAGGTCAGAAGCCACCCTGCAGGCTTCCCCGATGACCTTCCGCTCATCAAGGTGCTCGACAGCGGCAGCCAGTCCATCACGACCTACAACCCTGTCGAAATCCCAAGGCAACTCCAGATCGAGCCATACATCCGCGAAGCACTCGCCAGGAATGGGCATGCGGACGGTCCCGCTCTCGATACGGCAGTGCGTACGCGCCTCGCCAGCCAGGCAGCATCTCTCCGGACACCTGGGCCCTTCACCTTCTACCTGCACGAACCCACGCTGCTCGCACGCCATGAAGACCCCGTCGTCAAACACGAGCAGATACTGCACCTGCTGATCACATCGTCGCTACCTCATCACCACATCCACCTCGTACCCGACCACCTCGCTCTGGCCAGCCTCCAGACAGGTTTCACCCTGTATCGACACGATCAGCACCTTCCACTCGTTCATCACCAACAGCCCACAACCAGCCTGTTCCTCGAGAACGATGATGACGTTGACTTCTATGAAGGTCAGCTTGAACGCATCGCCCGCGAGGCCCTAACTTGCGAACAAACCCGCGGCTGGCTCATGAGTCACCTGGCCGAGCTGGAGTTGGAACTTGATCATCGGCACCGCCAGCTGAGCATCTCTCATCCAGATCGCCTACCTCAGTCGTGAACTGAGGTAATAGAGGAGGGGAACCAACGTGCCCGATCCGAGCAACTTCTGCTGCTGCACGAGTTGATTCACCTGCGACAACGGCACCCACTCCACTTGACCGACCTCTTCCGCGTCAGTGGGCTCGCCAATGTGCTCGGCCTTGCGCCAAAGGTACACATCCACCGGGGCCGTGACCTGGCCCGGCAATGGCTCGAAGCTCACCAGATGCTCCGCTTCACCGATCGGCTGCCAGCCGGACTCCTCAACAGCTTCCCGCACGGCCGTCCCGACAGAATCGTCGCCAGCCTCGACCATTCCACCCAGTAGTTCGTAGCCCCATTGCTTCGTCGCGAACCTGTAGCGCCACAACATCAGGGCCTCGTCCTGGTCGTTCACGATCAACGCGATAGCTATCCGAGCGAGATGCACCACGTGGTGATCCCAACGTTCACCGTTCGGCGCCTCGACGTCGGTCAATCCGACCTGGCCCCACCGGTTGTCGTAGACCAGCCTCTCACCGAACGTCTTCCACGACCCACGATCGTCAGTCATGCCGGGAGCTTAATCTGGGTGGCGGCTCAACTATCCACTGAAGCACAACTACCGGCACCCCCATGAAAGAACCCGGAAATCTAACTCTTCCGTGTCCTATGAACGGCTGATATCAAGAATGTATTGCCAATTTGGAACGCCGCATCGAGTACTGTAGCGTGGGTCGCAATGCAACCGCGCGGTTTCGTTCTCTGGTGACGCCACATCCCAGTGCCGGCCAGCGTTCGTTCCGCCCTGCTCCAGCCAAGCGATCTAAATCGGTTTGCCTACTATGCAAAGATTCGGTGCTGACGCGGTTGACAGGCTGGCGGGACATCCGAGCTCTCCGTGCAGCTCCACCTGGTGAAGCTGCACGTGACTCCGAGCGCAAGAAGACTTTTGTAGCGGCACTGCGGCAGGCTGAAGAGCTCGCCGAGGCTGCGTCGAGCGCCAGTTACGCTACCAAAGCTCTGCCGCTCTTCTACTCATTGAGCCAAGCGGGTCGTGCAATCGCCGCAGCGCACCTATCTGATCCTTGGCGGCTCCGCTGGCATGGACTGAGCGTCCGGGAAGACGCCGAACAGATTCTCGACACGATCGTGAGCCCTGCATCCCGTGCGCAGGATTCGTACCAGGGAACCGCTACAGCGATTGGGTCTCCCGGCCTCAGCGGCCCCACATCGCTCGGCGCACTCTGGACAGCGAACCCTGACCTCCTCGAAGTCTCTCCTCCAGCCACAGCAGGGCAATGGCCGCCTGCAATCACAATCCCGCTGGGAACTCTGAAGCCTCCGCCAGGTTCGGATCCTGGATACGGAACGAGTGCAGTCTCCACGGACGGGACGGTTCCACTGCGGTCGACATCCAGGCAACCACCGGAGCCGAGATCACCACCGCCCTCTGTGGCTACCCGTCGCTTCGAGAGGCATTCGGTGTAAAGCAAGGACTGACGGGAGGGGAAGAAGCTGGGCCCAGCGACGTCGTTGTGCGCAGTGACGACCGCTTCGGCAGATCACTTGCAACGATCGGCCTGCCTTGTCCTAGCACGACGACCATGACGGAGATATGGGACCGGCAACGCGCGTTTGCATCCATCGTCGAGACCGATCGTGCGCAACCGCGCACGGAACCCCCACAGCTTGTGGGCTTCGCCCTTCCGGAAATCGCTGGCGGTCCATCACCACATCCCCTCATGTTGTGGTGGGCTCTCCTCCTCGGGCTGTCAAGCCTCACACGGTACGAGCCAGCGGCCTGGTCTGCGGCGATAGACCTCGACGCCTCAGAGCTAGCCGTCCCACTCGAACAAGTGCTTGAAATCGCCGAAGATCGGCTCCCGACCCGAATACTCGAGAGCTTGAGGGGTTGCTGAACGCTGCCCGACGCAGCGAGCCATTACATCGACGGCGGCGGTCTGTGGTCATTCTTGGTTCGAAACTAGCTATCTGGGTGCACTGACGGGTAGTCGCCACCTCGACGATTAAGTCGAGTCTGAGGGGCTCGTGTAGGCCAGGCCATACCGGACACGGTCAACCCTGTAACCGACGTTGTGCCCGAAACGACCTACACAAGGTGATCGATATTACTGAAGGTGACCACGTGTGGGATCGGAGTGGAGCAGGGTTCCCCGTCCGGCCCGGCTTCGCTACTTCAGTGATCGAGTTGGGCGGCGTCTCCAAGCCCAACCGCGTCCTGTGCGCATGCATAGCGACATCGGCGCGGCCGCTCAAGTTAGAGTCAAACAAGGCGGCCGCGCGACGGTTCGGACTGCGCACCCTGCCCGACAGGGCGACTTGAAGGCGTTATGACAGCTCTCGCGCCATTCAGCACCTCAACGCCACGCGCCCGTCTTGCCGTATCGCTCGTATCAACATCATATCGACCATTGACCAGCAGGTCTACGCCTGATTCAGTGTGAGGATGGAGGTGCGTGAATGAATTTCTTCAACGAACGAAAGGCTGCTGCTGTCTTCAAGCATGCGCTACTCGGGAGCTATCTAACCCCATTCGCTATGAAGACGGGTTCGGCCTCACCTAACAACGAAGTGGCCTTTATCGACGGATACGCAGGCGCAGGACGCTACGAGGACGGATCTGATGGCTCTCCTGCCCTAGTACTGTCAACCGCTCGAAGCCTTGCACCGCGCAGGAAGCTGAAAGCTTATTTCGTAGAAGCCGATCCCCAAACCCTCGCCAAGCTTAACTTACTCGTCAATGACCGAGGTACCGGCCTCGACGTAAGGACGTTTCATGGGGAAATTACTGACCATATATCACAGCTTTTAACACTGACGACAAATATTCCAACATTCACTTTTATGGATCCATTTGGGCTTGCCGTACCCTTTGAGACCATTGTCAGCCTCTTCAAAAGACAGATCGGTGGTCGAACTCCAATATCGGAAGCATTAATCAACTTTACCGCCGTTGGCCTTCGTCGAATCGCCGGACATTTAACCAGCGCTACACCTAGCGAGGCTACGCTCTGCAGGATGGACAATGTCTGCGGCGGAAATTGGTGGCGAGAGGCCTGGCTGAACAGCCTTCCAGACAGGGAGAAGGCAGAACTAGCCGTAGTCGAGGGCTACATGCATCGCTTATCCAAGGCCGCAGGATCAGGCGGCTGGACTACGGAGGTTCGAAATAAGCGCCACCATAAGCCAGTCTACTACCTCGTGTTCCTAAGTCGCCATTTCGATGGCCTAGCATTATACGGAGAATCTCAGTCGATCGCATTGGACAAGTGGCGGAAGCATCTTTATGAGGTCGACAACGACGGAACACTCTTTTCCTCGGAAGAGGATTTCAAAGCCGCAGAGGTCGAGCTGAAGGAGGCTTGGATTTCTGAGATTCAAGAAAATTTGCAAAGATTACTTCAGGAAAAGGGTGCATTTATTGTTGGAGAAAACTATGCAGACACCTTCGGCGAAGCGCTAGGAAAGGCGCGAACCTTGCACTTGCGTAAGGCTTGGAAGAATCTTCACGCCATAGGTTTGACTCAGACCAACTCTATGGGTGATATCTTAAACAAGAAAATTGAGCGCACGCGGAATTAACCTGCGGGGACGCGACTGTACAAAAAGTGACGGATCGAAGCGTGGCGCGAGGGCGACCGACAAAGCATGTACCGCGTGGCAGCATCGTTCGCCTAGCGGATCGCTCAGCTGATGTTTACGACGGCTTGCGCAGCTTGCACAGGCATGCCGTCGTGTGTGCGGCCGTCCAATTCTCGCCCTAAGGACTTGGGACGAATACCGCCCCACTGCTTATGGAAGAACGGAACGTCGGCATCTGCACACGCGTCCCGAATGCCACGAACCCACGCGGCGTCACACGCCCGCGCCCGTGGGCCGGATTCACCTCCCGTGATCACCCAGCCGACTCCCGACAGCGACAACCCATCTAGCGGGCCAAGCAGCGGCTCAGCTGATATAAACCTGACCGCAGCAGGGACCTCGCGCAAATGGTCAACGCGATAGAGCTGCGACTCGTCCTCGACCGACACGCCCATCCACAGGTTCGCGGGCCAGTCCAGGCGGTCCGCCAGCCGCCGCAACCTCAGCGACCGCTTCGTCAGCATCTGATACGTGTGCTGAGGGGTGTCCGCGATGACCGCGAGTACGTCCCGGATGAACCCGATCGACACCTTCGCGTGGAACAGATCCGACATGGAGTTGACGAAAACGAGCCGCGGCTGCCGCCATCGATACGGCAGCGCCAGCGCATCCTCATGCACGGTGACACCAAACCCAGGCCCCGATGTGCTCGGGTTACCGTCTGTTTGATACTTCGCCACTCCCATCGCCTTCAGCCGCTTGGCCAGAGTGAGGGCATAGCAGTTATCGCATCCGGCCGACACTCGATCGCAACCTGTCGTCGGGTTCCAGGTCGCCTCTGTCCACTCGATCGAACTGCCGTCAGCCATATCCGCCACTCCTCGTTCAGATCAGGCTCGAACACTAGAGGCCCGTGCACCACACCTACGGGGGTACCCCCGCTCACCCGTCTTCGACTTACCGCCTCCAACAGCGACAACTACCCCAAATTAGAACTAATGTTCGAGCAAAGCAAGCTCGATGTGACAACCTGCCTGTTCTCCGCCGCGCGTTCGAGAGCTGCAGGATCAGGCCAGCATCCGATGTCTCCTTGATCAACCGGACCTTCCCCTCGCACTCGACCCAGTAGCTGGGCAGTGGCTACACATCCGGCAGCCGGGGGATGTCCTGGGGCGCGCGCCACCAGTGCCGTCCGGCAGAGTCGCGGGTGTGCTGGTAGACGCCAAGTTCGGCGAGCAGATCGCCACGCCGGCCCCCTAGCTGAGTTCCTCGAGCTGCATATCATTAACGACGACCGGGACAGCGTAGAACCGAAGGAGATCGAGAAGATTCGGGGGAAGGTGAGCCTGTTCGCCGGGCATGCTGCGGCGGCGACCCCGTTGGCGGATGGTTCCGACTGTCACCAGCTACTAAATTTCATGTCGGCCAAAAGGCGTGTGGGTAGTGCGCAAGTCGCCCTCGGACGCCCTGGCGATTCCAAGGCGTAGGAGTACGCATCCCTGGGTGATCGGCTTTAGGCGTGATTGCCGTCGCTGGCCGGTTGGTGGTCTCTGTATGCCTTGAGCGTGTTCGCTTGGACAGACTTTACTGAGTCCGCTGATCAGCTCATCTGCGGCGCCCCGGATGGAAGCCGAACATGTATAGCCCCGCCGGGCCGCCGACGGCGAGACCGTGACCATCGGACGTCACGACACAGGTGTGAACAGCTTGGGACACTCTCATCATCGCGATCGGGCGGTATGTTGACGTGTCCCAGATCCGGGCGGTACCGTCCCAGCCCGCGGTGGCGAGCCACTCACCTGACGGTGCGATCACTATAGCCGAGACCGTTCTCCGGTGACCGGTGAGCACGGCCCGCTCCGTACCCGTACTGGTGTCCCAGATCCGGGCGGTGCCGTCCCAGCCAGCGGTGGCGAGCCACTCACCTGATGGGGCAACTGCCAAGGCCGAGACGATCCCCGAGTGGCCTGTTAGTTTGGCGCGCGCTTGCCCTGTTGCGACATCCCAGAGCTGCACCGTTCCGCTCTCATGGCCCGTGGTGAGCCAGCTCCCATCGGCCGCCACCGCCAAAGTGTGGAGGCCCCTCGACGTCTCGATGCGCCGAAGCTCCTCGAAGGTGATCGGGTCCCAGATGCGAATGATCCCGGCGGCGGATGCTGCGGCAAGCCAGTTTCCGCCTGGCGAGAACGCCATCGCAGATACACCGCCTGGGCAGTAGCCGAGCAAAGCGTGTTCCCGGCCGGTCTCGGTATCCCATAGCCGCACCCGCCCTCCGCTGATCGCCGTGGCAAGCCATGGCGTGCGCGTGATTGCCGCCATGATGGTTGCCGACTCCCTGATCCGCGTCTGTTCCTTTCCGGACTCACCATCCCAGATCCGGATTGCCCCTTCTCCGTCAGTGCCCGCCAGCCATGGCTGCCCAGACGCTAGCGCGGTCACACTAGCCATGTGGTGGCTGCGGACGTCGGATCGGCCTCGTTCCGAACTGGCGTCCCAGATTCGGATGAGCCCGTCTAAACCCGCAATAGCGAGAGAGGTCCCGTCCGGGGCGGCCGCGAGCGCGGTCACGCACCCGTTGTGACGGCTCGGTAGCCTAAGCCGCTCGCGTTGTGTGGCCACATCCCAAATTCGTACGGTTCCCTCGCCACCGGCGCTAGCCAGCCAGGTTCCGTCTGGCGCGGCTGCGAGAGCCTTCACTACGCCGGCGTGCCCGGTCAGCTGCGCTCGTTCCCGCATGGCGGGCATATCCCAGATTTGGACAACGCCGCGATCACCGGCTCCGGCGAGCCAACTTCCGTCCGGCGCGACGGCCAACGTCGTGAAATCCCAGGTCTCGCCCGGCGACGTGGTCCGCCTCTGCCAGGTCATCGTGTCCCACACCTGTACAGCGCGACACTGCGTGGCCGAAGCGAGCCAGGCTCCGTCCGGCGCGACGGCCAGCGCGTTCACTACGCCGGTGTGACCCGTTAGCCGTCGTAGTACTTTCCGCGTCCGCACGTCCCAGATGCGCACGACCCCATCGCGATCTGCACTGGCGAGCCATTCTCCGTTAGGTGCCACCACCATGGCAGTAACCTCGCTGCTGTGGCCTTCCAGGACGCCGCGTTCTCGCCGCGTGGCCACTTCCCAGATCCGGACGAGATCGTCGCTGCCTGCGCCTGCGAGCCAGGTTGCGTCCGGCGCCACAGCCAAGGCGTTCGTAGCCACAGTCGAGGTGTCGAGCCGGTTCAGTTCCTGTCCGGTCGTCACATCCCATAGCCGCACGGTTCCGTCCCACGTGGCGGCGGCAAGCCATGTACCGCCCGGCTCCATCACCAGCGCTTTCACTCCGGCATGACCGGAGAGGATGCGACGAAGCAGGGGATCGGGCAGGTCGGGCAAGGGCCAGCGGTTCGCCAACCGGGGGTGGCAAGCACCCTCGGCAAGCGCAGCGGCTTGGCCGCCCCAAAAGGGATCGTGCGCGACCCTGCTATACAGCACATCGAGTTGGGAGTGCGCGGGGGTCGTCGGAGCCAGCAGATGAGCGGTCTGGCCGAGCAACTGCTGCAAACGGCCGCACAACGGTGTCCCCACCCGTGCCAGATCGGCGTAAGGAGCGATCGGTCCTGCCTGGCGAAGTCGAGAAGCCACCCAACGGAGATCGCTCACCACGGCTTCGGCATCACTGTCCCGCTCCGCAGCGAGAAGGTGCTCGACCAGGTGGTCCGCCAAGTAGCGGGCTGACCCGTCCAATTCCCACCACGCGGTTCGTTCGGCGACCTCGCCAAAGCCGTCTGACGAAGGCAGGACTGGTGCCGTGGGCAATCCCCCGGCGACGGCTTCGACCAAGACCCGGTTCAGCTCGGTTGTTCCGGCTCCGACGTGGTCCTCGAGTTCCCTGCCCAGGAAATCCCGGACCACATCGTGAAGGGTCACCGTCTCGTCGCCGCTGGTCAGGAGCGCGAGGTCGTTGAGCCGCGCGCAAAGCGTGCGCGTCTCGGTCAAATCGAGCTTCCCGGTGACCTTCCACAATTGGCTGATCAAGGCGATAGGGATCGCCTCATCTTCGGCGAAGATCGCCAGCTCGCGGAACCGGGTTCGTTCTGCCGGCCGGAGCAACCCCCGGCTGGCTTCGATCGTGGCTGCGACCGCGTGCCGCCGCTGTTCGGGATCATCGACGTCGAGATGCTCGCGAGTCGCACCGCTCAGCTGGTCGATGTGCGCGGCGCCGCGCCGACGCAGGCGTCGCAGCAGTTCGCCAGCTACGGCGGCGATGTCCGGCGTCGTCTTGAGCTGGTCGGCGAGCACCTTGTTGATCAAGCGAAGCAGTAGCGGCCAGCACCCGGTCGCCTCAATCAACTCGTCTCGAAGTGCGGCCGGCATCGCGGGAAGCCCCGCGACCAGTAGTGCTTCGGCCTGCCCCGCGGTGACCTGATCGACCCGGACGCGGACAGCGTCGTCGACAAGGAACTCCGTGCGGGTGGTGATCAACCGCGCGCACTGGCCTGCCACCGGGAACGCCGCCACCTGCGCCGGATACCAAACGTCGTCAAGTATTACCAAGCGCGGCGGGCCGGCGGCTAGTACAGCCGCCAGGTGGTCACTTGCCTGCAGCTGGTCGGTGAACGTCACCGGCCGCTCGGGAGCCAGCTGCTTGAGTAGGTCGTTGACCTTTTCGACGATCGCTTCCCTGGAGCGCGCATCGCGGCCTAGTGTCACCCAGTAGACGCCGCCACGAAACTGCCGCAAAACTCTCGTGTTCGCCCGCACCAGCGTCGCAACGGTCGTCTTGCCGAATCCGCCCGCTCCGTGCACCGCAGTCGTGATCCCGACCGTTGCCCGCGGCAGCAACGCCGAGACGACTTGGTGCACCTCAGCTGGCCGATTCACCACCCAACTTTTCGGTCGCTGTGCGGCCGGCAAGAGCTCGGTCAGCCGACGGTCATAGCGCCGCGGTACCCACCATAGGAGCACCCCGGCGACAGCTGTGGCGAGAACCCCACCGGCCATCCACCAGAGCGGGTGGGTCTCGAATGGCTCGAACCATGGGCTGGTTCCCCCCGTGGCGACGTTCACCACGGCTGCTAGGGCCGTGGTCGCCACCGCGCCCACAAGGAATGTTGCTCCTATCCATATCGGCCACCATCGACCCCGCACGTGAACTGCCCCCTTCGATCGGGTCAACAGGCTACGTTTCGGGGAAAATGGGTGCGCGAACCGGCCCCAGTCACAGTGCATAATCGACACGCGTGCGTCCTTGACTCGGTAACCGCAGCGGCATGTCGCTGCGGATCTTCCGTGAAGCCACGTGAGCTGCGCACTGGTCATGCAGGTGCGGGCACGTACACCCACCTGTTCGCCAGGCGGCCGACAGCGGGTAAATTGCTGTTCGGCTGGAGCAGGCTGCGTCTGTCGCCGTTCATAGGTAGCTGGCGGCGAGAAGATCGAGGAACTTCGCCGCATCGATGGTTGTACCGATGTGCCAGCCCACGGTGGTGTCAGCCGCTCCGCGTACGAACTGCTTCGGCCGGGAACTAGCGAATAAGTCTCAAGGCGAAAGCCAGCAGCACGAATACGGCCCTGATGAACTGCTAAACGCGCATCATCAGGCCAGCCTAAGCGTTGTGGTTAGCGAACAGGAACGCCTCAGACACGGGGGGTTCAACTCGTCGGGCTCGGTCTCCTAGCGGCGATGAAGGCTTTACGTCAGGCGACACGGACTGAGGCGCTGGTTTCGTCGGTGTCGTCTGGTACCTCTTTGATCATGTTCGTTCATAGGGGTCGGTCGCCAAGGCCGCCGACGCGATCGAGGCGTCGGTGGCGCAGTTCGTCAAGACGGCCGAGGACCGGTTCGCGATGCTGTATCGGCGGCGGCTGAGCGACTCGAAGCGGTTGAGCTGACGCTCCGCCGCGCAGGCTGGCCGGTGCTAAGGTCGTCCGTCCGCCGCCCGCCCGGACGCCGCACCGCGGCGACGGCACAGGCATCTCGGCGTGTCGGTTTGACGGCCGCCGGCACCGCCTCACACTTGACCCTGTCGTGCCGCTACTGACCGAACCTCGCCGGTAGTCACGTCCCCACGTCGTCGCGGCCCTGGCCGATACCTGATTTCACCACGAGGACCGCAGTTGATCGATAGCACCGACAGCACGTCCGGCGACAGCTCTCCAGAGGCGGTCCGCGACAAGGGCGAAGCCACCGGACTCAGCACACTGGCATCGGGATTCTCCGCAGAGCATCATCAGACCTACCTGCGGCACCTACAGCAGGCCGTCGCGGGACCGAAGAACCTGAACATCGCGCTGACCGGCCGGTATGGCACAGGCAAGTCCAGCATCCTCGACGAGTTCGAGGCCGAGTGCGGCGCCAAGACGACCCTTCGTATCTCGATCTCCACACTCGGCCCGCAGCCCGACGCCACACCGGACGGCGAGTCCGAGCGGCAGAGCCTGAGCAACCGGATCCAGAAGGAGCTCGTCAAGCAACTCCTGTACCGGGCCGCGCCTCGCACGATGCGCTTCTCCCGGTTCACCCGGATCGTGCCACTGTCATGGAAACGGGCATACGGCGAGGCGATCGTCGCCGTAGGAATGATCGCCGGGGCTCTAGCACTGCTCGGATGGTTCCCCCGGCTCAACGGGACCGGGCCAGGAAATCCTGGCTGGGTCAGCGCATTGTCGGTGCTGGGCCTTGTCGTGGTGGCCGTGGCGGTCGTCGCGACATTGCGGCGGGTGATCCACGGACGGCTCGTCGTCTCCGACGTCTCAGCCGCGGGCGCCACAGTGAAGTTGACGCAGCGAACGTCCACCTACTTCGACGAATACCTGGACGAGATCGTCTACTTCTTCGACGAGAAGTTCCCGGCCATCGTGATCTTCGAGGACCTTGACCGCTTCGACGACCCTCACATCTTCGAGGCCCTCCGCGAGCTGAACGGTCTTTTGAACCACACGGCGAAGCGCGTCAAGAAGAAGAAACCGTTAAGGTTCGTGTACGCGATCAAGGACAGTCTCTTCGAAACCCTGGGTGAGGAGATCGAGCCGGTAGCACCGGATGCCGCCCACGCTGAGACGATCCGCGCCAACCGCACGAAGTTCTTCGACATTGTCATCCCGGTAGTCCCGTTCGTCTCCCATCGCAACGCCCGCGAACTTCTCGCGGGGATTCTCGACACCGCCGGCGTCACCGGGATCGACCGGCGACTGATCGCGCTCGTCGCGCAGAACGCGACGGACATGCGCCTCTTGAAGAACATCGCCAACGAATACACAGTGTTCGCCGAGCGGCTGCTGTCCGGCGACAACGTCGCGCCGGGACTGACCGGGAGCAGTCTCTTCGCCCTGGTCGCCTACAAGAACTTCCATCTGAAGGACTTCGAGAACATCGCGCGCCGCGACAGTGACCTCGACCTGCTGTACAAGCGGCGCAGGGAGATTGTGCGCGCGGCGATTGACAGCTGTGAGCAGCGCAGACGTGACCTGCTGAAGGAGCCGGTCAGGATAGAGATGATGGAACCGTTGGCCAGGAAACTCGGAGACCGCCTGGTCGCCGTCGGCCACGCGATCAAGGAAGGGTCATCGAACAGTCCCGGTATCCGGAGGTGGCCCTATGTCAGTTTCCGCCTCAACACGGCAATGGCCTGGAGCACTGAGGACGAGGTTCGCTCGTGTGACTTCTGGCGCGAGGCCATCAAGGCCGACACTGTTGCCCTCATGGCCTCGTCGGACAGGGCAGGCGGGAGTACACATGAGTTCGGATCACTGAGCCATCAGCGAGTCGAGGATCTGTTTCCGGAAGCAATGGACGCCGGGAGGTGGGCAGAGCTCGACGAGCGCGCCCACCAGGCGGCGATCCTCGATCTGGACAACGAGATCACGTTCCTTCGGCGTGCCGACTTCAGCGATCTCCTGTCTGACTGCAGCGCCGCACCGTCTACAGAGGCCGGTAAGATCTTCGCGGATTTCGTTGGTACGACGCTCAAGTCGAAGCTGGCCGTCAAGCTCGTCGAGCAGGGCTTCCTGGACCGCAACTTCACGTTGTACGCGGCACAGTTCTACGGCGACTTCACCGGGGTCGACGTCGCCACCTTCATAGTGCAGAGCGTGCAGCCCAACGTCATGGACGTCGACTTCTCATTCAGCGGACCCGAGGCGATCGCCAACCTGCTGGCCGAGGCACCTGAGGACTTCCCGCAGACGACGAGCGCCTACAACCTCCAGGTCGTCGACTATCTCCTGGAAAGAAGCGATCCTCGCGCGACGTCGATCGCGACGAGCATCACGGCGAACTTCAACGACGACGCACGGATCTTCCTCAGGGCCTACCTGAACGCCGGTTCGAGCGCAAAGGAACTCATCGGCTTGCTCAGCCGGCTCCAGTGGCCACTCCTGTTCACCTACTTGGTTCAAGAGGACAGTGTCCCGGAAACCATCCGCATTGACCTGGTCAGCATCGCGCTCAAGTCGTCTGTCGACGGCGGGAAGTATCACCTAGACACGACGATCGGCCAGTTCATCGGGACTCACTACGAGGCCATGACCGTCTTCACCGAACACCAGCCAACTCGTGTGACACGCAAGGTCGTCGATCTCATCAAGGCGACCGGCATTGCCCTGACCGACCTCGCCCCACTCTCCACGCCGATACGTAACCGCGTCGTGCAGCAACATCTCTACGCCATAACGGCCGACAACCTCCGGCACGCCCTCGGCGGCCCAGGTGACATCAGTCTCGATCGAGTTCGGCAAAGCCCGGCGGTATACCGCCACTGCCTAGAAAACCCGAATGCTTACCTGACCGCGGCGAAGAACGACACCGGCGCCACAGCCCAGGCGATCCAGTCCACCGACACTCTCACCACCGTCCTGTCCGATGTAGACGAGACCTGGGACAGCGACCAGGTCCGGCAACTCCTCGAGCTCACCTCGCTCGCGGCCACACTCGAACAACTGGACACCGTCCCTACACCATACTGGACGCTCCTGGCCGCCCACGGGCTCTTCCGGCCGACCGTGGCTAACATCCTGACCTACCTCGACACCACCAAGCCCGTCGACCAACCCCTCGCCGAACTGCTCAACCAAGCACAAGCGATCGACGCCCATGACGAAAACGACGCCCGGTGCATGCAGGTCGCCGTCACCATCCTCAACGCGGCGCACGTCCTCCCCAACCCAGGCCTGAGAGTCAAATTGGTCCTGAGCCTCGCCCTCGACGACCACGTCGACCCAGAGGAGATCGAGCCGGAACCTGGCGAACTCCTCGCCATCCTCCTTGAGCACGACCTCGTGCCAGACACCCTTGCCTCCTTCACACGGTTCACGTCGGCAGGCTGGGATGCGCTCGAACCAGCGATCGCGAAGTCGTCGAAGTTCACGCAATTCATGACCCCCGCGCTGGTCAGCGGCCACGTCGAGGACCTCCTCCTCAGCCCAGACGTGCCCAGCACCATCAAACGCACTGTGATCACCGAGCTCGAGCAGTACGTTCTGGGTGACGACGCCCGCGCGCTATCTGAGGCCGGCAACTTTGCCGTGAGGCGCAACTTCACGCCTCCCTGGCCACAGCTCCGCAGAATCGCACGAGTCACCCGCGAAGCGAACCTCACGCTGCAACTGCTCTCCCAAGCTTCGTCCCTGCCGTCGACTGCCGACGTCATCGCAGTGCTCGGCGAGCTGGGCGAGCCCTACAGCAATCTCGTGAGTCACACCGCGGACAGCTTCAGTGTGCCCAACGACCAGCCACACAAGAAGATTTTCGCCTATCTCAAGCAAGCTGGGGCGATCGCCGACGTCACACGTCCTCGACTGCTTGATCGCCCGATCACCGTGAGACTTCTCTGATGGCTGGATAAGCAAAGCGCCGGAGCACGATAGGGTCGTCGTGCACTCTCACGTGGGGAGGCGTGATGGCGCGGATTGTGTGTGCACGGCATCGGGCAGCAGGTCGTCGCGAGTGATCGCCGCTGAGTGCCTGGGTTCCTGCACTTCAGGACTGCCTCACAGGCGACCGCCACGGCGACGCGGCCATCGCTGACACTGTAGCGATAGGGTTCTACGGGGACTATAGACAGCAGATTCGCCCGCCTGCGGCAACTCGTGCACTCGCCGACTTCGAAGGCATCAGCATCACTCAGGCCGCGGCGTAATCGGTGAGCTCGAGCTCTCGACGTTTCCGTGACCCAGCGACTCTGTCAACGTCGTACCCAGACCTCGACGTCAACGGAGCTGACGATCGAGACCCGGGACGAGCTGAATGGACCTTGTCCAGGTAGGACCAGTGACAACATTCCGGTTCCCTATGGCGATGGCGCGGCAACCGCGGCCACCTGCACGACTGCCAGAATCCGAAAGGGGCGATCATCGCTCAGGTGTCACTGTCGAATCGGCCTCGGGGCCACGCCTCGCGTCTGACCACAAATCTACGACGGCGTCAGCTTCCTCCGGATGCCCGGTACTGCGCAACGCTGCGGACAGAATCCTGACCAGTTCGTCAGCCTGGCTGGGTGAGAGCGATCGCACTACGGGCTGCAGGATCCCGGCGAGTTGAACCCAGAGGCTGTCGGGATGCCACTGGTTGACCTCGGCGATGACGGCATCCGCCTGCTGCGCGTCCGGGAATACACCCAACCGTGTGGCTGTGTTGAGCATGAGGAACAACCGCGCGGATGCAGGGTTGTCGAAGCACTCGTCACGCAAGAAACGCATATTGGCGGCGACCCGGCGCCGGGCCAGTTCATCCAAATGTTCCTCGTGACGCGCTTGTCGCATTTCCTCGGCCGCGTGGGCATCGTCGTCGGCTACCGAGAGCGCCACGGCCGCTACGGTCAGCGCACCGTCGTCCAGCTCATGAGGGAGCTTGGACGACAGATGGTGGTTGACGGCATGCTGAGCCGCGCTACGTTTCATCACCTCCCATTGCTTGAGCAGGCATTCCACCTCGCTGCGTACGTAAGCGATGGCTTGATCGATCCCGGGCCTCAGTTCGAGGGGTTCGTCATTGCGCCACCCCGCGTCGAAAGTATCGCCGGTCTGAACGATGATGTGTACACGTGCGGTGAATCCGATGTGTTCGTCACTGCTTGTGAAGCGGTCATGCCAGCTGTGCTCGAGCGGCGGCAGTACCCGACGTCGGCGCCACCAGTTCACGACCTGCCCTCGTCTGCGAGCAGTGCATGCATTGTGTGCGTGATGTCCTTGTCGAGCGCGCCGGTCAGGTCGTGGTAGAGCTCCTTGCGGTCAGGGCGGTCGGCAGACCAGGTCAGGGCGATGCCACGAACGATGTCTCGAGTGGTGCGGTCCTCAACGGTGGTGCCGCTGACCGCCAGGCGCAAGATGTCGATCACGGCGTGGCGTTGTACTGGGTGATCGATCGCAGCACCAAGCCACAGTGCCACCAGCGCGGCGCTCTCGGCCTGGGGTGCGATCGCGAGATGAGCGCGCCAGCATCGGGCCAGTAACCGGTAGTCGGGGACGTAGTCACCAGACTCTCGCAGCAGAGCGACCGCGTGACCACCCGCGCTGTTGGGAGACCCCTCCACGGTGGCAGTTGCGAGACGAGCGAAGGCGTGGCTGCCAGCCACGCGAGACACGGCAGCGTTGTCACACCAATCAGCGATTTCCGCGATGAGGGTCGAGCGGGCGGAAGACTCCTGCCACAACCGGTCTATGACGTCACCTAGCGCGGGTTTGACTCTCTCGTCACCATGGCGGCCGGCGTACTTGAGCCGGACTAAGGCTTTGCCTGTGTAGCGAACCGCGAATGGGCCAGCGCAGACACGTAGCACAGCGTGTACCCGCTCGATCGCGGAAGATTTTGCCCAGTCCAGAAGAAGACGGTGCACATAACGCTGGTGGACCACGAGAGGTGCGATGTCGGCGCCGACTTCCGTGGGGTCAGCGCTTGGAGCACAAGCGACGGCCTCGAGGACCTCGACCAGGTCCTGCCACAAGGCGGGGTGTGTGTCATGCCAAGCTTCGGCGAGTTTGGCCAAGGGCATTTCGCGGTTGTGGCGCGCGGCCCAGCCCAGCGCGAACCGTGTAATCCGTCGTGCTGCGGCTCGCCGCTGCTCATTGCTGACGGATTCCAGCGACTCTCCGGCACTGGAAGCAGGGGCGCCGGCGAGCCATTCAAGGAACGTAGTACGCGCCAGAGGCCGGTCGGCCCAGAAGTATTCGAGGATAGAGTCTGCCCAGCCGGGACGCGGGAACTGGATAAGGTCTCCGGACACGACCTCGCCGCCGATCGCGTCGAGCATTGCGATCACACCAGGCGCATGCTGCCCTGCCGCGTCCACGACACCCTTGCCGCCGAGTTTAGTGTTGAGCTGGTTCGCACCGTGATACACGTGGGTCACTGGTAGTCCGGTCAGGGTAGCCGCGGCTACTTGAAAGTCGCGTTCGAAGGCGGTGCGGGAGGACTGACGGTGCCACTCGAGTAATTGCCGGCGCCACTTACCGCGCGAGTCGACCACCATCGCGATCCTGCGGGCGAGCAATACCTGATCGTCCAGGGCTCCTTCGGCGCTTCCCGCCTTGGGGTCGGCGGGCAACAAACCGACCGGAGTCTGTTCGGCGGCCAAGATATCGGCGACCACCTCCATGGCGTTTGCGTTGCCGCCTTGCCCGAACATTCCGGCAATGTCGGGATCTTCAAGCCATCCTTTCACATCGATGTCCGGCTTCCGGCCGATCAATTGGGCACGTGCCAACGCGGTCGACTCGACCGCGTCGGGCAGCACCTCGCGCGCGCTGGGCCACCTTGGCGACGGCTTGGCACCGATACGACGCCACTGATCGGGCCGAGTCAGTACGATCAATCGACTGTTCTGCGAAGCGAGCATCCGGTCCAAGTCGGGCAAGCAGTCACCGAAAGTATCGTGGACACGGAAGCCCTCTTCGTCGTCAGCCGGCAGTTCCAAGAGCCATACCCGGAGTTGATCCGTTGGCAACCGCTTGTCCGGGAAATATTCAGATCCGCCGAACATCAACCGTGCGACGTCGAACAACTCATTCTGCCCGCTCACCGTGTCACTCTCTGACGCCGCTGCAGCCTGGGTTTGCCGAACGTCGAAGGAGACTGCTCTAGCATGCCGGGCCTCCGGCACTGATGACAGGTCAACAGCCATTTCGGCGGTTCCGGACGCCCTGTGATCGGACGGATCGGAACTGGTCGTCGGCGTGCCGTTCCAACTCGAGGTGTCCTCACTGGACGGCCTTTCCGGCCCCTGTCGGTCCGCTGCAGCGGACAAACCAGCCAGGCGCGCAGCGAGCGCCTCGGCATGAGTGGTGCGGCCAGAGTTCTCCTCGATATCGAACACAACAATCCGCGTCTGCTCGCGTATCAGGCTCACAAGACGATCGAATCCTGTTGGCCTTGCGTATGTGTCCAGCACCCTACTCAGATGAGCCGCCCGCACCGGAGATTGGTCCAACGGCACCAAGCCTTGGGTCACCGACACCGCCCCGACGACAGAACCGCCGGACATCGACTTGATGCCGATCGACGCGGTGGACTGGGGCGTTCCAGGCGGACTCGCCTGTTCGATGTGGAGGCCGACAGGTTCTGGAGCGTCGTCGAATGGCGGGACGCCAGGGTTTCTGCCGGTGAGCGACTCAACCGGCAGGGTGGGCGGGGTGTCAGCTCCGGCCTCCGGCTTGTCACCCGGCCCTGTCCCGCCAGTTTGGGCTTCGAGGGCCAGTTTTTCGTCGGGCACGTCTGAGGCCGGAGGTTTCTCTGCCTCGACACCAGTCGTCTCGACCGGAGCGACGAGCTTCTCGAGGACCTGTGCTTGGTCGGACATACGCTGCCCGGCACCTGGATCGCGTTCAGGCCCGCGTCCCTCCTCGGGCGCACTACCAGGCCCTTGAGCAGCACCTGAGTCCCCGCGTGCGCCGCGGCGGTTGAACCAATTACCCCCCGTCTCGCTCACCTGCGATCTCCCGAACGGAATCCGGTGACTGACCCGCCTTCGTGCAGCGTGCCGATCTTCTGAACGATGTGCGCCTCTGTCCCCGGGGTCGGTTCACCCAGGTCGGCTCCTGTCATCGTCCCTCGGACATGATCGGCAGCCTGGTTGACCTCGATCAACGAGCGCACGGCCTGATCGAGGTCAACCGGCGCTCCCTCCAAACGCTCGATTGCCGCGTGAAGCCGCTGGATCGTGTCCAGCAGCACGGCGTCCTCAGGTTTCAGCGCGAGTTGCTTCTCGCGGTAAACCTCCAACACTCGCATCGCGCCAGCAACCTCGGCCTCCGCGGCGGCTTTGTCTCTGTTATCCGTCTCCACCACGTCGCGCTGTCCCGAATCCTGCACGGTGTTCCTGGTTGGCTCAGTGACCGGACCACTGGTGGACACCGACGCGTCAGCAGAGCGCCGCTGAGCTCGGCGATCAAGAGCAGCGTTGCCGCGGTCGAACAGGAACTTCACGGCATACCCCAAGCCGACGGCACCAAGCGAGGTCAACGACAACGGATCCATGAACCAACGACTCCCACGATATTAAAGGCATCCTGACGAGGTCTTGAAGGTGCTATCGGATCACAACCTTTTCGACCCATCAGCCGTTACACGAACTGTCCACTCGATCGGAGCAGCGCGGAGCGAGGTCCACTTTTACTACCACATCTTCTCTCGCATCAGCACGCGCATAGTCATGGTTCACGACCACTCTAGGGCCAACCGGCACCGGCAGCACGGGAACCGCCATGCGGTCATGCTGTGCGACCTTACGTCACCCGTCGAGCAGATACATCACATCAGAGATCAGTCGACCTCGATCTACTCAAATGCAAAGCAAAACACCTTGTAGTCAGTGACGCTGAACAAGAACGCCCAGCGGTAAGTACGCTTTGAACTGGCAACCATGACATTAGAAGTTATATTCTGAGCGATCGAGACGGCCAGCGATCATATTCGATCAAGACAGTGCGCAATTCGCCAAGACAGCTGACCGAACCACTGGCGCCGTACCCGTGAACGTTCTGGCTACCGCGCCGCGTCGAGGGTGCCGGCAGACCCGAACTAGCCCTACCACATTTCGTAAGTCACTCCTCGTAACCAGCAATCTAAGATCAACTGGTGATACTCGGGCGACCGCAACGCGCCGAAAAGCGTTCGAAGCCTCCCCGGTGAGGAACGAGAGGCCACAGACCTGCGGAAACAGAGGAATCGACTGGCTAGGAGCTAGTTCGATCTTCCCTGCACAGAGCGCTCATCTGCCCGCTGCTCTCGCATCAAGCTACTGAATGTCACGTAAGCCTGAGCCGTGTGGATAGTGAGCAAGTCGCCCCTCGGACACACGCAGTATCTACACCGGGGATGGTCATCGGATAGATGGCCAGCTCTTTTGGTTCGTAGCGTAACTCCAGATTCAACCGCTGGTAGAGCCGGGCCAGCCCGGCTGGCTTTGCGTCGGCGACCATCGCTCCGACATCACCGAGCGAATCGATCATGGCGTAGACCTCTCCGTCCGTGACTCGCCGGCTCGCCGGCGCGCCGTCCAGCTCGGCCTTGGCCGCAACTCGCTCCGCGTGGGCCTGGTTCGTGGCATCGACGACGGCTGTGGGATCCACCCCTTCCCCGATGGCTTCCTTCGCAGATCACGATGCCCTGGTACTGCCCCCCGTTGGGGTTCTGGCCCACAGTGCCGTCAGCGGCACGGACCGGGACAGCCAGGCTCCGGCGATCCGGATGGCCAGCGGCAGCTCGCCGCACAGCCGCACGGTTTCGGCGATCGCCGCGCGGTCTGCCCGGCTACATCGTCGCGGCCGAGCACAGTCCGCTTTGGCAGGTTGCGCTCGCCGTCATCGCTTTCTCCCTCTTCAACGCCGCACTGGAAGAGAGCCTGTTCCCGCGGTGTGCTGCTCGACGGGATGGCCGCGATCTGACGGTGCAAGCGGCCCTGATCGTGCGGGGTGTCGCGTTCGGGTTTTTCCACTTCCAAGGGTTCCCATCCGGCTGGACCGGAATGCTGATGGCAGGCGTCTGGGGCTCCTTTCTCGGCGTCTTGCGGGTGCGGAGTCGCGGGCTCCTGTTGCCCTACCTCGCGCACATCGGTGCCGACGCGACCATCGCCGTCATCACGGTGGCCAGTACAAGGTGACTGGCTGTCAGGCGAAGTACTCGGCTGCTGCGGGCGGTTCACCTCTTCCAGCGATGTCGACCAATCCGATACCGCGACGGCCCCGAAAGCGGAGGTCAACGTAGACCCACGCCCGCGTGCCGGGACGACGCGCGGGACACATCCGGTGTGTCGTGTGACGGCCGGGTGGGAAGGAGATCACTCGTGTTTGGCAAGCGCTATGCCGCGTCGATGATCAACCGGAGTGCGGAGAACCAGCAAGACCGGCGTCGTTTTCTGCGCGCGGCCGGGGTAACGGGCCTGGGGGTGATCGGAGCGGGTGCGCTCGGTGGCCTTGCCGGGCCCGCCGCGTCGGCCGGGACCGTCCGGCAGGCCGCGGGGGAAGCGGCGGCCGCCGAGGGAGTCAGTGACGGCGCGGTGCTCAACTTCGCCCTCAACCTCGAATACCTCGAAGCCGAGTTCTACCTCCACGCCGTCACCGGCAAGGGACTCGCCGACTCGCTCACCACCGGCACCGGCACCCGCGGCGGCGTCACCGGCGGCCGCGCCGTCCGGTTCAAGACCAAGGCGGCGAAGCAGTACGCCCAGGAGATCGCCGGCGACGAGAGAGCGCACGTGGAGTTCCTGCGCACCGCGCTGGGCTCCGCGGCGGTCAGCCGCCCGGCAATCGACCTGCAGGCCAGCTTCACCGCCGCCGCGCAGGCCGCGGGGCTCGTCCGCAAGGGGCAGAGCTTCGACGCGTTCGCCTGCGAGGAGAACTTCCTCCTCGCCGCCTACCTCTTCGAAGACGTCGGCGTCACCGCCTACAAGGGCGCCGCACCCCTGATCACCAACAAGGCCTACCTCGAAGCCGCGGCCGGCATCCTCGCCGTCGAGGCCTACCACGCCGCCAACATCCGCACCGCGCTCTACCAGCACAGCGGCGGCATCCTCGGGCTCGGCCTGCTCGGCCGCGACCTCCGGGAGGCCAGCGTCAAACTCTCCAACGCCCGGGACAGCCTCGACGGCACCACCGACCTCGACCAGGGCGTCGTCGACAGGAACGGCCAGGCGAACATCGTGCCCACCGATGGCAACGGCATCGCCTACAGTCGCACGCCTGGCCAGGTCCTCAATATCGTCTACCTCAACCCCAAGGCCGTCACCTCCGGCGGATTCTTCCCCAAGGGCGTCAACGGAGACGTCAACACCAGCGACCCCAACGGCTAGTCCCGCCGGACCCCGAGGTGGTGCGGGTCGCGCGCGAGCCGCACCACCTCGGCGACGCCGATCGAAGGCGGAAATCCATCTGGCCAACGCTTCCAGGTAGCCACGACTGGAGCGATCCGCGGTGGAAACACGCCATGCCGATCCCGGTATCCGTTGTTCCCACCGGCGTGTCCGGCTCGGCCGTGCGGGCGCGATCACCAGTCCAGGGCACTGTCTTCGGCGACCGATTTCAGCGGGGTCACCGTCGCGTGGCCCTGACCGAGCAGATGGGCGTCGCTGCCCGGCGACAGCGCGCCCTCGCCCGTGACGGCGGTGAGGGTGAACGCGCCGTCCTCGCCATTCTGGACGTGACTGCGCACCGCACCGAATTCGGCCAGCCTGGTGCGCTTCACCGGTCCCGTCTCGGCACGATCGGGCACGTTGAGGTTCAAGACGGTGCCGGCGGGCAGTCCCGCGAGCTTGTCGAACAACGTCGCGGCGACCGAGACGGCGGTGTCCCAGTGTGGTCGCGGCCCGGGATCCAGTCCCACGTCGAGGGACACCGCGAGTGCCCTGGCGCCGTTGATCGAGGCGGTCAGCGCCGCGCCGACCGTGCCCGAATGGAGGATCGCGCGCCCGACGTTCGCCCCGTGGTTCACCCCGGACAGGACGATCTCCGGCGGCTCACCGAACGATCCCTGCGCGGCCGCCAAGGCGATCAGGCCGGGGTGCGCGGTGACGGCGAACACCGGGACATCGGGCAGGCCGGGCAATTCCCGCCGTTCGACCGCGACCCGGCCCTCGCCGCCGGCGCCGGTCAGGCCCGCGCTGGTTCCGCTGGCCTCCGCCGCGGGCGCGGCCACCACCACGTCCCAGCCGTGGTCCACCGCACCGCGGGCCAGCGCCGCCAGGCCCGGCGAGTCGATACCGTCGTCATTGGTGATCAGGGCGCGCATCAGGACGCCTCCCACGGTTTCAACCGTACTCGTCCGGTGAGTTCACGCACGGCCTCATCGCTCCCCGAACCGAGACCGTGCCGGGTCACGTTGATCGCGCCGGCCGCGGCCCCGAGCTTCACCGCGTCCTCCAGTGACCGGCCTTGTGCCAGGCCGACCGCCAGCCCCGCGGTCATCGAGTCGCCGCCGCCGCGGGTGTCGACCGGGGTCAGGTCGGGCGACTCGACCAGGACCAGCTGTCCTTCGAGGTAAGCGAGCGTCTCCTCGGCCGCACGGGACACGACGACAGCGCGCGCGTTGCCCGACGCCAGCTCTCGGCAACCGTCCGCGAGATCGGTCAGCGAATCAGACTTGGCCAGCCCGTCCTCGACCATCTCCTCGTGGCTGACCTTGATCACCGCCGGCTCACCCGCGAGCGCACGGGCGAGCCGCTCCCCGGACAGGTCCACCACGACCGGAGTGCCGTGGGTGCCCAGATCGCGGGCGAGCCGCTCGTACACCGAATGCGGCACGGGCACGTCGTCCTCGTCCGGCCCGCTGAGGATCGCCACGTCCGCACGCAATGCCTGAACCAGGGTCAGCTCGTACAGATCGTCGAGTTCGTGCCGGGTCAACGCGTCAGCAGGCATCCTCACCACCTCGTCGCGACGGCCGTCACGCCGATCGTGCACGTAGGCGCCGTTGCGCGCCGCGACTTCACGAACCTCGGCGGCCACGCCGATCAGATGCCGCAACACCCGTCCCGTCTCCCCGCCGAGCGCGCAGCACAACACCGCCTGCCCGCCGAGTGCGTCGATCATCCGCGATTGCCATACCCCCTGTCCGCCCGCGTGCACGTGGACGTCCGGCGCCCCGTCCAGTTCCTCCACCGTCACCGTCAGCTGCGGAGACGGCGCGAACACCGCCACTCGACCTTCCGTCATACCGGTCTCTTTACCCATTTCGCCGGGTTCCACTCGTGGGGGCGGTGCACTCCTGGCGGGTGCCCGTCGGAAAGCCCGCGCAGCGTGCGGTTGAAGGTGGCGAGCAGCGTGACGACCGCGACGGAGCCGGGCAGGAACTCGTCCAGCCCGCCGCCCAGGCCGGTCACGAGTCCGGATTGGAACCGGAGCCGGTGATCGCCAACACCACCATCGGAAAGGCGATCATGGTGGTGCTGAACCCGGCACGCAGAACACCGCTGTCCCACAACGGATCACGCCGCGGACAGTGGATGCGTCGCGGCGAAGGCGCCGTGGCCGGCCCTCACCACGCGTCGACCACCGTGCCATCCGGCCGCGACATCGGTCAGCCGAGGCCTTCTACGATGCGGAAATCGCGCTCGAAGCCGTCGGGGAGTTCGGCCAGCGCCTTCTGGTAGGCCGCGCTCGCGCGTGCGGCGACCGCCTGTTCGAAGCTGTCGAATTCGATCAGGACGACGCGTTCGGCAATTCCGGCTTCGTGTGCCTCGACCCGGCCACCGATACCGGCGAGCAGCCGCCCGCCCGCGCCCGCAACGGCGAGACCTGCCAGCTTGTTGTAGACATCAAGCCTCTCGGGATCCTCGATGGTGGGGTAGACGCTGACCCAGTAGCCCTTGGGCATGGAACCTCCAGTGTGGGGATGAGTGCATCCGACTTACGACCAGGACAGCTGGGCGGGCGAGCCGTCCTGCCGAACGGCATGTGTTCGCGCGAGCGTCCGGCGGTGCCATCCGAATCCGCCGATCGCGCTATGCGGCGATCCCAGTTGACGCTTCCATGGGGCCGGCCACGAACCCATGGTCAGACCGGCGGGCGGGCGTAGGTGACCGAGTACGGGTTGCCGTGGATGACGAACGGCAACGTGCCGCCGTTGTCCTGCACGAAGGCGTTGATCCGCCAGGTCCCGCAACCGCTGGCCGGCTGCGTCACCGTCAGCTGCCCGAGGAGCCGCAGGTGGTGCAGATTCCCGCTCACTGCCGCGGTTTGCGAGGACGTGGCCTGGGCGACGCAGCCGGGTGCGGCCGAGGACGGCGTCGCGACCGTCCGGAACCGCACCATCGCGGTATTGGCCTTGCCGGGGTAGGTGGTGCCGTCGGGGCAGGCGTTGCCACCGTCGCCGTAACAGCTCGTGGCGAAGAGATCAGTGGTCGCGAGGAAACTGGTGGTTCCCGGCAAGGGGGTGTAATCCACCGGGTTCACCTGCTTGCCGGGCGCGTCCATCCCCAGGAAGGTGTTCTGCGAGGACCCGAATGTCTGCGCGACGCCCTCGGGGCCGATGGCTCCGTCGATGTCCCCGATGAAGCCGCTGTACAGCCTGGCGGTCTCGCGACCGGGCTGGCCGGGCTGCCCGGCCGCGTACCCGTTGAGGACGTACGCCCGCAGCAGGCACTCGTAGTTGCCCGTAGTGGCCGGCTTGAACAGCATGCGTACGACGAGCGTGACCCTGCCGCCGCCGTGCAGCAGGTTCTGGCCGCTCCAGATCTGCCCGTGCTGGGTCGCCGTGTTCGGCAACGTCGTGCCACCCACCGGCTGACAAGTGATCTTGTGCCCGATCGCGATGGCGGACACCGCACCGTCCACCCGGCCGTCGCCGACCTCGATCTCGCTACGCAGGTTGTGCGAAGTGCCCGCGGTGACCGTGCCGAGCACGAGCCGGGCGCGGACTTCGCCTTCGCCGCCGGGTGACTCCACCATCGTCGCCGACGCGGCCTCGGTGATCTTGTCGTAGGCATGGGCGGTTCCGGCGAGCACCGGCATCAGGAACAGGGCGCTGAGTATGGCCAGAAGGGTTCGCACACCTCCACCATGCCGCAGGCGACTACACTTCGCACCCGGTTCGACACGAATCGGGTCAGGCCAGGTGCCTGCTCCGCTGGCCGAGCCGATGGTGAAGTTCGGCGGCCATGTTCCCGCCGGAACACTCGATCTTGATCGGCCACGACGGATATCCAGGCCTTCAGGAACTCCGCGGCATTCCCCTGATCGACTACGGGGCGGGCGGTGCGTGGTGAGTGGACACTGTGGGCATGGAGTTCTTCTGCTACCACCGCGATCGGCCCGACTCCCTGGCTTTGCGCGAAGAACTGTTGGAAGAGCACTGGTCCTACATGGACCGGTACGCGGCAAGGATGATCGCCCGCGGTCCGACCTTCGCAAGCGACGGCGAGACCCCCACCGGCAGTGTGCACATCGTCGACCTGCCGAATCCCGCGGCCGCACGGGCGTTCGCCTTCGACGAGCCGAACTATCAGGAGGGGGTGTACCGGGACGTCATGTTGCGCCGGTGGGGCAACATGCTCGGGCGCACCATGTGGGACTTCCCCGGTGGTCGTGCCGGTGACAACCGGTACCTGGTGCTCGGTCTCGGCACGGGGCGGGCCGCCGACATCGACGTGCCGTCCGATCAGGACGATCTGATCGCGTACGGGCCGCTGCTGTCCGACGACAGCACCAGTTGGCTGGGCAAGGCGGTGCTGGTCCAGGCACCGGACCCGGAGGCGGCACGCACCGTCCTGATCCCGGACCGGTTCGCCCACATCGAGGTCCACGAATGGAGGTTCGGCGGGCGGCCGTCATGAAGTGCGACGTCGCCGGAGCGAACGGGACCGGTGTGTACTGGCGCCACGCCGTTCCGCTTCCCCTCGGCTCAGGTCGCTTGACCGGCGAACCTGGTCGGATCCTCAGACTTCCGCGGGCCGACCGGCTTCGGCTGGATGGGGCAAGGTCAAGGGCAGCCGGAAGCTTCGCAGCACCTCCTTTTCGAAGCGGGTCATGACACGGATCCGGCTGCCGGCGAGGGTGAGCACCATCAGCCCGTTCGCGTGGCAGACGCCCGCCTGGGGATCCGGTATATACATGCCGAACGCGGGCTGGCCGTTGGCCCTGGTCGCCATCAACCGGTAGGTCCGGCCCCGGCGGAAGGTCACCGCGGTGTGGAATCGGGCCGCCAGATCGCGGCCCTGGTATTCCAGCGGCAGTGGCGGCATGGTCAGCCAGACGTCGTCGGTCAGCAGGGCGACCAAGCCGTCCACGTCGCCGACCTCGAAGGCCCGGGTGAAGCGGATGACGAGTTCCCGCTCGGTGGCGGAGTTCGCCGGCGGCGGCTCAGGCGCGGCTGACGGGCGCTGCCGCAGCGTGGTTCGTGCGCGTTTGAGCGCGCCGGCGACCGACTGCTCGGTGGTGTCCATGATGTGCGCCACCTCGCGTGTGGGGAATTCGAGGACGTCACGCAGGATGAGGACGGCGCGCTGACGGGGCGGCAGCAACTGCACCGCCGTCACGAACGCCAGAGAGATGGATTCCTTGGCCTCATAACGCTGTCCGGGGCCGGGAGCGGTGTCCATCCGTTCTGCCAGCAGGATGTCCGGATAGGGCTCAAGCCATTCCGCCTTGCCGAGGCGAGTGGGTTCCGGCGGGTCGAACCCGGGCACCGGTCCGCCCGTGCGTGGGCGCCGGCCCGCCGATCGCACCGCCTTGAGGCATCGGTTGGTCGCGATCCGATACAGCCAGGTCCTCACCGAGGAGCGCTCCCGGAAGCCGTCCAGACCTTGCCAGGCCGATACCAGGGTCTCCTGCAGAGCGTCCTCGGCATCCTGCATCGAACCTAGGATCCGGTAGCAGTGAACGTGCAACTCGCGCCGATAGGGATCGGTGAGCTCACGGAACGCCTCCCCATCCCCGTTCCGCGCTCGCGTGATCAGGTCCCCGGTCATCCGGCACTCCCACGAAATTCGCCGTCAGCCGGCGCCGACGGAGTCGTTTCCGACAAGGTAGTTCAGTACGACGACGCCCGACTGGCGAGAATGCGTGCCGATCAGCGTCAGCGGCGTTTTGGGATTCTCGCGGAACGGCCCCGAAGCCCGGCCCACGACGACGGGGTGCACCGCGAAGCGAAGCCGGTCCAGAAGGCCGTGTTCCAGCAGGGTGTGCGACAGCCGCCCATGGCCGAAGACGACCAGGTCGCCGCCGCCCTCCTCCTTCAGCTTCCGCACCTCGGCGACCACGTCACCCCGTACGACCACCGAGTTGTTCCAGTCGGCCCGTTCGAGCGTCGAGGAGAACACGTACTTGCGGATCCCGTTGATCGCATCGGCGAAGTCCCCCGTCTGACCGGGCCATCGCCAGGACAGGTCCTCGTAGGTGCCGCGGCCCATCAACATGGCGTCGCATCCCCGCAGAAGCTCGAACGCCTCCTTGAGGAACTCGTGGTCGAAGTAGTCCAGTGCCCACGATCCGGGGTCGTCGACCACTCCGTCGAGGCTGCTCAGCGTCGACTCGACGATCTTGCGCATGCGTAGTCCTTTCGGTTGTCAGCTCTGCTCGGCGACGGGTACGGGTGGCCAGAGGTAGACCTTGTCCGCGGCGACGCGCACGGCCACCCGCGCCGCTTCGGGCTCCGGCGGCGGTTCCGCACCGTCCAGGTAGCGGTCGTACATCTCGCGCAGGAGCACCTTGCCGGGGTCGTCGGTGATCGTCACCGTCCCGCGGATCTCCACGTACGCGGCCGTATTCGCCACCACGAGCAGGCTCACGCGGGGATCGCGCTCCATGTTGCGGGTCTTGAGCCGCCCCCTGATCGTGCTGAACACGATCTCGTCGCCGTCGCGCTTCACGAAGATCACCGAGGACTGTGGCCGTCCGTCGGCGTTCGTGGTCGCGAGGATCGCGGTATGCGGCCCATCGAGCATTTCCCGGGCCACTGCGGGCAGCGTGACGGTCAAGGGGTCCCCTCCAAGGTCGGGCGTTCTTTTTCGGGCAGACCCCGCGCACGGCCAGGATGGGGCGGCCGCCAGGCGAATCGTGACCTGGATCACATGGCGGCGTCTATCCAGGACGTGGGGAGTACCGGGCGGAACGCGAGGCACTCCCGCACATCATGGAGCGATCACCGCGAGCGCGACCGCCAGCACCAGGTCCGCCTTGTGCGTGATCGAGACCTGTACCTCCACGACCCCGAGCGCGGCGGCACTCGCGGCCGCCGCGCCGGCGAGCACCACCAGGGCCTCTCCGGAATCGGCTCGTTCGACGGCGATCTGGCGTGGCGCGACGCCGTCGGCGAAACCGGTGCCGATCGCCTTCGCGACGGCTTCCTTCGCGGCGAACCGGCCCGCCAGGAACTCCCGGCATCGATCGGGGCCGAACCCGGCCGCGGTGGCGAGTTCGGACTCGGCGTAAACATAGGCACGGAACCACGGCCGTGCCAGCAGCCGGTCCAGTTCGCCGAGGTTCAGCAGGTCGGCCCCGATCCGCATGGACTACCCAGCCGGGAAGGTGAAGGCCGCGGCGTGACTGCGACCGCTCAGCGGATCGGTGTCGCAGAGCACGACCTTCCGGTACGTCTCCTGCCACGCCGGCCAGTTTCCCGCCAGGGCGAGCCACACACTGGTGCAGTACGAGCCCGGCGCGACCCGGTGGACGTCCCCCGCCTCGACGGCTTCCGTCACCCACGGGCCGAGGACCACGAGAGTGCCGGACTCCCGGTGAGGTTCGAGCAATTCGCCCACCGTCCGGCCGGACGACACCGACGCCAGCCGTGGCCCCGGCCCGGTGCCGAGGACCAGCGCGGCCCCCGAATCGACCAGCCCGCCGTCGTCGACCAGCGGATGCGGGGTCGGGAGCGTCGTCTGCTCCAGTACCGCGACGACCGCCTCGTCGCACCGTCCCGACCGCTGATACGCCGCCACGATGCGCAGGGCCGTGAACGGCGCGGCCAAACCCTGCTGTGCCACGGAGAACGTGGTCGCGGTGACGTCGAGCCGGTCGGCGAGATACGGCGCCACGGCGGTGAACGGGAGGACGTCGGGCAGGGCGTGGGTCACGATGACCAGCTGCGGGCGGCTCGCCCGCACGCCCTCGGCCTCCAGCAACCGGTCGGTCAGCGCCTTGTGCGAGACGTGCGCGCCGCGCTGCCAGCGTTCTTCGTCCACTTTGGACCCGAACGGTTCGACGAGATCCGCGAGGAACCTCGAGACCGCCGCGTCCTCCCGGTAGCCAGGCCCCGGCGGTGAGATCACCGCGTTCGTGCCGCGCAGGGTCGGTTCGCCGCTCATGACACTCCTTCCCCGATGGCCTGTCTGGATTCGACGTAGTCGGCGAACGAACAGACGGTACGGAGGTGATCGATGTCGAGGTCGTCCGGATCCACCGTGATGCCGACGGCCATCTCCACCAGCATCAGCAGTTCCAGTACCTTCGACGAGTCCAGCCGCAGGTCGTCGAACAGCCGCGTGTCCTCGGTCAGCCCGGTGATCTCCCGTTCCAGGACATCCCCGAGCGCGTCCCCGATCGCCGACACCACCTCGTCGCGGGCCGTCATGTCCCGCTCCCCCGCGTCCGATGGGTGATCACCATGGCGCCGAACGTCGCACCGAGACCGACCGTGACGAGCACGTAGCGGGCGCCGTCGACGAGCCTGCCGTTCTCCCGCAAGGTCGTGTAGTTCAGGAACACGTCCGACGAGAAGCAATGGCTGAGCTTCGGGATGTTCTCCAGGAAGAACTTCTCCGGCGGCGCCTCCAGCGCCTTCACCGTCTGCCGCCAGGCGAGGGCGTTGACGTTGTGCGGGATCACCAGATCGATGTCGTCGAACCCGTATCCCGCCTCGGCCACCGCCGCCAGGATCACCTCGGCCAGCCGCGGCCCGTAGAGCTGGCCGAATTCGGTGTTCTGCTCCGGGGTCAGCGCCAGCCATTCCGCGTACTCCCCCAGCGTCTTCGTGACGAAGGAATGCACGACGTCGCCGTCGCCGTCCACCGTCAGCAGGCACGCCGAGGCCGCGTCCGCCATGATCGCGGTGTTGGGGATCAGCTGCACGATCGGCGAGAACGCCCGCTCGCCGGTCACCATCAGCGCGTACCCGCCGGTCTCGCCTTCGGCCCGCAGCAGCTCGGCCGCGACGTCGATGGCGCCCAAACTGCTCACGCACGCCTGGTGGGACAACGCGAACGCCTCGACGTCCGCCAGCCCCAGCCGCCGCGCGAGCTCCTGGGCGATGTCGACGTCGGCCGGCGCGAGCGCCTGGGTCGTATGCGCGAACACCAGCCTGTCGATCCGCCGGCCGGCGGGCAGTGCCGCCAGCGCCCGCTTCGCGGCGGGCATCAGCAGGTCGAACAGGTCCATCCCGGGATCGAACCGGAGGGTGTCGAGGCCGTAGAACTTCCGGAACACGCCGAGTTCCGCCCGGCGCAGCCCGAGGTGCTCGCCGAGCTCCTCGATGCGAACGCTGCGTTCGGGGACGAACGATTCGACGCGTTCCAGTGTGGTCGCGCCCATCAGCCCTCCAGATATTCGGCCCGCAGCAGCCAGAGCCGGTTGGCGCCGCGGCGTTCCGGCGGCTGTACCTCGTACGGCCAGCGGCCCTCACCCGCGCCGGGCTGGCCGGGCTCCTTGATCTCGTCGGCCTTCCAGCCGTGGGCCAGCAGGAACTCCTCCGGCTTGTCGGTGCCGAAGATCCACGGTGTCCCGTCGTCGGCCAGCCGGTCGAGGAACGGCTTCGAGAACGGGCTGCGCAGCAGGGCACGGCCGAGGATGTCCAGCGCGAGCCTGCTTCCCGGGGCAGACACCGAACCCAGTGTCGTCAGCAGACCGCCAGCCTGCTCCTCGGTCAGGAAAAAGGTCAGCGCCTCGGCCACCCACAACGTCGGGCGGGCCGGGTCGAAGCCCGCCTTCTCCAGTTCCGGCAGCCATTCACGGGTCAGGTCGGCGGGGACGACCCGGCGATCGACACGCGGCTCGGCGCCCAGTTCGGTCAGTCGCCGCTGCTTCTCCACCAGCAGCGGCTCGTGGTCCACCTCGAAGACGACGGTGCCGTCGGGCCAGTCCAGCCGGAACGCCCTGGTGTCCATCCCCGCCGCGATCAGCACGACCTGGCGGATGGCGGGATCCGACCGCAGCTCGCCGATCGCGTCGTCGAGGAACCTGGTCCGGATGCTGATGAACGGCAGCAGCCCGCCACCGGCGTAACGCTCGATCAGCCGGAACCCGTCCGGCGCGGCCAGGGCGCTCGCCAGCGGGTCGACGAACAGCGCGTCGTCGCGCTCGGACTCGAGCGAGCGAGCGGCCGCCATCCACTGCGCGGTATAGGAAACGGCGTGCATCAGCTGACTCCCGCTCCGGCGAAGAACGCCTTCTCGATGGCCGACAGGGTTTTGAAGTCCGCGATGTCGATGTTGTCGAAGTCGACCTCGACGCCGCTCGCGTCCTCGATCACGTAGACCAGTTCGACGAACGACAGCGAGTCGACCAGACGGCTTTCGATCAGGTCCTCCTCGAACGCCAGCTCGGTGCGTTCCGGGTGCCTGCCGAGAATCCAGTCACTGACCTTTTCGATACCGGGAGTGGGCATGTCTTCTCCTTCGAGGTTGTTCCTTCTCAGTCCGCGGCGGACACCGCGACCGCGATGGCGTACGCGTCGTCGTGGGTGATGCTGATTTCGATCTCGCCGAGCCCGGCTTCCCTGGCCAGCCGCGCGGCGCGTCCGGTGAGCCGGACCACCGGCCAGCCGCCGTCGCTCTTGAGCACTTCGGTCGAGAGCCAGGGCACGGGCTGCCCGCCGACGTGGAAGAGTTTGAACACCGCTTCCTTGGCGGCCAGGCGTCCCGCGATACCAGGCAGGTCCGGACCGTCCGGAGTGGACGAACTCAGCAGTTCGGCGGAGGAGAGCAGGCGCCGCAGCGCGGGTTCCGCGTCCTGGGCGACGAGCTCGCGCACCCGGCTGAGCGGGACGACGTCGATGCCGATCCGTCTCGCGGGCATGGTCACCCGGCCCGGCCTGCCGCCGCTCGGACGGCCGCCAGCGCCGCCGGGAGATCGCCGTGGTGGACCTCGGTCAGCACGGCGAGCCAGCGCTCCAGGCCGAACGCCACACAACTGGTGTAGGCGAACTCCTTGCCGTCACCGAAGCGGATGTCGCACCGTTCGCCGAAGAAGTTCCGATGGGTGTTGACCGAGGCGATCGCGAGGGTGCCGTGCTGGAACTCGTACTTGACCGGGCTCAGCTTCTGCAGGAGTGCGCGGGCGCCGTCGTTCTGGAAGAACGGGTCGATCGCGGCCTCCTTCTCCAGGCCGAGGCCGAGCTCGCCGGAGAACGCCAGGATCCGTTCGGTGAAGCGGGAAACGACCTCCTGCGTGTGCTCGAACGAGCCGAGTGCGACGATCTCACGCATCTGGAAACTCGCCAGCCGCCGCAATCCGCTGTAGTGGTCTTCGCTGCGGAAACAGCGGTTGACGAGCGTCACGATCTCCGTATCGGACACCTTCGTGCCCTCGTAGAAAAGGTAAGCCCCGTAACAGGTCGCGTGCGGCAGACCGTAACGGCCGTCCTGCAGATCGCCGCCGGCGAACCGACCGTCGACCGGCTTTCCCTCCCGGCCGGCCAGATCCAGCGGACCGGCCACGAACGCCAGCTGCGGGAAGTTCGCGTAGACGTCGAACTTCTCCAGGTCGGTGACCGGGTACAGCGGCGGCGGGCTGATCTCCCGCGCCCCGGCGGTGACCGCCCAGCCGAGGAAGGTCCGGTCGAGTTCCTGGACGAGGGCGGTCTCGTCGGGGCCGAGGATCGCCAGCGCTTCGGCGCCGTCCACTCCGGTGGTGCGGGTCATCGCAGGATCCCCGTTCGCTCCAGGTACTTCAAGGTCTTGCGGAACACCTGTTTCTCGGTGGCGGGCCGGGTGGGCGCGTCGAGCAGCGCGCGACGGAATTCCAGCGGGTTCTCGATGCCGGCGTCGCGATAGACCTGCGGGTTGTACAGCGACTCGAAGCTGTAGGAGAGATACCGCCGGAGATAGGCCGAGACCTCGGCGAGCTCCTCTTCGGTCGCCGTCTTCTTGAGGTCGCCGTAGAGATGCTCCACCAGCTCCCGGCCGAACGCGATATGCCGCGATTCGTCCTGATGGTGGATGCGGTTGATCGCGCGGATCGTCTCGTGCAGGCGTTCGTCCCGCGCCATCAGCGAGTTGTAGTGGTCCACCAGCTCCTCGAAGATCAGGATCCTGGCGAACACCAGCAGACTCTCCACTTTGGATGAAGACGCGGGCGGGATGGCGACGCCCGCGGCCGGTGCGCGATAGATCTTCTGGCCGTAGCGCAGGCAGAATTCGGCGAAGAACCACATGTGCTCGTTCTCTTCGCCGATGAAGTGGTGGAAGAACTCCGACGGCGTCTCGAAGCCGGCCGTGTGGATACGCGCGACGACCTCGATGAGCAGCTCGCGGATCCCGTGCACGTTGAGGCTGTAGAAGTTGATGCTTTCGAACCGCGACAGGGCGAAGAGCCGGTCTTCGCTCAGCGTCGTCGCGAACTCGGTGCCGTGGGTGGTGGTGAGCTCGGGGCTCATCCACCACATCCGTTCGGGCAGGCTGTCCGGCCACTCGAACATCTGATAGGGGTTGTAGTAGTCGTCGATCGACTTCGACGAAAGGCGATCGAGCAGGCCGCGAAACCGTTCGTCCGCGTCGATGATGTCGCTGATGTCACTGGCCACGAAGGCTTCCTCCGTTCTTCCGGACTCAATTCGACGCTACGGCAAGGAATCCGCGCGATTCAACGTCCACAAGCGGTCTGGCCGACACCGGCCAGCACCCTGGTTTCCCGGTGCGGTGGCGGCATAGGGTGGTCGCATGGCGAGGACACAGGGGGTCGTGAGTGGCGATTCGGGTTAGAACACGAATCGCCACTCACGACCCACTCGACCGGGCGACCGGCGCGAGGTGCGAAGGGACCGGGAACGTATGACCACGCTCGTCGGAGTGGACGCGCTGCGCGTGGCCGAACTCGACCTGCTCGCGCGGCGCGGCTGGTTCCTGAAGTTCCTGTTCTCCCAGGAGGAACTCGACGATCTCGCGACGGCGGGCAGCGTCTGTCTCGCTTGCCGGTTCGCCGCGAAGGAGGCGGTGCTGAAGGTGCTCAGGACCTGCCTGTCCGGTCCGGTTCCGGCCACCCAGATCGTGGTCCGGCGTTCCGGAGCGGGAGCGACGTCGGTGGAGTTGCGCGGCGCGGCGTCCGAACGTGCCCGCGCGCTGGGCATCGAGCGGGTCGACGTCTCCATTTCCTGTGAGCGGGGGCTCGTGATCGCGGTCGCGCTGGGGACGGCCTGACCTCAGGTCGCGAGCAGGTTCGCCACCCGGACGCGTTCGACCGAACCGCAGTCGGCGAGGATGTCGTGCGCCTTTCGCAGAAGTCCTTGCCCCGCACCGGGATCCCGATTCGCGGTGACTTCGCCGAGGACGGCGAGCGCGTGTCCCTCGCCGAGCCGGTTACCGGTGCCGCGATGCAGGATCAGCGCCCGTTCGGCGCATTCGGCCGCCTGTTTCCGGTCGCCGCGGTCCCGCCGGGTGGTGGCGAGCACCGTCTGCGCCCGGGCCGCCAGGAGCCGGAAGTCCCTTCGTGTGGCCAGTTCCGCGGCCGCGGCCGCATGCGTGACGGCGTCGTCGAGCCGCCCGCCGCGACGGCATACCTCGGCCAGCGCCAGCAGGCTGACGATCTCCGCGCGGGTGTAGCGGATCTCGTGGGCGAGTTCGACCGCCTGTCCGGCCAGGACCTCGGGGGCCACGGACAGCTCGGCCCGGCCACCGAGTTCGGCCAGCGCCGCGAGCGCGTTCGCCTCCGCCCGGCGATCACCTGTCTCCCTCGCCAGTTCCAGCATCGCCTCGGCGTGCTCGGCCGCCTCGGCGAAGTCCCCGGTCTCGGCGCACAACGCCGCCAGTGTGCAGAGCGCGGTCGTCTCGCCGTAACGAGCGCCGTTCTCCCGGTGCAGGGCAACACCTTTCGACAGCGACTCGCGCGCATCGGACAGCCTGCCGAGGTCGAGATAGACCTCGCCGAGGGTGGTGTACACGTGCGCGGCGCCGTCGCGATTGCCGGTGCGTTCGATGAGCGCAAGGGCCTGAGCCAGCCTTTGCATGGCTTCCTGCGGCTTGCCCAGCTCCCGCAGCAGTGTCCCGATGTTGTGCAGGTTGGCCGAAAGTCCCGCTTCCCAGCCCATCCGGCTGTTCAGTTCGATCGCGCGGTCGAGTTCGGCGACGGCCTCGTCGAGCGCGCCGAGCTCCCAGTGGACTCCGGCGAGATTGCCTCGCGCGGCGGCTTCCGCCTCCGGCCACCGTTCGGCGGTCGCCAGCCCCAGCGCCCTGGTGTAGTGCGTGACGGCGGCCGCGTAGTCCCCCAGCCCGCGATACACCTGCGCGAGACTCTGCTGGGCGGCGATCCGGCCGCGCGGCGCACCGTCCACGACCGCCGCGGCCAGCCCGGCCTTCGCGACGGCGACCCAGTCCACGGAATGCCTTCTGAGCCAGAAGAAACCGCGAAGGGCGTCCGCCAGCAACCAGACGACCCGGTGCGGACCCTGCGCGGCGGCGTCGTGGACGATGGCCACGAGGTCGGCGCGTTCCGCTTCGAGCCACTCCAGCGCCTCGGCGTCGTCATCGAAGACGACGTCGGTCTCGCCGAATTCGGCTCCTTCACGAAGCCGGAGGATGTGCGGCGTGATCCGCGTGACCGCGACGGTCGCCGTCGCGAGATACCAGCCGAACAGCCGGATCCTGGCCGCGTCGCGTTCGGCCGGGCCGTCCTCGGCCCGCGCGCGTTCGGTCGCGTACAGCCGGAGCAGGTCGTGGCACTGGTACCGGCCGTCGGCGCCCCGGGCGACGAGATGCGCACGCTCCAGTTCGGCGAGAGCCTGTGCCGTGTTCTCGGGGGCCTGCCCGGCGAGCACGGCTATCGACCGTGCGGTGAAATCCGGCACCTGGACCACGCCGAGCAACCGGAACAAGCCCTGCGCGGCCGGACCGAGCCGCCGGTACGAGAGCGCGAACGCGGCGCGGACCGCGGTCGACGGGTCGCCGTCGACCCCGAGCCGGTCCAGCCGGTCGGCCCGCAGCAGCCCGTCGACCACGGCGCCGATCGGCCGGTCCCGGCCGATGCCGATGTCCGCGGCCGCGATCCGCAACGCGAGCGGCAGCCCGGCGCACAACCGGACCAGCGTCGCCGCCGCCCGGCGTTCCTCCTTGACCCGCTGCGCGCCGACGATCCTGGCGAGCAGCTTGAGCCCGTCCTCTTCGCTCAACAGGTCGAGCCGGACGGCACCGGCGTCGTGCAGGACGACGAGCCCTGGCAGTTCCTGCCTGCCGGTCACCACGACGAGGCTGCCGGGACGGCCGGGCAGCAGCGGCCGCACCTGATCGGCCGTGCCGGCGTTGTCGAGCACCACGAGCATCCGTTTGCCCGCGAGCTCGGACCGGTAGAGCGCGGCCAGTTCGTCGAGGTCCACCGGTATCCGGTCGGGCGGGACGCCCAGCGAGCGCACGAGCCGGACCAGCGCCTCGGCCGCGGTCACCGAGGCCGACCGCGCGTAGCCGTGCAGATTCAGGTAGAGCTGGCCGTCGGGGAACCGGTCGAGTGCGCCGTGCGCCCATTGCAGTGCCAGCGCGGTCTTGCCCACCCCCGCGGTGCCGCTGATGACCACCACCGGTGCGCCGCCGGCGACCAGGGCGTCGATCCGGCGCAGGTGCGCGGTGCGGCCGGTGAACGTCGGCACCGCGGCGGGCAGCTGCCGCGGCCCGGCGGAAACCGGCTGTTCGGCGGTGGGCAGGTCCAGTGCCGGATCGGTGCGCAGGATGGCCTGGGCGAGGTCGGTCAGCTCCGCACCCGGTTCGAGACCGAGCTCGCCGGTGAGCAGGGCGCGTGCCCGGCGGTAGACCTTGAGCGCCTCGGCCTGGCGCCGCGACCGGTAGAGCGCGAGCATGAGCTGGGCCTGGAAATGTTCCCGCAGCGGATGTTCCGAGACCAGCTCGGTGAGTTCGGCGACGACGTCCGCGTGCCTGCCGAGCGCCAGATCCGCGTCGATGCGCTGCCCCAGCAGGACCAGCCGTCGTTCCTGCAGCCGGTCCGCCTCGACCTGGAGGGCGGCGCTGCTTTCGGCCAGCCCGCTGAACGGTGAGCCCTGCCAGACCGCGAGCGCCTGCCGCGCGAGACTTCCGGCGACGACCGCGTTCCGCCGCTCGTGCGCCGTGCGCGCCTGGTCGGCGAGGTCCTCGAACCGCCGCACGTCCAGTTCGCCGGGGTTCACCACCAGCAGATAGCCGGGTCTGCGGTGGACCACGCGATCCGGATCCGCCAGCGCGCGGCGGAGCTGGAGGACGTAGAGCTGGAGGTTCTTCGCCGCGGTGCGGGGCGGGCGGCCCGCCCACAGGCCGTCGAGCAGCGCGCTCACCGGGACCACCTCGCCCGCGCGATGGAGCAGGAGCGCCAGCAGGCGGCGGACTTTCGGCGCGCCGAGATCGAGTTCGGTATTTCCGTCGCGGACGCCGAGCGGCCCGAGAATCGTGAACTCCATATAACCCCCCACTCACCTCGCCGGAATAATCGCGAAGCGCTCCCGACCTTCACGGATCAGTGGTCCATACCAGATTTATACCGGCTCTCCGCATGCTTCGGAACAAGAATTCAGCTGGCGGGAAAACAAAGTGCGACCGTGTAGGACGAACACGCCTGGGGGCAAGTTCAGTGTCTGCGTCATCCGCTCCGAACCCGGCCGTTGGAACGAGCCTGTCGACTGTACTCGATCTGGTTTCCACCGCAAGACGGGAAGTGCTGACCACCGCGACGGGTGGTTCGCCGTGGTTCGGCGGGACCGTCACCGAGGCCGCGCGCCGCGGCGCCTTCCCGCCGCACGTCCGGGTGCGGCTGCTGTGCACGACACCGGCGGAGCACGCGCGCGGCGAGATCATCGAGGCGGTGCGGCACGGGCTGCGCGTCAAGGTTACCGATCGGGCGATCGAAGAATCCCTTTTGATAGACCGCAGACTGGCGTTGGTCCCTTCGGGTGGCGACGACGCCGGAGGCTTGCTCATGGTGACCACGCCGACGTTGATCACCGCACTGGCCGACGCCTTCGACCCCCGCTGGGAGGAGGCGACGCCCTGGGAGATGACGTCCGCTCGGCCGGACGAGTTCGAACAGGCGATCCTGCGCTGCCTCGTCGACGGAATGACCGATGAAGCGGTCGCGAACCGGCTGGGCGTATCCGCGAGGACCGTTCGGCGGTACGTGAACGTCCTCATGGCCCGCGTCGGCGCGAGAAGCCGGTTCGAACTCGGATTCCGGGCGGCGGAATGCGGATGGCTTCCCGCCGACGCACTCGGCTGAAGCGGTTGTCCGGTTCCGGACGCATTTTCAGTCCACTGTGGATTGATCATTACCAGCGGCGCCGATCGATGCCCCTTTCGCCGGTCGCCGAGTCCGCTTTCGGCCAAATTATGGTGGCACCGGCGGGGACCGACCTAGATTCCGTTCTGGATCGTCTCGAATTCACGTCCTGATTGGACCTGCCACGTGACCACTCCGACTCCCCGCCACGACATAGTGCTCACCGGTGCCGTCATGACCCATCCGCGGCGGCCGGGGCTCACCGGCCGTCTGCTGGCCGCCGCGCCCGCCGGGGCGCTGCGACCGGTCGCCGATCCGGAGCCCGCCGGACCGCCGACCGCCCTGCGCACCGCGATCCGGGCCTGGTCCGCGATCGCCGAAGGCACGACCCACCACCTGGTCCTCCAGGACGACGCCGTTCCCGCCGACGGCTTCTTCGGCCACGCCCGGGCCGCCGTCGCGGCCGCGCCCGACGCCGCGATCGCCTTCTACACCAACTGGAACTCCCGCAACGGCGCCGCCGTGCGGATCGCCGCGCTGGCCGGGGCGAGATGGGTCGCCGCGACCCACGAGTACACCCCGACCGTCGCGCTGGTCCTGCCCGCGGAGATCGCGGCGGGTTTCGCGGATTTCGCCGAAGCGCACGGCTCGACCTGGCCCGACGACGTCGTCATGTCCCGGTACCTGCGCGCGGCCGGGGTACCGGTGCTCCTGGTCGCGCCGAACCTCGTCGAGCACGCGGACGAACCCAGCGTCCTCCGCAACGACTCCCACGGCTCACGGCGGTCGGCGTGCTTCGCCGCCCCGCCGGACGACGACTGGTCGCTCGGCGCGGGCCCGCTCGATCCCGGCGTCATCCCGTTCTTCAAGCACGGGGTCGCGCAATGCGTCGTCCGTGACGGCGGAAGACGGACGACCATCGACGCCGAGCGCTACTTCGGCCGGGCGGGACTGGATTTCGACGCCTGCCAGAAGCAACGACTCGAAGTCACCGGGTCGGTGTTCGGCGCTCTCGCCGAGCTGGAACGGCATCTCGACGAACAGGCCGTCGAAGGGCTCTGGACCACGGCGTACCTCCTCGGCGCGCTCGGGACCGGCCGAAGGCTCGACCGGGTCGGCTCCCTCGCGCTGGGCACGATCGGCGCGGGCGGGGTGTGCACCACCGTCGGCGCTTTCACGCTCCGGACACTGCGGCCCGCTCTGTCCGAATTGGCCCGTCTCGGCCACGAAGCCGGTGCCCGGGCCCAGCGTTCACCCGCGCGCCGGCGGGGACGCGTCCTCGTCACCACCACCCACCGTCCGCTCGGCCGGGAGATCGCGCGCCATCTGGCCGATCGCGGCTACGAGATCCTGCACGGAAACGACGCGCCGGACGTCGACGCCGTGGTCCACGTCGCCGAATCCGGTTCCACGCTCCCGCCCGTGACGGCGCGGCACGTGGTCCAGGTTTGTCCTCCCGGCGTACCCGTCCCCGCCGCCTCGCCGGGCACCAGCGTCCTTCGGACCGGTTCGCCGTACGGGCCCGGTATCGAGGGCTATTCCGTCCTGGAGACGTTCACCCGGCAAGCCCTGCTGGCACAACCGATCCAAGCCGACGTTCCGGCGGGGGCGACCCACCGGCCCGCCTACATCCGGGACATCGCGCTCGCCGTGCACCACCTCCTGCACCAGCCCGCCCCGCGGCGGACCGTCGCGACACCGTCCCCGCTGACCAGCCAGGAACTGGCCGACGCGGTCGCCCGGACCGTCCGGCGGGTTCCGGTCAGCTGGCCGTCGTCGCCGCACAGCCCTTCCGCCCCTCCCCTGGTCGCCGACGAACCGGCGACGGAACTCGATCAAGGCATCCGCGCACTGGCCCAGTGGCTCGCCTACGAAAAGGAAGAAGCATGAAAGTCGATCGTCTCTCCCAGCCCGGTGACGGCCTGGTCAACGAGGATCTGGCGCTGTCGGGCCGGTATCACGCGCTGGTCATCGACGGTGCGACGGCGGAACCGGGCGCGGAGACCGGCTGCGTGCACGACGTCCGCTGGCTGGTGGCGCGGCTCGGCACCGCGCTGGACCGGCTCCTCATCGAACGTCCCGCCGAAGACCTGCGCGCCATCCTCCGCGCGGCCATCGAGTCGGTCCGCGACGCCCACTCCGGCACCTGCGACCTCGGCAATCCCTGCGGCCCGACCGCGACCGTGGCGATCCTGCGCGAACGGGACGGGCTCGCCGACTACCTGGTGCTCAGCGATTCGGCGGTGGTGCTCGAACGGCTCGACGGCACCGTCGAGGCCGTCATCGACGACCGGATCGACCGGCTGCTGCACCTGTCCTGGCAGGAGGTCCGGCCCTTGCGCAACGCGCCCGGCGGGTTCTGGGTCGCGGGCAGTGATCCGGCCGCCGCCGGACAGGCCCGCACCGGCACCGTGGAACTCTCGCGACTGCGGCGCGCCGCGCTCCTCACCGACGGCGCGTACCGGCTCGTCGAACGCTACGGCTGGACCTGGCACCAGCTGCTCGACGTCGCCGAGTTCGACGGCCCGGCCGCCGTCGTCGGCGAGACCCGCCGCGCCGAACTCCGTACCGCGCCGGGCCAGTTCGCCGGGAAACACCACGACGACGCGACAGTCGTCTTCTGCCGGTTCGAGACCACCGCCGCTCCCCTGACCCGCCCGACCCACGAGGTGACGAAATGACCCGGTTCCAGGTCCGTTTCACCGGCAAGACGGCACGCTCCGGCCCACTGGCGTTCGGCCACGCGAACATCGTCCGCGCCATCACCCTCGACGACGATCCGACGCGGCTCAACCTCGCGATGGTGTTCGACGTGCCCGGCGCGCCGCTGGAGCGGATCGACACCTGGATCCGGGTGCTGCTCGAACGCCACGAGTCGCTGCGCACGACCTACTCGTTCGGCGACCGGACGCTCCAGCACGTGCTCGCGGAAGGCGAGGTGGAGGTCGAGGTCGTCGAGAGCGGCGGCGACGTCCTCCAGACGGCCGAGGGCACCGCGCGCGCCCTGCGATCCCGGGTCTTCGACCTGACCGCGGAGCTGCCGCTGCGGCTCGCCGTGGTGACCGAGAACGCCGTCCCGCGCCGGCTCGTCTGGGTGGTGAGCCACGCCGCGATGGACGTCGCCACCTGCGAACTCCTCCTCGGCGAATGGACCGAACTGGCCGCGGGGCACGACCTGCCGGAGGACGACTCACCGCAGCCCCTCGACGTCGTCGAACTCGAGAAGACGCCCGCCGTGCAGCGGCTGGGGCAAGCGGCGACGCGGTACTGGGAGAGCAAGCTGCGCACGGTTCCGCAGGCGATGTTCCCCGTGCCCATTACCGGGACCGATTTCCTCCGGCCCGGGCTGCGAGTCCGTTCGCGGGCCGCGATGGGCCATATCGCGGCGATCGCCGAACGGACCAGCGCGAGCCCCTCCGCCATCGCGCTCGCCGCGCTCAACGCGCTGATCGCGCACCGGACCGCGCAATCCACCTGTGTGACGACGTCCTTGTCCGGTAACCGGGTGCTCAAGCAGTTGCGCCGCTTCTTCGGTTCGATGGCGCAGGACGCGCTGCTCCCGGTCACCATCCCGGAGACGTTCGACGAACTGGTCCACGCCGTCCGCGCCGCGTCCGTGCCCGCGTACCGGCACAGCTGGTTCGAAGCCGACGCCATCTGGGAGGTGATCACCCGTGTCACCGGCGAACGGGGCTTCTCCTTCGCCAGGGATCTCGTGTTCAACGACATGAGCGCGCTCGGCGACACCGCGGTCGGCGAGCCGCCTCGCGCCGCGTACAGCAGGCTGCCGTCGGTGTGGGTGCCGGGCGGACCGGACGTCGAAGACGACCCCGAGATCGGTGGCACGCTGGAGTTACTGCCGCAGGAGGACATCCCGACCCGCTTCTTCGGCTGCCTGTACCGCCTCGACACGGAACTGGATCTGACGCTGTGGGTCGACCCCGGTTGTCTCGACACCGCCGAGGTGACCGAGTTCGGCCGCGGCCTCCTGGCGTTGCTGCGTGCGGCGGCCGAAGCGGATCTTCCGTTGAAGGAACTGCATTCGCTCACCACGCTCGCCCCCATCGAACGCGGAGACGGCTGGTACCTCTCGGATTCGTGCTGGGTCGAGCTGGACGCCGTCCGGGAACTGGTCGCCGGCGTCCTCGGCGACCGGCCGCATCTTGTGACCGCGGAGCCCGACGACGTCCTGGGTCACCGGCTCGTGTGTCACCTGACCGGCCCGGCGACACCCGCGGACCTGCACGCCGAGGTACTGACCGCGTTGCCGGGACGGCCGACCGCGCTGGCACCGCACCATTACGTGATCTGCGCCGGGCCTCCCGCCGATCCGCTGGATCCGGACGCCTGGCGGGCCACGGCCGTCGACTCCGCGAGCGGGCGGGAGCTGCCGGTATGAGTCACGACACGGAAACCCTGACCGGTGAAGGAAAACCGGCCGCCGGACGGCTCTGGTCCGGCAACTTCAAGCTCTACCTCACCGCGCGCAGCGGCTCGATGCTCGGCGACGCGATGCTGCCCGTCGCGCTCTCGATCGCCGTGCTGGCGGCGGGCCACGGGATCGACGGCGTCGGCTACGCCCTCGGCGCGTGGATGGGCGCGCTCGCGCTGTTCATGCTGTTCGGCGGTGTGCTCGCGGACCGGTTCACGCCGCGCCGGATGATGATCATCGCGGACCTCGTCCGGCTGGTCGTCCAGGGCGGGATGGCGGTCGCCTTCGCCGTCGGGACGCCGTCGCTGCCGATGATCGTCGTCCTGCAGTTCCTCAGCGGTGCCGCCACCGCGTTGTTCCAGCCCGGTGTGGCGAGCATGGTCCCGCAGGTCGCGGAGGACGTCCAGGGCGCGAACGGGATCTTGCGGATTTCCGAGGCGATCTCGGGAGTTCTCGGCCCGGCGCTCGCCGGTGTGCTGGTCGCGGTCGCCGGCACCGGGACCGTGTTCGGGATCTATGCCGCGACGTACGGGGTCAGCGCCATCTGCCTGTTCGCCCTGCGGCTCACGCCGGTGAAGTCCACTGAGGACAGTGAACCGTCGTTCTGGCGTCAGCTGGTCGAAGGCTGGCGGGAGTTCGCCGCCCGTGGCTGGCTCTGGGGCGTGATCGCGATCCACTTGGTGTACGGCTGCTTCGTGGCGGGCGTGTCCCTGCCGGTCGGCGCGGACCTGGTCGTCTCGGACTACGGGTCGACCGCGCTGGGCATCGGGATGGCCGCCTTCGGCGCGGGCGGGGTCGCGGGCGGCGCGATCGCCATGCGCGTCCGCCCGGGCCGTCCACTGCTGTCCGGGGCGATCGGCTGGGCGTTGTTCGCGCTGTACCCGATCACGCCCGCGGTGGGACTTCCGGTCGCCTTCCTCTTCGCCGGCTGGGCGCTGGCCGGTTTCGGCCTCGCCTACTGGGGTGTCCTGTGGGCCACCACGGTCCAGACCCAGATTCCCGCGGAACTGCTGAACCGGGTCTACGCCTACGACGTCTCGGGGTCGCTGCTCGCGTTGGTGCTGGGCAGGTCGCTCGCCGGGCCGATGGCGAGCCTTTTCGGCGCCCGGCCACTGATGATCCTCGCGACCGTACTCGGGCTCGTGTGCACCGGGCTGCTGCTCGCGGTCCGCTCGATCAGGGACCTGCGAAGTGCTCAGTGACCGGACCGAGGCCGACGAGTTCGCCGTCGAGGTCTACGAACGGATCCTCGACGGCGACGGGGCCGCGGAGATCGCGGACCGGCTCGGCGTCCCGGCGGCCGAAGTGGACCGCGCTTTCGGCCTCCTGCGGCGGCTGCGGCTGATCCGGGAGACCCGCGACGGCGAGGTCGTCGCGGTCGATCCCGACAGCGCGCGGACCGAACTGCTGCTGCCGCTGGAACGGGCGATCCACGACCAGCGCAGCCTGCTGCTGGCCCGGCGGCGGCAACTGCGCTCGTTCGCGGACGCCTTCAGCCGCACGGAACGGGCGAACCCGCCGGTCCAGGTCTCGCGCGATCCGCGCGAAACCGAGTTGCGGCTCGTCGAAACGGCGAACGGCTGCAAGTCCGAAGTGCTGATGATGCAGTCCTGCGTGGCGCACGAGCCGCCCGAAGCGCGGCATCTGCGGCCGCTCGTGCTGGACGCGCTGCGGCGCGGGATCCGCGTGCGGGTGCTGTATCCGCACGCGGCCCGCGCGGACGCGGCGACCCGGTCGTTCCTGTGCAACGTCGCCTCCCTCGGCGGCCGGGTGCGGACCTCGGGCGAGATCTTCGACCGGTTCGCCGTCTTCGACCGCGAGGTCGCGTTCCTCCGAGCCGGGCTCGAAGGCGACCAGGCCGTCGCGATGGTGCACGGTCCGGTGATCGCGCAGTTCCTCGCCGGGACGCACGATCGGGGCTGGGAATCCGGCACCGACTTCGATCCCGGCCGGGCGGGCTACGCCGGCACCCTCGACGTCGTCAAGGCCCGGGTGCTGGACCTGCTCGCCGCCGGCCTCAAGGACGAGGTGATCGCGCGCCGCGTCGGCCTGTCCGAACGGACGCTGCGCAGGCACATCTCGGCGATGATGCAGGAACTCGCCGCGGAGAGCCGGTTCCAGGCGGGCGTCGCCGCCGCACGGGCGGGCCTGGTCGCCACCACCACTCGTACGCGTCACCGATAGGAAGGGTGTTCCATGCGACCGAAGAATCTGGCCTTGCGGCTCGGGCTGTGCCTCGCCGCGGTCCTCGCACTGCTTCCCGCCTCGCCCGCTTCCGGGGCACCGGAGATCGAGGCCGCCCCGCCACCGGACCGGCCGGTCCTGGAGGCGTTCTGGGGCGGTACACCGCCCGCCGATCAGGTCCCCTGGGAGATGCTGAACACCATCAGCTACTGGTTCGCCTCACCGGCGGGCGGCCGGTGCAGCACCCCGGATGCCAAGCAGCGCAAGGACATCGAAAGCCTCGCGGCGGTGAAACGTAGCCACCCGGATCTGACCGTGCTGATCTCCATCGGTGGCTGGGCCGCACCGGGTTTCGGGGCGGGCGCCGCGACCGGGGAATCCCGGCGCGCCTTCGTCAAGTCCTGTGTGGACAACTGGCTGAGCGCGTTCCCCGTCGGGCTGGTCGACGGATTCGACGTCGACTGGGAGTTCCCGGTATCCGGAGGGCTGCCCAGTATCGGCAACTCGCCCGCCGACCGCGCGAACTTCACCTTGCTGCTCAAGGAGTTCCGGGCACAGCTGCAGCGCTATGCCCGCGAACACGGCAGGCCCGGCCGCGCCATGAAGCTGTCCGCGGACATCCCCGCGGGCCGCGTCCAGGACGACGGCACCGGGACCGGGGGCGCGCCTTACGACGCGTCCAACAGCTTCGACCTGCGCGAAGTCGGCAGGCTCGTCGACATCTTCAACCTGATGACCTATGACTTCTGCACGGGTTACTCGAAGTTCTCCTGCTTCAACGACCCGCTGGTCAAGCGGCCCGGTGATCCGAACGACGAGTACAACAACAACGTCGGCGCCCTGAAGTACATGACCGACCACGGTGTCCCGCGCGAGAAGATCGTCCTCGGCGTTCCCTTCTACGGCCGGGCGTTCACCGTCACCTCGACCGCCAACGACGGCCTCTACCAGCCGTACACGGCCATGCAGTTCCTCGACTACAAGGTCCTCATGGGCCCGGAGTGGGCCGGTGATCCCGGATTCCGCAAGGGCTGGGATCCCATCGTCCGCTCGCCGTACCTCTGGAACCCGGAGAAGAAGATCTGGGTGAGCTACGAGAACCCGCGGTCCATCCAGGACCGCTCGCTGTTCGCGAAACGCAACCGCCTGGCGGGCATGATGATGTGGGAGCTGGGCGCCGACGATCCGCAGCACAGCCTTCTCGCCGCGATGACCGGGCCCTGGCTCCGGCCCTGATGCGAACCGGCCGGCGGTTCCTCGACGTGGGGAACCGCCGGAAGGCCGTGCGGGTTATCGTGGCCCGGTGTTCCTTCCAGTCGCGCACGATCGAGTCGAACTCGTCGAGGTGATCGGTCCCGATGGCACCGGAGACGATCAGCTGGTCGCCATCTGGGAAGGGGACGAGGCCCAAGCCGCGCTGACGCTCGTTGCCGGCCTGCCCGAGGGCGAGCTCAAACGGTGCTTCATCCCCGTCTGGAAGATCCGGGCGCACAGCGGCACGCGGTTCCTTTTCGAGATCAGCTTCTGCTTCCGGTGCCATGGCGCGCTGCTGCGCGGGCCCGCCGTTCCCCCCGAGCAGGACACGATTCACGCCTTCGACTCCGAGGACTCGACCAGTCGAGAACTGCTGGCGAGGCTACGAACAGCAGGGCAGAGCTGACCTCACCCGGCAGATCCGGGCGCCGGCCATCGAGCAACGCCGCCGCCGCTCGCGGGCGTCGCGAAAGCCACTTTCGGGACGTCTGGTGTCCCGAAAGTGGGGCGGATTCATGCGGTGGTCGCAACGTGCTCTGTTTAGGACAGTAGCGTGGTGAGTTTTTCGAGTGGGGTGTGCCAGTCCAGTGTTTTGCGGGGGCGGCTGTTGAGTCGTGCGGCGACTGCGGTGAGGTGTTCTGCGGTGTGCTGGTGCAGGTTGGTCCCTTTGGGGAAGTACTGGCGAAGCAGGCCGTTGGTGTTCTCGTTCGTCCCGCGTTGCCATGGGGAGTGCGGGTCGCAGAAGTAGATGGCCAGGTCGGTGGCGAGGGTGATGTCGGCGTGACGGGCCATCTCGTTGCCCCGGTCCCAGGTCAGTGACCGCCGCAACTGGTGCGGGAGGGTCTGGATCGCGTCGATCATCGCGTCCCGGACCTGGATCGCGTCGTGGCCGTGGGGCAGGTGCAGCAGTACGACGAACCGAGTGGAGCGTTCCACGAGGGTGCCGATCGCGGACTTGTTACCGGCACCGGTGATCAGGTCGCCTTCCCAATGCCCCGGGACTGCCCGGTCCTCGGCTTCGGCCGGCCGTTCGCTGATCTCGACGAGGTCAGGGATCCGTGACCGTCGTGCCTGTGCTTGCTTGCGCGGGCGGCGCAGCGCCCGTCCTGTCCGTAAACACGCGGTGAGCTCGCGGCGCAGCGCTCCCCGGCTCTGCACATACAAGGACTGGTAGATCGTCTCGTGTGACACTCGCATCTCCGGCCGGTCGGGGAACTCCATCGCCAGCCTGGCTGTGATCTGCCCCGGAGACCACTCCTGCAGCAACCGCGCCTGCACATGATCCCGCAACTCGCGATTACCGGCCTCGGCCAGCTTCGCGGTCTTCGGCCGCCGGGCCCGATCCCGCGCCGCCGACTCCGCCCGATGTGCTCGATACCCGCCCCGGCCACCATTGTTCGTCACCTCCCGGCTGATCGTCGACGGGGCCCTGCCCAGCTGCCGAGCGATCTCCCGATACGAGAGATCCCCGGACAGACCACGAGAAATCTCCTCCCGCTCAGCCAAACTCAGATAGCGCTCACCCAACGAGCCAGGTGCGTTCCCGATCACCCCGCCAGCCTGCGCGAACCACCGCCGCCCGGTCTCGTGCGACACATCCACCAAACGGGCTGCAGGCTTGGGCAGACACCCCGCCCGCACCGCATCCCAGAACCGCACCCGCACCACACGCGGCAACACCAACCCACCAGCCACCACAACTCCCAGCTCACGAAGGATGTTGCAACGACCCCATGAATCCGCCTGGCTTTCGCGACACGCGCCGACACTATCCGGCCGTTCGCTCAATACGGCCGAGGATGACACCGGTCAAGGCCGCGACGGCGTCGGCGGCGGTCGTGGCACCACGGTTCAGTTCACCGGCGATCGCCTCGGCGGCACCGAGCGCGCCGACGCAGTGCAGTCGCAGCGCCGCCCGGCTCAGGCCGGAGTACGGCGTCAAGGCGTCGGCCATCAGATCGGTGTAGCCCTCGTGCAGGTCGCGCCGGCTGGCCTCCATCTCCGGATTCCCTTTCAAGGCCGAGGAAACGGCGTTGAACTCCGGAATGTCGGTGGCGCAGGCGAAGTAGGCGACGCTGATGGCTTCCGCGACGTCCACCGCGGTCGGCGAGGTTTCTTCCAGTGCCCGCGCGATGGCGGCGCGGTGCCGTTCGTCGAGTCGCCGATAGAGCGCCAGCAGCAGTCCGGGGCGGGTGCCGAAGTGGTTGTACACGATGGGCCTGCTCACCTCGGCCGCCTCGGCGAGAGTGGGCAGCGTCAACCCGTCGGCACCGTCGGCACGCACGATCTCCAGGGCCACGTCGAGCAACTGCTCACGCCGGGCCTCCTTGGACAGCCGGGTCGGTGCGGTGGTCATCGCCCCATCCTAGCTACATCGTGTAAGTTACAAAATGTAGGTTATGGGGATCGAGGAGGACGACATGGGACAACGGGGATCGGTTCTGCTACTGGGCGGGGCGGGACAGGCGGGCTCGGATACCGCCACTCTCCTACGGCGGCGGTACCCGGAGCTGCCGTTGACCATCGCGGGCCGGAATCCGGAACGCGCGCGGAAGGTGGCAGGCGAACTGGGCGGCGCCACCGCGGTGAGGGTCGATCTCACCCGCGGTGATCTCGGCCTGCCCGCCGGCCGGGAGTACGCGGCGGTGGTCGCGACGCTGTGGGACAGCAGGCTGAACGGGCTGCGTTTCGCCCAGGACCACGGCGTGCCCTACGTCAGTCTCTCCAGCGGCATGATCGACATCGCGCCGGAGGTCACCGCCGCCGCGCAGCGCCCGGCGGCCGCGCCGGTGCTGATGGCCAGCCACTGGGCCGCGGGCGTCATCACTCTCACGGCATTGGCGTGGGCCGAGGCATTCGACCGGGTCGACACGATCCGGATCGGCGCGATCCTCGACGAGAAAGACGCGGGCGGCCCCGCGGGACTCGCGGACCTGGCGCGCTGGGCGGAGGTCACCTCGGCCGGGTACGCGCGGCGTGACGGCGTGTTCGCCTGGTCCGGCGCGGCCGACGCCCGGGTGGAGTTGCGCGGCCTCGACGGCACCACGGTCACCGGGCAGACCATCCCGATCCTCGACGTGACCAGCCTGGCGTTCGCGACGGGCGCGCCGGACGTCGAATTCGCGTTCGCGGTCGGTGAATCCGCGGGGACGCGCCGGGGCGACGGTCCGTCCGTCGAGGTCCGGATCGATCTCGACGGGACGGGCCCGGCGGGCGTCCCGCTGAGCGTCAGCCGGTACCTGGTCCATCCGCGCGGCCAGCGTCCGCTGACCTCGCTCGGCCTCGCCATGGGGATCGAACGGCTGCTCGGCCTGCGCGCAGATGCGGTCCCGCCCGGCTTCTACACCCCGGAGACCTTGCTCGAACCGGCCCACGTGGTCGAACGACTCGCCGACGCGGGCACGCTCTTCGTCGACGCATGAGATCGATGCCGGGCGGCGGCGTGCGCACGCCGCCGCCCGGACCGGTCAGCCAGGATAGGAGACGTACCGGCCCGCCCAGTAGCCGTCGAAGCCGACCGGTTTACCCGCCATGTCCCAGCCGAGGATGTTGTCCTCGCCGGTACTCTCCAGCAGCTCCAAGAGGACCTTCGTCATCGGCCCGGAATGCTCCTCGTGCCAGGAGTCCCGGTCGTTGTAGGCGACCGCCCACTCGTCCGGGTCGGCCGAGCCGGGCACCCACCAGAACGATCCCCCCGCGCCGTTGGTCCCCCACGGGTAGATCCCGCCCGGCTCCGGGAAGAGCCGGTACGGGACACCCCGCAGGTAGTCGAGGTCCTCGTCGCCGAAGATCTCGAGCAGTTCGGCGTTCTCCTTCTTGACGTTCCCGCACGCCTCGACGCTTTCGGCGGGATTCGAGAAGGAGATGACGCCGCGGAATCCACCGGAGGGGAAGCGGGTCAGCAGCTCCTTGTAGTCGCCGGGGAGCGGTGTCCCCAGTTCGCGTTCGACGGTGGTCCAGTCCGTCCCGGGCACGAAGTCCCCGGGCCGCCATCCGACGAGCTCGCAGATTTCGTCGACGTACGACCGTTTCGGCACGTCCGTCCTCCGTTCATTCGATCGTCAGGCCGTCCGGAAGGCGGGACAGGTTTCCTTGACGAGGTTACCGGTGGGGATGTTCTCGATCTTCGCGAAGCACTTCGCGCCGTTCGAAGCGATCGCCTCGATGAAGATCCACCTCGGCATCGCCGCGGTCTTGGTCGCGTACTGGACGTGGACCTCGTAGATGACCGAGACGTCCCGGTTGGGATACCGGTCCAGCATGTCCCCCACCGCGTTCTCCACCTTCTTGACGTCGGAGAGGTTGACCTTCGACCACTGGGTCACGATGTTGTCCACCAGCATGGAACCGTGGAGCCTGGCGGGCACCAGGTGTCCCTTGTGGACAGCCGTACCGTTCAGCTTCGGCGGCGAGGTGTCGGGATGCCCGACGGGCGCCGCCGGTTCTCCCGATCGTTTCGCGGTCTGGTTGACGCAGACGATGCCGCCGGTGGCGCGTTTCGCGTCGTTGCCGAGCCAGGTGAAGTCCTCCATGGGGTAGTTGAAGGAGATGTTCGCCGGGATCACGCTCTTGAAACAACCCTCCACCTCGCGCTGCCGGGCGATGGTGCTGAGCCGCTGTCCCGGTTGGGGATTGACCGCGGGCTGTTTCTTGTGTTCGTCCTCCACCTTCTTGCGCAGTGCTTCCCTGTCCACGACCTGGCAGGCGGGCGGTGCCGCCGCCGACGCGGCCGCCGCGGGGTTCTTGCATCCCTTGAGCTGCCTGATCAGGTCACGCAGGTTGTCGGTGATGCGGCGGCCGAGCATCTTCACGTCCTTGAAGGTGCGGATGCCCTTCACGATGCGCACGGTCGCCCCGACCGCGTCCGGGATCTTCCGCAGCACCGACGCGATCTTGAGGATCGGCAGCGCGTTGATCACGGTCATCACGCAGGAGATGAAGTCGCCTTCCATGAAGCACCGCTTCGCGTCGGTGTAGCCGATCAGGTCGAGGATGACCTGGCCGCCTTCGTCGACGATGAGGTCCATGAGGTCCCTGTTCGCGTCGGCACGGGCACGGTTGTACTCGTCGACACCCGCTTGCCCCTTCTCCGCGCGCAGCAGTTCCACTTCCTCCGGCGTCAGCTCGGGAACCTCGCTGTCGTCGGTGATGGCTTGTTCGGCCTCGGCGCGTTCGCGTGCTTCCTCCTCCTGGCGAAGCAATTCCTGCATCTCGGCCAGCTGGTCCTGGATCGCCTTGGCGTCCGCCGCCGCGTTCGCCGCCCGGTCCTCGACGTTCTTCGCGTACTTCTCCGCGTTGGTGGCCGCGGAATCGGCGTCACGGGCGTAATCCGCGGCCCGGTTCGCGGACTCGCGAGCGGCGTCCGCGTCACGCTGGGCCTGCTCCGCCGCCTGCTGGGCGGCGACCGCGTCCTGCTGGGCCCGGGTGGCGGCGGCGGTGGCTTCGTTCGCCGCGCGGGTCGCGTCGTCGGCGGCCTTCCTCGCCGCGACGGCGTCGGCCGCCGCCTGATCGGCCGCCCGTCCCGCCAGGGCGGCATCGGCCGCCGCCTGGTCGGCCGCCGCACGTGAGGCCTTGGCGTCGGCCTGTGCCGCGGCGTCGACGGCGTCAGCCTCGGCCGATGCCGCCCTGGCCGCGGCCGCGGCCACCGCCGCGGCTGCCGCGGACTGCTGGGCTGCCGCCGCCGACTTCGCCGCGTTGGCCGCCGAAGTGGCGGCCGCCGCCGCGGCCTCGAACGCTGGCTTCACCTCGAGCCCGGCGTTCCTGGCCGCCTCGGCGGCCCGGCTCGCCTGCGCGGCGGCATCGGCCGCGGCGGCCTGCGCGGCCCGGACCTGGGTGTCACCGACGTCCTTCGCCCGGTTCGCCACCATGAGCACGAAGTCCGCGTCGAGGTCGTCGCCGGTGAACGGGCTCACCAGATTGATCGCCTGGTCGGCCGGGGCGGCGATCCCGGACCCCGACAGCCCCGCCGCGACCGCCGCACGGGTCGCGATCCCCGCCTGGGTGGCCGCGGTGGCGGCCTCCGCCGCGGCGGCGTTGGCCTCCTCCTGGGTTCGATGCGCGGCGGTGAGCGCCTGCTCCGAGTGCACCGCGGCTTCCTGCGCCAGATTCGCCGCGTTGCGGGCGTTCTCGGCAGCACGCGATTCCGCGGCCGTCGCCTCCTCCGCCGACGCGCGGGCCTTCATCGCTTCCGCGTGGACGGCGGAGGCTTCCCGCTCGGCGCGCGCCGCCGCCTCGTTGGCGCGCGCCGCCGCGGCCTCCGCTTCGTTCGCCGCCGTCCGGGACTTCTCCGCCGCGACTTCGGCTTCCCTGGCCGCCGCTCGCGCCTGCGACGCCGCCGCCTGCGCTCGATCCGCGTGTGCTCGCGCCCTGCCCGCGGCGGCCTGTGACTCCGTCGCCGCGGCACGAGCCGACGCCGCGGCCTGGCCCGCCTGGGTGGCGAGGCCGTCGGCCGCCTGCGCGGCGTCCCTCGCCGTGTTCGCCTCGGCCCGGGCCTGAGTCGCCGCGGCCCGCACCTTTTCCTTTTCCTCTTGGAGGATCTCCGACGACGCTTCCGCCCGCGCGGCCAGCTGTTCGAGCGCCTGGGCCTTCTTCGCGGTCGTCTCGGCCGACTGCCGCACCCGTGCGGCGTCCTCCCGAGCCTGATGGGCCTTGCCCTCCTCGACACCGGCGTTCTGGTCGATTCCCGCCGCGATCTGTTCTTGCCGCCGGGCCTCCTTCGCGGCGTCGGCGGCGATCTGTTCCTGTCCTTGGGCGGCGACGCGCTTCTCGGAGGCGATCCGCTGCTGCGATTCGGCCTCCTGCCGCTTCTGCTGGGCGATACCCGCCTCGCGTTTGGCCTTGTCCCGCTCGCTCGCGGCTTCCCGCTGCTTGGCCTCGGCCTCCTGCCTCTTGAGGGCCGCCTGACCACGCCACTGTTCGGCTTCACGCCGCTTGGCGTCGGCGATATCGCGTTCCCGCTCGGCGTCCGCACGTGCCTGCTTGACCTTCGCGGCGTGTGCCTTGGCGTTCCGCAGCGCGGTTTCCGCGTCGGTCTTCGCCTGCTGTGCCTGTGCCGCCGCTTGGGCGGCCGCCGCGGCCTGTTCACCGGCGGCCGTGGCCAGGCGCTCCGCCGCGTCGGCGTGGGACTGCGCGTTGGCCCGCCAGCGGCGGGCGTTCTCTTCCCGGGCCCTGGCCTTCTCCGCGGCGTCGGTGGCCGCCGCGTCGGCGGCGATCGCGTCGATCGCGTGCGCCGCGGTTTCGGCGGCCTGCTTCGCGGCGTTCGCGGCGGCCGCCATGCCTTGGACGACCTTGGCCCACTGGGTGCCGTGCGGCATCTGGTTCTGCACGAGGACGTCCACCTGGGCGCTCGCCAGCGCGGCCGCCGACTGTGCCTGCTGGGCGTCGGTCCGCGCGTCCCGGACGAACCGGGCGGCGTCGTCCTTCGCCCGCTGGTACAGCTCGGGGTGATAGCTGTTCCCCGCCTGATCGGCGGCCAGCGCCCGCGCGGCCTCCCGGGACGCGTTCGCCGCCAGTGTCATGTCGTTGGCGGTCCGCTCCAGCGCCTGAACGCCGCTCGCGTGCGCGGAGAGCAGGTTCTGCCGCGCCCGCATGACCCGCGCGATCCGTTGCGCCAGTTCAGAGTTCGCTTCGGCTTCCTTGCGCTGTCGTTCGAGTTCGGCGAGCCGGCTCTCCCGCGCCTCCGCGTCGCGTTTGGCCGCGGCCAGGTAGCCCGTCTTGAGGTATTCCTCGATCGCGGCGTCGCCTTGGGCCAGCGCGGCCTTCGCGGCGGCGGAGACCTCGGGTGTCCCCCGGTCCGCGGCGATCTGCACATGGGCGCGCCGCCGGTCCCGGATCTCCTTCTCGTAGGCGCCGGAACGGCGATCCTGTTCCGTGGCGATGTCCCGCCCGAAGGCCAGGAAGTTCTCGCGGTCGTAGGCGTTGCCCCGCAGCGCGCGGTCGACGGCGGCGTTGAACGCCGGACCGCCGGTGCCCGCGAGGGACTGGATCACCGCGCGGTTGCGGTCGTCGGCCTCCTGCTTACGGCGTTCCGCCCGTGCCGTGGCTTCCTGGTGCCCACGCTCGAAGAACGTCGTGATGGCCGCGTCGTCGCCGGCTTCGGCCTTCTTCAAGGCTTCCCGCGCCGCCACGCGGACTTCCTCGTGCTCGTCCAGCGCCGCGATGTCGGCGAGGAGGTCCAGTTGCAACTGCCGCAGCAGCGCCTCCTCTTCCGGATCGATCGTCGCCGTCGCCGGGGCGGGCGGCGTCGCCGCGCCCGGCGGTGTGGCGGGCGCCTGCCGCCCGTCCGCCACCACCGGGACGGCGGGCGCGGCGGCGGCGAGTTCCAGGCCCGCGCCCGAGACGACCAAGGCCGTGGTCACGGTCAGCACGACCGCGCCGCGGCACCATCCGGAGGCGAGTGGCCCCCGTCTGGCGCGTCGCGTCTTCCTTTTCATGGCACACCACTCCCCAGTAGCAGAAAGATTTCGTGAATCGCGCACGAGAAAGAATCCCGGGAGGGTTTCCGGGCACCGGAGAAAACGGGACGGGTGCAGCTGTCCGCCACTCCGCCCCGTCGGCCGTCGATTACCCGTCTCGGCGTTGAATCGAGCACACTGGAGCCTTTTTCGAATTTAATCGAAAGAAGAAGGCCTTTCAGTGCTTGAAAAGAGGTGCCCGGCCGAGCTCAGCCCGCGGGCGACATTTGGTCTCGATGCTCTTTCGCATGCTTTTCGACACTCGCCCAGTACTGGGTCTGCCCGTCGGCGAACGTTCCGTCGGCGGCCCAGCCGGCACGATTCTTGTCCGCCCTGGTGGCGATCATCGCCCAGACCGGGTCGACACCGGCGTTGGCCCGGTCGATCACCGTCCGCCAGTACCGGGCCTGCTCGGCACAGGCCAGCGCTTCGTTCTCCCAGACCGTACGGGCTTCGTCGGCCTTTTCCCTGGTCGTGGCCCATGCCCGGGCGGCGACCGCGCGGGCTTGCTCCGCCGCGGCACCCTCGGCCGCCAGCGCTTCCCGCTCGGCCTCCTCCGCGTCCGCGATCAGCTGCGGGATCAAGGCGTAGAAGCGAACACCCGCCTCCTGCGTGCGGATCCGGTAGACCTCGACATCCGTCGCGGCCGCGGCCATCCACTCGGAGGCGAAGAACGCCCGAAGGTGACTGTCCGTACCCCCGGCTCGCAAGGCGTGCTGGGCGGCCAGGCGCACCTGCTCACCCGGATCGAACTCCGCCAGCAGCCGCACGAACGCGCGGTCCTGCTCGAGAATCTGCTGTTTGTGCTGCTCATCGGCCTCACGGGCGGCATCGTCGAGCGCCTTCGCCGCCGCGAAACCGGTCCGGAAGAACTGTTCCTGCTGCGCGGCACTGCCCTTGTACGCCGCCGTGGCCTCGGCGTGCACGTTCGGCGAATACTGCGCGCTGTAGTTGGTCATGACCCGCCGCGCGAACTCCTTGTTCCGCGCGTGATACCCCTCGGCCCGCTTCCTGGCCTCGAAGAACCCCGTCCGGACGAACGCCCGCAGCGCCGGCTCGCCCTCGTCCGACCGCAGCGCCTGCCACGCCGCCACCCTGACCAGATCCTCCGAGTGGTACAACGCGTTCTGACGGACGATCGGATAGTAAATCGAATTCTCGATACCGGGAACACTCGAACCAATGGCCGTTTCCGTTACTCCATTCGCCGTAGCGACATTTGCGCCGATCCCGATGATCGACACCACGAGGGCGCCGAACAGTGCACGAAGTCTCATCCCCAGAACCCCAGACCCCAGAATTGCGTGCTCGCGCACGCCTGAAGACGACTATGGCACAAGTACACAACGCCCGTAAAGGACGTGATCCACATCACAGTCACGGTCTTTTTTTCGCCATTAACTGGTCTCCTATTCAAACTCGCGATGGAGACCGAATGACGGTCTCGCGCGTTACATCCAAGGAGAGGATGTCTTGAACGAATACTGGGGTCCCTCCGGCGTGCCATCGGCACGGCGAAGAGGGGTTTTCAAGAGATTGATCATCGCCACCGCGATCGTCGCGACGACGGCGGGCGTCGCGGCACCCGTCACGGCCTCCGCCGCCCCGCCATCGGCGCCGTCGGCAGCCGCGCAGTCCACGGACATCGACAAGGGCAACGCCGCCGCCGTCCTGAAGATCGTGGCCGGACCCGATCTCCTGGTCCTCAGCGACCGGGGCTTCGTCGCCGCGATGTATTACGCGGCCGACGACATCGACAAGCAGCATCCGCTCGAACCCGAGCACCAGAAGCTCAAGGAGACGGCCATCGCCGCGCTCGCCGCCGACGGCGAGGCGGCGTCCACGCAGTGGATCAAGGTCGGGATCCACGACGCGCACCGGGAAGACCAGAAGATCGTCACCGACCGCCGTCAGCAGCAGGAGCAGGAACGCGCCGCCAAGGCGCTGGCCGCCTCGACCCTCGGCATCCCGGTGGACAACACCGTCCTGGCGAAGTCGATCTTCGACTTCATCGTCCACTTGGAACTCAACGCCGACGGCTACAAGGACATGGCCGTCAAGGAGGCCGCCCGCGCGGCACTGCGGGGTACCGCGGACGATCAGTGGCGCTTCCTGACCGTCGTGCTCTTCGCCGAGCACAAGAAGGACGTCGACCGGGTCATCCAGGACGACGCCACCAAGGACGAAGCGGCCAAGGCCGCTGAACGAGCGAAGGCCGCCAAGGCGAACGCCGTGTCGCACACGCTGGGATCCGTGCCCCCGGCGCGGCTGGAGTACCTGATCAACCTGAAGGACCGGGATTTCGTCGTCGAAATCTGGAAGTCGGTCCCCCGTGACACCGAGGTCCACGGCGCCGCCGAAGACGCCGTCGGCAGCCTCGACCCCGCCGACTGGGCCTTCTTCATCAACCAGGGTGCCGAGGAAGCGCACCTGCGGGACATCGTCAACGAGCTCGCCAAACGCGACCAGGAGTACATCCGGCTGATCACCGAACTGCGCACGCGCGCGGCGAACCAGCTGATCCGGCCGGCGCTGGTCGCCGCCGCGGACGCGGCACTCGCCGCCAAGCGCAGCGATCGCGAGAAGTTCCTTCGCACCGGCCAGTACGAGAACCTGGTCCAGACCTTGCGGGTCGACGCGTACAGCGGTGTCGACGTCTACCTCACCGACCGCAACGGCGACGTCGTGCTCGAGCAGTGGCAGCCGGGCGACCGTCCGGAGGCGCGGTGGAGGATCGAGCCGGGGCTGAGCAATCCCGAGTGCTTCTCGTTCCAGTCGGTCAGCCGCCCCAACCACTACCTTCGCTGGCGTTCGGGAGCGTCTTCCGCGGCGAACACGGCGATGATCCCCCCGCAGTCGCAACGTGTGCGGGCCTACGTCGACCCGACCGACGGCTCCAACGCCTTCAAGGGTGACGCGACCTGGTGCGTGCGGGGCGACGCCTCCAGCGTCTCCATCCGCCCCTCGCGCAGTTCCGCCAAGTACCTGTTCGTCACCGGCGCGATCGATGACGACGCCTATGCGATCGCGACGAAGTGGCACGCCGAGGCTCCGCTGGCCCCGCACCCGATCGACCGGCGCTACGCCGCGGAGCAGCCGCTGCGCGACAAGCTCGGCAAGCCCGTCGGCGACTTCGTTCCCGAAGGGACTTCCAACGGGGTCGGCCTCGGCCACCGGTTGTACGAACGGGGCAGGCTCTACCTCACCGCCGGGAACGACGGGACCACTCAGCGCTTCGCGGTGCAGGCGGTCTACAACGGACCGGTCCTCGACAAGCTACTGGCACTCGGCGGGCCCGCCGGCGTCGGCGGCGCGATGACCGACCAGGTGCCGACCAAGGACGGCAACGGCCAGGTCCTGCGGGTCGTCAAACCCACGATGGGCGGGCCGCACCTCCACATCGTGTGGAGCGCGTCGACGGGTGTCCACATCGTCTTCGGCCTGATCGGGGAGATCTGGGCGAATTCGGGCGGGGAAACGGGTCCCTACGGCTACCCGCTCGCCGACGAGGGCACCGTCAGTGGCACGAACGTCCGCTACAGCCGGTTCGCCGCGGGCACCATCTACTACGTGCCCGGTAGCGCGATCCGGCAGGTCAAGGGTGAGCTCCACCGGAAGTTCGCCGCCATGGGCTTCGAGGCGGGCATGGGTTATCCCCTGGCGGACGCCGGCACCTACGGCCCCGACGCCAGCCCCATGCAGCGCTTCACGTCGGGCTCGGTGTACATCACCCGCAACGGAACCGTCGCGATCAACGGTGACATCCACCGGAAGTTCGCCGAGCACGGTTACGAGACCGGTCCTCTCGGGAATCCGACGGGCGATATCCGGTCCACTTCGGACGGTGTGGGCAAGGTCGCCGACTTCGCCGTCGGTTCGGGCTCGATCTACTGGCATCCCAGCACCGGCGCACGCCTGGTCTACGGGAGCATCAGCGCGAAGTACAAGTCGCTGGGGGCCGAGCGTTCGTACCTCGGCTACCCGAAGTCCGACGAGACCGCCCTCCCCATGGGCAGGCGCAACCTGTTCCAGAACGGCCGGATCGACTGGAGCAATGAGACCGGCTCGACCGTCGCATACCGGGTCGCGGCGGTCCCCCACAAGACGGTCGATCTCAGGGGAGCCAAGTCTGGCCGCTGCATCCAGACGGCCGGTCTCATCGGGGAAGGCGCGTTGAACGACCTCGCCGGCATGGAACTGTGGGACTGCGTCGGCGGTGTCAAGCAGCTTTGGGACGTGACCCATCTCGGCAACAACGTCTACGTCCTGAAGAACCGCCACTCGGGGAAGTGCCTCGACCTGCGGTACGGCGAACTGCACAACGGCAACTCGATCGTCCAGTACCAGTGCCACAACGGGACGACGCAGCAGTGGGAGTTCACCACCACCGCGGACGGCTCGGTCGCCCTGCGCAGCGTGCATTCGGCGAAGATCGTCGAAGCCGCGGGTGGCGCGGACCCCAACGCCACCGCCGTCGTCCAGCAGGTGGACAGCGGTCAGGCGCACCAGCGATGGACCGTCCGGCCCTACTGATCGACGACAACGCTTCGTGAGGAGCGAGTGCGATGACGGCCGCGACCCGGATCAGGGTCGCGGCCGTTCCGCACCTGAGGCCGTCACGAATCCCGGTGTCCCGCCCAGCCTCCTTCTTTTTCGGCGGCGTCCACATCGGCATCGGCGGTCACGGTGTGCGCCAGCGCGGCAACGGTCTCCTCGAGCCCGCGCTGCACGTCCTCGTCATCCGCGTCCCGGACGCTGTGCAGTGTCACCGTGAGGCGGGACGCCGCGGGACCGGCGTCCTCGATCGACAGTTCCCCCTGATAGTCGTGTGGCCCTTGGGCTCCCCAGCGCAGTGAACGATTGGCCTCGTCGACCTTCAGCCACGCCTCGCCTTCCACATGTTCACCGTGGACGTCGGCTTCGACGTGCACCGCCTCGCCGCCTTCAGGCTCGGCACGACTCATCCGAGGGAAGTAGCGAGGCAGGTTCCGCGGCTCTCGCAAGTAGGCGAACAGATCCGCGGCGGGCATCTCGATGGTCGCGGTGTGCCGGTATTCGGTCATGCGGCCGGGTACCCCGCGGCTTGTGCGCGAAACGGCACCGAGCCGGACTATCAGCGGAACCGCGAGGACGCCCAGCACGATCACGATCAGGATCGTGATCCCGAGTACGTTCGCCGGGATCAGCGGCGCGATCACGAACAGGGCGACCAGCATCCAGCCCGCCGACGTGACGATCCCGACGGCGAACGATCGCCACTTCCGGTCGCTCGGCCGGCGCATCAGCAAGCCGCCGACGACCATCACCGCGCCGATCGCGCCCCACCACCACTGCTCCCCCATGGGCTCCCCACCTTCCTGGCGGCCCCCGGTCAGTACCGGAGATCCACCAATTCGAACACTCTTATCGTCCGCACGGGCTCGGACGCGCACGTGAGCCGCCTGCCCGCCGGGATTCGGCCTTCGCGCAGGTACACGGTGCAGTCGGGTTCGGCGAAGCCCACCTGCCAGGTATCACCTGCACGCGTGGTCTTCGTCAGCCGGAGATCGTCGATTCCAGCGGCGCCCGTGGCGGCGCGGGCGTGGTGGTGAGCCGCTTGGACGATCGGCGGATACGAGGAACGGCCACGCAGGAACCTGGGATCGAGGATGCCGTCCACGTACTGGTGATAGAGACCGATCGCGTCGTCCGGACGCAGGCCGCCGAAGGTGAAACCGTGTGGCAGCAACACCATCGAGGGAGCGAAGCGGCAGCCGCCGAGGTGGCTGCATTCCCAGGTGGCCCCGGGGAACTCCGCCGCCAGCGCGGTCGCGAGCGAACGGCCGCGCACCGCGCAGCAGGTGTCGTGTCTGCCGTGGACGCATACCAGCGCGAGGGGTTCCGGCCACACGCTCCCCGCCGCGGAGGTGACGCGGGAGAGTTCCGCGGCGTCGGTGAATTCCCCGGTCCGGATCTGCTCGTGGCCGGGGCGAGCGTCGACCCGGAACCAGCGGAAGGGACGGTCGCGAGTGGACGGACGCCGGGCGACCCGGCGGACCAGAGCGATCCGGCCACCGACCCGCGCCGCCCACGAACCGAGGTGGGCGACCGCCGCCGGATCGATCCCGGACTCCTTGAGCGCGAACCGGCCCCACGGGCCCGGATGCTCGATCAGGAGCCAATGCTCCGCGGGCGGGGCCGTTCCTTCCCCGGGATCGCCCGCGGCTTCGGCCAGTTCCGCGCACCGTTGCGCCGCGGTCATGCGGTCGAGGCCATCAGCACGCCTTCCCGGAGCAGGCGGCGCACGAGTACGAGCTGGTCGGCCCGGTCCATTCCCGGGATCTCTCCCAGCCGCCACGTCCTTCCGTCCAGCAGCGCCGCCAAGGCGGTCGAGGTGGAGGCAGGCAACGAGAGGCGGCGATCCGGGAGTTCGAGAACGATCCGGCCGTCCGCCGGCCCACCGATACGGAAGCGCAAGCCGTCGCGACGCCGCACCGAATCCCCGTCGCCGAGGCCCAGCACGAACCTGGCCGTCGCGATCGGCGCCAGCGGTTCCGGACGATTTCCGCGCCATGTCCTGTCCCGGACGTGCCGCGCGACGGCGTCGCCGGGCACCGCCCGCAGGGCGGCGATCAGGTCTTCCCGGACGGACTCGACATGGGCTTCCAACAGGCTCGGGTCCGCGACGTCGATCCCCAGCGGGAGCGATTTGCGCAGCCGTTCCTCGGAACCGGCGAGCGCGGTGAGCGCTTCCACCAGGGCGAAGGCGGTGATCACGTGGACGCCGACGGTCAGATGCGCGGAGACGTCACCCAGCGCCGTCGCCGAATGCAGCCAGCCGCGAGGCAGATACAGCACGTCCCCGGGCGCGAGGACTTCGTCGATGACCGGAGCATCGTCGCGGGCCCGTCCGGCGACGGCGTCGGCGTGCTCGCCCCACGGCTGGTCACGCAGAGGCGACGGGTGGACGGGCGCGTGCACCTTCCACCGCTTGCGGCCCGCCGCCTGAAGCACGAAGACATCGTGCACGTCGTAGTGCGCCGAGAAGCCCTGCGACGACGGCGGGGTGATGTAGGCGTTGACCTGCGCGGGGTGGCCGAGTTCGCCGGTCAACCGCGTGGTGAAGTCGATGATGGCAGGCCAGATGCGGTGCAATCCCTGGAGCACGATGGTGCTGCCTTCGGCGAACAGGGCGGCGACCCGGTCGTCACGGACCTGGTCGCCGATTTCCGCGCCGACACCGGCTCCACCGGTGAACGAACGGGAATCGACCACCGCCCCGTCGCGGGCCAGCCGCAGGAACGGCGTCCGCAACCCGCGGCGGGACAGCATTTCGTCGACGCCGTCCAGATCGAGCAGATCACCGAAGTCGCCGCCGGTTCGCCGCAGCAACGGTTCCCTGCCCCAGTGCCGGGTGGCGAACTCCGCGACGTCGGAACCGACCAGACGCGACAGGACACTTGTCGGCACGTGGCCGTCCACCGGCTCCGGGACGCTTTCCCCGGAGCCGGTGGACGGCCCGCTCAGCTCAGCTCGCGCCACTGTCGGCGCCGCCGTCGGCTCCACCGTCGTGCTGGCCCGCGGTGCCTTCGCCGGCGCCGGAATCGGCAGGCCCCTCGGCGCCACCGTCGGCCCCGCCGTCGTGTTCGCCGGGAGTCCCCTGGCCGGCACCGGCGTCGGCCGGTCCTTCCCGGTCCTCGCCCGAGGTGGTGGAGATGTCGTCGTCGTTCAGGCTCATGTCGATTCCCTTTCCCATGATCCGGATGAATCAGTGGCCGGTTACCCCGGTTCTTCCCGGAGCACACGTGCGCGGCCATCACGATCGGCTTACCCGCCACCACCCGTCGCAAACCGATTCGAGACCGATTCACCGCGTCGGATTTCCTTGTCCCGCAGACTGCGGAGGCGGCTCCGGCGACGTACGGTGAGAGCACGTGAGGTTCAACTCGCAGCTTCGCGTGTTCGGCGACCTTGCCCGGCCTCGCACCGTCCGGCCGAAGACCGGGTGCGTCCGGCGACGTGCTGCTGCGGGCACTCGAAGTGCGCGTCATACCGCTTCCCGAGGAGACCTCCATGCCATCACCGCACCGAAAAACACCTGCCCCCGTACTGGGGCACGAGCACGCCACCGGTCTGCTGATCCTCACCGTGACCGGCGAGCTGGACGCGAGCACAGCCCCGCTACTGGACCGGCATCTGGACGGGAACCTCCACGATCGGACGGTGATCGATCTGTCCCGGGTGACCTTTCTCGGCGTGGCGGGGCTTCAGGTGCTGGAGGCCGCCGTCACCCGGGCCGGTCACGAGCGCCGTCGGCTGGCCTTGGTCAGTTCGTCGCCGACGGACCTCAGGATCTTGCGGCTCTTCGGCCTCGACGTGCGGGTGCCGGTGTATCCGCGGCTGTCGGACGCGATCCGGGAAATCGCCTCACAGGTCCCGTAGCACCGCGCGAGCGGTCCGTCCCCCGGAGGCGAGCGCGCCCTGCAGCGAACTGGTGTCGCGGTGATCCCCGCAGACGTAAAGCCGTTCACCGAACCGGATCTCGCCGCGGACGTCGTGCGGCGGAGGCATGGCCGGGAGCGCGCGGGGGATCTCGTAGCGCGCGACCAACGGCCAGCGCGAAGCGTCCACACGGTACATCCGGCTCAGTTCCCGCCGCACTTCCGATTCCCCGAGCGGCATGAGCGCCGAGGCGCTGACGAGCGCCGAGCCTTCCGGGGCGTAAGCCGGGCAGACCTCGCTCAGTACAGAGGTGTTGAGGATCGGGCCGCCGCGGGCGTCGACCACGATGACCGGCTCTCGCAACGGTGACCGTGGTGGCGCGAAATACCAAGTCGTGACGCTGTTCCACCGCGGTTCGGGGACGCCGTCGACCAGGCCCGCGGCGGTGGTGCCGTCCGTGGCGACGACGACGGCGCGCGCGGTCCAGACGTCTCCGCCGGAGGTGCGTACCTCACCGTCGCCGACTCGCTCGACGCGCGTTCCGGTCCGCACCGCGGAAACGGGCAGCAGCCGGGCGAGTTGCCGGGGCAGCTCGCCCATGCCCAGCGACGGCAACGACGGCGCGGATCGCAGGAAACTGCGCCAGACGAGCCGGAAGAACCGCGAGGAGGTACTCAACCCGGCCTCCAGGAAGACCCCGGACAGGAACGGGCGGAGCACGGTTTCCACCGCGCGGTCCGACAATCCCGCACCGCGCAGTTCGTCGGCGGTCGTGCCGTCGCGTCCCTGGACGATCGACCGCGCCGGACCGCCCGCCGCCCGCGCGGTGAAGGCACCGAGCGCGGCTAGGTCCTTCGCCGACAGATAGCGCCTAGCCGCGACGTCCCGCAGCGCCTTGGGTGTGTCGAGCGGGTTTCCGAGGAGGCTGAGCCGGTCGTCGTCGGCCACCCGGACCGCGCGCCAGAACCTGCCCAGCCGCAGCGCGTCGACGTCCACCAAGCGCTGGATCGCGGGGTACGCGGGATTGAGGATCTGGAAGCCGCGGTCCAGCCGGAAGCCGTCGACGACGTCGGTCCGCACGCGGCCACCGACCTCGTCCCCGGCCTCCAGGACGGTGCAGACGACGCCTGCGCGGTGAAGGTGCAGCGCGGCCGAGAGACCGGCGAGTCCGGCACCGATGACCACGACTTCGGTTTCGTGCACAGGCATCGGAAACGCTCCTCGGTGTCACGGTGGACGCGAACTCAGACGTGTCCTGCTCGCAAGGCGTAGCGGCGTTCCGCGTACGCGAGATCGTCCCGCCACAGCCGCGCGGACGCCCGGCGCATCAAAGGCCGCAGTGCCGGGGCGATCCGGGCGGCCTTCGCGAACCCAGGACGTTCGGAGGTCGCGATCGTCGCCTCGATCACGGCGGTGCGCGGACGGCCGTCCGGGCCGGTTCCGAGCGGGGTGGCATGCGTCTCCACCACGCTTCCGGTGCCCTCGCCTTCGACGATGGTCATCAGCACGGTCCGAGGCTCGGGGCAGGTGAATTCGGCGATCACCGGCACGCCCAGCTTCCCGGCGAGCCGGAAGGTCACTTCGACCACGAACTTGTCGTCCGCGTCGGCGACCTCGTTTCCTTGCGGCGCCGAAACAACCCGCAGCCGCGTGAAGGAATACGGGTGGAACCAGGCGCCGTGCCAAGGGTCGAGCCGGTTCGCGACGACGTCCATCGGTTCACAGATCCCGGTCAGCGTCGCGACCGCGTCGACCGCGAGGTCTCCTAGCGGGCGGTCCGGCACGACCGGCCGTTCCGTCGGAGCCTCACCGCCGAAGCGATCGAGGCGGACCCAGGCGAGCACACCGTCGTCATAGGACGGCAACGACGTCCAGCCCGGCCGATCGGACCCGACCCGAAGGCCGTGCCATCGGCAGACCAACTCTCCACAATGGACACGCGCCTCCGCCAGCGGAGCGCCCAGATGAGGACAGGCACCGGGACCGATGGTCAGGGCACCGTCCGGACCGCGCCAGGCGACCAGTTCCCGGCCGCCCGCCCGCAGGCCGAGTGGCTTGTCCGCACGGATTTCACGGCTCGCCGCGACGACGAACCAGTTGCCCGCCACCCGGGCGTCGGCGCGTTTGACCGCGGCGTCGATCAGCGCGGGAGCGCATTCCCGGTACGTCGGTTCCTGCCGCGCCCAGGCCGGTTCCCGGAAGGGCTGGACCGGCCAGTTCGACGGCCACCGCTCGAGCACCTGCCGCCTGAGATCCACCACAGACTCTCCCGTCCCGCGATATCCGACGGAACCATCCTCTGGCACTTGGAGCGATCTCGCAACGGTTCAGGACTTCAGCCGCTCGGCGGCGACCTCCAGCGCGCCGTCGAGATCGTTGACCCACGGGGTGCCGTGCACATCGAGTCCTTCCCAGCCGGGCCCCGCGACGACGACCTCGAAACCCTGCTGCTGGAGACGACGGCGGAGCAGGTCGTCGACCGTGGTGACGGACATCGACCAGAGCACGATCAGCACCGGATCCAGTTTCGAGGCCATGCCGGCGACGGTCTCCGCGGGGACCATCTGACCGAGATAGACCGCGGGGATACCGATCTCGACCATCGACGCGCGAAGGATCTCGACCGGCAGGCTGTGCCGTTCGTCCGGACAGCAGGAGAGGAGCGCGCCGCGTTCCGAAGGTGCCGTGGCGAATCGGGCGACGTAGCGCTGCAACGCCAGGGAGACCTCGGTGGTGAGCGCCCATTCCGATTCGAAGCAGACGTCGCCCCGCTGCCAGCGGCCGCCGAGGTTCCGCAGGATGGGCAGGAGCACGTCGGTCCACGTCGCCGCCGCGCCGAGCGAGTCCAGCGTTTCGTCGAGCAACGCGGCGATGGAGGCGAACTCCAGATCTTCCGCGGCCCGTTCCAGTTCGTCGACCCGCCGGTCGGCCGGGACTTCGGGGAGCGCGGCTGCGGCGCCGGAGAACGCGGCCGCGGCGGCCTCACGGGCACGGATACCGCGGTCGATCAGCCGCTGCATGTGCTGGAGCCTGCGGACGTCCGCGTCCGAGTACCGGCGATGACGCCCGTCGGCCCTCAGTGAAGGTCCCACGCCGTACCGCGTCGCCCACGTCCGGAGCGTGACCGGCGAGATGCCCAGCACTTCGGCGACCTTGCCGGGCGTCCACGAACCCGTGGGCCGAAGGCCGTTCTCCTCGTCGACTTCCATTCAGTACCACGTTTCGCACGAAGACATCCGATGCCCGAGCTTACGTTGCTCACCGTCGGTCGAATCTCGAACACGGTACGTATGGCGTCCACTGAGGAACGAACGCCCGGCGGTGCCGAGGGCGATCGGGAGGGGACCGATCCGCCAGGCACCGCCGGGCGTCCGGAACCCGGCTCAGGGGAGGGGCGCCGGATTCCCGGAGGGTGGCGAGGTCCCGGCCACCTCCGTCGCTGGGCGGTCATCTTCGATTCGTGAGCGATCCGGGGTTTGAGCCCGGAACTCGAGGGAACCCCGGCTTCTGGCGTCTACCGGAGGATCCCGCTCGAGTTGCGAGGCTGTCACCCGATCCAGTAGACAAGGTACACCGGCAATGAAACGGTTGCGAATCGAATCACCGGATGGCGGAAGGGACGGTCGGATGGCGTCGATCATGGCGGAAGAGGCGCCGGCCGCCTGGCTGGACACCCTGGGCCGACGTTGCCTCGCCGAGGCGTACGGTTTCGTCGAGGCACGGGCCGCCGAACATTTCGCCGGCCACGGCGAGGGTGAACTCGCCGAGACCGTCATCCCGGAGTTCGTCGCGGGCGGGAAATTCCTTCGCCCGATGTTCGCCTACGTGGGCTGGCGATGCGGCGGACCGGAATCGGACGCGGCCTTGCGGGCCGCGGCGAGTTTGGAACTGCTCCACTGTTTCGCGCTGGCGCAGGACGACGTCATGGACGGCTCACCGCTGCGCCGCGGCCGCCCGGCGCTGCACGTCCGGTTCGCGCGCTGGCACACCGAACAGGGCTGGAGCGGATCCGCCGACCGCTTCGGGGAATCCGCGGCGACCCTGTCCGGCGATCTCTTCCTGGTCTGGTCGGAGCGGATGCTCCGGGAATCCGGCCTCGACGCGGCGGCGCTGGCCCGCGGCTGGCCGCGATACGACCTCATGCGCGCGGAACTGGCGGTCGGGCAGCTCGCCGATCTCGTGAACGACGCCAGGACGCTCCCGGACTGGGAGACACTGCTCGACGTCCTGCGCCGGAAGTCCGGCAACTACACCGTCCGCAGGCCGCTCGAATTCGGCGCCGCGCTGGCGGGGTGCGGGCCGGACGTCCTGGCCGCCCTCGCCGAATACGGCGGCCTGGTCGGTGAGGCGTTCCAGTTCCGGGACGATCTGCTCGGCGTCTTCGGCGATCCGGCGGTCACCGGCAAGCCCGCGGGCCAAGACCTCCGTGATCGCAAGGCGTCCAGTGTCGTGGTGCTCGCCGCCGAGATGGCCGACCGGCGGCAGCGCGCGGAACTCGGCGAACTGCTCGCGCCGTCGACGGTGGACGACGAAGCCGTGGCCCGCTGGCGCGCCCTGATCACGGCGACCGGGGCGCGGGAACGCCTCGGCGAGCTCATCCGGGAACGGGCCGAGAAGGCCCAGGCCGTGATCGACCCGGCCGTGTTCCCTCGGCACGCCGCGGATTCGCTGGCCGTCCTGGCCACCAAATGCACGGAGCGCGACCAGTGAAAACGGTGCCGGGGCCCACGGACCGGGTCGTCGTGGTGGGAGCGGGGCTGTCGGGACTCGCGGCCGCCCTGCACTTGGCGGGCCGTGGACGCTCGGTCACCGTTCTCGAACGCGACCCCGGTCCGGGTGGCCGCGCGGGACGCGTCGAGCGTAAGGGCTATCTGCTCGACACCGGGCCCACGGTGCTCACCATGCCTTCGATCCTGCGGGACACCTTCGGCGCCGTCGGCGCCGAGCTGAGCGAGGAATTGCCGCTGATCCGTCTCGACCCGGCGTACGTGGCGCAGTTCGCCGACGGCAGCACGCTGCCCGTGCACACGGACGCCGCGGCGATGACGGACGCGGTCCGCGAGTTCGCGGGCCCGGCGGAGGCCGCGGGTTACGTCCGGCTCCGCGAATGGCTGACTCGCCTGTATCGCACCGAGTTCTCCCGGTTCATCGACTCGAACATCGACTCGCCGCCGGGCATGCTCCGGCCGGAACTGGCGCGGCTGGTGGCGCTCGGCGGCTTCCGGCGGCTGGATCCCAAGATCGGCTCGTTCCTGTCGGACGAGCGGCTGAAGCGGGTGTTCACCTTCCAGGCCCTCTACGCGGGCGAGTCGCCGATGCGGGCACTGGCGCTCTACGCGGTCATCTCCTATATGGACACCGTCGGTGGCGTGTATTTCCCGCCCGGAGGTGTCGCGGCGCTCCCCCAGGCCCTCGCCCGCGTCGCCGCGGCGAACGGGGTCGTCTTCCACTACGGCGACCCCGTGAACGCGCTCGAACGGGACGGCGGCCGGATCCGCGCGGTCCGCACCGCGGGCGGCGAACGCCACCCGTGTGACGCCGTCGTGCTGACGACCGAGCCACCCGAGAGCTACCGGCTCCTCGGCCGGCACCCGAAGCGGCCCGTCCCGCTGCGGCCAGCGCCGTCCGCGCTGATCCTGCACACCGGAGGCCCAGGTGAGCACTCCGCCATCGGCCACCACACGATTTCCTTCGGGCAGGGCTGGGCTTCGACCTTCGACGAGCTCATCTCCACCGGGCGCCGCATGACCGATCCGTCCCTGCTGATCACCCGGCCCACCGCGACCGATCCGGGACTCGCCCCGCCGGGGCGGCAGCTCTTCTCGATCCTCGCGCCGGTACCCAATCTCGACCGTGGCCCGGCGGACTGGACCGCCGATGCGGGCCCGTACGCCGAGGAGATCCTTTCCGTGGCCCGGGAACGCCTGCTGCCGGATTTCGAACCCGAGTTCACCGAGGTGATCAGCCCAGCCGATTGGGCGGACCGCGGCCTGGTCGCCGGGACCCCCTTCGGCTACGCGCACTCGTTCGGTCAAACCGGACCGTTCCGTCCTAGGAACTTCCCGCGCGGTACCGAAAACGTCGTCCTCGCCGGCGGCGGGACGGTGCCCGGCGTCGGAGTCCCGACCGTGCTGATCTCCGGCAGGCTGGCCGCCGACCGGATCACCGGGACACCGATGCGCGGCGCGGAGGCGAACCGATGACCAAGCACGAACTCGACGCCGCCGGCATCCGCGATCCACACCTTCGTGCCGCCTATACGTGGTGCCGCGGCCTCAATGCCCGCCACGGGCGCACGTACTTCCTGGCGACCCGCATGCTGACCGCGCCGCAGCGGCCCGCGGTCCACGCGCTCTACGGTTTCGCCCGATGGCTGGACGACATCGTCGACGAACCGGATCCCGCCGCCACGCCGCGGTCACTGGCCGCGCGACTGTCCGAAGTGGAGGGTCGCTTCCGCGCCGATCTGGCCTCGGGCACGAGTACGGATCCCTTGCTCAGAGCGGTGATCGACACGGCGGCCAGGTACGAGCTCGAAGAACACCTCTTCCGCGCCTTCCTCACGTCGATGCGGATGGATCTGAGCGTCACCGGCTACGCCACGCGAGACGACCTCGACGTCTACGTGCACGGCTCGGCCGAGGTGATCGGCCTGCAGGTGCTGCCGATCCTCGGCGCGGTGACCCACCGCGAGGAGGCCGCCCCGCGAGCGGCCGCGCTGGGCAAGGCGTTCCAGCTGACCAACTTCCTCCGCGACGTCGCCGAGGATTTCGCGCGAGGACGGGTCTACCTGCCCGCGGACGAGCTCAAGGTGCACGACGTCGACCGGGACCGGCTGGCCTGGTGCGCCGAGCACGGCCGGGCCGACGCACCGGTACGGGCGGCGATCAGGGACCAGATCGCGGTCACCCGGCGGATCTACGCCGAGGCACGGCCCGGAATCGCGATGCTGCACCCGGTCTCGCGCCCTTGTGTCGCCACCGCCGCGACCCTCTACGGGGAGATCCTCGACCGGATCGAGGACGCAGGCCACGACGTGTTCGCCCGCCGGGTGAGGGTGACACGCCGCCGACGGCTCGGGGTCGCCTGCGGCGCATTCGCTCGTTCCCAGTGGGCCCGCAGGCGGCATCCGGCGCCCGCTCCCCCCGCGGCGGTGAGCTGAGTGGGCAAATTCGAGTACCTGATCGTCCTCGCGGCCTGTGTCCTGGTGACCCTGCCGCTGGAAATGGCGGGCGCCCGCGTCTACCGGCAACCGAAACGGCTCGCCCGCGCCCTGCTCCCGGTGGCGCTGGTCTTCCTGGTCTGGGACGCGCTGGCGATCGCCGCCGGGGTCTGGGGCTACGCACCGGAATTCATGACCGGCGTCCACGCCCCGTTCGCCATCCCGCTGGAGGAGATCCTGTTCTTCGTCGTCATCCCGATCTGTGGCTTGCTCACCTACGAAATGGTCCAGCTTTCGCTCACCGTGGCCCGGCGCCGCGGCGAACGGGCGGTCCGCCGGTGATTCCCTGGGGTTACACCGTTCCGGCCGTCGTCGCGGTGGTCGTGGTCGTGCTCGCCGAGGTCGTCGTGCTGAAGACCGGTCTGTTCCGGAAACCCGCCTACTGGATCACGATGGCCATCGTCCTCGGCTTCCAGATCCCCGTCGACGGCTGGCTGACGAAGTTGTCCGCGCCGATCGTCCTCTACGCGCCCGAGCACGTCACCGGCTGGCGCTTCCCGTGGGACATCCCGGTCGAGGACTTCCTCTTCGGCTATGCGCTGGTGACCGCCGTTTTGCTGCTGTGGGAACGGTCCCGGCCACGCGAGGAGGCGCGGTGAACGCCCTGGCGCGTGACGGCCTGCCGCGGGACACCGTGCCGTCGGCCTTCGACACCGAAGCCCGCTTCTACGACCGTCTGGTGCGGGCGAATCCCGGCTATCACCGGCATCTGCTGCTGTCCGCCCAGCGGCTCGATCTGCCGTACGACGGCCAGCACCTTCGATTGCTCGACGCGGGCTGCGGCACCGGCGCGTCCACCGCCGCGCTCGTCGCGGCGGCACCCGGAGCGAAGATCACGGCGTTCGACGCCTCCCGCGAAATGCTGGCGCGAGCCCGGGACAAGACCTGGCCCGAAGGGGTCGAGTTCGTCCACACCTCAGCGGAAGAGCTGGCGGGGGTGGAGGGGCCGTTCGACGCGATACTGGCGGCCTATCTCCTGCGCAACCTCGCCGACCCCACGAGCCAGTTGCGCCGCCTGCGTGGCCTGCTGCGCCCGGGCGGCCGGATCGCCGTGCACGAATACTCGGTCCGGGACTCCCGGCGAGCCCGCTGGGTCTGGAACGCGGTCTGCGCGGCTGTGATCATCCCTCTCGGGAAGGTCGTCACCGGCGACGCCACGCTCTACCGCCATCTTCGCCGCAGCGTCGCCGAGTTCGACGGAATCGGCTCTCTCGCCCACCGTCTCACCGACGCCGGCTTCACCGACGTCCACACCGCCACCGTCCCCGGCTGGCAACGCGACATCGTGCACACCGTCGTCGGCACAGCTCCCGAGGAGACTCCGTGACCTCTCCCCTGGACCGCCGCCTGGTCACCTATCCGGCGTCGCGCGGCCTCGCGGACGCCGGGCAACTCGGCGCGCGCCCCACGGTGGCCGTCGTGGGCGGCGGCATCGCCGGTCTCACCGCGGCGACCGGACTGGCCGAACGCGGCGTCACCGTCACCGTCTTCGAACGAGAAGACCATCTCGGGGGCCGGGTCGGCGGCTGGCGGGAGCGGCTGCCGGACGGCACTCCGGTGACGATGAGCCGGGGCTTCCACGCCTTCTTCCGCCAGTACTACAACCTGCGTACCTTGCTGACCCGCACGGATCCGCATTCGGAGCGGCTCACTCCGCTCTCCGACTACCCGCTGTTGGACGCGCACGGCCGCATCGACACCTTCGCCGGGCTCCCTCGCACACCGATCTGGAACGCGGCGGTTTTCGCCTTGCGGAGCCCGACTTTCACCCCCAGGGACCTCCTGCGGCTCAGTGGACGCGAGGCGTTGCCACTCGCCACGGTCAGCGTGCCCGAGACCTATCACCGGCTCGATCACATCGACGCGTCGACCTTCCTCGAAGCGATCAACTTCCCAGCGGCCGCACGGCATCTCGCGTTCGAGGTGTTCTCGCGCAGCTTCTTCGCCGACCCGCGGGACCTGTCCGCCGCGGAACTGGCGGCCATGTTCCACCTCTATTTCCTCGGCTCCAGCGAAGGACTCGTCTTCGACGTGCCGACCGAGCCGTTCCCGCAGGCACTGTGGGATCCGCTCGCGAGCTACCTCGCCGGGCGCCGCGTCGAAATCCGCACCGGCGCGGCGGTCACCGCCCTCGGCCGGACGCCGGACGGTTTCGAAGTCGAGACCGGTGGCCGCACGGAGGGCTTCGACGGGGTGGTGCTCGCCTGCGACATCGCCGGGCTGCGCGACCTCGTCACCGCATCCCCGGACCTCGCGACCGAGTCCTGGCGGCGCGCGATCGGGGAACTGCGCACCGCGCCGCCCTTCCTCGTCCGGCGGCTCTGGCTCGACCGGCCGGTCGAGCGACGACGTCCGCCTTTCCTCGGCACCGGCAGCGTCCCGCCGCTGGACAACATCAGCCTGCTCGACCGGTACGAAGGCGAAGCACGGCGCTGGGCGGCGCGCACCGGCGGCTCCGTCGTCGAACTGCACGCCTACGCGGCCGCCACCGCGGATCAAAGCGGCTTGGAGAAAGCCCTCGAACAACGGCTTCACGAGATCTACCCGGAGACCCGGGACGCGCGAGTGGCCGGGGAAAGCACGTTGTGGCGCGAGGATTGCCCACTGTTCGGAGTCGGCGACTTCGCCCGGCGGCCGGCCGTGCGGACTCCCGACCCGCTCCTCGCGCTCGCGGGCGACGGCATCCGGATCGACCTGCCGGTCGCCCTCATGGAGCGCGCGGCCGCCACCGGCTGGGCCGCGGCCAACACCCTTCTCGGGCATTGGGGCCTCGCCGGTCACCCGCTTCGTTCGGTCCCCAACCGAGGACGGATCGGCCTGTTGAACCGGCTGGCCGCTTCGAAGTACGTCGGCGGGGGCCGGAGACGGCGAACCGGGCTCGCCGCGGGCTGAACGGCCGCCGTCCTGGTCTTCAGCTCAAGAGGTCGAGGCCGCGCTGCCACCGCTGCCGACGCTCCGCCTGGTCCTGCTCCCACCACGGAGTTCCACGCTCCCCCAAGGCGACCTTGGCGATGTGCACCCGCGCCCGGGCCTCCCGCTCGGCTTCGGGATCCTGAGCTCGCCGGGCCGCGCCGACGTCCCGGCGGGCCCGCATCAGCAGGCCGCGCAACCGGGCCGCCGTCTCCTCCGGTATCTCCGGATCGGTCGCGCGCCAGCGCCGGCCGCCGATCACGACGAAACGCCCGTCGGGGGTGCGGTCCGGCTCAGTCATCCGCGTCCCCGGCCAGCCGGATCCTGATGGGCCCCTCCCATTCCGCGTCCGGGTCGAGCGACCGGGCGCCCTGGGTCAACCGCACCTCCCCCGCCCGCGCGAGTTCGCGCGCCAGTTCCCGAGCCCGCGGCAGCAACGGACGCCACTCGTCCGCGAGCGCCCGGGCCGCGTCGGAAGGGCAGCAGCTGCCGCATTCGCCTCGCGCGAAGGCCAAGGCGAGGATCGCCGCCCGCAACCGATCGGGCACCGGCCCGGTACCCAGCGCCGTCCGGGCATGAACCGCGCCCGGCCCGGCGTTCTCCAGGATCCGCTCCAGTTCTCGTCGAGGCCCTGACCTGCTCGTCATACCGCCAGGATCGCACCGCCCCGCCGAGTCAGCCCGGTCAAGACCGGTCCGTGGCGCTGCGTTCGACGACTTCGGTGGCGCCTCGTTCGCTGAACGCCGCCCACAGGTTGAACCCCACCACCCCGACGCAGAGGGCCGCCCACAACCAGACGAAGCCGTTTCCGCGGCCGGTTCCGCTGACCAGAACGAACACCAGCACCGCCATCCCACCGACCGCTCCGAACACGGCGACCGGTTTGGAGGGTTTCACCTTGAACGACGCCACCCGGAGACTCCTCGCGTAGAACGAATTACGGCGAGACCGTGATGCCCCTGCCCGGTACCGCCTAAACACCTTTCGTCCGGCAGCTCGGACGCGAGGGACATCCAGCGCTGACGTGAGCCGAAGGGCGCCTTCACCGCACGACATGGGGCGAAGAACGCTTTCAGCCCACCTCGGGGGCCTGGGTCAGGCCCTGGTCCAGAGGGTGACGTCGCTGCTGGTCGCCACGACCAGCGTCGCCCCGGACGGCGAGAACCCGGCCGCCCGCAGTTCGGAGTGGCGCGAATGGAAGATATGCCACCAGGTCTCGCCGTGCGCCCCACCGGTGTACGGATTCCCGGTGGACAGCAGCACCCGCTCGTGCGGCCAGTCCGGGCCTGCGACATGCACCGACCACCCCGTGGTGCCGGTGTGCAGGCCGCCGCCGTCCAGCCCGGCCATCGGCACGCGATGCCCCGCGATCGGCCCGATCCCTTGGCACGTCAAGTCGTTGCCCTCCGGCTGATCCGGATCGGGGTCGCGGGCCAGCCGTTCACCGGTGACGGTGTCGAACAGCCCGAGCCCGTTCGTCGACTCCACCAACAGCAAGTCGCGGCCAGTGCCGGGGTCAGCGGCGAAACCGACACCGAGCAACCCGCCGACAGCGGCCACGTGGCGGTCGGCTGGACGCCACGGCGGGGGCGCCGCCACCGTCGGCGCGGCCAGGATCCTTGCCCGCAGGCCCCGTTGATAGCCGGTGAGCGAAAGTTGTTCCGCCATCCCGCGAGTATGCCGGAGGCCGGACGCTGGATCAGCGCATATTCACCCGGCTCACCGCCGGAATGCCGGCACCTCGGCCAAGAGCGGCAAAGAAGGGTGCGCTCCGTGCCGCGTCACGACGACAGCGGCCACCCTCGCCGCGAAACGGCAAGCCGCCACCACGTCCGCGGTCGCCGGCTCACCGGGAACTTCCGCGAGCCGGGCGGCGAGCGCTCCGACGAACGAATCGCCCGCGGCGGTGGTGTCCACGGCCCGTACCGGGACGGCCGGGACGCGCGTGGACGACGACGCGTCGAGGACGGCACATCCTTCGGCGCCCAGCGTCACGATCACCCACCGGCATCCCGCGGCGAACAGATCGGCACCGCCGCGCCGCAAACCGTCGTCGTCGAACGGATCCTGGCCGGTGAGCTGACGGAACTCGATTTCGTTCGACACCACGACATCGCTCAGTGGCACCAGTTTCCCGGCGACGTCGTCGGCGGGCGCGGTGTTGAGCACGGTCAGCACGCCCCGCGAGCGAGCGGCCGCGAAAGCGCGTTCCGTCGCTTCGGGTGCCGCCTCCAACTGGCCCGCGACGACCCGAAGCCCCGGCAGGTCGAAGATCGCCGCTTCGGCCGCCTCCGCTGGGATGTCGCCATTCGCCCCGGACACGACGACGATCGAGTTGACGCCTTCCGCGTCGACGGTGATCGCCGCCCGGCCGGTGGGCAAAGCGGACCGGTGCACGTGGGTCACGTCGGCACCTTCGGCGCGCAGGGCTGCCAGGTACTCGTCGCCGTCCTCGTCCTTGCCGACGCACCCGATCACGGCCACTTCCGCGCCGAGCCGGGCGGCGGCGACCGCTTGGTTGCCGCCTTTACCGCCCAGCTCCCGGCTCGCCGAAAATCCCATCAGGGTCTCCCCCGGCTCCGGGATGCGCGGCGCCTGGACGATGTGATCGACGTTGAGCGACGCGACCACCGCGATCGCGCGGCTCATGCGGTCAGCCATCGGGCGGGGACGTCCCGCATCAGCCGGGCGACGGCTTCGGCCGCGATTCCTTCTGCTACGAGCAGATCGGCGAAGATCGTCGGCACGAACACGAGCCCGTTCCCGCCGTTGCGCGTCCACATCTGCTTCAGGAACAGGTCGTGCGACAGCATGATCTGGTCACCGAAGCCCTCGTTCACCCACCGGGCCACGGCGCGAGCGGTCTGGGAAACCGTCGGGGCGACGCCTTCGCCCGGGAACGCGATGTCGAGGCCGATCATGTCGAACTCCAGCAGCACACCGCGTTCGAGAAGACCCCGCTGATATCCCGGGTCTTCGCCGGACGGATCGCTGTGCGCCAGCGCCACTTTTCCCGGAAGCGCACCGCATTCGTCCAGCACGAGGTCGAGCACTTCGTGCCCGCGACGCTGCCAGCCCGGCATGTGGATGTTCAGCCCCACGGTCGGCCGCGCCGCCTGCGCGAGCGCGGCGGCCCGCAAGGAGGCCCGCTCCCCGTCGGTGAAAAGCGGCGAAACACCGACCTCGCCGATGACCCCGGCCCGGATCCCCGTCTCGCCGACACCCTCGTCCAGTTCGGCGAGGATGCGCTCGGTCTGCGCGTCGACGGCGACCGCGGTGATGCGCTCCCCCTCGAACTTCTCCAGATACGCACCGGTGCCCATGACGATGGTGACCCCGGTGGCCTCGGCGACCGCCGCCAGGGCGAGCGGATCCCGGCCGATCGCCGCGCTTCCGGTCGCGTCGACCACCGTGCCGCCGCCCGCCGCGGCGAACGCGGTCACCTCGCGCACGACGCTCGCCCGGTCCTTCGGCGCCACGTTGTCGGCGCAGCAGTAGGGATCCTGACAGAGGAGGAACTGCCAGCCCGGCCCCACTTCCGCCTCGGCGAGCCGCCGCGTGGAGGGATAGGCGGGCTCGGCGACCGCGGAGGACAGATCGTTGAAGAGGTGCTCGTGCGGCAGCACCAGCCCGAGATCCGCCGCGTCGACCGCGCCGAGGACACCGCGCACCTCAGCCACGGCGCACCTCGGCGGGCTGGGCGAGGACCACCGGTTCGGCCGTGTGCCGGGACGGGATCATCGCGATCGCCGCGGCCGCCAGCGCCACGACCGCACCGATGACGGTGACCAGGTGCAGGCTGGAACCCGCCGCGGGAGCGACGACTTCGAGCAGCAGCGACCCGATGAGCTGACCGGCCGTGGAGGCCAGCCCCAGCAACAGGAGCCCGAGACCACGCACCAGCAAGGCCATCAACGCGATCGACAGGAGGCCGAGCGGTCCGCCGAAGTACATCCACCAGGTGCCCGGCAACGCGAAATGCGCGCCCGAGACGACCATGCGCACCACGTACACGAGACCGAGCGCCGCGAAGCCGATGAGGAAGTTCCAGGTGATGGAAACGAACATCGAGCCGGACAGCAGGCCGACCTCGGAGTTGCCCGCGGGCTGCCAGCCGGCGAGCAGGCCGCCGACGAACGGCATGATCGCCAGCGCGATCATGTGCGGGGCCGACCAGTTCGGGGACACCACCAGCACCGTGGCGCAGATGGCGAGGATCGCCCCGGCCACGCGCGGCGCGCTCATCGCCTGCTTGAACGGGACGCCGATGCCCAGGCGGTCGCACACCACGCCGGAGATGACCATGCCGGAGATCAGCGAAGTCTGGAAGATCGCGACTCCGAGGAAACCCACCGTGACACCTTCGGAAAGCACGATCACCGCACCGCACAGGCCGGCGAAGAAGTTCCACCGCGGGATCTCGCCGCGCACCAGCTGACCGGGCAGCCGGAAGAACGCGTCGCGTGTCCGGGCGCGCGCCAGCACGATGATCAGCATCAGCACCAGGCCGGTGCCGAAGGACACCAGCGCGGCGGCGTGCCCGTCGGCGAGCGCGGTGCCGAGATGCCCGTTGACGAGTGATTGCAACGGGCCGAGCATTCCGGCGAAGACGGTCGCGATCGTCAGGACGACGACCGAGGCCGCGCGGCCGGTGGGTGACGTACTCATCGAATCCTCCTTGATCCCGAGTGCGCGCGGCTCAGAGTTCGCGGCCGGCGAGCCAGGTCATCGCCTGCGCGAAGAGTTTGCGGTAACCGTCCCAGTCCATGAACTCCTCCGGAGCCCAGTGCGGGGAGATGTCCGAGGTGAACGCGAGCGTGCGGCCGCTGCCGACCTGACGCGTGGCCAGCATGACGTCGCCTTCGACGGTGGCGAGCAGCTCCGCGTCCGGTTTCAGCGTGGTGTGCTGGTAGCCCAGGAGGATCGGCCACTCCTGGTCGAGACCGGCGACCACGGGGTGGTCGGCCCGCACGACGCGGGCACGGACGCCCTCCGGCGTCTCGACGCGGTCGTCGTAAGGGTCGATGTCGACCGGCAGGATCTCCTCGATCGGGGTCCGGTGGTAGTTGGCCTTGCCCTCGAAGCCCTGGAAGCTCAGGTAGCCGCCGGCCATCATCAGGCCGCCGCCGTTCGTGACCCACTCGCGCAGCAGCTTGAGCCGGTTGGGGGTCGGACGGCCGCGGGTGAAGGTGTCCGGATGCAGCAGCAGCGTGTTGGAGCCGACGTCGGAGAGCAGGACGACGTCGTAGGCGCCGAGTTCCTCCAGCGTCTGCGGGAACTTCTCGGCCACGTCGTGCGAACGCAGGTGAGTCACCTCGACCCCTTCCGCCGCCAGCGCCGCCAGCAGCCGCTCGCACCCGATCTCCACCTGCGTGTGCGCGAACGGGTCGTATCCCTTGTGGTCGATCGTCGCACTGACCCACGACTCCCCGGCTAGCAGGACCTTGACCATCGACGACTCCTTCGGGCGAAAGCGGTAGCGTTTGTTGCGCAACATAGCGCAACGCCGCCAATATAAGATGCGCTGCAGTCGCCGTCAACGCTCAACGGGGAGGAGCCGGATGTCGCTGGCGAAGGTGGCCCGAGAGGCCGGAGTGGCCGTGTCGACCGTGTCGAGGTACGTCAAGGGAGAGCTCAACGTCGCCTCCGAGACGGCCCGGCGCATCGACGCCGCACTGTCGGCCCAAGGGCATCCGCCCGTGCAGAAACAGGTGACCGGCCTCAGCCTCGGCCTGGTGGTCCCTTCGCTGGACAATCCGTACTTCTCCACGCTGGCGGACGCGGTGGTCGACGCCGCCGCGGCCGACGGCATCGACGTGCTCACCACGCTCACCGGCTCGTCGCCGTTGCGGGAGCGCGCCGCCGTCGAGCGCCTGATGCGGGTGCCGGACGTGGGCGGGCTGGTCTACCTGGGGATGCACAACACCAACGAAGCCTTCGCGAGCCGGCTGGCAGGGGACTTCCCGGTCGTCTTCCTCGACGAGTACGTCGAAGCCACCGGTCCGCGGATCGCGCACGTCACGGCGAACGGTTTCGGCGGCGCCTACCAGGCGACCACCCACCTGATCTCCCTGGGCCACCGGCGGATCGCCCATGTCGGCGGGCCGGCCGGGCTGCGCACGGCCGACCAGCGCGAGGCCGGCTACCGGGCGGCCATGAAGACCCACGGGGTCGAGGTGGACGAGTCGATGATCGTGCGCGGCGCCTTCAGCTCGGCGTTCGGCATGAACTTCTTCGCGCATATGGCACGGGCCGGCGCGGAGCCGACGGCCGTGTTCACCGCCAGCGACATCGCCGCGGTCGGCCTGCTCGAAGCGGCCCGCCGCGCCGGGGTGTCGGTGCCCGGAGACCTTTCGGTGATCGGCTGCGACGGGATCACCCTCGGCGAATGGACGTCGCCGCGGCTGACCACCGTCGCGCAGCCGACCGAGCAGATGGCCCGCAAGGCGGTCGACGAGATCACCCGCCTCGCGGCCGGCCGCGTCCCCGCCGACCACGTGCTCTCCATGCAGCTCGTCGTCCGCGAATCGACCCAGGAGTACCCCGCATGACCGACGAAGCCCTCGCGTTCCTGCGCGACCTGGTGCGCCACGACACCACCTCCGGCGACAGCGCCGCGCAGGCCGCCGCGCAGGAGCTGGCCGTCTCCTACGCCACCGCCACCGCGGGCGTCCGCGTGCTGCGACGCTCCACCACCGGGCGACCGTGGGTGCTGCTCGGCAGCCATTCCGGCGACGGAGCGCTGTTCGTGTGCCATATCGACACCGTCCCCGTCGGCTCCCCCGCGCTGTGGGAACGCGCGCCTTTCTCCGCGGACGTCGACGAGGAGTTCCTGCACGGCCGCGGCAGCGTCGACATGAAGGGCGGGCTGGTCGCCGCACTGGCCGCGTTGCGCAACGCCACGGAAGCCGGTGCCGGCGCGCAGGTCCTCATCACCAGTGACGAAGAGATCGGGTGCCTCGGCGCGACCGAGGCTTCGGCCTCGCTGGACTTGACGCCGCGGATCGTGGTGGTTCCGGAAGCGACCCGGAACCGCGTCTCACTCGGACACCGCGGCGCCACCTGGCTGCGGCTCACCGCGGAAGGGAAAGCGGCCCACGGCTCCACACCCCAGCTCGGCCGCAACGCGATCCGGTTGCTCGCCGACCGCGCTCTCGGCGCGCTCGATTCCCTCCCGCTGGCCGCCGACGACTATCTGGGCGGGGAAACCGTCAACGTCGGCACCTTCGAGGGCGGGACCGCGACGAACATCGTGCCCGCGTCGGCCGTTCTGACGCTCGATGTGCGCACTGTGGACGGTGGGGCACCGGCGGCCGCCTGGGCTTCGTCGCTCGATCCGGCCATCACCGCGGAGGTGGATCTCGATCTGCCCGCCGTCCGGACCGCGCGCCTGCCCGAGCTGCTCGCCGGCCGGACCACCGCACCCGCCGCCACCTATTTCACCGATGCGTCGGCCTTGGCCGGATCGGTGGCCGGAGCCCCGATCGTGATCTGGGGGCCGGGAGATCCCCGGCAGATGCACGCGGCCAACGAAAAGCTGGAACTGGAATCCTGGCGGCAGGCTTCGCGCGACTATCTGCGGCTGGCGTTGTCCGCCGCGGGCTGACCGGTTCGGTCACCCGTGCCGGATCCCGTCGATCAGCATGCGCACGAGTTGCTCCACGCTGACCTGCCACGTGTCCTTCGCCAGATGACCGCTGAGTTCCAGTCCCGCGATGCCGTGCGCACTCGACATCAGCAGCGCGCCGTACCGAGGCGCGTCGGATTCGCCGACCATGTCCGCCACCAGTGCCAGGAACACACCCTCGAGACGGCCCGCGGCCTCCCGGGCGGCGGGGGTGTCGGCCGGAGTGCTGAACATCAGCGCGTACCGGTGCGGCCACCGGCGGGCGACGCCGATCAACGCCAGGATGGCTCGCTCCAGCCGGATGTCCGAAGTGGACTCGACGGTCGCGCGAAGGTGCTCGACGTCGTCCGCCAGGGAATTCCACGCGTTGATGGCGAGCTGAGCCAGCAGATGCTCTTTGTTCTCGAAGTGCCCGTAGGGCGCGCCTCGTGAGACTCCGGCCCGGGCTCCGACCGCCCGCAGGGTCACGGCGTCGGGGCCGCCCTGATCGAGCAGTTCGGAAGCCGCGCGGACGAGGGCTTGCCGCGTGGCCTCGGCGGTCTCGGTGCGGGTCACGCCGGCCATTCTAGTTGACAGTGTCATCCGAACTGGGCAGGCTCTTTCATATGACACTGTCACATGAGACGCCCGACCTGACGGGCCGCACCATCGTCGTCACCGGGACGACCTCCGGACTCGGCCTCGCCCTCTCCGGCGCACTGGCGACGGCAGGCGCCCGGGTCCTGATGACCGTTCGCGACACCGCCCGCGGAGCGGCGGCCCTCGACCAGGTGCGAGCCGGGATCGACGGCCCGGGTTCGGCCGAACTCGTCCTGCTCGACCTGGCCGACCTCTCCTCGGTACGGGCCGCCGCCGCGGAGCTCCGGGAACGCACCGGGGACCGGGTCGACGTGCTGATCAACAACGCCGCGGTATCGCTGGGGCCGCCCAGCCGGACCCGGGACGGGTTCGAGCTGCAGATCGGGACCAACCACCTCGGTCCGGCCGCGCTGACCTGGCTGCTGATGCCCGCGCTGCGGGCGGCCGGAGACCACGGGCGACCCGCCAGGGTCGTGACGACGTCCAGCCTCGGCCACCGCACCGGCGGACTCGACCTCACCGACCTGCATTGGGAACGCCGGCGCTACTCGCCGACCCGCGCCTACGGAGCCTCGAAGCTCGCGAACCTCCTGTTCGCCGCGGAGCTCGATCGACGGCTTCGCGCCTCCGGCGACCCGGTGCTGTCGATCGCCGCCCACCCGGGACTGACGACGTCGCAGCTGCTGACCAACGCCCTGGCCCGCGGGAGCACGTGGAGGTCCCGCCTTCTGGTGCTACCGGACCGATACCTCTCACAACCGGTCGCCACCGGTATCGCGCCCCAGCTCCTCGCCGCCACCGGACCGGTCGAGGGCGGCGCCTACCTTGGCCCGACGGGACCGTTGGAGATCCGCGGGCCGGCAGGTCCGGCACGCCGCTCGGCGGCCGCCGAAGACGGGGAGCTCGCGGCCAAGCTGTGGCAGATCACGAGCGCCGCCACCGGGGCCACTCCCGACCCGTGATTTCGGCCGTCGCCGCGGTACCGGCGTCGCCCGGATCCCGCAAGCATCGGCACAACGCGGAAAGCGCGGCAGCCGCCCGTCGCCGAAATTCGGCCACGGCCTGCCAGGCGTCCGAGGCGTGTACACACAGCCCGGCGCATGTTGGCCTGCGCCGACGATTTCAGGCCGCTTCGCCGACTGGGCCGCCGTGCCTGTAGTCCAAAAAGGACGATCCTCGGGGACAACGTCGCGAAAGTGGCTTTCGCGACACCCCTCGCCACCAGCGGCCCACCCCATGTCCCGAAAGCCACTTTCGGGACACCAGACGTCGCGAAAGTGGCTTTCGCGACACCCTCGCCACTAGCGTCTTGCGCCTTGGTCGGCGCGTTCGGACGACGACCGTCGATGCCGTGCGCAAAGCCCACTGGGCGGCGGGGGTACGTCATCAGCCGCGACCGTCTCGAAGTGCTCGACCGCTGCCGCCGCACTGCCTCCCTCGAGGGCCGAACGGAAAGCGACCGTCAAGCTGTGATGATAATCATTACCGATTATCTGTTGATAACGATTATCGGGTGCAGTTAGGCTCCGGTGACCTCCCACCACAGACCGATCGGCGTCCCCCCATGGTTGTTCGTTCGCGGCCGTCCGCGTCGCCCTCCGGCGTTCGCGATCGGCAAGCGGCACTCGCCCGGTCCCGCCTCCTGCACCGCGGGACGGTCACGGTCCTCGCCGTCGCGATCCTCGTGCTGCTGGTCGTCTCCGGTTCGGTCGGGACGGTCGAGGTCGGGCTCGCGGACGCGGGCCGGATCGTGATCGGCCATCTGGTGCCGGACGTGCCGTGGATGTCGGACGGCAGCCTGACCGTCTTGCAGGACCAGGCGGTATGGCAGTTCCGGCTCCCTCGCGCGCTGCTGGCGGGGCTCGCCGGGGCTGGACTGGCGCTCGCCGGAGCGATCATGCAGGTGATCGTGCGCAACCCGCTCGCGGAGCCGTACCTGCTCGGCGTGTCGTCCGGGGCGGGAGTCGGCGCGGTTCTCGTGATCACCCTCGGTTCGGCCGCCGTGGGCGGGCTTCCCCTTGGCGCGGCGGCCTTCGCCGGGGCTTTGGTGGCCAGTGTGTGCGTCGCGCTGGTCGCCAGGCATCGCGGCATCCTGTCGCCGACCAGGATGATCCTGTCCGGTGTCGCGCTGGGTTCCCTGTTCAGCGCGATCACGAGCTATCTGACGCTGACCACCGAGGCACAGAACGTGTTCAGCGTCCTGTTCTTCTTGCTCGGCAGCGTTTCCGCCGCCTCGATGGCTTCCTTGGCCGTGCCGGCGGTGGCGTTCGCGGCCGCCTGTGTCGTCGTGGGACTGCGGACCAGGGCCATGAACGCGCTGCTGAGCGGCGACGAGTCCGCGACCGCGCTGGGAGTCGACGTGAACCGCCTCCGCGCCGTGCTTCTCGTGACCGCCGCCCTCCTGACGGGGTCGATCGTGTCGGTCAGCGGCGGCATCGGTTTCGTCGGTCTCGTGATCCCGCACGTGGCGCGGATCCTCGTCGGCTCGGACCATCGCCGGATGCTGCCGGTCGCGGTACTCGGCGGCGCCCTGTTCCTCATGGTCGCCGACCTGCTCTCGCGCACGGTCGCGGCGCCCGGCGAAATACCGATCGGGATCCTCACCGCGGTCGTGGGCGCGCCGTTCTTCCTGTGGCTGATGCGCCGGGACACGGCCACGCGGGCGGGGTTCGGCCGGTGAAGGTCCATTTCCACGAGGTCAGCGCCACGCTGGGCGGCGACCGGGTGCTGCGGGACGTGGACATCGAGGTCCGCTCCGGCCGTTTCCTCGGTCTGGTCGGCCCGAACGGCAGCGGCAAGTCGACCTTGTTGCGCACGCTCTACCGCGCCGTCGCGCCGTCGTCGGGCCGGGTGCTGCTGGGCGAGCACGACGTCTGGCGCACCGACCGGCGGACCGTCGCCAGGGCGGTGGCGGTGATGACTCAGGAGACGTCGTCCGAGTTCGACCTCACGGTCCTCGACGTCGTGCTCCTGGGCCGGGTGCCGTTCCAGCGCGGATTCGGCCGTGACACCGAAGCCGACCTCGACCTCGCGTGGGCCGCGCTCGACCGGGTCGGCGCCACCGACATCGCCGGACGGCCCATCGGACGGCTCTCGGGTGGACAGCGGCAGCGGGTGATGCTGGCCCGCGCGCTGGCGGCCGACTCCCCCGTCCTCGTCCTCGACGAACCGACCAACCATCTCGACATCGCCTTCCAGCTGGAACTCATGCGGATCGCGGCCGGGCTCGATCGCACCATCGTCGCCGCCCTGCACGACCTCAACCTCGCCGCCACCTACTGCGACGACATCGCCGTCCTCGACGCCGGCCGCGTCGTCGCCACCGGAACGCCGGACGAAGCGCTCACCCCACGCGTCGTGGAAGACGTGTTCGGTGTCGACGTCGACCAGCTCACCCATCCACGCGACGGCAGGCCGGTGCTGGTCTTCGGCAGTCGTTCACCACTCAGCACACCCGGGAAAGAGAATCATGCGTAAAACCCTGTCCCTTGCCGCGTTCGGTATCAGCATGTCGCTGGTCGCCGGTTGCGGCTCTTCGGTCACTCCGGCCGCGCCGTCGAACAACGCGAGCACGGCGGTCACCGTCTCCAACTGCGGCCGGGAGGTCACCGTCGGCGCCGCACCCCGCGCCGCGGTCGGGCTCAGCCCGTCGCAGACGGAACTGTTGCTGCGGCTGGGTCTCGCGGGCTCGCTCGTCGGACAGGCACAGACCGCCACCGCACCGCTCCCGGGCGACGTGGCCGCCCAGGCCGCCGCCATCCCGGTGCTGAGCGAGTCGGGACCGCCGAGCCGGGAGAAGCTCCTTTCCGTGAAGCCGGACTTCGTCTTCTCCCCCACCACCTACGAATTCACCGCGGAGAAAGGCTTCGCCAGCCTGGAGCAGCTGCAGCAGGGCAACGTCGCCGCCTACGTCGCCGCGGGCGGCTGCGCCGAACGCCGGATGAACGGCACGGTCGAAGATCTCTTCACCGACCTGGAGAACCTCGGCAGGATCTTCGCCGTACCGGACAAGGCGAAGGCACTGGTCGATCAGGGCCGAACGGATCTGGCCGCCGTCGACAAGGCCATCGCGGGCCGCCCGCGCCCCACCGTCGCCCAGGTGTTCCTGGAGGGCACCACCGTCACCGCGATCGGCGCCGGCATCGAGTACGACATCATCCGCAGGGCGGGCGGCGACAACGTGTTCTCGCCGAAGGACCCGCAGTTCGCCAAGTTCTTCGCCGCGCAGATCACCCCCGAGGCGCTCGCCGCGAAGAATCCCGACGCGATCGTGTTCGCGGTCAACGGGCCCGCGCAGAAGCAGGCGAGCATCGACTACCTCACCCGCACCTTCCCCGCCATGACCGCCGTCCGCGAACAGCGCTTGATCGCGATCGACGCCGCCGACACCTATCCCGGCACCCTCGGGAACATCTCGGTGGTGCGGGAGATCGCGCAACGACTCCACGCGGACGCGTTCACCCGGTGATCCATCGCAGGCTCCTGCGCCTGGCGGGTGTCGTCCTCGCGCCCGTCCTGCTGCTCGCGCTGCTCTCGATACTCGTGTCGGCCTGCTATGTCGGCGGAGCCGTCCTGACGGCGTCCGTCCTCGCCGATCTCACCCGTGGCGGGGACTTCGCGACGGTGGCACCCGCGTTCGCCGCCTTGTCCGGCGTCGTCGGGGTGCGCGCGATCCTGCTGTGGGCGCGGGAGGTCGCCGCGGCCAGGTTCGGCATCGCCATCCGCACCCGGCTGCGCGGGGAGCTACTGCGCCGCATCGCCGCGCTGGGACCTGCCTGGACACGAGGAGAGCGCGCGGGCGCGATCACGCACACGGTCGTCGACGGGGTCGAAGCCCTCGACGCCTACTACAGCCGCTATCTGCCGCAGCTGCTCGTGACCTGTCTGGTTCCTGCCGCCATCGCCGGGTGGTTGTTCACCGTGTCGGTCCCCGCCGCCGCGATCCTCGCGACGGCGGTCCTGTGCGCCGTGGCCGTCCCCCGTTTCTGGGATACCCGGCTGCTCCGGACGGGCCGAACCCGGTGGAGCGCCTACGAAAGACTGGCCGCCGACTATCTGGAGGCGACCCAGTCGATCGGTGTCCTCCGGCTCTTCGGCGCGGGACGCCGGGCAGGCGAGGCACTCGCCCACCGCGGTGACCGCCTGCACCGCGTCACGATGGCCCAGCTGCGCGTGTCGCTGGTGGAAGCGGGAGTCAGCGCCCTGGCACTGCACCTCGGCCTCGCGGCCACGATCGTCGTCGCGTGCGCCGGGGTCGTCGGCGGTCAGGCGCCCGCCGCGTCGGTGTTCCTGTTCTTGTTGTGCGCCAGGGAATGTTTCCGCCCGGTACTCGACCTGTCCGCCCACTGGCACGTCGGTTACCAAGGGCTGGGCGCGGTCGAGGGCATCGACGAGATCATGACGGCGCGGCCGCGGGTCGCCGACACCGGCACCCGCACCGAACCCGCTCGGCACGGGGCCCGGCTGCGGCTGCGGGACGTCGGGTACCGGTACCCGAACGGCGCGGGCGTTTCCGGCATCGGCTTCGACTGCGCGCCGGGGAGCACGACCGGGATCGTGGGCCCGTCGGGTGCCGGGAAGAGCACGATCGCCCGGCTGCTCGTCCGCGAGGCCGACCCGCAGTCGGGGACGATCGAACTCGACGGAACCCCGATCACCGGGTACACCCTCGCCGCGTTGCGCGCGAGCATCGGCGTCGTCGGCCAGCACACCTATCTTTTCCATGGCACCGTGGAAGAGAACCTCCGGCTCGCCCGGCCCGGCGCCACGCACGACGAGATCCGCGCCGCCGCCCACGTCGCGGACGCGATCGAGTTCGTCGAGGCACTCCCCCAAGGCTTCGCGACGGTCCTCACCGAGAACGGGACCCAGCTGTCCGGCGGCCAGCGGCAACGCCTCGCCATCGCCAGGGCGGTGCTCGCCGCGCCTCCGGTGCTGCTGCTCGACGAAGCGACCTCGGCACTGGACATCGACACCGAGAGACGCGTCCTCACCCGGCTCGCGGAGCAGTGCGCCGGCACCACCCGGATCGTGATCGCCCACCGCGAGACCGCCCTGCGTGACGCCGGCGCGATCGTCACGATCGAGTCCGGCCGCGTCACCGGGCAGGCGGTCCACTCGTGAGCGGGCCGCTCCGGCGGCTTCTGCCGGTCATCGGCGAACAGAGGGCCACCTTCGTCTGGACGGTCGTGAGCAACGCGGCCGTCCAGCTCGGCGCGCTGACGACGACCGTGCTCGGCACTTGGCTGGCCGGGCGGGCCGCGGCGACCGGCACCGCGCCATTGGCCGTCGTCGCGACCGTCCTGTGCGGGCTGGCCGTGGTGACCGCGGCGATGACCTGGCGCGAGTCCTGGGTCTCCCACGATCTGGCCTACCGGCTGATCGGCACCTTGCGTGCCAGGGTGTTCGACCGGCTGCGCGTGAGCCTGCCCGACCGCCGGAAGCCCCGCAGGAGCGGCGATCTCGTATCCGTCGCCTTCGCCGACATCGACCGTCTCGAATGGCTCTACGCCCACACCGCGGCCCAAGCACTCACCTCGGCCATGATGCTCGCCGCCACCGCGACCCTGTCGCTCATGGTCACGCCGTGGCTGCTGCTGGCATGGGTACCGTTCGTCGCCGTGACCGCGGCGCTGCCGTGGCTGTCCGGCCGGGCGGGAACCCGGCAGGGCACCGAACTCACCGAAGCCGCCGCGACCCTCAACGCCGAACTCGTCGACACCGTCCGCGGACTCGGTGAACTCAGCAGTGCGGGCGCCCTGGACCGCCGCACCGCCGCGCTGGCGGAACGGACACGTGCGCTGACCTCCGTGCAAACGAGGATCGGCTCCCGGATCGGCGGGGAACGCGCCGTCACGGACGCGGCTCTGGCGCTCGGCGCGCTCGGCGCGCTCGCGGTCTGCGCGGCGAATCTCGACACGATCGACCGCGCGCTCGCACCGGTCGCCATGGTGCTGGCCACCGCGGCGCTCGGCCCGATCGCGCAGATTTCGGACCTGCTGCGCAACGTCGGCACGTTGCGCGCCGCCGGTACCAGGATCACCGGAATCCTCGACCGGGCACCGGCGGTCCGCGAACCCCGCGTACCCCGGCCGTTGCCGCCCCGCGAGCGCGCGACCGGACTCGTCTTCGATCGCGTGTCCTTCGGTTACCGCGACGACGCTCCACCGGTCCTGAGCGACGTGTCGTTCACCGTCCGCCCCGGCGAACGAGTCGGCCTCACCGGGCCGTCCGGCGCGGGCAAGACCACGTGCGCGCTGCTCGCGACCCGGATGTGGGACCCCGACGCCGGCCACCTCACCCTGGACGGCGTCGACCTCACCGAGCTGTCCGACGACGACCTCCGCCGCGCGATCAGCGCCGTTCCCCAGGAACCAGGCCTGCTCACCGGGACGATCGCCACCAACATCCGGCTCGGAAAGCCCGAAGCCGGCGACGCCGAAGTCGAACGGGCCGCGCGGCGGGCGGGGATCCTCGACCCGGGAGCCGGATTCCCCGCCGGACTCGCCACCACCGTCGGTGAATCCGGCGCCGGACTGTCCGGTGGCCAGCGAGCACGAGTCGCCGTCGCCAGGGCGCTGCTGGTGAACCCCCGGATCCTTATCCTCGACGAGGCCACCGCCAACCTCGACCCCGAAGCCGACGAAGCCATCACCGCGGCACTCGCCTCGGCCGGGGACGACATCGGTGTCCTCGTCATCGCCCACCGCCCCGCCACCTTGGCCGGCTGTCACCGGGTGGTCGCCTTGCGAGAGGGTGGAGGCGAGGCGAACGTGTCGTGATCGCGGCCCTGACCACTGACGACCACCCGCGCCGACCACCTCACCACCGGCGCCCATGTCGCGAAAGCCACTTTCGCGACGCCTGATGTCCCGAAAGTGGCTTTCGCGACACGTTCGATCGGCGGAAGCCCGTGAAAGAGCGCGGCGGCCCCCTGCGCCACGTTTTCCTTACCCTCAATAATCTCGTTCGTGCTCGGTCGGGGGAGGGTTCCTGTGGCAGATTCAGGTCGGCGCGGCACCGGCTGGCTGAGCGTCTTCGCGATCGCGACCATCCTGCTCATCGGGTTGGTGGTGTTCTTCGGAGGCCCGGCGACCAGCGTCGCGGGGAAGGACGTCGGCTACGTCTCCGGTGACGAGGCGAATCTCCGGCGATGCCCGTCGCTCGACTGCGAGCCGACCGCGACATACCACCGGGACCAGCAGCTGATCATCGTCAAGGCCGATGTCACCGGTGGCGAGTCGCACGGGTCGCGGCGATGGCTGGAGGTCCAATACGGCGACGAAGTCCGTTACGTGCACTCGTACTTCGTCACCGAAAAGTCGGACTCGCGGGCAGCGTCGCTCGAACTCCTGGTTTCCGGAGGGGCCGCGCTGGTCGCCATCGCGATGGTCGGTCTCGCCGGCTGGCGACGAGGCCAGACCTGGGCTGCCATGAAGGAGAAGACGGCGAACACCCTGCTCGCCGCGGGTACTTTCGCGGCCGGGCTGATCGTCGGGATCGTCGCCTTCCTGGTCGCCGGTGCCGACGGCCAGTCCAGGGCGGCCTTCCTGTCGAGCGCGCTCGCCAACGTCGGTGCCGGGCTGGTCGGTGCGGCGGTGACCTTCGTTCTCTTCCAGGTCTTCCTCAGCCGCCGAGCGCCTTCACGAGAACAGGTGGTGGAACTGCGGGCGCACCTGTCCGAGCTGAGCCGCGCCATCGAAGGAACCCGTGTGGCGGCCGCACCACCGACCCCGCCCGCCCCGCCCGCCGAGGAACGGCGTGGCGGTTCCCGGATCCTGCGCTTCGCTCTTCTGGCGACGGCGATCGCGTGGATCCTGCGGCGGACGCGAGGCTCCGGCAGCTCCTTCCGGCGCTGATCGGCTCGCACCCAGCGTCATCCCGTCGTCAGGGCCCGCTGCGACACACTGCCGGAATGCACCGGGGCGACGAACACACTGCGAGGCGGCGCCGGTCTCTCGTCGTCGGGCAGGTCGAGGGCCGCCAAGCCGTCCTGCCATCGCACCCAGTCCTGGACGCACAAACCCAGCCAGAACTCCACACCGTCACAGTCGCGGCGGCGGCAACGGTTTCTGCCGCTATCGATCGTCATGAACTCAAGGCACCCTCCTCCCCCCATTCGTCTCCACACAGTACTGCGACGACCTGGCCATCCGTTTCGCGACTCGCGCCTCACCGCGACGGGTCGTAAGGCGCCAGGTCGATCCCCGGATCGGTCTGACGGGCCAAGCGGGCCGCGATCGAACCGACGTACGGGCCCATCGTCAGCCCCGACGCGCCCAGACCGTTGGCCACGACCAGTCCGGGCACCTGCGGGACGGTGCCGAGGAGCGGGCGGATGTCTGGTCCGGCGGGGCGGAACCCCACCCGGGTCTCGACGTACGTCGCGTCGGCCAGCCCCGGCGCCACCGACAGCGCTTCGGCCAGGACTTCCGCCATCCCGGCGGCGGTGACCCGGTGATCGAAGCCGGTGCCGTCCTCGCGGGTCGCGCCGACCACGATCCGGGAATCGTCGAAGGCCAGGAGGTAGTGCCGCGACCGTGGCAGGATCACCGGCCAGTGCGCGGTTTCCACGCCCGGCAGCCGGAGATGGACGATCTGGCCGCGCTGCGGCTCGACCCGCACCTCGACACCGATCGGTTCGAGCAGCCGCGGCGACCAGGCACCGGCCGCCGCGATCACCGCGTCCGCGCCGACGACCTCCCCGTCCACCCGCACTCCCCGAACCGCGCTGCCGGCGACCAGGGACGCCGTGCCGTCGACGATCCGGGCGCCGTGCCGCACCGCCGCCCGGCGCATCGCGTCGCGGACCGACCGGCCGTCCAGCCGCGCCGCGCCCGGGATGTGGATCGCCGGTCCGTCGTGCGCGAGGGGCGGGAAGAACTCCCGCGCCCGGCGAGCTTCGATCAGCTCGACCTCACCGGCCTGCGGCGACTCCGCCGCGCGTCGCGTCACCCGCCGCAGTGCTTCCTCGGATTCGGCTTCGGTGACCAGGCTCAGCGAGCCGACCCGCCGGTAGCCGAGCTCGGTTTCGCCGTCCTCGGCCAGCGCCGGCCGCAGCTGTTCGTAGTACTCCGCGCCGGCCACGGCGATCCGGTACCAGTCCGGATCGTCCACTTGGGACGACCAGGGGCAGATGATGCCCGCACCCGCCGACGTCGCGCGGCCCAGCGCGGGCGAGTCCACCATGACCACGTCCACCCCGGCCCTGGCCAGTTCGTATCCGGCCGCGGCACCGACGATCCCGCCACCGACGACGACCACCCGCATCTTCTTCACTCCTTCTCGCCGCATCGACCAAGGCGAGGTAAGTATCGGGCCCAAACCGTTACCCGGCCCGGCGGCGGGCGGGGAAACGCCGGGGCGGCGTTCCGCGACTAGTACAGCGAGTGAGCAGAACGCTACGCGCGATCGAGACGCCGAGGCATCCAGGTCCTGCTGCCGGACGGGGAGAAAATGCGCCGGACATTCGTCGTCACCGACGTAGTCCGTCCTGCCGGGTACGAAGACCGGCTCAGGACGGTGCTCAACGATCTCCACGACGGCCTCGGCCCGACCCTCGCCGTCGCAGTGCTCGGGCTGCGCGCGGCCCGTGATCTGCTCGTCCGCGACCGGGCCGGGGCCGAGCGCCTCCTGGCCCGGCTCGAGGAGGAACTCTACGGCGCCATCACCGAGTTACGCCGCATCGTGACCGACGCGCGCCCGCCGGCGCTCGACGAGACGGGCCTCGTCACGGCCGTGCGCCGGTATGCCGGGCTGCTCGCCGACCGGGTACCCGCCGAACACGGCCCGCTGGCGGTGGCGGTCGAGGTCCGCGGTGAGCTGCCTCCGCTGTCGGCCGAGGTGGAGGTCACCGCGTACCGGATCATCCGCGAGGCGCTCGTGAACATCGCCCGCCACTCCGGTGCCCGGCAGTGCGCGGTGCGCCTCTGGCCGCTGGACGGCGACCTGCGCGTGGAGATCGTCGACGACGGTGTCGGCCTCGGCGGCGAGGCGCTGCCCGCGGTCGGCGGGACCGGGCTGCGGTCGATGCGGGAACGCGCCGGCGACCTCGGCGGCGGCTGTGTGGTCGAGCCGGTGTCCTCGGGCGGTACCCGGATCGCCGCCTGGCTGCCGTTCGCCACCAAGGAGTGAGCGATGGTCCCGGAACTCCGTGTCCTCGTGGTGGACGACCATCCCGCCTTCCGGGCGGCCATCTGCGCGATCCTCGACGGTACCGACGGCATCGAGGTCGTCGGCCAGGCGCCGGACGGCCTCACCGCGGTCGCGGAGGCGGGCAGGGTGGCACCCGACGTCGTCCTGATGGATCTGAACCTCCCGGACCTCGACGGCGTCGAGGCGACCCGCCGGATCGTGGCCGCCGCCCCGCACACCGGCGTGCTCATGCTGACCATGTTCGAGAACGAAGCCGCGGTGTTCGCCGCCATGCGCGCGGGGGCGCGGGGTTATCTGCTCAAGGGGGCGCGCAACGAACAGGTCGTCCGCGCGGTACGGGTCATCGGCGACGGCGAGGCGATCTTCAGCCCGGCGATCGCGACCCGCGTGCTATCGCTGCTGGGCACGGAATCCCCGCGCGACGAGTCCTTTCCGCAGCTGACCGCGCGCGAACGGGAGATCGTGCGGCTCATCGCGCAGGGCATGGGGAACGCCTCCATCGCCGACCGCCTCGTGCTCAGCCCGAAAACGGTGCGCAACCACGTGTCCCACATCTTCCGCAAGCTCCAGGTCACCGACCGGGCTCAGGCCATCGCCAAGATCCGGAAGGCGGGCGTCGCCCGATCGGAGTAGCGAAGCGGGACAAATCGGGACACCGGGTCCCTGTTCGCGGAACCCTCCCCGAACGATCCTTGAAGAGGACGAAACGCCGTTCGCGGGGAGGGGCTCATCCATGCTCGTCGACCAGATCCCGGTGCTGCTTCACGCCACCGACACCATCACGCACGCGGGTGTCACCGCCGCGCTGCGCTCACGCCCTGAGATCCGCTTCGCCGAAGACTCCGACGAGCCGGCCGTCGTCCTGGTCATCGTCGAGCGGCTGAACGAGGAGGCACGGCAGTTGCTGCGCAGCCTCCACTGTGCCGGACGCGCGGGAATCGTGCTGGTCGCCGGCGAGGTGGAGGACTCGGAGTTGCTGGACGTCGTGGGCAACGGCGTCTCCGCCATCATCCGCCGGGGTGACGCCACCCCCGACACGCTGGTGCGGCTGGTGAAGGCGGCGGCCGCCGGGGAAGGCGCGCTGCCGCCGGATCTGCTGGGCCGTCTGCTTTCCCGGGTGTCGCGGTTGCAGCGGGACGTGCTGCAACCGAACGGCTGGGATCTGGCGGGGATGTCGCAGCGCGAGACCAAGGTGCTGCGGATGATCGCCGACGGGCTCGAGACGAAGGAGATCGCCGACCGGCTGAGCTATTCCGAGCGGACGGTGAAGTCGATCCTGCACGACATCACCAACCGTTTCCAGCTCCGCAACCGCGCTCACGCCGTCGCGTTCGCCTTGCGCGAGGGGCTGATCTGATCCGGTCTATTCGACCCGGCCGGAGAAGGAAACCGACGGGGTGCACCGGGCACCGCCTCCCGGTGCCTGGCAGCTGACGGCGAGCACGATCTTCTCCCCCGGGGCGAACCGCCAGGCCTGCAACCAGTGGTGGTCGAGGTCGCGGAAGTTCGCGAGGCCGACCTCCAGCAGGACGGTCTTGGTGCCGCCGGCGTCCCGCAGCAGCCGCAAGGTTCCGTTGTCGCCACGCGGGTTCTGCAGGATCAGGTCCGTGACGACCAACGTTTTCGCGGCGTCCGGCAAGGTGTAGGGGAATTCGGCGAAGCGGTTGACGTTCGAGTCGACGGCCGCGTCCGCCGCCACCCGGAAGTCGGTCGGTGTCCCGGCGGCGTTGCCCGCCGGATTGGGGACGCCATTCGACGGCCGGGGGCCGGGAGCCGCGCCGTCCACGGGCGGGGTCAGCCCGACGGCCTTCATCGCGTCTTCGGAGTTCTGCTTGGCCTGACCGGCGTCCTTCTTCGCCTCGCCCGCGGCGCCACCGGCCTCCTGCGCCGCCTTGATCACCTCCTGGTTCTGTTCCTGAGCGGCTTCACGAGCGGCCGATTTCACCGCGGGCCTCAGCACGGTGAACCACAGCGCCACCAACGCCAGCAACAACAGCAGCAACGCGGCCAGCGCGGGCAGCAGCCATTTCGGCAGCAGCTGCCGCTGCACCATGGTGCCTTCGGTCTTGAGTGGTTCGGCGTCGTCGGCGATGACGAACACCTGGAAGCGATGCCGTACCGGCTGACCGCGCAGGAACCGTTTCCGCGGCCTGGCCCGGAGACGGACGAACGCGGCCGTGCCCGGTGCGAGGTCGGCCCGGTTCCGTTCGAGCTCGAAGTCGAGTTCGTCCTCGGGGTCGAGCGCGCTCAGTTCGACGGCGACCGGATGGTTCCCGCGGTTGTCGACGGCGACTTCGAAGTCGGCCTTGGAACCGGCCTCCACCTTCGCCGGAACGACCTCGGCGGTCACCTCGGTGAAGGCACCGAGCCGGAGGGTGCCCTCTTCGACCACCGACCCTGCCGGGTCCTCGCTCGAAAAAACCCTGACGCCGAAGGGAATCACGCCGGCCGGGACGTCGGAAGACCGCGGCGGCGCGAACCGGACGACGACCGTGCCCGCCTCCCCCGGCATCAGGTTCACCGTCGCCGGTTCCGCGGTGGCCCAGGCGGCCGGGTCGCCGACCACCTCGATCGCGAACTGATCGACCACCCGTCCGGCGTTGCGAACGGTCACCGAGCAGCTGATCTCCTGGCCCGGTTCCGCGACCAGGCCGGCCTCCGACAGCGTCGCCGTTGCTCCCATACCCGGAAGTCTGCGCGTCCGGCGCTCCCACCGGCACCAGCGGACGGGTGTGCGGCCGTGCGCCGGTCGTTGCCCATAGGGGCAGTGCCCTCCTCGGCCTGGTGGCGGGATCTCCGTTGCCGGTCTGGCCGGTGTGCGGAGTGGCTGACATGTCGCGAAAGCCACTTTCGGGACGTCAGACGTCTCGAAAGTGGCTTTCGCGACATGTCAGGACGGGTCGGGAGAAGATCAACCGTGCCGTGTTCGCGGGCAGGGCCGGTGATGGGCTGACGGCTCCCATCGCCGCGTCCGATGCGACGAAAGGAGCCTGCAGCCCGGCGGCGGGAAACCGTGACTTCCCCGACCCGAATCCACCGACGGACACTCAGCCCCGGGTGATGAACGGCGGTTGCAGGGTGCGGAGCACGACCAGGATCGGCTCCGATCGCGCCTGGCCGAATTTCGGGCCGGCCACCGAGGTCACGTTCACGGTGCGCGGGCCGATCAGGTCGTGGTGGAAGATCAAGAAGCGCGCCTCGAATCGTCCGTCCGCGCCGACCGTGACCAGCCCCGGCGCGGAGATTCCGGCCGACCAGGCCAGCCGGACCATCGCGCCCGGCGGGAAGTCCGTTCCCCGCACGCGTGGGACGAAGCCGAGCGTGCCGACCTTCGGATCCAGTTCGACCACCGGCTGCCGGACCACCACTCGCGCGTTCGCCGTGTTGTCCGCGGCGTTGTTGTCCGGTCCCGTCGTGCTCACCGTTCCGGACACCTGGCCCTCGAAAGCGGCCTTGGCGGCCAAGGAGATCCGGACCGTCACGGTCTGACCGGGCGCCAGTGTCCCGAGCGCGCAACTTCCGCCGCCCGGCACACATCCGGGCCCGGCCGAGGTCGCCGGCAGCTGCGGTGGCAGCTGGGTCACGAGCCGGACAGCCGGCATCGGGGCCTGGGAACCGTTGTGCACCAGGTACGTCAGCACCACGTCGTCGCCGCCGGTGAACAGCGGGACCGCCGAGACCGACATGCCGACCGACAAGGAGCCGAGAGTCACCGGCGGTGCCGGTTTCCCGCCGACCGTCACGACCGCCGTCACGGAGTTGTCCCGCGGGTCCGCGTCCTGGCCGGTGGTGGTGATCGTGCCGGTCGCCGCCTGCGTTCCCGCCGTCAGGCCCGTCGCGCCGAACCGCACCCGAACTTCCTCACCCGGCACCAGCGTGCCGAAGGCGCACACCGGTTCGGGGGTGCAGGTGCCCTTGGTGGGCAGGATCGCGGACGGCCGCAGCCCGGCGGTCAGCCGGACGAACAGACCGACCGCGGGTGACGCGGTGGCCCCGCGATTGGTGACCACGAACTCGAACGTGGTGAGCCCCTCGAACGGGATCGCGGCGGGTACGGCGCTCGCGCTCACGGCGAGGTCGGGAATCCGCTGGAACGCGGGCTGTTCGGCCCCGCCGGGGCCGTCGATGAGGATCCGGCCGTCGCCGCCGGTGAACGGCACGACCGCGACCCGTGGCGGGGACTCGCCCGGGGAGTTCGTGTAGGCGATGAGCCCGCCGTCCGGTGACCACGCCGGATCGTCGACGAATCCCGTGCGCTGCACCAGGATCCGGCCCGGTCCGCCGTCCGCGGGAGCGACACAGACCAGCGTGTTGCCGCTCTGGAACGCCAGTGTGGCCCCGTCCGGCGAGACGTCCGCCGCGCCTTCCGCGCCCGCGCCGCAACCCGGCCCGAACTGCGACGAAAGATCCCGCTGGTCTCCCGGCACGACGACGTCGGGCGAAGGCTGGGTCAGGGCGACCTGCCAGACCAGCTTCCGCCGCTCCTCTCCCGGCGGGACGACGGCCATCACCGCGGTCTCGACCGCCGTGCCGTTCCTCCCGGTCGCCCGGCACGTCACTGTGGTGGCACCGACCGGGAAAAGGCTGCCGGACAAGGGAGTACAGCTCGGACTGAGCCGGCTCCCGTCCGCGTCCACCGCGCTCACGGGATACTCGATCACCGTGGGGCCGGCCCCGGTCACCGTCCGGTCGTGCAGCGTGATCAGTGGCAGCGCGGGATCCTTGACGCGCACGGTGACGTTCTCGGTGTAGCCCGGCCGCACGGTGGTTTCCCCGTTCAACCGGAACTCCACGCGGCAGCGCAGGAAGGAACCCGGCGCCGCCGCCGGGGACACCGTCACCGTTTCGGTGAACCGCGCGTCCGTGCCGCCCGGAACACGTTGCGGGCCCGCGGGATCGAACGTCATCGCGAGGCCGGGATCGCAGAAGCTCACCGGCTGGACGCTGACCGGGAGGTCACCGATACCCGCGATGATCGCCTCCGAGATCTGGCCGGGGTCGGTGCCGGGGGTGAGGACACCCTCGGTCGCCTTGGTGATCGCGGTCGCCTGTCCCCGCGCGTCGAGGCCGCGGTCGGGATCCTCGCTCGACCCGCCGGTGACCGCGGGCACGGCGACCACGCTGATCTTCGCCGCGTTCAGTGCGGCGATCACCTCCGCCCTCGGTGGGGTCTCGTGGCTCGCCGCGTCCCCGACCAGCACGACGACCCGGCTGCTGCCCGGACGGAAGGTGATGGCTCCGGTCGCGACCTTCTGCAGGGCGAGCAGCCAGTCCTCGGCGGTGTCTCCGCCGCCCGTCGCCTCGATCCGGGCGAACGCGTCGGACAGGAGCTTCCGCTCGGCGTCGGTGCCCGCCGGGGTCAGCGGCTGCTGCACGACGAACGGCCGCGGGGCGGGGTCTCCCACGTCCCCGAACGCCGCGACCGCGAACCATGCGTCCTTCTCCCGGTCCCGCACGCTGTCGACGACCTTGCCGAGGTTCGTCTTGACCTCCTCGATCACCCCGCCCATGGAACCGGTCTGGTCCATCAGCAGGACGACGTCCGGCAGCGACCGGATCCGGTCGGTCTGCACCGTCTTGCCGATCCGCGTGGAACCGCCGCGACCGACCGGGACGTCGACCATCGCGGGGTCCACTCTGGACGGTCCCGGTGGCCCGATCCGGGTGGCGGCCCGGGTGAAGGTGATCTTGGTGCCGTCCGCCGACCATGCCGGCTGCGAATCGTCACCGCGCAGATGCGCCGGGATCGGGATGTCGGCGAGAAGACGGCCGTCCGCGACGCGCACGATCCGCACGAAACTGTCGGAACCATCCCCGATGAACACGGTCCGGGTGAACGCGATCTTCGTGGCGTCCGGCGACCATGCCGGGTGGCGCTCGCGCTTACCGTCCTCGGCCCCGGTCAGCGGCCTCGGCACGCCGCCGTCGGCGTTCGCCACGACGATCCGGCTGCTGCGGAACTCCCCGGTCCCGAATTCCGTGTAGGCCAGCGAAGCCCCGTCCGGGGAGAAAGCGGGGTCGGCTTCGTCGGCGTCCGGCCGGTTCGTGAGGTCGCGGCGATCGCCACCGCGCGCGTCCGCGCTCCAGATGTCGGTGGTGTCCCCGCCGCGGAGCTGGGTGAACACCGGCTGGCCACCGGTGCGGAACGTCGGTTCGGTCTCGCCGGTCCCGGGCTGCGCGGAGATCACCGAGACCTGACCGCCCACGACCTGTTTGACGTCACCGAGCGGATCCGGTTGACGAGTGGTGAAGGCCAGCCGCGCACCGTCCGGCGACCACGCGGGCTCGGACGAATCGCCCGGCTCCGGGACCGCCCTGGTGACCGCGCCGCCGGTGTCGGCCATGACCACGACGTCCCCGGCCGGGTCGAATCTGGTGGTGGTGAACGCGATCCGTGAACCGGTGGGAGCCCAGGCGGGCTGGGTGTCCGCGCCGGGGTCGTTGGTCAGGCGCGTCGGCGGGCCTCCGCCCGCCGGCACGATGTAGAGGTCACCGGCCGGATCCTCGCCGGTACCGCTGAACACGAGACGGCCGCCGTCGGGCGACCAGCTCGGCGCATCCTCCACCGCCGGCCCGGAGGTCACCTGGCGCAGGCCGCGGCCGTCGACGCCGATGACGAAGATGTCCTTGCTGCCCGTGCGTTCCGAGACGAACGCGACCGACGAACCGTCGGGCGACAACGCCGGACGCGTGTCGGCGGTCGCGTCGTCGGTCAGGCGGGCCGGAACCCGGGTGCCGTCCCGCAGGTACCAGATCTCGCCGTCGCGCTCGGCACCGTCACGGAGGGCACGTTTGCTCACCCACACCAGTCCGCCGTTGCCCGCGGACGCGTCGGAATCGACGCTCGCGGCACCCGCGGGCAGCGCCTCCACCACGCCCTCGCCGGTCGCCTGGACCAGGCCCGTGGTCGCGGCGCTGACGTAGCCGACACGGTAGGGCGCGGCGGGCGGCGCGGGTTGTTGCGCCGCGGTCGGCGCGAACACCCCGGTGATCGCCGCCCCGCCCAGCACCGCGACCAACGCGATCGCCGCCACCGCTCGGTTCGGGCGCATGGTCATCCAGTCCTTCCTCAGGTTTCGAGGGCCTCGATCAGCCCGTGAAAGGGCGAGGTGGCGTGTTGCGAAAGCCACTTTCGCAACGTTGAAGGTTGGGAAAGTGGCTTTCGCAACGTCGACGGCCTCAGCGGCCTGCCCACATGACTTGAACGCGTGTCGCGAAAGCCACTTTCGGGACGTGTGGTGTCCCGAAAGTGGCTTTCGCGACACGCGCGCCGACGGAGCCACGAGCCGACTGCCCACCTCACCAGCAACATTTCCCTTACCCCTCACTACAACGGCCATTCCCACCCACGACCCCCACGCAAAGCGCGGTCTGGTGTGGACGGTCAACCCGCCTCGAACAGCTCGATCTCGGAGATCGCGACGTCCATGCCGTCCAGCGAGCGATGCAGCCCGACCACGTGCAGCTCGACGCCGGTCGCACCCGCGCTGTTCTCGATCGGGACCTCCTGGGCGTCCGGCGTGTCGGCCAGCACCATGTCGTAGGTCTTGCCGGTGGAGAACACGAGATGCAGGGTCTTCGGCCGGTGCGCGGCCTGGAAGTTCGCGCCGTTGCCGGAATGCACGATCGCCTTCCGCAGATCGACCGGACGGTCGAAGGTGAACACCAGTACGGGTTCGCTCTGGGCGGGCGCCGCCCAGAAGGTGTTCGTGGCGTTGTCGCCCGCCAGGTTTCCCGGATGCCCTGGCGACTGCGCGGTCGCGGTCACCTTGCTCGGGCGTACCGGGTTCAGCTTCGTTTCGAAGATCCCCGTCGTCTGATTCCACAGGCCGACGGCGGCGGTGTTGATCGCGCCCCGGAACGGTTGATACAGCGCGTAGATCAGCGCCGAGAGCAGCAACATCACCGCGATCACGCGGCGGACGGCCTTGCCGACGCGGCGTCGCGCGGCACCGGCACGGCCGGCGCGACGGCGGACACCGTCCTTACCGGGCCGCTCCCCAGCCTTGTGTTCCTTGGCGCGGCGGCCGAACAGCCGTCGCCACCACGACGTCTTCACGACCTCCGACTCGGCGAGGGAAGCGCCGCACCGGCCGCAGAAGTTGCGCGTGGGCACGTTGCCCTTGCCGCATCTGCCGCAGATCAGGTCGCCCGGGTTGAGCACCTGCTCTTCGGCCGTCCGCTGCTGCGGCTGCCGGACCGGGGCGAGCTGCTCGCCGGGCTGCACGACGTGCTGCTGGGCGGCCGGTTGCCGCGCCGCGACGGGTTCCTCGTCGTCCCATTTCAGGTACCGCCCGCATTCGCCGCAGAACTCGACGTCGGCGGGGCCCTGATGCCCGCACTCCCGGTAAATCACCATCGCTACCCCTCCACCACTTCCACCGTGACGCGCACGTGTGCGGGCACCGAGTCCACGACCGTCGCCGTCAGCCGTCGTTCGTCGATCCGCCCCCGCTCGGGCACCCGCACCCGCACGTGGACCCACGGCGGTCCCGGATCCGGGAGCGGCGCCCCGGGCTCCGGCGACGCCACGACACCGCCGCTGTCGGTCACCTCGACCGCGCCGCCGGTCAGCAGCCGCACGTGCTCGGCGAGCCCGCGCTGCGTTCCGCGCCACCGATGCAGCTCGACCGACCGGAGCACGAGTTCGCGCAACCGGGCCGGGCTCCAGCCCTCGTCGACGCGCAACGCCACCCAATGCGCCAGCCAGCCGACGAAGTCCTCCGGCGCCAGTTCCGGGTCGAGGTACCCCGGGAAGTTGTCCAGCGTGGCGAAGACCGGTGCGAGCACTTCGTCGAGCGCACCGGTGAAGCCCTGGACGAACCGGTCCTCGGCGTAGACCGAGGGCAGTTGCTCGCCGATCGGATGCGGGCTCGGCAGCCCGGGCACGGCCGCTCTCATCCGTCACTCTCCCGGACCCGGACCTGATGCCCGAACGAGAACGCGAGCGCGTGCGGCGGCAGGTCGAGCCGGTCGACCTGCTCGCCGCGTTCCCGCGTGATCGGATTGGCCGCGAACAGGCGGACGTCCTCGACCATCTCGACCCCGGGAAGCCGTTGCAGCACCGCGAACACCTCACCGGACCGCACCGGCCGCCCGAACGGCCAGCCCTCGCCGTCCGGCCCGCCGGTGAGCGGGTTGAAGTAGTCGTAGAGCGCCTGCGTCGCCCGCGGGCCGAGGGCGCCGGGGCTGGTCCGGCGGCGCGCCTTCAGCCGGGCGACGACCGTGACCCCGTGGTAGAACGGCGCTTCCACGGAAACGAGCGCGCCGACGCAGCGGCGTTCGTCCAGATACCGCTCGATCCGCGTCCGCATCCCGGATTCGAGCATCAGCGTCGCGAAGTTCAGCTCGCCGGTGTCGGGAACGGCGGGCACGACGAGGACGCGGACCGCACCGGTCTCGCGGCCGTCGGGGCCGTGCGCGGGTACACAACGAACTCTCGCCGCCTCGGGCGCCGCTTCGCGCGCGAGCTGTTCGTAGTCCTCGGCGGTGACGGCGCGGTCGCGGGTGCGCAGCAGCAGCGGGCCGCGGACCGCCGCGTCCCGTACCGACTCGCCGTCCACCCCGCCGGTCGCCGGGCGGCGGTTCACCACGGTGCTGACGAACGGGATCGGATCCCGTTGCACCTCGAGTACTTCGCGGGCGACGTTCCCGCGCCGGCCGCCACCGGCCCGGTACGCGGGCACCCGGATCGCGGCGGACTTGGCCGGAACGGCACCGTAGTACCTCAGGCCGCCCTCGGGCTGGCGCACGGCCGGGCCGAACGCGATCTCACCGTTCACCCGGTCGAGCTGGACGTGCCGGTCGTCCGGACCCGACTCGGCGAACGAGGACACCTCGGTCCACTCCTGCCAGCCGTCGGGACCGGACACCTCCACGATCAGCTCGTCCCCGCCGGCGACCACCGGACGCCTGCCGAGCGGGAACCGCTGGCCGGGCAGGCCGTCCGAGGTGCCGACGACCTCGCCGCGCACGACCTCGGCGTGCACCGCGCCGACCGTGCCGCCGATGGTCGACGCCTCGACCGAACGCAGCCGCGGTGGCCGCTGGAAGAACGGCTGATACCGCTTCGGTTCCGTCAACCGGCACCGGACCCACCCCGCGTGCCTGCCGGCGAGCACCGACACCGCGTGCCCCTGCGGCACGTGCAAGACGACGTCACCAGGCCGGTTGAACGCGCCGGTGCTGTCCCGGTCGATCTCACCGGCCACCCAGCCGTGCCCGTCCCATGCCTCCCACACCCACGGCGGGTCTTGCGGGTCGACGCCCTGTCCCTCGACCTCGCAGTCCATCCGCAGCAGCACCGCGCAGCCGGGCACGGCGTCCGACAGTCCGAAGTAGACGGAATCGCCAGGCGCGGGATTTTCGGCGAAGCACGCGGGTTCGCCGCCGACCAGCAGCTCGTCGGTGCGGTCGACCGGTGGCGCACCGGTGTCCGAACCGCCGGTCGCCAGGCCCGCGAGCGAACACGGCACGATCGTCAGCGTCCGCTCCACGGTGAACACGACCGGGTCCTCGACCTCGTCGCGCACACTCGCGACCTGGTTCCCCGCGGGGACGACCACCGGGACGTCGCGCGCCGCCGAGAGCCAGAACGTCACGTCGGCGCGCGCGGCGGCCGGTGGGAACAACCGCACGCCGATGAGGTCGAGGAACCGCAGGTAGTGCAGGTCCGGCACGCGGTTGAGCCGGTAGAGCAGCTGGTCGACCATCTGCGCGAACGTCTCGATCAGTGTCACGCCGGGATCGGAGACGTTGTGGTCCGTCCATTCCGGACAGTTACGCTGGACGAGGTACTTGGCTTCGTCGACCAGGTCCTGGAACCGCCGGTCGTCGAGGTTGGGCAGGGGCAGCGACATCACACACCGTCCTGAACGGACTCGTGCGGCGGGATGACGTAGAACGGGAAGACCAGGTTGCGCGGGTCATTGGTCCCGCGCAACCGGTACTTGATGTCGATCAGCAGCGTGCCGCGATCGGCCTCGGAGAACCCGACCACGACTTCGGTGAGCGTGATCCGCGGCTCCCACCGTTCCAGCGCGGTGCGCACCTCGTAGGCGATCTGCCCGGCGGTGGCCGAATCGGCGGGCGCGAACACGAGATCGTGCACCGCGCAGCCGAATTCCGGCCGCATCGGCCGTTCACCGGGGGCGGTGGCCAGTATCAGCCGGATACTCTCGACGACCTCGCGTTCACCGCCGACCAAGGCGATCGAACCCGTCGCGTCGGTGCGCACCGGGAACGCCAGTCCCCTGCCGAGGAAATCCACGTCAGCCTCCGATCAGGACGGTCGGGCAGCCCAGTACGATCGGCGCGCCGCAGGCGGCCAGATCGCCCATCCGCGCCGCGGGCAGGCCGCCGATCAGCACCGTCGGGCAGCCCGGAGGCGCGATCGGTGTCGGCGGATGCACCGCGGGCGGCGGGAACGAGCAGGTGTGCACCGTGCCGACGGTGGCGGCGGGCATCCCGCCGATGAGCACGGTCGGCACGCCGGGCCCGGCGATGACGCCCGGATGCCCGGTCGGGTCGCCGACCCTCGCTGCTGGTGGCATGCCCACTCCTCTCAGTTGCTCAAGACCCGGCGGGTCTCGGTTGCCGGTCTGCGTGGTGCGCGAGGTCACCGGCATGTCGCGAAAGCCACTTTCGGGACGTCAGGTGTCGCGAAAGTGGCTTTCGCGACATGCCACGACCGTTGAGCGGAAGGTCGACCGCGTCGTGCCCGTGGGTGGGGCCTCCGGCCCAGGCGAGGCCGGTTTTCGCGTACATCTCAGCTCCACCCTCCCCTAGTTGATCTTGACCACGCTGCCGCGCACGGTCACCATGCCGCTCGCGGTCAGCTCCGCCTGGCCCTGTCCCTTGACCGCGACCGTCGCGCCTTCGACCTGCACGCCCGCCGTGCCCGACAGCTTCAGGCTGCTGCTCGCCTCGACGGTCGCCTCGGTCATCGACTTCACGGAAACCTTCTGGCCCTTGAGCTCCAGCGGACCGCTGCCCGCGTCGATGCTCACCCCGTTCCGCGCCTTCACCGTGACGCCCTTGCCGCTGGTCACCTCGATCATCTGGTTCTTCTGGTCGAGTTTGACCACCAGCTTCCCGTCCCCGGAGGCGACGACGATGCCGTCCTGTTCGGCGAATTCGAGCTTGTGCCCCTTGCGCGAAACGAAGCCCCGTACGGCGATCTCGCCGCTGTTGCCGTCGATCGGCGACGCGGTGAACTTCGGGACCGCGTCTACGCCGTTATACAACCCGCCCAGGACGTACGGCGCCTCGAAGTCGCCTTGCTCGAAGCCGACGAGCACTTCGTCGCCCACCTCGGAAAGGACCATCGCGCCCCGCCCGTTCCCGGCGCCGGGCTGCACCGTGCGCGCCCAGTTGCTGGTGAAGTTCTGATCCAGCCAAGGAAAGGTCAGCTTGACCCGGCCGAGCCCGGCGGGATCCCTCGCGTCGCTGACCACCGCCGGCACCACTCCGGGCCACGCCGAGGGCCCCTGGCCACCGGCGACCAGCCCGTAGAGGGAGCGTTCCTGCCTGCCGGAGACGGTGAACTCGGTGGTGTAGCCGACTTCCGCGTTGAACAGGTGCCGGGTGCTGGTGAGCGTGTACTTGCCGGCGAACGGCTTGCCGACGCCGGTCAGCGTCACCGCCGCGCCCGCCCGGAGTTTCGGATTGCCCTTGGCCACCCCGTCGAGTTCGGTGCAGGCGCCGCCGAGCCGTTCGGACAGCGCGACCGCCGCGGCCTTGGCCTCGGCCTGCGTCCGCCGCGGCGTGTCCGCCGAAACGTATTTGGGGCTGGCGAACTTGTTCGCGAGCGCGACCGGGTCGACGCCCTCGACCTCGGTTCCCGCGTTCGTCGGCTTTTCGACGGCCACCAAGGGCTTCTTCCGCTCGATGTCCCAGCCGCGGGCCTCGACCTCGGGCACCTGCTCGGCCGCGGTGACGCTGGCGCGCAGGCTGACCAGCGTCCGATGTGCCTCGAGCACCAGCGGGTCGGTGTTGGCCTTCGCAGTGACGGCGGGCGCGGCCGAAGGCTTCTCGGCGAGGCTGAAGTCCAGCGCGCCGCCGCGTACCGCGATCTGGGCGCCGACCGATTCGGCCAGCCGGGACAGGAACTCCCAGTCACTGACGTTGTCCTGGCTGAACTGCGTATGCGGGCGGCCGCCGACGCCGCGGACCGCGTCGATCTTGCCGACCTTCAGCCCGGCCCGCTGGGTCACCTTCCTGACGACGTCGGCGAGGCTCATCCCCGGGTAGACCGCGACCCGGCGGCCGCGGAACAGCCGGTGCGCGTGGTCGTAGCCGCGTACCTCGGTGAAGGTGCCGATCCGGTCGAGGTCGATCGCGACCGCGGTGACCTCGCCGGAAAGCAGCTCCTGCGGCCCTTCGGGATCGGAGGTCTGCACCTTCAGCTTGACGGGCACCCCGACGGTGAACTTCCCCTTGTCCAGCACCACGTGCCCGGAGTCGCGGAAGCGCAGGACGAACATGTCCGGCAGGTTCCGGCTGTCGTCGACATAGGCGTAGGAGAGCAGCGTCTTCACGTCGTCGGGCAGCGGTCCCCCGGCGACCTCGACGATGAGGTTGTTCGCGAAACTCTCGTTAGCCATCGAGTTCCTCCAGCGCCGGCACGAGCAACCGGGTGCCGGGCCGCATGCGCATCGGGTCGTCGATGTCGTTGGCGTCGGCGATCTCACGCCACTTCCCCGCGTCGCCATAGGCCCGGAACGCCACCGCCTGCAGGGAATCTCCGGCGACGAAGACATGCGTGTCCCGTGCCGCCAGGGCGCCCGAGGTCGGGTTCTGCCCGCTCAGCTCACCGGCGATCTCCTCCAGGTTCACCGTGCACACCGCGCGCACCGGCGTGCCCGACGGCGTGAACAGCGTGTACTTCGCGGTGACGTTGGCGACGTAAGCGGGAAATCCGGTCATACCGCCCCATTTGAAGATCACCCACGGCGGCGAACCCTTGCCGTGCTGCCGGCTTTCCTCGGTGGCGACGCAGCAGGTGAAGAGCTGCTCGACCTTCTTGACGACGGCGTCGTCCATTTTGTCGGTGGCGTCGAGGAACATCTCCAGCGCGAGCTTGCACGGGTCCGAGCCCTTGAACTCGGGTGGCCCGCTCTTCTTCGCGTTGCGCTGCGGGTCACGGCCCCATTTGGCGTTCTTGGTGAGCGAGAGTTCCTTGGGGTTGAACTGGAACTTGATCTCGAACAGCTTGGCGCCGGGCTGCCCGGTGCCGCCGGACTGCGGGGGTTTGCGGACTTCGAGCAGCGCGCGCTGAAGGTTGTTCGGCGCCGGTTCGCCGGAGCCGTACGCCGCGGGCGGCTGGGATCCGGCGGAGGTGAACGTGACGGGCGAGGACATGGCTAGCCCTTCTTCGCCGGGCTGAGAAAGCCGTGGTGGGCCAGTTCGAGGGTCTCGGTGGCGACCTTCGGCGAGTCGGGTGAGAGTTGCGGCCCGCTCCAGCGCACGGGGACGACACCCTCCAGCGACCAGCTGGCGATCACGGTGCCTTCGAGGGTGCGCGCTTCGATGGTCGCGGTCTTGCGCTGGATGCCGCCCGCCATGTCGGCGAACCATTTCGTGATCTGCGAGCTCGCCTCGGTGACCGGACGGGAGAGCTTGACGTTGGAGTACTTGATCCGCGTCGGGAGCTGCCAGACCATCCCGTTGTTGCCGCCCTCTTCCCGTTGCTCCATGACGAACTCGCAGCCCAGCCCGTCGCAACTGCTGAAGGCGCCTAGGTTGCCGAGGTTCTTGTCGTCGAGCTTGACCACGTAGCAGACGGCGACGGCTTCTTCCGCGTCCGGCATCGGTTCCTCCTTCAGTGCGGGCGATCGGTGAGCGCGCCGCGGCGCTCACGGTCGAGGCGGAGTTCGGTCTTCAGCCGCCGGAGCAGCGGGTCGAAAAGCTTCTTCACGAGTTCCTCGGTCTCCGGCTGCGCGGCCGGTACCGCCGCCGCGGCCGGCGTCGTGACCGGCGGTGCGACGGGCTCCGGTGGGGGTGCTTCCGGCTCGCGCTGGAGGACCGGGGCCTCGGACTGCCGCGACACGACGACGGGCGGCACGTTGAGCACGAGGCCCGTGCCGTGGTCGACGGTCTCACCCTGCGCGGTGCGTTGCACCGTCCGCAGGATGTCCATTGTGGATGGTCGACCGGTCTGTACGGGTGGCGCGGCTTCGGCGATCCTCGCCACCGGCAACGGTCCGGTTCCCTCGGCGGTCACCGGGTTGCCGTTGCGCGGCAACAGTGGCCGCGGAGCCGGGTCGGGACGGTCGGCGATTCTCGAGACCGGAAGGGTCGTCATCGACGGCTGAGCCACTGCCCCGTCCTCCCGGGGAGAGGCCACTGTCAGAAGAACCGTGCTGGTCGTTCGCGGCTCCGGGCTCGGTTCGATCTTCGGCGGTGCCGGGCTGTCCAGGACCCGGACCGACGGCGGTGGGTTCGTGTTCCGGCGAGCCTCGACCGTCCGGGACACGGTGAGTGTGGGCAGCTGCGCGCTCCCACCGGCCTGGCCGGTGAGCGTCGGCCGGCTCGCTGGTACGGGTGATGTGACGGTCGCGCCTTCGATGGCCCGTGCCACCGGCAGCGGCGCCGTCCGCTCCGGCGGGGATGAAGCACTCACTGAGCCGCCCGGTGTCCCGGGCGGCTCCGCGGCTTCGGGGGATTCGAAGGTAGTGATCGGCGAAGATCGCGACGAGATCGCGATCGGCGCGCCTTCTTCGAGCGTCCCCGGCGGTCCGGCACCGGCAGGCCCCGGTAGCGGTGATTCGTCGCGGAGACGTTGCACCGGCTTGAAGACCGTCGGCAGGTCCTGTCGCTTCGGCGACGACACCTCCAGCGCCGATTCGACAACCGAACGTTGAACGCCCTCCCCCGCCGACGTCCGCATGCCCTGCCACTTCGGCGACGACACCTCCAGCGCCGACTCGACAACCGAACGTTGAACGCCCTCCCCCGCCGACGTCCGCATGGCCTGCCGCTTCGGTGACGGCATCTCCAGCGCCGATTCGACGACCGAACGCTGGACAGCATCCGCAGCCGATGTCCGCATGGCTTGCCGCTTCGATGACGGCATCTCCAGCGCCGATTCGACAACCGAACGCTGAACGCCCTCCCCCGCCGATGTCCGCATGGCCTGCCGCTTCGGCGACGACACCTCCAGCGCCGATTCGACAACCGAACGCTGGACAGCCTCCCCCGCCGATGTTCGCGACACCGTTGCCGAGGTGCCCAGCGTCGGCGTCTCGACCGGCCCCGCCGGTGGGATCCGTTCCGCTCCCTCCGCGATCCGTGCGACCGGCCGCGGAACGTCGTCCGGGACCGGCGCGGTCTCTTCGGCGGGCAACGCGGGAAGCACCGGGGTTTCGACGGCACCCGTCAGTGGCGCGTCCGGCTCCGCGGCACTGTCTTCGGCTGCCGGTACGGGCGGCTCGGGTTCGGTGGCCATCGGCTCGGGTTCGGCGGCGGTCGATTCGACGTGGGCCGGCTCGACAGTGGCCGGCCCGGCGGGCGGCGAAACCGGCGTTCGCGGCTCACCCGCGTCCGGCACGATCGGTGCGCCGAGCCCGAGCCGACGCGGCGATGGCGCGGCTTGCTCGGTCCGTTGGACGACCGGTAGCGCCGGCCGCATCGGCTCACCCGGAGCCTTCGCCGAGGCAGCTGGCTCGATGACGGAGAGCTGCGCGGAATCGGGCACCGGCTGGACAGGCACCGTCTCGAACGACCGGGTATCCGCCGGCTCGGGCTCCGAATCCACCGTGCCGTGGTCCGGTGTCGCAGTGTCCACCAGTGGCAGCTCGGACGGCGCCGGACTGTCCACAGGAGACTGCTCGACCGCCGAAATCCGCGGGTGAGCCGGAGGCATCGGGGCTTCCTGCCGGACGGCCTGGACGGTCCTCACCGGCGGATCGGCGGTCGGCGACGGCATCGTCGGCCGGTCGGCTTCACGCGACGCGGCCGCGACGACCGGTAGCACGAAAGCGGGCGTCGGCGCCAAAACCGGCCCGGGCTCGTCTGGATGCAGGGTCGTGGATTCCAGTTCCGGGGCAGGACTTTCGGCCACAGGAGAGCCCGGCTCGGCATCGCGTTGCACCGACATCCCCCACAGGCGTGACAGCACGCCACGTTTGCGGGCCGACCGCTGCACCACGGGCATGTCCGGCGCCGGCATCGGTGCCCGCGCGTGACCACCGATGACCCCCGCGGGCTCCGCCGGACCGACGCGATGGCCCAGCGGTTCCAGGTAGGCCGGGCTCCGCCAGGACGTCAACGAGGAACTGAACCGCTGCACCGGGTTGATCAGCGGATGCTCGGCGACGACGCGCTGGATCGGCGGCAGGCTTCGCCATTCGGCACGGGTGACCGGCAGAACGGCCGGAGCCGTCGCGGGCCGCGAGGGCGAGTCCGGCTCCTTCCTGCGCCACCTCCACATCGCCACGTCACCGTCCCTCGCTCATCCGCGTGTTGATCCGGGCGATCTCGGCGACGTAGGTCAACCGGTCGTGGTGTTCGAGGTCGAGGATGTCGTCGAGCGACCAGTGCAGGTGATAGGCGACGTACGCGACTTCCTCGTGCAGCCGTCCGGCCGCGTACGTCACGATTCCCCCAGGCGGCCACCGGCGACGTCGACGACGAACTCGTGGCCGCACTCCGGGCAGGCGACACCCGCCCGCGTATGGCCTTCGCTGTTGATCCGGCGGTACATGTCCTGCAGGAACGCCAGATCCGAAGCGAACAGGTTCTCGATGACCCCGGCGTGCACGTCGGTGACGTCGCCGATCCGGGTGATCACCCTCGCCAGCAGCACCACCGTGAGGAAGGCCGAGTTCTCGCGGACCCGGTCGTCCCGCAGCGGGACGAGTTCGTCCCGCGCGGTCGCCAGCCGCATCACCCCGGAGTGGTGCACCTTCCCCGCGTCGTCGACGTACCCGCGCGGGAGTTCGAAGGCGAACTCGGTCCGCAGTTTCGGCCGAGCCTGCTCCTCCGGCACGACGGGGGCTTCTTCGGCCGGCGCCGACGCCATCACCCTGCGCATGGGCTCACTCGACTTCCATCTGCTCGTAGGTGACCACGAGCTTCTCGGTGAGCACACTGGTGTCGCCCGCCTTCAGCGCACCGATCTCCAGGCTCTTCGGCCACGCGTTGGTGAGCTTGTAGCGTTTGAGCGGGGTGCCTTCGTAGTCGTAGACGATGATCGCGCCGCCCTTACGAGCGGAACCCATCTTGCCGAAGTGCGCGTCCTTGACCCATTTCTCGAAGCTGCTGTCTTCGGTCAGGCCGCGGGTCAGCGTCACCTCGCCCGCCTTCGGCCGGCCGGGGAGCTTCTTGATGACGTACTTGCCGTCCACGGTGTTCTGCTTGAGCTCGATGACGTCCTGCTCCATCTTCAGTCCGGAGACCTCGGAGATCTGCTTGATCTGAACGCCGTCGATCTCGAGCCCGAAGGAGCAGCCGACGGCCTTGTCAAGATCGGGAAGTGCCATTTCGGAGCCCTTTCACTATTCGTTGACCAGGCTGGTGCCGCCGGACATCTGGGCCAGCCGGAAGATCACGAACTCCGCCGGTTTGACCGGCGCGATGCCCACTTCGCAGATCACCTGGCCGAGATCGATCCCCTCGGCCGGGTTGGTCTCCCGGTCGCACTTCACGAAGAAGGCTTCGTCGGGAGTGAGGCCGAACAACGCCCCCTTGCGCCACTCCATCACCAGGAAAGCGCTGATCGTGCGCCGGATCCTGGCCCACAGCGCGTCGTCGTTCGGCTCGAACACGACCCACTGGGTGCCGTTGAGGATCGACTCTTCGAGGTAGTTGAACAGCCGCCGCACGTTGAGGTAGCGCCACGCCGGGTCGCTCGACAACGTGCGCGCTCCCCAGATCCGGATCCCCTTGCCCGCGAAGGAGCGCACGCAGTTCACGCCGATCGGGTTGAGCAGCTCCTGCTCCGCCTTGGTCAGATGGGTCTCGAGCGCCAGCACGCCGCGAACGACCTCGTTGGCCGGTGCCTTGTGGACACCGCGGGTCGCGTCGGTGCGCGCCCAGACCCCCGCCATGTATCCGCTCGGCGGCACGAACGTGTTGGTCCCGCTGGCGGCGTCGAGCACCTGGACCCACGGGTAGTACAAGGCCGCGTACTTCGAGTCGTACCCGGCCTGGTCCATCCGCCAGGAGCGGATCTCCTGCGGGTTGAGCCCGGGCGGCGGGTCGACGATCGCCATCCGGTCGCCCATCAGCTCGCAGTGCGCGATCATCGCCAGCTGGACGGCCTTGACGCCGTCGAGATCGATCAGATCGCGCTGGTGGGCGGCCATCAGGTCCGGCACCGCGACCATGGTGATCTCGTCGATCGCCTCCAGGCCACCGAAACCGGTGCGGTCGGCGACGTCGCCGACGTAGTCGTCCGCCGCGATGCGACGCGGGACGGGCGGTGGCTGCGGCGGTTCGGTGAGCACGGCGGTGCCCCGGTCCGGCTTCGCCACCGCGCCACCGGTCGCGAGCTCTTCGATGGTGATGAAGCTCGACTTCTCGCGCACCGACGTGACGACGTTCTCCTTGGTGCGCTTGGTGGTCACGTTGTGGGTCTCGACGACCTTGCCGTCCTTCTTGACGAGCACGGTGAACCGGTCGTCGCCGGGGTTCTCCCCGGCCGGTTCCGTGACCTCGACGGTGAGTTCACCGGGCTGGCCACCGCCCGAGAGCTCCTTCGCGACGAATCGGTAGCCGCCGAGCACGGCCTGGCGCGTCGCGGCCTTCGGTGCCGCACCGTTCTCCTGGCCCCGAGGGCCGCCGATGCGGACGATGTAGCAGTTGGCCCCGCCGTTGAGGAAATAGCCGTAGACCGACTGGGCCAGATAGCAGCCTTCGACGAAGTCGCCGAAGGTCTGGGTGAACTGGGTCCAGTTGGACACCAGGGTCGGCGTGTTGAAGGGGCCGTCCGCCGCGAAACCGACGAAGGCGGCGACGGCGGTGCCCACACCCTCGATCGGCCGGGCGCCCGCCTCGATCTCCTCGACGTACACACCCGGGGTGAGATAGGTGGGCATGCGAGCCTCCCATTTCGACACTGTCGGCGCACTCTCTGTCATCGGCGATGCTCCGGTGCGGGCGCGCACGGCGGAACGACCGAGCGGATAGGTCAGCGGGAACCAATCTCTGCCCGAAAAGGCAGCTGCCCGTTCGGGCAGCGGGGCCCGCCCTTCCGGCTGTTGGCAATCGGGACGGCGAAGCCGAAAGTGAAGGCATGCCGGCGGGCCGGGACAAGGTGGTACAGGCCCCGGCCGCGCGACCCGCGCGGCCGGACAAGCCCGCGCGCCGTGCCACCCCGCCGGCACTGCTTCGGCTGCAGGCCGCCGCGGGCAACGCGGCGGTGACCCGGCTCGTCGGTCTGCAGCGCAGCAGCTGCCCCGCTCCCCCGGTCGCGCCCACCGGGGTGACGCCCGCGTCGGACCCGAAGTTCGGGTCGCTCAAGAAGGACGTCAGCGGACAGGCGAAAGCGGCCAAGGCGCATCCGCCCGCCGCCGCGGAGGTCAAGAAGGCGCAGGACGCCGCGGTCGCGCCCGCCGACGACAAAGAAGCCCAGGCCAAGGCCGCACAGGCGGACAAGATGGCCGCCGCCAAACCGGCCGGGTTCGACAAGGCCGCCTTCGTCGCCGCGGTCAACGCCGCCGTGTCCAAGCAGGCGCCCAAGAATCTCGACGAAGCCGACAAGTTCGCCTCCTCCGGCAAGACGGACCAGATCAAGTCCGAAGTGATGGGCAAGGTCACCAGCGGCAAGGACGCTTCCGCCAAGGACGTCACCGACCGCACCAAGGAGACCCCGGACACCGGCAGGGCCACGGAAAAGCCGGTGAAACCGCTGCCGGAGGCCCCGCCGCCGCCCGCGTTGTCCCCGCCGGACCCCCGCAAGGCCACACCGGACAAGGCCCCGCCCGGCCAAACCGATCTGCGCGCCGATCAATGCGAAACCCACGGCAAAATGGCCGAAGCCGGGGTCACCGACGAGCAGCTCGCGCAGTCCAACGAGCCCGAGTTCACCGGCGCGCTCGCCGCGAAACGGGAGGGCGAACAACACACGGCGGCGGCGCCCGCGGCGGTCCGCGAGTCCGAGGCGGGCCGGCGGGCCGCCGTCACCGGTGCGGCGCAAGCGTCCGGACAGGCCGCGATGGCGGGTATGACCGGCGCGCGGTCGTCCGCCGGGCAACGCGGGCAGGCGGCGAAGACCGCCACGAAGGCCAAGGACGAACAGGACCGGGCCCGGATCACCGCGGAGATCAAGGCGATCTTCGACGAGACCAAGACGAAGGTCGAGGGTGTCCTCGGCGCCCTCGACGACCAGGTGGCCAAACGGTTCGAGACCGGCGAAGCGGCGGCGAAGGCCGCGTTCACCGCCGATCACCAGGCCCGGATGAAGAAGTACAAGGACGAACGCTACGACGGCGTCACCGGCGCGGCCCGCTGGACCTACGACCTGTTCGCCGGCCTGCCCGCCGAGGCGAACAACCTCTTCCTCGAAGCCAAGAAGGTCTACGAGTCGAAGATGCAGGGCGTCATCGGCGAGATCGCCGATTTCGTCGGCCAGCAGCTGACCGAGGCGAAGCGGCTGATCGCCGAAGGCCGCGAGCGCGTCCGGCAGAAGGTCGACTCGCAGTCCCCCGCCCTGCGCAAGATCGCGGGCGAGGCCGCCAAGGAGTTCGGGAGCCAGTTCGACGAACTCGAGAGTTCCGTCGACGAGAAACAGCAGTCGCTGGTCGACGATCTGGCCCAGAAGTACAGCGAAGCCCGCAACGCCGTCGACGAGGAGATCAAGGCGCTGCAGGCGGAGAACAAAGGCCTGTGGGACAAGGCGAAGGAGGCGGTCGGCGGCGCGATCGACACGATCCTCAAGCTGAAGGACATGCTGCTGGGCGTGCTGTCGCGGGCGGCGAACGCGGTCGGCCTGATCATCGCCAAACCGATCGAGTTCCTCGGCAACCTGGTCAGCGCGGTCAAGACCGGTGTCATGAACTTCGGCGCGAACATCGTGCAGCACCTCAAGGACGGGCTGAAGGCCTGGCTGCTCGGGAACCTGGCGAGCGCGGGTATCGAGATCCCGGAGACACTGGACGCCAAGGGCATCCTGAAGATGATCATGTCGCTCCTCGGGCTCACCTGGGCGAGCGTCCGCGCGCGGATCCTCCGCTTCATCCCGGAACCCGTGCTCGCCAAACTGGAGCAGACCTTCGAGGTGGTCAAGATCCTGATCACCGAGGGCGTGCCGGGACTCTGGCGCTGGGTGGTCGAGAAACTGGGCGACCTCAAGGAACTGGTGCTCGGCCAGATCAAGGAATTCGTGATCGAGAAGATCGTCAAGGCGGGGATCACCTGGATCATCTCGATGCTCAACCCGGCGGCCGCGTTCATCAAGGCCTGCAAGGCGATCTACGACATCGTGATGTTCTTCGTCGACAAGGCAGCCCAGATCAAGGAGTTCGTCTCGTCGGTGCTGGACTCGGTCGAGTCGATCGCCCGGGGCGGGGCGGGCGCGGTGGCGGGCCTGATCGAGCGGACCTTGGCCAAGGCGCTGCCGATGGTGCTCGGGTTCCTGGCGAGCCTGCTCGGGCTGGGCGGGATCTCGGAGAAGATCAAGTCGATCCTGGAGAAGGTCCAGGCCCCGGTCGGCAAGGTGATCGACACGGTGGTCGGGACGATCGTCAAGGCGGGCAAGAAGATCTGGACGAAGCTGAAGGGCAAGGGAGCCAAGGTCGTCGAAGGCGCGAAGTCCCTCAAAGACGCGCTGTTCGCCAAACTCAAGAAGAAGACCGCGGTCACCATGAAGGGCAACAGTCACTCCCTCTACATGGAAGTCCGCGGCGGCCGTCCGGTCCTGATGATGGCGAGCGACGCCGACCCCCTGGTGGACAAGATCGACCGGGCACTCGAGCACAAAATGATCAAGAACAGGCCTGCCGTGGCGACCCAGCTGTCACAAATGCGCGGCGTCGTTGTCGGGCACGAGACGAAACTGAAGGACGCCCTCGCCACGAACGCCCGGGAGGAAATCCAGAACGCCGAGGCCGCGATCTGGCAGGAGCGGCGCCTCATCGCCTCCACTCTGCAGGCGATCGGTCACGAGATCGACCTGGACATGCTCAAAGAGTCCACCTACGTACTGGGCGGCGAGGTTCGCTCCGAGTTCCGCACCGACGGCAAGTTCCGCCCCACGTTCTACGGAAGCTTCAACGGCCCCGCCAAACTCAAGCGCCAGTCGGAACTCAGTCGCCTGATGAGCCAGAAACTGCGGGAAGCGGCTCGCTGGCAGCACGACCCGGTGTTCAAGATGAACACCTCGTACATCTGCCCCGGCAAGGACTACAAGTCGCCACACCTTGTCCCAGGAATAGGAAACTCCGCGATAAACCTCGATCACAAGGATCCTTCCGTGATCAAGCACTGGAACGACACCGGACGCAAATCCGATCAGGATGCCCGCACGAAGTTCTTCAACAAACTCGACAATCTTCACGGCATGTGCGGAACCTGCAACAAATCCAATGGCGCCGCGGAAAGCGGAACGGGAATCTGGACCATCCAGCCTGGCTTCAAGGGACCGGACGGCACCTGATGGTCTTACACCGGGAGTCGTGAGTGGCAATGATCGTTCTAACCGTCATCATCACTCACGAGCTTTCGGCGACTGTCGGTGCCAGGCCCTTGTCCGTCATGGGGAGTGGTGTCGCGAAAGCCACTTTCGGGACACCAGACGTCCCGAAAGTGGCTTTCGCGACATGTTCACAGGGTGGTGCCGGGCCCGGCCACGGTCGACGTTGCGAAAGCCACTTTCGCCACCCTCAACGTTGCGAAAGTGGCTTTCGCAACCCGGGCCAAGGGCGGCACTCAGCAAGGCTCCGGCGAGCAAGAAACGCCGATACAGACTGGGCCGCCCGTCCAGTCACGTGTGTCGTTTCCTCGGTCACGCGAAACCGCCCGACCGCAGGTATTCAAGAAACCCTTGGCTCTAACCGTCATCACCACTCACGACCCGGGAACTATGCCTCTTCTTCGGCTTCTTCCTCGCGCTGCACGTACGTCTGCGCCATCTTCTCCTCTTCGCCTTCCTCGGCCTCAGGAGCTTCTTCGCGCTGAACGTGCGCATCGCCGTCGTCCTCGCAACGCTGGACGGCAGGAGAAGGTGCAGGCGCAGGAGCCGACATCAGCCGGTCCGCGTTCGCGACGGCCTCGCGCTCGAACCGATCCGAGGGATCCGAGACCTTCACCCCGCCGCCGGCGTCGGTCCCGTCGACCGGTCCGCTCCGCTGCTGAACGACATGCGTCAGCTCGTGCGCCAGCATGTGCTTGCCCGCGTCCGACCCCGGGTCGTACTTGTCCCGCTGGAACACGATGTTCGAACCGACCGTGTAGGCCTGCGCGTTGACGGCCTTCGCCGAGTCGTGCGCCGCGCCGTCGGTGTGCACCCGGACGTCGCCGAAGTCGTGCCCGAAACGGCCTTCCATATCCGCCCGGGTCTCGGTGTCCAGCGGCGAACCGCCACCGGAGCCGACGACGTCGTGCACCGGCGAACGTTCTTCTTCGACCAGGGTGCTCGCACCGGCGTTTCCGACCGCGCGCTGCAGATCCAGCATGCCCGCGGGGCCGAGGACGTCGGGGCGCCCGGCCGCGGCGGCGCGGCCGAGCAGGCCGCCATCGTCCCGTTCCGGCCGGTCGCCTTTCGGCCGCAGGCTCGCTTCGAAGTCGTTGTCGTGACTGTGCCCGCGCATGGTCCGCTCCCTCGGGTCGCTACGCCGCCTGTCCAGCTTGCGCCGTCGCGGCGCCGCGCGCCAGGCTGCCTCGCACGGCCGAAGGGGCGGCATCGGCTGCCCGAACGGGCAGGTCAGCCCTCGGTCACCATCGCCAGGTACGGGCCGAACTCGCGGTCCAGGCACAGCCGGCCCAGCTTGCGATACTCCCGCGCGACCGCGCCGACCAGATCCGGCATCGCCACCGGGCGGCCGGCCTCCGCGGCCAGATACGCGCCGGTCACCGCTGCCGAGCGGATATGTCCTCCGGCGAGCTCGAACGCTTCGGCCAGGAAACCCAGGTCCAGGTCGTCGGCCCGGGGCAGCCGAGCGCCGAGGCAGCGGTCCCACAACTGACGCCGCAACTCGACGTCCGGCAACGGGAAGTCCACGATCACGTCCAGCCTGCGGGTGAACGCCTCGTCCAGGTTCGCCCGCAGGTTGGTGGCCAGCACCGCGATGCCGTCGAAGGTTTCCATCCGCTGCAACAGGTACGCGCTTTCGATGTTCGCGTACCGGTCGTGCGCGTCGCGGACCTCCGACCGCTTACCGAAGATCGCGTCCGCCTCGTCGAACAGCAGCACCCCGTTGACACCGGCGGCCTCGGTGAAGATCCGTTCCAGGTTCTTCTCCGTCTCGCCGACGTACTTGTCGACCACGGTCGCCAGGTTCACGGTGTACAGATCCATCCCCAGCGAGGCGGCGATGACCTCGGCGGACATCGTCTTGCCCGTCCCCGAATCCCCGGCGAAGAGCCCCGTGACACCCCGGCCGCGGCCGCCACCCGGCCGCATCCGCCACTCGTCGAGCACCTGGTCCCGGTAGCGTGCCCGCGCGGCCAGTTCGTCCAAAAGGGACAGTACGCCCGCGGGCAGCACGAGGTCGCTCCAGCCGACGACGGGTTCGATCCGCCGGGCGAGCCGTTGCAGACCGGCCGCGTTCTGGCTCCGCGCGCCCGCGCGCAGGTGGGACGTCCGCACCGGCCCGCCATCGGCCAGCGCCGTCACCGACGCCGCCTTCGCCGCACGGGCGATCTGCCCCGGCCCCAGCACGAAATGCGCGGTCGCCGCTCCCGGGTCGACATCCGGCGCGAGCACACCGTCGAGATGGCCGCGCCAAAGACCCACCCGGCTCGCCGCGGACAGGGGGAACGCGTCGAGCTGCAACGGCGGGATGGCGCTCCACCGTGGGTCCCAGGCCCCGGTGCCGTGCACGATCACCGGGACCGCCGGATGAACGAGCTTCTCCAGATGCGGGGAATCGTCGACCGGCCCCAGCACCAAACCCGCACCGCGCAGCAACGCCTCCCGCACGAGCGAACCGGTCAGCTCGCCCTGCCACCGCGCCGCGTCGACCACCAGCGCGGGAAATCCGGCCCCGGTCAGCGCGGCGGCGCCGAGTTCTTCCGCGCCCCCGCCGGGATGCTCTCTCAGGTAGACCAATCCGACCTGGCCCCTGATCGCCCGGGCGAGCCGATCCGCACCGGACACGTCGGTGAGCTCCGTGCCGAGGCGGGCGCATCCGGCGAGTTCCGGGGCGAGCCGATCGTCGCCCAGCAGGTGGTTCACCACCCGGTCGGGTACCCGAAGCGTGCGTGACAGGAAGGGACGGTCCTGCTCTTCGAGGGTGAGGAGGCCACACGTGATCAGCGGAGCGTCGGCGTCGAGCCGCGCCCGGCCGGCGGCGGACGCTTCGGGGATGCCGCACAGGCGCAGGGCCAAGCCCGCTGTCGCCCGGCGGCGGGTCACGTCGTCGTTCAGGTAGCCGTAGAACTGCTCGAACCGGCTGTCGAGGTCGGGCGCGAGCGCGACCAGCAGCAGTTCGACGTCGACACCGGTGAGTCCCGCGCGCTTCGCCAACGGGTTCAGGCGGCCGTCCGGCACGGAGTCCGTGAACGGCGGGAACGGCTCACGGTGGCCTTCCAGCAGCGCGTCGATCGTTTCGTCCGACAGGTACAGCCCGCGGAAGGGGTCGTCGGGGTTCGGGTCGGCGGCCCGGCGGCTCTCGACCGCGTCCCGGATCCGCTGTTCGAGCCGGGCCAGCCGCTCGAACAGATACTCCAGGCTCATCGCGACTTCCGGTGGGTGCGCGCCATCGCGACCCGGCGTTGTCCTTCGACCGCCCCGCTCTCCGCCACCCGGTGCCCGACCACGTCGCCGTCCCCGGTATCGAGCTTCAGGCCTTCCTTCGGCGGCCGTTCGGCCGGGTACACCCGTCCACTGTGGACAGGAGCGGAGATGACGACGTCCAGCGACGGTTTCAGCTCGCCGCCCAAGGCGGTCCAGACGTCGGCGAACGCCCGGTCTTCGGGCGGCGGCAACGCGACCGTCATCGGCACCGGCAGGCCCATCCGCGCCAGTGACCCGGTGAGCACCGACTCCGGGACGGCATCGTGGGCGAGCAGGCCGAGCAACAGGTCGGACAGCACGCGATGCTCGTCTTCCGGGCGCTGCGTCCAAGCGGTGACCAGATAGGACAGCTTGATGTGCCGGGGCGGAAGGTGCCGAGCCGCGACCTTGCCGAGCGGGTCGTACTCGTTGAGCAGGCCCCGCGAGCGGCGGCGCAGGTCCTCACGGACGTCGTAGAGGTAGACGTTCACCGTCGGAGCGTTGCGCCGCGACGCCCACTCCTTGGTCGGCGCGTCGAACGCGACTTCGATCTCGCTGCCGCGCCGGGCCTCACCCCGGACCAGCAGGCGCAGCGCCTCATCGACCTCATGGATCACTGCGGACCTCCTCGGACGGCGGTCCTCCCACGATGGTCGGGGCGGCGACGGCAGGACACCCGCGCGACGGCAGACCTTCGGGTACGCCCGGCTGCCCCTACGGGCAAAGACGCGGCAGACGAGCTGGTCACCATCGGGGTCACCCGCCGGACATCGGGAGTAGCCTGGGTGTCGGAGCCTCCTGCCAGGACGCCGACGACCGACCTGCCCTCGTTCGTCGACCGGAGTCAGGCAGCAGGCCTGACCCGGCCGGCGGCACCGGTTCCCCCGTTCCACCCGCACGCCACCGCCGGTTCTGGCCGGTCCCACTCACTCCCACAGGAGATCCTCCATCAGTGTCCCCGTAGTTCTGCCGTACGCCGTCAGCGCTCCTCGTTCCCTCACCGATGTGTACGGCCCGGGCATCGCCCTCTGCGCGCGGCCCGAGCTGGCCGCCGCCGAACCAGTGAACAGGCACCGTCACAGCCGTGACGTCGTCTCCGCACGACCGATCGCCGTCGCGGCCGACATGCCGGTGATCTGCAGCGCCGGTGGCACCGACCCGGATCTGCTGGCGCTCCTGCGGGCCGGCGGCCTGCCTGTCGGCACGGATCTGCGCGAGTTCCGAAGCGAACGGGAATTCGCCGCCCGCGTGACCGAAGCGATGTCCGACGGCCTGCTGATGTCGATGGAGTACCCCCAGCCGACCACGCTGTGCCCGGACGCACGCGCGCTCAAAAGCGCGCAACTGGTCGGCTACTTGAACAACAAGGCCAGCATCACCACGTTGGTCGATCCCCGGTTCCAAGCGCACCGCAGCGTCGTGACCCGCGCGCAACTCGCGGAGGCGGCGCCGGCGGAGAAGTCGTGGGTGCTCAAGGCCGCGACCAACGACGCGCACGGCGGCAGCCTCGACGTCTATCTGCACGAGGCAGGCGAGCGGATCGTCCTGCCGGCGTTCACCGACGTGCTCGGCGAGTTCGTCGTCGAGGAGTACCTGCAGATCGTGCACAACTGGGGACTGCAGTTCTACGTGGGAGCGGACGCGCGGGCCCGCCTGCTCGCCGTGACCGAACAACGCGTCGACGCGACCGGGATCTACACCGGCGGCATCTTCGGCGCGGTCACCACTCCTCCCGCCGAACTGCTCGCCGAATGCCTGGCGATCACCCAGCGCGCGGCCGATGTCGGCTACCGCGGCCTGTGCAGCCTCGACTGCGCTCTGACCAGGGACGGCCAGCAGGTCGTGCTCGACCTGAACTTCCGGATCACCAGTGGCTCGATCCCGTTGCTGGCGATGCAGTCCGTCCGCCCCGACGCCCTCGACCGCCCCGCCGAGTCCGTGAAGCTGACCGTCGCCGGCGCACTCACCGACCTGCTCGCCGAGGTTCGCCCGGCGCTCGCGGACGGTGGCCTGCTCATCGTGGCCGGTCATGACACCGGCCGCACGGACGCTCCGATCAGGCGGAGCACCTTGCAACTGCTGGTCCTCGGGGACGACCCCGACGAGGTGACCGCTCGGCGCCGGGCGCTGGAAGAAAAGACCCGCCGGTAACGCTCGTCAGGGACGTGCCGCGAAAGCCACTTCCGCCTGAAGGTGGCTTTCGCGACACGCCCCCGAGATCACGCCACGGCCGGCGTCCGGCCAGTCTGCTCGGCGATCCAGTCCCGGTACACCGTCACGTCGGTCCAGATGCCCAGACCGCTGGCGCATTTCGGATCCGCGTCACCATCGCGGCTGGTGGCACCGACCAGCTCCCACTCACCGGGCCTGCCCTTGATCTGCGGCCCGCCCGAGTCGCCGTAGCAGCCCATCGCGTCCGGCGTGTCGGAACCGGTGCAGATCTCCTTGCCCGCGACGAGGCTGCGGCAGTCTTCGGCCGGCCTGACCTTGGTGTCCAGCTCCTGGAGGATCTCCGGCGCGCCGCAGTTCTGCTCGGCGCAGTGCTCGCCCCAGCCGAGGATCCGGGTCCCCGTCCCCGTGCCGCCGACGGCTTCGGCGATCTTGATCGGCTGCTCGGTCACCGGTTTGTCCAGCCGCACCAACGCGATGTCCTGGCCAAGCGGCTCCTCCCCGGTGAAGTCCGGGTGCACGATGATCCGGCTGACCCCGGTCTCGGTGCCCCCGCTGTCGTGCTGCCGCGCCCCGATCCTCGTCCGGATCTGCCCCGGCTGCGCTCCCCGCACGCAGTGCGCCGCGGTCACCACCCAGTCCTCACTGATCAGCGAACCGCCGCAGAAGTGCCGCCCGCCCTCCTGCAGCGACACCATGAACGAATAGTTCTCGGTGGCGTCGCGCCCACCGATGACGTAGGGCGTCGGCCCGTCGGCCGCCGCCGCGATCCCCGGTACCAGCACCGCTCCCGCCGCGGCCAGCCCGACCATCAGTACGCCTGTTTTGCGAAGCATTATCGTGAACTCCCCGTAGACGACGAATTGCTGACAGTCGTCACGCTATGGGGTGATGATCACAGCTGGATCGGCTCATCGGCCGGGGGTACCTCGGCCGAATGGCCGACCCAGCGTGACAGCGGGACCGGCAGGTCGGACCCGGTCTGGTGGCGAGCGGGCGAGGTCGCGCTCGAGATGGCGTGTTGCGGGCGAGGTCGGTGGTCGGGGTGACGGCTCCTTTCGCCGCGTCCAATGCGGTGAGGCCTTCGCCCCCGGCCACTCACCCGCGCCGGCCACCTCGCCGCCGGCGCCAGTGTCGCGAAAGCCACTTTCGCGACGCCTGATGTCCCGAAAGTGGCTTTCGCGACACGTTCGACCGGCACCCCGTTCGGCACTCCCGACCCGGCGGGCGGCCTGGTTCGTCACGATCCGCATTCCGAAACCCGGATGACCTCGATCGGGTCCACCAGTAGTCTCCAGCGGACAGTGCGAGGGGGAATGATCATGTCCAGCCATTTCGACGCGATCGGGATCGGCGTCACCGACCAGGACGAGTTCGGCGAGCGAGTGGTCTCCTTGATCAGTGCGGGCACGGCCCGACAGGTCGGCAAGAAGACCAGCGAACACGTCTGGACGGACCCGTCCGGGGCCCGGCTGGTCGCGCAGGTTCGCAAGGGCGAGATCGACTTCCTTCTGCCGTGCCTGGCAGGCACGGCGCCCGCGGTGCCGGTGAGCGACGTTCACCTCGTCGACGACGAGACCGCGATGCTCGACCTCCTCGACGGCGTCGGCGGGGAGATGGTCTGCCCCGTCGCGGTCGAACTGGAAGACCGGGCGGTCCTCGCCCACTCCGGCGGGCGGCTCGAGTCCGGCTCCCTGGTGCTGGCGGCCTTGGCCGAAGACATCACCGTGCACGCCGACGCCGATGCCTACTACGCCTCGCAGGACGACGACGGACCGAAGTTCGCCGCCGACTACTTCATCCCGTCCGGCACCTTCGCTCTCGAGGAACCCTCGCCCGGCTGGACGCCTTCCGCCCACGCGCTGTTCGCCGGCGAGGTCGTCAAGGCCGAAACCCCTGTGAACACAGCCACCGGCAAGGCGTTCCATCGGATCCGGGTCCGCACCATCGCCGCGATCGAACTCGACGTCGCCATCGCGGCCACCGATCTGGAGCGGCCACCCGCGCCCGGCAACATCGTGACGGGGACCTTCTTCCTGACCGGAAGCTTGGGACTGCAGGAAAGCGCCGTGAAGCGACGCCGCTGGTTCTAGGCGGTAGCTTTCAAAGGACGGCCCAGGCGGTGTCCTGCAAGTCTGCCCGAGTGTCCACAAAGGACGCTTGATGCTTATCTGTCCGGCTTCATGTGGGGCCGCGGGCGGCAAGGAGGGTTCTAACCCTCTTTGTCACTCACGACCCCTTGTGAAGCCACTCAAACCGGCCTGATCAGGCACCATCGCCTCGAAAAAAGGCCCTTTGTGGACACTGGTGCCGCCGACGGCATCCCGCGAGTGATCGTGGGGCCGGAGCACGTCGCGAAAGCCACGTTCGCGACGCCTGATGTCCCGAAAGTGGCTTTCGCGACACGTGGGCGCGACGACCGCGAACCGATTTGCGAGGCGGTAGCTAGGCCGTCCGTTCGCGGCGATAGTGACGAGCGGCCTTCGCCCGGTTGCCGCAGGTTTCCATGGAGCACCATCGCCTGGTGCCGTTCCGGGTCGTGTCGTCGAAGTACAGCGTGCACACCGGATACGCCGAGCACCGCTTGATCCGTTCCGGGCGCGCGCGAAGCAGGCTCAAGTAGCCGTACGCCGCGAGCCACGCGGGCCGCCAAGCCGCTTCCTCGACCTCGATCACTTCTTCGGGGCCGCCTTGCCCCAGCTCCGGCCGCAAACGCCCGCGCGCCAGCACTTCGTTCAGGGCGCGTTCGGCGGAGGCGCCCGGGCTTTCGAGCACCTCGCGCAGGACGGAACGCGTGTGCCGCAACGGTTCCTCCGCCCCCGGGGTATCCGGTAGGCCCCACTCGGCCAGCCAGGCGGCGACCCCGCCGGGTTCGTCGAAGACGTCCCGCTGCTCACCACGTTCGGGCCACGTGGTGTTCAGCAGGTCCAGGGCGATCGGCTCGCCGATCAAGGGGCGTTGGGACACAGCCGTCATCCTACCCTCCGTCGACCGCTTGACAGGTTAGGTCTCCTCCTGCTTACCTCTAACCGTTCTCAAACATTTAGACGGTTAGACGCAATCGCGAGGAGCACCCACCCATGTCCGAAGCCACCTTGCACCGCACGGCGACCATCGACGGCCGCAGCGTGTTCTACCGGGAAGCCGGCGATCCGGCCGCGCCCACCGTGGTGCTGCTACACGGTTTCCCCACGTCGTCGCATATGTTCCGCACGCTGATCCCGGCGCTGGCCGACCGGTACCACGTCATCGCCCCCGACCACATCGGCTTCGGATATTCGGACGCTCCGCCCGTCGACCGGTTCGACTATTCGTTCGAGAACCTGACCGCGATCACCATGGGCCTGATCGACACGCTCGGCCTGGACCGTTTCGCCCTGTACATCCAGGACTACGGGGCACCCATCGGGCTCCGCATCGCGAGCCGTCACCCGGACCGGGTGAGCGCGCTGCTGGTCCAGTCCGGCAACGCCTACGTCGACGGCTTCACGCCGTTCTGGGACGTCCTGTTCGCGCACGCCAAGGACCGCGAAACCCACGAGGAAGCCGTGCGCGAGCTCCTGAAACCCGCCGCGACCCGCTGGCAGTACACCCACGGCGTCCCCGCCGACCGGCTGGACCGGCTCGCCCCGGACACCTGGACCCTCGACCAGACCCTGCTCGACCGCCCCGGCAACCAGGAGGTGCAGCTGCAGCTGTTCTGGGACTACCAGTTCAACCTCGACGCCTACCCGGACTTCCAGCGGTACTTCCGCGAGCACCGGCCGCCGACCCTCATCACCTGGGGCGAGCACGACGAGATCTTCGGCGCCGACGGAGCCCGCGCGTTCCTTCGCGACCTGCCCGACGCCGAACTGCACCTGCTCGACGCCGGGCATTTCGCGCTGGAGACCCACGGCGCGGAGATCGCCGCCCTCGTCAGGGACTTCCTCGGCCGCGTCCCGCGCTGACCGCGGCCGTATCCTCGAGGTGAGGCGGAGGTGGGAAGTGACGGACGAACAGCTGCTCATCGAATTCGCGCTGACCCGCATGGACCATCCCGACCTCGACCTCGAGGAAGTGGCGACGCTGACCGTCCGGCGTCTCGGCGAGGACCGGATGCTGGACTTCGCCGGGCGCACCCTCGTCAGCCGTGGCGAACTACGCGGAGCCGCGTTCCCGGCCGCGGTCGAACACGTGCTCCGCGTGGTCCTCACCCTGCGCGGCCCGGACGACTGACCGGCGACGTCAGGAGATCTTGCGCCGGTAGCTGATCGTCGCGAACGCGTACGCGACGATCAGCAGACCGGCGCACCAGGCAAGGGCGATCCAGATGTCGTCGCCGACCGGTTGCCCGCCGAAGAGATCCCGGATGGCGTTGACGATCGACGTCACCGGCTGATGCTCCGCGAAGGCCCGCACGGGGCCGGGCATGGTGGCGGTGGGCACGAAGGCCGAGCTGAGGAACGGCAGGAAGATGAGCGGGTAGGAGAACGCGCTCGCACCGTCGACGGATTTCGCGGACAGGCCGGGGATGACGGCCAGCCAGGTCAGCGCCAGGGTGAACAGGAGCAGGATGCCGGCGACCGCGAGCCAGGTCAGCACGCCCGCGGTGGACCGGAAGCCCATGAGCAGGGCCACGCCCACGACGATGACGAGCGAGATGAGGTTGGCGACCAGCGAGGTCAGCACGTGCGCCCACAACACGCCCGAGCGAGCGATGGGCAGGGATTGGAATCGCTCGAAGATCCCGCTCTTCATGTCCGTGAAGAGCCGGAGCGCGGTGTAGGCGACCCCCGACGCGACGGTGATCAGCAGGATGCCGGGCAGCATGTAGTTCACGTACGAGTCCGTCCCCGTTTCGATCGCGCCGCCGAAGACGTAGACGAACATCAGCATCATGGCGACCGGCATCATCGCGGTCGTGACGATGGTGTCCATGCTGCGCGTGACGTGTTTCATCGAGCGGCCGAGCAGGACGGTCGTGTCGCCGAGGAAGTGCTTGCTCATCGTCCGCTCCCTTCCTTGTCCGCGCCGACGATGGCCAGGAAGACGTCTTCGAGTGACGGCTGTTTCTCGACGTATTCGACCTCGGCGGGCGGCAGCAGCCGTTTCAGTTCGGCGAGCGTGCCGTTCACGATGATCCGTCCTTTGTGGAGGATCGCGATCCGGTCGGCGAGCTGTTCGGCCTCCTCCAGGTACTGCGTCGTCAGCAGGACCGTCGTGCCGCGGGCGGCGAGCTCCCTCACCGCGGCCCACACCTCGGCACGGGCCTCGGGGTCGAGCCCGGTGGTGGGCTCGTCCAGGAAGATCACCGGCGGATTCCCGATGAGGCTCATGGCGATGTCCAGCCGCCGTCGCATACCACCCGAATACGTCGACACCTTCCGCGCGCCGGCGTCGGTCAGCGAAAACCGTGCCAGGAGGTCGTCGGCGATCTTGCCCGGCTGTTTCACCTGCCGCAGCCGGGCGACCAGCACGAGATTCTCGCGTCCGCTGAGGATCTCGTCGACGGCGGCGAACTGCCCGGTGAGGCTGATGCTTTCCCGCACGTCGGCCGGCCGCGTGGCGACGTCCCAGCCGGCGACGCTCGCCGTCCCCGCGTCCGCCTTGAGCACCGTGGACAGGATCCTCACGACCGTGGTCTTGCCCGCCCCGTTGGAGCCGAGAAGGGCGAAGATACTGCCCCGCGCCACCTCGAAATCGACGCCTCGTAAGACATGCAGAGCCTTGTACGACTTCTCCAGGCCTCGCACCCGGATCGCCTCGGTTTGCCGCACGACCATCATCCACCCCTTCTTGAGCACTACTCAGTAGCACTGACTACTGGTAGATAGTAGCACTGACTAGTGGTCACGCAAGGGCGTCAGTTTGCTGTCGGGTTCACCCGGATCGGTGTCAAGAACCCGTCAACGCCCTCGAACCGAAGTGCGGCAGAACCCCAGGCTGACGGGCGTGACCACGACACTCACCCGCCCCGAGCGCGGTACCGACCGCGCCGAACGGCACCGGCTCTCCGTCGTCGGCGGGCTCGCCGCGCTGTCCTTGGACGCCATGGCGTCGGTCGCCTACGGACCCGAAGCCATCGTGATCGTGCTTGCCGTCGCGGGCGGCGCGGGTCTGGGCTTCACCCTGCCGGTCACGCTCGCGATCGCGGTACTGCTGGGCGTGCTGACGCTGTCCTACCGCCAGGTGATCTCCGCGTTCCCCGACGGCGGCGGCGCCTACGGGGTCAGCCGGACCTATCTCGGACGGCGGGCGTCCCTGGTGGCCGCGGCTTCCCTGATCGTGGACTACGTGCTCAACGTCGCGGTCTCCGTGGCGGCCGGGGTCGCCGCGCTGACGTCGGCGTTCCCCGGCCTGCTGCCGTACAAGCCGTGGTTGTGCCTCGGCGTTCTGGCACTGGTCACCGGCGTGAACCTGCGCGGCATCGCCGAAAGCGCCAGGGTGTTCGTCGCGCCCACGGTGATCTACGTCGGCGCGATCCTGACCGTGGTCGTCGCCGGCCTCGTCCGCGACGAGCCCGCCGCGGTGATCGCCGCGCCGGAACACCCGCAGAACCTGCAGACGGTCGGAATCCTCTTGCTGCTCAAGGCTTTCGCGAACGGTTGCGCGGCGCTGACCGGTGTCGAGGCGATCGCCAACGCCGTGCCGTCGTTCCGCAAACCGCGGGTTCGCCGCGCTCAGCACGCGGAGATCGCACTGGGCGGCCTGCTCGGCGTCATGCTCATCGGGATCGCCGTGCTGATCGGGAAGTTCGGCATCCACCCGGTGGACGGCGTCACCGTGCTCTCGCAGGTGACCACGGCGTCCTTGGGCGACGGCTTCGGCTTCTACCTGGTGCAGTTCTCGACCGTGGTGCTGCTCGCCCTGGCCGCGAACACCTCCTTCGGCGGGCTGCCGGTGCTGGCGCAGTTGCTGGCGAAACACAACAAGCTGCCGCATGTGTTCGCCCTGCGCGCCGAACGCCAGGTGTACCGCCATGGCGTCGGTTTCCTCGCCGTCACCGCCGCGCTCCTGCTCGTCGTCACCGACGGTGACATGAACACCCTGGTCCCGCTGTTCGCGATCGGCGTGTTCGTCGGGTTCACGCTCTCCCAGCTCGGAATGGTCCGGCACTGGCGACGCACCCGCCCGGCCCGCTGGCGCGCCAAGGCCACGCTGAACGGCTTCGGCGCGCTGCTCACCGGAGCCGCGGCGATCGTGGTGACGACGACCAAATTCGGCGAGGGCGGCTGGCTGATCGTCCTCACGCTGCCGCTGCTGGTGGCGGCCATGGAATGGGTCGAACGCAGCTACCGCCGGATCGGCGACCGGCTCGAACTCGGTGTCACCCCGGCTCCCCCGCGGCCGAACCGTTCGGTCGTGATCGTCCCCGTCCACACCGTTTCCCGCCTGACCCGGGACGCCCTCGCCGCCGCGTTGTCACTCGGCGACCACGTCCAGGCGGTGCACGTCACCCATCCCGACGACGAGCAGGCGTCACGGGATTTCGTGGCAGCCTGGGAAGCGTGGCACCCCGAAGTGGCCCTGGTTCAGCTCCACGACGAACGCCGCCGCCTCGGCGAACCGCTCGTGGAACACCTCCGCACCGTCGGCGGACGGCACGTCTTCGTGCTGATCGCCGAGGTCGAACCGGAGCACTGGTGGCAGCGGATCCTGCAGAACCAGCGCGGAGCCGTGCTCGCCCGCGCCCTGCGCCGTCGCTCGGACGCCGTCGTCTGCCGGATGCGCTTCCGGATGAGCTGGCGTCACTTGCCGAGGGACTCCTGATAGAGATCCGCGTGGGTGGGCGTGTCCTTGATCAGCTCGTCACAGAACGCGGCGACGTCTTCGCCGATGAGTGCCATCACACCCTTTCCGGACGCCACACCCTCCTCGAAGAAATCCACGATCCCGGGCAGCAGCGGCCCGTCGGCCAGGTCGACCGGTCCCACCTTGAAGAGGTACTTCTGCATCTCCTTGTAGACGATCTGGTAGTCCGGCGGGAGCGCCTTGACCCGGGCCACGTGCGCACGCCACTGCTTCTTGCCCTCGATGATGTCCTGGATGCCCACGTCAGCCTCCCAGCTGCTTCAGTTTCCTGGCGACGTTCCTGTTCAGCTGTTCACGCCAGCGGTCGCGGTAGCCACGGCGGCGCTCCCCTCCGGCCAGCGCCGCACAGAAGCCCTCGATGTCGTCGCCCAGCACCTCGCGCGCGCTCTGGCCGTCCGCGGCCGTTTCCTCCAACAGCCCGAGGGCGCCGTCGAGAATCGGCAACAGGTTCCTGCCGGTGAAGTCCGAATAGGACGAAAGATGCGCGGTGATCTCCTCCCACGCCGCCCGGTGGTCGGCGGGCAAGGCCCCGGCCCTGCCCTCGAAGGCCTTCCATTCCCTGGTGAGATCGTTGCCCGTGACGGTGTCCCAGAACTTCATTTCCCGCCCTCCTTGAGTTCGTCGATCCGCGACGTGACGAATTCCCATTTCGCCCAGAACTTCGCGAGCTCCTCGCGCCCGGCGTCGTTCAGCGCGTAGAACTTGCGCGGCGGCCCCTGCTCGGACGGCCGCTTCGTCACCTGGACCAGTCCGTTCTTCTCCAGCCGCAGCAGGATGGCGTACACCGTCCCCTCGACCACTTCCGCGAAGCCGAGCTCGTTCAACCGGCGAGTGATGGCGTACCCGTAGGTCTCCTCGCCGCCGACGATCTCCAGCACGCAACCCTCGAGCGTGCCCTTCAGCATCTCGGTCAGACCGTCCATCGTGACCCTCTTCGATCCAGTACTCAGTGACACTGACTACTGGAGGAAAGTATCACACGCGCCGGAAGGCGGCCCGGTAGTCGCCGGGCCGCCGTCCCGTGTGCTTCGCGAAAAGGGCCGCGAACGTCCCTGGATCCCGGTAGCCGACGGCGGCACAGATCGCGGCGACCGTCCGATCCGTCGTTTCGAGGAGGTGGCGGGCGCGCCGGACGCGTGAGGAATGCAGGTATTCGAGCGGTGTCTGCCCGGCCTCCTCCGCGAACCGCCGCAGCAACGTCCGGGTGCTGACGTTGAACCGTCCGGCCAAGGCCGCGAGGTCGTAGCGGACGGCCAGGTTCTGGTCCAGCCATCGCATGACCCGGCGGGAGAAGGCGTTGCCCGGCTGAGGCAGGAGCCGCGTGTCGACGTACGGCGTCTGCGACGACCGCGCGTCGTCGACCAGCGCCACCCGCGCCGTCGTCCGCGCCACTTCGGCGCCGCTGTGCTCGCGGATCAGCCCGAGCGCGAAGTCGTACATGGCGCTGAACGCCGCCGTCGTCGTGACTCCGCGGTCGGTGACGACGAGCCGCTCGGGCCGGACTTCGGTTTCAGGGCACCGTTGCGCCAGTTCGTCCGCGAAAAGCCACGAGGTGGTGGCGCGGCGATGGTCGAGCAGCCCGGCCGCGGCCAGCAGGAACGCGCCGACACACAGCGAGACGACGACGTGGCCCGCGGCGGCGTGCGACCGGATCGCTTGGATCTCCGGTGCGAGGTTCGCGATCTTCGCGTCGATGTCCTGCCCCGGTACGAGCTCGAATCCCGGCACGACGAGGACGTCGACTTCACGCAGCGGCGCGACGACCACCCCGGCACCGCCCGACACCGTGACCCGGCGGCGAGGGGAAACGACGGAAACCTCGTATCCGGCGTGGTCCGTCCCCGCGACGTGCGCGGCCATCGTGAGGAGATCGGGGACACCGAACACCTCTGACGCGAAGCAGCCTGGGTAGGCCAGGACCCCCACTCGCAGCATGTGGCGAGATTACCCCGGAATCCGGCGATCTGGCCTATCCCCGCGAAGGCCGCGCAGGTCGAGGCTTTCGCCATGCGTGGACACTCCGACGATGCCCTCACCGACTTCTCCCACCGGCTCGTGGAGGTGGACGGCGTGACGAAAACGGTGCACGTCGCGGGATCCGGCCCCGGCGTGGTGCTGATGCCGGAAATGCCCGGCATCAGTCCCAACGTCCTCCGGTTCGCGCGATGGATACGAGACGCCGGCTTCACCGTCTACGTCCCCTCGCTCTTCGGGCGCGACGGCGCCTATCCGACCGCGGAGGACGGCGAGCAAGTGGTGCGCCGCGCGTGTGTCAGCGCGGAATTCCGGGCGTTCGCCGGAGGCGGGACCAGCCCCGTCACGCGGTGGCTGCGGGGGCTCGCGCGGATCGCGCACACCGAATGCGGCGGCCCCGGGGTCGGCGCGATCGGCCTCTGCTTCACCGGCAACTTCGCCCTCACCATGGCGCTCGAACCCGCCGTCGTCGCACCCGTGGTCAACCACCCGTCGCTGCCGCTGGACGACCAGGGCGCGCTCGAACTCTCCGACGAGGACGCGACCGAGGTCCGGGACCGGATCGCGCGCGACGGCCTGAAGGTGCTCGCCTACCGCTTCGAGGGCGACCGCTGGTGCACCGGGCAGCGATTCGCCGCCTATCAGGCCCTCCTCGGCGACGCTTTCGACGGACGGGTGCTGCCGGACAGCGCCGCGAACACCGACCCGCCACCGTTCTTCCGTGACCTGGTCGGCACCCCGCACAGCGTCGTCACCGCGCACTTCGTCGACTCCGAGGGGCATCCCACGCGGCGTGCGAGGGACGAGATCCTCGCCTTCCTCGCCGACCGGCTGACGGCACGGTAGAAACGGGATGGCGTCAAGATCGTCCGAGAGGGGACCCCATGCCCGAACCGCGCCGAGCCCACGTCTCCGACCACAGCGCGATCGTCGACCGGGTCCAGCGATGGTGGGGCGACTCGCGCACCCCCGCCGAGGCCAGGGAGCTTTCCCTGTTGCTGCCCAAGCTGTTCCTGCAGTTCTTCTCCGGCACGAGCCTGGTCATGGAGGACGAAACCGGAATCAGGGCGTTCCTCGTCGGCTTCCACTCCCCCGACGACGCCGGGGCGTACATCCATTTCGTGGGCGTGGATCCGGAACTCCGCGGACAGGGGACGGCCCGCCGCCTCTACGAGACCTTCGTCCAGCGCGCCGCGGAGGCTGGCCGTACGGAAGTCCGTGCGATCACCTCGCCGGGGAACGCCGGATCCATCGCCTTCCATCGCGCCATGGGCTTCACCCTCGAACCCGGGGATCGGGAGGTCGACGGTCTCCCCGTGCACAGCGACTACGACGGCCCCGGCCAGGACAGGGTGTGCTTCCTCCGGAAGATCGCCTAGGCCGTGTCCTGCAAGTCATGTTCGCGGTCTCCGCGCCCAGGCGCTCCCTGACGGCACGGGCGGGCTCGGCCGAGTACGACCCGGTACGAGGCCGGCCCGCCCGCACCGTCAGGAACCACCTGGATCACGAAGCCCATCGAACAGACTTACCGGACACGGCCTAGCCGTAGATGGAGGCGGCCCATTCCGGGTGGTCGATGAACGGGTTGCGGTTGTGCTGGAACTGGTCGTGGATGACCTGGTTGCGCCGCTGCTCGGTGGCGTCGGGCGGGTCCTGGGTGTGCCAGCTCAGCAGGACCGAGATCCGGCCGATGTTGGGTTTGGACCCGTTGTCGACGGCGTCGTTGGGTTCGAGGTCGGGGAAACCGTCGGTGCCGTCGTAGCGGACGCCCATGTACAGGATCATGCGGGCGACGTCGCCCTTGACCGCGTCGCGCGGCTCGAACGAGTCGTCATCGGTCGAGCTGCCGGGCGCTTCTTCGACCGGGGAACCGCCGGCGTCGAAGTCCTTGTTGCCGCGCGTGCTGTTGACGGACGCGTCCTCCGCGCGCAGGTGGTGCAGGTCGGTACCGGGTCCGACCGCCGTGCCGAAGTCGCCGTGCGACTTGGCCCAGACGTGTTCCCGGTTCCAGTCGTCGACTCCCCCGCCGTTGGCCGTCTTCGCCTGCGAGCGGCCGCTGTAGAGCAGCACGACGTTCGCTTTGTTGGCCGGATCCTCGTCGGTGGCCCTGATCCCGTCCCACACCTGCTCGTACGTCAGTTTGGTACCGGTGCTGATGATCTTGTGCAACGCCGCCTTGAGCTCGGGTCCGGTCTTGCCCAGCGCGTCCTGGTAGTAGTCGTCACCGGACGGACCTGCGAGGGTCGGCGACGCGAAGGCGATCCCCGCCGTGAGGCCGAGCGCGAGTACGACAGAGATCCGGCGGGCTGGCCGCATGGACTGTTCCTCTCCCCAGAGGCGCCGGCCCGGATCGTCGTCGTCTCGTCTGCCACAACCCCGGCAACGCACAAGTCGTATGGTTGGAAAAATACTTTCACGTGTGTCAAGGGCCAGCCCCAGGTGCGACAATCGTCGTCCCGACCCCTGGAGGAGCGCGTGGCCGAGTTGAGCGAACAGATCCGCGAGTGGGTCGCGGCACCGAGGTTCTGGCATCTGGCCACGGTGAACCCGGACGGTTCTCCCCAGGTCTCCCCCATGTGGATCGACGTCGAAGGCGACCACATCGTGTTCAACACCGCCGTCGGCCGGGTGAAGGAAGAGAATCTGCGCCGCGAACCCCGGGTGTCGTTGTCGTGCCTGGACACGGAGAATCCCTACGACCGGGTGGTCATCCACGGCCGGGTCGTCGAGTTCGTCGAAGGTGACGAGGCCGATCGGTGCATGGACCGGCTGGCAAAGAAGTACGTCGGGACCGACCGGTTCGAATGGCGGATCCCGGGCGAACGGCGGGTCAAGGTCCTCGTTGAGCCGACCCGTTCCCGTCATGTCGTCGGGGTCGAACCCTTCCGGCGTGGACGGCAGCCGTAGGAGCTCCGTCCTTTTTGGACGTCTGAGCGCTGTTCCGCAAGGGGGTTGCGAGTGGCGATGATCGTTCTCTTGACGCCGGACCGCGTCCCTCACCGTGTGGATTTCGGTGCGTTGGATGAACCGAAATCCACACAGTCCGGCGAGACCGTCCCTGACACAGGAGGGCGTGTGGAGATAGGGACACTCAACGTCCCGATCTCCACACCCCCAACCGACGCCACCTCTGCCTTACCCCTCGCCAAATCGGACATCGCGCCATCAATCAGGCGTTCGATCGGCGCCGATTATCCTTTGTGGACATTCGCGCGCGGGCGGTCCGTCTCGGGTCGCCGCGAAGACCGGAACGATATCGCTTCGAGACCCGGACGACGCAACCGCGAGCCGGACCCGCTACGTCCACCTCGCATGAGATGGATCGCGATATGCCTCCTCCTGGTCGTGGCGAGCTGTGGCACCGGTACGGCGCAGGCGGAACTGGAGGCGTTCACAAAGCTCGGCTCGGCCGGCGGCCTGGCGGGCTTGGAACCCGTGGAGCTGGGAACGGCCGGCGCTCCAGGGTTCCTGCGAACCCTGGAGCAGGCCAAGATCGCGAATCCGGCCGAAGCCCGTGCCGCGCTGGCGTACGCACCGCCGGCCGATCGGCGCGGTTTCGCCTTCGTCGTGCCCGGTTGCGCCGAGGACGGCGCCGAACTGACCGTCGAAGGCGGCACGCTGACCCCAAAACTCACCGGCGGCGAGAACGTCAACTGCGCTACGGCGAACTACTTCCTCGCCGTCTTCTCCGTCGAACGCGACTCGATCCCTGCGGCACCGAAGTTGTCGCGCTAGCCCCGCTGCGGTGCCACGATCGCATCGGGCAGGACGAGCGCGGTGTGCGCGGGCCGCCCGGTCTCCGTCGGCAAGGTGGTCAGGCCGCGGAGCCTGCTGTCCCGTCGCGCAAGGGCTTCGGCAGTGACCGGGAAGAGCGCCGCTTCACCCACGCCGACCTGCGCTTGGTTCAGTTCCACGAATTCCCGCGTCTCCTTTTCGTAGGCGTCGAAGGCCGCGGTGGTGGCGAGCGACCTCGCCAGCATGTAGGCGCCGACGAGGGCGAGGCTGGAACCTTGCCCTGTCAGGAACGACGGCGCGTAGGCGGCATCGCCGACCAGCCCGATCCGGCCGCTGGACCAGCGCGGCAGGTGGATCTGGCTGACGGTGTCGAAGAACAGGTCGTCCGCTTCGCGCATGGCGCCGATCATGGCCGGGATTTCCCAGCCGTCACGGGCGAAAGTCGTGGCGATCAGGTCACGTTGCGCTTGCGGATCGCGAAGGACTTCGTACGGCGGTTCGGGGCGCGCGGCGACCAGGAAGCCGTGGACCTTCTCGCTTCCCTTGACCGCGTACAGCGCCGCGCCGCGGCCGGGCGCGTTCCAGATGATGCCTTCCCGCGACAGGCCGAGTTCGTTGGGCATGGTGAAGCCGGCGAAGCAATAGCCCAGATAACGGTGGTACTGACGCTCGGGACCGAAAACGAGTTCCCTGGTGCGGGAGTGCAGTCCGTCGGCGCCCACCACCAGGTCGAAACCGCGCCGCGCCCCGCTCCGAAAGGTGACATCGACACCGTTTTCGTGTTCGGTGAGCGCCTCGATCGAGTCGTCGAAGACGTACTCCACGTCGTCGCGCGTGGCTCCGTACAGGATTTCCGCCAGGTCGCCACGCCGCACCTCGACGTCGTGCCCGTCGACTCCGCCGGTCACCGCCTGCGGGTTCACCGACGTCACCTCGCCGCCGTCGGCGTCGACGAAGGTGAGCGAGCGTGTCTCGATATGCGCTTCTCGAAGCCGCGGAAGGATTCCCATGCGGCGGGCCACTTCCAGGGCGGTGCCGCGGATGTCGATCGGATAGCCGCCACCGCGCAGCGCGCCCGCCTTCTCCACCACCGTCACGGAGAATCCGTGACGGCGCAGCCAGAAGGCGACGGCGGGACCGGCGATACTCGCGCCGGAGACCAGAACAGTGCCTTTCACGATGTTCGTTTCCCTTCTCGGATTCCGTCAGAGAGTCGCCAGTGACGGCGTTTTGGTGCCGGAGCGCGACTTTCGCACCAGCAGGACGACGAGGACCGCGGCGATCGCGAAGGCGACGGACGCGATGGTGATGTAGGTGAAGACACCCGTTCCCGAATTCACCGTCTCGCCGCCGGCGGACACGGCGGTCGACTTGAGCACCGCGGCACCCACGAAGTCCAGCACCACCGAGCCGATCGCGATGACGACCATGACCAGGCTGGAGACGATGCCCTGCCGTTCGGCGGGCGCGAGGCCGCCCGCCAGGTTGAAGCCGGACGTTCCCAGCGCGCCGACCGTGAAACCCAGCAGGAAGGCGAAGAACACCGCGACGGGGAACTGCGAGACACCGAGGAACATCCCGAGGGTGGCCACGGTTCCGAGCGCGATTCCGCCGGCCAGGGTCATCGCCGGCCCGACGCGGGTGGCGAGCAGTCCGGCCACCGGGCCGCCGATCATGACGCCGATACCGGGTGCCGCGAGCAGCAGCGCCAGCGTTCCCTGGCCCGCCAGGCCGTACCCGAGCCCTTGGTCCGCCGAGACATCGCTGACCAGCGGAATGAGCTGGAGCATGCTCTGGTACGAACCGGTGCCGAGGACGAGCACGAGCAACGTGAGCGCCAAGGGCGCGCCGAGGTGCCGGACGTCGATCAGCGAATCGGGTTTCCGGCTCGAGACGAGGAACCACCTGGCCAAGGCCGCGGCACCACCGGCGAGCAGGACCACCGGGCCGAGGGCGAGCCAGCCGAACTCCGAGCCGAGACTGATGTAGCCGAGCACTCCGGCAAGACCGCCGCCGAGGAGCAGCGCCCCGCCGACGTCGATCCGGCCCGGCGTCTTGACCACGGATTCGGGAAGGACGCCGCGGACGCAGATCGCCATCGCGATCGCCACGACGGCCGATATCAGGAACAAGATCTGGAAGCCGAACTCCGCGGCCAGTTTCTCGGTGAGGAACCGGGAACCGATGTTGAGCACCGCGGATCCCGACGTCACGATGCCCACCACGATCATCGCGATCCGGGGCGCGCAGATCTCGCGGACGATCGCGACGGACAGGAACAAGGCGGCCACGGCCGCCCCTTGCAACAGGCGCCCTGGCACGAAGACCCAGAGGCTGGGTGCGACCGCGCAGACGAGCGCGCCCGCGCAACTGAGCAGCAAGGTCAGCACGAGCACCTTGCGTTTGCCGTACACGTCGGCGCTCTTGCCGAGCAACGGCGCCCACATCACGCCCGCCAGCATCGCGCTGGCGTTGAGCCAGGCGGTCTGGTCGGTGCCGAAGTGGTCGAGCATCTCCGGAAGGACCAGCAGCGGTGCGGTGATGGCCGTGTCGACCATGAAGTTGACGAGCACCAGCACCGCCACGAGGCCGATGAGCGGTCCGTTCCAGCTCGCGTGCGGTCCTGCGCCGATCCTGCTCTCCTGCATGAAGGACTCCTTGTGCGGGATTCAGGGAAAGGCGGCTCACCCGCCTCAAAAACTACACTACACGGTGCAGTTTTCTACGGCTGAGAATACGATGAGAACATGGCGACCCCGAGAGCGACCGCGCTGACACCGGGCCGTCGGCTGCGAGCCGAGGCCAAACGAGCGGCGATCCTTGACGCCGCCGAGGCGTTGTTCGTGTCGGACGGCTACGAACTCACCAGCGTCGACGCGATATCGGCGCGGGCCGGAGTGTCCAAACGCACCGTCTACGACCACTTCGGCGACAAGCAGACCCTCTTCCGCGGCGTGCTCGGCCGCGCCAACGACGCCGTGGTCGCGACCGTCCGCAAGGCGATCGACGAAGAGCTCGCCGACGACCGCGACATCCGCGACGCCCTGCTCGGTTTCGCGCGGCGGGTGACGACGGGGATGTTCCCGACTTCGGACTACGCGACGTTCCGGCGGTTGAGTTCACAGGCCCCCGTGGCGCCACGGCTGCCGGAAGCGGCACGGGACGAACCCGAACGGATGATGGAGGAACGGTTCGCGAAGTTCGCGGCCGACGGCAAGCTCCGGCTGACCGACCCGCGGCGTGCCATGCAGCACTTCGTCGCCCTGACCATGCGCCTGGTCCTCGACGTGACCGACGAGGACGAAACGGTGGGCAAGGCGGAGATCCTCGAGATCCTCACCGACGGGGTCGACGTTTTCTTGCGCGCCTACGGCTGACGTCCTGTCCCCCGTGCGAGCTACGCGCAAGTGTCCTCCGCATGGTGACGATTCCCGGCGGCCGGATCCGTAGCGTGCCGGGTGAATCGTTCCCCTGTACCAGGAGTTCACCATGTCCCGTAAGGCATCCGCTCTGATCGCACTGTGCTGCGCCGTGGCAGGCGTGGCACTGTCGGCCTGCGACGAAGCCACGGAAGCGGAACCGGAGGCGCCCGCGAACAGCAGCGCCGCCACTCAGGATCGGGCCGCGTTCACCGGAACGCAGAAGATCAAGGTCGGCGAACGTTCGGTGAACGTGTCGTGCGCCGGTGAGCCGGTCGAGGGACGGCCGCTCGTCGTCCTGTTGCACGGCGGGGGCGACGACGTCACGAAACTGGCCGGGCTCCAGAACACGCTGGCCGCGCAGGGCCGGGTCTGTTCCTACGACCGGCTCGGCGCGGGCGCCAGCGACCAGCCCGACGGGCCGCAGAGTTTCGAAACCACCGGGAAGATCCTGACCGGGGTACTCGACCGGGTCGCCGGCGGCGAGCCGGTCGTGCTGGCCGGGCATTCACTCGGCGGGCTGATCGCCGGCAGGTACTCCCCCGACCACCAGGACCGGGTCAAGGGACTGGTGCTGATGGACGCCACCTCGCCGACCCAGGAGGCCGATCTTCGGCAGCAGATACCGGATTCGGCCACCGGGATGGCGGCCGAACTGCGCCAGCAGACCTTGGCGGTGTTCGCGGGTCAGGGTCCGGAGAAACTGGTGGTCACCGACGGCGAGGTCCGCTCCGCGGGCAACATCCCGGTCGAGGTGATCCAGCACGGCAAGCCGTACCTCACGGCCGTCCCCGAGTACGGCGCGGGCCTGGAGCGGGCGTGGTCGGAGGGCCAGCGGAAGTGGCTCGCCCTGTCCGGGCGCAGCAATCTGAGCACGGCCGCGAACAGTGAGCACTACATCTACGTCGACCAGCCGGATCTCGCCGTCCGCGCGATCCAGCGCGTCACCGACGAAGCCGCGAAGTCCAAATAGGACGGTTCAGGTGACGAGGCCGTGGCGGAAGGCGTAGATGACCGCCTGGACCCGGTCGCGGAGCCCGAGTTTGGCGAGCATGCGCGACACGAACGTCTTGACGGTCTCCTGGCTGATCATGAGGGTCGCGGCGATCTCGCTGTTGGAGAGGCCGTCGGCGATGAGGCGGAGCACCTCCAGTTCCCGGGGAGTCAGCGGACCGCCGTCCGGGTCCTGGTCCTCCGGGGGCCGGATCCGGGCGGCGTATCTGCCCACCAGCTGCCGGGTCACCTCGGGATCCAGGAGGGCCGCGCCGGCGGCCACGGTGCGGATCCCGTGCAGCAGCCGGTCGGGCGGGGTGTCCTTGAGCAGGAACCCGCTCGCACCGGCGCGCAACGCCCGGTAGACGTACTCGTCGAGATTGAACGTGGTCACCACCAGCACCTTGCCGGGCTCGGCCACACCGGCTCCCGCCAGCAGGCGGGTGGCCTCGATACCGTCGAGCACCGGCATGCGGACGTCCATCACCACGACGTCGGGGCGCAGCCGGGCGGCGAGGTCGACCGCGGTCCGGCCGTCGCCGCATTCGCCCGCCACCTCGAGATCGGGCTGGGCGCCGATGATGGTCACCAGCCCGGTGCGGACGAGCAGCTGGTCGTCGCAGACCAGCACCCGGATCGGCGCGGTCACGACGGGTTCCCGGCGGGGATGCGGGCGCGGACGGAGAACCCGCCGTCGCCTCGGCGGCCCGCGCTGAATTCGCCGTTCAGGACGTCGATCCGGTCGCGGAGCCCGGCGAGGCCCCGGCCGCCGCCCGTGGATTCCGGGGTGGACAAGGACTCCTCCGTGTCGACCGCGACGGTGATCTCCCCGTCTCCGTGGCGCACCAGCACCGAGGTACGGCTGCCGCGCGCGTGTTTCAGCGCGTTGGTCAGCGCCTCCTGCACGACGCGGTAGGCCACCGGGCCGGCGTCCCCCGCCGCGGGCTCGCCCTGTTCGGAGAACTCCACCGGCTGCCCCGCCCGCCGGGTGCGCTCCACCAGGGTCGGGATCGCGTCGGCGCCGTGGCCGGGGTCGAGCACGTCGAGCAGGTGACGCAGGTCGGTGATGGCCCGCCGCCCGGTGTCGGCGACGGCGGTCAGGCTCTGATCGAGTGGCGCGTCGGTCAGGTACCGGGCCGCCTCGGCCTGCACGACCATCGCCGTGACGTGATGGGTCACGACGTCGTGGAGCTCGGCGGCGATCCGGGCACGTTCGGCCGCTCGCGTCTCTTCGGCGACGCGGAGCCGTCGTTCCTCCTCCGCGGCCCGGCTGGACCGCAGCCATGTCCCGATCCCCCACGCCAGCACCAGCGCGAGATAGAACGTCACGTAGCCCGAGACGGGCTCCGTCCCGCCGAGCGCGGCGAACGCGATCGCCGTCGCGAGGTAGACCGCCGAGAACGCGATCACCGCCACGCGACGGTGCCGCTCCAGCCGGAGCCCCACGGTGAGCAAGGCGATCGGCAGCGCCGTGCCCGCGACCGAGTGGTAACCCCCGAACTGGTCGATGGCGAAACCGAGTGACACCACCGCGAAACAGGCCACCGGCCACCGGGCGCACACCACGAGCGGGACGCACTGAAGGGCGATCCCGGCCACTGCCAAGAGGTCGTACGGGCGGTTCGGCATCCCGCCGAACTGCGTGCCGTGGCTCTGCAGCGCCGGGAGCAGCGATCCGGCGAAGAGGGTCAAGGCGACCGGCAGATACCAGACCGGGCCGAACAGCCGACGCCACTGCTCCGAGACCCGCCTAAGGGAGACCACGAAGCGGATCTTATTCCGAACGGGTGAATGGTCCGTATGCCAGCACGGGTTATGCCGACAACGCCATCGTCGTCACCGTCGTGCCGCGTGGCGCCGTCCGCGCGCACTGGCCCGGCACCGATGACGGATTCGGCGCGCTCGCCCGGCTGACCGGGTTCCCCGGCAGGAGCGCGTGGATCCCGCCGGCTCCGGAACGGGGATGTCGCGAAAGCCACTTTCGGGACATCTGATGTCCCGAAAGTGGCTTTCGCGACGTGCCCGGCTGCCCTCGCGTGCGTTTTCTGGCAGACGCGTAACAACTTCCGGCCTCCACACGGCATACCGGAGAGCCGTCTTGTTCCGGCCGGTCCCCGCGCAGGAGGAGTTCGTGTGCTGACTTCCCGTCGTTTCCCGTTCCCCCGAAGATCACGGCGCGCGCTGGCGGTGGGCGTGGTCGGCCCGCTGGCCGGCGCGCTCGCGGTCGGTCTCGTCACCGTCGCGCCCGCCGCGGCCGCGGTGCCGGCCGGATTCACCGACACGGTGGCGATCGGCGGGCTCAGCTCGCCGACGGCCACCGCGTTCGCGCCGGACGGCCGGGTGTTCGTCGCCGAAAAGAGCGGTCTGGTCAAGGTCTTCGACTCGCTCTCCGACCCGACGGCGACGGTGTTCGCCGACCTCCGTACGCAGACCCAGGACTTCTGGGATCGCGGCCTGCTGGGGCTCGCCGTCGACCCGGCTTTTCCCGCCAGGCCGTACGTCTACGTCTCGTACACCCTCGACGCCGAACCCGGCGGGACCGCGCCGCGATGGGGTGACACCTGCCCGGCCCCGCCGGGTGCGACGGACAAGGGTTGCGTCGTGACCGGCCGGGTCTCGCAGCTGACGATGGGTCCGGCGGGCACGGCCGTCAGCGAAAAACCTCTGGTCACGGGATGGTGCCAGCAATACCCCAGCCATTCGGTCGGCGCGCTCGCCTTCGGGCCGGACGGGGCCCTGTACGCCGGTGGCGGTGATGGTGCCAGCTTCACCTTCGCCGACTACGGCCAGGCAGGGAACCCGTGCGCCGATCCGCCTTCACCCGCCGGGACGAACCTCGCGCCACCGACGGCGGAGGGCGGCGCGCTGCGTTCGCAGTCGCCGCGTCGACCGGCCGGGCAGCCGGTCCTGCTCAACGGCACGGTGCTGCGCATCGACCCGGACACCGGCGAAGGCGTCCCCGGCAACCCCTTCGCGAACAGCGCCGACGCCAACGCCCGGCGCGTGATCGCCTACGGCTCGCGGAACCAGTTCCGGTTCGGCTTCCGGCCGGGCACCGGCGAGCTCTGGGCGGGCGACGTCGGCTGGGACACCTGGGAGGAGATCAACCGCGTCGCCGACGTCGGTGACGGCGTGGCGGAGAACTTCGGCTGGCCCTGCTTCGAAGGCACCGCGAGGCAGGCCGGGTACGACGGCGCGAACCTCGACCGCTGCGAGTCCCTGTACTCCTCAGGCGGGCACTCCGCCCCGTACTACGCCTACAACCACCGCGCCAAGGTGGTGGCGAGCGATCCCTGCCCCACCGGAGGCTCGTCGATCAGCGGGATCGCGTTCGAATCCGGCAGCAACTACCCCGCCGAGTACGCCGGCGCGCTGTTCTTCTCCGACTCGTCCCGTGGCTGCATCTGGGCCATGCAGACCGTCGGCGGCCAGCCGAGCCCGAGCCGTCTCGTACCGTTCGTGACCGGCGCCAACGTCCCGGTGCAGGTGCTCACCGGACCGGGCGGTGACCTGTTCTACGTCGCGCTGGGCAGCGGCGAACTCCGTCGCGTGAGCCACCCCGGCGGCACCAACCGGCCGCCTTCCGCGGTGGCGACGGCGAATCCGACGAGCGGGCCCGCACCGCTGACCGTGCGATTCGACGGCTCCTCGTCCACCGATCCGGACGCCGGGGACACCCTGTCCTACGCCTGGGATCTCGACGCGGACGGCGCGTACGACGACTCGTCGGCCTCCGACCCCACCTGGACCTACACCGCCGCCGCCGCCGTCGACGCCAGGTTGCGAGTGACGGACTCCCACGGCGCGAGCGCGACCACGATGGTGCGGGTGACCGTCGGCAACCCGGAGGGCCTCGACCCGGTGCCGGTCATCGACAGCCCGGCGGGCACGCTGACCTGGTCCGTCGGCCAGAACGTGTCCTTCTCCGGCCGCGCCGTCGACGCCCAGGACGGGCAACTCCCGGCATCGGCGCTTTCGTGGCGGCTCGCGATCCGGCATTGCGCGACCAACGGCACCTGCCACACGCACAACGTCCAGGACTTCCCCAGCGTCGCGTCGGGCTCGTTCGTCGCACCGGACCACGACTACCCGTCGTACCTGCAGCTGACGCTCACCGCGACCGACTCGACCGGCCGGACCGGCAGCAAGACGGTCGACCTCCAGCCGAAAACGGTGTCGCTGAACTTCACTTCCAATCCCAGCCAGGCGATGCTCACCGTCGGCGGCACGCAGCAGCGCACACCGTTCTCCCGCACGGTGATCGCCGGATCCACCAATTCGATCAGCGCGGACAGCCCGCAGAACCTGCCGCCGCTCAACCTGAAGTACGCCTACACCGGCTGGGCGCACGGCGGCGCGCGGACGCAGAACATCATCGCGCCGGGTACTTCCACGACCTATCAGGCGAAGTACCGGCTCTGCTGGCTGCTGCAACCCTGCTGACGTCCGACGGCGGGTTCGCGTGTCACGCGAACCCGCCACAGCACGCTTTTCTCTGTCGCGGAACACCTTCCGCGGCAGCCGTAAGACCACTGAAAGGATCGGAACCCACCCCGGAAACACCTCGTCGGATCGCCCATCCAGATCCGCACGAAAGGTGAATCCGATGACCTATCCAGGACTGCCCGAGCAGCAGAACACCCAGTCGCCGACCATCAAACCCGGTGTCGCCATCGGGATCCTGGTCGCGGTGATCGCGCTGGTCGCCTTCTGTGTCACCGCGTTCGCCGCGCCCGGCTTCCTGCTCCGCAAGGGACCAGGGATCTCGCTGCCCGTCCCGCCCAGCAGCACGACGACCACCTCTTCACCCACGAGCACGACGGAAAGCCCGAGCAGCACCAGGGTCAGCCGTCCGAGGATCACCATCACCAGGCGCCCGGCCCGGCCGCCTGAAAAGGGCGTTCAGGTGATCGCGGACTTCCTCGCCGAGATCGCCGCCGGGGACAAGCCGTCGGCGATCGCGCTGGCCTGTGAGGCACAGAAGAGGTTCATGGACGACAAGATCGATTCCCTGCTCCCGCTGGGTTCACGCGTTCAAGTGACGACCACCAGCGGGACGGCCAAGTTCGTCCTTGCCGATGTCGCCGGAGTCGCCAAAGGACGGTCCGCCAGGGGAACCGTGATCGCGGATCGCACGGCGGACGGCGATTTCTGCGTCACGACGTTCAGTATTCGCGCCGCCTGAGGTCAGTCGAGACAGAACTCGTTGCCCTCGATGTCCTGCATCACGATGCAGGACTCGTTCTCCCCGTCGGCGAGCATGACCCGCTCGCAGACCGCGCCGAGCGCCTCCAGCCGGGTGCGTTCGGACTGGAGGGCGGCGAGCCGCTCCTCCCCCACGAGCCCGGTGCCCGCCCGTACGCAGAGATGCACGCGGTTCTTGACGACCTTGCCCTCGGGGACACGCTGGAAGTACAGCCGAGGGCCGACGCCCGTCGGGTCACTGCAGGCGAAGCTGGCGTCCTGCTGCTCGGGCGGCAGCGTGCGGTTGTAGTCGTCCCAGGTGGCGAACCCCTCCGGCGGCGACGGCACGACGTAGCCGAGCACCTCGCACCAGAAACGGGCGAGACGCTCGGGTTTCGCGCAGTCGAACGTGACCTGGACCTGTTTCACCGACACCATCAGACCACCCTAATCGCTGTCGAACGGAGCAAACCCGCGGCCCGCAGATCGGCCCAGACCTGTGCGGGGACCTCCGCGGCGAAGGACTCCACGTTGCGTCGTGCCTCTTCGGCCGACCGCATCCCGACCGCGACGCCGGCGACGGCCGGATGCTGGAGCGGAAAGGCCATGGCCGCTTGGGGAAGTGTCACACCGTGCGCCTCGCACACGTCGGCGATCCGGTTCGCCCGCTCCACGACTTCCGGTGCGGCGGTCTCGTAGTCGCAGTGCGCTCCCTCGGCCGGCCGGGGCACGGCGAGCAGCCCGGAGTTGAAGACCGACGCCGCGATCACCGAGACACCGTGTTCCTCGCACGCGGGCAGAAAGGTGTCGAGCGCACTGTGATCGAGCAGCGTGTGGCGGCCGGACTGCATGATCACGTCGACATCGGTCTCCTTGACCAAAGTGGTCAGCATGGCCGTGTCGTACATGCCGGCGCCGATCGCGCCGACGATCCCCTCCGACCGCAGCTCCGCGAGGGCCGGATAGCCGTCGCGCAGCGCGTCGTCGAAGTGCTCTTCGGCGTCGTGCAGGTACAGCACGTCGATCCGGTCGAGGCCCATGCGCACCAAGGAATCCTCGACGCTGCGCCGGATCCCGTCGCGCGTGAAGTCCCGTACGCGGCGGTGCGCGGCGGGGACGTGGAAGCCCGCCGGATCCATCCTCCCTGCCGGATCCTGGGGTACCAGCAGACGGCCGACCTTCGTCGACAGGACGAACGAATCACGCGGCCGCGAGCGCAGGAACTCGCCGATACGGCGTTCGGAATGCCCGATCCCGTAATGCGGTGACGTGTCGTAGTACCGGATCCCGCCGTCCCACGCCGCGGCCAGCGCTCCCGCCGCGGTCTCGTCGTCCAGTGGCGCGAACAACCCGCCGAGCGGCCCGCCGCCGAAACCCAGCCGCGTCACCTCGACATCGGTGCGTCCGAGTCGCTTCGTCTCCATAGCCGCCCACTTGATCATGTCGGCGACCACGGTGCCACATCGGGGCCGTCCGGTCCCGCGATTTATCCGCCGTCGACGAGCCACTCCGCGCACGAGACGACCTCGAAGCCCCGGCTCGGGAACACCTTGTCGACGAAGAAGCCGTGCATCGCCGGATCGCCGTCGGCGCAACCGTCGCGCAGCACGGTCACGTGATAGCCGCGGTCCGCCGCGTCGTAGGCCGTCGCGGCCACCATGGCGCTGGTCGCGACTCCGGCGATCGCGACCGTGTCGACGCCCCTCGCGCGGAGCACCAGATCGAGATCCGTGCCGGCGAACGCGCCGGCACGGCGTTTCAGCACGACCACGTCCTCGTCGGCGACAGGCAGATCGATCTCCGTCCCGGCCGAACCCTCGTGAAAGGTGTCCCCCGCCTCGTGGAACGACTCGAACAGCGCGTTCCCGGGCGGGAGATCGGTTCCGTTGCGCCGCAAGGCGAAGTGGACGAACACGACGAGCGCGCCGGCCGCCCGCGCACGCGGCAGCAGACTCCTGATCGGCGGCAGGACTGTTCCGGTGAACGGGTAATTGCCGGTGATGCCTCGCTGGAGGTCACCGATGATCAGCGCGGTGGTCATGAGCGGAAGTTACCCGATCGTCCGTATACAACCGGCCGCGTGACTGGCTAGCCTCCGCCGGGTGAGGATCAAGAGTGTGCTGCTCGCCGCCCTGGTGACCGCCGGCATCGTGGTTCCCCCGCCCGCCGTCGCCACGGCGGACCCGGCGGCCTGGGCGGCGCCGCTGAGCACGCGCGGCCGCTACATCGTCGACGCGGCGGGCGACCGGTTCAAGCTGAAGGCCGCCAACTGGCACGGCGCGAGCGGCACATGGACCGGCTCGGGCGACGTGAACGATCCGGCCACGCACCACGCCGGCGAGATCGCCTACCAGACCCCGCTCGGGCTGGACCGGGCTTCGATCGACACGATCATCGACGGGCTGGCGGAGCTGGGCCTGAACAGCGTCCGGCTTCCCTTCTCCAACGCGATGATCCACGACACCAGGCCGGTCCCCGATCTCCCGGCGAACCCGGAGCTGCGCGGCCTCACCCCGTTGCAGGTCTACGACCGCGTCGTCGCGCGGCTGACCGCACGCGGGTTCGCGGTGATCCTCAACAACCACACCACGACCTCCCGCTGGTGCTGTGGTCTCGACGGCAACGAGCGCTGGAACACCGCGCAGACCGAGCAGCAGTGGCAGGACGACTGGCTGTTCATGGCGCGCCGTTACGCCGCGAACAAACGAGTGGCCGGTGCCGATCTCTACAACGAGGTGCGCCGCGACGTCTTCGACGATCCCAACTGGGGCTGGGGAAACGGCACGGACTGGCAACGCGCGAGCCAGCGGGTCGCCGACCGTATCCTGACCGAGGCCAATCCCGATCTGCTGCTCATCGTCGAGGGCATCAACTGGACCGGCCTGCCCGTGGACGGCCTTCCCCACGGCAGGCCCACACTGGAGCCCGCCCGCACGTTGTCGCATACGCTCGTGGACTCCGGGAAACTGGTCTACGCCGCACATTTCTACGGGTACACGGGGCCGAACCATTCCGGGGCGACCGGCACCGGCGAGACCCACGATCCGCGCTACCGCGACCTTTCGCCGCAAGAACTGCGTGATGTCCTTTACCGGCAGGCGTTCTTCGTCTCGGCGGAGACCGGCAAGCATTACACCGCGCCGCTCTGGATCAGCGAGTTCGGCGAAGGGCGTCACACCACCGACGCGGCCAGCCGAGCCTGGTTCGAAAATTTCGTCGGCTATCTCGCGGAGACCGACACCGACTTCGCCTACTGGCCCGCTGTCGGGTTCCACGAGGGCGACACGGGCAACGGCTGGTCCTTGCTGTCGTGGGACACCGAGGGCCGACGCGCCGACGTGCTCGACGGCACGGACTGGCGTGGCCCAGCGTGGCGACGGCTGGTGAGCGCTCCTTCCCGCTCCGGACGAATCCCCGAGGCCGAACGCTGGTCCATGCTGAACCTCGACTACGCGGATTTCCAGGCCTCGCGCAAGGTTCGCGCGATGACGGACTGGAATCCGGGCGCGCGCAAGGGTGTCTGCCCCGACGGCCAGCGGCTCGCCGGTCTTTCGCATACCGGGAACCGGGGATTGTGCACCGGCAGGCTCGCCGTCCCGGCGGGCTACGCCGTGGTCCGCGATGAGACCCATGTGGACACCGACTGGGCATCCGGCTACACCAAGGTGCAATGCCCGCCCGAGCACGCCGCGGTCGGCTACAGCGTCACCGGCGCGGCGTTCTCCGCGCTTCTGTGCGGCAAGTCGGCCACTCCGCTCGGCAAGACCGGCCGGACGGTCTGGTTCGACCGCGGCGACAACCGGCCATCCGGAAGTCCCGGCGGTGATTTCGCGTCGGGCCGCTACAAGGGCCAATGCGCGCCGGGCGAATACGTCGCCGGTGTCGCGTACACCGGGCGCGTCGGCTCGAATCGCACTCCTGACGCGCTGCTGTGCCGCGCCTGAGCGCGTTTCAGGCCACGAAGATGCAGAACGGATGCCCCGCCGGGTCCGCGTAGACGCGCAAGGGTTCCACCGGGTCTTCGCTGCGGTCGTACCGGAGCCGCCCGCCGAGTTCGAGGACGCGGGCGTGCTGCGCGTCGAGGTCCTCGACCGAGTCCACGGTCAGGTCCAGATGCAGTTGCTGGGGCACCGGTCCGGGGTCCGGCCAGCTGGCTTCGTCCAGCCGGTCGACCTGCTGGAAGGCGAGTTGCGCCCCGCCGTCCGGGTTGCGCAGGACCAGCCAGTCCTTGTCCTCGGTGCCGGGCGGAGGCGCTTCGTCGCCCGGGCGGTAGTCCCACACCAGCAGCCGCCGGTAGAACTCCGCCAGCCCACGGACGTCCGTGCCGTCCAAGACCACCTGACGGAACTTCGGACCCGTTTTCCGGTCACCCAAGCCGATCACCCTCCATCACGCCGGTCGAGCACCGCGAGTACCCGTTCACACCAGCGAATATTCTCCTGTTCGAACGCGATCCCGCGCGCGAGGGTCAGATACGGCCCGACGCGGGGCGCCGTGGCGAGGAAATCCGCCTCGGCGGACTCGCCGAGCAGACGCTCACGAAGGCGCTCGAACCGCTTGAGCTTCGTCTCGGCGACGGCCATCCTCTCCGCGACCGCGCGCCGGACCGCCTTGTCGTCGCCTGCCTCCAGTGCCTGGACCTGGACCAGCAGCTCGTCGCGGATCGCGGTCGGCTTCGGCGCCCGCGTGGTGAATTCGGCGAGCTCGGCCGCACCCGCGTCGGTCAAGGAGAAGAGCCGCTTGTTGGGGCGCCGCCGCTGTTCGACGACTCGCGCCGCCACGAGCCCTTGGGACTCCATCTTGTCCAGCTCGCGGTAGAGCTGCTGCGGTGTCGCGGTCCAGAAGTTGGCGACCGACGCGTTGAAACTCTTCGCCAGGTCGTAGCCCGAGGACTCGCCGTCCAGGAGCGTCGCGAGGATCGCGTTCCGCAGCGCCATGGCGCGATGATAGTGCCGAGCGGATTAGTCGCAAAGTTGATTAGGCACTTTGGTGGACAGTGGCGTGGTGATCACCTACCCTCGGCGACATCTACTCAACAAGTTGACTATGAGGAGATCGCCCATGCCCACGTTCCGTGAAGCGGTCGAAGCGAAGGACGCCGCCGCGATCGAGGCGCTGCTCGCCGACGACGTGGTGTTCACCAGCCCGGTCGCGTTCAAGCCCTACCAGGGGAAGGCGATCACCGCGGCGATCCTGCGCGGCGTGCTGCGCGTGTTCGAGGACTTCCGCTACGTCCGCGAGATCCAGGACGGCGCGCACCACGTGTACGAGTTCGAAGCGACCGTCGACGGGCTGGAGATCAACGGCTGCGACATCCTGACCTTCGACGGCGAGGGCAAGATCACCGACTTCAAGGTGATGGTCCGGCCGTTGCGGGCGGCCGAGGCGCTCGCGGCGCGGATGGGCGCCCAGTTCGAGGCCATCAAGGCGGACGCGCTCGGCTGAAGCGACCCCGATCGTCCACAAGGGACACCCGATTTGGGCAGCTGGCGCAAGTGGGCGAACCGAGTCATCGACCGGTACGGGAGAGGTGGCGTGTCGCGAAAGCCACTTTCGCAACGTTGAAGGTTGGGAAAGTGGCTTTCACAACGTCAACGGGCCTGCGCAGGCGACTTGGACGCGTGTCTCGAAAGCCACTTTCGAGACGTGCGATGTCCCGAAAGTGGCTTTCGCGACACGAACGCCGACGGAGCCACGAGCGGACCACCCACCCAGCGAATCACGACTGCCGTCGCACCATCTCGGCGATCCAGACGGGCGCGAACGGCGAAGTGCAGTTCGGCGGGGTCGGATAGTCCTTGAGCACTTCGAGGCGCTCCCCGATGCCGATCGCCCGCGCGCGGTGCTCCGGGTGGTCGATCCCGATCTGCGCCAGGCAGTGGTTCATCGCCCACTGCAGGCGATCCGGCGCGGTCTTCATCTCCGCTTCGATGACGTCGAGCAGCCGGGCGAGGTCGAGCCCCTCGGGCTTCTTCGCCACGCGTTCGGTGGTCAGGGCCCAGCCGGCGCTCGCGACCACAGGATCCGGATCGGCGGACCAGGCCAGTCGCAGCTCCTCGGCGTGCGGGTTCTTCTTGACCACGTAGTTCACGAGCCAGTCGTGCACCTTCGGGGTCCGCGCCTCGCGCACCATGCGGTCCAGCTCGTCGCGGTCGAACGCCTTCGGGCGGCAGATCAGCAGTGCGAGCAGCTTCGCCGCCGTGTCGTCCGTTTCCCACAGCTCGCGCGCGAGCTCCTGCTGGGTTTTCAGCCGCTTCGCGAGCGCACGGAGCTTGCCGAGGTTCACCCCGTGGTCGTCACCGTGTTTCTCGTTCACCTGCCGTGCGCGCGGGTCTTCGAGCGCGGCCAGTTCGGCCATCACCTCGGCTGTCGTCATTTCGGCCTCCCGTGGCGCCAGCCTACGAGGCGGAGGGGCTGACGACCTGCCGGACACCGCTCAACCGGCGTGCCGGGCCACGAGGCTGCTACGGTTGACCCGTCGCGGTTCAGACACCAGCCGCCGGGTCCCTCTTCCGGGTCCGGCATGCCCACCGGGCAGCAGCCGGCCCCCCAAACCGGCAAGGAGTCAACTTGACCGATTACCGCGCTCCCACTTCTTACCCGGCACGCTCGACGCGAAAATTCGTGTCCTCGCTCGACATCTCGATCACCGCTTCCGCCGAAGACACGGTGGTCACCGTATGCGGTGAAATCGATCTCGGCGTCTCGGACGACCTGCGCCGTGCGCTGGACGAGGAGCTCAGCTTCCAGCCGTCGGCGCTGATCGCGGATCTGTCCGCGGTCAGCTTCTGTGATTCGTCCGGTTTCACCGTCCTCGTCCAGACCCGGGCGAAGGCCGAAGAAGCGGGCGTCCCGTTCATCATGGTCACCCAGGAGCGGGCCCTGCTGCGGCCGATGTCGCTGCTCGGCCTCGACGCCGTCTTCACGGTGCACCCGACCCTCGATTCGGCACGGGACGCGCTCGCTCGCTGACCAGGTGTCATGATGGGCGGTTGTGACGGGTGACAAGGGTTCGGGCCTCCGCATCGGCGGACGTCCGCTGGCGGAGCGGCTGACCGAAGGCCTGCCGTCGCTCACCAGGACGGTGCTGGCCGAGATCGTCTCCCGGATCCCGGAGTACGGGCTGTTACCCGCCGAGGAACTCAGCGGCGACATCACCCGGGTGATCGAGCAGAATCTGCGCTCGTTCATCGACACTCTGCGCACCGGGTCCACGCCGACGCGGGAGGAGCTCGGCCTCCTCCGCGAGTCGGCGGCCCGGCGCGCGGAGGAGGGCATCCCGATCGACATCGTGCTCACCGCGTACCACATCGGCGTCCAGGTGGTCTGGGCGTCACTGACGCCGGACGCCCGCCCCGACGAGGTCGCCGACGTTCTGGCCGTCAACGCCCTGACCTTGCGCTACCTCGAAGTGGTCACCCCCGCGGTCGGCGCCGGGTACCTCGACGAGCGGCAGACGATGTTCGACGACGAGCGGTCGGCGCGGCATACCGTGCTTTCCGCGCTGCTCGACGGCGACCCCGCGGAGGTCGCTGCGGGACAGGCCGGACTGCGCCTGCCGCCGTGCTACGTCGTCCTCGCGGCGTCGGTCGGGGCACATCCGGACGAGGTGATCGACGGGGTCGACCCGCTGGTCGCCGGGCGCCGGAAGCTCCGGCGGCTGCGGGTCGAACTGGAGCGCCAGATCCGGGGCACCGTCCTGACCTCACTCACCCCGGAAGGCGGAATCGCCTTACTGCCGCACGAAACCACGGCCGGCGAACTATCCACACGGGACTGGGAGCGGCTGGAACGCGTCCTCGCCGACGTCGCCCGTACCGCGGGCGCGGAGGTCGTCGCCGGGGCCGCCGTGGCGGAACCGGCCGGTGTGCCGGAGGCGGCGAAGCTCGCGCAGGACGTGCTCACCGTCGCGATCGGATCCGGACGGCCGCCTGGGCTCTACCGGCTCGACGACGTCCTGCTCGAATACCAGCTCTCCCGCCCCGGGCCGGCACTCGACCGGCTGGCTTCCAGGCTGGCGCCGCTGGACGGCAACGAGGAACTCCTGCAGACACTGGAGACCTTCCTCCGCCGGGGAGGTCGCCGTCAGACCGCCGCGGCTTTGCACGTCCACCCCAACACGGTCGATTACCGGCTGCGCCGGATCGCCGACCTCACCGGACTGGATCCCACCCGGCTCGAACACGTCGCGCTGGTGAGCGCGGCGCTCGCCGCTCGGGCGACCCGGTTGTGACTCGTCACAGGGTGTGGAGATTGCCGCCCTCGTAGAGACCGAGCATCCGGCGTGCGGACCGGCATTCACCGGGGAAGACGAAGAGGCAGGTGTGCGTGTCGTCGGCCAGCAGCTGCGCACGTTCGAGGACCCGGATACCCGTCGCGCCGAAGAACTCGAGTTCGGAGAGGTTGAGGATGAGCGTGGTGCCGCTGCCGTGAAGCCGCTGGGAGAGCATGTCCCACAGGCGCGGCGCGGTCCCGAGATCGACCTCGCCGTTCGCCTTGACGACGGCGGTCCCCTTGGTCGGCCTGCTCACGTGCAGCCGGAGACGTCCCCGTGGGTCCTCGAGCGCTCGCAGCTCGGAGGCCACTGAGAAGGCGCGCTTCTCGTCAAGCGCGCGGGGCGTCGACAGGGAAGTCATACGTGGAAGTACCCAGGTACGCGGTCCGGCGAAACGGATCGCTTGAAGACAGCCTGGAGCGGGTATCACCACCGCGTCGGAGGTGATGTTCCATGTCCGCTGCACAAAGCGGTACCGGGCCGGTCGTGACCGGTTTCGACGGGTCGCCCGAAGCGCGTCGCGCCGTCCGCTGGGCGGTCGCCGAGGCGAAGACCCGCGACCTCGGCCTGGTCCTGGCGTACTGCACCCGTGACCGGCTTCCGCCGCCCGGCTCGGACCCGGTCGCGGCACCGTTGAACGAAGCGGTCCCCCAGGCCGCCGACGACGCGGCGGAGGTGGAACCCGCCCGCCGGCAACTCGCCTCGATGGCCGAAGCCCTCAAGCGCTCCGACCCGGGCCTCGACGTGCGCACGGTCGTCCGCGGCGGCACGCCGGAGGAGGTCCTGACCTCGGTCGCGGACGAGGTGGACGCGGCGATGATCGTGCTGGGTGAATCCCACACCGGGTTGTTCACCAGGGCGGTCCTCGGTTCGACCGAATCGGGCGTGACCAAGACCGCCGGACGGCCCGTCGTGGTCGTGCGCGGCGAAGAGCCTCCGCCGGGCGGACCAGTGATCCTCGGTACCGACGGCTCCGAGCAGAGCGCCCAGGCGGCGGGGTTCGCGTTCGATTTCGCGGCCCGGCACGGGCTCACCGTGCACGCGGTGCATGTCGCGCGGATGCCGATCTGGGGGCCGGCGAGCGAGCCACTGCTCGGCGGTCCGGTACTGGATCCGGCACCCGGCCTCCCCCAGGAGGTCGCCGACGAACTCGTCGCCCGGCAGCTCGAACCCTGGCGGGAGCGCTATCCGGACGTCGCCGTGGAGATGGTGCACGGGGTGGGCCCGGCCGCGCAGGCGTTGACCGTGCAGTCCAGTGAAGCCGCGCTGCTGGTGCTGGGCCGGAGCGATCACGGTGATCTGCGACGCCTGCTGCTGGGTTCGGTCAGTGACGACGCGCTACACCACGCGCACTGCCCGGTGGCGGTGGTCCGCGCTCAACCGGTCAGCTGAGCACGGAGCCTCACGAAGAGGCGAGCTCTCCGAGTGTCCGCTGGGAAACGCGCAGTTCGGCGGCCATCAAAAGGCCGCCGGTACGAGCCTGCGCGAGCGCGTAACCGACCTCGGAGACCTTGGCCCATGCCTCGGCCGGCGTCTCCCCCGCGCCCACCTCGCCGGCCAGCAGGCTCGCTTCGAGTTGCTTCTGCAGGCCCGGCAGGACATTGGCGAGGTCGTCGGTGAGCCGCTGCAACGCCCCGATGGTGCGGCAGAGGTCGGCGGGCGAGGCGGGCTCGTCGTCCCGCAGCCTGGTGTACAGGTGGCGAACGACCGACCCGGCCTGTGCGGCCAGCAGGTACGGCGGCTCCTCCGGCTTCGGTGTCATGCCGTGAAATACCCCGTCCACGACCTGCGAAAACAAGTTTGTGCCGAGAGGGCCGGGGGTATCAGCGGTTGTGAACAAGGACGTACTCACCTTCGGGGTCGAGGAAGAGTTCTTCGTGGTGGACCGGGCCGGTCACCTCGCCCCGGCGGGCGACGCCGTCGTGGACGCCGCGGACGACGACGAGGAGCAGGGCGAACTCCAGCAGGAGCTCACCCTCTCCCAGGCCGAATCGGCCACCGGTATCTGCACGACCCATGACGAGGCCGAGCGGCAGCTGACGACGATGCGGGCGGAACTGGCCCAGGCCGCCGCCCGGCGGGGCTGCCGTCTGCTGCCCAGCGGGAGCGCACCGCTCGCCGAGACGGCCTTGCCCGCCATCACCCCGAATCCGCGCTACGAGCGGATGTCCGAACATTTCGGGGCGACCGCACGGACGTCGCACACCTGCGGCTGTCACGTCCACATCGCCGTCCCCGACCGGGAAACCGGGATCCGGGTGATCAACCACGTCCGGCCCTTCCTGCCCGCGCTGCTGACGGTGACCGCCAATTCCGCGATCTGCGACGGATACGACACCGGGTACGCCAGCTGGCGCTACCAGCAGTGGAACCGCTGGCCGTCGGCCGGTTCACCGCCGCTGTTCACCTCGCTGGACCACTACGAAAGCATCGTCGACGCCTGGCTCCGGGCGGGCGCCATCCTCGATCGCGCGATGGTCTACTGGGACGTGCGGCTTTCCGAGAAGCAGCCGACGGTGGAGTTCCGGCTCGGCGACGTCGCGGCCACCGCCGGCGAAGCGGTTCTGCTCGGGGTGCTGATCCGGGGGCTGGTCGGCACGATCCTCGCGACGGAGGAGGCTCCCTCCCCGCTGTCCAACGAGGTCCTGCGGGCGCAGATCTGGCGTGCGTCACGGGAAGGGATTTCCGGTCGCTGCCCGCATTTCCGGACCGGCGACCTCGCCCCGGCGAGCGACGTGCTCGACGATGTCGTCACCTTCGCGGCCGGTGCCCTCGAAGAGACGGGCGACCTCGATCTCGTCCGCGACGGCTGCGACCGGCTCACCGCCGAAGGCAGCGGGGCGGACCGGCAACGGGCCCGGTTCGAGAAACGGCGACGCGCGGAAGACGTCGTGGACCTCCTGGCGGTCCGGCCGGCGCCGTGCTCGAAGGCGTAACTCGCGTGATTGGAGCCGTAACTCACGTGATTGAAGGCGTAACTCGCGAGTTACGCCTTCAAGCACGCGAGTTACGCCTTTGAGCACGCGAGTTACGGCGTCAGGTCCGGCCCAGTTCGGGCGGGCGGCGTAAGGGACCCCAGTCCGCGTCGGAGCGGGCCCTGTCACGCAACAGATCGCGGGCTTCGCCGAGGACCTCCGTGGAGATCCTTCCGACGGGTTCGGGGTCGGTCAGGAGTGGCTCGTTGTCCGGACCCGAGCCCACGATTCGGCCCGCCAGTACCCAGGGCTTGGTCTCGCGACGGCGTTCGTGCCGGAGGTGGCAGTAGTCGTACAGCCGCCTGGCCAGCCAGAGTTCGAGCGGCTGATCCCGCCACCAGGGTTCGGGATCGAGCGGATTCACCGAAAGGCCGGGCAGTTCCGCGCCGGTGAGTTCGTCCAGGCTCGTACCGGGACGGTGCTCGGGAGTCGGCGCCCACCGCACGTACAGGCCCTTCCGGCGCCGGACCAGCGCGGCGAGCTCCCCCAGTGATTCCAGCTGTTGCATCGAGCGCTCCTGTGCGACGGATGGACACGGTGACCGGCGCGCCGGCGTCCCTGCCCCGCCGGGGTTGCCCACGCCGGTCCACCTCACGGCCGGCGGACGTACAACCTCGCTGCGCCGGCCGTTGACCTCCGGTTACCCGCTCTTCACGCGGCTACACCATTTTCACGAGCGCCCGGTCCACGAGATGCGCGATCTCCTCCAGCGCCAGCTTGGCTTCCGGGATCGACGCCAGCATCCACGCGTGGATCATGCCCTCGTACTCGTGGTAGCTCAGGGGCACTCCCTGCTCGGTGCACAGTGTGTGGAGCCGCCGGGCGTCGGAGAGGAGGACGTCCTTGGTTCCGATGTAGACCGTCAGCGCCCCGAGTCCGGAAAGGTCGCCTGACAACGGCGTGAGCCGCGGGTCGGTACGCGGCAGCTCTCCGCTGTAGAGCCTCGCCGCCTCGTTCAGACCGGTGAGCGCGAGGTACGGGTCGCGCTCGTCCAGCGCGGGTTGCGCCGGATGGCTCATCGTCAGGTCCAGCCACGGCGACAACAGGACGGTCTCCTTGGGCACCGGCCTTCCTTCGTCCCGCAACGCCTTGGTGAGCGCCAGCGCGATCCCGGCGCCGGCGGAATCCCCCATCACGATCTGTTCCTCCGGATCGGTACCCGCGGAGAAATCGTCGTAGGCACGGCGGACGAACGCGGTGGTCTCCGGGCACTGGTGGTCCGGCGCGAGCGGATAGATCGGCACGGTGACCGAGCAGCCGGTGCGGTCGATCAGCCGACCGAAGAACCGCCAGTGGTCGTGCTGGATCTGGTGCACGTACGCACCGCCGTGGAAATACAGCACCTTCTTGCCGTCCCCACCGCCGCGCGGGCGGATCGTGTAGCACGGCCGTCCGTCCACTTCGGACCGGCTGGCGTCGAACCGGCGCTTGATCGAGCGGATCGGCCCCCGATCTCCCTTCGCCTGACTGCTTTCGATGCTCCGGCGGAACCGGTCGAGGTCGGCGTAGGTGCGCTTCCGGTTGGTAAGGCGCAGCCACGCGAGCAGCGCCGTCGCCGGAAGGCTCGTCTTAGACCAGATCACGGGGTACCGTCCGATGCCAGTTGCGGGAGAACGTCCTTCGCTCCCCTTCGTATGCGTCGAGCTGTGCGTCGATCACGAACTCGGTGGGAGTGCAGGAAACGCGGGTGCGGGTCTCGGACCTCGCTTCCCAGTCACCGCGGGCGAACGTCATCGACCAGGACGTCTCCGCCACCGGGGAACAGAAGTCGTCGGCCACCCACGAGTAGCGCTCGAAGACGTTCCTGGTGACGTCCAGATCGATGTCGTCGAACCGGACCTTGCCCTCGTTCTTGACGATGTCGAGCGCGGACCGGTAGTCGATCAGGTCACGCGAGACGGTCCAGCGCTGCTCACCGGGCTCGATCTGGGTCGCGGGCAACGGTTCCGTCCCTTCGGGTTCCTCGAACGGCCGCGCCGGGACCTCGTCGGCTTCCGCCATCGGCCGCACCGGAAGCGTGACCGAACTCCGTCCCGTGTGGACGGTCACCATCGCCGGTTCCGGCGGCGGCCACGCCAGCGGCCAGTACGACGACGAGAGCGACAGCCGGATGCGGTGCCCGGCGGGGAACGCCTGCGCGACGGCGTTGAGTTCGACGCGCACCCGGTACCGCTTGCCCGGTTCGAGCGGCTCCGGTTCGTCGTGCCCGTCCCGGTGGGTCAGGTTCAGCAGCCCGTAGGTCACCCGGGTGGCTCTGCCGTCGGGCGCGACGTCGGAAAGCCGGACGGCGACCTGCGCCACCGGCTTGTTCGCGGAGACCTCCAGATCCACCACCGGCGAACCGAGGATCTCGCACGGCTCGGTGAGTTCGTCGGTGTCGAAGACGAGCGAGCCGCCGTCCTCTTCCCGCTGGTCGTAGGGCAGATCCGGCGGAGCGCTGTAGGAAGCCCACTTCCCGGCGAACTGGCCGACCGAGAGCGGCGACTCCACCGATAGGTCCTCCTCCGGGACGTCTTCACCCGGCCGGGCGATCCGGTGCCGCGCGAGCCGGTGCTCGGACGGGCGCACGTGCGGCGAAGGCCAGGACGGTTCGCCCACCCAGCGGCCTGGACGGTCCTCGTACGAGGTCGACGGTGGCACGCTGTCCTGCATCCAGGTCTGGAGCATCGGCCCGTCCATGACGCCGTTCTCGACGTCCTTCAGCCAGTGGTCCCACCAGCGGACGAGCTCCTGCAGATAGCCGATGGCGGGACCGGGCCGCCCGAGATGCGGGTACTTGTGGGACCACGGGCCGATCAGCCCGCGCCGCGGCACGTCGAGATTCGCCAGCAGCCGCGAGACCGCGTTCGAGTAGCCGTCCGCCCAGCCGCTGGAGGCGAGGACCGGCACCTGGACGTCGCTGTAGTTCTCGCAGACCGACGCGTGCCGCCAGTAGTCGTCCCGGCGCTGGTGGCTCAGCCATTCGCCGGCCCAGAGACCGCAGTTCTCCAGCCGTTCGTGCCACAGCTCGCGCCACCGCTCACCCGCCAGCGCGGGGTCGGGCGGCAACGTGGCGTAGGCGAACATCGTGGAGGCTTCGGCGACGTTGTCCGAGAGGAGGCAGCCACCCATGTAGTGCATGTCGTCGGCGTAGCGGTCGTCGGTGAACGACGAGATCGCGATCGCGGTCAGGCTCGGCGGTTTCCTCGCCGCCACCTGCAACGCGGCGAACCCGCCCCACGAGATCCCCATCATGCCGGTCCGGCCGGAACACCACGGCTGCGCGGCGATCCACTCCAGGACGTCCTCGGCGTCGAGCTGCTCCCGTTCGAGGTACTCGTCGGCGAGGACGCCCTCCGACTCCCCCGAACCACGGATGTCGACGCGGACACAGGCGTAGCCGTGCCCGGCGAGGTACGGGTGGTGCACGGAGTCCCGCACCGAGGTCAGGTCGCGGTGGCGGTACGGGATGTACTCCAGGATCGCGGGGACCGGCTCACCGTCCGAAGCGACCGGCCGCCAGATCCGCGCCGACAGCCGGACACCGTCGGACACCGGGATCCAGACATGGTCCTCCTCGGTGATCTCGTACGGCAGCGAGGCCACCGTCCGCATGGGCTATCCCTCCTCGAAGTCGAACCGCAGCGCCTCGACGCACCGGCGGTATTTGCTCTCCATCTCCCGTTCGGTCTGCGCCGCGACGAAGATGTGCGCGAGCTCGTAGCTGTAGCTGTCCTGTTCGGGCAGGTCGGAGAGCCGGATCCCCTTTTCGGCCACCGGCTCGATCTTCACCCCGGGGATCTCCGCCTCCAGGTCCGCGATCTCGCCGCGGGTGGGCACCCGGGTGACCAGCCCGTCGCGGAAGCGGCGGTAGTACCACTTGCCCGCGATCCGGTAGTCGCCGCGGTTCCGCCGCGTCCGGGGATCCTGGCCGAGGCCCAGCTGGACCATGATCTGGTGGTTCGCCACCCCGTCGACGTATTCGAACAGCTCCGCGTGGGACTGCGAATGCCGCGGATTGATCTCCAGCAGGCAGGCCTGCCCGGATTCGGGGTGACAGAAGAACTCGATGCTGAACGTGGCGTTGTCGAAGCCGATCTGCTCCATGACGCGGACGGAGATCTCCTTCATCCGCTCGACGGCGTCTTCGGGCAGCTGCGACGGGTACTGGTGCCGCTGGAACGACGCGGTGTCGGGGTAGTTGATCGAATCGAGCACACCGTAGACCGTGACCTGTCCTTTGTAGACGTAGCCTTCGGTCGCGGCCTGCACGCCGTTCAGCTCGCCTTCCGCGAGGCACGCGGCTCCCCCGGCGGCGGCCACCTCGGCCGGGAGGTCGACCGTGGCGAGGACGCGCTCGAAGGGCTTGCCGACCCGGTCGACGCCCGCGCGGATCTCGGCGACGGCCTTGTCGAACTCGTCCTCGTCGGCGACGTGGAAGGCCAGCTCCGACGAGAACGACTTCACCGGCTTGAGCCACATGGGGTAGTCGACGCCCTCAGGCGGACGGGGGTCGTCCTCGTCCAGGTCGACGATGCCGAACGCCGGCACCTCGTCGATCACCTTCGACTGTTCGAGCCTGCTCCAGTACTTGTGCTCGCATTTCAGCACGGCTTCCAGCGAAACACCGGGAAGGCCGTACTTCTCGCACAACATGGCCACCATCGTCGAAGACGGGAAGTCCCAGTAGCTGACGATGGCGTCGATCGAGCCGTCGAAGGCGTCCAGCTGCGCCTCGGCCTTCTCCACGAGTTCCACGATCGGGATCTCGCCGTGCTGAAGTTCCTCGGGCGACAGCAAGGCGTGGAAGCGATACCGGTCGGCGCCGGGGATTCGTCTCAGCACCTCGTCGTTGCTGTCGTCGAGACCGATGACGAAGATGTTCTTTTCCTCTGGGGACGTGGAGGATGTGGTCATAGGCAAGTGCTACCCGCTCCGAAGTTCCGGAAAACCCTGGTTTGCCCCTGTCGCCGCCCGGGAATCCGGCCGTCATGACGGAGTTGCCCGGAACGCGTTCACTGTGGCTCGACACCGCCCCCGCTCCCGACCGCACCGGGTCACCGCTGCCGGCCGAGGTGGACGTCGCCGTGCTCGGCGGCGGTATCGCCGGGCTCACGACGGCGTACCGGCTGGCGAGGGCGGGCCGTTCGGTCCTGGTGCTGGAGGCGGGCCGCCTCGCGGCGGGGGTCTCCGGCCACACCACGGCGAAGATCAGCACCCAGCACGGGCTCAAGTACGCCACGCTGGCCAAGACCAAGGGTTCCGAAGCCGCCGCGACGTACGCGTACACGCAGGCGGCCGCGCTGGACTGGATCGCCGCGGCCACGGCCGAACTCGGCATCGACTGCGGTTTCACCCGCGCCGACAGTTTCGTCTACACCACCCACCCCGGGACGATCGAAAGCCTCGAACGTGAGGCGGAAGCGGCCGCCGAGGCCGGGCTCCCGGCCTCCTACGTCACCGAGATCGACCTCGACGTGCCCGCTCTCGGCGCGGTGAAGTTCGCCTCACAGGCGCACTTCCACCCGCGCCGCTGGCTGCTCGCGCTGGCGGACGAGATCGAACGCGCGGGCGGGACGATCGTCGAAGGTGTGCGGGCGGAAGGCGTCGACGAACTCGGCGGCGTCAAGGTGCGCACCAGCTCCGGCGAGGTACGGGCGGGTGAGGTCGTGGTGGCGACCCACTACCCCGTTTTCGACCGCGGCCTGTTCTTCGCCCGGCTCGACCCGGTGCGCGACCTGGTCGTCGCCGGCCCGGTCCAAGGCAACCGCCCGCCGGAGGGGATGTACCTCGACGCCGACACCCACCACTCCGTGCGGAGCTACCTCAAGGACGGCGTCCCCTACGCGGTCGTGGGCGGCGAGCATTACCGTGTCGGCGACTCCGTCGACGTCGAGAGCCGCTACGAACGACTGGCGAGCTGGGCGGGCGAGCACGCGGCCGTGCACCGGGTCACCCACCGGTGGTCCGCGCATGACCTGTCCACTTTGGACTCGGTTCCGTACGTCGGGCGTTATCACCCGGCGAGCCGCCATCTCTGGGTCGCCACCGGCTTCGGCCAGTGGGGCATGACCGGCGGCACCGCGGCCGGGCTCCTGCTCGCGGATCTCCTCACCGGACGCGACAACCCGTCCGCGGGGCTGTACGACCCGAACCGTTTCGACCTCCGGTCCGCGATCTCGTCCGTCGAGAACAACGCCACGGTGGCGAAGTTCCTGGTCGGCGACCATCTCAGCGCGCTGCGCAAACCCGCATCCGTGGACGAGATCCTGCCCGGCGAGGCGAAGGTGACCCGTGACGGTGGCGAACTCGTCGCCGCCTACCGCGATCCGGGCGGCGAACTGCACGCCGTCGGTGCCCATTGCACCCATCTGGGTTGCCTCGTGGCGTTCAACAACGCGGAGAAGACCTGGGACTGCCCTTGCCACGGTTCGCGGTTCGGCCTGGACGGGTCGGTGATCCAGGGGCCCGCCGTCCGCGCGCTGCCGAAGAAGCGGGAGCGGTGATGACCGGGATCGGTATCGAAGAGGAGTTCCTGCTGGTCGATCCCAGGACCGGGGTGAGCTGTCCCCGGGCCGAGGCGGTGCTCGAACGGCACCGGATCTGCTGCCCGCTGCCGGACGGCGCCGCGGTCCACCGCGAACTGCGGCCGACCCAGATCGAGGCCGCCACCGGGGTCTGCGAAACCGCCGACGAGCTGTACGAACACCTGACCGCCGGGCGCCGGACGCTCGCCGAAGCCGCCGCGGGCGAGGATTGCGCCATCCTCGCCTCCGGCACTCCCCCGCGTCCCTCACCCGACCGTGACTACGGCGCCGACGACCGGTTCGGCAAGGTCGACGCGCTCTACGCGGGCGTGGTCAAGGCGTACGAAGCCTGCGGATGCCACGTGCACGTCGGCGTTCCGGACCGGGAGACCGCGGTCGCCGTCGTCAACCACCTGGGTGAATGGCTGCCCACGTTGCTGGCGCTGTCGGGCAACTCGCCCTTCGAGGGCGGTCGCGACACCGGTTACGAGAGCTGGCGGATGGTCGAGCAGAGCCGGTTCCCCGGTTCGGGCATCGCACCGTACTTCGCCGACGCCGCCGCCTACGAGGAGCAGGTCGGCCGCCTGGTCGACTGCGGTGTCCTCGTGGACGAGCACCAGACCTTCTGGCTCGCGAGGCCGTCCGCGCGGTGGCCCACGGTCGAGGTCCGCGCCGCCGACACCGCGTCCACTGTCGACGAAGCCGTCCTCCAGGGCCTGCTGACCCGCGCCCTGGTGCGCACCGCCCTCACCGACTTGGACCGCGGGGTGGAGGCCACGCCGCTGGATCCGCAGATCGCCGCCGCCGCGGTGTGGTCGGCCGCGCGTCACGGCCTTTCGGGACCGGCCGTCGACCCGGCGGCGGGAAAGCCGGTCCCCGTCGGCGACCGGGTCGCCACGATGCTGGCGCACACCAAGCAGGCGCTGGAGGAGACCGGCGACGCGGAACTCGTCCGCACCCTTCTCGGGCAGCTCGAACGGGAGGGCACCGGCGCCGAACGGCAGCGTCGGGCCGCCGCCGACGGCGAGGTCGCCGTGTTGCGGATGCTGACCGAAGAGACGGTTCCGCACGCCTAGATCGGGTACTCCCGTGACATGACGACGATCGACCGTGAGGTGGCCGCGAGGCTGCCCGAGATCCGCGGCCCGCTCTCGGCCGCCGTGGTGGACACCCTGGCGGGCGGCCGCCGCGACGACTTCGACCTCGAGGCGGCGACCGACGCCGACCCGTTCGGGGAAGACCTGCAACTGGCGCTGTACGTCTGTTACGAGCTGCACTACCAGGGCTTCGACGGCGTCGACCCCGAGTGGGAATGGGACTCCCGCCTGCTCGGTTTCCGGTCCGTCCTGGAGCACGCGTTCCTCGACGGGATCCGCGCCGCCGTACCCGGTGGGGACGACGTCGCCGGGCTGCTGGACGAGTTGCTCGTCGAACCGCTCGACGGTGGCGGGGTCTCCCACTTCCTGCGTGACGAGGGCGAATGGTGGCACGTCGAGGAGTACTTCGCGCACCGGTCGATCTACCACCTCAAGGAGGCAGATCCCCACGCGTGGGTGATCCCGCGGCTGCGGGGCAGGGCCAAGGCGGCGCTGGTCGCGGTGGAATTCGACGAGTTCGGCGGCGGGCGGGCCGACCAGGCGCATTCCCGCCTGTTCGCGGATCTGCTCACCGCGGCGGGCCTGTCGTCCGGTTACCTCGCCTACCTCGATCACGTCCCCGCGCACATGCTCGCGACGGTGAACATGATGTCGCTGTTCGGGCTGCACCGGAGCCTGCGCGGCGCGCTCGTCGGGCACTTCGCCGCCGCCGAGATCACCACCGCGCCCGCCGCCAGGCGCATGGACCAGGCGCTGGAACGCCTCGGCGGGGCCGCCGAATGCCGGTACTTCTACACCGAGCACATCGAGGCCGACGCGGTGCACGAACAGGTCCTGCGCCACGACGTCGTCGGCGATCTGCTGGAGCGGGAACCTGGCCTGGCGGCGGACATCGCGCTGGGCATCCAGGCCACCGACCTGCTGGAGGGCCGGCTGACCGAGCACCTGCTGGGTGCCTGGTCGGCCGGCGAGAGCTCACTCCTGCGGCCGTTGCACCCCTTGGCGTGAACGGCGGCGGTGACTGGTGTCGCAGAACGGGTAGCGCTTGCTGCGGCGACAGGCGCAAAGGGCGACCACGAAGCGATCCGAGGTCACCGTCTCGCCGTCTTCGGTGACGATCTCGACCGGCCCCTCCACCAGGAGGGGCCCGCCGGGTTCGATCCGGACCCTGGTCTCACGGCCGGTCGGCACGGATCACCACCAGTTCCTCGTGCCGCTGCCCGGCGACGATCAGGCCCGCCGCTTCGAGGAAGGCCGCCCGTGCCCGCATGACGGGCCCGAAGGGGATCGACCGGGTGGCGACCACCGAAGGCGTCAATCCCGCGGCTCGCAGCTGCTCCAGCGACTTGCCGGGGCCCGCGACCGCGGAGTGCACCATCATCAGGTAGCCGCCCGGCGCCACCAGGGACGACGCCCCGGCGCACACCTGGTCGAGCACGATCCGGCCGTCCGGCCCGGCGTCCCACGCCCGGGCGGCCCCGGCCGCCGGCACCGGTGACGGCACATACGGCGGGTTCGCCAGCACGACGTCGAACGGCCCGCCGCGCGCCGCTTCGGGCAGGCCGCCACGAAGCGGCCGCACCGGGAGCCGGCGCACCCGCGAATTGACCCACACCGCGGCCAGCGCCCGCCGCGAGATGTCGGCCGCCGTGACCGATCCCGCGCCGTGCGCCGCGGCCGCCAGCGCGAGGGCGCCCGTCCCCGTGCAGAGGTCCAGAACTCTTGCCCCCGCGGGCATCCCTGACTTGCTCAACTCGCTCGCCAGCATCCAGGTGTCGTGTTGCGGTCGGTACACCCCCGGCGGCCGCAGCAGCCGGGGGCGTGCCGGGGTGAGTGGAATCGCTGCTGCATTGGAGATCGCGGTCATGTCCCCTCCGGATTCGCCGAATGTTGTTCCCGGCTACCCCGGTCGTGCGGTGCCAAACGTCCACAATGGCCGGCGATCCGAGGGTTGGAGGCGCCCGGAAGGGGGTAGCCGCAGGGACAAGCGACCGAAGGAGGCCCAAATGGAGAAGAAGGCCGACCCCGGCGAGAAACGAGACGAGGAAGAACGCGAAGAGGTCCGTGGGGAGCAGGGCACCTCGTCCGGTGATCCCCACGACGACACCGACCCGCAATCCGGCTGAGCCGGTGCGCGGCGTCTCCACGGGGTATCCGACGGACTTCTGGCGAAACAGGAGGCGTTTCCGATGAATCTGCGTACGACAGGCTTCCTCCTGCGACCGGTGGTGCTGGTCATCGCACTGGTCCATCTCGTCCTGGGGGTGCTCGGCTTCTTCTTCCTCCCCGAGGCGAACCAGGCGGGCGCGAACACGCTGTGGATCTTCAGCGCGACCGGGATGCTCGACGTCATCCGCACCGTGCTCGGGGCGCTCGGCGTGATCGCGTTCTTCAAACCGTCCGCGATCCCGGCCTACTGCTGGCTGGCTTTCGTGGCGTTCGCCGGGCTGACCGCGTTCGGTGTGCTCTCGGCGGGGACCGACATGTCCGGTGACGCGGTCAACTTCAGCTGGGCCGACAACGTCCTCCACGCGCTGACCTCGCTCGCGGCCCTCGTGATCGGTATCGCGGCCACCCGGGTTTCCCGGCGGAAGCAAAGTAAGACAACGGAAAACGTTTAGTCCGTCCACAACGGGCAACCTGGCGGGTATGACGAAAACGGCCCCGCTCCGGATTTTCCTGTGGCACGTCCACGGATCCTGGACCGAATCCTTCGTGCAGGGCGGCCATTGCTATCACTTGCCGCTGCTCGCCGAAGGCGGGCCTTGGGGACGCGGTCTCAGCGGCCGTGACTGGCCCTCCGCCGAGGAGACCCCGGTCGACGAACTGAAAGACCTCGACTTCGACGTCGTCGTTCTCCAGCGGCCCGAGGAGATCCACCTGGCGGCGCGCTGGCTGCACCGCCGTCCCGGCAAGGAAATCCCCGCCGTCTACGTCGAGCACAACACGCCCCGGGAGCACGCGGCCACCACCCGGCATCCGCTGGCCGACCGGGACGACATCCCGCTGGCCCACGTGACCCACTTCAACGAACTGATGTGGGACTCCGGTCTAGCTCCCACGGTGGTCGTCCCGCACGGCATCCCCGATCCGGGTGAGCGCTACACGGGGGAACTCCCCCACGGCGCCGCCCTGATCAACGAACCGGTGAGGCGGGGGCGGATCACCGGAACTGATCTGCTGCCCGCGTTCGCGGAGATCGCGCCGGTCGACGTGTTCGGGATCGGCAGCGAAGAGCTGGAAGGCCGTCACCCCGCGGTGCGGCCAGGCGGCGACTTGCGCACCCGGGACCTGCACGCCGAGGTCTCCCGGCGCCGCGTCTACCTGCACACCGCCCGGTGGACGTCGCTGGGGCTGTCGTTGCTCGAAGCGATGCACCTCGGCATGCCGGTCGTCGCGCTGGCGACCACCGAAGCCATTCTCGCGGTCCCGCCCGACGCCGGTGCCGTCTCGACGGACATCGACGTACTCGCGCGGGCCTACCGCGAACTGATCCATGAACCCGATTTCGCCGTCTTGGCAGGGAAATCCGCCCGCGAGTTCGCCTTGAGCCATTACGGGCTCGACGCGTTCCTCGCCCGCTGGGACGCCCTGCTGACCAAGGTGACCGCTTGACCACGCCGACCGCGGCGGGAAGGAGCCCGATGAGGATCGCGATGGTTTCCGAACACGCCAGCCCGCTCGCCGCCCTCGGCGGCGTGGACGCCGGTGGCCAGAACGTCCATGTCGCCGAGCTCTCCGCCGCGCTGAGCAGGCAGGGCCACGACGTCACCGTCTACACACGCCGCGAGAACCGGCGCGTCGCCGCGACGGTCGAGACGCCGGACGGTTACCGCGTCGTCCATGTCCCGGCGGGCCCGGCGAGGAAGCTGCCGAAGGACGAACTGCTGCCGCATATGGGAGAGTTCGGGCGGGTGCTGCGCTCCCGCTGGGCCAAGGACCGGCCGGACGTCGTCCACGCGCATTTCTGGATGTCCGGCCTGGCTTCGATTCTCGCGGCGAAGGATCTCGGCATCCCGGTGACCCAGACCTTTCACGCACTGGGCGTGGTGAAACGGCGCTATCAAGGCAAAAAGGACACGAGCCCACCCGAACGGATCCGGCTCGAACGGATGATCGCCAAACAGGCCGACCGGGTGATCGCGACCTGTTCGGACGAGGTCTTCGAACTCGTGCGGATGGGCCTGCCGCGGTCACGCGCCTCGGTCGTCCCGTGCGGAGTCGATCTGGCCGAGTTCACCCCGGACGGTGAGACCGCTCCCCGCACGGCCCGGCACCGGATCGTCAGCGTCGGCAGGCTGGTGCCACGGAAGGGTTTCGACCTCGCCATCGCCGCGCTGCCCTCCCTCCCGGACACGGAACTGGTCATCGCCGGAGGCCCGGACTCGGGTCCGCTCGCCGGGGCTCCGGAAGTGCGGCGGCTCCAGGCGATCGCCGACCGGGCCGGCGTCGCCGACCGCGTACGCCTGCCGGGCCTGGTGTCCCGTAAGAACATGCCCGCCCTGCTGCGCTCCGCCGACGCGGTGGTGTGCACGCCTTGGTACGAACCGTTCGGCATCGTGCCGCTGGAGGCGATGGCGTGCGGTGTCCCGGTCGTGGCGACCGCCGTGGGCGGGCTGACCGACACCGTCGTCGACGGTGTCACGGGCCTGCTGGTCCCGCCTCGCAGCCCGAAGGACCTGGCGGCGGCGCTGCGGCGGCTCCTCGGCGACGCTTCGGCGCGCGAGTCGTTCGGGATCGCGGGGACCGACCGGGTGCGGGCACGGTACTCGTGGGATCGGGTGGCGGCGGATACTTTGCGCGCTTACGGGCGCGTTTCGAGTGGGGAGACGGAAGTGGCGACTGCCGCTTCGCCTTCCTGAGCGGCTTCCTCCGCCTGGTACGCGCTCGGTCGCGCCCCTCGGCGCGCGTGTCGCGAAAGCCACTTTCGGGACGTCTGATGTCCCGAAAGTGGCTTTCGCGACATCACCCGAGCTACCCACCCCGGCCGACGTTGCGAAAGTGGCTTTCGCAACGTTCAAGGTTGCGAAAGTGGCTTTCGCAACCCCCGCGGCGAGGTGTGTGGAAATAGAGACACTGAACGTCCCTATTTCCACACACCCACCACGCTCGGTCACTAAGCCCGCCCCGGTGCGCATGTCGCGAAAGCCACTTTCGGGACGCCTGATGTCCCGAAAGTGGCTTTCGCGACATCGCCCGACCTACCCACCCCGGCCGACGTTGCGAAAGCCACTTTCGCAACGTTCAAGGTTGCGAAAGCCACTTTCGCAACACCTCAAGAACCCGCTCACCCCACATACCGTCGCGCGACCGAGTTCCGCTGTGACTCCTCCAGCAGCACCAGCCCCCGCTCCACCCCGGCCGGCACCACCGCGCGCTCCCGCAGCACCCACGGGATCCCCCGCACCGCTTCCGCCACCGCCGCGAACGTCGCCCGGTCGAAGGGTGCCGAGCGCAGGACCGCGACCATCCGGCGCGCGATGCTGCCGAGCGGACGGCGCAGCCACAACGTCCACAGCGTGTTGCGGATGCCGAGCTGCCGTCGCCGCCGCGGATCGCGGACGGCCGACGGGGCGTGATGGATCACCATTTCCTCGTCCCAGCACATCCACCAGCCCTTGGCCGCGAGGTCGAGGGCGAACAGTTCTTCCTCTCCCCCGAGCCACATCCGGTCGGAGAAGCCGCCGACGTCGTGGAAAGCGCGCACGCGGACGGCCGACAGGCCCGCCATGACGCCCAGCAGCGCCGGGCCGGGAAGCCAGTCCGGGCCGGGGACCGGGGAGTGCCGCAGTTCCGGGGTGATCGGGTCCTCGGTCAGCGCCGGCTCCACCAGGCACCGTCCGGTCACCACACCCAAGCCGGGGTGGGTGTCGAGCTGCTCGGCGGCGCGCCGCAGCGATCCCGGCTGCCACCGGGTGTCGTCGTCGCAGAACGCCACATACGGCGTCTCCACCTCACGGACGGCGAGATTGCGCGCGACGGCGCCGAGGTTCCGCGGCGAGCGGATCACCCGGATCGACGGGAACCGTTCCTCGACCGCGTCCGCCGTGCCGTCACCGGAAGCGTTGTCCACCACCACGATCGGCGCTGCGTCGGGTAGCGCGGTCATCGAGTCGAGGGTTTCCAGCAGTTGCTCGCGCCGGTTGTGCGTGATCACCACGACCGTGATGCGGTCCGTCACTTCATCCTCCATGGGCGTGTTCCAGAACGCGGATGCGGCGCTCCACCGAAGCGGGCAGCCGTTGCCGGTCGGCGAGCGCGCGGGGCAGCCGCCGGAGCACGCCGGCGAGCGCGCCGAGCACGTGTGGTTCCCGCGGAACCCTTGCCAGCACACGCAATCCTTCGGCGAGGCAGCGGCGCACGGGCCGCCGCATCACCGTGATCAGCATCCGGTTGCGGAGTTCGGCGCGCTCACGCCACGACGACGAAGGCCGCACCGGCGACGGATGGTGGTGTGCCCGCACGTCCTCCGCGTAACAGAGCCACCAGCCGCGCGCCGCCAGATCGTAGGACAGCAGCCGCTCCTCGGCACCGAAATGCAGCAACGGGTGGAACCCCGCGGCCTGCAGATAAGCGGTCCGCCGGACGACCGCGGAGCAGGCGAGGAACCCGAGCACGGCCGGTCCGGGAAGCCCGTCGGGCCTGCCGAGCGGGCTGGCGGCCATCAACGAGACTACCGGATCCTCCCGTTCCTCCTTCCCCACCAGGGTTTTCGCGGCGACGAGGGCGACGTCTTCGTGGGCGTCGAGGATGCGCTCGGCCTCGGCGAGGGCGTCGTCGGCCCACCACGAATCGTCGTCGCTGAAGGCGACATACGGCGTCCGCGCCACCGCGACGCCGAGATTCCGCGCGGACACGCCGATGTTGCGCGGCAACCGGACGACGCGCACGCCTGGGAAGGCGGCGGCCAGGTCCGCCGTGCCGTCGGACGAACCGTTGTCCACCACCACGATCGGCGGTGGGGGCCGCAGCGCCGTCAGCCGTCGCAACGTCCGTTCCAGTTCCGGTGCCCGATCGCGCGTGGCGATCACCACCGTCGTCGCGGGCGCGCTCATCGCACCGGCCTGGTCTTGAGCGCCTTCACCATGTCCCGCACGAGCCCGTCGTCTCCGGGCAGTGCGCGCAGCGCGGCCACCGCCCGGCCCTGCACCGAAGAACACCAGCGCCACCAGGAGTCGAGCACGTCCCGGTTGCCCGCCTCCTCGGCCGGGACGAGCGCGGGCCAGCCGAGCGCGTCCGCCTGCGCGGTGACCTTGCCGCCGCCCTCGACCGGGTCGATGGCCAGTGCGGGCACGCCCGCCTGAAGACTCAGTACCAGTCCGTGCAGCCGGGTCGTGACCACGACGTCCAGATGCGACAGGATCGAGGTGAACTGGTCCGGCGTCTCACAGCGTTCCCAATCCGACGCGGCCAGGCGCGTGTCGAGCGGCACCCGGGCACAGTCCACCCCGGCGATCCACTCCTTCACCGAGGCGTGCACCGCCGCGTGGCGGCCGGAGTCGCCGTACTCCCGCTGCTCCGGCGCCAGGATCACTCCCGTCACCAGGGCCGTGTCGGTCGGCACGCCGAGGGAGAGGTCCGGTGTGCCGACCCCGCCCCGGTCCCGCGCGAAGACCTGGTCGAAACCCGTGACCGTGTCGTCCTCGGGATCGATCACCGAGACCCCGACGGCGATCCGATGGCAGTGGGCGAACCTGCGATGCACCTCGCGCACCTGCCTGCCGTGCGCGGGCCCGCAGACGAACACCACGTGGCTGTACCGCGCCGGATCCACCTCTTCGTAGTTCACGTCGCCCGGCCGGTACACCGGGCTCCACGCCAGGTCGTGCGGAAGCCCCATGGTCGACAGCGCTTTACCGACCCTGCGCATACTGAGAACGTCTCCTGCCGTCGCTTCGCCGTGCCGGAAGCTCGCCCAGCCGATCACCAATGCACGCATATCGGAGGCGTACCCGGCATCGCCGGATTCACACGGTTTTTCCGGCCCTCACCGCGGGTAGCCAGTCGCCATGGACAGAGTGCTGGTGACCGGGGGCGCGGGTTTCGTCGGCTCGCATCTGTGCGAACGTCTGCTCGACGCGGGCACGGAGGTCGTCGTGGCCGACAATTTCGCCACGGCCGTCATGGCCAACGTGGCCCATCTCCTCGACCGTCCGGGGTTCCGGCTCCTCTCCCGTGACGTCACCGGGCCGATGAGCGCGCCGGGCCCGTTCGACGCCGTCTTCCATCTGGCGTCCGCCGCCTCGCCCCGTGACTACTTCCGTCTTCCGCTCGAGACGTTGCGCGCGGGCTCGCACGGCACCGAGCGGGCGCTGGACATCGCCGAACGCGACGGCGCCCGATTCGTCCTCGCGTCGACGAGCGAGGTCTACGGCGATCCGCAGGAGCACCCGCAGCGCGAGGAATACTGGGGCCACGTGAACCCGATCGGACCGCGCAGCGTCTACGACGAGGCCAAGCGGTACGCCGAAGCGCTCACTTCGGCCATGCGCCGGGAGCGGGGCGTGAACACCGGCATAGCGCGGATCTTCAACACCTACGGCCCGCGGATGCGCCCCGACGACGGCCGCATGATCCCGACGTTCATCGGCCAGGCGCTGGCGGGCGAATCGCTCACCGTCACCGGCACCGGCGACCAGACCCGTTCCCTGTGCTACGTCGACGACACGGTACGCGGGCTGATCGCGCTGGCGGATTCCGACGTGCCAGGCCCGGTGAATCTGGGCAATCCACACGAACTCACCGTCCGGCGGATCGCGGAGGAGATCCTCGCGGTCACCGGCAGCGCGTCGCGGATCGAGTACGTCGAAGCGGCGGTCGACGATCCGGCCCGCCGATGCCCGGACATCTCCCGTGCCCGCCGCGAACTCGGCTGGGAGCCGGAAGTCCCGCTGACGGAAGGGCTTCCGCGCACCGTCGCCTGGTTCGCGCGGCCGCGGTCCGGCCCGTACCCGGCCGCCGGAGCCTGAACTCGTAACTCACGTGATCGGAGCCGTAACACGCGTGCTTGAAGCCGGATCGGCTCTGATCACGTGAGTTACGGCTTCAAGCACGTGAGTTACGGCTCCGATCACGCGAATGACGGACCGGGACCCGGCGCTCAGATCCCCGGAGAGACGCTTCGCTGAGTAGCGACGTCCTGGGCTTTCGCGCCGCGTCGTTTATCGCCGACTGCACCGGGTAGCGCTACGGGAGTAAGCGCGGGTCACGGCCCGCATCCCCGACCGGAGAGGTGGCCCGGTGCGCATACTCGGTGTCAACGCCGTTTTCCACGACCCGGCCGCGGCCCTCGTGGTCGACGGCGAAATCGTGGCCGCGGCGGAGGAAGAACGGTTCAGCCGTCGCAAGCACGGCAAGCGGCCGGTGCCGTTCTCCGCTTGGGAACAGCCGTCCGAAGCCGCCGCGTGGTGCCTGGCGGAGGCGGGGATCTCCGCGCAGGATCTCGACGCCGTCGGCTATTCGTACGATCCGGCGCTCGTCGAGCCGGGTCTGGCGGGGCACGACGGGAAGAACGAATGCCTCCGCACCGATTTCGCCCGCCGGGCTCCCGCGTTCCTCAAGGCGGCCTTGCCGGGACTGGATCCCGCGACCGTCCGGTTCGTCCGGCACCACGTCGCGCACGCCGCCTCGGCCGCGCTCGCCGCGCCGTTCGACGACTGCGCGGTGCTGGTGGCCGACGGCCGCGGCGAGAGCACGTCCTATCTAGCGGGTGAGTACCGCGACGGCAAGTTCGAGGAGCTGGCCGAGCAACGACTCCCCCATTCACTCGGGCTGATGTACGAGGACCTGACCGAGCACCTCGGATTCGCCCGCTCCAGCGACGAGTACAAGGTGATGGCGCTGGCCTCCTACGGGAAGCCCCGGTTCCTCGACCGGATCGCGGAAAGCGTGCACACCAACGGACTCGGCTTCCGCACCGACGAGATCGACTGGACCTCGTTCGCGCCCGCCGTCGAGCCGGGGCAGGAACCCGGCCAGGTCCACGCCGACCTGACCGCGAGTGTCCAGCGCTGCCTGGAGGACGTGCTGCTCGAACTCGCGGCCAAGATCCACGAGCACACCGGGCACACCGACCTCGCGATGGCGGGCGGGATCGCGCTCAACTGCGTCGCCAACACCCGGCTCCACGCCGAGGGCCCGTTCGACCGGATCTGGGTCCAGCCCGCCGCCGGTGACGCCGGCACCGCGCTCGGCGCGGCGCTGCAGCTCGCGGCCGACTTCGGCGAACGCGGCCGCCCGATGACCGGAGCCGACCTGGGCCGCGGCTTCACGGACGACCAGCTGGAGAACGCGCTCAAGACCGCGAACGTGCGCTACGAACGTCCGGACGACGTCGCCGAGGCCGTCGCCGAAGCGCTGGCCGAGGACCGGATCGTGGCCTGGTTCCAGGGCCGCTCCGAATTCGGCCCCCGCGCGCTCGGCCATCGTTCGCTGCTCGCGCATCCCGGGCACGAGGCCAATCTGGAACGGCTGAACGACGTCAAGGGCCGCGAGCAGTTCCGCCCGGTCGCCCCGATGGTGCTCGCCGAACGCGCGGGCGAGATCTTCTCCCGCGGCCCGCTTCCCAGTCCCTACATGCTTTTCGTGCACGACGTCGCGCCGGAGTGGCGGGATCGCATCCCCGCCGTCACCCATGTCGACGGCACCGCCCGGGTGCAGACCGTCGACGCGGGCGAAGAACCGCTCGTGGCGCGCATGCTCGGCGCGTTCGAACGGCGTACCGGGGTCCCCGCCGTGGTCAACACCAGCCTCAACACCGCGGGCAGGCCGATGGTCGATTCCCCGCGGGACGCGCTGGAGTGCTTCGGTTCGGCCCCCATCGACCTGCTCGCCCTCGGACCTTTCGTGGTCCGCCGTCCCTGATCTTGGAGGTGTGTCGTGATCGAAGAACACTTCGCAGCGTTGAGCGAGGCCGCCGGGAAGTCCGCTTCGTGGTCGCCGAAGATCCGTGACTGGGGTGGGCATCTGGCCACCGTGCTGTCCTCGGGCGGGCGGCTGCTCGCGTGCGGCAACGGCGGGAGCGCCGCCGAAGCCCAGCACCTCACCGGTGAGCTGGTGGGCCGGTTCCGCAACGACCGGCAGCCGTTCTCGGCGATCGCCCTGCACGCGGACACCTCCGCGGTGACGGCCATCGTCAACGATTACGGCGAGCACGAGGTGTTCGCCCGCCAGGTGCGCGCCCACGGCCGCTCCGGCGACATCCTCGTCTGCCTTTCGACCAGCGGGGGAAGCCAGAACGTCGTCGCGGCCGCGAAGGCCGCCCACGAACTCGGTGTGACCACCTGGGCGATCACCGGCCCCTCCCCCAACCCTCTGGCCGCTCTGTGCGACGACGCGATCCCGGTGGAGGCGCCGTCGACGGCGACCGTGCAGGAGGTCCATCTCGCGCTGGTGCACGCCCTGTGCACCGCGTTCGACGACGCGCTCGGGGTGCCCACGTGAGGCCGCTGGTCGTGCTGGGCGACGCCCTGCTCGACGTCGACGTCGACGGCACGTCGGACCGGCTCTGCCCGGACGCGCCGGTCCCCGTGGTCGACCTCGCCCGCGAATGGCGGCGGCCGGGCGGCGCCGGGCTGGCCGCGTTGCTCGCGGCCCGGTCCACCGCCGAGGTCGTCCTCGTCACCCCGTTGGGTGGCGACCACGCGGGCCGGACCCTGGCCGGGCTGCTGGAGCGCGAGGTCCGGGTGGTACCGATGCCGTTGTGCGGCACCACCGTCACCAAAACCCGCGTGCGCGCCGCCGGGCAGTCGCTGGTCCGGCTCGACAGCGGTGACGGCAGGGCGGAGTACTCGCCGCTCACCGCAGACGTCCGTGAAGCGCTGCGCTCGGCGGGCGCGATCCTCGTCGCCGACTACGGCCGCGGCGTCACCGGCCATCCGGAGATCCGCGAGCTGCTCGCCGAACTGGCGGGCACGATCCCGGTCGTCTGGGATCCCCATCCCCGTGGATCGGAGCCGGTGGCGGGCATCCGGCTCGCCACCCCGAATCTCGCCGAAGCCGAGCAGCTCACCGAGTCCCGCGCCGACGCCGAGGACCTGGCGAAGCAGGTGCACTCGCTCTGGAAGGCCGACGCGGTCTGCGTCACCACGGGTTCCCGTGGCGCTGTGCTGACCGAGGGCGGCTCGTGCACGACGTTCCGGCCGCCGTCGGGCGTCGTCGCCAAGGACACCTGCGGCGCGGGCGACCGCTTCGCGTCCGCGGTCACCGCCGCGCTGCTCGACGGAGCGTCGACCGCCGACGCGGTGGCCACCGGGGTCGAGACGGCGGCGCGGTTCGTCGCCACCGGCGGCGCCGCCACACTGTCCACTGTGGACAACGAACCGCGACCGGAGACGGCGCACCACGGCGCTTCGGCGTTCGACGTGGCCGCACGGGTCCGCGCGCGAGGCGGCAGGCTCGTCGCGACCGGTGGCTGTTTCGACCTGCTGCACCCCGGGCACGCGAGTCTGCTGCGGCAGGCGCGTGCCTTGGGCGACGCCCTCGTCGTCTGCCTCAATTCCGACGCCTCCGTGCGCGGCCTGAAGGGTCCGGGACGGCCGATCGTGACCGCCAGGGACCGCGCCCGGCTGCTCACCGAGCTCTCTTCGGTCGACGCCGTCGTGGTGTTCGACGAACCCGATCCCGCCGCGGTACTGGACCGCCTTCGCCCGGACGTCTGGGTCAAGGGCGGCGACTACGCGGACACGGAACTCCCCGAAAGCGCCGTCGTGCGCAGGCACGGCGGCGAGATCGTCCTGATCCCGACCATCCGCGGCTATTCCACCACCCGGCTGGTGGCCGCGGCGGAAGGAGCATGATGCGCCCTCTCGGCAACGTCCTGATCACCGGCGGCGCCTCCGGACTCGGTGCCGCGACCGTCGAAGCCGTCCGCGAAGCGGGCGGTACACCCCTCGTCATCGACCGCGCCGAACCGGCGGCCGACGTCGCCTTCGTCCAGGCCGACCTGGCCGATTCCGCCGCGGCCGCGAGCGCCGTGGACGAACTCGCCGAACGGGCGGGCGGCATCGACGGCGTCTTCACCGCGGCGGGGACCGACGCGTGCGGCGCGCTCGACGAAGTGTCCACAGAGGACTGGGAGCGTGTGGTGCGGGTCAATCTGCTCGGCACGGCCGCGGTCGTCCGCGCCGCGCTGCCCCACCTGCGGCTGAGCCACGGCACGGTGGTGACCTGCGCGTCGACGCTGGGGCTGCGGGTGGCCGGGGACGCGAGCGCCTACTGCGCCTCTAAATTCGGTGTCGTCGGCTTCACCAGGGCACTCGCCATGGAGCTGGCCGGCCGGGTCGGGGTGACGCTGCTCGTCCCCGGCGGGATGCACACGGCGTTCTTCGACGACCGGGCGGAGCAGTACAAGCCGCCGCCGGACGCGAAACTCAACCAGCCCGAGCACGTCGCGGCTTCGGTGGTGTTCGCGCTCTCCCAGCCGCCCGGCTGCGAGGTCCGCGAACTCGTGGTGTGCGCTTCGGAAGAGGGGTCCTGGCCGTGACCGGGGGCATCCTCGTGCTGCGCGCCCTCGGCCTGGGAGATCTGCTCACCGCGATTCCCGCCCTGCGGGCACTGCGCCGCGCCTTCGACGGCGAGCGCCTGGTGCTCGCCGCGCCCGAGAAGCTGCGCGACATCGTCGAACTGATCGACGCGGTGGACGAGCTGCTCCCCACGGCCGGGCTAGGCGAACTGTCCTGGCCCGGCGAGCCGCCGCGGCTGGCGGTCAACCTGCACGGCCGCGGCCCGGAGAGCATCCACGACCTGCTCGCCCAGGACCCGCTCGAACTGATCACGTACCGGCATCCGGACTTCCCCGGCGTCGACGGGCCGGACTGGCCCGCCGAAGCGCACGAAGTCGACCGCTGGTGCCGTCTGCTCGAGGCCGCCCGCATCCCGGCCGACCGCACCGATCTCGCGCTGCCCCCGCCTCCCGGCCCCAGCCCGGCGGCGGGCGCGGTGGTGATCCATCCCGGCGCCGCGTACGCCGCCCGGCGCTGGCCGCCGGACCGGTACGCGCGGGTGGCGCGGGCACTCTCCGGCGGTCACCGCGTGGTCGTCACGGGAAACGCGGCGGAAGCACCGCTCGCCCGCGAGATCGCCGAAGCGGCCGGGCTGCCGGCCGAGTCGGTGCTCGCCGGCGACGGGCTCGCCGAACTGGCCGCGACCGTGGCCGAAGCGCGGCTGGTCATCTGCGGCGACACCGGTGTCGGGCACCTCGCCACCGCATATGGGACACCGTCGGTCCTGCTGTTCGGGCCGACCCCGCCGCGGCTCTGGGGCCCGCCTCCCGAGGCCCGGCAGCACACCGTCCTCTGGGTGGGCGACGTCGGCGATCCGCACGGCGAAGCCCCGGACCCGGGGCTGCTGCTGTTACGCGAGGAGCGCGTCCTCGCCGCCGCCGAAGGCCTGCTGGCCGCGGGGGCTTCCCGTGGGTGAGCGGGTGGGGGTGATCGGCGCCGGCTACGTCGGGCTCACGAGCGCCGCGTGCTTCACCCGGCTGGGGCATCAGGTGGTCTGCGTCGACAACGATCGGTCCAAAGTGGACGGGCTGCGGCGCGGCGAGGTCACCATCGTCGAGCCGGGGCTCACGGAACTCGTCCGGGACGGCCTGGGCTGCGGACGGCTCCGGTTCACCACCGAGCCTGCCGACCTGTCCGAAGTGGACTTCGTGTTCCTCTGCCTGCCCACTCCGGAAGGTAAGGACGGTGCCGCCGACGTCCGGGTGCTGGAAGAGGTCGTTGCCACGCTTCCCGGCCTGCTGCGGCCCGGCTGTGCCGTCGTCACCAAGTCCACCGTCCCGGTCGGCACCGGGACCCGGCTGGCGGAGCTGCTCGGACGGCCGGATCTGCCCGTGGTGAGCAATCCCGAATTCCTCCGCGAGGGGCACGCCGTCGAGGACTTCCTGCAGCCCGACCGGATCGTCCTCGGCTCGCTGCCGGAGAGCCGGAAGCCCGCCGAACGGGTGGCCGCGTTGTACGGCGAGACGAACGCGCCGGTGTGGTTCACCGATCCCGCCAGCGCCGAACTCGCGAAGTACGCCAGCAACGCGTTCCTGGCGCTGAAAGTGTCCTATGTGAACGTCCTCGCCGAACTGTGCGAGCACTACGGCGCCGACATCCGCGACGTCGGGCGGCTCATGGGGCTCGATTCCCGGATCGGCCCAGCCTTCCTCGTGCCAGGGCCCGGCTGGGGCGGCTCGTGCCTGCCCAAGGACACCGCCGCGCTGCTGCGGACCGCCGAGCACGCGGGCGTCGACTTCGGCATCCTGCGTGACGCCATGAAGGCCAACGCGCGCCAGCGGGCGGCCGTCGTGCGGAAGATCCGCCTCGCGATCACCGGGGTTTCGGACGGCTCGCTCTCGGGCATCCGTATCGGGCTGCTCGGACTGGCGTTCAAGGCGGGGACCGGGGATCTGCGCGAGTCCCCCGCGCTCGCGGTCGCGCGGGAGCTCGCCAGGAGCGGCGCGGTGCTGACCGCGTACGACCCCGGCGTCGAGGCCGTCGAACCGGACATCGTCCAGGTCGTCGACGACCCGTACCTGGTCGCGAAGGACGCGGCGGCGCTGGTGGTGCTCACCGAGTGGCCCGAGTTCCGCGAGCTCGACTGGGAACGGCTCGCCGCCGCCACCGAGCGCGCCGTCGTCGTCGACGCCAGGAATCTCCTGGATCCGGCGACCGTCGGCGAGGCCGGCTTCACCCATACGGGGCTCGGTACCGACCCGAACAGGAGGACAGGATGACCCAGCCGTTGAAGGCCCTCGCACTGGTGTGCTCGCTCAAACCGTCGCCCGCGCCGTCGAGCAGCGCGCTGCTCGCCCAGCAGTTGCTCGACGAACTGGCCGGGCACGGCGCCACCGGTGAACTCGTGCGCGTGGTCGACCACGACGTCAAACCCGGCGTGGAAGGCGACATGGGCGACGGCGACGCCTGGCCGGAGATCCGCCGGAAGGTCGCCGCGGCCGACATCCTGCTGATCTCCACGCCGACCTGGGTCGGCCACATGTCCAGTGTGGCCCAGCGAGTGCTGGAACGGCTCGACGCCGAACTGTCCGAAACGGACGAAGAGGGCAGGCCCGCGATGTTCGGCAAGGTCGGGGTCACCGCCGTCGTCGGCAACGAGGACGGCGCCCACAAGATCACCGCCGACCTGTTCCAGGCTCTCAACGACGTCGGGTTCACCGTGCCCGCCCAGGGCGGGACCTATTGGAACGGCGAGGCGATGAAGGGCGGCGACTACAACGACCTCGACGAAACGCCCGAAGCGGTCGCCTCGACCAACGCGACCCTCGCGCGCAACGCCGTCCACCTGGCGAACCTGCTGCGGGAGAAGCAGTACCCCGCTTCCTGACTTTAGGTGTGAACGACGGCACGGCCGGGTACTCCCCCTCCGTGATCGTCAAGACGCTGGCGTTCGGTGTCTGCCTGCTGCTCGCCGGCTGCACCGGAGCGAGCGGGCAAGAGCCGGTGAAAGAGGCCGCCTCGCGGTTCCTCGGCGCGCTCGCGTCGGGTGATCACCGCTCGGCGTGCGCTTTGCTGGCGCCCCGCGCCCAGGAATCCTGGGCGCCGGGAACCTGCGAACGCGGCCTCGCGGGCGCGGACGTTCCGGGCGGCACGCCCGAGACGGTCTCCGTCTGGAGCGAAGAAGCCCAGGTGAAGACCGCCCACGACACCCTCTTCCTGCACGAATCATCCACCGGATGGGTGATCACGGGCGCGGGCTGCCGTCACCGGAACGAACAGGTCTACGACTGCGCGGTGGGTGGACCGTGAAAGCGCGCCCGGTGTTCACCGTCTACCTCGTCTTCGTCGTGGCCGTGCTCGGCTACTGCGTCCTACTGGGCCTGCTCCACCGGTGAAGGAGGCGGACGATGCGGCGCTTTCTCCGGGACAACGCCCTCTCGCTGGCGTTCGGGCTGCTGTTCCTGCTCAGCCTCGGCGGGCAGGCGTTCGCGGGCCTCGCCGCCTACAACGACAGGCGGCTCAGCCACGCCGCCGAACCGATCGGCCTGCTCGACTATCTGACGTCCGCGGATTTCGCCGTCGACGTCGCCGAAAACTGGCAATCGGAGTACCTGCAATTCTTCCTGTACGTCTTCGCGACCGTGTGGCTGCTGCAGCGCGGCTCACCGGAATCGAAACCGGCGGGGCGGGCCGGGCTGGAATCGGACGAAGAGCAGCAGATCGGCAGGCATTCGACGGCCGATTCACCGAAATGGGCGAGAGCGGGCGGCTGGCGCACCGGGATTTTCTCGATGTCGCTCGGCCTGGTGATGCTGGGGCTGTTCCTGCTGTCCTGGCTGGCCCAGTCCGTGGCCGGGATGAGCGCCTACAACGCCGAACAGCTCACCGAATTCGGTGATCCGGAGACGTGGTTCGGCTATCTGGCGTCGTCGGACTTCTGGAACCGCACACTGCAGAACTGGCAGTCGGAATTTCTCGCCATCGGCTCGATGGCGGTGTTCAGCGTGTACCTGCGCCAGCGCGGCTCCCCGGAATCGAAACCCGTGGGCGCGCCGCACCACGTCACCGACGAATCCGGGTGATTGAACCGCGGTGAACGGGTATCCGTGCGGCGTCGGACTGACGACCACGGACAGGAGTGTCCATGACCACCACCACGAAACACGATCTCGTCTCGGTGATCACCGAGGACCACCGCGCCTTCGAACGGATCTTCAAGGAACTCGAATCCGGGAAGGGCGGCGATCGGCACCGGAAGGACCTCGCGGACCACGTGATCGCCGAACTCGTGCGGCATTCGATCGCCGAAGAGCAGCACATGTACCCCGCCGCGCGGAAACTCCTCCCGGACGGCGACGAGGTCGCCGACCACGAGATCGAGGAGCACGCCGAAGCCGAGCGCGTGATGAACGACCTCATCGGACTGGAGCCGTCGGACAAGCGGTTCGACGAGCTGGTCGGCAAGCTGATCGAGGACGTCCGGCACCACATCGAGGAGGAAGAGAGCGACCTCCTGCCGAAACTACAGGCCGCCTGCTCGCCGGAAGAACTGCGGGAGCTGGGCGAGAAGGTGTTGCGGGCCAAGGAGATCGCCCCGACGCGACCGCATCCCGCCGCCCCGGACCGGCCGCCGGCGAACCGGATCCTGGCGCCGGGGACGGCGTTCATCGACAAGATCCGGGACGCGCTGGCGGACCGCGCGACCTGAGCCTGGCGTTTCGGTTTCGCGCGGGAAAGCGTGACGCGAAAGCCACTTTCGGGACATGTGGCGTCCCGAAAGTGGCTTTCGCGACACCCCAATAGTCCTCAGCGCAACGCCCCTGCGCGGGAGAGCCCCAACGCCTACCGGGTTGCGAAAGCCACTTTCGCAACGCCGGATGTTGCGAAAGTGGCTTTCGCAACATCCGGCGGCGGTCCCAGCCAGAAAGCCTTCACGAAACGGTGGCCCGGAGCGGCTCCGTTGCGCTGGTGGCGGACGTCGCGAAAGCCACTTTCGGGACACGTAACGTCCCGAAAGTGGCTTTCGCGACGGCCCCGGAGCCCTCAGCACGACACCCCTGCAAAGGAGAACCCGAGGACCCACCGAGGTTGCGAAAGTGGCTTTCGCAACATCCGGTGGCTACCCCACCAGAAGCCCACCACGCGCAGCGGCAGCGTCAAAGCGAAGCGTGCACATCCCGCACCGACGACTCGGGCAGCTCCCCCGTGAGCGCGAAGTCCACCCGCCGCGCAACGGAGACCACCTGGTCCGCGAACCGCTCGTAGAACCGCGCCAGCAGCGCCACCGAGATCGCCGGCGCGACACCGTGGGTCCAGCCCGGCTCGGTGACCAGCGTCATCAAGTCCTCGTACAGCGCGTCGACACGCTGGTCGGACCGGGCGAGCGAGTGGAAGACCTCCGCGGTCGGCCCGTCGATCGCCGCGCCGAGGTCGTCCGCCATCGAGCAGACGAGCCCGGCCATCTCACCGAACCGGCCGGCGACGGCGCCCGGGACGGCGAATTCCGGCGCCCGCGCGGCCTGGTCGGCGATGTGCTGGGCGAGGTCGCCCATCCGCTCCAGCCGGTCGGCGCAGTACACCGCCGCGAGCACGGTCCGCAGGTCACGCGCGACCGGCGCCTGCAGGGCGAGGAGTTTCTGCGCGGTGTCCTCGCACGTGGTCCGTGCCGCGTTCAGTTTCGCCTCGACCTCCGCGAGTTCGGCGGCGGCTTCGACGTCCCGGTCGAGGAAGACCCGGTTCGCGAGTCTCAGCTCTTCGCATGCCATCCCGCACATGCTCGACAGCAGCTCGCCGAGAACGCTCAGCTGACCATGGAATCGATCCCTCATGTCAGCACCTTCGCGGGTTCGAGGACGTACGTCGCGTACGCCGCCCGGATCACCGGCTGGGCGACGTTGCGCACGGGGACCCCGCCCGGGCTGACGCCTTGCTCGCTGCCGTAGTGCGCGTGCCCGTGCACGGCGAGCGCCACCTGCGCGTCGTCGATCGGCTCGCACAGCAGGTACGAACCCAGGAACGGGTGGATTTCCGGCGGTTCGCCGTGCAGGGTGCCGGGGATCGGCGAGTAGTGCGTCAACGCGACGGTCACGTCGGGCTGCTCGTGTTCGAGCCCCTCCAGCGCGGTGCGCAGCCGTTTGGCGGCGGCCATGGTGTGTTCGACGAAATCCTTCATCTCGCGTTCGCCGAACCGGCTCGCGCATTTGCCCGCGAACCCGCCGCCGAAGCCTTTCACCCCGGCGACGCCGAGCCTCCCGCCGTCCAGGTCCACGGTGGTGGCCGAACCCTCCAGAACGGTGATCCCGGCTTCCTCCAGCAGTCCGCTGACCGCTTCCGCCTGGTCCGAGTGGTAGTCGTGGTTGCCGAGCACCGCCACCACGGGGACGTCGAGTCCGGCGAACTCGTCGGCCACCACCCTCGCCTCTTCGACGCTGCCGTGCCGGGTGAGGTCGCCCGCGAGCAGCAGCACCTCGGCGTGTTCGGCGATGTTGTCCAGTGCCGGCCGCAGCAGGCCTCGGTTGTCCTCCCCGAGGTGGACGTCCCCGACCGCGGCGACCCGGATCACCGGATCTCCTCGGCGTGCGACGGCTCGCGGACGTCCGCCGTCCGGATGTCGTCGTGCACCAGCTCGGCCGCGATGTGTTCGCACACGACCGCCTCGATGTCGGCCTTGCGGTTGGCGCACGGGACCTCGCCGCTGAGCCGGACCTGGTCGCCGCGCACGGTGACGTGCACGCCGAGTTCGGCGGTCCTCGGATCCTCCGCCAGCGCCTTGGTCAGCCTGGCGACCAGATACTGGGGCGCTTCCTGAGGCATCGGAAGCTCCTTTCCGTCGATGATGGACAGTGCCGCGAGCAGGGTCAGGAACGACCAGGCGTACGGCGATTCGGCGGTCTCCTCGGCCACACGGTGCCAGTCGACCTGCTCGCGGAGGTCACGGGCGATCCGCAGCAACGGCCCGAAATCGCAGCGGTGCGGGCTGAGCACGAGCGTCTTGTCGACGAGCAGGTCGGTCCCGTTGAGCACGGGTGCGGCGGTCGCCCCGACCCGCATCAGCGAAGCGCGGTCGAGCATCTCGTCGGTGACCGGCCGGTGGTTGGGCCGGAAGATGAGGTCGACGAGGCAGTCGCCGTCGTAGACCTTGGTAAGCCAGTCCTCCGGCGGATGCACTCGTCTCAGCCCCGCGGCTTCCAGCGCTTCCGCCGCTTCCTCGATGTCCTCGTGTTTCAGGAAGAGGTCGACGTCGTGGTCGGACGGCGGGCCGCCCCGCGCGTACACGGCGAGGCCGCCCGCGACGGCGAACCGCACCGAAGTGCCGTCCAAAGTGGACACCACCTTGGTCAGCGTGTGCAGCAGTTCCTTCTCGTTCACGGTCGCTCCCCCACCCCGGTGGCCAGTTCGTGCCACCGGCCGACGTCCGGTTTCAGCGGTTCGGTGGGAAGTCCGTCGCCTTCCCGCAATCCTTTGAGGAACGCTTCGATCGCGTCCTCCGACGAGTACCGCGGCGTCCAGCCCAGCTCTTCCCTGGCGCGCGTGCAGTCCATCACCGGGAGATGCAGCACGGCGTCGAACAGCCCCGGAGTGGCCGGGATCAGGTGCAGCGACCAAGCCGCGGCGAGGGCGTGGCGGACCAAGGAGGCCGGGACCTTCACCGGCTTGGCACCGAAGATCCGGGCGAGCGCGCGGGTGTCCAGCACCGGGTCGGCGGCGATGTTGAAGGCGCCCTTGACGTCCTGGAGCGCACAACGACGGTAGGCGTCGGCCACGTCTTCGGTGTGCGCGGTCTGGATCCTCAGCTGCGGGATGTCCGGAAGGATCGGGACGAGTGACGGCCGGACGAGCTTGCCGGGCACGAACGGCCCACCGAAAAGACGGCGCTGTTCGGGCGCCGCGGCCTTCTGGAACAGGAATCCCGGGCGTACCCGGACCACCCGCATCCGTGGATGACTGCGGTCGAACGCCTCGAGAACCCGTTCCACATAAGCTTTTTCCCGGGTGTACGCCGCCTTGGGCGAGCCGTGCGTCGGCCAGTCCTCGGTCACCGGGTGGTCGTCGTCCCGCGGCGAGTACGCCCCGATCGACGACGCGTACACCAGTGACGGCACCCGCATCGCCTGCGCGGCCTCGAACACCCGGATCGAACCCAGCACGTTGGCCCGCCAGGTGACCTCGGGCCGGTGCGTGGGCTGGAAGAGCCAGGCCAGGTGGATCACCACGTCGGCACCGTCGAACACGGCCCGGAGGTCGTCGCGCGCGACATCGGCGGTGACGAACTCGGTCTTCGGGCTCTCCCAGCGGCTGGGGCGCCGCGCCAGCCCGACGATCGAACCGACCTCGGGGTCCGAACCCAGCGCGCGCACCACCGCCGTCCCGACGTTCCCGGTGGCGCCGGTGACCACGATCCGCTTGCCGCTGCTGCTCATGGGTACGGTTACCCGCCGCCGCCCCGGCTTAATCGGCGCGGAGCCGCTGGACGAGACGGCGGGCGGGCAGCGCCATCGCCCCCAGTCCGATCGACGTGGTGACCTCGTCGGTGGGCGTCACGAGCAGGTGGTCGATCTCGTCGAGCAGCCTGCGGCACCGGTCGAGTTTGTCCGCGTCACCCGAACGGGCCACCTCGGCGAGTGCTTCGAGCAGGTCGCCGACCACCCCGCGCGCGTGCTCGCCGGGATGCCGGAACGGCTGATCGCTCCGGGCGGCCTCGCTCACGGCGTCGATCAGCTGGGCGAGCGGCTGCCACAGGGAAATGAGGTTCGCCAGCGGTTCCTCCGGGGTCTCGCGCCGTCCGCGCAGGTTCAGGTACCGGCCCTCGCGGGTCCAGCCGATCGCGTCCTCCGCCTCCGCGGCCAGACTGCGGACGTCCTGCAGGCGGCCGTCGAGCCCGTCGGCCGATTCGCCGCCGCGGACCAGTTCCGCGGTCTCGTCGAGGACGTCGGCGATCGCCCCGGCCAGCCGGGAGGTCGCCTCCCGCAGACGCTGCCCGTGCAGCGGAGGCAGGATCACCGCGTTGAGGACCGCGCCGATCGCCGCGCCCAGCGCCGTTTCCAGCAGCCGGTCGGCGAGCAGGACGGGTTCGGTCGCGTTGCCGTAGGAGATCAGCAGCATGCCGGTGATCCCGACCCACACCCCCGAATCGCCGAAACCCCGCCATGAGCCGATCAGCAGTCCGACGAAGATGACCAGCCCGAGCGCCACCGTCACCGACGGGATGAGCTGACCGGCCCCCGCCGCGAGCAGCACCCCCACGCTGACCGCGCCGACCTGCTGCGCCCAGCCGCGCAGGGAGCGGTAGACGGTGGCCTGCACCAGGAACACCGCCGCGTACGGCGCGAGGAAGGGTTGCGGCAGCCGCAGCACCGCCGTCGCGACGATCCACGCGATCACCGCCGCGGCCGCGGCCTTCGTGGTCTGGATGAGACTCCGGCGCTCCTCCCCCGGAACCCGGAACGCCCGGGCGGTCCAGGCGAACGGTGCCGTCCAGCGCATCACGGCCCCGGGGGTGCCAGGTGGACGACCTTCGTCTGCGTCATCTCGTCGAGCAGTTCGGGCCCGTAGCCGTAACCGCTGCCGCTGGCACCCCGCGGATGGGCGGCTCCGCCGGGCGCGCCGCCGAAGACGTTGTTGATCTTCACGGTCCCGACCGGGAGTTCGCGCCAGGCCCGTTGCGCGTGCGCCATCGAGGGGGTCAGCACCGTGGCGGCGAGACCGTACTCGCCGTCGGCCGCCTGCCCGAGGGCCTGCTCGAAGTCCGCGACCACCGTCACCGGCGCCACCGGGCCGAACGTCTCCTCGCGGAGGATCCGCATCCCGGAGGTACAGCCGGTGAGGACGGTCGCCGGATAGAAGGCACCGGGACCGTCCGGCACGACGCCGCCGACGAGCGGGTCGGCACCCTGCGCGATCGCTTCCGCGACCTGGGCGTGTACCCCTTCGCGGTGACGCCGGTCGACGAGCGGGGCCAGCTCACGATGACCCGCCTCGGCGACCAGCGCGGTGAGGAAGGCCTCCGCGACGTCCTGGTGCACCAAGATTCGTTCGACCGAGACACAGATCTGTCCCGAGTTGGCGAAGGCCCCGGTCGCCGCCTGACCGGCCGCCCAGACGGGATCCACGCCTGCGTCGACGACAAGCGGATCGTTGCCGCCGTTCTCCAGCAGCGCCTTGGCTCCGGTCTTCGCCGCGCTCGCCGCGATCGAACGACCCGCGACGGTGCTGCCGACATGCGCGACGACATCGACGTCCGCGTGGGCCGCGAGTTCGGCACCGACGCTCCCGTCACCCTGCACGGTCTGCAGCACTCCCTCGGGAAGCGCCTCCGACAGCACGTTCCCCAGCCAGGCGCCGGTGTGCGGGCAGCGTTCACTCGGCTTGTGCACCACCGTGTTCCCCGTGACCACCGCGGCTCCCAGCAACCCGCAGGCCACCGCCACGGGGTCGTTCCACGGCGTCAGCGCGACGACGACTCCCCGGGGTTCCGGCACCATCAGGTCGGTGGCCGACGGATCGCCCAGCAAGGACCGTCCACGGTGCACCGGCCCCAGTTCGGCGTACTGCTCCAAGGTCCCGGCTCCGGCGAGGACACCTTCTCCGGCCTCGTCGCGCGGTTTGCCGGTCTCGCTCTCGATGAGGACGGCGAGTTCGCCCGCCCGCTCTCGCAGCGACCTGGCCGCGTCCTTCAGCGCGATCCCGCGTTCGGCCGCCGGCGTGGCGGCCCAGCCCGGCGCCCGCCTCTTCGCCGTGGCGATGGCCGTTTCGACACCATCGGGGGTCGCCGCCTTGACGCTGCCGACGAGCCTGTCGTCGGCGGGGTCGCGGATCTCCAGTACGGCCGGCCGGTCCACCGTCGTCATTCGCACCTCCTCGAAGTTTCCTGCGCGCCGGTTACCCGGTGTCGTTTCGCCGAAACAGTGCCGGGGTAGCCGCGAGGGAAACCACCACCGCGAAGGGGCGACACCAGTGGCACAGCATCGAGAAGACGCGAAGGACGAACAGCTGGGCGGAAGCCGGGTGGATCCGGAGCAGACCGTGCTGACGACGCAGCAGGGTGTCCGCGTCGATCACACGAACGACTCCCTGACCGCGGGATCCCGGGGACCCACGCTGCTGGAGGACTTCCACGCCCGCGAGAAGATCACGCATTTCGACCACGAGCGCATCCCCGAACGGGTGGTGCACGCGCGCGGCGCGGGCGCCTACGGCTTCTTCGAGGCCTACGACGACGCGCTGGCCGACTACACGGTCGCGGAATTCCTCACCAGCGGCGAGAAGATCCCCGTTTTCGTGCGGTTCTCCACCGTCGCGGGTTCACGTGGTTCGGCCGACACCGTCCGCGACGTCCGCGGCTTCGCGACGAAGTTCTACACCCGTCAGGGCAACTACGACCTCGTCGGCAACAACATGCCGGTGTTCTTCATCCAGGACGGCATCAAGTTCCCCGATTTCGTGCACGCGGTCAAACCCGAGCCGCACAACGAGATCCCGCAGGCGCAGTCGGCGCACGACACCTTCTGGGACTTCGTGTCGCTGCAACCGGAGAGCCTGCACATGGTGCTCTGGCTGATGTCCGACCGCGCGCTGCCGCGCAGCTACCGGATGATGCAGGGCTTCGGCGTCCACACGTTCCGGCTCGTCAACGCCGAGGGCAAGGGCACCTTCGTGAAGTTCCACTGGAAGCCCGTGCTCGGCACGCATTCCCTGGTGTGGGACGAATGCCAGAAGATCGCCGGCAAGGATCCCGATTTCAACCGGCGCGACCTGTGGGACGCCATCGAGTCCGGGCAGTACCCGGAATGGGAGCTCGGCGTCCAGCTGGTGGACGAGGACTCCGAGCACGACTTCGACTTCGATCTGCTGGACGCCACGAAGATCATCCCCGAGGAGCAGGTGCCGGTGCGGCCCGTCGGGCGGATGGTGCTGGACCGCAACCCCGACGACTTCTTCGCCGAGACCGAGCAGATCGCCTTCCACACCGCGAACATCGTCCCGGGTATCGACTTCACCAACGATCCGCTGTTGCAGGCACGCAACTTCTCCTACCTCGACACGCAGCTGATCCGGCTCGGTGGCCCCAACTTCTCCCAGCTCCCGGTGAACCGGCCGATCGCGCCGGTGCACACGAACCAGCGCGACGGGTACGGCCAGCAGAACATCCACAAAGGACGGACGAGCTACTTCCCGAACTCGCTCGGCGGCGGCTGCCCGGCGATCGCCGATTCCGGCGTCTTCCGGCACTACACCGCAGCCGTGGCGGGCCACAAGATCCGGGAGCGCAGCGAGAGCTTCAAGGACTTCTACAGCCAGGCGACCCTGTTCTGGAACAGCATGTCCCAGGTCGAACGCGAGCATATCGTCGCCGCTTTCCGGTTCGAACTCGGCAAGGTCGAGGACCGGGAGGTCCGGGCGCGAACCGTCACGGAGCTCAACAACGTCGACCACGACCTGGCGGCCCGGGTGGCCGAGGGAATCGGCGTGAGCGTGCCCGCCGCTCCGGCCACACCCCATCACGACCGCACGTCCCCCGCGCTTTCCCAGCTCAACCAGCCTTCCGTCGCCCCGACCAGCCGGAAGGTCGCGGTACTCGCCGCCGACGGGGTGGACACGATCGGCGTCCGCCGCCTGGTCGAAGCGCTCACCGAGCAGGGCGCGATCGCCGAGGTCCTCGCCCCGGCCGAGGCCGAACTCCGGCCCGGCGGTGAAGGAGACCCGTTGCGGCCGGACCGGCAGCTCAACACCATGGCTTCGGTGCTCTACGACGCCGTCGCCGTCCCCTGCGGCCCGGGCGCGATCAACATCCTCGAACGCGACGGGTACGCGGTGCATTTCGTCGCCGAGGCGTACAAGCACGGCAAGCCGGTGGCCGCCTTCGGCTCGGGGTTGGACCTGCTGCGCCGGGCGGGGGTGACGTCGAAGCTGGCCGACGACACCGAAACCCTGATCGACCAGGGCGTCGTGACGACCACGGCGGCCGAGGCGACCCTGCCCGACGGCTTCTTCGCCTCGTTCCTCGCGCAACTGGGCGAACATCGCTCCTGGCTGCGGAAGACCGACGCGATCCCCGCGTGACCCGGAGTTTGCGGCTCTGGCACCCGGGTACCGGAAGAGGGTGAGCGACCTCGACTACACGATCGTGATCCCGACGACCGGCCGGGAGAATCTCCACACGCTCCTGGCCGGGATCGAAGCCGCCGGAGAGCCCCGGCCCGCGCGGATCGTCGTCGCCGACGACCGGCCCGGCGGCGAGGATCTGCGGCTTCCCCCGTCCAGTACGGAAATCGAAGTGGTCCGCTCCGGCGGACGCGGTCCCGCCGCCGCCCGCAACGCCGGCTGGCGGCGCGCGGAGAGCGAGTGGATCGCCTTTCTCGACGACGACGTGGTGATCGGCTCGGACTGGCCGCGGAAACTCGCCGAAGACCTCGTCCCCCTCGGGCCGGAGACGGCGGCGTCGCAGGCGCGGCTCGTCGTACCGCTGCCGCCGGACCGCCGTCCGACCGACGACGAGCGCGGAACGGCCGGGCTGGAGACGGCCAGGTGGATCACCGCCGACATGGCCTACCGCCGGTCCGTGCTCGCCGAGGTCGGCGGCTTCGACGAACGTTTCCCCCGCGCCTACCGGGAGGACTCGGATCTGGCCTTGCAGGTGACCAAGGCGGGCTACCTCATCGCGCGGGGTGAACGCGTCACCGTCCATCCGCCCAAACGGTCGGGTCCGCTGGCCAGCCTCCGCGCGCAACGGGGCAACGCCGACGACGCGCTCATGCGGCACAAGCACGGTGTCCTGTGGCGGCAGCAGACCGGAGCCGGACACGGGCGGCTCGAACGGCACGCGCTGGCCACCGTCAGCGCGGCCGGCGCCGCGGCACTGTTCGCGTTGGGCCGCCGGAAGGCCGCCGCAGCCGCGGCAGGACTGTGGGCGGGACTGACCGCCGAGTTCGCCGCGCGCCGCATCGCGGCGGGCCCGCTCACCCCGGGCGAGGTGTCGCGGATGCTCCTGACCAGCGTCCTCATCCCGCCCGCGGCCTGCTATCACCGGCTGCGCGGGGAACTGCGGCACCGGATGGCCCGGCGGCCGCAGGCCCTGCTGTTCGACCGGGACGACACCCTCATCGTCGACGTGCCCTACCTCGACGATCCCGACGGCGTCCGTCCCGTGCCCGGCGCCAAGGAACTGCTGCACGGCCTGCGGGCGGCGGGGATCAGGATCGGCGTGGTCAGCAACCAGTCCGGGGTGGCGAAAGGGCTGATCACCCCGGACCGGCTGGCCGCCGTGAACGGCCGGGTCGAGCAGATCCTCGGCCCGTTCGGCACCTGGCAGGTCTGCGTGCACGACGACGGTGACGGCTGCGCCTGCCGCAAACCCGCGCCTGGGCTGGTGCGCCAGGCCGCGGAGGCACTCGGGGTGGACGTCCGCCGCTGTGTGGTCATCGGCGACACCGGTGCCGACGTCGACGCCGCCCTGGCGGCCGGAGCCCGCGGCATCCTCATCCCGACCGCGCGGACCCGGCCCGAGGAGATCGACCGCGCCCGTCGCCGGGCGACAGTCGCGCGAGACCTCGCCGAAGCCGTCCACTTGGCCGTCGCGGGTACTCGATGAACGTCCTGGTCGCGAGGATGGACAACCTCGGCGACGTCCTGCTCGCCGGACCCTGCGTCCGCGCCGTCGCGGCCGGGGCGGACCGGGTGACCCTGCTGACCGGGCCGCGCGGCCGCGCCGCGGGCGAGCTGCTGCCCGGCGCCGACGAGGTCATCACCTGGTGCGCGCCGTGGATCGACCCCGAGCCGCCGCCGGTCACCCGGGAGGACACCGACGCGCTCGTCCGGCGTTTGCGCGAGTTCTCCTTCGACGCGGCCTTGATCTTGACGTCGTTCCACCAGTCCCCGCTCCCGCTGGCGCTGCTGCTGCGCCTGGCTGGCGTGCCGTGGATCGGCGCGATCAGCGAGGACTACCCCGGCTCGCTGCTGGACCTGCGGCACCGGGTGGAGGGTGATCCGCCGGAGCCGGTCCGGATGCTGTCCCTGGCCGAGGAGGCCGGCTTCTCGTTGCCGCCCGGTGACGACGGCGGCCTCGCCGTCCGCTGGCCTCTGCCGCCGGTGGAGGAACTGGTCGGCGACGAGGACTACGTGGTCGTCCATCCGGCCGCGTCGGTCCCGGCCAGGCAGCCGTCCGCCGAACGCTCGGCCGCCATCGTGCGGGCGCTGCAAGCCGCCGGCCGCCGCGTCGTCGTGACGGGCTCGCCGTCGGAAAGCGTCCTGACCAAGGAAGTCGCCGGGAAGGCACTCGACCTCGGCGGCCGCACGGGCCTGGCGGAACTGGCGGCCGTGCTCGCCGGCGCGGACGTCGTGGTGGCGCCGAACACCGGCCCCGCCCATCTCGCGGCCGCCGTCGGGAGCCCGGTGGTCTCGCTGTTCGCGCCCGTCGTGCCGGCATCGCGCTGGGCGCCCTACGGTGTGCCGTCCGAAGTGCTCGGCGACCAGCACGCGGCCTGCAAGGACAGCCGGGCCCGGGTTTGCCCCGTGCCCGGCCATCCCTGCCTGGACCGCCTCGCGCCCGAAGCGGTCGTCGAAGCCGTGGCGCGCCTCAGCCGGGTGTGGTCTCACCGCCCAGCGCGGCGATGACCTCGCCGCTGTAGTACGACGAAAGCCGGTTGGACGCCAAGAAGACGTACGAGGGCGCGAGGTCGTCGGGATGCGCCGCCCGCTCGAACGGGACCTGGAGGCCGAACTTCTCCACCTTCTCGGGCGGGAAGGTCGACGGGATCAGCGGTGTCCACACCGGACCGGGCGCGACGCAGTTGATCCGGATGCCCCGATCGGCCAGTGCCTGCGCCATGGCGTACGTCCACGCGTGCACGGCGCCCTTGGTCGCGGAGTAGTCGATCAGCGATTTGTTACCGCGCAGGCCGTTCACGGAGCCGGTGTTGATGATGACCGACCCCTCACCCAGATGGGGCAACGCGGCGTTGGTCACCCGGAAGAAGCTGTGGATGTTCACGTCGAACGTGTGCGTCCACTGCTCGTCGGTCAGCTCTTCGGGGCTGTCGACCGGCCACTGCGTGGCGACGTTGTTGACCAGGATGTCCAGGCCGCCGAGCTCCTTCACGGTCCGGTCCACGATCTCGCGGCATTGCGCCGCCTCGGCGAGATCACCCGGAAGGAGGAGGCATTCGCGCCCTTCAGCGCGTACGCGTTCCTCGGTGTACTTCGCGTCTTCGTGCTCGTTGAGGTAGGCGATCGCCACGTCGGCGCCTTCCTTCGCGAAGGCGATGGCGACCGCGCGGCCGATCCCGGAGTCACCGCCGGTGATCAACGCGCGTTTGCCCGCCAGCAGCTCGCGGCCTTCGTAATCCTCCATGGAGTCGCGAGGCGGCGGGTCCATTTTCGACGTCACGCCCGGCGGTTCCTGCTGCTGCGGCGGCCGTAACTTGTCTGCCATCGGTTTCCCTCCCGTCGGGTGCTTTGGCGGAGGGTTACCCGGATGGCCGCTTTCTCGAACATGCCCGGCCGGGTGTCGCGAAAGCCACTTTCGGGACGTCTGGTGTCCCGAAAGTGGCTTTCGCGACGCGCTCGCCGGACGATCACCGGTCCGAACGTTGCGAAAGTGGCTTTCGCAACGTTGAAGGTTGCGAAAGTGGCTTTCGCAACCTCGGCCCGGTGCGGCTTCGCGTGACTGGATGGCCGCCTCTCGTGATTGGACGGACGTCACGCGTGTCCAGACGGACGACACGGGCCGGACCCGGGCCGAACGTGAGTCGTCCGTTCAATCACGCGTGCCGTCCGTTCAATCACGCGTGTCGTCCGTCCGATCACGCGTGTCGTCCGTCCAGGCACGCCGCGACCGCGGGCAGGAAGGCTCAGTGCACCCGCCGGTCCCCAGCCGTCCCCCGGTACCGGATCGTCCACAGGCTGCGCCGGATGTACGTGCGCTGCAGCCACCGGTCCCGCCCGTTGTGCCGCGCGAAGAACTGCGACCGCGCGTGCAGGCCCTTCCGGTTGTTGATCAGCAGCGCCGTCCCCGGCTCCAGTTTGACCTGGTGCGCCACCTCGCGGCAGACCCGCTGCAACTCCTCCAGCGCCTGTTCCGCCTCGACGGTCTCCCCCACCACACCGTTGGCCGAGATCGCCACCTCCGGCGAGTCCGCCGGCCCGGAGATGACCGCCACGAGGTCGGAGAGCACGTCGGCCCCCTTGGCCACGTCACGCACGTAGCTGCCGGGCGCGTTGAGCCGGAAGAGCGGGCGGCGCAGGACGTCGAGCACCTCGGGATCCAGCGCGGCCGAGATGTCCCTGCCGTCGGCGTAGTAGGTGACGGCCTCCTTGTTCCCGTCCTGGCGGACGCAGTTCAGCACCAGGAAGTCCGGATTGGACACGTCGTACCGGCCGACCTCGTCGTGCACGATGTCGTTGTGGAAGTTCAGGAACACGTGCGAGCTCTGGTTCGTCTGGCTCCGCGCCCCCGCCGACACCGGGACGACGTCGTGCACGAGCCGCCCGCTCTTCTCGGTGGTGAACCCGACGGGCTCGCCGAGCAGCTGGCTCAGTCCCAAAAGGACGGTCTCGGCGACGAACGTCTTCTTGTCCTTGCTGGGTTCGCCGTCGATCGGCGTCTCCGGCAGCTCCGGGTCCACCGGCAGGTTGCGCACGAGCGCGACGCCGGGGGTGTCGACATGCCTGCCGAAGTCCAGGATCGTCTGCGCCTGGTCGATCGGCAGCTTCGAGAACGCGACGCGGAGCATCGCCAGCGAGCGGTCGATGTCGTCGACGGGATTCGGGAAGGACCGCAGGTCGCTCCCGATGGTGTCCCGGACTTCGTCGTCGAGGACGACCTCGGCGAAGGTGCTGACTAGGGTTTCCTTGCTGGTCATGGTGTCCTATCCACTTTCCGCCGCCGCTGGACCGGCGGTCTCGTCTTGAACTTGGCGATGAGACTGAGTGCGGGGGCGGTCGCGATCGTCGACACGAGCGTCATGATCACGAGCATCGCGAACACCGCCGGGCTGATCACCTTCAGCTGGAGGCCGACGTTGAGCACCACCAGCTCAGTCAGCCCCCGGCAGTTCATGAGCGCCCCGAGCGAAAGCGATTCGCGCCAGCCGACCCCGGTCAGCCGGGCCGCCGTGGTGCTGCCCACCCATTTCCCGAACACCGCCACCGCCGTGATCATCACGGTCCACAGCCACAGCGATCCGGAGCCGAGCAGGCTGAACTCGGTGTGCAGCCCGGTGTAGGCGAAGAACAGCGGCAGCAGCAACGTCAGGGTCACGCTGCCGAGCTTCCCGGCCGCGCGGGTGACGACCGGATCGTTCCTCGGCGCGATCACCCCGAAGAGGAAGGCGCCGAAGATCGCGTGGATGCCGATCTCGTTGGTGGCCAGCGCCGACAGCATGATCCCGCCGAGCAGGATCGCGAGCACCGCGGACTCCGGCACGCGGGCGAGCGCCTTCGCCAGCAGCGGCCGGACGACGTAGAGCATGACCACGACGAACACCAGGGTCAGCCCGACGGTCAGGAACACCTCCGACGGTGACCCGCCCTGGCTCACGGCGACCACGACGGCCAGCAGGCACCACGCGGCGACATCGTCGACGGCGGCACACGTGAGCGCCAGCGCCCCCAGCGGCGTCTTCGACAGGCCGCGGTCGGTCAGGATCCGCGCCAGCACCGGGAACGCCGTCACGCTCATGGAGACCGCGATGAACAGCCCGAAAGCGAGGAAGCCGACGTCACCGCCGAAGGTCGGGTACATGCCGAGCGCGAGCACGATGCCGCAGACCATCGGCAACGCGATGCTGACCTGGCTGACCGTCACCGCGGTGAACCCGCGCCTCCGCACCGCGCCGAGATCGATCTCCGAACCGACCAGGTACATGAAGAAGATCAGGCCCAGCTGCGAAAGGATGTTGATCGCCGAGACCACCCCGCCCGGGAACAGCCAGCCGAACGCGCCGGGCCAGACGAGCCCGAACAGCGACGGACCCAGCAGGATGCCGGCGACGATCTCGCCGATCACCGCGGGCTGGCCGAGCCGCCGGGCCAGGACGCCCGCCAGGTAGCAGGCGCCCAGGATCACCGGAAGCGCGACCAGCAGGCGCGCGTAGGTGTCGGGCCCGCCGCCCGCTGCCTTGGCGCCCGTGCTCGCGACGGGCGCGTAGGCCGACCCCAGGCCGAGCACCACGACGACGACCACCGCCGGGACCGCGATCAACGCCGTCCCGACGACGATCCGGCGCAGCGTGGTGCGCCCGCCCCGGTCCCGCACAGCCGAATCCATCGAGTTCTCTCCCTAACCGGCACGCAGTTCCAGCGTGCAGCATTTGACGCTGCCGCCCGCCTTCAGCAATTCGGACAGGTCGGCACCGATCGGTTCGAAGCCGTGTTCCCGCAGCCGCGCGGTCAGCTCGGTGGCCGCCTGCGGGAGCACGACGTGCTTGCCGTCGGAGACGGCGTTGAGCCCGAACACGGCGGCGTCGCTCTCGGAGGCCAGGATCGCGTCGGGATACAGCTCCTTCAGCAGCAGAAGGCTTTCCTCGGAGAACGCGCCCGGGTAGTACATGACCGTGTCCTCGTCGAGGACGGCGAGCGCCATGTCGAGGTGGTAGTACCGGGGGTCGATGAGCGTCAGCCTGGTCACCGGGCGGCCGAAGAACTCGCGCGATTCGTTGTGCGCCTCCGGGTTCGTGCGGAACCCAGTCCCGGCGAGGATCGTCTTCCCCGCGACGAGGTAGTCGCCTTCCCCCTCGTTGACCCACTGCGCCTGCCGCACGTAGCGATATCCGTTGGCCCGGAACCACTTCAGGTACGCGGCGGATTCGCCGGCGCGTTGCACGTGGTGGAAGCGCGCGACGAGCACCTGCCCGTCGACCACGGTGGCGCCGTTGGCCGCGAACACCATGTCGGGCAGGCCGGGCAGCGGATCGAGCAGCTCGACACGATGGCCGAGGTCGACGTACAGGTCGCGCAGCCATTCCCACTGCGCGATGGCCAGCTCGGTGTCCGTCGGTTTCTTCGGGTCCATCCAGGGATTGATCGAGTACTCGACGTCGAAGTACGTCGGTCTGACCATCAGGTAGTGCCGTTGGGTGGCAGTCCGTGACACGCTTCCTCCACGCGATTTCGGTGCTACTTCTGGGTTTCGGAGAGTTTGACCTCGATCTTCCCTGCCAGGTCGTTCGCGTTGCGCATGGCTTCGTCGAAGGACGCGCCCAGCGCGCCGATGCCGCCGAAGATGTTGTTGCCGAGCGGCGGGCGCTTGATCAGATCACCCGGTTTGGCGAAGATCTTGAGGTAGTACAGGGAGTCCGATTCGTTCACCGCGGGCGGGACGTCGATCGAGGCGATCACGCCGCCGGGGCAGATCAGGCACATCGCGGCGGTGTGCAGCCCGGTCGGGCTGAAGTGCCGGACGTCCGGCCGCACCCCGCGGGAGACGTCCATGAGTCCCTTGATCGGGTCGTAGCCGGCCGAAAGCCGCGCCATGTGGTCGAGTCCCCCGCCGCCGGGGCGGACGGCGATCTCCAACAGGAACGGTTTGCCCTGGTGGAACCGGACTTCGGCGTGCAGCGCGCCGCGGGTGAGCCCCTGCGCACGCACGCCGGCGGCCACCACCGCGTGCACTTCGGCCACCTGCTCGGCGGTCAGCGACGTGGGCGCGTGGTGCACGTCGTCGTCGAAGGTCTCCCCCTCCGACGTAACCCTGTCCACAATGGACCCGAGGTAGACCTCGTCGTCCCAGGCCACCGCCTCGATGAGGTGCTCGTGACCGTCCAGAAAGGACTCCACGAGCAGGCCGTGCGGGCCGAGATCCAGCCCTTCGGCCTCCATGTTGTACCAGGACATCCCGTCGATGCCTTCGCGCGCCTGTGCGTAACGCTCCCGCATCTTCTCTTCGTCGTCGACCCGGAAGACGAAGTTGCTGGCCGCGCCGAGGGTCGGCTTGAGGATCACCGGATAGCCGAAGTCCTCGGCCGCTTGAAGGGCCGAATCGAGGTCTTCGACGAACCGGAAGTCCGGATGCGCGGCACCGCCCTTCTCGTGCGCCTGCCGCATGATCAGCTTGTTCCGGCTGGTCCGCGCCGCGTCGACGCCGATTCCGGGCAGGCCGAGCGCTTCGGCCACCGCGGCGACCAGGACCACGCCGGACTCGGAGAAGGTGAGCACACCGTCGAAGGACTCTTCCGCGTGCCAGGCCTTCGCGTGCCGGATCAGGTCGTCGATGTGGTTGCTGCCGGCGATCCGGTAGCGCTCGGACGGCCAGAGATCCTCGGTCCCGATCCCGTTGAGCACGTACAGCACCCCGCCGAAATCCTCGATCTGCTGATACCGGGGCAGGTAGTAGTAGGAGTTCTGGCTGGCTTCCAGCGCGAGCAGTTTCACGACACACCTCGCAGGGCAGGACGGATCGGGTGGGCACCGCCCGCTCGCACGAGCGGCCGGTCGAGCGGTTCGAGTCCGGTCGGGACCGGGCCGGCGCCGGTCAGGCGCGCGGCGAGGGACCGGGCGATCAGCGGGGCGAACTTGAACGACGAGCCGCCGCACGCCGCGTAGGTCAGCACCCGGTCGCCGAGGACGGCGAGCAGCGGGCCGAGGGTGGAGCGCCGGGCCAGGTAGTGACAGTCCCGGGTGTCGACCAGCCAGTCCCGGCGGAAAGCCGGGATCAGCGTGGCGAACGTGTCGATCAGGTGCTCACGCCACCACGAAGGCACTGTGGCGCCACCGATCTCGTCGACGACGCGGCACGCGCTCGCGGCGCTGAGCTTCAACGGCGTTCCGGCGACGGGCGGCACGAGCCACGCGCCCCCGTCGGAGCCGAGCGACGTGATCGCCGGGGTCGCGGCCCACGCGGCGGCGTCGGCGGGCGGCACGTCGCAGTAGAGCATCGTCTGCCGGTGCAGCACGAGTTCCCTGGACAGCGCGGGGGCCAGCAGATCCCGCGACCACGGGCCCGCCGCCACCAGGACGGCGTCACCGCGGAGGGTCTCCCCGTCGGCCAGCCGGACCTCGGCCCGATCGGCGTCGATCCCGGCGACCTTGCGGTGCGGGTGGAGTTCCGCGTTCGCGTGCCACCGCAACCGGGTGGCGCACGCGGTCAGGACGCGATCGGCGAGCAGGACTCCCGCGTGCGACTCGAAGACCGCGCTCGTCCCCGGGACGAACCCGGCGTGCGGGAATTCCGCGGCGAGCTCGTCCGCGCCGAGCACTTCGGCCTTCGATCCGGCCGCCGTCAAGAGATCCCGCGCTGCCTCGGGCTCCGGAAGCGCGGTGAGCGCTCCGACCTGTTCGTAGAACGACGTGGACAGCCGGTTCTCGAGTTCGATCCACGCGTGATGCGCGGCGACCGCGGCCGCCGTGGTGGCCGGGTCGCCGGTGTGCAACGCGCGCAGCACGCGGTGCCGGTCGAACGAGGTCGCGCCGGAGAACGGGATGTCCGCCTGGTCGGCGACCACCACTTCGTGTCCGGCGGACACGCATTCCAGCGCGGTCAGCAGCGCGATGACGCCACCGCCCGCGAACACGACTCGCATGGTCTTCCCCCTCCGGGCGAGACTTCGTTCGGGCAGCACGAGGTACCCGGATGCCACTGCTGGGTGGTGGCATCCGGGCCTTACCCCCGTCGGGCAAGGTTTCTCAGGAAGCGCGCGGGGTCACGAACGTGTCGTTGATGACGTAGCCGTCGAGGCCGTACGTCTCCCCGTACTCGATGAGATCGCTGGTGCGGTTGAGGAAACCGCGCCCGTTGTTGTTCAGCGACGTGTTGCACAGCACGCTGAACCCCGTCTGCTCACGGAACGCCTCGAGCAGATCGGTGATGCCGGCGTTGCGCTCCCGCGTCACCGTCTGGGTACGCGCGGTGCCGTCGACATGCGTGATGGCCTTCAGCTCGTCGGAGGTGACGTGGTTGAAGTACAGCATGTACGGGTCTTCCACCGAGCCGACGAACCACTTGGGAGCGTCGGATTCCAGTGCGATCGGCGCGATCGGGCGGTAGTCCTCGCGGCGCTTGATCTTGTTGAGCCGCACGGTGGTGTCCACGGTGAACGGCGCGGCCAGGATCGACCGGTTGCCCAGCGCCCGCGGGCCCATCTCGTACCGGCCGCGCGCCCAGCCGATGATGTTGCCGTCCTTGAGGTACTTCGCGACCTCGCTCGCCACGAGCGGCCGCGTCTCGTACTTGGCGGGATCCGGGACGACGTCCTCGACGAAGTTCTCCCCCGCGTAGACGTCCCACTCGATGGTCGCCTGCCCGGTGTAGAACCATTGCGCGTCGATGGCGGTGCCCAGTGCGGAGCCGCTGTCGTTCGGGCACGGCGGCACGAACACGGAGGAGAACAGGCCGCTCTCCCGCCACAAGCGGTTCCAGTCGCAGTTCAGGCCGCAGCCACCGGAGATCAGCAGCGGCAGGCCTTCGGTCAGGTTCTTCTCGGCGTAGTCGTAGAACCGGTTGAAGATGGCCTGCGAGTGCTTCGCCGCCGCGTTGCGGTATTCCTGCGACCAGACACCGGCGTTGTACAGATGGGACCAGGACATCTCCTCTTTGGACAGACCGAGGATGATGCCGTCGCGGTCGAGGATGAAGTCGATGGTCTTCTGCTCGTCCGGCGTGAGCGGGCCCGGCTCGGCGAACCCGGTCAGCGCCATCTGCTTGCCGGCGTCGTTGAACCGGAATTTCCCCTTGCCCAGCGGGAAACCCGGGTCGGCCAGCGCGAAGAGATACGCGTACTTCGCGCCCGGGTCGGTCAGGACGTGCTGCAGGTGCGTGGCCTCGCCGCGCTCGTCGATCCGATAGAAGTCACCGATGTTCCCTTCCCACACCAGGGAGTAGTACGCCTGGCCGGGTGCCGCGGGGGCCATCCCGAGGGAGGTGTAGATATGCGAGCGCTCGTGGGTCGAGGAGAAGTACCGCACGTCCTTGCCGAAGAACTTGCCCGCCTCGTCGGAGATCGCGCCCTCGCCGACACCGAAGTATCCGGTGCGGGACGGCGGTTCCACCGAGAACTCCCCCTTGACCCAGCCGCCGAGCGCGACCACGTCGGGCTGCTTGTCGAGCATGCCCGCCGCGCGCGCCATCAGCTCGCCGGTGATCCGGTCGTAGCGCGGGTAGTTGTCCTTTTCCGACTCCAGCGCGAACAGCAGCTTGCCGTCCTCGATCGCCACGATCCCGCCATCGTGACCCTCTTTCATCGACAGAATCAGCATTGTGTCACCGAATTTCGCTCGCCTTCATTCGTCGACTCATTCAAGCCGCGCGACCCGTTGACCGGAAGCGCCGCGCGGGGAGAACAATCAACCTTCGGACGAGCCGCCCGGCAGGGTGCGCACCGCCTCGTGACGCAGCGATTCGAACGCGTTCTTGCGTGTCCTTCGGCCGGCCATCGGGACGGCGGCGGCCAGTGGCCCCGGTTCCCGTCGCCGTTCGGCGGCGAACGCGCTGACCAACCGGGAGACCGCGTAGCGCCCGGCGACGTTGGCACGCTGGAGAAGTCCGGCGTCCACCACGGATTCGAGAAGTTCGTCGGCGGTCTCGATCATGATGCCCATCGCGGCGGCGACGCCGATCGACGTCGTCCAGCCCGCCCCGCTCTGCCCGAAGTGCTGGACGGCCTCCCGTTCGGTGGGCGACAGATGCTCGTACGCGGCGGAGAACCGGTCCCGCACGTTGACGTCGCCGACACAGAGACTGTCCATGAGCCGTTCGCGATCCGCGAGCTGGCCCGCGGTGTAGGCGATCGCCCATTCCGGGCGCGCGGCGATCTTACGGCCGACGATGTTGACCGCCAGCGGAAGATCACCGCACAGTTCGGCGATCGTGTCGGTGGCGTCGTGTTCCGCCCGCACCCGGCCCGGTCCGGCGATCCGGCCGATCAAGGCCAGCGATTCCTTGCGGGAGAACGTATCGAGCTCGATCCGGTTCGTGTCCTCCAAACCGAGCAGCCGGGCGCGGCTGGTGACCACGACCTGGCTGTGCGGGGCCTGGCCGAGCAGCGGCCGCACCTGTCCCTCGTCCCGGACGCCCGTCAGGAGCACGAACAACCTGCGTTCCGCCAGCAGGGACCGGTAAAGCCCGATCCGCTGCATCGGATCGTCGGGCACGAGATGCGCCGGCACACCGAGGGCGCGCAGGAATCCGCGCACGATCCCATTGGCCGACCGGCCGCCGGAGCCGCTGTCGCCCAAGTCGGCGTACAGCTGCCCGTCCGGGAAGTCCGCCGCCACCTCTTCCGCCAGCCGCAGGGCGAAAGCCGTCTTCCCCACCCCGATCGGGCCGCTGACGAGCAACGGCACCTTGACCGGCCCGCTCGCGCCGATCATCTCGGCGGCGTCGGCCAGATCCCGTTCCCTGCCGACGAAAGTCCTCGACGCCATCGGCAGCTGGGCCGGACGGGCGAGGCGGATGACGCCGGATGCCGTCGCGTGCGCGCCGTCCGGTGGCGTGTCGGCCGCACGGTCTTCCCGGGTCTCGGCGCCGGTTCCCGGCTGTCCGGCGACGCTGCGCCAGCGCCGTTCCCACACCGCACGGTCCCCACCGCACGCGGAGACGAACGCCAACGTCACGGCGAGCGTCGGCAAGCGATGGCCGCTCGCCGCGCTGGACAGCACGGAAGGTGCGAACAGTGCGGTCCTGGCGAGTTCCCGGTAACTCGGGTTTCCCGCCCGGTTCCTCAAAACGCGCAGATCGTGAGCGAATGCGGCGATCGGACCAGTGGAGCCGTCCAACGGTCGCTCGGGTCTGCCCATGCCCTCTCCCTCCCCTGGATGGGGTAACGCAATCGCGCTGCGTGACCGCCATCCTTGTGACCTTCCTGGCCACAACCCTAAAGGACCAATGAAGGATGCAGCAGATACAAATAGGTGACTCAATGTACAAAGTCCAATAGTTGGACGCGGAAATTCACCCCCTTGGTGGCACCGGATAGGGTTCGCCCATGTCTGACCCCCTGCCCCCGCTCGCCGAACTCAGGCGGGCCGCCGAAGTGTTCAACGGCTTCGCGAATGTGGACGCCTCTTGGCTTCGGTTGCTCGAGGAAACGCACTCCGCGATCGACCTGTCACAGCCCGCGCACCGCACAATTCTTCTTCGCTGGCTGAACTCGTGGGGATGCCGTATCCGGTACCCGCGGGACGGCGAACCCGCACCCTTCGACGACGGCGTCCGCGCCTGGTGGGAGACCTGGGGGACCACGCTCCCGTCGGCCGATCTGGCCGGCTTGACCGACGCGGAGATCGACGCCGCCGCGAAGGCCTACGCGGACCTCTCGGGTGTCGTCGTCTCAGCGGGACGGACCAGGCGTACGCTGGGCCCGACCGCCGCGGCCAAGGCGCTGTATGCGTTGCGGCCCAACATGATCATGCCGTGGGACGCCGCCATCGCGGCCGCCCTCCACGGCGCCCGTGACGTCGCCGCGTTCGGCGCGCACCTGCGCCTCGGCCGCGCGTGGGCCACCGCGGTGATCGCCGAGGCGGGGGTCGGCGGGGCGGAAATCCCCGCACTGGTGGGCAGGCCCGTGTCACTGGCGAAGATCCTCGACGAATACCTTTACGTCGCCTTCACCATGGGCGCCATGGGTGACTGGGGAACAGACAGCGGAGAATGGTGGAAAAATGGTAACCGGGGATGACGTCAGACGGATCGTTTCGGACCTTCCTCGTGCCTATGAGGCACTGGTCCGTGACCGGGCGAAGTTCCGCGTGGGGCGAATCGTCTTTCTTTCGCTCTCACCGGACGAAACCGTGATGGGATTCGGCTATCCCAAAGAGGAGCGGGAAGCGCTCGTGGCGGGCGAGCCGGAGAAGTTCATGATGCCGATTCCGTCTGATATGCGCTATCAGTGGGTCCGCGTCCGGCTGTCCGCGATCGATTACGAAGAGTTACGAGAGCTGATCGTCGACTCGTGGCGAATGTGCGTTCCGAAGAAGGTCTGGACGGAATACCTGGAAAAGAACCCGACCTGAACTGCTCCTTTCGGCGTGCGCCGTTCAGCCCCGTCGCTTGCCCTTTTCGGTCGCGTGAATTCGCCTTTCGGGCGAGGAACGCCGGTAGAAATCCCCTTCCGCCCGAGTCGATGTCCGTGAAGGCCTCCTTCCCTACCCTGAAGGTAGGCAAGGAGGCCTTCACCACCTGCCGGGGGCCCTCGCGCGGCGCCAGCCCCCGCACGCGTCGCGAAAGCCACTTTCGCGACGTCTGATGTCCCGAAAGTGGCTTTCGCGACATGATCGCCGGGGCAGGGGCGGGGCGGGCCACGAGCGACGTTGCGACAACGAACGCCACTGCACGACCCGCTTGACCCAGCTCCTGCCGCACCCCGAACGCGCGTGAAGGCCCCCTTCCCTCGGCTGAGCCGAGGGAAGGGGGCCTTCACGCGCGAAACGACCTACTCGGTCACCTCTTCGATGGCGGAGGTTCCGCGGGAGCCGGGGTTCCCGTACCGCTCCCACACCTCGTTCAGCCGGATCCGCCCGTCCGGCAGGAACTCCGGCGTGTTCGTACTGTGCCCCGCGATCACCTGCCCGCTGGCCAGCACCATCGTGTAGGCCATGTCGATCGTGCCGTCCTCGCCGCACTTCCCGGTCAGCGAGCCGAGCCGCACCCCGCCGCCGCTCAGCTCGGCCCACACCAGATCGTCCTTCTGCCGGTACAGGGTCACCGGCGCGTTCGGATCCGTGCTGACCTTGCGGAACCGTTTCCCGTCGTAGTTGATCATCCGTCCAGCTCCGTCCGAGTCGGGAACCAAAGGTCGTCCGTGGTCAGGTCCGCGAGGTCGTACTTCCCGAGCGCGCTGGCGAGCAGCCTCAGTTCGAGTTCGAGACAGCGCACCAGCCGCACGAGCCCTTCGTCCGCGTCCTCGTCGACGGCGAGCAGCGCCGCCCGGCCGAGGCCGACCGCGGAAGCGCCCATCGCCAGGCACTTCAGCGCACGGGCCCCTTCCCAGATCCGTCCCGACACCAGCAGCGACGCGTCGTGTTTGCCGACCCGGCGCAGGCATTCCACCAGCGGCAACCCCACCTGGTCGAGGAACACCGACGGCGCCCAGCCGGTGCCGCCCTCGGCACCGTCCACGGTGACGGCGTCCGCTCCCGCCGCCCACGCGACCCGCGCCGCCTCGCCGACGTCGCGGCCGGGGTGCAGTTTCACCCAGGCGCGGGCCCGCGGGTAGTTGTTGCGCATCAGGTGGATCTGCTGGCGCAGGATCTCGCCGGTGAAGGTGCCGGGGCTGCTCGACCGCAGCACCATGGCCTGATCCCTGCCGAAGGCTTCGTCCACTGTGTACTGTTCGGCGATCTCGCCAGCGGCCGTGCGCGAGAGCACGGTCATCCCGCCGAGCCCCGGCTTCGCGCCTTGCCCCACCTTGAGCTCGAACGCCAGCCGCCCGGTCTCCAGCAGTTTCGTCGCGGACGGGTCGCTGTAAACGAGGTTCCACACCTCCGCGTCGGCGTCTTCGGTGCTCTGCTGCACGACGACGCCGCCCAGACCGTCGGGCACGGCGCCGGCGTACGCGCGAATCCGGCCGAGCAGGCCGTCTTCGGCGCTTTCGCCCATCCGGCCGTACCCGTGCATCGGCACGACATTCTCACCGATCACCATCGGCATCCCGAGCCTGCCCGCCTGCTCGCTCGCGGCGATTCCGAGCCCGCTGCCCGCGACCTGCGTGGACCCGAACGCGCACAGGAACACCGGCGACGGCGCGGTGAACCCGCCGAGCACGGTCGACAGCCCGACGTCGCCGTACACCGGTTCACGCGCGAGGTCGAACATCTTCTCCAGGCGCCGTGGGACGAACACCGGCGGCACGATCCGCGCGCGGTCGAGTTCGTCCGGCGGAGTGCCGGCGTCCGCGCCGAACAGCGACCGGCCGTATCCCGCGACGTCGGGGAAGATCGCCGCGCTGCCTTCCCGTGCCCTGGCCCGGATCGCGTCCTCCGGGAGCTGCCGCGCGGTGATCACGGCGTCGCGATCCCTGGCAGCTTCGGGTACGCGTTCGCCTGCCAGATCGCGTCCAGCCCGGCGATGTACCGCGTCACCCGCTCCAGCCCCATCCCGAAACCGGCGCTCGGCGGCAGGCCCTCGCGCGCGAGGTCGAGGTACCAGGCGTACTTCGCCGGGTTCTCCCCCGTCTCCCGCATCCGCTCGATCAGCCGCCGGTACTCGTGCGTGCGCTCACCGCCACTGCACAGTTCCCCGAACCCGTCCGAGGCGATGAGGTCGAAGTTCCGCAGCACCCCCGGTTCCGTGCTGGACTCGCCATCGGTGAATCCGCGCGACCCCTTGGGGTAGTCGACGATGAAGAACGGCCGGTTCGTCTGCTCGGAGATGATCCGCTCGCCCTGCCAGTCGATCTCCGCGTCGGCGCTCTGCCCGTGCCGCAGACCTTGCAGCCGCGAGACCGCCTCGCGGTGCGTCATCCGCTCGAAGTCCTCCTCCAGCAACGCCGTGAACGCCTCCTGGTCCCGGCCCAGCGTGGCCAAGTCCACTTTGGACTCGCGCAGCGTGTGGGCGACGATGTGCCGCAGCAGGCCCTGCGCGATGTCGAGGACCTCCTCGCGGCTCGCACGGGCGACCTCGACGTCGATCTGGGTGAACTCGACCAGGTGCCGTCCGGTGGTCGATGTCTCCAGCGGCTCCAGCCGCACGTTCGGGGCGACGTAGAAGATCTTGTCGAACGCGAGCAGCGAGGCCTGTTTGTACAGGATGACGCTGGTCATCATCTTGTACTTGTGCCCGTAGTAGTCGACGTCGACCTGTTTGGCACCGCGGCAGCCCGGGTCGGTGACCGGCCCGATCAACGGCGGCTGCAGTTCGACGAACCCGTTCATGCCGAGGTATTCGCGGGTGCCCGCGGTGATGCTGTTCTGGATGCGCAACGCCGCCTGCGTCACCGGTGACGTCAGATGCTCGCGGGTGCCCGGCGGCAGCGCCGCCTCCGATGGTCCGGTCATGTCCTACTCCCCTGTGTCGGTCGGTTCACGGTCTCGATTCCCGGCAGCCCGTACTTCTCGTCGAACGACCGCTCGACGTACCGGAGCGCGTCCAGCAGATCGCCCGAGGTCATCCGCCGTTCCGCGGGCAGGTCGACGAGGTCGCCCAGCGGCATCGCGCCGATCCGCTGCCACTCCAGCCGCCCGCCGGCGTCCAGCCGTCCACGCGCGCGGCCCGCGTTGTCCGGGTGCAAGCAGAACGGGACGTCCAGCTGCCCCCGCGCGAACGCGGTGACCAGCGCCCTGCCAAGATCGGTGTCGAGCGAAAGAACGTTGTCCACCAGCGCTTTCGCCTGCGCGTGGATCCCGGTGTCGCCGAGCCTGCCGATGCGGGACACTCCCCGCGCGGACTCGGCGGCGTGTTCCAGCGCGGTCACGTTCTCCGCCACGGTCGGCAGCCGGTGCGCCTCGGCGGTGGTCTTGACGATCAGCCTGCTCGCGCCGGTGCGGGCGGCCAGCCGCGCGGACTCCGCGATCAGCTCCAGCGCGCCGCCCGGTGTCCTCGGGTGGACGCCCATGTAGCCGTAGATCACCACATGCGTCCGCGCGTGCGGCACGTATTCCCTGATCAGCGCGTGCAGCGCGGCCACGGCCTCCTCGTCCTGCCCGGCGTGGGTCTGCTGCGCGTAGCTGAAAGACAGGCAGCGGATCCCGTGCCGCCAGAAGAACATCCCCTCCAGCACGCTCAACGCGACCAGCAGCGCCGGCGGGCACAGCTGGCCCATCATGCAGCCGCCGAAGGTCTCCAGGTGCGGTTCCAGGTCGGGGCCGCGGGCCTCGGCCAGCGTTTCGCACGAGCGCCGCCAGTTGTCGACGGCCGCCGAGAGCGGCATCCGGCTGTACGGCAGGCAGTACGACACCGGTCCGCCCTCGGTCGCGTGCAGCCCGAAGTCCAGCAGCGCCCGGACGATCCGGCGGGGATCCGCCGAACCGTGCCGGACCTGCACCGGGAACTCCCCGGTCAGCACGCCGGCGAGCAACGCCGTCGTCGTCGCGGGATCGTGGTCGACGAGCGGGTACCCGTTGAGATCGGCGCCGGCCGCCAGCGCCGCGCGAGCCGCCTCGTGGTCGCCGACCCTGGTGTAGCTGTCGATCGTGATCGTGCCGACCGTCGCGGCCCGCGCCGCCCTGGTCGCCAGCAGCCCGCGGGTCATCCGGCCCGGATCGGCGAACCCCATCCGGGGCTGGACGACCAGATCCCCCCTGGCGTGGTGGCGCGCGACCACCTCGCCGAACGAATGTCCCCGACGTGGGGTGAGCACGCTCATCCGGCGCCCAGCGGGACGCCGGGGGCACGCACGGACAGGGTGTGGAGGAACGTCCGGAACGGGGTCAGCCCGCCGGAGTCCTCGAACACCGCGTCGAAGCCGGCCTCCAGCAGCCGCGCGGCGTTGCTGCCGCCCGTGACGTCGAGCTTCCCGCCGATGACGACCGGCATCGTGACCAGCTCCGCCCGCGCGCGGAAGGATTCCATCAACCGGACCCCGTCCTGGCGGCCGTGCCCGTTGAGACTGCTGATCACCAGCAGATCCGGCCGCCGGGTGACGCATTCACGCACGATCGTCGCGTCCGGGACGCAGGCGCCGAGGTTGGTGACCCGGCAGCCCAGTTCCTCCAGCAACAGCTCCAGGTACACCAGGTTCCAGGTGTGCGCGTCGGACGAGAGCCCGGTGACGAGCACGTCGAGACCGGCGTCCGGGAGCGTGGGCTGGACGGCTTCGATGGTCATGGTGCGGCGTTCTCCCTCTCTCCTCGGCCCGGCCGCACGTCGATCTCGATCAGCGCGACCGCCTCTTCGGCCAGGCGCGACGCCTCCGCCGGGCTGTCCGCGGTCACCATCAGGTCGCCGACGCGGTCCCACGAACTGCGCAGCCCGTCGAACCGGTCGCCCGCCGAGACGCTGACGTCGCACAGGAACACGCCCTCGGCCTGCGACGCCTTCTCCACGCCGCGCACGTCCTCGATCAGGCCGGGCTCGATCGAGAGGAACCGGACCGCGGCGCCGCCTTCGGCCTTGCGCGGCAACAGGTCCACGACCGGTTCGTTCTTCATCACCGAGAAGTAGGCGCGGTTCAGCTCCACCGGATAGGCACGCTGGATCAGCTCGATGATGCCGTCGCCCGCGAACCGGCCGGCGCATTCGACCAGGTACGGGACGCCGTCCGAGACGATCCACTCACAGTGGACGATCCCGGTGCGGAACCCGGCCGCCGAGGTGAGCCGCCGGGTCTCCTCGGTCAGCGTCGCGGTCAGCTCGTCCGGGATGTCGGCGGGGACGATATGCGCGAGCTCGATCGGGCGCGGGCCGGGGAACAGCCGCTTGCCGGTGACGTTGGCGAACAGCGGTTCGCCGTCCCGCAGCAGCATCTCGACGCTGAACTCGTCGCCCTCGACGAAGCTCTCGGCCAGCATCTTCAGTTCCATCGCGCGGTCCGGGACGAAGATCCCCTCGTCCTGCACCACACAGTTCGTCCACGCCTGCTCGGCCTCCGCCGGGTCGGTGAGCACCTGCGTCCCCACCGACGCCTGCCGGTTCGCGGGTTTCAGCACGGTCTTCCCCGGATGCCGCGCCATGAACTCGCGGACCTGCGCCGGGCTTTCGACCCGCGCCGACGCCGGATTCGCGATCCCCGCCGCCCGGCTGACCAGGCGCAGCACCGCCTTGTCCCGCAGGATCTGCGCCGCACCGAATCCCGCGCCCGGCAGGCCGTAGCGTTCCGCGAGCCGGGCCGCGAACGGGGTCGCGTACTCGGTCAGCGGCACGACGGCCGCCGGGTCGAGATCGTGGTGGACGTGGTAGAACTCGTCCGCCTTGCCGGGCAGGTGGAACTCCCACTCGATGAGCTCGCGCACCAGCGCCGAACCGGCCACCGTCTTCCGCGCGTCGCGTTTGCGGACGACGTCGGGCTCTTCGACGAAGATGACCGAGCCGTCCGGCTGGAAGTCCTTGATGGACGAACCCAGCGCCGCGGCCACGAACCCGACCAGCACCACCGGGCGCGTCATGACCCAGCCTCCACTGTGTTTTCGATGTAGTACCAGTTCTCCGGGTTGATGAGCCCGTACGGGTTGATCGGCGAGAAGCCCCGCAGGTTCCCCGCGACCTCGAACAACCGCCGCGGGAACGTCGGCATGAAGATCACCGGCGCCTGCTCGGCGATGTACTCCTGGTACTCGTACAGCGCTTCGAGCGAGTCGGTGGTGACCGTCTTCGCGATCAGCTCGTCCGCCTTGGCGTCGCGCCAGTTGCTGAAGTTGCAGGCGGCACCGCTCTGGAAGAGGTTCTCCCCGGTCGGATAGTTGTAGACCCAGCCGCCGCCCCAGCAGGACAACTGCCACATCCGCTTCTCGCCGGGACCGTCCTCCGCCACCAGGACCGACCCCATCACCTCTTCGAGGCGGATCTCGATGCCGGCCTTGGCCGCGTCGTCCCGGAACTGCGCCATGAGCCGCGCCAGCGACGGCCGTCCTTCCCAGTAGCGCAGGGAGAAGCTCAGCTCCGTGCCCGCCGGGATGCCTTCGCCCGCTTCACCGGGACCGGTGCCGGGACGCACGCACACCGCGGGCGAAGCGCTGACGTCCCAGCCGTTGTCCGAGAGCAGCTGCCGGGCCTTCTCCAGGTCGAACGGCCAGAACCCGCCGCGCTCGGCGATCTTCGGCGATACCAGGTCGCTCTTGGGCAGCACCGGGATCGACCCGGTCTGGCTCCAGCCGTACCCCTGGTAGACCTCGCGCGCCCCGTACTCCTGGTCGAAGCAGCTCTGAAGGGCCTGCCGGATGTACGGCTGCCGGATCATGTTCCCGGCGACGGTCGGGTTGCTGAAGTTGACCGCCATGAAGTTGATGTTGAACAGGATCTGCGGTTCCAGCTGGAAACCGTCGCCCAGCGGGTTCGGCCCGCCCTTGGTCGGGTCGCCGTCGGGCTGGACACCCATCCCCGGCGGCAGGAAGCCGACCTGGACGTCACCGGACTGCAGCAGTTCGTATTGCTGTTCGTCCGACGTCGTCGAGACCTGGCGCAGCTCGTCGAGATGCGCCGGATTGGGGCCGCTGTAGTGCTCGTTCGGGACGAAGGTGACGACGCCTTCCTCGGTGTAGCTCTTGAGCCGCCACGGCCCGTTCACCACACTCCACACAGGACTGTCGGCCCAGCGCGTGCGGTGCGAGTTGTCCTCTTCGACGACGTCGCCGTTCTCCGCCATCAAGAACTCGTAGACCGCTTCCGCCTGCCCGATGTCGTGCGTCGCGTCGGCCGGGCCGTCCGCGGTGCGGTCCCACGCCTTCGGCATCGGCGTGATCATCGTGAGCTGGTTCAGCAGCACCCAGTTCTTCGAGTACGCCTTGTCGAAGGTGAAGCTCACCGTGTCGTCGGCGACCTTCCCGAACGACACCAGGTTGTCCGGGAAGTAGCCCTCGGAGTAGGCGCCGAACCTCGGCCCCTTCACCTTCAGCATGTTCATCCAGAAGATGACGTTGTCCGCGCAGAGCGTCTCGCCGTTGGACCACTTCCACGGTTTGATCCGGACCGTGCAGGTGCGGCCGGTCTCGTCCCACACCGGCTCCTCGCCGACGCTGAGGTCCCAGTCGATCTCCGGCGCGCCGTCCCGGCCCAGCCAGTAGAGCGGCCGGTACATCAGCATCTGGAACTCGTAGAGGCTCCGCACGCCGAAGCGCTCGCCCGGGGTGAAGGGGAAGATCACCGCGGGCGGGAACCCGGGAAGGCAGGCCCAGGTGGCGACGCCACCCTTGATCGGCTTGTCCGTCATGACTTTCGTTTCCTCCGCATGTCGGCCGCGCTTAGTGGTTGCCATCGGATGTCCTTCGGGGGTATTCGGCGGACCCAGGTTTCCGCTGGGCGTGCGGTCGTGAGGTCCTCGTACCGGGTGGTACTCGGCCCGATGGTGACCACTTACGCGGCGGTCGCCTCGAGAACCTCGGCCGGCCGCTTCTCCTGCGCCGACAGCGGTTTCGCCAAGCTGAAGTAGGTGCCGATCACGATCGCGCCCTGCAGGATCGCCAGCCCCCAGAAGGCGTAGGGCACCGTCGTCGCGTCCGCCAGTGAGGACAACGCGACCGTCGCGCCGACGCCCAGCCCGAGACCGAGGGCCTGGGTGCCACCGAAGATCCGGCCGACGCGTTCCTCCGGGCTGGCCCGCATCAGCAGCGTGCGGGCCGCGATCCGGCCCTGCGCGAAGCAGAACCCGGCGAACGGGATCGCCGCCATCAAGGCGATGTAGTGCAGGGGCTGGATCGCGAGGCAGATCAGGTTGCCGAGCGTGCCGAGCACGGCCAGATGGATGCCCTTGAACTGTTTGCTGACCTTGCCGTACGCGGCGGCGCCGACGATGAACCCGACGCCTGCCAGCGCGTCGACCACGCCGATCATCCACGCGCCCTGGTTGAAGGTCTGCAGGATCAACGTCGTCAGGATGACGTTGGCGACCATCAGGCCGATGTTGCCGTTGGCGTACAGCAGCGCGAGCCGCTTGATCGGCTGCCGCACGGGGACCTCGACCGGCACCGACGGGTCGGTGGCCGTGGTCTCCTCGACCACCGGGGCCTTGGCGGGTTTGCGGCCGATCGCGTAGACCAGCACGGCCGAGAGGACGAAGCTCAGCGAGTTGAACACGAACAGCGGCGTGGCGCCGAACCAGATCACCAGGAAGCCCGCCAGCGAAGACGCCAGCAGCATCCCGGAGTTGCTCGCCATCTCGAAGTGGGAGTTGAACTTCCCGAGCCGTTCGTCGCGGATCCGTTCCTTGATCAGGCCGTTGCTGGCGGGCATGAACAGCGCCGCGGTGCACGCGAGCATGAAGTTCGCTATGTAGGAGCCGAGGTTCGCCGGGCCGCCGATCCACAGCCACACCGGCAGCGCGAACGCGGTCATCGCGCTCACGAGGTCGGCCGCCACGCACAGCATCCGGCGGTCGACCTTGTCGACCAGCTTCCCGAACATGACCGCGAGCGCGACCTGCGGGATGGACACCGCGATGAACAGCCAGCCGACCGCCAGGGTGGTCTGCTCGGCGTGGAAGACCAGGATCGCGGCGGCGGTGATCTGGAACGCGTTGCCCGCCGTGGTGATGAAGCCCGCCGGGACCAGCAGGCGTTCGGCGAGCCGGGAACTCCGGGCCGCGTCGGCGGAGAGGGTGCTGTCGAGTGACATGGGGTCTCAGACCTCGCTCGTCGGGGGGAATTCCAGTGATGGCACGGGGAAAGCCGTGGTGTGCGTGACGTCGAAGGCGGCCGCGGTGATCCGGAGCTCGAAGCCGCCCGCTTCGGCGGCGCGTTCGGCGAGGTCGATCAGGATCGGCGAGGCACAGCCGATCAGCGCCCGCAGTTCGAGGAAGAGGTCACCGAGCCGCGCGCGGAGCATCTCCTGATCGAGGTTGCCCTTCAGCGTGCGTTCCGTCGCCGCGCGCAGGCGTTCGACGTGCTGCACGATCAGATCGGCGGCACGGCTGAGGCTGAAGTCTTCGAGCTCGTAGTTCAAGGCGAACCGGGAGACCATCGCCGCGGCGCGTTCCGTGGCTTCGGTCGACACCGGAAGCGAGCCGTTCTCGCCACCGACCTCGGCGGTGAGTTTCGCGAGGGTTTCGGCGAGTTCGTTCCAGGGCGCGACCAGCCGCTCCCCCGCGACCTTCTCCAGCGCGGCACGGGAGAAGTTGGTCCGCGCGAACTCCGGAGCGGTGAGGTTGAGGTGGAACCGCGCGATGTCGCGGGGCACCTCGGCCGCCAGATCGCGGGCCCAGACCACGTGTCCCTTGCTGGTGGAGAACTTCTCGTTCTCCAGCTCGTAGAACTCGTTGACCAGCAAGGTGTCCGGGAGGACGTAGCGGCCTTCGAGGGCCATCAGCTCCGCGACGTGGACGACTCCCCAGGTGAACAGGGGGTCGAAACCCATGAACACCACGACCCGCGCGTCGTTCTCCGCGAGCCAGGCGTCGTCGTCGGCGACCTTCGGCTTCCCGTTGCGCCGCAACGCGTACTCGGTGCAGTACATCGAGGCGGGCATGCCCTCGACCCAGGCGTTGAGGCGTTGCCCAGGTGTCTGGAGGAACGGCGCCGGCAGCCCCCACTTCACCGGATACGTGATCGCGAAATCGGGCAACGGCCCGGCGAGCAGTTCCCGCATCAGCCCGAGCACGTGCGGCCGCCACGCGGGACCGCGTTCCTCGTAGTAGGCGAGGAGCTGCTCGCGGTACTCCGAAACCGGGAAGACCATGATCTCGGTTTCGCGGTAGGTCACCTCGTCGGCCGGGTCGAGCACCGAGTACGGCTCGATGAGCGCGTCGAAGTCGATCGGATGCCCGCAGCCCTCGCAGAATCCGCCGCGGCTGTCGGCGAGGCACGTCGGGCAGCCACCGCCGACGAAACCCTCGACCAGGAACTCGCCCTTGCTCTCGCTGTAGGGCAGCCGCACCTTGCGCAGCCGGAGTTTCCCCTTGTCGTACAGGCGTTTGACGTAGTCGTAGACCAGCGCCTTGTAGCCTTCGTCGGTCGGCGAGAAGCCGTCGACCTCGACGCCCATCGCCTTGAACGTGAGCTGGATGTTCTCCGTCGACTGCTCCACCAGTTCGGGCGGTGTCAGCCCGACCCTGGCCGCGCTGGTGACGAGGTAGGTCTGGCTGTCGTCGGTGCAGGAGGCGAACACGGCCTCGCGGCCCGCCGCGCGCAGGTACCGCCGGTGCACGTCGGCACCGAGGTACGGGCCGGCGATATGCCCGATGTGCAGATCCCCGTTGGACGTCGGCGGGCCGCCGATGATCACCACCGGTCGCTGGTCGGTCATGCTCACGCCTCCGCCTCGTGCCGGGCGGCGAACTTCACCGACATGTCCGAGTCCCACCAGATCGCGTACATCTCGAAGTCCTCCGCGCCGTCGTTGAGGATGCGGTGCTCGGTGCCGGGCTTGTGGAACTCGATGTCGCCGGGACGGAAGGCGCGGCGCTCTCCCCCGGACTCGACGACCGCCTCGCCGCTGACGGCGATGAAGATCTCGTACTCGTGGTGGGAATGCGCACCCGTCGCGCCGTGCGCCGGCACCGTGACCCAGGCGCCTTCGAACGGCGCGTTCAGCGCCGCCCACGGCAGCAGCCGCTGGCCGTAGGCACCGTTCTCGAAGACCATCTTTTCCCGCTCGAGCGGACGGATCTCCATGACTTCCTCTTCCTTCTCGTGGGTCAGCGGGTGACGGCGATCGGGGCGGTTCCCGAAGTCGGCTGCGGTGGCACCGAAGGGTTCTCGCCGCGGTGGGCGAGGAGGTCCTGCAGGATGTCGTTGGCCCGCGGGGCGAGGACGCTCAGCAGCGAGTCCGCGATCCCGTGCGTGGCCTCGTTGACACCCTGGAGGTAGACGGCCGCGGTGGCGGGCTGGTCGATCTCCAGCCGGTAGTCGCGGGTCACCTTGATCTCCGACAGGCCGATCGACTTCGCGATCTCCTGGACCATCCTCGGCATCTCCGGGGAGAAACCGGTGCCGAGCAACACGAGGTCGGTGCGCAGTTCCTGCGTCTCGCCGGTGCGCCGGTCGGTCAGCTCCAGCACGATCTCCTCGCCCTCGTCGCGGGCGTCGGTGATGTCGTTCATCGTGATCATCTTGAGCCGGGAACGGCCGGACAGACGGTCCAGGTAGATCGAGCGGTAGAGCGCGTCCATCGTCCCCGGCGCCAGCCCGGAGTAGTTCGTGTGGTGCATCTCCTTGAGCATCTGCTCGCGTGCTTCCGGCCGCGAGCCGAAGAAGGTGTCCACATGGGACGGGAAGAACAGCTCGTTGTTGAACTTGCTGCTCTCGTAGTAGTTCAGTCCGATCGAACGCATCACCATCGTCGGCTTGCATTCGGGCAGATCGTGCTGCACCGAGCTGAACAGTTCCGCCGCGCTCTGCCCGGCGCCGATCACCGCGACGCGGTACGGAAGGTCCTTGCGCAGCTTCGCGATCCTCGGCAGGTACTGCGTGCTGTGGATGACGCGCTCCTGGTTCACCGTCCGGAGCTGATCCGGGATCCGCGCGTCCCGTCCGGCGCCGACCACCAGGTACCGGCTGCGGATGACCTCACCGTCGGCGACCCGGGTGTCCCAGCCGGTCAGCGTCCCGTCCGTCCACACGGGAGTGATCTCGCGGCATTCCCGGCCACGCTGCAGATCCACCAGTGACAGCGAGTCGGCGGTCCACTTGAGATAGTCGGCGAGCTCCACCCGGTACGGGACGAAACTGCCCATGTTCACGAATTCGTTGAGCCGGTTCGTGGCGTGCAGGTAGTTCAGGAACGAGAAGCGGCTGCGCGGGTTGCGCAGGGTCACCAGGTCCTTGAGGAACGAGACCTGCGACAGCGCCTCCGGCAGGAGCATGCCCCGCTGCCAGGAGACCTCTTCGTCCCGTTCGAGCAGGACCGATTCGCGGGCCAGGCCGGGCGCGAGCTCTTCCAGTGCCACTGCGAGCGCCAGGTTGGACGGTCCTGCTCCGACTGCGAGCAGCTCGACATCACGGTTCGCCATTTGTTTGCTCCGCCATCGTTTGAGAGTGCTGGGAAGGTGTGGTGCGGTGCCGGTGCGCCGTCAGGCGCCGGCGGCGACCGAGGGCAACAGGGGGTGCGCGGTCAGCCGGACCTGGGCCATGGCCTTGTCCAGCACCGCTTCGCAGTCATCGGGATCGGCGCCCGCGCAGATCACGTACGCGTGCCGCGAGATGAACTCCGCCGGCGGCAGCCGCAGGCGCCCGCCCGGCTCGACGAGCACGTCCGCGGCGAGGATCCCGTTGTTCCGCAAGGTATCCGGAACGGACACGGACTCGACGACACAGTCCTGTTTCGGGTAGCCGAACCGCACGCCGACCCACCGGGGTTCGGCCTCGTGCGGGATGTGCGGACGCATGCCGAGCGCGACGTCGACCGCGGCCGCGCCCGGGTCGACCCCGGTCGCGAATTTGGCGAGCAACGGGATCAGGTCGCCGCCGAGCCTGCCGTTGATCTCCACGATCACCGGCCCGCGTCCGGTGAGCTTGAGCTCGGTATGCGTGATGCCGTACCGGAAGTCGATCGCGCTGTGCGCCCGGGCCAGCGTCGAACGCAGGACCGGGTCGGCGAGCAGTTCGTCCGCGGAGCTGACCAGGTGGCCGAGTTCCTCGAAGTACGGATGCATGCCGACCGTCTTGTGCGCCACGAACATCGGTGTGTACTCGCCGTCCACGACGGCACCGTCCACGCTGATCTCGGGGCCGCTCAGGTATTCCTCGACCAGCGCCCCGCCCTTGTAGGCGGGAGAGCCGCCGAAACTGGCGTCCTCCGCGGTCCGGAACGCCTTCCGCACCGCATCGGCGTCTTCCGCGAGGCTGACGCCGATACTGGCCCCGCCCCCGCGCGGCTTGACCACGACCGGGTACCCGATCCGTTCGGCCACGCGGACGGCCTGCTCGTCGTCGTGCACGAACCCGAAATCGGGCTGCGCGACGCCGGCCGCGGTCAGCGTCCGGCGGCTGAACCACTTGTCACGGCAGCCTTCGATCGCGGAGATCCCGGCACCCGGCACCCCGAGTTCGTCCGCGACATGCGCCGCCGCCACGATCAGCGCCTCGTCCCAGGACACCACACCGAGCACCGGCGTCGTGGCGTGGAGCGCGCGGGCCGCGGCCAGCACGGCGTCCTGGTCCTGTGTGTCCAGCACCGTCGCGCCGGTGATGTAGCGCTCCTGCCAGGTCGGTTCGGTCCCGTTGAACAACCACAAGGGATGCCGGCGCCCGGCCGACGCCAACAGGTACTCCCGGTACGGCCGCATCCCGCAGCCGATCACCAGGACAACACCCTCCGCTGAGCTCATTCCCTCTCCCCACCAGCCCGTCGCTCCGTCGCGGGCTACTACATCCCGGGGGCGGGTTGACCGGAACCCTTGATTCGGGAAGAACAATCAACGGGGCGTGGTGTCAGAGGGCCGCTTCGTAGGCGGCGGCGAGGCGCTGCAGCACGCCGGGGCCGTCCTTCTCCGGTGCCGGCGCGCCGAGGTGGACGACCCGGAGTTCGGCCATGAACTCCGACCACAGTTCCGGCCCGCCCGCGGCGAGCAGCTCGGCCCGGACCCGCAGGCGCTCGGTCGTCGGACGATGCTCGAGACCCCAGGCCCCGAGGTGCGCGAAGACGGGCACCAGCTGGATCGACGCCTCGGTCAGGCTGTACGCGGCCCGTTTACCGGGCCCGGCGTCCTCGCGGGTCAGCAGACCGGCCTTGACCAGCCGCTTCAACCGGTCGGCGAGGATGTTGGACGCGATCCCCTCTTCGGATCCGGCGAGCAGTTCCCGGAAATAGCGCCGGGTGCCGAACATGATGTCCCTCAGCACGAGCAGGCTCCAGCTGTCGCCGAACGCCTCGACCGCGGCGTTGATCGGGCAGCCGGAACGGGCGGGTTCCGCCATCCCTTCACCTCCAACCAGAAGTGGTTGCAATCTACCATCGCTCACTTTATCGTGGGCTGACCGATTGCATATCGCAAGCACTAGGAGGCCGGGATGCCCGAACCACAGACCGCCGACGGGAAAGTGCTGTGGCATTTCACGATGTCCCTCGACGGCTTCGTCGCGGGCCCGGGGCATGGCATGGACTGGATGACCGGGATCACCGCCAGGCCGGACCTGATCGACGAATACGCCACGACCACCGGCGCCGTCCTCGGCGGCCGCGACGGCTGGGACGCCTACCCCGACCCGAGCGGGATCTACGGCGGCGCCTGGAAAGGCCCGCTGTTCGTCCTGACCCACCACCCCGAAGACGCCACACCCACGGACGGGGTGACGTTCCTGAACTGCGGCGCGGACGAAGCCGTCCGGATCGGGCTGGAAGCGGCGAACGGGAAGAACCTCGAGGTGTTCTCGCCGGACATCGGCCGCCAGCTGCTCGCGCTGGGGTTGATCGACGAGATCGACCTGCACATCGCGCCGGTCCTGCTCGGCGACGGCGTCCGGCTGTACGACAACCCCGGGGGCGCGCCGATCCACCTGCGCGGACTCGGCCGGGAAGATCCGCGAGGCGTGCTCGACGTCCGCTTCCGGCCTCTCTAGTTCCGGTTCCCGTACGACTGCTCGCACGGATACCCGTCGCGATCGGCGTCCCAGCTCAACGGGCGCCCGGCGTTCACCCAGGCCTCGAACGCGTACGTGTACGAGAATCCCTCGGCCAAGAGGCGCTGGCACGACGTGCGGGAGGGCGCCCGCGTGACCGTCACCGGCGGCTCGACCACGACCACCGAGGTGGCGGGCGGCGCGACGACGGCGGTGGTCGTCGACGGCGGCACGATCTCCCGCACCACCGTGACCGGTGTCCCGGCCGTCGTCGTCCCGCAAGCGCCCAGTACCGCGACGGCACTCGCCGTCATCAGCAGTGCCGTGACCATCCTGTTCATCTGCCCGCCTTCCGGTGAAACCGCCGAACCCTCACGGGAGGAGAACGGCGGTTTCACGGGCGGCATAACGAGTTTCGCGCGATCGGAGCCGCAAGTCCCCGGAAGTCGGGAGCTTCGGCACGGACCGGGCAGGGCCGGAAGACCCTAGGACAGAACGACGTTCACCATCCACGAGATGCCGAACCGGTCGATACAGGCGCCGAATTCGTCGCCCCACATCTGCTTTTCGAAGGGAATCGAAACGGTGCCGTCGGCGGAGAGCTTCTCCCAGTAGCCGCGCAATTCCTCGCCGTCTTCACCACTGAGACTGATCGACACGTTGGTGCCCGGATTGTGCTCCATTCCCGGCGGCGTGTCCGAGGCCATGATCGTGTAGCCGCTCGGGGATTCGAGCTGGCTGTGCATGATCTGGTCCTCCGCCGGCGTTCCGGCCATACCGGACTCGCCGAACGTATTCAGCGTCAATTCTCCGCCGAACACCGACTTGTAGAACTCCATGGCCTGCCGGGCGTCGCCGGCGAAGCTGAGGTAGGGATTGAGACGGGAAGCCACTGGAACGCTCCTTCTGGTCGGGTCACGAGCATCCTGGCAGACGCCTCCCGGTGCGACAACGGCTCGACTACGGCCGGGTGAATTCCTTCGCACGACGAAAATTCAACGCCGTCTGCCGAATGCGGTGAGCGATTTCCCGAATACCCCTTAGGGTCCCCGTATGCCCCCGTTCCGGATCCACCCCGCGACGGCCGACCGGTTCGGTGACGTCGCGACCATCCTCAATCCGAACGGGAACGACCGCGCGTGCTGGTGTCTCGCCTACCGCGCGAAACCCGCGGACTACAGCCGGCTGCGCGGCGACGAACGCGCCGAACACGTCCGCGGCCTCTGCGCGGCGGACCCCGCGCCCGGTGTCCTCGCCTACGACGGCGCCACGCCGGTCGGCTGGTGCGGCGTCGGTCCGCGCGCCCAGCTGCATCGCCTGACGCGTTCCCGCACGATGCCGCCGATCGACGACATTCCGGTGTGGACGGTCATCTGTTTCGTCGTCCGCGCCGGGCATCGCCGCCAGGGTGTGGCGCACGCGCTGCTGGACGGCGCGGTCTCCTACGCCAGGTCGCACGGCGCGCCCGTCGTCGAGGGCTACCCCGTCGATCCGGGTGCGGGACGGATCAACTCCTCCGCGGCGCACGTCGGGACCATCGGGCTGTTCGCCGCCGCGGGGTTCGAACTCGTGGAAGAGACCAAGGCGCGCTCGGACCGGAAGGCGCGCTGGCTGATGCGGCTCGATCTGCGCTCTGGCTCGTGAGCCCCCTCGGCCATGTCGCGAAAGCCACTTTCGGGACGTCTGACGTCCCGAAAGTGGCTTTCGCGACATCCTCCGGGGCACCCGGCCGCACCGGCACGCACCCGACTTCCGCGCGGGGTGAGCCGGGGTTGCGAAAGCCACTTTCGCAACGTTGAAGGTTGCGAAAGTGGCTTTCGCAACCCCCACACACCACCCACCGCGCCCGGCCACACGCGACTCCGCGCGGGGTGGGCTGAGGGGTTGCGAAAGTGGCTTCGACACCCCAAAGGGCCCCACCCCCACGCCAGACGCGGCGAAGGACGCTTTCAGCCCACCACCCCCACACTGAAACTCGATAGCTACCGATTGACTTTCGATAGATAACGCGCGAAACTCGATGCATGATCACAGGGCAACGGGCGGTCGCGCCTCTCCGAGTGTTCCTCGTGCTGCTGTTCGGGGTCCTCGTCCTCTTCCAGACCATGTCCCTGCCGGGGCAGTTCGCGCATATGGCCCGGCAGGACCCCGAGATGGCGTATCTGCGCTGGCCCGCGACGGCGGTCTCCATCTTCTGGGTGCTGTGCGTCCAGGTCGTGGTCGTCGCCACCTGGCAACTACTGACGCTGGTCAAGAAGGACCGGATCTTCACCGAGGCGTCCCTGAGATGGGTCGACGCCATCGTCTGGGCGATCCTCGCCGGCTGGGTGGTGCTGGCGGGCGTGTTCCTCTACGTCGGCTTCAACGCCGAAGACCCGGGTCTGCCGCTGCTGCTGTTCCTGGGATTGATCGGCGTGGCCGTGCTGGGCCTGCTCATGGTCGTGATGCGCACGTTGCTGCGGCAGGCCACCACCCTGCGGTCGGACATGGAACAGGTGATCTGATGCCGATCGTCGTCCGCATCGACGTCGAACTGGCCAAACGCAAGATGAGTGTCGGCGAATTCGCCGAACTCGTCGGGCTCACCCCGGCGAACGTGGCGGTGCTCAAGAACGGCCGCGCCAAGGCCGTCCGGTTCAGCACCCTCGAAGCGATGTGCCGGGTGCTCGAATGCCAGCCCGGTGACCTGCTCGAATGGGTCGAAGACTAGGCCACCGAGAACTTCAGGTGGAAGTTGTCGAGTGTCGCGGGCAGCGGCCGCTCCGGCCCGAGGACGGCACCGGAGGCCAGCTCGAAGCGCCGGTCCTTGATCAGGTGTGCCAGCATCGTGCTCGCGCAGAACAGCACGAGATCACGGCCGGGGCAGATGGCCGGTCCGGCGCTGAACGGGACGAGCGCCGGGTTGGCCGCCGCGCTGCCGTCCAGCCAGATCCCGGGTTCGAACCGGTCGGCGTAGGGCAGGGATTCGGGGTCGCGGTGGAAGAACGGCGTGAAGATCAGCACCGTGGTCCCCGCGGGCCCCCAGGCGGTTTCGGCCGTGCTCTCGCGCAGCAGCGCGGGTGTGGTCGGCCACAGCCGGACCGATTCGAGGGCACAAGCGCGCAGGTAGGGGAACTGACCGGGCACGGTCAGGTCGGCGGCCGCGACCTCCTCGTCGGCACGTTCCCGCACGTCGGGGTGCGTGGCCAGCAGCGCGAGCGCGCGGAAGGTGACGATCCCGGCGGCGTCGAACGCGAAGAGCCAGTGGGCGACCTGGTCCGCGACGACCTCCATCGTCCGCTCGCCCGACGGACCCGCCGACGCGATGGCTTCGGCGAGGCTCCCCGCCTCCGCCCGTTCCAGATGGCCGATGAGCCGGGTACGGAACTGATCGTGGAGCCGGTCTCGCCGAGGGTGCGCGTACGCCCAGTTCGCGTCCTTCCGCAGCCGGGCGAGCGCGTCGGTGAGGCCGTCGTCGCCCGCCGCGGACTTGCCGAGCGTGACCCGCCGGACCATCCGCCACCAGGCCACGTTGAAGGTGTCCCAGTCCAGCGTGCCGCCGTCCCAGAGCGACGCCGCCTCCTCGGCGATCGCCGCGGCGAAGGGCGCGGCCAGGTCGTGCAGCGGCTTCCCCGGTTCGAGAACTTCTTCGTTGAACGTGCGGCGCGGCGCACGCTCCACCGCGTCGGAGATCAGCACGCCGTGCGGCTGGAAGTGCCCCAGCGCCGCCCGCTTCTCCTTGGTCGACGGGCTGAACGGCACCGGCGCCGCGGCGAGCACCGCGCCGACGTCTTCCCCGGACAACGCCAGGTCGATCGTGCGGCCGGGCACCCGCAAACGCAGCGGGCCGGGACCGTACTGGAAGCGAAGCCGCCCCAGCAGCCGCACGGCGGTGCGGTCGAACTGGAGTTTCTGTGCCGCGGCCATTCCCAGCGGCCGCCGTTTGATCACCCCGCCCGCGAGGGTGGGCAGGACGACCCGCAGCGCGACACGCACGGTGTCCTGGACGGAAGCGGTGGCCGGTTCGGTCGAAATCGCCATACCCGTTGGCTACCCGGCGCGGCGCGCGCGTAACCCGTTTGTCCCACGACCGGGCGGGGAATCCGGCCGCCATGGCGACCAAGGCACCCGGGGCGGATCCGCCGGAAACCGTGGATCTGGACAGGCTTCGTTCGGCGGCGTCCGGCTGCCGCGGCTGCGACCTCTACCGCGACGCCACCCAGACCGTCTTCGGCGAAGGCTCCCGCAAGGCGGAGATCATGGTGGTCGGCGAACAACCCGGCGATCAGGAGGACCGGCAGGGTGCCCCGTTCGTGGGGCCCGCCGGGCGGCTGCTCGACCGGGCCCTCGACGAGGCGGGCTTCGACCGCCGGTCGATCTACGTCACCAACGCGGTCAAGCACTTCAAGTTCAAACGGGACGAACGCGGCAAACGGCGCATCCACAAGACGCCGTCCAAGACCGAGATCGTCGCCTGCCGTCCGTGGCTGCACGCCGAACTCGCCGCGGTCCACCCGGAGCTGCTGATCTTCCTCGGCGCGACGGCGGCGAAGGCGCTGCTGGGCGACGACTTCCGCATCACCCGCAGCCGTGGTGAGCGGATCGACCTCGCCGAGTTCGACACCACCGCCGTCGCCACCGTGCACCCGTCGGCGGTGCTGCGCGCGCCGGACCGCGACGAGGCCTACCGGGCCTTCGTCGCGGATCTCGTGGCGGCGCGCGGCGACCGCTGAATCACGCCACTTCGGAGCTACGGCCGCTGTCGTGCAAGCCCAGCATGTCCAGCAGGGTCGCGCAGTCTTCGGGGCTCCTCGCCCGGGAAGCGACGGCGATGGCCGCCTTGCGCCGGATCGCCTCCTGCTCCGGTGTGTCCTGGCCTTCCGGCAGCAGGTCCGGGACGGGATGGAGGCCGAGTTCGTTGTTCATCTGTCCCCCTTGGCTGTGAAGGATGTGTCGCATTGGTACCCGCGGCTCGCGGGTTTGAACACGGGTGACCCCGATCGGGGGTGAAATCAGCTCCGCAGCGCCGGCAGGAGCGTGTCCTGGGCGAAGCGGAGGAAGCCTTCCTGCTGATCGCCGCCGATCTGGATCAACGCCAGATCGGTGAACCCGGCCGCCTCGAATTCGCCCACCTGTTTCACGATCCGGTCGACGTCCGGCCCGCACGGGATCGCCTCGGCGACGTCCTCGGGTTTGACGAACTGGGTGGCCCCGGCGAACCCCGCGGGTCCCGGCAGTTCGGCGTTGACCTTCCAGCCGCCGGCGAACCAGCGGAACTGCTCGTGCGCGCGCCGGATCGCGGCGTCGCGATCCTCACCCCACGACACCGGCAGCTGGGCGATCTTCCTGCTGGGCGGGCCGAGTTTGGTGGCGTCCCACTCCCGGCTCAGCGCCTCGTCCGGTTCCACCGCGATCATCGCGTCGGCGATCGGCGCGAACCGGGTCACCGACTGCGATCCGGACACCGCGACCGCGATCGGCACCCGCTGCTCGGGCAGGTCCCAGAGTTTCGCGGAGTCCACCCGGAAGTGGTCACCCTTGTAGTTGAAGTAGCCGCCGTCGAACAGTCCGCCGATGATCTGGACCGCTTCGGCGAGCATCTCGTGCCGGACGTTCGCCGGCGGCCAGCCGCGGCCGACGACGTGCTCGTTGAGGTTCTCCCCCGCGCCGAGCCCCAGGGTGAACCGGCCGTCCGACAACGCCTGGACGGTCGCCGCCTTCTGCGCCACCACCGCCGGGTGGTAGCGCATGATCGGACACGTCACGAAGGTCATCAGTTCCACCCGTTCGGTGCTCTGGGTCACCGCTCCCAGCACGCTCCACGCGTACGGCGAATGCCCCTGCTCGTCCAGCCAGGGCGAAAAGTGGTCGCTCATCACCTCGAAGTCGAAACCCGCCTTCTCGGCCCCGGCGGCGTACTCCACCAGGTCTTTCGGCCCGGCCTGTTCGGTCATGAGGGTGTAGCCGATGCGCATGTGATCCTCCTTCGCGTCGACCCCCGCGTACCCGCCCGGCCCCGGGCTCAACCGGACGTTTATCCGGCGAACCGAACGGGGTACCTGACCGGGGAAAGGAAGGAGCCGCGATGCCGCAGCAGGCTTGGAGCGACAAACGAGAACGTCAGTACGAACACATCAAGGACTCGGCGAAGGAGCGGGGCGCGAGCACCGACCGGGCCGAGGAGATCGCCGCCCGCACGGTCAACAAGAACCGCGCCCAGGCGGGCGAATCCCGGGAAGCGAGCCGCACGTCCCTCGAGGACATGTCCCCTCAGCGGCGGGGTGGCAAGCGGTCGGGGAACCGGCTGGGCCCGAACGGCCCGACCAAGGACCAGCTCTACAACGAAGCGAAACAACGCAACGTCGAGGGCAGGTCGAAGATGTCCAAAAAGGAGCTTCAGCGAGCCCTGGGCCGTTGATCACGCGTCACGCGGCGGAGCACCGCCGCGGTCACCCCACGGCCACGGACGGATGGGTTTCGTAATGGATGCACACGGACGGGGCGGTCTCACCCCCCAGACCCGGTCTCAGTCGGACGGTCTGTCCGACCGGGTCGAACTCCGCCTTCCCGCCGAAGCGGAGCAGATCCCTCTCGTCCGCACGCTCACCCATGGTGTGGTGGCGCGTGCGGACTTCGGCTTGGACGCCATTTCAGACGCGAAGATGGCCGTCGACGAAGCCTGTTCCCAACTTGTCCAGCCCGCTGAACTGGGAGCCGTTCTTTGTTGTGTCTTTCACGAGATACCGGAAGGAATCGCCGTCTCGATCTCGACGCGGACGAACCGGCCTTTCCTGCCGAGCGAGACGACGTTCGGCTGGCACGTCCTGACGACCTTGACCCACTCGGTGCGGGCGCGGTGCGAGCCGATTCCCGGCGAAACAGGGGGCACGACGACGATCGATCTCGTGTTGGCCCCGGGAACGAGCGACGGGTGAGTGGGGAGCGCAAGACTCTCACCCGGCAGGCGGATGACTACGCCCAGTGCGAACCGCTCTTCGAGGAGCTGTCGTCGCTGCCGGAGGATTCCCCGCGCCGCCGGGAGGTGCGCGCCCGCCTCGTCACCGAACTCCTGCCACTCGCCGAGCACATCGCCACCAGGTTCTCCGGCCGGGGTGAGCCTCGCGAAGACCTGGTCCAGGTGGCGCGGATTGGCCTGATCAACGCGGTCGACCGATTCGATCCCGGCCGCGGGCACGACTTCCTCTCGTTCGCCGTGCCCACCATCATGGGCGAGGTCCGGCGGCATTTCCGGGACACCGGCTGGTCGGTCCGGGTACCGAGGCGGCTCAAGGAACTCCACGTCTCGCTCAGCCAGGGCACCGCCGCGCTGTCCCAGCGGCTCGGCCGCGCGCCGACTCCGACCGAGCTCGCCGAACACCTCGGGCTCGAAGTCAACGAGGTGCGGGAAGGACTACTCGCCGGCCAGGCGTACCAGACGTTGTCGGTCGACAAACCGGTCCACGACAACGCCACCGAGGCCCTCTCGCTCGCCGACACGATCGGCGAGGAAGACCACGAGATGGCGCTGGTGGAGAACCACGAGGCGCTGCAACCGCTCCTGCGGGAGCTCCCGAAGCGGGAACGCGCGATCCTCGTGATGCGGTTCTTCGGGGGTTACACCCAGACGCAGATCGCGGAACGGATCGGCATCTCGCAGATGCACGTTTCGCGTCTCCTGTCGCAGACGCTGGACCAGCTGCGCGGGAAGCTCTCGGAGTAGCGGGCGCCTTCCAGACGTAACTCGCGTGATCGAACACGTAACTCGCGTGATTGAAGGCGTAACTCTCACATACGGCCTCAATCACGCGAGTTACGCCTGCGATCACGCGAGTTACGTGTTCAGGCACAGAACCAGAAGTACGTGAAGGCCCCCTTCACCGCGTCCAGCGCGGTGAAGGGGGCCTTCACGTACTTCGGTCACACGGATTTCAGCGGATCGTGCCCCATCGACATCAGCTTGTGCCGCCAGTGCGCCTCGCCCGCGACCGGTTCGAGGTCGTCACGCCGCTGGTCCCCGACCCGCCGGACGACCGAGCGCATCACCCGTTCGTCCTCGGCGGTGAGGTCGGTCCTGCGCTTGCCGAGGATGCCCAGGACATGCCGCCCGGTCGGCGTGCCCGCCTGGTCCGGCAAGGCTTCGTCCTCGTCGTCGGCCGACCTCGTGCGCAGCCAGTCGGCCAGTTCCCGCGAGGTCATGTTGACCACGCGATGGAACTCGTCCCATAGTTCGTCATCGATCTCGTGCACGGCGAAACCTCCTGCCAGCACTCGATTTCTTACGGCGTCGTGTACGGCGCCCGCTGTTCGATGGACGGGCTCGCGGCCGGGTAACGGCCGTCCTGCCCGGGCACCGGCGTCACCGTCGTGCCCTGTTGCTCGGGCTCGACGCGCCTCGGCCGGTTGATGACCGCTTCGGCCTCCTGCTCACCACGGATCCGCGAAAGCACGCTGAGCGTGATCGCGTGGGCGACGGCCAGCACCAGCAGCAGGACACCCAGCCTGCCCACCACGCCAGGAAGGTCGCTGCCCCCGATGTCGACGGTCGACAGCAACGCCAGGACGCCCAGCGTCGCGAGATGGAACAACACCGTCACGAGCCACGTCATGGAAGCGCCCGCGGCCGGATCGCCGTGGGAACCTCGCAGGTAGCGCTTACCGCTCTGGTAGATGATCAGACCGTCGAGCATGACCAGCGCCACCCCGATGACGAGGAAGGCCACGTATGCGTTGGTAGTCATGCCGGAACGCTCCCTTCGTTATGGACCTCACCCCAAGAGATACCCGGGACCTCCCCCGGGAAAACGCCGTCTTCCAGGGGAGGTCCCGGGTCACCGGTCAGCTGCCGGGACGGTCCACGTCACCGCGCCAGGCGCCGGACTCGTAGCCGCGGCTCTCGATGAACTCCTTGAACCGCTTCATGTCGCCCTTGATCCGGCGGTCGAGCACGCCGAGCTTGTCGGCGACGTTCTCGGCGAAGCCTTCCGGATCGATCTCCATCTGCGCCGTGACCCGGGTCTTGTTGTCGCTCAGGCGATGGAACGTGATGACGCCCGCGTGGTCGGGACCGGAGTCCGACGTCCACGCGACGCGCTCGTCGGGATGTTGTTCGGTGATCGTCGCGTCGAATTCCCGGCTCACCCCACCGAATTTGGTCACCCAGTGGGTGTGGGTCGCGTCGATCTGACGGATCTCCTCGACCCCTTCCATGAACTGCGGGAAGCTCTCGAACTGAGTCCACTGGTTGTACGCGGTCTTCACCGGGACTTCGACGTCCACCATTTCGGTGATCGTGCTCATGCATCCTCCTGTCGGTTGGGTGCTTTTCGAACCGGTACTCCCCGGCTACCCGGCGCTCAGCGGGGCGAAACACGCTGTGATTGACCGGCCGGGTCGCCGGGTACCCGGCGGGCAGAACGCTCCGAGGAGGTGCCCCATGATCGAAGAGACCCACCGGAAGCCGGCCGCAGAGAAGTCGGTCGGCGAACTGGTTTCCGATCTCAGCGACGAGGTCAAACACCTCGTCCGCGACGAGATGCGGCTGGCAGTGTTCGAGTTGCAGCGCAAAGGGAAGAAGATGGGCTTCGGTGCCGGATTGTTCGGCGCCGCCGGTGTTTTCGCGCTTTTCGGGCTGGCGACCCTGATCGCCGCGGTGGTGCTGGCCCTCGCGCTGGTGATGCCCGCCTGGCTGGCGGCCGTGGTGACGGGCGCGGCCCTGCTCCTGATCGCCGGCCTTTCGGCCGTCGTCGGCAAGAAGGAGGTCTCCAGCGCGACCCCGCCGGTGCCGGAAGAGGCCATCGAAGGTGTCCGTGAGGACGTCGACACCGTCAAGCAAGGAGTGCGGTCATGACCGATTTCCCCAAGAACGCCGAAGAGGCCCGCGCCGATCGCGACGTGACGCGGGAGGAACTCACCGAGACCCTTGACGCGCTGGGCAAGAAGATGGACGTCAAGGCGAGGGTCAACGACAACCTCGACGCCAAGGTCGACGAGGCGAGCGCCAAGATCTCCGAGAAGGTCTCCGAGCCCGCGGCGCAGAAGTTCCGTCAGGGCACCGAAGTCGTCCGCGCGAACCCCGTGCCGATCTTCGCCGGGCTCCTGGCGTTGCTCGTCACCATCCGGCTGATCATGCGAAAGAGGTCTTCATCGTGAACAAGGTTCTCTACAAACCGCTCAGCATGGTCGTGAGCGCCGCGGGCGGTGTGCTCGCCGGGATCGCGTTCAAGCAGATCTGGAAACGCGTGAGCGGCGACGAAGAAGCACCGGAGGCCACCGACCGGGACTTCACCTGGACCCAGGTGATCGTCGCGGCCGCCGCGCAGGGCGCGATCTTCGGCGCGGTGAAGGCCGCCACCGAACGGGCGGGCGCGGTCGGCTATCGCAAGGCGACCGGCGACTGGCCCACGGAGGACTGACCATGCGCGTGGTGATCGTCGGAGGCGGGTTCGCCGGCTACAACGCGGCCAAGACCCTCCTCAAGTCGGTCGGCGACGACACGGAAGTCGTCGTGCTGAACCCGACCGACTACTTCCTCTACCTCCCCCTGCTCCCCGAAGTCGCCGCCGGGATCCTCGAACCGCGGCGGATCTCGGTGTCCATCCCCGGCACGTTGCGCGGTGTGCGACTCGTGCTCGGCACCGCCAAGTCCGTCGATTTCGACGACCGCAGCGTGAGCTACACCGACCCCGAGGGCCGCGAACACTCCCTCGGCTACGACCGTCTCGTCCTCGCCGCGGGCAGCGTCAACAAGCTGCTGCCGATCCCCGGCGTGCCCGAGTACGCCCACGGCTTCCGCGGGCTGCCCGAAGCCCTCTACCTGCGGGACCACGTCACCCGGCAGATAGAACTCGCCGCCTCGGCGCAGGATCCGGCCGAACGCGACGCGCGCTGCACGTTCGTCGTTGTCGGCGCCGGCTACACCGGTACGGAGGTCGCCGCGCAAGGACCCGCGTTCACCGCCGCGCTCGCCGCCCGGCATCCCGAGCTGAAGGACCAGAAGATCCGGTGGCTGCTGCTCGACGTCGCCGAGCGGGTCCTGCCGGAACTCGACCGGCGGCTCGGCGCCACGGCGGACGAGGTGCTGCGCGAACGCGGCGTCGAGGTGCTGATGAAGACGTCGATCGACGACGCCGGCGAAAAGGGCGTCACGCTGACCACCGGTGAATCCGTGCCCACGCACACCCTGGTGTGGTGCGTCGGTGTCCGGCCGGATCCGCTGATCGAGGACCTGGGGCTGAAGACGGCCAAGGGACGGCTCGTCGTGACGGCGCAACTGAACGTCCCTGGACGGCGCGACGTCTACGCGTGCGGAGACGCGGCCGCCGTCCCGGATCTGACCCGGCCCGGCGAATACACGCCGATGACGGCCCAGCACGCCGAACGGCAGGGCAAACTCGCCGGGCGGAACGTGGCCGCGTCCCTCGGGCACGGCTCGCACGGCACCTACCGGCACCACGACCTCGGCTTCGTCGTCGACCTCGGCGCCCGCCGGGCCGCGGCGAACCCCTTGCACATCCCGCTTTCCGGGTTCGCGGCCAAGGCGGTGACCCGCGGCTACCACCTGCTGGCCATGCCGGGAAACCGGCTGCGCACCGCCACCGACTGGGCGCTCGAAGCGGTGACGAAGCGGCAGACAGTCCAATTAGGACTCGTACGATCGGGTTCGGTGCCGCTGGACACGGATTCCCCCGAACTCCCCCGCACGAACTGCTAGAGGAGAGACGCCCATGACCACCGAATCCGATCCCGTCCGCGCCGAAGGCCCCTCGGTCGTCACCGACGGCGGCTCCGAGGGGGCGAAGCTACTGGTCCTCGACCCGGCGGGCGAGGGCAAACACGGCGAACTCCCGGCGACGTGGCGCCCGCTCGCGGCCCAGCGTCAGATCATCTGGTGCAGGCTGCCGGTCGACGGCGCGCTCAGCCAGGCCGAAGACGTGCTCGGTGACGCGGAACCCGGTGGCCCGCCGATCGACGTCGTGGCCGCCGGCGACGCGGCCGCGGACGCGCTGCGGCTGGCCGAACGCCATCCCGGCTCGGCGTCCCATGTCCTGCTGGTCGACCCGGTGCCGGACGAATCGTCCGACCTCGCCGAACGGGTGCGTTCGGCCGGGACCGCGGTGGACGTGCTCCCCCACAGCACCGGTGAGCCGTACAACCGGGTGCCGCCGCCGCTGCCGCTCGGACATCCGGACGTCGTCGCCGGGATCACCAAGATCCTCGAGGACGTTTAGCCGCCGGAGGGCGGCGGTATCCGGCGACCATGAGCGAAACCGTTGCGGACCATGTTCTGACCAGGCTGCGCGAATGGGACGTGGAGCAGGTCTTCGCCTATCCCGGGGACGGGATCAACGGGCTGGTGAGCGCGTTCGGCGCGGCGGGGAACAAACCCCGTTTCGTGCAGACGCGGCACGAGGAGATGGCGGCGTTCGCCGCCGTCGGCTACGCGAAGCTGAGCGGACGGCCCGGTGTCTGCATGGCGACGTCCGGCCCGGGGGCGATCCACCTGCTCAACGGCCTCTACGACGCCAAACTCGACCACGTGCCGGTGGTGGCGATCGTCGGGCAGACGGCGCGCAGCGCGATGGGCGGCAGTTACCAGCAGGAGGTGGATCTGCAGGCGTTGTTCAAGGACGTCGCGAGCGAATACCTCGTCGAGGTGAACGTCCCGGAACAGCTGCCGAACGCGCTCGACCGCGCCCTCCGCACGGCCATCGCGCAGCGCGCGCCCACGGCGGTGATCATCCCGGCGGATCTGCAGGAGGAGACCTACCAGCCGCCGCAGCACGAGTTCAAGCACGTGCCGTCGTCCCTGCCCGACCATCCGCGGGCCAGCGTCATCCCGCCCTCGGAAGAGGTCGCCCGCGCCGCGGAGGTGCTGAACGCGGGTGAGAAGGTGGCGATCCTGCTCGGGCAGGGCGCGCGCAACGCCGTCACCGAGTTGCGCGAGGTCGCCGAACTGACCGGCGCCGGCGTGGCGAAGGCGTTGCTGGGCAAGGATGTCCTGCCCGACGACCTGCCGTACGTCACCGGCTCGATCGGCCTGCTCGGCACCCGGCCGACGTACGAGATGATGCGGGACTGCGACACGTTCCTGATCGTCGGCTCGAACATGCCGTACGCGCAGTTCCTGCCGGAATTCGGCCAGGCCCGCGCGGTCCAGATCGACATCGATCCCCGGTTCCTCGGCCTGCGCTATCCGACCGAGGTGAACCTGCTCGGCGACGCGAAGGGCACGCTGCAGCAGCTGATTCCGTTGCTGGAGCGCAAAACCGACCGCGGTTGGCGCGAGAAGATCGAGAAGAACGTCGGCCAATGGCAGGAGACCCTGACCCGCCAGGCGATGCTGGAGGCCAACCCGGTCAACCCGATGCGGATCGTGCACGAACTGTCCGAGCGGATCCCCGAGGACGCCATCGTCACCGCCGACTCCGGTTCGGCCACCAACTGGTACGCCAGGAACCTCCGGATGCGCGGCCGTATGCGGGGCACGCTCTCCGGCACCCTCGCGACGATGGGCTCCGGCGTGCCGTACGCGATCGGCGCGAAGTTCGCCCATCCCGACCGGCCGGTGATCGCCCTGGTCGGCGACGGCGCGATGCAGATGAACGGGATGGCGGAACTGCTGACCATCGCCCGCTACCGCGAACTGTGGTCCGATCAGCGCTGCGTCGTCTGCGTCTTCCACAACGGTGACCTGAACCAGGTCACCTGGGAACTGCGCGCCATGGGCGGCTCGCCGAAGTTCGAGCCGTCGCAGAGCCTGCCGGAAGTGTCCTATTCGGACTTCGCGCTGGAGGTCGGGCTCGGCGGGATCGCCGTCGACGATCCCGCCCAGCTCGGCGAGGCCTGGGACGTCGCGCTGTCGGCCGACGTGCCGACCGTGCTCGACGTCCGGTGCGATCCCGAGGTGCCGCCGATTCCCCCGCACGCCACCTTCGAGCAGGTGAAGGCCATGACCGAAGCCGTCCTGAAGGGCGAGCCCGACGCCTGGCACCTGGTGACGCAGGGGATCAAGACGAAGATGCAGGAGCTGCTGCCCTCGCGCCGCTGAGGTTCAGGCGCTGGCGCCGCCGTCGAGGACGATGTCGTGCCCCACGACGTACGCGGACTCGTCCGAAGCCAGCCAGAGCACGGCGGCGGCGATCTCCTCGACCGCGCCGATTCGGCCGAGCGGGATGACCGAACCGAGCCGTTCGGCGCGGTCGGCCTCGGATTCACCGGGCCGGAACGACATGCCGGTGTCGGTGGCGCCGGGGCTGACCGCGTTGATCCGGATGCCCTCGGCGATGTGGTCGCGCGCCGCGGTGCGGGTCAGCACGTCCACGGCGGCCTTCGAAGCGGCGTAGGCGGCCATGCCCGGCAGGCGGTGGTGCGAGCCGATGTTGGACGACATGTTGACGATGACTCCCCCACCACCCGTCCGCATCTGGGCGATCTCGTGTTTCATCGACAGCCAGGTGCCCGTGAGGTTCGTCCGCACGACGGCGTCGAAGTCGTCTTCGTCCAGATCCGCCGCCGGCGCGGGACTGCCGAGCACACCGGCGTTGTTGAACGCGATGTCGAGTTTGCCGTGCCGCCGCACGGTCTCGGCCACGAGACGCTCGACTTCCGCGCCGGTACTCACGTCGGCGGTCACCGCGTCGGCGGTTCCGCCGTCGGCCTCGATCTCCTTCACTGTCTGGCGGAGCTTCTCGCCGTCCCGACCGGACACGACGACCTGAGCGCCTTCGCGCGCGAAGGCCGCCGCCGTGGCGCGGCCGATCCCGGAACCTCCTCCGGTGACCAGGACGACCTTGCCGCTGAATCGCTTCCCCACAGTGTTCTCCACTTTCTGGTCCGATCGTTCTATTATGAGCGCGTGCGAGCGGCTTCGAGCACCGCGATCGCCTGCTTCGCCGTCGCCTTGGCGCGCGCCGCGGGATCCGGCCCCTTGCTCAGCACCCGCATTCCCTGCAGGACGGTGAGCAGGAAGCCTGCCAGCTCTTCCGGGTCCGCGGCGGCGTCGAGTTCGCCCTGCGCCTTCGCGCGGCTCAGCGCCATCCGAACGGCCAGCTCGAGCGCGTCCCAGCTGCGCTCGACCACCCGCGCGACCTCGGGATCCCTCGGCATCATCTCCATGGCGGCATTGACCACGAAACAGCCTTTACGCCCCGATTCCCCCAGTATTTCGGCGAGATACCGGTCGATGAGCCGCCGCACACCCGCGAGCGCCGGCCCCGGGCCGGCGAAGTCCTCGACGAACCGCTCGTTGCCCCGGGCGATGTAGCGGTTCAAGGCCGTCAGGTACAGCTCGTGCTTGGTGCCGAACGTGGCGTACAGACTCGCCTTGCCGATGCCGAGCTCGGCGACCAGGTCACTGACCGAGGTGGCCTCGTACCCCTGCCGCCAGAACAGTTCCAGCGCGGCATCGCAGGCCGCGTCGACGTCGAATTCCTTCACCCGGGACACGAGAGGAGCTTAGCCACATCTGGACCGATCGGTCAAATAAGTGGCGGTCTGGTCTTGGGTCCCCTACCCGGTCGATGAAGGCTCGGGGCGGCGGAGGTGGTGTCGCGAAAGCCACTTTCGGGACACCAGACGTCTCGAAAGTGGCTTTCGCGACATGCTCGCCAGGCGGTGCCGGGCCCGGCCACGGCCGACGTTGCGAAAGCCACTTTCGCAACGTTGAAGGTTGCGAAAGTGGCTTTCGCAACCTTCATGCCGGGCGAGGTGAAGGATTCACTGAGGTGGCAAGGGAGCCAGTGTTCCCAATGCCTCAGTTGAGGCGCTCAGCGTCTCAACTGAGGCATTGGGAACACCGGCGGCGGCTCAGGAAGCGGAGTCGTAGGCCGACCGGGCCTCTTCCACCTTCGGCAGGTTCTCGGTCGACCAGTCCGCGAGGGTCGCGAAAAGCGGCGCCAGGCTCCGGCCGAGGTCGCTGATCTCGTACTCGACCCGCGGCGGCACCTCGGCGTGATAGGTCCGGGTGAGCAGGCCGTCGCGTTCCAGCTGCCGCAACCGTTGCGTCAGCACCTTCGGCGTGATCGAACCGATCCGCCGCTCGAGTTCGACGAACCGCTGCCTGCCGAATTCGTTGAGCGCCCACAGGATCGGCGTGGTCCAGCGGCTGAAGACGAGGTCGACCACCGGGGCGATCGGGCAGGCCTGTTCGGGGGTCGTCGAGGCGTCGGCGCGCATGACGCCAAGGTACGCCGGGTTGCCGAGTTGTCATGATCCGGACACCCCACGGCCGCGCCGGGGCGCGTAACGTTCTGTTATGGACTTGACCACCGAAAGGCTCGTCGTCCGTGAGTGGTCCGAGGACGACGCCGAAGCCGCGCTGGCGATCTACGGCACCACCGACGTGACCCGCTGGCTCACCCCGGCGATGGACCGCGTGACCGACGCCGCGGCCATGCGTTCGGTTCTGCAGGCCTGGCAACAGGCGCAGCCGAATCTCGTGCCGCCGCGCGGCAGATGGGCGGTGCAGCGCAAGGAGGACGGCGTGGTCGTCGGCGGGCTGGGCATCCACCTGCTGCCACCGTACGAAGAGGACCTGGAGATCAGCTGGCAGCTGCATCCGGATGCCTGGGGCGAGGGATACGCCTCCGAGGCCGCCCGCGCGCTGATCGGCTGGGCGTTCACCCAGGACACGGACGAACTCTTCGCCGTCGCGCGGCCGAACAACACCCGCGCCATCGCGACCGCGAAACGGCTCGGGATGGTCTGGGTCGGGGAAACCGACAAGTACTACGGGCTTCGCCTGCAGGTGTACCGGATCCGACACACGGACACGGTCTAGGCGCTGTCCACACGGGACACTTCGCCCGAGACGGCGTGTCCCGCGCCGCGCCCGTCCGCCGTGGCGACGACGCGGCCCCGGTCGACCCGGATCGCGGCCTCGGTCTCGTCGCTGACCGCGAGCACCCCCGCGGCCGCCGCCAGTGTCCCGGTCACGTCGCACACCACGCGCAGGCGCGGCCAAGACGGCTCCGGGAAGGCCTGCCGCAGACCGCCGCACACCTCCGCGACGGTCAGCCGGGTCAACGGCACCAGCTCGGCGGGCTCACTGGTCACGACGACGACGGTGACATCACCGTCGTGCGCCCGGACGGCCTCTTCCGCGGCGCCCAGCCGATGCGTGCCCAGGACGACGACCACGCCCTCGGCGGGTACGAAGGATTCCCCGCGCACGAGGTCCACGGCTCCTGGCGGTGACCACGGCCGGTCGGCCGCCTGCGCCGCGGGCACGATCACCGGCGGCGCCCACCAGTCGTTGAAGGCCAGCCCCGCCAGCCGTTCGCAGGCGCTCACGACGTCGAACGGTTCGACGAGGCCCGGCGCGGCGGCCGCCAGCTGGCCGGCGCCGTGCAGCGTGGTCAGCACGGTCTCCGCGAGCCGGACCCGGCGCGGGATCGGCGACCCCGGCGGCCGCACCGGCGGGTCGAGCCGTTCCAGCGCGATCCCCAGCAGCAGGCCGTTGAGCTTCACCAGCTGAGCGAACGGCCGCCGGACGCGCTCGTCCGCGAGCACCTCCGGCATCAGGTCTCGCGCGAGGCCCGCCTGATCGTCGTTCAGGGGAAACGCGGCCACTCTCACCCTGGCCAGAGCGCCCAGCGCGTCCTCGAGCGTCTCACCGGGCGCCGCGTGCGGCGCGCCCGCGGACCGCTCGGCCAATTCGGCCAGGACGGCGAAGTACAGCGCGCGTTTTCCCGGGAAGTTCGAGTAGACCGCGCCGCGGGTGAGTTCGGCCCGCTCGGCGATGACGTCGATCTTGGCGTCCCGGAAGCCCTGCTCCGCGAACTCGTCGCGCGCGGCGGACAGCACCTTCGCGCGATTGCGCTCCTGCGTCTCCGCCCTGCTCAGCCGGACCATCGGCCTCCCGTCTGCCGGCACGTTGCCCTCGGACCCGGATCAAGATACCTTGACCATTCAGATGATGAGAACATCTGATTTGACCATCCGAACTGGGAGAGCCGCTTTGTCCGAAGTTCCCGAGATCCTCCTGACCGACCCCGAGGTCCTGCGCGACCCGTTCACCGCCTACGGACCGGCCCGCGAGCGCTCCCCGATCGCCAAGCTCAGCGCCCCCGGGTTCTCCATGTGGGCGGTGCTGCGCCACGAAGAGGCGCGGAAGATGCTGAGCGACCCGCGATTCGCCTTGAGCGCGAACAGCTATCAGCACATGGACATCCCCGACCACTGCCGCCCGTACATGCGGACGATGCAGGAGGTCGAGGGGCCCGAACACCTCCGGCTCCGGCGGCTCGTCGCCCCCGCGTTCACCCCGCGCAAGGCCGCCGCGCTCCGCCCGGGGATCGAGCGGCTCGTGGACGACCTCCTCGACGAGCTCGCCGGGGAAGACCGGATCGACCTCGTCACCGCCTTCGCGCGGCCACTCCCGGTCGACGTGATCTGCGCACTGGTCGGCATTCCCGCGGCCGACCGCCCGCGATGGCGCGAATACGGCGCACTGGTCTCGGCGGGCGACGGCGCGGGGCTCGCGAAAGCGGTCCCCGGGATCGTCGAGGGCGCGCTCGCCGCCATCGCGGACCGGAAACAGGACGCGGGCGAGGACGTCGTCTCGCAACTGCTCCGGATCCAGGCCGAAGACGGTGACAGGCTCAGCGAAACCGAATTGGTCGCCCTGGTCTGGCAACTCGTACTGGGCGGCCAGGTGCCCGGCAACCTCATCGCCAACGCCGTCGAAATCCTGCTCACCCACCCCGAGCAGCTGGCCCAGCTTCGCGAGAACCCGGCGCTCATGCCCGGCGCGGTCGAGGAGGTGATGCGCTGGCAGAGCCCTCAGCTGCTGACGATCCCCCGGTTCGCGACCACGGACGTCCGGATCGGCGACGTCCTCATCCCCGAAGGAGAACCTGTTACCGTCGCGATCGCGGCGGCGAACCGGGACCCGCGGGCCTTCGGGGACCCGGACGTCTTCGACATCCGGCGCGCGGCGGGACCGGCGTGGCATCTCGCCTTCGCACACGGGCCGCACTTCTGTCTCGGCGCTTCCTTGGCCAGGGTTCAGGTCGAGGTCGCACTCACCGCGCTGCTGCGCAGATTCCCCGATCTCGCTCTCGCCGACGGCCTGCTGCGGATCCCGGACCCCGGCACCTGGCGACTGAACGCCTTGCCCGTCACGCTGCATGCCACGGTTGCGAACTGAAACACGTTCTAATAACGTGAGCGGCTGTGAGACACGGGATAGTGCTGTTCACCAGTGACCGGGGGATCAGTCCGGCGGCGGCCGCCCGGGCGGCCGAAGCGGCGGGCTTCGACACCTTCCACGTGCCGGAACACACGCATATCCCGGTCAAACGGGAGGCTCCGCATCCGCGGACCGGCGACTCCTCGCTGCCCGACGACCGCTACCTGCGGACGCTGGACCCGTGGGTCGCGCTGGCGACCGCGGCCTCGGTGACCTCCCGGATCCGGCTCGCGACGGCGGTGGCCCTTCCGGTCGAGAGCGATCCGATCACGCTGGCGAAGACGATCGCCAGCCTCGATCACCTTTCGGCCGGGCGGGTCACCCTCGGCGTCGGCTTCGGCTGGAACGTCGACGAACTGGCCGATCACGGCGTTCCCGGCGGCAAACGGCGAACGGTCCTGCGCGAATATCTGGAGGCGATGCGCGCGCTCTGGACGCAGGACGAAGCCTCGTACGCGGGCGAGTTCGTCTCGTTCGGCGCCAGCTGGGCGTGGCCGAAACCGGCCCAAGCCCATATCCCGGTGATCGTCGGCGCGGGCGCGACGGAGAAGACGTTCCGCTGGATCGCGAAATCGGCCGACGGCTGGCTCACCACGCCGGGCGACACCGACATCGAGGACAAAGCCCGGCGGCTCCGCGAGATCTGGCGCGAGGCGGGCCGCTCCGGTGAGCCGGAGATCTCGGCGCTCGGCGTCCGCCCCGATCCGGCGAACCTGGCCAGGCTGGAGGCCGCCGGGGTCACCGAAACGATCTTCGGTCTCCCGGACCGCTCCCCCGACGAGGTCGAGGCCTGGCTTCAGCGCCTCGCCGGGAAACTCAGCCTGCCCGCTGGGAGTCGATGAGGTACCGGCCGTCCTTCTGGACCAGGACGAAGGTCTCCCTGCCGGTCGTGGTCCCGCCGGAGGCACGCACGTAGGTGAGTGTCGCCGTCACCGTGTTGCCGGATTCGGTCACGTTCGACACGGTCACCGCGCTGAACTGCTTCCAGTAGTTCGAATACCTCTCGAAGCTCTGGTTCCTGGTCTGCTTGAAGTTGTCGCTCAGCGTCGCGAACCCGGCCTCGAGGTTCCCCGGGATGAGCGTGTAATACGCCGCGAGCGCCTGTCCCGGCGTCTGTGCCGGAGGCGGGGCGGCCGAGGACGACGAAGACGGTGTCGAGGGCGGCGCGGAAGACGGCGAAGGCGGCGGCGCGACCGGCTCCGACGAGGTCGGGACGGCGGGCTGCGACTGGGAGGCCGGCGGCGGCGCCTGGCCGGACGGGGTGTCCTCGTCGCGGTTGAGCACCACGACCACGGCCGCGGCGGCGGCCGCCGCGAGCACGAGGAACACGGCGATCACGCCGACCAGCATCCCCTTGCGCGCCTTCGGCGGCGGCTCCTCGGCGACGAGTGTCGTCGGCTCCCCCGCCGCGAGCGCCCGCAACTCACGCTCGGTCTCGGCCATCGTCGGCCTGCTGTCCGGCCGGACGTCGAGGAGCCGGTTCAGCAGCGGCGTCAGGATCCCCGACTTGACCGGCGGGGTGATCTCGCCGCTCGACGCGCGGTACAGCAACGCGATCGGGTTCTCGGCCGTGCCGTAGGGCGTGCCGCCTTCGAGAGCGGTGTACAGCGTCGCGCCGAGCGAGAACACGTCGGAGGCGGACGTGGCGTCCTCGCCTCGGGCCACCTCCGGCGCCAGGAACGCCGGCGTCCCGGAGATCTCGCCGGTCGCGGTGAGCTGGACGTCGCCCATCGCCCGCGAGATCCCGAAGTCGGTGATCTTGACGGTGTCGTCCTCGCCGAGCAGGACGTTGCCGGGCTTGATGTCGCGGTGGACGATGCCCGCCCGGTGCGCGGCCGCCAGCGCCGAGCACAGCTGGATGCCGAGACGGATGACGTCGTCGACCTCCATCGGCCCTTCGCGCAGTTTGTCCGCGAGACTGGTCGAGGGCAGGTACTCCATGATGATCCACGGGCGGTCCTGCTCGTCGATCACGCCGAAGACGGTGATGGCGTGCGGATGCACCAGCCGCGCGGCGATCCGTGCCTCGCGCAGTGCGCGGTTCTTCGCCTCGTCGGCCTTCTGCTCACCGGCTCCGTGCGGCAGAAGGAGTTCCTTGATCGCGACCGTGCGCTCCAGGTTCTCGTCGCGCGCCCGCCACACGGTGCCCATGGAGCCACCGCCGACGGGCTCGATGAGATCGAACCGGTCGGCGAGGCGGCGGATCTCCTCCATTGTCGACGTCCCCCTGGAGCTGTGTCGTTCGCGCGAACCTTGCCAGCATGCCAGGAACGCGCCGGGAGGCAGGACCCGGCACGGGGGTTTCCGGGGCGGTGTCGGTCACGTCTGCCGCTGGACCGTTCAGCGGAACCCCGCCCCATCGGCTGCCCGGAAGTTCGTATCCCGCCCCGCCGCAGGCGCACTTTACTTCTCCGGTGTGACCTGTTTCCGGGAAAGGGCGGCGATGCGGGAAACCATCGGCGGACGCGGCGTGCTCGAAGGCGCGTTCGCGTTGCTCGAAGCACTCGACGAACACGGCGGGCAGGCCGGGCTGACCCAGCTCGTGCGGGCCACCGGTCTGCCGAAGACCACCGTGCACCGGCTCCTGGACCAGCTGGCCGACCTGGGCGCGGTCGAACGGGCGGGCCGCGGTTACCGGATCGGGTCGCGCGTGTTCCGCCTCGGGCGGTTCTGGCAGCCCGAACTCCGGGACCTGGCCAAGGAACGGCTGCCGTCGTTGTCGGCGCGGATGCGCGCGAGCCTGGTGCTCGTGGTCCCGAGGGAGGGTCGCGCGCTGGTCGCCGCGGGCGCCGTCCTGCCCGCCGACGACGTCCCCGCCTGGCCGGGCCGCGCGCTTCCGCCGGGAACCGCCGCCGGACGGCTCCTGGCCGCCCATCACCCGGCGCTCGCCGAACCGGACACGGACGCGCTGGAGATCCGCGAGGCCGGCTACGCGACCGAATCGGAGACGATCACGGCGGGGCTCTGCTGCGCGGCCGTGGGCATCAGGACCCCGGACGGCCGGGTCGGCGCGGCACTCGCCGCCGTCCTGCCCGCCCGCCGCGACCCGGTTTCGGCGGTGGCCGGGCTGACGAGCACCGCGCGCTCCTTCGGCACCGCGCTCGCCGAATGCGCACGGCGGAACCGGGCCGGATGATCGGCGAACCGCGAACAAAACCCGATCAACGCGAAACCGGAGGCCGAGCCGAAATCAGGCGGAATATTTCCGACGGAATCACGAATATCGCCTCACCGTGCGTCCGCGACCGGCGCCGTACAGTGCCGAATCCGGGATCTACAGGCCGTTTGCGTGACCGATCGCCTACCGGACCGGCGTCGCCGCGTCGATCAAATCACCGTTTCCCCGTTTTCCACGGCGGTTCCGAACCTCGGCCGCGCACGTACTGTTCAGGAATTCTTTCGGACAAGGAGGGAATTCCTTGAGAAGACATTCCTGGAAAAGGCGGGGTGTGGCCGTCGCCGCGTTTCTCGTCATGGTGTCGGCCGCGTCGGCCACCACGGCCGTCCCGGCGTCGGCCACGGGAGCCGCCGGCCGCCCCGTGGTGGCCGGGATCGACCTGGAGCGGGCGACGATCCCCGACCTGCAGCGGGCGATGCGCTCCGGGCGGCTGTCCTCGGTCCAGCTGACCGCCTTCTACCTGCAGCGGATCCGCAAGCTGAACCCGACGCTGCACGCGGTGCTCACCACGAACCCGGATGCGCTGCGGCTCGCCGCGGAGAGTGACCTGCGGCGTCACCGGCACCGGACGAAGGGTCCCATGGACGGGATCCCGGTGCTGCTCAAGGACAACATCGACACCGCGGACCGGCAGCCGACCACGGCGGGCTCGACGGCGCTGCTGGAATCCCGCCCCTACCGCGACGCCGGGGTGGTCGAAAACCTGCGTGAGGCCGGCGCGGTCATCCTCGGCAAGGCCAACCTTTCGGAGTGGTCGAGTTACCGCTCCACCAGCTCGTCGAACGGCTGGAGCCCGCTCGCCGGGCAGACCGCCAACCCCTACGTCCTCGACCGCAACCCGTGCGGTTCGTCGTCCGGTTCGGGGGTGGCCGTCGCCGCGCATCTGGCGACCGTCGCCGTGGGGACCGAAACGGACGGTTCGATCAGCTGCCCGTCCGGCGCCAACGGCATCGTCGGGGTCAAGCCGAGCCTCGGGCTCGTCAGCCGCAGCGGGATCGTGCCGGTGTCGAAACAGCAGGACACGGCGGGCCCGATGGCGCGCAACGTGGTCGACGCCGCGATCCTGCTCGCGGCACTGAACGGGGCGGACCGGCGTGACCCGATCACCGTCGACGCCGCCCGCCAGTCACTCGACGACTACACGAGATTCCTGCGCCCCAACGCTTTGCGCGGAAAGCGGATCGGCGTCTGGCGCGAGGTCTACACGCCGGACGAGACGACGAAGGCGGCGTTCGACCAGGCGCTGACCAGGCTCCGGAAGCTCGGCGCGACCACGGTCGAGATCACCATCCCCTATCTGGACGTCATCGCGGCCAACGAGTTCCCCGCGATCCGGACCGAGTTCAAGCACGACATCAACGCCTACCTCGCATCCACCGGCGGCAAGCACCCCGCCGACCTGGCCGGGCTGATCCAGTACAACCTGGACAACGCGGCGATCGAAATGCCGTACTGGACGCACAACCTGTGGGACCGGTCGCAGGCGACCACCGGCGATCTCAACGATCCGGCGTACCGCGCGATGCGGGAAGCCGCGACGAGCGCCGCCCGGCGGGGCCTCGACGAGACGCTGCGCGGGGAGAAGCTGGACGCGATCGTGGCGCCGACGAACAACGCCGCGTGGAAGACGCAGCTCGGTGTCGGCGACGGCGCGCTGCTGATCGATTCGTCCGGACCGGCGGCCGTGTCGGGCTACGCCAACATGACCGTGCCGATGGCGTACGCCGGGCCGTTGCCGCTGGGGTTGTCGATCATGGGCGGGCGGTTCAGTGAACCGTCGCTGCTGGCGATCGCTTACGCCTTCGAGCAGGACACGAAGGTCCGGCGGCTGCCGACCTTCATTCCGTCCATCGGCTGAATCGAGGGTGGGGCGCGGCAAAGGTGGCCGCCGTCCCCTGCTGAACGGGGTTGGTTCGAAGCTTCGTGGCACACGCGATCGATCGCGGAGAGCCCACCCCTCACCCTTATGACTACTAGACGTGACCCGCGGGCAGACAAGTGTTACTGCGAGTGAGGGGTGTGTGGGAATAGAGACGTTCAACGTCCCTATTCCCACACACCTCACGTCACAAGGGGCACTGTGTGGGTTTCTGGTCATCCAACGCACCAAAATCCACACACGGACGCATCCACCGGTCCTTACCCGACCAGCAGCCCGAGGCTGCGCTCCACTTCCGCGACCGCGGCTTCCCGCTCGACGTGACCGTCGATCACGAGCGTCGCCAGCCCGTGGAGCAGGCACCAGAGCGTGACGGCGAAACCGCCCGGATCGTTCCGCTCCCCCACCCGGTCGGCCAGCAGCGCACAGGTCGCCCGGTGGGCCTCGGCAAGTTCCGGATACGCGGCCCGGTCCCCGATGCCGGCGCCCGCCATCAGGCGGTACAGCGCGGGATGTTCCAGTGCGAAGCCGAGGTAGGACCGGCCGAGCGCGGTCACCGTCCCGGCGCCGCAGTCACGCAGGCGGTCTTGCACTTCGGCGTGTCCCTCCAGCGCGACCGCCACCAGCAGCGCGTCCTTGTCGCGGAAATGCCGGTACGGCGCCGCGGTGGACGCACCCACCTTCGCGACCGCTGCGCGCAGACTCACTCCCTCCGGACCTCGTTCGACGAGGAGCTCCCGTGCGGCGAGGACGAGCGCACGACGAAGATCCCCGTGGTGATAGGCACGTTTGATGATCATGGCGGACCCCCCAGCCCTTGATGCCACGCGAACGCCCCACCTTAACGGGTGCGGAACCGGCCGTGAGCGCTTCGGGGCGTTCCGTGTCCGTCAGTCCCGCCGAGCGGCACCACAGAGCCGCAGCACACTCTCGGCGAGCGTGTCGACGCCGTCGTCGAGGGTCAGCTGCTTCGCGTCCACCGCCTGTCCGGCGGCGTGGCCGAGCGCCACGATCGCGCTGACGAGCCAAGGATTCGCGAGCCGCCGGTCGAACTCGCCCGACTCCTTGCCCCGGGTGAGCAGCCGGTCCAGATGATCGGACACCGCCGAATGACGTTCCCGGTCGGCTTCGGGGTCGTTCTCTTCGGCGGCGCCGGCGGGCAGCCGCGGGTAGCGCCGGAACATCCGCCAGCCGACGTCGAGCAGGCGCAGCATGGCGTCGGCCGCGGGCCCCTCGTCGAGCCGCGCGGCGGCCATCTCGCTCGCGGCCTCCTCGGACACCGCGTCGATCACCGCGCTCAGAAGCGCCTCGCGGGTCTTGAAGTGCGCGTAGACGGTCTGCCTGCTCACCCCGGCCGCTCTCGCGATGTCCTCGACGCTCGCGTGGGCTTGCGTACCGAGAAGTTCCCTGGCCGCGGCGAGGATCGAAGCGACACTGCGGTCGGCATCGGTCCGCCGTCGCCGCTGCCGCCCCTCGGCTACCTCAGACATGTTGTCAACCTTAACCCAGGTCACTATGTTTGACAGCATGTCAAAGATAGGGTTCGTAACCGGCGTCGCCCTTCTGTCGACGGGACTGCTCGCGGGGGCGTTCGGCTACGGCATGGTCAACGTCGCCGCCACGTTCGACGTCGTCCCGCTCGACGTGCGGCTGACCTTCCACTCCGCGCTGATGCAGCGGAACGGCGTCGTCATGCAGACCGCGATGGGCCTCGCGGCGATCAGTTCCCTCGCGCTCGCCTTCCTGAGCCGAGGCCGGGCACGACAGCTGGCCGGCGTGGCCGCGGCGCTGGTCGTGATCTCGTTTCTGGTCACCCGCTTCGGGAACGTGCCCATCAACGGCCGGATCAAGGTCTGGGCGGTCACTTCCGCACCGGCCGACCACGCGGCGATCCTCGATCAGTGGGAGACCTTCAACGTCGTCCGGACCGTCGCCGCGCTCGCCGCTTTCATGCTCGTCATCGCCGTTTCACGGCTCAAGCTCGCCGGCCGTGCCCTCGCGGCTCAGCCAGGCTGAGCACGTCAAGGCTTGTCACGTATTCGCCAGATTCGAAACCGGCCCGGCGCTGCGATCATGGTCCGATGGTCGATGATTCCCACTCTCCGGAGACGTCGCGAACCCGACCTATCGCCACCTCCGAGGGGACACATCGAACCCTGTCGAATCGCACCATCGCCCTCTGCGCCGGCCTTCTCCTGCTCTTCGCCGTCGCCGCTTGCTGGGTGCTGTTCTTTCTCTACGGAAAAGGAACAGATGCCGACAAGGCCCGGTTGGAGGGCGTGCGCACCGTCGGCACGATCGTGCTCGGAGCGGGCGGCGCCATCGCGTTGCTCTTGGCCGCTCGACGCCAGCAGACCGCGGAGCAGGACCTCATTACCAAACGTCATGACCTCCAGCTACGAGAGCAGGCCAATGACGACGCTCGCCACGATGCCGCCGAGCGGCGGATCAGCGACCTCTACCTCAAAGCGGTCGAGCAACTAGGAGCGGACAAAGCACCCGTTCGGCTCGCTGGGCTGTACGCCCTCGATCGCCTGGCACAGGACAACCCGTCACAACGCCAGACGATCGTCAACGTGATCAGCGCCTATCTGCGCATGCCTTACGAACTACCCGGCAAGCCACCCGATCCCAGTGCCGAGAAGGAGATCCACGACGAATACCGCAGCGAGATCCAAGAACGCGAAGTGCGAACGACCGCCCAGCGCATCCTTGCCGACCACCTCGACCCGAATTACCAGGACGGGAAACGGTTCTGGCCGGACATCGACCTGGATCTCAGCGGCGCGCTGCTGATCGATGTCATGCTCCGCGACTGCCGTCTCAACAACGCTCGCTTCTCGAACGCCCGGTTCTGCGGTGACACCTTGCTCATGGGCATCCACTTCGATGGAGAGACCAGATTCGACGGCGTCACGTTCACCGGCGACTCCTGGTTCTCGGAAGCGCGGTTCACCGGCAACGTCCGCTTCGATCAAGCGAACTTCGAAGCCATGGCCAGATTCGACGCGGCCACCTTCAAAGGGACCGCCACGTTTCGCTCCGCGACGTTCCTGCGCGAGGCCCGGTTCACGAACACGACGTTCACCGGGAGCGTGGTGTTCAGCAAAGCCACCTTCTCCGACAGCGCGACCTTCGATGACGCCACATTCTTCGAAGACGCGTACCTTCCCGGCGTGACGTTCGCGCATCGATCCTACTTCACCGAAGCCGCATTCGCGGGGGACGCCTGGTTCAATCAGGTGACCTTCAGCAGCTACACCACGTTCGACGGAGCGACGTTCAGCGGCGACATCAGGTTCACCGACTCGACCTTGGACGGCGTTCCCTTCGTCCCGTCACAACTTCGACCCCATAAGCCACTCGAAGACGAATGAAGAATCAGCCCGGCTGATCCGCGAGATCGTTCGCCGCCACGTACCCGAAGGTCATCGCCGGGCCGATCGTCGACCCCGCCCCCGCGTAACTGTTGCCCATCACCGCCGCGCTGGCGTTCCCGGCGGCGTACAGGCCCGGGATCACCGAGCCGTCCGCCCGCAGGACCCGCGCCCGCGCGTCGGTGCGCATCCCGCCCTTGGTGCCGAGGTCGCCCGGGACGATCTTGAAGGCGTAGAAGGGCGGCTCCCAGAGCGGCGCGAGGCACGAGTTCGGCAGGACATACGGATCGGTGTAGTAGTGGTCGTAAGCGCTGGCGCCCCGTCGGAAATCACTGTCCACACCGGACAGTGCCTGCCCGTTGAACCGCGTGACCGTGGCACGCAACGCCTGCGGCGGGACGCCGATCGCGCTGCCCAGCGACTCCACGGTCCACGCCTTCTTGACCGCTCCCGACGAATACCACTCGCCGGGAAACGGCAACAGCGGCGCGACGTCGCGAAAGAGATACCGGTTGCGATAGTGCTGATCGACGACCAGCCACGCGGGAATGGTGGGCGACGTCGGGTTCCGGTCGTACATCGTGTGCACGACGTCGCTGTAGGGCGCCGCTTCGTTGACGAACCGCTTGCCCGCCGCGTCCACCATCAGCCCGCCGGGCAGGGTCCGCTCGGCGAGGCAGAAGTACGGCTCGCCGGGGAGCGGGATCGCCGGCCCCCACCAGGCGTCGTCCATCAGGTCCAGTGCCGCTCCGGCCCGCTTTCCCGCCAGGATCCCGTCCCCGGTGTTCGACCGGGCCCCGACAGTCCATTGTGTACCGATGGGCTGGCGTTGGTATTCCGCCCGCATGGCGGCGTTGTGTTCGAACCCGCCGGAACCGACGATGACGCCGCGCCGGGCTTTCACCACGCCCGCCGAGACGGCCACGCCGGTGACCTTCCCGTTCTCGATGACCAGATCGGTCAGCGGCGTGTTCAGCCAGACCGGGACACCGGCGCGCTGCAATCCGGCCCGCAGTCCCGCGGCCAGCGACTGGCCCATGGTGAGCGGTTTCTGTCCGGCGAGGGCGGCGGCCGTGCCGCGCGCCAGGCAGGCGGCCGCCACCGCGGCGCCCTTCGGGTTGACCGCGGCCAGCGCGAGCCATTTGTAGTCGGCGCTGAAGACGACCATCCCCGCGGGCGTGGCGAGGTAGGGCGGGTTCAGATTGGCCAGTTCGGCACCGAGGATGTTCCCGTCGAGCTGGTCGGGTTCGATCGAGCGGCCGCCGGGCATCCCGCCGGGCAGTTCCGGGTAGTAGTCGCTGTAGCCCTCCATCCAGCGGAACCGCAGCGGGCTGTTGGCCATCACGAACGACAGCATCGCCGGTCCGTTGGCGAGGAAGGCCCGCTGTCGCGAGGCGGGGATCGACGGGCCGACCACGGCGGCCAAGTACCGTGCGGCCTCTTCCGGTGTGTCGCGGACGCCGGCCTCGGCCAGCACCGAGTTGCACGGAATCCAGATCCCCGCCCCGGACCGGGCGGCCGAACCACCGAACTTCGCCGCCTTCTCCAGCACCACGCAGCTGAGCCCGCGTTTCGCCGCCGTCAGCGCGGCGGTCATCCCGGCCGCGCCCGCCCCGACCACGACGACGTCGTACTCGCCGAGCACCACTGAGGCTGCCGCGGCGGCCGAAGCCGTCCCGCCCAGCGGCAGTCCCGAAGCGAGCGCGAGCCCGGTGCCGAGCAGGACCTGGCGCCGGGACAGACCGGAATCGGGACCCATGAATCCTCCTCGCGTGGGGATCGAGCGAGGTCATGTTCTCCAGCCGAAGGCGAAAGTGAAACAAGTTCTACCCGCTTGGAGCAGGCGGGACCCGCCGCGCTCGGCCGGTCACCTCAGCCGGCACGGGCATTCAGCCCAGCGCGCGGACCAGGTCCAGCGCGCGTCCGAGGGTGGCGAGCCGGTCGGCGACCGTCTCGCCCGCCGGGTACAGCCGGACCGTGTCGACCCCGGCGTCCCGCCAGACGCGCAGCCGTTCGGCGACCATCGGTTCGGTGCCGATCAGCGTCGTGCCGAGCACCATCTCGTCGGTCACCAGTGCGGCGGCGCCCTCCCGGTCGCCCGCCTGCCAGCGTTCCCGCACCGCCGCGGCCGCCTCGGCCCAGCCTTGCCTGCTGTAGGCGTTGTTGTAGAAGTTCGTCTTCGCCGAACCCATCCCGCCGAGGCTGAACGCGAGTTCGGCCTTGCGGCCCGCGACCATCCCGCGCAGCTCGTCCTCGTCCGCGGCGAAGGCGACCTCGGCACCTTGGCAGACTTCGAGGTCCGCCCGCGATCGGCCCGCTTTCGCCAGGCCGGCGTCGAGATGCGAGAAATAGGCCTGCGCCCCCTCGGGGACGAAACTGGTGCCCAGCCAGCCGTCCGCAATCTCGCCGGTCAGCTCCAGCAGCTTCGGCGAGAGCGTGGCCAGATGAATCGGGATGTCCGGATTCGGCGCGGTCGACAGCCGCATCGGCCTGCTCTCGCCCGGCAGCGGGATCTCGAATTCCTTGCCGGAGAACGAGATCTTCTCCCCTGCGAACGCCTGACGGATGATCGCGACCGTTTCCCGCATCCGCGTCAGCGGCCGGGCGAACGGAACCCCGTGGAGCCCCTCGATCACCTGTGGCCCCGACGCGCCGAGCCCGAGGACGAACCGGCCGCCGGAGAGCTCCGAGAGGGTCAGCGCGGTCTGCGCGATCGCCACCGGGGTCCGGGTGCCGAGCTGGATGATGCCCGAGCCGAGCCGGATCCGCTCGGTCCGCGCCGCGAGATAGCCGAGCACGGACGGCGCGTCCGAACCCCACGCCTCGGCGACCCAGCATTCGCCGAGACCGAGCTTTTCGGCCTCCAGCACGAAATCCAGCGTCTCCCGCCAGCCGCGGGACGCCTCGACCGTGGTCGCCGTCCGCATCAGGTGCCGTCCGCCTCGGCGCGCTCCTTGATCGCGGCGAGGGTCCCGGTCATCGCGGTCTCGAACTCGCGCAGCCGGACGAAGACGATCTTCTCCTCCTTGTCCGGCATCCGGTCGATGGCCAGCGAGAGACCCGACCGTCCCGGCCCCATCCTCATCCACTGCCGGAGCTTCGTCCCGCCGTTCTCGGGCTCCAGCGTGAACCGCCACAGCGCGGTCGGCGTTTCGGGATCCTGCACCGCCCAGGCGAAGACACGCGGCGCCTCGCATTCGACGACGTACGACGTCGTCTCCCATTCGCCCAGCGCGTCGTGCTTGCTGTGGCCGACGAACCGCCTGCCGACCGCGGGCGCGTCCTCCGCGCCGTCGCACCACTCGACCGCTTGGACTTCCTCGCTCATTTCCGGCATCAGGCGCACATCGGACACGATCGACCAGACCCGCTCGGGCACGGCGTCCACCCACGCCTGCACCTCGACCGTCGGCCCGTCGGCGTACTTGGCGCCCGTCCACTCCATCGTGGTCACCCTCCCATGCCTGTGACCTCGATAGTTGCGTAGATGGACTCAGGTTGTCAAACCCTCCTGCGCGGCGAATCGCCGTACGACGTCGGGCCGGCTCGCGAGCTTCGGCGGATAGCCCGCGCCGATCCGCGCCCGGGTGTTCTCCGCGGTGAGCGGCCGGGCGCAGTGCGCGCAGACGACCTCCGCGTGGGTGTCGTGCCCGCAGGTCTCGTGGTGGAGGGTGATCGGCGGCCCGTCGTCCCCGGAGAGCCAGCGGTCGCCCCAGCGCGACATGGCGGCGAGCACCCCGTAGAAATCCGAGCCCTTCTCGGTCAGCACGTAGTCGTAACGGACGGGGTCGGCCTGGTAGGCGCGCTTTTCCAGCAACCCCTCCGCGACCAGGCGGCGCAGCCGGTCGGCGAGGGTGTTCCGCGCGATGCCGAGCTGCTGCTGGAACTCGTCGAACCGGCGGATCCCGTAGAACGCCTCCCGCAGGACCAGCGGCGTCCACCAGTCGCCGAGCAGGTCCATGGTGCGCGCGATCGAACACGGCCACTGCGCGAACGAAGTCCGTTTCATACCCGCGAGCCTACGCCCGGCGTAATTGATCCGGTCATTCCTCCACCCATTCTCCGGCGCTCAGGCACTGGCGCGGAATGTTGCGATCCGGTCAAGGATATCTCGCGCGTTAATATCGCCCATCCGCTTCCGCACGCTTTCCGACAGTGGCCGTAAACGATCTCGTGTCCGCGCGGAACGGATTCCGTCCGCGAGGTCCATCGCGGCGAGACCGACCTCCGCCGCCCGGTCGAGATCACCCTCCAGCGCGTGGTCGACAGCGAGCCAGATCATCGTCAGCGACCGGCTGCGCATCATGTCCGGCCCGTAGCCGTCGATGGCTTCGGAGAGCGCCGGAATGGCTTCCCGGCTGTGGCGGACGTCGACGAGCCTGGCGAGTTCGGTGCGCACCGTGCCGATCATCGCGGCCAGGTCGGTGGCCGTGAAGAAGGCGGACCACGACGGGACGGTGTCGCCGACCGAGTCCGCGAATTGTTCCGGGGCAAGGGAAATCTTGTCGAGCGCCTGGCGGACGTCACCGAGCAGCGCGTAGGCCCATGCCTCGTTCGCCGACAGGATCGCCTGCGACAGCGGCCGTCCGGCGCGGCGTGCCGCGACCTGTCCATGGCCGAATTGTTCGAGCGCCTCCGAAGGCGACCGGTGATGCAGGTACATCCGGCCGAGCCGGTAGCGGATGTTGGCGAGGAGGTCGTCGTCGCCCGCCTCCGCCGCGAGGTCGAGCGCGCGGCGGAAGTGCCGCTCCGCCCGTACGGGACGGCCCGAGTCGAATTCCGTCCAGCCCTTCAGGTTGTGCAGATCCGCGACCACCCCGGCCAGCCGCCGGGCCACCGGGTCGGACATCATCCCGCGCCGCAGCGCGGCACCGTAGGGCTCCAGCACGCGCAGCAGCTCCCGACAGGATCCGCCGCCCTCCCGGTAGTCGCGCGCCCGGAGCGCGGCGATGACGCCCTCCAGCCGGTCGATGTCGGCCTGCCCGACGCGCATCGGGAGCCGGTCGATCACGGCGACGCCCCTGGACGCGGGGTAGGGCAGGCGCGGCCCCGGAGCCAACAGCCCGCGTCACGCCGAGTGAGGCCGACCCGGGGAATGACGACGGTGATTCGTACACCCATTACCGCTCCTCCCTATCCGCAACGACCAAGCTCGCCGAGGTCCAGGACGGAGCCACGCCGGTCTCCTGGAAACATTTGAACGACGCGTGCTGATGTTAAACCGCCAACAATACGGATTCACTCCGCCAAATGGCTGCCCATATTTCCTTCATCGGAATATGCACGTGCGAAGTCACTTTCTTTTGCACGGCTGATCGCCTTTTCCGCTTGCTCACCGCACGTGCCCGTCGAAGACGGTGCGTGAGCACGTGAGACCCAGCTCTCAGCCGAACGTGTGAACCTTGTCAACTCGGGTCACGAAAAGGCTTCACATTGCGTTATCCATAGCTGAAGATCAACAGCAACCGAACGTAAGGGGCTGAAGCATTGGACAGGGAAAGCGACCTCATCCGGGGGACGATCGTCTTCGGCCTGCGCACTTTCGGTGCGGACCCGCTCCCCGTGCGGGCCGACCTCGAATACGACCCCGAAGACCCCTACGCCGTCGTGGTGGCCTACCACTCGGGCGGCGGGACGGTGCGCTGGATGTTCGGCCGTGATCTCCTCGCGGACGGCCTCCTCACCCCATCGGGTGAGGGCGACGTGATCATCAGCCCGGCCGACGACACCTCGATCGTGATCTTCGCGCTCAGCGCGCCCGACGGCTGCGCGGTCCTCGAAGCCCCGGCGCAGGAGCTGGCCGAATTCCTCGACCGCACCTACGACGTCGTGCCCGCCGGATCCGAGCCGGAATGGTTCGACTTCGACCAGGAGATCGGCAAGCTCGTCACCGAGTCCTGACCGACCCATGGCGGCACCGTCCGCGCGATGCCGCCATCCGCGCCGGGTCAGCCGAGTTCGCGGAGCCCCGGGACGACCTGCTCGGAGAAGGAGCGCAGGAACTGCTCCTGGTCGTGGCCGGGACCGTGGAAGACGAGGTGGTTGAAGCCCGCCTCGACGTACGGCTTGATCTGCTCGACGGCGTCCGCCGGGTCGGAAGTGACGATCCAGCGGCGGGCGACCTGTTCGATCGGCAGCGCGTCCGCGGCCTTCTCCATCTCCGCCGGGTCCTCGATACCGGCCTTCTGCTCCGGCGTCAGCGACAACGGCGCCCAGAACCTGGTGTTCTCCAGCGCCTGCGCCGGATCCGGGTCGTAGGACAGCTTGATCTCGATCATCTTGTCGATGTCGCCGGTGCTCCGGCCCACCTGCTCCGCGCCTTCCGCGACCGCGGGCAGCAGCTTCTCGGTGTAGAGCTCCATCCCCTTTCCGCTGGTGCAGATGAAGCCGTCACCCTGCTTGCCGACGTACTTCGCCATCACCGGGCCACCGGCCGCGATGTAGATCGGCACGCCGCCCTCGGGGCGGTCGTAGACGGTGGCGTCGGTGGTCTGGAAGTACTCGCCCTCGAACGTGACGCGCTCCTCGGACCACAGCTTGCGCATCAGCTCGATCGCCTCGCGCAGCCGCGCGAACCGCTCCTTGAACGCCGGCCACTCGATGCGGGCGACCGCGACCTCGTTGAGGGCCTCACCGCTGCCGACGCCGAGCAGCACCCGGCCCGGGTACAGGCTGCCGAGGGTGCCGAACGCCTGTGCCACCACGGCCGGGTTGTAGCGGAAGGTCGCCGTCAGCACGCTGGTGCCGAGCACGACCCGCTCGGTGCGCTCGCCGACCGCCGCCATCCACGCGAAGGAGAACGGCGCGTGCCCGCCCTGGTGCCGCCAGGGCTGGAAATGGTCGCTGACCATCACGCTGTCCAGCCCGACCTGCTCGGCGAGCACGGAGTACTCGACGAGGTCGCGCGGGCCGAATTGCTCGGCCGACGCCTTGTAACCGATCTTCAGTGCCATCCGGGGTCACCACCTGGGCTCTTGGGGGTTGTTCCGCTGTTCACCTTGGCACAGAGTCGATCAGCTCCGCCCATGCCCCGACGAGGTGAACAGTGTCGGGAACACCACTGTGTCACCGGGAATGCGCGTGGAAAGACCCCGTACCCGCCCTCGCCTTCCGGGACCGGCACGTGGTGATGAACTGTGCCGCTTGCGCCGTCACCTGTGCGTGGTGCTGGGCGGAGTCGTGATCGGGGAGTCGAACCCCACGCTGCCCACCACGTACCAGGCGAGCCGGAGTACCGCCGGCCCTCGGCTTGTGCCCGCTTCCCGGAGGGCTACCTGCTTCCCACGTTCAGTCCAGGAGGTCGGTCTCCCAGTTGGTGCGCTGGATCCCGACGTCGACCGTCCGGATCTCCCCCGCGACCCGGTCCGCGCGCGACCGCAGCTCCGCGACCGGGAGCGCGGAGAGGTACCGCAGCTCCGACCGGAGCTGACGGCCGTAGCCGCCCTGGTTGCGGCCCGCCGCGGCGTCGGCGGCCGCGGTGAGGACGCCGTGCCGGAGCCGGAGGACGTCGCGGCGCGCGATCGCGTCGGTGATCGTGCCCTCCCCGAGCGGAGTCGCGGCGTTGGTCCGGTTGATCCGCCGGATCAGCGACTCCAGTTCGTCCAGCGCGGTTTCGGCTTCGACGAGCAGGGCGGACGCGTCTTCCGACGGTTCCTCGCCCTCCTGGTGCCGCGCGTTGTCGACGATCCGGGAGCGCAGCGCCTCCACCTTCTTGGTCGCGTCGGCGCGCAGCGCGAGCGCTTCGGCCAGTTTGATCCGGGACATGCCGGGAAGTATCGCCAGGATCGACGGCCGCCGCACCCGGTTTTCAGCCAGCCAGGGAATGCCTGCGGTAAGAGGAATCCGGCTCGGTGAACTCGATCCCGTTCTCGTCCAAGGCGTTGAAGACGGTGAACCGGCCGCGCGGGAAGACGAAGCCCACCGCGACCATGCCGTTCGCCATGTCTCGCGTCGCGCAGTCGAGCAGCTCGACGTCCTGGAGCACCTGACCCTCCAAAGCGGACAGTTCCGGGAAGACGTCCCGCCGCCATCGCAACGGGCTCGGCTCGGCCGGATCACCCCAATCCCATGAGGACTTCCCGTACGGGTCGATCGTGTTCCAGGTCAGCGAAAGCTCGTCGAACTTCCAGTGCGTGATCTCCAGCCGCTCGGCGCCGAAGTCGACCACGACGGGCGCGTCCGAGAGCCACTCGTCGTATTCGACGAACCAGGTGAGGTGGGCGTGCCGCAGCCGCTCGCCCACGAGCGCACGCAAACGATCCCCGTGCGCCCTCCGGATCGCCTGGAGTCCGGAGAGCCACACGGGTTCGTAACCTTCGATGTCGAAGAACGCCACCGAAGGAGTATGGCGGGTCAGTCGTAGGACAGTGCTTCCACCAGCTCGCCGCTGTCCGGGTTGGGCAGCGCCTTGGCCACGTCGGCCTGCGCCACGATGCCGACCAGCTTGTGCCCGTCGATCACCGGCAGCCGCCGGACCTTGTGGTTCGCCATGGTGCGCATGATCTCCTCGGCGTCGTCGTCCGCGCCGATCGTCACCGCCTCGCCCTGGGCCAGTTCGGAGGCGTGCAGCGCCCTCGGGTCCTTGCCCTCGGCGAGCACCTTCACCACGATGTCGCGGTCGGTCAGCATGCCTTGGAGCTTGCCGTCCTCACCGCAGATCGGCAGCGCGCCCACGGACTCGGCGGCCATCTTCTTCGCCGCGTCGAGCACGGTTTCGGAAGCGGACACGCAGGTCGCGTTCGCGGTCATGATCTCTCGTGCCGTGGTCATCCCATCGCTCCTTTCGTCAGGATCCGCATACCGGATACCCGGCATCCGCGTGCCGACACCTCAAGCCGCCGACGGCTCCAGCAGGATCTTGACCGCGCCGTCCTGTTTCTTCTGGAAGATCTCGTAGGCGTGCGGCGCCTCCGCCAGCGGGAGCTTGTGCGTCGCGAAACCCTCGACGCCGAGCGGGTCGGCGGAGTCGGTGATCAGCGGCATGATGTCGTCGATCCAGCGCCGGACGTTGGCCTGCCCCATCCGCAGGGTGATCTGCTTGTCGAACAGTTCCATCATCGGCAGCGGGTCGACCATGCCGCCGTAGACGCCGCTCAGGGAGATCGTCCCGCCGCGCCGCACGCAGTCGATGGCCGCGTACAGCACGCTGAGCCGGTCGACCGCGGCCTTCTCGGTGATCTTCGCGCCGATCGGATCGGGCAGGAGGGCGACGAGATTCTGCGCCAGCCGCCCGACCGGGGCGCCGTGCGCCTCCATCCCGACGGCGTCGATCACCGAATCCGCGCCGCGGCCGCCGGTGGCCTCGCGGATGACGTCGCCGAGGTACTTGTGCTCCCGCGTGTCGTAGGTGACGACGCCTGCCGCGGCGGCCTTCGCGAGCCGTTCCGGCACCAGATCGATACCGATCACCTTGCCGGCGCCCCGGTGCTTCGCGATCCGGCAGCAGAACTGGCCGATCGGGCCCAGCCCGAACACCACGACCGTGCCGCCCTCGGGGATGGCGGCGTAGTCGACGGCCTGCCAGGCCGTGGGCACGACGTCGGAGAGGTACACGAACCGCTCGTCCGGCGGGCCGTCCGGCACCTTGATCGGGCCGTAGTGGGCCTGCGGGACACGCAGGTATTCGGCCTGGCCGCCCGGGACCTGGCCGTAGAGCTTGGTGTAGCCGAGCAACGCGGCGCCCTTGCCGCGATCGGTGACCTGCGTGGTCTCGCACTGCGACTGAAGGCCGCGATCGCACATGAAGCAGTGGCCGCAGGAGATGTTGAAGGGGATAACGACCCGGTCGCCGGGTTTCAGGTTCGTCACCCCGGAGCCGACCTCTTCGACGACGCCCATGGGCTCGTGCCCGAGGATGTCGCCCTCGTCGATGAAGGCGCCGAGGACCTCGTAGAGGTGCAGATCGGAACCGCAGATCCCGGTCGAGGTGATACGCACGATCGCGTCGGTCGGTTCGGCCAGTTTCGGATCCGGGACGGTGTCCACCCGGACATCGCGTTTCCCGTGCCAGGTGACGGCCTTCATGGTGCTCCCTTCGGCGAGTGGCTCTGCTCCCCCGCCGGATGCCCGCCCGCGCATCCGGCAAACCTCGCCGTTCCGTGCCACCGTGGAACCATGCGAACCCGGATGCTCGCCGTCACCGTCGACTGCCGTGAGGCCGAAGCGCTGGCCGCGTTCTGGAAGGAAGCGCTCGGCTACCCCGAGACCGAACGGTGGACCGACGGTCACGGGGTGACCTATGTCGAGCTGAAGAGCCCCGACGTGCCGAGCCTGCTCTTCCAGCCGGTCCCCGAGGAGAAGTCGGTCAAGAACCGGCTGCACCTCGACATCGCGCCCACCGAACTCGAGCAGCGCGAGGAGGTCGCCCGGCTCGTGTCACTCGGCGCGAAGATCCTCGAAGACGCCAAGTCGGACCCCTGGGTGGTCATGGCCGACCCGGAAGAGAACGAATTCTGCGTACTGCCGCGGCGCTGACCCACCTGGGCTCGTGAGTGGTAAGGACGGTTAGAACCGTCCTTACCACTCACGAGGTCGTCTCTCAGGCGGCTTCGTCGTCGGTCCGGACCGGCCGTTCGGAATGCAGCCCCAGCATCTCCAGCAGCATCCGGCAATCGGTCGCGTCGCGGGCGTTCGCGACCACCGCTTCGGTCGCCTTGCGGAGCACCGCCGCCCGCACCGTGGTCGCCCCACCGTCGACCAGTTCCTCCACCGGACGCATTTCGTCGAACGGGTTCCCCATGACCCACCTCCGTCGTCCCTTTCGTTGATACCGGATTCCGGCGGCCGACGCCCCCGCGTTCTTGCGGTTCCGGCGGCGCCCCAGCCGGTTTCTCCCTAGACTGGCGCCATTCGGACGAGCGGACGGAGCGGGGAACTGACCACCGAGTTGCGCGGGGAGTTCGTGACCCTGACCCCGGTCACCGAGGCCCATGTCCCGGACCTGCGGCGGATCCGCGGCGCGGCCGAGGTCGCGGCGCGCTGGGGTTCGGTCGAAGACTCCCCCACCTGGCCGTTCGACGACCCCACCACGACCTGCTTCACGGTCCTGGAAGGCGGCGTCGTCCGCGGCTTCGTCCAGTACGGCGAAGAGGAGGACCCGATGTACCGGCACGCGTCGGTCGACCTCTTCCTCGACCCGGCGGCCCACGGCCGCGGGCTGGGCACGGACACCGTCCGCACGATGGCGCGGCATCTCCTGCACGATCGCGGGCACCATCGGCTGGTGATCGATCCCGCCGTGGACAACGACGCCGCCATCCGCTGCTACAAGGCCGTCGGCTTCCGCGAGGTCGGGGTGATGCGCCGCTACGAACGCGACACCGACGGCGAAGGCTGGCACGACGGACTGCTGATGGACCTGCTCTCCGAAGACCTCACGTAGCGGGTCAGGGCGACTCCGAGCAGCACCACGGCCATCCCGGCGAGCACCCGCGGGCCGAGTTCCTCGCCGAGCACGATCGCGCCCAGCGCGACCGAGACCACCGGCAGCAGGTAGCCGACGGTCGCCGCGGAGGTCGCGCCCTCGTCGGCGATGAGCCGGTAGTTGAGGTAGAAGGTGACGCCGGTGCCGAAGATCCCGAGGACGACGACGGCGACCACCGCGGTCACGTTCAGCGGCCCGGACGGGGCGGCATCGAACGGCAGCGCCAGCGCGCTCAGCCCGGTGGCGGTCAGCAGCTGGGCGGCGGAGATCGCGATCGGGCCGCCCTCGCCGACGAGTTTCCGTCCCATGTAAGCGAAAGCGATCGCGTAACTGATGCCGGCGCCGAGCAGGGCCACCGTCCCCCAGCCCACCAGGCCGCTCTTCTGCCAGGGCGCGAAGATCAGCAGGATGCCGGCGAAACCGAGGACCAGGCCGCCGACGCGGATCGCGGTGATCCGGCGTTCGGTGCCGATCCCGATGCCGATCAGCAGCGACCACAGCGGGGTCGTCGCGTTCATCACCCCGGCGACACCGGAGTCGACGGTCAGTTCGCCGATGCTGAACAACGCGAACGGCAAGGCGTTGCAGAAGAAGGCGGCGACGAGGAGCCTGCCCCAGATCCGGCGGCCGCGCGGGAGGCGTTGCCCGGTCCAGCGGCTCAGCACGAGAAGGACGGCCGCGCCGAGCGCGCAGCGGATGACGGTCACCTGAACGGGCGGCAACCCGGTCAGGGCGAGCTTGATCCACAGGAATCCCGATCCCCACAACAGGGCGAGAACGCCCATCCGGATCAGGGTTCCCGGCGCGCCGATGCTCACTTGGTTCCTTTCGCCGGGCCGCTCGATACCTCTTCAAGCTGCCTCGGGCGACACGTCAGGACAAGTGAAAAGATCTACACCGACGTTAAGCGGTCCTACACCTTTCGAAAGGGGCCCGGCCGTGGCCGCCGGGAAAGGCGGCCACGACCGGGTTCCGAGGAGATCAGTACTCGCCCGGTCGTTCGCGAGGCGGGACAGGGCCTGCTCACATTTCGCGGTCGCGCATGATCCACCTCCCTTTCGGCCGGCGCACCGGTGGGGAACGGGCGCGTTCTCGCACAGTTTGGGGGCTGCCTTCGCACCCGCGCATACCCGGTGGCCAGGTTGTGACCCACGTAATGGGAAGGTTGTGGCACCATCTGCCGCGCAGCGGGGAGAAAGGTGCTTCTGGTGACCGAGAATTCCGGCTCGGCCAGATCCGGGGAGACCGGTGGAGCCCGCCCGGTTTCGACGGCGGCGCTCACCTTCGGGCGCGCATTGCGGCAACGGCGGCAGGCACGCGGGCTGGCCTTGCGGGACCTTCAGAAACTCGCCTATGTCGACAAAAGCCTCATCAGCCGGGTCGAACGGGGGCTCACCCCGCCGAGCGCGGAATTCGCCGAAGCGTGTGATCGCGCGCTGGACGCGGGCGGGGCCTTGATCGTGCTCGCCGAAGCCGCCCGCGCGGAACCCTATGTGCATCTTCCCCCACCGCCGGAGCATTTCGTCGGCCGCGCGGAACACTTGGCGCTGCTGGACGAAAAAGTGTTCACCGAAACGGCCAAAGTGGTCTTCGTTGCCGGGCCGCCCGGGGTCGGGAAGACCGCGCTCGTGCTGAATTGGGCGAACCGGCGGCAAGAGGAGTTCGACTGCGTCCTCTGGTCGGATCTCCGCGGTTATGCGGCGGGCTCCCCCGCGCAACCCGCCGACATCCTCGACGACCTTCTGCGCTGCGTCGGTGTCCGCCCCGACCGTGTCCCCGCCGAGGAACACATGCGGCTGGCGCTCCTGCGGGGACTGTTGCGCGGCCAGCGCACACTCGTCGTGCTGGACAACGCCCTCGATTCGCACCAGGTGCGGCCGGTGCTGCCCGGCACCCCGGACACGACCGTCCTGATCACCAGCAGGCGGCGGCTGTCCGGGCTGGTCGTCGGCACCGGGGCGGTCCAGGTTTCCTTGGAGCCACTGGAAGATCTCGAAGCGGCCCGGCTCATGGCCGACCTCATCGGCGACGAACGCGCGGCAGGCGACCCCGAAGGCGTCGGCAGGCTGGTCCGGCTGTGCGCAGCGCTCCCGCTCGCGGTGAGCATCGCCGCGGAACGGGTCGCCACGCATCCCCATCAGAGCGTCGGCGAACTCGCCCGTGAACTCGTCGCCGAGGGGCGAAGGCTGGAACTGCTCGCGGTCGACGACGACGCCGTCGGGGTCCGGGCCGCGTTCAGCTGGTCGTACCGCGCACTCGAGGCCGACACCGCCCGGATGTTCCGGCTGCTCGGCCTCCATCCCGGGCCGCGGTTCACCCCGGGCGCGGCGGCCGCGTTGGCCGGTCTGCCGGAACACGACGCGCGACGGCTGCTGGACAAGCTCGTGCACGCGCATCTCGTCCAGCAGGTCGGCGCGCGGTACTACCGGTTCCACGACCTGCTTCGCGTCTACGCCGCCGAAGAGGCCGCCGCCGCGCGATGGCGGGACGAGCGGCAGGCGGCGGTCTCCCGGCTGACCCACTGGTACCTCCACGCCGCCAACGCGGCGAGCTGGACGCTGACCCCGGCCCGCGACCACCACGTCGACCTGGGGCCCGCGCCCGAAGGCGTCGAGCCGCTCCGGTTCGCCACGTTCGACGAGGCCTACATCTGGTGCGCGTCGGAGATGCCGAGCATCACCGGCGTCGCCCGGCTGGCGCTGGACCACGGGCTGTACGAGATCGGCTGGCGGCTGCCGGTGGAACTGTTCGACTACCACCTGCTCGGCAGGCCGTGGCAGACGTGGATCTCCAGCCACGAGGTGGCGATCGAGTCCGCGAAGGCGGGTGGCGACCTCGCCGGGCTGGCGTGGTCGGCGATCAACCTCGCCGAGGCGCACCGGCGCCGCGGCGACCTCGACCGCGCGCGCGACCTGTTCGGCCAGGCCGTCGAACTCTCGGAAGAGATCGGCGAGAACCCGAGCCTCGGCTGGGCGCTGGTGGGGCTCGGCAACATCGCGCACGAACGGGAGGACTACGCCGAAGCCGTGCGGCTCGCCGGGAAGAGCGTGGAGGTGAACGCCCGGATCGGCTACCGGCTCGGCGAAGCGACCGCGCGGGTCCACCTCGGCCGCGCGTACCGCGACCTCGGCGAGCGGGACCTCGCCCTCGAACACGGCCTGCGCGCCTTCGACGCCTACGCGAAGGACGCCGACCAGCACGGCATGGGCTTCGCCCTGGTGCCGCTGGCCAGGACCTGCCGCCGGTTCGGCGATCTCGAGCAGGCGCTCGGGTACTGCGAGCAGGCGCTGACCGCCTACCGGAACTGCGGCGACGTCTGGGGGCAGGCCGACGCGCTCGACGAACGCGGCTGCGCGCTGGCCGCGCGGGGACGGACCGACGAGGCCATGGCCGTCTGGCGCGACGCGCTCCAGCTCGTCATGGATCTCGACGACCGGAAGGCGAGCGTGCTGCGGGGCCGTCTCGAAGGCGCGGTGTGACCTGAGGGCGCATGCCCGCCTCGGACGACACGCGTGATCACATGGACGACACGCGTGATTGGACGGACGGCTCACGGGTAGCCGGATCCTGCCGCGTTGTCGTCTCTCTGGACACGCGTGTCGTCCGCCTGATCACACGTGTCGTCCGTTCGATCACGCGAGCCGGCGGACCGGGCACGGTCTAGAGCCGCACCGGCAGGTTGTGCAGGCCGCGGGTGATCGCGCTCGGCCACCACACGAGCCGGTCCTCGGGCACGGTCAGCGTCATCGACGGCGCGCGGCCGAACAACGTCTCCAGCGCCGCGGACGCCTGCATCCGCGCGAGCGCGGCGCCGATGCAGATATGCGGGCCGACACCGAAGGCCACATGCCGCACCGGCCGCTCGCCCGGCCGGAAGGCGAGCGGGTCGGGGTGCACCTCCGGATCGCGATTGGCCGCCAGCAACGACAACAGGATCGGATCGCCCGCCTCCATCCGCTGCCCGGCGAGTTCCATCGGTTCGGTGACGAAGCGCCAGCTGGTGTTCTGCAGCGGGGTGTCGCGGCGCAGGACCTCCTCGATGACGAGCGTCAGGTGTGCGCCGTCGGCGCGGGCGCGGGCCGCCTCCTCCGGATGCGTGATGAGGGTCAGCGCGGTGGACGCGATGAGGCTGATCGTCGTCTCGTGCCCGGCGATCAGGGAGAGGAACGCCGTCGCGGCGACCTCGTCGCCGGTCAGCTTCCCGGCGGCCTCCTGGGCGAGGAGGTCGCTGATCAGGTCCGCCCCCGGTTCGGCGCGTTTGCGGGCGACGACGTCGGCGAGCAGCGCGTCCAGCTCGTCGGTCGCCCGCAGCATCGACGCCATGTCCGTGACGTCGCCGGCGGCGACCACCAGCGCGGGCGGACGGACCTCGTCCAGCAGGCTGTCCGGGATGCCGATCAGCTCGCAGATCGACCGGATTCCCAGCGGGTACGCGAAATCCTCGACGAGGTCGCCCTCGCCCCGCTCCAGGATCGGGTCGAGCAGTTCGTTCGCGAGCCGGTGCGTGCGGTCGCGCATATGCTGCAGCCGCCGCGGCCCGAAGGCACCGGCGCAGGCCTTGCGCAACCGTGCGTGGTCCTCGCCCTCGAAGTTGTTCATATGCCCGATGAGCGTGGGCCGGTGGTCGGCGGGCAGCCCGAGATTGGCCTTGCGCCAGTGGTCCGCCGCGACGGACGGGCATTTGGACAAACGCGGGTCGGCCATCGCGGAAACCACGTCCGCGTGCCTGGTCAGCAGCCAGGTCCAGGTGTCACCGGGAAGCGGGAGCCGGAACGCGGGGGCGTTCGCCCGAAGCCATTCGTAGGCGGGCGAGGGATCCCTGTCGAACTCCGGGCCGAACAGCGCGGGTACCTCGACGGCGTCAGGCATACCAGCCACGATGCCAGCTTGTGACGGAAGGTCGTCCGGCGAACGCAGGCATTGGCCTGTCTCACGAGATCGTCAACGCGGTCCCCCTGTCACCCCCTCGTGGTGACCAGCAAGATCGAAGCGGGTGCGGTGCGTAACGGTGGGAGGTGACCCTCGTCAGCGAGTTCGGCAAGCACGACCCTGACGCGGTCTCGGAGCGGCCGCGCGGTTCGCTCCGGGGTTTCGCCGACACCGTCGGCCTCGCCGCCGCCCGCGTCTGGCGGTTGCGAGGTCGTGCCTGGAACACCCTGCGCCATCCGGCGGGGTGGGAACTGTGGCGGCTGCCGCCCGCGGCGGTCTTCTGGATGCTCGGCACCGAGATCGCCGTCGCCGCCTGGGCGCTGTACAGCGGTTTCCAGGCTTCCGTCACGACCACCGATCTCGTCCGCTTCGGCGTGATCGCGTGCTGCGCGATCTGGTACGTCGTCCAGACGCAGCATCCGGAGGAGCAGCGCCGGGCCGACGACCGCCGCGGCGAGCACATCGACCAGACCGCCGTCTGGCTGGGTGGCGCGGCCGTCCTGCTACCGCCCGCGTTGTCGCTCGCGCTGCTGCTGATGGTGCGCGTGCAGCGCTACTCCATCGCGCACAAGGCGATGACGACGTTCCTCTTCACCACCGCCGCGCACGCCGCCTCCATCCTCGGCGTGCACACGCTCACCCACCTGACGGAACTGCACACCTGGCTCGAATCGGGCACGCTCCCCCAGCGACCGGGCGACATCGCGCTCGCCGCCGTCGCGCTGGTGGGCGCCGCGCTCTGGTACTTCGCGTCGCAGACGCTCCTGATCAGCATCGCGCGCGGCCTGGCGTGGGGCGGCTGGCGGCGGCAGAAGCTGATCGGCAGCTGGGCCGACAACGCGGACTTCGTCTACGCGCTGCAACTCGCGGCGTGCACCACGATCCTCGGCGCGGTCAACATCGCGCTGGTGCCACTCGTGATGATCGGGGTCGCACTGCGGTCGACCCGGCTCTCGCAGGCGCTGGCGGACACGATCGCGCGCAGCCAGCGTGACCGGAAGACCGGCCTGCTGACCGAGGACTCCTTCCACGCGCCCGCGGCCCTGCGGCTGCTCGAAGACCAGACCGGGCGGCGGCCGACGGCGTTCCTGATGCTGGACCTCGACCACTTCAAGCAGTGGAACGACAAGTACGGGCATTCCGGCGGTGACATCGTGCTCGGTTGCGTCAGCGCCGTGCTGCGGCAGAACACCCGCTCCACCGACATCGTCGGCCGGTGGGGCGGCGAGGAGTTCTCGGTGCTGCTGCCGGACACCACGCGCGAGGAGGCGACGCGGATCGCCGAGCGGATCCGGGCGGCCGTCGAGAAGACCGCCATCACCGGCCTGACCGAACTCGCCAGCGGGCACGCCACCAACGAACCCCGCGCGGTGGGACCGATCCACGGCTGCACCGTGTCGATCGGCGTCGGGCTCTCACCCGAACATTCGACGGATTACGGCGAGCTGTTCCGCGTGGCGGACGCGGCCATGTACCAAGCGAAACGGAGCGGACGGAACCGCGTGGTCGTGGCACCCTCCGCGGTCCCGCCCTCGCCCCGGACGCCGATGTCGCCGTTGAGCCGGGCCGGAGACTCGCGCCGGGATTGACGTAAGACGCGTGCTTCCAGCCGTAACTCGCGTGATTGGAGGCGCGACTCGCGAGTTACGCCTCCAATCACGCGAGTTACGGCTTCGATCACGCGAGTCACGGCCCAAGCCGCGTCAGCGTCGGGTCACGAGGCGGGTCTCGAGCAGATCGCCGACCACCCTGGTCTCCACGCCGGTCCGCCGTTCGAACGCGGATCCGCGCAACGGCCACACCGCGACCAGCACGATCCCCACCGCCGCGCACGCGGCCAGCACCAGCGCGGCGACGAACTGGGCGGCACCGGCGGTCGCCGTGCTCAGCACCGCGAAGCCGATCAGGACGATCGCGGTGGGCAGCACCGCGGCCAGCGCGACCAGGGAAGCGGGGGTGCGGCGCAGATCCCGGCGCCGGGTGGTCAGCCAGGCGGCGAGCAGGCAGGCGAACGACGCCGCGAGCAGGCAGGCGCCCGCCGTGTCGCTGAGCCGATGCCAGCCCAGCGCGATGGTCGAGGACGCGACCCAGGCGACGGCGACGCCGCCGATCCCGATGATCGCCGGACGGAATCGTTGGGGCAGAACGAAAGCGAGTGCCATCAGAATGGCCATGGCGGCGCTGACGTGCCCGCTGGGAAAACTGTTGTGCCCCGGCCCGCGGCCGCCGTCGGGCAGCTCGGGGCGGACGAGGACGTAGAGCTTGAGCAACTGCGCGGCCACGAGCGGGAGCACGAGAACGCTCAGCGCGGGCACCAGGAGGCCCGGTTTGCGACGGAGCAGCGCCAGGACGACGAGCCCGATCCCGGCGGCGCCGATCACGAGCACCATGTCCTGGTCGCGCAGCGGCCCCGCCCAGTCCATTGTGGACCACTGGCCGGACTGCGCGCTGCGGACGACGCCGTTCTCCGCGAGCTGCCCGGCCGACGTGTGCACGAACAGCACGTAGGTCACGAGGAACGCGACGGCCAGTCCCAGTCCGGTGGCGAGCTGGAACACGGCCCTGGACAGGGTCCGCCTGGTCTCGGCGTGCCGTCCCGGCAGCGGACGGCGGGCGGGGGTCGGTTTCGCTTCGTGGAGGAGTAGGGCCATGCGTCTCACTGTCCCCACGGCGTTTAGCCAAGAGGTCCGGACAATGTCATGGTTCTGCTACAAGATCGAGCCGAGTCGCACACGCGCGGCGGCATCCGAATAATGGCGGCGTGGCCAGTGTCCTGTTGATCGAAGACGACGCGTCCGTGCGGGAGGGACTGGAACTCGCGCTGCGCCGTCAGGCGCACACCGTCCACACCGCCGAGAGCGGTGAGCTCGGGCTGGAGAAACTGCGGGTGTTCCAGCCCGACATCGTCGTGCTCGATCTGATGCTCCCCGGCATCGACGGCTTCGAGACCTGCCGCCGTATCCGCTCGGCGGGCGAGGTGCCGATCATCATGCTCACCGCCCGCAGCGACGACTTCGACATCGTCGCCGGGCTGGAGGCGGGCGCCGACGACTACGTGACCAAGCCGATCGAACCCCGTGTGCTCGACGCCCGGATCCGGGCGGTGCTGCGGCGCGCGGTGAGCGAGAAACCCGCGAGCGACGACGCCGCCGGGGAGCGGCACGGCGGACTGGTCATCGACCGGGCGGGGCTGGTGGTCACGAAGAACGGCGAGCCGGTCTCGCTCACCCCGACCGAGCTGAAACTGCTGCTGGAGCTGTCGCGCACGCCCGGCCAGGTCTACAGCCGCCAGCAGATCCTCTCCGCCGTCTGGGATCACGACTACCTCGGCGACTCCCGGCTGGTCGACGCCTGTGTCCAGCGGCTGCGCGCGAAGATCGAAGACGTTCCCGCGAAACCCGAACACGTCCAGACCGTCCGCGGCTTCGGGTACCGGTTCGGCCGTTCATGAGGCTGCTCTCCGGGCTGCGGCCCCGGCTCATCCTGGCCTTCGCGGCGATGGCGATCATCGGCGCGGCGGCCGCGGCGGGGGCCAGTTACGTCTCGGCGAGGAACGCGATCCTCAAGGCCGTCCAGGACGCGGCGATGGACCAGCTGAAGGACCGGGTCGGCGCCTACGACCGCCCGCTGTCGACGCCTCCGACCCAGGACCAGCTCAACGACTTCGCCGGCAGCCTGCGGTTGAACGCCGTCGCGGTCAGCGGGAACCTGCGGTCGGTCAACGGCCCGGACCTGACCAGGTTCTCGACCGAACTGCGGCGGACGGTCGCGGGCGACATCCGGATCCAGTTCCAGCGGCTGGACCGCGACACCGGCCCCGAACTCCAGGTCGGCCTGCCGGTGCTGACGCGGCAGCCCGACGGGTCGACGAAGGCCAGCGGGGTCGAGGTGTACTCGCTCACCTCGCTCGTCCAGCAGCAACAGGCCATCGACGAACTCGCGAAATCCGCCTGGCAGATGGCCGCGCTCGTCCTTCCGCTGGCCGCGGCGCTCGCCCTGCTCGCGGCGAGGCAGGTGCTGAGACCGGTCCGGGCGCTGAACACCGCTGCCGCCCAGCTCGGCGAAGGCAGGCTCGACGTCCGGCTGCCCGCCAAGGGGTCCGACGAGCTGGCCGAACTGGTCACGACCTTCAACAACACCGCCGCCGAACTGGAACGCACGGTCGGCGAGCTGCGAGCGATGGAGGCCGACGCCCGCCGGTTCGTCGCCGACGTCTCGCACGAGCTCCGCACGCCGCTCGCGGCGATGAACGCGGTCACCGACGTCCTGGACGAGGACGCGGAGGCACTGCCGCCGGACACCGCCGTCGCGGCACGGCTGGTCTCGGGCGAGACCCGCAGGCTGACCCGGCTGGTCCAGGACCTGGTCGAGATCTCCCGGTTCGACGCGGGCCGCGCCGAACTCGTGCTCGACGAATGGGATCTCGCCACCGCGATCCGGGACAGCCTCGACGCCCGCGGCTGGCGCGAGGGTGAGGACCTGGTCACCGACCTGCCGGAAGGCGTCCTCGCCCGCGTCGACCGGCGGCGGCTCGACCTGATCGTGGCGAATCTCGTGGGCAACGCGTTCCGGCACGGCGCGCCACCGGTCGAAGTCCGCCTGCGCGCCGGCGGCGACGGCGTCACCCTGGAGGTCGAGGATCACGGGCCCGGTATCGATCCCGAGGTCCTGCCGCACGTTTTCGACCGGTTCACCAAGGCCGACACCGCCCGTGCCCGCTCCGAGGGCAGCGGGCTGGGCCTGGCGATCGCGCTGGAGAACGCGCGATTGCACGGCGGCGACATCACCGCCGCCGACACCGGGCACGGCGCCCGGTTCGTCCTGCGCCTGCCCCATCGGACCGAAGGAGGGACACGATGAGAAGGACCCGGGCGCTGCCCGCCCTCGCGGCCGCGACGCTGCTGGCGGCCTGCGGTGTCCAGCCGACCGGCGTCGTCCCGGCCGGGCCCGGCCCGTCGATCCGCGCGACGACCGGGACCTACGTTCGCGCCGGCCTGACGCTGTACTTCGTCTCCGACGGCCGCGTCATCCCGGTGACCCGGCCCAGCGAGGGCTTCATCTCCCCCGAAGGCGCCCTCACGCTGCTGTTGAAGGGGCCGACGGAACGGGAAGCCGCGCAGGGGCTCACCACGTTCGTCCCGCCGGAGATCGGCCGGGTCGAGGTGTATTCGGGCAACCCGACGTCCATCGTGCTGCCGTTCCCCGTCCGCAAACTGTCCAACCAGGCCATCAACCAGCTGGTCTGCACGACGATCGCGGCCTCGGCGGACACCGGGCGGGCTCCGGTCACGCCGGGCGTGAACGTGTCCTCACCGGACGACAAGATGTACTTCCAATCCTGCAAAGCGGATTGAATTCATCACTCACAGTGCTCATATAAAAGCACTTCTTGTGTCTGTACGGGCGTGAGCCTCTTTTGGTTCAACGATCAAGGTAACTGTGGGCGAACACACTCGGGCGTGACATTGCCGTGTCCTTTTCGTAATGTTGCCCGGAGCTCGCGGCCCCCGACGCGAGTTCCCGTCCCCGAAGTGGTGAGTGATCAGAGAAATGGCCGGCAGACATCGCAAGCACAAGGCTCCGCAGTGGAAGCTCCCCGCGGGTATCGCGGCAGCGGTCGCCACGGCGCTCCCGGCGTCGATGTGGCTGACGTCCGCAGGTACCCCTGACGTCGAAGCGGCCAGCGCCGCGCTCGCGCTGAAGTCTCCCCCGGTCTCCAGCACGACGCCCCCGCCGTCGACCAGCAGCACCCCGCCCTCCAGCACGACAAGCCCCACCCCCTCCCCGTCCCCCTCCCCCGCGACCTCCTCGGCTCCCCCGAAGCCGAGCAAAGCGCCCGCGCCGGTCAAGAAGACCGTGCCCGCCGCGACGGCGTGCTCCACCGACCTCGCCGGCACCAAACCGCACGTCGCCCAGGTCGGCAACCACGTCAAGGCGAAGTTCGGCGTCAAGACCGTCGGCGGTGTCGCCGGCCGGGCGAACGCCAGCGACCACCCCTCCGGCCTCGCGCTGGACTTCATGGTGGACACCGCCACCGGCAACGCCATCGCCGAGTACCTCATGGCGAATCAGAAGGACTTCGGCGTCACCTACGTCATCTGGCGCCAGCGCTACAACGACGGCAGCGGCTGGGACACCATGGAGGACCGCGGCGGCGCGACCGCCAACCACATGGACCACGTCCATGTGTCCTTCGCCAAGAGCGCGAAGGTGAACGTCAGCTGCTAACGATTCCGGGCGGGCCGCTCGCCGGGCTGGATCACCGGTCGGCCGACGACCTCTTCCACGCCTTTGACGGCGAGGCGGTCCGCCCGCTCGTTCTCCGGATGCCCGGCGTGGCCCTTGACCCAGTGCCATTCGACGTCGTGCCGTGAGGCGGCCTCGTCGAGGCGGCGCCACAGATCGGCGTTCTTGACCGGTGTCTTGGCCGAGGTCATCCAGCCGTTGTTCTTCCAGTTCCGCACCCAGCTGGTGATGCCGTTCCGGACGTAGGTGCTGTCGGTGTAGATGTCGACCGACACCCGGCGTTTCAGGCTTTCCAGCGCCTCGATGGGCGCGGTCAGTTCCATCCGGTTGTTCGTGGTGGGCCCGGGATCCCCGCCGTAGATCTCCTTCTCGACGGTGCCGTACCGCAGCACCGCGCCCCAGCCGCCGGGACCGGGATTCCCGCTGCACGCGCCATCGGTGTAGATCTCGACTTCCGCCACCGGGACACCCTAGCGACGGGTTCAGTCCGGCAGCAGCGGTACCCACGGCCGCTCGGCCTGCCCCAGATGCACCGCGCGCGTGATGGACTTCGACCCGAACCGGTCCCGGACCGTGTCGAGCGTCGAATCGAGCGCGTCCCTCGGCTTCGCCCCGAACGGCAAGGCCAGCTGGATCGCGTCGTCCTTCGACAGGTTCGTGAGCGCGAGCCCGATCAGCGTGAGGCCGCGTTCGTCGATCAGCGGTCTCGCCGCGGCGAGCAGGTCACGCGCCGCCGCGACGATCGCGCCGGTCTGTTCGGTCGCCTCCATGAGGGTGTGCGACCGGGTCGCCTTGGTGAAGTCGGCGAACCGCATCCGCAGCACGACGGTGCGGCACACCCGGTGCGCCGCCCGCAGGCGACGGGCGAGGCGATCGGCCAGGGTCAGCAGCATCGCGTCGAGCTCGGCGGGAGACCGCGGCCTGCTGCCGAGCGCGTGCTGCGCCCCGATGGACCGGCGGCGACGGCCCGTCTGCACGCGGCGAGGGTCGTCGTTGTGGGACAGGGCGTGGAGATGGGCGCCGACGCCGCGGCCGAGCATCCGGACGAGTTCCTTCTCCCCGAACCCCTCCATCTGCCCGACCGTCGTGACGCCGCGCTCGCGGAGCTTCCGCGCCGTCACCTTGCCGACGCCCCACAGCCGCTCGACCGGCAGCGGGTGAAGGAACTCCAGCTCCTTGTCGTGCGGCACGACGAGGAGACCGTCGGGTTTCGCGACGCCGCTGGCCACCTTCGCGAGGAACTTCGTCCTGGCCACGCCCACCGTGATCGGCAGGCCGACCTGCTCCAGCACGTCCTTGCGCAGCTTCGCCGCGATCCGGCTCGGTGTGCCCGCGATCTTCAGCAGCCCGCCGACGTCGAGGAAGGCCTCGTCGATCGAAATGCCTTCCACGAGCGGCGTCGTGTTGCCGAAGACCTCGAAGACCGCCTTGCTCGCCGCCGAATACGCGTGCATCCGGGGCGGGACCACGATCGCGTCCGGGCACAGCCGCCTGGCCTGGCCGCCGCCCATCGCCGTGCGGACGCCGAACGCCTTGGCCTCGTAACTGGCCGCGAGCACCACACCGCCGCCGACGATGACCGGCCGCCCGCGCAGCTTCGGGTCGTCACGCTGCTCGACCGACGCGTAGAACGAATCCAGGTCGGCGTGCAGGATGGGACCCTCGGTCGTCATAGAACATATGTTCGCATCAAACGGCCCAACGGCCAAGCGCCCGGCTCAGTCGAACGGCGGCCCGGAATGGGAAACCCGGTGCTTGAAGACCTCCCCGTCCCGGATCTCGGCGGAGTACGTCGGCCTCGGCGAGATCGCGCGCCAGGCGTCCAGCACCTCCTCCGCCTCCCAGTATTCGAAGATGTTCACCTGGCCCGGTTCCAGCGTGTCCGCCGAGATCACCACGTCGACACCTTGCCCGCCACGATCACGGTCATCTCGACATCGTCCGCTCGGTTCACCCTACCGACGAACGGGGACGGCTAGAACCGACACGGGCGCGGACGAAATCCGTCACCGAGCGTCCACCGGCGAAACACCAGATCGCGATCACCGGGTCGCAGATCGCGCAGCCGAACGACGAATCGTGCAGGAACGGGATGATCGGTGCGCCCTTGAGGTGGTGGACGACGTCCCAGCCGGTGTGCAGCAGCCAGGCGATTCCGATGAACGTCCAGGATTCGAGGCCGCGGTAAGCCACGTAGGTCACGACCGCGGCGAATGCGAACTCCCAGATCCCCAGGCCGCCTCCGCTCAGATAGGCGGCGCCCGCCCCCGCGACCATGACCGCGTTGAAGCGGCGCCGGTGCGGTTCGTGGATCAGCGACATCAGTACGACGTAGACGAGGCCGACGAGAATCGGCGCGATGATCATCATGGCTCGACGCTAGAACCGGCCACGGCCCGCTCCCAGTGGCGTGAACGACGCCTTCCAACGGGATCTCGCCATCGGACGGGTACGGTGCGGTCATGCACACCGTCGCGGTCCTCGCGCTGGACAAGGTGATCCCGTTCGACCTCTCGACGCCGATCGAGGTCTTCACCCGCACCCGGCTCGCCGACGGAAGCGCCGGCTACCGGCTGCTCGTCTGCGCCGAACACCCGGACATCGACGCCGGGCACTTCACCCTGCGCGCGCCTTGGGGACTGGAGGCGCTGCGCGAGGCCGACACGATCATCGTCCCCGGCACCTCGGACCCGGCCGCGCCGTTGCCGGAATCCGTCCACGACGCGCTCACTTCGGCCGCCGCGAGGGGCACGCGGATCGCCTCGATCTGTTCCGGCACCTTCGCTCTCGCCGCCGCGGGCCTGCTCGACGGCCTTCGCGCCACCACACACTGGATCGCCGCCGAGACGTTGGCGGCGATGTATCCGGAGATCGATGTCGACCCGGACGTGCTCTATGTCGACAACGGGCAGATCCTGACGTCCGCGGGCGCCGCCGCCGGCCTGGATCTGTGCCTGCATCTGATCCGGCGGGACCACGGCTCCGCGATCGCGGCCGACGCCGCCCGCCTTTCGGTCATGGCGCTGGAACGCGAAGGCGGTCAGGCCCAGTTCATCGCGCTGCGGCATCCGCCCGCTCCTCGCGGCGCGGCGCTGGAACCGACTCTCCTGTGGATGCAGGAGAATCTCGCGCGCGAGCTCACCTTGGCCGACATCGCCGCGCGCGCCGGGATGAGCACGCGCACGCTGATCCGGCACTTCCGCGAGCAGACCGGGACGACGCCGCTGCAATGGCTGCACCGCGCGAGGGTCCGGCAGGCACAGCATCTGCTGGAGACCACTCAGCACGCCGTCGAACGGATCGGCGCCGAGGTCGGTTTCGGTTCGCCTACCGCGTTCCGCGACCGGTTCAAACGCACGACCGGCGTCAGTCCCGGCACCTATCGACGCGCTTTCCGTTAAGCGGCGACGGCCAAAGCGGTGTCCGAGGCCCGCGCCCGGGCCTGGTCCGCGAACCGCTTCCGGGCGGCGACGACTCTGAGCCACCGTTCCGAGCGCTCGGCGTCGAGATCGAAGGTGGCACGGGCGAGCACTTCGGCGGCGCGTGCGGCGGAGTCGATCTCCGCGGCGGCGCCAAGGTAGTCGCCCGCGTCGATCAGCTTGTAGGCGTGACGCATCTCGGTCTGCGCGGTCGAGTAGATGGCGTAGGCGGCGAGGTTGTTCGCCAGCGGGCCCAGTGAATGCGACATCGGATTCTCCGTTCCTTCTCTTACTCACACGTCGAACGGGCCGGCGCCGGTTCGACACGGCGAACGGATTTTTCTCGAGGGTTGCGCCGAGTGGCCGAGTCACGACAGCCTGAAGCGCATGCCAGCCCGAGCGGCGTCGTTCCGCAGTGTCTTCGCGGTCGCCGGATTCCGCCGGATCTGGCTCGCGCATCTGCTCTCGGTCGCCGGCGACCAGCTGGCCAGGGTCGCGCTCACGGTCCTGGTGTTCGACCGGACGTCGTCGGCGGGCTGGGCCTCGGCGGCGTACGCGCTGACCTTCGTGCCCGACCTCCTCGGCGGCGCGCTGGGCGGCATCGCCGACCGCTTCTCGCGGCGCACCGTGATGGTGGTGACCGACGTCGGCCGCGCCGTCCTGATCGCGCTGATGGCGGTACCCGGCCTCCCGCTGCCCGTCGCGGCCGCGCTGTTGTTCCTCGTGCAGCTCATGGCCGGGCCGTTCCACGCGGCCCGGCAGGCGATGCTGCCGGATCTGCTCGACCCGGACCGGCTGGTCGTCGGCCAGGCCGTCATCTCGTCGACGTACCAGGCCGGGCTCGTGGTGGGCTTCGGCGCGGGCGCCGCCGTCGTCACCGGCCTCGGTGTGCCGGGCGCGCTGCTGATCGACGCGGGAACGTTCGCGCTGTCGGCGCTCATGCTCCACTTCGGCCTCGAACGATTCCCGCCATCGGCACCCGCTCACCACGAACGTCCGTCCCTGATCGCGGGCTGCCGGCTGGTGGCGCGCGACCGCAAGCTGCGCTGGCTGCTGCTCATCGCCTGCTGCTGCGGTTTCTACGTCGTCCCCGAAGGCCTCGCCGTCCCGGTCGCCGCCGAACTGGGCGGCGCGGGCGCGTTGCCGTGGTTGCTGGCCGCGAATCCGGTCGGTTCGGTGCTCGGCGGGCTTCTGCTGAGCCGCGTCCCGCGCGAACGGCAGATCCGGGTGCTGGGCGCGCTCGCGGTGGCGAGCAGCCTGGTGCTGATCCCGACCGGCTGGGCTCCGGGCCTGGTCACGATCGTCGTGCTGTGGACGATCTCGGGAGTGTTCTCCGCGCACGACATGATCACGCAGACGCAGTACAGCCTCGCCGCGCCGCCCGCCCAACGCGGTCAGGTGATCGGGGTGGCGATCGCCGCGTTGCGGGCGGCCCAGGCGGTGGGGATCGCGGCCGCCGGGCTGCTGGCCCAGTTCGTCGCGCCGACCACCGTGGTCACCGTCGCGGCGGGCGCGGGAGTCGTGGTCGCCGCTGTCGCCGGGGCAGGCTGGTCACGGGCGGTGTCGTCCCGCCGCGGCCCCGGGGTGGGGCCGCTCGGCGGGACGACACCCGTTGGCGAGCACGGTTCCTGACACATCACGTCCAGTTGTTGTCACGACGGGTCGTCCAGTTGTTGTCACGCACTACGTTCACCTCCCTTCGCGAAGCCGCACGCTCGTGGGCGAGATCACTCACGTCCAGTTGTTGTCACGCCGAGTGGTCCAGTTGTTGTCACGCATGTCGTTCACCTCCCTCGAAATAGCCATCTATCCGGCAAAACACTCACCAGTTGTTGTCCTGCATCGGTGCACCTCCCTCGTTTCGGTTGGGCTGTCCGGGGGAATTCGGGGCCGCCCGTCTTATCGTCGGAGACAACGCGGTCGTCGCCGTCCCGGTTCGATTACGGTGTAGATCACCGACGGAAGAGGGTGTGTGGACGGACGACTCGGTGGCGCGCGGCGGCGGCTCAGGGCCTGGCACCTGTGGAGCCTGCCGCGACCTGTGCGTTCCTACGTCCTGGTCGTGAATCTCATCGCAGTCCTCTCGACCGCCGCCACGGCCCGGCTGGTCCCGGTGACCGGTACCGACCTGGTGCGGTTCGGCGTGTTGGCGCTGTGCGCGGCCATCGCGATCGAGGGCACCCGGCAGATCGAACGCCAACGGGAGTACGACAGGGCCCCGTCGGTCGCCTACGTCGACACCAAGGCGGTGTGGAGCGTCGCCGCCGTCATCGCGCTGCCGCCGGTGCTCGCCGCCGCGATGGTCGTGGTGACCTACACCATCGCATGGCTGCGGATCTGGCCACACCAACGGCCGGTTCTCCCCCATCGGTGGATCTTCTCCGCCGCGACGGTGCTCTGCGGCACGCAGGCCGCCGTCCTCGTGCTCAGCCTCGGCATGCGCCACTACCCCGGCCCGCCCGACTCCGGGCTGCTCGCCGGGCTGGGCGACCTCGCCGTCATCATCGTCGCCGCGGCCCTGCGGTGGGCGATCAACACCGCACTGGTGATGATCGCGATCGCGCTCTCGTCGCCGCCGAAGTCGGTCAGCGAACTGTTCTCCGGATTCGGCGACCAGATCCTCGAGGCGGGCGCGCTGGGCCTCGGTCTCGTGACGGCCGTCGTCCTCGTGCAGGCCAACCCGCTGGTGCTGGTCGGGGTCGTCATCGCGCTGGTCGCGCTGCACCGCGGGCTGCTGCTGACGCAGTACCGGCGCGACGCGCACACCGACGCCACCACCGGTCTCGTCACGAAACGGCGCTGGCGTCAGCTGGCCGAAGAACAGCTCGGCCGGACGCGCGCCGGCCGCAAACTCGGCGTGCTGTTCCTCGATCTCGACAATTTCAAGACGATCAACGACACCTACGGCCATCCCAACGGCGACCTCGTCCTGCGCGCGGTGGGCGACGCGCTGCGCGCCGAGATCCGGGAGCAGGACGTCTGCGGGCGGTGGGGCGGCGAGGAGTTCGCCATCGTCATCCCGGACATCCACGGCGAGGAGACGCTGCTCCAGGTGGCCGAACGGATCCGGCACCAGGTGGCGATGGTGTCGGTCGCGCTGCCCGATCGCGACACCGTGCTGACCGATCTGACGGTGTCGATCGGCGGGGCGCTGTATCCGGCGGCCAATATCACCAGCGTCGACGACCTGCTCGTCGCCACCGACATGGCGCTCTACCGCGCGAAACAAGGCGGCCGCAACAGGGTCGAACTGGCGCCGCCCGCGCAGTAGGCTTCGCGTCGTCTGGGGAGGCGCGATGGAGCGATTCGCTCGGGGTCCGGTCGGTCTGGTGGTCGCGATCCAGATCCTGGTGCTGACCCTGTTGTCCGGCCGGTACGGCTTCCATCGCGACGAGCTGTACTTCCTCGCCGCGGGGAAACGGCTCGACTGGGGTTATGTCGATCAGCCTTCGCTGACGCCCTTGCTCGCGCGGATATCCACCGACGTCTTCGGTGCCACGCCCGCGGGTCTGCGCGTGGTCGCGACGTTGTGCGCCGCCGCGACGGTGATCCTGCTGGCGCTGGTCGCGCGCGAGTTCGGCGGTGGGCGCGGCGCGCAGGTCCTCACCGCCGCGATGACCGCGCTGGCGGCGTTCGTCGTGGTCGACGGGCACATGCTCTCGACCGCGACCGTCGACATGCTGGTCTGGAGCGCACTTGGCCTGGTGACCCTGCGCCTGTTCCGCATCGGCGACGGACGATGGTGGCTCCCGGTCGGCGCCGTTGTCGGCGTCGGACTGGAGGGCAAGTGGCTGGTCCTGCTGATGGTCGCCTCGATCGGCCTGGCGGTACTCGCCGTCGGCCCGCGGACGGTGTTCCGCACCGGCTGGCTCCCCGCCGGGATCCTGCTCGCGCTTCTCCTGGCGGCACCGGGCCTGATCTGGCAGGCGGCGCACGATTTCCCTTTGCTGACCGTGGCTTCCGGGATCAGCGAGGACGACGGCGCGGAGAACCGGATCCAGTTCGTGCCGATGCAGTTGCTCTATCTCTCGCCCGTGGCGGTGCCGGTCTGGATCGCCGGCGGACTCAGGTTGTGGCGTGATCCTGCCCTGCGCTGGGCCCGCTCACTGGCGCTGGCCTATCCGGTGCTGTGTGTGATTTTGCTGGCGCTGGGTGGAAAACCGTACTACTCGGCACCGTTCCTGTTGCTGCTCGCGGCCGCCGGCGCCGACCCCTGCCTGCGCTGGCTCGACCGGACCTGGCGCCGCGCCCTGGCTGTCTTCCTGGCTCTCGTGGGCGCGGCCGTGTCGCTCGTCGTCGGACTGCCATTGCTGCCGGAGCCCGCGCTGGCGCCGGTCCTGGCGGTGAACAAGGAGCAAGGCGAGCAGGTGGGGTGGCCGGAGCTGGCTTCTTCAGTCACCTGGGTTTGGGAGCGGATCCCGGCGGAGCAGCGCTCGACCGCGGTGATCTTCACGCGGAATTACGGGCAGGCGGGGGCTTTGGAGCACTACGGGCTTCCTGCGGTGTACTCGGGGCATATGTCCTATGCGGACTGGGGCCCTCCTCCGGCTGACGCTGTCGGCCCGGTGGTCGTCGTGGGGCCGTATCTTCCGGCATGGTTCACCGGATGTCGCGAGGCGGCCGTGCACGACAACGGGCTCGGAGTGGAGAACGAGGAGCAAGGAGTGCGGATTTCCTTGTGTGCGGGGACTTCGCGGCCTTGGCTTGCGTTGTGGGACGAATTGCGGCACTACTACTGATCGGATACCTGTTGCCGTGTAAGGGAATTGGTCTTTTTGTCGGTGGTCGGTTGTAGCTTCGGTGTGTGGATACACGCAACGCCATTGTGGCGGTACTCAAGGAAATCACGTCGGCTGATGTTTTGAAGGAGGTCAATGCGGCGTTGGATTCGTTGGAGGACGGCGATGCTGTTGCTGCTGCGGTGGCTGCGTCTGAGGGGATCGCGCGGTTGGAGGCGGTGCGGTTCCGGGCGTTGGCGCAGCTGAGTCGTCACCGTGGTGGTGCTGGCGGTGTGGTGCAGGAGGTCGCGCTGGGGTTGTCTGTTGTGGACGGTCACGCGGCTGGGCTGGTCTCCACCGCCGAGGCGTTGACCACCCGCCTCCCGTGCACGCTGGGGTTGCTGGATCGGGGCAAGGTGGGCGGTTACGGGGCGATGAAGGTCGCTGCCGCGACTGCGTGGTTGTCTGATGACGATGCGCGTGCGGTGGACAAGGTGCTGGAGGATCGGTTGCCGGGGCGGAACTCGGAGCAGGTTCGGAAGGCGGCGAATCATGCGGCGATGATGGCTGACCGCGAGGGTGCGGCCCGGCGTGCGGAGCGGCATCGTGCCGGGCGCCGGTTGTCGATCCGCCATGGCGAGGCTGGGGTGGCGTCGATCGAGGTCGAGGACGGGCCGGTGGAGAAGGTCGCCGCCGCCTACACCCGGATCGACCGTGAAGCACGCGCCCTCAAGACCGGTGGAGAGACTCGCACTCTGGATCAGCTGCGTGCGGATGTGGCCCTTGATCTGTTGCTGGGTGGGCAGGGTGGGAGTGAACGGTCCGAGGTGTTCCTCTACATGGATTTGAACACCTACCTCGGGCTGAAGGATGACCCCGCCGAACTCGCCGGCCACGGCCATATTCCCGCCGCCCTTGCCCGGCACATCGCCACCGGGCCCGATACAGTCCTGCGGCGGATCGTCACCGATCCGCTTTCCGGGCAGGTGCTGGATCTGGGTCGTGACCGGTATCGGCCCGCCGCGGGGCTGGGGGAGTTCGTGCGGGTGCGGGACCGGGAATGCCGAAGACCCGGCTGCCACCGCGTCGCCCAAGCCTGCGATCTCGACCATGCGGTGCCGTGGCAGCACGGCGGCCACACCGCTCACACTGAGCTGATCGATCTGTGCCGTCGGGACCACCGGTTGAAGGATGAACTCGGCTGGGTCTACCGACTCGACTCTGATGGCACTCTCACCATCACCACACCGACCGGGCAGAGCTACGACAGCACACCACCACCACTGCACGAACCCCGCGCCGAGGAACCACCGTTCTGAACCATCACCGGAAAACGGCCACGGTTGCCCGGGGCTGGTGTCGTTGCCGGAATTCGGCCACGAAGCCAGGGACGGTGTGCCGCGCGGTGGCGCCTCGTGGGCTGCGATTCGGCTGACGTTCGCCGCCCCGGGTTGCGCAATCGGCGCCGGTCTCGGGCCGTCGCCGAAAACGGCCACGGTGCCGAGGTTTGGTTTCGTTGCCGGAATTCGGCGACAGAGCCAAGGACGGTGCACCCTGTGATGGCTTCTCGCGGCTTGTGGCCGCGCCCGTTAGCGTCCGCCGCCCCCTAGCCCGCGTGCCCGGGCTTGGGATCATTGCCGGAATTCGGCCACGGAACCAGAGGCGGCGCACCACGTGATGGCGTCTCATGGCTACGCCCGCAATATGGCTATCGTCCGCGTCCTGAGACCGTCGCCTGAAAACGACCATGTTGCCCGGGTTGGGATCGTTGCCGGAATTCGGCCACGGAGCCAAGCACGGCGCACCCTGTGATGGCTTCTCGCCGCTTGTGGCTGTGCCCGTCAGACAGCCGGCGTCCGCTGCCCCCTAGCCGCGTGCCCCGCCCTGGGATCATTGCCGGAATCCGGTCACGGAACCAGACATCGCGCACACCACGTAATGGCGCCCCATGGCTACGCCCGCTATACCGTCCGCGCCCCTCAGGCCGTCGCCGAAAACCGACCACGTCGCCCAGCCTTGGGGCCATCGCCGGAATCCGGCGACAGGGCCAGAGTCGATACACCATGCGGTGGCGTCTCGTGGGCGGTATCCGCGAACGCCTAACTTCCGTCGCCGAAAAACGGCCACCGTCTGAAACCATTACCAGAATCCGGCCGGATACGAAGCACCACTCGATGACGTCTCACCCCACACAGCCGGCCTCAGCCCGTCACCGAAAGGCGACCACGCCCCCGAGCACCGCACCCCAGAAGCAACCACCGTTGCCGAAAGACGGCCACAGCTCGATCGAGACCGCAACACACCTGTCAGCACACCCGCCAACGCCGCCACAACCCGACCAAGCGCCCCCAAGACCCAACCCCGGCACCCCGCTCACCGAAACCGACCCCCAAAGCCCAGCCACGACCCACCGGAACATCCCCGATGAAACCGGCGTGAACACCGGATGACACCTCGCCGACCCGGCTACCAAGCCCGACCCCCAGTTGTCCACTTCATCACGTCATCAGCCCCCTCTACTAGGTGTTCCAGGACACTTTTTGGCGGGTTCCTACAACACCCGGCCCTCGGCATGCGCCACCGACGACATTCTCGTACCGGCCGGTAAGAGGCAGGCTGTTGGCAGGAACAGAAGACTGCCCCGCGCGTGATCCGGCGGGGCGGTGTCGCGCACTTGGGAGGCTCAGTCGGTGTTCAGTCGTGTCGCCATCGTCAACCGCGGAGAAGCCGCGATGCGGCTCATCCACGCCGTCCGCGAGCTTTCGGCGGAGACCGGACGGCGGATCGAGACCGTCGCGCTCTTCACGGACGCGGACCGGTCGGCGACGTTCGTGCGGGAAGCCGACATCAGCTACAACCTAGGCCCCGCGTCGGCGCGTCCGTATCTGGATTTCGCCGTGCTGGAGCGGGCGTTGACCGAGACCGGGGCCGACGCGGCCTGGGTCGGCTGGGGGTTCGTGGCCGAGGATCCGGCCTTCGCCGAGCTGTGTGAGCGGCTGGGCGTCACCTTCATCGGCCCGAGCGCGGACGCCATGCGCAAGCTCGGCGACAAGATCGGCGCGAAGCTGATCGCCGAGGAGGTCGGCGTCCCGGTCGCCCCGTGGAGCCGCGGCGCCGTCGCGGACCTCGACGCCGCCATCAAGGCCGCCGACGAGATCGGCTACCCGCTGATGCTCAAGGCGACCGCGGGCGGCGGTGGCCGCGGTATCCGCGTCATCACCTCCGCCGACGAACTCGAGGACGCCTACGAGCGCACCAGCCTGGAGGCCGAGCGCGCCTTCGGCAGCGGCGTCGTCTTCCTGGAGCGCCTGGTCACCGGCGCCCGGCACGTCGAGGTCCAGGTCATCGCCGACGGCCAGGGCACCGCGTGGGCGCTCGGCGTCCGCGACTGTTCGGTGCAGCGCCGCAACCAGAAGATCATCGAGGAGTCCGCCTCCCCGGTGCTGGCACCCGAGCAGGCCGACGAGCTGAAGCGGTCCGCCGAGCGGCTCGCGCTCGCGGTCGGCTACCGCGGCGCCGGCACGGTCGAGTTCCTCTACCACCCCGGCGACAAGCTGTTCGCGTTCCTCGAGGTCAACACCCGCCTTCAGGTCGAGCACCCGATCACCGAGCTGACCACCGGCATGGACCTGGTCAAGGCCCAGCTGCACGTCGCTTCCGGCGGAAAGCTCGACGGCGTCCAGCCCGCCGAATTCGGCCACGCCGTCGAGGCGCGGCTCAACGCCGAGGACCCGGACCGCGACTTCGCGCCGTCGCCCGGCCGTATCGCGCGCTTGGACCTGCCCGCCGGCCCCGGTATCCGGGTCGACACGGGAGTCAGCGAAGGCGACACGATCCCGGCCGACTTCGACTCGATGATCGCGAAGATCATCGCCTACGGCCGCGACCGTGACGAGGCGCTCGGCCGTCTGCGCCGCGCGATGGCCCAGACCACGGTCATCATCGAGGGCGGCGCGACCAACAAGAGCTTCGTCCTCGACCTGCTCGACCAGCCCGAGGTGATCGACGGCAGCGCCGACACCGGCTGGATCGACCGCGTCCGCGGCGAAGGCAAGCTGGTCACGCACCGCCACTCGGCGATCGCGCTCGCCGCTGCCGCGATCGAGGCGTACGAGGACGAGGAAGCCGTCGAACGCCAACGGCTTCTCTCCACCGCGCACGGCGGCCGCCCGCAGGTCCAGCACGAGAGCGGCCGTCCGCTGGACCTCAAACTGCGCGGCGCCGCGTACCGCGTGAGCGTCGCCAGGATCGGCCACCGCCGGTTCCGCGTCGGTGTCTCGGCGGGCGGCGGCGAAATCCACCCCGCCGACGTCGAGGTCGACCGGTTCGACGAGCACACCGGCCAGATCACCGTCAACGGCACCCGGTTCCGCCTGGTCACCGGCACGCACGGGCCGATCCACCTGGTCGAGGTCGACGGCGTCACCCACCGGATCAGCCGGGACGAGGGCGGCGTCGTCCGCTCCCCGGCGCCCGCGCTCGTCGTCGCGACCCCGCTGGAGGTAGGCGCGGAGGTCGAAGCAGGCGCGCCCGTGCTGGTGCTGGAAAGCATGAAGATGGAGACGGTGCTCCGCGCGCCGTTCCGCGCGAAGCTGCGCGAGTGCGTCGTCTCGGTCGGCAGCCAGGTCGAGACCGGCGCTCCCCTGCTGCGGCTCGAGCCGCTGGCGGAGGAAGGCGCCGAGGTCGCCGAAGACACCGGCAGTGTCGAGATCGAACTGCCCGCGGAACCGGACGACACCTCGGCCGCGCAGCGGGTCACCCGCGGCCAGCAGGATCTGCGCAGTCTCCTGCTCGGCTTCGACGTGGACCCGCACGACGAGCGCCGCACGCTCAGCACGTACCTCGCCGCCCGCGCCGAGCTGGAGGGCAACGGCGACCGCCCGCTGGAGGGCGAGGTCGAGCTGCTGACCGTGTTCGCGGACCTCTCCGAGCTGATGCGCAACAAGCCGGCACGCGAAGACACCAAGACCGACACCCGGGTGCACAGCTCCCGCGAGTTCTTCCACACCTATCTGCAGAGCCTCGACGTCGAGCGCGCCGGGCTGTCGGAGTCGTTCCAGAACAAGCTCAAGAAGGTGCTGTCGCACTACGGCATCGCAGACCTGGAGCGCACGCCGGAACTGGAAGAGGCGGTCTTCCGCATCTTCCTCGCCCAGCAGCGGACCTCGTCCGACGTCGCGGTCGTCACCGCGCTGCTGCGGCAGTGGCTCACCGAGCCGCAGCCGTTCGAGTCGATGCGCGAGCCGGCGGGCAAGGCGCTGGAGGCGCTCATCGCCGCCACGCAGCTCCGGTTCCCGGTGGTCGGCGACCTGGCGCGCAGCGTCGTGTTCCGCTGGTTCGCCCAGCCGCTGCTCCGCCGCACCCGCGCCGAGGTGTACAGCGAGGTCCGCAAGCATCTGCGGCACCTCGACCTGCACCCGGATTCGCCGGACCGCGCCGAGCGGATCGCGAGCATGCTGGCCAGCGCGCAGCCGCTGGTCCGCCTGCTCGGGCAGCGGATCGGCCGCCCCGGCACCGATCACACCCCGCTGCTGGAAGTGCTGAGCCGCCGCTACTACGGCAACCGCGCGCTCACCGGTGTCCAGCAGGTCACCGTCGGCGGCTGCACCTTCGTCACCGGTGACTACACCGACGACGACGAGCGGTTCCACATGGCCACCACCGCCGTCGACCGCGCCGGGCTCCCCGGGGCGATCAAGGCGGTCGCCGATCTCGCCGCGAAGCTGCCCGCCGACACCGACGTCGAGGCGGACCTCTACCTGACCTGGGACGACGAGTCCGCCGACGACGACACGATGGCGGCCGGGCTGCGCGAGGTCCTCACGGCCGAGTCGCTGCCGAGCCGTATCCGGCGGATCACCACCACCGTCGCCGGGCACGGCGGCGCGGTGATGCACCACCACTTCACCTTCCGCCCGTCCTCGACCGGGTTCAGCGAAGAGCGGCTGATCCGCGGCCTCCACCCGCTGATCGCCCAGCGGATGCAGTTGCAGCGCCTGGCGAACTTCGACCTCACCCGGCTGCCGTCGGGCGACGAGGACGTCTACCTGTTCAAGTGCGTCTCGCCGATGAACCCGTCGGACCAGCGGCTGGTCGCGCTCGCCCAGGTCCGCGACCTGACCCCGTTGCGGGACAACGACGGCAAGCTGCTGGCCCTGCCCGCGGTCGAAGGTACGCTGGCGGGCTGCCTCGACGCGATCCGCGAGGTGCAGGCGAAGCTTCCGCCGAGGAAACGCTTCGACACCAACCGGATCATGCTGTACGTGTGGCCGACCAGCGACCTCACCGGCGAGGAGCTGGACACCGTCGCCCAGCGTGTGCAGCCGTCCACGGCGGGCGCGGGCCTCGAAGAGGTCCAGTTCCTCGGCAGGCAGCGTGACCGCGCGACCGGTGAGGTCAAAGAGGTCGCCGTGCGGATCGGCTACGACGTCAGCGGCGGCGTGCAGATGTCGCTGTCCGAGCCCACCACCGAGCCGATCCTGCCGCTCGACGACTACCGCCAGAACGTCCTGCGCGCCCGTCGCCGCGACACGGTGTACCCGTACGAGCTGACCGAGATGCTCGGCTCGTTCACCGAGTACGACATGGACGACACGAACACCCTCGTCCCGGTCGACCGGAAGAAGGGCCGCAACAAGGCGGCGATCGTCGCCGGCGTGGTCACCACGCCGACCGAACGGCACCCGGAGGGCGTCAAGCGCGTGGTGCTGCTCGGCGACCCGACGAAGGCGCTCGGCGCGCTCTCGGAGCCGGAATGCTCCCGGGTGATCGCGGCGCTGGACCTCGCCGAGCGGCTGAGGGTCCCGCTGGAGTGGTACGCGCTCTCGGCGGGTGCCCGGATCTCGATGGAGTCCGGTACCGAGAACATGGACTGGGTCGCGGCCGCCCTGAAGCGGATCGTGCACTTCACCCAGAACGGCGGCGAGATCAACATCGTCGTCGCCGGGATCAACGTCGGCGCCCAGCCGTACTGGAACGCCGAAGCGACGATGCTCATGCACACCAAGGGAATCCTGGTGATGACGCCGGATTCCGCGATGGTGCTGACCGGCAAGCAGTCGCTCGACTTCTCCGGTGGCGTGTCGGCGGAGGACAACTTCGGCATCGGCGGCTACGACCGCGTGATGGGCCCGAACGGCCAGGCGCAGTACTGGGCGCCGAACCTCGCCGCCGCGCGTGACGTGCTGATGTCGCACTACGACCACACCTATGTGGCGCCGGGCGAGCCCGGCCCCCGCAAGGCGGTCACGAACGACCCGATCGACCGGGACATCTCGTCGTTCCCGCACGCGGCCGTCGACAGCGACTTCACCACGGTGGGCCAGATCTTCTCGCGGGAGGCCAACCCGGACCGCAAGAAGCCGTTCGACATCCGCACCGTGATGCGCGCGCTGTCGGACCAGGACCACCCGGTGCTGGAGCGCTGGCCGGGCATGGCGGACGCGGAGACCGCGGCCGTGCAGGACGTGCACCTCGGCGGGCGGCCGGTCTGCCTGCTCGGGATCGAGTCGCGTTCGGTGCCGCGCCGCGGCTTCCCGCCCACCGACGGCCCGGACACCTACACCGCGGGCACGCTGTTCCCGCGGTCGTCGAAGAAGGCGGCACGGGCGATCAACGCGGCCAGCGGCAACCGGCCGCTGGTGGTGCTGGCGAACCTGTCCGGCTTCGACGGCTCGCCGGAGTCGATGCGGAAGCTCCAGCTGGAGTACGGCGCGGAGATCGGCCGGGCGATCGTCAACTTCGAGGGCCCGATCGTGTTCACCGTGATCTCGCGGTACCACGGCGGCGCGTTCGTGGTCTTCTCGAAGGCGCTGAACCCGAACATGACGGTGCTGGCGCTGGAAGGCTCGTTCGCCTCGGTGCTCGGCGGCGCGCCCGCCGCGGCGGTCGTGTTCGCGGGTGAGGTCAACGCGCGGACGGCGGCGGATCCGCGGGTGCGGTCGCTCAACGAGAAGCTCAGCGGGGCGACCGGTGCCGAACGCGCCGCGCTGGCGGCGGAACTGGCGGAACTCCAGTCGTCGGTGCGGTCCGAGAAGCTGGGCGCGGTCGCGGCCGAGTTCGACGGCGTGCACAGCATCGAGCGGGCGGTGAAGGTCGGTTCGGTGGACGCGATCATCAGCGCCGCCGAGATGCGGCCGCGCATCATCGAGGCGATCGAGCAGGGCTTGGCGAAGCAGTAGCGGCCGCCCCTCCGGATTGTCAGGAAAGGGCCGTTCAGGACGAAAAGTGTTCTGAACGGCCCTTTCCTGACATCCGGGGCAGGCTAGCGCGGTGGATCGGGCGGCAGGTCCCCGAAGTCCTCCGGCGCGATCTTGTCCAGCGCCTCTCGGAACTCCTCGACCGCCCGTTCCTGCGCGACCGGATCCGATGGCACCGCGGGCAGTTCCGCGTCCGGCCCGGAACCGACGATCTCGACCCGCACGGAAGCGACCTCCAGTACCGCGTCGGCCACCTCGATCCCGACGCCGGCGCGCAAGCCGATGGCGACCGCGTCGCTCGGCCGCGCCGAGACGCGGATACCGGAATCGAGCACCAGGTCGGCGAAGAAGATGCCGTCCCTCAGCGCGGTGACCTGCACCCCGGTGACCCGGTGCCCGAACGACTCGACCACCTGGCCGATCAGTTCGATCGTGCCCGGCCGCGGCAGCCGGATCTGCTCCTGCGCGAGCGCCACCGCGCTCGCTTCGGGGCCGCCGATGGTGATCGCCAGCCAGCGGCGTTCGCCCTCCCGCTCCCGCAGCAACATCACCGGTGCCGCCTCCGGGGCCAGGACTGCCATCCCTTCGACATCCATGGGGATCATGCGCGGTACCTCATTCCCTCGGGTCAGGCGGTGTCGTCGTCCTTCAATGCCTTGTCCGCCACCACTTCCGACGGGGTGGCCTGGTCTCGGCGCTGGAACGGGGTCGTATGCCCCTCGGCGCGCAGCCTGGGGATCATGTGGGGGTAGTGGAGTTCGAACGCCGGGCGTTCGGATCGGATCCTCGGGAGATCGAGGAAGTTGTGCCGGGGTGGCGGACAGGTCGTCGCCCATTCCAGGGAATTCCCGTGTCCCCACGGATCGTCCACTTCGACGACCTCCCCGAACCGGTAGCTGCGGACGACGTTCCACAGGAACGGCAGCACCGAAGCGCCGAGCAGGAAGGAGCCGATCGTGGAGATCGTGTGCAGCAAGGTGAAACCGTCGGTGCTCAGGTAGTCGGCGTAGCGGCGCGGCATTCCTTCGTTGCCGAGCCAGTGCTGCACGAGGAACGTCGTGTGGAAGCCGATGAACGTGGTCCAGAAATGGAGCTTCGCGAGCCGCTCGTCGAGCATCCGCCCGGTCATCTTGGGGAACCAGAAGTAGATCCCGGCGAAGGTGGCGAACACGATGGTGCCGAACAGCACGTAGTGGAAGTGCGCCACCACGAAATAGCTGTCGTGGATGTGGAAGTCCAGCGGCGGCGCGGCCAGGATGATCCCGGTCAGCCCGCCGAGCAGGAATGTCACCATGAACCCGATCGACCACAGCATCGGCGACTCGAAGGTGAGCTGTCCCTTCCACATGGTGCCGATCCAGTTGAAGAACTTGATCCCGGTCGGCACCGCGATGAGGAAGGTCATGATGGAGAAGAACGGCAACAGCACCGCGCCGGTGGCGAACATGTGGTGCGCCCACACGGCGAAGGACAGCGCGGTGATCGCGATCGTCGCGAACACCATGAGCTTGTAGCCGAAGAGCGGTTTCCGGCTGAACACCGGGACGATCTCGGTGATGATGCCGAAATACGGCAACGCGACGATGTACACCTCGGGATGGCCGAAGAACCAGAACAGGTGCTGGAACAGGATCGCCCCGCCGTTGGCCGGATCGAACACGTGCGCGCCGAGGCGCCGGTCGGCCATCAGCCCGAACAGGGCCGCGGTGAGGATCGGGAAGACCGCCAGGATCAGGATCGTGGTGAACAGGATGTTCCAGGTGAACAGCGGCAACCGCCACATGGTCATCCCTGGCGCGCGCAGGCAGAGGATCGTGGTGACCATGTTGACCGCGCCGAGGATCGTCCCGAGCCCGGAGACGATCAGGCCCATGATCACCAGGTCGGCGCCGACGCCCGGGGTGTGCGCGGCGTTGGACAGCGGCGTGTACATCGTCCACCCGAAGTCGGGCGCCCCGCTCGGCGTGAGGAACGCGCTGAGCGTCATCAGCCCGCCGAAGAGATACAGCCAGTAGGAGAACGCGTTCAGCCTCGGGAAGGCGACGTCCGGTGACCCGATCTGCAGCGGCAGGATGTAGTTGGCGAAGGCGAAGAGGTTCGGTGTCGCGTACAGCAGCAGCATGATGAGGCCGTGCATGGTGAACAGCTGGTTGTACTGCTCCTGCGAGAGGAACTGCATCCCCGGCCTGCCCAGTTCGCCGCGCATCAGCAGCGCCATGAACCCGCCGATGAGGAAGAACGCGAACGAGGTGCTCAGGTAGAGCACGCCGATCGTCTTGTGGTCGGTGGTGCGGACGACGTTGAGGAACACGCTGCCCTTCGGCGCCCGGCGCCGCCCGCCGAAACGGACGGCCTCCGGGCGGGGCGAGGTCTTCACCGCGGTCATGGCGACTCCCAGCACGAGGACGCACCTTCTGAAGGCTGGTACCCCTCCAGGAGAGTCCCTACACGCGGGCTTTTCAAGAGGCTAGCCGAGTAGCGTCTCCAGGTGGTCCGCCGCCGCGGCGGCCCCGCCCGCCGAACGGAACGAGGCACCCACCTTTTCCGCGGCCGACCGGTACCCCGGATCGTCCAGCACCCTGGTCACCGCGGCCGCGATCCGGTCCGGTTTCGCGCGGCCGGACCGCAGCCGGACGCCGGCGCCCGCGTCGACGACCTGCCCGGCCACGATCGGCTGGTCGTCCCGGATCGGCGCGACCACGAGCGGCACCCCGTGCCACAGGCTTTCGCAGACGGTGCCGTGCCCGCCGTGGCAGACGACGGCGTCCACGTGCGCCAGAAGCGCCATCTGAGGCACGTGGGGCACCACGAGCACCTTGTCCCCCACCGGCCCCACGGCGCCGCCGGGGTCGGCGACGACGGTCCGGATCCCGCCGATCCGGGAGAGCCCGCGTGCCGCCGCGCGGAGGAAGTCACCCGCGGTGCCGGCGTCGGTGGTCCCCAGGGTGACGAACACGGTCGGCACCGCCGGGTCGAGCCGGTCCCATGGGAAGTCGCAGGTGGGCGCTCGGCCACCGATGGCCGGGCCGACCAGCCGGACCTGGTGCGGCAGCGTGGCCGGGCCGAGCAGTTCGCGGGTGGTGAAGGCGAGCACGCCGTGCGGGGACATCCTCGGGTCGGCGGGGCCGCCGTCGATCCGCGTGCGCAGCGCGTCGAGCAGTTCGTCGAGCCGGGCCGCCGCCTTCGGCATCCCGGCCAGGGGATCGACGAGTTCCGCGGACGTCGTCGCGGAGGTGACCCACGGCAGGCCGAGCCCGTCGGCGACGAGGCCGCCCGCGACGGCCTGCCGGTCGGCGACCACGACCTGCGGGCGGAACCGGCCGATCGCGGCGCGGACGCCGGGCGCCATCGCCTCGGCCAGCGGGATCAGGAACTCCTCCCACCGGAGCCGGTACGCCGCCGGTCCCTGGAGGCTCGCGTCGCGTTGGGATGGGCGGCGCGGGACGGCGCACGGGAACACGTCGGCGCCGTCGCCGGCGAGCCGCCGGATGATCTCCGGCCGTCCCGCCCAGGCGACCTGGTGGCCGCGCGCGGTGAGGGCGGCCGTGACCCCGGCCGCGGGGTTCACGTGCCCGGTCAGCGGCGGCGTGACGAAGAGGAATCTGCCCACTCAGGCCGCCGTTTCACACGGGTGTTCAGTGGTCATCGTTCTCCGTCCAAGCCACGACGTAATCCTTCGCCGGGGTGGTGATCGTGGTGTGCCACACCGGATACCGGGTACCGTTCACCGCGACGGTGAGCCGCCCGTCGTCCACGCCGACGACGGTGAAACCGTGCGGGCCGGTGCGGAGCCGTTTCGCGACGGCCTCCTTCGCGGCCCGGAATCTGGTGAACCACAAGGCTTCCGGTTCGCCGAGCAGGGCACGTTCCGCCGCACCGAGGGCGGCGGCGACCGTGCTCTCGGGCCGGTCTTCGACGGCTTCGACGTCGATCCCGCACGGCCCTCGGCGGGCGATGGCGACGCCGAGCGCGTCCTGGTGGGCGATCGAGACGGTGAGCTCGGGCAGCGTCCTTCCGTAGGCGCCCGAAACTTCCGGCGCTCCCGAGGAGTCGTTGCCGACGCGGAGCTCGGCGGGGAAGATGTCGCCCGCCCCGTCCGTCCACAAGAGACGGCGGACGGCGTCCTTCGCCGCGATGCGGCCGAGCAGCCAGCCCCGTCTCCGGGGCGGCGGCTGGTCGGCGTAGGCCTGTCTTTCCTCACCGGCCAGCACGTTCCGCATGATCAGCTCGCGCGTCGCCAGATCCGGCCACTGCTCGCGGACCAGCGCCCAGCCGCCGGGCCGTTCTTCCGACAGCGTGGCGCGTTCGGGCCGCCGGTCCATCGCCCGGATCACCGGATTGCTGTCGAAGCGGCGATCGCGCCAGCCCTCGATCTCGGCCCAAACCCGGCCTCCGCCACGGATCAGCTGGACGTCGGCTTCGAGTTCCGCGTCGGTCACCGACACGACGTGGACGACGCAGTCGACCCGGTCGCCGGGTAACGGATGCTCGCCGTAGAACCGGATCCGCCGCATCCCCACCGGGAACACCGTGGTGCGGGCGGGCAGCCGCGACATGATCCAGTACCCGAGCAGCTGCCCGGCGTTGTCCAGCAGCGCCCCCGGCGCCTCCGGGGTCCGCAGCACGCCGCGCACGTGCCGGTCCCCCACCGCGACCAGTTCCTCGACGCCCTGGAACCTCGGCCCGTGGAACATCCAGCGATCGGTGTACAGCTGCTCGGCGCGCAGGTCCGGGGTCCGTTCCCGCTCGGCCGGGAAGGTCCAGGCCCCGGGTGGATCGGCCGGGAACCCGGCGTCCAGGTCGATGACGGCCCTGGAGTAGTCGCCCAGGGACACACCGACCCGGGAAGCGCCTTGCGGCACCACGGTCACCGGGACGTCCAGCGCGGGGATCGCGGCGATCCACTGGTTCAGCCGGACCTCCTCCAGCGCGACCGCGCGCCTGCCCGGCGCGGCCTGTTCGGCGAAGTCCACCAGGTGCCCGATCACCGTCGTGGCGGGCACGACCGGCCACGAGTCGGCGGGATCCGCGCCGGGCGGCTGCTTGAAGAAGCAGTGGTCGAGCAGATACGGCATCGTCTCGACGGAGACGCGGAGTTCGGTGCGCAACGGCCGCGCCCGAGGCGCCGGCCTGGCGGCGAACAGTCCGGCCGCCAGGCCGGCGGTGTCGGCCGGCGACCCGGAGAATCCGGCTGCCAGCGGGTTCCGTTGCCCGATCCGGTCCACAGTGGACGAATTGGCCCCCGGCGGCCGGAAGCCGCGCCGGACACGCTCGTCGAGCGACACCAGCGCGCCGCCGAGATCCAACCGGATCGTCCTGCCGCGCTTCACGCCGCCTTGGCCCGGCAGGAGTTCGAACGCCGGATCGGCACCGTCGGCCCACAGCCCCGTCACCACCCGCAGCAGTTGCGGGAGCCCGGGCCGGTGCGCGGAATGCGCGGCGACGACGAGATGTTCGCGGTCGTGCAGGGTGTTCCCGATCAGCGATCCGAGCTGTCCGGCGCCCGTCTGCACGAACGCGCGGAAGCCCGCCGCGTACATGTTCTCGACGAGGACACGGAACCGTACCGGCTCCAGCAGATGCCGCACGAACAGTTCCCGCACTTCGGCGTCCGAGGACGGGTAGTGCCGCCCTGTCGTGGCCGACCAGACGGGAGGTTTCGCCGGGTGCGACGTACAGCGCTCGGCCGCCTCGCGGATCGGGCCGAGATACGGCTCGATCATCGGGGTGTGGAAACCGGGCCGGCACGGCAGCACCTGCGAGATCACGCCGTCGGCGCGGAATTCGCGCACGAATTCCCCGACGGCCTCCGCCGGCCCGCAGATCAGCGACTGGTTCGGCGCGTCGTCGTGCGAAAGGACCACTTCGGACTGTCCTTCGAGGACTTCGAGAACCGCCGACGACGAAGCGCCGATCACCGCGAAGGCCAGCCCTGGCACCTTGAGCGCGCCGGGATCGAAGCCCGCCAGGAACGAGTCGGCCTCCGCGCCGGAGTGGATCCCGGCGACGGCCATGGCGGTCCACTCCCCCAGGCTGTGCCCGGCGAGCGCGTCCGGGGTCACGCGCAGGCCGCGTAGCGCCTCGTCGAGAAGCCTGCCCAGCTGGAACACGCCCCTACCGTGCCTGCCGGCGTCGATGCCGAAATGCCGGGCGACGTCCTCGGCGTGCGGCTCGAACTCGTTCTCCAGCCCGGGGAAGACGAACGCGAGCTTACCGCCGCCTGCGCCGAGCAGCGGTTCCGGAACGAACCAGAGATCGTTGCGCCCGCGCCAGGGTCTGCCCTTCGCGACCACCTTCCTGGCCAGGTTCAGCCGTTTGGGCGTCGGGTCGACGAGACCGAGCCGGACCCGGCCGCGGCCGGTGTCGCTCTCGGCCAGGACGTCGTCGTGATCGAGCAGGCAGCCCATCTCGGCGACGGTCGGCGCCGAGAGCCGCAGGACCCGTTCGGGCTCGGAGACCTCGGACACCGGTCACCACCCCGACGCGGTGTAGGTGACGGCCGTGAGGCCCTTGTCGCCCCACGCCAGTTCGCGCAGCAGGCTCAACGTGCCTTCCCCGGGGTCGATCCCGCGCCGGCCGGTGGCCGCCCACGGTCCCCAGTGGACGGTGAGCCCGCGCCGTCCGTACACAGTGGACCAACGGTGCCCCAGCGCCTCCAGCGCGTCGTTCGCGGCCGCATAGTCGGCCTGACCCCGGGTCCCCAATGCCGCGGCGACACTGCCGAACAGGACGGCGAACTTCGGCGGCTCCGGCAGCTCACCCACCGCCGCGAGCAAGGTGCTCGCCCCTTCGACCTTGGCGGCGAAGACGCGGTCGAACGACGCCGGGTCCTTCTCCGCGATCAGCTCGTCCTCGACGACGCCCGCCGCGTAGACGATGCCGTCGAGCCGTCCGTGTCCGGCGTGGATCTCCTTGACCGCGCGGTGCACGGCTTCCGCGTCGAGGACGTCCACCGAGTGGTAGCGCACCGGGCTGCCGAGATCGCCGATCCGCCGCAGCGTCCCGCGGGCCTCGCGTTCGGCCTCGATGAGCCGGAGTGTCCGCTCGATCTCGGCCGGTTCGGTCAGCCCGCTACCGATCAGGGCCGCCCGCAGGTCTTCCGTCGTCGTGGCGGTGGCGATCACCGGCTCCTCACCGTCGATGGGCACGGCGGTGCGGCCGAACAGTTCGAGGTGACAGCGCGACGCCGAGGCGAGTGTGGTGGCCAGCCGGGCGGTGATGCCGTTGGCGCCGCCGACGAGGAGGACGACCGAATCGGCGTCCAGGCCCAGCGCCTCGGCTTCCGCCGTCCCGTCACCCGCCGCGCCCGTGCTGCCGAGGCCTTCCTCCGTCAGCCGCAGGCCGCGCCGCGCGCCGTCGCGGCGGACGACGACCGGCTCCCAGTCCCCTGCCGACAACTCCGCGAGCAGGGTCTCCACCTGTTCGTCCACAGTGGATTCCGGATGCTGCTCCACCACCCGGGCGACCGTGTCCGGGTACTCCTTCGCCACCGTCCGGAAGAAGCCGCGGGCACCGTCGGCGGGCCCGTTCGCGATGAGCCAGCGCGGCCCGCCCGCCAGAACCGCCTGATAGAGCGCGAAGTCGTCGGGGAACGACGGGGACAGGTGGAACACGCCGTCCGCGCCGTGCCGCGGCACGGCCTGGACCAGCTCGGTTTCGGCGCCGTACCCGGCGAGCCGGGCGGTGAGCATCTCGGCGACCTGACCTTCGCCGACGACGGCGAAACGGAGCCCGGCCAGTTCCTCGTCGACGGGGACGGCGTCGGCGAGGTCGAATTCCCGCATCAGGTAGCGCTTCGGCGGCGCCACGACGGCGCCGGACTCCTCGGCCCGTTCGATCGAGTCGGCTTCCAGGGCGAGATCCGGCTCGGGAGGGGCGACGGGCGCGGGTGGCCGGACGCCGGGACCGGCGCCGAGGTAGCCGAGCAGGACGTCCCGTTGCGCGGCGATCATCTCGCGGCCGGTGCGGAGGAACTCCGAGATGAGCGCCTCACCGCCGTCGGTGCCGGGCCGGGAAGTCACGATCGCCTCCGTGGGGATTCGCTGGGGTGGGTGCGGGGTGCGGACGAGGTGACCGTCGCCGGTCCAGCCCGCCTTCTTCGGCGGTCGCGAGGACAGCGCGTCCACGCACGGGCCGGTACGGCCGCCGCCTTCGAGCCTGACCGTCCGGTATGGACGGTCGCCGAGCACGGCAACGACGAGCCGGGTGAGGACCAGTCCGCCGTACCGGTCAGCGTCGAGGCATCGGCGCCGGGAAACGACTTACCCACGGGAAGCCTCCGGCACACGGAAGAGTGACTTGGTCACCGGGCGTACTTAAACGCAGGCGAGGCCTTACGTCAATACTCGACAGTAGGGTTTCCGGTCACAGGAACCGGATGGCGGAACGCCGACCTGCGAAACGCGAAGAACGTCGCGGAAATTTAGCGTTCCGGATACACCGGAGGCCTCCGTGCGACCCGGTTTTCCCACAGTGGCAACGAAGAACGGCCGATACGCCATCCGGAGCTGTTACCCGGAGTCCACCATTCCGCTTTCATCGGACCACCGGGAATGGTGGTCCGTACCTATTTCCGGAAATCGACGGCGATTCGTCCTATCGTCGGTAGCACGCCGATGACGGATTCGGTATCACGCGAAGAGAACGTGAAAGGACTCAGCGGGCTTTCGCATTCCGGACCGCGATGCTCAGCAGTTCCGCGGCCGGACCGGCGAGCCGCCGCCCGGCGGGCCACACCGCGCGCAGTTCCCGCCCGAAATCGACGCCGTCCACCGGGACCGGGACGAGCCTGCCTTCGGCGACGTCCCGGACGATGGCGAGTTCACTGATCACCGCCGGACCGGCGCCCGCGATCACGGCGTTGCCGACCGCGGAGGCGGACCCCAGTTCCAGCAACGGTTTCGCCGGGCCGACACCGGCCTTGCGCAACGCGGCGTCCACGGTCTCCCTGGTCCCGGAACCCGGTTCGCGGACCACGAGCGGCGTGATCGCCAGTTCGGCCGCGGTCACGGGCCGGCGCTTGCGCGTCCACGGATGACCCGCGGGCACGACGAGGACCAGGTGGTCGGTGGCCACCCGCCGGGACGAAAGGCCGGGCAGCGAACCGGGCGACTCGACGAACCCGAGGTCGACCTTGCCCTCCCGCGCCAGCTCGGCGGCCTGGTCGGAGTTGGTGACCTCCAGCCCGAGGTAGAGCCCGGGGTCGCCGCGTTTGAGCTCGCCGATCCAGCCCGGCACCAGATACTCGGCCAAGGTCATGCTCGCGGCGACCCGCAGATGCGCCTCGTGCTGGGTGCGCAGGGCTTCGGCGCCGTCGAGCAGACCGTCGAGTTCGGACAGGACGCGGTGCGCCCAGCCGGCGATGACCCGGCCGTCGGGGGTGAGCGCGGAGCCGCGCCGCGTACGGTCGACCAGCACCAGCCCCAGCCTTCGCTCGACTGTGGACAGTCGTTTGCTCGCCGACGGCTGCGCGATCCCGAGGCTGGCCGCGGCCTGCCCGATACTGCCGAGCTCGTCCACGAGCACCAGCAGGCGCAGGGAGTCCAGATCGGGTGCGGTCATAGCCCAAGTGTATGACCTACCCCTCGTAGTCCCGGCTACCGCGGTCGCCCCGTCCGGGCGAGGCTCGAACCATGAGCACCACGCACGCGAGACCGACGAAGCCCTACCTGACCGCCTTCGCGATCACCGGCGCCGGAGTGGCCGCCGCGTACCTGGTCGGCACCGCTTTCCCGGTCATCAGCGCGCTCACCATCGCCGTCGTGCTCGGTATCGTCGCCGGCTCGCTGCCTTCGCTGTCCGACGCGACCCGGAAGGCCATCGCCGGAATCACCAAGAAGCTGCTTCGCGCCGGTGTCGTGCTGCTCGGTCTGCAACTCTCGCTCCCGGCCGTCCTGGCGCTGGGCCCCGGGACGCTGATCGCCGTCGTGCTCACCGTCGGGATCACGTTCCTCGGCACGATCGGTCTCGGCAGGCTCCTCGGCGTCCCCCGCGGCCTCGGGATCCTGGTCGCGACCGGGTTCTCGATCTGCGGCGCGTCGGCCATCGCCGCCATGGAAGGCGTCGTGAAACGCGAGGACTCGGACGTCGCGACCGCGGTCGCCCTGGTCACCTTCTACGGCGGGCTCGCCATCGCCGCGGTACCGCTGATCGGCGGCTGGCTGCGGCTCGACGCGGCCCGGATCGGCGAATGGGCGGGCCTCAGCGTGCACGAGGTCGCGCAGGTCGTCGCCGCGGCCACCCCCGCCGGAAGCGCCGCCATCGCGGTCGCCATCGTGATCAAGCTCAGCCGCGTGGTCCTGCTGGCCCCGATGGTCGCCGCGGTCGGCGTGCACGAACGGCACCGGCCCGCCGACGGCAAGCGGCCGCCGCTGGTCCCGCTGTTCGTGCTCGGTTTCCTGGCCATGGCCGCCCTGCGCAGCACCGGGATCGTGCCGGGTTTCGCGCTCGACGTCGCGAAGATCGCCTGCACCCTGCTGCTGGCCGGGGCACTGTTCGGGCTGGGCTGCGCGGTCCGGATCGGCAAACTCGTCCGCACCGGCGGCCGTGCCCTGCTGCTCGGCCTGCTCTCGACCCTGCTGGTCGGGACCACCGCGCTGGTCACACTGACCGTGCTCGGCTGAGGACGACGGCCGCGAGCAGCGCGACCACGCCTCCGGTGACCATCACGGCCGGGACGGAGACCGCGTCGACGACCAGCCCGCCGAGCAGCGCGCCCGCGGAAAGCGTCGCTTGGAACGACGACGTGAACAGCACCGACGCCGCTTCGGGCGCCTGCGGAGCCGCTCTGGCGAACCACGTTCCCGAGCAGACGGGGACGGCGCCGTAGGCGAAACCCCACACCACCAGCAGCGCGAGCGCGCCCGCTTTCGTGTCGCCGAAAAACGGCAACGCGCACGTCACGGCGCCGATCAGACCCGCCGCGGCGAGGAACGTCAGCCGGAGGTCACGGGCGATCGCCGCGCCCGCGACGAAGTTGCCGGCGATCCCGGCGGTGCCGTAGACGAACAGGAAGACGGTGATCAGTTCCGGGCTCACCTGCGTCACCTGGCGCAGGAGCGGCGTGACGTAGGTGTAGGTCCCGAAATGGGCGAGCACGACCAGCACCGTGACGAGCAGGCCGAGCCGGGTCGCCCGCTCGCGGGTCATCCCGCGCAGGACACCGAGCCGGGTCGCGTCCGCCGACGGCAGCGGAGGTAACGCGAGCGCCAGCGCGGCGAGGACACCGACCGTGAAGACGGCCATCACGGCGAAAGCCGCCCGCCAGCCGAAAAGCTCGCCGAGGAACGTTCCCGCCGGCACCCCGAGAACCGAGCCGAGCGGGACCGCGGAGAAGATCACCGCGGTAGCCCTGCCCGCCTGCCGAGGGCCGACGAGCCGCTCGGCGAGGCCGGAGCCGATCGCCCAGAAGGCGCCGATCACCAGCCCGACCAGGACTCGCGAGACCAACATCGCCCAGTAGGCCGGCGCGGTCGCCGCGAGTACGTCGGCCGAGGCCAGCACCACCATCAGCGCGCACAGCAGGATCCGGCGATCCAGCCGTCCGGCGGCGACGGTGACGGCCGGGGCCGCGAGCGCGGCGAGGAAGCCCGGCAGGGTCATGGTCAGGCCCGCCGTCCCCGGCGTGATCCGGAAGTCCGCGCCGATCGGGGTCAGGAGGCCGATCGGCAGGATCTCCGTGGTGACGAGGGAGAAGATCCCGAGCGTCACCGCGAGGACGGCGAGCCATCCCTTCAGCGGGGTCCGCGCGGAGGTGTCGAGAGTCGAAGCGGTCATGTGCTTCAGCCCATCACCACGCGGGCACCGCGGTCTGGCGGATTCGCGACGTCGATCTAGCTACGCGACCGCTGGGTCACGACGATGCAGGCGACAACGATCAGCGCGGTCACCGGCGCGGCGGCCGGAAGATGCTCGCCGAGCAGCAGGACCGCCCAGACCAGGGTGAGCAGCGGCTGGGCGAGCTGCAGCTGGCTCGCCCGCGCGACCCCGATCTCGGCCATTCCCCGGTACCAGGCGAAAAAACCGCCGAACTGCGAAATGAGCGCGACGTACAGCAGGCCGACGATCCCCTCGCCGGTGATGTGCAGCGGTTCGGTCGCGAGCCCGAAGACGGCGAACGCGCCGGTCACCGGCAGCGCCATCACCAGCGCCCACGCGATCACGTGCCAGCCGGCCATCTCCCTGGCCAGCCTGCCGCCCTCGGCGTACCCGAACGCGCACAGCACGAGCGCGCCGAACAGGAACAGGTCCGCTGTGGACAGTCCGCCGCCGCTCTGCGCGACGGTGAACACGACGACGGCGCTCGCGCCGACCGCCGCGGCCAGCCAGAACCGGCGGGACGGCCGGTTCCCGGTCAGCTTCGAGGAGATGACGGCGGTGGCCAGCGGCAGCAGCCCGATCACCACCGCGGAATGCGCGGTCGACGACGTCGTCAGCGCGAGCGTGGTGAGGATCGGGAACGCGAGGACACAGCCGAGGGAGACCACGGCCAGGCCCCGCCACTGGTCGCGCCTCGGCAACGGGACCCGGAAGACACGCAGACAGGTGCCGGCGACCAGCGCGGCCAGGACGCTGCGCAGCCCGGTGGCGGTCCACGGGTCGAAACCCTTGAGCGCCCACACGGTGGCGGGGAACGTGAACGAGAAGGCGAGGACACCCAGCGCCGCCAGCGCGGTCCCGGAGCGGACCGCTACTGCCCGGTCCGCGATAGCGCTATCATCCAGTCTCATGTCCGATGGTAGCAGCGTCACCAGCCTGGTCATACAGCTGCGATCCACTTTGGAGCGCTATCCGATCGACGGAAAGCTCCCGTCGAGCCGGGAGCTGGTCCGGGAGCTGAAGGTGAGCCCGGTGACGGTGTCGCGCGCCATCGCCGCGCTGGCCGCCGAAGGACTGGTGATCACCCGGCCCGGTGCCGGTGTCTTCCGCGCCCCGCCGCCCCGCGAGGTGGCGGTGACCGGCGACGTGTCGTGGCAGGAGGTGGCGCTGAGCTCGCAGTCCGGCACCCGCGCGATCGACGCGAGCGGCGTGCTCACCGCGCTGAGCGATCCACCTTCGGGCGTCATCGACCTCAACGGCGGCTACACGCATCCGAGCCTCCAGCCGGAACGCGAACTCGCCGCGGCGTCCGCCCGCGCCGGACGCCGCCCCGGCGCGTGGACACGGCCGCCGATCTGCGGCCTGCCCGAACTGCGGGCCTGGTTCGCCCGTGACATCGGCAGCCCGGTGAACGTCGAGAACGTGCTGGTCACCTCGGGCGGGCAGAGCGCGCTGACCACGGCGTTGCGCGCGCTCGGCGCTCCCGGCGCACCGGTGCTGGTGGAATCCCCGACCTATCCGGGGATGCTCGCCATCGCGCGGGCGTCGGGGCTGCGGCCGGTCCCGGTGCCGATCGACCGCGACGGCGTCCGGCCCGAGCTGCTCGCCGACGCCTTCCGCGACACGGGCGCCCGGCTGTTCGTCTGCCAGCCCGCGTTCCAGAACCCGACCGGCGCGGTGCTGTGCGCCGAACGCCGCGCCGAGGTCCTGCGGATCGCGCGTGACGCGGGCGCTTTCGTCATCGAGGACGATTTCGCCCGGCTGATGGCGCATCCCGGCAGCCCGGCTCCCCCGCCGCCGCTCGTGGCCGACGACCCCGACGGCGTCGTGGTGCACATCCGCTCGCTCACGAAACCGGCGTCACCGAGCCTGCGGATCAGCGCGCTGGCCGCGCGCGGACCGGCGCTGGAACGACTGCGCGGGCTCCACGCCGTCGAGAGCTTCTTCGTGCCGCGCCCGCTGCAGGAGACCGCGCTCGAACTGGTGAGTTCTCCCGCTTGGGGCCGCCACCTGCGAACCCTCGCTTCCTCGTTGCGGGAACGCCGCGACGTCGCCGTCTCGGCGCTGCGGGAGTTCCTGCCGACCTGGACGGCCGTGCCGGTCCCGACCGGGGGTTACCACCTGTGGCAGCCGCTCCCCGGTTTCGTCGACGAAGTAGCGCTGACCAGCGCCGCTTTCCGTGCCGGAGTAGCGGTCACCCCCGGCAGGATGTACTTCGCGGCCGAGGCTCCGGGACCTTATCTGCGCCTGAGCTACGTCAGCGCCGCGACCGGCGCGCAGCTACGCGAGGGCGTCCAGCGCCTTTCCCAGGCGTACCAGGAGATCCCCGGCTGACGTCTCGTACGATCGCGCACGGAGGCGACGAAAAGGCATGACACAGCCGGCGGCGGCGCCGCACGATCCACCCGGCAGGCTCTGGGAGCTGCTCGACGACGGCCAGCGCAAGGCGCTGCGTGCCGGGGCCGAACTGCGCCGGTACCCGGCGGGCACGGTGATCATCCGCGAGGGTGACCGGTCGGACTGGGTGCTGATCCTGATGACCGGGCGGGTCAAGATCACCTCGGTGTCCACCGGCGGCTACGACGCCGTGCTGGCCGTCCGCGATCCGGGCGACATCATCGGCGAGATGGCGTCGATGGACGGCAGCCTGCGCTCGGCCACGGCGATCGCCGTCGAGCCGGTCACCGGCCTGTGGCTGTCCTCGCGCGCGTTCAACGCCGTGCTCCGCGAGCATCCCGGCATCTCCGTGGTCCTGCTCCGGATCATCACCTCCCGGCTGCGCTACGCGAACTCGCGCCGCACCGAATTCGGCGACAGCACCGCCGCCGAACGCATCGCGGCGATCCTGGTCGACCTGGCCGAGCGGTACGGCGTGCCCGTCGCCGACGGCACCCTGATCGCCCTGCGGATCAGCCAGCGCGACCTGGCCGGGCTCGCGTCCGCGTCGCGGGAGGCCGTCGCGCGGACCCTGCGGACCCTGCGTGCCGACGGGCTGCTCAGCACCGGCCGCCAGCGGCTGGTCGTGCGGAGCGTGAACGACCTCAGGCAGCTGGCACCCGACGACCGCTGAGCCGCCATGGCAGGCCGAAGTGCCGTGCCACGCGCGCTCCGGTGGCCAGGAACAGTTTCCGCACGCGCGGCTCGTTCTCCGGATCGAAGTCCGGTGTGGACTCGATCAGCCTCGCGAGTTCGCGGACGAGCTCGGCCGCGGCCTTCCCCGGCACCAGCAGCACCCGCACCGGCGCGAGGCTGCGCACCGCGGGCGGTGGCGCGATGAGGTCGACCCGGGTACGGACCAGGCCGGTCAGCCTCAGCAGGCGGAGAACGGCGCCCGTCACCGCCCACGCCACCAGTTCCGCCACGAGGACGGGCGACAGGATCAGCGCCACCCCGGCGGCCTGCCCGACGGCGATCCCCAGCATCAGCCAGTCCCCGACGTCCAGGCGTTCTTCCCGCGTGGACCGGCCGCGGTGCCGGGTGAACGACACTTCGCGGTAGCGCTCGCTTTCGGTGACGATCGCGAGCGGGCGGATCCGGCGCAACCAGGGCGCGAACCGGCGCACGATCAGCCACTCCCCGCCTTCGGCATCGGTCACTCGCATCGCGTTCCCCCTCGTCGGTGTGCGGTACTCCGACGACGCGCCGGCCGTTACCGTTCCCCCGGGCCGGCAACCGCCGGTGGGTCCCGCCACCGGCCGGACCCACCGGCGCCACGACGCGAACCGGTGATCGGCCGCCCCTCACCCTCTCCGGATCGATCACCGTCATCGGCCCTCCCTTCCGATCTCGCGCCGTGTCCGGCGGGAACGAGCCTGGCAGGGATCATCGCGTCGTTCTGTGTCACCTGACACAAAGCGCGAAACCGGGTTGTACGCGGCTTGTACGACGGCTGTACGAGCCGGAAGGACTCTGATGCCCCGTCACCTGAACCGAAATCCAGGACGGAGTCATCCCGTGAAGATCTCCCGCGTCGCACAGGGCCTGTTCGCGGCCCTCGTCGCCACCGCGGCGGTCGGCGCAGCCCCGGCCACCTCCCTCGCCGCGCCGGCCACCGGCGACCAGTTCTCGGCCGCCGCGGTCGGGAACACGTTGGTGTACAAAGAGAAAACAGAAGGTTACGACTGTTTCAGAATCCCCGCCATCGTCAAGGCGAACAACGGCGAACTGCTCGCGTTCGCCGAAGGCCGCAACGGCGGAGCCAGCTTCTGCAACGACCGCGGCGACATCGATCTCGTCGTCAAACGCTCCGCCGACAACGGCAAGACCTGGAGCGCCCCGAAGGTCGTCATCGAGGGTTTCGGTGACACCAAAGGAAACCCGACACCGATCGTGATCCCGTCCACCGGGCGGATCGTGCTGCTTTCGGTGATGGAATGCGTCAAGAACCCCGACTGCAACCGGATTCCGCGGGTCTCGATCAGCGACGACCACGGCAAGACCTGGACCGCGCCCAAGGTGCTCACCACGCAACTCGGGTTCAGCGCCGCGCCCGGCTGGCTCGCGACCGGGCCGTCGCACGGCATCGTGCTGACCCGCGGCGCGCACGCGGGCCGCATCGTCGCCGGGATGAGTTACACCATGGACGGCAAGAACAGCGGCGCGCTCATCTACAGCGACGACCAGGGTGTTACCTGGAAGCGCGGCGCCACCGACACCCCGGCCGCGTCGGCCGAGCTGAACCCGCAGGAGATCAGCGTCACCGAACTGCTCGACGGCCGGGTCTACGCCGCGGCGCGCAACCAGGCCAACAACGACGACAAGTGTCTCAGCGGCGGCGCCAAGAACCGTGCCTACGCCATCAGCTCCGACGGCGGGGCGAGCTTCTCCACCAAGTTCTCGTTCGAGGAGGATCTGATCACCCCCGTGGTGCAGGCCTCGACCGCGCGGATGACCGCGACCGACAAGGCGGGCAAGTACAACCGGATCCTGTTCGCCGCGCCGTCGGTCTGCGACCGCCGCAAGGAACTCGTCGTGCGGTCGTCGTTCGACGAGGGCGCGAACTGGCAGGGCAACTCCGCGGGAACGCTGGTGTGGAGCGGTGACGCCGCGTACTCCGACATGGTCCAGCTGTCCTCGGGTTCGGTCGGCGTGCTGTACGAAGCGGGCCCGGCGGGGAACGCCAACGAGACCATCCGCTTCTCCACCGTCACCGAGCCGGCCCTCGGCGCCCCGGTGTGCGGCGGCGGATACGGCGTGATCGACTCGGCCCCGCTGGGGACGGCGGGCACGGTTTACCTGTCCTACAACGCTTCCAACGGGCAGAACTGTGTCAGCACGATGAAGAGCGCGTCCGCGGGCACCGCGACCGCGACGTCGGCCTACCTCGAGGTGGCGGGCTCGTCCCGGATCACCGATTCCGGATCGTTCTCGTGGTTCGCCGGCCCGGTGAAAGCGGCCGCGGCCGGCAAATGCGTGAAGTGGGGCGGTTCCGCGGGCGGGACGTCGTACAACAGCCCCTCGGAACACTGCGGCTGAGCGTCTGCTGGAGCCGGTGTCGCGAAAGCCACTTTCGGGACGTCTGATGTCCCGAAAGTGGCTTTCGCGACCTGATCACCAGGACCGTGCCGGCCCAGCCACGACCGACGTTGCGAAAGCCACTTTCGCAACGTCGAAGGTTGCGAAAGTGGCTTTCGCGACACCGGCTCCAGCCCGGCAGAACCGCGGCACCACCGAATGGGGTCACCCGCGGCGCGTCACCCACCAGAGCCGCGCGCCCAGCACCGCGGCGACCGCGGCCGAGGCGGTGAGCCACCAGAACGTCGCCCGGAACGCCGAGTCCGCGCCGGCGGGCAACAGGTTCGCCAGTACGACGGCGAACAGGGCCGTCCCGGCCGCGCCGCCGACGCGGCTGACGATGTTGATCTGCGCGGCCGCGTCGGGCAGCTGCTCCTTGGTGACGGCCGCGTACCCGGCCGTCGTCGCGGGCATCAGCAGGAACGCGACGGCGATTCCCCTGGCCAGCAACAGGATCTGCACGACGACGCCGTCCGGCGGGAACCCGCCGATGGCGAAGGGAACGGTGGTGGCGAGCGTCGCGACACTCCCCCAGGCGGCGACCAGGCCCGCGCCGTAGCGGTCGGTGAGCTTGCCGGAGATCGGCAACGCGATCGCCGTGCCGACCCCGAGCCCCATCAGCAGCAGCCCAGTCTCGACGACCCCGCTCCCGCCCAGCACCTGGAAGTACAGCGGCAGCAGGAAAAGCGCGCCGAACAACGCGGGCGCGGCGAAGAAGGACAACACGACCGCCGCGGTGTAGACGCGGCTCCGGAGCAGCGTCAGGTCCATGACCGGGTTCTCCCGGCCCCACGACCGCCGGACGAACAGCGCCAGCAGCACGACCCCCGCGACGAGCGGCACCAGCACCCCGGCACCGAACTCTTCACCGCCTTCACCCCAGGTGGTGAGCCCGTACAACAAGGCCGGGATTCCCGCGCTCACCAGGACGAAGCCGAACCAGTCCGGCCGGGTCACGGCGCCCTTCTCACCACGGGGCACCAATCGCAGCCCGAGTACCAGCGCGATCACGCCGACCGGGATGTTGATCAGGAACAGCCACTCCCACGACAGACCGCGGAGCAGGACGCCGCCGAGGACCGGGCCGAACGTCGGGCCGACGCTCATCACGATGCCCAGCGTCCCCATGACGCGGCCGAGCCGGGCGGGCCCGACCGCCTGACCGAGCACCGTCTGCCCGGCGGGCAGGAGCAGCCCGGCTGCGAGTCCCTGCAGCACCCGCAGCCCGATCAGCCAGCCCACGTTCCCGGCGAGCGCGCACAGCACCGACGCCACGGTGAACGCCGCCAGCGAAGCCAGCCAGACCCGGCCGGCGCCGAACCGGCGGCTGAGCCAGCCGCACAACGGCAGCGCGACCGCCAGCGCGACCAGGTACGCGGTGAAAACCCATTGCACGGAAGCGATTCCGGCGCCGAGTTCTCGGGTGAGCGTCTCGGCGCCGACCGCGAGGACCGTGGTGTCCAGCATGGTCATGAACGCGCCGAGCACGATCACCCAGGCCATCCGCCAGGCCTCGGCCGGCACCTTGTCCGGCGGCGGGACCGTGTTCGCCCGCCGTTCCAGCGAAACAGCCATCGGAGTGTTCTCCTCACGTGCCCCAGGGATCTTGACCTGGCTCACGCTAAGACCTCGACTTAACTCAAGGTCAAGCGAAGATCACTTCGGCGGACGCTGCCGGGGGGAAAGCTTGGTGAGCGCCAAGTCCTCCAGCCTGCTCGAGATCTCCGCGATCCCGGCGTCGAACCGCTCCAGGTCCACGCCCTTGGCAGTGAGGTCTTCGCGGACGTGCTTCTCGACCTTCGCCCAGTCGTTGCGGTACCGGGTGGCGAGTTCCTTCCACGGCACGCCGGCCAGCCCGGCGGTGAGACCGCCGTCGTAGGCGAGCACGCCGCGCTCCATCAGGTACGCGATACCCGGGTACCCGAGATAGCCCTGCCAGTAGGACCCGTTGTCGTTGGCCGTGATCGACCCCGCCGCCGGATCATGGCGGACGTCGTAGATCTTGGCCTTGTCCGACGACGCGACCCGCGCGGTGTCGCCGTCGACCTCGACCCGCCCGTCGGCGACCGCGCCGAGTGCCTCGTAGATCTTGATGACCGGGGACGGCTTCCAGCCCGCGGCCACTCAGCCCTCCAGCCGTTCGAGCAGGACGACCTCCACCGTGTCCCCCTCCTCCTTGCCGATCGCCTTGCGCACGTCGGCCTTCACCGGCAGCTTGTGGGTGCCGTCGCCCAGCGCCATGAACGAACTCCGGAACGGGTGCCCGTCGACGGTGCCGCGGACCTTCACCAGCCCCTTGGTGCCGAAGAACTCGGCGGAGCCGGGCATGACCACATACGTCCAGCCGCCCTTCTCCGGGCTCTTGACCAGCGTCGCAGTGAACCGTTTGTCCATGGGGGCACCCTACGGCAGGGCACCGACAAAACGGTCTTTCAGAGTGCGACGCGGCTGCGCACGCGGCGGCCGACGTCACGCGCCCAAGCCCGGATCGACGGCCAGTCCCGGAAGTCGCCCGCCCACGGGCCCGCGGCCATGATCTTCCAGAACAGGCCGCTCGCGGTGGCCGGGGTGAGCCTGCCGCCGAAGGTGGCCGTGCGCTCGGCGTCGATCCTCGCGGCCAGCAGGGCGACCCCCGCGGGCAGGCTCACCCGTTTGCCCGCGGCGAGCGGCCCGCACGGCCCGCTGTGGAACAACCAGACCGGCCGGCTCCGGAGCGCTTCCTCGTGCTCGGTGAGCAGGCGCACCGCCTCCGGGCGCCAGCGCCGGTGGTAGAGCGCGCTTCCGACGATCACCGCGCTGTACGGCTCGACGTCTTCGACCTCGGCCGCGTCCAGCAGATCGGCCGCCAGCCCGCTTTCCCGCAGCTCGGCGGCGATCACCTCGGCGATCTCCCTTGTCCCACCGGTTCTGCCGGCATGGGCGACGAGCACTGCGGTCATGCCGCCATTGTCCGCGCGGCCGCCTGCCGCGCCACCGGCCGGCCCATCGACACGCCGCATTCGGCTCACCTCTTCACCCGTCGGAGCGTTACCCGGGAGGCAGGAACGCCGGTCTCGCCGCCGGATCGGGTTCGTCGTAGTAACGGTGGAACACGGCGGTCTGCCCGCCGGACAGCGGCGGGACTATCCAGCTCCATTCGGCCTGGCAACGGCGTCCCGCGCGCTCCTCCTTGGCGATATGCGTGAGGAACCGCCGCGATTCGGTGTGGTGGTCGGCGACGGTCACGCCCGCCGCGTCGAAGGAGTGCTGGACGGCCAGCGTCAGTTCGACGAGCGCGCGGTCGCGCCACAGGGTGCGTTCCGACTTCATCGACAGGCCCATCAGGTCCGCGATCACCGGCAGCAGGTCGTAGCGGTCGGTGTCGGCCAGGTTGCGCGCGCCGATCTCGGTGCCGAGGTACCAGCCGTTGAACGGTGCCGCCGGATAGGTGATCCCGCCGACGACCAGCCGCATGTCGCTGATCGCCGGTACCGCGTGCCAGCGCAGCCCGAGCCCGGCGAACCAGCGGTGGTCGGGATGCGACAACGGAACCTCCAGCACGGCGTCCGGCGGCAGCCGGAAAAGGCGCCGCTCCCCCGGTTCCGATTCGATGAGCAGCGGGAGGACGTCGAACGATCCCTTGCGCTCGGGCGGGCGCCAGCCGTGCGCCTGGACGGTCTCGGTGAAGCCGGCGTAGCGCGGATCGCCCAGCACCGAGCCGTCGCTCAGCCGGTAGCCGGCGTACCGGACGAGCTGGTCGTTGTGGATCTTCGGGCCGGGCCCCGCCGGGCCGTCCGGCGCGAACACGGTGATGGTCGGGCGGATCCGGCCGCCCCGGGTCGCCTCCCGCAAATGGGTGACGCACTCCTCGGCGATGGCGGCGGCTCCGACCACGTCCCGGCGGTCCCGCACCCTCAGCCCTTGCCAGTAAAGCCTGCCGATGCACCGGGCGGAGTTCCGCCAGGCCACCCGCGCGCCGAACTCGATCTCGGCCGTCGTGTGCCGGTACGTGCCGGTGTCACCGATCTCGGCGCGGACCCGGTCGAGCCGCTCGCGCAGCCGCGCCGGCCCAGCGTCCGTTTCGGCGTGGAAGAGCCGGAGGAAGTCCTCCGCCTCGGCGACGTCCACGCTCCGTTCCCGCGGCGCCACCTCCGGAGGCAAGCGAGGGATATCCGTCACCCGCATGGAGGCCGTCGCCACCTCGGCTTCCCACTCTCCGAATTCGACGCCGGCACCGGCGGCGGGAACGATCACCATTCCTCCTGCACTCGGAAATGCCCGGAGAGATCATGCCTGATCGGCGAGATGGCCGGGTCCGGACCAGACGAAAGACGATACCCCACGGAAAGACCGCCACGATCCTCCAAATGGCAGAAGCTTCGCCTGCGGTGACATTTCTCCAGCTAGAACACTTGCGGACGACAATATTTGGAATTGCGTAAGACTTCGCAGGATATTCACCGAAATGGATCGCGCGAAATGATCACATCCGGTCAAGATCACTTTATGATCGTCGTTAATCACTCTTTCGAGCGTATTCGACGGCGAGCCCTTCTGTTCTTTCCCCGTGCCGGTGTATTGGCCCGCTCCGGCCGTCGCTAGAGTGCGGAGAGCTCCGACGGAAAGGAAAATCGTGGTCGACAGGCGGATTCCGGTCATCCTGGTCGCGGGCTTCCTCGGCTCCGGCAAGACCACCCTGCTCAATCACCTGCTGGCCAACCGGCAGGGGGCGCGGATCGGGGTGGTGGTCAACGACTTCGGCAGCATCGCGGTCGACGCGATGGCCGTCTCCGGCCAGGTCGACACCATGATGTCGTTCGGCAACGGCTGCCTGTGCTGCGCCGTCGACGCGAGCGGGCTCGACGCCATGCTCGCGAAGCTTTCCGAGGCCGAGGCCGGCATCGACGTCATCGTGATCGAAGCCAGCGGCCTCGCCGAACCGCGTGACCTCATCCGCCTGATGATCGCCAGCGAGAACCCCGCCATCGCCTATGGCGGCCTGGTCGAACTCGTCGACGCCGCCGAGTTCGAGACGACCAGGAAACGGCACCCCGAGCTGGACGAGCATCTCGGGTTCGCCGACCTGGTGGTGCTCAACAAGATCGACCGGGCCGACGAGGACACCCTGAGCAAACTGCGCGGCACGATCGACGAGATCGCGCCCGGCACGCCGGTGATCGCGACCTCCCACGGCCGGATCGACCCCACCCTGTTCTTCGACGCCCGGCCGCGCGAACGGGTGGGCCAGCTGTCGTTCGACGACCTCCGCGAGGAGGAGCACGACCACGAGCACCACTTCCACACCGCGTACGACAGCGTCGCCTTCACCACCGAACAGCCGCTGGACCCGCGACGGCTGATGGACTTCCTCGAACAGCGCCCCGGCGGGCTCTACCGGATCAAGGGTTTCCTCGACTTCGGCCCGAACGGCCCGCGGTCCCGGTTCGGCTTGCACACCGTCGGCTCCTTCATCCAGCTGGACCGGTCGGCGTGGCCCGCCGGCCTGCCGCGCCGGAGCGAACTGGTGCTGATCGGTTCGGGGATCGACACCGAGGCCGTCACCGCGCGTCTCGAAGAATGCGTCGCGGACGATCCCGACGTCGTCGACGACCGGGCCATGCTGCGCGTGCTGCGGTTCATTCAGGACTGACACGCCGACGTCCGCGCCCGATCTCGCGTGTCCAGAGGCGTAACTCACGTGATCGAAGGCGTAACTCGCGTGTTTGGCGGCGTAACTCAGCACCGGGGCGAGTTACGCCTCCAAACACGCGAGTTACGCCCCCAAGCACGCGAGTTACGCCCGTAATCACGCGTGTCCGGACCGGACGCGCCTTGACACGCCGAAAGGCGGAAATACCGGGAATCGCGGCGTGTCTCGCCGACACTGGCGTGCGGAAGGAATCTCGAGCTGGACCACCTGTATCGGGAGGACAGTTCCATGACGAACACCGCCGGACGCTGGTACCTGGTCGGCGCGCTGCCGGAGGACTCCCCCGCCGCGCATCTGATGACCCGCTCCGAAGACCTCCGCTACCGGCGTTCCGCCTGCGGGGACAAGGAAGCCCGGCTGTGGACGCCGGTGGATCTCACCACCACCGACGTCGCCCCGTGCCCCCGGTGCGCCGCGACCCTCCCCGGCCACCGGTCCACCCGCAAGGCCAAACCCGCCGCGAACACGCAACTTGCTTTCGACCTGCCACTCTGACTCCCCGCATTCAGAGGACTAAACGCCGTCTTTCTTCGCCCGGCTCGGCGCGACCCGGGGCGGCTCGTTCGGCATCTTCGGGTAGACGGGCGGCCATGGCGCGTCCATCAGGCCGTTCGCCATGTCCTTTCTGGACATTTCGAGCAACGGCTCGATCGACTGGGGTTCCGTTCCCGCCCAAGGATCTCCGCGTTCGGCCAGCAGAGCGGGCACAGTGGACAGGGTGAGCTTGTCCGGCTCGACGGTCTCCAGTTCGTCCCAGGAGATCGGCGTCGACACCTGCCCGCCGACCCGAGGCCGTACGCACCACGCGCCGAACACCGTCTTGTGCGGCGCGTTCTGGTTGAAGTCGACGAACACGCGGGAGCCGCGTTCTTCCTTCCACCACTGCGCCGTCATCTCCTCCGGGTGGCGGCGTTCGAGCTCGCGGGCGAGCGCGACGGCGGCCGCGCGGACCTCGTAGCCGTCCCATTTCGGTTCCAACGGCACGTAGAGATGCAGACCGCGCGAGCCCGAGGTCTTCAGCTGCGCGGTGATACCCAGCTCTTCGAGCAACGCCTTCGCCAGGACGGCTCCGTGCCGCAGCTCGGGGAACCCGATCCCCGGCGACGGGTCGAGGTCGATGCGGAGCTGGTCGCTGATGTCCAGCGCGTCGGCCCGGTTCGGCCAGACGTGGAACCCGAGGCAGCCCTGGTTCACCGCCCAGATGATGTGCGCGAGGTCCTTCGCCACGAGCGCGTCCGAGGTGGTGCCGTTCGGGGTGGACACCACCGTCGTGGTCAGCCAGGCCGGCGCGTTCTTCGGGACCCGCTTCTGGAACCACGACTTCCCGCCCGCGCCGTCGGGATAGCGTTCCAGCAGCAGGGGCCTGCCGCCGAGTTGCGCCTGCAGCGGCACCGAGACGGCGCGGTAGTACTCGACGAGGTCCAATTTGGTCTCGCCGTTCTCCGGGAAGTAGACCTTGCCCGGATTGGACACCGTGAACTCGACGCCGTCGAGGTCCAGCGTGACCGGCTCTGCCTTCATGTCTCCCCCAGCTCGGTGAACAAGGTGGCCAGCTCGGCGGGCGGGACCTCTTCGAGCTGCGCGTACGTGCACGAGGCAGGCTCGCGGTCGGGGCGGAAGCGCACGAGCCTTCCACCGTGACGGAACCTCGTGCCCTCGACGTGTTCATAGCGGACTTCGGCGACCCACTCGATGCGGAGCGGCTCCCAGCTCAGGTCCTTCTGCGGCGCCCACCGGCTCCCCGCGCCCGGCATGCGGCCGCCCGCCTCTTCGTGGGTCTCGGCCCACTCGCGCCACGGATGATTCTCCAGCGCGTTCTCCCGCAGCGGCGCGAGCTCGTCCACCAGCTCACGACGCCTGGCGGCGGTGAAACTGCTGGCCACGCCCACACTGTGCAGGACGCCTTCGTCGTTGTAGAGCCCGAGCAGCAGCGACCCGACGCCGACGCCGTCCTTGTGCCACCGGAACCCGGCGACGACGCAGTCCGCCGTCCGCTGGTGCTTGACCTTCCACATCACCCGTTTGTCCTGTTCGTACGGCGCGTCGGCCGGTTTGGCCATCACGCCGTCGAAACCCGCTCCCTCGAACCGGGTGAACCAGTCCTGGGCGACGTCGGGATCCTCGGACAGCGGAGTGAGGTGGACCCGGGCGAGCTTCGTGTCGACGACGCCTTCGAGCAGCTTCCGCCGCTCCGCGAACGGTTCGGGCGTCAGATCCCGGTCGTCCAGCGCGAGCAGGTCGAACACCACGAAACTGGCGGGCGTCTCCGCGGCCAGCTTGTTCACCCGGGACGCCGCCGGGTGCAGGCGCAGCTGGAGCGTCTCGAAGTCGAGCCCGCCCTCGGTGACCAGCACGATTTCGCCGTCGACGACACAGCGCTCGGGCAGCGCGTCCTTCAGCAGCTCGACCAGCTCGGGGAAGTACCTCGTGAGCGGCCTGTCGTTACGCGAGCCCAGCACGACCTCGTCGCCGTCGCGGAAGACCACGCAACGGAAGCCGTCCCACTTCGGCTCGTACAGCAGCCCCGGCGTGCGCGGCAGTTCGTGCACGGCCTTGGCCAGCATCGGCTTGACGGGTGGCATCACGGGCAGTTCCACGAGGCCGATCCTAGGCCGCGTCACCGACAAAAGCGCGGGATCACAGTTCGGCCAGGAGGAGCCCGCTCCGCGGTTTCGGCGTGAAATACGTGGCCTTCCTCGGCATCCGCGATCCGGCCGCGTGCACGGCGAGCACCTCCGCGTACGGAACCGGAGCAAGCAGGAATACCGCGTCCGCGTCTTCGGGCACCGGCGCGCCCGGCAGCAGGGGGTGCACGTTCGGCCCTTCCGGATCGACGCCGAGCGCCCCGCGAAGCAACTCCTGCTCCACCACGGCGTGGTCACCGCCCGCCTTGCCGAGCGTCACCCGGAACGCCGGCCCGCCCGCCAGCACGGTCACCTCGCCCGGTTCGGCGGGCGGCCCCGGCGGACCGGGATGGACGTCGAATCCCGCCTCCGTCCATCGCCGGACCAGGGTGGCCGGGTCGAGACCGGTGCCGGCGAGCACCCGGTGGATGGGCCCGATCCGCAGCCCCGGCCCGCCGGTGACCAGCGCGAGCAACGCGCCGCGCCCCGAAGCCGCGGCGGCCGCGACCCGGTGGTTGCCGTCCGCGACCAGGAGATCCAGGCCGTCCAGGGCCGCCAGCAGTTCGTCCTGGGCCTGCCCGGGACCGGCGAGCCACAGTTCGTGCTTGCGCCCCGGTCCGTCCACTGTGGACAGGCTGGGCACCTGCCCCCGGCAGATCCGTTCGATCAGCGCGGTCAGCTCCCGGCCACCCGTCGCGGGGACGAGCATCGCGGCGCTCGTCGCGACACCGAGCCCGGCCAGCATCGCCGCCCGCTCCGCGACGACGTCCGGATAGACGTCCTCGGTGTGCCGCACCCTGGTCACCCCGTCGTCGCGGACCGCGGCCGGATCGACCAGGCACAGCACGCCCAGCGCGACCCCGTCCGGCCCATCGATGCGATAGGGCGCGACGACGTCGGAGACCGGCCGGTAGTGCCGCTTCCGGATCCGCTCGAACGTGGCCCTGGCCTGCGGCAATGCCGCCTCGATCGACAGGCCGCCCGCCAGCGCGGCCGGCGTCCTCGCCGGATGCTGGACCGCCAGCAGGCTGTCGCCGTGCGCGCCGGCGAGCGCGGCCTCGACCCGGCCCGGGTCGGCGAACTCGTCGACGTCCGGGCCCGGGACGCTGTCGCGGACGGCCCAGCCACGGCCGATCGGGCGGATCCAGGTGCTCATCCGATCCATTTTGCGGGATAGCTCACGGAAAAAATCGGTCCCATGACCGGGTGTCTCCATGGAATGCTTACCCATGCGAAGTAGTTGACGTCGTTCATGAGCCCGAGGAGACCGCCACAGATGACGACCCCGGCCCCGGTCACCGCGAAGGAAGGGGTCGGCTTCCGGTCCGAACGCGGCCCCGTCCTGATCGCCGTGATGCTGTGTTCCGGCCTGATCGCGCTGGACTCGACCATCATCGCCACGGCGGTGCCCTCGGTGGTCGCCGATCTGGGCGGGTTCTCGCAGTTCCCGTGGCTGTTCTCGATCTATCTGCTGACCCAGGCGGTCACCGTCCCGCTGTATGGCAAGTTCGCCGACGTCCTCGGCAGGCGGCCGGTGATGTTCTTCGGGATCGCGGCGTTCCTGCTGGGCTCGGTGCTCTGCGGCGCGGCCTGGAGCATGCCGGTGCTGATCGCCGCCCGCGCGGTGCAGGGCATCGGCGCCGGCGCCATCCAGCCGATCGCGCTGACCATGGTCGGCGACATGTACACCGTCGAGGAACGCGCCAGGGTGCAGGGCTACCTCGCCAGTGTCTGGGCGATCTCGTCGGTGGTCGGGCCGACGCTGGGCGGTGTGTTCGCCGAGTACCTCGACTGGCGCTGGATCTTCTTCATCAACCTGCCGCTCGGCGCGCTGGCGGCGTGGATGCTGTTCCGGAACTTCCGCGAACGCGTCGAACGCCGCTCGCACCGCATCGACTACCTCGGCGCCACGCTGCTCACCCTCGGCTGCTCGCTGCTGATCCTCGGCCTGCTGGAGGGCGGGGTCGCCTGGGGCTGGGCGTCCGCGCCGAGCCTGGCGATCTTCGGCGGCGCGGTGGTGCTGCTGGCGGTGTTCGTGTTCGTGGAGCGCAAGGCCGACGAGCCGGTGCTGCCGCTGTGGATCTTCACCAAACGGACCCTGATCGGCGGGAACCTGATCGCCGTCGTCGTCGGCATGCTGCTGATGGGCCTCACCTCGTATCTGCCGACCTTCTCCCAAGGTGTGCTCGGCACCGGCGCGCTCGTCGCCGGATTCGCGCTGGCGGCGCTGACCGTCGGCTGGCCGATCTCGGCGTCGCTGGCGGGCCGCGTCTACATGCGGATCGGGTTCCGGGACACCGCGCTGATCGGCAGCGGGATCGTCATCGCGGGGGCGGCGCTCACGGTGTTCCTGACGGCGGGATCGTCGATCTGGCTGGCGGCCTCGGCCGCGTTCGTCCTCGGGCTGGGGCTGGGCCTGGCGTCGAGCCCGACCCTGATCGCCGTGCAGTCCACGATCGGGTGGGAACGCCGCGGCGTCGTCACCGCGACGAATATGTTCAGCCGGTCGCTGGGCAGCGCCGTGGGCGTGGCGATCTTCGGCGCGATCGCGAACGCCACGCTGGCGAGCCGCTTCGCCAACCCGCCCGAAGGGGTCACCGGCCTGCCGTCCGGGGTCGACGCGACCAGTGTCGTCCTGGAGGGCCACGGCCCGGACACCCCGACGACGACGTTCGTGCGCGGCGCCCTCGCGGACGCCACGCACCACGTCTTTCTGGCGATGCTGGTGGTCGCCGTGCTCAGCGTCGGCGCGCTGCTGCTGATGCCGCGGCGGACCGAAGAGCTGAAGTTCGACTAGCGCGTCGGTCCAGTGGGTCGTGAGTGGCGATTCGGGTTCTAACCCGAATCGCCACTCACGACCACGGTGACCCACTAGTTCTGCAGCGGCACGGCGTGCTCGACGAAGTTCTCGACGAACCGCTCGATCGGCTCCGGCCCGGCCGGGTACAGCACGAATTTGCTCAGCCCGGCGTCGACGTGCTCGGCGATCAGGTCGCGGGCGGCGCGCCAGCCGCCCGCGATCAGCCGGGACGGGTCCGCGTCGGACCGGGCCGCGATCGAAGCCGCGAGCGCGTCCGGGATCCCGTCCTCCGCGACGATGAGGCTGATGCCGAAGTGGTCGGCCTCGATTTCCCGGCCCGCCTCGGCCGCGGCCTCCTGGATCGCCTCCCGGCCGGCCCTCGCCTCCTCCGGCGTGAGGAAACTGGCCAGCCAGCCGTCCGCGAGCCTCCCGACCCGCCGCAGCGCGCCCGGCGCCTTCCCGCCGAGCCAGAGGTCGAGCCGCTTGACCGGTGGCATGCCGAGGCCCGTGCCCTCGACGCGGAAGAACTCGCCCTCGAAGGTCACCTCTTCCTGTTCCAGCAACGCCCTGATCAGCCGCAACGACTCGTCGAACACCGCGGCCCGGCGGCCCTGCGGTACCGGGAACAACGGCAGTTCCGCGTCCCGCGCGGGTTTCAGGCCGAAGACCGGCAGGACCCGCTTCGGCGCCAGCGCGGCGAGGGAGGCGAGTTGTTTCGCGACCAGGACCGGATCACGGCCGGGCAGCACCATCACCCCGGTGCCGACCTTCAGTTTCGTCGTGCGGGCGAGCGCGTGCGTCAGCCCGACGACCGGGTCGATCCTCGGCGAGTACACCGCCTCGGGCAGCCAGAGCGAATCGACGCCCGCCTGCTCCAGCAGATCGACCGCGGCGCCGAACTCCCCGGGTGCCGTCCCGGTCCCCAGCCCGGCCCCGATCCTGATCTTCAGGTCCTCCGCCACACTCGCTCCCTTCCCGTGTTCCCACCGTGAACAACCCCGCACAAGCATGGACTCATTCCGCGAACCCCCCGTACATTCCAGTGTCGTGCGGGGGCGTTCCCGCACGGATTGGGGGATTTTCGATGGCAGGACAGGCTCCGAGCAGCTGGACGCGCTGCTTCCACCGGGCGCCGTCGGCCGGGATGCGGCTCCTCGCCTTCCCGCACGCGGGCGGATCGGCGAGCGCGTACCGCGCGTTTTCGGCGGCCCTCTCGCCCACGATCGAGGTGCACACCGCCCAGTACCCGGGACGGCAGGACCGGATGGGCGAGCCGGTCATCGACGACGTCCACGTCCTGGCCGAGCATCTGGTGGACGTCGCCGCCGCGCTCCCGCAACCGTTCGCCCTCTTCGGGCACAGCATGGGCGCGATCGTCGGCTTCGAGGTCGCCCGGCGGCTCGAAGCACGCGGGATCGTCCCGGCGGCACTGTTCGTCTCGGCCCGCCGTGGTCCCGATATCCAGAAGGAGAAGGCGCACCACCTCGCCGACGACGACACCTTCCTCGACGAGGTCAGCCGTCTCGGCGGCACGGACCCCACGATCTTCGCCGACCCGGACATCCGCGCGCTCGCGTTGCCCGCGCTGCGCGGCGACTACAAGGCCGTCGAGACCTATCGGTACCGGCCCGGCCCGGACGTGAGCTGCCCCATCGTGGCGCTCGCCGGGAACGCGGACCCGGTCCTGCACCTGCCGGACGTCGAAAACTGGCGCGAGCACACCACCGGCTCGTTCGAGATGGAGGTGTTCGAGGGCGGGCACTTCTTCCTCGAAGCCAACCTCGACGCCGTCGTCGCGCGCATCCTCGGCAAGCTGACCGTCAGTCCCTGAGGCCTTCCCTGCTCGCCCACGCGACGACCTCGGTCCGGTTCGCCAGGCCCAGTTTCGCCAGGATGCTCCGGACGTGGCTTTCCACCGTGCGTTCGGAAAGCACGAGCCTCTCGGCGATCCGGCGGTTGCTCAGCGCGTCGGCGAGCAGGGCGACGATCTCGCGTTCCCGCCCGGTGAGCGGGTCGGCGGCACGGCGTCCGGCGCGGATCCGGTCGAGTAGCGCCGCGGCCCGCGCGAGCGGTCCCTGTATGGCCAGGCGCCGGAACTCGTCGAGCGCGTCACGCGCGATCCCTTGCGCACGAACGAGATCTCCCCGGGCGACCAGCGTTTCGGCGAGCAGCAACCTGGCCTGGGCGACACCGGGTCGCGCGCCGATGCCTTCGTTGACGGCGATCGTCCGCTCGTACAGCCGCACGGCCTCGTCGTGGCGGCCCAGGACGGCGTTGAGGCGGGCGGGCTGCTCCAGGGTCGAGCCGGTGCAGAAGACGCCGGCGCCGCCGGACACGATCGGCCGCACTTCTTCGAGGCGCCGCAACAGGTATTCCGCCATGTCGGTGTCGTGGAAGGCTTCGACCAGCGGCACGAGATTGGGCAGCGCACCGGTGGTGTGCAAGGCGAACTCCGGGCTCCGTACCAGCGGGACCAGCTGCTCGTACCGGACCTGGGCCTCGTCGAGGTCGCCCGTGAGCAGGCTCAGCAGCGGCCGCGAGACCAGGGTGACCGGCAGATGCGGGGCCCGCTCCAGCAGGCCCGCGTAATCCTTCGGGAGATCGCCGGGATCACCCGTGAGCAGCACGAGCTGGGTGCGGAAGGCGTAGGACATCCCTTTCGCGGAGAAGTCGTCCGCGAGTTCGGTGTCCGCCAGTTCCTCCGCCGCGAGGTCGAGTTCGCGCGCTTCGGTCAGATCTCCGCGCAAGGCCAGCACCGAACTGCGCAGCCGCAGGTCGTGCCAGCGGACCAGCGGCAGCCTCGTCAGCCGGGCCAGGGCCGTCACCGCGACGAGTTCGTCGTCGACGAGCGCCATCCGCCCGTCCTCCAATGCCGCGTCGATCCGCCATTTGTGTCCCCACAAGGAAACCAGCGGCTGCCCGGTGCGTGCCCCCAGCTCGGCGGCCAGCGCTCCGAGCCGGAGCCTTTCGGGTAACGGCAGCTTTTCCGGTGCGATCTTCATCCGGGCGCGGACGGCGTCGACCAGCGCTTCGGGATCACCTGATTCCTCAGCGAGCGCGAAAGCCTCGTCGGCGAGCTTCCCCGCTTCGGCGAACCGGCCGTAGTCGGCTTCCACCGACGCACTGTGCGCCAGCAGACGCGCCCGTGTCGTCCGGTCGACGTCGTCCGCGGCGAGCGCGCGGGCGGCCAGGTCGCGGATGCCGGGCAGGAGGTCCGGCGCCGCGACATCGCGGACCACCAGCGCCGCGCGGGCGAGAAGCCCGGCGTCGGCGGCCTGCCGGGCATGGTCGAGACTTCGCGCGAACCGGCCGGTCCGGTATTCGGCGAGGGCCAGGTCGAGCAGCAGCCCGGCACGGTCCACTTCGGACAGTCCGGCCTTCGCGCGGGCGTCCAGCGCGATCGCGAGGAAACGCGCCGCTTCGTCGAAGGCCAGTGCCCGGTTCGCTTCCGCGGCCGCGACCGCCGCCCACTCGGCAGTCTTCTCCGGCGCGGACGCCGAGCGCAGCCAGTGCCCCGCGACCGTCCCGGCGAGCGCGGGGTCGCGCCGGGCGTGGTCTTCGAGCGCGGCGGCGGCACGGCCGTGCAACGCCTCCCGCTCGGTTTGCCCCAGATCCGCGTAGATCCCGTCGCGGACGACGGCGTGCGCGAATCGCCCCTCACCGAGCACGCCGGCCTTCGTGGCTTGATCGAGCCCGTGTGCCACCTCTGCGAGCGGCAGGCCGGACACCTCCGCCAGGAGAGCCGCTTCGACGTCCTCGCCGAGTACCGCCGCGATGGCGAGCAGCCGCCGCACCTCCGGCCCGAGCGCCGCCACCGTGGCGCGCACGAGATGGCCGAGTTCGGCTCCGCCCGCCGAACGCGCGATCGCGCCGAGATAGAGCGGATTCCCGCCGGAACGGCGATACGCCTCGCGTATTTCCTCCTCCGCCAGTCCGGTGAGGAGCCTCCGTGCCTCGGGCTCGGCCAACGGCGGCAGCGAGATGCCCCGCGCGCCCGGACGGCGCAGGAGATCCGGCAGGGCGGCGTCCAGCGCGGGCGTGTGCCCGGTGTCCCGATGCGTCGCGATCACGGCCAGCTTCGACCGCCGCAGCTCCCCCGCCAAATGCCGCAGCAGACGCAAGGACGCTTCGTCGGCCCAGTGCAGGTCCTCCAGGACGACGACGAGGCCCGCCGGTTCGGCGGCGGCCACCAGCGCGTCCGACGCCGCGGCGACCAGCCGGAACCGGGCGGCCTGGACGTCGGCCACGCCCTCGGCCTCGGCGAAAGCGGCCGTCACGGCCGAATCGACCGACGGCAGCGCCTCGACGACGCGACGCCACGGCCACAGCGGCGGCGCTCCCGGATCGTCGGCGCACCGCCCCCACACGACCTCGGTCGCGGTGAACACCGCCTCCTCGACCAGCCTGGTCTTGCCGATCCCGGGCGGCCCCGAGACGAGCACGAGCCCGCCGGAACCCGCGGCGGCGTCGGCGAGCCTGCCACGCAGACTCGCCAGTTCGGCCGCCCGGCCCACGAACGGTTCCCGGTTCACGAAAGGAGTATCGCTCCGAGTGCCCGATTCCGTACCGCACTGCGTACTGGCACTGATGTCCGGCGGCGGCCGAGGGCGCAGAGTCGGCGTGTCCGACGGAAAGGAAAGCCCATGTACGCCACCGTCCACCAGTTCCGGCGTTCGCACGCCGGCGAGTCCGCGGGCTGGGGTCACGCCCTCGCCGCCGAACTCCACCCCGGCACGGGATCGCCCGGGACCTGCACCCTCGCCCAGGTCGGCGGCCTGACCGGGCTCGTCGTCGCGTTGTGGCGCGACCGCGGGTCCGCGCTCGCCGCGGCAGACCGGCGCACACCCGGCACCTTCGACGCCCGGGTCTTCGAGGTCTCCGACGTCGAAGGCGGCACGGCCGAGCCCGAGATCGCGCAGGCGACCTGGTTCGACCGGCCGCTCACCCCGGCACAGGCCGACGCCGCGCGATTCGGCGGGCGCGAGCGGATTCGGCCCGCGGTCCGGGGACTCGACGGGGTCGGCGGCTTCTACGTCCTGACCGCCGAAGACCGGTCCATGCTCGTCCTCGGCTTCACGGAGTCGATCGAGGCGATGGAGGCCGTCCAGAAGACGATCATGAGCACGGAACTGTTGCCCGGCGAGGATCCCGCGCTGCTGCCGGGTCCGGACCGGATCGACGTCCACCGCGTGCTCCACACGTCGCTGCCCTCGCTCGGCCTGGTGGGTGAGCCGCGATGACCGCCGGGACATCCGCACGCGTCGGCACCTGGACCGTGCTCGCCGAACGGACCTCGGCCACGTTCACCGTCCGGAACTTCGGCTTCCGCGTGGTTCACGGCTCGATCCCGGTCAGCCTGGGTTCGGTGCGGGTCTCCGCGGACGGCGTCTCCGCCGTCGAGGCCGCGCTGGACCTCGACGGCATCGACACCGGCAACACCAAACGCGACGCCGACCTGCGCAAACCCGGTCTGCTGGCGATCGACACACAGCCCGTCCTGACCTTCACGGCCGACCGCGTCGAGGGTGGCCCGGACGAGTGGTCGGTCCACGGCGCTCTCGGAGCGCGTGGCGAGTCGTGTCCGCTGACAGTCACCGGTACCGGGCCGGTGGACAACGGCGACGGCACCTGGCGAGTGGTCGCCGGCGCCGTCTTCGACCGGAGGGCGATCGGTCTCCGCGCGCCGAGGTTCCTGATCGGCAGGGAGATCGCGATCGCGCTCGACGTCGTCCTCACGCCGCCCGGGTGATCAGGCCCAGGCGGAAAGCTCCTTGGCGAGCGCGGACGGCCCGCCGGCGGTGCGCAGCGTCGGCGCGCCGGGCCAGCAGTCCTGGTGGTCCCCGGTGCGGAGGGTTTCGGCGAACCTGGCGACCAGCCGCGGCTGCGACGCCACCGTCCGGCCGCCGAGGTAGGCGACGACGACGTGGTGATCGTCGTCCGAATGCGTCGCCACGGCGGCCGACCAGCCGTGCTCTTCGTGCCACATCAGGTCGACGTCGCGCTCGGGGAAACCGGGAAGACGCCAGTTGAGCCTCATCCTGGCGGTGACCGGACCGGTGAGGTCGACCGTGGACGCCTCCATCCGTATCCCCAGTGCCGCGGCCACGTCCTCCAGGTAGGCGTTCAGCCTGGTCTTGAGCTCCAGACCTGCTTCCGTGGGCGCGGGGGTCGAGGTGGTCACGGTCCCTCATCTTCCTGTCACTTTGAGTTGGCGTGACGGGAATTACCCACCCCGGAGCGGCTTCACACCCTCATTTCGTCACACCACGGTTTCGGTTCGCTCAAGCCGTGGCTTCGATGACGCGGGTCAGTGCTTTGTGCAGCGCCTCCAGCTCGGAGACCTCCATGCCGAGCTTCTCCACGACGCGGTACGGGATCTTTTCCGCCTCCGCGCGCAACGCGCGACCGGATTCCGTCAACTCGACCGTCAGCAGCCGCTCGTCCTCGGAACTGCGCCTGCGCGTGACGTAACCGATCGTCTCCAGGCGCTTGAGCAGTGGTGACAGCGTCGCGGGCTCGGCGCGCAGGGTAACGCTCAAGTCCTTGACCGCCTGTGGGCCGCGCTCCCACAGCGCCAGCATGACGAGGTACTGCGGATGGGTGAGCCCGTGGGGTTCCAGCAGCGGACGGTAGATGGCGATGACGCTGCGCGACGCGACCGACAGCGCGAAACACACCTGACGTTCGAGCGCGAGCGGGTCCTCGCCCAGATCGATCGACTTCATCTCCGGCCCCTTCGAGTTCATGCCGCCGATCCTAGCCGCGACGCTAATGTTTAGCGTACTAATCGTTAGTGTACTGTGGCGGCATCGACGGAAGGAGTCGCCCGATGCCCCGCAAGCGCCCGGACGTGTTCCGCTGGCTGTGGTACTCACTCGGCGGCAGGCTGCCCGAGCGCTACCACGCCTGGATCCTCCACGACGCGACCACGGGAAGCTGGCGCTGGCGGCACGTCGCCCGCAGCACGGTGATGATCGCGCCGCTCTGCGCCGTGTGGCTGCTCCTGCCCGGCCCGCTCACCCTGCGGCTGGCGATCGTGCTGATGGCCGCGCTCGTCGCGTACTTCTACTCGATGGCGTACATGGAGGAGAGCATCGAGCACCGGCTCGCCAAGAACGGCTTCCCGCCGGGTATCGGGCGCCGGACGCGCGCGGAGGCCGTGGCGGTCGCGGAAGCCGAGGTGACCGAGCGGTACCTCGCGCGGTACCGGAACCAGGCCGGCTCCTGATCCGCTGGGGCGCCCTCCCCTCCTCCGCCCGGTGTTGCCGCCCGCGGGAAGCCGGTGTCGCGAAAGCCACTTTCGGGACACCTGATGTCCCGAAAGTGGCTTTTGCGACACCGAAGCGCGGCCACCGGGGGATCAGGCCGCCCGTCGCGTGCGCGCTTCGGCAGCACGGTAGGCGGCTACGAGTTCGGCGGCCACCTGCTTCGGCTCCGTTCGTAACCGGCTCGGCAAGGTCTGGAGAACGACGATCCCCGCAGCCGCGTACCTGGCGTTTCTCGCCACCGTCGCGGCGTACTGCTGCTTGCCGAAGTGGAAGTCGTACGAATCGATCTCCCAGGCCATCCCGGCCGACGCGAAGTACCCGTCGGCGGTCGCGATGTATTCGCCGTTCTCATCCCGCAACTCGTGATTCCACAAGGGTTCCGGCAAGCCGCTCATCCGCCACACCTTCATCGCGTCGACCTCCGCGGCCGAGCGGGCTCCGTCGGCGATCCGATGCAACGCCTCGCGCGGGATCGCGGTGCCGCGACTGCTTCCGGCATCGAGTTCGGCGAACAGCTCCGGCAGTCTCGCGCCCCGCTGCACCGCCTCTGCCAGCAGAGCGGAAACCTCGTGGCGCGAGCCAAGGCGGCGACAGCAGTCGAGTACCGAACGGTCCAGCGGTGCCAGCGGCACTCCGCCGGACACGACCGCCTGCGGCAGCCGGGTCGTTCGTTCGACGATCACGTACCCGGAACTGCCGACCTTGTGCTCGAGGGGCACCAGAAGATGGACTCGGAAGTCACCGTCCGGCAGCATCTTCAACCCTTGCCGACGGCACGAGGTCGCTCCCGTCACCACCGCGTCCGGCCCGGCGTACAGAAGTGCTGCGTCGACGAGCTGCCGTCGCGTCGGCTCGCCGGAATTGAGCATCAAGACTCCCGGTAACAGACGGCGCCACCGCTGTCCCGGACGGCACCGTCGATAGCAGGTCCTCGACGGAACGCCGAGTTCCGTCAACCGGGCAACGGTGATCACGCCGCCACGACTGTGTTGGTAGAGCCCCTCGGGATCACGGGCCCAGTCTCCAGGTTGCACCTCGTGATCGTCGACCTCGCCGACCCGCGGCCACCAGTGTCTTCGGCGCTACCTGTGGACAACTCGTCACACCAGCCACACTGTGGATAACTCCGGAGATGTCGCGAAAGCCACTTTCGGGACGCATGATGTCCCGAAAGTGGGGCGGATTCATGGGGTCGTTGCAACATCCTTCGTGAGCTGGGAGTTGTGGTGGCTGGTGGGTTGGTGTTGCCGCGTGTGGTGCGGGTGCGGTTCTGGGATGCGGTGCGGGCGGGGTGTCTGCCCAAGCCTGCAGCCCGTTTGGTGGATGTGTCGCACGAGACCGGGCGGCGGTGGTTCGCGCAGGCTGGCGGGGTGATCGGGAACGCACCTGGCTCGTTGGGTGAGCGCTATCTGAGTTTGGCTGAGCGGGAGGAGATTTCTCGTGGTCTGTCCGGGGATCTCTCGTATCGGGAGATCGCTCGGCAGCTGGGCAGGGCCCCGTCGACGATCAGCCGGGAGGTGACGAACAATGGTGGCCGGGGCGGGTATCGAGCACATCGGGCGGAGTCGGCGGCGCGGGATCGGGCCCGGCGGCCGAAGACCGCGAAGCTGGCCGAGGCCGGTAATCGCGAGTTGCGGGATCATGTGCAGGCGCGGTTGCTGCAGGAGTGGTCTCCGGGGCAGATCACAGCCAGGCTGGCGATGGAGTTCCCCGACCGGCCGGAGATGCGAGTGTCACACGAGACGATCTACCAGTCCTTGTATGTGCAGAGCCGGGGAGCGCTGCGCCGCGAGCTCACCGCGTGTTTACGGACAGGACGGGCGCTGCGCCGCCCGCGCAAGCAAGCACAGGCACGACGGTCACGGATCCCTGACCTCGTCGAGATCAGCGAACGGCCGGCCGAAGCCGAGGACCGGGCAGTCCCGGGGCATTGGGAAGGCGACCTGATCACCGGTGCCGGTAACAAGTCCGCGATCGGCACCCTCGTGGAACGCTCCACTCGGTTCGTCGTACTGCTGCACCTGCCCCACGGCCACGACGCGATCCAGGTCCGGGACGCGATGATCGACGCGATCCAGACCCTCCCGCACCAGTTGCGGCGGTCACTGACCTGGGACCGGGGCAACGAGATGGCCCGTCACGCCGACATCACCCTCGCCACCGACCTGGCCATCTACTTCTGCGACCCGCACTCCCCATGGCAACGCGGGACGAACGAGAACACCAACGGCCTGCTTCGCCAGTACTTCCCCAAAGGGACCAACCTGCACCAGCACACCGCAGAACACCTCACCGCAGTCGCCGCACGACTCAACAGCCGCCCCCGCAAAACACTGGACTGGCACACCCCACTCGAAAAACTCACCACGCTACTGTCCTAAACAGAGCACGTTGCGACCACCGCATGAATCCGCCTGGCTTTCGCGACACCCCGCCGCCAGCCGACGCCCGGCGGCACCCGCCCGCGACCAGGACGGACGAGCCCACACGGCTAGAGTGCCCGGTGATGAGACGCAAGCTCCGCCCGCCGCTCCCGCCCCGTCACGGGCTCGATCCCGCGAGGCTCAAGATGCCCGCCGAGGGGCCGTGGACGACGTTGCGCGAGCACCTCGTCGAGCGGCTTCCCCGCGTCGCGCCCGAGCGGATCGAGGAGATGCTCCGGGAGGAGCGCATCGTCGGGCTCGACGGGCCGCTGGGCGTCGATTCCCCGTTCGTGCCGGACTCGTTCATCTGGTTCCATCGCGACCTGCCCGACGAGGTCGAGGTGCCGTTCGAGGTCTCCGTCGTGCACCGCGACGAGCATTTCCTCATCGCCGACAAACCGCATTTCCTCGCGACGATCCCGCGCGGGCGGCACATCCTGCAGACCGCGCTGGTCCGCCTGCGCCGCGAGCTCGACCTTCCCCGGCTCAGCCCCGCCCACCGGCTCGACCGGGTCACCGCGGGGCTCATCCTGTTCGTGATCACCCCCGAGGTCCGCGGGAAATACCAGACGATGTTCCGGGATCGCCTGGTGCACAAGGAATACGAGGCGATCGCCCGGTACGACCCGAACATCGCGCTGCCTCGCGAGATCAGCAGCCGCATCGTCAAGGAACGCGGGGTCATCGCCGCGCAGGAGGTCGACGGGCCACCCAACGCCGAAACGCGGGTCGAGCTCATCGAACACCGCGACGGCCTCGGCCGCTACCGGTTGATCCCCGCGACCGGCCGCACCCACCAGCTCAGGTTGCACATGAGCGGACTCGGGTTGCCGATCCTCGGCGACGACTTCTACCCGGAGCTGACCGAAACCCCGCTCGACGACTTCACCGAACCCTTGCAACTTCTGGCGAAGGTCCTCGAATTCACCGATCCGGTCACCGGGGAACGACGCCGGTTCGAGAGCAGGCAGACGCTCCAGGCGTGGACGGACCTCGACGCGTGGCGCCGCGGGCCCCAGTCGTGAAGGCCTCCTGAGCGAAGAAGGCCTTCACGGACTCGGGCTCACTTCCGCCAGAACTTGATCCCGCTCCACGTCACCTTGACCGGCCCGGCGCCGCTGGCCGTCCGGTAGGCGCCGAACTTGTCGTAGTAGCTCCCGGAACTGCTGCTCACGGTCTGCTTCAGCGAACCGTTGATGTACACCTTGTGCGTGCTCCCGACCTGGTGCACGGTGTTGACCCGCACGGACGTCCCGACGGTCGCCCCGCTCCCCAGCGTGTCCCCGCCGTGGACGGCGTAGAGCCGCCCGCCGCGTTCGACCGCGAGCATGAAGTACGGCCCGGCGGTCGGCGCGTCGCGGAAGGTCTGCTTCAGGCTGATCCGGCTACCCGCCATGCTGGTGATCCGGAACGATCCCTCGAACTGCCGGGTCCCGCCGGTGTAGGTCACGTAGCGCCGTTCCGCCCGCTGATCACCGCTTCCGGTGGAGCAGGTCAGCTCGAAGTTCAGCCCGTCGACGTTGCCACAGCCGCGTTCCTGGACGTTGAACGACGGATTCTCCGCCGTCCACGGCCCGGTGCCGACCTGGGCGGTCGCCGGCATCGCCGACGCGATCAGGCCGAGCACGGCCGCCGTGACCACCCCGGCGGTCCGAAGTCGTCTCCGCATCCTGCCTCCTGCACACTCAGGGCGGCGGTGATGGTCCAGACCAGGACCAGGCTGCGACTGTACGAGCGCGAACCGTCATCGGACAAGACGTTGACGCCCCGGCGTCCCGCTGATTGGGTAACGACGGTGATCCTCTCCTTGACGGTCCTCGAAGGACTGGCGGCCGGGACGATCGACCTGGCCTTCCGGCGCTGGTCGAAACAGAACGTCCACCCGGGTGACGTGATGCGCCTGGAGGCCGGGGTGATCGAGGTCGTCTCGGTCGAGATCGTCGACCCAGCCGCCATCACCGACGCCGACGCCCGCCGGTCCGGCGCGGAGTCGGCGAACGCGGTGCGGGGCACGCTGCGCGGCCCCGCGGACGCCCCGGTGTACCGCGTCCAGCTGCGCCATCTCGGGCCCGACCCCCGGCGCGCGCTCAGCGCGGACGCCGAACTGTCCGAAAAGGACGTGGAGACGATCCGCCGCCGTCTGTCCAAGATGGACAGACGGCATCCGTGGACACACGAGACCCTGCGCCTCATCCGAGACAATCCCGGACGCCGCGCACAGGAACTCGCCGACCTCCTCGGCCGCGAGAAGGATCCGTTGAAGGTCGATATCCGCAAGCTCAAGAACCTCGGCCTGACACTCAGCCTCGAAGTCGGCTACCGGATCTCCCCGCGGGGCGCGGCGTACCTGCGCCTCACCGAGGATCCCGGTAGAACGCGCTGAGTTCCGGTACGAGCCGCTCCGGCGGGACACTGTGGAACTCGCCGTCCAGCCCGACCTGGAGCGCCCCAGGGACCACCTTCGCGGTGACGAGTGCCGCGGCCTTCAGCCAGTCCGTGCTGCCGTTGCTGTTCACCACGAGGACAGGCGTCGCGATCGACGCCAGCTCGCCGGGCACCTTGGAGTCCCGCATCACGAAGGCGTCGTAAACGAGCGTCGGCGCGAACGACCGCAGTTCGGCCCACACCGGCGTCTCCTTGGCCTCCGCCACGGCCTCCTCCGGGGCGCCGACCGCGGACATCATGAACAGGGCGGCGGCGTCGTCCCAGCGATCCGCCGCGACCAGCTCGCGCATCCGCTCGGCGTATCCCTCGGGAACGTCTTCCGTTTCGCCGCGATAGGGCGGCTCGAAGACCGACAGCCGGGCCATCGGCACTCCCGCCGCGGCGGCGAGGAGGGCGAGCGCGCCACCGGAGGAGATGCCGTGCACGATCGCCGGCTCGCCGAGCGCGGCGACGACCGCGGCCAGATCCTCGATCTCGCGCTCGACCGCGTACGGCGCGGTGTCCCCGCTGTCGCCGCGGCCCCGCCGATCGTAGGTCACCACGGAGTACTCGGCCGTCAGCTCCGCGACCAGCGGTTCGTCACCGTGCCGATCGTTGCCCGCGCCCGCGACGACGACCACGACGGGACCGGCGCCACGTCGTTCGAAGACGATCGGTGTCCCGTCGGCGGACTTCGCTGTGTCGATCATGCGAACCATCGTGCCACTCGAACACCCGTTCGACAAACGAGCGGAACGGGGGTAGGTTCGGTTGCCATGACACCCGCGCTTCAAGCCTCGCTGTTCGACGAGTGCGCCGCGCTCGGGCTGGGCTCGCTCGACGGGCTCCGGCGCACCGAGCTGACCCGTGGCGCCTGGATCGACGTGCTGCCGGGCTGGCTCGCCGGCGCCGACGAGCTGTTCACCCGGCTCGCCGAAGACGTGCCATGGCACGCCGAAAGGCGGCAGATGTACGACCGCGTCGTCGCCGTCCCCCGGCTGCTGAGCTATTACCGCGAAGGCATGCCGCTCCCCCACCCGATCCTCACAGAGGCGAGGGAGACGCTCTCCGCGCACTACGCGGACGAGCTCGGCGAGCCGTTCGTGACGTCCGGCCTGTGCTTCTACCGGGACGGGCGCGACAGCGTCGCCTGGCACGGCGACGACACCGGCCGGTCCCGCACCGAGGACACCATGGTGGCGATCGTCTCGGTCGGCGCCGCCCGCCAGCTGGCCCTGCGGCCGCGTGGCGGGGGCGAGACCGTCCGGCACGCCCTCGGCCACGGCGACCTGATCGTCATGGGCGGCAGCTGCCAGCGGACCTGGGAACACGCCGTCCCCAAGACCGCCAGACCGGTCGGGCCGAGGATCAGCATCCAGTTCCGCCCGAGAGGAGTCGCCTGAGGTTCAGTCCAGCAGCACCGGCAACGCGTCGACGCCGTAGACGATCGAGACCTTCCGGAAGCCGACCGCGTCCGGTTCGATCGCCAGCCGCATCTCGGGGAACCGGCGTACCAGCGCGGGATACGCGGTGCGCAGTTCCATCCTGGCCAGTTCGGCACCGATGCACCGGTGGATTCCCCAGCCGAAGGCGAGGTGCGAGGTCGGCTCGCGGGTCGCGTCGAACTTCTCCATGTCCTCGCCGAGGTCGCCGTCCCGGTTCGCGACGCTGAGCGAGACGAGCACGATGTCGCCCTTCGCGATCCGGACGCCCGCGACCTCCATGTCCTCCTTGGCGAACCGAGGGAACGCCATCTGCACGACGGTCAGGTAGCGCAGCAGTTCCTCGACGAACTTGTGGACCGCCTCGTCGTCGCCGCGGACGGTCTCGAACAGCGAGCGGTCCTTGAGCAGCACGAGCGCGCCGAGCGCGATCATGCTCGCCGTGGTCTCCAGCCCGCCGGTGAGCACGCCGTCGGCGAGGCCGGCGAGTTCACGGTCGTCGATTTCGTCGCCGTGCTCCTTGATGAGCATGCCGAGCAGGCCGTCGCCCGGGTTCTCGCGCTGCTTCTTGACGATCTCGTCCAGATAGGACAGTGACTCGGTCATCGCCCCGAGCGACGCGCCCGCGCCGCCGAAGAGGTCGAACCGGGCGGTGCTCAGCCGCTGGAAATCGTCGCGGTCCTCGTACGGGACGCCCAGCAGTTCGCAGATCGTCAGCGACGGGATCGGCAGCGCGAAGGCCTCCCAAAGGTCGACGGGACCGTCGGCCTTCGCCATCGCGTCGAGCTGGTCGGCGACGATCTCGTCGATCCGCGGCGCCAGGCGCGACAGCCGCCGCATGGTGAACTCGGGCGTGAGCAGCCGCCGCAGCCGGGTGTGCACCGGCGGATCGGCGAACCCGAGCCCGCCGGGGTTCTGGTCCTCGGTGACGCCGGCGTTCCCGACCAGGTTCGTGAAGTCGTTGCTGAACTCGCTCACCTTGCCGAGCACGGCCTTGGCCTCGTCGTAGCCGGCGACCAGCCAGCCGTTCATCCCGAACGGCAGGTCGAGCTTGCTGATCGGCTCCGTCGCGCGGATCCGGCCCAGCTCGGCCACCGGGTCGAGACCGTCGCGCTTGAGCGGCAGCAGCGCGTTGTCCGGGATGATCGACATCTTGGACAGGTCGAAACCGTTCTTCTGCTGACGCGCGAGGTAGCGCCGGCCGATCCAAGCCAGCACGCGCGAGCGAATGCTCCCCATACCCCGCACCCTACTCCAGCCGCCGATCACCTGACCTGGCACAACAGGCCGCCTTCGCCCCGCGGGGCAGGAATTTCGACGGCTGTTCACCCGCCGTCCCACTCGATTAGTCACGTCCAGAAAGTCGGTTTTCGCACGCCGGGGGTTCCCGGCGACCGGGAGACGTCGGTCACCGTCGGTCACGACGGACCGGGGGTAACGCCTGACATCGGGCGCGCGTCGTGAGATTGTCGGACCTTACTGGGAGGATTCGGACATGTCAGCCGCGCTCATCGGACGTGACCATCCCGCGGGGGTTCTCCGCGCGGAGATCGCCCGTGCCGCCGAAAGCCACGGCGGGCTGGTGCTGGTCACCGGCGAGGCCGGGATCGGCAAGACCACGCTCGTCACCGGCGCCGCCGACGAGGCGAAACGCCTTGGCGCCCTGGTGCTCAACGGGTCCTGCTGGGACTCGGCGAGCGCACCGGGCTATTGGCCGTGGACACAGGTGGTCCGCGGGTTGCGGCGCGCGGTCGGGCAGGGCCGCTGGGCCGCGATGGCCGACAGCGAACTGGACGTCCTGCTCGGTGAGGCGCGCGGCGACGGCGCGGCCGACGGGTTCCGGCTGTACGACGCGGTGACGAGCGTGCTGGTCGCCGCCTCCCAGGACCGGCCGATCGTGGTGGTGCTCGACGATCTGCACTGGGCCGACGCCGCGTCGCTGCGGTTGCTCGAATTCGCCGCGCAGCACACCTGGTTCGAGCGGCTGCTGCTGATCGGCACCTACCGGGATGTCGAGGTCGAGGCGACCGATCACCCGCTTCGCTCGCTCATGATGCCGCTGCTCACGAAGGCCACTTCGGTCACTCTCACCGGCCTCGAACCGGACGAGGTCGGCGCGCTCATGACCAGGACGGCGGGCGCGGCACCCGACGACGCGCTGGTCGCCGAGGTCCACCGCCGCACCGGCGGCAACCCGTTCTTCGTCGAGCAGACGGCGCGGCTCTGGCACAGCGGGGGTTCCGCCGAGACCATCGCCCCCGGCGTGGCCGACGCTCTGCAGCGACGGCTTTCCCTGCTGCCCCAGCCGGTCCTCGATCTGCTGACCACCGCGTCGGTACTCGGCAGGGAGTTCCACCGCCGGCTGCTCGCGGGCGTGGCGTCGGCACCCGTTCCCCAGGTCGACCGGCTGCTCGACCAGGCCGTCGCGGCACGACTCGTGGTGGTGCAAGGACAAGGACGCTTCGCCTTCGCCCACGACCTCGTCCGCGAAACGCTGTACGCGAGTCTCTCCGAGTCGGACCGCCGGAAGCAGCACGCCGCCGTCGTCGCGGCCGTCCGCGAGACGCCGGCGTCACGGGACAGCCTCTTCCCCGCGGACCTGGCCCGTCACGCGCTGCTCGCCGGACGGGAACTCGATCCGGACGAGGCCATCGACCTGTTGCTGGCCGCCGCGATCGACGCCACCGGCCGGATGGCGATCGAGGAGACGACCACGCACTACCGGCGGGCGCTGGAGATCGCCGAGGACCGGCGGCGACAGGCGGTCATCGCCCTCGAACTGGGCGCGCATCTGACCCGCCATCACGAATCGGACGAGGGCAGACAGGTCCTCGACGAGGTTTCCGCGCTCATCCATGATCTCGACGACGACGATCTCCTCGCCCGCCTGGCGCTGACCCTCGTCCGCGCCGATCACAAGAGCGTCCGGGTCGACGAGACGGTCAAGGTGCTCACCGAAGCGCACGCGCGGCTTTGCGGCCGCGAGCCCGGGCAGGAGCTCACCGTCGAGGAGATGACGCAGGAGCTCTCCGCCCGCGTCATGATGACCGCCCGCGCCGACCAGGACGATTCCGCGCTGTTGTTCGGTTTGTGGGCACGGCACGACGCGATCTGGGGGCCGGGCAGCGCCGCGGAGCGGGAACGGCTCACCGACGAGCTGGTCGCCGTCGGCCGTCGCACGGCGAATCCGGAATTGGAGCACTACGCGGCGTCCTTCAAGTGGGTAGCGCAGCTCGAACAGGGCGAGCCCCGGTATTTCGAGCAGTACCAAGAGTTTCTCGCGCTGGCGGCCACCGGCAGGGCGCCGAGTTCGCAACTGGCGTCCCGGATCGATCAGAGCATCATCGCCACCCTCCAGGGCCGGTTCGCCGAAGCCGAGGCGTATATCCATCAGGTGGTCTCGTGTCACGCCGGCGACGAGCATCCCCACTTCGCCGACCTGCACCAGCTGCAGCGGTGGATCCGGTGGTGCCTGGAGGGGCGGTTCGACGATCTCGCCGGGCTGCACCGCGAGATCTCGCGCAGCGGATACGTCTACGGCCGGATGCTGGAGGCGATCACCGCGGCCCAGCGTGAGGACGTCGGGGAAGCCGTCCGGCTCACCGAGCTCGCGGCCGACGTGAAGCCGTACCCTCGCGATCTGGAAGCGTTGTGGTTGCGCTGTCAGGCGCAGACGGCGGCGGTCTCCCGCGATCCCGAGCGCTGCGAAGCGGCCCGCGCGCCGCTCGCGCCCTACAGCGGGGAGTGGCTGGTCTCCCTGTACGGCTGCGAGATCTCCGGCCCGGTCGACCTTTGGCTCGGCAGGCTCGACCTGGCGCAGGAACGCTGGAACGACGCGGTGGACCGGCTGCGCGGCGCCGCGCTCTCCGCGGATCGCCTCCGGGCGACGGTCTGGGCGACCGAAGCCAAGTCCTGGCTGGTGAAGGCGCTGCTCGGCCGGAATCTCGAAGGCGACGCGGCGGCCGCGGCGGCCCTCCTGGCCGAAGTGACCGAAGAAGCCACCGCGCTGGGCATGCGGCCGGTCGTGGCCAGGATGACGAAGGCGCGGGAGGAGACGCGGGCCCAGGCGGCGCCGAGGGCGGAGTTCCGTCGCGACGATGCCGTGTGGACCTTGCACTTCGACGGTGTCACCGCCCACCTTCCGGACTCGAAAGGCTTGCGGGACCTGCACTTCCTGCTCGGCAGGCCGGGTTCGGAAGTGCCGGCCGTGCGGCTGCTCGATCCCGAAGGTGGCGAGGTGGTCGTCGCCGCGAAGAGCCTCGGCGGAGACGCCGTCCTCGACGACGAGGCGAAGGCCCGGTACCGCGCGCGGCTCGACGAACTGGACGAACTGATCGACACCGCGACCGGGATGGGCCAGGACGCGCGCGCCGCCACGCTGGACCGTGAACGGGACGCGCTGCTCGCCGAGCTGCGGTCCGCGGCCGGGCTCGGGGGCCGGACCCGGCGGCTCGGTGACGAGGCGGAACGCGCCCGCAAGACGGTGACCGCCCGGATCCGGGACACCCTGCGCAAACTGGACGAGCAGCATCCGGCGCTGGCCGCGCACCTGCGCGCGGCGGTCAACACCGGTTCCTCGTGCCGGTACGCGCCCGAAGACAAGGTCCCCTGGCGGCTGTGAGCCGCGAGATCTCCGGTACGAACCGGCCGGCACGCGTGATCAGAGGGACGGCGCGCGTGACTGAACGGACGACACTCGTGACTGGATGGACGACACGCGCGTGGCCCGGTTCCGCCGTGAGGCGTCCGTCCAAACACGCGTGTCGTCCGCCTGATCACGCGAAGCCGCAAGCGGGGCGTGAGTGTTCCGGATCGCCGGAACACTCACGACCCCAGGTCACTTGCGGTTGTAGAGGCGCATCGTCAAGGTGCCGAAGATCGCGAGGATGACCGCGCCGGCGATCAGCACCCAGCTGATCTCGCCGCCGTCCCAGTTGCCGTCCATCATCGAGCGGACCGCCGCGACCACGTGGGTCACCGGGTTCACGTCGACGAAGGCCTGCAGCCAGCCCGGCATCGTCTCCGGATTGACGTAGATGTTGCTGAGGAAGGTCAGCGGGAACAGCACCATCATGCTGACCCCCATCACCGACTTCTCGCTGCGCAGCAGCAGGCCGAACATCGTCCAGATCCACGAGAACGCGAACGAGAACGCCAGCAGCAGGAGGATCGCGGCGGCCACGCCACCGAATCCGCCGGCGGGGCGGAAGCCCATGATCAGCCCGACGCCGAGGATCACCAGCGACGCGATGAGGTACCGCAGCATGTCGCCGAGCAGGTAGCCGACCATCGCCGACGGCCGCCAGATCGGCAGCGTGCGGAACCGGTCGAACACCCCCTTCTCGATATCGGTGTTCACCGAGATCCCGGTGTACATGGTGATCATCAGGATGCTGCTCGCCATGATGCCCGGCAGCAGGAACTGCAGGTACTGCGTCGGCGAACCGGACAGCGCGCCGCCGAACAGGTAGGTGAACATCAGCGTCATCATGATCGGGAACGCCGTGACGTCGAACAGCTGCTCGGGCACGTGCTTGATCTTCAGCATCGCGCGCCACCCGAAGGTGACCGAAGTCGACAGCGCGCTGGGGCGCTGAGGGCGGTTCTTCGCGATCAGGACGGCGGCGAGATCCTCCGCCTTCGGTGCCGCGAGAACGGGTTCGTTGTCTTTGACTGCCGTGGTGCTCAAGCTGATCTCTCCTCAGTACCGCGCGAGCGAGTTGGGTTGGTGCGCCTTTCGGCCGCCGGAAATACCGGTGGCGGACTTGATTCCGCGGTCAAGCCGCACTCTCCTCAGTACCGCGCGAGCGAGTTGGGTTGGTGCGCCTTTCGGCCGCCGGAAATACCGGTGGCGGACTTGATTCCGCGGTCAAGCCGCACTCTCCTCAGGCGTGGCGGTGCGGTCGGTCAGGGCCAGGAAGACCTCGTCGAGGCTCGGCTGGCCGAGGGAGAAGGTGTCGACGACGATGCCGGCGCGCGCGAGTTCGGACAGTGCGCGCGCGGCGTGCTCGGCGGCACCCTGTTCGGTGCTTTCGCCCGTGAGCCGCGCGGTGAGCGCGACGGGGTCCGGCTCCAGCAGCACCTGGGCGTCCAGGCTGCGGACGAGCAGCGCTTCGGCCTCGGCACGCTGGTCGGCCTCGCGCAGCCGGACGTGGACCGCGCCTGCCCCGACCGACGCCTTCAGCTGCCCCTTGGTGCCTTCGGCGATCACCTTGCCGTGGTCGATGACCGCGATCCGGGACGCCAGCTGGTCGGCCTCGTCGAGGTACTGCGTGGTCAGCAGGACCGTGGTGCCGTGCTTGACGATGGCGCGCACGATGTCCCAGACCTGGTTGCGGCTGCGGGGATCGAGCCCGGTCGTCGGCTCGTCGAGGAAGAGCACGTCCGGGGTGTTGAGGATGCTCGCGGCGATGTCGATCCGCCGCCGCATCCCGCCGGAGTAGTTCTTCACCTGCCTGCCCGCGGCTTCGGTCAGGCCGAACGCCGCGAGCAGTTCCTCCGCCCGGGCGCGGGCGGCCGGTTTGCGGTGCCCGGTCAGCCTGCCGATCAGCACCAGGTTCTCGGTGCCGGTCAGGTCTTCGTCGACCGAGGCGTACTGCCCGGTCAGGCTCACCATGGACCGGACCGCGTCGGCGTCGCGGACGACGTCCTTGCCGAAGATCCGTGCTTCCCCGCCGTTGGGGCGGAGCAGGGTCGCGAGCATCTTCACCGCGGTGGTCTTGCCGGCGCCGTTCGGCCCCAGGACGCCGTACACGGTGCCGGCGGGGACCTGCAGGTCGATCCCGTCGACCGCGCGGTTGTCCCCGAACACCTTGACCAGCCCCGTGGCTTCGATGGCCAGTTCACTCATTTTCCGTTTCCTTTCAGAAGTATTCAGCAGACGTAGGGGCGAGCGGCGCGCGCTTCGCGCAGGGCGAGGCCCCACCAGGCGAGCTCGTCGAGCAGGGTGGTCACGGCCTGTCCCTGCCCGTCGCTGTCGAACGGGGTGCCGTCGCGGGCGAAGGTGCCGTCGAGGAGGTTGAAGGCCACGGTGTCGCGCATGGTCACCGTGTGCAATTCGGTGAAGATCGTGCGCAGCTGCTCCACGGCGTAGAGCCCCTGCGAGCGGTAGCCGTAGGAGACGAAACCGACCGGCTTCGCGCGCCACTCGTCGTAGGCGCAGTCGATCGCCTGCTTGAGCGACGCCGGGAAACTGCGGTTGTACTCGGGCGTGACGACGATGAACGCCTCGGCCTCGTCGACCAGCCCCGCGAACCGTTTCATGTCGGACGTCGGATGCTCCGGCAGTCCCGCGGGCAGGTCGAAGTCGACCAGGTCGAGCACTTCGGTGACGAGATCGTCCCGATGCTCCGCCCGGCCGGTGAACCACTTGCCGACGGCCTCCCCCACCCGCCCCTCGCGGGTGCTCCCGATGATCACCGCGACCCGCAGCGGACTGGCGTCCATGACCGACCTCCTCTCGCTTCACCCCTTGGGCGCGAGAAAGCCGCCGGACATTCGCTAGATCGGATCTAGCGGGCGCCCGGCGGCTTCGGTCGGTGATCTCGCTAGGCGTCCAGCGCGATCGCGATCGCGCCCAGCAGCGACGCGTCCTGGTCGAATTTCGCCGACACCAGTTCCGGCGGGAACGGGACGGCCTGGGCGAGCCGCTCGCGCAGCGCGGGCAGCAGGATGTCGGCCGAGCGCACCAGTCCCCCGCCGACGGCGATGCGCTGCGGGTCGAGCGCGATGGCGAGGTTCGCGACGTGCATCGACAGTTCGTCGAGCGCCGCGCCGACCAGCTCCTTGGCCTGCGCGTTCTCCCTGGCGAGGCCGAACAGCTCGCCCGCGGTCACCGGGCGGCCGAGCAGCGCACTCGCCCGGCCGCCCAGCCCACGCCCACCGACGGCTTCCTCCAGCGGCGCCGCTCCGCCGGCGAATCCGTCGGTGTCCTGCGGCGAGAGGAGGTTGTACCCGATCTCTCCCGCAGCGCCGTTGGCGCCGGCCAGCAGCCGGCCACCGACCAGGACCGCCGCGGCGATCCCGGTCCCCAGCGAGAGGAACACGGCCGGATCCGTGTCCGCCAGCGCCCCCCACCGCCATTCCGCGAGCGCCGCCGCCTTGGCGTCGGTGCCCACCGCGATCGGCAGCCCCTCGAACTCGGCGGCGACGAGGTCACGCAGCCGCAGTTCCTCCCAGCCCGGCACGTTGGGCGCGAGCAGGATGCGGTCCTCCAGCACGATGCCCGGGCTGACCACGCCGATCGCGACGAGCCGGTCCGCGGCGCCTTCGTCGGCGAGCAGTTTCCGCGCCGCGGCGAGCGCGCGGCTCACCACCTGCCCGGCGCCCGCTTGGGCGTCGGTGTCCAGCCGCCGGGTCACCAGCAGGCTCCCGGCCCGGTCGGCAAGCCCGATCGCGACCTTCGTCCCGCCGAAGTCGATCCCCAGGATCAGTTCTTCCCCCGTCACTTCCCGTTCCCCTCTGCCGCCCCCGCGAACGCTTCCTGAATCCCCTTTGGCCCGAACGGCCACACGCGCTCCGCCTTGGCGTAGGCGAAGAACGCCGCCACGCCGAGCGCGATCCAGCCCACCGAAAGCCCGATCGAGAGCCAGGTGGCGGAAAAGTAGATGTAGACCCACCCGAGCAGCGCGATGACCGTCGGGATCGGATAGAGCCATTGGCGGTACGGCCGGTGCAGGTCCGGACGTCGCCGCCGCAGCACCACGATCGCCGCGACCTGCGCGAGCGACTGGACGATCACCAGCACCGTCACCGCCGCGTTGATCACCGCGGTCAGCGTGAACAGGGAGCCGATCGCGGCGATGACGCCCATCGTCAGCACCCCCGCGGTCGGCAGGTTCAGCTTCGGGTGCAGCTTGGCGAACACCGGCAGGAACACCTTGTCCCGCGCCGCTTCGAACGGGACCCGCGAACCGCCGAGCAGACCGGCGAACACCGAACCGATCGCGGCGATCACGATGAACACGGTGATGGCCTTGGCCGCGCCGGTGCCCCACGCCTGTTCCAGCACGGTGGAGGCGACCGAAGTGGCGTTCTTCAGTTCCTCCAGCGGGATCGAGCCGAGCACCCCGAGCTGCAGCAGGAAGTACAGGCTCATGATGCCGAGGATCGAGAGGATGATCGACCGCGGCAGCGTCCGGCCCGGGTCGCGCACCTCGCCGCCGAGGTAGGCGCTGGTGTTGTAGCCGAGGTAGTCGTAGATGGCGATGATCAGCCCGGCGCCGAGCCCCGCCCAGAACGCGCCGCCGTCGAACGAGAACGCGCCGGGCGTGAAGGCGAACGCTTGCGCGCCGTCGAAATGGGTGAAGGCCGCGACGATCACCGAGAGGGCGGCGAACAGCATGATCCCGAACAGGACGGTGGTCAGCTTCCCGATCTCGCCGATCTTGCGGAACAACGCCAGCACGATCAGGGCGATGACCCCGAGGCCGATGACCTTGCCGAGCGCCGTCGTCCCGCCGTCGTCGGCGACCCCGGGGACCAGGTATCCGAGGTACTGGACGAGCCCGATGATGCCGGTGGACATGATCAGCGGGATGAACAGCACCGCGCTCCAGGCGAACAGGAACGGCATGAGCCTGCCGGTACGCGCGCCGAACGCCTCGCGCAGATAGACGTAGGTGCCGCCGGCGCCGGGGAGGGCGGCGCCGAGTTCGGCCCAGATCAGGCCGTCGGCCAGCGCGATCACCGCGCCGATGAGCCAGCCGAACATGGCCTGCGGGCCGCCGAGGGTCACCACCATCGCGGGGATGGTGACGAACGGGCCGATCCCGCACATCTGGGTCATGTTGATGGCGGTCGCCTGGAGCGGCCCAATCTTCCGCTCGAGCCCCGGCCGCGGGGATGAACTCAAAACGCGCCTCCTGTTAGTTAGTAAAGTTTCTTAACATAATTTCGGGCGTGCCGGAAGGCCGGTCCGCGAAGTTGTCGTGCTCCGGTCCACCCGGAATTGCCCGAAAGGGCGGATTCCCCGGGAATACGCCCGAACGGACCAAGCCGGGACGTATCAGGGAGCCCTCGTTCCGCGTCCTTATCGAGAAGGACGTCTTCCCCAGGGACGGTGAGGTCCATGAAACGGCTGTTCGGCACGGCACTGGCGATCGCCGCACTCGGGTTCGCGGCGGCCTGCGAAGGAACGTCCACACCCCGCGACACGGCGCCGGGCGATTTGACGACGGAGATAGCCCCGACGGCGTCTTCCGAGGTGACTCCGACGGCACCAGGCCGCACGGAGGATTCTCGTCCGCCCGGCGTCGTCCCCGGGAGCCCGATCAAGTACAACAGCGACCTGCTCGGCACCGACCCCGAGACCGCCAAACGCGCGATCGAGCAGAACCTCGAACGCCTCTGCGAGAGTTCCCGGCGGTGCGGGGTCACGGTCGTGATCGCGGACGAGAAGGCGGGGAACTGTATCCGCAGCATCGGCCCGAACCCGGTCCGTCCCGGCAAGAAGATCACGATCCAGGCAAGGACGTGCGAGACCGAAAGCTCGGCTCCGTCGAAGTCGGAAAGCGCGCAGCCGAGCGAAACCACCGGCGGATGACCGTCCGGCGGCCACTACGGCGGGGGCTCCGCGCCCCCGCGCCTCCGGAGCCCGAACCCGCGGCGGGCCCGGCGCACGCGCTCAAGCTGGTCGGCGCGGTCCTGGCCAACACGACCCTGCTCACCGCGCTGCTCTACTACTTCGGGCTCGTCTACACGCAGACGTATTTCGCCTACTTCCGCGTGCACTACACCCTGCTCGGCCAGACGCCGGACGAGATCTTCGGGCGCGGCGTCGACGGGGTGCTCCTGCCCCTGACCGGCGTCGCGGGCGCCGCGCTGCTCTTCCTCGTCCTGACCAGGTTCCTGAAGATCCGCCTCGGCGAGGCTTCCTGGTCACGACTGCTGCGGATCTGCGCCCCCGTCGCCGGCGTCCTCGGCCTCGCGCTGCTGGCCTTGACGACCGTGATCGCGCTCGACCCGGAACCCCTTCGCGACCGTCCCGGCCTTCCGGGGGTCGGCTTCGCGCTCGGGGTCCTGATGGCGCTCTTCTCCTGGCGTCACTGGACCTCGCGCCGCACCGGGAGCACCCGGTCGAACGTCGCCGAACTGGTGACCGGGTACGCCCTGGTGAGCATCGGCCTCTTCTGGGCGGTCGGGGACTACTCGGGAGCTGTCGGCACGAGCCGCGCCTTCGAGGCGTCCGGGTTGATCCCGGCCAGGCCTGCCGCGACGGTGTACAGCGCGGAAAGCCTCAACCTCACCGCGCACGGTGTCACGCAGGTGAAATGCGCCGACCCGGGATCGGCGTACAAGTACCGGTACACCGGGCTGAAACTGCTGCTCCAGTCCAGTGGCCAGTACGTCTTCCTGCCCTCGAACTGGCGGGCGTCGACCGGTGTCGCGTTCGTGATCCCCAAGACCGACAAGCTGCGCCTGGAGTTCGGGCCGTCCCGGTCGGTGCCGCCACCGGCCTGCTGACGCACGTCAGCGCAGGTGGCGCTCCAGCCACTCGGTGACCGCTTCGTCGGCCAGCTTCGCGATCGGCAGCTGCGGCGCGGGATCGATACCCGGGTCTTCGGCGAGCGGGTGGGCGAGACCGGGGAGCCTGCGCAACCGGACGTCCTCGGCCACGGAATACCGGGCACGCACCGCGTCGACGAGTTCGTCGGCGTCCGCGCGGAAGGTGGGGAAATCCTCTTCGCCGCTGACGACCAGCAGCGGAACCTGGGTGTCCCTGGCCGCGATTTCACCCGATCGTGCGACGAAGTCGAGCTGATCCGCCGCTTGATTCGCTTCGTCGGTCCACGAATAGGGCTGTTCCAGCATGGTTTCCACCACACCGACCAGCGACCGCGCCCGGACGGCGGGGTTCACCAGCGCCGCGGCCCGCACCGGGATCTCCCTGGTGGCCAGGATCGTGAGCGCCACGGCACCACCGAGGGAACCGCCGACGACGGCCATTCGTGCGGTGTCGAAACCGAAGCGTTCCCGCAGCTCGGCCAGCGCGGCGGGGAATTCCAGCGCCGCCTGCCGGACGAACGGGTCGGCGTAGGCGAGCACCGCGTCCCGGACGGCCCGCTCGACCACCGCGTCCATGCTGCCGTCGACCATTCTCGCGCCGCACAACGGCATTCCGAGGTAGACCCGCCACGCGGGCACCCCGGCCAGCGGCAGCGCGGCCGCGAACGCCGCGTCGGTGCGGGGCGCGTCGATCATATGCCAGGCGACGACCACCGGCGCGGGGCCGCTGACCTCGGCCGATGGCGGCAAAACGGTGAACGGCACCCCCGCCGCCGTACCCGTGACCGGTTCTCCCACCACTGTTCCCCCTAGCGTGCTGTCGATCTCCACGATATCCAGGACGCGGCGGAGGCGGACCTCGTTCCGCCACAAGCGAAACAGTATGGCCCGCGGCGTCACCCCGACGCGCCGCGGAGGTGGTTGCGGACGACCGGCTGCGGCCGAATAGTGTTGCGGCCCGGCCCTTTGGAGGTGAACCGCCCGTGCCCGATGTCGACTACTACGAGGTGCTCGGCGTGGGCAAGGCCGCCTCGGTCAACGAGATCAAGACCGCGTACCGGCGGCTGGCGAAGTCGCATCACCCCGACGCCGGCGGATCCGCGCTCACCTTCCAACTGGTCCGCGAGGCCTACGACACGCTCAGCGACCCGATGCGGCGCGCCGGCTACGACGCGGGCGGCCGTTCGGTGCGCGCCCCGATCCGGCCGCGGCCGCGGCGTCGCTTCGGCGAAGAACCGGGCTACGAGCCCGAACCGGTCGTGATCGATCCGGACGACCTCGAATGGTGGGAGTTCGCCGCACAGGACGAGCGCGTGCGGCACGGGCGGCGGCGCGGCCCCGGGCACACCCCGGTGGTGGCCGCGGTCGGCGGGATGGTGCTGGTGCTGCTGCCGGTGCTGACCGGCGTCGGATTCTCGGCCCCAACGCTGATCGTCTGGCTGATCCTGACCGCCGGGACGGCCCTGCTCGTGCAACGGCTCGCGCGCGGTTATCTGGCGGCGTCCCGCGCCAAGAACCGGTTCGCCGCCGAGTTCGGCGGGAAACGCGTGTTCGGCACCCCCGGCGTCGAGACCGACGAACTCGCCGAACGGCTCACCGCCGACCTGCTCGAGCGCTACCTGACCCGGCTGCCCGGCGCCCGGATCTTCCATGGCCTCTCCTGGCCGGACTCGGTGTTCGCCGACGTCGACCACGCGGTGCTGTGCGGAAAGCGGCTCGTGCTCATCGAATCGAAGCTGTGGCTGCCGGGGCACTACGAGACCGATGACGACGACCGGCTGCTGCGCAACGGCCGCGCCTTCCGCGGCGGTGGGAGCAGGCTGGCCGAAAGCCTCGCCGAGTACCGGCGGATCCTGCCGGGGGTCGCGTTGCGCGGGGCGATGATCGTGTACCCGAGCCGGACCGGGGAGATCACCACGGATCTCGAGGATCCCTCCCCCGCGCCGCCGATGACGCCGGAACAGTTCCTGCACGAGATCGGCGGGTGGCTGGCGGCGGAGCCGTCCACTGTGGACTCGGCGACGATGCGGGTGGTGCGGGACCGGGTCGTCGGCACCGTTTAGGGAAGCGGCGGAGACTCTGGCCTGCGGGTGTCGCGAAAGCCACTTTCGCAACGTTGAAGGTTGCGAAAGTGGCTTTCGCAACCTTGTGCCGACCTGCGCAGGGCCCCACTCCCCGCGTCGCGAAAGCCACTTTCGAGACATCTGGCGTCCCGAAAGTGGCTTTCGCGACACCTTGGGGCCGTCCACTGTAGACGCTGCGCGTGCTGCGGGACCGGCCCGCGTTTCAGGGCGAAGCGCGTGAAGGCCCCCTTCCCTCGGCTGAGCCGAGGGAAGGGGGCCTTCACGCGCAAAGAACTACCGGACCGAACGCTCCTTCTTGGCCCGCGCGGAACGGGTGCAGACCTCACCGACGTCGACCGTCTGGCCGCGGTCGATGTAGACGTCCGCCAACCCGACGAGCTTGCCCTTCGGCGACGTACAGGTCAGCTGGTACGCCTCCTTGGGGCCGTAGGTCGGCGGGATCGGCGACTGGAACGACACGCCGCCGGTCCAGTCGTCCACAGTGGACGGATTCGCCTGCGAGTAGTTGACCAGCACGGCCGTGTAGTCCCCGGCGGGCGGGTCGTACAGGATCGCGTGCTCTTCCGTGGTCGAACCGTTCGCCGACGACGACACCATGTTGCCCGCGGAGTCGAAGACGTACAGGTCCCAGTCCGTGTCCTGGCTGGCCCACTTGACGTCGACGCTGAACTTCCCGTTGTCGACCTTGGGGAGCCCGTCGACGTGGAACGTGAAGCTCTCCGAGGCCGGGTCCGTCGGGTAGTTCTGGTTGATCGCCGGGACCCCGGGCGGGTTGACGGCCTGGATCGCGGGCTGCGCCGGACCCTGCGGCTCGCGGCCGTAGCGGCCCGCGACGTAGGGCCGCGTCGACGGGTTGATCGACCACGCGAACCGGCCGCCGGTGGAGGACAGCGACGAGTTCAGGTCGTCGGTGACGTAGATCGGCGGCTTCGTCGAGCCGTCCGGCTGCACCACCGGCGACGTCGGCGTCTGGAAGGTCTTGTGCAGCTTCAGCTGGTAGCCCTTCGGCGCCGTACCGATCAGCGTCGAATGCGCCGCCGGGTCGGCGGTGTTGGCCAGCATGTCGATGAACGCGGCACGGTTTCCACCCTTGCCCGCGCCGGCCGCGGGGGCGACACCGGTGTATTCGGCGACGACACCTTCGGCGAACGGCGGGTGGAACTCGTTCGGGCCGACCTCGAACGTGAAGCCCCAGCCACCGGTGGCCCAGTACGACCAGTCCTCGGTCGAGCCGGTCGTGTCGTACAGCGCCCACGACGGCTGGCTGGTGTATCCGTTGCGCGAGGCCATCTTGTCGCCGAGCGCCTTGTACGCGGGCTCGTCGAGCGGCGGGCGGACGGCGGCGACACCCGGGACACGCAGCACCAGGTTGGAGTAGGTGTGCAGCGTGATCAGGTTGGTCACCTGACGGTTGGACACGATCGAGCGGATGTTCTGCGTCTCGGGCTCGGAGAACGGGCCGGAACCACGGAACGTGTCACTGCGCCACAGGGTCGACGCGCCGGCGCCGCCCCAGAAACCAGCGTAGTTGCGGTTCGGGTCGGTTCCGCGTTCACGGCCGGCGGGGTTGGCCTTGCAGACGCCGGTCGCGAACTCCTTGGGCGAGTCGTTGACGTTGCAGTTCTTGCGCTTCATCTCATAGTCGAACCGCGAGAAGTCGCCCTTGGGCTCGGCCTCACGGGAGATTTCGAAGCCGTCGGGGTTGACGATCGGCACGATGATGTTGCGCGTCCGGCCGACCAGGCCACGGATCTCGGCGTTGCCGCCGGTGTAGCCCTTGACCAGCTCGTGGGCCCACTCCATGGCGTGCTCGCCCGCCGGCCACTCCCGGGCGTGGTGCACACCCATGGTGAAGTTGACGGGTTTGCCGTCCGCGATGTTCTTGACGTCGCTCGCGACCTCCAGGCCGATGACGTCACGGCCTTCCCAGGTCGGCTGCGGCAGCGTGAACGCCGTGACGAGCTTGGGGTTCTTGCGGGCCAGTTCCTTGACCTCGAACTGGTAGTCGTAGAGGTGCCGGTAGCTCGTCCGCCCGGACGGCAGCGTGGAGCCCGGCGTCTTCGCGGCGTACTCACGGTCGGTCTTGGCGTTCTGGATCGACTTCGCCGAAAGGTCGGCCTCGACCACCTTCGACTTGAAGCCGTTGTCCGCCAGAGTCTTGCGGTCGGCGTCGTTGGCGAGGACGACCTCGACACCGGTGGCGTCGGCCTTCTCGGTGACGTCGAGGCCGAGCCGGAGCAGCTTGTCCTTGTCCTGCTTGCCCGGGGTCTCGACGCGGACCAGTTCGGCGCGCTGCGGCGCGTGCGCGGCACTGGTCGGCGTCCCCTGCGGCGTGAGGGCGAGGAAGTCGACCCCCAGCAGCGCGTCCCGCGTCTTCCCGTCGTACCGGCAGGTCTGCACGACCAGCTGCTGGTCCTTCTTCACGAAGCCTTCGGCGAGTTCGTGGCTGCGCAACGCGGCGGACGCGGCGACCACGGCGCCGGTGGCCTTGTCGAAGACCGCGAGGTCCCAGTCGCCCTCACCGCCGCCGCGAGGCGCGATCCGCGCCTGCAGCAGACCGTCCACTGTGGACGTGAACTCACGCCGGTCGGTTCCTGCCGTGCCCGGCTTCTGGAGCGCGGCGAAACAGGAACGAGGCACGGCCCGATCGGCCCGGACCACGTTGTCCGCGGCCACCGCCGTCGTGGCCGACGGAAGTGCCACGAAGGTGCCGGCGAGCACCAGGGTCGCCGCCGTCCATCCCGCTCTTCGCCGGTTTGGTGAATACCCCACAGACTGACCTCCTTGGACAGTCCGGTGACCGGGTGAGGTCACCGGTAGCGAGACCCTAGACCCGGGACACCACCGGAGGGACCCGCCACAAGTCGGCTACACCCCTTTCGGCCCAACGTTCTCACCGACCGTGGCGGAACGATCACCGGGATTCCTGTCGATTCCGACAGGAAAGCCTAAGAAAACCTTCAGGTTGGGTGGTTACCGTTCAACCATGACGACGCCCCAGGTCACCGCCCGGTCACCGCTGGCCCTGCTGGCCGCCGTGGCCTCGGTCGCCGGCGGAGCGCTGCTGATCCTGCTCCTGCAGGTCCTCCCCGCCACCAGCGACATCAGCCCGGTCCGCCGCACCATCAGCGAATACGCGCTCAGCGAGCACAAGTGGATCTTCGACGTCGCGGTCCTGCTGGTCGCGCTGGGCTCGGCGATCGGCTTCGGCGCGCTGATCCGCCGCAAGCACCTTCCCGTCCTGTCCGCGGCCTCGGTCTTCTGCGCGCTCTGGACGGTGAGCCTGGTGGTGATCGTGGCGTTCCCCAAGAACAACTGGGCGATCGGGCCGAGCGTCGGCGGGACGGTGCACCGGATCGCGAGCGTCGTGGCGTTCGTCTGCCTGCCGCTGGCCGTGTGGTTCGCGGCGAAGGCCGTCTTCCCCTCCTCCCGCGCGCGGCGCGCGGTGACGCGGGTGCTCGCGGTGGCGGCTTTGGCGTGGTTCGGCGTGATCCTCGGGGCGATCGTGATCTCGATGAACGGCGGCGAGCCCTGGTGGCGGGCGATCCCGCTCGGGCTGGTCGAACGCGCGATGGCGCTGACCGGGCTGCTCGCGCTCGCGTCGCTGCTCATCCCCGCGCGCGTGGTCACCGCTCCGGTGACCGAGCAGGCCGAAGCGCTGGAGACCGCGTCCTGAAAGTTCCTTCGGGCGCCCTGTCCATTCGACGGTCTCCCGCTCGTAGTGGTGTCGTGCGGCGAGCAGGCCGCGCGGAAACCAGAACGGGAGTACCACCGTGAAGTACATGCTGCTGATCCAGGCCGCGACCGGCGACGTCGAGCCCCAGTGCACCTTCGAGGACTGGATGGCCTACGACAAGCAGGTCAAGGACGCCGGGATCTGGTCCGCCGGGGAGTCGCTGGCCGACCTCGTCACCGCGACGACGGTGACGGTCGATCGCGACGGGAAGCGGACGGTGACCGACGGGCCCTACGCCGAGGCGCGTGAGGTGCTGGGCGGTTTCTACGTCATCGACGTGCCGGACCTCGACGCCGCGCTCGACTGGGCGGCCCGCTGCCCCGGCGCCTTGGACGGCTCGGTGGTGGTCCGCCCGGTCGCCGACTTCACCGCCTGATCGTGGACGAGCGGAGCGCCGGCGTGGCGTCGGTCGAGGCGGTGTTCCGCGAGGAACGGGGCAGGCTCCTCGCCGCGCTCGTGCGCCGCTTCGGCGACTTGGACCTGGCCGAAGAGGTCACGTCCGAGGCGGTCGAAGCGGCGCTGGAGCGCTGGCCGGTGGACGGTGTCCCGCCGAGGCCGGGTGCGTGGCTGATGACCACCGCGCGGCGCAAGGCCGTCGACCGGTTGCGCCGCGACCAGGCCTACGCCGCCAAACTCGCGGTCCTGCAGGTGGAACTGGATCGAGCCGATCCCGCTCCCGCGGCGGACGCCGGGGACGGCCTGCCGGACGAACGGCTGCGGCTGTTCTTCACCTGCGCCCATCCCGCCCTGCCCGTCGAGGACCGGGGTGCGCTGACGCTGCGGTTTCTCGCCGGGCTCACCACGCCGGAGGTGGCACGGGCCTATCTCGTCCCGGTGCCGACGATGGCGAAACGGATCGTGCGGGCGAAGAAGAAGATCAGCGAGGCCCGGATCCCGTTCCGCGTTCCCGGCCCGGACGAACTACCGGAGCGGCTGCCGGGTGTGCTGCAGGCGGTGTACTCGATCTTCACCGAGGGGTACACGGCCAGTTCGGGAGCGAGCCTGCAGCGGGCCGGCCTCGCCGAGGAGGCCATCCGGCTCGGCCGCGTCCTGCGCGGGCTGATGCCCGCCGATCAGGAGGTGGCGGGGCTGCTCGCGCTGATGCTGCTCGTCCACGCGCGGCGGGACGCCCGGACCGGGCCGGACGGCGAACCGGTCCTCCTGGCGGACCAGGACCGGAGCCGGTGGGACCGGGAACTGATCGAAGAGGGCGGTGCCCTGGTGGTCGCCTCGCTGACCGGCGGCCCGCCAGGCCCGTACGGGGTGCAGGCCGCGATCGCGGCCCTGCACGACGAAGCGGCCGATGTCGAAACCACCGACTGGCCGCAGATCGTGGCGCTCTACGACGTCCTGATGACCTTGGCGCCCTCCCCCGTCGTCGCGCTCAACCGCGCCGTGGCCGTCGCCCTGCGCGACGGCCCGGCCGCGGGGCTCGCGCTGCTCGACCAACTGACCGGCGAACCGATGCTCCGCGGCTATCCTCCCTTCGCGATCGCCCGGGCCGATCTGCTGCAACGGCTGGGCCACGACGACGCGGCGGCCACGGCCTACCGTGAAGCGATCGCGCTCGCCCCGACCGAACCCGAACGCGCACACCTGCGGCGAAGGCTCGCCGCGCTCGAATCCCTCGCGGAGACACGATGACCGCCGAACAGCTCGCCCGCGCCTGGGACGAAGCCGCCGCCGGCTACGACGCCTACTACGTTCCCCGGTTCGCGCCGTGGGTCTCCGCCGCGGTACGGGCTCTCCCCTCGGTTCTGCCCGAGGGCCCCGTTCTCGTCCCCTGCTGCGGGACCTTCCCGGAACTCGACGAACTCGGCGGGCATCTGCCCGGCCGCGAGATTGTCGGCATCGATCTGTCCGCCGGCATGGTCGAGAGGGCGAGGCGACGGGCCGCGGGCAATCCCCTCGTACGCGTCGTCGAGGGTGACGCCTCGCAACTCCAACCGGCCTCGGCCGCCGCGGTCGTCTCGGTCTTCGGCCTCCAGCAACTCCCCGAACCCGACGCCGCGCTCCGGTCGTGGGCGGACGCGCTTCGCCCGGGCGGCGTGCTTTCGGTCGTCTACTGGCCGCACAGCACCGAACCGGGCGGGCCGTTCACGGTGCTGTCCGACGTGCTGCGGGAACGCGTCCCCGCGGGCGATCGCTCCTGGGAAGAACGGCTCGTGCCCGCGTTGGAAGACGTCGTACTCGAACGCGACGAACCGTTGTCGTTCCCGATGGTCCACCCCGACGCCGACACGTTCTTCACCGCGCACACCCGGTCAGGACCGATGCGGCCGCTGGCGGACGCGCGCGGTGAAGAGTTCATCGCCGTGCTGCGCGCGGAATTCCTGCGAAGGTCCCCGGAAGGGGAATGGCGGCACCGTCCGGCTGCCCGGCATATCGTCGCGCGGGCGGCAGACCGGGTTTGACGTCGTCCTCGGCAGAGTCTTCAACGTCCTTGCGCAGGCGTGCGGTGCAGACCGAAAGGTGCACCACGTTGGCGCGTTTGTGGTGGCGGTACACGTGGACGTCGGAGGCGAAGCACGCCGCCGCGAGCAGGGCCCGTCGCTGCTCGATGCGCTCGTAGCCGACTCCGGCGGGACAGAACAGGGTGACCTCGACCTCGTCACCGCGCGGTTTGGTCCACAGGATCACCGGCAGCTTGCCGTCGAGCGTGCACACCCTGGCCCGGGCGAACCCGGTCCGCAGCCGGTGCTGCACGACGATCGAGCGGAGCCGGTCGCGGAGGAATCGCCGCGCCGAGCGCCAGTAGAACAGCCAGTTCGCGACACCGAACAGCACGACCGCGCCCCAGATCGGGCCGACCGCCTGGAAAAGGGAGTACAACGCGTACGGGAGCACGATCAGCGCACCGATCTCGTACCGCCAGTGATACAGGGCGGTGATCGGGTTGGGCCTCCTGACCACCGTGATCTCCCTGGCCAGCTCGGCGATCGCCTGGGGTTCCTGCCAACGGCTCATGACCTTCCTCCTGTCCGTCCGGCGGTTTGCTCGGCGGCCACGGCCGCCGCGGGAATGGAGCGGACGACACCGGCACCGGCGCAGTCCGGGCAAACGGCGTCCTCGTAGGGCCACCACCCCGTGCCCCCGCAGGGCGCGCACGCGTGGACGGTGTCCCAGCGGGGGTCGCGATAGACGCGGCGCCTGCTGTCCGGCACCCGCGACACCTGCCAGCCGCGAGCGGCCGCGCGTGTGTCCTCGCCGGTCGCGAAGAGCCATTCGTGGAAGCGTTCGAGAAGCCGATCGAACCAGGACCGGGGCGCTGCCGTGTGGTTCTCGTGGTGGGACATGAGGTTCACCCCCGATGCAGCCAAGCGCGAACTCGGGTCGGCCCACACGGCGCCTACTCCGGCATTCGTGTGGCCCACAGGCGACGCGAACGGGGTCAGATGCGCAGCGTCACATTCAGATGGCTGACAGCATCCACTCTCCGGTCGTGCCCAGGTCGGACCAGTCCTCGTGACCGGGTGGGTCACGCACACCAGGACCAGGTAGAACAGGGTCCATCGCGGCTCTCGACACGTTGTGACACGACGTTGACCCACGCGCCAGCACGGTCCGATTCGCTTGCTGTACTCTCGCCGTTGTGTGCACGTTCAGTCACCGCCCTACATTGCCTACCAAAGGTAGGTAAGCCCGTGTCTAGTGCCTACATGAAGCCTACATCGGCCGGGCAGCGGCCGGTAAGCCCCGATGCGGAAACCGTTACCGCGTCGGGTGTCGGACGTGAGCTGCGGCGGCTGCGCAAGGCCGCGGGCGAAACGCAGGCGGAGACCGCCCGGATCATCGGCGTGACCAGGGCGAACCTGACCCAGTGGGAGACCGGGAAATACCTGCCGTCGGCGCACAACGCGCGTCAGCTCGACGATCACTTCCGCGCCGCGAACACACTGTTCACGCTGGTGGAGACCGCCCGTTCCCCCCACGAGCACACGCCGCCCGCCATCGGCGACGCTGCCATCGTCGACACCTCGCGGTCGCTCCTGCAGGTCTTCCACACCGTCGGCGCCAAACTCGCCGAGCGCCTGATCCGGGACGAGCACGGGAAACCGCTGGGCTGGCGGCACAACCTGCAGAAGAGCACCGGCCCGAAGGCGCTCAGCACCGCGTACGGGATCAACACCATGCTCGTGGTAGGCGATCCCTACATCGACCTACATACGCTCGCCGAAGATCTGTACCGGCTGCAGTCGGCACAGGGCTGGCGTGGCCGCGCGGGCGGCAAACGGCCGGAGACGACAGCCTCCGTCGTGGACGCGCTCTTCCGCACCAGCACCATGTCCGCCGACGAAGGGCTGGACCAGCTCGAAGGGTCGCTCGACCCGTACAGCAGGACCCGCCCCTACCTGTTGTCCGCCGTGCTGCACACGGCGGTCCGGCTCCGGCCGGACGCCCCGCTGACCGACCGGCTGATCGACGCCCTCCTGGCGGCCCGGCTCGACTTCGACGGCTCACAGCTGTGGCCGGAGAAGAACGAGGCCGGGCTCGTCGCCCCGGAGGCATCGGTGGTGCACACCGCGCGTTCGGTCGTCGCCCTGCGGGAAGTCCTGCGCAGCCGTGAAGATCGCAACGACGTCCGAGAGGCGGCCGACGAAGCCACACAATGGCTCATCGACCGGTCGCATTCGGACGATGGCGTGGCCGAGGATCTCGAAAGGCCTCGTCCCGACGGGGAAGGAACGACCCGGATCATCATCCGGCACTTCACCGCAGCCTGGGTCGTCCAAGCGCTCGCCACCGCCCCCTTCCTGCCACTCCCCCGGCTCAACCGGGCGCTCGGAACCCTTTGGGAGCGCTACGACGCCGATCAGGGATTGTGGGCCTGGGGAAGCGGCGACCTACCCATCTGGCAGACCTTGGACGCAGTCACCGCGCTCCGCGCGGCCGCATTCGCCGCCGCCGGGCCCCCGCTCAGCCCTCCAGGAACTCCAGGTACGACTGCATGATCGACACCCCGCCCCCGACCCTCACGGCCGCTCCCGCGGGCGCGCACGCGTTTCTCCGTGACCTCACCGGGAGCCGCCCCCGCCACGGTGACGCGGACCTTCCCTGGCTGCGCACGGTGGCGCACCGGGTACAGGACTCCCCCGGCGCTTTCCTTTCGTGGCTCGAAGAAACCCTCGGCGACGACGAAGCCGTCCACGCCGCGGCGAAGCGTTCCTACTGGCATCCCAACGGTTTCGCCAAAATGGTGCTCCACGCCTCCGCCGATTTCCGCATCCGGCTCCATGTCTGGCCGGACTCGGCGGAGCCGTCGCGCGGCGAGTCCAATCCGCACAGCCATCGCTGGGAATTCGCCTCGGCCATCGTCGCCGGCGAAGGCCTGCACATGGTCGAGTTCCGCGAAACGACCGAAGGCGGGAAGCCCTACGACCGGTACCGCTACGGCGCCGATCCGGCGAACCCGGCCGCGTTGCTCGCGGACGGCGCCGCCCGGCTCGCGGTGGAGAAGACCCCGCACGTCCGGCTCGGCGACGTCTATTCGTGCGACACCGCCGTCGTGCACACCGTCCGGCCCATCGCCGCGGGTTTGACCGCGACGGTGGTGGTCCAGGGACCGCACCGCACCGGCACGACGGTCGTGTACTGCGAGCCCGGCGAGTCCGACGACCAGCCCAACGGCGAACTGACCGAGACCGATTTCCGCGCGCTGGTCGGCGCCGTCGCGAAAGCGGTGGCGTCATGCCGCTGACCTGGCCCGCCCTGCGCCGCGGGATCCTGACCGACCGGGCCATCAAACGCGCGCACCGCGCCGGAGAACTCACGATCACCCCGTTCGAGCCCGGTCTCGTCCGCCCGGCCGCGATCAGCCTGCGGCTCGGTCACGAGGCGTTCGCGCTCGAATCGACCGGGACCGTCGACATCGCCGACCGGAGCACGTATCCGGAACTCCGGCCGAAGGAACTCGACGCCGAAGGCAGGCTGCGCGTCGAACCCGGCGAAGTCGTTCTCGCGCCGACGCTGGAGAAGATCGGGCTCTCGGAGAAACTCGCCGGGCTCGTCGACGGCACGAGCGACTACGCGCGGCTCGGCATCAGCGTCGTCCTGTGCGGTCAGGTCAGCCCCGGCTTCGGCAGTGAGACCGGCGCCGTGCTGACCCTGGAGATCGTGAACCACCTGCGGCATCCCGTGCTCCTGCATCCCGGGACGCGGATCTGCAATCTCATGCTGTTCGCCTCCACGGGCAGCGACCAGCCCTACGGCACGATGCCGAACAACTACTCCAGCGACCACAACGTCGCCCCGTCCCGATTGGCGGATCATGTCGGGCGTAACTGAACTTTCGCCGGTGGGCGACGACATCCGGCTCGGCGAACTGGGCGAGCACGCGATCCTGGAACACATCCTGCGGCCGCGTTACGGCGGTGTCCGCGGGTTCGGGGACGACTGCGCGGTCCTCGACGCCACGGAAGGGCTTCGTGGCGAACTGGTCGCCACCACCGACAGCTGCCCCACGCCGCTGGTCACCATCCTGGGTGAAACGGATCCCTATCACGCCGGGTGGCTGCTGGCGACGATCAACCTGTCCGATCTCGCCGCGGCCGGCGCCACCCCGCTCGGCCTGGTCGTCAACTACACCCTGCCGAAGACGACCACGGCGGGCGAGTTCCGGCGGCTTCTCGACGGCGTGGACGACTGCACGAAGGTGCACGGCACCAAGGTCGTCGGCGGCGATCTCCGGGACGGCCCGGTCCGGCAGCTCACCGCGACCGCGATCGGCCGGTGCGTCCCCGGCGGGCGGCTCGGTCGCGCGGGTGCCGAAGCCGGCGATCGGCTGCTGCTGGTCGGTTCGCCCGGCTATCTCTGGGCGTACGCGTTGCTCGTCGAAAAGCAGGCACGGCTTCCCGGATCTGTCGTCGCGGATATCCGCGAGCGCGCCTGCCGTCCGATGGCCCAGGTGGCGGCGGGCCGGATGCTCGCCACGGCCGGGCTGGCGCGCGCGGCGATGGACGTCTCCGACGGTCTCTTCCCGACCGTGCGGACCCTGTGCGGTGCCAACGGTCTCGGCGCGCGGATCACCACGGACATCCGGCTGGACGACGCGCCCGCCGACGTCTGCGCGCAGTCGGGGCTCGGCCCGTTCGAGCTCGCGCAGGCCTGGGGCGACTGGACACTCGTGGTCGCCGTGCGGCCGCAGGACGTCGAACTCGCCAAGAAGACCCTCGCCGGCGAAGGTGTCGTGGCCCAGGAAATCGGCTCCCTCGTGGCCCGCGAGGAAGGTATTTCGCTGGACGACGGCGAGCTCTGGGAAGGGATCGCGCAGGAGCGCTTCTCGCCCAGTTCCTGGCACGGCGGCGAGGTGCCGAAGCTGATCACCGAGGTCCTCGGCAGGCGAGCGGGCTGACCTGCGGCCGGTCGTGAGTGGTGAGTGCCGTTCTGACGGCAGCTGGATGCTGGGCTTGGCCGGGCGTTGCGAAAGCCACTTTCACAACTTTCAACGTTGCGAAAGTGGCTTTCGCAACGCCGAGGAGCGACGCCCGGCCGGCTCGGAACCGCGTCCTGGAAGAGGGCCTTCACGCGCAACTGGTGTCTGCAGGCGAGCACAGGCCTCGACATCAGGGTGATTGCGGTCACATTCGCCCGCTTTCGCGCGGGTGCGCTCCCCGAAAGCGGCATTGCCCCTACAAAGCAACCGCTTAGTACGGCAGACTCGGGCTCACTTCCACTCGACGACGAGGAGAACACCCGTGACCGAACACCCCTCCCGTGTAGCGATCGTCACCGGCGCCGGCCGCGGCATCGGGGCGGCCGTGGCCAAGCGCCTCGCTTCCGACGGGTTCGCCGTCGGCCTGCTGGACCTCGACGAGGCGGGCGTCAAGCAGGGGGCCGAAGCGATCGTCGCCGAGGGCGGCAAGGCCGTCGGTGTCGCGCTGGACGTCAACGACGCCGCACAGGTCGAAGCCGCGGTGACCCGGGTGGCCGAGGAGCTCGGCGCGCCGACCGTGCTGATCAACAACGCCGGTATCACCCGCGACAACCTGCTGTTCAAGATGACCGAACAGGACTGGGACTCGGTGCTGGGCGTGCACCTGAAGGGCTCGTTCCTGATGACCCGCGAGGTGCAGAAGTACCAGACGCAGGAGAAGTGGGGACGCATCGTCAACCTGTCCAGCACCTCGGCGCTGGGCAACCGCGGCCAGGCCAACTACTCGGCCGCGAAGGCGGGCATGCAGGGCTTCACCAAGACCCTCGCGATCGAGCTGGGCAAGTTCAACGTCACCGCGAACGCCATCGCCCCCGGGTTCATCGCCACCGACATGACCGCGGCGACCGCCGAGCGGATCGGCATGTCGTTCGAGGACTTCAAGGCCGCGGCCGCGTCGCAGATCCCGGTACAGCGCGTCGGCACTCCCGAGGACATCGCCAACCTCGCGTCGTTCCTGGTGAGCGACGGCGCCGGATTCATCTCCGGCCAGGTCATCTACGTCGCCGGCGGACCGAAGGACTGAGCCATGCGCGAATTCGCCTCCCTGCAGGAGTTCGAGAACGCCGTCGGCGAGCACTTCGGCTACAGCGACTGGCTGACGCTCACCCAGGACCGGGTGAACCTGTTCGCCGACGCCACCGACGACCACCAGTGGATCCACGTCGACGTCGAGAAGGCCGCCGAGGGCCCGTTCGGTGGCCCGATCGCCCACGGTTTCCTGACGCTGTCGCTCATTTCGGGCTTCGTCGGGAAGCTCTACCGGGTCAACGGGCTCACGATGGGCATCAACTACGGGCTGAACAAGGTCCGGTTCCCCCAGCCGGTCAAGGTCGGCGCGAAGATCCGGGCGGGTGCCGAGCTGGTCGAGGTCACCGACGTCGCCGGTGGCAAGCAGGCCGTCGTCAAATGGACGATCGAGATCGACGGCGAACCCAAACCGGCGTGCGTCGCGGAGATGGTCGTCCGGCTGATCGCCTGACAAGGTGACGTCCGGCACCTCGCCGGACCACCACTACCCGACATACCGACTGGTCGGTACTGTAACCGGAAAGCGAGCGCTGGAGGCACCATGAACCAGTCCGACCTGCCGGGCCTCGACCTGGCCAGGCTCAAGGCCCATCTGGACGAGCACCGGCCCGGTCTCGTCCAGGGCGAACTGAGCGGCCAGGTCGTGGAGGGGGGCCGGTCCAACCTCACCTACATCGTGGGCGACGGCCGGTCCCGCTGGGTGGTCCGCCGCCCGCCGCTGGGCCACGTCCTGCCGACCGCGCACGACATGGGCCGCGAGTACCGGGTGATCACCGGGCTGCACGGCACCGCGGTCCCGGTGCCGGAAACCGTGCTGCTGTGCGAGGACACCGACGTCATCGGCTCGCGGTTCTACGTGATGGAGTTCGTGGAGGGCACGCCTTTCCGCTCCGACACCGAACTCGCCGCGCTCGGCCCCGCCCGGACAAAGGCGATCGCGGAGGAACTGGTCGACACCCTGGTCGCCCTGCACGCCGTCGATCCGGAATCGGTGGGGCTTCGTGATTTCGGCCGCCCGGAGGGTTTCCTCGAACGCCAGTTGCGACGCTGGAAGAAGCAGCTCGACGGCAACCGCAGCCGCGACCTCCCCGGCGTCGACGAGCTCCACGACCGGCTCGCCTCGTCGGTCCCCGAATCGGGCAAGCCGTCGATCGTCCACGGCGATTACCGCCTGGACAACGTGCTGGTGAACGCGGACGACCGGATCACCGCGGTGCTGGACTGGGAGATGTCCACCCTCGGCGACCCGCTGACCGACCTCGCGCTGCTGGTGGCCTACGCCGAACGCGACAAGGTCTCGCTGCAGTTCGTGTCCAACGCCAGCTCGGCGCCGGGCTATCCGCGCAACGACGAGGTCATCGCGCGGTACGCCGAGCGTTCCGGGCGCGACGTCTCCCGGCTCAACTGGTACGTGAGCTTCGCGTTCTTCAAACTCGCGGTGATCCTGGAAGGCATCCACCTCCGCTACAGCAAGGGACAGACCGTCGGCGCCGGATTCGACGGCATCGGCTCCGGCGTCGTCCCGTTGATCGCGCACGGCAATGAGACTCTCAAGGAAGAGGGATAGCGATGGACTTCGCCTTCGACGCGAAAACCGAGGAACTGCGGGGAAAACTCCTCGAGTTCATGGATTCGCACATCTACCCGGCCGAGGCGGTCTTCGAGGCTCAGCTGGCCGAGCGCGACAGCGAATGGTCGCAGCCGCCGATCGTCGAAGAACTCAAGGCCGAGGCCCGTAAACGCGGGTTGTGGAACTTCTTCCTCCCCGGTGACCACGGCGCGGGGCTGACGAACCTGCAGTACGCGCCGCTCGCCGAGATCACCGGCCGCAGCCTCCGGCTCGCGCCGACCGCGCTGAACTGCGCGGCGCCGGACACCGGGAACATGGAAGTCCTCACCATGTTCGGCACCGAGCAGCAGAAGAAGCAGTGGCTCCAGCCGTTGCTGGACGGCGAGATCCGGTCCGCCTTCGCGATGACCGAACCCGACGTCGCCTCCTCCGACGCGCGCAACATCGCCACCAGCATCCGCCGCGACGGCGACGAGTACGTCGTCAACGGCCGGAAGTGGTACATCTCCGGCGCGATGAACCCGAACTGCAAGATCTTCATCGTGATGGGCAAGACCGATCCGGACGGCCCGCCGCACAAGCAGCAGAGCATGATCCTGGTCCCCCGCGACACCCCGGGTATGACCGTGAAACGCGGTATGCACGTGTTCGGCTACACCGACGGCGATCACGGCGGCCACGCCGAAGTGGTCTTCGAGGACGTCCGCGTGCCCGCGGAGAACCTCATCGCCGGCGAGGGTGACGGGTTCGCCATCGCGCAGGCCCGCCTGGGACCGGGGCGGATCCATCACTGCATGCGCGCCATCGGCATGGCCGAGCGCGCGCTGGAACTGATGTGCCGCCGGGCGCTTTCGCGCGAGACCTTCGGCAAGCCGATCGCCGAACAGGGTGTGGTGCAGGACTGGATCGCCGAGGCGCGGGTCAAGATCGAGCAGCAGCGCCTGCTGGTGCTCAAGACCGCGTGGCTGATGGACACGGTCGGCAACCAGGGCGCGCACACCGAGATCCAGGCGATCAAGATCTCCACGCCGATCACCGTCGAGTGGATCCTCGACAAGGCCGTGCAGCTGTTCGGCGCCGGTGGCGTCAGCCAGGACTTCCCGGTGGCCGAGATGTGGGCGCAGGTGCGGACGCTGCGGCTCGCCGACGGGCCGGACGAGGTGCACAAGCGCTCGCTGGCGCACCGCGAGCTGAAGAAGTACCGCGGAGAGGTGACACGGTGACATTCGAAAACATGACCACTGTGGACGATCTCAAGCGGCGCGTGGCCGAGCTGCTGGCCGCGTATCCGCCGGAAAGCACGCCGCGTCAGGACTTCCTCGACGCCCGCTTCGACGCCGGGCTGGCCTGGATCCACTTCCCCGAAGGCCTCGGCGGCCTGAACGCGCCGCGGTCCCTTCAGTCCGTTGTGGACAAGGAGCTCGCCGCGGCGGGCGCGCCGGACAACGACAAACGGCGGATCGGGATCGGCCTCGGCATGGCCGCGCCGACCATCCTCGCCTTCGGCACCCCGGAACAGCACCGGCGCTTCCTTCGTCCACTGTGGACCGAGCGCGAGGTGTGGTGCCAGCTGTTCAGTGAGCCGGGCGCCGGATCCGACCTGGCCGCGCTGGGCACCCGGGCGGTCCGCGACGGCGACGACTGGGTGGTCACCGGCCAGAAGGTCTGGACGTCGGGCGCGCACAAGTCGCAGTGGGCGATCCTGGTCACCCGCACCGACCCCGACGTGCCGAAACACCGTGGCATGACGTACTTCCTGTGCGACATGACCGCCCCCGGCGTCGACGTCCGGCCGCTGCGCCAGATCACCGGCGAGGCCGAGTTCAACGAGGTCTTCCTCAGCGAGGTCCGCATCCCCGACGCGCACCGCCTCGGCGCGGTCGGCGAGGGCTGGAAGGTCGCGCAGACCACGCTGATGAACGAACGCGTCGCGATCGGCGGCACCGAGTTCCCGCGCGACGGCGGCATGGTCGGCGTCGTCGCGAAAACCTGGCGGGAGCGCCCTGAACTGCGCACGTCCGAACTGCACGACAGGCTGCTGAAGCTGTGGGTGGAGGGCGAAAGCCTGCGGCTGGTGAGTTCGCGGCTGCGCCAGCAGCTCGCCGCGGGCGCGCCGGGACCGGAGGGGTCCGCGGTCAAGGTCGCGTTCTCCGAGCTGAACCAGGCCGCTTCCGGGCTGGAGATCGAGCTGCTCGGCGACGAGGGCCTGCGGTACGACGACTGGACGATGCGGCGTCCCGACGGCGTGAACTTCCTCGGCCGCGAGGCCGGTTACCGCTACCTGCGCGCGAAGGGCAACTCCATCGAGGGCGGCACCTCGGAGGTCCTGCGCAACATCATCGCCGAGCGCGTGCTGGGGCTGCCGTCCGAGCCGCGGATCGACAAGGACGTCGCCTGGAAGGACCTGCCCCGATGACCGACCTGCTGTATTCCGAGGTCGAAGAGGACCTTCGCGCCAGCGTCCGCGATCTGTTCTCCGATCGGGCCGAACCGGCGGCCCTGATCGCCAGGACCGAGACGGCGGAACCGTACGACCTGAAGCTGTGGCGCACGCTCGCCGCCGACCTCGGCACGGCGGGCCTCGCCGTCCCGGAGGCGCTGGGCGGGCACGGCGCTTCGGCACGGGAAGTCGCCGTCGTGATGGAGGAACTCGGGCGCAGCGTCGCCCCTGTCCCCTATCTCGGCAGCGCCGTCCTGGCGACGTCGGCCCTGCTGGTGGCCGACACGTCGCAGGCGGAAGTGGCCGAGCCACTCGGGAAACTGGCCGCGGGCACGCTCATCGGCGCGCTGGCGATCCCGCTGTCGACAGCGCCCGGCGCCGGGTTCCCCTCGACGGTCACGGCGGCCGCCGACGGCACGCTCAGCGGCCAGGTCCGCAGCGTCGTCGATGCTTCGGTGGCCGAACTGATCGTCGTCCCGGCGGTGGGGCCCGACGGCCCCGGCCTGTACACGATCGACGCATCGGCGTCGGGGGTGACGGTCGCCGAGGCGATTTCCCTCGACCTCACCCGGCGCATCGCCGACGTCACCTTGGAGAACGTGGCCGCGAAACGCGTCGCCGGCGGCTCGGAGGCGGCGTCCGCGCTCGACACGGCACTCGTGACCGCGGCGGGGCTGCTCGCCTCGGAACAGCTCGGGATCGCCGAATGGGCGCTGACCGAAACGGTGCGCTATCTCAAGGAGCGCTACCAGTTCGGCCGTCAGGTCGGTTCGTTCCAGTCGCTGAAGCACCGGCTGGCGAACCTGTACACGGATCTGGTCAACGCCAGGGCGACCGCGCGCTACGCCGCCGACTGCCTGGCTTCCGGCGACGACATCGCGATCGCCGTCGCGGTCGCACAGGCCCGTAACTCCCCCATCGCCGTCCACGCCGCCGAAGAGGCGATCCAGTTGCACGGCGGGATCGGCATGACCTGGGAGCACCCCGCGCACTTGTACCTGAAGCGCGCGAAGAGCGACGAGATCGCGTTCGGCACTCCTGGGCGGCATCGCGCCGCCCTCGCGCCGCTGATCGATCTGCCCGCCTGACCCACCCGGTGGGGTCCGTCCCGGAAACTGTCGGACCCCGCCGGTACAACTGTTCGAACATTCGATCGAACAGGGAGTCAGTATGAAACTGCTCGTGGCCACCGCGAAAACCCAGGGCGCGCGGGAGAACGACTTCGATCACTGCGTGGAAGGCGAGCTGCTCTGGGTCGCCCCGCCCTGCGGCGACGGCGAGAGTTCGCCCGATTCCCGCTGCGGCTGCGGCCGGGCGTTCGGTGGGCTGAGCTCGCACCGCGGAACGACGACGGCGCTCGTCGCGGACCTGCCCGGCTTCACCTTTTCCGACTACGCCGACGCGTTGCGGTCGAGTCTGGCCGCTCAGGGCTGGCCGCCCGAAGCCGCCGAAGACGTGGCGACGGATCTGCTCGCCCTCGCGTCCGAGTGGGAGTTGGGGACGGTGCTCGAACGCCGCGAAGACTGGCTCGCCGAGCGGCTCGTGTCCGCGCCGCCGGGCTGAGCGCTACTCGGGTCGCAGCGCGGCCAGCAGCAGATCGGCGAAATGGTCGCCGATCTGGCGGGCCGAGAGCGCGCCGCCACGCCGGTACCACGAACCGAGGTGGTGCACCGACCCGAAGAAGAAGTCGACGATCACGTCGGCCGGTTTGTCCGCGCGGAACTCGCCGGACTCCTGGCCTTCCTCGATCAGCGTGCGGAAGCGCTCGTGGTACTTGCGGCGTTCCGCGCGGACGGCCTTCTGCTTCTCCACGCTGAGCTGGTGCATGGACTGCATGAAGATCGTGTTGTCGTCGAGGTTGTCGATCGTGCTGACGACGACGTCGGAGGCGGCGGAACGCAACCGTTCCCGCAGCGGTGCCTCGCTCGAAACCACTTTTTCCAGTTGCTCGGTCTGCGCGCGCAGCACCCGGGCGTAGATCTCGTAAAGGAGGTCGTCCTTGGAGCCGAAGTAGTGGTACATCGCGCCCTTGGTGACCCCGGCGGCCTCGACGATCTCCTGCACGGAGGTGCGGTCGAAACCCTTCTTCGCGAAGAGCTTCGTGGCGTGCGACAGCAGACGGCGCGGGACGGCGGCCTGGTCCTCGCCGACGGCCTCGGCCTTCCTGGTGGTCGCTCGTGTCATGGCCGGCCCCTTCTCGTGCGGACACTCAGCATACCGGCCGGTTTGTCGACGGCCGGGTAACCGCCGGTTCCCGGGAGTGATCACCGGCCACTGGGCGCACGGGAGGGCCTCGATCGCCCGATTCATACGGTTGGGTGACGGCCGGCCCGGTCCCGTCCTGGTGAACTGGGCGCATGAGCACCAGGCACCCGGGCGCCGGGACCGGACCATGGGCGGACGTCCGCGTCGGGGAGGTCGGGATCCTGCGGGACGAAGCGGTGCTGGGCACGACCCCGCTGACGGTGCTCGCCGGGGAGCCGGGCTGCGGCCGCGGCACGGTGCTGGACAAGCTCGCCGAGGAGCTCACCCCGTCGGCCAAGGTGCTGGTGGTGCGGCTGGCCGAGCTCGACCGGACGCTCCCGTACGGGGTGATCTTCCGGCTGCTCGTCCTGCTCGGCGGCGACCGGGCCGAGGAGGAGCCCGCACGGCGTTCCGTGCTGGCCATGCTCGCCAGGGCGGGTGAGACCACGCCGACCCCGGAGACCGTCGCGAAGATCGCGACCGCCGTGTTCGCGCTCCTCCGTGTCCAGACGCCGCTGGTGGTCCTGGTCGACGACGCACAGTGGCTCGACGAGCACACCGCCCGGCTGGTGAGCGCGCTGCTGCACCGTTGCACGGCGGAGACACCGATCAGCGTGGTCGCGACGGTGCGGATCGGCGCGGGCGACGACCTGTCCGTGAGTCCGGCGTTGAAGGGTGCCTTCGCCCGGCTCGTGGCGAGCGGGCGCGCGAAATTGCGGTTCCTCCGGCCGCTTTCGCGCGCGCAATCGCGGTCACTGCTGACGGGACTGGTCTCGGCCTTGCCGAACGACGGCCTGGTGAGCGAGCTGCACACCGCCGCCCGGGGCAATCCCGCCGCTCTGACCGCGCTCGTGCGCGGCTACCGGGCGGCCGGGGCCCTGCGGATCGTCGACCGCACGGCGTATCGCGTCGAGCGGGTCGACCAGCCGGTGGCCACCGAGGAGCATCCACTCCTGCTGGCGGTGACCGAGGCCGGTGGCGGCGTCAGGGAAGTGGCCGAGACGATGGCGGTGCTCTGCCCGCTCGGCACCGCCGCCCCCGGCCTGGCCGCGACCGCGCTCGGCTGGCGCGAGGACGATCTCCGGGCGGTGCTCGACAGGCTCGTCGCCGAACGTGTCCTGGTGCGGGAGCATGACGGCGGGCACCGATTCCGGGTCCCCGCCGTGCGAGACGCCCTGCTGACGAAGATCGGGCCGTACGCCTCGCGCAGCCTGGCCGCGCAAGCGGTCCAGGCGGTGTGGTCCGGCTCCGGGTCCGCGTCGGATCCGGACGTGGTGCTCGACTGGATCACCCAGGCCGGGTCGCTCGTCGACACGAGCCGCGCGTCGCGCGAACTCCTCGAAAACGGCAAGCGTGTCCTGTTCACCGACGGCGCGAAGGCGGAACGCTGGCTCCACGCGACGCTGTCCTGGGTGACCGAACCGCCGGCGCGGACGGTCGTGCTGATGCTGTTGAGCGCGGCGAAGGCGTTGCACTACCGGGCGGCCGAGGCCGGGGACTGCGCGCGGCAGGTGCTCTGCAAACATCTCGGCCACCTCGAACCCGCGGAGGCACAGGAACTTTCGGTCGTGTTCATCTCCGGGCTCGCCGCCCGTGGCGACCTCGGTGAGCTCGCCGAGATCGCCGCTGGCGCGTCGCCGGTGCTCCCGGACGACCCGGCGCTGATGGTCATCAACCGGGCCTATGCCCTCGTGCTGAGCCATCGGTGGATCGAGGCGCGCGACCTGCTGGAGCGAGCGCGCGCGGTGTGGACCGGCAGCAACGACATCACCGCGGACTTCGGCATGATCTTCCTCGCGGCCTGTGGGGTCGTGCTAGGCGACACGTCCCAGCTGCAGGCGCTCATCGCGCATCCGGAACTGTGGCGGGCGGCGCATCTTCCGCAGTACCGCATCGAACAGCGCCGGTTCGAGGTGGAGATGCTGCTGCAACTGGGAGAACTCCGGCAGGCGCGGCGGCTGATCACCGAGGCCGGGATGAGCATGGACCAGTTGCCGGGGCCCAATCTGTTCGCGCTGAACTACCTCGGCGGGGACTGGCCGGAGGCGATGGAACTGGCCCGGCGGACGATACTGGGCGGCACCGATCCGGCCCGGCCGCTGCACTGCCTGCTGACGCAATGCGCGATCCGGATCCTCGGCGCGCAGGGCAGGCTCTCCAGGGCCAGGGCGCTGGCCGCCGACAGCCGCCCGGCCGGGATCCGGCACACGATCGATCTCGCCGAATCCAGCGTGCTCGGCAAACTCGGTGACACCGAAGGCGCGGACGCGTTGCTGTACTCCGCGGCGCGCAGCGCCGACGCGGGCGGCTATCTCCTGGGCACCGAAGACCTCTGGGCCGACCTGGCGCGCTCCGCGCTGGCACGGAACAAACAACGCGAAGGTGAACATTGGGTGCGGCGCTCCGCGCGCACGGCGACCCAGCTCGACACCGCCCGCGCGCACCAGAATCACTACCTCGCCCGCGCGGCGGTGCATCGCGAACCCGCCTCGGCCCGGCGCGCCGCGGCCATCGCGCGCGAACGCCTGGACGTTCCCTACGAGTCGGCGATGACGCTCCTTCGGGCGGGCCTCGCCGGGCACCGGCCGGAGCAGTCGTGGACCGAGGCGTACGAACTGTTCGGCGAGGTCGACGCCTGGTACTGGCGTGGTCGGGTGCGGAAACTGTTGCGCGACAACGGCTTCGCCGGGCCCGGCCGGACGGAGACGACCGCCGAGAACGAGCGTCTGCTGGCGATCCTCGTGGCCGAGGGCCTCACCAACCGTCAGCTGGCGGTCGTCCTCGAAACGAGCGAGAAGAGCGTGGAGGGCAGGCTCAGCAGGCTTTTCTCGCGGACCGGTTACACGTCCAGGGTGGAACTCGCGGCGGCGATCCTGACCGGCGAATACCTGACCTGACGCATTCAGAGGACTAAATGCGGGGTGGGGCGCACGCGTCTAGCAGGTGCGAACGTCCACAGTCAACACATCGGGCGGTAACTGGCATCGTTCTCGGGTGCCACTGGCACCGAGCCAGTATCCGCGCCGCGGCGTTGTCCGGGGGCGGGGTGCGGGGCCACGGTGGAGATCGTCTTCGCAAGTCCCGAACAAGGTGGTGACCCCGTGCGTTTCGACCTCCTCGGCCCCTTCAACGTCGTGCACGACGGACGTCCGGTCGTGTTGCGCGGAGCGACCCAGCGGGCCGTGCTCGCCTATCTGCTGTTGCGGCACAACGAGGTCATCGCCACCAGCACGCTGCTGCAGGCGATCTGGGCGGACGAGATCCCGGCCACCGCGCGCAAGATGGTGCAGAACGCCGTTTCGGGGCTGCGCTCGACGCTGGCCCAGCGGACCGGCGCCACCGAGCAGGCGATGCTGCTCACGCACGCGCCCGGTTACCTGCTGCGCGTCGACAGCGAGCAGGTCGACGCCGCCCGGTTCCGGCGGCTCGCCGCCGAAGGGCGGACGGCGCAGGCGGCGGGTGAGGTCGAGCAGGCCGTGTCGGCTTATCGCGACGCGCTCTCGCTGTGGCGTGGCCCGGTGCTCGCCGACCTCACCGAGACCGGTGTGGTGTGGCCCGAGCTGGTCGCGCTGGAGGACCAGCGGATCGCCGTCCACGAGGATCTTTTCGGGCTGGAGCTGGACCGCGGACACCACCACGAGGTGCTCACCGATCTGCGCGGGCTGGCGGAGGCCAACCCGAACCGCGAGCGGCTCAACGCCCAGCTGATGACCGCGCTCTACCGCTGCGGCCGTCACGTGGACGCGCTCGAGGTCTACCGCGCCACGCGGGCCAGCCTCGCCGAGGGGCTGGGCCTGGAGCCGGGCAAGGAGCTGCGCGAGCTGGAACGCGCGATCCTCCAGCACGACGAAACCCTGCTCACCCGGCGGCCTGATCCGGCGCCGCGTCCCGAACCCGAGCCCGCCCCGGTGGTCGAGCCGCTGCCCTTCACACCCGCGCCGGTGATCGCCTTGCCTCGTACGGAACCCGTCGAGAGCGAACGGAAGCCGGTCGTCGCGGTCGGGGTCGCCCTCGCCACGCCGGACGACGACCCGGAAGAAGCCGTCGAGGCGCAGGCGCGGTTGCGAACCGTCGTCGAGGAGGAGGCCATCGCCGCGGGCGCGTATCTGCCCGGCGAGTCGGGGCCGGTCGTGCTGGCCCTGTTCGGTCTTCCCCGGACCGGTGACGACGACGCCGTCCACGCGACCCGGACGGCGTTGCGGATCCTCGATCGGCTGGCCACGGCCGGGATCGCGACCCAGATCGGGGTCGACAGCGGCGACGTCCTCGTCGAGTTCACCGCCGACGGCCCCGGGCAGGTGGCGGGCCCCGTGCTGGACCGCTGTGTCCGCTCGGCCCTCCGCGCGCCCGAAGGCCGGATCCGCGTGTCGGACGCGGTCCGCGAAGCCTCCGAGCCCGCTGTGGTGCACGAAGCATCCGAAGACTCGCCTGGCTGGTGGCACGCCGTCTCGGCCCGTCAGCATCCGATCGCCGAACCCGCCGAACCCGGCGGCTTCGTCGGCCGGGACCATGACCGCGACCTGCTGACCCACCTGCTCGGTTTCGTCGAGCGCGGCCGGCGCCCGCATCGGGTGACGGTGTTCGGCGAGCCCGGGATCGGCAAGACACGACTCCTCGCCGAGTTCGCCGAGACCCTGTCCGAGCAGCCGCGGATCCGGGTACTGGACGCCGGGGCCGACGTCACCGAGGCGTTCGCCGTCGTTCCCGGGCTCCTCCCCCAGACCGCGTCCCGGCTGCGTACCGAGGGCGGTGACGCGGCGCTTCGGGCCGCTGCCACCGAACTGACCGCCTACGGGCCGCTGGTCGTGCTGGCCGATGACCTGCACCGCGCCGACTCCGAGACCCGCGACTCCGTCGACAGGCTCGGTGAAGCCTGCGCCGGGCTGCCGGTGCTGATCGTCGCGTCCGCGCGGCCCGGGCTGTTGGAAGCCGAACACGGCGAGCGATGCGGCACGACGGTGACGCTGGCCCCGCTCGCCGACGACGCCGTCGGCAAGTTGCTCGACAAGCTGCTGCCCGGCACCGCCCGGCTCATCCGCGGCAGGCAGGAACTGATCACCAGGATCGGCGGTAACCCCAGGTTCGCGCACGCGTACGCCGAGGAGGTACACGGCCGCACCACCCCGTTTCCGGGGCTCGGCCAGGCGATGACGCCGCCGCTGGTCCGCCGGGCGCTCGCCGCGCAGCTCGACAACCTGCCCGCCGCCGAGAAGTCGCTGCTGAAGGCGGCCAGCCTCACCGGGGACGCCTTCACCGCCGAGGACGTCGCCGCGGTCTGCGGCCGCGACACCGCCGAGATCGAGGGGACGCTGTCCCGGCTCGCGAGCCTCGCGGTGCTGCGCCGTGACGACGACGGCTACACGTTCCGCCGCGCGACCTTGCGGGAGCTGGTCTACCAGCGGATCCCGCGCGCGACCCGCACCGCGCTGCTCCGGCGCCCGGCCCCGCGCCGCGTCGAAGCCCTCGCCTGACCGGAACGCCACCGGGCCAGAAGACGTAACTCGCGTGCTTGAACACGTAACTCGCGTGCTTGGAGGCGTAACTCGCGTGATCACGTGAGTTACGCCTCCAAGCACGCGAGTTACGGCTCTGATCACGCGAGTTACGGCTCTGATCACGTGAGTTACGCCTCTGGACACGTGAGTTACGGGTCGCCGCAAGACGAAAAGCCCCCGGCCGCCGAAGCGGACGGGGGCTTTGTCGTGACGGGATCAGCCGGTGGGGCGCTGCATGACGTCCGAGGTGTACTTGACCGAAGAGGGCTCGTGCCGCGAGGTGAACGGGCACTTCCAGTCCTCTTCGGTCATCCGCCCGGAGAAGTGCCGGGACGGCATCTGGTACTCGTAGGTGGTGAAGCTCGGGTTGACCGAGCCGTTGTTGGTCGTCTCGCGTTTGCGGATCGCGTCCTGCATCGAGAAGAACTTGTCGCCCAGCAACATGAACTGCATCAGCGAGTTGAACGCGATCGCCGGCCGGGAGAACCGGCGGCTCGCCCGTGAGGAACCGGGGTGCATGCCGACGACGAAGAACGAGTGACCGGCGACGTGGAACCCGAAGTTCGGTTCGTTGGGATCCGACGTGGCGCCCTCGTCGAGGCCGTAGGTGCGGCTGTCGATGTCGTGGATGAGCTGGAGATGGCGCCACAGCAGGCGTTCGTACTCCTCCTCGCCGAGAACCCCGCCGGGCTCCTCGAAGGTGGACACGAACGTGCGGAAACTCTTGTCCGACAACGTGGGCCGGATGTCGCGGGCGTAGCCGAGCATGTCGCGGTAGTGGGCACGCGCCGACTCCGGATCGCCCAGCGCCGGGTAGTGACCGTGGACGATCGAGCCCTTCTTCAACGCCGCGCGAGCCCCGAGACAGCTGAACTCCGTGGTCTGGATGAACGCTTCGAGCTCCGCTTTCGGGTCGCTCATTTCACTCCGCCTTTCCGGTGCTCCCCGGCCGTTCGCCGCCTGCCGGGAAGCCAGTCGAAGGCGCGCACGGTGACCGGGCGCGCCGGGACGGCCAGCGCGGCCGCGTTGCCGGCGCCGGCGTCCAGTTCTGTGATCGTCCATTCAGGACGGCCGTCGAGTACGACGTCGCCGCCGGTGAGGGTGAAGGAGGGCCCCGGCAGTCCGGCCAGCCCGGTGCCGTCGACCTTTAGGTAGGCCTCCTTGCAGGTCCAGTACCGGAAGAAGGTCAGCGGCTCGCGGACCGCGGCGGCCTCTTCCGGACGCAGTGCCCGCGCGGCGAGGCCGTCGTGGTCGACCTCCCGCACCTCCTCGACGTCCACGCCGACCCGGACGCCGTCCGCGACGGCGACCAGCGCCAGCGTGCCGGACCGGGACAGGCTGAACTCGATCCCGGTCGTGCCGTCCAGGGCAGGCCGGTCACCGTCGCGGGTGAACCGCAGCTCGGACGGTGGAGTGCCCGTGTAGGACGCGAGGATGTCGCGCAGCGCGACGTGCGCGGCCAGGAAACGGGCCCGTTCCTCGTCCACCGTGATGGCGGCGGCCCGGCGCAGCTCGTCTTCGGAGAGGGCGCCGAGCAGACCGTAGGTCTCGGCCGAGCCCGGGGCGAGCACCCGCGCGAGCGCGACCCGCCAGACGTGCACGTCCCGGCCGGGGCGGAGCCGTTCCCCCAGCGCGCCCGAGGGCTGCTTCCACGCCGAGAACCACTGCGTGGTCATCGGCCCAGTTTCCGGTGGATCACGTCCAGCAGCGCCGTCCTGTGCTGCTCGAGATAGAAGTGTCCGCCCGGGTAGGTCACCATCGTCGAGTCGGTGGCGAGTTCGAGCCACGCCGCCAGCTCGTCCAGATCGGCCCGCGGGTCGCGGTCGCCGCCGAACACGGTCAGCGGCACCGGCAACGGCTCCCCCGCAACATGCCGGTAGGTCTCGTTGACCGCCAGATCGGCCCGCATCAGCGGCAGGAACATCGCCAGCAGCTCGCGCTCGCGGCGCAGGACGTCCGGCAGGCCGCCGAGGGCGTGCAGTTCGGCGGCGAGCCGCTCGTCGGGCAGCGCCCGCAGCTGGAGCCGGGTGTCGGGCAGCTGCGGGGCCGCCCGCCCGGATACGAACAGGTGCTTCGGCAGCGTGGCCCCACGCTCGGCGAGCCTGCGGGTGAGGAGGTACGCGGTCAGGGCGCCGACGCTGTGCCCGAAGAACGCGAAGTCACCGGTGAGCGCGTCGCCGAGGCCCTCGATCGCCGCCTCGACCAGGCTTTCGACGTCTTCGTGCGGTGTCTCGCGACCGCGTTCGGCGCGGCCGGGCAGCTGGACCGGCAGGACGACCAGCTCGTCCCCCGCCGCGAGGACCCAGTCCCGGTAGACCGCCGCGCTCGCTCCGGCGTGCGGGAAGCAGAACAGCCTGGTCACCCCGGCCGGCGGGAGCCCGCCGGGCAGCCAGGGACGTGCCGTGCTCGGAGCGGTCATCGCAGCTCCATCGTCAGGTAGGGCGGCGGCGGCTGGATCGTGCTCAGGTCGGATTCCAGGACGAGCCGGTCGCCGTCCCGCGAGATCTCGGTGAAGCCCGCGAACGCGTAGGTCACGTACATGACCCGGTTGCGGCCGGTCTCGACGAAGTCCGCGCGCAGTTTCGCGCCGTCCTCCTTCGCCAGCCCCATGATGTGGTTGAGCAGGACCGTGCCGACCCCGCGCGACATCACGCGGCACGACATCAGCATCATCCGCAGATGCCAGGCGGGCGCGCCGCGTTCGGCCAGCGCCAGGCCGATCTTGCCGTAACCGCCGTACTTGTCGGAAAGGGACGCGACGAGCAGCACGTGGTCCGGCGAGGTGCGCAGCTCGTCCAGCTCGTCGTAGGAGTAGGTCCGGCCGGTCGAGTTGAGCTGGTTCGTGCGGACGGTCAGTTCCTCGGCCCGCTGCAGATCCTCCCGCTGGGCACGGGCGATCGTGAACTTCATGTCCAAAGTGGACAGGAACTCCTCGCTGGTGCCCTCGTGGTCCTGTTCGACCTGCTCCCGCACGGCGGCCGCGCGGTAGAGCTCGCGGCGCACCCGCGACTCGTCGGTGACGAACTTCGGCCGGAACTCCTCCGACGCCAGTGCCTCCCCCAGCTTCGCCACGTCGACGGTCTTGACCGAAGGCAGCGCGTGCGCGACCTCGGCCAGCTCGAACGGCTGGTCGTCGACGAACGCGATCGCGTCGAGACCGATGTTGAGCGCCTTCGCGATCCGTTCCACGGAACCGGATTTGGGGTTCCAGCTGATCTGCGGGTACAGGAAGTACTCGTCGAGTCCGGCCGCCTTCAGCCGCGCCATCGCCGCTTCGTGGTCGTTGCGGCTGGCCACCGAATGCAGGATGCCCAGCTCGTCCAGCCGCTTGATCTCCGCCACGACCTCCGGGCGTACGGTGACCTCGCCGTCCTCCAGCAGGGTGCCGTCCCACAGCGTGTTGTCCAGATCCCACACGACGCATTTGATGCGGCCGCGCTTCGGTTTCTCCAGTACCCCGGTCATCCCGGCACCTCCCGGTACGCCTCGTCCGCGATGGTCAGCTCCTGGATCTGGGTGCTGCCCTCGATGATTTCCATGACTTTCGCGTCGCGGTACAGCCGTGCCACCGGATAGTCCGGGCCGCAGCCGTTCGCGCCGTGGATCTGGACCGCGTCCGAAGCCGCCTTCGCCGCGGCCGTGGACGCGAAGTACTTGGCCACCCAGGTCGCCATGATGGTCGCCGGATCGCCCGCGTCCTTGAGCCGTCCGGCCTTCTCGCACAGCAGGCGCGCGGCGTCGCGCGCGGTGACCATCTCGCTGATCTTGGCGCGGATCTGCGGCAGATCCCGCAGCAGCCCGCCGCCCGCCGAACGCGCCGACGTGTAGGCGGCCGACGCCGAGAGCGCCGCCCGCACGATCCCGACCGAACCGCACGCCACGCTGTAGCGCCCGAGGTCGAGCGCGCCGGTCATCACCGTGCCCGCCGCCCAGCCCGGCGGGCCGACCAGCGCGGACGGGTCGAGCCGGACGTCGTCGAACTCGATGGTCGCCAGCATGCTCGCCGTGGTGCCGAGCATGTGCCGGACCGGCGTCACCCGGACCCCCGGATGCTCTGCGGGCACCAGGAACGCACTCATCCCGGTGGCCGTGCCGGCGAACACCAGCAGCAGCCCGGCGACCTGGCCGCCGGTGATCCAGGTCTTGCGTCCCCGCAGGGTCCAGACGCCGTTCTCGGCGACGGCCACGGTGCCCGCGGCCGTCGAGTCGCTGCCGCTGAAGTCCGGTTCGGTCAGGCAGAACGAGCCCAGCGTCGCGCCGTCGGACAGCGCGGGCAGCCAGCGCTCGCGCTGTTCGTCGTCACCCCAGCGGTGGACCGTCGCGGTCACCATCGTGTGCACGGTGAGCAGGCTCCGCAGCGAAGAACAGCCGCGGCCCGCCTCCTCGTGCAGCCGCCCGAGGGTGACCATGTCCAGCCCGGCGCCGCCGGCTTCGACGGGGAGGAACGGGGCCCACAGTCCCAGCTCCCCCACCCGCCGCAGCACCTCCGGGGGGATGCGCTCGGCCCGGTCCCACGCGTCCGCGTGCGGGCCGACCTCCTCGTCGACGAAACGCCCGACCACCTCGACCGCCGGCGTTTCGGGCCGTGTCCTCGCCCTCACGTCGTTCTCCGTTCAGTGCGCGGCCGCGGCGGTGCGCCGCTCGACCAGCTCGGTCATCCGCGTGACGGTGCGGAAGTTGTCCAGCTTCAGTTCCTCGTTGGGGATCCGCGTGGCGAACGCCTTCTCGATGAACATGACCAGCTCCATCGCGAACAGGGAGTTCACGAAGCCCAGCGCGAAGATGTCCTGCTCGTCGGTGAACGACAGGCTGGGGAACTTCGCGCCGATGAAGCCGCGGATCTCACCGCGGACGTCCTGCGACATGGTGGATGCCTTTCTCCTTGAAGGAAATGGTCTTCCTGAGGGCCGAGTGGTGGTCGCGCCGAAGAAGGGGTTGCGAAAGCCACTTTCGCAACCTTCGACGTTGCCGAAGTGGCTTTCACAACTCCGTCGTCCGGCTATCCCCGTTCGATCGGGCGACCATGTCGCGAAAGCCACTTTCGCGACATCTGATGTCCCGAAAGTGGCTTTCGCGACACGTCCCCGCCTTCAGCCGCTGTAGTTGTAGAAACCCTTGCCGCTCTTGCGTCCGTGCAGCCCGGCCGCGGTCATCTGCTTGAGCAGCGGGCAGGGCCGGTACTTGCTGTCGTTGAACTCGTCGTAGAGCACCTCGACGCTGTAGAGGATCGTGTCGACGCCGATCAGGTCGGCGGTCTCCAGCGGGCCCATCGGGTGCCCGAAGCAGCCGCGGAACACCTCGTCGACCGTCTCCGCGTCCGCGACCCCTTCGTGCACGAGGAAAGCCGCCTCGTTGACGGTGAGCATCAGGACGCGGTTCGAGACGAACCCGGAGGCGTCGTTGACCGGGATCGGCTTCTTCCCCATCGAGAGCAGCAGCTCGCGCACGGTGTCCTTTGTGGACTCGCTGGTGTGGTAGCCGGGGATGAACTCGCACGACGGCTTCATCGGCACCGGATTCATGAAGTGCACGCCCATCACCTTGTCCTGGCGCCGGGTGAGCGCGGCGACCTTGGTGATCGGGATGGCGGAGGTGTTGACGACGAACACGGTGTCGGCCTTGCAGGCCTCGTCGAGTTTCGGGTACAGGTGGGACTTGAGGTCCCAGTTCTCGGTGATGTTCTCGATCACCACCTCGGCCTCGGCGAGCAGCGCGAGCTCGGTGCCGAAGGTGATGCGGCCCAGCACCTCGGCCGCGTCGATCTCGGGGCCGCCGAGCATGCGGCTCATCCGGCATTCGAGTTCGATCCGGTCGCGGGCGTCGGCCAGTTTGCCCGGGTCGACGTCGATGAGCACGGCCTCGTGCCCGCTGGTGGCGAGATTCTGCGCGACCCCGGTGCCCATCACACCGGCGCCGACGACTCCGACGAGGGTCATCGTTCCTCCTTGGCTGCGTTGCTCGTGGTCAGGTCCAGCACGCCGTCGAGCCGGCCGTGGGCGGCCCGCACGGCGTCGGCGCCGCCGGGGTGCTCTTCGGCGAACACAACGGTCGCGCCCAGTTCGGCACCCAGCCGGGTGGCCAGGTCGCGGGCGGTGACGTCCAGTTCGCCTTCGATCAGGTAGACCGGGGTGTCGACGGACCGGGCGCCGAGCGCGACGTCGGCGACGGCCCGGGTCGGCTCGATCCAGTAGCGGTCGCGCTGGAACGGATAACCCGGCAACGTGGTCTTCCGCGGGTCGCGGCCGTCGTGATAGGCCCGCCAGTCGATGTCCGCCCCGGAGAGCCAGGCGCGGCCGAGCGCTTCGGTGAGCACGGCAGTGTCCTGGCGGGGGTCGGCCTCGCCGGGCAGGGTCGGAACCAGCAGCGGCCACGAGGTCTGCGGGAAATCGGGGTGACCGCGGAACATCGAGCCGAGCGACTGCCCGGCTCCCAGTTCCAGCAACACGGTATCCGGGGAAGCACTGGCAAGATGCTCGATCATCGCGGCGAACCGGACGGGGCGGCACATGTGCTCGGCCCAGTAGCCGGGATCCTTCAGCTGCTTGAGCGCGATCGGCGCGCCGGTGACGTTCGACAGGTAGGGCACTTCCGGCTCGCGCGGCGTGAGGTTCTTCCGCGCCCACGCGGTCAGTTCGGCCGCGGCCGGGCGCAGGGCCCGCGAGTGGAAGGCATGCGTGGTGCGCAGCGGCCTGGCCGGGATGCCGTGTCCGGCGAGTGCGGCGGCCAGCTTTTCGACGCCGTCGCCCGCGCCGGACACGACGATCATCCGCGGCCCGTTCACCGCGGCGACGTCGACGCCGAACGCGGTCACGTCGCCCACCAGCGCGGTGAGTTCGGCGGCTCCCAGCGGGACCGCGGCCATCGCGCCTTCCGGCAGCTTCTCGATCAGCTTCGCCCGGGTGGCGACCAGCGCCGTGGCCTCTTCCAGCGTCAGGGCGCCCGCGAGGGTGGCGGCGGCGAACTCGCCGACGCTGTACCCGGCGAGCACGGACGGCTGGACTCCCCACGCGCGCAGCAGACGCCCGAGGGCGTAGCCGAGGGTGAACACGGCGGGCTGGGTGACCGACGGAGCCGCGTCCTCGGTGTCGGTCGCGCGGCCCAGCAGGCGGGCCAGATCACCGCCGCCGGAACCGCGAGAGCCGTGCAGGCTCGCCGTCGGGTCGGTGCCGAGATGCTCGCGGAACAATGCGGCGCATTCGTCGACGGCGGCCTTGAACTCCGGCTCGCTGTCGTAGAGCCCGCCTGCCATGCCTCGGTACTGTTCGCCGACCCCGGCGAGCAGGAAGCCGGCCTTCCGCGGTTTCGAGTCCGCTTCGGCCGTCACGGACGCGAACGCGTCGGAGATGTCGTTCTCGGAGGACACGACCGTCATCCGCCGGTGCTCGAACGCCTTCCGCCCGTTGTGCAACGTGTACGCGACGTCCGCCAGGTCCGTCCACTCAGGACTGACCGCGGCCAGCCTGCCGGTCATCGCGTCCGCCGCCTCGGAGGTCCGCGCGGACCACACGAGCAGCTGGTGCGGACGGGCGGACGGACGCTCCGGGCAGTCCTCCGGCGCTTCCTCCAGGACGACGTGGGCGTCGGTGCCGCCGAAGCCGTAGGCGCTGACACCCGCCAGCCGGGGCCGTTCGCCGCGTGGCCAGTCACCCAGTTCCGTCTGCACGACGAGTTTGTCGCCGCTGTGAGCGAGCTGCGGATTGGGCTTCTCGAAGTTGACGGCGGGCGGCAGCTTCTCGTGGTGCAGCGCCAGCGCGGCCTTGATCAGCCGGGCGACACCGCCCGCCTGGTTGATGTGCCCGAGGTTCGCGTCGATCGAACCGAGCGTGACCCGCTCGACGCCGTCGACGTCGAAGATCTTCTGCAGCGCGGAGATCTCGGCGACGTCACCGAACGGAGTGCCCAAAGTGGACACTTCGATGTGGTCGATCTCGTCCGGCTCGACATCGGCGGCGGCCATCGCCTCGGCGACGACGGCGGCCTGGCCGGGCACGCCCGGCAGGTTGAACCCCTGCCGCGCGCGGTTGCCCTCGTGGTGGATGGCCCAGCCCCGGATCACCGCGTAGACGCGGTCGCCGTCGGCCAGCGCGTCCTCCAGCCGCCGCAGCACGACGACGCCGAGACCGTTGCCGGGAACCTTGCCGTTGGCGCCCGCGTCGAGAATCCGGTTGATCCCGTCGGGCGCGAACCGGCTGCCCTCGCGGTAGAGGTAACCCGGTTCCTGAGGCACTACAACGGAAACCGAACCGGAAACGACCAGGTCGGACTCTCCGGTGAGCAGGCTGGAGCAGCCCTGCGCGACGGCGGCGAGCGCGGTCGAACTGCAGCTCTGCACACTGACCGACGGGCCGGTCAGGTCGAGCGCGTACGACAGCCGGGACGCGAGCAGATCCTTCTCGTTCTGCAGGATCAGCTGGTCCGGTCCGACGGTCAGCGCGGTGACGTCGTTCGACAGCAGGTTCGACAGCAAGTACGTGCTCGGGGCGCCGCCGGCGAACACCCCGGCGAGCCCTTCGATCCGGTCCGGGTCGACGCCAGCGTCCTCCAGCGCGTGCCACGCGCATTCGAGGAACAGCCGGTGCTGCGGGTCGAGGAGTTCGGCGTCGGCGCGGCTGTAGCCGAAGAAGTCGGCGTCGAAGCGGTCGATACCGGGCAGCAACCCGGCCGCCGGGACGAAGGCGGGATCGTCGGCCACTTCGGCGGGCACTCCCGCGGCCAGCAGTTCGGCGCGGGTCATCCGGGTGATGCCGTCGCGGCCGGCGCACAGATCGGCCCAGAACTTGCCGATGTCGGGCGCGCCGGGGAAGTTCCCGGCCATACCGACGATCGCGATGTCGTCGCCGGTGTCCCGTTCTCGCGTGGTCATGGGGTGGTTCACCTTCCGGTCCGGCTCGGGCGCTTGCGGAGCTTCGCGGTGCGGGCGCGGCGGCGTTCACCGCGCGCGGAGACGTCTTCGGCTGGCTCGGCGGCCACTTGGGGCGCGCCGGGTTCACCGAGGAGCGTGACGAACTCGGCGATGGTCGGTTTCTCGAACAGGCTCGCCGGGGCCAGTTCGACGCCGAACTCCTTGGCGACACGGCCGATCAGCACCAGGCCGATCAGCGAAGTACCGCCGAGGTCGAAGAACGGGTCGTGCACGCCGACCTGCTCCAGGCCGAGGCAGTCGCACCAGGCGGCGGCGACGCGTTCTTCGGCCGGGGTGCGCGGAGCGACGTACGCGGTGCGCAGATCGGGCCGCGGGTACCGCTCGCCGGTGGGGATCGCGGCGTCCGCGCCGACCAGCGCGTCAACCGAACCCATGCGGGCGAGCGCGGCCAGCACGTCGGCGAGCGGCAGCGGCAGCACGGTCACCAGCGGCTCGCCGGAGACGATGATCCGCGAGAGCAGTTCGGTGCCTTCTTCGGCGCCGATCCCGAACTCCTCGCGGAACTTGCGAGAGCCTTCCTGCGCTTCGGCGGAACCCGAGAGCCCGGACGCCGTCCAGGCATCGAGCTGCCAGGGCCCCCACGCGACCGACACGACCTGCTTCGCGGGACCGCGCCCGCCCGCCGAGGCCGAGGCGACCCCGTCGAGGAAGGCGTTGGCGGCGGAGTAGTCGATCTCGCCGACGCCGACGGTGAGCGTCACCGTCGAGGAGTACAGGACCAGCAGGTCGACCGGTTCGACGCGCAACGCCTCGGTCAGCGCGAGGGTGCCGTCGACCTTCGGTGCCAGCACCGCGGCCGCCTGTTCACGCGTCTTGTTCTGCAGCAGGCCACCACCGGCGATCCCGGCCGCGTGGACCACACCGTCGAGATAGCCGAAGTAACCGCGGACCTCCGCCAGCAGCGCCGCGGCCTCGCCGGGAGCACTGACGTCGGCGCGCAGGGTCAGGACGTCGGCGCCGAGGGCGCGCAGATCCCGGATCGCCAGCAGCACTTCGCTCGTGCGGTCGTCGACGCCGTGGTCTCGGATCCAGTCGTCCCAGGTCTCCTCCGGTGGCAGCTCGGACCGGCCGGCCAGCGCGAGGTTCACGCCCAGCGGCGCGAGCCGCCGGGCCAGCGCGAGGCCGAGGACGCCGAGCCCGCCGGTGATCAGGTAGGTCCCGCCGGGCTTCCAGGCCTGCGAGTCGTCGACCTCGGGCAGCTCGACGACGTCGAAACCGCGCAGCCAGCGGCGTCCGCCGCGCCAGGCGGCGACGGCGACTCCGTCGACTGTGTCCACTGTGGACGCCGCCAGGAGGTCGAGCTCGTGGAGTGCCTGGGCGACCTTGTCCCCGGCGCGGTCGAAGTCCACGTACTGCGCGTGGACCAGCGGATACTCGGCGGCGATCGCGTCGGCCGTGGCGGCGATGGTCGGGGCGAAGGTGTCGGTGGCGTCGCCGCCGAGGACGTCGAAACCGTTGCGTCCCAACGCGAGCAGATCGACACGGCGGCCGGCGCATTCGGCACCGATGGCCTTGCCGAGCTCCAAGAGGCTGTAGAAGCCGGATTCGAGGCCACTGGCGGTCAGCCCGAAAGCGTGCACGATCCGCAGCGGGCCGTCCCCGGCGAGCACCTGGCGATCCATCCCGGAGGCGACCGTGACGCGGTGCCCGGCGGCTTCCGCGGCGGCCGCGAAGTCGTCGGCGAAGGCACCCGGCTCGGCGAACAGGACAAGGTCGCCCGGCGTCGCGGAGACACGGCGAGTGGTGTCACGGTGCCACGTCGGGGTGTGCGCGGCCAGCCCCGCACGGGTCGGCGTCTCCGGTTCGGAGGCGGACATCTGGTTCAGCGACCAACCCGAACCGCGCGAAGCGACCTCGGGCCAGTAGCGCGTGCGCTGGAAGCGGTAGGCGGGCAGCGAGACGAACCGGCGGTCCGGTCCGGCGCCGTCCGCCCAGCCGATCTCGACGCCGTGCTCCCACAGCGCGCCGAGCGCGGTCAGCCAGGCACGCCGTCCGGCACCGGCCACCGGCTCCGGCAGCAGCGAGACCACCGGTGTCTGCGGCAGGTAACGTCCGGCCGCCTCGGCACCGGCGTCACCGAGACCCGCCTCGACGAGGACTCCGGCGTACTTCGCCAAGGCCAGCAGGCCGTCTTCGAAACGGTCGTCGGAGATCCGCCAGTGCGCCGGGTCCGCGGCCTCGGCGGCGGTGAGCACCGCGCCGGTCCGGGGCGAGATCACCGGCACCGTGGGCGTCCCCGCCCGCGGCACCGGTCCGCCGAGCGCGAGTTCGAGGCCTTCGGCGAGGCCGAACAATCCACCCGCGACGGCGGCCGCGCATTCGCCCGTCCCGCGTCCGAGTACCACGGCCGGTTCGAGTCCCCATGCGGTCAGCAGCCGGCAGAACGCGTACTCGACGGCGAAGACCACAGCTCGTTCGTCGGCCTCGGCCGTGCCGTAGAGCGCACCGAGGAGGTCGGCCCGGCCGTCCAGCAGGGCCGCGCATTCGTCGATCGCGGCACGGAAAGCGAGCTCCGTGCGGTACAGCTCATCGGTCGCGCCCTGCCACGCGCGGCGCGTGCCAGGAAGCAGGAGACCGAAGCGCCGCTTGTCGGTGACGGCCGAACCGCCGGTGACCGCGCGCAGGGCTGTGACCGCGTCGGCGTGGTCACACACCAGCACCGCCTTGCGCACCGAGAGCGCGCTGCGTCCGGCTTGGGTGGTGAAGGCGACGTCGGCGAGTTCGAGGTCGCCGGTCAGGTGGTCGGCCAGGGCCCCGGCGTTCGCGCGCAGCCCGGCTTCGCTCTGCCCGGACACCGTGAGCAGCTGCCATTCCGGGCCCGGCGCGGGCATCGGAGCGGGCGCCGCCTGGTCGAGGACGAAGTGGACGTTGGAGCCGGACCAGCCGAACGAGCTGACCCCCGCGCGCAGCACCCCGTCGGCGTTGGCCGGGAAGGGACGCGCTTCGGGGACCGGGCGGACCGTGCCGTCCACGGTGACGACCGAGTTCGGGGTACTCAGGTGCAGGTTGCCCGGCAGAGTGCCGTGTTCCAGCGACAGCACGGTCTTGATCAGCCCGGCCATCCCCGACGCGGCGAGCGTGTGGCCGACGTTCGTCTTGACGGCGCCGACGTAGAGCGGCTCGGGCGCGTTCCGTTCGCCGAAGATCTCGCCGAGCGCGGTGAACTCGATCGCGTCGCCCAGTTGCGTGCCGGAGCCGTGCGCCTCGACGTAGCCCACCTCGTCGGGCATGACCCCGGCGTCGGCGAGCGCCGCGCGGATGACCGCGTTCTGCGCCGCGCGGTTGGGTGCGGTGAGCCCGTTGCTGCGGCCGTCCTGGTTGGTCGCGGTGCCGCGGATGACCGCGCGTGTCCGTCCGCCCCGGCCGACCTCGCCCGCCCGGCGGAGCACCACGACGCCGCCGCCCTCGCCGATGACGTAGCCGTCGGCGCTCTCGTCGAAGGTCTTGGTGCGGCCGTCGGCGGCCAGCATGCTCATCTTGCAGGACTGGATGAACACGTCCGGGTTGATCATCGCCGAGGCCGCGCCGACGATCGCGATGTCGCATTCGCCGCGGCGGAGGCTCTGCACGGCGAGGTGCGCCGCGCTCAGCGCCGACGAGCACGCGGTGTCGACGGTCAGGCAGGGCCCACGCAAATCGAGCAGATGCGCGATCCGGCCGGCGGCCGCGGAAAGCGAGCTGCCGAGGCCGAAGTAGGGATCGTCGGCCGCGTCCATGCCGTCGGCTTCGAGCTGCCGCATGCTGTACTGCATGGTGTCGATCAGCCCGGCGAACACGCCCGTGCGGCTGCCGCGCAGTTCGTCGGCGGTGAGCCCGGCGTCCTCGATGCCTTCCCACACCAGCTCCATGAGCAGGCGGAAGGTCGGGTCGAGCCGCCGCGCCTCCTGCGGTGACAGGCCGAAGAACGCCGCGTCCCAGCCCGCGATGTCGTCGACGAACGCGCCCTGCTGCGTGTACGCCTTGCCCGGCGCGGTGCGGTCGGGGTCGTAGTAGTCAGCCGCGGTCCAGCGGTCCGGCGGCACCTCGCGGATCAGATCCTTGCCCTGGACCAGGTTTTCCCAGAACTTCTCCGGGCTGTCGCTGCCACCGGCGAAGCGGCAGGACAGACCGACGACGGCGACGTCCTGTCCGGCGGCGGCCGGTCCGGTGACGACGGTCCGCGTCTCCTGGGCCACGGGGGTGAGCGCGGCCAGCAGATGCGCGGCGAGCGCGGCCGGGGTCGCGTGGTCGAAGACCATCGTCGGCGGCAGCGCCAGCCCGGTCTCGGTGTTGATGCGGCCGCGCAATTCGATGGCGGTGAGCGAATCGATGCCCAGTTTCGTGAACTGCTGTCCCACCGGGGCACCGTCGGTGTGCCCGAGGACGGCGGCGGTGTGGGTCAGGACCAGTTCGGTGAGCACGCGTTCGCGTTCGGCCTCGGGCAGTCCGGCGAGCCGGTCTCGCCACGCGTCGGCGGCTTCGGCGCCTTCCTCGGCGCGGGCGGCTTCGGCCTCGGCGATGGCGACGACCTCGGGCAGGCCGGCCAGCAGCGGGCTCGGCCGCAGCGCGGCGAACGGCGGCGCGAACTTCTCCCAGGTCAGTTCGGCGACGGTCAGCGCGGTCTCGTCCCGATCGAGTGCCTGGCCGAGCGCGACCAGGCCGGTCTCCGGGGCCATGGCCGGAACGCCGAGACCGCTGAGCAGTTCGTCGAGGTCCGCGCCGACGCCCATGCCGACCTCGCCCCAGCGACCCCACGCGATCGACGTCGCGGGCAGCCCGTTCGCCCGGCGGCGTTGCGCGACCGCTTCGAGATGGGCGTTCGCGGCGCCGTACGCACTTTGGACCGCGTTGCCGATGGAGGCGGCGATCGAGGAGAACAGGACGAAGGCGTCGAGGTCGAGACCCTCGGTCAGCTCTTCGAGGTTGCGGGTCCCGGCGACCTTCGGGCGGAGGACGTCGGCGTAGCGGGCGCGGTCCATCGACTCGATGAGGCCGAGTTCGAGCACGCCGGCGAGGTGGAAGACCGCTCGGAGGTCGTCGCGGACCGGGTCGATGACGGCGGCGAGGGCGTCGCGGTCGGCGACGTCGCACGCGGCGATGGTGACACGCTCCCCGGCCAGTCCGGCCGCGCCGGGAGCGTCTTCTCCTTGACGGGAAACGAGAACGACGTGTTCAGCGCCGTGCTCGACCAGCCACCGGGTGACGATCCCGCCGAGTCCGCCGGTCCCGCCGGTGACGAGCACGGTGCCGCGCGGCTGCCAGGGCCGTTTGGGCTCAGCGAGATCGGCGTGGGCGAGCCGCCTGCCGAACGCGCCGGTGGCCCGGACGGCTACCTGGTCCTCACCGCGAGGACCGGTGAGGACGCCTCGCAGCAGGGCGACGGTCCGCTCCCCCGGTTCGGCCGGGACGTCGACGAGGCCGCCCCACGCCTGCGGGTTCTCCAGCGCGGCGGCCCGGCCGAAACCCCACAGCTGGGCCTGGGCCGGCGAATCCGGCGCGTCGTGGGCGCCGGTCGAGACCGCGCCGCGGGTGAGCGTCCACAGTGGACCTTGCGGATCGCGGGCGGCCAGCTCCCGCACCAGGGTCATCGTGGCTTCGGCGCCGAACGAGAGCCCGTCCCTCTCGGTCTCGTCGAGGGCCAGCAGGGATAGGATGCCGTCGAAGTTCTCGTCGGGCAGTTCCACCCGATCGGGCTGCTCGACGACGAGCCGCCGCACCTCGGCACCGGACAGGACTTCGGCGGCCGTCTCGATCCACGGGTGTTGCTGTGCCGAGGTGACGAGCAGCCAGCGTCCGGTGGCCGTGGTCGTCGCGGGGATGAAGGGCTGCCAGCGAACGTGGTAGGCCAGCGAAGCCGCTTCGGCCGACAGCGATCGGGCGCGGCGGTAGCGCGAGAGCGCGGGCAGGACGGTGCCGAGTGGCGCTTCGACGTCGGACAGCTTCAGCTCGGCGGCGAACTCGCCGACGTCACCGGCTTCGACGACCGACCAGAACCGGCTGTCTTCGGTGGAGACCACGCCCACGCCAGGGTCTTCCAGCCAGAAACGCTTGCGCTGGAAGGGATAGGTCGGCAGGGTGACGATCCGCGCGCCGCTGCCGCCGAGGTAGGCGGCCCAGTCGACGCGGGCGCCGTGGGCGTGGAGCTGCCCCAGCGCGGTGACGAGCGTGGCGGCCTGGTCGCGGTCCTTGCGCTGAGCCGCGGCGAAAACCGCCCCTTCCGGCAGGACCGAGCGACCCATCGGCGTGAGCGCGGCGTCCGGGCCGAGTTCGAGGAAGGTCGTGACGCCTTGGCCGTGCAGGGTTTCCACCGCGTCGGCGAACCGGACGGTGCCGCGGACGTGCTCGGCCCAGTACGCCGGATCCGTGAGCCGGTCGGCGATCTCCCCGGTCAGGGTCGAGACGACGGGAATCGTGGGCTGGTGGAAGGTCAGGGTCCGCGCGACGTCCGTGAAGCCGGCGAGCATCGGCTCCATCAGCGCCGAGTGGAAGGCGTGGGACACCGGAAGCCGGGTCGTACGGCGGCCCGGGAAGCGTTGCGCGACAGCGGTGGTCGCCGCCTCGGCGCCGGACAGGACGACGGCACGGGGGCCGTTGACCGCCGCGAGGGCGACCTCGGCCGAGAGGTACGGGCGGACCTCGTCTTCGGCCGCCTCCAGCGCGATCATCGCGCCGCCCTCGGGCAGTGCCTGCATGAGACGGCCGCGAGCGGCGACCAGACGGGCGGCGTCCTCCAGCGAGAGCACCCCGGCGACGTGGGCGGCCGCGATCTCGCCGACCGAGTGCCCGGCGACGAAGTCGGGGGTGACCCCCCAGGAGGCGACGAGCCGGAAGAGCGCGACCTCGAACGCGAACAGGGCGGGCTGGGCGAACTCGGTGCGGTCCAGACGCGCGGCGTCGGTACCGAAAACGACGTCCCGGACGCCGGGCAGGTGTGCGCAGGCTTCGTCGAAGGCCTCGGCGAACACCGGGAAGCATTCGTGGAGGCGGCGGCCCATGCCGAGCCGCTGTGCGCCTTGGCCGGTGAACAGCACGGCCAGCCGTCCGGCGGTGTCGCTGCCGGTGACCGTGCCCGCTTCGCCGCCCGCGAGGGCGCGGAGACCGGCGGCCAGTTCGGTGCGGTCGGCCCCGGTGACGACCGCGCGGTGCTCCATGGCGGCGCGGGTGGTGGCCAGCGAGAGCGCGACGTCGACCGGTTCGGCACCGGATTCGTCCACAGTGGACAGGAGGGCCGCGGCCTGCGCGCGGACGGCGGCGGGCGAGGCGCCGGACAGCACGTACGGGACCACCGGCGGCGCCGCGATCTCGCGCTCCCCGAGGGATTCTTCGGCGGGCTGCTCCAGGATGACGTGCGCGTTGGTTCCGCTGATCCCGAACGACGACACCCCGGCGCGGCGCGGCCGGTCCGTCGCGGTCCACGGGCGGGCCTCGGCGAGCAGTTCCACCGAGCCGGCGGACCAGTCCACGTGCGGTGAGGGCGCGTCGACGTGCAGGGTCGCGGGCAGCGTGGCGTGGCGCATCGCCTCGACCAGCTTGACGATCCCGGCGAGACCGGCGGCGGCCTGGGTGTGGCCGATGTTGGACTTCACCGAGCCCAGCCACAGCGGGGTTTCGCGGTCGCGACCATAGGTGGCCAGCAGCGCCTGTGCCTCGATCGGGTCGCCCAGCGCGGTCCCGGTGCCGTGTGCCTCGACGACGTCCACGGTGGACGCTTCGATCCCGGCGTTCGCCAGCGCGGCGCGGATCACGCGTTGCTGCGACGGGCCGTTCGGGGCGGTCAGGCCGCTGGAGGCGCCGTCGGAGTTGACCGCGCTGCCGCGGACGAGCGCGAGGACCGGATGGCCGTTGCGGCGCGCGTCGGAGAGCCGCTCCAGCACCAGCATCCCGGCGCCCTCGGCCCAGTTGGTGCCGTCGGCGGCGGCCGCGAACGGCTTGCAGCGGCCGTCCGGCGCGAGCCCCCGCTGCCGCGAGAACTCGACGAACGCGCCCGGCGTCGCCATCACCGTGACCCCACCGGCCAGCGCCAGCGTGCACTCCCCCGACCGCAGCGCGCGGGCCGCGAGGTGGACCGCGACCAGCGAAGACGAGCACGCCGTGTCGATCGACACCGACGGCCCTTCGAGGCCGAGCGCGTAGGAGACGCGGCCCGACACGACGCTGCCGGAGGTGCCGATGCCGAGGTAGCCCTCGTGTTCTTCCGGTAGCGCGGTCAGTCGCGACGCGTAGTCGGTGAACCCGACCCCGGCGAACACCCCGGTGGCGCTGCCCTTGAGCGACAGCGGATCGATCCCGGCCCGCTCGACGGCCTCCCACGCCGTCTCCAGCAGCAAGCGCTGCTGCGGGTCGGTCGCCTCGGCCTCGCGCGGCGAGATGCCGAACAGCTCGTTGTCGAACTCCGCGGCGTCGTGCAGGAATCCGCCCTCGCGGACGTAGCTGGTGCCGGGCACGGACGGGTCGAGGTCGTGGATCGCGTCGGTGTCCCAGCCGCGGTCGGCCGGGAACGGCGAAATCGCGTCGCCACCGCCGTCCACCAGCTCCCACAGCTGCTCCGGGGTGCGGACACCGCCGGGGAACCGGCAGCTCATCGCGACGATGGCGATGGGCTCGGTCTCCTTCTCCCGCGCGTCCGCCAGCTCGCGGCGGCTCTCCCGCAGGTCGGCCGCCATCCGCTTGAGGTAGTCGACGTACTGCTCTTCCGAAGGCATGTCACGGCTCCTGAATGGATGAGGGTCAGCGCGGGCCGAATTCGTCGTCGATCAGCGCGAGGAGGTCGTCCGGCGAAGCGGCGTCGAGATCGGCGTGCGCGGGTTTCTTCGCCGCCCAGGCCGACAGCAGCCGCTTCAGCCGTCCGTCGATCTCCGGGTCGCCGGGGTCGGCCCCGTCGAGCAGGGCTTCGAGCCGGGTGATCTGCTCGGTCACCGCGTCGGCCGCGCCGGTCTCGGGGGCGAGTTCGGTCTGGAGGTACTTCGCCAGCGCGTCGGGCGCCGGATAGTCGAAGACGACCGTCGCAGGCAGGGTGAGGCCGGTCGCGGCGGCCAGCGCGGTCCGGAACTCGACGGCGGTGAGCGAGTCGAATCCGAGGTCGAGGAAGCCACGGCCGGGGGCGATCGCGGCGGCCCCGGCGTGCCCGAGGACGGCCGCGGCCTGCCCGCGCACCAGGTCGAGCAACGCGCGTTCCTGCTCCGCTTCGGCCAGTCCGGCGAGTTTGACGCGCAGCGCTCCGGCGTCGGCGGCCGCGGCGGTGCGACGGACCGCGGGAACCAGGTCGCGCAGGACCGGCGGGAGTTGCCCGGCCGCGGCGGCGTCGGCGAGACCGGCCTTGTCGAGCTTCACCGGGACCGACACGGCCACGTCCGCGGCCAGTGCCGCGTCGAACAGGGCCAGCCCTTCGTCGACACCGAGCGCGGGGAAACCGTTGCGGCTCAGGCGTTGCCCGGCCTGAGTGCCGAGCGCGCCGCCCATGCCGTCCGCCCAGCGGCCCCAGGCCAGCGAGCGGGCGGGCAGGCCGAGTGCCCGGCGGTGCACGGCGAGACCGTCGAGGAAGGCGTTGGCGGCTGCGTAGTTGCCCTGGCCCGCGTTGCCGAAGACCCCGGCTGCCGAGGAGAACAGGACGAACGCCGCGAGTTCGTGCCCCTTGGTCAGCTCGTGGAGGTGCCAGGCGGCGGCCTTGGGACCGAACACGGTGGCGAGCCGATCCGGGGTGAGCGCACCGACGAGACCGTCGTCGAGGACACCCGCCGCGTGCACGACGCCGGTCAGCCGCGGGATCCCGGCCAGGAGGCGTTCGACGGCGGCACGATCGGCGACGTCGCAGGCTTCGACGCGGACGTTCGCGCCGAGAGCCTGGAGTTCGGCGGCCAGCTCGGCCGCGCCCGGGGCATCGGGACCGCGGCGGCTGGTGAGCACCAGTTCCGTGACGCCGTGCGCCCGCACCAGGTGCCGCGCGAGGTGGGCGCCGAGCCCGCCGGTGCCGCCGGTGACGAGCACCGCTCCCCCGGCCAACGCCGGGGTCTCCGTGGTGCGAGCCCGCACCAGTGTGAGCTTCGGCGCGTAGAACCTGCCTTCTCGCACCAACAGTTGGTCTTCGCCGGTGGCCAGCGCCTTGCCGAGGAGCGTGGTGTCACCGTCGCCGTCGACGAGGACGAACCGGCCCGGATGCTCCGACTGCGCCGCGCGCACCAGCCCCCAGACCGCGGCGGCTGCCGGATCCGCACCGTCCTCTTCGGACAGTGCGACGGCGCCGGCGGTCAGGACGACCAGCCGGGTGCCGGTGTACGCCGGGTTCTGGAGCGCGGCGAGCACGGTCGCCGTGGCCGATCGTGCCGCGTCGGCCACGTCACCGGCCGGTTCGGCGAGTTCCAGTACCACCGCGTCGGGCAGCTCGGCGCCGACGTCTTCGAGACGAGCCCAGGACACTTCGCCGTCACCCGCCCGGACCGGCGACCAGACGATCCGGTGCAGCGACTCGCTCGGTGCGGTCACCGCGGCCGGGCGCTCCCCGAAGGTCACCTCGGCCGACAGCACCGGAGCGCCCGCGAGATCGAAGATCGCCAGCTCCCCCGCCGGGCTCAGATGCGCCCGGACGGTGGTGGCGCCGGTGGCGTGCAGGGTCACGTTCCGCCAGGCGACCGGCCAGCCGTGTCCGGCCAGGACCGGGTCGAGCAGGCTCGGATGCAGGCCGTACAGCTGCGCGGAGTCGTCCGGCAGGGTCAGCTCGGTCAGCGGCCCGTCCGGGACCGGCGGCGCCTGGGCCGGGGTGGTGACCAGGAATCCGGTTCCGTGCCGCTGCCAGCCCTGTCCGGCGCGGGTGTGGATCGAGACCGGGCGGCGGTCGTCGCTCTCGGCACCGACGGCGACCTGGACCTCGCGGTCCCCGGTCAGCGGTGCCTCGACCGCGAATTCGGCCAGCGTGCCCGCGCCTGCCTCGTCGCCGGCGCGGATCGCCAGCTCCACCAGCAGCGTGTCCGACGGGTCAGCGGGCAGGACGCCGGTGCACAGGACCGAACCGTCGTCCGCCGACGTAACGGCGTTGGCCAGTACCGGATGGCGCAGGCCGCCGGCGACCCGCGCCACGGCGGGTTCGCGCAGCCAGTACCGCTCGTGCTGGAAGGCGTAGGTCGGCAGGTCGACGACACGCGGTTTCGCGGGGGCGAAGAACGCGGCCCAGTCGATGTCGATCCCTCGGACGTGCAGGCGGGCCAGCGCGGTGACCGCTGTCGCCGGCTCGTCCTTGTCGTCGCGCAGGGCGGGGATCGCCTCGCCGGATCCCGCGGCCAGCGCCGAAAGCACCGCCGCCGGGCCGATTTCGAGGTACGTGGTCACGTTTTCGGCCGAGAGCGCGGCCAGCGTGTCGGCGAACCGGACCGGTTCCCGCACGTGCCGCACCCAGTACGCGGGGTCGGTCAGCTCGGTGGCGACGGCGCCGGTGACGGCCGAGACGACCGGGATCGACGGGTCGGCGTAGGTCAGGCTCCGCGCGACTTCCGCGAAGTCGTCGAGCATCGGGTCCATGAGCGGCGAGTGGAACGCGTGGGAGACGTCGAGCCGCTTCACCTTTCGGCCACGGGCTTCCAGCGCCGACGCGGCCGCGCGCACCGGTTCCTCCGCGCCCGAGAGCACGACGGCGTCCGGGCCGTTGACCGCCGCGACGGCCACGCCGAATTCGGCGACCTCGGCCTCGGTGGCCTGCACGGCGACCATCGCGCCGCCTTCGGGCAGCGCCTCCATCAGCCTGCCTCGCGCTTCGATCAGCTTCGCCGCGTCTTCCAGCGAGAACACGCCCGCGACGTGCGCGGCGGCGATCTCGCCGATCGAATGCCCGGCGAGGAAGGCCGGGCGCACGCCCCACGACTCGAAGAGCCGGTGGAGCGCGACCTCCAGGGCGAAGATCGCGGGCTGGGCGGTCCCGGTCCGGCTCAGGTCACCGTCGAGCCGGAGCAGCGCGGCGATCTCGTCGTAGGCCTCGGCGAAGGCGGGGAAGGCTTCGTAGAGCCCCTGACCCATGCCTTCGCGTTGAGAACCCTGTCCGGTGAACAGGAAGGCGAGGCGGCCGGACGCGGGTTCGCCCGAAGCCAGGGTCCGCAGGCCCGCGCCGGGCTCGCCGACGACGACCGCGCGGTGCTGGTGGTGGGTGCGAGTGGTGGCGAGCGAGTAACCGGCGTCGACGGTCAAGTCCACTGTGGACACTCGGGAAGTCTGCGCGGCCAGTGCCTCCGGCGTGCGTCCGGAGACCACCAGCGGTACCACGGGCAGCGTTCCCGAAGGCTCTGGCTCGGGTTCGGCCGGGGCCTGTTCGAGGACGACGTGGGCGTTGGTGCCGCTGATACCGAACGACGACACCCCGGCGCGGCGCGGGCCGCCGGTCTCGGGCCACGGCGTCCGCTCGGTGAGCAGCGAGATGTCACCCGCCGTCCAGTCGACGTGGGGCGTCGGCTCGTCCACGTGCAGGCTCGCCGGGACGATCCCGTGGTTCATCGCTTCGACCATCTTGATGATCCCAGCGACCCCGGCGGCGGCCTGCGTGTGGCCGATGTTCGACTTGACCGAACCGAGCAGCAGCGGCCGCTCACGGCCCTGGCCGTAGGTCGCGAGCAGGGCCTGTGCCTCGATCGGGTCGCCGAGCGGCGTGCCGGTGCCGTGCGCCTCGACGACGTCCACAGTGGACGCTTCGACCCCGGCGTTCGCCAGCGCCGAGCGGATCACGCGCTGCTGCGAAGGTCCGTTCGGGGCGGTGAGCCCGTTGGACGCGCCGTCCTGGTTGACCGCGGAGCCCTTGACGACCGCGAGGACACGGTGCCCGTTGCGGCGGGCGTCGGAAAGTCGTTCCAGCACCAGGATCCCGACGCCTTCGGCCCAGTTGGTGCCGTCGGCGGCCCCGGCGAACGGTTTGCAGCGGCCGTCGGGGGCCAGCCCGCGCTGCCGCGAGAACTCGACGAACATGTCGGGCGAGGCCATCACGTTGACGCCGCCCGCCAGCGCCAGCGTGCACTCCCCCGACCGCAGCGACTGCGCGGCCAGGTGCACGGCGACCAGCGAAGACGAGCAAGCGGTGTCGACGGAGACGGCCGGGCCTTCCAGTCCCAGCGAGTAGGCGACGCGGCCGGAGACGACGCTGCTGAAGGACGCGGTGCCGAGGAAACCCTCCACCTGCTCGGGAATCGCGCTCAGCCGCGAGATGTAGTCGTTGGACAGGGCGCCCGCGAAGACCCCGGTGCTGGTGCCGCGCAGGGACGCCGGATCGATCCCCGCCCGCTCCAGCGCCTCCCACGCGGTCTCGAGCACCTGGCGCTGCTGCGGGTCGATGGCCAGCGCCTCGCGCGGCGAGATCCCGAAGAACTCGGCATCGAAGTCGCCCGCGTCGTAGAGGAAGGCGCCTTCGGACGCGTAGGTGGTGCCGCGGTGATCGGGGTCCGGATGGAACAGCGAGTCCAGCGGCCAGTCGCGGTCGGCCGGGAAGTCCCCGACGCCGTCGCGGCCTTCGGCGACCAGCTGCCACAGCTCCGCCGGTGAGGTGACCTCGCCCGGATACCGGCAGCCCATGCCGACGATGACGACCGGGTCGTCGTGGGTACCGGCCCCGGTCGTGGTGGGGGTGACCGCGACCGGGGCCGGCGTCTCGTCCCCGACGAGTTCGCCGCGCAGGAATACCTTCAGCGCGTCGGGCGTCGGGTGGTCGAAGACGAGCGTCGCGGGCAGCCGGAGACCGGTCGCGGCGCCGAGACGGTTGCGCAGTTCGACCGCGGTGAGCGAGTCGAAGCCGATTTCGTTGAACGCGCGGGTCGCGGCGATCCCGGCGGCGTCGGCGTGCCCGAGGACCAGCGCGACCTCGCGGCGCACCAGGTCCAGCAGCAGCTCGTCCCGGTCCGGCGCGGGCAGCCCGGCGAGTTCGCGCCGCAGTTCGCCCGCCTGCTCGGCGGTGGCGGTCTTGGCCTTGGCCCGGCCGGAACCGCCGACGAGCGCACGGATCAGCGGGGAGATCGGGGCGTCGCTGCCGCGCACGGTCGCACGGTCGAACTTGAGGCCGAGCAGGACGGCGTGGTCGAGGCCGACCGCGCGGTCGAACATCGCCAGGCCCTCTTCGGGGTCGATCGGCGGGAAACCGCTACGGCGCATACGTTCTTCGCCCGCGTCGCCGAGCTCGCCCTTCATTCCGCCGGACCACAGGCCCCACGCGACCGACTGCGCGGCCAGTCCTTCGGCGCGACGCCGGGTGGCGAGGCCGTCGAGGAAGGCGTTGGCGGCGGCGTAGTTGCCCTGACCGGGGTTGCCGAGCACGCCGGCGGCGGAGGAGAACTGGACGAACCAGCGCAGTGGGAGATCCGCGGTCAGCTCGTGCAGATGCCAGGCGGCGTCGGCCTTCGGGGCGAGGACGCGGTCGAGACGTTCGGGGTTCAGCGCGTCGATCGGGGCGTCGTCGAGGACGCCGGCCGCGTGGACCACGGCGGTGAGCGGATGCTCGGCCGGGATCGAAGCGAGCAGCGCGGCGACGGCTTCGCGGTCCGCGCTGTCGCACGCGGCGATGGTGACGGTCGCGCCCAGCGCGGTCAGCTCTTCGGACAGCTCGGTCGCGCCGGGAGCGTCCGGGCCGCGGCGGCTGGTCAGGAGCAGATGCCGGACGCCGTACCCGGCGATGAGGTGCTTGGCGAGCATCGCGCCGAGGCCACCGGTGCCGCCGGTGATCAGGACGGTGCCGCCGAGCTCCGGCCCGCGCGGGATGGTGAGCACGACCTTGCCGATGTGCTTGGCCTGGCTGAGCAGCCGGAACGCCTCCGGCGCCCGGCGGACGTCCCAGACGTGACGCGGCAACGGCTTCAGCACACCGCTCGCGAACAGCTCGAGCACTTCGGCCCACATACGGAAGAACTGCCCGGGACCGGCTTCGATGAGGTCGTAGGGCCGGTAGAGCACACCGGGGTGCCGCGCGGCGACCTCGCCGGGGTCGCGCAGTCCGGCCTTGCCCATCTCCAGGAACCGGCCGCCGCGCGGCAGCAGCCGCAGGGAGGCGTCGACGAAGTCACCGGTGAGCGCGTCGAGGACGACGTCGACGCCGCGGCCTTCGCTGGTGGTGAGGAAGTGCTGTTCGAAGTCGAGGGTGCGGGAGTTGGCGACGTGGCCGTCGTCCAGCCCGGCTTCGCGCAGCACGTGCTGTTTGGCGGGGCTGGCGGTGCTGTAGACCTCGGCGCCGAGATGCCGGGCGATCTGGATCGCCGCCATGCCGACGCCGCCGGCGCCCGCGTGGATCAGGACGGACTCCCCCGCCTGCAACCCGGCGAGTTCCTTGAGGCCGAAGTAGGCGGTGAGGAACACCAGCGGCACGGACGCGGCTTCCTCGTCGGTCCAGTTCTCGGGGATGCGGGCGCACATCGAGCGCTGCGCGGTGGTGATGGAGCCGATGCCGCCGATCGCGACGCCCATCACGCGGTCGCCGGGGGCGAGATCGTCCACTTCGGACCCGGTTTCCAGGACCACACCGGCGATCTCGTTGCCCAGCGGTCCGGGTTCGCCCTCGAACATGCCGAGGACGTTGAGCGCGTCGCGGAAGTTGAGGCCCGCGGCGGCGACGGCGACCCGGATGTGCCCGGGCGCCAACGGTTCCAGGGCTTGGGGGCAGGGTTCGAGCCGCAGTTCCTCCAGCGTTCCGCGGGCGGCCATGCCGAGGCGCCACGCGGGTTCGGCGGGCGGGCTGAGCTCGTCGGCACCGGGCACGGGGCCGAGCCGGAGCGCGGCGAACCCGCCGTCGCGCAAGGTCAGCTGGGGTTCACCGGTCGCCAGCGCGGCGGCGAGTTCCGTTTCGGTCAGGTCGCCGGTCTCGGTGTCGACGAGGACGACCCGGCCGGGGAGTTCGCTCTGCGCCGAGCGGCCGAGGCCCCAGACCGCGGCGGCGGCCGGGTCGACGCGGCCCGGGCCGATGGCGGCGCAGGTGACGAGGACGAGTTTCGCGGCGGCGAACCGGTCTTCGGTGGAGAACTGCTGCAGGACGGCGAGGACCTCACGGGTGGCGATGCGGGCGCCCGCCGGGTCGGTGAACACCGGGAGCACGACCACCGGCGGCACGGCTCCACCGCCGACCCGCCCGTGATAGGCCCACTCGACCGGTGACGGCTCGGCCGGGGTGGGCACCGGCGTCCAGTCGAGGCGGAACAGCGAGTCGAGACCGGGGGCCGTGGCGGTGACGGGGGCGAGTTCGCGCAGGGTCAGGGAGCCGATGGTGACGACCGGTGCGCCCGTGCCGTCGGCGGCGCGCAGGGTGACGGCGCCGGACGGTCCCGGCGTGAGCTTCAGCCGCAGCGCGGACGCGCCGGTGGCGTGCAGCGTGACGTCCTGCCAATGGAACGGCAGCTTGGCGCCGCTCGCTTCCCCGGCCAGCAGGCCGATGGCGTGCAGACCGGCGTCCAGGAGCGCGGGATGGAGGCCGAAGCGCTCGACGTCGGCCTTCGCGGTGTCTTCCGGCAGCGCGGTCTCGGCGAAGATCTCCTCGCCCAGCCGCCAGGCGGCCTTGAGTCCTCGGAAGACCGGGCCGTATTCCAGTCCGGCGGCGGCGAACACCGGGTAGACGTCGGCGACGTCGATCGAGACGGCGTCGCGGGGCGGCCACTCGGCGAGGTCGAAAGCGGCGGGCGGAGCCTGTGGCGCCAGGGTTCCCGAACCGTGCAGCGTCCAGGAACCCTCACCCGAGCGGGAGTACACGGCGACGGCACGACGGCCGCTCTCGTCCGGCCCGGCCAGGACCACCTGGACGTCCAGCGGACCCGCCAGCACCATCGGCTCGCGCAGGGTGAGCTCTTCCAGGTGCGCGCAGCCGGCTTCGTCACCGGCCCGCAGCGCGAGCTCGACCAGGGCCGTACCGGGCACGATGACGGTCCCCGCGACCGCGTGGTCGGAAAGCCAGGGATGGGTGGACGGCGAGATCCGGCCGGTCAGCACGACCCCGGCGCCGTCGGCGAGCGGAACCGCCGCGCCCAGCAGCGGGTGGGCGGCGTCGGCCAGGCCGAGCCCGCCCGGGTCGCCCGCGCCGCGGCCGCCACGGAGCCAGTAGTTCTCGCGCTGGAACGGATACGTGGGCAGATCGACCGTGCGGGCCCCGGTGCCGTCGTAGAACGCGATCCAGTCGACGCGGGCTCCGCGGACGTGCAGTTCGGCGAGCGCGGTCATCGCCGTCCGGGCTTCGGGGCGGTCCTTGCGCAGCACCGGGACGACGAGGGTGCCTTCGGGCGGCAACGTCCGCGCGGCCATCCCGGCCAGCACCGCGTCCGGGCCGATCTCGACGAACCGGGAAACCCCTTCTCCGCGCAGGAACCCGACGCCGTCGGCGAACCGCACCGGCTGCCGGACGTGCCGAGGCCAGTAACCGGGCACGGTGACCTCGTCGGGACCGGCGAGGCGGCCGGTCACGTTGGACACCACCGGGATCGACGGCGTCCCGTGCGGGATCTCCTCGGCGATGGCACCGAATTCGGCGAGCATGCCGTCCATCCGCGCGGAATGAGACGCGTGGGAGATGTTGAGCCGCTTGATCTTCCGGCCACGTTCGGCGAATTTCGCCGCGAGGGCCTCGGCGGCGGCTTCCTCGCCGGAGACGACGACCGAGTCGGGGGCGTTGAGCGCGCCGATCTCCAGGCCGTCGGTCAGTTCGGCGGCGACCTCCTCCTCGGTGGCCTGGATGCCGATCATCGCGCCGCCCGGCGGCTGGGCCTCCATCAGACGTCCGCGCGCGGTGATCATCCGCGCGGCACCGGTCAGATCCCAGACTCCGGCGACATGGGCGGCGGCCACTTCACCGGCGGAGTGTCCGACGACGTAGTCCGGGTGGACGCCCCACGACTCCAGCAGCCGGAAGAGCGCGACCTGCACGGCGAACATCGCGGGCTGCGCGAAGGTCATCCGGTCGAGCAGCTTCTGGTCGTCGCCGAAGACGACGCCTGCCAGCGGACGGTCGAGGTGCGGGTCGAGCGCGGCGCACGCCTCGTCGAAGGCGGCGCGGTAGGCGGGGAAGGTGTCGTACAGCTCCCGGCCCATGCCGCAGCGCTGGGAACCCATACCGGAGAACAGGAACGCGGTGCGCCCGAGCAGCGGTTCGCCGGTGACGACCCCCGGAGCGGGCTCTCCCCCGGCGAGCGCGGTCAGCCCGGCGGTGAGGTCTTCCCGGGTGCTCCCGACGATCGCGGCACGCGACTCCAGCGCGGTCCGGGTGGTGGCCAGCGACCAGCCGAGATCGAGCGGGTCGACAGTGTCCACTATGGACAGAAGTTGCGCGGCGGCCGCCTTCAGCGCGGCCGGGCCACGAGCCGAAAGAGACCACGTCTGGACGGCGGGCGGAGTCCGTTCCGGTTCGCCCTCGTCCGCGGGGGCCTGCTCCAGGATGACGTGCGCGTTGGTGCCGCTCATGCCGAAGGACGACACCCCCGCGCGGCGCGGGCGGTCGCCGGTCTCCCACGGCCGGGGTTCGGTGAGCAGTTCGACGGCTCCGGCCGTCCAGTCGACGTGCGGCGAGGGCTCGTCGACGTGCAGGGTGCGGGGCAGCACGCCGTGCCGCATCGCCTCGACCATCTTGATGATCCCGGCGACCCCGGCGGCGGCCTGGGTGTGCCCGATGTTCGACTTGACCGAACCGAGCCACAGCGGGTTCTCCCGCTCGCGGCCGTAGGTGGCCAGCAGCGCCTGCGCCTCGATCGGGTCGCCGAGGGTCGTGCCGGTGCCGTGCGCCTCCACGGCGTCGACGTCGGCGGCGGTCAGTTTCGCGTTCTTCAGCGCGGCACGGATCACGCGTTGCTGGGCCGGGCCGTTGGGCGCGGTCAGGCCGTTGGACGCGCCGTCCTGGTTGACCGCCGTTCCCCTGAGCACGGCCAGGATCCGGCGCCCGTTGCGGCGCGCGTCGGACAGCCGCTCCAGCAGGAGCATGCCCGCGCCCTCACCCCAGCCGGTGCCGTCCGCGCCGGCGGCGAACGCCTTGCAGCGCCCGTCCGGCGCCATCCCGCGCTGACGCGAGAACTCGACGAACGTCTCCGGCGTGGCCATCACCGTGACGCCGCCCGCCAGCGCGAGCGAGCACTCCCCCGACCGCAGCGCGTGCGCCGCGAGGTGGACCGCCACCAGCGACGACGAGCACGCCGTGTCGATCGTGACCGCCGGGCCTTCCAGCCCGAGGGTGTAGGAGAGCCGCCCCGACAGCACGCTGTTGGACGAGCCGGTGCCGAGAAACCCTTCGACCTCTTCGGATCCGCCGTCGAACCCGGAGACGTACTCGGTGCGCATGGCACCGGCGAACACCCCGGTGGCGCTGCCCTTCAGCGCCGCGGTGTCCAGCCCGGCCCGTTCGAAGGTCTCCCACGTGACCTCCAGCAGCAACCGCTGCTGCGGGTCCATCGCGAGCGCTTCCCGCGGCGAGATCCCGAAGAAGCCGGCGTCGAACTCCCCGGCGTCATGCAGGAATCCGCCCTGGTCGCTGTAGCTGGTGCCCCGGTGTTCCGGGTCCGGGTGGTAGAGCCCGTCGGTGTCCCAGCCCCGGTTCGCCGGGAATCCCGTCATCCCGTCCCCGCCGCCGTCGACGAGGTCCCACAGTCCTTCCGGCGAGGTGACCCCGCCCGGGAACCGGCAGGCCATACCGATCACGGCCAGTGGTTCCGAGCCGCTCTCCTCGGCCTCGCGCAGCCGGCGCCGCGTCTCGCGCAGTTCGGCGGTCAGTCGCTTGAGGTAGTCGAGCGTCCGCTCGTCGGTGGTCATGACGGTGGTCCTCCTCGCGGCGGCGGGCCGGGGTCAGAGTTCGTTGTCCAGCAGGGCGAACATGTCGTCGATGGTGTCCACTTCCAGATCCGCGTCGCCGCCGGACGACGGGCGCGTCCGGTCCTGCCACAGGGACACCAGGTTCCGCAGCTTCGCCTCGACCTCGGCACCGTCCGCGCTCCCCAGGTCCACTGTGGACAGCTCGGCGGCGAGCTTGTCGATCCCGGAGGCCAAGCCGGTGTCCGCGGCCGGTCCCGCGGCGTCCATCTCGGACTGCAGGAACTTGGCGAGGTCGTCGGGGGTCGGGTAGTCGAAGATCAGCGTCGCGGGAAGGCGCAGCCCGGTGGCCGCGTCGAGCCCGTTGCGCAGCTCGACCGCGGTCAGCGAGTCGAAGCCCAGTTCGGTGAACGCCCGGCCCGGCTCGATCGAGTCCGCGCCGTCGTGCCCGAGCGCGGCCGCGGCCTGGCCGCGCACCACCCCGAGCAGCACCAGTTCGGCGTCCGCCTGCGACAGCCCGGCGAGCCGTCGTTTGAGCCCGTCGGCCTGCGCCGCGGCGTCCACCGGTGCGGCACGCCGCACCGAACCGCGGACGAGACCGCGCAGCAGCGGCGGCACCGGTCCGGTCATCGCCCGGAGCCCGGCGACGTCCAGCTTCACCGGCACCGAGACCGGCTCGGCCAGGCCGGTGGCCAGGTCGAACAGCTCCAGTCCCTCGGCGGGGTCGAAACTGCCCACCCCGTCGCGGCCCATGCGGTCCGCGTCGGCGGAATCGCCCATGCCGTCGGCCCAGAGACCGAAGGCGAGCGAGGTCGCGGGCAGGCCGAGACCGCGCCGGTGGTGCGCGAGCCCGTCGAGGAAGGTGTTCGCCGCGGCGTAGTTCGCCTGCCCCGGCGCGCCGAGCACCCCGGCGGCCGAGGAGAACAGGACGAACATCGTCAGGTCGTGGCCGCGGGTCAGCTCGTGCAGGTTCCACGCCGCGTCCACCTTGGGCCGCAGCACCTTCTCCAGCCGTTCGGGGGTGAGCGCGGTGAGCAGGCCGTCGTCGAGGACACCGGCCGCGTGCACCACACCGGTCAGTTCCGGGGTGCGGTCCAGGACCGCGGCGAGCGCGGCGCGGTCGGCGGCGTCGCACGCCTCGATCCGCACGGTCGCGCCCAGCCCGGTCAGTTCCGCCGCCAGTTCGGCCGCGCCGGGCGCGTCCGGGCCGCGGCGGCTGGTGAGCACCAGGTCCTTGACGTCGTGCCGGGTGACCAGATGCCTGGCCAGGACCGCGCCGAGCCCGCCGGTGCCGCCGGTGACGAGCACGGTGCCGCCGATCGGGCGGCGCGGCACGGTCAGCACGACCTTGCCGACGTGCTTGGCCTGGGACAGGAAGCGCAGCGCCTCCGGAGCCCGGCGCAGATCCCAGGTGCGGATCGGCAACGGGGTGAGCGCGCCCTGGTCGAACAAGGCGATCAACTCCTCCCATATCCGCGCGATCCGGTGGTTGCCCGCGTCGATCACGTCGAACGCCTGGTAAGTCACACCGGGATGGTGCCCCGCGCCGCCGCCGTCCGGACGGACGTCGGTCTTCCCCATTTCCACGAACCGTCCACCGCGCGGTAACAGGCGCATCGACGCGTCGATGAAGTCGCCCGTCAGCGCGTTGAGGACGACGTCCACGCCCTTGCCGCCGGTGGTCTCGCGGAACCGCTCCTCGAAGTCGAGCGTCCGCGACGACGCGATGTGGTCGTCGGCCAGCCCGGCGGCGCGCAGGACATCCCATTTGCCCTCGCTGGCGGTGCCGAACACCTCGGCGCCGAGATGCCGCGCGAGCTGCGTGGCGGCCATCCCGACACCACCGGCGGCCGCGTGGATGAGCACCGACTCGCCCTTCTTCAGCCCGCCGAGATCGGTCAGCGCGTAGTAAGCGGTGAGGAACACCAGCGGTACGGACGCGGCCTCTTCGAACGTCCAGCCCTCGGGCATCTTGGCCAGCAGATCCCGGTCGGCGAAGGTGAGCGGGCCGAACCCGCCGTGCACCAGGCCCATCACCCGGTCACCCGGCACGAGGTCGGTCACCTCGGAGCCGACGTCGGTGACGACACCGGCGGCCTCGTAGCCGATCCGGCCGGCGTCACCCGGGTACATGCCGAGCACGTTGAGCACGTCGCGGAAGTTCGTCCCGGCCGCGCGGGTGGCGATCCGGACCTCGCGCGGCAGCAACGGTTCGAGCACATCGGGGTACGGCTCGAAGGAGAGCCGGTCGAGGGTGCCCTTGACGACGCTGTCGAGGCGCCAGGCCGGTTCGTGCCACGGCGGCGCGAGATCCGGCGACGACGCGGCGGTCAGCAGCCGCGCGGCGTGGACGACGCCGTCCCGCACGGCCAGCTGGGTTTCGTCGCCCAGCACGGCCAAGGCGGTGTCGACGTCGGCCTCTGCCGCGTCGAGCAGCACCAGCCTGCCGGGATTCTCGGACTGGGCGCTGCGGACCAGGCCCCACACCGCGGCCGAAGCCGGGTCGACAGTGTCCGAAGTGGACACGGCGACCGCGTTCTCGGTGCGCACCACGAGGATGGCGTCCTTCTCCTCGGTCAGCCATTCCTGGAGCTTCGCCAGCGTGCTCCGCAGAAGCGCGTGGGTGGCCGCCGGGGTCTCGCCTGCTCCCGGTACCGCCGAGAGCAGTTCCGTCGCCGAAACCGGGGAGCCGGTCGTGATCGCGGACCAGCCGAGCCGGAACAGCGAGTCCGAAGTGGACGGAGACGCCGGGCCGAGGTCGGTGACCTCGCGCAGCAGCAACGATCCCACCGTGAGCACCGGCGCTCCGGCGCCGTCGGTGAGCTCCAGCCGCACCGAGTCGGTCCCGGAGGCGGCGACCCGGACCCGGGCGGCGGTGGCGCCGGCCGCGTGCAGCACGACGTCACGCCAGAGGAACGGCAACCGGGTGGTCTCGGCGTTGCCCGGCAGCAGGACGATGGCGTGCAGCGCGGCGTCGAGCAGGGCCGGGTGCAGGCCGAACTTCCCGGCGTCGGCATGCGCCACCGCGGGCAGTTCGAGGTCGGCACAGACCTCGCCGTCCACGAGCCAGGCGGCGGTGAGGCCCTGGAACACCGGCCCGTACTCCAGGCCCGCGTCGGCGAGCCCCGGGTAGAGCCCAGTGACGTCGAGAGCCTCGGCTCCGGCGGGCGGCCACGCGGTGTCCTTGGCCGCCGGATACGCGTCGCCGGGGGCGAGCAGACCGGTCGCGTGTTCGGTCCAGGCAGCCTCGTCGAGCCGGGAGTGGATCGACACCGGACGCCGTCCGTCGTCGTCCGCGGCCCCGACCACGACCTGCACGGCGAGACCGCCGGTCTCGGGCAGCACCATCGGCGCCGCGATGGTCAGTTCGGCCACGCGGGCGCAGCCGAGTTCGTCGCCAGCCCGGACGGCGAGTTCGACCAGCGCCGCGCCGGGGACCAGCACGGTGCCGAGCACCGCGTGATCGGCCAGCCACGGCTGTGCCGCGCGGGAGAGCCTGCCGTAGCCGACCAGGCCGTCCTCACCCGCCGTCGGCACGGTCGCGCCGAGCAGCGGGTGCCCGGCCGCGGCCAGGCCCAGCCCTGCGGCGTCCCCTGCGACGGCGGGCGGGTCGAGCCAGAACCGCTCGCGCTGGAACGCGTACGTGGGCAGCGGGACGGCACGGGCGCCGGTGCCGTCGAAGAACTTCGTCCAGTCGGCCTCGGCCCCGGCCGCAATTAGTCGGCTGAATGCGAGGGCGGCGGTTTGCCGTTCGTCGCGGTCCTTGCGCAGCACCGGGACGAACATCGCGTCGGGGGCACTGTCGAGACCCATCGCGGAGAGCACGCCGTCCGGGCCCAATTCGGCGAACCGGGTGACGCCCGCTTCGGCGAGCGCGCGGACACCGTCGGCGAAGCGCACGGTCTCCCGCACGTGGCGCACCCAGTAGCCCGGGTCGGTCAGATCCGCCGCTTCGGCCACTGTGGACACGATCGGGATCCGCGGCTCGTGGTAGCTCAAGCTTTCCGCCACTTCGGCGAACTCCGCCAGCATCGGCTCCATCAGCGAGGAATGGAACGCGTGCGAGACGACCAACGCCTTGGTCCGGCGGCCTTCCTTCGTGAACCTGTCGGCGACCTCGCGGACCGGACCGTCCACACCGGACAGAACGATCGCCTGCGGACCGTTCACCGCGGCCAGACAGACCTCTTCGGACAGGTACTCGCGCACCTCGTCCTCGGACGCCTGGACCGCGACCATAGCGCCGCCCTCGGGTAGCGCCTCCATCAACCGGCCGCGTGCTTCGACGAGCTTCGCCGCGTCCTCCAGGGAGAACACCCCGGCCACGTGGGCGGCGGCGATCTCCCCGATCGAATGCCCGGCCAGGAAATCGGGGCGGATCCCCCACGACTCCACGAGCCGGAAGAGCGCGACTTCCAGCGCGAAGATCGCGGGCTGCGCGGTGCCGGTGCGATCGATGTCGCCATCGAGCGGGAGCAGCGCGGCTACCTCGTCGTAAGCCGCCGCGAACACCGGGAACGCCTCGTAGAGCCCTCGGCCCATGCCGAGCCGCTGGGAACCCTGTCCGGTGAACAGCAGCGCCAGTTTTCCTTCCGTGGCACGGCCGGTGACGACCTCCGGGGTGCTCCGGCCGCCGGCGAGCGCGGCCAGCCCGGTGCGCAACGCGTCGGCGTCACCGGTGAGCACCGCCCGCCGCTCGAACGCGGTCCGGGTGGTCGCCAGCGCGTAGCCGATGTCGACCGGGTCGGCGAATCCGACGGTGCCGAGCAGCCGTCCGGCCTGGGCTCGCAGCGCCTCCTCGGTCCGGGCGCTGAGCACCCACGGCAGCAGCGACGGCGGCGCCGGAGTCCGCGCGGGCACCGAAGGTTCGGGGACCTGCTCCAGGATCACGTGCGCGTTGGTGCCGCTGATCCCGAACGCCGATACCGCCGCCCGCCGGGGACGGCCCGCCTCCGGCCACGGCCGTGCCTCGGTGAGCAGCCGGACCTCGCCCGCTTCCCAGTCGACGTGCGGGGACGGCTCGTCGACGTGCAGGGTCGCGGGCAGGACACCGTGCCGCATCGCCTCGACCATCTTGATGATCCCGGCGAGCCCGGCGGCGGCCTGCGTGTGGCCGATGTTGGACTTCACCGAGCCCAGCCACAGCGGCTCGTCGCGGTCCTGGCCGTAGGTGGCCAGCAGCGCCTGTGCCTCGATCGGATCGCCAAGCGCGGTCCCGGTGCCGTGCGCCTCGACGGCGTCCACAGTGGACGACTCGACGCCCGCGGCGGCCAGTGCGCGACGGATCACCCGCTGCTGCGAGGGTCCGTTGGGCGCGGTCATGCCGTTGGACGCGCCGTCCTGATTGACCGCGCTGCCCTTCACGACCGCCAGCACGTGGCGTCCGTTGCGGCGTGCGTCGGAAAGCCGCTCCAGGAGCAGGAATCCGGCGCCCTCGGCCCAGGCGGTGCCGTCGGCCGCGGCCGCGAACGGCTTGCAGCGGCCGTCGGCGGCCAGGCCGCGCTGACGCGAGAATTCGATGAACGGGTTCGGGCTGGCCATCACGGTCGCACCGCCGACCAGCGCCAGCCCGCATTCACCCGAGCGCAGCGCCTGCGCCGCCCAGTGCAGGGCGACCAGCGAGGACGAGCACGCCGTGTCGACCGAGACCGCCGGGCCTTCGAGCCCGAAGGTGTAGGCGACCCGGCCGGTCAGCACGCTGCTGGCGCTGCCGGTCCCGAGCAGGCCTTCCATCCCGTCCGGGGTGGCGGCCAGCCGCGACGCGTAGTCGTCGTACATGACGCCCGCGAACACACCAGTGGCGCTTCCGCGCAGCGAGACCGGGTCGATCCCGGCGCGCTCGAACGCCTCCTGCGCGGTCTCCAGCAGCAAGCGCTGCTGCGGGTCGACGGTGACCGCCTCCCTCGGCGAGATGCCGAAGAACTCGGCGTCGAAGTCGGCGGCGTCGTGCAGGAAGCCGCCTTCGCGGGCGTAGCTGGTGCCGGGATGGTCGGGGTCCGGGTGGTACAGCCGGTCGAGATCCCACCCGCGGTCGGAGGGGAACGGCGTGATCGCGTCGGTCCCCTCGGCGACCAGGCGCCACAGGTCCTCCGGCGAGCTCACCCCGCCCGGGAACCGGCAGCTCATCGCGACGATGGCGATGGGCTCGTCCGGCTCGGCCACCCTGACCGGCGCGGCGTCCACACCTGCCTCGTCACCGGCCAGTTCGCCGCGGATGTGGGCCGCCAGCGCCGCCGGGTTCGGGTGGTCGAACACCAGCGTGGCGGGTAGCCGCAGACCGGTCGCCTCGCCGAGCCGGTTGCGCAGTTCGACGGCGGTGAGCGAATCGAAGCCGAGTTCGGTGAACGCGCGACCGGCTTCGATCGACGTCGCGGTGCCGTGTCCGAGCACGTCGGCCACGTGGCCGCGGACGAGGCCGGCCAGATGCGAGAGCTGGTCGTCGGGCGAAAGCCGGGCGAGCGTCGCGGTCAGCCCGGCGGCGGCCGCGGCGTTGGCCGCACCCCGCCGCTTCGGCACCCGGACCAGGCCGCGCAGCGCGGGGGCGGGCTCGCTCGTGCGGGCCAGCGTGCGCAACGTCGCCAGGTCGAGCTTGACCGGAACCGGGACCGGAGTCGGAGCGGCCAGTGCGGCGTCGAACAGTGCCAGGCCTTCTTCGTCGGTCAGCGCGCCGAAGCCGGCGCGGGCCAGACGGTCCACATCGGACTGTCCGCCCATACCGTTGGCCCACAGCCCGTACGCCAGCGAACGAGCGGGCAGCCCCTCCGCGTGACGGCGGCGCGCGAGGTCGTCGAGCAGGGCGTTGGCCGCGGCGTAGCTGGCCTGCCCCGGACCGCCGAGGATCCCGGACACCGAGGACACCAGCACGAACTGGGTCAACGGCCTGCCGAGGGTGAGTTCGTGGAGCGCGAGCGCCGCTTCGGCCTTGGGCCGCAGCACGGTGTCGAAGCGCTCCGGGGTCAGCTCGGTGACGACACCGTCGTCGAGCACCCCGGCCGCGTGCACGATGCCGGTGAGGTCTTCGATCCCGTCGAGCAGCGCGGCGAGCGCGTCGCGGTCGGTGACGTCGCAGGCGACGACCTCGGCGCCGAGCTCTTCCGCCAGTGCCGCGGCGCCGGGCGCGTCGAGGCCGCGGCGGCTGGTGAGCACCAGCCGGGTGACCCGCGGCGCCAGATGCCGGGCGATGGCCGCCCCGACCCCGCCGGTGCCGCCGGTGACGAGAACCGTGCCCTCGCCCCAGATCGCGGGTTCTCCCGCCGTGACCCGGGCGAGCCGCGGTACTTCCGCGACGCCGTCGCGGATCCGGACCTGTGGTTCACCGGTGGCCAGCGCCTTCGCCACGTCATCCCCTTCGAGGACGACGAACCGGTCCGGGTGCTCCGACGCGGCGGTGCGGACGAGACCACGGACAGCGGCTCCCGCCGGGTCGTCGCCCGTGCACACGACCATGCGCGGCCCGCCGTCGGCGAGGAATTCCTGGACGGCGGCGAGGGTCGCGGCGAGCGCGGCACGCGGCTCGCCGTCCGGCGCGGTGAAGACCTGGACGTCTTCGCCGATGTCGCCGTCGGCGGGCACCTCGACCCAGGTCAGCTCGTACAGCGAGTCGGTGCCGCGCTGCCTCGGTGCCTCCGCGGTCCGGACCGCGACCGTGCCGATCGTGGCGACCGGCGCACCGGTGGCGTCGGTGGCCAGCAAGGAGAATCCGGATCCGGCGGGCGTGACCCGGACGCGCAGCGCGGTGGCGCCGGTGGCGTGCAGGGTGACGTCGCCGAACAGGAACGGCAGCCGGGTGCCCTCCCCCGGCGTGAGCCCCAGAGTGTGCAGTGCGGCGTCGAGCAGTGCCGGATGCAGGCCGAAGCCGTCGACTTCGGTGCCCTCGGGCAGCTCGACCTCGGCGAACACCGTGTCCCCGTCGCGCCAGGCGGCGGTCAGCCCGCGGAACGGCGGGCCGTAGTCGAGCCCCGCGGCCGCCATGTCCGCGTACAGCCCGTCGAGGGGGATCGGCTCGGCGGCGGGCGGCCACTCGGTGAGGCCGGACGGCACGGCGGCCGCCTCGGGAGCGAGGGTGCCGGTGGCGTGTTCGGTCCACTCCCCTTGCGGGGCACGGGAGTGCACCGAAACCGGGCGGCGTCCGCCTGTGCCCGCCGTGCCGACGAGTACCTGGACGTCCAGCGCGCCGTGCGGCGGCAGAACCAGCGGCGCGGCCAGGGTCAGTTCCTCCACGCCTCCACAGCCGGCTTCGTCACCGGCGCGGACCGCGAGTTCGAGCAGGCCGGTGCCGGGGACGAGTACTTCGCCGAACGCGGCGTGCCCGGCCAGCCACGGGTGCGTGGCGATCGAAAGCCGTCCGGTGAGGACCCAGCCGTCGCCGTCGGCGAACGGCACGGCGGCGCCCAGCAGCGGGTGTCCGGCGGCCTGGACCCCGGCCGTGGTGACGTCGCCCGCGCCGGACCCAGCGGCGAGCCAGAAGCGGCGGCGGTCGAACACCGACGTCGGCAGGTCGACGACGCGGGCGCCGGTCGGGCGGAACACCGCGGCCCAGTCGACGGGAACACCGCGGGTGTACGCGGCGGCCAGCGTGGTGAGCGCGGTCTCCGCTTCGCCGCGGTCGGCGCGCAGGAACGACGCCGCGAAGGTGTCCGGGCCGTCGTCCGCGAGCGCGGTCAGCACGGCGGCCGGGCCGAGTTCCAGGAACTTGGTCACCCCGGCCTCACGCAGCCACGCGAGCCCGGCCGAGAACCGGACGGTGGCGCGGACGTGCTCGACCCAGTACTCCGGTTCGGCGACCCGTGCCACCGGTTCGCCGTCCACTGTGGACACGAACGGGATCTTCGGCGCCGAGAAGCCGAGTTCCCGCACCACAGCGGCGAACTCGTCGAGCATCGGCTCCATCAGGGCCGAGTGGAACGCGTGCGAGACGTCCAGCCGCTTCGTGCGGCGGCCGAGTTTCTCGAACTTCTTGACCAGCTTGAGCGTCGGCGACGCGGCTCCCGAAAGGACGACCGCGTCGGGGCCGTTGACGGCGGCCAGCGACACCTTCGGCGTCAGGTGCTCACGCACCTCGTCCTCACTCGCCTGGACCGCGACCATCGCGCCGCCTTCGGGCAGCGCCTCCATCAGCCGACCGCGCGCCTCGACGAGCTTGGCCGCGTCCTCCAGCGAAAGCACGCCCGCCACATGCGCGGCCGCGATCTCGCCGATCGAATGCCCGGCCACGAAGTCGGGCACGACACCCCACGACTCGGCGAGCCGGTACAGCGCGACCTCCAGCGCGAAGATCGCGGGCTGCGCGGCACCGGTGCGGCTCAGGTCGCCGCCTGCCGGGAGCAGCGCGGTGACCTCGTCGTACGCCGCGGCGAACGCCGGGAAGGCGGCGTAAAGCCCTTCGCCCATACCGGGACGCTGCGATCCCTGACCGGTGAACAGGAACGCCGTCCGGCCGGGCAGTACCCGTCCGGCGACGACCGACGGTGTGGTCGCGCCTTCGGCCAGCGCTTCGAGACCGGTGCGGAGATCCGCGCCGGTGGCGCCGAGTACGACGGCACGCCGCTCGTGCGCGGTCCGGGTCGTGGCGAGCGCCAAACCGACATCGACCGGTTCACCGTCGCGGCCGAGCAGGCGCCCGGCCTGCTCGCGCAAGGTGTTCTCGGCGCGGCCGGACAGCACCCACGGCACCAGCGCGGGAGCCACGACCTCGCGCGAAGCGGGTGTTTCGGCCGGAGGCTGTTCGAGGATGACATGCGCGTTGGTGCCGCTGATCCCGAAGGAGGACACGGCGGACCGCCGCGGCCGCCCGGTCTGCGGCCACTCCCGGCCTTCGGCGAGCAGCTCGACGTCGCCGGCTTCCCAGTCGACGTGCGGGGTCGCCTCGCCCAGGTGCAGCGTCGGCGGCAGGACACCGTGGCGCATCGCCTGGACCATCTTGATGATCCCGGCGACGCCCGCCGCGGCCTGCGTGTGGCCGAAGTTCGACTTCACCGAGCCGAGGTACAGCGGTTCGCCGTCACGCTCGCGGCCGTACGTGGCCAGAAGTGCCTGTGCCTCGATCGGGTCGCCCAGCGTCGTACCGGTGCCGTGCGCCTCGACGGCGTCCACAGTGGACGAAGGGACCCCGGCGGCGGCCAGCGCCTGCCGGATCACGCGCTGCTGCGAAGGACCGTTCGGGGCGGTGAGACCGTTGGACGCGCCGTCGGAGTTGACCGCCGAGCCCTTGACGACCGCTAGGACGCGGTGCCCGTTGCGGCGCGCGTCGGAAAGCCGTTCCAGCACGAGCATCCCGGCGCCTTCGGCCCAGCCGGTGCCGTCGGCGTCGGCCGAGAAGGACTTGCAGCGGCCGTCGGCGGCGAGGCCGCGCTGACGCGAGAACCCGATGAAGGTCTCGGGCGTCGCCATCACGGTGACACCACCGGCCAGCGCCAGCGAGCACTCCCCCGCCTTGAGCGCCTGCGTCGCCCAGTGCAGGGCGACCAGCGACGAGGAGCACGCGGTGTCGACCGAAACCGCCGGGCCTTCCAGTCCGAGGGTGTAGGCGACCCGGCCGGACAGCACCGAACCCGAGGTGCCGGTGCCGAGGAAACCCTCGACGTCGTCGGGAACGTCGTTGCCGAGCCGGGTGCCGTAGTCGTGGTACATGACGCCGGCGAACACCCCGGTCGGGCTGCCCTTGAGCGACGTCGGATCGGTACCGGAGCGTTCGAGCGCCTCCCACGCGACTTCGAGCAGCAGACGTTGCTGCGGGTCCATCGCGAGCGCTTCCCGGGGCGAGATCCCGAAGAATTCCGGATCGAAGTCGCCCGCGTCGTGCAGGAAACCGCCCTCGCGGGTGTAGGTCTTGCCAGGCTGGTCGGGGTCGGGGTCGTAGATGCCGTCGACGTCCCAGCCGCGGTCCTCGGGGAACCGGGTCACGCCGTCGCGGCCGCCGGCCACGACGTCCCACAGTTCTTCCGGAGACGTCACGCCGCCCGGATAGCGGCAGGCCATGCCGACGATGACGATCGGGTCGCCGTCGGCGCGCGCGGCGGTGAAGACCGGGGTCGCGTCGGCGGGTTCGTCGAGCAGTTCGGCGAGCAGGAACTCGGCCAGTGCCACCGGGGTCGGGTGGTCGAAAGTGAGTGTTGCCGGGAGCCGAAGTCCGGTGACCGTGCCGAGCCGGTTGCGGAATTCGACCGCGGTGAGCGAGTCGAAACCCAGGTCACCGAAGGCGCGGTCGGCTTCGACGGCGTCGGGGCTGGTGTGGCTGAGGACGTGCGCGGCTTCGGTGCGGACCAGTTCGGTCAGCAGCCGCGTGCGCTCCCCGGCGGGTACGCCCGCCAGACGTTGCCGCAGGCCCGCGGCTTCCGCTTCCTCCGCCGCACGGCGACGTCGTGGCCGGACCAGGCTCCGCAGCACATGCGGTACGTCGGCCTCGGCCCGCAGCGCGGCCAGATCGAGCTTGGCCGCGACGGGCCGCGGGTCGTCCCCGAGAGCCAGCAGATCGAACAGCTCCAGCCCGGCCTCGACGGGCAGCGCCGCGCCACCGCGGCCCTCGCCCATTCCGGTTTCCCAGAGGCCGTAGGCGATCGACGTGCCGGGAAGGCCCTGCGCGCGCCGGAGGCCGGCGAGACCGTCGAGGTAGCCGTTGGCGGCCGCGTAGTTCGCCTGACCGGGAGCGCCGAGGGCGCCGGCGATCGAGGAGAACGTGACGAACAGCTTCAGGTCAGTGGTCAATTCGTGCAGATGCCGCGCGGCCTCGGCCTTCGGTCCGGCCACGGCGGCGAGCCGCTCGGGCGTCATCGCGGAGAGGACACCGTCGTCGAGGACGCCCGCCGCGTGCACCACCCCGCTGAGCGGCGGCTCGGCGAGCGCGAGCACGGACTCCAGCTGGGAGCGGTCGGCGACGTCGCAGGCGGCGATCGTCACTTCCGCGCCGAGAGCGGTGAGCTCGTCCCGCAGTTCTTCGGCACCGGGGGCGTCGGCACCCCGGCGTCCGGCCAGCAGCAGATGGCGGACGCCGTGCCGCTCGACGAGCCGACGGGCGACGTGCGCGCCGAGTCCACCGGTACCGCCGGTGACCAGCACGGTGCCGTCGAGGGTCCAGTCGGGGTCGGCGGTCGCGCGGGACCGCGTCAGCCGCGGAACGCGCGGGCCGTCGTCGGTGAACGCGACCTCGGGCTCACCTGCGGCGGCCGCGATCCGGGCGTCACCGGGGCCGTGGACCAGAATGAACTTGTCCGGGTACTCGGCCTGTGCGCTGCGCACCAGTCCGGCGACGGCGGCGTGCGCCGGGCTGTCACCGGTGAGGTGCACGACGAGCCGGTCTTCGGCGGTCTGCAACACCTCCAGAGTCGCTTCGGGCGACGTGGCTTCGTAGACGGCGACGTCTTCGGCTTCCGAAGGCAGCGCGACGGGAATCCAGTCGATGCCGAACAGCGCGTCGGAGGCGGCGCTGGGCAGCGGCCCGTCACCGACCGGGCGCAGGCTCAGCGACGCGACCGACAGCACCGGAGCACCCGTGCCGTCGGTGACCCGCAAGGAGACCGCGTCCTGACCGGCCGGGGTGAGCCTCGCCCGCAGGGTGCTCGCGCCGGTGGCGTGCAACGCCAGCCCGGTCCAGGAGAACGGCAGCCGTGCCGGGCCGCCGGTCAGGCCGACGGCGTGCAGCACGGCGTCGAGCAGGGCCGGGTGCAGCCCGAATCCGCGCACGTCGGTGCCCTCGGGCAGCGCGACCTCGGCGAAGACCTCGTCACCCTGGCGCCAAGCGGCGCGCAGCCCGCGGAACGGGTCGCCGTAGCCGAGTCCGGCGTCGGCGAGCGTGGAGTAGAAGCCATCCAGGTCAACAGGTTCCGCGCCGGACGGCGGCCATTCGGTGAGCGCGGCGGGTTCCTCGGTGGCCGTGGTCACCGAGCCGGTGGCGTGCAGTGTCCAGTCGCCGTCCTCGGGACGGGAGTGCACCGCCAGGGCACCACTGTCCGAAAGGGACACTCGCAGTTGCACCGGGGCCGAGGTGAGCACAAGCGGTGCTTGCAGCGTCAGTTCTTCGACGGTTCCGCAACCGACCTCGTCACCCGCCCGCACGGCCAGTTCGGCGAACGCGGTGCCGGGCAGCAGGACGACGTCACGGACGCGGTGCCCGGCCAGCCACGGCTGTTCGTCGAGCGACAGCCTGCCGGTGAGCACGAGCCCGCCGCGTTCGGGCAGCGCGACGGCGGCGCCGAGCAGCGGATGGTCGAGCGCGCCGAGGCCGAGCGCGGTGGCGTCACCGGACCCAGGCGGGGCCAGCAGCCAGAAACGACGGCGCTGGAACGGATACGTGGGCAGGGTCACCGGCCGCGCGCCGGTGCCGTCGAAGAAGCGGTCCCAGTCGACGGGGGCGCCCGCGGCGTGCACGCCGCCCAGCGCGGACATCACGGTCCGGGCCTCGTCCTGGTCCTTGCGCAGGGCGGGCACCCCGCCGTCGACGAGCGCGCTGAGCACGGCGTCCGGCCCGAGTTCGAGGAACGTCGTGGCACCCTCGGCGGTCAGCGCCGCGAGACCATCGGCGAACCGCACGGTTTCGCGGACGTGGCGCACCCAATACGCCGGGTCGGTCAGATCCGGCCCTTCGGTCACTGTGGACACGATCGGGATCCGCGGCTGGTGGTACTCCAGAGACTCCGCCACTTCGGCGAACTCCGCCAGCATCGGCTCCATCAGCGCCGAATGGAACGCGTGCGACACCACGAGCTGCTTGGTGCGACGCCCTTCCTTGGCGAACCGGGCGGCGACCGCGCGGACCGGACCGTCCACACCGGACAGAACGATCGCCTGCGGGCCGTTCACCGCGGCGAGACAGACCTCTTCGGACAGGTACTCACGCACCTCGTCCTCGGACGCCTGCACCGCGACCATCGCGCCACCCTCGGGCAACGCCTCCATCAGCCGGCCACGCGCCTCGACCAGCTTCGCCGCGTCCTCCAGCGACAACACCCCGGCCACGTGCGCCGCCGCGATCTCGCCGATCGAGTGTCCGGCCAACAGGTCCGGGGTGACGCCCCAGGACTCGAAGAGCCGGAACAACGCCACTTCGAGCGCGAAGATCGCGGGCTGCGCCGTACCCGTGCGGTCGATGTCGCCATCGAGCGGAAGCAACGCGGCGACCTCGTCATACGCCGCCGCGAATGCGGGGAAGGTCTCGTAAAGCCCTTGGCCCATACCGATGCGCTGGGCACCCTGGCCGGTGAACAGGACCGCGAGCCTGCCGGTGACCGCCCGCCCCGAGACGACGTTGGCGGCCCGGCCGGTGTCGGCGAACGCGGCCAGCCCGGCGCGCAGCACCGACGGGTCGGCCCCGACGACGACCGCACGGCGTTCGTGCGCGGTCCGGGCGGTGGCGAGCGTGAAAGCGACGTCGAGCGGGTCGGCCGTCAGGTCCGCGAGCCGCGCGGCCTGCGCCCGCAGCGCTTCCTCGGAACGCCCGGAAAGGACCCAGGGCAGCATCGCGGGCCGTTTGGCCGGCTTCTCGGTCTCCGACGCGGGGACGTGTTCGAGCACGACGTGCGCGTTGGTCCCGCTGAACCCGAACGAGGACACCCCCGCCCGGCGCGGACGGCCGGTCTCCGGCCAGCCCGCGGACTCGGTGGCCACGCGGATCGCGCCGGTTTCCCAATCGACCTGGGCGGAGGGCGCGTCGACGTGCAGCGTCGCGGGGACGACGCCGTGCCGCATCGCCTCGACCATCTTGATCACCCCGGCCACGCCCGCCGCGGCCTGCGTGTGCCCGAAGTTCGACTTCACCGAGCCGAGCAGCAGCGGCTCTTCGCGGTCCTGGCCGTAGGTGGCGAGCAGGGCCTGCGCCTCGATCGGGTCGCCCAGCCTGGTTCCGGTGCCGTGCGCTTCGACGACGTCGACGTCCGAAGTGGACAGTCCGGCGTTGGCGAGTGCCTGCCGGATCACGCGTTGCTGCGAAGGCCCGTTCGGCGCGGTGAGACCACTGGACGCGCCGTCCTGGTTGACCGCGGAACCCTTGAGCAGCGCGAGGACCGGGTGCCCGTTGCGGCGCGCGTCGGACAGCTTCTCCAGCAGGACGAACCCGGCGCCCTCACCCCAGCTGACGCCGTCGGCCCCGTTGGCGAACGCCTTGCAGCGGCCGTCGGCCGCCATCGCGTTCTGCTTGCTGAAGTCGACGAACGGGTCGGGGTTGGCCATCACCGTGACGCCGCCCGCCAGCGCGAGCGAGCACTCCCCCGACCGCAGAGCCTGGCTCGCCAGATGCATCGCGACCAGCGACGACGAGCACGCCGTGTCCACCGAGACGGCGGGCCCCTCGAACCCGAAGGTGTAGGAGACGCGGCCGGACATCATCGCGCCGGACGTGCCGGTGCCGAGGAATCCTTCGACCTCCTCCGGGATCTTCGTCAGCCGGGAGGCGTATTCGTGGTAGATCGCGCCGGTGAAGACACCGGTGTCACTACCGCGCAAGGTGCCCGGCGGGATCCCCGCGCGTTCGAACGCCTCCCACGCGATCTCCAGCAGCAGCCGCTGCTGCGGGTCCATGGCGAGCGCTTCGCGGGGCGAGATGCCGAAGAACTCCGGGTCGAAGTCGCCCGCGTCGGGCAGGAATCCGCCCGTCCGGGTGTGCGAGACGCCCTGTTTGCCCGGCGTCGGGTCGAACAGCGCCGCCAGGTCCCAGCCACGGTCGGTGGGGAACTCCGTGAGCCCTTCGCGGCCCTCGGAGACGAGGCGCCACAGGTCTTCCGGCGTGTTCACACCACCGGGGAACCGGCAGCTGGTCGCGACGATCGCGATCGGCTCGCTGTCGTCGGTGACGCGGGCACGGGTACGCGGCCCGGCGGTCAGGTCGCCGAGCAGCTCGGAACGCACGTAGCCGGCGAGCGCGACCGGGGTCGGATGGTCGAAGATCACCGTCGACGGCAGCCGTAGCCCGGTCACAGAGCCGAGCCGATTGCGCAGTTCGACCGCGGTCAGCGAGTCGAAACCGAGGTCCATGAACCCGCGGCCGGGCTCGACGGTGGCCGCGTTGACGTGCCCGAGCACGAGGGCGACCTGGGTGCGGACGAGATCGAGCAACTCGCGGTCCTGGTCGGCCTCGGTCAGCCCGGCGAGCCGCCGCGCCAGCGAGGAGTCCTGCCCACCGCCCGATTTCGCGGTCCGGCGGCCGGGTTTGACCAGCGCGCCGAGCAGCGGCGGGAACGGTCCGGACGCGGCGAGCACCGGCAGATCAAGCTGGACCGGGATGGCCAGCGGCGCCCCGGCCGCGATGGCGGCGTCGAACAGCGCGAGACCGTCCTCGACGGCGAGTGCGGGAGTGCCCCCGGCGCGAAGGCGCGCGAGGTGGGCCTCGCCGAGGGTCTCCGCCATGCCCGCGGCCCACGGTCCCCAGGCCAGCGACTGCCCGGCGAGACCGAGCGAACGGCGGTGGGCGGCGAGACCGTCGAGGTAGCCGTTGGCCGCCGCGTAGTTGCCTTGTCCCGGCGCGCCGAGCACACCGGCCGCCGAAGAGAAGGTGACGAACAGTTCCGGATCGCCGGAGAGTTCGTGCAGATACCGGGCCGCGTCGGCCTTCGGCCCGAGCACGAAGTCCAGCCGCTCCTGGGTGAGCGCGTCGATGGTGCCGTCGTCCAGGACCCCGGCGGCGTGCACGACACCGGTCAGGTCGACGCCGTCGAGCAGCGCCGCCACGGCGTCGCGATCGGAGACGTCGCAGGCGACGACCTTCACTTCGGCACCGGTTTCGCGGAGATCGGCCACCAACTCCCGCGCACCCGGCGCGTCCAGGCCGCGGCGGCTGGTGAGCAGGAGCTTCCGGACGCCGTGCGCGGTCACGAGATGGCGGGCGATCAGGGCGCCGAGACCACCCGTGCCGCCGGTGATCAGCACCGTCCGGTCCGGGTCGAGCGCCCGCGGCATGGTGAGCGCGACCTTGCCGATGTGCTTGGCCTGGCTGAGGAACCGGAACGCTTCCCGTGCCTCCCGGACGTCCCATGTCCGGGTCGGCAGCGGGGCGAGCGCGCCAGAGTCGAACAACGCGGTCAGCGCGTCCCACATCTGCGCGGTCCGCTCCGGTCCCGCGTCGATCAGGTCGAAGGCGCGGTAGTGGACGCCTTCGGGCTCGCGGATGTCGGTCTTGCCCATCTCCAGGAACCGGCCGCCCGGCGCCATCGTGCGGATCGAGGCGTCGACGAAGTCCCCGGCGAGCGCGTTCAGGACGACGTCGATACCGCTGAACCGCTGCTCGAAGTCGAGTGTGCGGCTGGAGGCGATATGCGCGTCGTCGAGACCGGCGTCGCGCAGCACGTACTGCTTGCTCTCGCTGGCCGTGCCGTAGACCTCGGCGCCCAGATGGCGCGCGAGCTGGGTGGCGGCCATTCCGACCCCGCCGGCGGCGGCGTGGATGAGGATCGACTCGCCGGCCTTGAGCCCGGCCAGGTCGACCAGCGCGTAGTAGGCGGTGAGGAACACCAGCGGTGTCGAAGCGGCCTGCTCGTAGGTCCAGTCCGCGGGTTTGCGGGTGATCATCGGCCGTTCGGCGACCGCGACCGGGCCGGCGCCGCCGGAGACGAGACCCATCACCTCGTCGCCGGGGCGCAGGTCGGTGACGCCGTCGCCGACCTCGAGGACGGTCCCGGCGAACTCGCTGCCGAGCAGCCCGGCCTCGCCGGGGTACATGCCGAGCGCGTTGAGCACGTCGCGGAAGTTGAGCCCGGCGGCGCGGACGGAGACCCGGACCCCCTGCGGGCCCAGCGGCTCGTCGGGCAGCGGCTCCAGGGTGAGGTGGTCGAAGGTGCCCTTGCCGGACAGGCCGAGCCGCCAGTTCCCGGGCGGCGGGAGCAGCCGTCCCGTGGATTCGGGCGTGACGAGACGCGGCACGCGGAGTTCGCCGTCGCGGACGGCGACCTGCGGCTCACCGGAGGCCAGTACGGCGTCGGTCAGCTCGTCGGCGTCGGCGAGCAGGAACCGGTCCGGATGCTCGGACTGCGCGCTGCGCACCAGCCCCCACACCGCGGCGGCCACCGGGTCCACATCGGACGGTCCAGTGTGGACAAGCAGTCTCGACGCGGCGAAGCGGTCTTCGGCGAGGAAGGTCCGGAGGACGTCCAGCGTGGCGCCGGTGACGGCGTGCACGTCGTCACCATCGGCGCGGTACACGACGATCTCGGGGACCTCACCGGTGACGTCGGCGAAGTGCGCCCAGCTCGGCGCTTCGGTTTCCGGCGCGGCGATCGGCCGCCAGGCCAGCTCGTACAAGCCGTCACGGGTGGCGGCGGGCCGCAGCTGACCGGCCGAAACCGGGCGCACGACCAGGGAACCGACGGTGGCGACCGGCGCACCGGTCCCGTCGGCCACACGCAGGCTGACCGCGTCGGCACCGGATGGGGTGAGCCGGACACGCAGCTCGGCCGCGCCGGAGGCGTGCAGGACGACGTCACTCCAGGCGAACGGCAGGCGAGCGGGGCCGTCGCCTTCGGCGAGGGCGTGCAGCGCCGCGTCCAGCAGCGCCGGGTGCAGGCCGAACCGGCCCGCCTGGTCGCGGGCGGCCTCGGGCAGTGACACCTCGGCGTAGGTGTGTTCGCCGTCGCGCCACAGGGAACGCAGGCCTTGGAAGTTCTCGCCGTACTCGAGACCCGCCGCGGCCAGTTCGGCGTAGCGGCCGTCGAGGGACACGGCTTCGGCGCCGGGCGGCGGCCACTCGGTCAGCTCCCAATCCGGGGTGGGAGCGGCCGGGGCGAGCGCACCCGTCGCGTGCAGTGTCCACTCCCCCGTGCCGTGCGGGCGCGAGTGCACGGTGAGCGACCGGTGGCCGGAGTCCTCCGGCGCGCCGGCCCACAGCTGCACCTGGACCGCGCCGCTTTCCGGGAGCACCAACGGGGTTTGCAGCGTCAGTTCTTCCAGTACCGCCAAGCCGGTTTCGTCGGCGGCGCGTACGGCGAGTTCGACCAGCGCGGTGCCCGGCACGACGACCTGGCCGTGCACCAGGTGGTCGGCCAGCCACGGATGCGTCCGGAGCGAAAGGCTGCCGGTGAACAGGAATCCGCCCGCGTCGGCGACCGAAACGGCCGCACCGAGCAGCGGGTGGCCGAGCGAGCCGAGGCCGAGACCGGCCGCGTCGCCGGCGGCCTGCGTCGCGGGAAGCCAGTAGAACTCGCGCTGGAACGGGTAGGTGGGGAGTTCGACCGGGCGCGCGCCGTCGAAGGCGGCGGCCCAGCGGACCTTCCCGCCGTGGACGTGCACGGCGGCCAGCGCGGCGACGAAACTCTCGGGTTCTGGCCGGTCGCGGCGCAGCGCGGGCACGAACAGGCCCTCGGCGCTTTCCTGACCCGCGGCCGACAGGATGCCGTCCGGGCCGAGTTCGAGGAATCGGGTGACGCCCGCGTCGGCCAGCGCGCCGATCCCGTCCGCGAACCGCACGGCTTCGCGCACGTGCCGCACCCAGTAGGCCGGGTCGAGGATTTCGGCGGTGTCGGCGATACGGCCGGTGACGCCCGCGATCAGCGCGATCTTCGGTGTCCTGTAGGTGACCCGGCGGGCGACGGCGGCGAAGTCGTCGAGCATGCCGTCCATCAGCGCCGAGTGGAACGCGTGGGACACCGCGAGGTGCTTGGTCCGGCGCCCCTGCCCGGCGAACACCTCGGCGACGGTCCGCACGGAGTCCTCGGTGCCGGAGACGACGATCGCGCGCGGACCGTTGACGGCCGCGGCATCCGCTCCCCCGACCAGTGCGGCGCGGACCTCGTCCTCGGTCGCTTCGATCGCGCACATCGCGCCGCCGCGCGGCAAGGCGCTCATCAGGCAGCCACGCGCGGCGATCAGGGCGGCCGCGTCTTCCAGCGACCAGACGCCCGCGACGTGCGCGGCGGCGAAGTCGCCGACGGAATGCCCGATCAGGAAGTCCGGGACCACACCCCAGGATTCGACCAGGCGGTAGAGCGCGACCTCCAGCGCGAACAGCGCGGGCTGGGCGTTCGCCGTGTCGTTCAAGGCGTCGGCGTCCTCACCGAAGACGATCTCGCGCACCCCCGGCAGCAGCTCGCAGATCTGGTCGAACGCGGCGGCGAACACCGGGTACGCCTCGTACAGCTCGCGGCCCATGCCGAGCCGCTGGGAACCCTGTCCGGTGAAACAGACCGCGAGACCGCCGTCGGTCGCTTCACCAAGGGCTGGCTCTCCTTCGGCGATCTCCGTCAGACCGGCACGCAGAGTCTCCTCGTCCCGGCCGGTGACGACGGCCCGGTACTCGAAGACGGACCGCGTCGCGGCCAGCGACCAGCCGATGCCCGCCGGGTCGCCCTCGACGGCCAGCAGCGCGCGGGCCTGGGCGCGCAGCGCCGCCGGAGTCCGGCCGGAGAGCACCCACGGCACCACCGGCGGAGCGACGACGTCCACTGTGGACTCTTCGGCTTCGGGCGCCTGCTCCAGCAGTACATGGGAGTTGGTGCCGCTGATGCCGAACGAGGAGACACCCGCCCGGCGGATCTCCCCCGACGGCCAGGGTCGGGCGGAGGCCAGCAGCTCGATCGTTCCCGGCGACCAGTCGACCTGCGGGCTCGGGGCGTCGATGTGGAGGCTCGCGGGCAGGATTCCGTTGCGCAGGGCCAGGACCATCTTGATGATCCCGGCGACCCCCGCCGCGGCCTGAGTGTGCCCGATGTTCGTCTTCACCGAACCGAGCAGCAGCGGACCACGTTCCCCACGGTCGCGGCCGTAGGTGGCTTGGAGGGCCTGGACCTCGATCGGATCGCCCAGCGTCGTGCCGGTGCCGTGCGCCTCGACCACATCCACATCCTTTGTGGACAGTCGAGCGTCGGCCAGCGCCTGGCGGATGACACGCTGCTGCGACGGCCCGTTCGGCGCGGTGAGACCGTTGGACGCTCCGTCCTGGTTGACCGCCGAGCCGCGCACCACGGCCAGCACCGGATGCCCGTTGCGCCGGGCGTCGGAAAGCCGCTCCAGCACGATCATGCCGGCGCCCTCGCCCCACGCGGTGCCGTCGGCCCCGGCGGCGAACGCCTTGACCAGGCCGTCGCGCGCCAGGCCGCGCTGACGCGAGAACTCGATGAACGCGTCCGGGCTCGCCATCACGGTGGCGCCGCCGGACAACGCGAGGTCGCACTCCCCCGCGCGCAACGCCCGGACCGCGAGGTGCAGCGTGACCAGCGACGCCGAGCACGCCGTGTCGACGGTGACCGACGGGCCTTCGAGCCCGAGCACGTAGGAGATCCGTCCGGAAAGGACACTGCCGGAGATGCCGGTGCCGAGGTAACCCTCGACGCCTTCGACGCCCTTGGGCAGGTCACGGCCGTAGTCCTGGCCGTTGGTGCCGACGAAGACCCCCGCGCGGCCACCGGACAGCGAGGTGGGGTCGATCCCGGCGCGTTCCAGCGCCTCCCACGACGTCTCCAACAGGAGCCGCTGCTGCGGATCCATCGAGACGGCCTCGCGCGGCGAGATACCGAAGAACTCCGGGTCGAATTCCCCGGCGCCCTCCACGAATCCGCCTCGGTCGACGTAGCTGGTGCCCAGGTGGTCCGGGTCCGGGTCGATCAGCGCGCCGACGTCCCAGCCACGGTCTTCGGGGAACCCGGTGATCCCGTGCTCCCCGGCGGTCAGCAGTTCCCAGAACCGCTCCGGCGTGCGGACGCCGCCGGGGAACCGGCAGCCCATGCCGACGATCGCGATCGGTTCGGCGGCGCGGTCCTCCAGCGCGGCCAGCCTGCCGCGCGTGCGCTGCAGTTCGCCGGTGACTCGCGTCAGGTAGTCGCGAAGCTTGTCGTTCTCACCCACGGTGTCCCCACTCATCGGTCGAGGTCGCGTGCACCCGGCTCAAGCGCCGAGTTGCTGGTCAATGAAGGCGAAGAGTTCGTCGTCCGAAGACGGCGTGAAGCCGGGCCCGTCGAGGCTCTCGGCGAGTTTCCGCAGCCGGGCGCCCGCTTTCGCGTGCTCGTCCCCGCCCGGGTCGAGACGGCTCAACGCGGCTTCCAGGCCGTCGAGCAGGCCCTCCACGTCGTCGTCCGTCCCGGCGAGTTCCTGCCAGAGGTAGGCGGCCAGCGCCTGCGGGGTCGGATGGTCGAAGACGAGCGTCGCGGGCACGGCGAGGCCGGTCGCGGCGTCGAGCCGGTTGCGCAGTTCGACCGCGGTGAGCGAGTCGAACCCGAGTTCGGTGAACGCGCGGTCCGGGCCGATCGCCGAGGTGTCCGGATGGCCGAGCACCTTGGCCACGGTCTCGCGGGCGACCTTCAGCAGCAGCCGTCGTTGTTCGGGTTCGATCAGGCCGCTCAGCCGGGACCGCAGATCCGCCACCGGTGCTTCGGCTGCCGCGGTTTCCGGTCGTGGCAGGTCGGCGAGCATCGGTGCGGCGCGGAAGTCCTCGAAGAACGACGGCCAGTCGAAGTCGGCGACGGTGACGCAGGTGTCGCCGGAGGCGATCGCCCGGACGAACTCATCCGCCGCGGACTCGGGGGTCATCGGGCGCAGGCCCTTGCGGCGGACGGCGTCGTCGACCGCCTCGGCCATGCCACCCTCGGCCCACGGGCCCCAGGCGATCGACACCGCCTTGACACCTTCTGCCCGCCATCGGGTCGCGAGCGCGTCGAGTTCCGCGTTCGCGGCGGCGTAGGCGGCCTGCCCGCCGTTGCCGAGCACCCCGGCGACGGACGAGAACAGCACCAGCGCGTCGAGGTCCTCCGTGAGTTCCCGCAGGTGCCGCGCGGCGGTCACCTTCGGCCGGGCGACGGCCTCGAAGCGTTCGGGCGTCGCGTCGTCGAGCATCGCGTCGTCGAGGACGCCGGCGGTGTGCACGACCACGCGGAGGTCGGTCAGACCACTGACCACTGTGGACAGTGCGTCCCGGTCGGCGGCGTCGCACGCGTGGATGCCGACGCGCGCGCCGAGACCCTCCAGCCGTTCGCGCAGTTCCGCCGCGCCAGGCGCGTCCTCACCACGGCGGGAGAGAAGCACGACGTGTTCCGTCCCGGCGCGGATCAGCCGTTCGGCCACGAGCGCGCCCAAGGCCCCGGTGCCGCCGGTGATCAGCGCGGTTCCGGAGGTCGTCCACGGCGCACCGGACGCGGGGGCGGCGGGGACGAACCGGCGGGCGAAGATCCCGTCGGCGCGGATCGCGACCTCCTCTTCGGGACCGCCGAGCACGTCGCGGAGGCGAGCGGCTTGGTCCGGCTGCTCGGGCAAGGTCACGCAGCCACCCCAGCGGCGGGGCTGCTCGATCGCCGCGACCCGCGCGACCGCGGCGACGCCGGGATCACTGGTGGCACACCACACCTTCGCCGGGGTGTCCCGCAGGAGAGCGGCGAGTGCGGCCCCGTCCACCGGGAACGCCAGGATCGGGCCGGTCTCCGGGACTTCCGTCACCAGGGGCGCGTCGAGCGCCTTCGCGGCGGCTTCCGCCCACGCGCCGGGTTCGGCCGCATAGACGGTCCAGGACTCCTGCGACGCCACCGGCTCCATCGGGCGCCAGACGACTTCGTACCGCCGGGCCGGGGGTGCGGTCTGCGCGGCGGCGAGCCAGAAGCGGTCCCGCCGGAAGGGATACGTCGGCAAGTCGACACGGGTGGCGCCGGTGCCGTCGAAGATCCGGGCCCAGTCGAGCCGCACCCCGGCGGTGAAGAGCCTTCCCCGTGCCAGGTCCGCGGCGGCGGCCTCATCACGATCTTTCCGTTGCGTGGCGATGAAGACACCGTCGCTGACGCAGTCGGCGCCGAGCGCGGTCAGGGAGGCGTCCGGCCCGATCTCGACGAAGCGCCGGACACCGCGCGCGTGCAGGCTCGCGACGCCGTCGGCGAACCGGACGGGTTCGCGCACCTGCCGCACCCAGTACTCCGGATCGCGGACGTCACCGGCGATGATCGGGATCCGCGGCTCGGCGTACGTCACGCTCTCGGCGACTTCGCGGAAGTCGCCGAGCATCCCGTCCATCATCGCGGAGTGGAAGGCGTGGCTGACCGAAAGCCGCTTGGAGCGCCGGCCGGGGAAGGTCTCGATCACCGCGGCGACCGCTGCCTCTTCACCGGAGAGAACCAGGGACGAAGGCCCGTTGATCGCGGCGATGCTCACGCCGTCGGGCAGGTCGAGTTCCGTTTCGGTGGCCTGCAACGCGACCATCGCGCCGCCCTCGGGCTGTGCCTGCATGAGCCTGCCACGGGCGGCGACCAGGCGGGCGGCGTCGTCGAGCGACCACACCCCGGCGAGGTACGCCGCGGCGAGCTCGCCGATCGAGTGCCCGAGCAGGAAGTCCGGCTCCACGCCCCAGGACCGCACGAGCTCGGCCATCGCGACCTCGAAGGCGAACAACGCGGGCTGCGCGACGTCGGTCCGGTCGATCCTGCTCTGGTCTTCGGAAGCGAGGACTTCGGCGAGCTTGAAGCCGGTGTGCGCGTCGAGCCGGTCCGCCACGCGCTCGAAGGTCCCGGCGAAAACGGGGAAGGCGGCGGCGAGCCCGGCGCCCATCGCGAGCCGCTGCGAGCCCTGCCCGGTGCAGAGGAAGGCCAGCTTGCCGCTTCCCGTCCGGCCGGTGACGACGCCGGGCGCGGCCTCACCGCGGGCCAGGGCGCCGAGGCCGGCGCGGAGTTCGTCCTCGTCGGCACCGGTGACGACCGCGCGATACGGCAGCGGCGCCCGGCCGGTGGCCAGTGACCAGGCGATGTCGGTGGGGTGACCGCCGGTCTGCAGCAACCGGTCCGCCAGCTCGGGCAGCGCGGCCTCGGTGCGTGCGGACAGCACCCACGGGACCCGGGCTCGCGCGGCCGCGTTGCCGGCCCGCGGCTGGTCGGGGGCCTGGCGGAGGATGACGTGCGAGTTGGTGCCGCTGATCCCGAACGACGACACCGCCGCCGCGCGCGGGCGGCCGGTCTCGGGCCAGGGCCGGTGCTCGGTGAGCAGTTCGACCGCACCGGAATCCCAGGCGACGTGCGGGGACGGCTCGTCGGCGTGCAGCGTGCGCGGCAGCTCGCCGCGGCGCAGCGCCTCGACCATCTTGATGATCCCGGCGACCCCGGCGGCGGCCTGCGTGTGCCCGATGTTGGACTTGACGGAGCCGAGCCACAGCGGGGTTTTCCGGTCGCGGCCGTACGTGGCGAGCAGGGTGTCCGCCTCGATGGGGTCGCCGAGCTTCGTGCCCGTGCCGTGCGCCTCGACGACGTCTATGTCCGAAGTGGACAGTCCGGCACTCGCCAGCGCGGCGCGGATCACGCGTTGCTGTGACGGCCCATTGGGCGCGGTGAGCCCGTTGGACGCGCCGTCGGAGTTGACCGCGGAGCCCTGCACGACGGCCAGCACCCGGTGTCCATTGTGGACGGCATCGGAAAGCTTCTCCAGCAGCAGCACGCCGGCGCCCTCACCCCAGCCGGTTCCGTCGGCGCCCGCGCCGAACGACTTGCAGCGTCCGTCCGGGGCCAACCCGCGCTGGCGGGAGAACTCGACGAACGTGTCCGGGACCGCCATCACCGTCGCGCCGCCCGCCAGCGCGAGCGAACACTCCCCCGCCCGCAACGCCTGCGCGGCCAGATGCACGGCCACGAGCGACGACGAGCAAGCGGTGTCGACCGACACGGCCGGGCCCTCGAAGCCGAACGTGTAGGCGACACGGCCGGAAAGCACGCTGCCGGCGGTGCCGGTGCCGAGGAAACCCTCGACTCCTTCGGGCAGCTCGGAAACGCCTGCTCCATAGTCGTGGTACATGATCCCGGCGAACACGCCCGTCGCGCTGCCCTTCAACGCAGACGCGTCGAGCCCGGCGCGCTCGATCGCCTCCCAGCTGATCTGGAGCAGAAGCCGTTGCTGCGGATCCATCGCGAGCGCTTCGCGCGGCGAGATACCGAAGAACTCGGGATCGAATTCGGCGGCCTCGTGGAGGAATCCCCCTTCACGCGCGTACGACGTGCCGGGGTGGTCGGGATCGGGGTGGAACAGCTCGGCGAGGTTCCAGCCGCGGTCGGCGGGGAACCTCGAGACCGCGTCGCGGCCGTCGGCCACCAGATCCCACAACGCCGCGGGCGAGTCGACCCCGCCCGGGTAGCGGCATCCCATGCCGATGATCGCGACCGGTTCCCTCGCCGCGTCGGCGAGTTCGCGGTTGCGCGCGGCCAGCCTGCTGTTCTCCTTGACCGACTCCCGCAGCGCGGTCACCAGTTCTTCGGGTGTCGCCATCAGATTCTCCGGACCGGACGAGACGGACGCAGCTCGGGCATGGCCTCATCCTGGGCGCGGGCGCCGCTCGTCCCCGGCGCTGTTCGCCACCCCGGCCCCATTGCCCGGTAACCGGGGGCCCACTTGGTACGTGAAGGCCCCCTTCACTGCGCTAGGCGCAATGAAGGGGGCCTTCATGTACTCGGGCGGCTTCGCGGGGGGTCCGCGCGGCTCGGGCGGCTTCGCGCGGCTCGGGCGGCTTCGCGCGGCTCGGGTGGCTCGGGCGGCTCGGGCGGCTTCGTGTTGCGAAAGCCACTTTCGCAACGTTGAAGGTTGCGAAAGTGGCTTTCGCAACCTGTGCGCTGGGGTCCCGTCCGTGAAGGCCTCCTTCCCTACCCTCAAAGTAGGTAAGGAGGCCTTCACGGACCGGGGAACCGCGCGTCGTCGGCCAAGATGGGGCTGAAGGGCTCTTCCCCGCATCCGATGCGTGAAAGCGCCCTTCACGGCATCCGACGCGGGGAAAGCGTCCTTCAGCCCTGCTCGGCGGTCGACATCGCCCGGCTGATCAGATCCCCCACGTCCAGCTCGTCGATCGACTCGTCGGGCACCGAGGACTCGGCGGCAGGCAGTTCCTCGGCCAGTTTCACCAGAGCCTCCAGCACCCCCAGCTCCCGGAACCGCTCCACCGGCGCGCCCGCCAGCGCCCGTCGCAGCCGCGCCTCGTCGGGCACTTCGACTTCCGGGAACAGCAGGCTCCGGAGGTGTGCCGCGAGCGCCGAGGGGGTCGGGTGGTCGAACACCACCGTCGCCCCCAGTTGCCGTCCCGCCGCGGCCGCGAGCCGGTTGCGCAGATCGACCGACGTCAGCGAGTCGAAGCCCAGGTCGGTGAACGCGTGGTCGGGATCGACCTCGTCCGCCGTGGCGAAGCCGAGCACCTGCGCGGTCTGCGTCCGGACCAGGTCCTCCACCGCGTCCGGCGTGAGAGCGACGGACTCGGGGGAAACCGCCCGCCGCACCGGAAGCCGGACGAGCCCGGTGAGCAGCGCGGGCAGCACGCCCGCCCGGGCCTGGTCCCGCAGCCCGGCCAGGTCGAGTTTGACCGGTACGGCCACCGGTCCGGGCGCGACATCGAACAGCGCCGCACCTTCTTCCGGCGTGAGCGCCCCGAAACCGTCGCGCCGCATCCGGTCGATCAGCGCCTGGTCGAGGACCCCACCCATCCCTTCGGCGGCCCACATCCCGTACGCGAGCGACCGCGCGGGCAGGCCATCGGCGTGCCGCCGCTCGGCCAGCGCGTCGAGGTAGGCGTTGGCCGCGGCGTAGTTGCCCTGTCCCGGCCCGCCGAGCACGCCGGACACCGACGAGACCAGCACGAACTCGGTCAGCGGCCGGTCGAGGGTCAGTTCGTGCAGGTGACGGGCCCCGTCTGCCTTCGGGCCGAGGACGCGGTCCAGACGTTCCGGGGTCAGCGCGGTGACGACGCCGTCGTCGAGCACCCCCGCCGCGTGCACGACGCCGGACAGGCCGGGGATGCCGTCCAGCAGGGCGGCGACCGCGTCCCGATCGGCGACGTCGCACGCTTCGACGCGCACCTCGGCGCCCAGCTCGCCCAGCCGGGCGGCCAGTTCTTGGGCGCCGGGAACGGCGAGGCCGCGCCGGCTGGTGAGCACCAGCCGTTCGACGCCGTGTTCGGTGACGAGCCGTTCGGCCAGTTTCGCCCCGACCCCACCGGTGCCGCCGGTGATCAGCACCGTACCCGCGGGCTCCCAATCCGGCTTCGGACCGGGCTCGGCCCGGACCAGCCGCGGTACCTCGGCGCGGCCGTCCCGCACCCGGACGCGGGGTTCGCCGGTGGCCAGCGCGGTGTCCACATCGGACACTTCGCCGTCGAGGATGACGAACCGGCCGGGGTTCTCCGCCTGCGCGGACCGCACCAGACCCGCCGCGGCCGCGTCGTCGAGACTGTCGCCGGTGACCACGACCAGCCGCGAGCCGGAGAACCGCGGCTCGGTCAGGAACCGTTGCAGGACTTCGAGGACAGCGTGGATCCCCGCCTGCGGCACCGGCAGGACGACGACCGGCGGAACCGGCTCGGTCACTTCGTCCCATCGCACCCACGGCACCGGCGCCGCGGACGACGGCTCGGCCGCGACGTGCTCGACGCGGAACAGCGACCGGTCTTCCCCCGCCCGCATCTGCTCACCGGTGACCGCGCGGACGACCAGCGAGCCGACCGACAGCACCGGCGCCCCGGCGAGGTCGGTCAGGTCGACCGCGACTTCCCCGGGCGCGAGGAACCGCAGCCGCGCTCGGACCGTCGTGGCGCCGGTCGCGTGCAGGCTGACGTCGCTCCAGCTGAACGGCAGCGCCCCGGATTCCTCACCCTCGCCGAGGAACATGCCGTGCAGGGCGGCGTCGAACAACGCCGGGTGGATCCCGAACCGGGCCGCGTCCTCGCGGGCGTCCTCGGGCAGCGAGATCTCGGCGTAGCGGTCCTCACCGTGCCGCCAGGCCGCGCGCAGGCCCTGGAAGAGCGGACCGTAGACGAATCCGCGGTCGGCGAGGTCGTCGTAGAAGGAGCCGAGGTCGATGGGTTCGAGCCCGTCCGGCCAGACGAATCCCTTCGCGGGCGGCTCGGCCTCGGCCAGCAGGCCGAGCGCGTTGAGTGCCCAGTCCTCGCCGGGTATCCGCGAGTGGATGGTCACCGCCGCCGCGGCACTGACCGCGACCTGGAGTTCGATCGGCCCGCTCTCGGGGATCATCACCGGGGCGTGCAGGGTCAGTTCGGCCAGCCGCGGCCGCCCGGCCTCGTCACCGGCTCGGACGGCGAGTTCGGCGAGCGCCGCGCCCGGCAGCAGGACGGTGTCGTGCACCGTGTGCCCGGCGAGCCAGGGGTGGGTCGCGAGCGAGATCCGTCCGGTGAGGACGGTGCCGTCGCTCTCGGCGAGGGAGAGTCCGGCGGCGAGCAGCGGATGCCCCGGCGAGTCCAGCCCGGCCGAGGTGAGATCTCCGACCGGCGCCGGTTCGAGCCAGAAGTGCTTGCGCTGGAACGGATAGGTCGGCAGGTCGACCGCGCGGGCACCGGGCAGCACGGCGTCCCAGCCGACCCGGACTCCTTGGACGTGCAAGGTGGCGAGCGCGGTCATCACCGTCACGGCTTCGTCTCGTCCCTTGCGCAGCAGGGGAATGCCTTCGGTGAGCGGCGAAAGCACCGCATCGGGGCCGACTTCGAGGAACTTCGTGACACCGTCGGCGCGGAGCTGCTCGACCGCCGCACCGAACCGGACGGTCTCCCGGACGTGCGCGACCCAGTACGCCGGGTCGGTCACGTCCGACACCATCGGAATCCGCGGCGCCGAGAACGTCAGCTCCCGCACCACCTCGGCGAAGTCGTCCAGCATCGGCTCCATCAGCACCGAATGGAACGCGTGCGACACGTCCAGCCGCTTCGTCTTCCGATCGCCGAACCGGGCCACGACGGCGAGCGTCGGCTCTTCAGCGCCCGAAAGCACCACCGACGACGGACCGTTGACCGCCCCCAGCGACACGCCCTCCGGCAACTCGCCGATCTCGTCCTCGGACGCCTGCACCGCGACCATCACCCCGCCCGACGGCAAGGCCTGCATCAAGCGGCCACGAGCCACGACCAGTTTCGCCGCGTCCTCCAACGACAGCACACCCGCGACATGGGCCGCAGCGATCTCGCCGATCGAGTGTCCCGCCAAGTAATCCGGCCGCACACCCCACGACTCCACAAGCCGGAACAACGCCACTTCCAGGGCGAAGATCGCGGGCTGCGCGAACTCCGTCCGCGACAGATCCCCGGTCTCGGGCAACAGCGCACAGACCTCGTCATACGCCGCCGCGAACACCGGGAACGCCTCGTACAGCGAGGCACCCATCCCCGGTCGCTGCGAACCCTGCCCGGTGAACAGGAACGCCAGCTTGCCCCGCGACGCGCGACCGGTGATCCCGCCACCGGCCGCGATGGCTTCGAGCCCGGCACGCAGACTCTCCGCGTCCGCGCCGACGACCGCGGCCCGGCGCTCGTGCGCGGTCCGCGTCGTGGCCAGGGAGTACGCCACGTCACGTGGATCCGCTGTGTCCACAAGGGACAGTAGAGCGCGGGCCTGGTCGGCGACGGCCTGATCGGTCTTGGCCGACAGCACCCACGGTACGACGCCGTGCGAGGCGGGCTCGACCGGCGTTTCGGCCGGGACCTGCTCCAGGACGACGTGCGCGTTCGTCCCGCTGATCCCGAACGACGACACCCCGGCCCGGCGCGGTCGCCTCACCTCCGGCCACGGCCTCGATTCATGGAGCAGGTCCACGGCGCCGGCGTCCCATTCGATCTCCTCCGAAGGTTCCGCCGCGTGCAACGTCCTGGGCAGCACACCCCGGCGCATCGCCTCGACCATCTTGATGATCCCGGCGACCCCGGCGGCGGCCTGCGTATGCCCGAGGTTCGACTTGACCGAACCGAACCACAACGGTTCGTCCCGCTCGGCGCCGTAGGTCGCGATGAGCGCCTGTGCCTCGATCGGGTCGCCCAGCCGCGTGCCCGTCCCGTGCGCCTCGACCGCATCGATGTCCGAAGTGGACAGACCGGCGTCGGCGAGCGCCGCACGGATCACACGCTGCTGCGAAGGTCCATTCGGAGCGGTGAGACCGTTGGACGCGCCGTCCTGGTTGACCGCGGAACCGCGCACCACGGCCAGCACCGGATGCCCGTTGCGCCGGGCGTCCGAAAGCCGCTCCAGCACGAGCACCCCGGCGCCTTCCGACCAGCCGGTGCCGTCGGCGCCGGCCGAGAACGACTTGCAGCGCCCGTCCGGCGAAAGCCCTCGCTGGCGCGAGAAGTCGAGGAACGTCTCCGGCGTCGCCATCACGGTGACCCCGCCGGCGAGCGCCATGTCGCACTCCCCCGAACGCAGCGACCGCGCGGCCAGATGCAGCGCGACCAGCGACGACGAGCACGCCGTGTCGACCGACACCGCCGGGCCTTCCAGCCCGAGCGTGTACGCGATCCGCCCGGACAGGACGCTCGCCGAGGTCCCGGTGCCCAGGAATCCGGCGACGCTGTCGGGCACGCTGGCCAGTTTCGCGGCGTAGTCGTAGTACATGATCCCGGCGAACACCCCGGTGGCGCTGCCCTTCAGCGACGCCGGGTCGAGCCGGGCGCGTTCGAGCGCTTCCCAGCTGATCTCCAGCAGCAGGCGTTGCTGCGGGTCCATCGCCAGGGCTTCCCGCGGCGAGATGCCGAAGAACTCGGGATCGAACTCGCCCGCGTCGTGGAGGAAGCCGCCGTGGCGGGTGTAGGTCTTGCCGGGCAGGCCGGGTTCGGGGTCGTAGATACCGTCGACGTCCCAGCCGCGTCCGCCGGGGAACGGCGAGATCGCGTCGGTACCCGCGGCCACGAGGTCCCACAGCTCCTCGGGTGACCGGACGCCGCCGGGATACCGGCAGCTCATCGCGACGATCGCGATCGGCTCGTCGGCGGCGCCGCGCCGGGTCACCGCCGGACGCGCCGGTTCCGGGGCGCCGAGCAGTTCGGCGCCGAGGAACGTGGCCACCGCCGCCGGGCTCGGATGGTCGAAGACGAGCGTCGCGGGCAGCCGCAACCCGGTTTCCGCGGTGAGTTCGTTGCGCAGTTCGACGGCGGTCAGGGAGTCGAAGCCCAGTTCGGTGAACGGCCGCGACGGCTCCACGGTGTCCGCACCCGCCCGGCCGAGAACCGCCGCGACGCGTGCCCGGACCAGGTCGATCAGCAGGGCTTCCCGGTCGCTTTCGGACAGCCCGGCGAGCCGTCCCGCCAGCCCGGTGTCGGTGCGGCGGGCGGCTTCGCGACGGGTCCGGACGCGGACCAGCCCGCGCAGCAGCGGCGGGACACCGGCGGTGCGCACGGCGGCGAGGTCGAGCCGCACCGGGACGAGGACGGCGCCGCCGTCGGCCACGGCGGCGTCGAACAGCGCGAGTCCTTCGTCCGGTTCGAGGGCGCCGAAGCCGTCCCTGCCGATCCGGTCCCGATCGGTGCCGCTCAGCGAAGCACCCATCCCGTCTCGCCACAGACCCCACGCGAGTGACTGCGCGGGCTTTCCGGCGGCGCGGCGCCGCCGGGCGAGGGCGTCCAGCTCGGCGTTCGCCGCCGAGTACGCGCCCTGCCCCGGTGAGCCGAACACACCGGCGATCGAGGAGAACAGCACGAAGAAGTCGAGGTCGCCGGTAAGTTCGTCCAGCAGTTGCGCGGCGGTGGCTTTGGCCCGGTACACGGCGTCGACCCGCTCCGGGGTGAGCGACGTGACGACACCGTCGTCGAGGACACCCGCCGCGTGGACCACACCGGTGACCGGCGGCTCGGCCCGGTCCAGCAGATCACGGAGCTGCTCACGATCGGAGACGTCGCAGGCCTCGATCCGGGCCCCGAGTTCGTCGGCGAGTTCCCGGGCATCCGGCGCGTCCGCACCACGACGGCTGACCAGCAGCAGATGCCGGACACCGTGCGCGGCGACCAGATGCCGGGCGAGGCGGGCGCCGAGCCCACCGGTGCCACCGGTGATCAGGACCGTGCCGGAAGTGTCCAGTGTGGACTCACCGGAGCCCGCCCTGGCCAGGCGCGGCGCGCACAGGCTTCCGGCGTCGGCGTGCACTTCGGGTTCGCCGGTGGCCAGTGCGGCCTCGATGTCGGCGTGAGTACCGCGGACCAGGACGATCCGGCCGGGATGCTCGGCCTGCGCGGCACGGACCAGCCCTTCGGCCGCGCCTTCCCGAGAGGTCAGCACCACCAGCGGGCCGGGCTCGTCGGTGGCCAGGAAGTCCTGCAATCCGCGCAGAGTGGCGTCGAGCGAACCGGCTTCCAGGACCGCCGCCGCCGTGGTGTCCGAGGAACCGGCGAGAAGCGGCACCTCCTCGACACGATAGAGGCCGTCCCGCACGGAAGTCGTGGCCGTGACGGCGCGGACGCTGAGCCCGCCCACGGCAGCGACCGGCGCGCCCGTGCCGTCGGCGAGGTCGAACGCGAAGCCGTCGGCGACCGGCCGGGCGTGTACGCGCAGTTCGGTCGCGCCCCGCGCGTGGAGCACGACGTCTCGCCAGGCGAACGGCACCGAACCCTGGTCCTCGCCGGGCACGGCGGTGGCCTGGAGCGCGGCGTCGAGCAGTGCCGGGTGCAGACCGAACTTCGCCGCCTGCTCGGGCTCAGGAAGGGCGACCTCGGCGAAGATCTCCGTGCCGCGGCGCCAGACCTTGCGCAGGCCGCGGAACATCGGCCCGTACGCGAGCCCGGCGGCGGCCAGCCGATCGTAGGCGTCTTCGAGTCCGAGCGCTTCGGCGTTCTCCGGCGGCCACACCATGTCCATAGTGGACACTGGCGGAGTGCCGAGGAAGCCCGTCGCGTGGGTGACCCACGGCCGCTCCGGAAGCCGTGAATGGATCGACACCGGACGGCGGCCGTGCTCGTCGGCGGCGCCCGCGACGACCTGGACCTCCGGCGCGGTGCCGGGTTCGAGGACCAGCGGTTCCCGCAGGATCAGCTCTTCCACGCCCGCGCAGCCCACCTCGTCGCCCGCGCGGACGGCGAGTTCGGCGAACGCGGTACCGGGAACGAGCACCCGGCCGGCGACGACATGGTCGGCCAGCCACGGATGCCGGTCGAGCGAGAGGCGTCCCGTGAGCAGGACGCCGTCGTCGGCGGCGACGGACACGGCGGCGCCGAGCAGCGGATGATCGGCGGCGGCGAGCCCGGCGGCGGTGACGTCGGCGTCGCTTTCCTGGCCGAGCCAGAAGTGCTCGTGCTGGAAGGCGTACGTCGGCAGGTCGATGAACCGCCCGCCGCCGAGGTAGGCGGCCCAGTCGACGGCGACACCACGCGCGTGCAGCGTGCCGAGCGCGGAGACCAGTTGCCCGGGTTCGTCGTGGCCGCGGCGCAGCGCGGGCACTCCGCCGTCGACGAACGCGCTGAGCACGGCGTCCGGCCCGAGCTCGAAGAACTTCGTGACCCCGGCGGCGGTCAGGCGCTCGGCCGCGCCGGCGAACCGCACGGTCTCGCGGACATGCGCGACCCAGTACGCCGGGTCCGTCAGATCCGCGTTCTCCGCCACGGTGGACACGATCGGGATCCGCGGCGCCGAGAACTCCAGGCCTCGCACCACCTCGGCGAAGTCGTCCAGCATCGGTTCCATCAGCACCGAGTGGAACGCGTGCGACACGTCCAGCCGTTTGGTCTTCCGGTCGCTGAACCGTTCTACGAAGGTGAGAGTCGCTTCCTCGGCGCCCGACAGCACCACCGACGACGGACCGTTCACCGCGGCCAGCGAGACTCCCTCGGGCAACTCGCCGAGTTCCTCCTCGGACGCCTGCACCGCCACCATCACGCCACCGGCGGGCAGGGCTTGCATCAACCGGCCCCGCGCCACGACGAGTTTCGCCGCGTCGGTCAAGGACAGCACTCCGGCGACGTGAGCGGCCGCGATCTCACCGATCGAATGCCCCGCCAGATAATCCGGCCGCACACCCCACGACTCCACAAGGCGGAATAACGCCACTTCCAACGCGAAGATCGCCGGCTGCGCGAACTCCGTTCGGCCCAAATCCCCGAACTCGGGCAGCAGCGCACAAACTTCGTCGTAGGCCGCCGCGAACGCCGGGAACGCCTCGTACAGCCCGGAACCCATCCCGAGGCGTTGCGAACCCTGCCCGGTGAACAGGAACGCGAGCCCGCCCTCGGTCACCCGGGTGGCGGTGACATCGGCCAGCCCGGCGGACAGGGTTTCCCAGTCCGTGCCCGTGACGACGGCCCGGTACGGCAGCGCCGCCCTGGTCGTCAGGGAATACGCGACGTCGAGGGGCTCCGCGGTCCCGGCCACGGAAAGCAGTCGGGACGCCTGCGCGGCCAGCGCCGGTTCCGTGGCCGCTGACAGCAGCAGCGGCACCACGGCGGGCGCGGGGCGCACGGCGGCGGGTTCCTCCGGCGGGGCCTGCTCCAGCACGACGTGCGCGTTCGTCCCGCTGATCCCGAACGACGACACCGCCGCCGCACGGGGACGCCCGGTCTCGGGCCACGGCGTGCGTTCGGTCAGCAGCGAGACCGGCCCGGCCGTCCAGTCGACCTCGCGGCTGGGCGTGCCGACGTTCAGGGTCGGCGGCAGGACCCCGTGACGCATCGCCTCGACCATCTTGATGATCCCGGCGACCCCGGCCGCGGCCTGCGCGTGCCCGAAGTTCGACTTGACCGAGCCGAGGAACAGCGGCCGGTCACGGTCGCGGCCGTACGTGGCCATCAGCGCTTCGGCCTCGATCGGGTCGCCCAGCCTCGTGCCCGTGCCGTGCGCCTCGACGGCGTCGACGTCCGAAGTGGACAGTCGTGCGTCGGCGAGCGCGGCGCGGATCACGCGCTGCTGCGACGGACCGTTGGGCGCGGTGAGGCCGTTCGACGCGCCGTCGGAATTCACCGCGGAACCCCTTACCACGGCGAGGATCCGGTGTCCGTTGCGCTGGGCGTCGGACAGCTTCTCCAGCACGAGCATCCCGACGCCTTCGGCCCAGGCGGTGCCGTCGGCGTCGTCGGAGAACGATTTGCAGCGCCCGTCCGGTGCCAGGCCGCGCTGCCGCGCGAAGTCGACGAAGATCCCCGGCGAGGCCATCAGGTTGACGCCACCGGCGAGGGCGAGGGTGCACTCTCCCGCGCGCAGGCCGCGCACCGCCGCGTGCACGGCGACCAGCGACGACGAACACGCCGTGTCGATCGAGACCGCCGGGCCCTCCAGGCCGAGCTGATAGGCGATCCGTCCGGAGTGGACACTGCAGGTGGTGCCGGTCAGCAGGTAGCCGTCCACCGTGTCGCCCGGGTTGTGCAGCCGCGGACCGTACTCCTGCGCGGAAACGCCGACGTAGACGCCGGTGGGGCTGCCGCGCAGCGCGGCCGGGTCGAGGCCGGCGCGTTCGACGGCCTCCCAGCCGACCTCCAGCAGCAGCCGCTGCTGCGGTTCCATGGCCAGCGCCTCACGCGGCGAGATCCCGAAGAACTCGGCGTCGAATCCGGCGGCGCCGGGCAGGAAACCGCCGGTCCGCACATAGGTGGTCCCGCGCTTCTCCGGGTCGTCGTCGAACAGGCCGGAGGTGTCCCAGCCGCGGTCGGCCGGGAACTCGCCGATGCCCTCGCGGCCGCTCTCGACCAGGTCCCACAGCGCGGCCGGCGTGTCGGCCCCGCCGGGGAACCGGCAGGCCATGCCGACGATCGCGATCGGCTCGTGCCGTCCGTCCTCGGCGTCACGCAGCCGTTCCCGGGTCCGGTGCAGGTCCCCGGTCACCCGCTTCAGCAGGTCGAGAAGCTTCTCTTGGTCCGCCATCACACCCTCGCTCGGTGGTCGGTGTCTGTCGGTGAACCCGCGTCCGCGATCGACGTCGGCAGGACGCTGCCTGGTCATCCATCTCAGGACGCCCTGTCACCGCGATAGCGGGGGCCTTCGGCCAGCGCGGGTTCACGCGTTCAGTCGCTCTTCCGGATACATCTGCAGCTCCGCCGACACGGTCAGAAGATCTCGTCGGTGAGGAAGCCGAAGACCTTGTCGACAGCGGCGTCGAACAGCAGGTCGTCGAATTCGTCGTCCTTGTCGCCCGCCGCGTAGGCCAGCAGCAGCTTCTTCAGCGGCTTGGCGACCTTCTTGCGGTCTTCGGGATCCAGTTCGCCGAGGCGTTCGCTCAGCCGCTCGATGTCGGCCAGCACCTTGGCGACGGCCTTCTTGTCCGCCATCACGAAATCCCCAGTTCGGTGGCCAGGAAGTCGACGACCTCGTCCGCGGTCGCGTCCTCCAGCCGTCCGCCGACGTCGCTCCCCGGCGTGGTGATGCCGTCGAGCAGGGCTCGCAGCCGTCCGGCGACCGCGGTCCGGCCGTCGTCGTCGACGGCGGCCAGGCGTTCTTCGAGCCGGTCGAGTTCGGTGAGCACCGCGTCGGCCGCGCTGAGCGACGGCGGGGCCAGTTCGGCAAGCAGGTGCCCGGCGAGCGCGGCGACGGTCGGATGGTCGAACACCGCCGTGGCCGACAGCCGCAAGCCGGTGACGGTGTTGATCCGGTTGCGCAGTTCCACCGACGTCAGCGAATCGAAGCCGAGGTCCTTGAACGCGCGTGCCGGATCGATCATGCCGCCCGCCTCGTGCCCGAGGACGGCGGCGGCGTTGTGCCGCACGAGGTCGATCAGGAGAGCCGTGCGTTCGTCATCGGGCAGTGCCGTGAGCCGCTCGCCGAGCCCGGCGCCGCCCGTGGCCGCGGGCGCCGCCGCGCGGCGGGTGGTGACCTTCGCGAGACCGCGCAGCACAGGCGCCACCTCGGTGGTCCTGGCGTGGGCGCGCAGCGCGGCACGGTCGAGTTCGATCGGCAGGACGGTGGTGAACCCGCCGTCGAGGGCGGCGTCGAACAGGGCCAGCCCGGACTCCGCGGTCAGCGGCGGCAGGCCTTCGCGGGCCATGCGGTCGACGTCGTTCTCGGCGAGCCCGCTGCCCATCCCCTCCCTCCAGAGTCCCCAGGCGAGCGAGACGGCGGGCAAGCCCCGGGTCCCGCGGTAGGCCGCCAAGGCGTCCAGGAACGTGTTCGCGGCGGCGTAGGAGGCCTGCCCCGCCGAGCCGACGGTCCCGGACACCGACGAGTAGAGCGCGAAGAGCGCGAGGTCGTGGCCGAGGGTGAGTTCGTGCAGGTGCCACGCCGCGTCCACCTTGGGGCGCAACACTTTCGCGAGCCTCTCCTGGGTCAGGCCGGTCAGCACGCCGTCGTCGAGGACACCCGCGGTGTGCACGACGCCGGTCAGCTCGACCCCGTCCAGCAGGGCGGAGAGCGCGTCCCGATCGGCGACGTCACAGGCCACGACGCGGACTTCGGCACCCAGGACGGTGAGCTCGGCGGCAAGTTCTCCCGCGCCCGGCGCGTCCGGGCCGCGGCGGCTGGTGAGCAGCAGCTTGCGGACCCCGTGCGCGGCCACGAGATGCCGCGCGACGAGCGCGCCGAGGCCGCCGGTGCCGCCGGTGACCAGCACCGTCCGGTCGGGATCGAGCGCTCGCGGGACGGTGAGCGCTACCTTGCCGATATGCCTGGCCTGGCTGACGAACCGGAACGCGTCGGGCGCGTGCCGGACGTCCCAGGTCCGCACCGGCAGCGGGGTGAGCGCGCCCTGGCCGAACAGGGTGATCAGCTCGGCCCAGATCTCGGCGGTGCGGGTCCGGCCCGCTTCGATCAGGTCGAAGGCGCGGTAGGCGACGTCCTGCGGTTCGCGGACGTCGGTCTTGCCCATTTCGAGGAACCGGCCGCCGGCCGCGGTCACGGCGAGGGAGGCGTCGACGAACTCGCCCGCGAGGGAGTTGAGGACGACGTCGACCCCGCGTCCGCCGGTCGCGGTCCGGAAGGCTTCGGCGAAGTCGAGGGTGCGTGAGGAGGCGATGTGGTCCGGAGCCAGCCCGGCCGCGCGCAGGACGTGCTGCTTGCCCTCGCTGGCGGTGCCGAACACCTCGGCGCCCAGATGGCGGGCGAGCTGGGTCGCGGCCATCCCGACCCCGCCCGCGGCCGAATGGATCAGGATCGACTCGCCCGCCTTGAGCCCGGCCAGGTCGACCAGCGCGTAATAGGCGGTCAGGAAGACGAGCGGCACGGTCGCGGCCTGCTCGTCGGTCCAGGCGTCCGGGACCCGGGTCAGGAACGGGCGTTCGCCGACGGCGACCGGGCCGATCGCGCCGTGCACCATGCCCATCACGCGGTCGCCTGGCGCCAGGTCGGTCACCGCGGCGCCGGTCGCGAGCACGGTCCCGGCGATCTCGCAGCCCAGCGGCCCGGCCTCGCCCGGGTACATGCCCAGGACGTTCAGCACGTCACGGAAGTTCAGCCCCGCCGCACGGACGGCGATGCGCACGTCGTCCGGCCCGAGGTCCGGCTCGCCGGCCGCCTCCAGGACGAGGTCGTCGACCGTGCCCTCACCGGACTTGCCCAGCCGCCAAGGCCCGTCGGGCGGCAGCAGGACTCCCGCGCTTGCCTCGGCTATCCGCGGCACGAGCGGGACGCCGTCGCGCACGGCGACCTGCGGTTCCCCGGTCGCCACGGCCATCGGCACGTCTTCGGCCTCGCCGTCGACGAGGACGAACCGGCCATGGTGCTCGGCCTGGGCACTGCGCACCAGGCCCCAGATCGACGCGGCCGCCGGATCGGTGGCGTCCGGCCCCGCGGCGTGTCGCGTGTGGACGACCAAAGTGGACTCTTCCCGCGTCACCCAGTCCTGGATCACTGCCAGGACCTGGGCGCCGAGCTCGTGCGCCGAGCCGACAGGGTCGCCCTCCGGGAGCACCGACAGCACCGCGGGCTTGCCGGGCACGATCTCCGGATACGCCGTGCACGCCACCGGTTCGGCGACCGCGATCGGCGTCCAGTCCACAGTGAACAGTCCACCGGGGAGTTCCCGGCCGCGCGCGACCGGACGGCGGACGACCAGCGAGCCGACGCTCAGCACCTCGGAGCCCGAGGGGTCGACGGCGACCAGCGACACGGTGTCCGCCCCGTGGAACGTGATCCGCAGCCGCAGCGCGGTCGCGCCGCTCGCCCGCAGGTGGACGTCCGACCAGGAGAACGGCAGCCCACCGGCGGATTCCGCCGACTCGCGGAAGAACATCGCGTGCAGCCCGGCGTCCAGGAGCGCCGGGTGGATACCGAAGCCGCCGTCCTCGTCCGTGGGAAGCGAGACCTCGGCGTGGACATCGTCGCCGTCGACCCACACCGACCGCAGACCGCGGAACACGCCTTCGTAACCGAAGCCGGGTAGCTCGTCGTAGAAGCCTTCCAGGGACCGGGCTTCTCCCGGCGGTGGCCACTCCACGGTCGCGGGGACGGCATCGGTCTCGGGAACGAGGGTGCCGTTCGCGTGCCGCGTCCAGTCCTCGCCGTGTTCCGGTCGCGAATGGACGGTGACCGCGCGGCGGCCGTCGTCGTCCGGGGCGGCCACCACCACCTGCACCTCGGCCGCGGCCGAGAGCACGAGCGGGGCGCCCAGGGTCAGTTCCTCCACGCGCCCGCAACCCGTTTCGGCACCGGCGTGCAAGGCGAGTTCGAGGAAACCGGTGCCGGGGAAGAGGATGTCGTCGCCGACCCGGTGGCCGTCCAGCCAGGGCTGATCGGTCGTCGAGAGCCGCGCGGTGAACACGGTGTCGCCGCCGGGCACCGCGACCACCGCCCCGAGAAGCGGATGCTCGGCGCGACGCAGGCCGAGGCCGCGCGCGTCCCCGCCCGGGCCGGGGGTGAGCCAGTACTTCGACCGCTGGAACGGGTAGGTCGGGAGGTCGATCCGGCGCCCGCCCGGAGCGAGCGCCGCGAAGTCGACGTCCACGCCGCGGACGTGGGCGGTGCCCAGCGCGGTCAGGAGTTCGGGGACCTCGGGCCGGTCGCGGCGGAGCAGCGGACGCGCGACACCGTCGTCGACCAGCGCCGAGAGTACGCCGTCCGGTCCCAGTTCGAGGTAGGTGCCGCAACCGTTGTCCCGCAACACACCCAGCGCGTCGGCGAAGCGGACGGTCGCTTCGACGTGGCGGATCCAGTACCCGGCCGAGTCGTGCCCGCCGATCTCGCCGGTGACCGTCGAGACGATCGGCAGGTTCGCGGGGTGGTAGTCGGCGAGCCGCGCGATCCGGGCGAAGTCGTCGAGCATGTCGCGCATCAACGGGGAGTGGAACGCGTGGCTGACGTTGAGCCACTTGACCTTGCCATCGAAGCCGCCGATCGCCTTCTCCAGCGCGTCGCGGGCACCGGACAGCACGACCGCGTCCGCACCGTTGACCGCTGCGACCCCGGCGCGTTCCCCGAGCCCGGCCAGCAACCCGCGAGCGGTTTCCTCGGAGGCACGCAGGGACACCATCGCGCCGCCTTCTGGCAGCTCGCGCATGAGCCTTCCGCGGGCCGTCACCAGCATCGCCGCGTCGGACAGCGACAGCACACCGGCGACGTGCGCGGCCGCGAACTCCCCCACCGAATGCCCGCACAGGTAGGCGGGGGCGACGCCCCAGGACTCCAGCAGCCGGAACAGGGCGACCTCGACGGCGAACAACGCGGGCTGCGCGTAGTCGGTGCGGTCGAGCAACGCAGGGTCGGCCTCGCCGAACACCACGTCCCGCAGCGGGGGGTCGAGCTGCAGGTCGGTGTGCGCGCAGACCTCGTCGAAGGTCTCGGCATAAACGTCGTAGGCGTCGTAAAGCTCACGGCCCATCGCGATCCGCTGGGCACCCTGCCCGGTGAACAGGTACGCGAGTTCGGCGGGCTCCTGGAGCGGACCGCCGCGGAGCACCCGTTCGTCGTACGCGGTCAGTGCTTCCGCCAGGCCCGCGGCGTCCGGCGCCAGAACGAAGGCACGCTCGGCCAGCGTCGCGCGGGTCTTGGCGAGCGAGAAGGCGAGGTCCGCCGGATCCGCGTCGACAGCGGCGAGCTGGGCCGCGCGGGCGCGCAACGCGACCGGATCGGCGGCCGAGAACGCGATGGCGACCGGCGAATGCGGTGCGGGCGTTGGCTCGCCGGGCACCGCGGGTGCCGGTTCCTCCAGGATCAAGTGGGCATTTGTGCCGGAGATGCCGAACGACGACACCGCGGCCCGGCGCGGTTCCTCGCCACGGGGCCAGGCGACCGGCTCGGCCAGCAGCGAGACCGCGCCGGCGGACCAGTCGACCGCCGGGGTCGGATCGGCGCCGTGCAGGGTGCGCGGCAAGCGGCCGTGGCGCAGCGCCATGATCATCTTGATCACCCCGGCCGCGCCCGCGGCCGCCTGCGTGTGCCCGATGTTGGCCTTCACCGAACCCAGCCACAACGGCGTTTCCCGGTCCCGGCCGTAGGTCGCGAGCAGCGCCTGCGCCTCGATCGGGTCGCCGAGGGTGGTCCCCGTGCCGTGCGCCTCGACGGCGTCCACAGTGGACGCTCCGATCCCGGCGTCGGCCAGCGCGGCGCGGATCACCCGCTGCTGGGACGGGCCGTTCGGCGCGGTGAGCCCGTTCGAGGCGCCGTCGGAGTTGACCGCGCTCCCCCGGATCACCGCGAGCACCGGATGTCCGTGGCGCTCGGCGTCGGAAAGCCTTTCCAGGACGAACATCCCGGCGCCTTCGGCCCACGCGGTCCCGTCCGCCGCGGCCGAGAACGGTTTGCAGCGCCCATCCGGCGCGAGGCCGCGCTGGTTCGAGAAGGCCACGAACGGGCCGGGGGTGCCGAGCACGGCGACCCCACCGGCGAGCGCGAGGCCGCATTCGCCGTTCCGCAGCGCGCGGACCGCGAGATGCAGCGCGACCAGCGAGCCGGAGCAGGCGGTGTCGACGGTCAACGCCGGCCCCTGCAGGCCGAGGGTGTACGCGATCCTTCCGGAGACGACGCTCGGCGCGCTGCCGGTGAGCAGGAGCCCGTCGAGGCCCTCGGGCGCGTCGGCCAGGCGGGTGCCGTATTCCTGCGGCTCGGCACCGACGAACACCCCGGTCCGGCTGCCCGTCAGGGTTCCGGCGTCGATCCCGGCTCGTTCCAACGCCTCCCACGCCGTCTCCAGGACCAGCCGTTGCTGCGGGTCCATCGCCAGCGCCTCGCGCGGCGAGATCCCGAAGAAGCCGGCGTCGAATTCGGCCGCGCCGGGCAGGAAACCGCCGTGGCGCACGTAGGTCTTGCCCGGGGTGCCCGGGCGCGGGTCGTAGAGACCGTCGACGTCCCAGCCGCGGTCACGGGGGAATTCCGTGACCACGTCCCGCCCTTCGTCCACAATGGACCACAGGCCCTCGGGTGAATCCGCGCCGCCGGGGAACCGGCAGCCGATGCCGACGATCACGATCGGTTCGCCGGTGGCCGCGCCTGCTTCCGCTTCGTCCTCGGACCCGGCTCCGAAGAGACACTCGTCGAGGAAGTCCGCCAGCGATTCGGGTCCGGGATGGTCGTAGGCCAGCGTCACCGGCAGTTCGAGCCCGGTCTCGGCGGTCAGCCACGCGTGCAGCTTCACCGCCAGCAGGGAATCGAATCCGAGATCGGCGAAGGTCCGGCCGGGCGGGAGCGGCCCGTCCAGCACCGCCGACGTCGCCCGGCGCACCAGGCCCAGCAGTATGCGGCGCCGCTCGGCGCGCGGCCTGCTTTCCAGCCGTCGCAGGGAATCCAGCTCGGTCATGCGCGCACTCGCCACCTCGGGTCGCCCGGCACAGGGAAGTCGCGGTCCAGCTAGCCACAGCGGCCGTCGCGGACGGGGCGGAACTGTTCCACCGCCGGGTAACCGGCCGCTCCCCTGCTCGGTTTCCGTGCCGTGGGCAAGCGGTGGAAAAGGTATCCGGCGCGCCGGGACGGAATCGTTAACGTGGCTTTCGGCGAACCGGATTTCAGCGCCGAGACCCGTAGCCGCACGAGAACGCCGGCGTCCGCCGTGCCGGCCCGCGGTCGTCCGCGCGACGCCAGAACTAGTGCCGGAGGTAACGCCGATGACCCTGTCTCCCGTCGAAGAACGCATCCTGCCCGGCCCCCGCGCCGAGGCGGCGCCGCCGGCGAGCATGCTGTGCCCGGATTTCCCGTTCGCCTACGACGACTGGCTCCGCCATCCCGCCGGGCTCGGCCGCGTGCCACGCCAGGCGCACGGCACCGAGGTCGCGGTGATCGGCGGCGGCCTGTCCGGGATGGTGGCCGCATACGAGCTGATGAAGCTCGGCCTCAAACCGGTGATCTACGAGGCCGAACAGCTCGGCGGCCGGATGCGTTCGGTGAGCCTGCCCGGCTACCCGGACGCCGTCGCCGAACTGGGCGCGATGCGCTTCCCGCCGTCCGCCGGGGCGCTCTTCCACTACATCGACAAGGTGGGCCTGGAGACGACGCCGTTCCCCAACCCGCTCTCCCCCGCGTCACCGAGCACGGTGATCAACCTGCACGGCGAGAACCACTGGGCGCGCACGTCCGCCGACCTGCCGCCGGTGTACCGCGAGGTCAACGACGCCTGGACGAAGACGCTCCAGGAGCAGGCGGACATGTCGCTGATGGAGGACGCCATCCGGCGCCGGGACATCTCGACCATCAAGGATTTGTGGAACCACCTGGTCACCAAGTTCGACAACGTGTCGTTCTACGGCTTCCTGACCTCGTCGCCGCTGTTCTCGTCCTTCGAGCACCGCGAGATCTTCGGCCAGGTCGGCTTCGGCTGCGGCGGCTGGGACACCGACTTCCCCAACTCCGCGCTCGAAATCCTGCGCGTGATCTGCACCGACACCAGCGACGAGCACCACCGGATCCTAGGCGGCTGCCAGCAACTGCCGCTCGGGCTGTGGGCGGACGAACCCGCCGACCTCGAATACTGGCCGTCCGGCACGTCGCTGAAAAGCCTGCACGGCGGCGAACCGCGCCCGGCGGTGGTGCGGATCGACCGCACCGGCCGCGGGTTCACCATCGAGGACGCGGACCGCGACGTGCGCACGTACCCGGCGGCGATCTTCGCCGCGCAGAACTGGAACCTGCTCTCGGGGATGAAGAGCGACGACGCCCTGCTGCCGCAGCCGGTCTGGACCGCGCTGGAGCGCACCCACTACATGGGCGCGTCGAAACTGTTCGTCATCACCGACCGCCCGTTCTGGCTCGACCAGGACCCGGCGACCGGCCGCGACGTGATGAGCACGACGCTCACCGACCGCATCCCGCGCGGGGTCTACCTGATCGACAACGGCCCCGACGAACCCGGCACGATGCTGCTCTCCTACACCTGGAACGACGACTCGCTCAAGGTCGCGTCGCTGAGCCCGGACGAGCGGCTCGACGTGATGCTCTCCGCGCTGGCCAAGATCTATCCGGGCGTCGACATCCGTTCGCACATGATCGGCCCGCCGATCGCGATCACCTGGGAGACGCAGCCGCATTTCAAGGGCGCCTTCAAATCCTGTCTTCCCGGCAGCTACCGCTACCAGCGGCGCCTGTTCACCCAGTTCATGCAGCGTGACGCCGCCGAGCACCACCGCGGCTTCTTCCTCGCCGGCGACGACGTCGCGTGGATCGCCGGTTTCTCCGAGAGCGCGGTCACCACCGCGCTGAACGCCGTATGGGGCGTCGTCGAGCACCTTGGCGGCGGCACCCACCCGGACAACCCCGGTCCCGGCGACGTGTTCGACGAAATCGCCCCGGTGAGCCTGGATTGACAGCGGAAAGGACTTCCCCATGTTCGCGAAGATCTATTCCCCCGACGCGGTCACCGGCGGCGCGGCCTTCGAACAGCAGGCCCTCCGCGTCGCCGAGGTGCTGCGGGACCGCGGCGTCGGCTCCGGTGACCGTGTCCTGCTCAAGGCCGACAACACGCTGGCCTATCTGACGATCCTCGTCGCGCTGATGCACGTCGGCGCGTCGGTGGTGCTCGTCGACCACATGGAGCACGCCGACCGCACCGCCGAGACGATCGCCGGTTCCGGTGTCGTGCTGGCCGTCATCGACGACGACGCGCCGATGCCGCCGGACGCTCCGTCGGCCTACACCTACGAGATCATGGTCGCGGCCGCCGATCGGGCCCCGACGGACGTCCAGTTGCGTTTCGACGTCTGGGAAAAGCTGCCCGACAGTCTCGTGATGTGGTCGTCCGGTTCGACCGGCGTCCCCAAGGGCGTCGCGAAGAACGGCGCGCGGTTCCTGAAGAACCTCGAACGCAACGCCGATCTGGTCGGCCACGTAGCGGACGACGTCCTCCTGCCGCTGCTGCCGTTCAACCATCAGTACGGCCTTTCGATGGTGATGATCGCGTGGCTGCGGGACTGCTCGCTGGTGATCGCGCCCTACCGCCGCCCCGACCGCGCGCTGCGCCTGGCCGGACGCGCCGGGGCGACGGTCGTCGACGCGACGCCGTCCACGTATCGCAGCCTGTTCAACATCATCGGCAAACGCCCGGCGCTCAAAGAGGAATTCTCCCGGGTGCGCATGCTGTGCAGCGGCGCCGCGCCGCTCGAACCCGGCGTCGTGGACCAGGCCGAAGAGCTGTTCGGCATGCCGCTGCTCGACAGCTACGGCAGCACCGAGATGGGCAACGTCGCCTTCGCCAACATCGGGAACCCGCGCGGCTGCGGGCAGATCGTCGAAGGGCTGGCCCTGGAGGTCCGCGCCGACGACGGCACCGTGCTGCCGCCCGGCGAGATCGGCGAACTGTTCGTCCTCGACCCCGACCTCATGGAGGGCTACCTCGACGCCGGCGGGCAGGTGATCCCCGTCGACCGCGGCTGGTACGCGACCGGCGACCTCGGCCGTCTCGACGCGGACGGGAACCTGTTCGTCGTCGGGCGCAAACGGGCGGTGCACCGCAACGGGCACACCCTGCATCCCGAGGTGATCGAGCACCGGCTGGCAGGCGAAGGCTGCTCCGCGAAGATCGTCGCGCTGCCCGACCAGCGGCGCGGGTCGAGCCTGGTCTTCGTCGTCGAGGACGACGCGCGGCGGGACTCGCGGTACTGGCGCGACCGGATCTGCGGTGTGCTGCCGCCCGCCGAGCAGCCGAACCGCGTCCTCGTCACCGATCAGTTCCCGTTGAACCGCAACGGGAAACCGGACCGGAAGCGGCTGGAGCAATTCGCCGCCGCCGAACAACTCTGATCCCCACCACGAAACCGGGTGTGCGCAGTGGAAAGTTCCACCGATGCCGTCCTGTTCCCCGGCATGGGCCCGGCCCGTGCCCGCGAACTGGGCCGCTTCCTCGTCATCGATCCCCTGGCCCAGCGCCTGCTCGGCGTGGCGGAGCAGGCGCTCGGCCGCTCCCTGCTGGATCCGCTCGCCAGAACGGACGAGGAGTACAACGAGCACACCCAGATCGCGTTCGTGCTCGCGTCGCTGGCGCTGGCCGAACGCGCCGAGCGGGAGCACGGGCTGGTGCCGGTCGCGGTCGGCGGCGCCAGCTTCGGCGAACGCGCCGCCGTGGTCCGCGCGGGCGCACTTCCCGTGGCGGATCTCGTCCGCCTCGTCGACGCCGTCGCCCGGCGAGAACGGGAGTACTTCGAGACGGCGCACCAGGATCTCGTCAGCCAGTTCATCGTGCGCACGCCGGAAGCGGCGCTGGGCGGGATCCTCGACGGGATCGGCCACGAACTCTCCGGCCGGTTCGACGACGAGGTCCACCTGGTGACCCTGCGCGAGTCCGATTTGGACGAATTCGTCCGGCGGGTCCGGGCCGCCGGCGGTTACGCGCTCACCACCATGCGCCCCGCGGCGCACGCGCGGATGCTCGGCGGACTGCGCGACCGGCTGGCGGAAGAGGTCTTCGGCGGCTTCCGTTTCGCGGATCCGGAGCTGCCGATCGTGTCCGATCAGGACGGTGAGCCGGTCCGGACCGGCGACGAGGCGGCGTCGCTCCTGCTGGAGTCGACGGTCAACGCGGTCCGGCTGCCGGGGCTGGTCCACCGGTTCGCCACGCTCGGCGTCGGCCGGGTCCTCGTCGCCGGCCCGGACCACCTGCTGCACCGGCTGCCCGGGCTGACGTCGGCGTTCACCCTGCTGCGCGCCGACCTCCGGGACACCCTGAAGCCGAGACGGCGAGCCCGCCTGCGAGAGGCGGTGGCCGCATGAGCACCAAGGTCCGCGACATCGCGACGATCATGGTGTCCTGCCTGGCGCAGCTGATGGTCGCGATCGACATGACCGTGCTGCATCTGGCGGTCCCCGCGCTGACCACGCAGCTCGGCGCGTCGGCAGAGGAACTGCTGTGGATCGCCGACGTCTACGGGTTCGCCATGGGCGGCCTGCTGGTGACCATGGGCAATTTCGGCGACCGGTTCGGCAGGCGCCGGGTGCTGCTCATCGGCGTCACCGCGTTCGCGCTGGGCTCGCTGGTGGCGGCCTACGCCCCGAGCGCCGAACTGCTCATCGCGGCCCGCGCGCTGCTGGGGATCGCGGGCGCCGCCGTGTTGCCTTCGACGACTTCCTTGCTGCGCGCGGTCTTCACCACGCAGCGGGCGCGGACCGCCGCGGTCGGGGTCACCGCCGGGGTTTCGGCCGCGGGCTTCGCCATCGGCCCCATCGTCGGCGGGGTCCTGCTGGAACACTTCTGGTGGGGTTCGGTCTTCCTCGTCAACATCCCGGTGGCGCTGCTGATCCTCGGCGCCGCCCGCGTCGTACCGGAATCCCGGTCCAGCGGCAGGCTGCGGCTCGACCTGCCCAGTGTCCTGCTGTCCATCGTCGGGCTGGTCGCCGTGGTGTACGCGTTGAAGGGCGCGTTCTACGTCGGGCTCTGGTACCCGGAAGTGCTCGGCGCCTTCGCTCTGGGAGGCGCGTCGCTGCTGTGGTTCGCCCGGCGCCAGCGACGGCTGGAGCAGCCGCTGATCGACCTCGATCTGTTCCGGCGGCGCGGTTTCTCGGCCTCGGTCGGCTCGAATCTGGTGTCGGTGTTCACGATGTCGGCGTTCGCGCTCATCTCCAGCCAGTACTTCCAGCTCGTGCTGGGCTGGAGCCCGCTGCGCTCCGGGCTGGCGTTCGTGCCCGGCGCCGTCGCCGCGCTCGTCGCGGGCGGTGTCGTGGCGGCCAAGGCGGTGCGCCGGTTCGGCCGGGCGCCGACGGTCTCGGGCGGGCTGGCGCTGGCGTCGATCGGCTTCGGGTTGTTCGGCGCGATCAGCACGGACTCGTCGTACCTGCTGGTGCTGGCCGCGCAGGTGGCGTTCGGCGCGGGCGCCGGGCTCACGCTGACCGTCACCGGCGACACGATCCTCGGCACCGTCCCCCGGGACCGGGCCGGCGCCGCGTCGGCGATCTCCGCCACCGCCTACGAACTCGGCGGCTCACTCGGGATCGCGGTGGTCGGCAGCGTGCTGTCGGCGGTCTACCACGCCGAACTGACCCTGCCCGCCGGTGTGCCACCCGATCTGGCCGCGCAGGTGCGGGAATCGTTCAGCGCCACCGCGGCGGTCGCGACCGGCCTGCCCGAACCGGTGGCGACGGCCGTCCGGACGGCGGCCGAGGAATCGTTCGTCGGCGGCATCCGGACGAGCATGCTGGGCAGCGCGGCGGTCATGACGATCCTCGCGCTGGTGGCGCTGCGGAGCCTGCGGGGCGTGCCGAAGGTGATCGAGACCGATGTGCCGCCCCCACAACCCGCCCCGACCGCGCTGCCCTGACTTGGCGAGCGTCGCGCAGGTCCGGCGTCGAAGTACGTGAAGGCCCCCATACTTGCGCCTAGGTACATGAAGGGGTCCTTCACGGACTTGGCCGGGCGTGACCGTATGGCTTGCCGCCCCGTACGACGAACGACCTGACCGTGGTCCGCCGGGGCAACTATGCTGGCCGAAGGTGCCCCGGCCGCCTGACCTCCCGACCGCACGGTCCTCCTTGCGCCATGCTCGGAACGACCGTCGCCCGGCCGCGCCGTGGTCCCGCGCCGGCCGAGGAGGGAAATGGGAGCGACGGCCGTCACGAGCGCCGGACCGGAGGACGCGCAGGCCGCGTTGGACCGGGTGCTCACCGGGCCCGGCGCGATCTGGGTGGTGCACGGGCCGCCGGGCAGTGGCCGCAGCACCGTCCTCTCCGGCCTCGCCCAGCGCGGCCGCCGCTCCGGCTCCGCCGTGCTGGCCGTGCCCGCCGGTCCCGAACCAGAGACCGTCCTCCTCCGGCTGACGACCCAGCTGGTCGAGCTGATCACCGCCCTCGCCCGCCCCGAACTGGTCAGCATGCTCAGCGCGGTCGCCTGGTTGCGGACCCGGCTCGAGTCGGGTTCCGGCGCCGGGCCGCAGACGACGGCCCACGATCTGGTCACCGTCCTCGCCACGCTCGCCCCGCACGGCCGCGTCGTGCTGCAGTTCGACGACTTCGACCTGCTGCCGCCGGATCTCGCCACCGTGCTCACCCTGGTCGCCGAGGGCGCCCGCGCCACCGGGACGATCACCGTCGTCTCCGTGACCGGCCGGAGCAGGCGGGACGGCCCGGTCGGCAAGGTGTTCGCCGTCGCCGACGGCACGATCGGTCTCCGGCCGCTGACCGCCGAGGAGACGACGGCGCTGCTGCCCGGCTGGACGACCCGCGCCGGGCGGATCGCGAGCGATCCCGCGCTCGTCACGACGGTCCGCGCCGCGCTCGGGCCGCTGTTCGGCAACCCCGGCACGGTCGGCGCGACGGTCGCGGGGCTGCGCGCCACCGGCAGGCTGTCGGTCATCGACGAGCACGTCTGCCTCGTCGGCGCGGGAACGCCGATCTTGCTGCCCGGCGGACATCCCGAGACGCTCCGGCTGCGGCGGCTCGGGCCGCGCGCCCGGCGACTGGCCGCCATCGTCGCGGTGCTGAGCGAGCAAAGCGCCCCCACCCTCGAAAGGCTGCCCTGGCTGGCTTCCGCGGCCGCGCTGCCACCGTCCACCGCGGGAGAGGCCCTCGACGATCTGGTCCGGGCCGGGATCCTCCGCACCGGGTCCGGCGGCGCGATCGAGTTCGTCGTCCCCGCGCTGGCCGAAAGGCTCCGGCTGGAGCACGGGCCGCGCTGGCGCACGGTGCTGCACCGGCGGATCGTCCGGGAGCGGCGCTCCGAGGAGATCGCCCCGCATCTCGCCGAGCTTCCGCCGTCACCGCCGGATCCCGAGGCCGCGGGCCTGCTGCTCGAAGCGGCGGCGAAAGCCGACCTGCCGACCGCCCGCCGCTACCGGAGGGCGGCGCTGCGGCTGCTCGCTCCGGCCGACACCCGCTTCCCCGAAACACTCAGCGCGCTGCTCGCGGACAGCCTCGCTGCCGGTGAATACGGTGCGCTGGCCGACGACCTCGCCACCGTCGTCGCACCGCGGCTCACCGGCGCCGAGCCGTCCGCCACCACGCTGCTGTGCTGGCTGGGCGCCCTCGCCCATGAACAGCGGCTCGCCGAACTCGACGTAGTCCGGCCGCTGGCCGCCGAAGTCGCCCGCGCCCTCGACGCGGCTCACGACTGCCGCCGCCTGCTGGACGCGGTCAACCGGGCCGACCGGCCGGTGGCCGCCGAGGCGGTCCGGGCGCTCGCGCGGGCAGGCGGCGCCGAGGACGACAGCCTGTTCGCCCTCGGCGCCGGGATCCTGCTCGGCTCCTTGCCCGGTGACGGTGGCAGGCCCGCCGAAGAATGGCTGGTGTCGACGGAAATGCCGCCGCACGAGGACGTCGCCGAGGCCGCCGAGGTCCTCGACACGGTCAGCGTGCTGAAGGTCCTGCTGCGCGGCCGCTACCAGCCACCTTCGAGCGGGTTCTCGAGCGACTGGCACGCCGTCCGGCAGGCCTACCGCGAGGGCGAGTGGGACACTGCGTTGTCGCTGGCGCGGCGGCTCGAAGGAGACCGCCTGTGGTGGGACCCACCCCGTCGCCACCGGTTCGCGAGTGTGTTCGCCGCGGAGATCTGCGCCCAGCGCGACCAGCCGGACCGAGCGGCGGATTGGTTGCGCCGCTTGCCTTTCCGGACGTCCGCCGACGCCGGTGCCGCCTGGGTCCGCTGCCGCCTGCGCCAAACGGGAGGACAGCACGACGAGGCGGTGGAGCGCGGCTGGCGGGATTACCTCGACTGCCGCGAACGCGGCGTGCGCGCGGGGATGGAACGGCTCCTCGCGCGGCTCCTGTACGGCGCTCGGCGCCAGGGTGACACCGAGGCCGTGGCCCGTCTACTGGCCGAATTGGAGAACCTCGCGACCCGATGCCCGACCGCGTCGGTCCAGGAGGCGGCCCTGGTGTGCGGCGGGCTCGTGCGCGGGGACATGGAATCGGTGCGCGCGGGGGTGAAACTGGCGCGGCAGTCCGGCGACGTGTTCCGCATCGCCGAGGCGTGCACGGCCTTCGGTGAGGTGAGCCCGGTCCCGGCGCCGTCCCTGCTGGAAGCGCACCGGACGCTGGAGCGGCTCGGCGCGGTCGCCGAGCTGGCGTCCGTTTCGACGCTGCTCGAACGGCATCGCATCGCCTTCTCGCCGGAGCAGGCGGACCGGACCGACCGGGCGGCGCTGGATCCCTTGGAGCGCCACATAGTCGGCCTGATCGCGAGCGGCCACACGAACCGGCAGATCGCGGCGGCGTTGCAGGTCAGCGAGAAACGTGTCGAGGCCCGGTTGACGTCGCTGTTCGAGCGCACCGGCAGCCATTCCCGGGTGGAGCTGGCCGCCGCGTGGCTGCAGGGCCGCCTCGGCACGGCGGCGCCCGCCGGATCCTGACCGGATTCACCCCGCCCGGTGGCCGCGCATCGCCGCGGCCAGCTGGGCGCGGCCGGTGATGCCCAGCTTGCGATACGAGCTGGTGAGGTGCTTCTCCACCGCGCGCACCGTGACCTCCAGCAGTTCCGCGATGTCGCGGTTGCGGCGCCCGGACACCGCCAGCTCCACCACGCGCTGCTCGGTCGCGGTCAGCAGGCCGTCCGCCTGATCCGGCGGCTCCCCGGAGCCGGTCAGCCAGCTCGCGCCGCATCCGGCCGCGAGGCTCCGGCCCTCCAGCAGTCGTTCGCGGGCGTCGGGCCCGGTGCCCCGTTCGCCGAGCAACACCAAAGTGCGGGCGAGTTCGAGCCGATCTCCCGATCCTGCCAGGACTTCCGCGGCCTCGCGCAGCACCGGGACGGCGTCCTCGTCGCGATCGAGCAGGGTCGCGCGGATCCGCAGCGCGCGTCCGATCGACGACGGCGCACCCCACGACAAGGCCCGCTCGACCTCGCCCTGCGCGACGGCTTCGGCCCGCTTCGGATCGTCCGTCGCCGCGAGCAGCAGCGCGATCTGGCCGCGCAGCGGCAGCAGCACCCGGTTCCCGAACCGCTCCAGCTGATGCACGCAGTCGAGGAAGTATTCGGCGGCCGCGGTGTGATTGGCCTCCGTCAGCGCCAAGGTGCCGTAGGCCAGCGACCGCAGCCAGGGGTCGTGGTCGGCCTCCAGGTTGTCGACGAGCAGCCGGGCGAGCGCCGGATCTCGTTGTTCCATCGCGATTTCGGCCAGCACGCGCATCGCCGTCATGGTGATCCCGACCCGGCTGGGACCCGCCGACGCGAGCACCGCCTGCGCGCGGTCGCGGGCGACGCCGAGCAGTCCCGTGGCCGAGGCCACCAGCGCCTGGCCCGCCCAGGCGACCAGCGTCGGGAGGTCGGGGTCGGCGGCGGGGCCGCACGCCGCCGCGAGCCAGGAGTCCACTCCGTCGAGCGAATCCGCCGCGGCCAGCACCAGCACGGTGAGCGGGAACGTGGTGTACATCTGGTCCGGTGAACCGGGTTCCCGCGCCAGCACCTGCCTGGCGAGGTCCACAATGGACTCACGGGGCGCGGCGCCCGCGACGGTCATCAGGTAAAGCAGGACCGCGACCAGTTCCCGCTGGGCCGAAGACCCCTGGGCGGGCTCTGGACCGAGCTCGGCCAGCCGGTCCGCCGCCGCGTCGCCCGCGCCGGGCACTCCTCGTTCGAGGTAGCGAAGCCGGGCTTCCATGCGCAACGCCGCTTCGGCCGCGGCCGGGCCGGGGACCTCCCGCAGCTCCACGAGCACCTGCCGGAGACGGCGGACGTCCGCGGCGAACCGGAGCCCGGCCACCACCGGGAGCAGGCCGAGCGCGAAGGCGCGATCGACCGGATCCCGCATCAGGCCGAGTGCCTGATGCAGATGCCGGTGGGCGGCGGGCAGGTCGTAGCCGCGTTCGACGGCGGCGAGATCGACGAGCAGTTCCGCGCGATCGGCGCCCGGATGCGCCAGCGCGTGCCGCAGGTACTGGGCGGCCGTGCGGGGCGACGAGTTCGCCAGCGCGGCACTGGCCGCGGTCCGCAGCACGTCCGCGGCCCACGGTTCGGGTTCGGCGACCGTGGCGAGCAACTGCCGCCCGATCTGCTCGACCGGCCTTCCGTTGCGGTACAGGACGTTCGCGGCACGCAGGTGCAGGCTGTCCTGTTCCTCGGCGCTCAGCTGGTCGGCGACGAGGTCGCCCGCCATCCCGCCGGCGAACCGCAGCAGCCCGTCGGCGGGGGTCTCGACGATGCCCAACCTCCGCAACGCGCGCAGCGCCGCGTCGAAGTCCGGGGAATCGAGTCCCGCGAGTTCGGCGAGGACGCCGGCCTCGGTCTCCTCGCCGAGCGCGGCCATCGCCTTGGCCACCGCGCGGACGTCGTCCGGCTGGGCGCGCAGGCAGCGGGTCAGCCGGGCCGCCGCGGGCGAGGGGCGCAACGCGGCGAGTTCGGCCGCGGCCGAGGCGACCGGGCGCAACCCGTGCCCGAGCATCGTGTTGACCAGCGCGTCCAGCAACATCGGCGAACCACCGGTGCGGGCGAGACAGGCGTCCGCGAACTCGGGGGCGGGTTCGGCTCCGCAGCGGGCGGTCAGGTAGGCCCGGACGCCGGCGGCCGAGAGCGGGGTGGCGTGGATCGTGCGTGCCGCGGTGCGGGCGATGTCCTTGACCACGATGTCGTCGGCGGAGTCGTCGCCCTCCAGCAGGGTCGCGACGACGAGGACCCGCAGCCTGCTCATCCGCTTGGCCAGATAGGCGAGCCAGCGCGCCGACGCCGCGTCCGCCCATTGGAGATCGTCCACGAGCAGGGCCACCGGGCCGGTGTCGCGCACCATTTCGGTGAACAACTCCAGCAGCTCGTGCAGCACGAGATGGGCGCGGCGCGGGTCGGGCGGGTCGGCGGGGAACTCGCTGTCGGCCCGGACCGCGGTGAGCAGTTCCCCGCGACGGCCCGCCTCCAGCAACGGTTCCAGCAGCAGCCAGACCACACCGTGGGCGACTCCTCGCTCCAGCGGCGTCGCCGCCGCCCGGACCACGCGCACTCCCCGCGCGGCGGCTTCCTCCCCCGCCGCGTGCAGCAGGGCGGATCGTCCCGCCCCCAGCCCACCGCGGACGACGACGAACTCGCCCGCCCCGGCACGGGCTTCGGCGACCGCCCCGGCGATCGCGGCCAGCTGATCCGCTCGCTCGATCATCACGGCGGCTCAGAGCTCCTTGTCCAGCGCGTCGAACAGCTCCCGCAACTCGGCCCGCCCGGTCACCTCGAGCTGCCGGTAGATCGCGGTGAGCCGCAGCTCGACGGCGCGTTTGCTCACGCCCAGTTCCTCCGCCAGTTCGGCGTTGGAGGCGTTCGCGAGCACGCGGCGGACGAGGTCGGTCGCCGCGGGCGAGAGCGCCCGCCAGCGCCGGGAGGCCGTGCGGTAGGACCGCCGCGGCCGGTCGGACAGCCGTTTCCCGAGGTCCGCGATCCGCGACGTCGCCCACGCGAGCTGGTACGCGCCGGCCAGCCGTTCGGCTTCCCGCAACAGCCGCGGCACGCCGCTGGTCTGGCCGCGGTTGAGCTGGGCGGCCGCGAGCAGCAGTACTGCCTCGACGTAGAGCACCCTGGCGGGCGACTGCTGGAGCGCGTTGACCGCCTGGGTCAGCCGGAACACCGCGTCCTCGGACCGGACCGCGACGCCCGCGCCCAGATGGGTCCGCCCGATCGCGGTACGCGTGCCCCAGTTCTGCGCCAGCCGCCATTCCTCGCTGATCATCGCGGCCGCGGTGTGCTCGTCGCCGAGTGCCTGCGCCGCGATGGCGACATGCGAACGCCACGGCACCAGGCCGGGGTTCAGCCAGCCCGCCGCGTTCATCCGCCTGCCGCATTCCTGGAACAGGCCCAGCGCCCGGCGGTGGCGTTTCAGGTCCAGTTCCAGCAGCCCGCGCATGAAGAGCAGATAGGGCGCGGAATACAGCGGCCCGCCGTCGCCCGCGGCGTCGACGGCGCGCTGGGCGGCGTCGAGGTTCCCGCGGGTGAGGGCCGCCGCGATCTCGATGGTGCGCAGCGACGTGGCGACCGTCGACGGCCAGCCGTCCGGTGGACCGGAAGCGGCGGCTTCGGCGAGCGCGTCCTCGGCGGCCTGAACACGACCACGCTGCAGATGCACCCAGGCCTTGCCGGTGAGCCCGAGCGCCACCGGCACGCCCGCCCCGGCGGCGCTCGCGTCCGCGATCATCTCCTCGTAGACCGAAAGCGCTTCCAGGACGTCGTCGGTCTGGGTGAAGGTGATGGCCAGCGCCAGCCGCGGCGAGTAGAGGGTGATGGGTTCGCGGGACGGATCCGCCGCGCGCCGGGCCAGCCGTCGGGCGGCTTTGCCGTCGCGGCAGGCGATCGTGGTCAGCCACGACGCGGCGGCCGCCTGCGCGGGGGTCAGCGCCGCCGGGTCGAGATCCGGCAGCGCGGGGATGCCGAGATGGACGGCGCCCGCCCCACTCCCGTCGGCCAGCCAGTACAACGCGGTCAGATCCGCGCGGTCCCGGTCGTCGACAGCGGCCTCGCTCAGCAGAGCCAGTTCACGCAGGGCGTCTTCCGTGGCGCCTCGCTGCATCATCAAGTCCACAGCGGACAGTCGCGTTCGGACGGTGTCGTCCCCGGAGACCCTGGTCGCCCTCGCCAGTCGCAGCCCGCCGGTGAACGGGCACGACGACGCCTCGACGGTCTCGAGTTCCAGGCGCAGCCGTGCCGACATCCCCGGCGGCGCCGGTTCGGCCAGCGCCCTCCGGTAGTAGCGCGCCGCTTCGGCGTGATCCCCGGCTTCGCGACGGCGCAACGCCGCGGCGTGCAGCGTCTCCAGAGCCCAGGCCTCGCCGACCGGTTGCGAGCCGAGCAGCAGCCCGGCGACGTCCTCCTCCGGGGCGGCCCGGCGATGCCCGAGTTCGGCGGCCCGGCGGCGCGTGCCCGCCCGCTCGTCCGCTCCGGTCTCGGCCAGCACCCAGGTGGCCACCTGCGGGTTCATCGGCTCGGCGGGATCGGTCCCGATCAGGCCGGCGTCCGCCAGCACCCGCAGCGCCCGGCCCAGCGGCATCCCGAGCGGCCCGGCGAGGGGCCGCAGGTACGCCTCGTCGAGGGTGCCGATCGCGGCGATCGTCCGCACCAGCGCGGCGAGATCGGACGGCAGCCGGGCGAGCAGGTCGAGCACGGTGTCGCGGCGCACGTCCGCGGTGACGGCGGTGATCTCCGGACCGGCGGACGACCTGGCGAGCACTTCCGCGAGCAGGGCGGGATTCCCCCGCGTCGCCGCGTAGACCTCGGCCACCGGCGGCCGCGGCGCGGGGACGGCGTGCACCAGCCGCCGGACCGCCGCCTCGCTCAACGGCCGCAACCGCACCACATGCCGGTTCTCCCAGGGAAGACCGCCGAGGGACAAGGGATCCGCCTCGTCGGCGTCCTGCGGGCCGGAATGCGCGGCGATGAGCAGCACGGGGTCGTTGCCCCGGCGCCGCTGCAAGGCGGCCAGCCAGGCCTCGGACTGCTCGTCGGCCAGGATCAGGTCGTCGACGACCAGCAGGACCGGGCAGCGCCGGGCCGACTCCAGCAGCCGCTGGCAGAGCAGTTCGTGCAGGACCTGCACGTCGGTGCCGTCCGAGAGCGCGGCGTGCAGCCACGGGACGTCCGCGAGCTCCGGGATCGGTGCCAGCAACTGGGAAAGGAGCCCGTACGGCAGCTGCGCCTCGGTGGCCGAGCCCCGCGCGGTGAACACCTGCAGTCCCCGCTCGGCGGCGAGGGACGCGACCTGGTCCAGCAGTGCCGTGCGCCCGCTGCCCGCCGGGCCGAGTACCGCCGCGGATCCTCCGTGGCCGTGTTCGAGATCCCCGATCAGGCGGGTGAGCAGACGCAGTTCGGTCTCGCGTTCGACGAGTTCGTCCGCACCGTCGGCTTCGAGCCGCCGGACGGCGCTCACCGGACACCTTCGAGGACGGCCTGCCGCTCGTCGGTCTCGCCCAGCACCACGGCCAGTTCGGGCCGCCCGCTGATCCGCAGCTTCCGGTACACGCTCGTCAGATGCGTCTCGATGGTCCGGACGGTGACGAAGAGCCGTTCCGCGATGACCCGGTTGCTGACCCCGCGTCCGGCGAGCCGGGCGATATGCCGTTCGGCGGGGCTCAGCGAGGCGAACGGGGACAGCTCGCTCGGGATGCCCGCGTCGGCGGCGGTGCGCTGGGCGCGGCGGAGCAGGAACCGGTCCCCCGTCCGCAGGCTCAGCTCGGCGCAGCGACGCAACCGGGTGCGCGCGGCGACGCTGTCGCCCGCTTCGACGAGGGCGCGGCCGAGGTGATACTCCGCCAGCGCCTCCTCCAGCCGGGCGGGTGAGCCCGCCAGGATTCCCGCCGCCTCTTCGATCAGCGCGATCCGGCCGGGGCCGCGGGTGGCGACCGCGGTCGCGAGCCGGGCCATCCCGACCGCTCTCGGGGTGCCCCAGCGCAGTGCCGGCCCGGTTCCTTCGGCCGCGAGGTCCGCGGCCTCCTCGAAACGTCCTTCGTCGGCCAGCATGCAGGCGCCCTCGAACCACCACGGCGCCAGCAGCGGGTTGGCGATGCCGACATCGGCGAGGCTCTCACCGCAGCGGTTGAAGAGCTTCAGCGCCGTCTCGCGGTCCCCCGCCGCCCAATGCACCCGCGCGTCGACGAGCTGGAACCACGGGCGCATCACCGTGTGCTCCCACAATTGCGGGGAATCCGCTTCCCGCAACAACTTCATCGCCTTCGCGGTCTCGCCCTGCTGCGCCGCGACGGTCGCGTACGCGATCCGCGGGACGACACCGCCGGTCCGGCCTTCGGCTCGGCGGCTGAGCGCGTAGGCCTGCCCGGCGTCGGCCGCCGCGGTGGCGAGATCACCGCACCAGTGCCCGAGCAGACCGCGGAACGCGAGGTATTCGCTGCGCTGGGCCGGTACGAGCTCGATGGCCCTGGTCAGTTCGTCCCTCGCGACGTCGATCTCGTCCGCGAGCAGCAGCGCCAGCACGGCGGAGCTGACGGCCGAGTCGTCGGTGGTCGGGGTGTAGCCGCGGATCGCACGCATCGCCCATTCGGCGGCTTCGCGCGGCCGGGTGCCGTCGAGCGCGGCGACGACGGCACAGACGGCCAGATGCCTGGCGTCGACGACCGTGTCCGCCGACCGCGGCTGGATCCGGGTGTCGAGCTTCGCCAGGCTGTCCCGGTCTTCGATGCCCACCAGGCACAACAGCCCTTCGAGCTGACCGCGCAGTTGCTGGTCCATCTCGCCGCCGAGCACGGTCAGGACCCGGTCCAGCACGGTGACGGCGGTCCCGCAACGACGGGCGACGAGCGCCGCGCGGCCCAGTTTCACCGCGGCCCTGGCCTGGTCCACGGGATCCTGTTGCAGTTCGAGCGCGCGGCGCAGGAGGTCGAATCCGCTGTCCGGTTCCAGCAGCGCGACCGTCTCCGCGAGCTGGACGGCCAGTCCGGCGTCAGACGGCCTGGCGGCCGCGGCGGGCCTGAGATAGCGCAGCGCGTCCCAGGGCGCGCCCCGGTCGCAAGCGCAGGTCGCGGCGTCGCGCAGCAGATCGACCATCCACGTGTCGAGTTCGGCTAGTTCGAGCAGGTGTTCCGCCACCTCCTCCGGCGATCCCGCCGCGTCGCTCAGCAGGATCGCCGCGGTCCGCCGCCACCGGCCGAGTTCGGCGGGTTCGAGCGCGTCGAGCAGCCCTTCCCGCACCGGGTCATGCCGGAAGGAAAGTCCTTCGGCGGCAAGGATGTGCCTGCTCCGGAGGAGCTCGACGGCGGTTCCGGCGGTGCGGGCGGGCACCTTGGCCAGCCGGGCGACCAGCGACAGGTCCTGCCCGCCGAGTACCGCGATGGCGGTGGCGACCGCCCTGGCGTAGTCGGGGACACCGGCGAACAGGGAGCGGATCAGCGCCGCCCCCGCCGCGGATCCGGCCACCGGGGCGATCCCGGACGCGACCTTGCCCAGTTCGTCGAGCATCTCCCGCAGCAGCAACGGATTCCCGCCGGACTGCTCGACACAGTGCCGCACGAACGGCTCGCCCGGCTCCGAGCCGACGGCCTCGCGCGCGAGCGAGGCGACCGCCTCGGCGGGCAGCGGGCCGAGGTCGAGCACCTCGGTGCCGTACCAGGATTCGAGGTCCGCCAGGTGTTCCGCCGCGCCGTCCGGTCCGTCGGCGGCCGACCGGGCCAGGATCATCCGCACCGGCAGCCGGGTGGAGTGCCGGGCGAGCAGGCTCAGCCAGCGCACGGCCGGTTCGTCGCACCAGTGAACGTCGTCGACGGCGAACACGATCCCGGGCCGTCCGGCCGCCCATCCGGCGAAAGCCTCGTACCAGGCGGCGAAGTCATCCGGATCCGGCACGCGCGCGCCCGCGCGGCGCAGATCCGCGAGCAGTTGCCGAGAGGCGGCGGCCCCGTCACCCGGATCACCGGTGCCCCGGCAGACGACGGTGTCCGTGAGAGCCGCCAGGGCGGTGTCCAGCAGACTGGACTTGCCGATACCCGCTTGCCCGCGCACGACGATGACGGAGCCCTCGCCGGGCGCGCCGGGGCTCAGCCGGGCGGCGAGCCAACGGAGCTCGTCGTCCCGTCCGGCCAGCGCGCGTCCGGGTCTGTTGGCGTCCTTCATCTCCCGCCTCCCTGTCGTCCCATCGGGGCCATTGCCGTCACACAGAGCGAACAATCGCTTACGTGCTTCCATCTCATCGTGTGATCGTCTTACCGAATAGAGCGTGCAACCTCGATAAGGGTTATCCCTCACTACGAGGACTGCGGGCGCTCATATGAGCAAGGCGCTTCCCGACGACGGAATTCCGAGCGCGAAGCGACACGGGCCGCAGCGCGGACCCGGGTCGATCAAGACCGACAGAAGTCACGACAGAAGGAAACTAGGCGTGAACCAGCGACACCGTCGGAGTGGCCACTCGGCGACCAGGCGGTCAGCTCGAGCGGCTTCCGACCGCTCAAACGAGCGAAATCGCCGACAAGGTCATTACGAATTCTGCCGAAATACGTGCAAGCGAAGTGGCCGTTCACTGGGACCGCACCGTGATCGCACGAGCACGTCACGCGATGGCCACCCGCGCGTCAGTTGCCGGTGATCAGCTCGCGCGCCGGGACTCCGGCACCCGCGGCGGCCAGGCCGTCGAGTCGAGCAGGCCGGTCGCGAAGGCCCGCGAAACCAGTTCGACCCGGTTGCGCGCCTTGAACTTCCGCTGCAGGCGGGCGACGTGGTAGTCGATGCCCTGACGGCTCAGGTAGTACTTGTCGGCCATCTCCAGACTCGACAGGCCGCTGGCGATCCCCTGGAGGATCTTCGCCTCGATGTCGGTGACCGAGCCCAGCTGCTCGGCGCGGGCGGCGGGGGGCGCCGTCTCCGGGAGCATGGTCAGCAGGATCGCCGTTCCCGGCGCCCGCATCCGGCCCGCCACGATGGTCAGCCGGTCGGCGCCACTGGAACCGAGCCCGGTGACACTGCCGCGGAACCGTTGTTCCCAGCCTTCGGCGACCCGGTTCAGCCGGTCGCGTAAATGGTCCGGACCACTGGTGACGAGCTCGGGGAACGATTCGCCGAGCACGTCGGCGGGGCGGCGGCCCAGCAGGCGAAAGAACGCGGCGTTGCCGCTGCCGAGCCGCAACCCGGCGCTGAGCGCCGCGAGCGGCATGTCGGCGACTTCCACGAATTCGCTGATGGTTCCGGGTCGTACGGTGCGACCCGCGTCGAAAGCGCGCGTGCCGATCGGGGAAATCGTTCGGATGCCGGCCATGGAAAGCCCCCTTCTGCCTGAGCTGAATGTGTCCACCAAAGCCGTCCCTGCCCAAGACTCGGCAAACAATACGAAGGGGCGATCGACGGGGTCAACGAATTCAGGAGCAGTTCGTGGCCACCGAACCCACCGTGCGGACGGGCCGCACCGAAGGTTCGGTATCGGGGCCCCAGCAGGAGAATCCTCAGCTCAGCGGCCGGTTCGGTGACCGAACCTCGCGCCATACGGGAGGCGAAGCGAATTCCACGTGAAGAAACTCTCGCGTTTTCGCTCCGCCACGATAGCACCGAATCCGCCGATCCTTAACATTGATTTAAGGTGGCATCGATCCGATTCCCGAAGCGGGTGACCCGGTGATCGGCACACGGTCGACTTCGCCTGTCGATCGACCGAATGGTCTTTAGCAATGGAAACGATCGATCGACCGGAACCGTGTTTGTCCATTGTAGACAGAGCCGCCCCGGGCGGCCAGGCACCCGGGGCGGCTCCGCCGGCGGATCAGACGGTTTCGCGCGTGGTCACCGCGTCCTTCTCGGCGGCCAGCGCGGTGCACGTGCGCACCCACAGCTCCCAGCCGCGCAGCGCCTGGTTGCAGTTCCAGCCGGTCCAGCGGCCCGCCTGCGCGCCCTCGTTGCCGGCGCGGTTGCAGGCGGTTTTGCTGCTCCAGCCTTCACTCACCTTGCGGTACGGCGTGCAGGAAGCCGCCGCGGCGTCACCCGACGCCCCGGCCGCGCACGGTTCCGCGGTGCTCGCCATCGCCGATCCCGCGGTCAGCACCGACCCGGCGAGGGTGGCGGCGAGCACGGCACCACGGAGCACGAAGCGTTTGTTCATCGAGTTTTCCTTACCGCGAGCAAGACCCCTTGCCCACAGTGGCCGATCCGCCGACGAAGATCAACCGCCCCGGGCCGAGTTACGCCTCCGATCACGCGAGTTACGCCCCTGATCACGCGAGTTACGCCGCTGATCACGCGAGTCACGTCTCCGATCACGGCGGTCCTGCCCCACCGGTCACGCGAAGCCCCGCGTGCCGCCATCCGAACCTGCGCGAACCCCCGGCCACCGTGTCGCGAAAGCCACTTTCGGGACATCACACGTCGCGAAAGTGGCTTTCGCGACACGCCACGACCAGGCACCAAGGCGAGCCGGCGCCGGTCATTCCCCGACGACCTGCTCCACCTTGCGCTGCAGCTTGTTCATCCCGCCGAGCCATCGGTCGGTCTGCGTGGCCCGCGCGGCGTAGTAGTCCGCGACCTCGGGGTGCGGCAGCACCAGGAACCGCTCCTCGGCGATGGCCTCGAACAGCGCGTCCGCGACCTGCTCCGGCTGGATCGCCGACGCGCCCATCAGCAGCTCGCCCGCCGGGCCGGTGTTCTCCAGCATCGCCGTCCGCACGCCCTGCGGGCAGATGGCCTGCACGGTGAGCCCGCGGTGCCGATAGGTCGCCGAAAGCCATTCGGCGAAGGCGAGCGCGCCGTGTTTGGTCACCGAGTAGGACGCCGAACCGAGGCTGGTCAGCAAGCCGGCCGCCGACACCGTCGAGATGAAATGCCCGCGGCCGCGCTCCAGCCACGGCGGCAGGAGCAGCCGCGCCGCGCGCACGTGCGCCATGACGTTGACGTCCCAGATCCGCGCCCAGTCCTCCTCCGGCGCGTCCACGCCGCCCATCGGCGCGATCCCGGCATTGGCGCAGAAGACGTCGATCTCGCCGAGGGTTTCGCGCGCCGCCTCGATCAGGGACGCGACGCCCGCCTCGCTCGCGGCGTCCCCGGCGACGGCGGTCCCGCCGATCTCCTCGGCGACCTCGGCCGCGGCGTCCCCGTTGAGGTCGCCGACGACGACCCGGGCGCCCTCCGCGGCGAACCGGCGGGCGAGGACGGCCCCGATCCCGCCGCCCCCACCGGTGACGACGACCCCGGAACCGGTGAACGACGCGGTCACAGGCCACCCGCCAGCGTGACGCCGCCGTCGAGGACCACCGTCTGCCCGGTGATCCAGCCCGCTTCTTCCGAGAGCAGGAACGCCACGGCGCCCGCGATGTCCGCCGGAACGCCGAGGCGCTTCATCGGGTACGACTCGGAGACCTCTTCTTCGCGGCCTTCGTACAGCGCGGTCGCGAACTTGGTCTTGACCACGGCCGGCGCGACGGCGTTCACGCGGATCTTCGGCCCCAGTTCGAAGCCGAGTTCCTTGGTGAGCCGGATCAGCGCGGCCTTGCTGACGCCGTACATGCCGATCCCGGGCGACGCGCCGAGCCCGGCGATGGAGGCGACGTTCACCACCGCGCCGCCGTGCTCCCCCATCCACGCGTCCCTCGCCCGGCGCGTCCACGAAAGCGGCGCGAGCACGTTGACGGCGAAGATCTTCGCGGCGGCCCCGGGGTCGATGTCCAGGGTCGGCCCGAACACCGGATTGATCCCGGTGTTGTTGACCAGCATGTCGAGGCGGCCGAAGGTCTCGATGGTCTTGGCGACGGCCTCGTCCTGGTGCGCCTCGTCGTCGGCCTTGCCGGGGACGGCGATGGCGACGGCCTCGCCGCCCAGTTCGGCCACGGCCTCGGCCAGCGGCTCCGGCTTGCGCGCGGTGATGCACACCTTCGCACCGCGCTCGACCAGGTCCTTGGCGATCCCGAGGCCGATACCCCGGCTGGCGCCGGTGACGATCGCGACGCGATCCTTGAACGAGTTCACTCTTCGATCTCCTCTGTGTTCACTGGCGACGCAATAACTAAGCGAGCGCTCACTTACAATGGAAAGGTCCGGAGACGGTGTCAAGCCCGCCATCCGGAACGAGCGTCTGGGAGGATCTGCGGATGACCATGTCGCTGTCGGCCGAACTGTGGCCCGACGTCCAGCCGGAGACGGCACGGCGGCTGATGCTGGCCGGGGTCGAATCCTTCGCGCGGCGTGGCTATCACGCGACCACCACCCGGGACATCGCCTCGGCGGCGGGCATGAGCCCGGCGGCGCTGTACGTGCACTTCCCGTCCAAGGCCGCGCTGCTCTTCGCGATCTCGAAGTACGGCCACGAGCAGACGCTCTCGCTGGTCGAGAGCGTCGTGGCGCGGGAGACCGACCCGGTCGAGCGGATCCGGCTGCTGGTCGAGGATTTCGTGGCGTGGCACGCGCGGAGGCACACCGTGGCCCGCGTGGTGCAGTACGAACTGCACGCGCTGCCCGACGAGGAGTTCGAGATCGTCGCGAAACTGCGCCGCCGCATCGAGCAGGTCGTGCGCGAGGTCATCACCGAAGGCGTCGGCACGGGCGTGTTCACCGTCGGCGACCCGCACACCGCCGCCCGCGCCGTGCTCTCCCTCGGTGTCGACGTCTCGCGCTGGTACAGCGAGCGGACGCGCCAGACCCCCAAGAAGCTCGGCCAGGAGTACAGCGAGCTGGTGCTGCGCATGCTCGGCACGAAACTCTCCTGACCAGTACAGATCGGCCTGCGTCGGCGATACCGCCACCAGAGTGACATACCAACCGGTCGGTATCTAGAATTACCCGTTGAGACGTTGACCACATACTAAGCGGTTGTTAACTTGCCCGGACTGCATCGCCGCAGCAGCGCCGAGCGAAGGGCATCCAGATGGCCGACACCGCACCGAACGCCCCGGAAACCGCCGCCGAACCGACGATCACCGTCTCCCAGCGCAGGAGGGCCGCGACCGCGGCGGCACTCGCCTCCTCGGTCGAGTGGTACGACTACTTCGTCTTCGGGATCGCCGCCGCCCTGGTCTTCGGGAAGACCTTCTTCCCCACCAGCAACGCGGCGGCCGGCGTCCTCGCCTCGTTCGCGACCTTCGCGGTCGGCTTCCTCGCCCGGCCGCTCGGCGGGATCATCGCGGGCAGCCTCGGTGACAAACGTGGCCGGAAACCCGTGCTGGTGCTGGCGATCGCGCTGATGGGCGCGGCGACCACGCTGATCGGCCTGCTGCCGACCTACGACTCGATCGGCATCGCCGCGCCGATCCTCCTGGTGCTGCTCCGGCTCGTGCAGGGGGTCGCCGTCGGCGCCCAGTGGGGTGGCGCGATGCTGCTCGCCACCGAATACGCGCCGCCCGGCAAACGCGGTCTCTACGGCAGCCTCGTCCAGCTCGGCGTCCCGATCGGGGTGGTACTGGCGAACACGGTGTTCCTCATCGCCGCCCAGCTCGCACCGCCGTCGGACTTCCTCGTGTGGGCGTGGCGGATCCCGTTCCTGGTGGGCGTCCTCGTGCTCGGGCTGGCCTGGTACATGCACGTCAAGATCGACGAGACGCCCGAATACCGCCGCGCCGAAGCGAAACTCGCCGCCGAGGAACGCGGCCGCGCCAAGTCGCCGCTGCGTGACGTCCTGCGCCACCACAAGGGCACGGTGCTGCTGGCGGGCGGCTCGTTCATGGTCAACACCGCCACCTTCTACATCCTGCTGAACGGCGTCCTGGACTACGCCACCCGCCATCTCGGGATGTCGCGGACCACGGTGCTCGTCGCGACCCTGCTGATCAGCACGCTGCAGCTCGCGATCATCCCGCTGTCGGCGAAACTGTCCGACCGGATCGGCAGGCTCAAGATCTACACCTTCGGCGCGGCGGGCGTCGCGCTCTGGGCGATCCCGATGTTCCTGCTCATCGACACGGCCTCGCTGCCGCTGTTCGTGGTCGCCTCGTTCGTCGGGTCGCTGTTCCTCGGCATCATGTACGGCCCGCAGGCGGCGTTGTTCGCCGAGCTCTTCACCGCCGAGATGCGCTACACCGGCGCCTCGCTCGGCTACCAGATCAGCGCGGTGGTCGGCGGCGGGCTCGCGCCGTTCATCATGGTGCTGCTGCTGGAATCCACCGGGACGTCGATGTCGGTCTCGCTCTACATCATCGTGCTGGCCCTGATCTCGCTCGGCTCGATCGGCCTGCTGGCCAAACGCGCACGGTCCACTTCGGACTCAGACGACCGCGCGCGCGAAGCGGTCGGCGACCAGCCGTAGCCGCTCCTTGACCTCGTCCGGCGCCTCCTCCACGACGAAGTCGACGTCCCAGTGGGCGAGGTAGTACGGCATCACGGACAGGTCGTTGGAACCGACCCGGACCCGGCAGGTGTGCTCGTCGATGGCCTCGATCGTCCCGGCGGTCGGGGACACGTATTCGGCGAGCGCCTCCGCCGAGGCGCTGACCCGCAGCACCATCTGGTGCGGATACGGCGAAGACGTGATCCCGCGGGAGACGTACGCCGCGAGGTCCTCGGCGGGCGGTTCCCTCGGCGTGAACCGGAAACTCGTGTCCGGGACGCCGTCGATCCGGTCGACGCGGAAGGTCCGCCAGTCGTCACGGTCGAGGTCGAACGCGACCAGGTACCAGCGGCGTCCGGTGTGCACCAGGCGCAACGGCTCGATGTAGCGCTCGCTGACGTCGCCATGGTGGCTGCGGTAGCCGAACCGGAGCCGCTGATGGTCGCGGCACGCGGACGCGATGACCGTCAGCGCCGCCGCGTCGATGACCGGGACGACGCCGCCCAGCGGGATCATCGCGGTGTTCAGCGCGGTGATCCGGTGCCGCAGCCGCGCGGGCAGCACCTGCTCCAGCTTGGTGAGCGCACGCACCGAGGTCTCCTCGATCCCCGAGACCGTCCCGTTCGCGGCCGTGCGGAGCCCGACGGCGACCGCGACGGCCTCGTCGTCGTCCAGCAGCAGCGGCGGCAACGCGGCCCCCGCGCCGAGCCGGTAGCCGCCCGCGACGCCGGGGGTGGCGTGCACCGGGTAGCCCAGTTCGCGCAGCCGCTCGATGTCGCGCCGGACCGTGCGGACGTCCACCTGCAGCCGGTCGGCGAGGTCGGCGCCCGGCCAGTCGCGCCGCGCCTGCAGCAGGGAGAGGAGCCTCAGCAGCCGTGCCGACGTGCCCGTGGTCATCGGTTCGCTCGCTTCATGGGAGGAGTCTCGCAGATATTCAGGACAGGTCCGGTCCGCATTGGCGCGCGCCGGCTGGACGGTCACGGGGCCGGATGCGGCGCGCCTGTCGCGAAAGCCACTTTCAGGACGTCAGACGTCGCGAAAGTGGCTTTCGCGACGCGTCGCCTTCGCCTTATCGCTCACCACTCACGAGCCCTAAGCTGAACCGCGTGATCGATCCCGCGCAGCTGCTGTCCGTCGCCCGTGAAGAGGCCGAACTCGGCAAGGCCGAGGGCGGGGTGCCGATCGGCGCCGCCCTCTTCGACACCACCGGCGTCCTGCTCGGCCGCGGCCACAACCGCCGGGTCCAGGACGGCGACCCGTCGATGCACGCCGAGACCTCCGCCTTCCGGAACGCGGGCAGGCGGCCGCACTACCGGGACACGATCATGGTCACCACGCTGTCCCCCTGCTGGTACTGCAGCGGGCTGGTGCGCCAGTTCGGCATCGGCCGGGTCGTCATCGGCGAGGCCAGCACGTTCGAAGGCGGGCACGGCTGGCTCGAGGAGCACGGCGTCGAGATCACCCTGCTCGACGACCCGGCGTGCACCGCGCTGATGACCGAGTTCATCCGGGATCACCCGGACCTGTGGTTCGAGGACATCGGCGTCCCGGCCGAAGGCTAGGTTTCGGTCTCGAAGGCGACGGTCCGGTTGCGCCCGGCCCCCTTCGCCGCGCGCAACGCCTGATCCGCCGCGCCGACGAGCCGGTCGAGCGTCTCACCGCAGTCCGGATGCGACGACACTCCGATCGAGACGGTCGTCCCCGCGAACGTCCCACCCAGTGAGACGAACGTCGACGAGATCCGTAGCCGGATGCGCTCGGCGATCGCGTGCGCGTCGAACCGGCTCGTGCCGGGCAGCAGGACCACGAACTCCTCACCGCCGAACCGGCCGACCAGGTCCGCGGCACGGACCTCGGCGCGCAAGGTGTCCGCCACGGCCCGCAGGACGTCGTCCCCGACGTGCCTGCCGTGCCGGTCGTTGAGCCGGGCGAAATGGTCGAGGTCGAGCATCAGCAGCGAAAGCTCGGCGCCACGGCCGCGCAGCAGCTCGAACTGGGTGCGGGCACCGTCCAACCAGGACGACGCGGTGAGCAGTCCCGTGCCGGAGTCCGTGCCCGCGTGCCCGCGCAGGGCACGCATCGTCCCGGCCCGGTGAAGTACCACGAGCGCGCCCGCGAGTACCACGGTGACGAACGGCCAGTCCGCCGCCGACCACGCGAGCAACAGTCCGAACGCGACCATCGCCGCGTCGAAGGCGAATCCCGACGGTTCCGCCCCGAATTCGGCCGCCGGGGCGGCCAAGGCCGCGTCGACGGACAGGAAGACCAGCCCGGTCGCGAAAACCAGGGCGAAACTTTCGAAATCCCTTGGCGCGCCGAGGAACGGCGGCGCACCCAGCAGTACCGGGATGATCGAGGCGCCGAGCGCCGAAAGCATCGTCGCGGACGCCGCGAACACCTGCCGGTGCGGGATACCGCGCCGGATCCGGAACCAGCGGTATGCCGCCGAGACGACGACGAGCACCGCGGCCAGTGCGGGCGGCAGGAGGAGCGCACCCGCGAAAATCCACGCCGCGTCCAGTCCGGCGCCGAGCCGGGTGTCGGCGCGGGACCGCTCGACGGGGCGCGAAAGCTCCGAACTGAGGATCATTCCGGTCAGCAGCGCGGAAAACGGAAGAAACGACGACGGCGCGGGCGGTCGCAGGACGAAAAGGTAGGTGGTGGCGGCGATGGCGGCGAAGTCGACGAGGAGCAGATACCCGATCAGGCCTCGCCTGGGTAGTTCCCACAGGCTCCAGGACCCCAGTATCCGCCGCGGCGCGGCGAGCCGGTCTCTCCGGTCGCGGCTTCCGGTCGCCATCAGGGAGTCCCCCACCATTTCGGCAAACTAGCCGGTAATCGTGGTGGTGTCGATCCGCTTTCCGGGTCATGACCCCCCTACTAAGGTCGGTCGTTTCCGGTGGGTGTTCCGGTGAATTCTTGACAGTCCTCATTGGTCTAGTCCACCGTGGGATAGCGCACACTCCAGGTTGATACGCCGCGTCAAGACGGAGGTGCTCCACACCTGCGCGCCTCGCCGCGCGCGTACCAGTTGGAGGACCGATGAAATCCTTACGACGCTGGGCGACACTGGCCACCACCGTCGGCGCCGCTCTCGCCACGGCCGCCGGCCTCGCCCCCGTCGCCTCGGCGGCCCCGGACCCGGTGCTCGCCTCGCCCTATCTGTACCAGTGGTCGGGACAGACGGATCCGATCGCCGCGATGAACGCCACCGGCGTGAAGGCCTTCACGCTCGCGTTCATCCTCTCCGACGGCGGCTGCAACCCGAAATGGGACGGCAACCGTTCCCTCACCGGCTCCGACGCCACGATGATCAACAACATCCGCGCCAAGGGCGGCGACGTCATCCCGTCGTTCGGCGGCTGGTCGGGCACGAAGCTCGGCCCGAAATGCTCCACTCCCGCGGCGCTCGCCGGCGCATACCAGAAGGTCATCGACGCCTACAAACTCAAGGCGATCGACCTCGATGTGGAGAACACCGACGAGTTCGAGAACTACACCGTCCAGGACCGGATCCTGAACGCCGTCAAGATCACGAAACAGAAGAATCCCGGCCTCCGCGTGGTCATCACCATCCCGACCGAGGTGGGTGGACCCAACGCGCACGGCAAGCGGCTGATCAACCGGTCGAAGGAGCTCGGCGCGGGGGTCGACGCGTGGTCGGTCATGCCGTTCGACTTCTCCAGCGGCGGTGACATGGCGGGCAAGACCCGCAGTGCCGTGGACGGGCTGAAGAACGTCGTGAAGTCCGCTTTCGGCCTGAGCGACGACGCGGCCTACCGGCGCAGCGGGCTTTCGTCGATGAACGGGAAGACCGACGTGGCGGGCGAAACCGTCAGCGTCGCCGACTTCCGCGCGATCCGCGACTACGCGGCGAGCAAACATCTCGCGCGGCTGTCGTTCTGGGCGGTGAACCGCGATTGCAACAACTGCGCGGGAATCGCCCAAGGCAAGTACGACTACACCAAGATCGTGGCGGGTTACACCGGCTGACTTCCGTTCCCCACCGGTGTCAGTCCGTGAAGGCCTCCTTCCCTACCTTGAGCGTAGGGAAGGAGGCCTTCACAGCTTCGGCACCTCGGGCCCGGTGACCATGTCGCGAAAGCCACTTTCGAGACATCAGACGTCGCGAAAGTGGCTTTCGCGACATGCCTCGACGACGCCCGGGCCCCCGTCACGACCGGCCGGCCGCACACACCCGCGCCAACGTTGCGAAAGCCACTTTCGCAACGTCGAAGGTTGCGAAAGTGGCTTTCGCAACCTCCCGGCCCGGGCCACCCCTCAGCCCCCGCAGTCCGGCGCCGTGTTCAGCGGCCGCCCGCGCGACCACACCAGATCGACCGGATGCACCGAACCGTCCGGATCGATCGACAGGATCGGCAACGCCTTGTCGAGCTGGTTCCCCGTCGCCTGGTCGAACGCGATGAAGCCGGTCGCACCGGGCACCGGGGAGTTGCAGTCGATGCTGCGCAACACGTTCGACACCGAGACCGGATCCGCCGAAACGTTCTGCACGGCCGCTTCGACGGCCGCCGCGACCGCGTCGTGTTCGATCATCGCGGCGCCGTCCCACAGTTCCGCCTTGGGAAAACCGTGGGTACCGGTGAATTCCGCGACGAAGTTGTCGTAGTTCTTCTTGTACGTGGGATACGCCGGATCGGCGGTGAACATGTCCCACTGGTCGGGATACGCGAGCGCCGTGTAGCGGAGCCGGACACTGATGTCCTTGTTCAGTTCCAAGGGTTTCCCGGCGAGCGTGCTCGCGTCGTCCCCGGTCATCACGGTCACCGTGTCGAGCCCCTCGCAGGCACCGTCGCCCGCCAGCGCCGCCACGAGGGCGCCGAGGTCGAGCCCGCGGCCGGCGAAGTAGATCAGATCGGGTTTCGCGCCGCAGATGTCGTTGTGCCATCTGCTGAACAGCCCGCGCAGGTACGCCTCGCGCGAAGTGTCGGCGAGCGGTTTGACGTCGTAGGTCTTCGTGAAGACGACCGGCACCTTCGACGAGTTCTGGAACGCCTCGGCCAGGGTGGTCGCGTAGGTGTCCTCCTTGCTGACCCCTTGGATCATCATCACGCGCCGGAAACCGTGCGCGGCGATGTATCCGGCCGCGGCGCGGGCCTCGTCGGTGTTGGTCGGGCCGACGCGGAAGAAGTTGTCGATCCGCACGCCCTGCGGGTCGGTGTTCATGTTGTCCGCGGTGACGGTCGCGCCGATCGTGGCGATCCCGTGCCGGGACAGTTCGGCCACGAGTGCCCGGCTGTTCTCCGAGCTGGTGCCGACGTCGGTGACCGCCACGATGCGCTGGGCGGCGGCCGCGGCGACGATCTCCTCGGCGACGACGCGCCAGTGGTCGGCGTTGCTCCCGTAGTTGGCCAGCAGGAGCTTGATCCCCGGCGGCCCGTTCTTCGGCCACGCGGCGGTGATCGCGCCCTGGACCTCCCGCCGCACGAACGGGAACGGCTGGCTGTCGACCTTCGGATCGGGCGCGAGGTTCTCCAGCACCACGATGGTCTTGAAGTTGTCCCCCGCCAGCTCGTTGCGGCTCTTGATGAGCTTCTCCAGCGGGTCGAGCGGGTCGTCTTCCCGCATCGGGCCGGAGTCGAGGTTCAGCCCGACGCAGACGTGCGACGAGCCGACCGACTCCTCGTCCGCGTCCACCGCCCGCAGTCCGGCGCCGCAGACCTCCCACGGTCTGGTCAGCGCCGGCACGGCGGCCAGCAGCACGACCACTGCCACGATCAGCAGCACCCGATGACGGCGTGCCCAGCCTCGGGGCCGGACCGGCGGACCCGAGGCCGCGCCGTCACGGGCCGCGGACATGCGTGTTCTCAGCGAATCGAGCCAGGACATCACAGGGTTCCGTTCCGGGTCAGGGGAATTCGCCGCGACGGGCGGCTTCCTTGGCCGACACGAGCGCGCCGACGTCGGGCTGATGCGAGGTGGTGGCCAGCGCGGCGAAGGCGTTCGCGATCACCTGGTGCTGGTCCTGCCCGCGGACGGCGAAGGGGTTGGCGGTCAGCCAGCCCGCCGCGATGAGCCGGGCGACGTTGTTCCGGATCTCGGACCGGTCGTTCGGGCGGCGGGCGTTGTCCAGGTTGACGAGTTCTTCGTACAGCTCCGCGTGATCCCGTTCGGGCGGCAGATCGTCCGGCGCGTTCAGGACCAGCTCGAGTTTGGCGATCCACTCCGCGTGCGGGATCCGGTTGAACTCGCGTTCGAAGAAGGTGACCACCTCGCCGATGTCGCCCAGCGCGAGGTTGCAGTAGGCCAGGCGCACCGGATCCTGCGCGGTGTCGGGATCGTCGCGCAGGGCCTTGAACTGGTCGGTGTAGGTCGGCCCGTCGCCGTCACCCCGCCGGGCCAGCGCGGACACCAGGTTCGCGGCGATCCACGGATGCAGCGCCGCTTGGTCGGTCGTCGAACCGGGCGAGTTCTTCGCCGTCACCCACAACGAGGTGCGCAGTTCGGTCAGGATCCGCCCGACGTGCGGCTGGTCGATCCGGCTCTGCGCGGCGTCCGGGATCAGCCAGGGCGCGGTCGCGAACGGGGCCGCGGTCACGAAGTCGTCGACGTGGACGTCGTCGAGGTGTTCGGTCAAGGCGAGCTCGGTCAGCCTGCGGTAGCAGGGATCCTGTTCGCCACGGGGATCGGTGGTGAGCAGGTCACGGCCGCCTTCGCGCGCGTCGGTGGCCCGCAACCGCCCCGCGAGCTGCTCGACCGCCGACGGCAGCCCACCGGTCGCGCGGTGCGCGAGCGTGACCTTCGGCGTCCGCGCGCCGGAATCGAGGATCCGCGCGATCCGCCCGATCGACTGCGGGGAGATCCGGACCGGGTAGTAGGGCGAGTCGAGCGCGCCGTTGCCCGGATTCGCCCAGTCGTCGTACGAAGCCTCCTCGCAGTCCACGATCGGCCGGACGGCGGGCGGAGCGCCGGACGCGGGTTTCCACGGCGCCAGCCAGGCGGTCCCCCAGTCGTCGTGCCACCGCCCGCTGGTGGCGATGACCAGCAGCGCGTCGTGGGCCTCGCGGTCGTTCGGATGCTGGACGGCGTACCGTTCCCGCGCGGCGATCAGGTCGGCGAGGAACTCGGTCCCGCCGGCGTGGTCGACGTCGTCGAGCACCACCACCCAGTTGTGCCAATGCCTGCGCTGCGGCGAGATGTCACAGGTGCACGGGCTCTTCTCCTCCGGCTTCGCCATCCGCGGATGGTTCTCCCGGACGTCGCCGAGGAACGCCGCCATCAGCCATTCGGTGACCGCCTTGGCGTCGCGGGCGCTGCCGTGCGCGAGGCGGTTGAGTTCGAGCAGCGCGTCGAACGGGGATCTCCCCTCGGCGTGGGGGAAGTCCGCCAGCGACCGCAGCGCCTTGCCAAGCCTCGGCCGGATGTTCCGGACAAGATGCGGGAACGTCTGCCGGAACAAATCCGCGTACGGGGGCTCGACGAGTCCGGTCGCCTTCGCCGTCTCGGTCAGCGTGTCGAGCGTGCTGTCCATGGCCGACGTCCAGATGACCCGGTCGAGACTGCCGAGCAGCGACTTCAGTTGCGCGAGGTCTTCGTCGCGATTTCGACCGGAAAGCTCGGCCTGGACTGCGATCAACGCGATCGTGAATCGAACGAACTGCGGTTTCGGCCGATTTCGCCATTTCCCCGACAACGTATAGGCCAGTTTCGTGAGCACGTCGATCGTGCCCGCCCGGCCGCCTTGCCCGAAATCGAATCCGGCGTGCACGACACCCCAGCCGAGGTCACGGCGGATCGCTTCCAGCGCCGTGGTCTTGCCCGAACCGACGGGCCCGAGCAGCAGCGTCACCGGCTGCGGGCGGGACGGATTCCCCGTCTCGCGGTTGAGCAGCATTCTCCGGGCGAGCTGCACCGCGGGAGAATGTCCGTCCACATTCATTTTTCCTGTTCAGCCCCTAGCCTGCCCCGGATGGAATGGAAAGTGCGGACCATCGTAGGTACGCGGCCGAGGGCGGGACACCGGAAAAAGGACACCAGACACGAACGGACGAGATCAGGAGTGAATCGTGATTCTTGTTCGACGATGTGCGACGCCGCCGATCACCCGATCGGCGCTATCGGCCCCACTGCGGCCACCGGCCACCACCGGGATATCCGCCGTGATTCCAGTCGTAGTACCACTCGTGGTGACCGGCGCGCGGATCCGGCCGTTCCTCCGGCGGCGCGGGCGGCGTGGGTGTCGGGGACGGTGTCTCCGAGCCGTGCATCGACGCGGTCATCGGCGGCGGAGGGGCGACACTGCCGCCCGAAGGTCCCGACGGGACGGGCGAAGCCGCCGCGTCGTCCGGGACCTCGACGGCCTGCGGAGCGATGGTCAGCGACGGCGGCGGGAGCGGGATCCCCGGGACGACCGCGGCCTGTTCGCCGGGAGTGAGCAGCACGGCCAGCAGTCCGCCGACGAAGACACCGCCCGCCGACAGCGCAGAGATCCGCCGGATCCTCCCGCTCCCGGAAGCCGCGTCCGGGGCCCGGTGCTTCGGCCCGCGCGGACCCCGGCGGCGGGGTGCCGCGCCGGCTTTGCGCATCAACTCGCTCAGGGCGTCCCCGCCGCCGTCATGGCGAGCCGTGCGTGCCATCGGCACCTCCCTACCCGGTCCGCCGCTCGACGGCGACGGCCTCATCCCGGGGAGGATCCTAGGAAGGCGGGAGGTGGTTGTAAACGGTCGTCGTCCACTGCGGACAGACGATGCGGTGAAGGGTCAGGCGGCCGCGGTGACCGCGATGGCGGCTTCGCCCGCCTCGGTCAGCTCGGCGGGCACCCGGCCGGTGACCGCGGCGGGACCGGTGGACTCGCCGGGGCGGATGTACCCGCCGCGGGCCAGCGCGTGCGCGGTCATCTGATCGCAGCAGGCGAACCCGTCGATGAAGAGATCCGGCTCGCAGCTGCACGACATCTGGGCACGGCGCGCCGCGACCGCTCGCAGCATCGCCATCGCGCGATGGGACAGTTCGACCTCTGAACCGGACACCGGACTGGACCTCTCTCGATCAGCCACCTGAATCAGCAGCACTCACACCGTGTTATCGATCGCTGCTCCATCAGTGTTAACAAGATCTCAGACGTTGTCGGTGACTTCTTGGTTCCGTGAGATCTTCGCCGACGCCAGGGGCGGCTCCAGTACCCGTGCCCACTGGGCAACGATCTGCTTGCGCCGCTTCGTGTCGTCGGTCAGCAGGTTCGCCAGCCCCAGGCCGCGGGCAAGATCGAGAGTGGCCTGGACCAGCTCGCGAACGCCCTTGTGGGACTCGTCGACGCCGAGCAGCTCGACGGTCACCCGGTGCGCTTCCCGCCCGACCCGCGCCTCCAGCGGTACCAGGGTCGCGCGCAGCGACTCGTCGGTCGACGCCGCGACCCACAGGTGGAGCGCGGCACGGAACAGCGGCCCGCTGTAGAGGTTGAGCACCATGTCGACGGCCCGCTCGATCCGAGACCGCCCCGACGGCAGCTCCGCCGCGCGGGCACGCAGTTCCACGATCTGGATCTCACCGACATGCTCGACCGCGGCCGCGACCAGATCCTCCCTGGTCGGGAAGTGGTGCTGGGCGGCACCGCGCGAGACCCCGGCGCGTTCGGCGATCAGCGCGACGGTGGTCCCGTTCCAGCCCAGCTCCCCGATCGTCTCGACGGCGGCCTCGACCAGCCGCCGCCGGGTCGTGCGGCTGCGCTCCTGCTGTGGTTCGCGAATCACGGGGTGCGGCTCTCGACCCAGAAATCGAGCTGCAGGTCTTCCTCCCGCTCGCCGATGCGGTACTTCGAGAAGTCCGTGACCCCTTCGGCGGCGAGCACCTCGTCGTCGATGTAGAAATGCCCGGACGCTTCGCGGCTCGGTTTGGTGAGGATCGCGTGCGCCGCGTCCGCCATGATCTCCGGCGTCCGCGACTTGGCCGCCAGTTCCGCGCCGACGACGTTGCGGATCGCCGCGGTGTCGATCGTCGTCCGCGGCCACAGCGAGTTCGCCGCGATCCCGTACCGCCGCAGTTCCGCGGCGAGCCCGACGGTCACCAGGCTCATCGAGTACTTCGCGATGCTGTAGGCGAGATGCCCGGCCTGGAACCACTTCTCGTCGAGGCTGATCGGCGGCGACAGTGTGAGGATATGCGGGTTCTCCGCGAGCTTCAGGTACGGGATGGCGAGTTTCGACAGCAGGAACGACCCACGCGCGTTGACGTCCTGCATCAGGTCGTAACGCTTCATGCTGACCGCTTCGGTCGGGGTCAGGTCGATCGCGCTGGCGTTGTTGAGCACGATGTCGATCCCGCCGAACTGCTCCGCGGTCCGCGCGATCGCGGCCTCGACCGACGTGTCGTCCCGGACGTCGCCGACGATCGGCAACGCCTGCCCGCCGGCGTCCTCGATCGCCTTGGCGGCGGTGTAGAGCGTGCCGGGCAGCTTCGGATGCGGCTCGGCGGTCTTCGCGAGCAGGGCGATGTTCGCTCCGTCGCGGGCGGCGCGGACCGCGATCGCCTCGCCGATCCCGCGGCTGCCGCCGGAGACGATGATCGTCTTGCCGTGGAGAGTGCTCATGGGGCTGGCCTCTCAGTAGGAGCGGGGCAGGCCGAGGCTGTGCTGGCCGACGAAGTTGAGCACCATCTCACGGCTCACCGGCGCGATCCGGCCCAGCCGGACGGCCGTGACCAGCGTGCCCAGCCCGTATTCGCTGGCGAGCCCGTTGCCGCCGTGGGTCTGCACGGCCTGGTCGACCGCGCGGATGGCGACCTCGGCGGCGGCGTACTTCGCCATGTTCGCCGACTCGCCCGCGCCGAAGTCGTCGCCGGAGTCGTAGAGCGACGCGGCCTTCTGCGTCATGAGCTTGGCCAGTTCCAGTTCGATCTTGATCTCGGCCAGTGGATGCGCGAGGCCCTGGTGGGTGCCGATCGGCGCGCCCCACACCTTGCGCTCGTTGGCGTAGCCGACGGCCTTGCCCAGCGCGTAGCGCGCGATGCCGAGCGAGAACGACGCGCCCATGATGCGTTCGGGGTTGAGCCCGGCGAACAGCTGCGCGATCGCCGCGTCCTCCTCGCCGACCAGCGCGTCGGCGGGCAGGTGGACGTCGTCGAGGAACAGGCCGAACTGCTTCTCCGGCGAGACGATGTCCATGTCGATCTGCTTGTACTCGAAGCCGGGCGTGTCGGTCGGGACGGTGAACAGCGCGGGCTTGAGCTTGCCGGTCTTCGCGTCCTCGGTGCGGCCGACGACCAGGACGGCGTCCGCCTCGTCGACACCGGAGATGTAGACCTTCCGTCCGCTGAGGACCCAGCCGTCGGCGTCGCGTTTCGCGGTGGTGGTGATCTTGTGCGAGTTCGACCCGGCGTCCGGTTCGGTGATCGCGAAGACCATCCGGCCGCTGCCGTCGGCGATCCCGGGCAGCCAGCGCTTCTTCTGCTCCTCGGTGCCGAACCGCGAGATGACCGTGCCGCAGATCGCCGGCGAGACGACCATGAGCAGCAGCGGGCAGCCCGCCGCGGCCAGTTCTTCGAGCACCGCGGCGAGATCCGCGATCCCCGCTCCCCCGCCGCCGTATTCCTCGGGCAGGTTCACGCCGAGGTAGCCGAGCCGTCCGGCCTCGGCCCACAGCTCGTCGGTCTTGAGCCCGGCACGGGCCTGTTTCGCGTAGTACTCGTGCCCGTACTTCTTGCCGAGTTCGGCGACCGCGGCCCGCAGCGCGACGCGCTCCTCGGGCTCGGTGAAGTTCATCGCGTTCATTCGTTCTCTCCTACCACCGCGAGGATCGTGCCCACTTCGACCTGTTGTCCGACCACCACCGGGAGTTCCGTCACGACGCCGTCGGCCGGTGCCGCGATCCGGTGTTCCATCTTCATCGCTTCGAGCCACAGCAACGGATCGCCGGTCTTGACGGTGTCGCCCGCCTCGACCGCGAGCCGGACCACCGTGCCCGGCATCGGCGCCACCAGCGATCCGGCGGCGAGCGCCGCGTCGGGATCGGTGTACCTCGGCACCACGCCCAGTTCGACGGCGCCTTCCGGCGAATCGACGTACACCGTGTCGCCGTATCGGGCGACGGTGAACTTGCGCCGCACCCCGGAGACTTCCAGGACGACGGCGCCGCTTTCGGCGGAAACCAGTTCGACACCCTCGAAACCGTCGGCGCGCAGACCGTCCCGGCCGAGGCTGTAGCCGACCTCGATCTCGTCGTCGCCATGACGAAAACGTTTGCGCTGCCCTTGCGAGCGCACGTTGCGCCAGCCGCTCGGCAGCTGGCTCTGCACCCGCGCTTCCGAACGGTTCGCGGCCGCGCCCGCCAAAGCGGCGGCCAGCGCGGAAATCCGTACAGTGTCCACAGTGGCCAGTGGACGGGACAGGGTTTCGAGTCCATGCCGGTCGAAGAACGCCGTGTCGGTCTCTCCGGCGAGGAAAGCCTCATGGCGCAACACGTTCACCAGCAGGTCGCGGTTGGTCACCACGCCGTGGATCTCCGCACCGGCCAACGCCCCGGCCAGTGCCCGTGCCGCGCTCCGGCGATCCGGGGCGTAGGCGATGACCTTGGCGAGCATCGGGTCGTAGTGCACGCCGACGGTCTGTCCGCTGACGAACCCGGAGTCCAGCCGGACACCCGGACCGACCTCGAATTCCCGCTGTGCCGCGGGAAGCTCGAACCGGTGCAAGGTCCCACTCTGCGGCTGCCAGCCCGCGGCCGGGTCCTCGGCGTAGAGCCGGACCTCGATCGCGTGACCGCGCGTCTCCGGCTCGTCGATCGGGAGGTGCTCGCCCTCCGCGATCCGCAACTGCAGCGAAACGAGGTCGAGCCCGGTCGTGGCCTCGGTGACCGGATGTTCCACCTGGAGCCGGGTGTTCATCTCCAGGAAGTAGAACCGCCCGTCCGGACCGGCGAGGAACTCGACCGTCCCGGCGCCGACGTAGTCGATCGCCTGCGCGGCCTTGCGCGCGGCGTCGAACAGCGCCTCCCGCATGGCTTCGTCGACGAACGGCGACGGCGCTTCCTCGACGACCTTCTGGTGACGGCGCTGGATCGAACATTCGCGCTCCCCCACCGCCCACACCGTGCCGTGGGTGTCGGCGAGCACCTGGACCTCGATGTGACGGCCGGTCTCCAGGTACCGCTCGCAGAACACGGTCGGGTCGCCGAACGCCGACGCGGCCTCAGCGCTCGCGCCTTCGACGGCTTCCGCGAGTTCGCCGAGCGTGCGCACCACGCGCATCCCGCGTCCGCCACCTCCGGCGGACGCCTTGACCAGCAAGGGAAGGTCGGCCTCGGTGACCTCGGCCGGGTCCAGTTCGGACAGGATGGGGACACCGGCTTCGGCCATCATCCGCTTGGACTCGACCTTGGAGCCCATGCTCTCGATGGCTTCCGGCGGCGGGCCGACCCAGGTCAGCCCGGCGTCGATCACGGCACGGGCGAACGCGGCGTTCTCGGACAGGAAACCGTAGCCGGGGTGGATCGCGTCGGCGCCGGTCTCGACGGCGGCCTTGATCAGCAGTTCGGCACGCAGGTACGTGTCGGCGGGCGCGTTGCCCGGCAGGCGGACGGCGACGTCCGCCTCGGCGGTGTGCGGCGCGTCGGCGTCCGCGTCGGAGAACACCGCGACCGTGCCGATCCCGGCGTCGCGGCAGGTGCGGAACACGCGGCGGGCGATCTCACCGCGGTTGGCGACCAGAAGTTTCTCGATCATGCCGCTCACATCCTGAAGACGCCGAAGCCCTCGGCGCCCTTCACTGGTCCATTGTGGATCACGGACAGGCTGAGCCCGAGCACCGTGCGGGTGTCGCGGGGATCGATGATCCCGTCGTCGTAGAGCATCCCGGAGAGGAACATCGGCATCGACTCGGCCTCGATCTGGCCCTCCACCATGGCGCGCATGGCGGCGTCGTGCTCCTCGTTGTACTCCTGCCCGCGCGACGCGGCGGCGGCACGGGCCACGATGGACAGCACGCCCGCCAGCTGCTGCGGCCCCATCACCGCGGATTTCGCGCTGGGCCAGGCGAAGAGGAACCGGGGATCGTAGGCACGGCCGCACATTCCGTAGTGCCCGGCGCCGTACGAGGCGCCCATGAGCACCGACAGATGCGGCACCTTCGAGTTCGATACGGCGTTGATCATCATCGCGCCGTGTTTGATGATGCCGCTCTGCTCGTATTCCTTGCCGACCATGTAGCCGGTGGTGTTGTGCAGGAAGACCAGCGGCGTGTCGATCTGGTTGGCCAGCTGGATGAACTGCGCGGCCTTTTGGGATTCCTCGCCGAACAGCACGCCCTGCGCGTTGGCGAGGATGCCGACCGGGTAGCCGTGGATACTCGCCCAGCCGGTGGCGAGGCTGCTGCCGTACAAGGGTTTGAACTCGTCGAAGTCCGAACCGTCGGCGACCCTGGCGATCACCTCGCGCGGATCGAACGGCACCTTGAGATCGGTGGGCACGATGCCGAGCAGGTCTTCGGCGGAGTACAACGGTTCCGCGTAATCCGGCTTGGGCGTCGGGCCTTGTTTGGTCCAGTTGAGCCGTTTGACGATGCTGCGGCCGAGCCGGATCGCGTCCTCTTCGTCCGCCGCGAGGTAGTCGGCGAGCCCCGAGGTGCGGGCGTGCATCTCGGCGCCGCCGAGCGATTCGTCGTCGGACTCCTCGCCGGTCGCCATCTTGACCAGCGGCGGGCCGCCGAGGAACACCTTCGCCCGCTCTTTGACCATCACGACGTAGTCCGACATGCCGGGCAGGTACGCGCCGCCCGCGGTCGAGTTGCCGAACACCAGCGCGATCGTGGGCACCTTCGCCGCCGAAGACCGCGTGAGGTCGCGGAAGATCCGGCCGCCGGGGATGAAGATCTCCTTCTGCGTCGGCAGATCCGCCCCGCCGGACTCGACGAGGTTGATCACCGGCAGGCGGTTCTGCGCGGCGATGTCCGCGGCGCGGTAGCTCTTCTTGGCCGTCCACGGGTTGCTCGCCCCGCCTTTGACCGTCGGGTCGCTCGCGGAGATCATGCATTCGACGCCTTCGACGACGCCGATGCCGGTGATCACGCTGGCGCCGACCTGGTAGTCCGAACCCCAGGCCGCCAGCGGCGACAGCTCCAAGAACGGCGAGTCCTCGTCGAGGAGGAGCTCGATGCGCTCACGGGCCAGCAGCTTGCCGCGTTTGCGGTGGCGGGCGACGTACTTCTCGCCGCCGCCCGCGATCGCCTTGGCGTGCTCGCCGTCGATCTCGGCGAGTTTGCCGAGCATGGACTCGCGGTTGGCGGCGAACTCTTCGCTCCGCGTGTCCACAGTGGACCTGATCGTGCTCATGCGGTGTATCCCAATCGCTTCGCGGCCAAGCCGGTGAGGATCTCGTTGGTCCCGCCGCCGATGCCGAGGATGCGCACGTCACGGTAGTGACGCTCCACTTCGGACTCCCGCATGTAGCCGAGTCCGCCGTGCAGCTGCACGGCCTCGTTGACCACCCATTCGGCGGTCTCGACGGCGGTGTTCTTCGCGAAACAGGCTTCGGCGATGACCTCTTCTCCCGCGACGTGCCGCTGGGCGACCTGCCGGGTGTAGGTGCGGGCCACGTCGATCTTGCGGGCCATCTCGGTGAGTTTGTGCTGCACCAGCTGGCGGGAGATCAGCGGACGGCCGAAGGTCTCGCGCAGGCGGCACCAGTCCAGCGTCAGGTCGAGCGCCCGCTGAGCGTGCGCGTAGCCCTGCACGGCCAGCGAGACCCGCTCGGTGACGAACTGCGTGGCGACCTGAGCGAATCCGCTGTTCTCGGCGCCGATCAGGTTTTCGGCGGGCACGCGGACGTCCACATAGGACAGCTCGGCGGTGTCCGAGCACAGCCAGCCCATCTTCTCCAGCTTGCGGGAGACGGTGAATCCCGGCGTGCCGCGTTCGACGACGATGAGCGAGATCCCGTGGGCGCCCGCCTCACCGGTGCGGACCACGGTGGTCACGAAGTCGGCGCGGCAACCCGAGGTGATGAAGGTCTTGGCGCCGTTGATGACGTACTCGTCGCCCTCGCGCACCGCGGTGGTGCGGATCCCGGCGACGTCGGAGCCGCCGTCGGGTTCGGTGACCGCGAGCGAGCCGATCTTGTGGCCTTCCAGCGTCGGCCGGACCCAGCGTTCGATCTGCACCGGATCGCCGGCCGCCGCGATATGCGGGACGGCGATGCCACAGGTGAACAGCGAGGCGAACAGCCCGCCGGAACCGCCCGCGTAGTGCAGTTCCTCGGCGATGACCACCGCGTCGAGGTAGTCGCCGCCTCCGCCGCCGACCTCTTCGGGGAAGCCGACACCGAGCAGCCCGAGCTCCCCGGCCTTGCGGTGCAGGTCTCGGGGCAGTTCGCCCACACGTTCCCAGTCTTCGAGGTGGGGAAGGATCTCGGTTTCGGCGAACCGCCGCACGGTCTTGCGCAGTTCGGCGCGTTCCGGCGTGGAGAAGGGGTCGGTCACAGGAGGGCCTCCGGGATGTCGATCTCGCGGGAGCGCAGCCATTCCCCGAGCGCCTTCGCCTGCGGGTCGAACCGCGCCTGCGACGCGACACCCTCGCCGAGGATTCCCTCGACGACGAAGTTGATCGCCCGCAGGTTCGGCAGGAGGTGCCGCCGGACCTCGAGGTCCGCGGTCTCCGGGAGCAGCAGTTTGAACTCGGTGACGGTGAGCCGGTGCGCGAGCCAGCGCCACGCCTCGTCGGAGCGCGCCCAGACACCGACGTTCGCGTTGCCGCCCTTGTCACCGCTGCGGGCGCCGGCCACCCTGCCGAGCGGCGCGCGGCGGACCTTCGCCTGAGTGAACGGCGCGGGTAGCCGGTCTTCGTCCACATCGGACAGTGGCAGCGTTTCGGCGGCGGGCGCGATGTCACGGCGTGTTCCGTCCGGCAGGACGGCCACGTGCGGCACCTCGTGCGCGCCGACGAAGGCGGGCCGGTACACGCCGTAGGGCGAGGCGGCCGCGGGCGGCGCGGTGACGTGGAAGCCCGGGTAGCTCGCCAGCGCCAGTTCGATCGCCGCACCGCTGAACGCGCGCCCCGCGACCTCCGGATCGGCGTCCTTCACCGCGACGTGCAGCAGCGCGCTCGCCTGCTGCTCGGTCTCGGCGTCGGGATGATCGGTGCGGGCCAAGGTCCACTGGACGTCCGCCGGCGGCTTGGCCTTGAGCGCGCCTTCGAGTTGTTCCTTGACCAGTGCGGCTTTCGCCTCGATGTCCAGTCCGGTGAGGACGAACGTCGTCTCGTTGCGGAAACCGCCGAGCCCGTTGAGGCAGACCTTCAGGGTCGGAGGCGGCGGTTCCCCGGTGACTCCACTGATCCGGACGCGGTCCGGGCCGTCCTCGGCGAGCGTCAGCGTGTCGAACCGCGCCGTGACGTCCGGCCCGGCGTACCGGGCGCCGGTGATCTCGTAGAGCAGTTGCGCCGTAACGGTTCCGGTGTTCACCACACCGCCGGTGCCGGGGTGTTTGGTGATCACGCTGGAGCCATCGGCGGAGATCTCGGCGATCGGGAACCCCGGGACGCCGATCTCGTGCTCGGTGAAGAAGGCGTAGTTTCCGCCGGTGGCCTGTGTGCCGCATTCGATCACGTGCCCGGCCGCGACCGCGCCCGCCAGCGCGTCGTAGTCGTCGCGGGCCCAGCCGAAGTGCGCGGCGGCCGGGCCGACGATCACCGAGGCGTCGGTGACACGCCCGGTCACCACGATGTCGGCGCCCGCGTTCAGGCATTCCGCGATCCCCCACGCGCCGAGATAGGCGTTCGCGGTCAAGGTCTTGCCGAAGCCCAGCTCTTCCGCGCGCTGGATGAGGTCGTCGCCCTCGACGTGCGCGATCGCTATGTCGACGCCGAGTTTCGCGGCGAGTTCGCGGAGCGCGTCCGCGAGCCCGGCGGGGTTGAGCCCACCGGCGTTGGCGACGATCTTGACACCCTTTTCCTTGGCCAGCGCGAGATTCTGTTCCATCTGGCGCAGGAAGGTCTTGGCGTAGCCGCGGTTCGGGTCCTTCATCCGGTCCCGGCCGAGGATGAGCATGGTCAGCTCGGCCAGGTAGTCGCCGGTCAGCACGTCGAGCGGGCCGCCGGTGAGCATCTCGTGGACCGCGGAGAACCGGTCGCCGTAGAACCCGGACGCGTTGCCGATCCTGATCGGGGCCGGGGTCACGCGAACTGCCCCGGCTTCCGTCCGGCGCCGGGAGGCCCGGCGAAGGCCTGCGCGATCCCGAGCCATTCCTCGACGTCCTTGCCCGTGGCGACCAGGTCGGTGTCGGCGGGGTGACGGCGCTGGGTGATCACGAGACAGAAGTCGACCGCGCTCCCGGTGAGCCGCTGCGGGGCGTCCTCGGGTCCGAACGCCCAGGTGGTGCCGTCGGGCGCGGTCAGCTCGACGCGGAACTCTTCGGTGGGCGGCGCGAGAGAGTTGAGTTTGTAGGCGAAGTCGCGGGTGCGGGTCCCGAACCGGGCGATATGCCAGATCCTGGCCGTGTTCTCCCGTTCGATGCCGAGCGCGTCGTAGATGTCCTGACCGTGCGCCCAGGTCTCCATCAGGCGCGCCGTCACCATCGACGCGGCGCTCATCGGCGGGCCGTACCAAGGGATCTTCTGCCCGTCGGGCACCGCCGCGAGCGCGTCGGCGAGTTCCGCGCGGCCGGCGCGCCACTCCGCCAGCAGGTCGCGGGGCGGCGTCTTCGCGCCCTCTGCCGCGCCGTCGTCGACGTAGGACTCGCCCGTCGCGAGGAGCCCTTCGATCTCGGCCTGCCACTCGGCCTCGGATCCGCGCGCCGCGATCAGCGCCTTCTTGTCCGTCCAGGCCAGATGAGCGATCTGATGGGCGATCGTCCAGCCTTCGGCCGGGGTCTTCCTCGCCCAGTCCGACGCGGGCAGCTCCGCCACCACGTCGTCGATGGCCTGCGATTCCGCCGCGAGATCCCCAAGGATCACGCCAAGGTCAGCCATGCCCGCCTCCTCGCGTCCCCCTCAGGCTGGCACCCGGCGACGGAAAAATCAAGCACGCCTGATTGTTTTAACGGCAGAAGCTGTCCCGCGGTCAGCCGGAAATGATGCCCAGCGCGACGGAACGTCCGCCCTCCAGCGAGCGGATGCCCTCTTCCGCCGCCAGCTTCACCTGCTCCGGCGTGGCCCGCTCGGGGCCGAGGAGCGCGGTGATCGACGCGGCGAACACTCGCGCGGGATCGTCGACCGGCAGCCTGCCCCGGAGAGAAGGGGCCGACGTCAGGAAACCCGCGAGGAGGGCCTGCAACGCGAAGGCCTGATCGGCCACGTCCCAGTCGTCCCTGGCGAGGTCGTGCCGCCGCCAGATGGGCAGGATGTGGTGCAGGAACGCGCCCGCCCCCAGCGTTTCGAGCAGGGTCGCCGACCGGGGGTCGTCGGCGAGGACACCGAGCAGGACGTCGTCGCCGGTCTGCAGCGCGTTGACGTACGGATGCCGGGCCGCGACCTCCAGCATGTTCGGGCCGAGCCGCGACGGCCGGGCCAGCTCGGGGTCCGCGGTGACCGCCGCGACGACCTCGTCGGCGAGCGCGATGAAATCGCGGCTGATCAGGCCGAGCAGCAGGTCTTCCTTGGTCTTCCAGTACAGGTAGACGGTGCCCTTGCCGACGTGGGCCTTGGTGGCGACCTCCGCGATGGTGACACCCTTGCTGCCCCGGCTCAGGAGCAGTTCGCCCGCCGCCGCCAGAATGCGCGCCGCCTTGGGCGAGCCGTGTTCAGGCAGTTCCGCCAACAGTGGTCCTCTCCGGTATCGCGCCGACGATATCCGCATTCTTGTACAGCGCGATCTCGTCGAGCCGCATGATCCGGTCGGTCAGGCGTTTGCCGAGCTTGAAGCGGCTCAGCACCGGCACCGCGCGCCGGAGCAGAAGCTGCGCCCGGTTGTCCACGACGAAGATCTTCCGGTCGGCGAACGCGCCGTCCTGATAGTGGTCGACGTACGGCCGCAGTGCTCGTTCCCATGCGGAGAGGGCGGTGCCGAGGTCACCGGGGTGCCGTTCCAGCATGCCGCCGAGCAGGTCGGCTCCGGTGAGCCCGGACGAGACACCCATGCCGGCGTAGAGCGTGACGCACCAGGCGGCGTCACCCATCAGGACGACGCGTCCCTGATGCCACCGGTCCAGGCGCACCTGCTCGACGGAGTCGAACAGAACGTCTTCGGCGGACTCCAGCGCGCCGACGACGTCACCGAGCACCTTTCCGAGCGGCCGCGGGCCGAACGCCGCGCGCACGCGTTCCGCGGGTGGCCGGGTGAATTCGGCGTCGACGTCGTCGGTGCGATAGGTCAGCATGATCGTCGGGTCGTGGTCGGAGAACGCGAAGACCCACATCGAGCGGTCCGGTTCGAGCAGCGTGGCGCCCTGTCCGGGGGCGAGACCGTCGGGCGTACCGGTGTACTGGAAGGCCGCGACCATGTAGCCCATCCGCCGCAAGTACTTCTCGTGCGGCCCGAACACCAGCGACCGCACCGTGGATCGCAGCCCGTCCGCGCCGACGACGAGGTCGAAGCGTTCGGTCGTCGCGGTGTTCGAAGCGGTGTCGAGCAAGGTGACGTCGACACCGTCGGCGTCCTGCTCGATGGCGGTGGGGACGGTCGAGTACCGGATCTCCACATCGTCGGGGAGAACGGCGAAGGCGGCCTTCTCGACGTCACTCCGCAGCATCATCCAGGGCTTGCCGGGCAGGTCGGCGTACGACATCCCCGGACGGCTCGAACCGTCACGGGCGAGGTCGAGGCCCTGCGCCAGTGAGGCCCGGTCGTGGATGGCGCCGACCATGCCGAGCCTTCGCGCGGCCGTCTGCCCGGCGCCGAACAGCGCGACGAAGTACCCGCCGGACCGCCTTTCCGGCGCCTTCTCGATCAGCACCGGCCGCCAGCCGGCCTTGCGCAACCGCGCCGCCGTCGCGATCCCGCTGACACCCATTCCGACGACGAGTACCCGTCCCGCTTCGCTCTCGGTCATACTTCCGAACATACTGACCAAAATGTTCAGCTGGTCAGTATGTTGCCCGCGTCACAGCCGTGACGTCCGTCCAATCACGCGTGTCGTCCGCCTGATCACACCCGCCGTCCGCCCAATCACGTGAAGCTTCCGGTTCTTTCCACGGGGGCAAGGCGAACGAGGCCCGGCGGGCGGGCACTCCGCTCGCGGTCTCGTCGGCGCTCATGTCGCGAAAGCCACTTTCGGGACATCACACGTCTCGAAAGTGGCTTTCGCGGCACGCGTCCAAACCACCTCGGCAGACCACTGACGTTGCGAAAGTGGCTTTCGCAACACACCGCCTTCGCCCCACCCCACGGAACCGAACCGGACGGCACGCGTGATCAGACAGCCGGCACGCGTGACCCGGAAGCACTCAAGGCACGCCTCACTCCCCCGCCCGCTCGAATTCCCGGATCAGCACCGGGTACTGCTCCCCGCCGTGCCCCGCGGCGATCGCGCGGTCGGCCATCGCCTTGATCAGCTTCGGCAGTTCGGCGTTCACGCCCAGCGCCTCGCTCTCCTCGACCATGTGCGCCATCGCCCGCGCGTCGGTCTCCAGCGCCGACACCTCCGCCGGGAAGGAGCCCTTGTCGATCTGTTCCGCGTAGCCGGGCAGCCAGTCCGCCACCCCCGCGGCGATCTGCTGCGCGAAGGGTGCGTACGTCGCGGCATCGACACCGGCCGTCTTGAGCATCGCGGTGCCCTGGAGCCACGCGTTCAGGACACTCCACATCATCGTCAGACCGGCGACGTCGTACAGGGAAGCCAGCCCGGGGTCCTCGCCGAGGTAGCTGATCGTGCCGAGCGCGCCGATCTCGAAGTCCGGCCGCGGCCCGCTCAGCAGGATCACCGCCTCGGCGGTCCCGATCGCCGACGGAATGGCCATGATCGCGCCGTCCACGTACCGGGCGCCCCGTTTTTCGGCCCAGGCGGAGGTTTCCCGTGCCTGAGCGGAGTCACCCGAGGTGAGGTTGACCAGTGTCGTGCCCGCCAGCCCGGCGTCGCCGAGCAGTTCGCGCACGGCGGAATAGTCGGTGAGGCACAGGACCGTCACGCCGCCCGGGCCGAGCGCGTCGCCGATCGTCGGCGCGAGCCGCGCGCCTTCGGCCACCAGGGAGTCCGCCTTGGCGGCGGTGCGGTTCCACACGGTCGTGGGATGCCCGGCCTTCAGGAACGCGCGAGCGAGCGCGGTGCCCATGAGACCGAGGCCGACGACGGAAATCGGGGTGTTCTCGTTGTCTGTCATGGCACGATCGTCAACGTTGATACCGGTATGAAGGTCAAGTGGGGAAAGCGATGAAGATCGGTGAACTGAGTCACCGGACGGGCGTCAACGCCCACCAGTTGCGCTACTACGAAGCCCAAGGCCTCCTGGAGGCGAGCCGCGGTCCGAACGGCTATCGCGAGTACGACGAGACGGCTTTGCTGCGGGTGAAGCAGATCCGCCATCTGCTCGCCGCCGGCCTGTCGTCCGAGGACATCGCGTACCTGCTCCCCTGCGCGATCGGCGAGGAACCCGAGCTGATCGGCTGCCCCGAGCTGCTGGCCGCGATGCGCGAGCGGCTCGGCCGCCTGGACGAGCAGCTGGCCAAGCTGAACCGGTCGCGCGACGCGCTGGCCGACTACATCGCCGTGGCCGAACGGGTCGGCGGCGAGACCTACCCGCCCTTCGACGGCGCCGCCGCGTGAACGAGGCGATCCGGCTGCGGGAGCAGGGCACCGACGAGGCACGCCGGCGGTTGATCGAATTGGCCGGGGAGAATCCACGGGACGCCGTGATGGCCTATCAAACCGCGTGGGCGCACGATTCGGCCGGGCTGGAAGCCGAAGCGGCCCCGTTCTACGAACAGGCGCTCGCCGGCGAGGGTCTGTCCACAGAGGACAGACACGGCGTGTTCGTCGGGCTCGGCAGCACCTATCGCGTCCTCGGCCGGTACGACGAGTCGCTCGCGACGTTGCGGCGCGGCCTCGGCGAGTTCCCGGACGACGCGGCGCTCAGGACGTTCCTCGCGATGGCGCTCTACAATGTCGGCGAGGCGCGCGAGGCGGCGGGAACCCTGCTGAAGGTCCTGGCGGAGACCAGCGCGGACGACGGGGTCCGGCGATACCGGCGGGCGGTCGAGTACTACGCGGACCATCTGGACGACGTCGAATGACGTCTTATTGACACCTTGTCAACGTAGCCTTACTTTCACGTCATGAGCGCGTACGCCGAAATCACCTACGAGGTCGCCGACCGCATCGCGACGGTCACGCTCAACCGGCCCGAGGCCCGCAACGGCTACACCATCCGCATGGCCGACGAACTCGGCGACGCGATGGACCGGGCCGACCGCGACGAGGACGTCCGCGTGGTGATCCTGACCGGCAACGGCAAGGATTTCTCGGTGGGCGCCGACCTCTCGCAGGGCGGTTTCGACTTCGACCCCGAGTCCGGCCCGGACGCGGCGTGGCAGGAGCCGGCCGGACGCTGCTCGAAACGGATCTTCACGATGAACAAGCCGGTGATCGCGGCCCTGCGGGGCGCGGCCGTCGGCGGCGGCATCACGATCACGCTGTCCTGCGACTACCGGCTCGCGTCCACGGACTCCCGGTTCGGCTTCGTGTTCGTCCGCCGCGGGATCTACCCCGAAGGCGCGTCCGCGTGGTTCCTGCCGCGGCTCGTCGGGATGGGCACGGCACTCGACTGGATGATCAGCGGACGCGTCTTCGGCGCCGAAGAAGCGAAAGCCGCCGGGCTGGTCCACAGTGTCCACGAGCCCGAAGAAGTGCTCGGCAAGGCCCGCGAACTCGCCACCGAGATCGCCACGACCACGTCGCCGGTGTCGGTCGCCGTGACCCGGCAGCTGCTGTACCGGATGGCGAGCGCGGAGTCGCCGTTCCCCGTGCACGAACTGGACTCCCGGCTGATCGGCGGTCTGGGCTCCAGCCCGGACGCGGTCGAAGGGGTCATGTCCTTCCTGCAGAAACGACCACCGGAGTTCTCCATGCGCGTCGACACCGACCAGCCCGCTTACCTGCCGTGGCGGAACTCGTGACCGCCTATCCCCCCGAGCCCTGGAACCTGGCGGGTCAGGCGTACCTGTCGGTCTGGCGTGTCCCGGTGAGCGAACTCCCGGAACTGCCCGGCGGCGTCGAGCCGATCGCGCTGGGCGGCCGCGCCCAGGTGTTCACCGCGTGGATCGACTACCAGGAGCCCGGACAGCTTCGGTATCACGAGCTGCTGGCGACCGTCGCGGTCCGCGGCGAACGCCTCTCCAGCTCCATCACCGACATCTGGGTCGACAGCGAGGTCTCGCTCGCCGGCGGGCGGGCGCTGTGGGGCATCCCCAAGGATCTCGCCGCGCTCGATTTCACGCACGGGCGGACCTTCACGGCCTCGGCGGCCACCCACGAAGACTGGATCGCGACGGCGGCCTTCACGCCCCGCCCGAGTCTCCCGGTGCGGATGCCGGCGGCCTTCGACGTCGTCCAGATGCTGGACGGCCGTCTCAAAAGGAGCCCCGTCCGGGCGACGGCGCGTCCGCGCCCGGCGGCCGCGGACTGGCGGATCAACGAGTCCGGCCCGTTCGGCTTCCTCGCCGGTCAGCGGCCCGCGCTGAGCGCCTGCCTGCACGATTTCAAGATCGTCTTCGGCGGCTGACCAGCCGCTCAGCGTGATCGTCTAACCCGCCAGGGTGAGCCGACGACACGCCACCCATTGGGGCACGTGCAGCCTCCGACCCCTACATGTAGTCTCTGGGAACCGGTACCGCCCAGCGACGGGGAGACCGCTCGGGAGCGGTTGCCGGACAGCTTTGTGAACGTGCAGCGCACGGCCTTGTGAGGCCTTGTGGTGCTTCAACGCGCCCTTTTTGGAGTGACGCATGTCAGTCGATACCGGTCAGCGGCCGCCCTCGTCCCCGGACACCACGCCCGCGACCGTGCGAGTCATCCGGCGGGACGGCAGCGTGTCCCCCTTCGACGCGAACAAGATCTCGGTCGCCGTGACCAAGGCCTTCCTCGCCGTCGAGGGCGGTGACGCGGCCGCCTCGTCGCGGATCCACCACCTGGTCAAGGAATTGACCGAGCAGATCGAGACCACCTTGCTCCGCCACGCCGGTCCCGAGACCGCGCTGCACATCGAGCAGATCCAGGACATCGTCGAGCTCGCGCTGATGCGCGGCGAGCACCACAAGGTCGCCCGCGCGTACGTCCTGTACCGCGACGAGCGTGCGAAGGCCCGTGAGGCCGAGAAGCCCGCTTCGTCCGACGTCGCCATCAGCGTCAAGGCCGCCGACGGCTCGCTCCGCCCGCTCGACTGGGCCCGCGTCTCGCACGTCGTCGGCGAGGCCGTCGCCGGTCTCGAAGACGTTTCGGCCGAGCCGGTGCTGGCCGAGACCAAGCGCAACGTCTACGACGGCATCAGCGCCGACGAACTCGCCCTCGCCCAGATCATGGCCGCGCGCGTGCTCGTCGAGCAGGAGCCGAACTACTCCTACGTCAGTGCCCGGCTGCTCGCGGACAAGCTCCGCGGCGAGGCGCTCAGCTACCTCGCGGGCGTGCCGCAGCAGGCCAGCCAGGACGAGATGACCGCGCGGTACCCGCAGTACTTCCGCGACTACCTCAAGCGCGCCATCGAGCTGGAGCTGGTCAACCCCGAACTGCAGACCTTCGACCTGGACAAGATCACCGCGGCCATCCGCGCCGAGCGTGACCTCGACTTCGGCTTCCTCGGCCTGCAGACCCTGTACGACCGGTACTTCCAGCACCACGACGGCGTCCGTTTCGAGCTGCCGCAGGCGTTCTTCATGCGCGTCGCGATGGGCCTGGCGATCCGCGAGGATGACCGGGAAGCTCGTGCGATCGAATTTTATGAGCTGCTCTCGACGTTCCACTTCATGGCGTCCACCCCGACGCTGTTCAACTCGGGCACCACGCGCCCGCAGCTGTCGTCCTGCTTCCTGACCACCGTCGACGACGACCTGGACTCGATCTTCCAGGCGTACAAGAACAACGCGCTGCTGGCGAAGTACTCGGGCGGCCTCGGCAACGACTGGACCCCGGTCCGCGGCCTCGGCGCGCACATCAAGGGCACCAACGGCCAGTCGCAGGGTGTCGTGCCGTTCCTCAAGATCGCCAACGACACCGCGGTCGCGGTGAACCAGGGCGGCAAGCGCAAGGGCGCGGCCTGCGCGTACCTCGAGACCTGGCACGTGGACATCGAGGAATTCCTCGACCTGCGCAAGAACACCGGTGACGACCGTCGTCGCACGCACGACATGAACACCGCGAACTGGGTGCCGGACGAGTTCCTGCGCCGCGTCGAGGCCGACGCGCAGTGGACGCTGTTCTCGCCGAACGAGACCCCGGACCTGCACGACCTCTACGGCAACGCGTTCGCCGAGCGCTACCGCGAGTACGAGGCCGCCGCCGAACGTGGCGAGCTGAAGGTGTTCCGCAAGGTCCGCGCCGTCGACCTGTGGCGCCGCATGCTGACCATGCTGTTCGAGACCGGCCACCCGTGGATCACCTTCAAGGACCCGTGCAACCTGCGTTCGCCGCAGCAGCACGTGGGTGTCGTGCACTCGTCCAACCTGTGCACCGAGATCACGCTGAACACCACCACCGACGAGGTCGCGGTCTGCAACCTCGGCTCGGTGAACCTGCTCAAGCACGTCACCCCCGAGGGCCTCGACACGAAGCGCCTCGAGAAGACCGTGCGCACGGCCGTCCGCATGCTCGACAACGTGATCGACATCAACTTCTACACGATCCCGGAGGCGCGCCGCTCCAACCTGCGCCACCGCCCGATCGGGCTGGGCCTGATGGGCTTCCAGGACGCGCTGTTCGAGATCGGTGTCCCGCTGTCCTCGGACGAGGCCGTCCAGTTCGCGGACACCAGCATGGAGCACATCAGCTACTACGCGATCTCGGCCTCGACCGACCTCGCCGAGGAGCGCGGCCAGTACCAGACGTTCGAGGGTTCCTTGTGGAGCAAGGGAATCCTGCCGATCGACTCGATGCAGCTCCTGATCGACGCGCGACAGGGCGACGCGCTCGACGTCGACACCTCGTCCACTTTGGACTGGGCGCCGCTGCGCGAGCGGGTCAAGACCGTCGGTATGCGCAACTCCAACGTGATGGCGATCGCGCCGACCGCGACGATCTCCAACATCTGCGGGGTCGGGCAGTCGATCGAGCCGCTGTTCCAGAACCTGTTCGTCAAGTCGAACATGTCCGGTGACTTCACCGTGGTGAACCCGCACCTGGTCCGCTCGCTCAAGGAGCGCGGGCTGTGGGACGAGGTCATGGTGTCGGACCTGAAGTACTTCGACGGCAGCCTCGGCCAGATCGACCGCGTGCCGGACGACCTGAAGGCGCTGTACGCGACCGCGTTCGAGATCGAGTCCAAGTGGCTGGTGGACGCCGGTTCGCGGCGCCAGAAGTGGATCGACCAGGCGCAGTCGCTGAACCTGTACATCGCGGCGCCCAGCGGCCGCAAGCTCGACGAGCTGTACCGCTACGCCTGGCACAAGGGCCTCAAGACCACGTACTACCTGCGGGCGCGGTCCGCGACGCACGTGGAGAAGAGCACCCTGCGCGGCACCGACGGCAAGCTGAACGCGGTCTCGGCCACCCCGGCCCCGGCCGCACCTTCGGCACCCAAGCCTGCCGCCCCGGCCCCGGCTCCCGCCGCTTCGCCCGCCCCGTCGGCTTCCGCCGCGGTCTCGCCGTCGCCCGCCGCCGCGGTCCCGGCCGTCCCGGTGACCGCCCCGGCCGCCAAGCCGGAGCCGAAGGAGATGCCGCAGGTCTCGGACGTCGACTTCGTCGCCACCGACGGCGCCGCCTGCCGGATCGACGACCCCGACTGCGAAGCCTGCCAGTGACCGCCCGTCGTGAGTGGCGATTCGTGTTCTAACCCGAATCGCCACTCACGACCCACCCGACCCACACGTGAAGTGAGCCTTTATGACCACCTTTGACGCCTCCGCCGACGCCACCGGCCTCGGTGAGATCGAAGTCGGCGCCGCCCGCATCAACGTCGACGACAAGCGGATGATCAACGCCCGCGCCGACGTCAACCAGCTGCTGCCGATGAAGTACACCTGGGCGTGGGAGAAGTACCTCGCCGGCTGCAACAACCACTGGATGCCGACCGAGGTCGCCATGCAGGCCGACATCGCGCTGTGGAAGTCGCCCGACGGCCTCACCGAGGACGAGCGCACCATGCTCAAGCGCAACCTCGGCTTCTTCGCCACCGCGGAATCGCTGGTGGCCAACAACATCGTGCTCGCGGTGTACCGGCAGATCACCAACCCCGAATGCCGCCAGTACCTGCTGCGCCAGGCGTTCGAGGAGGCCGTGCACACGCACACCTTCCAGTACATCTGCGAAAGCCTCGGCCTGGTCGAGGGCGAGCTGTTCAACATGTACCGCGAGGTCCCGTCCATCTCGGACAAGGACGCGTGGGCGCTGAAGTACACGCAGAACCTGGAGAACCCGGACTTCGAGACCGGCACGCCGGAAGCCGACCAGGCCTTCCTGCGCGACCTCGTCGCGTTCTACGTGATCTTCGAGGGCATGTGGTTCTACACCGGCTTCGCGCAGATCCTCTCGCTCGGCCGCCGGAACAAGATGGTCGGCATCGCCGAGCAGTACCAGTACATCCTGCGCGACGAGTCGATCCACCTGAACTTCGGCATCGACTGCATCAACCAGATCAAGATCGAGAACCCGCACCTGTGGACCGAGGAGTTCCAGGCCGAGGTCCGCACCATGCTGACCGAGGCGTGCGAGCTCGAGGTCGCCTACGCCCGCGACACCATGCCGCGCGGCATGCTCGGGCTCTCGGCCGAGCTGATCGAGCAGTACATGCACTTCATCACCGACCGGCGGGCGCAGCAGATCGGTCTCGCGCCGATCTTCGGCGAGACCGAGAACCCGTTCCCGTGGATGTCGGAGGCGATGGACCTCAAGAAGGAGAAGAACTTCTTCGAGACCCGCGTCATCGAGTACCAGTCGGGCGGCGCCCTCGACTGGGACTGACCCCCCACACGCAACTCGCGCGCTCGAACACGTAACTCACGTGATCAGACACGTAACTCGCGTGATCAGACACGTAACTCACGTGATTGAGCGGCGAACTCACGTGATCAGACGGACGACACGCCGGGCGGCCTCCGCCCGGCGTGTTCCGTTTCCAAACACGCGAGTTACGCCCTCAATCACCCGAGTTACGCCCTCAATCACCCGAGTTACGCCCCCGATCACGCGAGTTCGTCGTTCAATCACGCGTGTCGTCCGTCTGGTCACGCGTGGCGTCCGGTTCGTCACATGTCCAGCGGGCCACTGGCGCGCCTCGGTACGCTCCAGGGTGCTACTGGTTCGCCCGGCCTCCCCGGCCGGTCGAGGTAACAGGGAACCCGGTGCGAATCCGGGACTGCCCCGCAGCGGTATGTGGGAACGAAAGCCGTCACCGTGCGAGACACGGTAAAGCACTGGGCATGGCGTCCCGGGAAGCGACGGCCGGTAGGCGCGAGCGAGTCGCCCACGAGTCCGAAGACCTGCCCGTGGTACGCGCGCCGACGGCGTGCGTGAGTCCGGGCCTCGTGGGATGGGCGCGACCGAACGGCGGTCACTCCTGCGCGCGCTCCGGGCTCTCACGACAAGCTCGCGAGGAGAGAGCTGTGACCGAAATCGGCACGACAGTGCTGGGCTACCCCCGGATCGGACCGGACCGGGAACTCAAGCGTTCACTCGAACGCTACTGGGCGGGCAAGATCGACGAGGCCGAACTGCTGGCCACCGGCCGCGCGCTGCGCACCCGGACCTGGCGGGAACTCAAGGCCGCGGGACTGGATTCCTTCCCCTGCAACACCTTCTCCCACTACGACCAAGTGCTCGACACCGCCGAGCTGTTCGGAGCGCTACCGAAGCGCTTCACCACGCTCGGCCTCTCGCCGCTCGACACCTACTTCGCCGCCGCACGCGGGGTGCAGGACGCGCCGGCGATGGAGATGACGAAGTGGTTCGACACGAACTACCACTACATCGTCCCCGAACTCGGCCCGGACACGACGTTCTCGCTCGCCGGCACCAAACCGCTCGACGAATACCGCGAGGCCCGCGCGGTCGGCGTCGAGACCCGGCCGGTGCTGGTGGGTCCGGTGACGTTCCTGCTGCTCGCGAAGCCGTCGGAGGCCGCTCCGGAGGGCTTCCGCCCGCTGGACCTGCTCGACGACCTCCTCGACGGCTACGTCGAGCTGCTGCGCCGTCTGCACGACGAAGGCGTCGAGTGGGTCCAGTTCGACGAGCCCGCCTTCGCGGCCGACCGCACCGAGCGGGAGCTCAACGCGCTCATCCGCGCCTATCACCGGCTCGCGAAGGAGACCGCGCGGCCCAAGATCCTGGTCGCCGGGTACTTCGGCGGTCTCGGTCGCGGCTTGGGCGTGCTCGCCCGTTCCCCGATCGACGCGATCGCCGTCGACCTCGTCACCGATGAGTCCTTTGTGGACGCTGTCGCCGCCGAGCCCGCCTTGCGGGACAAGGAGGTTCTCGCCGGTGTCGTGGACGGACGCAACGTGTGGCGCACGGATCCGGCCCGCGCTCTCAGCCGGGCGGCGACCCTGCTGGGCACCGCGCGGTCGGTCAGCGTGTCGACGTCGTGCTCACTGCTGCACGTGCCCTACGACGTCGAGCGGGAGGACGGGCTCCACCCGCGTCTCAAGGGCTGGCTCGCCTTCGCCAAGCAGAAGGTCGACGAGGTCGTCCTGCTCGGGCGCGCACTGAAGGAAGAGGGGGTCGACCTCTCCACCGCCCGTGCCGCGGCCGCGGATCGCGCGGCGGCGGCCGATCTGGCCGACTCCGGGGTGCGCGCCCGGCTGGAGGCGCTGCGGCCGGAGGACACCGTCCGCTCCCCCTACGCCCGGCGCGCGGCGGCGCAGCAGGCCGCGCTGGATCTGCCGCCGTTGCCGAGCACCACGATCGGCTCGTTCCCGCAGACCACCGAGGTCCGCAAAGCGCGGGCGGCGCACAAGGCGGGTTCGCTGGACGACGCGGGCTACGAGGCCGCGATGAAGGCCGAGATCCGGCGCGTCATCCGGCTGCAGGAAGACCTCGGCCTGGACGTGCTGGTGCATGGCGAGCCCGAGCGCAACGACATGGTGCAGTACTTCGCCGAGCGGCTGGCGGGCTTCGCGGCCACCGACTTCGGCTGGGTGCAGTCCTACGGTTCGCGCTGCGTGCGGCCGCCGATCCTGTACGGCGACGTCTCGCGTCCCGAGCCGATGACCGTCGAGTGGGCGCGCTACGCGCAGAGCCTGACCGACAAACCCGTCAAGGGCATGCTGACCGGTCCGGTGACGATCCTGGCGTGGTCGTTCGTCCGCGACGACCAGCCGCTGGGCGAGACCGCCCGCCAGGTGGCGCTGGCCATCCGCGACGAGGTGCACGACCTCCAGGCAGCGGGCATCCGCGTCATCCAGGTGGATGAGCCTGCCCTGCGGGAACTGCTCCCCCTGCGCGCCGCGGCGCATGAGGCGTACTTCGCGTGGGCCGTTTCGTCGTTCCGCCTCGCGACGTCCGGGATCGACGACGCGACGCAGATCCACACGCATATGTGCTACTCGGAATTCGGCGACGTGGTCAAGGCGATCGACGCGCTCGACGCCGACGTCACCAGCATCGAGGCCGCGCGGTCGAAGATGGAGGTCGTCACCGACCTCGGCGCGGCGGGCTTCGGCCGCGGCGTCGGGCCGGGCGTCTACGACATCCACTCGCCGCGAGTCCCCGGCGTCGACGAGGTCAGCGGGCTGCTGCGGACCGCGGTCGGCGCCGTGCCCGCCGAGCGGATCTGGGTCAACCCGGACTGCGGCCTGAAGACCCGCGGCTACGCCGAGGTCGAGCCGGCCCTGCGGAACCTCGTCGCGGCCGCCCGCACGGTCCGCGCCGAACTGGCCTGACCGGTCCGTGAAGGCCTCCTTCCCGACCCTCGAGGTAGTGAAGGAGGCCTTCACGGAACTTCCATCGAGGTATTGTCAGGACGTCAACAAGGGTGCGATGGTGGAGCGGTAACCGATCTCAGCGGGGAGATGGTCACCCATGGCGAACGCTGTCGAAAAGGTCACCGGGGCGCTGCGCGAGCGGGTCCCGCCGCTCACCTCGATCCCCCTGCCACGTTCGGTCGACCAGCGCTGGCTCGGCGCGACGTGGCCGGTCCGCGAACTCGCGCCCGCTCCTCCCGGCCTCAAACCCGTCCTCGGCGACGAGGGCCCGCCGGTCATCGGCCACGCGCTGGACTTCATGCGTTTCGGCATCGAGTTCGGCCTGAAACGCTACGAGACCTACGGCCCCGTCTCGTGGATGGGCGCGTTCGGCCGCCGCATCGTCGCGCTCACGGGCCCGGAGGCGACGCAGATCGCGTTGGTGAACAAGGACAAGGCCTTCTCCCAGGAGGGCTGGAAGTTCTTCATCGAGCAGTTCTTCGACCGCGGCCTGATGCTGCTCGACTTCGGCGAGCACCACCTGCACCGCCGGATCATGCAGGCGGCGTTCACCCGGCAGCGGCTCACCGGCTACGTCGACCAGATGGGACCGGCCCTGCGCGAGGGCGTCGCCGCGTGGGCGGACCGGCCGAACCCGCGGATCTACTGGTCCCTCAAGCAACTCACGCTCGACGTCGCGACGCGTGTGTTCATGGGCATGCGGTCCGGCGACGACGCGGCCTCGATCAACCGCGCGTTCGTGAACTCCGTGCGCGCCGGCACGGCCATCGTGCGCTTTCCCGTTCCCGGCGGCCGCTGGGCGGCGGGCCTGCACGGCCGCAAGGTCCTCGAACGCTACTTCTCGGCGAACCTGCCCGCGAAACGGGCGGGCGACGGCGACGACCTCTTCACCGCGCTGTGCCACGCCACCACCGAAGACGGTGACCGCTTCACCGACTCCGACGTCGTCAACCACATGATCTTCCTGATGATGGCCGCGCACGACACGTCGACGATCACCAGCGCCGCCGCCGTCTACCACCTCGCCAAGAACCCCGAGTGGCAGGAACGCGCGCGTCAGGAGTCCCTCTCGCTCGGCGACGACGTGCCGGACATCGAGGTGCTGGAGACGTTGACGACGCTGGACCTGGTGATCAAGGAATCCCTGCGGCTGGTGGCTCCGGTTCCTTCCCTCACCAGGAAGACCGTGAAGGACACCGAGGTCCTCGGGCATTTCATTCCCGAAGGGACACTCGTCGGGGTTTCCCCCACCGTCAACCATTTCTCGCCCGAGCACTGGACCGACCCGATGCGTTTCGACCCGGACCGCTTCGGCGAGGCACGCCGTGAGGACAAGTCGCACCGCTACGCGTGGATGCCGTTCGGCGGCGGCGCGCACAAGTGCATCGGCCTGCATTTCGGGACGTTCGAGGTGAAGGCGCTGCTGCACGAGATGCTGCGGGCGTATCGCTGGTCGGTGCCGGAGGACTACACCGCACGCTGGGATTACGTGTCCCTGCCGGTTCCGGCGGACGGCCTGCCGATCCGCCTGCGGTCTCGATGAGGCCACACCACTATCGAGTACTCTTGGTAACTTCCGGTCACCACTCGTGTAGCAGCGATCACCCTTTCAGCCGGTAGACACCCCGGATCGCGCATGATGCCGTGGCACTACACCCGGCCGGCTCATACCTAGTGTGGGCCCATGGGCTCGGACACCCGGTCTGAGCTGGCCATCGACCGCGCATTAAGAGGTGAAGTGTGCCCGAACCTGGTTCCGCGCCAGGGTTGGTGGACGTCGCTCGGAGATGGGCCGAGACGCTCGCTGACACTAAAGGAGTATCGCTTCCCAAGGAGCAACTCGAACAACTGCTGCTCGGTGTCGCCAAGGACGCCGTCCTGGTCGAGCCCGACCATCAGCCCGCCGTGCTGCGCTTCTCCAAGCTCTATTCCGCTTCTCCCATCGGGATCGCCCTCGCCGACGCCAACGGCGTGATCGTGGAGGCGAACGCCGCGCTCGGCCGTCTCCTCGGCTGCCGTCCCACGGCGCTGCGCGGCCGGGAGATTCCCGATCTCGGCTCGGCCGACCACGACGTCGCCCGCCTGCGGAACGCGCTCGCACAGCTCATGACGCACGGTCAGCCGACGCAGCAGGAACGCCTGCTGGTGAAGCACAGCGAGGAGGGCTCGCTCTGGGTCGACGTGACCCTGACCGACCTCCCGGGTGACCGGCCCGGTTCGGCCTATCCGGTGCTGATGGTCGCCGACGCCAACGAGATCCACCTGCTGCAGGAACGGCTGCTGCACCAGAACGTGCACGACCCGCTGACCGGCCTGCCCAACGCCACCGCCTTCGGCAACGCCCTCGAAACCGCGCTTGCCGGGTCCGGCGGCGATTAGGTCGCGCTCGTCTACCTCGACGTCGACGGCTTCAAGGTGATCAACGACGGTCTCGGGGCCGGCGTCGGCGACCAGGTACTGCGCGGAGTCGCGAAGAAGCTCAAGGCGGTCTTCTCTGGCCGGTACGAGGGATCGGTCGCCCGGCTGTCCGGAGACGGGTTCGCCGTCCTGCTGCGCGGCGACTTCACCTCGCCGCAGGTGATCGCCTTGGTCGAGCAGGCCTTGGAAGAACTGGTCGAGCCGATCTACCTCGGCGGGCACGGGATCGGGGTCAGCGCGAGTGCGGGCATCGTCGTGCGCCCGGTCGCCGAAGGCGGTCCCGAAGACCTGCTTCGCGCCGCGGAAATCGCCCTGCACCGCGCCAAGGAGGCGGGCAAGGCGCAGTGGATGCTGTTCGATCCGGAACTCGACGCGCGTGACCGGAGCCGCTACCAGCTCGGCGCGGTCATCGCCGGCGCGCTGGAGAACGGCGAGTTCTCGCTGATCTACCAGCCGACGGTGAAGCTCGCGAATCCCGACCAGCTGGCCGCGGTCAACGCCGGATTGCGCTGGAGCCACCCGGAGAAGGGCGAACTGGACTCGGACGAGTTCTATCCGCTCGCGCAGATCACCGGGATGACCATCCCGCTCGGCCGGTGGCTGCTGGCCGAATCGCTCGCCGCCACCGCGCGATGGCGGAACAGGTTCGGCGAAGCCGCGCCCGACGTCTGCGTGCGGCTGCCGAACCGGCTGGCCATCGAGCCCGATCTGGTGCTGCTGGTCAAGGAACAGCTCGACCGGCACAACCTGCCTGCCCAGGCGCTGCGGCTGTGCACGGACCGCGAATCCATCCTCGACGAAGGCGGCGAGGTGCTCGACTCCTTCGCCGTACTGGCCGATCTGGGCGCCCAGCTGGTGCTGACCATCTCCGGTTCGGACGATCTGGAGCTGATCCCGCGGCACGGCCTGCCGGTTCGCCACGTGATCCTGTCCGGCGCGGTCGTCGACGCGCTGGCCGACGGCGAGGACGAGGCCGACGTGCGCCACCTGTGCCAGCTGGTCGCCAGGGCCAAGGAGCTGAAGCTGCGTATCGGCGCGGAAGGCGTCCACAGTCACGAACAGGCCGAACGGCTGCGGCGGTACGGCGTGCTCGCGGCGCGTGGTTCGTTCGTGGCGGATTCCGCGACCGGGGACGAGGTCGACGAGCTCATCGAACGGCACGCCCACTGAGCTGTGTTCTCCGGTGAACCCGCGACCGCGATCGACGTCGGCAGGGCGGGCTCGCGCCCGGTCACTTCCCCGGGCAGACCTCACCTCCGCCCACTGACGTGACAGGATCGGTCCATGGACCAAGGTGACATCGCCCCGGACTTCACCCTGCCCGACGACAAGGGCGAACAGCGCACGCTGTCGGACTTCCTCTCGTCCGGCCCGGTAGTGCTGTTCTTCTACCCCGCCGCGATGACGAGCGGCTGCACCGCGGAGAGCTGCCACTTCCGCGACCTGGCCGCGGAATTCGCCGAGGTGGGCGCGCACCGCGTCGGCATCAGCCCGGACGCCGTCGCCAAACAGCAGGAGTTCTCGGCCAAACACGGTTTCGACTATCCCCTGCTGTCCGATGTGGACGGTGTGGTGGCGAAACAGTTCGGTGTCTGGCGCAAGTTCAGCCCGCTGCACGCCAAACGGCACACCTTCGTCATCGACACCGACCGCAAGGTGCTCGAAGTGATCAAGAGCGAGCTGAAGTTCACCGTGCACGCCGACAAGGCCCTCGCGGCCCTGCGGGAGCGCAAGGCTAAACGCGCTTAAGCCGCCAGATCCGGTTGACGCCCGCGCAGGCGGGAGCGAGCGGCGGTTCGGCGGCCTCGTCGCCGGTCATCGTGAACCCCAGCCGCGCGGGCACGGCACCGCTCGCGAGGTTCTTCTCGTCGTGCCGGATCTCGACCTCCGGCGCGCCGAGCCGGAAGGCCTCGGCGGTCAGGAGCCGCGCGGCCCTGGTCGCGTAGCCGCGGCCGGTGTGGTGCCTGCCGAGCCAGTAGCCGATCTCGATCCGGTCCGGATGCGTGATCATGCCGGCGCCGCCGACGAGGTCTTCCCCGGCGAGGATCGCGAAGTCGTAGGTCTTGCCCTCGGCCCAGTTCTTCGCGGTGTTCTCCAGGAAGTCGGCGGCTTCGCGACGGCCGTACCCGTAGGCGGCCCAGATCATCCACGCGCCGAGGTGCGCGGCCGAATCCCCCGCGACGGCGGCGAGGGTTTCGAGCTGCTCCGGCTGCCAGCGGCGCAGGGTGACGGCTTCGTCGGCGAGGGTCTCGGCGGGCGTTTCCATCCGCCCATGGTGACTCGCCTTCGTGCCGGGCGCCTCCGGTTTTCGGAGGCCTCCATCGGATCAGGTCAGGATCGCGCTGTCCGGGATCTCCGTGTCGTTCTTCAGCGCGTCGAACAGCAGCTTCGACTTCGTCTTGTCCCAGTTCTCCGCCGAACCGCTGGTCACCGGCACCGTCGTGGTGACGACGCCGCCCGAGGAGATCCCGCGCATCGCCAGCGCCAGCCCCACCAGGTTGTGCACGTGGTCGCCCGAATCCATCGTCAGCGCGTCCGGCGCCGTCGACAGCAGCGGGAACAGCGAGAACGGGTTGAGCAGGGTGCCGGGGCTGCCGATCTCGCTGACCATCGCGCCGATGAACTTCCGCTGGTTGGCCACGCGGTCGAGGTCGGAACGCGGGGTGGCCTCGCTGTGCCGCATGCGGACGAACCCGAGCGCCTGCGGCCCCTGGAGGTCCTGGCAGCCCGCGGGGATCTTGATCTTGGTGAGGGTGTCCTCCATCGGCTTGTCCACGCACATGTGGACCCCGCCGATCGCGTCGACGATCTTCGCGAAGCCGCCGAAACCGATCTCGGCGTAGTGGTCGATGCGCAGGCCGGTGGCGCCTTCGACGGTCTGCGCGAGCAGCGTCGGGCCGCCGATCGAGAACGCCGAGTTGATCTTGTTCTTCCCGTGCCCTGGGATGGTCACCTGCGAGTCGCGCGGGAGGCTCAGCAGCGTCGGTTTGACGCTGTTGGACGGGATGTGCGCGATCATGATGGTGTCGGTCCGCTTGCCGCCACCGGCGGCCTTGCTGTCCCCGGTGACGAGCTTTTCCTGCTCCTCGGGGGTCAGCCCGTCCCGGCTGTCGGAGCCCACGATCAGCCAGTTGGTGCCTTCGGCCGCGACGGGGCGGCCGGAGTAGTCGGCCAGCGCGTCGACGCGGTTGATGGAGAACTCCAGGTACACCCACACGCCGGCGAGGAACACCACGAACACGGTCAGCAGGGTGAGCAGCACCTTGCCGAAGCCCCAGCGCTTACGCCGCCGCGGCGGGCGCGCGTCGTCCGTCGGGCGCCCCGGAGGGGGCTGCGGCGGGCCTGGACGGCGCGGGGGCGGGCCGGCGGGCCGCTCCTGGCCGCCGTGCCCCATGGGCCTGGTCCGCTCGTCGTACGGGCTGCTCCCCCGGCCCGGCAGCGGCATCATCTGCGCGGGCTGATGCCGCCGGGGGCGGCCGGACGGCGGCCGCTGCGGCGGCGGCATCCGTCGCCCTCGGTCGTCGCCTCCATACGTCATGCCGAATCACCCGTCCCGATCTCGCGTGTAGGGCCCAGTCAACCGCAGACCCTAGGTGAAGGACGTCCGGCACCCCGCATCGGTTGGGTGGAGCTCACCGTCCGTTTTCGGCGAATCCGAACTGGTGGACCTTGAGGTACCCCGAACGGAACCCCGCTTCGGAGTACGCCAGATAGAACTCCCACATCCGCTTGAAGACGTCGTCGAAGCCCAGTTCGGTGATTTCGTCCCACCGCTGGGTGAACTTCTCGCGCCACACCCGCAACGTCCGGGCGTAGTCCTGGCCGAACTCGCGCACGCCGTGCAGTTTCAGCCGGGTGTGCGCCAGCACACCCTGTTCGATCGACGTGGTCGACGGGATGAGCCCGCCGGGGAAGATGTACTTGTGCACCCAGGTGTAGGACCGGGCCGCGGCGAGCATGCGTTCGTGGTCCATGGTGATGGCCTGGAGCCCGAACCTGCCACCCGGCTTCAGCCGCTTCCCGATGGTCTCGAAGAACGCGGGCCAGTAGGACTCGCCGACGGCCTCGATCATCTCGACGCTGACCACGGCGTCGTACTCGCCGGTCGAGTCGCGGTAGTCGCACAGCCGGACGTCGACGCGGTCGGCGAAGCCCGCCGCCGCGATGCGCTCGGTCGCCAGCTTCGCCTGCTCCTCGGAAATGGTCAGTGACGTGACCGTGGCCCCGCGCGCGGCCGCCCGGATCGAGAGTTCGCCCCAGCCGGTGCCGATCTCGAGCACGGTGCTGCCTTCGCGGACCCCGGCGTAGTCGAGGACGCTGTCGATCTTGCGGTGCTGGGCGGCGGTGAGGTCGTCGTCCGGGCCGAACAACGCCGACGAGTACATCATCGACGGGTCCAGGAACGCGCCGAACAGGTCGTTGGACAGGTCGTAGTGGCGATGGATGTTCGCCCGCGCGCCCTCGACGGTGTTCTCCTCGCCCGCGGGGTGGCCGCGGTCGACGAACCGGCGGAACCGTTGCAGCAGCGGCGGGATGAGCGTCGCCATCCGTTCCGCGAACGGGGTCAGCACCTCGGCGAGCGCGTCGCTCGTCCAGTCGCCGACCATATAGGCCTCGCCGAAGCCGATCTTCGCGTCCACGCCGAGGCGGTGGAAGAAGGCGGCGGGGCGGTTGAGCCGCATCTCGGGCGCGTCCGGCCCGCCCGCGCCGAGCTGCGAACCGTCGGGCATGCGCACGCGGACGTTCAGCGGGCGCACCGCGTGCCGGAACAACTGTTCGGCGATCCGCGCCCGGAAAGGGGAATGCGGCGGGGTGGCCAGCCCCGGCCACCGGTTTTCGTCAGGGGTGGGCGGGCCGGACGAACCGGCCGTCCGATCGACGCTCGACGTGGACATGAGAACTCCCTCCCGCCCGGTCTAGACCGGGATCCGCAGCCGTTCCGAGCTCGGCCGCCCCCAGGCGCCGCTCAGCGTTTCGTCGGTTCCCCCTGCTTCGATCAGCTCCAGGGTGAAAGCCCGAACGAGCCGGTTCCAGACGCGAGACCTTCGTAGCATCGCGTGCCCTTCGCCGCCTATTTCAAATCGCGCGGACCGCGATGTCACCTTTTCGGCGCGCTCCGCGAAAGCGTGTGACGCCACGGGATCGGTCATCCGGTCCTTGGTCCCGTGCGCGATGAGCACGGCACGGCCGCCGACGGCGTCGATGGGTTCACCCGGTGGTGTCCACGGTGCCAGCGCGCAGACGCCGATGACGGCCGGATCGTCGGCGACGCGCAGCGCGACCCGTCCGCCCATCGAATGGCCGACGAGGATCACCGGAACGCCCGGATGGTCTTCGCGGACGCGTTCCAGCGCCCAGCGCGCGTCGGCGAGCGCGTCGGTGCCGTGGTCGTTCCAGCCGTAGATCCGGTTGCGCAGGAGGCGCACCTCGACCCCGTGCGTCCGGCCCGCCCGGTGGACGTCCTTCGCCAGCGGCACCATCCGCTGGTACGCCAGCCGCCACGGCGCCACGCGGGCATGACTGTGCTCCGCGCCGCCGTGCAGGACCAGCACCACGCCGTTCACCCGGCCGCGTGCCCGCCAAGTCCGCACCGCGGGATCAGCCTCGCTCACCCTGGACCCTCCAGTCTCCGAAACCCCGGCCGCAGTGATCGGGTCAACCTCGATCATGACCCGATGTATTCCACTTCGGCCATTGGTCCACGCGATACATTCGTCGCTGATCTCCAGACGGAAGGGCGGATGTGGTGAGCACCACCGAACGTTGTGCAGGCGTCGCCGAACGGCTCGCGGAGGCCGAACGGAGTAACGCGGAGCAGATCCGGAAGTCGGCGGAGCTGATCCTGGGGGTCATCCGGGCGGACGCCCTGGTGTTCACCGCCGGGGCCGGGCATTCACTGGCCGCGGTCGCCGAGACCTTCTACCGGGCGGGCGGGCTCGCCTGCGTGTACCCGGTCTACCACCCCGAACTGCTGCCCCTGCACGGCGCGCAGCACAGCACCAAGACCGAACGCCGCTCCGGGCTGGCCGAAGAGGTGCTGGCCGAGCGCGCGCCGGGCCCGGACGACCTGCTGGTGGTGTTCTCGACGTCGGGGGTCAACCCGTATCCGGTCGAACTGGCCGCCGGCGCCCGCAAGCGCGGGGCGTCGGTCATCGCCGTGAGTTCGGCCGCGTCGGTGGCCGCGGCGCCCAAACGCGCGGCCACGACGCTCATCGAAGAGGCGAGCATCGTGCTCGACTCCCACGTCCGTCCCGGGGACGCGAGCTACCCGGCGGACGCGCCGCGGACCGCGCCGCTGTCCACGGTGATCAACGCGTTCCTGTGGAACCTCGTGCTCGCCGAGGTCGTCGATCTCGGTGCGGCGCAGGGCGTCGACATCCCGCTGTGGCGCAGTTCCAACGTGGACGGTGGCGACGAGGCCAACGCCGCGCTGCTCGCCAAGTACGGCGCCCGGGTTCCGGCTCTCCGCTAGCGCGTGTTTCACAAGCCTGTTCGATGGACTTCGTGATCCAGGTGCAGTCAGGGACCGCCTGGGCGCGAAGACCGCGAACCTGGCGCATGAAGCTCCACCGCGCGGACGAGTTTCCTTGACTCGTCCGCGCGGGACTTCTACGGTCACATACCGACCGGTCGGTGTCCGCAGGAGGTCCGTGCCATGACCGAGATCCACGGCGAGTGCGCGGCGGGCTTCGAACCCGTCCGCGCCGCCTTCGAGGAGAACTTCGCCCGACGCGACGAAATCGGCGCCGCGTTCTCGGTGACCCGGCACGGCGAGACCGTGGTCGACCTCTGGGCGGGCTGGGCCGATCCGGACCGCACGACCCCCTGGCGGGCCGACACGCTCACCAACGTCTGGTCGACCACCAAGGGCATGACCGCGCTCTGCGCGCACCACCTCGCCGACGCCGGGCTGCTCGACCTCGACGCGCCGGTCGCGAAGTACTGGCCGGAGTTCGCGGCGGCGGGCAAACGGGAGATCCCGGTGCGCTGGCTGCTTTCGCACCGCTCGGGGGTGACCGGGATCGGTCTCGAGCGGCCGGTGACGGTGAAGGAACTGTACGACTGGGACCACATCACCGGGCTGCTCGCCGCCCAGGCACCGCTCTTCGAGCCGGGCACCGCCAGCGGCTATCACGCGTTGTCGTTCGGGTTCCTCGTCGGCGAGGTGATCCGCCGGGTGAGCGGGCAGGACGTCCGCGCGTACTTCGCCCGGCACATCGCCGGCCCCCTGGACGCGGATTTCCGGATCGGCCTGGACTCCGAAGCCGATCTGGCGCGCTGCTCCACCCTCGTCGAACCCGTGCTCAGCGACGAGATGACAACCGCGCTGACGCAGGCGTTCGCCAACGCCGGCCCGGTCGCCCTCGCGGCGCTGGCGAACCCGCGCGTGCAAGGCCGCGACGCCAACAAACCCGAGTGGCGGCGCGCGATCCTGCCCGCCCTGAACGGGCACGGCACCGCCAGGGCCATCGCGACCATCTACGGAGCACTCGCCTCGGGCCGGCTGCTTTCGGCCGGAGCGCTCGCGACCGCCCGCGAAGGACAGGGCCGCGAGGCCGACCTCGTCGGGGGGCTGGGCAACGAATGGGCGCTGGGCTTCTACCTCGGCAGCGAGGAACGCGGTTTCGGACCGAACCCGCGCGCCTTCGGGCACGACGGGTTCGGCGGCTCGTCCGGTGGCGCGGATCCCGAAAGCGGGATCGCCTTCGGCTACACGATGAACCGGATGGGTCCGCTGATGCGGGACGATCCGCGGAAGATGGCGCTGGTGAACGCGACCTTCGCCGCCCTGCGGTCCTAAATGGGCTCGGCACCGGCGCCCGTGCGCGCCTGAAGTACATGAAGGCCCCCTTCATTGCGCCTGGCGCAAGGAAGGGGGCCTTCATGTACTGGGAGGCAAGGTGTGAAGGTCGAGTTTCCTCGGCTGAGTCAAGGGAAGGGGTCCTTCACGCGCGACGCTGTACCTGCTGTGGTGGCTGAAGGTGGTGAAGGCCTCCTTCACCACCCCACCCGAACCGCCACTCACGACCGACCCGAGGGTCACGCTGCCGCGGGTTCCTCCGAGAACTGCGTCAGGTACAGCGCCGCGTAGCGCCCTTCGCGCGCGAGAAGCTCTTCGTGCGTCCCCCGCTCGACGATCCCCCCGTGCTCGATGACCAGGATCTGGTCGGCCGCCCGGACCGTCGACAACCGGTGCGCGATGACCAGCGCGGTCCGCCCGTCGAGCGCGTCGGTCAGCGCCTCGCCCACGGCCGCCTCGGACTGCGAGTCCAGATGCGCGGTCGCCTCGTCGAGGACGACGACCCTTGGCTGCGCCAGCAGCAGCCGGGCGATGGTCAGCCGCTGCCGCTCCCCGCCGGAGAGCCGGTAACCCCGCTCCCCCACCACGGTCTCCAGCCCGTCCGGTAGTTCCCGGAGCAAGTCGGCCAGCCGTGCCTTCTCCAGCGCCGCCCAGATCTCGGCGTCGGTGACGCCGGGCCGCGCGTACTCGAGGTTCGCGCGGATCGTGTCGTGGAAGAGGTGCCCGTCCTGGGTCACCACACCGACGGTTTCCCGCAGCGACGCGAAACTCAGGTCGCGAACGTCCACATCGGACAGTTTGACCGACCCGGCGTCGACGTCGTAGAGACGCGGCAGCAGCGAGGCGATCGTCGACTTGCCCGCGCCGGACGAACCGACCAGCGCCACCATCTGCCCGGGTTCCGCGCGGAAGCTGATGCCGTGCAGCACCTCCTCGCCACCCCGGTGATCCAAAGTGGACACGTCCTCCAGCGACGCCAGCGAGTACCGGTCCGCCGCCGGGTAGCCGAACCGGACGCCGGAGAACTCCACCGAGACCGGGCCTTCGGGAACGCGGCGCGGCTCCGGCTTCTCTTCGATCATCGGCTTGAGGTCGAGCACCTCGAAGACCCGCTCGAACGACACCAGCGCGGTCATCACGTCCACCCGGACGTTCGCCAGCGCGGTGAGCGGCGAGTACAGCCTCGTCAGCAGCAACGCGAGCGCCACGACGGTGCCGGGTGCGAGTGCCCCGGTCAGCGCGAGATAGCCGCCCAAACCGTAGACAAGCGCCTGCGCGAGCGCGGAAACCGTGGTCAGGCTGGTGAGGAACCAGCGCGTCAGCATCGCCGTGCGCACGCCGATGTCGCGCACGCGTCCGGCCCGCGCCCCGAACTCGCCGGTCTCGCGCTCCGGGTCGCCGAACAGCTTGACCAGCGTCGCGCCCGGCGCGGAGAACCGTTCGGTCATCTGCGTGGTCATCGACGCGTTGAGCCCGCCGGCCTCCCGCTGCAGCTCGGCCATCCGCCGCCCGAGGCGCCGCGTCGGCAGGATGAACACCGGCAGCAGCACCAGCGCCAGCAGGGTGACCTGCCACGACAGCGTCACCATGACCACGAGCGACAGTACGAGCTGGATCACGTTGGTGACCAAACCGGACAGTGTCGCGGTGAACGTCCGCTGCGCGCCGATGACGTCGTTGTTGAGCCTGCTCACCAGCGCGCCGGTGCGGGTGCGCGTGAAGAAGGCGACCGGCATCCGCTGCACGTGGCGGTACACCGCGAGCCGCAGGTCGAGGATGATCCCCTCGCCGATCCTCGACGACTGCGCCCGTTCGGCCAGCCCGAGCCCGGCGTCGATCAGCGCCAGCACGGCGATCACGACGGCGAGCCACACCACGAGCGAGACGTCGTGCCCGCCGACGATCGCGTCGACCACCTTCCCTGCCAGCACCGGGGTGCTGACCGCCAGCACCGCCGAGACGACGGTGAGCGCCAGGAATATCAGCAGCCTCCGCCAGTGCGGCCTGGCGAACCGCGCGACCCGGCGCAGCGTGCCCTTGTGCAGCCCCTTCGGAACGTCGGCCGACTTCATCGCCGAGTTCATCAGCGACCAGGTGTTGTCCATGAGAACCCTCTCTTTGCCCCCAGAACCTCGATAATAGTCGAGGGTTTTCCCGGATATACGCATGACCAACACCGGAACACACCGGATGCTTCCCGGTTTCCGCGTCCTCTTTCCGGCGGATGCCGCCGCGTCGGTAGCCTGAGCCGGTGACCACCGACCCAGACCGGCGACGACTGACCATCGACCTGGTCTTCTACACGGGATGCCTGATCTTCGCCGTCGTGAACACGGCCGTCGCGGAGTTCTACGGCTATCGCGTGTGGGCGAACTTCGCTGTAGCGGGTTACGGCCTCGCCGTGGTCCACACCGGCTGGCTGGCGATCGCCGCCCGGCGCGGCAAGCCGCTGTCCGGCGCGCTCGGTTCGCGGTGGATCGGTATTGGCGCCATCGGCCTGTTCGCCATGATCCTTCCGTTGGGAATGCTCGTCATTCGCCGTCTGACCGGAGTGGACTGGCTCGTCACGCCGAACTCCTGGGCCGCGCAGCCCGAGGTCTGGGTGATCGAGCGGTCGGCGAAACTCCTTCTGGAGAACGGAACCCCGTACGTCGACGTCACCGCACTCGGTCGCGCGGTGGAAGTAAACGATTACACGCCATACGGTCCGGTGATGACCGTCTTCGGCCTGCCGCGCGCCCTCTTCGGCGGCGGACCGGTCGCGGACGCCCTCACCGACGCGCGCTGGATGTTCGCGCTGGCGGCCGTCGCGTGCGTGCTGCTGACGCTGCGGCTGCTGAAATGGCCGAAAATCCCGGTCAGCGCCGCGCAACTCGCGCTCGCCTGCCCGCTGACGGCGCTGACCTGGGCGGTCGCCGGCCCGGATCTGGCCATCGTCGGGCTGCTGGTGCTGTCCTTCGCACTGGCCGCGACCGGACGCGCGATCCTGTCGGGTCTGGTGCTGGCCTTGGTGGTCAGCGCGAAACTCATCGTCGCGCCCGCGATCGTGGTGCTGGGTGTCCTGTTGATCACGCGCCGTGGCCCTCGCGCACTCGGCGGATTCGCCGCGGCACTCGTGGTGACGACCCTCGTCCTGCACGTGCCCGTCTACCTGGTCGACCCCAAGGCGTTCGCCGAGCACGTCTTCCGGTTCCCGATGGGAATCGGCGTGATCAAGTCACCGGCGGCGAGCCCGTTGCCCGGCCACCTCATCGCCTCGCTCGGCCCGGTGGGCACGGCGGTTTCCTTCGTCCTGCTCGGGATCGCCGCCGTCGCGATCCTGGTCTGGTTGCTGCGCCGTCCGCCCTCGACCGGCTCGGACGCGCTGCTGCGCATGGCTGTCGGGCTCGTCGCGCTGATCATGCTCACTCCGGCGACGAGGTACGGCTACCTGGTGTATCCGCTGGTCCTGCTCGGTGCCAGGCTGGTGTTCCTGGCCGCGGAAACCCGTGAAACAGCGGTCCCTGGAAAGGGAACTGCGCCCCCCGCGCAGCAGTCCGCTACTTCCTCGTGACTACTTCTTCTTGACCCTGGTGGCACCGCCACGGCCGCGCAGCTGGACGCCGGACTCCGAGAGGACCCGGTGCACGAACCCGTACGAGCGACCCGTGGACTCCGCGAGAGCGCGGATGCTCGAGCCCTTCTCGTATTTCTTCTTCAGGTCAGCGGCCAGCTTGTCACGCGTGTTGCCGGTGATCCGCGCGCCTTTCTTGAGATCAGCCACGTCGATCGCCTTCCCGCCGAGAGTGTTCTGGGCCACATAACGGCCCCTGTCGCCGCAATGATCGAACACTGAGCGCCGGAATGCCAGACGACGAGCGCAAAACTGCTGAAACCGCGATCACATTGGGCCATTTCAGTGGCCGGATGGCATCGATCAAGCACCCGAACGGACGCAGGCCTCACGCAAGCTGGACAAGTTCCAGATAATCCGCCGACCAATGGTCCTCGGTGCCGTCCGGCAGGAGGATCACGCGTTCCGGCTCCAGCGCCTCGACGGCGCCCGGGTCGTGCGTGACCAGGACGACGGCTCCGGCGAAGCTGCGCAAGGCGTCCAGGACCTGGGCGCGGCTGGCCGGGTCCAGGTTGTTCGTCGGCTCGTCGAGCAGCAAAACGTTGGCAGCGCTGGACACCAGCCCCGCGAGCGCGAGCCGCGTCTTCTCGCCGCCGGAGAGCGTGCCGGCGGGCTGATCGAGCTGCTCGCCGGTGAACAGGAACGAGCCGAGAAGGTTCCGCAACTCCTGCGCGCCGGTGTCCGGCGCGAGGTGACGGATATTTTCCCACACGGACGCGTCATGGTCGAGAGTTTCATGTTCCTGTGCGTAATAGCCCAGACGCAATCCGTGACCTGGAATGGTCTCGCCGGTATCCGGAGTTTCCATTCCGCCGAGCAGCCGGAGCAATGTGGTCTTTCCGGCACCGTTCAATCCGAGCACGACGACCTTCGACCCGCGGTCGATGGCGAGGTCGACTCCGGTGAAGATCTCGAGCGAGCCGTAGGACTTCGACAGCCCCTCCGCGGTGAGCGGTGTCCGGCCGCACGGGGCGGGCTCGGGGAACTTGATCCGGGCGACCTTGTCGGCCTGCCGGGTCTCGTCGAGCGCGGAGAGCATCTGCTCGGCACGGCGGGCCATGTTCTTGGCGGCCACGGCCTTCGTCGCCTTGGCGCCCAGTTTGGCGGCCTGCTGCTGCAGCGCGGACGCCTTCTTCTCGGCGTTCGCGCGCTCGCGGCGGCGCCGCTTCTCGTCGGTGGCGCGCGCGTCGAGGTAGCGCTGCCAGCCCATGTTGTAGAGGTCGAGCTCGCCTCGGGTCGCGTCGAGGAACCACACCTTGTTGACGACGTCCGCGAGCAGTTCGACGTCGTGGCTGATGACCACGAGACCGCCGTCGTGCTGCTTCAGGAAACCGCGAAGCCAGTTGATGGAGTCGGCGTCGAGGTGGTTGGTGGGCTCGTCGAGCAGCAGGATCGTCTCGGATTTCCCGCCGGCGCCCGCCTCGGCGGCGGCGAACAGGATCCGGGCCAGCTCGACACGGCGGCGCTGACCACCCGAGAGCGTCTGCAGCGTCTGCTCGAGCACCCTGTCGGCAAGGCCGAGGTTGGAGCAGATCCGCGCGGCCTCGCTCTCGGCGGCGTACCCACCGAGAGAGGCGAAGCGCTCTTCGAGACGGCTGTAGCGGTTGACCGCCTTGTCGCGTTCCTTCTCGTCCGCCAGCTCCGACATCGCGGTCTGCGCCTTTTCCATGTTGCGCAGCAAGGTGTCGAGGCCACGCGCGGAGAGCACGCGGTCCTTCGCGGTGACGGACAGATCGCCCTCGCGCGGGTCCTGCGGGAGGTAGCCGAGCTCGCCGCTGCGGCGGACCTCGCCCGCGTACGGCTCACCCTCCCCCGCCAGCACCTTGAGCGAGGTGGTCTTGCCGGCGCCGTTGCGGCCGACCAGGCCGATGCGGTCGCCCTGCTGGATGCGGACGTTGGTGTCGTCGAGCAGAATGCGCGAGCCGGCGCGCAGCTGCAGGCCAGAGGCCGTGATCACGGGAACTCCCGGTAAAAGGTGGATGAGCGGACAGCTTCGACTCGTCTGCCGTCGGGCAGACGAGGAGCTCACTCCAAGAGGATGTCCACGCGATCAGTGTACGGGCCGGTGTCGAACGGTTTTATCCGACCGTGCGCGACGTCACGGCCCGGAGAGGGTGATTTCGACCGCGACAGCCCGCTCCGCCGCGTCTTCGAGCACCGTGCGGCGCGGTTCGGCGATGTCGAGGACGCGGGCCTCGGCACGCTGGAACAACGACGCGAGACGCTTGTCCTCGCGCAGGGATTCCAGGGCGCGGCGGTCACCACCGAGTACGACCGCGTCCACTTCGGACAGTTGCGGGACGAGCACCTCGAAGGCGTCGTCCGCGGCGGAACGAAGCGCCGAGCGCGCCTGCCCTTCCCGCCTCCGCGCGAACCGTTGCTGAGACCAGCCGCCCGCCGCGGAACGGCCCTGGACGAGATGGCGGTCCGTCCTGGACTGGACGACCACTCCCCCGCGCGCGATCCCGACGCTGTGCCCGCCGCGGCGCACCAGCAGGAGCGCGATCCTCCGCGAGATCAGCGCGTGGTCGATGAGCGGGCCGACGGCGAGACCCGGCACGGTTCCTTCGGCGTTCAGCGGTCCGAAAGGGACGGTCGCGACGGCCACCACGCCGTTGCCCGCGACGACGGTGACGGTGCGGGGGCTCAGCTCGGTCTCGCGGACGCCATCGTTGCGGACGGCGAAACGGGCGTACCAGCCTTCGAGGCGATCCGGCGCGATCTCGACCGCCCGCCCCCCGCCTGCCACCTGCCGCTCCCTCGCCATGGGTCCAACGTACGGGGCTCGGCGCGGATCAGCAGGGGTCGGACGTTGCCGTTTCGCGGCGACGCTCCGGCTGCGGCCGTGTTGCGAAAGCCACTTTCGCAACGTTGAGGGTTGCGAAAGTGGCTTTCGCAACGCGCGCCACGGCTGGGGCGAGTAAGCGCGACGCTCCCGATCGGCGGTGTCGCGAAAGCCACTTTCGGGACACCAGACGTCGCGAAAGTGGCTTTCGCGACACCACCCGACCCGCCTGGCAAACCAGAAGCCCCTGCCCGTGCGGCTGTCGCCGTTTCGCGGCAACGGCGGACGCGTGCAGGCGTTGCGAAAGCCACTTTCGCAACGTTGAAGGTTGCGAAAGTGGCTTTCGCGACACCAGCCACCACGCGAAAAGGTCCCCTTCCGCCGGCTCAGTCGAGGGAAGGGGACCTTCACGAACAAGAGGACTACACCGGCTTCACCGGCCCACGCCCCACCGATTTCCCGACACCCGCGGGCCGCTCCGCCACGCCGGGCTGAACGAAACCGTTGATGTGCAAGGAGATCGCGCGGATCGACCCGGTGTCGCCACCGGCGACGTCCACCGCGGTGAACTTCCACGTGCCGTCGGCCGCCGCACCGGCCAGGCCGCCGAGCGCCTGCGCCGGCTTGTAGGTGCCGGTGAACGGCGCGTTCGCCGCGCTCACCGAACTGAACGCGGCGGCCGCGCTGTCGGCGAAGACGACCTGGCACAGGTTGTTGCCCGAGCCGCCGCTGCGCTGGAACACGGTCGCCTTCGCGCCCGAGGGCGAGGTCAGCGTGCCGACCAGGTCACCGACGTACGAGTGGTTGATGCCCACCGTCGTCGAGGTCTGGTCCGCGTTGCAGGTCGCGCCGTCCACCGAGAACGTCAGCTTCGACGCGCGCCCGACCCCGCTCACCGTGATCGGCACGGTCACGCCGGTCGGGTCGCTGTCCGGGATCGCCACGGCGTCACCGGTGTAGGCGAAGTCCCGCGAAACCGGCGACGGGGTGCCGACCGGCAGCGAGAACGTGGACGTCGTCGGCGAGTACGAACCCGCGAAGGTCACGCGCGCGTTCAGCACCACCGGCACCCCGAGTTCCTGCGTGGCGGGAACGGTGATGGTGAAGTCGTTCACGCCGGTCTGTCCGGGGCTGATCGTGCCGTACGACTTCGACCGCGGCGCTACCGTGACCCCGGGGGTCGGGCTGGAGAGCACGACGCTGGTGGACGTCGCGGTGCCGTCGCCGCGGTTGGTGACCGGAAGGGTGACCTTGGCGGTGTCGCCCGGGTCGAGCGCGGAGCCGCCGTCGGCCGGGGTGACCGTCGGCTGGCCAGCGGACGCGAGCGGCTGCGGGCTGGCACCCGTGTAGGCGAGCACCTTGTCGGCGAGGATGACGCCGGCGCCGCTGGAGTTGTCCCGGCCGGGGGCGAGGATGTCGACGGCGGTGTTGATCAGCGCCTCGCGCACGTCGGCCGGGGGCAGCCCCGGGTTGCCCGAGAGCACCAGGCCCGCGATCGCGGCGGCGTGCGGCGCGGCGGCCGACGTGCCGTAGAACGTGGTGAAGCCGGTGACGCTGGTGGAGACGCCGTCAGCCGCGGTGATGTCCGGCTTCGCGCGGACCTCACCACCGGTCGAGGACACGTTCCCCGGGGTGATCGGCGTGCCGTCGGCCTGGTAGAACATCCGCCGCGGACCGTCCGAAGTGAACCGTTCGACCTTCGTGGCCGCGCCGAAGGCACCGGGGAACGGACCGGCCGGGTTGGCCGGGTCGCCCGGTTCGAGGGCACGGGGGAACGCCTTGGCCGCCGGTGCCGCCGCGACGCTGAACGCGTCCCGCGCGGCCGAGTGCCCGACGGTCACGCCGGGGCTGGTGTAGGCCTTGAGGCCGTCGGCCGAGTCGGAGAACCGGCCGCGCAGCGCGGACAGCGAAAGGTAGCGGCCTTCACCGGAGAACTTGACGATGGCCAGGCGCAGCCCGGCGACGCCGGTGGTGTCCACCCGCTCGTAGGCGTCCTGAGTGCCGCTCTGGACGTCCTGGCTGAAGTCGACGACGTTGCCCGCCGCGTTCAGCAGGTACAGGTCGTAGTCGTTGTTCGAGGCGCCCAGCGGGTCGGACCAGAACAATGTGACCGGCACCCGGCCCGACGCGTTCGAGAGCGGCTGGAAGATCTGGTTGCCGTCGGCACCGGCGAAGTTGTGCGCGGTACCGGCGTATTTGCCGACGCTCTTGCCGGAGTCGACGAAGTCGCCTTCCCAGTGGCCGGAAGTGCCGTCGGTGACGTTGCCCTCGTTACCGGCCGAGGAGAAGTACAGCGCGCCGTCGGCGGTCACGTCGTTCACGGCCTGGGCGATGATCCAGTCCTGGAACGGCGATTCCTTGAAGTACAGGACGTCGTCGACGATGACGTCGCAGCCCGCGTCGAACCGCAGTTTGCGGATGTTGTCGGCGAAACTGGCGTCGGAGTTGAACGCGCTGGCGAAACCGAGCGACGCGTTCGGCGCGAGATCGTGGATGATCTCGAGCATCGCGGTGCCCTCGTCGCCGTCGCCTTCCTGGCCGGGGATCACGTCGACGCCCGCCGGGAGTTCGCCGCGTGCCTGCGAGGTCGCGAGCGAGTCGATACCATCGGACAGCGCGCAGATCTTCGTGCCGACGCCGGTGACGCCGAACTGCTGGCGCGCGGTGTCGGCGTTGTGCGCGCGGTCGCCCTCGCTGTTGACCGGTCCGGCGGCGATCCCCGGCTGTCCCTTGGCGTCGACGGCCTTCTTCAGCTCGTCCGCGATCCGGGCGGCCTTTTCTTCCTTGCTCTCGCGCTTGCCCGCGACGGCGGGTTCGGCGAGCTGGCGGGCGGTGAACGCCTCGTTGGCGGTCTCGACCTTCTTGACGTCGGCGCGGGCCGCGATCGCCGGGACCGCGTTCAGCGGAACCTCGGCGCGCACGCTGCCGTACCGTTCGGACACCGCGCGAATCCCCGCACCGGATTCCCGCAGTCCCTTGAGGAGTTCTTCCGAGACCTGGCCCCGAATGTCCACGAGTACGGTGCCGGCCGCGGAGACATTCGCCCCAGACCCCAGTGCGGGAACCGCGGAAGCCGACATCCGCTGCGCGCGGAGTTTCTGTTCGACCAGCAGTCGGCTGTCCACTTTGGACTCGCCGGCGTTCTGGCTCTTCTTGATCGACTGCAACGCCTCGATCTGCCGGACGGTGTTCGCCGAGAACGCGTCCGGGGATCCGCTTTCCGCCGCCGCGCCGGGCGGGCTCACCAGGCCGAGCGCGGTGACGAGGGCAGCGGTGCCCGCGGTCAGGATCGTTCTTCTTCTCCTGCTAGAACGGGTTGGACGCACGTGCGCCTCCGATTCCTAGGCGCGTGCCCCGACTCACGCTGACCGACGCCGGCGATCACCGGCTCGATCAAGCTAAGTACCGGGCGCGCACCGGCGGCAGGCGCCGTTCGGGTGACGTCTGATGGGTATTTTCCGGATTCGGCCGCAGGCCGTGGGCCGTTCAGGGTAATCGCGCGGCTACAGGACGAAGGAGTCCGACCAAGGCTGCGACGCACGGCCCGACAAGCCGTCCATAAGGGTCACCGCCTGCTTGTCCGTCAGGGACGCCACGAAGTCGACGACCGCCCGCCCGCGCGCCAGACCGCGGACGGCGTCGGCACCGGTGACCGGTTCCCCGGTCGCTCCGATGAGCAGTTCCGGCGACGTCCGCGCCAGCGCGGAGAATTCGGACTGGGCCAATTCCACCAGGTCGTGCAACCGTCGCGGGAGCCGGTAGAACTCGTCGCGATCGAGCAGCCACGCGTCGAGCGCGTCGACCAGTGTGGTCACCAGGCTCGCCTGTCCGCGTTGGTGCAGCGCGAGTTCCGGGCGCAGCAGCACGAACCGCCGGTGCACGAATTTCAGCACCTGCACCTCGTGCCACTGGGCGGGACGCAGCGTGAGATGCCCCGTCCGGGTCGACGGCGAAGCCACCACCTGGACACCGTCGACGAGCCGCGCGGTCCATTTCGCGGAGAAGGCGGCGGTGGCCTGTTCGGCCTCGATGGACCCGTCGAACCCGGTGGCGAGCAGGCCGTCGACGAGTTCGGCTCGGACACGGGCGACGGCGCTGGTGAAGGCGTCGTCGTCGACGATCCAGCCGTCCTTGGCGTGCATCCGGCGGCGCAGCCGTTCCAGCGAACGGCCGGGCAGCCGCCGTTCCGCGGTCAAGGTCGCGTCGTCCAGTGCGGCCAGGTCCAGCGCGTGATCGACCCAGCCGGAGAACTCGGCGGCGACCGGCGCGTGCTGCAGGACCCCGATCCGGTGGAAGTCCTGGAGATCGTGGATGGCGTAGGCGATGTCGTCGGCGGTGTCCATCACGGACGCTTCGACGGTCTGCTGCCAGGGTTCGATCCGGCCGTCGAACGGGGCCCGCGCCTGGGTGAAGTCGTCGAGTTCGGTGCTGTAGGCGGAGAACTTGCTCGCACCGGTGCCCGGGGCGTCGGCGGGCTCGGCCGCGCCGCGCGGCTGGACGGGCATCGACGTCGGATGCGGGTCGGGCACGTGCAGCCGCGCCCACGGGTACTTCAGCACCGCGGCGCGCACCGCCGTGGTGAGGTCGAGCCCGGAGGCGGACGGGCCGCGCACGTCGGTCGTGGTGATGATCCGGAACGACTGCGCGTTGCCTTCGAAACCGTCGGCGAGGCCGAAGCGGTGGCGGGCGATCCGGTCCAGGGTCTGCTCACCGAGGTGCCCGAACGGCGGATGCCCCAGATCGTGCGCGAGCGACGCGGCCTCGGCGACGTCCGGATCGCAGCCGCCCAGTTTCGCGGCGAGCTCGGCGGAATCGCTGCTCGCGTTGATCCGCTCGGCGATGGCGCGCGCGACCTGCGCGACCTTGAGGCTGTGCGTGAGCCGGTTGTGCAGCAGGCCGGAACCCCCGGCGCTGACCACCTGCGTCACCCCGCCGAGCCGGGCGAAGAACGGCGACGCGGCGATCCGGTCCCGGTCGATCCGGAACGGGCTCGTGGCGAGGTCGGTGAACCCGGCGCTTTCGCTCTCCGGATCGCGCCGCCACGTCCTCGGGTCCGTCTGTTCCATGCGTGACACCGTATCCGTCGCGGCGGCGTGATGAGATACACAGGTGACGGACGTGGTGATCGCGGGCGGCGGCCCGGCGGGGCGTGCGCTCGCGCGTGCCTGTGCCCGGCGTGGCCTGGAGACGGTCCTCGTCGACCCGGCGCCTGGCCGCCGCTGGCGGGCGACCTACGGGTTGTTCGCCGACGAACTGCCCGCGCTGCCCGGGAGCGCCGTCGCGTGCGCGCCTTCGACCACGCTCGCCTTCGGGACCAGGCGGCATGTCCTGGAGCGGCGCTACCTGGTGCTGGACAACGACGGCCTGCGCCGGTGGCTCGACGGTGGCTACGACGTCGTCGCCGGGACGGTGTCCGGCGTGGACCACGGCGAGCGAGGTTCGTCGGTGCGTCTCGAGGACGGACGAACTCTCGCGACCGGCCTGTACGTCGACGCGTCCGGTGTCCGGCCGCGACGCGACCGATACGAACAGACGGCGTTCGGCGCCGTCCTCCCGGCCGAGGACGCGCTGCGCCTGGTCGACGGCCCCGATACCGCCGTGTTCATGGACTGGCGGGAGACCGAGTCCGGATTCCTGTATGTCCTGCCGCTCGGCGACGGCACCGTCCTGGTCGAGGAGACCTCGCTGGCCCGCAGGCCGGGCCTGCCGCTCGACGTCCTGGCGGCGCGGCTGCGAGCCCGTCTGAGGGCGGCCGGGCTGACGTCGCGCGGGCGCGAGGAGCGCGTGCGGATCGTGCTCGACGTGCCGGCGCCCCACCGCGGCCGGACCGTGCCGTTCGGGGCCGCCGGCGCGCTGGTGCATCCGGCGACCGGGTACAGCGTCGCGACGTCGATCCGGCTCGCGGTTCCAGTGGCCGACGCCGTGGCCCTGGCTTGGGATCGAGGCCCCGCCGCGGCGTCGTCGGCCGCGCACCGCGCGCTGTGGCCGTCTTCGGCACGCGCCGTGCACGGATTGCGACGGCATGGCCTGCGCGCGTTGTGCGGGATGCCGCCCGAACTGGTTCCGGTGTTCTTCGATCGGTTCTTCACGTTGCCCATCGCGCTCCAGCGGGCATTCACCAGCGGCCGCGAAGATGCTTCGGGTACCGCCGAAGCGATGTCGGCGCTTTTCCGGTTGTCACCATGGCCAGTAAGAAAACACCTGATCGGGTGGCGTGCATTACGCCGTTCTAGGTAACCCAGGTGCCTTCACGATGAACATCAGTTGACACGTATTTCGTTTCGTGCCGCCACCCGCGAACATTCGCTTGTGACGTTGCAGATCGCTGTCCGCTTCGCTTACCAGCCGTTGTACAGCCTGCACACCGGTGGCGTCGTCGCGTTCGAAGCATTGGCACGGCCAGGCCGCGGCACCGCCCACGAACTGCTCGCCGACGCCCGGCGCAGCGGCAGGCTGGCCGAGGTCGACGTCGGCCTCGCCGCCGAGGCCGTCCGGCAGCTGCGCGAACCGCAGGCCGCCCTCCCCCTGCACCTGAACCTGTCCGCACGGACCGTGGCGGCGCCGCCGTCGCAGTTCGACCCGCTGACCGACGCGCTCAGCCTGGCGGGCCGCCGGACCAGGGACGTCGTGCTGGAGATCGGGCCGCCGTTCACGCAGATCCCCGCCGACCTGCTGCTCACCGGCATGCGACGGCTGACCGAAGTCGGGTTCCGGCTCGCGCTCGACGGCCTCGGCCGCGGCGACCTCCCGCTCACGCTGCTCGCTTCGGCGCCCGTCGACCTGGTGAAACTGGACCGCAGTGTGCTGCGCGGCCTGCCGCACGACCCGGCCGCCGTCGCGGTGGTCGAGGCGGTACTGCACTTCGCGTCCCGCACGGACAACCGCCTGGTCGCGACCGGGCTCGAAACCACCGAGCAGCTGGAGTCCGCGCGGCGGCTCGGCGTGCGGATCGCGCAGGGCAACCTGCTCGCCCCGCCGGACGGCGACCACGCGCCGCTGCCCGCGCCGGACGCGCCAGGACCGTTCATCCCCGGCACCGCCCGTGCCCGCCGTGTCGGCGACTTCCTCCGGCCCGCGACCACGCTGCCGGAGGACGCGACCTGCGACGACGTACGCGAGGTGCTGGCCGCCGCCGACGGGCCGAGCGGCATCGTCGGCATCGACGACCGGCACCGTCCACAGTGGTCGATCGACCGGACGCGGTTCCTGGTCGCGGTCACCGGGTTGTACGGACACGCCCTGCACGCCAAGCGGCCGGCGTCGCGGCTCGCCGACCGGCCGCACACGATCCACGCCGACGCGAGCGCGCTCGAATTCCTCGAACTGGTCACCGACGCGGACTGGGGCCGGACCGGCGACGACGTCGTGGTGGTCGACGACCGCGGCCGGTGTGTCGGCGTGGTGCTGGTGAACGAGGTCGTCCGCGGGGTCGCGGAGGCGAAGGTCGAGGAGGCGGTCTCGCTGAGCCCGCTGACCCGCCTGCCCGGCAGCGACGCCGTCGCCAGGGATGTCGACCGCCGGATCAACGCGCGGGAGCCGTTCGTCGCGGCCTGGCTCGACGTCGACTCGTTCAAGACGGTGAACGACACCGCCGGGTTCGCCGCGGGCGACGACCTGATCCGCGCGCTCGGCCGGACCCTCACCGATCTGGAGGCCCGGCTGCGCCGGATGCGCGTCAGCCACGTCGGCGGGGACGACTTCCTGATCGCCTGCGACGTCGACGAGATCGGCACGGTCGCCGCCGCGCTGCTGGACACGGCGTGGTCGGCCGACGGGCTGCCGGTGACGGTTTCACTGGCGACCCTGGTGTGCGGGCACGGCGCGATCCGGTCCTACAAGGACGCTTCGCGGCTCTTGGCTCCACTGAAGAAACGCGCCAAGGAGGTCCCGGGGTCGAGCTGGGTACTCGGGCGGCCGGGCTCGGACCGCGTCGAGGTCCTGCGCGGGATCACGACGCGCGGTCTCCCCTCGCAACGCGCGGCCGCGGGCTTCTGACCTCCCGCATTTCGTCCTCTGAATGCGGTAGTCGCGCGTGCAAGGACCGCAGTCAGAGGTCGTAGGCGGCGCGGTATGCCGAGAAGCGTTCGTCGACCTCGCCGGCGGTGAGCCCGAAGTCCGCGAGGTCATACCGGTGCACGGGTTTCCGTTCCCCGGACCGGCTTTCGGCGTGCACCACGGTCATCGCGTCCCGGGCGGCGTCGCTCATCGGCAGCCCGAAATGCCGGTAGACGCCTTCGACCGTGCCGATCGGGTCGGCGACGAAATCCTCGTACCGGACATCGCAGAACTGCGCCGGATCGTGACGTTTCCTTGCCTCCAAAGACTTTTCCGCACCGCGCGCCCAGAGGTCCAGCTGGCTGCGGCCGATCACGTCGCCGCGGAAGACGTCGGACCAGCCCGCCGAAGCCTGCTCGTTCAGGCTGCACACCGACGCGACGATCGTGCTCGGCGCGCGATGGGTCTGGACGATCAGCGCGTCCGGATAGACCTCCAGCAGCGCGTCGAGCGCGAAGAGATGGCTCGGGTTCTTCAGCACCCAGCGGCGCCCGGCGTCCGGCAGGCCGATGAGCTGCAGGTTGCGCCGGTGCCGGTGATAGGCGTCGGTCCAGCTCTGGCCGTCCAGCCAGCGCGAGTAGGAGGGCACGTGCGCGAGGCATTCGTAGGACACCGATTTCAGCGACTGCCGCAGGAGCTGCCAGCATTCCTCGACCTGGTCGGCGGACATGTGGTGCAGGCCCATGAACTCGGGATGTTCGACGTGGTGTTTCTCGTAACCCGCCTGGATCCCTTGGAAGACCGGGTTCTGCGCCCAGGTCTCGCGTGGCGGACGCGGTTGCGGCACTTCGGTCAGCCAGACTTCCAGCCCCTGGTGCGCCGGGTCCTCGGTGAGCAGCCGGTGTAGTGCCGTGGTCCCCGTGCGCGGCAGGCCGGTGACGAAGATCGGCCGCTCGATGGGAACCTGGGCGTATTCCGGATTCTGCTTCCACGAGGCCTCGCTCAACGACCTCGCCACCAGGGCGCCGCGCAGGAACGCGCGATGGATCTTGTTGCCGTACGGGGTCAGCCCCGCCTCGCCGGCGTACGAATCCAGCAGCACGCGGAGACCTTCGAGATGATCCTCGCCGCCGAAGTCGTCCAACCCGGTGAGTTTCGCCGCCGACGCGTGCAGATCCTCCACGGTGCCGACGTTTTCCCGCCCTGGCAGCATGTTCTCCCTCTCAGTGGTGGTATTCGCCGGCGTTGACGTCGAGACACTGACCGGTGACACACCGGGCGAGCGAGGAGGCCAGGAACACGACGGTGTCGGCGATCTCGTCCGGTTCCGGCAGGCGGCGCAGGTCGATCGTCTCCGCCGTCTCGGCGTACACCTGCTCCGGCGGCACCCCGCGTTCCTTGGCCAGATAAGCGAAGTACCACTTCAGCGAATCCGCCCAGATGTAACCCGGCGCCACGGAATTGACCCGGATACCGCGCGGCCCGAGTTCCGACGCGAGGCTCTGTGCGAGCGCGAGCAGGCTCGCCTTCGCCATCTTGTACGCGCCGAACGTCCGCCGGGAATGCCGCAGTACGGCCGAATTGATCATCACCACCGAACCGCCGCTCTCGGCGAGCGCGGGCGTGAACAGGCGCGTGAGCCGCAGTGCGGCGAGCACGTTGGTCTCGAAGCCGGCCCGCACGTCGGCGAGGTCGACGTCGGCGAGATCCATGATCGGCGGGATGGCGAAAGCGTTGTTCACCAAGGCGTCCACCCGGCCGAACGCCTTCACCGCGGCCTCGGCGAGGTTCGCCGCCGAAACGTCGTCGGTGATGTCGGTGGGCACGGTGACCGCGCGGCGGCCGAGCGCGTCGACCTCCTTGGCGACTTCGGCGAGCCGGGATTCGGTACGGGCGGCGAGGACGACGTCCGCGCCCGCGGCGGCACAGCGGACGGCGATCGACCGGCCGAGCCCCGGCCCGACGCCGGAGACCACGATCACCTTGTCCCGCAAGAGATCCGTCATCCCAGCATCCTCGCCGCGACGGCCTGCTGACGGGCCGAGATCCGGTCCGCCCACTCTTGTGGGGTCACGCGCGCGTCGTCGTAGAAGGGCAACCGGTCGGCGAGTTCGCCGAACTTCACCACCTCGACCTCGGGCCCGTCGGCCTTCTCCAACGCGCGGGACAGGCGCTGCCACCGGATCTGGACGTAGCCGCGGTCGTGTCCGGTACGTTCGAGCCAGTTCGCCAGGCCCGGGTCGCGTTCGCTGATCACGAAGCGGATCTTGCCGTCCGGGTCGACCCGCGCCTGGTCGGCGGTGAGGCTCGTCTGATGGTTGATGTAGTCCAGCGAGAGATACCAGACGCTGCCGAGCTGGATGCCCTGATACGGCGCGTCCGAACGCGGCACCGTCACGATCATGACCTCTTCGTCGCCGAGTTCGTAGTGCCCGGCCGACGAGTACTGCGTGGTCAGGCCGCCCGGCGTTGGCCGCGGCTCGGTCATCGTGTTCACCGGCAGGTTCAGGTAGAACCACTTCGGGAAGGCGAGGAAGGTGCGGAGCCTGCTCAGCAGGATCTTGCCGGTCACGCCGTAGCGTTTGGCCAGCCCGTCACGGGTGAGTGGCGCGGGCGCGCCACCCGCGGTGTCGGCGCACTGGATCTGGATCGTGCCGCGGCGTTCGGTGGCCCAGTCGCTGTAGACCTCACGCACCACGAGCATCGACGAACCAGGGCCGAGCACGAAATAGTTGGGTCCGGGGTCGGGTTTCGCCGGTCCGAAGCGGAGTTCGAACGAGCCGTCCTCGGCGATCTCGATCTCGCGGTCGTCGAAGGCGGCGAGGCTGTCCGGCACCTCGACGGGCGAGTAGTCGCCGTTGAGGACCTGGAAACTGACGTCGGCCGTGCTCCCCCGCGTCCCGGTGACGACGTATTCGCGGTCCTCGCGGATGTTCGCGTTGAAGTACAGCGTGTCCGGGTTGTCGAGGCCCATCTTCGTGTACGGCCCGGTGGACTGGGTGAAGAACGGATAGTCCCGTTCGTAGGCCCACGCCATCTGCAGGGACGCGCGGATGCTGCCGGCGAGGTAGTCGTATCCCTCGACCAGATCCTGTTCGGTCCGGATGTGCGGCGCCTCCGCGATGATCTTCTCGGCTTCGACGATCGCGTCCGCGAACGGTTGAGTGAGCACCGGCGACTCCCCATACTGGTACAAATACGTACCGGCTTGGTACGTTCTTCGTGCCATCAGACTAGAACGCGTTCTAAGGATGGGTCAATGACCCGGCGCTCACCGCCCACCGAGCGAGTCGTGCGGCTGCTCGACTTCTTCGCCGCGCACCCAGGCCGTCGCTTCGGCCTCTCGGAACTCGCCCGCGAGCTGGACCTGGCCAAACCGACCTGTCTCGGCATCGTCACCGAACTGACGGCGGGCGGCTACCTGGTCCGGGACCCTCAGCCGGTCACGTACCGGCTCGGCCCGGCGATGGTCGCCGCCGGCCGCGTCGCCAGCGAAGGCTTCGGCGCGAGCGAGGTCGCGCGCCGTCATCTGGAGGAGCTGAGCAGGCGATACGGCGCCACGTGCACGGCGTCGGCCGTGGTCGGCGACCGGATCCTGATGCTGCAGAGCGCCGGCCCCGGCCGGATCAAACTGGGCGAGACCTACCCGTTCGCGCCGCCGGTGGGCCTGATGTACGTGCTGTGGGATTCCGACGCGGCGTTCGACGCGTGGCTCGCCAAACCGCCGGCGGTTCCGGTGCGACTGGACGAAGCACACCTTCGCCGCGTCGTCGCCGAATGCCGGGAGCACGGTTACCTGGTCGAGAGCCTGACTTCCGCGGGCCGTCGGCTCTACGCGCTCATGGCGGGCGTCGGCGCGGAGGAACTCCCGCCGGAGGTGCGGGGCCTGGTGGGAGAGCTCGTGTCGAGCCTCGGCGAGCGCGTCTACCTCGGGGCCGATCTGGAGCCGCGTCGCAAGCACGCGGTGAGCCTGCTCGCCGCGCCGACGTTCGACGCTTCGGGTCGGCAAGAGCTCGTGCTCACGCTTTCGGTCGGCGAACCGATCACCGGCGCGGAGATCGCGCGGCGGGGCGCGGCGCTGGTCGCCACCGCCGACGCCGTCACCGCCGAATCCGGCGGCCGCCACCCCCGCGTTTAGTCCTCTGAATGCGGTCCTTGCGCGTGCAACTACCGCATCCAGAGGACCAAATGCGCAGACCACGTGTTCAGGCACGAGACACGCGTGATCGGAGGCGTAACACGCGTGCTTGGAGGCGTAACACACCCGAGCCGGGATCGGCACTGTCTTCCGGCCCCAGACACGCGAGTTACGGCTTCAGACACGCGAGTTACGGCTTCAATCACGCATGTTCCGGGTTTGCACGTCAGGAAGCCCACCGGTTCGCGGTGAGCTTCAGGCTCGGCACGTCGTCCATCGACATCATCGTTTCGTACAGCCGGTCGTACTGGGTCGAGGCGGTCAGCCACACGCCGTCCACCCGCCGGTAGGTGTCCTCGTAGTACGCCGCGCCCTCGATCACCACCCGGTGCTCGGGCACGATCACCTTGTCCCGCATCAGCCAGCTGCCCGTCGCGGTGTCGCCGTCGACGTCGATCTCCGGCTGCCCGGCGAAGTGCACCGTCGTGACGCCGGGGCCGACCGCGTTCCGAAAGAACTCGACGATCGCTTCACGGCTTTCGAAGGTCAGCGGTTTGCCGTACGACGGCGTGCCATAACGCGCGTGCGCGTCGGCGGTCAGGGTCTCGGCTATCTCGTCCCACAGCTTGAGGTCGAGGCAGCGGAGGTAGCGGGCTTTGAGGCGACGGATCTCTTCGAGTGCGACCAGGTCCATGCCGACAGCGTCCCCCAGCCCTTGACCAAGCACAAGAACTTGTTCTACTTTTCTGATCTCGAACCACGGAGGTCACGATGGCGTCCCCGGCATACGAGCTCACCCACCTCGAAGCATTGGAAGCCGAAGCCGTGCACATCTTCCGCGAGGTCGCGGCGACCTTCGAACGGCCGGTCCTGCTGTTCTCCGGCGGCAAGGACTCGATGGTGATGCTCCACGTGGCGGCCAAGGCGTTCTGGCCGTCGCCGCCGCCGTTCCCGGTGATGCACGTCGACACCGGGCACAATTTCGACGAGGTCATCGAGTTCCGTGATCGCACCGTCGACGCGTACGGGCTCCGGCTCGTCGTCTCCAGCGTCCAGGACGACATCGACGCGGGCCGGGTCGTCGAAGACCCGAAGGCCGGCCGCAACCGTCTCCAGACCGCCGCCCTGCTCCGCGGCATCCGCGAGCATTCCTTCGACGCCGTGTTCGGCGGAGCGCGGCGCGACGAGGAGAAGGCCCGCGCGAAGGAGCGCGTGTTCAGCTTCCGCGACGAGTTCGGCCAATGGGACCCGCGCAATCAGCGGCCGGAGCTCTGGGACCTCTACAACGGCAGGCACCGCAAGGGCGAGCACATCCGCGTCTTCCCGCTGTCGAACTGGACCGAACTCGACATCTGGAAGTACATCGAAGCCGAGGACGTCGACCTGCCGTCGATCTACTACTCGCACCGGCGTGCGGTCGTCCAGCGGGACGGCATGCTGCTCGCGCGCACCCGGTTCCTCGCCCTGAACGAAGGCGAAAGTCCTTACGAGGCAACGGTTCGCTTCCGGACCGTCGGCGACGCGACCTGCACCGGCTGTGTCGAGTCGACGGCGACGTCGCCGGGTGAGGTGGTCGCCGAGGTGGCGGTCAGCAGGCTCACCGAACGCGGCGCCACCCGCGCCGACGACCGGATCTCCGAGGCGGGTATGGAAGACCGGAAGAAGGAAGGCTACTTCTGATGAGCGCTTCGCTGGTCCGCCTCGCGACCGCGGGCAGTGTCGACGACGGGAAGTCGACCCTGATCGGCCGTCTGCTGTTCGACTCGAAGACGGTGTTCACCGACCAGCTCGAAGCCATCGAACGTGCCGGCCGCGACCGCGGCGAGGCGTACCCGAACCTCGCGCTGCTGACCGACGGTCTCCGCGCGGAACGCGAACAAGGCATCACCATCGACGTCGCCCACCGCTACTTCGCCACGCCCCGGCGGAAGTTCATCATCGCCGACACACCGGGACACGTGCAGTACACCCGGAACATGGTCACCGGGGCGTCCACCGCGGATCTGGCGCTGATCCTGATCGACGCCCGCAAAGGCGTGCTCGAACAGTCGCGCCGGCACGCGTTCCTGGCCAGCCTGCTGGGGATCCCGCATCTGGTGCTGTGCGTTAACAAGATGGACCTGGTCGGCTGGTCGCGGGAGCGCTTCGAGGAGATCCGCGAGGAGTTCCGCCGCTTCGCCATGAAACTCCAGGTGCACGACCTCACCTTCGTGCCCATGTCGGCGCTGCACGGTGACAACGTCGTGCACCGCGGTGCCAGTATGCCTTGGTACGAAGGGACTTCCCTGCTGCACCACCTCGAACAGGTGCACGTCGCCTCGGATCGCAACCTCATCGACGCGCGATTCCCCGTGCAGTACGTGATCCGCGAGCACAGCCGCGACTTCCGCGGCTATGCGGGCACCGTCGCGGGTGGGGTGTTCAAACCCGGCGACGAGGTCGCCGTACTGCCGTCCGGCTTCACCACGACGGTGCGCGCGATCTGGGGCCCGGGTGGCACCACGGTCAGCGAAGCCTTCGCCTCGCAGGCCGTCACGATCGAACTCGAAGACGACCTCGACCTCGGCCGCGGTGACCTGATCTGCCGCCCGGGCAACCGGCCCCACACCAGCCGGGACGTCGACGCGATGGTGTGCTGGTTCTCCGAACAAGGCGCTTTGAAAGCGGGCAACACCTTCCTCGTGCGGCACACCACCAGGGAGACCAAGGCCGAGATCCGCGAGCTGGACTACCGGCTCGACGTCACCACCCTGCACCGTGACGAGACCGCGAAGTCGTTGTCCCTCAACGAAATCGGCCGGATCCGGCTGCGCGCCCGGCAACCGCTGCTGTTCGATTCCTACCGCCGCAACCGCTCCACCGGCGGCTTCCTCCTCATCGACGAGCATTCCGGGGCGACGGTCGCGGCGGGGATGATCACCGGCCCGAGCGTGACCGCGTCGAACGTCGTCTGGCACACCGCGGCGGTCAGCAGGGCGGAACGGGCGACCCGCGGGCTCACCGTCTGGCTCACCGGGCTTTCCGCGTCGGGCAAGTCGAGCGTGGCCGTGGAACTGGAGCGGCGGCTGGTCGCGTCCGGCAGGCCCGCGTACCTGCTGGACGGCGACAACCTCCGGCACGGGCTGAACGGGAACCTCGGCTTCAGCCCCGCCGACCGGGCCGAGAACGTCCGACGCGTCGCCGAGGTCGCGAAGCTGTTCGCCGACGCCGGGGTGGTGTCGGTGGTCTCCCTGATCAGCCCGTACCGGGCCGACCGCGAACTCGCCCGCGCCGCGCACGAGGCGGCCGGGCTGCCGTTCCTCGAAGTCTTCGTCGACACCCCGCTCGAAGTCTGCGAAGACCGCGACCCCAAGGGGATGTACGCGAAGGCGAGGGCGGGCGAGATCAGCGGGTTCACCGGGGTCGACGCTCCCTACGAGCAGCCGGAGAGCCCGGATCTGGTGCTGCGCCCGGAAAACGGGGATCCGGCCGCGATGGCCGCGCTGATCCTCGCCGCCCTGGAGTAACTGAACTCATGGTGGCCTGTTGAGGGATAAGGCGTGTTGCGAAAGCCACTTTCGCAACCTTCAACGTTGTGAAAGTGGCTTTCGCAACGTCGGCGGGTGGCTCCAGAGGTCGATCGTGATGCGACGTCGCCTCGGTGCCGGCACAGCACGTCGCGAAAGCCACTTTCGCGACGTCTGATGTCCCGAAAGTGGCTTTCGCGACATGAGCACCGACCCCGCCCCCTTCAGCCGCCGTTGGTCGCCCGATACGGAGCGGTCGCGTAGGTGCGGGCGGTGGCCGCCGTCAGCTTCTCGACCGAACGGAACATCGTCTTCCCGAGCTTCGCCCGCGCCTTCAACGCCGGATGCGTCGCGGCGTAGTCGTCCTTGTTCACCGCCGGATCGCCCGCGAACTCGCCGGAGGCGAACAGCGAATAGGTCAGGACCGGCTTGCCGTCCGCGCTGAACATCACCCCGGCCTCGTTGCGGCCGTCGTTGAACCAGCCCGCCTTCGTGGCGACCCGCAGCCGCTCGGCCGAGGTCAGCCCGAGCCGCACGCCGTCGGTGAACGCGCTCAGCGAACGCAGGATGTTCAGCAGGTACTCGGTGGACTTCGCCGAAAGCAGCGTCCCGCCGACCAGTTTCCGCAGCAGCGTATGCGTTTCGGCCGGCGTCGTCCTGCCGAGGAAGAAGCGGTTCGGGTTCGCCACGGGAACGACCTGGGTGTGCACGAATCCCTTGCCGCGCAGGATCTCGTTGAGCTCGGCGGCGGGGCAGACCAGCCCGCACAGGCGGACGGCCGTGTTGTCGGACAGCGTCAGCAGCGCGGCCATCGCGTGCCCGAGCGTCACCGAACTCGGGTACGCGCCGTCGAGGGCGAAGATGCCGTCGGTGTCCTTGATGACGATGTCGGCCGTGACGTCGACGCGCTGGTCCAGGGTGAGCAGCCCGCGGTCGATCTTGTCGAGCACCGCGGTGGCGACGGCGATCTTGTTGACGCTGTACGCCTCGACGACCTCGTCCGCCCGCTCGGACACGGCGGGCACCAGGTTTCCGGCGGAATCCGCGACGCTGACGTAGGACGACCAGGTGCCGCCCGCCTTCGCGGTTTCCCTGGCGTACACCGCGGAAATCCGGCGCGCGGCAGCCGAAGCGTCGGCGGCGGGAGTGTCTGATTCGGACTCTTCGGCGGCCTGAGCGATTTGCGCCGACCCGAGCACCGCGCCCGCGGCGGCGACCGTGCCCAGCCCCAGCAGGCGACGGCGATTGACGTTGGTGTCCACTCCGGAACCCTATCGCGTTCAGCCCGCCGGCGTGACGAATCCGGTGTCGTAGGCCTTGATCACGGCTTGCGTCCGGTCCCGCGCGCCGAGCTTCGCGAGCACGTTCCCGACGTGCGTCTTGACCGTCTGCACACCGAGGTACAGCTCGCCCGCGATCTCCACATTGGACAGCCCGCCCGCCATCAGCCGCAGCACCTCGCTTTCGCGTTCGGTGAGCCCGGCGCCGGCGAGACCGTCCTGCGGGCCCCGGTTCGCCTGCTGCGCGGCCAGCCGCCGGATCGCGGCCGGGAACAGCAGCGACTCCCCCGCCGCCACCGTCCGGATCGCCGCGACGATCTCCTCGGGCCGGGCGCGCTTCAGCAGGAAGCCGCTCGCTCCGGCGAGCAGGGCGTCGTACACGTAGTCGTCGTTCTCGAAGGTGGTCACCACGATCACCTTCGGCGGATTGTCCATAGTGGACATCAGATGCGTGGTCGCGCGGATCCCGTCGACCGAGGGCATCCGGACGTCCATCAGCACGACGTCGGGCCGGAACCGCGAGACCAGCCCCGGCACCTCGGCGCCGTCGGACGCTTCGCCAACGACCTCCAGGTCGGGTTCGGAGGCGACGATCGCCCGCAGCCCCGCCCGGATGAGCTGTTCGTCGTCGACCAGCAGCACCCTGATGCTCATCGCCGTTTCCCCCATGGCACCGCCACCTCGACCTTCCAGAATCCGTCCGCCCGGCCCGCGGTGATCGTGCCCCCGAGCACTTCCACCCGTTCCGTCATTCCCCGCAGCCCCCGGCCGCCCCCGTCGCGCGACGGCTCCGCGGCGCCGAGCGGGTTCGACACCCGCAAGCGCAACAGCTCCGTTCCGGCGTCGACGAGGACCGTCACCGGAACCTTACCGGCGTGCCGCAGCGCGTTCGTCAGGCATTCCTGCAGGATCCGGTACGCCTCACGGGAGACGACCGGCGGCACCGAGGCCGGTTCACCCCGCACCTCCGCCGCCACCTCGGCGCCCGCCAGCCGGGTCGCTTCGACCAGCGCCGGCAGCTCCGCCAGCCCCGACTGCGGCGTCCGCGACGACGCCTCGTCACGCAGCAGCCCGAGCACGTGGTCGAGGTCGTCCAGCGCGGCGCGGGCTGAGTCCTCGATGGCGGTGAGCGCCTGCTCGGTGAAATCGGGATCCGACCGCAGTGTCCGGCGCGCGGCCCCGGCCTGGATGGTCACGACACTCAGCGCGTGCCCGACCGAGTCGTGCAGTTCGCGCGCGAGCCGGTTGCGTTCGGCGAGTTGTTCGGTGCGCTTCTCCAGCTGGGCGATCCGCTCCGCGGCCGAGATCCCCAGCAGGCTCTTGGCGCAGCGGGTCAGCACCGCGCCCGCTCCCCACACGACGTAGGCGAGCACGACGACGCCGAGCAGGAACGCCAGGGGGATCCACGCGCTCGCCCAGCCCCTCGGCACCTCGATCGGGTCCTCGGTGGACAGTGCGATCCGGCCGGTGAACGGGGCCGCGATCGTGAATCCGAACGCGACCGGGACGACCAGGCTCACCAGGCTGACGACGCAGCCGGTGCTCACGTGCAGCAGGAACATCGCGGTCGACCGCAGCCGGACGGGCCAGCTCGACGCGGGCCCGAACGTCACGCCGGGGACGGGATCGTCCAGGAGTTCCCGCACGGCCGCGCCTTCCAGCACCCGGACCGCGGGGATGAACGACGACGCGACCATCACCAGGACGACGGTGATCATCGCGATGACGAGGCCGCGTTCCACCGTCACGACGAGGGGAAGCAGCGACGGCACCACGATGGCGGCGAAGAGGATGTACGGCACGCTCAGCGCGCCGCCGAGGATGAAGTACACCCATCGGCGGTAGGTCGCCCGGTCGACGAGCGGGCCGAAAAGTCGCATGCGCTCTTTCTAGCGCGTGCCGGCTTCGTGCGTATCCCTCACGAGTATCTCCGCGATCTCCCTCGCGAGCGTGACGCGGTGCGCGTCCCCGTCGATGCCGGTGTGCGCGACGGCGCCTTCGAGCAGGAGGAAGAGCTGTTCCGCGAGCCGTTCCGGATCGGCCGCGCCGGGGGCGTCCTCGCGGAGGAGTTCGGCGAATTTGGCCCGGACCGCCGCCTTGTGCCGCCGGATCACGTCGAGACCGGGATGCCCCGCGGCCAGTTCGGCGGCCGCGTTGAGGAACGCGCAACCCCGGTCACTCCCGAGCCGCGGGTGCTCGATGTAGGCGTCGAAGACCACCAGCGCCCGAGGACGATCGGCTTCGGCCAGCCGCTCTTCGAGGTACGCCCACCAGACGTCGTGACGACGCCGCAAGTACGCGACGGTGAGCTCGGTCTTCGACCCGAAGCACGCGTACAGGGTCTTCTTCGTGACGCCGGCGGCTTCGGCCACCGCCGCGACACCCACCGCGTTGAGGCCCTCTCGGTAGAAGAGCTCACTCGCGGCACTCAGGACACGCTCGCCGGCTGGGGTCAGCATGGCTCCGAGTATACCGATCGGTTGACCTGAGCACGAAAAGCGGGAACACTCGTGAACTATACCGATCGGTATACACCTGAAGGAGAGCTGATGGTTTCTTCGTACAAACGCGAGCTGACCCTCACCGCGGCCGGCTTGTCGCTGATCGCGGTCTCCTACGGACTCGCGAGGTACGCGTACGGCCTCTTCGCGCCGACCCTCCGGACGGAGTTCGACCTCGGCGGCGGCGCTCTCGGCGCCATCGCGGCGGGAAGTTACGTCGCGTACTGCCTCGCCGTCGTCGCCTCGACCGCCATCACCACCCGCTGGGGCGCGCGGGCGGGCGCGCTCGCCGCCGGGACGGCGGCCACCGCGGGAACCGCCTTGATCGCGTCCGCGCCGAACGCCGGCGTGCTCGCCCTCGGTGTCGTCCTCGCCGGCGCCAGCACCGGCCTGGCCTCCCCTTCCCTCGCCGACGCGGTCTCCCGCGTCGTACGGGCCACCCGCCGTGACCGCGCCCAGTCCGTGGTGAACGCCGGGACCGGGCTCGGCGTCCTGATCTCCGGCCCGGTCTCCCTGCTCGCCATCGGTGACTGGCGGATGGCCTGGTGGGCCTTCGCCGCGGCCTCGGCGCTGGTGACCTTGTGGATCGCCCGGGTCGTGCCGCCGGTGAAGGAGGACCGCGCACGCGGGCTGCCGGTGCCCCTGTTCCCGCCCGCCACCGGGCGGCTGCTGCCCGCCGCAGCGACGCTCGGCCTGGCCAGCGCCGCGATCTGGACGTTCGGTCGAGACATCGCCGTGAGCGCCGGCGGGCTCGACGAGACCGCGTCGACGGTGGTGTGGATCGTGCTCGGCGCGGTCGGCCTGGCTGGCGCGTTCACCGCCGAACTGACCTCGCGAGCGGGACTGCGGCGTGCCTGGTCCGCGGGGATGCTCCTGTTCGCGGCCGCCACCGCGCTCTTCGCCCTCGCCACCCGTTCGCTACCCGCGCTCGTCATCGCGGCCGCGGTCTTCGGAGCCGTCTACATCGGACTGACCGGCGTCCTGATCCTCTGGGGCACCAGGGCCTACCCGACGGCGCCCGCGTTCGGGGTCGGCGTGGCCTTCCTGGCGCTGGCACTCGGCCAGGCCGCCGGGGCGCCGCTCATCGGTCTCCTCGGTGATCTCCTCGACCTTCGCGCCGGTTTCCTCGCGGCGGCGGCGATCGCCGTTCTCGGCGTCCTGTTCGCGCCCCGGGAGGCGACCACCACCTACAACTTCGGGGTCCGCTCCCTCGCAAGGGTGAGCACCGTCCCGCCGGAGCGGGAATCCAGCGCGGACCGCGCGTGATGTGCTCTTCGGCATGAACCTGCTGCTCGGCCTGCTCACCCTGCCCGTCTACGCGCTGATGCTGTGGCCGCTCGTGGTCGCGGCCCGCCGCGTGCTGGGTGTGCGGATCGGCGTGATCCGCGCGTTCTGCGCCGCCGGTTTCGGCTGGCTCGTCGCGGGCGGCATCCTCAGCGCGTTCCCACAGGCGATGTACGCGGGAGGCGCGTTCGCCGGACTGGTCATCCCGGTGGCGGGCGGCGCTTTCCTGGCCACGCTGATCTTCCTGTTCGTGGCGGAACTCGCGCTGCCGTCCGGTTCGGGGCTCGGCCTGATCGGCAGGATCCGCTCGGTGCGGCGCCGCGTGGCCCGGACGCGGCGCTACTCGCAGATCACCCGGATCGCGATCAAGCACGGTCTCGGCCGGTACCTCACCGGCCGTCGCGAACCCGGCCTCGCCCAGGTCCGGCACGCCAAACTGGCGCGATCGCTGCGCCGCGCCCTGGAGGAGGGCGGCGTGACGTTCGTGAAACTCGGCCAGCTGCTCTCGACGCGGTCCGATCTACTCCCGCCGGTGTTCGTCGACGAGCTCAGCAAACTCCAGGACCAGGTCGCCTTCGCCGACGCCGACGAGGTCGCGACGGTGCTGCGCGAGGAGCTGGGTGGAAACCCCGACGAGATCTTCGCCGAATTCGACCCGGAACCGATCGCGGCCGCGTCGATCGCGCAGGTCTACCGGGCGAAGCTGCGTGACGGGCAGGAAGTGGTCGTCAAGGTGCAGCGCCCCGGCGTGCAGGCACTGGTCGACCGGGACCTCGACATCGTCCGCCGCGTCGCGGCCGCGCTGGACCAGCGCGCGGAATGGGCGCGGTCGCTCGGCGTCGTCGACCTCGCCGAAGGATTCGCCGGCGCACTCGTCGAGGAACTCGATTTCCGGACCGAAGCCAGGAACATCGAAGCGGTCGCGGCGGCCTACTCCGGCACCGAGGTCGCCCTGCCGACCGTCCACAAAGAACTGTCCACCGAGCGGGTACTGGTGATGCGACGCCTCGAGGGCAAACCGCTCGCCGCCGCGCGGGAGCAGGTCCCGGCCGAGGAACGGGCCGGCCTCGCTCGCTCCATGCTGCGATGCGTGCTCGGCCAGGTGATGGGCAGCGGCGTCTTCCACGCCGACCCGCATCCCGGCAACGTCCTGCTGCTCACCGACGGCAGGCTCGGCCTGCTCGACTTCGGCTCCGTCGGACGGCTCGACTCCGGCCTGCGCGGCGGGCTGCAGAACCTCATCCTCGCCCTCGACCGCGGCGACCCGGCCGCGTTGCGCGACGGCCTGCTGGAGATCGTCGACCAGCCGGACGAGATCGACGAGCGTCGCCTCGAGCGGGCACTGGGTTCCCTGGTGGCCAAGCATTTCAACCACGGGCAGGCACCCGATCTCGACATGTTCACCGACCTGTTCCGGGTGATCGCCGACTTCCGGCTCAGCGTGCCCCCGCCGATCGCGGCGGTGTTCCGTGCACTGGCCACTTTGGAGGGAACGCTGGCCGCGCTGGCGCCGGGCTTCAACATCGTCGTCGAATCCCGCGCCTACGCCGCCGAGCAGGTGGGTGCCGGGTTGCGGCCGGAGTCGCTACGGTCCACGGCCACCAACGAATTGATGGCGCTCCTGCCCGTGCTGCGACGGCTGCCGCGCCGCGTCGACCGGATCGGCAACGCGCTGGAGCAAGGCAGGCTTTCGGTCAACGTCCGGCTGTTCTCCGACGAACGCGACCGCGACGTGGTCACCGGCCTGGTGCACGAAATCCTGCTGGCGTTCGTCGGGGTGGCCACCGGGCTGATGGCCGTGCTGCTGCTGGGCAGCGCGACCGGCCCGGAGGTTCTGGACGGGGTCACGCTGCACCAGATGTTCGGCTACAACCTGCTGGTGGTCAGTGCGCTGGTGGGATTGCGGCTGCTCTTCGTCGTTTTCCGGCGGAGCGGGCAACGGTCACGATCGTCCCGATGACACCGAGGACCACGAGCCCGGCGCCGGCGAACATGAGGTTCCGCGAGCCACGGAACCCGGTGTCGGACACGGGATCGCCGGGAAGGCCGGCCTCGACGAAGGCGGTGGTCTGCGGGAAGGGCTCGGCGTTGAGCGTGCCCCCCATGCCGACGACGACCCCGTTCACCTTCGACAGCGGCACGGCGCCGTCGCCCGGCATGCCGACGTAGAGCCGTGAGTCGCGTGAGTTGTTCCGCTGATCCCCCACGACGAAGACCGCTTCCGGCGGTACCTGGACGCTGAACGGCAGGTACTCCTTGCGGCCGTACCCGTTGTCGTCGTCGGTGTACGGCTCCTTGACCGGCTTCCCGTTGACGGTGATCAGGTTGTCGTTCGTGCAGCAAACGACCTGATCACCCCCGACGCCGATCACCCGCTTGACGATCTGACCGTCGCCGGGGCTCGCGTCCGGGAACGCGGAAAGCTCCACGAGCACGACCGCGCCGCGAGGGATCTCGGCGAGCGGGGTCCAGCGGTAGAGCACGACCGTCCCAGGCTGGACCGTGGGCAACATCCCGCCGCTGGGAACACTCACCATGCGATAGTTCATCAGGGTCACGAACCCGTATCCCCCGGTGCCCACGCCGACGACCGCCAGCAGGATCATCACGAACAGCAGCGGCGAGAATCTTCGCTTCGGCCCGGGTCTGTCGGCGGGCGGAGCGGGGAAATCCGTTTCAGTCACAGCGCAGGCTAGCGCCGTTCGCTCAACCTCGGGGCGCGTACATGATGACTCCGACCCCGGCGAGACAGATCAAGGCGCCGATCACGTCGTAGCGGTCCGGCCGGTAGCCGTCGGCGACCATCCCCCACGCCAGCGAACCCGCGACGAACACTCCACCGTACGCGGCGAGGATACGGCCGAAGTTCGCGTCGGGCTGCAGGGTCGCGACGAAGCCGTAGAGGCCCAGCGCGACGACTCCCGCGCCGATCCAGAGATAGCCGCGGTGCTCCCGGACGCCCTGCCAGACCAGCCAGGCGCCGCCGATCTCCAGCAGCGCGGCGAGCGCGAACAGCGCGATGGACCGGATGATCATGTCCGCAGCCTATTGCGGCGCGGTCCGACCCTCACGTCGTGAAGGGCCCCTTTGAGACGTTCAACGTCTCAAAGGGGCCCTTCACGACACGAGGTTTCGCGTGCTTGACCGGACGACTCGCGTGATCCGGCGGACGACACGCGTGTCTGGATGGACGACACACACCCCGCCACGAGACGTCCACGCAATCACGCGTGTCGTCCATCCAAACACGCGCCGGCGACGCGATATAGGCCGTTATACGAACCGCCCCACTGCGCGTGAAGGCCCCCTTCCCTCGGCTGAGCCGAGGGAAGGGGGCCTTCACGCGCTAAAGCGGGAATCAGACGGTGAAGCCGAGCGCCCGCAGCTGTTCGCGGCCGTCGTCGGTGATCTTCTCCGGGCCCCACGGCGGCATCCAGACCCAGTTGATCCGGAAGTCCTTGACCAGTCCCGTTCCCCCGCCGACGAGCGCGGCACCGGTCTGGTCCTCGATGACGTCGGTCAGCGGGCAGGCCGCCGAGGTCAGGGTCATGTCGATGGTGGCGGTGTTGTCCGCCTCGACGCGGATGTCGTAGACCAGCCCGAGGTCGACGACGTTGATGCCGAGTTCCGGGTCGACGACGTCGCGCATCGCCTCTTCGACGTCCTCGACCTTCGCCACGTCGGCGGCGTCCGGGGCGGCGGTGGTCTCGGCGTCGAGGTCGGCGGCCGTGCGCCCCTCGCGGGTTTCGGTCTGCTGTTCGGTCATGCCGTCTCAACTCCGTTGGTCGTGCGGGCGACGGCGTCCTTGAACGCCATCCACCCGAGCAGGGCGCATTTCACGCGGGCCGGGTACTTGGCCACGCCGGCGAAGGCGATGCCGTCCTCCAGCACGTCCTCGTCGGGTTCGATCTGCCCTTTGCCCTGCATCAGCTCGACGAAGGCGTCCATGGTGGTGAACGCCTCCTCCACGGTGTGCCCGACGACGAGATCCGTCAAGACCGACGTGGAAGCCTGGCTGATCGAACAGCCCTGTCCCTCGTAGGAGACGTCGGCGACCTTCCCGTCGTCGACCTTCACCCGCAGCGTCACCTCGTCGCCGCAGGTCGGGTTGACCTGGAACGACTCGGCGTCGTACGGCTCGCGCAGGCCGCGGCCGTGCGGGTTCTTGTAGTGGTCCAGGATGATCTCCTGGTACATGCTTTCGAGGTTCATCACGCCACCCCGAAGAACTTCTGCGCCTCACGCACCCCGTTCACCAGTGCGTCCACTTCGGACAGGGTGTTGTAGACGTAGAACGACGCGCGCACCGTCGCGGGCACCGAGCAGGCCCGGTGCAGCGGCCACGCGCAGTGGTGCCCGACGCGGACGGCGACACCGAGGCTGTCCAGCACCTGACCGGAGTCGTGCGGGTGGACGCCGTCGATGACGAACGACACCAGTCCGCCGCGGTCGGTCATGTCGGTGGGGCCGATGATCCGCACGCCCGGGATCTCGCCGAGCCCGGCGAGCGCCGCCTCGGTGAGGAGGTGCTCGTGCGCGGCGACGCGGTCCATGCCGATCGCCGACAGGTAGTCGGCGGCCGCGCCGAGACCGACGGCCTGCGACGTCATCGGGGTGCCCGCCTCGAACCGCTGCGGCGGCGCGGCGAAGGTGGTCTGCTCCATGCGGACCAGCTCGATCATCGAGCCGCCGGTCAGGAACGGCGGCATCGCTTCGAGCAGCTCACGCCGTCCATAAAGGACACCGATGCCGTACGGGCCGACCATCTTGTGGCCGGCGAAAGCGGCGAAGTCGACGTCCAGCGCGTGCAGGTCCACCGGGAAGTGGGGCACCGACTGGCAGGCGTCCAGCACGACCAGCGCGCCGACCTTGCGGGCCTTCTTCACCAGGAACTCGACCGGGTTGATCGTGCCGAGCACGTTGGACTGGTGCGTGAACGCGAGCACCTTGGTCCGCTCGGTGATCAGCTCGTCCACATTGGACAGGTCGAGGCGGCCGTCCGCGGTGACGGAGAACCACTTCAGCGTCGCGCCGGTGCGCTGGCAGAGCTGCTGCCAGGGCACCAGGTTCGCGTGGTGCTCCATCTCGGTGATGACGATCTCGTCGCCGGGACCGATCTTGAACCGCTCGGCCCCGGGACCGGCCGTGGCGGCGTTGCTCATCGCGTAGGCGACGAGGTTGATGCCCTCGGTGGCGTTCTTGGTGAACACCAGCTCGTGCGGGGAGGCGCCGACGAACTCCGCGATCCGCACGCGGGCGGATTCGTAGGCGTCGGTCGCCTCCTCGGCGAGCTGGTGCGCGCCGCGGTGCACCGCGGCGTTCGAGGTCTCCAGGAACCGGCGCTCGGCTTCGAGCACCTGCACCGGCTTCTGGGACGTCGCACCGGAATCCAGATACACCAAGGGTTTCCCGTCCCGCACCGTGCGGGTCAGGATCGGGAAGTCGGCCCTGATGGCCGCTACGTCCAGCGGTACAGAGTTAGCCGTGGTGGTGGTCATCGGGCCAACTCCTCTCGGTGTAGTCGTGAAGTTCAGTGATCAGGCTGTACGAGCTCAGACCGCGGCGGTCTCGGCGGAGCCGGTGTACTTGACGTACCCGTTCTCCTCGAGCTCGTCCGCGAGTTCACGGCCGCCGGACTCGACGATCTTGCCGCCGGCGAAGACGTGCACGAAGTCGGGTGTGATGTGCCGCAGGATCCGCGTGTAGTGCGTGATCAGCATGACGCCGGCGTCGTTGTTGGCCTTGAACTCGTTGACACCCTCGGACACGACGCGCAGCGCGTCGACGTCGAGGCCGGAGTCGGTCTCGTCGAGGATGGCGATCTTCGGCTTGAGCAGCGCCAGCTGCAGGATCTCGTGGCGCTTCTTCTCGCCGCCGGAGAAGCCCTCGTTCACCGAACGCTCGGCGAACTCGGACGAGATCTCCAGCTTGCCCATCTCGTCCTTGACCTCCTTGACCCAGTGGCGCAGCTTGGGGGCCTCGCCACGGACCGCGGTGGCCGCGGTGCGGAGGAAGTTGGACATGGACACGCCCGGCACCTCGACCGGGTACTGCATGGCGAGGAACAGGCCCGCGCGGGCGCGCTCGTCGACGCTCATCTCCAGCACGTCCTCACCGTCGAGCAGGACCTGCCCGGAGGTGACTTCGTACTTGGGGTGACCGGCGATGGCGTAGGACAGCGTGGACTTGCCCGAACCGTTGGGGCCCATGATCGCGTGGGTCTCGCCCGACTTGATGGTCAGGTTGACGCCCTTGAGGATCTCCTTGGGGCCCTCCTCGGTCGTGACCGAGGCGTGCAGATCCTTGATTTCCAGCGTAGGCATTTCTTTCCTAAAGTCTGATGTGGACGGACGAGGGCTCAGGCGCCCACGGCTTCGAGTTCGGCTTCGATCGCGGCCTCGAGACGCTCGCGCACCTCGGGAACGCCGATCTTGACCAGGATCTCGTGGAAGAACCCGCGTACGACCAGTCGGCGCGCGGCGTCTTCGCCGATTCCGCGCGACTGGAGGTAGAACAACTGCTCGTCGTCGAACCTTCCCGTCGCGCTCGCGTGTCCGGCGCCTTCGATCTCGCCGGTCTCGATCTCCAGGTTCGGGATCGAGTCCGCCCGCGCGCCCGGCGTCAGCACCAGGTTGCGGTTGAGCTCGTAGGTGTCGGTGGCCTCGGCGGCGGCGCGGATCAGCACGTCGCCGACCCACACGGTGTGCGCGTCGTCGCCCTGCAGCGCGCCCTTGTACATCACCCGCGACTTGCAGTTCGGCACCGCGTGGTCGACGAAGAGACGGTGCTCCTGGTGCTGGCCCGAGTCCGCGAAGTACAGGCCGAGCATCTCGACGTCGCCGCCCTTGTCGGCGAAGGTCGCCGTCGGCGAGACGCGGACGAGGTCACCGCCCAGGGTGATGACGATGTGCTTGAGCGTGGCGTCGCGGCCGAGCTTGAGGTGCTGCTCGGAGACGTGCACCGCGTCGTCGGCCCAGTCCTGGACGCTGACCACGGTCACGTTCGCCGAATCGCCGATGACGAACTCGACGTTGTCGGCGTAGGTGCCGGAGCCGGCGTGGTCGAGGACGATGACGGCCTCGGAGAACTGCTCGGCGCGCACCTGCACGTGCCCGTAGGCGACCTTGCCCTCGCCGGGCCCGGTGATCTTCACCGTGGACGGCTTCGAGGTCTTCGTCTCCTTGGGCACCGTGATGACGGTGGCCTCGGTGAACGAGGAGTACGCCTGCGCGGCGATCCGGTCGCTCGGGACACCGGCGGCGCCGAGGCGCTCGTCGTCCCGGCCGACCTGCTCGATCTTCAGTTCGGGCGCGGCGTCGGCGTCCACAGTGGCCGAACCCGAAGCGGCAGCGGACCCGTCGTGCAGGCCGCGCAGCCGCTTCATCGGAGTGAAACGCCAGTTCTCCTCACGGCCGCCCGGGACCTCGAAGGCCTGGACGTCGTAGGAGGTGAAGCGCTCCGCGCGAGAGGTCGCCGGGATGACGACCCCTTCGCGCATCGCTTCGGAAACGTTGTTCTCGGTAACCGACATGACTAGCCGACGGACCCTTCCATCTGAAGCTCGATCAGGCGGTTCAGCTCGAGCGCGTACTCCATCGGCAGCTCACGCGCGATGGGCTCGACGAACCCGCGCACGATCATCGCCATGGCCTCGGCCTCGTCGAGACCGCGCGACATGAGGTAGAACATCTGGTCTTCGCTGACCTTCGAGACGGTCGCCTCGTGGCCCATGGAGACCTCGTCGTTGCGGATGTCGACGTACGGGTACGTGTCCGACCGCGAGATCGTGTCCACCAGCAGCGCGTCACAGACGACGCTGGACCGCGAGTGGTGCGCCCGCTTCGCGACCTTGACCAGGCCGCGGTACGAGGTGCGGCCACCGCCGCGCGCCACCGACTTCGACACGATGGTCGAGGAGGTGTGCGGCGCCAGGTGCTCCATCTTCGCGCCGGCGTCCTGGTGCTGGCCCTCGCCCGCGAACGCGACCGAGAGGACCTCGCCCTTGGCGTGCTCGCCCATGAGGAACACGGACGGGTACTTCATCGTGACCTTGGAGCCGATGTTGCCGTCGATCCACTCCATGGTCGCGCCCTCTTCGCACTTGGCGCGCTTGGTGACCAGGTTGTAGACGTTGTTCGACCAGTTCTGGATGGTCGTGTAACGGCAGCGGGCGCCCTTCTTCACGATGATCTCCACGACCGCCGAGTGCAGCGAGTCGGACTGGTAGATCGGCGCGGTGCAACCCTCGACGTAGTGCACGTAGGCGTCTTCGTCGACGATGATCAGGGTCCGCTCGAACTGACCCATGTTCTCGGTGTTGATGCGGAAGTAGGCCTGCAGCGGGATGTCCACCTTGACGCCCTTGGGCACGTAGATGAACGAACCGCCGGACCACACCGCGGTGTTCAGCGCGGAGAACTTGTTGTCCCCGGCCGGGATCACGGAGCCGAAGTACTCCTTGAAGATCTCCGGGTGCTCCTTGAGCGCGGTGTCGGTGTCCAGGAACAGGACGCCCTGCGCCTCCAGGTCCTCGCGGATCTGGTGGTAGACGACCTCGGACTCGTACTGCGCGGCGACACCGGCGACGAGGCGCTGCTTCTCCGCCTCGGGGATGCCCAGCTTGTCGTACGTGTTCTTGATGTCCTCGGGCAGGTCTTCCCAGGAAGTGGCCTGCTTCTCCGTGGACCGCACGAAGTACTTGATGTTGTCGAAGTCGATCCCGGAGAGGTCCGCACCCCAGTTGGGCATCGGCTTCAAGTCGAAGAGCTTGAGCGCCTTCAGTCGCGCTTCGCGCATCCACTCCGGCTCGGACTTCTTCGAGGAGATGTCGGTGACGACGTCCTCGTTCAGTCCGCGACGGGCCGTTGAGCCCGCCTCGTCGGAGTCCGCCCAGCCGAACGCGTACTTGCCAAGGGACTCGATGGTCTCTTCCTGGCTCATGGGCGCGGTGGTGGGAGTGCGCTGCTCGGCAGCGGCAGTCATGCGGGTTTCCCTCCATTCGGGATCCGTGCTGTGCGCCCAGGAGAGGGCGCCGTGCTTCCCGGCCCGGGTGTGGCCGGGTGACCCGCCGAGACGACGGGTACGTGTGTGGTGCACGCGTTGTCACCGCGTGCGATGGTCGCCAGCCGCTGCACGTGGGTACCCAGAAGTTCCGCGAAAGCCTCTGTCTCGGCTTCGCACAACTGAGGGAACTCGGCGGCGACGTGGGCGACCGGGCAATGGTGCTGGCAGAGCTGTTCGCCGACACCGACCTGACGGGTCGACGCAGCGTAACCCTCCCTGGTCAGCGCCGCAGCGAGGGCCTCGGCGCGCGAAGCCGGGTCCGTGTGCTTGGTGATCGCGTCCTGATGCGGGCCGACCAGCGAAGCGACACGAGCCTCCGCGAACGCCTTCACGGCGTCCTCACCGGCGTGCTCGGCGAGGAAGCGGATGGCCGAGGACGCGAGGTCGTCGTAGGCGTGCCCGAACCGGGCGCGGCCGGCCTCGGTGAGGAGGAAGTTCTTGGCGGGACGGCCTCGTCCGCGGGGGCCGCGGCGGGGCGCGTCCCGGGTTTCGGCCTCGCCGTCGGCGAGCAGGGCGTCGAGATGACGGCGGACGGCGGCGGCGCTGATCCCCAGCTGCTCGGCCACCACCACGGCGGTCATCGGGCCCTGTTCCAGCAGCAAGCGGGCCACTTCGTGCCTGGTCCGCCCCTCGGGGCCGATCTGGACGGGGACAGGCTGGACCTCGGCGCGGGGCGTGTCGCCACCGGCCTCGTCCTGCGTCCCCGTCTTTTTCACAACACAAGTGTGACGTATTTCCGGGGAGACGGCAAAGAGGGGTGCCTCACGGAGTGGCGTGGGTCACGTCGGCCGCTGATCTTCCAGGGGTAACCACGCACCCGCCCGGTCTGTTCCCGGGATCGCTACCCTTCCCGAGTGGCAGTGGGCGATCACCCGGCACAGCGGGACACGGACGGGGCGGAGCCGGAAGACCAGGCTGTGCGGTCGGCGGGGTCGGTGGCGACGCTCGTCCCCGGGCGCCCGCGCGATCCGGAACCCCTGGACGACAAGGAACTGCGCGGGCTGAACGTGGTCCGCCGGTTCGGCGCGGTCGGTTCGCTGTTCCTCGCCCTCGGCTCACTCGGCGCGGGAGCCGCCCCGGTGATCAACCCGGTGCAGGAGATCCCGGTCCTGCGGCTGTTCACCCGCATCCCGATGGTCTCGCTCGCGATGGGCCTGGCGGGCATGGCGATCATCGTGCTCAGCTGGCTGTTGCTCGGCCGGTTCGCGCAGCCCGCGCGCCGCCGCCTCGCCACCCAGGGCCAGCTCGCCCGCACCATCGCGCTCTGGTGCGCGCCGCTGCTGTTCATCCCGCCGCTGTTCTCCCGCGACGTCTACAGCTATCTCGCGCAGAGCGAGATCGTCGCCCGCGGGATGGACCCGTACTCCCTCGGCCCGGCCGAAGCGCTCGGCGTCTCCGACCCGCTGACCTCGGGTGTCTCCAACATGTGGCGCGAGACCCCGGCACCGTACGGCCCGCTGCTGTTGCGTCTCGGCGGCTGGCTCGCCCCGCTGAGCAGCGGCAACATCGTCACCGGCGTGCTGCTGCAGCGCGGGCTCGCGCTGATCGGCGTCGTCCTGATCATCTGGGCGCTGCCCCGGCTGGCCCGGCGGTTCGGCGTACAGCCCGCCACCGCGCTGTGGCTCGGCGCGGCGAACCCGCTGCTGATCTTCCACTTCGTCGCGGGCGCCCACAACGACGCGCTCGCGATCGGGCTCATGGTGGCCGGGCTGGAGATCGGTCTCCAGCGGATGCCGGTGCGGTTCAAGGACGACGCCGTCCCCCCGCTGGCCAAGGGCGAACTGCTCTACATCGGGCTCGGGGTGGCGATCATCACCCTCGGTGTCGCGGTGAAGATCAACGCGGTCCTGGCACTGCCGTTCTTCACGGTGATGGTGGCCAGACGCTGGCACGGCCGGATCAAGGACCTGGTCACCGCCGCGGTGCCGATGGCGTTGCTGTTCGGCGTGGTGCTGGTGGCCGTCTGTTACGGCACCGGCCTCGGTTTCGGCTGGGTCGGCGCGCTCGGGACACCGGGACTGGTCCGCTCGTGGATCTCGCCGACGTCCGAACTCGCCGCGCTCGGCGGTGTCCTCGGCATCGCGCTCGGCCTCGGCAACCACACCAACGCGATGGTGCCGATCCTCGGCACGCTGGGCTACCTCGTCGCGGGCGCGGTGACGGTGAAGTTCCTCTGGGACAGCTTCAAATGGCGCTACCGGCCGATCATCGGCCTCGGTGTCTCGCTGGGCGCGGTGATGGTGCTGCACGTCGCGCTGCAGCCCTGGTACCTGCTGTGGGCGATCATCCCGCTCGCCGCGGCGGCGGGGACCTCGCGGTTCCGGATCGCCGCGACCATCGTCACCGCCGTCCTGCCGTTCCTCCTGCCGACGACGGGAAGCACCTTCGAGGGCCGCGGTTTCGTCCTGCCGTTCGCGTGGGCCGCCGCCGGGGTCGTCACGCTTCTGGGGCTGTTCATCGTCCACCGCCTCTCACCACTGCTGCTGTCCAGACCGTCCCCGGAGCATTCGGTCCCGGCGTGAGGCCGTATCGTGACCTGTCGTGAACGCCCCCGCCGTCGAGATCACCGGGCTGGTGAAACGCTACGGATCCACCACCGCCGTCGATGGACTCGACCTGCGGATGGAACGTGGCACACTGCTCGCTCTGCTCGGCCCGAACGGGGCCGGCAAGACCACCACCGTCGAGATCTGCGAAGGCTTCCTTCGGCCTGACGCCGGCGAAGTCCGGGTGCTTGGCCTGGACCCGGCTCGCGACGGCGCGGCCCTGCGCCCCCGGATCGGCGTGATGCCCCAAGGCGGCGGCGCGTATCCCGGCGTCCGCGCCGACGAGATGCTCGGGCTCGTCGCCGCGTGTGCGGCGAACCCGCTAGACCCCGCCTGGCTGCTGGACGTCCTCGGTCTCGCGGGAGCGAAGAAGACACCGTTCAAACGGCTTTCCGGTGGGCAGCAGCAGCGGCTCTCGCTCGCCTGCGCACTCGTCGGACGGCCCGAACTGCTCTTCCTCGACGAGCCGACGGCGGGGATGGACCCGCAGGCCCGCCGCCTGGTCTGGGACCTGCTCGCGGCGCTGCGCGCCGACGGCGTCAGCGTGCTGCTCACCACGCATCTGATGGAGGAGGCCGAAACGCTGGCCGACACCGTGGTGATCGTCGACCACGGCAAGGTCGTCGTCGAAGGTTCCCCGCAGTCGCTGACCGTCGAGGCCGGTGAGACCGCGCAGCTGCGGTTCAAGGCCCGCACACGGCTCGACACCGCGCTGCTGACCGCGGCGCTGCCCGAGGGGCACCTCGTCCACGAGTCGGCGCCGGGGACGTATCTCGTCGAAGGCGCGATCGACCCACAGGTGGTGTCGACGGTGACCGCGTGGTGCGCGCAGCAGGGCGTCATGCCCGAGGAACTGCAGGTCGGCAGGCGCACGCTGGAAGAGGTCTTCCTGGAGCTGACCGGACGGGAACTGCGCGCATGACCACCACGCCCACGCCGCGGTTCGCCGCGGGCACGTTCACCCCGGCTCCCGGCCGCGGTTCGCTCGGCAAGATGCTGCGCACGCACGCGAAGGTCGAAGCGAGCCTGACGCTGCGCCACGGCGAGCAGATCCTGCTGACCCTGCTGATCCCGCTCGCGCTGCTGATCGGCCTGTCGCTGCTGGACATCCTGCCGTCGTCGCAACTCGGCGATGTGTCCAAAGTGGACTGGATCACGCCGAGGATCCTGGCGCTGGCGGTGATGTCTTCGGCGTTCACCGGACAGGCCATCGCGCTGGGCTTCGACCGCCGCTACGGCGTCCTCAAACGGCTTTCCGCCACCGCGCTCCCCCGCTGGCTGCTCGTCGCGGGCCGGGTGGCCGCCGCGCTGGTCGTGGTCGCGCTGCAGGCGGTGATCCTCGGTGGCGTCGCCGCGCTGCTGGGCTGGTCGCCGTCACTCGGCGGGCTTCTCGGCGCGATCCCGTTCCTGATCGTCGGCACGCTCGCGTTCGGCGCGCTGGGCCTGCTGCTCGGCGGGGCGCTGCGCGCGGAGGCCGTGCTGGCGCTGGCGAACATCGTCTGGTTCGTGCTGCTGCTCGCCGGCGGCATCCTGCTGGCGCCGTCCACCATGCCGTCCGGCATCGCGTGGATCGTCGAACTGCTGCCCTCGGGCGCGCTCGCCGAAGGCCTGCGGTCGGTACTGCTGGACGGTTCGTTCGGCTGGGGCCCGTTCGCGGTGCTCGCCGGCTGGGGTGTCGTCGCGGGCGCACTGGCGAGCAAGACCACGAAGCTCACCTGAGGCGGCCGACACAGCGGGTCCGGCCGGTGGAACGCTCTCAGGAAGGGCGTTCTAGCATCGGACGGTGCCGTTCCAGAGCCTTGTAGCGCGTCTGCCGTATCCCTCGTTCGCGGTCCAGCGAGCGGTCGCGATAGCGGCGGTGATCGCGCAGGCCGGAATCGGCGTCACCGGCTCGGTCGTCCGGGTGACGGGTTCGGGCCTCGGCTGCCCGACCTGGCCGCAGTGCGTCGAAGGCAGCATCGTGCCCGTCGCGCACCCAGAACTGGACATGCTCACCCAGTGGATCGAGTTCAGCAACCGGTTGCTGACCGGGGTGGTCATCCTGGTCGCCGCGCTGTGCGTGATCACCGCGTGGCGCGTGCAGATCGAGCACCCGAGCCGCCGCCGTCTGGTGAAGCTGGCCTGGACGATGCCCGCGGGCGTGATGCTGCAGGCCGTCGTCGGCGGGATCACCGTGCTCGCGAAACTCGAATGGTGGACCGTCGCGCTCCACTTCCTGGCCTCCACTCCCCTGGTCTGGCTCGCGGTCTTGCTGCTGCGTGCGTTCAAGGAGGGTGACGAGCCCGCTCGCTGGCTGATCCCGGACGCCGGCCGCAAGACGCTGATCGTGCTCGCCGCGTCCATGTGGGCCGTCCTCGCGGCGGGGACCACCGTGACCGGGGCGGGCCCGCACGGCGGCGACCCCGGCACCCACCGGCTCCAGGCCCCGATCGAAACCCTCACCCAGATCCACGGCGGGCTGCTGGTGGTCTACCTGATCGTGCTGGCCGTCTTCGGGCTCCAGCTGATGCGGGGCGAGACGCCGAAGCAGCTGTGGAAGCGGTACACCATCGTGTGGGTCGTCGCGGTCCTCCAGGGCGTCGTGGGCTCGGTGCAGTACGCCCTCGGTGTGCCGGAGGCGCTGGTCTCGTTCCACGTCCTCGGCTCCGCGCTGGTGATCATCTCGACGGCGGCACTGTGGTGCGGTTCACGCGATCGAGGTTCCGCGCCGGTTTCGCCCGCCGCTGACCGGGAACTCGCCACTTCGAACTGACCCCCTGGCAAACCGGACGTAACCCCCGGGCGGCGTGCTCGCCAGACACTGCCCTTACGCTGCGCTCGGTGCCCCGCACGGGGTCGCCACCGAGTCGAGGCACGAGGTGTCGTATGACCGCCAGCACCGAGCCGGACGCACCGGCCAGTCCGTCCAAACCCCTGATCTCCCACCGGCGAGGCTCCGGGGAGATGCTGATCCTCAAGACCTTCCTGCTGGTCCCGTTCGTCGCACTGATCGCCGCCGTGCCGATCGTGTGGGGCTGGGGCATGACCTGGGTCGATCTGGCGCTGGCGGCCGTGTTCTACACCCTCGGGACGCTCGGGGTGACGGTCGGATACCACCGCTACTTCACCCACGGCGCCTTCAAGGCCCGGCGCCCGCTGCGCGTGGCGCTCGCCATCGCCGGCAGTTTCGCGGTGCAGGGTTCGGTCATCTTCTGGGTGGCCAGCCATCGTCGCCACCACGCCTTCGCCGACCGCGAAGGCGACCCGCACTCCCCCTGGCTGTTCGGGACTTCGCCCTCGGCGCTCCTGCGCGGGTTCTGGCACGCGCATATGGGCTGGATGTTCAGCCGTGAGGTGACCAACTACGACCGGTTCGCGCCGGACCTGGTCGCGGACAAGGACCTTCGCGTGGTGAACCGCTACTTCTGGCTGTGGATCACGCTGAGCCTCGCGCTGCCCGCGGTGCTCGGCGGGCTGCTCAGCTGGTCGTGGTGGGGTGTGGTGACCGGGTTCTTCTGGGCCGGGCTGGTCCGCATCGCGTTCCTGCACCACGTCACCTGGTCGGTGAACTCGATCTGTCACCTGGTCGGCGAGCGACCGTTCGCCAGCCGGGACAAGGCGGCGAACTTCTGGCCGCTGGCGATCCTGTCCATGGGCGAGTCGTGGCACAACTCCCACCACGCCGACCCGACCTGCGCGCGGCACGGTGTCCTGCGCGGCCAGGTCGACGTGTCGGCGCGGGTGATCTGGCTGTTCGAGAAGTTCGGGTGGGCGCGGGACGTGCGGTGGCCGAAGCCGGAGCGCTTGGCCGCGAAACTCGCGAAACCCGCCTGACCCCGGTCGCATTTAGTCCTCTGGATGCGGTACTTGCACACGCAAGGATCGCATCCAGAGGACGAAACGCGGGGTTTCAGGCGAGTTGCTGGCGGACGGCGGAGGCGAAACGCCAGGCCGCGGCGGCGTCGGTCTGGCGGAACCCGAGCGAAGGCTCGACGAGCTCCAGTTCCAGCAGCAGCGGCCTGCCGTCCGGCCCGGCGACGAGGTCGACGCGGGCGTAGAGCAGTTCCGCGCGCAGGATGCCGAGCAGCGCCGCGGTCGCGTCCAAAGCGTCTTCGGCCAGCGCGCGGAATCCCGCGGCGGGCTGCACGGGCGCGAGCTTCTCCGTGACGTACAGCCCGGATTCGTCGAGTTCCCGGCCCAGCATCGCGGCCTTCGAGAACGCGTGCGAGTACACGCCGCCGAAGTACACCAGCGCGATCTCGCCTTCACTGTCCACACTGGACTGATACGGCTGGAGCAGCACGGTGTTCCCGTCCGCTTGCAACCCGGCCAGATGCGCGGCCGCCGCGTCGCCCGCGGTGAACCGGCCCGCTCCCCGCGAGCCGGCACCGATGGCGGGCTTCAGCACGAACTCGCCCTTGGGCCAGCGCGGCGCCTTCTCGTCCGGCGCGATCAGGGTCGTCGGCACGACCGCGACCCCGGCGTCGCCGAGTTCGGCCAGATAGGACTTGTCGGTGTTCCAGCGCACGATGTCGGCCGAATTGGCCAGCGTCGGCACGGACTCGGTCCAGGACAGGAACTCGTCGCGGCGCTCGGCGTAGTCCCAGGTGGCGCGCAGCACGACGATGTCCGCGGCGCCGAAGTCGACCGTCGTGTCGTCCCAGGCGGCCCAGCGGGTCTTGAAGCCCAGGTCGGCCAGCGCCTCGGGAACGGCGTGCTCGTCGCCGTCGCCTTCCGGCAGCGCGGAGCAGGCGACGAAGATCGCGGAGCCGCTCACTTCCCCGCCATCCGGCGGCGGTGCTCGGCGCCGATCTTGGTGGCCTTCACGGTCTCGCTGTCCCACTCGGCGGGCTCGAGGTCTTCCACGGCCTCGACCAGCGCCTCGCCCGCCTCCACGGAGGTGACGACGACGTCGCCCAGCGCGCCGTCGGCGCCCACGAGCACGACGCGCGCGCCGATCCGGCCGATGTTCTCCACCACCGCGCGCGACGGCTTCCCGTGCCGCTTCACGAAGTCGCGGGCGGCCGCGACCTGGCGCGACGTGGGGGCGGCGGTCTCGGTCTTCTCTTCGGTCTCAGCCACGCGCCGAGCTTAACCGCGAAAGGGCCGGGACGCGGAATAACCGTGGCGTCGGCCATAGTTGTGCCGGTCGGAACGACCTTGAACGAGGAGGATGTATGCCCGCGGCAGTGCAGATCCGGCGAACCGGTGGCCCCGAAGTCCTTGAGCTGTCGGAAGTCGAGGTCGGCGATCCCGGTTCCGGCGAACTGCTCGTGGACGTCGCCGCGGCGGGCGTCAACTACATCGACACCTATCACCGCGAGGGCATCTACCCGGTCGACACCCCGTTCATCCTGGGCATGGAGGGCGCCGGCACGGTGGCCGCGGTCGGCGCGGACGTGACCGGGTTCGCCGTCGGCGACCGGGTCGCCTGGCAGGGTTCGCTGGGCAGCTACGCCCAGCGCCGCCTGGTGCCCGCCACGATCGCGGTGAAGATCCCGGACGGCGTCTCCGAGGAGACCGCCGCCGCCACGATGCTCCAGGGGATCACCGCGCACGCGCTGATCGCCTCGACCTACGAGGTCAAGGCCGGTGACGACGTGCTGATCCACGCCGCGGCGGGCGGTATGGGCCTGCTGCTGGTCCAGCTGGCCAAGGCCCGCGGCGCCCGGGTCATCGGCACCGTCTCCACCGACGAGAAGGCCGAACTCGCCAAGCAGGCGGGCGCGGACGACGTCATCCGCTACGACCAGGTCGACTTCGCCAAGGCCACCCGCGACCTCACCGGCGGCAAGGGCGTCGAGGTCGTCTACGACGGGGTCGGAAAGTCCACTGTGGACGGCAGCCTGGCGAGCCTGAAGATCCGCGGCCTGCTCGCCCTCTACGGCGCGGCCAGCGGCCCGGTCCCGCCGATCGACCCGCAGCTGCTCAACCGCAGCGGCTCGGTGTACCTCACCCGCCCGACCTCCGCGCACTACGTGCTCACCCGGGAGGAGCTGGAGTGGCGCGTGAACGAGCTGTTCGCCGCCGTTCAGGACGGCTCGCTGAACATCCGGATCGGGGGCCGCTACGCGCTGGCCGACGCGCGTCAGGCGCACGAAGACCTCCAGGGGCGCCGCACCACCGGCAAGCTCCTGCTGATCCCGTGACGGCGCTCTGGCCGGAGGAGGTCCGGCTCACCGGCGAGGGGCTCGTCCTGCGGGAGTGGGCCGAGGACGACATCGCGTTCATGCCGGGGCTGTTCGACAACCCCGCCGTCGCCCGGTTCACGCCGCTGCCTTCCCCGTTCGACGAGGTGGCGGCGAAGGCGCACTACGCGAAGTCCGTCGCCCGCCGCGCGGAAGGCAACGGGCTGCGGCTGGCCATCACGGCCGACGGCGGCGAGCCGCTCGGCGAGGTGGTGCTGTTCCTGAAAGAGGATTCGGCCGAACTCGGGTACGCCGTCGGTCCCGCCCACCGCGGGCAGGACCTGGCGGCGCGGTCGCTGCGGGTGCTCACCGCGCACGCGCTGGGCCTCGGGCTCGGACCGCTGCAGCTGAAGATCGACGCCGAGAACGCGGCCAGCCAGGCCGTCGCCCGCCGCGTCGGCTACGCCCTGACCGACGCTCCACCCGAGACGAAGGTCGAGAAGGGACTGGAGATCACGCTGCTTACCTGGGAGTACGCCGGCTGACGTCCGAGTACATGATGGCCCCCTTCCTGTACCTAGGCGCAAGGAAGGGGGCCATCATGTACTTCAGCGGACCGGGCGGACCCAGAGCCCTCGCAGCCGGAATTCGTCCTGTTCCGCGTGCTCGACGGTCAGCTCGACCTCAGCGCCGACGCGCAACTGACGGAACTCGCCGGGGCCGAAGCCCTCCAGCATCGAATAGTGGACCCAGATCGGGTCGGCGAAATCGGCCGACTCGACCACTCCCCAGCCGTCGTCCACCAGCCAGGAACGAACTCGTCCACGGTGGACGCGGCCGTCGGAGGTCCCCATCAGCCCTTGTCGGTCGGGACGCTCACCGCGTCGGTCACGAACACCAGGGTCTCGTTCGGCGCGATACCGTTCCCGCCCTGGCCGTAGCCGAGGTCCGGCGGGATGATCAGCAGCCGCCGCGCGCCCTGTTTGATCCCTTCCAGCCCCTTGTCCCAGCCCTGGATGACCATGCCGGCGCCGAGGCTCAGCTCGAACGGTTCGCCGCGGTCGAACGAGCTGTCCAGCTTCTGCTTGTTGGACCAGGTGACCAGCGAATAGTTCATCTTCAGGTTCGCGCCGGCCTTGGCGCCCTCGCCGGTGCCGGGTTCGAGGTCCTTGGTGATGAGCTTCTTCGGCGGGTCGCAGTCGTCCGGGATGGTGATGGTCGGCGCCTCGCCGAACTTCCCGGTGGTCTTCACGTCCTCGGCCGTGCATTCCTTGCCCTTCGAGGCGGCCGGGGCCGACGACGACGCCGACGCGGGGGCCGCGCCGGAGGTCTGGGCCGAACCTGCGGTGTTCTGTTTCTCGCCACAGGCCGCCAGGGCGAGGACGCCCGCGCCGATGACCACGATCTTGCCGAATGTGCGCATGCGGCCGACCTTAGCCAAGACCCTCCAGCGCGGGAACAAGGTCACCGGTCTGCACTACGCCCATCCGCCGGGTCGCCCTGGTCAGGGCCACGTAAAGATCGTTGAGCCCGCGCGGCGACCGGGCGACGACCTCGTCGGGGGCCACCAGCAGCACCGAGTCGAATTCCAGGCCCTTCGCCCGCTCGACCGGCATCACCGACACCCGGTCCCCCGCCTCGCCGAGCGTCTCCGAGAGCGAAGCGACCAATGGCGGCGGGCACAGCACGGCGACCGTCCCACCGTCCACAGCGGACAGTTCGGCGTCGACGATGCCGGGCAGTTCCGCGGCGAGATCCGCCGGGTCCACGGACCGCAGCCAGGGCTCGAAACCCGTCTCCCGCACCGAAACCGGCGCCTCCAGTTCCGGGTTGACCTCGGCGAGCACCCGGGACGCGACGGCCATGATCTCCGCCGGGGTCCGGTAGTTCACGGTCAGTTCCTCGAGCCGCCAGCGGTCGGCGACGTACGGCGAAAGCGCCTCGCCCCACGTCCGCGCCCCACCGGCCGCGCCGGTCTGGGCGACGTCGCCGACCAGTGTCATCGACCGGTTCGGCGACCGGCGCATCAGCAGCCGCCAGTCCATCGCGGTCAGTTCCTGCGCCTCGTCGACGATCACGTGCCCGAAGGTCCACGTCCGGTCCTGGGCGGCCCGCTGCGCCGCGGTCATCTCGCCGCGGCGCTGCTGACGCTCGGCGAACAGCTCCGCGTCGAGGACGTCGCCCACCCGCAGCAGCTCCTCGTCGACGATCTCCTCGTCCTGTTCGAGGATGTCGAGCACGCCTTCCGCGTAGGCACGGTCCTCCCGCTCGCGGCGAGCGGCCTCGGCGCGGGCTTCGGTGTCGTCCTCGCCGAGCAGCTCGGCGAGTTCGTCAAGCAGCGGGACGTCCGACGGGCTCCACTTCGCGTCGGTCGGGCTGTAGAGATGCTCACGGTCGGTGTCCGACAAGGCTTTCCCCGCCGCGCTGCGTAGCCGTTCGCGGTCGGCGAACAACTCGTCCAGCACGATCTCGGGGGTGAGTTTCGGCCACAGCCCGTTGATCGCGGCCGCCACGTTCTTGTCCGCGGAGACCTCGGCCCGGATGTCCTGGACGTCCCGCGCGTCGAGCAGGTCCTCCCCCAGCTTCTTGGCGGCTTGCCGGGTCAGCGCGTCGAGGAGATCCGAGACGAAGATCCGCCGGGCGAGGTTGTGCGGACGGCGCGACCGGCGGGCCCGCGTCCGCGCCTCGGTGCAGGTCTTGCGGTCGAGCATGAGGATCTCGCGCTCGAACTCGATCTCCAGCACGGGTTCCGGCACGCGCTGCCGGTCGCGGACGGCGTTGGCGAGCACGTCGGCCATCACCGGACGACCCTTGATCTCGGCGGCCTCGCGGGTGACCGGGCCGTCGGCGTCCAGCCCCGGGTACAGCTGCCCGATCGTGGCCAGCAGCACCCCGGTCTCGCCCAGAGACGGCAGGACCTGCCCGATGTAGCGCAGGAACGTGCTGTTCGGCCCGACCACCAGCACGCCGCGCGTGGTCAGCTGCTGGCGATGCGTGTAGAGCAGGTACGCCGCGCGGTGCAGCGCGACGGCGGTCTTACCGGTTCCGGGGCCGCCCTGGACCACCAGGACACCGTTCGGCGACGCGCGGATGATGCGGTCCTGTTCGGCCTGGATGGTGGCGACGATGTCGCTCATCTCGCCGGTGCGACGGCGTTCGAGCGCGGCCAGCAGCGCCGCCTCGCCCGCGAGCCCGAGGTCTTGGCCCTGGTCGGCGGCGGAGAGGTCGAGGATCTCGTCGTCGACGCCGACGACCTTCCGGCTCAGCGACCGGATGTGGCGGCGCCGCCGCACACCTTCGGGTGAAGCGGCGGTGGCGAGGTAGAAGGGCCGCGCGACCGGCGCGCGCCAGTCGACGAGCAGCGGGCGGTAGTCGTCGTCCTCGTCGAACAGCCCGAGCCGCCCGATGTAGGTGGTCTCCTCGGCGTGGTCCGGAAGGAAATCGAGGCGGCCGAAGCACAGGCCCTGCTCGACGGAGCTCAGCTGGGCCAGCCTGTCGGTGTACAGCGTCGTGGCGACGTCGCGTTCGGTGCGCGCCTGCGGGGTGCCGCCGGTCTGGCGCAGCGTCTCGTCGAGCCTGCGCTGCGCGTCGGCGCGTTCGGCGTCGAGCTTGCGGTAGAGGGTGGTGACGTACTGCTGCTCGAGCGCGACGTCCTGCTCGAGCGCGTCGAGTTCCCGGTCCGGGGACACGGACAAAAGCAGCCTGCTTTCGAGAGGTGGGACAGGGGCCGAATGAATTACAACGGCGCCCGCCATCATCTCATTCCCGCGCCCTCACCCGGACCAGGAGGAAGGCGGCGAGGGAAAGGACGGTGGCCACACTCGCCCACACGACGTTCTCGTGGAGCAACGCGGCGAAGGTGGCCGCGACACCAGCGATGGACTGTGCGACGAACCCGCACAGCGCGACGGCGTACGCGCCGTGCGCGGGCACTTCGCTCACCGCGACGGCCATGCTGCTCGGGAAAAGCGCGGCCTGGCCGAAGGTGATCCCGCAGTAGAGCGCGACGAACGTCACGAGCGCGGCCGTGAGCGGGATCGCGGGCACGAGCCACAAGACGACCGTCAGCAGGCCTTCGGCGGTCATGACCAGCGCGCCCGCTCGCATCAGCCACGGCGAGCCTTTGCGCCCGGCCAGCCGGTTCACCAGCAGCGCGCCGGCGAAATAGGCCAAACCGAAGAGGAGGCCGAGGCCGCCGTACTGGTCGACGCTCAACCCGAAGTGCTGCTGGAAGACGAACGGCGAGACCTCCTGGAGGAGCACGATCGTCGCGAAGCCGAGGCCCGCCGCGATCGTCGGCCGCAGGAACGCCGGAACGGCGAGGATCCGGAGATAGATCCGGACCATGCTCGTCTTCTCACCGCTGCTCCTGCGGAGCGGAATCGTCAGCGTGCCCAGGACGCACAGCGCACCCGCCACCGTCAGCACCGCGAAACCGCCCTGCCACCCGCCGATCAGTCCGCCGGCGAACTGCCCGCCGCCGAGTGCGGTGACGAACGCGATGGACAGCACCGAAAGCCGTTTGGCGAGCGCGTCGCCGTCACCGAGATCCCGCACGGCGATGCGGGCGATGATCGCCGCACCTCCGGCGCCGATCCCTTGCAGGGTACGGAGAACGAGGAGCCACGTGGGCGACGTGTTGACGATGAGCACCGCGCTCGACACGGCGAACAGGCCCAGCGCCGCCAGCAACGCGGCCCGGCGCCCGAGCCGGTCGGCCGCCCGGCCCCACAGCACCACCGGCGCCGCCGCGCCGATGACGAACAGCGACACCGACAGTGCCGCGACGCTGCGCGACACCCCGAAGTCGCGTTCGACCATCGGGAGGGAAGGGAGGTAGATCGTCGTCGCCATCTGCGCGGTGAAGACGATCAGGCAGGCGACCGCCATGGTCGCGCGCCCGGCCTGGACAGTGGCCGGGCGCTCGGTCGTACTCGTCACTCCGCCGGACGGTACTGACGGGTAGCCGGGGCGGGTAGCGCGCTCCAGCAGGTGGGAACGGCCTGGGCCCGAAGGTCCCGAAGGGCACCTTCAGGACGTTCATCGTCTCAATGGGGACCTTCAGGTCCAGGTGGTCGTGAGTGGCGATTCGGGTTCTAACCCGAATCGCCACTCACGACCACCTGGACCGAGCCCTCGCCCGCCAACAGCGCGTGAAGGCCCCCTTCCCTCGGCTCAGCCGAGGGAAGGGGGCCTTCACGCGCTACAAGATCAGAAGGGCAGCCCGATGGCAGGCAGCCCGATCGCCGAGTCCACCGCCAGCGCGACGAACACGATCATCAGGTACGTGTTCGACCGGTGGAACAGCGACATCGGCTTGGTCTCCTCGCCACGCCGCACCGCCGCGTTCAGGCTGTGCGCGTAGAAGAGGAACCAGCCGCCCGCCAGGATCGCGAACGTCGTGTAGATCCAGCTCGTCACCGGGACCAGCAGCAGCGTCCACGCGACCATCACCCACGAGTAGATGACGATCTGCCGCGCCACGTGCTGCGGGGTGGCGACCACCGGCAGCATCGGCACGCCGGCGCGCTCGTAGTCCTCGCGGTACTTCATGCCCAGCGCCCAGGTGTGCGGCGGGGTCCAGAAGAAGATGACGCCGAACATCACGAACGCGGGCCACTCGACGGTGCCGGTGACGGCGGCCCAGCCGATGACGACCGGCATGCAGCCCGCCGCGCCGCCCCAGACCACGTTCTGTGACGTACGCCGCTTCAACACCAGCGTGTAGACGAAGATGTAGAAGAGGATCGTCACGATCGCGAGGATCGCCGAGAGCAGGTTCACCGTGAAATAGAGCACGACGAACGACAGGACGCCGAGCACGAGACCGAAGATCAGCGCACCGCGCCGGGGCACCGATTCCTTCACCAGCGGACGGCGCTTCGTGCGGTTCATCACCTTGTCGATGTCCGCGTCGATGACGCAGTTCAAGGCGTTGGCGCTGCCGGCGGCCATGGTGCCGCCCACGAGCGTCGCGAGCACCAGCCACGGCGACGGGATTTCCCGGCCTGCCAGGAACATCGCGGGAATCGTGGTGACCAGGAGGAGCTCGATCACCCTGGGCTTCGCGAGGGCGGCGTACGCGCCGACGACCTGGCGGATAGTTCGCCGGCCACCGTGCGGTCGTTCACCGGTCGGATGTACGGCGCTGGTGCTGTCACTGCGTCCGTGCGCAGCGTTCACCAACGACATTTCACTCCCTGCGTCAGTTTTCGGGGCGGGGTCCACCAGGCTTCCGGGTGATGTGGCGGCCCCGGATCCCGTGTTCTGAACCCTTCCCCGATGGTAGACGTGCTGTTTCCAGAGGGTGATCGCGGGTCCTCGACCGGCCGAACCATTAGGCTGGCCGCGGTAGCTCGCGGCGTACCTCTGCGAACGGCCCGGACCAGGAATATCGTCCCTTCCGGATCGATTGAGATTAGTAGCGGTGCACGTGGGTTACCCACGAGGGAAGAGAAGCCACAACCTGATGACGGGGAGTTCGAGTTCAGTGTCCGAAACCGCCTCTACCAGCGAGAAGAACCCACTCCTCCGGCGCAACGTGCCCGCCGACTGGACCGAGAACGACACGCGGGCCGTCGACACCGTTCGGGTGCTCGCCGCGGACGCGGTCGAGAACTGCGGCAGCGGTCACCCCGGCACCGCGATGAGCCTGGCGCCGCTCGCGTACACGCTCTTCCAGCGGACGCTGCGTCATGACCCGGCCGACCCGGAGTGGCCCGCTCGTGACCGCTTCATCCTCTCCGCCGGTCACTCGAGCCTCACCCTCTACATCCAGCTGTACCTCGCCGGGTTCGGTCTGGAGCTGGAAGACCTGAAGCAGCTGCGCAAGTGGGACTCGAAGACCCCGGGCCACCCGGAGTACCGCCACACCAAGGGCGTCGAGACCACCACCGGCCCGCTGGGCCAGGGCCTGGCCAACGCGGTCGGCATGGCGATGGCGGCCCGCCGCGAGCGCGGCCTGCTGGACCCGGACGCCCCGCAGGGCGAGAGCATCTTCGACCACTACGTCTACGTGATCGCCTCAGACGGTGACATCGAAGAGGGCGTCACCGCCGAGGCCTCCTCGATCGCCGGCCGCCAGGAGCTGGGCAACCTGATCGTCTTCTGGGACGACAACGAGATCTCGATCGAGGACGACACCAAGATCGCGCTGTCCGAGGACGTCGTGAAGCGCTACGAGGCCTACGGGTGGCACACCCAGGTCGTCGAGGGTGGCGAAGACGTCGTCGCGATCGAAGAGGCCATCAAGGCCGCGAAGGCCGAGACCGAGCGCCCGTCGTTCATCGCGCTGAAGACCGTCATCGGGTACCCGGCGCCGAAGAAGATGGGCACCGGCAAGGCCCACGGCGCCGCCCTCGGCGCCGAAGAGGTCGCCGCGGTCAAGGAGATCCTCGGCTTCGACCCGGAGCGGAGCTTCCAGGTCGACGACGAGGTCATCGCGCACACCCGCCAGGCCGTCGACCGCGGCAAGGCCGCCCGCGCCGAATGGCAGGAGAAGTTCGAGGCGTGGGGCGCCGCCAACCCGGAGCGCAAGAAGATCGCGGACCGGATGGCCACCCGCTCGCTGCCCGAGGGCTTCGCGGACAACCTGCCGACGTGGGAGCCGGACGCCAAGGGCATCGCGACCCGCAAGGCCTCCGGTGAGGTGCTCAACGCGCTCGCCGAGCCGCTTCCCGAGCTGTGGGGCGGTTCCGCGGACCTCGCGGAGAGCAACAACACCACCATGAAGGGGGCCGACTCGTTCGGCCCGGAGAAGGCTTCCACCGACATGTGGAAGACCAGCCCGTACGGCCGGACGCTGCACTTCGGCATCCGCGAGCACGCGATGGGCTCGATCCTCAACGGCATCGCGCTGCACGGCGGCACCCGTCCCTACGGCGCGACGTTCCTGATCTTCTCCGACTACATGCGCCCGCCCGTGCGGCTGGCCGCGCTGATGAAGGCGCCGGTCACCTACGTGTGGACGCACGACTCGATCGGCCTGGGCGAGGACGGCCCCACCCACCAGCCGATCGAGCAGCTCTCCTCGCTGCGCGCGATCCCCGGCCTCAACGTCGTCCGCCCGGCGGACGCCAACGAGACCGCGTACGCGTGGAAGGCCGTCCTGGAGGACGTCCACCACCCGTCGGGCCTCGCGCTGACCCGGCAGAACGTGCCGGTCCTGGAGGGCACCAGCGCCGAAGGCGTCAAGCGGGGCGGTTACGTCCTCGCCGAGGCGTCCAACGGCAGCCCCGAGGTCGTGCTGATTGCGACCGGTTCCGAGGTCCAGCTGGCCGTCGAGGCCCGCAAGACCCTCGAAGCCGACGGCATCCCGGCGAGCGTCGTCTCGATGCCGTGTGTCGAGTGGTTCGACGCGCAGGACCAGTCCTACAAGGACTCGGTCATCCCGCCGTCGGTCAAGGCACGCGTCTCCGTGGAAGCCGGTATCGCCCAGTCGTGGCACCGCTTCACCGGTGACGCCGGGGTGAACGTTTCGATCGAGCACTTCGGTGCGTCGGCCGACGCCGCCACACTGTTCCGTGAGTTCGGTTTCACCGCGGAGGCAGTCGTCGAGGCCGCCCGTCGCTCGATCGCCAACACCAAGAACTGAGAGGACTCCAATGAGCAACGACAAGCTCGCGCAGCTGTCCGAGGCCGGGGTGTCGATCTGGCTCGACGACCTGTCCCGTGAGCGCCTGAACACCGGCAACCTCGCCGACCTGATCCGCGACAAGCACGTCGTGGGTGTCACGACCAACCCGACGATCTTCGCCAACGCGATGTCGAAGGGCGAGGCGTACGACGAGCAGACCAAGGAGCTCGCCGCCCGCGGCGCCGACGTCGAGGCCACCATCCGCGAGCTGACCACCACCGACGTGCGCAACGCCGCGGACCTGTTCCGCGACGTCTACACCGCCACGAACGGGGTCGACGGCCGGGTGTCCATCGAGGTGGACCCGCGCCTGGCCAAGGACTCCGACAAGACGGTGGCCGAGGCGCAGGACCTGTGGAAGACCGTGGACCGGCCGAACGTGCTGATCAAGATCCCGGCCACCGAAGAGGGTCTCCCGGCGATCACCAAGACCCTGGCCGAGGGCATCAGCGTCAACGTCACGCTGATCTTCTCGGTCGAGCGGTACCGGGCGGTCATCGAGGCCTACTTCGCCGGGCTGGAGCAGGCGAAGGCCAACGGCCACGACCTCAAGGGCATCCACTCGGTCGCGTCGTTCTTCGTGTCCCGTGTGGACACCGAGATCGACAAGCGGCTCGACGCGATCGGCACCGACGCGGCCACCGCGCTGCGCGGTGAGGCCGCCATCGCCAACGCGCGGCTCGCGTACGCGGCGTTCGAGGAGCTGTTCGCCTCGGACCGCTGGAAGGCGCTCGCCGAGGCCGGCGCGAACCCGCAGCGTCCGCTGTGGGCCTCCACCGGTGTGAAGGACCCGCAGTACTCCGACACCCGCTACGTGGACCAGCTCGTCGTCAAGGACACGGTCAACACGATGCCGGAGAAGACCCTCGAAGCCGCGGGCGACCACGCCGAGATCACCGGTGACACGGTGACCGGCAAGGGCCCCGACGCGCAGGTCGTCTTCGACAAGCTGCGTGTGGTCGGCATCGACATCGACGACGTCTTCCTCACGCTGGAGAACGAGGGCGTCGAGAAGTTCGAGAAGTCGTGGACCGAGCTTCTCGAGACCGTCACCGGGCAGCTGGAAAAGGCAAAGGACTGATCACCGACCATGGCAGGGGAAACGACCGGCGTCGAAATCGTCGACGCCGCCCTGGCCGGCGAAGCCGCTCCGTTCGCGGAGCGGCTCGTCGCCGACCAGGTCGCATCGAAACTGGCGTCCCAGGACGCCACACTGTGGGGTCCCGAAGCCGAGTCCGAAGCGTCGATCCGTCTCTCGTGGACGACGCTGCACAAGTCCTCGCGGCCGTTGATCGGCGAGATCGAGGCACTGCGGACCGACCTGCGTTCCGAGGGCGTCGACCGCGTCGTCCTCGCGGGCATGGGCGGTTCGTCGCTGGCCCCCGAGGTCATCACCGCGACCGACGGCGTCCCGCTGACGGTCCTCGACACCACCGACCCGGGCCAGGTCGCCGACGCGCTCGCCGGTGACCTGGAGCGCACGGTCATCGTCGTGTCGTCGAAATCCGGCGGCACCGTCGAGACCGACAGCCACCGCCGGATCTTCGCGAAGGCCTTCGCCGACGCGGGCATCGACGCAGCCCGGCGGATCGTGGTCGTCACCGACCCCGGCTCGCCGTTCGCGGAACTGTCCGAAAAGGAGGGTTACCGCAAGGTCTTCCTCGCCGACCCGAACGTCGGCGGCCGTTACTCGGCGCTGACCGCGTTCGGGCTCGTCCCGGCCGGGCTCGCCGGCGCGGACGTCGCCCGCCTGCTCGACCAGGCCGCTTCGGTGGCCGACGAGCTGGCCACCGACTCCGTGGACAACCCGGCGATCAAGCTCGCGGCGGCGTGGGTCGCGGCGCACGAAAAGGGCGCCGAGAAGGTCGTCATCGGCGACACCGGCTCCGGGATCAAGGGCTTCGCCGACTGGGCGGAGCAGCTGATCGCCGAATCCACCGGCAAACAGGGCACCGGTCTCCTGCCGGTCGCCGTCGAAGGCCCGGACTCCCCCGGTTTCGCCGACGCCAAGGGCGACGCCACCCCGGTGGCCGTCGGCGCGGCGGAAGGCGCGGCGCAGATCGCCGTGACCGGTTCGCTCGGCGCGCAGTTCCTGCTGTGGGAGTTCGCCACCGCGCTCGCCGGACGGCTGCTCGGGATCAACCCGTTCGACCAGCCCGACGTCGAGGCCGCCAAGAAGGCCGCGCGTTCGCTGCTCGACAACCCGGACAAGCTCAAGGGCGGCGAGAAGCCGTCCACTGTGGACGGCGCGGTCGAGGTGTTCGGCTCGGAAGGCGTTGCCACGGAAGGGAAGCTCGCGGACATCCTGCGGGCTTTCTTCGACTCCGCCCCGGAAAACGGTTACATCGCGGTGCAGGCGTACCTCGACCGGCTCGACGACGCGTCGACGGCGCTCCTGCGCGGCGAGATCGCCAAGCGCACCGGCCGCCAGACCACCTTCGGGTGGGGGCCGCGGTTCCTGCACTCGACCGGGCAGTACCACAAGGGCGGGCACCAGAACGGTGTCTTCCTGCAGATCACCGGCGCCGTCGAGGACGATCTCGACGTTCCGGACCGGCCGTACACGCTCGGCGTCCTGCAGCACGCGCAGGCGCTGGGTGACGGCCAGGTGCTCGCCGAGCACGGCCGTCCGGTGCTGCGCCTGCACCTCACCGACCGGGCCGCCGGCCTGGCCGAACTGGTCCGCGCGGTACAGGAGGCCGGCGAGTGACACGAGCCTGGAACAACCCGCTGCGCGACCCGCGCGACAAGCGGCTGCCGCGGATCGCCGGGCCGTCCAGCCTGGTGATCTTCGGCGTCACCGGTGACCTGGCCCGCAAGAAGCTGATGCCGGCGATCTACGACCTCGCCCACCGCGGCCTGCTGCCCGCCGGGTTCTCGCTCGTCGGGTTCGCCCGGCGGGACTGGGAGCACCAGGACTTCGGCGAGCTCGTGCACGACTCGGTCAAGGAGCACGCGCGGACGCCGTTCAAGGAGTCGGTGTGGAACCGGCTCGCCGAAGGCATCCGCTTCGTCCAGGGCACCTTCGACGACGACGAGGCCTTCGACAGGCTCGCGCAGACGGTCAAGGACCTCGACGCCGAGCGGGGCACCGGCGGCAACACCGCGTTCTACCTGTCGATCCCGCCGAGCGCGTTCCCGGTGGTGACCAAGCAGCTCGCCCGCTCCGGCCTCGCCGAGGCGAGCGAGGACACCTGGCGCCGCGTCGTCATCGAGAAGCCGTTCGGCCGCGACCTCAAGAGCGCCAAGGAGCTCAACGAGATCGTGAACGACGTCTTCCCCGAGGAGTCGGTGTTCCGCATCGACCACTACCTCGGCAAGGAGACGGTGCAGAACCTGCTGGCGCTGCGCTTCGCGAACCAGCTGTTCGAGCCGATCTGGAACGCCAACTACGTCGACCACGTGCAGATCACCATGGCCGAGGACATCGGTCTCGGCGGCCGCGCGGGGTACTACGACGGCATCGGCGCCGCACGCGACGTCATCCAGAACCACCTGCTGCAGCTCCTCGCACTGACCGCGATGGAGGAGCCGGTCTCGTTCGCTCCGCGCGCGCTCCGCGCGGAGAAGGTCAAGGTGCTTTCGGCGACCAAGCCGCTGGCGCCGTTCGACGAGACCACCGCGCGCGGGCAGTACGCGGGCGGCTGGCAGGGCGGCATGAAGGTGCCGGGCCTGCTGCAGGAAGGCGGTTTCGCGAAGGACTCGACCACCGAGACCTACGCCGCGGTGACGCTGGAGGTGCAGAACCGCCGCTGGGCCGGGGTTCCGTTCTACCTGCGCACCGGCAAGCGGCTGGGCCGCAGGGTCACCGAGATCGCCGTGGTGTTCAAGCGGGCGCCGCATCTGCCGTTCGACTCGACCTCGACCGAGGAGCTGGGCCAGAACGCGCTGGTGATCCGGGTGCAGCCCGACGAGGGCATCACGCTGCGGTTCGGGTCGAAGGTGCCGGGGACCACGATGGAGGTCCGCGACGTCACCATGGACTTCGGCTACGGGCACGCGTTCACCGAGTCGTCCCCGGAGGCCTACGAGCGGCTCATCCTGGACGTGCTGCTCGGCGAACCGTCGCTGTTCCCGGTGAACGAAGAGGTCGAACTTTCCTGGGAGATCCTGGACCCGATCCTCGACCACTGGGCCAAGAAGGGCGCGCCCGAGGCGTACCCGCCCGGTTCGTGGGGACCGCCGTCCGCGGACGAAATGCTGGAGCGTACCGGCCGGAACTGGAGGCGTCCGTGATCATCGACCTGCCGTCGACCACGACGTCGCAGCTGAACAAGAAACTCGTCGAGATCCGCGAACAGGGCGGGCAGGTGGCGCTCGGCCGGGTGCTGACGCTGGTCATAGTGGCCGACGACGACGACAAACTCGAAGAGGCGATCGAGGCAGCCAACGAGGCCAGCCGGGAACACCCCTCGCGGGTGATCGTGGTGGCCAAGGGCGCGCGGACCGCGGCGCCGCGGATCGACGGCCAGATCCGGGTCGGCGGCGACGCCGGCGCGAGCGAGGTCATCGTCCTGCGGCTCTACGGCCCGCTGGCCTCGCAGGGCCAGAGCGCGGTCGTGCCGCTGCTGCTGCCGGACGCGCCGATCGTCACCTGGTGGCCGGGCACCGGTCCGAAGGCTCCGGCCAAGGACCCGCTCGGCGAGCTGGCCCAGCGCCGGATCACCGACTCGGCGGCGGAAAAGGCGCCCATAAGGGCACTCACCACGCGGGCGAAGTCCTATGTGGAGGGTGACACCGACCTGGCGTGGACCCGGCTGACCCGGTGGCGCGCGCAGCTGGTGTCCGCTTTGGACCTTCCGCCGTACGAGAAGGTCACCGGCGCGACGGTGACCGGCGAGGCCGACTCGCCGTCGACCGAACTGCTCGCCGGCTGGCTGGCCGAGTACCTCAAGGTGCCGGTGAAGCGGGTCAAGAGCAGCGGTGCCGCGGGCATCATCTCGGTGACCCTGGACCGGCGGTCCGGCCCGGTGGAACTGCACCGGCCGGACGGACGGGTCGGCATGCTGACCCAGCCGGGCCAGCCGACGCGCCGGATCGCCCTGCAGCGGCGGGACAACAAGGACTGCCTGATCGAGGAGCTGCGGCGGCTCGACCCGGACGAGGTCTACGAGGCTTCACTGAACGGGCTCGGCAAGATCTCGTCGGGCACCGCGAAGCCCGCTCCGGCGAAGAAGGCGGCTCCGGCGGCGAAGAAGGCTCCGGCCGCCAAGACCGCGAAGAGCGCCTCATGAGCAAGACCGAGGTCGTCGTCTACGAGAACCCGGACCTCCTGGCCGCCGCCGCGGCGGCCAGGCTGGTCACCCGGATCGTCGACGTCCAGGCCGCCAAGGGCTCCGCTTCGGTGGTGCTCACCGGTGGCGGCACGGGAATCGCGATCCTGCGCGAACTGCGCGACTCCAGTGCCCGTGACGCCATCGACTGGTCGCGGCTGGACCTCTACTGGGGCGATGAGCGCTTCGTCCCGGCGGACTCGGACGACCGCAACGAGAAGCAGGCCCGCGAGGCGCTGCTCGACCACGTCCCGCTCGACCCGAAGCGGGTGCACGCCATGGCACCCTCGGACGGCGAGTTCGGGGACGACGTCGACGCGGCGGCCGCGGCCTACGCGGAGGTCCTGGCGGCCAACGACGCGGCGTTCGACATCATGCTGCTGGGCCTCGGCGGGGAGGGGCACACCGCCTCGATCTTCCCCGACAGCCCGGCGGTGCACGAGAAGGAACGCTCGGTCGTCGCGGTGCGGGACTGCCCCAAGCCGCCGCCGACCCGGATCTCGCTGACCCTGCCCGCGATCCGTCGCGCACAGGACATCTGGCTGGTCACCGGCGGCGACGCCAAGGCCGACGCCGTCGCGCAGGCGCTGGCCGGTGCGGGCGAGGTCGAAATCCCGGTCGCCGGGGCACGCGGCTCGCGTCGCACGCTCTGGCTGCTGGACCGAGGCTCCGCCTCGAAACTCACGAAGGTCTATCAGCCCCCTACGACGGGCTGACGCTTCGCGCGTGAAGGCCCCCTTCCCTCGGCTGAGCCGAGGGAAGGGGGCCTTCACGCGCTTCAAGAGCTTCAGGAGCTGAAGGCTGCGGCGCGGCGCCTCGGTCCAGGTGGTCGTGAGTGGCGATTCGGGTTCTAACCCGAATCGCCACTCACGACCACCTGGACCGAGGCGTCTGGTGACACCCTCATGGCGGAAGTCCGTGAAGGCCTCCTTCCCTACCCTGAAGGTAGTGAAGGAGGCCTTCACGGACTTCGCGCGGCAGGGTCACCGCGCGGCCACGAAACGTGATGTAGATCAACTTCCGGCGGCTTTCGCATCAGAGAGGACTTGTTCGCGCGTCGAAACGATCAACGGACCACCGAGCCCGGGTGGTCCGGTGTGGATTCGACCGACCGAACGTTCATGCACTTGTCCGCAGAGCGGACAGTGACCGGACAGTCGCTAGCCCGACTGGGGGAAACTTACCGCCCTTGTACATCCACCCGTTAGCATCCGCACATTTGTTCGTTCCTGCGCGTCCCGATCGGGCGAAGAACACGTCTCACCATTCAAGTCCACAAGACGAGTGAGGTCGCCAGCGATGAGCACAGAGGGTCTCTCGATGCCAGGTATCTCGGTGGGCGGCTCCGGAGCGGACGCCGCCGACCGGATGCGCCGTGCCGCCGGGGTCATTTCGTTCGCCAAGATCAAACGCCCGGCGCTGGTCGCGCTGGGCATCGACACACTCGCGATCTTCCTTGCCGCGCTCGACGTGTGGCTGGTGATCCCCGAGAAGGCTCAGCCGTACTCGATCTACCTGTCCGGCGCCGCGTGCCTCGGTCTCGCCTTCCGGCGCAAGCTGCCGTTCCTCGCGGTGATCGTCACCGTCCCGGGGTTCCTGGCAGGCTGGTCGCAACTGGCCGCGATGATCGCGCTCGGCTTCCTCGCCACCCGCAAACAGATGCACTGGCAGACCTGGACCGGGTTCGCGCTCGTCTTCACCTGCCGGTTCGTCCAGTGGCCGCTGGCCGACTTCGTCGAGCTCAGCTGGCGCGAGCACGTCTTGGACGGCATTTACGGCGTCATCGTCGCCGGGATGCCGGTGGCCATCGGCCTGCTCATCGGAGCGCGGACGGAGATCTCACAGAAGCTGTCCGAACTCGCCGCCAGCCGCGACCGCGAACGCCGCTTCCACGCCGACGCCGTCCGCGCGGAGGAGCGCGCCCGCCTCGCGCGGGAGATGCACGACGTCGTCTCGCACCAGATCACGCTGATCGCGATGCAGGCGGGCGCACTGCAGGCCCAGACCACCGACGCCCGGTCGCTCGAAACCGCGCAGGTCATCCGCAAGCTGAGCACCAAGACGCTCGAGGAACTGCGTTCACTCGTGAGCGTGCTCCGCTCGGGCTCCGAAGACGACGGGCCCCGGCCGGGGATCAACGAACTCGACCGGCTGATCCGCGGTTCGGACGTCCCGGTGCATCTGACCGTCGAGCGGATCCCCGACCTGCTGCCCAGCCAGGTTTCGGCGGCGGCCTACCGGACCGTGCAGGAATGCCTGACCAACGTGCACAAGCACGCGCCCGGCGCCACCGCGACCATCCGGATCCAGGGCGAGCACGGTTCGCTCAAGGTCGAAATACGCAACGAGCGCGCCCGGACCCCCGGTGCGGCCCTGCCCTCGGGAGGGCACGGGCTGACCGGGCTGGCCGAACGCGCTCGACTGCTGGGTGGGAGCTTCGAGACCGCCGACACCGAGGACGGCGGGTTCCGGGTGCGTGCCCGGTACCCGCTCGACCGGTGAGCGAAGGCTAGATCTCCCGGCGCTGGCGCAACCGCTCCAGCGCCTCGGCGAGGATGGCCTCGCCGTCGGCGTCGGAACGCCGTTCCTTCACGTACGCGAGGTGAGTCTTGTAAGGCTCGGTCCGCGGCGCGGCAGGAGGGTTCTTCTCGTCCTGCCCACCGGGGAGCCCGCAGCGCGGGCAGTCCCACTCGTCGGGGATCTCCGCGTCCATCGAGAACGAGGGCTGTGCCTCGTGCCCGTTGGCGCACCAGTAGGAAATGCGGCGCCTCGGCGCCGACTCACCCCGTTCCGATTCGCCCGAAGGACCGGCACCCACACGGGTGCCCCGAATCGCGTTACCGCCAACCATGAATCCTCACACCTATAGGGATCGGCGGCGCGCCCCCCATAGGCACGCCGAAACACCTGGATCGATCAGACCTTGAGCAGGAGCCCGAGGCCGATGATGCTGATCAGCCACACCGCGCCCAGCAGCAGCGTGATCCGGTCGAGGTTCTTCTCGGCCACGCTCGAGCCGGAGAGGCTCGACTGCATACCGCCACCGAACAGCGAAGACAGACCGCCACCACGGCCGCGGTGCAGCAACACGGCGACCACCAGCAGCACGCTGGAGGCGATCAACAGGATTTGCAGGAACAGCTTCATGTCATCCTCTGCGCTCTTGGAGAATGCAGGAAAACGGTGTGCACAGGCGGCTCTTGGCCACCAGGACACACCGTACTCCTGGACTCGTCCACTGCTGTGTGACGGACCGGATACCCAGGTTACCCGGTAGGTGCCCCGATCAGGGCAGGGGCCCGCCCGCGGCGAGTGCGCAGAGTTTGGTGAACTCGTCACCATCCAGGCTGGCACCACCGACGAGCGCACCATCGATGTTCTCGCAGGCGACGAGGTCACTGATGTTGTTGGCCTTGGCCGAGCCGCCGTAGAGCACCCGGACCGAGGACGCGACCTCGGCACCGTACTTCTCGGCGAGGGTGGCGCGGATGGCTCCGCACACCTCCTCGGCGTCCTGCGGGGTCGCGACCTTGCCGGTCCCGATCGCCCAGACCGGCTCGTAGGCGACGACGACGTCCTTGACCTGCTCGGCTTTGAGCCCCTTGAGGCCCTCGACCAGCTGGGTCGTGGTGTGGGCGATGTGCTCGCCGGCCTCGCGGACCTCGAGCTTCTCCCCCACGCACAGGATCGGCGTGATGCCGTGCTTGAGCGCGGCCTTGACCTTCTTGTTCACCAGTTCGTCGGATTCGCCGTGGTACTCACGCCGCTCCGAGTGCCCGACGGTGACGAAGCTGCAGCCCAGCTTCGCCAGCATCGGGCCCGACACGTCACCGGTGTAGGCACCGGAGTCGTGCGGCGACAGGTCCTGGGCGCCGTAGGTGAGCGACAGCTTGTCGCCGTCGGTCAGCGTCTGGACGCTGCGGATGTCGGTGAACGGCGGCAGGACCGCGACGTCGACCTTCGCGTAGTACTTCTCCGGCAGGGCGAAGGCGATCTTCTGAACCAGCGCGATGGCTTCGAGGTGGTTCTGGTTCATCTTCCAGTTGCCGGCGATGAGCGGTTTGCGCGCCACTAGTCGTTCTCTCCCAGCACAGCGACTCCGGGCAGTTCCTTGCCCTCCAGGTACTCCAGCGACGCGCCGCCGCCGGTCGAGATGTGCGAGAAGCCGTCCTCCGGCAGGCCGAGCTGCCGCACGGCCGCGGCGGAGTCTCCCCCGCCGACCACGGTGAACGCGTCGCTCTCGACCAGCGCTTCGGCCACGGCACGGGTGCCGCCGGCGAAGGACTCGAACTCGAACACGCCCATCGGGCCGTTCCAGAACACGGTCGCCGCGTCGGCCAGCTTGCCCGCGAACAGCTCCCGCGACTTCGGGCCGATGTCGAGACCCATCCGCCCGGCCGGGATGGCCGTCGCGTCGACGACGTCGAACTCCGCGTCGGCCGCGAAGCCCGTCGCGGCGAGGACGTCCACCGGCAGGATCAGCTCGACGCCGCGCTTCTCCGCCTCGGCGAGGAAGCCGCGGACCTGCTCCAGCTGGTCCTCCTGCAGCAGCGAGTTCCCGACCTCGTGGCCCTGGGCCTTGAGGAAGGTGTACGCCATGCCGCCGCCGATGAGCAGCCTGTCGACCTTGGTCAGCAGGTTCGCGATGACACCCAGCTTGTCCGAGACCTTGGCGCCGCCGAGGACGACGACGTACGGACGCGCGAGGTCCTCGGTCAGCTTCTTGAGGACGTCGACCTCGGCCAGCACCAGACCGCCCGCGTACGCCGGAAGCGCACGCGCGATCTCGTAGACCGAGGCCTGCTTGCGGTGCACGACACCGAAACCGTCGGAGACGAACGCGCCGCCCGGGACGAGCGCGGCCAGCTCGGCGGCCAGCTCCTGCCGCTCGGACTCGACCTTGCTGGTCTCGCGCGCGTCGAAACGCACGTTCTCCAGCAGGGCCACCTGGCCGTCGGTCAGGCCGGCGACGGTGACCTTGGCGGACTCGCCGACCAGGTCACCGGCCAGCGGGACGTCGACGCCGAGCAGCTCGGTGAGCTTCGCGGCGACGGGCGCGAGCGAGAACTTCGGGTCCGGCTCGCCCTTGGGTCGGCCGAGGTGCGCCGTGACGACCACCTTCGCGCCCGCCTCGGCGAGACGCTTGAGGGTCGGCAGGGCCGCGCGGACGCGGCCGTCGTCGGTGATGGTCTCCCCGTCGAGCGGGACGTTCAGGTCGGATCGCACGAGTACGAACCGGCCCGAAACGTCCTCGCCCAGCAGGTCTTCGAGGTTCTTCAGCGCCATGGGTCAGGAAAGCTTGGTGCCGACGAGCTTGACGAGGTCGGCGAGGCGGTTGGAGTAGCCCCACTCGTTGTCGTACCAGCCGACGACCTTGACCTGGTTGCCGATGACCTTGGTCAGCGGCGCGTCGTAGATGCAGGACGCCGGGTCGGTGACGATGTCGGCCGAGACGATCGGGTCGTCGCTGTAGCGCAGGATGCCGGCCAGGGGGCCCTCGGCGGCGGCCTTGTACGCGGCGTTGATCTCCTCGAGGGTCGCGCTCTTGGTCAGCGTGACGGTGAGGTCGGTGGCCGAACCGGTCGGGACCGGGACGCGGACCGCGTAGCCGTCGAGCTTGCCGTTGAGCTCCGGCAGGACCAGGCCGATGGCCTTGGCGGCACCGGTCGAGGTCGGGACCATGCTCAGCGCGGCGGCGCGGGCGCGGCGCAGGTCCTTGTGCGGCGCGTCCTGCAGGTTCTGGTCCTGCGTGTACGCGTGGATCGTGGTCATCAGGCCCTGCTCGATGCCGAAGGCGTCGTTGAGGACCTTGGCCAGCGGGCCGAGGCAGTTGGTGGTGCAGGACGCGTTCGAGATGATCGTCTGCGAACCGTCGTACTTGTCGTCGTTGACGCCGAGGACCACGGTCAGGTCCTCGCCCTTGGCGGGCGCGGAGATGATGACCTTCTTGGCGCCACCGGCGATGTGCGCCTTGGCGGCGTCGCCGTTGGTGAAGAAACCGGTCGACTCGACGACGACGTCCACGCCGAGGTCGCCCCAGGGCAGGTTGGCCGGGTCGCGCTCGGCGAGGGCCTTGATCGTCTTGCCGTCGACGACGATGCCCTCGTCGCTGACGCTGACCTCGCCCGGGAAGCGGCCGAGGATGGAGTCGTACTTGAGCAGGTGGGCCATGGTGGCGACGTCGCCGAGGTCGTTGAACGCGACCACCTCGATGTCGTGACCGGCGGCCTGCACGGCCCGGAAGAAGTTGCGGCCGATGCGGCCGAAGCCGTTGACACCTACGCGAACCGTCACTGCTGCCACTCCCTTGAGACTCGTCCGGGATCGCCCCGGTAAGACGTCCTTTACTCGGGCGCAACCCTAGCGTGCGTGCTCGGGCGACCCTCTTTGCCCTGACGAGACTTCCACCACTCGGTGGGTCAGGTCAAGAATCGATTAAGACCATCGCTACCAGGCCGTCTTGGGGAAACTCTCAGCTTCCTTGTGCTAGCCGTCGCTCCAACGGTGTCCGCATTCGTGGCGTGACTCGCACCTCTCCGAACCACTCGGCCAGGTGGTTCGCCTCCGCCTCGACGGCCCGCTCGACGTCCGTGCCGACGTCCTCCAGGAGGTGATGGACGATCTCGCCGTCCGGGCGCTGCGCCCAGCCGCCGACGATGCGGCCGTCGGCCCAGACCGTGGGCCCGATGTTGCCGGTACCGTCGAACAGCGGCGCCTTGTGCGGGCCGAGATACCAGTCGCGCTCGATCCAGCCCATCGACGTCGGATCGAGCGACGGGAGCAGCGCGACCCAGGGTTCGGGCTCCGCGACCGGCTCCAGATCGTCGGCCAGCACCACGCCGGGAACACCGTCGAGGTCGACCTCGACCGGTTGAATCTCGGCGAGCGCCTTCTTCGTCTGCCCCGCCGTCCAGCCCGTCCACCAACGGAGGTCCGCGATCGGCGCGGGGCCGTAGGCGTAGAGCCACCTTCGGGCGAGCTCGACGCGGGCGGCGTCGGCGTCCCATTCGGCGAGGCCCTGTGGCAACCAGCCCTCCATCGGCGCCCAGTAGTACTGACTGCTGATCCAGCTTCCGCGCGGACGGCCGCGCACGATACGGCCGTCGACCGCGAGCTGGAAGAGGACCCGGCTGGTGACGTTGGCGATCGCCTCGTACGGCTTTCCCTTCGCCATCAACAGCTGTTGCTTGAGCCGCGGCTCGTCCTCGGACAGCTGTTGCGCCGTCGCCGATCCCCTGGCTTTCAGCGCCCGCTCGGTCGCGTCTTCGACCTCGGCGAGCCAGCGGCCGGGTTCTGTGACGTTCTCCGGGTGCCCCTGTGTGCCGAGGTGCTGTTCGAGCAGGCGGCGCTGCTTCTTGGCGATGTCGGCGGAACAAGCGGCCTGCACGAGCGCGGCGTTCTCGTGCCCGAGGACGAAGACCGTGCGGCGCATGCCGAGCATCCGGATCAGCGTCCGCTCTTCGTAGAGCGCGTTCTCCAGCTCGGCGACGCCACTGCCCTTCACGCGCGCCCACGCCGACAGGTGCACCGACGCCGGGTCCGTGGCGTGCAACGCGACGACCGCGTCCGCGGCGGCGTGCACCGACTCGGCGGGCGCGGCGAGGCGATGACGCGTCGCGAGGCGGGCGCGGCGCTGCGCGGTATCGATCTTGGGGGTCACGGATCGGTTCTATCACCGAGGTCCGACAAAACCCCGGCTCGTCAGTTCCGATGCTCCCGGCAGTGGGCCACCGGTGCCCCGGGCCGCGGCTCGAAGCGAGCGACTTGAGGCGCCGGCAGGCGAGGCGGCCGAGGCGGCACGGCCGGGATCACCTGGGTGATCTCGTCGTCCGGGTGCGGCGCGCGTCTTCCGCCGCCGGACCGGGTTTCGTCCGGCACCCGGAGGTAGATCCGCAGCTTCTGGGTCGGCCGTTCGATCAGCCGCCAGGACACCACCCCGCAGAGGTACGCGGTGGGCACCGCGAACACGATCAGCAGGTACGAGTCGCGCACCCCGGCGAGGGTGTACAGCTGTTGCACCGGCATTCCCCACACGTACATCCCGTAACTGGGATAGACCCACTGGTCGTAGCCCTCCAGCCGGCGCGGCCAGTGGTACGCCCAGGTGATCGCGCCGTAGCCCGCGGCGATGGGCAGGATGAAACGCGTCGCGGGTTCGATGGGCGGGGTGAAGTTCGCGACGAGATAGAGCGCCACCAGCGCGTACGCGACGGCCGGGCGCAACGGGATCAGGTCCCGGTAGCTGTGCAGCAGCATGCCGAGGACGAACGCCACCAGGAACGCCACCATCGACCCCAGCGGCACGCTGAACAACGAGCCCGCGTTGCCGTGGAAGCCGACCGAAGCCCCCATGAACCCGTCCGCGACCATGAACGCCAGCAGCAGCGGGAACAGCACGATCCGTCCGCGCGCGAGGCCGCCCACCAGCCCGATGACGAGCACGATCAGATATCCGGTGGTCTCCATCGGGAGCGTCCAGATCGAGCCGTTCGCGGAGAACGGGTACGGGTTCTCGGTGAACACGCCCGGGAGCAGATGCTGCAACGGGTACAGCATCGCGTTGTTCACGACGTAGCCCCAGGTGTCGTGATTCCCCCAGTACTCACGCGGGCTGAGCACCGTCACCAGCGGCCCGATCACGAACGCCGTCACCATGACCACGAACAGCAGCGGCGGCCAGATCCGCAGCACGCGCTTGAGCAGGTACCGCCACCACGAGGAGTCTCGCCGCCAGCTGTCCGCGATCTGGTAGCCGCTCATGGCGAAGAAGCCCATGAGCGCGAAGTACCCCAGCGAGATGTTCCAGCTCGACGGCAGGCTGGTGATCCGGCTCGGCTCGATGATCGGGAAACAGTGCTCGAAGACGACCAGGATCGCCCCGAACATCCGCAGCCACGCGAACCCGGTGTCCGGTTTCGCGTAGGTCTTCGCGCCCGGGCTACTCATGGACCACCGGCGCGGGCCGGACGCGGACCAGGCTCATCGGAACGTCGCGTTCGATGGCTTCGGAACAGGTGATCACGTCCACGGCACACCCCGCTCGCCGGTCCATTCGATCAACCGGTGCGCCTCTCCCCGAACCCGCCATGCGCGGGAGGTTACCGGTGGCTTGCCGGGGCCGTACGGGATACCGATACTTCTGGTGGGAAAAGCACCGACGTTACCCTTGCCGAACACCCAGAGCGCAGAAGGAGCAACCCACGGTGACCGAGTCTGATCGTTCACGCCGGGAACGCAACCTGGGACTCGTGGTGATCCTGGTGCTGGTGCTCGTCCTGGAGACCGCGGTGATCGGTTACCTCGTCACCTCGAACTGAGCCACGGCCCTCCGGGCTGTCAGGCGTTCACCGGACTCCCGCGACTCTTCGAACCCGTTACTTTCGAGTCCGTCAACGGAACGGGACCCGAGTTCTTGTGCGCGATCGCGCCGGGTACCGCTGTCCACCGGTTGAAAGAGTGGGGAGATCCATGTCCAAATTCGGGAGATTCTTGGCGACGTCAGCCGCGACCGCCGCAATGGCGGGAACGGCGATGTTCGGCCTGTTCGCCGCGCCCGCACAGGCCGCGGAAACGGACGCGTCGAGCGAGATCGGAATCGCTTCCTCCGACGACGGCGCCTGCAAGACGAAGAAGACGGTCGGAAACGCGAGGAACAAGGGAGACATCTTCCACTCCTACGCCAAGACCACCGTTTTCAAGCACAACCACGTCGGCATCTACTACACGACGAAGACGATCGTGGAGGCGCCCGGCTCGGGTAAGAAGAGCAAGGCCGTCACGGCGTCCACGCTGAAGAAGTGCGGCCCCATCTACAAAATGTCCGTCGACGTCGAGCAGTCCACCCGGAACAAGGCGGCCGACCACGCTTACAACAAGTTCCGTGATCTGCCCTACGACTCGAACTTCGCCGACAACAAGGACAACAGCAACGGGAAGCTGAACTGCTCCGAGCTGGTGTGGAAGGCCTACAAGCACGGCGCCAAGGTCGACTTGGACAGCAACGGCGGGCCGGGCGTCTACCCCGACAACATCAAGGATCACAAGAGCACCGAGGTCTACGCGACCATCAAGTAACCACATCCAGTGGACGGTGCGGCCCGCCGGGTGCGGGCCGCACCGCCCACCGCCTGAGAGGATCCGGCCCGGTGCGCCTCCCCAGATTCATCGCGCTCGCCGCCTGCGCGCTCCTGCTCACGACGGCCTGTGCTTCCCCCGACAGCGGAGCGGAGATGAACATCGCCGATCCCGCCGCGGTGAAACTCGGTGAGACCGTCGTCGCGTTCTCTCTCAGCCCGGACACTTCCGCCGACAATCCGGCGGAAAAGCGACAGCCCGGCTATCTGGTCCTGGTGCGGGCGGACGGCGGAACGCAGCTGATCGAGACCAGCGGCATGACCGAGTCGCATATAGCGTGGTCGGAGACCGGACTGTTCTTCAGCGACGACAACCGCGACTATATTCTCGGCAAGGACGGCCTGGCCGGCTTCGAGAACAAGAAGGCAGGGCATCAGCAGTCGGCTTTCGCATTGCCCGGCGGCACAGGTTTCGTCGCGGTCTACAACGAAGGCTTCTCTGAAGCCGGATACACCAATCAGGTAGCCGTCACCACTTCGACCGGTTCACGGCTTTACCGGGTCGAGGGAAACTACTTCATGAACGCGCTGTGCGGCGGTGTCCTCAATGGGATCGCCACCGATGCGGGAGCTCATTTCGCGGAGTCGGCCGCGATTCCCGGTATGCGCTCGAAGGTCGATCCCAGTGCGCAGCCGGAGCTGCTTTCCCAGCTGTACCCGGCGACCGTTGGAAAGGAAAAGGTCCTCGCCTGGAGAGGGGTCTTCGACGCGGGAGACCACAACCGGCACGTGCCCTGTCACGACGGTGTCATCACGTTCCTTTCCGATTACACCGACGCCGACGGCAAGCCCCGGACGACCGTCGTTTCGTGGAACACGGGCGACGGCAAGTACACCGAACAGCCCCTCGTGGACGCCGAGGGCCGCCCCGTCACCGAGAAACTGGTCGACCCCGAAATGTTCTCCCAGAAGACGTACGACGCCAGAGCCCTGCGGGGAGGTCACCTCGAATGGCTCGCCGCCGACGGCCGGATCATGACGACCGAGATCGCGTCCGGGGTCACCGTGCCGCGGTTCGGCACCGGGTTCACCTCGGACAGCGATTCGTCCAGCCAGGCGGCCTTCACGGACCGGTCGATCACCCTGATCCAGGAGAGGTTCGACGGCAAGACGCCGGTCAAGATCAAGCGGTTCGACCGCGTCACCGGGAACCTGATCACCGAAGTCACCGTGCCCGGACTGGCGGAACGGTTCGGCATCCAGTTCAACCTGCGCGGTATGGCCGTCCCGCCGGGCTCGTGAGTGGTGAGGACGGTGAGAACCGTCCTCACCACTCACGAGGTCCTAGACCCGCTCCAGCTCGAAGACCGGGATGACCCGGCTGGTCTTGCTCTGGTAGTCGGCGAACTGCGGCATGACGGCGGACTGCCTGGCGTAGACCTCGTCGCGCTCGGCGCCGGCGAGCAACCGCGCGCGAACCGGGAAGGTCTCGGTGCCAAGCTCGACCTTCGTGTCCGGGTGCGCCACCAGGTTGTGGAACCAGGCCGGGTTGTCGTCGGCGCCACCCTTGCTCGCGAAGATGTAGATCCGGTCGCCTTCGAGGAGCGGGACGAGCGGCGCGATGCGCTGGGTGCCGGACTTCGCGCCGGTGTGGTGGACGAGGACCAGCGGGTAGCCCTCGAACATGCCACCCGCCTTGCCGCCGGTCTCGCGGAACTCGGCGATCACGGTGCGGTTGATCTGGTCGAAGTCGAACGTGTCAGTCATGACCTCGATCGTATGACGCACCCGGTGACCGTATCGATGCCTAAAGATGCCATGAACATATCCGTTTGTCGCACTATCCTCGACGGCATGGACCTGTTGGCCGAAGCGCTCGCCGTGGGCGGCGTCCGTGGCACCGCCGGAGCGCGGATCGAGGCGTCCGGACCGTGGGGCATCCTCTGGCACGGCATCTCCCGCGCCGCCTTCTACGCCATCACCTGCGGCACGGCCTGGCTGGAACTGGCCGGGCACCCGCCGCGGCAGCTCATGCCCGGCGACGTCGTCCTGTTGCCGAACGGCCCGGAGCACACTCTGCGCAGCGCTCCGGACGTCGCGATCATTCCCAACCTGTGCACGGCGGCCGAGAAGGCGCGGGACTGCGGTGGCGTGCTGCGCCTCGGCTCCGGGGACGTGGAGACGCATGTCCTCGGCGCGTCCTACGACTACGACCCGGCGGTGTCCACCCAGGTGCTCGCCACCCTGCCCGAGCTGGTGCACATCCGCGCGAACCACGTCGGGGGCGGGCTGGACGACACCGTCCGGCTGTTGTCGCGGGAACTGGCCTCCCCGCAGATCGCCACCGAGTTCGTCCTCAACCGGCTCGTCGACATCCTCCTGGTCCAGTTGCTGCGCGCGTGGCGGACCGAGAAACCGGCCGAGGCGCGGGGAACCTGGCTGGGTGTCCTCGGCGATCCGCTGATCAGCGTGGCGCTGGCGAAGATCCACGAGGCCCCGGCGAAACCGTGGACCACCGACCTGCTCGCGGCGGAACTGGCGACTTCGCGCAGTACGTTGACCCGGCGCTTCCGCGAGACCACCGGCCGGACCCCCGGCGAGTACCTCACCCAGTGGCGGATGGACCTGGCCGCCGTCCGGCTGCGCGACACCGGCGACACGGTGGACACCATCGCCCGCTCGGTCGGCTACACGTCGGTGTACGCGTTCAGCCGGGCTTTCCGCCGCGCTCGCTGTCAGGCTCCTGGGCAGTACCGGGCCTCGACGCGGGAAGGCATCACGCCGGCCGGGTGACCGGAACGACGTCGAGAAGATCCTTCAGGCCTGCGAAATTCTGCGGGGTGGTGGTGTACAACGGCATCCGGTGCGCGATGGCCACACTGGCGATCATCAGGTCGGCCACCCGGCGCCGGGACGTCCTGCCCATCGCGAGCACGGACGCCGACACCCGGCCGAAGATGCGGGCCGCCTCGGTACCGAACGGCAGTGGATCGAATTCCGATTCCACTCGTTGCAGCAGATCCGTGCGCCGGGCTCGTTCGGCTGGGTCGGTGGCGTAATGCGGACCCGCCGAAAGCTCGGCGAGCGTGATCGTGCTGATCGACATCAGATCCGGCAGCTGGGCGTGATCGATCGACCGCCGCAGAATGAGGATGTTCGTGGCGAGCAGGCCGTGGACCTCACCGGCCATAGGGATCGTCCGCCTCCCCTTCGAAGGCCTCGTCGAGGTCCGCGCGGAACCTTTCCGGGTCGATGAGCGGAGCGTTCGCCGAGCCGGTGGCGAACTGGTCACGGGAAACGGCGTGCCGTCGACACAGCGGGACCAGCTGGGCGATGGGCGAACCACTGCGGGTCACGGTGAAGGACTCACCGTGCTCGACCGCATGTGCCCCGGAGTGCCACCATGTGCCACCTAGGCGGTCTCCTCCTCGGTCTCCGGCTCATCCGCCGGTCGTGTGAACAGTCGAGTCGCCGAGAGCCGCGCGACGCCGTCCGGCTCACCGAGTTCGTCGGTCGCGTTCCGGATCGTCGCGTCGACGGACAGGTACTTGCGCCCCGCCCGCAGGTCCGCGTCGTTGCGCAACCGCACGATCAGCGGGAACTCGCTCAGCGCGCCGGCGTCGAACAGGCCGGTGGTGTAGATCAGCTGGACGCCCAGCGCCTCCGCGACGGCGCGCTGCAGTTCCAGCAGGTAGCCCGCCGACGCGCGGCCGATCGGGTTGTCGAGGAACAGCACGCCGGAATGCCGGTTGCGGGCCTTGCCGCGGTTGTTCGCCCGCAGCGCCGCCAGGGTGCAGTACAGGATGATCGCCGCGGTCAGCTGCTGCCCGCCGGAGAACACGTCCCGGATTTCGGAGACCCGCTGGCGTTCGGTCCGCAGCACGGAGTCCGGCTTCAGCATGTCGACCCGGAAACCCTTGGGAGCGGCGGCCTGCACGCCGCGGAGCACGAGGGACAGCCCGTCCCGCTTGACATCCCGGCCGTCGGAGGTCTTCCCCACCGCGGCCTCGTCGACGACCTCGCCCAGTTTCTCGGCGAGCACGTTCTCCTCGAGTTCGGTGAAGCGGATCCGCAGGAACTCCTGGCCCGACCAGTCGCCGAGACCGTCCGGCAGCCGCGAAACCCGTTGTGCCGCACGGAGAGTACGCAGCGCGCCGTCGACCATGCCCTGCAGGCGGGTGATGATGCCGCCGCGGTGCCGGTCGATCTGCGCGAGATCGTCGGTGAGCGTGCGCAGCCGGGGCCGCAGCGCCTCCGCCCATTCCGCGGCGTGGGCGGGCAGCTGATCACGGCGGACCGAGATCACCTGCTGCCGCACCGGCGTGCTGAGCTTCTCGAACCGCTTGTCCGTGGCGTACTGGGCCAGCTGGTCGGCCGCGGCACGCACCCGGCGGTCGCCCGCGTCGGCGGCGTCCTGCGCCTCGGTGAGCGAGGTGTTGAGCCGGGAGTGCTTGGCACGCGCGGATTCGACATCGCCCTCGAACGCCGCCACTTCGTCCTCTTTGGACAACAGGTGCGCCATGGATTCGGCCAGCAGGCCGAATCCCGACGCGGAGGCCTTCGCGGACTCCAACGTCGCTTCGGCCGCGGCACGGCGCTCCTGGAGTTCTTCCCATTTCCGCGCGGCGGCGGACACTTCGAGACTCGCCTCGTCGATCAGCTCCAGGCCGTGCTCGATGTCCCTCGGCCGCGCGTCGGAGGCGATCGCGGACGGCTGTTCCGGCAACTGGCCCAGTTCCGCCTTGCGGGTCGCGACGAGCCCGACGATCTCGGTGCGCTCTTCCTCCAGCACCGCGACCGCGCGGTTCGCCCGCGCCTGCGCCGCCGCCCGCGCCGAAGCGTCGGAGCCGTCGGGTGTCTCCAGCAGCGCCGAGGCCCGCTCGCGGACGGCGTCGTCCAGTGCCTCCACGGCCGCCCGCGCGGACGCCTCGACACTCTCGGCCTGATCGAGTTCGGCACGAAGGTCGCTGCCGACCTCCACCTTTGCGTAGGCCTCGGAAGCCGACGCGAAGGTACGCCGCAACGCGTCCACCGGTTCGGCCGGCACGGGGTCGTTTTCGGTGACCTCGCTCGATCCCGGCACCTCGGCCAGTTCCGCTTTCGCGGTCGTCGCCGTGCGCCGGTGCCCGTCAGCGGTGCGCTGCTCCTCGCTCGCCTGCTCACGCAGCCGGGACGCCTTCACCGCGGCTTCGGCCGCCGTCGCCTCCGCCCGTTCGGCGGTCTCGGTCGCGCGTTCGACGTCGTCCGTCCACTCGGGAATCTTCGCGGCGCGCGCGGCGAGGGTTTCGAGTCCGCGGGCCCGCTCCCCCGCCTCGGCCGAAGCCGCGCGCAATTCGGGGACCCGTTCCCGGAGCCCGGCCGCCTTCTCGCCGAGGCGCTGGAACTCCTTTTCCGCCTGCGCCAACGCGGTCTGCGCGGTTTCGTGCGCGGTGCGCGCGTTCTGGAGCTGCTCGGCCAGTGTCGCGATGCTGCCGGGCGGGTAATCCTCGCGCCAGGTCTTGAGCTTCCACGACAGGGCGCTGTCGTCGGCGAGCGAAGTCGCCAGCGCTTCCAGTCGTCGCTGACGTTCCGCGTGCCGCAGCGCGATGGCCTCGCGCTCGGCGTCGGCGGCTTCCTCGTCGTACATCGCCGGATTGGGCGGCACGAGGAATTCGATCCCGGCCTCGTCCGGCAGGCGATCGGTCGTGGTGGCCTCGGTCGTGGCGACCGGGATGATCGTGGTGGGCAGCAGACGCCGCTCCGCCAGGACCTTCTCGGCCAGCCGCACCTGCTCCGGTTCGTTGAGCAGGATTCCCGAGACGAGCTGGGGCGCACGGGCCAGCACAGCCGCCCGCCGCTTCTTGTCCAAAGTGGACAGATAACGCCAGCCGGACCACGCGTTCATCCCGGCGGCTTCCAGTGCGTCCAAAGCGGCCTGGACCTCTTCGGTGGCGGGCAGGAGGCCGCCCGAACCGAGCGCGTTCAGCGCGCGCTCGTCGACCGATTCCTCCATCCGCAGCGCGGTCTGTTCCTTTTCCGCCGCCGAACCCGCCTCGCGAAGCCGCTCCAGCACCACCGGAAGGTCGGTCTCCAGCGTGACGTCGTCCGCGCCGAGGAGTTCGCTCAGCCGCGGTTCGACGGCGAGTGCGTCGGTACGCCGGTTGGCCCGGTCGAGTTCCTCGGCAGCGCGTTCCAGCCGGTCCTTTGTGGACCCCGCGAGCCGGTGCGCGTCGTTCACGGTGGCCTGCGCGGACCGCAGATCCTCGGCGACGCGTTCGAGTTCCTGTTCGCGCCGGACGAGTTCCGCGGCGGTCGCCTCGGCCTCGGCCCTGGCCGCGCGCGCCGCTTCGGCGACGTCGGCACCGGCCTTGAGCGCGCCGGACCGGACGGATTCCGCGATCTCCTCACGGATTTCGGCGATCCGCGCGCCCAGCCCTCGGGCCTCCGCCCGCCGCGAGGCCGCGAGGTTCGCCGACTCGTCGCGTTCCGCCTGGGCCTTCTCCGCCTCGGCACGCAGGGCGCCGACATGGGCTTCGGCCTTCGCCGCCTGCTCGGTGGCGTTCTTGGCCAGCGCCAGCAGGCCCCGTGCGAGCGCGCCCGCGGCGGCGTTGCGCGCCTGCAGCGCGGGCTGCGCCTTCTGCTCGCGATTCCCGACCAGTTCCCGGAAATCGCGGGCCTTGCGCGAAGCGTTGAGGTGGTTGAGCACGGTGGCGCATTCACGCCAGGCCTCGGCGGCGGTCTTGGCCTCGGCCAGTTCGCCGTCGATCCGCTTCTTGCTCTCCTGCGCCTCGTCGAGCCGCAGTTTCCCGACCAGGCGGCGGAGTTCGGTGACTCCGGCGGTGAGACGGCGGTGGTCGCCCTCGGCCAGTTTCTCCGCGGACTTCACCTCGTCGACGTGCTGTTCGAGCCCGCTCAGCCGCTCGTTCTCCAGCTTGTCGCGCGCGGCTACCTGACCGGCCAGCGTCCGCATCTCGGCGCGGGCCGCGTCGGCGAGCTTCCGTGACGCGGCGGCGACGCCTTCTTCTTCCGCCAGGGGGGTGAGCAGATCGAGGGCACCGGCGACGAAATCGCGCTCCGACAGCAGGTCCCCGCGCTGGGCGAGGTTGTGCGCGTAGGTCGCGACGACCTCGGCGAGATCCTTCGGTTCCTCCTCCGAAAGCACCGCGCGCAACAGGAACTCGACGAACGCCTCGTCGGTGCTGAACGCGAAGGCGTCCGCCGCCTCGCCCTCACCGGCGTTCATCGCACGCTGGTACCGGAAAAGCTCGGTGTCCAGGCCGAGGCCGTCGAGCCGGGACGTCCATTCGTGGTGACGCCGGGTCCAGAACAGCTCCAGTTCCGGCTCACCGCCGTGCACCTTGTCGAGCTGGTCGTGGAAGCCGGACATCGTCAGCAGCCTGCCGTCCGACGTCAGCGGGAGCGAGTCCAGATCGAGCGAGGGCGTCGGCCGGAAGCAGTACCAGGAATCGACGAGGTTCTCCGAGTCGGCCGACACGACGTGCCCGCGCCATTCCGACACCTTGCCGGTGATCACCCGGTGGCCGGTCTCGACCTGCAGCCACTCCAGCACGACGTGCGAGACGTCCTTGGCGGCGACGAACTTCTCCAGCACCTTGGTGTTCGTCGTGCCGACGACCTGGCGGCGGCCGGGCAGCATGACCGAGAAGATCAGCTTGATCAGGACGGATTTGCCGCCGCCGTTCTCCAGGAACAGCACGCTCGCCGGCGACGGGCGCCGAGGCGGCCCCTCCCCCGCGAGGTGGATCCCGGCACTGAACAGCGCGTCCTGTTTGGGGGCGGTGATGGCCGCACCGACGCCGCTGAAGTCCAGCACGACGTCCTGGTACCGCGCGCCCGCCGGGCCCACCGAGTGCAGGCGAACCCGCGAAAGCTCGTACATCGACTCCCCTTGGTTAAAGCGTGTCCGACGCGGCCGCGCGCAACGTCCCGCCACCGTTGGCGACCGAGACCACGTTCAGTTCCAGCAGGTCGTCGAAGGCCGCGTCGGCGGCGAGTTCGCGCACCTGCACCTGATAGCGCGGTGTCGTCCGGTAGGTCCCGCCCTGTTCTCCGCTGACCTGGACGAGAAAGCCTTGATCGGCGAGGAAGCGCAGGGCGCGCGCGACCATGCCGCGCGTGGTGTCCGACGCCAGCCTGCCGTCCTTGGTCGCCGCCGCCGCCGGACGCCGGGCATAGGCGCGCCAAGCCTGTTCGAGTTCGGGCGCGTCGGCCAGCGGGTCGTTGTTCGCCTCCGCCTCGGCCGCGCGCTCGTCGAGGATCCGGCAGGCCTCGCGCACCATCGCGTCCACTTGCTCGACGCTGACGCGGCCGATGTAGGTGTCGTTCGCGAGATCGTCCGGGCGCGGGTAGCCGAGCGCGGCGGTGGCGAGGTGGACGAGCCCGTGCAGGACCTTCTCGGTCTCCCGGCGCTCGCGGATCTTGCTCTGCCGCGCGTAGCTGTCCATCTTGATCTCGAAGACGGACTCGTCGGTCGCCGCCAGCACGGCCCCGGCCTGGAGGTTGACCTCCAGCACCATCAGCCCGAGCCCCGCCGCGACCGCGTGCGTGAGCTGTTTGAACGCCCTGTCCTCGCCGTAGCGCCGGACGAGGTCGCCGTACACGACGTCGCGCGACGGGAGCTGCTTCGGGCGCATGCCGAAGGAAACCAGCCTGGCCGCGGATTCGACGTCCCCGGTTGTCGTCACGCGACCTCCTCCTCTTCTTCTTCGTGGCGATCGACCGTGGCCGACGAAAGCAGCAGATCCGCTCCGCCGAACTCGGGATCTTCGAGCAGCGTGCCGTCGTCGACGGCCAGCAGCACCTGGCGCTCCCCCTGCCGGAGCGCCGCGCCGACCTCGGGACTGTAGGCGTGCACCGCCCGCAGGGCGACCAGGGCCGGGAGCGCGGGATCGATCCGGCGGGCCTCTTCGAGCAGCCCGGACAGCCGCCGCGGCACCTCCGGCAGGTCGAGCAGGTCGTCGGCGAGGCGCCACTGCTCGTCACCGAACCGGTCGGTGACCTCGGCTGGCATGAGTTCGGGTTCGGGGATCTCGCCGACGAGCTGGTCACGTTCGGGGGCGGGCCGCAGCAGCAGCGACACCAGCGACGACAGCGACGGCACGGTCGGTGGGGAGATCCCGGCGCAGGAGTGGAAGAACGACTCGGCGGGCGCGACGGCTTCGGCGATCGGCAGGCCCAGCGTCGGCATCAGGAGCTGGCCGAACAGGTCGATCGTCGCGCGCTGCGGCGGCCCGGAGAACTGCTGGCGGTCCTGTTCGGCGCGGAACACCGCGCCCGCGTCGGCCAGCCGTGACTGGAGCCGCGTGTGGCGGCGGATGCAGTCGCTGACGATGTCGACGAGTTCGGCCGCGCGGCGTTTGCGGTCGAGGTCCTCGGTCTCGTCCCGCGACGCGGTGATGTTCTTGAGGATCGCGTTCTCGGCGCGGAACCGGGACTCGATATGGGACAGCGCCTGATCCAGCAGGTCCGGGACCTCACGCTCCCAGTCGACCGCGCGCACGTCGCGCCGGGTGGCGTCGAGTTTGGCGCGCAGGGTCTCGCCGTACTGGACCGTCCGGTAGCGGGCCTGTTCCGCCGCGAGCTTCGCGTCGGCGAGGCGGCCGCGGTTGATCAGGTTCTCCAGTTTGACCTCGGCCGCGATCTGGGCCGACTCGACGTCCGTGTCCAGCGCGCCGACGAGCACGTTGATCGCCTCGTCGGTGGCGCGCAGGTAGACCTCGCCGTCGGGCGCGGCCAGCTCGACGAGCAGTTTGAAGTCGAACTGGCGGCGCTGGTAGCCCCCGCCGGGGCCGATGGAGCCGTAGACGCGGCGGAACCCGCGGTCGGTGGTGCCGACGTTGATCAGGTTGTCGAGGACCCACCGGGCGACCTTGGCGTGCTCGTCGGGCGTCCGGCCGGGCGCCTGGAGCGCCACGAACGGCAGCAGCCGCGCGATCACCTGGTCGTGATCGGCGCCGGTGTCGAAGTCCATCGAGACGGTGACCTGGTCGATCGTGTGCAGGGCGATCTCGGCCATCTGGTAGATCGTGGCGTCCGCCCAGTCCAGCTTCGCCTTGCGCGCGTCGAGGTCGTGCAAGGGCGCTGTGCAGGCCAGCGCCTTGAGGCGGCGGGTCAGCCCCTCGTCGGCCAGCCCCATCCCGGTCAGCTCGTCGTCTCGCACAGCAGGCCAGGCTAGTCGCCGACCCTCCCACCCCGCACGGGTGACCGGGGTGCCCGGCGTTCCGGGCGGCGGTAGCGTCTGGTTCATGCGTGAAATGAGCAGGGAAGAATGGTGGAAGTTCGCGAGCGAGGGCACGCGGACGGGCATGCTCGGCCTGGTCCGCGCCAACGGGGCGGCGATCGTGACGCCGGTGTGGTTCCTGCTGAACGAAGGGCCGGACGGTGACGAGCTGATCTTCACCACCGGCACGGACACCCTCAAGGGGAAGGCGCTGCGACGCGATCCGCGGCTTTCGCTGGCCGTCGACGACCAGAAGCCGCCGTACTCGTACGTGCAGTTCACCGCCGAAGCCGTGTTGCACAACGACCTCGACGAAATGCTCGAATGGGCGACCAGGCTCGGTGGGCGGTACATGGGCGAGGACAAGGCCGAGGCCTACGGCAAGCGGAACGCCGTCCCGGAGGAGTCGTTGGTGCGGGCGCGGATCACGAAGGTGATCGCGCGGGCGGACATCGCCGGCTGACGCTTCCGTTCTCGCGTGAAGGCCCCCTTCCCTCGGCTCAGCCGAGGGAAGGGGGCCTTCACGCGCGTCGGGTGGGGTGCTGCTCCCGGCTGGGTGTGGTCGCCGGCTTGAGGGTGTCGCGAAAGCCACTTTTGGGACATCAGGCGTCCTGAAAGTGGCTTTCGCGACACCTGCGCTCGGTGCGCGGGCGAGCGGCCGGACTCGACGTTGCGAAAGTGGCTTTCGCAACCTCGAAGGTTGCGAAAGTGGCTTTCGCAACCCGCCGGCCCCGAAGCCGCGTCCCACTGGCCGCGGCAGCTAACCCCTCGCGTTTAGTCCTCTGATGCGGTCCTTGCACACGCAAGTACCGCATCCAGAGGACTAATGGCCTTCGGGGGCATGACTCTCCGTGTTGATGTTGGTCAAGTATTGACACGAAGCACCCGCTGGTGTGTGATCTGAACCATAGATAGGAAAGTTTCCTAACTAAAACTCCACGTCCCCCGCCGGGCTCGCCCGGTCCGCCGTTGCACCTCCCGAACCCCGACTTCACGCATGGAGGCTCCAGTGGCACCCCGACCACCGTGGCGCGCGCTGCTCACGTGTGCCGCCGCGACGACGATGACCTTCGCCGTCCTGCCGGCCCTGCCCGCCGGCGCGGCACCGACCGATCACGAATCCGAAGCCGCGACGATCTCCCAAGGCGCCGTCGAAAAGAACCACGCGGGCTATTCCGGCACCGGGTTCGTGAACTTCGACAACGTCGCCGGCAGCTATGTCGAGTACACGGTGAACGCCGCACAGGCCGGAACCCAGACGCTGACCTTCCGCTACGCCAACGGAACCACGATCGACCGGCCCGTCTCCTTGAGCGTCAACGGCACCGCCGCCGGGACACTGTCCTTCCCCGGCACCGGGGCGTGGACCACCTGGAAGACCGTCACGCAGGACGTCGCGCTGGCCGCGGGGGCCAACAAGATCCGCACCACCGCGACGACCGCGAACGGCGGGCCCAACGCGGACAAGCTCACCGCGAGCGGGGTGCTCGACGCCGAAGCGCCGACCCCGCCCAAGAACCTGGCCGCCAAGGACATCAAGGCCCGCAGCGCCACCTTCACCTGGGAGGCCGCGACCGACAACGTCGGCGTGGTCCGCTACGACGTCATGCGCGGCGGCAACGTCCTCAAGAGCGTCGACGGGAACACGCTCACCACGACCGTCGACGACCTGCAGCCGAACACGGCCTACGACATCTCGGTCGGAGCCTTCGACGCGGCCGGAAACCCTTCGCAGCAAAGCAATGTCGTCCAGTTCACCACGCCGCCCAGCGGGGACACCACGCCGCCGACGGTACCGGGGAACCTCCGCTCGACGTCGGTGACGGCGAACAGCGTCTCCCTGGCGTGGAACGCTTCCACGGACAACAGCGGCACCATCGCCGGTTACGACGTGTACCAGGGCACCACGAAGGTCGCGACGACGCCGTCGCTCGAAGCCACCGTGACCGGCCTGACGGCGAACACGTCGTACACCTTCACGGTCAAGGCGCGCGACCTCGACGGCAACGCCTCGGCCGCGAGCAACGCACTGACCGCGAAGACCAGCGGCGCCGCGGGCGGCGGGATTCCCGAGTACGACAAGGACATCACGAAGGCGGACCTCGCCTGGTCGATCGACTTCCTGCCGGACGGCACGGCGCTGGCGACCGAACGCGACCGGTTCGAGATCCTGCGGATCACGCCGTCGGGTGAGAAGACCACGGTCGGCAAGGTGCCCGGCGCGGTCGGCACCAACGGCGAGGGCGGCCTGCTCGGCATCGCGATCTCGCCGAACTACGCCACCGATCACGCGATCTACCTGTATCACACGGCGTCCGGCGACAACCGGATCGTGAAAATGACCTACGAGAACGGAAAGCTGTCGTCGTCCTCGACGCCGGTGCTCACCGGGATCGCCAAGAACCGTTACCACAACGGCGGAAGGCTGCGCTTCGGCCCGGACGGCAAGCTCTACGCCACCGTGGGCGACGGGCAGAACAAGGACACGGCGCAGAACAAGGGCTCGCTCAACGGGAAGATCCTGCGAGTCAACCCCGACGGATCGGCTCCGGGCGACAACCCGTTCTTCTCCACCGGCGGCAACGCCCGCTACGTGTGGAGCTTCGGGCACCGCAACCCGCAGGGCCTGGCGTGGGACTCCCGCGGCCAGCTGTGGGCTTCGGAGTTCGGTGACGGCAAACTGGACGAGCTCAACCTGATCCAGAAGGGCGGCAACTTCGGCTGGCCCCAGTGCGAGGGCACCAGCGGCTCCTGCGGTGGCACGGTCGCACCGAAGAAGACCTGGGCGACCAGTTCCGGCGGGCCGAGCGGGATCGAGATCGTCAACGACTGGATCTACGTCGCCGCCGTCACCAGCGAGCAGCTCTTCGCCACCCAGATCAACGCGGCGGGCAACGGCGTCGGCTCCGTGCAGTCACTGTTCTCCGGCCGCTGGGGCAGGCTCCGCTCGGTCACCAAGACCCCGGACGGCGGTCTGTGGGTCACCTCGACCAACGCGGACAAGAACGGCGGCACCCCGAGCGGGATCGACAACGTCGTGGTCCGGCTGAAGTTCCCCGGCGCCTCGCAGCCGGGAGCGTTCAAGCTGACCAGTTCCGCGTTCGCCGACAACGCGTCGATCCCGGACAAGTTCACCTGTGCCGGTGACGGCACCGCCGGCCAGGACACGTCCCCGCCGCTGGCGTGGGGTGCCGGGACCACCGGCGCCAAGGGATACGCGATCGTCTTCGCCGACGTGGCCAACAACGGCAACAAACTGCACTGGGCGATCTGGGACATCCCGGCGTCCGCGGGGTCCACAGTTTCACTGCCCGAGGGCCTGGGAGCGGGCTACACCGTCCCGAACCAGAACGGCGCCAAGCAGAAGGCCATGGGCAGCGGGGCGAACTCGCAGAAGTACTTCGGCCCCTGCCCCGGCGGCTCCAGCCATCCCTACACCTTCACGCTCTACGCGCTGAAGTCGGCGACGGTGCCGGGCTTGTCCTCGTCCTCGACGATGGCGCAGATCGAGACGGCGATCAAGAACGCCTCGACGGCCAACGTCAAGCTGCGCGGCAAATCCAGCGCCGCGTCCTGAGCACGGCCGGGGTGTCCGGAGCGGCGCCGGGCACCCCGACCGTATCCAGTGTGAGCTGGAGGAAAGCCACCCCGCCCGGGATCTCCCGGCGGGGTGGTTTTTCGTTCACCAGCCGAACAGGTTCCGCATGATCCGCCCGCAGCGCTCGGTCATCGCCGCGGCGTCCTGGTCCGGCTGGTCGATCCACCAGCTGATCAGCGAATCGACCACACCGGTCCACACCTGGGCGATCGCCTCGATGTCGCGATCGTCGTCCAGGCCCCGCGAGTGCATCAGCTGGGCGGCGCCGACCAGTGCGAACCCGTCGAGCCGGTCGCGATAGTCGATGGCGACGCCGGCGATCTCACCCGTCGAGGGCACCGTCGGGTCGCGGAGCAGCTTCCAGGCGTACCGGTCGTTGTCGAACGTCTCGAAAATGGCCGAGAGCACCGCGAGCGGCATCCGTTCCGGCGGTTCGGCCTCCGCCGCCATCGTCTCGGCGACGCCTTCGGTCAGCCTGTCCCCCGCGCGGTGCAGGCAGGCCAGGTACAGCCCGTCCTTCGAGCCGAAGTACTGGTACAGCAAGGGTTTCGTGACGCCGACCCGGCGGGCGATCTCCACCATCGACGCCCCGGCGTACCCGTTCCTGCCGAACTCCTCCGTCCCGGCGCGCACGATCTGGGTCTCCCGCTCTTCGCGGGGCACCCCCTTCGTGCCGACGGCCCTTGCTTTTGTCACGGCGGTTATCTTACCCTGAGGTAAGTGACCCTTGGGTAAGTTACCTGATGGTCAGATAACGGGGGCGGACGAGGGAGAGGTGCGGTGGCGGATTTTCTTGCCCATCTGAGTGACCCGGTGCTGCTGGCGACACCGGTGTTCCTGCTGTTCGTCGCGATCGAGATCCTCGCGCTGCACGTGCTGGGCCACGACGACAACGTCATCGGCTACAGCGTCAAGGACACCCGCACGAGCATGTCCATGGGCGCGGTGGCGGTGGTGATCAACGGCGTCTTCCGCATCGTCATGCTCTTCGTGTTCGCCGCGCTCTACGAACTCGCCCCGGTGAAGTTCAGCCCGCACGACTGGTGGACCTGGGTCCTGATGCTGCTGGGCCAGGAGATCGTCTTCTACGCCTATCACCGGGCGAGCCACCGCGTCCGGCTCATGTGGGCGGGCCACCAGGTGCACCATTCGAGCGAGCACTACAACTTCTCGACGGCGTTGCGGCAGAAGTGGACCCCGTACTTCCAGCTGCCGTTCTGGTCGATCCTCGCGCTGGCGGGCATCCCGCCGTGGATGATCCTCACCGGTCTGTCGATCGACCTCGTGTACCAGTTTTTCGTGCACACCGAGAAGATCCGGAAGCTGCCGCGCTGGTTCGAGTACGTGTTCAACACGCCTTCACACCATCGTGTGCACCACGGCAGCGATCAGGAGTACCTCGACGCGAACTACGGCGGCATCCTCATCATCTGGGACCGGATGTTCGGCAGTTTCGTGCCGGAGGGCAAGCGCCCGACCTACGGGCTGACCAAGAACGTCGGCTCCTACAACCTGCTCAAGGTCGGTTTCCACGAATACGGCTCGATCCTGCGCGACGTCCGCGCGGCCGGGTCGTGGCGGGACAAACTCGGCTACGTGTTCGGCCCGCCGGGCTGGCAGCCCAAGGAGGCGCTAAGCGCTCCTGCGCAAAGCGGGTGAGTTCTCCGGGCGGATCTCCGGCGGCAGGCTCTCCAGCGGCGGCCGCTGCGTGAGCGCCACGTCGGTGAGCACGAGTTCCCGCTCGACGGATTCCCCCGCCCCACGCCGGAATTGGGCGAGCGACGTCGACGGCGGCGCCGCGGAGATCACCCGGCCGCCGCGTTCCAGCCGGTCCATCAGGGTCAGCATGATCTGCGCGGACATCCGGCCGAGCGCCTGCGTGCTCTGGTGACGGTGCGTCCGGTGACCAAGGTCGACCTGCGCGAGCGCGTCGAGCCCGTGCAGTTCGAGCAGGTCGATCAGATGGCCGACCTCGACGCCGTAATGCGTGACGAACGGGATGCCTTCGAGCACTTCGCGTCGTCCCGCGTACTCACCGGCGAGCGGCTGGACGAAACCGGCCAGCTCCGGCCAGTACATGTTGAGCAGCGGACGGGCGACGAGTTCGGTGACGCGGCCGCCGCCGTCGGGTTCGACGCCCGCCGTCCCGGCGAGCGGACGGTGGTAGAAGCCTTTGACGTAGGCGATCCCGGGGTCGGTCAGCAGCGGCCCGAGCAGTCCGGTCACGTAGTCCGCGGTGAAGTCGCGGAGATCGCCGTCGACGAAGACGACGAGATCGCCGGTGGTCTCGGCGACGCCCTTCCAGAGCGCTTCTCCCTTGCCCGTGAGGCTTTCCAGCTCCGGGAACACCACGTCCTGCGCGACGACGTCCGCTCCGGCCGCCCTGGCGACGACGGCTGTCGCGTCCGTGGAATGGCTGTCCACCACCAGGATCTCGTCCACCAAGGGGAACCGTTCGACGAGTTCGCGCCGGATGGTGCCGACGATCGCACCGACCGTCTCCTCCTCGTCGCGGGCCGGGATCACCACCGAAACCCGGGTCCCGCGTTTGGCGGCGACCAGCTCCGCCGCCCACCAGTCACCCGCCCGGCTGCTGCGCCGCGCGAGCCATGTGCCGACCTCCGCCGATACCCGCATGGCTCCACCCTTCCGTCGAAGATCACCTCTCCGGCGATCTTCGAGTGCGGCTGTTTCCATCGGTCGTCACCGCGGAAACCGCCGCGTTACGCCTGCCCGCCGCGGGTTAACGCCTGAGAGAGGACCTCGCCGGTGCGACGCTTCGCGAGGTAGAACGCCGCCTCGTGCGGTTTCGCCCCGTTGTCGACCGTGTAACCGCTGTCCAGGACACCGTCGGCGCCGGGGAACAGCCCGCTGAGATCCGGCCGCGCGGCGACGAGATCGTCCCGGTCGGCCAGGTTCACCCAGCGCGCGACGCCGGGCGGGACGGACGGGGGCTGCGGGCGGGTCCGTTCGTAGACCACCGTGCGCAGGCCCAGCGGCGAGCCGAGGGTGAGCAGCAGCGGCAGCGGACGGCCGTGCAGGTGGGCGGCCTCGTAGGCGACGACCGAACCGAGCGAATGCCCGACGATCACCTCGGTCTCCGGCCCGATGTGCTCGGCGACGCGCTCCTGCACGCGCTCCCGGATCGTCTCGTCGGTGAGGTACAGCGTCACCTGTTTGAGTGCCTTGACCACCACGCGTTCGGCGAACGCCACCCCGAGCCTCGCGAACGGCTTCAGCCGCACCAGCGCGTTCAGGACCGGACGGGCCGCCGCGCGCACCCCTTGGGTCTCCCCCGCCGGACCACCGAGCAGGTCCAGTTCGGCCTTCGCCCGGTTCCGGTCCGCCTCGCGGGACGCCGACGAAGCCGCGTTCCGGAGCCATTCCGCCGCCAGGGTCTCGGCGAGCGCCCACTCGTCCGCGGTGAGTTCGTCCGTGCCGCCCTGCTGGCCGTCCTTGCGGAACAGGTCACCGTAGAAGGCCATCCGCGCGTCGCCGGGCCGGGCGTCGCGCCACACGGCGTCGGCCAGCGCGGAGTCACCGGCGAGGCGGACGCCGCCCGCCAGACTGGGCAGCCATTCGGCCTCGAGGGTGTCCGCGGACTTCTGTTCCTGGGCGATGCCGTGCACCAGAACGATCCGAGCCATGGCGCACAGTATCGCGGGCCGCCCTTGCCGGTGACCGTCCGATGAGACAAAGTGATCTCCGTGGGAGAGCGGAGGTCGTTGGTGGTCGCGTCGCAATGCGACTCACTGAACCTTCTCTCGTTCCTCCCCGACGCGGGGCATCAGGTGTCGACGGCCCTGCTCGACCCCGAGATCGGCGGCTGCGTGCCCGCCCTCGGAGACGGCCGCGGCCTGCTCGTCGACCCGACCATGGTCGAGCTCGACGACGCGCTCGTGGAGGCCTTCGAGCGCGCGTCGGACGACGAGGCGACGCTCTTCCTTTCGCTCGTCGGCCACGGCGAGTACGCCGACGACGACTTCTACTTCCTCACCAAGGACACCGGCCTGCCGGTGGACAGCCGCCGGTCGTTCCTGTTCGCCCAGCGCATCAAGGAACTCCTAGGCCGGTACTCGTTGCTCGACGGTCTGGTGATCCTGCTCGACACCTGTCACGCCGGCATCGGAGCGAGGCAGGCGGGTCAACGCTGGCTGAGGATCGTCGGCGAAGCGGGTAAGCGCTTCGACCTGCTCACCGCCTCGGACGACCGCGTCGCGGCCAACGGGTGCTTCAGCCGGTCGCTGGTCTCGGTACTGCGGTCGGGGCACACGGAGTTCGGCGAACGCGTCCGGTGCGCGGATCTCAAACGGGTGATCACCGGCCTGTGCCCGATGCAGACCGCCATCCACCTCGGTTTCGACGGCACCCGTGAGGTGGCCGAGGCCGATCAAGGGCTGTGGCTCGCGCTGAACTCCTCCCCCGCTTGGCGGCGTTCGCCGCTGGCGGGTAACCCCGCCGCGCCCACGATCGAACGGCTGACCGCGAACTATCAGCCGGATCCGAAACTCGGCGAGACCGTCGGGCGCCTGCTCACCGGCGCCCGGCTGGTCGCGATCACCGGTGAAGCCGGCGCGGGGAAGTCGACCATGCTGGCCGCGCTCGCCCGGCCGTCGGTGGCGGGATCCTATGTGCCGCCCGACTTCCTGCACGCCGTACTGTTCGCGGGCCGCGGTGACACGGCCGAGCGGCTCGCGCGGGAACTGGCCCGCCAGCTGCGGCGCACCGTGCCCGGTTTCGCCGAAGCCGAGCAGGCGCACCACGCCGGGCTCGACGACGCCGCCCGCAGCGGCGCGAGCGCCTTCGACCTGGCGCTGCTCGGTCCGCTTCGGACGCTCGCTCCACAGTGGACCGGAGCGCCGGTGCGGATCGCGATCGACGGTCTCGACGACCTCGACCCCGACGTCCGGGAACGGCTGTGCGGGCTGGTCCGGAGCCTGTCGACGGAAGCGGGTTTGGAACCGGTGACGACGGTCGTGGCGACCCGGGAGCCGGCGCGCCTTCCGCCCGCGACGGAGGTTCCGCTGGTACGGGCCGTCCCGTTCGAACCGTTGACGCCGGACGGGCGGTGGGAGCCGAGCGCCGATCCCGCTCCGGCGGCGCGGCAGCAGACGGGCACCGGCGGTTGGGGCGGCTACGACACCGGCTCGCCCACTTCACCGAGGATCACCCCGGCCACGCTGATCATCGACGTCCCCGGTCAGCCGCCCGCGCACCACGACCTGTCCTTCGGGCTCACGACACTCGGCCGCAGCAGGAACGCCGCGATCCGGCTCGGGGACTCGCGGGTGTCCCGGCTGCACTGCAAGATCCGCTGGGACGGCACGAACGCGTGGCTGACCGACCTGGATTCCGCCAACGGCACCTTCGTCAACGGACAGCGGATGCCGGCAGCCACGCTGGCACATGGTGACGTGCTCCGGCTCGGCGATTCGACGGTCACCTTCATCAGCGTCGCCCAGGCGGACGACGAAGAAGCCGACGTCGAGCAGGGCACCGGTGCGGTGGCCTCGCCGCGGCCGGGGCACGCCGTTCTGCTGGAGCTGCTGGGGCTGGCCTCGACCCGCGGGCCCATCCCGATCTCGATCCTCACCGCGGCGAGCAGGACAAGCGGCGGCCCGTCGAAGACCGTCCACATCCGTGATCTGCTCGCGGGTCTCGGAACCGAGGTGACCCGGACCCAGCCAGGGCTACCAAGCGAAACCGTGCTGTGGACCGTCGGTCGCGTCACGGTCTCTGCGGGCACCATGGCGCGCCTGCATGCACACCTGGCCGACGCAACAGCGAGGGTGGCCCCCGTGGTCGGAAACGACGAACCGACGCAAGAGCAGGCCTACGCGATCGCCAACGAAGCCGAACTGTTCTGGCTCGCCGGACTCCACGAAGACGCTCTCGCCGCGTTGGAGCGCCGGGCGTCGCACATTCCCGTCGAGAACCGGGAACGCTGGGCGGCCTGGGCGCGACGCGCGGAACGGGAACTCGGCGGGACCGACCGGATCACGTTGCGCTGCAAGGCCCGGCACGCGACGTGGACCGGCAAGGCGGGCGACGCGGCCGCGGCACTCGCCCGGTTCCAAGAGCTGTTGCCGATCGCCACGGCCACCCTGTCGAGTGGCGACGAAGAGGTCTTGAGCATTCGCCACAACATCGGCTACCTCCTCATGGAACTCGGCCGCTTCGACGAGTCCCGAGCGGCGTTCGAAGCCCTTGTCCGGGACGCCACCCACGCTCTCGGAGCCGATCATCGCGAGACGCTGCACGCCCGGCACCTACTCGCGGTGGCGACGGGCAAGACCGGGAACGGGGCGGAGTCCCTCCGCCTCTCCCGGGAGCTGCTGCCGCGGGCGAAACAGGCGCTGGGCGACGACGAGATCGTCGGCCACGTCCGGCACAACATCGCGTTCTGGAGCGCCGAAATCGAGCACCCCCCCCCGTCGTTTCGGAGTATCGACGGCTCCTCACCGAAGCGACGGGACGGCTGAATGAACGCCATCCCGACGTCCTCGACCTCCGGTTCGGCCTCGCGCTCGCCCTCGCCAAGGCGGGCCAGGTCACCGAGGCGCTCTCGACCTGGACCCTGCTGCTCGGCGATTCCGTCGAGGTCCGCGGCGAACGGCACGACGAAACCCGGAAGATCCGCGAGCAGCTCGAGTACTGGGGTACGCGGGAGTGAGCGGTGAGCGCACTGCGGATCGCGCTCCTGACCTACCGCGGGAACCCGCGCAGCGGCGGTCAGGGCGTGTACGTCCGGCATCTGAGCCGCGAACTCGCCGCGCTGGGGCATCACGTCGAGGTGCTGTCCGGGCCTCCGTACCCGGAGGTCGATGACGGCGTGCGGTTGACGAAGATCCCCGGGCTCGACCTGTTCGCGGAGCCGAATCCCTTCCGGACACCGCGGCCGAAGGAACTGCGTGATCTGCCGTCCTGGGTGGAATTCCTCGGCATGCGGCGCGGCGGCTTCCCCGAACCCCTCGCGTTCTCCCTGCGTGCCGCGCGCCATCTCGCGAAGCGCCGGGGCGAATTCGACCTCGTCCACGACAACCAGGGGCTCGGCTACGGCATGCTCCACTGTGGACTGCCGACGGTCGCCACCGTCCACCACCCGATCGCCGTGGACCGGGCGTTGAAGCTCGCCACCGTCACCGGACGCGAGGCGGCACGGGTCGCGCGGTGGTACGGGTTCGTGGAAATGCAGCACCGTGTCGCGCGGCGGCTGCCGACGCTGACGGTGTCCCAGGCATCCCGCGCGGCCATCGGCCGAGAAATGGGTGTGCCGGAGGACCGGATCCACGTCGTCCCGCTCGCCGCCGACAGCAGGGTCTTCCGGCCGCGCCCGGAGATTTCGCGGGTCCCGGGGCGCGTCGTGGCCACCGCCAGCGCCGACGAGCCGTTGAAGGGGCTCGAACATCTCCTGTCGGCGTGGGAACGGATCGAGGGCGAACTGGTGATCGTCGGCAAACCGAAACCCGACGGCCCGGCGGCGCGGGCACTCGCCCGGCTCGGTCCCGGCGCCGGCGTCCGCTTCGTCAGCGGGCTGACCGACGACGAACTCGCGCGGTTGCTCTGCTCCGCCGAAATCGCTTGTATCCCTTCGCTGTTCGAGGGGTTCTCGCTTCCGGCCGCCGAGGCGATGGCCTGCGGGACACCGGTCGTCGCGACGACGGGCGGGGCGCTTCCCGAGGTCGTCGGCGACGCGGGGATCCTGGTGCCGCCGGGCGATGTCCCGGCGCTCGCGGAAGCGCTCACCAAGGTCCTCGGCGACGAACACCTGCGCGCCGACCTCGCGGCCCGCGGCCTGGAGGCGGCCGGGACATTGAGCTGGCGGCGCACCGCCGAGGAGACCGCGGCGTACTACCGGCGCGTCCTCGGCCGGGAGCGTGCCGGATGCTGACCGTCGACTTCGACCGGTTCCCCGTCGGCCCCGGCGACCGCGTGCTCGATCTCGGCTGCGGGGACGGCCGCCACGCCTACGAGGCGTACAAACGCGGCGCGGACGTGGTCGCCGCCGACCTCGACGACACCGCGCTCAAACACGTGCGGGACATGTTCGCCAACCTGGCGGAGGCGGGCGAGGCTCCCGCCACCGCTTCGGCGCTGGCCGTCCGCGCGGACGCCCTCAAGCTTCCGTTCCCCAGCGGTTCGTTCACCCGGGTGATCGTGGCCGAGACGCTGGAGCACATCCACGCCGACCGGAGGGTGCTCGCGGAGGCGAGCCGTGTCCTGGCGCCCGGCGGCAGGCTCGTGGCGACCGTGCCGCGCTGGTGGCCGGAGCGGATCTGCTGGCTGCTCTCGGACGCGTATCACGAGGTCGAAGGCGGGCACATCCGGATCTACCGCCGCCGCGAACTGCTCGGCAAGCTCAGGGAAGCGGGGCTGTCGACGACCGGTGGCCATCACGCGCACGCCCTGCACTCGCCGTATTGGTGGCTCAAATGCGCGGTCGGTCCCGACGAAGAGCACCGGCTCTGCGCGCTGTACCACCGGTTCCTGGTCTGGGACATCATGCGGAGCCCCCGGCCGGTGCGGTTCGCCGAGTGGGCGCTGAATCCCGTGCTCGGCAAGAGCCTCGTCGTCTACGCGCGCAAACCGTGAAGGCCACCGCCGCCGGTATCGCGGACGTGCAGCGGCCCGACGGCGGGATCCCTTGGGAGACCGGCGGGCACCTCGATCCGTGGAACCATCTCGAAGCCGCCATGGGACTGGACGTCGCCGGGTTCAGCGCCGAGGCCGAAGCGGCGTACGACTGGCTCGTCCGGAACCAGCGTCCCGACGGATCCTGGGCTGCCCGGTACCGCGGCGGCGGAATCGACTTGTCCACTATGGACACGAACTTCACCGCCTACGTCGCGGTCGGGACACGGCACCATTACCTGTTGACCGGAGACCGCGTCCGGCTGGAGCGAATGTGGCCCGTCGTGGACAGGGCCATCGACGCCGTCCTTCGGCGGCAGCAGCCGTCGGGTGCCATCTCCTGGCGCGACGACCCCGAAATCCGGTTGGTCACGGGATGCAGCAGCATCCACCACGCGCTGACGCAGGCGCTGGCGCTCGCGTCCACGCTGGGGCTGGACCGTCCACAATGGCGGGACGCGGCGCACCGGCTGCGGGCGGCCCTGATCGGCGAGCCGCGGCTGTTCGCGCCGAAACCGCACGCGATGGACTGGTACTACCCGGTTCTGGGCTCCGTGGTGACCGGTGCCGACGCCTCGGCGCGACTGGCGGCGGACTGGGACCGGTTCGTCGTACCCGGCCTTGGGGTGCGCTGCGTGCACCACGAGCCATGGGTCACCGGCGGGGAGACCGCCGAACTGGCGCTGACCCTCGCCGCCCGCGGCGACCGGGCCCGCGCGGCCGAACTCCTCGCGTGCCTCACCCGGCTCCGGCTCGACGACGGCTCGTACTGGACCGGCTATCAGTACGCGGACGAGGAATTCTGGCCGGACGAGCGCACCACGTGGACCTCGGGCGCCGTCCTCCTGGCGACCGCCGCCCTCGATGGCGACCCGGCCACCTGCGAAGTCTTCGGCGAACACCGCATTTAGTCCTCTGGATGCGATCCTTGCTTGTGCAAGTACCGCATCCAGAGGACTGAATGCGTGCTACTCAGGCCTCGTCTTCCTCCAGCATGTCCGGGGTGACCGCGGATTCGGTGTCCGGAATGCCTTGTTCCTTCGCCTTCTTGTCGGCCATCGCCAGCAGGCGGCGGATCCGGCCGGCGACGGCGTCCTTCGTCATCTGCGGATCGGACAGCTGGCCCAGCTCTTCGAGCGAGGCCTGCCGGTTCGACAGGCGCAGTTTGCCCGCGGCGAGCAGGTGCTCCGGCGCGGAGTCGCCGAGGATGTCCAGCGCGCGCTCCACCCGCGCCGCCGCCGCGACGGCCGCGCGGGCCGAACGCCGCAGGTTCGCGTCGTCGAAGTTCGCGAGCCGGTTCGCGGTGGCGCGCACCTCGCGACGCATGCGCCGCTCTTCCCAGGCGAGCACGCTCGTGTGCGCGCCGAGCCGGGTGAGCAGCGCGCCGATGGCGTCGCCGTCACGCACGACGACCCGGTCCGCGCCGCGGACCTCGCGTGACTTGGCCTGGATGCCCATCCGCCGGGCGGCGCCGACGAGCGCCAGCGCGGCCTCGGGGCCGGGGCAGGTGACTTCGAGCGACGACGAGCGCCCGGGTTCGGTGAGCGAACCGTGCGCCAGGAACGCGCCGCGCCAGGCGGCTTCCGCGTCGGCGACCCCGCCGGACACGACGGCGGCGGGCAGCCCGCGCACCGGACGGCCGCGCTGGTCGATCAGGCCGGTCTGCCGGGCGAGCCCCTCGCCGTCCTTGACCACCCGGACGACGTACCTCGTGCCTTTGCGCAATCCGCTGGAGGAGATGACGTGGACGTCGGACTGGTGCCCGTACAGTTCGTGGATCTCCTTGCGCAGCCGCCTCGCCACCGAACCGGTGTCGAGTTCGGCCTCCACCACGACGCGGCCGGCCACGATGTGCAGCCCGCCCGCGAATCGCAGCATCGACGCGACCTCCGCGCGGCGTGGGCCGATCTTGGTGATCTCCAGCCGGCTCAGCTCGTCCTTCACGGCGGCGGTCATCGCCATCGCTGCCCCTCCATACCTTCAGCTCCTCCCCCGGTGAGACTCCAGAGCGTCTCGCATACAGCCCGCGAGCGCATCAGGATCATGCCGCCCCGTCACGACCGGGTCAGCCACCGCCCCCAGCAACGCCCGCGCGCCCAGTCTCCCGGCCGCGTCCCGCAACCGGGCTGGTGAGGGCACCGAGTCCCGGTCCGCGATGACCGCGTCCACCCGCAATTCCGGGGCGTGTTCGAAGAGTACGTCCAAATGCTTCTCCGGCGAGAACCCCGCGGTCTCCCCCGGTTGGGGGATCAGGTTGAGGATCACGACCTTCGTGGCGTCCGTTCGGAGCAACGCGTCGTGCAGATCCGGCACCAGCAGATGGGGCAGCACACTGGTGAACCACGACCCCGGGCCGAGGAACACCACGTCCGCGCCGAGCACCGCCTCGATCGCCTCGGCGCAGCCGCGTGGCGGCCGATCGGCCTGGCCCGCCGGGTGGAGGCTGATCCGGTGCACCTGCCCCGGCGTCGTCGCCACCGCCACCTGACCGCGGATCCGCCGGAGCGCCCCGGGATTCTCGGCGTCCAGCCCCGAAACCTCGCCCTGGATCTCCAGCGGTTCGGGTGACATCGGCAGGACGCGGCCGGAGATACCCATGAGCCTGCTCGCCTCGTCGAGCGCGGCGACCGGATCCCCGAGCACCTCGAACAACCCGGCCAGCAACAGGTTCCCGACCGCGTGCCCGGCGAGCGCGCCGTCACCGCCGAAGCGGTGCTGGAACACCTCCGCCCACAAGGTCCCGCCGTCTTCGGCGGCGAACGCGGCGAAGGCCTGCCGCAGGTCGCCCGGCGGCAGCAGCCCGAGTTCCCGGCGCAGCCTGCCGGACGAGCCCCCGTCGTCCGCGACGGTGACCACGGCGGTGACCTGCGAGGTCACCCGGCGCAACGCGGTGAGGGTGGCGTGCAGGCCGTGCCCGCCCCCCAGTGCGACCGCGCGCGGTTCACTCGCGGCCAAGGTCGCGGTGCACCACCTTCACGGCCATACCGTCCTCATTGGACAGACGCTGGGCGAGCTCCTCGGAAATGGCGACACTGCGGTGCTTCCCGCCCGTGCAGCCGACGGCCAGCGTCAGGTACCGCTTGCCCTCGCGCTTGTAGCCCGCGCCGATCAGGCGCAGCAGCTGGTGGTAGCGGTCGAGGAACTCGTCCGCGCCTTCCTGGCTGAGCACGTAGTTGCGGACCTCGCCTTCGAGACCGGTGTGGTCGCGCAGCTCCGGGATCCAGAACGGGTTCGGCAGGAAACGGACGTCCATCACCAGGTCGGCGTCCATCGGGAGGCCGTACTTGTAGCCGAACGAGAGCACGGTGACGCGGGTCTGCGTGCTCGACTCGGAACCGAAGGCGTCCTCGATCTTGGCGCGCAGGTCGTGCACCGAAAGCGACGACGTGTCGAGCACGAGGTCGGCCTCTTCCCGCAGCGGCTCCAGGAGCGTGCGCTCGGCGGTGATGCCGTCGGCGAGCCTGCCGTCGCCCTGCATCGGGTGCCCGCGGCGGACGGCCTCGAACCGGCGCACCAGCACCGCGTCCGTGGCCTCCAGGAACAGGACACGCGGCTTGTACCCGCGGGCGTCGAGGTCCTTGATGACCGAAGCCAGGTCGTCGGTGAACGCGCGCGAGCGCACGTCCATCACCACGGCGACCTTCGTGATCGCGCCCCGCGCCTGCGCGCCGAGCTCGACCATGGTGGCGATCAGCTCGGGGGGCAGGTTGTCCACCACGAACCAGCCCAGATCCTCCAGGCATTTCGCGGCGGTGCTGCGGCCGGCGCCGGACAGACCGGAAACGACCGCGACCTCCATCCCCGAACCGCGGCCTTCTTCTTGCGCACTCACGATGGTCCCTTCACCGGTCACGTACTGGACTCCCCCGCCGCCGCGGCTGTCTCCCCTGCGAGTGCCGCGACGACCGCTTCGGCGGTGCGCCTGCCGAAGCCGGGCACCGCCTCGATCTCCTCTATCCGCGCTTCGCGGAGTTTCTTCACCGAGCCGAAATGCTTGATCAGCGCGGTACGGCGAGCCTGCCCCAGTCCGGGCACACCGTCCAATGCGGACACCTGCATCCGCTTGGACCGCTTCTCCCGGTGGTACCGGATGGCGAAGCGGTGCGCCTCGTCGCGCAGCCGCTGCAGCAGATACAGCGCGTCGGAGGTGCGCGGCAGGATCACCGGATCGGGATCGCCCGGCAGCCACACCTCCTCCAGCCGCTTCGCCAGGCCGACCACGGCGACGTCGGTGACGCCCAACTCGGAAAGGACGTCCGCCGCGGCCGTGGCCTGCGGGCCCGCGCCGTCGACGACGAGCAGGTTCGGCGCGTACGCGAACTTGCGCGGTTTGCCGGTCTCCGGGTCGATGCCCGGGCGCTCCGGATCGACCTCGGCACCTTCGGCGTTCTCTTTGAGATAGCGGTAAAAACGGCGCCGGACGACCTCGGCGATCGAAGCGACGTCGCCCTCTTCCGCGGCCTCGCGCAAGGCGAAACGCCGGTACTCGGACTTGCGCGGGATCCCGTCCTCGAACACCACGAGCGAGGCCACCACGTCACTGCCCTGGATATGGCTGATGTCGACGCATTCGATGCGCAGCGGCGCGGTTTCCAGCGCCAGGTAATCCTGCAGTTCCGCCAGCGCGGCCGAACGCGCCGTGAGATCGCCGGCGCGGCGCAGCTTGTGCTGGGTGAACGCCTCGCCGGCGTTGCGCGTCACCGTCTCCGCCAGCGCGCGCTTGTCCCCGCGCTGCGGCACCCGCAGGCTCACCCTCGACCCACGCAGCCCGGAAAGCCATTCACCGAGCGCCTCGGCGTCGGCGGGCAGCTCGGGGACGAGGACCTCGCGCGGGACCGGCGACCCGAGGTCGGGGTCGTCCGCGCGTTCGGCCTCCTCACCGTAGAACTGCGTGAGGAAATGGTCGACGAGATCCTTGACGTCCATCTCCTCTGCCTTGTCGATCACCCAGCCGCGCTGGCCCCGGACCCGGCCGCCGCGCACGTGGAAGACCTGGACGGCGGCTTCGAGTTCGTCGTGGGCGAAGGCGACGACGTCCGCGTCGGTGCCGTCACCGAGCACGACCGCCTGCTTCTCCATCGCGCGCCGCAACGCGCCGAGGTCGTCGCGCAGCCGGGCCGCGCGCTCGAACTCCAGCTCTTCGGACGCGGCCGCCATTTCCTGTTCCAGGCGGCGGATCAGCGCGTCGGTGCGGCCGGCGAGGAAGTCACAGAAGTCCTCGACGATGGCGCGGTGTTCGTCGGCCGAAACCTTGCCGACGCACGGAGCGGAGCACTTGCCGATGTAACCGAGCAGGCAGGGCCTGCCGATCTGGCCGTGCCGTTTGAAGACGCCCGCCGAGCAGGTGCGCGCCGGGAAGACGCGGAGCAGCAGGTCGAGCGTTTCGCGGATGGCCCAGGCGTGCGCGTACGGACCGAAGTACCGCACGCCCTTCTTGCGCGCGCCGCGATAGACGTGCAGGCGCGGGAACTCCTCGTTCATCGTGACCGCGAGGACCGGATAGCTCTTGTCGTCGCGGTACCGGACGTTGAACCGCGGGTCGAACTCCTTGATCCAGTTGTACTCCAGCTGGAGCGCCTCGACCTCGGTGCTCACCACGGTCCACTCGACGCTCGCCGCCGTCGTCACCATCTGGCGCGTGCGCGGGTGCAAGCCGGTGAGGTCCGCGAAGTAGGAGTTCAGCCTGCTTCGGAGGCTTTTCGCCTTGCCGACGTAGATGACCCTCTTCGTGGCGTCACGGAATTTGTACACGCCAGGGGCGTCCGGGATGCTCCCCGGCGAGGGACGGTAGGTGGTCGGGTCAGCCACGCCGCCAAGCCTATGGGGCACCACCGACAGTCTTGCGAGCCCCCATGCTCTAGCCCTCATTCGAGTGGCGCCTACCACGATGCGGTCCGTATTTCATTACGTATACCGACCTAAGTCGGGTCTTCGGCCGGATCCGACGTTCGTTGGTTCCTAGCGGGTGAACCGGGTGATTACTTTCCGTCCCAGTTCCACTTCACTCGGTTCTTCGTCAGATGACGCTCGAAAGGACTCCTGCACCGTGAGCCGTCTTCGTACGCTGGGCGCCGCCACCCTCGCCGCCGCAGCCCTCACCATGACCGCCGGCGCGACCGCCTCCGCGGGCACCCCCACCGGTGTCCAGCCCAACATCGTGGGCGGCGGCACCGCCCCCACCGTGAGCTGGGGCGCCCAGGTCTACGTCAACACCCCGGGCCGTCAGTGGGACGGGTTCAACTGCTCCGGCAGCGTCATCGCCCAGCGCTGGGTCCTGACCGCCAAGCACTGCCTCGACTCCGACGGCAGCGGCATGCGGGTCCGCGTCGGCAGCAACCAGCTCCAGGGCGGGCGTGAGATCGCCGTCGACCGCAAGGTGTCCTCGCCGAACGGTGCCGACATCTCCCTGCTGCACCTGGCCTCCGACGCCGGTGTCACGCCGATCAGCCTGGCCGGCTCGAACCCGCCGGTCGGCAGCACCAACCAGCTCTACGGCTGGGGCCGCGAGACCCCGACCGGCCCGCCCGCCTCGGCGCTGAAGGTGGCCGACGTCCGCGTCACCGGCAGCTCGCGCGACGCCTACGGCGGCCCGGCCATCCAGAGCGTCGGCATCAACGGCTCGGCGTGGAAGGGCGACTCGGGCGGCCCCCAGGTCTACAACGGCGTCCAGGTCGGTGTCGCTTCGACCGTGCAGAACCAGAGCGGCTCGAACATCCGCGGCACCAACAACTACGGCAGCGTCGCTTCGGCCCGCTCCTGGATCCGCTCGACCACCGGGGTCTGACCTCCACCCCGGTGAAAGGGCCCTCCGGGACGCGACCCGTCCCGGAGGGCCCTTTCGCGTCCGGGTGTCGGTGGGGTGTGGGACGCTCGCGGGCATGCGGATCGCGACCTGGAACGTGAACTCGATCGGGCCCCGGCTGCCGAGGGTGCTGGAGTGGCTCGGCTCGGTGCAGCCGGACGTGCTGTGCCTGCAGGAACTCAAGAGCGGCACCGACGCCTTCCCCTTCGACGCGGTGAAGGAACTCGGCTACGAGACGGCCGCGTACGGCATCGGGCGCTGGAACGGCGTCGCGATCTTGTCCCGCGTCGGGCTGGAAGACGTGACACGCGGGCTGACCGGCGAGCCCACCTTCGAGGACAAGGCCGACGCGCGGGCCATCGGCGCCACCTGCGGCGGGCTGCGGCTGTGGTCGGTGTACGTGCCGAACGGGCGCGACCTGGAGAACCCGCACTACGCCTACAAACTCGCCTGGCTTTCGGCGCTGGAGGCGACCGTGCGGGAGGAGCAGGCGCGCGGGCTGCCGTTCGCGGTGCTGGGCGACTTCAACATCGCGCCGACCGACGCGGACGTATGGGACATCGGCGTGTTCGCCGAATCGACGCACGTGACGGAGCCGGAGCGGAAGGCGCTCGCCGCGCTGCGCGATCTCGGGCTGTCGGACGTGTTCCCGCGGCCGCTGAAGTACGACCACCCGTTCACGTACTGGGACTACCGGGCGGGGAACTTCCCGAACAACAAGGGAATGCGGATCGACCTCGTGTACGCCGACGCGACGGTGGCCGGCGCGGTGACGGATTCCTATGTGGACCGTGAGGCGCGGAAGGGCAAGGGACCGTCGGACCACGCGCCGATCGTGGTGGATCTTTCGCTGTGAGCGGCCGGCGGGGGCGTGCCGGCTGGTCCTGGGTCGGGGTGGTCGTGAGTGGCGATTCGGGTTCTAACCCGAATCGCCACTCACGACCACCCCGACCCACCACGTTCCGGCGTCCCTGGCCGCCCGCGGTATGTGAGGGCCCCGAACGCGATGAAAGGCCCCTTCATCGCACGCCAGGGAGAGAGCCGCGTCAGCCTTCCCAGGCCGCTTTGTGCAACTTCCGCAGCGCCCGAACCGCGGCCACCGCGCGTTCCCGGTCCACCGCCTGCACGGCCATGACCGAGTAGTACTCGTCGTCCGGCAGCTCGAGCCGCGCCCACGAGGCCCCGTCCGGGAAGCTCACCGAGAGCACCTCGCTCCACGCGAACTTCTTGGTCATCAGCACGTTCCGGACCTCGATGCCGTCGGCGTCGGCCTTCACGCGCGCGGTCGCGAACAGCATCGTGCCCGCGGCGAGCAGGACCCCGATGCCGATCATCGCCGCCTGGTCGGACGGCTGGAAGATCACGCCGGTGTCCGAGCCGCGCAGCAGAACCGCGACGACCACGAACGTCGCCAGCATGATCACCGCCAGCACCGAGCACATCACCAGGGCACGGCGGGGCCGCACCACCACGACCTCGGACTCCGTCATCACATCCGCCTCGACGCTCACACGAAACCCCGCTCGGTCCATGGCTGGCGCAGGTTCCGCAGCGCGTGCGCGGCGTCCAGCGCGGCGACCGTCGCTTCGTAGCCCTTGTCCTCGACGGAGCCGGGCAGCCCCGACCGGTCGAGGGCCTGCTGCTCGGTGTCGCAGGTGAGCACGCCGTTGCCGACCGGGGTGCTCTCGTCGAGCGCGACCCTGGTCAGCCCCGCGGTGACCGCGTCGCAGACGTACTCGAAATGCGGCGTCCCGCCCCGGATGACCACGCCCAGCGCGACGACCGCGTCGTGCGTGCGGGCCAGCGCCTGCGCGGCGACGGGCAGTTCGACGGCGCCCGCGACGCGCACGACCGTCGGCTCCTCCTCCAGGTCGGCCGCCTTGGCCGCCTCGAGGGCGCGTTCCAGCAGCGCGCTCGTGATCTTCGTGTGCCAGCGCGTGGCCACGATCCCGAGCCGGATGTTCTTACAGTCGGACAGGTCGAGTTCGACGTCCGGACGGCCCTCGCCGCTCACCGCGTGCCACCTCCGTTGCCCTGGTCGACCTCGGCGCCGACCTGGTCGAAATGCTCCAGCTGGGACAGGTCGTGCCCCATCCGGTCCCGTTTGGTCTTGAGGTAGCGCAGGTTCTCCGGGTTCGGCGAGATCGGCAGCGACACCCGCCCGCTCACCCGCAGGCCGTAGCCCTCCAGCCCGACGCGCTTGGCCGGGTTGTTCGTCAGCAGCCGCATCGAGCGGACGCCGAGGTCGCACAGGATCTGCGCGCCGGTGCCGTAGTCCCGCGCGTCGGCGGGGACGCCGAGCTGCAGGTTCGCGTCGACGGTGTCCGCGCCCGCGTCCTGCAGCTGGTAGGCCTGCAGTTTGTGCAGCAGCCCGATGCCGCGGCCCTCGTGGCCGCGGATGTAGAGCACGATGCCGCGCCCTTCCTTGGCGACCGCTTCCAGCGCGGCCTCCAGCTGCGGGCCGCAGTCGCAGCGCAGCGAGCCGAAGACGTCGCCGGTCAGGCACTCGGAGTGCACGCGGACCAGGATGTCCTCGCCGTCGCCGATCTCGCCGTAGACGAACGCGATGTGCTCGATCCCGTCGAGCAGGCTGTCGTAGCCGACCGCCCGGAAGGTGCCCGCGGCCAGCGGGATACGCGCCTCGGCGACCCGCTCGACCTGCTTCTCGGTGCGCCGCCGGTACGCGATCAGGTCGGCGATGGTGATCATCTTGAGGTCGTGGTCCGCGGCGAAGACCTCGAGTTCGTCGCGGCGGGCCATGTCGCCCTCGTCCTTCTGCGAAACGATCTCGCAGAGCACGCCGGACGGCGAGAGCCCGGCGAGCCGGGCCAGGTCGACGGCGGCCTCGGTGTGCCCCGGGCGCCGCAGGACGCCGCCCTGCTTGGCACGCAGCGGGACCACGTGGCCGGGCCGCCGGAAGTCCGACGCCTTCGACGCCGGGTCGGCGAGCAGCCGGACGGTGTGCGACCGGTCGGCCGCGGAGATACCGGTGGTGATGCCCTCGGCGGCGTCGACCGTGACGCTGTACGCGGTGCCGCGCTGGTCCTGGTTCGTGTGGTACATCGGCGGCAGATCGAGCCGGTCCGCCTCGGGCTCGGTCAGCGCCACGCAGACGTACCCCGAGGTGTAGCGCACCATGAAGGCCATCAGCTCCGGCGTGGCCTTCTCCGCCGCGAAGATCAGGTCGCCCTCGTTCTCGCGGTCCTCGTCGTCCACCACGACGACCGGACGGCCCGCCTTGATGTCGGCGATGGCCGCCTCGATGGCATCGGCGTTCACGGCCACCCCGCCTCCACAGGGGGTCAGCCCGGCCGACCCCGGAATCGCACTCGTCTCGCTCACGCCCGCTCCTCCGTACCGCCATTGTCCCCCTGCGCGCGCAGGTGCGGCATGGCCAGCTTCTCGACGTATTTGGCGACCACGTCGACCTCGAGGTTCACCAGGTCACCCGGGGTGTTCCGGCCGAGGGTGGTCAGTTCGAGGGTGGTCGGGATCAGGGCCACGGAGAACTCCTCGTCGGTCACCGAAGCGACCGTGAGGGAGACGCCGTCGACCGCGATCGACCCCTTCTCGACGACGTACCGGGACAGCTTCTTCGGCAGCGCGAACGTGGTGAGTCCCACCTCGTCGCGTTTGAGGAAGACGCCGGTGCCGTCGACATGGCCCTGCATGATGTGCCCGCCGAGCCTGCCGCCCGCCGGCGTCGCGCGTTCGAGGTTCACGACGTCGCCGACGTGCACCTTCGCGAGGCTGGAGCGCTGCAGGGTCTCGTGCACGACATCGACGGTAAACTCACCGCCCGCCACCGCGACCACGGTGAGGCACACGCCACTCACCGCGATGGAGTCGCCGTGCCCGGCGTCGCTGGTCACCAGCGGCCCCCGCACGGTCAGTCTCGCGGCGTTCGGGATCTGCTCGACCGCGGTGACCTCGCCGAGTTCCTCGACAATGCCGGTGAACACTCCTGCTGCCCTCCTCCTGGGTCGCACCGTCGCTGGAAACGGTGCTTCCCTCATCCAACACCCACCGGGACCGATTCCTTCTCCTGACCCGACGGCGGATCACGAGGCGGGATCAGCCGCGGACGCGGGCCGCCTGCTCGCGCAGGGCCGCGACGGCCTTACCAGGGTCTTCGGCGCCGTAGACGGCGGAACCGGCGACGAAGCAGTCCACGCCGGCCTCGGCGGCCTGCTCGATGGTGTCGGCGTTGATCCCGCCGTCGATCTCCACGACGAGCTTGAGGTGGCCGGTGTCGACCAGGCGCCGTGCGGTGCGGACCTTGTCGAGGACGCCCTCGATGAACGACTGCCCGCCGAAACCGGGCTCGACCGACATCACCAGCAGCGTGTCGTAGTGCTTGAGGGTCTCGAGGTGGTCCTCGATCGGCGTGTTCGGCTTGATCGACAGGCCGGCCTTCGCCCCGGCGGCGCGCAGGTTCTTCGCCAGCGCGATCGGGTCGTGCGCGGCCTCGACGTGCACGGTGACGTTGTAGGCGCCCGCCTCGGCGTACCCGATGGCCCACTTGTCGGGGTTCTCGATCATCAGGTGGCAGTCGATCGGCACGTCGGTGGCCTTGAGCAGCGACTTCACCACGGGGAGCCCGAGGGTCAGGTTCGGCACGAAATGCGCGTCCATGACGTCGACGTGGACCCAGTCCGCGCGAGTGTCCCCCTCGCCCGCGACGGCGCGGATCTCGTCGCCGAGCCGGGCGAAGTCCGCGGAGAGGATGCTGGGTGCGATCAAAGGTCGGTGAGCCACGCGCCCGAGTGTAGGAGGGCGCCGCTAACGCCCGCTAACCGGCTGTGACCGGCGACCCGGTCTGGAGTATGACGCGAAATGGCACCGCAGTGGGAGGTGCGCGCACGCGTCGCCGAATAGCGTTCCCCGCATGGTCAACCCCTTCAAGCCCCTCGTGCGGATCGGCAGCTACCGCAGCGTCCCGTTCGGGCTCCTCGGCATGGTGATGACGGCCGTCCCGTTCCCGATCGCGCTCATCCCCGCCGTGCTGATCCCCGGCGACGTGCGGCTGAAACTCGTCTACGGGATGCTCGCGATGGGCGTGCTGGTCATGCTGGCCGGACTGCCGGGACCCATGCGGCGGGCCGGCATCTGGTTCTCCGACCAGATGCTGGGCACCCGCATCGCGCAGCCCCTGCCGAACACGAAGATCGCCTGGGCGGAGCGCTGGCGCTCGGCGGCGTGGCTGCTCGTGCACACCACGCTCGGCTGGATCCTGTTCGGACTCGGCTGTTTCCTGATGCTCGGCTTCGTGTTCGCCGTGGTGTGGGCGGGAGGCGGCGGCAGCCCCATCGAGGTCTTCGGGGAACGGGTGACGATCGAACCGGGCACCGGCGGGCTGTGGACGCTGCCGATCGCGCTGCTCACCTTGGTCGTCATCGCCTACGTCCTCGCCGGGTTCACCAGGTTGTTCCAGTACTGCGCCGTCGCCCTGCTGGGACCGTCGGCCACCGAACGCCTCGCGGCGGCCGAGGTGCGGGCGAACCACTTCGAGCAGCGCAACCGGTTGGCCCGCGAACTGCACGACTCCATCGGCCACACCTTGACGACGTCGACCATCCAGGCCGCCGCGGCCGCCGAACTGGTCGATTCCGAACCGCAACTGGTGCGCCGGGCGCTGGGCACCATCGAGGAGTCGTCGAGGGCGGCGCTCGAAGACCTCGACCACGTCCTCGGCCTGCTGCGGGAAGACCGGTCGTCCCGGGAACCCGAACGAAGGCTGATCGAGGCGGGCACGCTGGCCGAACGGGCCCGCGCGGGCGGCGCGGTGATCGACTACGAGCTGACCGGGCCCGCGGCGGAACTTCCCGCGACCCTGTCCAGGGAGGCGTACCGGATCGTCCAAGAAGGACTGACGAACGCGTTGCGGCACGCCCATCCCGGCCCGGTGACCGTGCGGGTCGCGGTGCTCGCCGACGCGTTGCGGATCGAGATCGTGAACCCGCTCGTGGCGCACGCGACCGCTTCGGGCCGCGGCGGCAACGGGCTGCCGGGGCTCACCGAACGCGTCGAAGCGCTGCGCGGCGAGCTCGTCGCGGGTCCCGCCGTCGACGGGGAACCGCTGTGGCGGCTGGTGACCACGATCCCGCTACGGTCGCGCTCATGACCCTGCGTGTCCTGATCGTCGACGACGAACCCTTGCTTCGGGCGGGATTGCGTTCACTGCTGGACAACCAGCCCGATCTGACCGTGGTCGGGGAGGCCGGTGACGGCGGCGAAGTGGTCGATCTGGTGCGGCGGACGCGTCCCGACGTGGTCCTGATGGACGTGCGCATGCCCGGGGTGGACGGGATCGAGGCGACCCGGCGGGTACTGGCCGGAATCCCCGAACCGCCGAAGGTCCTCGTGATCACGACGTTCGACAACGACGACTACGTCTACGACGCGCTGCTGGCCGGGGCGAGCGGATTCCTGCTGAAGCGGGCGCGCAAGGAGGAGTTCGCGCACGCCATCCGGACCATCGCCGCCGGGGAGACCCTGCTGTTCCCCGACGCCATCCGGCGGATGGTCACCGCGCGCCCGGCGCCGTCCGGCCTCGCTCCGCGGCCTTCCTCGCTGACGAAACGGGAGACCGAGGTACTGCGGCTCATCGCCACCGGGATGTCCAATGTGGACATAGCGGCCGAGCTGGTGATCAGCCTGGAAACCGTCAAGACCCATGTGGGCAACATCTTCGGGAAGCTGGGGGCGGCCAACCGCAGCCAGGCGGTGGTGTTCGCCTACGAGACCGGGGTGGTCGCACCCGGGCACAGCCTGCGCTGAACCTCTCGGTGCGCGGCCCCACGCCCGGCCATGTCGCGAAAGCCACTTTCGCGACGTCAGATGTCCCGAAAGTGGCTTTCGCGACCCGCGCCGACCGACGGTGGGCGGTCCGATGGGGCCAGCTGGGGCAAACCCCAGTACGACGCGGGGGTTTACCCCATGGCTACCGCGCCCGAGCCTCCCTAGCTTGGAACCCATGCGAAAATCCTTGCCAGGCAAGAAGATCATCGCCACCTGTTCCCTGGTCGCGCTGCTCGCCACGACGACGGCCGCCCCGGCGCTCGCCGCGGGCGGCGGAGCCCGTCACGACGTCGACGAAGCGCTGAAAACACTGGTGCAGGACGGAGTACCCGGCGCGCAGGCGACGGTGACGAACCCGTCCGGGCGGACGTGGTCGGAGCGCGAAGGCGTCGGCGACGTCGAGACCGGGACACCGTTCCCGCACGGTTCGAAGTTCCGGGCGGCCAGCGTCACCAAGACCTTCGTCGCCGTCGTGATCCTGCAGCTGGTCGCCGAGGGGAAGGTGCGGCTGGACACGCCGATCGAGCGGTACCTGCCGGGGCTCGTCGGCGGGAACGGCAACGACGGCACGAAGATCACCGTGCGCCAGCTGCTCCAGCACACCAGCGGGCTCTACGACTACGTCCGTGACCTCGACCTCGAAGAGTGGCGCCATCGCGGCGCGGAACCCGGAGAACTGGTGGCGATCGGCCTGGCACATCCGCCGGCGTTCGCCCCCGGGACGAGCTGGGCGTACTCCAACACGAACTACATCATCGCCGGGATGCTCATCGAGAAACTCACCGGCCGCTCCGTCGCCGACGAGATCCGGAGCAGGATCAGCGAGCCGCTGGGTCTGCGCGGAACCTCCCTGCCGCAGCGCGGGAACGAAGAGCTGCCGCGCCCGCACGCCAGGGGTTACGCGCCCGGGCCCGGCGGCCTCACCGATTACACCGAATTCGATCCGTCTGCCGCCGGCGCCTCCGGCGGGCTCGTTTCGACCGGTGAAGACCTGACCCGTTTCTACGGCGCGCTCGTCGACGGCAGGCTCCTGCCGCGCGCACAGCTGGCGGAGATGCAGCGGACCGTTCCTCGACCCGGCGGTGTTCCCGGCTCGGAGTACGGCCTCGGCATCGCCTCCGTCCCACTCTCGTGCGGTGGCCGGTTCTGGGGGCACGGAGGGAACATCGTCGGCTACGCGAACCTGTCGGGCGCCGTCCCGCACGGCAGGCGGGTGAACGTCGTGGTGAACCAGAACCCGTTGCCGGACAAGGCGTCGAAAGACCTCACCAAGGCGCTCGACACCGGTTTCTGCGCCCGCTAGACCGGCGGCAGCAGGTCCAGCACGGAGGTCCACGAGGCCTCCGGGCTGAGCCGCGCGGTGGTGACCCCGGCGGAGGCGAGCGTGTCGAGATGGCGCTGCCACGCCGGATGGTGTATCCGCGTGTCCTGGATCTGGTAGCCCAGCACGATCGTGATGCCCGGCGTGCCGAGGACGTCGCCGAGCACGGTCAGCGCCTGGTTGTCGGCGATACCCAGCGCCAGCTTCGCCACGGAGTTGGCGGACGCGGGCGCGAACAGGAACACCTCGGGGTCCGGATGCGGGCGTGGCTCACCCGGCAGCCGGGAGGTATCGCGGACCGGCAGCCGGGTGCATTTCTCCAGGTCGGCGAGCCCGCCGGTCTCCTGGAGCCAGCGGGCGGCGGTGGGGGTCAGCGTGATCGCGAGCTCCCAGCCACGGTCCGCGGCGGGTTTCGCGAGCTGTGCGGCGAACCGGGTGTCCAGTCCGCCGCACGAGCTCGCGACCAGGCCGAGGACCCTGCTCACCCGGCGGTGTCCGGCTTCCGCAGGATGGCGCAGAACATCGCGTCCGTGCCGTGGCGGTGCGGCCACAACTGGACGTACGGGCCGTCGCCGAGCTGCGGGACCCCCGGGAAGAACTCCCGCGCGTCGACGATCTGGGCACCGGCGCGGCGCGCGGTCTCCCCCACGACGCCTTCGGTCTCGGCCAGATGCGGCGAGCAGACGACGTAGGTGACGATGCCGCCGGGCCGGACCAGGTCCAGCGCCGCGGTGATCAGCTGGCCCTGCAGTTTCGTCAGATCCGAGATGTCGCTGGGCTGACGGCGCCAGCGCGCCTCGGGGCGGCGGCGGAGCGAGCCGAGACCGCTGCACGGCGCGTCGACGAGGACGCGGTCGTAACCCGGTTCGAGGCCGGTCTCGCGGCCGTCGGCGACGTGCACGGTCACCGGCAGGTCCTGGACGGCATTCTCGATCAGCTTCGCCCGGTGCGGCGCCTTCTCGACGGCGTCGACGGTCGCGCCGGCGGCCACCGCCAGCGCGCCGAGCAGCGCCGCCTTGCCACCCGGGCCGGCGCACAGGTCCAGCCACCGCACGTCGGGGCCGGAGCCGGAGAGCGGCACCCTGGTGACGGCGACGGCGCACAGCTGGCTGCCCTCGTCCTGCACCGCGGCCAGCTTCTCCTTGATCGGCTCGATGTCGCCGGGGTCGCCGGAGCCCGCGGGCATCCGGACACCGTAGGGCGAGTACGGCGCGACGTCGCCACCGGTGATGGCGGCCAGCTCCTCCGCGCTGATCTCGCCGGGCCGGGCGACCAGGTGCACGTCGGGGCGGTCGTCGTCGGCCTCCAGGGCGGCCTTCAGCTCCGCTCCCTTGTCCCCCAAGGCTTCCGCGAACGACCGGGCGACCCAGCGCGGATGCGCCGTCCGCAGGGCGTAGGCCCCGATCGGGTCGACGGCCTCGTCGGGGGCCAGCTCATTCAGCCAGGTCTCTTCGTCCTTTTCGGACACCGAGCGCAGTACGGCGTTCACGAAACCCGCGATCCATGAACCGACTTCGGCGCGGACGAGGTCCACAGTGGACCCGACAGCGGCGTGCTGGGGAATGCGGGTGCGCAGGAGCTGGTAGGCGCCGAGCCGTAGCCCGTCCAGCACGATGGCGTCCACCTTGGCCAGCGGCCGGTCGAGGCAGGCCTCGATGACGGCGTCCAGCATGCCGACCGCGCGACAGGTGCCGTAGGTCAGCTCGGTGGCCAGCGCCGCGTCGCGGCCGGAGATCCGGCGGGTGCGCAGCAGCTGCGGCAGCACCAGGTTCGCGTACGCGTCGTCTTCCCGGACCGCGCGCAGGACGTCGAAGGCGACCTGACGAGCCGGGTCGATCTGCGGCGGGCGGCTCGGCCCCTCTTTACGCTGGCCGGGACGGCCGCGATCCGGCCTCGACGGCCGGCGTTCCCTACGCTCGTTCACTGCAGGCGCTCTCCTTGTTCGATCCTCGTACCGCGCGCCCAGTCGGTGGCCGCCATCCGCTTCTTCCCCTGCGCCTGCACCTCGCCCAGCCGCACCGGCTTCGACGCCGTGCCGACCAGGACCCGCTTGCGCTCCACGACCAGTTCGCCGGGCGGGGGCCCCGGCTCGTCGACGACCGTCACCGGGCCGAGCTTCAGCCGCTCGCCCCGGAACTCGGCCCACGCGCCCGGTTCCGGCGTGACCGCGCGGATCTGCCGGTCGACGGCGGCGGCCGGGTCGGCGAACGAGACCCGGGCGTCCTCGACGGTCACCTTGGGCGCGTAGGTCATCCCGTCGCCGGTCTGCTCGACCGCGCGCAGCGTTCCGTCGGCGATGCCGTCCATCGTGGACACGAGCAGCTTCGCCCCGGACTCCGCCAGCCTGCCGAGCAGTTCCCCGGCGGTGTCGGTGGCGGTGATCTGCTCGGTGACCACGCCGAAGACCGGTCCCGCGTCGAGTTCCTTGACGATGCGGAAGGTCGAGGCGCCGGTGATCTCGTCCCCGGCGCGGATCGCGGCCTGGACCGGCGCGGCGCCACGCCACGCGGGCAGCAGCGAGAAGTGCAGGTTGACCCAGCCGTGCGCCGGGATGTCCAGCGCGGCTTGGGGCAGCAACGCCCCGTACGCGACCACCGGGCACGCGTCGGGCGCGATCTCCGCGAGCCGGGCGAGGAACGCGGGGTCGCTCGCCTTCGGCGGGGTCAGCACCTCGATCCCGTGCTCGTCGGCCAGCGCGCCGATCGGCGATCGGACCACCCGGCGGCCGCGGCCTGCCTGGGCGTCCGGGCGGGTCACGACGGCGACGACCTCGTGCCGCTCGGACGCCAGGAGCGCGCGCAGCGACGGGACGGCGGGTTCGGGGGTGCCGGCGAAGACGAGGCGCATCAACGCACCTCCGCCGGGGGGACGGGTACCTCTGACTGGGCGAACATCGCCGCTCAGTCTAGAAGGAGCTCACCACCCCGGCGCGCTCGCTCTCCCCTGGCACTCCGCTGAAGCGCGTGAAGGCCCCCTTCCCTCGGCTGAGCCGAGGGAAGGGGGCCTTCACGCGCGGTCCGGGCTACCTGGGCGGCCAGGGCAGCACGACGGCCGCCGAGCCGCCACCCCGGCGGGTCGGTTCGGCGGCGGCGAGCCACCGGCCGTCACGCAGCCGCTCGACACCGGTCGCCGCCCCGATCTCCGCGGGCGTCGTCGAGAAGCCCTGCCCCTTGGCCTTCAGCACCTTGAGCACCTCGGTCTGGTCCAGGAACGCCTGCTCGACCTGCGCGGCCGCCGAGTTCCGCTGTGAGGCGCGCGGTTCGGCGATCGCGTCGACGAGCTTCAGGCCCCGGTCGATTCGGCCGGTGAGGATCTGCAGCACCGTGGTGATGATCGACGCGCCACCGGGCGAGCCGACGGCGAGGAACGGCTTGCCGTGGTCGAGCACGATGGTCGGCGCCATGGACGAACGCGGCCGCTTGGCCGGGCCCGGCAGGTTCGGGTCGGGCACACCCGGCGTCACCGGGGTGAAGGAGAAGTCGGTCAGTTCGTTGTTGAGCAGGAATCCGCGGCCCGGCACGACGATGCCGCTGCCGCCCTCCTGCTCGATGGTCAACGTGTACGCGACGACGTTGCCCCACCGGTCGGCGACCGTGAGGTGCGTGGTGTTCTCGCCCTCGTACGGCGTCGGCGCGGGGTTCGTCCCCGCCACGCACGGCGTGGGCTTGCGCGGGTCGGCGGGCGCGACCGGGCTCGTCCCGGCCTTCGCGGGGTCGATCAGGCACGCGCGGCTGTCGGCGAACTTCTGGCTGATCAGTTCCTTCGCCGGGACGTCGACGAAGGCCGGGTCACCGATCCACCGGTTGCGGTCGGCGAAGGCGTACCTCGTCGACTCCAGGAAGTAGTGCAGGTAGTCGGCCTTCTCCAGCTTGGAGAGCTTCGTGTTCTCGAGGATGTTCAGCGCTTCGCCGACGGTCAGCCCACCGGACGACGGCGCGGGCATGCCGTAGACGTCGAGGCCGCGGTACTTCGTCTTGGTCGGCTTCCGCTCGACGACGCGGTACTTCGCGAGGTCGGCCGCCGTCATGTCGCCGGGGCGCACCTTAAGCGTCGAGGCGGGGTCCACCGGCGGCTTCCGGACGGTGTCGACGACGTCCGCGCCGATCGGGCCGCGGTAGAGCACGTCGGTGCCCTTCGCCGCGAGCTGCGCATACGTGCCCGCGAGGTCCGGGTTCTTGAACGTCGAGCCGACCGCGGGCGGCGCGCCGCCGGGCAGATACAGCGACCTGGTCGAGGGGAACGCGGAGAAGCGGGCGGCGTTGTTCGCGATCTGGGTGTTGAAGGTCTGGTCGACGGTGAAGCCCTTGCGGGCGAGCTCTTCGGCGGGCTTCACCGCCTTCGCCAGCGACCTGGTCCCCCATTTGCGGAGGGCTTCGTCCCAGGTGGCGGGTGTGCCGGGCACGCCGACGCCCAACCCGCTGGTCACCGCTTCGGGGAACGGGATCGCCTTGCCGTTCTCGACGAAGAGGTTCTCGTTCGCCGTCGACGGCGCGGTCTCGCGGCCGTCGAGGGTGTGCACCTTGCCGGTGCGCGCGTCGTAGTAGACGAAGAATCCGCCACCGCCGAACCCGGCGGAGAACGGGTCGGTGACGCCGAGCGCGGCGGCCGTCGCGACGGCGGCGTCGACGGCGTTGCCGCCCTCACGCAGGATCTTCGTGCCGATCGCGGTCGCGTCCGCGTCGATACTCGACACCGCGCCCAGGTAGCCGACGGCGGTCGGCGACTTGGGTGTCGGTGGTGCCGCGGCCGCGGTACCCGGCGCGGCGGTGCCGACCAGTGCGGCGATCGCGGTGACTGCGGTGATGCGTCCCAGAGTGCTTCTGTGCGCGGCCATGGCGCGAGTCTGCCCCGCCTGTCCACCTCGGACAAGACCCGGCCGGACCTGCGAACGTCGGTAGTGCCGGCGGGCCTCGGTGAGAAGAATGCGGCCCATGAAGACACCCGGCAGGCGGTGGAGCGCGCTCCTCCCGCTGCTCATCGCACTCCCCGTCCTCGCTGTCCCCGGCGTCGCCCAAGCGGAAGACGCGCGTGCCTGCTTCGACGCCTCCGCCGCGATCACCGTGGAGGAGAAGCGGCTCACCGCGACCCTGCCTTCGGGTGGGCCGGCGGTCGGTCCGGAGCTCGTCCGGCTCGCCGGATTCGACAAGCTCGTCTCCGATTTCACGGCCCGCCTGTGCGCGATGAAGACCGCTTTGCGCGCCGGGAAGCTCGCCGAGACCGCCGGTGACGGGCTCTGGCGGACCGCCGTCGACCGCGCGCAGGGCCGCCGTCCCGATCTCGGCAGCATCGACAAGGCCGACGACCGGCCGCTGTACTGGGCGCGTCTGCAGATGAGCAAGGCGCTGCGGCAGTGGACGCCGCGTTTCCCGCTGTCCGCGCCCGCCCGCGCGGAGCTGCTGAAGACGTTCGACTTCGGCGCCCGTGGACTCGACGACGCCCGTTTCCCGTCCGGCCAGAAGCTGCGACGCGTACTGGTGAGCGGCTTCGACCCGTTCACCCTCAACGGCGCGGGCGTCCGCATCGCGAACCCGTCGGGCGCGGCCGCGCTGCATCTGGACGGCAAGGTGATCGACACCCCGACCGGGCCGGCGCGGGTGCAGGCCGTCTCGTTCCCGGTGGTGTGGAGTTACTTCGACGCGGGCATCGTCGAGGCGGCCTATGGCCGGGCGTTCCAGGACCGCTTCCGCCGTCCGGAGCTGATCATGACGATCAGCCAGGGCCGTCCCGGCCGGTTCGACATCGAACGCTGGGCCGGTGCCTGGCGCGGTGGTTCGCCGGACAACCTCGACGAGCCCGTCCGCGGCCCGGTCCCGCCCGCCGACGGCTGGCCGCAGCCGGACGTCCAGTTCATCGAAACCACGCTGCCGTACGAAAAGATGCTCGCCGCGCCCGCCGGGGCGTACCAGGTGCTGTACAACCAGGCGTTCTGCGTCTGGCCCGACAGCACGAAGCCGGGCACAGGAACCGCGGTGTGCCGGACGGACGCGCCGAAGCCCGGCGAGATCGCCGCTTCGGGCGGCGGCGGCAACTATCTGTCGAACGAGTCCATGTACCGCAGCAACCGGCTGCGGACCGGCCTCGGCCTGGACGGGATCGCGGGCGGGCATCTGCACACACCCGTCCTCGGCACACCAGCCGATCCTTCGGCGCTGACCGACGCCGATTTCGAGGCGCGGCGGGCGGCGATCTCATCGCAGATCGTCACCCTGCTCACCGCCGCCTTGGGTGACTCCGCCGCGAAGCCCGCTTCGCCCGCTCCGGGCGCTTCGGCCCGCGCCGACGTCCTCGCCGCCCCCGGCACGACCCTCTGACGCCAGGCATTTCGTCCTCTGAGTGCGCTCCTTGCACGCGCAACTACCGCATCCAGAGGACGAAATGCAGGGGGTCAGATGAGCTCCAGGGGGTCCAGCTGGATCCGGATGGGTTCCGGGGCCTTGCGCGCGTCCCGGCGCGCGGCCGCGGCATGGACGGCGGCGGCGAGCGCCTTCCCGTCCGGGCGCGCGACGCGCACCAGGGCCCGCTCGCGTTCGGCGTTGCCGTCCTCGTCGACCTCGCCGAGCGGCACCGGGCCCAGCACCTCACCGGTCTCCGGGAGGGCGAGGTCGTCGAGCAGTCCGGCGACCGCGTCCGGCGTGCCCTCGATACTCGCCATCCGCATCGCGGGCGGGAACCCGAGTTCGCGCCGCTCGGCCAGTTCCAGGCTCGCGTGCCAGCCCGGGTCCCAGCGCACCAGAGCCTGGACGACCGACAAGCCCGCTTCCGCGCCGACGAACACGCGACCGCCGTCGGTCCCCGGCCGCACCAGGGCCGCGGCCGCCATCCAGCGGCGCAGGGTCTCCTCCCCCGCGCGCAGGTCCTGCCGTCCGAGCAGCGCCCAGCCGTCGAGCAGCAGTGCCGCGCCGTAGCCGCCCTCCGCGACCGGCTCGGCTCCGGGCGTGCACACCACCAGCGCCGGTTTTCCGGGCACCGACGCCAAAACCTCCGTCGCGCCCGAGGTCCGCACGGGGAAGCCGGAGAACGCCCGGCCCAGTTCCTCCGCGGTCCGCTTGGAGCCGACGACGACCGCCCGCAGCCGGACGGAACCGCAAGCGGCGCAATGGAAGTTCGTCTCGGGGACACCGCACCACCGGCACGCGGGCGGCCTCGGCGAGCCGTCGATCAGCCCGCCGGGCAAGGACAACGGGCCGGCGCAACGACGGCAATGCGCCGACGTCCGGCAGTTGCCACAAGCGAGCCCCGGGACGTAACCGCGACGCGGAACCTGGACCAGCACAGGGAATCCACCCGCCAGCGACTGCCGCGCCGCCTCGAAGGCGACCGATGGGAGCCGCGCGGCCTTCGCCGCTTCGTCCCGGGCGACGTCGAAGTCCTCACCGACCGGCGTGACCCGCGGCGCGGCCGCCCGCAGTTCGGGGCGGGCCGCCACGAGCGGCTGCGCCCAGCCCGATTCCACCAGGAATTGCGCTTCGGCGGTCCGCGCGAACCCGGCGACGAGCATGGAGCCCTTCGCGGCGTGCGCGCGATCCATCAGCACGTCGCGAACGTGCGGGTACGGCGCGTGCTGGTCGAGGTGGACGTCGTCGCCGTCGTCCCACACCACGAACAGGCCGGGATCGGCGACCGGCGCGAACATCGCCGCGCGTGTGCCGACGACGACGCGCACCGCGCCGCGCAGCACCGCGAGCCACCGGCGATAGCGCTCGGCGGGCCCCAGCCCGGCGATCAGCGCGACCACGGAATCGGCGCCCAGCAAGGAAACACACGCGTCGTGGAGCCGTGTCAGGTCGCGATGGTCGGGAACCACCATGACGACACCCCGGCCAGCGGCGGCCGCGACGGCGGCGGCTTCGGCGAGGCGGCGAGGCCAGTCCTCGCCCGGAAGCGCCTGCCAGACGGCGTTGGCGGGACGCCGTTCCGCGACGGCCTCCAGGAACGCCGGACCGCTCTGGTACTTCTCCCAGGCGGTGGTTTCGGGCGGCTCCGGTGACGGCGCGGGTTCGGCGGGCGGTTCGGCCTCGACCTTCGCGTGCCGGGACGGGATCGCGAGCCGCAGGACGTCGCTGAGCGTGCCACCGTACCGGTCCGCGACGGACCTGCAGAGCGTGTGCAGCGCCGGAGGCAGCACCGGCTCGCTGGAGGTCACCCGGTCGATGTACGCGAGCTTCCCGGTGAACTCGGTGGTGTCGGCGCGTTCGACGAGGTACCCGTCGACGAGCTGACCCGCGAACCGGACGCGGACCCGGCAGCCGGGTACGGCGGCTTCGTGCAGCTTCTCGGGGATCCGGTAGTCGAAGGTGCGGTCGAGGTGCGTGAGCGGGATGTCCACGACGATCCGGGCGACCGGGTTCTCGGGCGCGGGGTTCTGCGCGCCGCGGCGGCTGGCCGTTTTCGCGCGCGCCGGCTTGGCCTTCCGCGCCGGCTCGGCTTTCGGCTCCGGAAGGTCCCACAGCGGGGTCGGTTCGGGACTGCTGCTCACCCGGTGATCTCTACCAGACTCGGGCGCCAGTGCCGGTCACCGCGTGCGATGAACGGTCCGCTGCTTGCGAAATTTGCCAGGAACGGACCGTTCATCGCACGCGTACCGCGCAGGTCAAGGTGGTCGCGAGTGGCGATTCGGGTTAGGACCAAGGGTGTCTTTGTGTACCTACTGCGGGTGCACGGGTGGCGTCTTCGCGTGTCGTCTTGTAACGCCGGGGTTCTGTTGGGTGCTGGGCTCGACCGGGGGTTGCGAAAGCCACTTTCGCAACCTTCAACGTTGCGAAAGTGGCTTTCGCAACGTCGGCTGCGGCCGGGCCCGCCACCGCCCTGACGAGCATGTCGCCACTTCCAGCAGGCAGACGTAGTGAAGGCCTCCTTCCCTACCCTCAAGGTAGGCAAGGAGGCCTTCACGGACGGAACGACGGATCAGGCGCCCGCGGCCGACTTCAGGTCCGCGGCCCGCGCCGTGCTCTCCCACGGGAGCTCCAGCTCGGGACGGCCGAAGTGGCCGTACGCGGCCGTCGGCGCGTAGATCGGGCGAAGCAGGTCGAGGTCGCGGATGATCGCGGCCGGACGCAGGTCGAAGACCTCCTGGATGGCGGCCTGGATCTTCGACGGGTCGACCGTCTCGGTGCCGAAGGTCTCGACGAAGAGGCCCACCGGGGCCGCCTTGCCGATCGCGTACGCGACCTGGACCTCGGCGCGCGAGGCGAGCCCGGCGGCGATGACGTTCTTCGCCACCCAGCGCATCGCGTACGCGGCCGAGCGGTCCACCTTGGACGGGTCCTTGCCGGAGAACGCGCCGCCACCGTGACGGGCCATGCCGCCGTAGGTGTCGACGATGATCTTGCGGCCGGTCAGGCCGGCGTCGCCCATCGGGCCGCCGATGACGAAGCGGCCGGTCGGGTTGACCAGCAGCCGCACGTTGGAGGTGTCGAGGCCGAGGTCGGCGATCTCCGGGGCGACCACGTGCTCGCGGACGTCGACGCCGAGCATCTGCTCGAGGTCGATGCCGTCGGCGTGCTGGGTGGACACGACCACCGTGTCGAGCCGCACCGGCTGGTCGCCGGCGTACTCGATGGTGACCTGGGTCTTGCCGTCCGGGCGCAGGTACGGCAGCACGCCGTCCTTGCGGACCCTGGTCAGCCGCTGCGAGAGCCGGTGCGCCAGCGCGATCGGCAGCGGCATCAGCTCGGGGGTGTCCGAGCAGGCGTAGCCGAACATCAGGCCCTGGTCGCCCGCGCCCTGGCGGTTGATCTCGTCCTCGTCGGACTCGACGCGGGACTCGTACGCCGTGTCGACACCCTGTGCGATGTCCGGCGACTGGGAGCCGATCGCGACGTTGACGCCGCAGGAGTTGCCGTCGAAGCCCTTGGCCGAAGAGTCGTAGCCGATCTTCAGGATCACGTCGCGGACGATGGTCGGGATGTCCGCGTAGGCCTCGGTGGTCACCTCTCCGGCGACGTGCACCTGCCCGGTGGTGATGAGGGTTTCGACCGCGACCCGGCTGCGCGGGTCTTTAGCCAGCAGACCGTCCAGGATCGAGTCGCTGATGGCATCGCAAATTTTGTCGGGATGACCTTCGGTCACCGATTCCGACGTGAACAGTCTGCTCGTGGACGCGCTCACGGTGGCCGTCACTCCCTCACCTAGACGTCTGATGCCCAGTAAGTTAGGCACCCCTCAGCTTGCAATCAAGCCTACTGACTATCGCTGGGCGGGCTCTCAACGCTTCATCAAGGTCACAACAGCATCCCACAATGTGGACGCCAGTTCAGCCTTGGCGCCGAGGGGAATCGGGATCTCGGTGCCGTCGGCCCCGAGCAGCCAGCCCGAGTTGTCCTCGGTCCCGAAGGCCTTCCCCTCGCCGACGGCGTTCACCACCAGCAGGTCCGCGCCCTTGCGCTTCAGTTTGACCCTGGCGTGATCCAGTACGCCGCCCTTGTCGTCCCCGGTTTCGGCGGCGAAACCGACGACCACCTGGCCGTTCGCCCGGTTTCGCACCAGTTCGGCCAGGATGTCCGCGTTGCGCGCGAGCTCGACCACGGGGTCCGGCGCGTCATCGGACTTCTTGATCTTGTGGTCCGCCCGGTTGGACGGCCGGAAATCGGCGACGGCGGCGGCCATCACCACGACGTCGGCGGTGGCGGCCTCGGCGTGCATCGCCTGGCGCAGTTCCTCGGCGGTCGACACGTGGACGACCTTCGCGCCCGCGGGCTCCGGCAGCGCGATGGTGTGCGCGGCGACCAGCGTGACTTCGGCGCCGCGCTGGGCGGCGACGCGGGCCAGCGCGTAGCCCTGTTTGCCCGACGAACGGTTGCCCAGATACCGGACCGGGTCCAGTGGTTCACGGGTGCCGCCCGCCGAGATGGCCACGCGCACGCCTTCGAGGTCGCGCGGGAGGGCCTTCGGCACGGCGAGCAGGAGCCGGGCGAGGTCGACGATCTCGGCGGGGTCGGCGAGCCGTCCCTTGCCGGTGTCCTTGCCGGTCAGCCTGCCGGCGGCGGGTTCGGCGACGACCAGGCCGCGCGAACGCAGCAGCGCCACGTTGTCGCGGGTGGCCGGGTGCTCCCACATCTCGGTGTGCATCGCCGGGAAGAAGGCGACCGGGCACCGGGCGGTGAGCAGGGTGTTGGTCAGCAGGTCGTCCGCGATGCCGTGCGCGGCCTTGGCGAGCAGGTTCGCCGTGGCGGGCACGACGATCACCAGGTCGGCTTCCTTGCCGACGCGGACGTGCTGGACCTCGGGCACCTCGGTGAACACGCCGGTGTGCACCGGGTTCCCGGACAGTGCCTCGAAGGTGGCCGCGCCGACGAAGTTCAGCGCGGCTTCGGTGGGGACCACGCGGACGTCGTGACCGGTTTCGGTCAGTCCGCGGAGGACCTCACAGGCCTTGTAGGCGGCGATCCCGCCGCCCACGCCCAGGACGATCTTGGGTTTACTCAACGGTGTACTCGGCGATTCCGCGCGGCACCGCGATCGGGCTGCCAGGGCATGTCACTTCGACGACCTCGCTCACGCTGATCAACGCCCTGCCATCCCGATAGCGGGGCCTTCGGCAGGCCCGCGCCCTACTGTCGCCTTGACAGCCGCCGCGGCCATCGAGGTCTTACTCACCCTCGGTGTGCTCGAGCAGGCCGCCGTGGATCTCGCGCAGGGCGATGGACAGCGGCTTCTCACGCGGGCCCGGCTCGACCAGCGGGCCGACGTACTCCAGCAGGCCCTCGCCCAGCTGGGCGTAGTAGTCGTTGATCTGACGAGCGCGCTTGGCCGAGTAGATCACCAGCGCGTACTTCGAGCTGACCTTCTCGAGGAGGTCGTCGATGGGCGGGTTGGTGATGCCTTCGAGCTCTTCGTGCAGCGTGGCCTGAGTCGTCACTCGTGGTGCTCCGAATCTTCGGGTTACTTGTCGCCGGTTATCAAGTTTAGCAACTGCTCAGCGGCCTCTCGCACGTCGGCGTTGACGACGCGCTCGTCGAACTCCCCGGCGGCGGCGAGTTCGCGTTCGGCCTCGGCCAGCCTGGCCTTCACCGCGGCTTCGTTCTCGGTACCGCGGCCGGTCAGCCTGCCGACCAGTTCCTCCCACGACGGCGGCATCAGCATCACCAGCCGGGCCTCCGGCATCGCCCTGCGGACCTGCCGCGCGCCCTGGAGTTCGATCTCCAGTATCGCGTTGCGGCCTTCGGCGAGCACCCGCTCGACGGGCCCGCGCGGGGTGCCGTAGCAGTTGCCCGCGAACTCGGCGTGTTCGAGCAGTTCGCCGCCGGCGACCATACGGTCGAACTCGGCCCGGTCGATGAAGTGGTAGTGCTCGCCGTCCACCTCACCCGGCCTCGGCTTCCTGGTGGTCACCGAGACGCTGAAATAGATCTCCGGATCCAGCTTGCGCAGCTCCTTGGCCACGCTCGACTTCCCGACCCCCGAAGGCCCTGAGACGACCGTGAGCCGGTGCCGGGATTCGACTCCCGCCACCGGCTCACCGCCGCGGTCAGCGCCCGGGTTCACCGGGTGGTCCTGACCGATGCCGCTCACTCGCCGCTGAATTCGGCCAGCAGCGCCTTGCGCTGCCGGTCGCCGAGGCCGCGAAGACGACGGCTGGGTGCGATCTCCAGTCGTTCCATGGTCTGCTGGGCACGGACCTTGCCGACGCCCGGAAGAGCCTCGAGCAGAGCCGAGACCTTCATCTTGCCGAGGACTTCGTTCTCCTCGGCCTGCTTCAACACGTCGACCAGAGTGGTACCGCCCCGCTTCAGCCGCTCCTTCAGCTCAGCACGGATGCGGCGGGCGGCGGCGGCCTTCTCCAGCGCCGCAGCGCGCTGTTCCTCTGTCAGCTGGGGAAGTGCCACGTTTTCCTCCGGTAGTTCTCAAATCTGGGTGGGTGTGGCGACGGTACCCACCCGTTACCTCGGCCCACAATGCGGGGGTGGCTGGTCATGACGGATTCCCGGGCCTGCTATTGGCCTTTTTCCAGGGGACCGAGGGAATCCCGGGTCCGCCGAACGGCCGCACGCAACGCTTCGGGGTCCGGTCCGTGCTTGAGCACGTCACGGGAGGACGCCGGGAGCACACCCGGGAGTCCTGGGCCGAAAAGGCCCCGGAGATCGGCCACGGTGGCTCCCTGGGCTCCGAAACCGGGCGCCAGGATCGGACCGTTCAGCTTGCTCAGATCGAGCTCCCCCGGCGCGATGGTGGCGCCGACGACGACACCGATGTCACCCAGCGGCCCGACGCCCGCGTTGTACGCGGCCGCCGTGTCGACGATGTCCTGCGCGACGGTTTTTCCGTTGGGCAGCAAGGCGTTCTGCAATCCCTGCGCCTCCGGGTTCGAAGTGCGCGCCAGGACGATCAGGCCCTTGCCCTGCGCCTGCGCGACGTCGATCGCGGGGGCCAGCGAACCGAAGCCGAGGTACGGCGACACCGTGATGGCGTCCGCCTCGAGTTCCGCGCCGGCGGGCAGGAACGCCGCCGTGTACGCCGCCATGGTCGAACCGATGTCGCCGCGTTTGACGTCCAGCAGGACGAGCGCGCCCGCCTCCCGGCACACCTTCATCGTCTTGGCCAGAACGGCGACCCCAGGAGGCCCGTAGGCCTCGAAAAAGGCCGACTGGGGCTTGATCACCGCGACCTCGGGCGCCAGCGTCTCAGCGGCCGTGAGGGCGAACTTCTCCAAACCGCCCGCGTCCGCCGGGAGACCCCACGCCTGGAGCAGCCCGGGATGAGGGTCGATACCGGCGCAGAGCGGTCCCTTCTCCGCGACCGCCCGCGCCAGCCTCGCCCCGAACCGCTCGCTCATGCCTTGGCCTTCAGCGCCGCCTGCAGGCTCTGCAGCGACCGCACGCCGATGTCGCCCTTGATGACGGCCTCTATCCCGTGCACGGCCGCCGCCGCGCCCTGCACCGTGGTGATGCAGGGGATGTCGCGCGACACCGCGGCGGTGCGGATCTCGTAGCCGTCGATCCGCGGACCGCTGTTGCCGTACGGGGTGTTGATCACCATCTGGACCTCACCGCTGAGGATGACGTCCACGACGTTCTGTTCGCCTTCAGCGGAACCCTCGTAGTGCTTGCGCACGACGGTGCAGGCGATCCCGTTGCGCCGCAACACTTCCGCGGTGCCGGACGTGGCGAGGATCTCGAATCCGAGGTCCGCCAGCCGCTTCACCGGGAACACCAGCGAACGCTTGTCGCGGTTGGCGACGGAGACGAACACCTTGCCCGACGTCGGCAGCGAACCGTAGGCGCCGGCCTGCGACTTGGCGAACGCCTTGCCGAAGGAGACGTCCACGCCCATGACCTCGCCGGTGGACTTCATCTCCGGGCCGAGCAGCGAGTCGACGCCGTGGCCCTCGGGGGTACGGAAGCGGTGGAACGGCAGGACCGCCTCCTTGACCGCGACCGGCGAATCGGCGGGCATGTGGCCGCCGTCACCCTCGGCGGGCAGGACGCCGGATTCGCGCAGATCCTTGATCGACGAGCCGGTCATGATCAGCGCGGCGGCCTTGGCCAGCGGCACCGCGGTCGCCTTCGACACGAACGGCACCGTCCGCGACGCGCGCGGGTTGGCCTCCAGGACGTAGAGGACGTCGTCCTTGAGCGCGTACTGCACGTTCAGGAGCCCGCGGACGCCGACGCCGCGCGCGATGGCCTCGGTCGAGCGGCGCACCGTCTCGATGTCGGTCCGGCCCAGCGTGATCGGCGGCAGCGCGCACGAGGAGTCGCCGGAGTGGATCCCGGCCTCCTCGATGTGCTCCATGACGCCGCCGAGGAAGAGCTCGTCGCCGTCGAACAGCGCGTCGACGTCGATCTCGATGGCGTCGTCGAGGAACCGGTCCACGAGCACCGGGTGCTCGGGGGTGACCTCGGTGGCGCGGTGGATGTAACCGGCGAGGGATTCCTCGTCGTAGACGATCTCCATGCCGCGTCCGCCGAGCACGTAGGACGGCCGCACGAGGACCGGGTAACCGATCTGGTCGGCGATCCGCTTCGCGCCCTCGAACGAGGTCGCCGTGCCGTACTTCGGCGCGGGCAGCCCGGCGTCGGTGAGGACCTCGCCGAACGCGCCGCGGTCCTCGGCGAGGTGGATCGCGTCCGGGGAGGTGCCGATCACGGGGACACCGGCGTCGGCGAGGCGCTTCGCGAGCGAGAGCGGGGTCTGGCCGCCCAGCTGAACGATGACCCCGGCGACGGTGCCCGACTCCTGCTCGGCGTTGACCACTTCAAGGACGTCCTCGAACGACAGCGGCTCGAAGTAGAGCCGGTCCGAGGTGTCGTAGTCGGTGGAGACGGTCTCGGGGTTGCAGTTGACCATGACGGCCTCGAAACCGGCCTCGCGCAGGGCGATCGCGGCGTGCACGCACGAGTAGTCGAACTCGATGCCCTGCCCGATGCGGTTCGGCCCGGAGCCGAGGATCAGCACCTTCGGCTTGTCGGTCTGCGCGGTGATCTCCGACTGCGCCGCGGGGTCGGTCTCGTAGGCCGAGTAGTGGTACGGCGTCTTGGCCGCGAACTCGGCCGCGCAGGTGTCGACGGTCTTGTAGACCGGCCGCACGCCGAGACGGCGGCGCAGCGCGCGGACGCCGTCCTCCCCGGCCAGTTCCGGCCGCAGCGAGGCGATCTGGCGGTCGGAGAGGCCGATCCGCTTGGCGCGCCGCAGCAGCGGCTCGTCGAGGACCTGGGCGTCACGGACCTCGGCGCCGACCTCGCCGATGAGGGCGATCTGGTCGATGAACCAGGGGTCGATCCCCGACGCCTCGTGCACCTGCTGGACGGTGGCGCCGAACCGCAGCGCCCGCTCGACCTCGTAGAGGCGTCCGTCGTGCGGCGTACGCAGGGCCTCCAGCACGGACTCCAGCGTCGCGCCTTCGGGATCGGGCCGGGTCCAGAAGCCGGTGGCCTTGGTGTCGATGGACCGCAGCGCCTTGCCGAGCGCCTCGGGGAAACTGCGGCCGAACGACATCGCCTCGCCGACGCTCTTCATCGTCGTGGTGAGCGTCGGGTCCGCGCCGGGGAACTTCTCGAAGGCGAACCGCGGCACCTTCACCACGACGTAGTCCAGCGTCGGCTCGAAGGCCGCCGGGGTCTCGCCGGTGATGTCGTTGCGGATCTCGTCGAGGGTGTAGCCGATGGCGAGCTTCGCGGCGATCTTGGCGATCGGGAACCCGGTCGCCTTCGACGCCAGCGCGCTGGAACGGGACACGCGCGGGTTCATCTCGATGACGACCATGCGGCCGTCCTCGGGGTTGATCGCGAACTGGATGTTGCAGCCGCCGGTGTCGACACCGACCTCGCGCAGCACGGCGATGCCGACGTCGCGCATGTGCTGGTACTCGCGGTCGGTCAGGGTCATCGCGGGCGCGACGGTGACCGAGTCGCCGGTGTGCACGCCCATCGCGTCGATGTTCTCGATCGAGCAGACGACCACCACGTTGTCGTGCCGGTCGCGCATGAGCTCGAGTTCGAACTCCTTCCAGCCGAGGACGCTCTCCTCGATGAGCACCTCGGTGACCGGCGACTCGGTGAGCCCGGTGGAGGCGAGCCGCTCCAGCTCCTCGTCGGTGTGCGCCATCCCCGAGCCGAGCCCGCCCATGGTGAACGACGGCCGGATGACCACCGGGAGGCCGACCTCGGCGACGGTCGCGCGGACCTCGTCCATGTCGTGGCAGACCCGCGACCGCGGCACCTCGCCGCCGATCGTGCGGACGATGTCCTTGAACTTCTGCCGGTCCTCACCGCGCTGGATGGCCTCGACGTCGGCGCCGATCAGCTCGACGCCGTACTTCTCGAGCACACCGCGCTCGTGCAGGGCGACCGCGCAGTTCAGCGCCGTCTGCCCGCCGAGGGTCGCGAGGATCGCGTCGGGACGCTCCTCGGCGATGACCTTCTCGACGAATTCCGGGGTGACCGGCTCGATGTAGGTGGCGTCGGCGAACTCGGGGTCGGTCATGATGGTCGCCGGGTTCGAGTTCACCAGCGAGACGCGCAGTCCCTCTTCGCGGAGTACGCGGCAGGCCTGGGTGCCGGAGTAGTCGAACTCCGCCGCCTGGCCGATCACGATCGGCCCGGAGCCGATCACCAGCACGTGCTGGATGTCTGTCCTCTTCGGCATTACTTGGCCTTCTCCGTGTTGATCATGGCGCGCGGTCGACGAACGCGTAGCCGGGCCGTGAGTTCTTGAATTCCGTTGCGGTCCGCGCCGAAGGCGGACCGCCTCCACGTTCGCGAGGCCTTCGGCCAGTGCGCGCCGTCGTGGCCGCTCACCTGGTCAGCCATTTCCCCGCCCCGCGCTCTTCTCCATCAAGCCGACGAACTCATCGAACAAGGGGGCCGCGTCGTGCGGGCCGGCGGCGGCCTCGGGGTGGTACTGCACCGAGAACGCGGGGACGTCGAACGCGCGGACACCTTCGACGGTGTCGTCGTTCGGGCAGTAGTGCGAGATCTGCGCGGCGCCGAACGGCGTCTCGAACCGCTGACCGGGCTCGCCTTCGAGGGCGAAACCGTGGTTCTGCGCGGTGATCGCGACACGTTTGGTGGCCACGTCGATCACCGGGATGTTGATGCCGCGGTGGCCGTAGCGCATCTTGTAGGTGCCCAGTCCCAGCGCGCGGCCGAGGATCTGGTTGCCGAAGCAGATGCCGAACAGCGGGATCTCCCGCTGCAGCACCGCTTTCGTCAGCTCCGTGGCGTGCGCGGTGGTCGCCGGGTCGCCGGGGCCGTTGGACAGGAACACCCCGTCCGCCTCGACGGCGAGCAGTTCGTCCACAGTGGACGACGACGGCAGCACGTGCACCTCGATACCGCGAGCGGCCATCATGCGCGGGGTGTTGGACTTGATGCCCAGATCCAGCGCGGCCACGCGGAACTTCCGCTCGCCCCGCGCCTCGACGACGTACGCCTGCTTCGTGGTGACTTCACCGGCGAGGTCGGCGCCCTTCATCTGCGGGCTCGCCCGCACCTGCGCGAGCATCTCCTCGTCGGTGCCCAGCGCGTCGCCCGAGAAGACACCCGACCGCATGGCGCCCTGCTCGCGCAGGTGCCGGGTCAGCGTGCGGGTGTCCACTTCGGAGATCCCGACGACGCCCTGACGCTCCAGTTCCTCGTCCAGCGTGCGCTTGGAGCGCCAGTTGGACGGGGTGCGCGCGGGATCGCGGACGACGTAGCCCGAGACCCAGATGCGCGAGGACTCGTCGTCCTCGTCGTTCCAGCCGGTGTTGCCGATCTGCGGCGCGGTCTGGACCACGATCTGCCGGTGGTAGGAGGGGTCGGTCAGCGTCTCCTGGTAGCCGGTCATCCCGGTGCAGAACACCGCCTCACCCAGGCTGCGGCCACGGGCGCCGTACGCGGAGCCGCGGAAGACCCTGCCGTCCTCCAGGACCAGCGCTGCGGGGGTCCTGGAACCATTCGCGGTGCTCATCAGGCACCTCCCTTGATGTCGTTACGGGTGTCTTGCAAAGCTTCGATCCACTGTGGATAGTCGTCGACGTCGTCGCCGCGGAATCCGGTGTCCAGCTCGACGTCGCCGGCCAGCCAGGTGACGACGAGCAGCGCGTCGATGCCCATCACCTTCCCGGCCATCCCCTTGTCCTTGCGGACGCCGGTGACGGACGCGCGCGGGATCCAGAAGTCCGGGGCGCCGCCGCGTTCGATGGCGATGCCGTCTTCGTGCAGGCGCCACACCGCGCCGGTGCGCAGGCCGGCGCCGCGGGTGACGACGCGGTCCTGCCAGTGCCCGGCGGTCGTCGTGCTGACGTAGAGGCCGGTCGATTCGAGCAAGGCCTCACCGGGCTCCGCGGGGATCTCCGGGAACGGCGGCACCTGGACGCTCTGCGCCCGGGACTTGCGCCGCCAGCCGCGCCACATCAGGAAGACGCAGAACAGGAAGAAGGCGAAGACCGCCAGGGTCAGCAGAAGCCGGTCACTCATGATGCGATCTTCCCTTCCCGTGCGGTGATCCGCCCGCGCAGCAACGTCGCCGTCACCACGCCGGGGAGCCGCATTCCTTCGTACGGGGTGTTCGCCGCGATACTCGCGAACTCGGCGCCCCGCACGGTCCATTCGGTGTCCGGGTCCACCAGCGTCAGGTTGGCGGGCTCGCCGACCTCGATCGGACGGCCGTGGTCGGTCAGGTTGCCGATCTCGGCGGGCCGTTCGCTCATCACGCGCGCGACGCCCCGCCAGTCCAGCAGGCCGGTGCGGACCATGGTCTCGACCACGATCGACAGCGCGGTCTGCAGGCCGAGCATGCCCGGCCGGGCCGAGCTCCACTCGCAGTCCTTGTCCTGGACCGCGTGCGGGGCGTGGTCCGTGGCGACGCAGTCGATGACGCCTTCGGCGAGCGCGGCGCGCAGCTTTTCGGCGTCGGACTCCGTGCGCAGCGGCGGGTTGACCTTGTTGACCGGGTCGTAGGTCGCGAGCCGCTCGTCGGTCAGCAGCAGGTGGTGCGGGGTGACCTCGGCCGAGACCTTGGTGCCGCGGTCCTTGGCCCACTTGAGGATGTCCGCGGTACCCGAGGTCGAAACATGGCAGACGTGCAGCCGCGCGTTCGCGTGCTCGGCGAGCAGGCAGTCACGGGCGACGATCGACTCCTCCGCCGAGGCGGGCCACCCGGTGTAACCCAGGCGCGCGGCCTGCTCGCCCTCGTGCGCCTGAGCGCCGACTGTCAGCCGCGGTTCCTCGGCGTGCTGGGCGATGACCACGCCGAGCGCCGTCGAGTACTCCAGCGCGCGGCGCATGAGCAGCGGGTCCGCGACGCAGAGGCCGTCGTCGGAGAACACCTTCACCCGGGCTTCGGATTTCGCCATGGTGCCCAGTTCGGCGAGCTTCTCGCCCTTGAGCCCCACGGTGACCGCGCCGACCGGGTGCACGTCGACCAGCCCGGCCTCCTGGCCGCGCCGCCACACGTGGTCGACGATCACCGCGTTGTCGGCCACCGGGTCGGTGTTGGCCATGGCGAACACCGCGGTGTAGCCGCCGAGCGCGGCCGCGGCCGAACCGGTGGCGATGGTCTCGGTGTCCTCGCGCCCCGGTTCGCGCAGGTGGGTGTGCAGGTCGACGAGACCGGGGAGCAGCACCTGGCCGCCCGCGTCGATCACTTCGGCTTCTTCTGGCGCGTCGAGCGAACCGATGTCGGTGATGACCCCGTCCTCGACGAGCACGTCGACCGGATCGCCCTCGCCGTAGGGTCGGGCGCCCTTGATCAGGACGGTGGTCATGCAGCGGCTCCTTCACTGGCGAGCAAGTGGTAAAGGACCGCCATGCGCACGTGGACGCCGTTGCGGACCTGTTCGGTGATGGCCGAGGCCGGGGAGTCGGCGACCGCCGAGGCGATCTCCATCCCGCGCAGCATCGGGCCGGGGTGCAGGACGACGGCGTGCTCGGGCAGCAGCTTCATCCGCCGTTCGTTGAGGCCGTAGGCGATCGAGTACTCGCGCGCGCTCGGGAAAAAGCCCCCGTGCATGCGTTCGGCCTGGACCCGCAGCATCATGACCGCGTCGAGCGCGGGCAGTTCGGCGTCGAGTTCGTGCGACACGGTGACCGGCAGGCTCTCCACTCCCGCCGGCAGCAGCGTCGGCGGCGCGACGAGCACCACCTCCGCGCCCAGCGAGGAGAGCAGGTGGATGTTCGACCGCGCGACCCGGCTGTGCAGGACGTCGCCGACGATCCCGATGCGGCGGCCCTCGAAGGAACCGAGGCGCTCCCGCAGCGTGGCCGCGTCGAGAAGCGCCTGCGTCGGATGCTCGTGGGTGCCGTCCCCGGCGTTGACGACCGCCGTCCCCGCTTCGGCGAGCCAGCCCGAAAGCCGCTGCGCCGCACCGGAGGCGGGGTGCCGGATGATCACGCAGTCGGCACCGGCCGCGGCCAGCGTCAGCGCGGTGTCCCGCAGCGATTCGCCCTTGTTGACCGAGGAACTGGACGCGGAGACGTTGATCACGTCGGCGCTCATCCACTTCCCCGCGATCTCGAACGAGACACGGGTGCGGGTCGAGTTCTCGTAGAACAGCGTGATGACGGTGCGGCCGCGCAACGTCGGCAGTTTGCGGACCTCGCGGCCCAGCAAGGTGTGCTTGAGCTCTTCCGCGGTGTCCAGCACGGCTGTCGCGAGCGCCGGGTCGAGCCCGTCGGTGGCGAGCAGGTGCTTCACTATCGATCTCCTTCTGGTTGCGCGCGAAGCAGAACCGAGTCCCGTCCGTCCACTTCGGACAGCAGGACCTCGATCCCTTCGGCGCGCGAGGTGGGCACGTTCTTGCCCACGTAGTCGGCGCGGATCGGCAGTTCGCGGTGGCCGCGGTCGACCAGCACGGCCAGCTGGACCGCGCGCGGGCGGCCGTGGTCGCGCAGGGCGTCGAGGGCGGCGCGGATGGTGCGGCCGGAGAACAGCACGTCGTCGACCAGGATCACCACCGCGTCGTCGATACCGGTCGGCGGCAGCTGCGAATGTTCGAGCGCGCGGGGCGGGCGGCGGCGGAGATCATCACGGTAGAGCGTGATGTCCAGCGCGCCGGTGGGCGGACGGATGCCGGAGAACTCGGCGATCTTGTCCGCGAGCCGCAGGGCGAGCGGGGTCCCCCGGGTGGGGATGCCCAGCAACACGGGCGGAGTCGAGCCACCGGCACCGAGAGCGGTCTTCTCGATGACCTGGTGGGCCATTCGGGCGATCGTGCGCGCGACATCGCCGGACGAGAGCAGCTCGCGCTCTCCCGCCGGTTCCGCCGCGCCACGCGGGCGTGACGACAAGGCGGACCTCCTTCCCCGCCTCTCTGGACGGGTCCTTAAAGGACGTCGACTTCCTGCTTGGCGAGGAAATCGAACCGACACTAGCAGGAGCGGACGCTCATTCTTACGAGTGGCGCGCCCCAGGTGACGAAGGCCTCTCGAAAGCACCCGCTTGACCTGGTGACAACTATGCGTAACCATTACTCTGAGTATTCGACTCTAGGAGTCCCCTGGATCGGTCACCTCGACCGGTTGGGGGTGAGGAAACGGAGAACCACCAGATGGGCGATTACGCCAAGGCGCTCGGGGCCAAGCTCCGCGGGATCCGCCAGCAGCAGGGCCTGTCCCTGCACGGGGTCGAGCAGAAGTCCGGAGGCCGCTGGAAGGCCGTCGTCGTCGGTTCGTACGAGCGCGGGGACCGCGCCGTCACCGTGCAGAAGCTCGCCGAGCTCGCCGACTTCTACGGCGTGCCGGTGGTCGAGCTGCTGCCGGAGGGCCGGGTGCCGTCGGGTGCCGAGCCCGCCACGAAGATCGTCATCAACCTGGAGCGTCTGCAGCAGCTCCCGGCGGAGAAGGTCGGGCCGCTCGCCCGCTACGCGGCCACCATCCAGAGCCAGCGCGGCGACTACAACGGCAAGGTGCTCTCGATCCGCACCGAGGACCTCCGTTCGCTGGCGATCATCTACGACATGACCCCCGGGGAGCTCACCGAGCAGCTGATCGACTGGGGTGTGCTGCCGCCCGAGGCTCGACCGTCCAAAGAGGACTAGAGATGGCGTCGTTTTCGGTCCGGGGGGACCGGAAACGCCAACCGGCACCACCGAGCACGAGAACGGGCCGTGCCCTCGGCAGAGGACACGGCCCGTTGTAGTACGTCTTCCTACAGGACCGCGCGGAGCCTGTCGGCGATCGTGCCGATCCGGCCGAGCACGCCGTTCACGAAGCGCGGCGAGTCGTCGGTCGACAGCTCCTTCGCCAGCCCGACGGCCTCGTCGATGGCGACCGGGTCCGGCACGTCTTCGGCCCACAGCAGCTCGTAGACGCCGACGCGGAGCACCGCCAGGTCCACCGGCGGCATCCGGTCCAGCGTCCAGCCCTGAGCGTGCTCGGAGAGCAGCTCGTCGATCTGGGTCTTGCGGCCGGTGACGCCCTCGACCAGCGAGATCGTGTAGTCCGCGATCGGGTCGACCTCGACCGAACCGACCCGGTCCGCCAGCAGCGTCACCGCGTCGGCACCGCGCTGGGCGGCTTCGTACATCATCTCGACCGCGCGCTTGCGGGCCTGACGACGGCTGATCGGCCCGCCGCGGTTCGGGGACTTGCCGGACTTGTCTGAACCGGCCATCAGCTGGAGACGCGGCCCAGGTAGCGGCCGTCACGGGTGTCGACCTTGATCTTCTCGCCCGTGGTGAGGAACAGCGGCACCTGGATCTCGGCGCCGGTCTCCAGGGTGGCGGGCTTGGTGCCACCGGTGGAGCGGTCGCCCTGCAGGCCGGGATCGGTGTGCTGGACGACGAGCTCGACCGAGGTGGGCAGCTCGATGTACAGCGGGACACCCTCGTGCACCGCGACCTGGACCTCGGTGTTCTCGAGGAGGTAGTTCGCGTTGTCGCCGACGGTCTCGGCCAGCACGGTGATCTGGTCGTAGGTCTCCGCGTCCATGAACACGAAGTCCTGACCCTCCTTGTACAGGTAGGTCATGTTGCGGCGGTCGACGGTGGCCGTATCGACCTTCGTGCCCGCGTTGAAGGTCTTGTCGACGACCTTGCCGGTCAGCACGTGCTTGAGCGTCGTGCGGACGAACGCGCCGCCCTTGCCCGGCTTGACGTGCTGGAACGCGGTGACGGTCCAGAGCTGGCCGTCGAGGTTGAGGACGAGCCCGTTCTTCAGGTCGTTGGTGGTGGCCACGAGTGTGCAGTCTCCTGTGTCGATCTTCCGGGCCGCCGTCAGACGACCACGAGTTCCTTGGTGCTCAGCGTGAGGAGTTCGGGCGTACCTTCCCGCACGACCAGCGTGTCCTCGATGCGCACGCCTCCGCGTCCGGGCAGATACACACCAGGTTCGACGGTGACGGCCATACCGGCGGACAGTGTACCGACGCCGGTCGCGGCCAGGCTGGGCGCCTCGTGCACCTGCAGCCCGACGCCGTGGCCGAGACCGTGGCCGAACTCCTCGCCGCGCCCCGCGCCGACGATCACGCCGCGGGCCGCCTTGTCCACTTCGGACACTTCGGCGCCGGGGAGGACGGCGTCACAGCCCGCCGCCTGCGCGCGCTGGACCAGCTCGTAGATCTCCTCCTGCCAGGCCGCCGGCTTGCCGAGGACGAACGTGCGGGTCATGTCGGAGTGGTAGCCGTCGACCGTGGCACCGAAGTCGATCTTGACGAAATCGCCGGTCGCGAGCACGGCCGGGGTGGGCCGGTGGTGCGGGATCGCGGAGTTGGCGCCCGCCGCGACGATCGTGTCGAACGAAGGGCCGGTCGAGCCGTGGCCGAGCATGCGGTTCTCGAGATCGCGGGCGACGTCCAGCTCGGTGCGGCCCGGCCGGAGCCCGCCGGCGGACACCAGGTCCTCCAGCGCCCGGTCGGCCGCCGCGCACGCCTGGCGCAGCGCCTCGATCTCCTGCTCGTCCTTGACCAGCCGCAGCTGCTCGACGAGCCCGGGCGTCCGGACCAGCTCGACGCGGTCGAAGCGGACCTTGAGGTCTTCGTGCTGCTCGACGCTGACGTGCTGGCTCTCGAACCCGGTCTTGCCGAACTTCTTCTCGGCCGCCAGGTCGGCGAGCTTCGCCGCGCTCGCGCGATCCAGCACTCGTTCGAGGTCGGGCACCTCCGTCGCCGACTGGACCGTGTAGCGCCCGTCGGTGCAGAAGATCGTCTTGTCGTCGCCGCTCCCGTGGACGAGGAGAGCGGCGTTGGACCCGGTGAAGCCGGTCAGGTACCTGATGTTGAGCAGGTCCGTGACCAGCAGCGCGTCCACCCCGGAGTCGGCCAGCAGGGAACGCAGCGCCGCGCGGCGGCGAGAGAAGTATTCACGCACGTGATGGAGTTTAGGGGGTGGACCGCTCCCAGTACGCGTTTCGCCTGCTGCCTGCGTTCACTGTGGCGTGCGGTCGCGTGAAGGCCCCCTTCACGCGGCTGAGCCGAGGGAAGGGGTCCTTCACGCGCATCCATCGTGGCTACTGGTGTACCTGGGGCGAATGTGGCGGTCCCCGATTCCGTGAAGGCCTCCTTCACTACTTCAGGGTAGGCAAGGAGGCCTTCACGGAGGGATGGCCGCCCACCACCGGTGGTGAGCCCACTGGTCGCTACTGGCGAGTTAAACTCACCCAATGGCACCGTGGCTGACTCGTGGACTCGTGATGGCGCTGCTGCACGGCGCGGCCGTCACCGTGCTGGCCAAGTACGAGGTCTTCAACCCCACCGACAAGACCCTCGTCACCGCCCTCACCCTCGCCGTCCTGGTCGGCGCGGCCGCGGGCTGGGGTGCCGTGGACGCCTGGCAGGGCAAACCCGAACGCGGCAAGAACTGGTTCATCGCGGCGCTGATCGCCGGCCCGGTGTCGGGCGTGCTGTACGTGATCGGCCGCGCGGTGTTCGTCGATCAGACCGGCGTCTCGGAACTCGGCGGCGCGCTCACCGGCGGCGCCGCCTTCTCTGCCCTGCTGGTGCTCATCCCGGCCGGGCTCGGCCTGTTCGTCGGCGGCCGCATCACCAAGGCCGATCAGCCCGCGAGCGAGAAACCTGCCGGGAAACCGTCCCAGGCCTGATCGGCGATCGTCTCGACGGCCGAGTCGTTCAGCACCGCCGTCCTGCCGTCCGGCAGCGCGAAGAGCTTGCCGTCGAGCACCACGCCGAACCCTCGGCCCGGTGCGTGCACCATCCTCGCCCCGGCGCTCAACCGCGCCGTCCGCGGGAGGTTGTCGACGGCCGTGAGCCGCTGGTTCAGCACCTCGCCCGCGAGCGCCGCCGCCACCGAGCGCCGGTCGACCCGCACCAGGGTGCCGCCGGCCACCAGGTCGATGGTCCGCTGCGGCGACGGCATCGCGACGCCTTCGAACGCGGTCCGGATCCGGGCGTCGTTCTCGCACGCCCCCGAACCGCGGACGTCGAGGCCGAAGTGCTTGAGGTCGGTGGGCGCCGCCGCCCCGCCGATGACCGTGGCGCGGACGACGTCGAACGGGACCCGGTCGCAGACGTCGCCCGAGGAGAGCGGCGCGTGCCCGTCGGGCCGCCGGACCAGGCCCGGGCCTTCCTTCCACGCGCCGGGGATGAGCGCTGGCCGGTACGGCTGCGCAGTGAAGTCCCTGTTCCAGAACGTGAGCGTGGTGCCCTTTTCGGTCTCGTGCGCGATCACGAAGGCGTCGAGCGAACCGACCCACATCAGGTCGGTGCTGAACGCGTCGACCAGCGAACGGGGGCGCGGCGAGGTCGTGCCGGGTTTGGCGACGAAGCCCTGCTCCCCCAGCGTTTCCACGTTCCGGGTGAACGCCGCGTCCCTGGCACGGAGCAGGAACTGCCCGGCGCCGTTCCATCCGGCGCCCTTCGCCGTGGTGTCGGTGAACAGCACGTAGAACCAGCCGTCGAGGTACACCGCCGAGGGCTGGCCCGCGCCGTAGACGTTGTCGCGGTGCACGTCGTGCGACGGCCCGATGATCGGCTTCCCGCCGGCCGCCCGCGTCCAGGTGAGGCCGTCGGAGCTGGTCGCGAGGCCGATCGAGTTGCCGAGCGCGTGGTCGCCCGCCGCGCCGGTGTAGTACATGTAGTAGGTCGAGCCGACCTTGATCACCGACGGATCGCAGGTGTGCATACCGTCGAAACCGCCGGGCGCGCCCGAGAACACCGCCGCCGGGCCACCACCGGACGGGCCGGTGAACGGACCGTCGAGCGAGGGCGACTGCGCGTAGAGGACGTCGTCACCGGGCGGCTGGGCGCTGCCGTACTGGCTGCACCACCACATCTTGAGTTTGCCGCCGTCCCGCATCACGGTCGGGCTGTAGTTGTAGACCGCGTCCTGATCGCCCGCGGCCACCACGCCGCCGCTGGCGCGGGGATCGCTCGTCACGAGCTCGACGTCCATCGGGCGCGGCTTTTCCTTGGGCGCCTGCTGGGCCCCGCCGATCCCGCCGCCCTTGCCGTCGGCCTGGGACTGCACCGTGCCGTCGCTGCACGCCGCGAGGACCGCGCCGGCCGCGAGAAGGGCCACGACGGCACGGGCGGGTCGCCGACCCCCTCGAAAAAGGCGCATGATGGCCGAGTGTAGCGAGGCTTAATCCGGTCGAGTGACCTCAGTACCCGGGAGAGCGACCAGTTCCACTTCGAAGCCGTCGGCGTTTTCGAGGTAGGCGGCGTAGTGATGGTCACCGCCCGCATACGGATATTTGTCCGCGAACATCGGCGACCAGCCGTGTTCGAGCGCCTTCGCGGCCAGTTCGTCCACCCGATCGCGTGACTCGACGTGCAAGGCGAGATGGTTCAGGCCCGGGGCGGTGCGCTCGTGCTTCTCCCCGCTGAGCGCGGGAGAACGCTCGACGACCAGATACGTCGCGCCGTGTTTCCAGCTGACCCCGGCGGGCCAGCGCTGGAACTCCCGCCAGCCGAGCTCGCCGAGCAGCCAGCCCCAGCTCTCCTCCGCGCGCCCGAGATCGGGCACCCACAGCTCGATGTGGTGCGCGCGGCCGTGGTCCGAAGGCAGCGCGACGAAGACCCGATGCGGCCCGCTGCCGTAGTGGTCACCACCACCGACGTCGAGAAAACCCAAGCGCCGCACCAGGTTCTGACTGGACACATTGGACTCGCCGACCAGCGCCCACACCGACGACAGGCCGAGACCGACAAGCCCGTGCTCCAGCAGGGCCTTCGCGGCCTCGGTCGCCAGGCCCTGCCCGCCGTGCGCGCGCGAAAGGTAATAGCCGATCTCCGGCACGTCGCCGGGCAGCTCCTGCGAGGGCCGCAGATGCGCGAGGCCGATCACCTCGCCGTCGCGTTCGATCGCCCAGTGCCCCATGCCCGCCGGGCCGTCGTAGGACAACCTGCGGCCGACCATCTCGCGGACCCGGTCCGGCTCGGTGAGCGGTACCGCGAAATGCGCGCTCATCGCCGGATCGGCGAAGAGCTTGACGATCGCGTCGGTGTCCGCCTCCGTCAGCGCGCGTAACCGCAGCCTCGCGGTCTCGAGCGTGGGAGGGTTGTTCATGCCGCGTTCGCGGCCATCCAGCGCAGGGCCAGCGGGTACCCGTCGACCCCGAGCCCGGCGATCACGGCGGTGGCGACATCCGACAGCACGCTGTGCTGCCGGAACTGCTCACGTTTGTGCACGTTGGAGATGTGCAGCTCGATCAGCGGCGCCTTGAGCTGGGCGGCGGCGTCGCGGACCGCGATCGAGTAGTGCGTCCAGGCGGCGGCGTTGAGCACCACCGGCCACCCCGCGTCGGCGGCCTCGTGCAGCCAGCCGACCATCTCGCCCTCGTGGTCGGTCTGCCGGACCTCGACGTCGATCCCCAGCTCCTTGCCGGTTTCGACGCAGGTGGACACCAGATCCGCGTGCGTGGCCGAACCGTAGATCCCGGGCTCACGCAGGCCGAGCCTGCCGAGGTTGGGGCCGTTGAGGACGAGCACCTTCACAGCAGCACGCTCCCACCGGGCTTGGGGGCTTCACCGGCCACCACCGAGTACGCGGCGGCGAGCAGCGACGGGTCCGGGCCCTCCAGCCTGCCGGGTTTCGCCAGTCCGTCGAGGACGACGAAGCGCAGCACGCCCGACCGGGTCTTCTTGTCGCCCTTCATCGTCTCCAGCAATTGCGGGAGCGCGTCAGGGTCGTAAGTGGTCGGCAGGCCCAGCAGCTTGAGCACCTTCGAGTGCCGCTCGGCGGTGGCGTCGTCGAGACGGCCGGCCAGGCGCGCGAGTTCGGCGGCGAACACCAGGCCGACGCTGACCGCCGCGCCGTGGCGCCACCGGTACCGCTCGCGGCGCTCGATGGCGTGGGCGAGTGTGTGGCCGTAGTTGAGGATCTCGCGCAGATCAGACTCGCGCAGATCCGCGGCGACGACGTCGGCCTTGACCTGGATCGAGCGGCGGACCAGTTCGCCGAGGACCTCGCCGGTGGTGTCCAGCGCCGCCGCGGGGTCCTGCTCGACGAGCTCGACGATGCGGGGGTCGGCGATGAAACCGGCCTTGACCACCTCGGCCATTCCGGCGACGAGTTCATTGGGGGGCAACGTTTCCAGCGTCGCGAGGTCGACGAGGACCGCGCTCGGCTCGTGGAAGACGCCGACCAGGTTCTTGCCGGCCTCGGTGTTGATGCCGGTCTTGCCGCCGAGGGAGGCGTCGACCATGCCCAGCAGCGTGGTGGGCACGTTGACCAGGCGGACGCCGCGCATCCAGGTGGCGGCGACGAACCCGGCGAGGTCGGTCACGGCGCCGCCGCCGAGCCCGACGACCACGCCCTGGCGGTCGAGACCGATGCGGCCGAGGACCTCCCAGCAGAAGCTGGCGACGGTGAGCGCCTTGCCGTCCTCGGCGTCGGGGATCTCGACGCGGTGCGCGTCGATCCCGGCCTCGGCCAGTTCGTCGCGGATGGCCTCGGCGGTGGTCGTCAGCGTCGGCGGGTGGATCAGCGCGACCTTGGAGGCGTCGGCGAGCTGCTCGGTGAGCTCGCCCAGCAGGCCGCGGCCGATGACGACGTCGTAGGGCTTGGCGGTGTTGACGGTGATGCGGACCGGCTCGGTCATCGTTCCCCTCACTTCGGCGGAAGCCGCTTGGCCCTCGCGACCTCGCAGGTGATCTTGCCCTTGACCGGGGTGTCCCCCGGGATCTCTTCGGTCACCGTCTGGCCGGGCGTCATCCGATTCTTCGCGAACAGCGCCTCACCGGAGGCCTTGCCGTCGGCGTCCTTGATCGCGATGGTGACGGCGTACCGCGCGTCTTCCGCGGTGCTGTTGGTGACCTCGATGGTGATCTTCGGGGTGTAGCTGTTGCTGTCGCATTTGGTGACCTTGACGTCGGCCGCCACATCCGCTTCCGGAGCGGCCGACGCGGGCGCGCCGGTGGTGGCCGCTCCGGTCTGGACGACGTCGGCTCCCGCTGGCTGCTTCTCCTCGCCGCACGCGGTCAAGGTCAGGGCCACGACGGCGAGCAGTACGCCGGCGATGGTGCGCTTCATGCTCGGTCCTTGCTGATCTCGGTCAGTCCGATGACGGCGGCCTCGACGACCTCGTCGGCGGTCAGGCGGTCGGTCTCGATCTCGAACGTGGCCACCTCGCGGTACACCGGCAGACGCGCGTCGAGGAGCGCCTTGTACGTGGCACGGGGGTTCACCCCGGCCAGCAGCGGGCGCGCGGTCGAGAGCCCGGCGCGCTGGACGCCCGCGGCCATCCCGACGTTCAGGAAGATCACGGTGTGCCCGGCCAGCCGTTCCCGGGTGCTCGGCGTGATCGGCGCTCCCCCGCCCAGCGAGAGGACGCCTTCGTGCTCGGCCAGGGCCTTCGCGACCATCTCCTCCTCCAGCGCGCGGAAGGCGGGCTCGCCCTCCTCGGCGAAGATGTCGGTGATGGGCTTGCCCGCGCTCGCGACGATGTCGTCGTCGCTGTCGCGGAACGCGAGACCGAGCCGGGCGGCGAGCGCCGGGCCGACCGTGCTCTTGCCCGAGCCCGGCGGCCCGATGATCACCGCGCGAGGAGTCACCAGCGCTCCTCGAGCGCCTTCAGGTAGGCCTCGGCGTTGCGCTTGCCCTCGGCCAGCGAGTCGCCGCCGAACTTCTCCAGCGCGGCGTCCGCGAGCACCAGCGCGACCACCGACTCCAGCACGACCCCGGCCCGGGGCACCGCGCAGACGTCGGAACGCTGGTGGATGGCGACCGCGGGTTCGCCGGTGGTGACATCCACAGTGGACAGTGCCTTGGGAACGGTCGAGATCGGCTTCATGGCGACGCGCACGCGCAGCGGCTCGCCGTTGGTGATGCCGCCTTCGAGGCCGCCCGCGCGGTTGGACCGGCGGGTCACCCCGACCGGACCGGTGCCGCGGTCGATCTCGTCGTGGGCCTGGCTGCCCCAGCGCTTGGCCGTGGTGAAGCCGTCGCCGACCTCCACACCCTTCATCGCCTGGACGCCCATGAGCGCGCCGGCGAGACGGGCGTCGAGCCTGCGGTCCCAGTGGACGTGCGAGCCGAGGCCCGGCGGCAGGCCGTAGGCGATCACCTCGATCACGCCGCCGACGGTGTCACCCGCCTTCCGCACGGCGTCGACCTCGGCGACCATCGCGTCGGTCCCCTCCTGGCCGAAGGCGCGGACCGGGCTCTCGTCGATGGCGGGCAGGTCCGAGGGCACCGGCAACGGGCCCTCGGGCGCCGACGCGCCGCCGATGGAGACGACGTGGCTGAGGATCTCGACCCCGAGCAGCTGCTTGAGGTACGCGCGGGCCACCGTGCCGAGCGCCGTGCGGGACGCCGTCTCGCGGGCGCTCGCGCGCTCCAGCACCGGACGGGCCTCCGGGAAGCCGTACTTCTGCATCCCGGGCAGATCCGCGTGGCCGGGCCGGGGACGCGTCAGCGGCTCGTTGCGCGCGAGGCCTTCCAGCTCCTCGGCGGGCACGGGATCGGCCGACATGACCTTCTCCCACTTGGGCCACTCGGCGTTCTCGATCTGGACCGCGACGGGGCCACCCTGGGTGAGCCCGTGCCGGACGCCGCCGGTGAACTCGATGTGGTCGGTCTCGAAGCCCATCCGGGGGCTGCGGCCGAAGCCGAGCCGCCGGCGCGCGAGCTGCTCGCCCACTTCGGCGGTGGTGACCTCGACCCCGGCGGGCATCCCTTCCAGGATGGCGGCGAGGGCGGGTCCGTGCGATTCCCCTGCGGTTATCCAGCGCAACACCTGATAGATCCTGTCACAACCTCCTCTCTCTCCGGGTACAGGCCGGGCTATCCCGGACCGGGTCCGGCGAAGACGGCGAGCGCCCACGCCGCGACCAGGAGCCCTGGCCCGTGCGGCACCGTCGGATGCCGGGGCCCGCCCACCGCGAGCGCCACGCTCAGTAGCGCCGCGGCGACGGCGCCGAGCACGACCGACGGCCAGCCCGTCGCGGCGAGGACCGCTCCCAGGCTGCCCGCCAGCTTCACGTCCCCGGCGCCGAGCGAACGCGGCGACAACGCGTGGACGAGTGCGTGCGCCCCGCCGAAGACCAGCGCACCGAGCACGGCCCGCCACGCGATGGCCGCTCCTCCCCCGTGCGCGGCGATCGCGAGGGCCGCGGCGAGTGCCGGGTACGCGGGCAAGGTCAAGATGTCGGGCAGGCGGCGATACTTCAGGTCGGCGAGCGCCAGCGGGACGGCGAAGACGGTCAGCACGGCCGGGACCGCGAGCCACCACGACGGCCAGGCTCCGGACTGGTGCCTGAGCCAGACCGCGACGAGCGCCGCCGCTGTGATGGCCGCCGCCCACGCCGTGACCGGCGCTCCCGCCCGGCGCAGGCAGGAGCGCGCGGCGAGCGCCGATCCGGCGCCCGCCACCGCGAAGGCGATCGGCGTGAACACAAGATCAAGAGTGCGCCGGTGGCGCTCGGTGCGGCAAGGATTTCTTTTCGTGACAGGGACTTTCATGGGTTTTCGGCAGGTCGGGCGGGGGTGCGGAAGTCGTGAATGGACCGTTCACGCACGGGCGGGCAGCGGTGGGGAGCCGACGGGAGCCGGGTGCACGGCGGCGGGCTGAAGGCGCCTTTTCACCGCGTCTCATCCAGCGAAGGGAGCTTTCACCGCGCGTCTCACGCGGCGAAGGGAGCTTTCGTCGCATGAGATGCGGGGAAAGGCCCTTCAACCCCCGCGGGAGGCTGCGCCTTAAGGATCAAGGCTTCCCTTGAGGGGTAAGGCAAAGATGGCACGTTGCGAAAGCCACTTTCGCAACGTTGAAGGTTGCGAAAGTGGCTTTCGCAACGTCCACGCAGGCGGGAAGGTCGCGAAGGAGGCCTTCGCTACGCCACCGATATGGCTTCGGTGAGTCCCAAGCGCCCAGGCACGTCGCGAAAGCCACTTTCGGGACGTCTGACGTCCCGAAAGTGGCTTTCGCGACACCAGACATCGCGCCCGAAACTCACCCCAATCCGCACCGCGTCCGGCACCGAAGACCTGTCATGACACCGGGATCAGGGGTTCATCCGCAGCAGCGGGAGACCCGAGGGCGTGCGGATCTCCAGCGCCTTGATGTCCCCGGTGCGCATCGCGGTACCGACCACGATGTGCGCGGTGTCCTTCGGCATCGCGCGCCAGGACGCCAGCTCGCTGGTGCCGCCGTCGGCGCCGACGGCGACCAGGATGTAGTCCCCGGCACGGTTGCCGCCGTAACTGCAGGTCATGTCGACCTTCGTGCCGGTCTCCGTGGCCGACATGGCGACTTCGGCGGTCACCGGGTAGTCGCCGAGCGGGGTCATCGGGTCGCCCGCCGCAGCGACCGGCCCGGTCAGGACGACCGCGAGCGCCACGCAGGCGGCGACGGCCGCCCCGGCCGTGGTGGTGGTGATCGCCCGCTGGATCCGCCTTCCCCGGCGGACCCGTTTGAGCACGGTCGGCAACAGTTCCGGCGAGGGCTCCTCCTGCAGCGCCGGGGCACCGGCCTGGGCGAGCAGTCCGGGGATCCCGGCCAGGTCACGCACGGATTCCGCGCACCGATCACAGACGCGCAAGTGCTTCTCGTAGGCGGACCGGTCTTCCGGGGACAACGCCCCGAGCACGTAGGCCGCGTCGTAGGTGGCGAAGGGGTCGGTCATTGAGTCACCCCTCTTTCCTCCAATATCAGTCGCAGCGCCCGCAACGCGTAGTGCGTCCGCGACTTGATCGTCCCTTCGGCCACACCCAGCCGTTTCGCGGCGTCGGCGACGGAGTAACCCTGGAAATAGCACAGGACGAGGACGTCCCGATGTCTCGGCGACAGCTCGCCGAGGGCTTCGGCGACCAGCCAGCCCTGGACGGCCCGTTCGGTGCCGTCGGTGACCGCCGTTTCGGGCGGCTGGCCGGTCACCACCTCGGGGTGGGCCTCGGAGGCGCGCCAGTCGTCGATGGCGATCCGTCTCGCCACGGTGAACAGCCAGCCCCGCGCCGACCCTTCGGACTGGTCCAGCACCTTGGCGTTGCGCCAGGCACGCAGCAGCGTCTCCTGGACGACGTCCTCCGCGCGGACCCGGTCGCCGCTGGTGAGGTGCAGCGCGTAGGACCAGAGTGCCGCCGCGTGCTCGTCGTGCAAAGCCCGCATCAGCCGGTCCTCCGCGAATTCCTTCACCGATCCGTGCTTTCCCGGTTCAGGAGCAGCGGGAGCGCGAACACCACGCAAGCCACTTCGGTGATCAGGCCCCACAGCTCGGCCTGGGTCGTGAAGCGCTCCGTGACGCCGAAGAACCCTGTGGTCAGCGAGAGCACGTACGCGCCCAGCGTCGCCAAGCCGAAGCCGATCGCCGCGAGCGCGGGCAGCCAGTGGTGCCAGACCAGGACGGCGACCGCGATGACCACGCCCGCCACCACGTTCACCAGGAAGAGCGGGCCGACCACGTCCGTTTCCGACGCCCAGTCCTGCCATACGACGTAATGCACCCATGCCGAGCCGAGCAGGCCCGCCGCCACCACCGCCCGCAACAACCACCGGATCATGTCCGTATCTCTTTCCGCGTGTTCGGTTCCCCTATGCCCTTGAACACGGAAAAAGCGGCCTCTCGGTTCAATCCGGCACCCGATGGGCGCCGAAATTGAACCGGATGGCCGCCTGGACCGTGTGTATGGGCATGACTGCCGAACTCCACTCCCGCCGCACAGTCCTGACCACCGGGGCCGCCGTCGCCGGCGCGGCCGTCGGGGCCGTGGCCCTCACGGCCTGCGGAAGCGACAGCAACACTCCCCCCGGCTCGACCGCCGCTCCGCCCGCCGCCGCGCCGGGCGAGACCCTGACCGCGCTCTCCGACATCGAGGTCGGGAAGTCGAAGGCCGCCAAGACCGCCGACGGCAAGGACGTCATCGTCACCAGGACCGCCGAAGGCACGGCGGCCGCGTTCAGCGCGATCTGCACGCACCAGGGGTGCGCGGTCGTGCCCGAGGGCGCGGAGCTGAAATGTCCCTGCCACAACTCGATCTTCGACGCCGCGACCGGCGCGGTCAAAAAGGGACCGGCGGACCAGCCGCTGCCCTCGATCGCGGTCAAGGTCACGAACGGACAGGTCGTCACGGCCTGAGAAACGCGGAAAGGGTCCCTTCAGGACAGTAATTACTGTCCTGAAGGGACCCTTTCGGCAAAGCTTTCAGCTGTCCCAGGTGAAAATCGGGTCGCCCGCCTCGACGTCTCCGCCGCTGAGCAGTCCGGAAAGGACTTCCGCCTTCGCGTCGAGCGCCACCACGGGCACGATCGGCGAGTAGCCCGCGGCCTTGACCGCGTCGGGGTCCCAGCCGACCACCGGCTGCCCGGCACGGACGGCCTCGCCCTTGACGACGTGGAGGGTGAACCCCTCGCCCTTCTGCTTCACCGTGTCGATCCCCAGGTGGACCAGCACACCGCGACCGTCCTCGGTGGCCACCACGAACGCGTGCGGGTGCAGGGTCACGACCGTCCCGTCCACCGGGGCGACCGCGTCCTGGCGTCCGCCCGAGGGCAGGACCGCGATGCCGGGGCCGACCATCGCCTGCGCGAAGACCGGGTCGGGCACTTCGGTCATGGCGGTCGTCTTACCGCTCACCGGGCTGAGGATTTCGAGACTCACAGCAGATCCTCGATCTCACTGGCGATGTTGTCGGCCTCGGGGCCCACGATGACCTGGACACCGGCCCCCATGCGCACGACGCCCATCGCGCCGGCGGCCTTCAGCGCCGCCTCGTCGAGCAGGCTCATGTCTTCGAGCTCACAGCGGAGCCGGGTGATGCACCCCTCGACCTCGATGACGTTCTCGGCACCGCCGAGCCCCGCGAGGATCTTTTCCGCCCTGTCATCCGCCATCGCGGTCTCCCTGTTCCCTGTCGGTTTCCCACATGCGAACCAGCTGTACTACGCCGTTCGCCGACTCGCACGTGATCCCTGGCCACGAACGCGTAACGGTGGTTGACACCCGCTCGTGCGACGGAGCATCCTGCCCCATCGGATCATTGGTCTAGACCGGAACGTACCAATCTTCCGGACCAGATGCGAGTACGGGTTCCCCAACCGACCGGCCCGAAAGGACGGTGACCGTCATGAGCGCTTCGGCGCAGCTGCCGCCGTCCGACCGTGTGATCAACGGACCGACGCCCAAGCACGCCCAGCTGCGGGAGATTCTGCGCCGCACGGTGGAGCGTGAGCTACCCCCCGGCTCGCCGATCCCCTCGGAACGTGACCTCGCCGAGACCTACCAGGTGTCGAGGCTCACGGTCCGCTCGGCGATCGGCAAGCTGGTCGAAGAAGGGCTCTTGTCACGCGTGCGCGGCAAGGGGACGTTCACCGCCGCGAGGCGGATGGAACTGCAGCTCTACCTGATGTCCTTCACCGAGGACATGCGCCGTCGCGGGATGACCCCGACCACGGAGGTCGTCAAGACCTCCACCGAGGTCCCTCCCGCTCCCTCGGCGCATGCGCTCGGCCTGGCCGCGGGGACCCCGGCGCACCGCATCGTCCGGCTTCGCCGGGCCGACGGGGTGCCGCTTGCGGTCGAACGCGGCTGGTATCACGCGGGCCGGATGCCCGGTCTGCTCGACCTCGATCTCACCCGATCGTTGTACGTCCAACTCGCCCAGTCGTACGACCTGCGCCCGGACCACGCGTGGCAGACGGTCTGGGCCGAATCCGCGGACCGCGAAACGGCACGCCTGCTCGGCATGCGCGCCGGCAGTCCGCTCCTTGTCTTCCGCCGGGTCTCCAGCGTCAACGGGGAACCGATCGAAGACATGACTTCCTGGTACCGGGGCGATCACTACCAGGTCACCATGCAGCTGGACCGGAACACCCCGGATTCCGGTCATCATCCTCACTACGGAGGTACCCGATGAGCTCCACCACCGCGGAGGGGGCGAAGGGCAAGGGCAAGGGACTGGCCGGGCTTCAGCGCTTCGGCCGCAGCCTCATGCTCCCCATCGCCGCCCTGCCCGCCGCCGCGCTCCTGAACAGGTTCGGTCAGCCCGACCTGCTCGGCAAGGACGGCCTCGGCTGGGACAAGGTCGCCGAAGTCCTCGGCGCGGCAGGCAACTCGCTGTTCAACTGGCTGCCGCTCCTGTTCGCGGTGGGTATCGCCGTCGGCTTCGCCCGCAAGAGCGACGGCGCGACCGCGCTGGCCGCCGTGGTCGGCTTCTTCGTGTTCACCAGCGTCCTCCAGGTGTTCACGCCGTTCTCCGAGCTGCCGGGCTGGAACCCCGAGAAGCCCGCCGGCCTGATGCTCAACCCGATGAAGTGGTCCTACAGTGTGCTGGCCGGTGTGATCGTCGGCCTCGTCACCGCCTTGCTGTGGCAGAAGTTCTACCGCATCAAGCTGCCGCCGTACCTGGCCTTCTTCGGTGGCCGCCGGTTCGTGCCGATCATCACCGCCGTGACGCTGATGCTCCTCGCGGTGCCCTTCGGCCTGGTCTTCCACTGGGTCAACGAAGGCATCCAGGCCGCGGGCGAGGCGGTCACCGGCGCCCCGGTCGTCGGTGGCGGTATCTACGGTGTGCTGAACCGCCTGCTGATCCCGGTCGGTCTGCACCAGCTGCTGAACGTGCCGGTGTGGTTCATCTTCGACGGCGGCGACCTGACCGAGTTCTTCAACGGCGACCCCACCCGCGGCGCCTTCATGACCGGGTTCTTCCCGATCTTCATGTTCGCCATCCCCGCCGCGGCGCTGGCGATCTGGCAGAGCGCGAAGCCCAGCCAGAAGAAGATCGTTGGCGGCGTGATGATCGCCGGCGCGCTGACCTCGTTCCTGACCGGTATCACCGAGCCCATCGAGTTCTCGTTCATGTTCGTCGCGTGGCCGCTGTACCTGATCCACGCGGTACTGACCGGTACGTCGATGGCACTGGTGAACGCGCTCGACATCCACCTCGGGTTCGGCTTCTCCGCCGGTGCGATCGACTTCGCGCTCAACAGCGGTCTCCCGGCGGCGAGCGGCAACGTCTGGCTGCTCATCCCGATCGGTCTCGCCTACGCGGTCATCTACTACGTGATCTTCCGTTTCGTGATCAAGAAGTGGAACCTGCGGACCCCGGGTCGCGAGGACGACGCGATCGAGGCCGATCTCGAAGCCACCGCGGCGAAGCCCGTCAAGTAGTTTCAGCTCAGCAGAACCGAAGGCACGAAAGGGAAAAGAACATGCCGGAGAAACGCGTCACCGTGGCCAGCAAGGTGGGCCTGCACGCCAGGCCCGCGGCGACGGTCGCCAAGGCGGCCGCGGCGCAGCCCGTCGCGGTGCACATCGCCAAGGCGGGCGGTGACCCGGTCGCGGCCGGCAGCGTGCTGAACCTGATGACGCTCGCCGCCGGTTTCGGCGACGAGGTCATCATCAGTGCCGAGGGCGAGGGGGCCGAGGCGGCCGTCGACGCCATCGCCGAGCTGGTGGCGACCGACCTCGACGCCTGATCCCGACCTCCGCCGTCCGTGGTGAACCCGCGACCGCGATCGACGTCGGCAGGGCGCCACCTGATCATCCACGTCACGGATGTGGACGAGGCGCCCTGCCACCGCGACAGCGGGGCCTTCGGCCGGGGCGGGTCCACGCGTACGGTCGCCTGAGTGGTGGATCTCCAGCTCCTGATCCCGACCTCTGCGAAGCCCGGGCCGCCCCGACCGGCCCGGGCTTCGTAGGGTGTGGGGCATGGAAAGCGTGCGCAGGATCGAACAGTGGCCGGTGGACAACGCCGCCACGGCCGTGGTGACCGCCGCCGGTGACGTGCTGGGCACGCACGGCGACACGACGAAGGTGTACCGGCTCGCGTCGGTGACCAAGCCGCTCACCGCCTACGCCGCGTTGATCGCCATCGAAGAGGGTGTCGTCGAACTCGACACCCCCGCCGGGCCGGAGGGCTCCACGATCCGGCATCTGCTCGCGCACACCTCGGGCCTCGCCTTCAACGAGCACAAGCCGATGGCCGCGCCGGGCAACCGGCGCCTGTACTCCAACGCCGGCTTCGAGCAGCTCGCCGACGCGCTCACCGAGCACTCCGGCATCCCCTTCGCCGACTACCAGGCCGAAGCGCTTTTCCAGCCGCTGGGCATGAAGGCGACCAAGCTGACCGGCTCCCCCGCTTCGGGTGCGGAGTCCACTGTGGACGACCTGGTCGCGTTCGCCGCCGAACTGCAGGCACCGAAGCTCATCGCCGCCGAGACGGTGCGCGAGGCGACCTCCGTGGCCTTCCCCGGCCTCTCCGGTGTCCTGCCCGGCTTCGGCCACCAGAAGCCGAACGACTGGGGCCTCGGCTTCGAGATCCGCGGCGAGAAGAGTCCACATTGGACCGGTTCGTCGAGCTCGCCGCGGACCTTCGGCCACTTCGGGCAGTCCGGCACGTTCCTCTGGGTCGATCCCGACGCCGGCGCCGCCTGCGTCGCGCTCACCGACCGCGCCTTCGGCCCGTGGGCGGCCGAGGTGTGGCCGCCCTACACCGACGCCGTGCTGGCCGAGCTGGGGTCGTGAGCGGCGATTCGGCTTACCGCGAATTCGCCCGCCCCGCCGCCCATGTCGCGAAAGCCACTTTCGCGACGCCTGATGTCCCGAAAGTGGCTTTCGCGACACCCCGCCACGCGCGATCTCACTCCATGACGCGGATGGGCGAACCCGCCTGGAAGGCCGCGATGTCCTCGACCGCGTCGCGGTAGAAGATCTCGTAGGCCTCCCGGGTGACGTAGCCGATGTGCGGGGTGAGCACGACGTTGTCCAGCGTCCGCAGCGGATGCTCCGCGGGCAGCGGCTCGACGTCGTACACGTCCAGCGCGGCGACCGCGATCTCCTTGCGGCGCAAGGCGTCCACCAGTGCGGCCTCGTCCACGATCGGTCCGCGCGAGGTGTTGACCAGCATCGCCGTCGGTTTCATCGCGGTGAGTTCGGGCACGCCGACCAGCCCTCGGCTGCGGCGGCTGAGCACCAGGTGGATCGACAGCACGTCCGCGCGGGTGAACAGTTCGTCCTTCGACACCGCCGTCACCCCGTGGGGATCGGCCTTCTCCTGGGTCAGGTTCTGGCTCCAGGCGATGGTCTCCATACCGAACGCCTGGCCGATCTTGGCCGCGCCGGCGCCGAGCCTGCCGAGCCCGAGCAGCCCGAGGGTCTTGCCGGACAGGATCGTGCCGACGGTGGTCTGCCAGCCACCCTCGCGCATGTTCCGTGACTCCACCGGCACGTTCCGCGCGGCGGCGAGGATCAGCGCCCAGGTGTGCTCGGCCGCCGGGGCCGCGATGTACCCGGTGGAACAGACGACCACCCCGTTGCGCCGGGCGGCGGCCACGTCGATCGCGGCGTTGCGGTGGCCGGTGCTCACCAGCAGCTTGAGCGCGGGCAGCCGGTCGAGGACCTCGGCGGGGAAGCGGGTGCGCTCGCGCATCGCGACCACGACGTCGAAATCCCGGAGGCGGCCCACCACGTCGGCGGGATCCGCGAACGGCTTCGTGAACACCTCGATGTCGGCGCCGAGAGAACCCCAGTCCCCGAAACCGAGCGCCACTTCCTGGTAGTCGTCGAGAATCGCGATCTTCATGCTCCCCAGGCTAGAGTCGGCGCCGAAGCCATGCCTGGGGAGGCCGGCGTGACCCTGGAGTTCCGCACCTACCGCCGCGGGTTGTCGACTCAGGCGTACCTGATCCGCGCGTTCGGCTCTCTCGAAGAACACGAACGGCGGGAACGCGCCACCACACGACCGGGAACGAGGAGCGGGGATGCACGACGGCGAGATCCTGGCCTGGACCGAGACCGAACGGCTGAGCTTCGCGGATCTGCTGGAGGGTCTCGCCGAGCGGGACTGGTCGGCGAAGACCCTGTGTACGGAGTGGACGGTCCACGCGATGGCGGGCCACCTCGCGCAGACCACCAGGAACCGGCTCAAGGACACCCTCGTCGGCATCGTGAAGGCCAGAGGTAACTGGGACCGGATGAACACCGATCAGGCCATCGCCTACGCCGCGCGGTACTCCCCGGCCGAACTCGTCGCCCAGATCCGCGAGGACGCCGGATCGGCGCGCCGCCCGCCCGGCGCCAAACCCGTCGACGAGCTCGCCGACATCCTCATCCACGGCCAGGACGTCGCCCGCCCGCTCGGCATCGACCGTCCGATGCCGGAGAAGCCGGCGATCGCGGCTCTGGAGCACCTGCTGGTCAGCCCGTTCTGGGGCGCCAAGAAGCGCTGCAAGGACCTCAAGCTGATCGCCACCGACGCCGAATGGTCCGGCGGAGCGGGCACCGCAGAGGTCCGGGGCCCGCTCGCCGACCTGCTCCTGGCGGTGAGCGGGCGCGGCGCCGGGCTGGCCACGCTCACCGGCCCGGGCGCCGCGCTGCTCGGCGCCCGCTGAGGGCTACCAGCGCGGGACGAACACGTCGACGCGCACCAGGTGGTGGTCCGAAGCGTCGTTGAGCCGGGCCAGCGGTGAATCGGGCAGCGGCCAGAAGACCTCGGCGCGCCAGGGGAACAGGCCCTTCGACGGAAGGACGTAGTCGATCCGCAGGTTCCCGGGCGCGTTGTCGTTGAAGTCACCGGTGTCGAAGTACGGGTCGCCCTTCTGGCCGATGTTGGCGCCGGCCTGGTCCTGCGCGGCCCGCACGCCTCCTTCGCTGCCCGGCCGCGTTTCGATGACGCGCGGGGCGTTCAGCAGGCGCGAGATGGCGCCGGGAACGCTGTCGCCGTCGAGCGGGTCGGAGTTCTGGTCGCCTGCGATGACGAACTTCTCGTGCGCGCCCAGCCCGCCGCGGCGGCCGCTGTCGTCGCGGATGTAGCGCCCCTTGCCCGGGGTCACGTAGTCCGCCCAGAAGCGGATCTCGTCGTGGTTGCGGGTGCCGTTGCGGTCCTCGGGGCCGTCGAAGGTGGGCGGCGTCGGATGCGAGGCCAGGAAGTGCACGGTCGAGCGGCCGACGCGGATCGGAACGTCCCAATGGGACTTCGACGACAGGCGCAGCACGTCGAGCACCTGCGGCGAGTACCAGTCGTTCGGCGCCGCGGTGGCCGGGTCGTCCGGGAGCAGCGCGCCCGGCATGTCCTTCCAGAGGAACTTCTGGAAGGTCCGCGCGTTCTTGGCGTCGATCGGGTACTTCGACAGCACGAGCATGCCGTACTGGCCCTCGAAGAGGCCGAAACCGTGCGCGTCGTTGCCGCCGCCGACCTGGCCGTTGCGGTCGAGGTCGAAACCGGTCGCGACACCGGTGTTCGACGGCGCGGTGAAGGCGTACGGATAGTCGATCGGCGCCGCGCCGTTCTGGCCGCGCTTCAGGTAGTTCTCGCGGAACAGGTCCGCGGCGCGGTTGCCGGGCACGTAGTCGAACTCGTTGATCAGCAGCACGTCGGGCCGGTTGCGCTGGATCACCTCGGCGACCTCGTTCGCCTGCGCGTTGCCCGGCTGCGACAGATCGGTCACCAGCTGGCCGGCGGCTCCGCGGTTGAGCGAAGCGTTGTACGTCGCGAAGCGGATGTTCTGCCCGACGGTGGCTTCCGCCGGTGTGGCGGCCAGCAGCGTCCCGGCCAGCATGGCGCCCGATGTGAGCACGGCGGCGATGCGTTTCACGGTCTTACCTCCCAGAGTCCGGTGCGACCTTACGCACTCCGCGCGGCCGTACGGGTGAGCTCCAGGTGAACAGCGTCTCTTGAACGCGTTCAAAATCTGGGCTACGATTCTTCTTGAACACGTTCAAAAGGAGGTCCCCATGCAACCCGTAGTCGTGGCCTACGCGCTCTACCTGGCCATCGCCGTTCCACTGACCGTGCTGGTCGCCCGCACGCTGAGCAGGCACGGCAAGACGTTCCTGGAAGACGTCTTCCAGGACAAACAAGCGCTGGCGCATTCGGTCAACCAACTGCTCGTCGTCGGCTTCTACCTGGTCAGCCTTGGTTTCGTGACCCTGTTCCTGACCAGCGACGACACCGTCCTCGACGCGCGCGACGTCTTCGAGATGCTGTCGGTCAAGGTCGGCACCGTGGCGCTCGTGCTCGGCGTGATGCACGTCGGAAACGTGCTGGTGTTCAACGGGATCCGGCGCAAGCACCTCAACCACGCCGCCGCGCGGCCCGCGCCGGTGCCGCCGCCCTACCCCGGCTACCCGGCGCCCGCTCCACACCCCGCGCCCTGACCGGATACCGTGCAGTGGTGGCGAAGAGTGAGGAAACCAAGTCACTGATCGTGGCGACCGCGTTGCGGTTGTTCGCCGAGAACGGCTACGACCGCACGACCATGCGGGCCATCGCCGCCGAAGCGGGCGTGTCGGTCGGGAACGCCTACTACTACTTCGCCTCCAAAGACCAGCTGATCCAAGGTTTCTACGACGAGATCGCCAACGCGCACCTGACCACTGTGCGCGAGACGATCGCAGGTGAGCGGGACTTCAGCGCCCGGCTCAGGACCGTCCTGCTCACCTGGCTCGACGTCGCCGAGCCGTACCACCGCTTCGGCACCCAGCTCTTCGTCAACGCCGCCGACCCGGACTCCCCCCTGAGCCCGTTCAGCGAGGAGTCCTCGCCCGCCCGGGACGCCTCCGTCGGCTTGATGCGTGACGTCATCGCCGACTCCGACGTCAAACTCGACCCGGACCTGCGGGACGACCTGCCCGATCTGCTGTGGCTGTACCAGATGGGGGTCGTGCTGTTCTGGGTCCACGACCGGTCCGCCGGGCAGAAACGCAGCCGGATCCTGGTGGAACGGACCGTCCCGCTGATCGCGCGGCTGGTGGGGCTTTCGCGGCTGCGGGTGCTGCGGCCGGTGAGCCGGGAGATCGTCTCGCTGATCCGGGACCTCTCGAAGCGGGACGACGACTGAGCGGCAGACCATGTCGCGAAAGCCACTTTCGCGACGTCCGATGTCCCGAAAGTGGCTTTCGCGACGCCTCCGGCTTCCCGGGCGAGCCGCATTCAGAGGACTAAACGCGGGAGTCCCGGACGGTCCGGAAGTACAGGAACCGCGGCTCGGTCCGCAGTTTCGCGTGCCACTTCGGGTCCGATTCGGCGATCGCCTCGACCGGCATCGGTTCGACCAGCCGGTCGACCGCGAAACCGGCGTCCCGCACCGCGTCGAACGTCCAGCTCAGCGGCCGCCGGTAGAACCGGACCTTCTGGCCCGCCGGGAACTCGTCCTCCAGCAGTTCGAGCTGGAAGTAGTTCCGCTTCTCGAACCAGCGCCAGTCCTCACCGGGATGGTGCACCGAGAACACCAGGAGCCCGCCCGGTTTGAGCACCCGCCGGAACTCCGCCAGCGCCGGCGCCCAGTCCTTCAGGTAGTGCAGCACCAACGACGCCGTGACGACGTCGATCGAGCCGTCCTCGAGGAACGGCATCGGCCGCGAGACGTCCGCCGTCTCGAAACGAGCGACGCCCCCGAACTTCTCCCTGGCGATCGCGACCATGCCCTCGCTGGCGTCGACGCCGAGGACGTCCGCGCCCTTCGCGGCGAGCAGGGCGCTGAGGTGGCCGGCCGCGCTGCCGACGTCCAGCACCCGTTTGCCCGCCACGTCTCCGGCCAGTTCCACGATGGCGGGCCGGTCGTAGTGGGCGTTGGTGCTGCTGGTTTCGGCGTGCGCCGCGTAGAGCCGCGCGAAACCGTCGTACTGGGCGGCGCGCGCCCGTTCGATGATCGCGTCGACCACCTCGGATTTGGCGTCGGCGTACTGCTGGATGTACTTCCAGGTGCGCGACGCCAGTTCGCGTTTCCTGTCCTCGTAGAGCTTCCGCTCGTCCTCGTGCGCGATCAGGCGGTCACGGAAGAGCCGGTAGCGCTCGGTCTGGCCGTTGTCCGGCGAGTAGACGTGCAGGTTGATGTTGGTGTCCGGGCCTTTGAAGCAGCGGTGCTTCTCCCACTCCGGCTCGCGGATGACGAGTTTGTAACCCTCGGCCTCCAGCTGCGGCACGTAGGCGTCTTCGTCGTCCGAATCGGCGACGATCAGCATGATGTCGATGATCGGTTTCGCGCAGAGCCCCGGCACCGACGTGGAGCCGACGTGTTCCAGGACCAGCGCGCGCTCCCCCAGGATCCCCCTGATGCGTTTCGCTTCCCGGTCGAACAGCGCGGGCCACTCCGGGTCGTATTCGGCCAGGGTGACGGTGGAATTCAGTACCGGCGGCTCGTCGACCCACGAGTCGTTGATGTCTTCTTCGGTGTAGTCGTCTCGATCGGGTTTGGGCATCGACCCCTTGTTCCTTCCTCGGCACTCCTCGCGGTCTGCGCGCGACCGCGACCGCGTCGCCAGGGCGCAAGCAGGAATCAGACGTCTCGTCCCCCGTCAAGAGCGCCCTGCCGCCGAGATCGCGGGGCCGTTCGGCCAGGGGCGCGCGCGGTGGTCACCTGGTTGCCGCGACGCCCCTCTCGAGGCAGTCGGCCAGATTATCGAACCCGGGCGATCTTGTCAGCCGATCGGCAGAGAAAGAATGCCGCCGGTCGCCTCGCGCAGCGCGTCCCGCATCTCCGCCCGCGGCGCCGGCTGCCCGGTGAAGTACTCGGACTGCCCGAAGGCCTGATGCAGCAACATGTCCAGACCGGTCGCGAGCCGCCCGCCCCGCTCCGCGACCGCTTCGGCGAGCGCGGTCGGCCAAGGGTGGTAGATGACGTCGAGGACACAGCCGATCCGGGACAGCTCCGCCAGATGCGGCCGGACGGCGTCCGGGGGCACGGTGTTCACCAGTACCGCCGAATCCGCCGCGAGTTTCCCGAAGTCGGCGTCCGCCCAGCGGAGGACCTCGGCGTCGAGCCCGGCCCGCTGAGCCGCCTCGACTGTTTCCGTCGCCCGTGCGGGATCCCGCACGACGAGCCGCACCGTCCGCACGCCGAGCGACGCCAGCCCGACGACGGCCGCGGCGGCGGTCCCGCCCGCACCTAGAACGACGGCGGCGTCGTCGGTGCCGGGCGTGTACTCCCCCGCGATCCGCAGCGCCTCGGTGACCCCGTCGACGTCGGTGCAGTCGGCGAGCCAACCGGTTTCCCGGCGTACCAACGTGTTCGCCGCGCCGACGGCCGCCGCGCGCGGCGTTACCTCGTCGGCGTACTCCAGCGCGGCCCGTTTCCCGGGCATGGTCACCGAAAGGCCCGTCCACTCCGGACCGAGCCCGTCGACGAACGCGGGCAGCCCGGGACCGTCCATCTCGACCCGCTCGTAGGTCCAGCCGTCCAGCCCCAGCGCGCGGAAGGCGGCGCCGTGCAGCACGGGCGAGAGCGAGTGTTCGACCGGTTTCCCGAGTACCGCGGCCTTCCGGCTAGATGACACCACGCCTCACCGCGTCGTCTCGGTTCTTCCGGTGGTCGTCGAAGTTCACCGCGAAGCAGGAAAGCCCGTTCTTCTCGCACTTGACGAAGAACAGCCACTCCCCGGCCGCCGGCTTCAGCGCGGCCTGGATCGCCTCCGCGCTCACGACCGCGATCGGTGTCGGAGTCAGGCCGACCGACTTGTAGGTGTTGTAGGCGCCCGCTTTTTCCCGTTCTTCGGGTTTGGTGAGCAGGGTCGGCCGGTCGAGGACGTAGTTGACCGTCGAGTCCATCTCGAGCCGCATCTTCTTGTCGATCCGGTTGTAGATGACCCGCGAGATCTTCCCGAAGTCGGCCTTCACCGCCTCGCGTTCGATGATCGACGCGATGACGAGCGTCTCGTAGGGGGTCTTGCCCTCCCCCTTCGACTGATCGCTCAGCCCGGCGTTCAGGATGCGCTCCGCCGAGGTCTTGACGACGAACGTCAGCAGCTCTTCGGCACTCCAGCCGGGCTTGATGTTGTAGATGCCCGGGGCGATCAGCCCTTCGAGCCGCCGGTCCTTGTGCTCGGCGTTCGTGGCGGCCTCGACGGCCCACGACGGGACGCCCAGCTTCGCCAGATCCGCGTTCTCGATCGTCTTGCGGAGCTCCTCGACCGGGATACAGGTGCTCTTGCCGTTCAGATCGGCGCAGGAAGCCTTGGACAGCAACGAATACACACCCGGGGTCACCTTGCCGTCGGGCTGGGTGATGTCGTGGAACTGGGTGTACGGCCGGATCTCGACCTGGCCGACCTTCGTCGAGGGAGCGAGCATCTTCTCGACCGCGCTGGCACCGGACATCTTCGTCTTCATGACGTAGTAGCCCTGCTGGAGCTTCGAGACGGCGGTGTTGTCCTCGCCCGCCTTCACGAACGCCTTGCCGCTGGCGACCACTCCGGCCGCTTGGAGCCGGTTGCCGATCGCCGACGTCGAGTCGCCCTTCTCCACCTGGACGAGGACGTCGCTCTCCCCGGCGCCTTCGTAGTCGTCGTACCCGAAGATCTCGGTGAAGCCGTAGTAGGCGCCACCGGCGAGCAGGACGAGCACGGTCAGCGCGGCGATCCAGCCCAGCGCGCGCTTCTTCTTGCGCTTCTTGGGCGGCGGCCCTTGACGTTCCGGGCGCTCGTCCTCGATGCGTTCGGGCTCGGCCCGGTCTTCGTCCTCGTAGTCGTCGTAATCCTCGTAGTCGTCGTACTCGTCATAGTCGTCGTACGGGTCGTCGCCGAAGATCTCGTTGTATTCCTCTTCGCTGCCCTCGGGCGGCGAACCGGGTTTCGCGCCGGGACGCCGGGCGATCGGCGCCTCCTGGATCGCGGGGAGGATGTCGGTCGGCCGCTCGTCCGGGAGCGGGCCGTCGTCCTCGAGGCGCCTGCGGCGGCCGGGGCGGGGCGCCTCGTCCTGGGCGTAGGCGGGCATGCCGAGACCCCGGTCACCCGGCTGGGCGGACCGCCGCTGCGGCGCGGGGGGCGGTGGCGGGACCGCGGGTTCCGGGGCCCGCCTCGGCGGAGCCGGACGCGGCGGCTCTTCGGCGGCGCGCCGGGCACGTGGCGGCGGCTCCTCCGGCGACCGGCGGGCACGCGGCGGTTCCCCCGCCGGACGCCGTACGGGTGGCTCAGGCGGTTCCTGCCGGACGTGCCGTCGTCCCGTCGGCTGAGGTTCGGGCCGCCGGCGCGGCGGGGCCGGGGGCGGGCTGGCCTCCTCAGGCTCCCGCAACCGTCGTCTACCGCCCTGACGGCGCTCGGGCCGGCCGTGGGGCTCGGTCATGTATCGCCCTTCCGTGCGCGATGTGCCGCTACCGCGTCGATCCACGCCTGCAGGATCTCGACCGCGGCCGCCTGATCGACGACGGCACGTTGCTTACGTCCCTTCACCCCACGCTGCGACAGCATCCTGGATGCCGTCACCGTGGTCAACCGCTCGTCGGCCAGTCGCACCGGCACCGGAGCGATCCTGGCGGCGACCTTTTCGGCATAGTCCAGCGCCGCTTCGGCCGCCGGGCCATGACGGTCCTTGAGCGTCCTCGGCAAGCCGACGACGACCTCGACCACGTCGTGTTCCGTGACGAGTCCGACGAGCAGGTCGACGTCCTTGTCGCCCGCCGCGTCGCGAGTGAGGGTAACGAGAGGGCTCGCGAGGATGGGGTCGGGATCGCTCAACGCGACCCCGACCCGGACGGATCCGACATCCACGCCAAGCCGCCTGCCACGCCCCGGATCGGACTCCCCTGGCCGATCCGGGCGCCGCTGGGGGGCGTCGTCAGCCAACTTGGGCGACCGCCGCGCGCAGGGAGGCGATGGCCTGCTCGGCCCCGGCCGGGTTGGTGCCCCCGCCCTGCGCCATGTCCGGCTTGCCGCCGCCACGGCCGCCGATCGCCTCGGCGAACGACGGGACGAGCTTGCCAGCCGCGATGCCCTTCTCCTGCGCCGCCTTCGTGGTGGCGACGACGAAGGCGACCTTCTCGCCCTGCGGGGCGAACAGCGCGACGATGCCGGGACGGTTGCCGAGCCTGCCGCGGATGTCCGAAGCCAGCGCGCGCAGGCCGTTCGAGTCGACGCCCTCGCCGAGCTTCTCCGCGACGACCGCGACGCCGCCGATGTCCTCGGCCTTGTCCGCGAGCGAGCCCGCCGAACCGAGCACCTGCTGGGTGCGCAGCTGCTCGATCTCCTTCTCGGCGTTCTTGAGCCGGGTGAGCACGTCGTCGATCCGCGACGGCAGCTGCTCCGACGGCACCTTGAAGGTGTTCGCGAGCTGCGAGACGAGCAGCTGCTCCTTGCGGACGTACTTGAGCGCGTCCGTGCCGACCAGCGCCTCGACGCGGTGCACGCCGGATCCGATGGACGAGTCGCCCACCAGCTTCACCAGGCCGAGCTGGCCGATGCGGTCGACGTGGGTGCCACCGCAGAGTTCGCGGGAGTACTCGCCCATGTCGACGACGCGGACGTCGTTGCCGTACTTCTCGCCGAACAGCGCGACCGCGCCCAGTTCGAGGGCCTTGTCCTTCGTGGTGACGAAGGTGTTCACCTCGACGTTGGTCTGGAGGTAGTCGTTGACCTCCTCCTCGACCTCGGTCAGCACGTCGGCCGACACGCCGCCGGAGGTGGTGAAGTCGAAACGCATCCGGCCCGGCGAGTTCAGCGAACCGGCCTGCGCCGCGCGCTTGCCGTACGCGCCGCGCACGGCGGCGTGCACCAGGTGCGTCGCGGAGTGCGACCGCTCGATCGACAGGCGGCGGTGCTGGTCGACCGAACCGGTCAGCGTGCTGCCGATGCCGACCTCGCCCTCGGTCACCTCGACGCGGTGCACGAACAGGCCCGGCACGATCTTCTGCACGTCGTGGACCTTGAGCTCGACGCCGTCGCCGAGCAGCACGCCGGTGTCGGCGACCTGGCCACCGCTCTCGGCGTAGAACGGCGTGCGGTCCAGGACCAGCTCCGCCTTCTTGCCCGCGCCGACACTGCGTACCGGGACGCCGTCTTCCAGCAGCGCGACGACCTTCGCCTCGGCCTGCAGGTCGGTGTAGCCGAGGAACTCGGTCTCGCCGTTCTGCTCCAGCACCTTGCGGTACTCGGACAGGTCGCCGTGGCCGGTCTTGCGCGACGCCGCGTCGGCCTTCGCGCGCTGCCGCTGCTCGTTCATGAGCGTGCGGAAGCCCTCTTCGTCGACGGTCAGGCCCTGCTCGGACGCCATCTCCAGGGTCAGGTCGATCGGGAAGCCGTAGGTGTCGTGCAGCTGGAACGCCTTGTCCCCGGCCAGCAGCGAGCCGCCGGCGCGCTTGGTCTCCTCGGCCGCGAGGTCGAAGATGCGCGAGCCGCTGGTGAGTGTGGAGAGGAAGGCCTCCTCCTCGACGCGCACGACGTCCTCGATGCGGTCGAAACCGGAGACGAGCTCGGGGTATGTCGGGCCCATGGTGTCGCGGACGACCGCGGCGAAGGCGGGCAGCACCGGCTCGTGCACGCCGAGCAGGCGCGCGGAGCGGATGATGCGGCGCAGCAGGCGGCGCAGCACGTAGCCGCGGCCGTCGTTGCCCGGGGTGACGCCGTCGCCGATGAGCAGGACGCCGGTGCGGGCGTGGTCGGCGATGACGCGGAAGCGGACGTCGTCGGTGTGGTCGGAGCCGTAGCGGCGGCCGGAGAACTCCTCGGCGCGGCCGATCACCGGGCGGACGAGGTCGGTCTCGTAGACGTTCTCGACGCCCTGCAGGATCGTCGCGACCCGCTCGACACCCATGCCGGTGTCGATGTTCTTCTTCGGCAGCTCACCGATCGGCTTGTGGCCGTGTTTCGGGCTCTTGTCGCCCCGCACGTCCTGCATGAAGACGAGGTTCCAGATCTCGATGTAGCGGTCCTCGTCGGCGACCGGGCCGCCCTCGCGGCCGTAGTCCGGGCCGCGGTCGTAGTAGATCTCCGAGCACGGGCCGCCGGGTCCGGGCACGCCCATGTCCCAGTAGTTGTCCTTGCCGTCCCGGGACTGGATGCGCTCGCCGGGCAGGCCGGTGAGCTTCTTCCACAGGCCCGCGGCCTCGGAGTCGTCCTCGTAGACGGTCGCCCAGATGCGGTTCGGGTCGAGGCCGTAGCCGCCGTCGCTCTGGGGCTTGGTGATCAGCTCCCAGGCCGCCTCGATGGCGCCTTCCTTGAAGTAGTCGCCGAAGGAGAAGTTCCCGGCCATCTGGAAGAACGTGTTGTGCCGGGTGGTCTTGCCGACCTCGTCGATGTCCGGCGTGCGGACGCATTTCTGGACGCTGGTCGCGCGCGGGTACGGCGGCGGGGCCTCGCCGAGGAAGTACGGCTTGAACTGGACCATGCCGGCGTTGACGAACAGCAGGTTCGGGTCGTCGAGGATCAGCGGCGCGCTGGGGACGCGCGTGTGTCCCTTGTTCTCGAAATGGCTCAGAAAACGCTGGGTGATTTCGTGTGTTTCCACGGGATCGTCCTTGTATACGGGCTCGCGCGAAGGCGCTGGGAATGCGGACAGGCGGGAACGGCGAAGGGCTGGGCTTCCGGACGCGGCCGGATCAGCCCTCCGCCCGGCGAGCTCGCCGGACCGGGCGCCGCGACGACGCCGCGTGCCTGCCCTCGGTCACGGGGGCCGTGCTCAAGCCGGTCCGTTCGGACACCATGTCGTGCAACTCCTGTTCCCGTTCGCTCATCCCGGCGCGGACCTCCGCGCCGAACGAGCCGACGGCGCCCGCGAGTTCCCGCACGGCGTCGCCCAGGTTCGAGGCTAACCCCGCCGGAGTGGCCTGGCGAGCGGTTTCCGTCGCTTTGCGTGACAGGGCGACGCCGGCGACCACGCCGACGCCGAGCCAGAACAGGCGCTTCATTTGCGGCCCCGCTTCTTCGCCGGACGAGAGGCTTTCGCTTCCGCTTTCTTCCGGCGCGCCTTGATGGCCTTGCTGAGGCCGTAGGACAGCGCGGCCGTCTTCACCAGCGGCCCGCCGAGCGTCGCGGTGAACACCGACGACAGCGCGGACACGTTGCCGGACACGGCCTGCGCGTTGGCGGTGATGCCGTCGACCCGCTCCAGCTGCGTGTTGACGTGCGTGATCGTCTCGTTCGCGCCGATCAGCAGCGGGTCGGTGTTCTCGTGCGCCTTGCGGATGGCGATCGTGGCCTCGTCCAGGGTCCGGCCGAGCTTGAACAGCACGATCGCCAGCAGCACGACGAGTACGACGAATGCTCCTGCGGCGATCAGCGCGGCGATCTGCCCTGCCGACACGGGCCCTCCTCAAGGGTCTGCGGTCTTTGGTGCCCGTGAGGTTACCGCGCAGGCGCCCGTTCAGCGGTGTCACCCCGCCGAACGGTCACTCAGCGCAGTGACCTCACGACCGGCGGGCGGGAATCGGACCTCAGCGCCCGCTCTTGGGCGGCGTGGTCTTCGCGTGCTTGTGCGGGTCTTCGGGCGCGCGGCCGTTGCGGCGGTCGTTGCCCGGCTGCGGGGAGGTGGCGGGGGCCCGCGTCTCCGGCGTCTCGGGCGTCGCGCGCGAAGCCGGGGCCTGGGCCTGGGCCGGAGGCGGCCCGGCGCTCGTGGGCGGAGCTTGGTGAACCGGCTCGGGCGTTCCCCGCGATACCGGCGGCGAAGCCGTCCGAGCCGGCCCGTCCGGCGTCGTGGCGGACGGCGGCGCGACGGGCGGTGCCGCGGTGGGCGGTGTCACGGTGGGCGGCGCGGTCACGGGCGGCGGGAGCGTCGCCTGTGGCGTGGGGAACGGCCGGAGGTCCAGCGCGCTCGGCAGATCCGGCACGCCGGAGAACGCGACCAGGAGGAGGACCCCGTAACCGGCGGCGGCACCGGCACTGATCGCGGCCCGGCGGACGAAGATCCGGCGACGGCCGCCGGGGTCGGCGAACATCGATCTCACGAGGCCTCCCCGCCGTCGTTTCGTCGTGCTGCCAGGGAACCACGGACCTCCGGCTACCGACGCCGAGTGGACCCGTTCGGTTCTTGTGACGTTCATGTTACTGGGTCAAGGTTCCGGCATGCCTGAACTGTCACGCCGTACGTTGCTGGGCGCCACCGGCGCCGCGGCCGCCACCACTCTCCTCCCGCCGTCCGTGCACGCCGCCATGGCCGAACCCATGCGCCGGGGCGGGCTCGACGCCGTCGAGCACGTGATCGTGCTGATGCAGGAGAACCGGTCGTTCGACCACTACTACGGCAGCCTGCGCGGGGTCCGGGGCTTCTCCGACACGCGTCCGCTCGAACTGCCGTCGGGGACGTCGGTGTTCGAGCAGCCGAATCCGGCGGGCGGCACGGTGCTGCCGTTCTCGGTGCGCAAGGCGGCCGAGCTCGCCGGGCGGAAACCGGACGACATCCAGTACCTCGGCGACCTCGACCACAGCTGGAACGGCAGTGGCAAGGCGTGGGCGCGCGGCTGGAACAACGGCTGGATCGCGGCGAAGACGCCGGCCACCATGACCTACTACGAGCGCCGCGACATCGCGCTCCAGTACGAACTCGCGGACACCTTCACCATCTGCGACGCCTACCACTGCTCGGTCTTCGGCTCCACCAACCCGAACCGGAACTTCCTGTGGACCGGGACCACCGGGTTCGAACCGGGCAGCACGACGAACCGCGCGGTCACGAACGCGGCGTACTCCTACGACCACAAGGGCTACGACTGGACGACGTACCCGGAGCGCCTGGAGGCCGCCGGGGTGTCGTGGCAGATCTACCAGGAGTGGGACAACTTCACCGACAACGCGGTCGAGTACTTCGTGCCCTTCAAGAAGGTCGGCACGAAGATCCTGGCCTCGGTCGAGGGCAAGTTCCGCACCACCGAAGAGTTCTACGACACCCTGCTCAAGAAGACCCCCGAAGAGCGCACCAAGCTGCTGGCGCAGTTCGACGCCGGGGTCGCGAAACTGACGCCCGCCGAGCGGGCCCTGTTCCGGAAGGCCATGTACCGCAGCGAGCCGGAGACGCTGGTGACCCGGCTGAAGGCGGACATCCAGGCGCGGCGCCTGCCCGCGGTCAGCTGGCTGGTGCCGTCCGCGAAGGACTCCGAGCACCCCGGCGCGTCCACCCCGGTCGGCAGCGCGAACCTGATCTACCGCGTGCTCGACGCGCTGGCGTCCGACCGCGAGACCTGGTCCAAGACGGTGCTGCTGATCAACTTCGACGAGAACGACGGCTACTTCGACCACGTTCCGCCGCCGATGCCGCCGGGGAACGCGGCCAACGACGCCGACCACTTCAACGGCCAGCCGCTCGGCTTCGGCCCGCGCGTGCCGATGACGGTCGTCTCGCCGTGGTCGATCGGCGGCAACGTCGACTCCACCGTGTACGACCACACGTCGGTGCTGCGGTTCCTCGAACGCTGGACCGGGATCGCCGAGCCGAACATCAGCGAGTGGCGGCGGACCGTCGCGGGCGATCTCACCGGCGCCTTCGACTTCTCGCGCGCCGGACGTCAGCCGCGGGTGAACCGGCCCGGCCCGGTGCCCGCGCCGATCAGCCGCTGGCGGCCGTCCGCCCCGGCGGAGCAGAGCCTGCCCGTGGCCGAGCCCGGGAACCGGCCGTCCCGTCCGCTGCCGTACCAGGTGTCGGTCTCCGGCGCGGTGGACAAATCGGGGAACCTGGCGCTTTCGCTGGCCAACAGCGGCTCGTCGTCGGCGCATTTCGCGCTGTACCCGTACAAGGGCGAATTCCCCGAGCCCGCGCACCGCGACGTCCGCGGCGAGGCGCCGGAGCTCGTCCGGCTGGCCGGTGACGAATACCGCGTCGTCGTCCAGGGGCCGAACCGGTCGTGGTGGGAGTTCCGCGGTGACCGTCGCGGGGCCGCCGCGGGTGTCGACGTCCGGACGCGGTTCCTCACGTGGCGCTCGGGTGTCGAGTTCAAGCTGTCCAACTCGGGCCCTTCGGCGCTGACGCTGCGGCTGTCGTCTTCACGGTTCACGCGCGTCGTGCGGGTCGGGGCCGGGCGTTCGGTCACGGTGGACTGGCCGGTTTCGGGCGGCTGGTACGACGTGAAGGTCACCGCGGACGGCGATCCGTCGTTCCTGCGGACGCTGACCGCGCGGGTGGAGAACGGGCGGACCGGCGTCTCCTGCTGATCGTTCCGTGAAGGCCTCCTTCCCTACTCTCAGGGTAGGGAAGGAGGCCTTCACGGACTCACGGCCGGCGCCTCCGCCAGTACGCGAAGCAGACTGCCGCCAGCAGCGGCCCCCAGAGCAGGAGCGGGGCGTAGGTGAGTTCGAAGAAGGCGAGTTTCCAGCCGTGCAGTGTCTTCGTGGGGTAGTCGGCCGGAAGGGGATCGCCTTGGAGGGTGATCCCGGACATCTCGGTGACCACGGCGGCGGTCCACAGAACGGTCAGGACCGCGGCGCCGAGAGCCGCGGGCACGACGGCGGCGAGTGGCGGCACCCGGCGTCCGCCGAGTAGCGGAATCCAGCGCGGGAAGACCTCTCCCCACCCGGCGATCAGCCCGATGGCGGTGAAGGCGATCAGCTCGGAGACGACGGACAACGCGACGACGTACACCGGCCCCGGCAACCACGACGGGAGCTGGCCCGAACCGTGCGGGCCGTCGCCGCCGATGTCGAAGACGACGGTCATGATCCGCCACAGGCCGGACGGGAGCACGGTGAAGGGGATGGCGTAGGCCGCGACCTTGGCCCAGCGGGGGACGCCGGGCACCGGGGCGTGCGCCCTGGTCCACGCGGCGCGCAGCCGCCCGGTCGCGGTGGCTTGGTGGACGGTCATACGGGCTCCTCGGGTTCCGCTCGCTTGATCGGTTCCCACGATCACAGCCGCGCTGGTCCGCTTGCGTCCCTCGCCGGATGGAAGCGGGTCCACTCCATGGGGGAACGCGCCTTATTCGGTTGCGTGGAGGTCGCCGTCGTTCCTAGCGTCGCTCATGACCGTCACCCTGCACTCGCTCAGTTTCGCCGCACACGACCCGCGTCGTCTCGCCCGTTTCTGGACGGGCCTCCTCGGCCCGGAAATCGACGACGAGACCGGTTTCCAGCTCAGCTTCGTGCCGTCGGACGAACCGAAGACCCGCCAGAACCAGATGCATTTCGACCTCACGAGCGAGTCCCTCGAAGACCAGGAGCGGACGGTCGTCAGGGCGCTCGAACTCGGCGGACGGCATATCGACGTCGGCCAGCGCCCCGAGGAGGGGCACGTGGTGCTCGCCGACCCCGAGGGCAACGAGTTCTGCGTCATCGGGCCGGGCAACGACTTCCTCGCCGACTGCGGTTTCGTCGGCGCCGTCGCGTGCGACGGTTCGCAAGAGGTCGGCTACTTCTGGAGCGAGGCGCTCGGCTGGCCGCTGGTGTGGGACCAGGACCAGGAGACGGCGATCCGATCTCCGCACGGCGGCCCGAAGATCACCTGGGGCGGCCCGCCGTTCACCCCGAAGACCGGGCCGAACCGGCTGCGTTTCGTGCTGTCCGGCCCACTTTCCGAAGTCGGGCGGCTGGTCGACCTCGGCGCCACCCGGCTCGGCGACCGGGATGGGCTGGTGGAGATGGCGGATCCCGACGGGAACGAATTTTCCTTCGTGGCACGGGCATAACACGTGTCGGATGTGGCCGGGGGTGCCGGACGGCCTCCCTTCACCGGACCGCGTCCCTCACCGTGTGGATTTTGGTGCGTTGGATGACCCGAAATCCACACAGTCCGGCCGAGCCCGTCCCTGTCACCACGGGAACGAGTTTCCTTCGTGGTACGGGAAACGGCGGCATAACACGGATCGGATGGGGCCGGAAGTATGGTCACCGCCGACAAAGCCGGACCTGACGAACCACAGGTACGCTCCGCCGTACGGCACCGGACGGAAATTGGTCTACACCTATTGACGCGCGGCAGGTGAGCGGCCCAAGCTGCTGGGACCGAGGGCCATCTTCCACTGTCGGAGGTTCGGCGTGCCAAGGAGAACCAGGAAACTACTCCCCCTGCTGGCGTCGCTCGTCACGCTGGCCGGACTCATGATCGTCGTCGTCACCCCGTCCCCGTCGAGCGCGGCGGGACATGAGGACTGCCGTCCCGACGGGCTGTACCGGACACCCGGCGTCGACACCCCCTACTGCACCGTCTACGACACCGCGGGCCGCGAATCCCTGGGAGAAGGGCATTCCCGCCGCGTGATCGGCTACTTCACCAGCTGGCGCACCGGGAAGAACGGCGCACCGGCCTATCTGGTCAACAACATCCCGTGGTCGAAGGTCACCCACCTCAACTACGCGTTCGCGCATGTGGACGCGCAGAACAAGGTCTCGGTCGGCGCGCCGAGCGCGACCAACGAGTCCATCGGCATGGAATGGCCGGGCGTGCCCGGCGCCGAGATGGATCCGTCGTTGCCCTACAAGGGACATTTCAACCTGCTGACCAAGTACAAGAAGCAGCACCCGAACGTGAAGTCGCTGATCTCGATCGGCGGCTGGGCCGAGACCGGCGGCTTCCTGAACCCCGACGGCACCCGCAACGCCTCCGGCGGGTTCTACAAGATGACGCAGACCCAGGCGGGTATCGATGTCTTCGCGGATTCCGTCGTGGAATTCCTGCGCGCCTACGGTTTCAACGGCGCGGACATCGACTACGAGTACGCGACGTCGGCGAACTACGCCGGCAACCCGGACGACTACTGGATCGCGCAGGCCAACCGGGGCACCCTCTGGGCGGGCTACGAGAACCTGATGCGCACGCTGCGCGAGAAACTCGACCGGGCGGGCGCCGCCGACGGCAAGCACTACCTGCTGACCGCCGCCGTGCCCGCGTCCGGCTGGCTGCTGCGCGGCCAGGAGGTCTACGGCGTCACGCGCTATCTCGACTACGCCAACATGATGAGCTACGACCTGCACGGCGCGTGGAACCAGTTCGTCGGGCCGAACGCCGCGCTCTACGACTCCGGCAACGACGCGGAACTCGCGCACTGGCAGGTGTACACGACACCGCAGTACGACGGGCAGGGCTATCTCAACACCGACTGGGCCTATCACTACTTCCGCGGTGCGATGCAGGCAGGCCGGATCAACATCGGCGTCGGGTTCTACACCCGCGGCTGGCAAGGCGTGTCCGGCGGGACGAACGGGTTGTGGGGCAAGGCTCCGCTGCCGGACCAGAAACAGTGCCCACCGGGCACCGGGTCACACGTCGGTTCGACGGTGCCGTGCGGCAACGGCGCGATCGGCATCGACAACCTCTGGCACGACCTCGGCCTGGCGGGCGGCGAGGTCCCCGCGGGCGCGAACCCGATGTGGCACGCGAAGAACCTCGAAAACGAGATCACCCCGGACTACCTGGAGGCGTACGGGCTGACACCGAAGACCGACCCGGCGGACCGGATCTCCGGCTCCTACAACCGGTATTACGACAACACGATGGTGACACCGTGGCTGTGGAACAACGACAAGAAGGTGTTCCTGTCCACTGAGGACGAAGCCTCGCTCGCCACGAAGGCCAAGTACGTGGCCGACAAGGGTATCGGCGGCATCATGATCTGGGAGCTGGCGGGCGACTACGCCTTCGACCAGGCCAAGGGCCAGTACTTCATGGGCGACACGCTGATCACGAAGATCAACGACGGCCTGCGCGGCGCCGCACCGTACGGCAACGCCAAGTCGCCGCGTCCCGCGCCGTCGTCGGTGCTGAACGCGAACGTCAACCTGACCGGCTTCGCGCTGGGCGACGCGAACTACCCGATCACCCCGCGGATGCGCATCACCAACAATTCGACCACGACCATCCCCGGCGGGACGAAGATCGAGTTCGACTACGGCACCAGCGCGCCCGGCAGTATGTCCGACCAGTCCGGCTTCGGCCTGACGGTCACGAGCAAGGGCCACAGCGGGCCCAACGTAGGCGGGATGAAGGGAGACTTCCAGCATGTCGCGGTGACCGTGCCGACCTGGCAGAACATCGCGCCGGGCGCCACCGTCGAGATCCGGCTGAACTACTACATGCCGATCGCCTCGCCGTCGAACTTCACGTTCACCTTCGGCGGGACGACGTACGCGATCGCGTCGGACCACCCGCGTGGCGGTGGTGCCCCGCCGACGACCACCACGACCACAGGAACGACGACGGGTACGACCACCACGACCCGGACGACCACCACCAGCCCGACGACGACCACGTCGGTGCCGTCCGATGCCTGGAAGCCGAACACCGACTACGCCACCGGTGCTCGCGTGACCCACAACGGCGCGGCCTACGTGTGCCGTCAGGGCCACCGGTCCCTGCCCGGCTGGGAGCCGCCGAACGTGCCCGCACTCTGGGCACCGGCCTGACCGACCCCGGCAGCGCGCTAGGAACGGTCCTTTCCTTGCGAATTTTGCAAGGAAAGGACCGTTCCTAGCGTCCGGAGTGTCATCAACGGGTCAGGCGGACTCAGTGGCGCTCGGCGTCGCGAAAGCCACTTTCGCAACCACGCGTGTACCGCTGAGCGCCGCCCGCCGCCAACGAAGGCCCGAGCACGTCGCGAAAGCCACTTTCGGGACGTCAGATGTCCCGAAAGTGGCTTTCGCGACATGCCACCCACGAGCCCGAAGCGGTCAGTAACGCCCGGCCGTCAACTCGTCGTACCCCGGGAAGTCCTCCGCCAGCGTCGCACCCGTGAAGTTCCCGACCCACCCGCCGTCGTCGTGGAAGAACCGGATGGACACGTAGTCGGGCCGTGTCCCCATGTCGAACCAGTGCGTGGTGTTCGCCGGCACGCTCAGCAGGTCCCCCGCCTCGCACAGCACCGCGTACACCTTGCCTCCGACGTGCAGGTAGAACACACCGGCTCCCCGCGCGAAGAAGCGGTCTTCGTCGTCGTCGTGGGTGTGCTCGGCGAGGAACTTCTGCCGGGCTTCGGCGGCCTCGGCCGACCAGCCGGGCTCGTCCGACGGGGTCATGCGCACGGCGTCCACGAACGTGTAGCCCTCGGCCGCCGAGACCTTGGCGATCGGCTCCTCGTAGGCCGCCAGCACCTGCTCGGGCGTCACTTCGCGCGGCAGATCCGGGACGAGGTCCCACCGTTCGAAGCGGACGCCGAGCCGCCCCAGTTCCCCGGTGATCACGGCCGGATCCTCGGTCCTGAGCGCGATCTCGCCGGGCCGGTCGTCCGGCCACACGGTCAGCAGGGTCATCGCACTCCCCTTTCTCCACCGACAAGTCTTGTCTCTACCCGGAACCGGAGCAACCACTCCAAACATTCCAGGCGATGGCGCGCGTGGCGCAGGTCATCGCCCCAGACGTAGATCCCGTGCCGCGCGACGATCACCGCCGGCGTGTCGGCCCGGAACCCCGCCTCGAACGCGTCACCGAGGACACGCATGTCCTGGCCGTTGGCGATCACCGGGATGGTCACCAGGTCGTCGTGCGCGGCGCGGCCGAAACCCTTGAGCATCTCCAGGTCCCGCAGTTCGACGCCGTCCGGCCAATGCTCGGCGGCCACCACCGGCGCGAGGGCGTGCACGTGGATCACCGCTCCCGCACCCGACACCGCCGCGATCCGGGCGTGCAGCCCGGCCTCGGCCGACGGCACCTTCTCCGGATGCGGCTGGTCGGCGACGGCCAGCCCGTCCTCGCCGACCACCACGACGTCGTCGCTGGTCAGCTCGCCTTTGTCCCGGCCGCTGACGGTGACGGCGACCCGTAGCGGATCGCGCCCGAGCACCACCGAGAGGTTGCCGGACGTCCCCCGCATCCAGCCCAGCCCGGCGAACCGGGCGGACTCCTCGGCCAGCGCACGTCCGGCGAGCTCCAGAAGACTCATCGAGGGACGACCTTCACCTCGTCGAACGTCCGGATCGTCCGGTGCGTCCCGAAATCGGCGTCGCCGAACGGTTCACCCTCGCGGGCGAGGCCGACGGTCTGCCAGCCGTCGGCGGCGGCCCCGTCGAGTTCGGCGGGGACGTCGGAGAAGAACACGATGTCACCCGGCTCGGCGTCCAGGGCGGAGGCGATCGCGCGGTACGACGGCGCCTCGCGCTTCGGCCCGGCGTTGACGGTGTCGAAATGCTTCTCGAACAGGCCGGTGACGTCGCCGTCGGTGGTCCGCGAGAACGACGCGATCTGCCCGGCGACCGAACCGGAGGAGAACACCGCGAGCCGCAGCCCGGACTCGTGCCACGACCGCAGCGCCGGGGCGACGTCGCCGAAGAACTCGGTCGTCAGGTCGCCCTCGGCGTACCCGCGCTGCCAGATGAGCCCCTGCAACGTCTTCAGCGGCGCGATCTTCCGATCCGCGTCCATCCAGCCGTGCAGCACCCGCACGACGTCCACTGTGGACGCGTCCGCCGGGAGCCCGCCGAGTTCCTTGATCTCGGCGACAGCGCGGGCGACTTCGGGGTCGTCCGGGTGGTCGTCGATCCACGGGCCCAGCCGCGGGCGCGCGTAGTCGTAGAGGGTCACGTGCACGTAGCTGGTGGCGGTCAGCGTGCCCTCGATGTCGAGGACCACCCATCGGGCGGTCAGCGTTGCGGTCACTGGTTCGCTTCCCCTTCTGCGTAGTACTCGCGGAGCCGTCCGGGCTCGAAGGCCCCGCGGTCGGTCACCACCGCGGTCACGAACCGCGGTGGTGTCACGTCGAAGGCCGGATAGTGCCCACGGACGCGTTCGCTGGCGACGCGGTGGCCGAGCGCGCTCAGCACCTCGTCGCCGTCGCGGTATTCGATCGGCACGTCGGCGCCGGTCGGTGCCGCCTGGTCGGGTGCTTGGACCATCGCGTAGAACGGCACGCCGAACGCCTCCGCCGCCACCGCGAGCCCCAGGGTGCCGATCTTGTTGACGACGTGGCCGTCCATGGTGACCCGGTCGGCCGCGGTCACCAGCGCGCCGACCTCGCCGGAGGACAGCACCGCGGCGCCCATCCCGTCGGTGATCAGCCGGGTCTCGGCGCCCATCTCGGCGAGCGTCTCGGCGGTCAGCCGCGCGCCCTGCAGGTACGGCCGGGTTTCCGTGCACAGGAAGGAGAACTCCTTGCCCTGCCGCCGCGCGGCGAGCACGAATTCGACCAGGTACAGGTCCGCCCAGCAATGCGTCAGCACGGTCGCCCCGGCCGGCACCAGCGTGGCCGCGTGCTCACCGAGCGCCCGGCTGCGCGACCGATACAGCTCGTCACCCGCCCGTGCCCCGGCCGTCGCGGCTTCGACGAGGTCGCCCGCCGATTTGTCCACTTCGGACAGTACGGCGGCCACGGCCTTGCGCAGATGGTTGTTGGTCTTGCGGGTCGCGACGATCCGCTCCCCTGCCCGCTCCAGGTACGCACGGGCGTCGGCGAGACCGGACGCCTCGCGGGCGGCGAGCACCATCGCGCCCAACGCGGCGAAGTACGGCCCGGAAGACTGCGTGACCATCTCTTCGATGGCCACCGCGACCTCTTCCGAAGTCCGGCAGAGCACCCATTCCCGTTCGAACGGGAACACCCGGCGGTCGAGGATGTGCACGCCTTCGTCGTCGATGCGGACGCTTTCGGCGAGGATCGGCAGCGTCATCAGCTGTACCCCGAAAGGCACGGCGGGATCCCGTTGAGGAAGTGGTCGCCGACCTCGCGCGCCTTGTACGTCACGGGGTCGTGCAGGGTCAGCGTGCGGGCGTTGCGCCAGAAGCGGTCGAAGCCGTACTTGGTCGCCGTCGCCCGCGCGCCGGTGAACTCGAAGACCTTGCTCGTGGTTTCGACCGCGACCCGGCTCGCGACGATCTTCGCCGACGAGATCGCGATGGCCGCTTCGGCGCGCTCGGCCGGGGTCAGCTCGAACCCGCGCTCGTCGGCCTCGCCGAGGGCGGAAACCGCGGCGTCGACGGCGAATCCGGCCGCCCTCGCCGTCGCGACCAGCTCGCCGTATCCGGCCAGCGTGTACGGATCCTGCGCCGCTTTGTCCACATCGGACAGTGTCCAGGGCCGCGCGGACTCCCGCGTGTAGACGGCCGCCGCGTCGAGCGCGCCGAACGCGAGGCCGACGTACACCTGCGCGAGCATGAGCTGGAAACCGATCGCGGCCAAGGAGATGCGGGGCACCTTCGGATCCGACTGGTCCTCCGGCTGGGCACCGAGCACGTCGTCCTCGTCGACGCGGACGGCCTCGAACCGCACCGCGCCGCTCGCGGTGAGCCGCTGGCCGATGTTGTCCCACTCACCGGGGAAGGTGATCCCGTCGGCCCGCGCGTCGACGACGAAGGTCAGCTTCTCGCCGTTGTCGGTCCTGGTCGCGCTGACCACCAGGCGATCCGCGACGGCCGCGCCGGTGGCGAAGGTCTTGGTGCCCTCGACGGTGAACCCGCCGTCGACCGGGGTCAGGAGCAGGGCGGCGTCGAGCGGATTGCTCACGCCCGCCCAGAACCACCCCGGTTCGCTCGCCGCGCGCGGCCCGAACAGGCCGGTGCGCCACAGCTGCAGGTAGTGGTAGCCGAGCAGATGGCCGACCGACGCGTCCGCGGCGGAGACGATCCGGGTGGCCTCGTTCGCGGCCGCCCAGCCGGCGGTGTCGAGCAGGGGCAGGAGCCCGGACTCTCGCAGCAGGCCGACTTCGTGCACCGGGAGGTTTCCGGCGAGATCCCGCTCGGCCGCGTCCGCCGCCAGGGTGCTCGCCAGCTCGTGGGCCGCCTTACGCCACACTTCGGTCATTCCGCCCCTTCCACGTCGATGAGAGCGTCGAGGGCGACACGAGTCGCCCTCGCCACCCCCTCGGCCACGACGTCGCGATGCGGGTCGTAGGCCGACGGGTCGGGGTGCTCGGGCCGCGCGTCACCGTCGATCACGAGCACACCACCGGCCCGCAGGCCGCGCAATGCCGCGAACACCAGCAACGTGGAGAGTTCCATCTCAATGGCGATCACCCGTGCGGCCAGGTACTCGGTCATCGGGAGGGTGAGCACCAGCGGGCTGAACGCGGCCCGCGTCCACACCACACCGCGGTGCGCCTCCGGTGCCGCGCGGCTCAGCGCCACGACGATCTCCGGGGTGGCGAACGCCGGGTACTCCGGGTGGATCAGCTGCTGGGTGACGCCGTCGTCGCGGACGGCGGCCTCGGCGATGACGAGATCACCGTCGACGATCCCCTCGGCCAGCGAACCGGCGGTGCCGAGCCGCAGGAAGGTGCGGACGCCCGCCTCGGCCAGCTCACCGAACTGGCACAACGCGCCAGGGCCGCCGACACCGTGCGACGACACGACGACCGGGACGCCCTTCCACGTGCCGGTGTAGCTGCGATATTCGCGGTTCTGGCCGACCAGGACGGCGTTCTCCAGCGATCCGGCCACCGCGGTCGCGCGGTCCGGGTCACCCACGACGAGCGCACGCGGCGGCAGTCCGTGCCGGGGGATCTTGGTGATGGGCAGGACGTCGCTCACGCGGGCTGTCCCTTCTTGCGTTTCAGGTTGGACAGGAACAGCGCCACGAGCGTGACGACATAGGGAGCGGCGTCGGTGGCCTGCTGCGGCAACCCGATTCCCTGGAGCCGGAACCCGAACGCCTCGGCGAGGCCGAACAGGAGTGCCGCGAGCAGCACGCCGAGCGGATGCGCGCGGCCCAGCATGACCGCGACGACGGCGATCCAGCCGCGGCCCGCGGTCATGTTCTCGGCGAAGAGCGTCACCGAGCCCAGTGCCAGCTGCGCGCCGCCGAGACCACACAGCGCTCCCCCGGCGAGGATCACCCCGTAGCGGTACTTGGTCACGTTGACGCCGAGACTGGACGCGGCCTCCGGGCGCTCCCCGACACCGCGCAGCCGCAGCCCCCACGGATGCCGGTACAGCAGCACCGCGAGCGCGGGTACGGCCAGCCAGGACAGGTAGACCAGCAACGATTGCCCGGGGATCGGCCCGAACTGGCCCAGCCCTCGCAACGACGGATCGCTGAACGAGCCTTCGGTGCCGAAGACGGTGCGGATCAGGAAGCTCGTCAGGCCGACCGCGAGCAGGTTGCTCGCGACGCCCAGGACGATCGGATCACCGTCGAAGGTGATCGAACCGATCGCGAGGATCAGCGAGTACGCCGTCGCCGCGATCACCGCCACGACGACGCCGGTCCACGCGCTCCCGGTGTACCAGCTCCCGGCGACGGCGCCGAAGCAGCCGACCAGCAGCGATCCTTCGAGCGAGATGTTGAAGACCCCGGCACGCTGGCACAGCGCCCCCGCGAGCGCGGCGAACAGGATCGGCGTCAACGCGGTGAGCGCCGAGGAGAACAGGCTCGCGTCGATCATGCCCGCCTCGCCTTCCGCTTGAAGACGCCCGAAGTCGCCGCCAGGAAGATGATCAGCACCGCCTGCAGGACCGCGGTCAGTTCGCGCGGGACCTGGGTGGCGCGTTCCATCGCGAACCCGCCGCTGGTCAGCGCCGCGAAGAAGACCGCCGCGAGCAGCGTCCCGAGCGGGCTGGCCCCGGCGAGCAGCGCCGCGAGCAGGCCGATCCAGGTGTACTGCGGCGTGATCAGCGCGCCGTCGATGAACCGGTACGGGAAACCGAGGACGGCGATCGCGCCGACCAGCCCGGCCGTCCCGCCCGAGGTGGCCAGCAGCCGCAGGGTGAGTTTCGGCCGGCCGATCCCGGCATAGGCGGCGAACCGCGGCGCCCAGCCGGTCACCTTCGTCTCGAAACCGGCGGGTGTGCGGGCGTCGATCACCGTGTAGACCGCGATGACCGCCACCACCAGGAAGATCCCGGTCGTCACGCCGTCGATCTCGGGCAGCCGCGCGCCTTCGGTCAGCTGCGGGCTCTGCGGCAGGCTGGATCCGGCGTCCTTCATCGGGAAGCGCACCAGATACCCGGCGAGCGACATCGCCGGATAGCTCAGCAACAGCGTGCTGATCAGCAACGGGACGCCGAGCCGGTTCTCGCAGACCGCGGCCAGCGCGGCGTACGCGGCTCCGGCGAGGACGCCCGCGAGCAGCGCGAGGATCACCTTGACCGGCCCGGGGCCGGGGACGTACAGGCCGACGGCGAGCGCGCTGACCGCGCCGAGCACGAGCTGTCCCTCACCGCCGAGGTTCACCATGCCCGCGCGCAGCGGGATCGCCAGCGCGGTCGCCATCCCCGCGACGGGGACGGCGTAGGCGAGGGTGTCGCCGATACCGTCGGGTCCGAACGCGCCGGAGACGATCGCGCCGTACGCGGCCAGCGGGTCGGTTCCGGTGGCGAGCAACAGGATCGCGCCGAGCCCGAGCGCGGCGGCGACCGGGACGGCGACGAGGCGGACGCGGGTCATCCGGCACCTCCGGCCATCGCGAGGCCGATCGTGTGCTGATCGGCCTCGTCCTTGGTGAACTCGGCGACGATCCGGCCTTCGAACAGCACCAGCACCCGATCCGACAACGCGAGGATCTCGCTGAGCTCGGCGGAGATCAGCAGGACGCCGTGCCCGGCGTCGCGATGGGCGACGAGCCGGGCGTGGATGTTCTCGATCGCGCCGACGTCGACCCCGCGCGTGGGCTGCTCTACCAGCAGGAACGGTGCGTCGTGGGTGAGTTCACGGCCGAAGATCGCCTTCTGCTGGTTGCCGCCGGACAGCGTGCCCATCGCGGCGGCAGGGCCGGAAGCGCGGACGTCGTAGTCCTCGATGATCGCCGACGCGTGCGCGTCGATCTCCTTGCGACGCAGGAATCCCTTGCGCGCCAACGGTCGCTTGCGGTGGAAGCCGACAGCCAGGTTCTCCCGGAGGCCCGCAGTGGGCGCGGAGCCGACCTCGGCGCGATCTTCCGGGACGTGGGCGAGCCCGGCGTCCCTTCGTGCGCGGACCGGCAGGCCGTCCAGCTTTTGTCCTTTGAGGACAATGGTGCCGCCGGTCTTCAGGAGACCGGTGATGGCGCCGGAGAGCTCGGCCTGCCCGTTACCCGCGACCCCGGCGACACCGACGATCTCCCCGGCGCGCACGGTCAGGGACACGTTGTCCAGCAACGGTTTTCCTTCCGTACCGGGAACTGTCAGGGAACGGGCTTCGAGGACGATGTCGCCGGGTGTGCCTGCCGGGTGGACGCGGTCGAGGTCGACCTCGCGTCCGGTCATCGCCGCGGCGAGCCCGGCGGCCGTCTGGTCGGCGGTGCGCCCGCGCGCGCTGACGCGGCCGTCCCGCAGCACCGTGACGTGGTCGCTGACGGCGAGGACCTCCTGGAGTTTGTGCGACACCAGCAGGATGGTGCGGCCTTCGGCGGCGAGGGCACGCAGCACGCCGAACAGCCGCTCGGTCTCGGGCGGGGTCAGCACCGCGGTGGGTTCGTCGAGGATCAGGACGCCGGCCTCGCGGTACAGCAGTTTGAGGATCTCGACGCGCTGGCGAAGTCCGACCGGCAGGTCGCGGACCCGGTCACCCGGTCGCAGCCGCAGTTCGTGCCGTTCGATCAGTTCGGTGACGCGGGCCGTCGCCGCCTTGCGGTCCAGCAGGCCGCGGCGGGTCGGTTCGCTGCCGAACACGACGTTCTCGGTGACGGTGAGTTCGCCGAACAACGCGAAACCCTGCTGCACCATGCCGACACCGGCGTCGATGGCCTGTGCGGGCGAGCCGAAGGAGACTTCCTCGCCGTGCAGACGGATCGTGCCCTCGTCGGGCCGGTGCAGACCGTAGAGCACGGACATGAGCGTCGATTTGCCCGCGCCGTTCTCGCCCATCAGGGCGTGGATCTCGCCCCTGCCGACGTCGAGGTCCACGTGGTCGTTCGCGAGCACTCCGGGGAACCGCTTGACGATCCCCCGGAGTGAGACGGCGTCAGGATTTGGCGGGGTCATCGACGACGATCGCGCCCGAGATGATCTGGTCCCGCAGTTCGCCGACCTTGGCCAGCACGTCGGGGTGGCTCGCGACGACACATTGCGACGTCGCGGCGTCGGGCTCCAGCCCGGTCAGGGAGATGCCCTTCTCCTTGAGGCCGTAGGACTTCGTCTCGCCGGTCTTGCCGCCGAGGATCGCGTCGACCCCGTCGCCGACGACGACGTTGGTGCGCTTGATGACGTTGTCCACGACCTGTCCAGGACTGGCCGGGCACTGGTTGGCGTCGACGCCGAACGCGAAGAACCCGCCCTGTTTGGCCGCCTCGAACACGCCGAGGTTGCCCGCCGCGGAGGCCGCGCCCATGACGTGGTCGACGCCCTGGCCGGCGAGCGTGCCGGCCAGCGCCTTCGCGCGGGCCGGGTCGTTGAACGGGTTCGCGCCGCCGATGAACAGCGGGGCCAGCGTGGTGCCGGGTTTGGCCTTCTCGGCGCCCTGCCCGAAGGGGATCGAGTACCGGCGGAACTGGGGCGCGTCGAGTACGACGACCGCGCCGACCTTGCCGCTCTTGCTCAGCAGCCCGGCCTCGGCCCCGGCGAGGTAGCTGCCCTCGTGCTCGCGGAACACCGCGCAGGTGACGTTCGGGAACGGCTTCGTCGTGCAGGAGTCCACGAAGAGGAACTTCTGCTCGGGGTTGCGTTCGGCCTCGGCCGCGATCGCGTCGGCGAAGTTGAAACCGACGGCGACGATCACGGCGGGCTTCTCGCGCACCGCGGCCGCGAGGTTCTGCTGGATCGACGCCGGATCGGTGCTCTGGTACACCTTCTGCGTCCCGTTGTGCTTCTTGGCCGAGTCCTCGATGCCCTGGACGGCGAGCTTGAGGAAGTCGTTGACGCCGACCGGGCTCGGCGTGATCAGGACCAGCGCGGGACCGGCGGCGTTCTGGGCGGCCGGGTCCTTGGCCGAGGCGTTGCACGCGGCGAGGAGCGTGACGGCGGAAACGGCCATGACGGCCCGCAGGAGGGTTCTCGGCGACATGTCCCGGACTTTATGTCTCCGGTCCACGATATGACACCGAGTCCCACCATGCGGGACCGTGTAGGTCGTTATACATCTCCAGGGTCGGCGCCGAGGACCGACGCATGTCTCGGCCGATGAAGACCGGCGGTGCGGCGCAGGGTGAACCGGTCGATCTCGGCGCCGTCGTTGCGCAGTGTCCGCACGGTCAGCGTCGTCCGGCGGCCGGGCCAGGCGGGCTCGACGTCGATCGCGAGGAACGAGTAGCCGGTGTAGCGCACCCGCGACCAGGACACAGTCTCGGTCACCTTCTCACCGCCCTCGACCCAGTGGTAGGACTGGAACTCCCCCGCGAACGTGTCGGGCACCGGGAAGCTGTAGAGACTCTTTCCGCCGCCACCACAAGTCGCGTACACGGTGCCGTCGCGGTCCGGCTCGACCGTGTCGCCGATCTTCACCTCGCGGGTCACCTTGCCGCCGCGCAGGGCGTCGGTGCGCTCGTAGATGTGGTTGTGGCCGTTGATCACGAGGTCGACGCGGTACTCGTCGAACAACGGGACCCACTGCTCGCGGACGCCGCCCTCGGAGGCGTGCTGATTGGTCGTCGAGTAGGCACAGTGATGGAAGAACACCACGACGAAGTCGACGTCCGGCTGCGACCGCAGATACCGCAGGCGGCGCTTGAGCCACGCCGTCTGGGAGCCGTGCGAATAGCCGAGATTGGCGGGGATCTCGTAGGAGACGTCGTTGGCGTCGAGCGAGATCACCCCGACGTTGCCGTAGATGAACGAGTACACGCTCGGGCAGTCGTGCGGACCGCTGCCGGGGAAGTCCCAGCGTTTGACCTGGCCGCCGTAGCCGTCGGGCGAGTAGAGGGCCTCCATGTCGTGATTGCCGGTGGTGACCATCCACGGCACGGACGCGGCGACACCCTCGATCTGCCGGTAGTAGGCGTCCCAGACCTTGGGGTCGAAGAGGTCGTGGTCAGCGTCGGGCTTGTTACCGGGCGGTTTGCCCGCTCCGCTCGGGTCGGCGTACGCGATGTCGCCCGCCAGCAGATGGAAACGCGGGTTCTGCCGTGCGACCGCACCGTCCTGCGCGAGCGCCGTCGTCGAAACGCCCTGGTCACCGAACGCGGTGAAGGTGAACTTGCCCGCCGGAACCCCCCGGGCGGGCGCGGTGGTGAACGTCGAGATCGCGGCGGGCCCGCCGTCGCCCGACGCCGGGTCGAAACCCTCGTGACCGACGGCGTACCGGTAGGTGTGACCGGGCCACAGGTGATCGGCCTCGGCGTGCAGGTAGTACTGGTCGTACGGCGCGATGACCCCGGCGACCTCGGAATGCAGCGCGCGGACCTCGGCCGGGATGCGGTGACTCCAGCCGCCGTGGCTGTCGGCGATGCGCAGGAACGGCTTCCGCACCGGCGCCGGCACCTGCCACGCGACCCGCATCGACGTCCGCGGATTCCGGCCGAACGCGAGATGCCGCCCCGCCGGGACGACCTTGTCGCCGTCGGCGTACGCGGTGCCCTGCAAGAGAAGCGGTCCGGCGGCGAGGACGGCGCCCTTGAGGATCGTGCGGCGGCTCAGGTACTCGTGTTGCTCGGCCATCGTGAGGTGCGAGGCCAGCGCGTCGGGAACACCGACCCTGGGGATTTCCATACGCGGGATGGTCGCCGACGGATGTGTTCGGCTCACGACGACGAGACGAACGGGAGTGGTCGAACTGTCCATCATGGACTCAAGGCTTCCCCAAGCGCCCTTTACCTTCCCGCCTCCCGCCGCATTTAGCCGACTAATTGCTTGCGCATTTAGTCGAATAAATGCGTTCCTTGCGCGGCCTTCACGAGTGCCGATGCCACGAGCGTTGCGGCCCCGCCAGCAGCCGCGCGCTTAATCGACCAAATACAGTCCATCTTCTTTGCGTGATCTCCCGACACGGCGGCATCACCCTTCAGTGTTGTTCGCACGTTTCGCTTGTCGCTTAAAATTACGAACACCTGTTCGATGAATTTCGGTATTATGGAGGCGTGTCCGAGACCTTCCTCCCCGAGTTGCCGCAGGAGTTGTGGCGTGCCGGCAAGCTGGAGCTTGCCCACGGTGTGCAGCAGTCGTTGCAGGTGATTCGGATGGCCACCGCGGGTTTGGGGCGGTTTCTGGCGGAGGTCGAGTCCCGGGGCGCGAAAGACTTGTTCGGGCACGGGACTACGGCGAGTTGGTTCGCGGAGATGGCGGGGTTGTCGCGGGCCGAGGCGGGTGCGGTGGTGAAGCGGGCGGTCGCTTTGAATCCAACGCGGAACCTGGATGGCACCGAAGCCCCGGCCGTGGCACCCGAGACCGCCGCGGTCGCTGCCGAGGGCCTGGTCGGGGATGAGCGGATCGACCAGATCCTGGAGATCTTGAAGAGACTCCCCGCCGACACCTCCGCCGAAGATAAGGCGGTCGCGGAGAAGATCCTCGCCGAGTTGGCCCCGACCGCTAGTCCGCAGCAGCTCGCCAAGGCCGAGGCGAACCTCCTGGGCTGGCTGGACCCCGACGGCAACGAACCCCAAGACCCCGAACCCAAACAACCACGCCGCGAAATCACCCTGGAACGCCGCCGGGACGGCTTCTGGAAACTCACCGGCCTCCTCGATGACGAGACCGGCGCCCGCACCGCCGCCGCCCTGGAGGCCTACGCCCAACCACGGCCGGTGGACGAGTTCGGCCAGGCCGATCTTCGGATGAAATGCGAACGCCTGGGCGACGCCTGGGCCGAACTCCTCGACCTAGCCATCGCGTGCCCCGACCAACCCGGAACCAGCGGCTACCGCACCCTCGTGAACGTCACCATCGGACTCGACGAACTCAAATCCGGCCTCGGCACCGCCTGCCTCGACTTCGTCGGAACGATGACCGCCCGCGAAGCCCGACTCGCCGCCTGCGACTGCCTGATGTTGCCGGTCGTGATGAGCGCCGCCGGAGAACCCCTCGACGTGGGTCGGCTACGACGCTTCGTCACCCCAGGCCAGAGACGGGCACTCAACATCCGCGACGGCGGCTGCGCCTTCCCCGGATGCCATCGGAAACCCAAGAATTGCCACGCTCATCATATTGAGCACTGGGTGGACGGCGGACCGACAGATCTCCGAAATCTCGTGCTGCTGTGCGGATTCCACCACCGGCTGATCCACCACGGTGACTGGGAAGTCCGCATAGCCGCCGACGGATTACCGGAATTCATCCCACCCCAATACCGAGATCCGCTCCGACAACCCCGCCGCAACACCCTGCACCACCGCTGAACCCGAGGAGCCCGCCAGCCACACCGGCGACGGGCCCCTCGGCATGCCCGCAGGACGCCACCGTCGTTGACGAAGGATTCGGGACACTCAACGTCCCAAATCCTTCATCAACGACCGAGGCAGGCATCGTGGATGCGGAACCCGAGCACCCATCACCGAAAACCTCGTGACCGGACCGATCACGCAAGACTGTGTGGGTTTCGGGACATCAGATGTCCCGAAACCCACACAGTCCTATCGCCAATGGACCAGTCACGACCGAAAGAGCGGACGCTCAACGTCCCTTGATCAAGACCAACAGTCGACCCGGACCGATCACGCACAACCGTGTGGATTCCGCGCCATCCAACACCCAAATCCGCCTCGAAGACGAGGATCTCCGTTTCAGGAAGATCCGCCACTTCTCGGAAGGTCACCCTGCAAGTCACCGGGCGGCAGCCTGCTCCAGATCTCGCACACCAGAGAGGCGCCTCACCCGAACGCGGAACTAACGCTCACCTCGGACCGTCCGCCGCAGCTTCGGCACCCGCTCGTACAACGTCCGCTCCGCCCCACGCTGTGTCGGCTCGTAGTAGTCCCGTCCCACCAGCTCGTCCGGCGGATACTGCTGCGCCAGAACACCTTCCGGCACCTTTTGCGGATGCCGGTAGCCCTTCGCGTTGCCGAGTTTCTCGGCCCCCGCGTAATGCCCGTCCCGCAGATGCGGCGGCACCGTCCCGATCCGCCCGGACCGGACGTCGCTGAGCGCGGCGTCGATACCGGTGATGATGGCGTTCGACTTCGGCGCCGTCGCCAGGTGCACGGTCGCCTGCGCCAGCGCGAGACGGCCTTCCGGCATGCCGATGAACTGCACCGCGTGCGCCGCCGCGATGGCCGACTGCAACGCCGTCGGATCGGCCATGCCGATGTCCTCGCTCGCGTGCACGACCAGACGCCGGGCCAGGAACCGCGGATCCTCCCCCGCCTCGATCATCCGCGCCAGGTAGTGCAGCGCGGCGTCCACATCGGACCCTCGGATGGATTTGATGAACGCGCTGATGACGTCGTAGTGCTGATCGCCGTCGCGGTCGTAGCGCACCGCCGCCTTGTCCACTGTGGACTCGACGATGGCGAGGTCGATCGTCTTGGCCTCGGTCGCGCTCGCCGCGTCCGCGGCCGCTTCCAGCGCGGTGAGCGCGCGCCGCGCGTCACCGGAGGCCAGCCGCACCAGATGTTCCCGCGCGTCTTCGGTCAGCGTGAGTTCGCCGCCGAGACCCCGTTCGTCGGCCATCGCGCGCTCGATCAGCGCGACGATGTCGGCGTCGGTCAGCGGCCGCAGCTGCAGCACCAGCGACCGCGACAGCAGCGGCGAGACGACGGAGAACGACGGGTTCTCCGTGGTGGCCGCCACCAGCAGCACCGTCCGGTCCTCGACGGCGCCGAGCAGGGCGTCCTGCTGGGTCTTGGAGAACCGGTGGACCTCGTCGATGAACAGCACCGTGTTCTCGGCGTTGTAGTTCCGGCGGCGGCGGGCCTCCTCGATGACCCCGCGCACCTCTTTCACCCCGGCCGACAGCGCGGACATCGCCACGAAGCGGCGGCCGGTCGCGGCCGAGACGAGGTTCGCCAGCGTGGTCTTGCCCGTGCCCGGCGGGCCGTAGAGCAGCACGGAAGCCGGAGCCGCGCCTTCGACGAGCCGGCGCAGCGGCGCGCCCTCACGCAGCAGGTGCTGCTGCCCGACGACCTCGTCGAGCGACCGCGGCCTCATCCGCACCGCCAGCGGCGAGCCCGCCGGGACGGCGACGTCCCTCGGCTCGGCCGGCTCCGGCGGCGGCCCGAGGTCGGGGTTCACGGTGAAGAGTTCGTCCTGTGCCACGGTGTCGACGGTAGCCGCACCCACCGACGGTTCCGGCCACAGGTCAGCGCAGCCGCTCCCGGAACGCGTGCCACATGATCACGGCCGCGTACGGCACGAACTCGCGGCCGCGCCGCCACACCCACGGGATGCCCTTGAGCACCAGCCAGCCGACGTGCCCGGCGGTACTCGGCTCCACGCCTCCCGAGCAGGTCAGGCTGACCGGCCGCGGCACCGCGAACCCGGCCTCGGCCAGCCGTTCGGTGAATCCGGTCGCCAGCATCCGGTGACCGAGTTCCGACGGGTGCAGCCGGTCGACGCTCCACGCGGTGAGGTCGTAGGCGCCGGGCAGCAGTTCGAGGTCGAGACACGGCACGCCTTCGCGTTGGACGACCTCGTCGATGGCGGCGTTCAGTTCGGCCACCCGCTGGCTCAACGCCCGCCGCAGCGACTGCGGAAGGCGGAACACCTTGCCGTGGTCGTGGTACCGCACCGGGACCACGGTGGTGCCGACGGCGGCCAGGGCGTGGATCACCTCGGTGAGGTCCGCGGCGATCTTCTCGGCGCTGAAATCGGGGCGCAGCGTGTCGTTCATGCCCGCCACCACCAGCGCGACGTCCGGCCGGTGCGCGACGGCCGCGGGGAGCTGCTTCGTCAGTACACAGCCCATACGCGCGCCGGTGAACGACGGGTTCAGGTAGCCGTCCGGCTCGACACCCAGCGCCTCGGCGACGAGCGGGCCGACCCCGCGCCAGCCGCCTCGGTCCGGCAGCGGGTCGCCAAGGCCCACGGCCGTGGAATCGCCGAGCACGACCAGTCTGCGCGCCGACCGCGGTACGGCGGGCGCGGGAGGAAGGAGAGGTTCGGGACTCGGAGTGACTTCGACACTGATCACGGTCACGGTAGCCACCATCGGCCACGCAGACTCACCCGTGGTGATGCCTGGGTAACGCGGTGAGGACGGTCGAGCGAAAAGTCCGTGCGGCGGTTACCGGAACGCCGGATAGAAGGCGAGATCCGCGTGCGGCCCCAGCCTCGCGCCGAGTGCGGCGGCGACCCTGGTGGCGTGCTCGGAGATGTGGGTCAGGCGGGCGCGCAGCGAATGTTTGGCCAGCTCCCGCCACCAGGTCACCAGCGCGGCCTCCCGGCTGATCGGCGTGGCGTGCCGGTCCAGGTCCAGCTCCGGGAGAATCTCCCAGGTGATGACCCACAGCAGGAGCAACTGACCGTCCATCAGGTGCTCGGCCAGCGCGTCCTCGTCCGCGAGCCCGGGCCAGACCGAGACGACCTCGGCCCGCCAGGCCGCGATCATCGCCTCGCTCATCCCCGGCGGCAGCGCCAGCGCGTCCTCGCTCGACGCGAACGGGAGCCGCAGATACGCAGCGTCCATCAGCGTGCTGCGCACCCGGCCGCGTTCGAAGTCGAGGAACCGCACTCCCCCGCTGGTCACGAGGTTGTTGTCCGGGCTGAGATCCACGGGGCTGAACGCGCGGTACGACGGCGAACCCGCCCGCTCGGCGACCTCCATGACCCGCCGCTGCACCGGCTCCGGCGTCTCGACGTCGAGCAGTTCCTCCAGCAGTCCCGGCAACTGGGCACAGACCGCGGGCAGCGGCGCGTCCTCGTTCTTGACCGGGCCGCCGAGACGGCGCAGCAGCGCGTTGAAATCGGGCTCGCGGCTCGCCGTGCTCGCGTGCAGCCTGCCCAGCGAGCGGGCCCAGGACAGCAGCGCGCGTTCGGCTCCGCGTGCGTCCCGCGCGTGGAGCTTGTCGTGCAGCGTCGGGACGCCGCCGAGGTCCTCGATCACCAGGACACGGTCCCGGCCGTCGTGGGCCAGCAGCTCCGGGCACATGCGGTCTTCCGGCGCGAGCGCGGTGAACAGCTGGTAACTGACCGCCTCCTGCGCGAACGGGTCGGGCCGTCCCGGTTCGGGCGGATCGGGGTAGTGCTTGATGACCAGGGTGCGCGGCAGCGCGAACGGCGACGACGCCACCCGCGCCCGCACGACCGTCGCCGGGCCACTGCCGGCGAGGTCTTCGGGGGCGACGAGGGTGATCGCGCTGCCGAATCGGCGCGAGAGGACCGACTCGCCGGCGGCGACCGCGGCCGCGATGGCGAGGGTTTCGGCTCCAGCTCCGACGGTCGAATCGTCGGCAGAGGAGGTATCGACTGTCATTGCCACCGACCCTACTCGTGACTGAGCAACCATGACCACTGAGATCCGGGCAATCGCGCGCACTGGCGCGATCTGGGACTCATCCGCGTGAAAGCGGACGTTCCGTCACCCTCGATCGTTGCCCACGACGGCGCAATGTCAGCACAATGGCCGCAGCTGCAACGATTCCGATGAGATTGACCAGCAGCTGACCGGCCGAATAAAGGCACCGTTCCCACTGACCGGCAACCGCCGCGACCACCGCGTAACCCGCCGCGGGAACCGTCGTCACCGAGATGAACACGCCGACGAGCGCGGCGGATTTGGCCGAAGTCATGGAAAGCATCCCGGCCGCCCCGGCGAGCAGCGCGACGATCAGCGACGCGATTCCCACCTGGTAAACGAAATCGACCTCGTGGTTGTCGGCGAGCTTGCTGACCTCCAGCACGCCGGTGGCGTTACCCACCAGGACCACACCGAGCGTGATCACCATCGCGATCGGGAAGCCGCCGAGCAGTGCGACGGCGCCCTGCTTCACAAGATCTCGCCGGCGCAGCACCAGACCGACCGCGATGGCCGCCAGCGGGCCGAATTCCGGCCCCACGACCATCGCGCCGACGATGGTGACCGCCGAGTTCGTGATGACGCCGACCGCCGCCAGCAGGCACGCGATGGTCAGGAACGCCTGAAATGTCCAGGTGAGGCGCGACTCCTCGCCGGTGCGGCCAACGAGTTCCTGCCACACCACCGCGTCCGCGGCCTCACCCGGCGCGGCCTCCTCCGCCTTGTCGGCGGCATCGGACACCGCGGTGTCCAGCGCTTCCAGCGTGATCCCGCCGGTGTGGTCGAGGTCGAGACCGCACAGCGACTCGACGATGTCGTCGGTCGCCTCGCGCGCGATGTCCGCCTCGATCAGGTCGCCTTCGGGCGCGACCGCCACCCCCCGGTGCACCACGAGGTGCGCCGTCCCGGCGTGTGCCCGCAGGATCCGGATCGCTTCTTCGGTCCGGTCCGGCGGGCACACGGCCCTGAGATGGAGCATCAGTTCTGGACGGGCGGGGCGGGCTTGGCGTCGATGCCCGCCTCCTTGCGCTGCTCCGCGGTGATCGGCGCGGGAGCCGCGGTCAGCGGGTCGAACCCGCCACCGGTCTTCGGGAACGCGATGACGTCACGCAGCGACTCGGCCTTGGCCAGCAGCATGACGATCCGGTCCCAGCCGAACGCGATCCCGCCGTGCGGCGGCGGGCCGAAGGCGAAGGCGTCGAGCAGGAAGCCGAACTTCTCCTGCGCCTCCTCCTCGGACAGGCCCATCAGCTCGAAGACCTGCTTCTGCAGCTCCTGCTGGTGGATACGGATCGAGCCGCCGCCGATCTCGTTGCCGTTGCAGACGATGTCGTAGGCGTAGGCCAGCGCGTTGCCGGGGTCGTCGGCGAGTTTGCCGATCCACTCCGGGGTCGGCGAGGTGAAGGCGTGGTGCAGGGCCTTCCACTTGCCGCCGCCGACCGCGACGTCGTCGGACTCCTCGGCCGAGATGAACATCGGGAAGTCGACGACCCAGACGAACGACCAGGCGTTCTCGTCGATCAGGCCGAGCCGGCTGCCGATCTCCAGCCGGGTGGCGCCCAGGAGCGCACGCGCGTCGGCCGGCTTGCCCGCGGCGAAGAAGATGCAGTCGCCGGGCTTGGCGCCGGCGGCTTCGGCGACCGTCTCGCGCTCCTTCTCCGACAGGTTCTTCGCGACCGGCCCGCCGAGCGTGCCGTCCTCGTTGACGAGGATGTACGCGAGGCCGCGGTGGCCACGCTGCTTGGCGAAGTCCTGCCAGGCGTCGAGGGTGCGGCGCGGCTGGTCGGCCCCGCCCGCCATCACGACGGCGCCGACGTACGGCGCCTGGAACACGCGGAACGGGGTGTCGGCGAAGAACGCCGTCATGTCGGTGAGTTCGAGGTCGAAGCGCAGGTCCGGCTTGTCCGAACCGTACTTCTCCATCGCCTCGGCGTAGGTGATGCGGCGGAACGGCCGGGGGATCTCGGCGCCGATCAGCTTCCACAGCGCCGTCACGATGTCCTCGCCGAGCGCGATGACGTCGTCCTGCTCGACGAAGCTCATCTCGATGTCGAGCTGGGTGAACTCCGGCTGCCGGTCGGCGCGGAAGTCCTCGTCCCGGTAGCAGCGCGCGATCTGGTAGTACCGCTCCAGGCCGCCGACCATGAGCAGCTGCTTGAACAGCTGCGGCGACTGCGGGAGCGCGTACCAGGAGCCGGGCTTGAGCCGGGCGGGGACCACGAAGTCGCGGGCACCCTCGGGGGTGGAGCGGGTCATGGTCGGGGTCTCGACCTCGACGAACTCCTGCGCGTGCAGTACCTCGCGGGCCGCGCGGTTCACCTCGCTGCGCAGGCGCATCGCGGCCGCGGGGCCGCTGCGGCGCAGGTCGAGGTAGCGGTGCTTGAGCCGCACTTCCTCGCCGACGTCGACCCGGTCGTCGATCGGGAACGGCAGCACGGCGGCCTCGGACAGCACCTCGAGCTCGGTGGCCAGCACCTCGATCTCGCCGGTGGGGATCTCGGTGTTGGCGTTGCCTTCCGGCCGCGTCGAGACCTCGCCGACGATGCGGACGCAGTATTCGGAGCGCAGCTGGTGGGCGCGCTCGGCCATCTCGCCCTCACGGAAGACGACCTGGCTCACGCCGCTGGCGTCACGTAGATCGATGAAGATGACGCCGCCGTGATCGCGCCGCCGGGCCACCCATCCGGTGAGGGTGACCGTCTGACCGGCGTGCTCGGCACGCAAGGTGCCGGCTTTGTGGGTGCGAAGCACTGCGGGTGCTCTCCTTCGGCATCACGATTCTGCGATTCGACGGTTTTTCGCCGACGTCAAAGGCTAACGAATCGCCCCGGATGCCTCGCGACCAGGTGTTCTCAGAGCCTGTCGGCGGAGCCGGGGTCTTGTCCGAGACGTGGCCGTAGGCGTGAACCCTCCCGGCCGAAGGCCCCGCTATCGCGGTGGCAGGGCGCCTTCGCGACCACGAAAGACCAAACCGCGCCCTGCCGACGTCGATCGCGGCCGCGGGTTCACCCAGGACACTCAGATCGTCGGCCAGGCCTCCAGCGCCGCGACCATCCGCCGGGTGTGCGCCAGGTAATCCGGCACGGACAGGACCCGGCCGTCGATGTTCTCCAGCAGCCAGCCCGAGGCCGCCTCCGGCGACGCGAAGAACTGCGTGCAGACGAGCGCCTCGACGTAGTCCTGGCCGAGGGCGAGGTCGATCCCGGACAACCGCGACGCGGCGACCACGGCCTGTGGCGGGTCGACGCTCAAGACCCGTTCCCGGGTGAAATGGACCCGGACGTGGGCCCCGGTCGCCGGGCAGACCGCGTCCGCGTGCACGGGTTCGCCGGTGGCGACGGCCAGGAGGAACAGGTCGACGCGGTACCCGTCGGCGCTCGCCCGGTCGGCCGGGCGGGCCCCGCGGTCCATCACGACCAGCCCGTCGCGGATGGCGAAACCCATCAGGTCCATCAGCCGGTGGGCTTCGGCGGGGTCCATGCCGACGGTGGCGGCGAGTCTTCCGATGGCGATGGGGTGTCTGCCCGCTCTGGTCAGCTTGGTCGCGGCCCAGGCGATGCGGACAGCGGCGGTGCGATCCGTACGGGTGGTCAACAGGCACCTCCTCGCCTTCGTCCCGTTGAGATTAAGCACGAAAAGGTTTTCCGCCAAGTCACTGCGCCGAACGGCCGAATGCGTTGTGGGGTAAGAAAATTCACCCGACGTATCGAGTACCGGGAAGGCGTTCCCACCGATTGCGCGGGGCGGGACACACTTTTGGCCATACGAGCCGAAAGTCGCCCCTGTCGCCGCAGGCCGGCCTAGGGCCTTCCGACGAGGTTGCGAAAGCCACTTTCGCAACGTTGAAGGTTGCGAAAGTGGCTTTCGCAACGTGCCATCAGCGCAGGTGAGGGCCACCTAGCGGACGTGAGAGGCGCAGGCGCTTCACAGCAGTTTCAGTTGTTCCGCCGCCGGGATCACCACCTCCTCCGAACGCTGCACGGGCATCGTCACCTGCATTCGTTCCCCGTCGTCCGCACGGGCATCGAAGCCGTGACGGCGTAGCAACGGGCCGACGCGGGCACCCAGCCGCTCCCGGTACGCCTTCGGCAGATAGGCGCCGCGCGAGTACAGCTCGCGGTATTTCGGCACGAGCTCCGGATGCTCCCGGCCGAGCCAGCGGGCGAACCATTCCCGCGCGCCCGGCCGCAGATGCAGCGGGAGGACGGTGACCCGCGTGGCGCCTGCCTCGGCCAGCCGCGAGAACAAGGCGTCGAGCGCGGCCACCGAGTCGGTCAGGTACGGGAGCACCGGCGCGACCAGCACCGAACACGGCAGCCCGGCGTCCCGCGCCTTGCGGATCAGGTCGAGCCTCGCCCGCGGGCTCGGCGTCCCCGGCTCGAGGCGGCGCTGCAGGTCTTCGTCGAGCAGCGCGAGCGAGATCGCCAGCCCGGCCGGCACGTCCTTCGACACCGACTCCAGCAGCGGCAGATCCCTGGCCAGCACGGTCCCCTTGGTGAGGATCGACAACGGCGTGCCCGAATCCGCCAGTGCGGTGATGATGCGCGGCATCAGCTTGTACCGGCCCTCGGCACGCTGGTAGGGATCGGTGTTCGTGCCCATCGCGACGTGCTCGCGGGCCCAGCTCGGCCGCCGCAGTTGCGCGGCCAGCACTTCGGGCGCGTTGACCTTCACGATCACCTGCGTGTCGAAGTCCCGACCGGCGTCGAAGTCCAGATACGTGTGGGTGTTCCGGGCGAAGCAGTTGTGCGTGACCATGCCGTCGGCGATGAAGTCGCCGGTGCCGGTGGTGATGTCGAACAACGGCAGCTCGATGCCCAGCGGCTCGATGGACGTGACCTTCCGCCTGGTCCGGCCGATCGCGAGGCCGTCGAGCGACCGTTTCCAGCCGACGGCGGGATCGGCGAGATGGAAGAACCGCACCTCCTCCGACGGCCCGCCGAGGAGCTGCACCGTCCACAGCGGACGGAACTTGACGTTTTCGGTTCTCACGTAACGGAAACCGAAGTTGTCCAGCGCGGAACAGAAGGTCGAGACGATGTCCTGCTCGTCGTGCGTGACGCGCAGCGCACCGTGCCGGTAGCTGCCTGCGAGATCGAACAAGCCGGCGAGGAATCCACGCTGCCAATGGGAATCCGGCGAGGGCGGCACCTGCACGAAACCGACCGACGCGCCGAAATCGGGCAGGTACCGGAGCGCGCGATCCGCGGCGTCCTTCTCGGTCGAGAATCCGCCGGAGCGCAGCATCCCGCACAGGTATCCGGCGCGATAGCCGAGGGTGTCGTCCGGGGTGCGGGCGAGTTTCCCGACGCCGACGAGTTCGGTGCCGCCGACCAGATGCGGCCGTTGCGCGGCGCCGAACCGGGTACCGGTGACGTGTTTCCACCCGCGTCCGGTCAGGAACCGGTGATCGCCACTGGCCACGATGGACGTTCCGTCGTCGAGAGTCAGGCGGAACGCCGGCTTCAGCGTCGACCAGTGCGCGAGCACCTTCGTCGGCACCAGGCGGCGGCCCGCGCCACGCCCGCGCGTCCCGTAGATCGCGTCACCGGGCGCGAGCTCCGCCAGCGCCTTCGTCCGGCCATCGGCCATCAGGACCGGCGTCGCGCCTTCCAGGCAGTACGTGCACGCGTGAGAACAACCGCGGTACGGATTCACCGTCCATCCGAACGGGACACCCGACCCGTCGGGCACCTTGTTCAGCACGGATTTGGCGTGCACCTCGTGAAAGGTGACGCCGTCGAATTCGGGCGTGCGCACCGAACGCAGCAACCCGTCCAATCCGGGCAGGACCGGCTCGCCGCCGTCCGCCCGCTGTCGATCCCATCGCACCAGGCCAGTCGAACACATGTTCTAGACAGGTGTCAAACGTATGTTCGAACGCGGGTGATCTTCGCGGCATTTAGCCCTCTGGGTGCGGGCTAGAGCTTCGTGATCTCTTCCGCCACATACCCGGCGGGCTGGATCAGCCCCGCGCACCGGCTCTCCCCGCGCGGCGTCGCCGACCGGCGGCGCACCGTCACCGCGTAGAAGTCCTCGCCACCGCGCACGGTGACGACCCGGGCGTCGGATTCGAGCAACGGCTCCTCCTGGACGGCGAGCACGTCGTCCAAACCGGACAGGTCCAGCCGCCGCCGGAGGGCGATCTCCGCAAACTGCGCCCACGCCGTCCGGGCGGACGTCCGGCCGCGAAGCTGCTCCGGCTCGACCTGGCCGCGTAGGGCGGACTTGGCGACCAGCGCCGCTTCGGCCGGGTTGAGCTGGCCGTGCAGGAAACCGTCGGGGACCACCAGGAGATTGCCCGCCCAGCGGTCTCCGCCGACGTGGCTGACCTCCCAGGCCCGGCCGGGGTGATTGGTGTTGAGCGTCGAAGCCAGCGGACGGCCGAGCACCGCGCAGCACATGTCCTTCGTGCCGTGCGTGCAGACCAGGAACAGCGGCCCGTCCACTCGCGTGCCGAGCCCGCCCGTGCCTTCCGCGACCGCTTCGAGGTCCAGCTCGGCCAGTTCGCTCAGGTCGCGGATCTCCAGGCGCTCCAGCCAGCGGTTGCCCGGTTCGCCACCGCCGACGTAGACGGACCGGGGACGGTCCGGGTCTCGCTGATGTTTGCCCGGCCGACGGATCAGCAGCGGACGCAGCCCGTGGGAACGTCTCAAGTGCTCGAGCAGCTCGCGGCGCTCGGCGGGGAAGGCCTCGTCGAGGACGTTTTCCAGCGCGTCCGCGGGCCAGGGGCCCGGCTGCTCGATGAGCAGCCAGCAGCGCATGTCCGCCGCCGTGCCGGCGGGGCTCGCGCCCAGCATGCGCGCGACGGTGGCGCAGCCCGGCAACGCGGCGGGCGGCGCTGTGGTGTCCGAGAGCTGAGCGGTCATCGGCCGACCACTCCGGACTTCACCTTAGGCATGCCTTAGCTTACCCCGGCAGGCCCTCCTTCACACTTCTCGTCCCCTGTGACTTTCAGCCGATCGAGAGCAGACCCTGTGTGGTGAGCTCGCCGAGGAACGCCCGGACCGTCCCCCGATCGAGTTCGGACAGCTCGGCGAGTCGTTTGACCGCCTGCGGCGTCCCGTCGAGCAGCGCCTTCAGCAGCGGGGCCGCGGCGCCCGCGAAGACGAACCGTTTACCGTCCGCGAGCAGGGTCACCCGGCCGTCACCTTCTTCGAGCACCGCCCTCGGGACGAGGAACCGGACCTCGGTCTCGTCGCCGTCCGGCAGCAGGCCGGGGGTCGCCGCCCAGGGCAGCCCGACCCGCGGATGCGCGGGGGCCGCCGAATCGCGTTCGGCGAGGAACCTGCCGACGACGTCGCCGGTCAGCGCGGCTTCCAGCTCGGCCCGCAGCGCGGCGGCACGGGCCACCCGCTCCTCGTCCGTCCCGAACCTCGGGAGGTCCTGACGGAACACGGTGCTCGCCCGGAGCTTGTCGGCGAGCCAGGACACCAGGTCGATCCCGGTGGCCGGGCTGAACCCGAGCGTGAGGTGCAGCGACATCTCCCCCACCGCGGTGACATCGTGCCAGTGCCCGCGCGGGACGTAGAGGACGTCGCCGTCTTCGAGGATGAAGTCGTCGATCGGCTCGCCGGGCCGCTCGGGCTGCTCGACGTCGCGATGCAGCGGAGCGGGCCTGGTCGGGCCGTGCATCCGCCAGCGCTTGCGGCCGGCGACCTGGATGATGAACGCGTCGTGGTCGTCCCAGTGCACGTCGAAGCCGTGCGTCACGCCCCAGCCGGCGTACAGGTTGACCTGGACGCTCTCGCGGAGGTCGTGTTCGAGGCTTCGGGCGAGATCGCCGATCGGGTCGCTGAGTTCCTGGATGGCGTCGAGCACCATCGTCGCGCCGCCGCGGAGATGCTCGGTGAACGGAGCGGCCTGCAGGCGGGGGACGGTGCCACTGCGGCGGGTGGGGACGAGATCGGTGTAGCTCTCCATGGGCACCGGGGTGCCATCGAGCGCGAGGCGCAGGCGCGGGAACTCCAGGCGATGCTGCCGGAGGATCGCGTTCAGCGCGGGCCACGGCAGCAGGTCGGCGAACCGGCCCGCGCGGCCTTCGAATCGGCGGTAGGTCTCGCCCTGGACGTCTTGGAAGAACTGGCTGACCCCGAGCGGAGCCACGAGGTCAGCCAGTGTCGGCGTTTCGGGCACTCAGCCGTCGTTGCCGTCGTTGTCGGCGGCCGCGCCGTTGGCCTTCCCGCGGTCGACCGCGGTCGGGATCATTTCGACCTCCAGCAGCAAACCGCTGTCGGGAGCCTGCGTACCTGACTGTTCCTGTGCCATCCTGCCACCTTTTTCTCAGACGAGCGGACGGACCGAAAATCGGTCTGGAGCGCCGCCCAGCCTACGACACGTTTCGAGAAAATTCACTGTCCAGCAGGCAAAAACGGCCTTGTGAGCGATCTTCGACACCGCGGCGCCGGTTCACCCGGACAGCGGTTCTAAGCTGCCATTCATGGCTGATCCGGCATCCGTCCCCCGTCCGCGGTGGGACGTGCTCGCGGCCGTCGGCGCCGGCGGCGCGCTGGGCAGCCTCGCCCGCTACGGACTGTCGGTCGCGATCCCCCATCCCCAGGGCCAGTTCGCGTTTTCCACCTTTGCCACCAACGTTTCCGGCTGTCTGCTGATCGGGATCCTGATGGCGTCGCTGACCGCGTCGGAAGATCCGCACCGGTTACTGCGTCCCTTCCTCGGGGTCGGGATCCTGGGCGGTTACACGACGTTTTCGACCTACGCGACGGACACACTCGATCTTGTGACGGCCGGGCGCCCGTTCACCGGGTTGGCGTACGCGTTCGGAACGGTGGCCGCGGCGTTGGTAGCGGTCTACGCCGGGCACGAGATCACCCGCGCGGTGAAGAAATGACGCTCGTCTTCGTCGCGCTCGGCGGTGGTTTCGGGGCGATCGTCCGTTTCCTGACCGATCTCCGGATGCGCGCGTGGCGGGGTACCGCCTTCCCGTGGGGCACACTGGTGGTCAACATCGCGGGCTCGTTGATCCTCGGTGTCCTGACCGGCTGGGCACTGCACGGCGGCCAGCCCGGCGGAGTCCGCTCGCTGCTGGCCGTCGGATTTTGCGGCGGCCTCACCACGTTTTCGACGTTCGGGTACGAAACCCTGCGCCTGTTCACCGAGAAGACGCGGGCGCGCGCCGTGGTGAACGCCGTCGTCACGATGGCCGCCGGAATCGGCGCCGCGGCGGCCGGATTGCTGCTCGCCGCCGCCATCTGGCACTGACTCAGGCTTCGGGCGCCATCCGCCACGCCGCGGCCGCGACCGCCTCGCGCTGTTCGGCCGGGAGGTCCGCCGCCATCTCCTCCAGCTTTTCGACGACGCCTTCGTGCGCGGCGTTCGCGAGCCGGAGCCCCTCTTCCGTCAGCGTGATCTTCAGCGCGCGGCGATCGTCGGAATCCGCGACCCGCTCGACGAGCGCGCGCCGCTGCACGCGGTCCACCAGGCCGGTGACGCTGGACTTCTCCAGGTTCAGCATCTTGCCGAGGTCGGTCATCCCGACGCCCGTCTCCCCCTGTGCCAGCACGCAGAGCAGCTGAGCCTGCTGCGGCGTGAGGTCGTGGGACCGGCCGACGTCGATGAAAGCCCGTTGCACCAGATGCGAGAGCCGCACCAGCGCCGTCGCGAATCCGAGGTCTTCGGCCGTGGTCATGAGCGAAGTCTACTTGACGATCGTTCGGAGTACGAACTACTGTAGTTCGCAGTACCAACATTCCGTATTACGAACTAGGGGATCTCATGACCACGACCGTGGCCGTCATCGGCGGGGGATACGGCGGCACGACCGTCGCCAAGGAGCTGGACTCGTTCACCGACGTCGTGCTCGTCGAGCCGCGCGAGGACTTCGTGCACCACGTCGCAGCCTTGCGGGGACTCGTCGATCCCGAGTGGACGGATCGGCTCTTCTACCCGTACGCCCGGCTCCTCGAACGGGGACGGGTGCTCCGCGACCGAGCGGTGAGCGTGGACCAGGACGGCGTCACGCTGGCGTCGGGCGAGCGGCTCACGCCGGACTACGTCGTGCTGGCGACCGGTTCGGCGTACCCGTTCCCGGCGAAGATCGATTTCCAGGACAGCGCTTCGGCGAAGGCGAAGATCCGTGCCACCCGGGAGGAACTCGCGGGCGCGGAGAAGGTGCTGCTGCTCGGCGCGGGCCCGGTGGGGCTCGAACTGGCCGGCGAGATCAAGGCGGTGTGGCCGGAGAAGGCCGTGACGATCGTCGACCCCGCGAAGGAGATCCTGCCCGGTTTCCCGGAGGACTTCCGCGCGGAGATCCGCCGCCAGCTCGACGGACTGGGCGTCGAACTGCTGCTCGGCACTTCGCTGACCGAGCCACCGGTCTCGGAACCGGGGCAGGCCAAGACGTTCACCTCGGGGCTCACCGGCGGCGGCGAGGTGACCGCCGATCTGTGGTTCCAGTGCTTCGGCGGCGCGCCGCACACCGCGTACCTCGACGGCGAACTGGCCGCCGCGCGGCAGGCGAACGGTCAGGTGGAGGTGACTCCCGAACTGCGGCTTCCGGGGCAGCCCGGCGTGTTCGCGCTCGGCGACATCACCGCGTTGCCGGAGGGGAAGCTGGCGAAGGTGGCCGGTGACCACGCGGAGGTCGTCGTGGCCAACATCCGGGCGCTGGTCGAAGGCGGCGAACTGCGGGCGCACACCCCGGGCGGGCCGATGATCTCGTTGCCGCTCGGGCCTTCCGGGGGCGCGACCTACGCCGAGGAGGTCGGGATCCTGGACGCGGCGACCACCGCGGAGATCAAGGGGTCGCACATGATGGTGTCCCGCTACGACGAGCTGTTCAGGCAGGCGTAGCGCTCGTGAGTGGTAAGGACGGTCAGAACCGTCCTTACCACTCACGAGTCCCTAACGCGGAGCGAGACCTCGCACCTGGGCGAACGGGTCCTCACCCGTCGGCAGCAGCGCGATGATCGGCGTCGTCAGCCCGTTGTCCACATAGGACTGCACTTGCTCGCGACAGGAATCGAGGCTGCCATGGACGATCAGGTCGTCGACGACCTCGTCCGGGATGACCTGGTTCGCCTTCTGCCGGTCGCCCGCGGCCCATGCCTCGTGCATCGGCGCGAGCGCGTCGCCCCGGCCGAGCCATTCGTGGAACGCCGCGTACACCGGCACGGTGAGGTAGCTCGAGATGAGCATCCGGCCGAGCCCGCGGGCGGCGGCCTTGTCCTCGGTGGGGCACACGAAGATCCGCGCGGCCAGTTCGGTGTCCGGGCCGACTTCCGCCCGCACCTTCGGCACGTCGGAGGCGGCGAGCCAGTTGGTGATGGCGCCGTCGGCCTCCTTCGCGGCCAGCCGCAGCATCCCCGGCCGCAGCGCGGCGAGCATGATCGACGGCGGCGGGTCGGCGGGCCGCTCCAGCCGGAACTTGCTGACGGAGAACGACTCGTACTCCTCGGTGACCTTCTCCCCCGCCAGCGCCGAACGCAGGAAGCGCAGGGTGTCCCGCGAACGCGCGAACGGCGCTTCGAACTCGGCGGCGTTCCAGTTCTTCACGATCACCGGCGACGACGCGCCGATGCCGAGCACGAACCGGCCGGGCGCCAGTTCCGCGACGGTCGCCGCGCTCATCGCCAGCAGTCCCGGCCCGCGCGTGTACACCGGCACGATCGCGGTGCCCAGCCGTAGCTGCGGCGCCCACTGCGAGGCCAGCACCAGCGGCGTGAAGGCGTCGTGGCCCGCCGTCTCGGCCGACCACGCGTCGGTGTAGCCGAGATCCGGCAGCTCCCGCACCATCTCCTCGTGCGCCGCGAGCGGCACCCCGGTCAGCGGAATGGTGATGCCCCACCGTTTCATGCGTTCTCCTCGCTCTTGACCGCGTCACCGGACAGCTCACGCACGATCCAGTCCACCTGCGTGCGCATCAGGTTCTCCGCGACCTCTTCGGCTTGCGGCGTCATATGCGTCGCGCCGGCCAGCGGCAGGAACACGTGCGCGCGTCCCTTGGCCAGCAAGGCCGACGACAGGCGCAACGAGTGGGCGACGAAAACGTTGTCGTCGGCCAGTCCGTGCACGATCAAGAGCGCCCGCGAGAGGTCACCGGCGCCGGCGATCAGCGAGTTGTGCTCGTACGAAGCCGTTTCCTCCTGCGGAAGCCCGAGGTAACGCTCGGTGTAGTGCGTGTCGTACAGCGACCAGTCGGTCACCGGGGCGCCCGCGACAGCGGCGTGGAAGACGTCCGGGCGGCGCAGCACGGCCAGCGCGGACAGGTAGCCGCCGTAGGACCAGCCGCGGATCGCGACCCGTTCCAGATCGAGTTCCGGATGGAGCGCGGCCGCCGCGTGCAGGGCGTCGACCTGGTCGGCGAGGGTGACGTCGGCGAGCTTGCCCGCGATCTCCTTCTCCCAGGCCGCACCCCGGCCGGGGGTCCCGCGCCCGTCGGCGACCAGCACCGCGAACCCCTGGTCCGCCAGCCACTGCGGGGTCAGGAAGGCGTTGCGGGTCTGCAGGACACGCTGGGCGTGCGGGCCGCCGTACGGGTCGAGCAGCACCGGGAGCTTGCCTTCGCTCTCCTCGTACCCGGTCGGCAGCACCAGCGCGGCGCGCAGGCCCCGCTCCCCCAGCGTCAGCCAGGTCAGGTTCGGTACGACGTCGGGGTCCACGGTGAAGGAACCGATACGCGCCACGGTCTTCTCGCCGGACACGACGGTCACCACCGGGCCGCTGCGTTCCAGGGTCCACGACGACAGCACGGTCAGCGCGGCGGTCCCGGAGCCGACGTGCACACCGTCCTCAGTGGACAGACGACGGAGCTCGCCGCCTTCGGTGCGGAAGACGTGGATCTGGGTCGGGTCGGCCTCCGACGCGCTGAACAACACCTCGTCGCCGACGTGCAGGATCGACCGCACCTGCAGCCCCGGCGGGGTGACGGCGGCCCCGTCGACGACCAGCCGGTGGTCACCGTCGGCGGCGCTCTCGCGGACCAGGCGGCCGTCGGTCGTCCACGCCGGGACGCCGGCGGCGAGTTCGACCCAGTGCTCGTCGGTCTCGGTGTGCAGCACCTCGACCGCCCCGGTCGCCGGATCGACCGCCTGGATTTCGAGTTTCCGCTGGTCCCGCGACTGTACGGACAGCAGCGGCTTACCCGCGGCGGACCAGTGCACCGCGGCAAGGTACTCCCAATCGGTCTTCTCGACGTCGACTCGGGAGCCATCGAGGCCGAGGAAGGCCAGCGTCACGTCCGCGTTCGTGGTGCCCGCCGCCGGGTACGCGACGACGTTCGCCGCCGACTGCGGGTTCGCGGGATCGGCGATCGTCCAGCGCGGCACGGCTGTGCGATCCGAGCGCTCGACGAGCAGGCTCTTCCCCTCCGGCGACCACCAGTAGCCGCGGGTGCGGCCCATCTCCTCGGCCGCGATGAACTCCGCGAGCCCCCAGGCGATGTCGTCACCCGCCTCCTCTACGAGCAGCCGGTCTTCACCGGTGGCCCGTTCGATCACCCGCAGGCGCCGGTCCCGGACGTAGGCGACGTGCGTGCCGTCCGGGCTGGGCCGCGGGTCGACGACCGAACCGTCGACCAGCACCGACACCTCGCCGGTGGCCAGGTCGAGGGTGTGGAGCTTGCCCGAGAGCGAGAACGCGGCGACGGTGAAGGCGTCGTCGACCGCGTAGCCGACCACGCCACCACCGGTCTCCCGGCTGCGCTCGCGGCGGGCACGCTCTTCCGGCGGAAGGTCCTCTTCACCGGGCAGCAGCTCAGCGGCGTCTACCAGCTTCGTCTCCTCGCCCGACGCGACGTCGAACGACCACAGGCTGTGCCGGGGGTCGGTACCGGACTCGGACCGCAGGAACAGGATGCGGGAACCGTCCGGGGCGACCTTGAACTCTTTCGGCGCGCCGAGGGTGAAGCGCTGAGTGCGGGCCTGACGGCGGAGGAACGGGAGATCTTCGAGGCTGATGTCGGTCACCTCCGCACTCTTTCAGACGATCAAGCGGAGACGCCAACGCCTTCGAGCTTCTTCAGTTCCGTCTCGGGATCGAAGTCGGCGGGCGGGAACTTCGGGTCCATCTCCTCGATCGTCTCGATCAGGAGCCGCGCGACCAGCCAGTTGCGGTACCACTTGCGGTCGGCCGGGACGGCGTACCAGGGCGCGGCCGCCGTGGAGGTCTTGGCGAAGATGTCGGCGTAGGCCTTCTGGTAGTCGTTCCACTGGGCACGCGCGTCGAGATCCGCGGGGTTGTACTTCCACCACTTGGCCGGATTCTCCAGCCTGGCCTTGAGGCGCTTCAGCTGCTCTTCCGGAGAGATGTCGAGGAAGACCTTCACGATCGTCGTGCCGGCGTCGGTCAGCTCCTTCTCGAACGCGTTGATCTCGGCGTAGCGCTTACGCCATTCCGTCGCGGGCACCAGCTTCTGCACGCGCGGGACCAGGATGTCCTCGTAGTGGGAGCGGTCGAAGACGCCGATCTGCCCCGGCGACGGGAGCTGTTTGCGGATCCGCCAGAGGTAGTGGTGACGCCGCTCCGTCGCGGTCGGCTTCTTGAACCCGGCGTACCGCACCCCCATCGGGTTGACCAGGCCGAGCACATGGCCGACGGTGCCGCCCTTTCCAGAGGTGTCCATCCCCTGCAGGACCAGCAGGACACCGCGGCTCCCACCACCGACGCCCTCCGCGTACAGGGCCTCCTGCAGCTCGGCGAGCCTGCCTCCGGCGTCGGCCAGGTCCTTGAGCACCTTGGGCTTCTTGTGCGGTCCGACCGGGAACGAGCCCGGCTCGTGCCGCTCGCCGCTCTTGCCGATCCTCAGCGTGTCCCGGACGGAGACGGTGTCCTTTTTCGCCATCCGGCGACGATAACCGCGCTCCGCGCACCGCGCCTCCGGTGATCGAGGACGCCGATGCACGATTTCGCCACCCGAAGGAGTCGATACGCAATGAACAACGGGTCAAAGCAACGTTTCCCGGATGAAAGCAGCGGGATGGACATCTAACCTGAACGCATGACGACCGCCGACTTCATCGCGCTCGACGAGCAGTGGAGCACGCACAACTACCACCCGCTCCCGGTGGTGATCGCCACCGCCGAAGGAGCCTCGGTCACCGACGTCGAGGGCAAGACCTACCTCGACTTCCTCTCCGGCTACTCCGCGCTGAACTTCGGGCACCGCCATCCCGGGCTCATCGCCGCAGCGGTCGAGCAGTTCGGCCGGGTGACGCTGACCTCGCGCGCCTTCCACCACGACCAGCTCGGGCTGTTCTGCAAGGAGCTCGCCGAGCTGACCGGCACCGAGATGACCCTGCCGATGAACTCCGGCGCCGAAGCCGTCGAGTCGGCGGTGAAGATCGCCAGGAAGTGGGCGTACCGGGTCAAGGGCGTCCCCGACGGGACCGCGGAGATCATCGTCGCCGGCTCCAACTTCCACGGCCGCACGACGACCATCGTGTCCTTCTCCACCGACGAGACCGCGCGCGCCGACTTCGGCCCCTTCACCCCGGGGTTCGTCACGGTCAAGTACGGCGACGCCGAGGCGCTGCGCGACGCCATCACCGAGCGCACCGCCGCGATCCTGCTGGAGCCGGTGCAGGGTGAGGCGGGCGTGATCGTGCCGCCCGCCGGCTACTTCGCCGAGGCCCGTCGGCTGTGCGACGAGCACAACGTCCTGCTGATCGCCGACGAGATCCAGTCCGGTCTCGCCCGCACCGGCACCGTCCTCGCGCTCGACCACGAACGCGTCCGCGCCGACGTCTACACCCTGGGCAAGGCGCTGGGCGGCGGGATCATGCCGGTGTCGGCCGTGGTCGGCGGCAAGGACGTGCTCGGTGTCCTTCAGCCGGGTGAGCACGGTTCCACCTTCGGCGGGAACCCGGTCGCCTGCGCGATCGGGCGGGCCGTGGTCGGGCTGCTGAAGACCGGCGAGTTCCAGGAGCGTTCGCGGGAGCTGGGCGCCCACCTGCACTCGCGGCTCGGCGAACTGGTCGGCAACGGACTGGCCGAGGTCCGCGGGCGCGGGCTCTGGGCGGGGATCGACATCGCGCCCGGCGGGCCGACCGGCCGCGAGGCGTCCACCGCGCTGGCCGAGCGCGGCGTCCTGTGCAAGGAGACGCACGACCACACGCTGCGGATCGCGCCGCCGCTGGTGATCGGCCGCGAAGAACTCGACCGCGGTATCGACGCGATCACGGAGGTCGTCAAGACCCGGTGAACCTTTCGGGCGGGCTGTACGTTGCCTGTCCATGGGAGACGAGCGGGAGTGGGTGGAGCGGCCGCTGGTCGGCACCGAGTCGGTGTCGCCGGAGGACTGGTTCGCGAGGGGTAAGGCACTGCGGGACGAGGCGCCCTCCTCCGCGCACGACCACGCGGCGGCGGGTGAGAAGCGGCCCAGCGTGGCGGAGTTCTTCGCGCGCACCAACGAAGGCCGCCTGCCGGAACTGGTGGAACTGCGGCGCGAGCGCATGCTCGCGTCGCCGTTCACCTTCTACCGCGGGGCCGCCGGGCTGATGGCCGCCGACCTGGCGGGGTCGCCGTCGTCCGGGCTGACGGCGCAGCTGTGCGGGGACGCGCACGCCGCGAACTTCGGGCTGTACGGCACGCCCGAAGGCCAGATCGTCATGGACATCAACGACTTCGACGAATCCGTGCCGGGCCCGTGGGAATGGGACCTCAAACGGCTCGCCGCGAGTCTCGTGCTCGCCGGACGTGAAGGCGGCATCGGCGAGTCGGGCTGCCGTGAAGCCGCCGAAGACGCGGTGAAGTCGTACCGGCGCACCATCCGCGGGCTGGCGGAGCTGCCGTTCCTGCGGTCGTGGAACGCGCTGCCGGACGCGTCGGTGCTGAGCAAGGTCAAGGCGCACGACCTGGTCGACGACTTCGAGGAAGCGGCCGAGAAGGCGCGGAAGAACACCAGCGCCAAGGTCACCGCGAAATGGACCCGGCGGATCGACGACCACGAGACCGGCCTCGAACGGCACCGCTTCGTCGAAGACCCGCCGGTGCTCACGCACGTCGACGACGCGACCGCCGAAGCCATCGTGAGCGGACTGGTGTCCTATGTGGACACGCTGCGCGAGTCGCGGCGGACGCTCGTCTCGCGGTACCGGGTGTCCGATGTGGCCTTCCGGGTGGTCGGCACCGGCAGTGTCGGGCTGCGCAGCTACGTGGCGCTGTTGCACGGGAACTCCGGCGAAGACCTTGTCCTGCAAGTAAAACAGGCCGTCCCGTCGGCGCTCGCGCCGTTCCTCGGCCTGCCCGCGCCGGAGCACGAGGGACGGCGGATCGTCGAAGGCGCGCGGCTCGTGCAGGCCGAGACGGACATCCTGCTCGGCTGGACGACCATCGACGGCCTGCCGTACATCGTGCGGCAGTTCCGGAACCTCAAGGGCGACATCGACCCGGCGGAGCTGAAGAAGGACCACCTCGACGACTACGGCCGGCTCGCCGGCGCGTTGCTCGCGCGGGCGCACGCGCGGTCACTGCATCCGCGGCTGCTGGCCGGCTACTTCGAGGACGACGAAGACCTCGACGAGGCCATCGGGGCCTACGCGGTGCGATACGCGGATCAGACCGAAGCGGACTTCGAGACCTTCGGCCGCATTTAGTCCTCTGAATGCGGAGGGGTGGGGGCCGGGGAACAAACCGATCCGGCACCTTCGCGCGGCTCCTCACTGGGGTCGTGAGTGGCGATTCGGGTTCTAACCCGAATCGCCACTCACGACCACCTGGACCGATCGGCCGCATTTGGATGACTGCGGGCTAGACCAGGGCCAGGACGTCGTCCGCGCAGCCCCACGCCACCGTGATCCCCGCGCCCCCGTGCCCGTAGCAGTGCACGACCCGGCCCTCCCGGTCCAGCCGCACCTCGGGCCGGAACGGCCGCAGCCCCACCTTCGCGCCCAGCACGGGCGCGTCGGCCAGCGCGGGCACGAGTTCCCGGCACCGCCGCACGATGTCGGCGGTCACCCCGGGATCCGGTTCGACGGAGTCGCGCCCCGGCTCCTGCGTGCCGCCGCAGACGACGTGCCGACCGTGCGGGATCACGTGCCGCAGCACCGGCGTGGCCCCGTCGACGATCCATTCGGTCAGCCCCGGGTCGGCGAGATGGACGACCTGGCCGCCGACGGGCACCACGGTGCCGTCCCCCGCGAGCCGCCCGCCACCGAGCCCGGCGGCGTTCACGACGAGGTCCGCGTCGAGGTCGTCCAGCCGCGAGACGGTGCGGTACTCGGTGCGCACGCCCAGTGCGGCGACCTGTCCGGCGAGCCAGGCGAGGTACACCGGGGTGTCGACCAGTGCGGTCGTGAAGGTGAGCCGTCCCGGTTCGTGGTCGAGGTCCGGCATCGACAACGCCCACGAAGGCAGCGGCGCCTCGCGCGGGACGAGGTACGTCCCCCGGACCATGCGGACCCCCGGCGCGCCCAGGGCGCGGTACTCCTCGACGCTCGTCGCGGTCCAGCGGTCGACCCGGTCGGAGTTCGCCGCCAGCGGCGGGAAGAGCACGCCACCGGCGACCGCCGACGTCGTCTCCCCCGGCCGGGCGCCGGTGACCACCGTGACGTCGTGCCCGGCCACGGCCAGCCGGTGCGCGCAGCTGAGCCCGATCACGCCGCCGCCGACCACACTGATCCGCATCGAAAGCCCCCTTCGTCCTCGCGAGCCGTCCCTGCATGGTGACTGATCACCTGTCACGTAATCTCGCCGGATGAGCGGAAGAGGGCCGTACGGGGCGGTCGCGGTGACCTGCGCCGTGATCATGGTGGTTCTCGGCTTGCTGGTCTCCGGCGAAGGCCCGTCCGTCCCCGACGAGCTCGCCGTCAGGTGGGTGGAGCGGTCGTTCGGCCCCGACACCGCCCTCCTGCGGCTCCTGGTGCTGCCGACCGAGGCCTACGTCCTGATCCCGGTCGCGGTCCTCGCCGCCGTCCTCTGCCTGATCGGGGGGCGCAGGCTCGAAGCGGTGCTGACGATCGCCGGTCCGCTCATCGCGATCCTCGCGAACACCTGGGTGCTCAAACCGCTCTTCGACCGCTGGAAGTACACCTATCTCGCCTACCCGAGCGGGCACACCGTCGCGCTGGTCGCGGTGCTGACGGTGCTCGTCCTGCTCGCCCGCCCCGGCGTCGCGACGGCGGTCATCGCGACGGTGGGCGCCGTGGTGCTCTGCGGGGTCACGATCGGCATGCTCGGCCTCGGCTACCACTACCTGACCGACGTCGTGGGCGGCGCGCTCTTCGCCGTCGCTACCGTATGCGCGACGTGGGTACTGCTCAGCTGGGCTGCACGGCGTCGCGCGCCAGTGCCGTCAGACGGCTGACGGCGCGCAGGTACTTCTTGCGGTAGCCGCCGTTCACCATCTCCTCGGTGAACAGCTCCGGCACCGGCTCACCCGAGACCACCAGCGGGATCGCGCGATCGTAGAGCCGGTCGGCGAAGGCGACCAGCCGCAGTCCGACGTTCTGGTCCGGCACCGGGTGGATGTCGCGCAGGTGCACCCGCGTCACGCCGTCGAGAAGCCTGCCGTAGCGCGAAGGATGCAGGCCCGCCAGGTGTTCGCACAACGCGTCGAAATCGTCCACAGTGGACTCGGGATGCGCGGCGGCGGAGGCTTCCAGCGCCTCGGGGCTCGCGGGCGGCGGGGCGTCCGGCAGGCCGCGGTGGCGGTAGTCCGGGCCGTCGACGCGGCAGACGCCGAACCGGGCGGACAGCGACTGGATCTCGCGCAGGAAGTCCGCGGCGGCGAACCGGCCCTCGCCGAGTTTGTCCGGCAGCGTGTTGGACGTCGCCGCCACGAACACCCCCGCCGAGATCAGCTCCTGCAGCAGCCGCGTGACGAGCATGGTGTCGCCCGGGTCGTCGAGCTCGAACTCGTCGATCGCCAGGAACCGGTGCTCCGACAGCCGCCGCACCGCCTCGGCGAACCCCAGGGCGCCGACGAGGTGGGTCAGCTCCACGAACGTCCCGTACGCCTTGGGCGACGGCGTCTCGTGCCAGGTCGAGGCGAGCAGGTGTGTCTTCCCGACGCCGAAACCGCCGTCGAGATAGAGCCCCATCGGCCCGGACGGCGCGTCCTCCCCGCCGCCGAAGAACGCGCGCAGCTTCGACTTCGGCTTGCGGTTCGACGCCTCCGCCACGCGCTTCGCGAAGGCACCACAGGTGACGACGGCCTCGGCCTGGCTCGGCTCGTCCGGGTTGGGCACGTACGTGGAGAACCGGACCGCGTCGAACCTCGGCGGCGGGACGAGCGCGGTGATCAGCTCGTCGGCGGACAGCTCCGGACGGCGATCGATCAGGCGGGCGGGCATTCGCCGAGCGTAACGGCACCGGCGTGGCGGGTTCACCCTCCCTGACCGGGCGTATCCCCCGCTCAGCGGTGTCGTCGGGCGCGTGCTGGGATGGCGGTGTGCAGCTTTTGTGGCCAACGACACCGGCGGAGCCCGTCTCCGACGCCGACCTCGAACGGCTCTACGGGTACCCCGAAAACGTGAACCGTCCCTGGGTCCAGGTCAACTTCGTCAGCTCCGCCGACGGCGCGGCGGCGGTCGACGAGCTGTCCGAGGGGCTTTCCCACCCCGCCGACAAGCGGATCTTCCTCATGGGACGGCTGCTCGCCGACGTGATCCTGGTCGGCGCGGGCACGGCGCGCGCCGAGGGCTACCGCGGCGCGCGCGTCTCTCCCGAACGCGCCGCCCGCCGGGCCGCGCTCGGCCTTTCCGAGGTCCCGCCGATCGCGGTGGTGACCCGATCCGGTGAACTCGATCCCGAGGGCCCGTTGTTCACCGACACCAAGGTCCCGCCGATCGTCATCACCACCGGGAAGGCGCCGCGCGCCGAGTTGGAGCGCGCGGGCGCCGAAGTGGTCGTCGCGGGGACCGACGACGTCGACCTCCACCGCGCGCTCGCGCTGCTGGGCGAACGCGGGCTGCGCCGGGTCGACTGCGAAGGCGGGCCGGCGCTCTTCGCCGACCTGATCGCCGCCGACCTCGTCGACCAGCTGTGCCTCACCGTCGCCCCGCTGCTCGCGGGAGCGGGCGAGAGCCGGATCGCCCGCGGCCACCCGGCCCCGGAACCGCGTCGGATGGACCTCGCGTCCGTGCTCGTCGAAGACGGCTTCACCATGCTGCGCTACCGCCGCCGGGAGGGCGGGTGAGCGAGGCGGCCCCGGTTCCGGACGAGGAACTGGTGGCCAGGGCCGCCGCCGGGGACCACGGTGCCTTCGACACCCTGGTCCGGCGGCATACGGCCCGGATGTACCGGGTCGCCCTGCGGATCACCGGCAGCTCGTCCGAGGCCGAGGACGTCGTCCAGGAGGCCTGGCTCTCCGCGTGGCGCGCGCTGCCCGCCTTCCGGTTCGAAGCGGCGGTGTCGACCTGGCTCTACCGGGTGACGACGAACGGCGCGCTCGGCGTGGTCCGGCGCCGGAAACCGACCGTGCCCCTCGACGAGGGCGACGCGGGTGTCGTGCCTGGTCCGGAGGGTCACGTGGAGAGCGCCGAGCAGGTCGGCAGGGTGCTGCGCGCGATCGCCGAACTGGACGTCGGCCAGCGGATCCCGCTGATTCTGCGAGAATTCGAAGGGTTGACCTACGACGAGGTGGCCGAGGTGCTCGAAGTCAGCGTGCCCGCTCTGCGTGCCCGCCTGCACCGCGCGAGGGTGGCGCTGCTGGCGAAACTCGGCGACAACTTCCGACCCGGGGAACGGTGATGAGCGAGGATCCGCGCGACGACCCCCGGTGGCAGCAGGTGCGCGCCGCCGCGAGCCGTCCGGTGCCGACGCCGCCGGGACTGGTCGAGCGGGTGCTCCGCTCGGTCGGCGGCGCCCGCGGCAGGCATACCACCGCACCGCTCGACCTGCCCTCCTCCGGCGGCAAGACCCAGGTGTCGGAACGGGCGCTGGTGCTGATGACCAGGAGCCTCGCCGCCGAGATCGGCCGCGAGCTCGGCGGAGTGCACGTCGCCGCCGTCGCGCTCGAAGAGGACGTGCTCCAGGTGCTGGTGACGATCCGGTTCGGCGTCGAAGCGGCCGTCGCGGACCTGTTGCGCCACCGGGTCAGCGCGGCCCTGACCGGGCAGCTCGGCTCCGCCCCGCCCGCGATCAACGTCCACGTCGTCGACGTCCATCCGGACTGATCCCGGAACTGATTACCCCATCCGGGGGACATCGCGTGACGGCTCGGCATGCGCGCGTGTCCTGGTCGGTGAGAGCGTAGGGACCGCCGCGCGCGCAGGTCGCGCGGCACCGGTGCGAGAAGGAGCGAACTTCATGGCGCAGCCGAGCGCGAGCAAGCCCGACACCCCGGTGACGGGGTCGTCCCTCAACGAGGAAGGAGCCGCCGGCAAGACCACGATCTCGTCGGTGGTGGTGCAGAAGGTGGCCGGTCTCGCCACCCGCGAGGTGACCGGGATCCACGCGCTGGGCGGCGGGGTGTCCCGGGCCTTCGGCGCGATCCGCGAGCGCATCCCCGGTTCCGGCACGGTCACCACGTCCGGCGTCTCGGTCGAGGTCGGCGAGAAGCAGGCCGCCATCGACCTCGACGTGGTCGTCGAGTACGGCGCCCGCATCGTCGACGTCGCCCGCGCGGTGCGCCGCAACGTGATCGGCCAGGTCGAGCAGATCACCGGCCTCGAGGTGATCGAGGTCAACATCGCGGTCAACGACATCCACCTGCCCGACGAGAACGGCGGCGAGACCGAGTCCTCGCGGGTCGAGTGATGAACGGGACCCAGACCGGCCTGCTCGCCGGCCTCATCCTCGGCCTCGCCGCGACCCAGGGCTTCACCGCGTTCCTGGTGACGCTGGCCGTCGGTGTCATCGGCCTCGTCCTCGGCCGCGTGCTCGACGGCGAACTCGACCTCGGCGACCTGTTCGGCCGGGGCCGCGACAAATGACCGTCCCGCCCGAACCTGAGGATCGCGGCACCCTCACCATCTCGCCGTCCGTGGTCCGCAAGATCGCGCAGCACGCGGCGGACCAGGTCGACGGGACCACGCGCGCCGAGCGGCGGATCGCCGGGCTCGGGCTCGGGACACACGGCACGAGCGCGAAGGTCGGCGGCGAGGGCAACGACGTCGACCTCGTGCTCGACGTGGCGCTGCACTATCCGGCGCCGGTGCGGCGGATCGTCGGCGACCTGCGCGCCAGGGTCACCGAGGAGGTCGAGCGGATCACGTCGTACCAGGTCCGGGACATCTCGGTGAAGGTCTCCGCGCTCCTGCCCGACATCGCGCCCCGAGTCCGCTAGAAGGAGCACCCGCATGCGTTTGATCGTCCGCCTGCTGTCGGCCCTGATCGGGCTGGCGCTGGCCGCCGCCGGGGTCCTGCTGGCGCTGGAGGTCGGCTGGGGCTGGTGGCGGCCCGGCCGGGGCCCGCTGTTCCTGCCGTGGGACGACTGGCGCGACAGGCTCGCGGAGGAGTCGTGGAACGCTTCCACGGTCCGGTATCTCGCGATCGCCGTCGCGGTCGTGGGACTGCTGCTGATCATCGCGGCGGCCTCGGCCGGGCGGCGCGCCATCCGGCTGACCGATCCGGCGAACGAGGTCAGCGTGACCACGTCGCCGCGTTCACTGGCGAGGCTCGTCGGGGTGACCGTGCGCGCGCAGGACAACGTCGCGGGCGCGAAGGTCACGGCCACCGCGAAGAAGGTCCGTGTCCGCGCGACGAGCAGGCTGGAAACCGAAGGCGAGCTGCGGCCGCGGCTGCTGGAGACGGTCTCCGGCCTGCTCGACGACGTCCCGCTGGTGCGGCGGCCGAAGGTGTCGGTCGTCGTCGACTCCCCGAAGGACCGCCGATGACCCGTTCGGTCTCCGCCAAGGCACTCGGCCGGTCCACCGGCACGGAACGGACCCTGACCGTCCTCATCGGACTCCTCGCGCTGCTCGGCGGGGCGGCGGTGGTCGTGGTCGGCGCGGGCTGGCTCGGCACGCACCGGGCCGACCGGCCGCTCGTGGACCCGATCGCCCTCGACTGGCTGTCGCGGCACGCGCTCGCCTCCCGGATCGGCGCCATCGTGCTCGGCGTCCTCCTGCTGTGGCTGGGACTGTGGTGGTTCTTCCGGTCGCTGCGCCCGGAAGGCCGTCCGGACCTCGATCTCGGCGACGACCTCGTGGTGACCTCCTCGGCCATCTCCGAGGCCGTCCGCGCCGACGCCGAAACGGTCGACGGGGTCGGGCGCGCCCGGGTCCGCGCGGTCGGCGACAAGGAGAACCCCGCGCTGCGGATCACGCTGTGGCTCGTCGAGGGCACCGACCTGAAACGGGTCTGGGAGCAGCTCGACCACACCGTGCTGGCCCGCGCGCGGGAGTCGCTCGGGGTGGACGTCCTGCCGACCGCCGTCCGGATCGAGCTCGACACGACGGCACCGCAACGGGTGCGCTGACCGCGCCCGTGCGGCGAGAATGGCCGTCATGTCGCTTCCCTTGACGCCGCCGATCAAACCGATGCTCGCCAAACCGGCGAAGGCGATCCCCGATTCCGGCGGGCTGCTGTTCGAGCCGAAATGGGACGGGTACCGCTGCCTGGTGTTCCGCGACGGCGACGAGCTGACCTTGCAGTCGCGGTCGGAGAAGCCGCTCAACCGGTACTTCCCCGAGGTCGTCGAGCGGCTGAAGGCGGCGTTGCCCGGGCGGATCGTGCTCGACGGCGAACTGGTGGTCGCCCGGGGCGGAAAGCTGGACTTCGACGCGCTCACCGACCGGGTCCACCCCGCCGAAAGCCGCGTCAAGCTGCTGGCGGAACAGACGCCGGCGGAGTTCGTCGCCTTCGATCTGCTGGCGCTGGGCGACGAGTCCTTTCTGGACGAACCGACGTCGAAGCGGCGGGAACGGCTGGAGCAACTGGCCTCCGACGGCGTCCACCTGACCCCGGCCACCGCGGATCCGGCGATCGCGCGGCACTGGTTCGAACTGTTCGAGGGCGCGGGGCTCGACGGTGTCATCGGCAAACCGCTCGACGAGCCGTACACGCCCGGCAAACGGGTGCTGCTGAAGTACAAGCACTCCCGCACCGCCGACTGCGTGCTCGCCGGACTGCGCTGGCACGTCGACGGCCAACCGGGCGAGCTGGTCGGCTCGTTCCTGCTCGGGCTCTACGACGAGGACGGCGTGCTGCACCACCCCGGCGTCGTCGGGTCGTTCCCGGTCACCCGGCGGCGTGAGCTGGCCGAGGAGCTGGCCCCGCTGATCACCGACGGCGCCGATCACCCCTGGCTGGGTGACAACGTGCGGGAGAACCAGCGGATCCCCGGCGGAATCACCCGATGGAAGTCCAAGGAAGCCCCATGGGTGCCGTTGAAGCTGGAAAAGGTGGTCGAGGTCGGCTACGAGCACACGGAGGCCGGATATCCGTCGCGGTTCCGGCACACCGCGCAGTTCAAACGCTGGCGTCCCGATCGCGAGCCGTCCTCCTGCACCTACGCCCAGCTCGAGGAGGTCGCCCGCTACGACCTGGACGCGGTGTTCCGCGGCGAGGTGAAACGCACCCGCTGACCGTGTCCTGAGCGCCCGCCATCGAGGATCCGAGCCTCCGGCGAAAAGACGCGTGCGTGCCGTTACCAACTCGATCAGCGTGCCAGACCGCACCTCCTAACTGCGGCCTGACATCCGACCTGCGAAGCTCTGTTCCGAGCTTTGTCATGCCTTGGAAGTGAGGACCAGCCCGTGAGCACCGCCCGCCGCACGCCACGGCTGTTCCTGACGACCACCGTGGTGACGGCCGTGCTCGCGGGCTGCACGGCCGGGCCGTCGGTGAGGCCGGCGGTGATCGACAACGACGGCAAACCGGATCCGGGCGGCCAGACGACGGCGCAGCAGGTCCCGCTGCCGCCGCTCGCCGAACCGCGATCGCCGTCGATCAAATGGGAAGACTGCGACGAAGCGACCCGCCAGCGGCTGGGGCAGCCGTCCGTGCCGGACACGCTGAAGTTCTCCTGCGCCAGGGTGCCCACGACGCTCGACGCGCCGGACCTGCCCGGTCGCGGGCTCTCGCGGCTTTCGGTGGTCAAAACCGAGGGCGGGCCGATCCCGCTCGTCGTGGTCAACGACGTCGACGGGGAGCCGGGATCGCTGTACGCCGCGCGGCTGGCCGCGACGCTGCCGCCCGAGTTCCTGCGGAAGTTCTCGCTGATCGGCGTCGACCGGCGCGGGACGGGGACGTCCATGCCGGTGCAGTGCATCCCGGCGGAGATCCGCACCGACCTGCTCGGCGCCGATCCGGCCGCCGCCGACCTCGAAGGTGTCGTCGACGCGGCGCGCCGGGCCGGGCAGCAGTGCGCCATCGAACTGGACGACGCGCAGGTCGCGATGGACAGCTGGCGGGCGGCGGGCGACCTCGAAGAACTCCGGGAGCAACTGGGGCTGGACAAGCTGCACGCGCTGGGCCGCGGCGACGGCTCGAAGGTCCTCGCCGAATACGCCGTGCGGTTCCCGGCCCAGGTCGGCCGGGTGATGCTCGACGGGCTGCCCGACCCCGCCCCCGACGCGGCCGCCACGCAGGAAGCCGTCGCCGCGAGCGCGCAGGCGACCCTCGACGCGTTCGGCGCCGACTGCATCGCGAGGGGTTGCCCGATCGGCGACGCCCGCTCGGCCGTGACCGCCGTCGCGGACCGGCTCCGGTCGGCGTCCGCGACGACCACCGACGGCGAGGAGATCACCCCGGGGATCGCGCTGTACGCCATCTACTCCGGGCTCGCGCAGCGCTCACGCTGGGTGGAACTCGCCGAGGCGCTCAAGACCGCGCAGAACGGCGACATCACGCCGCTGGCCGCGTTCGCCGAGCCGGTGCTGAAGGACACCAAGGCACGGCCGTCGCGGCTGGACGGCACGCTCGCGACCAAATGCAACGACAGCGCGACCCGGCTCTCGGCCGAGGAACTCACGCGCGCGACCACGACCCTGCGCGACAAGTACCCGCAGTTCGGTGTCTTCGCCGCGCAGCAGCTGGCCTGGTGCAGCCCGTGGCCAGTGCGGCGGGAACCGCTTCCGCCCGCGGGAGCGCCGGGCGCCCCGCCGATGCTGGTCGCGGGCACCGCGACCGACCCGGTCACGCCGGAGCAGGGCACCGGACGGGCGGCCGACCAGATGCCGAGCGCGGTCACGATCACCTGGCAGGGTGCCGGGCACGGCGCGCTGAGCCTCTCGCCGTGTGTCACGGACGCGACGCGGGCCTTCCTGATCGACGGGAAGGTGCCCGTCGACGGGACCCTCTGCCCGGCCTGAGCCGCGTTGGGTCTCGTGAGTGGTAAGGACGGTTAGAACCGTCCTTACCACTCACGAGACCCAGTACCCGCTACTGCCGGTAAGACTCCACCTCGGAGATCGGCCGTGCCGTGGCCTGGTCCGGGTCGTCGTCGAACTCCACTCGCGCCCGCCGCTGCCGCAGCAGGTCCCAGCACTGGTCCAGCTGCTGTTCCACACTCGCGAGCCGGGACCGGTCGTCCGAGCTCAGCCCGGTGCCGATCGCCCGCGAACGGAGCTCGTGCTCCTCGCTGACCAGCTCGTCGATCCGGCTGAGGATGTCCCCGTCGGCCATCTGCGCCTCCTGCGAAACGTGGGTTGCTCCATCCGAGACGCTACGCGCACTCACGGGAATGCGCGTCCCGCCCGATTCGTTACGCCGGGCATGAGCACTGTGGAGCTGACCGCCGCCAACTTCGATCAGGTCGTGTCGGAGAACGACTTCGTGATCATCGACTTCTGGGCGGGCTGGTGCATGCCGTGCCGCCAGTTCGCGCCGACCTACGAGAAGGTGTCGGGCAACCACGACGACATCGTCTTCGCGAGCGTCGACACCGAGGCCGAGCAGCAGCTGGCCGCGGCCTTCGACGTGCGTTCGATCCCCACCCTCGCGGTGATCCGCGACAAGACGGTCATCTACGCGCAGCCGGGCGCGCTCCCGGAGAAGACGCTGGAAGACCTCATCCAGCAGGCGCGCGACATCGACATGGACAAGCTCAAGGAAGAGGCCGCCAAGGAGGCCTGACGAGCATGGAGAAGGGGCCCTCCCCGGCGGGTTTCGCCGGGGGAGGGCCCCTTTGTCTTTCAGCGGACCGACGCCACCGGGGAGCGGGTCAGCCCCGGGTGGCGAGTCCACGCAGGAAGAACGCCAGGTTCGCCGGGCGTTCCGCCAGCCTGCGCATGAAATAGCCGTACCATTCGTCGCCGTAGGGGACGTAGACGCGCATCGTCTTGCCGTCGCCCGCGATCCGGCGCTGCTCCTCGGGACGGATCCCGTACAGCATCTGGAATTCGTGGTCGTCCGCCTTGCGGCCCGCGTCGGCGGCGAGCTTCTCGGCGATCGCGATCATCCGCGGGTCGTGCGAGGCGACCATCGGATAACCCTTGCCCTGCATGAGGATCTTCAGGCAGCGCACATAGGACCTGTCCACTTCGGACTTGTCCTGGAACGCGACCTCCTCGGGTTCGGCGTACGCGCCCTTGCACAGCCGGACGCGGGAACCCTCGGCCGCCAGGTCGCGGCAGTCCTGCTCGGTGCGCCGCAGGTAGGCCTGCAGCACCGCGCCGACCCACGGGTACTCGGTGCGCAGCTCCTTGAGGATGCCCAGCGTCGAGTCGGTGGTGGTGTGGTCCTCCATGTCGAGGGTCACCGTGGCACCGACCGCTTCGGCCGCCGCGCAGATCTTGCGGGCGTTCTCCAGCGCGACCTTCTCGCCGTCGACGGGGAGGAACTGCCCGACGGCGGACAGCTTCACCGAGACGTCCGCGCCGAACGCGAGGCCGTCGGCCGCCAGCGCGGTCAGCAGTTCCTCGTAGGCGCGGACCGTGGTCGCGGCCTGCTCGGCATCGGTGGTGTCCTCGCCGAGGTGGTCGAGGGTGACCCGGAGGCCCTGGTCGGCCAGTTCGCGGACCACCCGGGCGGCGTCGGGCGTCTTCGCGCCGGCGACGAACCGGCTGACCACCGATCGGGTGGCGGGGACGACCTCGACCAGCTTGCGCATCCGCTGGGATCGAGCGGCGGCGAGCAACGGGGCACGCAACATCACGGACTCCTGGAGAACTCAGCCCTGGTGGGGGTAACGGACGCTGGTGGGCGGAACGAAGGTCTCCTTGACCGAGCGCGGGCTCGTCCAGCGGAGCAGGTTGAACACCGAACCGGCCTTGTCGTTGGTGCCGGACGCGCGGGCACCGCCGAAGGGCTGCTGGCCGACGACCGCGCCGGTCGGCTTGTCGTTGACGTAGAAGTTGCCGGCGGCGAAGCGCAGCGCCTCGGACGCCTTCGCGACGGCCGTGCGGTCGTTCGCGATGACCGCGCCGGTGAGCGCGTAGTCGGCGGTCTCGTCGACCAGCTTCAGGACGTCGTCGAAGCCCGCGTCGGTGCTGTCGTCGTAGACGTGCAGCGCGAGGATCGGGCCGAAGTACTCGGTCCGGAAGATCTCGTGCTCCGGGTTGTCCGAAACCAGGATCGTCGGGCGCACGAAGTAGCCGACGCTGTCGTCGGCGGTGCCGCCGGCGATGACCTCGATCTCGGGGTCCTCTGCCGCGCTCTTCAGCACGGCGGCGTGCTTGTCGAAGGCGCGGCGGTCGATCACGGCGCCACCGAAGTTGTCCAGGTCGGTGACGTCGCCGTAGGTGATGGCCTCGGTCTCGGAGACCAGCTCGTCCTTCAGGCTCGCCCAGAGCGAACGCGGGACGTAGGCGCGGGACGCGGCCGAGCACTTCTGGCCCTGGTACTCGAAGGCGCCGCGGATCAGCGCGGTGCGCAGGACGTCGACGTCGGCGGAGGCGTGCGCGAGCACGAAGTCCTTGCCGCCGGTCTCGCCGACCAGGCGCGGGTACGTGCGGTAGCCGGAGATGTTGGCACCGACGGTGGCCCACAGGTGCTGGAAGGTCGCGGTGGAACCGGTGAAGTGGATCCCGGCCAGGTCGCGGTGGGTCAGGGCGACCTCGGAGACGGCCTTGCCGTCACCCGGAAGCAGGTTGATGACGCCCGGCGGCATGCCCGCCTCTTCGAGCAGCCGCATCAGCATGTGCGCGGCGTAGCTCTGCGTCGGCGACGGCTTCCACAGCACGACGTTGCCCATCAGCGCGGGCGCGGTCGGCAGGTTGCCGGAGATCGCGGTGAAGTTGAACGGGGTGATGGCGTACACGAAGCCCTCGAGCGGGCGGTGCTCCATGCGGTTCCAGATACCGGGCGAGCTGACCGGCTGCTCGGCGAGGATCTGACGGCCGAAGGCGACGTTGAAGCGCCAGAAGTCGATCAGCTCGCAGGCGGAGTCGATCTCGGCCTGGAAGGCGGTCTTCGACTGGCCGAGCATGGTGGCGGCGTTCAGCTTGGCGCGCCACGGGCCGGCCAGCAGGTCGGCGGCACGCAGGATGATCGCGGCGCGGTCGTCGAAGGACAGCGCGCGCCAGCCGGGGGCGGCGGCCTTGGCGGCGGCGATCGCGTCGTGGGTGTCCTGCGCGGTCGCGCTGTGGATGACGCCCAGCACGGCCTTGTGGTTGTGCGGCTGGACGACCTCGATCTTCTCGCCGCCGCCCTTGCGCTGCACACCACCGATCGTCGCGGTGATGTCGATGGGGTCGGCGTTGCCCAGCAACTTGAGCGCGCCCTCGAGTTCAGCGCGCTCAGCGCTGCCCGGTGCGTAGTTCAGCACCGGCTCGTTCTTCGGGGCGGGGGTCTGGGTCACGGCGTCCACTGACTGCTCCTGACTGCACTTCGCCGGGTAGAGGTCTCATCCCGAACGGTAGACCTGACGGCCCGCTGAAGGATTGTCCGACTGGCTAGAATCAGGGTGACCATCTTGTCCGATCGGCTTAATCGGTGATCAAGACGACTACTCAGACGACCCCCGGAGCTTCCCTGCGGCATGTCCTCGCCACGCTCGGGGAACCGCTGGTCAGGGTGCTCGCGGCCCCGGGCGGGCTCGGTGTCGGCGTGGAGGACGTCGTCATCCACGATCCGGAGGATCCGCCCGACGCCCATCCGGGTGATCTCGTTCTGGTGATCGGGGCCCGTGGGCGGTCGGCCGCGGGCGCGATCCGGGCGGCGGCGAGGTCCGGCGCGGCCGCCGTCGCGGTGAAGAACGGCATGGCCGTCGTGAACGTCGCGACCGACGCGGGGGTCGCGCTGATCGAGGTCGGCCACGAGGCGCGCTGGGAGCAGGTCGAAGCGCTGGCCAGGGGCGTCGTCGACGCGGCTCGCGCGGGTGGCGAAGCGGATCACGGCGAGGTGCTGGGCGACCTGTTCTCGCTCGCGCAGACCATCGCGACGCTGACCGGCGGCCTGGTCAGCATCGAGGACACCGCGAGCCGCGTGCTGGCCTATTCGCGGGCGGGCGACGAGGTGGACGAGCTCCGCAGGCTCTCGATCCTCGGCCGCGAAGGTCCGGAACGCTACCTCGCGATGCTGCGCGAATGGGGCGTCTACCAGCGGCTTCGCGCCGGGGAGGGCATCGTCCGCATCGACGAGCGGCCCGATCTCGGCATCCGGCGGCGGATCGCGGCCGGGATCCACGCCGGATCGCAGCCGCTGGGCACGATCTGGGTGCAGGAGGGCGCGCATCCGCTCACCGAAAGCGCGGAGGTCGCCTTGCTCGGTGCCAGCCGCGCGCTCGCGCCGCAGCTGATCCGGCACCGGACGCTGCCCAGCCCGGAGCTCCGGCTGCGCGAGGATCTGCTGGCCGGGCTGCTCGACGGCCGCCTCGACGCCGAGTCCGTCGCCGACGACATCGGCGCGGATCCCGGGAAACCGGCCATGGTGCTGGCGTTCTCGCTCCCCCGCGACCGGGCCGCGACCGACCGGCAGCTCCGGCGCGCGGAGCTGGTGCACCTGATCACCGTGCACACGGCCGCGTACCGGCGGAGCGCGCTGGTGAGCGTGATCGGCGGCCGGGTCTACGCGCTGCTGCCCGACCTCCCCGAGCACGCCGAACCGCGGATCTTGACGCTGGCCAAGGAAATCGCCGGTACCGCCCAACGGCATCTCGACGTCCGGGTGCGCGCGGCGCTGGGCGGGGTGGTCCCCAGCCTCTCCGACGCGGCCGCCTCGCGCGGCGACGCGGACCGCGTGCTGGCGACGATGGCGCGCGGGCACGGGACCGCGGACGTCGCCTCGCTGGCCGACGTCCGTGCCGAGGTCCTGCTCTCGGAGGTGCTCGCGTTCCTCGGCGAGCAGCCGAGGATCCGCGATCCGCGGCTGGCCGAACTGGTCGCGCACGACGCCGAACACGGCGGCATCCTGGTGCCCGCCGTGCTCGCGTACCTCGACGCCTTCGGTGACGTCCGGAAGGCGGCGCGCGAGCTGAACATCCACCCGAACACGGTCCGCTACCGGGTCCGCCGCGCCGGCGAGGTGTCCGGCATCGACCTGGACGACCCCGCGCAACGCATCCTCACCCAGCTCTTGTTGCGCCTCTAGGATTTCCCCTCCCGCATTTAGTCCTCTGGATGCGGGCAGGGCAGGGTCAGGACACGGCCGCCAGGCTGCGAAGGCCGGCGACCTCGGCCAGCGCGCGATAGGAATCCAGCCGCTCCGCCTGGTCGAAAGTACTGGTGGTCACCAGGATCTCGTCCGCGCCGGTCTTGGCGACGAGATCGGCCAGCCGGTCGCCCACCTCGTCCGGGGTGCCGGCGAGCTGACCGTCGAGCGCCCGGTCCAGCCGTTCCCGGTCTCGGTCCGACAGCGGCCCGGCGAGGATCTCGTCCACCGGCGACAACGGCGGGAAGACCCCGTGCGTCCGCGAGTAGACGGTCGACCACGCTTCCGGGATCAGCAGCCGCCGGGCCCGTTCGGCCGTCTCGGCGACCGCGATCGCCGTCGACACCACGACATACGGCCGCGAAGCCTGCGTGGAAGGGCGGAATCCGGAGCGATATCCCTCGATGGCTTCGAGCATCGGCTCCACACCACGGATCGGCGCGATCACCAGCGGCAGCCCCAGTTCCGCGGCCAAGCGCGCCCCGGCACCGGTCGCCAGGAGGAACGCGGGCACGCGCAGGCCTTCCGCGGGAATGGCGTGCACACCCGGATATGTCGTCTGGTCGCCCGCGAGGAAGCCCAGCAGTTCGCGAACCTGGTCGCCGAAGCGATCGGCGTCGTCCTTCTCGTGCCCGAGCGCCTGCCGGACCCCGCCGGTGAACCCGACCGACCGGCCCAGCCCCATGTCGATCCGGCCGGGGAAAAGGGATTCGAGCACGCCGAACTGTTCCGCGACCACGAGCGGCCGGTGGTTCGGCAGCATCACGCCGCCGGTGCCGACCCGGATCCGTTCGGTCGCCGAGGCGACGGCGGCCGCCAGCACCGTGGGCGCCGAACCGGCGACACCGGGCACGCTGTGATGTTCCGACACCCAGAACCGGTGATAGCCCAGCGCTTCGATGTCCCGCGCGAAGGCGACCGTGTCCCGCAGGGCGCGGGGCGCGTCGCCGCCGCGGCGGGTCGGGGACCGGTCCAGTACCGAAAGCGTGATCACCTCCGGGTCAACGCACCCGGGCCCGGCGGGCATTCCCCGCTCAGGGACGCCAGCGCTCGCTGTAGTCCGGGTGGTCGGCGTGCGGCAGGGCCAGCAGCCGCAGGGTCAGGCACCAGTTCGTCCCGGCCTCGTCGGCGGGCACATGGCAGGTCTCGCACCAGTACTCGTTGCCGTACAAGGGGAATCCGGGGACCTTCTCCGAGACCGTGGTGCGGTGCGCCTGCAGGAGCCGCCGGGTCGCCTCGATCTCGTTGATCATCTGATTGACCGTGTCGAGTTCGAGGTCGTTGAGCGAACGGATCTTCTTTTCGATGACGACCTTGGTCTCACCGCGGGTGAGCGATTCGTTGATCTCGGTTTTCTTGACCGCCTGCATGATCAACGCCTGGCGTTGCCCCACACGCGCGGCGAGAAAGGCGATCAGGTCGTCCACGGATACTCCTTCGTCCTCCCCCAGCCTAGTGTTCGGTGGGAAATGTCGCTGGCAGGAAGCCCGACGTTACGGCCGGGTCCCGTGCGTCACACAGTCTCGTATCGATCCACCGCCCAACTGTGACTGGTTTCTAGATCGACACGAAAGCGCAATCACTCCGCGAGCAAGAACGAAGGAAAGAACGACCGCCGGGACGAAATGGTCACCCAGAACGCACACGTCGTCACGAAATGCGTTTCGCTTCGTGGCGGGCCTCGCCGTCGCGCTCCCCTTGGGCGAAAGCGCCGGTATGGTGGCGGCCGCCCGGCGCGGCGCCCGCGGGCCCCGGCGACGGTGACCGTCACGGCTCAGGCTGCGCCCGCGCCGACAGTGACCATAACGGCGCCGCCGGTCACGTCGGGGCGCACGTCCGTCGCGTCCCTCGCGGACCGGTTCGCCGACGGGCTCGCACCGCTCCCCAGGCCGGCGGCCGGCTGACCACGGGTGGCCGCCCTGTCCAGGTGGTCGTGAGTGGCGTTTCGGGTTCTAACCCGAAACGCCACTCACGACCACCCCTCGCTAAGTGTCGTCCCGCGCCTTGCTCGGCTGGACGCGTTTCGGCTCGCCGGGCATCTTCGGGTAGTCCGGCGGATACGGCATCTCGCCGAGGCCGTGGTCGCGCTCGTCCCGCGCGTACCACTCCAGCAGTGTCTCGATGCCGAACGCCTGCTCGTCCATCGGCGCGTGGAGGTCGCCGCTCTCGGCGTAGAACGCGCCGGCGGTGAGGACGTCGAAGTCGTCCGGGTCCACTTCGGTCAGCAGATCCCAGGTCAGCGGCATCGACACCGTCGCCCGCGGGGTACCGCGGACCGACCAGGACGACGCCACCGTGCGGTCGCGGGCCGCCTGGTTGTAGTCGATGAAGACCCGGCCGCCGCGTTCTTCCTTCCACCACGCGATGGTCGCCTTGTCCGGGATCCGGCGCTCGACCTCGCGGCCCAGCGCGATCACCGCGTGCCGGACGTCGATGAAGTCCCACTCCGGCCGGATCCGCACCAGGACGTGCACGCCGCGGCCGCCCGAGGTCTTCGGGTAACCGGTCAGCCCCGCCGAGTCGAGCACCTCGCGCACCACGCCCGCGACCTCGACCGCGTCGGCGAAGCCCGCCTCGTCCGGCGGGTCCACGTCGATACGGAGTTCGTCGGGGTGGTCGACGTCGGGCCGCCGCACCGGCCACGGGTGGAAGTCGAAGGTGCCCAGGTTCGCCGCCCAGGCGAACACGGCGGGCTCGGTCGGGCAGACCTCCTCGGCCGTCCGGCCGGACGGGAAGGTGATCTTCGAGGTCTCCACCCACTCCGGCGCGCCTTTCGGCACACGCTTGGCGTAGAACCACTCGCCCTCGACGCCGTCGACGTACCGCTTCAGCGTCGTCGGCCGCTCCCCGATCGCACGCAGCAACGGCTCCCCGACGGCGACGTAGTGCTCCACGACCTGGCGCTTCGTGATCCCCCTGGCCGGGAAGTACATCTTGTCCGGGCTGGACACGCGGACCTTGCGCTCGCCTACCTCGACCTCGATCGGCTCACCGTTCTTGGGCATGCGGACACCGTATCGCCGATCAGGGCCGGGGATCGGTCTGCAGGATTGCCATCGTGACGACGTCATGCCACTCGCCGTCCCACCACAGCGCCTGTCGCTGAAGGCCCTCGCGGACGAACCCGGCCTTCTCGTAGGCGCGCTGGGCCCGCGGGTTGTAGTCGAAGACCTCCAGCGAGACGCGATGCAGGCCGACGGCGCCGAACGCGTAGTCCAGCAACAGCCCGGTCGCCTCGGTGCCATAGCCCTTGCCGAAGAACTCCGGCCCGTTCAGCGCGATGCGGAACGACGCGGAGCGGTTGTCCTTGTCGACGTCGGTGAGCGCGAGATCGCCGACGTGCGCGCGATCCTCCTTGCGCACGATCGCGTAGTCCGCGCGGTCGTCGAGGCCGGTCCGCCCGGCGAGCCAGGTCCGGATCTGCTCGGGGGTGAACCGGGTGTGCGTCCCGGTCAGCCGGATGGTTTCGGGCTCCTGCAGGGCCTTCCACGCGGTGTCGAAGTAGGTTTCGTCGAGCTGCGTGAGCACGACGTCCTCGCCGGTGAGTTCGGGCTGCGTCCGCAGCGCCTCGGTGTCGATCACAGCGGACACGGTACGGTTGAGGCGGTGTCCGGCCGTACCAAATTAATCCTCGCGCTCACCGTGCTCGCCCTCTTCGTGGCGGCCGCGGTCCTGCTGCCGATCCCGAGTCCGGCCGGGCTGCGGGCCTGGGCGGCCGAGACCGGCCCCGCCACTCCCCTGGTCTTCTTCCTGGCCTATTCGGTGCTCACCGTGGCGCCGATCCCGCGCACCGTGTTCAACCTGGCGGGCGGGCTGCTGCTCGGCGCGACGACGGGCATCGTCGTCGGCATCCTGGCGACCACGGTCGCGTCCGCGCTCTCGTTCACTCTTTCGAGGGCACTCGGCCGCGATCTGGTCACCCGGCACCTGCATCGGGCGAAGGTCCGCGCGGTCAACGAGCGGCTTTCGGACGGCGGTGTCCTGGCGATCACCTCCTTACGGCTGATCCCGATGGTGCCGTTCGCTCCGTTCAGTTACCTGTGCGGAGTGTCATCGGTCCGTTTCGCCCCGTATCTGATCGGGACCGCGCTCGGCAGTCTCCCGGGGACGGTGGCGGTCGTCGTCCTCGGCGACGCGCTGACCGGGGAAACACCGCCCGCCCTGCTGATCTGTTACGCCGTGTTCGCCGCGGCGGGGGCCATCGGACTGGTGAAGGTCTTCCGGCGCAAAGCCCTGCCGGTGCCCGATCCGAGCGAGGAAGAAGAAATGCCAGCCTCCGCACCGGCGAGCTGACGGGGAGCCGAAACCGCCGCCCGCTACACTCGATCGGGTGCGCGGGACCTGTCAGGCCGCGTAGCGCCACCATCACCCGGAGAATGTGTCAGGAGCAGTCGCCATCGACACCGGTCAGCTGATCGCTGGGCACTATCGCCTGGTCGAGCAAATTGGTAGCGGTGCCATGGGGGTGGTCTGGCGTGCCATCGATGTCCGCCTCGAGCGCTCGGTGGCGGTCAAGCAGATCCTCCCGCAGCCGGGTGTCTCCGAGGCCGAACGCGACAACATGCGGCAGCGCGCCATGCGCGAGGCGAAGAACGCGGCCCGTTTCCAGCACCCGAACGCGATCGTGGTGTTCGACATCGCCGAGCACGGCGGCGACCCGTGCCTGGTGATGGAGTACCTGAACGGCCCGAGCCTCTCGGCGATCATCGCCGAGGAAGGCACGCTGCCACTGGGGCGCGTCGCGAAGATCGGCGAGCAGGTCGCGTCGGCGCTGGTCGCCGCGCACCGCGCCGGGATCGTGCACCGCGACGTCAAGCCGGGCAACATCCTGATCGACGAATCCGGCACCGCGAAGATCACCGACTTCGGTATTTCCCGCGCCGCCGGCGACATGACGCTCACCCAGACCGGGCTGATCGGCGGCACCCCGGCGTACCTCGCGCCCGAGCTGGCGCGGGGCTCGGACCCGGTGCCCAGTTCCGACGTCTTCGCGCTCGGCGCGACGCTCTACCAGGCGATCGAGGGCCAGACCCCGTACGGGAACAGCTCGAACCAGCTGGCGCTGCTGTACGCCGCCGCGAACGGCCAGATCAACCCGCCGCAGCAGGCGGGCCCGGCGACGGCGCTGCTGATGAGTCTCCTGCGCACCGAGCCGACCGAGCGGCCCAGCATGGCCGAGGCCAGGGAACGCCTCGCCGCGCTGGCGGCGAACGAATCCGCCGCGGGCACGGCGGCGTCGCCCCGGCTCTTCGGGGCGGGCGGCGGCAGACAGCCGGCCGTGCCCGACACCCCGGGACACGGCCTTCCCGGCGGAGACCGGCCACCGTGGCAGCGGACCGACAAGCCTGCCCAGTCCGCCGCGGCGGCTCCGCCGCAGCCCACCAAGACCCACTCGCCGACGGCCGCCTTCATCCCGATGCGCTCGCCGTCCGCCCCGCCGAACACGCCGCCGCGTCCGGTCGCCGCGATGAGCCCGCCGCCGTCCGCGGCCGCCCCGATGCGGCCGTCCCCGGCCAAGCCCGCCGACGCCAAGCGCAAGGCCGTCCTGTTCGCGGGCGCCGGTGCCGCCGTCGTGGTGATCGCCGTGATCGTGTTCCTGGTCCTGAATTCGGGCAACGGCACCGACAACCAGGGTGGTAACAACGCCGGGGCGAACCCGCAGACCAGCTCCTCGGCGCCCAAGTCGAGTGCGCCGTCCTCGTCGCGACCCGCGCCGGCGGGCCTGGGGAAGACCCCCAGCGAAAAGATCACGAGCTACTCGAGCGTGGGTGGTTTCGTCCTCGACTTCTTCGACACGGGCAGGATCGGGACGTCCGCGAGCTGGAACATGCTCACCGACGCCGCGAAAGAGGTCTACGGTTCGGAGCAGGCTTTCGCCGAGTACTGGAGCACCCACAAGGTCACCAGCGCCGACACCGCCCGGGCGGACAAGGGCGGCGGCAACCCCGACGGCTCGATCGACATGAACATCACGCTCAACAAGGGACCACGCCCGGCGCTGCGCGTGGTCCAGGTCGGCGGGCAGTACTTCATCGACGCCGACACGCGAGTACTCGGCAACTGACGCAGCGTGGCGGTGGTGAGACCCGCCTCGCTGGTGGTAGGCCAATCGCCGCTCGTGGCTTACTGTTGCTCCATGGCCGATAGCGGACCTTTCGGACCTGGCCAGAATCCTCGCTTCCAGGAGGACCTGGTAGGCCTCGACCCGTACGATCCCGAAGCCCGTGCCTTCGCCGAGCATCTGGACCGCATCGAACGCTGCGGCCCGAACTTCACCGTGGAGGCCTGCCTCGACGGTGTCTCCGATTTCGCCGACTCCAGCAACCGCGTCGGCGGCCTGCGCTGGTGGGTTTCGGCACTCGTCGTGGTCCTCATCGTGCTCGGCGTGATGGTCACCGCATGGGACATCATCGGCCGGGCCATCGCGTGGCTCGCGGGGTAACGTGGAACCGGTGAAAGGCATGAAACCCGTTGTCGGAGCCACGCCGCGCGTGGTCAAGTCCGAGCAGGAATGGCGGGAGCAGCTCAGCCCCGACGAGTACGCCGTCCTTCGCCAGGCGGGCACCGAGCGTCCCTTCACCGGTGAGTACACCGATGAGAAGACCACCGGCGTCTACCAGTGCCGAGCCTGTGGTGCCGAACTGTTCCGCAGCGACACGAAGTTCGAAAGCCATTGCGGCTGGCCGTCGTTCTACGACCCGGCCGACAGCGACGCCGTCCTCCTCCGCGAGGACACCACCATGGGGATGCGCCGCATCGAGGTGCTGTGCAAGTCGTGCCACAGCCACCTCGGGCACGTCTTCGAAGGCGAGGGTTACGCCACGCCGACGGATCAGCGGTACTGCATCAACTCGATCTCGTTGAAGCTCGTTCCCGAGTCGTAACCGAAGGAAGCGAACCACCGCCCTCCTCGACGCGTTCACCTTGGACAGGACAGCGTCGGGGAGGGCGGTGTTTTCATGAACGAACCCTGGGGAATCACCGGACCGGCTTTCGCCTGGCTCTACGGAGTCTGTGCCGTGGTGCCGATCGCGTTCGCCGTGGTGCACGAACTGTGGCTGCGTCGTGACACCGGGGCCAGGACGGCGCCGGGCCTCCATCACCTGGCCGCGCTGGCGGGCGGCGTGGAGCGGGTCACCGACACCGTCGTCGCAGGGCTGCTCGAACGGAACCTCCTGCGGCCCGACAGCAGGGGAAACCTCCACCCGATCCGGCCGGTCCCGGCCGATCCGTTCGAGCGCGCGGTCGTCTCGTTGGTACCCGGCAACGGAATCGGCCTGCGCGAGCTGCGCTTCAGGATGGCCCGGCACGACGTCGTCCGGGAACTGCGCGCCGATCTGGAGCGGCGGGGCCTGTTCGTTCACGAGCACCGCCGCCGGAGGGGCTGGCAGTACGCGATCGCCGCGTACGTGGCCGTGTTCGCGGTGGGGATCGCGAGGCTGGTGAACGCCGTACCGCTGAAGCGTCCGATCGGCGCCCTCGTCGTCCTGGTGATCGTCGTGGCGGGCGCGATCGGCCTGGCCGTGTGGCGGCAACTGCCGGAGCGCTCGGGCCGGGCGACGGCCGCGGGCGACCTGGCACTCCACTACGGCGACTGGGATCGCGATCTCGGCCGCACCACGGCCGGGCGGGTGGCCCTCCACGGGTTGGGCGCCTTCCCCGACCAGGTCGTCGTGGGCGCGCTGAGCAAGACCGGCGTGTTCGCCCGCACGGCGAGCACCTGCGGCGCAGGTGCGTCGTACGCCGTCGGATCGTCGTGCGGTGGTGGATCATCCTCCTCCTGCGGCGGAGGTTCTTCCTGCGGTGGTGGCGGTGGCGGAGGCGGAGGTGGTTGCGGTGGCTGAACCCTGGGGGATCTCGGGCCCGGATTTCGTGTGGCTGTACGGCGGCCTCGTCGTTCTGCCCTTGCTCTTCGCGGGGCTGTGGACATGGTCGCTCCGGCACCGTGCCGCCGACGAAGGGACGCCGCCGGGCCCGTACCACCTCGCCGCGCTGGCCGGTGGCACCGAGCGGGTCGCCGACGTCGCGGTGGCCACCATGGTCGCCGGTGAGCGGATACGGCTGGACAGCGGAGGGCGGGTCACCGTCCTCCGGACCGCGTCGGGAGATCCGCTCACGCGCGCCGCCACCGAACTCGTTCCGCGAGCGGGAGCCGGTGGGCTCTACCGGTTGAAGAAGCTGCTGAGCCGGAGCGCCGCCGTTCAGGAAGTGCGCAACGAACTTCAGCTGAGCGGCCTGCAGGTGGACGAACGCCGCCGTCGCGCCGGGTGGCTGGCGGCCTTGATCCTCTACCTCCCCCTGCTCGCGCTCGGGGTGGCGAGGTTCGCCAACGCCATGCCGCTGGGTCGCCTGGCCGCGATACTGGCGGGGCTTCTCGTCGTAGTGGTCGCGGCCGTCGCCGGGACCGTCCTTCTCCTGCGTCCGAGCCGCACCGTCCTGCCGACCGCGGCGGGACTGCGCGTCCTCGGCGCGGCCCGGCGGAATCCTGCTCTGCTCCCCGGAGTGGCGGGCGCGGTGGCGCTCGGCGGCTTGGCCGCGTATCCCGATCCGGTCATGGCGGACATGCTGGTCAGGGCGGGCGATGCCACCGCCAAGGGATCGGCGGGGTCGTCGAGCGGGGTAAGCAACTGCGCGAGCGGTTCTTCCTGCGGTGGAGGTGGTTGCGGTGGCTGACTTCCTGTGGCTCTACACGCCGGCGATCGCCATCCCCGCCCTGGTCGCGGCGCTTCACGTCCGCTGGCTCCGGCGCGGCTTCCACGACGGCGGCAGGCTGCCGAGCGTGCGGCACGTGGCGGCCTTGGCGGGCGGTACCGCGCGGGTCACCGAAACGGTGGTCGCCTCGATGCTCGAACGCGAACAGGCCCGGCTCGGCCGTTCGGGCAGGCTCTACCGCACACCCCTGGTCCCGGTCGACCCGCTGGGACGGGAGCTCGCCGGTCACCTGTCGTCGTTCCCCGGCCACGAACTGCGGACGACGATGAGCCGCGGCCCGGCGATGCGGGCGCTGTGGGCCGAGCTGGGCGGCCGCGGCCTGGTCGTCGCGGAAGGGCGACGCCGGCTCACGTGGAGGATCACCGCCGTCGTCTATGCCGTCCTGCTGGTGGCCGGGACGGTCCGCTGGATCGTCACCGGCGGCACCGTGGTCCTGATCGCGCTTCTCGTCGTCGCGCTGGCCCTGCTGATCGTCAGCCTCCTGCTCGGCCGGACCGACTACGCGGGCAGGACGACCACCGCGGGCCGCGCGGTGCTGGCCGAGGCGGAGACGGATCGAAGCCTCGTCTCGGGTGCGGCGGGCGCGGTGGCCATCGGCGGCTTCGCCGCGTATCCCGATCGCGAGGTCGCCGCCATCCTGAGCCGCTACGGCGGGCGTCCGGGCAAGGACACCCGCATCTTCGCCTGGGGCGACGGGACCGACTACAGCGTCTCCGGAGGCAGCGGCGGCTTCTGACGCCCGGCGAATCACGGAACCACGACCGGGCGGAAGAACGTCCGACTACGGTAAGTGCACCTGCTCGCGAAAGGCCCGTGCGATGGAAGACACCTGGGGCATCCCCGGACCGACGTTCCTGGCGATCTATGGCGCCCTCATCGTGTTCCCGGTGGTCGTCGGTCTCGTGTGGACGATCGCGGTCAAGCTGGGCGCCAAGGCGCCCCGCGGCACCGTGAGCGGACCGGAGCCGACCGTGTACGAGCTCGCCTATCTCGCCGGCGGCCCGGACCGGGTGGTCGACACGGCCATCGCGGCCCTGGTCGACCGCGGGACCCTGCGGGTCAGCAGTTCGAAGCAGCTCCAGCTCACCGGCCCCGAGCCCGCCGACCCGATCGAAAAGGCCGTCGCCAAGGGCGCGCGGCCGGGGTACAACGCCACGACCCGCGGCATCCGCGACCGGTTGCGGATGTCGGGCCCGATGCAGGCGCTCGCCAAGGGGCTGGAGACGCGGGGGCTCGTCGTCGCGGACCGGACGCCGCGGATCCGGCAGGTCGTGTACTTCCTGTACCTCGCGGTACTCGTGCTCGGCGTCGTCCGCCTGATCGCCGGGATCGCCGGTGACCGTCCCGTCGGTTACCTCATCCCGCTGCTGATCTCGGCCGTGTTCGCGACGGTGATCTCCCGCGCGCTCAAGAACAAGCGGCCGGGCCCGCGTCCGACCAGCGAGGGCGGCCGGATCCTCCACCGGGCCAGGTCCGCCCACGGACGGGAACGCAAACGCGGTATCCCCAACGGGCCGGGGTACGCCGGAGCGGCCGGTGTCGGGCTGCTGGGCGGCGCCGCCGCGGCGGTCGCGTTCGGCGGCCTCGCCTCCTACCCGGACGACGAACTGAGCGCGGCCCTGATCCCGCCTCCGGTCTCCGGTGGTTTCGGTGGCGGTTCGTCCGGCGGCGGCTCCTCGTGCAGTAGCGGCGGAAGCTCGTGCAGCAGCGGAAGCAGCGGCGGCGGCGGTTGTGGTGGAGGCGGCTATGGCGGCTGACGGGCCGGGCACGCTCGGGATCGGCATCGGCTGGCGGCACGAGCTGGATCTGTCGATCGCGCGGCTGCCGGGCGTCGACTGGGTCGAGGTCGTCGCCGAGAACCTGCACGCCGGGCATCTTCCCGAAACCCTGCTCGCGCTGCGCGACAAGGGAATGCCGGTCCTGCCGCACGCGGTGTCGCTGTCGCTGGGCGGGGCGGAGCCGCTGGACACCGCCCGCGTCGAGCATCTCGCGGAGGTCACCCGCGAGCTCGGCGCGCCGATGGCCAGCGACCACGTCTGCTTCGTGCGCGCGGGCGGGCTCGACTCGGGGCATCTGATGCCGCTCCCCCGCACGCGGGAAGCGCTCGACGTCCTGGTGGACAACGTGAAACTGGCGCAGTCCATCGTGGAGGTCCCGTTCGCGCTGGAGAACATCGCGGCGGTGCTGGAATGGCCGGACGCGGAGTTCACCGAGTCGGAGTTCCTGCGGGAGCTCACCGACCGGACGGGCTGCCTGCTGATCATCGACGTCGCCAACCTGTACGCCAACGCCCGCAACCTCGGCACCGATCCCGAACGGTTCCTCGACGAGATCCCGTGGGAACGGCTGGCGTACACGCATATGGCCGGCGGCGTCGAACGCGACGGCGTCTACCACGACACGCACGCCCATCCGGTGGTGCCGGAGGTGCTGGACCTGCTGCGCGAACTGCGGCGCCGCACCGAGCCGCCGGGTGTCCTGCTGGAACGCGACGACGACTACCCGTCCGACACCGAACTGGCGGCCGAGCTGGCCGCGTTGCGGGAAGCGGTCTCGCCGTGACGCCGCCCCGGGAGCGGCTCGCCGCCCAGCAGGCCGAGCTGCTCAAGGCGCTTCTCGCGGGAGGCGACGCCCCGGCGGGTTTCGACGCGGAGAGGCTCCGCATCGAGGCGAATGTCTTGCGGAACAAGCAAAGCAGGCTGGCCGCGTACCTCCGCCCCGATCTCGCCGAGGCCCTCGGCGACCGGTTCGCCGCACTGTTCCGCGAGTACGCGACGAACCGCCCGAAGACCGACGCGATCCGCGCACGGGCCTACGCGGACGCTTTCGGCGCGTGGCTGGTGGAGCGCGGCGAGGTCCCGAAGCCCCGGGGCCGGCTCGCGCGCCTGCTACGCCGCATTTAGGCCGTGTCTCTCAAACGCACCTCGGTCTGAGAGACACGTCTTTAGGCGGCTGAATGCGGGTCGGTCACCAGACCGGGCGGTCACTTCCCGCCACGTGCGTCGCTTCCGTCCACTGTGGATTCGAGCCCGGCAGGGTGCCCGCCATCTTGACCCGCGTGACCCGGCCGAGCTGGCCGTCGACGTCTTCGAGCCATTCGCCGCCATCGAAACCGGAGGGCCCGGCTTCCTTGCGCCCCAAGGAGTTCAGCCACTCCCCGGTCCCGGCGAGCGAGGTCCGGACGTGCTGGCTGCCGCCTTCGGTGACCGCCCGGCGGACGGCGGTCATGATCGCCGCCGCGGTGAGCCAGCCGGTCGCGTGGTCGAGCGCCTGCACCGGGAGCGGTCCCGGGCCGTCGAGCCCGGCGGCCTTGCCGCCCTCGTCGGCGATCCCCGACGTCATCTGCACCAGGCTGTCGAACCCGCGCCTGCGCGCCCACGGCCCTTCCCAGCCGTAGGCGGACAGGTCCGCGACCACGATGCCCGGCCGGAGCTCGGCGATCGTTTCCGGCGAGAAACCCTTGGCCACCAACGACCCCGGCCGGAAACCCTGCAGGACGACGTCCGCGCGGGCGATCAGCTTGCGCAGCCGCGAGCGCCCGGCTTCGGTCTCCAGGTCGACGTACGCCGAGAGCTTGCCCATCCCGGTGTCGACGGCCAGCGGCGGCACGGTCGGCAGCTGGGCCGACCCGATGTGCATGACGGTCGCCCCGTGCGCGGCGAGCACGCGGCCCGCCACCGGTCCGGCGATGACGTGGGTCAGGTCCAGGATCCGCACCCCGCCCAGCGGCCGGTCGGACTCGAACAACCGCACGGGTTCCGACGTCCCGAGCGGCCGGATCTCGGCGACCGGCAACGCCGACGACGCCTGTCCTTGCTTGTGCGCCAGCCACTCCTCGCGCGAGCGCAGCACGGCGGCGGCACCGCCGGCGCCGACGACCGCCGACTCGACCTCGTACTTCGACTTGGCCGCGACGACCTTCTCGAACGCAGCCCGGGTCGCGGGCACGCCCAGACCCCAGCACACCGCGGAGACGTGACGCGGGTAGTTGCAGTGCAGCCGCACCCAGCCGTCGTTCGCGCGGTAGTCGCCGGACAGCGGCGCGCTGAACGGCACCGGCTCGCCGTCGACCCGGATGTACTGCTCGCTGTGGAACGACGCGGCGGCGTGCCGGGTGTCGACCGACACCTTGCCCGGATCGATCCCCCGGAGCCGCAACAGTTCCCCGGCGGCCAGCGTCGCCGCGGCGATACTCGTCGTCGCCGCCTCCTCGACCCGGAAGGTCCCGGGCAGCACCGACTCGGGGCCGGTGATCTCGACGGCGTCTTCGGCGAGGGTGTCGCCGGTGAGCGTGGTCCAGACGCGGGTGTCCACGGAGGTCTTCACTAGGGCAGGAGCGCGATCAGCTCGGCCGGTTCGACCTTCGTCCCGGTGTAGAACGGGATCTCCTCGCGCACGTGGAGCCGGGCCTCGGTGCCGCGCAGATGACGCATCAGGTCGACGATGCGGTGCAGCTCGTCGGCCTCGAAGGCCAGGATCCACTCGTAGTCGCCCAGCGCGAACGACGCGACGGTGTTGGCGCGGACGTCCGGGTAGTCGCGGGCCTCCTTGCCGTGGTCGGCGAGCATCTTGCGGCGCTCGTCGTCCGGCAGCAGGTACCACTCGTAGGAACGCACGAACGGGTAGACGCAGATGAACTTGCGGGCCTCTTCACCGGCGAGGAACGCCGGGATGTGGCTCTTGTTGAACTCCGCCGGGCGGTGCAGCGCGACCTGGCTCCACACCGGCGCCGACGCGCGGCCGAGCGGGGTGTGCCGGAAGCCGCTGTAGGCCGCCTGGACCTGCTCGATCTCCTCGGCGTGCCACCAGATCATGTAGTCGGCGTCGGCTCGCAGCCCGGAGAGGTCGTAGACACCGCGGACGACGACGCCCTTGGCCTCCAGCGCGTCGAGGTATTCGGTGGTCTCCGCGGTCGCCTTCTCGCGGTCCTCGCCGAGCTTGCCCTGCTCGGCCCGGAAGACCGACCAGGCGGTGTAGCGGATGGTGTCATTGAGCTCGTTGTAGTTCAGCCGCGCCATACCGCCATCTTGGCACTGCCGGTGCTCAGGAGCCCTCGTGGGTCGGTGTGATCCCGGCGATGCGGCGGGCGGCGGCATCGGCGGTGGCGATGCACGCCGGGAGCCCGACGCCGTGCAGCGTCGCACCCGCCACGGCGAGACCCGGGACGGCGGCGACGGCACGTTCGATCCGCTCGACACGGATGAGGTGCCCGATGCCGTACTGCGGGAGCCCGCCGCCCCAGCGGGTCACCAGGGTGTCGATCGGCTCGGCGGTGATCCCGGTCAGCCGGGCCAGGTCGTCGCGGACCACGCGGACGAGTTCGTCGTCGTCGGCGTGCAGCGCCCCCGGTTCGCCGAAGCGGCCGACCGAGCCTCGCACCAGCACCGGGCCTTCGCCGTACTGCGCCCACTTGCGGGAGGAGAAGGTGAACGCCTTGGCGGCGAACGGCTTCCCGGCCGCGTCCCGTTCCCCCGCGCCGATCAGCACGCCGGACGACTCCGGCAACGCGGTCCCCGGCGGAAGCGCGAGCGCGACCACCGCCATCGACGCGAGTTCGATCTTGGCGAACACCGTCGAGGCCACTTCCGCCACACCATCGAGCAGCCGTCGCGCCGATGGCGCCGGGACGGCGAGGAGAACGGAGTCGGCGTCGAGGTCGCCGACCTTCCAGCCGGTGGGTGTGCGCTCGAGCGCCGTCACCGTGGTCCCGGTCCGGATCTCGGCGCGGGACAGCTCCGCGAGCCGGGCGATCAGCGTCCCGAGGCCGCCCAGCAGGGTGCCGAAGACCGGCGCCGTACTCGGCGAGGCGGGGATGAGCGAGGCGGCGCCTTCGGTGAGCGAAGTCGCTCCGCGATCGATCGCGGACGCGAGACCGGGCATGGTCGCGCGCAGCCCGAGCCCGTCCGCTCCCCCGGCGTAGACCCCGCCGAGCAGCGGGTCGACGAGCCGGTCCACGAGTTCGTCGCCGAACCGCTCGCGCAGCAGCTCGCCGAGCGGCACGTCCCCCGCGGGCAGTTTCAGCGGAGACAGCGAAGCCTCGGCCTCGACCAGGGCGCGCCCCTTCTCCGACAGCACTCCCGCGACCGCGTCGGCCGAGGCGGGAACGCCCATGACCGTGCCCGGCGGCAGGCCGAGCACGGAACCACCGGCGTGGATCTTGGCGCGGGCCTTGGTGGGGTGGACGAGGCTTTCGCCGAGCCCGACCTCGCGGACCAGGGCGACCGCCTCGGGACGACGGGCGAGGAAGGCCTCCGCGCCGACGTCGTAGCGCTGTCCGGCGAGTTCGACCGTGCGGAGCTTCCCGCCGAGCGAGTCCGTCGCCTCGAAGACGACGATCCTGGCGTCCTCCCCGAGCAGCGTCCGCAGCCGGTACGCCGCGGTCAGTCCCGAGATGCCGCCACCGACGACGGCGATCGTGCTCACGGCTGGAGCTCGTGCACCAGCCCGACCACGCGCGTCAGAACGTCCGGGTCGACGCCCGGCAGCACGCCGTGGCCGAGGTTGAAGATGTGGCCGTCGGCCGCACGGCCCTCGGCGTGGATGCGCCGGACCTCGGCCTCGATGACCGGCCAGGACGCGTGCAGCAGCGCCGGGTCGAGGTTGCCCTGGACGACACCGCCGCCGAGCCGCCGGACGGCTTCGTCGAGCGGGATGCGCCAGTCGACGCCGACCACGTCGGCGCCCGCGTCGCGCATGGCCACCAGCAGCTCGCCGGTGCCGACGCCGAAGTGGATCCGGGGCACGCCGTAGCGCGCGACCGCGGACAGGACCTTCGCCGAATGCGGCAGGACGAACTCGCGGTAGTCCCGCTCCGAGAGCGCGCCCGCCCACGAGTCGAACAGCTGGATCGCGTCGGCCCCGGCGTCGAGCTGCGCGGACAGGAAGGTGATCGCCATATCGGCGAGACGCCCGGCCAGGTCGTGCCACAGCTCGGGCTCGGAGTGCATGAGCGCCTTGGTGTGCTCGTGGTTGCGGCTCGGCCCGCCCTCGATGAGGTACGAGGCCAGGGTGAACGGCGCGCCCGCGAACCCGATCAGCGGCGTCTCGCCCAGCGACCCGACCAGCAGCCGGACCCCTTCGGCGACCCGCTCCACCTGCTCCGGCTCCAGCACCGGCAGCGCGCGCACGCCCGCGGCGTCGCGGATCGGCTCGGCGACGACCGGGCCGGTGCCCGCGACGATGTCGATGTCGAGACCCGCCGCCTTGAGCGGGACGACGATGTCACTGAAGAGGATGGCCGCGTCGACGCCGTGACGGCGGATCGGCTGGAGCGTGATCTCGGCGAGCATCTCGGGGTCGAAGCAGGCCTCGAACATCGAGGTGCCCTCGCGCAGCGCCCGGTACTCGGGCAGCGACCGGCCCGCCTGGCGCATGAACCACACGGGGGTGTGAGCCGGGCGTTCGCCGCGCGCGGCGGCCAGGAACGGCGCACCAGGCAGGGCGCGACGGGCCGCCGGGACGGTCTGCGCGGGAGAAGCAACTGAAGGAGACATCACGGTTCATGGTGCCATGTGCGCTCGGAGGCCTTACTCTCGGCGCGCCTGCGCCCCGAACCGGACGATCGCGTCTTACAGTCGGTTGGTGACCGCGATGACGTCAGTACCCGATCTCTTCCGTGAAGCCGTCGCGGCGTTGCAATCGGTCCGGCCCCGTCCGGAGGTGCGGCTGGAGACGATGCGCCCGCCGCAGCGCCTCGCCCCGTGGTCCTACGCGGTGAGCTGCGAGGTCGAAGGGCCGGCGGACGTGCTGGCGTCGGGACGGCTCGTGCTGCTGCACGACCCCGACGGCCAGGAGGGCTGGGACGGGGTCCTGCGGCTGGTCATGTACGTCCGCGCGGAACTCGACCGGGAACTGGCGACCGATCCCTTCCTCCCCGCCGTGGGCTGGTCGTGGCTGACCGACGCGCTGGAGAGCTCCGGCGCGGAGTGGACGGCGCTGGGCGGCACGGTCACCGAGACGTCTTCGGCCCGCTTCGGCGACATCTCCGGGCCCGCGCGCACCGACGATCTGGAACTCCGGGCGTCCTGGACGCCGACGGACGCCGCGCTGCGGCCGCACGGGCAGGCGTTCTGCCAGGTGATGGCGAGTGTCGTGGGGCTGCCGCCGGTCGGTGTGACGCTGTTCGAGCAGCGCCAGTCGTCCTGAGCCCAGGGTCTCGGATACCACCTCGAGCCTCAGTAGCACCACCGGTCACACGAGAGCGCGTGAAGGCCCCCTTCCCTCGGCTCAGCCGAGGAAACTCGACCTTCACACCTTCCCCAGTACATGAAGGCCCCCTTCCTTGCGCCTAGGTACAGGAAGGGGGCCTTCATGTACTTCGCTCGAGCGCCTCACGTGCAGCGCGCGCCAGGCCTCCTGAGCCGCTTCGACCCCGTGAGAGCGTCGGCCACGGTCCCGACACGCCGGATTCCCATCAATCGAGACATAGCATTCGGGTTATATTGCGATCGGCGGCCATCTAGCGTCGCTAGGAAAGCTAGCGGTACTAAAGGTCCCTTGCTCTCCCCGCCAGATCCGTGAAGGCCTCCTTCCCTACCCTCAAGGTAGGCAAAGTCAAGTTGCAACTGAGGTAGCGAAAGCTCGAAGCCGAATTTTGGCTGGTCAGCAGCCGATTTGGCCGGACAAGATCGCCGGGGGTGACACTCTCATGTCACCCCCGGTATCGAACCATGCGAGATCCGCTACAGTCCGTTCACGCAGTGGGGGCCGTCGGACTCGGGACCTCGACCCACCTGATGCAGTTGGGTCGCGCTTTGGTGCGGACGAACTCTGCTACTGCCTGGTAGACGTGCTCAACCGGCACCTCGGTCCTCGGTGGTTGGGTGTAGTGATGGCCCAGCCACGTGAAGTAGTCGACGTGATCGACGTTCGCGCCGTCTTCAGGACGGAAGGACCTGGACGGTTCAGACCAGAGCGCTACGCCGTGAGCACCCCGTACCCCGACGATGAGCTCGCCGTCTGGCTGGTCGGCTACATGCAACCACCAAACCACTCCGGCGTCGGGCCTCTCTCTTTCTGCATTGACGGCCTTCAACATCGACACGAGGTCGTCTGCGGTGGCCATCGCAGCGACGTCGTATGCGTCCTGACGTGCAAGCCCCGGTGTAGTCATCGCTTCCCTCGATATATTCGGCTGAAGGGTTCGCCCTGTTGGGTCGTACCGTGAACGGTCAGCTTGGTTCCCTCGGGAAGGTACCGTTCGAGTGTTTCATCGCAGCCCGGCCTGGTCGGACCGGTGGCCTGGCAGGGCTGGTTATTGATGACGAGCTCACTTTCAGTCTTCCCTTGCATGATCATGTCTGTCGCAACCTTAAGTTCAACATGGTTGCTGAGAAACGCCGCACTCTGTGGAGACAGTCCGGATTCAATGAGTCGCGACTGAATCTGCGGCGAGTATGTCCCATCCTGGCCCGACGTATATCTATTAAAAGAACCATCGGCATATCCAACAGTTCTCTCGCCTGTCCTCGGTCGAACACGGGGAGGGAGCGCATCTGTGCACCATGCCGCCTCGGCCGGATACTTCGACCCATCCGGCCCCTGACTAGTTCACGGCGGCTCAGATACTGACGCTGAATTCTGAACAGAACCCGCGCCGGACGACTGTCCGGCGTGATACGATGCAGCGTTTTTAAGAGTTGCCTCCACCCGGTTTACGGCGCTATATCCAGACTGAACCATAAGGTCCATTTCTTTGAACAGTAGAAATACCGGATCATCGTGACTGATCAGCTTGTCGAGTGCGTCAAACAGCTGATCTACGATCGTCCCGATCTCATTTAGCTTGTCGTATGGAACCGCATTGGCAAGTGCTTGCAGTTCGTTGATCTTGGCTTCTAGAGTCATGAGCCTTGGTGATACTGAGCCTTGCTGGCGATTGCTTGCTTAACGTTTTCCATTGCCGCACCAATGGAATTGAACTGTTCAATAGCCTGATTGATTGCGCCCTGGATTTCCTCTGCGCCATAGGCGCCGCCTAGGACGCTGCTCACCTGCTGACCAAGGTTGGCCAGCTCGGCGATCAAGCCCTGAACATGTGCAACGGGAACCTGTTCTGCCAGTGCTGCCAACTGTTGCGCTTGCTCTTGGATGGTCACCTTTTCTCCTGTCGATAGTTGATTCCTTTGTCTGACTGTGACACCTCGCCGCGTCGCGAATTAGGGTGCGACGCGGCGAGGGGTGGCGCCGTGTGCTGCGTGCCACGCACCTGGCCGCGCTCCGGCACCTCGCCAGCTTCGGTTGCCCGAACGAAGCTGGCAGCTTTAGGGTTCGCGGGCTGCGCACGAGGATTGTGCGCAGCCCGCTACCTAACCTCCGCCCTGCATTCAAATAAGGAGGCTCGAATGCAGGCCCTTTTCCCGACAGTGGCCGGGAAGTCCTGGCCCTCAACCGTCCTTGCATGCAAGTGGCGCAGCGGGATAGTTGAATGTGATATCTAGCCACATGCTCGCCTGCCGCTTGGCGCCAGCCGAGTCGGCGGAGCCGATCTCCTGCTCTACCGGGAATGTTCCAAGTCGCGGCGTGTCCGTATCGCGATGAAGAAGCCAGGGGTATTTCTGATTAGGCGTTGCACTCAGATACCACGCAACCGATTGATACGTCGCACGGAAAGTTCCGCGGTCGACCAACTTCCATGCTTCACAGTTTAGGTCCGCCATGCCCGGCCACTCCATAGAACCTGAAGAATCAAATAGTTGAACTAGTCGTAGGTGGCGCACCTTTGCGACTCAGGCGCTTACGAGCCCTGTCGTCCAGGTCGCGGCCGGCGTATCGGCGACGGCTGGCGCATTACCCGACCTGGAGGTGACGGCGACGCCGCTCCTAGTCCAGGGGAAGACGCCTCGGCCAACGTGCGGGCCTTTTCGGCCCACTGGGCGGCTACCTCGCTCATGCCCTCTGCGGCCGCTGCAAGTGCGGCCACACACCACCACTCCAGAGTCGGAACCAGCGACAACTCATGCCATGCCCGCGCCACACGGCGGGCCGTATACGAGGTCTGCAGGGCGAAGTCAGCGATCTCCGGGGCATTCATCGCGACGAGGCGCGCTTCCCGATACTCCTTGTAAGCCTGAGTCCACGTGTCGCGCAGCCGGTCCAATGGCGCGCTCGACTCCATCTGTTCCTCAGCCATTGGTGTCAGCACCCCTAAGCCGCCTTCGCCGAGTCTGACCGAGCCGCAGACCCGGGAGGCTCGACCTCCGGCCCCGGACCTGCGGCGTGCAGTCTGTGGTCACGCAGGCCACCAGCGACGTCGTCGGCAGCGGCGTGAACCTCGGTGGTGCTGAGTGTCTGATCCAGCTGCTGAGACATGTGCTGCTCCTGGTCGGTTCGCCTGTCGCCGCTGGTAACGCAGCGTGTTGGACGCCTTCCAGATTGGTGGGCAGGACTCTGACTTCGGAATGTCGTGTTGTCTGACTTCTTCTGACTTCTTCTGCCTTCTACCTGCCGAACTCGCTCAAAACAGTGCGCTCGTCCTAACCTGGGGACGTCTGGGACGGAGGAGGTGTGATGGTCGGCGGTGAGCTGCCACGTACTCGTCTTGATCAGCTGATGAAGCAGAAGCGCATGACGCTCAGGGACCTGATGGACCGGTACAGGGAGATCACGGGGACCGAGATGTCGGAGCGCCAGGCATACCGGTGGGTCAACGGCGACCTCAAGCGCCACCCCTACGCGCACGCGCAGGTCGCGCTCGAACAGGTGTTTGGCGAGACAGCTTCTCGGTTGCTTGGTCCGCCGATAGGTAGCGGACTAGTCCTGCAGACAAGCCCGATAGAACCAATCGGTCTACCGCCGGATCACGAGCGGTACGACTGGCAACGACGGGAAATCGCGATGAGCGCCAAGCGGGCGCGCGAGTTCCTGAGCAGGACGGAGGTTACGAACGTGGGAACAGAAACCCTGGACCAACTGACCGACGACGTTCGCCGGTTAACAGTGGCCTACCAGCAGGAGCCGCTGGAGACCTTGCTCGGTGACATGAGCGAGACGCAGAGCAAGCTGTTTGGCCTGCTTGAAGGTCAGCAGCGGCCGAAGCAAAGTCGGGATCTCTACCTTCTTGCTGGTGTTGCTTCCGGCCTGATGGCGCGTGCTTCACACGATATCGGCTCGTCAGACGACGCAATGGTCCAGGCGCGGGCGGCGTTTGCGGCAGCAGACAATGCCGGGCACGACGGTTTGAAAGCATGGGTCAAGGGCTTGCAGTCGTTGATCGCTTATTGGGCCGGTCGGTACTCCGACTCCATCAAGTACGCGCGCCAGGGCAGCGAGTTCGCTCAGCGAAGCCGGAATACGTCGGCCGTGTGGCTCGCGTCCGGAGAAGCTAGGTCGCTAGCCGCACTGGGTCAGTTTGAGGAGGCCCGACAGGCCGTCGACAGAGCCACCGAGGCACGCGAATTGGTTCGCCGGGACGACCTGGACGAGCTGGGCGGCTTCTGTACGTTCAGCCGACCCCGCCAGCTCTACTACGCCGCCGAAGCACTGGCCTGGGCTGGGAAGGAAGCAGCTGAGGCGACCGAACGATTCGCCCTCGAAGCTATCGCCGCCTACGAAGCCGCGCCCGCCGGCGATCGGGCGTTCGGCGATGAAGCGGGAACACGTTGCGCTCTCGCCATCGCGAGGATCACCGGAAACGAGTTCGAGGGCGCTGCTGACGCCATGTCAGCTGTTCTGGAGCTGCCTATCGGCCAGCGAACGCACGGCGTGGTTACTGCGGTCGGGTACGTCCAGCGCCGTCTCGCTACCGTCGAAGCCGAAGGCCGCACCCTCAACGAGTTAGGTGATTCCATGCGAGCGTTTTCCTCCCAGCGACTGGCGCTGCCCCAGTGACCACCGAGAGTGCCGAGAAGGCGTGGACGGGCGTTGAACTGCTCGGCACAAGGACACGGCTTCGCGAGTTCCGTGAGGCCGATGGACCCGCCGCCTATCGGATTGTCGGTGACGACCGCGTGACACATTTCCTCTCGTTCGACAGCCGCGACATGGAAGCTGCGCAAGCGATGGTCGACGGAGCGGTCCAGCGTGCGCGATCTGAACCTCGTAACGAGTACTACCTTGCGATGACACGCGCGGACGACGACGGGCTGATCGGGTTCTGCCGTCTTGCTCTCTCTGGGGTGCAAGCGGCGAAACTCGGGTACGCCGTCGCCGCGGAACACTGGGGCTTGGGCTTCGCATCAGACGCCGTCTCCACGATGCTGGGCTTCGGCTTCACGACTTTGGATCTGCACAGGATCACCGCAGCGATTGGCCCGGACAACCATGCCTCCCAGACGGTTGTGAGCCGTCTCGGGTTCAAGCAGGAAGGCATCCTCCGCGACCACGTCTTCACCAACGGAGCGTGGCGTGACTCGGTCCTCTACTCGATTCTCAGTCACGAATGGACGGAGGGGCGCTAAAGCGCGTCCCTCCGTGCTACCCCAGGGCAGAGGCGAGCGTGATGAAGGCGCCACCGCCCACGATGAGGCCAACGAGCGTGCCGACGGACACCTCGGCCACGCTGTGATCCTTTAGCTCGACCCGGGACCAGCAGACCCAGGCGACACCGAGGAACAGCAGGGCAAGCCAGGGGCCGTACACGCGCATGAGCATCACAGTGGCCCCTGCCGCGACGATGGCGTGCATCGAGATCTTGAACTTGAAGCCGAAGGTGACCGCGAGCGCGACTAGGAGGCACGCGAGCTCGGCGGCTGCGAGCGCGATCATCTCATGCGGCGCGCTGCCGACGATCAGGACGACGAACCCGAGCGCTAGCGAGCCGATGCACGCGGCGAACGGAATAAGCCGTCCGGCGCGGTTGGTGACGTGGTGGCTGTCCCACTTGCCCTGTTTCGCCCCGCGCACGATGACGGCCATCGGGATGAGTGAACCGGTGATGCCGACGATAAGTCCCCACATCAGCGCTTCGCCGAGGCGGTGTCCGGTGACCTGCCAAGCGACGGCGAGTGGGAGCCCGAGGACCCACACCCATGGGGCGAGGACTTCGGTGGCGATGCGTGCCGCGCGCCGCCGGGTCTCGCTGGTGGCGGTCTCAGTGGACAGGGTCGGCGGCATGACTGCTGGTCTCCTTCAGGATCTTGGCGACGGCGGTGGACGTGCTGTAAGCGGTGGCGACCGTCGCGAGCCACGCGGCTTCCTCGCGGTAGTCGTCGGTGGCCTCGCCCGGTGTGAACGCTACCGGGTGCTCGGCGTGCACCGGTGCGCCGTGCTCCGCGGTCACAAGGGCCGTGGCGATGGTCACGGCCTGCGCGTGTGCCCGGCTTCCACTGGAGGGCACCTCGGTCGGCTGGAGCGCGGCGGAGTAGACCGCCGGGTCCAGGTACGGCTGCAACGGTCCGACCAGTACGTCGTTGATCTCGGTCAGTCGGGTGCGGACCAGATCGGTGACGTCGGGCCGTCCGAACACTCTCCGGGTTGGTGGTGCGTCGTACCGCAGCTCGGGGGCGAAGGTGGTCAAGTCGCGCCACAGCGGTTCGAGTGCGCGGTAGTGACGGCGGAGCTGTCGGCGCGGGACGACGGCGGGCACGGTGACCCCGGCCATGAGCAGCAGGATTCCGGCGGTGGTGAGGACGCGGCTGGCGCCGATGTTGCCGAGTTCGGCCCACGGCGGGTTGAGGTTGAAGTGGACCGCGAGGGAGTACAGGGCTTTGTGGGCGACGAACGCGAGGCCGCAGATGCCGCCCCAGCGCAGCAGGCGGAGGCCGGTGCGCAGGTAGCCGCGGGGAAGGTCCTTCGCGTGGCGGCCGACGTAGACGACGTCGAACATGGCCAGTCCGAGGTACAGCTCGAACACGGCGAGGTAAGCGACGACGAAGGTGTGGTTGCCTGCCTCGGCGGTGATGGCGGGCAGGTTGCCCGGCAACGGCCCGAGCAGGTACAGGACGCCCAGCGCGAGCTGAGCCCCGATGAGGATGCGTGTCCGGATCCGGACCTTGGCCGGGATGGTGTCGACGGGGTGAGCGAGGTAGAGCACGAAGACCTGGAGCCAGTAGGCCGAGGACAAGGTGAGTACATGCACGATGTAGTTCGGCAGTGTGGGGATGCCGAACAGCCAGTCGTGGACGCCCCAGTCGGTGCCGAGGATCAACGCGACGTCGAGCGCGGCGAGCGCCTTGACCATGGCCAGCAGGCCAGGGGTGCGGGAGCGCCGCCAGGATCTGATCCAGTAGAGCAGTGCGGCGGTCACGGCCAGCCAGGTCAAGAGTTGCTGGACCTGGGCGACGGGGATGGGCATTCAGTCCTCCAGGAGGCGGTAGCGCGCGGCGGGCGTTTCGCCGGTCGCGGAAAGGTTGGGCCTGGTGTGGCGCTCGATCAGGTAGGCGAAAGTTTCGGCGGCTTGCTCCTGGTCCGCAGCGAAGCCCCCGGCGCGCTTCACCGCGCGGGTGATCGTGGCGTGATCGGGCTCGCCGGTGTCAGCCTCGCCGGCGTCGTCCCCGACGTGACGGCAGACGATGTGCCCGACTTCGTGCAGGATGATGTGCCGCCGATGGCTGTGCGTGGTGTCTTCCCGGAAGAAGATGAAGTCGGTAGCGGCACCAGAAACCCAGACACCGTAAGGCAAAGGCTCGCCGGTCCGGCGAGCCTCGGCCACGACGTTCGGCGGGTAGGGCTGGATCTGGATGGGGCGGCGGCGCACTGTGGACAGACGGGCGGCGAGCTCGTCAGGCGTGGCGGTGGCGGGCAGGTCGAGAGCGCCTACCAGCATCCGGACGTCATCGAGCTGCGTGACCGGCGCGCTGCCGGTCACGACGCGTTCACTTCGTCGCTGTCCCCGTCGTGTCCAGTTCAGCAGAACCCGCCCAATGGCGGGCCAGGTCATGTGCTGTGCCCACCGTCCCGCGCTTCGAGTCCGCGCACGTGCTCGGTCAGCTCCTGGATCAGGCTCGCGCTGCGGTCCGATATGGCAAAGCTGCGCAGCATCGTCGTCGCCCCCGAGCCCACGCGCTGGCGCGGCATCTCGGGTTCGCCGGACAACTTGCGCCGCCAGTCGTCGTAGACGTCGCGATCGAGAAAGAACCCCGCTGGCACATCGAAAAACCTCGCCAGCCCTACGACGATGTTGGTACGCGGGTGTGGCTGCTTCCCCGTTCGCACCTGCCACAGCGACGAGTACGACACGTCGACGCCCGCAGTCGTCAACGCGTCAGCAACGTCCCGGTCACTGTGCGGTTTTCCGTCTTCTCTTCGTCGGTTCTCGTACAGGAAACTCAGGGCTTCCTGGATCGAGACGACCCCCTCAAGCGTCATCGCATCCTCTTTTTGTTTACGGGTGTCAACACTTTCCGGCGATCTCGCGAATCGCGTTGACAAACTTGCACCTCACCCGGCTATGGTCGGGTTACCGCGCTGCTCGCCAGCACACACGCAAGACTCGAAAGTGTTTACGCCCATAAACATTCTTTAGTTTTCCGGCGCTCGTTCCCCTACGAACGCCCGCCGGTACTCACACACCTTTTGTTGATCAAGCCGTGTCTTAGTTGATCGCAGGTGTTACGCCCTGCGTTAACGAGTTTGAGGGGACCGCTGTACGTGAAGCATGACACACCCACTTGCACTAACGAGCACGTCGACCAGCCCACAAGGCCGGTCGACGCCTTCGCTCACCTGATCGCCTCGCTTCGCCGGATCAAGCGCAAGCAGGCGAAACTGTCTCAGGAACGTAAAGAGCACGAGGCCGTAATCAAGGCCGCCTTGGTGGCGGCCGGGGCCGAGGTCGGCACGGTCAACGGCGTCCCGGTCGTGAGCTTCACCCATGCTCTGCGCATCGCGCTGGATCAGAACCTGCTCAAGGAGCGCTACCCGGAGATCGCGAAGGAATGTGCCGACATTTCGGAGGTCGCCACGTTCCGCCTGCTCGGCGTATGACAGTTCCGTTCGGTGACTTGGTCGCGCTGGCCGGGGCGATGGTGGCCCAGGCCCGCGCGACCAGCCCGGCCGGTGTGCCCGACGACGGCGAGACGGCCGCGACCGTGGCCGCCCTGCTCACGGCCGAACCGCGGAATGAGGCCCAGGTCCTCGCGATCGTGACCGTCATCGTCCGCGACAGCCTTGCCGATCCGTTCCGGGAGACGACCGCCAATCGCTGGCGGTCGCTGCTGCCGAGCTGGGTACAGCCGCAACTGATCGGCTCGACCGTGAACCGTCTTCGCGCCGCCGGGCTGCTGGTCCACACCGGCCGCTACGTGCGCTCGACCGACTCGACAGGCCGCAACGTCGGCAAACTCCAAGCCGTCTACGCCTTCGACGCCGAAGCCCTGCGCGACCACGAGCCACAGGCGCAGGCCACCGCGTCCTGATCAACCCGCTTCACACCGCCACGCGGACGCGCGGCGGTGTTCACCGTGCCCATTTTGTCCTGTAGGGGGATTTCTTCATGGCGCGTGATCACGCACGCCTCGATCTGAACATCTGGGACAAGGACGACTTCCGCGCGCTCTCGCGCGAAGCGAAACTCTTGTATATCCAGCTTTTCTCACAGCGGAAGCTCTCTTACGCCGGGGTTCTCGACCTGGCGGTGAAGCGCTGGAACCGGCCGCACGCGGACCTGGACCTGACGGAGATGCGGGCGGCACTCTCGGAGCTGGACGCCGCCAGGTTCGTGGTGATCGACCAGGACACCGAGGAACTCCTCGTCAGGTCGTTTATCCGCAGTGACGAGCTGTACAAGCAGCCGAACATGCTGCGCGGCGCGCTGCGTGTCGCGTTCGACATTGAGTCCCCGATTCTGCGGGCCGCGCTCGCCGACGAACTGCGGCGGTTGCCCGCGCACGTGACCGGCCCGGCCCCGGCGATCGCGGCGAACGAGCTGGAGGCCGGAGCGCCTGAGCTACCACCGGTCGTTAAGGCCGCCATGACGGTCCGCCCGTCCGGCCGCCCCTCGCCGGCGGGTCGGCCCCCGCGCCAGGACGGAGCGTCCGAACCGGACTCCGGCGGGGAGGTCACACCTGACATCGACCGGTCCACGCCCAGCTCACGGGGTTCGGCGAACCCTTCCGGGAACCCTTCGGTGAAGGACCTGGGAGAAGGGAGTAGGGAGCGGGAGACTGGAGAACCTTCTTTCGCTTCTCGTAGTGAGAAAGTGGGGTTACCCGCGCGTGACGCGCACGGCGCCCGCGCGACGCGGATAGCAGCCGAGACCCCGGCGGTGCAAGAGGACAGCCCCGGCGATTCCGCGGGCACTGCCCCGCCGGGCTCGATGCGTCGGCGTCGACGGGCCGAGGCCGAGCGGCTGGTGGACTTCTACGGCTCGTCGGTGCCCGCACCTGTCCGAGCCCAGCTCGTGGCGCAGGTGATCCCGCTGATTCGAGAAGGCATCGGCAGCAACGTGATCGGCTCGGGCCTGGCGGCCTGGTCAGGCAAGGCGCTGCCGCCGACCTTCCTGCCGATGCTCGTCGGGGAGCAGATGCGTGCGGCCCGTATCGCGACCGATCCGAAAAAGCGTGCTTGGGACGCGGAGATGGTGGACCGGTTCGAGAGCCTGCGCTCAGCCGCGATCGCCGAGGACGAACAACACGGGGTCGGCCTGCTCGTGCGGCAGGCTCAGCCGCAGCACGCGGACGCCGACCAGCTGACCGCGATCCTCGACGCCGCACTCGATCAGGCGATCGCGTGAGCACGCTGCACGCGGTGATGAGCCGCAGCGACGTGCGCGGCCTGCTGATCCGGCACACCGGCGCACACGCGCCGGAGGACGTCGTCTCCGCTTGGGAGTCCGGCCTCGCCGGCTACAGCCTCGCCGAATGCCATCGTGCCTTCGCCGCGCTCGGCCCAGCCGCGCGGCGGGCGACACCGTCCGAGATCGCCGGTCGGTGCGACGCGGCCCGCGACCGCGCTATGGGCGAACCCGCGCCGGTTCAGTCCGCGGCTTCACCACGCGCGACCAGCCGCGACTACTACCGGCAAGCCGGAATGCTCGGAATCCGAGCGGTGTACGCGGCGATGGGCTGGAAACGCAACCCGGATCACGACCTCGCTCGATCCGTGGCCTGCCCGTTCTGCAAGGCACGGGCCTGGGCGGTGTGCGGGCCGCTCTCGCGCAACCGTGCGGGTGTCCGGGAGATGCGCGACCCCGTGCACCGGATGCACCCCTCCCGCCTCCGCCGCGCCCAAGCCGAACTCGAGCGCGCCAACGGCACCCCCGAACAGGAGACCACCCGATGACCAGCACCCTCACCCCTCACACGGCCGAGGAGCATCAAGCCAACCCGCTGGCCGCGCGGCTGGCCTTCGACGCCGCTATCGATCAACTCATCCAGCCGAACATGCACACCCTGCTCCGCGACTCCGGAGCCGTGGAACGCGCTCTCGCACCGTGCCTGATCGATCAGCTGGTGACCGCGACCCAGCCGGGCACCGAACGCACGGGCGGTTCTGCACGAGGATCACGGCCACCCGCCTCCTTGAACGCGCTCGCGTTGGTAGCCGAGATCAGCCAGACCCTCCGGGGTGCGCTGGCGGCTCTGGGACACGACCTCTTCGGAACCGGCGCGCGACCGTCCCTCACCGGACAGCTGAGGTTGTGGGCCTCGCACGCGGGGGCCTGGCAGCTGGAGGACGTCGATTACCTCGCCTACGCGGCCCAGGAGGCAGAGCGGTGGGTGGCCGCTGGCAGGTCGGTGCTCAATCCCGCTCCGGCGTATCGGCTGCGCGGGCACGCGTGCCCGACCTGCCAACACACAACGGTTCTCGTGTGGTCCGACACCGAACAGGAATGGCTGCGCCGCCCCGCGCTCTCTGTGGACACTGACCGAGTGGAGACGGTGTGCGCGGCCTGCGATTCGCGTTGGGGACTGGAACATTGGGCACATCTCGGCCAGGTGCTGGCCAGCCAGCGGGCGGAAACCCTTGCCCTGGACTGTGAATAGCCTTGACACGATGATCACGAACCGGCGATACTGACAGGGCTTGGCGGAGCTATACCCATCAAGCAGTCAGCTTTCTTGAAGGCCCCGCGCTCCCTCCCCCTCCGGCGCGGGGCCTTCTTCATGTGCGGACAGCGGCCACCGGACGCTGGCCCCGGCATCCCTCACTGAGCAGGCCGCACGCGGTGAGCCGCTGTCCGCACAACCCCTCAATCCTCCGGCTGTTCCGGGCCGCCTAGAGGCCCTGGAGAGCCGGGAAAGCCCCAGGGGGCCGGGAATCCGGCCCCCTGGGGCTGTTGCCGTTCAGTGCAGCTAGGGCCGATAAGGGCCGTAGTGGTGAGGCAGGTACCCCGACTCGGGCACATCATCCGGCCCGTCCGCCCAGCCCGCCCGCCACCACCGGGCCGCGATCTCGGTCACCGCCCCATCGCGCCCAATCGGCGTGTTGTAGGCGTGGACTTCCAGATCACCTTCGATGTACACCACGAAGGCGTAGACCATGGTCTCGAAGCTGTCCCACAACGCGATCTGCATATACGGCCACTTCCCGAGGTTCCAGCCGCCACGCCCCCACGAGCCGGGGACGTACCAGCCGAACTCCGTCGCCTTCTCGCGCCAGTCGTGCCCGTCGTAGGAGTCGACGTACTGACGAGGGATCCTGGGAAGCTTCACGGTCTGCGGGTCGAGTTCAGGCATGTCAGACCGCCAGCTTCTCGAACGCCGAGGCGCACAGCTTGGCGGCCGGTCCGAACAAGGTCGACTCCGCGCGTGCCCGCGCGGTCTCGGCGGGGTCGTCGTCGTTCTTGAGCTCGACGTGCGGCAAGTGCTGTGCAACCGTGAGGATGGCTTGAAGCGCGCCCCAGCGGGTCTTGCCGATGCCCGCGAACATGTCCAAATCGCCGTTGAAGATCACCCGCAGCATGGCCTTCCGGCGCTCATGCTGCTCTTTGAGCCACGTGTTCGCCGTCTCTGCCGGAGACGTCCACAGCTTCTCGCACACAGCCTCGAACTCGGCCAGCGTCATGCGCTTGGCCTTGAGCTTGTTGGCCACCTCGGCGATCTGCTGCGGAGCGGATTCTGCCCAACCCGTGATCGCCTTGACGTGGGAGCCGTCCATACCCACGGAGAAGGCGGCACCCATCTGGGATTCGGGCAACGTAATGGGCTGCACCGTGTTCGAGGCCGAGCGCACAACAGAGAACTTGATCACCGACTGGCGACCGGGAGTCAGCGAGGCGAGACATACAATCCTCAGCTCCAATTGGTCAACCTTGCCGATCTTGATCGGCTCGGGCATCCGCAGTGACATGAATGCCCCGGTGTTGTTCCACAACGGACCTGCGGCTGAACACTTCGCCTTGAGCTCCTTCGCGATCTCCGCGAGGACGCCCGCGCGGCGCTCGAACGACTCCGGCGTGAACTCACGCGCCACCGCGCCGATCGACTCGATACCCCCGGTCTCAGGGTTGTTCCGCACGAGCGCATACCAGCCGGGGACCTCCACTGACTCCGTGGTGTCGTCGGCGTCCACCAGGCCGTCACTCTCCTCGCCGGGCTCGACCCCGCCAAGGAAACACTTCGCCGCGTGTTTCGTCCCCACCTGCTTCCCGCACTCGCTGCACGTGCCGGTGGGCACCCAGGCAAACACCGGCTCCGGCCGAACATCCCAGCCTTTCAGGCCAGCCTTGCCCAGAAGCTCCAGAGGGGTCCTGGAACCATTGACCGCCGTTGCCAGGGCCGACCAGGCATCTTTCACCTTGGGCAGGACAGGAGCCGCTACAGGGGCCTCAGAAGCCTTGCTAGCTGCCTCCGGGGCAGCCTTCACCGCACTAGACATGAACAGGTTGCCTTTCCTCCGGGGTCTGACCGGTGTTGCTGCACCAGCCAGACCCGTGAATCCAACCCCTCCATAGTCTCAGGCCACCTGATACTAGTAACTAGGCCAAATGGGTGAAACCCGCAGGTCAGGGGCTACGAGCCAGCGGGAGGCTTGCGGGGCGCGTTCTTGCCGCCCACCACTCCGGCGCGTTTGAGGATGGTCGCGATCGTGTCGTGCGACCAGCCGGTGTCCGCGATCAAATCCTTCGTGAGCACTCCGGCGCGGCGATCATCGACCACGATGGCCCGCAGTTCGTCTTCCGCGTCCGCGAGCTGGCGGCGGAGCCCGTCGACGCGGGCGAACTGACGTTCCCGGCGGGCCTTGCGTTCCTGGGCGGTCAGGCCCTGCGACGGCGCGTTCATGGTTCCATCCTCCCTCATCATCTCCCGTCGATGGGTCGATGCGCCGAACACGCGAAAGGCCGACGACGGGAGGGCGCCAGAACCCTTCTTGCCCTTCCCGTCGCCGGCCTCAGCCTTCGCGTCTTAGATCACGGTCACCCGCGCCCAGAGGTCCGCAAAACGCGGGTGTTCCTTGAGCCATTCCATGAGCTCGGTCCACCGGTCGAGAGCCGTGCGCCCTTGCGGGGTCAGGACGTACACCCTTGAGCCGGAGTGGAACTCGATCATGCCGAACAAGCTGGCTTCACGCTGATCGGTGGATGTGGTTGCCCGGTAGAAGGTGGGCGTGCCGGAGTAGCCCACGGCGATCAGATACAGGATGCGCACCATCTGCCAGTCCCTGTTGAACCACTCGTACAGGGCCTCGCGCAGCTCCGGGTCCTCGCGAACCGCCGCTGCTGTCTCTCTGGCCAACGACTGGCGGGCGGCCCGGATCAGTGTGACGCCCTGGAGTAGGCGTTCTGCGTTACGATACTGAGCGTCGGAACTCATTTTCGGTTTGCCTTTCTGGGTTCCGCGCCGTGCCCCCGGAAGGTGTTGCTGCACCGTTTGACCGGGGGCACGGTCACATCAGGATGGGTTACGTGGTCGAGTCAGGCGGTCGCGAGGGGCAGGAACGGCTGAAACCGCGGACTGAGCAGACGCCGCCACGACCGGTAAATCCAGACCTTCCCGCGCTTTCGACGGAAGTCCTGCTCGGCCTCGTTGCACAGGAAGACCTCGGCGCCGAAGAACCGGCGGTCATCCTCGACACCCTCGCGGGTCCAGTTGTAACGAGACACGAAAGCCGCGAAATCCTCGCGGGCGGCCATCACGAATTCGGGTTCCGCCAGCTCCGCGTCACGAAAGCCGGACACCTCGAAGTCCACGAAGCGGCCGTCGTACACCCAGGCATTCACACCGAAACGCTGCCGAGAAACGAGCGGAAACGCCTCCGCATACTCGTCCTGCATGTCATCCACGATGCAGCGCGCCAACTTTGACAAGCGGCGAATGTTGCCAGTGGCGAACACTCGGTCGCCAAACGACCTAGCTTGCACCCACTCGGCATGATTGGGCAAAAGAAGAGAAGACACGGTTCACCTTTCACTGGTCCCGATTCGGTGTTGCTGCACCAAATCGGGAGATCGAATAACTCAGAATTTCCGGACAACCCCAGTTGTCCACGCGGGATCGCGGTGATCGTCTTCGCTGACGAGGACGATGCTCGCCCTGAAGCGTCGATCTGACAGGTCTTGCAGGTTGCGCCAGTTGTACAGCTCCAGCATCTCGGACAGCTGGTAGATCAGCGAGTTCGCCCAATCGCTATACCTGTCAGTGCCGATGCTCGCGAAGATCTTTGAGTCCGGGATGCCCGCGATGTAAAGGCGCAGCAATTCACCTTCCTCGACGTGAAGGCTCGATTCGATTCGGCAAGCGGCGCCATTGGAGCGCGCCCACAGCGAAGCGGCCGCCTCGCGCCGCAAAGCCCAGATCTCCTCGCCCAGGTCTGCGAGGATTCTTTCCGCCAAGACGGGCAGATCTACGAGACTGGCGGTCGCGTTGTATCTGCTTCCATACTCACGTGTTGGCTTTTCGTCGTTCATTGGTCCACCTTTCGATTTCGGGGTTTTGCTGAACCCCTGCCGAACAAAATTGAGAGTGTCAGGCAATCTGACACTAAATCAAGAATTCCGGAAAAGTTCACCCGATTGGACTAATTAGAGGTATTGACAATGGTCTCGTCGGCAGTTCCAAAAGGGGCGTGGCTTGCCTGATCGCCCACGGCGTCCCTGTACCGGTGTCGGCTGCTCAAATTCAACCCGGACCGGCGGCCGTTGCCCCGATTGCAAATCGAGAGCCCGAGCGGCCTTCGGCACCTCTGCGCAGCGGGGGTACTCCGGCGCTCATAGATCCCGGTTCAGGCCCGGCGTCCTCGCTCGTGACCCTGTCTGCCGATGTGACAGCACAACCTGTCCGCACCATGCCGAGACTGAATGCACTGAACCGTCCACAGTGGCCGATCATTGGCCACTGATCCGCAGAGAGCTTGTGGTTGCTGGCCTTGACCCTGACAACCCGGTGCATGGGAGAGGGTTGTGTTCCCGCTGCCACAGCCGAGTCACTGCACTCACCGGCACGACGCGCGGCGGCTGGAACCAGCGCTGAACGTTTCGCGATATCGACGGCCGCGTCTCGGGCAGGGCGCGTACCGTCCACTTGCGACCCCAGGGGGAGGTCCCCTGGATGAGGTCTCGGCGCACAAGCCCCTGAACCCCGGAGGGGTGGTGCCAGGTTTTGAGCGCCCCTTCCCCTACGTCCGACCCGATCGCTCGCGCCGAGCAGCGGCGCGCCGACCTCGCGCACGAGCTGGAGCGCGCCGCGGAGCAGGCGGACGCGTGGCACGCGGAACGAAACCGCCTGGTCATCGAGCTGGTAGCGGCGGGCGAGTCCTACCGCGACACCGCCGTGCCCGCGCGGCTCTCTGCGTCCGGCGTCGGCAAGATCGTCCGCCGCGACCGGGACGGCTGAGACCGGAGAAACCGTTGCCCTGGTGCACATTCGTGCACTCGGTGCCCACCACGAGCTACGGAGGTGCCCGTGATCACCATCGACGGCTTACCGTCGTCGGAACAGATCCTCGGCGAGATGGAGGCCGAGGGAAAACCGGTACTGCTCGCATTCTCCCGAGGCAAGGACTCGCTCAGCGCGTGGCTGGCGTTGCGCGAACGCGGCATCCCCGTGGTGCCGTACCACCTGTACAGCGTGCCCGGCCTGCAGTTCGTCGCCGATAGCCTGAAGATGTATGAGGACTTCTTCGGGCAGAAGATCTACGATCTGCCGCACCCCAGCCTCTACCGGTGGCTGGTCAACTACGTGTTCTGCCCGCCCGAGCGGTGGCGGATCATCGACGCGGCTGGGCTGACGGAGTTCACCTACGAGGACGTGGCCGCGACGCTGCGTCAGGACGTCGGACTTCCCGCCGATGCGTGGAACGTCGACGGCGTCCGAGCCACCGATAGCCCGATGCGGCGCATGGCCATGTCCACCCATGGCCCGATCCGCCAGGACACGCGCAAGGTCTCGGCCATCTGGGATTGGCAGATCGCGGACGTCCGGGCCGCGATCACCCGGCACGCATGTCCGCTGCCGATCGACTACGAGTGGTACGGCCGCTCGTTCGACGGCCTGGACTACCGGTTCATCGAACCGCTGAGCCGTCACGCACCCGAGGACTACGCCCGAGTCCTGGACTGGTTCCCCCTCGCCGAGCTGGAGTTGCTGCGCCATGACCTCACCCGCTGACGACCCCAATGCCGCGCTGCTCGCGCAGCTCAAAATGTCGTCGTCCGTGTCCGGCATGAAGTCCAATGACGACGTGCTGGCCTTGCTCACGGCCGAGCCGGACCCCGACCCGCTCGCCGGCGTTGAGTACACGGGCGACGAAGAGGACGACGCGCGCGCCGAGCTCGACGCGCTGCACCGCGGCTTCCGCGAACGCACCGCCCGCGAGCTGGAACGGATGCAGCTCGCGACCGAAAGCGAATACTGGTTCTGCGTCTGCTTCAAGAGCCAGGACGACAAAGACGCCTTCCTCGCCGCCGCCGGTCTCGTCGTCATCGGGGACAAGTACCTCGACGGCTACGCCACCGCGGAACTGCTCGGCGTCACCATGCCCGAACCCAACGACACCGAGAGGGGGTGAACTGAATGCCTCCACGCAAGCGACAGACCGCCGCCGCAGCCAAGCGACGCGGCGCCGCCCGCAAGAAGGCCACCACCGCCCCCAAAGCGAAGGGACGCGGCAAGGCGTCCAGCGGATCCAGCTAGAACCAGAGTCCAGTAACGCGGCCTCAGTAACGTTACTGTGTAAGCGTTACTGAGCCATGGGGTACGCTCCGAGCGGTTGGTCTTGCAGCCAGAAAATCTGGCGTCTAGATGCCAACCAAAAGAGTGAGGCGACGCCCAGCACGGATGCCGGACGCCGCCTCCTCCTGCCTAGCGGCCCAGTAGCCTGGAAACTTCCTGGATCGCGGCAGCCAGCGCCGTCAGGAGCTGGATTACCTCAGTAAGGACGTGGCGCCGGTCGGGTTTCGTTCCCCGGCCGGGGTCACGCTCCGGAGGATCGTCCCCGGAGACGTCGCCGACATCATCACCTATCTTGCTGTCACTCACCCGGTGTCCTTCCTCGGTACCGAGGTCGGTCCCGACCCCGGTACCGAGGATCGGGAGCGGCGATACGGGCGTTGAGCGACAGCAGGGTGGAGCGTATCTTGTTCGACTGTTGTACATAAATACGGGGCCCTGCAACGGAAACGTCAACCAGTTTGTTGACGCACCGAGCTGTCCGCGCGGACATTTCAGATGTTCCAGCGAACATTTAGGCGGTGGTCGTCATGGGAAAGCGAGGCCCCGCAGGGAAGCCAACCTCATTGCGCATCCTGCACGGTGATCGCAAGGATCGGATCAACGACGCTGAGCCGGTACCACCAGCGGTAGAGATCATCCCGCCGGAATGGCTGTCGGAGAAGGGCCGGGCGATCTGGGATCGGCTCGCGCCGAGCATGATCACCCGAAAGATCTTGACCGCGTGGGACGTCGACGCGTTCGGTGTGCTCTGCGAGGCGCTGGCCCGCTACACAGTGGCTACCGCGCTGGTGAACGGCTCCGCACTGCTGGTTCCAGGTGGCGGGGGCTTGGTGCCGAATCCGGCGCTGAAGGTGCAGGCCGATTCTGAGCGCACGTTCCTGACGTTCGCCGCGCGGTTCGGGCTGACTCCGTCGGACCGGCAGGCGATCAAGGCCGAGGTGAGCGCCGATGGCGGGACCTCGGGCGACGCGGGCCGCCTCCTCTCCTAAGCCCCGTTCCCAAACGCGGAAACCCAGTTCCAAGACCAGCACGCCGAAGCCCCCGCGGCTGCCGGTGTGCGGCTGGTCCTTCGACGGACGCGCCTGCCGCCAACGCGGCGACCACCTCTGCCACCAGCGCGCCGACCATGCGCAGGCGTTCGCCGAAGAGATCTGCGTGCACACCAAAGACCGGTGGGCACGGACCCCGTTCATCCTCGCCGACTGGCAGCGCGACGACATCGTCCGCCCGCTGTTCGGCGAGGTCCGGTGGGATCCGGAGTGGCAGACCTACGTCCGCCGCTACCGATCCGGCTGGATCGAGCTCGCCCGCAAGAACGGCAAGTCCGAGCTGCTGGCCTTCGTCGCGCTCTACATGCTCGTCGGAGACGGGGTCGAGTCCGCCGAGGTCTACGGCGCCGCCCGCGACAAGGACCAGGCGCGGCTGGTGTTCAACGTCGCCGCCCGCATGGTCGCGCTGTCGCCGGTGCTGTCCAAGCGGCTGCGGGTGGTCGAGCACGCCGCCCGGATCGTGGACGAGAAAACCAACTCGGTCTACCAAGTCGTCGCGGCCGACGCGCTGGGTAACCTCGGCTCGAACCCGTCCTGCGTGATCTTCGACGAGGTCCTGACCCAGCCGAACGGCGACCTGTGGGCCGCGCTGCGGACCGGCATGGGCACCCGCGTGCAGCCGCTGCTGCTAGCCGCCACGACGGCGGGCAACGACCCCACCAGCTTCGCCAAGTCCGAGCACGACGAGTGCGTGAAGATCGCCGAAGACCCGTCCCGCGCGCCGCACCGGTTCGTCTACCTGCGTAACCTCCCGCAAGATGCGGACCCGTGGGACGAAGCGAACTGGTACTACGCCAACCCTGCCTTGGGCGACTTCCTCTCGCTGGCCGCCCTACGGGAAGAGGCGCTCGAAGCGCGCAACGATCCGGCACGGGAGAACAGTTTCCGGCAGTACCGGCTGAATCAGTGGGTGTCGCAGTCCACGCGGTGGATGCCCATGCACCTCTACACCGCGTGCACCGGAACCGAGTTCCCCGAACCGGCGCGGTTGCGGGAGCTGGTTGCTCGCCGGCCAGCCTGGGGCGGGCTGGACCTCGCGTCCAAGCTGGACCTGACGGCCTGGTGCCTGATCGTGCCGGACGGCATCGACGGGCACGTCTCGGCGTTATGGCGGTTCTGGCTGCCGGAGTCCGGAGTGGAGTTCCTGGATGAGCACACTGACCACCGCGTGTCTCAGTGGGTCGCCCAGGGCTGGATCACCACCACTCCCGGCGAGGTCATCGACTACGAGGTAATCGAGGCCGACGTCGCCGCCGACTGCGCCGCGTTGCGGGTCGCCGATATCAACTACGACGAGTGGAGCGGCGAACCCGTCCGCCAGCGCCTGGAACGGGTCACACGGGTGCCCATGTACCCGGTACCGCAGACGTTCCGCGGAATGACCCACGGCATGACCGAACTCATGACGCTCACCCGCTCCCGCTCCTGGTCGCACCACGGCAACCCCGTGGCGGCGTTCTGCTTCGACTCGGTGGAGGTGCGCCATCCACCAGGAGAACCCGACCTCATCCGACCCGACAAACCCCAACGCGGGAAGACCGGCAAGCGCATCGACGCGGTACCCACGGCCGCCATGGCGGTTTCGGGCTGGCGGCTGCGCGGTCAGAAGCCGAAGAAGTCCGGCCGGATGGTCGTCATGGGCTGAACGCGACGGACGGAGGTCACCGTGGCTGTGAACCTCGCCGAGCTGACGTCTGAACAGTGGATCACCCGCATCACCCGGCAGCACGACGCGCAGATTCCTGGGCTGGAAATCCTCGATGCCTACTACGAGGGCGAACAGTCGCTGTCGTACATGCACCCGGAGCTGCTGCGCCGCCTGGACACCCGCGTGCGACAGGTTGTGATTAACTGGCCCGAGCTGGTCGTGGACTCGCTGGATGAGCGACTGGACGTGACCGGGTTCCGGCTCGGCGGCGAGCAAGCCGCCGACCGGGAGCTGTGGAACATCTGGGCAGCGAACGAACTGGGCCTGCACTCCGAGCAGGCCCACATCGACGCCCTGGTGCTCGGCCGGTCCTTCGCGATCATCGGCACGAACGAGGCCCAGCCGTCGATGCCGCTGGTGACGGTGGAGTCCCCGCTCGACGTCCACGTTGACATCGACCCGCGAACCCGCGAAGTCCGGGCCGCATTGAAGCGGCAGTTCTCCGAGGACGGCGACGGGGACCAGTCCGAGGCTTACGCCACGCTGTACCTGCCGAACGAAACCATCTGGTACTCCTCCGACAACGGCGGTGGAGTCTGGGAAGAGACCGACCGCGACGGGCACGGCATGGGCGTCGTGCCCGTCGTCCCGTTGGTGAACCGGCCCCGCACGCGGCGGCGCCGCAGCGCGCCACCGCGGCTTGGTCGCTCGGAGCTGGCGAGCGTCCTGCCGCTGTCGGACGCGGCTTGCAAGATCGCCACCGACATGATGGTGAGCGCGGAGTTCCACGCGATGCCGCGACGGTACGCGCTCGGGTTCGACAAAGACGATTTCGTGGACAGCAAGGGAAACCCGCTCACCCCATGGGAGGCCGTCGCCGGCGTTCTCTGGGCGTCCTCGAAATCGCCGAAGGATGACGGAGTGGCGGTCGGGCAGTTCCCCGAAGCCGACCTGGCCAACTTCCACAACACGCTCAACACCCTGGCCCGTCTCGTCGCCAGCCTGTCCGGGCTCCCGCCGCACTTCCTCGGCTACAGCACAGAGAACCCCGCCAGCGCCGAGGGGATCCGGTCGTCGGAGTCTCGCCACATCAAACGAGCCGAGCGGCGGCAGCGCTCGTTCGGCAGCGGCTGGAACCGGGTGGCGCAGCGCATCCTGCACGTGCGCGATGGCAAGGTGCCCGACGAGGCGCTACGGGTCGAAACCCAGTGGGTCGATCCGGCTACGCCGACGTTCGCTGCCCAGGCCGACGGCGTGGTGAAGCTGTACTCGGCGGACAAGCTCTTGCCGCGCCGCTCCGCCCGCCGTGCACTCGGATACTCCGACGCGCAGATCCGCGACATGGAGACCGAGGACCGCGAGGTCAACACCCAGCACGGCGACCGAGACGCTTCGACCGAGAACAGCCCAACGCAGGACCGAGATCCCGACGACCTGCCAGACCGTCAGGAACAGGAGCGGCCGAGCGTGCTTGCCGGATCACGGCTGCGGCCCGCGCTGGCGGTGCAGTTCCGCGAACCGGCAAGCGCGTCTTAACGCTAGTTGGCCAGCGTAGACATACCAGCGTTAGACGTGTCAGCGCAGCTCCAGACCGCATAGCCCGCCACCGGAGGGCGTTGCATAATCGAACACATGTCCGATCGCGGAGGCGTGCCGTACCTGCACACGGTTGACCCAGGTCAGCCCGTGTGGGTCGACCTGCGCCGCGTCTTCCCGGTTGGGGCTCCCAAGGGGACTGTCCCCGATGGGCTGGACCTCACGGGCCTGGTGCCGGGAACGCTCACCGCCTGGATTGCGACGACCACCGGCCATTGGGTCGGGTTCGTCACCTTCATGCTCGGAACCCCCGGATCGGGAGGTACGACGCATCGGCAATGGATCTTGGCGGACGCTTTGCAAGCCCACTAGTTACTTGAACCGTGCAGTTGGCCGAAGTAAAGTAATAGCCTTTTTTGAAGGCTTTCGGTCGCGATCGCACCGCCTGCGAACGTGATCATGGCGGCCAGCATCCACGTGAGTTGCCAAGCGGTGATCCCGCCGTTGGCACCGGCGACGACTTGAGCTCCGACCGAGCACGCGCCAAAGACGGCCACAGCGGCCTGGGTCCGTGTCGGCTTGGCGTTCACCCCGCGAGTTTTTCATACGTGCCTCTAACGGCACTCAGTGCATCCCCATGAGGACAGGTAGTGACTGATTCCCGCGTACCCCGCGACAACGCCCCCACCTCGCAGACCCCGCCGGAGCCCAACACGACCGCGCCCGGCACCACCCCGCCCGACACCGGGCAGGCCAGCACACCGGCCGAGACCGGTCAGGCCGCCGAAGTGGATTACAAGGCCCTGTTCGAGCAGGCTCAGGCCAAGCTGAGCAAGGCCGAGAAGGCCGCCAAGGACCACAAGGCGAAGGCGGCGAAGCTCGACGCGATCGAGGCCGAGCAGCAGACCGACGCGGAGAAAGCCGCCAAGCGCGCCGAGTCCGCCGAGAAACAGCTGACCGTGTTGCGGCGGCGGGCGGTGGACGCGGAGATCCGCGCCGCCGCATCCGGGTGGGCGGATCCGACCGACGCGCCCCGCTACCTCGACGACCGCGACCGCTACGTCAGCACCGACGGGGAGATCGACACCACCGCCATTGCGGCCGACCTCGCCGCGGTTCTCCTCGCCCGCCCGCATCTGGCCCGGACCGGCGAACCGGCCGGTACTCGCCGGCCTGCGCCCGACCCGTCGCAGGGCGCGCGGCAGTCCGGCCCGGCGGGCTACGACTCGCAGATCGCCGACGCGGAGAAGCGCGGCGACTGGGCCACCGCGATCACGCTGAAAAACCAGCGCCTCGCCGAACAGGCAGCTCAGAAGCGCTAGCCGCGCTTGTTCCCAGCCGCACCGGCGGCACACCACCCGTACACCCTTCAGGAGACCGTTATGCCTGGTGTGGCCGCGATTGCCAACACCTACAACGCACCGAACTTCGTGGGCGAACTGTTCGCCCTCACCCCGACCGACACCCCGTTCCTGTCCGCCATCGGTGGCCTGACCGGAGGCAAGCGCGCCAACGCCGTCGTGCACACCTGGCAGGTCTACGACCTGCGCGCCCCGGACGCCAACCGGCAGCGGGCCGAAGGCGCGGACGCGCCCAGCCCGGACACCCGCGTCCGGGGCACGGACCGCAACGTCCTGGAGATCCACCAGGAAACCATCGGCGTCACCTACACCCGCCAGGCCACGCAGCAGATGTTCGCCGCCACCGGCTCGGCGAACCCCAACGCCGCGTCGATCGGCGGCACCAACCCGGTCGTGAACGAAATGGACTGGCAGACCCGCCAGGCGCTGATCCAGATCGGGCGCGACGTCGAAGCCGGGTTCATCACCGGCACGTTCCAGGAGCCCACTGATAACTCCAAGGTCCGCAAGACGCGCGGGATCCTGGAGGCGACCAAGACGAACGTGATCACCAACGCCACGCCCGCGCCGCTGACGGAAGCGATGGTGCTGGACCTGCTGCAAAAGGTCTGGACGAGCGGCGGTATCCAGGTGTCGGAGACCGCGACCCTGATGTGCGGGGCGTGGCAGAAGCGGCAGCTGACGAACGAGTTCATCACGAAGAAGAACTACCGCGAACAGACCCGCAACGTCGCCGGTGTCTCCGTGACGACCATTGAAACGGACTTCGGCACGCTGAACGTGATGCTCAACCGCTACATGCCCGCCGATGCCGTCGAAGTGGTGTCCCTGGACCAGTGCGCGCCGGTGCTGCTCGAGACGCCCGGCAAGGGCTTCCTGTTCTCCGAACCCCTGGCCAAGACCGGCTCAGTGGACAAGGCCCAGATCTATGGGGAGATCGGACTGGAGTACGGGCCGGAGAACGCCCACGGCAAGATCACCGGCCTCACTGTGGCGGGTGCCTGATGAAGTTCACCAGCACGAAGTACCCGGCGCTGACCGTGCACGACCTCGAAGTGACTTTCGTCGACGGCGAGGCCGAGGTCACCGACAAGGCAACCGCCGACGCTCTCAAGAAACTGCCGCCCGAGATCGGCGTCCGGGCGGCCGGTGGACGTCCGCCGAAGGACGGCCCGGACAGTTGAGCAAGACCAGCCGGTGGTGGGAGGTGATCACCTCGTGTCCCTCCCGCCGCTGGCGACCGTCGCCGGCGTCCGCGCACGATCCGAAGCACCGCTGACCGTCGAACAGGAGGCCCGCGCCGCCGTGCTCCTGGAGGACGCATCCGCCTGGGTCCGCCACGAGATACCCGACCTGTCAGACCCGCCGCCGGACACCGCCCCCGGAATCGTCTGCACGGCCGTCCTGCGGGCGCTGGCGTCCCCGGCGGACGGCAACACCTCCGAAACCATAGGCGGGCATTCCCGGACCGCTGCCCACGCCGGGGGCGGCCTGTACTTCACCGAAGACGAACTAGACCTGCTGCGTCCACCGGTGCCTGCACCGCGCGCGGCGTTCACCATCTGGACTGTGTGAGGCGGTGAACCGCTCGTGCGTCTCCCGCATCGCTTGATCGTCATCACCCCCGTTCCGGTGCCGGACGAGTATGAGAACCCGGTTCCTCGGCTCACCTACGGCCCGGACGCGCCTCGGCGGACCGTGGCCGGATTCATGCAGCCAGGGAGTTCGACCGAACCGGCCGCGCCCGGCCGCCAGGCCGTGGTCACCGGCTGGCGGGCGTTCACCGCCGCACCGGTCACCGCACGGGAGCGAATCGAGTGGGATGGGCGGACGTTCGAGGTGTCCGGAGAACCGGCGCGGTGGTCACCGCGGTTTGGCTACGTCCACTACGAACTCACCCTGACCCACGTGGAGGGCTGACCGATGGCCCTGGAACGCATAACGATCGACTACGCCGCCGTCGCGGAACTCCTGCACTCCGCCGAGTTCGAGCAAGAGATCCGGGCCGTTGCTGAAAAGGTCGCCGAGATCGCCCGCGCGTCCGGGCACTTGGTGACCTCGGGCGAGCCGCTGCCGATCGACGTCTACTCCGACCCTGACACCGACCGCGTGGGCTGGTCGGTCGCCATCCGCCACCCTGCCGGACTCGGGATGGAAGCACGCTACGGGCTGCTCAAACGCTCGGCGGAAACCGCGGGCCTGTCGGTCGAGAGCGAACAGGACGACGGCACGTGACCGGTCGTGTGCCGGTGCCGGTCGACGTCGCCGGGCTGGTCGTGCGGCGCCTGCGCGGTCTGCTCGCCGGCCAGGGCCTCGCGGTCGCCGAACGCGTCCAGGTCTCGACCGAGACCGGCGCGGGCCCGGACGGCGGACCGCCGTCGCTGCCGTGGCTGCTCGTCGCCGATGACGGCCACACCTGGACCTGGCCCGCCGTGCAACGTGCCGTCATCCGGCTGACCGTCTGGCACCACAGCCCGCACACCTCGAAAGCCCTCGCCGGACTTGCGCTCGGCCTGCTCTGCGCACCCGGCCCGCCGGGCCTGATGATCCGAGCCGAACCGATCGCCGCGCCACTGGCCGGGATCGATCCACACACGGCCGCACCGCTGGCCACCTGCGCCGCCGCTGTCTTCGCGCGCACCCCCACCAATTGAGGTTTCCCCTACATGGCAATGAATTCCGCGCTCGTCCGTGTCCCCGGTACCGGTGAGGTGTCGCTCGCGCCAGCGGACACCCCCGAACCCGCCGACCCCATCGCACCACTCGCCGCCCCGTGGGTCGGGCTCGGGCTGTCCACCCCGGACGGCACCACCCTGGCCCGCAAAGTCGAAAAAGAGGGCACCGAGCACTGGCAGCAACTCACTCCCGCCCGCTACGTCTACAAATCCCAGGAACTCACCGTGGCGTCGGTGTTCCAGGAAACCAAGGGCGAAGTGCTCAGCGCGTACTTCGGTGGCATGAAGTTCGCCGCCGTCGGCACCAGTACCCCGAAGGTTTACCGGGCCGAGATCAGCTCCATCCCCAAAGGCGACGTCCGCGCGCTCTGCGTCGACTGGATCGACACCGTCTCCGATACCGAGGTCTACCACCACCGCCTGTACCTGCCGCGCGCCGAGGTGTCCGAAACCGAAGACGCTCAGTGGGGCCGCGCCCAGGAAGCGCGCTGGGGCATGAAGTTCTCCGCCCTGGCGCCACCGAAGGGAAAAACCTACATCGCCGTGTGGCTCACCGACGACCCCGCTGTGCTGTTCGGGGCACCTGCGGTGACCACTGGAGCGCTCGACGTGATCACCGAGGACCAGCCGCGCGTGAAGTGACGCTAAGCCAACTCGGCTAGTCAGTGTCCACACCGCAAGAACCGTTCCGAACACCTCACTAAAGGAGCACACCACCTGATGGCGACTCGACAGCGCGCGGAAGCAACCGGCAAGCCCGCCTCGCCCGGCACGGACCTGGCCGTGACCTGGCGCAGCAAGCGGTTCACCCTGCCCAGTCCGGACCGGTTCCCGCTCGAAGCCCTCGAAGCCGAGGAAGACGGCAAGCACCTGACCGCGCTGAAACTCATCCTCGGACCCGACCAGTACACCAAGTGGCGAGGTCTGGCCACCACAGCCGCAGACGCCGAAGACTTCTCGGCCGTGGTCATGAAGGAGCTGGGGCGGGGAAACCCCTAACGGTCGCCCTGCTCCTAGCTGACGAGGCGACCGCTGAAGCCCTCGAAACGGACCTGCTGCGGTACGGGGTCGATCTTCTCGACCTCTACCGCGGATTCCTGTCCTACCGGCGGGTGTGTGCGCTGGTGGCGCATCTGCCGGACGACGCGGCCGTCTGGCGAGTGCACGACCCGCACCGCGCAATGACCCGCGCCGAACTCGTCGTCGCCACAGTCGAACGACGGGTCACGGCCCTGTGGGCAACTGTGGCCGTGGCGCTTGGCCAGGAAGTCTCCGATGCCCAGTTGGCTGGACCGTTGGACACATGGACACATGTGTCCGACGCTCGTCCGAGTATGGACCGCGCGTTGGATGACGCAGAGCCGAAATCACTGCGAGAAATTGCGTTATGGATGCGCGGTGTTTGATCTGAGCCGGTGCAGCGAGCTATACCGGCACCTCCGGCGTATCGTCGGAACCGCTACCCTCCGACGGAACAAACCGTACCACCTGCGCCTCATTTTTATGGTCCTGCGGAGAAGTTTCTGTACGCCAGCCTTCAGGCCATATGTGCTTGCGGTCCAAGCGGGCGCGGGCCCCGCCGAATTGGATATCGCGATCGGCCACGCCGTCGAACCGGACATTCCCGGAGAACGTCACCCGGTCGAACTGGGCACCCTCGGAGAATGTCGCTTTATTGAACCAGGCACTCTCGGAAAAGGTCGCGTCGCCGAACAAGGCGTCCTTTGCAAAACTCGCCTTAGCGAAGAACGCTTCCTTGGTGAACGTTGCATCACTGAACCAGGCTTCTTCGGCGAAGGTCGCTTTACCGAATCTGACGTGCCTAGTGAACATCCCCTTCTCAAACGAGGCCGTCTTTGCGAAGGTTGCGCTACTGAACAAGGCGCCCTTGGTGAAAGTCACATTGTCGAAGAGGGCATCCCTGGTGAACGTCGCCTTATTGAACCCGGCGATTCCCGTGAATGTTGCCCTAGCGAAGAATGCATACCCGGTGAATACCGCTTCGGTGAACTGAGTGTTGCCGCAGAATGTGGCGTCTCGGAAGTCCGCGAATTCCATGTGGCAGTTTGCGAAGTCGGTTTCAATGAGCACGGCGTCGCGAAGGTCGAGGCTGATTTTCTCCCAGAACGCGTGGGGCGCGGCCTCTGCGTTTGGATCTGGCTCCTGCCGAAGATGACGCTGCAAGATCTGCTGTGCGGTGCGGCGCACATCCAGTTCCAGGCGTCGAGCCGCGATTTCATCATCAGACAGTTCTGAGGCAAGCGGTTCCGCTTGTGCAGGTTGCGCAGAGCTCTTGGCCGCCATGACAGGCTCGGCATCGTCTGCGAGAGCGGCGAGATCAGGTGGGGGCTGATAGGGGGCGCGCAGGTACGCGCAAATCCGGTCGACCACGGTTTGCCTTAAGAGCGGGTGCTGCTCGGCGAGCCGTTCCAGGTCGGTAAGTCCACCGATTCGGACAGCAGCCTTGTCGCTGCCGAGTTGCTCGCTGGCTTGCGAGGACAGAGTGTTGATATGGGTGGCTTCATCGTTGGCGAGCTGCCGGTGATGCTCCCGTTGGCTCAACCGTAGCCGTTCGACCGTGACAAAAGCAGCGAGGATCGCGAGCACGGCGGCGGAGCTTTTCCATCCAATGTCGAACGCGTCGCGATGATTGGTCGGCGTGTCACCCCACAGCAGCATGGTGATCACGGTCCCCACAGCGACGCTCACCGCCAGGGTCAGCCACACCCAAACCCACGCGAACTCGCGCAGCGAATACCCCTTCGTCCCACCACTCATCCTGCTATTCCAGCACAGCGCGCTATCGAGACGCGGGTAAGTCCGCCCTGACCGGTCTAAGTGTCTGGGTGGTGAACGCCCGTGACTTCGGTTGCTCACGCCTACCTCAAGATCATGCCGTCCCTCCAAGGGCTCGGGCGGCACCTGCGCGATCAGGTCCGTGAGGCCGAAGGGCAGGCCCCGAAAATCAGCCTGTCGGCCGAGGTGAAAACCGCGCTGCTGCGCGAACAGCTGCGCGTGGCCGCCCGCGAGGGCGATCAGACCGCGATCCGGCTGCTGGCCGAGCTGGAGGCCGAACCGGCCGAAACCCGGTTCGCCGCGCTGAAACGGCGTCTCGACAGTCAGAACATCACGCTCAAGGTCGTACTGGACAAGTCGGTCGGCGCGAGTATCCGCGGCCTGTCCGACGTGGACTCCCGGATGCGGTCGGCCACCGGTGCGATAGCGCTGCACTCGGGCGCGGTTGGCCTGGCCACCTTGAAGTACGGGGCGATGGCGGCCGGTGCCGGGCAGGCCGTGACCGCGTTGGGTGGTCTCGGGTCGGTCGCGGCCACCGCGTCGGGGTCGCTGCTGGCGGTGCCTGCTGCCGGTCTCGCGGCCGTGGCGGTCATGCAGACGCTCAAGCTCGGTGTGTCTGGGTTCTCCGATGCGCTGAAGCAGGAGGATCCGAAGAAGTACGCCGAGGCGATCAAGGACTTTCCGCCCGCGATGGCGGCGGCCGCGAACGCGGTCCGCGCGCTGCGCCCGGAGTTCATCGGGCTGCGGCAGGAGGTGCAGCAGCGGCTGTTCACCGGCCTGGCTTCGGAGATCACCGCGCTGTCGGGCACGTATCTGCCGTTGCTGCGGCACGGGTTGGGCGGGATCTCCGAGGGGCTGAACGCCGGCGCGCTCGGCTTCGCCGCGTTCGCCCGCGAAGGCCGCACGGTCGCTGACGTCGGCTCGATCCTGGGCAACACCTCGGAGACCATGCACGAGCTCTCACGAGCGGTGCAGCCGTTCCTGCAAGGGCTGCGCGATATCGCCGCCGTGGGCGCAGAGTTCCTGCCCGGCTTCGGCTCCGGCCTCGCTGACGGTGCGCAGAAGTTCGCCGACTTCATCGCGGCGGCACGCGAGTCCGGGCAGCTCCGCGACTGGCTCTCAGCGGGCCTGTCGGCCGTCGGTGACCTGGTCACGGTTTTGAAGAACCTGGGGCAGGTCGTGTTCGCGGTGTTCTCCGCTGCCAGCACAGGCGGCGGTGGGCTGCTCACGGTCCTGGTCGACGTCACGGGCCAGATGGCTGAGTTCGTGCGCTCCGCCGAGGGCGCGCGGGCTTTGGGACAGATCTTCGACGGCTTGCACGCGGTCACCTCCGGTTTGATGCCGGTTCTCGTCGCGCTCGGCCAGGCCATCGTCACCTCGATCGCTCCGGCGATCGCGCAGCTGGGGCCGATGATCGGGGCGGCGTTCGCCGCGCTGGCACCCGCGATGGCTCCGCTCGGCCAGGTCCTCGCCGCCCTGGCTCCCGTGCTGGGCACGGCGGCCCAGGCGTTGGCGGCGGTCCTGGTTCCGGCGGCTGCCGCGCTCGCGCCGATCGTCGGCGCGCTGGCCCCGGCCGTCGCGGAGCTGGTGGGGCAGCTCGGCGGCGCTCTCGGCGCGGCGGTCACCGAGCTGACTCCCGCCCTGGTGGAGCTCGCGCGGACGCTCGCGCCGCTGATCACGCAGTTCGGCGGGCTCCTGGTGCAGGCGCTGCGGCTCGCTGCCCCCGCGCTCGGGCAGTTGCTGACCGCGCTGTCGCCGATCATCGGGCAGCTCGGTGGCGCGCTGCTGCAAGCCCTCTCGGCCGTGCTGCCGGTGTTGTCCGCGCTGGGCGGGGTGTTCACCTCGGTGCTGCTGGCCGCGCTGAACGCGGTCATGCCGGTGCTTCCCGTTGTGGTGCAAGCGATTCAGCAACTCGCGGGTGTCGTGTCGACCGCGTTGCAGGCGGCTACGCCGGTGCTGTCGGAGGTAGGCGGTCTGCTCGGTCAGATCGCGGGCCAAATTCTCGCGGCGCTGCTGCCGGTGATCCCGCCGCTGGCGGAAGCGTTCCTCGGGATCGTGACGGCGCTGTTGCCGATCCTGCCGCCGCTGCTGCAACTGGTGTCCGGGCTGCTGCCGCCGTTGCTCGATTTGGTGACGTCGCTGCTGCCGGTGATCGTGCAGGCCGCAGGGCTGTTCACCCAGCTCGCCGTCGCGCTGACTCCGCTGATCACGCAGATCAGCCAGCTGTTGATGCCGATCATCCTGGAGCTATTTGGCCTGGTGAAGGGCAAGTTCTCCGCGATCGTGGAGATCATCTCCGGTGCGCTGACCGTGATCTCCGGCGTCATCTCCGTGGTGACCGGTTTGATCTCGGGCAACTGGGATCAGGCGTGGACCGGCGTGAAGAACATCGTCTCCGGCGCCTGGGGAATGATCAAAGGGATCGTCTCGCACAGCATCGGCGGCGTGCTCGATCTCGTCGCCAGCATTCCCGGCCGCATCCTCGGCGCGCTCGGGAACCTCGGCTCCCTGCTGTGGGAAGCCGGGCGGAACGTGATCCGCGGCTTGGTCGACGGCCTCACCTCCGGGTTCGGCTGGGTGAAAGACCGGCTCGGCGAACTCACCAACTGGATCACCTCGTGGAAGGGACCACCCGCACGGGACCGGGTCCTCCTCACCGGGAACGGCCGCTTGATCATGCGCGGTCTGCTGAGCGGGCTGGAAGACGGCGAACCGTCGATCCGGGACTACCTGACCGGCCTCACCAACACCCTACGAGTGGACACACCACCCGCTCCCGGCACCGCATCGGCGGTGAACGGCCAGATAGCTGCACCGGTCCGGCCGGTGTTCCAGCCGGGAACGTCCGCACTGGACGCCGCGTCCATCTCGGCCGCCGTGACGGCTGGGGTCCTGCTCGCGCTGGACGGCGCACGGCTCCACGTCGACGGGGCGGGGACTGCACGACTGGTGAACACGGTCAACGCAGCCAACGCCCGACGCTAACGAAAGGAACGGTGATTGCGGTGGACGAATCCGTGTTCTGGCTGGGGCCGCTCGGCGCGCTACGGGCACTGCCGTCACCGTCGCTGGGCGGAGCCCCGGAAATGGTGCAGGTCCGCACCGGCGGGCTGCACCGGTCGATCACGGGGCGCCCGACAATCGACCGGCTCGGGATCCGCCGCACCTGGGTCCTCTCATGGCCCTACCTTGACGAGGACACACACCGGTGGCTGTCGCTGCTGTACGCGGGCCTGCTCGGCGGACCGGTGTGGTTGCTGGACCCGACCGCCGGAAACCGGCTACCTGTCCAGGTGGCCACGGCCGGGAGCGTCGAGCATGGCCCAGAAGGTTTCGCCACCGCCGGAACCCTCACCTGGCAGGCCACCCCGCTCACCCCTCCCGAACACCCGGCACCTGCGGGATCCGGGGCTCTGACGTGGACCACGGCCGACACTGGCGGCGGTCTGCTGCTGACCCGGTCCGCCGTCCCGATCCTGCCGGGCGAGCCGGTGACGTTCGCCGCCAGCGTCGCCTCCACGGTCCCGGTGACGCTGACCGCGTTCGTGCTCAACGCGGCCGACGTCGTGATCACCACCATGTCGACGACACCGGCCACACCCACCAGCGACGGCGCCCGGATGAGGTTGACCGTGCCCGCGACCGGCGGTGCCGCGTCGGTACGCCCGGGTCTGCTGCTCGGGCAGGCCGCAATGGTGACCACCTCGGCGTGGTCGCTCACCAGCGGACCGGAGCCGGTGGGGTGGTCGGCCGGGGGCGGCGCCGCAATGGTGCTGATCGAGTCGATGCCATGGACGTACCCCGTTCCCGGATCGTTCGCGACCACGCTCACCCTGCTGGAGGTATAGATGACCCAACCCGACGAACTGGCGGCGGCGGTCGACGCCCCGCAACGCCAGCCCCGCGCCAAGGTTCGCGTGGACTGGGGCCGGAGCGGCGGGTTCGACCATCCGCTCTCGGATCTGTCCACTGTTGCCGAAAGCCTGGTCATCGAACGGCAGATCTCCGGGGATCTCCCGGACGAGTGCACCCTGATCGAGGGCTACACAACCGCGACCCTGGCTGCCACCCTCGCCGGCCAGCGCGCCGACGATTCCCGCGACATCGCCAGGGTGCTCACGCCGTACAGGCCGGATTCCCTGCTGCGCGACACCGACCTCGTCGACGCCCCGCTGACGTGTGACCTGGGGTTGCTCACCGCGTCGGGGCGGGAACTCGTCCGCCAGTTCACCGGCTCCACCCGCACGCTGACGCTGTCGGCGACCGGCCGGTCGGTGGAGCTAGCCGCGCTGGATCCAGCCGAAACGCTCCGGGCATCGGTGACGCTGCCACCGGTCGCGCAAGAGGAGGAGCAGCACTACAACACCACCGAGTGGCCGTTCCAATGGCGCATCAACACCCAATGGGTCATCGACTACGTGTTGCGGCGCAACGGCATTTTCGCCTCCCCACCACCCCGGCCCGACTGCATGTTCGCGATGACCTGTCACGGCGGCCTGATCGCCGACGTCGGCTTCAACTCCGACTTCGGCTACGGCGAAAAGCTCGACGCGAGCGTGCCCGCGTTCGTCCCCGGTCCCTACGGGATGCTCGCGGCGAACGGGACGGCGAAACTGTCCGCGAACATGAACGCCAACGCGGCGCTGGAGTTCTATCCCAGCTGGCCGGGCCGGGGGCACCTGTTCGAATTCCACTGCAAAGCCGGTGCCAGCAACACCTTCGCGCCGAACATGAACGGCGACATCCTCAGCATGAGCACCGGCGTCCGGGGCATTTCCGGTGGGACGTTCGCTGTCGGCGTGACCACCGGCGGGCGAGTCGTGCTGAAGGTCCACTCGAACCGGTCCCTGGTCACCACGATCAACGGCCCCACTTTCGCCGGTGAGGCCGCGTGGCATCGGGTCGGCCTCTGGTTCCGCTACACCTCGTCGCCCAAGTACACGATCGAGACCTGCTGGATGGTCGACGGCACGATCACGCCCATCGCGACCGAGACCGTGCCCCTGATCTCCGAGGAAAGCAGCAGCGGCGGAACCCGGGTCTTCGCCTGCACGCCGGTCCCGGTGAGCTGCCTGCAAATCAGCATCGCGGCCGCGCCACCCGCGGACTGGGGCGCACCGCACACGCCGCAAGCGGAAATCGACACCGGCCTGAACTGGATGACCGGTCTGCCCGACATCGTCAACGCCGACTCCTTCGACGTCCTCAAACAAGCAGCGGCAGCGGAGTTCGGGGTGATCAGCTACAGCGAGAACGGGCGGTTCCGGTTCCTTAACCGCGACACCGTGCACGCCCTGGCCGCGCGACCGGCTACCGCGACCCTCTCCGCTGCCGGGGCGCTCACGGAACTGTCGCTCTCGACCTCGCTGGACTCGATCCGCAACGAGATCAGCCTCACCGCCGTACCCCGGCTGAAATCCATGAAAGACGTCAACGTCTACGAACCCGCGACCGCCGACGAACTCGAAGCCCCCATGGGCACCAGCCGACCGATCGTCACCTTCCAAACCAGGTCCACGTTCCTCGGCAACCTTCTGTCGGTGTACCCCCTCAGCACCTACACGAACGAAGGCTACAAACATTTCTCCGCGTGCCGCCCGATACGCCGGGACACCGGAGCCGAGGTCACCACCGGCATCACGGTGCGAGCGATGCCCGTCAGCCAGGACCGCGTCAAGCTGGAAATCCAGAACACCAACAGCTTCGCGCTGCGGTTCGCCCTCGACGACCGCCGCACGCCAGCCTTGCGGCTCGTCGGTAATCCCGTGATCAACGGCCGCCCCATAGCCCACGTCGCCACCCATGACGCTTCCATCGCCCGCTATGGCCGACGTGTCCTCGCCCTGCCGGACAACCCGTTCCGGCAAACCCTCGACTCCATGCAGGCCATCACCACGTCCCTGCTGGCCGACCTCGCCCAGCCCACCACCGTCCTTCGAGACATTGCCGTCGTCGGAGACCCTCGCCGACGACTCCTCGACACACTCCACATCCATGACCCCGACGGGCTCGGCGGCCCTATCGCCGCTGTCGTCATCGGCAGCCGCCGCACCCTCAGCACCACCGACGGCCTCGCCGACACCCTCACCCTCCGGGTCCGCCGCTGAACCCTGGAGCCGCCTGTGACGCCTGACTGGCTCACCGCGCTGGCCGCGACCCTCGGCCCCGCCACCGGTGCCCTCACCGGCCTGCTCGCGGCTCGCCGCGCGATCCGCACCGCTCGTACCTCGGCCGATCACCAGGCGCTGGCCGAGCTGCACGCCGGATATCAGGCGCTGCTGAAAGACCGCGCCACGCACACCCGTGACGTCCTGGCCGAACTCACGGCCGTGAAAACCGAACTGTCCGCCGTGCGCCAGGAGAACGCGCGGCTGCTGCTCGAAGTCGGCGCCCTGCGCGCCCAGATGAACCGCCCACCCGAAGGACCACCAACCCCTTGACCGACTACGGCATCGACGTGTCGCACTGGAACCCGGTCCACGACTGGAACGCCGTGCGAGGCAACGGAATCACCTACTGCTCGTTCAAACTCACCGAAGGAACCGGCTACACCGACCGCACCAGCGGCCCCCGCGTCCCCGCCGCCCGCCTCGCCGGCGTCGTCCCCGGCGGCTACCACTTCGCCCGCCCCGGCAACCCGGACGCCCAGGCCGATCACTTCGCCCACCACCTGCGCCAGAACAACCTGCACACCAGCGGATCCCTGGCGCCGATGCTCGACATGGAAGCCGCCGAACTGCGTGGCACCGCCAACGCCTTCATTCCGCGGTTCATCGCACGCCTGCGCGCCGCGACCGGCGTCCGCAAGGTGCTGGTGTACGCGAACCTGGACTGGTTCACCCGAGTCCTCGACCCCGCCCGGTGGGCTGATGACGGCGTGTTGCTGTGGATCGCCCGCTACAACGGCAACCCCGGAAACCCCGGCTGGACCCACCCGAAACTCGCGCTGCACCAGCACACCCAGACCGGGACCGTTCCCGGCATCGGCGGCCACGTCGACCGCAACGCCACCATCGGGCAGTTCACGCTCTCCGATCTCGTCACCGGCGGCAGCGGCCCTGCGCCGCAGCCGGTTCCTCCGACACCGACGCCACCGGCCGACACCGAGGTCTACACCGTCCGCTCCGGCGACACCCTCTCCGGCATCGCCGCGAAGTTCGGCACCACCGTCGCCGCGCTGGCCGCGCTCAACGGAATCTCCGACCCGAACCGCATCTACGCCGGGCAGAAGATCCGAATCCGCGGCGCCACTTCCAGCGGCCAGCGATACCAAATCCGGTCCGGTGACACCCTCTCCGGCATCGCCGCGAAGTTCGGGACCACCGTCACCGCTCTCGTCTCGCGGAACAACATCTCGAACCCGAACCGCATCTACGCGGGCCAATGGCTCACGATCCCGTGACCGGCAACGGCGGCTGGCTGCTCCTGCTCGTCCTGTTCGTCTGGCTGGCCTGGAAAACCGCCCGCGCGTTCGTCCGCGCCTACGACTACCTCGATTCCGTCCCACCCCGCACACCCAAGGAGTAAACACACGTGTCTCGTTACCCCCTGCGCATCGCCGGATCCATCGTCGGCGCGCTCACCGCGATCGTGTCCGGCCTCGTCGGATCCGGACTGATCACCACCGACCAGGGCAACGCCACCACCGGTGTCATCACCGGCCTGGTGACCCTGCTGGCCGCCTTCGGCGTCGTCATCTCCACCGAAAGGAAGGTCACCCCGCTGGTAGACCCCCGCACCCGCCAGGGGGCACCGCTTGTGCCCGCTGAGACCGCCGGAGACACCCCGTACCGGGCCGCCGAGGGCTGGGAGACCGGCCGTGGCTGACACCCGCTCCGGCACGGCGATCACCGATCCGGCCTCCGTGCTCACACCCGCCGTTCTCCAGGCCGCACGGGACGCGGCGGCCACCGCACCGCCGTTCACCACGGCTCAGCGTGACCGGCTCTCCTGCATCTTCGGCCCGACCGTGCGCCGGGTCCACCTGAACAAGGCAGTCGGCTGACAGCACGTGGCCCCGGCATCCTCACAGGATGCCGGGGCCACGCTCTATTCGTCTCAGCTGACCTCGGCCAGCACTTCGTCGTCGAACGAGTCGTCCACGCCCGGTATAGCTACCGGGGCGCCCAGCCAGGTCAGCATGATGTCGTCCGGGTTGAACGGTGCGCGCCCGCCCTTGGTGGGCAGCAGGCGGGGAGTGACCACCGCCCGCAATACCTCCCGCTGTTGCGACAGCGACAGCCCCGCCCACACTGTCCTGGCGTCCGCGCCGAGCAGGTCCGCGACCACCGGCGACACTCCAATCTGGCGCACGCGTTCCTCGGCCGCCTCGATCTGCGGCACCAGCTTCGCCTCGATGCGGGACAGACGTTCCGGTCCGATTCCGCCGTTGGCGGCCGAGTCGGTGAACCCGTCCAGCCGTGCACGCAGCTCCCGCGCGGTCGCTACGGCCTTCGTCAGCTCGTCGGCCTGGTCCTCGTAGCGGAACAGCTCCCGCGCGTCCTCGGACTCCAGCCGGGACAGCACCGCCTCCACCACGTAGGCGTCCGTGCGTTCCATGTCCCGCATGAGATGCCCATGGGGGCAGCGGTAGCCGGGCCGCGCCCGTTTCAGCGGGGTGGAGCGAGTCGGGGTCTCGCAGATCCCGCACAACAGGATCCCGGTCTGCAAGTACTTGACCCGCGTTCCGTCGCGCACCGTACTGCGGCTCGGATCGCCCAGGCGGGCCACGATCAGCGCGCGTTTCCGATCGCTGATGATCGGCTGCCAGACTCCCTTGCCGATGATCTGTTTGCGGAACACCCGCAACCCGGCGATCACAGGGCTGAGCGCGATGTTGCGGACCTTGGACACATTCCACTCCCCGGGCAGCGGGTGATCCCACTGCTCCCGATTCATCTGCTGCGCGACCTGAGACGGCGTGTCCTTCCGCGCCCGCACCAGCGCCTCATACGCTGCCTCCTGCTGCGCGGTGGAAAGCGAGTCAATGAGTTTCGCCCAGCCGTGCGGGTCCTTCGACAGGTGTTGCAGCTTCTTCACGTGGTCTGCCCGCCACACGTGACCGCGAGCGCACGGAACACCCGCCTCGATCAGCTCCCGCACCAGCACCGACGCGTTCGGTTCCTCGATCAACCGGTCCACGATCGCCTCCGCGAACGGCGCCGTCTCCGGATCCACCTCACGGTGCGCCTCGCCTGTCCGCTGGTCATAGACGATCCGGTACCCGTAGCCCAGCGGGCCAGCCCACAGCCCTTCCATTGCGCGAGCCTCGACACCCCGGCGGGTCCGCTTGCGGATCTTCTCCGACTCCCGCTCCGCGTCGACGGCGTCCTCGGCGGTGTCGATCCGGTCGTCCGGATCGTTCATGTCATAGATCCGGTCGTCGTAAGCCCAGTAGCCCCCGACCTTTTCCAGAATGTCGCGCAGCTTGGCGAACACCGACAGGTTCCGCTGAGCCCGGGAGTTCTCCCACGTCCACAGCGTGTTTGCCTGCCCGGTCGACAACAGCCGCAACGCCTCGTTGTAGTCCTGGCGTTCCTCGGTCGCATACCGCGACCCCGACAGGTTGTTGTCCACCAGGACCGCGACCACGGCGATGCCGTGTTGGGAGCAGAACTTGCGGCCCGTCGCGATCTGCGAGGCCACCGAGACCTTCCGACCCTTGACCGCGTTCGACGCCCTCGCGTAAATGACCGCGCGCAGCTGCGGGTACTCCCCAGAGTCGATTACCTCGGACAGACGGCGACCCGACAGACGGCGAGTCAAAGCTTTCGTCATGAACAAACCCCCAGCAAGCTCGCTGGGCGGCGGTCGCCATTGGACCCCATTTTGTGCACGCCGAGTCTAGCCGACACAGCACGCAACACCAGGGCAGGGACATGATCAGTGGCGGAGTGCTGGACCCACGTTCCCGCAGGTCCAGCACCCTTTCCAGCTTGGGTTCCAGTCATAAGTTTGGGAACCTAAGTTGAAAAGCAGCCAAGGAGGCCTTCACGGATAGCCGCAACGCTCACGAAGCGGCCGAAGGAGGCTTCGTGAGCCATTCGCGAGCCCCTCAGAGCGTCCGTACGCCCCCGAAGGTCACTTGGCGGCCATCTGGACTAGACCAGCTCCCACCTGCGCGGAGCCGGTCGCTCAGAGGTCTGGACCACCCCGTTCGTGCTAACCCGGCTGTCACCGTCAGCAACAAGATCGAATCCGCCCGCGAGCACCCCGATACGCTTCCGGAGCGTCACCGTGATTGTCACCGAGCGAAGCGATCATGACGCTCCGCGAAGTTGATCAAGCCCCATGCCGGAGCCGCTTTCCGGCTCCCGCCGCACCGTCCGCCGAGGCTCCCGGGCAGCGGCACCGGCAGGTGCACGCCCCATCTGCACAGTCGGTCGCGCCCCGGTAACTCAAGTCCATCGCGTTCTTTCGGCGATGTGTTAGCCACCGGCTGTGTACTAGCCCGATCGTGTTACTACGAACTCCCTGAGTGACCACTGGTTTGAGATAGATACCCATTCGATCCCCCCGCGAAGGCCTCAGGGCGGCTACAGTGCCATCGACGACACCACTTTCGGTCTAAAGCTGGCGCGGCTAAACGGCCGAAAGTCCCGGTGCCGGTCGGGGGGCACGACCGACTCCAGGGAGGTAGTGACGTGGCTACCGTCGGCATTTCTCAGGCCGTCCGATCCACGCCAGCCGGTTCATTGCCGGCGAGCATGGTTCCGCACCCGCGGGAAGAGCTTTTTTCCGTGTTGGTGGTCGATGACCACCCGCTGTTGAGGGAGGCAATCTCAGCAAGACTCGCACAGATGGGTGCGGGCACCGTCCACGAGGCCGCCACGGTGGCCGAGGCGAGGGCGCGAGCACAGGCCACCGGGCCTTGTGACCTGGCGATCCTCGATCTCGGACTGCCGGATGGCAGCGGCATCGAGCTGGTTACGGAACTCCGTAGCCACGGCTGGCCTCGAGTAGTGGTGCTCGCTTCATCAGACGACCCGTACGCGGTCAGGTCGGCGTTCCAGGCCGGCGCCCAGGCATACCTGCTCAAGTCGGCTTCGCCGGTCGTAGTGACCGACGGCGTCCGCAGGGTGCTCGAGGGCGGCGTCTACGCGGACCCGAGCGTCGCACCGGTCCTGGCCACCGGCACCCGGGTCGCGGGCACCGACAACACCCCGCGCGAGCTTTCGGCGCGCGAGGTCGAGGTGCTGCAGCTCGTGGCCGACGGCCAGAGCAACAAGGAGATCGGCGAGGAACTCAGCCTCTCCGCTCTCACGGTGAAGTCTCACCTCTCCCGCATCGGGCGCAAGCTCGGCACGGGTGACCGGGCTCAGATGGTGGCGCTGGCCATGCGTGCCGGCGTGATCCGCTGACAAAGGCGAACAGCCCTGCGGGGCGGGCGGACCAGGCGCGGCCCGCTCGTCCCGTAGGGTCTTCACCTATGGAAGGCGACCGACCCGGAGAACCGCAGACGGACCCGAAGACCGGCACCGACGACACCGGTGGACCGGTCCTGCTGCGCGAGCCCGCCGAGGGCACTCCACCGGTGATCGCCGACGCGACCGCCCTCGCCGAAGCCTGCGCGAAGATCGCGGGCGGCAGCGGGGCCATCGCCGTGGACACCGAACGCGCGTCCGGCTACCGATACTGGCCGAAGGCCTATCTCGTGCAGCTGCGCCGCGAAGGTGCCGGCTCCTTCCTCATCGACCCCATTCCGCTCGAAGGGCAGCTCGAACCCCTCGCGGAAGTGCTCAACGACGCCGAATGGGTGCTGCACGCGGCCTCTCAGGACCTGCCGTGCCTCGCCGAACTCGATCTGCGTCCGAAGAGCCTCTTCGACACCGAACTCGCCGGACGGCTCGCGGGGTACGAACGCGTCGCCCTCGGCACCCTCGTCGAGCTGCTTCTCGGCTACCAGCTGGAGAAGGGCCACAGCGCCGCCGACTGGTCGAAGCGCCCGCTTCCCGTCGACTGGCTGAACTACGCCGCCCTCGACGTCGAGCTGCTCATCGAGCTGCGCGAGAAACTCGAAGCAGACCTGGCCGCCCAGGGCAAGCTCGAATGGGCCCAGCAGGAGTTCGAGGCCGTCCGCACCGCGCCGCCGCCCGCACCGCGGGCCGAGCCGTGGCGCCGGACGTCCGGCGTGCACAAGATCCGCAGCGCCCGTGGCCTCGCCGCGGTGCGCGAACTGTGGCAGGCGCGCGACGAGCTCGCCCGCAAACGCGATCGCGCGCCGAGCCGGATCCTGCCCGACAGCGCGATCATCAACGCCGTCACCGCGGACCCGAAGACCGTCGAGCAGCTGCAGGCGCTGCCGGTGTTCAGCGGCCGGGTCCAGCGCAAGTACACCGCGAGCTGGCTGCGGCATCTGCAGGCCGCCCGCGCGCTCCCCGCCGACGAACTGCCGACCCCCGCGCAACAGACCGACGGACCGCCGCCGGTGAACCGGTGGTCGGACAAGGATCCCGACGCCGCCGCCCGGCTTTCGGCCGCCCGCGCGGCGCTGTCCGCGATCGCGGAGGACCGGCGGCTGCCGGTGGAGAACCTGCTGCTGCCGGAGCTGGTGCGCCGCACCTGCTGGCGTCCCCCCGCGGATCTGAGCGAGGACTCGGTCGCCCAGGTCCTGCGCGACGGTGGCGCCCGGCCTTGGCAGGTCGAGCTGACGGTGGCCGTGCTGAGCAAGGCACTGCACGCCACCGCCGCCTGACCCGGCTTTCAGCCCTCCAGTAACGCCCGCGCCGCCCTGTGCAGCGCGGCGTCCGGTTCCCCGAGACCGGCGAGCCTCAGCACGCCGTCGGCCCCTTCGACGGCGTGCGCCTCGACGTCCAGGTCCGGCTGGTCCCGCCGGACGATCGCGATGCTCTCGACGAGCCCGAACACGAGGTCGGTCCGGATGCCGCGAAGGTCTGCGGGGACCCGGGCCGCCGCGACGAGCGAGCCGTAGACGCGTTTGAGCTCCGCCCGCTCGGCCCGGAATCGCGCCAGCCGCGGCGACGAGATCTCCGGCAGCAGGTACAGGGCGCCGAGGTTGTGCCGCGCGCTGCCGAGCAGGTTGATGTCCGCGTAGGCCAGCGCCCACAGCCGTGTGCCGACCGGCGCGAGCTTGGCCGACAGCCCGCCCGCGACGTCCAGTGACGGCCGGACGGTGTCCTCCAGCAGCGCCGCGAGAATGTCCTCTTTGGACGGAAAGTGGTAGTAGAGCGACGCCTGGCGCAGCCCGGCGCGTTCGGCGATGGCCCGGGTGGTCGTCGCCGCGTACCCGGCACCGGTGAACAGCTCCCCCGCCGCGTCCAAGACGGCGAGCCGCGCCTCCTGTTTGCTCGCGGCGGCGCCGCTGGCTCTCGGCCTGCCCACCCCGGTCGTTTTCGTCATCTATCCGATCCTGCCATTTCTCCGCGAAGATCTTTGTTACGTCCGGCGGTCGGCCAAGGTTACCGAATCCGGTATCTGTTAACACCGCGCTTACCCGGCGGAGATCGGAAGGATCCCGCACGCGCTTAATTTCGGTCAGCCGATCGAAATCCGGCCCTTGAGACAGGAGCCTCCGCAATGCCCTCCGAGGACCTTTCCGCCTTCGGGTACCGCCAAGAACTTCGCCGTACACTGGGCGGTTTCTCCGCCTTCGCCGCCGGTTTCTCCTTCGTTTCCATCCTTACGACGGTGTTCCAGCTGTTCGCCTTCGGCTATTCCTTCGGCGACACGCTCTTCTTCTGGACATGGCCGCTGGTGATCGCCGGGCAATTGCTCGTCGCGCTCAACTTCGCCGAACTCGCCGCCCGATTTCCGCTGGCCGGATCGGTTTACCAGTGGGCGAAACACCTCTCCCCCGGATTCGCGGGGTGGCTGGCCGGCTGGATGATGCTGGTGGGCTGCGTCGTGGCCCTCGCCGGCGCCGCGATCGCGCTGCAGGTCGTCCTCCCGTCGGTCTGGAGCGGGTTCCAGCTCGTCGGCGGGGATCCGGCGATCACCTCCCCGACCGGCGCCAGCAACGCGGTCCTGCTCGGCACCCTGCTGATCGTCCTCACCACCGCGATCAACGCGGGCGGCGTGCGGCTCATGGCGCGGATCAACGACATCGGGGTCGGGGCCGAACTCGTCGGGGTCCTGGTGCTGATCGTCGGTCTCGCGCTGTTCGCCGTCCGCGGCCCGCAGGTCGTGCTCCAGCCCGCCGGTGAAAGCCCGGGAGCCGGTGGCGTTCTCGCTTCGGCGCTGATGGCGGCCTACGTTCTGTACGGCTTCGACACCGCAGCCTCCGTCGCCGAAGAGACCAAGGACGCGCGCCGCATCGCCCCGCGTGCCGTGCTTCGCGCACTGCTGATCTCGGGGGTCGGCGGTCTCGCCGTCGTCATCACCGCGCTGATGGCGGCACCGAGCCTGACCGACGGGCAACTCGCCGGGAAGGGCCTGCCGTACGTGATCACGGCCGTCTTCGGCGACACCCTCGGCCGGGTCTTCCTCGCCGACGTCGCGATCGCGGTCGTCGTCTGCACCCTGACCATCCAGACCGGCACCGTCCGCCTGATCTACTCGATGGCCCGCGACGGCGCGCTCCCTGGCGCCAAACGCCTTTCCGCGGTCAACGCCCGCACCGGTACGCCGATCGCGCCAGCGGTCCTTTCCGGGCTGCTCGCCATCGGGCTTCTGCTGCTGAATCTGGGGAATCCGACCATCTTCAGCACCATCACCGGCACCTCGGTGGTCGTGGTCTACCTCGCCTATCTCCTGGTGACCGGACCGCTGCTGATCCGGCGCCGTCAAGGCCGGTTCAGCGCCGAACCCGGCCATTTCTCGCTGGGACGATGGGCTATTCCGGTCAACATCGCGGCAGTAGGGTACGGCGCGATGATGATCGTCAACATCGCTTGGCCACGAGCCGAGATCTACGACCTGGCGGGCACCGGTTCCGTCTGGGTCCGGTTGTTCCCGATCGAGTTCGTCGGCGCCGCGCTGCTCACCGGCTACCTCTGCTGGCGCCGCCGCTCCGCGCTCACCACGGTTCCCGTCCCCGCGACCTGAAGGAAGGTTCCATGAGCACGACATCGACCACGTACGGCGCTCGCGACCACGCCCGCGCCCAAGCGGGCACGGTGGCCGAAGCGATGCCGTCCATCCCCGCGTCCACCTGGCCGGATCCGCCGCCCGGGATCGACCCGGCGAAGCTGGTCTGGGCCGAGACCGTCGCCGGTGGCGGCTACACCCACAAGGTCCTCGCCCGCGGCACCGAGCTGCGGCTGACCGACGTCGAGGGCGACGCCTGCGCGCATCTGCTGCTGTACAACGCGGACCAGCCCTGGGAGCGGCTGAACGTCGCGGACACGGTGAAGGTCCAGTGGAACGCCTATCTCGGCGAGGCGATCGCGCTGCTGTCGGACCAGGCGCGGGTGCTCGCGACCGTCGTCACCGACGAGAGCGGCAAGCACGACGCCCTCTGCGGAACGTCCACTGTGGACGGAAACGCCGGGCGCTACGGGGATGGTAGCCCGCAGGGCGGTTCGCCGTCGGGGAACGCGCTGTTCACCCTCGCCGCCGCCAAACACGGCCTCACCCCGCGCGATCTGCCGCCGAGCCTGTCCTTCTTCCAGGGCGTGCACGTGGAGGCCGACGGAGGGCTGACGTTCACCGGCTCGGCGGGCCCCGGCAAGACCGTGGTCCTGCGCACGGAACTGCCGGTGGTCGTCCTGATCGCCAACGTGCCGCATCCGCTCGACCCGCGCCCCGGCTACACGGTCACCCCGCTGCGCGTGCTCGCCCAGCAGTCCGCGCCGTCCACTCCGGACAGTCCCGAATGGACTGCGTCACCCGAAGCACAGCGCGCCTTCGAGAACACCGCCGACTACCTCACCGCAAGGGGCCTGGCATGACGATCATCTCCGACACCGTGGTCGCCGCGCGGGCGCCGTACTCCACCGTGCTGCGGAAGGGCGAGACGCTCGCGATCATCGATCTCGGCGGCAACCAGGCCGTCGACTTCCTCTGCTACGACGCCGCCGACACGGCGAAGAGATACAGCGCGGCCGCCACGATCGCCGCACAGCGCAACATCTTCCTGACCACCGGCAGTGTGCTGCGCACCGGCGAGGGCGCGCCGCTGCTGACCGTCGTCGAAGACACCTGCGGACGGCACGACACGATCGGCGGCGCCTGCAGCAAGGAGTCGAACAGCCTCCGCTACGGCCAGCACACGCGGTACCAGCACGCCTGCGTCGAGAACTTCCTGACCGAGGGCGCCAAATGGGGTCTCGGCAAACGAGATCTGGTCAGCAACGTCAACTGGTACATGAACGTGCCGGTGGAACAGGACGGCACGCTGGGCATCGTCGACGGCATCTCCGCGCCCGGCCTGGAGGTCAAGCTGCGCGCCGAGACCGAGGTTCTGGTACTGGTGTCGAACTGCCCGCAGATCAACAACCCGTGCAACGGCTTCGACCCGACACCGGTCCGGATGATCGTCACCGGCGGTGACGCGTGAAGCTGCTCGTCGCCAACCGGGGGGAAATCGCGGTCCGGATCATCCGCACCGCAAAGGAGATGGGCATTCCGACGGTCGCCGTCCACTCCGACGCCGACCGTACGGCCGCGCACGTACGACTCGCCGACGAAGCCGTCCGGCTCGGCCCGGCGCCGGCGAGGGAGAGCTACCTCCTCGCCGACGCCATCATCGAAGCCGCGTTGAAGACCGGGGCGGACACGATCCACCCCGGTTACGGTTTCCTGTCCGAGGACGCCGCTTTCGCCAGGGCCGTGGAAGCGGCCGGGATCCGGTTCGCCGGTCCCGCCGCGGAGCATCTGGAGGTTTTCGGCAGCAAGCACACCGCACGGGAAAAGGCCGTCGAGGCGGGCGTTCCGCTGCTGCCGGGCACCGGGCTGCTGGCCGGCTTGGAAGACGCCGAGGCGGCGGCGGAGGAGATCGGCTATCCCGTGATGCTCAAGGCCACCGGCGGTGGCGGCGGGATCGGCATGCGCGCCTGCGCGTCCGCCGCCGAACTGCGCGACGCCTGGGAAGCGGTGCAGAGTATCGCGGCCAAGAGCTTTTCGACCTCGGGCGTGTTCCTCGAACGGCTCGTGACCCGCGCGCGGCACGTCGAGGTCCAGGTCTTCGGCGACGGCACAGGTGAGGTGATGGCGCTGGGCACGCGGGACTGCACCCTGCAGCGGCGCAATCAGAAGGTGCTCGAAGAGTGCCCCGCTCCGGGACTTTCCGAAGCGGTGCGGGATAAACTGGTCTCGGCGGCCGTCGGCCTCTGTGCTTCGGTGCGCTACCGGTCGGCAGGGACGGTCGAGTTCATCTACGACCCAGTCCGCGAAGAGGCCGCGTTCCTCGAAGTCAACACGAGGCTTCAGGTCGAGCATCCGGTGACCGAGGCGGTGTACGGGATCGACCTGGTCGCGTGGATGCTCCGGCTCGCCGACGGCGACACCGGGATGTTCGCCACCGCGCCGTCGCCACGCGGGCACGCGATCGAAGCGCGGGTCTACGCCGAGGATCCCGCCGCCGGGCACCGGCCGAGCGCGGGCCTGCTGACCCGCGCCGACTTCCCCGAAAACGTCCGGGTCGACAGCTGGGTCGAGGCCGGCGCGAACGTGACGACGCATTACGACCCGTTGCTCGCCAAGGTGATCACCGTCGGCGCGGACCGGGCCGAGGCGCTGTCCGCGCTGGGCGAGGCGCTCGGCGAAAGCCGGGTGGACGGCGTCCGGACGAACCTCGGTCAGCTGCGCGCGGCCGCCGCGGATCGGCGGCTGCACGAGGTCACCCACGACACCGCGACCCTCGACACGATCGCCGACCCCGAACCGCGGATCGAGGTTCTGCGCGGCGGCACGATGACCACCGTCCAGGACTGGCCGGGCCGGCTGGGATTCTGGCACGTGGGTGTCCCGCCGAACGGGCCGATGGACGACCTGTCCCTGCGGCTGGGCAACCGCGCGCTGGGCAATCCCGAAGGCGCGGCGGGCCTGGAGTGCACTGTGGACGGTGTCTCGCTGAAGTTCACCGACGACGCGATCGTTTGCGTCACGGGATCGCCGTCGCCGGTGACCGTCGATGGCGCCCCCGTTCCACAGTGGACGCCGGTCGAGATCCCCGCGGGCGGAGTGCTCGACGTCGGCACCGGGACCGCCGGGCTCCGCGCGTACGTGCTCGTCCGCGGCGGGATCGCCGTGCCGGACTTCCTTGGCAGCGCGGCGACGTTCACGCTCGGCGGTTTCGGCGGGCACGGCGGGCGCGCGCTGGCGACCGGGGACGTCCTCTACCCCGGTCCTCTTCCGGAGCAGGATGTCACCGGCCCCGTTCCCGAGGCCGAACGCCCGGTCTTCGCCGCGCACTGGGAGATCGGCGCGGCGGAGGGACCGCACGCGGCGCCGGAGTTCTTCACCCCGGACGACGTCGAAACGTTCTACGCCACCGACTGGGAGGTGCACTTCAACTCCGCCCGGACCGGTGTCCGGCTGGTCGGGCCCAGGCCGCGCTGGGCCCGGGAGGACGGCGGCGAGGCGGGTCTCCACCCGTCGAACATCCACGACACGCCGTACGCGATCGGGGCCGTCGACTACACCGGTGACCTGCCGATCCTGCTGGGCCCGGACGGGCCGAGCCTCGGCGGCTTCGTCTGCCCGGCGACCGTGGTGACCGGGCAGCGGTGGAAACTCGGCCAGCTGCGGCCGGGCGACACCGTGCGGTTCGTGCCGATCACGACCGAGCACGCGGGCTCTTTGCGTATCGCGCCGGGCTCGGCGGTCAAGGCGAGCCGTAAGCCGATCGACGACGGCGGCATCCTCGGTCGTCTGTCCACGTCGGACGAGAATCCCGAGGTCACCTACCGGCGCAGCGGCGACGACAACCTGCTGATCGAGTACGGGCCGATGAAACTGGACCTGGCGCTGCGGATGCGGGTCCACGCGCTGGCCGATCGGCTGACCAGAGAAGGACTCGAGGGCGGCGGCGGTGTCGTCGACCTGACCCCGGGCATCCGCTCACTGCAGGTCCACGTCGACCCGGACGTGCTCCCGGTGCCGAAACTGCTCGGCCTCGTACAGGAGGTGGAGCACGATCTGCCGCGCACCGCCGACCTCGTGGTACCGAGCCGGACCGTACGGTTGCCGTTGTCCTGGGACGACCCGGCGACGCGCGAGGCGATCGAGCGGTACATGGCGGGCGTGCGCGACGACGCGCCGTGGTGCCCGTGGAACATCGAGTTCATCCGGCGGGTCAACGGTCTGTCCAGTGTGGACGACGTCTATCGCACGGTGTTCGACGCGGAGTACCTGGTGCTCGGGCTCGGCGACGTCTACCTCGGCGCGCCGGTGGCCACCCCGCTGGACCCGCGGCACCGGCTGGTCACCACGAAGTACAACCCGGCGCGGACCTGGACCGCGGAGAACTCCGTGGGCATCGGTGGCTCGTACCTGTGCATCTACGGGATGGAAGGCCCCGGCGGGTATCAGTTCGTCGGGCGGACCGTGCAGGTGTGGAGCGGCTGGCGGCAACGCGGGTCGTTCGAACCGGGTTCACCGTGGCTGCTGCGCTTCTTCGACCGGATCTCGTGGTACCCGGTGACCGCCGAGGAACTGCTCGACCTGCGGGCACAGAGTTCGGCGGGGGAACTGGAACTCGACATCACCGACGGCGAGTTCGCGCTGGCCGACCACGAGCGGTTCCTGGCCGACAACGCCGACGACATCGCCTCCTTCCGGGCGAAGCAGAGCGCGGCGTTCGAAGCGGAACGGCAGGCCTGGGCGGCGGCGGGCGAATTCGACCCGCGACCGGAACCCGTCGGGGCCAAGGTCCCGACCACGAAGGTCGAGGCGCCGCCCGGTGGGCACGTCGTCGAGGCGCCGTTCGCCGCGACCGTGTGGCGGGTGGACGTCGAGCCCGGCAAGAAGGTCGACGCGGCGGAGACGCTGGTGATCCTCGAAGCGATGAAGACCGAGGCGCGGATCCCCGCGCCCGCCGCCGGGGAGGTCGTCGAGGTGCTCGTCTCCCCCGGCGATCAGGTCGCCCCCGGCACGCCGCTGGTGGTTCTGGGAAGGAGCGCGGGATGAGCGTGCCGGAGCGGGTGCGCGCCGCGTACCACCGGATCGCGCGGGTCGACCGGCCCGAGATCTGGATCGGCCTGCGGCCGGAGGAAGACGTCCTCGCCGACGCGGAGAAGCTGGAAGCCCGTCGCGCGGCGGGGGAATCCTTGCCGCTGTACGGGAAACTCGCCGCGGTGAAGGGCAACATCGACGTCGCCGGGCTGCCGACGACGGCGGCTTGCCCCGAGTACGCCTACTCGCCCGCCGAGGACGCGCCGGTGGTGGCGCGGCTGCGTGCGGCCGGGGCGCTGATCCTGGGCACGACCAATCTGGACCAGTTCGCGACCGGGCTGGTCGGCACGCGCAGCCCGCACGGCGCGGTCCGGAACGCGATCGATCCCGCGTACGTTTCGGGCGGGTCGAGTTCGGGGTCGGCGGTCGCGGTGGCGCTCGGGATCGCGGATCTCGCGCTGGGCACCGACACCGCCGGATCCGGCCGGGTCCCGGCCGCGTTCAACGGGATCGTGGGGCTGAAGCCGACGCGCGGGCTGCTGCCGACGACCGGTGTCGTGCCCGCGTGCGCGAGCATCGACTGCGTGACCGTGTTCGCGCGGACGGTCGACGAGGCGACGGCGGCGTTCGCCTGCCTGAGCGAGCCGCGGGATCTTCCCATGCTGAATCGCCCTTTCCGGATCGGCGTGCCTGAGGAGCTGGGTCCGTTACAGGAAGGCTGGGCCGAGGCGTTCTCCGCGGCGGCTCACGAGTTCCGTGACGCGGGCGCCGAACTGGTCACTGTCGACATATCGGCGTTCCTGGCCGCGGCGCGTCTGCTGTACGAGGGCGCGTTCGTGGCCGAGCGGTACTCGGCGGTCGGCGAGTTCATCGACGCCCACCCGGACGCCGTCGATCCCGCCGTGCGGCGGATCATCAGTGCGGCCAAGGACATCCCGGCGCACCGGTTGTTCTCCGACCTCGCGACGCTCGGGGATCTTTCGCGGGAAGCGTCGGCTGTCTTGTCCACTGTGGACTGCCTGCTGCTGCCAACCACGACGGAACATCCGACGATCGCCGACGTCGAGGCCGATCCGCTGGGCGTGAACGCCCGGCTGGGCCGGTTCACGAACTCGACGAACCTGCTGGGCCTGTCGTCACTGGCCGTGCCCGCCGGGACAGTGGGCGGGCTGCCGTTCGGGGTGATGCTGGTCGGTGCCGCCTACGCCGACCGGATCCTCGCCGACGTCGCCCGCTCGGTGCCGCGGCGGACGCGGATCGCCGTCGTCGGCGCCCATCTGCGCGGGCAGCCGCTGAACCACGAACTGACCTCGCGGGGCGGCCGGTTCGTGGCGGCGGGGCCGACCGCGGCGGAGTACCGGCTGTTCGCGCTGGACACCGTGCCGCCGAAGCCCGGTCTCGTCCGGGTCGCTTCGGGCGGCGCGGCGATCGAGGCCGAGGTGTGGGACCTGCCGCTCGCGGGCTTCGGGGAGTTCGTCGCCGGTGTCCCGGCGCCGCTGGCGATCGGGAAGGTGCGGCTGGCCGACGGGAGCGACGTGTCCGGGTTCGTGTGCGAACCCGGCGCGGTGGAGGGCGCCGAGGACATCACGTCGTACGGCGGGTGGCTCGGGTACTTGAGCCGTTGAGTCGCGCCTCGCCGGACGCGTCGCGAAAGCCACTTTCAGGACGTCAGACGTCGCGAAAGTGGCTTTCGCGACACCCAGCCGCCGACGGCCCCGCAGGAACGTCGCGAAAGCCACTTTCGCAACGTTGAAGGTTGCGAAAGTGGCTTTCGCAACGCCGCCCTCCACCTGGGCTTTCCGATTCGGTTGGCTTACCGGGCGGTTCTGGGAACAACCTCACAAACCCTGGCGCCCCGCCGGGCGCTGGGTAGTTTCGAGGTGGTGCCGACCACATCCATCTCCAGCCGCCGGACCGTGATCAGCGTGTTCGTGGCGCTGGGACTCGTCGTGGCCGCGATGGTGACGCTGGGCGCCACCGGCTTCGCCGTCAAGCAGGTGACCGGGCAGGCGCTCGCGGTCCTCGAAGAGGTCCCCGGACCCGAGTCCGGCCCGACTTGCGCCGTCGACAAGCGCTATGTCGACGAAGAGACCTTCGGCATGCGCCCGGACGTGATCGACGCGTGGAACGCCCTCCGCGCCAAGGCCAAAGAGCAGAACGTCACGCTCTGCGTGAACGACGGCAAACGCAGCCGGGCCCAGCAGCAACGTGAATTCGACAAGGCCGTCGAGCGGTTCGGCTCCGTGGAGCAGGCCAAGAAATGGGCACTGCAGCCGGAGACTTCCATGCACGTCAAGGGAATCGCCGTCGACATCCAGCCGCTGAACTCGGCCGCCTGGGTGGACAAGAACGGCGGCGCGCTCGGCTGGTGCCGCCGCTACGACAACGAGAAGTGGCACTTCGAATACGACCCGGCCTGGATCACCGCCGGCTGCCCCGCCCTGCTCCCCAGCGCCACCGGCAACTAACGCGTAACTCGCGTGCTTGGAGACGTAACTCGCGTGATTGAAGGCGTAACTCCTCTGAACACGCGAGTTACGCCTAGGTCAGCGTTTCGGCGACGTACTTCGCGGCCTCGGCGAGGAGCGCCTGGTCGTACGGAGCGTCCTTGGTCGCTTTGCTGGACATGATCGCGACGACGATCGGTGCTTTGTCCGGCGGCCACACGACGGCGATGTCGTTCAGCGTGCCGTACTCGCCGGTCCCGGTCTTGTCGGCGACGGTCCAGCCGGACGGCAGGCCCGCGCGGATCCGCTGGGCGCCGGTGGTGTTGCGCTGGAAGAGGTCGCGCAGGAAGTCCCGTTTGTCGGCCGTCAGCGTGTCGCCCAGCACGATCTCCCGGTAGTCGGCGGCGAAGGCCCGCGGCGTCGTGGTGTCGCGAAGGTCGCCCGGCGTCGCTTCGGTGATGGCCGGTTCGACCCGGTCCATCCGCGTGACGGTGTCGCCGAGGCTGCGCGTGAACGCCGTCAGTTCGGCGGGACCGCCGAGGTCCCGCAGCAGCAGGTTGCCCGCGGTGCCGTCGCTGAACCGGATGGCGGCGTCGCACAACTGGCGGATCGTCATGCCGGTGGCGACGTGCCGCCCGGTGACCGGGGCGTGTTTCATCAGGTCGTCCCGCGAGTATTCGACCCGGGTTTCCAGATGCGACAACGGATTGCGCTGCAGGACCGCGGCGGCGGCCACCCCTTTGAACGTCGAACAGAACGCGAAACGCTCGTCGGCCCGATACTCGACCGTGGCACCGCCTCCGGTGTCGACCGCGTACACGCCGAGCCTGGCGTCGAACTTCTTCTCCAGCTCCATCAGCCGGTCATGGAACTGACGCGTAGTGGGTGGTGGCGGAGGAGCAGGCGTCGGCGAGGCGGGCGGATTCCCCCGGGTGCAGGCGGCCAGCGAGGCGAGGACCGCCATCCCCAGCAGCGCGCGACGGGTGACGGCCGGCCCCGGCGAGTTCATCGTGATCCCTCCCCCTGATCACCTCGAACATAGCAACTTCCCCACGGCCCCCGGATCGGCCAAGCGGCCGAGGCGGGTGACCCCGGGAGTGTGCCTTCGCCCACTCGACCGGGCCACCATCCTGGTTACCGACGGGTAACCGGGGCTAGGGTGCGGTCAGGACTACCTCAACTTCAGGAGCATTCGTGGCCGCAGGAGCAACACCGCTCGCGCCGAACGCGCGGTCGGTACGCAATGTCGCCTTCGTCGAAGGGGTGCGAACGCCCTTCGGCAAGGCAGGCGAAAAGGGTATGTACGCCGGCACCCGTGCCGACGATCTCGTCGTCAACGCCATCCGTGAACTGCTGCGGCGGCACCCCGAGCTGCCGCCCGAGCGCGTCGACGAGGTGGCGATCGCCGCCACCACCCAGATCGGGGACCAGGGCCTGACCATCGGCCGCACCGCCGCGCTGCTGGCCGGTCTGCCGAAGTCGGTGCCCGGCTTCGCGCTGGACCGGATGTGCGCGGGCGCGATGACCGCGGTCACCACGACCGCGAGCGGGATCGGCATCGGCGCGTACGACATCGCCATCGCCGGCGGCGTCGAGCACATGGGCCGCCACCCGATGGGCGAGGGCGTCGACCCGAACCCGCGCATCATCGCCGACAAGCTCGTCGACCCGACGGCGCTCGTGATGGGCCAGACCGCGGAGAACCTGCACGACCGGTTCCCTGCCATCACCAAGCAGCGCACCGACGCCTTCGCCGCGCGCAGCCAGGAGAAGTACGCCGAGGCCGTGAAGACCGGCAAGATCGGCCCCGAGCTGGTCCCGGTCGCCACCCGGTCCAAGGAGCTCGGCTGGGGTCTCGCGACCGAGGACGAGCCGCCGCGCCCCGGCACCACCGTCGAGCAGCTCGCCGGGCTGAAGACGCCGTTCCGCCCGCACGGCCGGATCACCGCGGGCAACGCGGCCGGTCTCAACGACGGCGCCACCGCGGCCCTGCTCGCCGACGAGGACACCGCCCGCGAGCTCGGCCTGCCGATCGGCATGCGCCTGGTGGGCTACTCCTTCGCCGGCGTTGAACCGGAGGTCATGGGCATCGGCCCGGTCCCGGCCACCGAGAAGCTGTTCAAGCGCACGGGCCTGTCGATCGACGACATCGGCCTGTTCGAGATCAACGAGGCGTTCGCGGTCCAGGTGCTCGCGTTCCTCGACCACTTCGGCATCGCCGACGACGACCCCCGCGTCAACCAGTGGGGTGGCGCGATCGCCTGCGGTCACCCGCTCGCCTCGTCCGGCGTCCGGCTGATGACGCAGCTCTCGCGTCAGTTCGCCGAGCGCCCCGACGTGCGCTACGGCCTGACCACCATGTGCATCGGCATCGGCATGGGCGGCACCGTTATTTGGGAGAACCCGGCCTTTGAGGGGGCGAAGTAATGACTTTCACCGCTGAGCAGGCGAAAGCCGCCTTCCCCGACGAGGTCGTCACGAACGCGGTCACGCGTCTGGTGAAGGTGCCCGGGCTCGACAAGCCGGTCGCCCTGATCACCCTGGACAACGGCCACGACCACACCCGGCCGAACACCTTCGGCCCGCAGGGCCTGGTGAGCCTCGACGCCGCGATCGACGCCGCCTTCGCCGCGGAACCCGCCGCGATCGCGGTCACCGGCAAGCCGTTCATCTTCGCCGTCGGCGCCGACCTTTCCGGTGTCGAAGCGGTCGCGGACCCGGCGCTGGCGCGGGAGATCGCGCAGACCGGGCACGACGTGTTCCGGCGCCTCACCGAATCCGAGATCCCGACGTTTTCGTTCATCAACGGCGCGGTCATGGGTGGCGGGCTCGAACTCGCCCTCTCCTGCCACTACCGCACGCTTTCGGAGAACACGGCCGCGATCGCGTTCCCCGAGGTCTTCCTCGGCCTGTTCCCGGGTTGGGGCGGCACACAGCTGCTGCCGAACCTCATCGGCCCGGACGCCGCGGTGACCGTGATCATCGAGAACGCGCTGGCGCAGAACAAGATGCTGAAGGTCGCGCAGGCGGCGGAGCTCGGCATCGTCGACGAGGTCTTCGGTTCTGCCGACTACCTGGAGCAGTCCCTGCTGTGGCTGGCGAAGGTCGTCAACGGCGAGATCACCCCCGCCCGCCGCGAGATCGACCGCGGCGCGGGCTGGGACGCCGCGATCGCCCGCGCCAAGGCCATTGTGGACGGACGCACCAAGGGCGCGTCCCCCGGCGCGACCAAGGCCGTCGAGCTGCTGGAGCTGGCCCGCGAGAACGATCTCGACCGCGGTTACGCGGCCGAGACCGACGGGCTCGCCGGACTGCTGATGGACGACACCCTGCGTGCCGGGCTGTACTCGTTCAACCTGGTCAACAAGCGCGCCAAGCGGCCGGCGGGCGCGCCGGACAAGTCGCTGGCGCGCAAGGTGAACAAGGTCGGCATCGTCGGCGCGGGCCTGATGGCCAGCCAGATGGCGCTGCTGTTCGTCCGCCGCCTCAAGGTGCCGGTGGTGCTCACCGACGTCGACCAGGAACGCGTCGACAAGGGTGTGTCCTATGTGCACGATGAGATCGACAAGCTGCTGGCCAAGAAGCGGGTTTCGCCGGACGGCGCGAACCGGCTGAAGGCGCTCGTCACCGGCTCGCTCGACAAGTCCGCGTTCGCCGACGCCGACTTCGTGATCGAGGCGGTGTTCGAGGAGCTGGGCGTCAAGCAGAAGGTCTTCGCCGACCTGGAGCAGTACGTCTCGCCCGAGGCGATCCTGGCGACGAACACCTCGTCGCTGTCGATCACCGCGATGGCGTCGCAGCTCAAGCACCCGGAGCGCGTGGTCGGGTTCCACTTCTTCAACCCGGTCGCGGTGATGCCGCTGCTGGAGATCGTCCGCGCGGAGAAGACCGACGACGCCGCGCTGGCGACGGCGTTCGCGCTCGGCAAGCAGCTCAAGAAGTCGAGCGTGCTGGTCAAGGACGCGTCCGCGTTCGTGGTCAACCGGCTGCTGCTGCGGTTCCTCGGCGAGGTGCTGGTGACCGTCGACGAGGGCACGCCGTTCGACGTCGCCGACAAGGCACTCGAACCGCTGGGCCTGCCGATGACGCCGATGACGCTGATGCAGCTGGTCGGCCCGGCGATCGCCCTGCACGTCGGGGAGACCCTGCACGAGGCGTTCCCGGACCGGTTCACCGTCAGCGAGAACCTGGACCGCTTCGTGAAGGCGGGCAAGAAGGGCGTCTGGCAGTGGGACGACAAGGGCAACGCCACCGTCGACCCCGAGGTGGCCGAGCTCTGGCAGCAGGGCGACTCGCCGTCGACGTCCGAGCAGGTGCGTGACCGCGCGCTCGCCGCGATCGCCGAAGAGATCCGGATCATGCTCGACGAGGGCGTGGTCGCGGAGGCGCAGGACATCGACCTGTGCCTGATCCTCGGCGCGGGCTGGCCGTTCTGGCTCGGCGGAATCACGCCGTACCTCGACCGGGCGGGTGTGTCCGAGAAGGTCAACGGCAAGCCGTTCCTGGCCCCTGGCGTGGCGAGCGTGCCGCTCTCCTGAGCCTCGACGAAAGGCCACCGTCGGCGATCCCTTGATCGCAGGCGGTGGCCTTTCACGTTTTCCGCGGATTTGATGGCGAGCCGCTACGTTTTCGTGAAAGCCTTGGGCCTGTACGGGAAAGTTCGTCTCCCCGGCCATCCCCCGGGGAGACGGGCCGTCAGCGTTCCCCCGAAGGCGGGCAGGGCGGCGGCGTGGCCGTCAGCTGAGCGGCGATCCGCGCGGGATCGAGCACGTCGACGTTCTTCGCCTCGGGGAACCGCTGCCGCAGCTCGTTCGCCCACGCTTCGACGTCGGTTCCGGCGACGGGGACCAGATGCACGACCGCCGGCAGGGCATCCGGTGTCGCGTTCTCCAGCAACTCCGGCTTGTTCGCGAAAAGCTCCTTGAACCGCTCGTACGCCTGCGCCTTGGTTTCGGTGAACACCCGGCGGGCCTTCGGATCGTCCCGGAGGGCCTGGGCAGCGGTATTCATGTCCTCGTCGGCGTCGATGAACACCGCCAGCCGAAGCCCGCAGAGTTCCCGCTCCCCCAGCGGAACGGGCCCGGTGTCCCGGGGCAACGCCGCCGGGGCGGGCGGATCGGTGACCCGGTTCAGGACGACGACGGCCGTCGTCACGACGGCGGCGACGACCAGGACCGCGACGACTCCGACCACCCAGAGCAACCGCCGCGGTGCCTTGGGTGTCCGTTCCGGTTGTTCCACAGGGACGATCATCACACGGCGCGGTTCATTCGCCGTCCGGACATCACCCGTTCAGCCGGGCTCTTTACCGTGCCGCCGGTGAACAGCGAAAAGCCCGGCGTCGACCGCCGCGGATTCCTCAAGCGCGCGGGCCTCGTGTCCGCGGCGGCCGCGGGTGCCCCGCTCGCCGCCACCGCCCCGGCGGAAGCCCTCGACCTGAACCTCGACATCGATGTCGACCTGCTCTTCGGCCGGGACCGCTACCGGTGGCTGGTGGGTGATCACCACATCCACACGCAGTACTCCTACGACGCGATGTACACAGTGGACGGAATCGCCGTCGACGCGCGCCGCCACGGGGCGGACTGGGCGGTGATCACCGATCACGGCCACGCCGCGCACGAGAAGTCGTCGGTGGAGCGCACGGACGCCGCGATCCGGGCGGCGCAGCGCGAGCACCCCGATCTCCTGCTGTGGCAGGGCATGGAGTGGAACGTGCCGGGCGCCGAGCACGCCACGCTGTTCTTCCAGGCGGGGGCGAACCAGGCCGCGAAGCTGCGGGAGTTCGAGCGCACCTTCGACTGGCGGCTGACCGGGACCGAACCGGGCACCCCGGACAACGAGGCGCTGGCCGTCGCGGCGATCCGCTGGCTCGCCGCCGAAGAGCGGGCCCGCCGGATCCACGCGCCGGTGGTGGTCGTCAACCATCCGCTGCGCAACGGCCGGATCGCCCCGCACGAGATCCGCGCGCTGCGCGACGCCGCGCCCGGGATCGTCATCGGCATGGAAGGCGCGCCGGGCGCCCAGGCCGACGGCTTCCCGAAACCGCTCGGGAGCGGCGGCGGCGCGCGTGGCGGGTACGGCAACTCCCCCGGTTCGAACTCGTGGCCGGGTTTCCCCGCGTCGGCGTACCGCACCTACGGCGGCTTCGATTGGAGCACCGCGACCGTCGGCGGGCTCTGGGATTCGATGCTGGCCGAAGGAAAGCCGTGGTGGATCACGAGCAACTCCGACTCGCACTACAACCGCGGCGACACTCATGTCCGGCCCGGCGTCCCGGACGGCTACTACGACGAGCACGGCGCCTACCCGGACCCGATCGACACCGGCGTCCCGCAGACTCTGCCGCCGTACGCGGACTTCGCGCCCGCCGAGTTCAGCAGGACCGTCGTCGGTGTGTCGCGCCGAAGCCACGAAGGTGTGTTGGAGGGCCTGCGCGCGGGACGCGTCTGGGTGGTCCACGGCGGGCTCGCGCAGGAACTGGAGTTCGGCGCGTACAGCGGGTGGAGCTCGGCGACGATGGGCGGCAGGCTGCGGGTCCGGCGCGGATCCGACGTCACGGTCGTCGTCTCGGCGAAGCTGGCCGCCCGGCCGAACGGCGGCGGCACGATCCCCCGGCTCGCGCGGCTCGACCTCGTTTCGGGACCGGTGACCGGCCCGGCCGCCGACCGGGACACGCAGACCGCCCCGGGCACGCGGGTCGTGCGGTCCTTCGAACCGCGGTGGGCGCCGGGCCGGCGGGTGGCCTTCCGGCACACGTTCCGCAACGTGCGCGAGCCGTTCTTCGTGCGCACGCGCGGCACGGACGGCAAGAAGCACGTGGCCGGCGGGATCGAACCGAGCGCCGACGTGGTCGGGCAGTCGAACCCGTTCGAAGACCTGTGGCTCTACGGGAACCCGATCTTCGTGGACGTGCGGTAGGCGACCGGGGCCGGGTCTAGGCGCCCAGTGTGTCCGGATCCGGTCCCAGCCGCTTGCCTTGCTCAAGGGTCGCGATCGCGGCGCCGTCGTGCGCGTCGAGCGCGAAGTCGAAGACGTCGATGTTCTCCTTGATCCGTTCCGGCGTGACGGACTTCGGGATCACCAGATGGTTCATCTCGACATGCCAGCGCAGCACGACCTGCGCCGGTGTCTTGCCGTGCTTCTCCGCGATCGTGGTGATCTTCTCGTCGGCGAGCAGTTCCCCGCCGCGCGCCAGCGGACCCCAGGCCTCGGTGACGATCTCGTGCTTCTCGTGGAAGTTCCGCAGCAACGGCTGCTGCAGCCACGGGTGGCATTCGATCTGGTTCACCGCCGGGACGATCCCGGTCTCCTCGATCAGCCGCTCCAGATGCGGGATCTGGAAGTTCGAGACGCCGATCGCCTTCGCCCGGCCGTCGGAGGCGATCTTTTCCAGCGCCCGCCACGTTTCCACGTACTTGTCCTGCGCGGGCAGCGGCCAGTGGATCAGATACAGGTCGACGTACTCGAGGCCGAGCTCGCCGAGGCTGGTGTCGAAGGCGCGCAACGCCGAGTCGTAGCCGTGCTCGGTGTTCCACAGTTTCGTGGTGACGAACAGTTCCTCGCGGGGCAGCCCGCTGGTGCGGACGGCCTCGCCGACTCCGCGTTCGTTGGCGTACAGCGTGGCGGTGTCGATGGCCCGGTAACCCGCCTCGATGGCGGTGCGGACCGCGGCCACGACCTCGTCGTCGCCGATCTTGTACACCCCGAACCCGAGTTGCGGGAGGGACGTGCCGTTGTTCAGCCGAATACTGGGGACCATGGTCGAACAGTAACCCCAGGCGGGGGTCAGGGCAGAGCGGGCAGGTGCACGGTCACCGAAAGACCGCCGCCCACAACGGGTTCCGCGGACACCGTGCCGCCGTGCGCCTGGACCGCGGCCCGCACGATCGAAAGCCCCAGCCCGGCGCCGGTGCGGGCGGTCCTGGCGACACCGGCGCGGCGGAACGGTTCGAACAGTTCGGGGACCGCGGCCGGGTCGAGCAGGCCGCCGGACGACCGCACCCGCAGCACCGACCACTGTGGACCCGCCTGCGTGACGACGTCCAGCCACCCGCCGTCGACGTTGTGCCGCACGGCGTTCTCCAGCAGGTTTCCCGCGATCCGCTCCAGCAGCGCCGGATCGCCGAACGTCGGCGCGCCCTGGGTCGCGAATTCGACGCGGAGACCGCGTTTCTCCGCGTCCGGCCGCGCCGCGCGCCACGCGGTCGCGACGATCACCGCGAGATCGACCGGTTCCCTGGCCACCAGTCCCGCGCCGTCGGTGCGCGCGAGCAGCAGCAGCGAACCGACCAGCCGCTCGGCCCGCTCGGTCGCGTCGCGGACCACACCCGCCATCCGGCGTAATTCGGCTTCGTCCGCGTGCTCGTCGGCGAGGGTGACGTCGAGTTCGGTGCGGATGACCGCGAGTGGCGTCCGCAGTTCGTGGCTGGCGTTCGCGACGAAATGCCGCTGCGCGTCGAACGCGGCCTGCAGCCGGTCGAGCATGTCGTCGAAGGTCTCGGCCAGTTCGGCGAGTTCGTCCTTCGTGCGGACCTCGCCGATCCGCTCGCCCATCGATTCGATCGACAGGCGCCGCGCGGTACCGGTGATCTCGCGCAGCGGTTGCAGGACCCGCGCGGTGAACGTCCACGCGAGGATTCCCGCCGCCAGCACGACGAAACAGAACGCGACCGCGCCGAAGAGCAGCACCCGGTTCCTGGCGTACACCCGCAGATGCTCGGTGACCGCGGATGCGTCGACGTCGACGCCGTCGACCCGCACCGTGGTGCCCGGCGGCAGCTGCGGGACGGCGGAAACCGCGTCACCGACCAGGTTCCAGGTCAGCCAGAGCAACAGGAGGCTGACCAGTGCCACCAGCCCGGTCGCGAGCAGCGTGACCCGCGCGCGCAGGCTGCGGGCACCGGACAGGTTCACCCGCGTGCGGTCCCCTGCTCCGGCACCCGGTAGCCGGAGCCGACGACGGTCTCGATGATGCCCGGCTCACCGAGCTTCTTGCGCAGGGTCATCACGGTGACCCGGACGGTGGTGGTGAACGGATCGGCGTTCTCGTCCCACACGCGTTCGAGCAGTTCCTCGCTGCTGACCACCGAACCGGCGGCCGAAAGCAGCACCTCGAGCACGCCGAACTCCTTGCGGGTCAGCTCGATCGGACCGCTCGCGCGGCGGACGGTCCGCCTCGCCGGGTCCAGTTCGACGTCGCCCGAAGTCAGCAGCGGCGGCGCGGCCGGAGTCGCGCGGCGGCCGAGCGCCCGCACACGCGCGACGAGTTCGGGGAAGGCGAACGGTTTGGCGAGATAGTCGTCGGCGCCGAGGGAAAGCCCGTCGACGCGGTCCGAAACGGAACTGCTCGCGGTGAGCATCAGGACGCGGGTCAGCTCGCCGGACGCGACGATCTCCCGGCACAGGTCGTCGCCGGACATGCCGGGGAGGTCGCGGTCGAGCAGCACGACGTCGTACCGGGTGACGGCCGCCTTCTCGTGCCCGTCGTCACCGGTGAGCGCGATGTCCACCGCCATGCCCTCGCGCCGCAGGCCGCGTGCGATCGCGTCGGCGAGGGGTTCTTCGTCTTCGACTACCAGAATTCGCACGACCCTACGTTGCCACACATTCCTGAGAGTGACCTTATTGGACCAACCGGCGGTGACCGTTCGGTACCGGTGGTCGTGAGTGGCGTTTCGGGTTAGAACCCGAAACGCCACTCACGACCACCGCAAGGCGAACCACAGCCGCATCCGGATCTCCGGATCCGCCAGGTCCACCCCCAGCGCCCGTTCGATCTGCCCGATCCGATGCCGGACGCTGTTGCGGTGCACGCCGAGTTCGGCGGCCGTCCGGTCCCAGCCGCCGTGGTGCGCGAGCCAGGTGCGCAGCGTCCCGACCAGTTCGCGGTCACCCTTCCGGTCGAGTTCGCGCAGGGGCGCCAGTGCCTGGGCGGCGAACCCGGCGGCGGCGCCCGGATCGATCAGCGCGTCCAGCCCCGCGGTGCCTTCCGCCACGATCGGCCGTTCCAGCGCGGCGGCCCGCGTCAGCAGCAGCTCGATCTCCCCCGCCGCTTCGGGAAGCCGTGCGGGCGGGACGGGCGAACCCACGACCGCGAGCCAGCCGTCGGCGCGGAGCCGGTCGAGGTCACCGATCTCCGGCGCCTCGCGGACGATCGCGGTGAACCGCGGGCCCGGCCGCAACCGCACGAGCGGGGTGTCGAGCCGGGCGCGCAGCCAGTCGTAGCGGGCGGCGACCTCGTTCGGCCCCCGGCGGTACGCGATCCCCGCGACCACACGGCGTTCGTCCCCGCCGATCACGCCGGTCTCCCCCAGTAGCAACGCCGTGGCGGTGGCGCCCAGTCCGGCCGCGTCCGAACCCGCGCGGCCCGCCAGCCCGAGCAGCGCCGCCCCGACCGACAGGATCGAGCGGTCCGCGCCGTCGAACCGGGCGACGCGGCCGACCACGACCAGATGCGACGCCGTCGCCTGCGGGTACACCGGCTGCGCGACGACGTGGGTGCCGTCGGCCAGTTCCGTGGTCGCGCTGCGGATCCCCCGGCCCGTCCGGAGCGTGGCGAGGAGCTCGCGGACTTCCGCGGGCAGCGGCGACGGCGCCCCGTGGTCCGCGGCGAGGACGTCGTCGACGCCGACCAGCGCCACCCAGGCCCCGAGCCGCCCGGCCAGCGCGCCGGCCAGTTCGCCGAGCCCCTCACCGGCCGCCCTGGTCAGCGCCTCGCGCGCGATCGCGATCCGCCGCTGCTCCCGCTGCCCCGCCTCGGCGAGGGCGACCGACACCGCGCGGCTGATCGCCAGGAACGGCGTCCGCGGCTGGACGACCAGCAGCGGGAGCCCGTGCCGGGCGCACGCCGTCCGCAACGGCGGCGGCAGCGTCTCGTAGGCCCCCGGTGTGAGCCCGAACCCCAGCGCGGAGATCCCGCTTTCGGCCAGCCGCCGGACGTAGCGGTCGATCTCGGCAGGCTCGACCGGCAGGTTCACCCCGGCGGTGAGCAGCAGTTCCGCCCCGAGGAGGTACGGCGCGGGATCCAGCAGCTCGCTGACGTGGGCCCAGCGCACCGGGGCGTCGAGCGCGCCCGGCCGCAGGGTCTCCACGACCGGGTCGAGTGCCAGTTCCGGGTTGCCGACCACGGCCCGTAACGGGACATTCACATCCGCGTCGAACGGATCGTGGCTTCGGGTCATTTCATCCTCACTCACACCAGAGTTCGGATGGATCATCCCATGTCGTTCAAGCCGCGAACGAACCTACGGTGACCCGAACGAAGCGAACAGCCCAAGTCAAGGAGGACACCGTGGCCGGTGACTACGCGGTGATCGCGCTCTACATAGCGGGCATGATCGGGGTCGGCTGGTTCGGGCTTCGGCTCGCGAAGACCAAATCCGACTACCTCGTCGCGGGCCGCCGCCTCGGCTGGTTCATGTACTCGGGCACGATGTCCGCGGTCGTCCTCGGCGGCGCTTCGACGGTCGGCGGGGTGAAGCTCGGCTACACCTACGGCATCTCCGGCGCCTGGCTCGTGATCGCGATCGGCGTCGGCATCCTGGTCCTCCACACGCTGTTCGCGCGGCGGCTGGTGAAACTGCGGGTCTACACCGTCGGCGAGATGCTCGACCTGCGCTACGGCGGTTCCACCAGCACCATCTCCGGCGTGGTCATGTGGGGCTACACGCTGATGCTGACCGTCACCTCGACGCTGGCGTTCGCCACCATCTTCAAGGTCCTGTTCAACGTGCCGAGCTGGGCGGGCATCGCCATCGGCGGGTCGATCGTGGTGCTCTACTCGGTGCTCGGCGGCATGTGGTCGATCACGCTGACCGACATCGTCCAGTTCGTCATCAAGACCATCGGCATCCTGCTGATCCTCCTGCCGGTCTCGATCGTCTCCGCGGGCGGTTTCGACGGGATGGCCGCGCGGCTGGACGAGAGCTACTTCGAACTGACCGCCATCGGCGGCGACACGATCTTCACCTACTTCCTCATCTACAGCTTCGGCCTCTTGATCGGCCAGGACATCTGGCAGCGCGTGTTCACCGCGCGGACGCCGGGCATCGCGACCGGCGGCGGCGTCATCTCCGGTGTCTACTGCCTGGTCTACGGTCTCGCCGGCGCGCTGATCGGCACCGCGGCCAAGACGCTGTACCCGAACCTCGCCAGCGCGCAGGACGCGTTCGCGACCATCGTCGAGGACCAGCTGCCCTCCGGGGTCCGCGGGCTGGTGCTCGCGGCGGCGCTCTCGGCGATGATGTCGACCGCGAGCGGCGCGCTCATCGCGTGCTCGACGGTCAGCACCTCGGACCTGCTTTCCAAGCTGGGCCTGAAGAAGGCCGTCAACGAGGTCACGAGGAACCGGGTCACCACGCTGGTACTCGGCATCGCGGCGATCGGCATCGCGATGGTCGTGGACGACGTCGTCAACGCGCTGACCATCGCCTACGACATCCTCGTCGGCGGCCTGCTGGTCGCGATCATCGGCGGGCTGGCCTGGAAACGCGGCACCCGCCAGGGCGCGCTCGCGTCGATGGTCGTCGGCACCGTCGTGGTCATCACGTTCATGTTCGTCGACGGAGTCGAGGCCAACAGCCCGATCTACTGGGGCCTCGGGTCCAGCCTCGCGGTGTACCTGCTGGTCAGCTTCCTCACCCCGCGGACCTCGGACGAGATCCTCTCCGTGTGGACCCGCCGCCTGAACGGCAGCGCGGCCGACGAAGAAGAAGAGGCGAAACTCGCCGCTTCGCAGTCCTGACAACCATTCGAAGGAGACACAGTGCCTGAGCAGACCCCGATCGGACCCGTCGACTCTTCGAGGGTGCCCCGGTTCGCCGGTTTCGCGACCTTCGCGAGGCTGCCGCGGATCGATCAGGTCGAGCACGCCGACGTCGCCGTCGTCGGGGTGCCGTTCGACGCCGGGGTGTCCTACCGCCCCGGCGCGCGGTTCGGCCCGGCGGCGCTGCGTGAGGCCAGCCGCCTCCTTCGCCCGTACCACCCGGAACTCGACGTTTCCCCGTTCGCCGAAACGCAGGTGGTCGACGCCGGTGACATCGCGCTCAACCCGTTCAACATCGGCGAAGCGATCGAAACGCTGCAGAGCGAGGCCGAGGCGCTGACCGCGAACGGGACGCGCCTGGTGACCGTCGGCGGCGACCACACGATCGCGCTGCCGCTGCTGCGGGCGGCGGCGAAGAAGCACGGACCGGTGGCACTGCTGCACTTCGACGCGCACCTCGACACCTGGGACACCTACTTCGGCGAGCCGTACACCCACGGCACCCCGTTCCGGCGGGCGTCCGAGGAAGGCCTCCTCGACACCGAAGCGCTGTCCCACGTCGGCACGCGCGGCCCGCTGTACGGCAAGCGGGATCTGGAAGAGGACCGCCGCCTCGGATTCGGCATCGTCACCTCCGGCGACGTCATGCGCCGCGGGGTCGCCGAGACCGTCGACGCGCTGCGCCAGCGCATCGGCGGCCGCCCGCTCTACATCTCGGTCGACATCGACGTGCTCGACCCCGCGCACGCGCCGGGCACCGGGACCCCGGAAGCGGGCGGAATGACCAGCCGCGAACTGCTGGAGATCCTGCGCGGGCTGCGGGACTGCAACCTCGTCGGAGCCGATGTGGTGGAGCTGGCCCCGGCTTACGATCATGCCGAGATCACCGCCATCGCGGCTTCCCACGTCGCCTACGACCTGGTGAGCCTGCTCAGTTTGGGGAAGGGCGCATGACCAGCACTGAACGGATAGGCGGCGACGTAGTCGTCGAAACCCTCCACGCGCTCGGCGCGGACACCGTCTTCGGCCTGCCGGGCCAGCACGCGCTCGGCCTGTTCGAAGCGCTGCGGCGCACGGACGACCTGCGCGTCGTCAGCTCGCGGGTGGAGAACAACCTGGCGTTCGCGGCCGACGGGCACGCCCGGGCCCGGCTCGCGGCGAATCCCGAGGGCCCGGTCCCGGTGACGCCGATGATCGTGTCGACCGGCCCCGGCGCGTTGCTGACTTTGGCTTCCTTGCAGGAATCCCGGGCGGCGTCGGTGCCAGTGCTCGGGATCTCCAGCCAGATCCCGGTCGCCGGGCTCGGCGGTGGACGGCACGGGTACCTGCACGAACTGCCCGACCAGCAGGCCAGTTTCCGCGATGTGGTGAAGTCGGTGCACGTGGTGCGCACCGTCAGCCAGATCCCGACGGCATTGCGCGAGGCCTGGGAGTCGGCGGCGACCGCGCCGTACGGCCCGGTGTGGGTCGAGATCCCGCAGGACATCCTGCTGGCACCCGCCGATCTGCCGCGGATCACGTCGGTGACGGCACGGCCCGCACCGCTGGAGCCCTTGCCGGAGCTGATCACCGAAGCCGCGGATCTCCTTGGCGCGGCGAAGAATCCGGTGATCCTCGCGGGCGGCGGCGCGCTGCGCTCCGGCGCGCAGGCGGAACTCAAGGCGCTCGCGGAGGCGCTGCGCGCGCCGGTGCTGTCGACGTTCGGTGGCAAGGGCGTGTTCGGCTGGGACCACGAGCTGTCCGGCCGGTCGTGGCTCGAAGACTGGCACAGCACCGAGTTCCTGTCGGCCGCGGACGTGCTGCTGGTGCTGGGTTCCGGGCTCGGCGAGCTGTCCAGCAACTATCGCGAATTCGCCCCGCGCGGCCGGCTGATCCAGATCGAGGCCGATCTCGGGAAGCTGGAGTCGAACTACCCGGCCCTGGGTATCCACGCCGACGTCCGGCTTGCCCTGCAAGGGCTTCTGGAGCAGGTTCCGTTCCGCCCGAGCGACGGCGTCGCCGAGAAGGCGGTCGCGGATCTGCTGGCCAAGGTGCGCGAACGTCTCGACGGCCAGGCCCTCGAAGCCGAGCGCAAGCTGATCGACGACATCCGTGCGGTGATCCCGGCGGGCACACAGACGTTCTGGGACATGACGATCGCGGCCTATTGGGCCTGGTCGGCGTGGAACCCCGAGGGCGCGCCGATCCACACCGCGCAGGGCGCGGGCGGGCTCGGTTACGGTCTGCCCGGCGCGCTCGGCGGCGCGGCGGCGACCGGCGGCCCGACGCTGGCGGTGTCCGGCGACGGCGGCGCGATGTACGGCATCGCGGAGCTGGCCACGGCGGTCCAGCACGGGCTGGACGTGACGTGGCTCGTCATCGACGACGGCGGCTACGGCATCCTGCGCGAGTACCTGACCGGCGCGTTCGGCCAGTCCACGGCCACCGAACTCGCGCGGCCCGATTTCGCCGCGTTGGCACAGTCCTTCGGCGTCCCGGCCACGGTGTCCTCTTTGGACACCGTCGGGAAGGATCTCGCCGAAGCCCTCGGCACCCCCGGTCCGTCGCTGGTCGTCCTCCCCGCCCTGCTGAAGATGTTCGAGCCGACCCACCTGGAGAAGAAATGACTCAGGTCCTGAATTTCGTCGACGGCGCCGAGGTACCGGCGGCGGGCTCGCGGACGCTCGACCTGGTGGATCCCGCCACCGGTGAGGTCTTCGGCACCAGCGTCCTGTCCGAACAGTCCGATGTGGACGCCGCGCTGGCGGCCGCCGAGCGGGCGTTCAAGGTGTGGCGCAAGAGCACTCCCGCCCAGCGCCAGCTCGCGCTGCTGAAGATCGCCGACGCGGTGGAGGCCCGCGCGGAGGAGTTCGCCGAGCTCGAAATCCGCGAGACCGGCAAGATCCGCGCCGTCGTGCTGGACGAGGAGATCCCGGAGTGCGTCAGCGCGCTGCGGTTCTTCGCCGGTGCGGCGCGGCAACTCGAAGGCACCGCGTCCGGGGAGTACCTGCCCGGCCACACGTCCGCGATCCGCCGCGAGCCGGTCGGCGTCTGCGCGCAGATCGCGCCCTGGAACTATCCGCTGATGATGGGTGTCTGGAAGATCGCTCCCGCGCTGGCCGCGGGCAACACCGTCGTGCTGAAGCCCGCGGAGACCACGCCGTCGACGGCCGTGCTGCTGGCGAAGGTGGCGGCGGAGTTCCTGCCGCAGGGCGCGTTCAACGTGCTGTGCGGCGACCGCGACACCGGCCGCGCGCTGGTGAAGCACCCGATCACCGAGCTGGTGTCGATCACCGGCTCGACCCGCGCCGGGATCGACGTCGCCACCGTCGCGGCGGCCGACCTCAAGCGCACGCACCTCGAACTCGGCGGCAACGCGCCGCTGCTGGTCTTCGGCGACGTGAACCTCGCCGAGGCGGCCGAGGGCATCGTCGGGGCGGCGTTCTACAACGCCGGGCAGGACTGCACCGCGGGCAGCCGCGTACTGGTGGACGCGGCGATCCACGACGAGTTCGTCGCGGAGCTGACCAAGGCCGCCGCCACGCAGCAGCCCGGCACGGACTTCGGCCCGCTCAACAGCGAGGCCCAGTTCGGCCGGGTCCGCGGGCTCGTCGAGCGGCTGCCGTCGCACGCCCGCGTGGAGACCGGCGGCGTACCCGCCGGTGACCGCGGTTTCTTCTTCTCCCCGACCGTGATCTCGGGCCTGAAGCAGGACGACGAGATCGTGCAGGAGGAGATCTTCGGCCCGGTGATCACCGTCCAGTCCTTTGTGGACGAGGACGAGGCGGTGCGCCTGGCCAACGGCGTCCCGTACGGGCTCGCGTCGTCGATCTGGACCAACGACCTGTCACGCGCGACCCGCGTTTCGGGCGAACTCGACTTCGGCTGCGTCTGGGTCAACACCCACGGGCCGCTGGTCTCGGAAATGCCCCATGGCGGCTTCGGGCACTCGGGCCACGGGAAGGACCTCTCGTCCTACTCCTTCGCCGAGTACACCCGCGTGAAGCACGTCATGACCCGCTTCGCCTGAAGCCGTACCGGAGGTCCCCATGGGTGACAAGGTCACCGAAGTCGAGCAGCACGGCATCGCGCCGATCCCGCCGGAGGAGCAGACGTCGCGCCCGCGCGACCTGTTCCGGATGGCGTTCGGCGGCGCGAACACCTTCGCCACCATCATCCTCGGGACGCTCCCGATCGCCTTCGGCCTGAGCTTCTGGGCGGCGGTCGCGGCCACCGTCGCCGGCGTGGTCGTCGGCGCGCTCGTGCTGTCGCCGATGTCGTTGTTCGGCCCGCTCACCCGGACCAACAACGCCGTCTCCTCCGGCGCGCACTTCGGCGTCGTCGGCCGTTGTGTCGGCTCCTTCCTCTCCCTGCTGACGGCGATCACGTTCTTCGCCATCTCGGTCTGGGTGAGCGGCGACGCCGTCGCCGGTGCGGCACAACGGCTTTTCGGCTTCGACGGCGGCGAAGTGCTGCGCGGCGTCGCGTACGGCGTCATCGCGATCGCCACGCTGGTGGTGTGCATCTACGGCTACCGGTTCATGCTGCTGGTGAACCGGGTCGCCGTGGTGCTGGGCACGGCGATCATGCTGCTCGGCATCGTGGCCTACGGCGGCACTTTCGACCCCGGGTTCGCCGGCACCGGCACCTACGCGCTCGGTGACTTCTGGCCGACGTGGATCCTGGCCGCGCTCACCACGATGGCGAACCCGATCTCGTTCGGCGCCTTCCTCGGCGACTGGACGCGCTACATCCCCGCGCGCCACAGCCGCCGTTCCCTGCTGGCCGCGCCGTTCCTGGCGCAGGTGGCGACGTTGCTGCCGTTCGGGTTCGGCATCGCCACCGCGACGCTGGTCGCGGATCCGGCCGACTACATCACGGGCCTGACCGCGATCTCCCCGCTCTGGTACGCGATCCCGCTGATCGTGGTCGCGCTGATCGGCGGGCTGTCGACCGGCACGACGTCGCTCTACGGGACCGGGCTGGATTTCAGCTCGATCTTCGTGAAGCTCAGCCGCGTGCAGGCGACGCTGCTGATCGGCTCGCTCAGTGTGGTGTTCATCTTCGTCGGCAATTTCGTGCTGGACATGGTCTCCAGCATCAACGCCTTCGCCACGCTGATCGTGCTGTGCACCTCGCCGTGGATGGTGATCATGATGATCGGTTTCGTGCTGCGGCGCGGGTTCTACGACCCGGACGACCTCCAGGTGTTCAACCAGGGCCGCAAGGGCGGGCGCTACTGGTTCACCCGCGGGGTGAACTGGCGGGCGATGGCGGCGTGGATCCCGGCGACGACGCTGGGCCTGCTGACCGCCAACACCCCGATGATCGCCGGGCCGTTCAAGGACATCGCGGGCGGCGTCGACATCAGCATGGTGGTGACGCTGTGCACGGCGGCGATCGCGTATCCCGTGCTGGTGAAGCTCTTCCCCGAACCGCCCGAGGTCTACTCGTACGCCGAGCCCGTCGCGGAACCGGCCGTCGCCGTTTAGGCGAAACGGCGCAGCGCCCCGAGGAACAGCGCGTCGAAGGCACGATCCGGGAGCACCCGGCGCACGAACAGGATCGGCTTCGCCCCGAAACCGGCGGCGTAGCGGATCTTCGGGCGCCGGGCCCGGACGGCCTTCAGGATCACGTCGGCGATCACCTTCGGATGGGAGGCGCGCGCGGTCTGGTCGAAGAACTTCGCCAGCGCCTTGGCCTGCGGCGCGTAGGCGGTGTCGCCCGAGGTCTTCATCAGGTTCTCGATGACGATACCGCCCCATTCGGTCCTGATGGCACCGGGTTCGACCACCACGACGTCGATGCCGAACGGTTTGAGCTCCAGCCGCAGTGAGTCGCTGAGTCCTTCGACCGCGAACTTCGTCGAGTGGTACCAGCCGCCGAGCGGTTCGTAGATCTTGCCGCCGATCGACGAGATGTTCACGATCCTGCCCGAGCCCTGGGCGCGCATATGCGGCGTGGTCAGCTGGACGAGCCGCGCGAGCCCGAACAGGTTGACTTCGAACTGGTACTTCCCTTCCGAGAGCGGCACATCCTCGAAGGCGCCGTACGAGCCGTATCCCGCATTGTTGACCAGGACGTCGATGCGGCCCGACTCCTCGATGATCCGCTCGACCCCCGCGACCATCGACGCGTCGTCGGTGACGTCCATCCCGAGGATCTTGATGCCGCGTTCGGCCAGCCCCGCCATCCGCTCGACGCGCCTCGCGGCGCCGTAGACCGTGTAGCCCGCTTCGTGCAGCGCGAGCGCCGTGGCCTCGCCGATGCCCGCCGAAGCGCCCGTGACCAGTGCGACCTTCATGCCCATCTCCTAACTAACCGGTTGGTTGCCAATTCAGGTTGCCACGCGGCCCGACTGGATGTCAACCAACCGGTTAGTTAGACTGGGTCACATGGTCAGGGACAAGGAAGCGACCAAGCGGAAACTGCTGGACGCGGCGACGACCGAGTTCGCCACGTACGGCATCGCCGGCGCCAGGGTGGATCGCATCGCGAAGAACGCGGGCGCCAACAAGGCGCTGATCTACGCCTATTTCTGCAGCAAGGAATACCTGTTCGAGATGGTCATCCAGGAGCAGGTCGACCTCGCCATCCGGACGCTCACGATCACCCCCGAGGACCTGCCCGGCTACGCGGGCAAGCTGTTCGACCGCTACCTCGAACACCCCCACCTCCTGCGGCTCATGGGCTGGCTTCGACTGGAGAACGGCTTCGACGCGACGCCGGAGGCCGAGGTCCGGGCGCACGCGGACAAGGTCGCCGCGATCCGGGAGGCGCAACGCGCGGGCACCGTGCCGGACCACTTCGACGCCGAGGAACTGCTGAGCCTCGTCGTGCACCTGTCGATCCTCGGGTTCTCCTCCCCCACCGCGACCCGCGACCTCGTCGTCCGCGCGGTCGGCCGGATCGTGGGAACCTGAGCCCCTTTTCGCGCGACCACTGGGTATGCAGCGTCGTACGTTCTTACGTGCTTCAGCCTTGTCCGCCGGCCTGGTGGGCGTCACCGCGCCCGCCGCTTCCGCCGCCGCCCCGCTACGGGTGCAGATCCTGATGTTCGACGGCGTGGAGGAACAGGATTTCGTCGCGCCCGTCGAGGTTCTGGGCCTGGCCGGGAAACTCACCGGCGGCGCCGTGGTCACCTCGCTGGTTTCCGCGGGACGGCCCGGATCCGTGAAATGCACCTACGGCACCGTCGTCGACGTCCCGCGTCCCTGGTCGCCCGGCGAGGCCGACGTCCTCGTGGTGCCCGGCGGCGGCTACACCGACCGCAACGGGCCCGGGGTGCACCGGCTCACCGCCGATCAGGGCTTTCTGCGGCGCCTCGCCGCGTCGCGGGCGCTGCCCGTCGGGATCTGCACCGGCAGCATGGTGCTGTCCGCCGCCGGCCTGACGAAGGGCCGCAACGCGACGACGCACCACGGCGCGAAGGCGGATCTGGCCACGCAGGGCGCGAAAGTGATCGATGCGCGCGTCGTCGACGACGGGGATCTGATCACCGGCGGCGGAATCACCGCGGGTCTTGAGGTATCGCTGTGGCTCGTGGAGCGCTTCTTGGGCGCGAAGGCGGCTCAGCGGACCGAAGTGGTGCTGGAGTACGAGCGGCGGGGCACCGTCTGGCGGGCCTAAAGCTGTGTGGAAATAGGGACGTTGAGTGTCCCTATTTCCCCACACCTGGTCGTGACAGTGACTGTCTCGCCGGACCGTGTGGATTTTTGGTCATCTGACGACCAGAAATCCACACGGTCACCGACCTCTCTCCAGCGGAGAGGCACTGCCTGACGCGAGGCCGTAGCTTCAGCGACCACCACACGCGCGCCGGACACTTGTCAGCGCCGCGTGTCCTCCGGCGCCGGCGTCCGGCTCGCCAGCTTCGCCGACCACTCCGTCACCCGCCGCGCCACGTCCTGCGCGGTGAGCCCGACGCGGGCCAGCACCTCCTCGCGCGAACCGTGGTCGTGGAACACCTGCGGCACCGCGAGATCGCGCAGCGGCACATCGCATTCGGCGTCGCGGAACAGCGCCGCCAGCGCGGAGCCGAAGCCACCGTGCCGCCCGCTGTCCTCGACGGTCACGACGAGCTTGTGCTGCTCGGCCAGCGCCACCAGCTCGGCGGGGGCCGGGACGACCCAGCGCGGGTCCACCACGGTCACGCCGATGCCCTGGTCGGCCAGCCGGTCCGCGGCCGCGAGCCCGAGCAGCGCGAACGCGCCCACGGCGACCAGCAGGACGTCGGCTTCACCGGCGGGCTTGCGCAGCACGTCCACGGTGCCGACGCGTTCCACGGCGGGCACCGAATCGACCACGCCGCCCTTGGAGAACCGCAGCGCCGTCGGCCCGTCCTCGACCGCGACGGCCTCCCGCAGTTCCTCGCGCAGCGTTCCGGCGTCACGCGGGGCGGCGACCCGCATACCCGGCACCATGCCGAGCAGCGAGAGGTCCCACATGCCGTGGTGGCTGGGCCCGTCCGGGCCGGTGATGCCCGCGCGGTCCAGCACCAGCGTCACGGGCTGCCGGTGCAGCGCGACGTCCATCAGGACCTGGTCGAACGCGCGGTTCAGGAAGGTCGAGTACACGGCGACGACGGGGTGCTTGCCGCCCATCGCGAGCCCGGCGGCCGAGGTCACGGCGTGCTGCTCGGCGATCCCGACGTCGTACCAGCGGTCCGGGTACGCCTCGGCGAACTTGTGCAGCCCGGTCGAGCGCAGCATGGCCGCGGTGATCGCGACGACGTCCTCGCGGTCGGCGCCGATCTTCACCAGTTCGTCGGCGAAGACGCCGGTCCAGCTCGGGCCCTTGACCGGCGGCAGGCCGGTTTCCGGGTCGATCGGGTCGGTCTGGTGCATCTGGTCGGCCTGGTTGGTCACCGCGGGCTCGTAACCGTGCCCCTTCTCGGTGACCACGTGGACGATGACGGCGCCGCCGAAGTCGCGGGCGCTCTGGAACGCCTTCTCCAGCGCGACGAGGTCGTGCCCGTCGACCGGCCCGAGGTACTTGAGGCCGAGGTCGGAGAACATCATCTGCGGGCTCAGCGCGTCCTTGAGCCCCGCCTTCGCCGCGTGCAGCGCCGCGTAGATCGGCTTGCCGACGACGGGCGTGTGCCGCAGCAGTTCCTTGCCGCGGTCCAGCACGCGCTCGTAGCCGGGCTTGAGCCGCAGCGACGCGAGGTGGTCCGCGACGCCGCCGATGGTCGGCGAGTACGAGCGGCCGTTGTCGTTGATGACGATGACGACCGGCCGGCGCGGGTTCGCGGCGATGTTGTTGAGCGCCTCCCAGCACATGCCGCCGGTCAGCGCGCCGTCGCCGACGACGGCGATCGCGTGCCTGCCACCGCCTTCGAGCTCGAACGCCTTCGCCAGACCGTCCACATAGGACAGCGCGGTCGAGGCGTGGCTGTTCTCGACGAGGTCGTGCTCGCTCTCGCAGCGCGCCGGGTAGCCGGTGAGGCCGCCGAGCTGGCGCAGCTTGCCGAAGCCGTCATGACGGCCGGTGACGATCTTGTGCACGTACGCCTGGTGACCGACGTCCCACACGATGGCATCGCTGGGCGAGTCGAAGACGCGGTGCAGCGCCATCGTCAGCTCGACCACACCCAGGTTCGGGCCGAGGTGACCACCGGCGAGCCGCACCTTTTCGACGAGGAAGTCCCGGATCTCCGCGGCCAGCTCGTCGAGCTGCTCCTGGTTCATCCGCTTCAAGTCGGCCGGTCCGTGCACGGACTCGAGCAACGTCACTCTCCCACCTCGCCTGGTTCCTCTTCCGCCGTTCCGACCAGTCTACGGAGGACGCCTGAGAGTCTTCCGTCCGCCGCGTCACGGGTCACATGTCAGAAAATCACCACTCGACACCCGAAGGTGTGAACATGGTCTCTTTTGCCAAGTAGCGGTCACGTCGGGTGGCCGCGATAATCGCTGATCGACGGTTGAGCAGAAGCCGGTTCGGAGGGCTTGATGGCGGACTTTTTCATCGGTGGCGAGTGGGTCGACGCGGTCGGCGGTGGTCGCCGGGAAATCCGCTGCCCCGCGGACGGGTCGCTGGTCGCGGAAGTCGCCGAAGGCACCCGCGAGGACACCGAAGCGGCCATCGCCGCCGCGAGGAAGGCGTTCGACACCGGCCCGTGGCCGCAGACGCCCGCCCCGCAGCGCGGTGACCTGCTGCTGAAGGCCGCCGACCTGCTCGACCGGGACGCCGCCGCCTTCGCCCGCGCCGAATCACTCGACACCGGGAAACGGCTGGTCGAGAGCGAATACGACATGGCCGACATCGCCGCGTGCCTGCGGTACTTCGGCAAGCTCGCCGCGAACGACGCCGGCCGCGTCGTCGACACCGGCAACCCGGACGCGTTCAGCCGCATCGTGCACGAGCCGGTCGGCGTCTGCGGACTGATCACGCCGTGGAACTACCCGCTCCTGCAGACCATCTGGAAGGTCGCCCCCGCGCTCGCGGCGGGCAACACGTTCGTCCTCAAGCCCAGCGAGCTGACCCCGCACACCTCGATCATGCTGATGAAGCTGCTGACCGAGGCCGGGCTCCCCGGCGGCGTCGCGAACCTGGTGCTCGGCGCCGGCGCCCAGGCCGGAGCGCCGCTTTCGGAACACCCGGACGTCGACCTCGTGTCGTTCACCGGCGGCCTCGCGACCGGCAAGATCATCGCCGCGTCCGCCGCCGCGACCATCAAGAAGGTCGCGCTGGAGCTGGGCGGCAAGAACCCGAACGTCGTCTTCGCCGACTCGGACTTCGAGACCGCCGTCGACTACGCGCTGACCGCGGTGTTCCTGCACTCCGGGCAGGTCTGCTCGGCGGGTGCGCGGCTGATCGTCCAGGAGGAGTGGCACGACAGGTTCGTCGACGAACTCGTCCGCCGCGCCGAGCTGATCCGACTGGGTGGACCTTTCGACCCGAAGGCTGAAACCGGTCCGCTGATCTCGGCCGCCCATTTGGAAAAGATCGAACGCTACGTCGCCGCGGCGCTCGAAGAGGGCGCCGTCCTGCGCACCGGCGGCAAACGCCCCGACGATCGCGAGCTCGCGAAGGGGCACTACTACCTGCCGACCATCCTCGACAACGTGAAGCAGGGCAGCAGCGCCGTCGTCGACGAATCGTTCGGTCCGGTGCTCACCGTCGAGACCTTCACCGACGAGGACGACGCCGTCCGCATCGCCAACGACACCCACTACGGCCTCGCCGGCGCGGTGTTCACCTCGGACGCCTCCCGCGCGCAGCGGGTCGCGAACCGGCTGCGGCACGGCACGATCTGGATCAACGACTTCCACCCGTACCTGCCGCAGGCGGAATGGGGCGGCTACAAGCAGTCCGGCTTCGGGCGCGAACTCGGCCCGACCGGGCTCGCCGAGTACACGGAGGCGAAGCACATCTACCAGAACCTCCGGCCCGCTCCACAGCGCTGGTTCTCCGGGGAGCCCGCGTCCAACTAAAGAGGGGAAATTGCCGATGAGCAATCCTTCCGATGACGGCCTCGCCGGTTTCGGCTACAAACAGGAACTCGAAAGAACGCTCGGCAATTTCCACACCTTCGCCGCCGGGATCAGCTACATCTCGATCCTGACGGGGACCTTCCAGCTGTTCTACTTCGGCTTCAGTTTCGGCGGGCCGGCGTACTGGTGGTCGTGGCCGATGGTGTTCGCCGGCCAGCTGATGGTCGCGCTGTCGTTCGCCGAACTGGCCGCGCACTATCCGGTCGCCGGTTCGATCTACAACTGGTCGAAACGGCTCGGCAGCCCGCACGTCGCCTGGATGGCCGGGTGGATGATGCTGACCGCGTCGATCGTCAGCATCGCCGCGGTCGCGCTGGCCTACCAGATCACCCTCCCCCAGATCTCGTCGTTCTTCTCCTTCTCGGGCGACAGCGCGGTGAACGCGGTCATCCTCGGTACGGCGCTGATCGTGTTCACGACGCTGGTGAACGCCTGGGGCGTCAAGCTGATGGCGCGGATCAACAGCGCCGGGGTGTTCATCGAACTGATCGCCGCGGTCCTGCTGATCGTCGCGCTCGCGGTGAACATCACGCGGGGCCCCGAGGTCGTCATGCAGACCAACAACACCGGCGCCGACCAGCCGTGGGGCTATTTCGGGGCGTTCCTGGTCGCGTCGCTCGCGTCGACCTACGTCATGTACGGCTTCGACACCGCCAGCTCGCTCGGTGAGGAATCCCACGACCCGCGCAGGAACGCGCCCAAGGCGATCCTGCGCGCGCTGATCGCGTCGTTCGTCATCGGCGGGCTGATCCTGATCCTCGCGCTGATGGCCGTCGGCGACATCAACAACCCCGAGATCGCCACCGGCGGCCTGCAGTTCATCGTGCTGGACGTCCTCGGCAGCACGATCGGCACGATCTTCCTGCTCGCGGTCGTCGTGGCCATCACCGTGTGCAACCTGGCCGTGCAGTCGGCGTCGATCCGGATGATGTTCGCGATGGGCCGCGACAACAACCTGCCCGCCGGGAAACACCTGGCGAGGGTGTCGCCGAAGACCAAGACGCCCGTGATCCCCGCGATCGTGTCCGGCGTCATCGCGGTGCTGATCCTGGTGGTCAACGTCGGCCAGCCGCAGATCTTCACGGTGATCACCAGTATCGGCATCATCATGATCTACCTGGCGTACCTGCTGGTCACCATCCCGATGCTGGTCAAGCGGCTGCGCGGGCAGTGGCCACCGCCGAAGGTGGAGGGCACCAAGTACTTCTCGCTCGGCAAACTGGGGCTGCCGGTCAACATCCTCGGCGTGCTGTGGGGCGGCGCGATCGTGGTGAACCTGGCCTGGCCGCGGCGTGAGGTCTACAACGCGACCGAGCCGTATCACTGGTACCTCGAATGGGGGGCCGTGCTGTTCGTCGGCGCGGTGGCGGTCGTCGGTTTCGCGTATTACTGGTTCGTCCTGCGGCACAAGAGCGGCGTCCTGGCCGACCACGCCGCGGAAGCACTTCCCGAGGAGGCAGCACAGTGACCGGAGAGTTCGACTACATCGTCGTCGGCGGCGGGACGGCGGGTTCGGTGGTCGCGGCGAGACTCTCGGAAGATCCGGACGTCACCGTGGCGCTCCTCGAAGCCGGACCGTCCGATGTGGACGATCCAGCGGTGCTGGAACTGACGAAGTGGATGGCGCTGCTGGAATCCGGCTACGACTGGGACTACCTGGTCGAGCCGCAGGAGTCCGGCAACTCCTTCCTGCGCCACGCTCGCGCGCGAGTGCTCGGCGGCTGCTCGTCGCACAACTCGTGCATCGCGTTCTGGGCACCGGCGGAAGACCTCGACGAATGGGCGTCGCTCGGCCTGCCCGGCTGGGCCGCGAAGGACATTTTCCCGCTGTACAAACGTCTTGAGACCAACGACGGCCCCGGTGACCACCACGGCCGCTCCGGCCCGGTGACCATCCGCTCGGTGCCGCCGAACGACCCGACCGGTGTCGCGCTACTGCAGGCCTGCGAGCAGGCGGGCATCCCGAGGACGGAGTTCAACTCGGGCAAGACCGTCACGCACGGGGCGAACTGGTTCCAGATCAACGCGCGCGAGGACGGCACGCGGTCGTCGGCGTCGGTGTCGTACCTGCACCCGATCATCGGCAAGCGGCCGAACCTGGAGATCATCACCGGTGCCCGCGTCCGGCGGCTGCTGTTCGACGGCAAACGCTGCACCGGCGCGGAATACCTGGCCGACGACCTGATCCACGGTGTCCCGCTGCGGGCGCGACGCGAGGTGATTCTTTCGTCGGGCGCGATCGACACGCCGAAACTCCTGATGCTGTCCGGAATCGGCCCCGCCGAACACTTGCGCGAGGTCGGCGTGGACGTGCTGGTCGACTCCCCCGGCGTCGGCGAGAACCTGCAGGATCACCCCGAAGGCGTCATCCAGTGGGACGCGCTGCAGCCGATGACCACCGAATCCACGCAATGGTGGGAGATCGGCATCTTCACCACCACCGAGGAGGGTCTCGACCGGCCGGACCTGATGTTCCACTACGGCTCGGTGCCGTTCGACATGAACACCCTCCGGCAGGGGTATCCGACCACGGAGAACGGCTTCTGCCTGACCCCGAACGTCACGCGGTCACGGTCGACCGGGACGGTGCGGCTGCGCAGCCGCGACTACCGGGACAAGCCGAAGGTGGACCCGCGGTACTTCACCGACGAGCACGACATGCGCGTGATGACCTACGGCATCAAACTGGCGCGCAAGATCGCCGAGCAGCCCGCGCTGGACGAATGGGTCGGCACGGAACTGGCGCCCGGCAAGGACGTCAAGACCGACGACGAGATCGCGGACTACCTGCGCAAGACGCACAACACGGTCTATCACCCCTCGTGCACCGCGAAGATGGGCGGCGACGACGACCCGATGGCGGTGCTGGACGCGCGTCTGCGCGTGCGAGGCGTCGAGGGCCTGCGGGTCGCCGACGGTTCGGCGATGCCGTTCCTGGTCGCGGTGAACCCGTGCATCACGACGATGGCGATCGGTGAGAAGTGCGCGGACATGCTGAAGGAGGACGCGCGCTCCTAGCTTCGCTCGTCCGGCCCCCTGGTTTCGGCCAGGGGGCCTTCTTCTTGCCCGGAAAACCGGTGGAGCGGGCGCTGCCGGGCCATTACCTTGCTGCCGGACCACGTCGCCGAGCCGGAGGCCTGCCGTTGTACACCCTGTGAGACCTGCCGAGCGCTGATTTCGTCGCGCGTCGCGCCTGGGGCGCCGCGCTTCCTTTTGCTGCGGATTTCTCACTGGAACGGGTGTATTTCCTGTGCTCGAAAACTGGGTCGTCGTACCCGTCTGCCTGCCTGTCGTCCTCCGCCGTTGCCGCTCCTGCCCTGCCGGGCGTTTCCGGGCGAACGGCAAATTCCGGGTCAACGCCAACCACAAACTCCTCGACGTCTGGCTCCTCGTGCGCTGTGTCGCGTGCGGGGACACCGCGAAGCTCACGATCCTGGAGCGGGTGAACGTGCGCTCCGTCCGGCCCGAGTTGCTGGACCGGCTGCACGAGAACGACCTGGGGTTGGCGGCCGAACTGCTCCAGGATCCCGCCGTGCTCCGCCGGAACCGCATCGCCCTCGATTGGGACGGCTCCTGGCGCCTCGACACCGGCTCCTCGTGTCACTCGGACCTTCGCGATGTCTCGGTTCGTTTCGAGGTACCGATTCCCGTCCGGCCCGCTCGGCTGATCGCCGAAGGGTGCGGTCTTTCGCGGGGTGAAGTCGAGAGGCTGATCGATGCGGGGAAGGTGGTTTCGGGGGTGCGGTTGACCGGGAAAGTGTCCGGGGACTTCACCTTTACCCTGAAACGCTGATCTTGTGGGGCTCGTGACCTGTCGCGAAAGCCACTTTCGCACAGTTGAAGGTTGCGAAAGTGGCTTTCGCAACGCCGCGCCAAGAGCAGCCGGAAGCCACGTTCACCAAGCGCGAGCGTCACGACGCACAGCATCCGAATCACCCGTCAGTGGCAAATGCACACTTACCATTATTGCTTAAAGTTACCCATGATTCCCTTGGCATTTTTCGGTAATATGGAGACGTGCCCGAGACGACCATTCCCGAACTGCCGCAGGAGCTGTGGCGCGCCGGCAAGCTGGAGCTTGCCCACGGCGTGACGCACCTGCTGCGGGTGATACGGATGGCCTCCGCCGGGCTGGGGAAGTACCTCGCGGAGGTCGAGTCGCGGGGCGCGGAAGACTTGTACGGCTACGGGAGCGTGGCGTCGTGGCTCGCCGACGTAGCCCGGATCTCCCGGGGCGACGCGCAAGACATGGTGGACCGGGCCCTGGCCTTGAACCCCGCGCCGAAAGTCGGTGCCGACGGCGCCGTGTTCGCGCCCGCGACCGCCGCCGCGGCCGACGACGGCGCGATCGGTGAGCAGCACATCGACCTGATCCTGGAGATCCTGCGCAAGATTCCCGCCGACGTGCCCATGGAGGACCGAGCCGGGGCCGAGAAGATCCTCGCCGACCTCGCCCGCAACGCCGGGCCGAAAGAGATCGCCGGGGCCGGAGCCGACCTGCTCGCCCACCTTGACCCCGACGGGAACGAGCCGAAAGACCCCGAGCCGGCCCCGCCGCGGCGCGAGGTGTTCGTCGAGCGCCGCAAGGACGGCTTCTGGAAGCTCTCCGGCCTTCTCGACCCCGAGACCGGCGCCCGCACCGCCGCCGCGTTGGACGCCTACGGTGCGAAGCGGCCGCTCGACGAATTCGGGCAGGCCGACCACCGAACCATGCCCCAGCGCCGAGGCGACGCGTGGGCCGACCTTCTCGACCTCGCCATCGCCTGCCCCGACCAACCGGGCACCTCCGGCTACCGCACGCTGGTGCACGTGACCGTCGGTCTCGAAGCTTTGAAGTCCGGGCTCGGGACCGCGTGCCTCGACTTCGTCGGGGAAATCACTGCCCGCGAAGCCCGCATGGCCGCTTGCGACTGTTTGATGATCCCAGTAGTGCTCGGCGCCGCCGGTGAGCCTCTCGATGTCGGACGGATGAAGCGTTTCGTCACTCCCGGCCAACGCCGGGCCCTGAACATCCGCGACGGTGGCTGCGCTTTCCCCGGCTGCCAGCGGGCACCGAAGCACTGTCACGCCCACCATATCCGGCACTGGGCAGACGGCGGCCCGACCGACCTGCGGAACCTGGTCCTGCTTTGTTCCTTCCACCACCGGCTCATCCACCATGGTGACTGGCAGGTTCGAATGGCGCCCGAAGGGATACCGGAGTTCGTGCCGCCCCAGTACCTCGACCCGCTACAGATGCCACGGCGCAACACTCTCCACCGCGTCGTGACGTGATCCAAGCCCGAGGAGCCCGCCGACCGCACCGGCGACGGGCTCCTCGGCACGCCCATGTTCGGCCCGGATTCTCGTACTCACTGAGCGGCAGTTCCCCCGCTGACCTGTGACGTCGCGAAAGCCACTGTCGGGACATCACACGTCGCGAAAGTGGCTTTCGCGACACATCCAGACCACGAGCCCTCCCCAAGCCACCTCAGCGGCATAGTGAAGGCCTCCTTCCCTACCCCCGGGTCGGCCACTCGGACTCCTCGAAGTAAACGGCCGCCGGAGTCCCCCGATTTCCCGTCATCTGTTCCAGCGCCCAGGCCCGCCCGAAATCGGCCAGCGCGGGGCCCGACCAATACGCGGGAATACTGATTCCCTTCCACAGCGGCATCTTCGGCCCGTTCAGGGTTCCGTGACTGACCTGCACCTGGACCGCGCCTTCCGCCCAGGTGAAGACGAAATGCGCGTACATGAACATCCACGCCTGCCTGCCCAGCAGATCGCGCGCGAGCAACGGCCCCTCGGACGGGTACGGCGCCGTGTAGATCACTTGCTTCCGGCCACTGCGGTAATTGATCTCCTGTGCCGTGATACCAGGAGGAAGCATCGAGGGCTCCACTGATCAGCCCTCCACGACGCTGATCGCACCGTGCCCGCCGCCGGAACAATCTTTTTCACCACAGTAACCAAAGAACGAAGTAAGATAGTTCACGTGAAATCACGCTAGCGAGCACGACGACACCCGGACAAGCCGAACGAAGCCAGTCCATTCCGACGGATTACAAATCCTGAATTATTGCAGCAACGCAACGCATTCGACGTGGTGCGTCATCGGGAAAGCGTCGAAGGCGCGCAGATCCACCAGCCCGTAGCCGTGCCCGGCGAACAGCGCGATGTCCCGCGCCAGCGCGGCGGGGTCGCACGCCACGTAGACGATCCGGTCGGGCGAACCCTCCACAATGGAATCGACGACGGCCTTGCCCGCGCCCTTGCGCGGCGGGTCGAGGACGACGACGTCGACCGGTTTCGGGGCGTCGGCCAGCAGCTGCTCGACCTTGCCGGAGCGCCAGCGGACCTGCGGGAGGTCGGCCAGGTTCTCCTCGCCGTCGGCGACGGCACGACGGCCGGATTCGACGGCGAGGACGCGCCCACGCGGGCCGACCTGCTCGGCGAGCACCGACGCGAAGAGGCCGACACCGGCGTACAGGTCCCAAGCCACGCCGTCACGCGGCGCCTCCGCCCATTCCGCGACGACGGCGGCGAGCGCCTCCGCGGCGGCCGGGTGGACCTGCCAGAAGCCGTGGGCGTCCAGGCGCCAGTCGCGGCCGGCGGCGTGCTGCACGGCAATACCACCGGCCAGCTGCCGCGAGCGGGTCTTCCCGTGGACCGTCGACAGGTCGCGAAGGTGCACCTGTCCCTCGCCGTCCTTGGTGACCTCGATTTCGCTGCCCGGTCGCCACTTCCGCGACACGACGTCGTCGAGCGCGCCGGGGACGGTGATCGGGCAGTCGTCGATCGCGATCACGCGGTGACTGTGGTGCGCACGGAAACCCGCCCTGCCGTCCTTGCCCGCGACGAGCCGGACACGGCTGCGCCAGTCCAGCGGCCCGCCGTCGAGTTCTTCGACGACGACCTCGCGCTCGATCCCGGCCAGCCTCTTCAGCTGTTCCATGACCACCGCGGCCTTGAGTTCACGCTGATGCCCGGGCGTGGCGTGCTGCCAGTCGCAGCCGCCGCACTCCCCCGGCGCCGCGAGCGGGCACGGCGGCTCCACGCGTTCCGGGGACGCCTCCAGGACCTCGACGGCGTCGGCGCGGCAGAACGAGCCGCCCTTGTCCTCCGTGACCGAGGCCAGGACCCGCTCGCCGGGCAGCGCGTGCCGCACGAACACGACCCGGCCCTCCGCCCGCGCGACGCAGTGGCCGCCGTGCGCGACAGCGCCGACCTCCAGCTCGATGGTTCGTCCGAGCCAGGTGCCGGTCGACGCGTCCACACTCATTCTGCTTTGTCCTTAGTATTTTCGGGTTGCTTGACGACCGGGGAGAACCCGCGCCGCACGTCGCCCGCCGCCGGGCGGGCCTTCCGGTCGCGTTTGATCGCCTTCTCCGACGATTCGAGCTGCCACGGCACGCTCGTCACCATGACGCCGGGCTGGAAAAGCAGTCGCCCCTTGAGACGCAGGGCGCTCTGGTTGTGCAGGACCTGCTCCCACCAGTGCCCGACCACGTACTCGGGGATGAACACGGTCACCACGTTGCGCGGGTTGTCGCCGCGGACGCGCTTCACGTAGTCCAGCACCGGTTTCGTGATCTCGCGGTAGGGCGATTCGATCACCTTCAGCGGCACCTTGAAATTGTGGTCGTCCCATTCCTGGACGAGTTTGCGGGTCTCGACGTCGTCGACGTTCACCGTGACGGCTTCCAGCACATCCGGCCGCACGGCCTTCGCGTAGGAAAGGGCGCGCAGGGTCGGCAGGTGCAGTTTCGAAATCAGCACGATCGCGTGGTTGCGCGAAGGCAATACAGTCGGTTTGCGGTCCATCTCGCGCAATTCCTCGGCGACCCGGTCGTAGTGCTTCCGGATGGCGGTCATCAGCACGTAGATCGCCACCATCGCCGCGATCGCGATCCAGGCGCCGAGCAGGAACTTCGTGACCAGCACGATGATCAGCACGGTGCCGGTCATGGTGAGGCCGATCGCGTTGACCGTCTGCGAACGCCGCATCCGCCGCCGCACCGCCGGATCGGTTTCCCTGGCCAGCAGCCGGTTCCAGTGCCGGATCATGCCCGCCTGGCTGATCGTGAAGGAGACGAACACCCCCACGATGTAGAGCTGGATCAGCTTGGTGACCTCGGCGTCGAACGCGATGATCAGCACCAGCGCGAACGCCGACAGGAACAGGATGCCGTTCGAGAAGGCCAGCCGGTCGCCCCGGGTGTGCAGCTGACGCGGCAGGTAGCGGTCCTGCGCGAGGATCGAGCCGAGTACCGGGAAACCGTTGAACGCGGTGTTCGCGGCCAGCAGCAGGATGATGCCGGTGGCGAAAGAGATGTAGTAGAACGCGGGGGTGAAGTCGGCGAACACCGCCTGCGCGATCTGCGCGACGATCGTCTTCTGCTCGTAGCCCGCCGGGGTGCCGGTGAGCTGTGTCTCCGGGTGCTCGGCGAATTTGACGTCGGTGATGATCGCCAGCGTGATGATGCCGATCAGCATCGTCACCGCGAGCACGCCCATCATCAGCAGGGTGGTCGCCGCGTTCTTCGACTTCGGCTTCTGGAACGCCGGGACACCGTTGCTGATCGCCTCGACCCCGGTCAGCGCCGCCGCACCGGAGGAGAACGTGCGCAGCAACAGGAAGAAAAAGGCGAAACCGGTCAAAGAGGCTTCTTCGTGCAGCTGGAAATCCGCGCTCTCGGCCCGCATGTCGGCACCGGAGGCCGCCTCGATCAGCCCCCAGATCACCATGCCGAGGATGCCGATGATGAACCCGTAGGTCGGGATCGCGAACGCTTTGCCCGATTCGCGCACGCCGCGCAGATTCAGCGCGGTCAGCACGACCACGATGATGACCGCGGCGATCACCTTGTGCTGCGCCACCCAGGGAATGGCGGAACCGATGTTCGCCACGCCGGACGACGTCGACACCGCCACGGTGAGCACGTAGTCGACCAGTAGCGCGCTGGCGACGGTGAGCCCGAATTTGCCGCCGAGATTGGTGTTGGCGACTTCGTAGTCACCGCCGCCGCTGGGATAGGCGTGCACGTTCTGCCGGTAGGAAGCGACCACGACCAGCATGACGAGCGCGACGGCGACGCCGATCCACGGCGCGAACGCGTACGCGGACAACCCGGCGACGCTGAGGGTCAGAAAGATCTCCTCAGGCGCGTAGGCGACGCTCGACAACGCGTCGGACGCGAAAATCGGCAGCGCGATGCGCTTCGGCAGCAGCGTATGCGAGAGGCGGTCACTCCGGAATGGACGTCCGAGGACGAGCCGCTTCAATACGGTCGGGAACTTCGACACCACGGAAGACTAACCAACGGTGCTCACGGTAGGTTCGGCGCTGGTATGTCTGGGTACCTGCGGACGGGTGAACGTCCGACGACGAAGGAGGCAGGGCGTGCACGTGGTGATCATGGGATGCGGCCGGGTCGGCGCATCCCTTGCCGCGGCGCTGGAGCGGCTGGGGCACGAAGTCGCCATCATCGACAAGACCCAGCAGGCGTTCCGGCGGCTCGGCAGTGATTTCCACGGTCAGCAGGTGGTCGGCGTCGGCTTCGACCGGCAGGTGCTGATCGAGGCCGGGATCGAACGCGCGGGTGCTTTCGCGGCGGTGTCCAGCGGCGACAACTCCAACATCATCTCGGCGCGGGTGGCCAGGGAGAACTTCGGCATCGACAAGGTCGTCGCCAGGATCTACGACCACAAACGCGCGGCGGTCTACGAACGGCTCGGCATCCCGACCGTGGCGACCGTGCCGTGGACGACCGACCGGTTCCTGCGCACCCTCCTCCCCGACGGCGTCGCCTCGGTCTGGCGGGACCCGTCCGGCAGCGTGGCGCTTCTGCAGCTCCCGCTCCACGAGGGCTGGGTCGGGCGCAGCGTGCGCGAACTGCAGGACACCACCGGCGCGCGGGTCGCGTTCATCATGCGGTTCGGCACCGCGGTGCTGCCCGACACCAAGGCCGTGATCCAGGCCGACGACGTCGTGTACGTCGCCGCGAAATCGGGCACCGTCAGCGACGTGACCACCGTCGCCGCTCGCGAACCGGAAGAGGAGAACTGATGCGGGTCGCGATTGCCGGGGCGGGCGCGGTGGGCCGGTCGATCGCCGCGGAGCTGATCGACGGGCGGCACCAGGTGATGCTCATCGAACGTGAGGCCGACCAGTTCGAGCCGCACACCGTGGAGCAGGCGGACTGGGTGCTCGGCGACGCGTGCGAGGTGTCGATCCTGGAGGAGTCCGGGATCGAGGAGTGCGACGTCGTGATCGCCGCGACCGGCGACGACAAGGCGAACCTGGTGGTCTCGCTGCTGGCGAAGACCGAGTTCGCGGTGCGCCGGGTGGTGGCGCGGGTGAACAACCCGGCCAACGAGTGGCTGTTCAACGACGCCTGGGGCGTCGACGTCGCCGTGTCGACCCCGCGGATGCTCGCGGCGATGGTCGAGGAAGCCGTGAGCGTCGGCGATCTGGTGCGGCTGATGACGTTCCGCCAGAGCCAGGCGAACCTCGTCGAACTCACCTTGCCGGAGGAGACCCCGCTGGCGGGCAAGGCGGTCAGCGAGATCAACCTGCCGCGTGACGCCGCGCTGGTGACGATCCTGCGCGGGGACCGCGTGATCGTGCCGCAGCCCGAAGACCCGCTGGAGCCGGGCGACGAGCTGCTCTTCGTGGCGACCTCGGACGTGGAACCGGAGATCCGGACCGCGCTGGGATATTAGTTGTCGACGGCGGGCGCCTGCGCGTACTTCGCGCGCAGGCGCGCCTCGATCTCTTCGTCGGTCTCTTCGCGCGGGGCCTCTTCGGCGAGCGCCTTGAGGTGCTTGTCCGACCGCCGCACCGCCCACACGACCGTGAGCAGGCCGAGCGCGTACAGCGGGTAGCCCATCGCGATCTTCGCGAAGGCCAGCCAGCCGGTGTAGTCCTCGTCGTAGAGCCAGCGCTGCACGACGAACCGGGCACCGAAGATCAGCGCCATCGCACCGGTCGCGATCGAGTACGCGATCAGCGACTTCTTGTCCTTGCGCCAGGCGTGGCCGCTGCCGTTGAGCGCGTTCCACACCACGCCGGCGAGCGGCCAGCGGACGACGATCGAGAGCACGAAGACGCCGCAGTAGACCAGGCTCGTCCAGATGCCGAACAGGAAGAATCCCTTGGCCGAGCCGGTCCGGTAGGCGATGAACGCCGCGATCGCGACCCCGAAGAAGCCGGAGATCGCGGGCTGCAGCGGCTCCTTGCGCACGATCCGCAGCACGGTGATCGCCACCGCGCTGCCCACCGCGGCCCAGATCCCCACCGTGAGCCCGAAGATCGCGTTCGCGATCACGAACACGATGACCGGCAGCGAGGAATAGAACAGTCCGGACAGCCCGCCCATCTGTTCCAACAGGGTGGGCTGGGGCTTCTTGTCTTCGGTCTTCTCTTCGCCGCCGACGGGTTCAGTCACGATGCGGGATCAACTCACAGGGCTCTGAAGTTCGTAATAGGGGTTGTACAGCACCTTCTGACCATCACGTTCGGCCATCCGGCCGCGCACCTTGATGGTTCGCCCGGGTTCGATCCCGGGGATCCGGCGGCGTCCGAGCCAGATTAGCGTCACACCCTGTGTGCCGTCGAACAGCTCGGCCTGCAGCGTCGCCGCCTCGTTGGTCGGGCAGAGCTCCACGCTGCGGAGTCTCCCGAGCACCGTCACCTCTTGACCCGACCGGCAGTCGCAGGCGCGCTGCGCTCCGCCGGCCTCGGATTTTTCGGACAGATCGTCGGCGTCGAGATCCTCGACGTCGCTGGTCAGCTTGCGGACCAGCCGGCTGAAGTAGCCGCCGTCTTTGGCGGACATAACGGTGCTCCTGTGCTCCGGGGCCCCCGACTTGAACGGCCCGTGCGTAATCCAGCGTAACTGTGCTCCGACCAGGAGAACGGGTTTAGGGGAATATCGCAACGTGACCTCCGCTATTCCGCCTACGACGGCAGTAGTGCTCCCCGGCACCGGGTCCGACGAAGTGTTCGTGCGCGCCGTGTTCGCCGGTCCCCTGCGAGCGCTCGGCATCCGGTTGATCGCCCCGCCGCCGCCTCCCGGTGATCGGCTCGCGGACGGCTATCTCGCCGAGCTCGACAGGCTGGCCGACGAGCACGGTCCGCTGCTCGTCGGCGGTATCTCGTTCGGCGCGCACCTGTCGGCGGAGTGGGCGGTGCGCGATCCGGCCCGCTGCACCGGTCTGCTGGCCGCGCTCCCGGCCTGGAACGGGCCTGCCGGGCGAGCACCCGCGTCGCTCGCCGCGCGGCTCTCAGCGGATCTGGTGGCCGAAAACGGGGTCGACGGCGCGCTGGCGAAATCCTCCGACGGCGTCCCGGAATGGCTTTCGGCTGAACTCGGCCGCGCGTGGCGGCGGCACGGCGACGGATTGGCGGCGAGCCTGCGGACGGCCGCGGGCCATCCCGCCCCGTCTCTGGAGGCACTGAAGGCACTCGACGTGCCTGCGGGGATCGGCGCGTGCGTCGACGATCCGATCCATCCGGCGGAGGTCGCCCGCGCCTGGGCGGAGGCCCTGCCGCGCGCCGAGGTCGGCGAGTCGACGCTCACCGCCCTCGGCGCGGACCGGGAATCCCTGGGCCGGGCGACCGTCCTGGCCTGGCTGAGGGTTCTTTAACCCTGCTGCTCGGCGATGTGCTGCGCGACGGCGTCGGGCAGCGTGATGGTCAGCGGGGTGCGGACCGGCATCGGCGCGTCGCCGCGGTCGACGATGGTGTGCCGCACGATCTCCCGCAGCACGGCGGGCGCCTGTGACGCCTGCGACTGCGGGCCGGCGATGACGCCGCGGAGCATCCAGCGCGGGCCGTCGACCCCGACGAACCGCAGCGCGACGTCACCGACGATCGCGGACAGCTCCAGCCCCCACTCCCCCATGCCGACCGAGACCTTGGCCCCGTCGGCGCGCAGCTGCTCGGTGAGCTCGGTGCTGACGTCCTTCCACAGGCCGCCGGACCGGGGCGCCGCGTAACCGCTGACGGTGATCTGGCCCTGTTCGGTGACGACGTGCACCGCGCGGACACCGCCGCTCTCCGGGTCCATCTCGACCTGGACCTGGGAACCGTCGGGCACCGGCACCTTCACCGAACCGAGGTCGATCCGCGGGATGCCGTCGTCGGGCGCGTCGGCGAGGTCGAAGGGGCCGTCGGAGGTCTCCGACAGCTGCGACTCGATCTCGTCGTCGGTGTCCTCGGCAACGGGACGCTCATCGACCTCGGGCGCGGCGTGCCGTCCGGTCGGCTTCGCGCGCTTGCGTCCGAAAATCCCCACTAGTTCTCCGTTCCTTCCCTGGCTCCGGCTCCCAGTGTGGCGTGTCCGCCCGTGGAGCCATACCCTCCCTCGCCGCGCTCGGACGGCTCGAGTTCGGCGACCTCGACGAACTCGGCCTGTTCGACCCGTTGCACGACCAGTTGCGCGATCCGGTCGCCGCGGGTGAGCACGACCTTCTCGGAGAGATCATGGTTGATCAGGCAGACGCGGATCTCACCGCGGTACCCGGAGTCGATCGTGCCCGGGGTGTTGACGACCGAGAGGCCGACGCGGGCGGCGAGACCCGAGCGCGGGTGGACGAAGCCCGCGTATCCGGGCGGCAGCGCGATCGCGACGCCCGTGCCGACCACGCCGCGTTCACCGGGCGCGAGCACGAGATCCGAGGTGGTGACGAGGTCGGCGCCCGCGTCGCCGGGGCGCGCGTAGGCGGGGAGGGGGACCGAAGGATCGATCCGGGAAAGCAGTACCTGAACGGTGGACACGGGCGGCGAGACTACCCTGAACGCGTGGGTGAAAGCGTGAACACGGCCGAAGGCGGCGCCGTCAAGCATTCAGAGCGGCTCTACGTCCCGTGGTGGGGCTGGCCGCTGCCGCTGCTGGGCGGCGGGCTGCTGGCGGCGGAGATCGACATGGGCTATCCCGGGCTGCGCGGGTGGCTGCCGTACGTGGTGCTGATCCCCGCGGTGATCGCGCTGATGATCTCGCTCGGCCGGTCCCGCGTGAAGGTGACCGGCGGCGCCGAGCCGGAGCTGTGGCTGCGTGACGCGCACCTTCCGCTCAAGTTCGTCGGCGACGTGGACGTCATCGACAAGGAGGCGAAGCGCAAGGCGCTCGGCCGTGACGCCGATCCGGCGGCCTTCGTGCTGCACCGGGGCTGGGTCGGCCCGGTCGTGCGGGTCTGGCTCACCGACCCCGACGACCCGACGCCGCACTGGCTGTTCAGCACCAGGCATCCGGAGAAGGTGGCCGCGCTGCTGCGCCACCCCGCCTCGAAGCCCCAGGCATAGGAAAGGGGGCCGACCGGACGGTCGGCCCCCTTTATTCCTGTTCAGTCCCCGAAACCCCTGTCGCGCCGTCCCCTGTGCCCGTAGGCTCAGGCGCAGTCGCGGCAGATGAGCCGTCCGCCACTCTCCTCGGCCAGCCTGCTGCGGTGGTGCACCAGGAAGCAGACGGAGCAGGTGAACTCGTCGGCCTGCTTGGGCACGACCTTGACGGTCAGGTCCTCACCGGAAAGTCCGGAGAGGTCCGCGCCCGGCAGCTCGAAGTTCTCGGCGGTCGCGTCCTCGTCGACGTCCACGACGCCGGACTGGTTTTCGTTACGCCTTGCCTTCAGCTCTTCCAACGAGTCTTCGGCCAGCTCGTCGGCTTCGCTGCGGCGCGGAGCGTCGTAGTCGGTCGCCATTGGTCCCTCACCCCTGCGATGCTTTCGATGTCGATTGGCCCGGACCCGCGAGCGCGCGGCTCGTGAGTCCTTCGTGCCGCTGGTTAACGTCCCAGCGCCCCTGTTTGTGCCCGGCTGGGCAGTGAGCGAGGTCTCTCTTTTGCGCCTCTTACTGCCGCCTGAGCCCGCGAAGGGTAGCTCACGCTGATACCGGCTCTGCAACGAGTCAGACATAGCCGCGATTACGTCACCCAACAGGGGGAACCCTGCTGTCAAGACGCCTGTCGTCCGAATGGGTTGCCCACGGGTCGGGTACCTCACCCCTTGGGCCCGGCTGCTTGCCCGGAGTGGTCATCGCGTGGTGCTATCCGGAGGCCCGCGCCGCTCACCTTCGCCGCAACGCATAGGCTGATCGGACACGATGGTGAGATGAAGCACCATCCGGGGATCCGGGCTTTGGGGAAGGGACTGGCAGGTGGCGTCGGGGAACGGCATCGGGGACCGCGGGGCGAGGCCGTATCGCAAGCGCAAGCCGCTGCCCGCGCTCATCGTCATCGGGGTGATGGCACTCGGCGCGGTGATCGTCTGGGTGAACGTCGTCGCGAGCAAGTCCGACATCGACGCCAGGGTCCGCTGCGATCCCCCGCCCGCCCCGCAGCAGGGTGTCACCTACACGCCGCTGGCGCACAACGGTCTCGACGACCGCGCGCCGGTGCCGCCGGACAAGGTCGCCGTCCAGGTCCTCAACGGGTCCCAGGTCCGCGGCCAGGGCGGGATCGTCACCAGCACGCTGCGGGAACTCGGCTTCTCCCAGATCGTCGAGCCGGACGTCGACCCGGCCTACAAGAACGCCGAAGCCAAGTGCCGCGGCCAGATCCGTTTCGGTGAGAACGGCGCCGCCGCGGCCCGCACGCTGAGCCTGGTGGTCCCGTGCGCCGAACTGGTCAAGGACAACCGCAAGGACGCTTCGGTCACGCTCACCACCGGCACCCTGCTCGGCGACGTCCGCCCGAAGGCGGAGGCGCGCCAGGTGCTCGACCAGCTCACGCAATGGTCGAAGGCGCAGCAGGGCAGCGGCGGCGGTGAGCAGTCCGCGGGCGGCGGCGCCCCGGTGATCGACCAGGCGCTGCTGAAGGCCGCCCGCGAAGCTCCCTGCTGACCCTCAGATGGTGCCCACGCCCGAATCGATCAGCGCCTGACGCAACGGAGCCGCGATCGACGGCGCCACCGCGAAGGTCGCGTCCGGCCCCAGCCCGGCGTCCTCGCCCGGCAGCGACACCTGGGCGCCCGCCTCGGCGGCGATGAGCGCGCCGGCGGCCCAGTCCCAGTGCCCGAGGCCGTGCTCGACGTAGGCGTCCAGCCAGCCCGCCGCGACCGCGCACAGATCCAGCGATGCGGCCCCGTTGCGCCGGACGTCCCGCACCCGGGTCGCCAGTTCGGCGACGAACCGCGCCTGCTTCGTCCGCCGTTCGACCTTGTAGGCGAACCCGGTGCCGACGAGCGTCAAATCCAGCCGGGAAGGGGCGTTGACCGCCAGCGGCCGCCCGTCGAGGAACGCGCCCTGCCCCCGTGCGGCGCTCCAGCGGCGCCCGCTGACGGGTTCGACGACGGCGCCCGCCACCGACACCCCGCCGACCTGCGCGGCCACCGACACGGCGAACCAGGGCAGCCCGTAGAGGAAGTTCACCGTCCCGTCGATCGGGTCGACCACCCAGGTCACCCCGTCCCCGGCGATCCCGCCACCCTCCTCGCCGAGCACGGCGTCGTCCGGGCGCAGTTCGGCGAGCCGGGCGCGTACCAGCCGTTCCGACTCGTGGTCCACCGCGGTCACCACGTCGGTGTCGGCGGATTTGGTGTCCACGCGCACCTCGCGGCCCGCGTTCATCCCGGTCCAGGCCTCGTGGACCAGCTCGGCGGCCTCGCCCGCGACACGCTCGGCGACACTCTTCAGCAACGTCTCGTCAACTCCCACGTCCGCCATGTCACCACATCCGGTTAAAGTCTCCGAGGCAGGCTTCTGAATCGTGCGAGAAGGGACCACGTCCGTGGTGGAGGCGACCCGAGGTTTCGGTATCGACATCGGCGGCAGCGGGATCAAGGGCGCGCTGGTCGACTTGGCGCAAGGACAGCTGATCGGCGACCGGATCCGCATCGACACGCCGAAGCCGTCGACCCCGGAGGCGGTGGCGGACGTCGTCGCCGAGATCACCGGCCAGGCGGGCTGGGACGGCCCGGTGGGCGTCACCCTGCCCGCGGTGGTCAAGAAGGGGGTCGCGCACACCGCGGCCAACATCGACCGCGCGTGGATCGGCACCGACGCCGACGCCCTGTTCGCCAAGCGCCTCGGCCGCGGCGTGGACGACATCGCGATGCTCAACGACGCGGACGCCGCCGGCATGGCCGAGATCCGCTGGGGCGACCCGGCCGCGCGCCGCGGCGTGACGGCGCTGCTGACCTTCGGCACCGGTATCGGCAGCGCGGTCTTCCAGGACGGGAAGCTCGTGCCCAACACCGAGTTCGGCCACATCGAGGTCGACGGCTTCGACGCGGAGAAGAAAGCCGCGGCATCGGTGAAGGACAACGAGGAGCTCTCGTATCCCGAATGGGCGGAACGGGTGAACAGGTATCTCTCCGTGCTGGAAAACCTGATCTGGCCGGATCTGTTCATCGTCGGCGGCGGGGTCAGCAAGAAGTCGCACAAATGGGTCCCGCTGCTGGACATCCGCACCCCGGTGATCGTCGCGTCGTTGCAGAACAACGCGGGCATCGCCGGCGCGGCGGCCGCCGCCGCGGAGGGCATCGAGCACTGACGCGCGCACGCTGACATCCGCGTCTCGGATGTCACTTCGGCGGGTCGCACGGCGTGTCGCGCCCGGCGGGTGGTGGTCCGCGCCGCGACGCTGTCACGTATCGTCGTTACAATGGAACACGGCCCACGGCGGCGGCACCCAGGAGATCGAGGGAAACCGCAGGCCGAGGGGTGTTCCCCGAAGTTTGAGGCAGCCGAGACCATCACGCCTCGGCTCGTCATGATCGACCGCTGCGAAAGGGCGTAAGTGGCAGCCGCAAGAACCGCAACCCGAAGCGGGACGAAGACAGCGACCGCAGCCGGCGAGCCGGCCGACGAGGCAGCCACCGACGCGGCGAAGCCCGCGGCGCGCAAGACCGCCGCCAAGGCGGCCGGCGCGAAGAAGGCCCCGGCGAAGAAGGCTCCGGCCAAGAAACCCACCACCAAGGGTGCCAAGACCGAAGACGGCGACCCGGAAGACGGTCCGGTAGAGCTCGACGAAGCCGACCTCGAAACCCCGGACCTGTCGGACCTCGAAGAGGTCGAGGTGGACGTCGTCGACGCTTCCGTCACCGAGGAGACGGAAGAGGACGCGGAGTCCGACGAGGACGTCGAAGAGACGCCCGCGCGCGGCCGCCGCACGTCGACCGACAAGAACGCCGGGAAGACCTCCGACAACCCGGACTTCGTCTGGGACGAGGAAGAGTCCGAGGCACTGCGCCAGGCCCGCAAGGACGCCGAGCTCACCGCTTCGGCCGACTCGGTCCGCGCGTACCTCAAGCAGATCGGCAAGGTCGCCCTGCTGAACGCCGAGGAGGAGGTGGAGCTCGCCAAGCGCATCGAGGCCGGGCTCTACGCCGCCGAGCGCGTCCGCAACGCCGAGGAGGAGGGCGAGAAGCTCGTCACCCAGATGCGGCGCGACCTCAAGTGGATCGTGCGCGACGGTGAACGGGCGAAGAACCACCTGCTGGAGGCGAACCTCCGGCTCGTGGTCTCGCTGGCCAAGCGCTACACCGGCCGCGGCATGGCGTTCCTGGACCTGATCCAGGAGGGCAACCTCGGCCTGATCCGCGCGGTGGAGAAGTTCGACTACACCAAGGGCTACAAGTTCTCCACGTACGCCACCTGGTGGATCCGTCAGGCGATCACCCGCGCGATGGCCGACCAGGCCCGCACCATCCGTATCCCGGTGCACATGGTCGAGGTCATCAACAAGCTCGGCCGTATACAGCGCGAACTGCTGCAGGACCTCGGTCGCGAGCCCACCCCCGAAGAGCTCGCGAAGGAAATGGACATCTCCCCGGAGAAGGTCCTCGAGATCCAGCAGTACGCCCGCGAGCCGATCTCGCTCGACCAGACCATCGGCGACGAGGGCGACTCGCAGCTCGGTGACTTCATCGAGGACTCCGAGGCCGTCGTCGCGGTCGACGCGGTGTCGTTCACGCTGCTGCAGGACCAGCTCCAGTCGGTGCTGCAGACGCTGTCCGAGCGCGAAGCGGGTGTGGTGCGGCTGCGGTTCGGCCTCACCGACGGCCAGCCGCGCACGCTCGACGAGATCGGCCAGGTGTACGGGGTCACCCGTGAGCGCATCCGGCAGATCGAGTCGAAGACGATGTCGAAGCTGCGTCACCCGTCGCGTTCGCAGGTCCTGCGCGACTACCTGGACTGAGCCCAGGGTTCACGGAAGACCCCGTCACCGTTCCGGTGGCGGGGTTTTTCGTGTCCGGTGTCGAATCGCGGCCCGCCCGTTCGACGCGTGGGTATGACGAAACCTCACGCCACCAAGAACCTCGACCGCTACGGATCCGCGGAACTCCCCTGGAGCCGCGCGCGCGACGTCCTCGCCGAGGACACGCCGACCGCCGACCTGACCTTCTTCGTGACGACCGTCCGTCCCGACGGGCGCCCGCATTCGGCGGGCGTCGGCGCCGTCTGGGTGGACGACGCCCTGTACTTCAAGGGCGGGCCGGGAACGCGCCGGTCCCGCAACCTGGCCGCGAACCCGGCGTGCGCCGTTTCGGTGCGGCTGCGGGGAATCGACCTCACGCTGGAGGGCGAGGCGCACCGCGTCACCGACCCGGCGACGCTGGAACGCGTGGCGGCGGTCTACCGGACGGGCGGCTGGCCCGCGTCGGTCGAGGGCGACGCGCTCACGGCCCCCTTCAGCGCGCCCAGCGCGGGACCGCCGCCCTGGTATCTGTACCGCCTCACCCTGCGCCGCGCGATCGGCGTGGCGAGCGCGGAACCGCATGGCGCCACGCGCTGGGACTTCACCCCGTGACCGGCCGGTTAGAGCCAAAGGGCGGCTTAGGCGCGTGCTGCCGATGTGCGGGCGGCGGTTTCGCGTGACTGGACGGACGACACCTGTGCTTGGACGGACGACTCGCGTGATTGGACGGACGGCTCCCGGCGGCACCCCGGCCGCGGTCGTGTCGTCCATTCAGTCACGCGTGTCGTCCTCCGGATCACGCGTGTCGTCCGTTCAGTCACGAGACCTGATCACCTCGCTACCGGCGCTCCCTTGCCCGCCTGAAGTACATGAAGGCCCCCTTCCTTGCGCCTGGCGCAAGGAAGGGGGCCTTCATGTACTTGGCACGGACTTGCGAGGCTTCAGGCGCGGCCGGTGAGGGTGGTCCACGGGACGTGCACGGTCACCCGTTCCCGCAGCTGCTCGTTCATCAGCCAAAGTTCCCCTGTCGCCGGCCAGTAGGACAGGTTCTGCGAGTTCACCGGCGCGCGGCCGCTCAGCCGCGACGTCGAGGTGCCGCCGACACCGCCGTGCAGGCACGACGGATGGTCGCCCGCCACCCCGGCGTACTCGGGGCACACGCCGGTCAGCACGAAATATCCGTTACGCGCCACCGCTCCCTGCATTCCCCACACCGGCGACACGAAGCCTTCCTTCGCGTGCACGGTGCCATCGGCGGACACCTTCGGCAGGCCGGTCGCGCGGTCGAACGGCCACCGCAGGACCCTGCCGCCCGCCGCGTTCGGGATGTGCTCCGCGGTCACGATCGAGCCGTCACTGTGGTCGAACGACATCGTCGCGAGACACGGCCTCGTCCCGGGAGCGTTGGTGCAGGCGCCGCCACCCGGATACCAGTACGCGCCGATCTGCGGCATCGCGTAGTCGTAGAACGCCGCGTGGTACTTACCGTCCGGGCCCTTGCCGACGACGCCGGAGCTGTCGTCGACCTTCCAGAAGTGCGTGGTGTCGAAGACACGCACCACTCCCCCGGTGGTCGCGACGAACAGCCGGTTCCCGATCCACGTCATCCCGTGCCCGTGTCCTTGCACGACGGCGAAGTTGTCGTCCGACGTCGGCTCGACGAGCAGCACGTGCCGGTAGCCCAGCCCGGTCGCGTCCACAAAGGACAGACGGACCATGGTGTCGCCCGGGGTGTGCCAGGACGTCGCGACGACCCGTTTGCCGCCGACCTTCCCGGTCGCCGCGTCCGCGTCGCCGGAACCGGTCAGTCCCTGCGGGATCCAGTCGTTGGTCTTGTCGTCGTTCGCGTCCTCCCAGCAGAACCCCGCCGGTTTCAGCGCCGTCGCGAGATACGTGGCGTGGCACAACGGCCGCGCCTTCCGGTTCGCCGACGACAGGATCTCCGGCAGCCCGCGGGCGGGGAGGTGTTTCTCCAGCGCGGCGATCCGGGCGCCGTAGGTGCCGAAGGTCGAACCGGACGTCCAGCGGAAGGCGTCGACCGTGGCCGCGTCCATCCTCGGGAAGGCGGCCGCGGCCGACGCGACTCCGGGGATGAGCCCGAACACCAGCAGCAGCGTGGCGAGAAGTCCCAGCCTCTTCATGCCCGCGAGCCTCCCGGCCGCGCGCATACTTTCGATACAAATCGCGTCAGGACACCGAAAGTCCGCGCTCGGCCAGGGATTCCTCGATCCGCAGCCGTTCGATCTCGCGGTCGAAGCCCTCCGGCAGGGTGTCCAGCCGGTGGTCGACCTCGACCTCCCGGCAGGCTTGGACGAGCAGCGCGTCGTACGCCTGCCTGGTGCCGTACCGGCGGACGGCGGAGGCCCCTGGCGGGAGTTCCGCCAGCAGACGGTGCACCCGGCGCAGATCGGCGGCGAGCTTCTCGATGGGCGGGCCCGCCGGGACCTCGGGTTCACGGCGGCGGCGCCACCGGCGCACCGCCTCGGGGACCTTCAGCGCGCACCAGAAAAGAACCGAAGGCGCCACGGCGACAACGGTGTACAGCGCGACAGGCCCGATGGCCACGACTAAGGGTAAACCCGCGCGGAGCACCGGAGAACCCGCGAATCGGGGCTATATTCGCGACTGTGCTGACCGAGAGCTACCGCTACCCGGACACCGGCGACCACGTCACCGGCGCGTTCATCCGACGGCACGAACCCTACGACGGCTACTGGACGGCCAGCGAGGACCGCGCGCTCGCCAAGGTCGCCGACGAGCTCACCGCGATCCTCGGCCCGCGCGAAGAGGTCAAGGCGCTCGACGCCGGCTGCGGGGAAGGCAGACTTCTCCCCTGGCTCGCGCGGTTCTCCGCCGACGTCACCGCCGCGGACCCCGACCCGGCCAGGCTGGCCAAGGCGCGGGAAACCACCGTCGCGGACACCGATCTCTCCTTCGCCGTCTCACCGATCACCGAACTGGACGGCGGCCCGTACGACCTCGTGCTGTGCAGCCACGTCATCCAGCACGTGCCCACGCCGGACGTCGGGCCGATCCTGCGACGGCTGGCCGGGATCACCGCGCCCGGCGGCGCCCTGGTGCTGGCCTACAGCCGGTCGCCGATCGGGCAGGGCGCCTTCAGCCTCGACAGCGTCGAAGCGGGCACCGAAGTCCGCTCCCGCCGGGTTTCGCGCGAAGAGTTCGACAAAGCGCTGCACGACGGCGGCCCGGCACTCCCGGTGCGCCACCTCGATCCCGAGGAGGTCGCCGCCGACGCGGCCGAGGCGGGCTGGCGCACCGCCTGGGAGTGGACATACCACGTCCTCGACGATCTCGGCCCGGCCGACGAGCACATCGACCGCGACGAACTGGTCAACGCCTCCGGCCCCCTGCGCCGCCATCTCGGCCGGGACCTGATCACCCTCCTGCGCCGCGGATGACCGCGCTGCTCCTCACCTTCGCGTGGGCGGTCCCGCTGTCGGAGCGGGAGGCCGGGAAGGTGCTGGACGGCGGCCGGGACCGCGGGCTGCTGGCCCACCTCGACGGGAAACTCGGCGAGGAATGGACGGCGGCGGAGAACTTCCTGGCCAGTTACACGCGACCACCGCGAAGACGGGTGCTGTGCAAACGCAGGCTGTCGATCCGCGTCGGCACGACCGGCCTGCCATGCGAGCTCGTGGTCACCTGGCATCCCGCCTATCACGCGATGACGCTGGTCCTCGCCACCACGATCAGCGGCGCGGCGGAGGGTCACGCCGCCGAGTTCGACCTCGCCATCGCAGTCCTGCAAAGCCTTCAGGGCCGGGAGACGGCGAACGGGGAGAACGGCCTGCACGGCGCCTACGGTGAGAAGACCTTCCCCTCGCTGCTCAAGGCCGTCACCCACGTCTTCGAGGATCTGACCAGGGGATGCGGCCTCACCGAAGGGCTCAGCCGCAAGGGCTGGTGTGTCGAGCTGCGGTCACACGACGGGCATCCGCCCGCCCAGCGGGTCGCCGCCGACCCCCGGCCGTACTACGGGCTGGCGACCAGCGACGAGGGCTGGCGGTTCGTGCCCCGCGAGGTCGCTCGGGACGCGCTCGGCCCGTCGTGGGGGACGCGTTCGTTCGTCGCCGCCTACACGATGGCGGGCGGGATCGTCTGCCTCAACAGCAAGGACTCCGACTACGTCGAGCACCAGGACGAGCTGATGCGCGGCCCGTTCGGCGCCGCCGAACCGTACTTCGGCATCGACAGCGAGATCGGCGGCCTCGACCACGGGATGCTCTTCATCCTCGAACGCGTCCTGATCCGGATGGCGCTGGCCGACCAGTGGCTGGCGTCGATGAAGAAGTCCGGGAGCCGCACCCGGCTGCTGCGCGGCTCGCTCGACGACATCCTCGAGATGCTGCACTCGGTGCTGCCGCCCGAGATCGATTCGCTGGAGCGCCGTCTGGTCACCAGCATGGGCGTGGAGCGGATCATCGCCCAGCTGGACCGTCAGGCCGAGGCGATGGACGAGGAGACCAGGTACGCCTACGAGAACACGGTGAGCGCGCGGGTCACGCGGCTCACCGTGGTCACCGTCGTCCTGACGGTCGTCACCATCGTCCTCGGCGTCCTGCAGGTCGTGGTCTCACTCTGACCGGCGGCGCTGTTTGCGGGCACGCTCGCCGAAGAGCAGCCCCACGCCCCCGGCCACCATCAGCGCGCTGGCAACCACGTGCATCCCCGGCGGGAGCAGGTGGAGCTGCACGAACCAGCTCGGGTCGTCGCTGCCGAGCAGCCGGTTGATCAGCCCGCCCCCGCCCTGCACCAGCAGGAGGATTCCCAGTAGTTCGATCATCGTCGAGCCCCTTCCTTGACCCTCTCGTCCTTGAGGGAGAGTTCCTGCCACAGCGGCCCGGTGGCGAACCAGATGGCCGTCACGACCCCCAGCCTCGGCAGCCAGCCCCACAACGGGTCGACCTGCTCGGTGTCGCCGACCATGAAGATCAGCAGGAGCAGGACCCCCGCGGCCAGCCCGCAGGCCAGCACGCATTTGAACCAGTCACGCCATTCGGCGCGCACCTTCTCCCGGCCCCTCGGCTTGGGCGGCGGTGGCGGCCCGCCCGCGAACCGGTGGGCGAACCGGACGTCGGCCCACTTGATCATCGAATGCCCGAACACGACGCTGAAGCCCAGGTACACCGCGGCGAGGCCGTGCACGAAGTTCGCCGTGGCGCCGTTGCGCAGGTCGATGACCGTCGCGACCAGCACGACGAGGTCGATCACGGGGGTCAGGAGCAACAGCACGACACTGGTCCGCTTCAGCTTCAGCAGATAGCGGGCCACGAGGCCGGCGACGATGGCGACCCAGAAACCGATCTCCCCGCCGGCGACCACGGCCGCCATCGGGTTTTCCGCGATGAAGTCCCAGATCTTGTTCACACGGTAAGCCTCGCCGACCGCACCGGTCCTCCGCGTCGGCGTACGGACCGAGATCACCGTCATCAGTTAGTAGGACCCCGCGGCCCGTCCCGGTGTGCTGGGATGGGACGGTGCCCACGTTCGTCCCGCGCCTGAACCACCTCGCCGAATGGAAACAGGACCTCGTCATCGCCTTCGGCACCTGGGTCCTCGGCGTGCTGGTCTACGTGAGCGGGATGCAGGTGCTCCTGGCGGGCCCCGACGACACGCCACTGTGGATCCGGCTGAGCGAGCTGACCGTGCTGTGCGGGCTGGAGATGCTGCGCCGCAAGGTCCCGCTGGCGCTGATCTGCGCGCTGGGCGTGCTCGCCGTGGACATCGCCTTCGGCCCGTCGCTCCCGATCCTCATCGTCTTCACCGACTTCCTGTACGCGACGACGCTCTACGGCTCACGGCGCACCAGCAGGCTGATGATCGGCGTCGCCGCGATCGGCACGATCGCGGTGGTCTGCCTGGCGCTCATCTTCTCCGCGCAGTGGCGCACGGCGATCCTCGCCGCGTTCGCCCTCCTGCCGTTCCTGGTCACGCCGGTGTGGTGGGCGGCCAACGTGCGCCAGCAGCGGGACATCGCCGACAGCGAACGGGCGAACGCGGTCCAGCTGGCCACGATCGGCGAGCTGGACCGGAAGGCCGCCGTCGCGGGGGAACGCTCGAAGATGGCGCGGGATCTGCACGACGTCATCGCCGGGCATCTTTCGGCGATCGCGATCCAGTCCGAGGCCGCGCTGTCGATGGCCACCGTCGACCCGAAGCTGTCGAGGAAGGTCCTGGAATCGGTGCGGGAGAACAGTGTGAGCGCGCTGGACGAGATGCGCGCGATGATCGGGCTGCTGCGCGCGGATCCGTCCACCGGGGACACCGAGATCGAGCCGACCGCGCCCGCCCGGCTGGCCGAACTGTCCAAACTGGTCGAATCCGCGCGCGCGAGCGGGCTGGAGGTCGAGATCGGTTCCACGCCCGGCCAGTCCGCCCACCTGCCCGCCGCGGTCGACCTGACCGCGTACCGGATCGCGCAGGAGGCGCTCACCAACGCGGCCAAGCACGCCGCGGGTGGCCGGGCCGTGCTCGACATCCGCGCCGACGGAGGCATACTCACCGTCGAAGTGCGCAACGATCTTCGTCCCGGCTCCGGCTCGGGTGACGACGGCGGGACCGGACTCGGCCTGCTGAACATGCGGGAACGCGCCGCCGCGGTGGGCGGCACCCTCGCCGCCGGGCCCTCCGGCGGCGGCTGGCTGGTCCGTGCCGAACTGCCTCTGGAGGGGTCTTGAGCGACGGGAACATCAAGGTACTGGTCGCCGACGACCACGGCGCCATCCGTGCCGGGTTGATGATGATCCTCGGCAACGCCGAAGGGATCGAGGTGGTCGGCGAAGCGGCGGACGGCGCCACCGCCGTCCGGCAGGCGAAGGCGCTGAAACCGGACGTCGTGCTGATGGACGTCCGCATGCCCGGCGTCGACGGCATCGCGGCCACGCGGGAGCTGACCGCGGAGGGGCTGTGCGAGGTCCTCGTGCTGACGACGTTCGACCTCGACGAGTACGTCCACGCCGCGCTGCGGGCGGGCGCGGCCGGGTTCCTGCTGAAGTCGGTGGAGGCGTCGCGGCTGATCGAGGCGGTGAAACTGGTCGCGGCGGGCGAAGGAGTGCTCGCCCCGCAGGTCACGCGGAAGCTGATCGCCGCCTTCGCCGCCGGGACCCGCGAGCCTTCACTGGTCCCCGACGGGCTCGAAGACCTGACCGAACGCGAGCGCGAAGTGCTGGCGTGCCTGGGCGGCGGCCTGTCCAACGCGCAGATCGGGACGCGGCTGCACATCGGCGAGACCACGGTGAAGACCCACGTCTCCCGGGTGCTGACGAAGCTGGAACTGCGGTCGCGGGTGCAGGCGGCGATCCTCGCGCAGGAGAACGGCGTCGTGCTGGAGGAGTGAAACCCACCGATCTGCGAGGTGGACGGCGATCTTCTAGCGTGACCCTTCATGCGGCGAACTCTGGACGTGGACGAAGTCCTGAAACGGCAGGATTCGGGTGAGCTGAAACGCCGCCTGCACGGGCGCGATCTCATCGGGTTCGGGGTCGGCATCATCATCGGCACCGGGATCTTCACCCTCGCCGGGGTCGAGGCGAAGACCCACGCCGGCCCGTCGGTGACGTTGTCGTTCGTGCTCGGCGCCGTCGTGGCCGGGATGGCCGCGCTCTGCTACGCCGAACTCGCCTCCAGCGTGCCGACGGCGGGAAGCGCCTATACCTACGCCTTCGCCACCCTCGGCGAGACCTTCGCCTGGATCATCGGCTGGGATCTGCTGCTCGAGTTCGCCCTGGGCGCGGCCGTCGTGTCCCGCGGCTGGTCCGGCTATCTCGCGAATCTGATGGGGCTTTCCCCAGAGTGGTTCGGCGAAGACGCGAAGGTGAACATAGGCGCGGTCGCGATCATCGCCGTGCTGACCGTGATCGCCGTCCTCGGGATCAAGGAGTCGGCGCGGGTGACGAATCTGCTCGTGCTGGTCAAGGTCGCGGTCTGCGTGCTGATCCTCGCGGTCGGCGTGTTCTACGTCCGCGGGGAGAACCTCACCCCGTTCATCCCGCCCGCCCAGCCGCCGACGGAGACGGCGGGGACCCTGCACCAGCCGATCGTGCAAGCCGTGCTCGGGCTCGAACAGTCCGTCTACGGGATCGCCGGGATGGTGACGGCCGCCGCCGTCGTCTTCTTCGCCTACACCGGTTTCGAGGCGCTCGCCAACCTCGGCGAGGAGACCGTGAACCCGAAACGCGATCTGCGCGTCGGCATCCTCGGCGCGCTCGGCGTCTGCGCGCTGCTCTACATCGGGGTCTCGCTGGTGCTGACCGGGATGGTGCCGTTCACCGAGATCGACGCGGGCGCCCCGCTCGCCGACGCGTTCGACCGGGTCGGGCAGCACTGGGTGGGCGCGCTCATCTCGCTCGGCGCGGTCACCGGGCTGACGTCGGTGATGATGGTGGAACTGGTGACGATCGGCCGGATCGGGTTCGCGATGGGCCGCGACGGCCTGCTGCCGAAGAGGTTCGGCACGGCGCATCCGCGCTGGGGCACCCCGCACCGGATGACCATCGCCGGCGCGGTGCTGATCGCGGCGCTGGCCGCGTTCGTGCCGATCTCCGAACTCGCCGACATGGTCAGCATCGGCGCCCTGTCGGCGATGATCATCGTCGCGGTGGCCGTCCCGGTGCTACGGAAACGCCGCCCGGACCTGGAACGCCCGTTCACCGTGCCGTTCTCGCCCTATCTGCCCGTCGTCGCGGCGCTGGCGTGTCTCTACCTGATGCTGAACCTGGACCTCATGACCTGGCTGCGGTTCGCCGCGTGGCTGCTGCTCGGCCTGCTGATCTATCTCTTCTACGGGCGCAGGCATTCCCGGTTCGCGAAGGACGGGCTCAGCTCCACAGACCGGCCGTCGTGATCGCGGCGACGGCGGCCTCGGCGTCGCCGTCGTCGACCACGACCAGCATCCGCTTCAGCGCGGCGGCCACCCATTCCACCGGCTGGTCGTGCAACCCGTTGTCCCCCAAGGACGGATAACCGTCCATAATGGACACAAGAGTTCCTTCGGCGCCGATCCGCATCCCGGCGGCCAGTACGTGGTGCGCGGCGGCAGGGCGCCAGCGGGACGACCACAGCGGCGGGATCCCTGTGTCGAGGTAGTCGAGAAGCGCCCGCGCCGGGGTGTCGTGCGCGCCGAATTCGCGCGCGTCGACCTCCGCGATCAACGCGACCCGCGGCAGATGCCACAGCGCGGCCAGGAGCATGAACAACGACTGCGGTGCCCAGTTCCCGCTGGCGGACACGGCGGCGAGCCGTCCGCCGGACAGCGTCCCGATCGCCCTGGCCAGTCCTTCGGTCGTGGTGCCGGACAGCGCCGCGACCTCGTCCTGTCCCGCGACGGCGAACCCCGCCGCGCGCAGGGCGGCCAGCGCCGTGAACGGCCCGGCGAACCCGTCCTTCTGCGGGAGTTCGGCGCGGGCGACGGCGACAAGGTGCTCGCCACCGGGCAGCCAGCGGCGACCGGACAGGCCCGTCCGGTCGCCGTCGATTCCGGAGGACATCAGTCTTCGAACGTCCAGGACTGCATGATGAACGGCCCGTCGTTCGACGCGCCGGCCGAGGTGTAGGTCGCCAGCGCGGCCTTGTTGTCCGTCTCGACGCCGACCCACATCCCCCGGCAGCCACGCTCCCGCGCGATCCCGGCCAAAGCGTCGACCAGGTCGCGGCCGATCCCGCGCCGCTGGTAGTCCGGGCTGACGTCGAGTTCGTTGAGGAACATCTCGGTGCCCTTGTCCGGATGCGTCACCTCGGTGCCGGTGATCATCCCCGCGGGCTCGCCGTCCTCGTAGGCGATGAGGAGGTGGTTCTCCTCCCCCGCGAGGAACTTCTCGGACGCCTCCCGTTGCGCGGGTCCGTCGAACAGGTGCTGAGCGGCGACGACCTCCTCGACGGTGACTGCCCGCCGGATCTCGGCCACGTGTCCTCCCGGTGTTCGCGACGCCTCAGGCTGGTCAGTATCCCGCTCAGAGGGGCGCCGAGTCATCACGTTTCCCCGGCGATCGCAGCGCGACCCCGGCGACGACGGCCAGCGTGCCGATCGCCTCGGGCAGGGTCGGGATCTGCCGGAGCCACAGGAAGCCGACCAGCCCCGCCGTGACCGGCAGCAACGCGAGCAGCAGCGCGAACCGCGCCTGCCCGGCCTTGCGCAGGACCACCTGGTCGAGGGCGTACGGCACGACGGTCGAGAGCACGCCCACCCCGATGCCGAGCAGCAGCAGACGTGGCGAACCCCACACCGCGCCGGTGCCGAGCGCCAGCGGCGACAGCACCACGGTGCCGACGGCGAACCCGACGGCCAGTCCGTCGATCCCGTTCCCGCCGACCGCGACTCGCTTCCCGAGCAGGATGTACCCGGCCCAGGCGGCCGCCGCCCCGAGCGCGAACAGCACGCCGAGCAGGCTGCCTTCGAGCCGGACGTCCGCGATGGCGACCACCCCGGCCGCCACCAGCAGCAGCGCGAGGACGTCCCGGCGCGTGCGCGAACCGAACGCGGCCACCACCACGGGCCCGGCGAACTCGAGGGCGACCGCGGTGCCCAGCGGCAGCCGCGCGATCGCCTCGTAGAAGAGCACGTTCATCCCGGCGGTGACGATGCCGAAGGCACCCGCGAGCAGGAACGCGCGCCCGGTCCACGCCGAGCGGGGTGGCCTGCGCCACGCCAGGAGGACCACGGCCGCCCCGAGACAGCGAAGCCAGGCCACCCCCGCGGGTGAGGCGACCGAAAAGAGACCTACGGCGATGGCCGCGCCGGCGTACATGGAAATTCCGCTGAGAACGAACAAGACCGGCGGCGGCACGCTGGGAAGACGGTTCCGGACGACTGCGATACCCACCCCCGCATGGTGCCTGACGTGGGAAAAGACGGTTCAGCGGGGAGTCTTCTTCCACGTTGCGTGATTACGCTACGGCATCCGAGGTAATTACCAGTGACAAATGAGACACCCGCACGGGAACACTTGCGGGTCGCCAAACGTCTGGAAGAGTGGAAGCACGAACACGGCGGGGCCGGGAACGAATGTTGCCGGCATCAGTGCCGAAGTGGTCGTAGCTGGATCGATGGCACCGGGCCACCGGTGCCGGGACGGAGGGAGACTCCAATGACTTCACCGACGCTCACCCGCCCCGAACTGACCGCTGCCGACCGATGCGACCGGTGTGGAGCTGCAGCCCAGGTTCGAGCCATTCTCAGCACCGGTGGCGAGTTGCTCTTCTGTGGTCACCACGCCCGCGCACACGAGACGAAGCTCAAGGAAATGTCCGCGGACATTCAGCGGTAGCCCACCAGTCCACGACCACCCGGCGGCCGGCCGCTCCTCCTGGGAGCGCGCCGGCCGCCCTGTTTTCCGCCCCTGGAACGGCTCGACGTCGCCCCCAAGTCCCGAAGGTGCCCTTGCGGACGCTCACCGAGACCTGCGTCTTCCAAAAACATACAAACAGCATGTATGTTACTCCCATGACGACCAGCGACCTGCTCGGCGAGGTGCACGAGGCGGACCTCGGCGGCGCCCGTATCCGCTACCGCGACCGCGGTGAAGGCCCTCCCGTGGTCTTCGTCCACGGACTGCTGACCAACGGCCTGCTCTGGCGCAAGGTGGCCCCCGCGGTCGCCGACGCCGGCTTCCGCTGCCTCACCCCGGACTGGCCGCTCGGTTCGCACGAGATCCCGGTCCCCGACGCCGACCTGAGCCCGCCCGGGGTCGCCGCGCTCATCGCGCGGTTCCTCGAAGTGCTCGACCTGACCGACGTCACCGTGGTCGCGAACGACACCGGCGGCGCGCTCACGCAACTGCTCATGACCACGAACCCGGAACGGGTGGGCCGGGTCGTGCTGACCCCGTCGGACTCCTTCGAACGCTTCCTGCCGCCGCTGTTCGCGGGGCTGAGCACGCTGGCGCGGATCCCCGGCGGCGTCGGGCTGATGGTCCAGGCGCTGCGCTGGCGCTGGCTCCTGGAGAAGACGGACTTCCTCTGGCTGACCAAACATCCGGTCCCGGACCACATCCTCGACGCGTATCTGCTGCCCAGCCGCCGGAGCGCGGAGATCCGCGACGATCTGCGCCGGTTCACCGCGAGCGTCGACAACCGATACACGCTGACCGCCGCCGAGCGGCTGCCGGCGTTCACCAAGCCCGTTCTGCTGGCCTGGGCACCCGAAGACCGGCACTTCCCGCTGTGGCTGGGCCGCAAGCTCGCCGGGGTCCTGCCGAACGCCGAACTGAAGACGATCGAGGACTCCTACGCCTTCGTGCCGGAGGACCAGCCGGAGCGGCTGAGCGGCATGATGGTGGAATTCCTGCGTGCCCACGCCACGACGTAGCCAGACCGAACGCTCGCAGTCGACGCAGGCCGCGTTGATCACGGCGGCGCGCACCCTGTTCGCCGAGCAGGGTTACGCCGCCGTCCCAGCGGACGAGATCGTCCGGGCGGCAGGCGTGACCCGTGGCGCGCTGTATCACCACTTCGGGGACAAGCAGGGCTTGTTCCGCGCCGTGATCGAGCAGATCGAAACCGAGATCACCGAGGAACTGAAGACCGTCCTGCGCGCCACGGACGACCCGTGGGCGGGGGCGCTCGGCGTGCTGAGCCGGTTCCTCGACCTGTGCCTGCGACCCGAAGTGGTAAGGATCGCGCTCACGGACGCCGTCTCCGTCCTCGGCTGGCAGGAATGGCGGGAGCTGGAGAACCGGTACGGGCTCGGCCTGATCACGGAGATCCTGGAGGCCGCCGCGGCGGCCGGGCTGCTGATCGACGCGCCCATCCCGGAGCTGGCGCAACTGGCGCTGAGCGCGTGCGCGGAGGCGGCGCTGATGATCGCGCACGCCGAAGACCCCGCGGCGGCGAAGGAGAAGTCCCTCGCCGCCCTGGTGGCCCTGCTCTCCGGCCTCGTGAAAGAACGCGTTTAGTCCTCTGGATGCGGTCCTTGCGTGGGGCAACTACCGCGTCCAGAGGACTAAACGCGAGCTAGACGGTGTCCAGAATCATCTCGAAGGCCGCCTCGGCCGCCCCCAGGAGCTTCACGTCCGCCCCGAGCGCCGAGCTCACGATCTGCGTCCCGCCCACGGCCCGGCTGACCAGGCTCCGCCGCCGCACCTCGGCCGCCACCGACTTCACGACCGAATCGGGCAGCACGGTGAGCAGGTCGCCCAGCACGACCAGCTGCGGGCCGAGCAGGTTGACCACGTTCACCAGGCCCAGCGTCAGCCATTCCGCGAACTCCGACAGCCGTTCCTCGGCCGCGTGCGGATCCCGGCCCAGCTCGCGCAGTTCGAACAGGATCGCCCCGCGCGGGGTGTCCTCGGGCAGATCGAGCGCGCGGCACAGCGCCGCCTCGCCGACCTCGGTCTCCCAGCAGCCGCTCGACCCGCAGTAGCAGGGACGGCCGCCGGGCCGGATCGCCATATGCCCGATCTCGCCGACGTAGCCCGCGCCGCCGCGCAGCGACGATCCGTCCGCGATGATCCCTCCCCCGACACCGACGTCGGCGGAGACGTACACGGCGTCGGAGGAACCCCGCGCGGCACCGCGCAGGTGTTCGGCGATGGCGCCGAGTTCGGCGTCATTGCCGACCAGGACGGGAATGCGCAGCACACCGCCGAGCCGTTCCCCCAGCGCCACGTCGGTCCAGCGCAGGTTGGGCGCTTCGTGGACGTGCCCGTCGGCCCGGCGGACGACGCCGGGCACGGACACCCCCGCGGCGATCGGCTGTACGCCGAGGTCGCCCGCCAGCACGGTGGTCGACTCGATCACGTGCGTGATCACTTCGTCGGCCTCCCGCGTCCGGCCGTGGAGGTTCCAGCTGTTGCGCCCGAGGATCTGGCCGCCGAACCCGACCAGCGCGATCGCCACGTGTTCGACCTGGAGGTCCACCGCGAGCACCACCGCCGCGTGCGGCTGCGGCAGGACCAGGAGCGAGGGACGGCCCGCCCCTCGTCCCGGCCTCGGGACCCGCTCCTCGACGACACCCGCTTCCGCGAGGCCGTCGACGAGGGTCTTGATGGTGCTGCGGTTGAGCCCCAGCTCGGTGGCGAGGGTCGCCCTGGTGCTCGGGCCGCTGACGTGCAGCAACCGGAGCAAGGTCGTGCGGTTGTGCCTGCGCACCTCGTCTGGTCGTGCAACGGGTGTGCTGGTCACGGGCTTCATCATTCCATGCGGACTCAGCGCGGCGACGCAGCCGCGCGGCGCCGGGACAGCGCGTCGACCGTGGCCGCGAGAAGCAGCACCAGACCGGTGACGATGTTGACCACCGCCGCCGACTGCTTCAGCAGGCCCAGCGCGTTCTCGACGACCGCGAGCACGAGGCCACCGATCACCGCATCGACGACCCGGCCCTTGCCGCCGAACAGCGACGTACCACCGATGACGGCGGCGCCGACCGCGAACAGCAGCGTGTTGAGGCCACCGGCCTGCGGGTCGACCGAACCGACCTTCGACGAGTAGACGATCGCGCCGACCGCCGCCACCGCCGAGCAGATGACGAACACCGAGGCCCGGATCTTCTCGACGTTGATACCGGCGCGGCGGGCCGCCTCGCGGTTGCCGCCGACGGCGTAGATGTGGCGGCCGTACTGGGTGCGGTTGAGCACGTAGGTGCCGAGCACCAGCAGGCCGAGCACGATCGGCACGACGTACGGGACACCGGAGATGACGATGTTCGGGTTCGGCGCGCGGTTCAGCGTCAGCAGATAGGTCGCGATCGCGGCGACCACGGCGATGGCGCCGACCTTGAACAGCACCATCGGCGTCGGCTGGGTGACCAGGCCGCGTTTGAGCCGCGAGAAGTGCTGGCCGAGGGTCACCGCGGCGAACCCGCCGGCGGCGATCACGAAGAGGATCCAGCTGCCCAAAGTGGACAGATTGCCGTTGGCGACCTTGAACAGGACGTCCGAGGTGCTGATGCCGAGCGTGCCGCCCTCACCGATGAACTGGAGGATGACCCCCTGCCAGGCGAGGAAGAGCGCCAGCGTCACCACGAACGAGGGCATCCCGATCTTGGAGACGAGGAAGCCGGTGAGGACACCGATCGCGCCACCGACGCTGATCGCGAGCAGCATCTCGATCCACGGGTTGGCCGCGGTCCCCGACAGCACGAGCGCGATGGCGAGCACGGCGAACCCGACGCCCGCCCAGATCCGCAGGACCACCCCGAGCAGCGCGGCGATCGCGAGCACCACCAGGAACGCGATGAACACGCCGTTCCCCATACCGCCCAACAGGTTTCCGTTGCGCACGTAGTGCATCGCCAGCACCGCGGCGGTGACCCCGGACGCGGTACCCGCGGACAGGTCGATCTCGCCGAGCAGCAGCACGAACACGATGCCCATCGCGATGATCGCCTTGCCGGCGCCCTGTGCCATCAGGTTCGCGATGTTGTTCATCGTCAGGAAGGTGTCCGACAGCGAGGCGAACACGATCACCAGCACGAGCAGGCCGAGCAGCGCCGGGAGCGAACCCAGCTGTCCCGCCTTGAGCCGGGAGAAGTAGTCGCCGACGGCCTCGCGCGTCGACATCGATGTCGTGTCGATGCCGAAGTCCGTGATGGCCGCCGACGGGTTGAGCGCGGCGGCCGCCGACTTGCCCCCCTCCGGCGAGGCGGGCTTTGCAGGTGTCTCAGTCATTTCCGGTTCTTTCTCGCCTCGGATCAGAGGACGGCGGCTTCGGGGCGGGCAAGGCCGAGGTCGCCGGAGCGACCGGCGGTGATCAGTTCCACGACCTGGCCGTGGGTGACGTCCTTGGTGTGCACCTCGGCGACGAGACGGCCGAGGTAGAGCACCGCGATACGGTCGGCGACCTCGAAGACGTCGGCCATGTTGTGGCTGATCAGCACCACGCCGAGGCCCTGTTCGGCGAGGCGGCGGACGAGGTCGAGCACCTGCCGGGTCTGCGCGACACCGAGCGCGGCGGTCGGCTCGTCGAGGAGGACGACCTTCGAGTCCCACAGCACGGATTTGGCGATCGCGACGGTCTGCCGCTGCCCGCCCGAGAGGGCCGAAACGGGCGTACGGACCGATTTCACGGTGCGGACCGACAGCGAGGCGAGCGTCTCGCGGGCGGCCTTCTCCATGCTGGCCTCGTCGAGCAGCCATTTGCTGCCGCGTTCCCGGCCGAGGAACATGTTCTGCACGATGTCGAGGTTCTCGGCCAGCGCGAGATCCTGGTAGACGACCTCGATGCCCAGATCCGCGGCGTCGCGCGGGCCGTGGATGTTCACCTGCTTGCCCTGGAACGTCACCGTTCCCGAGTCGTAGCCGTGAATCCCGGCGATCGACTTGACCAAAGTGGACTTGCCGGCACCGTTGTCGCCGACCAGCGCGGTGACCTCGCCGGCGCGCACGTTGAAGTCCACGTCGTGGAGGACGTGGACCGGCCCGAAGCTCTTGTTGAGCTGCTTCAGTTCGAGGATGGGTTCACTCATGGGGTTCTCCCGGCTGGGTACCGGGCCGGCGCGCTCCGTCGGGGGAACGCACCGGCCCGGTCGTCTGGATTAACGGGTCAGGAGATACCGAGCTGCGTGCACGCCGCGGCCAGGTCGCCGCCGCAGATCTCGGCGGCCTTGACGTAGCCCTGCGTCACGACCTCCTTGACACCGTCCTTGGTGGTCATCTTCGGCTCGAGGAGCACGGACTTGACCTCGCGGTTGCCCTTCGGGTCCTTCGCCTTGCCGGTGGCCAGCGCGTCGGCGCCCGCCTTGTCGCCCTTGGCCAGCAGCACGGCGAGCTTCGCCGCGGCTTCGGCCTCTTCCTTGATCGGCTTGAAGACGGTCATGTACTGGTCGCCGCGCAGGATCGCCATGAGGCCGTCCGCGGTGGCGTCCTGGCCGGTGACCGGGACCTTGCCGTTGAGACCGTTCTTCTTCAGCACGGTGATGACCGCGCCGGCGAGACCGTCGTTCGCGGCGACGACGCCGTCGACCCTGCCCTTGTTGTCGGTCAGGATCTGCTCGAAGGTCTGGCCGCCCTTCTGGTTGTCCCAGTTGTCGATGGCCTGCTCGCGTACGAGCTTCAGGTCGCCGCTGGCGAACTTCGGCTGCAGCACGGACTTCTGGCCGTTGGCGAACAGCGTCGCGTTGTTGTCGGTCGGGGCGCCCTCGATCATGACGACCTCGGCACCCTTCTTGTCCTTCAGCGCGTCGGCGAGACCCTGGCCCTGCAGCTGGCCGACCTTCTCGTTGTCGAACGAGACGTAGTAGTCGGAGCTGCCGCCGAGGTTGAGGCGGTCGTAGTCGATCGTCGGGATGCCGGCGGCCTGCGCCTTGCGGGCGACCGCCGCGCCGACCTCGCCGTTGATGGCGGCGATGATCAGGACCTTGACGTTCTGCGCGATCATGCCGTCGGCAAGGGTGGTGAACTTCTGGACGTCGCCCTGGGCGTTCTGGACGTCGGCGTCGAAGCCCGCGTCCTTGAGCGCCTTGGTCAGGAACGGCTTGTCGAAGGACTCCCAGCGCGCCGAGGTGGCGGTCTCCGGCAGGATGACGCCGACCTTGCCACCGGCGGCGGCACCGCCCGGGGCGGGGGCGGACTGCGAGGAGTTGCCGCTGCCCGAGTCGGCGGTGTTGGCGCCACAGGCGGAGAGCACCAGGCCGGCGCCCACCGTCGCGGCGAGGAGGGTAAGGGTTCTGCTGCGCATCCTCGTTCCTTCCGGATCTTGCTCGCGGGCGGCGATCCTCGAGGACCGGTCGCACCATCGCGCATATGTTGTGGGCGACAACATATGCCGCCGAACGGGTTTCGCGGAAGACGGCTGAATCGATTAAGCCTCATCAAATGGACACGGTTTGGCAACGTGGCCGTAGCAAGACGTACGAAGTCTAGGTGCGCTGACGGTGTGACCGCCACCACTCACTGAGCGTGACCTTCACACCGATCGCAGCCCGCTGACCGGGGTTCCGTCGAAGATCATCGGCAGGCGAGGCGGCCCCGTGCCGACATGACCGACGGGAAGCGAGATCACCCTGAGTGAGACTGTGTGGAAATAAGGACGTTCAACGTCTCTATTTCCACACACCCCTCACCCGTTGCGCGTGAAGGCCCCCTTCCCTCGGCTGAGCCGAGGGAAGGGGGCCTTCACGCGCTTGAAACAGGGCGGTCACCAAGAACGCAGGGTCACGATCCGCTCTTCGAGCTGCTCCACCGAAGCCATCGCGGTCGGCGGGCCGCCGCAGACCCGGCGCAGTTCGTTGTGGATCGCGCCGTGCGGCTTCTTCGTCCGGTGGTGATGCACGCCCACCAGGGCGTTCAGCTCCTTACGCAGGCTGCCGAGCCGCTCGCTGACCGACTGCGGCCGCGCGACCGGCGCCGCCTCTTCGGCCTTGGGCTTGCGCCGCTTCTCGTCGGAGAGCTGCTCCTCTTGCCGCTTCCGCAGCAGGGCGCGGACCTGGTCCGGCTCCAGCAGACCAGGGAGGCCGAGGTACTCCTGCTCCTCGTCAGAACCGGAGAACACCGCGGTGCCGAAGGAGTTGCCGTCGTAGATGACCTGGTCGAGTTCGGCGGAGGCACCCAGCGAGGTGAACGCCTTCTCCTCTTCGCCCGGCTCGTCCTCGGTGCGGTTGGCCTGGGCCAGGAGCTCGTCGTCCCAGCCCTCCTTCTCACGGTGCGGCTTGCCGAGGACGTGGTCGCGCTGTGCCTCCAGCTCGCTGGCGAGCTCCAGCAGCACCGGCACGCTCGGCAGGAAGACCGAAGCGGTCTCGCCGGGTTTGCGCGAACGCACGTACCGGCCGATGGCCTGCGCGAAGAACAGCGGGGTCGACGCGCTCGTGGCGTAGACGCCGACCGCCAGTCGCGGGACGTCGACGCCTTCGGACACCATCCGGACCGCGACGAGCCAGCGGTCGGTCGAATCGGAGAACTCCTTGATCCGCCCGGACGCCTTGGGATCGTCGGAGAGGACGACCGTCGGGGTCTGGCCGGAGATGCGCTCCAGGATCTTGGCGTAGGCGCGCGCCGAGTCCTGGTCGGTGGCGATCACCAGGCCGCCCGCGTCCGGGATGCCGTTGGCGCGAAGCTGCGCGAGACGCGTGTCCGCGGCCTGCAGCACCGACGGGATCCATTCGCCCGCCGGGTCGAGCGCCGTGCGCCAAGCGCGCGCGTTCTGCTCGGCCGTCAGCGGCTCGCCGAGCCGCGCGGTGAACTCCTCCCCCGCGCTCGTGCGCCAGGAGGCCTCACCGGAGTAGGCGAGGAAGACGACCGGCCGGACCACGCCGTCGGCGAGCGCGTCGGCGTAACCGTAGGCGTGGTCGGCCTTGCTGCGCTGGAAACCCGAGCCGTCGGCCTCGTAGGTGACGAACGGGATCGGCGAGTCGTCGCTGCGGAACGGCGTCCCGGTGAGCGCCAGGCGGCGGACGGCGGGCGTGAACGCCTCGCGGATCGCGTCGCCCCAGGACTTCGCGTCACCGCCGTGGTGGATCTCGTCGAGGATGACCAGGGTCTTGCGGTTCTCGGTGCGCACGCGGTGCAGCGTCGGATGCGCGGCGACCTGCGCGTAGGTCACCGCGACACCTTGGTAGTCACGCGAGGTGACGCCGGTGCCGTTGCGGAAGTTCGAGTCGATCGCGATACCGGCGGCCGCGGCCGAGGCGGCCCACTGGTGCTTCAGGTGCTCGGTCGGCGCGACGATGGTGATCCGCTCGACGGTCCGGTCGCTCAGCAGCTCGGCGGCGATCCGGAGACCGAACACCGTCTTGCCCGCGCCCGGCGTCGCGACGGCCAGGAAGTCCTGCGGTTTCTTCGTGAGGTACTTCGTCAGCGCTCGCCGCTGCCAGGCACGCAGCGGGCGGGCCGTGCTGTCCTTCGCCGCGGGAGGCGCGCCCAGCTCGCCTCGATCGCGTTCAACGGTTTCCGACATGCAGGTTCCCCTCCTCCCTCACCCGAAACGCCTGGTCATCCACCCTGACACAAGCGAAAACCCCCACTTGGGTATCCGGCCGCGACGCCGGCGCCTGAGGTGAGGGCACTCCGGGAAGCCTACCTCGCGGGCCCGTGGAACGCCGGAAGCGCCACCCCCGTTGTCGGGTTACTCACCCGAAAACCCAGGGGTGGCGAGCCGAATGGCGCGGCATGGACCATGCTGGACACCGTCAAGGGCGCTCGGCGCCGGCGGAGGAGCTGCATGAGCGAGGAGAACGGCCGTCCGGATACGGCCGCCGAGGTCGCGAAGGGCCGCAGGGGTCCGTTGCGCCTGCTCAGCCGCACGCTCAGCAAGGCGTGGGACGGCAACATCTTCTCCGAGGCCGCCGAAGCCGCGTTCTGGCAGACGCTTTCGCTGCCGCCACTGCTGCTGGGGCTTCTCGGCTGTCTCGGCTTCGTCGGCGACTGGTTCGGCCAGGAGGTCGTGACCGCGGTCCACGACCGGATCATCACCTTCAGCAAGACGATCTTCAGCGACAACGCCGTCCACGACATCATCGAGCCGACGGTCAACAGCATCCTGTTCGTCGGCAAGGGCGAGATCGTCTCGGTCGGCTTCCTGATCTCCCTGTGGGCGGGTTCGTCGGCGATGTCGTCGTTCGTCGACGCCATCACGGTGGCGCACGACCAGTACGGCGTCCGTAACGACGTCTGGCAGCGGATCTTCGCGCTGCTGCTGTACCTGGCCGGGCTGGTCATCCTGGTGGTCGGGCTGCCGCTGCTGGCGATCGGGCCGGACCTGCTCCCCCAGTTCTTCCCCACCGACTGGCGCGACACGGTGTCGTACTGGGTCGGCACGCTGTACTACCCCGTGCTGGCCGTGATGATCGTGCTCGCGCTGACGACGCTGTACAAGCTCGCCCTGCCGCGCAGGCTGCCATGGCACCGGGGGCTGCCGGGCGCGGTGCTCGCCATGGTCGTGTTCCTGCTCTCCAGTATCGGGCTGCGGATCTACCTGAACTGGATCACCAAGACCGGCTACACCTACGGCGCGCTCGCCGCGCCGATCGCGTTCCTGTTGCTGATGTTCTTCATCGGGCTCGCGGTGGTCGGCGGCGCGTACTTCAACAGCGCGATCCAGGAACTGTGGCCAGCCAAGGCGACGAAACGGCAGCGCCGGAAATGGCGGCGGCTGGAAATGGAACGCGCGAACGAACGGATCCGCGCCGAAGAGGGTCGCAAACTGTGGGAACGGACGACGGTCCCGCTCCGCCGCCCCCGCCAGAACGGCGATTCCCCCGATGGTGACCCCGAACACGTGTCGGAACAATCGGTGAACGAGGAAACGCAGAGCGAAGCCGATTCGGTGACAGACCGGCGAAGTTGAGCGGGACCTCATCCCGAAGTCGTACTCGGATTCCACCCGTGGTGTGAATCCACCCCACCCCCTCCCGTGAAAAGCTCGCGATAACCGCCCGTCCCGAGCCATTCCTGGGGGATACCGTCATGTCCACGCTGGCCAGATTGAGCCTGCGCAACCGAAGTCTCATCGGGCTGCTCGCCCTGGTGGTGATCGGCTTCGGCGCCTTCGCCCTGCCACAGCTGAAGCAGCAGCTGTTCCCGTCACTGCAGTTCCCGCAGGCGCAGATCATCACGCCGTACGCGGGCGCGTCGCCGGACGCGGTCGACCGGCAGGTCACCGAGCCGCTCGAAGGCGGGCTGCAGGGGCTGAAGGGGCTCGAAGAGCTGAGCTCGACGTCGTCGGAGGGGCTGTCGCGGATCACCGCGCAGTTCGAGTTCGGCACGGACATCGACGCGGCGGTCGGGCAGATCCAGCGCGTCGTCGACGGGCTGAAGACACGGCTGCCGCAGAACAGCGAGTCGACGGTTTCGGCGGGCTCCACCGACGATCTCCCGGTCGTGCTGCTCGCCGCCGGGACCACCGGTGACCCGCAGGCCCTCGCGCCCGCGCTGACCGGGGAGGTCGCGCCGGAGCTGCGGAAGATCGACGGTGTCCGCGAGGTCGAGGTGACCGGCGCGCGGCAGCCGCGGGTGACCATCGCGCTGGACTACGCGAAGCTGGCGGCCGCGGGGGTCGACCCGTCGTCGATCGCCACCACCCTGCAGACCGCCGGTGCCGCCGTCCCGGCCGGGACGCTGACCGAAGGCGGCAAGACGCTCACCGTCCAGGTCGGCGGCGGACCGACCACAGTGGACACGATCAAGAACCTCTACCTCACGCCGTCGCAGCCTTCCCGTCCCGGCGCGCAGGCGGGCAAGCCCGTGAAGCTCGGTGACGTCGCGGACGTCCAGGCCGGATTCGCGCCGCCGACGTCGATCACGCGTACCAACGGCAAGCCGAGCCTCGGGCTCTCGATCACCATGGTGGAGAACGGGAACGCGGTCGCGATCTCGGAGGCGGTGCGGGACAAGCTGCCCGAGCTGTCGAAGAAGATCGGCGCCGAGATGAGCGTCGTGTTCGACCAGGGCACCCCGGTCAAGGACGCGATCAGCGGCCTGACCACCGAAGGCCTGCTGGGGCTGGCGTTCGCGGTCGTGGTGATCCTGCTGTTCCTGTTGTCGGTGCGCTCCACCCTGGTGACGGCGGTGTCGATCCCGCTTTCGGTGGTCGTGGCACTGCTGGCGTTGTGGACCGGCGATCTCTCGCTGAACCTGCTCACCCTCGGCGCGCTCACCATCGCCATCGGGCGGGTGGTCGACGACTCGATCGTGGTGCTGGAGAACATCAAACGACATCTGGCGTACGGCGAGGAGAAGGAGCGCGCGGTCCTCGACGGCGTGCGCGAGGTCGCGGGCGCCGTGACGTCGTCCACCCTCACCACGGTCGCGGTGTTCCTGCCGATCGCCTTCGTGGGCGGGTTCGTCGGCGAGCTGTTCTCGCCGTTCGCGATCACCGTCACCGTGGCGCTGCTGGCGTCGCTCCTGGTGTCGCTGACGATCGTGCCGGTGCTCGCGTACTGGTTCCTCAAGCCGCCCAAGACCCCGGCGGACGAGCGCGAGGCCGAGCTCACGCGCCAGGCCGCCGAAGACAAGGAACGCCGCGGGCTGCTGCAGCGCGGGTACGTCCCGGTGATCCGGTTCGCCACCCGGCGTCGCGTCACCGTGGTGCTGCTGGCGCTGATCATCTTCGGCGGCACGGTCGGACTGGCCTCGCAGCTGAACACGAACTTCCTCGACCAGTCCGGCTCGACGACGCTGAGCCTTTCGCAGAAGCTGCCGCCCGGCACCAGTCCCGAGGCCAAGGAGAAGGCCGCCGGCGCGGTGGAGCAGGCGCTCGCTGCCGAACCCGCCGTCGAGACCTACCAGGTGAGCATCGGCGGGGGCAACTTCTTCGGCGGCGGCGGGACGGCCACCAGCATCCAGGTCACCGTCGCCAAGGACACCGACCTCGACGCGCTGTCGGAGCGGTTGCGGGGCAAGCTCGACAAGCCGGAACTCGGCGAGGTCAAGATCGGCGCGGAAGCGGGCGGGTTCAACTCCGACCAGATCTCGATCACCGTCACCGCACCGGACGAAGCCGCGCTGAAGCCCGCCGCCGAACAGGTCCGCCAGGCGCTGTCCGGTGTTCCGGATCTCACCGAGGTGACCAGTGACCTCGCGCAGGGCTCGCCGCGCGTGCAGGTCGAGGTCGACGCCGCGAAGGCCGCCGCGAGCGGGCTTTCGGCGACCACGATCGGCCAGATCGCGAACCAGGCCATCGCCGGCCGCACGGTGACCCAGCTGCCGGTCGACGGCAGGCGCACGGACATCGTGCTGCGCGCGGGCACGGCGCCGGTGTCGGTCGACGCGGTCAAGGCGCTGCCGATCCCGAGCGCGGCCGGCGTGGTGCGGCTGGACTCCGTCGCCACCGTGTCCACAGTGGACGGCCCGGCCGCGGTGCACCGCACCTCGGGCGAGCTGAGCACCACGGTCACCGCCAAGAACACCGGCGCGGACCTGGCCGCAACCACGAAGGCCATCCAGTCCAAATTGGACGGTCTGACCTTCGCCGGCGGCGCGGCGTACAAGCTCGGCGGCGTCAGCGAGGACCAGCAGGAGGCCTTCGGGAACCTGTTCCTCGCGCTGCTGGCCGCGATCGCGATCGTCTACCTGATCATGGTGGCGACGTTCCGCAGCCTGATCCAGCCGCTGATCCTGCTGGTGTCGATCCCGTTCGCGGCGACCGGCGCGATCGGTCTGCTGCTGGCGACCGGGACCGCGCTGGGCCTGCCCGCGCTGATCGGGATGCTGATGCTCGTCGGCATCGTGGTGACCAACGCGATCGTGCTGATCGACCTGGTCAACCAGTACCGGGCCGCGGGAATGAGCGTCACCGACGCCGTCGTCGAAGGCGGCAGGCGACGGCTGCGGCCGATCCTGATGACCGCGGCGGCGACCATCTTCGCGCTGGTCCCGATGGCGCTCGGGCTGACCGGACAGGGTGGGTTCATCGGGCAGCCGCTGGCGATCGTGGTCATCGGCGGGCTGGTCAGCTCGACCCTGCTGACGCTGATCCTGGTGCCGACGCTGTACACGATGGTCGAGACGCGGAAAGAGAAACGTCGCGCGAAGAAGGACGCCCGCCGGTCTTCGGCCCCGGTCACCGAGACGCTGACGCCGGAGCCGGCTTCGTAGACCCTGGGGGCAGGAGGAAGGCGCGCCGGGGCCGGGTGGGCGCCCGGCGCGCCTTCCGGCATTCCGCCGGCTGAATGCGCGTGCCCCGACGGCAAGTACGTGAAGGCCCCCTTCACTGCGCTAGACGCAATGAAGGGGGCCTTCACGTACTTGGGGGCGGCGCGGCAACCCGTGACTCGCGTGTTTGAAGCCGTAACTCGCGTGATTGGAGCAGGTACGCCTCCAATCACGCGAGTTACGCGTCTGATCACGCGAGTTACGCCTTACGGAACCGCCACGTCTTGCTGTCGAAGGCCACGCACCACGACGGCGAAAGCATGACGACCCGCAGGGTCCCGTCGGCGGCGACGTCGATGCCTTCGGTCTCGAAGTTCCCGCTGCAGGTGCTCTTCAGCGGCAGCTGCCCCAGGGACGTGACCCGCCCGGTCACGTCCGAACCGGACAGCGCGCCGGAGAGGTCGACCTGCAGCAGCGGCTTCGTGGTCCCGAACAGGGAGCCCTCGGGGTCGTCGGACGCGCACAGCAACCTGGTCGCGGTGAGGAAGTCGCAGCCCTGGATGTCCCGCACTGGCTTGTCGAGCCGGATCGCGGACGCGTACGGCAGGTTCGCCGACGGGTTCGTGTGCGCGACGCCGGGCATCGGGTGCACGAGGAGCCGGTCCATCGTGCCCCACTCGCCCGCCACCATCCAGCGCGCGTCGGGGGTCACGGCGGCGAACGAGTTGTTGTTCGCCTCCCACGACTCCAGCGCGTGCGTGTAGTTCGCCCACGTCCCGTTGGGCGACTCGACGCGGAAGAGCTTGGCTCCCCGGTCGTCGCGCTGGTACGGCTCGACGTACCAGCCCTGCGCGGAGCCAGGGTCGCCGACGTGGTTCCAGCCCTGGGACGAGAGGTTCACGGGAACGGTCGCGATCCCGGTGTAGCGGTAGATCGTCCCGGACGGCCGTTCGATGGTGGCCAGGCCCTGGCCCTCGTCGAGCGGGCGGGCGTTGTCCGAGCCGACGGTGGTCCAGCCGGTGACGGCTTGGGCGGCGGCGGGTGAGAACACCGCGACCAACGCGGCGATGGCGAGCACGATCCCGGTTCTACGCATGAAGGCTCCGTCCCGGCGGGTTTTCGCTGGCGCGTACTGATTACCAGCGAAGACCGGGACGGGCAGCCGCCATGTGAAGGATTTTCAGATTTTGTCCGGTTTCGGACACCGGACGGACACTCAGTCGCCCGGCTTGAGGCCGTCGTAGATCTTCTTGCAGTCCGGGCAGACCGGCGAACCGGGCTTCGCCGACTTCGTCACCGGGAAGACCTCACCGCACAGCGCCACCACGTGCGTGCCCATGACCGCGCTTTCGGCGATCTTGTTCTTGCGCACGTAGTGGAACATCTTCGGCGAATCGTCGTCGGTGCCGTCGGTGCCCTCGGGACGGGTATCCGGCTTCGGAAGGGTCTGTGTACTCACCCCTCCATTGTGCCCCAAATCCTCCTGCGCACACCGACGACCTGGCAGGATCTCGCCCATGTTCCAGAAGGTGCTCGCGACATTCGGCTCGGGCGGGGCGAAGATCGACGCCCGGTTGCTCGACCGCACGATCTCCCCCGGCCGCCCGTTGCGCGGCGAGGTCCTGCTGCTCGGCGGCGAAGTCGATCAAGAGATCAACGGCCTCTCGGTGAAGCTGCTCGCCAGGGTCACCCTCCCGGACGAACGACGCCCCGGCGTCGAAGACCTCGAATTCGGCACCCAGCAGCTGGCGGGCAACGAGCGGATCGGACCGGGACAGCAGGTCCGCCTCCCGTTCGAGGTGGCCCTTCCCTGGGAGACGCCGATCTCCAGCGTCTTCGGCAAACCGCTGAACGGGATGGCCGTCGGCCTGCAGACCTGCCTGGACATCGCGAACTCCGTGACCGACCCGGTCGACGTCGACGCCGCCGCGATCGAGCCGCTGCCGGCGCAGAAACGGATCCTGGACGCCTTCAGCCGGATCGGGTTCGTCTTCCGCGAGGCCGTACTGGAACGCGGCCGGATCAACGGCGCCGTCCAGCAGCTCCCGTTCTTCCAGGAGATCCGCTTCACCCCTTCGCCGCGGTTCGCCCCCGTGTTCACCTCGGTGGCGGTGACCTTCCTGTCCTCGCCGTCGGAAACCCAGGTCGTGCTGGAGGTGACCAAACGTGTCCGGGTGTCCAAGAGCGGCGGGTTCGGCGGCCGCGGCCAGGAGTTCCTCGGCCTGTTCAAGGTCGACCACGCCGCGCTGGAGCGGGTCAAGTGGGAGCCGCAGCTCGAAGGCTGGCTGCACGAGGTGGCCAAGGCGCGCGGGATCTTCGACTGATGGAGTGGCCCACCGCGATCACCCGGCTCGGCGGCGATCACCAACTCGCCGCCGTCGCGTGGGACGACCTCCAGACCCGTTACGCCGAACCGCATCGCCGCTACCACGATCTCCGGCATGTCACGGCGGTCGCCCACGACAGCGGTGACCTCGCCGTCGCCTTCGGCCTGGGCTCCCGCGAACGCGCCCTCGTCGCCGTCGCGGCGTGGACGCACGACGTCGTCTACGACGCCCGTCCCGGCGAGGACGAACGGGCGAGCGCTGCCTGGACGCGCGACGAACTCACCAACGCCGGCGTCCCCGAGACGGATGTCGAGCGTGCCCAAGAGCTGGTCCTGAGCACGATCCACCACGCCGCCCCGGACGACGACCTGCTCGCCACGGCGCTGCTCGACGCCGACCTCGCCATCCTCGGTGCGCCGCCGGAGCGCTACGAGGAGTACGCGAGCGGTGTCCGGGAGGAGTACTCGATCTATTCGGACGAGGACTGGCGGGCAGGACGCGTGGCCGTACTGGAGAACCTGCTGGCCAGGCCGCGGCTCTACCGCAGTGACATCGCGCGGGCACGCTGGGAGAGCAAGGCACGCGCGAACCTCGCGAACGAACTGACCCGATGGCGTGACGCCGATCCACATCACCGATGATGTTCGTTCGTGACTCCGCAACTGTCCCTTCACGAAGAGGTCGCCTCCGCCCTCGCCGCCGGTGACCCCGTCGTCGCGCTGGAGAGCACCATCCTCTCCCACGGTCTCCCGCCCGGCCGCAATCTCGACGTCGCCCGGCGGCTGGAGAAGGTCGTGCGCGACGGCGGCGCCGTCCCCGCGACCATCGCCGTCCTCGACGGCGTCCCTTTGATCGGCCTCACCGGCGAGCAACTGGAACGCGTCTGCGCGCCCGGTGCGGAGCTGGACAAGCTCTCCCTGCGCGACATCGGTCCGGCCGTCGGCCTCGGCCGGTCCGGGGCGACGACGGTCGCGAGCACCGCGGCGCTGGCCGCCGCGGCCGGGATCGGCATGTTCGCCACCGGCGGGCTGGGCGGCGTGCACCAGGGAGCGGCGCAGAGCTGGGACGTGTCGGCGGATCTCGGCGTGCTCGCGAAGGTGCCGACCACGGTCGTCTGCTCCGGGGTGAAGTCGGTGCTCGACATCGCCGCGACCCTCGAAGTGCTGGAGACCAACTCGGTGCCGGTGCTGGGATACCGCACCGGCGAGTTCCCCGCGTTCTACCTCCGCTCGTCCGGTTTCGAGGTGCCGTGGCGGGTCGACGACTCCGCGCAGGCCGCCTCGGTCATCGCCGCCCACCAGGCACACGCGGATTCCGGTGTCCTGCTGGCGAATCCGATCCCGGAAGCGTCCGAAATGGACAAGGAACTGCACGACCGGCTGCTCGCCGAAGGGCTGGAGCTCCTCAAGTCGCGCGGCGTGCACGGCAAGGACGTCACGCCGGTGCTGCTGGAGCACTTCCACACCGCCAGCGAAGGCGTGAGCCTGGACGCGAACGAGGCGCTGGTGCTGTCCAACGCGGAACTGGCCGCTTCGGTCGCCGTCGCGCTCGCCGGGACCGCCGCATGAGCGGCATCGTCGTCGTCGGCGACGTCGGTCTCGACGTGGTCGCGCGGCACGAAGGCCCCATCCCGCACGGCGGCGACATCCGCGCGAAGGTCCACTTCACCAGCGGCGGCGCGGGCGCGAACACCGCGCTGTGGCTGCGGGCCGAGGGCACGGAGACCACGCTGGTCGCGCGGATCGGCGACGACTCCGGCGGCCGCATGGTGAAGAGCGAACTGGAGGCGGCGGGCGTCCGCTGCGAGTTCGCGGTGGACCCCGAGGAACCGACGTTCTGCGTCGTCGTGCTCGTCGACGGCGCCGGTGAGCGGAGCATGCTCGCCGACCGCGCCGCCAACGCGAAGTTCAGCCCCGAGGACGTCACCGAGGCGGCGCTGCGCGGGGCGAGCCACCTGCACCTCTCGGGGTACGTCCTGCTGTACCCGTCGTCGCGGCCGGCGGCGCTCGCGGCCCTGGCGGCGGCGAAGAAGGCCGGGCTGACGACGTCGGTCGACCCGCAGGCGGCGACGCTGATCACCGATCCCGCGGCCTTCCTCGACGACGTGCGCGGCGTCGACCTGCTGATGCCGAACACCAGCGAGCTGGTCGCGCTGACCGGGTCGAGCGATCCCGAGGCGGCGAAGGAACTGCTGGACTACGTCGGCGAGGTCGTGGTCACCGCCGGTCTCGACGGCGCCAGCTGGGTCGACGCGAGCGGCACCATCACCTCGGTGCCGTCGCAGCCCGCGGAATGCGTCGACTCCACCGGCGCCGGGGACGCGTTCGACGCCGGAGTGCTCGCGGCGTGGCTGCGCGGCGAGTCCACCGCGGAGGTGCTTCGGGCCGGGACGCGGCTGGGTGCCCAGGCGGTTTCGAAGGTCGGGCCGCAGCCGTAGTCCCACCCCTCGTGAGTGGTGAGGACGGTTCTAACCGTCCTCACCACTCACGAGGCCAGAGCCATTCGGTACCGGGGTTCTGCTGGGTGCTGGGCTTGGCCGGACCCAGAACCGTCCTGGTGAGCATGTCGCGAAAGCCACTTTCGAGACGTCTGATGTCCCGAAAGTGGCTTTCGCGACACCCCGCTCCAGACCCCCTCGGCCAGAACCGTCCTCACCACTCACGAGGGCGAAACGGGTCAGCCGCCGTCGATGACGCGGTGACCAGAGCTCTCGATCCGCGTGGGTTCGGCCTGGTACCGATTGACCTTCTCGCTCTTGCGCGGCGGCCGGTCGTTGGCGATCAGGACGGCGACCCAGGGCAGCGGGATCGAGATCGCGATCAGGGCCAGCGCCAGCCACCAGGTCTCGTAGAAGATCCCGGCGAGGATGAGGCACGGGATGCGGAACGACATCATGATGATGTACTTCCGCTTCCGCTTGGCCAGCTGGTCTTCGTAGGACGGGGCGGCTTCGGTGATCAGCACCGGAGCGGGTTCCCTCGGTTCGGGACCGTGGGCGGGCGCGTTCACAGCACCACCTCCGGCTTCCATGCTCCCACTCGCCGGGCTCATCCGACACCCGGGTGGGTGAGCCGGTGCAGAGCCGCGACCACGAGCGTCTCGACACCCGCCGAAAGTGTCGGGTGCGGGATCGGCGCGAAGAGCGGCGAATGGTTCGACGGGATGTCCTGTTCGAAGCGCCCGGCGGTCATCGCGGCGATCACCTTGCCTTCGTCCATGCCGCCGACCAGCCAGAACACCGAGGGGACGCCGGCCGCGCGGCCGAACTCGCTGAAATCCTCACTGCCGGTGACCAGCGGCGCGGGCATCACCCGGCCCTCGCCGAAGTGGTCACGGAAGGCGGCGGTGAGCCCCTCCGTGGCCGCGTCGTCGTTCTCCGTGACCGGGAACGCGCCGATCCGCTCGATCTCCGGCGGTTTCGGCGCGCCCGCGGTGGCCGCCTCGCCCTGGACGATCCGCTCGACCGCCGCGACGACCTTCTCCCGCACGGCCTGGTCGAACGACCGGATGTTGACCTCGAGGACGGCGTGGTCGGCGATGATGTTGTGCGCGGTGCCGACGTGCAGCGACCCGACGGTCACCACCGCCGACTCGGTCGCCGAGATCTCCCGCGACACGATGGTCTGGAGCTTGAGCACCACGGACGCGGCGAGCACCGCCGGATCCACCGTGGTCTCGGGACGCGAGCCGTGCCCGCCGCGGCCGTGCAGGGTGATGCGGAGCGCGTCGGTGGCCGCCATGATCACGCCCGGCCGGGTCAGCACCCACCCCGCCGGACCGGGTACGACGTGCTGGCCGAGCACGACGTCGGGTTTGCCGGCGGGCCCGAAGACCCCGTCGCGGACCATGCCGGCCGCGCCGTCTCCCGCTTCCTCCCCCGGCTGGAAGACGACCATCAGCGTGCCGGACCAGTGCTCGCGGCCGGCCGCGAGCAGCGAGGCGGCGCCGGATAGCCAGGTGGCGTGCATGTCGTGGCCGCAAGCGTGCATCACCGGGACTTCGCGGCCCTCGGCGTCGACTCCGCGCGCGGTGCTCGCGTACGGCAGCCCGGTCTTCTCCTCGACCGGCAGCGCGTCGATGTCGGCGCGCAGCATCACCTTCGGGCCGGGGCCGTTGCGCAGCACGCCCAGCACGCCGGTGCGCCCGATACCGGTGTGCACTTCGTAGCCGTCGGCCTCCAGACGCCGCGCCAGCTCGGCGGCGGTACGGGTTTCGGCGAACGACAGCTCCGGATGCCGGTGGAGGTCGGTGTACAGGTCTTCCAATCCGGGCAGCGCCGCCTGCAGCGGTGCCAGGACACTCTCGAGGCTCACGACCCAATCCTGGCAGTATTACCCACCGTGAGCACACGAGCGGCCCTCCCCGACCTGTCCGACGACGTCTGCGCGAGGCTGCGGGACGCCTTCCGCCGGACGGGGTACGACGCCGACGGCGTGGTCGGCGCCCTCGGTTCCGCGCACGGCGCCCTCGGCCGCGGCGAACCGGAACTCGCCCACCGCGCGACCCGCGACGCGGGTGAACTCGGCACGCTGATCCGGCTGTTCCTGCTGGGATCCACCGAACCGGAGAAGGACGTCGAGGCCGCTTTCGCGCCACTGTCCCTCGATGACGCGGTCACCGCGACGCTGCTCGTGCCGGCCGCCGACGGCTACCGGGCCGGTCTCGACGTCCGCCCGCACGGCGACGACGAAGGCTCGTGGTGGGTCGTCTCCGACCTCGACGCCGACGTCCTGGGCACGACCGTGCCCGAAGACCACGTGCTCGGCGTCGGGCACGCCTCGCTCAGCCTGATCCGGGCGACCAGCCGCCGTGAGGTCGGCAGCCTGCTCGACGTCGGCACCGGCAACGGCGTCCAGGCATTGCACGCCACCCGGCACGCGAAGAAGGTCACCGCGACCGACGTCTCGGCCCGCGCGCTCGCGCTGGCCGCGGCGACGTTCCGGCTCAACGAACTGGACGTCGAGCTCGTCCGGGGCGAATGGTTCGCCCCGGTCGCGCGGCGCCGGTTCGACCAGATCGTGTGCAACCCGCCGTTCGTGGTCGGCCCGCCGCGGGTCGACTACACCTACCGCGACTCCGGTCTCGCGGGTGACGACGCCAGCGCGCTCGTGGTGCGGCAGCTGCCCGGCTTCCTCAACGACGGCGGCACCGGCCAGCTCCTGGCGTCCTGGCTGCACGTGAAGGGCGAGGACTGGGGCGATCGGGTGACCCGCTGGCTGCCCGCCGAGACCGACGCGTGGTTCGTCCAGCGGGACATCGCGGATCCGGGGCTGTATGTCGGCACGTGGCTGCGCGACGCGGGCATCGACCCCCGGTCCCCGGAAGGCCGCGCGAAATCCGGAGCGTGGCTCGACTGGTTCGACGAAAACGACGTCCAGGGCATCGGGTTCGGCTTCGTCACGCTCCGGCGGGCGGACGGCGCGACCCCGACGATCGTGTGCGAAGACCTGCGCCAGGCCTACGACGACCCGCTGGGCGCCGAGGCCTCGAACTGGCTGGACCGGGTGGAATGGCTTCGCGCCAACGGTGATTCGCTCCTCGATGTCCGTTTCCGGGTGCCGGAAACCGTGCTCTTGGAAAGCGTCGCCGAGCCGGGCGAGGAGGGCTGGTCCACCACCGTCCAGCGGCTGCACCGCACGGACGGTCCCGGGTGGTCGCATGAAGTGGACGAACTCGCGACGCGGCTGCTCGCGGGCTGCCAGGGCGCGCTTCCCATGGAGGACCTGATCGTGCTCCTGGCGGCCGCTCAGGGCCTCGAACCGGAGGAACTGGCCGAAGCCGCGCTGCCCGTCGTCCGGGAGCTGGTCCGGCACGGCATGCTCCTCCCCGCCGTCTGATGCGGGCGGTGGTGGCGAGGGTCACGGAAGCGAGCGTGACCGTCGGCGACGAGGTGACCGGTGCCATCGACGAGCCGGGTTTGCTGGTGCTGCTCGGAATCCACGCCGACGACGACGGGTCCAAGGTGCCGACGATGGCACGCAAACTGCACGAAGCTCGCATACTTCGCGACGAGGAGTCCTGCGCCACCACCGGCGCTCCCCTGCTCGTCGTAAGCCAGTTCACTCTTTACGGCGACACCCGCAAAGGCCGCCGTCCGTCCTGGACGGCGGCCGCCCGGCCGGAGGTCGCCGAACCCCTCGTGACGGCCGTCGTCGACGCGTTGCGCGAACGCGGCGCGCGGGTCGAAACCGGCCGGTTCGGGGCCATGATGGCGGTCCGGAGCGTGAACGACGGTCCGTTCACCCTCCTCATAGAGGTCTAGACCACGTTTCTTTCTCCCCGGCACGGGCATTCTCAGGAAAAGCTCAGGGTTGGTGGAGCAACGCCCCAGGTCAGCCGCCCGTCTCCTCTGTAGCGGCCGGGAACGTTTTCGGACCTCCCGGCGTTGAGCCAAGTGTCCAGCCAAGCTGGGCCGAGGAGGAGTAGCCGGTTTTCCACAGGGCCTGCTACACCGAGACGGACCCGGCGGACGACCGCAGCACGTTCAGCCCGTGACCGGGGAGGCAGAATGTCAGTCCAGACTCTCGAACGCGAAGCGCGCGGGATTCGCGAGCGCCGTATCCCGGCGCAATCCACCCAGGAGCCGGTGAGCACGGGGGCGCTCACCGACGCCGACCTCGACGCCCAGAGCCCGGCCGCGGACCTCGTTCGCGTGTACCTCAACGGAATCGGCAAGACGGCGCTGCTGTCCGCCGCCGACGAGGTCGAGCTGGCCAAGCGCATCGAAGCGGGCGTGTTCGCCCAGCACATGCTCGACACGGCCGAGGGTCTCACGCCGAAGCGGCGTTCGGAGATGTCCGCCTTGGTGCGTGACGGCCACATCGCGAAGAACCACCTGCTGGAGGCCAACCTCCGCCTCGTGGTCTCGCTCGCGAAGCGCTACACCGGCCGGGGGATGCCGCTGCTCGACCTGATCCAGGAGGGGAACCTGGGTCTGATCCGCGCGGTGGAGAAGTTCGACTACTCCAAGGGGTTCAAGTTCTCGACGTACGCCACCTGGTGGATCCGCCAGGCCATCACCAGGGGGATGGCCGACCAGGGACGCACCATCCGGCTGCCGGTCCACCTGGTGGAACAGGTGAACAAGCTGGCCCGCATCAAGCGCGACCTGCACCAGCAGCTCGGCCGGGACGCCACCCACGAGGAGCTGGCCGCCGAATCGGGTATCCCGGCGCACAAGATCTCCGACCTGCTCGACCACTCGCGTGACCCGGTGAGCCTCGACATGCCGGTCGGCACCGAGGAGGACGCCCCGCTCGGTGACTTCATCGAGGACTCCGAGGCGACCGACGCCGAGAGCGCCGTGATCTCCGGTCTGCTCCAGGACGACCTGCGCCGCGTGCTCGCGACGCTGGACGACCGCGAGTCCCAGGTGATCCGCCTGCGCTACGGCCTCGACGACGGCCAGCCGCGCACGCTCGACCAGATCGGCAAGCACTTCGGGCTGTCCCGTGAGCGCGTTCGGCAGATCGAGCGAGAGGTCATGTCGAAGCTGCGTCAGGGTGAGCGGGCGGACCGCCTGCGCGCCTACGCTTCGTAATGCGATTGAGCCGTTTCGGCTCGAAAAAGCAACACCCGTTCGGCAGCGTTGACTTATGACCTGCGTCACGAGACCGTCGAGCAGGTAATAAGTCTTCGCGGTCGGGTGTTCGCACCCGGATCGCTTTCCCCGGGAGGTCGGGTCCGTCGGGGTGGGCCCGGCCTCCCGAACTCTTTGTCCGGCGCGACGACAAATTGCAGCACGGGAATTGCACTCGGTCCCGTGGGTCGTGAGTGGCGTTTCGGGTTAGAACCCGAAACGCCACTCACGACCCACGCGCGCCGGCACCCACCGCCAGTGGCCCCGGTTACTTCCGCCGTGGCCTCTCCGGGCCGGGCCCCGGGCTTGGGTACCGTGGGCGGGTTCCCGATGCCGGCAAAGGAGCCCGCGCAGTGGCGCCCACCACGTTCCAGTACACCGAAGTCCTTCCCCTCGCCAAGGACACCCGCACCGAGTACCGGCTGATCGGCACCGAAGGTGTCGAGGTCGTCGAAGCCGCGGGCCGGAAGTTCCTCAAGGTCGAGCCCGAGGCGCTGACCAGGCTCGCCAAAACCGCGATCACCGACATCCAGCATCTGTTGCGCACGTCACACCTCGCGCAGCTGCGCGCGATCGTCGACGACCCCGAGGCCAGCGGCAACGACCGGTTCGTCGCGATGGACCTGCTGCGCAACGCGGCGATCTCCGCCGGCGGCGTCCTCCCGATGTGCCAGGACACCGGCACCGCGATCGTGATCGGCAAACGCGGCGAGGGCGTGCTCACCGGCGCCGACGACGAGCGCGCGCTGTCCCGCGGTATTTTCGACGCCTATCAGGAGTTGAATCTGCGCTATTCGCAGATGGCGCCGGTGAATTTCTGGGACGAGCGCAATACGGGCACCAACTTGCCCGCGCAGATCGAGCTCTATCATAAAGATGGAGCCGGCGACCCGAGCTACGAATTCCTGTTCATGGCCAAGGGCGGCGGCAGCGCGAACAAGACGTTCCTCTATCAGGAAACGAAAGCCGTCCTGAACCCGAAGCGGCTCGCGAAGTTCCTCGACGAGAAGCTGCGCAGCCTCGGCACCGCGGCCTGCCCGCCGTACCACCTCGCGATCGTCGTCGGCGGCACGTCGGCGGAGTTCAACCTGAAGGTCGCGAAGCTCGCTTCCGCCCGCTATCTCGACGACCTGCCCACCGAAGGTTCCGAGCTGGGCCACGGTTTCCGCGACGTGGACCTCGAACAGCAGGTGCTGGAGATGACGCGCCAGTTCGGCATCGGCGCGCAGTTCGGCGGCAAGTACTTCTGCCACGACGTCCGGGTGATCCGCCTGCCGCGCCACGGCGCGTCCTGCCCGGTCGGTGTCGCCGTCTCGTGTTCGGCCGACCGCCAGGCGAAGGCGAAGATCACCGCCGACGGCGTCTTCCTGGAGCAGCTGGAACGCGACCCGGCGCAATTCCTGCCGGACGTCACCGAGGACGACCTGTCCGACGAGGTGGTGACCGTCGACCTCAACCGGCCGATGGCCGAGATCCGCGCGCAGCTCTCGCAGCTGCCGGTGAAGACCCGCCTGTCGCTGACCGGTCCGCTCGTCGTCGCCCGCGACATCGCGCACGCGAAGATCGCCGAGCGGCTCGACGCGGGCGAAGAGATGCCTCAGTACCTTCGCGACCACCCCGTGTACTACGCGGGCCCGGCGAAGACGCCCGAGGGTTACGCGTCGGGCTCCTTCGGCCCGACCACCGCGGGCCGTATGGACTCCTACGTCGAGCAGTTCCAGGCCGCGGGCGGTTCGCTGGTGATGCTGGCGAAGGGGAACCGGTCCAAGAAGGTGACCGCCGCGTGCAATGAGCACGGCGGGTTCTACCTCGGCTCGATCGGCGGCCCGGCCGCGCGGCTCGCGCAGGACTGCATCAAGAAGGTCGACGTCCTCGAGTACGCCGAGCTGGGGATGGAAGCGGTCTGGAAGATCGAGGTCGAGGACTTCCCCGCGTTCATCGTCATCGACGACAAGGGCAACGACTTCTTCGAGGCCACTTCGGAACCGGTGCTGCAGATCAGCTTCCGCTGAGACGTCCGTGAAGGCCTCCTTCACTACCTTCAGGGTAGGCAAGGAGGCCTTCACGGAATTCGCGGCATAGCGCCCGCGAGCGTTATCGCATCTGCTTCAGGACCACGGTCCGCTCGCCCAGCGGCGCCGACAGCGTCACCGAGATCACCGGATGCCGGATGTCCATCGTGCACATCTGTCCGGTCTGGCCCTTCAGTTCGGTCAGGTTGACGGTGACCCTGGTCCCATCCTGCTGCGCGGCCTCCGCCGTCGCGTGCCCGCAGCCGCCTTCCTGGCCGCGGACGTTCAGGACCGTCCCGCCGTTGCTGGTGTACACCTCACGCGGATAGTCCGCGGGCAGTGCCGACGCGTCGAGCTGCTTGTCCGGCAGCTTGGTGCTGCCTTCCGGAACCTCCTGGCGAGGCGCGCCCGGCACACCCGGCTGACTCCCCGGCTTGCTGCTCGGCGCGGGCACAGGCGAGGAGGACGGCGGCGCGGACGGCGACGGCGGCACGGTACTCAGGGTGCCGCTCCCGGGTCCGGCCGCGGGCTCCGCTGCCTGGTTCTGCGCCCCGCAAGCGGATACCGCAACGACGATCAGGCCAAGGCCGATGACATTCGTTAAGTACCTCATGTGACTGGGACGGAACGAAGCCGCCGCGGGGTTGCATCCCGGACCGTTCACAAAACGACGGTCCGGGTGCCGAGTGGCTCGGCGAGTTTCACCGGCAGGACGGCGTAGCGGATCACCTGCGGGCACATCTGTCCCGGCTTCCCGTGGTCGATGGTCACGGCGACCACGACCCGCTGCGCGTTCTCTTCGGCGAGGTTCGCCCTCGCCTCGTCGCAGCCGCTCAGTTCGAGGTGCACGTTCAGGCCGCCGTTCTCGGCGCTGACCTGTGCGGGCAGCTGGGTTTCGACCTGGGACGGCGGCAGCATCTTGTCCGAGGGCGGCGGGCCGACGGTCGGACGCGACATCGGTGGTTTCGCTCCCGGTGGGCTCGCCGGGAGCGAGGTGGGCAGATCCGAAGGTGTGGTGACGACCGGAGGGGTACTCGTGTCCGCCGGTGCTCCGGGGCCGCCCGCCCCGCAGGCCGCCGTCGCGGCGAGCACGAGCCCCGCGCCCAGCGTCTTCGCTGCGTTCATCATGGTTCCAGGACGGAATGAAGCTCACCGAGGGTTGCATCAACGCTGCGCCGCGCGGCCGCGGACCAGACCGAGGATCACCACCCCGGCGAGGGTGACGGCCAGCAGCAGCACCGTGCTCGCCGACGCCAGGAACACCTGTCCCCGGTCCGTGAGCGCGAAAATGCTCGCGGGCAGCGTGCGCCAGTCCGGTGGGTACAACATCATCGTCGCGCCCAGTTCGCCCATCGACATCGCCAGCGCGAGACTCGCCGACGCCGAGATCGACGGCAGCAGGACCGGCAGCCGCACCCGCAGCAGCACCCGGACCGGCGAAGCGCCGAGACTCGCCCCCGCCTGCGCCAGCAGCGGGTCCATCCGCGCGATCGCGGCGGAAACCGTGCTGTAGGAGAACGGCAGCAGGATCATCACGTGGCCCAGCAGGACGATCCAGCGCGTGCCGTTGAAGGCGAGCGGCGGGCGGCTGAACGCGACCAGCAGCGCGAGCCCCAGCACCACCGACGGCACGGCGATCGGCAGGTGGAACAGGGTGTCGACGGCCTTCCGCAGCTTGGACGGCGCGGACTGCGCGGCGAGCGCGGCCCACGTCCCCAGCAGCACCGACACCAGCGACGCGATGACCCCGGTCTGGATGCTCACCGAAAGACTCGCGAACGTCTCCCCGGACAGCGCCTGCGCGAAATGCGAGCCGGTGAGCGCGCCCGGCAGCAGTCCCGTCCAGTTCCCGGCGACCGACGCCAGCAGGATCATCAGCAGCGGTGCCAGCACGATCGCGGTGAACAGCACCGCGAACACCGCCCACAGCAGGACGCGGCTACGCCTGGTCCACAGCAGCACGACGGCCTCCCTTCGTCAGTCGCCGGTAGGTTCCGTACAGGGCGAGGGAGAACACGACGTTGACCACCGCGATGACACACGCCTGCGGGAAGTCGAAGGTGACGATTCCCTTGCCGTAGACCAGCATCGGCAGCGTCGTGACGTCCTTGGCGCCGAGGAACAGCACGATGCCGAACTCGTTCATCGCCAGCAGCATGGTCAGGCAGGCACCGGAAGCCAGTGACGGCAAGGCTTCCGGGAGGATCACCTGGCGCAGCACGCGGCCGGGTTTCGCGCCGAGACTGGCCGCGACCTCCATCTGCGCCGACGAGACCTGGCCGAACGCGGCGAGCGCCGGCCGCATCACGAACGGCGTGTAGAAGGTGATCTCCGCCAGCAGGATCCCGAACGGCGAGTACAGGAACCCGCCCGCGCCCAGGATCCCGGCGCTGCCGTAGATGAAGGTGAACGCGAGCGCGATGAGGAACGACGGGAACGCGAGCACGGTGTCCACCAGCCGCGAAAGCGTCCGCGCGCCGGGGAACGGCACGAACGCGATCACCAGCGCGAGGAACGTCCCCAGCACCACACAACCCGCGGTGGCGCCGAGCGCGAGCGCGACGGTCTTCCAGGCGGCGTCCCGGAATTCCGCCGAGCCCAAGACCTCCAGCCACACCGAAAAGCCGAACTCGCCGGTCTTCGATTCCAGGGACTGGAGGACGACCAGCACGAGCGGGTAGCCGAAGAAGCCGAGCAGGACGAGCACCGGCGGCAGCAGGAACCAACCACGTCCTGGCTGTTTCTCCCGCCGCCGCGCCGATGCCGTCGCCGTGGTGGCGAGCGCGAGGCCGGTCATCCGACGCCCACCAGCGGGCAACCGTCCGGAATGGACACTCCGACCCGTTCCCCCACCCTCGGAAGCCCTTCGATGTCCGGCACTTCGGCCCGGACCTCGTCCCCGTTGTGCGCGAGTTCGAGGTCGAGCCGGAAGCCCGTGCCCCACCACTGGACCCCACGCAGGACCGCGGGCAGCGCGCCGGGGGCGTCCGCCTCGGTGATCCCGACCCGGTGCGGCCGGACGCCGAGCGCGACGGGCTGCCCCGCCCGGAAGGTCCCGGACGGATCGGCCGCCAGCTCGCGGTCACCGAGCCGGACCCTGGTCCCGTCGGCCTGGATCAGTTCGACCGGGATGAGGTTGGACGCGCCGAGGAAGCTCGCGGTGAACTCCGTGGAGGGTCGCTGGTACAGCTCGCGGCTCGGGCCGAGTTCGACCAGCTTCGAGTCGCGCATGACGGCGATCCGGTCGGCCAGCGCCAGTGCCTCGCCCTGGTCGTGGGTGACGTAGATCAGCGTGGTGTCGGGGAGTTCGGCCCGCAGCCGCAGGAGTTCCGCGACCATGTCCTCGCGCAGGGCGGCGTCCAAAGCGGACAGTGGTTCGTCGAGCAGCAGCACCCGTGGCCGGATCGCCAGTGCCCGCGCGAGCGCGACGCGCTGTTGCTGCCCGCCCGAAAGCTCACGCGGGTAACGACGGGCGTACTCGCCCATCCCGACCAGCTCCAGCGCTTCGGCGACCCGGCTCGCCGTCTCGGCCCGAGGCGTTTTCCGTGCCTTGAGGCCGAAAGCGACGTTCGCCTCGACGCGCATGTGCGGGAACAGCGCGTAGCTCTGCACGACGACGCCGAGGCCGCGGCGATGCGGCGGGAGCTCGGTGACGTCCTCGCCGTCGAGAAGGACCCGGCCGGTGCTCGGCACGACGAAACCCGCGAGCGCCTTCAAGGCCGTCGACTTGCCGGAGCCGGACGGTCCGAGCATCGCCAGCGTCTCCCCTCTCGCCACGGTGAGATCCAGTGGCGAGAGGGCGGTCGTCTGGCCGAAGCGGACGGAGACCCCGCGGAATTCGACCGCCGGGGTCATCGGCCCACGGCCTTCTTGTACGCGGCGAGGTCGGCGTCGAGCTTCGCGAGGACGGCGTTCCAGTCGGGCTGCCAGATCTCGACGCCGTCGAGGGCGGCCTTCACCTTGTCCGCCCGCGGGCCGGACGACGTGACGTCGGTCCGCGACGGGGCACCGAAGGCGTCGACGACCTTGCCCTGCACTTCGGGCGAGAGCAGGAAGTCCAGGAACTTCTTGGCGTTCTCGGCGTGCGGCGCGTTGTTCACCAGGCCCGCGTAGTACGGGAGCGCGAAGGTGGAGCGTTTGCCCTGCGCGTCGGCCGGGAAGAAGACCTCGAAACCACCGCTCTTCTCGATCGCGGCCAGGTTCATCTGGACATCGCCGTTGGCCACCAGGATCTCGGCCTTGGCCACCTTCGGCTGCAGCTTGCCGGTGGAGGACGACGGGCCGACGTTGTTGGCTTCGAGCTTCGCGAGGTAGTCGAGTGCGCCCTGCTCGCCGAGGACGTGCTGGAGCTGCAGCAGGACCGCTGTGCCGTCGCCCGCCTCGCCGGGGGTCGAGTACTGGAGCTTGCCCTTGAGCGACGGGGACAGGAGGTCGTCCCAGGTCTTGGGCGAGACCTGCGGGTTGCGGATGAAGCTGAGGTAGTTGTTCATGATCGCGAAGTAGCGGCCCTGGCCGTCCTTCTGGCCGGCGGCGACCTGGTCGATCCCGGCGGGCGCCGTGGCGGCGAGCAGGCCCTGCGACGCGGCCCGCTGGATGAACGGCGGGAGCGTGACCAGGATGTCGGCCTGGGTGTTGGCTTTCTCCTTCTCCACCCGGGAGGCGACCTCACCCGATCCGGCGGTAACGGCCTGGACGGTGATCCCGGTCTTGGCCTTGAACTCCTCGAAGCGCTGGGCGTACCAGTCTTCGAGACCGTCCACTGTGTACAGCGTGACGGTCTGGTCGCCCGCCGCTCCGCCTGCGGTTCCGCCGCAGGCGGCCAGGGTCAGGGCGAGCAGCCCGGCGAGGGCGGTGGCCGCGAGTTTCTTCATGTCGTCAAAGCTCCTTGGGGGACAGCAGGGCGGGGAGGTCGCGGACGGATTCGAGGACGTGGGTGGCGCCGGCGGCTTCGAACTCCGGCTTCTTCGCCGATCCGGTGAGCACGCCGGCGACGATCGAGGCGCCGGACCGCAGCCCGGTCTGGACGTCCGAAGCGGTGTCACCGGCGACGGCGATCCCGCGGACGTCGGTGATTTCGAGCCGCAGGGCGGCGGCGAGGACGAGGTCGGGGTACGGGCGGCCGCGCACTCCCTCGCCCGGCGCCAGCACGGCGTCGGCGAGGCCGTGCCAGCCCAGCGCGTCCAGGATCGCGTTCTGCGTGGCGGGGGCGAAGCCGGTGGTGAGCGCGACCTTCATGCCTTGGGCGCGCAGTTCCTGGATCGTCTGCTCGGCACCGGGGATCGGCTCGCAGTGGCCGTCGGCGACGAGTTTCTCGTAGGCGTCCTGGAAGGCGGTGTTCGCGCGCTGGGCGCGTTCCTCGTCTCCGTCGAGCAGGGCGCGGAAGACGACGATCTTGGACTGCCCCATCGTTTCGACGACGTAGTCGAGCATTCCGGGGAAACGGCTGTCCTCTTCGGACACTCCGGCGGCGGCGATCGCGGCGGTGAAGGCGCGGATCACCAGGCCGTCGTCGGCGACGGTGGTGCCTGCCATGTCCAGGACGACGAGTTCGGTGTTCACCAGGAGAGCTCCTCTGCGGTGTCTTCGGCGATGGCGGGGGAACAGGTCATCCCCCGGCCACCCGGTCCGGTGACGAGCCACGCGTTGTCCGCGACGCGGGCGCGGTGCACGATCCGGGTGGGGTCGGTGGTCTGGGCGTAGACCCCGGCCCAGCGGCGGGCGATGCGCGGGAGCGGCCGCCCGAGCAGCGCGCCGGCGACCTCGGCCAGATGGTCGTACGGGTCTTCGGTGGTGTCGAACGAGAACGGCTCGTCGTATTCGTGGGTGTCGCCGATGGTCAGCGAGCCGTCGAGACGCTGGACCATGAGCAGCTGCATCTTGTGGGCCGCGGCGATGTCACCCTGCGGCTGCCCGGCGTTGAGGCCGTCGAGCGCGTCGCCGCGGTACGCCGGGTAGTAGCGGAAGCTGTCCGCGTCGGCGACGGTGGTGGTGAGGGTTTCCCCGAGCGGCTCGGTCTGGGCCATCTGCAGCCGCACGCGGCGGACCGGGGTCGCTCCGGCGAGCTCCTTGACCAGTCCACCGGTCCAGGCGCCGGTGCACAGCACCACGACGTCGCCCTCGTGGGTCTCACCCGTGTCGTCGACGACGCCGCGCTCGGTCAGGTCGCGGATCTCGCAGCCGGGCACCCAGGTGTAGCGGCCGGATTTCGCCAGTTCGGCGCGCAGGGCGGGCTGGGCGACGCGCGGCTCGACGGCGGCGTCGCGGTCGCACCAGAGCGCGCCGAGGTAGTCGCCGCGCAAGGCCGGGTTCAGCTCGCGGACCTCGGCGGCGTCGAGCAGCTTGAAGCCGCGGTCCTCCGTGCTCGCGGCCGCGGCCTCGGCGACGGCGAGTTCGGCGTCCGTGCGGACGACGGTGAGTGAGCCGTTCGGCCGGAAGCCGATCCCTTCGACGCGTTCGCCGATGCGCTCCCACAGCACTCGCGCCCGGGCGGCCGTCTCCAGTTCGGGGCCACTGGCGCGGCCACCGACCCAGACCAGGCCGAAGTTGCGCACCGACGCACCCCTGGCCTCGGGTTCCCGTTCGATCTGGACGACGTCGTGGCCGCGTTCGACGGCCTGCCAGGCGTGCTGAGTGCCGAGCACTCCGCCGCCGATGATGAGGATTCGCACACCGCAGACGCTCGCCTGCGCGCACCAACGCTCCGTGACCCCCGCCCTAACCGCAGGTGAAGTGCCACCGAAATGTGGACCAGACCTGTTATCTTCGCGTTACATTACGCCGCGTTTCGTCCTCTCGATGCGGTCGTTGAAAGTACAAATACCGCGTTCAGAGGACCGAATGCGGGCGGCGGCTACTCCACTCGGCCCAGTCGGGTCTCGAAGGAGAGCCGGTCGCCGCGGAACAGCGAGCGGACGCGCTCGAACGGGACACCGTCGGGCCCCCACGACGTCCGGTGCATCAGCAGCATCGGCAGCGCCGGGTTCGTCCCGATCAGCAACGCCTCCCGTGGCGTGGCGAGTACGGTCTCGACCCGCTCCTCGGCACCGTCGAAGACGACCCCGAGCCGTTCCCGCAAACAGGCGTAGAGCGACTGTGTGGGATCGAACACATCCATCAGCGTCGGGAATCGCGCGGCGGTGAGATAGGTCGATTCCAGCCCGACCCGCTCGTCGTCGGCGAGCAGCACCCGTTCGATGTGGATGACGTCGTCTTCGGGATCGATTTCCAGTTCCGAAGCCAGCGACGGACCCGCTTCCCGGCGTTCCAAAGAGATCAGATTCCGGCCCGGCTGAATGCCCTGCCTCCTGAGTCCTTCGGTGTAACTCACCAAAGCGAGCGGCTGGACGAGCTTGGGCCCCGCGACGTACGTGCCGCTCCCCTGCCGCCTGCTCAGCCGCCCTTCGAGCACGAGTTCACCGACGGCCTGGCGCACCGTCGCGCGGGAAACCTCGAATCGTTCGGACAGTTCCCTTTCGGTGGGAAGTACCGCTCCTTGCCCTAATTCGGAGATCACCTCGAGCAGATCGACTTTGACCGCGTAATAGCGGGGAATGCGGCCGTGCTCGGGAATTCCGTCCCGGACCGGCCCGTCGGCGGGTGGATGTAGTCTTGGCGAACGCGCTTTCACGATCCAGATCCTAGGCCCGTTCCCCCATGCCTGTACTGACCCGAACGAAGTGTTCATGCCACGCTCACACTCGTGGCCGAAAAGGGCACCTTCGGCGGCCGTTCAGCCTTCCGGCGGTTCCGGCGCCCGCCCGTCCAGGAGTAACGGCGTTGGGCGCTCCGGTCTACGCCATTCGTCGGCGACCGGGGCCGGACGTCCGTTAATCACCACCATCGGCCGAAAGATCCGAAGAAAGTTGGTTGTCCCGGCGTATGCCCACCTGCTGTAGTCAGTTGGCCGCAGTCAGTCTCCCTGCCTCCACTGTGGACAGCCGGAAGGAATGAACCCTTGGACATCAAGCGTCGGTTCAGCCTGCTCAAAAAGACCCTGATCGCCGTCGCGGCGGCCGGAACCCTGGCGGGTCTCGCCACGGCTCCGCAAGCCGCGGCCGCCGAGCCGCCGTCGACCGACGTGGTCGGTGGCACGCGCGCCGCACAGGGCGAATTTCCTTGGATGGTAAGGCTTTCCATGGGCTGCGGTGGTGCGCTCTACACCCCGCAGATCGTGCTGACGGCCGCGCACTGCGTGTCGCGGACCGGGGCCAACACGGGGATCACCGCCACCCTCGGCGTCGTGGACCTGCAGAGCACGGCGGCCAAGAAGGTCAAGTCGACCTACGTGTACCGGTCGCCGACCTACCCCACCTCCACCGGCGGTGACTGGGCCCTGATCAAGCTCGCCAGCCCGGTCAGCGGCATCCCGACCCTGCCGATCGCCACCACCACGGCCAACAACAGCGGCACGTTCACCGTCGCCGGCTGGGGCGCCGCGACCGAGGGCGGGGCGCAGCAGCGCTACCTGCTCAAGGCCAACGTGCCCTTCGTCTCCGACTCGACCTGCAAGGCCCAGGGCGGCAGCTACGCCGACCTGATCGACAGCGCCGAGATCTGCGCGGGCAACATCAACTCCGGCGGCGTCGACACCTGCCAGGGTGACTCGGGCGGCCCGATGTTCCGTCGCGACAGCGCCGGCGCCTGGATCCAGGTCGGCATCACCAGCTGGGGCGAGGGGTGCGCGCGGGCGCACGCTCCCGGCGTCTACACCGAGGTGAGCACCTTCGCGACCGCGATCAAGAACGCGGCCGCCGGTCTCTAAGTCCCACCGCACGGCATGCCCTGAAGGTCCCCTTCACCACAACGGTGTGGTGGAGGGGGCCTTCTCGTTTTCCTGGGCCTGCCACTGTGTCGCGAAAGCCACTTTCGGGACGCCTGATGTCCCGAAAGTGGCTTTCGCGACACGGGCTCGGCCGCTGTGGCTCAGCCTCACCTGCGTAGTGGTGAAGGCCAACTTCAGCGGGTCTTGTCCAAACGCGACAGTGTCTCTTCATACCCTGACACGAGTTCCGCGATCACGTCGGCGACTGGGCGCACCCGGTCCATCCGCCCGACGATCTGCCCCACCGGCATCGAGACCACGCTCGGGTCCGCCGCGTGATGGATCCGGTTGTGCGCATGGGAGACCAACAGGTTCTGCAGCGGCATCGGCAGCGGTTCGGGCGCGTCGGGCGCGGCCCACGCCTCGGTCCACCGCGTCTTGAGCAGCCGCGCCGGTTTGCCGGTGTAGATCCGCGTCCGGACGGTGTCGGACGAACCCGCCGCGACCAGCGCGCGCTGCATCGCCTCCGACTCCCCCATGGTCTGGAGGTACTCCTCGGTGGCGAGCCAGAAGGAACCCATCCACACCCCGGACGCGCCGAGCGCGAGCGCCGCCGCGACCTGCCTGCCCGAGCCGATCCCGCCGGCGGCGAGCACCGGCACGCGGTCACCGACGGCGTCCACCACTTCGGGCAGCAGGACCATCGACGCGATCTCGCCGGTGTGCCCGCCCGCCTCGTAGCCTTGCGCCACAACGATGTCGACGCCGTTGTCGACGTGCCGCACGGCGTGTTCGGCCTTGCCGGCCAAGGCCGCGACCGGCACGCCCTTCGCGTGACACTGCTCGATGACGTCAACCGGCGGTGATCCCAAGGCGTTGGCGATCAACCGGATGGGGTGTTTCAGCGCGACCTCGACATGCGACCGGGCGACCGAATGCAGCCAGCCCAGCACTCCCGCGCGTTCGTCGGTGTCGTCCGGTAGCGGCGGCACCGCGAGGTCGCGCAGTGTCCGCTCCACGAAGTCGCGATGCCCCTGCGGGATGTGTTTCGCGAGATCGATCGACGTCCCTTCAGCCGGGATCTTGGCGGGCATCACGATGTCGACGCCGTAGGGCTTTCCGCCGGTGTTCTCGTCCATCCAGGACAGGACGGCGTCGAGTTCGGCGGCGTCGTTGAACCGCACGCAGCCCAGCACGCCGAGACCACCCGCCCGGCTGATCGCCGCCGCGACGTGCTCGGAGGGGGTGAACCCGACGATCGGCAGGTCGATCCCGAGCCGGTCGCACAGAGACGTCCGCATGAAACTCCTTACGTGCCGGTTGGTGAACCCGCGTCCGCGATCGACGTCGGCAGGACGCCGACCGTCTTCGGCCTCACCAATGCGGAGAGGGCGTCCTGCCACCGCGATAGCGGGGCCTGCGGCCGGGCGGGTTCACGCGTTTGGTCGCTTTCCAGGTGACTCTTCAGCTCCGCCGACAGGCTGCTCACGCCGGTTGAATCGTGATGGGCTCGTGTTCGGCGGCGTACCGCTGCGCCCACGGGTAGTCCGGTTTCCCGCTGGGCGACCGCCCGATCTCCTCGGCGAGCCAGAGACTGCGCGGCACCTTGTACCCGGCGATCTCGGTCCGCACGTGTGCTTCGAGCGCGGCGACGTCGAGCTCCTTGCCGGCACGCGGCTGGATCACCGCGGCCACCCGCTGGCCGAGCCGGTCGTCGGGGATGCCGATGACGAGCGCGTCGAAGACGTCCGGATGCGATTTGAGCGCGCCCTCGACCTCCTCCGGGTACACCTTCTCGCCGCCGGTGTTCACACACTGTGACCCCCGGCCTAGCAGAGTCACCGTGAGGTCTTCTTCGTAGCGCGCGTAGTCACCCGGGACGACGTACCGCTTGCCGTCGACCTCGACGAAGATCTTCTCGGTCTTCGCGGGATCCTTGTAGTACCCGAGCGGGACGTGCCCGCGCCGGGCGATCAGGCCGATCGCGCCCGGTTTCGGCTCGACTAGCGCGCCGTCGTCGTCCACCAGGATCGCGTCCTTGCCGAAGTTGACCCGGGGACCGGCGGAATGATCGCTGTCCTTGCTGACCATGCCGATCCCGGTGAACCCGCTTTCGGACGAACCGATCGCGTCGGTGATCACCACGTGCGGGAGCAACGACAGGAATTCCTGCTTCACCGATTGGGAGAAGAGGGCGGCGTGACTCGACACCGCCACGATCGACGACGCGTCGTAGTCGCCCTCGCGGTAGGCGTCGATCAGCGGCCGCGCCATCGCGTCGCCGACGATGGTGAGCACCTGGACCTTGTTGTCCTGCACGGCTTTCCAGACTTCGTGCGCGTCGAACCGCGGGACGAACACGACCGGGCTGCCGGTGAACAGCGCGCCGAACGCGGCCCACTGCGCGGCGCCGTGGATCAGCGGCGCCGCCGGGAGCCGGACCAGGCTGCCCGACTTGCCCTGTTCGGCGAGTGTCCATTCGTCCGGGACGTACTCGCCGGTGACGAAGTTGATCCCGCCGCCGAGCGCGCGCCAGATGTCCTCATGGCGCCACAGGACGCCCTTCGGGTACCCGGTGGTGCCGCCGGTGTAGAGGATGTAGATGTCGTCGGCGCTGCGCTCGGCGAAGTCCCGCTCGGGCGAGCCTTCGGCGAGCGCGGCTTCGTAGTCCACGCCGCCGTAGGACGAGTAGTCGCCGTCGCTTCCGTCGTCGACAACGACAACGTGTTTCAGTTTCGGCGTTTCCGGCAGGACGGCGGCGACCTTGTCCGAATACTGGCGCTCGTGGACCAGTGCCACGAGGTCGGCGTTGTCGAACAGGTACCGCAGTTCGCCGTGGACGTAGCGGTAGTTGACGTTGACCGCGATCGCGCGCAGCTTGTACGCGGCGATCATCGATTCCAGGGCCTCGATCGAGTTCCGGGAATAGACACCGATGTGGGATCCGGGTCCCACGCCGTGTGCGGCGAGATGGTGCGCCAGCCGGTTGGCGCGCTCTTCCAGTTCGGCGAAGGTGACCCGCCGATCGCCGCAGACGACCGCGATGCGCTCCGGCACGGCGTCGACGGCGTGCTCGAGTAGATCCGCGATGTTGAGTGCCACTTCCTCAAAGTAGAACATGTTATCGTTCTGGGCAATGGCCGCTCTATGGGAGGTTCAGGTGAGCGAACCGCACGCGCTGGTGGAAAAGATCGAACACACCCTCGTCGTCACGATGAACCGGCCGGAGGCCCGCAACGCGCTCAGCGGCGAGATGCTCGGGATCATGGTCGAGGCATGGAACCGGGTCGACGCGGACGACGACATCCGGTGCTGCGTGCTCACCGGCGCGGGCGGCGCGTTCTGCGCGGGCGCAGATCTGAAGTCGATGTCGAAGAACTCACCGTCCGACTCGTTCGAGAAGGGCACGTTCGACCCCAGCAGGATCGAGGGCCTGCTCAAGGGACGGCGGCTGACGAAGCCGTTGATCGCGGCCGTCGAAGGCGCCGCGATCGCCGGCGGGACGGAAATCCTGCAGGGTACGGACATCAGGGTCGCGGGCGAGAGCGCGAAATTCGGGGTGTCCGAGGCCCGGTGGAGTCTGTTCCCGATGGGCGGTTCGGCCGTCCGGCTCCCCCGCCAGATCCCGTACACCGTCGCCGCCGACCTCCTGCTGACCGGACGGCACATCAAGGCGGCCGAGGCACTGGAGATCGGACTGATCGGCCACGTCGTCCCGGACGGGCAAGCGCTGGACAAGGCGCTCGAACTCGCGAGTCTCATCTCCGCGAACGGCCCGCTCGCGGTCCGCGCGATCCTCAAGACCATGCGGGACACCGAGGGCATGCACGAGGAAGAGGCGTTCAAGCTCGATGCCCAGTACGGCATCGAGGTCTTCGCGAGCGAAGACGCGAAGGAAGGTCCCCGCGCCTTCGCCGAAAAGCGCAAGCCCGTCTTCCGGGGCCGCTGACCCCCCGCGTTTCGTCCTCTGGATGCGGTAGTTCGTGGAGTGAACTACCGCATCCAGAGGACTAAATGCGTCAGGGGACGCGGTGGCCTTCCCAGTAGGGGTCGCGGAGCTTCCGCTTGTAGAGCTTCCCGTTCGGGTCGCGCGGGAGTTCGGGCAAGTAGTCGACGGAACGCGGGAGCTTGAACTTCGCCAGCCGCGACGCCGCGTACTCGAGGATCTCCGCGGTCAGCTCCTCGGAGGGCTCGACGCCGTCCGCGGGCTCGACGACGGCCTTGATCGCCTCGCCCCAGTCCTCGTGGGGGACACCGAACACCGCGACGTCGGCGATCTTCGGGTGCATCACCAGTTCGCCCTCGATCTCCGCCGGGTAGATGTTGACCCCGCCCGAGATGATCAGGTCCGCCTTGCGGTCGTGCAGGAAGAGATAACCGTCCTCGTCGAGGTGCCCGACGTCGCCGAGGGTGAACAGGTCCCCGACCCGCGCCTTGTCGGTCTTGGCCCGGTCCTTGTGGTACTCGAACTTCGAGTCGCCCATCTTCATGTACACCGTGCCGGTCTCGCCGGCGGGCAGTTCCGTGCCCTCTTCGTCGAGGATCTTGATCGTCGAACCCGGCCACGGCAGCCCGACCGAACCGGGTTTCCTGAGCCACTCCTCCCCCGAGATCGCCGTCCCGCCGCCCTCGGTGGCCGCGTAGTACTCGGTGACGACCGGGCCCCACCAGTCGAGCATCCGGCGTTTGACCTCCAGCGGGCACGGCGCGGCACCGTGGATCATCACGCGCAGCGAACTCAGGTCGTAGGCCGCGCGGACGTCGTCCGGCAACGCGAGCAGACGGCGGAACTGCGTCGGGACCATATGGCTGTGCGTGACGCGGTGCCGCTCGATCAGCCGCAGCATGTCCTCGGCGTCCCAGCGGTCCATCAGCACCGCGGTATGCCCCAGCTGCAGGGAGATCGCGACGAAGTTCAGCACCGCCGTGTGATAGAGCGGCGACCCGCACAGATGCACGTGGCCGTCGTGCGGCGCCAGCCCGAAGATCCCGAAGAACCACGTCGACGCGGCCGGCACGGAATCGGGGTCGGCGCCGGTCAGCGGCCGCCGGACGCCTTTGGGCCGCCCCGTGGTGCCGGACGTGTAGAGCATCGGCGAGCCCGCCGTACGCCGCTCCGGACGGCCGTCGCCCTCGCCGGAGCCGAGCTCTTCGATCCGGCGGAAGCCTTCGACGTCGCCGACGGCGAACCGCGCGCGTTCCGGGATCCCGGCCTCGTCCGCGGCGGCGATCGCGACGTCGGCGAAGCGTTCGTGCGCGAGGAAGGCCTTGGCACCACTGTCGGACAGGATGTAGGCGACCTCCGGGCCGACCAGATGCCAGTTGACCACCACGATGTACAGGCCGGACTGGATGGCGGCGAAATAGGCCGCGACGAGCTCGTCGCCGTTGGGTTGCAGGACGACGACCACGTCACCGGCTTCGAGCCCGAGGGCTTGCAGCCCCCGCGCGTACGCGTTCGCTTTCGCGGCGAGCTCTCCGTAGCCGATCGAGCGGCCGTCCGGATCGACGAGTGCGACCCGCTCCGGCTCCTGTGCGGCGATGTTCCAGACCCCAAGTGTCCCGGTGGCAGTCGACATACTCGCAAATCTAGAACGCGTTCCACTCAAGAGCAACCGTCAGCAAGGCCCAGATGGGCAGTCTTGCCGGAAAATCGAGAACGTGTTTCACTCAGGATGTGAGCGCACCTGAACTCCCGCTGTCGGCCCCGCTCAACGTGGGCTTCGACTACACGCGTTCGGTCGGCCCGGTACTCGGCCGGTTCGTCGACGCCCTGCGCGAGCGCCGAGTCGAAGGCGTCCGGGGCAGCGACGGCCGCGTCCACGTGCCACCGCTGGAATACGATCCCGTGACCGCCGAAGCGCTGTCCGACTTCGTACCGGTGGCGTCCGAGGGCGAGATCGTCTCCTGGTCCTGGATCGCCGAACCCGTCGACGGCCAGCCGTTGTCGCGGCCGTTCGCGTGGGCGCTGATCCGGCTCGACGGCGCCGACACCCCGATGCTGCACGCCGTCGACGCCGGTTCCCCCTCGAATGTCCACACCGGACAACGGGTCCGGATCCGCTGGGCGGACGAGACCGTCGGGCACATCCGCGACATCGCTTACTTCGTTCCCGCCGACGGGCCCGACACCGAAACCACCGAGGCGCCTCCCCCGGTCGCGAAACGGGAGGAGGGTGCGCCGGTCAGCGTCGTGATCACGCCGATCCACCTGCGCTATCAGCATTCCGCGTCGCCGGAGGAGAGCCGGTACCTGCGCGGGCTCGCCGAGGGAAAGCTGATCGGCCAGCGCTGCCCGTCCTGCGAAAAGGTCTACATCCCGCCGCGCGGCGCCTGTCCGACCGACGGCGTCCCGACCACCGACGAGGTCGAACTGCCCGACACCGGCATCGTCACGACGTTCTGCATCGTGAACGTGCCGTTCCTCGGCCAGAAGATCAAACCGCCGTACGTGGCCGCGTACATCCTGCTCGACGGCGCGGACATCGCGTTCCTGCACCTGGTCCTCGGCTGCGACGCCGCCGACGTCCGGATGGGCATGCGGGTCCGGGCCGTGTGGAAGCCACGGGACGAATGGTGGACTTCGCTGGAGAACATCGGCCACTTCGAGCCGACCGGCGAGCCCGACGCACCGTACGAATCCTTCGCCCACCATCTGTGAGGACCACCGTGCCAGATGTAGCAGTCGTGGGCTTCGCGCAGGCCCCCAACGTCCGCAGTACCCCGGGCACCACCAACGGCGTGGAAATGCTGGTGCCGATCTTCGCCGAGGTCTTCGAGCGCACCGGTCTGTCCAAAGAGGACATCGGGTTCTGGTGCTCCGGCTCCTCGGACTACCTCGCCGGCCGCGCGTTCTCGTTCATCGCGGCCGTCGATGCCATCGGCGCCTTCCCGCCGATCCACGAGTCGCATGTCGAGATGGACGCCGCGTGGGCGTTGTACGAGGCGTGGCTGAAGATCCGGATGGGCGAGGTCGAGACCGCGCTGGTCTACGGGTTCGGCAAGTCCTCCGCCGGGCAGCTGCGGCGGGTGCTGGCCTTGCAAATGGACCCGTACGTCGTCGCGCCGCTCTGGCCGGATTCGGTGAGCGTCGCCGGGATCCAGGCCCGGCTGGGGCTCGAATCCGGGCTCTGGTCGGAAAAGGATCTCGCCGAGGTCGCCGCGCGCAGCCGTGCGGACGCCGCCGGGAATCCGGCCGCGCAGCTCTCCGGAACGGTCGAGGTCGCCGAACTCCTCGACACCCCCTACTTCGCGGATCCCTTGCGGGCCCACGACATCGCCCCCATCACCGACGGCGCCGCCGTGCTCGTGCTCGCGTCGGCCGAGCGGGCGGCGGACCTCGTCGACAGCCCGGCGGTGATCACCGGGATCGAGCACCGCGTCGACTCCCCCGCGCTCGGCGTCCGGGACCTCACCAAGTCGCCTTCGACGGCGGCCGCCGGGCGGGCGCTCGACCTCGACGGCGTCGAGATCGCGGAACTGCACGCGCCGTTCACGCATCAGGAACTGATCCTGCGCGACGCGCTGGGCCTCGGCGACCAGGTGCGGATCAACCCCTCCGGCGGCGTCCTGACCGGCAATCCGATGTTCTCGGCGGGGCTCGCGCGGATCGGCGAGGCCGCGAACCGCATCCTCGACGGCAGCGCGCGCAAGACCCTCGCCCACGCGACCAGCGGCCCCGTCCTCCAGCAGAACCTGGTCGCCACCTTGGAGGTCCTCTCGTGAAGCACCTCGCGGCCGTACTGGGAACGGGCCAGACCCACCACAAGGCCAAACGCACCGACGTGTCCATGCCCGGCCTGCTCCGGGAGGCCATCGACCGCGCGATGCTCGACGCCCAGACCGGCTGGGACGACATCGACGCCGTCGTCCTCGGCAAGGCGCCGGATCTGTTCGAGGGCGTGATGATGCCCGAACTGTTCCTCGCCGACGCGCTCGGCGCGACCGGGAAACCGTTGCTGCGCGTGCACACCGCCGGCTCGGTCGGCGGCTCGACCGCGCTCGTGGCGGCGTCGCTCGTGCAGGCCGGCGTGCACAAGCGGGTGCTGACCGTGGCCTTCGAGAAGCAGTCCGAGTCGAACGCCATGTGGGGCCTGTCGATCCTGCCGCCGTTCCAGATGCCGGTGGGCGCCGGGGCGGGCGGCTATTTCGCGCCGCACGTGCGCTCGTACATCCGGCGATCCGGCGCGCCCGGCCACGTCGGCGCGATCGTCGCGGCCAAGGACCGCCGCAACGGCGCGCTGAATCCGTACGCGCATCTGCGGCAGTCCGACATCACGGTGGAGTCGGTGCAGGCGTCGCAGATGCTGTGGGACCCGATCCGCTACGACGAGACGTGCCCGTCATCGGACGGTGCCTGCGCGATGGTGATCGGTGACGAAGCGGCAGGCGACGCGGTTCCCGGTGGCGCGGCTTGGATCCACGCGACCGCGATGCGCACCGAGCCGACCACGTTCGCCGGACGCGACCAGGTGAACCCGCAGGCCGGACGGGACGCCGCCGCGGCGTTGTGGCGGGACGCGGGCATCACCGACCCACTGTCCGAAGTGGACGCCGCCGAGATCTACGTGCCGTTCTCGTGGTTCGAGCCGATGTGGCTGGAGAACCTGGGCTTCACCGACGAAGGGCAGGGCTGGAAGCTCACCGAAGCCGGCGAGACCGCGCTCGGCGGGCGCCTGCCGGTCAACCCGTCGGGTGGCGTGCTGTCGTCGAACCCGATCGGGGCGTCCGGGATGCTCCGGTTCTCCGAAGCCGCCAAACAGGTGATGGGCCGGGCCGGGGACTACCAGGTCGACGGCGCGCGGATCGCGCTCGGGCACGCGTACGGCGGCGGTTCGCAGTTCTTTTCGATGTGGGTGGTGGGAGCGGCCAAACCGAGCTGATCCTTCAGCCGACTCTGGCTTCCTCGACCTTCCCGCGCCTGGCATACAGGCGGATCCTGTTCGGCCGGAGGTCCAGTGTCACGGCTCCGTTTCCTTCCAAATCGACGACCTCGACCTTGAAGCCGTCAGCCTCGCATTTCGCGCGTGCCTCGTCCACCCGCGAACCCACGAGCTCGGACAAGGCGAACGACGGTGCTCGTTCACCGAACATCGGGCTCTCCTTCGGTCAGGGGCGGCGGCGCGGCCGGAGGCGTTGCGCGGCCAGGGTGGCGACCACGCCGGTCACCGCGCCCACCAGCGCCGGCTTGAGCCCGTGCCGGTCCGGTGCCGCCACCACGGGCCGGACCACGACGGGCGGCGGCGGCCGCACGGGGTCCGGCGGGGCGTCGCGAGCGGTCGCCGTCCAGGCTGTCACGAACACCAGCATCCGGGCCACCAGCGAGATGAAGAAGATCAGGCCGATGATGGAGCCGAACGCGACCCCGGTCGGCGAGTTCCCGATCAGGCGCAGGTAGATCCCACCGGCCAGCTTCAGGAGTTCGAAGCCCAGCGCCAGCGCGACCGCGCCGCGCATCGCGCTGCGGACCCCGACCGGTTTCCGCGGCAGCCGGGTGAGCACCCAGAGGAAGACGAGCCAGTTGGCCAGCAACGCCAAGGGAATCGAGATCGCCGACAGCACGTTGTGCCCCCAGGCGGTGTCGTCGACCCCCGCCAGCCCCAGCAGGTACCGGCCGAGCGCGGACCCGGAAATGGTGATGGCGAAGGACACCAGGAGCGCGCTCGCGAGGCCGAGCAGCGCGAGCAGGTCCGCGGCGATCGTGCGCAGGAGCGGGAGATCCGACCGGTTCTGGCCCCACAGCGCGGTGAGCGCGTCGCGGAGGGAGTTCATCCAGTTCCAGCCGGAGTACAAACCGATGATCAGACCGATGATCCCGACGCTGGTGCGCTGCTCCACGAACCCGGTGAGCAGCTCCCCCGCCTTGTCACCGAGCGCACCCGGCAACGTGCCGGTGAGCGCGCCCAGCATCGATTCGATCAGCTGCGGCTGGCTGGCCAGCACGAAGCCCGCCACCGAGACCGCGACCATGAGAATGGGCACCAGCGAGAACAGGCTGAAATAGGTGATCGACGCGACGTAGTGGTAACCGCCGTACTCGACGTAGCGGTTCACGGCCCGCGCCACGTGGTCCAGCCAGCGGTAGCGGGCACGCAGCCGCTGCCATTTCGTCGGTGCTTGCTTCTCCCTCACACGCCAATGTCTACCTCAGAGCCTGTTGGCGGAGCTGGAGACTCACCCTCAAAGCGGCCAAACGCGTGAACCCGCCCCGGCCGAAGGCCCGCTATCGCGGTGGCAGGGCACCCGTTCACCCATCGTGACATGACCCCGGCCGTGCCCTGCCGACGTCGATCGCGGATGCGGGTTCACCGACAGACACTCAGCGAGGTCACGGCTCGTGGTCAACACGCGATCAAGCGAGCGCGATCAGCTCCGAGCCGTCGTCCTCCGGCAGTGACGGGCCCGCGGTCGCCAGCACGGTGTTGCCGAGAAAGTCCAGCTCACAGCCGAGGGTGGAGAGGAACGCGGTGTCGGCGGCGTCGCGGCCGGTCGCGATCCGGCACAGGCTCTGCCTCGGCGCGAGGCCGGTGGCGTCGAACACGTACCAGCGGCCGTCGATCGCGGCCTCGAACACGGCGTGGAAGTCCATTGGGGACAGTCCGGGCGCGTAGACCGCGGCGAACCGGGCGGGGATGTCGAGCACGCGGCACAGCGAGATGCAGACGTGCGCGTAGTCGCGGCACACCCCTTCGCCGGCGAGGTAGGTGTCGACGGCGTCGTCGGTCGGCGAACCGGAACCGACCACATAGGACAGGTGCCCGCCCACGTGCCGGACGATCGCCTCCACCTGGGCCCGCGCGCCGGGCAAGCCGCCGAAGCGGGACAGCGCGAGCCCGCCCATCCGGTCCGAGGGGCAGTACCGGCTGGGCCTGGTGTAGCGGATGACGTCGTCCATGGTGACCGGCTCGGCGTCGGCGGGATCGATCGAGCGTCCGGCCCGGTATCGCACGACGTGTTCCCCGGAGGGCAGGTCGACGACCTGGGCCCGGGTCCCGTGTTCGAACGCCACCTGGCGCGGCGGCGCGGGATAGGCGAACTCCTCCTGGGCGGCCCCGCCGGCGAGCGCGATCACGAACGCGGCGGGGCCGGGTTTCGTGACCCGGAAGGACATTTCGACGTCGACCTGAACGTGGGGACCCATGGCCCCATGGTGCCCCACGGCACCGGCTCAGGCGTAACGGACCTGGTAGTGCTTGATCCCGTTGAGCCAGCTCGACCGGAGCCGGTCCGGCGGGGAGACTTCCGCGATGTCCGGCATGACGTCGGCGATGGCGTTGAAGATCAGGTCGATCTCCAGCCGCGCGAGGTTGGCGCCGATGCAGTAGTGCGAACCCGTGCCGCCGAAGCCGACGTGGGGGTTGTCCTCGCGGAGGATGTCGAACTTCTCCGGCTCGTCGAAATGGTCCGGATCGAAGTTCGCGGAACTGTAGAACATCCCGACCCGGTCGCCCTTGCGGATGTGCTGGCCGCCGAGCTCGGTGTCCCGAGTCGCGGTGCGCTGGAAGGCGACCACCGGGGTGGCCCAGCGGACGATCTCGTCCGGGGCGGTCTTCGGCCGCTCCTTCTTGTAGAGCTCCCATTGGTCGGGGTGATCGAGGAACGCCTTCATCCCGTGGGTGATCGCGTTGCGCGTGGTCTCGTTGCCCGCGACCGCGAGCAGGATGACGAAGAAACCGAACTCGTCCGACGCCAGCGACTCGCCGTCGACGTCGGCCTGCACCAGCTTCGTGACGATGTCGTCCATCGGGCATTTGCGGCGTTCTTCGGCCATGTTCCAGGCGTAGCCGACGATCTCCGCGGACGCGGCCAGCGGCTCGACCTCGTACTCGGGGTCGTCGTAGGCGACCATCTGGTTGGACCAGTCGAAGACCTTGAGCCGGTCTTCCTGCGGGATGCCGATCAGTTCGGCGATGGCCTGCAAGGGGAGTTCGCAGGCGACGTCGACGACGAAATCCCCGGAACCCTTCTTCTTCGCCTCGCTGACGATCCGTTCCGCGCGGTCGCGCAGGGTGTCCTCGAGCTTCGCGATCGACCTCGGTGTGAAGCCCTTCGACACGATCCGCCGCAGCTTCGTGTGCTGCGGGGCGTCCATGTTGAGCAGGACGAGCCGGTTGGCTTCGAGGCTGTCGTCGGTCATGTTCTCGTCGAACCGGATGATCGCGGTCTTCTCCCGGGAGGAGAACAGCTCGCTGTCCCTCGACACCGCCTTGACGTCATCGAGCCGGCTGACCACCCAGTAGCCGTCATCGCGGAAGCCCGCGGTGTTGTGGGGCTGGGGGTTCCACCAGACCGGTGCCGTGCGGCGGAGTTCGGCGAACTCCTCCAGAGGCAGTCTAGTGGCGTAAAGATCCGGATCGGTGAAATCGAAACCGGCGGGGATCAGGGGAGCGGCCACGGGCTACCTCCTACGCGGTTCGCCAATGAAACACGTTCTAGACCCGATTGAAGCATACGGCGTTTACCAAGTGAAGAGTTTTCAGTGAAACCCGTTAACTCGGCCGCCGTGGATCATGCGACCCAGGCAACGAGCGGGAACCGCGACCAGTGATCAAAATCGAGCCGACCCTGCGGCGACTTGCCCAAATCAAGAACGTGTTCTACTTTTCTCGGTAGTGAACAGTGTTTCCCGGGAGGCGAACGTGGGTAGTCCGGTGATCGTCGAGGCGGTCCGCACCCCCATCGGCAAGCGCAGGGGGCACCTGGCGGGGCTGCACGCCGCCGAGATCCTCGGCGCGGCACAGCGCGCCCTGCTCGAACGCGCGGGACTGGATCCCGCGCTGGTCGAGCAGGCGATCGGCGGCGCCGTGACCCAGGCCGGCGAGCAGGCGGGCAACGTCACGCGCACCGCGTGGCTGCACGCCGGGCTCCCCGAGACCACGGGCGCGACCACCATCGACGCCCAGTGCGGCTCGGCGCAGCAGGCGACGCACCTGATCGCCGGGCTCATCGCGGCCGGCGCGATCGAAGCCGGTGTCTCCTGCGGGGTCGAAGCGATGAGCCGGGTCCCGCTGGGCGCGAACCGCGGCGAGGGCATCGGCACGCCCCGGCCGGAGTCATGGTCGATCGACATGCCCAACCAGTACGGCGCGGCCGAGCGGATCGCGGAACGCCGCGGGATCACCCGGCAGGACGTCGACCGGTTCGGCACCGAGTCCCAGGCCAAGGCCGCCGCCGCCTGGGCCGCGGGGCACTTCGACCGCGAGGTCGTCGCGGTGAAGGCCCCCGTGCTCGGCGAGGACGGCGCACCGACCGGCGAGACACGGCTGGTGTCCCGCGACCAAGGACTCCGCGAGACGACCATCGAAGGCCTCGCCAAGCTCAAGCCCGTCCTCGAAGGCGGCGTGCACACGGCCGGGACCTCGTCTCAGATCTCCGACGGCGCGGCCGCGCTCCTGCTGATGGACTCGGACCGGGCCAAGGCACTGGGCCTCAAGCCGCGAGCACGGATCGTCTCGCAGGCGTTGGTCGGCGCGGAGCCGTACTACCACCTCGACGGCCCCGTGCAGGCGACCGAACGCGTCCTGGCCAAGGCGGGGATGGCGATCGGCGACCTCGACCTCTTCGAAGTCAACGAGGCGTTCGCTTCGGTCGTGTTGTCGTGGCTGCGGGTGCACCGGCCCGACGAAGGCAAGGTCAACGTGAACGGTGGCGCGATCGCGCTCGGGCATCCCGTCGGCAGCACCGGCGCCCGCCTGCTGACCACGGCGTTGCACGAACTGGAACGCCGTGACGCGAGCACCGCGCTGGTGACGATGTGCGCCGGTGGCGCGCTTTCCACCGGCACGATCATCGAACGGGTTTAGCCCACGAGGCGTCACTTGGGGACGTTCGCTTTCCGGGCTTGTGAGTGGCAAGGGTGTCTTAGCAGGCTTCCGGCTCCTGTCTGGTCAGGTCCGCGCTTGGATTCGTTGATGAAGGATTTGGGACAGTGAACGTCCCAAATCCTTCATCGACAACGCTCGACCCGGTCTGGAACGGGGCGAATCCCGCCCACGCACAGGTCAGACGCAGATCAACAAACACCGGTCTTCCTTGAGGGACTCTGGGGCCCCAAGGAGGCCTTCACGGACAGCTCCGGCCAGGGGGTTCTGTCGCGAAAGAGGCTTTCGCGACATGATCGCCAGGGCGGCACAGGGTCCGGCCACGGCCGACGTTGCGAAAGCCACTTTCGCAACCTTCAACGTTGCGAAAGTGGCTTTCGCAACGTTGAAGGTTGCCGGCAAGACCCGGCGAGCAAGAAACAGTCGACGTCACCTGCCTTGCTCAGCCCAAGCCGACCTCGACCACCGGACCGTTGTCCGGCCTCGCGAGCCGTTTGCTTCCCTGACCCTCCTTCCAGAAGTCGAAATAGATGGTGTTGCCCTCCACCCAGGTCAGCACCGCCTCGGTGAGGTCCAGCCGGAAGACGTGCGCCTCCCCGTCGTCGCCCTGCAGGCGGGCGACCTCCGCCGGATCGGTGATCTCGACGGCCTTTCCCGACACCTTCGCGTCCGCGCCGCCCTCGTCGATCGCCGAGGCGGCGTGGATCGCGAACCTGCCGTCGCGTTGCAGGTCCTTCGCCTTCATCGCGCCGATCATCGAACCGATCAGCAGGTCCCGCTCACGGAAATCGACCTCACTGCCACTGACCCTGGGCGAGCCGTCCCGCCGGACCGTCGCCAGCACATGCGACTTCGCCGCGGTGAACCGCTCCTTGATCTTCTCCGCCAGCGCGGGTGCCTCTTCACTGAACTGCTGCCACGTCGCCATGCGGAACAGCGTCCCACCGGGGTCCGACAGTTTCGAGGCCTCAGGGCCGCGGCGCCCCCATCGGGTTCGGCAGCGGGATCGCCCCGGCGTCGAAGATATGGCGGCTCAGCGGGACGGCGAGCCGCACGGCCTCGGCGGCCCCGTCCTCGCCGAGTGCTTCGAGCGGGCCGGCGGCGAGGCGGTCGGTCTCGTCCTCGATCCGTTGGCGCAGCGCGATTCCCGGACCGGCCAGCGCCAGATCGCCGTCGAGGATCCCGCGTTCGGACAGCCGCGCGACGCTCTCGTCCCACTCGTCGTCGGACCAGCCGCGGTTGACCTGGATGACCTCGCGGGTCACCGCTCCGCTGCCGATGTGGGTCAGCGTGGTGTCGAGCCCGCGCAGCCCGGCGGCGACGGCGGACAGCACGTGACCGTCCCCGCGATGCTCGCGCAGCACCGTCGCCGCGAGCCAGACCCGGCCGGCAGGCGTGGCGGGCCTGGTCACCGAGGCCCAGGCGGCGGCTAGCGGCCTTGCCGCGTAATCGCAACCGGTGACGGCTTGTTCGAGCAAGTCGGCGAGGTCCGCGAGAGGCGCGTCGGCGGGCAGGACCCGGTTCAGGGCTTCCTCGACGGCGTCCATCCGGCTCTTCAGCACGACCGCCGGCTCGGCGTATTTCCACGCGTCGGGCAAGGACCGCGCGACCATCCTCGGGGCGAACCCGAAGAGCATCGCGGTCGCCGGTGGTTCCGGCAGCGGCCCGAGCGGCGCGACCCGGCCGGCGAAATAGCCCATCCACCACCCCGGGAGGCCGACCGCCTTCGCCGCGGCCGCCGTTTCCGGGGCGAAGTAGACGACGGCGTGCAGCGGCTCGACCGCTTCCCAGAGACGGCGCTGAAGTGACTTCACACCACCATCTTGCCCCGCCGAAAACCGGATGCGGCACCTCGCGGCGTGGTGTGTGATCACGGCATGGCGATCAGCTTGGAGAAACCGGGGCCCGAGGGGCTGAACGAGGCCGTCGACGCGCTGCGGGAGTGGCAATCCGAAGGCGTGGCCTGGCAACTGCATCCCGGTGACCTCGGCTGGTTCTGGCGTTCGGGGGCGGAGGCGACGGCCGCGGCGGTCCGGATCTGGCGCCGGGACGGGCGGATTCTCGCCGTCGGGCTCCTGGACGGAGCCGATCTCCTGCGGCTCACGACCGCGCCCGGCGTCCGCCGGGACGAAGACCTGGCGCGACGGCTGACCGAAGACATCATCGAGCCGGAACGCGGTGTGCTGCCACCGGGAGAGGTGTCCGTCGAAGCGCCGAAGGACGCCCTGCTCCACGATCTGCTGCCCGGCCACGGCTGGCACGCCGGCGAACCGTGGACCCCACTGCGCCGCGACCTCACCGAACCGGTGAAGGACCCGGGTCTGCGGATCGAGACGATCGGCCCGGACGACTGCCACGTGTGGGCCGACGTGATGCGGGGAGCCTTCGACGGCTCGACGTTCACCCCCGAGAAATGGCGCACGATGGCGACCGGTGCGCCGTACGCCGACTCCCGGTACCTGGTCGGGTACGACGACCAGGGCGACGCCGTCGCGGCTGTCGCCGTGTGGTCGGCCGGGCAGGGCAAACCCGGTGTGCTGGAACCGATGGGTGTGCACCGGGACCATCGCGGGCACGGCCATGGCCGGGCGATCACCCTCGCCGCGGCGGCCGCGCTCCGGGAGCTCGGCTCGTCGAGCGCGGGCGTGAACACGCCGAGTTCCAATGTCGCCGCGGTCGCGACCTACGAATCGAGCGGGTTCCAGCGGCTTCCCGAGGTCCGGGATCTGACGCGGGACGCCTCGTAAGTGATGGGGCCTTAGCTACCCAGCCGACACTCGACGATCGGCCACGTCCGCCACACGGATACCTGCGGTCACAGCGGCTGCGTGGGTGGTGTTGCGAAAGCCACTTTCGCAACACCACCTCCCGCCCTGGCGCGGCACCCAGCGGGACCCAGAAATACATGAAGGCCCCCTTCCTTGCGCCTAGGTACAGGAAGGGGGCCTTCATGTACCAGGGTCGCGAAATCCTAGGCTCCGTAAACGGGTTCAGGCACGGGAGCCTCCGCCAGCAACTCCGCCACCACCGGCCCGAGTTCGGCGGGCGTCCACCGGGAACCCTTGTCCCGCACCGTGCCGTGCCGCCAGCCCTGCGCGATCGAGACACGTCCGCCGTCGACCTCGAACACCCGTCCGGTCACCCCGGACGACTCCTCGCTGCCGAGCCACACCACCAGCGGCGACACGTTTTCCGGTGCCATGGCGTCGAAACCGTCCTCCGGCGCGGCCATGTCGTCGGCGAAGGCCACTTCGGTCATCCGGGTGCGGGCGGCCGGGGCGATCGCGTTCACGGTGACGCCGTACCGCGCGAATTCGGTGGCGGCGACCAGCGTGAGCCCCAGGATCCCGGACTTCGCGGCCGCGTAGTTCCCCTGCCCGACGCTGCCGAGCAGACCCGCGCCCGAACTGGTGTTGATCACCCGCGCGGTCCGCGTCCGGCCGGCCTTCGCCTCGGCTCGCCAGTATTCGGCGGCGTGCCGCGTCGGCGCGAAATGCCCCTTCAGGTGGACGCGGACGACCGCGTCCCATTCGTCCTCGCCGAGGTTGACCAGCATCCGGTCGCGCAGGAAACCCGCGTTGTTGACCAGGACGTCCAAGCCACCGAACGTTTCGACGGCCGTCCGTACCAGGGCCGCGGCGCCGTCCCACGAGGCGATGTCGTCGGTGTTCGCCACCGCCTTGCCGCCGAGCGCCTCGATCTCGTCGACGACGTCCTGGGCGGGCCCGGCCGATCCTCCGCTTCCGTCGATCCCGGCGCCGAGGTCGTTCACCACCACCCGCGCGCCCTCGGCGGCGAACGCGAGCGCGTGCGCCCGGCCGATGCCACGACCGGCTCCGGTCACCACCACGATCCGGCCGTCGGCGATCCCGCTCACACCGGCTCCTTTCGTTCTTTCACCAGGGAATTGGAAGCGGCGAGGAAGGCAGGCACCTCTCCCCCGCCGTGCACGGTCAGGCAGGCGCCGCTGACGTAGGAAGCCAGCGGGGAAGCCAGGAACACCGCGCAGGCACCGATCTCGTCCGGATCGGCCAACCGTCCTAACGGGACAGTCGCGCTCACCGCCTCGATGCCCGCTTCGTCGCCGTAGTGCAGATGCGAGTGCTCCGTCCGCACCATGCCGACGTCGAGCCCGTTGACCCGCACCTTCGGCGCCCACTCGACGGCGAGCGAAGCGGTCAGGTTGTCCAGGCCCGCTTTCGCCGCGCCGTAGGACGCCGTGCCCGGCGACGGTCTCGTCGCGCTGACACTGCTGATGTTCACGATGACGCCGCCGCTTTCCTGCTCCTGCATGACGGCGTTCGCCGCACGCGCGACGGCCAGCGGCGCGAGCAGGTTCAGCGCGACGATCTTCTCGTGGAATCGCGGCGACGCGTTCGCCGCCTCGGCGTACGGCGCGCCGCCCGCGTTGTTGACCACGACGTCGAGCCTGCCGTGCCGCCGGACGACCTCTTCGACGAGCGCGTCGACCTCTTTCGGGTCCCGGACGTCGCAGGAGATGAACGTCGACGCGCCGTCCCCGGCACACACGGGCCGCTCGGGTTCGGTGCGCGCGCAGGTGACGACTTCGGCTCCGGCACGCAGGAAAGTCCTGGTGATACCGGCGCCGACGCCGCGGACCCCACCGGTCACCAGCACCACGGCGCCGTCGAGCCGGAGTTCGAGTGCCATGCCGGGCCTCCTTCACGTCGCTGTACCCGGGCCGGGCGTCCTGCTAACGTACCAAGCAAGTGCTAGGTTTGGTAGCGGAGAAGGGTGCCCGATGACCGTTTCCACCCACTCACCGGAGCCCGGCATCGCCGTGGTCACGGTCGACGCGCCCCCGGTGAACGCGCTGAGCGTGAAGGGATGGTTCGCCCTCGCCTCCGCCGTCACCGACGCCGGACGCGATCCGGCGACCCACGTGGTGGTGCTGCGCGCGGAGGGCCGCGGGTTCAACGCCGGGGTCGACATCAAGGAGATCCAGCGCGACCCGGGGTACGGCGCGCTGATCGGCGCGAACGAGGGCTGCGCGGCGGCGTTCTCCGCCGTGTACGACTGCGCCGTCCCGGTGATCGCCGCGGTGCAGGGATTCTGCCTCGGCGGCGGAGTCGGCCTGGTCGGCAACGCGGACGTGGTGGTCGCCGGCGAGGACGCGACGTTCGGGCTCCCCGAAGTCGACCGCGGCGCGCTGGGCGCGGCGACCCATCTCGCGCGGCTGGTCCCCCAGCACCTGATGCGGGCCCTGTACTACACGGCTTCGACGATCACCGCGGCTCAGCTGCACCACCACGGTTCGGTCTACGCCGTCGTCCCGCGGGAAGAACTCGATGAGACAGCGCTCGGCCTCGCGCGGCGGATCGCGGCGAAGGATACCCGCGTGATCCGCGCCGCGAAACAGGCCATCAACGGCATCGACGTCCAGCCCGTGCACCGCAGCTACCGCTTCGAGCAGGGATTCACCTTCGAACTCAACCTGGCGGGCGTCTCGGACGGCGCGCGCCAGGAGTTCTTGGACGGTAAGGGGAAGTGATGGCCGACAAGCGGATGACACCGGACGAGATCGCCGCCGAACTGAAGGACGGCATGACGATCGGGATCGGCGGCTGGGGCTCGCGGCGCAAGCCCATGGCGCTGGTGCGCGCGATCCTGCGTTCTCCGGTCAAGGATCTCACCGTGGTCTCCTACGGCGGCCCGGACGTCGGGCTGCTGGCGTCGGCGGGCAAGATCAAGCATCTCGTCTTCGGTTTCGTCACCCTGGACTCGATCCCCTACGACCCGTGGTTCTCCCGGGTGCGGGAAGCCGGGTCGATCACCGTCACGGAGTACGACGAAGGCGTGTTCGGCACCGGGCTTTCCGCTGCCGCGCAACGGCTTCCCTTCCTGCCGACGCGGGCGGGCCTCGGCTCCGGCGTGATGGACCTGAACCCGTCGCTGCGCACCGTCCGCTCGCCGTACGACGACGCCGAAGAGCTGCTGGCCGTGCCCGCGCTGAAGCTCGACGCGGCCTTCGTCCACCTCAACCGCGCCGACGCCCGGGGCAACGCGCAGTATCTCGGGCCGGACCCGTACTTCGACGAACTGTTCGCCCTCGCCGCCGACAAGTGTTACGTGTCAACGGAAAAGATCGTCGAGACGGCCGAGCTCACCGAAGCGGGGCCAGTGCAGAGCCTGTTGCTGAACCGGATGCTCGTCACCGGGGTGACCGAAACGCCGAACGGCGCGCATTTCACCACCGCCGTCCCGGACTACGGCCGCGATGAGCGTTTCCAGCGCCACTACGCCGAATCGGCCAAGGATCTCGACGCGTGGCCGAAATTCGTCGACAGGTTCCTGTCCGGCGACGAGGCGCAGTACCAGAAGGCCGTCGCCGAATTCGGGGAGTCCGCGTGAGTGACATCAGCCGTGCCGAAGTGGCCGTCGTGGCCTGCGCCGAATTGTTCCGCGGTGACGGCGAGATCGTGGTGAGCCCCATGGGTTTCATCCCCTCGCTGGGCGCCAGGCTCGCCAGGCTGACGTTCGAGCCGGACATCCTGCTGTCCGACGGCGAGGCGTACCTGATGACCCCGGACGCCGTCGTCGAAGGCTGGCAACCGTTCCGCAAGGTGCTCGACACCGTGGTGCCACGCGGAAAACGGCATGTGGTGATGGGCGCCAACCAGATCGACGGCGAGGGCAACCAGAACATCTCGGCGATCGGCGAACATTCCCGGCCGAGGAAACAACTTCTCGGCGTGCGGGGCGGGCCGGGCAACACGGCCAACCACCGCACGAGCTACTGGGTTCCCAGGCACGGCAAGCGGGTCTTCGTCGATCGGGTCGACGTCGTGTCCGGCGTCGGCTACGCCAGGGCACGCGAGGCTGGGCTGCGGTATCACGACGTCCATCGCGTCGTCACCAACCTCGGCGTCCTGGACTTCGGCGGCGAAGACCACGCGCCGAGGCTGCTTTCCGTGCATCCTGGGGTTTCCGTGGACGAGGTCGTCGAGGCGACGTCGTTCCCGCTGATCACCGACGGGGTCACCGAATCCCGGCTGCCGACCGAGACCGAACTGCTCCTGATCCGCACCAGCCTCGATCCGAAGTCCTTGCGTGACAAGGAAGTCCCGTCGTGAAGACCGCGCTGACCGAACTGGCCGGGATCCGGCATCCGATCGTGCAGACCGGGATGGGCTGGGTCGCCGGCCCGCGGCTGGTGTCCGCGACGGCCGAGGCGGGCGGTCTCGGCATCCTTGCGTCCGCCACGATGTCGTACGACGAGCTGGCGGCGGCGATCAAGGAGGTCAAGAGCCGCACGTCCCGGCCGTTCGGGGTCAACCTCCGCGCGGACGCCGACGACGCCGCGCGCCGGGTCGAGCTGCTCATCACCGAAGAAGTCCGCGTCGCGTCCTTCGCGCTCGCACCGAAGAAGGACATGATCGCGCGGCTCAAGGACAACGGCGTCCTCGTCGTGCCTTCGGTCGGCGCGGCCAGGCACGCGGAGAAGGTCGCGGGCTGGGGTGCCGACGCCGTCATCGTGCAGGGCGGCGAGGGCGGCGGGCACACCGGCGGGGTCGCGACGACCCTGCTGCTGCCTTCGGTGCTGGACGCGGTCGACATCCCGGTGGTCGCCGCGGGCGGCTTCTTCGACGGCCGGGGCCTGGCGGCCGCGCTCGCCTACGGGGCGGCCGGCGTCGCCATGGGCACCCGGTTCCTCCTGACGAGGGAAAGCACCGTCCCCGACGAGATCAAGCAGGCCTATCTCGCCCGTGACCTCAACGGCACCGTCGTCACCCGGAAGGTGGACGGGATGCCGCATCGCGTCCTCCGGACGGAATTGGTCGACGCGCTCGAATCCGCCGGTCCGGTGAGCGGGTTCGCCCGTGCCGCCCGCAACGCCGCGAAGTTCCGCAAACTCACCGGGCTGTCGTGGCGTTCGCTGGCCACCGAAGGACTGCGGATGAAACGCGGTGGTGACCGGACGTGGTCGCAGGTCCTGATGGCCGCCAACACGCCGATGCTGTTGCGCGCCGGGCTCGTCGAAGGCGACCGGAGCGCCGGGGTGCTGGCGTCCGGGCAGGTCGTCGGCCTGCTCGGCGACCTGCCCGCGGTCGGCGACCTGATCGAGACGATCGTCGCCGACGCCACCGGCATCCTGCGGCGGCTGGCCTCGGAGTGAGGGTCCGGGCACGCTGTGCTTGACTTCGGCCATGATCTCGGAGAGTCGTTGTCCGGTCGAGGACGGTGAGCTGTACGTCCGCAGTACCGGCGAAGGGCCGCTTCTGCTCCTGATCGCGGGCGGGCTGGGCTCGGCGGACACCTTCCGGGCGATGACGAAGCTGCTCGCGGACGACTACACCGTCGTTACCTACGACCGGCGCGGTCACTTCCGCAGCACGGACACCAGCACCGGCCCGGTCAGCGTGCCGAAGCAGGCCGACGACGCCCACGCGGTGCTCCAGCACGTCGGGGGCGGCCCCGCGAGCGTGTTCGGCACCAGCGCGGGCGCCCTGATCGGTCTCGACCTCGTGGCCCGCTACCCGGACGCGGCGACCGTGCTGGTCGCGCACGAACCGCCCGCCATCCAGCTGCTGCCCGACGCGCTCGGCTGGCTCGACGAGGCCAACGCGCAGGTCCGGCTCGCCCAGGCGGGCGACCTGATGGGGGCGTTCAAACGCTTCACCGACGGGATCGCCGGCGCCGCGCTGCCCGAACTGCGCGCGATCCGGCTGCCGAACGAAGAGGACTGGAAACGGCTGTTCGGCCGCGAACTGGCCGAAATCCTCGACTACCTTCCCGATCTGCGGGCACTGCGGCGGAGCAGGACCGAGATCGTCCCCGTCGCGGGCGTCGGCAGCCGGGGGCACTACCACTACCAGCCCGCGAAGATCCTCGCGCTCGAACTGGGGTTGCCGTTCACGGAGGTGCCCGGCGCGCATCTGGCGCCGCAGCGGAACCCCGCCCAGTTCACCGAAGCGCTGCGGGACCTCCTCGAAGCCTGACCGTGGCCGCTGGGTCAGGTTGGTCGTGAGTGGCGATTCGGGTTAGAACCCGAATCGCCACTCACGACCACCTGGACCGAAGGCCTACGGTCAAGGCATCAGGGGCAGTTTCCCGACCAGTTTGTCGATCCGGTTGCGCGGGCCGACGATGCCGATCGCGCAGAAGTCCATCTCTTCGGTCGGGATCTCCTTCATCGTCGCGAGGAAGTCGGTGTAGACGCGGATCTGCTGGGCGACGGCGGGCATGTCGGCGACGTGACAGCCCGGCGACGCGGCCGCCTTGGCACGGATGTCCCGGAGCCTCCCGGCGTCGGCCGACAGGATCGAGCAGCCGGCCCAGGGCAAACCCGTGTAGTGCTCGCCGCCGGCGTCGACCGCTTCATCTCCCAAGAGCCCGGTGACCCCCTGCGCGGTGGCGACGGCGGTGCAGACCGCCGCGTTGACCGCGCGTCCCGGCGGCAGTTCGCTGTTGACCACGATCACCCACTTCAACCGGGCCGACCGCGTGGACGCGGTGAAGTCGATCTCCTCGGGGGCGAATCCGATGGCCGTACCGTGCTCGGACATTCAGCTGGTCTCCTGCTCACTTCAACGGATGAACAAGGCCAAGCTAGGAGGACATACGAGTAGAGTCCACCGCGTTCGTACTTAATACGGCGAGAGGGTCGAGATGGCGCGACTGGACGAACTTGATAAGGCGATCCTGGCGCAATTGCAGTCGGACGCACGGAAGACCAACCGCGAGGTGGCCGCCGCGGTGGGCGTTTCGCCGACCACCGCGCTGGACCGCACCCGCGGCCTGCGGGAACGCGGCGTGATCCGCGGCGCGCTGCTGGACGTGGACCTGCCGTCGATCGGCCGCGGGGTGCAGGCGCTCATCGCGGTGCGGGTGCGGCCGCCCTCGCGGCGCAACATCGAAGGCTTCCGGAACTGGGTCAACGCGCTGCCCGACCTCGTCGGGCTCTACGTGACCACCGGGACCGAGGATTTCATCCTGCATGTGGCGGTGCCCGACAACGACAGCCTCTACGCCTTCGTGATCGACAAGCTGACCGAACGCCCCGAGGTGGCCGACGTGCGCACCTCCATGGTGTTCGAGCACAGCAGGCGCACCAAGATCACACCGGTGGACCGCTAGAGCTCGCGGATGACGCGGGCCGGGTTGCCCGCGGCGAACACCTTCGACGGCAGGTCACGCGTGACGACGCTGCCCGCGCCCACCACCACGTCGTCCCCGATGGTCACTCCCGCGCACACGATGACGCCGCCGCCGAACCAGACGTTGTCCCCGATGGTGATCGGCGCGGCGGATTCCCAGCGCTGCCGCCGCAGTTCGTGGTCCTCCATGGGATGCAGCGCGGTCAGCAGCTGGCAGCGCGGGCCGATCGAGCAGTCCGAGCCGATCCTGATCGGCGCGCAGTCGAGCAGGATGGCGTCGTAGTTGAGGAAACTGTTGGCGCCGATCTCGATCAGATAGCCGTAGTCGCACTGGAACCGCGGCATGATCCACGAGCCCTCGCCGAGCTTTCCCAGCAGTTCGCGCAGGATCGTGTCCCGCTCACCGGTCTCCTCGGCGCCCGTGCCGTTGAACCGGTCGACGAGTGCCTGCGCGCGCCTGCGGTCCGCGACCAGTTCGGGGTCGTTGTCCCGGTACAGTTCGCCGCGCAGCATGCGGTCCTTCTGCTCACCCATGCCGCCAACCTACCGAAAAGCGTCCTGCCGGCGAGCCTCCCGGGGAGACCGCCGACAGGACGGGGTGAATGCTTGCGGAGCGTTCTTCAGTTGTGTCGATCGGTTTCCGGGTAGGGCCGGCCCGGCGGGTGGGTGAGGTGTAGGGGGGACCCGCCGGGCCGGAGTATCTTCCTTTCTCTTCGCAGGTTCCTGCTTCCGCTTCAGGGCGTCATTCGCGGCACTGACGGCCTTCGTTGACGCAGTCGACGAGCCGGTCCATGATCCGGTCCGGCATCACGTTCGCGAAATCGTCGTGGTCGGAGAAGGGGTTGTGGTCCTCGTCGGGGAACGAGTCCACTTTGTACTGACCGTTGACCTGGATCTGCCGGGGGATCTCGTAGGTCAGCGAGATGGTGAGCTCCGGGACGGCGGTCAGGCCGTTCGCGCATTCACCGTTCTCGTCCGGGTACTTGATGTGGTCGCGGTGGTTTTCGCTGTCGATGTTGTCGCCGTCGAGACAGCTCGGGAACGTGTGCACCCGCTTGACGTCGCTGCCTTCGGGGCAGATCGGGTACTGCTTGATGAGCCTGTTCTCGAAACCGGTGCAGGTCCAGCTCTCCCGCGCGTTGGCGGGCCCGTTGGCGCTGACTTTCGCGTCACCGTAAAGGATACGGAGGAACTTCGGCATCTCCTTCACCTTCTCCCGGGCGTTGCCCTTGAAGGTGATGTCGACGACCGCGGGGCGCTGGATCTCCCCGTCGTTGCCGGCGAGTTCGTTGTCCGCGTTCGGCTCCTCCAGCTGAGCCTGATCCTGCTCGTCGTTCCGCTGGTTCTGGTCGTCCTGGTTCCGCTGCTGGTTCCGGTCACCGTCGCGGTTCTGGTCCCGGCCGCCCTGCCGCTGCTCCTGGTTCTGCCCGCCTTGCCGCTCCGCGGCTTCCTCGGCGGTGTCGATCCGCACCACCGGCCAGAAGTACGTCGACTCGTCGCCGTTGCGGCAGGTGGTGCCGGCGCCGAGCAGGCTGTCGTTGTCCGAATCCGCGTTCGTGGAAAGGTTTCCGACGTAATCGTGCAGATGCTGGGCGCCGTTGCGCACACCCGGCTGCGCGATGAAGTTGTCGGGATTGAAATGCCCGTTCTCGTTCCGGCCACAGTCGACGGTGAACGAACCGGTGGAGGCGTTCCGGCCCGGCTCCGGCTTCTCGACGTTCGGCCGGACCTTGGTGATGTCCACGAACTGCGACTTGTCCACCTCGTCCGCGGCGGCGCGTTCGGGGTCGCCGGTCGTGGTGGACACCACCAGGGCTCCGACCGCGATCGACAGGCCCAGCAACGCGGTCGCGATCTTGGTCCTGCGGGCGATCCGATGGCGCCCTTGATTTCGTGCCATTAGCTGCTCACCTCATTCGTTTCCGGGCACGCCGAAAACTCGCACCCGGGCATGAGCCACGCATTAGTCGAATACGGGAATTCACCGAATTCGCGGCGAACCCTTCTGTTCGCCCGCCGGTCCAGATCCGGCTACTGGGGAATACGGCTCCGGCCGGGGACCGGTTCAAAACGCGATCCGGCCGTTATCTTTCCGTTATATGACTACCGGCGCACGATGGCCAGCACGATGCCGTCCCGCTTGTGGACCTCGAAGCGTTCGATGTCGGCCTTCCGCAGCGCCGTCGAACCGGTGATGACGAGGGGCGCGGGGGAACCGGGCACGCCGTAGCCCTTGGCCGGCACGCTCCAGTTGTTGACGACGTAGGCCTCTCCGCCGTGGGAGTAGGCGAAAAGCTGGCAGGTCATCGGGCCGACGAGACCGCGCAGTTCGAGCTCGACGGCGCTGCCCCATTCCTTCTCCTGCACCGTGACCTCGGCGGCGACCGCGTTGCCCGCCTCGGACCAGCCGAACGGGGCGGCGCCGCCGTCCGGCCCCGTCTCGCGTTCCCGCGACGACGACGGAGGCGGCACCACCGACGTGACGACGGTGGGCGCGGCCTGCGTCACGACCGGTTCACGGTCGGTGAGCGAAAGGACGGCGAGCGGCCCGCCGACGACGAGCACGAGCACGGCGGCGGCCGTGGCGAGCCGGACGACCTTGCGGCGACGACCCGCCTTCGCCGCGTCCGCGAGCAGCATCCGCAGCACCCGCGGACCCGGGCCCTTGACGGGCGGATCCGGCCAGCTCTTCTTGACCATGTCGAGGATGTCGGGCAGGTGGTACATCTCCACCAGCTCGACCTGACAATCGGGGCACTCCAGCAGATGCGCTTCGAACCTGGCGTGGTCCTCCTCGCCGAGGACGCCGAGCACGTAGGCGGCGATGTCCGTGTGGACGGTTCCGGACACCTCGCTCACCCCCGCTCCTGCAGCGCCCTGCGCAACGCGCGCACAGCGTGGTGGATCCGCGATTTCACCGTACCCGGCGGGACTCCGAGCGTGGCCGCGACCTCGTTCACGGTGCGGTCACGAAGATAGGTCTGCTGAACGGCCTCGCGTTGTTCCGGGGAAAGATTGCGCAGGGCCTCGTAAACGATCATGGCCGCGAGCGTCTTCTCCGATTCGTCCGGCACTCCGATCGAATCCGACTCCAGTTCCTCCACCTCTTGAGGGCGGGCGCTCCGGCTCCGCCAGCCGTCGATGACGATGCGCCTGGCCACGGTGAACAGCCAGGCGCGCAGCATTTCCGGCTGCCGGTCGAGTTTGCCGGCGTTGCGCCACGCCTTGATGAGCGTCTCCTGGACCACGTCCTCGGCCCACTGGCGATCGTGGCCGGTCAGCTTCAGCACGAACGCCATCAGGCTGGACCCGAACTCCTGGTACAACGCCCTGATGAGGTCGTCATGCCCGTTCGACGCGGGTTCATGATCGACGATTGGCTGCAGTATCCGAGAGTGGCGTCCCACGCGGCACATCTTTGTGGGCTCGGGGGCGATAAGTCCAGAGCGAAAGTTTTTTGAACCGTTTCCCGCCCGTGACCGTATCCCCTACCGAAGACCCCGACCCGGCGCTGTCCCCCGCACCGCCGAATCCACTGTGGATCATGACTGTCCATAGTGGACCTGAACCTGCCTGCACACCATCTCCCCGCGGTGATGGCGTTCTCCTCTGGCCCCGACAGGAGGATTTCCGTGAACCCCGTGTCACGCTCGGTCATACCTCTTTCCCTCACCTTGGCCGCGGTCGCGCTGACCGCCGCCTGCACCACCGGTACCGCGGGACCGAACGGTTCTCCGGGCGCGGCTCCCGCCGCCGGAGCGGCGCAGATCCCCGGGATGCCCGATCCCGCTGCCGAACCCGCCCCCGGTGTCACGGCGGCGATCCTGTTCGACCTCGGGCCGATCGTCACCGACACCAACGGTTTCACGCTGTACCGCTACGACAAAGACACGGTGAATCCGCCGAAGTCGAATTGCACGGAAACCTGCGCGCGGACCTGGATTCCCGCCAAGTCCGGCGGCGACCTCGTGGTCACCGGGATCGACCGCGCCCTGGTCGGCGCCGTGACCAGGGACGACGGCACCGAGCAGATCACGCTCGCGGGCTGGCCGCTGTACCGCAACGTGAACGACGCGATGCCCGGCAACACCGGCGGGCAAGGCATCGACGACGCATGGTTCCCCGCCAAGCCGGACGGCACGAAAGTGCTGCTCACCGCGGACACCTGGCAGGCCGATGACCTCGGCATCTGATCTCCCCAGACCCGTCCGCCCGCTTCTCGTCCTGCTGACGGCGGCCACGGTGAGCCTGTTCGGCCCGGTCGGCGAAGCGCACGCCCAAGAACTCTCCGCCGCGGACAAGAACCTGATCGTCAACGTCAAACTGGCCGGGCTGTGGGAAATGCCCGCCGGGATGTGGGCGCAGGAACGCGGGAAGAGCAAGCGGACCCGTGAAGTCGGCCGGACGCTGATGATCGACCACGGCAGGCTCGACACCGCGACGCACGCCATCGCCGACCGGTTCGGCGTCGCGCTGCCGTCCGAGCCCTCGGATCAGCAGTCCGCGTGGCTCGGCGAGATGAAGGCCGCCCGCGACGACAGCGAGTTCGACCGGATCTTCGCGAACCGGCTCCGGTACGCGCACGGGATCCTGTTCCCCGTCATCGCGCAGGTCAGGGCCGGTACCCGCAACGACGTCGTCCGCGACTACGCCACGACGGCCAACCAGGCGGTGCTGCGGCATATGACCCTGCTGGAGAGCACCGGTGTCGTCGACCAGTCGCTGATGCCCGAGGCCCCGGTGCCGCAGTCGAACTCGGCCAACGCCGCGATGGACGTCGGCTTCGGCGACTTCGCCCTCGGCCTGCTGCTCACGGTGGTGCTCGGCGGCGGACTGTTCTACGCCCTCCGGACAGTGCGCGGCAAGAACACCCGGACCCGCGACCGCGCGGCCGCCGCCGAACCGGCCCCGGTTCCCAGTGCCCCAGGAGAGATCAATGTATGACCAGTGGTCCGAGGTGGTGATCGTGCTGACCCAGAAATCGGACACCGACACCGGTATCAAGGGCATGGCGCAGACCTCCGCCCGGATCTCGTACGGCTTCATGTGCCTCACCCTGTGCTGGGGCGTGCTCACCGCGACCGGCTGGATCAAGTCGCTGACCGGGCGGAAGGCCCTGCGCAACTCGCATATGGTGCTCGGCATCCTGACGTTGTCGTTCGGCGTCGTGCACGCGATGTCGTTCCTGTTCCTGCCCGACGGTTTCACCCTCGCGCAGGTCACGATCCCGCTCCTGCCGGGCACCCTGGCGCGGCACGAACTCGGTGTCATCGGGCTCGAAGTCATGCTCGCCGTCGCGCTGACCGGCGGGATCAGCCGCTTCAGTTCCTACCGGCGCTTTCTGTGGATCCACCGGCTCGCCTATCCGGCGGTCGCGATCACCGCGCTGCACGCGTTCTTCGGCGCCATGGCCAACGGGCATCTCGGCCTGCTGTGGTTCGGCGGGATCACGCTGCTGGTCCCCGCGGTGGTGCTGACCGCGCTGCGGTTCACGCCGACCCGCTACCTGGAACGGCTGGGCCTGGTCGAGGAACTGGTCTGACGACTTGGAGAACGAGAAATGATCTTCGGAAGCATCCGGCGCGGCACCCGCGTCAGCGTCGACAACGAGCGGTGCGAGATCTTCGGCTTCTGCGAGATGGAGGCGCCGTCGACGTTCAAGATCGGCCCGGACGGCAAGCTCCGCATCCGCCGGATGGTCGACCGGGACGGCCTGGACCAGGCCATCTCCGCCGCCCGGCTCTGCCCGAAACAAGCCATCAGAGTCAAGGGAGAAGGAGCGTACGACGATGAGTGACGGAGATCGGATCGTCATCGTCGGCGCGGGCGTCGCCGGCCTCCGCTCGGCGGAACGGTTGCGGGAACTGGGTTTCGACGGCGAGATCGTGCTCGTCGGCGACGAGCCGCGGAAGCCGTACCACCGGCCGATGGTGTCGAAGGAGCTCATCACCGGCGGGGTGAAACCGGTGGCCACGAGCCTGGAGCCGTACGTCGACCTGGACGTCCACTGGCGGCTCGGCACCCGTGCGACCTGGCTCGACAGCAAGGAGCGCACCGTCCACCTGCCGGGTGGGGAATCCCTTTGGTACGACGGGTTGATCATCGCGACCGGCGTCTATCCCCGCCATCTTCCCGGATCGCCGCGCCACGACCCCCGGGTCCGGGTGCTGCGCACCGTCGAGGATTCACTGGCCGTCCGGCGGGCTTTGGGGAACAGCAACAAATCCGTCGTGGTGATCGGCAGCGGCCTGATCGGGAACGAGTTCGCCGCGTCGATGCGGTACATGGGCCGCGACGTCACGCTCATCGGGCACGCGAAGGCGCCCTTGCACCGCTTCGGGGAGCGGATCGCTTCGGCGCTCACCAAGGAACATCAGCACCATCGCGCCAAGCTGGCGATGAACACCGAGGTGCGGAACTGGATCAGCACCAAGGAGACGGTGGGACTGCATCTGACCAACAACCAGTTCCTGGTGGCCAGCTGCGTGGTGCTCTCGATCGGCAGCGTGCCGGCCGTGGACTGGCTGCGCGGGTCGGAGCTGACCATCGACGACGGCGTGCTGTGCGAAGCGACCCTGTTCGCCGTCGGGGCGGAAGACGTCGTGGTCGCCGGCGACGTCGCGAAGTGGCCGAACCTGCGGATCGACGAGACGCCGCGGCGGGTCGAGCACTGGATGAACGGCGTCGAATCCGGGCGCGCGGCGGCGGAAAGCCTGATGCTGGGCCGCGGCAACGCGCGGCCGTACACGCCGCTCCCCCGCGCCTGGTCGTCGCTGTACGACGCGCGGTTGCAGACCGTGGGGATGCCGTCGCTGGGCAGGGACACGATCGAACTCTCCGACGGGGTCACCGGTTTCGTCCGCGACGGCAGGCTGATCGGCGCGGCGGGCTGGGACCGGCCGAAGGCGATGATCCACTGGACCGCCGAACTCGACCGGCGGCTGCCGGTGCCCGAGCCGGTGTTCCCCTCCCCCGCCGCTCCTTCGCCGGCGGAGACGCCGATCGGGGAGGACATCCTGGCCCCGTTCGAGCGGGACTTCCTGTCCGAGACGCCGACCGAGGCCGTTCCCGCGCCGGAAAGGATGCCCTGGGCTCGCGTTCCCGCCGGGTGACCCGGGATCGCGAACGGACCGGGGCCGCGCGCGGCGGCCGCGGTCCCCTCAGGTGGCGGTGGGTCGCTGGGCCTCCGCGCCCACCGCCACCCCCTGGGGACGCCGGGAGGTACCGGGACCGACGGTGATTCGGGCTCCGCCGGGTACCGCCCTCCGGGCTCCCCGCTTCCGGTCGGGGCCCTTCCAGGCCTGACTCACCTGGAAGGGCCCCGATCCATGACTGCCGAAGGCCCTCGATCCATGGCCTCGTGAGTGGCAAGGATGTTCTCTTGAGAGGTAGGGCAAAACCGCCTGCTGGAGGGGCGGTCCGCTCGTGGACCGGCGGCGTTCGTGTCGCGAAAGCCACTTTCGGGACATCACACGTCTCGAAAGTGGCTTTCGCGACATACCCCGAACCACCTGGGCAGGCCGCTGACGACGCGAAAGCCACTTTCGCAACCTTCAACGTTGCGAAAGTGGCTTTCGCAACACCGCTTTCCCGCGGCGCTCATGAACTCGTGAGTGGCTAGGACGGCGCCTTCACGACCACGGTGTCCTCCGGCCCGACGACACGCCCGTCCGAAGCGCGGATCTCCAGCTCCCGCAACGGAAGCCCGCCGTCGCGGTCCACCAGTTCCGAACGCGGCTCGCCCTCGGCGAAGAAATGCGCCTCGCCCCATTGCCGCAGCGCGACGATCACCGGGAACAGGTCGCGCCCCTTCGGCGTCAGGACGTACTCGCTGTACGTGCTCCCGTCCGAAGCGGGGACCATGTCGAGCACCCCGTGTCCGACGAGCGCCCGCAGCCGCGCGGACAGGATGTTCTTCGCGACACCGAGGCTGCGCTGGAACTCCCCGAAGCGGCGGACGCCGTCGAAGGCGTCGCGCACGATCAGGAGTGACCACCAGTCGCCGATCGTGTCGACCGAGCGCGCCACCGGGCACGAAGCTTCGTCGAACGTCGTCCGCTTGACCATGGTTGCATCTTACTACCGAACTCCTCTACCGTCCGTTGGTAGCAACTTGAAACCATCTGGAGGGTTCGTGCACCGCGGTGTCGTCCTGTTGTTCGCCGTGGCCGCCGGGACGGCCGTCGCCACGATCTACTTCGCGCAGCCGTTGCTCGTCACGATGGGCGCCGACCTCGGCATCGCCACGTCGACCGTCGGCGGCATCGTCACGCTCACCCAGCTCGGCTACGGCCTCGGCCTGTTCCTGCTGGTCCCGCTCGGTGATCTGCTCGACCGGCGGCGGCTCGTCACCGGCCAGCTGGCCCTGCTGGCGATCGCCGAACTCGTCGCCGCGACGGCCGCGAACGGCTTGGTGCTGTTCGCCGGGATGGCGGCGATCGGTGTGCTCGCCGTCGTCACGCAACTCCTGGTCGCGTTCGCCGCGTCGCTCGCGGAACCCGGCGAACGCGGCCGCGTGGTCGGTCTCGTGACGACCGGAGTCGTCCTCGGGATCCTGCTCGCGCGCACGGTGTCCGGCACGCTGGCCGATCTCGCGGGCTGGCGCGCGGTGTACGTCGTGTCCGCGGGCGTGACCGTCCTGATCGCGATCGTGCTGTATCGCGTACTTCCCGCCACGCCCCCGGGAAAGTCCATGGACTACGGGCGGCTGCTGCGTTCCACGTGGTCGCTTTTCGTCGAGGAGCCCGTCTTCCGGACGCGCGGCATGCTCGCGCTGCTGATCTTCGCCGCGTTCGGCACCTTGTGGAGCTCGGTCGCCCTGCCACTCACCGAGGACGGCCTGTCGCACACCGCCATCGGCACGTTCGGGCTGGCCGGGGCCGCGGGCGCGCTGGCGGCGGCACCGGCCGGACGGCTCGCCGATCGCGGCCGCGCGCGGTGGACGACCGGTCTCGCCCTCGGCCTGCTCCTGGTTTCCTGGATACCGCTGGGTTTCACCCGCTCGTCACTGTGGGCGCTGGCGGCGGGCGCGATCCTGCTCGACCTCGCCGTCCAGGCCGTGCACGTCACGAGCCAGACCCTGATCTACCCGCTGCGGCCGGACGCCGGCAGCAGGCTGATCGGCGGGTACATGATCTTCTACTCCGTCGGCAGCGGCCTGGGCGCCATCGGCTCGACCGCCGTTTACGCCGTCGCGGGCTGGACCGGCGTCTGCCTGCTCGGTGCGGCGTTCAGCGCGGCGGCGCTCGCGGTGTGGAGTGTCAGAGACGCTCGATGATCGTGACGTTCGCCGTTCCGCCGCCCTCGCACATCGTCTGCAACCCGTAGCGCCCGCCTCGCCGCTCGAGTTCGTGCAGCAGGGTCGCGAACAGCTTCGTACCGGTCGCCCCGATGGGGTGGCCGAGCGCGATCCCGCCGCCGTTGACGTTGACGCGGTCCGGATCGGCGCCGGTCTCCTCGATCCACGCCAGGACGACACTCGCGAACGCCTCGTTGACCTCGAACAGGTCGATGTCGTCGATGCTCAGCCCGGTCTTCCGCAGCGCGTGCGCGGTCGCCGGGATGGGCCCGGTCAGCATCCACACCGGATCCGCCGCCCGCACGGAAAGGTGATGGATCCGGGCGCGCGGGGTGAGACCGTGGTCCTCGACGAACTTCTCCGACGCGATGAGCGTCGCGCTGGCGCCGTCCGAGATCTGGCTGGCCACGGCGGCGGTGATCCGCGAACCCTCGCTCAGCGGTTTCAGCCCGGCCATCCGTTCCAACGTGGTGTCGCGCCTGGGCCCCTCGTCCAGGGCGGCACCGGCGAACGGCGCGATCTCGGCGGCGAACCGGCCTTCGTCGATGGCCGCGATCGCGCGCTGATGGCTGCGGAAGGCGAACTCCTCCATCGCCTCACGGGTCAGATCCCAGTGTTCGGCGATCATGTCGGCACTGCGGAACTGCGACACCTCGACGCTGCCGTACCGCTCCTGCCAGCCCTTCGAGCCGGAAAACGGGTCCTCGAAGCCGTACTCGCGTCCGGCCAGCATGGCCGCGCTGATCGGGATGGCGCTCATGTTCTGCACGCCGCCGGCTAGGACGAGGTCCATCGTCCCGGACAGCACCGCCTGCGCGGCGAAGTGCACGGCCTGCTGGCTCGACCCGCATTGCCGGTCGATCGTCACGCCCGGCACGTGGTGCCCGAAACCCGCCGCGAGCCACGCCGTGCGCGCGATGTTCCCGGACTGCGGGCCGAGCGTGTCGCAGCAGCCGAGGATGACGTCGTCGACCAGGTCGGCCTCGACGCCGGTCCGCTCGACCACGGCCTGGATGACGTGCGCACCGAGATCGGCGGAGTGGGCACCGCTGAGCGCTCCCCCGCGTTTGCCGACCGGGGTCCTGACCGCATCCAGGACATAAGCTTCAGCCACGCCGCCTCCTCTTGGTCGCGATGCCGTCCAGCAGGATCCCGAGGTACTGCTGCGCGACGTCGTCCGCGCTCAGCGTGCCGCCGGGGTTGTACCAGCGCACCGCCACCCAGACGGTGTCGCGGATGAACCGGTAGGTGAGTTCGACGTCGAGATCCTCGCGGAACACGCCCGCCGCGATGCCGTCGGTGAGGATCCCGTTCCACAGTTTGCGGAATTCGGTGTTGCGATCGTTGAGGTAGTCGAACCGCGGCAACTGCATGAGGTGTTTCGCCTCGGACTGGTAGATCGCCACCTCGGCGGGCCGCCGGTGAATGGATTCGAACGACGCCACCACGACCGCTTCGAGCGTTTCCCGCGGGCCCTTCCCTTCCGCGACGATCTCGGCGTAGGCGCCGAAGAGTTCGTCGAGGAATCCGGTGAGGATCTCGTCGGCCATCGACTCCTTCGAGTCGAAATGGTGATAGAGACTCCCCGAAAGGATGCCCGCCGCGTCCGCGATGTCCCGCACGGTGGTGGAGACGTACCCGCGCTCGGCGAACAGCTTCGCCGCCAGGGCGAGCAGTTCGGCGCGGCGGGACCCGGGGCTGGCTTTCATTACTACCTCACGCATGCTGGGAACTCACGGACACGACCTCACCGGTGAGGTACGACGAGTACTCACTGGCGAGGAACACCATCACATTCGCCACTTCCCACGGTTCCGCCGCCCTCCCCGAGACCTCGCGCGCGGTGAGTTCGGTGAGCAGTTCCTCGCTGGTCACCTTGGCCAGGAAGGGATGCATCGCCAGGCTCGGCGCGACGGCGTTGACCCGGATGCCGTGTTCGGCGACGTCGACGGCCGAACACCGGGTGAGCGCCATGACCCCCGCCTTCGCGGCCGCGTAGTGGGCCTGCCCGGCCTGCGCGCGCCAGCCGATCACCGACGCGTTGTTGACGATCACCCCGCCGTCGCCTTGGGCGATGAACCGGTTCACCGCGGCCCGCGTCGCCCGGAACGTGCCATTGAGGGTCACGTCGATGACTCGCGCCCACTCGTCGTCCGTCATGTCCACAATGGACTTCGTGCCACCGAGCCCGGCGTTGTTGATCAGCACGTCGATCCGGCCGTAGTGCGCCGCGGCCCCGTCGATGAGCGCCCGCACCTGGTCTTCCTGGGTGACGTCGCAGGGGATCGCGTGGACGTCGCCGAGTTCGGCCGCCTTCTCACCGAGGCGCCGCTCGTGCCAGTCACTGATCACGACGCGGGCGCCTTCCTCCAACGCGCGTTTCGCCACCGCGGAACCGATCCCGGTGCCGGCCGCCGCCGTCACCACGACCACCTTGTCCCGCAGGAGGTTCGCCCCCTCGGGGTACTTCGGCACCGGGATCACGGGCGTACCTCCCTTGGCAGGCCGAGCACCCGCTCGGCGATGACGTTGCGCTGGATCTCGTTGGAGCCGCCGTAGATCGTGTCGGCCCGGGTGAACAGGAACAGCCGTTGCCAGGCGTCGAGCCCGTCTTCCGCGAGCATGCCCCGCGCGCCGCGGACGAGCATCGCGAGCTCCCCGAGGCCACGGTGCCAGTTCGCCCAGACCAGTTTGGACACTTCCGCCACGCCGGGCGACGAGTCCCCGAGCGTGCGGATCGCCTGCGCCCGCATGACCTCCAGGCCGACCCAGGCGCGGTCGATCCGTTCGGCGATCACCGGGTCGTCCGGCGCGATCCTGGTGAGTTCTTCGAGTTCCCGGCGGAACCCGACCTGTTGCCCCAGCGTCGCGACGCCGCGCTCGAACGCGAGCGTGCCCATCGCCACCCGCCAGCCGTCGCCGGGTTCGCCGACGACGAGGTCTTTCGCGGTTCGGGCGCCGTCGAAGAAGACTTCGTTGAACTCGGAGGTCCCGGTGAGCTGCTGGATCGGGCGGACCTCGACGCCGGGCTGGTTCATCGGGACGAGCAAATAGGACAGTCCTTTGTGGCGTTTCGAGCCGGGTTCGGTGCGGGCCAGCACGAAACACCAGTCGGCCACGTGGGCGAGCGACGTCCACACCTTCTGGCCGTTCAGCACCCACTCGTCGCCTTCGAGGGTCGCCGTGGTCGACACCGCGGCGAGGTCGGATCCGGCACCGGGTTCGGAATAACCCTGGCACCACAGTTCCTCGACGGCCACGATCGGCGGCAGAAACCGCTTCTGCTGTTCCGGCGTGCCGAACGCGATCAGGGTCGGGCCGAGGAGTTCCTGCGCCAGGTGACTGACCCTCGCCGGTGCGCCCGCTCGCGCGTACTCCTCGTGGAACACGACCTGCTGTTCGAGTGTCGCGCCCTGTCCGCCGTGCTCGACCGGCCAGCCGACGCAGGTCCAGCCCGCCGCGGCGAGCCGCCGCTCCCACTCCACGCGTTCGTCGAAGGCTTCGTGCTCCCGGCCGGGACCGCCCAAACCGCGCAGTTCCGGCGGCAGGTTCTCCGCCAGCCAGGTGCGCACACGGTCACGGAAACCGTCTTGGGCCACGCCTGCCTCCTCTAGCCAAACCAGAGCCTGCTGCGTAGGCTACCCTACCAAGCACTTGCTAGGGAGAAAGGATTCCGGCTCCGCTGCATCCAGTGACACCAGAGCGCGCGCCCCTGGCCTGCAGGCCCCGCGATCGGGCGCCCTCGTCGAAGAAGTGAGATTTCCGCCTGCTTCGCCCTGGCGACACGATCGCGGACGCGCGCGGACTGGCGGACAGCTAGGGAGACTTCGATGACTGAAGGAACCATCCCGGCGGCGCTCGACAGGGCCGCGGAGCGCTTCGCCGCGCGGGAGGCGCTGGTCGACGGCGAAGTCCGGCTCACCTACGCCGAACTCGCCCGCCGGGTGCGCCAGGCCGCGCGGTTCTTCGAGGGCCACGCGCGGGTCGCGATCTGCTCCCCCAACACCTGGCACTGGGTCGTCGCCGGGCTCGGCGCGCTGTACGCCGGAGCGACGCTGATCCCGGTCAACACCCGCTTCACCGCCCGCGAGACCGTCGACGTCCTCGAGCGCGCGAACGTTTCCGCGCTGGCGATCACCGGCACGTTCCTCGGCACGGACCGGCTGGCGGACCTCGGCCCTTCCCGCCCCGGCACCGTCCTGCGCATCCCGGTCGAAGGCGCGGAGGGACCGGTCGAGGGCGTGACGGAATGGGCCGCGCTCGCCGGTCTCGACAGCGACTTCGTCAGTCCCGCGAAACCGGACGACGTCAGCGACATCCTGTTCACGTCCGGGACCACCGGCCGCAGCAAGGGCGCGATGAGCAGCCACCGGCAGGCGCTGAGCGTCGCCGAAGCCTGGGCCGAGTGCGGCGGGCTGACCGAGGAAGACCGCTATCTCGTCATCAACCCGTTCTTCCACAGCTTCGGTTACAAGGCGGGGATCCTCGCCGCCATCCTGCGTGGCGCGACGATCCTGCCGCAACGCACCTTCGACGTCCGGGAAACCCTGCGCCTCGTCGAAACCGAGCGGATCACCGTGCTGCCCGGCGCGCCGACGATCTACCAGGTCCTGCTGGACGCACCCGAACGCGCGAACCGCGATCTGTCCAGCCTCCGGCTCGCCGTCACCGGGGCGGCGACCGTGCCGGTCGCGTTGGTCGAGCAAATGCGGACGGAGCTGGGTTTCGACACCGTGCTCACCGCGTACGGGCTCACCGAAGCCGTGGTGGCCACGATGTCCCGCCCCGAAGACGACGCGAAACTGGTGGCTCATTTCTCCGGCCGGGCGACAGCGGGCTTCGAGGTGAAACTCGGCGAACTCGGCGAGGTCCTGCTGCGCGGGCCGAACGTGATGCTCGGTTACCTCGACGATCCGGACGCCACCGCGGAAGCCATCGACGCCGAAGGGTGGTTGCACACCGGCGACGTCGGGGTGCTCAACGAGCGCGGCTACCTGCGGATCGTCGACCGGATCAAGGACATGTACGTCTGCAAGGGGTTCAATGTCTACCCGGCCGAGATCGAGCAGGCGCTCGGCTGGCTGGACGGCGTGGCGGAATCCGCGGTGGTCGGTGTTCCCGACGCGGTGTACGGCGAGGCGGGCAAGGCCTACATCCGGCTCCGTCCCGGCGCCGAACTGTCCACTGAGGACGTCTTGGCGCACTGCAAAAGCAATCTGGCCAACTACAAGCTCCCCCGATACATCGAGTTCGTGGCGGAGCTGCCGCGGAATCTGTCGGGGAAGGTGCTGAAACGCGTGTTGCGGGAGGAGAACGGATGACCGTCGAGTACGAGCGACGCGGGCCGGTGGCCGTCGTCACGATGAACCGGCCGGAGTACCGGAACGCGCAGAACTCGGCGATGACCTACGCGCTCGACGCGGCGTTCACCCGCGCCGTCGACGATCCCGAGGTCAAGGTGATCGTGCTGGCCGGCGCCGGAAAGCACTTCTCCGCCGGGCACGACATCGGGACGCCGGAGCGCGACGTGGACGTCTCGTTCGAGCGCAAGGCGGTCCTATGGTGGGACCATGTCGGCGCCGAGGGCGGCGATCAGCGGTTCGCCCGCGAGTCCGAGGTCTATCTCGGCATGTGCCGCCGGTGGCGCGAGATCCCGAAGCCGACCATCGCGAGCGTGCAGGGCGCGTGCATCGCGGGCGCCCTGATGCTGGCGTGGGTCTGCGACATGATCGTCGCCTCCGACGACGCGTTCTTCGCCGATCCCGTGGTGCGCATGGGCATCCCCGGTGTCGAGTACTTCGCGCACCCCTGGGTCCTCGGGCCGCGCGCGGCCAAGGAGGTGCTGTTCACCGGTGAGCGCTTCACGGCGCAGCAGGCCAAGGAATGGGGCATGCTGAACCACGTCGTCCCGCGCGCCGATCTCGAAACCGAGACGATGGCGCTGGCGGAGAAGATCGCGGTGATGCCGCGGATGGGGCTCGCGCTCGCCAAGAAGGCCGTCAACCAGGCTGAAGACCTGATGGGCCTCCGGTCCGGAATGGACTCCGTGTTCGGGCTGCACCACTTCGCGCACGCGCACAACGCCGAGGTCTCCGGCGGTGACTCGCTCGGCGGCCAGGACGCGCGCTCGATGCGGGACGCGAGTTCATGATGAACCTCGATCTGGACGAGCGGACCCTCGCCCTCCGTGACGAAGCACGTGCCTGGCTCGCCGCCAATGTTCCCGCCGAGCCGCTGAAGTCGTTCGACACCGTCGAAGGGTTCGCGCAGCACCGCGAGTGGGAATCCCGGTTGGCCGACGCCCGCTGGTCGGTCGTCTCGTGGCCGCGCGAGTTCGGCGGGCGGGACGCGAGCCTGCTGGAGTGGGTGCTGTTCGAGGAGGAGTACTACGCGGCGGGTGCGCCGTTGCGGGTCAACCAGAACGGCATCTTCATGCTCGCACCCACGCTGTTCTCCCATGGCACGGAAGAACAGCAGGCCCGCATCCTGCCGAAGATGGCGCGCTCCGAGGAGGTCTGGGCGCAGGCATGGTCGGAACCCGAGGCGGGCAGCGACATCGCCGCGCTGCGCAGCACCGCGACCCGCTGCGACGGCGGCTGGCGGGTCAGCGGGCAGAAGACGTGGAGCTCGCGGGCCACGTTCGCCGACCGCGCGTTCGGCCTGTTCCGCAGTGACCCGGAGTCGGTGCGGCACAAGGGACTCACCTATTTGATGGTGGATCTGCGCGCCGAGGGCGTCACCGTCCGGCCGATCCCCCAGCTGGACGGTGAACCGGGGTTCGCCGAGATCTTCTTCGAGGACGTCTTCGTCCCCGACCAGGACGTCATCGGCGCGCCGGGTGAGGGGTGGCGGGTCGCGATGACGACCGCGAACAACGAGCGCGGCCTGTCCTTGCGCAGTCCCGGCCGGTTCCTCGCCGCGGCCGACCGGCTGGTCTCGCTCTGGCGGGACGCCGGTCGGCCGGCGCACACCGCGGACCGGGTCGCCGACGCGTGGATCGGTGCGCGGGCCTATCAGCTGTACACCTTGGGCACGGTCACCCGGCTTTCCGACGGCGCCGAGCTCGGCCCGGAATCGAGTGTCAACAAGCTGTTCTGGTCGCACCTCGACGTCGCCCTGCACGAAACGGCGCTCGACATCCTCGGTCCGGACGCCGAACTGCGGGGCGCCTGGAGCGACGGCTGGCTGTTCTCCCTGGCCGGGCCGATCTACGGCGGGACCGACCAGATCCAGCGGTCCATCGTCGCCGAACGACTGCTCGGCCTGCCGAAGGGGGCTCGATGAGGTTCGCATTCTCCGGCGAGCAGGAGCAGTTCTCCCGCAGCCTGCACGATCTACTGTCCGGTGTGGACACCGATTCGGCGAACCGCTCCTGGGCGGCGGGCGATCACGGCCCCGGCCTCAAGATCTGGCGGCGGCTGGCTGAACTCGGCGTGACCGCGCTGGCGGTCCCCGAGAAGTACGACGGTCTCGGCGCCACACCGGTGGATCTGGCCGTCGGCTTCGAACGGCTCGGTTACCACTGCGTTCCCGGGCCGTGGACCGACACCGTGGCCGTCCTGCCGTCCCTGCTCGACGACGAACTGCTGACTTCGGTCGCGTCCGGCGAGACGCTGGCGTCAGTGGCTTTCGCGCCGCACGTGCCGTACACCCTGGATTCCGACGTCGCGGACGCGCGGCTCGCCGTCGAGAACGGCAGGCTGCGCGCGTTCACCCCCGGCGCACTTTTGTCCTCTGTGGACGGTTCGCGCCGGCTGTACCCGCCGGTGACCGGGGACGACCTCGGCTCGGCGCTCGATGCGGAGCGCGCGTTCGAACTGGGCTGTCTCGTCACCGCGGCGCAACTCCTCGGCGCGGGACGATGGCTGCTCGACACGTCCGTCGCCTACGCCGCGCAACGCAAGCAGTACGGGCGAGAGATCGGCGGGTACCAGGCGATCAAACACCTGCTCGCCGACGTCGCGACCGCGCTCACGCTGGCCGAACCGCTGCTGTTCGGCGCGGCCGTCACCCTGGACCGGCGCGACGTCTCCGCGGCCAAGGTGGCATGCGGCGATGCCGCGCACCTCGCCGCGCGGACCGGGCTCCAGGTGCACGGCGCGATCGGCTACACCGCGGAACACGCGCTCGGCCTGCGGCTGACCAGGGTCCGCGCGCTGGTCGGCGCGTGGGGCACGCCGCGGTTCCACCGGGAGCGGGTGCTGTCATGACGTTCACCGCCGAGCAGGACGCGCTGCGTGACAGCGTGCGGAAACTGCTGGACCGGGAAGCGGATCCCTGGCCCGAGCTGTGCGAGCAGATCGGCGTGGCGGCGCTGGCCGTTCCCGAGCGGTTCGGCGGGCTCGGCGCCGGGACCACGGAACTGCAGGTGGTCGCCGAAGAACTGGGCAGGGTCCTCGCCGACGTCCCGTTCCTCGGCTCGGCCGTGCTCGCCGTGCACGCCGTCCTGGCCACGGGCAACGACGAGGCTTGCGAACGGCTGCTCCCCCGCCTCGCCGAAGGGGTCGTCGGCGCGGTGGCCTGGACCGACGCCGAAGGTCGCTGGGATGCTCCTGCCTGCCGCGTCGACGATTCCGTGGTGGAAGGTGAGGCGCACTACGTCCTCCATGGCGACGAGGCCGAGATCCTTCTGGTCGTGGCCGGCGATTCGCTGTACGAAGTCACCGATGCGCGGCGGGAGCGGACTCCGGCGATGGACGAAACCCGGCGGCTCGCGCGGGTTCGTTTCGACGGTGCCCCCGCCCGGCTGATCGGCCCCGTCGACCTCGGCGTGCTGCGAGACGTCGCCTGTGCCGTCCTGGCCGCCGAACAGGCCGGAGCCGCGGCGCGGGCGTTCGAACTGACGGTGGAGTACAGCAAGCAGCGGCACCAGTTCGGCAGGCCGATCGGAGGATTCCAGGCGTTGAAGCATCGGATGGCCGATCTCCACGTCCTGGTGGAGACCGCGCGCTCGGCAGCCTATGCGGCTCCGGAGTCGAGCAGGCTGGCCGCGGTGGCGAAGGTGCACTGCTCGGAGGCGCTGGCGACGGTGGCGGGCGAGATGATCCAGCTGCACGGCGGGATCGCGATCACCTGGGAGCATCCGGCGCACCGCTATTTCAAGCGGGCGCATGGCGCGGCGCACCTGTTCGGCTCGCCTGGAGACCACCTCGGGCGGGTGCGGCCGCCGTTATCGTGAGCCGGTGGAGTGCGCGATCTGTGCCAAGCACCGTGGCGAAGGCCCGCTGGTGGGGCCCGTCGTCTGGGCCGACGACACGGTCGTCGTGTCGCACCGGCCCGGTGACTTCCCCGGTTATCTGTTCGTCGAAACCCGGCGGCATGTGGCGGCGCTGGACGAGCTGACCCCGGACGAGGTCACGGCGGTTTCGCAGGCGGCCTGGCGCGCGGCCAGGGGCCTGCGCGCGGAACTGGCTCCGGAGCACGTGTTCTCCGCCATCGCCGGGCGCGGCGTCGCTCATTTCCATCAGCACGTTTTCGTGCGGTACCAGGGAACGCCCTCGGAGCTCGGGTGGATGGACGGTCCCTCGTGGACGGGCGTGCCGGCCGCGGACATCCACGCGCTGTGCGGCCGTCTGGCGGGTCACTTCTGATCCAGGAACCGGGTGATGGCGCGGATGCGGTCACCGTCGAGGGTGAGGACCATCAGCCCGGCCGGTGTCTCACCGTGACGGCAGACGAAGGCGGGCTGGCCATTGGCACGCGTCGGGGTCATGGTGAAACCCTCCACGGGGACGGCCATGGTGACGCGGAGGAAGCCCGCGATCGCCTCGCGACCGTGGTACTCGTGCGGCGCCGGCGGCATGGCGAGCCAGGCGTCGTCGGTGAGCAGGCTGAGGACGCCGTCGAGGTCGCCCGCCGTGAACGCGTCGGCGAAGCGCCTGGTCAGCTCGCGTTCCCGCGGTGAGGGGCGGTGTGCCGTGCGGGCTCGATGCTTGTCGAGGGAGGCGCGGGCACGCTGGAGGATGCCTTTGACCGCCGTCTCGGTGGTGCCGAGCATGCTCGCGACCTCCCCGGCGGGGAAGCACAGGACGTCCCGCAGGACGAGCACGGCGGCTTGTCTCGGCGGGAGGAGCTGGAGTCCGGTGATGAAGGCGAGCTCGACGGCCTCCCTGGTGGTGTAGCGCGCTTCGGGGCCGGGCTCGCTGTCGGCGAGCTCGTCCGGATACGGCTGCAACCAGGTCACTTCACCGCGTCGGCTCGGCTCCGGCGGGTCGAACGGCGGCACCGGCTCTGGCGGGCGACGGCGGCCGGCGTCCCTCAGTGCGTTGAGGCAGCGGTTGGTGGCGATGCGGTACAGCCAGGTGCGAAACGATGAGCGCCCCTCGAAGCCGTCGAGGCCGCGCCAGGCGGCCAGGAGCGTCTCCTGTACGGCGTCCTCGGCGTCGGTGAGGGAGCCGAGGATCCGGTAACAGTGCAGGTGCAGCTCGTCCCGATAGGTGTCGGCGAGCTCGCGAAACCCCTGCTCGTCTGTCGCCCTGGTGCTCACTGACCGTTCCTTTCGCGGCGGGAGTGGTGTCTGACTGGGTGAAGACCGACGAAAGGAACCATCATGACCAGTCCCGCCTTGGATGTCGCGCTCGCCTACCACCACGCGTGGACGGGCAAGGACTTCGAGAAGGCGATGACCTACGTCGCCGACGACATCGTCTGCCACACGCCCGGTGGGCCGCTTTCCGGCGCTGAGGCGTTTCGCGGGTTCATGGGCCCGTTCACCGAGATCCTGACCGGCTCGACCCTGCTCTCGGCGTTCGGGGACGAGACGACCGCGTTGCTGATGTACGACACAACGACCCTGCCGGTCGCGAGCGCGCCCGGGGCCGAGCTGCTGACGGTGCGGGAGGGGAAGATCGTGGAGTTGCGGATCGTGTTCGATCGGGCTCCGTTCGATGCGGCTCGGGAGGCTGCTGCGGGGTCTTAGCCGGTGCTTGGTGGCGCGTGAAGGACTCCTTCCCTCGGTTCTGTGAGGGGAAGGGGGCTTCACGCGCCCTGGTTTCTGAGGGTGTCGTCGCCTGGTGCGGGGTTTGTGGCGGGTCTGTCGCATGGGGTTGCGGCCGGGCGGGGCCTGGGCGCGGGGGTCGGGGCCTGGCGTGCGCGCCCGGGGCATACAGAAACCCGCCAACCGAGTAGTTCCTAACGGGACGGGCTCTGAGCGCGCCGGTGCCACGACGTGGCGCACATCCGGGCGGCTGCGGGGGCTGCCCACTGCGGGAGTCCAGACTGGACGACGTGCCCTGGGCGCGCCGGTGCAACCGCCCGGCCTATTTCCAGTGAGCCAGGGCGTGCTTATCGACTTCCCGCGGAACCGCGCTTTGGGCGCACCGGAGTCGCCGCCCGGCGTGAGGCCGGGTGGCTCCAGGGCGTATTTCTGTGCCGATCAGAAGGGTGGGGTGTCGTCGTCGGGTTGGGGTCGTGGGTCGTGGAGTGGTTCGGGTGTGGCGGTGTAGGTGTGGCCGGTGGGGGTGGTGATGGTCATGCCGCCGTTGCCGGTGGGTTGGGTGGTCCAGCCGGGTTCTTCTTTGAGGAGGTTGTGGATTTTGCAGGCGGCGTGGCAGTTGTGGTGGTCGGTGTTGCCGTGGCGGGCCCAGGTGGTGATGTGGTCGATCTCGGAGAACTCGGCCGGTCGGTGGCAGCCGGGGTGGGTGCATTCGCGATCCCGCGCCTTGATCAACCTGGCGAGTGAGGCCGGGGACCGGTAGGTACCGGGACTGGCTTCGAGGAGTTGTCCGGTAAGCGGGTCGGTGATCAGCCGGGACCAGGTGGAGCCGGGGTCGGCGGCGATCCCGCGGGCGAGCCAGCCGGGAACGGGGCCGTACCCGGCGAGGGTCGCGGGGTCTTCCCGGGCGCCGGTCAGGGTCAGCAAGTCGACATAGACATGGACATGCGCCCGCGGTGTCCCATGACCGTCCTCGGCCAGTAACCGTTCGGCGAAAATATCCGCCCGATGCTGGTCAAGGGTGCGGGACTGATCGGTCCGGCGGCGTTTCTTCGCCGCCTGGCTCAGGGACGCGTAGATCGAACTCGCCACCTCGGCCGGCAGCCAGCCCGACAGTTTCGACATGGTCTCGTCCTCGTGCTCCAGCGAGACATGCCGCAACGCGCGTTTGGCCGCGGCACGTTCCCGATAGCCGTCCGGGTCGAACTTCTGCACCGCGTGATCCACCGACTTCCGGATCGCCCCGGGATCGCGCCCGGCGAGACGCGTGACCATCCAAGCGTCCACCTGCGCGGCGATCTCGTCGGAGACTTCGCGGGTCAACTGGGTGACTTTCGACGCCTTGTACAGATCGATGTCACCGTTTTCCAGCGCCGCCAGCGTGTTCGGCAACCGGGCCACCAACGCACACGAGGTTTCGACCAGCAGATACGCCTGATTGCGGGAGACCGAGAAGGCCAACGCGACCTCCTCGGTCACCGATCTTCGCGAACCACCCACCCCAGCAAAACCCGCTATCGAACGCACCTGCCGCCCCTGCGCCCGACGCAACACAACCTCCTCGTCGTAGGCGGCATCCAGAAGACGAGCAGCTTTCGGATTAAAAGCAAAAGAAGTGGTCATAACCAAGATCATACTCAAACACCAGTTCGACCGCCACTGAATCCGGGGGGTGGTTTCAACCGGTGAGTGCACCACCTCTAGTCTAGTAACACTTTGCTGAACGCTTCGATCGGCTTAAGCCAGCCCAGCGTCTGCCGCGGCCGGTCGTTGAGTTCGTCTGCGATGGCATCGAGTTCGTCCTGTGAATACCCTGATAGGTCGGTTCCTTTGGGAAGGTACTGGCGCAGTAATCCATTGGTGTTCTCGTTGCTGCCGCGTTGCCAGGGTGAGCGTGGACCATCTCGGACACGGCTCCCAGAGAGACACCGGCGCCACCACCCGTTGGCGACATCAGCGCGGATCACAAAAACCGGCATACCCGTGGCCAAAAGCAAAACCGACGGACACACCGCCGAACGAAGGCAATCACCGCCCACCGAGCGCTCGCCGCCACGCCCGCCCGAACTCCGCACCGGTGATCCTGACCGCCACGAACTCCGGCTGCGCGTTGATCTCGGCAAGGGGCGGGACGGGAACCTCACCCAAACCGGTGCCGCCCACCTCGTCCTTCTCGTCGGCCCAACCGGCCCAACCGGCCCTGCCGCCCCGGAACCGCTCCACTTTCCGGCACTCGTATCCATCGGAGCCGATCTCGCCGAGGATCTCCACTGGCTCCTCGCCGAAGTCGTGCGACCACACGACCCGCAGGTACCACCTCATCGCGCACCCAGGGTAGGGCCAACCCCCGCACCAACCCACCGGCGCACCGCATTCACTCCACCTCCGCCCCCGACGAGACTCACAACGGTGACCGCAAATCTCCGCACAGGCAGCGATTTCGCCCGTCTGTCCCGCCGCGTCAGCGAAGCGGGCCTCCTCGACCGCCGTCCCGGCTACTACGTCTTCCGCATCGGCCTGGTCGCCACCCTCTTCGTCTCCGGCTGGGTCGCCTTCTTCGCGATCGGGGATTCCTGGTGGCAGCTGGGGATCGCCGTCTTCCAGGTGGTGATGTTCGGCCAGATCGCGTTGCTGTCGCACGATCTCGCGCACCGTCAGGTGTTCCGCACCCGCCGCCCGAGCGAGATCGCCGGGCGGATCGCGGGGAACCTCGGCGTCGGCATGAGTTACGGCTGGTGGATGGACAAGCACACCCGCCACCACGCGAATCCGAACCACGAGGACCTCGACCCCGACGTCGATCCGGACATCCTCGTGTGGTCGAAGGACCAGGCGCGGGCCAGCAAGGGCCTCCCCCGGTTCATCGGCCGCTACCAAGCGTTCCTGTTCTTCCCGCTGCTCACCCTCGAAGGCCTGAACCTGCACTTCTCCGGGATCCGCGCGGTCGCGAAGCCGGGCCTCCGGCGGCGCGGGCTCGAAGCGGCGCTGCTGCTGGCGCATTTCGCGCTCTACTTCAGCGCGTTGCTCGTGGTCCTCTCCCCCGGCAAGGCGCTCGTCTTCTTCATTGTCCACAAAGCACTGTGGGGTGTCTACATGGGATCGATCTTCGCGCCCAACCACAAGGGCATGCCGATCCTGTCCGGCGACACCGAACTCGACTTCCTCCGCAAGCAGGTGCTCACGTCACGCAACGTCCGCGGCGGCCGGATCGTCGACGTCGCGCTCGGCGGGCTCAACTACCAGATCGAGCACCATCTGTTCCCGAGCATGCCGTCGCCGCATCTGCGCCGCGCCCGGCCCATCGTCCAGCGCTATTGCGACGAGATCGGTGTCCCATACCACGAAACCGGGCTCATCGAGTCGTACTCGCTCGCGTTGCGCAGCCTGCACGACGCCGGCGAGCCGATCAGAGCCAATCGTCGGGACGCGGCCAGGGCATGAGCGCGGCGAGCGCGTCCGTCACCGGCTCGGTCACCGTGTACCGCCCGCGATGGAACAGCAGCGGCCGATCGTCGGACGGTTCCCCGAGCGCGGTGACCCGGCCGACGACGACGTAATGGTCACCCGCCTCGTGCACGGCTTCGAGGGTGCAGTCGATCCAGGTCAGGGCCCCGGTCAGCAAAGGGGATCCGGACGGGGCGGGCGACCAGTCGACCGACGCGAACTTGTCCGCGCCCCGCGCGCCGAACACCGCGCTCACCTCTTGCTGATTTTCGGCGAGCACGTTGACGGCGAACCGGCCGGACTCGGCGAGCACCGCCCAGGTCCGGGATGTCTTGGCAGGGCAGAAGAGCACCAGCGGCGGATCCAGCGAAAGCGCCGCGAACGACTGGCACGCGAAGCCCACCGGAGCCGTGCCGTCGTGCCCGGTCACCACCGCGACGCCGGTGCAGAAATGCCCGAGCACCGTCCGGAACCGCGCCGGATCGATGTCCGCGCCGAGGTCCGTCACCGGGGTCACGACTGCCCCGGCGGGCGGGCGCCGACTGAAAAGTCGTGTCCCCACAAGGAAACCGCCGTACTCTCTCGGGCGATCCAGCTCTCGTCGTCCACTTGACGCCCCTCGCAGCCGTATTCGACGTCGAAGCCGCCGGGGGTCTTCATGTAGAACGAGAGCATCAGATCGTTGACGTGCCGCCCGAGGGTCGCCGACATCGGCACCTTCCGGCGGATGGCCCGGTCGAGGCAGAGGCCGACGTCGTCGGTGTTCTCCACTTCGACCATGAGGTGCACGATGCCGCTGGGTGTCGGCATCGGGAGGAACGCGAGACTGTGGTGCCGCGGGTTGCAGCCGAAGAACCGCAGCCACGCCGGAGCGCCGTCGGCCGGCCTGCCGACCATCTGCGGCGGCAGTTTCATCGAGTCCCGCAGCCGGAACCCGAGGACGTCCCGGTAGAACCGCAGGGAAGCGTCATCGTCGTGTGTGGACAGGACGACGTGCCCGAGTCCTTGCTCACCGGTCACGAACTTGTGCCCGTACGGGCTCACCACGCGCCGGTGCTGCAACGCGACGCCGTGGAACACTTCCAGCGTGTTGCCCGAAGGGTCCTCAAAGGACACCAGGCCGTCGACCCGGCGATCGGCCAGCTGATCCGGCGTGCCTTCCTTGTACGGCACCGAATGCGCGTCGAGCGAAGCCCGGATTTCGTCGAGTTCGCCGGCGTTGGCGACCTCCCAGCCCGCGACGGCGAGCCGGTCGTCCTCGCCGGGGAAGATCACGAGCCGCGCCGGGAAATCGTCCATGCGCAGGTAGAGCGCTTCCGGATTCGTGCCGGAACCCTCGACCATGCCGAGGACCTTCAGCCCGTATTCGCGCCACGCGGCCATGTCGGTGGCTTCGATGCGGAGGTAGGCGAGCGAGCGGATACCCATCAGGAGGCTCCCAGGAAGTCGAGTGCCAGCCGGTTGAATTCGTCGAACTTCTCCAGCTGCGCCCAGTGCCCGCAGCCGCCGAACACGTGCAGCTGGGCACGCGGGATCGTCTTGAGCGCGAGCAGCGCGCCGTCGAGCGGATTGACGCGGTCCTCCCGGCCCCAGATCAGGAGCACGCGCTGCCGCAACCGATGCGCCTCACGCCACAGCATGCCCTCTTCGTAGGTGTCGGGCTGAGCGAACGACTTGCCCATCGCCTTCATCGCGGCCAGCGACTCCGGCGCGCTCGCGGCGGCGAACCGTTCGTCGATCAGTTCGTCGGTGATCAGCGACTGGTCGTGCACCATGATCCGCAGGAAGGCTTCGAGCTTCTCGCGACTCGGTCCCGGCGGGGCGCTGAACCGGCCGAGGTTCTTGATGCCCTCGGTGGGATCGGGCGCGAACAGGTTCACGCTCAGCCCACCCGGCCCCATCAGGACGAGTCGCCCGGCCCTCTTCGGGTGGTTGAGCGCGAGCCGCACGGAAGCCCCGCCACCGAGCGAGTTGCCGACGAAATGCGCCCGCTCGATGCCGAGTTCGTCCATGAGCCCGACCACGGCGTCAGCGCTGTGTCGGAAGTATTGGGGATGCTCGGTCGGCTTGTCCGAGCGGCCGAACCCGGGCTGGTCGATGGCCAGCGTCCGGTAGTTCTTGCCGAACACCGGGAGGTTGCGGCCGAAGTTGCTCCACGCCGACGCGCCGGGCCCGCCGCCGTGCAACAGGATCACCGTCTCGGAATGTTCCGCACCCGCCTCGTGGTAGTGCAGCTTGAGTCCATCTCGGACAGTGACGTACTTGCCTTCGGTCATCAGACCATCGCATTCTCGACGGGCAGCCCGAAGGCGCCGGTTCCGAACATGACGTAGGCGCGCTCGGCGTCGTTCGCCGCGTGCACCCGGCCGGCGTGGGCGTCGCGCCAGAACCGCTGGATCGGGGTTCCGGCCTGCAAGGCGCGGCCGCCGGAGTTCTCGAAAAGCCGGTCGATCGCGAAGATCGCGCGCTCGGTGCCGCGGACCTGATCACGCCGGACCCGCAGCCGGGTGGAGAACGGCAGCTTCTCCCCCTTGCACGCCAGCTGGTACAGCTCGTCGATGTTGTGCGTGAGCTGGAGCCAGGCCGCGTCGATCTCGCTCGCCGCCTCGGCGATCCGCACCTTGGCGAACGGGTCCTCTTTGGACTGTTCACCCGCGTACGCCGCGCGGACGCGCTTGCCCTGGTACTCGACGTGCGCGTCGTAGGCGCCTTGCGCCATCCCGATGATCGGCGCGGTGATCGTGCTCGGATGCACCGAGCCGTACGGCAGTTTGTACAGCGGCCCGGGATTGATCTCCTGCCCCGGCGTCTTGCACTTCGACGTCGCGATGAAGCTCAGCGCGCGGTGCTTCGGCACGAAGACGTCGTTCACGATGATGTCGTTGGATCCGGTGCCGCGCAGGCCCACGGTGTCCCAGACGTCTTCGATCGTGTAGTCGGCGATCGGCACCAGGTACGTGCAGAAGTCGACGGGTTTCCCGTCCTTGAACACCGGCCCGCCCAGCAGCACCCAGGTCGCGTGGTCGCAGCCGGAGGAGAAGCTCCAGCGCCCGCTGAGCCGGTAGCCGCCGTCGACGACGTCCGCCTTGCCCATCGGCGCGTACGACGAGGAGATCCGGACGTCGGCGTCGTCACCCCAGACGTCCTGCTGAGCCTGCGCTTCGAACAGGCCGAGGTGCCACGGGTGGACGCCGAGGATGGAGGCGACCCAGCCGGTGGAGCCGCACGCGCTCGCGACGAGTTTGACGGCGGTGTAGAAGCTCACCGGGTCGGCTTCGAGGCCACCGAACGTCTTCGGCTGCAGCAGTTTGAAGAACCCGGTCTCCTGCAGGGATTTGACGGACTCTTCGGGAACGCGCCTGGCGTCCTCCGCCTCCTGCGCCCGCTCCCGCAGGACCGGCAGCAGCTCCCGGATCCCCGCGATCACGTCCTGCGCGGCGTGCTCGCTCATATGCGTCCCTCTCTCGTTCTCGGTGAACCGATCCAAGACTAGAACACGTTCTCGTTTTTGTCGACCGATCCCCGGCCGAGGGCACTGTGCAGTCCGGCACGCCGACCGGAAAACACGCAGTCGGCCAGCGACAGACCGCTCACGTAGGACCTAGAACAGATTCCCACCGCAGTCCGTCCCGCCGCGTACAGCCCACGGATCGGGGCGCCGCCGGTGGACCGCACCGCCCCGGTCTCCTCGTCCACGACCAGGCCGCCCAGCGTCAGCATCGGGCACGGATAGCCGAGGTTCGGCTTGATCGAGACGTCGATCAGCGAGTACGGCGCCCGGTCCAGCGGCCGCGCGAACTCCGCGGGCTTGCCCGTCGGATCCGCGCCGGACCTCGCCGCCTCGACACTGGCGGCCAGCCCGCCGGGGTCGACGCCTGCCTTGCGCGCGACCTCGTCCAGCGACCCGGCGACGACGCGCTGCCGCAGCAGGTACCGCACCTGAAGTCCTTGGAACCATTGACTTTGCCCGCGCGCGTCCCGCCGGACCTCCTGGACGATGGCGTCGTCGACCAGCAGCCAGCCACGCCCTTCATGGCCGGTGATCATGCGTTCGCCGACGGCCGCCCCGTACCGGGACTCGTCGATGATGCGGCCACCGGTCTTGTCCACGAGCAGGCCGCCGAGGAACGCCGACGGCGGGGTGATGAACCGCCAGGCGGAGATCCGCCCGAGTTCCGCGGTGGCCCCGCCCGCCTCGACCCCCATGCGGATGCCGGAGCCGTCGTCGGCCGACGTCCCGAGCGCCAGCCCGCCGCGATACGCGGGCGCGTGCTCGCGCACCATCTCGCGGTTCGCGATGAACCCGCCCGCCGCGAGCACGACCCCACGCGAGGCGGAAATCCGCAGCTCACGGCCATAACGGCGTTCGATGCGCTCGGCCCGCCGGTGCAGCGACTTCCGCAGCGAGGGCACGTAGATCCCCGGTTTGGCGGCATACGCCGAGAGCCTCCGGTGCGCCGCCCGCACACGAGCGGGAGCGTCCCGCAGGGTGGACACGACGACGCCGGTCACGGTCCCGTCGGCGTCCACGATCAGGTTCCGCGCGGCGGTCTGCGGCAGCACCTGGATCCCACGACTCCGAACCGCCTCCATCAGGCGTTTCATCAGCAGTTTCCCTGAGGTGCCGGGCCCTTTGACGCGATGTCCGCGCGGCGCGGGCTTGGCGGCGTCACGGAAACCGCCCGCCGCCTCGCTGCCCGAGTAGTACAGATAGTGCTTGTCGCTCGGGTACGACGTCTTGTACGGGCACAGACTGCCCTCGAAAGGCACGCCGTTGCCTTCCAGCCAGGAGATCATCTCCGTACTGCCCGCACAGAAACGCCGCAGGGTCTCCTCGGAGACGACGTCACCGACCTCCAGCCGCAGGTAGTCGTACATCGCGTCGATGCTGTCGTCGACGCCCGCGTCCCGCTGCTGCGCCGTCCCGCCCCCGGCGTAGACGACACCACCGCTGACCGCGCTCGCGCCACCGCCGGAAAAGCGGTCCAGCACCAGCACCCGGGCACCGGCATCGGCGGCCTCGATCGCCGCACAGGCGCCGGCCGCACCGAAACCCACGATCACCACATCCGCGACGAGGGAGTCCATGCCCCCACCCTAGAACTAGAACACGTTCTCGTCTATGGTGACTGGAGCAGCGCGGATGCTGCTACATGCTTCCTACAACGTGTTTCAGGTGAGGGGCGTATGGAGTACGACGTGATCGTGGTCGGCAGTGGTGCCGCCGGGATGACCGCCGCACTGTCCGCAGCCCACCGGGGACTCGAGGTCCTGGTCGTGGAGAAGGCCGCCCACTTCGGCGGTTCGACGGCGCGCTCCGGCGGCGGCGTCTGGATCCCCGGCAACCACGCGCTGCGGGCGGCCGGGATCGAGGAGTCCCCGGAACGGGCACGCGAGTACCTCGAAGCGATCGTCGGTGATGTCGTCCCCGCCGAACTTCGGTCGGCCTTCCTCGACCGCGGCCCCGAGGTGCTGTCCTTCGTCTGCGACAAGACGCCGTTGCGCTTCCGCTGGGTCCGCGGCTACTCGGACTACCACCCGGAAGCCCCCGGCGGGCGCGCGGGCGGACGGTCGGTGGAGCCGGCCGCGCTCGACGGCAACCTGCTCGGCCCGGAGCTGGCGAATCTGGAGCCGCCGTACAGCGCTCCCCCGCTCGGCGCCCCGATCACCCAGGCGGACTACCGGTGGCTGAGCCTGCTCGCCCGGCATCCGCGCGGCGTCCTGCGCGTGCTGAGTCTCGGCGGGCGCTGGCTCGCCGGCCGGATCCGCCGTCAGCGGCTGCTTTCCATGGGGCAAGCGCTTGCGGCCGGTCTGCGTGAGGGGCTGCGGCGGGCGGATGTCCCCGTCTGGCTGAACACGCCGCTGGTGGATCTGGAGAGCGAAGGCGACCGGGTGACCGGCGTCGTCGTCCGCCACGAGGGCGAGGAGAAGACGGTCCGTGCGCGGCTCGGCGTCGTCCTCGGCGCGGGCGGGTTCGAGCGCAACGAAGAGATGCGAATCAAGTACCAGCGGGCGCCCATCGGTACGGAATGGACCGTCGGCGCCGAGGCCAACACCGGTGACGCCATCGACGCCGGGCTCAAACTCGGCGCGGCCGTCGACCTGATGGACGACGCGTGGTGGGGCCCGTCCATCCCGCTCACCGGCGGCCCGTGGTTCGCGCTCGCCGAACGGTCGCGGCCCGGCTGCCTCATGGTCAACGCGCGGGGCGAACGCTTCGTCAACGAATCGGCGCCGTACGTCGAGGCCGTGCACGCGATGTACGGCGACGGTGACGGCCCCGGTGCGAATATCCCGACCTGGCTGGTGTTCGACCAGCGCAACCGCAACCGGTACATGTTCACCGGCCTCGGCCCGCGCCAGCCGCTGCCCGGCCGCTGGTTCAAAGCGGGCATCGCGGTCAAAGCGAGCACGATCGCGAAACTCGCCGAGCGGATCGAGGTCCCGGCCGACGCGCTGGAAGCCACCGTGCGCCGGTTCAACGGCTTCGCCAGGAGCGGCGTGGACGAGGACTTCCACCGCGGGCGCAGCGCATACGACCACTACTACGGCGACCCGCGGAACAAGCCCAACCCGAGCCTGGGCCCGCTGGACGTCGCGCCGTACTACGCGGTGAAGATCGTGCCCGGCGACCTGGGCACCAAGGGCGGTTTGAGGATCGACCCGCACGCGCGCGTCCTGCGCGAGGACGGGTCGGTGATCGAAGGGCTTTACGCGGCGGGCAACACGAGCGCGGCGGTGATGGGCCGCACCTACGCGGGCCCCGGCGCGACGATCGGCCCGGCGATGGTGTTCGGCTACCTTGCGGCCGAGCATCTCGCGCAGCAAGATCACACCAAAGCGGGAGGCAGCCGATGACGACGGAATCCGTACGGCAGATCGACGCGGGCGCGCCCCCCACGCGGTTCGCGCGCGGGTGGCACTGTCTCGGCCTCGCCGAGTCGTTCCGCGACGGGAAGCCGCACGCCATCACGGCGTTCGGGACGAAACTGGTGGTCTTCGCCGATTCGTCCGGCAAGCTGAACGTGCTCGACGGGTACTGCCGCCATATGGGCGGCGACCTCACCCAGGGCGAGGTCAAGGGCGACGAGATCGCCTGCCCGTTCCACGACTGGCGCTGGAACGGCAACGGCAAATGCGTCTCCATCCCCTACGCCAAACGGGTTCCGCTGCGGGCGCGGACGAAGTCGTGGCAGGTGCTGGAGGAGAACAAACAGTTGTTCGTCTGGCACGACCCGGAGGGCAACCCGCCGCCGGAAGACGTCGTCATCCCGCGGATCGAAGGCATCTTCACCGGCGAGTGGAGCAACTGGACCTGGGACTCGGTGCTCATCGAGGGCTCCAACTGCCGCGAGATCATCGACAACATGGTCGACATGGCGCATTTCTTCTACATCCACTACGCCTTCCCGACCTACTTCAAGAACGTGTTCGAGGGGCATATCGCCACGCAGTACCTGAACACGAAGGGCCGCCCGGACAAGGGAATGGCGTCGAACTACGGCGGCGAGGAAAACCTGCTGCGGTCGGAGGCGTCCTACTTCGGCCCGTCGTACATGATCAACAAGCTACTCAACACGTACCAGGGTTTCGAGATCGAGAACGTGCTGATCAACTGCCACTACCCGGTCACCGAGAACTCGTTCGTGCTGCAGTGGGGCGTGAGCGTGAAGAAGTTCGAGGGCGTCTCGGACGAGCACGCGGACAAGATCGCCGGGAAGTTCGCCAAGGGCATCGGCGTCGGCTTCCTGCAGGACGTCGAGATCTGGCGCAACAAGACCCGCATCGACAACCCGTTGCTGTGTGAGGAGGACGGGCCGGTCTATCAGCTGCGCCGCTGGTACGACCAGTTCTATGTGGACGCGGCCGACGTCACCGAGGACATGACTCGCCGGTTCGAGTTCGAAGTGGACACCAGCCGCGCCAACGAGGTCTGGGCGGCGGAGGTGGCCGACAACCTGGCACGGCAGCAGGCGAAAGAGGCCGGGGTGTGAAGCCCGAGACCGTCGAGTTCCTCACCGCCGGGCTGCGGCCGCTGAGCTGCCGCGCGTGCGGGACGTGCGTGCTGGTCAAGAAGAACAGCATGCAGCACACCAGCATCCAGTGGACGAGTGACGCGTCCCGGAGCTGCCCGGTGTTCGCCGAGCAGAAGGCCTCCGGAGCGCAGACGGCGTTGCTCGACACCTGCGGCAATCTCAGCGACAGCATCGACGCCGCGTTGAAGGACGGCCTGCTGGAGGTGCCCGAATGAGCGGCCCCGTCACCGTGACCGTGGCCGAGGTGATCACCGAGACCGCCGACGCGCGGTCGATCGTGTTCGAGATCCCGGCCGAGCACGCTTCGGTTTTCGCTTACACCCCAGGGCAGTTCCTCACGCTGCGCGTGCCGAGCGACCGGACCGGCTCGGTGGCCCGCTGCTACTCGCTCTCCAGCGCGCCGCACGAGGGCCGGGTGCAGGTCACCGTCAAACGCACCGCCGACGGCTACGGGTCGAACTGGCTCTGCGACAACCTCCAGGCGGGCCAGGAGGTCCAGGTCCTTCCGCCGGCCGGGGTGTTCAGTCCCGCGTCGCTCGACGAGGACTTCCTGCTGCTCGCGGGCGGCAGCGGTATCACGCCGGTGATGTCGATCCTCAAGTCCGCGCTGGAGCACGGCACCGGCAAGGTGGTGCTGCTGTACGCCAATCGCGACGAAGCTTCGGTGATCTTCGCTCGGGAGCTGGCGGACCTTGCTGCTCGGTATCAGGACCGGCTGGTCGTGGTGCACTGGCTGGAGAGCCTGCAAGGACTGCCGACGGAGGCGCACCTGCGCGCGCTGGTGGCGCCGTACACCGCGCACGAAGCGTTCATCTGCGGCCCGGGACCGTTCATGGACGCCGCGCGCACGGTGCTCAAGGACCTCGGGCTGCCGCGCAAGCGGATCCACCTGGAACGGTTCCTGTCCCTGGGCGGGAACCCGTTCGAGGTGGCCGAACCCGTCGCCGTCGAAGAGGCCGAGACCCCGGCGTCGGTCGAGGTCACCCTCGACGGCGAGACGAAGAAGCTCACCTGGCCGCGCCGGACGAAACTGCTGGACCTGTTGCTGGAAAAGGGCTTCGACGCGCCGTACTCGTGCCGCGAGGGCCAGTGCAGCGCGTGCGCCTGCCGGATCACCTCCGGCGAGGTGAAGATGCTGAACAACGAGGTCCTCGACGGCGACGACATCGCCGAAGGCATCGTGCTGGCGTGCCAGTCCCTGCCGCTGACCGACGACGTCACCGTCACCTACGAGTAGGAGCTTTCCGTGCCCATCGATCCCTCGGTCGCGATCGGCGCCGACCTCGGCGAGGTGAGCTTCGCCTGGACCGCGTCGGACGTGCAGCTCTACCACCTGGCGCTGGGCGCCGGAGCGGACCCGATGAGCCCGCGCGAACTGCGCTACACCTACGAGGACGGCCTCCAGGTGCTGCCGACGTTCGCCACCGTGGCGGCGAACCTGCGCGTGTTCGAGCCGCCGGCCGTCTCGTTCCCCGGTGTCGAGGTCGACCTCGGGAAAGTGCTGCACGGCAAGCAGGAGGTGATCGCGCACCGGCCCATCCCGGTCTCGGGGAAGGCCGTGGCGCGCACCCGGATCGTCGACGTCTTCGACAAGGGCAAGGCGGCCGTGATCGTGAACGAGACGGTCGCCACCGACTCAGACGGCACTCCATTGTGGACACTGCGGTCGAGCATCTTCGCCCGTGGCGAAGGGGGTTTCGGCGGCGAACGCGGCCCGTCCGACCGCGTCGAGCTCCCGTCGCGGGAGCCGGACGCGGTCATCGACACGCCGACGTTGCCGCAGCAGGCGCTGCTCTACCGGCTCTGCGGGGACCGCAACCCCCTGCACGCCGATCCCGCGTTCGCCGCGGCGGCCGGGTTCGGCAAGCCGATCCTGCACGGCCTGTGCACCTACGGTGTCATCGCGAAGGCCGTCACCGACGAATTCCTCGACGGCGACACCGCCCGCGTCGCGTCGTTCTCGGCCAAGTTCGCCGGCGTCGTCTTCCCCGGCGAGCCGCTGCGGACCCGGGTCTGGCGCGAGCCGGCCGGGCTGCTCGTCACCACCACGGCACCGGACCGGGACGAGGCACCGGTCCTTTCCGACACTTTCTTGACCACGACAGACTGAATCCTCGTTCCCGCAGGTAGCGGCTCTGGCTAGACTCGGGCAGGTGCGCCCCTTGATCTCGGACCCGTATGCCGAACTCGGCCGGGACTACGCGCGATCGAGACGCCCGGATCCCCGTATCGCGGCCGCCGTCACCGCCGCTCTCGGCGACGCGCGCTCGGTGGTCAACGTCGGGGCCGGAGCCGGTTCCTACGAGCCGGAAGACCGCGACGTGGTGGCCGTCGAGCCGTCGCGGCGGATGATCGCGCAGCGCCCGTCCACCGCGGCCCCGGCCGTGCAGGCGTGCGCGGAAGGGCTCCCCTTCCCCGACGGCGCCTTCGACGCCGCCCTGGCGGTGCTGACCGTGCACCACTGGACCGACGTGACCGCCGGACTGGCCGAGCTGCGGCGCGTGTCCCGCCGCCAGGTGATCGTGACCTGGGACCAGGCGGTGTTCGCACGGTTCTGGCTGGTGCGGGACTACCTGCCGGAGATCGCCGAACACGAAAGCAGGCTGGCCTGTCTCGACCGGGTCGTCGAGGAACTGACCGCCGCCGGGCAGGCGCCTTCGGTGGCTCCGCTGCCGGTGCCGTCGGACTGCGTCGACGGGTTCCTCGGCGCGTATTGGCGCAGGCCGGAGGCCTACCTGTCCGAGCGTGTGCGCGCGGGGATGTCCGGGGTGGCGCTGCTGGACCGGAACGTCGTCGCGACGGCGGTCGAGCGGCTGCGCGCCGATCTCGCGGACGGGCATTGGCACCGGCATCACGTCGCCCTGCTCGGCCGGACGGAACTCGACCTGGGGTACCGGCTCGTCACCGCGTGATTCAGTACACAGTGGACGTCTCCCGCGGCGTGAGCGGCGGTCGACCCCGGCCGCGAGGCATGGTATTCATGGCTTTCGTGACGGCAGGGGACGGGAGCGGCATGACGGCGGAGTACTTCGTGGTCCGTGGCCAGGTGGAGAAGGGCGATCAGCGCGGCAGGGAACTGGGCTTCCCGACCGCCAACATCGCGCTGCGCGACCAGGACGGCCAAGTCGGCGACGGAGTGTGGGCGGGCTGGGCCGAACGTGCCGACGGCACCCGGATCGCGGCGGCGGTCTCGGTCGGCAGGCGGCCGACCTACTACGGCGCGGACGGCTACCGGCTCGTCGAGGCGCATCTGCTGGACTTCAGCGGCGACCTCTACGGCGAGGTGCTGACCGTGTGGCTCGGCCATCACCTGCGCGAGCAGGAGGCGTACCCGTCGTCGGAGGCGCTGATCGTCGCACTGAACAAGGACATCGCCGACGCCCGCAAGTGGGCGTCGGACAACCCGGCCGAGGGCCTGCCGGACGCGGGCAACGCCGAGGCGGGCGTCGTGCGCCGCGTCCCGGCCTCGTGAGTGGCGATTCGGGTTAGAAGCCGAATCGCCACTCACGACCCTTGCCGTACCCCTCAAGAGAACCGTCTGCATCGCCAACACCGACGCGCCCATGTCGCGAAAGCCACTTTCGAGACATCAGACGTCGCGAAAGTGGCTTTCGCGACACGTCTGCCTGGCCTCACTTGCTCCCGTGCCGGTGGCGTCGCGAAAGTGGCTTTCGCAACACACACCGAGAAATCAGACCGCCGCGCCCAGCAGCATGTAACCCATCCCCAGTCCCATGATCACCCGGCACACCCGCCGCGACGTCTGACCGGAGCCCCCGTCGCCGCGCGCCGCGAGCACCCCGGCGCGCACGGCGTCCGCCGCGAAGTACGCGGCCACGGCACCGAAGATCAGCGAAAGCCACAGTGCCGAGGTGGCGCCGGGGCCGGACATCACCAGCCACGGACCGTGGGTCACGTCGCTGTGCGGCATGAACGTCACCATGAACAGCATCGCGGTGGCGGAGACGGCGTGGTGCCCGCACGAGGTGTGCCCCGACCGCCGCCCCTTCCACCACGAGACGGCGAACCAGCCCGCGGTCAGCGCCAGCACCGCCTGCCAGCCTGCCGCCGGGATCGGGCCGCCGACCGGGGACAGCATCGCGACCATCGCGACGACGAGCAGCAGTTCGGCCAGGTCGCCGTTGCGGACCGCCGTGCCCTGCCTGCCGTAGTCCAGGCGGACGAGCCTCAGCACGCAGGGCAGGACGAGTGCGGCGAACACCGCAGTCAGGGTCCACGCGACGACGATTGGTCCAGACATGGCACCTCCCGGCCGGTAACCCCTTCACCGTGGCAGGTACCGCTCTAGTACACCATCGGGCATTGAGGTGATGTCAGCCCGCGGTCAGGACCAATCCGCTCGTGGGTACGCCGGTGCCGGCGGTCACCAGCACGCGCGACGCCCCGTCGACCTGGTTGACGGCGTCACCGCGGAGCTGCCGGACCCCCTCGGCGATCCCGTTCATCCCGTGGATGTAGGCCTCCCCCAGCTGCCCGCCGTGCGGATTGAGCGGGAGTTTCCCGTCGAGTTCCAGCGTGCCGCCGCCGATGAAGTCCTTGGCCTCACCCTTCCCGCAGAAACCGAGTTCTTCCAGCTGCATCAGGACATAAGGGGTGAAGTGGTCGTACAGCACGGCGAGGTCCATGTCACCCGGCCCCAGCCCGGACTGCTCCCACAGTTGCCGCCCCACCACGCCCATTTCGGGCAGCGCCGGAAGATCGTCGCGGTAGTAGCTGGTCATCACGTACTGGTCCGGCCCGCTCCCCTGCGCGGCCGCCGCGATCACGGCGGGCCGGTGCGGCAGGTCGCGCGCCCGCTCGGCGCTGACGACGACCAGGGCGACCCCGCCGTCGCTCTCCTGGCAGCAGTCCAGCAGGTGTAACGGCTCGGCGACCCAGCGGGAGGCCTGATGCTCTTCGAGCGTGATCGGCTTTCCGTAGAACCACGCCTTGGGGTTGGTCGCCGCGCGGGCGCGGTCGACGACGGCCACCCGGCCGAAGTCCTCGCTGGTCGCGCCGTACTCGTGCATGTACCGCCGGGCGAGCATGGCGACGGTCGCGGCCGGGGTCGCGATCCCCATCGGGTAGTGGAACGCGTTGTCGACGCCGGAGGAGTTCACCTGCCCCGCCGCGGCCGAGGACACCTGGCCGAACCGCATGCCGGACCGTTCGTTGAACGCCCGGTACGCGACGACGACGTCCGCGACCCCGGTCGCGACGGCCATCGCGGCCTGTTGCACGGTCGCGGCCGCGGCCCCGCCGCCGTAATGGATCCGGCTGAAGAACTTGAGCTCGGGGATGCCGAGTTCCCGCGCGACGGCGATCTCGCTGTTGCCGTCCATGGTGAACGACACCAGACCGTCCACATCGGACGGAGCGAGTCCGGCGTCCTTCAGCGCGCTCGACACCGCTTCCGCCGCCAGCCTCAGCTCGCTGCGCCCGGAATCCTTCGAGAACTCCGTGGCACCGATCCCGGCGATGGCCGCACGTCCGGACAGGGTCATCACTCGCCTCCCAGCGTGATCGCCACGGTTCCGACCACATGCTCACCGAGACTGTCCACACCGGACACCGCGACCACCACGTCGTCGCCGTCCCGTTCCGTGACGCGGCCGGTGAAGGTGAGGGTGTCATAGGCGTAACAGGGCACGCCGAGCCGGATCTTGATCGAGCGCACGAACGCCTCCGGCCCCGCCCAATCGGTGACGAACCGTTGCACCAGGCCGGTGTCGGTGAGGATGTTGAGGAAGATGTCCTTCGAGCCGCGCTGGACGGCGGCGTCGCGGTCATGGTGGACGTCCTGGAAATCCCGCGTCGCCAGCGCGGTGCTCACCACGAACGTGGGGGTGGCCTCGATCTTCAGCGGCGGCAGCTCGGTGCCGACCGAACAGTCCTTCATCGCGCGACCCTCCAAGCGGGCAACGTCAGTTCCTCGTCGATCTTCACGAAGGCCGCCTCCACCGGGAGTCCGATGTGGACGGTTTCCGGATCGGCGTCGAGCAGCTCGCCCATCACCCGGACCCCTTCCTCCAGCTCGACGAGCGCGACCACGAACGGCAGATCCTTGCCGGGCACCTTCGGATGGTGGTGCACCACGTAGCTGTAGACCGTTCCCCGGCCGCACGCGACGACGTAGTCCGGCTTCGCGTCGAAGTCGCCGTCCGGCGGCATCGGGCCGGGCGGATGCCGCAGGGTCTCGCCCCACCGCTGGATCCGGAGTTCCCCGTCACGCAGTCCGGCCCAGAAGAACTCGGTGTCCTTGCTGATCACCGGCCGAAGGACCGGGGCGGCCGCCTTGGCGGGTTCGGTGCCCGGCGGGCGGAACTTCAGCACCCGGAACACCATGTCTGCGACGGCCTCGTCACCGACGTACCAGGTGGTCTTCGTCGTCACGAACCAGCCCTCGCCCAGCGCGGTCCGCTTCGGCCCGACGACACTTTCGAGTTTCGCGGTCGCTTCGACCCGTTCACCGTGACGGAGATAGCGGAAGTAGTTCTGCTCGGAGTTCGTCGCGACGACCGAGGTGAACCCGGCTTCGTCGAGCACCTCCATCATCGCGCCGAGCGGGTCGTCCGACGCCCTCGTCCAGTGCAGCCCGCCCATCGTCCACACCTGCGCCATCGCGGGCGGCGCGACGAGTCCCTTGTGGACACTCTTGGCGGCGAACTCCTCGTCCACGTACACCGGATTGCGGTCGCCGATGGCTTCGACCCAGTTGTTCACCATCGCCTGGTTGACCGCGTCGCGCGCGGCCCTCGGCGCGGATTCCCCGCGCGCGGCGATGCGTTCGGCGGCTTCCTGGATGCTCATCGCGGCACCCTCGGCAGGCCGAGCCCGGCGGTGGCGATCAGCTCGCGCTGGATCTCGTTGACGCCGCCGCCGAAGGTCAGCACCAGATTGCGTTTGGCCACCACGTCCAGCCACAGCGCCAGTTCCGCGGTTTCAGCGTCGGCCTGATCGCCATGTCGCGCCACGATCTCCTCCAGTCTCCTGGCCAGCCGCTGGATGCGTTCGGAACCGAAGATCTTGGTGGCCGACGCGTCGGCCACCGCCACCGGTCCGGTCGCCGACGACGCCGCGACCTGCCAGTTCAGCAGTTCGTTGACCCGGGCGGTCGCCAGGGTTTCCGCGAGCACGGCCCGGACGTCGGGCAGCTGGAGCAACGGTGTCCCGTCCGGCGCCTTCCTGGACGCCGCCCAGTCGCGGACGCGGTCGTGGAGACCGCCGATCCGCCCGGCGGGGCCGAGCATGACGCGTTCGTGGTTCAGCTGGGTGGTGATCAGCCGCCAGCCCTCGTTCTCCTTGTCCACCAGCATGTTCGCGGGCACGCGGACGTCCGAGTAGTAGGTGGCGTTCACGTGGTGCGCGCCGTCGCAGGTGATGATCGGCGTCCACGAATAGCCCGGATCGCGGGTGTCCATGATGAGGATCGACATCCCCTTGTGCCTCGGCGCGTCCGGCGCGGTGCGGACGGCGAGCCAGATGTAGTCGGCGTCGTGCGCGCCGGTGGTGAAGATCTTCTGGCCGTTGACGACGTATTCGTCCCCCTCGCGTACCGCCGTCGTGCGCAGCGCGGCGAGGTCGGTGCCCGCGTCGGGCTCGGTGTAGCCGATGGCGAAATGCACTTCACCGGCGAGGATCTTGGGCAGGAACAGCGATTTCTGTTCCTCGGTGCCGTACGCCTGAAGCGTGGGCCCGACGGTCTGCAAGGTCACCGATGGCAGCTGGACGTCGGCGCGGGCGGCCTCGTCGACGAAGATGTGCTGCTCGATCTCGCCGAAACCCCGGCCGCCGTACTGTTCGGGCCAGCCGACGCCGAGCCAGCCGTCTCGGCCCATCCGCCGCACGATCTCGCGGTACACCGGGCCGTGCCGCTCCCGCAGCATCGCGCGCCGCTCGTCGGCGCTCACCAGTCCGGCGAAGTACTTTCGCAGTTCGGAGCGCAACTGGTGTTGCGCCGCTGTCAGTTCGATCAGCATCGGTTCACCCCGCCACCAGTTCGCCCAGGCCGGCCAGCCGATGCGTGGCGCCGCCGAGCGTTCGTCCCAGATCCTTGACCGCCGACGAGAACCGGTGCAGCGGATACGTTTCGTCCACGCCGATCCCGCCGTGCAGGTGATGGCAGACGGCCAGCGCCGCGGGCGCCTCCTCCGCCAGCCAGTAGGCCGCGATGTCGAGTTCCGCCTCGGCGTCGAGCCTCGCCGCGAGCCGCCACACCGCCGACCGCGCGGCGAGCTGGACCGTCCGCGAGGCGACGTAGACGTCCGCGATCTGTTGCGCCACCGCCTGGAACGCCGCCAGCGGCCGCCCGAACTGCTCCCGTTCGCCGACGTGTTTGGTGGTCAGCGCGAGCGCGCCGGCGAGCAGCCCGTCGCCGAACGCCACGGCGCCCGCGAGCGCGAACCGGTGCAGCGTCGCGATCGACTCGCCGGGGCCGTGCCCGTTGAGGAGATCGGCGTCGGTGACGGTCACCGAATCGAGCGTCATCGTGTAGTCCGGCGTGCCGGAAGAGGTTCTCGTGGGCGTCAGCGTCACGCCGTCCGCGTGGGGATCGACGAGGAAGACGCCGGTGCCGCCCGGCATCGAGGCGGGGGTCAGGATCCGGGTCGCCTCCGCCGCGAACGGCACGCCGACCTTGACGCCACTGAGGCGCCAGTCCCCGGCCGACTCCGCGACCGTCGCGGGCCGGGTGGTGAACGGCGCGGAAGGCTCGTGCAGTGCCGCGGTGAGCAGGGCTTCGCCCGCGGCGACCGGCGGGAGCAGCGCCGAGCGCTGATCGGGCCCGCCCAGCGCGGTGACCGGCAGGACGCCGAAGGCCAGAGACGCCAGCGCGGGCGTCGGCGAGGCGACGCGCCCGAGTTCGGTCAGCACCAAGGCGACTTCGGCGACGCCGAGCCCGTCACCGCCGAGTTCGGCGGGCAGCGCCAGGGCGAGCAGACCGGCGTCGGCCAGCGCGCGCCACGTGTCCGCGGGCTCGCGCTCCTTGCCGAGGACGCGCGCGGCCAGCGCGGTGACCTCGGTCTGCGTCTCGTCGAACTGGAAGTCCACACTGGCTCCTCACCGGGGCGAACGGGCACAATATTGAAACCTGTTCTAGTCTTAACCGGAAGGAGCCGTGACGGCAAGGGGTGGGGATCTAGGAGGTCGCTTTGAGCAGTTCCGCGAGCGCGTCGGGGAAGTGGTCGGCGAGCGGCCACAGGTCGCCGGTGAGTTCGCGGGCGCCGAGCAGGCCGACGTCGACCCGGCCCGCGTTGGACAGCACGGTGACGTTGAGCCCGGCGCCGTGGAAGACCGGGCCGAGCGGGTAGAGCCCGGTGATCCGGCAGCCCAGCAGGTACAACGGCATCGGCGGCCCCGGTACGTTGGAGACCACCAGGTTGTGCACCACCGGATGCCGTTCGGCCAGGCGCAGCGCGGAATACGCGCGCACCGCGAGGCCGAACATCGTCGCCGCCGAGAACTGCGCCCAGTCCTGGAGCATGTCGGCGTCGATGGTGTGGTGATGGTCCTTCGACAGCCGGTTGGATTCCGCCAGCATGAACAATCGCGCGGCGGGATCGTCGAGATGGGTCGGCAGCGATGCGAAGAACGCCGAGACCTTGTTGCTGCCGTGCTCGCGTTCGGTCCGGCCGTGTACCGAGACCGGCACCGTCGCCACCAGCGGATCCTCCGGCAGTTCGCCCCGGTCCCGCAGGAACTGCCGCAGCGCGCCGGAAACCACGGCGAGGACGACGTCGTTGACGGTGACCCCGAAGGCGTCCTTGACCTGCTTGACGTCATCGAGGTCGAGAGAGGCGTAGGCGACGCTGCGGTGTGCGGTGATCGTCCCGTTGAACGACGTGCGCGGCGCGGTGAACGGGACCGGCATTCCCTTGCCCTGCAACGCTTTACCCAGCCATCTCGGTACGAGTTCGAGCAGGTCGGGCAGCAGCTTCACGAGCTCGACCGGCCGTTTCGCGAACGACGTCAGCCCGGAACCGAACAGCGCGCGCCTGCCGGGAACGCCCGCGTTGTCACGTTCGTCCTTCGCGATCTCCGGCGGCGGGGCGTCCGGCTCGAGCCCGGCGAGGTAGCTGATCAGGCTGGCGCCGCCGACCCCGTCGACGCTGGCGTGATGCATCTTCAGCAGGACCGCGACCTCGCCGCCGGCCAGGCCTTCGATCACGTACAACTGCCACAGCGGCTGTGCGCGGTCCAGTCGTTGTCCCGCGATGTGGGCGCAGAGTTCGGCCAGTTCCCGCCGGTCACCGGGCGCGGGTACGCCGATCCGGTGAACGTGGGCTTCGAGGTCGAAGTCCTCGTCCTCGACCCAGACCGGATGCGCCAGATTCCAGAGTGGATTGTGCAGTTTGCGCCGGAACGCCGGGATCAGCTCGACCCGTTCGGCCAGCTTCTCCTTGAACCGTTCGAAATCGTAGCCGCCGGGCATGGTCGAACCGTCCACGGTGAGCAGCCCGCATATGTGCAGGACCTGGGCCGGTGTCTCCAGGTAGAGGAAACTCGCGTCCAGACCGCTCAATCTCTGCATGAGAAGCACCTTAAGTGAACTTTGCAACCCGTTCTAGGCGGTCACCCGGCGGTAGGATCGGTGCCCATGCAGCCGAGTTTCGTCGTCCGCCAGGCACTCCAGCTCGCGCTCACCGCGAACGCGCTGAAGCCGCCGAGAGGTGCGCGTACGGCGATCCCGGCGTTCTTCGCGGGCTGGCTCACCGGGGAACTCGCCCCGCATCTGCTCGCGCTCACCGCGGCCGACGCGGCGGCGCATGTCGCCCGGCACCGGGGCGGGTCGAGCAAGGCCGGCCTCGCCCTCGCGGCGGCGTCCGCGGCCGGGCTCGGCACCCTGATCGCACAGTCCCAGCGGGCCCGCGGCGAGATCGAGACCGCGCTCACCGAAGGCGTCGGCAAGGCCTACATCGACGAACTCGAGCACCCGCCGAGCCCGACCGACCTCGCGACGCCGTGGGGCCAGCTGGCCATGCCGTTCCGCATGCGCGACCCGGCGGTGCGGCGGACCCGCAACATCGCCTACGCGCCGGGTGGGAAGCGGTTCCTGCTCGACGTCTACGCCCCTCGCGAACCCGTCACCGGCGCGCCGATCCTGCTGCAGGTGCACGGGGGTGCCTGGGTGATCGGCAACAAGGACCAGCAGGGCCTGCCGCTGATGCTGCACATGGCCAAACGCGGCTGGATCTGCATCGCGATCAACTACCCCCTCTCCCCCGCCGCCCGCTGGCCCGCGCATATCGTCGCGGCGAAACGCGCGCTGGCCTGGATCCGGGACAACGCCGAGTCCTACGGCGGCGATCCGTCGTTCGTCGCCGTCACCGGCGGTTCCGCGGGCGGGCATCTCGCCGCGCTGCTGGCGCTGACCGCGAACGACCCGGCGTTGCAGCCCGGCTTCACCGAAGCGGACACGAGCATCCAGGCGTGCGCCCCGCACTACGGCGTGTACGACTTCGCCGCGACCAGCGGGCGGCGCTCCAGCCAGGCCCGGCTGAAGACGCTGATCGCCCGGCACGTCTTCGAGGCGGACCGGGATCCGGAGAACTTCCTCGACGACTACATCGCGGCGTCACCGCTGGACCGGATCACCGAGGACGCGCCGCCGTTCTTCGTCATCCACGGCGTCCACGACTCGCTGGTGCCGGTGGGCGAGGCCCGCGAATTCGTGCGGCGCCTGCGGGACAAGTCCCGGCGCGAGGTCGCGTACGCGGAGATCTCCGGCGCGCAGCACGCCTTCGACGTCTTCCCCTCGATCCGCAGCGCCCACGTCGTGCGCGGGGTGGAACGGTTCCTCGAGTGGAGCTATCGCACGTGGCGGCGCCGGTCCGGCGGGGCGTGAGTGGCGGTTGTCGCCGCGGCGCGAGGTTGCGAAAGCCACTTTCGCAACGTTGAAGGTTGCGAAAGTGGCTTTCGCAACCTCGCCTGAGGCGGGGCCGGCGCGGCCAAGCGTGGGTCCGGAGCTGCCCCAACGCTCTCCGCCGGGCGTCGCGAAAGCCACTTTCGGGACACCAGACGTCGCGAAAGTGGCTTTCGCGGCAGCACTTCCGACTGGGACACGAGGGTCAGGGCGGGTAGATCACGTCCGTCGGGCGGGCGGAAGACGGGCCGTCGACCCGCCAGCCTTCCCCGTCGCGCACGAAGCGGTACCACCGTTCGTCCCGGCCGTAGCGCAGTTGCAGGTCGCCCTGGGTGATCCGGTTCCGCCAGGTCTTCGGCGTCCCCGGTAGCCCCGATTCGGCGAGGTCCGCCCTGGCCTGGGCGAGTGGTGCCTGCCCGGGCCGCCAGGCCTCCCTGACCACCGCCATCCCGCCCCGGCCCGCCTCACGCCAGGCCTGTGCCCAGAGGGCGAGATCCCGCACCGCGACACCCGCCGCCTCGGCGAGTTCGGCGACCACATCGGGGTCGCTCGCCGCCGCGCGGCGGGCGAGGTCTTCCTCGAACGACAGCCCCACCTCGCGCTCGGGCCCCATGACCAGCAGTTCCCAAGCCCTCGCGGCGGCGTCGGCCGCCAGTTCGACGAACATCTCACCGCTCCAGCCGGTGCGATGCGGCGGGTCCAGGTCGAGGACCGCGGGCGGCCCGACCGTGGCGGGGACGGCCGGCCGCGGCGGGAGCGCGGCGATCCGCCGGGTGTATGCGCGTTTCGGGTCCACCCCGGGCGCGGCGGGGGCGCGCACCCGCTTGCCCGGCGTGCTCGCGGGGGCTCGGCGGGCCCGCAGTTCCGCGAGTACGGCCTCCCTCGACCTGCCGCGCAGCAGGAACAGCACGAACGGATCGGCGTCGACCTCGTCCGCGACCAGGTAGTACACCGCGGCGACGTGCTTGCACGGGTTCGCGCTGTCGGGACAGGAGCACTTCGGGCGCAGATCGCCGGGACCCGGCAGCAGATCCGCGCCGGCGGCTCGCGCGTCCTCGGCCAGTTCGCCGGGCAGCTCGCCGTCGAGCAGGGCCGCGACGTGCCCGAGCCGGGAGCCGACCATGCCGAGCAGGCTCTCCCACTGCGAATCGGTGAATGCCCGCATGTGGATGGTCACCCGGTACGGCACCGCCCGGCTGCCCTGCACCCAGGCCGTCACCTCGCCCGCGCCGACCGCGAGCTTGCTGACCGTGCCCTTGCGCGCGTACGTCCGCCCGCGCGGCAGCCGGTTCGGATCGAGTTTGGCGCGTTCCTCCAGGGCCTCGACCCACGCCTTGCCCCACCACGTGTTGCCGAAGGTGCGCCGTTTCCGTCCTGTCACACCGGGCATCAGGGCTCCCCGAGCCGGACGAGATCGGCGAGCTCGTCGTCGGACAGTTCGGTGATCCAGTTCTCGCCCGCGCCGATGACCGCGTCCGCCAGGCCGCGTTTGGTCTCCAGCACCTTGGCGATGCGCTCCTCGAGCGTGCCCTCCGCGATCAGCCGGTGCACCTGGACCGGCCGGTCCTGCCCGATCCGGTACGCGCGGTCGGTGGCCTGGTCCTCGACCGCCGGGTTCCACCAGCGGTCGTAGTGGATCACGTGGGTGGCCTTGGTCAGGTTGAGCCCGACACCGCCCGCCTTGAGCGAGAGCAGGAACACCGGTACCTCGCCCGCCTGGAACCGGGCGACCATGTCCTCCCGGACCTGGGGCGTGCTCGACCCGGACAGCAGCATGGTCGGCAGCCCGCGTTCGGCGAGGCGTTTCTCCAGCAGGCGGCACAGCTGGACGTACTGGCTGAACACGAGGACGCTGTCGCCCTCGTCGAGGATGACGTCGAGCAGCTCCTCGAACGCGGCCAGCTTGCCGGACCGGCCGTGCAGCACCCCCGGCTCCTTGAGGTACTGCGCCGGGTGGTTGCAGATCTGCTTGAGCTCGGTGAGCAGTTTGAGCACCTGCCCGCGCCGCGCCACCCCGTCGAGCTCGCGGATCATCGCGAGGTTCTCCCGGACCACGGCCTCGTACAGCGTCGTCTGCTCTGCGGTGAGCGGGACGAACCGGTCGGTCTCGGTCTTGCGCGGGAGCTCGGGGGCGATGTCCGGGTCGGTCTTCTTGCGGCGCAACAGGAACGGGCGCACGGTCGTGGCGAGGCGTTCGGTGGCGGCGACGTCACGGTCGCGCTCGATCGGGCGGGCGACCTTGCGGCGGAACCCGTCGAGCGAGCCGAGCAGTCCAGGCGTCGTCCAGTCCACGATGGACCAGAGCTCGGTGAGCCGGTTCTCCATCGGTGTCCCGGTCAGCGCGACCTTCGCGGCGGCAGGGATCTTCCGCAGCTCCTTGGCCGTGACCGAAAGCGGGTTCTTGACGTGCTGCGCCTCGTCGGCGGCGATCATCCCCCAGTCCACTTCGGACAGTGCCTCGCGATCCCGGCGGAGGACGCCGTACGTGGCGAGCACGACCTCGTCCGGCGCGACCTCGTCGAGATGCCGCCCACCGCCGTGGAACCGGCGTACCGGGATGCCCGGCGCGAACCGGGCGAACTCACGTTCCCAGTTGCCCAGCAACGACGTCGGGCACAGGACCAGGGTGGGGCCCTCGCCGAGGGGACGGCGGTGCAGGTGCAGGGAGATGAGCTGGATCGTCTTGCCGAGCCCCATGTCGTCGGCGAGGCAGGCGCCGAGACCGAGCCCGGTCATCGTCGCGAGCCAAGCCAGACCCGCCTTCTGATAGGGCCGCAGGGTGGCCTTCAGATCCGCAGGCTGCTCGATCGGTTCCGCCGCGCTTTCCCGGATCCGCTGGAGCAGCCCCGTCACCGCCGACGGTGCGGTGAACTCGACCTTTTCGCCGTCCAGCTCCAGTTCGCCGGTGAGCGCCGCGGCCAGCGCCTCGGCCCCGGACAGCTTCTTCGCGCGGTGGGCGCGCACCTTGGCGAGCAGGCGCGCGTCGACCTTGACCCATTTCCCCCGCAGCCGCACCAGCGGCCGCTTGGCCTCCGCGAGCGCGGTGACCTCGGCGTCGGTGAGGTCTTCGTCGCCGAGGCTCAGCCGCCAGCGGAACTGCAGCAGGCTCTTGAGCGTGAACTCCGGCCCGGTGACACTGCCCGGGGCCTGCGTCGCGCTCGCCTTCGCCTTGAGCTCGCCCGCGAAGAGGTCCTTCGGCCACTGCACCTCGATGCCGGCGCCGCCGAGCGCCGCGTCCCCGTGGGTCAGCAGGTCGACGACCTCGTCGTACTCCAGCGTCAGCCCGGTCGGCGCGGCGGACCGGAGCATGCGGCCGAGCGGCGCCCAGGCCCTGGCACCCCGGCGCAGGCCGAGCAGCAACTGCGTCTCGACCTGCTCGCCCATCCGTTCCAGCACCGCTTCGGGCGCGTCCCACAGCGTCGCCGCCTCGACGATCAAGCTCGGGTCGGCTGCGCTCCGCACGGCGAGGACGGCGGCGAACGTGGGCTCTTCCTCGGGGTTTTCGGATTCGTGCACCTCCATGCGCAGGACGAGATGCGCGCCCTGTGCCTGGCGGGCGCTCAGCTCCGCCAACCACGCGGCACCGTCCGGCCCGACCAGCGTCGGCTCGGCCGCGGCGAACGCCGGGCCGCCCGCCGCGACACTCGCGGCGGGTGTGCGGACCAGCACGTCCGCCGTCGCGTCCCAGAGCGCGCGGATCAGTGACTCCGGCGAATGCAGCCGGATCCGTTTCAGCCCGGACAACGGCAGCGCGTGCGCCTCGGGAGGCAGCGCGGCGGCGAGCCCGCGCAACATCTCCTCGTCGGCGACGTCGAGCGGCCCGACCCGCCACGAATCCACCCCGCCGGGTGAGGCGGCGGGCAGCAGCCTGCCGCGGGCGATGAGGTTCACCCCGGCTTCGGCGACGGCCGACCACGCGGCGATGGCCGGGCTCAGGTCGCCGTCGGCGGTCAGCAGCCGCGGAATCGCGCGTGACAACGGGACGAGTGCCGCGTCGACCTTCGTGCGCCGGAAGACCTTTCCCACCGGCAGCACGAGTTCGATCGCGGTGTCACCCGCTACGCCGTCTCCCCAGAGCGCCAGCACACCGTCCCGCGGGGGATCCGAGGGGACGAAGGTGGCCTGGGTTCCTGTGCCGAACTCCACGACCCGCACGTTAGAGCACGGGACCGACAGCCCTCGGTCGCCGGTGTCGTGAAAGGTCCTTTCCTGGCAGATTTCGCGAGGAAGGGACCTTTCATGGCACGTGAGAAGGGCGTGACAGGGACTTTCAGGACCGAGGCAGCCCCAGCAACCGCTCCGCCGTCAGCGACAGCAGCACCTGCGTCGTCCCGCCCGCGATACTGAGGCATCGGGTCAGCAGGAACTCGTGCTGCGCCGGGTCACCGTCCACGAGGGCGCGCTCACCGAGCGACTCCAGCGCGAACTCCGCCACCGCCTGCCGATGCCGCACTCCCAGCAGCTTGCGCACACTCGACTCGGCGCCGGGGTCCTGCCCGTCGAGCCGCCGCAGCGTCGCCCGCAGGTCCAGCACCGAACACGCGCTTCCGTCGGCGATCAGCGCGCCGAGCCGCTCCCGGTCGGCGTCCTCGCCGAGCGTGGCGAGCAGATTCTCGACGCCCTCCCCCACCGCGGATCCGCTTCCGAGGGCCACGCGCTCGTTCGCCAGCGTCGTCCGCGCCAGCCGCCAGCCGCCGTCGACCTCCCCGACCACCATCTCGTCCGGGACGAAGACGTCGTCGAGGAACACCTCGTTGAAGACGGCGTCTCCGGTGATCTCGCGCAGCGGGCGGGTGCTGATCCCGCCGGCGGTCATGTCGACGAGGAAGTACGTGATCCCCTTGTGCTTCGGCGCGTCCGGGTCGGTGCGCGCCAGGCAGATCGCCCAATCGGCTTCGCGCGCGAGGGAGGTCCACACCTTCTGGCCGTTCAGCAGCCATCCGCCGTCGACGCGACGGGCCGTCGTGCGGAGCGACGCGAGATCGGAGCCCGCCTCGGGCTCGCTGAACAGCTGGCACCAGGTGATCTCGCCGCGCAACGTGGGCGCGGCGAACCGCTCGCGCTGCTCCTCCGAGCCGTGTTCCAGCAACGTCGGCACGGCCCAGCCGCCGATGACCAGATCCGGTCGGCGGACACCCGCGCCGTCGAGCGCGGCATCGATCCGCAGCTGCTCGGCCGCGGTGGCGCCCCTGCCGTACGGCGCGGGCCAATGCGGGGCCAGCAGTCCCGAATCGGCCAGTGCGACCCGCCGCTCCGGCTCGGCCAGGGCGGCGATTTCGCTTACCAGGTCACGGAGTCCGGCGTCCTCACCGACGTCAACGCCCAACGTCCGGCGGTCGCCGCGCAGGGCGAGTTCGGCGGCGCGACGACGCCAGCGGGCCGAACCGCCGAGCCACTGCCGCAGGGCCACGGCGCGCCGAAGATAGAAGTGCGCGTCATGCTCCCAGGTGAAGCCGATACCGCCGAGGATCTGAATGCAGTCCTTCGCGTTGGCCACAGCCGCGTCGAGCGCGTAGGCCGCCGCGGTCGCCGCCGCGAAAGCGTGCTGTTCCGGGTCTTCGGCAGCCCTCGCCGCGTCCCATGCGAGCGCGTCGGTGGCTTCGGCCCGGCACAGCATTTCCGCGCACAGATGCTTGATCGCCTGGAACGACCCGATCGGACGGCCGAACTGTTCCCGCACTTTCGCGTACTCGACGGCGGTCCGAAGACACCATCGAGCGATTCCCGCGGCCTCCGCGGCGCCGAGTGTGGCGGCGTAGGAATCCACCGGCAGCGCCTCGAAAACCGCTTCGGCCCGCACCTTCGCGCACCGGATCCGGCCGACCGGCCGGGAGACGTCGAACGGCTCGCCCGGCTCGATGTCCACTCCGGACGCTCCGGGTGGGACGAGCGCGGAGACGGGGCCGTCCGAGACCAGCGTCCACGCCGACGAGTGGACGTCCAGAGCCGGGCCCGATTCGCCGTCGACCACCGAATCCGCGATACGGAAGCCGCCGCCGAGCACCACCGCCAGCCGTTCCGTCCCGTCCGCGATGTCGGGCAGGATCCCCTTGGCGGCCTGGGGAACCGTCGCGAGCAACGCGCCACCCAACGCGGTCCCGAGGATCGGACCGGGTACGAGCGCTTCGGCCGCTTCGGCGAGCCCGGCGGCCAGATCGGCCAGCGTGCCGCCCGCCCCGCCGACGTCTTCGGGAATCGCCACGCCGAACAAGCCGAGTTCCGCCAGCCCCGATGGTGGCTCGGCGATCCGGCCACTTCGGACGGCGTCGACGGGACGGGCGGAAGCCGCCCAAGCCCGGATCGACGCGGCCAGGGCCGCCTGTTCTTCGGTGAGCGCGATCGACACGGGTGAGACCTCCTCGCCGGACCTACCCGCGAGTGTAGAACGTGTTGCAGTTTCTTGCCCAGTGGGTCACGTCTTGAACAGTTCGTCCGCTTAGGTACGCTACGTGAGGAAAGTGGAACAAGTTCCGACGAAGGGGGACGTGGCGATGCCAGGGAAGGCCAAGGCACCCACGAGCGCGAAAGCGCGCAGCGGCAATGGTCTCTCCGCGCTGGGCGGCGAGGAACTCGGCTCCGCGGCACAACGCGACCGGCGGCGCCGCATCATCGACGCGACCCTCACCCTCGCCGCGAAGGGCGGCTACGACGCGGTCCAGATGCGGGCGGTCGCCGAGAAGGCGGACGTCGCGCTCGGCACGCTGTACCGCTATTTCCCCTCGAAGATCCACCTGCTGGTTTCCGGGCTGGCCAGGGAGTTCGAGCGCGCGCAGGAGAAACTCGACCGCGCGGCCATCCCCGGCGACACCCCGAGCGAACGGCTGATGTTCGTCCTCGGCCGCAACACCCGGCTGATGCAGCGGGATCCGCACCTCACCGAGGCGATGGTCCGCGCGTTCATGTTCGCCGACACGACCGCCGCCGCCGAGGTCGAACAGGTCGGGCGGCTGATGGAGAACATGTTCGCCAAGGCCATGGGCATCGAGGACCCGACCGAGGCCGATCGCGACATCTTCCACGTCATCGCCGACGTCTGGATGGCGAACCTGGTCGCCTGGGTGACGCGGCGCGCGTCGGCGGCCGATGTGGCGAACCGGCTGGAACTGTCGGTGCACCTGCTGCTGGACAAGAACGTCTGAAACCTCACGAGACCAGATCCACTCGGTACCGGGGTTCTGCCGGGTGCTGGGCTCGGCCCGGTTGCGAAAGCCACTTTCGCAACCTTCGACGTTGTGAAAGTGGCTTTCGCAACGTCGGCCGTGGCCGGGCCGGCACCGCATTGGTGATCATGTCGCGAAAGCCACTTTCGAGACGTCTGATGTCCCGAAAGTGGCTTTCGCGACGCCCGGCTCCAGACCCTCATGCCTTCACGGACCAGGCCCGGAGATCGCCAGCGGCCGGAAGCCAGTAGGTACCTGAGGCCAGAACCGTCGAGACGGGTCAGGCGGTCAGCTTCGGCAGCACGTCCCGCCCGAACGTCTCGATGAACTGGTCCTGGTTCCGGCCCACGTTGTGGATGTAGATCCGGTTGAACCCGGCGTCGACGTACTTCTGCAGCGCCGCGCGGTGCACGTCCGGATCGGACGAGACGACCATGCGCCCCTCGAAGTCCTCGCGCCGCACCAGTTTCGCCATCTGCGCGAAGTCGAACGGCGAGCGGATGTCGGCCTTCGGGAACTTCATGCCGCCGTTGGGCCACTGGTCGAGCGCGTTGGCCCACGCCGTCTCGTCGTCCTCGGCCCACGACAGGTGCACCTGCAGCAGCTTCGGCATCGAGTCCGGGTCCTTGCCGGCCTTCCGCGCGCCGGTGCCGAAGTTGTCGAGGATCCCCGCCAGCTTCTCGATCGACGCGCCCGGCGTGATCAGCCCGTCCGCGAGCTCACCGGTCTTGCGTGAGGTGTACGGGCCCGCCGACGCGATGTAGATCGGCGGCGGCTCGTCCGGCAGCGTCCACAGCCTGGTGGTGTGCAGTTTGAAGAACTCGCCGCTGTGCTTGACGTCCTTGCCGGTGAACAGCTTCCGGATGACCTCCAGCGCCTCGAACATCCGCCGCACGCGCTCGGGCGCCTCGGGCCAGTAGCCGCCGATGATGTGCTCGTTGAGCGCTTCGCCGGAGCCGATGCCGAGCCAGGTCCGGCCCGGGTAGGTCGCCTCCAGGGTGGCCGCGGCCTGCGCGACCATCGACGGGTGCAGCCGGAACGACGGGCAGGTCACGCCCGGCCCGAGATCGCCGGTGGTGTTCTCCGCCAACGACGCGAGCACGCTCCACACGAATGACGCTTCACCCTGTTGAGGGACCCACGGCTGGAAGTGGTCGGCGGCCATCTGGCCGGAGAATCCGTGCTGTTCGGCCAGCGCCGCCAGCCGGATCGACTCGCGTGGCGAGAACTGCTCCAGTGCCGCCGCCAAGCCGATTTGAACCTCAGTCACGCCTGCTGCCCCTTTCGAAAGCTCTCGGCGACCTTCGCGAACTGGTCGAGTCGTTCCAGTGTCGCCGCTTCGGGCTCGGTCGGCAGGAAGAGCGTCGCCTCGTCGACGCCGCCCTCGGCGAGCCTGCCCAGCGCGTCCTCTTCGGGAGTGGCGCCGAAGGCGGAGAACCTGATGTCGCTACGGCCCTTGTCGGCCAGCCACTGCCGCGCCCGGCGAAGCTCTTCCGGCGGGGTGTGCGCGTGCGGCAGCCAGCCGTCGCCGTACTTGGCGATCCGCTCCATCGCCTTCTGCCCCGCGCCACCGATGTAAATGGGCGGATGCGGCTTCTGCACCGGCTTCGGCCACGCGAAGATCGGGTCGAAGTCGACGTGCTCGCCGTGGAATTCGGCCTCGTCCTTCGTCCAGATCTCCTTCAGGGCGGCGAGTTGCTCGTCGACGAGCGCGCCGCGGGTGCGCGGATCCGTGCCGTGATTGCGCATTTCCTCCCGGTTCCACCCGACGCCGACACCGAAGACGAACCGGCCCCGCGAGACCAGGTCCAGCGAAGCGACCTCCTTCGCCGTGTGGATGACGTCGCGCTGCTGCAGCAACGCGACGCCCGTCCCCAGCTTCAGCTTCGACGTGGCCCCGGCCGCCGCGGTCAGCGCGACGAACGGGTCCAGGGTCCGGTAGTAGATCCGCGGCAGCTCGCCACCGCCCGGGTACGGCGTTTCCCGGCTGACCGGGATATGCGAATGCTCGGCGATGTGGAGCGAGCTGAACCCGCGCTCTTCGGCGGCTGCGGCGAGGACGTCCGGCCTGATGCCTTCATCGGTGATGAAGGTGGCGATTCCGATCTCCATGTCCAGCAACTACCCGGACACGCGCCGCGATATTCCCGCCTCGCTAGACGTTGCGCCGGTACTGCCCGCCCACCTCGAAGAACGCCTCGGTGATCTGGCCGAGCGAGCACACCCGCGCCGCGTCCATCAGCACACCGAACAGGTTGCCGCCCCGGGTCGCGGCCTCGCGCAGCGTCTTGAGCGCGACCTGCGCCTCGGCCTGGTGCCTGCGCTGGAAGTCCTCGAGCCGCTCCAGCTGCGAGCGCTTCTCGTCCTCGGTCGCCCGCGCGAGCTCGACCTCGACATCGTCCTCGCCGCCGTTCGGGTTGCGGAAGGTGTTGACGCCGATGATCGGCAGCGTGCCGTCGTGCTTCTGGCGTTCGTAGAGGATCGACTCGTCCTGGATCTTGCCGCGCTGGTAGCCGGTCTCCATCGCGCCCAGCACACCGCCGCGCTCGGAGATCCGGTCGAACTCCAGCAGCACGGCCTCTTCGACCAGATCGGTCAGCTCGTCGATGATGAACGAGCCCTGCAACGGGTTCTCGTTCTTCGACAGGCCCCATTCCTTGTTGATGATCATCTGGATGGCCATCGCGCGCCGCACCGAGCTCTCCGACGGCGTCGTGATCGCCTCGTCGAAGGCGTTGGTGTGCAAGGAGTTCGCGTTGTCGTACAGCGCGCACAGCGCCTGCAGCGTGGTGCGGATGTCGTTGAAGCTCATCTCCTGCGCGTGCAGCGACCGGCCCGAGGTCTGCACGTGGTACTTGAGCTTCTGCGAACGCTCGTTGGCGCCGTAGCGCTCCCGCATCGCGACCGCCCAGATCCGGCGCGCGACCCGGCCCAGCACCGAGTACTCGGCATCCATGCCGTTGGAGAAGAAGAACGACAGGTTCGGCGCGAAGTCGTCGATGTCCATCCCGCGCGCGAGGTAGCTCTCGACGTAGGTGAAACCGTTCGACAGGGTGAACGCCAGCTGCGAGATCGGGTTCGCCCCGGCCTCGGCGATGTGATAGCCGGAGATCGACACCGAGTAGAAGTTCCGGACTCCGTGCTCGATGAACCATTCCTGGATGTCGGCCATCATGCGCAGGCTGAACTCGGTGGAGAAGATGCAGGTGTTCTGCCCCTGGTCCTCCTTGAGGATGTCCGCCTGCACGGTGCCGCGGACGTTGCGCAGCGCCCATTCACGCAGTTCGGCGGCCTCGGTTTCGGACGGCTCGCGGCCGTGCTCGGCCTTGAACGCCGCCATCCGCTGATCGATCGCGGTGTTGAGGAAGAACGCGAGGATCGTCGGCGCCGGGCCGTTGATCGTCATCGACACCGAGGTGCTCGGCGAGGTCAGGTCGAAACCGTCGTAGAGCACCTTCATGTCTTCGAGCGTCGCGATGGAGACACCCGAGGTGCCGACCTTGCCGTAGATGTCGGGGCGGGTGTGCGGGTCGTGCCCGTACAACGTCACCGAGTCGAAGGCGGTCGAAAGGCGCTTCGCCTCGGAGTCGGCCGACAGCAGCTTGAACCGCTTGTTGGTCCGGAACGGGTCGCCCTCGCCGGCGAACATGCGCGCCGGGTCCTCGCCCTCGCGCTTGAACGGGAAAACGCCCGCGGTGTAAGGGAAGTACCCGGGAAGGTGCTCGCGGCGCAGGAACGACAGCAGCTCGCCGGGTTCGGTGTAGCGCGGCAGCGCCACCCGCGGGATCCGGTTGCCGGAGAGCGTGTCGCGCCAGAGCTGGGTGTGCAGTTCCTTGTCGCGGATCTTCACGACCAGCTCGTCGGCCCGGTAGGACTCGGCCAGCTCCTGGAAGCGGGCAAGCAGGTTCGTCGACTCACCGTCCACATCGGACTCGGCGGCGGCGAGCAGGCCGTCGAGCGCGTCGGTGCTCGCGTCGACGGCGGCCAGCGCCTCCTTGGCGGCGGCGAGGTGCTCGCGTTTGCGCAGCGCGGCGACCTGCTGCTCGGTCTTGGCGTGGTAGCCGCGGACGGTCTCGGAGATCTCCGCGAGATAGCGCGTCCGGTTGGCGGGGATGATCGTGCTGGCGTCGGTGGAGACCTTGCCCTCGACCTTCGGGAGCACGCCGGGCGAAACGGTCAGGCCACGCTCGGCGAGGGTGTCGCGCAGGTGCTGGTAGAGCGCGGTGACGCCGTCGTCGTTGAACTTCGCGGCGCTGGTGCCGTAGACCGGCATGTCCTCGGGCGAGGAGCTGAACGCCTCGCGGTTGCGCACGAGCTGGCGCGCGACGTCGCGACGAGCGTCTTCGGCGCCGCGGCGCTCGAACTTGTTGATCGCCACCGCGTCGGCGAAGTCGAGCATGTCGATCTTCTCCAGCTGCGACGCCGCGCCGAACTCCGGCGTCATGACGTACAGCGACTGGTCCACGTAGTCGACGATGCCGGCGTCGCCCTGGCCGATACCGGGCGTCTCGACGATCACGAGGTCGAACCCGGCGGCCTTGCACGCGAGGATGGACTCCGAGAGCCCGGTGGGGATCTCGCCGCTGGTGGTCCGGGTGGCGAGCGAACGGAAGTAGACCGGGCTGCCGTCGAGGCAGTTCATCCGGATGCGGTCGCCGAGCAGCGCTCCCCCGCCCTTGCGGCGCGACGGGTCGACGGCGAGCACGGCGATGCGGAGCTTGTCCTCCTGGTCCAGCCGGAACCGGCGGATCAGCTCGTCGGTGAGCGACGACTTGCCGGAACCACCGGTCCCGGTGATGCCGAGGACCGGCACCGTCCGCGCCTTGGCGGCTTCGGTGATCTTGGCCAGCGCGTCCTGCGGCAGCGCCTCGCGCTGAAGCTGTGTGATGACCCGTGAGAGCGCCGGGATGTCACCCGAAAGCAGTTTGTCCAGCGAGCCGGGCGACTGCGCGGACAGGTCCGTGTCGCAGGCCTTGATCATCAGGTTGATCATGCCGGGGAGGCCCATCTCGTAGCCGTCCTCCGGCGAGAAGATCCGCGCCACGCCCCGCGAGTGCAGCAGGTCGATCTCCTCGCGGACGATGACCCCGCCACCGCCGCCGAACACCTTGATATGCCCCGCGCCGCGCTCGTTGAGCAGCTCGACCAGGTAGCTGAAGTACTCGACGTGCCCGCCCTGGTACGCGCTGATGGCCACCCCCTGGACGTCCTCGGCGATGGCCGCGGTGGCGACCTCGTCGACCGACCGGTTGTGCCCGAGGTGCACGACCTCCGCGCCCTGCGACTGGAGGATCCGCCGCATGATGTTGATGGACGCGTCGTGCCCGTCGAAGAGGCTCGACGCCGTCACGAAACGAACGGGGTTCACCGGGCGGTGCAGGTCGCTGCTCATCCCTCCAAAATACTTGGACTTCCTACTGTTTTAAACCCATCCACTCGCGTGATGGCGCTCTCACTCGTCCTTGACAGATCGACGCGCACCAGTATATTCAACCCAAGGGTTAAACAACCGATTGATTGAGCAGCGATGACCACTGATCAGCTCAGCGCCACGTTCGCCGCGTTGGCGGACCCCACCCGGCGGGCGATCCTCGCCCGGCTGGCCACCGGCGAGGCCAGCGTCAACGAGCTGGCCGAACCCTTTCCGGTCAGCCTCCAGGCCATCTCCAAACATCTCAAGGTCCTCGAGCGCGCAGGCTTGATCAGCCGGGGCCGGACCGCGCAATGGCGGCCCTGCCGGCTGGAGGCCGCCCCGCTCGGCGACGTCTCCGAGTGGGTCGAGCGGTACCGGCGCTTCTGGGAAGGCGGTTTCGACCGCATGGAAGAACACCTCGCGGAACTGAGGAAAGGCGAACGAAATGACTGACACCGTCACCCTGCCGGAGGTCGTCTCGGCGGCCGACTGGCAGATCGCCCGAGACGCGTTGCTGGCCAAGGAAAAGGAGCTCACCCGCGCCGCGGACGCGATCGCCGCCGAGCGGCGGCGGCTGCCGATGGTCCGCTTCGACAGCACCTACGAGTTCGACGGGCCCCAGGGCCGGGTCACCCTCCTCGACCTGTTCGAGGGACGGCGGCAGCTGATCGTCTACCACTTCATGCTCGCCCCCGGGCAGAAGGCGGGCTGCCCCGGCTGCTCGATGCTCGTGGACAACATCGGCCACCTCGCGCACCTGCACGCCCGCGACACCACGCTGTACGTGGTCGCGTCGGCGACCCTGCCCGAGATCGAGCGGTACAAGGAGCGGATGGGCTGGACCGTCCCGTGGGTCTCGACCGTCGGCGGCTTCAACCCCGCCTGCGGCATCGACGGCGGGTTCGGCGTCAGTGTCTTCCTGCGCGACGGTGACGACGTGTTCCGGACGTACTTCACCACCGACCGCGGCGGGGACCAGCTGGTGGGGACGCTGCGCTACCTCGACCTGACGCCGCTCGGACGGCAGGAGGCCTGGGAGGAGTCCGGCCGCGGGACCGACGGCCCCGGGCACTGGTGGAAGCGCCACGACGAGTACTGAGCCCGGAAGTCCGTGAAGGCCTCCTTGCCTACCCTGACGGTCAGGGCCCCGGCAAAGTCGCATGAACGCCGGCGGTGCCGTTCTTGATGATCCGAACTGGACCTCCGGCGGGGCAGCTGCCAGCGGGTCCGAACGGGCAATGTCCGCAAAGGACACCAGAGGACGGATCGGTGTCCTTACGGTTTCGGACAGGGGTCGTGAGTGGTAAGGACGGTTCTAATCGCCCTTACCACTCACGAGACGTGACCCACCAGACCCGCCGCGTTTGCTCGCCCCGTAGTACGTAATGGCCCCCTTCATGTACTGGGGAAGGTGTGAAGGTCGAGTTTCCTCGGCTGAGCCGAGGGAAGGGGTCCTTCACGCGCGACCGCTGTGACTGCTGGGCCTGGTGGTGTTGCCGAGGCTGAGGTGGCGATGCGTAGTCCGTGAAGGCCTCCTTCCCTACCTTCAGGGTAGGCAAGGAGGCCTTCACGGAACTTTTCGCGGAGCATGTCGAGAACCCAGCGGCCGTTCCGACCCCTCGGTGTCCGGCGCCCGGAAGGCGGGCGCCACACCGGAGGGATCAAGCCATGCGCAAGCTCGTCTACGCCGTCCACACCTCGCTCGACGGCCGCATCGAGGGCCCGGGCGGCGAGTTCGACTGGGCCGACATGGGCCCGGAGCTGTCCGCCCACTCGCAGGAGCTCACCGACCGCGCCGACACTCTCCTCTACGGACGGCGGGTCTGGGACATGATGTCCTCCTACTGGCCGCAGGCGGAAGAGATCTCCGACCACCCGCACGATCTCGAGTACGCGCCGATCTGGCGGAAGACGCCGAAGATCGTCTTCTCCCGGACGCTGGAGGAGGCGGACTGGAACACCGAGGTGATCGGCGGCGACCTCGCCGCACGCGTGGCCGAACTCAAGGACAGGCCCGGCAAGGATCTGCTGCTGATGGGCGGGGCCGAACTGGCCACCGCGCTCGCTGACCACGGCCTGATCGACGAGTTCCACGTCGTCGTGCACCCGGTGGTGCTCGGCGGCGGCAAGCAGGTGTTCGGGGGCGGAGTGCGCACGGATCTGCGCCTGACCGGCACCCGGACGATGGACGGGCGCGCGGTCCTGCTGACCTACGAAAAGAAGTGAAACCCGGGCGGCAGCCCCTACGCTGCCGCCGTCAGGTTCACCTCGCGTTGCTCGCGCGCAAGGCGATCCACTGCCGCATCGCGTACTCGACCAGCGTGATCAGTGTCTGCTTCGTCGACTCCCGTTCCCGGGCGTCACAGCGGACGATCGGGATGTTCGGGTCGATCGACAGCGCTTCACGCACGTCGTTGATGTCGTGCTCGAGGATGCCGTCGAAGGTGTTCACCCCGACGATGTAGGGCAGGCCCCGGTCCTCGAAGAAGTCGATCGGCGCGAACGAGTCGGCCAGCCGTCGCGTGTCGGCCAGCACCACGGCGCCGATCGCGCCGCGGACGAGGTCGTCCCACATGAACCAGAACCGCTGCTGCCCGGGCGTGCCGAACAGGTAGAGGATCAGGTCCGCGTCCAGGGAGACCCGGCCGAAGTCCATCGCGACCGTGGTGGTCGATTTGTTGGGCGTCTGGTCGAGGTTGTCGATCCCCCGACTGGCGTCCGTCATCATCGCCTCGGTGGTGAGCGGGACGATCTCCGACACCGAACCGACGAAGGTCGTCTTACCCGCACCGAAGCCACCCGCCACGACGATCTTCGCGGATGTCATGGTCGGGGGCGCGGTTTCCCGCGGTGCCTTAAAGCCGACGGAGTCCACTCAAAACCCTTTCCATCAACACCAGATGTGCCTCGGCGCCGTCATTGCCCGAAATCGTCTTGTGCACGCTGACCAGCCCCGCGTCCGCCGCGTCGCTGATCAGCACGCGTGCCACACCCAGCGGCACACGCAGGGTCGCCGCGATCTCGGCGACCGAACGCGGGGTGCGGCACTCCTCGATGATCGAAACGCACTCGATCTGGTCCGCGGCGATCGCGGGGAGGCTACCCGAGTCGACGTGGTCCTTGGTGGAGATGAGGGTCTCCAGCTCGAGAGCGTAGTTCGCCTTGGTCCGGCCCCCGGTGAGGGCATAGGGACGGACGATCGCCGTCTCCTCGAGCGGCGACGGCGCCTGCTCGAAGACGGCGGGCATGATGAACTCGCCACTGGGTGGACCCGGGTCGAAAAGACCACCTGGTCTCGGCCCGACGGCGCCTGCGCCGCTGTCGGGTGGAGAAGCAAGTGAGGTCACGCGGTCTCCTTGATCGGTCGGCTGCGGGACTGCCGATTCCCCGGCGGCGGGTGCTCCGCCCGCCCGGGAATCCTGAGGGTGCTTGTTCTTCTTGCGCTTCCGACGACCACGTCCCGAATCCAGGGTGAAGCCGTTCAGGACGTCGGCGAAGGTACCGTCGTCCCGTGAACCGGCGGCATTGGCAGCCCCCGCGTGCGGGGGCTGGTGTTCACCCGTCCCCGGCGGTTCGCCGAAGGATCCGGACCCGGTGCTCATCGGGACATCATCCCACCGGTTCGCCGATCAGCGACCCACCGGCGCCCTGCAATTGCGCGCGAAGTTCCGGGGTGAGGATCTGGCCGACGCGATCGACGAGCATCGTCATCTCGTAGGCGACCTGCCCGATGTCGCAGTTCGGGGCGGCGAGGATGGCCAGGCAGGAACCGTCGCTGATGGACATCAGCACCATGATGCCGAGTTCCATCTCGACGACCGTCTCGTTGACCGCGCCCGCCTCGAAGCACCGCGCGGCGCCCTGGGTCAGGCTGACCAGGCCGGACGCGACGGCGGCCAGCTGGTCGGCGCGGTCCAGCGGGAGCCTGCTGGACGCGGTGAGCAGGAGGCCGTCCGCCGACACCACCACGGCGTGCGCCACTCCGGGTACGCGCTCGGCGAAGTCGTTCACCAGCCACCCGAACTGGTTCTGCTGGGGCTGGGCCGGGTTCGGCGAGGTCATTCACCCTCCAGGGTTTCGTGGTTGGCTTCGGTCGCCTGGGCTGTGTGGTGCCGTCCGCGCTGGATGCCCTGCTGGAAACTGCTCAGGCGACCGCGCACGTCGTGCGCGTCTCGCTGTGGTCGGGGGGTGACCGCCCCGGCGGGCGGTCCCGCGCTGCCCGGGAGCAGCTGCTCCCCGCGACGGCGCCTGGGTAATCCTGCCGAAGTCATCCGCGAGGGCACGGACTGGGACACCGCTTGGGCGGCTTTCCAGCCTTCGTCGGAGCCGAAGTTCCAGGCGTCCGTCCGCTCGGTGGCGGCGACCGGTTCCGGTTCCGGGCTCGCTGCCTGCGGTTTCCTGCTCGGCAGTGCGGCGGGCGGGGCCGCGGGACGCGCGGCCGTCTCCGGTGCCTTCGCGGGCTCGGGTGCCTTCGACGGCTCGGGCGCCGCGGCCTGCTCGGTGGCCGCCGGTTGTTCGGGCTTCGTGTCCGGCTGGGCGGTGGCGGCGGCCGGCGTGCCCTTGTCCGCCGCCTCCTTGCGGCCCCGCTTGACGCCCTGCTGGAAGCTGCTCAGCCTGCCGCGTACGTTCGCCGGGTCGCGGACCGGCAGCTCCGACTTGGCGGCGGGCTCGGCGGCCGGGACCGACGACGCCGCGCTGCCCGGCAGGAGCTGCTCGCCCTTGCGGCGACGCGGCAACCCGGCCTGGGTGAACGTCGACGGGGCGTTCTGGGAGACCTCCTGTACCGTGCGGAAGGCCTTGTCACTGGCGAAGTCCCAGGTGCGGGCCTCCTGCTCGGCGGTCGGCGCGGGCTCGGCCGTCTTCTCCTCGGGCTCATTCGCCCCCGGCTTCTCCTTCTTGGCCGCGGGTTTCTCCGCGGGCTTTTCCGGAGCGGGCGCGGGCGAACGGAACCACGCCGACAGCATCTCGTCGAAGATCGGCGTCGTCTCCGATTTGGGCGCTGCGGTGGGCGGCGGGGCCGCCGGGGCGGGCGGGGTGGTCGCCTGGCTCCACCATTCGCTCAGCGTGGTCCCGGTGTTCTTGGCCTCGAACAGTTCCTTGCCGCTGGGCAGATCGCCTTCCGCCGGGGCGGGTTTCTCCGCTTCCTTGGCGACCGGCTCGGGCTCTGCGGCGGGTTCCGGTTCGGGGCGGCGCGGTTCCGGCGCGGGCGGCGGTGTCGTCTCGTCCTGGGGAATGGGGCTGAACAGCGCCGTTCCGGAGATCTCCAGATCGGACGGCGGCCGCGAATCCTTGGGGCCGTGCCCGTTGACCCCGGGCTTGGTGTGACCTGCCAGGTCGTTCGCCGACGGCCACCGCTCCCCTCCCTGCAAGGGCACGCTCGGCATCGCCGGGCGCGAACCGTTCGCGGGCCGCTGGCGGCGGGGCAGGCCGCCCGGCTGCTGTGGCGGCAGCGGCGCGAGGCGCTGGGTGATCGGGCCGGTGGCGGGGCCGGGGTCTCCCCCGGGCGGGGCCATCACGAGGTCCGCCGGGACCGAGACGGTGGCGCGCACGCCGACGATGTCCTTGCCGCCGTGCAGCGAGACACCGATGCGGTGCCTGCTGGCCAGCCGTCCGACCACGAACAGGCCCATCCGGCGCGAGGTGGTGAGGTCGACGTTGGGTGCCTCGGTGAGCCGGGCGTTGGCCTCGGCGACCTCGGCCTCGTTCATGCCGATGCCCTTGTCGAGGATGTCGATGCCGAACGAGCCGTCTTCGACGAGCCTGGTCGCGACCGTCACCTGGGTTTCCGGGGCGGAGAAGGCCGTGGCGTTGTCCAGCAGTTCGGCGATCAGGCGCATCAGATCGTTGGCCGCGTACCCGACCAGCCGCACCGGCGGCGGGTTCTGCACGGTGACCCGCTGGTACTGCTCGATCTCGGACACCGCCGCGCGCACCACGTCGGTGGCGGAGACCGGCTGCCCGGAGCGCCTGCCCGGCTCGGCGCCGGAGAGGACCATCAGGTTCTCGTTGTTGCGGCGCATGCGGGTGGCGAGGTGGTCCAGCTGGAACAGCGTGGCGAGCTGGTCGGCGTCCTCCTCGTCGCGCTCCAGCCGCTCGATCAGCTGAAGCTGCCGCTGCACGAGGCTCTGGCTGCGGCGGGAGAGGTTGACGAACACGTTGCTGTAGCCGGTCCGCATCGAGGCCTGCTCGGTGGCCAGCCGCAGCGCCTGGTGGTGCACCTTGTCGAAGGCCCTGGCGACCTCGCCGATCTCGTCGTCGCCACCGACCGGGACCGGCCGCACGTCGGTGCCCTGCGAACGCCCCTCCTGGATGTTGCGGACAGCGTCGGGCAATTGCTTCTCGGCGACGTCGAGTGCGCTGGCGCGCAACACTTTCAGCGAGCGCAGCAGCTGGCGCGTGATGAGGAAGACGACGGCGACGGCGAGCACCATCGCGCCGAACAGCAGGACCGCGAGCAGGCCCGCGCCGCTGCTGGCGTCGTCGACCAGTTCGGCCGACACCGCGCTCGTCTCGGCGCCGAATTTGTTCGCGACCTCGCCGACCTTCCCGATCACCGCGGTCGAGGCGTCGGTCCAGCCCTGCGCGGACAACGAGCGGAACGCCTGCGCGGACGGGGTTCCCTGTTCGCCGAGGGCGGTTTTCGCGAGCCTGTCACGGTTTTCCATCGCCTGGTCGGTGACGGCGGCGCTGAACTCCTGACGCTGCTGTTCCGAAGCGGCGGCACGGAAGTCGGTGAGGCGGTCGGCCAGCCGGAGTTCGGCGGTGCGCACCTGGTCGAGCTCGCTCGGCGCGAGGCTCGACCGGGCGATGCCGAAGGAGACCAGAGCCTGGCTGAGCGACAGCTGTTCCTTCATCATGGCGAGGTCGTGCAACGCCGTGGGGGTGCCGCCGAGGACGTCCTGTCCGGCACCGGCGGCCAGCGCGGTGTCGAGGGCGAGCAGCGCGGTGGTGACGTCGGTGTACTCGCCGATCGCCTGGACGGGATCGAGCTGCCCGGAGGAGGCCCGCTGCCGGATGTCGGGCAGCCGGTCGAGCTGGGCGGCCGCCGCTTCACGCGCTTGACGGAGCGACGGCTCGTTCTCCACGGCACGCGTCGCCGCGGCGCCGTAGAGCGGGATGGCGGTGTCGACGTCGGCGCGTGCCGAAGCGAGCTCCAGGGTTCCCCCGACGGTGCCGGCGGTCAGTCCCGCGGCGGACTGGGTGCGTTCGCGGCCGAGGCCGTCGGCGAGGGTGCGGATGTGCCCGCTCAGCGCGACGAGACGGTCGAGCCGCTGGTAGCCGTCGGACCGGCCGACCTGGCCGGCGATGGTGGCGATGCCCAGCGCGAGCGCGATGAGGATCGGTACCAGCGTCACGGCCGACAGCTTCACCGGCAGGCTCCAGTCCCGCCAGCGCACGAGCGTGCGCCAGCCGGTGGCCCACCGAGATGGCCGGGGAGTGCGTCCCAGCAGCTCCCCGACCGGCACTTGGCCTTCTCCTGCAACGGTCACGTAGGTGACTCCCTGTCCGGCGTCCTGGCTCGGTCTGAGGCGTCCGTTCCCGCAAGGTGTCCGCCTGCGGGGAACTCGGCCCGGGTCTGGCCGCGTGACCGATCGCGACGTGGGGAAATCGGTCCGGCGATCCTGGTGTCCCTGGTGTCACTGGGCACACCGGTCCGCTTCGGAAGTTCTTGCACCTGCACGTGCAGGTCGCAACCTGCGAAGTGCATGGTCGTCGAGATCAACTTTTCTTTGCCAATCGGTCACTGCGGGTCAGCCGGGCCAAAGAATCGTACACCAATCCGGGTGCCGTCAATTCCGTTCAGTACACGGGTGCTGACCAGCGAAAAGCGTGCGCCCGAACGATCCGCGGGGCAGGAAAACCGCTCGCGCGTCACAAACGAGGGAATTCCGGTTACGGGTTGCGTGGATACACAGGGTGCCCTAATCACCCGATCAGCCTACGTACGGTAGCCGCGTCGCCCGTACGAACTACTTTCCGTGCCCCCAACGGGTGGGTCAAGCCCAAATATGTGCCCGATGTTGTGGCCTTGACCCCCAAGCCGGTTCGATGTCGCCCGACATGGTGATTTCTTTCGAGACGCCCGGTGAAGCGGGGGATCTTCCCCGGACCGGGATGGCGGGCACGGTATCGGAACCCGTCGCTCCGAGGTAGCGAAACTACGATCTGTCACCAAAATGGGCGACAGAGCGTGGTCGTCGTCCATCGTTTGCCGCAGTGGGCCGTTCGGGCGACGACCGCGCGTGACAATCCTGCTCACTACGACGAGTGATAAAGGCGGTTCATTCCGGCCGAAACGATTTCCGGAAACACCAATGGAAGGTAAAACCGAATACCTCCCCACGCCTTCGTGGAACCGGGGTCGCCTATTCAGAGCGGGTGAAGCCGTAGTTAGTATGTGCGCTCCCCGTACCGCGCCACGGATGCAAGCCCCGGAGGAACCCATGCCCGACGTCGCGCGTCCTTACGCGGCGAGCAACGCCCTGGAGGACACCGGGCAGATGCCCGCGCTGTTCGTCCGCGAGCGCCAGCCCACTCCCCCGCCGCCGCGCGCCACCGGCCCGGACTTCGACCGGATCCAGCACGGCAAGGAGTTCGTCGCGCTGCGCAAGACCTTCCGCCGGTTCGTGTTCCCGATGAGCCTGCTGTTCTTCACCTGGTACATGACGTTCGTGCTGCTGGCCGCCTACGCGCACGACTTCATGAGCCGGAAGGTGTGGGGCGAGGTCAACGTCGGCATGCTGCTCGGGCTCGGCCAGTTCGCCAGCACGATCCTGATCACGGTCGCCTACCTGAAGTTCGCCAAGAAGCGGCTCGACCCCAAGGTCGAAGCCCTGCGGGCCTCCGTCGGGGCGGGTGAGCGATGAGCCTCCCCGACAACGACCCGGTGCTGAACATCGCGGTCTTCGCGCTCTTCGTCGCGATCACCCTGTTCGTGGTGTACCGCGTCAGCACGCGCAACTCGTCCACTTCGGACTACTACGCCGCGGGCAGCGCCTTCACCGGGCGGCAGAACGGCATCGCGCTTTCGGGTGACTTCCTCTCGGCGGCGTCGTTCCTCGGCATCGCCGGGGCGATCGCGATCCACGGCTACGACGGCTTCCTGTACTCGATCGGGTTCCTCGTCGCGTGGATGGTCGACCTGCTGCTGATCGCGGAGCTGCTGCGCAACACCGGCCGCTTCACCATGGGCGACGTGCTGAGCTTCCGGATGAAGCAGCGCCCGGTCCGCGCCGCGGCCGCGACGTCGACCCTGGTGATCTCCTTCTTCTACATGCTCGCGCAGATGGCGGGCGCCGGCGGCCTGGTGGCACTGCTGCTGGACATCCACGGCGGTATCGGCCAGGCGCTGGTGATCGGCGTCGTCGGTGTCGTCATGGTGCTGTACGTGCTGGTCGGCGGGATGAAGGGCACCACGTGGGTGCAGATCATCAAGGCGACGATCCTGCTGCTGACCGGTGCGCTGATCACGGTGTTCCTGTTCGGCAAGTTCGGCTTCAGCTTCTCGAACCTGCTCGCGGCCGCCGCCGACAACAGCCCACTCGGTGACGAGCTGCTGGAGCCGGGCGGCTCCTACGGCAAGAGCGAGGTCACGAAGCTCGACTTCGTCTCGCTGGCGCTGGCGCTGGTCCTCGGCGCCGCCGCGCTCCCGCACGTGCTGATGCGCTTCTACACGGTGCCGAACTCGCGCGAGGCGCGCCGCTCTGTCGTGTGGGCGACCGCGTGCATGACGATCTTCTACCTGTGCACGCTGGTCATCGGCTTCGGCGCGGCCGCGCTGGTCGGCCCCGAGGCGATCAAGAACGCGCCCGGCGGGGAGAACTCGGCGGCGCCGCTGCTCGCGCTGAACATCGGCGGCACCGTCCTGCTCGGCATCGTCTCGGCGGTGGCGTTCGCGACCATTCTCGCCGTCGTCGCCGGGCTGACGATCACCGCTTCGGCGTCCTTCGCGCACGACGTGTACGCGAACATCTTCAAACGCGGCAAGGCGGAACCGGCCTCGGAGGTCCGCGTCGCCCGGCTCACCGCGGTCGCCGTCGGGGCGCTCGCGATCGTGGGCGGCATCCTGGCGAACGGGCAGAACATCGCGTTCCTGGTGGCGCTGGCGTTCGCCGTCGCGGCGTCGGCGAACCTCTCGACGCTGCTGTACTCGCTGTTCTGGAAACGCTTCAACACCACCGGCACCCTGTGGGGCATCTACGGCGGGTTGATCGCCAGCCTGGTGCTCGTGTTCTTCTCACCGGTGATGTCCGGGGCCGCGGACTCGATCATCAAGAGCGTGGACTTCCACTGGTTCCCGCTGAAGAATCCGGGCCTGGTGTCGATCCCGTTCTCGTTCCTGTGCGGGTTCGTGGGCACGTTCGTCGGCCGGTCGAAGGCCGATCCGGTCAAGCACGCGGAGATGGAGGTGCGGTCCCTCACCGGGATCGGCTCCTGACGCGCCTCGACCCGCGACACGTTGCGAAAGCCACTTTCGCAACGTTGAAGGTTGCGAAAGTGGCTTTCGCAACACCGACGTTGGTCGCCGGCGCGTGGGCTGCGATCCAGCCGGCAGGCCAACGCGCGGCACCTCCCGACGCGTGCGATGAAGGGTCCTTGCAGAATTCGCAAGGACCCTTCATCGCGTTCGGAGACCGTCCAGCACGATCGTGAGAAGCCGCTTCGTGTCCTCCTCCGAAGCCTTGCTCGCGGCCGAACCCAGCCCGTGCCCGAGCCGCAGGATGTCGACGCCCGCGACGTCGGGCCGGAGCACGCCCTCGTCCTGAGCCGCCTTCACGATCGTGTCGGCCGCGGCCCGCAACCGTGCCTGGCACCAGGCGAAGACTTCGGAGCCCGCGTCGACGGACGCCTTCAGCGTCATCGCGAGGCCGTGCTTCTCGACCACGTAGATGACGTGCGTGGCCAGCCACGTCTCGAGCGCCTCGCCCGGCGGCAATTCGTCGAGCAGGTCGTACGCCTGCTGTGCCAGACCGTCGATCTCGTCGCGGTAGACGGCCTCGATCAGCTTGTCGCGCGTCGGGAAGTGCCGGTACAACGTGCCCGCGCCGACACCGGCGCGTTTGGCGATGTCGTCGGCGGGCACGTCCACACCGTCGGCGGTGAACGCCTCCTTCGCCACGGCCACGATGCGCTCGTAGTTGCGCCGCGCGTCCGCGCGCATGGGGCGGGCCGGATCGGCCGTGACCATCTGCACCTCCTCGGGCGACGAAAACGGAGACCTTCTCCGAATTCACTTGCGTAAGCGGAGACCGTCTCCATATCATCGCTCACGACCTCAAGTGGAGAGTCTCTCCGCTTCATCTCGTTACGTCTTCGGAGTATTCCTTGACCGAGCGAACCCTGCGTGCCGAGCCGAGGCCGGAAACGGCCGGGGCCCCGTCACCTCCGCACCGGCTGGTCCTCCCCATCATCCTGACCTGTCAGCTCATGCTCATCCTCGACGCGACGGTGATGAACGTCGCGCTCCCCCGTATCCAGTCCGAACTCGGCTTCACCGATACTGGCCTGTCCTGGGTGATGACCGCGTACAGCCTGGTCTTCGGCGGCTTGCTGCTCCTCGGCGGACGCGCGGGCGACCTGTTCGGCCGCCGCCGGACGTTCGTCGCCGGCACGGCCGTGTTCACCGCCGCCTCCCTGCTCGGCGGTCTCGCCGGTTCGGCGGAACTGCTCATCGCGGCCCGGGTCGCGCAGGGCGTCGGCGCCGCGCTCGCCGGGCCGAGCACGCTCGCGCTGATCACCAGCACGTTCACCGAAGCCAAGGCGCGAGTACGCGCGCTGGCGTTGTTTTCGGCGATGTCCAGCAGCGGTTTCGCGATCGGCCTGCTGCTCGGCGGCCTGCTCACCGAATGGATCTCGTGGCGCGCGGCGCTGTACATCAACGTCCCGTTCGGGCTCGCGATCGTGCTGCTCACCTCGCGGTACGTGGCCGATCCGCCCCGGCGGCGCGCCCGGCTGGACCTTCCCGGCGCGTTCACCGGCACCCTCGGTGTCGGCTCGCTCGTGTTCGCCTTCACCCACGCCGCGTCGCACGGCTGGGGCGACACGATCACCCTCGGCGGCCTCGCCGCCGGGCTGGCGTTGCTGACCGCGTTCGTCCTCATCGAGACGAGGGTGCGCGAACCGCTGATCCCCCTGCGCCTGTTCGCCGAACGCGACCGGGCCGCGGCCTACGTCAACTTCTTCCTCGGGCCGATGGCGATGATGTCGATGTTCTTCTTCCTGACCCAGTTCCTGCAGGACATCGCGGGTTTCGCCGCACTGGAGACCGGCTTCGCGTTCTTGCCGATGGCGGTCTGCATGTTCCTGCTGAGCAGGCTGATCCCGAAACTGCTCCCCCGGTTCGGGCCGAAACCGCTCGCGCTGACCGGGACCGCGCTGATGACCGGCGGCGTCGTCTGGCTGACCACCCTGACCACGGACAGCGGCTACTTTTCGCATCTGCTCGGGCCGATGCTGCTGATGGGCGTGGGCGCCGGGCTGGCGTTCTCCCCGCTCAGCGTGATCATCATGGCGACGGTGCCCACGGACGACGCGGGTGCCGCGGGCGGCGCGCTGCAGACGTTGCAGCAGGTCGGGGCGACACTGGGGCTGGCGATCCTGATCACCGTGTTCGGCGCGGCGACGCGGACCCCGTCCGGAAACCCGGCGGAGACCACGGTCGCCGGGATGACCGCGGCCTTCACCGCCGCGGCCGTCGTGACGGCGGTGTCGTTCCTGGTGGCCCTGACCTTCCGGCGCCGGGCTTAGAGCTTGACGCCCGCCTGGACCTTGTGCGTGACCTTGCGCTCCATCACGAACGAGAAGAACGGGATGCAGCCGGCGATCAGCACGAGGAGCGTGCCCTTCATCGACCAGCGGGCCTTGATCGCGAGGTCGACCGCGAGCAGCAGGTAGATCAGGTAGAGCCCGCCGTGGACCATGGGGATCATCTTCACGAACTGGGGAAGTTCCACGCGGAAGACGTACTGCAGCAGCATTTCGACGACCAGCCCGAGCAGGGCCACACCGGTGGCGTACGCCGCGACGCGGAACCGGATCAGCGGTCCGCCCAGCGAGACCGGGCGGGCCGGGGCGGCGTCGTCAGTTCGGGTGGTCATAGGGTCTCGAACCTCTCTGGGGACTACTTGTCGCGGGCGTTGAGTTCGCGAAGGTACTGGTTGTACGCGGCGAGCTCGTCGTCCTCGGGGGGCGGCGGCGCCGGGGCACGCCGCTGCCGGGGCGCGGGAACCTCGGGGGCGGTGGTCTCGGCCACCGTTTCCGGGGTGTCGGCCTCGGCGGCTTGGCGGCGAAGCTTGCGGATCCGCCAGAACATGAACGCGGGGAACAGCCCGAACAGCGGCCACTGCAGGACGTAGCCGAGGTTCTGGAACGTCCCGCTGGCCGAGGAGAACCGCTCCCACTGCCACCACGCGAGCCCGCAGCACAGCGCCAGGCTCACCAGGCAGACGCCGGCGATGCCGAGACGGCGCAGGATGACGGGCGAAGCGGACACACATCGACGCTAGCACTGGGCGCGCGGCGAATCCTCGCCGACCTGCACGCTCGGGACCTTGGTCCTACCACCGGCCTCGTGAGTGGCAAGGACGGTCAGGGCCTGCCGGGTCGCGTTGGCGAGCATGTCGCGAAAGCCACTTTCGAGACGTCTGATGTCGCGAAAGTGGCTTTCGCGACACGCCCAGGCCTTCACCGACTGGACCTCGGTTAGAACGTCTTACCACTCACGAGCGGGTGGCGACGGCCTTCGCGTAGTCGTCCGCCAGCCCGAAGACCTTCTGCGCGTACTCGGTCGAGTTGTTGTACGACAGGATTCCCTGCCACCACCCCGACGCGGCCGCCATGTCCCGGTTGTTCACGCACAGGTAGCGCGCCGCCGCGAGCGTCGCGTCGTCGATCTGCTGCGGGTCGCCGAGGCCGTCGCGGTTGCCGTCGGCGGCGTACCGGCGCCAGGTGCTGGGGATGAACTGCATCGGGCCGACCGCGCGGTCGACGGCCGCGTCGCCGTCGAACTGGCCGCCGTCGGTGTCGCCGATCGCCTTGACACCGGGCGATCCGTCGAGCGGGACGCCGATGATCGGCTTCGACGGCCGCCCGTCCTGGCCGAGGACGGCGCCGCCGTACTGGCCGTGGTTCGACTCGATCCGGCCGATACCGGCCAGGGTCGCCCACGAGATCTTGCAGTTCGGCTGCATCTGCCGCATCGCCAGTTCGGCGTTGCCGTAGGCGAGCAGCGCCCTGGCCGGGATGCCGGTGGCCTGCGCCGCCCGCTCGGTCCAGGCGGTCAGGGGGTCCTTGCCCGGTTTCGGCTGTGCCTGCTGGGGCGCGGTCTGCTGGGTCGCGCCGCCGGCGACGGTGGCGTTGACCGGGGCGACCGAACCGGGTTTGACGTCCGCCGCCTTGACCTGCAGGGCGGGGATCTCCATCGTCGTGGGGCTCGCGACCGGGGCGGACGCCTTGGTCACCAGCCAGATCCCGCCCGCGGCGAGGGCGAGCACGGCCAGCACGATCACCAGCCTGCCGAGTACGGCGGCGCCCGCCACGCGGCGGCGCGGAGCGGGCGTGGCCGGGTCGGCGACGAGCGCGTCGTTTTCCGGGGTGGTGCGCACGAAGCGGGTCCTCCAGCGTGGGCGGCGATCACGACCGATGCTCGAACAACGAGCCCGCGCAGGTTAGCGTTACGCGGTCGCCGGAATCGCCCTTGCCACGCCGGTTCACCCGCGCGTGCGAGAAGTTCTCATCAGGCGGACTTCTGCTGCCTCGCCAGCCGAGCCACGCACCAGGCCGGGGCGCTGCCGCGGCGGAGGTGCTGCAGAACGGTCATCGGGCCGAGACGGCGGCTCAGGTCGGACGGGGCGAGCCCGGCCGCGCGGTAGTCGAGCGCGCGCTGGTCGAGCGGGCTGATGCCGGCGTCCCACCAGGCTTCGGCCTCGGCGACCCCGCCGACCATCTGCCACCAGCCGGCGGCCGCGACGAGCAGGTCCTGCGGGACCTCCGGGAGACGGCGGCGCATCGCGTCGAGGTAGCCGGGGTCGGCGGCCTCGACCGGCGCCCAGCGGCCCTGGCCGGACTGCTGACGCTGGCCGGGGATTCCGGGGGCCTGCCTCGGCACCTCGGCCAGCCACGCCGACGCGATGCGATCGGCTTCCTGCTCCTCGGGGGTCTGCTCACGCTCGGCCGCCCACTGCCGGATCAACGCATCGACTCCGGGATCTCCGGTCATCCCTGCCTCCTCATGATTCCCCGACTGACAAGCCCTGACTTACTTGCCCGGCTGAAAGTTCCGCTGCCGTGAGGCTCGCACCTGCGGAAACTCCTCGCCCAGGAGGCCGGCTCCGGCGCCTGGAGGACCAACCGATCACGCAATGTGAGCACCGTAGGGGCGCGGAGGTCTCTTCCGCCAGAGCTTCCCGGGCACGAATTCGTCGACCAGCGGGTTTTCGGGGGCAATCCACCCGGATGGTCGAGTCGTCCGACCGAAATGCGAGACGGGTGACGCTGAGTGATAACGGCTGGTGGTCGCGCACAGCGATCACCGGCGCCACCAGGACACCGGTGATCGTCGCGCGAGGGTCAGGAGAAGAGGCTCCGGACGAACGTCACGATGGCTTCGGCGCCGGACCGGAGCCAGCCGAGCGCGGTGTGGACGGCATCGGCGGATTGCGTCGGCCTGCTGATCAGAAAGAAGAGCACGAGCGCGACGACGGCGATGACAACGAATTTCTTCAAGCCGGGCGACATGGCTCCATCCCATCACACCGTAGTGTCCAGACGATGACTCCGCGCGCACTGCGGACTTTGTCACCACTTTAAGGAGAATCGGGCCCTGTTGCCCACCCGGATTTCCTCGAGGGAGCGATCGATGAGCGAAAACGTTCTCGTCCACCGGGACGGGCCGGTCACGACGATCACGCTGAACCGCCCCGAGTCGCGCAACGCCGTGGACGGACCGACCGCGAACGCTCTCGCCGACGCGTTCCGTGCCTTCGACTCCGACGAGGAGGCCGCGGTCGCCGTCCTCACCGGTTCGGGTGACGCCTTCTGCGCCGGAGCCGATCTGAAGGCCATCGGCACCGGCCGCTCCAACTCGCTCAGCCCGGCGGGTGACGGGCCGATGGGCCCGTCACGCATGGCCCTGTCGAAGCCGGTGATCGCCGCGGTCCGCGGGCACGCCGTCGCGGGCGGGCTGGAGCTGGCGCTGTGGTGCGACCTGCGCGTCGCCGACACCACGGCCGTCTTCGGCGTGTTCTGCCGCCGCTGGGGCGTGCCGCTGATCGACGGCGGCACGGTGCGCCTCCCCCGGCTGATCGGGCATTCACGGGCGATGGACCTGATCCTCACCGGCAGGCCGGTCGACGCCGACGAGGCGCTCGCGATCGGGCTCGCGAACCGGGTCGTGCCCGACGGCGAGGCACTGGCGGCCGCGCAAGCGCTGGCACGCGATCTGGCCGCGTTCCCCCAGGCGTGCCTGCGCGCGGATCGCAAATCCGCGTACGGCCAGTACGGGCTCACCGAAGAAGAGGCGTTGCGTGCCGAGTTCTCGAACGCGCTGATCGACGGCGGGCTCGCCGAAGAGGCCGTCGAAGGCGCCGGCCGGTTCAGTGGCGGCGCGGGGCGTCACGGCAGCTTCGAGGGAGATCGGTCCTAAGGTCTGTCGGATGACAGAAACCGGAGTCGCACTCAGACCGGTGTCCGAAGACGACCTGCCGATGCTCGAAGCGCTCACGAACGATCCGCGGGCCGCGGGCCCGTTCGAGTGGCATGGCTGGCACGATCCGCATTTCCTGCGCCGCCGCTGGGCCGAGACCGGCATGCTCGCCGCGGACAACGGGATGCTGATGATCGACCTCGGCGGGCAGCGGCTCGGTTTCGTCTCCTGGCACAAGACCAGGACGGGCTCGACGTCGTACTGCTGGAACGCCGGGCTCGTGCTCATCCCCGAGGCGCGCGGCCACGGCTACGGGACCGAGGCCCAGCGGCTTCTGGTCCGCTACCTCTTCGCGCACACGCAGATGAACCGGGTCGAGGCGTCGACGGAGGCGGGCAACCTCGCCGAGCAGCGCTCCCTGACGAAGGCGGGCTTCACCCGGGAGGGTGTGCTGCGCGGCTACGGGTTCCGGGACGGGGCCTGGCGCGACCACATCCTCTATTCGGTGGTGCGGTCCGACCTGGGCCCCGACCCGGAACACCTTTAGGCGATCGTCCCGGCGGCCCGGAGCCGTTCGATCCCGTCGGCGTCCACGCCGAGTTCGGCGAGGACCTCGGCGGTGTCGCCGCCCTTGGGCCGCGGCGGTTCCGGCGTCTCGGCCGGCGTGCGGTCGAACCTCGGCGCCGGCGCGGGCTGCAGCATGCCGCCGACGTCGACGAAGGTCTTGCGCGCGACGTTGTGCGGATGCGACGGAGCCTCCTTCGGGGAGAGCACCGCCGTCAGGCACGCGTCGGTGCCCTCCGCCTTCGCGACCAGCTCGTCGCGAGTGTGCTTCGCGACGGCTTCGGCGACGATCTTGCGCAGCTTCGGCCACTCGTTCTTGTCGACGTGGACCGGGGTCTCCTCGGGGTCGAGACCGAGCACCTTCACCAGGTCGCCCCAGAACCGCATCTCGATCGCGCCGATGGCGACGTACTTGCCGTCGGCGGTCTCGTAGGTGTCGTAGAACGGCGCGCCGCCGTCGAGCATGTTCTCGCCGCGCCCACCGGACCACAGCCCGGAATCCAGCAGTCCGTGCAGGCTGGTGGTCAGCAGCGCCGCACCGTCCACCATGGACGCGTCGACCACCTGGCCCTTGCCGGACGTCTGGCGCTCGAACAGCGCCGCCAGCACCCCCATCGCGAGCAGCAGGCCACCGCCGCCGAAGTCACCGACGAGGTTGAGCGGCACCACCGGCCGCTGCCCGGCGTGCCCGATGGGTTCGAGCGCGCCGGAGATACCGATGTAGTTGATGTCGTGCCCGGCGACGGTCGCCAGCGGGCCGTCCTGGCCGTAGCCGGTCATCCGACCGTAGACCAGCCGCGGATTGCGGGCGTGGACCTGTTCCGGCCCGATGCCCATCCGCTCGGCGACGCCGGGGCGGAAACCCTCGATGAGCACGTCGGCGTCGTCGGCGAGTTTCAGCACCAGTTCGACGCCCTCGGGGGTCTTGGTGTTGATCCCGATCGACCGCCTGCCGCGCGCGAGCGGATCGTTCGGGAACCCGATGACGTCGTTGCCCGGTGTCGCCCGGTCGATCCGGACGACCTCCGCGCCGAGATCGGCGAGGATCGTGCAGGCGAACGGCGCCGGGGCGAGCCCGGCCAGTTCGACGACCTTGAGCCCGCTGAGCGGGCCGGCCTTTTTCGCCACGTCTTTCCTTTCTGCGCCAACGGTTCCGCTACAGCGTGCGGGAGATGATTTCCTTCATGATCTCGCTGGTGCCGCCGAAGATGCGGGAGATCCGGATGTCGGCCCACGCGCGCGCGATCGGGTACTCGGTCATGTAGCCGTAGCCGCCGAAGAGCTGCAGGCAGTCGTCGACGACCTTGTTGACCCGTTCGGTGGTCCACAGCTTCGCCATCGCCGCGCCCTGCACGTCGAGTTCCTTGCGCAGGTGCCGTTCGATGCACTGGTCGAGGAACGCGCGCGACACCGCGGCCTCGGTCGCCGCCTCGGCGAGCTTGAACTTCGTGTTTTGGAAGTTGTAGACCGGACGGCCGAACGCCTGGCGGTCCTTGGTGTAGGCGATGGTCTGGTCGATCGCGGCCTCCATCCCGGCGACCGCGGTGACGGCGATGATCAGCCGTTCCTGCGGAAGCTGCTGCATCAGCTGGATGAAGCCGAGGCCTTCCTGGGCGCCGAGGAGGTTGGCGGCGGGGACGCGGACGTCGTCGAAGTTCAGCTCCGCGGTGTCCTGGCCCTTGAGGCCGATCTTGTCGAGGACGCGACCGCGGCTGAAGCCCGGGGTGTCGGTCTCGACGGCGATCAGCGAGACACCCTGCGCTCCGGCGTCGGGGTCGGTCTTCACCGCGACCACGACGAGGTCGGCGTGGAAACCGTTGGTGATGAACGTCTTCGCGCCGTTGATCACGTAGTGGTCGCCGTCGCGGACCGCGCGGGTCTTGATGTTCTGCAGGTCCGAACCCGTGCCGGGTTCGGTCATCGCGACGGCGCCGACCATCTCGCCGGAGGCGAACTTCGGCAGCCACGCCTTCTTCTGTTCTTCGTTCGCGTACTCGAGGATGTAGTGCGCGACGATTCCATTGTGGACGGTGACGCCCCATGCGCTGTCGCCGGAGCGGGCCTGCTCTTCGTAGAGCACGGCCTCGTGGGCGAACGTGCCGCCGCCACCGCCGTACTCCTCCGGGATGGACAGGGCCAGCAGGCCGACCTCGCCCGCCTTCGTCCACAGCTCGCGGTCGACCTTCTTCTCGGCCGCCCAGCGCTCCTGGTTCGGCACGAGTTCCTTCTGGCAGAAGGTCCGGGCGAGGTCCCGGAGGTCTTCGAGCTCCGTCGTGCTCCACGAACTCTTCTGGATCTGCAAGGGCACGGCCAACGCCTCCTGATCGGACCTGGAAAACATGACGCTTAGAATGTAAGTTCCATGCGGAATGTACATCCGTACCGAGCTGCACGTAAAGGGGGGCAGGATCCGGTGAGTGTGCTCGGCAGGACCCACCGCACCCAGGCCGAGCGGCGCGAGCAGACCCGCGCCGCCCTGCTCGACGCGACCATCGACTGCCTGGTCGATCTCGGCTACGCGCGCACCTCGGTCCAGGAGATCTGCGCCCGCGCCGGCGTCTCGAAGGGCGCCGTGCAGCATCACTTCTCGGCGAAGGCCGAGCTCATGGCGGCCGCCGTCGAGCATCTGACGGAGAAACTGCGCGGACGCCTCGCGGCGTCGATCACGGCGCTCCCCGGCGGCGCCTCGGGTGTCGCGGCGGCGATCGACCTGCTGTGGGAGGGCTACTCCGGCACGCTGTCCACAGCGGCCACGGAGCTGTGGGTGGCGGCGCGCACCGACCCCGAGCTCCGCGAAGCGATCCGCCCGGTCGACAAGGCTTTGGGCCGCTCGACGCTGGAGCACGTCACCGCCGTCGCCGGGGATCTCCCGAAGGAACGCGCGGAGATCCTGTTCTGGCTGACCGTGAATCTCACGCGCGGGCTGGCGCTGGACGCCGAACTCGGCGGCGATCCGAAGCGGCGCCGGCAATTGCTCGACGAATGGAAACGCGTCGCGGTCATGTTGTACGAGGACAGCTCCGCGTAGCACGCGCGAAAGCCCTTGACCAGAGCACAGCTGACACTTATCCCGTCGGCCGATCCGTGGTGGAATTCCTTGCTGGACAACGGAACCAGCGGAGGAGTCGACCATGAACGCGCCGCAGCAGCAGCCGTACCAACCGACTGGCCCGTTCGGCGCAACACCGCCCCCGCGACCGCCGTCAGATCTGCGGCTCCCCCGCCTTTTCGCCGCGATGATGGGGGTTTTCGCCGGCCTGCTGGTCCTCATCGCGACTTTTCTCCCGCAGTCGACGTACGAGCAGGTCTCCGACGGCAAGACGGTGTCGAAATTCGCCGAGACCGGCTGGACGCGGACCTTCGACATCGAACCGTCGGCGGAGGAAAAGGAGTTCTACGACAAGACGCATGTCGCCCGCTACGGCATCCCGTTGTCCGCCGCCGCGTTGACCCTGTTTGCCGGGGCCGCGGTGGGTTTCGCCGCGTACCAGCGCAATTCGGGTTCGCCCGCCGCGACGACGTCGAGGACGCTGCTCATCGCGGGCGGAGCGGGGACCGCGGCCTGCGTCTGGATGCTCGGCATGGACATCTCGGCGAGCCTGAGCTTCGGCCAGGACACCGGCCGGTTCGTCTCGCGCTATGGGACCGGGAGCGGATTCTGGATCCTGCTCGCCGGCGGGCTCGTGGCGTTGCTCACGATCGGGCTGGCGGTCGTGGCCAACCGTCGTGAACCGGCGTCACCCCGGCAGGCCCCTTACCCCGCCGCTTACACCCCTTACCCGCCCGGCGTTCCTCCGCGGCAATACCAGCAGGCCTACGAGCCGCCGTCGCCGCCGACCCCGCCCGCGGGATCCGCGTTGCAGCAGCAGGACATCCTCCGTCCCTCCCCCGGCAACCCGCCTCAGCCGGGCAATACGTGAAACTGATTCACATCAGCGGTGGACAGTCTCCATACCGGCGGTATGCTGTACTCGTCGGTAACACCTGGGCTCTGCGTGGCGCCTCCCCGGCTCCGCGCGGTATGGAACGGAGACGGCATGACGAGCACGACACCGGCGAGCGCGGGCCACCACACCGAAGGACCGGCCACCATCGGCGACGTCCCCGGCGCCCCGGCCGCGGCCAGGGCGGAACGGCTCGTGCGCCGGGTCGTGGGCGGGGCGGATTCCGCGCCGGTCCAGATGCGCGCGCCCTTCACCGGGCAGCCGATCGCGACGCTGCCCCAAGCCACCGACGCCGACGTCCGCGCCGTGTTCGACCAGGCGCGTGAAGCTCAGCGTGCGTGGGCCGAGCGGCCGGTCGAAGACCGCCAGCGCATCCTGATCCGCCTGCACGACCTGGTGCTGAAGCGGCAGGAAGAGGCGCTCGACCTCGTGCAGATCGAGGCGGGCAAGGCGCGGATGGACGCCTTCGACGAGGTCAGCGCCACCGCCCTCGTCGCCGCCTACTACGGCAAGCACAGCGCGAAGATCCTCTCCCCGCGTCGCGCCGCTGGGCTGATCCCGGTGCTGACGAAGGTCGGCGAAATCCGGCACCCCAAGGGTGTCGTCGGGATCATCTCGCCGTGGAACTACCCGCTCGCGCTGACCGCGATGGACGTCCTCCCCGCGCTCGCGGCGGGCAACACCGTCGTGCAGAAGCCGGACAACCAGACCGCGCTCTCGGCGCTGTGGCTGCAGGAGGTCGCCGAGGAGGCCGGGCTGCCCGCCGGTGTCTGGCAGATCGTGCTCGGCCGGGGTTCGCAGATCGGCGACGCGCTGGTCGAGGAGTCGGACTATCTCTGCTTCACCGGCTCCACGCCCACGGGCAAGGGTCTCGCCGCGAAGGTGGCGGAGCGCCTGACGAGCTACTCGCTCGAACTCGGCGGCAAGAACCCGATGATCGTGCTGCCCGACGCGGACATCGCCAAGACCGCGACCGGCGCGGTGACCGCGTGCTTCTCCTCCGCCGGGCAGCTGTGCGTCTCGGTCGAACGCATCTACGTCCACGAGTCGATCCGCGAGGAGTTCACCCGCGCCTTCGTCGCCAAGACCGCCGCGCTGCGGCTCGGCGGCGCCCTGGACTACCAGGCGCAGATGGGATCTTTGACCTCGGAGGCCCAGCTGGAGACGGTGTCGGCGCATGTCGAGGACGCCCGGTCCAAGGGCGCGAAGGTGCTCACCGGCGGTAAGGCCCGGCCCGACCTCGGCCCGCTGTTCTACGAGCCGACCGTGCTCACCGACGTCACCGAGGACGTCAAGCTGTTCGCGGAGGAGACCTTCGGGCCGGTCGTGTCGATCTACGGCTACACCGACGTCACCGACGCGATCGAACGCGCCAACGACACGAAGTTCGGGCTGAACGCGAGCGTGTGGTCGCGCAACGGCCGGGCGGGCTGGGAGGTCGCGGCGCGGCTGAAGGCCGGGACCGTCAACGTCAACGAGGGTTTCGCGGCGACCTTCGGGACCGTGGGACTGCCGATGGGCGGGATGAAGGAGTCCGGCGTCGGGCGGCGCAACGGTGCCGAAGGCCTGCTCAAGTACACCGAGGCCCAGGCGATCGCGGTGCAGCGCGGGATGCCGCTGCGCCCCGGCCGCGGAATCCCGCCGAAGCTCTGGGCGCGAGGGCTGAGCGCCGGTCTCAAGGCGCTCCGCCGCCTCCCCCGCCGCTGAAGGTCGAGTTTCCTCGGCTCAGCCGAGGGAAGGGGTCCTTCACGCGCCAGCCGCTGTGACTTGTAGGGCTGGTGGTGTTGCTGGCGCCACGGAGGGCGGTCGCGTAAGTCCGTGAAGGCCTCCTTCCCTACCTTCAGGGTAGGTAAGGAGGCCCTCACGGACCTGCGACCCATGCCGCCACATTCAGAGGACTAAACGCGGCTAGGGAGAGGTGGGCGCGGCCAGCAGGCCCCGGTCGTAGGCGATCGCGACGGCCTCGGCCCGGCGGCTCGCGCCGAGTTTCGCCATCACGCGCGAAAGGTGGACGCTCACCGTCTTCTCGCTGATGTACAGCTCTTCGCCGACCTGCCGGTTGGTCCGGCCGAGCGCCACGCGCTCCAGCACGTCGCGTTCCCGATCGGTGAGCGGATCCACGACGTCACGACGCGGCGCCACGGCCTCCCCGGGCAGCTCGACACGCGCCCGGTGGCTGAGCTCGCGGACGGCTTCGCGCAGCGGGCAGGCGCCCAGCCGATCGGCCACCGCGTGCGCGGCCAGCAGCTCCGACGTGGCGAGCGCGGTGTCGCCGTCCGAAGCCAGCAGGGACTTCGCGTGCTGCAGACGGCACATGGCCTGCTCGTACACCGCGCCGTACCCGAACGCCTCGACGGCCTTCGCCCACAGCGCCGGATCCCCCGCGCCACGCAGGCAGCTGCCGAGCGCCTCCAGCCGGGCGAGCCACGCCAGCGCTTCCGGGCCCAGCGTCACCGAACGCGGGATGCCGTGTTCGGCGCAGTGGCGGCCGTGGGCGAGGAACTTCTCGCCAGACTCCACCGCTTCCTCGACCGTCGCCAGATCGCCGCGGACCCGTGCTTCGGCCGCCTGGGCGACGGCCGCCGCGAGGCCGTGCACGCTGATCCGGATCCCGCCGAGCACGGCGGGTTCGAGCTCTTCGAGCCAGTCGATCAGCTCGTGCGCCTGCCGCACGGCGCCCGCGTGGTCCCCTCGCCACGACGCGAGCTGGATCGCGGCGTCGGCCGACGCGAGCGCGATCGAGTAGTCCGCGCTCCAGTGCTGCCGCAGGCTCGGCAGGATCTTGTCCGCGTCCGCGAACCGGCCCCTGCCGACGACGAACTGCGCCCAGATGCTCAGGAACCGCCCGGCGACGACACTCGAAACACCGCGGCCCGCGCGGCCCGCGTCGTCGTCTTCCGGCCAATCGCCGCTGACGTACCGCAGCGTGAGGTGCTTGGTCCGCAGCTCGATGCCGAACGAGCTCCAGGTCAGCCCGGTCTCCTTGGCCCGCTTGATGCCCTTGGCGTAGTACTTCAGCGCGGACCGGATCTCGGCCCGGTCGTCGTAGCTCAGCCCGAGGAAATGCAGGGCCCGTAGCTCACCGTTGAGCGCGCCGGAATCCCTGGCCTTCCGCTCGGCCTCGCGCAGCCGCTCCCGCGCCTCCTCGACGTCGCCCGCCGAATCGGCCAGCGTCCCGAGCGAGACCAGCGCCGCCGCCTCCGCCCCGCCCGCGCCGACGGCCCTGGCGTCGGCGACCGCGGCCAGCGCGCACTGCAGCGCCTCGTCGTGCCGGTCGATCAGCCGCAGGATCCCGGCGCGGGTGGCGAGCACCCACGCCCGCGCGGCACTCGCCTCGGTGTGCTCGACCAGCTTCCAGGCCTTGTCGATCGCCTCGACGACCTCGTCGATCGTGCCGTCGACCGAAAGCAGCGCTTCCGCGTGCCGCCGCCAGACCTTGGCGGCCCGTTCGTTGCCGGTGTCCGGGCCGAGCGCCTCGGTCGCGGACCGCGAGTAGGCCACCGCGCGCTCCGGCTCCCCCGACGTGCTCGCGAAATACGACGCCTCGTGCAGGAGGCGGAGCTCGTCGACACCCGGCGGCCGGTCCGCCGCGGGGACGGCGTCCCAAATGGACAGTGCCTGCTCGACGTGCCGCAGCGCGGAACCGGGCGCGCCCAGCTTCTCCGCCTCCTCCATCGCGCGCAGCAGCGCGGCCAGCGCGGTGACGAAGTCCTTGCTCTCCATGCTGTGGTGCGCGAGCCGCGCGTCCTGGCCGCGGCCCTGTGCCCGGTCGCGGATGCGGGCCGCGTACGCCGCGTGCATGCGCACCCGCTCCCCCGGCAGCAGGTCGCCGTACACCGCTTCCTGCAGCAGCGCGTGGCGGAAGGTGTAGAAACCGTTCTCGATCACCAGCACGTGATGCTGCACGGCCTCGCGCAGCGCCTCGTCGAGTTCGAGCTCGTCCAGCCCGGAGATCTCGGCGAGCGCGGCGTGCGCCACCGCGTCCTTCGCGACCGAGACCACGCGCAGCACCCGGCGCGTGATCTGGGAAAGCTGCTCCACCCTGGCGAGGAGTACTTCGGCCAGCCCGGCGGGGAGCTCGCGGCAGTCCTTCGCGGACGCGAGCAGCTCCTCGACGAAGAACGGATTGCCTTCGGACCGGGTGACGATGTCGGCGATCAAGTCCTGGCCGATCGGCTCGTCGGCCAGCGCCTCGACGAACGCGCGCGCGTCCTCGGCGCCGAACGGCTTGACCTCGACGCGTTCGACGGCGCCGAGCCGCACCACCTCGGACAGCACCGCCCGGAGCGGATGCCGCCGGTGGACGTCCTCCTCGCGGTAGCTCGCCACCACCAGCAACCGCTGGGTGCGCAGCCTGGTCAGGAGGAAGGACAGGAGGTTCCGGGTGGAGCCGTCGGCCCAGTGCAGATCCTCCAGGAGGATCACCACGGGCCGGCGCTGCGCGATGACGGTCAGCACCCCCAGTACCGCGTCGAACAGCTGGAGCTGGCCGAGGTCCCGTTCGGGCCCGAGGCGTTGCGTCGACACGCGTTCGCTCGCGGTGAGCTGACCGTCTTCGATGGCGGGGTAGTCCTCCGCCTGCTGCATCTGCGGGAGCAGCCTGCCCAGCGCCGGCCGGGCCCGGAGCGCGGCGGTGACCGCGGGATCGGACGTCGTCGCCAGCGGCGCCAGCGCCTCGGCGAACGGAAGATAAGGAAGACCGCCCTCATGGACGTCGATACAGCGCCCGGTGAGCACCAGGGCGCCGGTGCCGGCGGCGTACTCGCCGAGCGCGGTCAGGAGGCGGGTCTTGCCGACGCCGGCGTCACCGGAGAGCAGCACCGCGCCGGCCTCGCCCCGTTCTGCACGGGCGAAGGCGGCGCGGAGCTGCCGCATCTCCTGAGTGCGGGCGACGATCGGGATTCCGGAGCCAAGACGGGGCACGAGGTGCATTCTTGCCTACCGGGCCGACAACTTCGCCTGTGTTTTCGCCGAGAGCTTCATCGCACTCGACCTCTACCGGGTGACGTCGCCGCTGCGGGCGGGCGCCTGCCGGACCTCTCGGCGCTCCTGGGCGGGCACCCGGACTTCGGCACGCTGCGCGCGCATCCGCTTGCCCGCCCGGCGGGCCCGGTCGACCCATACGCTGCGGCCCGCTCGCTGCAGCTCTTCGCGCCGGTACTCGACCTCGGCCAGTACGCCGGTGAGCAGAGCGTCATTCGTGTTCATCTTTTCCCCTTAGGAACTCACTGCCTTGTTGGTAGTGACGAGATTCGTCCTGAGGGGTGCCCTGAGGCATCGGGTGATCACCTACACCCGGACGTGATTCGACCCCTTACGCCGGCCCATCCCCTGCTCGGGGGGCGTAAGGGGTCGAGTTCGATGGTCTCTAGCCGTGATCCGGGCCACTCGTGCGCACAGCGCCGAGCAGCCCCCGCCAAGCCTGCGGGGAGAGGCGGAAGGCACCTCCCTCAGGGTCCTTGGAGTCCCTCAGCGCGGCACCGGAACCGGTGAAGGCGACCTCGACGCAGTCGTTGCCGCCACCGCTGTGGCTGCTCTTGAACCACCGGGCCTGGGAAAGGTCATCGTTGGGCGTCATGCTCCCCACTCCTTACTTGTTTCCAGTGACTTTCCGGAAGGGCCGCCTGTTCGGCGAACCTCCCGGCGGCCTCGGCGATCACCTCGACCGAGTCGTCCGGCTTCAACGCGGCGGCACGCAGATGGTCGAACATCAACGCGTATCGCCGGACGTCCGGGGGTTCCTCCAGGTAGAGCCCGCTGGAGGTGCTGTCGACGTAGACCACGTCGGTGTCGGCCAGTTCGGGGAAGCCCATGATGAGGAACGGACCCTCCATCCCGGGATGGGCACCCGCGCCGAACGGCACGATCTGGACGGTCACGTTCGCCCTCCCCGCCATCGTGACCATCCGGTACAGCTGTTCCGCCATGACCTCGGGCCCGTCGACAACGCGGTGCAGGACCGCTTCGTCGATGACGGCCCAGTACTCCGGTGGCGAGGGATCGGTCAGCAGCTCCTGCCGCGCCATCCTCGCCGCCACCCGGCGCCTGATCTCGGCGTCCTCGGCGTCGGGCCGCATCGCCCTGATCACGGCCTTGGCGTAGCGCTCGGTCTGCAGGAGGCCCGGCACCAGCAGCGCCTGGAACGCTCGCAGCGAACTCGCGTCCGCCTCCAAGCCGACGAACGTGCCGGTGAACACTTCGTTATACGCGTGCCACCAGCCGCGTTTGCGGGCTTCCCTCGCCAGCTGGACGAGCGCCTCCTGCTCGTCGCCCGCGATGCCGTACAGCTCGAGCATGTCGCGCGCGTCGCGCGGGGTGACGCCGACGTGCCCCGTCTCGATCCGGCTGACCTTCGACGCCGAGCATTCGAGCTTCTCGCTCACCTCGTCGATGGTGAGGTCGGCCGCCTCGCGCAACCGCCTCAGCTCGCTCGCCAGCCGCCGGCGGCGCACGGTGGGTCCCTGACCTCTCGTCATCACGGCACCTCCACAAGCTGTCCGAGCACCAACGATCGCGACATCGCGGAGAACAGTGTTCAGGAACCCCGCACGAAGCACATCTAACCAGCCCGAGACACATTCGGTGAGATGGTCACACGACCATTTTCACCCACGCGTCGATTTTCATCCTGCAATTTGCAGATTGCCGTTGTAGGTTGAGCATTGTGCAACGCGGTACGCCCGCCCTCACCGGCGGCAGCGGATCCGCTCGCGGCACGGGCGCGGGGCCGCGAGCTGCACCGATGGGCTTTCGGAAGGATACCCGTCGAAGCCGGATTCACCCCCGGTGCAGGGCCGGAGCCGTCCCCCGATCGGTTCCGGCCCTCCCTTTATGCCCGCATTCCCGTAATGCTCTGGCTCCAGATGTTAAAGCGTTTCGTCATTCCCTCTAAAGGGTGGACGAGAAGAGAACTCCGATGCGGAACGTCACACGACTCGGAGCAGACCTTCCTGCACGACGGTGGCGATATGCGTTCCGTCCGCGGCGAAGAACCGGCCGGTCGCCAGCCCCCGGGCACCCGACGCGGTCGGCGACGCGCTGTCGTAGAGGAACCACTCGTCGGCCCGGAACGGGCGGTGGAACCAGAGCGCGTGGTCGAGGCTCGCGCCGAGCACCTTGTCGAGATCCCAGTAGACGCCGTGGCGTGCGAGGACCGAGTCCAGCAGGGTCATGTCGGAGGCGTAGGTCAGCACGCAGACATGCAGCAGCTGCTGGTCCGGGAGCTTGCCGTCGGCCCGCATCCAGACCTGGTTCCTGGCGGGCCGGTCGCCCGACTTCCTGGTCACCCACGGCGGGTCGTTGACGTAGCGCAGGTCGATCGGGCGCGGCCGGTCGAGATGGCCCATGAAGTACCCCTCGGCCCGCTCCTGCAGCGTCGGGAGCGACTCGGGATCGGGGACGTCCGGCATGGTCTCGGAGTGCTCGATACCGCCCTCGTCCTTCTGGAACGAGGCGGACAGGGAGAAGATCGCCTTGCCGTGCTGGATGCCCACGACGCGGCGCGTGGTGAAGGAGCGGCCGTCGCGGATGCGGTCGACCTCGTAGACGATCGGGACGCTCGGGTCGCCGCCGCGGATGAAGTACGCGTGCAGCGAGTGGACCTTCCGCTCCTCGGGGACCGTGCGGCCGGCGGCGACCAGCGCCTGCCCCGCGACCTGCCCGCCGAACACCCGCACCGGCGAGTGTGCGGGCGAGACGCCGCGGAAGATGTTCTCCTCGATCTTCTCCAAGTCCAGCAGCGCGACCAGCCGGTCGAGCACGGGCTGCCCGCCCGTCCCGCCGGCGTTGTCGAAACCGGCCGCGGCTTCCCTGGCCATCTCAGTCATGTCATGGACTTTAGGCCGTGCGGGTACTCGGAGCCTCCGTGAGGCGGGACGTTTGTCGCGAAGGCCACCTTCAGGACGTCTCGGATCGGTACCGTTGGTCGTGAGTGGCGTTTCGGGTTCTAACCCGAAACGCCACTCACGACCAACTTGAGCGACGGCGTGTGAAGGCGCGGGCGGCCTCGCGGGGCAGGGTCAGGCGTGGTCGTCCTCGCCGAGGCGGTGCACGCGGATGAGGTTGGTCGAGCCGACGGTCCCGGGCGGGGAACCGGCCACGATGACCACCAGGTCACCCTTGGCGTACTTGCCCATTTCGAGCATCGCGTGGTCGACCTGCTGGATCATCTGGTCGGTGGAGCCCACCTTCGGCACGATCCGTGTCGTGGTGCCCCAGGTCATCGCGAGCTGGCTGCGGACGCTCTCCTCCGGCGTGAACGCCAGCAGCGGCAGCCGCGTGTGCAGCCGCGCGAGCCGCCGGACGGTGTCACCGGACTGGGTGAAGGCGACCAGCGCCTTGGCGTTCAGCCGCTCGCCGATGTCCCGGGCCGCGTAGGAGATGACACCGCGCTTGGTGCGCGGGACGTGCGACAGCGGCGGCACGACCGGCGAGTCCGTCTCGACGGCTTCGATGATCCGGCCCATGGTCTTGACCACGTCGATGGCGTAGCGGCCGACGCTGGTCTCGCCCGAGAGCATGAGCGCGTCCGCGCCGTCGAGCACCGCGTTGGCGACGTCCGAGGCCTCGGCGCGGGTCGGGCGGGAGCTGTTGATCATCGACTCGAGCATCTGCGTCGCGACGATGACCGGCTTCGCGTTCTCGCGGGCGATCTGGATGGTGCGCTTCTGCACCAGCGGGACCTGCTCCAGCGGGAGCTCCACGCCGAGGTCACCGCGGGCGATCATCACCGCGTCGAAGGCCAGCACGATGGCTTCGAGGTTGTAGACCGCTTCGGGCTTCTCGATCTTCGCGACGACCGGGAGGCGTCCCTTGCCGACACGGTCCATCACCTGGTGGACCAGGTCGATGTCGGCGGGCGAGCGGACGAACGAGAGCGCGATGAAGTCCACGCCGAGTTCGAGCGCGAACTCGAGGTCTTCGATGTCCTTTTCGGACAGCGCCGGCACGGAGACGTCCATACCCGGCAGGGAGACGCCCTTGTTGTTGCTGACGGGGCCGCCTTCGGTGACCTCGCAGACGACGTCCGGGCCCTCGACCTCCTTGACCACGAGGCCGACCTTGCCGTCGTCCACGAGGAGACGGTCGCCGGGCTTCGCGTCGTCGGCGAGTCCCTTGTAGGTGGTCGAGACGCGGTCGTGCGTGCCCGCGACGTCCTCGACGGTGATGCGCACGATGTCGCCGTTGTGCCACTCGACCGGGCCGCCGGCGAAGGTGCCGAGACGGATCTTCGGCCCCTGGAGGTCGGCGAGGATGCCCACCGCGCGGCCCGATTCGGCGGCGGCGGTGCGGATGAGGTCGTAGACCTGCTTGTGGTCGCTGTGCGTCCCGTGGCTGAAGTTCATCCTCGCGACGTCCATCCCGGCGTCGACGAGTTGCCGCATCTTCTCCGGCGTAGCGGTCGCGGGGCCCAGGGTACAAACGATCTTCGCGCGTCGGCTCACGTTCGCACAGCGTAGTCCCTCATCGCGGATACGTCTGTACCGATACCGAAAGTTCAAGAAAAGTGTCAGTTGACCTGGGCGGCGGACAACCGTCGATCAGGGTTCGGTGGTTATCGTCGCGGCTTCTCGCTCGGCCCGACCCGGTCCCGCGCCCACTCGTTGAACGCGCGGACCTGCCGCCACGCCTTCCGCACCCGGTCGAGGGCGCCGCGTTCGTGCAGGACGTCGTCGGGCTCCCAGCCGCGGACGGCGTACACGGAGCGGTACTTCAGCAGGTCGATGCGGGGATGATCCTCGGCGAACCCGCGCGGCTTCGACTTGAGCCTGTCCCCCTTGATCTCCCAGCCCGCCTTCTCCAGCTTCGCGAGGATCTTCGCCAGCTCGGCGCCGCGCAGTTCGGTGTCGACGGCCTTGCGGAAGCGGGCGAGCTGATCGGACTCGAAGTGGAAGCAGCCGCCGCCGACCCGCAGCCCGGCCGGGCCGACCTCGACGTAGTACGCGCCGCCGCCGCGGCCCTGTTCGATCACCGCGCCGCAGTGGGTCTTGTACGGCGTCTTGTCCTTGGCGAACCGGACGTCGCGATACGGGCGGAACACCTTGCCCTCGCCGAAGCCGTCACCGAACTCCGGCACCAGCTCGGCGAGCAGTGCCTCCATCGGGGCGCGGACGTCGGCCTTGTAGGTGGCGAGGTTCGCGTCCCAGTAGGACTTGGAGTTGTCCGCCTCGAGACCGTCGTAGAAGTCGATGGCGTACTCGCCGAAACCCTCGAAACCCATGCGGTGACCGTAATCCCCGGCACCGACGGAAGCGCGTGAAGGGGGCCTTCACGCGCTTCCGTCGGAGAGGCCTTACTTGGCCAGCGCGGTGATCAGCTCGCCGTCGGTGGTGTCACCGGACAGCTCCCAGAAGAAGGCTCCGCCGAGCCCCTGGTTCTTGGCGTAGGTGACCTTACCGCCGATGGTCGCGGGGGTGTCGTAGCTCCACCAGTCGCTGCCGCATTTCGCGTAGGCCGTGCCCGCGACGGTGCCGGTGGCCGGGCAGGTGTTCTTCAGGACCTTGTAGTCCTGGATGCCCGGCTCGGTGCCCGCCGCCGGACCGGTCGCGGTGCCGCCCGGGGCCTCCTGGGTGACGCCGGTCCAGCCGCGGCCGTAGAAACCGATGCCCAGCAACAGTTTGCCCGCCGGGACGCCCTTGCTCTTCAGCTTCTGGATCGCGGCGTCGGAGTGGAAGCCGGCGGTCGGGATGCCGTCGTAGCCGGTCAGCGGCGAATGCGGGGCGGTCGGGCCCTGCGCGGCCCAGGCACCGAAGTAGTCGTAGGTCATGACGTTGTACCAGTCGAAGTACTGCGACGCGCCGCCGTAGTCCGCCGCGTCGATCTTTCCGCCGTCGGTGCCGTCGGCGGTGATCGCGGCGGTGACCAGCTTCGAGCCGAACTTCTCCCGCAGCGCCTGCGCGAGATTCTTGATCGCGGCCGGTCCGCTGGTGTCACACGAGAGACCGCAGGCGTTCGGGTACTCCCAGTCGATGTCGATGCCGTCGAAGACACCGGCCCAGCGCGGGTCGTTGACCAGGTTGTAGCAGGACTCCGCGAACTTGGCGGGGTTCTTCGCCGCCTCGCCGAAGCCGCCGGACCAGGTCCAGCCGCCGAAGGACCACAGCACCTTGAGATTCGGGTACTTGGCCTTGAGCTTCTTCAGCTGGTTGAAGTTCCCGCGCAGCGCCCCGGTGTCCCAGCTGTCGGCGACCCCGTCCACACTGCCCGCGGCGTCGTAGAACTTGCTGGTCGCCGCCTCCGCGTCACCGATCGCGCAGCCACCGTTCGTCACGTTGCCGAACGAGTAGTTGATATGCGTCAGCTTGCTCGCCGAGCCCGAGGTGTCGATGTTCTTCACATGGTAGTTCCGCTGGTAGACGCCCCATTCGGCGAAGTACCCGAGTACCTTGCCGACCGAGGCCGCCGGTGCTTCCGGTTCGGCGGCCGCCTGCTGCGCCGGCGCCGCGACGGCCAGTGCGCCCAGTGCGACGGCCGCGGCACCCGCGATCGCGGTGAACCTGTTCAAACGGGACATGCGTTCTCCCTTCCCGGTCACCAGCGGTGACGAGAGGACTGCGGCGGGACACGCACAAGTTAAGTGGACTAGACCACACCGTCAATGGTTCAGACCAAGACTTTCGGATGGACATTTTCGAACATTCTCCGACGGGAATATGCCGAAAGCCTCGCTGAGCTGGCCCAGGCCCCCCAGTCGAGCTGCCCCGCCATAGCGGGACGTCGGCAGTCAGTGAATCGGTAACGGCTCGAACGTGATCCCGCGGTCCGCCGCGCGCCGGGTTCCCCAGTCGTAGAGCGCCTCGAGTGCGGGGCGTAACCGCTCCCCCTCCTCGGTGAGCCGGTACTCGACGTGCGGCACCCGCCCCTCCCGGCTCTCCCGGAGCACGAGGCCGTCCGCCTCCAGCTCGCGCAGGTGCTGGGTCAGCATCTTCTCGCTGACGCCCGGCATCCGGCGCCGGAGTTCGCCGTACCGGTGCACCCCTTCCTTGAGATGCGACAGGATCACCGGCTTCCACTTGCCGCCGATGACGTCGACCGCGAGCTCGACCGCGCAGCGGTACCGCTTCATCGTCACTCCCGTTGGCACGCACCGAAAAGTAAGCGGTTGTCCCGAGCGATCCGGGGTGGTTGCCTTGCCGGACCGGAAGATCAGCGCCGCTGGGAGGACCCTACGTGACCGAGACGCCGACGTTGTACGAATGGGCGGGCGGGCTTCCCGCCCTGCGACGGCTGACCACCGTCTTCTACGGCCACGTGCTGAAGGATCCGTTGCTGGAGCCGGTCTTCCGCGACATGGACCCCGGCCATCCCGAACACGTGGCGGTCTGGCTCGCCGAGGTGTTCGGCGGACCGGAGACCTACGGTCGCGACCACGGCGGCCACCGGCACATGGTCGGGCGGCATCTCGGCCGCGCCATCACCGAAGAGCAGCGCCGCCGCTGGGTGAACCTGCTCTTCGACGCCGCCGACGAGGCCGGGCTGCCCGCCGATCCGGAGTTCCGCTCCGCGTTCGCCGCGTACGTCGAATGGGGCAGCAGGCTCGCGGTGATGTTCTCCCAACCGGGCCGGGAGGTCACCGTCCCCGAGCCCATGCCGAAGTGGGACTGGGGCAACCGGCCGCCCTGGCGGCCGCCGTCGGACTGAAGGCGTTCATAGTGGGGCGGTCGTGAAAGGAGGCCGCCGTGATCCGGGTGGACGGCCGGACCCTGCGCTGCGCGGACGTCGTGACCGCCGCGAGTACCGAGGGCCCGCTGGGTATCGACGTCTCGATCGCCGCGCTGCGCGGCGCGGAAAGCGCGTGGAAACTCGCCGAGGAGCTGAGCACGCGCCGCATCGTCTACGGCCGCACCACCGGCGTCGGCGCCAACAAGGAGGACCCGGTCGGCGAGGGGGAGTCGCCGGATCACGGGCTGCGGCTGCTGCGCAGTCACGCGGGTGGCAGCGGCGACGTCATGTCCCCCGGCCAGACCAGGGCGATGATGCTCATCCGGCTCAACCAGCTGCTGGCCGGACGTTCGGGGCTCAGCCCCGAGCTGATCGGGGCGCTGGCCACCGCCGTGCGGACCGGCGCGCTGCCGCTGGTGCACCGGCTGGGCGCGATCGGCACCGGCGACCTCGCGCCGCTGGCGGAGACCGCGCTCGCCCTCACCGGCGAACGGCCGTGGCTGGCGGGCAGCGTGCCTCCGGTGCCCGTGCGGGCCGGTGACGCGCTCGCGTTCATGAGCAGCAACGCCGCGACGCTGGCCGAAGCGACCCTCGCGGCGATGCGGCTCGACACCCTGACGCGGGCGAGCCACGTCGTCGCCGCGCTGACCTACATCGCGCTCGACGGGAACCCGGAGGCCTACGCGACCCCCGTCCACGAGGCACGTCCGCACGCCGGACAGGTCGCGTGCGCGGCGGAGATGCGGCGGCTGCTCGGGATGGAGGGCACGCCGAAACCCGGCAGGCGCATCCAGGATCCGTTCGGGCTCCGCGCTTTCCCGCAGGTGCAGGGGCCCGCGCTCGACGCGATCCACTATTTGCGCGACGTGCTCGCGGTGGAGATCAACGCCAGCACCGAGAACCCGATGATCTCCACGGTGCATCAGGACGCCTACCACCACGCGCATTTCCACACCGCGTACGTCTCGACCGCGCTCGACCAGGTGCGTGCGACCGTCCACCAGGTCGCCGAGCTGTCGGTGGCCCGGCTGGGCGACCTGGTGGAGCCGGAGTTCACCGGGCTGCGGCCGTTCCTCGCGGCCGGGCCGTCGGGCAGCTCGGGCGTGATGATCCTGGAGTACGTCGCGCACGACGCGCTCACCGAACTGCGGCAGGCCGCGCTCCCGGCGACGCTGGGCACCGCCGTCGTCTCACGCGGGATCGAGGACCACGCGAGCTTCTCCACCCAGGCCGCGCGGGCGGCGACCGCGGCGGGCTCGGCGTACCAGCAGGTGCTGGCGTGCGAGCTGGTCGCGGCCGTCCGGGCGCTGCGGATGCGGAAGGCGGACCTCGTCTCCCTCCCCGCTCGGGACGCCTACGAGGCGGCCGCGGCGGTGCTCGATCCCAGCGTCGAGGACCGGCCGCTCACCGAGGACATCGCGCGTGCCGTGTCCCTTTTGGACACCCTCGCGCGGATCTGACTCCCCGCGTTCCGGGAGGTCAGCAGCAGCAACCCCGCCGGGCGAGGGCGTGGACCCGGGCGCTCGTGGTGGTCGTCGGCCGGTTCGCGGCGACCTCCACGGCGTCGAGCATCCGCTGTCGCTCCGCCCTGCCGAGGATCCGGCCGCGGGTGATCACCGTGTCGATCTTCGCGACGTTGCGGATGTCGGCGGCCGGATTCGCGTCCAGCAGCACGAGATCCGCCTCCTTCCCCACCGCCACGGTGCCCGACGTCGCTTCCCTGCCGAGGAACCTCGCCGCGTCACCCGTGACGGTCTTCAGTGCCTGCACCGGGGAAAGCCCCGCTTCGACCAGGAAGGCGAGTTCCTCGTGCAGCCCGCTGCCGGGGAAGGTGTACGGGTTGAGGCAGTCGGTGCCGCCGACGAGCCCGACGCCGGCTTCGTGCGCGACGCCGACCAGTCGCAGCGTCTCCTGGTAGTACCGCTCATGCAGGGCGACGTCCTCAGGCGTCTTGGGCGCCAACCGTTCGATGCCCTTGGCCCAGCTCTCGCGGACGTCGGCGGGCACGTACTTCAGCCGCGGGTCCTGCTGGTGGGTTTCGGCGGGCTGCGTGACCACCCGGTTGATCGTCAGCGTCGGGGAATGCCAGGTGCCGTTGCGCCGCAGCCTGCCGAAGTAGGCCTGCGCCCGGCCGTGGTCGTATGTGGTGACCGACTCGAACTCCAGCCGCCGTGCCAGGTCGAAGAAGGCACGCGGTGCCGCGGGGTCGTAGGGCGTCTCCGCCAGCCTGCCGAGGATCTCGTCGCGCCGGGACGAGCAGTGGATGGACACCCCGAAGTAGTGCTCGAGGCTGTGCTGGCCGAGGTCGCTCACCTCGAGGTGCGACAGCTTGTACGGCCAGTGCCCGGAGAAACGGAGGCCCTGTGCGCGGGCTTCGCCCGCGAGCGCGCGCACGGCGCCGGGCCCGAGGTAGGAGTAGATCTTGACGAATTCGGCGCCCGCGGCCTTCTCCGCGCGGACGACGGCTCGCGCTTCGGACGCCGTCGACACGTGGAGCACCGGTGGCGCCAGCAGCGTGACCGGCCCGTCGACGATCCCGCTCGCCAGCACCATACGCGGGCCGAGCAGTTCACCGCGTTCGATCTTGGCCTTCGTCTCGCGGTTCTCCGCGTACCCCCACATCTCGCGGACGCCCGTGACACCGTGGACCAGGTGCAGGGGCGGGACGATGTCTTCGAGGTCCGCGCTGTGGGTGTGCATGTCCCACAGTCCCGGGACGAGGTATTTGCCGCGGCCGTCGATCACCCGCGCGCCACCGATTTCCGGCAGCCCGGCGGAGCCGCCCACCCGGACGATCCGGTCGCCGGCGAGCACGACCGAAACGCCCGGCCGTGGCGCGGCACCCGTGCCGTCGATCAGCGTGACGTCGGCGATGACGACGAGCTCGCCGAGGCCGGCGCCTGCCGTGCCGGGCAGCAGCCCGGCGAACGCCACCCCGGTCCCTCCGGCGGCCAGCAACCTCAAGAACTCGCGCCTACTGGATCCCGCACTCGCCATGAGAACCGCCGTCCCTTTCACCTGGATCCCCAGATGGCCGATTCAACTTGCCGCGGCGGCGGGGCCGCAAGAAAACGAAGGCCCCTTACCCGGATTCAGCACAAAGTAAGGGGCCTCCTCATCGAACCGGGCTCAGCCGAAGAAGACCTCGGCCTCTTCGTACCGCTCGACCGGGACGGTCTTCAGCTCGGCGGTGGCTTCGGAGAGCTTGACGCGGACGATATCCGTGCCGCGCAGCGCCACCATCACGCCGAAGTCACCGTCGGCCACGGCGTCGACGGCGTTGAGGCCGAACCGGGTGGCGAGCACGCGGTCGTACGCCGTCGGGGTGCCGCCACGCTGGACGTGCCCGAGCACGACCGCGCGGGACTCCTTGCCGGTGCGGGCGGCGATCTCGTCGGCCAGCCAAGTGCCGATGCCGCCGAGCCGGACGTGCCCGAAGGCGTCCTTCTCCCCGGTCAGCAGCTTCTCCTCGCCGCCCTCGGGCAGCGCGCCCTCGGCGACCACGATGATCGGCGCGTACTCCTTCTCGAACCGGCGCTCGACCCACGAGACGACCTGGTCGACGCTGAAGTGCCGCTCCGGTACCAGGATCACGCTCGCGCCGCCGGCGAGACCGGAGTGCAGCGCGATCCAGCCCGCGTGCCGTCCCATGACCTCGACGACCAGGGCGCGGTGGTGCGATTCGGCCGTGGTGTGCAGCCGGTCGATGGCCTCGGTGGCGATCGAGACGGCCGTGTCGAAGCCGAAGGTGTAGTCGGTGGCGCCGAGGTCGTTGTCGATCGTCTTGGGCACCCCGACGACTCCGACGCCGTCGTCCGTGAGTCGCTTCGCGACGCCGAGGGTGTCCTCGCCGCCGATCGCGATCAGCGCGTCGACCTGCTGCTCGGCGAGTACGGCCTTGATCTTGTCGACCCCGCCGTCGACCTTGTACGGGTTGGTCCGCGACGACCGCAGGATCGTGCCGCCGCGGGTCAGGATGTCCTCGACGTCGTTCAGGCCGAGCGGGCGGCTGTCCCCGGTGAGGGGACCGTTCCAGCCGTTGCGGAACCCGACGATGTCCCAGCCGTGCACCTCGATGCCCTTGCGCACCACAGCGCGGATCACCGCGTTGAGCCCCGGGCAGTCGCCACCGCCGGTCAGCACACCGACACGCATGAGAAGCCTCCGTCTTGTGTTCCGTAGAGATGACAGTCACATGTCCCGCCGCCAGCGTAGCGGGAGTTCTCTGGATCGGTGCAGGGCGGACCACCTCGGGAATCGGTCCACGCCCGCGATGTGCTAGCTTGGCCCCGTGCAGCGCTATTTCTGGTTTACGAAGCCGGCCCCGGGTGGGCACGGCCGCGTGAACCTGCGCTGACCTCCACCCCGAGCCGGAATCACACCGGCTCGGCGAGTTCCCGCGGGTCGGTATCCCTTTCGAAAGGAACCAGACCCGCGATGTCTCCCTCCGCTGACACCCTCATCGCCCTCGACGGGCACCGCACGGCGGCCATCAGCCCGCTGCTGTCGCCCGCGATGCTGCGGCACGAACATCCGATGACGGCGGAGATCGCCGATACCGTCCTAGCCGGGCGGGCCTCGGCCGTCGACATCCTCGACGGCCGGGACGACCGGCTCCTCGTCGTCGTCGGGCCCTGCTCGGTGCACGACGCGGACGCCGCGCTCGACTACGCCCGCCGCCTCGCCGCCAAGGCCGAAGAACACCGCCGCGACCTGCACATCGTCATGCGGGTCTACTTCGAGAAGCCGCGGACCACGCTCGGCTGGAAGGGGCTCATCAACGACCCCGGGCTCGACGGCACGTACGAGGTCAACCACGGCCTGCGGATGGCGCGCAAACTGCTGCTCGACATCTCCGCGCTCGGTCTGCCGGTGGGCTGCGAGTTCCTCGACCCGGTCACCCCGCAGTTCATCTCCGACACCGTGACCTGGGGTTCCATCGGCGCGCGGACCGCGGCGAGCCAGGTGCACCGGCAGCTGTGCAGCGCGCTGTCGATGCCGGTCGGGATCAAGAACTCCACCGAGGGCGACGTCCAGGTCGCCGTCGACGCCACCCGCGCGGCCGGCGCCAGCCATGTCTTCGCGGGTATCAACCCCGACGGTCTCGCCGCCCTGATCACCACGGCGGGCAACGAGGACTGCCACGTGATCCTGCGCGGCAGCTCGGCGGGCCCGAACTACGACCCCGCGACGGTGGCCGACACGCTGGCACGGCTGGCGAAGTCGGGGCTGCCGGAGCGCGTGATCATCGACGCGAGCCACGGCAACAGCGCGAAGGACCACGTGCGGCAGGCCACGGTCGTCCGCGAACTCGCCGACCGGATCGGTGCCGGTGAGCGGGGTATCGCGGGGCTGATGCTGGAAAGCTTCCTGGTGGAGGGGCGGCAGGACCTGACGCTGGGCTCGGCCGCTTCGCTGACCTACGGGCAGTCGATCACGGACGCGTGCCTCGGGTGGGACACGACGGCGGAGCTGCTGGACACCCTCGCGGAGGCCGTCGACTCACGCCGCTGACTCCAGGCCTCGTGAGTGGTATGGACGGTTAGAACCGTCCATACCACTCACGAGGGCGAAGGCTCTACCGGTGCCAGTAGGACTCGATGATCTGCCACCGCTGGTAGTTGTGCCGCGCGTCGGCCAGCGCGTCGTGCTGGTCGTCCGGCGCCGAGGGCAGCTTCGGCTTGCCCGCGTCCTCCCAGCGTTGCCGCAGGTCACGCGTGAACCGGGGCAGCTGGCGCGGCAGCGCGGGCATCGGCCCCCACAGCTGCGCCAGCGCGACGTGGTCGTAAGCGGCGAACCAGGCCCACAGTTCGATCCCGCCGGGCGGCTTGCCGAAGAACTCGAGCAGATCCGTGCGGATCTTCTCGCGGCTGCGCCACGCCGGGTCGGCGGGCGACGGGAGTTTCGGGAGCACGTTGTCGCGGACCCAGGGGCCTGCCTTGCCGGGATCGAAATCGGTCGAGACCGCGTAGAACTCGCGTCCTCTTTCGTCCACGACACCGATCGACACCAGATCGATGGTCACGCCGTCCTCAATGAATTCGGTGTCGTAGAAAAAGCGCACCGGAGAACCCTAGTGGGGCCTCAGCCGACCTTGGTGTCCGGGATACGGGCGACGTCCTTGGCGGACGGCTGCGCGGGCACCTTCGGGCGGAGCCCGGCCTCTTCGGCGGCGAGCAGTTCCTTCGCCTTGGCGGCGTAGATGTCGACGTACTCCTGGCCGGAGAGCTCCATGAGCGCGTACATGATCTCGTCGGTGATGGACCGCTCGATGAAGCGGTCGCCGGCGAGGCCTTCGTAGCGCGAGAAGTCGAGCGGCTTGCCGAAGCGGATCTCGAGGCGGCGCGGCCACCACATCTTCGAGCCGATCGGGTTGACCTTGTCGGTGCCGATCATGGCGACCGGGACCACGACGCCGCCGGATTCGAGCGCGATCCGCGCGACGCCGGTCTTGCCCTTGTACAGGCGGCCGTCCGGGGAGCGGGTGCCTTCGGGGTAGATGCCGAGGAGGTGGCCCTCGCGGACCAACCGGGTCGCGGTGTCGAGCGCGGCCTGCGCGGCGTTGCCGCCGGAGCGGTCGATCGGGAACTGGCCGACGCCGGTGAAGAACCACTTCTTCAGCAGGCCCTTGAAGCCCTTTTCGGTGAAGTACTCCGATTTGGCCGGGAAGGTCACCTTGCGCTTGACGCGCAGCGGCATGAAGAAGGAGTCGGCGACCGCGAGGTGGTTGCCCGCGAGGATCGCGCCGCCGTCGTCGGGGATGTTCTCCACGCCGACGACTTTGGTGGGCCACAGCGCCTTCAGCAGTGGCCCGATAAACACGTGTTTCATGAGCCAGTACAGCACTGCGAAAACTCCTCCTAGCAGCTCAACCCCCGCGCCCGATGGTCAAGACTACGAATCGCGCACCCCAGGCACAACGAAGTCCACCCGGTTACCCGCACCCAGCGACGGATCTCACATCCGATCCCGCCCGATTTTCGAAGTGAGAGCGGGGGCCCACAAGCCGCTCCGCTCGTGCGAACATAGGAGACCTACCCAGCTCTCACGGAAGGCGATCGCATGGCCGTCCTCGCCGGCGCGGAACCGTTCGCTCACACCGGTTCGACCGAAGCAGGGTTCCTGCTGTGCCACGGATTCACCGGCACCCCCGCGAGCATGCGGCCCTGGGGAGACCATCTGGCCGAAGCCGGTTACACGGTGCGCTGCCCGCTCCTTCCCGGGCACGGCACCCGGTGGCAGGACATGAACCGGACCGGCTGGGAGGACTGGTACGGCGCGGTCCGTGAAGAGCTGCTGGCGCTCTTCGCGACCTGCGAGACGGTGTTCGTCGCCGGGATGTCGATGGGCGGGACGCTGACGCTGCGGCTCGCCGAGGAGTTCGGCGACCGGATCGCCGGCATCGTGCTGGTGAACCCCTCGATCCTGACGCTGCGCCGGGACGCCAAGCTGCTGCCGGTCCTGTCGAGGATCCTGCCGTCGGTGCCGGGCGTGGCGAACGACATCGCGAAGCCCGGCGAGACGGAGCTGGCCTACTCGCGGACGCCCGTGCGCGCCGCGGCCAGCCTGGCGAAGCTGTGGAAGGTCACCCGCGCGGATCTGGCCAAGGTGACCCAGCCGGTGCTCCTGCTCCACTCGGCCGTCGACCACATCGTGGAGCCGGTCAACTCCCAGGTGATCCTGGACGGGATCGGCAGCGACGACGTCACCGAGGTGGTGCTGGAGAACAGCTTCCACGTCGCCACGCAAGACCACGACGCGGGCCTGATCTTCACGCGTACGGTGGACTTCGCCCGGTCCGTGCGCCGGGCGGGACAGGTGGACGCCGGATGAGCAGAGGCAAGGACGGGCCGGAGGACGTCGACGCGACGTTCGCCGAGATCGTGGCCGACCTCCGTGCGGAGGGCGTCGGCCTGTTCCCCGACGACGACGTGGAGAAACCGGCCGGGAAGACGGCGGAGAAGCCCGCCGAGAAGACACCCCGGCCCGAGCCGTCGGACGCCGAACCCGAACCGGGCTGGCGCGGCGGCGGCACCAGCTGGGACAAGACCCTCTTCGAGGACGACCCCTCCGGGCCGAGCGACGACGAGGGCCATTTCGTGCCGCCCGAGCCGCCTCCCCTGCCGCGTCCGCGCAAGGGCGCGTTCATCGTCCTGCTGTTCTTCCTGCTCGGCCTGCTGCTCCTGATCGCGCCCAACCTGATCGGCATGGGCACCCGGCTCGGCACCCCCCTCGGCATCCTCGCCCTCGCGACCGCGATCGCCCTGCTCCTGCTGCGGGTGCGTCAGGGGCCGCCGCCCGGCGCGGATCCGAACAACGGCGCCCAGGTCTGATCTGCCGGACAATTCGGAAGATGAAGATCGACTTCACCCCCTCGCGCCGGTCGACGGTCGGCGCGGAATGGGAACTCGCCCTCGTCGATCGGCGGACCGGTGAGCTCTCGTCGGTCGCGGAGCAGGTGCTCGACGCCGTCCGTCCGGACGGCGAGGAGGAGCATCCGAAGATCAAGCAGGAGCTGCTGCTCAACACCATCGAGGTGATCAGCGGGATCTGCGACACGATCGCCGAGGTCAAGGCCGATCTGAACGACTCGCTGGACGTCGTGCACTCGGTGCTCGACCCGCTGGGCGTCGAGCTGTTCTCGGCGGGGTCGCATCCGTTCTCGACGTGGTACCAGCAGAAGGTCACCGACAAGGAGCGGTACGCCAAGCTCATCGACCGGACCCAGTGGTGGGGACGGCAGATGCTGATCTACGGCGTCCACGTGCACGTCGGCGTCGACCACCGCGACAAGGCTCTGCCGATCTTGGACGCGCTGCTCAAGTACGCGCCGCATCTGCAAGCGCTTTCGGCGTCTTCGCCGTACTGGGGCGCGGAGGACACGGGGTACGCGTCGAACCGCGCGCTGATGTTCCAGCAGCTGCCGACGGCCGGGCTGCCGTTCCAGTTCCGGAAGTGGACCGAGCTGGAGAGCTACGTCGACGACATGTTCACCACGGGCGTGATCGACCATTTCTCGGAGATCCGCTGGGACATCCGGCCCGCGCCGCATTTCGGGACGATCGAGATGCGGGTGTGCGACGGGCTGCCGACGCTGGAGGAGGTCGGTGCGATCTCCGCACTGACCCAATGCCTGGTCGACGACTTCAGCGCGCGTCTCGACGACGGCGAGATCCTGCCGACGCTGCCGCCGTGGCACGTCCAGGAGAACAAGTGGCGCGCGGCGCGCTACGGCGTCGACGCGATCGTCATCCTCGACGCGGCGGGCAACGAGCGGCTGGTCACCGACGACACCTACGACCTGCTGAACCGGCTGGAACCGGTCGCCCGGCGCCTGGACTGCGCCGACGAACTGCGGTCGGTGGAGACGATCCTGACCTGCGGGCCCAGCTACCTGCGTCAGCGCGCGGTGGCGAAGCAGTACAACGGCAGCCTCCGCGCCGTCGTCGCTTCGCTCATCGCGGAGATGCGGGACGGGAAGATCGCGCGCCCTTAGTCGAGGTGGCCCAGAAGAGTGCCGGGGCCGAAGGTCGTGGCGCCCAGAGCCTCGACGCGGGACCGCAGCTCACGATCGGCGGTCACCACGACGACGTGGTCGTCGGGGCCGGCCGCCCGGGCCTCCCGTGCGACCGCCACGATCCGGGAGTCCCCGTCGGACTCAGCGTCCACGACCTCGACGCCCGGCACGGCCGCGACTCCCCGCGCCTTGCCCTCGACGACCAGCACGACCTTCGGCCACCACGACCATCCGCCGCCGCCGGGCAGTGCCGGATCGGCGAGCCCGGTCTCGGACAAGGTCGCGAGCTTGTCCCGCAGCCGCTCGGCAGCGCCATGCCGGTCGCGCCACCAGCCGTCCGGCCGCGACCCGACGACGTTGGCGCCGTCGACCACCAGTACCAGCCTGCGATCCAAGTGTTCCCTCAATCCCGGCCACGCCGCCGCGAAATCCCGGTGCAGCCGGAAGTCCGCGACCTCGGCCGCCCGGACCCACCGCAGTTCCGCGCTCTCCGCACTCGTCACCCTGGCCGAAAGCGGGCCGATCGGCGCGGCCAGGACCGTGGTGTACCGCCAGTTCCCGTGGTCGACATGCGACGCCGCCAGCGCGCGGACCCGCCCGGGCGGGATGTCGGCCTCCTCGTGCGCCTCACGGGTGGCGGCCTCGCGCGGGCTCTCCCCCGCCTCGACGGCGCCCCCGGGTAGCGCCCAGGTGCGTCCATGATGGACCCACCAGGCCCGCCGCTGCAGCAGGACACCGCGCGCGGGATCGGACAACAACAACCCGGCGGCGCCGTTCAAACCCCAGTGAAGATGCCCGAAGTCGCACTTCACGAAGCCGTTGCCGTCCTGCCGGGTCACGGCTTCAGCCTGTCACACCGACCTGGGCACCGGGAGCCTTCGCCGCGTCGACGGCGAGCGCGGCGGCACCGACGATCGCCGAATCGTCGCCGTGGTGCGCGGCCCGGATCCGGGCCAGCGGGCGGTGCCCGGCACCGGTGATCTTGTCCGCGTAGCGTTCGCGCGCCTCGTCGAGGAACAGCGGCGCCGATTCGGACACCCCGCCGCCGATCACGATGATCTCGGGATCGAAGACGTCGGCGACCAGGGCCAGGCCCTCGGCCAGCCATTTCGCCAGCTCGGTCATCGCGCGCTGGGCGATCGGGTCGCCGTCGCGGGCGGCACCGGCGACCCGGCGGCCGGTGACCGAACCGGGGTCTCCCCTGGTCTCACGCGCGAGGACGGTCGAGCGGCCGGGATGCCGCGCGAGCAGCTCCACCGCCGTGGCGGCCAGCGCCGTCCCGCTGCAGTACCGCTCCCAGCAGCCGTACTTCCCGCACGGGCAGGGCCTGCCGCCGGGGACGACGGTCAGGTGCCCGAGTTCCGGCGCGACGCCGTACGCGCCCCGGTAGATCTTGCCGTCGAGCAGCAGTCCCGCGCCGATCCCGGTGCCCAGTGCGATCAGCGCGGCGACATGAGCGCCGCGGGCGGCCCCGAAGCGGTATTCGCCGACCGCGGCGGCGTTCACGTCGTGTTCCAGGGTGACCGGCAGGCCGACCCGCTTTTCGATGCGCTCGGCGACCGGCGCGGCACGCCAGGACAGATGCGGCGCGAACATCACCGTCCGCCGGTCCTTCGCGACGAACCCGGCGACCGCGAGGCCGACACCGGAGACGTCGTGCCGGTTGCGGAGGTCTTCGACGACCCCGGCGATGGCGTCCTCGAGCGCGTCCTCACCGCTGGGCGTCCCGACCCTGGCCGTGTCCATCAGCGAGCCGTGCTCGTCCACCACGCCGGCGCGCACACTCGTGCCCCCGACGTCCACCCCTACCGTCAGCAACTCAGTTCTCCCGGTCCGGCTGCCAAGCGTCGCGCCTGGTCACCGTGATGTGCTGGACCCGCGAAGCTCCCACCTGGACATCTTCGGCCGTGGGCTCCTTCCGCGCAGGCTGGAACCCCGGCATGTGCACGCCGGCCTCGGGTTCCCATCGATCGGCGAGCACCGCCCGCAGCAGCGCGACGAGCTGCGCGGCCTGCTCCATCAGGCGGGCCACGAACTCGGGCCGCTCCCCCCGGAAGATCCCGACGATGGCGCAGAGCGGGCACCATTCGCCGGAATCGTGGTCGGTGCAGCCGTGCCCGGCGGAGATCAGCCCCTCCAGCCACGGCGCGGCGTGCTCGACGACCAGCTCGACCAGCAGGCGGATCTCTTCGACCAGGTCGAGCGGCGCCGATCCGGTGTTCTCGTCGTTCTCGCTCACCCGGGTCCCCGGTTCCCGGCCAGGTTCACGACCAGGCCGTGCGCGTCGGATTCCGCACCGGTGATCCGGCACGGGCGCAGCATCTCCGGCAGCGCGATCAGCCGCCGGAAACCGTCCACGGTGACGGCGAGATCATCGTCCACTCTGGCCAGGTCCACTTCGGAGTCACGGTGCAGCGGCACCGCGATCCGCAGCTCGTAGCCACTGTCCGATTCGGACACCCGCAACAGCGGGGTCACCCCTTTTTCGTTGCCCGCCAGGGGGTCCAGCCCCTGGTAGAGCTCGTACGCTATTTCCTGCAGCGCCTCGAGCCCCACCGGCTCGACCGCGCGATACTCGACGGGCTTCACCTGCCCTGGCCCGAAACCCGCGTCGGCGAGTTCGGCGAGGACGGTGTTCTGCTGCGTACGCCGGGTCCGCATCCAGGCGGCCGCCGCGCCGCGCCAGAACCCGGGCGCGGGCATCAGCCGGTTGACGATCAGGCCGTCGACCAGGATTCCGCGCAGGGCAAGGGAACTGAGCGTGCGGCGGGCTTCCGCGACGACGACGCGTTCCGGCGTCAGCACGAGCCGCACGGTCGTGGTGGCCGGATCGGTCAGCAGGGTGCGCAGCGACTCCAGGTGCGCGCCGAGCCGCCGCACCGCGGCCGCCGTCCGCCGCGCGCCCGGTTTGAACATCCGCGACAGGTAGCCGGAGACGGCTTCGGGCAAGGCCAGCAGGCGCAGCGTTTCCGCGGTCGGTCCACAGTCGACGACGACCGTCTCCCAGGGACCGTGCTCGGCGAGGCGCTGCACCTCGGTGAGGGCGAGGAGTTCGTCGACGCCGGGCACCACCGTGAGCTCTTCCGCGTCGAGCGAGTCGAGACCCGCTCCCGCGAGCGCGATCTGGAGTTCCTGCCGGAGCTCGCGCCACGTGCTGTCGACGAGGCCGCGCGTGTCGATCTGGGCGGCGTGCAGCAGCGTGTCCACTTCGGACGGTTCGCCGCCGAGCGCGCGGCCGAAGGCGTCACCGAGGGAATGCGCAGGGTCAGTCGAGACCACGAGCGTCTTCCTGCCCCGCCCGGCCAGTGCCGCCGCCGTCGCCGCGGCCAGCGTGGTCTTGCCGACACCCCCCTTGCCGGTGAACAGCAGGATCCGCATGCCTACCCTTCGACTCAGGATGCTTCAGCGCGCTTCTTGAGCTCCTTGAGCGCGGTGTCCATGACCATCTTCTCGGCCTTGCGGCGCAGCAGCCCGATCATCGGCAGCGCCAGCTCGACGGACAGCGTATACGTGACCTTGGTGCGGCCGGCGTCCAGCGCTTCGAGGGCGTAGCGGCCGTTCTGGGCCTTCTGCATCTGCCCCTTGACCAGGTGCCAGCTGACTCCGTGGCCGTCGGCGTCCCAGTCGTACTCGAGGGTGTAGACGTCCTTGATGGGTCCGGCGTCGAGGGTGAGTTTCACCTGCTTGGCGCGGCCGTTGTCGTCCTCGGCGAGGACCTCGGTCTCCCGGACGGCCTTGGCCCATTCCGGGTACGCGGGGAAGTCGGCGATGACGGCCATCACCCGCGCGGGCTCGGCGTCGACCTCGATGGACTGCGTGGACTGCTCGGCCATGCCCCGAACTCTAGCCGGGACCGGCGGTCACCAGCGAAGCACGTACGGCTGAGAGGTCTCTTTGAAGTGACCGACGTTACGGCATTCGGTCCTGCCGAGCCTCGTCCTCGGGGTCAGCGGCTGGTGGACGTGCCCGAAGACCGACCAGCGCGGCCGCTGCTCGCGGATGAGATCCACCAGCGCCGCCGACCCGATCTCGGAGCGCCGGGCGATCACGTCGTAGGTCAGTTCCGGGACGGCGGGCGGGATGTGGGTGCACAGGACGTCCACCTTCTCCAGGCCGGCGACCGCGACGTCGTACTCCTCGCGGGTGCGCAGGTACGGCCGCCAGAAGCCGTTGCGGCGCGGGACCACGTTCGGCGGGAGCAGCGCGCCGCCGATGAACCCGAAGCGCAGCCCGCCGAATTCGGCGACCTCGCCGTCGAGGACGGTGATGCCGTCGCCGGCGAACTCGGGCCACAGCGACGGGTCGTCGACGTTGCCGGGGGTCGCGAACGTCGGCGCGGTCAGCGCTCCGAAGAGGACGGCGTACTGGTCCTGGATCGCCTCGCCGACCGCGGCGGCGGGATCGGCCAAAGTGGCCCACAACGATCGCGAGAAGGCAACGGTCTCATCACGAGTGCCCTCACGCCTCAGCCGCGCGAACTCGCCGACCTTCTCGGCGCCGAACAGCGCGCCCATGATGCCTTTGTCGTGCTCGCGGTAGTCGACGAAGTCCAGCAGGTCGCCCAGCACGATCAGCGCGTCGGCGCCGTCGCCCGCGCGTTTGAGCGCGTCGGCGTTGCCGTGCACGTCCGACACCACGTGAACCCGCATGCTCTCCCCTACTCGGCCCGGGGACCGACCCCGGGCTCGCGCCCGTCCTCGAGGACCTCCTTGAGCCCGAGCGCGATCGCCTTGGCGGCACGGGCCCTGCGATCGAACTCCCGCCGCAGGTCACGGGCCTGGAGCGGACGAGGCTCCCCGTCCGGACCGGCGGGCGTGGCACGCAGGAAGTAGTGCAGCAAAGTGCCGTCGAGCACCGGCTCGAGCCAGACCTCCATGGTACCGATCAAGGCGCCGCGCACGGTCCAGCGCAGTCCTTGGTCGCCACGGTCGGTGTAGACCTCCAGGACGAGGTCCGGCCAGTAACGTGACCAAGATCGCGGATCGGCGAAGGCGGCGGCGACGGTGGAGGGCGGGACCACGATGAAGGTCTCGTCGACGATGTCGAGAGCTGGCGGCGCCTGGTTCACAGCGGCAGAATGTCATGCCCTGGGTATGGCCGATTCGTCAGCATGGTCTTAAGGTGCACGGCACGCTAAGTTGACTGGCGGGTAACACCGGTCACACCACTTGCACGCGAACACGGAGGTTCCTCGTGCGCGAATACAGCGCCCCCGCCGCCACTCCGGTGAACGACGACGAAAATCTCGCCGACGTCGTCTGGGCGAACGCCGAGCGGTTCTCCGATGTGGTGAGTTTCCGCCGCCAGGTCGACGGTACCTGGTTGGACGTCACCGCCAAAGACTTCGCCGCCCAGGTTCTGGCCGTGGCCAAGGGAATGGCCGAGGCGGGCATCGCTCCGGGCGATCGAGTCGGGCTCATGTCCAAGACCCGTTACGAATGGACCCTGATCGATTTCGCGATCTGGGCCGCCGGCGCGGTCACCGTCCCGATCTACGACACGTCCTCGGCCGAGCAGGTCCACTGGATCCTCTCGGACTCGGCCGCGAAGGCCGTGTTCGTCGAGACCGACGAACACGTCGCGACGCTGGAGACCGTCAAGGGCCGTCTCGACGCCCTGGAGCACACCTGGCAGATCGAGGGGGGCGCCGTCGAACGCCTCACCGAGCAGGGTGCCGGGCTCAGCGACGACGACCTGCACGAGCGCCGCCGCACGGTGAAGGCCGGCGACCTGGCCACGATCGTGTACACCTCGGGGACGACCGGCCGCCCCAAGGGTGTCGAGCTGACCCACCGGAACCTCCTCGCCGAGATCCGCGCCGACATCGCCGCGTTCCCGCAGCTGATGGAGCAGGGCAACTCGCTGCTGGTGTTCCTGCCGCTCGCGCACGTCCTCGCCCGCGCCATCGCGGTGACCGCGCTCAGCGCGCGGGTGACCCTCGGGCACACCTCGGACGTCAAGAACCTCGTCGCCGACCTCGGCACCTTCCGGCCGACGTTCGTCGTCGCCGTGCCGCGGGTGTTCGAGAAGGTCTACAACGGCGCGAAGCAGAAGGCGCACGGTGACGGCAAGGGCAAGATCTTCGACGCCGCCGAAGCCACCGCCGTCGCGTACAGCCAGGCCCAGGACACCGGCGGTGCCGGGCTGGGCCTCAAGATCAAGCACGCGCTGTTCGACAAGCTGGTGTTCACCAAGCTGCGCGCGGCCCTCGGTGGCCGGTGCGTGGCCGCGGTGTCCGGCGGTGCCCCGCTCGGCGTGCGGCTCGCGCACTTCTTCCGCGGCATCGGTGTCCCGGTGTTCGAAGGCTACGGCCTGACCGAGACGTCCGCCGCCGCCTGCGTCGGCACCCAGGACGGATTCCGCGTCGGCACCGTGGGCCGCCCGGTCGCCGGCACCTCGGTGCGGATCGCCGAAGACGGCGAGATCCTGCTCAAGGGCGACGTCGTCTTCAGCGGCTACTTCAACAACCCCGAAGCGACCGCCGAAGCGCTCGAAGACGGCTGGTTCCACACCGGCGACCTCGGCGAGCTGGACCGGGACGGGTTCCTCAAGATCACCGGCCGCAAGAAGGAGATCATCGTGACCGCGGGCGGTAAGAACGTCGCCCCGTCCGGCCTCGAGGACACCATCAAGGCCAGCCCGCTGGTCAGCCAGGCGATGGTCGTCGGCGACCAGCGGCCGTTCATCGGCGCGCTGATCACCATCGACGAGGAGTACTTCCCGTCGTGGAAGTCGCAGCACGGCAAGCCCGCCGACGCCTCGGTGTCCGACCTGGCCGACGACGCCGAGCTGCGCGCCGAGATCCAGACGGCCGTCGATCAGGCCAACAGCGCGGTTTCGCAGGCCGAGGCGATCAAGAAGTTCACGATCCTCTCGAAGGACTTCACCGAGGCAGGCGGCGAGATCACGCCGAGCCTGAAGCTGAAGCGCAACATCGTGAACAAGAACTACGCGACCGACATCGAGGCCCTGTACAAGAAGTAGGCTCGTGAGTACGTGAAGGCCCCCTTCACTGCGTCTCGCGCAGTGAAGGGGGCCTTCACGTACTTGAGCGGGCCAGGCTGGGTGTTGCGAAAGTGGCTTTCGCAACGCCTCCGACGATCATCCACTGTGGACAGAGCCGTCCCGAAGGTGACCTTCGGGACACCCCACCTGCGCGGCGAAAGCGCCCTTCAGCCGATCTTCGCGTCCCACTCGATGTGGTGCCGGTACAGCCAGTTCCGGTCCCGGTCGGACGTCGTCCCCGACGACACCGCCGCGCTGCCGGCCACCAGCTCCTCGACCCGCGCCCGCCGCAGCCGCTCGTAGGCCGCGAAAGCCGTTGGCGCGTCGGGAAGATCCCGCAGACACTGCGCCAGCACGACACTGTCCTCCAACGCCATCGACGCGCCCTGCCCCGCGGCGGGCGAGGCCGCGTGCGCCGCGTCGCCCACGAGCACCATCGACTCGGTGAACCACACCGGCGTCGAGGGGACGTCGTAGGAATGCCCGCCGAAGACGTCGTCCCCGGTGGACTCGATGATTTCCGCGGCAGGCAACGGTTCCCCCTCGAAAGCGGCGAACGCGGCCGAGCGCCATTCGGCTGGCGACAGGCCCGAGCGCACTCCCTCGGCCGTGGGAAGCCGCGCGAACCAGTACGTCGCACCGTCGGGCGTGCTCGTGTAGCCGAAGTAGGCATGCAGGCTCTGAATCATCCGATAGAGGGACGGCGCCTGCGGGACGCCCGGGTCGGTCGTGTAGCCGTAGACGACGTCGAGGCCCGTCGAGCGCGGAGGCGGGCAGTCCGGGTCGATGATGGTCCGGACGACCGAGCGCAGCCCGTCGGCGCCGATCAGGATGTCGCCCTCGGCCACGGAACCGTCCTCGAAGCGAGCGACCCCCGGTGTCGCGGAGACCAGCCGTTTCCCGCGCTCGAAGGCGATCCCGCGCGAGATCGCCTCCTCCTGCAGCACGCGATACAGCGCCGCGCGGGTCATCGTGCGCGGCCCGGCGAGACCGTCGATGTCGAACGACCGCCGTTCGACGGTCCGCCCGTCCGGCGTCACCAACTCCAGGCCCACCGCCTCGAAGGACTTGTCGATCACCGGCCCCTCGGCGCCGATCGCGCGCAGGGCGTCCATGCCGTTGTGCATGATCGTCAGGAACGCGCCCGCGTCTTCGCCGCCGGACGGATACGCCTCGTGGACGCTCGCCTCGATCCCGGCCCGCTGCAACGCCATCGCGGTCACCGTGCCCGCGATACCGCCGCCGATGATCACAGCCTTCACCGCTGACCCCCTGTCGTGTCGCCGTCACCCGAACCTACCGGGAAACGGCGACCCGACGGAGAGGGTTACGCGCCGCCGCTGGCGACGATGTCGCCGTTGACCCCCTTGGGGAAGAACCCGCCCTCCTTCACCGGGCCGGGGTTCAGGTAGACGACGTTCAGCACCCTGTCCGCGCCGCGGCCGAAGCAGATGCCGTTGGCGTCGGCGGGCACGATGTTGGCCTGGTTGCCGAGCAGGATGCCCTGGTCGTCGTCGCCGGGACCGTCGAGGGTGTCGCGGGCGTTGGAGATCTTGGCCGCCGCGTCACCGAGGCCGCGGTCGAACAGCGAGGTCCGGATGGTGGCGGCGTGATAGGCCTCGGCCGCCAGGATGCCCGCGGCCGCGTCCAGGAAGGTCTTGTTGGTGATCAGCGGAGCGGCGCCCTTGTAGGCCGTCACGCCGACGTCCTCGAACAGGAACGCCGCCAGCAGGAAGTTCTTCTCGTTGGCGAACGGGTCGAACTGCTGGTACTCGCTGATCAGCCCGGCCGCGCGGGCGGCGGCGGTGAAGCTGTTCTTCAGGTCGATCTCGGGCCGCGACACCGCGGCCTCGCCCAGCGCGCCGCGCAGGAACTTGACGTGCGCGACCTCGTCGCCCGCGATCTCCTTCGCGAACTGGTGCAGGGTCTTGTCGTGGAACATGACCTTCTTGCCGCCGACGACCCCACCCTGGGCGCCGACGCCGCCGGTGAGGTCGTCCGGCAGCCCGCGGCCGTGGACGGCGAAGGAGTAGAACTCGGCTTCGAGGTACTCCAGGTTGAGCGCGAAGTTGAGCACGGCCGCGTCACTAGGGGCTTCCGCGGCGGCAGCGGCCTCACCCGTCGCCGATGCGGACGAAGTGGCCTGCACCCCGAGGTAGGTCGCGCCGACCACACCGAGCCCCGCCGCGCCCGCGGCCTTCAGGAACCGGCGGCGATCCGTGCGGTTCTCGGCGCTGCGCGAGATCAGGGTACGAACGAAGGGCTTTCCGAACACGAGTGGTTCCTCTCGTCTTTGCGGTGCACACCCACCCACTCGGACGTTCGGAACCACCCGTGACCCGGATTGGAGAAGATCTCGAACTTATTTCTTCGTCGCCGCGGCAAGGCGGACGCAGACGGCGAGACCGCGGATGGCCTCTTCGACCTCGGCCAGCTCAGGGTACGTCGGCGCGATGCGGATGACGGCGTCCTCGGGGTCGTCGCCGTACGGGTGGGTCGCGCCGGCCGGGGTCAGGGCGATCCCCGCCTCCTTGGCCAGCCGCACGACCTCCTTGGCGGTCCCGGACGGCACGGTCAGCGAGATGAAGTACCCGCCGGTCGGCTTGGTCCAGGACGCGAGGCCCGATTCGCCCAGTTCCTTGGTCAGGATCTCGTCGACGGCCGCGAACTTCGGCCCGATGAGCTCGGCGTGCTTGCGCATGTGCTCGCGGACGCCCTCCTCGTCGCGCAGGAACTGCGCGTGGCGGAGCTGGTTGACCTTGTCCGGGCCGATGGTCCGCTTGCCGATAAGGCCGGTCCACCAGGCCAGGTTCGCCTCGGAGGCGCCGAAGAAGCCGACACCGCCACCCGCGTAGGTGACCTTCGAGGTGGAGCCGAAGACGAACACGCGGTCGGCGTTGCCGGCCTCGGTGGCCAGCGCGAGCAGGTCCGCCAGCCGCGCCTCTTCGTCGGTGAGGTGGTGCACGGCGTAGGCGTTGTCCCAGAAGATCCGGAAGTCCGGGGCGGCCGTGGTCATCGTGGCCAGGCGGCGCACGGTGTCGTCGCTGTAGGTGACGCCGGTCGGGTTGCTGTACTTCGGCACGCACCAGATGCCCTTGACCGCGGCGTCCTCGGCGACGAGGCGCTCGACGACCTCCATGTCCGGGCCGGTCTCGGTGAGCGGCACCTGGATCAGCTCGATCCCGAAGCGCTCGGCCAGCGCGAAGTGACGGTCGTAACCCGGCACGGGGCACAGGAACTTGACGCTCGGCTCGTCCGCCCAGCGGCGCTCGGCGCCGGGGAGCTTGCTGAGGAAGGCCTGCACGATCGAGTCGTGCATCAGCTCCAGGCTGGAGTTGCCCGCGGCGAGCAGCTGCTCGGCCGGGACCTGCAGCGGCCCGGCGAAGATGCGGCGGAGCTCGGGCAGGCCCTTGAGGCCGCCGTAGTTGCGGACGTCCGTGCCGTCTTCGGCCTTGCGCACGTCTCCGGGGAGGGCGAGCAGCCCGTCGGCGAGGTCCAGCTGGCGGGGGGACGGCTTGCCGCGGGTGATGTCCAGGGAGAGGCCACGGTCGACGAGGGCCGCGTAGTCGCGGCGGGCGCTCTCGACATCGACAGGTGCAGTGGTCATGCCTAACGCTAAACCCGGCGGCGTTCCGGTGTGAGACGAGGGTGGCCCTAGGCCCCGTGCGCACAAGATCCGATAACGGTTCCGGCGTGTTTTTCAGCGATCGTAACGAGGCCAAATCCCCTATTGTCCCGTCACCTTTTCCCGCATTCTCGGCAGTACGAGGAAAAGGGGAGAGAAATGGGAGCGAAGAAATGGGCGGCGGTGCCGCTGATGGCGGCGGGCACGCTGGCCGCGTGCGCGGTACCGAATCAGGGAACGGCGCTGCCCGCCGTCACGGTGGCCGCTCCGCCGAACACGATCGTGATCCAGCCACCCGCCGTCGCCGCTCCGCCGCAGACGGTTTATGTCACGCCCTCGGTTCCCGTGGCGCAAACGGTGATCGCCTTCTACGACGCGATCAACCGGCGTGATTTCCTCACCGCGTGGAATCTCGGCGGGCAACGACTGGCGAAAGGCGGCTCTTATGCCTCCTGGGCCAGTGGATACGCGTCGACTTCCTGGGCCGCCGTCACCGTGCGGAGCGTGAGCGGGAACACCGTGTACGTCGACCTTTCGGCCCGGCAGACCGACGGTTCGCTGCGGACTTTCTCCGGTTCCTACACCGTTTCCGACGGCACGATCACCGGCGCGAACATGAAACGCCTTTCCTGATCACAACGGAGTCAGCTGGGAGATCTTCCACCGTCCGTCGACGCGTTGCGCGGTGACCGAAAGCTGCGAGACCGTCGATTGCGGCGCGCCGCCACCGGCGGTCATCGTCTGCTGGTCGAGGAACAGCAGCACCTCGGCCTGGTCCCCGCGCAGGGACCGGACACCCAGCGACCGGACGGTCGTCGTCCGTACGAGCTTCTGTTCCTCGGCCCGTTTCCGCGCCGACGCGAACTGGTCCCGGTACTGCCCGGTCGCCTCGCCGGTCAGCACCTCGCCCGCGGCCCGCTCGGTACGCGCGAGGTTGCTGTAGTCGTAGGAGAAGACGGCCTTCACCCCGGCGCCGACCTGGTCCGCGACCTCGGCCGTGGCGGCCTGGTCCACCAGCGCCGCGTTGCCGTCCGAGCCCAGCGAGGACGCCTGGAGGCCGAACCACACGGCGCAGCCGGTGGCCACCACGATGATCGCGAGCAGGATCCGCGGGACGCGGCCGGTCATGATCCCGCCGCCTGGACCGCGCTGACCTTCCAGCCGCCCTCGACCCGCTGGTAGTCGACGGTCAGCCTGCTCACCTTGGGCGCGGCCGGGCCGCCGCCGGTGCTGACCCGCACGTCCAGCACGGCCATCAGCCGTGCCGTCCCGGCGGCGGCGTCGAGTTCGGTGACCGCGGCCTGTTTGAGCTCGGCGGTCGCGACGGTCTTGCTCGCGTTCGCCCGGTCGATCTGGATCTGCCGGTCGCCGGTGAGGTCCTTGCCGAGCCGTCCCGTGGTGACGCCGAGCCAGCGGTCGACGTCCTGGGCGCCGCTGCGGTAGTCGATCGTGTTGAGCACTTCGAGCTGGCCGGACGCGGCGGCCAGGACGGCTTCGCGTTCTCTGCCGCGCGCCAGGCCGTCGTCCTGGGCCGCGCTCCACCACGACCAGCCGAACCAGGCGGCCGCGAGGACCGCCAGCGCGGCGACGACGGTGAGGGCACGGGTGAGCACTACTTGCCGCCCAGCAGCGCGCCGAGCCCGCCGGGAGCGGATCCGGAGAGCAGGCTCAGCACGCCCGGCAGCTGGGCGGATTCCGCCGCCTGCGGGGTCTGCTTCGGCCGCTCCGGAACCGCGGGCGGCTTTCCTGCGTACGGCGCGTTCTGCGAACCGCGCACGCCGGTTGGGCTGCCCGGCGGCTCGGCGCAGTACGCCTGGGTGTTCACCGGTGCCTCGGTGGTGTCGTTGGCGGGGCGCTGTTTCGTGCCCTCGTACCCCTTCGTGCACGAGACCGGATCGAAGAAGTTGAACACCACGCCCAGGTGACCGGTGCCGTCCGGCGACGTCGAACGCGAGAACGCCGAGATGATCGGGTACGCGACGAGCAGTTCCTCGATCGCGTCGGTGCGGGCGGACGTGATCTGGGCGGTCGTGAGCGTGTTCGCGAACAGCACGCCGAGGTCGGTCCCGGAGACCGCGAGCACGTCGCTGATCTGGCGGCTCAGCTTCGGCGCCTCGTCGATCACGCGCCGCAGGTCCGGGTCGGAGGTCTTCAGCTGCGCGGCGATCGTCTTGAGCCCGCTGGAGAACTGGGTGATGTTGTCCGCCTGCCGCCGCTGGGTGTCCAGCACCGTCCGGGAGTTGGCGAGCAGGCCCTGGGTTTCGGGCAGGTACTGCGTCGCGGTCGCGGTGAGCGAACCGGTGCTGTTCAGCAGCTGCCGCAGATCCGGGCCGGCGTTCGCGAACGCCTCGTAGGTCTCGTCGACGACGGTCTTCAGCGAATCCGGCTTCACGCTCGACACCAGTTTGTCCAAATTGGACAACACGGTCTCCGGCCCGAGCGGGATCGAGGTCCTGTCGCGTTTGATGACCGACCCTTCGGCGAGGTACGGCCCGTTTTCGTGCATGGGCAGCAGGTCGACGTACTGCTCCCCCACCGCCGACCGGTTCGCGACCGCGGCCTTGGTGTCCGCGGGGATCTTCGGCGCGCTCGAATCGATGTCGAGACCGAGGTCGATACCGTGTTCGGTGAGCGTCATCGACGCGACCTTGCCGACCGCGACACCGCGGTAGGAGACCTCGGCGTTGACGAAGATCCCGCCGGAGTCCACGAGCTGCGCGGTGACGAGGTAGCCGCGGGTGCCGAAGAGCCGGTCCAGCCCGGCGTACTTGCCGCCCGCGTACACGACCGAAACCACCGCGATGACGACGAACGCCGCCAGCTGGATCCTGGTCTTGCGTGTGATCACCTGCCACCTCCGAGCAGCGGACCGAGGATCCCGCCCAGTACGCCGCCGAGCACATCCCCCTGCGGTGCCTGGGGAACCTGCGGGAGATCACCGGCGGGGAGCGGCAGCACCGGTGGCGCGGCACCGTTGTTGAACGGGATCGCGCCGGGCGTGCCGGTACCCTGGGTGCCCGGCAGCTGGATGATCGGCTGCGACGAGTTGTTCATGTTCTCCAGGAACGTGTCCAGCTTGAGGTCGATCTTCGCTTCGACGTTCGCGTAGTCACCCTTGATCACGTTGCCCGCGTAGTCCGGGAACGGGTACGTGAGCAGGATCCGCAGCGCCGTCGGCAGGTCCTGGCCGGCTTCGGTCAGCTTCTTCAGCGTGGGCTGCAACGCGCGCAGGTTCGCGACCAGCGTGTCCTTGCTCGCGTTGATCGTCTCGGTCGCGACTCCGGACAGCGTGTTCAGCGACTGCAGCATGCCGACGAGCTGGTCCCGTTGCTCGGTCACGACCTTGAGCCCCGGCGAGAGGTGGTCCAGCGCGTTCGTGAGGTTCTGCGTCTGGCCGACGAGGGTCTTGGACAGCTTGTCGAGGCCGTCGATGGCGCGCAGGATCTCGCCCTTGTGCCCGTCGAGTTCGGTGGCCAGCTTGTCCACTTGGGACAGCAGGGAGCGGACCTCGGCCTCGTTGCCGGTGAGCGCGTCGTTGAGTTCGTGGCTGATCTTCTGGATCTGCTCGACGCCGCCACCATTGAGCAGCAGGGAAAGCGCACCGAGGACCTCTTCGACCTCGGGGTTGCGGTTCGTGCGATCCAGCGGGATCTTCGCGCCCTCGGCGAGCGTCCCCTCGGGCTTCTCGGGGGCGTGCAGGTCGACGAACTTCTCGCCGAGCAGGCTCGACTGCCGCAGCTCGGCACGAGCGTTCGCGGGCAGCGCGATGTCGCCGTTGACGACCATGCTCACCCACGCCGAACGCGTGTCCGGCGCGAGATCGATCTTCTCGACGCGGCCGATCGGGACGTCGTTGACCTTCACACTCGCCTGCGGCACGAGGTCGAGTACGTCGGAGAATTGCGCGGTGAGCCGGTACGGGTGGTCACCGAGATCCGCACCGCCCGGCAAGGGAGTGTTGTACAGCCCCGAAAAACCGCCGTCACTGCAACCGGCCAGCACCAGGACGCCCGCCATCACTCCCGCGATCTTCTGCCGTTGCCGCCTCATTTCGGGATTCCCTTGGTCATGACGTCGACGAGCGGGAGCGGCAATGGTGGCAGCTCACCGCTTTGCAGTGAGGCCAGCACCTGCGGCACCGACGGGAGTTTCAGCGTGCCGTCGAGGACCGGCGCGAGCTGCTTGCAGATGTTGCCCAGCGCGTCCGGGATCGGCTTCGGCGTGCTCGCGCTGATCAGGCGGCACACGGTCAGGATCGGCGGATGCGTCAGCTCGTTCAGGTTGTCCCGCACCGCGATCGTGCCGGACGCGGCGTCGTAGGAGTTGATGAAGTTGGTCGCGCCGGTCGGCGCGATGTCGATCACCTCGGCGAGCGAGGCCCGCTGGTCCACGAGCACCTTGGTCAACCCGGCCAGCTTGTCCACATTGGACGACAGGAGGTCCTTGTTCTCCGCGACGAACTTCTCGACGTCACCCATCGCCGTCGCCAGTGAGCTCAGCGCGGCGCCCACGTCGGCGGAATCCGCGGCCAGGAAGCCGCTCACATCCGCGGCCCGGCGGTAGAACTCGTTGAGCTGCTTGTCGCTCTCGGCCAGCGCGCCGGTGAAGGAGTTCAGGTTCTGGATCGTGGTGAACAGGTCGCCTTTGGAGCTGTCCAGCGTCTTGGCCAGCTCGGACAGCCGCGTGACCGTGGTGTTGAGGTTCTTGCCGTTGCCGTCGAGGTTCGCCGCGGCGGTGTCGAGCACGTCGGACAGCGCGCCGTTCTTGTTGGCGCCGTTGGGTCCCAGGCTGGTCGAGAGCTTGTCGAGGCTCGTGTAGAGGTCGTCGAGTTCGGCCGGGGTCGCCGTCTTCTCCTTGGCGATCACCGTGTCCGAGGCCATCTCGGGGCCGCTCTCGTACGCCGGGGTCAGCTGGACGTACCGGTCGCTGACCAGGCTCGGCGCGACGACGACGGCACCCGCGTCGGCCGGGATCGGGGTGTCACCGTCGATCCGCATGTCGACCCGAACCGCCTCACCCTGCGGTGTGACCCCGGTGATCTCCCCGACCTTCACCCCCAGCACCCGGACCGACGAACCCGCGTAGAGCCCGACCGTCTTCCCGAAGTAGGCACTGATCCGGGTCCCGCCGGGTTCTTTGAAGACCAGCCACAGCCCGGCGGTCAGGAGCAGCACGAGGACACAGGCGAACGCGACCCAGTCGTAGACCGTGCGGGTGCGAGTGCTCATCGTCCGCCCACCCCCTGGTTCGGTGCCGCGATCGGCGGGGTGCAGCCCTCCGGGTTCACCTGGAACGCGCCCGCGATGATCGTCGGTGGCAGCAGCCCGCACAGGTAGCCCTCGAACCAGCGCCCGTTGCCTGTCGCGTTGGCGCCGACGCGGGCGAACGGCGCCATCAGCGCGAGACTGCGGCTGAGGTTGTCCTGGTTACGCTGCAGGATGTCGGTGACCTTGCCGAGTTTCTCCAGTGTCGGCTTCAGCTGTTGCCGGTTGTCGGCGACGAGACCGGACAGCTGCGCCGAGACCTGTTGCGTGCCCTTGAGCAAGGTGCTGATCGCGTCCTTCCGGTTCTGCAGCTCGGTGAGCAGGAGATTGCCGTCGTCGAGGATCCGTTTCAGCTGGGCGTTGCGGTCGGACAGCGTCTTGGACACCTTGCTCGTGTTGGCCAGCAACGTCTTCAGGTCACCGTCGCGTGAGGACACCGTCTTGGACAAGGAGGAGAGGCCGCTCAGCGCGTCCTTGAGGTACTGCGGGCTGTCCTTGAGCGCGTCGGAAAGGACGGTGAAGCTCGTCGCCAGCTGTGCCGTGTCGATGTCGCCGACCGTGCCGGACAGCTCCTGGAACGCGTCCTGCAGCTCGAACGGCGTCCGCGTGCGGTCGAGCCCGATGGTGGTGTTCGGGTCCTGGCTGCCTTTGCCCTTCGGCGTGAGCGCGAGGAACTTCTCCCCCAGCAGCGTCTTGATCTCGATCGACGCGGCGGTCGCGTCGCCGACCCGGACGCCGGAGACCCGGAACTTCACCAGCACCTTCTTGCCGGCCAGCTCCACCGAGCTGACCTGCCCGACCTTGACCCCGGCGACCTGGACCTCGTTGTCCGGCGCCAGCCCGGCGGACTCGCCGAAGTACGCGGAGTACGTCGTCCCGCTGCCGAACAACGGGATCCGGTCGGAGAAGTACGTCGTCGCCGTGATCAGCACGATCAGGATGAGCGTCACGCCGCCGACCACGGCCTGGTTGCGTTCCTTGAGCGGCTTCACGGCCCGCACCTCTCCGGTCGCTGCGTGCCGGGCAGCGGCGTGATCGGCAGTTCGATGTCGAGCGACTTGATGCCGATGCTGCCGGAGATCCCGCACAGGTAGTAGTTGAACCAGCTGCCGTAGCTCAGCGTCCTGGTGAACTTCTGCAGGTTGCCCGGCAGTACCTGCAGGAGATGGTCGAGCAGCTGTTCCGAATCGCCGAGGTTCTGCGACAGCGCGCCGAGCTGGACGACGTCGTCCTTGAGCGCCGGCCGCGCGTCGGCGAGCAGGCCGGTGGTGGCGACGGTGAGGTCGCCCAGCGCCTTGACCGCCTCCCCGATCGGCTGCCGCTGCTCGGAGAGCCCGGTGACCAGCCGCTGGGTCTGGTCGATCAGCTCGCCCAGCTGCGGCGAGCGTCGCTCGACCGTGCCGAGCACGGTGTTGAGGTTCGCGATGACCTCGCCGATGATCTTGTCCTTGCCCGCGATGGCCGACGTGACCGACGCGGTGTGCGCGAGCAGGCTGGTGATCGTGCCGCCCTCGCCCTGGAAGACCTGGATGATCTCGTAGGAGAGTTTGTTGACGTCCTCGGGGTTCAGCGCGCGGAAGAGCGGTTTGAACCCGTTGAACAGCACGGTCAGGTTGAGCGCCGGTTTGGTGCGCTCGGGCGGGATGACCCCGCCGCGTGGCAACGACTTCTCGTCCCCGATGTCCGTGCCGAGCGAGAGATACCGCTGGCCGACCAGGTTGCGGTACTTGATCGTCGCGGTCACCGAGGCCGGCAGCCGGTGCGAGGCCTGGACGTCGAAATGGACCTGGGCGAGGTTTTTCTCGCCTTCTTCGACCTCGATCTTGCCGACCTGGCCGACCTTCACGCCGACGATGCGGACGTCGTCGCCCTCCTTGAGGCCGGACGCGTCGGTGAACTTGGCCGTGTAGCCGGAGGTCTCGCCGAAGTTGGTGTTCGCGATGGTGGCGCCGAGGATCGCGGTGAGCAGCACCGTCACCACGGCGAAGACGAGGATCTTGACCAGATCCGGGATGAAGGACCTCATCGGGTGCCCCTCCCGCCTCGTGAATGGCTAGGACGGTTAGAACCACCCTTACCGCTCACGAGACCCCAGCGTGTCCGGTCGCTTCCTGCCGCCGCGGGCCGAGCGCGTTGCGAAAGCCACTTTCGCAACGTTGAAGGTTGCGAAAGTGGCTTTCGCAACGCCGGCCGGGCGGGCGTCGGGGCGACCGGCGGGCAGCCGGGGGTCACGCCCGCACCCACCGCGCGCATGTCGCGAAAGCCACTTTCGGGACACCAGAGGTCGCGAAAGTGGCTTTCGCGACGTCGTCCGGCGCCCGGCGAGCTCGGCCGAGTACTCATCGCAGCTCCACCTCCGCCCCGCGGTACAGCGGCCCGACCAGCAGGCTCCCCCAGTTCGGCACCTGATCCGGCGTCGTGCCCATGGCCGGCGACACGAGCAGGTCGATCAGCCGCTGCTCGTCCGGCGAGTTCACCACCGAACCACCCGCGTTCCCGCCCGCGGGAATGGTCCCGTTCGACGGCAGCCTGCCGTCGGGGTCGCGCGGCGGCGCGGGCTTCGAGGATCCGTCGTCGATGGCGCCGTCCGGCGGGTACTGCGGCCAGCGGCCCGGCGGCGGCACCTCCGGGTAGCACCGCGGCCCGCGTTTGTCGTTGTACTTCGGCTCGTCGACCCCGGGCAGGTACTTGCCCCGGCTCGGCGTGAACTCGATCGTCACCCGGCTGACCTCGGGATGGGCGGTGCCCTTGCCGAACGCGAGTTCCGCGCGCGGCACCGACCCGGCGAGCTGCTTGAGCAGGCACGGATATTCCGGCGCGTATTTCGCGAGAACGTCCAACGTGGGCTGAAGGTTGGTGGTGAGGCGGATCAGGTTGTCCTGGTTCACCTTCAGGAAACTCGTCAGGTCGATCGAGGCCGCCGTCACCGTCGAGTAGACGTCGGCGAGCCCGCGCTGGCTCTCGACCAGGGTCTTGCTCGTGGTGGTCAGATCCGAAAGCGCGGCCAGCAGATCCGGTGCGGCCTTGTCGTAGATCTTGGCGGCGTCGGCGATCCCGGTGATGTCGGCCTTCAGGTCGGGCAGCGACGGGTTCACCTTGCCGAGGTAATCCGAAAGCCCCGCCATCGTCGCGCCGAGCTGCTTGCCCTGACCGTCCAAAGCGGACGCGACGGCGTTGAGCGTGCTGGCCATCTTCTCCGGCTGGACGGCCTGCAGCAGCGGCATCACGTTGCCGAGCACGGTTTCCAGCTCGATCGCGCTGCTGCTGCGGTCCTGCGGGATGACGTCGCCCTCGGCGATGTGCCGCTCCGGCTTCTCCGGGATCTGCAAAGCGACGTACCGTTCGCCGAACAACGTCTTCGGCAGCAGCCGCGCGGACACGTTCGACGGGATGACCGACGTCTTGTCCGGCTGCAGCGCCAGATCCATCGTCGCCCGATCGCCGTGCGCCTGGATCGTCCGGACCTCGCCGACGACCATCCCCCGCACCTTCACGTCCGCGCCTTCGCGCATCTGGTTGCCGATGCGGTCGGTCTCCAGTTTCACCAGCGTCACCGTGGTGAAGGCCTTCTGGTAGAAGGCGATGGTGGTGACGAAGAACAGCACGACCACCACGAGGAAGATCAGCCCCAGCACCTGGTGCCGGAGCCGCTGCAGCAGAATCCTCCTGTTCACCCGGAAATCCTCACCGTCGTCGTGGCGCCCCAGATCGCGAGGCTGAGGAAGAAGTCGAGGACCGAGATCAGCACGATCGACGTCCGCACCGCGCGCCCGACCGCGACGCCGACCCCGGCGGGCCCACCGCTGGCGGTGTAGCCGTAGTAGCAATGCGAAAGGATCACGAGCACGCTGAAGATGATCACCTTGAGGAACGACCAGAGCACGTCCTCGGGCGGCAGGAACAGCGTGAAGTAATGGTCGTAGGTGCCCGCGGACTGGCCGTAGAGCCAGATGGTGATCTGCCGCGAGGCGAGGTACGACGAAAGCAGGCCGACGGCGTAGAGCGGGATGACGGCGGTGACGCCGGCGATCACCCGTGTCGTCACCAGATACGGCAGGCTCGGCACGCCCATCACTTCGAGCGCGTCGATCTCCTCCGAGATCTTCATCGCGCCGAGTTGCGCGGTGAACCCGCAGCCGACGGTGGCCGAGAGCGCGAGCCCGGCCGAAAGCGGCGCGACTTCGCGGGTGTTGAAGTAGGCCGAAATGAACCCGGTGAGCGCGGCGGTGCCGAGCTGGTTCAGCGCCGAGTAGCCCTGCAGGCCGACGATGAGGCCGGTGAACAGCGTCATCCCGATCATCACGCCGAGCGTCCCGCCGATCACCGCCAGCGCGCCGGTGCCGAAGCTGACCTCGGTCAGCAGGCGGAAGATCTCGCGGCCGTAGCGCCGGATCGTGCGCGGGGTCCAGGCCAGCGCGCGGAAGTAGAACGACAGCTGGCCGCCGAAGCCTTCCAGCATCGCGCCGGGACGCGCGATGATTTCGAGCGTCCGGTCGGAGACAGCGGGTTCGCCTGCCATGTCACATCGCCTTCGGCGGGACGATCCGCAGGTAGATCGCGGTCAGCACGACGTTGATCAGGAACAGCAGCAGGAACGTGATGACCACGGCCTGGTTCACCGCGTCGCCGACGCCCTTCGGCCCGCCGGCCGGGTTCAGCCCGCGGAACGCCGCGACCACCCCGGCGACGAAACCGTAGAGGAGCGCCTTGATCTCGCTGATCCACAGATCCGGTACCTGGGCGAGCGCGTTGAAGCTGGCGAGGTACGCGCCCGGGGTGCCGCCCTGCATGACGACATTGAAGAAGTAACCGCCGAGCACGCCGACGACGCTGACCAAACCGTTCAGCAGCACCGAAACCACGATCGCGGCGAGCACGCGGGGCACGATCAGGCGCTGGATCGGGTTGACCCCGAGGACTTCCATCGCGTCGATCTCTTCGCGGATCTTGCGGGCGCCGATGTCGGCGCAGACCGCGCTCCCGCCCGCGCCCGCCACCAGCAGCGCGGTGATCAGCGGGCTCGCCTGCTGCACGATCGCGAGCGCGCTCGCCGCGCCGGTGAACGACTGCGCGCCGATCTGCTGTGTCAGCGAGCCCAGCTGCAGCGCGATGACGGCGCCGAACGGGATCGCCACCAGCGCCGTCGGCAGGATCGTGACGCTGGCGAAGAACCAGCACTGCTGGATCCATTCGCGGAACTGGAACGGGCGTTTGAAGATCGCGCGCAGGACTTCCCACGACAGGGTCGCGAGCCTGCCGACCTGTGTGAGCGCACCCGTACCGGGGACGGACACCGTCGCTCCCACAGAACCTCCCAGCTCGCCTGCCCCGAGTCTTACTCCACCTGTCAACGCCCCATTGCGTTAGCGGTGTTCACTTTGCTCTCGGCACCTCCGCGTCAGAACTTGAGAGCATGCGTGGCCGTGGCGCCGCCATCGGCGACGAACTCGGCGCCCGTGCTGTACGAACTTTCGTCACTCGCCAGGAACAGCACGAGCTTCGCGATGTCCTCCGGCTGCCCGACGCGGCCGAGGGCGACCTTCTTGCCCACCCACGACATGTCGACTTTCTGCCCGCCCGCGGCGGCCGCGACCATCGGGGTGTCGATCGCGCCGGGATGGACCGAGTTGACGCGGATGTTCTTCGCGCCGAGTTCGAGCGCGGCGACCTTGGTCATCCCGCGGATCGCGAACTTGCTCGCGGTGTAGGCGACGAGGAACGGCATCCCGGCGAGCCCTTCGACTGAGGACACGTTGACGATGGAGCCGCCTCCGGCCCCGGTCATCGGTTCAACGACCGAACGCATCCCGAGAAACGCCCCGATCTGGTTGACCCGGATGACGCGTTCGTAGTCGGCGAGCGTGGTCTTGCCCAGTTCCGAGAAGTGCAGGATGCCCGCGTTGTTGACCAGCACGGTCGGCGGGCCGAACTCCGAGACGGTGCGCTCGATCGCGGCGTCCCATTCGGCCTCGTCGCCGACGTCGAGATGCTGGTAGACCGCGGACTCGCCCAGGTCGGCCGCGAGTTTCTTGCCGTCGAGGTCGTTGATGTCGGCGATCACCACGCGCGCGCCCTCGGCGACGAACAGCCGCGCGGCCGCCTCGCCCTGCCCGCGGGCGCCGCCGGTGATCAGCGCTACCTTGCCGTCGAGCCTGCCCATCGTCATCTCCTCCGATTCACGGCAGCGACATGATCTCGGACGCGGAGAACATCCGTTCCGGGTCGCGGTCGGCGAAGTAGCCGCCCACGCTGGTGGCGAGTTCTTCGGGGGTCCAGGTGCCGTTGACGGTGTCGAACCGCTGTTCCACCGACGGCGGCCGCATCAGCGCGACCATCCCGCCGTAGACGAGGAACACCTGGCCGTTGACGCGATCGGCGTCCGGCGAGCAGAGGAAGGACACGAACGGCGCGACGTGGTCGACCGACAGCGGGTCGATCCCTTCCGGCGCGTCGGCGCCGAAGACCCCTTCGGTCATCGCCGTGCGGGCACGCGGGCAGATCGCGTTGGCGCGGACGCCGTACCGCGAAAGACCGCGTGCGGTGGAGACGGTGAGCGCGGCGATACCCGCCTTGGCCGCGCCGTAGTTCGGCTGGCCGGGCGCGCCGAGCAGGAACGACTCCGACGCGGTGTTGACCACGCGGCCGTACACCGGCGCTCCGTCCACTTTGGACTTGTCGCGCCAGTACGCCCCGGCGTTGCGGGAAAGCAGGAAATGCCCGCGCAGGTGGACGCGGAGCACGGTGTCCCATTCGTCGTCGGACATCGAGAACAGCATCCGGTCGCGCAGCACGCCCGCGTTGTTGACCAGGACGTGCAGCCCGCCGAAGTGGTCGACGGCGGCGGTGAGCAGCGCGTCCGCGGTCGCGGACTCCGACACGTCGCCGGTGACCGCGACGGCCTTGCCACCCTCGGCCTCGATCTCGTCGGCCACCGCCTGCGCCGCGGCCGACACGTCGTTGACCACCACCGACGCTCCCGCCGCGGCCAGCGCCAGCGCCTCGGCCCGGCCGAGTCCCGCGCCGGCCCCGGTCACGATGGCCGTCCTGCCGTCCAAGCTCACTCCAGGCCTCCTTGCCTCTCCGCACACAGTAGAATCTGTTCTTGCTCGATGCAAGCATCAAATAAACGGTGCTAACCACGTATGAGCAGGGCGTTTTTCGGGCAGCTCGCCACAGCCTGAGTAACACGTTCTACTTGGTTCTGCGGAACTTCCGCCGATGCGAGGACAAGCTCCTCGTCGTCGTCGAGATCGAAGACCTCGGGCGCGAAGCCGACACAGATCGCGTTCGCCTCACAGAGCGAGCGATCGACGTCGATCTCCATATTCCCTCCTCGCCGCCACACTGGTACAACTAGAACAGGTTCTACCTTACCGCCGCGAGCGGCCATGGCACCAGTAACGAGCACCGACGGCAGAGGTGACGGATGCGGATCGACTACACGCCGGAGCAGCGGGCGCTGGCGGCGGAACTCAGGGAGTACTTCGCCGGGCTGATGACCCCCGAACGCCGTGAAGCCCTGGCCGGTGACGGTGGCGAGTACGGCGACGGCCTGGTGTACAAGGAAATCGTCCGCGATCTCGGCAGCGCGGGCTGGCTCGCGATCGGCTGGCCCCGCGAGTACGGCGGGCAGGACCGGCCGATGCTCGACCAGCTCGTCTTCACCGACGAGGCGGCCGCGGCGGGGGTGCCCGTCCCGTTCCTCACGGTGAACACCGTCGGGCCGACCATCATGCGCTACGGCACCGAAGAACAGAAGACGTTCTACCTGCCGAAGATCGCCGCCGGCGAGCTGCACTTCGCGATCGGCTACTCCGAGCCGGGCGCGGGCACCGACCTGGCGTCCCTGCGCACCCGCGCGGTCCGCGACGGCGACGACTACGTCATCAACGGCCAGAAGATGTGGACGAGCCTGATCGAGTACGCCGACTACGTCTGGCTCGCCGCCCGCACCGACCCCGACGCCCGCAAGCACAAGGGCCTGAGCATGCTGATCGTGCCGACCTCGGCCCCCGGTTTCTCCTGGACGAAGGTGCACACGGTCGCCGGGCCGGGCACGAGCGCGACCTACTACGACGACGTGCGCGTGCCGGTGACCTCCCGGGTCGCCGGGGAGAACGAGGGCTGGCCGCTCATCACGAACCAGCTCAACCACGAACGCGTCGCGCTGACCTCGGCCGCCCCGATCCAGACGTCGCTGCGCGAGGTGCGGAGCTGGGCACAGACCACGAAGCTGCCGGACGGCTCCCGCGTCATCGACCAGCCGTGGGTACGGCTGCACCTGGCGCGGATCCACACCCACGCCGAGTACCTGAAGCTGCGGAACTGGCGGATCGCCTGGGCGGCCGCGAGCGGCGACCTCGGCCCGGCGGAGGCGTCGGCGACGAAGGTGTTCGGCACGGAGTTCGCGACCGAGGCGTACCGGCTGATGATGGAGATCCTCGGCGCGGGCGCCGTGGTCCGCGAGGGCTCCCCCGGCGCCCAGTTGCGCGGCCGGATCGAACGGCTGCACCGGTCTTCGCTGATCCTCACCTTCGGCGGCGGGACCAACGAGATCCAGCGGGACATGATCGCCGCGACCGCCCTCGGCCTGCCCGTCACGCGCTAGGAGATATCGATGGACTTCACGCTCACCGAAACGCAGCAGGATCTCGCTTCGCTCACGCGCCGGATCCTGACGGACAAGGTCACCCCCGACGTGCTGGGGCCGCACGGTTCCGGCGGCTTCGACGCTCCACTGTGGACGGCGCTGGCGCAGGCCGGGGTGCTCGACGCGGCGCTGCCGCAGTCGGTCGGCGGTGGCGGGTTCGGGCTGCTGGAGCAGTGTTCCGTGCTGGCCGAGATCGGGCGCGCGGTCGCGCCCGTGCCGTATCTGACGTCCGTCGTGATGGGCGCGTCCGCGGTCGCGGAATTCGGTGACGGACGGCTCGCGGAGCGCTGGATCGTCCCGGTCCTGCGCGGCGACCACGTCCTCGCGGTGGCGCTGCCGGACTACGGCGTGCCCTGCGGGTTCACCGCCGAGGCCGACGGTGACGGCTGGCGGCTGACCGGCGCGCAGACCGCGGTGCCGTCGGGGGCGTTCGCGCACGGGTTCCTCGTCGAGGCCGCCATCGACGGCGGACGGCAGGTGTTCCTGCTCGACCGGGACGCCGTGACGGTCTCGCCGCAGCGGACGGTCGACCACGCGGACGCGGCGCTCGTCGAGCTGTCCGGCGCGAAGGCCGCCACGTCCTTGGGCGACATCGGTGAATGGCTGCGGCTACGGGGCACGGTCGGCGTCTGTGCACAGCAGCTCGGCGTGGTCGAGCGGGCGCTGGAGCTGACCGCGGCGTACGCGCGGGAACGCAAGCAGTTCGGCAACCTCATCGGGAGTTTCCAGGCGGTGCGGCAGCGGCTCGCCGACGCCTACGTCGACGTCGAAGCCGTCCGGCTGACGTTGTGGCAGGCGGCCTGGCGGCTGAGCGAAGGGCTTCCGGCGGCCGAAGAGGTCGCGACGGCGAAATTCTGGACGGCCGAGGCCGGGCACCGGGTCGCGCACACCGCCGTGCACGTCCACGGCGGGGTCGGCATCGACGTCGACCACACCCTGCATCGCTACTTCGTCGCGGCGAAACGGCTCGAGTTCACCCTGGGCGGGGCGACCGCGCAACTGCGGGGACTCGGCGACCTGCTGGCCGCGGACCCGGCATGACCCCCACGGTCACGGAACTCCTGCTCGCGCGGGCGGAGGACCGCTCGACCGGCCTGCTGTTCGAAGACCGGCGCTGGTCCTGGGCCGAGCACGTCCGGGCTTGCGCCGGACACGCCGCCGCGCTCGCCAGACTCCTGCGGCCCGGCGGACACTTCGGGCTGCTGGCGGACAACGTTCCCGAGTTCTCGTTCCTGCTCGGCGGCGCGGCCCTTTCGGGGCACGTGCTGGTCGGCCTGAACCCGACGCGCCGGGGCGCGGCGCTGGCCCGCGACGTCGCGCTGGCCGACTGCGAGCTGGTGTTCGCCGAGGAGAAGTACCTTCCGCTGCTGTCCGAGGCCAACGTGCCAGTGCTGCCGCTGAGCGAGCTGGAGCCGGTGCCGGCGGCTGCCGAGCCGGTGGCCGCGAAGCCGGAAGACCTGCTCATGCTGATCTTCACCTCCGGCACCAGCGGGGACCCGAAGGCGGTCCGGTGCACGCACGGCAAGATCGCCTACCCCGGCGAGATGCTGGCCACCCGGTTCGGTCTGTCCACAGAGGACACCGTGTACGTGTCGATGCCGATGTTCCACTCCAACGCCATCATGGCGGGCTGGTCGGTCGGGCTCGCCGCCGGCGCGGGGATCGCGTTGCGGCGGCGGTTCTCGGCCTCCGGTTTCCTGCCGGACGTCCGGAATTTCGGGGCGACGTACGCCAACTACGTCGGCAAGCCACTGTCTTATGTGCTCGCCACTCCCGAACGGGACGACGACGCCGACAATCCGCTGAAACTGGTCTACGGCAACGAAGGCGCGGAGGCCGACCTCGCCACATTCGGGAAGCGATTCGGCTGCCACGTGGTCGACGCCTTCGGTTCGACCGAGGGCGGCGTGAACTTCGGACGGGACGCCACCACCCCGGCCGGTTCGCTCGGCCGGCTGCTCGACGGCGTCGCCGTCCTCGACCCGGAGACCGGGAAACCCTGTCCCCCGGCGGAATTCGACGCGCGCGGGAAGCTGCTCAACGCCGCCGAGGCGGTCGGCGAACTGGTCAACACCGGCGGTCCCGGCTTCTTCGCCGGGTACTACGGGGATCCGGCGGCCGAGGCCGAGCGGATGCGCGACGGGATGTACCACACCGGCGACCTGGCGTATCTCGACGCGGACGGCTACTGCTACTTCGCCGGGCGGCTCGGCGACTGGTTGCGCGTCGACGGCGAGAACCTCGGCACGGCCCCGATCGAGCGCGCGCTCCTGCGGCATCCCGACGTCAGGGAGGCCGCCGTGTACGGGGTGCCGGATCCGCGGGTGGGTGACCAGGTGATGGCCGCCCTGGTCTGCCGGTCACCGATCGACGCCGACGAGCTCGCCGCTTTCGTTGCCGCACAAGGCGATCTGGGGCCGAAGCAGCGGCCCCGGTTCGTGCGGACGCTCGACGAACTCCCGCGGACCGCCACACACAAGGTCCTCAAACGCGACCTGGCCGCCGACGGGACCCGCGACGCCCACGAGCTCCACTACCCCCGCATTTAGTCCTCTGGATGCGGTAGTTGGCGTTGGCAACTACCGCATCCAGAGGACGAAATGCGGAGTGGATCTCAGGGTCGGGACGGGTGATCTTCCCGATGTCCGCGGCCGGGCGCGTTGCCTACGTTCGGTGCCATGAAACGAACAACGCGCCGGATCGGCGTACTGGCGACCGCTCTCGCCCTGCCCGCCGTCCTCCTCACCCCGCCCGCGTCGGCGGCGCCCGTCCGCTTGAGTCTTCCCGCACCGACGGGTCCGTACGCCGTCGGCAGCACCGACCTCCATCTCGTCGACCACTCCCGCCAAGACCCGTGGGTTCCCGGTGTGCCAAGGGAATTGATGGTCACCGTGCGGTACCCGGCTTTGCCGAGCGGAAAGCCGAAAGCGCCGTACATGGCGCCAGGTGTCGCGAAGGTCGTGGCCGAGGGCGACGCCGTCAAGCTGGGTATGGCGGCGGATCGGCTCGACTACCGCTTCCCCACCCACTCCCGGGTCGGCGCTCCCGCGATCGGTGGCAAGCGGCCCGTCGTGCTGTATTCGCCCGGCGGCACCTTGTCGCGTTCGCACGGCACCACCCACCAGGAACAACTCGCGAGCGAGGGCTACGTCGTCGTGGCCATCGACCACACCCACGAAGCGGAAGCGGTGGAGTTCCCCGGCGGCCGCGTCGCGAAGAAATCCTTGCCGCCGTCGAGTATCGAGGTGTCGAAGCGCGTGATCGACACTCGCGTCCGGGACACGCGTTTCGTGCTCGACTCACTCGGACTGAGCCAGGCCGGCATGTTCGGCCACTCCGCCGGCGGGTTCACCGCGGGCGAGACGATGGTGAGCGACCGGCGCATCGTCGCCGGGGCGGATCTGGACGGCAGCATGGCGCACTCGCAGTCGCAGCGGATCTTCGGCCGCGTCGCCGACGAGGGGCTGGACCGGCCGTTCGTGTTGATGAGCGCCGGTGACCACAGCGCCGCGTCGGACGCGTCCTGGCAGGAGTTCCTCCGCAACCAGCGTGGCTGGACGCGCGAAGTGCGGCTGCCGGACGGCGAGCATTTCAGTTTCACCGACTACCAGACGCTGTTGCCGCAATTGGGCAATGCCCCGGCCGCGTTCGTCGGCACCATCGATCCCGTGCGCAGCGTCGCCGAACAGCGCACCCGGCTCTCGGAGTTCTTCGGCAAGACACTGCGTCACCGAAGCAGCGACGTGACCAAAGTGTCCTTGAGCCAGGCTTCGTAGTCGTCGTGACTCCACCCGGCCTCGGTGACGAGGCTGGTGTGGACGTCGGCGCTCATCAGGGCCACGGCGACGTCCGCGGCCCTGGGCACCACCGCGCGCCCGCTCTCGCGGATACGGCCGACGACCATTTCGACGCCGAGCCGGTTACGCCGGGCGCCTTCCGCCTGGGTCGCGGCGATGTCCGGATCGACGGCGGCGCCGGAGCTCAGCATCGCGACGATGTCACCGCAGCGTTCCCGGACCTGGCGGGCGACCGTGGCCAGCAGGCCAAGCAACGCGACCGGGTCCTCGGTCCGGTGCGCCTCGGCGACGACGTCGGGAATCCCGGCCTCGTCGTCGAGGAGGTCGACGAGCCCGCCGAGGACCCCGGCCTTCGAACCGAAGTGCGCGTAGATGGTCTGCGGGGACACCCCCGCTTCCTGGGCGATGAGGCGGATCGGTGTCCGCGCGTACCCGCGCTCGGCGAAGAGGCCGCGGGCCGCCGTCAGGATCGTGCGCAGCGTCAGCGCCTCACGACGGTCGCGCAACCGGACGATGCCGGGAAGGTCCGCGGGCATGTATGCTCCTCGAAAGTTGGAACGTTGTTCTAACTTATGGATCGTCGTTACAGGAAAGGATAGCGATGACCACCGAGGAGATCATCACCGCGCTGGAACGCGCCTGGAACGCGGGCGACGGCGAGGCGTGGGCCGCGAATTTCGCCGAGGACGCGGATTTCGTCGACGTCGTCGGCCGCATCCAGCGCGGCCGCGCGACGATCGCGCGCGAGAGCCAGAACATCTTCGACACCGTCTACCGGGGCAGCACGCTGCGGATCCGCCAGGTGTCGAGCCGTCCGCTCGGCGGCGGGTTCGATCTCGTGCACACCGCCACCAAGCTGACCATCCCCGCCGGTCCTCTGGCCGGGGAAGCTGAGGCGGTGCAGTCGAAACTCGTCCACGACGGGCTGATCGTCGCGTTCCACAACACGATCAAGCGGGATATCGCGGCATTCGCCGGCCACGACGCGGACCTAGCGGCCCGCTCTCCCCAGGAATGGCTCAAGCAGGGGCGTTGATCGGCCGTAGCCGTCGCGGCCCCGTGTCGGGCCGGGACGGTGGCGGGCCCAGCACGATCCGCGCGTTGGCGACGAAGGCACCGTCCGGTGACGCCAGAATCGGGTCGAGCGTCATCGAGCGGACTTCGGGATTGTCCTCGGCGAGCGCCGCGACGCGCAGCACGATGTCCTGGAGCGCGGCCAGATCCGCCGGTTCGTCGCCGCGATACCCGGTCAGCAGCGGCGAAGTCCGCGGTTCGCGCAGCAATGTGGCGGCGTCCACGTCGGTGAGCGGGACCGCCCGGTAGGCCCTGTCCCCCAGCAGCGTGCTGACCAGGCCGGAGAGACCGAACGACACGAGCGTGCCGAACGACGGATCGTCCTGCAGCCCGACCACGCACGAAATGCCCTTGGGCGCCATCCGCTGGACGTAGACCTCGTCGTCACCGGAGATCTCCCGCAGGTCGAGATACGCCCGGCGCACTCCGTCCACAGAGGACAGATCGAGCCGCACGCCCGCCAGGTCCGGCCTGCCGCGCAGCCGTTCGTCGACGGCCTTGAGGGTGACCGGGAAGCCCAGCTCCTCGGCCGCCTTCACCGCTTCGTCCGCGGACGTCACCACCCGGAACGGGACGACGTCGATGCCGTAGCAGCCCAGGAGACGGACCACGTCGTCGTCGGAGAGCAGGGTCGTCTTGCCGTCCTCGCCCGCCAGCAGTTCGGCGACGATCACCTGCGCCTGTTCGGCGTGCAGCCCGGCGGGACGCACCAGGTTTCCCTGCGGCCGCTGCCGCCAGGCCGCGTAGCGCACGACTCGCGCGAGCGCGTTCACCGCGCGTTCGGGGCTGGGGTACGACGGGACCGAACCCCGCGTCGGCACGCCGTCCTCGGACAGCACGGCGAGTTCGTCCGGCACGCCTTCGACGGCGAGGAAGGTCGACACGATCGGCTTGTTCTTGTCCATCTCGACGACGGCCTCCCGCAACGCGCGGGCGTACGCGGTGCCCGGGATCGCGAGCGGCGGCACGAAGACCACGACCAGCGCGTCGGTCTCCGGCGAGTTGAGCGCCTCGCGCACGGCCGCGGCGAACTCCTCCGGGCTCGCCTGCGGCCCGACGTCGACCGGGTCCGAGGTCAGCCGGAGGCCGTGCGCCCGCGCGGTGTCCGCGGCGAGCAGCCCGATGGCGCTGGAATTGCCCACGATGGCGATCCGCGGCCCGGCGGGCAGCGGCTGGTGGGCGAAGACCAGCGCGGTGTCGAAGAGCTGCGCGAGCGTGTCGACGCGGACGACACCCGCCTGCTCGAACAAGGCCTGGACGCTGGACTCGTCGACCTCCGCCGACGTCGCGGCGAGCTGCGGGCGGACCGCGTGCCTGCCGGATTTCACCGCGACCACCGGTTTCGTCCGCGCCAGCCGCCGGGCGAGCCGCGCGAACTTGCGCGGATTGCCGAACGATTCCAGGTACAGCAGGACGAGGTCGGTCGCCGGGTCGGTCTCCCAGTACTGGAGCAGGTCGTTGCCGGAGACGTCGGCCCGGTTCCCCGCCGAGACGAACGTCGACAACCCGAGGCCGCGCGACTCGGCGTCCGCGAGGATCGCGGTGCCCAGCGCGCCGGACTGGCAGAAGAACCCGGTGCGGCCGCGCGCGGGCAGGCGGGGTGCGAGGGTGGCATTGAGCCGGACCGAGGCGTCGGTGTTGAGCACGCCCAGCGCGTTCGGGCCGACGACCCGCATCCCGTGCGCCCTGGCCTCGCCGACCAGTCTCAGCTCGGCGTGCAGCCCGTGCAGCCCGGCCTCGGCGAATCCGCCCGAGACGATCAGAAGGGTCTTGACCCCCTTGGCCAGTGCACCGTCCAAAACGGACTCGACGGCCTCGGCGGGCACGGCGACCAGCGCGAGGTCGACGTCCTCGGGGATGTCCACGACGGACGGATAGGCACGGACGCCGCGGACGGACTTGTGCTCGGGATTGACCGGGTAGACGGTGCCGGCGAAGTCGGCGCTGAGCAGGTTCGTGAGGGCGACGTAGCCGATCTTCGTCGGATCGGTGGACGCGCCGATCACCGCGACCGACTTCGGGTGCAGCAGATTGTGCACGCTGCGCGCCTCGGCGGCCTGCTCCCGGGACCGGGCGACCGCGAGCGACTCCTCGGTCGGGTCGATGTCGAACTCCAGGTGCAGCACGCCTTCTTCGATCTCGCGGCTGACCTGGTAGCCCGCGTCGCGGAACACGCGGACCATGGCCGCGTTCTCGGCGAGCACTTCGGCGACGAAGCGGCGAAGCCCGCATTCCGATGCGGCGGCGGCCAGATGTTCCAGCAGGATCGACCCGAGCCCTCGGCCCTGGTGGGCGTCGTCGACGACGAACGCGACCTCGGCCGACGGCCCGTGTTCGAGCCGTTCGTACCGGCCGACGGCGACGATGTCGTCGCCCAGCAGCGCGACGAAGGCGACGCGGTCGTGGTGGTCGACGACGGAGAACCGTTCGAGGTCGCGCTGCGGGATCCGCGGATAGGCGCCGAAGTACCGGAAGTAGCGGGTGCGTTCGGACAGCCTGCCGTGGAAGGCGACGAGCCCGTCGGCGTCGCTGGGGATCACCGGGCGCAGGTGCACCGTGCCGCCGTCGGAGAGCAGGACGTCGGCCTCCCACTCGCGCGGGAAGTCGTACGGGTCGCGTTTGGTGTCCTCACTGGCCATGTCAGTCCCTCGGATCGTCCGGATCGAGGCCGTGCAGCGGGAAGATCGCGCGGCGGGTGTCACGGATGGCGATGTCGACCGGCTCGTCCGCTCCGTCTCCCCACGGGACGAACGTGGTCTCGCGGCCGTCGGACATGCCGGCCGGAAGCTCTGCCTGCGGCGCCGCCCTGGAGATCGACGCGACCCAGTTCGGCGGCAGCGCCGTCGCCGGGTCGACGTCGCGGCCGAGCACGGTCGCGAGCAGATGGGTCCAGGAGCGCGGCACCACTCGGATCAGCTGGTAACCACCGCCGCCCACGGCGAGCCAGCGGCCACCGGCGTGCGCTTCGGAAAGTTCGCGCAGCCGCCGGTAGATGGCGCGATGGCCGTCCACCGACAGCGAGAGATCCGCCAGCGGGTCTTCCTCGTGCGAGTCGACGCCGCACTGGGTGACGAGGATCTGCGGCCGGAACTGTTCCAGCAGCGACGGCACCACCGCCTCGAACGCCCGCAGCCAGCCGCCGTCGCGGGTGCCGGGCGGCAGCGGGAGGTTGACCGCGGTGCCCTCGGCCCCGCCCTTGCCGATCTCCGCCGAGTAGCCCGTTCCCGGCCACAACGTGAAGGGGTGCTGATGCAGGGAAACGGTCAGCACGCGCGGATCGTCGTAGAACGCCGTCTGCACGCCGTCGCCGTGATGGACGTCGGTGTCGACGTAGGCGACACGGTCGAAACCGTGGTCGAGCAGCCACGAGATCGCCACCGAGCAGTCGTTGTAGACGCAGAAACCCGACGCCTTGCCCGGCATCGCGTGGTGCAGCCCGCCGGCGATGTTCACCGCCCTGGTCGCCTCGCCCTCGGCGATCTTCCGCGCGGCCAGCAGCGTCGAGCCCACCACCAGCGCGGAAGCCTCGTGCATCCCGGTGAACACCGGGTTGTCCTCGGTGCCGAGCCCGTGCGCGAAGTCGGCGCCGGTCATCGGCGCCTGCCGCACGGCCTCGATGTACTCGCCGAGGTGCACGCGGCGCAGCTCGTCTTCCCCGGCCGGGCCGGGGACGAGCAGCTCGACGCCGTCGAGCACGCCGAGCTCGGTGGCGAGCCGGATGGTCAGTTCGAGCCGCACCGGATTGAACGGATGCTCGCCGCCGAGGTCGTAGCCCAGCAGCGAGGAGTCCCATACGACGGCCGGTGCTCGCATGGTCCGAACTCTAGTGCCCGGACGCGGCCCGTGCGTCGTTCCGGACGCCCGCGGGTCAGCCGGGCAGATCCCCGGTGGCCACCGGGCGCTCCGGATCGCGCGACCAGTGCGACCACGAACCCGCGTACAACGCCGCCGGCTCCGGATGGCCGGCGACCTCCAGCGCGAGCACGACGGACGAGGCGGTGACGCCCGATCCACAGTAGACACCGACCGGGGTCTCCGGGGTCACGCCGAGGCCTTCGAACCGCTCGGCCAGTTCCGAGGCGTCGCGCCAGCGCCCGTCCTCGCCGAGGTGCCCGGAGAAGGGCGCGTTGACCGCGCCGGGGATGTGCCCGGCGCGCGGGTCGATCGGCTCGGTCTCCCCCGCGTACCTGGGCCTGGCCCGCGCGTCGAAGAGCAAGCCGTCCCTGGCGAGCGTCGCCGCCTCGGCCGCGTCCAGCACCGGCATGCCACCGGGCTTCACGACGATGTCCCCCTCCTCGGGCGTCGGCACCTCGTCGGTGACGGGGCGCTCCTCCTCGGCCCAGGCCGCGAACCCGCCGTCCAGCACGGCGACCTCGGCGTGCCCGGCCCACCGAAGCAGCCACCACGCCCTGGCCGCGACCGAACCGTCGGCGTCGTCGTAGACCACGACCGGGTGACCGGCGCGGACCCCGGCCGCCCGCAGATGCCGCTGCAGCGTCTCCGGCTCGGGGAGCGGATGACGGCCGCCGTCGCCCGGCTCCCCGGCGAGCGCCGTGTCGAGGTCGACGTACACCGCGCCCGGGAGATGTGCCTCACGGTAGGAATCGGCGCCCGGCGGACCGGTGAGCCGCCAGCGGACGTCGAGCACTACGGAGCGTGCCGATTCCGGTCCGGAGAGCCGCGCGGCGAGTTCGCTGGTGGTGATCATGGGGCGCATGGGCCCATCTTTCCGTGCCTCAGGGCTCCCTGCCCAGCTTGGGGGACTTTTCCCGCCTCGATGCTTGTTCTCCCCACGCCTGCGTCGCTGTCGGTGCCAGCGACTACGATGAGCAACGCGGACGAAGGGGACAGCGTGAACGATCTCATCGACACCACAGAGATGTACTTGCGTACCATCTACGAGCTCGAAGAAGAAGGTGTCGTCCCGCTGCGGGCCCGGATCGCGGAGCGGCTGCAGCAGAGCGGCCCGACCGTGAGCCAGACCGTCGCCAGGATGGAGCGCGACGGACTGGTCGTGGTCGCGGACGACAGGCATCTGCAGCTGACCGAGCACGGTCGCGAACTCGCCATCGCGGTCATGCGCAAGCACCGGCTGGCCGAGCGCCTCCTGGTCGACGTCATCGGCCTGGAGTGGGAGCACGTCCACAACGAGGCCTGCCGCTGGGAACACGTGATGAGCGAGGCCGTCGAGCGCAAGCTGGTCAAGCTGCTCGACCACCCCACCACGTCGCCCTACGGCAACCCGATCCCGGGGCTCGACAAGCTCGGCGACGGCGAACCCGCTCCGCCCGCCGAAGCCGACCTCGTGCGGCTCGACGAGTTCGCCCGCATGGGTGGCGGCGAGGTCGAGATCCGCCGCATCGCCGAGCACGTGCAGCTGGACGAGACGCTGATGACGGAGCTCAAGTCGGTCGGCATCGTGCCCGGCAGCCGGGTCAAGGTCGGCAAGACGGCGCCCGGCGGCACCATCGAGGTCACCGGCGGGAGCAGCACCGCGCAGGTGCCCGTGTCGGCGCTGCACGCCGTGCTGGCGCAGGCCAGGTGAGCGCCGCGTCCGACGCCGCGGAGACCTTCCAGGCCCTCCACGGCCGGGCTCCGGCCGGGGTCTGGTCCGCACCGGGCCGGGTGAACCTGATCGGTGAGCACACCGACTACAACGACGGTTTCGTGCTGCCCTTCGCCCTCCCGCACCGGCTCGCCGCCGCGGCGACGCCGCGCGAGGACGGTGTGCTGACCGTGGCCACCCTCGGCTCGGACGGCAGGGTCCAGGAATCCGGCCCGCTCACGGTCGCCGACCTGCGGCCCGGCTCGGTCGAGGGGTGGGCCGCGTACCCGGCGGGGGTCGCGTGGGTCCTGCGTGACCAGGGCCTCGGCGGCGGCGCGGACGTGGCCATCGCGGGCAACGTTCCCTCGGGGGCGGGCTTGTCCTCCTCCCACGCGCTCGAATGCGCCGTCGCGCTCGCGCTGCTGGGGCTGGCGGGTACCACTCCGGGCACCGGCGGGGCTTCGCCGAGCCTGCACGAAGTGGCCCGCTGGGTGCAGCGTTCGGAGAACGACTTCGTCGGGGCGCCGACCGGCCTGCTCGACCAGACCGCTTCCCTGTGCTGCACGGAATCGAACGTGCTGTTCCTCGACGTCCGCTCCGGCGAGCTGGAACAGGTGCCGTTCCCGCTGGAGGAATCCGGCGTCCGGATCCTGATCATGGACACCCGCACGAAGCATTCGCACGCCGAGGGCGGCTACGGCGAACGCCGCCGGGGCTGTGAACGCGCCGCGGAACTGCTCGAGGTGAAGGCGCTGAGGGACATCGACGTCGACGGGCTCGACGCCGCGCTCGGCAAGCTGCCCGAAGAACTCGTGCCCCTGGTACGCCACGTGGTGACGGAGAACCAGCGCGTCCTCGACACCGTGGACCTGCTGCGGGCGGGCCGCATCACCGAGATCGGTCCTCACCTCGACGGCTCGCATGCGAGCATGCGCGACGACTACCGGATCTCCACCCGTGAACTCGACCTCGCCGTCGATTCGGCCCGCGAAGCCGGGGCGCTCGGCGCGCGGATGACCGGCGGCGGCTTCGGCGGCTCGGCGATCGCGCTGGTCCGCGAGTCCGATGTGGACGCCGTCGGGCGAGCGGTGAAGGCCGCGTACGAAGCGGCGGATCTGCGCCACCCCAGGCTGTTCACCGCCGTGCCGTCGCGCGGCGCGGGCCGCGACGAGCTCTAGCGAGGGGGCTGCCCCGTGATGCCGAGGCGTGCCGCGAAGGCCGCTTCGGCGTGACTCGCGTGTCCAGGCCCGCAACACGCGTGCTTGGGGACGTAACTCGCGTGCTTGAAGGCGTAACACGCTGAGGCCGGGCTCCGTGGACCGCACCCCGGGGCGCGGCCGGTGGCCGGGGGCGAGGACACTGAGCCGCGACCGCATCCGCAGCAGAAAGGCGCGAACGTGACCGACGAACCGACCAAGACCCTGAAGCTGATGGTGACGGGCGGAGCCGGTTATGTGGGCAGCGTCTGCGCGGCCCGCCTCGTCGAGGCCGGGCACGACGTCACCGTGGTCGACGACCTCTCCACCGGGCACGCCGACGCGGTGCACCCGGACGCCACCTTCGTCGAGGGCGACGCGGCCGAGGTCGCCCGGCGGATGCTCGGCGACGGCTTCGACGGTGTGCTCCACTTCGCCGCCAAGTCGCTGGTCGGCGAGTCGATGACGGATCCGGCGAAGTACTGGGAAGGCAACGTCCTGACCTCGCTCCGCCTGCTCGAAGCGATGCGCGACCACGGCACGAAGCGGCTGGTGTTCTCCTCCACCGCGGCCACCTACGGCGAGCCCGAGTCCTCCCCCATCCCGGAGACGGCGCCGACCCAGCCGACCAACACCTACGGCGCGACGAAGCTGGCCATCGACCACGCGATCACCTCGTTCTCGCGTGCCCACGGCATCGCCGCCGTCAGCCTGCGCTACTTCAACGTCGCCGGCGCCTACGGCTCCTTCGGCGAGCGGCACACCACCGAAACCCACCTGATCCCCCTCGTACTCCAGGTCGCCACCGGGGATCGCGAGCGGATCCAGATCTTCGGTGACGACTACCCGACCGCGGACGGCACCGCCATCCGCGACTACATCCACGTGGTCGACCTCGCCGACGCGCACCAGCTGGCCCTCCGCCACGCGGCCGAAGGCGAACACCGCATCTACAACCTCGGCAGCGGCACCGGTTTCTCGGTGCTCGAGGTGATCGAGGCGTGCCGCCGCACCACCGGCCACGAGATCCCCGCCGCGGTCGCTCCGCGCCGGGCGGGCGACCCGTCGGTGCTGGTGGCCTCCAGCGAGCGGGCCGGGGACGAACTCGGCTGGAAGCCCGAGCGCACCGACCTCGACGGCATCGTCGCCGACGCCTGGGCATTCACCCGGTCCCGCCGGAACGCCTGAGGCCGATCTCGGGCGGTCCTCCGGCTCGCTGCCGCAGGACCGCTCCGGACAGCTCGGACGGCTCCACCATCGCGTGCAGGGCCGCGGTCAGCAGCCTCGCCAGCCCGTGATCGGGGTCGGCTTCGGTGGCCCTGGCCAGGGCGATCCCGGCGGTCGCCAGATCACCCCGGACATAGGCGGCGTGCGCCTTCAGGACGAGTGCCTCGGCCATTTCGGGCGCCGGGAGTTCCCTGGCCAAGGTGAGCCAGAGGTCCTCCGCGGCGCGGGCGAGCCGTGAGTCCGCCGGCGCGGCGGTGAGCACACAGGCGTCCCTGACCTCGACCAGGGAAAGCGCCCAGGCCAGCCGGACCGCCTGGTCGTCGGTGATCGCCAGGTCGCCGCCGTCCGCCCGGGTGAGCGCGGCGTTCACCTCGGCGACTCCCGCCTGGACGGGATCCCGGCCTCGCCACGGCGGGTCGGCCATCCTGGTGAGGAGATCGGCACGCCGGGCGAGCGTCTCCGGCGCGACGGGATCGAAGAGGCCCTCGAGCTCGTCCCGGCTCGCGTGGGTGATCTGCCCGGCACCGGTGACGACCGCGGCGGCCACCGAGTCGCGCGGGTCCGGCAGGAGTCCGCCACAGGTCTTTTCCCGGTAGCAGCCCCAGCGCACGCCGGCGGCGATCCGCGGCGCCCACACCGAATGCTTCGGCGAGATCTCGTACTCGGCCAGCACGGCTTCCAGGCGCCGGACGAACCGCCGACGTGGTGGCCGCCCGGCCTTGTTCGCGGTGCCACCGCCGATCACCGCGACGGTGGCACCGGTGTGGCCGGTCACGGCGAGCCTGACCGCGAGGTCACGGGCCCCGTCGTGTTCCAGGCCGGGCGGCGGCAGGTCCGCTCGCATGACGAGGCCCTGCTGCATACGTCCCGGGCCGCGCAGGCCCAGGACGACGACGGAGTCCTCGGGGTGGAAGCCGAGGAGGTACGGGATCGCGGCGAGCAGGTCCGCCGGATCCGTCAGATCGACCTTGGTCCTGCCGGTCGGAGTGGATGTGGTCATGCCCCCACCCTGCGGCGGGAATGGGGCCGCCGGGTGAGGGCACGACAATCTGTGGACAGCCGGGACCGTTGTGGACAACCGCCGCGGGCCGGACGCGGGGACGCCGATCCTGTCGGTGGGGTGATCTACAGTGCCCGGCCCCGCGGGGTCAGCCGCAGTGTTCGAACGGGCTCTCGTAGGTGTTCGACCCGACCGAGCCGCCCCACTTGACGCAGGTCGCGGCGGCCGTCTTCTTCACCGGTCCGGCGTAGTAGGTGAAGCTGCCGGAGTCGGTCACGCGAGCCGAACCCTGGACTTCGAGGAACGCCGAAACCGGCGAAGCGGTACCGAGCGAAACCGCCTTCAGCGTGGTGACGCAGTTGGCCTTGGTCGACGCGTTGTAGAGCAGGTACGCGGTGCCAGACCCGTTCGCGAGCGCCTGCGAGTCGACGACCGAGAACCCGCTGCCGCACACCTCGGTGGCCGAGTACGGGTTACCGCCGCACGAGTTCTTGCTGGTGAAGTTGGTGTGGCCGTAGTACGGCACCGCGACCCCGTGCAGCACCGCCTTCTGCGCGACCCCGTTGAGCCGCTGTTCGAAGTGCAGGTGGGGACCGGTCACGCCGCCGGTCGCCCCGGCCGTGCCGATCTGCTTGCCGAGGCTGACGGCCTGGCCGACCGAGACCGACTGGGTCGACAAGTGCGCGTACCGGGTACGCCAGCCGCCGCCGTGGTCGATTTCGACCCAGCGCCCGTAGCTCGTGCTGCCCTCGTTGGCGACCCGGGTGACGGTGCCGCCCGCCGACGCCAGCACCGGCATCCCGGTGATACCCGACTTCTGGAAGTCGACCGAGTTGGCCGGGCTGTGCCCGCTGAACGTCGCCGCCGTGACCGTGACGCCGCATTTGAACGGGACCTGGAAGTTCGGGGCGGCCGACGCCTGCGTCGTACCGGCGAGGGTCAGGCCGAGCGCAGGGATGACGGCGGCCGCGGCGAGCACTGCGAAACGGCGCAACCTGGACATGGAGACCTCCATCAGGTGGGGAAGCCGGACGGCCCGAAGCAAAGCCGGAGGAAATACATTTTCCGTACAAGCCCGAGGTCGGGTCGGGGTTTTCCGGCAGCCGCGCGCCCGCATCGCGTGTCGCGAAAGCCACTTTCGAGACATCAGGTGTCCCGAAAGTGGCTTTCGCGACGCCTGCGAGGCCGTCGGCAACGCCCGTCGTCGGCCGTGCGTGTTCCGTGTCGTCCGGGGTTTGGTTACCCAGTGGATTCTGGCTGGGGTCGATGGCCGCGGCGTGACGTTGCGAAAGCCACTTTCACAACGCTGGAGGTTGCGAAAGTGGCTTTCGCGACACGCCTACGGCCGCGACGTGACGTAGCGAAGGCCTCCTTCCCTACTTTGAAAGTAGGAAAGGAGGCCTTCACGGAAAGCCGGCCCGCTCAGCCGAAGGCGGCTCGCAGCGCGGGCTTGCCACCCGCCACCGGCAGCACCAGCGAACTGCGGTTCAGCTCGACCGAGACACCGGCGCCCGGCTTCGGCCGGAGCGTGTAGTCGTGGTCGCTGGACGCCACCAGGAACTCGATCTTGTGCCCGGCCGCGAGCAGGTAGTCCTTAGCGACCAGTTCCACCTCGACCTTGTAGTTCTCACCGGGGGTGATCGGGTCGGTGCGGGCGGGGTCGCGCCGGTTCTGCGGGTCGGTCCAGCCGCGGGTGATCACCTTCGCCGTCCCGTCCGGGGCGCGGTCGAGGAGCACGGCGGTCACGTTCGCGGCCGGCTTGTCGAAGGAGAGCGACAGGTCGGTCTTCACGGTTCCGGAAAGCCGCACGGGCTGCTTCGCCGCGGTGGTCGAGTACAGCAGCCGGTTGCCCGACGAGGCCGCGGCCGCCAGCTGTTCGATCGTCTTGCTCGCGTCGTCCGCCAGCGTCTCGACGGCGGCCTTGCCCGGAACGGGGTTGCGCGTGTCGAGCTTGCCCTTCGAAGAGCCGCCGGGCCACGGGTAGAGCTTCACGTCCTGGGTGCCGGGCAGCGGCCACTCCGGCTCGTCCACCCACGACTTGTCCTCACGCTGGATGGTGGCCTTCGGCTCGCGCTCGATGCCGTTGTCCACGTCGTAGAGGTAGTGCGACATCCACTTGTTCAGCGTGGCGAGCCAGACGTCGCGGCGGAGGCTGTACGGATCGGAGTGCCCGGCCTGGTGCAGCCAGATCTTGTGCTCGACGCCGCGCGCCTTGAGCATCTCGTACCAGCGGGTGCCCTGGTCGGTCTTGACGTTCCAGTCGCCGAGGCCGTGCACCACGAGCACCGAGGCCCGCACCTTGTTCACGTCGTCGCGGTAGTTCCGCGCGTCCCAGAAGGGGCTGTAGTCACCGGTCACCCGGTCCTGGTCGACCGCGATGCCGTCGATCAGCGGACGGCACACGGCGCGATCCTCGCGCGTGTAGACGTAGTCCGCGAGCACGTCCGCGTCCTCGCCCTGGAACCCGCCCGCCGCGACGACGGCGCCGTCGTTGCGGTAGTAGTCGTACCAGCTGGAGATCGCCGCGATCGGGACGATCGTCTCCAGCCCCTCCACGCCCGTGCTGGCCACCGCGTTGGGCAGCGTCCCGTTGTAGGACACGCCCATCATGCCGGTCTTGCCGGTGCTCCAGTCCGCGACCGCGGCCTTGCCCGCCGCGTCCCGTGCCGTCGCGCGGCCGTTCAGCCAGTCCACAATGGACTTCGCGCCGATGGTCTCGTTGACGTCGCCGCTGCTCGGGCAGCCGGTGGACTGGCCGCTGCCGAGCGACTCCCCGTACACCACGGCGAAGCCGCGGGCGGTGAAGTAGTCCTGGTACCGCCAGCTGATCGGCGCCGCGTTCGGGCCGACGGTCTTGGTCGCGATCCGCGGGCCCGCCGGGGGACGCTTCGCGCCGGGCACGTACAGCTCGACGTCGACGTTGTGGTTCGCGACGTCGTTGCCGCCCGCGTAGTAAGGGCTGGCCTGGTAGACGACCGGGACCTTCATGCCCTGCTGCGTCGCGCGAGGCCGCACGACCTCCGCGTGCACGAGGTCGTCCTTGCCGTCACGGTCGCTGTCGACCGGCGCGGTGACCCAGACGTTCTCCCGGATGACGTCCGCCGGGTCGAACACCGGCTGGGCTTGGCCGTCCTTGAAGACCGGCGACGGCGGCGCGTCGGCTTGAGCGGGCAACGCCGTCGCCGGAAGGACCAGGACGGCGGTGAACAGGGCAGCGAGCCTGGCGACTCTCACAGGACCCCCAATGGCGGGCGGGCAAGACCCAGCTGAGGTTTCCGGCCACCCGAACGGGTGTCAAGAGACTAACGTCGGAGGCATGCCGAGCACTCTCGAAGCACCGATCGTCGCCGTCACCGTCTACCCGCACCACGCCCGGATCACCAGGCGGGCTTCGGCTGCCCTCGACGGCGAAACGCGCTTCGCCTTCGCCGGCCTGCCGTGGAACCTGGACACCGACTCGGTCCGCGTCACCGGTTCCGGACCGGCGGTTATCGCCGGGGTCGACGTCGCCGTCGAGCGCCATCCCGCGCCTGCGGACGCCTCGCTGCGCGCCCTGACCGAGCAGCGGCGCGCCGATCAGGCGGTGGTCGACGAGGTCGCGGACGCCGTCGCCGCGGAGACGGCGAAGGTCGATCTGCTGACCGGGCTGGCGGCACGCAGCGGCAAGAGTTTCGCGAAGGCGCTCGCGGCGGGCACGGCGGAACCGCCCCGGGTCGCCGAAGTCACCGACGCGCTCGGCACACAGCTGGCCGAGGCGCTCGGAAAGCGTCGCGAACTCGGCATCCGCCTCGCCCGGCTTCGTGACGACCTCAAGGCGCTCGACCGCGAGATCGAGGCGAAACAGGGAACGTCCGAAGTGGACAGCGCCACGGTCACGGTGGAGCTGGAGCCGCAGGAGAACGGCGCGGAGATCGGCCTCGAACTGTCCTATGTGGTCGCGAACGCGAGCTGGGAGCCGGGTTACGACGTGCGCGTCCGCGGCGAGGACGTCTCGCTGACCTGGTACGGGCGGATCACCCAGCACACCGGCGAGGACTGGCCGGAATGCGAACTGGCCCTCTCCACCGCGCGGCCGGCGAACACCGTGGAGGTGCCGGAACTCGATCCGTGGTTCCTCGACCGCGTGCCGGAGTACAAGCCGTCGATGGCACGGATGGCGTACGGCGGCGCGTCGCCCGCGGGCGGCGGGATCCCGGAGTCCGTGGGCATGCCGGCTCCCGGCGCGCCCGCGATGGCGGCGCGGACCGCGTCCGTCGAACAGGGCACCACCGCGGTCACCTACCGGCCGGGCCGCCCGGTGGCGGTCCCCTCGGGGGCGCAGGGTTACCGCACGACGCTCGCACAGCTGGAGCTGACCGCGAAACTGGGCTACGTCACCGCTCCGGTGGTGTCGCCGGAGGCGTTCCTGCGGGCGACCGTGGTCAACACTTCGGAGCACACGCTGCGGCCGGGGAAGGCGTCGGTGTTCCACGAGACGGAGTTCGTCGGCACCACCCGGCTGGACGTCTGGGCGCCGGGTGAGGAACTCGAACTCGCCCTCGGCGTGGACGACCGGATCCGGGTCGAGCGCGAGCTCACGCACCGCACGGCGAGCAAGGCGACGCTGTCCGGGGTCCGCAAGCGGGAAGCCGCCTACACCACGACGATCGTCAACCACAGCCCGCGCGAAGCGGTCGTGACCGTGCTGGATCAGGCGCCGGTCTCCCGGGACGACGCGATCACCGTCCGGGACGTACGCACCACGCCGGAGCCGGTGGAGCGGACCGAGCTGGGCGAGTTCACCTGGCGGCTGACGCTCGCTCCGGGCGCGAAGAGTGTCGTGACGCTCGGGTACCGGGTGGACGTCGCGAAGGGCGTCGAGCTGTCGGGGTGGCGGGAGTAACCCAGACGCCTCGTGAGTGGTAAGGACGGTTAGAACCGTCCTTACCACTCACGAGCCGATCAGCCCTGCGAGATGTACGCCTCCAGCTGTTCCTGGCTCTTCTCCAGTTGCTCCATCCGGGTCTTCACGACGTCGCCGATGCTCACGATCCCCGCGAGCCTGCCGTCCACCACGACCGGGACGTGCCGGATGCGGCGTTCGGTCATCAGGACCGAAAGCTGATCGACCGAGTCCTCGGGGGTGCAGCTCGCGACCATCTTCGTCATGATCGCGGACACCGATCCGTCGAGCAGCTGGGGTCCGCGCTCGTTGAGCCGTCGCACCACGTCCCGTTCGGAGACGATTCCGACGATCGCGCCGTCGGCGTCGACGACCACCAGCGCGCCGACGTTGTGTTCCGCCAGTCTTTCGAGCAGTTCGGTGACGTTCGTCTCCGGCGAGACGGTCGCGACGGCCGCCCCCTTGGTCCGCAACAGATCGGAAATCCGCATACGCGCTCCTCCCGGATGGGTGACCTGAGTCACTCCAGGTTATGGCTTCACCGCCCTGCGCGAAAGTCCGGAGAGTCCGGTTCGAGACCGAGCCTGGCCGCGAGCGCGTCGTACGCCTGGATGATCCCGGTGCCGTACGGGTCGTCGCCGAGCGCGCCGAGGGTGCCCCGCCCGAGCTCCCACTGGGCCTTCGCGGACTCGTGATCACCGAGTTTGCGGTAGTCCTCGGCGAGGTTGAGGTGCAGCGACGGGTAGAAGCCGCGCACGGCCAGCGTCGCGTGGTACTCCTTGGCGCGTTCGTCGGTGAGCGAATCGGCCGCCGCGAGGGCGCGCAGATCCCAGGCGAGTTCGTCGGCCGGGTCGTCGCAGACGTCGGCCATGTAGTGCGCGAGCGCGCATCGGTGCAGCGGGTCGCCGTCCTCGCCGATCCGTTCCCACAGCGCCGCGAACTTCTCGCGCGCTCCGGCGCGGTCACCGGAGATGTGCGCCTGGAGGCCGGCGTTGATCTCGGCCATCACCTCGTCGGTCATTTGACGTCCGAGGCCGGGGCCGCCCACGTGTTGCACGCTGACGTCGTCTTCCCGGAGTACCCGGCCTTCGCCCATTTCAGCTGGTTACGACGGCTGCCGTGGGTGTCGCTGTCGTCGGCGCGGCCGTAGTCGTCGAGGGCGGCGTCGGCGAGCGCCCTGCTGATCGACCCGCGCCCCGCGGCGGCGGCGAGGGCGAGCGCGCCGAAGCAGTTCGCCTGCAGTTCTATGCGGCGCACCAGTTCCTTGTCGGCCGGGCTGTCCTCGTTCGGCGACGACATCTTCTCCGCGGCGGCCGACAGGATCCCGCTGGACCGCTGGACGTGGTGCCCGTACTCGTGGGCCATCGTGGCGAGGTGACGGGACCGTTCGAGGCCGGCGTCGCCCAGCATCCACTGGGTCGGCGCGTAGATCGTGGTGTCGCCACCGCAGTAGTAGGCGACGGCCTCGTTCTCGCCCGGCGCCTTCCCGCAGGCGCTGGTCTCGGGCAGCGTCACCTGCACTGTCACCGTCAGCGCGGGCTCGTTCGCCTGGTCCAGTGCGGGTTTCCAGGCTTCGGCGAGACATGCCACGAACGTCTTGTAGTACGTCTCCAGTTTCGCGGGCTCGCGGCTGATCGCGGGCAGCCGGCAGGTGACCGCGCCCAGCGCGACCCCGTCCGCCAGCAGCGGGTTCGTCTCCAGTTCCCGCACCTCCTTGGGCGCGGGCTTCGCGTTCCCGGCCGGCGCCTTGGCCCCTTCCGAGGTGTACGCGCCGGGCACCGGGAGGGCCTGGCCGACGACCGTCCGCGGTCCACCCGCCATCGCCATCCCGGTGCCGGTCAGCGCGGCGACGATGAGCAGACCGACCACGGCGGCACCAGGGTTCCGGCGAGATGGCGAAGGCGCGAACGGTCTGGGTACCTCGTCGGTGCCGTCCATGCTGTCCCCCAAACGTGCGAGTCCACAGCATACGGAATGCCACACCTGGTGGCGCCGGGATACGGCACCCGGCGAGACTGTGGGTATGAGCGACGAGGACCCGTACCTGTGGCTGGAAGACGTGACCGGCGAGAAGGCGCTGGATTGGGTGCGAGCCCGCAACGCGGAGGCGCTGGCGGAACTGGCGGGTGGCGAGCGGTTCACCGGGATCCGTGACGAGGTCCGCGAGGTCCTCGACGCCGACGACCGCATCCCGTACATCCGGCGCCGCGGCGAATACCTGTACAACTTCTGGCAGGACTCCGCCAACCCCCGCGGTCTGTGGCGCCGCACCACCCTGGAGCAGTACCGGCTCGACACGCCGGAGTGGGAGCTCCTCCTCGATGTCGACGCGCTGGCCGAGGCCGAGGGCGAGAACTGGGTGTGGCAGGGCGCGGCCGTCCTCCGCCCGGGTTACGACCGCGCGCTGGTCGAACTGTCACGGGGCGGCGCCGACGCGACCGTCGTCCGCGAGTTCGACCTCGGCGAGCGCCGGTTCGTCGAAGACGGCTTCTTCGTACCCGAGGCCAAGACCAGGATCGGCTGGATCGACCGCGACCGCGTCTACGTCGGCACCGATTTCGGTCCGGGGACGCTGACCGATTCGGGCTATCCGAGGCTGGCGAAGGAATGGCGGCGCGGCACCCCGCTCGAAGAGGCGACGGTGGTCTTCGAGGGCAAGACGGACGACGTCTCCGTGTCCGCCCACCACGACCCGACCGAAGGCTGGGAGCGTGACTTCGTCTACCGGTCGATCGACTTCTACCGGACGGAAAGGTATGTCCGGACGGCCGCCGGGCTCGACCGTATCGAGGTCCCCGAAGACGCGCAGACGTCCTCGCACCGCGAGTGGCTGCTGATCCGGCTTCGCTCGGACTGGACCGTCGAAGGCACGACGTACCCTTCCGGCGCTCTGCTCGCCTGCGGATTCGACGCGTTCATGGCGGGCGAGCGCACTTTCACGACCCTGTTCACACCGGACGCGCACACGTCCCTGGAGTACTGGGTGTGGACGCACAACCACCTGCTGCTCTCGACCCTGTCCGACGTCCGGACCGAGCTGCGTGTGCTCACGCCGTCCGTGGGCTGGGCCTCCCAGCCGCTCGCCGGCGCCCCGGAACTGGGCACCGCGCAGATCACCGGCACCGACCCCGACGTCAGCGACGAGTACCTGCTCGACTCCAGCGGCTACACCCAGCCGTCGACGCTGAGCTACGGGCACGTCGGGGGCGACGTCGAGGTCCTCAAGCGCGCTCCCGCCTTCTTCGACAGCGAAGGAATGACGGTCTCGCAGTACTTCGCGACGTCCGAAGACGGCACGAAGATCCCGTACTTCGTCGTCCGCCCCTCCGGTGCCGAAGGCGGGCCGACGCTGCTGACCGGCTACGGCGGCTTCGAGGTCTCGCTGACTCCCGGCTACAGCGGCGTCATCGGCCGCGGCTGGCTCTCGCGCGGCGGCACGTACGTCGTCGCGAACATCCGCGGCGGCGGCGAGTACGGGCCGGACTGGCACACCTCGGTGACGAAAGCCAAGCGGTACAAGGTGTACGAGGACTTCTCGGCCGTCGCCGCCGACCTCGTCGAGCGCGGCATCAGCGAACCCGCGCGCCTCGGCATCCAGGGCGGCAGCAACGGCGGGCTGCTGATGGGTGTCATGCTGACGCGCTATCCGCACCTGTTCGGCGCGATCGTGAGCCAGGTGCCGCTGCTGGACATGAAGCGGTACCACAAGCTCCTCGCCGGCGCGTCGTGGATGGCCGAGTACGGCGACCCCGACGACCCGGCGGAATGGGACTTCATCGGGAAGTACTCGCCGTACCAGAACGTCCGCGGTGACGGCGAATACCCGCCGGTCCTGTTCGTCACGTCCACGCGGGACGACCGCGTGCATCCCGCGCATGCCCGCAAGATGGTCGCGCGGATGCTGGAGCAGGGACACGACGTGCGGTACCACGAGAACATCGAGGGCGGCCACGGCGCGGCGGCCGACAACGAGCAGCTGGCGCACAAATGGGCGCTGATGCTCGAATTCCTGTGGGAGAAGCTCGCCTGACCCACCGGGAAGGGGACTTTCCGGCGGGAAAGTCCCCTTCCCGGGGTCACTCCGCGACCTTCGCCAGCACGACCCCGCCGACGATCAGCGCCATCGCGGCGAACCGGCCGAAGCTGAGCGGATCCTTGTGGATCACGATGCCGAACACGATCGCGCCCACCGCGCCGATACCGGTGAAGACGGCGTACGCGGTACCGACCGGGAGCGAGTCCATCGCCTTCGAAAGCAGGTAGACCGCGGCGACGCCGAGCACGAAGCACAGCACGGTCGGCCAGAACCGGGTGAAGTTCTCCGTCGGCTTGATGCTCTGCGACCAGGCGACCTCGACGGCTCCCGCCAGGAGCAGGATTCCCCAGCCCATCAGACTTCCCTTCCGGCCTCTTCGGCGCCGAGGAGCGCCTGCTCCCGCGACGCGATCCGCTCGGGATCCCGCGGGCTCAGCCCCGGGTCGACCAGGGCGTTCGTCAGTTCGGAGTTCAGGAACGTGACGTCCCGGACGTCGTAGTGCCCGGCGAAGAAGTCGCGCAGGTAGCGCTCGTGGTGGTCGAACGGCTCGCGCGGCGTGCCGGGCAGGTAGGTACCGCCGCGCGCTCCCGCGACCACGAAAGCCTTGCCCGCCAAGGACATCTTCGGGAACGTGACCTGATCGATCCACAGCTTGAGCGTCGCGGGGATCGAGAAGTTGTACATCGGCGCGCCGATCAGCACGACGTCGGCGGCGAGCAGTTCGGCCAGCAGCGGCTCGATGACCGCCCAGGCCTCGCGCTGCTCCGGCGTCTTCACCACCGAGGCGTAGCCGGCCGGGTCGGTGATCCCGGCCTGGAGGAGGGCGTCGCAGATCTCGGTCCAGGCCTGGCCGATCGGCGGCACCGGATCGGTGGCCACGTCACGGTAGGTGTAGCCGGCGCCCGGGTTCGCGGCACGCCAGACCTCGGCGAACCGAGCACTCAGCTCGCGGGAGAACGATGCGCTGCGGGCACTGGAGTCGAGGTGGAGAAGGTGGCTCATCGTGGCCTCCCGGACCATGAAGTGGACACGGCGTCCACTTGCTTCGCCGGGTACAAGTGGACGCCGCGTCCGGATATTCCCTAGGCTGCGGACATGCCCGAAGATCTCCTCGCGACCGGCCAGGGACGGGAACGCTCGGACGCCGCCCGCAACCGAGCGAAGATCCTGAAGGCCGCCGAAGAGCTCTTCGCGGCGCGCCCGGCCGCGGACGTCACCATGGAGGACATCGCCAAAGCCGCCGGGGTCGGCCGGGCGACGCTGTACCGCCGCTACCCGGACCGCTCGGCGATCGCCGTCGCCCTGTTGGACGAGCACGAGCGGGAACTACAGGAGCGACTGCTGACCGGCCCTCCCCCAGTGGGACCCGGCGCGCCGCCCGCCGAACGGCTGGCCGCGTTCTACGCGGCGATGATCGGACTGCTCGCCCGGCACGCGCATCTCGTCCTCGGCACCGAGGTCGGGCATTCGCGCTTCACCAGCGGGCCGTACCGGCTGTGGCGCACCCATGTCCGCCATCTCGCCGAGCAGGCGGAAGCGAAGGATCCGGACGCGCTCGCCGACATCCTGCTGGCGCCGCTCGCCGCGGACGTCTTTCTCCACCAAACAGGCGAACTCGGCCTGAGCGCCGAACGGATCACCGACACCCTGGCCGAGCTCGCCCGGCGAACGCTCTCCTGATCAGCCGGCGAGACCGTCGACGACCAGCTTCATCACGGCCTGCCAGTGCTCACGCTGCGCGGCGCGCTCCTCCGGGCCGGTGAGCCGTTCCTGATGGAAGACCACGACCGTCTTGCCCGGCCCGGCCGGACGGAGCCCCACCTGGACCGTGCTCTCGTGATCCCAGTCCTTCGGACGCCAGGTGAGGCGGATCTTCTCCTGCTCGCGGTAGCCGCGGACCTCGCCGACGGTGCCGTCGGCCGTCTCGTACGGCGCGCCCTTCTCCGGCTCCAGCCGCACGTCACCCAGCCAGGCCGCCAGGCCCGGACCCGAGAGGTACTCCCACACCTGCTCCAGCGGATACGCCACCGTCTTGGACACGCCGATCTCCCAGCCCGCGTCCTTCGTCTTGCCGATCATCACGCCTCCGCCGTAACCGTCTTACCTGGTTTCTGAAACCGACTATAGTGGTTACATGACTCCGGGAACAAGACTGCTCGTCAATGCCCAGGGTGAGCGGTACCGGTTCGATCCGGGCAGCCTCAGCCTCGAACTGATGCTGACCGGCGGCCCCGGCCCGTACGAGCGCTACGAAATCGCGCATACGCCGTCCGACCTCGCCGAGTGGTTCACCGGCTCCCGGCTGGCGCTGACCGCTCCCCTGACCGACGTCCGGATCCGGCCCGCCGAACTCGCGGCGCTCAAGGAACTCCGGGGCGCCCTCTACCGCGTCGTACCCGCCCTCGCCCGCGGCGAAACGCCGTCGGAGGACGACCTCTCCCTGCTGAACAGCGGGACCGCGGAGACCCCGAGGCCGCTCGTCGACCCGGGGACACGGCGGCTCGCCTGGGCGCCGCCCGTCACCGGGAAACAACTCCTCGGCGCCGTCGCCCGCGACGCCATCGGCCTCGTCGCGGGCGAGCGGTCGGGCCGTGTCCGCGAATGCTCCGCCGACGACTGCCACCTGCTGTTCTTCGACACCTCCCGCTCGGGCAACCGCCGCTGGTGCTCGATGGAGCGCTGCGGCAACCGCGCCAAGATCCGGGCGTACCGCGCGCGGACCGAGACCGCCTGATCGCTACGATTCCCGGCGATGCAAGGTGAGGCGAAACTGGAACAGCGCGTCGTGGAGACGGCGGAAAAGCTGTTGTCCAAACGGAAATCGGTGACCGCGCTCGACGTCCTGAACGGAATCGGCTGGCTGCCGGAGAGCATGCTCAAAAGCTGGCAGCAGGGCCGGATCCCCGACCTGTCCACCGCCTTGCCGGTGAGCGCGGAGAAACTGGAGTTCGCCCTCGGCGCGCTTCACCGATGGACGCGGGAAAAGGCCCTCGAAAGCTCGGAGATCGAACATGTCGGCGCGACCCGCGACCGGGCGGCCCTCCGGGTGACTTCGGGCGGACTGGCCGGTCTCGAACCGCTGTTCCGGACGCAGTGGCTCATGCCGGGACTGTCCGAAGCAAAACGTGCGCAAGTGCTCGCCCGGCAACAAAAAGCACCGGACCTCGTCGTCTCCGTGGCATTGAAGGACTGGACGTGCGCCGACTGCGGCGGCACCGGCGACCTGCTGTTCATGGAGAACGAAAAGCCGCACTGCCTCGACTGCGCCGACCTCGGTCACCTGGTCTTCCTGCCCGCCGGCGACACCGCCCTGACCCGCCGGGCGAAGAAGGCGAGCCGCCTCTCCGCCGTGGTCGTCCGCTTCAACCGGTCACGGAAGCGCAGTGAGCGGCAAGGACTCCTGGTCGAGGAAGCGGCGCTGCGCGACGCCGAGGAACAATGCCTCGCCGACGAGGACGTCCGGGAACGGCGCCGCGGCCGGGATCGCGAACGCCGCGCCCACGAGGACGTCGAGTTCACCGCCCGGTTCCACGCCGCGATCACGGAGATGTTCCCCGGCTGTCCACCGGAGCGGGCACGCGCGATCGCCGAACATGCCGGCCAGCGAGGCAGTGGCCGGGTGGGCCGGTCGGCCGCCGGGCGGGAACTGGCCGAGCGAGCGGTGTTCCTCGCCGTCGTCGCCTCGATCCGGCATCTGGACACCGAGTACGACGACCTCCTCATGGCGGGTGTGGAGCGGCAGTCCGCCCGCGACCGCATCCGCCCCGCCATCGACACGGTGCTCGACCGCTGGCGTTCCTGACCGCTGTCACAGTCCGGGCGCGGGCCTCGTCCAGGGAGCATGTTCACCGCATACCTCATCGTGGCCATCGCGACGATCGCCATCAACGCCGGGATCGCCGCCGCCGATTTCGCGCGTGTCCCGTTCGTCCTCAAGAACTCCGCCGAGGTCAACGTCCCGCAATCGTGGATCCCGCCGCTGGCCTCATTGAAGGCCGCCGGCGCGGCCGGGCTGCTGCTCGGCCTGCTCGGGGTGCCGTACATCGGGACCGCGGCGGCCGCCGGGCTCGTACTGTTCTACCTCGGTGCCGTCATCACTCACGTGCGGGCGCGCGTCCTCTACAACATCGCCTTCCCCGGCGGATTCCTCGCGCTGGCGGTGGCGACCTTCGTGCTCGATCTCGCTCAGGCCAGGTAGGGACCGAAGTGCTCGGCGACGACGTCCGCGACCGCCTCGGCGTCTCGTGAGCCGTCGATCTCCAGCACCCGGATGCCGAGATCCTTCGCGGTACGGACGGCGTCGTCGGCGACGAGCCGGTCCCGCTCGATCCTGTTGCGCTGCGCGCGTTCGGGGTCGCTGACCCGGTGCGCCACCGAGCCGGCCCGGGGCAGCACGCGGAGCTGGTGCTCACGGAAATCGCCGGTGGGGACCAGCACGATCATCCGCCGTGGTGAATCCAGGAGAGGCGCGACCAATTCCGGGCGCAGCCCCCAGCCTTCGGCGAGGATCGGGCGCCCGGAGACCAGCGCGCGCAGATCGTCCAGCGCCCATTCGAACCGCAGCGGGAAACCGGCGATCGTTTCGGCGGCCATCCGTTCGGGAGTGGTGTCCACCCAGACGGTCTCCGGGTCGGGATCCGCGGCGGGCAGTCCATTACGGACGCGGTGAGCGATGCGGCGATCTTGGTGAGCGCGGGCATCGTGGAAGTCGTAGTGGTAGACGGTGATGCCGTGACGGCGCGCCAGCAACCTGGACACGGTGGACTTTCCCGCCCACTGGCCGCCGCAGATCCAGAGCGCCTGCCTGAGCGTGCCGAACGGGTCGGGGATGGTCACGCAATCGCCTCCAGTGTCAGGAAAGGGTCGTTCAGGACACATATCGTCCTGAACGACCCTTTCCTGACATTCGCTGTGCGCTAGCTGCAGCCGGAAGTGGCGCCGCACCCTTCGCAGGCGTAGCACGAACCGGCCGGCCGCATCTTGGTGCCGCAGGTCATGCAGAGCGGCGCGTCGGAGGCGGTGCCGAGGTTCAGTTCGACCAGTTCCGCCGTCGAATGCGCCACCTTGGCGGGCTCCGCGGAGGAAGAGTCCACAGTGGACCTAAGGGCGTCGAGGTCGACGTTCTCCGGTTCGGCGGCGGGCGCCGTGCCGTAGTTCGCCTCGACCTGCGCCGAACGCTCGTCGGCGGTGAAGATGCCGAGCTGCGAACGCTTTTCGTAGGGCAGGTAGTCCAGCGCCAGCCTGCGGAACAGGTAGTCCATGACGCTGGTGGCAATGCGGATGTCGGGGTCGTCGGTCATGCCGGCGGGCTCGAAGCGCAGGTTCGAGAACTTCGAAACGTAGAACTCCAGCGGGATCCCGTGCTGCAGGCCGACGGAGATCGACATCGAGAACGCGTCCATCACGCCCGAAAGGGTCGATCCCTGCTTGCCGAGCTTCACGAAGATCTCGCCGAGGCCGTCGTCCGGGTACGAACCGGCGTGCAGGTAGCCCTCGGCACCACCGACGGTGAACGACACCGTCTGGCTCGGGCGCTTCTTCGGCAGGCGCTTGCGGACCGGCCGGTACTCGACGACCTTTTCGGCCTCGGGCTCGGCCTTCTCCTTCTTGCCGGTGGACAGCGGCTGGCCGACCTTGCAGTTGTCGCGGTAGATCGCGAGCGCCTTGAGGCCGTACTTCCAGCCCTGGAAGTAGATCTCCTCGACCTCTTCGACGGTCGCCGACTCCGGCATGTTGACCGTCTTGGAGATCGCGCCGGAAAGGAACGGCTGCACCGCGGCCATCATCCGGACGTGGCCCATCGGCGCGATGGACCGCTCCCCCACCGCGCAGTCGAACACCTCGTAGTGCTCCTGGCGCAGGCCGGGAGCGTCGACGACGTGGCCGTGCTGGGCGATGTACTCGACGATCGCCTCGATCTGCTCGCCCTGGTAGCCGAGCGCGGCCAAGGCGCGCGGGACGGTCTGGTTGACGATCTGCATCGAACCGCCGCCGACCAGCTTCTTGAACTTGACGAGCGAGAAGTCCGGCTCGATACCGGTCGTGTCGCAGTCCATCATGAAGCCGATGGTGCCGGTGGGAGCGAGCACCGACGCCTGTGCGTTGCGCCAGCCGCTGGTCTCGCCCAGTTCGATGCCGCGCTTCCATTCCTGGGTGGCGAGCGCGCGGACCGCGGCGTCGTTGGAGTGATAGGTCCGCACCAGTTCGTTGGCGGCGGCGTGCTTGCGCATGACCCGCTGGTGCGCCTCGGCGTTGCGCGCGTAGCCCTCGTACGGCCCAACGACGGCGGCGAGTTCGGCGGAACGCCGGTACGAAACGCCGGTCATCAGCGAGGTGATCGCGGCGGCGAGCGCGCGGCCGCCGTCCGAGTCGTACGCGTGCCCGAGCGCCATCAGCAAGGCGCCGAGGTTCGCGTAGCCGATGCCCAGCTGGCGGAACTTACGGGTGGTGTCGCCGATCGCCTCGGTGGGGAAGTCGGCGAAGCAGATCGAGATGTCCATCGCGGTGATGACCAGCTCGACGGCCTTCGCGAACAGCGGCGCGTCGAAACCGCCGTCCTCGGTGGCGAACTTGAGCAGGTTCAGCGAGGCGAGGTTGCAGCTGGAGTTGTCCAGGTGCATGTACTCCGAGCACGGGTTGGACGCGGTGATCCGGCCCGATTCGGGGCAGGTGTGCCAATCGTTGATCGTGTCGTCGTACTGCAGGCCGGGATCGGCGCATTCCCAGGCGGCCTGCGCGATGGTGCGGAACAGCTTCTTGGCGTCGACCCGGTCGATGACCTCGCCGGTCGTGCGGGACCGCAGGCCGAAGTCGCCCTCGGTCTCGACGGCCTGCATGAACTCGTCGGAGACGCGGACCGAGTTGTTCGCGTTCTGGTACTGGACGGAGGCGATGTCGGAGCCGGAGAGGTCCATGTCGAACCCGGCGTCGCGGAGGACCTTGATCTTCTCCTCTTCGCGGGCCTTGGTCTGCACGAACTCCTCGACGTCCGGGTGGTCGACGTCGAGCACGACCATCTTCGCCGCGCGCCGCGTGGCGCCACCGGACTTGATGGTGCCCGCGGAGGCGTCTGCGCCGCGCATGAAGGAGACCGGACCGGACGCGGTGCCGCCGGAGGACAGCAGCTCACGCGAGGAACGGATCCTGGAGAGGTTCAGGCCGGCACCGGAGCCGCCCTTGAAGATCAGGCCCTCTTCGCGGTACCAGTTGAGGATCGACTCCATGGTGTCGTCGACCGAAAGGATGAAGCACGCCGAGACCTGCTGCTTCGACGACGTGCCGACGTTGAACCACACCGGCGAGTTGAAGCTGAACACCTGGTGCAGCAGCATCCAGGTCAGCTCGTGTTCGAAGACCTCGGCGTCGGCGGGGCTCGCGAAGTAGCCGTGTTCGCGGCCGGCGTTCACGTAGGCGTGGACGACACGGTCGATCAGCTGCTTGAGGCTCTGCTCGCGCTGCGGTGTCCCGACGGCGCCGCGGAAGTACTTGCTGGTGACGATGTTCGTCGCGTTGACCGACCAGAAGCCGGGGAACTCGACACCGCGCTGCTCGAAGTTGACCGTCCCATCGCGCCAGTTCGTCATCACGACGTCCCGGTTCTCCCAGGTGACCTGGTCGTACGGGTGGACGCCCTCGGTGGTGAAGACACGCCGCACGGTCAGCCCGCCGGCCTGCTTCTTCTTCCCGCTCGTCCGCGTTGTCGCCGGGTTGCCTGTTCCCACGGTCTCGGTCATGGGTCTTTCCCTCACTCCCACGCGGGAGGCGGCATCAGCCGTCTTTCGCGTCTTGATCGCTCTCGTCCGGTGTGGCAGCCATGGCCTCACGAAGGTCCGAGATCTCCTTCTCGAAGTCCTCGACCGAGGAGAAGGAGCGGTAGACACTGGCGAACCGGAGATAGGCGACGCCGTCGAGTTCGCGCAGGGGGCCCAGGATCGCCAGGCCGACCTCGTGACTCGGGATCTCCGCCAGCCCCGCCGACCGGATCGACTCCTCGACCCGCTGCGCGAGCTGCTGCAGCGCGTCGTCGTCGACCGGCCTGCCCTGACAGGCGCGGCGCACCCCCCGGACCACCTTGTCCCGGCTGAACTGCTCGGTGACCCCGGATCGTTTGACGACGGCGAGCACCATCGTCTCCGAAGTGGTGAAGCGCCGGCCGCAAGCGGCGCACGAGCGCCTCCGCCGGATCGCCTGACCCTCATCCACCTCTCGGGAGTCGACGACCCGAGAGTCCGCATGCCGGCAGAACGGGCACCTCATCCGCCGATCACCTTCCCCTCCGCGCCGGCCGGTCCCGAATGGACGCCCGTTCCGCCGCCACGCAACGGCGAAAGATCGACATGTGGATCGATCTGTGGACATCCGGTGGGTGAACACCGGCCAGCTGTGGACAACTGGTACCGAGTCTACCCCAAGCTATGGACCAACTACAGCCATGTAACTACTACATATAGCGGTGGAGACTAGGGCGAGGTCCGGGCGCGCGCAAGCGCGACGACCGGGTCCGTCAGACACGAACGAGGAGCTCACCCACGAGGGGTGAGAACGGCACGAGGATCACCTCCCGCCTTCCGCCACCTCGGCCGCGACCGGCACCGTGAGCGGCAATCCGGGGACGAGAACGGCGTCTTCCAGGGAGTTGAGCTCCTTGATCTTGGCGACGACCGCGCCAGTGTCACTTCCTGGCGCGAAACGCGCCGCCAGCTCCGTCAGGGTGTCCCCCGTGGAAACGGACACCGTCGTGGTCCGTTCGGGCACCGCGGCGCCGGGAACACCGGCCAAGAACAGACCCAATCCGGTGACGACTCCGGCGACGAGAAGGGCCATCGCGGCGAGCGACGGCCACCTGAGCGGGAGCCGCCGCGGCGCCGGGCACGCCGGGGAGGCGGTGGCGACACCGAGACGGCGGCCCGCCACGACCCGCGCCCTGGTCGGCGGGCGCAAGGGCTCGGCACGCCCGCCACGCACCACCCGCACGGGCCGGGTCACCCCTGCCGGAACGGACCTGGGGGAACTGGGCCGCACCAGTCCTCGATCGGCCAGAATCGACATCGGAACCTCCTCGCAACTCCTGCTGCGCTCGCGCCGGGCCGGGACCCGGCGATCAAGATCGAACAGGCGTTCTATCGAACGCTCGTGCGAATGTGTACCACCTCCCACCGACAAAAATCGAGCGACACGGCGTGTCCATCGAACAGATGTTTGAAATCGTCGTCCCGGCGGGCTAACGTCGTTGACCAGGGCGTCTGCTGCGCGGACGCCGCCGGTGCCGTGGGCGGGAAGATCGTCCGCCACCGGCGAAGACACGCGAAGTCGGTCCGGGCGACCGGACGTACTGGGAGGCGACGCAGAGATGAAGGAGCGATACGGTGGCTAAGGAGAGCAAGGCGGGGAACGCGCCTAGGGGCTCGGGTAAGGTGCGCGCCTTGCCCGAGGTCTACGAGGTGGACGAGACCCTGACCGTGCGGCAGCAGCAGGTGCTCGACGTGATCAAACTGTGGGTGAGCCGGTTCGGCTACCCGCCGAGTGTGCGTGAGATCGGCGAGGCGGTCGGGCTGACCTCCACTTCGTCGGTGTCGCACCAGTTGCAGGCCCTGCAGCGCAAGGGTTATCTGCGACGCGACCCCAACCGCCCGCGTGCGGTGGGAGTGCTCGCCACGACGGACGACAACCCGATGGGCATCGACGTCGAGCAGCCCCAGTCCGCCGCGAAGGCCGCGTACGTGCCGCTCGTCGGCCGGATCGCCGCCGGTGGGCCGGTGCTGGCGGAGCAGGCGATCGAAGACGTCTTCCCGCTGCCGCGGGAGATCGTCGGCGAGGGTGAGCTCTTCCTGCTGAGCGTCACCGGTGACTCGATGGTCGACGCCGCCATCACCGATGGCGACTGGGTCGTCGTGCGCCAGCAGCCCACGGCGGATCCGGGCGAGATCGTCGCGGCGATGATCGACGGCGAGGCGACGGTCAAGACGTTCAAGCGCAAGGACGGCCACATCTGGCTGATGCCGCACAACGAGGCGTACGACCCCATCCCGGGTGACGACGCCACGATCCTCGGCAAGGTCGTCGCCGTTCTTCGCAGGCTGTAGTCCGGAGCCGGAGCACGCCGGGATCCCGGGTCATCCGACCCGGGTCAGACTCGGCAGCTTCGGCAGGCCACCCGGTCAGGCGCGCCGCTTGCGCAGCCTGCCGACCAGCAGAAGGCCGCCGATCACGACGACCGCGGCGATCCCGACCTGCACGTACGGGAAGCCGGACCCCTGGCCAGAGCCACCGGCCGCGGAGGTCCCGCCCGACGTGCTGCCCTCGGATTTCGCCGCTTCCACGGCGAGCGCGGCCGCGCCCTTCACCGCACGGATCTGCTCCCCGACGCCCTCCCCGCCGGACAGCAGCGTCCCGTCCGGATCGAAGGCGATCGCCTCGCCCTGCTTCTCGTTCGGCAAGGGCACGCGCACGGGTTCGCGCTGCAGCGCGCTCTTGAGGTCTCCGTCGGTGACGGCGTAGAGGTAGGCGTCGGTGTAGGTACGCAACGCGACCACCGAGCCGTCGGCCATCGAGGCCGCGCCGGTCACCGTCATCGACCCGATCGACCCGACGGGTCCGCCCGGCGTCGAGGTCTCCTTGATCTGCAACGACCCCACGCTCTCCAGCGGGGTCGGGCCGGGGCTGGCGAGCGGTCCCGTCGGCCGGTACACCTTCGCGTCGCCGAAGACGTCCTTGGTGATCAGGTACGGCGTGCCGGAGCGGTCCATGATCAGCGCTTCGACGTCGTGCTGCCCGTCGGGGTAGGTGAGCCGGTGCAGCGTGGCCTTGCCCTGGGGGGTCAGCGAGATCAGCGCGACCGTGTCCCGCTTCTTGCGGTTGTCGCCGGTGTCGGAAAGCCAGAAGGTGCCGTCGGCGGTGCGGGCGAGGTCTTCGGGGTCGTAAGGGTCCGTCGCGGCCGAGATGACCTTCTGGACCTTGCAGTCGCGGCCGAGGACGAAGACCTGCGTCTTGGTGCCGCCGTCGTTGAGGGCGTACAGGTGGTCGCCGTCGGAGACCAGCCCGGACAGTTCACCGAGCCGGGATTCGCTGTTCTTGCACACCGGCTGCGGCGCCGGGGCCTCCTGCGCCATGGCGGGAGCCGTCCCGCCGATGAACGCCACCAGCACGACCGCGGCCGCGACAATCCCCCGCACATCCACCTCCGAACCGTGGAACCCCTGAAGCCCCACACTACGGAGACGTCCGGGGCGGCGCGCAGTTCGGTGCGGATGCCGAGATGGGGCGGAATGTCGCGAAGGCCACTTTCAGCGCCGAGCAGGCACTAGGTACGTGAAGGCCCCCTTCACTGCGTCCAACGCAATGAAGGGGGCCTTCACGTACTTGCTTACAGAGCCGAGTTCGTCTGGAAGTCGCTCAGCGCCGCGGCCAGTTCGGGCCTGCCGCGGACGACCAGGCGCGTACCGGTCTCGACGTGCTCTTCCTCCAGCACCTCGCCATCGGCGTGGGCACGGGAGACGAGTTCGCCTCGCGAGTACGGGATCAGCACCTCGACCACGACCTCCGGCCTCGGCAGCCGCTCCGCGATCACCTCGGCCAGCTCCGTGATCCCGGTGCCGGTCCGCGCCGACACCTGCACCGAACCGGCCAGCTGGTGCCGCAACCGGGCCAGTGACACCTCGTCGGCGGCGTCGGCCTTGTTGATCACCAGCAGCTCCGGCGGGAGCGGCTCGGAACGGCGCTTCGTGATCTCGGCGAGCACTTCACGCACCGCGTTGACCTGCTCTTCCGGCGTCGGGTCGGAACCGTCGACGACGTGCACGAGCAGGTCGGCGCTCGCCGCCTCCTCCAGCGTCGAGCGGAACGCGTCCACCAGCTGGTGCGGCAGGTGCCGGACGAAACCGACGGTGTCGGTCAGCGTGTAGGTGCGGCCGTCGGGGGTCTGCGCCCGCCGGGTCGTCGGGTCCAGCGTGGCGAACAGCGCGTCCTCCACCAGCACCCCGGCGCCGGTCAGCGCGTTGAGCAGGCTCGACTTGCCGGCGTTGGTGTAGCCGACGATCGCGACGCTCGGCACCTCGTTGGCCACCCGTCGACCGCGTTTGGTCTCGCGGATGGTGTCCATCGCGGCGATCTCGCGGCGCAGTTTCGACACGCGCTTGTTGATCCGCCGCCGGTCGGTTTCGAGCTTCGTCTCACCAGGACCACGCAGACCCACACCACCGTTGGCGCCACCCGCGCGGCCACCGGCCTGCCGGGACAGCGCCGCACCCCACCCGCGGAGCCGCGGGATCAGGTACTGCAGCTGGGCCAGCTCGACCTGCGCCTTGCCCTCCTTGGAGCGGGCGTGCTGCGCGAAGATGTCGAGGATCAGGGCGGTGCGGTCGATGACCTTCACCTTGACCTTCTCCTCCAGCTGACGCAGCTGGCCGGGCGAGAGCTCCCCGTCGCAGATCACCGTGTCGGCGCCGGTGGCCGCCACGATCTGGCGCAGTTCCTTGACCTTGCCCGAGCCGATGTAGGTGGCGGGATCCGGGCGGATCCGCCGCTGCACCAGGCCTTCCAGCACCTCGGAGCCGGCCGTTTCGGCCAGCCGGGCGAGTTCGGCGAGCGAGGCTTCGGACTGGAGGGCACTGCCCTCGGTCCACACACCGACCAGAACGACGCGCTCCAGGCGCAGCTGCCGGTATTCGACCTCGGTGACATCCGCGAGTTCGGTGGACAGGCCCGCTACCCGGCGGAGCGAGGCGCGGTCCTCGAGCTCCAGTTCGCCGGTCGATGGGTCCATGTCGTTCAGATCGTTGTGTGTCAGTTCCGTCATCGTGCCTCCATGGTCCCACGTTTCGGCGGCGGGACCGAATTCATTACCTGCTGGGATACTTCGACAGGTAGATGGCCGTGCGTTTCGCGTCCGGGTCGGCAGGCCGGGCGATGAAGTCGTCTACGAGCTCCATCAGCCGTGTTTCGAACTCGGCGATCTGCTCGTCCGGTACCTGGACGACCAGGCGCGTCTGCTGCACCTCGTCGAATCCCACGTCGGCGATCTCGGCCAGGTAGGCCTCGAAGATCGCCTGATCGATCCCCTTGTCGCGGGAATCAAGATGCCAGGACAACCCGGTCGAGCGATACGGAATTTCTTTCGCGCCGCGCGTGCCGCGTCTCGGCGGGAGCGCTTCGAGGAACCCGGTGTCGACGAGCTTGCGCACGTGGTGCAGCGTCGTCGCGGGGTCGCGATCGAGCCGTTCGGCGAGTTCCTTGTTGGTCAGCGCCTCCGAGTAGGTCAACCGGATGATGCGCAGCCTTATTCCGGAGGCCATGGCGGCGATCTCGGCCTTGGTGGCGGCGCGTCGTGGAGTGGGCACCGGGACAGCCTAGAGCGAAAAGTGATTGACACTTTCCAATCACTCACGACAGGGTGGCGGAGTGCGCAAGGACTCACTCTTCTTCCACGCCGACTTCCGGCGGCTCTGGGCCGGTGACACGGCCAGTCAGCTGGGTGCTTTCGCGGGCCACACCGTGATCCCCCTGCTCGCGGCCACCGTGCTGGCCGCGACGCCGTTCGAGATGGGGCTGCTGACCGCCGCCGAGACGATCGCGTTCCTGATCATCGGGTTGCCGGCCGGGGTGTGGGTGGACCGCATGCGGCGGCGGGCGCTGATGCTGCGGGCCGACTTCGTCCGCGCCGCGCTGTTGCTCACCATTCCGATCGCCTGGTGGGCAGGCGTGCTGTCGCTGACGCAGTTGATCGTGGTCGCCACGCTCGTCGGGGTCGCGACGGTGTTCTTCGACGTCGCCTACCAGTCGTATCTGCCGTCGCTGGTCGGCCGGGAACACCTGCTCGAAGGCAACGCGAAACTCCAGGCCAGCCAGTCGGTCGCGTTCCTGACCGGGCCGGGGGTCGGCGGCGGGCTCGTGCAGCTGGCGGGCGCGGCCAACGCCGTGCTGATGACCGGCGTGGGTTTCCTGACCTCCGCGCTGTGCCTGCTGCGGATCCGCACCGTCGAAGAGGTTCCCGAGCAGCAGGAAGACGCGAAGCTGCTCCCCCAGATCGTCGAAGGACTGCGGTTCGTCTTCACCGACAGCGCGCTGCGAGCGATCGTCGCCTGCACCGCGACGGCCAATCTGGCCAACGGCGCCTTCACCGCCGTGCAGATCCTGTTCCTGAACCGGGAACTAGGCCTGTCACCGGCGGTCGTCGGCGTCGTGCTGGCGACCGGTGGCGTGGGCGGGATCATCGGGGCGATCCTGGCCGGGCGCATCACCCGGCGGATCGGGCAGGCCCGCTCGATCTGGTTCGTCCCGCTGCTCACCTGGCCGTTCCAGCTGCTGCTTCCGCTCGCCGCGCCGGGCTGGCGGATCGTGCTGTTCCCCGCGGCGCTGGCGATCGCGGGGTTCGGGATCATCGTCTACAACGTCGCGCAGGTGTCCTACCGGCAGGCCGTCTGCCCGGACCGGCTGCTCGGCCGCATGAACGCCAGCGTGCGCTTCGTGGTGTGGGGCATGCTGCCGCTGGGCGGGCTGGTCGGCGGCGTGCTGGGTGAGGCGATCGGGATCCGGGGAACGCTGTGGTTCGCCGCGGCCGGAGAGGCGGTCGCGATGCTGTGGGTGGTCTTCTCGCCGATCCGGAAGCTTCGCGACCTTCCCAGGGAGCCGATCGCGGTCGGCTAACCGAGCCCGGCCCACCAGGTTCCGTCGAGTTCGCCGCGCGCGACGATCTCCGCCGGTCCGGTCAGCGTGGACCCACCGCGGTGGACCTCGACCACCACGCGACCGCCGGGGATGTCGACGGTCGCCTCACCGGTGTCGGTTCCGGCGAGGTGCAGCGCGGCGGCGACCGCGGCGACCGTGCCGGTGCCGCAGGACCGCGTCTCGCCGACGCCGCGTTCGTGGACGCGCATCTTCAGCGCGTCGTCGCCCAGCAGGTTGATGAACTCGAGGTTCACGCCTTCCGGGAACACGTCGGAGTCGAAGTCGGGCTGGTCGCGCAGATCCAGCACGTCGACGTCGTCCTCGACGACCGACACCAGGTGCGGATTGCCGACGTTCACCGCGACACCGGAGAACGGCTGCCCCGCGACCACGGTGACCGAGGTACCGGTGATCGTCGCCGGCCCCATCTGCACGGTCACCGATCCGTCCGCGTGCATCTGGACCGGCCGGTCGCCGGCGCGGGTGCCGATGACGAAGTCGCGCTCGGACACGAGGCCGGAATCGACCAGATGACGGACGAAGACCCGGACACCGTTGCCGCACATCTCCGCGATGGACCCGTCGGCGTTGCGGTAGTCCATGAACCATTCGCCGCCGGACTCGACACCCAGTGCGGCCGACCGCACGATCCGGAGCACACCGTCGGCGCCGAGACCACGCTGACGGTCGCACAGCGCCGCCACCCGCGCTTCGGTCAGCTCGAGGCGGCCGTCGGGGTCGGGAAGCAGCACGAAATCGTTCTGTGTGCCGTGTCCCTTAAGGAATTCGATGCCGCCCATGGCCCCAAGATTACTGGGCCGTCGCTTCGAGGACGCGCTCGGCCAGCCGCTCCGAACCGCCGTCGAACCACTGGATCCGCTTGTCCCGCCGGAACCAGGAACGTTGCCTCCGCACGAACCTCCGGGTGGCCTGCGCGGTGGCCTCGGACGCGGCCTGGAAATCGCCGTCGCCGTCGATGGCGGCGATCACCTGCTGGTAGCCCAGCGCCCTCGATGCGGTGAGCCCGTCGCGAAGCCCCTGGCCCAGCAACGTCCGGACCTCGTCGACGAGTCCTCCTTCGAACATGAGCTCCACGCGACGATCGACGCGGGCGTCGAGCTCGGCAGGCTCGCGGTCGATGCCGATCAGGACCGTGTCGTAGCGCGCGGGCCCCGGTTTCGGCAGGTTCGCCGAGAACGGTTCGCCGGTGATCTCGATGACCTCCAGCGCGCGCACGATCCGGCGGCTGTTGGTCGGCAGGATGGCGGTGGCGGCCACGGGGTCGAGTTCCGTGAGCCGGGCGTGCATCGCGGCGACGCCGATTTCGTCGGCCTCGGCGGTCAGCCGGGCGCGCACCTCCGGATCGGTGCCCGGGAACTTGAGGTCGTCGAGCACGGCTTGGACGTAGAGACCCGACCCGCCGGTGAGGATCGGCACGCGTCCGGCGTCGAGGAGTTCTTCGATGCGCTGACGCGCGTCGCGCTGGTACGCGGCGACGGACGCCGTCTCGGTGACGTCGAGGACGTCCAGCAGGTGATGCGGCACGCCCCGCCGCTCTTCGAGGGTCGCCTTGGCCGTCCCGATGTCCATCCCGCGGTACAGCTGCAACGCGTCCGCGTTGACCACCTCACCCCCGAGGGTGAGGGCCAGCTCGACCGCCAGCGCGGTCTTCCCGGTCGCCGTGGGCCCGACGACCGCGACCGGCCGGATCACGCGTGGTCCCAGACCGCGACGTGGTAGCCGACGCCGAACGGCGCGGCGGAGTAGAGGACCTCGGCGGTCCAGTCCCCGTCCGCCGCGAGCCCGGCGAGAACCTGCCAGGGCGCGCGGCCGCCCGCCCCGAGTTCGGCCGCCAGGGCCGGGTCGAGCGCGGACAGCGCCCCCGTGTCGGCCTTGGCCAGCGCGTCCCGGATCCCGGCGTCGAAATCCCCCGCGCGCTCGTCCTCGCCGCCGGGGGAACGCGGGCCGTGCCGGCTCGAACCGTCGCCGAGGAAGAGCACCGCGGCGTGCTCCCCCAGCCTGCGGGCGAACTGTTCGCACTGGTCGGAGGGGGCGGCGGGGTCGACGAGGTGGACTCGGGCGGACGACGCGCCGCAATGCTCACGAAGCCAGCCGGCGACGAGCGCGGGCAACGGCAGCTCGGTCTCGGGTGCCGTCACCCGGCTGAGTGAGACTCCGAGGTCGACGCCGAAACCTCGGAAAGACCCGCTCGCGTGCTCCGGCACCTCGGGCGCCCCCGCGGCCGCGCCGACGACGACCCAATCCGGCGAAACGGCCGTCAGGCGCCTCGCGGCGGTGAGGCAGGCTTCGCGCAGCTCGGCGCACTCGTCCGCGGCTCCGGCGGCGAGTTCGGGGATGAGCAGCGGGGGTTGCGGGAGCACGGCGACACGGCGGATCACGGCCGCCGACGTTACCTTCCCCGCCAACGAGGGCCCGCAACCGACCGACACAGGGGGTCCACCGGAAGTAGGATCACTGCCCTCTGGTGGTTCATCCGGTTCCACGGTGGACGCTGAGCTGCTTGAATGCCGCAAGGGGTTGAAGCCCCCGAAGCAAGACGGCAACGCATTACCCGGCCCCGCCGCTAGGCGGGGCGCCCGCGCCAGCGGGCGTACAGGCGATAAGGAGCCTGCGATGGCCCAGGAGAACACGTCCACCGGTACCCCGGCACCGCACCCGGTACCGCACGCGCTCGGTGGCGGGCACCCCGCACCCCCCGTGCCGCCCGCCGAGCCCAGCCCGTCCGCTTGGGGCAGGGTCGACGAAGAAGGAACGGTCTACGTCACCACACCCGACGGCGAGCGCGCGGTCGGTGTCTGGCAGGCCGGGAGCCCGGACGAGGGCCTGCTCCATTACGCGCGCCGCTTCGACGACCTGCGCACCGAGGTCGAGCTGCTGGAGACGCGGCTGGAGTCCGGCGCGGGCGATCCGAAGCACGCCCTGGCGACGGCCACGCAGCTGCGTGACGGCCTGGCCGAAGCCGCCGTCGTCGGCGACATCGCCGCGCTGAGCGGCCGCATCGAGCAGGTCATCTCCCACGCCGAGAAGGCACTGGCCGCGGCCAAGCAGGAGCGCGAGGAGGCCCGCGCGGCCGCCGTCGTCCGCAAGCAGGCCCTCGCCGACGAGGCCGAGAAGCTCGCCGCCGAGTCGACCCAGTGGAAGGCCGCCGGCGACCGGCTGCGCGCCATCCTGGACGAGTGGAAGACCGTCAAGGGGGTCGACCGCAAGACCGACGACGAGCTGTGGAAGCGGTTCTCCAAGGCCCGTGAGGCGTTCAACCGGCGTCGTGGCTCGCATTTCGCCGAGCTCGACAAGCAGCGCGCGGGCGCCAAGCACCGCAAGGAAGAGCTGATCGCCGAGGCCGAAGCGCTGTCGGAGTCGTCGGACTGGGGCGAGACGGCGGGCCGCTACAAGGACCTGATGACCGAGTGGAAGGCCGCCGGCCGCGCCCCCAAGGACAGCGACGAGGCGCTCTGGCAGCGGTTCCGCGCGGCGCAGGACAAGTTCTTCGCCCGGCGGTCCGCGGTGTTCTCCGAGCGGGACGCCGAATTCGCGACCAACGCGCAGCAGAAGGAAGAGCTGCTCGTCGAGGCCGAGAAGATCGACCCGGCGGCCAACCTCGACGCGGCGAAGCAGCACATGCGGCGCATCCAGGACCAGTGGGACGAGATCGGCAAGGTCCCGCGCGAGCGCATCCGCGAACTGGACGGGCGGCTGAAGGCCGTGCAGGACGCGATCAAGGCGGCCGAGGACAGCAAGTGGCGCCGGACCGACCCGGAGGCGCAGGCCAGGGCGGCGCAGTTCCGCGAGCGGGTCGAGCAGTTCGAGTCGCAGGCGGCGAAGGCGCGTGCGGCGGGCGACGAGCGGCGCGCGAAGAAGGCGGACGAGCAGGCCGCGCAGTGGCGTGAGTGGCTCGAGGCGGCGGAAGCGGCCATCGCGGACCGGTAGGTCTCAAAGCGCGTGAAGGCCCCCTTCCCTCGGCTGAGCCGAGGGAAGGGGGCCTTCACGCGCTTGGCGAGAGGGGGCGGCGTGTTGCGAAAGCCACTTTCACAACGTTGAAGGTTGCGAAAGCGGCTTTCGCAACACTGGGCGGGTCACTCCACTGTGGAGGGACGCGTCGCACGTTCGCGCGTATTCGAGCGCTCTCCGCGCTCAACCGTGGTCGACTTCGATCATGAACCAGACACTGATTCCCCCAGTACGCCGGGCGTTCGCCGCCCTGGCGATCAGTTGTGCTCTGGTGGCCGGGCTCGCCCCGGCCGCGGCGGCGACCGGTTCCCCGGCACCGCTCCCGGCCTCCTCCGAAGCCGGTAAGAAGAAGGTCAAGCTCGACGCCTCGCTCAGCAAGAAGCAGGTCAAGGTCAACGAGAAGGTCACCCTCAAGGGGACTCTGCAGGCACAGGAAGGCGCCGACGGCACGGACAGCCTCGAAGCGATCATCGTGCAGCAGCTTCAGGGCAGTGTCTGGGTGAACATCGCCGACACGACCTGCCGGCCCAACTCGACGTTCTCCCTGAAGCTGAGCTTCTCCTTCAGCGCGGTGGTCACGCTGAGGGCCTACCACCCGGAAACGACGCTCTACGCGAGCGCGTACACGTCCAGCAACCTCACCCTGCGGGTCGGCTAGCTTCGCGAGAACGCGGCCCGCATCCAGTAGATGGCCAGCGCGACGGTGGCGATCCAGGCGACGATCAGCCCGAAGCCCGGACCGCCACCGACCGCGCCGGTCGCGTTCGAGGACTGCTGGGACCAGATCGCGAGCATTCCGTCGACGGAGGCGAACCAGCCGCCCGCGGCGCAGACCCAGGCCAGCCACCAGCGCCGGGTCACCAGCGTGACGGCGGAGACGAACACCCCGACCCCGGTGGAGGTCGCGGCGAACAACTGCGGGATCCCGCCGCCCTTGCCGAGCAGCACCTCCCAGCCGGCGTGCTCGCCGACCCAGGGCAGCAGCTGGGCGACCAGCAGCACGAACACCAGCACGGCGATGGTGAACCCGCGCCTGCCCAGTTCGATCGTCTTGGCCGCACGTTCGCCGACCTCGTCGATCTCGGCGGCGAGTTCGTCGATCTTCGGTTCGGTCACAGTGCACACCCGCTCACCGGTTCCGGCGTGACGGCCGGGGCACCGAAGCCCGGCAGGCCCAGCGTCACGCCGTTGGTCTTCGGCCGCAGCCCGGCCTCGGAGTTGTCGCCCGCCTTGGTGCGGCGGTGCGACAGCAGGTCGCCGTCGGCGACGAGATGGTGCGGCGCGCCGTAGGTCACCACGGTCTCGACGACGTCGCCGGGCCGTACCGAACGGTCCACGAGCGGTCCGGTCGGCGTGAAGTGGACGAGCCTGCCGTCCCGGGCGCGGCCGCTCATGCGCTGGGTCTCGGTGTCCTTGCGGCCCTCACCGGAAGCCACCAGCAGCTCGACGCGCCGTCCGACGATCTTCTTGTTCTCTTCCCAGGAGATGTCGTTCTGCAGCTTCACGAGCCGTTCGTAGCGCTCCTGCACGACCTCCTTCGGCAGCTGCCCGTCCATCTCGGCGGCCGGCGTGCCCGGCCGGATCGAGTACTGGAAGGTGAACGCGCTGGAGAACCGCGCCTGCGCGACGACGTCGAGCGTCGCCTGGAAATCTTCCTCGGTCTCGCCGGGGAAGCCGACGATGATGTCGGTCGTGATCGCGGCGTCGGGCATCGACTCGCGCACGCGGTCGAGGATCTTGAGGTAGCGCGCGGAACGGTAGGACCGCTTCATCTCGCGCAGCACCTTGTCCGAACCGGACTGCAGCGGCATGTGCAGCTGGTGGCACACGTTCGGCGTCTCGGCCATCGCGTCGATGACGTCCTCGGTGAACGCAGCCGGATGCGGCGAGGTGAACCGGACGCGTTCCAGCCCGTCCACCGAACCGCAGGCGCGCAGCAGCTTCCCGAACGCGAGCCGGTCGCCGAATTCGACGCCGTAGGAGTTCACGTTCTGGCCCAGGAGGGTCACTTCCAGTACGCCTTCGGCGACGAGCGCCTCGACCTCGGCGAGGATCTCGCCGGGGCGGCGGTCGCGTTCCTTCCCGCGCAGCGCCGGGACGATGCAGAAGGTGCAGGTGTTGTTGCAGCCGACCGAGATCGACACCCAGCCCGCGTACGCCGAATCGCGCTTCGCCGGGAGCGTCGAAGGGAAGGTCTCGAGCGATTCGAGGATCTCGACCTCGGCCTCGGCGTTGTGCCGCGCGCGCTCCAGCAGCGTCGGCAGCGAACCGATGTTGTGCGTGCCGAAGACGACGTCGACCCAGGGCGCGCGCTTGACGATCTCGCCGCGGTCCTTCTGGGCGAGGCAGCCGCCGACGGCGATCTGCATGTCCGGCTTCGCCGTCTTCTGCGGGCGCAGATGGCCGAGGGTGCCGTACAGCTTGTTGTCCGCGTTCTCCCGCACCGCGCAGGTGTTGAACACGATCAGGTCGGGTGTGGCCTCGCCGTCACCCGGAACGTAGCCGGCGTCCTCGAGCTGCCCGGCAAGACGTTCGGAGTCATGCACGTTCATCTGGCAGCCGAAGGTGCGGATCTGGTAAGTGCGCGCGCTCATCTCGCCTTCGAGGGTACGCGGGCGGGGTTCCATGGCACGATCGACCCTCATGAGGAGACCAGGGGTGCTCGCGGTGGTGCTCGCCGTGGTCTGTGCCCTGGTCACCGGGTGCGGGCCCGATCTCTCCGGGACGAAGGTGCGGATCGCGGCGGGGCTCAACGGCGGCGTCTACGACAAACTGGCCGAGGCGCTGGCCGACGCGTGGGCCGCGCAACTGGACACCGAGCGGCCGGTGATCCAGGAGACCCAGGGCTCGCCCGACAACGTCGGACGGGTGCGGGCGGGGAAGGCCGACGTCGCGTTCGTGGCGGCCGACGTGGCCGCCGACGACACCGCCGGGCTGGCCGCGCTGGCCCGGGTGCACGACGACTATCTGCACGTCATCGTCCGCGCCGACTCGTCGATCAAGTCGTTCGCGCAGCTGCGCGGGCACAAGGTCGCGATCGGTTCGCCGGATTCGGGTGTCGAGTTCCTGTCTAAGCAGCTGCTGAAGGCGTCGGGGCTGACCGGCGCGATCGACCGGCGCAATCTCGGTCTCCCCGAGGCGCTGCCCGCGCTGGAGAACCGGCAGATCGACGCCGTCATCTGGTCGGGTGGCCTGCCGACGCCGTCGATCACCGAGAAGGTGCACACGGTCGGCCTGCGGCTGCTCGACATCACCGATCTCGCCGACGCGCTGCGCGCCACCAGCCCGGTGTACCGGACGGCGACGATCCCGGTGACGGCCTACAACCTGCCGTCGCCGGTGACCACGCTCGTGCTGCCGAACTTCCTGGTGGTGCCGACGTCGATGCGCGACGACGTCGCCGAGGCGCTCGTGCGCGGGCTGTTCGACGCGCGGGACCAGCTGGTCAAGGCGGCGGGCGCGGCGTTGTCGATCGACATCCACCCCGCGATCGAGACCTCTCCACTGCCGCTGCACCCGGGCGCGCTGCGCTACTTCAGATCGCTCAAGGACTGACGACCGGCAGGGTCACGGTCACCTGAAGGCCCCCGCCTTCGGGTGAACCGAGCCGCAGCGAACCGTCCGATCGGGCCAGGATCTCGGTGACGATCGCCAGGCCGAGGCCGGATCCGGGCACGTTCTGATGCGCGGCGCTGCGCCAGAACCGGTCCGCCGCGCGGTCCAGCTCGTCTTCGCGCAGGCCGGGGCCGTGGTCGCGGACGGCGATGTCGACCTTCCCGTCCGCGGTGGTGACGTCCACGCGCACCTCGGTGCCCGGCTCGGTGAACTTGAGCGCGTTGTCCAGCAGCGCGTCGAGGACCACTTCGAGGCCGCGGGCCGGGGTGAGCACCCGCAGCCCGCCGCCCAGCCCGGTCGCCACCAGCGTGATGTCGCGTGCCGCGCCGACCACCGTCCAGTCGGCGACCCGGGCGCCGACGACCTCGTCGAGACCGACCGGCACCAGTTCGCCGCCCGAGGCCTCGGCGCGGGCCAGCGAGAGGAGTTCGTCGAGGATCTGGTTGAGCCGTCGCGCGTCGACGACGGCGGCTTCGAGGTCGGCCGCGGCGAGGTCGTCGTCGACGTGGCCGTCGAGGTTGCCGAGCCGGATCTTCAACGCGGTCAACGGGTTCCGCAGCTGATGGGAGGCGTCGGCGACGAACGCGCGCTGCGCCGACAGCGCCTCGTCGACGCTGGCGGCCATCCGGTCGAAGGACCGTTCGAGCTGCCGCAGTTCCGGCGGCCCGCCGGTCTCCCCCACCCGTTTGACCTCGCGGCCGCTGACCACGGAGGCGACCAGTTCGCCGGTGGCGTCGTCGAGCCGCCGGACCGGCCGCAGGATCCAGCGCACCACCGGCACCGCGACCAGCAGCGCGAGCCCGAACGCCAGCACCGCGCCCGCCGCGATGAGCAGCCACCACCACAGCAGTTCGGTGCGGGCCTTGGCGGTAGAGGAGACGGTGATGACCGCGCCCCGCACCTCGCCGTCGATGAGGATCGGCTCGGCCAGGATCAGCGGCTCGGTGTTCCACGGCATCAGCAGCGGCCCGGGTTCCGAACGCCGCCCGGCCAGCGCCTGCTGCAGATGGGAGGCGATGACGGGGTCCTTGAGCTCGATCCCCACTTCGCCGGGCCCGCCGGCCACGGCCTCGCCGTCCTGGTCGACGATCGCCACCGGCACGTCGTAGACCTCGGTGTAGCGGTGGAGCTCGTCCACGATGAGGTCCGGCCGGTTCTCCACCAGCGGTCGCTGCGCCAGCGACGCGAACCGGGAGGTGTCGGTGAGGCGGTCGAGGAAGAGGTCGAGCTGCACACTGGCCGCCACGCTGAGCGCGAGCGGGATGCCGAGGCCGAACACGAGCGCCGCGACCAGCGTCAGCACGATCGCCTGGAGCCGGACGCGCACCGGCTCAGCCCTCTTCCGCCGGACCGTAGGCGCCGCCGAGGCGGTATCCGACGCCGCGGACGGTCTCGATCAGCGCGGGCCTGCCCAGTTTGGTCCGCAGGGTGGCGACGTGGACGTCGAGCGACCGGCTCTCCGCCGGGCCGCGGTGCCCCCAGACCTCGTTCAGCACGTGATCACGGGCGCAGACCGCGCCGCGGGCGGTGACCACCAGCGCGAGCACCTGGAATTCCTTGCGGGACAACGAAACCGGCTGTCCGTCGACCTGCACCTCGTGGCGCCCGATATCGACCGAGACGTCACCCGCCCGAATGACGCCCGGCGGTTCGGGCGCGGCGGGCCGTTCCCCGCGGCGACGGCGCACGGCCTCGACGCGGGCGACCAGTTCGTCGACGTCGTAGGGCTTGACGAGGTAGTCGTCGGCGCCGGACCGCAGCCCCTGGATCCGGTCGTCGACCTCGCCCCGCGCCGAAACGACGATCACCGCGACGTCGCTGACCGCGCGGATCCGGCGGCACAGCACGATCCCGTCGATGTCGGGGAGCCCGAGATCGAGCAGCACGACGTCGACCTCGTGCACCAGATCGAGCACCCCGGCGCCGGAGGCGAGGCGTTTGATCGTCAGGCCGCGCCGGGTCAGCGCGGGCGTCAGGGCACCCGCGACCCGGTCGTCGTCCTCCACCAGCAGTACCCGCACCCGTGTTTTCCCTTTCACGCCGTCACCGCCACCGCGACGACTTGAAGAACGACTCTATGGGGTGAGTCACCTCTCGCGCTGCCCGTACCGCTGGGCCGGATGGACCTGTGAGGGACCCACTGCACCCGGTAATGGTCACGATGCGTCACAGATCTCGTGTGACCCCGGTTACGAGACACCCCCGCTTTGTCTAGGCTGATCAGCGCCGGACGGAGGTGGACCGGGGCCGTCCGGTGGCTTGAGAACGATACGGACTTGAAACCCTAAGTATTGGTCAAGCCGTCTTTACAAGCGGTCCGACGGGAGTAGGTTTCCGCCATCGCGTGGTGCCTGACCCCGCAGTCCCCTGCAAACGAACGCTCCTGGAGGCCAGATGACCGCGGAGGTGGCGGCGCCGATGATCAAGGCGGCCGCCGTGAACAAGTACTTCGGCGACCTGCACGTGCTCAAGGAGATCAACCTCGAGGTGCCGCGCGGGCAGGTCGTGGTCGTGCTCGGGCCGTCCGGGTCTGGCAAGTCGACGCTGTGCCGGGCGATCAACCGGCTGGAACCCATCAACTCCGGTGAGATCGCGGTGGACGGCGTTCCGCTGCCCGCCGAAGGAAAGGCGCTGGCCGCGCTGCGTGCCGACGTCGGCATGGTGTTCCAGTCGTTCAACCTGTTCGCGCACAAGACGATCCTCGAGAACGTCATGCTCGCGCCGATGAAGGTCCGCAAGGTCAACACGGCCGAGGCCCGCAAGACCGCGATGGACCTGCTCGAACGCGTCGGCATCGCCAACCAGGCAGGCAAGTACCCGGCGCAGCTTTCCGGCGGGCAGCAGCAGCGGGTGGCGATCGCCCGCGCGCTGGCCATGCGCCCCAAGGTGATGCTGTTCGACGAGCCGACCTCGGCGCTGGACCCGGAGATGGTCCAGGAGGTCCTCGACGTGATGACCACGCTCGCCAAGGACGGGATGACGATGCTCGTCGTCACCCACGAGATGGGCTTCGCGCGGCGCGCGGCGAACCGGGTGGTGTTCATGTCCGACGGCGAGATCGTCGAGGACTCCACCCCGGACGAGTTCTTCACCAAGCCGAAGACGGATCGCGCCAAGGACTTCCTCGGCAAGATCCTGACCCACTGAGCGTTTCCGCGGCGCGGGCTCGTGCCGCATCGACGGAAGAAACAGGAGAGGTTCACATGAGGATCCGCACCCTTGCGGTGGGACTGCTCGTCGGCAGTCTCGCACTGACCGCTTGTGGCAAGGAGGGCACGCCCAGCTCGCCGGGCGGCAGCTCCGACGGCGCGAACGCCGGCGCTCAGCTGCCCCAGTACACGGTGGCGTCGAACGTCGACCTCGCGGGCTCCCCGGTCTTCGCCAAGATCAAGGCCGACGGCAAGCTGACCCTGGGCGTCAAGGACGACCAGCCCGGTCTCGGCAAGAAGGACCCGACGAGCGGCAAGTTCACCGGTTTCGACATCGAGATCGCGAAGCTCGTCGCCGCGAGCCTCGGTTTCGGCGAGGACAAGATCACCTTCAAGACGGTCGACTCCGGAGCCCGTGAGCAGGCCATCGTGAACGGTGACGTCAGCTACTACGTCGGCACCTACACCATCACCGAAAAGCGCAAGGCCCAGATCTCCTTCGCCGGCCCGTACTTCGAGGCCGGCCAGGACCTGCTGGTGCGCAAGGACGAGTCGACGATCACCGGCCCGGAGACCCTGAAGGGCAAGAAGGTCTGTTCGGTCACCGGTTCGACCCCGATCCAGCGCGTCCGCGACCAGGGCCTGACCGAGCCCGGCAACATCGTCGAGTTCCAGAAGTACTCGCAGTGCGTCGAGAAGCTCAGCACCAAGGAGGTCGACGCGGTCACCACCGACGACGCGATCCTGAAGGGCTTCGCTTCGGAGGACTCCGAGAGCTTCAAGGTCGTCGGCAAGACCTTCTCGAAGGAGCCGTACGGCATCGGCCTGAACAAGGACGACAAGGTCCTTCGCGACAAGATCAACGACACCCTGCAGAAGGCGCTGGACGACGGCACCTGGCAGAAGATCTACGACGCCACCCTTGGCAAGTCGGGTTCGGCGGCGCAGAAGCCCACCCTGCAGAAGTACTGATGTAACCAGCGGCCGGTGGACCCGTGACGGGTTCACCGGCCGCTCCACACCCACCTCCAGTCGACGGCAGCGGGGAAAGGCTCCATGAACGTCCTGCTCGACAACCTGGATCTCTACGGTCCGTTCTTCCTCACCACGATCGAACTGTTCCTCTGGTCGGCGGTCGGCAGCCTGATCCTCGGCACGATCCTGGCGATGCTGCGGGTAAGTCCGGTCCTGGCGTTCCGCGCCGCGGGAACGACCTACGTGACCCTTATCCGCAACACCCCGCTGACCCTGGTGTTCGCGTTCTTCGTGTTCGCGTACCCGTTGCTGGACATCGTCAAGCTCAGCTTCTTCACCGCCGCGGTCGTCGCGCTGACCGTGTACACCTCGGCGTTCATCTGCGAGGTCGTCCGGTCGGGCATCAACACGGTCCCGGTCGGCCAGGCCGAAGCCGGACGCGCGCTCGGGCTGACGTTCGGCCAGATCCTCGGCCAGATCGTCCTGCCCCAGGCGCTGCGCTCCGTGGCGCCGCCGATGATCAGCACCCTGATCGCGTTGCTGAAGAACACCACGATCGCCGCGGGCTTCTCGGTCGCCGAGGCTGGCGCGATCCGGTCCTACCTCTCGGAGCGGGGTGACAACCAGTTGATCGGCCTGCTGTGGGTCGCCCTGGGCTTCATCATCCTCGTCGCCGTACTTTCTCTCATCCAGCGGAGCCTGGAGAAGCGCTGGAGCGTGGCCCGATGAGCAGTGTCCTGTTCGACGTCCCTGGCCCCAAGGCCCGGATGCGCCACCGGATCTACGCGGGCATCGGTGTCCTCGCCATCGCCGCGTTCCTCGCGTTCGTCGTCTACCGGTTCTACGACACCGGCCAGTTCGACGCGCGCAAGTGGGAATGGCTGCAGTACCAGCAGGTCCAGATCGACCTGCTGAACGCGGTGCTGGAAACGCTCCGCGCGTTCGCGACGGCAGCGGTTCTCGCGCTGATCTTCGGTGCGGTCTTCGCGGCCGGACGGCTCTCCGACCATGCCTGGATCCGGCGCATCTCTGGCGCGATCGTGGAGTTCTTCCGCGCCATCCCAGCGCTGATCCTGATGTTCCTGTTCTACTTCGGTCTTCCGGCCGTCGGCGTCCCGATGACCCCGTTCCTCGGTGTCGTCTTCGGTCTGACGCTGTACAACGGCTCGGTGCTCGCAGAGGTCTTCCGTGCGGGCATCGAGGCTCTGCCGAAGGGCCAGGCGGAGGCGGCGTACGCCCTGGGCATGCGCAAGACCCAGGTGATGTTCACCGTCCTGTTGCCGCAGGCGATCCGGGCGATGCTGCCGACCATCATCAGTCAGCTGGTAGTGCTCCTGAAGGACACCGCGCTGGGCTTCATCATCACGTTCCAGGAACTGCTGTACTACGCGCGCTACATCGGCACGCAGGGCGAATTCGGCAGGCCGATCGTGCCGTCGACGCTGGTCGCGACCGGTATCTACATCTGCCTGTGCCTGCTGCTGACGGCGCTGGCGACGTACCTGGAGAAGCGCAACCGGCGCAGCAAGAAGCACATCGACCTGGACGAAAAGAAGGTCGAGGAGACCGGGCTTGGAGCCGCAGCTTCTGCCTGAAGCAGGCATAGCCTGCGCGCCATGCTTCGCCGGAAGGCCCCTCGATGGTCATCGAGGGGCCTTCCGCTTGTTCGACTTGCCGGAGCCTGGCTCCTGCTTACATCCTGACTGCGGCCAATGAAAGCACATTTGCCTTCAGAGCGGCAATTTACCTGGGCCGCAAATTGAGGTGCCACATCGGCTGCCCCTGGAACGGCTCATAGTGGCAGATATACTCAAGATAGTTGCCGCTCGCCACATTCTCCCTTCCAACGTTCAGGCAATAGCTAACCTTGGAGTAAAGGCCACCATTAACGGTGCCTGGCATAAGGTATTTCGGCGCATGTCCTGCCGCAAGCGCCACTGAGCCCGATCCTCCGACCAACGCCGTCCCACCGGAGATAATCAACGCAGCCGCGGTTGCGACCGTCACAATGGCAGCCCTTTTTAAAAGATTATGCAACCTAACCATCCCCTCACCCTCAGGCGTGCACCAATAATAGGCAACTTCGAATATTCGCCAGGGCATAGCAATCATTCACCACTGCATCAAATGTCGCCGCATCCCCCACCGACAACGTCAGCATATTACAAGGATGAGTGCTCGCATAAGCGTCCTACCGGGTGACATCGGAACAGAATTTCGACCACCCTCACCAAGTTCACGCCATAACAACGAATAAATGACTGAAAACACTCTTCATGAGATTTATTCGAAGAATATGCCTATTACTTCGACGGCAACCATAAATAGACTCTGGGTACTCCAGTGTAGCTTCCCAAGATTTGACGCATCGACGAGAGATACCCGCGTGTCCGGTCAACCGACCATCGGAAGACGCGCTGGCCTCGATCGTCGCGAGACCGGCTTGCGACTGTCCGACCGACTGTATGTAAGTCCTCTCCCCGTCGCGACCGACAGGAGACAAACTCCCGTAGTTTAATCCGCCAATCGGGCGTGTTGACGTAGCAGAAGGTCGGCTAACGTCGGCCGTATGGCGGACCAGGCCGCGACGCTGCTCGAAGCGCTGCCGGACCTGGCGGGCAGGTCGGTCCTGGTCGTCGGGTGCGGCGATGGCCGCTACCCCCGCCTGCTCCGCGGCAAAGGCGCTCGCCGCGTGGTCGGCGTCGACGCGGACCAGACGTCGATCGCGGTCGCGCAACGCGAAGAGGAACGCGACCCCGTCGGGATTTCGTACGAGGTCCACCAGCTCGCCAGGCTGCCGGTGATGGGCACCTTCGACGTCGTCCTGGCCTTCCTGGAATCCCCCGCCCATCTCGGTCGCGTCGCCGCGAGCCTGGTGACGGGCGGTCTGCTGGTGGTCGTCGCCACGAACGGGCTCAACCTGGAAGAAGGCCTGCGGGGCAACGGTTTCCAGGACATCGTCCTGCGCCGCCACGAAAGCGGCGACGTGCACACTGCCCGTAAAGTGGGCTGAGTCGCGCACCCTGGTGTCGAGCCAGGCTGGCCGGGGCTATGAATCCCGGCCGGTCGCCGGACCGTGCGCGTCTGGCGGTATGGGACGCACGGACCCCACACCGCCGCACCGGTACGACGGAACAGGTTTCCCCGCCGTGCCGGGGCGTAGCGCGTGTGGGAGTCGAACCCACGTCACCGGGGTGAAAACCCGGTATCCCTTCCGCTGGACCAACGCGCCTTGGCCTGGAACACAGTCCGGCGCGCGCCGCGCACCGGACTGCTTCGTTCCAGAAATCAGGGTCACCGAAAAGAAAGAGCCGCCCGGTTCGGTTTCCCGAAGGGCGGCTCCACGTGTGCGACGTCCTGTTAGGACGGCGGCGCGGAGCCGTGTTTCTCTTCCATACCAGGGAACATGGCGTAACAACGTCGCGTCATGTGGCCTCCTTGGTCGGTGTGCGGTAAGTGTGCGACAGGCATAGGGGCGGCGGCAACCGATTTAGCTCGTGAGTGGCGATTCGGGTTAGAACCCGAATCGCCACTCACGAGAGCTGACTACTTGTCCCGCCGGAACAGCTTGTTCCCCAGCCACACGATGGGGTCGTACTTCCGGTCCGCAACGCGTTCCTTCATCGGGATCAGCGCGTTGTCGGTGATGTGGATGCCCTCCGGGCACACGTCCGAGCAGCACTTGGTGATGTTGCAGTACCCGAGCCCGTGCTCCTCCTGCGCCTCGTCACGCCGATCGGCGACGTCGAGGGGGTGCATTTCGAGTTCGGCGATCCGCATCAGGTACCGGGGGCCGGCGAAGGCCTCCTTGTTCTCCTCGTGGTCACGCACCACGTGGCAGGTGTTCTGGCACAGGAAGCACTCGATGCACTTGCGGAACTCCTGCGAGCGCTCGACGTCCACCTGCTGCATCCGGTACTCCCCCGGCTTGAGGTCAGGGGGCGGCGTGAACGACGGGATTTCGCGGGCCTTCGTGTAGTTGAACGACACATCGGTCACCAGGTCGCGGATCACCGGGAACGTCCGCATCGGCGTCACGGTGATGACCTCGTCCTCGGTGAAGGTCGACATCCGGGTCATGCACAGCAGCCGCGGTTTGCCGTTGATCTCCGCCGAGCACGAACCGCATTTGCCCGCCTTGCAGTTCCACCGCACCGCCAGATCCGAGGCCTGGGTGGCCTGCAACCGGTGGATGATGTCGAGGACGACCTCGCCCTCGTTGACCTCGACGCTGTAGTCCTGCAGCTCACCCGAATCGGCGTCACCGCGCCAGACCCGGAAACTCGCCTTGTAGCTCATGCCGGACTCCCGGGGTGCGAGGCCAGTTCTTCGTCGGTGTAGTACTTCCCCAGCTCGGACAGTTCGAAAAGCTCCAGCAGGTCCTGCCGCAGCGGGGTCTGTTCCTTGACCTCGATGCCGATCTCCGGCACCACCGGGTTGTCGCCCGGTGTGGCCGAGCAGACCAGGAGTTTGTTGCGCCACTGGGCGTCCATGCCCGGGTGGTCGTCCCGCGTGTGCCCGCCCCGGCTCTCGGTCCGCATCAGCGCGGCCCGCGCCACGCATTCGCTGACCATCAGCATGTTCCGCAGGTCGACGGCGAGATGCCAGCCGGGGTTGAACTGCCGGTGCCCTTCGACGGTGACCCGCTTGATCCGCTCGCGTAGTTCCCCGAGCTTCTCCAGCGCCCGCTCGATCTCCTCCGCCTTGCGGATGATGCCGACCAGATCGTTCATCGACTGCTGCAACTCGGTGTGCAGGCTGTACGGATTCTCCTCGACGCCGTCACCAGGCGGGTCGAACGGCGCGAGCGCCATCGCCGCGGCGGCGTCCACATCGGACTGACTGACCTTGGGGCGGTCCTTCAGTTCCGACACGTAGGACGCGGCGCCGAGGCCCGCCCGACGGCCGAAGACCAGCAGATCCGACAGCGAGTTGCCGCCGAGCCGGTTCGAGCCGTGCATCCCGCCCGAGCACTCCCCAGCGGCGAACAGCCCCGGCACGCTCGACGACGCGGTATCCGGGTCGACCTCGATTCCGCCCATCACGTAGTGACAGGTGGGGCCGACTTCCATCGGCTCCTTGGTGATGTCGACGTCGGCGAGTTCCTTGAACTGGTGGTACATCGACGGCAGCCGCTTGCGGATCTCCTCCGCGGGCAGCCTGCTGGCGATGTCGAGGAAGACCCCGCCGTGCGGTGATCCCCGGCCGGCCTTGACCTCGGAGTTGATCGCGCGTGCCACCTCGTCCCGCGGCAGCAGATCCGGGGTGCGCCGGTTGTTGTCGGCGTCGGTGTACCAGCGGTCGGCTTCTTCCTCGCTGTCCGCGTACTGCCCCTTGAAGACCTCGGGGACGTACTCGAACATGAACCGCTTGTCCTCGGTGTTCTTGAGGACCCCGCCGTCACCGCGGACACCTTCGGTGACCAGGATCCCCTTCACACTCGGCGGCCAGACCATGCCTGTCGGGTGGAACTGGACGAACTCCATGTTGATGAGCTTCGCCCCGGCCCGCAACGCCAGCGCGTGGCCGTCACCGGTGTACTCCCACGAGTTCGAGGTGACCTTGAACGACTTCCCGATGCCGCCGGTGGCGAGCACCACCGCCGGCGACTCGAACAGGATGAACCGGCCGCTCTCGCGCCAGTACCCGAAGGCGCCCGAGATCCGGCCATCGTCGGTCAGCAGTTCGGTGATCGTGCATTCGGCGAAGACCTTGATCCTCGCCTCGTAGTCACCGGTCTCCTTGAAGTCCTCTTGTTGCAGCGAAACGATTTTCTGCTGCATCGTGCGGATCAGTTCGAGGCCGGTGCGGTCGCCGACGTGCGCGAGCCGCGGGTACGTGTGCCCGCCGAAGTTGCGCTGGCTGATCCGGCCGTCGGCGGTGCGGTCGAACAGGGCGCCGTAGGTCTCCAGCTCCCAGACCCGGTCCGGCGCCTCCTTGGCGTGGAGTTCGGCCATCCGCCAGTTGTTGAGGAACTTCCCGCCGCGCATGGTGTCGCGGAAGTGCACCTGCCAGTTGTCGTTCGAGTTCGCGTTGCCCATCGACGCCGCGCAACCGCCTTCGGCCATCACCGTATGCGCCTTGCCGAAGAGCGATTTGCACACCACCGCGACGCTGAAGCCGCGTTCACGGGCTTCGATGACCGCGCGGAGACCGGCACCGCCGGCACCGATCACCACCACGTCGTAGTTGAGCCGTTCGACCTCGGTCATGAAAAGAGCCACCTCGAAGCTTGTCGCCGGGGACGGGAGATTCCCGCGCCGCTAGTTGATGAACCGCAGATCCGAAATCGCGCCGCTCGCCACGAGCATCACGTAGAGGTCGGTCAGCATGAGCGTGCCGAGCGTCGTCCACGCCAGCGCCATGTGCCGGGTGTTGAGCTTCGTCACCTGGGTCCAGATCCAGTAGCGCACCGGATGTTTGGAGAAGTGCTTGAGCCTGCCGCCGGTCACGTGGCGGCACGAGTGGCACGACAGCGTGTACGCCCACAACAGGATCACGTTGCCGAGCAGCACGATGTTGCCGAGCCCGAAGCCGAATCCTCCGGTCTTGCCGTGGAACGCGGTGATCGCGTCGTAGGTGTTGACCAGCGAGACGACCACGGCCACGTAGAAGAAGTAGCGGTGGGCGTTCTGGATGATCAGCGGCAGCCGCGTCTCACCGGTGTACTTCGCGTGCGGTTCGGCGACCGCGCAGGCGGGCGGCGAGAACCAGACGGCCCGGTAGTAGGCCTTGCGGTAGTAGTAGCAGGTCAACCGGAAGCCCAGCAGGAACGGCAGGACAAGGAAGCCGAGCGGGATGAACCCCGGCAGTTCGCCGAACCAGGCGCCGAAATGCCGGGAGCCTTCGACGCAGGATTCCGAGACGCAGGGCGAATAGAACGGCGTCAGGTAGTGGTACTCGGGCACCCAGTAGGCGGTGCGCACGAAGGACCTGATCGTCGCGTAGATGATGAAGGCGGAGAGGCCGAGGACGGTCAGCAGCGGGGACAGCCACCACCGGTCGGTGCGCAGCGTTTTTTCGGCGATCCGGGCCCGCGACGGTGCGCGGACCCCCGTACCCCGTCCGGCCTCGTTGCCGGCGGGGGCGCTCACCGCTGGTCGCGCTTGTAGCCGCCGACGCCTTCGTCATCGGCGCCTTGCCAGAGCGCCGGGTCGTAGGGCGTGTCGGGAACTTGGACCCGGTCGGCGGCCTTCGCCTGGGCGGGTACCGCGTTCGGGGTCGTGTCGAGGTCGGTCGCGTCGATGTCGAGGCGCTCGACGTCGTTCGCCAGGCGCCGTACCGCCGAGGCGTCGCCGTATCGGGATCGCAGCGCGCCGACGCACTGCCTCAACTGACCGATGGCTCGCCGAAGCTCGGCGATCTCTGTGGTGGACATCGGTACCTCCCGATGGTCGGTTCGGTTGGCCGCTTGAGCCTTCGAAGGCCAGCGATTCCTCGCCGTCTCGACTCTGCCGCGCGTTGTGCAATGTGACAAGTAGCACAGTGGAACCTAATGACGTGACGGAGGTCACGCGAGTCGATCTTCTGTATCGATTTTGATTCGGGCTTTCGCCTGGGTTACTGTGGCCACTGTCACGACCCAGCGACGTCAGCGTTGCCGTCCCGCGGACCACCACGACCAGTGATCCGGAGCCGGACAATGAGCACCGCCCCGAACGTCCACCCCATCATCGCCGAAGTCACCGAACGCATCGCCGCCCGCAGCGCCGAAACCCGCGCCGCGCATCTCGAGCGTGTCGCCGCCGCCCACGAGGAAGGGCCGGTGCGGCGCGGTCTCGACTGCAGCAACCTCGCCCACGGCTTCGCCGCGATGGAAGGTGTCGACAAAGCGGCACTGCGCGCCGCGCGGGCGCCGGGCGTCGCGATCGTCTCGTCCTACAACGACATGCTTTCGGCGCACCAGCCGATGCAGGAGTACCCCGCGATGCTGAAGGGCTCGGTCCGCCAGGCGGGCGGGGTGGCGCAGTTCGCCGGCGGCGTACCCGCGATGTGCGACGGCGTCACCCAGGGCCGTCCGGGGATGGAACTGTCGCTGTTCAGCCGCGAGGTGATCGCGATGTCGACCGCGATCGCGCTGTCCCACGACATGTTCGACGCGGCGCTGCTGCTCGGCGTCTGCGACAAGATCGTGCCCGGCCTGCTGATCGGCGCGCTGTCCTTCGGGCATCTCCCGGCGATCCTGGTGCCCGCCGGGCCGATGAACTCGGGCCTGCCGAACAAGGAGAAGGCGCGCGTGCGGCAGCTCTACGCCGAGGGCAAGGCGACGCGCGAAGACCTCTTGGACGCCGAAGCGGCTTCGTACCACTCGGCGGGCACGTGCACCTTCTACGGCACGGCCAACTCGAACCAGATGGTCGTCGAGGTGATGGGCCTGCACCTGCCGGGCGCCAGCTTCGTGCAGCCGAACTCGCCGCTGCGGAAGGCGCTCACCGAAGAGGCCGGACGTCGCGTCGTGAAGCTCTCGCGCGGCGAGGAGTACACGCCGGTCTCGCGTGTGATCGACGAGAAGGCCGTCGTCAACGGTGTCATCGCGCTGCTCGCCACGGGCGGTTCGACCAACCACACGATGCACCTCGTCGCGATCGCCGCCGCCGCGGGCATCCAGCTGACCTGGGACGACTTCTCCGACCTGTCGTCGGTGATCCCCCTTCTGGCCCGCGTGTACCCGAACGGCAGCGCCGACATCAACCACTTCCACGCCGCCGGCGGCATCCAGTTCCTGGTCGGCACGCTGCTCGACGCGGGCCTGCTGCACGAGGACGTCCAGACCGTCGCCGGGCCGGGGCTGCACCGCTACCGGCAGGAGCCGATCCTGTCCGAGGGCGAGCTGGTCTGGCGCGACGTCCCGACGCGCAGCCTCGACGAGGACGTGCTGCGTCCCGTGTGGCGGCCGTTCGCCGCCGACGGCGGGCTGCGGATGGTCGCGGGCAACCTCGGCCGCGCGGTGATCAAGGTGTCCGCGGTGGCGCCGGAGCACCGGATCGTCCAGGCGCCGGCGCGGGTGTTCACCGACCAGAAGTCCTTCAAGGACGCTTTCGAGGCGGGCGAGCTGGACCGCGACGTCGTCGTGGTCATCCGGCAGCAGGGCCCGCAAGCCAACGGGATGCCGGAGCTGCACGGGCTCACCCCGGCGCTCGGGGTGCTGATGGACCGCGGGCACCAGGTGGCGTTGCTCACCGACGGCCGGATGTCGGGCGCGTCCGGCAAGATCCCGGCGGCGATCCAGGTGACGCCGGAAGCCGCCGTGGGCGGCCCGATCGCGCGGATCGCCGACGGCGACGTCGTCCGCCTGGACGCCAAGGCCGGGACGCTCGACGTCCTCGTGGGTGACGAAGAACTCGCCCGCCGTGAACTGGTGGACTCCCCGCCTTCGGAGGCATCCTGGACCGGCACCGGCCGGGAGCTGTTCGCGGCGCTGCGCCGCGCGGTCGGCCCCGCCGATCAGGGCGCGAGCGTGTTCGGACCGCTCACGCCGGAACACTTCGGCGCTCCGGCGCACACGTTGACCCCTGTGGAGGTAACCCAGTGACCACCGGCGCCGACCTGCTCGGCCTGTCCCCCGTGATGCCCGTCGTCGTGCTCGACGACGCCGACGACGCCGTGCCCACCGCGCGGGCCCTGCTCGCGGGCGGGATCGGCGTGATCGAGCTGACCCTGCGCACCCCGGCGGCACTCGCTTCGATCGAGCGGATCGCCGCGGAGGTCCCGGAGATCGTCATCGGCGCCGGGACGGTCACCGCGCCCGAGCACGCCAAGCAGGCCGCCGACGCCGGCGCGAAGTTCCTGGTGACCCCGGGCTGCACGGACGCCGTGCTGGACGCCGCGTTCGACACCGGTCTGCCGTTCCTGCCGGGCGCGAGCACGGTTTCGGAGGCGATGCGGCTGGCCGAACGCGGGCTGACCGCGCTGAAGTTCTTCCCCGCCGAGGCCAGCGGCGGGGTGGCGTACCTGAAATCGATCGGCGGGCCGCTGCCCGGGCTGAAGTTCTGCCCGACCGGCGGGATCACCGTGAAGACCGCGCCGGACTATCTCGCACTGTCCAATGTGGGCTGCATCGGCGGATCGTGGCTGACGCCGAAGGACGCCTTGGCGGCCAAGGACTTCGGGAAGATCGAAGCCTTCGCGGCGGAGGCTTCGAAGCTCTGATCTCGGCGAGGGCCACCGGCGTGCCGAGTGGCCCTCACTGTTTTCACAGTGGCAACTGATACTGGATGAAGCCCCGGTTGACCGCGACCCGGTCGTACAGGCGGCGCGCGGTGGCGTTGGATTCCTTGGTGTGCCAGTAAACCCTGCCGCAGTCGCGGGCGCGCGCCCAGTCCGCGACGGCCTCGATCAGCGCCCGCGCGACACCCTTGCCCCGGGCTTCCGGCGCGGTGAACAGATCTTGCAGGTAACAGACGTCGGTGAGCGCGGATGTACTGGGATGCATGAGGAAATGCGTGATCCCGGCGAGCTCGCCGCCCAGGCGGGCGCCGAGCGCGTGCATCCGCTCCCCCGCCTGGAATTCGCGCCAAGCTCGGTCGTAGACCTCTTGGGGCGCGACACGTTCGTAGAAGGCGATGTACGCGCGGAACAGGTGTTCCCAGGCTTCGCGGTCTTCGGGCTTCAACGGCTCGATGGTGATCATGTGGCCCTCCCAGTGATCAACCGAGCCTAGGGTTTCTCCGCTGTCCCGCGAGTGGCCAATCACGCGGTAAAGCAGGCTGCCACTCCGTCAGCCGACGGCTTGCTTCACCAGGGTGGCGATGCGCTGTTCCACCTCGGGGGTGACGCCGGTCAGCGCGAAGGCCGTCGCCCACATCGCGCCGTCGTCCAGCCGGGCGGCCTCGTTGAAGCCGAGCGTCGCGTACCGCGTCTTGAACTTGGCCGCCGCCTGGAAGAAGCAGACGATCTTGCCGTCCAGCGCGTAGGCGGGCTGGCCGTACCAGAGTTTCGGTGCGAGCATCGGGGCGTTCGCCTTCACGACGGTGTGGACCAGCTCGGCCAGCGCCCGGTCGTCATCGGGCATCTCGGCGATCTTCGCGACCACGTCCTGCTCGGCCGCCGCCGCTTTGTCGGCGGCGGAACCGCGGCGGGCCGCCTTCTTCATGTCCTGGGCGTGTTCCTTCATCGCGGCCTTCTCTTCGGCCGTGAATCCTTCGTACGTGGTGCTCATGGCGGTTTCTCCTTGGTAGGCGGCGAGCGGGGGCATCCGGTAGTGGCACATCAGGACTGGGCGGCGAGAGCCGAGGTCTCCCAGACGAACCCGTCGAGGTCGGTGAACGGGGCGGCGCCGCAGATGGCGATGCGGTGTGAGCCGGTGCCCTCCGGGGACACGCCGGCGTCCTTGGCCAGGGCCTTGCGCTTGTACAGCGCCAGCTTCACGGGGCTCGAGCCGGATTCGAACTCGACGTACACGCGGCCGAAGCTCTTGCCCACGGCGAGGCCGTGCTCGACGTAGAACTTCTTGCTCGCGGCGACGTCGGCGACGCCCAGCAGCAACACGATGGCGTCGAATTCACGGGCGGCCGGCGCGGTGTTCTTCTTCGCGGAGGTGGCGATCTTCCAGATCGCGCCGTCCGGAGCCCGCACGGTTCCGCCGTAACCCCACATCGACTTCGTGGCGGGCTTGATGACGGTCGCCCCGGCGGCGACGGCGGTGTCGATGAGCGCGTCGGTGTTGGCGGGCTGGGAAACCGTGAGGGAGAGGGTGTAGCCGCGGAAGCCGGTGGACGGCTCCTGCGAAGCCCGCAGCCGCAGCTCGGAGCCGAGCCCGAAGGCGGTGGTGTAGAAGCGTTCGGCGGCCTCGGTGTCGGCCACTTCGAGGGTGATGGCGTCGATGAAGTTCATGCCGGTAACGCTATTTCCGGGCGGGCTTCCGGCGCTTCTCGATTCCTGATCGGTCGTATCGGCGCTGGTCAGCGGCCACGCGGAGGGTTCCCAATGTCGCATTCGAGGCGCTCGGTGTCTCGAATTCGACATTGGGACACTCGGGGCCCAGGCTGCCCCATGACAGCAGGGGGCAGCCCGTAGCCACCGAGATCGTGCGTGGCGTTCGGAGTTCTGTTGAGGGTAGGCAAGGTGGTGTGTCGCGAAAGCCACTTTCGGGACGTCTGATGTCCCGAAAGTGGCTTTCGCGACGCGAACACCGACGGAGCCGCGAGCGCGGGGCCGTCCACTCCACCACGCACGGTTGCCTTACCGCTCGATAACCCGAAAGGCACGCACGACCACCGTCCGGGAACGCGAAACACCGGCCCGCGAGCACGTATGTGTGCCCGCCGGCCGGTGAGCGGCTCGGGTGATGGACCTCAGTCGAGGGTGGCGTCGTCCAGCATCGCCGACTCGGCGCCGAACTCGCGGAGTTCGTCGCGGATCACGGTGTAGGCCAGCCCCTGGGGATAGCCCTTGCGGGCGAGGAAGCCCAGCAGGCGGCGGATCGCCGTCTGCTCGTCGACGTTGCCCAAGGAGCGCATGCGCTTCCGTACCAGCTCTCGGGCGCGCTGCTCCTCTGCCTCTCGATCCACCTCTTCGGCGGCCTGGACGGCGATATCCCCATCGATTCCTTTGCGTTTGAGTTCGGCTACGAGGGCGTTCCGTGCCAGGCCCATGTTGGCATGGCGGGAACGCACCCACATCTCGGCGAACTCGGCGTCGTTGATGAGCCCTGCCTTGTCCAGCTTACCGAGCAGGGTCTCCGTCGTCTCCTCGTCGAAGCCCTTGCGCTTGAGGGCCTGACGCAGTTCCTCCGTGGAACGCGGGCGCGCGGCCAGGAGATCGAAGCAGATCTCCTTGGCCTTCTTCCTCCGCTCGTCCGGCGGCAGCTCCGCCGGATCCACTTTGGGCGCACGCATTCAGCTATCACTCCAGTCGAAACGATCGATCGGTGACTTCACCCCTGGCGGGGCTGTGCGGGACTCAGAAGTCGACCGGCGCGGGAGCGGCTTCGGCGTCGACGGCGGCACCGATGCCGAGCTTCTCCTTGATGCGCTTCTCGATCTCGTTGGCGATGTCCGGGTTGTCCAGCAGGAACTTCCGGGCGTTCTCCTTGCCCTGGCCCAGCTGGTCGCCCTCGTAGGTGTACCAGGCGCCGGACTTGCGCAGGATGCCCTGGTCGACGCCCATGTCGATCAACGAACCCTCGCGGGAGACACCCTTGCCGTAAAGGATGTCGAACTCGGCCTGCTTGAAGGGCGGGGCGACCTTGTTCTTGACGACCTTGACGCGGGTGCGGTTGCCGACGGGCTCGCCGCCGTCCTTCAGCGTCTCGATGCGGCGGACGTCCAGGCGGACCGAGGCGTAGAACTTCAGCGCCTTACCACCGGTCGTGGTCTCCGGGGAGCCGAACATGACGCCGATCTTCTCGCGCAGCTGGTTGATGAAGATCGCGGTGGTGCCGGAGTTGTTCATCGCACCGGTCATCTTCCGCAGCGCCTGGCTCATCAGCCGGGCCTGGAGGCCGACGTGGTTGTCGCCCATCTCGCCCTCGATCTCGGCGCGCGGCACGAGCGCGGCGACCGAGTCGATGACCAGGATGTCGAGCGCGCCGGAGCGGATCAGCATGTCCGCGATCTCGAGCGCCTGCTCACCGGTGTCCGGCTGGGAGACCAGCAGCGCGTCGGTGTCGACGCCGAGCTTCTTGGCGTACTCCGGGTCCAGCGCGTGCTCCGCGTCGATGAACGCGGCGATGCCACCGTTCTTCTGCGCGTTGGCGACCGCGTGGAGCGCGACGGTGGTCTTACCGGAGGACTCCGGACCGTAGATCTCGATGACCCGGCCGCGGGGAAGGCCGCCGATCCCGAGCGCGACGTCGAGTGCGATGGCGCCGGTGGGGATGACCTCGATCGGCGCGCGGCCCTCTTCACCGAGGCGCATGACCGAGCCCTTGCCGTACTGCTTGTCGATCTGGGCGAGGGCCAGTTCGAGCGCCTTGTCCTTGTCGGGTGCTGCTGGTGCCATGGAGTCCACCTCGTTGGTTGAGCCGGGTAGGGCTTGTTCTGTTCTGAGCTGTCGGGTCCGACGCTACGGGCGACCACCGACAATTCCAGGCCTCGCGCCCAAGCTGTGGATCGCTGACCCCGTTGTGGACAACACCCTAGACGAACGTGTGTTCGAGGCCGCGACCGACACGCCGTCACGCTAGGGTTCTTGCCTTTTCGCCGAGGTCAGCGCCGCTCGGGCGGGATCTCGAAGGCTTCGCAGACCGCCCGCCAGACGTCCTTGGCCGAGGTTCCCGCGTCGAGGGCCTGTTCGACGGTCCGGCCCCCGAGTTCGCCGAAGACGTGATCCCTGGCGAGGGTTTCCGCACGTCCGGGACCGAATTCGTCGGCCATCAGCCGCCGGAAGACCGTGATACGCATCGGGAGAAGTCTAGCCCCGCCTCGAGCACGAAACGCGTGAAGGCCCCCTTCCCTCGGCTGAGCCGAGGGAAGGGGGCCTTCACGCGCGAACAGGGGCTATTCGCCCGGCTGGACGCTCTTTTCGAAGTAGTCGGCCAGTTCGCCCGGCGTCGGGTTCTGGCCCTCGGCCGGGACCTGGTAGATGAAGCCGACCAGCGGCCGATCGGTCACGGTGAACACCAGCACGGCGGCGTTCCGCCCGGCGGCCGAGGAGTACTGGCCCTCCAGGGCGTTGCCTGCCCACTTGGCCTCGGTGCGGTCCCCACCGGCCGATTTGAGCAGTCCGTCGGTGTAGGCCTTGAGCTTGTCCGCGGAGTCGCTCTGCAGATAGGTCACCTGGGTACCGGCGCGGCCAGGGGCGGAGCAGGTCGACGTCACGCCGAGATCCTCCGCCGGTTTCGCCGGCCCGTTGCCCATCCCGGGTTTGCAGTCGCCGGTGTCGGCGATCTTCCCCGCAAGCTGGCGCAGGCAGCCGGTGAGGCCCTTGTCGTCGGCCGCGCCGGGCGCCTTGCACTCTTCGGCCGTGTAGGTCGCCACCGACGAGGACGTCAGGAAGTAGGTGAGCCCGGCGGCGAGCAGCACGACGACGGCCACGATGGCACCGATGACCAGCGGCTTCTTCTTGCTCGCGGGCGCCTTGTCACCGGCGGTCTGGCCGGCCAGCGAGTACGTCGGGAAATTCGTCGGCGCGGGCTGCTGAACCTGCTGCGGACCGCTGTTCGGGTAACCCGACTGGGGGAAACCGCCGGATTGGCCGGGGCCGCCGCCCGAGTACCCCGGGATCGACGCGACCTGCTGCTGCGGCGGCGCGTACGGGCCCGAAGCACCGGGCCCGACCTGATGAGCGCCGGTTCCCGCGGCGACCTGCCCCTCGACGCCCTGCGTGCGCGAGCTGATGCCGTCGGAGGCGACGTGCTGGGCGCCGAGCGCGACCGCGGTCTCGGGCTGGTCCAGGCTGCCGGGGACGACGCCGAGCTTCTCCGCGATCAGGCTCCCGACCAGCGGGAGACGGCTCGAACCGCCGACCAGGTAGATACCGGCGAGCCGGTCCGGGGTCATCCCGGCCGAGCGGACCACCCGCGACATCAGCTCGACACTGCGCAGCATCGAGGGCCGCACCAGCGCTTCGAGTTCTCCTCGCGTGACGAGGACGTCCTCGAACGGCTCCGGCATCGGGACCTCGGTCTGCGGGTGCCGCGAGAGGGCCTCCTTCGCCGCCTTCACGTCCTCTTGCAGCGCACGCCGCGTACGACGGTCCGGAGTGGACTCGGGCCGCAGGACCCGCTGCCAGCGCTGGGGATCCTTGTGCGAGACCTCGCGGCCGACGTGCACCAGGAGCGCCTGGTCGACGTCGAGACCACCGAGGTCGGGGAGGCCGTCTTCGGCGACGACGGTGAAGCCGCCGTTCGGGGTCGCGCCGACGATCGCGACGTCGAAGGTGCCTGCACCGAGGTCGTACACGGCGAGCGCCTGACCGGGCGCGAGCGTCTTGCCGGGGAACGACGCGAAGTGCGCGGCCGCGGCGACCGGCTCGGGCACGAGCACCAGGTTGCCGCCCATCCCGGCGAGCCGGGCGGCGGACAGCAGCACGTTGCGGCGGGTCGGGCCCCACTGCGCGGGGTGGGTGAGCCGGACCTCGTCGGGCAGGTCCCCGCCGAGCTGGCGGGTGGTCTCGTCGAGGACGCGGCGCAGGATCGCGGCCAGCACCTCGCTGACCGGGATGACGTCGGTGCCCAGCAGGAGCGTCTGCTCGTCGATGCGGCGTTTGGGGTTGGGCTCGAAGCGGGTCGGGTCGAGGCGGGCGCGGCGTTCGGCGTCGCGGCCGACCATGATCGTGCCGTCCTCGGTGGCGAACACCGCGGACGGCATGTTGGCCGAACCGTCGACTTCGACCACGCGCGGAGGCCTCCCGTGCGCCGAAAGGACGGCCACGGTGTTGGACGTCCCGAGGTCCACCGACAGGATCCGCACAGCTCATACCCCTTCACAGACGAACGGCGACCGCCCCAGCACTGATCCGGTCGCGCTGGCGGTGATGCTCCCATGAGCGAGGTCACCGCACGTGCGGAACCCGCCGAACTCGTCCCCGAGCGGGTGCCTCGTCACAGCCTCGGGGCGAAACTGTCGGTGGTCCGGCGCAGTATGGAGGGCGTGGCACACGTACTCGACCTCTTCTCCCCCGCGACCAGGGACTGGTTCACCGGGGCCTTCGCCGCGCCCACCCGCGCGCAGGAGGGCGCGTGGCGTGCCGCGCACGCGAAGGAACACGCGCTGGTCGTGGCCCCCACGGGCTCCGGTAAAACGCTCTCGGCGTTCCTCTGGGCGCTGGACAGGCTGTCGGTCGAGCCGCCGCCGTCCGAGCCGAGGAAACGCTGCCGTGTCCTCTACGTCTCCCCGCTGAAGGCGCTGGCGGTCGACGTCCAGCGCAACCTGCGGGCACCGCTGGCGGGGATCTCGCAGGCGTCGCGGCGGCTCGGGCTGCCGGTGCCGGACATCGGCGTCGGCATGCGCACGGGCGACACCACCGCGGCCGAGCGGCGCTCGTTCGGCAAGACCCCGCCGGACGTGCTGGTCACCACGCCGGAGTCGCTGTTCCTGATCCTCACCTCCTCCGCCCGCGATTCGCTGCGCGGCGTGGAGACGGTGATCATCGACGAGGTCCACGCGGTCGCGGGCGGCAAACGCGGCGCGCATCTGGCCCTGTCGCTGGAGCGGCTCGACGCGCTTCTCGAAAAGCCCGCCCAGCGGATCGGGCTGTCGGCGACGGTCCGGCCGATCGACGAGGTCGCCTCCTTCCTGGCGGGCGGCAGGCCGGTCACCATCGTCCAGCCGAAGCTCGCGAAGACGATCGAGGTCCGCGTCGAGGTCCCGGTCGAGGACATGTCCGATCTCGACGGTCCTCAAGGGCCGAAGCAGAACGAAGACCTCGACGCCGGCCTCGCGCGTTTGCCCGGGTCGCTGGAGGACATCGACGGCGCGCCGCGGCGGCCGTCGATCTGGCCCGCGGTGGAGGAACGCGTCCTCGAACTGATCCAGGCGCACCGGTCGACGATCGTGTTCGCCAACTCGCGGCGGCTCACCGAGCGGATGACCGCGCGGCTCAACGAACTCGTCGCGGAGCAGGCCGAGCTGGAGCCGGATCAGCGGTATCCGGCCGAGGCGATCGGTCAGTCCGGGCTCACCACCGGGGCGGCGCCGGTGATCGCGCGGGCGCACCACGGCTCGATGTCGCGCGAGCAGCGCACCCATGTGGAAGAGGAGCTCAAGTCCGGGCGGCTGGCGTGCGTCGTGGCGACGTCCTCTTTGGAGCTGGGCATCGACATGGGCGCCGTCGATCTCGTCGTGCAGATCGAGGCACCGCCGACGGTCGCATCGGGACTGCAGCGGGTCGGCCGGGCCGGGCACCAGGTCGGCGCGGTGTCGAGCGGGGTGATGTTCCCGAAGTTCCGGGGCGACCTCGTCTCCTGCGCGGTGGTCGCGGAACGGATGGCGTCCGGGGCGATCGAGGCGGTGCGGTACCCGCGGAACCCGCTGGACGTGCTGGCGCAGCAGGTCGTGGCGATGGTGGCGCTCGAATCGTGGACGGTCGACGAGCTGGCCGCCCTCGCCCGCCGGGCGGCGCCGTTCGCGTCCCTTCCGGACGACGCGTTGCTCGCCGTGCTCGACATGCTCGCCGGCCGGTACCCCAGCGAGGAGTTCGGCGAGCTGCGCGCCCGGATCACCTGGGACAGGGTCACCGGCGAGCTGCACGGCCGTCCGGGGTCGCAGCGGCTGGCGGTGACCTCCGGCGGCACGATCCCCGACCGCGGCCTGTTCACGGTGATGACGCCGGGTTCCGACGGCAAACCCGGGTCGCGGGTGGGCGAGCTCGACGAGGAGATGGTCTACGAGTCCCGCGTCGGGGACACGATCCTGCTCGGCACCTCCTCTTGGCGGGTCACCGACATCACCCACGACCGCGTGATCGTGGTCCCCGCGCCGGGCGAGCCCGCCCGCATGCCGTTCTGGAAGGGTGACGCCCCCGGCCGCCCGCTGGAACTGGGGCGGGCGCTGGGCGCGTTCGTCCGTGAACTGTCCACTTCGGAGCCGTCGGTGGCCAGGGAACGCGCCGCCGTCGCCGGGCTGGACGAGTACGCCTGCGACAACCTGCTGGCGTACCTGGCGGAGCAGAAGTCGGCCACGCGACATGTGCCGAACGACAAAACCGTGCTGCTGGAACGGTTTCGCGACGAGCTGGGCGACTGGCGGGTCATCCTGCACTCGCCGTTCGGCGCGCAGGTCAACGCGCCGTGGGCACTCGCGATCGCGGCCCGGCTGCGGGAGAACCGCGGGGTCGACGCCCAGGTCGCGCATTCCGACGACGGCATCGTGCTGCGGCTGCCCGAGGCGCTCGACATGGACGGCGCCGAGGTCACCATCGGCGTCGAGGACGTGCTGCTCGATCCGGAAGAGGTCGAGCAGCTGATCGTCGCCGAGGTCGGCGGTTCGGCGTTGTTCGCCGCGCGGTTCCGGGAATGCGCGGCGCGGTCGCTGCTGCTCCCCCGCCGGGATCCGCGCCGCCGCACCCCGCTGTGGCAGCAGCGGCAGCGCGCGTCGCAGCTGCTTTCGGTCGCGGCCAAGTACGAGCGGTTTCCCGTGGTGCTGGAGGCGATGCGGGAAGTCCTGCAGGACGTGTACGACGTCGGCGGGCTGCGCGAGCTGATGTCCGACGTCCGCTCCCGCAAGGTCAAACTGGTCGAGGTCGAGACACCGTCGGCGTCCCCGTTCGCGCGCAGCCTGCTGTTCGGCTACGTCGGGATGTTCCTGTACGAGACGGACGCCCCGCTCGCGGAACGGCGCGCCGCGGCGCTGGCGCTGGATTCGACGCTGCTGGCCGAACTGCTCGGCACCGAGGCGATCCGCGAGCTGCTGGACGCCGAAGTCGTCGCCGAAGTCGAGCGCTCCCTGCAACGCCTCGACCCGGACAGGCACGCCCGCAACGCCGAGGACGCCGCGGATTTGTTGCGGTTCCTCGGGGATCTCTCGATCGAGGAGGCCGCCGCGCGCGGCATCCAACGGGAATGGCTGGAGGAGCTGGAGGCCGCGCGGCGGGTGATCCGGGTCCGTATCGGCGGCGGAGAACGCTTCATCGCCATCGAAGACGCGGGCCGCGTGCGGGACGCGCTGGGCACCGCGCTTCCGGTCGGGGTGCCGGAGGCGTTCACCGAGCCGGTCGAGGATCCCGTCGGCGACCTGCTGTCGCGCTATTCGCGCAGCCGCGGCCCGTTCAGCGCCCGGCAGGCGGCCGAGCGGTTCGGGCTCGGAACGGCGGTCGTCACCGGCGTGCTGGACAGGCTGACCGCGCAGGGCAGGCTGGTCCGGGGCGAGCTGAGCCCCGTCGGGCATCCGGAGACCCACGGCGTCGGGATGGAGTTCTGCGACGCTTCGGTGCTGCGCAGGCTCCGGCGGGCGTCGCTGGCCAGGCTGCGGGCCGAGGTCGAGCCGGTCGAACCGGCCGCGCTGGGGCGATTCCTGCCCTCGTGGCACGGCATCGGGGCGCGAGTACGGTCGGCGCCGACGGCGGACGACGTGCTGTCCGTGGTCGAGCAACTGGCCGGCGCCCCGCTCCCGGCGAGCGCCGTCGAGTCGCTGATCCTGCCGAGCAGGCTGCCCGGCTACACCCCGTCGCTGCTGGACGAACTCACCACGGCTGGCGAGGTCACCTGGTGCGGCTGCGGCTCCCTGTCCGGCGGGGACGGCTGGCTGGCGCTCGCGCCCACGGACGTCGCCGATCTGCTGTTGCCGGATCTCGACGACGATCTGCCCTCCGGCCCGCTCCATCAGGCCATTCTGTCCACTTTGGAGGGTGGAGCGCAGTTCTTCCGCCAGCTCGTGGACCGGGCGTCGCCGTTGGTCGAAACCCCGCCCAACGACGGTGAAGTCGTGGCGGCGCTGTGGGATCTCGTGTGGGCGGGCCTGGTCACCGGGGACACGCTGGGCCCGCTGCGGGCGCAGGTCTCCGGTTCCGGCGCGGCGCACAAGCCACGCCGTCAGGCTCCTCGCGGCCGGTACGCGCGGCTTCGGGCCGGGCGCCCGGCGATGCCTTCGCGCACCGGTCCGCCGACGGTGGCCGGCCGCTGGGCACTCACCCCGGGGCGGGAGGCGGATCCGACCAGGCGCGCGCTGGCGCGGACGGAGGCCTTCCTGGAACGGCACGGCGTCCTCACCCGCGGCGCCCTCGACACCGAACGCGTGACCGGCGGCTTTTCGGGGATCTACAAGGTTTTGCGTGGCATGGAGGATTCGGGCCAGGTCGTCCGGGGGTACGTGGTCGAGGGGCTCGGCGCGGCGCAGTTCGCGGCGAAGGGCGCCGTCGACAGGCTGCGCGCGCAGTCCGGGAACCAGCGCACCACCGCGGAAGGCGCCGTCGTCCTCGCCGCCGCCGACCCGGCCCAGCCCTACGGCGCCGCGTTGCCGTGGCCCGCCGCGACGGGCGACACGAAGCACCGTCCGGCAAGGAAAGCGGGTGCGCTGGCGGTGCTCGTGGACGGCGTCCCGGCGATGTACGTCGAACGCGGCGGCCGGTCGCTGCTGAGCTTCACCGAAGACCAGGAGGCGCTGCGGTCGGCCGCGCGGGCGCTGTCCACGGCGGTGCGGGAAGGCTGGCTGGGGCAGCTCGCGGTGCAGAAGGCCGACGGCGAGGTGGCGCTCACCTCGGAGCTTTCGGCCGTCCTCCAGGAGGCGGGTTTCCGGGCGACTCCCAAGGGTCTGCGCCTGCGGGCCTAGAATCACCGCTCAGACCTGCGGAGAAGGACGTTCGAACATGGTGATGCGCGACCTGCGCTATTTCGGGGATCCCGTGCTCAAGACCGTATGCGACCCGGTCACGACATTCGACAAGAAGATCGAGTCGCTGGTGACCGATCTGATGGACGGGGTGAAACCGGCCGGGCGCGCGGGTCTCGCGGCGCCGCAGATCGGGGTCGGGCTGCGGGTGTTCAGCTACGACGTCGGGGGCCTGAGCGGGTACGTGATCAACCCCGAGATCGTCGAGCTGTCCGAAGAGACGCACGAGATCGGCGAGGGCTGTCTGTCGGTGCCCGAGCTGTGGTTCCCGGTCGTCCGCGCGAAGCACGCCGTGGTGCGCGGTGTCGACCTGCGCAACGAGCCGGTCGAGGTCGAGGGCGTCGACGTGCTCGCCCAGTGCTTGCAGCACGAGACCGATCACCTCGACGGCAAGCTGTACCTGGAGCGCCTCACTCCCGAGCGCAAGAAGCGCGCGCTGGGCGAGGCCCGCGGCAAAGACTGGTTCTGGAACCGCTGACCCCCTCCCGCGTTTCGTCCTCTGAATGCGGTGGTTGGCATCCCGGACTACCGCATCCAGAGGACTAAATGCGGGCGTCGGGGAGCCGGAAGCGCAGGGTGCCCGGGTCGCCGGGGGCGCGTTCGGGGCGGAGCCCCACGCGGGTGGCGGTGCGATGGAGGGAGTCGTCGCCGGGCAGGCAGACGGCGGTGAGCTCGCGCTCTCCCTTGGCCATGGCGAGCGTGGCGAGCCGGGTCAGCAGAGCGGTGCCGATGCCTTGGCGCTGCCAGGAATCCTCGACCAGCAGCGAGACTTCGGCCGCGCCGCCGTCGGCGGACGGGATCAGCTGGCCGAGACCGATCACGTCCCGGCCGCAGACCGCGAGCAGGCTGATCCCGCGCGGCGGCATCAGGAGCCGGTGCAGCCAGCGACGCGGCACGGCGCGCATTCCGGTGTGGTAGCGGTGGAAGAGCGTCGTCATCGAGCATCTCTGGTGCAGCGCGGACACCGCTTCCGCGTCACCGGGGACACCCTTGCGCAGGACGATCGCGGCGCCGTCGGCCCGGTCGAGCACGATCGGACCGGTCACGTTGTCGCGGACGGCGGCGATCAGGCCGGTCAGCGCGACGGCGCGGCTCAGTTCCAGTTCGACGAACGGTGACCACCGGCGGCGCGCGACGAACGCGGCGCCGTCCCCCGCCGGGAACACCGCGCGGTGCCCGCCTTCCGTGCGGGCCGGGTTCGCTTCGATCGACGGGACCTTGGTGACGACGTCGGCCGCGAGGACGCCGCGGAGCACTTCCGCGAGGCCGCCGGGCTCCTCGACGGCCCGTTTGGCCGCGGTGAGCGTCGCGGTGGCCGGGTCGACCAGTTCGGCCAGATCCGCGTCGATGACGGCGGAGCATTCGCATCCTTCGTCGCGGATCGCGTCGACGAGCAGCTGGCGAGGCAGACCGGTGGCCGGCCGCAGGACGATCTCGTCGAGCACGCCGCCGGGGACCGGGAGCACCGACAGCCCGAGGATGTTGCATTCGAGGTCGGCGAGCCGGATCGCGATCCTGGCCAGTGTGCCGGGGCGGTCGTCCACGCGGATCCGGACGCGCCAGGCCGACGCGGCGGCGGTCTCTTCGCGGGGATGGACCAGGGTGGGCCGGGCTCGATAGGTCTCCATGACTCCACGGTCCCGGCCGGTTGTTGCCTGCCAACGGCGCGGGTGTTTCGCTCACGTCAGCGTTCGACGCCACCGCGCAACCCCGGCGAAACACTCAGCGGGGCGGAAGCACGCTGAACTCGTTGCCCTCCGGATCCACCATGGCTTCGCCACGCTCCCCTGACGCGCCCAGCTCCCGCAGGCGCCGGATCTCGGCCGCCCGGCCCTTGCCCGCCGGGGCGCGATCTCGAACCGCAGCCTGTTCCTGTGCCGCTTCTCTTCTCGCGTGGCGAGGAACTCGATCCACGGGCCGCGGCCGTCCGGTGGCCGCAGGCCGACGATCGTCTTCTCCCGGACGCCTACCTCCCAGCCCAGGGCGGCCGCCCAGAACCGCGCGAGCCGCTCTGGATCGAGCGCGTCGGTGACGACCGAGGCGATCGCGCCGGTGCCCTCGTACTGCTCGCGTGGCTCGAGGACGCAGAACTCGTTGCCCTCGGGGTCCGCGAGCACCACCCACGGCACCCGTTTCTCCTCCGGCGGGCCCTGGCCGATGTCGATGTGCCGTGCGCCGAGGGACAGCGCACGGTCCACCAGCTCGGCCTGGTGCCCGGGCGAACGGCTCGCCAGATCCAGGTGCAGCCGGTTCTTGCCCCGTTTGGGGCCCGCCTCGGAGCGGAACGCCGGTTGGAACGGGGCGTCCCAGCTGAACAGCCCTTCCCAGAAACCCGCCAGATCTCTGGGAAGGGCCGAGTCGAAGACCAGGTTCACCAGCTGTGCCACCACACCGGTGAATCTAGACGGCACCACCGACACTTCCGGGCGTTCCGGGCACATCTCCAGCTCCGCAGACTGTCGCTGACCGGTTTGGCTTCCCCACCGACCGGTCATCGGGTCGCGAGCCGCAGAAGGGCCCAGAGTTGTCCCGCCATGTCCTGGTCTCCGCTGACCGTCACCGCCGTCGGACCCGCCCGGCCCCAGAGCCAGCGGTAGATCTTGTCCGGTTTGCCGGTGACCAGGTCGTCCGCGCGCTGGGCCTCCTCGGCCGAACACCGCCAGGCGACCGTTTCCGTGGGCCCCGCCCTGGCGATCCAGGTGTGGCCCGCGGTGCGCACGCCGACCGAGCCGGTCTTGGTGCCGGACAGCCCCAGCAACGGCAGCCGCTGGCCGAACCAGAGCACCAGCGCCTCGTCGATCCCGTCGAGTGCCACGTCTTCGGGGATCTCCGAGACGTCCCGGCCGGCCGCGCCCTCCGCGTCGATCCGGTGGATCGTCGTCTCGTGCGCCATCCGCCGCCGCCAGAACCCGTAGCTGCGGTCCGCCGGCCACCAGGTCGGCGCCAGTTCGTCCGGATCGTGCGCGGACAGTTCGGCGACGAGTTCGTCCCGGCCCTCGCGGAAGTACTCCGCCAGGCTCTGTCCCGGCCCCGGTTTGCGCTGCCAGTGCTCGGGACGCCGTCCGTCGGTGATCCAGCGGCGGGTGACCCGGTACACGCTGCCCACGTGCCTGAGGACCTCCCCGAGCGTCCAGCCCGGGCAGGTCGGGACCGGCGCGTCGGCGGACGCGGTATGCGCCACCTGGGCCATCAACTCGGTTTCGGCGCCGATCACCTCCAGGAACCTGCCCTGGTCGATCATGGCCTGCCCGGCCATCGGGCACCCCCTCTCCGTGGCGCGCTCTGTCTCTCGGTGAACCCGCGTCCGCGATCGGCGTCGGCAGGGCGCAACCTGGTCTTTCAAGTCACGAAGGTGGTGAAGGCGCCCGGCCAGGCGTGTTCACGGCTATGGCCGCTTTCCGGACGAACCGCGGCTCCGCCAACAGACCGCTAAGCCACATGCGCCGAATCACCCATCGGCAGCCCGTGCACCACCCGTCGCACCAGTTCCAGGAACACCGTGGCGGCCCGCGTCAGCTCGTCCGCCAGCTCGACGGTGACCTTGCCGGTGATCCCCGCCTGAGCGGCGGCCCGCGTCGCCGAATTGGCCGCGAAGAACGCCGCCCATTCCTTGAGCTCGGGCGCGACGGAATCGAGCAGCACCCAGCCGCTCGCCGGCCGGGCACGGCCCCGGTGCGGACGGCCTCGGGCCTCCAGCACCGCCGCAGCGCCCCGCAGCGCGGCGAGATACGCCCCGATGAACCGCTCGGCGGGATCGCTTTCCCGCTCTGCTTCGGCGAGCCCCCGCCTCGCCTGTGCGTACAAGGAGACCGCCGCGGGTGGTGCCGGCGGGCGCAACGACATGGGCAGGGCGGGCTGTGCGGCGCCCCCCGGCCTCTCGGCTTCGTCGGGGGACACGACCGAAACGGACATGACGACCCTCCTCCTGTACGTGAGCGCCTGCCGGTGCCCGGCGCCGAGGCGCTTCCCCCGCCCCCGCGCCGGGCACCTACCGGTGCGCGCTCACCGAATGTCGAACGTCTGTTCGAACAAGTCCAATGTAACCCCGAAGTGCCCCATTCCTCAACCCCGTACCGGGGTGATCGCCGCATGTGGTGCGGGACACGGCATCGGCCACGTGATCTCATAGGCGTATGAGCACCATCGACCGGTCCGGTCATTCCTCGGTGGCCAAGGTCGCGGCCGCGCTCGCCGAAGCGGGCCAGCACGCCGCCGCCGACGGGATCCGGATCCTCCCCGCCGAAGTCCGCACGGCCGCGCAGGCCGCCGAAGCGCTCGGTGTCGAGGTCGGCGCGATCGCGAACAGCCTCGTCTTCCGCAGCCGCGCCGGTGACACGGAGACGGCCCTGCTCGCCCTGACCTCCGGCGCGCACCGCGCCGACACCGGTCTCCTCGCCTCGCTGACCGGCGCCGACGAGATCGGGAAGGCCGACGCGGATTTCGTCCGCGCGCACACCGGTCAGCCGATCGGCGGCGTCGCCCCGGTCGGTCACCCGAAGGCGTTGACCACCCTCGTCGACACCGCGTTACGCGCACACGAGGTGGTCTGGGCCGCCGCCGGACATCCGAAGTCGGTGTACCCCACGACGTTCGACGACCTCGTCGCGCTGACCGGGGGCACTCCCGCGGACGTCGCGGGCGGCGGGCAGGATGGGCGCCCGTGACCGCGATGTCCTCGGAATGCACCCGTTACGTCCAGCTGTCCGCGGACGAGTTCCGCGCCCGGCTCCCCGAGGCGCTGACCATCTACGTCAACGCCATGCGCTACCCCGAAGGCACGGCGGAGCAGCGCGCGCCGATGTGGCTCACGCACGCGCTGCGCGAAGGCTGGCGCTGCATGGCCGCGCTCGACGCGGACGGCGTCCTGCTCGGGCTCGCCTACGGCTACAAGGGCCGCGGCGGCCAGTGGTGGCACGAACAGGTCCGCCACGGCCTGACCCGGCGTGAGGGCCAGGCCGCCGCCGAGCACTGGATGTCCGACTACTTCGAGCTCACCGAGATCCACGTCAGCCCCGAAAGCCAGGGGAAGCGGATCGGCGAGGACCTCCTGCGACGGCTGCTCGACGGCGTGCCCAGCGCCCACGTCCTCCTCTCCACGCCGGAAGGCACCAGCCGGGCCTGGAACCTGTACCGGCGGGTCGGGTTCGTCGACGTGCTGCGGGACTACCACTTCGCCGGGGATCCGCGGCCGTTCGCGATCCTCGGCCGGACACTGCCGCTCTAGGGCTTCGAATACGCCACGGTGAGCGCGGCGATGAGCACCACCGCGCCGCACCAGCCCACGGCGCCGAGCCGTTCCCCGAGCACGGCCATCGACAGCAGCGCGGCGGTCAGCGGTTCGAGCAGGGCGGACAACGCGGCCAGGACGGGATGCGCGCTTTCGAGACCGCGGAAGTACGCGGCGTACGCCAGCGCCGTCGGCACGACGCCGAAGTAGACGACGAGCGCGAGCACGTCGGCCTGGAACGGCACCGCCATCCCGAACCACAGCGCCGCGGGGGCGAGCGCGGCACCGCCGATCAGGCAGCCGAAAGCCGTGGTGGGCAAGGGATCGAGGCCTTCGACACGGGTCGCGGTAACCAGCGTCAGCGCGGCGAACCCGGCCGCGGCGAGCAGGGCGAACAGCACTCCGGCGACGTCGACCTCCTGGCCGGGCGTCCACTGCAGCAGCGCGAGCCCGACGAGGGACCCGGCCACGGACACCGCCGTCCACGCTCCGGGAAGGCGGCGGGTCTTGACGGCCGTCGCGACGGCGAGCAGTACGGGCGCGCTGCCGATGGTGGTCATCGTCGCGACGCTCACCGAACTCAGCGAGACCGAGGCGAAGTAGCTGGTCTGGAAGAGGGCGAACAAGCCGCCGACCGCCAGGAGGCGACGGCGGACCTGGGGCGTGCGGGGGAAGCCGCGAAGGCCTCCGGTGAGCCAGAGATAGCCGGTGGCGATCACGCCGCCGATGAGCAGCCGGTACGCGGCGACGCTCAGGGGATGCAGTCCCGCGCGGGAGGCGAGCAGGGAGCCGGCGAGGCCGCCGGTCCCCCAGAGGACTCCGGCGAGGACGAGCGCGGCCGACGATCGGGCGCGCGTGGGTACGGCAACGGACATGGGGAAACGCTCCTGCGTCTGTGTCGGTCGGAAAGGACGTCGACGACGCGGGGTGCTTCAGTGCAGCACAGATCGGCCGGGCGGCTGGAACGCCGCGCGGCCGGAGACACCCCGCTCAGGAAGCGGGGGGTGGGGTGACGAGAAAGATCCGGTGCACGAGGGGAACGTATCAAGGCGGGCAAGCGAATAAAGCCGAAGGGCGCTTTCCCCGCGTGTGACGCGGGAAAAGCGCCCTTCGTTCGGCTCAGTCGAGCGCGGCCAGCATCTCCCGCAGCGTGTCCAGCCCCATCCCGCCGAGCGCCAGCGCCCGCGTGTGGAACTGCTTGATGTCGAACGCGTCGCCCTGCCGCGCGCGGGCCTCCTCGCGGGCGGCGAGCCAGAGCCGTTCGCCGAGCTTGTACGACGGCGCCTGCCCGGGCCAGCCCAGGTAGCGGTCGATCTCGTCGTGCACGTGGGCCGGGTCGGTGACGGTCCGGGTGAGCATGAACTCCAGGCCCAGTTCGGGCGTCCACCGCTCGCCCTCGTGGAAGCCGGTGCCCGCCGGGATCTCCAGCTCCAGGTGCATGCCGATGTCGACGATCACCCGCGCGGCGCGGAACAGCTGCTCGGACAGCATGCCGAGCAGTTCGCCGTCGTCGGCGAGGAATCCGAGGTCCTCCATCAGCCGCTCGGAGTACAGCGCCCAGCCCTCGGCGTGCCCGGAGGTGAACGCCAGCAGCCGCTGGTACTTGTTGAGCGACTCCGACTGGTCGACCGCGGTCGCGATCTGCAGGTGGTGACCCGGCGCGCCCTCGTGGTAGACGGTGCTGACCTCGCGCCAGGTGGTGAACTCGTCCCGGCCCTGCGGCAGCGACCACCACATGCGGCCGGGGCGGGAGAAGTCCTCGCTCGGGCCGGTGTAGTACGCGCCGACGGTGCCGCCGGGCGGGGCGATCTTGCACTCCAGCGCCATCACCCGGTCGGAGATGTCGAAGTGCTTGCCACGCAACGACTTCAGCGCGTTGTCGGACAGATTCTGCATCCAGGCCTGGAATTCGGCCCGGCCGCGGACGGTGTACTTGGGATCGGCGTCGAGGACGGCGGCCGCCTCGGCGAGGGTGGCGCCGGGCTTGATCCGGCCGGCGACCTCGCGCATCTCGGTTTCGAGGCGGGTGAATTCGGCCCAGCCCCAGGCGTAGGCCTCGTCCAGGTCCAGGGTGGCGCCGGTGAACACCCGGGACCACAGCTTGTACACCTCGGCGCCGACGGCGTCCTTGACCGGCGCCAGCGGGGCGAGTTCGGCGCGGAGGAAACCGGCGAACTCCGCGTACGCCTCCTGGGCGGCGTGAGCGGCCTGGCCGAGTTCGGCGCGGAGCTTCTCGTCGACGTTCTTCGCGTCCGCGACGAGGGTCTCGAAGAAACCGGTTTCGTCCTTCAGCCCCGCCCAGGTTTCGGCCTGCGTGGCGACCTTGCCGACCTGACGCAACGCCGACACCCGGCCCGCGTCCGCGGCCGCGAGCAGCGAGGTGCGGAGACCGTCGAGCGCTTCGGGCACCCTCGCCATCCGGGCGGCGATCGTCGCCCAGTCCTCCGCGGTCTCGGTGGGCATGTAGTCGAAGACCATGCGCACTTCCTGCACGGGGCTTTCGATCACGTTCAGCACCGCGAGGTCGAGACCCGCCTCGTGGATCTCCAGCTGCAGCCCGATCCGCTCGGTGAACACCGCCTTGGCCGCGCGCTCGCCGTCGTCGGCGGGTTCGGCCGCTTCGATGTCGGCCAGCGCGCGGGCGGCGATGGCGGCCCGCGCCGCGTGCCCGGCGGGCGAGTAGTCGGTCAGCTGGTCGTCGTATCCGGTGATGCCGAACGTCGTCGCGGCGACGGGGTCGGCCGCGGCGTACTCGTCGACGTACCGGTCACAGATCTGGTGCACACTTCGCGCGGTTGAAGCCATGACCGGCACGCTACCGGGACGGCGGGCGACTTCGGTACGGAGTTACGCGCGGGCCGGGACCAGCCCGAGCCTGCTGACCACCTCGCGGGTGGCCTTGGACCGGTTGAACGTGTAGAAGTGCAGGTCGGGGACGCCTTCGGCGATGAGCCGCTCGCCCAGTTCGGTCACCGCGTCGATCCCCGCGGCACGGAACGCCTTCGGGTCGCCGGCCAGCGGTTCGAGCCGGTCCAGCAGCCGCCGCGGCGCGGGCGCGCCGGACAGCTTGATCGACGTGTGCAGGGTCCGCGGCGTGGTCAGCGGCATGATCCCGGGGATGACCAGCGCCTCGCAGCCGGTGGCCGCCACCCGGTCGCGCAGGCGGAGGAAGTCCTCCGGCTCGAAGAACAGCTGCGCGATCGCGAAATCCGCGCCCGCGCGGAGCTTGCGCACGAGGTACTCGGTGTCGGCTTCGAGGTTCGCCGAGCGCGGGTGGCCGTACGGGAAGGCCGAGACGCCGACGCAGAAGTCGCCGAGCGAACGCACCAGCTCGACGAGTTCCTCGGCGTAGTTGAGCCCCTGCGGATGCGGGACCCAGTCGCCGTAGACGTCACCCGGCGGGTCGCCCCGCAGCGCGAGGATGTTCCGCACGCCGACGGCGGCGTACCAGCCGATGACGTTGCGCAGTTCCGCGACCGAGTGGTTCACGGCGGTGAGGTGCGCCATCGGCACCAGCGTGGTCTCGGTGGCGACGCGGGCGATGCTGCGGATCGTGCCGTCGCGGCTGGAGCCGCCGGCGCCGTAGGTGATCGACATGTACGCCGGGTCCAGCGGCTCGAGCTCCCGGATCGACTTCCACAGCACGGCTTCGTCGGCCGCGTCGCGGGGCGGGAAGAACTCGATGGAGAACACGGGTCCATCACCCTGCAACCGCTCGACCACCGAAGTCATTCCGCCATTTTAGGGGGGAATGTCCGCTGGCTGGGAGCCCCCTCTCAGGCTTTGGGCGTGCGACGTCAGCCACGTACGAGCGGTTGCCGAGCGGCGCGGGCCTGGGGAGACTCGATGGCGAGCACAGGGAGCCGCCATGAGCGCCGAAACCGACACCAGCTGGGACGAGGACGTCCGCGTCGCGGTCTACCGCGCGTTCGCCGAGCACGGGAGGCCGCCGACGGCCCCGGAACTGGCCGACGCCGCCCACGGATCACTCGCGGTGGCGAAACAGGCGCTGCACCGGCTCGCCGAGCGGCGGCATCTCGTGCTCGACGAATGCGAGCACGTCGTGCTGGCGCATCCGTTCGCGGCGATCCCGCTGGGGTTCTCCGTGATGGGCGCGCACACGCTGTGGTGGGGCGGCTGCGCGTGGGACGCGTTCGCGATCCCCCATCTGGTCAAGGCCGAACCCGAGGTGCTGGTGTCCACGCGCTGCCGCGGCTGCGGGGAGCCGCACGCCCTGCTGGTGAACGACCGCACCCCACCGAAGGGTGAACTGGTCGCGCACTTCCTGGTGCCGGTGGCGCGGATGTGGGACGACGTCGTGCACACCTGCGCCAACCAGCGCCTGTTCTGCGGCGAGTCCTGTGTGGACGAATGGCTGACGGAAACGGGGCAGGACAAGGGTTACGTCATGGATCTGGCGACGCTGTGGCGGCTCGCGGCCGGGTGGTACGAGGGCAGGCTCGAGCACGGGTACACCCGCCGGGATCCGGCCGCCGCGGCCGCGTACTTCGCGCAGGCCGGGCTGAGCGGGCCGTTCTGGAGCTAGACCAGGAACCGCAGCAAGGTGGCTGTCGCTTCGTCGGTGGAGGCAGCGGACGGGCGTCCCAAGGCGTGTCGCGAAAGCCACTTTCGGGACATCTGACGTCCCGAAAGTGGCTTTCGCGACACGTGCCCGCTCGCTAGCCGAGGAACCGCAGCACCGCCGTGACGACGACCCCGCATAGGATCGCGACGAGCGCCGGCACGCGCAGCGCGTAGGTCACCGCGATCGCGGCCAGTCCGGCGCAGAGCGTCCAGTCGAGCCCGGACCAGTCCGGACCGGTCACGTCCGTGAGCACGAGACCGGCCAGCAAGGCGGGCGCGAGCAGCGCGATCACGGCCGCGACCCGCGGCGGCAGCGTCCGGTCGCCGAGCAGGACCGGCCCCGCCGCCTTGAACCCGATGCTGACCAGCGCCACGAGGACGATGGCGAGCCAGAGTGTCATCGCCGCACCCCCAAGCCGAGCAGCGCGGCGGCCCCGGCGCCGATCAGGGCGAGGCCGACCGGGACGAACAGCACCAGGATCCCGGCCAGGCAGGCGGCGAGCGCCGCCGTGAGGACCGCCTGGCGCGAACGGCGCAGCTCGTCGATGAGCAGGACCAGGAAGAAGCCGGGGAACACGACGTCGAGCCCGAACCGCGCGACGACGTCCGGTGGCGGCGCGGCCAGGACGCCGAGCACCGTCCCCAGCACCCACGCGGGCAGCTGGACGAGAGTGCAGCCGATGAGCTTTTCGCGATCGAAGCGCCCTTCGCCGAGGTGGGCGGCCACCCACGACCCGTCGACGACGGCCTGGCCCTCCCACGCGCGGCGCAGGCGTCCACCGCGCAGATCCGAGGCGACGGCGGCGCCCATCGGCAGGAACCGGGCGTTGATCAGGGCCGCCGCGCCGACCGCGACGGCGAGATTCCCGCCGCCCGCGAGCGCGGTGGCCATCGCGAACTGGGCCGAACCGGAGAACACGACGATCGACGCGACGATCGGGGCGGCGATCCCCCAGCCCAGGGTCTGGCTGTACGCGCCGAAGGTGACACCGAGAACGAAGGTCGCGACACCCAGCCCAAGCCCGACACGGGCGCCGGCCAGGTAGCTGCGCCGGAGCGTTGTCATAGCTCGACCCTAACAAGCTAAACTCAGTTTGACCATTAGGAGAACGAGTGGACACCCACTGGGACGGGTACGACAGCATCGGCGGTAGCGTGCCGTTGGACCTGGTCAACACCGTTTCCTGGCGGCGCGACCCGGCCCGGCGGCAAGACCGGCTCTCCACCCCGGAACGGCTGTCCGAGTGGGTGGTCCTGGTCGGCGCGGGCACCGAGCGGCTGGAGATCTCCGAAGCCGTACTGGAGAAGGTGAAGGCCTTCCGCGAAACGCTCTACCGCGTCCTCGTCTCGGCTCCGCCGGACCCCGCGGCGCTGCGAAAGCCGCTTATCGAGGCCTACCGGCACGCCTCGCTCCCGCCGTCCTTGCCACTGAGGTGGGTGGTGCCGCTGGAGAACGGCGACGCGCTGCCGCACTTCCTCGCGCTGGCGGCCGAAGACCTGCTCCGGACCGGGAATCTGGAGCGCATCCGCGAGTGCGAGGGCCCGGGGTGCGGCTGGATCTTCACCGACCACACGCGCAACCGGTCGCGGCGCTGGTGCAGTTCGTCGGACTGCGGGAACCGGGCGCGGGCGAAACGGCACTACGACAAGACCCGCGGCTGACGTCTCGTTCGCCACATTCGAAGGCACCCGACTGGGTCACGGGGACGTCCTTCCCGGAGGATGTGCTCATGGACACGTCCGCCTACGACGCCGATCTGCCCGCCCACGTCGAGCGGGCGCTGGCCGGATTCCTCGAGCGCGCCGGTGCCGAGATCCGCCGCACCGAACCGGTCGTCGGCGTCGGGATCGACGCGCTGGCCGGGTTCGTCCTGGGCGGCGGCAAACGCCTGCGCCCGACGTTCGCTTGGTGGGGCTGGCGCGGCGCGGGCGGCGATCCGGCGGGGCCGGACGTCGAAGGCGTGCTGCAGGCGGTGGCGAGCCTGGAGCTGATCCAGGCGTGCGCGCTGATCCACGACGACCTCATCGACTCCTCCGATTCGCGACGCGGTTCCCCGACGGTGCACATCGCGGGCGCCAAACTGCACGCCGACAGCGGCTGGCTCGGCTCGCCGAGCACGTTCGGGCTCGCGACCGCAGTCCTGGTCGGCGACCTCGCGCTGGCCTGGGCCGACGACATGTTCGGCGAGGCCCCGCTCCCACCCGCGGCCCTCGCGGCGGCACGGCCGGCATGGCGCGCGATGCGCACCGAAGTGCTCGCCGGCCAGTACCTCGACGTCCGCACGCAGGCGACCGGCGACGCCTCCCCCGAGGCGGCGCTGCACATCTGCAAGCTCAAGACGGCCGCGTACACCGTCCAGCGCCCGTTGCACCTCGGTGCCGCGCTCGGTGGCGCCGACGACGCCCTGATCGAGACGTTGCGTGAGTTCGGGGACGAGGTCGGCGTGGCATTCCAGCTGCGGGACGACCTGCTCGGCGTGTTCGGCGACCCGTCGGTCACCGGCAAGCCCGCGGGCGACGACCTGCGGGAGGGCAAGCGGACGCTGCTGGTCGCGCTCGGGCTCCAGCGCGCGGCCGAGCAGGGCAAGGACGCGGCGGCGAAGGTCATCTCCGACGCCATCGGTGACGCCCACCTGTCCGAAGAGGCCGTCGAGACCGTGCGGGAGGCGCTGCAGGACGTCGGCGCCGTCGACGCGGTGGAACGCCGGATCGACGAGCTCACCGACTCCGCGATGGCGGCGCTGGACCGCGCTCACCTGGCCGAGCCCGCTCCCGCCGCGCTGACCGGACTGGTCGTCAAGGCGACCCAGCGGACGTACTGATGCGCACTGTCACCGGTCCGAGTGACCACGTGGTGGTGATCGGTGGCGGGCTCGCCGGGCTGTCGGCGACGCTGCACCTGCTCGGCGCCGGCCGCCGGGTGACCCTGCTGGAGCAGGACAAGAGCCCGGGAGGCCGGGCCGGTCAGGCGGATATCGGCGGCAACACCGTCGACACCGGCGCCAGCGTGCTGACCATGCCGGAACTGCTCGACGAGGCCTTTTCGGCGGTCGGCGAATCCCTGGCGGGCAATCTCACGCTGACCCGGCTCGACCCGGCGTATCGCGCGAGGTTCGCCGACGGCAGCACGATCGCCGTGCACACCGACGCGGCGGCCATGGAGGCCGAGATCCGCGCGGCCGCGGGCCCGGCCGAGGCCGACGGATATCGCAGACTCCGCCGCTGGCTGACCGAGCTGTACGCGGTCCAGAAGGACCATTTCATCGGCGCGAACTTCGATTCCCCACTCGATCTCGTCCGCCCGGAGCTGGCGAAATTGGCCGCGCTGGGCGGTTTCGGCCGCCTCGGTCCGAAGATCGGCCGGTTCCTGCGTGACGACCGGGTGCGCCGCCTGTTCTCCTTCCAGGCGCTCTACGCGGGCCTCGATCCGGCGCGCGCGATCGGCGCGTACGGCGTCATCTCCTACATGGACACCGTCGGCGGGGTCTACTACCCATCGGGCGGGATGGGCGAGATCGCGCGGGCCATGGCGAAGGCGGCCGAACGTGCCGGCGCGGAACTGCGCTTCGGCACCGAAGCCGCTTGGCTGGAAAGGGTTTCCTCGCGGGTGCGTGCGGTGCGAACCCGGACCGGTGAGCGGATCCCTTGCGACACGGTGGTTCTGGCGACCGAACTCGGCACCGCGTACCGGCTGCTCGGCGCCCGCCCCCGGCGGCCGCTGCCGCTGCGGTACTCGCCGTCGGCCGTCGTCCTGCACGGGCACGCGCCGAAATCCTGGCCGGATCTGGGCCACCACACCATCTTCTTCGGTCACGCCTGGGAGCGGACCTTCTCGGAGATCATCCGCGAGGGCAAGCTGATGAGCGACCCGTCGCTTCTGGTGACCCGGCCGACCGCGACCGAACCGGGACTCGCCCCCGGCGGCGGCCAGGTGATCTCGGTGCTGGCCCCGGCGCCGAACCTGCGCCGCGGCAAGATCGACTGGCGCCGGGTAGGGCCCGCCTATCGCGCGGAACTGGTGCGCACTCTGGAAAAGCGCGGTCTCACCGGATTCACGGACGACTTCTCCGTCGACGAGACGATCACCCCGGAGGGTTGGGCGGAGCGCGGGCTCACCGCGGGCACGCCGTTCTCGCTCGCGCACACCTTCGCCCAGACCGGCCCGTTCCGGCCGGGGAACCTCGTGCGAGCGGCGGAAAACGTCGTACTGGCGGGCTGCGGGACCACGCCCGGCGTCGGCATCCCGCCGGTGGTGATCTCGGGCAGGCTCGCGGCGGGAAGGGTCACCGGCCGGTGAACGAGCTCGACGCCGCGGGGGTCACCGAGCCGTCGTTGCGGGCCGCGTACACCGAATGCCGCCGCATCAACGCGCACTACGGACGCACGTTCTTCCTCGCGACCAGGCTGCTGCCGGCGCGGACGCGTCCGTTCGCGCACGCGCTGTACGGCTTCGCGCGGATGGCGGACGAAGTGGTCGACAACCCCGCGCCCGGCACCGATCCCGCGGTCGCCCTCGACGAGGTCGCCGTCATGGTCGCGCGGGTCTTCGACGGCGGCACGCCCGCCGACCCGGTGCTGGCCGCACTCGCCGACACCGTGCGGCGCCACGACCTGGACCGCGAGCTGTTCGACGCGTTCCTGCGGTCCATGGCGATGGACCTCAAGGTCACCGAGTACGCCACCTACGCCGAACTGCACGAGTACATCCACGGTTCGGCCGAGGTGATCGGGCTGCAGATGCTGCCCGTCTTCGGCACCGTCGTCCCGGTCGCCGAAGCCGTGCCCGGGGCCGCGGCGCTCGGTGAGGCGTTCCAGCTGACCAACTTCCTGCGCGACGTCGGCGAAGACCTCGACCGGGGGCGGCTGTACCTGCCGACCGAGGAGCTGGCCGCGTTCGGCGTCGACCGCGAACTGCTCGAATGGTCGCGTGCCCGCGGCCTGCCCGATCGGCGGGTGCGGCGCGCGCTCGCCGTCGCGGTGGCGCGCAACCGGGCGGTCTACCGCCGCGCCGAAGCGGGTATCCCGTTGCTGCGCCCGGAATCCCGCGACTGCGTGCGGACGGCGCTCGTGCTCTACGAAGGCATTCTCGACGAAATCGCGGCCCTGGGTTACGACGTGCTGAACACGCGCGCGGTCGTCCCGCGCCGTCGTCGGCTGGGTGTCGCACTGCCGAGGTTTTTGGCGAGCGCGTGGAGCAACTCCAGGCTTAGGGTGCGAACATGACCACTGCTGAGAACAGGAAGATCCGGATCGGCGTCCAGCTGCAGCCCCAGCACGCCGAGTACAAGGCGATCCGCCGGGCGGCTTCGGAGGCCGAAGACCTCGGTGTGGACATCGTCTTCAACTGGGACCATTTCTATCCGCTCTACGGTGAGCCCGAGGGTCTGCACTACGAGTGCTGGACCATGCTGGGCGCCTGGGCGGAGTCCACGTCGCGGGTCGAGATCGGCGCGCTGGTGACGTGCAACAGCTACCGCAACCCCGAACTGCTGGCCGACATGGCCCGCACCGTCGACAACATCTCCGACGGGCGGCTGATCCTCGGCATCGGCTCCGGCTGGTTCGAGAAGGACTACGACGAGTACGGCTACGAGTTCGGCACCGCGGGCGGGCGGCTCGACAACCTCGCGGAGGCGCTCCCGCGGATCGAGAGCAGGCTGGGCAAGCTGAACCCGCAGCCGGTCCGGGACATCCCGGTGCTGATCGGCGGCGGCGGCGAGAAGAAGACCCTGCGTCTGGTCGCGAAGCACGCCGACATCTGGCACGGCTTCGGCGACCCGGAGGTCGTGGAGCGCAAGGTCAAGATCCTCGACCAGCACTGCGCCGACGTCGGCCGGGACCCGAAGGAGATCGAGCGTTCGGTCGCCGTCGAGGGCGAGCCCGAGGAGCTGGGCCCGAAGCTGCTGGAGCTGGGTGTCTCGCTGTTCACCGTGGCGACCGGCGGGCCGGACTACAACCTCGACAAGCTGCGGTCCTGGATCGCTTGGCGGGACAAGCAGCAGTCCTGACCCGCTTGGTACCGGGGTTGTGCCGGGCTTGGCCGGAGGTTGCGAAAGCCACTTTCGCAACGTCGGCCGTGGCCGGGCCCGGCACCGCCCTGGTGATCATGTCGCGAAAGCCACTTTCGAGACATCTGGTGTCCCGAAAGTGGCTTTCGCGACACCAGACGTCTCGACCCCCAGGCCTCCACGGGCCAGGCCCGGCATCACCAGCGGCCGGAAGCCAGTAGATACCTAAGACACCTCGGCTGGAGCCGCATTTACGCTCACGAGCGTTGCCGCCGGTGAGCCGCGACCCGCTCTCGGGTGGCGCACCGCGTCGAGCAGTACCGCCGCGGGCTCCCCCCACCCAGGTGCGCGAACGGCTTCCCGCAACCCGCAGCGGCGCACAGTCCGCCCGGCGGCGCCTGACGGTCCGCGAGCAGCACGGCCAGCGCGAGCGCGGACGACGTCACCAGCCACGCGCCCCACGGCCCGTCGTCGTCGACGTCCACGTGGAGATGCCAGCCGAACCCGTCGGCGTGATCGGTCAGCCGCGGCGGATGCGCGTGGCGAGCCAGCAGCCGGTTGAGCACTCCGGCCGCCTCCTCGACATCCCGCGCCGCGAACACCTCCCGCAGCTCGAAGGCCGCCTCACGCAACGAAGCCACGTCCGACGGCTTCAAGTCGACAGAGGTCTCGCCGTGCGCTTCCAGGACGGAACGGACGTCCAAAGCCGAGGGGTCCGGTGCGAGCAGCACCGTCAGCAGATCCACCGCCCGTTGCGCCGCCGCCCGGGCCGAACGGCCAGGCAGGAAATCCCGCTGCGCTGAAGTCATATCCCACTGTAACGTCTCACCTATGAGAGGCCGTTACAGGCTCGCCGCCTATTTGACCGGCGCGACGATCGCGAGGACCGGCGACGAGCTGTCCGGACCGGCGTTGCTGCTGCTCGGCATCGCTGTCGACGGATCGGCCGCCACCGGGTCGGCGCTGCTCGCGGGCCTGACGATCTCCGCGGCGGCGGGCGGGCCGCTGCTCGGCGCCCTGCTCGACCGCAGTCCCCGACCAGGGCGGTTGCTGGCTTGGGCGCTACTGGCCTACGCGGGCGGGCTCGGCGCGGTGCTGGCGTTGGTCGAAATCCCCGCGGCGATCGCGGTGGCCGTCGGGGCCGGGCTGCTGAACCCCGCCCTGGCGGGCGGTTGGACGGCGCAACTGCCGAACGTCCGCGGCACGACACCGCTGGCGAGGGCGAGCACGCTCGACGCGATGACGTTCACCGCCGCGAGCCTCGCCGGACCGGGACTCGCCGGCCTCGTGGCCGCGTACGCCGGAGCCCCGGCCGCCGTGGCGCTCGCGATCACACTGGTCGTCGCCGCCTTCCCGGCCGCGTGGTCACTTCCGGCCGCCGAAGCGAAGCCCACGAGACCGATCCGCCGTCAACTCGCCGACGGATTCGCGGTCCTCTTCCGCAACAGCGCCCTGCTGCGAGCCACCGCGACGTCCACGGTGTCCTTCGTCGGCATCGGGATGGCCATCGTCTGCTACCCGCTGCTCGGCGCCCAACGGCTGGGGAACCCGGGCTTCGGCGCACTGCTGCTCACCGTGCTGGCCGCCGCGTCGCTGGTCGCGAACGCGGCGCTGGCCCGCAAACCACCGCCGCCGGACCGCACCGTGCTCGCCAGCACGCTTCTACTGGGCGCGAGCTTCGTCCTCGCGGCGTACGGGCACGACATGGCGACCCTGTCGGCCGCCGCCGTGCTCGCCGGATTCGCCGAAGGACCCCAGCTTTCGGCACTGTTCGCCATCCGGCATCGCGAAGCGCCCGCGGCGGTCCGGGCTCAGGTGTTCACGACGGCGGCGAGCGTGAAGATCACCGGGCTCGCGGCGGGCGCCGCGCTCGCGGGACCGCTGAGCGCACTCTCCGTAACCGTCGCGCTGAGCGCCGCGGCGGGCTGCCAGATCCTGGCGACCGCGACGTATGTGCTGGTCCGAGCTAGAAGGCCATCGCCTGCGCGCGCCGCTTGACCTCGGTGCCGTGGCTGGTGCGGAGCGCGTTGACCGGGGTCGTCCCCGGCAGGGTCTCGTCCGCGGCGAAAAGCCACCGCAGCATCTCGGTCCGGCTGAAACCGGCGTCCGCGAGCACCGTGATGGTGCCCGCCAGGCCCTTGACCACGCCGTCCTTGACCAGGAACGCGACCGGGACGTACAGCTCGCCCTTGCGCCGGACGGCGATCAGGTGGCCGTCGCGCAGCATCTGGCGGACCTTGTTGGCCGAGACGTTCAGCGCTGTCGCGACCTCCGGAACCGGGAGAACGGCCACATCTGCGTCGAGAACGTCGTCGGCGACGGGAATACCACTCACAGGTGACACTGTGCCACATTCCGTCTCCCGCTCCGTTAGTACGCATGGGTGACGACCCGGACGTGACCATGCGTGCCCGCCCGGTCACGGATACCGCCGATCCGACGAAATGGCGGGAATCGTGATCCTCGGCGCGCCAGGTCCCGTACACCAGAACATGGGTACTTCCGTACGATCCATAGCCGTGACACGCACGGACCCCACGCTGGTGGGCACTCTGCTCGAGGGCCGCTACCGGGTGGACAAGCTGCTCGCACGCGGTGGGATGTCGTCGGTGTACCGCGGCGTCGACACCCGCCTCGACCGCCAGGTCGCCATCAAGATCATGGACCCGCGGTTCGCCGACGACAGGTCGTTCGTCGAGCGGTTCGAGCGGGAGGCCAGGTCGGCGGCCCGGCTTCATCATCCCCACGTGGTGGCGGTGCACGACCAGGGTTTCGACACCCCCGGCGGCGAGGAGTCCGGCCGCGCGTTCCTGGTCATGGAGCTCGTCGACGGCGGGACCCTGCGCGAACTGCTCGCCGAACGCGGTCCGCTGGACATCGCGCTCGCGCTGAGCATCACCGAACCCGTCCTGTCCGCGCTGGCCGCGGCGCACGCCGCCGGCCTGGTGCACCGCGACGTCAAACCGGAGAACGTCCTGATCGGCCGCGGCGGCACGGCGCTTTCGGGCGGCGTGGTCAAGGTGGGCGACTTCGGCCTGGTCCGCGCGGTCGCCAGCGCGGGCACCACCAGTTCGAGCGTCATCCTCGGCACCGTCGCCTACGTCTCGCCCGAACAGGTCGCGACCGGCGCGACCACCTCGCGCGGCGACGTCTACTCGGCCGGGATCCTGCTGTACGAAATGCTCACCGGACGCCCGCCGTACACCGGCGACACCGCGCTTTCGGTGGCGTACCGGCACGTCAACGACGACGTCCCGCGCCCGAGCGAGCTGCGGCCGGGTATCCCGCCGCAGCTGGACGAGCTGATCCTGCGCGCCACGCGCCGCGACCCCGAGCAGCGTCCGGCCGACGCCGCGGCGTTCCTCGCCGAACTGCACCATCTGCGCACCGTCCTGGGTGTCCCGGCCGTCCCGGTGCCCGTACCGCTGCCCGCGGACGCCGACCGGGAGACCGACGCCGAACGCACCACCCCCGGTATCCCCGCCGTCCCGGCGGCGAACCCGGCCTTGGCGACGACGGTGCTGGCCCCGGTCGCCGAGGCGACCATGCCGGTCACGGGACCGCGCGGAACGCAGGCACTGCACCGCGAACCGCATATTCCCGCCACCCAGCCGCCCCGCACGCCTCCGCCCCGGCCCCAACCGGCTGCGGACGGCGAGCAGCCTGGGTCCCGCAAGCGGCTCTACGTCATGATCGCCGCCGCGGTACTGGTCCTCGGCGGCCTGATCGGCGCGTTCGCCTTCATCCTCAACGACACCGGTCCGACGTCGTCGTCCGTGCCGAAACTGGCGGGGATGAACCAGGCCGCCGCCGGCGACGCGCTCCGCTCGGCGAAGCTGACCCCGGCCTACACCGAGGAGTACAGCGACACCGCCGCCCAGCACACGGTGATCCGGTCCGACCCGGCCGAGGGCTCGTCGCTCGCCCCGGGTTCCACGGTCAACGTCGTGCTGTCGAAGGGCCGTCCGATCGTGCCGGACATCCAGGCCGGGACGAGCCCGCAGGACGCGGAGACGGCGATCAAGGCCGCGCAGCTGACCCCGGTCCAGGGCGAGCAGGAGTACAGCGACGTCGCCAAGAACAAGGTGATCCGCGTCGACCCGAGCCCCGGTTCGCAGCTGAACATCGGCGGGCAGGTCACGATCATCCTGTCGAAGGGCCCCGAACCGCTGCCGCCGGTCCCGGACGTCACCGGGCAGAGCAAGGACGCCGCGTTCCAGATCCTGCAGCAGGCGGGCTTCCAGCCGTTCCAGGCGGGCGAGGAGTTCTCCGACCAGTTCGCCGCCGGCCAGGTGATCCGCACCGACCCGAAGGGCGGCGGCAAGGCGAGCAACCGCCGCATCGGGGTGTTCGTTTCGAACGCCGTCGAAGTACCGAACGTGACGTTCAAGCGGATGGAGGAGGCGTTCCAGATCCTGCGGCAGGCGGGGCTGGAGCCCGACCGTCAGGGTCGCGGAAACGGCAACGGGAACGGCGGCGGAAACGGTGGTTTCGACTTCGTCCTGGAGCAGGATCCGAAGCCGGGCACGAAGGTGCCGAAGGGCACGAAAGTGAAGCTCAAGGGCTTCGGGTGACGCGAAAGGTGCGGTGAAACCGTTCAGTACCGGCGTGGTCATCGGATACCGTGAAGCGCATGGTGGTCGTTGACGGCGTGAGCGGCAGGTCGGACAGGTTCACCCCGCGTTCTGCCGCGCCCGGTCCACGATGAGCTTCTTCACCGACGCTCCGCGCAACCGCCCCCTGTTCCCGGTGCCGGAACAGGAGCTGTTCGGCTACAACGGCCGCCCCTGGGTGGAGACGCCGCACGAGTACATCGTCCCGGCGATCCTGCCCTGGTCGATGCCGCTGGGGCGCGCCGAGCGGACCATCGTGGCGCTGCGCGGTATCGAGGTGTGGCCCGAGTCCGTGTCGTTCCAGCTGTCGGTGTACTCGCGTGACCTGCTGCTGGACGAACCCGGCGAAGGCCTGATCGACCATCGCCGGGTCCCTGACTACAACGCGCTGCTGGTCGGAGTGCTCTTCCCCGACGGGAGGCGCGCCAGTTCGGAGACCATCTCCGTGCCGTCGGCCACCAAACCGGATCAGCCGGTGCTGCGCGCGCAGGGGCTGGGCGGTACGGCGTTCCACGTCGACCACGAGATCTTCCTGTGGCCGCTGCCGCCCGACGGGCCACTGGAGCTCATCGTCCAGTGGCTCGACCGCGACATCGAGGAGACGCGCACCGCGCTCGACGGCACCGCGATCCGCGACGCCGCCAAGGAGGCCGGCGAGATCTGGCCCGGCCTGCCCGCGCGGGAGGCGCACGGACTGCCGGTCCGCCGGGTCGGGGCGCAGGCGATGATCACCCCGGCGTGGCCCCGCGAATCGCAGGGCCCGCCGCCCCTGCCCCAACCGCCCCTGCCCCAGCCGCAGCGCGCGCCTTCTCCGCCCGCCGAGGCCGCCGCCCAGCCGCGACGCGGCGCTCCGCTGCCCACCCGGCTCCCGCGCCGGGCCCGCTGAGGGTCCGTAACTCGTATCTCGCGTGATCCTGGCCGTATCTCGCGTGATTGAAGCCGTAACTCACGAGTTACGCCTTCAATCACGTGAGTTACGGCTTCAATCACGCGAGTTACGAGTTCAGCGGAACGCGTCGACGTTCGCCACCGCCCACTCCGCATAGGTGACGCCGGGCCGCCCGGTGAGTTCCTGCACGACGCCTGTCGGCGTGTCGGGGTTTTCGGTGAAGTACGCGAAGCCGTCGAGGAGCCACTCGGCGATCTCCGCCGGGATGCCGGCGGCGGCCCACTGCTTGTTCGCCTCTTCCCGGGTCAGCTCCTCGAAGACCACCTCCTCGCCGAGCGCGGCCGAGATGGCGGCGACCTGTTCGCGCTGGCTGATCGCCGTCGGTCCGCTCAGCGTGTGCTTCTTGCCGACGTGCCCGTCGGTCAGGATGACGTGCGCCGCGACGGCGGCGATGTCCGCGAGGTCGATCGGCGTCATCCGCGCCTCGGGGTAGGCCTCGCGGACCACGCGCTCGGCCTTGATCGTCTCGGCCCAGCCGAGAGTGTTGTTCATGAACGCGCCCGGCCGCAGGAACGTCCAGTCGAAGCCCGCCTCACGGACGGCCTTCTCGATGATCGCGTAGTCCACGCCGCTCGAGTTCTCCGCCGGGTCGTCGGCGTTGCTGCCGGACAGCGCCACCACCCGGCGCACTCCGGCCTCCTTTGCGAGCTTCACGAAGTCGTCCACCTTGGCCGCAAGCGGCGCCAGGTACACGGTTTCGATGCCTTTCAAGGCTTCCGGCAGGGTCTCCGGCTTGCCCAGGTACCCCTTGGCGACCTCCACCTGCGCGGGCAAGGCCGCCTTCGCCGGGTTGACGGTCAGCGCCCGCACCGGCGCCCCGGCCTCCACCAGTTCGTCGACGAGCAGCCTGCCGACGCTGCCGGTCGCACCGGTCACCAGGATCGTCACGATTCCCCACTCCTTTTCGTACGCCCTACGGGATAATCTTAACCGTACCGCATACGAGAATGTAGAATCCAGCTTCACGGCCGAGTGGAGTGTGGATGGACTTCGAGCGCAGCCTCGAACTGTTGTGGCGTGACCGCGGCGAAGCCCGGCAGCCGACCAGGGGGCGGAAGCCGAAACTGACCCTCGACCAGGTGATCGCCACCGCCGTCGCGCTCGCCGACAGCGCGGGCGAGGCGACCGTGTCGATGAGCCAGATCGCCAAGAAGCTCGGCGCCGGCACGATGACGCTCTACACCTACGTCCCGGGCAAGACGGAACTGCTCGACCTCATGGTCGACTCCGTGCTCGCCGAACGGAACCTCCCCGGCCCCGGCGATCCGCGGCCGGACGGCTGGCGCGAGCAGGTGCGGCTCTACGCCGACCGAACCCTGGCCGTCTTCCGGGCGCATCCGTGGCTGCGCTCGACGTCGATGGTGCGGCCGGTGCTCGGCCCCGGGCTGATGGCGGGCCAGGAGTACGTGATCGCGGCGGTGTCGGACATCGGGCTGGAGCCGCGCCAGGCGGCCGCGGCCGCGAACAGCATCGAGATCTACGTGCAGGCCAACGCGACGCTGTTCGCCGAGACCGCGCAGGTCGAACAGGAGACCGGGCAGTCGACCGACGCCTGGTGGGGGCAGCGGTCGGTGTTCTGGGAAAAGTACTTCGACGTGGAACGCCATCCGGCGATGACGCGGATCTGGGAAAGCGGCGGCTACGACGCGGACACCTGCGAAGCCGCCGACGAGACCTTCGCGTTCGGCCTGGAACGCCTGCTGGACGGCATCGAAGCCCTCGTCACCCGCTGAGCATTACCGCATCCAGAGGACGAAACGCGTCAGGAGACGGTCGGCAGATCGGGGGCCGAGACGTCGAAGACCTTGCCCTCGCGGGTGAGCAGCGCGGCCAGGACCTTCGCCTTGCGTTCGGTGTCGGCCGAGGTCCCCCACCGCACGGTCTTCCCGTCGGCCAGCGCGAACTCGACACTTCCGGGGGTCTTCGCCGTCGCGGTGGTGACCTGCTTGAGCAGCTGCTGCGGGATCACCCCGAGGACGCCGGTGACCGCGCGGGTCACCGGGTCGTCGGCCGACACCGACGGCAGCTTCAGCTCGGGCAGCCCGGCGGGCCGCTCCTTGACGGTCTTGAACACCACTCCCCCGCCGTCGACGAGGTGCACGCCGTCGCCGCCGGGCCCGCTGTCGAAGAACGCGATCGCGGTCCGTTCGGTCACCGTGATCTCGAGGGTGCTCGGCCAGGACCGCGAGACGTCGACGGTCGCGATACCGGGCATCTGCGCCACCCGGTCGCGGATGTCGTCGGTGTCCAGGCGCAGCATCGGCTTCTGGTCCGGCACCGCCGCCGCGGCGCGGACCTGGTCCGCGGGCACCGAACTGGCCCCGACGACATCGACCTGCTGCACGCCCAGCATCGAGCTGAACCACAGCAGGTACACGAGGGCGACGACGGTCAGCACCGACAGCAGCGCGACCCAGCGGCGCCGCATCTCCTTGTGCCTGGCCGGCCGGGCGGTGCGGCGGCGGTCGTACACCGACCGCCTGCCGCGCCGTTCCTTCAAGCGCTGAGTCCGCTCAGCGCGGTCCGTGCGCGGACGCCGACCGGGTTCGGCCGGGCGGCGGCGTTCCCCGGTCTGCGGCATGGCTACCCCGCCCGCCGGTCCAGTTCGGCCAGGATCTCCGGGCCGAGCTGCGTGACGTCGCCGGCGCCCATGGTCACCAGCAGGTCACCGGGTTTGACCAGATCCGCCGCGAGCTTCGCCGCGACGTCGAACGCGGGCTGGTAGTGCACCGGGACGCCGGAGATCTGGTCGGCGATGAGCGCGCCGCTCACGCCGGGCTCCGGCTTCTCGCGCGCCCCGAAGACGTCCAGCACGACGACCTCGTCGGCCAGCGACAGCGCGGCCGCGAACTCCTTCGAGAACGTCTTCGTGCGCGAGTACAGATGCGGCTGGAAGACCACGATGACCCGGCCCGGGCCCGCGGCGGTCCGCACCGCGCGCAGCTGCGCGTCGACCTCGGTCGGGTGGTGCGCGTAGTCGTCGTACACGCGGACGTCGCCCGAGCGGCCCTTGAACTCGAACCGCCGCCGGACGCCGCCGAACGCGGCGAGCCCTTCGGCCAGCCCCTCGACCGGCGCGCCGAGCTCGATCCCGGCCAGCAGCGCGGCGATCGCGTTCAGCGCCATATGCTCGCCCGGCACCGCGACCCGCAGGACGATTTCCTCGCCCCGCAACGAGATCCGGACGACGCCGCCGTCCGGGGCTGGCGCGAAGTCCAGGATCTTGGCGTCGTCCGCGCCGGTGACGGAACGCCCGTAGCGGCGGACACGGATGCCCTGCTCGGACGCCCGCGCGCCCAGCTCCGAGGCGCCCTCGTCGTCACCGCAGACGATCAGCAGCCCGCCCGGCACGATCCGGCTTAGGAAATCGCCGAACACCGAGACGTACGCCTCGGCCGTGCCGTGGTGGTCCAGGTGGTCCGGCTCGACGTTGGTCACCACGGCGACAGACGGCGAGTACGCCAGGAACGACCCGTCGCTCTCGTCGGCCTCGGCGACGAAGATCCCGCCTTCGCCGTGGTGCGCGTTGGCGCCCGACTCGTTGAGGTCGCCGCCGATGGCGAACGACGGGTCGAGACGGCACTGCTGCAGCGCGACGGTCAGCATCGACGTCGTCGACGTCTTGCCGTGCGTCCCTGCGATGCAGGCGACGCGGTGCCCCTCCATCAGCCCGGCCAGCGCCTCGGCGCGGTGCAGCACGGTGATCCCGCGTTCCCGCGCGGCCACCAGTTCCGGGTTGTCGTCCTTGATCGCGGTCGACACGATCACCGAGGACGGGCCTTCGGGGAACGCGTCGAGGTTCTCGGCGCGCTGGCCGACGGCGATCTCGGCGCCCTGGGCCCGCAGCGAAAGGAACGCGCGCGACTCCTTGGCGTCGGATCCGGACACCTGGGCCCCGCGGGCCAGCAGGATCCGGGCGATACCGCTCATCCCGGCGCCGCCGATCCCGATCAGATGGGCACGCGTCAGCGTGTCGGGGAGTTGGTCAGGCACCTGCGGCCTCCAGCACGATCTTGGCAAGTGTCTCGTCGGTCCGCGCGATAGCCCAGTCCGGCCGCGGCCGCGCCCCCGATCCGTTGTCAGGCACCTGCGGCCTCCAGCACGATCTTGGCAAGGGTCTCGTCGGCCTCGCGGTGGCCGAGGCCGACCGCGGCCGCACTCATCTTCGCGACCCTGTCGGCGTCGGAAACCAGCGGGATCACCAGCTCCGCGACCTTGGCGGGGGTGAGGTCGGCGTCGTCGACCATCAGCCCGGCACCGGCGTCGACCGCGGGCCGGGCGTTGACCGCCTGTTCGCCGTTGCCGTAGGGCAGCGGGACGAACACGGCGGGCAGGCCGACGGCGGACACCTCGGCGACGGTCATCGCGCCGGAGCGGCACAGCACCGCGTCGGCGGCGGCGTAGGCCAGGTCCATGCGCTCCAGGTACGGCACCGGCACGTACGCGGGCCTCCCGGGGAACTCCTGGACGACCAGCGTGTTCTTCGGCCCGTGGGCGTGCAGGACACCGACACCGGCGTCCGCGAACTCCTTGGCGGCGCCCGAAACGGCATTGTTGATCGACACCGCGCCCTGCGAGCCGCCGAAGACCAGCAGCGTCGGGGCGTCGGGGTCGAGCCCGAAGTGCTCACGGGCTTCGGCGCGCAGCCCGGCCCTGTCGAGCGAGGTGATGGAGCGGCGCAGCGGAATGCCGATGACCTCGGCCTTCGCCAGCGGCGTCCCCGGGACCGCGACGGCGACGCGGACGGCGAACCGCGCGCCGACCTTGTTCGCCAGGCCCGGCTTCTCGTTGGCCTCGTGCACCACGATCGGCGTGCGGCCGCGCGCGGCGAGGTACGCCGGGAGCGCGACGTACCCGCCGAAGCCGACGACGACGTCCGCGCCGACCCGGTCCAGGACCTCACGGGTGCGCTTGACCGCGTCGCGGACCTTCAGCGGCATCTTCAGCAGTTCGGGTGTCGGCTTGCGGGGCATCGGCACCGGCGGGATCAGCTCCAGCGGGTAGCCGCGCGCCGGGACGAGCTTGTTCTCCAGCCCGCGCTCGGTCCCGAGCGCGATCACCTTCGCGTCGGGACGCAGGCGCATCACCGCGTCGGCGAGGGCGAGCGCCGGTTCGATATGCCCTGCGGTACCACCGCCGGCGACCACGACCACCGGTGCCTTGCCGGCGACCTCGCCTGCGGCGCCACCTCTGACGGGGTTGTTCACCTATGACCTCTCCGGTTTGCGGTACCCCGTTTCGCGGTACCGCGGTTCGCCGCCGTTCGCGCGGCCGTCCTCCTGCCGGGTTCCCGTACCGAACGGCGCCGCTCCTGTGCGGGCGAAGGCCTCGCCGTCCTCGGCGCGGGCCTCGCCGCCTTGGCGGCGCCTCCCCTGGCCGCGGTGCCCTTCCGCTTGGCGGGCGGGCGGTACGGCTCGGGCGCGGGAAGCCTCAGCAGGCGTCCGAATTTACCCGGCCCCTGCGAACGCAGTGCGGCCACCGCCTCCGGTTCGTGCCGGGCGGCGTTGGCGAGGATCCCCATGATGAGCATGGTGATCACCAGCGACGTCCCGCCGTAGGAGATCAACGGCAGCGTGACCCCGGTGACCGGCAGCAGGCCGACCACGTAGCCGATGTTGATCCCCGCCTGCGCGACCAGGAAGACGGTCAGCGTGCCGGACACGATACGGATCCACGGGTCGAGGTTGCGGGTGGCGATCCGCAGGCCGACGACGGCGACCCCGGCGAACAGCCCGAGCACCACCACGCAGCCGATGAAGCCGAGTTCCTCGCCGATCAGGGCGAAGATGAAGTCGTTCTGCACGTTCGGCAGGTAGCCCCAGTTGGACTGGCCCTGGCCGAGGCCCTTGCCGAACATCCCGCCGTCGGCGAGCGCGAGTTTCGCCTGGTTGGCCTGGAAGCCGTCCGCGCTGGTGTCGGGGTCGCCGGAGACGAACGACATGACCCGCGCGAGCCGGTACGGCGCGATGATCGCCAGCACCAGGACCCCGGCCAGGCCACCGGCGAGGATGACGCCGAACAGCCGTTTCGGCGCGCCCGCGAACCACAGCAGGGCCATCAGCACCACCGCGAGGGTGATCGTGCCGCCGAGGTCGGGCTGCATCATGACCAGCGCGAACATCAGCAGTGCGATCGGCACGACCGGGACGAGCAGATGGCGCCACTGGTTGATGATGTTGTACTTGATCACCAGGATGTGCGCGCCCCAGAAGGCCAGCGCGACCTTGGCCGCCTCGACCGGCTGGAAGGCGAATCCGCCGAGCCGGAACCAGCCCTGCGAGCCGTTGACCTCGGAGCCGAGCGGGGTCAGCACCAGCACGAGCAGCCCGAGGCAGACCACCGTCGCCGTCGCCGACAGCCTCCGGACGCGTTCCAGCGGGACCCGCAGCCCGACCCAGAACACCACCGCGCCGATCGCGACGAACATGAGGTGCTTGCTGAACTGGGCGTACACGCCGGTGCCGGTCTTGGGGTTGTACGAAGCGACCGAAGACGCGGACAGCACCATCACGATGCCGATCACGGTCAGCACGCCGGTGAGCGCCAGGACCAGGTGGAACGAGGCGAGCGGCCGCGAAAGCCAGGCCGTCAGCGCGGTACGGAAGGCGACGAACGGGCTTTCCTTGCGCTCACGGCGCTTGCGGGGCGGGGCGTCGCGCTTTCTCTCCTCAACCGCCGTCACTGGTCTCCCCCGCACCGTCGCGCAGGACACGGACCGCGCTCGCGAACGCGTCGCCGCGTGCGCCATAGCTCGAGTACATGTCCAACGACGCCGCGGCGGGGGCCAGCAGCACCACATCTCCAGGGCGCGCCAGGGCTCGGGCCGCCTTCACCGCCGCAGTCATGGTGTCATCGTCACCCGAAGGGAGGCTGTTCACCGGGACATCCGGCGCGTGTCGCGCGACAGCGGCGGCGATCACGGGTGAATCGACGCCGAACAGCACGACGCCGCGCAGCCGCCCGGCGATCGAACCGACGAGTTCGTCCACGGAAGCGCCCTTGAGCTGGCCACCGGCGATCCAGACGACGTTCAGATGGGCGCGCAGCGAACCGCTCGCCGCGTGCGGGTTGGTCGCCTTGGAGTCGTTGATGTACCGGACGCCGTCGATCTCGCCGATCTCCTCGGCCCGGTGCGGGGCGGGCCGGTACTCGCGCAGGCCCTTGGCGACGTCCTCGCCGGTGACGCCGTACGCGCGGGCCAGCGCGGCCGCGGCGAGCGCGTTGGAGACGTTGTGCGGGCCGGCGGGCCGCACGTCGGCCAGCGTGCCGAGTTCGTCGGCGCTGGTCGCCGGGTCGGCCACGAAAGCACGGTCGACCAGCAGGTCTTCCACGATCCCGAGTTCGCCGGGGCGCGGGGTGTCCATGCCGAAGGCGATACGGCGGGCGTCCGCGGGCGCGTGCTCGTCGGCGAGCCGGACGGACCACTCCTCGTGGAGGTTGTGCACGACGTTCCGGGAGTGGGTGTGGACCCGCCCCTTCGCGGCCGCGTACTCCTCCATCGAGCCGTGCCAGTCGAGGTGGTCCTCGGCGAGGTTCAGCACCACCGAGGCGAGCGGCGCCAGCGTCGACGACCAGTGCAGCTGGAAGCTCGACAGCTCCACGGCGAGCACCTCGTGCCCGGCCCGCACCGCGTCGAGCACCGCGAAACCGACGTTCCCGCAGGCCACGGCGTCGACACCGGCGGTGCGCAGGATCGACTCCAGCATCCCGACCGTGGTGGTCTTGCCGTTGGTGCCGGTGATCGCGAGCCACACCGGCGGCTTGTCGCGCAGCTGCCCGACGCGCCACGCCAGCTCGACGTCGCCGATCACCTCGATCCCCGCCTCGGCCGCCGCCACCAGCAACGGCGACGTCGGCTTCCAGCCGGGGCTGGTCACGACCAGCTCGACACCTTCGGGCGGCTCGGTCAGGCCCGGCACCAGGTCGGCGCCGAGCCCTTCGAGTTCCGCCAGCCGCTCGGCGTTGCCGTCGGTAACGGTGATCCGCGCGCCCAGATCCGCCAGGACGGGGACGATGGACTTGCCGGTGACCCCGGCTCCGGCGACGAGGACGTGACGCCCGGCCAGTTCCACTTGCTAACCCCCGAGACCGAGCTGCTCGCTGTAGAACAGGCCGAGACCGAACATGCAGCAGATGGCCGAAAGCAGCCAGAACCGGATGATGACGGTGGTTTCGGCCCAGCCCGCGAGCTCGAAGTGGTGATGGAACGGCGCCATCCGGAACAGCCGGCGCCGGGTTGTGCGGAACACCGCGATCTGCGCGACCACCGAGATCATCTCGACCATGAACAGACCACCGATGACGATGGCGAGCAGTTCGGTGCGGGTGGTCATCGACAGACCGGCGACGAGGCCACCGAGGGCCAGCGAACCGGTGTCCCCCATGAAGATCTTCGCCGGTGCCGCGTTCCACCACAGGAAGCCGACACAGGCTCCCGTCGCCGCGGCGGCCACCACGGCCAGGTCCAGCGGGTCACGGACGTCGTAGCAGGCGGCCTGCGGGGTGACCGCGCACGAGAGGCGGGTCTGCCAGAAGGCGATGACGACGTAGGTCGCCAGCACCATCGCCGCGGTGCCGCCGGCGAGACCGTCGAGGCCGTCGGTGAAGTTCACCGCGTTCGACCAGCCGGAGATCACGATGTAGCAGAAGATCACGAAGAACACCGACGGGAAGGTGATCAGCGCGAGGTCCCGCACGTAGGACAGGCTCTCCGACGCCGGGGTGAGCCCGCGTTCGTCGGCGAACTGCAGCGCCAGGATCGCGAAGGCGATCGTGACCACGAGCTGGCCGACCAGCTTCGCGGTCTTGTTCAGGCCGAGGTTGCGCTGCTTGCGGATCTTGATGAAGTCGTCGAGGAAGCCGACGAGCCCGAGGCCGACGGCCAGCAGGAGGACCAGCAGCCCCGAGGCGGACGGGCCGCCGGTGCCGTTGCCGCCGCTGAGCGCGCTGATCAGATGCGCCACGAAATACCCGACGACCATCGCGACGATGATCGCGACACCACCCATCGTCGGGGTACCGCGTTTGGATTTGTGTCCCTGCGGTCCTTCCTCCCGGATCTCCTGGCCGAAGCCCTGCCGGGAGAACACCCGGATCAGATAAGGAGTGAGGAGGATGGAGACCAGCAGGCCCGCCGCGGCCGCGATCAGGATGCTGATCACGCGTCACCACCGTTCGAGCGTTCTTGAGAGGGGGAAGGGGCTACTACAGGGGATTCAGCGTCGGTCACGGGAGCGGCGAGCACGGCGTCGGCGACTCGCCACAGGGCGGCGGCCTTGGACGCCTTCACCAGCACCACGTCTCCCGCGCGGAGCTGATCATGCAGCAGGGCGATGGCGGCCTCGACGTCGGGTACCAGTACCGACTCCTCGCCCCAGGAACCCTCCTGCTGCGCGCCCTGATGGGTCGCCGCGGCCGCCTGGCCGATGACGACGAGCTTGTCGATGTTGAGCCGGACGACGAGCCTGCCGATGCCGTCGTGGGCCTCGACCGAGTTCTCGCCGAGGTCGCCCATCACGCCGAGGACGGCCCAGGAGCGGCGGTTCGCGCTCATCGACGCGAGCGCCTTGAGGGCGGCGCGCATCGACTCTGGGCTGGCGTTGAAGGAGTCGTTGAGGACCGTGACGCCGTCGGCGCGGGTGGTGACCTCCATGCGGCGTTCGGAGCGCCGTTCGAGGCTCGACAGGCGGGCCGCGACCTCCTCGACCGTCGAGCCCATCTCCAGCGCCACGGCGGCCGCGCTGAGCGCGTTCGCGACGTGGTGCTCGCCGTAGAGCGGCAGCTTGACCGGCGCTTCGCCGCTCGGGGTGACCAGCCGGAACGACGCGCGCGCTTCGCCGTCGAGGGTGATGTCGGCCGCGCGGACCTGCGCGGACTCGCTCTCGCCGACGAACACCACGCGGGCCTTCGTCCGGCTCGCCATGGCCGCGACGTACGGGTCGTCGAGGTTCAGGACCGCGACACCGCCGTCCTCCGCGCTCGGCAGCGCCTCGACGAGTTCGCCCTTGCCCTTGGCGATGCCCTCGCGGGAGCCGAACTCGCCGACGTGGGCGGTGCCGACGTTGAGCACGACCCCGATCCGCGGCGGCGCGATGGCCGCCAGTTCGGCGATGTGGCCGGGTCCGCGGGCGGAGAGCTCCAGCACGAGCTGCCGGGTCGTGTCGTCGGCCCGCAGCGCCGTCCAGGGGTGGCCGAGTTCGTTGTTGAACGATCCCGGCGGCGCCACCGTCGGGCCGAGCGGCTCCAGCAACTGGGCGATGATGTCCTTGGTGGAGGTCTTGCCCGCCGAACCGGTGACCCCGACGACGGTCAGGTGGTCGCCCGCGAGCTTCTGGATCACGTGCCGGGCGATCTTGGCGAGCGCGGCCAGCACCGCGGCACCCGCCCCGTCCTTGTCCGAGACCAGGGCGAAGGCCCGCTCGTGCCCCTCGCCCGCCTCCAGCGGCGGAACGATCACGGCCGGGGCGTCGACCTCGCGGGCGGCGAGCACCGCGACGGCGCCCGCCTCGACGGCCCGCGCGGCGAAGTCGTGACCGTCGACCTTCGCCCCGGGCAACGCGATGAACAGACCGCCGGGAGTGACCTCACGGGTGTCGAATTCGACGCTTCCGGTGACCTCGGCGGTCCCGTCGGTCCGATGCAGCCTGCCGCCGACGATGGCGGCGATCTCGGCCAGGCTGAGCACGATCACTCTGACTCCAGACGTCTGCGGATGGCGGAGGCCAGCTCTTCCCGGTCGGAGAACGGGTGCACGACACCCTGGACCTCCTGGCCGGTCTCGTGACCCTTGCCCGCGATGAACACGATGTCGCCGGGCCGGGCCAGCTCGACCGCGTGGATGATGGCTTCCCGGCGGTCGGCGATCTCGACGATCTCGCCGCCGAGGGCCGGCCCGGCGTTGCGGGCACCGGCCAGCATCGCCGCCCGGATCGCGGCCGGGTCCTCCGAACGCGGGTTGTCGTCGGTCACGATCAGGACCTCGCTGCGCCGGACCGCCGCCTCGCCCATCACCGGGCGTTTGGCGGTGTCGCGGTCCCCGCCGCAGCCGAGGACGGTGATGATCCGGCCCTCGGTCCGGGCACGCAGCGCGTCGAGCCCCTGCGCGACGGCGGCGGGCTTGTGCGCGTAGTCGACGACGGCGGTGAACGGCTGGCCGAGGTAGACCCGCTCCATCCGGCCCGGCACCTCGACCGCGGCGAGCCCGGCGACGATGGCGTCGAGCGGGACACCGGCGGTGTTCAGGATCGCGGCCGCGAGCACGGCGTTCGCCACGTTGAACTCGCCCGGCAGCGGGATCTTGGCCGCGGCGGTGAGGCCTTCGGGACCGTGGAGGGTGAAGGTCTGTTCCCCCGCCGGGGTGGGGGTCAGCTCGGTGGCGCGCCACAGCGCGTCCGTGCCCGGCTCGGTGGACACGGTGACCGTGTGCGGGGTGAGGAGTGCCTGGCCCCAGGCGCTGTCGACGACGACCACCTCGGCGGTGGACCGGCCGTCGAACAGCAGCGACTTGGCGGCGAAGTACTCCTCCATGTCCTTGTGGAAGTCCAGGTGGTCTTGGGAGAGGTTGGTGAAGGCGCCGACCGCGAAGCGCGTTCCGTTGACCCGGCCCAGCGACAGCGCGTGGCTGGAGACCTCCATCGGCACGTGCGTGACGCCGCGCTCCACCATCACCGCGAGGAGCGCCTGCAGATCCGGCGCCTCGGGGGTGGTGAACCCGCTGACCAGCCGCTCCCCCGCGATCCGGGTCTCGACCGTGCCGATGAGCCCGGTGGTGAGCCCGGCCGCCTTGAGCCCGGCGTCGACCAGGTACGACGTCGTGGTCTTGCCCGACGTCCCGGTGATGCCGAGGACGGACAGCTCCAGCGACGGCTCGCCGTAGATCCAGGCGGCGATCTCGCCGAGGGCGGCCCGCGGGTCCGGGTGCACCAGGATCGGCACGCCGGCGTCGCGGAGCACGGGGCGCTCGGCGCCGGCCTCGTCGGTGAGCACGGCGGCCGCGCCGGCCGCGATGGCCTGATCGCTGAAGTCCGCGCCGTGGGCGCGGGCGCCGGGAAGCGCGGCGAAGAGGTCACCGGGGAGGACGTGCTGCGCGCGCAGCGTGCTGCCCGTGACCGTCAGCTCGGCCGCGGCCGGGTAGTCGTCGCCGCCCACCACGAGCCGCGCGCCCGCCCTGGCGAGCAGCGTGCCCAGCGGCATCGGCTCGATCCTGGCCGGGCGAGGGGGTGCGGCGACGGCCTTGACCGGGCTGTCCGGGACCTGGGCAGCCGACGCGCCGGACCCGCTTTCGACGGCGGGACCGCTGCGGGGATCTGAAGTAGGCACCGACACAGCAAAGGAGGTTACCGGCGCGGCATTCGGGTGACTGAAGCGGTGCGGGGTGTGAGCGCGGCGATCATGCTCGTGGTATTGGGTTTCGCGGGCTCTCCTTGGCACGCAAGGGCTTCCGACTGTCGCTTGAGGACTTCGCCGCGCGCGGGCCCGCGTTCCCGCACGATGCTCAGCGCGGAGACCCGTTCACGCACAGCGACGATCACGATCGGTCGCTCCGGTGTCGGTCACGGAGGTTGCGAAAGCCACTTTCGCAACGTTCAAGGTTGCGAAAGTGGCTTTCGCAACGTGGGTGCCGGGCCGCTCAGCCGCGGTGACCGAAGCCGTAACTCGCGTGCTTGAAGCCGTAACTCGCGTGTCTGGAGGCGTATTTCGCGAGTTACGCCTTCAAGCACGCGAGTTACGCCTTCGATCACGCGAGTTACGTCAGGAGAGCACCAGCGGAACCTGGGGCGACGGGCCGTCCGAAAGCGGGATCTGGAACCGCTGCGCCAGGTACGCGGCCACCGAGTGGAACAGCGGCGCGGCCGAGAGCCCCTGCTGCAGGGTGGCGTCCGGGGCGTCGAGCCGGATGCCGATCACGAAGCGCGGGTTGTCGGCGGGCAGGATCCCGGCGAAGGTGATGTTGTACAGGTGGTTGCTGTACGTCTTCGTCTGCGGGTCGACCTGCTGGCCGGTGCCCGTCTTCCCCGAGATCTGGTAGCCCTCCAGCGCTGCCTTCGGCCCGGTGCCGCTCTGCTGTCCGCGGCCCTTCTGCGTGACGGCGCGCATCATGTCGCGCACTGTCTTCGCCGCCTGCGGGCTGATGACCTGGACGGTCTTCGGCGCCGGTTCGGGGACGACGGTCCCGTCCGGATTGACCTTCGCCTTGACCACCCGGGGTTCCACGCGCAGCCCGTCGTTCGCGATGGCCTGGTACATCCCGGCCATCTGCACGACGGTCATCGAAAGACCCTGCCCGATCGGCAGGTTCCCGAAGGTCGTGGCCGACCACTGGTTGCGCGGCGGGACGACACCGGGGCTCTCGCCGGGGAGGCCGAGACCCGTGCGCTGGCCGAGCCCGAACTTCTTCAGCAGGTCCGCGTACCGGTCCTCACCGAGTTTCTGCGCCAGCAACAGCGTGCCGACGTTCGACGACTTCGCGAAGATGCCGGTGGTGGTGAACTGCTGCGTGCCGTGATGCCAGGCGTCCTTGACGATCTTGTCCGCCACCTGCAGCGAGCCCGGCACCGGCAGGGACGCCTCCGGCGTGGTGATCCCCGCGTCGATCGCGCCGGCGGCGGTGACGATCTTGTTCACCGAACCGGGTTCGAACGGCGTGGTCACCGCGCGGTTGTTCAGGTTCTCGGTCTCGCTGCGCGAAGCCGGGTCGTTGAGGTTGACGGTCTTGTCGTTGGCCAGCGCGTAGACCTCACCGGTCTTGGAGTCCAGGATCACCGCCTGGCCGCCCTTGGCCTTCGACTTGACGACGTACTCGCTCAGCTGCCGCTGCAGTTCGTACTGCAGGTCCGTGTCGATCGTGAGCTGCAGGTCCGAACCGGGGACGGCGTTCTGGATGTCCCGCTCGGTGCCTGGGATGACGAGGTTGTCGTTGCCGTTACGGGTGTTGACGATCTTGCGGCCCGGCGTTCCGGCGAGGTCGTTGTCCCGCGAGGCTTCGAGGCCGTAGCCACCGTGCAGGTTGTGCTTGGAGACGTCCTTGTCGTCGGTGCGCCAGTTCGCGTAGCCGACGATGTTCGCGCCGATCGAGTCACCGGGGTACTCCCGCTTCGAGCGCTTCTCGACGCTGATCCACGGGTATTCCTTGACGATCGCCTCGGCGACCGAAGGTTCGATGTCGTGGACCAGGTAGGTGAACCCGTCCGGCTTGTGGAACTTGTCCAGCAGTTCCTTCTCGGTGATCACGCCGGGCAGCTTGGCCGCGATCAGTTTCGCCGCGCCCGCCACCTCGGACTCGAAGTTCTTGCCCTTGGTGGGATTCTTCGCGGCGAAGTCGTCCATCGTCTTGCGAACCCAGTTCAGGCTCACGGCGAGCGTGCGCACCTCGACACTGAACGCGATCTTCGTGCCGTTGCGGTCCAGGATGGACCCGCGCTGCGCGGGACTTTCGATCACCGACGTCCGCTGCCGCTCCGCCGCTTCGGAGAGCGCGCCGGCCTCGAACCACTGCACCTGCACCAGTTTGAGGCCGGCGAGCACCATCACGACGATCAGCAGGATCCGGACGCCGGTGAACCGGCTCCGGTTCCCCCCGTTGCCCCGGCGGGCGGTGGCACGACGGGTCCCGGCGGCGTAGGTCCGCCGCGCGCTCCCCGCCGACCGGACCCTGGCCTGTGCCGGGCGGCCGGGCGACATCACTGACCTCCCTGCGCCGGGGCCGCGTTCTCCTGCGGCACCGCGGGCTGGTCACCTTCGTACGGCGTGCCCTGCTGCGTTCCCTCGGCGGGCGGCGGCGCCGTCGACTCGGCCGAGGCGGCGGGCGCTTCGGCTTCGGCCTTCTTCGGCTCACCGACCACTGTGGACTTTCCGTCCGGGCCGACCACGATATGCGCGGGGTCGCCGCCGGGCACCATGCCCAGTTCCCTGGCCTTGGGCGCCAGCGATGCGGGCGACTCGGCCTTCGCGACCTCGCGCTGCAGCCGTTCCTTCGCCTCGGCGAGCCCGGCGTTGGTCGTGCGGAGTTGTTCGAGCCGGTACGAATCGGCGATGGCCTGCGTGGTCAACCACAGCGTGCACGCCACGCCGACGGCCAGCATGCCCATCATCATCAGCACGAACGACGCCCGCGAACGCGGCCAGCGCAGCGAGAGCTTCTTCTTCGGCTCTTCTTTGCCCGCACCGCCTTCCGCGTCGGGACGGTTGCGCTGCTGGTCTCGCTGCAGCAGGTCGGCGCGCTGAGCGCGGCGGGCGTAGGCGCGTTCGGCCGCCGAAGTGCGGCCGCGGGAGGCACGGGTGGACTTCGTGGTCTCGGTGGTTTCGGGCGTCTGCTCGACCGTGCTGGTCGCGCGGGCACGCCGTCCGGGCGCCGGTGTCCGGCGGCCGCGGGACTTCGCGGGAGCGGTCATCGTGCTCGGTCTCCGATCCGTTCGGCGGCGCGCAGCCGCACGGAGGCGGCCCGCGTGTTCAGTTCGGTCTCCGCCTCGCCGGCCTTCTCGGCCCCTCTGGTGAGCAGTTTCAGTTCCGGGCCGTGGCCCGGCAGTTCCACCGGAAGCCCTTCCGGCGTCCGGGATTTCGCCAGTTCCGCGAAGGCCTGCTTGACCAGCCTGTCTTCGAGGGACTGATAGGACTCCACGACGATGCGGCCGCCGACGGCGAGCGAGGACAACGCCCGCGGCATCGCGCGCCGCAGCACCTCCAGCTCGCCGTTGACCTCGATCCGCAACGCCTGGAAGGTGCGCTTCGCCGGATGCCCGCCGGTGCGCCTGCTCGCCGCGGGGACCGCGTCGTACAGCAGCTCCACCAGGCGCCCGCTGCGGGTGAAGGGTTCCTTCTCTCGTTCCGCCACAACGGCTTTGACGATCCGCTGGGCGAACCGTTCCTCGCCGTAGTCGCGCAGGATCCGGATCAGCTCGCCGGGGGCGTAGGTGTTGAGCACGTCGGCCGCGGTGAACCCGGTGGTCGGATCCATCCGCATGTCGAGCGGGGAATCCTTGGAGTAGGCGAAACCGCGCTCGGCACGGTCGAGCTGCATCGAGGAGACCCCGAGGTCGAAGAGGATCCCGTCCACTCTAGACAGTCCGAGACCCTGCAGCGCGGACGGCATCTCGTCGTAGACGGCGTGCACGAAGTCGACCCGGTCACCGTGGCGTGCGAGCCGTTTCGCGGAGAGTTCCAGCGCGTTGGGGTCGCGGTCGAGGGCGACCAGGCGCAGCAAGGGGAACGCGGTGAGCAGCGCGTCGGAATGACCGCCGAGTCCGACGGTCGCGTCGACCAGCACGGCCTCGCGGTCGGAGAAGACCGGCGCGAACAGCTCGACGATGCGGTCCAGCAGCACCGGTACGTGCTCGTGTTCGTCTGCCATGTCTTCCCCCCTTTCCTGTAGTGCCGGGGAAGATGCCGGATGCCGTCAGGTCCCTGTCCGCCCGCCTGCTGACCTGGTACCGGGGAAGGTGTACCAGGGCCACTGAGCGGACAGAGGCCTCACGGCATCCGTGTGGACGGTTTCCGGAGTGTCCGAAGCGTGAACCCGCGCCCCCCGACGGCGTGGGTGCTTCCTCGGCCACGTCTAGAAGACGCCCGGCAGAACTTCCTCTCGAGCCTTCGCGTAGCTGTCCTCGTGTTCGTCCAGGTAGCCCTGCCACGCTTGGGCGTCCCAGATCTCGAGCCTGGTGATCGCCCCGATCACCACGCACTCCTTGTTCAGCCCGGCGTAGCGTCGGAGCTCGGACGCGATCGCGATACGTCCTTGCCCGTCCGGGCGTTGTTCGTCCGTCCCGGCGAAGAGATAACGCTGGTAGGCCCGGACCGCCTCGTTCGTGAACGGGGCGTCGGCGACCTTCCTCGCCATCTGCTCGAACTCGGCCCGGGGAAAGACGAAGAGACAGTGATCCTGCCCCTTGGTGACCATCAGCCCACCGGCGAGCGCGTCGCGGAACTTCGCGGGCAGCGTGAGCCGCCCTTTGTCGTCCAGTTTCGGGGTGTGGGTGCCGAGGAACACCGGCTCCACCTCCCTACCGATCCCGGCTGCGAACAACCGAGCTCGGCCACGGGGCTCCCTTCTGCCCCACTGCGCACCACCGTACCCCACTTTTCACCACAGTCAACGCGGCAAAAGCCGCGACCACTCCGTCGTGTCAGACGTTTTCGCTGGTCAGCCAAGTGGGGCCAGGTGGGGGCTCGGTGGGGGACGGTGGCCAAGATCCCCCTGGGCGGGTATCGAAGCAACCTCATCCATGCCTGAGACGTCCGGAAATCGGCAGCCGGAACCCTGCTGTGGGGCGGAGTGGGGGTGAAAGTGGGGAATCCGGTGGGGCGCGGTGGGGATGGCCGGGGACATTGTGGAGGGTGACGACGTCGGGTCATCCCACGACCCGTGTCGACAAAGGACAGCGGTCCCGTCCTCGTGAGGGGTAAGGACCGTTCTAACCGTCCTTACCACTCACGAGGCTCAGCACCGGCGATGTCACGTGACCGACCGGACGACATGCGCGGCCGGGGGTGCGGCGAGAGCCGTCCGCCTGCTCACGCGCGTCGTCCGTCCAATCACGCGCGTCGTCCGCGCACCGGCAGAACGTACGTCAGCGGCGGCCACGCTTGCGGCGGCGTCCATTCATCCCCGACGTGGCCCGACGGCGGACACCGCGCCAATCCTTGGGTTTCTCCTTCGGTTCGGGCAGGAGCCGGCCGAGACGGCCACCTACCCAGAACCCCGCGGCCCAGCCGGGGATCACGCTGACGAAGACGAGAAGGATCCACCAGCCGTCGGCCACCGGCCACATCGGCCGGTCGACCGGGACCACTGAAGACCCGCTTCGCGAGCTGTTCTTCTTCCGGTACTTGTACTCCTCCACCGGCACGCTGCCCGAAAGCGCCGAAACGGAGGTGATCACCGTGGCGGAGACCTGTTCTCCACCCTCGGGAACGTCGTGCCACCGGACTTCCGCCTCGCACGAGTACGTCATCCACAGGTGGATCGCGTTCCGCTCGCATCGCTCGACCTGAGCGGTACCGGCCCGGGTAAGCGTGCCCCACGGCTCGAACCCGGCCACCCACTGCAGGGAGAACATCAGCCACAAGGTGAGGAGCACGCCGACGGCGCCCATCACGCCTGGAGGCCACCACCGAGTCCGGCGGCTAGCCGTCGAGCGATCAGCCATCGTCGTCGAGCGAGCCGCTGATCCGGCCGCTGTTGGGCGGCGTGACCCGGCCGCGTTCAGAAGAGCCGCCGCTGTACTGGTTGTAGTCCGCGGCAGCCGCCTTTCCCGCCTCCTTGGCGGCCTTGAGTCCAGTGTTGTCGGCGATCTTGCCCAAGGTCGTGTTCTCCATGCGGTCTTTCGCGCCGCGAAGGTACTTGAGGTTGTCGCCTTGGAGGCCGTCCAGCGTCTTGTCGCTCGCCTTGATCGCCTTGTTCGCCTCCCGCCCCAGTTCGGATGACTTCCGTCCCAGCGCCCGCGCCGCCTCGCGAGCACGCTCACTCGATCCTTCGAACCGCTTCACGAACTTCTGGATCGCGCTGAGCAGTTTGCCGAGCTTCTTCTGGATCTTCGCCATCACCTTCACGGCATCGGCGAAGATGCTCGCGGTGAAGGCCGCCACCGAGCCGCCCAAGGTGAACCACGACGACGCGAGCGCGAGCAGCGCACGGGTAATCACATCGCTGATGAAGGTCGCGATGATGTCGAAGATCAGCGCCCGCGCGGTGGCCACCACCATGCCGCCGGTGGTGATCCATTGCGCCGAGTCCTTCGCTTCGGCCGCGACGTCACGCAAAGACTGCGTGTATTGCAGCGCGACCCTTCGGTAGGCGATGGCCGCGTCGCCATCCCAGCCGGACGTCGTGGACAGTGCCCCTTCGTAGTCCCCTGCCACGGCTTCGAGTTCGGCGGCGATGTTGTTCCAGGTCTGCGCCGCCTGCTGGACCAGATCGGGATAACCGGTCAGGATCTCCAGCGGTTCGCGGATGAAGTCGAGATTCTCCATCAGCCAGCCGACGCCGGCCTTCACCAGCTCACCGAGTGGGTTCAGGACCATCGACAGTACGTCCAGTCCGAAGGAGACGCCGTCCATCGCGACCGCGAACGCGTCGAGGTCTTCGCCCTTCGTCCCTTTGTAGATGTCTCCGACGACACTCGAGCCGCTGTCGAAAACACCCCCGCCCTTGAACGGCTCGGACTTGTCCTCCTTCTTCGCTATCAGGTCTTCGCTCACAGCTTCTTCCCCAGGTCCCGGCTGAGCTGCGCCGCGTCGTCGTCGATCTTCGTGTAGTCCGTGGCGGCCTTGTGCAGCGCTTCCGACAACGCGCTCCCGAGGTTCGCCGCGCTGGTCATCAGCTCGTCCGCGTCGCCTTGGGCCAGCTGCAGGACGCCGCCGACGGGCACCGCGCACAACAGGCCATAGCCCTGGAAGCCGCCCATCCCGACCTGGTTCGCCGCCGAGGCCGCGCCGCGGATGCGGTCCGCGAGGTCGGAGACCTGGTCCGCGTGCGCCTTGAGCCGTTCCGGCGAGACGCCGTATCCCGGCCCGCTCACGAGCGGCCGGTCCAGTCGACGTGCTGGAAGTCTTCACCATCGTCGTCATCCGAAACGGGACGAGACGGCCTTGGCTTCGCGGGAGGAGCGGGAGGTGGCTCGGACGGCACGCCGAAGCGCGCGGAGTCGTCCGGTTCCGGCGCGGGCTGCTGCTCCTCGCGCGGCGGCAGGGTGCTCTTGATGAAGTCGACCGCGTCGGAGTCTTCGCCGGTCAGGCCGGCCATGATCTCCAGGGTCCGGTCCGCGGCCCTGGTGGTCGCCTTGCGGTAGGTGCTCATGATCAGCGAGGCGAGCTGAGCGGGCGGCCGTTCCTGCGCTTGCGGGGACAGTGAGAGCGAGGTGAGGCCACCACCGGGGTTGACGGTCACGGTGACCAGCCGATCCGGGCTGCTCAGGGTGACGACGTTGTTCTCCAGATCGGCTTTCGCCTGTTCCGCCTTTGCGAGTAGGGCGGCGCTGCGCCGCTCCTGGTCGCGCATCCACTCCTGCGGATCGCGTACGTTGCCACCGAATGGCACGGTCATTCCGAACCCCCTGTTCCCGAAGGCCCCCTCAGGCTTTCGGCTCGTCACAAGCTAGCGGTCCTCGTCCAGCAGCGAAGCCAGCCGCGCGGCCAGCCGGGGACCGTCCACAGGGGACACGTTCACCCACGCCTGCCCGCCGCGGCCCTCGGTCCGCGCCGCGCAGTACGCGCCGACGTCGGTGTCGAACCAGGTCAGCCCGCCGGCCCGGTGCGCCCGGCCGTCTCGGCCGCGGGTCCGCACGGTGAACTGGCCCGCGCTGTAGACGGGCCGCGCCTGGATCGCGAGCACCTCGCGCAGCTGACTGTCCGAAGCCGACGATCGCCTGCCTTCGCCGAACACCGGGTCCTCCAGGTCGTCGCCGAACCGCGCCGCGGGGAGGCTGACCCCGTAGCCGGGGCCGGGCCGGAGTTCCGGCAGGACGTCGACGATCGCGGCGAACACCTCGCCGTCGGTGATCCCGGACAGCGCGATGGTCTGTTCCGGCTGCGTGGCCAGCACACCGTGCCGTCCGCGCGCGGCCGCGACCGCGCGGAACGGCGCCTGAGCCGTCATGTCGGCCAGCGCCTCGCATTCGACGTAGACCTCGGCGCACGCGAGCAGATCCAGGCGCGCTTCCAGGGCGGCGTCGAGCCGGTCCCCGTCGTAAAGGCCCCGTTCGGCGAGGTTTTCGTAGACCGCGCCGCGGATCTCGGCGCGTTCCGCTTCCGTGACGCCGACGCTGCGGACGGACAGCGGCCAGGGCGGGGCCGCGTGTCCCAGGTCGGACCAGAGGACGTCGAACGCCGACGCGGAAACGCGGATCAAGACCGCCCCAGCTCGGGCGGCTTCCCGAAGGAGACCCGCGGGGTCAGCGAACGCAGGGAGGCGTCGCGGGTGTTCATGACGTCGACGGCCTTGCGCCGCGCCTCCTCGGCCTCCGCGTGCTTGGCCTCCATCTCGTCGGCGAGCGCGGCGAGGAGCGCGAGGTTCCCGCCGGCGGCGGCGCCGCGGATCATCGCGCCGGGGTCGTAGTCCACCGGCGGCGGCATGTCGGCTCGGGCCCGCGCCGCCGCTTCGGCCTGCCCGGAGACGGCCTTCCCGAGCGCGGACGAGATGTCCGCGGACCAGGTCAGCCAGCCGGAAGCGGTGGCCAGCACGCCGCGGAGCGCGTCGCCCGCTTCGCCGCGCCAGTTCTCTTCGCTGCTGCCGACCAGGCCGGCCAGTTCGGACGTCGCGTCGTGCATGCGCCGCGCGAGCGCGTCCCAGGCGGCGCCGATCCCGCCGGCCGCTTCGGGATCGTTGCCCGCTTCGACCTCGGCGGCCAGCGCTTCGTGGCTGTAGGCCTCGTACCGCGTGGCCGCGACCGGGACCTCGCGCCCCGGCGTCTCTCCTTCAGGCACGGCAGTTCTCCTAAGGCAGTTTGGGTTCGGCCAGTCCCGCCACCGTCATCGCGCGCTCGCAGGCGAGCGGGGTGTCGGTGAAGTTCGTGTTGCTCACGTCGATCTGGACGCTCGCCTTCTCCCCCATGCCGAGCAAGATCGCGCAGGTCCCGTCGGCGGCCTTCTTGTCGGCGACCTTGAGCGCGTCGCGGCCGCCGACCTTGGTCTTGGTGGCGGTCTTGCGCGCGACCTCGAGATCCTTCAGGCCGTTGCGCTCGTCCACGGTGATGGTGACGCCGAAGGTCGCGGGCACCGTCCAGTCGCAGGCGCGGGCGCCGTTGATCTCCTTCGCGACGCCGAGCACGTTCAACCCCGCCGTCGACCGGTCCTGCGGGCCGAGCAGCGCGCACGGATCCAGCGCGGCAGGCGGGACGACGACCCGGGACGAACCGCCGGTCACCACCACCTGGGTGGACGGAGCAGGCGCCTGACCCGCGGCCCCTTGCCCGCAGGCGGACACGGCCAGCAGGACGAGGACGCCGAGCGCGGCGAGGCGGGGGTTCATGGGGTCAGCCGCCGACACAGTCCACGTCCGCCGCCGCTTGTTCATCCTGTCGGGTGTACTTCGCCAGGGCCTTCTCGATCCGATTCTTGAGCGCCTCTAGTTCCTTGCCGAACGCGGTCAGCGCCTCGACGGCGGAGCCTTCGGCACCGATCCCGTACTGCGCCATGAACCTGCCGACCTCGTCCGCGTATCCCCCGCCGAGGGGAACCGTGCGGCCGAGCACCTTGGCCTCGCGGACCATCTGGCCGACCACGTCTTGCAGGGCGGAGATCTTCGCGTGGGCGTCGGCGGCCAGCTCCGGCGCGACCGCGAACCCGCTCAGATCGAACCGGGGCTTGGCGGTGCTCACCTCGCTCATATGCGATTACGCCTCTCCGTAGTCGAGCGACCTCGCACCGGAGCATACGACAAAACAAGGCGTCAGCGGGAGCACCTGAAAACGCGCTCACCTCACCCGATCGAGGTAAGGTCTCCGGTTGCACAGAGTCATCGACTGGGGTTGGCGGGGTTCCCCCCACGAGTTCGCCCGAGTTTGACACACTTCGTGGGAGGCTGACCGCTGCCCGGGGGACTGAAACGGTCCGGCAGAGGACCCAGCGGAAATCCAGCCACGCGGCATCAGGAGGTCGAGTGACGTCGAGAATCCAGTCTGCGACGCCCGGCGAACACCAGGGCGAGCAGGCAACCGGGCAAGCCCCGTACCCCACGGGCGCCGGCTCGGTCAGCGGCCGGCAGAACGGCCGTGAAGCCCCAGCGTCGCTGGACGAACTGCACGAGACGGCGCGGCGGATCGCCGCCAACGTGGAGCGGGTGCTCGTCGGCAAACCCGACGTCATCCGGATCGCGCTCGTGACCCTGCTCGCCGAAGGCCACCTCCTGGTCGAAGACGTCCCCGGGGTCGGCAAGACCTCGCTGGCGAAGGCGCTGGCCCGCTCGATCGACTGCACTGTCAGCCGGATCCAGTTCACCCCCGACCTGTTGCCCAGCGACGTCACCGGGGTGTCCATCTACAACCGGCAGAGCGGCGAGTTCGAGTTCCGTCCCGGCCCGGTCTTCGCGAACATCGTGGTCGGCGACGAGATCAACCGCGCCTCGCCGAAGACGCAGTCGGCCCTGCTCGAATGCATGGAAGAGCACCAGGTCACCGTCGACACCTCGACCTACCATCTCGAAGAGCCGTTCATGGTGATCGCCACCCAGAACCCCATCGAGATGGAGGGCACCTACGCGCTGCCCGAGGCCCAGCGGGACCGGTTCACCGCGCGGGTGTCCATCGGCTACCCCGACCAGCAGGCCGAACTGGCCATGGTCGACGAGCACGCCGGGCACAACCCGCTGGCCGACCTCGAGCCGGTCTCCGACCGCCAGTCGGTGCAGCGGCTGATCGAGACGGTGCGGTCGGTGCACATGTCGCCGGAGATCCGCCGGTACGCCGTCGACCTGGTGGCCGCGACCCGTCAGGTGCCGGAGATCCGTCTCGGCGCCTCGCCGCGGGCGACCCTGCAGCTGGTCCGCGCGGCCCGCGCGCAGGCCGCGCTCTCGGGCCGTGAGTTCGTCGTCCCGGACGACCTGCACACGGTCGCGGTCCCGGTGCTGGCGCACCGCATGGTGCTCACCACCGAGGCGCACGCCGCCCGCCGGTCGGCCACCGACGTGGTCCGCGCGATCCTGCACCGCGTCCCGGTCCCGCAGGGCTCGAACCACCGCTGAGTAAAGGAATACGGGGCCATGCTGCGTGCTCTGTCCGGCCTGACCACACGCGGCCGCTGCCTCCTCGCCGCCGGCGTGGCCGCGGCGGTGTGCTCGTTCGTGCTCAACGAACGGGATCTGCTGCGCGTCGCGGTGTTCGTCATCGCCCTGCCGCTGCTGGTCGCCTTCTTCATCTCGGCGACCCGGCTGCGGCTGGGCGCGGCCCGCTCGCTGCGCCCGGAACGGGTCGCGGTCGGCTCGCCGGGCGAGGTCCAGCTCGAACTCTGGCGGGACGGCAGGCTCCCGGCGGGTGAGGTGCTGCTCGAAGACGGCGTGCCCTACGCGCTGGGTTCGCGGCCGAGGTTCGTCGTCGAACGCCTTCCCCACGACCGCCGGGTCGCGCTGCGCTACCCGCTGCAGCCGGTGCTGCGCGGGGTCCAGCAGGTCGGCCCGTTGCGGGCGACGATCACCGACCCGTTCGGGCTGTGCGAGTTCGAACGTGAGCTGATCGGGCACTCCCGTCTGGTCGTCGTGCCGAAGGTGGTCGGCCTGTGGGGGCTGCCCAGCGGCGCCGGGATCGGCGCCGGCGACGACGGCAGCATCCGTCTGCACGCCGGTCAGGGCGAATCGGACGTGATCGTCCGGCAGTACCGGCAGGGCGACGACCTGCGGAAGGTCCACTGGCGCTCGACCGCCCGCCGCGACGAGATCATGGTCCGCGTCGAGGAAAAGCCGTGGCGCGGCGGCACCACGGTGCTGCTGGACCACCGCGCGGCGGCGCACCACGGCACCGGCCCCGCGGCGAGCCTCGAATGGGCCGTCTCGTTCGCCGCTTCGGTGTCCCTGCACCTGCGCCGTTCCGGGCACCGGGTCCGGCTGATCACCGAACACGGCCAGACCCTGGCCGACACCCCCGGCGAGGGTGGCGAGCACTACGACAACGTCGTACTCGACGTCCTCGCCGCGCTGCAGCCCGCGCACCAGCGCGACATCACCCTCGGCCACGACCCGGCCGAGGGACAGGAACTCATCGCGGTGCTCGGCACCGTCAGCAACGAATCCGTGCACGAGCTGTCCCGGTACCGCCCGCGCGGGATCCGGAGCCTCGCCGTGCTGCTCGACACCCCCGGCTGGTCGTCCGGCGTCAACCGGCCCGAGAACCGGGCCGCCGCCACCGAGGAATCGGTGGCGCTGCTGCGGGCCGCGGGCTGGGGCGTCGTCGTCGCCGGTCCCGGATCGCCCATGCCGCAGGTCTGGGCCGAGCTCTGCCAGACGGCCACCCGCCGGGGCACGCTGATCGGAGGCGGCCTGTGACCGCGACCGCGCCACCCCGGCCGCACACCCCCCGACCGCGACCGGCCGCCCCGCCCCCGGTCTGGACGAGCAGCGTGCTCGCGCCGGTCGCCGCCGGGCTCGCCACGCTGTTCGCCTCGACCTCGCTCACCGGCGTCGTCGCCGGCTGGGCGTGGTTCGGCTACCTGCTGGTCGCCGTCGTGCTGATCGCCTCGACCGGGCTCGCCCTGCGCTCGCTGCGCGCGCCGACCATCGTCGTCGGCCTGGCGCAGCTGCTGGTGCTGTTGCTGCTGATCACCGGGGCGTTCACCACCAGCGGCGTCCTGCGGATCTTCCCCGGCCCGGACGCGTTCGGGGAGCTGGGTGGCGTCCTCGCCGCGGCGGCCGAGCAGATCCGCGTCGGCCTGCCGCCGGTCGAGGGCACCCCGCCGATCCTCTGCCTGATCACCATCGCGATCGGCCTGGTCGCGGTCCTGGTCGACACGCTGGCCGTGGCCGCCGCCGCGCCCGCCGCGACCGGCCTGGTCCTGCTGTGCGTATACGCCGTTCCGGCCGCGCTGGCCGAGGACATGCTGCCGTGGTGGACGTTCCTGCTCGGCGCGGCCGCGTTCGCCGCCCTGCTCGCCGTCGACGGCAACCACCGGCATCGCCGCTGGCGCAACCGGGACGCGCCAGGGCTGGGCAATTCGGCGAGCACGTTGTCGGCCCCTGTCGGTGTGGTCGCCGCCGCGATCGCGATGGGGCTGGTGATCGGCACGGCCGTCACCGGGGTCGGCACGGTCGGCAGCCTTCCCGGCGGGACCGGCTCGGGCCGCGGTGGCGCCGGTGGTTTCGGCGTCGAGCCGTTCACTCAGCTGCGCGGCCTGCTCGACCAGGGCGAGAACGTGGAGCTGTTCAAGGTCTACGGGATGGGCGCGGACAAGCGACTGCTGCGCGCCTTCACCCTCGACACGTACACACCGAACAAGGGCTGGGGGCTCGCGCAGAACGGCCGCGCCCAGCAGGGCGTGCAGGCCAACAGGGGACTTCCGCCCGCTCCTGGCGACGACGGCTCCGGCCCCGCGCGGGAGATCCGGATCGAGCCGACCAACTGGGTCGACAACTGGCTGCCCGTCTACGGCGCGCCGAGGGCGCTCACCGGGCTGGCCGACAACTGGCTGTACGACCCGGTCGGCGGCGCCGTGTTCACCACGACCAAGCAGAACGCGCCCGCCTACACCGAGACCGCGTCCATCGAGAACCCGTCGAAGGACCAGCTCCGGCTCGACGACGCCCGCCTGGCCGAGGTGCCGCCGCAGTTCACCCAGGTCGACCGGGTCGATCCCCGCGTGGTCGCGAAGGCCAAGCAGCTGACGGAAAACGAGACCAACAACTTCGACAAGGCGCAGGCGCTCTGGTCGTTCTTCACCGCGCAGAACGGTTTCGTCTACGACACCAAGACCGCGGACGCCACCGACTCCGACGCGCTGGCCGACTTCATCCTCAACGGCAAACGCGGGTTCTGCGAGCAGTACGCGTCCGCGATGGCCGTGATGCTGCGGGCGGTCGGCATCCCGTCGCGGGTCGCCATCGGGTTCACCTCCGGCACCTCGAAGGGCGACTACCTGTCGATCACCTCCGAGGACGCGCACGCGTGGGTCGAGGTCTATTTCCAGACGAAGGGCTGGGTCAGCTTCGACCCGACCCCGCTGCTCGACGGACGCGCGGTCGTCCCGCCGTACCTGCAGAACGACGCCGGCAGCTCCACGACGAACGACACCCAGGAAGTGCCGAGCGCGCCCGCGTCGAGCGCCCCCGCCACCGGCACGCCCCGTGACCCCGGCGCCGACCTCGGCGCGGACGGCGGCACGGGCCAGCCGGAGGAGGAGCCGATGTGGCCCGCGATCCTCGCCGGGATCCTCGGTGGGCTGGCGGCCGCGCTGACCGTCGTGACGATCGTGCGGTCGCATCTGCGATATCGGGCGCTGCTGCGCTCGTCGCCCGCCCCGTACCGCGCCCCGGACGCGCCAGTCCCGGTCCGCGACGACGGCGGGTTCCTGGACAACCAGAACGTGACGAACTGGCTGCCGCTGATCGCGATCGGGCTGTGGGTCGCGGCGTTCGCGTTCCTGGCGGCCTGGGTGTCGTGGTGGTTCGCGCTGGTGCTGGTCGTCGTCCTCGGCGGGCTCGGCACGCCGACGGCGATCCGGGAGATCAAGCGGCGGCTGCGGCTGCAGAAGATCGCGTCCCGCTCCCCCGCAGCGGCCGACGCGGCGTGGCGCGAGCTGATGGACGAATGCGCGGACCGCGGCCTGCCGCTCTCCGACGGCGACACGGTGCGCGTGGCGGGCCGGAAGGTCGTCGAGAAGCACCGTCTGGACGAGGAAGGCCGCACAGGCCTGCGGACGGTCATCGGTGTCGTGGAGCGGTCCTGGTACTCGGACCGGCCCGCGGACGACCAGACGCTGGGCCCGGCCTTCGACGAGGTGCGCAAGAGCCTCAAGCGCAACGCGCCGATGTCGTGGAAGGGCCGCCTGTTCCCGCGCTCGCTGCGGCGGCGGAACAAGTAGCCCTCGTACGCGACGGCTCCCTGGTCAGGGATTCTCGAGGTGTGTCGCGAAAGCCACTTTCGGGGCATCAGACGTCTCGAAAGTGGCTTTCGCGACATGCTCGCCCGGGCGGTACCGCGTCGGGGTGGTCGTGAGTGGCGTTTCGTGTTCTAACCCGAAACGCCACTCACGACCAACCCGACCCACGTGGTACGGGCGTCGGCCATCCCGGCGCACGACAACGCGAACATGCCGGCAGGGCGTCGCCCTGCCGGCATGTTCGCGTGTGTGGGAGCTATTGCTCCTCGAAGCGCTGGCGGAAGCGCTCTTCCATGCGCTGGGTGAACGAGCTCCGGCGCGGGGACGCCTTGCCGCCACCTCCGCCGGCCCCCGGGCCACCGCTGTCCTTACCGCCTTCCGTTTCGGCTCCTTGCCGAATCGATGTGACGGCCATCATGACTCCGAAGAACATCACGAGGAACCCGAGCACGCTGATCACGGGGATCTCGGCGACCCGGATGTTGACCACCACGCCGAGCACCAACAGTGCGACGCCCACTACGAACAGGGCGATGCCCTGCAAACGCCGTCGGCGGGCGGGGCGGCGCAACCGGGTGCCTCGCACCGTGGATGCGAACTTGGGGTCCTCGGCATAGAGCTCGCGCTCGATCTGATCGAGCAGCCGCTGCTCATGCTCGGAGAGTGGCATCTTTCCTCCTCCGGCACAGCTGTCGCGGGCGCCGGGCCGCGCAACGTCATGGACCCAACAGACAACCCCAGGCGGGGTGTCTCTGTCCAGGATACGAGCCCCGCGCTCGTCCGACTACCCGATCCCGTATCCAGTAGGGATCGAATTGCCCGAAACCACCCGGCTCGGCTCTCTCGAAGACGGCCGAGCGGGCTAAGTCACTGGTCACGAGGGGTCAGCAGTGACGCGGGCCGCACCGCGGCGGCCCCGAACTTCGACCTCGCGACGTCGGCGGCGACTTCCGCGTCCCGCCAACGGGGTTCGGGTGACTCGAAAAGCAGCTGCTCTCCGTCACTCTCCGTGTCCAACCCCTCGACCCTTACCCCGATCAGGCGGACTGCGCCCGTCGGCGCGTGTTCGGTGAGGAGTTCGACGGCGGTGCGGTGGATGTCGCGGGCCACGTCCACTCCGACGGCGGTCGTCCTGGCGCGGGTGATCGTCTTGAAATCCGCGAACCTGACCTTGATCGACACAGTCCGCCCGCGCAGCCCCCGGCGGCGCAGGGTGGCGGCGACGCGTTCCGACAGCCGGAGCAGTTCCAGCCCCAGCGCCGCGCGGTCGTGGAGATCCACGTCGAAGGTCACTTCGGCGCCGATCGACTTGTCCGGCGACTCCGGGACGACCTTGCGATCGTCGTGCCCGTTCGCGAGCGCGTACAGATGCTCCCCCAGCGCCCGCCCGAGCGACCGCCTCAGCCTGGACAGCGGAGCGGCGGCGACGTCGGCGACGGTGTCGAGTCCCTGCTGCCGCAGCTGCTCCTCGGTGCGCTTGCCGACTCCCCACAGCGCCGACACGGGCAACGGGTGCAGGAACGCGAGCGTCTCGGCCGCCGGGACGACGACCATGCCGTCCGGTTTCGCCATCCCGGACGCCAGCTTGGCGACGAACTTGACCTTCGCGACGCCGACCGAGCAGCTGATCCCGAAGTCGGCGGCGACCCGCTCCCGGATCCAGGCGCCGAGCCGCGCGGGTGAGGAGTCCAGCCGTTTGAGCGCCCCGCTGACGTCCAGGAACGCCTCGTCCAGGCTCAGCGGCTCCACCAGCGGCGTCAGCTCGCGGAAGATCCCCATGACACCCTTGGAGACCTCGCCGTAGAGCCCCGGCGTCGGCGTGATGCAGATCAGCTGGGGGCAGAGGCGTTTGGCCGTCGAGAACGGCATGGCCGACCGGACGCCGAACTCGCGTGCCGCATAGCTCGCCGCCGCGACAACGGACCTCGGCCCGCCGCCGGAGACGACCACCGGCTCGCCCTCCAGCTCGGGGCGCGTGCGCAGCTCGCAGGACACGAAGAAGGCGTCCATGTCGACGTGCAGCAGGCCGCAGCCGGTGTCGTCGGGCCAGGTGGTGGCGCCGGTCGTCACGCGGTAGCGGGCCATCCCGCCGGGCAGTTCAGCGTTTCGTCCCACGCCCGGACGTTAGCCCGGACCACCGACAGTCTCGTGAGTGGTCAGGGACAGTGTCTTGTGGGGGCTTGACAGGGGGTTGCGAAAGCCACTTTCGCAACCTTCAACGTTGCGAAAGTGGCTTTCGCAACGTCGGCCGTGGCCGGGCACGACACCGCCCTGGCGAGCCGTCCTCACCACTCACGAGGAGGTCAGGCCGGCCGATGGGCCAGGACGTGCAGCCTGCTGGCGACGTCCCGCAGCGGCGGGACCGAAGCCGCCGCCAGCTCGAACTCGGCCAGGTCCTCTTCCCGCACCCCGCCGGGCACGAAGTCCGCCACGACACCGTCGCCCTGCAGCGAGGTCACCTCGAGCCCCACCGCGACCAGCTGGGCGCGGAGGCCTTCCGCGTCGAAGCGCCGCAGCACGGTCTCGCGGCCGCCGCCGAGGACGCCGCTCTCGGCCGCGAGGAGTTCCCTCGCCTCACCGAGGCGTCCGGCCAGCGCGCGCTGCAGGATCGCGGCGTGGCGGTTCGCCACCAGCACCGAGACCGCGCCGCCGGGTTTGACCGCGGCGGCCAGCGCGGTGAGCACGAGCGCCGGGTCGTCGACGACCTCGATCAGCCCGTGCGCGAGCACGAGATCGGCCGAGCCCGCCGCGACGTGGGCGCCGAGCGCGTCGGAGTCGTCGGCGATCACCGTGATGCTGCCGGAGACGCCCTCTTCCTCGGCGCGGCGGCGCAGGGTCGCCAGCGCGTTGGGGTTCGGCTCGACCACGGTCACCAGGCAACCCGCCGAGGCCAGCGGCACCGCCCAGCCGCCGCTGCCGCCGCCGACGTCGACGACGTGCGGCTGTTGTGCGCCTCGCGCCCGTGCGGCCCGGAGTTCTGCTTCGAGAACCCGGCGAACCGCCCCCGATCCCCGCGTGGCCACGGTGTCCGTCTTCATAAACGCACAGGGTAATGCCCGCCTTCGCCGGCCCGCCGGGTGTAGTCCGATGCGGTGTTCGACACCTTGCCACGGAGCCACCCCGCCGACTGCCCGTAGGCTGTATCGAGTGCACACGGTCGCTGTTCTCAGCCTGAAGGGTGGCGTCGGTAAAACGACGGTCGCCCTCGGTGTCGCGTCCGCCGCGCTGCGTAGGGGCGCCCGGACTCTCGTGGCCGACCTCGACCCGCAAGGCAACGCCACCACCTCGCTGGACCCGCCCTTCACGGATCGCACGCTGGCCGACGTCCTGGAGACGCCGGTGCGCTCGGTGCTCGAACGCGCGATCGCGCCCAGCGTGTGGAGCGACCAGATCGACGTCCTCGTCGGCGCCGAAGAGCTGGAGATGCTCAACGAGCCCGACGCCGACAGCCGCCGCCTGGAGAACCTCTCCCGCGCGCTCGACGAGCTGCACACGAACCCGCTGCGCGAGGAACCCTACGAACTGGTGATCCTCGACTGCCCGCCGTCGCTCGGCAGGCTGACCCGCTCCGCGCTGGTGGCCGCGGACAGCGCCCTGATCGTCACCGAGCCGACGATGTACGCCGTCTCCGGCGCACGCCGCGCGCTCGACGCGATCGAGAAGATCCGCGAAGAGCAGAACCCGGGGCTGCGGCCGATCGGCGTCGTGGTCAACAAGCTCCGCGTGCGTTCCTACGAGCACCAGTTCCGCGTGGCCGAGCTGCGGGAGAACTTCGGCCCGCTGGTGATGCCGACGGCCATCCCGGACAGGCTCGCCGTGCAGCAGGCACAGGGCGCGTGCAGCCCGATCCACGAGTGGCATTCCCCCGGCGCGCAGGAGATCGCACTCACCTTCAACATGGTGCTCGCGAAGGTCCTGCGCTCGGGCCGGGCCGGGCGGCATCGCGTCCGCGGCGAAGAAGAGCCCGAGGCACCCGCCAAGCTGAGCGACACCGGCACGGGCTGACGTCCGATGCCCGAAGGCGACACCGTCTTCCTCGCCGGCAAGGTCCTCGACAAGGCGTTGGCGGGCAAGACCTTGCTGCGAGGCGAGTTCAGGGTCCCCCAGCTGGCGACGACGGATCTCGCCGGACGCGACGTGCTCGGCGTCGGCACGGTCGGCAAACATCTGCTGACCCGCCTCTCCGGCGACCTCACCCTCCACAGCCATCTCCGCATGGACGGCAAGTGGGACGTCTACCGGGCGGGCGCGCGCTGGCGGCATCCGGCGCATCAGGCGCGGGTCATCCTGGCCACCGAGGAGCTGCAGGCGATCGGTTTCCGTGTGCACGACCTGGAACTCGTGCCCACGAATGAGGAAGACCGCTTGGTCGGGCACCTCGGCCCGGATCTGCTCGATCCACAATGGACGGACGAGCTCGCGGAACGGGCGGCGGCCGCGCTGGCCGCGGATCCGGCCCGCGAACTCGGCGATGCCCTGCTGGATCAGCGGATCATGGCGGGGATCGGGAACATGTACAAGGTCGAGATGTGCTTTCTGCTCGGCGTCACGCCGTGGACACCGGTGTCCGAAGTGGACCCGGCGAGGGCCGTCGCGCTCGGCCGGAAGCTACTGAAGAGCAACGCCTGGCGCACGTCGCAGACCACCACCGGCGATCTGCGCCGCGGCCGCGAGCACTGGGTCTACGAGCGGACCAAGCAGGGCTGCTTCCGTTGCGGCGGACGGCTTCGCGTCGCACCCCAGGGCGCCGGGCATCAGGCGAGGCCGACGTGGTTCTGCCCGAAATGCCAGTCCGGGCCCGCCCCGAGCGGCTAAGCTGGCCTCGTGACGCTGTTCAAGCTCCCGCTCTACGGGGCCGACACCGAACGCGGCGACCTCGCTCCCTGAGCCGCCCGCTCCCTCCGCACGTCACCTTTCTCTTCTCTCCCAGGGAGCTTTGTCATGCCCGGAATTCTCACGGGCACGGCGCTGCGCGCGTTCGTGCACGCCCTGCCCAAGGTCGAACTCCACGTCCACCTCGTCGGTTCGGCGAGCCTGCCCACGGTGCTGGAACTGGCCCGCCGCCGCCCGTCCGCGGGGGTGCCGACGGAGCCGTCGGCGCTCGCCGAGTTCTTCACCTTCCGCGATTTCCCGCATTTCCTCCGCAACTACCTGGCGGTGACGTCGCTGGTGCGCGACGCCCGCGACATCCACACCCTCGTCACCGGGCTGGCGGCGGATCTGGCCGCGCAGAACGCCCGCTACGCCGAGGTGACCGTGACGCCGTACAACCACGTCCTCGACGGCATGTCGGCGGACGATCTCCTCACCGGTCTCGCCACCGGACGGGCGGCGGCACGGGCGGACCACGGCGTGGAGCTGGCCTGGTGCTTCGACATTCCCGGCGAGAAGGGCGTCGTGGCCGGCCGGGAGACGGTGGTGTTCGCGCTCCGCGAACGCCCCGAAGGACTGGTCTCCTTCGGGCTCGGCGGCCCCGAGGTCGGCGTCGGCCGCGCCCAGTTCGCCCCGTTCTTCACCGCGGCCAGGGAGGCGGGGCTGCATAGCGTCCCGCACGCGGGCGAGACCACCGGGCCCGCCACCGTCTGGTCTGCGGTACACGATCTCGGCGCCGAGCGGATCGGGCACGGCGTCGGCGCGCACACCGACCCGGCGCTCCTGGAACACCTTGCCGTGCAACGGATCCCGCTGGAGGTCTGCCCGACTTCCAATATCCGGACCGGGCAGTTCGCGTCGATCGCGGCGCACCCCGTGCGGCGGCTGCTCGATCACGGTGTGCTGGTCACGCTCAACACCGACGACCCGCCGATGTTCGGCGCCACCCTCGACGGCGAGTACGTGGCGGTGGCCGAGACCCTGGGCCTGACGGCGGCCGAAATCGCCCTGTTCGCGAAGAATGCCGTGGACGCCTCTTTTCTGCCGTCGGCGGACAAGACCGTCCTGGTGACGGAGATCGAAGAAATCTTGTTGCAGGACCCCGAACTCCTCGCATAGCGTGGCGGTACACGAGAGAGGAGGTGGTCCAAAGTTGTATTCCAACAGGACTCGTGAGGTGGCTGTCCGCTAGCGGACCCCACGCGTAGGACTTCAGAGCAGCGATACAACGCAAGTTGGAGCCACCTTCGGCTCGTCGTCTCTGCTTCGCGTGATGCCTGATAGCGAATACCAGGCAGTCACCGGGCCCCCGAGGTTCCCGAGCACCGGTCCGGCTCGGGCCCGGCCGCCGATTCCGGCGTCCGGGAGCCGCCTCGGGGGTACCCCTATTTCCGGGGTGTGCGCCGTCCGCCGCCCCGAAGGACCGTCCGCCGCGGTTCCGCCCCCAGGAACCTCGCCGACTCGATAGCCTGACGCCATGCTGAGGCCCGATTTCCCGATCATCACCCAGCGCCTGACCCTCCGTGCCTTCACGCCGGCGGATCTCGACGAACTCAACTCCTTCCAGTCCCGTGCCGACGTCGCCCGTTACCTCTACTGGGGCCCGCGCAGCCGGGCCGAATCCGCCGCCGCGCTCGCCAAACGGGTGCACAGCAGCACCGTGTCCAAGGAAGGCCAGTTCCTCGCGGTGGCAGCGGAACTGACCGAGACCGGTCGGCTGATCGGCGACCTGAACCTCGAATACCTCAGCAGCGAGCACCGCCAAGGCGAGATCGGATTCGTCTTCCATCCCGATCACCACGGGAAGGGGCTCGCCGCGGAAGCCGCCGTCGAGGTGCTGCGGCTCGGGTTCGAAGACCTCGGCCTGCACCGGATCATCGGCCGCTGTGACGGGCGCAACACCGCGTCCGCCGCGCTGATGGAACGCCTCGGCATGAAGAAGGAAGCGCATCTGCGGGAGAACGAGATCGTGAAGGGCGAGTGGTGTGACGAGCTCGTCTTCGCGATGCTCGAAGACGAGTGGAAGGCGAGCCGCTAGGCCCGGTCACCGCACATTTTCTCGCAGAGGTCCCAGATCGCGCCACGAGTGGTTTCGTCAAGGACGGCCTCGGGCCAAGGAGCACGGACGGCCTTGCTGGTGAAATAGGCCCCGGTGATTTCCCGGACCTCGGGGCTGGAGGCGAGATGAACGCTCGACTTCGTCGCTTTGAGCACCGCGCGATGGCCGTAGAGGACGGGCATGACCAGCCGGAGCAGCGGCACGATCGGGCGGGCCAGTGGCGGGTAGGTATCGGCGGTGAGGTCCTTGTTCATCGAGGTGTGGGCATGGCCGGGATACGCGACGTTCAGCGTTACGCCGGTCCCTTCGAGCCGCTTCGCGAAGGTATGACTCATCGCCATCTGGGCCAGCTTGGTCTGGTTGTAGAACGACAGTCCCACATACGATTTCTCTCCCTGCAGATTGTCGAGATCGATCCGTCCGCGCGGGATGCCCCCCGTGATGTTGATGACGCGAGCGGCCTCCGACCGCTTCAACGTGGGCAGTAGCCGATGCGTCAGGCTGAACGGCGCCACGACGTTGACCGCGAAGGCGGTTTCGATCCCGTCCTCGGTCAGTTCACGCCGGGACCGGGCCGCCCCGGCGTTGTTGATCAGCACGTCCAAGCGGTCCACCCGGTCGGCGACCTGTTCGGCGAGCCGGCGTACGTCACGGAGCCGCGACAGGTCCGCGGTGATCGCGTCGACCTTCGTGTGCCCGCTCGATCGGCGTAGTTCCTTCGCGGCCTCCTCGGCTCGTGCCTTGTCGCGGCCGACGAGGATCACCCGGGCCCCGAGGGTGGCAAGCCGCCGGGCACTTTCCTTGCCGATGCCGCCGGTGCTCCCGGTCACGAGCACCGTCTTTCCGTCCATCGTCCTCATCCGGCCTCCAAAGCTGTCACTTGGTGTCATAATAGACACTACATGACGCAAAGTAGACTGCGGTGCATGCCGGAAGGACTACGCGAACGAACGCGCCGCGCGGTGCGGGCCGAACTCGCCGACGTGGCCATCGAACTGTTCGCCCGCCAAGGCTTCGAAGAGACGACCGTCGACGAGATCGCGCGCGCGGCGGGGCTGACCAAACGCAGCTTCTTTCGCTACTTCCCCACGAAGGAGGACGCCGTCTTCGACAGCATCGACGTCACCGGAGAGAACGTGGTCTCCGCCATCGCCGCCCGCCCCGCCGAGGAGGACCCGTGGACCTCCCTGCAGCACGTCCTCCGGCACTGGCAGGAAGAGATCCACGCGAGTGAACGAACGCTGGCGACCCACCGGCTCATCGAAGCGACGCCGGCGCTGGGCGGACGGCTGTATCAGCGGCGGACCGAATGGCGGAGGCGGGTGAGCGACGCACTCCGTGACCGGCCGGGTGCCGGTCTGGACGCGTTCACCGCGGACCTGCTCACGAACGCCGCCACGGCCGTACTCGAAGCCGTGTCGGCCGAATGGCTGCGATCCGGGGGCACGGCGGACCGCGTCACGCTGCTGGACCGGGGATTCTCCCTGGCCCGCGTCCGGCTCGGCGAACTCGGCGACTGACTCCGGAACCCACCAGGCATGATGGGGCCGTGCTCTTCGACAAGATCGTCCGCCCCGCTCTCTACCGGGTCTCCGGCAGCGACCCCGAAACCGTGCACGAACGCACCATCGGCACGCTCGCCAGGCTGAGCCGGGTCTCCCCCGCGCTCGCCGCGCTCGGCCGCGTCTACCGGACGGACGATCCGGTCACCTTCCTCGGGCTCCGCTTCCCGAACCGGGTCGGCCTCGCCGCCGGGATGGACAAGAACGGCCGCGCCCTGCACGCCTGGCCCGCGCTCGGTTTCGGCTTCGTCGAGGTCGGCACGGTCACCCGGCATCCGCAGCCGGGCAACGACAAACCGCGGCTGTTCACCCTCGCCGAGACCGACGCCGTGATCAACCGGATGGGCTTCAACAACGAGGGCGCGGAGGCGCTCGCCGCCCGTCTCGCCGCGACCGGGAAACCGCCCGTGCCGCTCGGCGTCAGCATCGGCAAGTCCAAGGTGACCCCGCTCGACGAAGCCGTCGAGGACTATCGGTTCTCGCTGCGGGCGCTGTACCCGTACGCCGACTACTTCGCGATCAACGTCAGTTCCCCGAACACGCCGGGGCTGCGGGCGCTGCAGGACAAGTCCGCGCTGGCCGAGCTGCTGGCCGAGCTGCGGAAGACCTCGGCCGAGCTCGCCGGGGACGCGAAGCCGACGCCGGTGCTGGTGAAGGTCGCCCCCGACCTCACCGACGAAGCGCTCGCGGAGCTGCTGGAGGTCTGCCTCGACCACGGTGTCGCCGGGCTGATTGCGACCAACACGACGTTGTCACGCGAAGGAATCGCCCCGACTGAAGCGGCCATCGGCGAGCAGGCGGGCGGGTTGTCCGGCCGCCCGCTCACCGCGCGCTCGGTCGAGGTGGTGCGGTTCGTGCACGACGAGACCGGCGGCAAGCTGCCGATCATCGGCGTCGGCGGGATCTTCGACGCCGGCGCCGCCGCCCGGATGCTCGACGCCGGCGCCGGACTGGTCCAGCTCTACACCGGTTTCGCCCTGCACGGCCCCGGTTTGGTCAAGCGGGTCGCCCGAGGTCTCGCGGCCCGGCCGTACTGACGAACCTCAGGTAGGCACGCCAGCACTGGTATCTCGTCAACTCCGTCGCCGTCGCCGCGGCGGCCTGGTCGCACAGGACCGCCAGCGGGGTTTCCCCGTGCTCCAACCGGATCCGGCCCAGGACGAACGGGGCGGGCAGCGTCGCCGCGAAGGCACCGAGCGCGGCTGGCGAGAGCCGCCACCGTTCACCCGAAAGCATCGTGTGCTCGCCCGTGGCGCTCACCGGCACGACTCCCGGCTGGGGTGGATCGGTGGGCAGCAACAACATCCGATAGCCCTCGCCGGTCCGGACCAGGCCGGTGAACCGGGCCCCCGCGGCGACCAGGCTTCCGTTCAACGGCTGGCCGCGCAGATGCGCGCCGAACACCACGAGATCCGCACCCGGTGCGGGATAAGGGAAATCGGCCTGTTCGTCGGTCAGCACGGCGGCGAGGTCGATGGCGACCTGGTCGTCGAACGGCCGCACCACCACGGAAACCCCGTACGGCCCCAGATCCGACGGCGACGACGGCACCGTGACCGCGGCGAGGTCGAGCAGGTTGACGAACGCGGTGAACCGCTCCAGCCGTTTCGCGACACCGTCCGGATCGGACAGTGCCTCGGCGACCGAGGGGTGATCCGCGACCGTCGGGAGCACGAGGGCGTCGTACTCCGACAGCATTCGGAGCGCGAGCATCCCGGCCTCGGCGACACGCACCCGGTCGGCGGTGAAGCCGTCGTCGTGGATCAACCCGCCCACCGTCAGCAACGCCGAGACCTCCACGGTCTCCACCCGTGCGCCGGACGCCCGAAGCGCGGAAACCGCGCCGAGGAAGGCGGACCGGGACTGCAGCGACAGGCCGGTGAGCGTGCCGGAGCCCGGGATCGCCACCCGCGGCCGGTCGCCCGCGGACAGCCGGACGTCCGGCGGCCAGTCACGGGAAAGCGGGTCGATCCCGTCGGGACCGGTCATCAGCCCCAGGGCGCGCTGTCCCAAGGTGAGGCTGCGGGCGAAGACGGCGATCCCGCCGCACGGCGCGGCGCCGGTCTTCGGCACGAGCCCCAGCGTCGGCTTCAACCCGACGATCCCGTTGAGGGAAGCGGGAACCCGGCCCGCGCCGGCCGTGTCCGTGCCGACCGCCAGATCGACGAGGCCGAGCGCGACGGCGACGGCCGCGCCGCTGCTCGCGCTCCCGGAGACCCGATCGGTGTTGAGCGCGGCGCTCACGGCGCCGTATGGGCTGCGGGTGTGTTCGAGGTCGCTGCCGAACCGGTCGCAGTTGGTCTTGCCGATCACGACCGCGCCGGCCGCGGTCAGGCGGGAGACGGAGGTGGCACTGGCGACGTCGATGACGTCGGCGACCGCCACCAACGTCCCCGCGAGCGGCAGTTCCGCGCCCGCGCGAAGACGTTCGTCGACCGCCTTCGCGTCCACGAGGGCGTCTTCCACGGGACGCAAGGTGATCCAGACGTCGGGCCGGTCGACCTCGACGATCCGGTCGTAGGCGGCGATGACGCGCTGATAGGCACTGGGAGGAGGAGCGGGGGTCGGTTCTGGTTCCGGGGGGAGCGTCGTCACTGGGCGTCCTTTCCTCGGTGGGGACGAGAAAGACCACTGCGCGAGATCCACTGTGTCCGGTCCGCCACCCTGGGACGCCCGCTCACGCGGGCTGGGTTCAGGCCCGAGCTGGGAAGAGCACTACGTGCATGAAGGAAACGTTAGGCATCGCGAGTCGCCCTCACCAGCGGTTTCGGGTTACGCGAGCGTTTCGGTATCACACAGTGAGCATGTCGTTACGCAATGGAGTATTAGCGACGACGAATGAGACGATGGTCCAGGAAAGCGCCTGCTCAGAGCCTACCCGTTTCCGTAACTCGCGTGATCGAACGCGTAACTCGCGTGCTTGAAGGCGTAACTCAAGAGATACGCCTTCAAACACGCGAGTTACGGCTCCAAGCACGCGAGTTACGCGTCAGGACAGTTCGCGCAGGGCCATCGCGAGGCCGGCGAGCTTGTCGGTCGCGTCGGAGAGCTGCTCCTTGGACGACGTCATGCCGTCCGAGCTCGCGGCGACGGTGTGGCCGGCGGCCGCGACGAGACCGCCGTAGCCGTCGAGACCGTCGTCGAGCTGCTCGCGGAGTTGCTTGACGGCGGCGTCGAGGGCGCCGCGTTCCCGCTCCGGCGCGGCGTCACGTCCGCGTTCGATGGCCTGGATCCGGCCTGCCAGCCCGCGCAGGGCCTGCGCCGCCTCGGCGGCGGTGGTCCGGGCGTCCGCGACGGCGATCTCCGAGACCGGCATGGTGCCGAGCGACGTCGGCTGCGAAAGCTGGCGAAGCAGCTCCGCCAGCGAAGCCTCGCTCTCGGCGAGGCGCTCCATCGGCTCCCGCGCGACGGACCGCGCCGGAGGCAGCGGCGGCGGAGCGGCGGGCGCCGCGGGCAGCACGGTGCGCTTGAGCTCCCGAAGCCGCAGCCCCGACTTGACTCCGAAGGTGCCGAAGATGACGGCGAACGCGCCGCCCGCGATGGCCTGGAGGACGTCGGCCTGGCCGTCCTTCAACAGGCCGGTGCCCGCGACGACGGCGAACAGTCCACAAAGGAAGGTGAGGAGGATCCAGAACGTCAGCGCCCGCGAGGTGCGGCGCTTGCGGCGCTCCAGCTTGGCGGCGGGTTCGTTCCAGCGCGCCCATTTGGCCTTCGCGTCGGCGACGACCGGGATCTGGCCCGCGGCCATCGACGTCAGCTGCTGGGAGATCTTCGGCATGGCCGGCATCGCGGGCATCTGCGGGCGCGGCTTGGGCGGCGCCGGCTGAGCGGGCCGCGGAGAACCCTGCTCGGAGGGCGGGATGTAGCGCTGCAGCTTCTCCTGCGCGCGCTGGGCGTAGTCGGGCAGCTTCTCGATGTGCTTCTCAAGCTTGGCGGTGAACTCCCCGAAGTCCTTGCGCCTGCCCTGGCCCATTGCCCTCTCCCCTGTCTTCTGGTGAGACCGGTCCCGCACCCGCGCGGGGTGCGGGACCGGCTCCCGTTGGTGTGTCAGGCGGGGTTCTTGCCCTGTTCGGCCTGAACCCGTGCCTGGATCTCACGCTGGATGTCCGCGGAGCTCGACCCCTTCGCCGGCGCGGCGGCGGTCTTGCCGTCGGTCACCTGGGCGACGGAGTCACCCTTCATGGACGCGCGGATCTGCTCCAGCCGCGAGTGCCCCGCGAGCTGCGTCGTGGAGGCCTGGACCTCCATCATCCGGCCCTGGACGGAGTTCTGTGCGAGTTCGGCCGAGCCCAGCGCGGTGGTGTAGCGCTTCTCGATCTTGTCGCGAACGTCTTCCAGCGACGGGGTGTTGCCCGGCGCGGCCAGCTGGCTCATCTGGTTCAGCGAGGCGGAGACCTGCTCCTGCATCTTCGCCTGCTCCAGCTGCGAGAGCAGCTTGGTGCGCTCGGCCAGCTTCTGCTGCAGCATGGTCGCGTTGCGCTCGACGGCCTTCTTCGCCTGCTCCGCAGCCTGAAGCGACTGGTCGTGCAGGGTCTTGAGGTCTTCGATGCTCTGCTCGGCGGTGACGAGCTGCGCGGCGAAGCTCTCCGCCGCGTTCTCGAACTCGGTCGCCTTCTGCTCGTCGCCCTTGGCACGCGCCTCGTCGGCGAGCACCAGCGCCTGGCGGGTCGAAGCCTGCAGCTTCTCCACGTCGCCGAGCTGGCGGTTCAGCTTCATCTCCAGCTGACGCTGGTTACCGATCACCGAGGCGGCCTGCTGGGTCAGCGCCTGGTGGTTGCGCTGCGCCTCCTCGATGGCCTGCTGGATCTGTACCTTCGGGTCGGCGTGCTCGTCGATCTTCGACGAGAACGCCGCCATCATGTACTTCCAGAACTTCACGAACGGGTTGGCCATCTCCTCCGCCTGCCTTCTCGCATCCCACGGGCTGTTACCTCGAGGTGGGGCGTCCCCTCTGTGATGTTGCAACGTCCCGACCCCGGCGTTGAGTTCCATCGTGTCAGGTCGGCGTCCCGCGTTCCAGGCGACCCCGACGGAATTCAGGGATCCCCCTGACTGTGATGTCCACGACCTTTCGGCTCGGCCCTCCGTCAGCGGCGCAGCGCGGTCTCCTCGTCCATGCGTGACAGCTTCTCGGGATTGCGCACGGCGTAGAGCCCGGTGATGAGCCCGTCCTCCACCCGCAGCGCGACGACGGTGTCGACCTCGTCACCGAGCCGGAGGATCAGCGCGGGATACCCGTTGACCTGCGCCGTCCGCATCGTCGCCGCGTCGTCCCGCACCGGACGGCTCGCGGCCAGCAGCGGCGCGACCAGCGCGGCGCCGGTCACGGGCTCCAGCAGGGCCTGCGCCACTCCGCCGCCGTCGCCGAGGAAGACGACGTCCGGCGAGAGGACGTCCAGCAGTCCTTGCAGGTCACCGGTCCGGACCGCGCGGTGGAACGCGTCGAGCACGCCCTTGGTCTCGCCGGGCGACGCCGCACCACGGGGCCTCCGCGCGGCGACGTGCGCCCGCGCCCGGTGGGCGATCTGGTGGACCGCGGCCGGGGTCTTGCCGACGGCTTCGGCGATCTCGGCGTAGGGCACGTCGAACACCTCGCGCAGCACGAACACCGCGCGTTCGGTCGGGGTGAGGGTCTCGAGCACTAGCAGCATGGCCATCGAGACGCTGTCGGCCAGTTCCACGTCTTCGGCCACGTCGGGGCTGGTGAGCAGGGGCTCGGGCAGCCACGGACCGACGTAGGACTCCTTGCGCCTGCCGAGCGTGCGCAGCCTCCCGAGCGCCTGCCGGGTGGTGATGCGGACCAGGTACGCCCTCGGGTTCTCCACGGTGCCGAGATCGACGCCCGACCAGCGCAGCCACGTCTCCTGGAGGACGTCTTCGGCGTCGGCGGCGGAGCCGAGCATCTCGTAGGCGACGGTGAACAGCAGGTTCCGGTGGGCGACGAACGCCTCCGTGGCGGTGTCGGACATGGACGGCTCCTGTTCTCGGCGAAGGTGCCACCACCAGACGCCGCGTCCCCTCGATTTCTGACATGTCAGTGCCGTGACACACGTCACGCCCTGGTGCTGTCAGCGGCGCCGGGCCACCGGCATCTGGTGGTCGTCCGGTTCAGCAGACGACCACGAAAGAGGACGATCATGGATTCCCGTTTCGATCTGAACGCCAACGAGCTCGGCGCCAAGCTCGGCAAGCGCTTCGCCAATGTCAGCGTGGCCATCAAGGGCTCGACCCTGCCGAAGGTCACCCAGGAGCTGGTGTCGCTGCGGGCCAGCCAGCTCAACGGCTGCGGCTTCTGCGTCGACGCCCACGCCAAGGACCTGGCGGCCGCCGGCGAACCCGCGGTCCGCGTCAACCTGGTCGCCGCCTGGCGCGAATCCACGGTGTTCACCGAGGCCGAGCAGGCCGCGCTGGCGCTCGCGGAGGAAGGCACCCGCATCGCCGACGCGCACCAGGGCGTCTCCGACGAGACCTGGGCCCAGGTGCGCGAGCACTACGACGACGACCAGGTCGCCGCGCTGATCTACCTGGTCGCGATGATCAACGCCGCCAACCGGCTGCTCGTCGTCACCCACACCAAGGGCGGCTCCTACCAGCCGGGCACGTTCGACAACTGACGGAAGAGGCCCCAGGCGGACTGCCTGGGGCCTCTTGCCGTTCACAGCGTCGCTAGGCGGCGACCATCTTCGGTGCGGAGATCGTCGTCCGCAGCGCGGGGCTCATCCGCGGCGGCGGCGAGATCCGCAGGTCGGCCAGGTCGTTGCCGATCAGCTCGGACACCAGGCGGCCGCCTTCGAGCTCGCCCGCTTCGGCGCCTTCCCGCTCCGGAGCGCGCCGCTTGCCCGCTTCGACCTTCTCGTCCACCGGGGCGACCTCGACGTTGTCCATCGCCGAGACGTCCGCCGCGACCTTGTGCAGGAGTTCGCCCAGCGGAAGGTCCAGGGCCTCGCAAATGGACGCCAGCAGCTCGCTGGACGCCTCCTTCTGCCCGCGCTCGACCTCGGACAGGTAACCGAGGCTCACCCTGGCGGCGCGGGAGATGTCCCGCAGCGTTCGACGCTGGTTCGTGCGGGCGTGTCGGAGCCGGTCGCCGATCGCCTCGCGCAACAGCACGGTCATCACGCGCCTCCCTTCCAGGACTGACTACCCCCTACGTTACCCAGAGCGGTGCCCCGGGCGCAGGTGTTGACACGGCAATACGCCAAGGGCGAACGCGGCGATCATGCGAGATGTTCCCCCAGCAGGGCGAACGCGCCCGAGACCGACCCGGCCCTGACCGAAGCTCGATCACCGCTCAAGTCCAGTGTGCGAACGGTGAGCACCTCCGGGCCCGCGAGGCCGACGTGGACGGTGCCCGGCGCGACGCCGTCCTGCCCGTCCGGACCCGCGACGCCGGTCAGGCCGAGGCCCCAGGTGGCGCCGCATCGATCCCGCGCGCCGGCGGCCAATTGCGCCGCGACCTCGGGATGGACGGCGCCGTGCGCGGCGAGGAGGTCTTCGTCGACCCCGGCCAGCTTCGCCTTGAGGTCGGTGGCGTAGACCACCAGTCCACCCCGGACGACGGCACTCGAACCGGGAACCTCGGTCAGCGTCGCGCAGACGAGTCCGGCGGTCAGCGACTCGGCCGTCGCCACCGTCTCCCCCCGCTCGATCAGGTGAGTGATCAAGGTCTCAGGTTTCATGCGCCCGCGGCACGCCTTCCGGCCGCGCGCAGCCGGACCGCGCGCACGACGTAATCGAGCCCGGTCACGACGGTCAGCACGAGCGCGAGCCCCATCAGCACCCAGCGCACCGGCTCGGCGGCCTCGGGCAGGGGCAGCAGGTACGCCGTGATGGCCGCGATCTGGGCGAGCGTCTTGGCCTTGCCGCCCCGGCTGGCCGGGATGACGCCGTGCCGGATCACCCAGAACCGCAGCAGCGTCACGCCGATCTCGCGGACCGCGATGACGATGGTGACCCACCAGCCCAGTTCGCCGAGCACGCTCAGCCCGATCAGCGCGGCGCCGATCAGCGCCTTGTCCGCGATCGGATCGGCGATCTTGCCGAAGTCGGTGATCAGCCCGTACTTGCGCGCGACCCAGCCGTCGACCTGGTCGGTGAACGACGCGATCGCGAACAGCGCGGTGGCGATCGCGCGCCAGAAGGTGTCCGCCCCGTCGCCGGTGAACAGCGCCAGCACGAACAGCGGCACCAGCACCAGCCGCGACATCGTGAGCAGGTTCGCCAGGTTCAGCGTCGGGACCGGGGTGGCCTCGGGGACCCGGGCGTGCTCACCGCCCGTCCCCTCACCGGCCCCGGCGTCGCTCGGGGCGGCATTCACCGGTCGGCCTCGGGCGGCGCGGGCCGCACGATCAGGTCGACACCCTCGGAGTCGACGACCTCGCAGCGCACGAAGTCACCCACCGCCAGCGGGGGCAGGTCCTCGGTCTCGATCAGGACGCATTCGCCGTCGACCTCGGGGGCCTGGTGCGCGGCGCGGCCGATCGGGTCCTCGCCGTCCTCGGCCTGCTCGATCAGGACGTCGACGAAGTCGCCGATCCGGTCCTCGGCCCGCTGCGAGGTCAGCTCCTCGACCAGCGCGGATATCCGCGCGACCCGCTCGGCCACCACGGACTCGTCGAGTTTGCCGTCGAAGGTCTCGGCCTCGGTGCCGTCCTCGTCCGAGTACCCGAAGACGCCCACCGCGTCCAGCCGCGCGCCGGTCAGGAAGCGCTCCAGCTCGGCGAGGTCCTCCTCGGTCTCGCCGGGGAAGCCGACGATGACGTTGGTGCGGATGCCGGCGTTGGGCGAGTACTCCCGGATCTGGTCGCACAGCGCGAGGAAGGAGTCCGTGGAGCCGAAGCGGCGCATGCGGCGCAGCACGGTCTCGCTGGAGTGCTGGAAGGAGAGGTCGAAGTAGTCGGCGACGCCCGGCGTGGTCGCGATGGCCTTGACCAGGCCGGGACGGGTCTCGGCGGGCTGCAGGTACGAGACGCGGACGCGTTCGATCCCCGGCACCGCGGCCAGGCGCGGGACCAGCAGCTCCAGCGCGCGGGCGCCGTCACGGCCGAAGTCCTTGCCGTAGGAGGTGGAGTTCTCCGAGACGAGGAAGACCTCCTTGACGCCGTTCTCCGCGAGCCACATCGCCTCGGCGACGATCTCGTCCGGCTGCCGGGACACGAAGGACCCGCGGAACGACGGGATCGCGCAGAACGAGCAGCGGCGGTCGCAGCCGGAGGCGATCTTCAGCGCGGCCACCGGGGAGGTGTCGAGCCTGGTCCGCAGCACACGCGGGCCCCAGCCGTGCTGCGCGTGCCCCGGCACCTCGACCGACTCGGCGGCGGTCGGGCGCTGGACCGGGCTGATCGGCAGCAGCTTGCGGCGGTCGGACGGGGTGTGGGACTCGACCTTGCGGCCTGCCACGACGTCGTCGAGCCGCTCCGCGAGGTCGGCGTAGTGGTCGAAACCCAGGACCGCGTCGGCCTCGGGCAGGCTCTCGGCCAGCTCGTTGCCGTAGCGCTCGGCCATGCAGCCGACGGCGACGACCTTCTTGCCGGTGTCGGACGCCGCGAGCAGCGTGTCGACCGAGTCCTTCTTGGCGGACTCGACGAAGCCGCAGGTGTTGACCACCACGACGTCGGAGTCCTCGGGCTCGGCGGCGAGCTCCCAGCCGCCCGCCGCCAGCCGTCCGGCGAGTTCCTCGGAATCGACCTCGTTGCGGGCGCAACCGAGGGTCAACAAGGAAACGCGACGGGTGGCGACAGGATCAGTGGTGGGAGAAGGCACGTGCCTTAGGGTAGCTGGCCTGCCCACGGGGCCGGCGATCGCTCGCTCGGGCGAGCCCTCGGCCGGCCCGGGCGCCGGGGATGGCTTAATGGTGGACGTGCCCTCAGACCCTCTCCCGCGCCGCCGCCCCACCGTCCGCCGGGCGCGGATCGCGGACGTCCGCAAGATCAAGGCGCTGGTCGATTCCGACGCCGGGACGGTGCTGCTGGAGAAGGAACTCGTCACCCTCTACGAGAGCGTCCAGGAGTTCTGGGTCGTCGAAGACGGTGACGACGTGCTCGGCTGCGGCGCGCTGCACGTGCTGTGGGAGGACATCGCCGAGCTGCGCACCATCGCGGTCGACAAGGACTCCCGGGGACGCGGCATCGGGCACGCGCTGGTGGCGCAGCTGATCGATTTCGCCCGCGAGATCGGGCTGAAGCGGCTCTTCGTGCTGACCTTCGAGACCCACTTCTTCGCCGGGCACGGGTTCGTCGAGATCGACGGCACCCCGGTGACCCAGGAGGTCTACGAGGAGATGCGGCGCTCGGCCGACCCGGGTGTCGCGGAGTTCCTGGACCTGCCGTACGTGAAGCCGAACACCTTGGGCAACAGCCGGATGCTGCTGGAGCTCTAGCTGAAGGACGCTTTCAGCCGCGAGAGACGCGGCGAAGGGCGCTTTCACCACTCAGCCGTCCAGAGGGCCCCACGCTCCCCGTCCCCAATGCGACAGGGACAAGACCAGCGGACACCCACATCGAACCTGATGAAGGGCGCTTTCACCGCATGCACTCAGCGAAGGACGCTTTCAGCCCTCAGTTGCCCAGAGAGCCCCACGCCCAGTGTCCCCAATGTCGCATTGGAGACGCTGAGTGTCCCGAATGCGCCATTGGAGACACCAGACCAGCGGGTACCCAGATCGAAACCTCATGAAGAGGCGCTTTCAGCCCTTCTTGGCGTGGCGCGCGACTCGCACCCGGTTGCCGCACAGCGACGGCGTGCACCACACCCGCCTGCTGTTGGCCGCCACGAACAGCATCGAGCAGTCGTGCGCGCCGCATCGCCGCAGCTGTGCGGCACGCGGCCCGGAAACGAGATCGATCGCCGCGACCGCCACGGCGGCCAGCGCGATCTCGCCGCCGTCCTCGCCATGCCAGCACGTCTCCGCTCCGTCGGCGGTGAGCCGTGGGCTGGTCGGGACGGCCGCCGCGGCCGCGTTGACCCGCTCCACCGCCCACGCCTCGGGCTCCCTTGCGGCCACGGTCGCCTCCAGCAGTTCACGCACCGCTGAACGCAGGCGCCTCGTCTGCTCGACCGAAGGCGCCCGGGCGCCTTCTGGCAAATCTTGGGTCGCCCAGAACTTCGCGTGACCGCCGTCGAGCAGGTCGATCGGCGGTGAGACGGCCAGCATCACGGTGTCGGCGAGGTTCACCGCGAGATCGTCACCGGGAAGCGAGTCGAGATCGAGCATGCCGTGACACTATCAGGTACTAATGGTTCGAGACAGTTTTAACCATTAGGGAGTGTCCATGGCCGCCATCCGGCACCGTTCCGTCAAAGTCGGCGACGTCGAGGTCTTCTATCGCGAAGCAGGCGACCCCGAAGCACCCGTGCTGCTCCTGCTGCACGGCTTCCCGACGTCTTCACACCAGTTCGTGCGGCTGATGCGCCGTCTCGCCGGCCGGTGGCGGCTCATCGCACCGGACCTGCCCGGCTTCGGGCAGACCGTCACACCCGAGGGCTTCACGTTCACCTTCGACCGGCTCGCGGAGGTGGTCGGCGACTTCGTGGACGCGCTGGAGCTGCGCCGCTACGCGCTCTACGTCTTCGATTTCGGCGCCCCGACCGGCCTGCGGCTGGCCGTCTCGCGCCCGTCCCAGATCACGGCGCTGATCACGCAGAACGGCAACGCCTACGTCGAAGGGCTCGGCCCGGCGATGCCGGACTTCCCTTCCCTGACCGACGAAACCGAGGCGCGGCGCGGGTTCGAGGCGATCCTCGAACCGGAGCAGATCCGGTTCCAGTACAGCGGCGCCCGCGATCCGGAGACCGTCGACCCCGCGAACCACCTGCTGGACCAGTACTTCCTCGGCCTGCCCGGCCGGGCGGAGGCGATGCTGGACCTGTTCTGGGACTACCGGAACAACCCGCCCGCGTACCCGCGCTTCCAGGCCTGGCTGCGCGAAGCCCAGCCACCCGTACTCGCCGTGTGGGGGCGCAACGACCCGTTCTTCGTCCCTGCGGGCGCCGAAGCGTTCCGGAATGATGTTCCCTCGGCGGAGGTTCACCTCTTCGACACCGGGCATTTCGCACTGGAAGAGGACCTCGAACCGATCAGCGAACTGATCGACCGCTTCCTCGCGCAACATCTCTGAAAGGCGGCTCATGGACACCTCGGTCACCGACCACCTGCTCAGCACGACGCGCGCGGTGCGCCGCAAGCTCGACCTGGACCGGCCGGTGGAACCCGAGGTGATCGAAGAGTGCCTCCGGCTCGCGCTCCAGGCGCCCACGCCGGGCAACCAGCAGGCGTGGCGATGGCTCGTGGTGCGGGATCAGGGCGTGAAGGACCGGCTGTCGGAGCTGTTCCGGCGGGTCGGGAAGGCGTATCTGGAGACGAACGCGGCGGCGTTGGGCGAAGCGATCACCGAGCCTTCGGTGGCGCGGGCGTTCGCGTCGGGGCAGCACCTGATCGACGTGATCGACCGCGTGCCCGTGTTCGTCATCCCGTGCCTGACCGGCAGGCCCAGCGGTGACAACGCCGCCGACGCCGCGTTCTACGGCGGGATCTTCCCGGCGGTGTGGAACTTCCAGCTGGCGCTGCGGTCACGCGGCCTCGGCTCGACGCTCACGACGTACCACCTGACCCACGAGGCGGAGGCGGCCGAAATCCTCGGCATCCCCGCCGATGTCACGCAGGTCGGGCTGCTGCCGGTCGCCTACACGACGGTGCCGGATTTCAAACCTGCGGCGCGGGTGCCGGTGTCGGAAGTGGCGTACCTCGACGGCTGGGGCAACCCGCTCCAGTGAAGCAGTCCGTGCCGGAGCCTGCCCGAAGTACGTGAAGGACCCCATCCTGTACCTAGGCGCAAGGATGGGGACCTTCATGTACTCGGGGAGGCACGGACGCTAAGCCTTCGACACCCGCAGGGTGACCTGGTCGCCCCCCGAACTCACGGCGACCAGGTCCACCCGGCAGGCGGCGAACTCGACGGACTGCCTGCCCCCACGCCCGGTGGAGGCGAGGGCCGCCGTCGTCCGCTCGCCGCGTCCCGGTTCGGCCAGTGTCAGCTCGATCACGGCCTCCCCTTCCCAGACGCAGACCATTCCCTCGGCGCAGCGGGAATCGGACACCAGGCGAGCGAAACGGATGCTGACGTCCTTCGACGCGACCTCGGTCGTTTCACCGGCCTTGAGGTCGACGGTCTCCCCCAGCTCGACGGCCCCTTGAACAGGCCGCTGTACCGGCGCGGGCTGGGCCACCGGCGCCCGGCTCGCGGCGGGTTCTTCGCGCGCGGCGGAGCTGCCGGCTCCGCAGGCGAGGCCGACCAGGGCGCAGAAGACGACGAGCAGCTTCTTGAGGTCCACGTGCTCTGGACGTAGCGGAGGCTCCGGTCCGTTGCACCCGCGCTCCAAAAGCCTCGTGAGACCAGAGTTCTTGCCGGCCCGAAGTACATGAAGGCCCCCTTCCTTGCGTCTAGCGCACTGAAGGGGGCCTTCATGTACTTCGGGGAGGGGTGTGAAGGTCGAGTCTCCTCGGCTGAGCCGAGGGAAGGGGGCCTTCACGGACCCGGGCCTGAGGATCACCACAGGGGTTCGGTTCAGTCGTCCGAGACGTCGCCGCCGTTCGCGTCCCCGCCGCCGCGGATCATGAACAGCACCGACTCCAGTTCCTCCGGCTTGATCAGCACGTCCCGCGCCTTCGAGCCCTCCGAAGGCCCGACGACGCCACGGCTTTCCAGCAGGTCCATCAGGCGACCGGCCTTGGCGAAGCCGACCCGCAGCTTGCGCTGCAGCATGGACGTCGAGCCGAACTGCGAGGTGACGATCAGCTCGGCGGCCTGCAGCAGGACGTCGAGGTCGTCGCCGATGTCGGAGTCGATTTCCTTCTTCTCGCCGGCCTTCGCCGCGGTGACGCCGTCCTGGTAGTCCGGCTGCGCCTGCTCCTTGGCGAAGTTCACCACCGCGGAGATCTCTTCGTCGCCGACGAAGGCACCCTGGATCCGGACCGGTTTCCCGGCACCCATCGGCAGGTACAGCGCGTCACCCATACCGATGAGCTTCTCCGCGCCCGGCTGGTCGAGGATGACCCGCGAGTCGGTGAGCGAAGAGGTCGCGAACGCCAGCCGCGACGGCACGTTCGTCTTGATCAGGCCGGTCACGACGTCGACCGACGGGCGCTGGGTCGCCAGCACCAGGTGGATACCGGCGGCACGCGCCTTCTGGGTGATCCGGACGATCGCGTCCTCGACGTCGCGCGGGGCGGTCATCATCAGGTCGGCGAGCTCGTCGACGATCGCCATGATGTACGGGTACGGCTGGTAGACGCGCTCGCTACCGGGCGGCGCGGTGATCTCGCCGGAGCGCACCTTCTTGTTGTAGTCGTCGATGTGCCGGACCTTGTTGACCTGCATGTCCTGATAGCGCTGCTCCATCTCCTCCACCAGCCAGGCCAGCGCCGCGGCGGCCTTCTTCGGCTGGGTGATGATGGGCGTGATCAGGTGCGGGATGCCCTCGTACGGGGTCAGCTCGACCATCTTCGGGTCGATCAGGATCATCCGGCATTCGTCCGGCGTCGACCGCGCGAGCAGCGACACCAGCATCGAGTTCACGAAGCTCGACTTACCGGAACCGGTGGACCCCGCCACCAGCAGGTGCGGCATCTTCGTCAGGTTCGCGGTGACGAAATGGCCCTCGATGTCCTTGCCGAGCCCGATGACCATCGGGTGGTTGTCCTTGACCGTCGACGGCGCGCGCAGCACGTCGCCGAGGCGCACCATCTCGCGGTCGGAGTTCGGCACCTCGATACCGACCGCGGATTTGCCGGGGATCGGCGCCAGCAGCCGGACGTTGTCGGTCGCCACCGCGTAAGCGATGTTCTTGGTCAGCGCGGTGATCTTCTCGACCTTCACGCCGGGGCCGAGTTCGACCTCGTACCGGGTGACCGTCGGGCCCCGCGTGAAGCCGGTGACCTGCGCGTCGACGTTGAACTGCTCCAGCACGCCGGTGATCGCCTCGATCATGGCGTCGTTGGCCTTGCTGCGGGACTTCGGCGCGTCGCCGAGCTTCAGCAGGTCCGGCGGCGGGAGCTGGTAGTCGCCTTCGACGGTCCTGGTGACCGCCAGCGGTGCCTCGGCCTTCTTCGGCTTCTTCTCTTCGACAGGCTTGGGAGCCGGCTTCGGCGGGCGCAGCGGCGTCGGCGCTTCGGCCAGCGCGGCCTCGATGTCGAGTTGCTCGCCCTCGTGGTCGCCCGTGGCCTGACGACGTCGCGACGGTTTCCGCAGGCGGACCGACTTCGGGTCGGCTTCGGTGACGGCGTCGCGTTCGTCGTGGATGGCCTTGCGCTCGGCCTCGGCCTCTTCGATCTCTTCGGGGTCGAGACCCCAGTTCCGCAGGCGGTGCGGGATCTCTCGGACCGGCGTCCCGGTGAACACGAGCGTGCCGAACAGTAGCGCGAGCACCAGCAGCGGCACCGCGACCCAAGTGGTGACCCCCATGGTCAGCAGGCCGCCGGAGAACGCGCCGATCACCCCGCCGGCGTACATCCGGCCGTCGTTGGTCTCGGGCAGCGCGGTGAAGATGTGCAGCAGGCCCAGTACCGCCAGGACCACCAGCAGGGTGCCGATGACCATCCGCGGCCGGGCCTCCGGCATCGGTTCCGACCGCATCAGCGCGACGGCGACCACGGTCAGCACCAGCGGGAGCGTCACGGCCCCGGCGCCCAGCAGTGAGCGGGCACCGACCTCGACCCAGCCGCCGATCGGGCCAGCGGCCCGCCACCAGACACCGAAGGCGATCACCAGCGCCAGGGCGATGAGGCCCAGCGCGAGACCGTCACGACGGTGCTCGGGTTCGAGTTCGCGGCCGCGGCCGACCGTCCGCGCGAGGGTGCCGAGGCCCTTCGCGAGCAGGTTCCAGGTGCCGCGCACGCCCTTCGCGAACGTGCCGGACGACTTCTTCCGCGGCGCCGGACGCCGTGGAGCGGGCTTCCTCGCAGCCGTTGACCTGGGCTTCGCCGGGGTACGCGGCTTTCGCGCCGGCCCCTTGCTGCCGCCGCTTCGCGCCGTACTCCGTTTCCTGGTCGTCGACCCGCTAGCCATGTCTCCACGGTAACCGCCTCGACCCTCCAGCCCCGGCTGCCACTCGGAGCACATCCGGAACATTCGTCTCAGGTCACAGCTTGAGCGGCCATCCGGGTGAAAAGCGGGCCATGACATGCTCTGCCCCATGTTCGCGCTGCATCAGGATGAGAATTCGGCTCGCCGCGCCCCGGCAATCTGGCGCACGATGCTGAACATCGACCGGGGGCTGGTCAACTTCGTCGGCAAACTCACCGTGACCGGCGGTGTCCCGGCAGAACTGCGCCGCAAGCCCTTGCTCATGACGGCCAACCACATCGGCGTCTTCGACGCGTTCGTGCTGATGGCCGCCTGCAAGCGGATCGGCATCAATCCGCGGTTCATGCTGGCGGGCGGCATCCTGGACGCGCCGGTCATCGGCCCCGCGCTGCGGCTCAGCGGTCACCTGCGGGTCGACCGCAAACAGGCGTCGACGGCCATCGGCCAGTTCGCCGAAGCCACCGCAGCCCTGCGGACCACCCGCGACCCGCTGATCGTCTATCCCGAGGGCCGGATCAGCCACGACCCCGGTCTGTGGCCGGAACGCGGCAAGACCGGCGCGGCGCGGCTCGCGCTGGCCGCCGGGGTGCCGGTGATCCCGATCAGCCAGTGGGGCGCGCACGAAGCCGTGTACTGGGGCACGGAGACCGTCAACGGCCCCGCCGATCTGGTGCCGCTCGCGAAGTCCGGGCTGAGCGCGCCCATGCGGCGGCCGCGGTTCAAGGTGCACTTCGGCGATCCGGTGGATCTGTCGGAGGTCGAGCCGGAGCGGCCGGGCGCCGGAGTCCGCGCGCACGCCAAGATCATGCAGGCGATCACCGACGGTCTCGTCCCGCTGCGCCGCGACGAACTGGACAAGCCGCGTTTCCACGACCCGACGCGGCCGACGGACACCGTCAGCCCCTGGAAGAAGTACTGAGTCCGGATCCTGAGACGGGTGCTCACGCTCGCCTAAGGTCGGCGGACGTGAGCACCCGCATCCTCGTCGTCTACTACAGCGCGACCGGCAACACCGCGAAACTGGCGTCGGCGCTGGCCGACGGCGCCCGCGAGGCCGAGGCCGAAGTCCGCGTCCGCACGGTTCCCGAAACCGCCCCGCCCGGCGCGGTGGCGAGCAATCCGCGCTGGCAGGCGTGGGTGGACGCGGGGCCGCACCACGAGACGGCGACGCTGGAAGACCTGGAGTGGGCCGACGGGTTCGCGGCCGGGAGCCCGACCCGCTTCGGCGGGCCCGCCGCCCAGCTTAAGTCCTTTTTGGACAGTACCGGCGGCCTGTGGGCCAAGGGAAAGCTGGTGAACAAGGTCGCGACATCGTTCACCACCGCCTCCACCGCGCACGGCGGCCTCGAAGCAACCGTGCTGGCGACGAACAACATCTTCTACCACTGGGGCGCCATCGTCCTGCCGCTCGGCTACACCGATCCGCGGCTGCTCGAATCGGGCAATCCGTACGGCGGTTCGTTCGTCTCGCGCAAGTCCGCCGAACCGGACGATCTCGCCCTGGACGCCCTCCGTCTCCAGGGGCGGCGCCTCGCCACCGTTTCGGGTTACATCGCCGACGGTCTTTTCAAGGACGGGTGAAGGGAACCGCGCGTCCGGCTCCCGCGTCATAGTGTGGTCACACAGCGTCACGCTACGGGGAGGAAGCGGGATGACCGGCGGGTACGAGGTGGCCTTGGAGGCGATCGGCGCGGCGTCGAGCGCGGCGAAACGGGCGTCGGACGACGTCGGGAAGGTGAACCTGGCGGCCGCGCTTTCCGGCGTCGCGGCGGGTCTGCCGGGTGGCGTGTCCGGTGAAGCGGCCCGCTTGCTCGCGGACTCCTGGGGCCGCGCGGTGCCCGGCTGGGCCGAGAACACCGCGGACTACTCCGCACGGCTCGACGCGGCGGCCGCGCGTTACCGCTCGAACGAACTGGCGGCGTCGCGGGAACTTCCCGTCTGATGCTCACCTGGGGAGACGTGCGCCGGTGGGATCCGGCCGCGATCGGCCGCGTCGCCGACGCGCTCAACGACGGCTGCACCAAGATCATCGCCGCGAACGACGACGTCGAGGCCATGACCCGCTTCCCGGGCTGGACCGGCGACGCGGCCACCGCCGCGGCGACGCGGGGCGCGTCGCTGACCTCCACCTTGGAACGGCTCGTCGCCGAGGCTTCCGCGGTCCGGCGAGGCGCTCACGAAGTGCAGATCGCACTGGACCGGATCGTCGCGTTCGTACGGGAGACCGACGAACTGGCCCACCGGAACGGCCTGACCATCGGCGCCGGTGGCGACATTTCGGTCGGCGTTCCACAGCCGGACCAGGCACGCGTGCTGGTGGAACTGGCCGACAGGATCGAACAGGGCCTGCGCCGCGCGGCAGACGTCGACGCCGATTTCGCCGAGATCCTGCGGCGGGCCTTACGTGGCGAGATCACCGAAGAGGGTGGCGGCACGCTCGCCCAAGCGGCCGAAGCCGGAGCCGCGCAGAGCGGGCTGTCGATCATCGGCCCACCGGAGAACGGCACCCCCGGCGACAACAAGGCTTGGTGGGCGAGCCTGTCGGACACGGCGAAAGTCGCGCTGCTGCAAGGAAATCCGGGGCTCGTCGGCAATCTCGACGGGATCCCGGCGGCCGACCGCGACGCCGCCAACCGCGCCGTCCTCGCGCGCGAGATCGCGCGGCTCCAAGGCGATCCCAAACTCAGGGGACTCGAAGCCATCCAACAGCGGCTGGACCGGTCGGACCCCCAGGCGTTCCTGCTGGGACTGGACACCAGCGGCGACGGGAAGGCGATCGTGTCCGCGGGGAATCCCGACACCGCCGCGAACGTGGCGACGTACGTGCCGGGGACCGGTTCGGAGTTGTCGAAAATCGGCGGCGATCTCAACCGGTCGGACAAGATGTGGGCCGCGGCGACCACGTCGGGCTCGCCCTCGACGGCCGTGATCACCTGGCTCGGCTACGACGCGCCGAACGAGCTCACCGACGCCGCGAGCGACAAGTACGCCGAGGGTGGCAAGGCGGCCCTCGACCAGTTCCAAGACGGGCTGCGGGAAACGCACCAAGGACCGCCGTCGCACAACACGGTGCTGGGGCACAGCTACGGCACCACCGTCGTCGGGCACGCGGCCGGTGACGGCGGCCTCGCCGCGGACGAACTCGTCTTCGTGGCGAGCCCCGGTGTCGGCGCGCACGACGTGAGCGAGCTGCACCTCGACGGGGTGAATCAGGACGAGATCGGCAAGCACGTGCACGCGACGGTCGCCGAACACGACATGATCAACCTGGCCAACGTCGAGATCGCGGGGTACGACCCGATCCTCGGCCAGGACCCGACCGACGCGGACTTCGGCGGGCAGGTGTTCACCTCGGCGCCGGGGACGGACGGGTGGGGCGGGTACAGCACGGAGGCGCACAGCGAATACTGGGAGGACAACAACCCGTCGCTGAACAATCTCGGCCAGATCATCGCCGGGAAACCGACGACGTGAACCGGGCACGAACATTCATCCTCGCCTCGCTGATGTTCTCGGCGGCCTGTTCCCCTGGAGGTGGGGACGACATGGAATCGACGATCACCGAACAGCAGGCTCGCGACAAGGTCGAGCAGTACATCCAAGGCGCGTTGTCGGCGTTGCCCGCCGACGCCGAATTGAAGCCGTTCACGCGGAACCGTTCGGAATGCACCGATCCGACCGACAAGGGCCCGCTGGGCCGCTTCGAGATCTCAGCGACCTACGAGATCGTCGGCCTGGACTCCGCGCGGTTCGCCGAGCACTTCACCGCGATCACTCGGTGGTGGGAAGCGAACGCCTTCAAGATCCTGACCGACGCCCGGCCGACGGATCAGTATGTCTTCGCACGCAACACCGGCGATGCCTTCGACATGTCGATCAAGGCGAACGACCTCGGCAAGTTCTACGTCGGCGCGACCTCCCCCTGCGTCTGGCCGAACGGCACGCCCGAACCCCAGGCCCTCGAAGCCGGCGAACCCGAGCAGCCGGTCGCCGCTCCCCCGCCACCAGAACCGGTCCGCAAACCGCGTCGAGCCCCCGTCGACGACGAGGACTTCGCCCAGACCGACTGGACCGACGGCGGCACCTCCTTCTGACCGGCTCGCGGCCTTCCCTTACTCGCGGTTTCCGGTGAACGCGCCCGCGGGCCGGTCGTGAGTGGCGATTAGGGTTAGAACACGAATCGCCACTCACGACCACCCGGGCCGAAGACCAGCAGCTGGGAAAACGGGTCGACCCGCCGCCACCCGGCCTCTACCCTCCGGCCGTGACCGCCGAACTCGCCGCCGCCCCCAGCCAGCACGTCGCGCATCGCGGCCGGGGCATCACACTGATCCTGCTCGCCGCGCTCTTCTTCGGGACCTCGGGTGTGCTGGGCAAACCGGCGATGCAGGCCGGGTTGTCCCCGGAGCAGGTCGCGGCGATCCGCATCGGGCTCTCGGCGATCGTCCTGCTCGCGCTGGTCGCCGTCTTCCGGCCGAAGCTCCTCAAAGTCACGAAGAACGAGTGGCCGCTGCTGCTCGCGTACGGCTCCCTCGGTGTCGCGGGCGTCCAGCTCATGTACTTCCTGGCGGCGGGCCGGATCCCGGTCGGGATCGCGATCCTGCTCGAGTTCACCTCTCCCGTGCTGATCGCGCTGTGGGTGCGGTTCGTGCGCCGCGTGCGGTTGCCGAGGGTGATGTGGGCGGGCATCGCGTTGGCGATGATCGGGCTGATGCTGGTCGCGCAGGTCTGGGAGGGGCTCAGCCTGGACGTCCTCGGGTTGCTCGCCGGGCTGGGCGCGGCCGTCTGCTCGGCGGGCTACTTCCTCCTGGGCGAGCGAGGCGTCGCGGACCGCGACCCGCTCGGCATGGTCACCTGGGGCATGACGATCGGCGCGGTCCTGGTGTGCGCGGTCGCTCCGCCGTGGACGATCCCGTGGGGCGTCCTCGACACCCCGGCGACGTTCGGGCCGTGGGAGCCGCCGGTGTGGTCGTTGCTGATCGCGCTGGTGCTGATCGCGACCGTCCTCGCCTACGCGACGGGGATGGCGGCGCTGCGCCATCTTCCGGCGCCGGTGGCGAGCGTCGTCGGGCTGGTGGAGCCGTTGATCGCGGCCACCGCGGCCTGGCTGCTGCTGGGCGAGGCCCTCAGCTGGATCCAAGCCGCCGGCGCGGTGGTGCTGCTGACCGGCGCGTACATCGTCCAGCTGAATTCGAACGTGGTCCAGACGGACTCAACCCTGCTGGAAGCCCCGTAGGTCGCTGATCTCCTGCTGCTGCGAACGCGAGGTCGTCGCGGCGAGATCGCGGGCGTCGGGGTTGCGGCCGTGCTGGGTTTCGGCGTCGGCGATGCGGACACCCGCTTCGCGCTGGCGCAGCAGCCGCGCGGCGAACTGCCGGTCGAAGTCCTTTCCGGACAGTCCGGCCAGTGCCGCCATGTCACCCGGGCTGATGTACCCGTCGCGCTGGATGTGCTCGAGGTTCGGGTCGTCCGGCGCGGGCTGACCCCACGCCTCGATGAGCCCGGACAGCCGCGCGATCTCCGGTTCGTGCGTGTCGATGACCCGCTTCGCGAGCGCCTTCAGCTGCTCGTTCGCCGCGCGGGTTTCCGCCAGGGAAGCCAGATCCACGCCCTGCTGGTGGTGCGCGAGGGCTTGCCGCGCGAACGCGACATCAGCGTCGTTGAACGGAACGGCGGCCTGCTGCGCCACCGGTGATGACGCCGGAGGCGCCGTCTGCGACTGGGGTGCCTCGTCCGAGCAGCCCGCGAGCGCGGCGGCCAGGGCGACGGCGGGCAGGAACCGGAGGACGGCGTGCGGCATCGAAGAGCTCCTCGGAACGCGCGGTGGAGGTGCCTAGGTTGGCAGAGTCCACATCGGCCTGTTCACCTGGGGTTGCGCAAACACTTTTCCTCCCGGCCTCGCGGTGCGACAATCCCGCGATCCGCCGTCACTCCGACAGGAGGTAACCGCGACATGGGTGCAGAAGCCGGTTCCGAACGGGCGGGTCTGCGCCCGGACCTGCGGCAACGCCACGTCCGGATGATCGCCCTCGGCGGCATCATCGGCGCGAGCCTGTTCATCGGCAGCGGCGCGGTCATCCACACCGTCGGCCCGGCGGCCGTCCTCTCCTACGCCATCGGCGGCCTGATCGTCGTGCTGGTGATGCGGATGCTCGGCGAGATGGCGACGGCCGCGCCGTCGCAGGGTTCCTTCATGGAATACGCGCGGACCTCGCTCGGCGGCTGGGCGGGCTTCACGGTCGGCTGGCTGTACTGGTACTTCTGGGTCGGCGTGGTCGCGTTCGAGGCCGTCGCCGGGGCGAAGATCCTGCAGACGTGGATTCCCGTTGTGCCGCAATGGATCTTCTCGCTCGTGCTGATGCTGCTGCTGACCGCGACCAACCTCGCTTCGGCCCGTTCCTTCGGGGAGACGGAGTTCTGGCTAGCGTCGGTCAAGATCGCCACGATCGTGGTGTTCCTCGTGGTGGGCGTCCTGTTCGTGCTCGGGGCCTGGCCCGGCGGATCGTTCTCGGTCGGCAACATCGCGCAGGACGGTTTCCTGGCCCACGGCCCGTTCTCGGTGGTGCACGGCGTGGTGATCGTGATCTTCTCCTACTTCGGCGCGGAGATCGTCACCATCGCCGCCGCCGAATCGCGCGAGCCCGAAACGGCCGTGCGCAAGGCGACCTCGTCGATCGTCTGGCGGGTCATCGTCTTCTACGTCGGCTCCGTGACGCTGCTGGTGATGATCACCGGCTGGCGCGACATCCCGACCACGACGAGCCCGTTCGCCGCCGCGTTCGGGCGGTTCGGCATCCCCGCCGCCGAGACGGTGGTCAGCGCGGTGGTGCTGACGGCCGTGCTGTCGGTGCTGAATTCGGGCCTGTACACCGCTTCCCGCATGCTGTTCGCGTTGCGCGGCAACGGCTGGGCGCCGAAATGGGTCGCGGACACGAACCGGCGCGGCGTGCCGTGGAAGGCGATCCTGGTGTCCACGTCGGTCGGCTACGTGGCCGTGGTGATGAACTTCGTGTCCCCGGACAAGATCTTCTACTTCATCATCAACTCCGCCGGGGCGGTCGCATTGTTCGTCTACGCGATCATCGCCGGCTCACAGCTCCGGATGCGGCGCCGTCTGGAGGCCGAGGCACCGGAGCGGCTGAAACTGCGCATGTGGGGCTACCCGTGGCTGAGCTGGCTCACCCTCGCCGGGACGCTGGCCGTGGTCGCGTCGATGCTGTTCGTGGACGCGGACACGCGGGCCCAGCTGTACCTGAGCCTGATCAGCCTGGCGGTGATCCTCGGCGTCTACTTCATCCAGCGCCGGCGATCCGGCCCAGAGCACCGTAGAACACCTCTCCGATCTTCGCGGGATCACGGCTGAGGAAGGCCTGGCCGCCGGCGGGCGCGACGAGCTGACGGAGTTCGGTCTCGTCGGCCTCCGGCCCGATCCCGATGGCGATCAACGGCACCGGGCGGTCCCGGTCGCTCAGCTTTCCCAGTTCCGCCACCAGGTTCTCGCGGCTGATGCCACCGGGATCGGTGTCGCGGCCGTCGGTCATCACGATGACGAGGTTCAGCTTCCCCCGCTCCCATTCCTCGTGCGCCAGCCGGTAGATGTCGAGGACACTGTCGTACAGCCCGGTCTGCCCGTCCGGCACGGCGCGGACCGCGCGCAGCCGGTCGACGGCGGCCAGCTGCTGACGGATCGGCGCCATCGGCAGGATCTCCCGGTAGTCGCGGTCACCGTCCACTTTGGTCGCGAAGGCCAGAAAACGGACCTGTGACGTGGATCTGAACAGGTGCAGGGCGTTCTCCGCCGCCTCAAGCGTGATCCGCAGCCGGGACTTGCCCGTTCCCGGGACCGGCGCGCTCATCGAACCGGACACGTCGATCAGCACCTGGACCCGGGCGCTCGCGTTCACCGCGGCCCACTGGCTGAGCGCCTTGGCGACCTCCGCGGCGTCCGGGATTTCGGCGCTGCGCTGTCCTTGGGCCTCGACGCGTTGATCGGTTTCGGTGAGCCGCAACGCCTGCCCGCCGGCGGCGCGCAGCTCCGACCTCGGGCCGGTCGCGGCACCGCGGAGCAGCGCGCGTTTCAGTTCCGCGACGGCCTTGCCCTGCTGCGCGGTCGCCCCCTCGACCTCGACGAACGGGTAGTCGAGCGCGGGAGCGGCGGACGAGTACACCGCCACCGACGCGGTCTCGCCTTCGAGAAGCCCGGAATTGTGCCGCAGCACCGCGTTCTCGGCCGCGGGGAACACCGTCGCGCCGGATGTGGTGGGCGAGAAATGCCGGAGCGAAGCCACGTACGCGGCGGCCGGATCCGAGGCGTCCTTGGTGAGCTCGCGCAGTGCCACCAGCGCTGAAACCCCGGCGGGATCGTGTCCCGGATCCGGCATCCCGGCGACGATTCCGGTGTGAGCGAGGACTTCCGGCCAAGTCAGCGGCTTACGGGGCCAGCCGAGTTCCCGCGCGACCGGCTCCGCGACCGCGAGCACCACCGGCGAACTGGCGATCGACGGCCCGGAAAGGGGAACGCCGCCGGCCTTTCTCAGGAACAACGTCGAGGACGGGATCCAGGCCTGCGGCCGGGACGCCGTCCCGGACAGCTCGGCCGCGACCTGGTGGGATTCCCTGGGCTGGACGTCGAAGGCGACGCAGGCGAGATCGAGAGCGCGGGCGGCTTCGGTGACCGCGGGGGCGATGTCGGGCGACGCCGCGACGACCACCCGCACGGGCTCGCAGCCGGGATCGGACCTCGCCATCGCCACGACGGCCCAGGTGGCCGCGCCGAGCACGGCCGCCAGCGCGATCGCCAGCAGGGGGAGCAGTATCCGTCTTCGGGTCCGGGCGGTGGCGTGGCGTCCCATGAACTCTCCCGGTCTCCCGGCATGGGGATCGAGGAGCGTCCGAGGGTACGCCGACCGCAACCCTAGGGGAAGGCCGCGACTTTCGGCGGAGAAAGACCCCACCGAGGCGGGAGGTGCCCCGACGCGGGGCGCGGAACACTTGCCCGGTAAGGAAAGCACTCGAAACCGGGGGAATTCGTGATGAACCGGCCCACTCGTGCGGAACAGCGCAAAGCCCGCAACGCCCTCTTCGGCCAGGCGCTCACGGTCGCCTTCGCCCTGCTGCTGGCGGCCGCCACTCGCGCGTGAAGGCCCCCTTCCCTCGGCTGAGCCGAGGGAAGGGGGCCTTCACGCGCGTTCGGGACTAGACCGGGATGACCGTCGGCACGATCATCGGGCGGCGCCGGTAGGTGTCGGCGACCCAGCGGCCGACGACGCGGCGCACGGCCTGCGCGATGCGGTGCGTGTCGGTGATGCCCTCGGCCTCGGTCCTGGCGAGTTCCATCTCCACCATCGGGAGCACGGCGTCGAGCGCCTTCGGGTCGTCGGAGAACCCGCGCCCGGACACCGTCGGGCGGGTCACCGCGCGGCCGGTGCTGGTGTCGACGGCGACCGTGATGGCGATGAAACCGCCTTCGCCGAGCACGAGCCTGTCCGACAACGTCGACTCGCCGACGTCGCCGACCGAGAGGCCGTCGACGTACACGTGCCCGACCTCGACCCGGCCGGTCCGCGTGGCCTTGCCGTCGACGAGGTCGACCACGACGCCGTCCTCGGCGATGACCACGTTCTCCGGCGCGACACCGGTGCGCACGGCCAGCTCGCCGTTGGCGCGCAGGTGCTTCCACTCGCCGTGCACCGGCATGACGTTGCTGGGGCGCACCGCGTTGTACAGGTACAGCAGCTCGCCCGCCGACGCGTGCCCGGACACGTGCACCTTGGCGTTGCCCTGGTGCACGACGTTCGCGCCGAGCCTGGTGAGGCCGTTGACGACGCCGAAGACCGCGGTCTCGTTGCCCGGGATCATCGAGCTGGCCAGTACGACGGTGTCGCCGGCGCGGATCGAGATCTGCCGGTGCTCGCCGCGCGCCATCCGCGACAGCGCCGACAGCGGCTCGCCCTGCGAACCGGTCGACACGAACAGCACCTTGCTCTCGGGCAGGTCACCCGCCTGGTCGAGGTTGACCAGCAGGCCGTCGGGCACGTTCAGCAGCCCGAGGTCGGCGGCGATCCCCATGTTCCGGACCATCGAGCGGCCGACGAAGGCGACCCGGCGGCCGTGGCGGACGGCGGCGTCGAGCACCTGCTGGACGCGGTGCACGTGGCTCGCGAAGCAGGCGACGATGACGCGCTGGCCGACCTTGCGGACGACGTCGTCGAGCACCGGGCCGATGTCGCGTTCCGGCATGACGAACCCGGGCACCTCGGCGTTGGTCGAGTCGACGCAGAACAGGTCCACGCCCTCGTCGCCGAGCCGGGAGAACCCGGCGAGGTCGGTCAGCCTGCCGTCGAGCGGGAGCTGGTCGAGCTTGATGTCGCCGGTGTGCAGCACGACACCCGCGGGTGTGCGGATGGCCACCGCGAGCGCGTCCGGGATCGAGTGGTTGACCGCGAAGAACTCCAGGTCGAACTCGCCGACCTTGCGTCGCTCGCCCTCGCGGACCTCGATCAGGTTCGGCCGCTGGCGGTGCTCCTTGGCCTTGGCCGCGAGCAGCGCGTTCGTGAACCGGGAGCCGTAGATCTTCAGGTCCGGGACCAGCCGCAGCAGGAACGGGACGGCGCCGATGTGGTCCTCGTGCCCGTGGGTGAGGACGAGGCCGTCGATGTCCTCGAGGCGGTCTTCGATCGCGCGGAAGTCGGGCAGGATCAGGTCGACGCCGGGCTGGTCGTCTTCGGGGAAGAGCACCCCGCAGTCGACGATCAGCAGGCGGCCGCCGAACTCGAAGACGGTCATGTTGCGGCCGACTTCGCCGATCCCGCCGAGCGCGACCACGCGCAAGGCGCCTTCGGGCAGCGCGGGCGGTGGGGTGGTCGGTCCGGGTCCGGTTGGCAATGAACTCACCGAGGCATGGTCCCTACGCTGGTATGTGAGGTCGGCGCCGTGTAGGCCGCCGCTGAATCTGCTTGTGCCACTCGTGCACCATGCCAGTCACTGGCGGCGCTTTCCCCGAGCGGCACGCCCCCCTGGGCGAGATCCGCGGAAATCGCCTGGAGCTGCTCGTCGCTCGCGGCCACGATGGGCAGCCGCGGGTCACCGATGTCGAATCCGCGCAGCCGCAGGGCCGCCTTCGAGAAGGCGACGCCGCCGACCCGGGACATCGCCCGCAGGACCGGCAGCATGCCGCGGTGGTTGGTGCGCGCGGTGGAGGTGTCGCCGGACTCGTAGGCGTCCATCATGCCGCGGATGCGGCCCGCCACGACGTGCCCGATCACGCTGACCACGCCGGTGCCGCCGACCGAGACCCACGGGAGGTTGAGGCCGTCGTCACCGGAGTAGTAGGCGAGCTGGGTGTTCGCGATGACCTCGGAGCCGGCGATCAGGTCGCCCTTGGCGTCCTTGACCGCGAGGATGCGCGGGTGCTCGGCCAGCCGCAGCAGCGTGTCGACCTCGATGGGGACGATCGAGCGCGGCGGGATGTCGTAGAGCATCACCGGCAGCTCGGTGGCATCGGCGACCGTGGTGAAGTGCGCGTAGAGCCCGGCCTGGCTGGGCCGCGAGTAGTACGGGGTGACGACGAGGATGCCGTGGGCGCCGGCCGCTTCGGCCTGCTTCGCCTGCTCGATGCTGTGCGCGGTGTTGTTCGTGCCGGCCCCGGCGACGATCGTCGCGCGGTCACCGACGGCCTCGACGACGGCCCGGACCAGTTCGCTCTTCTCGGCGTCGGTCGTGGTGGGGCTCTCCCCGGTCGTGCCGTTCACGACGAGACCGTCGTTGCCCAGTTCCACGAGATGTTCGGCCAGCTCCTGCGCCCGCTTCAGGTCCAGCGCGCCGTCGGCGTCGAAGGGGGTGGCCATCGCGGTGAGCACGCGCCCGAACGGTCTTCCCGGCGCTGCGGTGGGTGGAGTGGACATGCTGTGAAGGTACCTCCTGCCAGCGCCGAACCCCTTGCCGACGTGGTCGCTCCCGCCGAATGCGGGAGATTTTCCGCGACGAAGGCGAACTCGGCGCAAACTCTCTGTGAGCTATTTGACCTTGGTCGTGATCTGCGCGGGGATCTGGCTGCCGTCGGTCTTGGCGAGCAGGCAGTAGTAGCCGCGCGAATAGCTCCGGTCGTCCTCGTTGGGCGGCCGGTTCCATTCGGCTTCGGTCGGCACGACGGCCCGCCAGGTCAGCGAGGCCCGCTGCGCCCCGGGCACGACGTTCGAATTGAAGGTCGCCGAACACAGCGACTCGGCGATCCGGTTGACCGCGTCCGCGCCGGGATACACCGCGACCTGGGCTTCGTCGTCCGAATAGGACTGGACTTCGAGCAGGCTGCCCTTGGCGAAGACCTCCAGCAGATGGTCCTTGCCGCAGCTGATGCCGTCGTTCAGGTTGACGCCCTCTTTGAGCGGCACGTTGTAGCAGTCACCGGAGGAACCGAGCTTGATCTGCCCGTTGATGCCGTAGGTCAGGGTGGGCTGGGCCTGGTTGCTCCCCTCCGGCGCGGCCATCCAGCGGCCGAGGAAGATGCCGCCGACCAGTGCGCCGATCACGGCGACCGCGGCCAGGCTCAGCCACAGCGGGCGCAGGTTGCGCTTCGCCGGAACCGGGGCCGGGGCGAGCCGGGTCATCGGCTGTCCGTGCTGCGGCATCATCGCCGTGCCGCCCGAAGGCGGCGTCGGCTGGGCCTGCACGCCCTGCGCGGCCGCGAGCAGGCTGCGCACCTGGTCGTACGACATCCGCGCCTCGGGTTTGGTGACCAGCAGGCCGAGGATCGCGGCGGCCAGCGGGCCCTGGACCCTGGTCAGGTACGGGGCCTCGGTCATGATCGCGTGCAGTGTCGCGGCGGTGGTCGACCGTTCGAACGCGACGATGCCCTCCGCGGCGAAGAACAGCGTCGTGCCCAGTGACCAGAGATCGGATTCGGGCATCGCGTCGCGGCCCTCGACCCGTTCCGGCGCCATGAACGCGGGCGAGCCGACGATCATGCCGCTGGTGGTCAGGCGCGGGTCGTCGGCGGCGTGCGCGATACCGAAGTCGGTGAGCTTCACCCGGCCGTCCGGCGCGACCATGATGTTCGCGGGTTTGACGTCGCGGTGCACGATCCCGGCGGCGTGCGCGGCGCGCAGCGCGGACAGCACCCGCTCTCCCACCAGCGCGACCTGCTGGGCGGGCAAGGGGCCGTGGTCGCGCACCAGGTCGGCCAGGGTCGGCGCCTCGACCAGCTCCATCACGATGTAGGTCGCGCCGTTCTCGGTGACGACGTCGTACACCGTCACGACGGCCGGGTCGTTGAGGCGCCCACCCGAGCGGACCTCGCGCAGCATCCGCTCCGACAGCACCGAGGCGTCCTCGGGCGCGTTCGGGAACTTGAGCTCCTTGATCGCGACCTGACGGCCGATCACCTGGTCCTGCGCGCGCCAGACGATGCCCATCCCGCCGCGGCCGAGCTCGCCCAGCAGGGCGTATCGGCCGGCGACGATCCGCGCGCCGGAGGCCTGCTGCGTCTGCTGGGGCGGCCCGTACGGACGGGTCTGTTCGTCGGTCAAGGTTCGGTGCTCCTTCGGTTCGCGCAGGATGCTAACTCGGACCCGTTCGCGCGCCGAAAGGTTCCTTCGCCTGGCTCGTGAATCAGACCGTGACCTCGTGCCCGGCTTCCCGGAGCGCCTTCACCGCACGCTCCAGCTCCGGGGCACGGACCAGGACGTGGTCGGTGTCGAAAGTGGACATCGAGAACAGCGCCACCCCGGCGGCGGCCAGCTCGCTGGACAGCGCCGCGATGATGCCGGTCAGCGTGAAGGCCAGCGGCCCGCGCACCGACAGCAGCCGCCAGCCGTCCTCGACGGTGGCCCCGGCCGGCGTGAGACCGGCCGGGCAGATCACCGACAACTCTTCCGGGGTGCGCGTGATCGAGATCAGCACGGGCTCGCCGGGGTCGAGCAGGTTCGCCGGAACCGGCGCGTCCGGGGCGAGGCGGGCGACCGTGTACTCGCCGGGCCGGACGTCGATCGCGAGGCGTCGCATCAGCCCTCGAGGACCTTCGGGCTGGACGCGACCTCGGTGCCGTCGGGCAGCGCGGAGATGGTGAAGTCCGCGAACACGTTGCTCGAAGCCTTCTGCAGCTCGCGCAGGCACTCGATGGCCAGGGCGCGGATCTCGACGTCGGCGTGCTCGGTGGCGCGCATCGCGATGAAGTGCCGCCAGGCGCGGTAATTGCCGGTGACCACGATGCGGGTCTCGGTCGCGTTCGGCAGCACGGCGCGGGCGGCCTGGCGGGCCTGCTTGCGGCGCAGGGTCGCGCTCGGCACGTCGGCGAACTTCTCCTCCAGCCCGGCGAGCAGCTCGGTGTAGGCGTCGACGGCGGCCTGCGAGGCGGCGAGGAACTTCGCGTGCAGCTCCGGGTCCTGCGCGATGACGTCGGGCTCGACGAACGCGGCGTCGCGCTCCGGCACGTAGCGCTGCGAAAGCTGCGAGTAGGAGAAGTGACGGTGACGGATCAGCTCGTGCGTCAGCGACCGGGAGATCCCGGTGATGTAGAAGCTGACGGAGCCGTGCTCCAGCACCGAAAGGTGGCCGACGTCGATGATGTGCTCGAGGTAGCCGGCGTTGGTGGCCGTCTTCGGGTTCGGCTTCTTCCAGGACTGGTAGCAGGCCCGGCCCGCGAATTCGGCCAGCGCCTCACCACCGTCGGCATCGGTCGACCACGGTACGTCCGACGGCGGGAAGAACTCCGTCTTCGCGATCAGTTGAACCTTGGGTGACACGGTCTCGGCCACGTTCGCACTCCTTTTCGACCCCTGCTCCACGACTCCGGGCAGCGTAACCGCAAGCGTCTTCGACGCCGGGGAGACATCACGGTGACGTCAGCTCTCCTTGACGTGACATCACAAGTGACACCATAGTGGCGTCATGGATCTGACGCCGTACATCACAAGCCTTCGCGAGGACCTCGCGAACACGGCTTCGGCCGGCGACGAGCAGACGCGGCGCGCTGCCGCGCTGCTGTCGTCGGCGCTGGAGCCGGCCGCCCGCCTGACCATCATGAACGCCCTCGCCGACCTCGCCGCCGAAGTGACTTCGGCGCTGCCGGGGCACGTCGTCGACGTCCGGCTCGACGGCCGCGACGTGCGCGTCGTCGTCACCGGCGCGGGCTCCGGCTCGGCCGAGGGTGCCGAGCAGTCCGCGCCACGCCAGGAGGCGCCACGCGCGCCCAAGGTGGACACGGGCGACATCACCCGCATCACGCTGCGCCTGTTCGAGCAGGTCAAGGGCCAGGCCGAAGCCGCGGCCGCCGCTCAGGGCGTTTCGCTGAACACGTTCGTCTCGCAGGCCGTCCAGGGGGCGCTGGGCAAGAGCGGGAGCGAGCACTGGCACTACAAGCAGAAGCCGGGCGGCGGTGCGGGGTCGCACCTGCACGGCTGGGTCCAGGGCTGAGGGGGACGGAAATGACCGAGGAAAACACTCCCGCGGGTGAAGAGACCGTGCGCGTCGAGGACTTCGAGGCCGAAGGCCCGATCGAGATCGACGTGAGCGTGGGCATCGGCCGGGTGACCATCGAACTGACCGGCGAGAGCGGCGTCCACGCCGAGGTCCGCCGGGACGGCGGCGAACAGCAGCCGTGGGTGGACGGGATGACGAGCCTGCTCAGCTGGGTCGGGGAACGTTTCGGAGATCAGCTCGGCGGTTCACCGGTGGGGTCGGCGGGTGACGCCGTGGCGCAGACTCGGATCGAGAAGGTCGGCAACCGGCTGGTCGTCCAGGCGCCGAAGGCCTGGCAGCTGAAGAACGTCCCGCTCGCCGTCACCGTCCGGGCCCCCGCCGGTTCGCATCTGGAGGTGCGGGCCGGGGCGGCCGATGTCACGGTGACCGGCTCCGCCGGGCGGGCGGACCTCCTGACCGGCGCCGGCAAGATCGGCCTCGAACGGGCCGACGGTTCGGCGATCGTCCGCACCGGCACCGGGGACATCAAACTCGGGCCGACCCTGTCCGGTCTCCAGCTGCGCACCGGCAGCGGCTCCGTCGAAGCGGCCTCGGTGAGCGGTTCGGTCACGCTCGCCACCGGCACGGGTGACGTCTGGCTCGGCGAGGTCGCGGGCGAGGTCCTGGCGCGCACCGGCAGCGGCTCCCTCTCGGTGGCGGACGCCGCCTCCGGGACGCTGGAGCTGACCACCGGATCGGGTGAAGTCCGCGTCGGGATCCGCGGCGGCGTTCAGGCGGAGATCGACCTTTCGTCGACGACCGGGTCGGTGTCGAGCGAGCTGGAGGTCGCGGAGACCGCGCCCGCGGAGGTTTCGCTGAAGGTGCGGGCGCGCACCGGCACCGGCGACGCGGTGGTGACCAGCGCGGCCAGCTGAGGTCGCGGACCGCAGGGGGATCGAGGGACCTTTGCTCTCACTTTTCCACGGGGGTGGGAGCGAAGGTCCCTCGCTCATTTCTTCATGCTGCCGGTGGCGTGTTGCGAAAGCCACTTTCGCAACGTTGAAGGTTGCGAAAGTGGCTTTCGCAACCTTGGCGTGGGGTACGAGCGGCCGAGGCGTCCAGGTATCCAGCTAGTACATGAAGGCCCCCTTCCTTGCGCCTGACGCAAGGAAGGGGGCCTTCATGTACTTCGGTGGTCAAAGCCTCACTGCACCAGGCGTGAAAGCACCGGAGCGAGATCGCCCCGCTCCCCCATCACGACCCCGTCCAGCCCCTGCCAGTCCGCCATCAGCCGCAGCTCGCCCGCCAGCTCACTGGCCACGCGCGCGACATCCACACCGGGCTCCGCGAAGGCGCCCTGAACGCGAAGCACCCCGGCGGCCCGATCGCATTTGAGGTCGACCCGGCCGACGAGTTCGCCGTCGAGCAGGAACGGGAACACGTAGTACCCGTAGATCCGCTTCGGCTCCGGCACGTAGATCTCGATGCGGTAGAAGAAGTCGAAGATGCGCTCGGTGCGGGCGCGTTCCCAGATCAGCGGGTCGAACGGCGACAGCAGGGCCCGGCCGGTGACACGGCGAGGCGCCTTCGCCGCGACGTGCCGGTACGCGGGGGCGGGCCAGCCGTCCACGGTCACCGGTTCGAGTACACCCGCCTCGACCAGTTCGGCCACCGCCCGCTTGCTGACGTCCGGCCCGAGCCGGTAGTAGTCCCGCAGATCCGGTTCGGTGCCGATGCCCAGCGCGACGGCCGCGCGGGTGATCAGCTCGCGGGCGCCTTCCTCCGGGCTGACGGTCCGCGACAGGATCTCCGGCGGGACGACGCGTTCGGTCAGGTCGTACAGCCGCTCGAACGACCGGCGGGTGCCGGTGGTCAGCTGGCCCATGCCGAAGAGCCACTCGCAGGCCTTCTTGACCTCCGACCGCTCCCACCACGAGCCGGGTTTCGTGCCGGTCCCCTTACCCTCCAGCGCCCGCTCGATACCGCCCGCGCCGATCGGCCCGAGTTCCTTGACCACGGTCAGGATGTCGTCCACCAGCTGGGGCGTCTGCTCCAGCACCCGCGCGTAGTTCGTCCACCAGCCCATGCGTTTCGCCCCGGACCGCAGGAGCGGCCAGTCCGCGATCGGCAGCAGACTCGCCTCGTGGGCCCAGGTTTCGACCAGCAGCCGGGGTTTGCGCGCGGAATGGGACCAGGCCGCGTCGTCCACCAGCGCGGGCTCGTACGCACCGAGCCGGGAGAACAGCGGCATGTAGTGCGCGCGGACCGCGACGTTCACCGAATCCAGTTGCAGCAACTGGATTCGCGACAGCACGCGTTGCAGATGCCGCCTTGTCGCCGCTCCGCCCGGACGCGCCTCGGCGAACCCCTGTGCGGCCAGCGCGATCCGGCGCGCGACCGGCCCGCTGATGGTCGTAGTGCTCATCCTGCGCATGCTGCCATCCACCACCGACAGTTTCCGGCCGCACCGCTAATCTGCGCAGCATGGCCGCCGCCGAAGTCCGCCCAGCAGTCGTGTCCGACGCCCCCGAGATCGCCCGCATCCAGCGTGACACGTGGCGAAGCGCCTACACGGAGTTGCTCGGCGAAGCGGCCGTCGCCGGGCTCGACATCGACGAACTCGAAAAGACCTGGACCGAAACGATCGAGTACCCGGGCACGCGCGTCTTCCTCGCCACCGAAGGCGAGTTCACCGTCGGTTTCTGCGTCGCCGGCCGCGCTCCGGAGAGCGAGGTCGCCACCGCCGACGGCTCACTGCCCGACGACGCTTCGACGACGGCGCTCATCGCCTCGCTGCTGGTCGAGCCGCGCTGGGGACGGCGCGGGCACGCGGGACGGCTGCTGGCGAACGCGTCCGCCTGGCTGCGCGAGGACGGCGCCACGCGCGGGATCAGCTGGGTCGCCCAGACCGATCACGCGTCACTGGGTTTCTTCCGCCGCGCGGGCTGGTCGCCCGACGGGACCGTCCGCATCCTCGACACCGGAAGCACGAACGTGCGCGAAGTCCGGCTCACCGGCGGTCTCGACCTCGAGCTCGCTCCGTGACTTCGCGAACACGACCCAGCGCATCACCGAGTACATGAAGGCGCCTTCGCACGCCCCGGCGATGAGCCGGGAGAGGCGGTAGTCGACGCCCAGCGCGGCCAGCCCGGCGCCGACACCCAGCAGGAACGCCACGTAGTTGATGACGATCGCGATGACGTACAGCACCGCCTGTCTGCCGACGGGCGCGTGCGAACGGAAGTTCATGCTGCGGTTCAGCACGAAGCTCAGACCGAACGCCGTCGCGTACGCGAGCGTGATCGCCAGCCACACCGGCAGGCCGAGCCAGCTCCGGAGCAGCACCAGCAGGATCAGGTCGACCCCGAAGGTGAACCCGTTGATGAGCGCGAAACCGAGGAAACTCGGCGCCACCAGCCGGGAAAGCCCGAAGGGGAGGCGCCGCACCACGGCCGCGCAGAAGTCGGCGAAGCGATCCGCGAAACCTTTGCCGCGGACCGCGTCGTGCACGTCGGCCACGGGTTCAGCATGGCAGCGGCAGGTGGCCGCGAGCCGACGAACAGGTGATCTTCTGGTGCGGCCCGGAAGCCGGGAACGGGGGCTGGCCCCAGTGCGTCCTGGTTTTCAACTGATAGCTTGGAGAGAACGAAGATAACGGGGAGGCAACGATGGCAGGCTGGTTGCTCCTGTCGTTCGGCGTCGCCTTCGGCTCCGCGATCCTCCCCGTCGTCAGCATCGAGATGTTCCTCATCGGCCTGTGCGCGAGCCAGCCGACGATGCCGTGGCTGCTGCTCGGCGCCATCGTCGCGGCCGGTCAGGTGGGCGGGAAGACGCTCTACTACCTCGCCGCGAAGGGCACGATCAAGCTGCCGAAACCGCTGCACGACCGCCTGCACCGGCAGCGGCCGCCCACCGCGCGCCGGGAAAGATGGCGGGCGCGCACCAAGAAGATGCGCGCCCGGCTCGACGCACTGCGCGAACGGTGCCACCGGCATCCGCATTGGATGGCGGGCACGTACGGGGTGAGCTCGGTCGTCGGCCTGCCGCCGTACATGGCCACGAGTGTCCTCGCGGGGCTGGTGCGGATGCCGCTGGCGACGTTCCTGGCCACCGGTTTCCTGGGCCGCTGGCTGCGCTTCAGCCTGCTGGCCGCCTCCCCCGCCCTGTTCGCGGGCTGGTTCCACTACTGACCCTGGGTCGTGAGTGGCGTTTCGGGTTAGAACCCGAAACGCCACTCACGACCACCTGGACCGATGCCCTGGCGGGCGGTCTCAGGGTGCCACGGCCCCGCATTTAGAGGACTAAGTGCGGGAAGCGGCTTCGAGTTCGACGGCGCGACGCATCGTCGCGCGGGCCCGTTTCCGGTCGCCGGCGATCTCGTACGCGTACGCCAGCCGGTACCAGACGCGCCAGTTCTCCTGGTCCGCCTCGACTTCGGCGCGGCGCTCCTCGAACCAGGCGTCGGCCGCGTCGCGATCCACCCGGCCCGAAGGCCGCCGGGGCAGATCGGAGACGTCGGGCAGGCCGCCTTCCTCGTCCAGCCGCCGTGAGAGCCGCTGGATCTGGACGCCGGAACGCCAGGTGGTCACGATGATCCAGATCCCGAGCAGCGGCAGCAGCAGGACCCCGACGCCGAAGAGCACCGGCACCGTCTCGCCGGTGCGCACCAGCGCGATGCCCCGGCCCGCCAGCAGGACGACGTAGACGGCGAGCGCCGCCGTCATCACCAGCGCGAAGTTGCGGGCCCTCACAGGTCGAGGATGTTCTCGAGACCGACCGTGAGGCCGGGCCGCGTGAGCACCGAACGCACACCGAGCAGCACACCCGGCATGAACGACGTGCGATGCAGCGAATCGTGGCGGATGGTCAAGGTCTCTCCCTCGCCACCGAACAGGATCTCCTCGTGCGCCACCAGTCCGGGCAGCCGCACCGAGTGCACGCGGACGTCGTCGACGAGCGCGCCGCGGGCACCGTCCACTTCGGACGTCGTCGCGTCTTCACCGGGAGCGAGACCGGCTGCCGCGCGGGCCTCGCCGATCAGCCGGGCGGTGTGCGCGGCCGTGCCGGAGGGCGCGTCGGCCTTGCGGTTGTGGTGCAGCTCGATGACCTCGGCCGAGTTGTAGAACCGCGCCGCCTGCTGGGCGAACCGCATCGCCAGCACCGCGCCGAGCGCGAAGTTCGGCGCGATCAGCACGCCGAGCGACGGGTCGGCCGCGAGCCACGAGCGCAGCTTCTCCAGCCGCTCCTCGCTGAACCCGGTGGTGCCGACCACGGCGTGGATCCCGTTGCCGGTCAGGAACTCCAGGTTGTCCATCACCGCGTCGGGATGGGTGAAGTCGACGACGACCTGCGCCTGCTTGAGCGCCGCGAGGTCGTCACCGGCGTCGAGCGCGGCGACGAGCTCCATGTCGTCGGCGCCATCGACGGCGTTCACCACTTCCTGGCCCATCCGGCCGCGTGCGCCCAGCACACCGACGCGAATTCCAGCGGTCATGATGCGATCACCTCGTGCAGATCGTCCGGAAGGTCGTCGGCGTGAGCGTACGGCCCGACCACCGCCGCCGCCGAGACGCCACCAGGGCGGGCGAGCAGAGTGCGAGCGAGCGCACAGACCTCTTCGGTGGTGACGGCGTCGATCCGCGCCACCGTGTCGTCGACGCCGAGATAGCGGCCGTAGTTGAGTTCGTTCTTGCCGATCCGCGACATGCGTGACGAAGTGTCTTCGAGGCCGAGCACGAGCCCGCCCCGCAACTGCCCCTTCGCGCGCGCGACCTCGGCTTCGCTCAGCCCGTCCTTGCCGACGAGTTCGAGCACCTCGCGGATCACCCCGGCGACCTCGCCGAGCTTTTCCGGCTGGCAGCCCGCGTACACGGCCATGTGCCCGGTGTCGGCGTAACTCGCGACGGACGAGTACACCTGGTACGCCAGCCCGCGCTTCTCCCGGACCTCCTGGAACAGGCGCGAACTCATCCCGCCGCCGAGCGCGGCGTTGAGCACCGACTGCGCGAACCGGCGGTCGTCGTGCCGTGACAGCGAACGCAGGCCGAGCATCACGTGCGCCTGTTCGGTGTCGTCGGTGTGCAGCGCGAGTTTCGGCGCCATCGCGATCCGCGCCCGCCCGCCGCGCGGCGGCACCGGCGTCGCCGCCCCGGTCAGCCTGGTCCGCAAAGCCTTGCGCACCAAGCGAAGCACCTGGGCGTGCTCGACGTTCCCGGCGACCGCGAGCACCATCCGCGGCAGGGTGTAGCGGCGCCGGTAGAACCCGCGCAACGCCGAAGCGGACATCTCGACGATGGACTTCTCGCTGCCCAGCACCGGACGGCCCAGCGCGTGGCTGCCCAGGATCGCGCCGACGAACGTCTCGTGCAGCAGGTCTTCGGGGTCGTCGTCACGCATCGAGATCTCTTCGAGCACGACGCTGCGTTCGGTCTCGACGTCCTTGTCCGTGCACAGCGCCTCGAACACGACGTCGGTGACGAGGTCCATCGCCAGCGGCAGATCCTCGTCGAGCACCTGCGCGTAGTAGCAGGTGTGCTCCTTCGCGGTGAACGCGTTGAACTCGCCGCCGACCGCGTCGATCTCCTCGGCGATCTGGGTGGCGTCCCGGTTCGTGGTGCCCTTGAACAGTAGGTGTTCGAGGTAATGCGCCGCGCCCTCGACCGACGACGGCTCGTCCCGCGATCCGACCCCGACCCACAGCCCGACCGTCGCGGACCGGGAGGCGGGTACGTGCTCGGTGATGACCCGGAGGCCACCGGCCAGCACACTGCGTTTGACCACCGCACCGTCCGAAGTGGACTCCAGCGTACGGGTGCTGCCGACGGGCTGTTCGTGCCCGGGAACCTGACGAGCCAACGGATTCCTTACTCACATGTCAGGAAAGGGTCGTTCAGGACACAAGTTGTCCCGAACGACCCTTTCCCGACGTTTCACATCGGTTCAGCCAGGATTACTGGGCGTCGGCCTTCGGGGCCTCGGCCTTGTCGCCTTCAGCCGCCTTGGCGTCTTCTTCCTGGACCACGATCAGGCTGATCTTGCCGCGGTTGTCGATGTCGGCGATCTCGACGCGGAGCTTGTCGCCCACGTTGACCACGTCCTCGACCTTGGCGATCCGCTTGCCGTTGCCCAGCTTCGAGATGTGCACCAGGCCGTCCTTGCCCGGCAGCAGCGAGACGAACGCGCCGAACGCGGCCGTCTTCACCACGGTGCCGAGGAAGCGCTCGCCGACCTTGGGCAGCTGCGGGTTGGCGATGGCGTTGATCTTGTCGATCGCCGCCTCCGCCGACGGGCCGTCGGCCGCGCCCACGTAGATCGTGCCGTCGTCCTCGATGGAGATGTCGGCGCCGGTCTCCTCGGTGATCGAGTTGATCATCTTGCCCTTCGGGCCGATGACCTCGCCGATCTTGTCCACCGGGATCTTCACGCTGGTGACGCGCGGGGCGAACGGGCTCATCTCGTCCGGGCCGTCGATCGCCTCGGCGATGACCTCCAGGATGGTGAGACGGGCGTCCTTCGCCTGCTTCAGCGCGGCCGCGAGGACCTCCGACGGGATGCCGTCGAGCTTCGTGTCCAGCTGCAGCGCGGTGATGATGTCCTTGGTGCCGGCGACCTTGAAGTCCATGTCGCCCATGGCGTCCTCGGCACCGAGGATGTCGGTCAGCGCGACGTAGCGGGTCTCGCCGTCGACCTCGTCGGAGATGAGGCCCATGGCGATACCGGCGACCGGCGCCTTCAGCGGGACACCCGCGTTCAGCAGCGCCATGGTCGAGGCGCAGACCGAGCCCATCGAGGTGGAGCCGTTGGAGCCCAGCGCCTCGGAGACCTGGCGGATCGCGTACGGGAACTCGTCCCGCTTCGGCAGGACCGGGACCAGGGCGCGCTCGGCGAGCATGCCGTGGCCGATCTCGCGCCGCTTCGGCGAACCGACGCGGCCGGTCTCGCCGGTGGAGAACGGCGGGAAGTTGTAGTGGTGCAGGTACCGCTTCGTGGTCTCCGGGGAGAGCGAGTCGATCTGCTGCTCCATGCGGAGCATGTTCAGCGTGGTGACGCCCAGGATCTGGGTCTCACCGCGCTCGAACAGCGCCGAACCGTGCGCCCGCGGGATCACGGCGACCTCGGCGGCGAGCGAGCGGATGTCGGTCAGCCCGCGGCCGTCCATGCGGATCTTGTCCGTGAGGACGCGCTTGCGCATGATCTTCTTCGACAGGGCCTTGAACGCCGCGCCGATCTCCTTCTCGCGGCCCTGGAAGGCTTCGCCCTCGCCGAGGCCGACCTTCTCCAGCACCGCGGCCTTGACCTGGTCGGTCGCGTTGTCGCGGTCCTGCTTGCCCGCGATGGTCAGGGCGTTCGCGAGGTCGTCGGTCGCGATGGCGGCGACGGCGTCGTACGCGTCCTGCTCGTAGGCGAGGAAGACCGGGAACTCGCCGGTCGGCTTGGCGGCGAGCTCGGCCAGCTGCTGCTGGGCCTCGCACAGCACCTTGATGAACGGCTTCGAGGCCTCGAGGCCCTCGGCGACGGCGATCTCGTCCGGCGCCTTGCCGCCGTCGGCGATCAGGTCGAGGGTCTTCTCGGTGCCTTCGGCCTCGACCATCATGATGGCGACGTCGTCACCGACGATCCGGCCGGCGACCACCATGTTGAAGGTGGCCTCTTCCAGCTGCTTCCAGGTCGGGAACGCGACCCACTGGCCCTCGATCAGCGCGACGCGGACGCCGCCGACCGGACCGGAGAACGGCAGACCGGCGATCTGGGTCGAGGCCGAGGCCGCGTTGATCGCGAGCACGTCGTACGGGTCGTCCGGGTTGAGGCTCTGGACGGTGATGACGACCTGGATCTCGTTGCGGAGACCGTCGGCGAACGACGGGCGCAGCGGCCGGTCGATCAGGCGGCAGGTCAGGATCGCGTCGGTCGACGGGCGGCCTTCACGGCGGAAGAACGCGCCGGGGATGCGGCCGGCGGCGTACATCCGCTCTTCGACGTCCACGGTCAGCGGGAAGAAGTCGAAGTGGTCCTTCGGGTGCTTCGACGCGGTGGTCGCCGACAGCAGCATGGTCTCTTCGTCGAGGTACGCGACGACGGAACCGGCGGCCTGACGGGCCAGGCGGCCGGTCTCGAAGCGGACGGTGCGAGTGCCGAAACGGCCGTTGTCGATCACGGCTTCGGTTTCGTGCACGGTGACTCCGGTGGAGTCGGTCATAGGGTGTATCTCCTCTTTTGATCCTCTGTAACGGCGCGAGTCTCCCACCCTGGGACCTGTTTCGCCTGCGGACGCTCGAGGAGTGAGGCCGGTCTTCGATCGAAGCCCCCGGGCCGTTGCCCGGGAACCACTACCGAGGACCGGCGGACGGTTCCTCGTGCGCGCTCGCGCCACGCTCTTCGAAAAGACAGAGCTCTCTGTACTTGGACCGAGGGGGAGCGACCGTTGTGGTCACTCCCCCTCGGGTTCAAGCTATCGGCGCAGGCCGAGACGCTGGATCAGCGCACGGTAACGCTCGATGTCCACCTTCATCACGTAGTTCAGCAGCCGGCGGCGGCGGCCGACCAGCAGCAGAAGCCCGCGACGGGAGTGGTGGTCGTGCTTGTGAGCCTTGAGGTGCTCGGTGAGGCCGACGATGCGCTTGGTCAGCAGCGCGACCTGGGCCTCCGGGGATCCGGTGTCCGAGTCGTGCACGCCGTACTCGGCAAGGATCGACTTCTTCTCTTCGGTGGACAAAGCCACAGTGGTGCTCCTAGATATCTGTGCCGTGCGGCCCGGACGATGTCTTCACGCCGGGTGAGACGGTCACGGCCGCCACGGACTGCAGCCGGACCCAATCATCAAGGCTACCAGCCTCGTGATCAGCGGCTTCAGGCGCGGGCGTGGTCCAGCGCGTACGACCGGATCACCCGGTAGCGGGAAACGCCCTGTTCACGGTCACTGCTCATCAGGACGGCCTCGGTCGCCGTCCAGGTCTCACTGGTGAACCCGGCCAGCCGCTCCTCCCACGCGCTCGCGGCTCGCGGCCGGTCGCGGGGGAAGCGGGCCAGTGTCAGGTGGGCCACGTACGGCCTGCCCTCGTTCTCCGCGCCGGCCTTCAGGGCCAGCTCGTGGAGCCCGGTTCCGGACACACTCAACCACAGCACCCCGGGGAATGTCGCGGCCTTTTCCAGCCGGAGGTCGACCGGGGCCGCGCCGTCCAGCCGCGCGGCGAGCCAGTCGCCTCGGTCCGCCGGGTCGTCCCGGCCGTAGAACCCGAGGGTGATGTGCCAGTCCTCCCGCGGTGACCAGCGGAAATCGCCCTTTTCGGGCGTGCCGAGGGCGGCGGCGACCTCGTCGAGGACGTCGTCCGGCGGGATCAACGCACTGAAGAGCGTCATGGGCGCGTGACTCACGTGATCAGAGCCGTAACTCGCGTGTTTGGAGGCGTAACTCGTGAGTTACGCCTCCAAACACGCGAGTTACGCCGCCAAGCACGCAAGTTACGTCAGGAACCGTTCCGCGCGGCGCGGCGCAGCAGGTCCGCCAGGGACGGGAAGTCCTCGTCGAGCAGCTTCGCGGCTTCGGTGAGGTCTTCGTCCTCGCCGATGTCCCGCAGCGCCACGAGCACACCCTGGTCGTCGGCGACGGCGCCGACCGGGATGCTGTCCCGGCCCACCGTCGGCCGCGAGTCGCGGACGTCCTCGAGCGCCTCCTGCATGGCCTTGCGGTCCCCCGCGGCGACCGCCGGGACCAGCACCTTGCGCTCCAGCATGATCATCTTGGCGAGGACTACGGGGTTCCCGATCTTGGCGCGGCGCCCGCTCATCACCTGGCTGAGCATGGGCGCGCTGATGCCGAGGACCTCGGCGAGGAAGGCCTGGGAGATGTCGAAGGCGACGACCAGTCTCCGCACGCGATCGCCGAGCGGCTCCCCGTACCACTCCTTCTGCAGCGCGATGTTCCGCTGGACGATCTTGTGGTCCTCCACCTTGGTCCGCTCCCCTTAACCCCATCGAACGCCATGCGCGGTCCGTGACATCTTGCCACCGGAACGCACGTGAGCGGGTGTGTTTGCCGATTGTCATCCCGGCCAAGGCCGGAACCGTCAGTCCTGCTCGCCGAGCAGTTCCCTGGTGCGGGCGACGTCCTCGTCGATCTGCGCCACCAGCCCCTCCGAGGTCGGGAACCGGACCTGATCCCGCAGCTTGGTGACGAAATCGAGCGCGACGTGCTGCCCGTAGAAATCCTCGTCGATGTCGAGGACGAAGGCCTCGACGGTGCGTTCCCGCCCCGAGAAGGTCGGGTTGGTGCCGACCGACACGGCGGCGCGCAGCCGTCGGCCGGAATCCGACGAACGGGTGAACCAGGCGCTGTAGACGCCGTCGGCGGGCACCGCGGCGAACCGCGGCGTCGACAGGTTCGCCGTCGGGTAGCCGAGGTCGTGTCCCCGGCCGTCGCCCCGGACGACGATGCCCTCCAGCCGGTGCGGCCTGCCGAGCGCTTCGGACGCGGCGACGACGTCGCCGGCGTCGATGCACGAGCGGACGTAGGTCGAGGAGAAGGTGATGTCGTTGTCCGCCTGCTCCTGGGCGAGCAGTCCCTGCAGTTCCGCTCCCTGCGCCACGAAACCGAACCGCTTGCCCAGCGTGCGAAGGAGTTCGACGTCGCCGGCCGCCTTGGCGCCGAAGGTGAAGTTCTCCCCCACGATCACCGCGGCCGCGTGCAGCTTGTCCACCAGCACCTCGTGCACGAACTCGTGCGCCGTCAGCCGCGACAGCTCCAGCGTGAACGGCAGCACGCAGAAGACGTCCGCGCCCAGGCCCTCGACCAGTTCCGCCTTGCGGCGCAACGTGGTCAGCTGCGCCGGATGACTGCCCGGCCGGATCACCTCCGACGGATGCGGATCGAAGGTCAGCACCACGCTCGGCACGCCGCGTTCGGCGGCGGCGCGGACCGTCCTCGAAATCAGCTCCTGATGACCGCGGTGCACGCCGTCGAAGACGCCGATCGTCACCACGCACCGTCCCCAGCTCCCGGGGAGGTCACCCAAACCACGCCAACGCTGCACTTCTGGCCCCGTCTCCTCAAGCCCGCTCCGGTCAATACCCTAGGCGGGCAGCAACACGACCACCGACCGGGCCAGTTCGCCTTCGTCCGCGGCGAGCGCGAGCACCCGGCCGTCCGGTCCGAACATCCCGTACGTGCCCTCGATCCCGGCCGCGGGCACCCTCTGTCCATATCGGACCGCCTGCGCCATGCGGACGTCCAGATCGCGGCGCGGGAACGCGGCGGCGACGGCGGCGTCGAGGTCCAGCGACAGTTCCGGCTTGTCTTCGAGCTGGTCGAGGGTGCGGGCCTTGGCGAGCGTGAACGGCCCGACCGTGGTGCGCCGCAACGCGAGCAGATGCCCGCCGACGCCCAGCCCGGCGCCGAGATCGCGGGCCAGCGCCCGGACGTAGGTCCCCGACGAGCATTCGACGACGGCGTCGAGTTCGATCCGGCCCGCCTCGCGGCGGGTGGCGAGCAGGTCGAAGCGGTGCACGGTGACCGGACGCGGCGGGATGACGACCTCTTCGCCGGCGCGGACCCGGGCGTACGCGCGTTTGCCGTCGATCTTGACCGCGCTGACCGCGCTCGGCACCTGCTGGATGTCGCCGGTCAGCGCGGCGATCCCGGCCGCGATCGCTTCGTCGGTGATCTTCTCGACGACGTCCGGGGCGGCTTCGGCGATCGGCTCGCCCTCGGCGTCGTCGGTCGTGGTGGACAGTCCCAAGGAGAGGGTCGCGAGGTAGGTCTTGCGGTCCAGCGCCAAGTGGCCGAGGAGTTTCGTCGCGCGTTCGATGCCGAGCACGAGGACGCCGGTGGCCATCGGGTCGAGGGTGCCGGCGTGCCCGACCTTGCGGGTGCCCATGAAGCGCCGCGCCCTGGCGACGACGTCGTGGGAGGTCATCCCGGACGGTTTGTCGACGATGACGAGGCCGGGCGGCGGGGCGGGACGTTTCTTGGCTTGAGCCTGATTGGGGCGCGACACGGGCCGAACCCTATCTTTCAGCCTCTCGCCCAGGACGAGACGGGCAGCGGTGCTTCGGCGTCCCAGCGGCGGCGCCGGATCTGCACCGGGATCGCCTCGCCGCGGGCTTCGGCCTCGAACAGCACGGCGCGGGTGCGCCGCCACCACACGAGCATCCGGAAGGTGCCGAACGCGAGCACCGCGATCACGGACAGCAGCGCCAGGCGGAACGTGCCGCCAGTCCACTCCAGCAGCACGCCGACCGCGAGCGCCGAGATCGTCGTGGCCACGAAGCCGCCGACGTTCACCACCCCGGTCGCGGTGCCGACGCGTGAGAGCGGGTTGTAGTCCCGCGCCAGCGCGAAACCGATCATCGACGCCGGGCCGCCGAGGGAGAGGAACGCGAACACGGGGACCAGGACCGCGACCGGGATCGTCCCGCCCCAGCCGAGCAGGACCGCCCACATCACCGCGGCGCCGCCGATGTACCCGCCGACGAGCGGCATCCGCAGCGACGGGCGCCGTCCGATCAGTCCGCCGATCAACGGTCCGCCGAGCATCGAGCCGAACACGAACACGATCAGCAGCGAACTCGCGGTGGCCTTCGGATAGCCCTGCCCCTGCACGAGGAACGGGACACCCCAGAGCATGGTCAGCACGTTGGGGGCGAACATCGTGCTGAAGTGGACCCAGAAACCCAGCCGGGTGCCCGGGGTGCGCCACGCGGCGGCGACCTGGCGGCCCAGCAGTTTCGGGTGCACCCGTTCGCGCACGGGCGCCGGCTCGCCGGGCGGGGAGTCCTTGACGCGAAGGGCGACGACGGCGGCGTACAGCGCGGTCACCAGGCCGACGGCGAGGAACGTCGGGGTCCAGCCGGGGCCGTCGAGCAGCAGGCCGAGCGGGACCGTCGCGGCGAGGTTGCCGACGTAACCGATGGCCCCGGTCAGCGCGGCGAGCAGCGCGTACTGGCGGCCGGGGAAATGCGCGGCGATCAGCCGCATGATGCTCACGAACGTCAACGCGTCGCCGAAGCCGACGACCGCGCGGGCGATCAGTCCGAGCGGGTACGAATCCGCGACCGCGAGCAGGGTCTGGCCGAGGCCGAGGAAGAACACGGCGGCGGTGAGCACGCGGCGCGGGCCGTAACGGTCGACGAGGACGCCGGTGGGGATCTGCATCGCGGCGTAGACGCCGACCTGCAGGACGGTGAACGTGCCGAGCGCGGCCGCGCCGACGCCGAAGCGGTCGGCGGCCTGGAGCCCGGCGACCCCGAACGAGGTGCGGTGGAAGACGGCGAGGAGGTAGACGGTGACGGCGGCGAACCAGATGAACCAGGACCGGCGGGTGGCTCGGCCTGTCACAGTATTTCCTCCTTGAGCACGGTTCGGGCGTGGAGACGCCCGCACTGCCGCCTCATATAGTTGTAGCGCGTAAGCAACGACGAAACATAGCCGTTACCCGGGTGCTTTTCGCCACACGCCTCCCCTCCCGCATTTCGTCCTCTGGATGCGGTAGTCGCCCGCGCAAGGACCGCATCCAGAGGACTAAACGCGGACGGCGCCCTCGACGGCCCACCGCCCCGAGCGCCACCGCACCAGCAGGGTCGCCAGCCGCAGGAGCATGAACAACGAGAGCCCGGTCCAGATCCCGGCCAGCCCCCAGCCGAACGCGAGCGACAGCCAGATCAGCGGCAGGAACCCGAGCGCCGCGCTCAGCAGGGTCGCGTTGCGCAGGAAGGCGGCGTCGCCCGCGCCGAGCAGGACGCCGTCCAGCGCGAACACCACGCCGGCGATCGGTTGCAGCGCGACGAAGAACCACCACGCGTGCGGGATCTGGCCGAGCACCGCCGCGTCGGAGGTGAACACCCGCGGCAGCACCCCGGCCACCGACGCGAACACGACGCCGAGGAAGCAGCCGAACACCAGCCCGTAGCCGGTGATCTGCCTCGACAGCCCGCGGGCCCGTTTGCTCGCGCCGGCACCGAGGGCGGCGCCCACGAGCGACTGCGCGGCGATCGCTAGCGAGTCCAGCACCAGCGCGAGGAAGGTCCACAGCTGCAGCACGACCTGGTGCGCGCCGACGGCCTCGGTCGACGTCCGCGCGGCGACCGCGGCGGCGGAGACGAAACACGCCTGGAAGGCGAGGCTGCGGAGCACCAGATCCCGGCCGAGGCCGAGCTGGGCGCGCATCACCTTCGGCTCCGGGCGCAGCGGGACCCGCTCCCGCACCAGCGCCGCGATGAACAGCGACGCAGAGATCACCTGCGCGACGACGTTCGCGATCGCCGACCCTTCCAGCCCCCAGTCCGCGCCGTACACCAGCACCGGGCACAGCACGGCGGAGATCCCGTTGCCCGCCAGCACATAGCGCAACGGTTTGGCGGAATCCTGGACGCCGCGCATCCAGCCGTTGCCCGCCATCGTGATCAGGATGAACGGCGTGCCGAACAACGCGATCCGCAGCCAGGAGACGGCAGCGTCGGTGATCGCGGCGTCGCCGGAAAGGACCCGGGCGATCGGCGCGGCCAGCAGCTGCCCGGCGACGATCACGACCAGCCCGACGATCACCGCCAGCCAGGTCGCCTGGACGCCTTCGCGGACCGCGTCGCCCCGGCGGCCCGCGCCGTGCAGCCGCGCCGTCCGCGCCGTGGTGCCGTACGACAGGAACGTCAGCTGGCTCGAAACCTGCGACAGCACGACACCGCCGACGGCGAGCCCGGCCAGCGGCAGCGCGCCGAGGTGACCGACGACGGCCGTGTCCACCAGGACGTACAGCGGTTCGGCGGCGAGAACGCCGAGCGCGGGCACGGCGAGACCGAGCACGCGTTTCGGCGGGACGCGCTCGTCGGGTTCGGAAGCTTCAGGCACCGATGCAGACTAGACGTCTGGTACGACAGTCCCAGTCGCCGGGAAACCGGCCGGGCCGAAGCGGGCCTGCTTCGCACCGGTGACGTAGGCGCCGACGCCCTCGGCGGCGGCCGGCTCCCGCACTTCAGCGGAGGAACGGTGCGTAGCGGCGTTGCTGGCGCAGTGATTCGATCTGCCGCGTGGTGTCGAGCGAGACACTGACGAGGAAGACGAGGACCACCTGCAAGGTGACCCCGGCGACGAGCGGCATCGGGCTCGCGTCCAGCAGGGCCAGGCCGGCGGCCGGGATCAACGCGACCACTCCCGAGCAGAGGGCGCCGAAGGCGATGATCCGGCGGCTCACGTGGTCGAGGTATTGGGCGGTCGGGTTGCCCGGCCGGATCCCGGGGACGAAACCGCCCACCCGCACCAGTTCGCCCGCCACCTTGTCCATGTCCTGCCGCACGGCCGCCCTCGCGAAGGCGAAGAGGCAGACGAGGACGAAGTAGCCCGCGATCCACCAGTGATCTCCCAGGCCGAAGAAAAACGCCGGCACCGACAGCAGCACCGCGGCGAGAACGGCCGGACTGTTGGCTTGCGGGAACCGGAAGGGAACGTAGGTCGGCGTCCCGCCGAAAGCGCGCCTGCCGATCATCCGCTTGGCGTACTGCACCGGAACACGGCGCTGTCCCTGCGCGAGGACGATCGTGAGCACCGTGATCGACAGCGTCACCACGATCGTCACCGCGATCGCGGCCCAGCCCGTCCTTTCGTACAGCCGCAGGAACTCCGGCGGCAGCACCGCCAGGACCTGCGCGAGCAGCAGGATACGGACGCCGTCGCCGAAACCCCGGTCGGTGATCACCTCGGTCAGCCGGAGGACCACCGCGGTTCCCGCGGTCAGGCACACGACGGCGATGGCCCCGTGTCCGTCGAGGACGCTCTGGCCGCGGAACACGAGCGCCCCGGCTGCGCCCAGCAGACCGAGCGCGACGGTGAGCCGCCGCTGGTACCGCTTCAGTACCCGCGCGCCGGCTTCGCCTTCGGCCCGGAGCGCGGCCAGCCGCGGGATCAGGGCGATCAGTCCTCGCAGGAGCAGCGGTGCGGCCAAGCAGGGCAGGACACCCAAAGCGAACACCGGCAGGGTGGCCAGGCCGCCGCCGGTGAGGAGGTCGAGGATCCAGCGCACCGGGTGATCGGCTTCCGGCGCGCGGACGGTCACATGCGGGGTGGGCAGGCTCTGGCCCAGCCGGAACAGCGCGATCACGCCCAGCGTGACCAGGATCCGGCGGCGGAGGGAGTCTCGGTCGTTCATCGTGGGGATCACGTTAGGAACGACCGATGAAATTACGATGACACCGCTCGTCAGCGGATCACAGCAGCGGCGCCCTCGACAGGGCCTCCCGCAGCTTGCCGAGCACCTCGTCCGCCGTGCCTTCCGCGGTGCACCCGGCCGCCTGGCGATGCCCGCCGCCGCCCAGCTCCCCCGCGGCCGCCGAGACGTCGACGCCGCCCGCCGAGCGAAGCGAGACCGTCCATCGCTGCCGCGGCCCCGTCGGTTCGGCCTCCTTGAGCACCACGGCGACCCCGGCCTCGCGAGTGGACCGGACGACGTCGATGACCGCCTCGACCTCCTCGGCGCGCACGGATCGCGCGGCGTCGAGGGTGACGACGGCGTGGGCGAGGCCGAAACCGCGTGCCTCGTCCGGTTCGAGCCGGGCACCCGCGAGGACGTCCGACAGCATCGGCAACCACGCGAACGGGTGATCGTCGACGATCTCGCGGACCACCTTGTCCGGGTCGACTCCGGCTTCCAGCAGCTTCGCGGCCATCAGATGGGTCGACGGACGGGCCCGGCGGAACCCGCTCGTGTCGGTGACGAGCCCCGCGTACAGGCAGCGCGCGATCGGCTCGTCGATCTCGGTGCCGAGTTCCTCCAGCAACGCGAAGACGAGGACGGCGGTGGCTTCGGCGGTGTCGTCGACGACGTGATGCGTGCCGTAGAAGACGTTGGACGCGTGGTGGTCGATCACCAGGACGTCACCGCCCGCCGCGCGGACGGCGTCCACCCGCGGCGCGAGCTTCCCGAGCCTGCCCGGGGTGGGCGTGTCCAGCGCGACCAGGAGCTGTTCACTCTCCGGCAGCTCGCTCGCGGGGACGAAGAGCGCGCCCGCGTCCAGGCTCCGCAGGGTTTCGGGCATCTCCTCGGGCTCGCCGACCGAGACACGGACCTTCACGCCGCCGCGCAGCTGGAGCGCCCGGCCCAGCGCCAGCGCGCTGCCGAGCGCGTCGGCGTCCGGGCGGACATGGCCGAGCAGGGTCACGTCGTTCGCGCGTGCCAGCAGGGCGGCGGCTTCCTTCAGGTTCGGCACTGGAGTGGTTGTCACAATCAGTCAAGCTACGCTCTACCGGATGTCCGAGTACGCGATCCTGGTCTACCCGTCCGCCAACCGGGTCTACACCGACTCCACTCCGGCCCTGCTGCGGGCGGAGCTGGCGGTGTTCGGTCTGTCCGCTTTGGAGACCGAGGTCTCCGAGATCGGCGAGACGGAACTCGGCGGCGTCGGCTACCTCACCTTCACCACGCCCGCCCCGCTGAGCGAACGCGATCTCGCGCTCCTTTCGAACCTTTCCGCGCTGTACGCGCTGTTCGAACTCGGCGACGGCGTCCTGAAGCCGGTGACGATCGGCCCGCTCGCGAACTTCGACTCGGATCTGCTGACCATCCAGAAGTACCCTGGCAAGACGAACGAGCTGTTCACCAAGCTCCTCGTCAACGTCACCCTGATGTCGACGGCGAACCCGGCGGCGATGCTGGACGAACCACTGCACCTGCTCGATCCGCTCTGCGGCCGAGGCACCACGCTGAACCAGGCGATGATGTACGGCTTCGACGCGACCGGCCTCGACGTCGACGGCAAGGACTTCGACTCCTACGAGCTGTTCATCAAGACCTGGCTGAAGCAGAAGCGGATCAAGCACAGCGCCGAATCCGGTCAGGTGCGCCGCAACAAGGTCCGCCTCGGCAGGCGGCTCGACATCGGTTTCGGGATCACCAAGGAGCGGTACAAGGCCGGTGACGTCCGCAAGCTGAGCTACCTCAACTGCGACACGCTCACCACCGACGAACTGCTGCGGCCGAACTCGGTGGACCTCATCGTCACCGACGCCCCGTACGGCGTGCAGCACGGCAGCCACCGCACCCAGGACGCGTCGCTCGCGCGCAGCCCGCGCGACCTGCTCGCGGCCGCCGTTCCCGTGTGGACACGGGTGCTGCGGCCCGGCGGCGCGCTCGGCATCTCCTGGAACACCAACGTCGCGCCCCGCGAGGAACTCGCCGCGATCCTGGACAAGGCGGGTTTGGTGGTCCGCGAGGACGGGCCGTTCGCGGAGTTCGCGCACCGGGTGGACCAGGCGATCGTGCGGGACCTGATCGTCGCCGCGAAACCCGCCTGACTCCAGGCGTTTCGTCCTCTGAATGCGGTAGTCGGCATCGCGCACCATGTCCGGGGCTTGGCGCGAATGGCCCCGGTGAGCATGTCGCGAAAGCCACTTTCGCGACGTCTGGTGTCCCGAAAGTGGCTTTCGCGACACTGGCGCCGGAAGGTCACCCTCGTGCCTCACGCATTTCGGGGTCAGACGATGCGTTCCCCCACGAACTTCAGCACGTCCGGCATGATCTCGCGCCAGTAGTCGTCGTTGTGCGCGCCGGGGGCCATCTTCGCGACGGCGGGGTTCAGCGCCTTGATGAGCTTGCGGTCGGCGCCGGCGAAGGGATCCGAGTTCCCGCACCACACGCCGGTCGATCCGGCGGAAAGGTCGCCGGTGTGCAGCAGCGGCTCATGCGATTCCCATTGCGCGCGATCCGCGAAGACCTTGCGGGACTTGGCATCGGGCCAGCTGACGAACAACGCCGCGCTGGCGACGGCGACGGCTTTCAGGTCCTTGTGGTCACGGGCGTAACGCAGCGCGCCGAACCCGCCCATCGAGATCCCGAACATCGCCGACGGCGGCCGCAGCTGACGCTGGGCGAGCCAGCCGGGCAGTTCGTCGGACAGCATCCGCTGCGGATCGTCGCCCTTGCCGACGTCCACCCAGTAGTTGTCGCCGTCGACGGCGGCCACCGCGAACCCGGGCCGCCCGGCCGCGACGGCCTGGTTCAGCGCTTCCTGCACACCGAGGTCCAGGAACGTGCGCGCGTCGGCGCCGCGCCCGTGCAGGGCGACACAGACCGGCATCCCGACCCGTGACACCCCGTCCGGCGCGATGATGACGAGGTTGACGTCGCGGTTCCGCGCCGCGGACCGCATCTTCTGCACCGTGACCGCTTCGGTGAGCGGCGTCGGGGTGCTCGGCGGGGCCACCGGAGGCGGCCCCACCAGGGGCGGTTTCTCGGCGCCGCAAGCGGAAAGCAGCGCCGAGCCGCCGAGAGCCGCGGCCCCCAGCAGCAGGCCACGCCGGCTCACGGCGTGGTCCACCCTCTCAGCGACGGGTCTCCTCGTCGGCGAACTCATCGTCTTCGGCCTCTTCCCGCGGTGGCTTGTACGGGTCGGGTTCACCGGCGTGCTGCGCCCCGGTCGCCCGCCGGGCGACCTCCGCGTCGGCCTCCCTGGCCTTCGCGAGGAGGTCTTCGATGCGCTTGGCGTCCTCGGGAATGCTGTCGGCCACGAAGGCCAGCGTCGGGGTGTAGCGGACACCCGTGCCCTGCCCGACCTTCGTGCGCAGGACACCGCGGGCGGACTCGAGCGCCGCCGCGGCGCCGGCGTGGTCGGGCGTGGACTCCAGATTCTCGCCGAGCACCGTGTAGTAGACCGTGGCGTCGTGCAGATCCGCCGTGATCTTCGTGTCGGTGATCGTCACGTGGTTCAGCCGCGGATCCTTGATGTCGTGCTCGATCGCGTGCGCGACGATCTGTGAGATCCGCTTGGCGAGCTTACGAGCCCGAGCGGGGTCGGCCATGGGATTTCGTCTCCTCGAAAGGTCTTCTGCTAGTCGTCCGGGCCGAGCAGCCGGCGGTGGGTGGAGAGCAGTTCGAACTCCGGCCTCCCGGCCATGAGGCGCTCACACGAGTCGAGCACGTCACGAACGTGCTCGCCACTCGCCGCGACCACGGCCACACCGATCAGCGCGCGCCGGTGCAGGTCTTGATGGCCGGCTTCGGCGACGGAGACGTCGAAACGCCTGCGTACCTCGGCCAGCACCGGCTTGATCACGGATCGCTTCTGCTTGAGCGAGTGGACGTCGCCCAGCAGGATGTCGAGCTCAAGAGCTCCTACGAACATGGGGGGTTCTGGGTTGTTTAGAAGGTGAAGCGGCGCTCCCCCGCCCAGATGCGGGAGAGCGCCGCTTTGTCACTTACGCACGCGGCTTTTCGCGCTGCTCGTAGGTCTCGATGATGTCGCCGACCTTGAGATCGCTGTACGACCCCAGAGTCAGACCACACTCGAATCCGTCGCGGACCTCGACCACGTCGTCCTTGAACCGCCGCAGCGAGCTGATCGGCAGGTTCTCGGCGATGACGGTCGCGTCGCGGAGCAGACGGGCCCGCGCGTTGCGGCGGATCTCGCCCGAGACGACGAGACAACCGGCGATGGTGCCGATCTTCGACGACTTGAAGACGTCGCGGATCTCCGCCTTGCCGAGCTCGACCTCTTCGTACTCCGGCTTGAGCATGCCCTTCAGAGCCTGCTCGATCTCCTCGATCGCCTGGTAGATGACCGTGTAGTACCGGACGTCGACGCCTTCGCGGGTGGCCCGCTCGGTCGCCTTGCCCTGCGCACGGACGTTGAAGCCCAGGACGATCGCGTCGGACGCGGTCGCCAGGTCGATGTCGGACTCGGTGACGCCACCGACACCGCGGTGCACGACGTTGAGTTCGACGTCGTCGCCGACCTCGAGCTGCACCAGCGAGGCTTCGAGCGCCTCGACGGTACCGGAGTTGTCACCCTTGATGATCAGGTTGAGGCTGTTCGTCTCCTTCAAGGCGGAGTCGAGGTCCTCGAGGCTGACCCGCTTGCGGCGCGACGCGTTGAGGGCGTTGCGCGTCCGGGCGGAACGGCGCTCGGCGATCTGCCGGGCGACGCGGTCCTCGTCGACCACCAGGAAGGTGTCGCCCGCGCCCGGCACCGAGGTGAACCCGATGACCTGGACGGGACGCGACGGGTACGCCTCCGTGACGTCGACGTTGTGCTCGTCGACCATCCGGCGGACGCGGCCGTAGGCGTCACCCGCCACGACCGAGTCACCGACGCGCAGCGTGCCTCGCTGGACCAGCACCGTGGCCACCGGACCGCGGCCGCGGTCGAGGTGGGCCTCGATCGCGACACCCTGGGCCTCCATGTCCGGGTTGGCCCGGAGGTCCAGCGCGGCGTCGGCGGTCAGCAGGATCGCCTCGAGCAGGCCGTCGATGTTGATGTTCTGCCGCGCGGAGATCTCGACGAACATCGTGTCGCCGCCGTACTCCTCGGCGACCAGGCCGTACTCGGTCAGCTGCTGCCGGATCTTGTCCGGGTTCGCGCCTTCCTTGTCGATCTTGTTGATCGCGACCACGATCGGCGCCTTGGCGGCCTGCGCGTGGTTGATCGCCTCGACCGTCTGCGGCATCACACCGTCGTCGGCCGCCACCACGATCACCGCGATGTCGGTCGAGTTGGCACCACGGGCACGCATGGCGGTGAACGCCTCGTGACCCGGGGTGTCGATGAAGGTGATCAGACGCGGGTTGCCCTCGAGCTCGGTCTCGATCTGGTAGGCGCCGATGTGCTGGGTGATGCCACCGGCTTCACCTTCGCGCACCTTCGTCTTGCGGATCGTGTCGAGCAGGCGGGTCTTACCGTGGTCGACGTGACCCATGATGGTCACGACCGGCGGACGGACCTGCAGATCCTCTTCCTCACCCGCGTCTTCGCCGTAGGTGATGTCGAAGGTCTCGAGCAGCTCCCGGTCCTCTTCCTCGGGACTGACGACCTGAACGTTGTAGTTCATTTCGCCGCCGAGCAGTTCCAGGATGTCGTCGGACACCGACTGCGTCGCGGTGACCATCTCACCGAGGTGGAACAGCACCTGCACCAGCGAAGCCGGGTTGGCGTCGATCTTCTCGGCGAAGTCGGTCAGCGAGGCACCACGCGGCAGGCGGATCGTCTCGCCCTGCCCCTTGGGCAGACGGACACCACCGACGCTGGGCGCCTGCATGTTGTCCATGTACTCCTGGCGCTTCTGCCGCTTCGACTTGCGGCCCTTGCGCGAGGGGCCACCGGGACGCCCGAAGGCACCCGCGGTACCGCCACGGCCACCGGGGCCACCACGACCGCCACCGCCACGGAAACCGCCGCCACCGGCCGGGGCACCGCCGCCGCCACCGGGGCCACCGCCACCGGGACGGAAACCGCCGCCACCGCCGCCGCCGGGACGGAAACCGCCACCGCCGCCGCCACCGGGACCGCCGCGGAAACCTCCGCCGCCGCCACCGGGACCGCCACGAGCGCCGCCACCGGGGCCACCACGGGCTCCGCCACCGGGGCCACCACGGCCGCCACCGGGACCACCGGCCGGACGGGCCGGGCGGCCCGGCATCATGCCGGGGTTCGGGCGCGGGGGCATGTTGCCCGGGCTGGGCCGGTTACCACCGGGAGCGCCGCCACCGGGACGCGGGGCCGGACGGTCGCCGCCCTGCCCGCCACCGGGACGCGGCGGACGGTTGTCGCCGCCCTGCTGGTTGCCGCCACCGGGACGCGGACCGGACGGACGCGGGGCGGGCGAACCGGAACCCACACCGAACGGGTTGTTGCCGACGCGCGGAGTGCGCGGGCCGGGCTTCGGGCCGCCGGGCTTGGGACCCTGCGGCTTCGGCGGCACGACCGAACCCTGCGACGGCGTCTGGGACGCGGGCGGGGTGGCGGGTGCCGCCGGGGTCTCCTTCTTCGGCTCGGCCGGAGCGGCCTTCGCCGCCGGAGCGACCTCTTCCTTGGGCGCCGGCGGCCGGGGGCCGGGGCGCGGACCCGGGCGGACACCCGGGGTGGCGGGCCGGGACGGCTGCTGGGCCGGGGCCGGCTTCTCCGACGCCGCCGGAGCGGACGCCGCGGGGGCGGCCGGGGCCTCGGACTTCGCCGCGGGCGCGGGCTGAGCGGGCTTCGCGGCCGGAGCCGGGGCAGCGGGCTTCGCGGGCGGCGCGGGTGAAGGACGCGGGCCGGGGGTCGGAACCGGCTTCTTCTTGCCGTCCTTGGACGGATACGCGTCACGGAGACGACGGGCGACCGGCGCCTCGACGGTGGACGACGCGGACTTCACGAACTCGCCCTGTTCCTTCAACTTGGCGAGAACTTCCTTGCTGGTGATGCCGAGCTCTTTCGCGAGCTCATGTACTCGGGCCTTGCCTGGCACAGCTCTCCTCATCTGGGGAGGCCGGCGGCAGACCCGCAGACCTCGTCCTATTGTCGCGCGTTCATTGATTCAGCTTCACGGCTGACTCATGACGGGTCGACCTGCTTCCTGATTCCATCCGGCACCGGGGATGTCCCGGCGCCCTTTAGCCTTCGGCGTGCCGCTCCAGGCGTTCGTGGACACCCTGGGCGTCGAGCGGCCCTGGAACACGTAGTGCCCGGGGGAACGCCCTGCGCCGCTCGGCCTTGGCCAGACAGTCCGGCACGGGGTGCAACCAAGCACCCCGGCCCGGCAACCGCCGACGTTCGTCGACGATCAGCCGCCCGTCCGCCGCGACCACTCGCAGCAACTCGCCGATCAAGGCCCGCTTACGGCAACCCACACACGTGCGGACCGGAGTTTCCCGGTCATGCTGGAGGTCGGTTCCCGGCCGCGGGCTCTGAACCACTCGTAAGTCTAGCGCTTCGACCTTCACTCAGCCGAACCGGTTGCCGCGGCGGGCCGCGCCTGCCCGGCGTGTGCTTCGTCACCCTGCTCAGGGGCGGCGTCACTGCGGATGTCGATACGCCAGCCGGTGAGCCGGGCGGCGAGGCGGGCGTTCTGCCCTTCCTTGCCGATCGCGAGCGAAAGCTGGTAGTCCGGGACGACGACGCGAGCGGTCTTGGCCTTCTCGTCGACGACCCGTACTGAAACAACCTTCGCGGGCGACAGCGCATTCCCGACGAACTTCGCCGGGTCCTCGGAGAAGTCGATGATGTCGATCTTCTCGCCGGCCAGCTCGCTCATCACGTTGCGCACGCGCGCGCCGACCGGGCCGATGCAAGCGCCCTTGGCGTTGACGCCGGGCACCGTCGAGCGGACCGCGATCTTGGTCCGGTGTCCCGGCTCCCGCGCGACGGCGGCGATCTCGACCGTGCCGTCGGCGATTTCGGGGACCTCGAGGGCGAACAGCTTGTGCACCAGCTTCGGGTGCGAACGGGACAGCGTGATCTGCGGGCCGCGGTTGCCGCGCGAGACGGTCACGACGTAGGCCTTGATCCGGTCGCCGTGCTCGTAGGTCTCGCCGGGCACCTGCTCGATCGCGGGCAGCACGCCCTCGATGTCGCCGACCTGGATGACGACCATGCCGCGGGCGTTGGCCCTGGCGTCGCGCTGCACCACCCCGGCGACGATCTCGTTCTCCTTGGCGGAGAACTCGCCGAAGGTCTTCTCGTGCTCGGCGTCGCGCAGCCGCTGGAGGATGACCTGCCGCGCGGTGGTCGCCGCGATCCGGCCGAAGCCCTCGGGGGTGTCGTCCCACTCCTCGTCGGTCTGGCCGTCCGGGGTGAGGGTGTGCGCGAGGACGCGGACCAGTCCGCTCTTGCGGTCGATGTCGATCCTGGCGTGCGGCTGGTGGCCTTCGGTGTGCTTGTACGCGGTGAGGAGCGCGGTTTCGATCGCTTCGATCACCGTCTCGAAGGGGATGTCCTTGTCCCGTTCGATCGCGCGCAGCGCGGCGATGTCGACGTTCACTTCGGCTCCTCCTTCGGCTCCGTGGTGGCGGCGTTCAGGGCCGACGCATCGTTTTCCAACAGTTTCAGGTCCTCGGCAGGTGGTTGCTTGAACTCGATCTCGATGACCGCCTTGGTCACCGAGGCGTAGGTGACGTCCCGGATCTCGCCGTCCACGAGCACTCGCGCGGATTTCTCGCCCGCGTGCCCGACGCGGCCGATGAACGCCGCGCCTTCGGCCGGGGTGATCTTGACGAGGCGGAACTTCGCGCGCCGCCAGTGCCGTTGCACGGTCAGTGGCCGGTCGAGACCCGGCGACGTGACTTCGAGCGTGTACGCGCTCGCGATCACGTGCTCGTTCTCGTCGAGCGCGGCGGAGACGGCGCGGCTGACGCTCGCCACCTCGTCCAGCCCGACGCCGTCGTCCCCGTCGACGACGACCTTGACCAGCTGGCGGCGGCCTGCCTGCTGGACCTCGAAGGAATCGAGGTCGAAACCCGCGGCCTTGACGGCTTCGGCCACGATGGGCTCCAGCCTGCTGGCGAGGTCGTTGGGCACGGTGGAGCGCTCCTGTTCGGCTGTGGGCGACCCGGCGGCGTGGATCCGGGTTCGGTAGTGGACCAGCTTATCCGGTCACCCCCGCGTGACGCGCGAGCGGCGGCCCCGCGCGGGGTACTGGCAGGATGGGGCGGCGTGACCGGAAGATCGACAGAGCCGAGCCGTCGCACTTTCCTGCGGATGGGAGCGCTGGCCGCGCTGGCCGTGCCGCTGGCGTCCGCCTGCTCCCCCGGCTTCGACGAAAGCCCCGACCCGCTGGGTCCGCTGCTGCGCGCGGCGGAGAACGACGCGGCCGGCGCGAAGGCGCTGGGCGCCGAGGGCGAAGCGGTCGCCACCGCGCGGGCCGCGCACGCGGCGGCGCTCAAGACCGAGGTGGACCGGCTCAACCGGCCGAAGCCGGAGCAGCCGGGTCCGGGGGCGACACCGCCGCCCTCGTCTCTGGACGGGCTCAAGGAGCGGCTCGCCACGGCCCGCAAGCAGGCCGAAGGCCTCGTGCCCTCGCTGCCCCGCTACCGCGCCGGGATGGTCGCCTCGATCGCCGCGGGCTGCGCGGCACTGCAGCAGAGTTCGGAGAAGCTCGGCCGCGGCGACGACGCCGGACCGGTGGAGGTGCCCGCCGGGGTCCAGCTCGCCGGGGAGAGCGCGGAAGCCGTCCAGCAGGCGCTCGCCGCCGAACACGCGGCGATCTGGGTGTACGGGCTGGTCAGCGCGTACCTGCCCGCGGCGTTCACCGGCGCGGTGTCCCGGGGCACGGCCGAGCACGTCAAGCGACGGGACGTCTGCGAACGGATGCTTTCCGCGGCGGGTCAGACCCCCACCGGCCCGGAAGCCGCGTACGTGCCGCCGAGGCCCGTGACCGAGGCGAACTCGGCGATGGAACTGGTGGCGACGGCCGAGGCCGACGCGACCTCGGCCTGGCTCGGCGTGATCGACCGGACGGACGACGCGGCCCTGCGGACGACGGCGCTGAACGCCCTGATCGGGTCGGCGCGGCGGGGCACGGCGTGGCGGGCGGAGTTCGGCGCGAAGCCGGTGGCGATCGCGATGCCGGGCCAGTCGGCGTAGGACGCTTCGTCGCATCTGATGCGACGAAAAGGGCCCTTCACCGCGTGAGATGCGGTGAAGGGCCCCTTTCGGCTCACGGGGTCAGCGGCGCAGGTCACCCGAAAGCCGCAGAGCGTCGGTCGCGATCCGCTCGATCAGCGGCTTGTCGGTCTGCTTGTTGTAGAAGCCGGCCAGCACGATGGCCACTTCCGGCCCGGTGACGTGGGAGTCGTAGGCCGCGTCCTGCCCGGAGATCTTCGGGGCGCCCTGGTCCTTGAAGGTCCCGTCGCGCACCAGGTCGGACACGTTGCCCGTGCCGTCCTTGTCGGTCAGCGCCTTGAGCTGGGTCGCGGTGACCTCGCCGGGCATGGTGACCAGGACGACCGAGACCAGTGCCTTCTTCCCGCCGGTCTCGGTCGTGTACAGCGCTCGCGAAAGGCGGGTGCACGGCGTGTCGGCGAAGAACTTCTTGGTGTCGCCGTAGGCCTTGCTCGCGCAGTCGGTGGTGACCTGCGGTCCTTCGACCAGCGTGTACTGGAACTGGCCGCTCTTGGACGGCGGGTCCGCGACCGGGGTCACCTCCGGCTCGTGCCGGATGAGCCACCAGAGCAGGGCGGACACGACCGCGATGGCGACCAGTCCGGCGCCCTTCAGCGCCAGGCCCTTGGTGTCCCTCGGCGGATTCGGCGCGGACGGCGGCCCGCCCGGCCCTGCCGGTCGCACCGGCTGAAGCCGGGCCGTTTCCGTCGGTCCCGGGGTAAATTGCGCACCAACCACGGGAACATACGGTAGTTCACGCCGCTCCGGCGGTTCACCTGAACGTGCTTATCACTCGTTCCACGTCGTCGGCCGTGTTGTAGAGATGGAAGCCGAATCGCTGCCGTCCGGCCCGGGTACCGGCCACGATGCCCGCTTCCCGCACCCGGTGGGCGTCGGCGTCGAGCGAGACGATCGCACTCCCCTGGCCGGGTGAACCGAGCGCTTCGAGGAGTGAGTCGGCGAGCCCCACGCAGTGCGCGCGGACGGCGGCGAGGTCCAGCGACGCGAGGTAGTCCAGCGACGCCGCGGCGCCGACGAACGCGAGCCAGGCCGGGGAGAGGTCGAGCGAGCGGGCGCCCTCGGCGAGCCGCAGCGGGAGGCCGTAGACGGTCTGCCAGCGGTCCTCCCCCGCGTACCAGTTCGCGGCGACCGGCACGGCCCGCTCCAGCACCCGCGGATGCGCGGCCAGCCACGCCGCCCCACGCGGCGCGAGCAGCCATTTGTAGCCGGCGGCGACCACCCAGTCGGCCCAGCCGAGGTCCAGCGGCTGCCAGCCGGCGGCCTGGGTGGCGTCGAGCAGGACCGCGGCACCCGCCGCCTCGGCCGCGGCCCGGAGCGCGCCGAGGTCGACCTGGGCGCCGTCGGCCGACTGGACGACGCTGACCGCGACGAGGTCGTGCCCCTCGACGCGGGCGGCCAGCTCGGCCAGCGGGGCTTCGGTGACCTTCACCCCGCGGTGCGCCTGAGCCGCGAACGGGAAGGTGACGCTCGTGAAATCGTTCGCGGCGGCGAGCACGCTGGCGCCGTCGGGCAGGCCGGCGGCCACGTTCGCGATCAGCTGCGAGACCGACGCCCCGACCGCGACCCGCTCCGCCGGGACCCCGATCAAGGCGCCGAATCCCGCCCTGGTCCGCGCGACGGGCTCGTCGAAGTCCGCCGGGCGGGCTTCACCGCGGCGCCACCGGTCGACCGCGTCAGCCACGGCATCGGCCACGTGCGACGGCGGGATGCCGATACTGGGCGTGTTCAGATAACCGGGCGGGACGGCGAATTCGGCTCCGAAGGTCTGCATGCTCCCGAGGTTAATGAGATTCCGGGAGCAGGGAGGCGACGTCGGCGTACGACGGCGGGGTCAGCGGGAGCTCGCCGCCGTCGCGAACGGCCTCCACCGTGCGCAGCGTGGCGGCCAGCGCCATCCGGTACGGCAGCGAACCGAGGCTGACCCGCGCGACGCCGAGCCCGGCCAGTCCGTCGACGGTGACCTTGCCGGGCAGGAACAGCAGGTTCACCGGCGCCCCGACCGCCTCCACCAGCCGCTCGACGTCCGCGGGCGCGGCGAGCCCCGGTACGAACACCCCGTCGGCACCCGCGTCCACATAGGACAGACAGCGGCCGATCGCGGTGCCGATGTCGGGCTCCCCCAGCCAATGCGTGTCCGTCCGCGCGTTGACGAAGAGCCCGGGAGCGCGCTCCTTCGCCGCCGCGATCTTGGCCGCGTGCCGCACGGGGTCGCCGAGCGCGTCTTCGAGGTTGATGCCCGCGACACCGGCTTCGGCCAGCTCCGCCGCCAGCGCGCCGACCTCGCCCGGGTCTTCGCTGAACCCGTCGGCGAGGTCGACGCTGATCAGCGTGTCCAGCCCGGTGAGGCGCCGTGCCAGCCGGACGGTGGCGTCCTTCGAGGACGGGGCGCCGTCCGGCTCGCCCTCGGCGGCCGAGACCCCGAGGCTGGTCGTGCCGAGCGCCGGGAAACCTTGTGCGGCAAGGAAGGCGGCGGCGCCGAAGTCCCAGACGTTCGGCAGGAGCAGTGGGGAACCGGGGACGTGCAGGGCGGCGAATGCGGTCATGTCACGACGGTAGCGAGTGGACGCTTCGGTGACGGCCGAAGCGTCGGTGCCGGGGCCGCATGTCGCGAAAGCCACTTTCGGGACACCAGATGTCCCGGAAGTGGCTTTCGCGACGCCGGGCACCACCTGGCCGGCCGCCCGCCCCGCCGACGTTGCGAAAGCCACTTTCGCAACGTTGAAGGTTGCGAAAGTGGCTTTCGCAACTCGACGGGTCACCGGACGCGTGTGGATGAAGGGCCCCTTCGCCGCATCAGACACAGCGACGGGACCTTTCGCAACGTCGGTCGCCCGCCCGAAGCGTCAGCCCTGTTCCAAAAAGGGCGTCAGCAGCTCCGGCACGGACTCCTCCGCGAACAGCAGCCCCTGCTCCTCCCCCGCGTCGTACACCGAGTACGCCCCGGCACCGGCGGCCGTGGTCGCGACGACGGTCAGCAATCCCTTGCGCCGCTGGAAGATCGACTGTTTCACCGTCCAGCCGATCACGCCTTCGCGTTCCAGCGCGAACGTGCTCCGCCGCACGGTCCCGTGCCGTCCGACGAGGTACCGCCCGGTGATCCCGTGCCCGAGGTTGCGATAGGCGTCCAGCGCCAGCAGCACCGACACCGGCAGCAGCACGACACCGAGCGCGGCGCCGATCACCAGCAGGACCTCGGTCAGCAGGAACCCGAGGAGCGCGAAGATCGCCAGCAGGACGACCACCGAACCGACCCACCAGCGCAGCAGCCGTCCCCGCGCGGCGCGGGGGTGCCCGGTGAGCCGGACGGCTTCGGTCGGCGAAACGGGTTCGCGCAGGACCGCGGCGGCGATCCGGTTGGCCGTCGCGACGGGCGCGGCGGGCAGAAGCGTGTGGTAGTCGGTCTTGTCCTTGTCGTCGCTCTGCCGCATGCCGGTGGCGATCGCGTCGACCCGCGCCGCGCCGGAGATCCGGTTCCCGAGCGGCTCGACGAGGTCGACGCCCCGCATCCGGCGTTCCTCGATCGAGATCGAGCGCGTGGTGAACAGCCCGCGGCGCACCCGCAGCGTGCCGCCGGATTCGCGGTCGAGCCGGTAGTTCCACCACATCTCGATCCACAGGCCCAGCGCGCCCACCAGGCCGACGAGCATCGCGATCGCCAGCAGGATCAGGATCGCCACCACCAGCGGGATCCCGCGGAACAGGCCGATCACCCAGTCGATCAGGCCTTTCTGCAGGCCCGCCCATTCGGAGATCTGCATGAGGCCACCGCCGGCCGCGAGGCCCAGTGTCGGTGTCAGGAAAGACATCGGCGCGTAGCGGATCCAGCTCCGGTCGAGTTCGGCGAGCGGCGCGTCGTCGTCGGTCTCCGCGATTTCCGCGCGGCGCAACAGGTCCGCGCGCAGCCGCTCGGCCTCGGCGCGCGAGACGGGGTTGAGCTTGATCCGGCCCTGCCCGCCCGATTCGTGCGACCCGGTGCCGATGGTCACCACCGCGACGCCGAACAGCCGGTGCAGCGGGTTGGCCGTCAGGTCGACGTTGCGGATCCGTTCGCGCTGCAGGGATTTCCGCGACCGGAACACCAGCGTGAACGCCGTCTCCAGCCGGTCCGGCGTGACCCGGTACCGCACACCCTTCCAGTAGAACAGTTCCGCCAGCACGCCGCCGCCGACGAGCACCACCGCGCCGGCGACGACCCAGGCGAGCGCGACCCAGAACCTCGCGCCGCCGCCCACGATCGCGGCCGTGGTCGGGATCGCGGCACCGACGGCCGCGCCGGTCATCATCACCGCGGTGACGGCGAGCGTCCGTTTGTCGAGTGTGCTCCAGCCCTCGAACTCGCCCGAGGTCATGTCGCGTCCCCCGGCGTCGCCTGCGTCGTCTCGGTGAGCTGCTCCGCCAGGCTCGCGGCCAGTTCGTGGTCGAGCCCTCGGATCTTGACCGCGCCCCGCGCCGACGCCGTGGTGACCGTGACGGTCGCGAGCTTGAACACCTGCTGCAGCGGACCGCGCAGGGTGTCCACGGTCTGGATCCGCGACATCGGCGCGACGCGCCACTCCTGCCAGAAGAACCCGGAACGCGCGTAGACCGCCGTCTCCGTGACCTCCCAGCGATGCACCTTGAACCACCACAGCGGCATCGCGATCACCCACACCAGGCCCAGCGCCGCGAACACCGCCGCCGGTGTCAGCAGCCAGAACCGCGCGGGCGCGATGAGCAGCCCGAGCACCACCAGTACCAGCACCGGCGCGCCCCAGACGAGCGTTCCCTGCAGCCGCCACCAGCCCACGACCCGCTGATCCAGCGCGTTCCGCGGCGGCCTCAGCCGCACCTTCCCCCGTTCGGCTTCCACCGAAATCACCCCCGACGAATGTTTACAATGCGATCGCATCGTAATAGCGTCGGACAGTAGTGGCAATGCGATCGCATGGCAAACAACGGAACGGATGGTGAGGGTGCCGAAGCAGGTGGATCACGCGGCGCGACGCGCGGAGATCGCCGAGGCGCTGACGAGGCTGACGGCCAAGCGGGGCCTCGAAGGAGTCAGCCTCCGGCACGTCGCCGCCGAAGCGGGTATGTCGATGGGCTTGGTGCAGCACTACTTCAAGACCAAGGACGAGATGCTGCTGTTCGCCGTCGAACGCCGCTCGCAGGTCTATGAAGAGCGCATCAAGGCCCAGCTGGAGGCCGGCGAACTGCCGTCGACGCCGAAGGCGATCATCCGCGCGATCATGGTCGAGATCCTGCCGCTCGACGAACGGCGCCGCGGCGATTGGCTGATGGGGGTCGCGTTCTTCATCCGCGCGATCTCGGATCCGTCGTTCGCGGCCGCGTTCACCGACGGCGTCCCCCAGCTGTTCGAGCTGTTCGCCCTCCTGATCCGGCAGGGCCAGGAAGCGGGCGATGTCGACAAGTCGGCCGACCCGATGCACGAATCCGCGATCCTCTGGGCGGTCGCCGATTCGCAGGGCACCAACATCGTGATGAAGCACCGCACGCCGGACGAGGCCCTGTCCACTGTGGACTACCACCTCGACCGGCTGTTCGGTCAGGCGGTGAGCTGACCGTCGTAGTTCTTGCGGGCGTCGAGGACCTCGCCCATGTGGACGCGAGCCCATTTGTCGAGCATCTCGAGCGGTTCGGCGAGGTTGCGGCCGAGCGCGGTCAGCTCGTACTCGACGTGCGGCGGGATCTCCGGGTAGGCGGTGCGCGTCAGGATGCCGTCCCGGACGAGGCTGCGCAGCGTCTGGGTGAGGACCTTCTGCGAGATGCCGCGCACGCGTTTGCCGATCTCGGTGAACCGGAGCGGGCCGTCGCCGAGCACGCCGACGATCAGCACGGTCCACTGATCGCCGATGCGGTCGAGCAGCGCGCGGGTGGGGCAGTCGGGGTCGTACGGATCTCCGAGCACGTGACCTCCTCACTCTCCCCGGGAGAGTAACACGCCTAGCGAGAGGGGGTGGGCTGCATCAGCGCCTCGAACAGCAGGATCAGGTGACGGCGGCCGCGTTCCCAGCGCGCCTCCAGCTCGGTCTGGTCGCGGGTCGCCCAGCTGGCGATGAGGATGCCGCGGACGACGTCCATCGCCGTGTACACCGCGTGCAGGAACTCCGGATGCGCCGAATGGTCCGGCAGCAGCGCCTTGCCGAACTCGACCAGGCTGCTCGTCGCGATCGGCTCGACCACGGCCATCTGGGCGCGCAGTTCCGCGTCGGTCCGCGACGCCACCCACAGCTCGACGGTCGCCGAGAAGACCGGGCCCTGGTGCATCTCCCACAGCAGCTGCAACGCGTCCCCGACCGGATCGGCCGACGCCTTGAGCCGGTCGATCTCCGCCATCGCGACCTCGGTGCGTTTGGCCGCGAGATGCCGGATCGCGGAGGTGACGAGGTCGGTCTTGGTCGGGAAATGGTGCACCTGCGCGCCGCGGGTCACCCCGGCGCGATCCGCGACGCGGGTGGTCGTGGTGCCCGCGTAGCCGTATTCGACGAGACAGTCGATCGTGGCGTCGAGCAGCCTGACGCGCATCGCGGCGCTGCGTTCCTCCTGGGTGCGTCGTGGGGCTGCCATGCGCCTACTTTATGGTGCGCCGCGCGAGGCACGCGCCACGAGGCTCTCGACCATGCGCCCGATGAAGTGGCCGAGGAACCGGCGATGGAACCAGCCGGTGCCCGGGATCTTGGCGGTGAACGTGGAATGCCAGTGGATCTCGGTGCCGTTCCGCACGGGGGTGAGATCGACGTAGGCGCGGTAGTCGCGTAGCGGGAGCCCCTTCTTCAGGGCGTAGCCGAAGCGCTTGCCGGGTTGGAGCGCGATGACCTCTTCGCAGCTGTGGACGCCGTTGGTGCTGAAGACGCCGATGGCGCCGAGACCGTTCTCGTCCCCCTTCTGGAGCAAGCGGAACGAGCCCATGGGTGACCAGTCGGGCCAACGCTCGCGGTCCACGAGGAGCGCGTAGACGGTTTCGGGGCTCGCGCTCGTGTGGCCGTGGACGGAAATGCGCTGGACCTTCGCCATACGTGCTCCTTCTCTCTCGCATTCAGAGGACTAAACGCGGCCGACGACGGGGACCGAGAGCGAAGTCCCGTCCAGCTCGAACGTCACCCGGGAGCCGAGAGCGGGCAGCGCCGGGTCGAACATGTCACCGTCGGTCCCGCCGAGGACGAGCGCCAGCCGGTGCCCCGCCGGGACGACGTGGTCGAGGCTGCTCAGCCGGAACGTCATCGTGTACGCCTTGCCGGGCACGAGCGGTTCGCCGCGCCACAGCGAGCGATGGTGGCCGAGATCCGCCCAGCCGGTCGCCACGATCCGTTTGTCCACAGTGGTCAGATCGGCGACGGTGTCGAGGAAGCAGCCGGTGTCCGCGGCGGTGCCCGCGCCCCAGCAGGAGCGGGTCGTCAGGTCCTTGGTGCCCAGCGCGGGGAACTTCGTGTTCCGCACGGTCGCGGGGCCGTAGTCGACCAGCACCGCGCCGATCCGCGCGGCGGGTTTGTCCGAGCGCGCGGTCACCGTGACGGTGGCGGTCCCGGCGACACGGGTGTCCGCCCGCACGGGTTCACCTACGAAAACGAGCCGGTCCGAGCTGGTCTCCGACGGGTTCTCCACCCACTGCGACGCCCCGCGCGCCGGATCGTCGGTCACCGAGGCCGTGCCTGGCGACGGGCGATCCCTCAGTCCGTTCTCCGTGGGCCACAACACGCGCTGCCGGGTGGCGGGCGGCCAGCGGCGTTCGTCGGTCCAGCGATCCGGGGTGTGCTCGATCCGGATCGCGGGTTCGGTCTCGACGCCGTTGCGGACGCCGAGCAGCCAGCGGTCGAACCAGCGGTGCAGGGTCTTCACGAACAGCGACCGGTCGAGGTCGAACGGGTCGACGTGCGCCGCCTGGTGCAGCCACGCCTTGCGCGGCACGCCGTGGGAGTTCAGCGCCTCCCACCACGGTCCGAACTGGATCGGGTTGACGTTGAGATCGTGGAAACCCATCGACGCGAAAACGCTCGCACGCATCTTGCCGGTCTTCGCGACGTAGTCGAGCCCGCGCCAGTAGTCGTTGAAATTCCCGTCCGTCCCCGCGCGCCGCGCGTTGTCCTCTTCGAATGGACGGCACAGCTTCTCGGCTCGCTCGTTGTAAAAACCCGGGCCGCCGGCCCAGCCGAAGTAGGCGCCGTGCGAGTTGTGGACCTCGTAGTACGAGCTGACCCCGGCGATCGGCACGATGGTCTTCAGGCCTTCGATCCCGGACGCGGCCATCCCGATCGCCGTCGCCCCGTCCTGCGACTTCCCGATCGCGCCGACCGATCCGGTCGCCCACTCCGCCCGCACACGCTCGGGCCCGAACGGCGTGCGGAAGGCCCGCGCGCGCCCGTTGAGCCAGTTCACGACGCCGTTGCCGGACGCGACGTCGTCGAAGCACCCGGACGAGCGATTGGTGCCCCCGACGTCGACCAGCACCACCGCGTACCCGCGCGGGACGAAGTAGTTGTCGTAGAAGAGCGGGAACTGCGACGGCGTGCCGTCGGGGAGGTACGTCTTCGGCTGGCGTTCGTTGCCGCGCCCGACCTTCTCGAAGTACGGGCTGACGTCCATGATCACCGGAACGCGCTGCCCGCGCGCGGCCGGTTCCGCCGGGCGGATGATGTCGGCGGCGACCCGGTCGGTCCGCCCGTCGCGGTCGAGGTCCTGGCCGGTCTCCACCCAGGCGGTCTCCCGGATGGCCTTGTCGTAGGAGAACACCGGCTGGCTGACGCCGCCGCGCAGGACGAACGCGGGTGACGCGACGGCGGGTGCGGCGGTCAGCAGCAGTGTCGCCACCACGGTGGCGGTCAAGGTCTTGAGCCCCATCGTCCGAGTATCGCTTACAAAACCCGAACATTTCCCCGACATTCCTCGTATCCGGCCGCGCGACGCTCTTCGCATGCTGAAACACACCATCGCCGCCGGGCTCGTCGCGGCCGGACTCGTCGCTCTCGCCCCCGCCGCCTCGGCCCAGGCACCGATCACCCTGAGCCCCGAAGAATCCCAGACGCTGTGCGCCGAATGGCTGCCGAAGCTCACCCAGCGCACCACCAACCTCACCGAACGCATCAACGGCGGGCCCGAGGTCCGCGGTTCGGTGGCGAACCTCAAGGCCAGGGCCGAGGGCCAGCGCAAGAAGGGCCACAACGACGCCGCCGACAGGCTGCAGAAGCGCGCCGACAAGCGCAACGCCAGGCTGCCCGAGCTCACCACGGCGAAGCAGAAGCTCGACGCGTTCGCGAACGCGCACTGCAAGGCGGGCAAGTGAAACGGCTCGTGGCCGCCGGTTTGACCGCGCTCGCGCTGTTCGGCGCGGCCGGGTGTTCCGACGAAGAACCCGCTTCGAGCCCGGCGCCGGGACAGCTGAGCGACGTCCAGCGGACCCTCGACTCGATCGAGCAGGACATGGCAGGCGACCCCGCCCCGTGACAGGATCGGCCGGTGACGACGCAACCGGGACGCGGGCTGGTACTGGTCGTCGAGGACGACCCCGCGATCGCCGAACTCGCTTCGCTGTACCTGCGGCGGGACGGGTTCGGCGTGCACGTGGAGGCGGACGGCGGCGCGGCACTGGCGACGATCCGGCGGCTGCGCCCGGTCGCGATCGTGCTCGACATCGGACTGTCCGGAATGGACGGTATCGAGATCTGCCGGGCCCTGCGCGCGGACGGTGACTGGACGCCGGTGCTGTTCGTGACCGCGCGCGACGACGAACTGGACCGCTTGCTGGGCCTGGAGATCGGCGCCGACGACTACCTGACGAAACCGTTCAGCCCGCGTGAACTCTCGGCGAGGGTCCGGACCGTGCTGCGCCGCGCCGCCGGAACGCCTTCGCCCGCCGAGACCTACACGGCGGGCGGCGTCCGCGTCGACGTCACCCAGCGCCGCGTCTGGGCCGAGGACACCGAGATCGCGCTGACGTCGACCGAGTTCGAGCTGCTCACCCATCTGGTGCGGCGGCCCGGTCAGGTGTTCAGCCGCGAGCAGCTGCTCAGCTCCGTCTGGGGCTACGCGGCGTCGGCGGGCACGCGGACCGTCGACGTCCACATCGCCCAGCTGCGCGGGAAACTGGGCGAGCACAGTCCGATCAGGACGGTCCGCGGGATCGGCTACGCGGCGGACGCCGGATGAACCGGACCTCGCTAGCGCTGCGGATCACCGTGGTGTGCCTCGCGGTCGCCGCGGTCGCGGTGGTGGTCGCCGGGCTGGTCGCGGCCCGGCTCATCCGCACCACCGGCAGCGACGTGCTCCGGCAGTCGCTTTCCGCGCAGGCCGACGTGGTCGCGAGCCAGCTCGACGAGACCGGCATCGGCAACCGGCTCCGCGTCGGGAAGGCCGCGGAAGTCGTTCGAGGGCAAGGGATCGACGTCGTCGTCCGCCGTCCGAACGGGACGATCGACGGTGATGGGACGGTCGCCGCCATCGCCGCCACCAAAACGGGATTCTCGCGCTCGGGCACGGTGGTCGTCGAAGGACGGCAATACCTCGTCGAAGTCCGGGCGGTGGGCGAGAGAGGTGCCGCGTTCGCACTGGTCCAGTCGACGGAGATCGGCGAGGCGCGCGGCAGGACGCTGGTGCGCAACACGGTGCTCGCACTCGGCGCCGGGCTGGCGGTCGCCGCGATCGCGGGGCTGCTGCTGAGCCGGGTGCTGTCGCGGCCGCTGCGCCGGGCCGCGTCGGTGGCGAACGGGATGCGGGCCGGGCGCCGTGACCTGCGTGTTCCGGTCGAAGGGCCGTCCGAGGTCGCGGACGTGGCGAAATCGGTCAACGAACTGGCCGACGCCCTGCGGTACAGCGAGGCGCGGCAGCGCGAGTTCCTGCTTTCGGTGTCGCACGAACTGCGGACGCCACTGACCGCCGTCACCGGGTTCGCCGAGGCGATCGGTGACGGCGTGGCCGAAGGCGAGGACGCGCGCCGCGCCGGGCAGACCATCCATCGCGAGGCGGAACGGCTGGAACGCCTGGTCAGCGACCTGCTGGAGCTGGCACGGCTCGGTGCGGACGAGTTCCGCCTCGACCCGGCGCACCTCGATCTCGCGGCGCTGGTCGACGAATGCGCGGACGTCTGGCGGCTGCGCTGCGCGCGGCAGGACGTCACGCTGCTGGTGGAGCGGCCGGCAGGCGAGGTGCCGGTCGTCGCCGATCCGCGGCGGCTCCGCCAGGTCGTCGACGGACTGGCCGAGAACGCCCTGCGCGTGACGCCGGCGGGCGCGCCGATCGTGTTCTCCCTGGTGACGGCCGATGGGCAGGCCCGGTTGGCGGTGCGGGACGGCGGGCCCGGGCTGGCGCCGGAGGACTACCCGGTCGCGTTCGAGCGCGGGGTGCTGAACCGGCGGTATCGCGACAGCCGTCCGGTCGGTTCGGGTATCGGGCTCGCGCTGGCGCACGGGCTGGTCACGCGCATGGGCGGGACGCTGACGGCGGGCCCGGCGCCCGAAGGCGGGGCCGCGTTCACGGTGACTCTGCGGTTAGGGTGAACGCGTGGAGATGTTGCACCTGCGGTATTTCGTGGCCGTCGCCGAGGAACTGAACTTCTCCCAGGCGGCCCGCAGACTGCATATGGCCGCCTCCCCGCTGAGCCAGCGCATCAAGGATCTCGAACACGAACTGGGTCACCGGCTGTTCGACCGCAGCACGCATCACGTCACGCTCACCGCGGCGGGCACCGCGCTGCTGCCGATCGCGCGGGACGTCCTCGAACAGGTCAACGCGATCCCCTGGCGGTTGCAGGAGGCGGTGAAACCCCGGCGGAGCACCGTGTTCATCGGCATCCCCGCCGGCGTGCACCCGGCCCTGCGGGAACGGGTCAAACGTCTGGAAGAACGCTGCCGCGACCGCTTCGAACTCAAGCGCTGGCCGGGCACGACACCCGATCTGGTCGCCGCGGTGCACCAGGGCAAACTGGCGTTGTCGCTGGTCCGGTTGCCGGTCACCGATCCCGCGCTGGAGATCGTCCCGGTGCAGGTGGAGCGGCTCGGCGCCGTCGTCCCGGCCGATCGGTTCGCCGGACGGGAGACCGTCACCATCGCCGAATTGAGCGATCTGTCCTATATCCCGTCCGCCTCGGAAAGCATTCCGGCCTATTCGGACGATATGGACCACACGCTGTCGAAGGCGGGCATCAAGAAAAGGCTCAAAGTCGGCGGAACCGAATATTCGGGTATTTCCGAACTGGTGGCGAACGGTTCGTCGTTCTCGATCACGATGCTGGATCCGGCCAGCCCGATGCATCTGTTCCTCGTCGACGGCGCCACCATCCTCCCGTTCTCGGATTTCCGGCCCCGGCTGGAGACCGCCTTGGTCTGGCGACGGGACCGGGCCGAGGAGGGCGACCTCGCCGAACTGGTGGCCGGGGTGCGGGAGATCTTCGCCGAACCGCTTTCGACCTGACCGAGACCCCCGCGGCAGCTTGACGGGGAGACGGTGTTGCGAAAGCCACTTTCGCAACGCTTCCGGCGACGCCAGACGCACCACACGGGATCCCCGATGTCGCGAAAGCCACTTTCAGGACATCCGACGTCCCGAAAGTGGCTTTCGCGACACCCGAGACCGGCACGCGGACGGCCAGGACAGAACGAAACGGCGCCCACTCGCGACCACGATCCCCAACCCAAGAATGGTATGACCACCGTGGTCATACCATTCTTCGTTTCTTGATCATTCCCTTTCCCGCAATTCGCGCCTAATTTCGGTTGTGGAGCGAACAACGGCGAAGGGAAAGCAAATGACTCAAACCGCCACCGGCCCGCTGGACGGCGTTCGCGTGATCGACCTCTCGACGGTCGTCATGGGCCCGTACGCCGCGCAGATCCTCGGCGACCTCGGCGCCGACGTGATCAAGATCGAGTCCCCCGCCGACACCGTGCGGGTGGGCAGGTTCCGCACGACGCCGGGCATGACTCCGCTCAACCTGAACGTGAACCGCAACAAGCGCAGCGTCGCCCTCAACCTCAAGGACGAAGAGGAGCGCGAGCAGGCGCTCGAGCTGATCGACACCGCGGACGTGCTGATCACCAACATGCGCCCCGGCGCGCTGAGCAGGCTCGGCATGGACTACGCCGACCTCGCCGCGCGCAACCCCGGCCTGGTCTACGCCCACGCGCAAGGATTCCGCGGCGACTCCGACCGCGCCGGGCACGCCGCCTACGACGAGACCGTGCAGGCGTCGTCCGGGCTGGTCGACGTCGCGAACCGCGCCCTGGGCAAGCCGGTCTACCTGCCGACGATCATCGGCGACAAGGTCTCCTCCCTGACCATCGCCTACACCGTGCTCGCCGCGCTGGTGCACCGCGACCGGACCGGCGAGGGCCAGCGGGTCGAGATCCCGATGACGGACACCCTGATCGCGTTCAACCTCGTCGAGCATCTCGCCGGGCACGTCTTCGAGCCCGCGGAGGGCCCGACCGGGTTCGGCCCGTCGCTGAACCCCGGCCACCAGGCGGTGCACACCAAGGGCGGGATGGCCTGCGTGATCCCCTACAACCCGCAGAACTTCCGCGACTTCTTCCACGCCGCGGGGCGACCGGAACTGGCCGAGGACCCGCGGGTCAACGGCGACGCGATCGACGGCGCCGACCACGAGGCGCTGGCCGAGATGATCGCCGAATGCGCCCCGGCGCTGACCACCGAAGAATGGACCGAGGTCTGCGCGAAGCACAGCATCCCGATGGCCCCCGTCCTCGAACTCGACAAGGCGCAGGACGACGAGTACGTCCGCGACGGTCACCTGCTCGACGTCGTCGAGCACCCGAGCGAGGGCTCGATCCGCACCATCGGCATCCCCGTCAAGTTCTCCGCGACCCCCGGTTCCGTCCGGCGCCTGGCACCCCTGCCGGGTCAGGACACCGAAGAGGTCCTGCGCGAACTCGCCACCACTCGCTGAGGAAGAAATCATGAGCACGGAAGTACGGACGGAACGGGTCGGCGGCACGCTGCTGATCACGATCGACCGGCCGTCGGCCCGCAACGCGGTGAACGCCGCCGTCGCGGCGGGCCTGGCCGAAGCACTCGACCTCCTGGAGACCGATCCCGCGCTGCGGGCCGGGGTCCTGACCGGCGCCGACGGTTCGTTCAGCGCCGGGATGGATCTCAAGGCGGCGCTGAAGGGCGAGTCTCCCGAGATCCCCGGGCGCGGGTTCGGCGGCCTGACCGAGGCCGAGCTGTCGAAGCCGCTGATCGCGGCCGTCGAAGGCTGGGCGATGGGCGGTGGCTTCGAGCTGGCGCTGGGCTGCGACTTGATCGTCGCCGCCGAAGACGCGAAGTTCGGGCTGCCCGAGGTGAAACGCGGGCTGATCGCCGCCGGGGGTGGCGTGATCCGGCTGCCGAAGCGGATCCCGCATCACCTGGCGATGGAGTTCCTGCTCACCGGCGAGCCGATCGGCGCCGAACGCGCCGGAAGCCTCGGTCTGGTGAACCGGGTCGTCCCGAGCGGGGAGGCCGCCGCGGTCGCGCTGCAACTGGCCGAGCAGATCGCCGCCAACGCTCCCCTGGCGCTCGCCCTGGTCAAGAAGATCGTCCGCGCGGCGGACGGCGTGCCCGACGCGCAAGCGTTTGCCACCCAGCGTTCGGAGCTTCCGGCGCTGATGAAGTCGGCCGACGTCCGTGAGGGCATGCGGGCCTTCGCCGAGCGCCGCGCTCCACAGTGGACAGGTGAGTGAGATGAACCAGCAGGACGTTCTCCGGCATGTGACCACGCCGCTCACGAACCCGGCGTACGCGCCGGTGGTGCCCCGGTTCACGAACCGCGAGTACCTGAACATCGTCTACCGCACCGACGCCGGCGCCCTGCGCGCCGTCGTGCCGGAGCCGCTGGAGATCGACGAGCCGCTGGTGCGGTTCGAGGTGATGAAGATGGGCGACGTCAGCGGTTACGGGCCCTACACCGAGTCCGGGCAGGCGATTCCGGTGAGCTTCGAGGGCGAACGTGGCGAGTACCTGCACGCGATGTACCTCGACAACTTCCCGGCCACCGCGTCCGGCCGCGAGATCAGCGCCTACCCGAAGACCATCGGCTCGCCGAGGTTGTTCGCCGAGAACGGCGCGCTCGTCGGGACGCTCGACTACGGCAGCCAGCGCGTCGCGACCGCGACCATGGGCTACAAGCACCACCGGCTGGACGCGGCCGAGGCCGAAACGCAGATCACCGTGCCGACGTTCATGCTCAAGACCATCCCGGACTACGACGGTTCGCCCCGGGTCTTCGAACTGGTCCGCACCGAGATCACCGACGTGGTGGTCAAGGAAGCGTGGACCGGGCCGGCGCGGCTGCAACTGTTCCAGCACGTGCTGGCCCCGCTCGCCGACCTCCCGGTGCTTGAGGTCGTTTCCGCGAGCCACATCCTCACCGACCTGACACTCGCCCCGGTCAAGCCGGTCTTCGACTACTTGAAGGGAGTTCGGTCATGACTTTTCGCACCGCCGCGGTGATCGGCGCGGGCACCATCGGCCTGTCGTGGACGGCGTTGTTCGCCGCGCACGGCATGGAGGTCCGGGTCTCGGATCCGCGGCCGGATCTCGCCGACGCCGTCGCCGGCGCGCTGGAGACGTTCGCCCCGCATCTCGGCCGGACCGCCGCGGAGCTCGCCCCTCGCGTCCACCTCGCCGCGGACGTCTCCGAAGCCGTCCGTGACGCGGATGTCGTGCAGGAGAACGGGCCCGAGAACGTCGAGTTCAAAAAGGACCTGTTCGCGACCCTGGTCCGCGAGGCGCCGTCGCACGCGCTGCTGCTCAGTTCGTCTTCGGCGATTCCTTCGACCGCGTTCGCCTCGGAGCTGGACGACGCGTCGCGGGTCCTGATCGGGCACCCGTTCAACCCGCCGCACCTGATCCCGCTGGTCGAGGTCGTTCCCGGTGAACGCACCAGCTCCGAGTCGGTCGAGCGGGCCGTCGAGTTCTACCGGTTCGCCGGCCGCACGCCGGTGGTGGAACGCAAGGAGATCCCCGGCTTCGTCGGCAACCGGCTGCAGAACGCGCTGAGCCGCGAGGCGATCTACCTGGTGGAACAGGGTGTCGTGTCACCGTCCGAATTGGACGCGGTGATGACGAATTCGCTCGGCATCCGCTGGTCGACCGTCGGGCCGTTCCTCGGCTCGCATCTGGGCGGCGGTCCCGGCGGCTACCGGCACATGGCCGAGCACATCGGCAAATCGATGAAGCAGATGTGGGCGGGCCTCGGCACGCCCTCGCAGGACCCCGAAGAACAGGAACGGCTCATCGAAGCCGTGGAATCCGCTTACGGCTCCTCCACGTACTCGGAACTCGCCGAGACGCGCGACCGCAAGCAGCTCGCGGTGCTGTCCGCTTTGGACAGTGCCAGGGAGGAGAACTGAAATGACCGCCGACTTCTACGCCTACGAGGACCTGCTGCCCGAGGAGGAGCGCAAGCTGCTGCTCAAGACGCGTGACTTCATGCGCACCGAGGTCAAGCCGCTGGTGAACGAGTACTGGGCCAAGGGCGAGTTCCCGCACGAACTCGTCGGCAAGTTCCGCGAACTCGGCCTCGCCGGGCTGCCCTACGAGGGCTACGGCGAGCACCTTCCGGCCACCAGCCACCTGCTCAGCGGCATGATGGCGATGGAGATGACCCGCACGGACCCGTCGGTGGCGACGTTCTTCGGTGTCCACAACGGACTCGCGATGTACAGCATCTACTCGGGCGGCGACCAGGAACAGCGCGACCGCTGGCTCCCGTCGATGGCGGCGATGGACAAGATCGGCGCCTTCGCGATGACCGAGCCGCTCGGCGGTTCCGACGTCGCGGGCGGCATGCGGACGACGGCCCGTCGCGAGGGCGACACCTGGATCCTCAACGGCGCCAAGAAATGGATCGGCAACGCGACCTTCGCGGACCTCGTCATCGTGTGGGCCCGCGACGAGGCGGACAACCATGTCAAGGGTTTCGTGGTCGAGAAGGACTCACCGGGATTCGTCCCGGTCAAGATCGAGAACAAGTTCGCGTTCCGGATCGTGGAGAACGCCGAGATCACGCTGACCGACGTGCGGGTGCCGGAGGCGAACCGGCTACAGGGCATCGATTCGTTCCGCGACGTCGCCGAGATCCTGCGCGCGACCCGCGGCGGCGTGGCGTGGCAGGCGCTGGGCGTGATGATCGGCGCCTACGAGCTGGCGTTGGACTACGCCAAGGAACGCGAGCAGTTCGGCCGTCCGATCGCGCGGTTCCAGCTGGTGCAGGATCTGCTGGTGAAGAGCCTCGGCAACATCACCGCGTCGTGGGGCATGCTGGTGCAGCTGGCCAGGCTGCAGGACGCCGGGATCTTCAAGGACGAACACTCGTCGCTGGCGAAGGCCTTCGTGACGTCGCGCATGCGGGAGGTCGTCGCCTGGGGCCGCGAGATCTTCGGCGGCAACGGGATCGTGCTGGACAACGACATCATGCGGTTCTTCACCGACGCCGAGGCCATCTACTCGTTCGAAGGCACCCGGGAGATGAACACGCTGATCGTCGGGAAGGCGATCACCGGCCAGAGCGCCTTCGTGTGACCTTCACGCGCGATACTTCTCGCCGCACGTCTCCTGGCTGCCGGAGGAGAAGCCGTCACGGAAGGCGGCGACCCTGGCGAACCCGGCCGGGAGTGTCCGGCCCCGGACATCCGCCGCGATCAGGCTGTTCCGCGTCAGCATCTCGGCGATCGCCTCGTCGAGGTCGCCCGGTGACAACGCGAGGGCCCCGCCGTCCGCGAGGGTCGACGCCCAGAACCCGGTCAGGCAGGCGGTGCGCTGCGCGGCCACCGGTCCGTCGAGCCGGAACCCGCCCTCCTGCTGGACCGCGAGCGTGTAGCGCGACGCGACCTCGGCGAACGCGGCGAAGTCACCGATGCCGCCCTGTCGTCCCCTGCGCGGCGGGGTGCCGATGCGGACCAGGCCGTCGAGGTCGAGGTTGATCTGGTTGGACTCCGAGCAATACGACGCGAGCGCGGCCTCCGCCGTCACGCCGCAGGCGGCTCCGGTGGTGAGCGTCGGCGGGGTGGCCGCGAGCCGGAAGGCCTGCCGCAGGCTGGTGGTGAGGTCGGCGAGTGCCCGACGGTCGTCGAGGCGGACGTTCTCCGCCGCCGAACCGGATCCGGCCTGGGTGCTCCGGCCCTCGATCTCGCGCTCGTCGATCTTCGCGCACCGGGCGGGCCCGTCGGTGAAGCCGAACTGGAACGCGGACACCCGATCGAACGCGTTGCCGTGCGCGCCGTCGTCGTCGAAGGCCACCCCCGCGGAGTCCCGGATCCGGAACAACGCCGTGAGCACTTCGTTGAGCCCGCGGCCGGTGGACACCTGGAACATCGGCGACCGGCCCTCGGCCACCCAGCGGAAGTACGCCCCGGTGTAGCAGTCGGCCTGCTGCTCCTTGACGATCGACGGGCTCGCGGCGGGCAGCCCCAGCCGGAACTGGACGGCGTGGCCGATCTCGTGGGCGAGTACCGCCATGACCGCCGCCGGGCCGAGGGAATCGTTGAGCGACGGCAGCAACTCCCCGCGATCCCAGGCGACGACGTCCGGCCCCGAGCAGTAGAAGGCGTTCACCAGACCCGCCGTCGAGGCACCGCAGATCACGCGGCCGCGGCCCGCCGAATCGTAGGAGACGAGAGTGCTCAGCGGCCGGAACTCGCGTTCGAAGGTCGCGGGCAGATGCTCGCGCCAGTACCCCTGGACGTCGGCGACGGCGTTGGCCGCGAGCCTGTCGATCTCGCCGCCGTCGCCACCGTCGACCGGGAGCCCGTCGTCCAGGACGCCGGGTTTGAGACCGCTGGGACCGTCGGTGACCTCGAGCCCGGCGACCCTGGTGGGATCCACCGGTTGTGCCACTCCGCCCACGGTCGCGGCACACCCGGCGAGGCAGAGGGCGAGACTCACCAGGATCGTCCAGCGCTTCATCACACCATCCCCGTCGCCGTGGCCACCCCTGACTCCAGGGACACGGACGGCGGCGCGGCGCGGTTCAAAAGAATCTTGGGGCGCTCACGGGGGCGACCGGCGCAATCACCCGGCTGATTGCCTCAGTTCACGCAGCCGGCCATCGCGGGCGGCGTGGAAGCAGTGGAAGGCGAAGGCGGCGCGGCGATCGAAGAAGTCGCCGCGACCGGCTTGATCCCGATCCCGCCGGTCGGCTCCCCCACCGCGGCGACGCTCGTCGAGTTCAGCGCGGCCTTCACGAACGCCTGCACCTCGGCCGGATCCACCTTCACCGCGTCGCCGTCCGACGGCGTCGGCAGGGAGAGACTCTGGACCGGGATCGTCTGGAACTTCAGCGCCCCGGAACTCATGCCCCGCAACTGCTGCGCGAAGCTGAGCACGTCCCAGCCGCGGTCGAGCACGACCGAACCCTGGACCGCGCCGACCAGCGCGCTCAGCCTGGTGGGATCGGTGAAGGTCCCGGCGTCCAGGACGGTCTTGGCCATACTCGACAGGAACGCCTGCTGCCGGGCGATGCGGTCGAGGTCGCTGGGCAGCCCGTGCCGCTGCCGCACGAAGGCGAGCGCCTGCGGCCCGGAGAGCAGCTGTTTCCCCGCCGGGAACGACGCCCCGGAGAACTTGTCCCGCACCGGTTCGTTGAGGCAGACCTCGACGCCGCCGACGGCTTCGCTCAGCGCGGAGAACCCGGCGAGGTTGACCGCCGCGTAGTGGTTGATCGACAGCCCGGTGAACCGCTCGATCGTCTGGATCGTGAGTTTGGCGCCCGCCTCGTTGGCCTTGACCTCGAGCTCCGGACCGGAGAGGCCCTGCGCGCGCAGCGAGTTCATCGCGGCGTTCTTGCCGCGGCTGTACGCCGAATTGATCTTGTGCTTGCCGAGCCCGCCCGCGATGTCCACATAGGAATCACGCGGGATCGAGATGGCCGTCGCGGCCGCGCCGCCCGCCGGGATGTGGACGATGATCATCGTGTCGGTGGTGTCACCGCCGTCGTCACTGTCCCCGGCGTGCAACGCGTCGAGGACGTTCTGCGGCAACGGGTTCCCGTTCGCGTCGGTGCGGGAGTCGATGCCGACGAGCAGGATGTTCTGCGCCACCTTCAGCGGTTCCCCCGCCGGGCCCTGGGGCATCTGGGCGGAGGGCGCGATGACGTCGGCCGTGACGATCGCTTGGTCCAAACGGCTCAGCTGGGTCCACGCGAAACCCGTGACACCCAGTACGGCCGTCGACACCAGGCCCAGTGCGACGCGGCCGCCGATCCGCCGTCCTCGCGACGTGAGCAGCACGACTTCTCCCCGCTTCCGTGAATGATCCCCCGCATTCGAGGATCACCGCGTTAGCTGGGAATTACCTGAGAAACGTGTCATAACCGGGTCTTAAAGCCCGTTCGGACCAGCCGGAGTGATCAAGCAGACAGCCGGCCGCGACACCGAGTACCGGACCGACCGCGCAGCGCTCCCCTACCGGGGCATCCGGCGCCAGATCGCGCGCGGCACCACGCGCATCACGGAGAACACCAGCCTCAGAAGTCCCGGCACCCACACGGTTCCCCGCCGTTTCCGCAGCGCGGCGACCGTCGCGTCGGCGACCTGATCCGGAGTACTCGAGAACGGGGCGGGCGACATTCCCTCGGTCATCCGCCCGATCACGAATCCGGGCCGGACGAGCAGGAGGTGCACGCCGGTGCCGTGCAGGGCGTCGGCCAGGCCGCTCGCGAAACCGTCGAGGCCGGCTTTCGCCGATCCGTAGACGTAGTTCGCCCGCCGGACCCGCACCCCGGCGACCGACGAGAAGACCACCAGGCTTCCGTTTCCTTGCTCACGAAGCACATTCGCCACATGCGTCAGCACACTCACATGAGCCACATAGTCCGTGTGGACGATCGCGACGGCGTGCGCGGCGTCCGCTTCGGCGCGTGCCTGGTCACCGAGGATCCCGAAAGCAGTGACGACGACGTCGAGCGGCCCGTGGTCCGAGACGACCTTCTCCAGGAACGGGCCGTGCCCGGCGAGGTCGTCGGCGTCGAACTCGACGGCTTCGACCGCTTCCGCCCCCGCGGCCAGCAGTCGCCGGGACTCCGCGCCGAGGTCCGCGCTCCGTCGCGCGGCCAGCACGATCCGGCGCGCCCCGCCCTTGGCGAGCCGTTCCGCGACCGCGAGGCCGATCTCGCTCCGTCCGCCCAGTACCAGCACCGTTCCGCTCACCCGCCGCAGTCTGCCAGGCGGCCCGGCGCCGTTCGCCAGTGGCACGTTTCACAGACTGCAATTTTGCAGTATCTGCATCTTTGGGCGTATCGTGGTGCTCATGCCCGAACCCGTCAAAGGTCTCCGCGAGCGCAAACGGCTGGAAACCCACCGCGCGCTGGCGACCACCGCCGTCCGACTCGTCGCCGAACGCGGTCTGGACCACGTGACGGTCGAGGACATCAGCGCGGCGGCGGGGGTTTCACCGCGCACCTTCTTCAACTACTTCGCCTCCAAAGAGGACGCCGTCGTCATCGCGCACGCCGACACGGCCGAGCGGACGCAGCGCACCATCGACAGGTTCCTTGCCACGCCGAAGGAAGTCAGCACTCCACGCGCTTTCGTCGACGCGTTGAAGGAAGACTTCGCCCAGGTCGACGAGAACCGCGAAGAGTGGCTCGGCCGGATGAAGGCCATTCAGGAGAACGCCACCCTGCATTCGCGCGCGGTGGCCATGAACCACGACACCATCGCGCCGCTGATCGAGGCGATCGCGCGCCGCACCGGCGTGGATCCCAAAGCCGAGCTGTACCCGGCGCTGCTGCTGTCCACGCTCGGCGGCGCGGTGAACGCCGTGCTCATGCTCTGGTACCAGCGCGACGGGCGGGTGTCCGCGCTCGACCTGCTGGACGACGCCGTCGAAACACTTCTCGCCGGGTTCCCGGAGCCCGGCGGCCGCGCGCGCTGACGCGCCCGGCACCACAGAACACGAAGGGGGACGCCCATGTCCGTATCCACGACCGAACCACGTGAACCGGAGGCCCCGGCGGGCTCGATGGACCGCAGACAGGTCCTCGAAGCGATGTCGGGGCTGATGATGGGCATGTTCGTCGCCATCCTCGCCTCGACCGTGGTCGCGAACGCGCTGCCGCGGATCGTCTCCGAACTCGGCGGCTCCCAGGCCTCCTACACCTGGGTGGTCACCACCGAACTGCTCGCGATGACCGCGACGGTTCCGCTCTGGGGCAAGCTTTCCGACCTGTACAACAAGAAACTCCTGATCCAGCTCTCGCTCGGCCTGTTCGTGGTCGGCTCGCTGGTCGCCGGGTTCGCGGGCAACATCGAGCTCCTGATCGGCAGCCGGGTCGCGCAGGGCGTCGGCGCGGGCGGGCTCACCGCGCTCGCGCAGGTGATCATGGCCGCCATCGTCTCCCCGCGGGAGCTCGGGAAGTACTCGGGCATCTTCGGTGCCGTGTTCGCCGTCGGGACCATCGCCGGCCCGCTGATCGGCGGCGTCATGGTGGACACCTCGTGGCTCGGCTGGCGCTGGTGCTTCTTCCTCGGTGTCCCGTTCGCGGTCGCGGCGATCCTGCTGCTGCAGCGCACCTTGAACCTGCCGACGATCAAACGTGACGTGAAGGTCGACTACCTCGGCGCGTTCCTGATCATGGCCGGTGTCTCGACGCTGCTGGTCTGGTCGTCGCTGGCCGGGCACCAGTTCGCCTGGGGCTCCTGGTGGACGGTCGGCCTGGTGAGCGCCGGCGTGGTCATCCTCGCCCTCGCCGTCTACGTCGAGTCGAAGGTGGCCGAGCCGATCCTGCCGCTGGGCCTGTTCCGCAACCACACGGTCGCCCTGACCACCCTGGCGAGTTTCCTGGTCGGTGTCGCCATGTTCGGCGGCACGGTGTTCCTGTCGCAGTACTTCCAGCTCTCGCTCGGCAAGTCGCCGACGGTGGCCGGGCTGCTGAGCCTGCCGATGATCTTCGGCATCCTCGTGTCCTCCACGGTCTCCGGCCAGCTGATCAGCCGCACCGGCAAGTGGAAGAGCCACCTGCTGCTCGGCGCCGCGCTGATGACCGCGGGCCTCGGCCTGCTGGGCACCATCGACGCGAAGACGAACCTCGTCGTCCTCGGCGCGTACATGGTGCTGCTGGGCGTGGGTGTCGGCATGCTGATGCAGAACCTGGTCCTGGTGTCCCAGAACGACGTCGACGCGCACGACCTCGGCACGGCGACCTCCACGCTGTCGTTCTTCCGCAGCCTCGGCGGTTCCATCGGGGTGAGCGCACTCGGCGCGGTGCTCGCGAACCGGGTCCTCGCGCTGATGAGCGAGAAGCTCGGGCCGCTGCCCGGCGGCGGCGAAGGCGGCGCGGTGCCGAACATCGCCACGCTGCCCGAACCCGTCGCGAACGTCGTCCGCGAGGCCTACGGGGAGGCGACCAGCGAGCTGTTCCTGATCAGCGCGCCGATCGCGCTGCTGGTCGTCGTCGCCGTCGCGTTCCTCAAGCACAAGCCGCTCAAGACCCAGTCGGGCAACGAGCGGCTGGCCGAGGAGACCGCCGCCGCCTGACCGTCGTGACAGAGGGGCCCGGTTCACGGAACCGGGCCCCTCTTTTTTCGCGCGCACGAAGAACACGACGGAAATTCGGCAACACGATCGAATGCTTTCAGGCGGCACTGCCGACGCGAATCACGTGGCGTCGCTCGCTACCGGTCAGCCCGCCGAAAACTCCATGGGCCAACCCGTTTTCCACGGCGTAGGCCAGGCAGGCCGAAGTGACCGGGCACCGGGCGCAGACGGCCTTCGCCCTGGCAGCCTGCCGGGCGCCGGGGCCGGTTTCGGTGACCGGGAAGAACAGTTCGGGATCCTCACCGCGGCAAGCGGCCTCGCTCAGGTCACCCGCCATCCTCATTTCCATTTTCCTATCACCTCCTTTTTCTCGATTTTCCCTTCCCCGTCAAACGACTTCCGGGTATCCGGCCTCGTACGCCACGCAAACATCACCTTGACCGAATCGTTACACTCAGCGGCCCGCTCACTGCACCTGTCCTTGTGAGGGCATTCGCGTCAGGCGGCGGAGAGCGGTGAGTGCGGGTGATGGGCCACGACGGGTTCGACGAGTTCTTCCACGCCGAATTTCCGCTGCTCACCGGCTTTCTGTGCAAGGCGGGCTTCGCGCTGGATCCGGCGCGGGACGCCGCCGCGGAGGCGATGCTGAACGCCTACGAGGGCTGGCCGGGCATCACGCAGCCGAAGGCGTGGGTCCGCCGAGTCGGGCATCGGCGGGCGAAGGAACAGACGGCGACCAGGGCCGATTGGGTCTTCGACGACACCGGCCGGGAGGACAAGCTCAGCGCCCTCGCCGACGAGGCGTCGGCCGTCCTGACGATGCTGGGCAGGCTGCCGAAACGCCAGCAACTCGGCATGGCGTGGGCACTGGACGGGTACTCGTCGCGGGAGATCGCCGGGGTGCTCGGCATCGCGGACGACGCGGTCGGCGCGACCCTCCGCCACGCGCGCGACCGTCTGGCGGAGCACGACCCCGCCTTCGTCGACAACCTGGACAGCGCCAACAGCGCCTTCATCGACGCGCTGAGGACGGGACTCGACGTCGACGACACCCTGTCCCGGATCAAGAACCGCGCGATGATCAGGGAACTCGCGCTGGTGGCGCCCGGCGCCCCGGCGGAGTCGGAACCCGAACAGGTGACGCCGTCGCGCTGGTACACCCTCGACGAACCCGTCGCGGCCGCCGGACGAGGTGACCGGCGCGCCCTGAACCAGCTGCTGACCACCATCCGCCCGCTCGTGATCCGGTACTGCCGGGCGCGGATCGGCAGGCAGGAACGGACCTACGCCTCGGCGGACGACGTCGCGCAGGAGGTCTGCGTGGCGATCCTCCGCGCGCTGCCGACCTACCGTGAACGAGGACGGCCGTTCCTCGCCTTCGTCTACGGCATCGCCCACCACAAGGTCGCCGACGCCCGCCGCGCCGCCGCCCGCAACCGCACGGAACCCGTCGCCGAAGTGCCCGACGGGATCTCGGAATCCGCCGGCCCCGAACAGCAAGCGCTGCACAACGAACTGAGCGACCGTATGGGCGAACTGCTGCGGATCCTGCCGGACAAACAGCGGGAGATCGTCGTGTTGCGGATCGTCGTCGGCCTGTCCGCCGAGGAGACCGCCGGTGTGGTCGGCTCGACGGCGGGGGCCGTGCGGGTGGCGCAGCACAGGGCTTTGACGCGATTGCGGAAAATCCTCACGGATACCTGATCGTCAGGCTTCCGGTCGCCTGCCCGCGAGCACGGCCAGCCCGCACAGCACCACCACACCGATCGCCGCGACCACGGCGAGTCCGGTGGTGAAACCGTGCCCGCGCTGGACGAAGGTGCCGACGCTGCCGAGGACGGCGACCCCGAGTGCCAGCCCGAACTCCACGCTGGTCTCCGACAACGCCGACGCCGCCCCCGCCCGGCCCGGTGGTGCCGCGCCGATCACGATCTCCGTGCTCAGCGCCATCACCGGCCCCAGGCCGAGGTAGATCAGCACGAGACCGGCGACCAGCGGCGCGATCCCCTCCTCGGCCGGCGTCAAGGCCAGCACACCGAAGCCGAGCGCCGATACGACCAAGGACGACGCGAACAGGCGGTGGACCGGGATCCAGCGAGCCAGCGCCGGGGCCGCGACCGACGTGAAGACCATCGCGACCGCGGAAGGCACCAGCCACATCCCGGCCGCGATCGGAGACAGATCGGCTTCCTGCTGAAGGTAGAGCGCGGCGAACAGGTAGATCCCGGCGACGCAGGCGAGCGCGGCGAGAAGGACCAGCAGCGCGTTCCGGAACGGGCGCGCCGCGAACAACCGGAGGTCGATCAAAGGCACGCTCAACCGCCGCTGCCGCCGCAGGAACACGATTCCGGCGCCGCCGCCGAGCAGCAGCGCGGCCCCGCCCGCCGCCATCGACCCGCCTTCCGCGAGATGCTTGATGCCGTAGACGATCGGCAGCACGGTCGCCAGGGACAGGCCCACGCTCGCGAGGTCCAGCTTGCCGGGCTCGGGGTCGCGGTGCTCCGGGAGCAGGAACGGACCGGCGATCAGCAGCAGGAGCATCACCGGGACGGCGAGCAGGAACACCGAACCCCACCAGAACCACTCGAGCAGCAGCCCGCCCGCCACCGGGCCGAGCGCCACTCCGCCGGACAGGCCCGCGGACCACAGTCCGATCGCGACACCGCGCTGACGAGGATCACCGAACATGTTCCCGATCAGGGCGAGGGTGGACGGCATGAGGGTGGCACCGGCGATGCCGAGCAACCCGCGGGCGACGATCAGCAGTTCGGCCGACGGCGCGTAGGCCGCCAGTACCGAAACGACCAGGAAGGCCGCCGCGCCGATCAGCAGCAGCCGTCGCCTGCCGATGCGGTCGCCCAGCGTGCCCATGGTGACGAGGAAACCGGCCACCAGGAAGCCGTAGGCGTCGGAGATCCACAGCAGCTGCCCCGGGCTCGGGGCCAGCTCGGCGGAAAGACTGGGAAGCGCCAGGTAGAGCACCGTGGCGTCCATGGACAGCAACGCGGTCGGCAGGACGAGCACGGCGAGGCCGAGCCATTCCCGTGGCCCCGCGGAGATTTCGAGTTGTCGGTCGGACATGCCTCGACGCTAAAGTCTCACATAAATGTGAGAGTCAAGGGCGAGTCGCGGAGGGGCCGTGCGCATCAGCGAACTGGAACGCAGGACCGGTGTCAGCCAGCGTCTTCTGCGGTATTACGAGGAACAAGGGCTGCTGCGGCCCGAACGTCTCCCGAGCGGCTATCGCGTGTACGCCGAAGCCGACGTCACCACCGTGGAGCACATCCGCAACCTCCTCGCCGCGGGGCTGTCCACCACCACGATCGCCGATCTGCTGCCCTGTATGGGTTCCGACGGCGGCAGGCTCATCGCCGACTGCCCGGAGCTGCTGCTGGACCTGCATCGGGAACGCGCCAGGCTCAGTTCCGCGATCGCCGAACTGACCACCGCCCGCCGCACCCTCGACCAGGTGATCGCCACCGCGCCGCCCGCCGTCGAGCACGAGGCCGCCCGGCTGGGCGGCCTCGGCTAGGACGGGCTCACGGGCGGCAGCGTTCCGCGGTCGCCGCCGCCGTCTTCAGCTCGGGAGCCCCCAGGATGGCCGCGACCGGGTCGAGCGCGCCGTGCGTGTCCTTCTGGGCGGCCATGAGCCCGTCGACCGCCCGGCCTTGCGCGGCGGTGTCGTCCTTCCCCGCCGCGTCCAGGTCCGCCTTCGCTTTCACGGTCTTGTCGCGCGCCGAGGTGTACTTCGCGAGGAAGTCCCGCTTCGCCGTGTCTCCGGCGGGAACCGGCGCGGCGGGCAGCGCGCTGAGACCGTCGACCGTCTTGGCCAGGATCCCCGCGTAGTGCCCGAGTTGCGCGCTGGTGCTCTTCTTGATCGCCTCGACGGTTTCCCCGCTCGCCGACGGCATCGTGTTGTTGCCCTCGACGAAATCCTTGACCGCGCCGCAGAAGCCGTTCATCCAGGCCACCGCCGCGGCCGGATCCGCGACGGACGGCGAAGGCGCCGCCTGCCGGGCGGCCGGTGCCGGATCCGGCGAGCAACCGGCCAGCACCGCCGCGACCAGGACGATCCCCGCGGCGACCGATGTCTTGTGGGCAGCACACATGTCCGTTCCCCTCTCCCCCGGCTGCTGTTCCCGCCGGTGCGAGGACGGTGACACGGCGGCGCGCCCGCCGTCTGCGTCATCTGACGCAGAACGAGAGGACCGGTAATTCCGGCGACGTGGACGCGAGCGCTCTGTTAGCTTGGGCGAGCACTCCCGGTGCGCAGGTAACGGTTACTTCCTCTTTCACAGGAGAGACGCGGGTTCGAATCCCGCCGCGGGCTCCGGCCCGCGTCGACCAGCGGCCCAGGTCACTTTCGTCACCGTCACCGACTATTTCTCGGGAGCCCACAACTTCAGATGTGCCCGGTGCGCAGGCGACGGCTACTTCACCGTATTCCAAGGGTCGCGGGTTCGAGCCCCGCCCGGCAGGCAGCCTGCCGGTAGCTCAATCGGTAGAGCATTGGACAAGCACCGTCACCGACTTTTTCTCGGGCCACATCCGGAGCCGAAGCTCCCCTCGAACGAAACGAGGGTCGAGGTGTCGAAGTTCAACACCGCGGGCGCACGCCCGGCGACAAGCTCACCGATCGCCGGTGAGCGGAGCCCCGGCGGCGTCACCCACGAAGGCGGGAACGGCTACCGGCGGGACACCAGGTCCGAGCTGTTCCTGCTCGCCGTCACCAACATGGTCGGCGAGAACACCTTCTACGAGACGGGCGACGAACGCGACACGCGTTACGCCGCCCTCGTCCGGAAGGCCGCACTCGCCGATCCCGAGTGGACGGCGCGGTTCCTGCGCTGGCTCCGCGCGGAAGCGAACATGCGTACCGCCGCGATCGTCGGCGCCGCCGAATACGTCCGCGCCCGGCTCACCGCCGCGACGGACGACCGGTCGTACGCCGCCACCACCGCGAACCGCGCCGTCGTCGACTCCGTGCTCCAACGCGCCGACGAGCCGGGCGAGCTCCTCGCGTACTGGACCTCGATGTACGGCAGGAATATCCCGAAGCCGGTCAAGCGTGGCGTCGCCGACGCGGCCGTCCGGCTCTTCCACGAAAAGTCGTTCCTCAAGTGGGATTCCGACGCGCGCGCCTTCCGGTTCGCCGACGTCCTCGGCCTGGCCCACCCGGACCCGGAGGACGCGGCGCAGGACGCCCTGTTCAAGCACATCGTCGACGTCCGGTTCAACCCCGGCCGGAAGATCCCCGCCGAATTGCCGGTCCTCGGCGCCCGCGCGGAGCTCATGGCGTGGGACGAGGAGAAGCGACGCGACCTGTTCCGCGGCCCCGAACTCGACACCGCGCGGTCGGTTCTCCGGCGGGCGGGTATGACGTGGGAGTCGCTGGCAGGCTGGCTCCAGGGCCCCATGGACGCGCGGGCGTGGGAAGCCGTGATCCCGGCCATGGGCTACATGGCACTCCTGCGGAACCTCCGGAACTTCGACCAGGCGGGCGTGTCCGACGAGGTCGCCGAGCGGGTCGCGGCGCGCCTGGCCGATCCGGAGCAGGTGGCGAAGTCACGGCAGTTCCCGATGAGGTTCCTCTCCGCGTATCGGGCGGCGCCGTCGCTTCGCTGGTCGTACGCGCTGGAAAAGGCGATCTCCGAGTCGCTGTCGAACGTGCCCCGCCTCCCCGGGCGGACGCTGATCCTCGTCGACACCTCGGGGTCGATGAACGCCGGGTTCAGCAAGGACGGCACGCTGATGCGCTGGGACGCGGCCGCGATCTTCGGGATCGCACTCGGGGCCCGCTGCGAGACGGCGGATGTCGTGTCGTTCTCGAACGGCTACTACGGCGGCACCGGTTCGAAGGACTTCGAAGTCCGCGGTGGCGAGTCGCTGCTGCGTGCGCTCGACCGGTGGAAGAACGGCGGCTACTTCATCGGCGCCGGCACCGACACCGTCGGCGCTGTCCAGCGGCACCTGCGTCCGGAGCACGACCGGCTCGTGATCCTGACCGACGAGCAGCACTCGGCGGGCAACGTCGACGAGGCGGTGCCGAGGGACACGGCGCTGTACACGTGGAACCTCGCGGGCTACCAGCACGGCCATTCGACGTCCGGCCACGGGAACCGGCACACCTTCGGCGGCCTGACCGACCAGGCCTTCCGGATGATTCCGCTCCTCGAAGCGGGCCGGAGCGCCGACTGGCCGTTCTGACCGCCGGGCGGGACCGTCCTCATCGGACGGTCCTGCTCGGTGGCCGCCAGCTCGCCGCGATCACCTCGGGCACCGACACCCTGTTCTCGATAAAATCGAAACGCGCCGCCATGTCGCACGCAACCTCTGCTGGATGGTATTCAGCCGCGGTTTCGTTCGTGCGCACTGGCCAGCACGCTCGACAGTCTCGAGACCTCGTCGTCGGAGCCGCTCAGGTTCGGCGCGACGAGCTGGACGGACGTAAATCTTCCTCCACTGCAGGCTTGTCCGTTGATGGCTTTGGGGTTCTCCCGCGTGGGAACCAGATTCACGACGCGGGAGCTACCGGCCGGTTGCCCTTGAATCTCCAGCAGCGTGGAAAACAGCTCACAGGCACGATCCGGCGCGATCTCCTTGCCAGAGGCGATCAGGTCACGAGCCGCTTCCAGTTTGCGAGCCGTCTCCGGATCGTCGAGCAGTCCCGACCTCTTCACCTGCTCTATTGCTGCAGGTAATTGCGTTGCCCACTTTTCCGCCGGCGTACCGATCACCTGGACGCGACCCCCGGCAGGCGTCTCCCAGTGACACGCGGGCAATCCGCCGACAGCCAAAGACTTCGGATCGGACACCTCTCCGGTAAGCGACGACAGCTCAGCCGGGGTGAGAAGTTCACACAAAGCGTCCGGAGTGGACGTCTTGGTAGCCGAGTCAGCGGACGACGGGGCCACGCCCTCGGCGACCTTGCCTTGTGATGCCGAACCAGACTTGTCCGACGAACACCCGACTAGCCATAGCATTGCCGACGCGGCGACGAACACTGCGATTCGACCGGCTCTCAGATAGCCGAGGCACTCCACGTTTGGCATCTTGCGCTCATCTCCCCCAGGCAAAGTGAACAGAGGCTACCAGGACTGCAGTTGCGACCAGGCTGGGAGCGCGGCCTCGTCCGAGCCGAGTGCGTCGGCAGCCTTGGTGTCGAGCTCGGTGATCCGGCGCTCAGTTGCGTCGTGCCGGGTGTCGGCCGTCGCTACGTTTTGGCCAGAAGGTCGAGTTCGGTCGAGCGCTGGCGCCGGATACCCAGCCAGAGCACGAGCACGCCGCCGAGACCAACGCCGAGGGTGCCGCCGGCGCGGATCACCTCCAGCTTCGTACCGTCCACGCCGATGCAGAGCACTAGCCACACGGCACCGACCGCGATCACCCAGCCCGGTATCGGCCGCAGCTGGACAGGTCGATCGCGGATGGGCGGACAAGTATGGCGAAGCTCCTGGTCGAGCGAGTGACCTTGGTCGTGAACTCCTCGATCAGGAACTTCGCCACATTCAACACCTGGGGACCGGCGAACTCCGGCCTGTCGCAACAAGGTTGGGAAGCGCTCACTGCCTGACGGGTGACGTTCCGGGCGCGATACTGGCCTTCATGACTCCAGCGAACCGCCCGGACGAAGTCCACTTGAGGGCCTTCACCGAGGCCGACCTCACCTTTCTCGACCGCCTCTGCACGGATCCCGATGCGCTCGGCGAGTTCGAGTGGCCCGGATTCGGTGATCCGAGGGCACGCCGCAAGCGATGGGAGATCGACGGGTACATCTCCGCCGAGTCCGCGGCGGTCGCGATCGCGCGGGCCGACGACACGGTTGTCGGCATCGCCACCTGGAAGCCCCGCGGCTCCCCCTCGGGTGTCACCTACGAGATCGGCGTGGGCGTGCTACCCGAGCATCGTGGACAGGGGGTGGGCACGGCGGCGCAGAGGCTGCTCGTGGACTACCTGTTCGGCCGCACGACCGCGAACAGAATCGAAGCCCTCACCAACGGCGGTAACCTCGGCGAGCAGAAAGCCCTCGAACGCCTGGGGTTCCGCCGGGAAGGGGTCATGCGCGGCAGGTCCTTCCAACACGGCGAGTATGTCGATGTGCTCGTCTACGGTCTGCTCCGCTCGGAGCATCGTCCCGAAGCGCCATGAGCGCTCTCCCGACCTGTTCATACTCGTAGTCAATGAATTGTTTCGGCAGTGCCTGGCGTGATGACCTCAACCTGCCACCACGCCACTCCGGCGGTCGCGACACGGAAGACTGTCCATGAACGCCCACGTAGACGACAGGAGCACGATGTCCCAGCCGCACCAACCGGGCTACCCCACGGGGCAAGGCAGCCCCGCGCCTACTCCCGGCTGGCAGCAGGCCCATCCGCAGCAACTGTCCTACCAGCCGGCGCCACGGCCCAGGACGGCTCTGTGGATCGGGCTCGGGGCACTCGGACTCGTCCTGGCGGTCACCGCGGTGACGTTCACCGGATTCGTCACCCCGGGCTTCTTCCTCGCCGGCGACCAGGGAAAAACGACCGGCTCGCCGGAACCGCTCGCCCCTTCGAGCGTTCCCGCGCAACAGACCCCGCAGCAGAAACGACCGACGCCGCTGCCCGACCCGACAACATGCAGCTTTCCCGCTATCGCCGATGAAGCGAGCAAGAAGACGCCCCCACCCCCGCCCGGTTACATTCCGGCGAACGGCACCGTGACGGTCACGATCAAATCGTCCGCCGGGGACATCGGACTCTCCCTGGACCGCGCGCTCGCGCCGTGCACGGTGGCCAGCTTCCTTTCGCTGGCACAACAAGGTTTCTACGACGGCACATCGTGCCACCGGCTCAGCGTCACGACACTGCGGATGCTCCAATGCGGCGCCCCGGACAGGGCCGGCGTCGGCGGGCCCGGATACATCACCCCGAACGAGACCTTCCCCGAGCTCAAGTACGGCCGAGGGACCCTCGCCATGTTGATGGACATCGCGCCCGGCACGGGCGGCAGCCAATTCTTCATGATCTTCGGAGACTCGCCGTTGCCGCCACACTACACGGTCTTCGGACGTGTCTCCGACTCCGGCCTGCGGGTACTGGACACGGTCGCACGCGGAGGCGCCGACAGCACCCAAGGACCGGGCGACGGGACAGGGCCGCCGACCATCCCGGTGACGTTCCAGTCGGTCACCGTGAGCTGAAGCGAGGAATCACACGTGGATGACCATCCCGACGACACGGCGGCCGACACCGGGAACCCGGCGCGATCGACGGAGGCGCTCACGGCCGCATCAGAGCCGGTGAAGACGCGGGGATCGATGGCACCCCGTTGATCGCGGTCACCTGATACGCCGATTCTCGTGCGCGACAGCGGAAAGCTGGTGCGCCACAAGGATCTGCTTCACGCAGTTCGGGGGCCTGCGCTGTACCTGGCACAGCTTCGCCACAAACTCGAAGCCGACCCCACACAGCCTCGGCATCTCATCACCGCTCAGGGAATGGGATACCGGTTCGACCCGTAGCCCGCCGAGCCGATCGGCCCGGGAGACCGAGCCGATCGGCGGCTGAGGCCGGTTACGGGAAGTACGGGTTGTCGTAACCGTACTCCTTGCAAGAGTCCACCCCCGGCCGGATGTCCGTGCACACCCGCAGCGTGGGACCGTAGATGCCGTTGGTGTCAGATCCCGCGATGCCCTTCCAGGTAATCGTCTTGTTGCAGCCCTCGTTGTTGTCGCGCCGCTTGCCCTGCCACTCGCTCGTCCACCCCTTGTTGATGATGAAGTAGAAGTAGACGGGGTTGCCGTCGCACTTCGCGTCCTTCAACGTGATGTCGGCTTTGAAGCTGCCCCGGGCGGTCCACGTCAGCGTCCCGCTGAAGCTCGCGCCGCCGTCGGGCGACTTCCCCGAGATGGATTTCGACTGGTCCGCCGCCGCGGATCCCGCGCCGACGAACGCCATCGCGAGCACCATGAACGCCGACACAAGACATGCGACAAGCCTCGAACGAACTCTCATGACAATCCCCTCGTGATCTGCCGGCCGGGAGAACGGGCCGCGCTTGATCATCAGATTATCGATGTCGAGTACCGCTTTCTGTCAGGTGAACACCCGACAGCAATGGCGGAGGACGGAAGATGGATGCGCCTTCATCACTACCCAACGGCTCGCTCAAGATCACTTGAGCGAGCCGTTTGTCTTAGAAGCCCCGCACGGTACGACGAGAAGTCACGCCCCCGCTGTCGCCCCGGTAGCCCGGACTTCCGCGGCGACAACACGGGCGCGCGTGACCCCGGGCATCGGGCTCGTCCAGATCGCCGAAGTGCGCGGCGGTGCGGCCGATCAACTGGTCTTCACGAAGGTAGATCGTCTTGGGCGTCCGATGGCGGGTTGGCCGCTGGAGTGGCCGTGGCGGCAGCGATAGCCGGGCCGGTCGACCCGGCGAGAACGTAACTCCGGATCGCGCCGTCCTGTGCTGAGCGAACCTTATGGACAGCAAGGAAATCCTCCTCACTGCCGCGGTTGATGTCGTCGGCCGGGCCCTCGGACAGGCACAGCTCCGAGTGCGCGAGCTTGACCCGGTAACGCCCGGAGGGGCAGTGTCACTGGCGAGACGGCCGCTGGCCGTGTGGTGGACAACGCAGGCTGTAGGTCCAGGCCGGGCGCGGCGCTTGTGTGGTGCCGGCTCGGTATCGGCGTGGATGCGCTCGGGTCGTAGTGGCGCAGACGAGAGTGCGCAGTGTGCACGATTCGTCCATCAGAACGTGTGTGTCGACTGCCCGGATTGTCGGACCGGTCTGGTAGATCATGGGGCATGTTCCGCGACTTCAACTTCAAGCTGCTGGTCATCGACAAGCTCATGTACCAGGACAAGCTCATCCAGCCCCGTTTCCAAATCGCCGACGTCCTCCACGCCAAGGGCGCCACCGGCGACCTGTGGGAGTACCTGTACGAACAGGACCTGCTGAACACCGTCCTCGAGGAAGCCCGCCAGTACTTCACCGACTTGGAGATCACCCTCGACCAACTGGCCACCGTGGACGAACTGATCACTGACGGCGGCTTGGACATCTACCACCAGTGCTCGCCGTTCTGGGACGGCGAGGACGACCTCTTCGACATCACCTCACTGGACGACCTCGCCCTGCTACCCAACCTCCGCGTGATCCACGACATCGCCGAGACCATCACGGCCGTCCCCGGCGCCGAGGACATTCTCAAGACCCGCGGAATCACCGTGGAATGACCCTTCTGCCCGCGTTACAGGTGAGGGCGTGTGGCGTGGCGGCCGGGTGATTCCCGCACCCTTGTTGATCTTCTTCCTGGCGATCTCGCCACCGCTGGAATCCGCTTCGTGCGAAAGCTCGATACCACCGGCATACTCTGGTAGTGACCGATCTTCCGGCGGACGTGGAGACGCGCTACCGGCGTCTGGCAGCACAACGGCACTGGCCGCCGGAGACCGTATCCGCGTTCCGGGCAAGCGTCGCCTGGTATCGGGCGTTGGACGAGGGCTCCGAGCTTCGCCAGTACTACGAGTACGTGGATCATGAAGGCCTGGTCGACGAAGGAGCCCGCTGGCTGTGGGAAGCGATCGTGGTCGACCACGAGACAGTGGCCGTCAAGCAGATCGAGCAGGATTCGTCCGGGGCCGTTCACCGCTACTGGTGGCGGAATATCGAGGATGACGCCGGCGGACTCACCGACCAGCCACTCGACCTCGCCGACCCCGGCCTCACGCCTGTTTCCCGGTCCACGTTCTACGCGCTCTGGGACAGCAGCACCGACAAGTGAAGCTTCCGTTCCGGTGCGGTCGATGGCCGAGATCCTGCGCGACACTGTAGGCGGCGACCCATTCGCATGTGGGGCGCGGGAGTGGCCGGGAAGCGGGATAAGCCCCCGGCCACCGATCCGCTACTCGGGCAGGGTGTTGGTCCACTCTGCGTCGATCCTTACGCCGGCGGGGTTGGCCACCTTGACCACCGCCCCGTCCCTGGTGACGAAGACCGAAGTGCCGTTCACCCGTCCGGTCTCCGGATCGACGACGAGCCGCTCGCCCGTGGGCAGCAACAGGCCATGTCCGCCCGGCACCGCGCCGAGGTTTTGGACACCTGGCTGGTCGGCGATCAGGCGGAAGGCCGTGGCCCGGACCTCGGGCGTGGCCGGCAGGGTGGACACCAGTGAGATCAACGACTGGAAAGCGGCTTGTTCCCGGTCGCTCGCGGTGAGTTCGCCCGCGCTGGTCCTGGCGTCACTGCGCTCGAGGGCGTCGGCGATCCAGGCCTTCAACGCATCCGGGGCCGTCGGCAAGGCACGCAACTGCTCGAGGGTCAGATCGACGGCGACCAGCGAGAACGGGGTGGCCGAACGCGCCTTCAACGGCGCGACCTTGCCTCCCGTTTTCGCTCCCCGCATCCACGACCGACCGTCCGGCTTGATCCAGTACTCGTACCCGTTCGAAGCAGCGCCGCCGTCCGCCTCGGCCACCTTCACGTGCCAGTAGCTGCCGGCCCCGTCGGGGGAACGCTCGGCGGCGGTGGCGGCCGCGAGCAGGATCTCCTGCCCACTGACCGTCCGCACCGGCGGACCGTCGACCGGTGCGGCCGGGATGGCCGCGATCGCCACGACGGCAGCGGCGGCCGCCGCGAGTCCGGCTCCCGCGGCCAGCCATCCGGTCCGCCGCCGGGCAGTCCGCCCACCCTGTATCCGGTTCTGGAGGCGGTGGCGGCTGCGGTCGACCACGTCCTGGGACGGCTCGTCCGGTGCCAGCGCGGCGCGCAGCGTCTGCAGGTCATTCATCGAGTACCTCCGGGGTGAGGACGAAGTTGAGCTTCTTTCGTGCACGGTTGAGCCGGGAACCGACCGTGCCGGAGGAGATACCGAGCGCCGCGGCCACTTCCTCGTACCCGAGCTGGCCGAGCGCCACGAGCAGCAGCACGTCCCGTTCCCCGGCGGACAGCCGCGACAACGCGTTCGCGAGCTGAGGAAGCCGCCGCCGGGCCGCCACCGACGCGACCACCCTGTTCTCGTGCCCCTCGACCACCGGTGCGGCGTTCACCCGTGCCAGCGCCCGATAGTGGCGAGCCTCCCGGCGGCGGTGCCTGGCCACCAGATTCGTGGCGATGCCGAACAGCCAGACCCGCACTTCACCGCGTTCGGGATCGAACGTGCCGCGGCGGTCGAACGCGACGAGGAACGTCTCGGCGGCGATGTCCTCCGCGGTCTGCGCGTCCAGCCGCCCGGCCACATACCGGTAGATGGCCGCGAAGTAGCGATCGTGCACTTCGGTGAACAGGCCCGGGTCCTGCGGCAACCGGGCGGCCAGGTCGGCATCGGTCACCTGCTCGCCCGTTCCCGCTGTCATATGCCCACCTCTGACATGTGGGTCCTTCCCGTCGACAGTCAGCTTTCACCACCACTTCGCCGCCGGCCGGTTTCTTCTTCCCACCCGGTTCGGCCTGCTCGATCACCCTCGTCGAACCTGGTGGTCGCCGACATCGACCCCCGGGGACGTGGCATGGCCGTCGTCGGATTTCGCACGTAACAGCGGCACGAGCGGGCGACGGTCCACACGACAGAGCCGATGACGGCGCCCCAGAGCAGCCACTGCTCAGACGGTGTAGTCGGCGGACCTCTCAGTCCTCGGCCTGTGACCGAACTTCGACTCATACGCCTTGATGAGGGCACGGCCGGTGACCTTTTCGCCCGCCGCAAGCCGTGCCAGGTGTGGCACCAGCCACCGGGCCTCGCAGGCGTCGAACTCCTCGGCGTACGTCTCGTCCAACTCGCCATCGAGGATCACCTGCGTGACGGAGCGCTGCCCGCCGACGTTGACGATGTGCGGCCCCATCGAAAAGTTGAGCAGTGTCGTCTTGCCGCGCGGGTGGACGCTGATCGTCACCGGGTGCGGCCAGCCGGTGGCGCCTTCGGGCGAGTGGCCGAGCACCAGGAACTCCAGTTGTCCGCTCGTGTGGTCAGCCATGAGAACTCTTTCCAGGATGGCCCGGACGTGCGTGATCCATGGGCGTCGAGTCTGCCACGTCCGCCTTGCCAAGGGCCTGGGCTGTGGAGTGAAGCCGGCCTTCATCACAGACCGCAACTCGCACGTGATGGCCAAGGCCTGAGGTAGCCCGTGTGAGGGAGCGAACGGGGGACCGCGTCGCCGCTTGCAGGCATTTTGATCTCGCCATCAAACCGTTACCCCGGTCGGGCTAACGGCGTCGTATCTTTCGGACCAACAACTCTGACGGTTGACACCTAACGGAAGAGGCCAGTAAAGGGAGTCTCGTACCTTTCCCGCGGTCGGCGCGGTCGCGGAACCACCTGAAGGTGCGAGCAAGGCGAGATCGGCTCTCGCCAAGGCGCGTCATCGGCGCAAGGCCCGGAGGTTCACCGGGACGGCGCGACATCATGAAAATTTCGCTTGCCGGGCAAGGCGATCGACATCTGACGGTCCGATGTGGACATGGAGGCGCGTGGCGCTTTCCGGTCCTGTCACCGGGGTTGTGCCGCGCCCGCCAGCTTCGTCTTCGACGGCCGAAGTCATTCCGTCGACGGACCGGTCCGGGAGAACGTGGCGATGAATGCTGCCCTCAGAACACTGTCCACACCAGACACAGGTGCCGGATTCGCTCAGCGGTACCTGTGTTTTCCGCCCGCGGGAGGAACGGTTCTCGGCTTGCAAGGGCTCGCTCGCGCGGTGCCCGGGGTCGAGGTGTGGGGGGTGGAGTATCCCGCGCACGGTGAACGTCTCGTGGAGCCTGCCGCCGAGTCCCTCGAGGACATCGCCGAGGAGATCGCGCTGGACGCCCTCGGCCACTTCGAAGCCGAAGGACTTTCGCGGATCACGCTGATCGGGTTCAGTATGGGCGCGTTCGTCGCACTCGAAGTGGCTCAACGCCTTCAGATCCGTGGACGAACGGCACCGGCGGCCTTGATCGTCGTCGGCGTGTGCGCCCCGCAGCTCCGGACACCCGGGAAGTACGTGAAGGCCGCCTGGATCGACGCCGTCGGAGTCCTCGATGGGATCGGTGACCACTCCCCCGAGCTCCGGGAGTACGCGCTGGAGCTGTTCCTCGGCGATCTTCGGTTGACCAGCGCCTACTCCGGCCCCGCGAAGGTGACGCTGTCGTGTCCGATCATCGCGATCCGGGGCGAGGACGACCCGGCGTTCGCGACCGGTGCCGACTCGCTCCGGGCGTGGCGCGTCTGGACATCCGGCTGGTTCACCGATCGTGTCGTGCCAGGGGGCCACCTCGGCGTGCTCGCACCGGGCAAGGAAGCCAACTTCTGGGGCCTGGTCCGGCAGGCCCGATCCGCTGGGGAGCCTGGCGATGAGTGACCCGGCACCGTCCATTGTGAACGGCACGCGACGGCGACTCCCCCGGCTCACCTGGTGCGACCTGTTCGAGTACCAGGCTCGGCGAACTCCGGACGGCACCTGCCTGGTCGCCGGCGAGGTCGCCTGGACGTTCGACGAACTCGACCGCTGGGGCGACCGGCTCGCCCACGCCCTCCGGGACGCCGGCGCGTCACCGGGAACGGTGGTGGCCTGCGCGATGACGAGGTCCGTGCGGGCGGTGCTGGCCGTCCTCGCCACGGCGAAGGCGGGTGCGGTGCATCTGCCGATCGATCCGTCCCTGCCACGCGCACGGGTCGACGCGACCCTCGCCGACGCTCGTCCGTCCGTGGTGTTGACCGATGCCGTGGGTCTCGCGGGCCGGGCGGATCTGCTGCTGTCCGAAGAGGACTGGCAGGGCGAACTCTCCGGGCGAGACGTGCGGCGGTTGCCGCGGACCGGCGAGGGCGCGGCGTACGTCATCTACACCTCCGGTTCGACGGGCCTGCCCAAAGGAGTGGTGGTCGGCCATCGGAGCCTGGTCAACCTGTACGGCGAACTGACGGCACGGTTCTTCCCGGCCGGCCGTGGCCCTCAGCGGGTAGCGCACGGTTTGCCGCTGGTCTTCGACGCGTCGTGGAATCCGCTGTCGTGGATGGCGGGCGGGCACGAACTACATCTGGTCCCCGATTCGGTTCGCGCGGATCCGGGGTCCTATGTGGACTTCGTGCGGGAGCACCGGTTGTCGGTCGTGGAGGCGGTGCCCGCGCAGATGTCGGCGCTGCTCCAGGCCGGGCTGCTCGATGGCCGCATCCGCCCGCGGACGCTGCTGATGGGCGGCGAGGCCATCGGGCAGGAACTCTGGTCACGACTACGTGGAGCAGTGGGCGTCACCGCGGTGAATCTCTACGGTCCGACCGAGTGCACGGTGTTCACCACGTCCTGCGATCTCGGCGAACGCACGACGCCGTCGATCGGGCGGCCCATCGGCAACACGACCGCCCAGGTCGTCGACGACGAGCTGCGGCCGGTACCGGTCGGGGAACCCGGCGAACTCCTGATCGGCGGCTCCTGCCTCGCGCTGGGCTACTTCGGGCGGCCGGAGCTGACCGCGGACCGGTTCGTCACCGCGGGAGAACGCCGATACCGGACCGGCGACCGGTGCCGTCTCGCGGCCGACGGTCACCTCGAATGGCTGGGCAGGCTGGACGACCAGGTCAAGATCCGGGGCCATCGGGTCGAGCCGGGCGAGGTGGAGCGCGCACTGCTCGCCTCGCCCGGGGTCCGGCAGGCCGCCGTCCGCGCCGAAGGCGCCGAGCCCCGGCTGGTCGCCTACGTCGTGCTCGGCACCGCCACCGTCACCCAGGTGCGGGAACGGCTGCGAGCGACGCTACCGCCATATCTGCTGCCCTCCACCGTGATCCCGCTCGAGGCCATGCCACTCGGGCCGACCGGGAAGATCGACCGGGCCGCCCTCGCCGCACCCCTCCCGGTACAGCGGACGGTCGTGCTGACCTCCACCCAGAAGCTCGTCGCCGCCGCGTTCCGGGTCCAGCTGGAGATTCCGGCGGTCGACGCGGACAGCGACTTCTTCGACCTCGGCGGGCACAGCCTCTCCGCCGCGGCGCTCGCCGCGCGGCTACGGGCACTGGGTGTGCCGTGTTCGCTGCGGGACGTCCTGCTGCGCCGCACGGTGGCCCGGCTCGCCGAACTCGTTCCCACCACAGAGAAAGGAGTGACGCCGTGATGGACGACTACGACGTGATAGTCGTGGGTGGCGGACCGGGCGGATCCACCGCCGCCGGCCTCACCGCCGCGGAAGGTCACCGGGTGCTGCTGCTGGACAAGGACCACTTCCCGCGCTACCAGATCGGGGAATCCCTGCTGCCCGCCACGATCCACGGGATCTGCGCGATGCTCGGGGTCCGCGACGAGATCGAACGGGCCGGATTCGTCCGCAAACGAGGCGGCACCTTCAAATGGGGCACCGGTGCCGAACCGTGGACGTTCTCCTTCGCCGCTTCCGACCGCATGGCCGGGCCCACGTCGTACGCCTATCAGGTCGAGCGCACCCGGTTCGACGCGCTGCTGCTCGACGGGGCCCGCCGGCTCGGCGCCGAAGTCCGGCAAGGACATCGAGTACTCGGCACCATCCAGGTGGGCGAGCGGATCGGCGGCGTCCGCTATCTCGACGACACCGGGCACGAACGGCAGGCGACGGCCAGGTTCGTGGTCGACGCGTCGGGCCACGGCAGCAGGCTCCACCACGACGTCGGCGGCATCCGCGAGTACTCGCCGCACTTCCGGAACCTGGCGCTGTTCGGGTACTTCGAGGGCGGCCGCCGGATGCCCGCGCCCGACACCGGGAACATCCTGTGCGTCTCGTTCCCCGGCGGCTGGTTCTGGTACATCCCGCTGTCGGACGGCTTGACCAGCGTGGGGGCTGTCGTCAAACACGAATCGGCGGACCGCGTCCAGGGCGATCCGGACGTGGCCTACACGGCGCTGATCGAGGATTGCCCGCTCATCGACGAGTACCTCCGCGACGCGCACCGCGCGACCGAGCCACCCTACGACCGCCTCCGGGTGCGGAAGGACTACTCCTACGACCGGACCGTCCTGTGGTCCCCGGGCATGGTGCTCGTCGGAGACGCCGCCTGCTTCATCGACCCGGTGTTCTCCTCGGGGGTGCACCTGGCCACCTACAGCGCGTTGCTGGCCGCCAGGTCGATCAACAGCACCCTCGCGGGTTTCTCGGACGAGAAGCGATGCTTCGCCGAGTTCGAAGCCCGCTACCGCCGGGAATTCGGGCTGTTCCGGGATTTCCTCATCACCTTCTACCGATTGGACTCCGACGAAGACGACTACTTCCGGCAGGCGCGACGGCTGACCGGCCACCACGGGACCGCCGACGCGGCTTTCGCCGGTCTCGTCGGTGGAGTGTCCTCACAGGACTTCTCCCGCGCGATGTTCGGCGACGTGCTCGCCGAAGGTGTGCAACTGCAGTTACGCGGCCTGCTCGGCGAAGCCGCGGGCGACGAACCGCCGATGTTCCCCGGCGGGCTCGTCCCCACCGCGGACGGCAGGCGGTGGCGGGTGCCCGATGCCTGATCTCGCCGTTCTGCTCGCCGCGCTCGCCGTCCTGCTGGCCATGGCCCGCTGCTTCGGCTGGGCGTTCACCCGGGCCGGGCAGCCCGCCGTCCTCGGGGAGATCACCTGCGGGCTCGTCGTCGGCCTCGCCCTGCAGGCCGGCCCGGGCCTCCCCGGTGGCGTCGACACGACGCTGGACGCGCTCGCCCAACTCGGCCTGATCCTGTTCCTGTTCGGGGTCGGCGCCCGCCTCGCGCCGTCGATGACCGCGGCACGGATCACGGCGGCGTTCGTGCCCGCCCTGGGTGCGACCGTCGTCCCGGCCGCCCTCGGTGCGCTGCTGGCTCTTTGGCTGGCCACCCGCCATGCTCCGGCCGGGGCCGTCCCGTTCGTCCTGTTCGCCGCCGCGGCCATGGCGGTGACCGCCTTTCCCGTGCTGGCAAGGATTCTGGCCGAACGGCGGATGCTGGACGACGACCGCGGCCGCTGCGCGCTCACCGCCGCGGCGCTCACCGACGCCACCGCGTGGGCGGCGCTCGCCGTCGTCGCGTCCGTCCACAGTGGAGCACAGGTCTGGACGCTGCTGGCGGCCTTCCCGTTCCTGCTGGGCCTGCTCCTGCTCGCCCGGCCGTGGTCCGGCCGGACGATGGATCGCCTGTCCGGGCCGACCGCGGTCGCGACCATGGTCGCCCTCGCCTGCTCGGGGGCCGCGATGACGGACGCCATCGGCCTGCACGCCGCGATCGGCGCGTTCCTGGTCGGCGTGGCCGTCGGACGGCCCGCGTCCCGGCACGACCCCGTCGCGCTGATCACGCCCCTGGCGTCCCTGCTGGTGCCGCTGTACTTCGTCCTCATCGGACGGAAGGTCGACCTCGGTGAGCTCGACACCGCCCTGGTGACCGAAACCCTCGCGATCATCGCGGTCGCCGTCCTCGCCAAAGGCGGCGGCGCGTACCTCGGTGCCCGCCTCGCCGGACAGCCTCCGCATCCGGCCGCGGTGTTCGCGGCCCTGATGAACACCCGCGGCGTGACCGAACTCGTCTTCCTCGGCATCGGGCTCGGCCTCGGCGTCATCGACAGCGCCTTCTACACCGCGATGGTCGCCATGGCCCTCGTCACGACCGCCATGACCGGCCCGCTCCTCAACCACCTCGAACGGAACAAGGTGACCCGAGATGCCTGACCACCCAGCCGAACCCTGGCGGATCAAGATGGTCGAACCGATCCGCGCCACCACCCGCGAACACCGCGAACGAGCGCTCCGGGCCGCGGGCTGGAATCCCTGCCTGCTCCGCTCCGAAGACGTCTACATCGACCTCTTCACCGACTCCGGCACCAACGCCATGTCCGACCGGCAATGGGCGGCCCTCATGCGCGGCGACGAAGCCTACGCCGGCGCCCGCAGCTTCTACCTCTTCGAACAAGCCGTTCGCGCCCACTACGGCTACGAACACGTCATCCCCGTCCACCAAGGCCGCGGTGGCGAGAACATCCTCTCCCGCTGCCTCATCCGCCCGGGTACCCATGTCCCCGGCAACATGTACTTCCCGAGCACCCGCGCCCACCAGGAACTCAACGGCGCCACCTTCCACGACGTCATCATCGACGAAGCACACGACCCAGCCCGCGAACATCCGTTCAAAGGCAACGTCGACCTCGGCAAGCTGCAGGCCGTCATCGCCGAACACGGCGCCGGCATCCCCTACGTCTCACTCGCCGCGACCGTGAACATGGCGGGTGGCCAGCCCATCAGCGTCGCCAACCTCACCGCCGCCTGCGAGCTCGCCCACTCCCATGGCATCCCGGTCTTCCTCGACACCGCCCGCGCCGTGGAAAACGCCTGGTTCGTCAAACAACGCGAGCCCGGCTGGGCACACCGCTCGATCGCGGACATCCTGCTCGCCCTCTGCTCCCCCACCGACGGCGCCGTCATGTCGGCCAAAAAGGACTGCCTCGCCAACATCGGCGGCTGGATCGCGCTTCGCGACCCCGATCTCGCCGAACAAGCGCGCGGTCTCGTCCTGCTCTACGAAGGCCTCCACACCTACGGCGGCATGGCAGGCCGCGACATGGAAGCCATCGCCCAGGGCATCACCGAATCCGTCGACGAAGACCACATCCGCGCCCGCGTCGCCCAGATCGAATACCTCGGCCACCGGCTCCACACCGCGGGCGTCCCGATCGTCCGGCCCATCGGAGGCCACTGCGTCTGCGTCGACGCCACCGCCGTCCTCGGCCACCTCCCCCGCACCGAGCTCCCCGGCCAGACCCTCGCCGCCGCCGTCTACCTCGAAGGCGGCGTCCGTGGCGTCGAACGCGGAACCGTCTCAGCCGGACGCGACCCGGCCACCGGCGAAAACCGTTACCCGCCCCTGGAATTCCTCCGGCTCGCCATCCCCCGCCGCGTCTACACCCAAAGCCACATCGACCACGTCGCCGACACACTCGTCCGCGTCCACAAAGACCGGCACCACATCACCCACGGACTCGCCTTCACCCACGAACCACCCCACCTCCGCTTCTTCCAAGCCCGCTTCGCCCCCACGGCAGGCACGAGCATCCACACCACCTGAACCGACCGCCTCACGTCACGTCGGTTGCCTGTGCCACCGGGGGCAGAGGAGTCTGTGCCTTCGGTGGCTGTCGCCGCCCACGCCTCATCCATCGGCCCCTGAACCAACGTCGCAGCAGGTTGCGCGACCTGGGGTCGCGGATCTTCACTTCTCTGGGGTCTGACCCTTCGTTCCAAGGTTCAGACCCCGAGGGGCGCTTCCAGGGAATCCGAATTCGTCAGTGCCGCCGGCTGAAGCGGTCGGAGATCCGGTCGAGCGCCCACGCGGCCTTCAAGGATGGCGCGCTGAGAGCGAACGAGGGCAGGCGCGGCGGCCGCGGTCGCCACACCGCGCGCAGGTCTTCGTGCGGTTCGTCTCCGGCCAGGCGGTCGGCCAGCAGTGTGCCGACGTAGGGCGATTGGGCGAGGCCGTGGCCGTTGCAGCTGACGGCATAGAAGACGTTCTTCGCCACCTCTCCCGCGACCGGGAGGAACGACGTGACCGCGACCCACCCGCCCCACGCCCGTTGCGGCGCGACGTAGCGCAGCGACGGGAAGCGCTCGTGGAAGCCGCGGACGAGGTCTGCCACGACCTCCCGGCTGGGTTCGCGGGCCCCGAGTGCCCTCGGCGCGGCCTCGAGCTGGCGGGTACCGAACAAGAGGGTCCCGCGCTCAGTGCGCCGGTAGTTCTCGAGAATCGTGTGCGCGGTGACGATGCCGGCGCGCGTCGTCCAGCCGATCGCCTCCAGCCGGTCGGGGTCGATCGGTTCCGTTTCGACGACATTGGTCCACACGGGCTGGATTCCGCGTGGGGCGATCGCGAGGTCGCGGGAGCCGGCGTTGGTGGCGAGCACGGCGCGCTCGGCGCGGACGCGGCCGCCGGGAACGCTGAGCACGACCGTCGCGCCATCGGACTCGACCTTTTGTACAGCAGAACGCTCGAACACCCTGACACCCGACGCCAGAAGCGCGTCACGAAGTCCGGAGGCGAGTTTTCCCGGGTTCAGCAGACCCCCACCGCGCAAGTGGATGCCGCCCAGGAAGGTGTCGGGCATGCCGAAGTCCCGGCCGTCGACGAATTCGACGTCGGCGCCGGCGTCGCCGAGGATGCGCGCCCCCTTCTCCAACCGTCGCAGCTGTCCGGCGGAGACCGCGGCGTTGACGCCGCCGGTGGGTTCGTAGTCGCAGTCGATGCCGAGCCGTGCGATCCATTCCTCGGTGAACTGTGCCGAGGCCTCCGCGTAGTGAATGAGGTTTCGCAGTCGGCGCCGGTACAGGAAGCGCAGCATCTGCGGGTCCCCGGCCAGTTCGTTCGACAAATAGCCCGCGTTGCGCGACGCCCCGCCCCAGCCGCAGTATCCGGCTTCGAGCAGGACGACATCGGCGCCGCGCTCGGCCAGCCGGAGTGCCGAGGCCATACCGACCAGGCCACCACCGACGACAGCGACATCACACTGGATTTCCTCTTCGAGCGCCGGTGCGAAATTCGTGGGCCGATCGCACCATCCGGAGAACGCCGAACAGGTCACACCGTCGGACTCCGTCGCCCGCATGGTCACTCCTCTTCTCTTGCCCCGAGACAGGGCTGTCGTTGTTCGATTCGATTCAGGCCCGGGCAACGCTGTGTTCGCCCGACGTGGGTTCGGCACCGGTCTTCACGTTGTGGTCGTGCAGGGCGCGATAGGCGAGGTAGTACACGAACATCTGGAATCCCCAGGTGGCCAGCGCCGCGCTGTAGAAGAGCGTTCGGTGCGCGTCGTCGCCCGGAATGGGAAAGAAGTCGTACGTGATCGCGATGGCGGCTCCCGCGAGGGTGACCACCCCCGCGCCCACGGCCGTGACTGTGGCGCCGATGCGCCAGAGCCGCCATACGAAGTAGGCGAGGAAGACCGTGGTGACCACGTTGACCACGACGTAGAACGTCGCCGGGCCGACGTGGAGCTGATCGGCGCGGAATTGCTGGAGGTACAGCCCCGCGACGGCGGCGAGCGCGAACACACCGACGTCGACCGCGACCGAGGGCTTGTAGCGGTGCGTCACGCGCATCAGGCCCATGACGAGAATGAGCGTGATGCCGACTGATCGGGAGAAGGCGTCGAAGAAGTAGGCGACGCTGTACAGCGGGCTGCCCTCGTCTCCGCCCAGAAGTGCCCAGAGAAGAAAGTTCGAGCCCGAGGTGGCGACGATCATCCATTCCAGGCCGAGCAGGTAGTTGTCGTAGCGCCGGATGAACTTCCAGCCGAAGTAGAAGCCGGCGAAGATCATCCAGAGATCGGCCAGCATGAAGAGCAGGTCCTTCATGTCCTTGATTCCTTCGAGTCGCGCCTTCGCCTCTGCGTCGAAGGCGGTGCGTTCGGATAGCGAGCCGACTTGTGATCCGGCTCATAGACTACGCCGGTCTTAGTCATCTGATCAAGTCATTTGCCCAAGTATTCTCGCTGCTAGGCTGGCCGTGACTTAATCAAGCGTCCAACTACGTGCACCGGGAGGACTTCGTGCCACGGATCCCCGCCGCCCAGCGGCGTAGCGACTTCATCAAGGCCGCGGTGGAGGTCATCGCCACCTACGGCATCGAGGGCGCGACGACCCGGCGCATCGCCGAGCAGGCGCAGGCGAATCTGGCGATGCTGCACTACTGCTACGACTCCAAAGAGGACCTCTTCGCCGATGTCTACGAGTTCGTGGCCGGCCGGTACCGCGACGCGCTCGAGGGCGACGACTCCCCCGGTGACGTGCGAGAGACGGCTCGACGGCTCCTGCGCGGGGTCATGGAGTGCTACCTCGAGTCGGCCAGCTTCACCGCGGCGACGGTGGAACTCATCAGCTGGGCACGACGCCAGCACGGAGACCGCGGTATCGCGGTGTACGACAAGGCTCTCGAGACGGTGCGCGCCGCACTTCGCGCCGCCGAGCCGGACCATCCGATCGAACCGGAAGTCGTCGACGAGATCGCCTTCGTCCTCGCCACCTTGGCCGACGGCTTCGCCGCGAACTGGTTGACCTACGGGGATCGGGCCGCCGCGCTGGGGCAGATGGAGATCGCCACGTCGGTCCTCGACAGCTGGCTCGCGGCCCGGCTCGGAGCCGCCCCCGTCGGGCGATGACGTCACAGCGGCAACTCGGGCGAATCGACACCGACGACCCGGTCGCCGCAGAAGACCCGCACCGACTCCGCCGGACCGTGGCCACCGATACCCGCCGGGCCCCAGAAGCTCTGCGCCGAGTCGTCACCGAGGTCGGCGACTTTCGCGCCGTTGACGCGCACTTCGCCGGCCAGGACGCGGGAGCCGACGTCGATCGCCCGGTCCGTGTCGGCGCCGAACACGTACGCGTCGAGCCCTGACGGATGGGCATTGGCGACGCGCAGCGCCTGCTCGTCGGAATCCACGGCGTGCAGGGAGACGACCGGGCCGAACAGCTCGGCGGTGGCCTGAGCCGGGTCGGCGCCGACCGCGACGGTCGGCGACAGGAAGAAGCCGTCGAGCTCGGGCAGGCGGGCGGGCTGCCGGATACTCGCCCCCAAGTCGCGCAACCCGTCGATCCTGCTCTGGAGGGTCCCGAAATGCGGGGCATTGGAGATCGGGCCGATCTGGACGTCCTCGTCGAGGGAGTGGCCGACGACGAGCTTGGAGATCCGCTCGGTCAGTGCTTCGAGGAGGGGGTCGATCAGGCCGCGGTGCGCGAGGATCTTGCCCGGTCCCTCACACCATTGACCGTTGAGTTTGGTCATCCCGTCGAGGATGCCGTCCGCGGTGACGTCGAGATCGGCGTCGTCGAGCACGAGCACCGGATTGTTCCCGCCGAGCTCCAGCTGCAGGACCTTGAAGTCTTCCGCGGCCGCCCGCGCGATGGCGCGCCCGGCGGCGGGCCCGCCGGTGAACGAGACGATCTTGACGCGGTGGTCGGTGGTCAGCCGGGCGCCGACGTCGCCGGCGCCGTGCACGAGCTGCAGCGTGCCACTGGGCAGGCCCGCCTCGACGAAGCACTCGACGATGAGCTGTGCGCTGCCGGGCGCGTGCTCCGAAGGTTTGAGGATGACCGGGCAGCCCGCGGCCACGGCGCTGGCGAGCTTGGCCGCCGGGATGAAACTCGGGCCGTTCCACGGCGTGAGGATCGCGGCGGGACCCCACGGCACCTTGTGGAGGCGGACGTCGCGGCCGCCTGCCGCCAGCGCGGTGACGCGCGGGATGTTCACCAGGTCCGCCGCCGAAGCCCGGATCCTCATGGGCAGGAAGGCCGCGACCTTCCGCGTGACGCTGATCGGCGTGCCGCTGGTCAGCGAGTCCGTCCGGGCGATGTCCTCGGCCCGGGTCTCGACGATGGCCGCCACTCGTTCGAGCATCGCGGCGCGCTCACGCCGGGCGTCCTCGTCCCAGCGGCCGATGTCGTACACGCGCTCCGCGTGCCGCAGGGCCCGCTCGACGTCGTCGGGTGACGTCGTGACGGAGCGGTGGACGGGTTCTCGCGTGTTGGGGTCGACGTTCCACGTGCCGGGGATCGTCTCGGCTTCGCGCCAGGCATCGGCGATGTAGTTCACCGGCCGGGGAATCTCGTTGCTCATCTTCAAGGTTCCTTCGGTTGGTCAGGACTGGAGATCGACGACGATGCGGGTGACGTCGCCGGACTTCATCGCCTCGAAGCCTTCGTTGATCTCGCCGAAGGGAATGACGCGCGTGACCATCTCGTCGAGCAGGAGACGTCCTTGCTGGTAGAGGCGGGCGAGCTGGAGGATGTCCTGTCGCGCTTGACCCGAGCCCATGTAGGAGCCGATCAGCCGCTTCTCCTCGAAGAAGAAGTCCGATGCCGGAACGCTGAGTTCGGTGCCTCCTGGTGCGATTCCGACCAGGCACGCGGTCCCCGTCGGGCGCACCAGTGCCAGGGCCGTCGCGGCGGTGCGGGCCGAGCCGACCGCCTCGAAGGCGTAGTCCACTCCGTCCCCGAGCAGGCGGTGAACTTGCGCGACCAGGTCTTCGTCCCCGCCGTTGACGACGTGGGTGGCGCCGTAGCCGCGCGCGGCCTTGAGCCGGTCGTCGTCCAGGTCGATCGCGACGATGGCCGACGCTCCGGCGAGCCTCGCGCCTTGGATGATGGCCGATCCGACGCCGCCGCAGCCGATGACCGCGACCGTGCTGCCCGGTCGCACCCGGGCGCCGCGGAAGACGGCGCCGACACCGGTGATGACGCAACAGGCCAGGAGACAGCCGACGTGCGGTGGAACGTCGTCGGGGAGCCTCACCAGCGAGTTCTCGCGCATGAGAACGTGCCGGGAGAACGCCCCGATGTCGCCCAGCCGCTCGATCGGCTCGCCTGCGGTGGTCTGGAACGCGGGCCGGGGGCGGTGACGGATCTCGCCAAGCCGCCGGCACTGGGTCGAGCGCCCCGCCTCACAGTTCGCACAGCGGCCGCAGGACGGCGTCAGCGCGCCGACCACCCGGTCCCCGGGACGCAGCCCGGACACCTGCGAGCCGACCGCCTCGACCACTCCGGCCACCTCGTGGCCGACCACGACCGGCAGCTCGGTCGGGACCGTTCCGGTCATGTAGTGCAGGTCGCTGTGGCACAGCCCCACGTTGGTGACCGCGACCCGCACCTCGTGCGGTTCCGGGTCGTCCACCCGGATGACGGTCAGCGCGAGCGGTTCGCCGACTGCGGTCAGCACCGCGGCCTGGGTGTCGATCATGTCGAAGTCTCCTTTTCGGTGTCCTTTGTGGACAGAAAGGCTCGGATGCCCGCGGCCAGAGCTCCGCTCTCCCATGCCTGGGCCGCGGCGAGGTCTTCCCTGGCGAAGGCCGCTTCGACGTCCTCTGCCGTCGGGCGCAGGAGCGCGAGGTGGAGGGCCGTCGTGTTGCCCTCCGGCGTCCACTCGACGACGGTGTCGATGGCACGGCCGATCAGGGCGCCGGGCTCGACGATCTCGTCGAGCAGACCGATCCGCAGCGCTTCGTCGGCCCGGATCCGAGGGGATCCGAGCACCACTCGCATCGCGTGGTTCCCGACGAGCCGCCTCAGCAGCACGCTGGACGCGTTCGAGATCGTGATGCCCCGGCCGTTTTCCGGTTGGTAGTACACGGTTTCCGGGGTTCCGATGCGGGTGTCGCAGCTCAGGGTGATCTCCGAGGCTCCGCCGACCGCGATGCCGTTGACGGCCGCGACCACGGGTATCCGTGTCTCGAGGATCGCCCTGGTGATGTCGTGGAAACTCGCGAACGCCTCACGCATCCCGGCTTCCGTCGACGGTGCGCTGTGGAGATCCTCTCCCGCGGAGAAGGCCCGGCCCGCACCGGTGAGCACGATCCCACGCACGGTCTCACCGGTACCGAATTCGCGGATGACGCTCGCCAGACGGCGCCGGGTGGCGACGTCCATGGCGTTGAGCTTCTCGGGGCGCCGGAGGGTCAGCACCGCGACGTCCCGGACGACTTCGATGCCGAGGAATCCCCGTCGTGCGCCGAGGTCGTAGGTCACGCCGGGGTCGGCCGCGGCCCGGGCCTTGAGCGCCGGTTTGGCGATGCGTTCGGACGGCGTGCGGGGGAAGTCTTCGACGAACTCCAGGTAGCGCGGCACTTTGAACCGCGCGAGTTCCTTGCCCGCCCGCTCGACGATCCGCTCGGCCGTCGCCGGCTCGGCGGGGACACCGGCCGCCAGCTGGACGAACGCCTTGACCTCCTCGCCGAGCGTCTCGTCGGGTTCGGCGACGACGGCGGCCGAGACCACCAGGTCGTCACGCTCCAGGGCGGCTTCGACTTCGACGCTCGCGACGTTCTCGCCACCGCGCCGCACCATGTCCTTGATCCGGCCGACCAGCCGGACGCCGTCGTCCGGGCGGCGGACGACGAGGTCGCCGGTGTGGAGCCAGCCGTCCCGCAGCACGCGGGCGGTGTCTTCAGGGCGGTTCCAGTAGCCGTTCATCATCGGTGTGCCGGCGATGATCAGCTCACCGGTCTCGCCGTCGGGCACGTCGGAGCCGCCGGGATCGACGACGCGGATCTGTTTCGTCGGTACGGGCCGCCCCAGGCTCCCGCTTCCCACCGCGCCGACGTCGTCGAAGGGGCTGAACAGGTCGATCCCGGATTCGGTCATTCCGTAGACCTCGCGCCACGGAGCGCCCCATCGTTCCTCCAGCCGGGCGTGGAGTCCGGCCGGAATTCCCGAGCAGAAGACGAGGCGGAGGTCGTTGTCGCGGTCTTCGGGCGTCGGCGGTTGCTTGAACAACAACGTCGGCATGGACCCGAGGACGTAGAAGAAGGTCGCACGATGCCGCCGGACGTCCGCTATGAACGTCGACGCCGAGAACCGGGGCAGCACGACCAGCGGAGCGCCGGCGGTGAGGGCGAGCGCGGTGTTCCACTGTGGATCCATGTAGGAAAACGGTTGGGCCGTCAGGAGAACGTCCTCGGGCCCGAGTCCGGTCACCGACGCGCAGATCCAGCCCAACCGGACCCAGTAGTCGTGGGTGAGCATGCACGCCTTGGGAAAACCGGTCGTACCCGACGTGTACTGCAGGTTCGCCAGCGCCCCACCTTCGATCGGTGCGGCTGGAGGCGTCGCCGGAAACGGCTCCGACCCGTCGTCGGCGACGTCGACGACGCGGACGTCCGCACCGGCGACGACCCCCGCGATCAGATCCGAGCGGTCGGCGTCGGTGAACACGACGCGTGCCCCGGAGTCCCGCAGCACGAAGTCGAGGTCGGCACGCTGGTAAGAGCTGTTGATCGGTACGGCGACCGCGCCCGCTTTCAGCGTGGCGAGCCAGACGACGGGCCAGTGCACGACGTTCGGCAGCATGATCGCGACACGCTCGCCCGGCCGGACACCGTCGACCTCGATCAGCCGGTGCGCCAGCCTGGAGGTCCAGCCGTCGATCTCGGCGAAGCTCCACGACCACTCCCCGAAACGCAGGAACTCACGATCCGGCGAGTCCTTCGCGCGTCGCGACAGCAGTTCCGTCAGGGTCGGGGTGGCGGGGTCGTCGCCCGCCTGTCCGGGCGCCACTTTCGCGGTCATGGCAAGCTCCTTCGCCTTCTGGCCGCGGCCTGGACGATCCACGTCATCGCCGGGTCCTCGCTCTTCATCCACTCCGGATGCCACTGGACGCCGAGCACCGGTGCGCCCGGGAGCTCGACCGCTTCGATCACGCCATCGCTCGTCCGTCCGGTCACGACCAGGCCGGTGCCGCAGCGGTCGACGGCCTGGTGGTGCCACGAGTTGGTCATCGCGTGCTCGCCGAACAGGCCGGCGGCGATCGAGCCTTTTTCGAAGGACACGAGATGATCGGCGGTGCCGTCGGTCGGCGCGGTCTCCGCCGACAGATGGCTCACGGGCCCGGCAGGCAGGTCGGCGACGAGGGTGCCGCCGAGCGCGACGTTGAGCACCTGCATGCCGCGGCACACGCCCAGGATGGGAATCCCCGCCTCCAGCGCGGCCCGGGCGAGCCCGAGCTCGTACTCGTCCCGTGCCCTGTCGTGGACCATCGGGTCGGTCCGCGGATCGACGTCGCGGACCACCCCCGGGTCGCCACCCCAGAACGCCGGGTGAACGTCCTGCCCGCCGGTGATCACCACCCCGGAGAGCCGGCGGCAGATCTCCGTCGCGTCGGTGTCGTAGGAGAGATGCACCGGAAGCCCACCGGCCTGCGCGATCCGGCTCGCGAAGTCCGCCATGTAGCTGTCGAGGCAGCGGTCTCCGTATCGCTCGTCGGCTCCCTTGATCAGCTCCAGCCGGAATCGCCTGCCGGTGATGCCGATCAGCGGACGCGCGCTCACGGGAACTCGAAGTAGCGAGTGGACTCCCACTGGGAGAGTTCGGCGAACGGATCGCCGCCTTTGGTGTGGAACTCCATCCACTCCCAGCGCCGCGACGCGATCCAGAAGTCCACGAACTCGTCACCGAGGTACTCGCGCAGAAGCGGATCGGCATCCAGGGCGGCGGCGGCCTTCGACATCGTGTCGGGGATCCGGGGCACGCCGGCGCTGTCGGGCAGGCACCAGGCCATGTCCGTGACCTGCTCCGGTGGTTCGATCTCCCGCTCCACACCGGCCAGCACCCCGGCGAGCACTCCCGCCAGCGCGAGATAGGGGTTCACGTCGGCACCGGGAAGCCGGTACTCGAGGCGCGAGTACTTCGGGTGGCCGGTGATGGCGCGCACCGCGGCCGTTTTGTTGTTTTCGCCCCAGCTGACGACGGTGGGCGGTCCGGTGAAGTCGACCAGCCGCCGGTAGGACGTTATCTGCGGCAACGCGAGCGAGGTGTTGCCCGCCATCGTGGCCAGTAGCCCGCCGACCGCGTGCCGCATCAGCGGGGAGGGGCCGTCTTCGGCGAAGAACCGGTTCACTCCGTCGCTCTGGAGCGACAGGTTGAGGTGGGCGCCCTGGCCGTAACCCGCCGTCGGTTTGGCCATGAAGGTCACCGTGTGGTCCCGCTCGAACGCGACCTCGCGCATGACCTGCCGGGTCCGTGCCCAGGAGTCGGCCAGCGTGATCGGGTCCGCCGGCGGCAGGTTCAGCTCCGTCTGCCCGGCGGCGGCCTCGTCGGTCCAGGCCTCCCAAGCGATACCGAGCCGATCGAGGCGGCCGACGACCGCTTCCATGTAGTCGACCCAGTCCTTGGACCTCGCCAAGTGATACGTGGCTCCCGTGCCGCCGCCCAAGGGCGTCAGGTCCCGGTACCCGCGTTTTCGCGCCTCCTGAACGGATTCCTCGAACAGGGTCGCTTCGATCTCCACGGCGACGGTCGCGGTGTACCCGAGAACGGCGAGCCGGGCCACCAGCTTCCGCACGAGGTTCCGCGGGCAGATCGGCACAGGTGTGCCGTCCTGCAGCCAGTAGTCGCCGATGACCGAATCCAGGCCCGGCTTCCATTCGACGAGGGTCGACATGTCGGGGACCATCTGGATGTCGTAGAGGTTGCCGCGCCAGTCCGGGAAGGCGTCACCGAGGACGATCTCGTTGCCGAGGTCGATCGCGAACAGGATGTCGGCGAAGGCGAAGCCGCTGTTCTTACCTGAAGCGAACTTCGTGCTCGACACGGTCTTGCCGAGAAGGCTTCCGTCGTGGTTCGTCGCTTCGAGGCGCACGGCGCGGTTCTTGAGATCAGACATCGAAACGAACCCTCCAGGAAGCGGCCGTCATGACCGACAGTTGCGACAGCGTGCCCTTCACCTGAAGGCCGGCCGCCAAGGAAGCGGCGAAGTCGTCCGCTCCACTGAGGACACCGGCGAGCACGTCGGGTTGCCCCGCGATCAGGTATTCGGACGGCCCGTCGCCGAACCGTTGCCGCTCCGGGCCGCCGGGGCCATCGGCGTCGACGATCAGCACGTCGGGAATGCCGGGGATTTCCCTTGTCACCGACCAGAAATCTTGGGCGGCCTGGCGCCAGTGCGGCAGCGGCGGCGTCAGCGCGCGCAGGATGCCGGCGGCCAGGACGACATCACCGGCGGGCTCCTCCACAGCGGCGAAGCGCGCCAGCAGATCGACGACGACCGTCGCGGCGGGCTCGATCACCACTCCGCCGGTCACCGTGATCGCCTTGCTGTCAAAGGAAATCGTCGCGGTCTGCGGCGTGTCGTGAGAACGGACCACCACGGTGCCGGCGGACCGGCCCAAGACCTCTTGCGCGTGACCGATCCGCGACGAGTCACGCAAAGTACGCCCGATCAGCCGGACGACCGGACTCGCGTCGTCGTCGATGGTGACGGGAAGGGTCGAACCCTCCATCACGGGCGCCTCGGGAAACGTCATGATCTCGGCCATCGGCGGCCCTTTCGATCGTGGCGACGATCGCGCCAGAGTTAGTCAAATGACTCGATCAATTGACGAAGATGATGGGTGCCCTGCCGCGCCTTTGTCAACAGCCCCTTTCGGGCGAGCGCCCGGAACCGCCCCTTGACGAGGGGTCGAAGTTGTCACACACTCGATCACCTGACTTAATCGGATGACCTACTAGGAGTTCTGATGCACGTCATCCACCAGCGCTACGTCGCCTACTCCGAGGCTCACTACGCCGGAAATCTCGTCGACGGCGCGTACGGCCTGGCGCTGTTCGGCGACGCCGGAACTCATCTCGCGATCGTCACGGACGGCCACGAGGGTCTCTTCGCGGGCTACTCGTCCGTGGAATTCCTGGCGCCGGTGCGCGGCGGCGACGTCATCGAGGTCGAGGCACGGCTCGCGGCGAAAGGCACCAGGAGCCGGACGATCGACTTCGAGCTGCGCGTCATCGCCCGGTCCGTCGACGGCACGGGCGCAGCGGAAATCCTCGCCGAACCCATCGTCGCCACCCGCGCCCGCGGGACCGGCGTCGTCCCCGCCAACCGAGAAGGAAGTGCAGCATGAAGGACCCAGACGTGCCGGAAGCGGCCGACATCGTCGTCATCGGCGCCGGCATCTCGGGTATCGGCGCGGCCCAGCACCTGAGGACCGACTTCCCCGGCAAGAAGATCATCGTGCTGGAGTCCCGCGACTCGATCGGCGGCACCTGGGATCTGTTCCGCTATCCGGGTGTCCGGTCCGACTCCGACCTGCACACCTACGCCTACGAGTTCAAGCCGTGGCGGCATCGGAGCGCGATCGCCGAAGCGCCGCTGATCCGCGAATACCTCGCCGAGACGGTGAGCGAGTTCGGCCTCGACGACCTCCTGCGGCTCAGGCACCGGGTCACCTCCGCGGACTGGTCGAGCGCCGAGGCGCGCTGGACGCTTCAAGTGACCGCGACCGACGACGCCGGAACCGAACGCACGAAGACGATCAAGACCCGCTTCGTCTTCAGCGCCACCGGGTACTACCGATACGACGAGGGATACACGCCCCACTTCGAGGGTCGTGAAGATTTCCGGGGCGACATCCTGCATCCCCAGCATTGGCCCGAGGACTACGACCACCGCGGCAAACGCGTCGTGATCATCGGGAGTGGCGCTACCGCCGTGACCATGCTCCCGGCCATGCTGACCGGCGAGGGCGCCGCGGCACACGTGACGATGCTGCAGCGCACCCCCAGCTACATCGCCTCCCAGCCGCGGTTCGACAACATCGCCGTCAAGCTCACCAAGCTGCTCGGGGCCAAGCGCGGCTACGCGGCCACACGGCTGAAGAACATCTGGATCGACTTCCTGCTCGTCTCCACGCTGCGCAAATTCCCCGACTTCGGCCGGAAAGCGCTTCGCAAGTGGACGCTCAAGGAGCTTCCGCCGCACATCGACGTGGACACGCATTTCAACCCGCCGTACGCGCCGTGGGACGAGCGTCTCTGCGTCACCCCGGACGGAGAGTTCTTCAAGGCACTCCGTGCGGGCGGCGCCGACGTGGTCACCGACCGGATCGACCGCTTCACCGAGAACGGCATCCTGCTGAAATCGGGCCAGGAACTGGAGGCCGACGTCATCGTCACCGCGACCGGCCTCGTCATGCAGATGCTGGGCGGTATCCAGCCCACAGTGGACGGTGTCCCGGTGAAGATGTCCGACACCCTCCTTTATCGTGGCGCCCTCTTCTCCGGCATACCGAACTGGGCCATGATGCTCGGTTACACGAAGGCGTCGTGGACGCTCCGGCTGAGCAACGTGTGCCGCCTGGTCGGCGACGTGCTCCGCCGCATGGACGCGAACGGGTACGACATCGCGGTCCCGGTCGTCCCGGACGGACTCGCCACCGCGGACCTCCTCGACCTCACCGCGGGCTACATGCAACGGGCCAAACCCGAACTTCCCCGCCAGGGCACCGAATTGCCGTGGCGAATGCACACGACCTTCGTCAAGGACAACCGGCTCTTCAAGGGGCGGCTCGTCGACGAGAACATCCGGTTCTCCGTCCGGGCACCCGCCGCCGACCTCACGGGCGCGGCGGCCGACTCATGACCGCGGCACGCCGGCGTCTCCAGCGGGCCCTCGTCATCGCACTGAGCCGCACTCCTCCCCTGCTCCTCAAACTGCTGGCACGCCCACCGGTCAACAGCGCCGGCGATCGGATGGCGCCCGACATCGCCCTGCTGATGAAGCTCACGGAAGCCGGTGGCGACTACAGCGACCTGCCGGTGGCCGCCGCCCGGGACGTCACCGAACGTGACGCGGCGCTGTTCGCCGACCGGATCGCGCCTTGTCCCGTCGAGCAGGACGTGGATCTCGGCGACGGGCTGCGGGCGACCCGCTACAGCTGCGGAACCCCGAACCGAGGTTTGCTCCTTTTCTTCCACGGCGGCGGATTCGTGCTGGGGAGCCGCGCGAGTTACGCCGCGCCGGCGCGGATGCTCGCCAAGGGAACGGGCGCCGACGTCCTGTCCGTCGAGTACCGGCTCGCGCCCGAGCACTCGTTCCCGGCGGCGCACGACGACGCGCTCGCCGCGTGGCGGTACGCCGTCGACCATGCCGCCGACTGGGGAGCCGACCCGCACCGGATCGTCGTCGCCGGTGAAAGCGCCGGAGGCAACATCGCCGCCGTGCTCTGCCAGCGGCTTCGCGGCCTTCCTGTCCAGCCGATGATGCAGGCGCTCATCCAGCCGGTCACCGACATCTCGGAACGACGGCCCTCCCAGCACGAGTTCGCGGGGTCCCCCGCGTTGTCGGCCAAGCAGATCGCCTGGTTCATGAACCATTACCTCCCCGATGGGACCGACCATCTCGACCCTCGGGTTTCCCCTTTGCTCGCCGGAGACCTGGCGGGTCTCCCCCGTGCCATCGTCGCCGTCGCCGGATTCGACCCGCTCCGCGACGACGGACTCGCTTACGCGGCCGCGTTGGCGGAAAGCGGCGTACCGGCGGAGGTGATCCACGAACCCGAACTCGTGCACGGCTACATCGCCTTCACCGCGATCAGCCCGAGCAGCAAAAGGGCCACGAGACGGCTGGTACAGGCCATCTCCTCGGCGCTGACGTCGACACCTGAACGGAGCACCTCATGACCGAATCCCGCCACGAGCACACGGCGGACGTCGTCGTGGTCGGTGCCGGTATCGCCGGGTTGATGGCGGCGACCACACTGTCCGATCGGGACGTCGTCGTGCTCGAAGCCGGCGGCCGGGCCGGAGGACGCGTGGAGTCGGTCCGCCAGGGCGACTACTGGATCAACCTCGGCACCCAGTTCACCGAAGGCACCGGCCCGCTGATCGAAGCCCTCGAACGCCACCGGGTCCACATGGGGACGTTGGCGGGCAAGAAGGTGGCCCTCGCGCTCCACGGAAAACAGGTCGACACCTCGAATCCGTTCGCCCTGATGTTCCGGTCCCGGATGACCTTGCGGGACCGGGTCGCTCTGGCGGCCGTCGGCGCGCGCATCCTCGCGGCGGCACCCTTCCTGCAGCTGAACCCGGACAACCGCCTGGCGAAGCGAGTGCGGGCGAAGCTCGACGCCCTCTCCGCGTCATACGTGCTCCGAGGGATCAAGTCCGACGTCGCGCGGGACATGGTCCGGTCCTGGTCCGGGCAATGGATGGGCTGCGAACCCGAGGAAACCGCCGCGACCCAGTTCGTCATCTCGATGGGCATCCTCCTGACCGACCCGGCGAAGGTGCCCAATTTCTCCCTGCCGGAAGGGGGAAACCAGACCCTCACCGACATCCTGGCCGACGACCTCGGGGATCGGCTACGGCTGAACTCCCCGGTGAATTCGGTGGAGCGAACAGAAGACGGAGTCGTCGTGGACTACCACGACGAGAACGGACCCGCGCGTATCCGAGCCCGCCGCGCGATCGTGGCCGTTCCCAGCGATGTCGCGATCAAGATCCTGCCAGGCCTCCCGGCCGAGTACCGGACGGCGTTCGACGACATCCACTACGGCCGGTACGTGGTGGTGGGCTTCTTCACCAGTGAGGAAGGCCCGCAGCAGTGGGACGACTACATCGCCGTGTCGACGCCCCAGCTGTCGTTCCAGGCGATGTTCAACCATGCCGCGGCCCTGCGCGGTCCTGGTCCACGCAAGCCGGGCGGTGCGCTCGCCTGCTTCGCCGGGGGCGCCGTGGCCGACGACCTCTTCAAGCTCACCGACGAGGAGATCGTCACCCGGTTCACCGCGGACCTTCTCTCGCTCTACCCCGAACTCGAGGGGAAGCTCGGCGAGGGGATCGTCCGGCGCCACCACCGTGTCGTGCCGTTCTGGGCACCAGGCGGACGCGCCTCCTTGCCGACCCTGCGCGAACACCTCGGCCCCATCTACCTGGCAGGTGACTACCAGCTCGACATGCCTTCACTCGCCGACGCGGCCTCATCAGGTGAACGGGCCGCCAAGCAGGTTCTCGCAAGCCTGTCCCGCCCAGCACACTGACGAAAGGAACCCATGCCCTCCCCATAGACTCCCGCCCGTCAGGTGGACCGGCTCTACCACGACCTCCTGTCCCCCGCGAAGTACGCGAGCGGGCCTTTCCTCTGCCGGTAAGGATCTCGTAGAGGAGCTGGGTGACCGGCCCGGGATGCTCACGCCGTTCGTCCGCACTCTGGTCGTGGTACGTGATCCTCCATCCGTCGGGGTCGCCGGAATCGGTGATCCAGCAGAAGGTTCCACCTTGGCCGTCGGATCCCCACGGAAGTAGGCCCCCAGGTTCGGGATACAGGGCGTAGTCGACTTTGTCGAGGTACTCGAAATCCTCGAGGGCGTGCTTGTAGTTCGCCCAGGCTCTCTCGTTAGCGACCGGGCTGTCGATCTCTATCCGTCTGAACACCTCGCCTGGAAACCGGGTCAGCAGCATCTTGTAGTCCGACGGCAGCGCTGTGCCCAGATCCTGCTCGACGAGTGCCCAGGACCTTTCGGGAATGAACGGCCGCTGCCAGCCCAGTAACGTGGCGATCTCGTCGACACGCGAGGAGATTTCGTCGCGGACCATCGTTCCCCTGGTTCGTGAGCGGTCGCTAACTGTCCAGAAACGCACAAGCCTATAAGGTCAACGGGTTGAATGAGTGCTCATGCCGGGACATGTCCCAGCCAAGGATGTTTCGCTCACCTTTACTCTTCGCGAGCTCGAGCATCACTGCCGTCATCGTCCGCTTCGTTCGCGTCCATGAGTCCGGACTGTGCCGACTCAGGTACACCACGTGCCATTTGTCGGGGTCGGGAGTCCAGGGGAGCCAGAAGAACGCGCCACCTGTGTCGTCGGAGGCGAACGGTACGACTCCGCCGGGTTTCGGAAACGGTGGATACGTTTCGTATTCGTACTCCCAGGCTGTCTTCACATTGGCCAGAGCCTGATCGAAGTCAGCTTGAAAGGACCCTAAATGGTCGTTACTCTGCATCGGATTGATGAGCCTGATTACTTGACGGAACATTCCCGACGGGAACCTGTTCATGAATTCTCTGTAATCAGCCGGGAGAGGCGTTTTCAGGCGGCGCTCGACGACGTCCCAGCCCACTTCGGGAGCCACGGAGCCGACCCAACCAAGTGCGGCGGCGATTCTGTCCACTTCACGGCGATGGTCGGCGATAGGCAAGGCGAACTCCTTCACAATATCGTCAAGCGGGACGCCGGAATCTGCCGTCAAGCTGTCAAGGGGCGGGTGCGGCGGAGCCGGACGCTCTTGGAGGAAAGGTAGCGGCGGCGGTCGGTGATGAGGATGGAGACGAGGGTGCCGACGAGTAGCCATGCGGCGAGCTGGGCCTGCCGGTGGCCAGCCCGGTGCCGTCGGTGAACAGGGAGGCTGCGCGGTAGTCGCCATTGGTGACCATGGTCCAGAGCAGCAGCGAGGTGATGTGGCAGCCCGCGGCCGGTTCGTGCCGCCGGCCGTGATCGGCAGGCCGACCGTCAAGGGTTCTCCTCTGGTGAGGGCACCACGCACACGCGGCGGCCTCACCAGAGGATTTCTTAAGCCGGGCCAGATCGGTCACTGCACTGTGAGCTGCCAGTCGAGGACGATGGCAATCTCATGGATTGCCGGGACGACGGTGAAGTCCAATAGGCTCGCTGCCGCCCCGATGTACAGGAACACACCGTCGCTGCCGGGAAACCAGATCATCTCGGTCGAGTCCCCCGCGTCGAATTTGATGGCCACGTCCCCGAGCCACCACGAATCGCCATCGACCGCCCTTAAGAACGACGTCAGCCCGTCAGCTTCGCCGTCCGCATCGAGCTTCCCCAGAGACCTGGCCACCCGCGACCGGCCTTCGCCGGTCGCGGTGGCCACGAACCTCAGCAGCCTTCGCTTCTGCTCGATGCCAGCGGCTTCCGGCCACTGCAACGTCAGCGACTCGAAAGTCGGAGGCACACCGACCCGGGCGACGAAATCTGGTGCCATGTCGGCGAACTCGCCGAGTTCGTCGCGGAAAACGATCACCTCGACCGGGTCACTCATATTTTCCTCCAGACCCGGAACACCCGCCTGGCCGTCCGCTTCTTACCCGTGTGGATGTGCCATCGTCCCACATGCGGCTTGGTGCGCTTGGAATACCGCCTGTTCACGGCGTGAGGAGCGTGCAGAGCGATCCGGTGCCTCTTGTACCCGATGCCTTGTCCACCGATCTTGACCTTGCGGAGGATCTTGTTCGCTCGACTTGCCGCGCTCGCAGGACGAGGGCGAACACATTGCCGAAGCCGAAGAGGAATGCCAGGCCGACTACGGTCCCAACCGTCGTGTTCACGGCCGACGCAACCGGATCGCGGCGATCCCTCACCGTCATCGTCCACACCCGTCAAAGCAGGCGGCTAAAGCTGCTGGACCAGGCGACAGAACCCGGCATCTGCGAGCCCGAAAGAGCCCGAGAGGTCTGAAACAGCCTGGCGCCAGGCGACATACCCCGACAACTGCCGCTGTGCAGCGACCAGACGAAAAGGTCTTGTTCGGCATCACTCGACACCATCCGACACGACCAGGTGCCGACTCTTAACCAGCGGGTTGCCGACATGGGCGCTGCCATCGGGTCGCATCCTGCGGAAGTTCGTGTGTCATGTGGGCTCAGGTCGCAGGTAGTCCGGTTCAGAGGGCTGTCTGAGCTTGCGCAAGCGCTGCCGGACCTCGGCGGCCTGTGGCGTGGCCGAAGTCGTCGCCGAGGGTGGCGGCTTCTTGCCAGCAGCTGATGACGAGGAAGCAGAAATACTGCTACGCCACCAATTGGCTCTGCAGAGCGCTCCCCCTATGAGCACACCGGAACAAACGGAGACATAACGGAGCCCAATCGCGATTAACGCCGAGGCGAAATTGCCGCCGAAAGGCCAACATCCCCGCAGGTCGGCAGCGATATCGATGTGGTGGGCCGGGTCGGGCTCGAACCGACGGCCAAGGGATTATGAGTCCCCTGCTCTAACCAACTGAGCTACCGGCCCCAACGGTGCCCTGACACCTCCGCGGGAGCCGTCCCAGCCCGATCAGCGGGTTTGCGAACGCACAGAAGTCCCAGTTCGCTCCAAGTTATCACAGCGCTCACCTGCCACGATCGCCTAGGCCGATCAGCTGCTTTCCGGCGCCGGGCCAGGCCGTCTCGTCTAGGTTTCAGGGACCAACGCCGGGCGGCGCGCCGCCCGGGCCCGGCGGGCAGGGAGGCGCTCGTGGCGAATCCGGTCGCCATCGGGCTCGGTGTCATGGCCGTCCTTGGCGCCGTCGTGTCACTGAGGGCGAGCATCCGGGTACTGCGGCGAGCCGGTGTCCGTGTCGACGCGATCCTCGCCGACGAGCTGGGCGACCGGCCGCCGCGATAGCCAATAACTGGTCCTTTGTGGACGGTCAGCCGCCCAGGCCCGAGCCGCCACCCGGCGTGGTGGTGGTCTCAGGAAGCGTCGTGGTCGGTGTTGGTGTCGCGCTGGTCGGCCGTGTTGGAGTCGTGGTCGGTGTCGTCAATGGCGGCTTCGGCGAGGTCGGCGTAGGCGTCGGAGTCCCCACCGGCGCGCCGCCATAAGCCGCGAAGCTGAACCAGATCGCCCCGCCCGCCTTCGGCGTGGTCTGGTCGAACATCGCCCGCACCTGGAACGTGGTCGCCGTGTACGAACCCTGCACCGTGTTCAGCATGTACGCGTTGAACTGTCCCGGCGTGTTCGCCGAGACCACCACCACCGCCGGGACCGCGCCCAGCGCGTGCTGCACGGTGCACGTCCCGGCGCCGTCGGTCACGCACGACGTCTCCGCGGCCTGCACGCTCGGCGACGGCGACGGGCCCACAGCGCCGGAAGTCCCGGCGAACACGGTGCCCCCGGCCGCGGCGACGGCCAGCCCCGCCGCGGCGAGCGCGGCCTTCTCCCTGATCCTCATTCGTTCTCCCTCGCTCGGAACCCGAAAGCAAGGGTCGGCGCCCGTGCCGCGATCGTTACGCCACGCCGAGCCGCCGCAGCGCCGGCCGCCACCGGTTTCCACCGCTGGCCAGCCCCAGCGCCACCAGGCCCGCGCAGTATTTGCTCACCGACTGCTCCCGGATCCGCAGTTTCGCCAGCGCCTCGGTGACGCTGTTGCGCTCGGAAGCCGACTTCACCTCCATCAGCACCAGATCGCCTCCGGCGGCAAGGCTCCGCGAGCCCGAACGCCACACCAGCGACGTGTCGCAGGTGATCCGCGCGTCGGCGGTGACGAGGGTGGTCCGCCGATAGTCGGTGACCAGCACGGGAGTCAGCGGCCGTGGTGCCGGGCGGCCGTAGGCGGCGGTGAGCGCGTCGTCGAGGAACGTCAGGGCGGGCGCGGTCAGGCCGTCCGCCGCCTCGGCCGGGTGCGGGCGGCGCACCTTGACCGTCTCGTCGCGCTTCCCGCTGACCTTGAGCTCGCAGTAGGTGTCGGCCGAGTCGGTGTAGGTCCGGGTGCGGATCTTGAACCGGCGCCGCCGGTCCTGCCGGTGCGCCCGGTAGATCGCGAGATCCGGCGTGTCGAAATACGTCGACGAGTAGCCGAACACGCGTTGCCCGTCGATCTCCAGGCAGCGCGGCGACAGCACCTCGGCGACGGACAGGAAGTCGTTGAGCGGCAGGACGTACTTGCGGTCCGTTCGGCTCATCAGCCCGCTCGTGGCGACGACTTCGGCCAGCGACAGCGATGGAAGTCCTTTCGCCACCGCCGCGACGGTGGCCGTCCCGCGCCCGCTCACCGGTGCCCTGCCGGGGCGCCGTGGACGACCGCGGCGGCGTCCGGGCGGAACCGGACGTCCACGACGGTCACCTCGCGGACATAGTCCACTTCGGACACACTGTGCCGCACGACCGTGCCACCGAGCCGCGCGCGCAGTTCCATCAGCATCGTCTGTTCGTCGGGATACACGGTGTCGAGCACGACCGTGCGCCGCTGCGGGCCGCGGGTGCGCGACGGGTGGTCCGCGACGTACATGACGCCGAGCAGCAGGACGTTGAAGACCGCGACGATCCGCCAGTCCGCGGACGGCAGGCCGTTCACCAGCCCCAGCACCAGCGCGACGAAATAGTACGCGACCTCCTGCTGGCTGATCGAATCGGACCGCAGCCGGATGATCGACAGCACGCCGAAGAGACCCAGCCCCAGCGCGCTCGCGGTCGACACGGAAAGCAGCACCGCGACCGAAACACAGACGCCGACGTTCAGCGCGAGGTAGGCGCAGGCGAGGTCACCGCGGTGGTGGCGACGAGCGTAGATACCGTAGGCGAGGATCACGGCGGCGACGAGGTCGACGGCGAGATGAAGCAGTGTCGTGGTCATGAAAACCACTGTGACGGCACAAGAAGAGACCGCCGTGAGAGCCGGATGAGAACCGTCTCATCAGGACTCACCGAGCCGGTACCCCATGCCCCGCACGGTTTCGATCCGCTCGGCGCCGATCTTCCCGCGCAGGTACCGGATGTAGACGTCCACCACGTTCGACCCGGGGTCGAAGTCGAAGCCCCAGACGCCGCCGAGCAGCTGCTCCCGTGACAGCACCTGGCCACGGTTGCGCAGCAACGTCTCCAGCAGCGCGAACTCGCGAGCGGTGAGGTCCTTCTCCTCCCCCGCCACCGAAACCTTCCTCGTTCGCAGGTCGAGCGAGAGTTCCCCGGCACGCAGCACCGCCGGCTCGGCTTCGGGATTTCCCCTCAGCCGCAACCGGATCCGGGCCAGCAGTTCCTCGAAAGCGAACGGTTTGGCCAGATAGTCGTCGGCGCCGCCGGACAGCCCGGCGACCCGGTCGACGACGCTGTCCCGCGCGGTCAGGATGATCACCGGCACCGTCCGGCCCGCCGCCCGCAGGGCCCGCAGCAGATCCGAGCCGTCGAGATCCGGCAGGCCGAGGTCGAGGACGACCAGGTCGTGCGCGCCGGTCAGCGCCTCGGTCAGCCCTTCGGAGCCGGTCTTGACCCAGCGGGTCGCGAAACCCTGTGCCCGCAGGCCCTTCTCCACGAACGCGCCGATCCGGGCGGAATCCTCCACCACCAGCACACTGGTCACCGGTCCGCACCTTCCGCGACGGGGATCTCGATGGTGAACCGCGCGCCTTCGCCGGGCGCGGTGTCGAGCAGGACACGACCGCCGTGCGCTTCGGCGATCGCGGCGACGATCGCCAGGCCGAGCCCGGCGCCGTCGTCGCCGCTCGAGTTGCTGCCGCGTTTGAACCGTTCGAAGATCCGGCTTCTCGAATCCGGCGGGACTCCCTCGCCGGTGTCGCGGACCCAGAGCCGGGCCGTCGTCGCGGTCACCTCGGAGCCGAGGGCGATCTCCTGGCCGGGCGCGGTGTGCCGGACGGCGTTGGAGACCAGTTGCAGCAACGCCTGCGCGAGCCGCTGGCCGTCCGCGCGGACCTTCACCTCGGCGACCGCGTCGAGCCGCCAGACGCGGTCGGCCAGCGGCCGCGATTTGGCGAGGGTTTCGACGGTGAGATCGGCGAGGTCGGTCTCACCGGGGGTGAGGAAATCCGGGTTGCCGGACTTCGCGAGGACCAGCAGGTCGTCCACGATCCGTTGCATACGCCCGAGTTCGTCGAGGACCAGATGCCGGGTGGCGGCGTTCTCGCCGGGGTCGTCGCCCATCAGCTCGATATGGCCGCGGACGATGGTGATCGGCGTGCGCAGTTCGTGCCCGGCGTCGTCGATGAACTCGCGTTGCCCGGCGAAGGCGCTTTCGAGCCGGTCCAGCATCGTGTTGAAGGTGCGCCCGAGCGCGGCTACGTCGTCCGAGCCGCGGACCTCGATCCGGCGCGAAAGATCGGTCTCGCCGATCTGCTCGGCAGCCAGGCGGACCTCCCGCACCGGGGCGAGGATGCGGCCGGCGACCAGCCAGCCGATCAGCCCGGCCAGCACGAGCGCGGCCCCGGACATCGCGGCCATCACGCCGACGACGTCGTTGATCTCGCCTGCGGCGTGGTCGACGAACTCGACGATCACCAGCGCGCCGCGGCCCGGCGAGCCCTCGATGGTCACCGGGACGACGCCGTACCGCGCGGATCCGACCGCGGTGGTGACCGTGCCGTACGCCGGGCTCGTCGCCCGCGACAGCTCGGCGACGAACTTCGGGTCGGTGTCGAGCCGGACCGGCGGCTCGATCGCGCTCCGCCTCGACGCGGCACCGTCGCTGATCGAGAAGAACGTCTCGTACTTCTCGGGCAGGTTCCGTTCCAGGTGACGGCCGAGGACCGCCTCGACGGTGGCGGGCTGCCCGGCCGGGCGGGCGTCGGGCGACGCGAGGAAGGCCCTGAGCTTGCCGGTCTCGTGGGCGATCTCGTTGTCGAGGCGCTGGTCCAGCTGGTTGTGCAGGACGGTGCGGGTGGCCAGCAGCGATCCGGCGAGCGCGAGCAGCACGACCAGCAGGACCCACGCGAGGATCCGGGCGCGGGCGCTCACCTGGCCCGCTCAGTCGTCGAGGTCGAAGTGGTCATCGGCGTCATCAGGGTCATCATCGACGTCGTCGTCGTGCCCGGCCAGCCGGGGCGGGACGACGGCGGGCGGCGCCCCCGCTTCACCCGGGCCGGTGACGGCCTTCCCTGCCGGGGCGACCACCGCCGGGCCGAGGTCGGGTGGCGAGGCCGCGGTGGCCGCGACGACGGCGAACGTGCCGGCGGCCGCCACCACGACGGCGGCGACCCCGGCCAGGACGATGATTCGGACTCGCATACCACCCAGGCTGCCCGGCGCGGGTGAGTCACCGATGAGGGCTCGATGAGAACTTTCTCATCGAGCCCGCGCCTCACCGGTGCGCGTGCGGATACTCCGGCGCGCGGTGCTGGAAGGCCAGGATGTCGGGGTTCCGGATCGTGCCTTCGCTGATCTCGATCGCCCGATCGAGGGTTTCGTCGGCGGCCCAGGCGGACGGCCCTCCGAGGACCTGCTTCAGATGCGGCAGCAGGGCGCCGCTGATCTCCCAGGTCGCCGAATCCCACAGATAGGACGGGCTGTGGTCGACGGCGTAGTAGGTGATTCCGTCGACCGGGAAGGTCGGCTCGGTGAAGGTCGTCGGCTTCGCCCAGCTGAACCCCATCTCCTCGTCGCACGAAACGTCCACGATCAGGCTTCCCGGCTTGAACGCGGCGAGGTCTTCCTCGACGAGGAACGTCAACGGGGCGTTGGTGTCCTGCAGTACGCAGTTGACGACGATGTCGTGCCCGGCGAGGAATTCGGCCACCGGGACGCGGCCGTGCTCGGTGATCGCGTGACTGCGGCGGAGATCGCCCGTGCTGTGCACTTCGTGGTCGAGATGCACGATGTTCGCCGAATGGATCGGCGAACCGACCGCGGTGACGCCGCGATGGGTGAGGACGTGCACGTCGTGGATCCCGTGCGCGTTCAACGCCGTCACCGAACCGCGCGCGGTCGCGCCGAAGCCGATCACGACCGCGCGGAGACGACGGCCGTAGTCGCCCGTCGAGCCGATCAGCTGAAGCGCGTGCAGCACCGAGCAATAGCCCGCCAGTTCGTTGTTCTTGTGGAAGACGTGCAGACCGAAGGAACCGTCGCCGCGCCAATGGTTCATCGCTTCGAAAGCGATGAGGGTCAGCTTCCGGTCGATGGCCAGCTGGGTGAGCTTGTCGTCCTGGACGCAGTGCGGCCAGCCCCACAGGACCTGCCCCGGCCGGAGTTCGGCCAGGTCTTCCGCGAGCGGTTTGGCGAGGAGAACGACGTCGCAGTCCGCGATCAGCCGCTCACGGGAACGCATCCCGCCGACGAGAGGTGCGAGTTCCTCGTCCGGGACGCCGAAGCGTTCGCCGTAGCCGGTTTCGAGAAAGATGTTCTTCCGCAGTCCGGCTTCGATCCGCTCGACATGTCTTGGGTGGATCGGAAGCCGCCACTCGTTTTCTTTGCGCGAGCGGGAAATGACGCCGAGAGTGAGCTGGTCCACTTGGGGCCCCTTAAATAGACCTTCAGTCTAAACTCAGGGTCCAGGCGTAGACTCGGGGTGTCCGAGAGCATCTCGTGCGCAGGCGTTCGAGCCAGCGTCGTCCTCGGCCCCATCCGGCCGCTCGGCCCGGGACGGAGCACCGCCATGACGACGGTCTCGCGGTCTCGCACAGGAACACCGTTGCCCCTCCGAAACATGTCGCCCGCCTGCGCCTGAAGCCCAAAGCGGCCGCCACCGGTCACGTCGACGGCGCGTGGTGGCCCGCCTCCCGTGATCTCGCCGCGGAACTACCGTTCCTGCTGGTGGTGCTGGCCGTCCAGCTGGAACACGTCGAGCGCGTGACCTACAACCTCACGGCCTGGCCGTCCGCTCCCCGCCGGCTCGTCGTCGAGAGCGGGAAGGTCCGGCTCGAAGGGTTCCACTCGCAGCACGCCGACACCGTGACGGTGATCGGCACCGCGGGCAGGCGGCGGCTGACGCTGCTGGTCGTGCCGCCGGAGACCGAGCCGGGCCTCGCGCACCACCTGTTGATGACCGCGGCGCACCGGGACAACGTCGACGACATCGAGGCGCTGCTCACCGGCGAATGACGGCAAAGCGTCATTTGAACGCCGCCGCGTTCCGCGCCGCCCAGTCGGCGAAGGTGCGCCCCGGCCGCCCGAGCACCTTCTCGACGTCGGGGCTCACCCGCGCTTCGTCTTCGGTCGGCTTGCCGAGGATCGAAAGCGTGGCCTCCACGACCACCGGCGGCATGAACTCCGACATCGCGGCGCGCGCCTCGTCTTCGCTCAGTTCGGTGAACCGCAGCGGCTCGCCGAGCGCGTCGCCGAGATCCGCCGCCTGCCGCCGGGGCGAGATGGGCTCGGGTCCGGTGAGCACGTAGGTCCGGCCGTGGTGGCCGGGTTCGGTCAGCACGGCCGCCGCGACGTCGGCGATGTCCGCCGGGTCGATGACGGGCAGCGCGACGTCGCCGAACGGCGCGGCGACGACCCGATCGGCCCGGATCGCCTGCACCCACTGGAAGGCGTTCGACGCGAAGCCGCCCGGCCGCAGCACTGTCCACTTCGGACTCGCCGCCTTGACCGCCTCCTCGAACGCGGGCGCGTGCCGCCCGGTCCCGACCCCCTGGGACGACAGGAGCACGATCCCGGCGTCACCGGCGGCCGCGACGACCTCCGCGACATCGCCGCCCGCGGCCATGAATTCTCCCGACGTCAGAAGGAAAACCCGGTCCGCTCCGGCGAAGACCTCCTTCAGTCCTTCGGTCCGGGCGAGATCGGCCTGCACGGTCCGCACGCCGTCCGGCACGTCCGACGGCGAGATCCGGCGCGACACCGCCGTCACTTCTTCTCCCGCGGCGACAAGGTTTTCCACCAGCAGCCGTCCGACGTTCCCGGTCGCTCCGGTCACCACGATCATGATCACTCCTCGGTTCGCGTTTCGTTGACGCAACCGAAGCTACCTTCCTGGAGATAGTAGGTACCTAGAGGAAAGTAATGGGTTCGTGAGCGCGATCACAACTTCGCGGGCGGGAGCGTCCGCTTAGGGTCGGGCCCATGCCCGAAACCGCACTCGGCCCGCTACGCGTCCTCGACTTCTCGCGGGTGCTCGCCGGCCCGTTCGCCACGATGCTGCTGGCCGACCTCGGCGCCACGGTGATCAAGGTCGAGCGGCCGGGCACCGGCGACGACACCCGCAGCTGGGGTCCGCCCTACGACGCCGCCGGTCAGGCGACGTACTTCCAGTCGGTGAACCGGAACAAGACGAGTGTGGCGCTGGACCTCGGCGATCCGGACCACCTCGCCCAGGCCCGCGCGCTCGCCCTGGAGGCCGACGTCGTGGTCGAGAACTTCCGGCCCGGCGTGATGGAGCGGCTCGGGCTCGGCCCGGAGGTCCTGCTGGCGGCGAATCCCGGTCTCGTCCTTTGCTCCATCACGGGTTTCGGCTCCGGCGGCGGCGCCGCGCTGCCCGGTTACGACCTGCTCATCCAGGCCGTCGGCGGGCTGATGAGCATCACCGGCGACCCGGCGGGCGAGCCGCAGAAGGTGGGCGTCGCGCTCGTCGACGTCCTGGCCGGGCTGTTCGCGAGCGTCGGCATCCTCGCCGCCCTGCGCCATCGCGACCGGACCGGGGAGGGACAGCGGGTCGAGATCGACCTGCTGTCGAGCCTGCTCGCGGCGCTGGTCAACCAGGGCAGCGCCTACACCTCCGGCGGGACCGTCCCGGCGCGGATGGGGAACCGGCATCCCAGTATCGCGCCCTACGAACTCGTGCCCTGCGCCGATCACGAACTCGCGCTCGCGGTCGGCAACGACCGGCAGTTCGCGGCGTTGTGCGAGGTCATCGGGCTGCCGGAGCTCGCGGACGACACCAGGTTCGCGACCAATCCGGCGCGCGTCGCGCACCGGGCCGAACTCCGCGCGCTGCTCGAAGACCACTTCGGCAAGCGTCCGGCGGCCGAATGGGCGGCGGAGCTGAGCGCGGCCGGGGTGCCCGCCGGGGAGGTCAACGACGTCGCGGGCGCGTTCGCGCTGGCCGAGCGGCTGGGGCTGAGCCCGACGGTCGATCTCCCGCGGCCCGACGGCACCTCGGTGCGGCTGACCCGCAACCCGATCGGGTTGTCGGCGACGCCGCCGCGCTACGAGACCGCGCCGCCGGACGTCCCCGGCCAACTCACCCTTCCTTTGCCCGGCTGGAGCTGACGGGGAACCGTCAGCGGGCTGTCAGTGCTTCGTCAACCCCGGCCGCGAAGCTCCGGGCATGACGAACAGGACAGTCCTCATCTCCGGCGCCAGCATCGCCGGGCCCGCCCTCGCCTTCTGGCTCTCCCGTCAGGGTTACGCGGTCACCGTCGTCGAGCGGTCGCCGGAACTCCGCGCCGGCGGCCAGGCGGTCGACTTCAAGGGCGCCACCCACCGCTTCGTGCTGGAGCGGATGGGCGTCCTCGACGAGATCCGCCGTCACCAGACCGGCGGGCTCGACCAGACCATCGTCGACGCCGAGGGACGGCCGCTCGCCGTCCTTCCCGGCGAGTTCACCGGCGGCGACGTCGAGATCCGGCGCGGTGACCTGGCCCGGATCCTCTATGAACGGACCGAACGGGACTGCGAGTACGTCTTCGGCGATTCCATCGCTTCGCTGACCGAGTCGGCCGACGGCGTCGACGTCACCTTCGAACGCGGTGCCCCGAGGCGCTTCGACCTCGTGTTCGGCGCGGACGGCATCCACTCCACCGTGCGACGGCTGGCGTTCGGCCCGGAAGCCGGCTACGTGAAGCACCTCGGCCACTACTACGCGCTGGTCGAGACCGGCGAGACCGACGGCGGCCCCGCGGTGATGTACAACGAGCCCGGCCGTATGGCGGCCACCGGCGGGCCCAAGGCGAACGCGTTCTTCGTGTTCGCCTCCCCCGAGCTCCGCTACGACCGGTACGACCTCGAGCAGCAGAAGGAGATCTTGACCACCGCGTTCGACGGCGGCGGCTGGCGGCTGCCCGAACTGATGGAGATGGTGAAGCGTTCGGACGACGTCTACCTGGACGCGATCGCCCGGGTCACGATGGACGGCTACTCCACCGGACGTGTCGCTCTCCTCGGCGACGCGGCGTACGGCAACACCCTGGCCGGCTTCGGCAGCGGGCTCGCCGTCGTGGCGGCGTACGTCATCGCGGGCGAGCTGGCCGCGGCCAACGGCGACCACGGACTCGCCTTCCGCCGGTACGACGAGAAGTTCCTCCGCTACGCCAAGGTGACCCGCAACGCCAACGCCGGCCCGTTCCTCGCGCCGCCGACGAACCTGCGGATCAAGCTGCGCGACCAGATGTTCCGGCGGCGGCTCCTGCTGCGCTCGATGCTGTGGATGACCGACAGGCTGGCCACCGACATCACCCTCGACGAGTACCCCGCCCTCGCCCGGCTGGACTGATCACACGGTCTCGGCGTGCGCCATCCGCGGTGCCGTGGTCGGCTGGACGAAGTTTCCCGCGTGACGTTTCCGGGGAAGCCGTGTCTTAGCTGGTGAGGTGAAGGGAGCTTCGGCATGACGGCGCTGCACAGGTGCGCTCGATGACGACTTCGGCGAGAACCGAACCGCTCGCCGCCGGCGAGACCGTGCTGGACGACGCGACGTTGGTCGCGCGCGCCCGCGACGGCGAGATCCGTGCGTACGAGCAGCTCGTCCTGCGGTTCCAGGGGCCGATGTACCGGCTGGCGCTGCGGATGCTCGGGAACAAAGGGGACGCCGAGGACGTCGTCCAGGAGGTGTTCCTCGTCGCCTGGCGGCGGCTCGGCCAGTTGCAGGAGGACGCGGCGTTCGTCGGCTGGCTCTACCGGATGACGACCAACCGGTGCCTGAACGTGATCCGCGCTAGGAAGCCGGTGGCCGACGTCGAGCTGGACCAGCAGGAGTCCGCCGGTTCGGCGGGGCGGCCGGAGCGCGCGGCGGAGACGAGCGCGCAGATGACGGCGCTGACCGGGGCGCTGGACGAGCTGACCGCCGAGCAACGGGCCTGCTGGCTGTTGCGCGAGGTCCACGGGCGCTCCTACGAGGAGATCGCGAAGGCGATCGGGGCGACCACCACCGCGGTGCGCGGACGCATCGCGCGAGCACGAGCACAGTTGGCGGAGGTGATGGCGCCATGGCGATGAACCACGCGACCCGGGACTACCTGCTGCCGTGCGGCCGTGATGTGGAACAGATCTGGGACCGGCTCGACGAGGTCGACGCCGGCCGGGCGGACCAGCACGAACTCGACTGCCCGCACTGCCGGGCGACCCGCGAAAGCCTCCGGGTGCTGCGCGGGCTGACCAGGGAACTGGCCGAAGACGACGCCGAGCCGTCGCCGGATCTCACCAGCCGGATCATGTCCGCGATCCGCGCCGAGGTGCGGCGCCGGGACCTGGTGCCGCTGTCCAGCCCGGAACCGGGCGACGTGCAGGTGAGCGATCAGGCGGTCGCGGCGGTGCTGCGGTTCGCCGCGGACTCCGTCGACGGTGTCCGCGCGCGGCGCTGCCGGGTCCACCGGTCGGGCGAAGACACCGACGCGCTGGCCGTGGACGTGGAGCTGAGCCTGGCGATCGCGCATGATTTCCACGGCGACTCGCTGGAACTGGTCCGTGAACGGGTCACGGCGGCGGCCGGCGCCAGGGTGGGTCTCCGGCTGGCCCGGCTGGATCTGACGGTGGAGGACATCTATGACGCGTGAGCAGGCCCCGGCCAGGCCACTGACCGAAACGGTGATCTCCCCGCCGGTGATCGCGGCCGTCGCCGCGCACGCCGCGGCCCGGGTCCCCGGCGTGGTCCGCCTGGAACCCGGGCTGCGCGGCCTGGCCGGTTCGCTGACCCGGATCGCCCGGCAGCGGATCAAAGGCCTCGAACCGGCGCCGACGGAAGGGGTCCGCGCGTTCGTCGAGCACGATCCGCCGGACGTCCGGGTGGAGATCGACCTCTCCCTCTCCGGGCTGGACCAGGCCGCGGCGACGGCACAGGCGGTGCAGCGTGCCGTCGGCAAGGCGGTCACCGAGGCGACCGGGCTCACCCCGTCGGCCGTCTCGGTGTCCATTTTGGACATCGAAATCCGTGGAGGACTGTTGTGACCGCACGATCCGAACTGACCGCGTCCCTGCTGAGCACGCTGCGCGAGGTGCCGGGGCTGCGCGCGGCCACACCGTCGACCACCGCCGCCGCCTCGGCGGTGCCGTGGGACCTCGACGTGATGGCCGTCGACATCTCCGAGAACGTCGTCGAGATCCGCGTGGTCGCGCTTGAGGTGCCGATCCCGCCGCTCACGGAGGTCGCCGGGGCCGCCTTGCGCGCGGTGCTCACCGGAACCCCGTGGGAGAACGCGAGCCTGCGGATCGTCGTGACCGACGTCGACGCCGCCGCGCTCGTTCCCTGACACGAAGATCGCGGTGGCCACGCCCGGGAGCGTGGCCACCGCGATCATGGTGTGGGGACCTAGTTCTTGTTGGTGCCCGGCGTCAGCACCTTGTCGATGACGAAGACGGTGGCGTTCTTGGTGGGGATGTTGCCGCACAGGACCTTGGCGCCGTTGACGGTCATGTTCTCGCCGGAACCCTCGATCTTGACCGGTCCGCCCGCGGTGTTCAGGCTCTCCACGGACTTGGCGGACTCCAGGCCCTTGGCGTCGTAACGCTTGCCGACGACGTGGTACTGCAGGATCGGGGCCAGCTGGTCGGGCTTGCCGGCGAGTTCGTTGAACTTGGCGTCACCCAGGGCCTGGAAGGCCGGGTCCGCCGGGGCGAACACGGTGATGGCCTGCTGGCTGTTGAGGGTGTCGACCAGGTTGGTGGCCTTCACCGCGGCGACCAGCTTGGTCAGCAGCGGGTTGGTCGACGCGGCGCTGGCCACCGGCTGCGGGCCCATCGAGTCGAGCGAACCGGGAGCACTGCCCTGCGGCAGCTGCGAACAGGCCGGACCGAACACGTCGGCGTTGGTGGTGACCCCGTCACCGGAAGCGGCGCTGGACATCGGGGCCGACATCGACGAGGACGGGGCGGGCGCGGGGGCGCTGCTGGAGCTGCCGGACGAAGCGCTGTCATTGCTGCTGCAGGCGGCCAGTGCCAGCGCGGTGACCGCGGTGAAACCGATTCCTGCGACGCGAAGCTTGCTCACGGAAAATCACTCCATTTGTTTTTCGGACTCTTGCCGGGTATTCGGATCTACTGCGAAATCGGATTGCCACTCTTTCGAGTGACGCCGATCACCGTGCGGTGAAACTGATGACATGCCAGCCCGTCGCACCGTCCGGAACGGTTCCGGCGCGGGCGTCGGTCTGGATGTAGCCGGATTTGTCGACAGCCCGGACGGTGACCTGGTGGCTGCCGGGCGGGACGTCGAATTCGGTCCACCACATCCGCCAGGTGTCGACGTTGACCTCTCGGGAAAGCATTGCGGGCTGCCAGTTCCCGCTCCCGCCGAGGCGGACTTCGACCCGCTCGACGCCGGTGTGCTGTGCCCACGCCACGCCCGAGATCCGGACCTTGCCCGCGGGTACCGTTTCGAACCCTTTCGGACTGTCGATCCTGGACTGCGTTTTGATCGGGGCCTGTTCACCCCAGCCGCGGTCGAGCCAGTACGCGCGGCGCGCTTTCCAGGTGGTGATCTCCAGGTCCTTGACCCATTTCGTCGCCGAAACGTAGCCGTAGAGACCGGGGATCACCATTCGCGCGGGAAAGCCGTGTTCGACCGGGAGCGGTTCGCCGTTCATCCCGATCGCCAGCATCGCACCGCGTTCCGGGTCGAGCGCGGCGACGACCGGGCTGCCCGCCGTCCAGCCGTCGGTGCTGGTCGAGAAGATCTGCTCGGCACCGGGCAGGACTTCGGCCTCCCGCAGCAGATCTCCGAGGTCGACGCCGATGAAGTTCGCCGTGGACACATAGGTGCCGCCCACCTCGTTGGACACGCAGGTCATGGTGATGGTGCGCTCGATCAGCGGACGGTTGCGGATGTCGTCGTAGGTGTACCGCTTTTCGTTGCGCACCATGCCGTGCAGACGCAGGCTCCAGTCCTCGGCCCGAACCTGCGGTACCGACAGCGCCGTGTCGACGCGGTAGAAGTCGCGGTTCGAGGTGAGGAACGTCGGCGTGCCCAGTTTGGCGAAATCCGCGTCGGCCGGGACCGGTGGCGCCGGTTTGGCGGGAACGAGCCGTCCGATAGCGATCCGGGAAGACTCCGCGTCCCGAGTGCCGGCGAGAAGTTGTCCTCCGGCCCCCGCCGCACCCGCGGCGACGACGGCACCGGCTCCGGCCAGCAGCACCGACCTGCGTGACGGCGCGGCGCCCGAGGCTTCGACCTGGGGCTTGACCGAGGCCAGGCGATGCAACCAGAGGAACACGCCGACCCCGGTGATCAGGCTGGCCAGCGGGGCGAGCAGCGCGACGGTCGTAAGGTCGGGGCGCTGCGACACGGCGAGCCCGCCCAGCAGCCCGAAGGCGGCGATCAGCACGACCCCCGGAACGGGTGACCGGCGCGAGGCGATACCCGCCACGGCCGCGGCCAGCACCATCACGACGGCCATCCCGCCGAGCAGCACGAGCTTGTCGTAGACGCCGAACGTCCGGACCGCGAAATCCTTCAGCTCCACCGGCGTCAGATCGATCGCCCCGTTGCCGACCGCGAGGTACGGCGAGGCGTTGGCGCTGATGAACCCGGCCACCAGATGACCGGCCGCCAGCGCCGCGGCGAGGGCCACGACACCGATCAGCGCCGCCCCGAAGAGCGGGAGGCGTGGTTCCCGGTCGGTCCGCGAAGTCTTCATGCCAGGTATTCGACGCCGCCCGGCCTGCGGACTGGTTTTCCTTTTACCGCAAGGAAAAGGACGGTTTCACACAGGGCCTCGCCCAGTATTCGTGGCGGATCCCTTCGCGGACAGGTCACGAAAGGGACACGGCCCCGAACGCGTAACTCGCGTGATCAGGGACGTCACTCGCGTGCTTGAAGCCGTAACTCGCGAGTTACGCCTCTGATCACGCGAGTTACGCCGGCAATCACGCGAGTTACGCCACCCACCCGAGTTGCCCTGCTCACCCCGGCTTGCATGGTCATACACACCTATGCATATACTTCCATCATGTCCAAGGTACTCACCTCTCTGCCTGTCGGCGAACGCGTCGGGATCGCCTTCTCCGGCGGCCTCGACACCTCCGTAGCGGTCGCGTGGATGCGCGAGAAGGGTGCGGTGCCGTGCACCTACACCGCTGACATCGGCCAATACGACGAACCCGACATCGCGTCGGTCCCGGGCCGGGCGAAGGCCTACGGCGCCGAGATCGCGCGCGCCGTCGACTGCAAGGCCGCGCTGGTCGAGGAAGGTCTCGCCGCGCTGGCCTGCGGCGCCTTCCACATCCGCAACGGCGGCCGCACCTACTTCAACACGACCCCGCTCGGCCGCGCGGTCACCGGCACCCTGCTGGTGCGCGCGATGCTCGAGGACGACGTCCAGATCTGGGGCGACGGGTCCACCTTCAAGGGCAACGACATCGAGCGGTTCTACCGCTACGGCCTGCTCGCGAACCCGTCCCTGCGGATCTACAAGCCGTGGCTGGACGCCGCGTTCGTCAGCGAACTCGGCGGTCGCAAGGAGATGTCCGAGTGGCTGCAGGCCCACGACCTGCCGTACCGGGACAGCACCGAGAAGGCCTACTCCACCGACGCGAACATCTGGGGCGCGACGCACGAGGCCAAGTCGCTGGAGCACCTCGACACCGGTATCGAGATCGTGAACCCGATCATGGGCGTCCGGTTCTGGGACCCCGAGGTCGAGATCGCGCCGGAGGACGTCACGATCGGCTTCGAGCAGGGCCGCCCGGTGACGATCAACGGCAAGGAGTTCGCCACCGCGGTCGACCTGGTCCTGGAGGCCAACGCCATCGGCGGACGGCACGGGCTCGGCATGTCCGACCAGATCGAGAACCGGATCATCGAGGCCAAGAGCCGCGGTATCTACGAGGCGCCGGGGATGGCGCTGCTGCACGCGGCGTACGAGCGGCTCGTCAACGCGATCCACAACGAGGACACCCTCGCCAGCTACCACAACGAAGGCCGCCGCCTCGGCAGGCTCATGTACGAAGGCCGCTGGCTGGACCCGCAGGCGATGATGCTGCGCGAATCGCTGCAGCGGTGGGTCGGCGCGGCCGTCACCGGCGAGGTCACCCTGCGGCTGCGGCGCGGCGAGGACTACTCGATCCTCGACACCACCGGTCCGTTCTTCAGCTACCACCCGGACAAGCTGTCCATGGAGCGCACCGAGGACTCGGCGTTCGGCCCGGTGGACCGGATCGGCCAGCTCACCATGCGGAACCTCGACATCGCGGACTCGCGCGCCAAGCTGGAGCAGTACGCCGGGCTCGGCATGGTCGGCGGCGGGCACCCGACGCTGATCGGCGCCGCGCAGGCCGCGTCGACCGGTCTGATCGGGGCCATGGACGCGGGCGGCGCGCAGGCGATCGCCTCGCGCGGCAAGGCTTCGGCCGAGGACGAACTGCTGGACCACGCCGCGATCGAATCCGGCACGGACTGACCCGGACGAACGGGACGCGAAAGCGCCGGGCGCGCGGCATCGAAGCCGTTCGCCCGGCGCTGTTCTGTATCCGGTCAGCCGCCGAGCTTCGACCGCCGTTCCGTCAGCTCGTCGACCAGACGGGTGATCTCGACCTGCCCGATCGCTTCGGCCAGCACGGCGACCGACGCGATGCTCTCGATCCGGTACTGGACCGGAACGCCGCCGGAGGCACGCGACCGCGCTTCGGCATCCGCCTTCTTCTCCGCTTCGACGGACGAGAAGACACTCCCGGCCCCGCCGTTGACACAGGTGATCGAAGCCGAGCCGTTCAACGGCAGGCTGGCGGTTTCCCGGCAACTGCCCGCCGGGCGGCCACCGATGGTCACGTTCGCGGTCATCGTGGCGTTGACCTGGCCGCTGACCTTCCCGCCGCTGCTGGCCGAGGCGGAGTTGGACACGTTCGCCGTCACCGTGCAGCCCGACGAGCTGCACGCGACCGTGGCCGCGCCGTTCATGTCGAACCGCACACTGGTGTCGACGGCACCGGACAGCTTCTTGGTGTTCGTCGTCAGGTCTTCGTAGACGGCGTCGGTCTCCTGCGGGGACAAGGCGTCCACATCGGACTCACCGAGGCCGGCGCCGGACGGCATCGGCGGCTGTGACTCCGAGCCGGGCATGGACGGTATCCCGCCGGGCATTTTCAGGGAGTAGCGGAGAAGGCGGTGCGGCGCCTCCTTCGAGACGTACAGGTCACCCGCCGGCGTGCTCGCCTTGAGCGCCGGAACGTCCCGGACGGTCTCGTTCTGATCCGCGGGGATCTCGTCCGCCCTGTCCAGCGCCGCGCGCAGCCGGGCGGCGAGTTTCTCCGGGGATTCGAACTGCTGCACAGCCGGGCCGAACAGCGCGTCCTCGCCGGTGATCCACCGGTCCTTGAGCTCGTCGGTCCCGCCCGTGTCCGCCATCGACCCGGGCAGCATGCCGTCCGGCGCCTTGAAGTAGACCTTGCCGCCGACGACCAGGATGTCGATCTTCTTGCCCCGGAAGGACATCGTGCCGGACGTCTCGCCGTGCGCGGTGGTCTTGACGTCGGTCTTGATCATCCCGCCGACCCCGGAGGTGCTGTTCCGGACGGCGGGCGCCGAGGCAAGCCCGGCGAGCGCCTGCTCGAAGGGTTCGCGGTCCCCTTTCGACGGCCACAGGAGCCAGGTCGTCAGACCCGCGAGGAGCACCAGCACCAGTCCGGCGATCCCGCCGAACAGCAGCCACCGGGGTTTCCGGGCGGGCGGCCCCGGTACCGGTTGCGGGACCCAGCCCTGCGGCGGCGGCCACTGCGCGCCTCCGGGTGGGAATGTTTGCTCCACGTCGCCCTCCATCACTGTTTTCACCGGACGACCTCACGCTAGGGAGCGATGATGAAAACTTGATGAAACGCGATCGGGTGCCCCGGCCGCGCCGGGCGGACGCGGCCGGGGCGGGCATCTATCCCTTGCGCGCGAACGAGATCCGGTGCAGTCCGCCAGGGGTCTCGTCGGCGAGGTACAGCTCGCCGTTCTGGTCGGTGCCGAAGGTGGTGGCGTCGAGCGGGAACTCGCCGATCCGGGCGCTTTCGTAGGTGCCGTCGGTCTTCTTGCGGACGGCCCAGGCCGTTCCCTGGCAGAAGTCGGTGGCGAGGTAGGTCCCGCCGGCCAGTGCCGCGTACTTCCTGCCGCGGTAGACGTGCCCGCCGATCACCGCGCAGCCCTCCGCGCCGGAGATGTAGTGGAAGACCGGATCGGTGTAGGTCACGCCGTCCTCACAGCGTGTCTCGTCGAAGACGACCGGCCCCTCTTTGCAGGACCAGCCGAAGTTCGCGCCGCCCTTGCCCCTGGCGAGGTGGTCGACCTCCTCGAACCGGCCCTGGCCGACGTCGCCGATCCACAGCGAACCGTCGGCCGGGTCGAAGGAGAACCGCCACGGATTGCGCAGCCCGTACGACCAGATCTCCGGACGCGCGCCCGCCACGCCGGCGAACGGATTGCCGGCCGGGACGCAGTATTTCAGCGGATGACACGCGCGGTTGACGTCGATGCGCAGGATCTTGCCCAGCACCGTGTCCAGCCGCTGCCCGGTGGCCAGCGGATCGCCCCCGCCACCGCCGTCGCCGATCCCCCAGTACAGGTACCCGTCCGGGCCGAACGCGAGCTGGCCGCCGTTGTGGTTGGGGAATTCGGAATGCGGCTGGGTGATCAGCTCGGTGAGCTCGCCGGTGTCCAGCCGGACCCGGGACAGCGTCACCGCGCTGTCGGACTTGCGGGTGTACGCGACGTAGACCCGCCTGTCCTTGGCGATCGCCAGCCCGAGCAATCCGCGCTCGACGTCCGCGCCGTTCACCTTGGCGCTGATGTCGAGGACCGGCTTCGCGGCGAGGCCGGTCCGGGGATGGTAGGCCCGGACGACGCCCCGCTTCTCCACGATGAGGATCCGGCCGCTGCCGTCGTTCATCGCCGTGATCGCGGTCGGGTTGACCAGCCCGGACGCGACCTTGGTCGCCGTGGCGGTCAGCTCGCCGAGCGGAACTCCTCGCGCTTCCACGGGTTCCGCGCTGCTCGCGGCCGGGAGCAGCGCCCCGGCCAAGGCGAGCCCGGCCACCAGGGACAACCCCCGGCGGAGGTGCCGTCGCGTCATGAGGACTCCAATCGCCAGTGAATGGTCTGGTCCAATTCAACAGCGATCGGAGGAGCGGCGGTACCTCCATCTGCGAGCTTTTCGTCGGTTTCTTTCCCCCGAAGCGACTATGCCGAAGCACTCGAATTTTGCCGAAGCAAGCCCGGAATGGACATCATGCGCCCGCGAGTTGCCCGCGACACGCCGACACAGCACCCCACGTCCGGGTGGAATTACTCGGTCGGCGGTGTGGGATCAGGCGTTCGTGCCCTTGGCTGGAAGGTCGGAATGAAGCTTGGACCACAAGGGTTCTCGCGTCGGATGACGATCGAGCTGTGCGGGGCGGCGATGATCTGATGACCGGGGAAGACGACAGCGCCGGGGAACATTCCGACGCCGATTCGCTGGACGCCGAACTCGTCCGGCGCTACAACGGCGGTGAGACGATCGAAAGCCTGGCGGAACGCCACGCGCTGAGCTATCGAAGAGTTCGAACCATCCTACTGGCCGCCGGCACCACGCTCCGGCCGCCGAAGATCCCGCTCCCGCCAACACCGCCAGGGCTCGTCAACGCATACCTGGCGGGGCGGAGCATCCGGCAACTCGCGGCCATCCACGGCATGAGCTACAACCAAACCCGCCGAATCCTGCTCGCGGAAGGCGTCGTCCTTCGTCCGCGAGGACGCCAGTAGTCACAGGCGCCGGACGCCTACCGGAGCCCTGGTTCTCCTGGCGGCGTCGCCGCACCCGGAGAACCAGGGGCCCTGCTCACTGCACACGACCCCAGGGGTCACGCAGAGTACACGATCCAAATGTAACGCTCGATCACCGGTCGACGGTTCCTCTCATCTGAAAAACGGGTATAGGGTCAGCCGTATGAGGTCGAATCTCTAAGCTCGCTAGGCACTCTTTCACATTCTGAGCGGGTTTCGGCCGACGTCTCCCACAGGGCGACTGGAGGAAGAGTACCGATGCCGAGAATAGACGTGAAAGCGCCCCATCACACTTCCACGCAGCTGCCGGTAACGACACGTCACACGAACGCCTGAACTGCGGTTTCTCTCTGCGACGACGCAAGTCGGCAAGCGCCAAATGTCGCCGAAGCGATCGGCGAGCAAGCACCATCCCATCCGGCGATAACCCGCGGTTCTAAACTACTCCAGAGTAGCCGGGGGCTCGGCCGGATTCGCGAAACTTCTTCAGCTCGAACGAGTGCGCAGGCCGCCCTCAATCAACTCTGAGTGGTATGACCGACGAGCCATTCACTCGTTCCAGTGGCTACTCGCCAGTACGACGGTGAGTAGTCATGAACGGCGGCCGCGGGTGATCCGGAGATGCGGGGAGGGCATCGCCACGGTGTCTTCGTCACCTTTGCGAGCAGCCGGGATGAGCGGTCCGTGCAGTTCGGCCAGCAGCGCCTCGATCGCGTCCGCCTTCGCCAGCCGAGCCCGCCCGCGGTAGAGCTCCGCGGCCTCCTGCCACAGCTCCCGCGCGTCCTCGGGATCCCCGTGCTCCCAGAGGACGGCGGCCAGCGCGGAAAGCGCCCGTGCCCGCCCTGTCGCGTGCCGGGTCCTGTTCGCCAAAGCAACCGCCAGATGCGCATGCCGCAGCGCCGCCCGGGCGTCACCTTCCGCGTGCCGAAGTTGAGCGAGCACCGTGTTGAGCTTCATGATCGTCGGGAGGTCCTGGCTGGCTTCGATCAACGCTTCGCCGGCGCTGCATTCAAGCGACGCTTCGGCAAGCCTGCCGAGGCGGACCAGCAATGCCCCGAGAGCGGCGTGCGCCCGCATCAGCTCAGTGGCATCACCGGCTTCGCGCCGATGCCGCACCGCCTCGCGATACAGCGCGAGCGCCTCCTCGTCGTGGCCGCCCATCTCGACCAGCGCGTCGGCGAAGCGATGTTCCGCACTTGCGCACAGCATCGGCTCGCCCAGTTCACGAACGGACGGAAGTACCTTCCGGTACCTTTCGACCGCTTCGGCCGCCCGGCCGGCATGGAAATGCACACGGGCCAGGTTCAGCCTGACCGTCGCTACGCCGACCGCGATCCCATGGGCGTCGACCAGTTCAAGCGCGCGCAACAAGCACTTCTCGGCGGCGTCGTCGGCGCCGATGAGCATGTGCACGACCGCCAGATCGTTCAGGCACGAAGCCAGTGAGCCCACGTCGCCTTGCGCCGTCGCGGCGCGGACGGCGATGGTCAGCCCCTCGATCGCGTCGGGGTATATCCCCTGCAATATGAAGAATTCCGATGCCATCGCGGGCAGGAGGTAAGAAATACCGTTGAGAACACCTTCCGACGCCGCGCTGATCGCCATGATCGACGTTCGTTCCCGCAACACCCACTGCCGCGCTTCGGCGACGTTCCGGAACCCGGGCGTGGGCGCCGCCCGCACCATCGGAGGCAGGTTCAGCAGCTCCTTGTGCGGGAACTGCAAGCGATACGCGTCGATGACCACGCGCAGGTAGAACTCGAACATCCTCCTGCGCGCGAGGTCCACATCGGACAATTTGGCGGCCAGGGACGCGGCGTACAAATGCAGAAGGTCGTGCACACGATAGCGATCGAGGTCGGCGGGGTGCTCGATCAAGTGCGCGGCGACCAGCACGTCCAGCGAACGCCGCACCTCCGGTACCGGACGCCCGTCCGCCGCGGCGATCACCGCGGTCGTCATCTCGGCGCTCGGATGCAGGCCGATCAGGGCGAACACGCGCCGCTCGGCGGGCTCGAGGTCGTGATACGAAAGGGCGAAGGCGGATCTCAGGCTCATCCCCGGCCAGTCACCCTCGTCGCCGAGGTCCAGCAACAGGTCGGCGTCACGCAATTGGGTGGCCAAGGTCCGCATCCGTGTGCCTGCCCGGGAGATGGCGCGTTCGGCCACCAGCGTCAGCGCCAACGGATTGCCCCGGCACAGCCGCACCAGTTCTTCGACCCCCTCCGCGTCATCTCGCGCGCGGTGACCGATTCGCCGGGTCAACAGGGCGGAGGAATACCGGTCGCCGAGCGGAAAGACCGTGATCACAGGCGGGGTCAGCTTCGCCGACAAGGACTTCAGCCGCCACCGCGAAACGATCAGCACCGTGCACGACGACAGGACACCCAGCAGTGGCGCGACCTGATCGGAACTGCGCACGTTGTCGAGGATCACGAGCATCGAGCGCCGAGCGAGCAACGCCGACAGTTTCGCGGCGCGGGCGATCGGATTGACCACTTGGTCGACCGGAAAATCCAGCAACGACAAGAGTGTGTCGACTATTTCGCCGGCGTCGGCCTTCGCCGCTTGGCTATCCCCGCGAAGATCCAGCATGACCGCGCCATGCCGGTACCGTCGTTCCGCACGATGGGCCCACTTGGCCGCCAAGGTCGTCTTCCCGACACCGGGCCCTCCGGTCACCACCACCGCGGCACGTTTAGGCGCGCCCGCGGAATCGGTCGTGTAAGCGTCGAGCAGGGCGATCAGATCGGCTCTTCCCGCGACGTCGTCGATGTCTGGCGGCAAATGGCGGATCACGTGCTCGTTTTGCCCGGTGGAATCGAGCGGGGCCGGTTTGCGCCGAGAAATCACCCGATCCGGCCGGATCAGCACCTTGTCGTTGACCGCCCGCAGTTCTTCCGCAGCCCTTGTCTCCCCTGCCTCACGGTAACGGGCATACGTCACCCGAAAGAAGTCGGCGGCTTCGGCGGGCTGATCGGCTTCGGCCAGCGCCCGTATTCGCAATTTCTCGAAGCTCAGTTCCCTCGGATGAGCCTGTTCGAGTTCCACCAGTTTACGCACCGCGGCGTCGGCTTGCCCGGTCGCCAAGTGCTCCGCCACGACGAACGCGTTGGCGGGGATCCACTCACTACGCTCCCATAAGGCACGCCATCCGTCGGCACGCTCGGTCCGGAGATCGGCTAAGGCTTCGTCACGGCACAATCGGACAGCCGAAAGCGCTTCGACCAGCGCGCGGTCGTGCTGACCGAGTTCACGGAACCGGCGGGCCTTGTCCATCATGGCCTGGAAGGCGAAGTGATCGATCAGCGTCGGCTCGATCTCCAGCAGGCAACCCGCTTTACCCACACTCACGTTCGCGGGCACGGATTTTTCGTGGAACGCCCGTCGCAGCTTGGTCGCGTTCTGATGAAGCGTCGAGTGGGCGTCCTGTGGCGCCCTCTCGTGTTCTTCCCATACCCAGTCCACGACGGCGTCCAGTGACAATCGACGGTTCGGCGCCGTCAGCAACGCGGTCAGCACCTGTCTCGGCCGAGGACCAGCCCAGTTCACATCCACATTCCCGTGCATTAGCATGGCCGTCTGCCCGAGAATTCCGAAGGCGATTTCCACGAGTGCGCCCCTTCCCCATGGCGAACCCGGGTTCGCCACCCCTGTCCCGCCGGATCATTTTTCCACCAGTCCGCGCATAAGGCCAGGTCATCGGCTTAATTGTCAAACTTCGGCGATCACCGTTGATCATCTGTCAATGAACTGACAACCTGCCGAAGCCGATTTCTCCACCATCACTCCCATGCTGACTGCGGATACCGGAGTTCGAGCGAGGGGAATTTCATGACCGAGTTATCGTGGGTCCACAGCCCGGTGAATGGCTCCGACCAGCACTGGGCGACACGTAAAGGGGTCAAATCCGTGCTGGTGATGATCCCGCACATCGTAGCCGGAAACCGGCTCCTCGACCTGCTCCCGCTCTTCGAGGCCGACCACCGTGTCCAGTCGACCTTCACCGTCCCGGAGTGGGAATCCTGGCGCGCCACTCACGACTTCGTGGAGGACCAAGGGGGAATAGTCCTGCCCTGGGCGCAGGCCAAGCGCGGTGAATACGACCTCGTGCTCGCCGCCAGCCAGCGCGGCATCGACGAGGTCGCGGGGCCGGTATTGCTCGTCCCGCACGGCGGCGGATTCGGCCAGTACCGGCCGTGGCGGCCCCCGGACGCCGGGCCCGGCTGGAGGCCCCAGGTCGGGCTCGATGCGAGCCAGCTGATGCGGGAAGGACGGGTGCGCGCCGACTCGATCGTGCTCGTCCACGACCGCGAGATGGACATCCTCGCCGAGACCTGCCCCGGCGCGATCCCCGCCGCTGTGGTCGCGGGTGACATCGCGCTGGATCGGCTCGTCGCCAGCCTTCCTTTCCGCGATCACTACCGGAGAGGTATCGGCGTGGCCGATGACCGGCGCCTGGTGGTCGTCACCTCGACCTGGTCCGACCGGTCGGCATTCGGACGTCACCACGATCTGTTCGAACGGGTGCTCAGGGAGCTTCCTCCCGAACACTTCCGGGTGCTCGGGGTCCTTCACCCGCAGATCTGGTCGCACCACAGCCTTTGGCAGGTTCGCAGCTGGCTGGCCGACAGTCTGCGGTCCGGGCTCGAGCTTTTGCGTCCCGACGGGAGCTGGCGGGCCGCCTTGATCGCCGCCGATCACGTCATCGGCGACTACGGCTCCGTGACCGGTTACGCGGCGGCCATCGGCAAACCGGTGCTCTTGGCCGTGGACGGCACCGAGCCGCTGCTGCCGGGCACGCCCAGCGCGGTCGTCGCAGAACACGCGCCCCGCTGGATACCCGGCAGCACTCTTCTCCCCCTGCTGCGCGAAGCGGAGTCCGCCGGCATAGCCGAGCGCGTCCGAAGCCTGATGTCGTCGCGGCCGGGCCGCGCCGGCGCGATCCTGCGCACCGAGATGTACCGGCTTCTCGGTTTGCCCGAACCCACCCGAGCGGTCCCGGCCTCGCCGGTCCCGATGGCGGAGGTGCTCCCGTGCTGGCCTTCGTAGCGCGGTTGCGCGCCACGGCCGGGAGCCGTCGTATCGACGCCGCAGGAACCTCGTTCCTTCTGTCCGGCGCGAACGACGGAACCCGGACCTCCCTCGCCGACGTGCTCGTCCATTCAGGGCCGCACCTGCCCGCGGACGCCCGTCGCTTGATCGCGAGCGACTTCGACCGGCTGCCTGGTCTCACGATCGTCGCCGTCGCGTGTTCCGCCGGGCGGTGCCTTGTCGGCGACCGCACGGGAGACATGGTCGTCATCCCGTGCGAGTCCGCCGAACTGGCGGGCGCGGGGGCCTATCTGTGGTCACTCGCCGGACGCCGGCTCGGCCTGCTGCGGCTGATCGCGCCGGGTGTCCAAGGCGTCCAACCGAGCACGGGCCCGTTCGACCCGCAGCCCGCCGATCGGGCCGCACAGGTCCAGCGCCTTGATCAGATGGCCACGAGCGGCGCCGAGATCACCCTCGAGCTCAGCGACCTCGGCGAACGCCACCAGCACATCGGACTGATAGACGGCCGAACCTGACTCGTCGAGCACCGCGGCGGCGCGTTCGAGTTCGCGTTTCGCCGCGGTGATCTCGCCGGCCCGCGCGTCGATCCGCGCGAGCGACAGGGTGGTCAAGGCCTCGGCCTTACCATCGCCGATTTCGCCGAACATCTTTTGAGCGAGGCGCAGCTGCCGGGCGGCGTCGGCGAGCCTGCCTGCCTGCAACAAGGCCTCGCCGATCCGCCGGTGCCGCTGGGCGACGCCGCGGTCGATCCCGAGTTCCCCTTCGATCACGAGACTTTCGCCGAAAAACCCGACCGCTCGCTCGAAGTCGCCGCGACCTTGCGCCGCCACGCCCAGCTGGTCCAAGGCCACGGACTCGTTGTGCCGGCTCCCGGCTCCCCTTGCCAGTTCCACGGCCCGTGAGCATTCGAGCTCAGCGGCTTCGAACCGGCCCAGATCCAGATAGGCACGACCGAGTTGGCAACGCAACCGAGCCTCGGCGACCGCGTCCGCGCACCGGTGCGCCGCGGCGATGCCGACTTCATGCGTCCTGATCCAAAGCTGATAGTGCTTGCGGTAGAGAAAGAGCTCCCACAGGGCTTCGCAAAGTTGCCACGTGAGTTCGTCGTGCCGCAGAGCCGAGGTCTCGTCGACCAGCTCGACGATGTCCGCGAGGCGTTCGTCCAGCCAGGCAAGGGCTTCGGCCCCAGTGGCGAACAACGCCGGTGAATCCTCGTACCGGGTGTGCACGGTACTGATCCTCCAGCGCATCGGGATGACCACCATGTTCGCCCGCGTCATCCGGTGCAGGTACCAGTCCGCGATACGCGGCACGACTTCGAGCCGTTCGTCGTCGGGTAACGCCCGTGCGTGCAACCGCACCAGATCGTGGAAACGGTAGCCGTCCTCGCCGACCTCCTCGAGAAGGCTGGCGTCCGCCAGTTCTTGAAGGCCGTCCACGGCTTCGTTCTCCGAAATCCGTGCCGCCGCGGCCGCCGCTCCCACTTCGACCGTCAGCCCCGGGTGCTCGCTGACCAGCCGGTAGAGCCTGGCCGCGTGGGGCGACAACGCCGAATACGACGAATCGAACGTAGCCGTCAACGATGCTTCACCGACCGGCGACAGCTTCGTCAGCCGCATCCGTTCATCACGGAGCTCCGCCACCATCCTGGCCACCGGCCATTTCGGCCGCGACGCCAACCGCGCGCCGGCCACGCGGAGCGCGATCGGCAAGCGACCGCACAGGGCAGCCAGTGTCGTCACGGCCGGAAGTTCGCCGGCGACCCTCGACTTCCCCACCGAGCGCGTCAGCAGCTCGACGGCGTGCGCCTCCGGCAGGGGCGCCATGTCGACGAACCGAGCCCCCTCCGCGTGCAGACCGTCCAGCCTCAGCCTGCTGGTGACCACCACGACACAGCCCGACGAAGCCGGGATCAGCGGCCGCACCTGAGCGGCCGAGATCGCGTTGTCCACCACCAGCAGCAGTCGCATCCCCGCGGTGGTGGTCCGGAACAACGCCGCTTGTTCGGCCAGTTCGACCGGCACCCGCTCCGGAGGAACCCCGAGTGCACGCAAGAACGCTCCGAGCGCGTCTTCGGGCGGCACGGCCGTCTCCGGGGAGAACCCCCGCAGATCCGCATACAGCTGCCCCGACGGGAAGCGCCCGGCGTTCCGGACGGCCCAGGTGACCGCGAGTGCGGTCTTGCCCACCCCGCCTGGCCCGACCACCACCGTCACCGCCGGCGACCGGTCGACCGAGTCGTCCTCCCGGCCCGCCGCCGCGGAGTCGAGCGCTTCGAGTTCAGCGGTCCTACTGGTGAAATGGGCGGGGACAGGCGGCAACTGCCGGGGAACCGGCGTACCGGAGGGCGGCCGCGCGACGGTCACCGAAGCACCGTCATCTCTCATGACCGCACCTCGACCGGCGGCAATTCGAGCATGAATTGCGCAGGCGCGATTTTCCACCTTCGAGAACAGAAACCCACGACGAAAAAAGTCGTGGTTCACGCGTCAAAGATCGCATGCTCGTGTCTCCCCACACGGCCATATTCTTTTATCCGCGCAATAACCGGGCACGGATCTCGTCGTGCCGCACTGCCACGTCCGCCCGGGAACTCTTGCCAAATCCCCGAACCTCCCTGTCTACCTCGCCGAGCAGGATCGCTCCCGGCAAGGCCGGTACATCTACCCGAAAGAACCAAGGCGACGACCCGGCACGAACCCGTGATACACCTGAACGCAGGAGCTTCGAGGCCCATCGCCACATACTGTGATATCCGACACTCCATCCTCCGGAGACCACTTCCACGCTTACGCGCAAGCAAAGGAGCGGCCAGGACTAAAATGATCCACAAGTAAAGCAAAATGGTACCGGAATCGGTCCGACGATTCACGCCATGCCATTCGAGGCGATTTCCGTTCGCGCAATTCCCCGCCGATCGCCCACGCGTCGGACCCGAGACGGGGCGTCGAGCCGCGACCGCGGAGCCCACCCGCGGCAGACACCCACTCGCCCAAGATCGTTTTCTTGTCGTTCACCCTTCTCAGTCGACAATTCGGACATGAGCCATACCCCTGAGTAGCCGTGTGTATGACCTCTGTATGCTCCGCTCTCGCTCGATGGGATGATTCATCCCCCACTCGGGCGAGCCGTTGCGGTCGGGGCCTGTGGTCGCACACGGCACTGGCATTCGTGGTCCGTATCCGGATGGGAGACACATGCACGGCAGGTCAGTTCTGGTTCGCGGCGGGATCGCGGTGGCCTCCGCGGCCGTCGCGCTGACGATGGCCGCTCCGGCCGCCCTCGCCGACGACGGCGCGGCGCGGGGCCGGGTCGTCCAGCAAGAGGGCAACGGCGGGTTCGGCGTCAACTTCGAGAACGGCAAGCCCGCCGACACGGTGCTGTTCACGCTGAAGCTGTCGGACGGCAGCAAGCTCAAGATGTACTGCGTGCAGGTCGAGGTCGGCATGCGCACCGATCAGGACATGATCGAGCGTCCGTGGAACAAGTACCCGGACACCAAGTCGCCGTTCAACAAGAACAGCTCGAAGCTCAACTGGGTGCTGCACCACGGCTACCCGGCGGCGTCGGTCAAGGCGCTCGAGGGCACGCTCGGCAAGAGCGACGTCAAGCTCAACGGCGGCCTCTCCGTCAAGGAGGCCATCACCGCGACGCAGGCCGCGGTCTGGCACTTCAGTGACGGCAAGGACCTGAAGCGCGCCAACCCGATTTCGGGCGGTGCCGCGGAAGACTCCGCCGACGTGCTGGCGGTCTACGACTACCTCGTGGGCAAGGACAACGTCGGCATCGGCCAGCAGCCGAAGCCGACCCTCGACATCGGCCCGGCCAAGGCCTCGGGCGCCACCGGCACCCGGATCGGCCCGTTCAGCATCGCCACCAGCGGTGACATCACCGAGCTGACGAGCAAGCTGCCCGAGGGCGTCAAGGTCACCGACGCCGACGGCAAGGCGATCAAGGCCGCCGACATCAAGGACGGCACCAAGGTCTACGTCGACGTCCCCAAGGACGCCAAGGACGGCTCCGGCACCTTCTCGCTGAAGGTCAGCGGCCACCTCGACACCGGCCGCCTCTTCGTGGGCGAGAACTACGACAAGGTGCCCGCCCAGTCGCTGATCGTCGCGCAGTCCGAGAAGACCTCGGTCGCCGCGAACGCGACCGCGAGCTGGAAGCAGGGCGGCGCGCCCGTCACCGAGACCCCGGCCCCCACCACCCCCGGTGGCGCCGAATCGGGTGGCGGCGACGAGCTGGCCAACACCGGTGCTTCCGCGACCATGCCGCTGATCATCGGCGGCGCGCTCCTCGGCGCGGGTGTGCTGATGGTGCTGCTGGTGCGCCGTCGCCGTAGCGAGGCGTAAGAACCGAACGAAGAACGGGGCCGGTCCTTTGTGGACCGGCCCCGTTTTCGCGTTCAGCGGTCGTAGTACCGGCCCGGCGTATGCCCGAAGGCGCGGCGGAAGACGTCGATGAACGCGCTGGTGGACGACCAGCCGCAGGCATGCGCCACCGCGGTCACCGGGGTGTCCTCGGCCAAGAGGACCAAAGCGCGATGGAGCCGCAGCTGCGTGCGCCACTGTGGGAAGGTCATGCCGAGGTCGGCTTTGAAGAGCCGCGCGAGGGTGCGGTCGCTCGCCCCGACCCGCGCGCCGAGAGCCGCCAACGTCCGGCCGTCGGCCGGATCCGCGCTGAGGATCTCGCATAGTGCGCGTAGCCGCGGGTCGGAAGGCGTCGGCAGGTGCAGGGGTTGCTGCGGCGAGGCGCGAAGCTGATCGAGCAGTACCGCGCGCAGCCGCCGTCGTTCAGGTGAGTCGTCGTGCGGCGGATCGGTGTACGCGCGGATGAGTTCGCGCAGGAGCGGTCCGACGGCGAGCACGCTCGGTTCGTTCAGCCGCAACGGGTTCACGGTGGCGGGCAGGCCGACGAGACGGAGTTCGAGGTCGCCGTGCGCCTGATGGGCGTGCACGGTCCCGGCGGGCACCCAGATGGCCCTCGTGGCGGGCGCGACCCAGGAACCCCTGTCGGTGGTGATGGCCAGTACGCCGCGAGCGGCGTAGGCGACCTGGTGATCGTCGTGGCAGTGCGCCTCGATCGTCGTGCCGGAGGCCAGGGAGCGGACCTGGGTCGGTGCCGCGGGCATGTGGCGGATTTCCGTCATCGTTTGTCATTTTATCGGAAGCGCGACACCGCGATCCGCGACGAGCATGGCGACGTGCCGAAGAACAAAGCGATCGCCCTGCTGTCGGCCGGGCACGCGTGTGTGGACGTGTACCAAGGTTCGGTCGCCGCGCTGGTGCCGTTCTTCGCGGCCGAACGCGCCTACGGTTACGCGGCGGTGTCCGGCATCGTGCTCGCCGCTTCGTTGCTGTCGTCGGTGGCGCAGCCGTTGTTCGGTGCGCTGACCGACCGATGGGCGATGCCGTGGTTACTGCCGTCCGCCACGCTCCTCGGCGGGCTCGGCATCGCCCTCGGCGGACTGGCCGGCTCCTACCCGCTGACGCTGGCTTTCGTCGCCGTGTCGGGAATCGGGGTGGCCGCCTACCACCCCGAGGCCGCACGGGTCGCGAGGATCGCCGGCGGTGGCAGCCATACGGCCATGGGCTGGTTCTCCCTCGGCGGGAACATCGGTTTCGCGGCCGCTCCCGTACTCGTCGCCGCCGTCATGGGACTCGGCGGACTGCGGATGTCGTCGTTGCTCGTCGTACCGGCACTGGCCGGTTCCGTGCTGTGCCTGCCCGTGCTGCGTGCCCTCGCCAGGACCAGCCGCACCGGCGGCTCGCCGGCGGAGGCGACAGGGGTCGACGACTGGAGGTCGTTCACGAAGCTGTCGGCGGCCGTCGTCTTCCGCTCGATCGTGTTCGTCGGCCTGAGCACCTTCGTCTCGCTCTACGCGCAGCAACGGGCCGGAGGCGGCACGGCGACGGGCAGCGCCGCGCTGTTCCTGCTCTACCTCGGCGGCGCCGCCGGCACTTTGCTCGGCAGCAGGCTGGCCGGGCGCCGGGACCGCGTCATCGTGGTGCGCCGGTCCTATCTGGCCACCGTCGTCGCGGTCACGGGCGTCGTTTTCGTGCCGGGCCCGGCCTTCTTCCCGTTCGTCCTGCTGGCCGCGGTGGGCCTGTACATCCCGTTCTCCCTGCAGATCACGCTCGCACAGGACTACCTCCCCACGCGCGTCGGCACCGCCAGTGGCGTCACCCTCGGGCTGACGGTCAGCATCGGCGGTCTCGCGAGCCCGGTCATCGGAACGGTCGCCGACCACACTTCCTTGCGGACGGCCTTGGTGCCGTTGATCGCGCTGCCGTTTTTGTGCTGGATCACAACCCGCACCCTTTCCGAGCCGTGCTCCGTCCCAACGCGAGTAAAAGAATCGTCGAAATCGCGCGATTAATGATGTACGCCTCTGTACACCATCGGTTACCGGCTGGTAGGTTCCGGGCATCCAAACGTGATCCACTTCATGATTCAAAGGGGAGTCATGACCCGAAAGCCCGCTCGTCTGCTGGCCGTCGCGATCGCCCTCATCGTCGGTTTCGCCGCCGCGCCCGCCGCCTCCGCCGCCCCCGCGACCGATCCGTTCTACAGCTACGACGGCAGCGAACCGCTGTCGTCGTACAGCCCCGGGACCGTGTTGAAGACCCGGACGCTCAATTACCACGTCATCGGCATTTCCACGCCGCTCAAGGTGACCCAGTTGCTGTACCGGTCCACCGACGCGCGGGGGAAGCCGTCCGCCAACGTCACTTCGGTGCTGCGGAGCCTCACCGGCGACAGCACGAAAGCCGTTTCGTACCAATCGTTCTACGATTCGCTCAACCCCGAGCACGGCCCGTCCAGGGCGATCGCCGGTGACGTCTCGCTCGGCGGCCTGATCGCCAACGCGGAGACGCTGTTCATCGCGCCCGCCCTGTTGCTGGGCTACAACGTCGTCATTCCCGACACCGAGGGCCAGAAGGCGAACTTCGCCGCCGGGCCCGAATACGGGACGAACACCCTGGATTCCATCCGCGCCGCGACGCGGTCTCCCGCAACGGGGATGAACGACAAGACCCGGTTCGGGCTCATCGGCTATTCCGGCGGCGCCATCGCGACGGGCTGGGCCGCAGCGCTCGCACCGGATTACGCACCCGAGGTCAACAAGAACCTCGTCGGTTTCACCGAAGGCGGAGTGCTCGTCAAGCCGTCGCACAATCTCAAGTACGTCAACGGCAGCGTCGCGTGGACCGGCGTCATTCCGATGGCGCTCATCGGCGTCTCGCGTTCCTTCGGCATCGATCTCAAGCCGTACGCGAATTCTTACGGCCTTCAGGTGCTCAAGGACATGGAAAAGGCGTCGATCGTCGACGCGCTCGGCCGGTATCCCGGGCTGACGTGGGAGAAATTCGTCAAGCCCGAGTACGTCAACCCGAACAAGGTGCTGCCGTACGTCGAGGCCGTGAACAAGATCAACCTCGGTTCCGCGCCGACGCCGACCGTGCCCGGCTACATCGCGCAGGGCAACAACGGTGTCCTGGAAGGCACTTTCGGCAATCCGCCGGGGATCGGGACCGGCGACGGGGTGATGGTCGCCGGTGACGTGCGCTCGCTCGCGCGGCAGTACTGCGACACCGGCAACAAGTCGATCAAGTACGACCAGTACAACACGCTGAGCCACGTCGGGGCGGCCGTCGCCTGGGCGCCGCTGGCCATCGGCTGGCTCAACGACCGGTTCGCGGGCAAGACGGCCCCGACCAGCTGCGGGAAGATCGCGCCCGGCAACTCCCTTGCCCCGGAGGTGCCGGTCGGCTGACCGCACAGGTCCGTGAAGGCCTCCTTCCCTACCCTGACAGTAGGGAAGGAGGCCTTCACGGATCTCCAAGCCGGTACGGTGCCGCACGTGACCGAGCACCGCAAGCTGCCGAAGGGGCCGCACAACCTCAGCCGCGACGAGGTCGCCGAAACCCAGCGCGCCCGGCTGATCGACGCGGTACTGGAGAACACCGGCGAACGCGGCTACGTCGCCACGACCGTCGGCCACATCACCGCGACGGCGGGCGTGTCCCGGACCTCGTTCTACGAACAGTTCACCGGCAAACAGGACGCCTTCCTCGCCGCCTATCGCGAGATCACCACCGAGTTCATCACCCAGGGCGTCGCCGTGGGCGCCGAGGCCGCGACCCCGCTGGACGCCGTCGCCGCCTGCTGCGACTTCCTCGTCGACTACGTGCACCGGCGCCCGACGGCCGTCCGCGCCGCGTTGCTGGAGATCTACGCTCTCGGCGACGCGGGGCTCGAAGCGCGGGAGAACACCTTGCGCGCCGGTGAAGCCGTCTTCGATCGGACGGCGGAATGGCTTCGGGCCACCGACCCAGCGCTGCCGTCACCGCCGCCGTTCACCGCGCGCACGGTCGTCGCCGCCACCATCGAACTGATCACCCAGGCCATCTGGATCGGCACCGAGGACGCGTACGGCCAGGCACGCGAAGCCGTCCGCTACACGTGGTTGCTCGGCTTGTTCGGGCACCGGAGCGTCGACGCCTAGGCGTGCTTCATAGGGAGGGTGGGTGCGTCGCGAAAGCCACTTTCGGGACGTCTGATGTCCCGAAAGTGGCTTTCGCGACATGTGCACCGGGGAGCCGGCTTCGAGCGGGACCACGCCTAGCGGGCGAGACGCCGCCGCTCGAAGTCGACGATCAGCTTCGGATACCGCCGCGGGAGCAGCCGGACGAGCCGATCGACCAGTTTCGCGTCGTTCCCGACGAGCACGCGCGGTTTCCCCGCCTCGACCCCGTCGAGGATGATGCGCGCGGCCTGATCGGCCGGCATCTTCAGCAGCTTTTCGTTGTACACCCGGACGCGTTCCCGCTGTTCGGCGGTGGGCTCGATACCGCGCGCCTCGGCTTCCTTCAACGCCGCCGAGGCGATACCGGTCTTGACCCCGCCGGGATGGACGACGGTCACCCGCACCGGATGCCCGCCCGCGATCATCTCGGTGCGCAGCGCCTCGGTGAACCCGCGGACGCCGAACTTGCTGGCGCAGTAGGCGCTGAGCGTCGGCTGGGCCATGAAACCGTTGAGGCTGGAGATGTTCACGACCTGGCCGTCGCCGGAATCGATCAGATGCGGCAGGAAGGCCTTGGTGCCGTTGATGACGCCGAAGAGGTTGACCGCCAGCGTGCGGTCGTACAGCTCCCATTCGGCGTCGAGCACGGTCTGCCCGCCGCCCGCGACCCCGGCGTTGTTGTAGATCTGGTGCACCACACCGAACTGCGCGGCGACGGCGGTCGCGTACTCCAGCACGGCCGCCCGGTCGCTGACGTCGAGCGCGGCGCCCTGCACTTCCGCGCCCAGGGCCTTGACCTGGGCGACGGTTTCTGCCAGCCCGGTTTCGTCCACATCGGACACCGCGAGCCGGGCTCCGCGCCGCGCGAGTTCGAGGGCCAGCTGACGGCCGATGCCGGAACCGGCACCGGTGACGACGGCGACCTTGCCGCGAACACCGCTCATCGGGTTTCTCCTGCCGGGTCGAGGGCCAGTTCGGCGGTCAGCTCGACGAGCCGCTCGACCAGATCCGGGGCGATGTGGTGGCCCATTCCGGGGATTTCGACGTAGCGGGCGCCCCTGATGGCCTTGGCGGTCGCCCGCCCGCCGCTGTGGTGGACCATGCGGTCGGTGTCGCCGTGGACCACGACCGTCGGGCAGGTGATGCGGGCGAGTTCGGCGGTGCGGTCGCCGCTGGCCTGGATCGCGCCGATCTGACGGGCGATACCGCTGCGGGCGCGGCGCCCTCCGGCCCGTTCCCACAGTTCCTCGGCCCAGGCCGTTTCGACGTCCTTGTCCAGCGGGAACGTGGCCGAGCCGAGGTGCCCCATCATCGCCAGATGCCCGGCCACCGATTCCTCGACGGTCCGCGCGGGCCGCCGCGCCATGCGCAGCAGCGTCGACCGCGCCGGCTGCCCGACCCGGCGGTGCCCGGTCGTGGAGAAGATCGACGTCAGCGACAGGACCCGGCCGGGGTTCCGGGCGGCGACGGTCTGCGCGATCATGCCGCCCATCGACATGCCGACCAGATGCGCCTTCCCGACGCCGAGGTGGTCCAGCAGGCCGACGGTGTCCGCCGCCATGTCGCCAAGGTCGTAGGCGTCCGGCAGCGGCCGGGCCAGCAGTTGCCGGAGCTTGCCGGGATTCGGCGCCTTGATCCGGTCCGAGCAGCCCGCGTCCCGGTTGTCGAACCGGATGACGCGGAAACCGCGGCCGGTGAACCCCTCGATCATCGGCCGCGGCCACGAAGTGAGATCCAGGCCGAGCCCGGCGATCAGCACGAGCGGCACCCCGTCGGACGGGCCGTCCTCGCGGTAACAGATCCGGGGGCCGCCGGGCAGGTCGGCGAAGCCGTCGGTCACGAGTTCACCGCTTCCCGCACCTCGACGCGGGAGAAGTGCAGCTCCGGATCGGTGATGTCGTCCGCGCGCAGCAACTTGATGTCGGAGTGGTAACTCATCGACGTCAGCCACGGCATGCGGTCACCCTGGCGCGGGAGCTGGTCGAGCGCGCGCTGGACGTATCCGGCGGCGAAGTCCAGGAACGGTTTCGTCGGCATGTCCGGATCGGCGAGGACGGGACGGCAGACGTCGTAGCCGTGGACGTCCATATGCGCCAGCAGACGGCAGAAGTGCTCGCACAGCAGGCCGATCTTGAGCGTCCACGACGAGTTCGTGTAACCGATCGCGAACGCGGCGTTCGGCACGTCCGAAAGCATCATTCCCTTGTACGCGACGGTTTCCGGCAGGATCACCGGTTTCCCGTCGACGCTGAGCTTCGCCCCGCCGAACACCTGGAGGTTCAATCCGGTGGCGGTGACGATGATGTCCGCCTCCAGCTCACGCCCGGATTCGAGCAGGATCCCCTTCTCGGTGAAGGTCGCGATCTTGTCGGTGACGACGTCGGCCTTGCCCTTGCGGATGGCGGCGAACAGATCGCCGCCGGGTACGGCGCACAGCCGCTGGTCCCACGGGTCGTACGGCGGGTTGAAGTGCTCGTCGACCGGATAGCCCTTGGGAAGCTGCTTCTTGTTGACGTAACGGATGAGGCCGCGGGCGGTCTTCGGGAACTTCTGGCAGAACTGCCAGACCGCCAGTCCCTTGCGGATGTTCTTGCGGCGGGTGAGCGCGTAGGCCCGCTCCTCGCCGAGGATCTTGCGCAGGCCGTTGGCGATCTTGTCCTCGCGCGGCACCGGCATGACGTAGGTCGGGGTGCGCTGCAGCATCGTCACGTGCGCCGCGGTGCCCGCCATGGCGGGGATCAGGGTGACCGCGGTGGCGCCGCTGCCGATCACGACGACCCGTTTGCCCGCGTAGTCGAGGTCCTCGGGCCAGTGCTGCGGATGCACGATCGTGCCGGTGAACCGGTCCCTGCCCTCGAAATGCGGGGTGAAGCCCTCGTCGTAGCGGTAGTAGCCGCCGGCGTTGAACAGCCAGCCCGCGCTGAGGCTGGTGCGCTCGCCGGTGTCGGTCCGCTCGATCTCGAGCAGCCAGCGGGCCTCGTCGCTCGACCAGGCGGCCGAGAGCAGCTTCTGGTGGTACCGGATGCTGGGTTCGAGGCCGTTCTCGGCGACCGTCTCGCGCAGGTACGACAGGATCCGGGGCGCGTCGGCGATGGACTGCTTGTCCCGCCACGGTTTGAACTCGTAGCCGAAGGTGTGGAGATCGGAGTCCGACCGGATGCCCGGGTAGCGGAACAGGTCCCAGGTGCCGCCGGACGTGCCGCGCGCCTCCAGGATGGCGAACGTCTTGCCCGGGTTCTCGGTCTTCAGGTAGCGCGCGGCCCCGATCCCGGAAATCCCGGCACCGATGATGACCACGTCGAGGTGCTCGACGGGGGTGCTCGTCGTCATGCGGTACTCCAGCCTCGTCTCGGTTCCCTCCACGATGCGGGTCGGGCGGGGAATTGCGCTAGCGCTATCTGCACCATCATGATGTATGGATGGTGCAAAGTGCCGCATCGCCGTGGCCGACGCTGTCGCCTGAGGCGCGTGAGCTCTTCCGGCGGGGCGCGGAGATCGTGCTGCATCCCCGCGCCGAATGGATCGAGGAGCTGCACGAGGCCTCGCTCGGCGGGGACAGTATGCGCGCGGTCGCCGAGGACCCCGTGCTCACCGAGGGCACCAAACGCGCCAATCTGGCGAATCTGCTGCACTGGGCGGCCGCCAACGTGCAGCGCCCCGGTGAACGGGTCGCCGCCAACCTGAACCAGGAAGTGCTGGACGGCGCTCGCGACATGGTGCGCCGCGGCTTCGACTCCGGCGGCCTCGACGCCTACCGGCGGGCCCAGGGGGTGGCCTGGCGCCGGTGGATCGAGATCTGTTTCGACCTCACTTCGGACCCGGTCCTGCTCCGCGAGCTGCTGGACGTCTCGTCGTTGTCGATCACCACGTTCATCGAGGACACCGTCGCCGCCGTGTCCGAACGGATGGCCGCCGAACGCACGGAACTGACCCGCGGCGCCCACGCCGAACGGCGGGCCACGGTCACCCTGCTGCTGGAAGGCGCGCCCATCAGCCGTTCGCGCGCCGAAGCCCAGCTCGGCTACCCGCTCGCCGGGCCGCATACGGCCGCGATCGTCTGGAGCGGCTCGGTGACCCCGTCGTCCCAGCAGCTCGAAACCGCCGCGGAGACGCTCATGCGGGCGAGTGGCGCTTCGCACCGGCTGACCGTCGTCGCCAGCGCCGCCGCCCTGTGGGTCTGGCTGCCCGGCCGGACCCAGCCGCGCGCGGAAAGGCTCGCCGAAGACCTCGCGCCGCATCCCGACGTCCGGGTCGCGCTGGGGCGGCCCGGCAGCGGGATCGACGGGTTCCGCCGCAGCCATCTGGACGCCGCCGCCACCCAGCGGATGCTCGCCCGGCTCACCTCGCCGCAGCAGATCGCGCGGTACCAGGACATCCAGCTGCTCGCGCTGCTCACCGGCGATCCGGCGCAGGCGGGCGAATTCATCGCCGACACACTCGGCGAACTCCGGCACGCCGACGCCGAGACCCGGGAGACCGTGCGGGCCTACGTGCACGAACTCGGCAACACGACACGGACCGCGGAACGGCTCTACACCCATCGGAACACCGTCGTCCGGCGGCTGTCGCGGGCCGGCGAACTGCTCCCCCGGCCGCTGGCGGAGAACGCGGTCGACGTGGCCGTCGCGCTGGAAACGCTGCGGTGGCTGGGAAGCGGCGCGTGACGGTCACGAAAGCGGCAGGTCCAGGTTCCGGAGCATGGCGCGTTGTTCGGCGGTCAGCTCACCCTCGACCGTGATGGTGAACGGGGGCGTCTCCTCGCGGGAGCGGAGGAAGTTGCTCCAGGCGATGCCCAGATTCGCCAGCCCGGTCAGTGAGCCGATGGACATGCAGATGACCTCGAAGACGCCCAGCTCCTCCGTGCTCCGCGAACCCGCGAGGCTGATGGTCGCGGACCGCGTCACGTCGGCGTCGTCGCGGAGCCAGCTGTAGAACTCGGTCAGCGCTTGTTCGTCGCCGGCGGCGTTGATCGTCAGCTCCATGGGACCTCCCTCGAAGTGCTGTCCCTACCAGTCGCCACCCCGGCCCGGCGCGTAACAGGAATCGGCTTCGCCGGGCGAAAACCTCTAGATTGACGGCATGGTTTCCATCGCCGAGAAGGCCACGCGGCTGCAGGAATTGCACGCCGCCCCCGAACTGCTGCTCGTCGTCAACGTGTGGGACGCGATCACCGCGAAGGTCGTCGCCGAAACCCCTGGTACGCAGGCGCTCGCCACTCCGAGCCACGGTATCGCCGCCGCCCGCGGCTATCCCGACGGCGAGGTGATCCCCCGCGACGAGATGATCGCCGAGGTCGCCCTGATCGTCCGGGTGGCGGGCGATCTGCCGGTCACCGCGGACCTGGAGGCCGGTTACGGCGACCCGGGCGGCACGGTCGCCCGCGCGATCGAGGCCGGCGCGGTCGGCTGCAACCTCGAAGACCAGATGAAACCGCTGGACGAGTCCGTCAAGGCCGTCGAGGCAGCGGTCGCCGCCGCCCAGTCCGCCGGTATCGACTTCGTGCTCAACGCCCGCACCGACGCCTTCCTCCGGGCGGGCGACCGTGACCCCGAGGAGGTGCTGGCCGACGCCATCACCCGCGGCCGCGCGTACCTGGACGCCGGCGCGTCGAACGTCTTCGTGCCCGGCAAACTCGACGAGACCCAGGTCGCCAAGCTGGTCGAGGCGCTGGGCGAGCGCAAGGTGAACCTGATCGGCGTCCCGGGCTCGATCCCGCTGGCCACCGCGCAGAAGCTCGGTGTGTCCCGGGTGTCCTACGGGCCGTTCAGCCAGAACGTCGCGCTGACCGCGCTGGCGAAGCTCGCCGAGGACGTCTACGCCGGCGGCGGCCTGCCCGCCGACATGCGCAAGCTGAACTGAGCGAGCCGGGGCCCGTCACAGTAGGGTCCCACGCATGGTGCGCGGAGTCGGCCGGACGGAAGGCATCCTGCTGGCCGGCTTCGTGGTCGCCGTGCTCGTGGTGACCGGTGTCCTCGCCAGGTCGCCCGGAACCTGGCTGCTGGAAGTGGTCTGGGTGCTGATCGGGCTGCCGCTGGTGGTGGCCCTGCGCAAACGTTTTCCCCTGACCCGCTTGCTGTGCTGGCTGCTGGTGCTGCACGCGATCGTCCTGTGTTACGGCGGGCAGTACACCTACGCGGAGACCCCTGCCGGGGAATGGGTGCAGGAGCTGATGGGCACCCAGCGGAACAACTACGACCGGTTCGCCCACGTGGTCCAGGGTTTCGTCCCGGCGATCGCCGTGCGCGAGGTGCTGCTGCGCCGGACCCCGCTGCGCCCCGGTGCCTGGGTCGCGTTCCTGACCGTCTGCGTCTGCGTGACGATCGCCGCCGGTTTCGAGTTCGTGGAATGGCTCAGCGCGATGATCGCCGGCGCGGGCGCGGACGATTTCCTCGGCACCCAGGGAGACGTCTGGGACACGCAGTGGGACATGTTCCTCTGCCTGTGCGGCGCGGTGCTCTCCCTGCTGATCTGGCGCAGGACGCACGATCGGCAACTCCGGGGGATTCCGGCGAACAGCCTGTAATGCAGGTAACCAAGCAACGATCTCCTGTCCTGCGTGTTCAACGCGGCAGATACGGTCCTCGGCATGACTCTGCGAGCCGCGGCGGTGCGGCGGAAACCGGTCGCCGATCTGATCGCCGACAGTGATCACGGCACGCTGAAGCGATCACTCGGCCTCGGGCAGCTGACGATGCTCAGCATCGGCGCGACGCTGGGCAGCGGGATCTTCGTCGTGCTCGGCGAAGCGGTCCCCGTGGCGGGCCCCGCGGTCGTGCTGTCGTTCGTGCTCGCCGGTGTCACCGCGCTGTTCTCGGCGCTGTCCTACGCCGAGCTCGCCGGCATGATCCCGGTGTCCGGTTCGTCCTACTCCTACGCCTACGCGACGCTCGGTGAGCTGGTCGCCTGGGTCTGCGGCTGGTGCCTGGTGCTCGAATACGGCGTCTCGGTGGCGTCGGTGGCCGTCGGCTGGGGGCAGTACCTCAACGAACTGCTGCGGCTGGCGTTCGGGTTCGCCATCCCCGACGCGCTCAGCCAGCCGCCGGGCTCGGGCGGGATCGTCAACGTCCCGGCCATCGTCGTCGTGCTGCTCGCCATGTTCCTGTTGCTGTCCGGCGCGAAGGAGAGCGCGCGGGCCAACGCGATCATGGTCGTGATCAAGGTCGGCACGCTGGTGCTGTTCTGCGCGATCGCGTTCTCGGCGGTGCGGGCGGCGAACTTCGCCCCGTTCTTCCCACTCGGACTGGCCGGGCTGAGCGCCGGTGCCGCGAAACTCTTCTTCTCCTACATCGGTTTCGACGCGGCCTCCACCGCGGGCGAGGAGGCCAAGAACCCTCAGCGGGACCTGCCGAGGGCCATCCTGCTCTCGCTCGCCATCGTCACCGTGCTGTACTGCCTTGTCGCCGTGGCCGCGGTCGGCGCCCTGCCGTGGCAGGACTTCGACGGCCAGGAGGCCGCGCTCGCGCACGTGCTCGGTGCCGTGTCCGACAACCCGCTGTGGGCCGGATTGCTGGCCGTCGGCGCGATCGTGGCCATCTCCAGCGTCGTGCTGACCGTCCTCTACGGACAGACGCGCATCCTGTTCTCGATGTCCCGCGACGGGCTGGTCCCCGCCTCGCTGTCCAAAGTGGACCCCAAAACGGGAACGCCCCGGATCAACACCCTGGTGGTCTCGGGCTTCGTCGCGACGCTGGCCGCGTTCGTCCCGCTCGGGAAGCTGGCCGACGCCACCAGCATCGGCACGCTGTTCGCCTTCGGGCTGGTGAACATCGCCGTCCTGCTGCTGCGAAAGCGGCAACCGGAGGCACCGCGCTCGTTCCGGGTGCCCTTCTCCCCCGTCACGCCGATCCTCGGGGTGCTGTGCTGCGGCTACATGATGCTCAGCCTCGACGGCGAGACCTGGATCGTCTTCGCCGGCTGGATGGCGCTCGGCCTGGGCATCTACTTCGGTTACAGCATGCGCCGATCCCGGCTGGCCACGGATTCGCCCGTTCGCCGCCATAATTCCTAGCCTGTCCAGCCCTAGTACGAGCCGGATCATTGAAGTGACGGTGATCGGTAGGGGACACTTCCGTCCGCCCCCACGGAAAACCCCTACCGTGAACCGAGGTCCCCATGCGCCGATATGGCATTACCGTGCTGACCGCGTGCCTCGCCCTGTCCCTCACCGCATTCCCCGTCTCCGCTACCGCGCAAGAGACGGCGGCGGCTCCCTTCTGTTATGAGGAACCCGTACAACCGAAAGCCGATGTCAGTGACATAAAGGCCGGTTTTCAATCCACGAAGTGGTTGCAGACGATCCAAGCCGTGTACAAGCGGCGCTGGCCCAGCGGCGAAGCCCTCGCGATCGCCCAGGCCAAGGACAAGTACTTCAGCCAGTTCGTGAACAAGACCAGCTTCAACGCGCTCGCCGAGTCCCTGATGGTGGCGATCCACGAAGAGACCCACATGTGGGACCTGGATCCTTCGAGAACGTCGTGGGACGTGTACGTCTCGGCGTGGATCGACGCTTCCCGCAAGGCGATGAAGGTCCCGATCCACGGCGGATTCCCCCGCCGCGAGATCCTGCCGCTGATCACGGACGATCTCACACGTTCGATGGACGACATCTACCTGCGGGACCAGCAACAGGGTTCGTATCGGATGCAGGGGGTCATCGCGGAACTCAACGCCGGGCTCATGGGATTGCCCGCGGCGAGCGTCGTCGCCGAGTACATCCAGGGTGTCGGCGCGAGCAATTCGCGCGACATCGCGGCCACGAACATGCGTTACCTTCAGCTGTACCTGCGTGTCGCCAAGACCAAGCATCCCGATTACTGGGCCAAGATCAAGGCACAGCCGGAATTGCGTGAATTCGTGCTCGTCGAATTCCTCCGGACCGCCTACTGGCTGGATCAATCCGCGCCCCACGCCGCCAAACTCGGCAGCGCGGACGTGGCCAAGATCGTCGCCAAGAACTACGCGCCGGAGAACGTCGCGATCATCGAGGAGTTCACCGGCGCCAAGGTGAACACCGGTTCGGCCAGGAACTGCACGCTCTGACGCCGCGCGGCTCGCCGTCGGCGGACCCGGGTCCGCCGACGGCGAGCTGTCCCGTCACGGCACGAAGACCGGCTGGTCCAGCACCCAGAGCCAGGATCCGTCCGGCTGACGGCGGGCGACCTCGATGGTCGCCTCACCGGTGGTCAGCGTGGACGCCGTGAGCGCGAGGTCGTCGCCCACCAGCGCCGGATGCTGCCTGCCCGGCAGGAGTTCCGGCGCGGCCGCGGCGAACTCCTCGTAGACCTTGCGGATCTCCGCGTGCCCTTTCGCGATGTTGCCCGGCGGGAACGCCAGCACGGCGTCCGGTTCGTACAACGCCACCAGTCCGTCGACATCGCCCGCGTTGCCTCGCTCGATGAAGAATCTGCCCAGATCGTTCGGCTCGGTGGCCACAGTCCTGCTTGTCATGGGAATGAGCCTCGCAGCGAATCACGACATCCTGTGTCGTGTATTCCGCTAGAGTTCCGGCCATGCGCGCCGACCGGCTGGTCTCACTGGTGCTGCTGTTGCGGCACCGCGGCCGCCTGTCCGCGACCACGCTCGCGCGCGAGCTGGAGGTCTCCACCCGCACCGTGTTGCGCGACATCGAGGCGCTGTCGGCGGCGGGTGTCCCGGTGTACGCCGAACGCGGCAGGCACGGCGGTTTCGGGTTGCTGCCGGGTTTCCGGACCGAACTCACCGGGCTGAACCATGACGAGGCGCTCGCGTTGCTGATCGCCGGTTCACGGCGCGGAGCGCAGGCTTTCGGTCTCGGCTCGGCGCTCGCGTCGGCCATGCTCAAGGTGGTCGACGCGCTACCGGAAGGCCAGCGGGACACCGCGGCGGGCGCGGCCCGGCGCCTGCTCATCGACCCGGAGACCGACCTGCTTTCGCGCCGGGTGGCCGCCGAAGAGGTGCCGGACGCCGTCGTCTCCGAGGTCCGGCGCGCGGTCTTCGCGGGACACAAGCTGCGCATCCACTACGCGGCCGAGGGCCGGGCACCGCAGTGGCGCACGGTGGATCCGATCGGCCTGGTCACCGTCCGGGACCGGGGCTATCTGCTGGCCACGAGGTCCGGCGAGGACCGGACCTACCGGCTGTCCCGGCTGCGGGCCGCCGAGGAACTCCCCGAACCCGCCCAACGCCCGGACCGGGTGGACCTGGACCGGACCTGGCAGGAACGCGGCACGCGGTTCCGGAGCGGCGGCGACCAGGTCGCCGTGTCGGTGCTGGTGGATCCGGCGCGGCGGGGCGAACTGGTGGGCACCGCGCTGGCCGTGCTCACGGAGGAAACGGCCGAGGACGGACGACTGCGCATGGAGGTGACCTTCCAGGACGCGCGGCACGCCGAATGGGCGTTGTGGCAACTCGCCACGGACGCCGAGGCCGTCGGCCCGCCTTGGTTGCGCGCTTCCCTGCGGGATCGGGCCGTCGCGATCAGCGGCCGCTATGGCGAAGGGTGAAGCCGAACGCGGCGGGGCGGGATAATCCGGCCATGACGAACGCCGCCCTGGCAAGGGCAGCCAAGACTTTCAAGGTGCTGCTGAAGGAATACCGCGTCCGGGCCGGCCTCACGCAGGAGGAACTCGCCGAGGGGTCCGGGGTGAGCGTCCGCGCCATCAGCGACATGGAACGCGGGATCGCCAAGAGCCCGCAACGCCGGACGATCGAAGCACTCGCCGCGCCGCTGTCGTTGTCCGACGACGAGCTGACCGGTCTGCAGAAGGCCGCGCGCCAGGGCCGCGCCCCCGCGCCCGAAAGCCACGGCGCGCACCTGATCGGCATCCTGCCGGCGGACGTCGACGACCTCACCGGCCGCGAAAGCGATCTCGACGCGTTGCGCGCCCTTTCCGCGGATCCGGTCGCCGGGCGCCGCAGGTCTGGGCGGGTCGCGATCCTGAGCGGACCTCCCGGGACCGGCAAGACCACCCTCGCGGTCCGCGTGGCGCACAACCTCGTCGAGGAGTTCCCCGACGGCAGGCTTTTCCTGAAGCTGCGCGGGATGTCGGCCGAGCCGGCGAACCCGGCGGACGTGCTGCACCTGATCCTGCGCTCGCTGGGTCTCGAAGCCGTCCGCATCCCGGCAGATCAGGAGGACCGGGTGAGCCTGTGCCGGTCCCTCCTGCAGGACCGGGCCACCCTGATCGTCCTGGACGACGCGGCCGACGAAGCCCAGGTGCGCCCGCTGCTGGTCGGCGGGCCGCGGTGTCTCACCCTGATCACCGGCCGCCAGATGCTGGTGGGGCTGGAAGGCGCGAGCAGGCTCGCCCTCGACGTGTTCGGCGAGGGCGACGCGGTCGCGTTGCTGTCGACCATCGTCGGGGCGGACAGGGTCGAGCGGGAGCGGCGGGAGGCGCTCGAACTGGTCGAACTGTGCGGGCGGCTGCCGCTGGCGCTGCGGATCGCGGGCAACCGGCTGGCGAGCCGCCCGACCTGGCCGTTGTCGCGGCTGGTGGATCAGCTCCGGGACCGCGGCCGTCGCCTGACCACACTGACCGCCGGCGATCTCGACGTGCGCAGCGTCTTCGAACTGTCGTACCGGCAGCTCAGCCCGAACGCCGCCGTCGTTTTCCGGCGGCTGTCGCTCGTCCCGGCGGCGGACTTCTCGGCGGGCGCCGCGAGGACGCTCATCGAAGCGGCCGACGAGGAAGACGCCGCCGTCTACCTGGAGGAACTGACCGACGCGAGTCTGCTGCAGACGTCGCAGGAGAACGGGCGGTACCAGTTCCACGACCTCCTCCGGGTCTTCGCGACCGAACGGCTGGCCCGCGAGGAAACCCCTGACGTCGTCGAAGCGGCGGAAAACCGGCTGGCCTGCTGGCTGGTGAGCACCGCGACGGCGGCGGGCCGCTACTTCCACCCGAGCGACGGCGTCAGCCCGCTCCCGGTCGCGACGCCGTCGTTCGGCGACCACTGCGGGGCGGGCAGGTGGCTCGAAGTCGAGCTGAGGAACTGGCACGCCGCGGTCAAGAGCGTCGCCGCGCGCGGTGACCACCGGACGGTGCTCGACCTGGCCGAGTCCATGCATTGGTATTCGGAGATCGGCGGGACCGCGAGCACCTGGTACGACGTGTTCGAACTCGCCGTGAACGCCGCCATCGCGCTCGGCAGCGACCGGGACGAGGCGGTCCACCGGAACTATCTGTCCTGGGTGCAGGCTTCGCTGTGCGATCAGGCGGACGAGGCCGTCCGGATGGCCGAGCTGGCCTGGGACGCCGCGGAGAAGGCGGGCGACCGGCGCGAACAGGGCTGGGCACGGGTGTACCTGACGAGCGCCCGTGGCCGCGAAACGTCGCCCGAGCTCTTCGACGAAGCAGTGCGCCTGTTCGCGGAGGCGGACTATCCGCTCGGCGTCCATGTGGCGCGGACGATGCGGGCCTCGCACCGGTACCGGGAGGGCCGGTACGCAGAGGCCGCCGAAGAGTTCGACGCCTGCGTCCGCTACTTCGCGCCGGACCACGGCGGCCCGCGGACTCCGGTGGACGACACCAACTACGCGTACGTGCTGCTGCGTTCGGCCCGGAATCTGGCCGCGCTCGACTCGGCCGACCGTGCTCTCACCCAGTGCGAGACGGCACTCGGCCTGTTCCGTCGTCACGGTGCGGCCATGGGCCAGGCCCGCGCGCTGCAGGAGACCGGACGGTTCCTGTGGCGCCAGGGCGACCACGCGAACGCGCGCCGCCGGTTGTCCGTGGCCGAGGAACTCTACGAACGTATCGGGCTGACGCAGGCGCGGATCGACACGCTCGGCGAGCGGGCGGCACTGTCCGAGGAGATGGGCGACCCGGCGTCGGCGCGCGCGGACCGGGAGCGTGCTTGGGGTCTCCGTGACCGGCTCGGTCGTTCCGATGCGGAGCGGCCGACGTACGGTTCCGGTTCTTAGACCTGGTCTCAAAACTCAAGGTGTGTCGATCGTGGGCAGTCGTGGCGAAGACGACGCAGCATCGACGGGTCGAAGACCGGCTCTGGGAGCTGATCGAACCCCTGATCCCGTCCCGGCCAGCGCCGCGCGGTCCGGGTGGGCGGCCCCGGATCGATGACCGTGCCGCGCTGGAGGGGATCTTGTTCGTGCTCGACACCGGCTGCCGCCGGCGAGACCTACCCGAGCAGCTCGGATGCGGGTCCGGGCAGCCGCGTTGCTGACGGCACCATCGGCGGGGCCGCCTCTTCAGAGGCGTTCGATGCGGTCGGCCTGCGGGCCCCGGTCGCTCTGACGCACCGTGTACCGGACCCGGTCACCCTTCTGCAGCGGCTCCGACCCCATGATCACGGACGCGTGGGCGAAGAGATCGTCGCCGCCCGCGTCCGGGGTGATGAAGCCGAAGCCGCGGTCGTCGTCGTAGCGCGCGACGACGCCCTCGCCGCCTCGTACGGGCACGTCCCGCGCCGCCGGCCCCGCGGCCTCGGCAGGTGCCGGCCGCTGCGGCGCCGTCTGGGGCTCGGCGCCCCGGACCAGGTGCACGTCGCGGGCCTGCGGGCCCTTGTCTCCACTAGCCACCTCGTAGGCGACGCGGTCGCCCTCCGCGAGCCACGTCAGCCCCTCGGCCAGGGCCCGGGCGTGAACGAAGACGTCCCCGGCGCCGGAGTCGGGGTTGATGAAGCCGAAGCCTTTGTCCTCGTCGTACCAGGCCACCGTGCCGTCGGCACCGTCCGCGATACCAGCCGCAGGGGGTGAGCCGGCCCCTGCTCCCAGCGGGATCACGTGCCCGGCCTGCGGGCCGCGCTCGCCTTCGACGATCAGGAAGGCCACCCGCTGCCCCTCGGTGACCACGCCGCCGGTCACGATGGCGGAGCTGTGCACGAAGACGTCGGCGCCGCCGCCGTCCGGCGACGCGAAGCCGTACCCCTTGCTCGGCTCGTACCAATTGACGGTGCCGAGCAGGCCCACGGCGCTGCCGGTGGACGCATCGGCGGTGACGCGAACGCGCAGCGCCTGGGGCCCGCGGTCGTTCTCGCCGACCTCGAACACGACGGCCTGACCCTCGCGGAGCACTTTCGCGCCGCCGTCCCCGACGATCTCGGAGGCGTGCACGAACACGTCCGGCGAGCCGTCCTCGGGCGCGAGGAAGCCGAAACCCCGTTCGGCGTCGAACCAACGGACGGTCCCTTGCGGCATAAAAGGCTCCAGATCGAGAGGGCGGGCACTGGCCCCCAGTCTCTCTGACAGGCCTCCGGGCCGTCGGGCCGGGCCCACAGTCGGGCGGTGCGAAGCCAGGGGCGGGCCGTTGGTCCACCTAGCGACACGCCGAGTTTTGAGACCAGATCTCAGGGCGATGGTCCAGGCGCGGGTCCGGCGGCCGACGCCTTCAGCCTGGGGCTCGTTGTCCAGGACAGGTTCGCCCGGGGTGGTTCCGGTTCGTAGCGCGTTGGCTGTGTCCGAGGCCACGTCGCCGCTGGACAACTGGCACGAACCTGAGCCGGGGCGACGTCCGGGTCCAGGCAGGCTCCCGGCAGAACGGGCCGGTGATTTCTGCCGGTTGCGTCTTTCGCTCCCGCAAGCCGCTTGCCTCGGGGTTGGACGGTGTTTCCGGCCGGGGCGAGACGCTGGTTGAGACTGTGGGCAGGCATCGGATCCACGATGCCTGCCTCGGTCGTTGATGAAGGGTTCGGGACCCTCAACGTCCCGAATCCTTCATCGACGACCGAGGCGCTCCCCGCTGAAGGCATGCCGAAGGGCCCGTCGCCGGTGCGGCTGGCGGGCTCCTCGGTGTTCAGCGGTGATGCAGGGTGTTGCGGCGGGGTTGTCGGAGCGGATCCCGGTATTGGGGTGGGATGAACTCCGGTAACCCATCGGCCGCCATCCGGACTTCCCAGTCACCGTGATGAATCAACCGGTGATGAAAACCGCACAGCAGCACCAGATTCCGAAGATCCGTCGGTCCGCCGTCTGCCCAGTGCTCAATATGATGGGCGTGACAGTTCTTCGGTTTCCGATGACAGCCCGGGAACGCGCAGCCACCGTCACGGATGTTCAGCGCCCGTCTCTGACCGGGCGTGACGAACCGTCGTAGCCGTCCCACATCGAGGGGTTCTCCAGCAGCGCTCATCACGACCGGCAGCATCAGACAGTCGCAGGCCGCCAGCCGGGCTTCCCTCGCGGTCATCGTGCCGACGAAGTCCAGGCACGCGGTTCCGAGACCGGACTTCAGTTCCTCGAGTCCGATGGTGACGTTCACGAGGGTGCGGTAGCCGCTGGTTCCGGGCTGGTCCGGGCACGCGATCGCGAGGTCGAGGAGGTCGGCCCAGGCGTCTCCCAGGCGTTCGCACTTCATCCGCAGATCCGCCTGACCGAACTCGTCGACTGGCCGTGGTTGGGCGTAGGCCTCCAGCGCGGCGGCGGTGCGGGCACCGGTCTCGTCGTCCAGCAGGCCGGTGAGTTTCCAGAACCCGTCTTTGCGGCGTTCCAGGGTGATTTCCCGGCGTGGTTCTTTGGGTTCGGGGTCTTGGGGTTCGTTGCCGTCGGGATCCAGCCAGCCCAGGAGGTTCGCTTCGGCCTTGGCGAGCTGCTGCGGGCCGGCGGTCGGGGCCAACTCGGCGAGGATCTTCTCCGCGACCGCCTTATCTTCGGCGGAGGTGTCGGCGGGGAGTCTCTTCAAGATCTCCAGAATCTGATCGATCCGCTCATCCCCGACCAACCCCTTGGCAGCGAACGCCGCCGTCTCGGGCGCCACGGCCGGGGCTTCGGTGCCATCCAGGTTCCGCGTCGGATTCAAAGCGACCGCCCGCTTCACCACCGCACCCGCCTCGGCCCGCGACAACCCCGCCATCTCCGCGAACCAACTCGCCGTAGTCCCATGCCCGAACAAATCCTTGGCGCCCCGAGACTCGACCTCCGCCAGAAACCGCCCCAAACCCGCGGTAGCCATCCGAATCACCTGCAACGACTGCTGCACACCATGGGCAAGCTCCAGCTTGCCGGCACGCCACAACTCCTGCGGCAACTCGGGAAGGAAGGTCTCGGACACACCTCCATAATACCCGGCAAAATCGAACAGATGTTCGTAATTTTAAGCAACAAGCGAAACATGCAAACAACACCGAAGGGTGAACCGGCCACCAGCGCCGATTCACCCTGAGCAACCCCTCCGCAATTAGTCGACTAATTGCGGAGAGGCCCACCCTTGAGCGTGAACCGAATGCAGTGATAGATCACTGCACGGAAAAGTGGTCGCGGGCGAATTCGGTGACGTCGCGTGCGGGTTTCCCGGTCAGCTCGGCGACGGCCGTGTGCACTTCGGCGGCTTCTCCCCTGGCGTAGTGCGCGTAGTCCTCGATGAGGCCGTCGATCTGCCACGGCGGGAGCAAACCGGCCAGTGCCGCGGCGAACTGATCGGCGGAGGTGTCGTGGAACGCGACGGTCCGCCCCATGGCTTCCGAAAGCGCGTGGGCGATCTGGGCGTGGGTCACCGCACGCGGTCCGGTCAGCGTGTAGGTCCGGCCGGCGTGCCCCGTTCCGGTCAGCACGGCCGCGGCGGCGTCCGCGATGTCCCTGGTGTCGATGGCGCTGACAGCGGCGTCGCCAATGGGGGCGGCGAGGAAACCCTGTTCGATGGTGCCGGAGAAGGCGAGCAGCGCCTGCAAATACAGGTTGGGACGCAGCACGGTGTACTCGATCCCGAGTGCTCGGACGTGCGCCTCGACTTCGGCGTGCCAGCGCAGGAACCGCACCGGCGAGTCGGCGCGCGCCGCGTACTGCGAGAGCAGCACGAGCCGGTTCACCCCGGCGTCCCGGGCGAGGTCGGCGAACCGGGTCTGGAGCGAGGCGGCGTCGGGTGCGGAAGGGCTGTTGAGGAAGACCGCGTCGACGCCTTTCAGCGCCGCGCCGACCGCGTCGGGATCACGCAGGTCGGCGACGACGGTTTCGGCGCCGGGGATGGTCCGCCCGGGGTCCCGGGTCATCGCGCGGACGGCGACCCCGCGGGTCAACAGGGAGGGAATCAGGGCGGATCCGATGGTTCCGGTCGCGCCGGTCACCAGGATGGTGTCCATTGTGGAATGTCCTTTCTCGACAGAGGTCAACGACGGGTGGAGAAGAGCGACACCGCGAGGGCGATGACGACGAGCACGGCTTCACCGAGGAACGCGGTCGTGAACGAGATGTCGCCGTGCGTCCCCGCGGCGCCGATGGCGATTCCGGCGAGCGCGGCGAGCCCGACCGCGCCGCCCAGTTGCTGCGCGGCGTTCACCAGTCCACTGAGCAGGCCCGATTCACCGTCCGCGCTGTCGCGTACCGCCATCGCGGTGGCGTTGACGGCACCCAGCCCGAGCCCGGCGCCGATCAGCAGGAAAGCGCCCAGCAGGCTGATCGAGAAGCCGCTGGTCGTGGGATCCCCTGCCAGCCAAAGGAATCCCGCGAGCAGTACGACGAGGGCGGCCGGCAGCGCCCGGGCGAGCCCGATCCGTTTCGCCAGCATGGGCGCGAGAACGCTGCCCACGATGATCATGACGGCGAGCGGGAGCTGGGCCATGCCGGTCGCCAGCGGGCTCATCCCGAGTACGTCCTGCTGATATTGGGGCAGGAAGAAGAACAGGCTGGTCAGGGTTCCGCCGATCAGCACCATCACCACGTTCGCGGTGACCACCGGCTTCCGGCGGAACACGCCCAGCGGCACCAGCGGACGCGCAGAACGCCGTTCGACGAACACGAACGCCACCAGGGAAACGAGCCCGGCCACGAGACCGGCGATCGTGCCGGGCGCGGTCCACCCGGCGTCGGAGGCGGAGACCATGCCCAGCGCGAGCCCGGAGATCCCGACGGTGATCGTGACCGCGCCCAGCGCGTCGAACCGGCCAGGCCTGCCGGGCACCGGCGGCACGGCGCGCCACACGACGATCGCCCCGACGGCACCGAACGGCACCGGGGTCACGAACACCGACTGCCAGCCGAGCAGTTCGGTCAGCGTGCCGCCGAGGAAGACGCCGACGAGACTGCCCGCTCCGGCGACCGCGCCCCAGATCCCCATCGCGCGGGTGCGCTCCGCGGGCGACGAGTAGAGGCCGAGTACGAGCGAGAGCGCGGCGGGCATCAGGACCGCCGCCCCGATCCCCTGCCCGATCCGCCCGGCGATCAGCAGCCCGCCGGTGGTGGCGAGCGCGCAGAAGGCGGACGCCGCGAGGTAGACGGCCATTCCGGTGAGGAACACCTTCCTGGCCTCGAGCACGTCGGCGAGACGGCCGCCGAGCAGCAGCAGGCCGGCGAACGTCACCAGGTAGCTGTCCACGACCACCGTGAGTTCGGCGGCGGTGAGCGCCAGGCCCTGCCGGATCGTGGACCCGGCGAGGTTCACCATCGCGGCGTCGAGGATGACCAGGAACATGGCGCTCGCGAGGCCGAGCATCGCCACCCCGCGCGAGATCCGTTTCGTCGCTCGTACTGTCATGCCGCCACGATCGCGCGGGCACCGGTCCGCTCGCGTCGGTGACAATCGCCTACTTCGCCTCGCTAGGGTTCGGACCATGCCCACGACGTCCCCTCGTCCGCTCGTCGGCAGACGAGACGAGATCGATCGCCTGCTCGCCCTGGTCCACGCGGCGGGCCGGGGCGAGGGCGGGGTGCTCGTGCTCCGCGGCGAGCCGGGTATCGGCAAGAGCGCGCTCCTGGACCACGTCGAACGAGCGACGGCGGAGGAGTTTCAGGTCATCCGCGCGTCCGGGTCGGAATTCGAGGGTGAGCTGCCGTTCGCGGCACTGCATCAGCTGTGTGTTCCGGTGCTGGCGCATCTCGACACGTTGTCGGCTCCCTACCGCGAATCCCTTCTCGTCGCCTTCGGGCTGGCCGACGGCGCGCCGGACCCGTTCCGCGTCGGTCTCGCCGCGCTCGAACTGCTGGCGACCGCCGCGGGGACGCGCCCGATGCTGTGCGTGGTCGACGACGCGCACTGGCTGGACACGGCGTCGGCGAGGGCGTTGACGTTCCTGGCGAGGCGGATCGCGGCCGAGCCGATCGCGATGGTGTTCGCCGCCCGTGACCAGGATCCGGTGCGCGGGCTGGACGAGTTGCCGGGACTGACGGTCGGCGGCCTGAGCGATACGCACGCGCGTGCCTTGCTGGCCGAAGAAAAGACCGTGACGCTGGACGAGCGCGTGCGCGATCGCCTGCTCGCCGAGGCCCGCGGCAACCCGCTCGCGCTCATCGAGCTGCCGAAGGCGGGCGGTTTCGCGCCGCCGGCGCCGTCGCCGATCGCGGGCCGGATCGAGCGCAGTTTCCGGGACAGGATGGCGGAACTGCCGGTGGACGCGCGACGGCTGCTGACCCTCGCGAGCGCCGATCCCACCGGCGATCCCGGTCTGCTGTGGGCGGCGGCGCGGTGGCTGGACATCGACGTGCCCGCCGCGAGCGCCGCGGCCGAGGCGTCCGGGCTGATCCGGTTCGACACGCGGGCGCGCTTCTGCCATCCCCTGGCACGCTCCGCGGCGTATCGCGCGGCCGAACCGGAGCAGCGCCAGGCCGCCCATCGAGTGCTGGCCGAAGTCACCGATCCGGAGACCGCCGGAGACCGGCGGGCCTGGCATCGGGCCCAGGCCACCACCGGGCCGGACGAACAGGTCGCGGCGGAGCTGGAATTGTCGGCGTCGCGGGCGCAGGCCCGCGGAGGGGTGGCGGCCGCGGCCGCGTTCCTCGAACGTGCGGCGGCGCTTTCCCTCGACCCGGCCAAGCAAACCGCGCGCACCCTCGCGGCCGCGCGGACCACACTGGAGGCGGGCGCGACGGACGCGGCGGCGGATCTGCTGGCCAGCGTCGACACCGCGACCTTGGACGTCCCCCAGCACGCCTCGGTCGATCTGCTGCGCGGGCGGATCGCCTTCGTCCAAGGCGCGGAGGGCGCAGTCCGCGGGCCGGAACTCATCCTGCGGGCGGCGGAGCGGCTCTCCGCCGTCGATCCGGTGCGGTCACGCGAGTTCTTCGTCGCTGCGCTGGAAATGGGACTCGTGGTCGGACGGGCCGCGGGAGTGCTGGACCGGGTTCTCGAAGCGGCCCGCTCGGCGCCTCCGGCGTCGGGACCGCCGGACCTCCTCGACGCGCTCGTGCTGTTGACCACTGAAGGTCACCACGCCGGAGTGCCGGCGCTTCGCCGGGTTCTCACCGGCGACGACGCCAGGTGGACCAGGACACCGGCACTGGCCACCGTGCTCGCGGGCGAACTGTGGGACATCGACCTGCACGCGACGATCGTCGACTGGCTGGTGCGGACCGGACGGGACACCGGATCGCCGATGACCATCCGGCTCGGCCTGTCCCAGGTGGCGCTGCACGCGGTGCTCACCGGGAACTTCGGGCGGGCGATGGCCGCGATCGCCGAAGAGGAGGCGATCGCGGACGCCGCCGGCGATCCGCCGCAGCTCTACCCGCGCGTGCATCTGGCGGCGATGCGCGGACGCCGCCGGGAAGTGCTGGATCTCTTCGCCGAAGCGACGACCCGCGGCAGCGGGCAGCTGACCGCGAACGCGTATTGGGCGACGGCCGTGCTGTACAACGGCCTCGCCGAGTATCCGGCCGCGCTGGACGCGGCGACCAGGGCCGTGGCGAGCGGCGAACTCTTTCTCACCGGCATCGCCCTGCCCGAACTCGTGGAAGCCGCGGTGCGCTGCGGGAAGGAGTCCGTCGCCCAGTCGGCGCTGGACTCCTTGACCGCCCGCACGGAACCCGCGGGCACCGCCTTCGCCCTCGGGATCACGGCGAGCGCGCGGGCCATGGTCAGCGACGCGGAACCCGACCATCTGGAAGCGCTCCGGTACCTGGCGGACGGCCCGCTCTCGGTGCACCTCGCGCGGGCGCGGCTGCGTTACGGCGAGTGGCTCCGCCGCGAGGGACGGCGTCGTGAAGCGCGTGAACACCTGCGCACCGCGCACGAACAGCTGTCGGAGATCGGGCTGGAGGCGTTCACCCGGCGGGCCGCCGACGAACTGCGGGCGACCGGGGAGGTCGCCCGCAGCCGCTCCGGGCATTCCTACGACCACCTGACCATGCAGGAGACGCATATCGCGCGGCAGGTCGCGGCGGGCGCCACGTCGAAAGAAGTGGCCACCCGCCTGTTCCTCAGCCCCCGCACGGTGGACGCCCACCTCCGCAACATCTTCCGCAAGCTCGGCATCACCTCGCGCAGGCAGCTGAGGGACATGCCCGATCTCCGCGACGCGGAGTTCAGCTCTTGACCGGATACGCCAGCGACTCACCGTTTTCGCCCGCGGCGATGCCGGCGTACTCGCTCACGAGCGCCGGGACGAGCCCGACGTCGTCGGTGGCCAGATCCTTGCCCGTCCTGGCGTCCAGCACGATCGGCTGACCGCCGCCGGTCTTGCCGTAGACGGCGCCGTGCCAGGCGAACGTGACGCTGGGAGCCACCCGGTTGGCCGCCTTGTCCGGCAGGGTCCAGAGCGGGGCCGCGGTGGCGGCGTCGTAGCCGGTGAGCACGCCGCCCGCGTCGCAGACGAGCACCGATCGTTCGTCGTGGCGGCAGGTTCCGTACGAGCTGGGGCCGAACTGGTCCTCGCCGTCGACCTTGCTCTTTTCCGCGCCGGTGGCCGGGTCGAGGAACAGGAGCGACGAATCACCGCTGCCGTAGTCGGTCCTGGTGAGCACGACCAGGGCCGGATCCGCGCGGACCAGGACGACCGCGGACGATCGCGCGGCGCCGGTCCATTTCTGCCCGCCGGTGGCCAGGTCGAGCGCGGTCGCCTGGACCATCGAGGAGTTCTCGGCGACGTTGAAGTCGGCGCCGACGACGACGTCGCCGTGCACGCTGCCGGCCTCGTAATCCTTGCGCTCCCACAGGGTTTTCCCGCTCGCAGGGTCGAGCGCGACCGTGACGTGGTCGTCCGAGCGGCCGTAGCGGGCGATGACGGCCTTGTCCGTGACGGCGACGACCTCGGTGACGGCGTTGCTAGCGTCGGCGTACTGGTCGTCGGAGACCTTGGTCTCGGACTGCCAGACCTTGGTGCCCTTCTCCCGATCCGCCGCGATCACCGACAGCGCGACGTAGCCGGGCGTGGTGCCCTTTTCCGGGATGACGACCGGGACCGCGGCGACGACGAGCTTGTCGCCGACCGCGGGCGGACGCGGCCCCGTGGTGTTGACGAACGGCCCGCTCTGGTTGTACGGGTCACCGGGCGTGCGCTCGAACGGGACGGTCCATTTCTGTTGTCCCGTCAGCACATCCACCACGTTCAACGCGGTGGGGGTGACGATGTAGCCGGTGCGATCGCGCAGCGTCATGAACAGCGAGGTGACGTGGCCCGCCGCGTTGGACCGGACCGCGCCCGCTGGGAGCCCGACGGGCGCGCTCTTGTCGAACGACCGGGGCGGGTCGGCGGTCTTCGCCTCCGGTGTCGCGGACGTGGGTGGCTGCCCGGCGGCCGCCGAGCCGCTCGGCACCGGGGCCGGGGCCGGGTCGTCGGTTCCGCAGCCCGACGCCGTGAGCGCGGCCCCCAGGCAGGCCACGAAGACCAGAAATCGCCGCATTTGCGCACCTTCCCTGCTCGTTCTCCGCTCCGGTCGGAGCCACGGCAGGACGTTAGCCGAACTCGCACCCACTGTGTGGCACTTTCACCTAAAGTGTCACTACTGGCTGGTCAAGGGGCTGACGTTGATCCACATCCGGACACCTCCGTCCTCCGCACGCGGAAGACGGAGGTTCCCGTTCACGACTCAGACCGGGATGTCGCCTGCCGTCCCCCACTGGGTAGTGAACAGGCCGAGGCCGTACCAGGTCCCGTTCGACGGCCGCCACACCACGAAGTCCGCTCGCGGATCGCCGCCGAAATTGCCCGCCATGGGCACGTCACCGGCCACACCCCATTGCTGGGTCGCGATCCCGAGCACGTACCAGACTCCGTTGCCCGGACGCCAGACGGCGAAATCGGCACGCCCGTCGGCATTGAAATCACCGGCGACCGGAATATCGCCCGAGACGCCCCATTGCTGGGTCGCGATTCCCCGCACGTACCAGACGCCGTCGCTCGGCCGCCAAACCGTGAAGTCGGCGCGCCCGTCGGCGTTGAAATCTCCGGCGACCGGAACGTCACCGGCGACACCCCATTGCACCGTGGCGATACCGAGCACGTACCACGTGCCATTACTCGGCCGCCACACCGCGAAATCGGAACGGCCGTCACCGTTGAAATCGCCGGTCAGCGGAACGTCGCCGGACACGCCCCACTGCTGGGTCACCACCGCGCCGGTGCTGCTCTGGATGATGTACCAAATACCGTTGCTCGGCCGCCACACGGCGAAGTCGGCCCGACGATCGCCGTCGTAGTCCGCGGCCACCGGCACGTCGCCGGAGACACCCCACTGCTGGGTCACGACACTGCCGTTGCTACTGCGGATCACGTACCAGAAACCGTTGCCAGGACGCCAAACCGCCTTGTCGGCGAAGCCGTCGCCGTCGAAATCCGCGGCTGTCTTCTGAGACGGCGGCGAGGCGGCGATACCGATGTCGTCCGCGCTCGCGGCCGCCGGTATCGCCAGCAGGCCCGCGAGCAGACCCGCCAACGCCGTACCCAGCCGAATGGATCTTCGCATTTTGCCGGAACCTCTTTCCGTTCGGTGGACGCACTCTTCCCAGCCCGCGCTTTTTGACCGAAGATACGGACCGGGGCAGTTCCAGCCTGACACCGGCGGCGTGACCTTGTCAGCAAGGATTCCGTCCAACGGACCGCGCGAGGGGATTTCAATGGAGACCAAGAGAAGACCCAGAAGCGTCCTCGAAGGCGCCTTCACCCTATTGGATGCCTTGGTACGACATCAAGGTGAAGCAGGATTGACCCAGCTGGCCAATTCCTGTTCGATACCGAAATCGACGGCATATCGATTGCTCGAGCAATTGACCGCACTGGAGGTTGTCCAGCGCAGCGAAAACCGCTATCGCGTCGGTGCGCAGGCATTCCGGCTCGGCCAATCGTGGCAACCGTATCCGCGCCTGCTGGAACTCGCGCGCGGCGAACTCCGGCGCCTGGCCGCGGCCACCCGGGCCAGTTCGGTACTCGCCGTCCCCTGCGACGGCCGCATCCTGATCGCCGCCGCCAGCCTCACCCGGCCCGAAGACGGCGTCCTGCTCCGGCCAGGATCGACCGTGCCCCAGCGCACCGGCCGGTTCTGCCCCACCTGGCAGGCCGAACACGAGCTCGTCGCCGTCGAAGCGTCCGTCCGGCTGCCGACCGGCCGGACGATCGGTTCGATCGCGACCGTGCTCACGGTGCCCCGGACCCCCGTCACGATGACCGACACCGTCGCCCGCGCAGCCCGCACCCTCGGCGCGGCGCTGGCGGGCTGAGCGACGTGCGAGATCTCGCGCTACGGTCCTCTCGTGACTCCGGCCGAAGCCCGCGAAGCCCTCCTGTTCCACTCCGGCGCGCACGCGGATGTGGACGATCCGCGGTGGCAGAAGGGGTTTCTCGGGTCTTTGCGACCCTTCAGTGGCTTACGCGAAGAGAACTACCATGAGGTGATGGCCGCGTTGCGGGCCCTCACCGAACAGCTGCAGGCCGACTCGGTGCCGCGTGAAGTCGTTTCCGCCGTGGTCGGAATCTGTCACTTCGCGCGGGCCTGGGGCGTCGCGCCCGACGGCATGCTCCGCGGGAACGGCCTGATCGGCGACGAGGACGCGGCGCGCCTCGAGGAGTGGATCTGGACCATTTCCTATGCGCTGTCGATGATCTTGGACGGCGACGCGGCGGAGGCCTTCGACGAGTACGACCGTGAATGTCGCCCGTAGGCCGGACTGGCTGTCCGGGTGGTGCGTGGAACACCTGGGAGCCGAGCCGGTCGCCGTGCTGTTCGAGGCGCGGTCGATATCGGCGGTGTTCGGGCTGCTGCTGGCCACCGGGCGCGACGTCGTGGTGAAGGCGCGGGAAGACGACGGCCGCGCCGCGTCGTGTGTCGCCGCGCAGGCCCTGCTGGCCGACCGGGGGTTCCCGTGCGCCCGGCCGATCACACCCGCGACGGGCGTGGGGGCGCTGGCCGTGCACGCCGAGGAATCCAGGCCCGGCGGTGAATTGCTGCGCGGTGACTCACCGGACGTCGCCGCCCGCTACGCGGCGGTGTTCGCGCGGCTGATGGACGGGCTGGCCGGCGTGGCCGTCTCGCCGCCACTGCCGAATCCCCGCTGGATCCGCTGGGACCACACGGATCCCGGGTTGTGGCCGTCCATCGAGGACCTCGACCGGCGGGATCAGCACGCCGTGCCCGCGTACGTCGTCGAGACGGCCGGGCGGCTCCGCGAACGACTGCTCGCCGCGGACCTGCCCCGCGTACTCGGTCACGCCGACTTCGAAGCGCAGAACCTCCGCTGGCGGGACGGCCACATCTGGGCCGTGCACGACTGGGACAGCCTCGCGTGGCAGCCGGAGGCGGCACTGGCGGGAGCGGCGAGCGCGGTCTTTCCCAAGACCGGGCCCGCCTTGCTGCCGCCGATCGAAAGCTCCGAGGCGTTCTTGGCCACCTATCAGGACATCCGGGGCCGCCGGTTCACCACGGAGGAGCAGGAGGTCGCGTGGGCGGCGAGCCTGTGGCCGGCGGCCCACGACGTCCGCTGGGAAACGCTGCACGGCACTCCCCCGGGTTCGCATGACGCCGTCCGCGCGCAGGTGACCGAACGCCTGCACCGCGCGAACGCCTGAAAGGAGATCAGCAGGCCTTGACGACGACCGCGTGCGCCTTGCTTCCGAGGTCGAGGACCCGCACGTTCCGGTTACCGGCGGGCACGCGGACCTGGTAGGTGCCGGGGTAGACCGGGTAGCCGAAGTAGCTGCCCGCCGGGGCCGCGCCGGTGCCCGCGATCATCGAGCCGTCGGTGCGGTGGATCGTGGTGGAGACCGCGCTGCCGCAGGTGTTGTAGATGATGATCTTGCCCTTGGTCGCGGCGGAGGCGGAGCCCGCGCCGAGGACCGAGATGACCAGGCCCGCGGTGGCAAGAACCGCGAAAGCGCGCCGGGTGGTCGTCATGGTGCTCCTCAGGATGTGCCGGGGTATCGGCCACAAGATATCCGCGGACGCGTCCGCGCACTGCCGGTCGAACGCACCACACGAGCTCAGTGCTTCGGCGCCACCTTGCCGATGGCGGCGGTGGCCAGCGCGGTCACCCCGTCCTTGACGGGCGCTCCGTCGGTCTGGTTGGTGTAGTCGACGTGGTACACGATGTTGCGGTACCGGGCGGTCACCGCCACCGAGTGGCCGCGTTTCCCGTGCTCGACGAGCAAAGCCTCGTCGGCGTCCTTCACGTTCACCGAGACCCCGTTCCGGACCCGGCGTTTCAGGTGTTCCTTCGCGGCGTCCACCCCGGACTTCGTGCGTGTGGCGCGGTAGACGTAGCTGGTGACGATCACGTGCGCCGCCCGGACCTTGTCCTTGATGAAGGTGTCGGTGTTGTTCCAGGCGCACTGCCCCTGTTCCAAGGAGTCCGAGGACGAATTGGCCGATCCCGCCTCGAAATCCGTCCGGCCGGGGATGTAGCGGGCCACCTCGCTCTTGTCGAAGACGGCACAACCGATCGGCGCCTTCGCCACGTCCTGTGAAACGTCCACGGGCGGTGGCGCGTCGGAGTCGCCCTCCCTGAGGAAGATCCAGTACCCGCCGAAAGCCAGCCCCAGCACCATGACCGTGCCCAGTGCCAGCAGCACGATCAGCAGCCCGGTCTTCTTCTTGCGAGGCGGCTGCCGGTGGTACTGCCACCCCGGTGGCGGCACGGGATAGGCCCCTGGCGGACCGGGCTGGCTCATCGAACTCCCTCGGGCGTCTTCCTCGGCGCGGTGCCGCGGGCATCCGGTCCCCTCGACGCCGAATGCCCGCGACGCCCCCTGCTCCGGTGACGCTAGACCGATCCCGACCCCCGGGATGTCCGGTGAACGCCCTACATCGAAGCCTCGTTGAGCTCGGCTAGCGTGATGACGCCGTCGTCGAGTGCCCGGGTGACGAGCTGGCTCTTGGTGCGGGCTTCGCGTCCGACGTTCGAGTACTTCACGCGCACCCGGGCGATATGCGTGTCGACGGTCTTGACGGTGATGTGGAGTTTCGCGGCGACGAGTTCTTTGGAGGAGGCGGCGAACCATGCCCGCAGCACCTCGATCTCCCGTGGGGACAAACGTGGCCTGCCCGGGGAGTCGTCCGCGGCGAGCGCACCGGACAGCGACGGCGCTGTGTACGGCTGCCCGGCGGCGACGGCCCTGATCGCGGGTACGAGATGTCCCGGTCCCTCCCGTTTGGTCAGGTACGCGAGCGCTCCGAGATCGATGCACTTGATCGCGGTGGCGTTGTCCGCGTGCTGGGAGTACACGACCACGCGGCGGCCGCTCTCGACCAGGCGGCGGAGTTCGCCGAAGTCCGGTTTGCCCGGCACCAGTTCGAGATCGAAGATCACCACGTCGGCGTCCGCGCCGGGGCCGGCCCACACGTCGCCGAGGCGGTCTCCGGCGTCGATGAGACCGATCGGCGGATCGGCCTGCTCACACCAGTACCGCACACCCGCCGCGATCGCGGCGTGATCGTCCACGATCACCGCCGTGATCAGTTCTCCGCCGGCTGCCATTGGGCCTCCATCCAGACTGTTCCGTCTCCGTCGAAGATCTCGATCCGTACGTCCGGTGTGCCCGGCGTCGACGCGATCGGTTCGGCGCAGTCCGCGACCACGTTGACCGACACCAGCCCGGGGCTGCCGACCACGGTGACCCGCGCCCAGGATCCGGCCGTCGCCAGCGCGGTGAGCGCGGCGTCGGTGAGGTCGCGCCGGACGGCCACGGGTGGCACGGGCCACTGGCCGCGAACGTCCAGATCGACCTCGACGCCTTTGCGGTCGGCGATGTCCGCGCAATGCCGCAGCTCGTGCAGCAGCGGGTTCTCCACCGCGTCGGTTTCGGCGAACAGCCGCCGCATCCGGGCCGCTTCGATCGCGCATTCTCGCTGTACCAAGGGATCCGATGGGGCGAGCGAACCGTCCGCGAGCCCCGTCAGCAACGGGACGGCCGTGTCGGCGAGCTCGGTGAGCCGCTGCTTGCGGCGATTGTGCGCGCCGGCCGCGACGGCCTCCGCGGTGCGCAATCGTTCCAGCTCCCGGGTGGCCTCGGCCGCCCGCGCGCCGATGCGGCCCAGCACGGCCGCGACCACGGCGACGCACAGCGGAAGGCCGATCACCGTCACCGAGCCGGTCACGAACCGGGCCAGCACGCCCCGGCTCACGTCGTGGAACAGCAGCAGGTTCGCCAAGGCGAGCGACCCGTGCGCCAGCAGGAAGGCCAGCATCGTCCGCAAAGGACGGTCGAGCAGGACGACGATGCCCGCCCAGTTGGCCGCGCCGAACAACCAGTCCACCGTGGTCGCCGTCTTGCCGTCCGGCAACGTCAGGTACGCCAGCGCGGACGCGGACAGCACGAGGGCGACGGCGGGCCACCGCGCCGCGCCCCACGGCCGCCGCCGTACGACCAGCACCACTTCCACGGCCAGCACCGCGTTCAGCGCGGCCAGCGCGGCGAACTGAGCGGCGGGAAGGTCGTGGGATTTCAGGCCCCGCACCAGATTGCTCGTCCCGAGCACGTCGACGGTCAGGATCGCGACGAGCAGCACGGCGATCCGCAGCCCGCGCCTCAGCTGGTCGTGGGTCGCTTCGCCGCCGTTCATACCGGCCACTTCAACCGGACCACCGTGCCGGCCCCTTCGGCGGAGGTGATCGTCGCCGTGCCACCGACCCGGTTCATCCGGCCGTGCACGGATTCCCGCAGCCCGCGTCGCGCCGTCCCCTGGTCAGCGGCGAATCCCTTGCCCTCGTCGGAAATCTCGACCGAGAGCGCCTGCGCGTCGCCGCTCAACCGGACTCCTGCCCGGTCCGTCCCGGCATGGCGGCGCACGTTGTTGAGCGCCTCCCGGACGGCTCCGGCGATCGCACCCGCCACCTCGGACGGCAGCGAAAGCCGCGGCGGTACGTCGAGCTCGACGGTCAGGTGGCCGTTGTCGAGGTCCGCGCGGAGCAACTCGACGAGGTCGGCCTCCGGCGAGGTTCGCCCATCGTCGAGGGACCGCAACCGGGCCAGGTCCCGGCGTGCCTGCGGGGCCAGCCAATCGGCGTCCGGGGGCACCTGCCCGAGGCCGACCATCAGCAGAGTGGTGGCCGCAGTGTCGTGCAGCGAGTTCACGAGCTCCCGTTCGTCGGCACGGACGGCTGCCGCCACGGCGGCCTCCCTGCGCACCTGCTCGGCCTCGGCCGCCGTGCGATCGGCACGTTCGGCGGCGCGGGTGACGAGCACCCAGGCCACCCTGGACATCGCCGCCATCGCCGGCACCCAGAGCTGCGACGCGGTCAGGTGGAGCCCGGCGGCGTCGAAGACGACGAGCATCCCGCCACCGGCGATCAGCGCCGCGGGGCCGCCGGTCAGTGGCGGGGTGTGCCATTGCCAGGTCACACACGCGAAGACGACCAGAAGCCGGAGCCAGCCCGTGTTGCCGTCCGCCTCGGCGTCGGTCCAGAAGACGGTGAGACACAAGCCCAGCAGCACCGCCACGTCCACGGCGACCGGGACCCGCCGCGGCCACCATCCCTGCGCGCAGGTCCAGACCACGGCGACGGCGACCACCACGGCCGTGGCCGCGAACTCGTCGGGTGAGCTTCGGAGCAGGCCGATCGCCGCGATGGGCGGCAAGGTCGTGACCCGCACGGCGACGGCGTACCGGCGTCCGAAGCCGGTCAGCAGCCGCCTGGCCTCCCCCGCCACCCGCTACCTCGCCAACCGTCGAACCCGGCATACCTCGCGTGGGTGACGATACCGGCCGCTGACGTCGGGTAGTGCCGATTCCGGGGGACCGGGCCTTTGACTCCTCCTCGGTGAATTTCCGCCGCCACCGCGCCACGGATCGGCGATCTCCATCCGGCCCCGGGCAGGGCCGAAGGCACCGTGCGGTACGAATGGATGCCAGGCGGATTCTTCCTGCTGCAGCGCGTCGATCTCACCGAGTCCGGCGAGTCGATCACCGGTATGGAGGTCATCGGCGACCTGCGCCCCTTCGGCGAGCCGCCGGGCAAGGACGTGGTCTCCCGGTTCTACGACTCGACCGGGAACACCCTCGACTACACCTACGAACTCACCGGCGACACCCTGACCATCCGGGCCGGCGCGAAAGGCAGCCCCGCCTACTTCCAGGGCACGTTCGACGCCGAGGGCACTTCTCTCACCGGAGATTGGGTTTACCCCGACGGGGGCGGCTACACCTCCACCATGACGCGGATCTGATCGCGATCCCGTCCGGCCGCTGAGAGCAGATGCGAGAATGGCACTGTGCCGGACGACGTGCCAGGAGCGCGATGGAGGTTCGCCCTGGCCTGGGGCACGCTCGAGGTGTTCGCCGACGGCGACACCATTCCAGCGGTGCTGCGCCCCACGGCCGCCGTCCTCGCCCGCTTGGACGGCCGCTTCCGTCCGGCCTTGCTCAGCTACCACCGATCGCCGACCCGCATTCCTTTGGCGGCGGTGTGGCCCACAGGCTTGGTACCGGCCGAGAACCAACTGGAGGGCGTCGTCCTCGCGGAGGTGCACGACCTGACCTGCCAGTGCTGCGCGGCACGGTTCCACGGCGTCTACCCTGACGGCGGCATCCCGCACTTCGGTAGCCAATTGTCCGCGCACCGGCTTGTCAACGGATGTCCCAGCTGTGGCAGCGACTTCGCGAGGTCTCGCATCCAGTCGCTCGCCCTCTTGCCCGTGACAGGGCACTGACCGCCACGAACGTTCACCCCCTGCTCCGCGTTTAGACGATGCCCTGTTGACGACCGTCCTGGTGGCGAGGTTCGACTGCTTGACGGAAGGCGATGGCGGCACCGAGTGCGGCGGTGGCCGGGACGAAGACATCGTCCGATGGCGTCCGGAGCAGCGGAATCTCGTTCTCCCGCAACAAGTGCTTCGTCGCGGCCAGGTCTTGGACGGCGACCGTGCACGCGACGAGGGCGGGTAACGCTGGGGCGTGCTCGCCGGGTAGCAGCACGCTCAGCCCGGAGGCGGGCACGACGGTGAGCGTGGCCCCGTCAAGGTCGAAGACCCGGGAGACCCCTTCTTTTCGCGGTACCCGGCCGAGATAGCGCTCATATCGTTCCTGGACGGCGTCCAGATCGGCGTCGGCGGTGCAGAGCGTGGCGTCGACGAGGCCGACAGCACCGTTGGGGTGATCGGCCAGCCGGGTGGCCTGGATTCGCGGGTCCAGGTCCGCGACGACGCCGATCCTGCCTTCCGCCTCCACACCCGGCCGGACTCCGTCGATCTCCAGGTAGCGGACGGTCTCGACCTCGGTGCCTGCCGGGCGTCGCACCGTGTTCACGCCGCCATGCCGCACCCCGGCGGTGGTCAGCCGTGCTGCGGAGACATCGATGTCGGACGACGAGAACATCAGGATGTGCAGGCCTTCGAAGCGTTCCAGGCAATCCGCCAGATTCGCACTGGTGGCGTTGATCCGCTCCACCAGTGTCGGCAGCACCTCGGGCGGGGCTTGCAGCGGAACGAGCCGCGCGTCTGCCGGGACATGGCCACCGGGATCGACGACGGTGGCCAGTTCGAGGAAATCGCACGGGAAGTCGGCATGCGTGTTGGCCGCGCCGAACGGCTCGGGCTCGCCCCCTTCCCGCGGTGCCATCGCGGGGTAACTGGGCGCCGGCACGCTGAAGCCCAGCCGCCGGTAGAGGTCGAGCGCGGCAGGCATGTCCTGGACGACGTGACCCACATGGTGGAGCCGCGTGATTTCGTGGGCCATGGCGGCAACTCTAAGAGATGGTCACCGCGGACACGAAGAAGCCCAGGCCACCAGGCCTGGGCTTAAGCTCCCCCGCTTGGACTCGAACCAAGAACCCTCCGGTTAACAGCCGAATGCTCTGCCAGTTGAGCTACAGGGGATTGTGCTCCGTACCGGCCGGATCGCTCCGACCGATGAGGGAACTTTAGCCCATGCCCTCCGGCGGGCGCGCACCCACCCCCCACTTTGGGGAGCACCTCGTCAAGCTCGCGTTTTGAGGGACAATGACAGCTGGAGCAAGATCGAACGGAGGCGTGGACTCGGATGAAGATGTTCCTGCTGGGCGCGGCCGCGGGCTACGTGCTGGGCGCGAAGGCCGGCCGGGGGCGGTACGAGCAGATCGTGCGGACCTACCGCAAGATCGCTGACCACCCCATGGTGCAGGGCGCCGCCGGGGTCGCTCGCGCCAAGGTCGGTGAGCGGTTCGGGCGGCCTCAGCGCTGACCTGAGCCGAAAGGGCCCTTCGCCGCATGCGACGCGGCGAAGGGCCCTTTCACTACATCTGACGAGGGGAATGGCCCCTTCAGCCCACGACGGCGACCACGAAGACGCGCCGGAACTCGAACCAGGTGGTCCCGTCGGGACGCGGCGGGTAGGCCTCGTCCAGCTTCCGGGCGATCTGGGCGCGGAAGTGGTCCCAGTCCTCCCCCGGCAGCGCCTCCTTGACCGGCCGCAGCGAGGTGCCGGTGATCCATTCGAGTACGGCGTCCTCCCCGGTCAGCCGCTGCAGGTACGTCGTCTCCCAGGCGTCGACGGCGCATCCCGCGTCGGCCAGCAGGTTCCCGTAGCCGAGCGGGCTGTCGACGGCCTCGTTCTCCCGCAGGACGACGTCGGCGAGGCGCGGAGCCCATTCCTCGGTGCGCGCGAGGGCGCGGACCAGGGCGTGCGACGGCGCATCGAAGTTGCCGGGGACCTGGAACGCGAGCGTCGCCCCGGACGGCAAGAGATCCACCCAGCGGCGGAGCAGGCGACGGTGCTCCGGGACCCACTGGAGCACGGCGTTCGAGATGACCACGTCGGTGTCCGGCTCGGGCACCCAGTCGTTGACGTCGAGCACTCGTGCGTCGACGCCCCGTGAGCGAGCCGCTTCGACCATTTCGGGTGAGCTGTCGCTCGCCTCGATGACCGCGCCGGGCCAGCGTTCCGCCAGACCGGCGGTCAGGTTTCCAGGACCGCAGCCGAGGTCGGCGACGCGGCGGGGATTGTCGGCCGGTATCCGTGCCATGAGGTCGTGGAACGGCCTGGCCCGCAGGTCGGCGTAGTCGAGGTACTTGACCGGATCCCACATGGCGCCTCCCAGCGATACAGTACGAGTGTACTGCTAGGCTAGGCCAGCTTCCTTGCCGCTTCTTCGGCGATCGCCTTGACGACGTCGGCGTCGGTGCCCGGATCGGGCCGCACCTGCAGCACCGTGCCGTCCTGACCGGGGACCTTGCGCTCGACGAACCACGCTCCGCCGGTTTCGAGGTCCTTGCGGTGCCGTGCCCGGACCGAGCCGTCGACCCGCTGCCGCACCAGGATCGGGACCTTGCCGGGTTTGGGCAGCCGGAACCGGACCGGGGTCTTGTCGGCCAGCAGGACGGCGTTCCCCGCCGTCCCGGTCTCCTCGGACTCGGTCAGCGTCAGTACCCCGTCGGACCACGCGGCCTTGCCGACCAGATGCCAGCCGACCCGGCGCGGCCCCGGGATCCACAGCCCCAGCGCGGTGACCAGCAGATATCCGCCGCCCTCGACCGCCGCGCTCCCGACGACGTGCTCGCCGTCGTCCAGCGTGCCGTCGAAATCCGCCGGGACACGGTCACCCAGCAGGTGACGCAGCCAGCCCATGCTCAGTCCAATCCGCCGATGGCCTGTTCCTTCAGCGCCTTCCGGTACTGCTCGAGCGCGACGAGGTCGCCGAACAGGGCGCGGTAGTCGTCCGGCGCCTCGACCGGGGAAAGCCGCTGGAGCTTCGACTTGATCTCGTTGATCTGGCGGCCGACGAGGCTCTCCTGCACCGCCGCGAGCTGCGCGGAGATGTAGCGCGAATCGACCTCGCCCTTGGCGCGCAACGGTTCCACCGAAAGCTCACTGAGCACGCGCCGCACCGTCCCCTGCGGACAGTGCGGGGCGGCGGCGTCGAGCAGGGCGGGCCCGGTCAGCCCGGAACCCGCTCCCCCGGCGGACAGCAGCGCCTTGTGGATGGCGACGTAAACCGGATGGGTGAAAGCGTCCTCGGGGAGCGCGTCGTACTCGGCCCCGGCGAGCATCGGCTGCTGCAGCGCCGCCTTGAGCGCCTCACGCTGCGCGATGAACCGCGGGTCGCCGGGCGCGGGCCGGGGCAGGTCCTCCTCGGCCGCGGCCGCCGCCGAGGAAGGAGCGGGCCGCCGGACCTCGATGGTGGCGGAACGTTTCGCCGCCGCCCCCGCGCTGCCGCGCACCCGGTTCACCACCTGCGCCGCGTCCTGCCAGCCGACCCACCACGCGAGTTTCGACGCGTAACCGTCGCGGCTGGCGCGGTCCCTGATCCCCGCGACCATCGGGACGGTCTTCTGCAGCGCCGCCACCTGACCGTCGACGGAGTCGAGGTCGAACGCCTTGAGCATGCTCTTGATCGCGAACTCGAACAGCGGGATCCGCCGCGCGACCAGGTCGCGCACCGCGGCGTCGCCCTTGGCGAGCCGGAGTTCGCACGGGTCCATGCCGTCGGGGGCGACCGCGATGTAGGTCTGCCCCGCGAAGGTCTGGTCACCCTCGAACGCCTTCAGCGCCGCCTTCTGGCCCGCTTCGTCACCGTCGAAGGTGAAGATCACTTCGCCGCGGAAGGCGTCGTCGTCCATCATCAGCCGCCGGAGGACCTTCATGTGGTCCTCGCCGAACGCGGTGCCCGAGGACGCGACGGCCGTCGGGACGCCCGCGGCGTGCATCGCCATCACGTCGGTGTAGCCCTCGACGACGACGACCTGGTGCCGTTTCGCGATCTCGCGTTTGGCCAGGTCGAGGCCGAACATCACCTGCGACTTCCTGTAGATCGGCGATTCCGCCGTGTTCAGGTACTTCGCCGAGACGCGGTCGTCGTCGTACAGGCGCCGCGCGCCGAACCCGACCACCTCGTTGCCGACGTCGCGGATGGGCCAGAGCAGCCGCCGGTTGAACCGGTCCATCGGCCCGCGCTGCCCCTCCTTGGCCAGCCCGGCCGTGAGCAGTTCCTTGACCTCGAACCCGCGGTTGAGCAGATGCTTCGTGAGCTTGTCCCAGCCCGCCGGCGCGTAGCCGCAGCCGAACGTCTGCGCGGCGGCCGCGTCGAAACCCCGTTCGGACAGGAAGTCCCGCGCCGCCCGCGCGTCCGGGGTGAGCAGCTGCTCGGCGTAGAACTCCTGCGCCGCGCGGTGCGCCTCGATCAGCCGGGCGCGGGTGCCGCGATCACGCTGGACGCTTCCGCCACCGCCTTCGTAGGTCAGCCGGAACCCCACGCGATCCGCGAGGCGCTCGACGGCTTCCACGAACGAGATCAGGTCCATCTTCTGGATGAACTTGATCACGTCACCGCCTTCGCCGCAGCCGAAGCAGTGGAAGGTGCCGTGGGTGGGGCGCACATTGAACGACGGGGTCTTCTCGTTGTGGAACGGGCAAAGCCCTTTCAGGCTGCCGCCGCCGGCGTTGCGGAGGGCCACGTAGTCACCGATGACCTCGTCGATCCGGTTACGCTCGCGCACCTCCGCGATGTCGCTTTCCCGAATCCGTCCTGCCACGCTCATCACTCTAGTTCCCGCGTCCGGAGCACTGTGCGGCACACTCGGGGAATGAGCACCGCCCTGGACGAACTCGCCGGGAACTTCGCCGCGTTGCGCCCCCATCTGGTCTCGGTCGCCTACCGGCTGACCGGCACGCTGTCCGACGCCGAGGACGCGGTCCAAGAGTCGTGGCTGCGCCTGAGCGGCCTGGACGACCAGCGCCGCTCGGCCATCGAAGACCAGAAGGGCTGGCTGACCACCGTCGTCAGCCGCATCTGCCTCGACCGGCTGCGGTCCGCGGTGGTGCGCCGCGAGCGGTACGTCGGCGAATGGCTGCCCGAACCGGTCCTCGGCCCGCTGGGGACGCCGTCGTCGGAGGATCCGCTGACCGTCGCCGTCCGCGACGACGGCATGCGCATGGCGGCGATGGTGGTCCTCGACCGGCTGACGCCGGAGCAACGCGTCGCGTTCGTCCTGCACGACGCGTTCTCTGTGCCGTTCGGGGAGATCGCCGAGATCCTGGGCTGCACGCCGGAAACCGCGCGCCAGCACGGTTCCCGCGGTCGCCGCGCGGTCGCCGACGCCGATCCGCCGCCCCGGACGGCGCTCGCCGAGCAGCAGCAGATCATCGAGAAGTTCATGACCGCGATGCTCACCGGCGACATCCAGGCGGTGGCCGAGGTGCTGCATCCCGACGTCGTCCTGGTCGGCGACGGCGGCGGCAAGGCGCGCACGGCGGTGCGCACGGTCGCCGGGTTCGACAAGGTCACCCGGCTGTTCCAGGGCCTCATGCGGATGTACGACCCGGCCGGGATGGAGCAGGCGAGGCCCGCGCTGGTCAACGGCGATCTCGGGCTCTACATCCCGCCGCAGGCCGCCTCCGAGGGATACCGGGCGCTCGACGAGCACGTCGACGCGTTCGTCATCCGCGACGGGAAGATCGTCGCGATCTACGACATGGCGAATCCGGACAAGCTCACCACCGCGCGGACCCGCGTCGGCCCCTGACCGCGTTTAGTCCTCTGAATGCGCCCGGGCGCATTCAGAGGACTAAACGCGGGAGTCTTTCAGGGAAGCGGGATCTTGCAGGCGTCGCCCGAGGTGAAGCCCTGCGCGGTGATGTCGAGCGCGCTGTTCATCCGGGCACGCATGTTCTCCAGGCCGATCTGGTAGGTCAGCTCGATGACGCCCTTGCGGCCGAACTCGCGTTCCAGCTCGGCGACCTGCTCGTCGGTGGCGGTCACCGGGCTCGCGGTCATCGCGTCGGCGTACGCGAGCGCGAGCCGTTCCTGGTGGGTGAAGGCGGGCGACTTCGCGTAGTCGTCGATGTTCTTCAGCCGTTCGATGTCGAGGCCCTCGTGCAGTTGCAGCATGGTCCCGAAGTCGATGCACCACGAGCAGCCGAGCTGGGTCGCGACGCGGTACACGGCCAGCTCGCGCACGTTCGACGGCAGCGTCTTGCTGGCCTTCTCCGCCATCATTTCGTGCATGCCGTTCGCCCGGAGCAGCGCCGGGTGGTGCGCGTAGACGGCCATCGGCTCGGGCACGGCGCCGAAGCGCTTGCCGGCGAACTTGTAGAACAGCTTCAGCAGGAAGCCGGCCTCGGCGGTCTTCACGGCGGGAATACGCGGCATGGTGTCCTCCTCGTGCGGTTGCGGTCACCGAATGGACGAGACGGCCCGTACGGACGTGACAGTGACGCCGGTGACGCCGGTGACGCGCGCCACGCGGCCGGTCGGGGCCTCGATTTCGCCTTTTCGCCGGAACCCCCAGTCGATCATCGACGGTAGGCTGGCGAGTCGGCCCTTTCCCCTCCCCCAGGAGGAACGATGCTCGCCGTCGAGGACCCCGCCACCGGACAACGGATCACGGCCGTCCCCGACTGCGGGCCCGCCGAGGTCGACAAAGCGGTCCGCGCCGCCGCCGGGGCATGGCCCGCTTGGCACGTCTCGGACCGGCACGCGGCGCTGACGTCGTGCGCGGTCGTCGTCGAGGAGGCCGCGCCCGTGCTGGCCCCCGTGCTCTCCGAAGAGCAGGGGAAACCGCTTCACGAGGCCGAAGCCGAGTTCGCCGAGGCGGCGTCGCGGTTCCGGTACTTCGCCGGGCTGCGGCCGGAGCCGCGGGCCGACGGCGGCGGACCGGTCGCCGCGATCACGCCGTGGAACTTCCCCGTGCAGTCGGCCGTCGCGAAACTCGCGCCGGCGTTCGCCGCCGGGAACACGGTGGTGCTCAAGCCGTCGCCGCGCACCCCGCTCACCACGCTGCACCTCGGCCGGATGCTGGCGCAGGTGCTGCCGCCGGGCGTGCTGACCGTGCTCACCGGACGGGACCCCCTCGGCGAGCGGCTGCTCGCCCATCCCGGGATCCGGCAGGTCGACTTCACCGGCTCGGCCGACACCGGGAAACGGATGGCGGCCGCGCCGGAATGGCGGCGGCTGACACTGGAACTGGGCGGCAACGATCCCGCGATCGTCCTCCCCGGCACGGATCCGGCCGCGATCGCGGAACGGCTGTTCTGGAGCGCGTTCGCAAACTGCGGTCAGATCGGCGTGGCGGTCGAGCGGGTCTACGCCGTCGGGCCCGCCTACGACGGCGTCGTCGAGGCGCTCGCGGCCGTGGCGGCGCGAGTGGTGGTCGGCGACGGACGCGCCCCCGGGACACAACTCGGTCCGGTGAACAACCGGCCGCGGTACGACCGCGTCACCCGACTCACCGACGAGGCACGCGCGGACGGCGCGCGGATCGTGACCGGCGGGCCGCTCGACGGACCCGGGTACTTCTTCGCCCCGGCGATCCTCGCCGAGGCGCACGACGGGATGCGAGTCGTGACCGAGGAACAGTTCGGCCCGGTGCTGCCGGTCGTCCGATGCTCCACAGTGGACGAAGCGGTCGGGCTGGCGAACGCCACGGCGCCCGGCCTGTGCGGTTCGGTGTGGGGCACGGACGAGGAGTACGCCGCCGAGGTCGCGGCTCGGCTCGGCAGCGGGACGGTCCGGGTCAACGCGCACCTCGCGATGCCGGTGGGCTCGCGGTGGTCCGCGAGCCGCGCCGGCCTCAGGGGGTGATCGTCCGGACGTCCCACACCCAGACGCCGTCGACGAACTCGGCGGGTTTCCGCAGCAGCAGGTCCACAGTGGTCCGGAAGGCGTCCTGGTGTTCGCGCGGGATCAGCACGAGCACGTCGGCGTTCCAGTACCGCAGATCCTCCAGTGCCTGCACCCGCTGCGATTCGGTGATCGTCGCCGGTACGCCGGTCTGCTTGATCTGGTCGAAGATGACCGAGGTCGGCCGCTGGACGGCGCCGTAGCGGCCGCGTTTGTCGTCCGGGCCGCTCGGCCCGACGAAGTACCCCTCCGGCATCGAATAGCCGAGTCCGGCGTCGATCTGCCAGTGCAGCGGTTCGGATTCGCCGGAACTCGGCAACGGCACGGGTACCACGGTCCCGCCGGGCGCGACGTAGCTCCGCCAGGTGCCGTCGGCGAGGAACCGCGGTGTCGGCGGCCGTTCCTTCACGATCAGCTGGGTCGGCGCGATCGGCAGCAGGACCGCGATGACGACGCCGATCCACAGCAGCCGCAACGGGAATCGCCGTTCCCCCGGCACTTCGGGGAGTTTCGACGCGACCGCGTAGACGCGCTCGGTGGCCAACGCCAGCAGCGCGCCGATCAGCGGGATGCAGCCCATCGCGAGCCGCGATTCCAGCAGCGACTCGAACAGCGGCAGCTCCGAGAAGAGCTTCCACGGTCCCGGGATGCCGGTTTCCTCGTGCACCACGATGATCTGCACGCCGAGCGAGAGCCAAGCCATCACGAACATGGAGATCGCCAGCGCCCGCGCGAAGACCTCGCGCCACAGCCAGACGGTGATGACGACCATCAGCACGATCAACGGCCAGCCGAAGAAGGCGTTCTCCTCGGTGCGGTTCATCGACACGTCCGCGGCGGCCTGCGGCTGCCCGGCGACCGACTGCGTCGCGAACCGGGTGAACGCGGCCGTGTCGTTCCCGACCGGGCCGTGCTCGATCGCCTGATAGCTCTGCGGGCCGAAGAACTGCCACCACAGCGGGAAAGCGCACAGCACGAGGGCCACGAGGACCCCAATGCCGACGCCGATCCCCAGTGGTTTCGCCATCGGCGGGAACTCGCGGTGGTTCGTCGCGAAGTAGGCGATGGCGAAGATCGCGAACGCCATCGCGAAGATCAGCAGCGGTTCCTCGCCGAGGAAGATCTGGTACGCCGCCAGCAGGCCGAGGAAGATCCCGTTGCGGACGGGGCGTTCGCCGCGGGCGATCTTGAAGACCAGCAGCGCGATGAACGGCAGGACGAACCACGCGACGAAGTTCGGATGCGCGTTGCCGTGCGAGATCATCGGCGGGGCGAAGCCGACGAAGGCGCCGCCGATGGCCGCGCCGACCCGGTGGGTGACCAGATGCCGCGAGAACACCCAGTACCAGGCGGCCGCGGTGCCGGCGAGACCGCCGGTGAGCGCGATGGCCCAGGTGACCGTCGGGCCGAAGGTGAGCGTGACCGGCGAGAGCGGGATGCCGATGCCGAGCATGGCCGTGTTGGCCATCAGGTTCACGCCGAGCGGATGGTTCTGGAAATGCGTGCTGAGCGGATTCCTCAGGTGCAGCACGTTGTCCGCGGTGACGGAGAAGAACCACTCCCACAGGTTCTGGTCCGACGCGCTGTTCCAGAGATAGCCCTCCTCGAGGTCGAGCCAGAGCCCGTTGTAGAGCAGGAAGGCGAACAGCAGGAAGCCGCCCATGATGGCGGCGTCGGCGGCGGCGAACCGGCGGGGTCTCGTGGGAGTCTTCTCGGCCTCCACCTCCGCCTCAGCCTGGAAAAGACTCACGGACCGTCCTCACGGCTCGACTACGCGGGCGAGAAAGTAGATCACACCCGTCGAGGCATGCCTGACGAGCAGAAGGAAGGGGCGATCGACGGCGACTTCGAGCGGTTCGTCGACGATGAGCGACGTCAGCCGCATCAGCACCGCCGTGGCGGCGGCGCCTTCGAGGCCTTGTTCGTCGATGCGGAGCACGGACTGGTGGACGACCTCGGACACTTCGAGCCGGTCGTCGTCGGCGAGCCCGGTGAGGTCGGCGTCGGCGGTGAACATCGTCCGCACACCGAGTTCCTGGAGTTTCGCCGTCAGCGGGCTGTCGACGTCGAGGTCGAGTTTCGGCAGCGACAGGGCGATGGTCTTGGACCGCGTGTTCTCCAGCAGCCGCGCCAGCTTGCCCGCGTCCAGCTCGGCGTCGTCGAGATCGCCGTCCGGCAGCAGGACGATCGCCTCCACCCCGCCCTCGGCACCGAGGCGGACGACCTGCCAGCCGTCCTCGTGGGTGTGGTCGAGCTGCTTTTCGAGCCACATCGTCGGCACCGTACGGGTGCCGGACGGCGCGTGGAAGTCCGCGGGCGCGGTGTTGTCACTCGAGAACGGGTTGGTCCAGGCGGTTTTGAGATACAGGGCGTTGACGATCGCGGCGACGGTGTCCCGTGCGACGGTCCCCGGCTTCAGCAGTTCGGGGATCAGTTCGCGGGTGGCCTCGGCGACGTCGGCGTTGATCAGCCGCCGGGCGGCCTCCGGATCGTCGCCGAACGGGGCGCTTTCGACCTTCCCGCCCGGCCAGGTGGCGAGCTCCTCGCGGAAGGAGTCTTCGAGCGGGAGCCCGTCCCAGGCCCAGAGCGTGTTCGCGACCGCGAGTTCGGGACCGTCGTCGAGCAGCGACGAGGCCTTGCCCAGCAGGTCGGCCAGCTCGTCCGGGTCGCCGAGCAGCGCGATCAGCTCTTCTCTGGTCTTGCCCTTGGCGGCCTGGGTCACCAGGCCGAGCGCGCTCGCGATCGAGTACGGCGAGAAGCACGCGTTCTCCGCGCGGCTCGCCAGCACCCGATAGAGGTCCAGACCAAACCGGAGGTGGCTTTCGACAGCGCCCATGCCGCAGACCGTACCGTGGACGGGGCCGCCCGTCTCCTGTCCGAAAGTTCCGCCTTGTCCGAGGGGCGGCGCCGAGCCGGCATGTCACGAAAGCCACTTTCGGGACACCAGACGTCGCGAAAGTGGCTTTCGCGACCTGTTCGGCGGTCCCGGGGCCGGTCACCGACTCCTCCCCGCCCCCGCCGACGTTGCGAAAGCCACTTTCGCAACGTTGAAGGTTGCGAAAGTGGCTTTCGCAACGTCGGCCGGGGCAGGGTGAGCGGGCGGCTCGGCCTTCTCAGCCGTGGCGGCCCGTATGCCAGGCGTGCCACGCGTACGCCTGCGCGTCCGTGAGCGACGCCACCTGGTCGACGACCACGCGCAGCCGGGCCGCGTCGTCCGAGGCGGCCTCCCACGCGGGCAGGAACAGGCCGTCCAGTGAATCGGGCGCGCGGCGGCACAGCGCGACGACCAGCTCGGCGAGCATCTGACGCTGGCCGTCCTGCATCGCGAGACGCCGCTTGTCGCTCATCACGTACCGCAGCGCGAGCGCCTTGAGCAACGCGACCTCGGCCGCGACCTGCTCCGGGATGACCAGCCGCGCGGCGTAGCGGCTCAACGGTCCTTCGCCGTACACCTGCCGTGTCGCGCCGACGACCGCCGTCGCGAACCGGCCGACCAGCTCGCTCGTCAGCCGTTTCAACGCGACCTGCGCCTTGAGCGACCCGTCGAGCCCCGGTTCGCTGAGCTCGGCGACCACCGGCAGGTCGAGCAGTTCCTTCGCCGCACCCTCCAAAGTGGACTGCGACCGGTGCGAAAACCGCCGCGCCGCCTCGGCCACCGCCGCGCGTTCCTCCGGGTCGGCCAGCACCCGCAACGAGATCCGCCCGGCCAGTACTCCGTCTTCGACGTCGTGCACGGAATAGGCGACGTCGTCGGACCAGTCCATGATCTGCGCTTCGAGGCAGGTGCGGCGCTCCGGCGCCCCTTCCCGGACCCACCCGAACACCTCGGCGTCGTCGGCGTAGACGCCGTACTTCGCATTGCCTTCTTCACGTTGCCACGGGTACTTCATCGAGGCGTCGAGACAGGCGCGGGTGAGGTTCAGCCCGCCGACGAGCCCGCCTTCGAGCAGGACCTTGGGCTCCAGCCTGGTCAGGATCCGCAACGTCTGCGCGTTGCCCTCGAAACCACCGCACGGCTGGGCGACCTCGTTCAGCGCGCGCTCGCCGTTGTGCCCGAACGGCGGATGCCCGATGTCGTGCGCGAGGCCCGCCGTGTCCACCAGATCCGGATCCGCGCCCAGCTCGTCCGCGATACCCCTGCCGATCTGCGCGACCTCCAGCGAATGCGTCAGCCGCGTGCGGGGCACACCGCTGACCTCGGCCCCTTCCCCCGGGCCGACCACCTGGGTCTTGCCCGCCAGCCGGCGCAGAGCGGCCGAGTGCAGCACTCGGGCACGATCACGGGCGAAGGCGCTCCGCCCGTCCGCGGCGCCTTCCAACGCCGCGCCCTTGGGCCGCTCGGGCAGCAGGCGCGCCCTGTCGGCCTCGGTGTAGGTGTCCACCCGACCAGACTAAACGTGCTCACCGACACTTATCGGGCGTCAGACCTCGCCGGTACCGAACAGACTGTCCGCCGGCGACTTCGTGAGGCGGTAGTACAGCAGCGCGCCGGTCTCGCGGACGATGTAGCGCGCCTGCGTCTCGCGGGTCTGCACGATCGGGCCGCGATGGGTGGGCGACGTCCAGGTCTCGAGCCCGAGGTCGTCGGCCATCACCCGTGCGCGGAAGGAGTGCCACGGGTCGCTGACCAGCACAGCGGTCTTCCAGCCCCGTTTCTGCACCTGCTCGGCGACCGCGCGGAGGCTCCGCAGCGTGTCGCTGCCCTCGCCGACCGGCAGCGTCGCCGCCGTGGGCACGCCGCGTTTGCGCAGCCACTGCGCGCCCGCGTGCGCCTCGGTGTAGTTGTCGTCCGCCTTCTTGCCGCCCGCGGTGACGATCACCTTCGCCACGCCCTGGTCGTACAGCGTCTTCGCCTTCGCCAGCCGGGCCTGGAAGATCTCCGACGGCCTGCCGTTGTACTGGGCCGCGCCGAGCACCACGATGACGTCGGCCCGGTCGCGCACGTCCTCACGCGCGACCTGCCAGACCCGGAACGCCGTTCCGCCGATCACCGCGACGACGACCAGCAGGAATCCCGCCACTATCCGGCGAACCCAGTTCGCGCGAGTCGGTTTCGTCCGTTCGGCGGTACTCACGTGGGTGATTCTCGCAGAGCGGGGAGTCGATCTCAGAGCCAGCCGTGCTCTTCCGCGAGCCGCACCGCCTCGGCCCGGGTCCTCGCCCCGGTCTTGCCCATCGCGGCCGAAAGATGGTTGCGCACGGTGCCTTCGGAAAGGTGCAGGGCACGGGCGATGTCGGCCACCGTGCGGCCGTCCTTGGCGGCACTGAGGACGTCGTGTTCGCGTCCGGTGAGCGGGCTCGCGCCGGTGGCGAGCGATTCCGCGGCGAGCGCGGGATCGACCACCCGGAGCCCGCCGTGGACCCGCCGGACGGCGTCCACGAGCTGCTCCGGCGGAGCGTCCTTGACCACGAACCCCGCGGCGCCCGCGGCCATCGCCCGCGAGAGATACCCGGGCCTGCCGAAGGTGGTGCAGATGATGATCCGGCACAGCGGAAGCGCGCCGTGCAGCTCGGCGGCGGCTTCGAGACCGTCCTTGCCGGGCATCTGGACGTCGAGCAGCGCGACGTCCGGGGCCGTCTCCTTCGCCCGCTGGAGCACTTCGTCTCCCGAGCCGACCTGGGCGACCACCTCGATGTCGGCTTCGAGGCCGAGCACGGTGGCCAGCGCCCCGCGCACCATCGCCTGGTCGTCGGCGAGCAGGACCCGGATCACGCGCAGCCTCCCGTGGGATCGGAGAGTGGCGCGGGCGCGCCGCTCCGGAAGGCGGACTCGGGTACCTCCGCCCGGACGAGCCATCCTCCCCCAGGTGGCGTGGTGGCGGTCAAGGTCCCGCCGACCGCGTCCAACCGTTCGGTGAGCCCGCGCAGGCCGTTGCCCGCCGTCGCGTCGCCGCCTTCACCGTCGTCCTCGACTTCCAGCCAGGTCTTGCCGAAGCGGACTTTCACCCGTTTCGCCCCGGAATGCCGGATCACGTTGGTGACCGCTTCCCGCAGCACGTAACCGAAAGTGCGCTGCAGGGCGGGATCGACGTTGTCCACCGCGTGCGGCAGATCCGCGTCGATCTCGGCCGCCCGCAACGCCGCCCGCGCCCCGGCGACCTCCGCCGACAGCGACACCTCGCGATACTCCGACACCGTGGCCCGGATGTCCGAGAGCGCGCTGCGGGTCAGGCCCTCGACCTCGCGGATCTCCTGTAGCGCGCGGGGGTCGTCCTTGCCGCTCTCCAGGATCCGGCGGGCGAGCCCGGCCTTGACCGTGATGGTGGTGAGGCTGTGGCCGAGGATGTCGTGCAGATCCCGCGCCAGGCGTTCGCGTTCGCCCGCCACCGCGAGCGTCGCGATCTCCTGGTTCGCCGCCTCCAGTTTCCGCACCGCGCGGACCAGGTTCGCCATGAAGAACATCGCCGCCGTGATCGAGGTGACCGCGATGAGATCGCCGAAGTCGTCCTTCCCGAGGACCAGGTGGACGGCCAGCACCAGCAGCAGGGCGCCGCCGTCCAGGATCACCGCCCACGCCGGCGGCAGCGTGAAGGCCAGCACCGCCGTCGCGTAGATCAGGACGTACGGGTTGTTGTCGTGCAGGAACACGAGGGCGAGACCGATGAGCAGCATCAGCACCGAGAAGACGTAGGTCGTCTTCCGCCGGGAAGGCCGCAGGCTGAGCGGGAACAGCACGTAGCAGGAGCCGTAGAAGAGCAGGAGAACGGCGATCACCAGCTCTTTCGCGGTCGCACCGTCGGTGGCCAGATCGACCACGGCGGGGGCGAAGCCGGGCACGATGAAGGCGAGGCCGAAGAACACCCACCGCCTCGGCCGAGGTCCCCGGCCGGTTCGCGGCGGCATATCCGCCCACCAGTTCTCCCGGCTGTTCAAGCCCGTCTCGACCCTGCCCGGGTAGTCACTCACCGGTTCACCCATTTCTCAGACCCGCGCACTGTCCTTACGGTAACGCCTGATCACGAGCGTCCCGAGGACCGCGGTCCACGCCGCCAGCACACCGAGCGCGGCCGGGAGACTCACCGTGAGATGGTCGGTGACGACCGGGCGGACCAGCTGGATCAGCCAATACGTGGGCGTCACCTTGGCGACGTCGGCCATCCACGACGGCATCCCGTCGATCGGGATCCACAGGCCGCCGAGGAACCCCATGCCCATCATGACGATCATGTTCAGCGGCTGCATCGACTCCGGCGTGCCGAACTGGCCGAGCAGCAGACCGAGCAGCACCAGCGGGATCGCGCCGAGCCAGATACCCGCCACGAGCCGCAGCCAGCCGACGGCGTCGAGGTGGACACCTTGGAAGAGGACACCGACCAGCGGGACGACGAGCAGCGCCGGCAGGGCGACGAGCATCGCCGAGAGCGCCTTGCCGCCGAGGTAACCGGCGCCGGTCAACGGCGTCAGCCGCAGCTGGCGCTGCCAACCGGTGGACCGCTCGATGGCGAGTTTCGCGCCGCTCGTCATCGCGGCGGAGAAGGCCCCGAAGGCCATCATGTTGACCATGATCACGCCCGCGATGTTCACTTCGCCCGCGGCGAAGACGTTGGCCTGCAACAGGAACATCAGCACCGGGAAGGCGACCGCGAAGAGCACGAACCTGGTCGAACGGAAGGTACGGACGATCTCGGTCTTGAGGTAGGTCGGGTTCATCGGACGGCTTCCTCGCTGGTGGTCAGGGACAGGAACGCGCCTTCGAGGCCGACGGCGCTGATCTCGATGTCGTGCGCTTCGGGCACCTGGCTCAGCAACGCCCGCAGCGTCGCGTCGGAATCGGAACTGGAGATCGCCACGCGGCCGGCGCGGAGTTCGTGACCGGTGACCGCGGGCAGCGCCGCGATCACCGGCTCCGCCGCCGCGGGCACCACCGCGCGGATCGTGCGTCCCCCGGCCAGCGCACGGACCTGCGCGACCGAACCGTCCGCGACGATCCGGCCCGACCGCATCAGCACGACACGGTCGGCGAACTCTTCGGCCTCTTCGAGATAGTGGGTCGCGAACAGGACCGTGCGACCTGAGTTCGTGTACTCGTACATGGACTTCCAGAACTCGCGGCGCGTACCGACGTCCATCGCGGCGGTCGGCTCGTCGAGAATCAGCAGATCGGGGTCGCTCACCAGCGCGACGGCGAACCGCACGCGCTGCTTCTGCCCACCGGAAAGCTTGGTGGAGCGCCGGTTCGCGATGTCCTCGATCCCGGCACGGCGCAACGCCTCGCGCACGGGCATCGGCTCGCGGTGCAGCGCCGCGACCATGCCGACGGTCTCCGCGACCGTGAGATCCTCGACGAGCGCGCCGCCCTGCAGCATCGCGCCGATCATCCCGTCGCCGACCGCGTCACCCGGCTCCCGCCCGAAGACGGTCACGGTGCCGGCATCGGGTTTCGAGAGTCCCAGGATCATGTCGACCGTGGTGGATTTGCCCGCGCCGTTGGGGCCGAGGAGGGCGACCACCTCGCCCGGCGCGATCGTCAGGTCCACGCCGTCGACGGCGTGGACGTCCCCATAGTGCTTACGCAGCCCGGAAAGCCGGACCGCCGCCCCCGCGGTGATGTCTTGTTCTCGCATGTTTGAAGCTTGTCGCTCGGGCGTGCCCCGGCCTTGGGCCACGCGTCACGACCTGAGGGTGACAGTTGTCAGGGGTGGGGGGTCGGCGCCGGTGGGGCGACGTTGCGAAAACCACTTTCGCAACCTTCAACGTTGCGAAAGTGGCTTTCGCAACGCCGGCGAAGCCTGGGCAAGCGGTTCGGCGTGATCGAAGGGACGACACGCGTGATTGGACGGACGGCACACGTGTCCAGACGGACGACACGCGCCGGAGCCCGGTCGCGAGCGTGTCGTCCGTCCAATCACGCGTGTCGTCCGCCTAAGCACGCGTGCCGTCCATCCAGACACGCGAAGGCAAGTACGTGAAGTCCCCCTTCACTGCGCCTAACGCAATGAAGGGGGCCTTCACGTACTTCCCAGCCGGAACTCAGGCGCCGATCAGACGCCCCGCCAGGTAGGACTCCAGCTTGTCGATCGCGACCCGCTCCTGCGCCATGGTGTCGCGCTCCCGCACGGTCACCGCGTGGTCGTTGAGCGAATCGAAGTCGACGGTGACGCAGTACGGCGTCCCGATCTCGTCCTGGCGCCGGTAGCGGCGGCCGATCGCGCCCGCGTCGTCGAAGTCGACGTTCCAGTGCTTGCGCAGCGCCGCGGCGACGTCGCGCGCCTTCGGCGTGAGGTCGGCGTTGCGCGACAACGGGAGCACGGCGACCTTGAACGGCGCGAGCCGGTAGTCCAGCTTGAGCACCGCGCGGGTGTCGGTGCTGCCCTTGGCGTTCGGCACCTCTTCCTCGTGGTAGGCGTCGACGAGGAACGCCATCATCGACCGGCCGACACCGGCCGCGGGCTCGATGACGAACGGGCGGAACCGCTGCTTCGTGGCCTGGTCGAAGAACGACAGGTCGACGCCGGAGTGGTTCGAGTGCGTGGTGAGGTCGAAGTCGGTGCGGTTCGCGATGCCTTCGAGCTCGCCCCATTCCTGGCCCGCGTTGAACGCGAAGCGGTACTCGATGTCGACGGTGCGCTTCGAGTAGTGGGAGAGCTTTTCCTTCGGGTGCTCGTAAAGACGGAGGTTGTCCGCCTTGATCCCGAGGTCCTTGTACCACTCGGTGCGCGCGTCGATCCAGTACTGGTGCCAGGTCTCGTCCTCGCCCGGCTCGACGAAGAACTCCATCTCCATCTGCTCGAACTCGCGCGTGCGGAAGATGAAGTTGCCCGGCGTGATCTCGTTCCGGAACGACTTGCCGATCTGGCCGATGCCGAACGGCGGCTTCTTGCGCGCGGCGGTCTGCACGTTGAGGAAGTTGATGAAGATGCCCTGCGCGGTCTCCGGGCGGAGGTAGTGCACGCCTTCCTCGGACTCGACCGGGCCGAGGTAGGTCTTGAGCATCATGTTGAAGTCACGCGGCGCGGTGTACTGCCCGCGGGTGCCGCAGTTCGGGCACGGCACCTCGGACAGGTCGTCCTCGGACACCTCCTTGCCCGAGCGGGCGGAGAAGTCCTCGGCCAGCTGGTCGGCGCGGAAACGCTTGTGGCAGGACAGACATTCGATCAGCGGGTCGGTGAAGACGTCGAGGTGACCCGACGCGACCCACACCTGGCGCGGCAGGATGACCGAGGAGTCGAGGCCGACGACGTCGTCGCGGCTCTGCACGACGGTCTTCCACCACTGGCGCTTGATGTTGTCCTTGAGTTCGACACCGAGGGGCCCGTAGTCCCACGCCGACTTGGTACCGCCGTAGATCTCTCCACACGGGAAAACGAAGCCTCGACGCTTGCACAGGCTGACGACGGTCTCAATGGTGTTGGCGGGCACTCCACGCTCCGAAGCATGCGGGGACGGGTATGGACTAGAAGGACAAGACTAACCGCCCGTCCCCGCACGACCTCCGGCGAGGTCGGACCGCTCAGGGCCTGCTGACCAACGAGGCGGTGACGATGCGGTTGTCCTCGTAACCGTCGGTCCCGCCGACGTACTCGCCACCACAGGTGACCAGCACCAGCCGATGCGGCCCGTCCGGTCCGAACAGCTTTTCCGACTGTTCGGCGAGCTTCGTCTTGTGCACGGTGACGACCTCGCCGATCTTGTAGACCCACTTGCCGCCGTCGGTGTCGACGACGTCGACCTGCTGGCCGGTCTTGAGCCGCCACAGTTCGTCGAACGGGCCCTTCTTCCCCTTCCAGTTCACATGCCCGGAAAGCAGGGAAGCGCCCTGGTCGGCGCCCAGTTTCGCGCCCCACCAAGTGGCTTCGTCGAGACCCTCGGGGATGGGGAGGGTCCCGTCCGCGGTCAGTTCCTTGCGGATCAGTTTCGCCGTGCCGCCACCGGGGAGCCTGACCGTGCCGGGCGCCTGTCCCGTGTCGGCCGGGGCCTGCGCCTGCTGCCCCGCCGACGTGTCCGCCTGACCGGGGGCGGCCGCGACGACAGAATCACTCTTTCCGGTGAACACCAGCACCGCGACCACGGCCGCCACCACGAAGATCGCGGCGCCGATGAGGATCAACCCCAGGCTGGAGCGCTTTTTCGGCCGCTCCTCGCTCGCCGTGCCGTCGTCGATCTGTCCCACCATCGGGTATTACTCCTTGCTCGCGTCAAGCCGCCGGAGCGGCCGGTGTGGCTAGACACGCGACGCGAGCCGCGAGTGGTTGCACCGACTTCCCGCATTTCGTCCTCTGAATGCGGGAATCAGGCGGGCGGCCCGGAAACGGGAGTCGCGACGACGACCCGGTTGTCCCGGTAGCCGTCCGTACCCCCGAGGTAGTCGCCGCCGCAGGTGACCAGCACCAGCCGGTGCGGCCCGCTCTGCGCGAACAGCTTCGCCGCCTGCGCGGGCAGGTCGTCCTTGTGCACGGTGACGACCTCGCGCACGCGATAGACCCAGATACCGCCCGCCGCGTCGCTGACGGCCACCTCCTGGCCCTCGCGCATCCGCCACAGCTCGTCGAACGGCCCTTTGACGCCACCCCAGTTGACGTGCCCGGAGATCAGCGACGTACCCGCTTCCGCGCCGAGCCGCACACCCCACCACGCCGCGTCGCCGAGACCGCGCGGGATCGGGAGGACACCCTGAGCGGTGACCTCGGAGCGGACGAGTCTCGCCGACCCGCCTTCGGGCAGGCGGATCGTGCCGGGGCGCTGCCCCCGTTTCGAACTGTCGGCGGGCAGCGCCAAGGGAGCGCCGTCCTCACCCGGCATGACCGCGGGTTCGGCGAACGAGACCGCCGGCGATTCCGGCGGGATCCAGGTCAGCACGACCACGCCCGCCGAGATCGCGATCGCGGTGACCACGGCGGACAGTCCCGCCAGCCAGGGCCGCACGGGCCGCTACTTCTCCCGCACCGGCACGGGCTTGCGACGGCGAAGCATCAGCATGGCCGCGGCGCCGACGAGGATGCCGCCGCCCAGCAGCCCGAGCCCGACCACGGTCCGCGTCGAGTCGTCGGCCTGCGGCGGGATACCGCCCGCGGGCACCGTCCCCGGCACCGCGGGCTGCTCGGGCGCCGCGCCCGGTCCCGTACCGCCGGCGGGCTTCGCCACGAAGTTCCTCGGGATCGCGCAGCTCACGCCACCGAGCACGACCGTCGTGCGGGCCTCACGCAGATCCTTGCCCGTCTCGTCGCGCACGTGCGTGACGATGTCCACCTTCCAGCCCGCGACTGCGGTCACGTCGCCGGCGCGCCAGCCGTCCTGGCGGATGAGCTGGTCGAAGGCGGTCACGCGCGTGACGGTCAGGTCGGAGGTGGTCTTGTCCTTGCTGAGGCTCTCGTTCTTGATCATCGACGGCGGGCCGAGCTTGAGCCCCTTGACGTCGACACCCGAAGCACCGGACGGCTTGAGGTCGCCGTTCTGGTCCCGTACCCAGATCTTGCCCACGCTCGTCGACGACGTCGCCTTGCCCGGCGCGGCACAGTCGACCGAGCTCTTCGCGCCTTCGAGCACCAGCACGGTGTTGTCGAGCGGCTTCGCGCCGCCGCGCCCGTTGTCGATCAGGGCGTAGTTGCTTTCCGCGACCGCCGTCGGGACCGTGGTCTGCTGCAGCGCGGCGACCACGTTGTGATCACGGCTGGCGATCCCGGCCGGGAACGGGCTCTGCGCGCCGTAGCGGCCCAGGTTGATGGCCCATTTGTCACCGAGGGTGCCCTGCTCGCCGGCGTCACGCGGGACGACAGTGCGGTCCGGGGAGAGTTTCGACTGGCCGGGCGTCAACGGCGAACGCTGGGTCTCGGTGATCAGCGATCCCGGGTTCCCGATCCGCACCGACGCCACGTTCGCGAACGACACGGGGCCGGTCTTCTCATCGACGGCCTTCGTCGTCTGCGCCGAGGCGAGCCCCGGAACCGAGGCCAAAGCGACGGCCGCCGTCGCGGCGGCCAGCTTCGTCACGAAACGAGTCATGTCTCCCCACTGCCTTCTCCGGGCACTCTGAGCGCGGTCGTCAGTGTGAAGCGACGAAACGCTCCGCGACAACCTTGCACCGTTGGCGACGACATGCGAAGCGGAATGGTCATTTCTTCGCGAAGTCACCCGAATGGAGCAGTAACGTCGCCGCCAAGTGGTCGCCCGGTCGGCGAACAGACCAGCGGGGACGGGAACACTAAGATGGACTGGACTGTTACTGGCAATGACTTCGGAAATCATGATGGACTTGGAGGCCGCGATGGCTACGGTGACCCCGGATTCGGCCGCCGCGGGCCTCGCGGAGGACCCCGGACCGCATTCGTCCGCCCGTCCCCCCGCCGAACCCGCCGTGTCGGCCTCGCCCGCCGTGCTCGCGGACGCGGGTGACCTGCTCCGGGCCCTCGCCGCCCCCGTGCGCATCGCCATCGTGCTGCAGCTGCGTAACGCGGACCGGTGCGTCCACGAACTGGTGGACACGCTCGATGTCGCGCAGCCGCTGATCAGCCAGCACCTGCGGGTACTGAAGACCGCGGGGGTCGTACAGGGTGAGCGACGCGGCCGTGAGGTGGTGTACCGGCTGGTCGACGATCACCTTGCGCATATCGTGGTGGACGCCGTAGCCCACGTTCAGGAGGGGAAGTGAGCATGAGTCCGACGACGGCCAACAGTTCCGCGCCGGTGCCGGGACGCCGGTCGACGAAACAGCGGGCCGCCGTGGTGGAGCTGCTCAAGGAGATCGACGACTTCCGTTCCGCCCAGGAACTGCACGACGAGCTGCGCAAACGCGGCGACGGTATCGGGCTCACCACGGTGTACCGGACGCTGCAGTCGCTCTCGGAGGCCGGCGAGATCGACGTCCTGCGCACCGACACCGGCGAGGCCATCTACCGGCGCTGCTCGTCGCACCACCACCATCACCTGGTGTGCCGGATCTGCGGCAGCACCGTCGAGGTCGAGGGCCCGGCCGTGGAGCGGTGGGCCGAGAAGATCGCCTCGGAACACGGGTTCTCCGACATCAGTCACACCGTGGAGATCGTCGGGACCTGCTCGAACCACTGACGGGCGTCACCGGGCCTGGTTCTTGAGGTGGTGTCGCGAAAGCCACTTTCGGGACACCAGACGTCTCGAAAGTGGCTTTCGCGACATGATCGCCAGGGCGGCGCCGCGGCCGACGGTTTCGCAAGTGGCTTTCGCAGCCCCGGCGGGGCACATCGCCCAGCAGGACCCCGAGTACCGACCCGGTCCGGGCGTCAGTACTCGTATGGGTCCTTCGGTGCCGGCACCTGCCGCACCGACGTGAGCGTCAAGTCCGGCATGTAGCTGTTCTCCCGCACCGCGGTTCCCGGCACGACCGTCCCGGTGACCTCCAGCCAGGTGTCGTCCCCGAACCCCGACGCGCCCTCGCCCAGCATCCGCACGGTGATCGGGTACGCGTCGGCGGCACAGCAGCCGATCACCATCCTGGCCAGCATCGTGTTGCCCTCGTTGTGCACCACGAACCCGGACAGCCGCACCGTCCGCCCGTTCAGCGAGCCACTGGAATCCCAGCCCGCCCGGCTGACGAATTCGTTGACCTCCAACGGGACCACGTCCCCGGCGGGCAGCGGCGGGAAGGCGGCCGCGTTGCTCGCCGAAGCGCTTTGCGGCGCCCTGGCCTCCGTGCGGGTCACCGAATCGGCGCCCAGCGCGGGCGGCGCGACCAGGAACACGGCCAGCACCGGCACCATCAGCAACCAGGCCGACCGGGTGTTGTGCTCGTGCGCGTGGACGTCCCCGGACACGGCGGCGGCGGTCGCGCGGGCGGCCAGCAGGTCACGGACGATCGCGACCGCGCCCAGCGCGACCATCACCGCGCCGCCGGCGATGATCCACGGCTGCTGCGCGGGTTTGACGTAGCGCAGGTAGTCGCCGTTGATCGTGATCTTGAGCAGCGCCCCGCCGAGCAGGATCAGCAGGATGTTCTGGGTCTCGCGTTTCACGCGCCACCTCCGAGGATCAGCACACCCGAGACCACCGCGCAGGACAGCGCGACCACGAACGTCACGGGCGCGAACCGCAGCGCGAACGACTTGCCGAAGGTACCGGTCTGCAGCGCGAACAGCTTCACGTCGATCGCGGGCCCGACCACCAGGAACACCAGCTTCGGCAGCAGCGGCATCGCGGTCAGCGACGCGGCGACGAAGGCGTCCGCCTCACTGCACAGCGCCAGCACGACGGCGAGTACGGCCATCACCAGCACGCCGAGCACGATCTGCTCCCCCAGCACCCCGAACCACTTCGCGGGTACCAGGACGTTCATCGCGGCGGCGATCATCGCGCCGAGCACCAGGAACCCGCCCGCCTCGACCAGGTCCGCCCGCGCGGTCTCGGCGAAGGTCTTCCAGCGCGAGCCGTGCTGGACCTCGGGGAGACGCCGCAAGGCGCGCTCCGCGATCCAGTCGAGCTTGCCCCACTTCGCCCACAGCCAGCCCATCACCATCGCCGTGGCGAGCGAACCGGCGAACCGGGCGAACACCATCTCCGGGTTCCCCGGGAACGCCACCGCGGTCGCGACCAGCACCACCGGGTTGACCGCGGGCGCGGCCAGCAGGAACGTCAGCGCGGCCGCGGGCGCGACACCCTGCCCGATCAGCCGCCGCGCGACCGGCACCGACGCGCATTCACAACCCGGCAGGGCGACCCCGGCCAGCCCCGCGACACCGACCGCCGCACCGGCCCGGCGGGGAAGCACCTTCTCCAGCACCCGCGCGGGCACGAACGCCGCGATCGCGCCGCTGATCAGCACCCCGAGCACCAGGAACGGCAGCGCCTGCACGCAGACCGCGACGAACACCGTCGAGCCGGTCCGCAGCGCGGGCACGTCGAACACCTGCTGGAGCCAGCTCTGCCCGAGGATCGCGATCAGCAGGATCGCGCAGAGCACCTCGATCGAGGTGATCTTGAACCGCCGGGCCGGCTTCCGCTCCGGGGCGCTTCTGGAAATGGTTTCCATGCGCGCGATGATGCCAGGTGACCCAGCGTTCCGGCGGTCACTCCCCGGGAGCGGTCCCCAGGAGGTCCGAACGCAGCTGCGACGCCGTCGACACGACCAGCATGAGCAGCGTTCCGAGCGGCGAGGGATCCATGCCCTCGGCCGGGAACGCGTACCTCAGCGTGATGTCGATGCCCTTCTCCGAACGCACGACACCGAGCGTCCCGAACAGGCCCTGTCCGGCGCGTTCCGCCGCCGAGGCCGCGATCGCCGGGTCGTCCGGCAGATCCCAGGCGACGACGCAGGTCAGGCTCAGCACGGTCAGCCCTTCGGCCAGCCGGGTCGCCTGGATGACGCACGGGACGTCCGCGTGCGAGAAGGTCAGCGCGCCGTCGTCGTCGACGTGGACTTCGAGATAGCGCTCGAGGGCTTCCCGCGCGGAGGTGAGCAGGGCCGCCGTGTCCGCCGCCTCGGTGGTCATGAGGTTCCTTCCGAAGCCTTGTCGACGGCCCCGCCGAAGCGGCGGTCCCGTTTCGCGAACTCGAGGCAGGCCCGCCACAGGTGGGTGCGGTCGAAGTCCGGGAAGAGCGTGTCCTGGTAGACCATCTCGGCGTAGGCCGACTGCCAGAGCAGGAAGTTCGACGTGCGCTGCTCCCCCGACGGCCGCAGGAACAGGTCCACGTCCGGCATGTCGGGCTGGTACAGGTACTTACCGATGGTCTTCTCGGTGACCTTGTCCGGGTTCAGCTTGCCGTCGGCGACGTCCTGCGCGATCCGGCGCATGGCGTCGCCCAGCTCGGCGCGGCCGCCGTAGTTGACGCACATGGTCATGTTCAGCGCCGTGTTGTGCTTGGTCTTCTCCTCGGCGACCTGCAGTTCCTTGATGACGCTCGCCCACAGCTTGGGACGGCGGCCCGCCCAGCGGATGCGGACGCCGATCGAACCGAGGTAGTCGACCTGGCGGCGGATGGTGTCGCGGTTGAAGCCCATCAGGAAGCGGACCTCCTCCGGGCTCCGCTTCCAGTTCTCGGTGGAGAACGCGTACACCGACAGCCATTTGACGCCCAGCTCCACGGCACCGCTGGCGACGTCGATCATCACCGCTTCACCGCGTTTGTGGCCTTCGATCCGCGGCAGTCCCCGCTGGTTGGCCCAGCGGCCGTTGCCGTCCATCACCAGCGCCACATGCTTCGGGAGGAGTTCCTTGGGGATCTCCGGCGGCCGGGCACCGGACGGATGCGGCTCCGGCGCGCGAAGTTCGAATTGTGACGCCTTGTTCTCGCGTCCCCTGCGCAGCACCTTCGAGCCTCCTGATCGAGCGAACCTGTGCCTGCGACCCTACTGCGCCTGCGTGCTGGTCTCCCGCGCACGCCTCTCCACCAGCGGCAGCGACCGCAACTGGCGCTCCAGATGCCACTGCAGATGGGCCGCGACCAGGCCGGACGCGTCCCGCCGCGGCACCGGCTGCGAAGCCTCGGCCACCGGCCACTCGCCGTGCAGGAGCGCCGCGAGCAGCGTCAGCACCTCCGGGGAGGGGTGGACGCAGCCGGGGACCCGGCAATCCGGGCACATCGAGCCGCCGGCGGACACGCTGAACGCCTTGTGCGGCCCGGGCAGGCCGCAGCGGGCGCATTCGGTGATCGCGGGCGCCCAGCCGGCGTAGGCCATGGCGCGCAGGAAGAAGGCGTCGAGGATGAGGGAACTGTCCCGCTCCCCGCCCGCGAGCGCGCGAAGGGCGCCGACGACGAGCATGTAGAGCTTGAGCACCGGCTCGCCCTCTTCGGCGGACAACCGGTCCGCCGTCTCGGCGATGGCGCTCGCGGCGGTGTAGCGCTGGTAGTCGGCCACCAGCGGCAGCGCGAAGGCGTCGACCGTCTCGACCTGGGTGATCACGTCGAGCGAGCGGCCGGTGTAGAACTGGACGTCGACGTGGCCGAACGGCTCCAGCCGCGCCCCGAAGCGCGATGACGTCCGACGCACGCCTTTCGCGACCGCACGGACCTTGCCGTGCCGCCGCGTGAGCAGGGTGACGATCCGGTCGGCCTCACCCAGCTTGTGCGTCCGCAACACCACTCCGGTGTCGCGATAGAGGTTCACCACCCCGACATCGTCCCACCTGGGACCGACATCGGGGTGGTGCGCCCCGGAAACGAAATCAGCAGTAGCTGCCGTAGCAGCTGTAGGTCGACGCGCTCGTCGCCAGGACGACGGCGAAGATGATCCACACGATCGAAAGCAGGCAGCCGACGCCACCGATGATGGTGGCGATCAGGCAGAGCGTCTTCGTCGACTTCGACGCGTCCATGGCGGCGGCGTAGTTGCCCTGCATCTTGTAGGTGTTGACCTCGTTGGACTTCATGATCGCGAAGATCGCGATGATCCAGAAGAGGAAGATGCAGCCGATCGCCCAGCCCTTGTAGTCCTTGATGGCGTTGATGTCACCGCCGGGCATACCGCCCGGAGCGCCGTAAGGAGCGGGCTGGCCGTACGGAGCGGGCTGCCCGTAGGGAGCGGGCATGCCACCGGAAGGCGGCCCATAGCCAGGCTGCTGCTGTCCATAGGGCTGCTGCTGGCCGTAGGGGTTGGTCATGAAAGTGGTCCTCGTTGTTCTTTCGGCTTCGGGTCGGGCTAGATGCTCGCGGCGACCAGGACGATCCAGAGAATGGAGAACAGGCAGCCGACCCCGCCGATGATCGAGGCGATCATGCACATGGTCTTCGTCGACTTCGACGCGTCCATGGCGGCGGCGTAGTTGCCCTGCATCTTGTAGGTGTTGACCTCGTTGGACTTCATGATCGCGAAGATCGCGATGATCCAGCAGAGGAAGATGCACCCGATCGCCCAGCCCTTGTAGTCCGGGATCGAGTTGATGTCACCGCCGCCACCGGGCATCCCGCCCGGGGCGCCGTAGGGCGCGGGCTGACCGTACGGCGCGGGCTGGCCATACGGCGCCGGCTGGCCGTACGGCATCGGGTTCGGGCCGGAAGGCTGGCCGTACGGCGCGGGCGTGGCGCCGGACGGGGGTCCGTATCCGGGCTGAGGCTGCTGGCCATAGGGCTGCTGGCCGGGGCCGGGCTGCTGGCCGTACGGGTTCGTCATCGGGTTCCCCACTTGTGTCGTGCTTCCCGACGGGTAGATCCCGCCGGTCGTTCCTTACTTCTGCGGTATTCCGGGCCCGTTCGGCCCATCCGCTCCGGGCAACTGCTGCCTCAGCTGCTCCGGGGTGATCTTCTGCGTCGGCTCGGCTTCGTCGAACCCGGACGGCGCCTGCTGAGGTTGCTGTCCCGGGCGGAGGACCTGCGTCGGCTCGGCCTCGCCCAGGGCCGGTCCAGGCTCGGACTCCGCGGACGGCGCCGCGGTTCCCGACGGCTGCTGCCCGAACGGCTGGGACGGCTGCTGCCCGAACGCCTGTGGCTGCTGGGGCGCGCCGACCGGCTGTTGCTGCTGCGGTTGCTGGCCGAACGGCGAGGGCGGCGCGGGGAACGACGACGAAGCCGGCTGCGGCGGCGCGGGGAATCCCGGCGACTGGCCGAACGGCGCCGACGCGGGCGCGCCGTCGGCCTCGCCCGGCACGACGACGGTGCTGAGGATCTTGTCGGCGAACGTCTGGTTCTTCTCGTCCCACAGCGGCCAGAGGTAGCCGAGACCGCAGACCCAGCCGTCGAGGTTGTGGCACAGGTCCCGGACGAAGGCCATCAACGGGCCGATCGGCTGCCCATCGCTCTCGCGGACGAGCTTGATCTTCAGGATCTTCTTGCCGAGCGACTGGCCGGTGGTGCCCATCCTGATCCACCGGTTGTAGACGGTCCAAGCGAAGCCTGCGAGGTAGCCGACAGCGGAGATGATGCCGCCGATGAGCGAGTTCGCGTTCGTGGCGATTATGGCGCCGATGATCGGGAGCACGAAGATCGGCGCGAAGTCGATCAGCGACCCGGCCGCGCGCAGGCCCCAGTGGGCGTAGTCGGTCTGCGGGCCGAACTGGGCGGCCTGGCCGAACGGCGAGGGCTGGCCCTGCTGACCGAACGGGGACGGCTGGCCCGGCTGCTGGCCGAACGGCGACTGCGGCTGCGCGCCGAACGGCTGGTTCGGCTGCTGGCCGAACGGGGACTGCTGCTGTTGCCCGAAGGGCGAAGGCTGCTCGCCCGGCGCCTGCTGACCGAACGGCGAAGACTGGCCACTCTGCTGCGGCTGCTGCCCAAACGGCGAAGCCTGGTCACTCTGCTGCTGCCCGAAGGGCGAAGACTGCTCGCCCGGAGCCTGCTGCCCAAACGGCGAAGACTGGCCACCCTGGTGCGGCGGCTGCTGCCCGAAAGGCGAAGCCTGCTCGCCCGGCGCCTGCTGCCCGAACGGCGAGTGCTGCTCTCCCGACGGCTGTCCGAACGGCTGCTGCGCCTGCGGTGACTGCGGCTGCCCGTCCCCCGGCGGGGGCCCGGATCCGGGCGGCGGCTGCTGTCCCGGCGGCTGCTGGCCGTAGGGAGTGGTCATCGAAATCCCCTCGCTGGTTGCGGCGACCCGGGCTGAATGTACGGCATGGGTACACACCGAGCAGACCGGTGCGCGGGAGCGTACTCGGTACCACCGACGATCCGGGCCTCGGCCCGGCACTCACACGTAGAGCGAGGTGAACGGGGCGAAAGGCAGGTTACGGATGACGAACCAGACGACGAACACGACACCGAACGCGAGCGGCGTCCAGCGCCAGTGCAGCCAGCTGTTCACCGCGCGGCCCCGAAGTCTTCCGACCGCCCAGGCGACGGTGCTCCAGACCAGCAGCAGAAGGACCACAAAGGACACCGCGTTGTAGTGCAGCGCGGCGGGGATGTCCCCGTGCAGCGCGCTGTAGACCATGCGCATGCCGCCACAGCCCGGACAGGCGATGCCCAGCAGGGTCTTGGTGGGACAGACCGGAAGCGGCCCGCCCGGAGTGGTGGGATCACCCAGCCAGAGGACGACGCAGCCGAGCCCCGCGCCGGCCGCGATGGCCAGGGGTGGCCCCAGCGCGCGGGCCTTCGCCTTGAACCCGCGCGCCGGGAATCCCGTGTAGACGGACGACGTCACGGCGTGAAGCTTCCCGCCGACGCGCCGATGATGACCATCACCACGATGAAGATGATGTACAGCAGGAAGAGCACGCCGGTGGAGATCGCTCCCCACATGGCCCACTTCTTCGCGTCGTCGGCGGCCTTCTGGGCTTCGGCGTGGAAGCCCTGCGACCACAACGTCTGCACCTGGCTCGACTTCACGATCGCCACGATACCCAGCGGCAAGCAGCACAACACCGTGCAGAGAATGGCCCACACCAGGTTGTTGTCCGGCGGCGGGCCGTAGTTCGGCACGCCGCCGTAGTACGGCTGCTGCGGCGGTGGCCCGCCCGGGGGCGGGTAGTTCGGGTATTGGTCGGTCATGAGGTCTCCCCCTCGATCGCCTCGATCAGCGGTAGGTGTTCACGTCGACCGAGGTCGCGAAGACACCGAGCACGACGACGAGGATGACGTACAGAACGGCGATCACGGCACCGACGATGGCCGCGATGATCGACCACTTCTTGGCCGCGTCGGCCGCTTCCTGCGCCGCGGCGGGCTGCCCCTGCGCCCAGAGGGTGTTCACCTGGTTCGCCTTGACGATGGCGACGATACCGAAGGGCAGGCAGCACAGGATCGTGGTGAGGATCGCCCACACCAGGTTGTTGTTGGGCGGCGGGCCGGGGTTGTTGAAGCCTCCACCGCCCTGAGGGTCGCCGGAGTAGTTGGGCAGGCCCTGGTTGTCGGTCATTTACCGCTTTCCCTTCACGAATGATATGCAGAACTACGACCCGGGCGCGCCGCCCGATCAGCGATCACCGGAGTCAAGGGTTGAGACTCTAAGGTCACCCGTCCGGTTCCACATCATCAACCGGTCTCCGCGACCGAATCGAGACATTCCGTTCAGTCAGAAGCCCAGCCGTCGCAACTGACGGGGGTCGCGCTGCCACTCTTTGGCGACCTTGATGTGCAGGTCGAGGTAGACCTTCGAGCCGAGGAGCCCCTCGATCTGCTGCCGGGCGCGGGCGCCGACGTCCTTGAGGCGCTCACCCTTGTGCCCGAGGATGATGCCCTTCTGGCTCGGTCGTTCCACATAGAGGAACGCGTGTACGTCGATCATGTCGTCCCTGCCCTCGTGGGGCAGCATTTCCTCGACGGTGACCGCGATCGAATGCGGGAGCTCGTCGCGCACACCCTCCAGCGCCGCCTCGCGGATCAGCTCGGCGACCAGGGTCTGCTCGGGTTCGTCGGTGAGTTCGCCGCCCGGGTACAGCTGCGGCCCCTCGGGAAGGTGCCGCACCAGCAGGTCCGAGAGCGCGCCGACCTGGAAACCGTCCACAGCGGACACCGGGATCAGCTCGGCGAACTCCATGACCTCCTGCAGGGCGAGCAGCTGCTCGGCGACCTGCTCGGGTTTCACGAGATCCGTTTTGGTGACGACGCCGATCACCGGGGTGCGCTTGGCGATCTTCTTGAGTTCGGCGGCGATGAACCGGTCACCGGGACCGACTTTTTCGTTGGCGGGAACGCAAAGCCCGACAACGTCCACTTCGGACCATGTCGAGTGGACGATGTCGTTGAGCCGCTCGCCGAGCAGGGTCCGCGGGCGGTGCAGCCCCGGTGTGTCGATGATCACCAGCTGGGCGTCGTCGCGGTGGACGATGCCGCGGATGGCGTGGCGGGTGGTCTGCGGTTTGCTGGAGGTGATCGCCACCTTGCTGCCGACGAGCGCGTTGGTCAGCGTCGACTTGCCGGCGTTGGGCCGTCCGACGAAACAGGCGAAACCGGAACGATGCGGCTCGGCCATCAGCTCAGCACCTTGCCACTGGGATCCGCGAGATAGACCGGGGCGTCTTCGGCGATGTCCCGCACCGCCTGGAGCGAAGCGCCGTTCAGGAGCGCGTCACCGCTGACCACGACGGCGGCCTCGATTCCTTCGGCTCCACTCGAAACGGCGGCGGCGACGGCGGCCTGCAACGCGGTCAGCTTGAACGACGGCTGGTCGACCGTGCTCGCCGCGTAGGTGCGGCCGTCGGTGTCCCGGAGCGCGGCGCCTTCGGCGGCCTGGGTGCGGGCTCGCGCGGACCTGGCCAGGGTCACCAGCTTCTGGTCCTCGGCGTCCAGCTCAGGCATGTTCGACACTCCTGTCACGTTCATCGGGCTGCGGGACCCGGGTCCGGCGCCTGCCCTGGGCAGGGTCGGTCACCGCGTCCGCGTCGGCGGGGTGGACGACCACCGTGGTGATCCGCATCCGCCCGCGCCGGTCCTTACCGCCTTCGGCGAACAGCCGAAGTCCGGCGACCTCGGCTTCGGCCCCCGGCAGCGGGACCCTACCCAGTCGCTCGGCGAGCAGCCCGCCCACGGTCTCCACGTCGTGGTCTTCGAGGTCGATCCCGAACAGTTCGCCCAGGTCGTCGATCGAAAGCCGGGACGACACGCGGACCGCGCCGTTTTCGAGTTCTTCGACCTCGGGGCGTTCGTCGGTGTCGGATTCGTCGGTGATCTCGCCGACGATCTCTTCGAGGATGTCCTCGATGGTGAGCAGGCCGGCGGTGCCGCCGTACTCGTCGACGGCGATCGCCATGTGGTTGTGGGAGACCTGCATCTCCTTCAGAAGGTCGTCGAGCCGCTTGGAGTCCGGCACGAAGCTCGCCGGGTTCATCAGCTCCTGGACCTGGCGCTGCGAGCCGCCCTCGGCCATGTACGCGGGCATGAGGTCCTTGATGTTGACCACGCCCACCACGTCGTCGACGGAGTCGCCGATCACCGGCAGCCGGGTGAACCCGGTCCGCAGGGCCAGCGCTAGCGCCTGGCGCACGGTCTTGTCGTGCTCGATCCAGACGATCTCCGTGCGCGGCACCATGACCTCGCGGGCGACGGTGTCGCCGAGCTCGAACACCGAGTGGATCATCTCGCGTTCGGATTCCTCGACGACGCCGCGCTCCTGGGCGAGGTCGACCAGCTCCCGCAGTTCGACTTCGGAGGTGAACGGGCCTTCTCGGAAACCGCGGCCCGGGGTGATGGCGTTACCGAGGACGATCAGCAGCCTGCTGAGCGGGCCGAGGATCGACCCGAGGACGCGGACGGGACCCGCGACGACCAGGCCGATCCGGTACGGGTGCTGGCGGCCGAGGGTGCGCGGACCGACCCCGATGATCACGTAGCTGACCACGACCATCACACCCGCGGCGACGACGACGGCGAGCCACAGCGGCTCGACCCAGCCGAGGACGTCGACGGTGACCAGCACGGTGGCGGTCAGCTCGCAGGTCATCCGCAGCAACAGGATCAGGTTGATGTGGCGGCGGCGCTCGGCGATGACCAGGGAAAGCTGGCGCGCGCCGGGCCTGCCGAGCCGGACGAGACCGTCGGCGCGGGCCTTGGAGACCGTGCTGACCGCCGCGTCGGCGGCCGCGAACACCCCGGCGAGCAGGATCAGCGCGATGGCGATGATCAGCAGAGCCGCGGGACTACCCATTCCGGCGCCGCCTAGGCCGGGGGTTCGTCGGCGGGCACGGCGTCGAGGCCGGCGGTGCCGAGGAGCCTGTCGTCCGCGGAGCGCTGTGCGTCACGCTTGTTGAGCGCGGCCACGGCCGCCTGGAACTCGCCGAGGATCCGCTTCTGCAGGCCGAACATCTCGCGTTCCTCGGCCGGTTCGGCGTGGTCGTAGCCGAGCAGGTGCAGCACGCCGTGCGTGGTGAGCAGATGCAGCTCGTCCATCAGCGAATGGCCCGCCGTCTTGGCCTGGTCCTTCGCGAACGCCGGGCACAGCACGATGTCACCGAGCAGCGCGGGCGAGGCGTCCGGCGCGTCGGGGCGGCGTGACGAGTCGAGCTCGTCCATCGGGAAGGCCATCACGTCGGTGGGACCGGGCAGGTCCATCCACCGCTCGTGCAGGTCCTCCATCACCTCGATGGTGACGAGCAGGATGGACAGCTCGGCGAGCGGGCTGACCTCCATCTTGTCGAGCGCGAACCGGGCGGCCGACACGATGGAGGTCTCGTCGACGTTCACGCCCGATTCGTTGGCGATCTCGATGCTCATGAACGGCGTTGCCCTTTCCAACCGCTGCCCTGGCCCCGGTTGCCCTGGTCCTGGCTGTCCTGCAGCGCCTGCCACTTCTCGTACGCGTCGACGATGTCGCCGACGAGCTTGTGCCGCACCACGTCCTGGCTGGTGAGCTGGGCGAAGTGCAGGTCCTCGACACCTTCGAGGATGTCGCGGACCACCCGCAGGCCGCTCTTCTGGCCGTTGGGGAGGTCGACCTGCGTGACGTCGCCGGTGACGACGATCTTGGCGCCGAACCCGAGCCGGGTGAGGAACATCTTCATCTGTTCCGGCGTGGTGTTCTGCGCCTCGTCGAGGATGATGAAGGCGTCGTTGAGGGTGCGGCCGCGCATGTACGCCAGCGGCGCGATCTCGATGGTGCCCGCCTGCATCAGCCGCGGGATCGACTCGGGCTCGACCATGTCGTGCAGCGCGTCGTAGAGCGGGCGCAGGTACGGGTCGATCTTCTCGTTGAGCGTGCCCGGCAGGTAGCCGAGGCGCTCACCGGCTTCGACCGCCGGGCGGGTCAGCACGATGCGCGTGACCTGCTTGGCCTGCAGCGCCTGGACGGCTTTCGCCATGGCGAGATACGTCTTGCCGGTACCGGCGGGGCCGATGCCGAAGACGATCGTGTGCTTGTCGATGGCGTCGACGTAGCGCTTCTGGTTGAGCGTCTTGGGCCGGATCGTCTTGCCGCGCCGGGAGATGATGTTCATGCTCAGCACTTCGGCCGGTGACTCGTGGTCACCGGTGGAGAGCATGCCGACGGTGCGGCGGACGGTGGCCGGGTCGACCTGCTGGCCGCGGCCGGCGAGCGTCACGAGTTCGGCGAAGACACGCTCCGCGAAGGCGACGTCGGCGGGGGCGCCGGTCAGGGTGACCTCGTTGCCCCGGACGTGGACGTCGGCGGCGAGGAGTTCCTCGGCGACGCGGAGGTTTTCGTCCCTGGAGCCGAGCAGGCTGAGCGCGGCGGCGTCGGGGATGGGGAATCGGGACTGGGCCGCCTCGGTGATCGCGGCCTCGTCGGTCTTCGTCGGGATGACGTCCGCGGGAACGTCGGGTCGGGCGGCTTCACCCGGTACGGTTCCGGCCACGTGGCCTCGGGCCTACTTCCTGCGCTTACGCTGCGATTTTCAACGACAGTGACAAGTTCGATGTTACTGGTTGCGGGTGTCGGCACGCAGTCCGGTTTCCGGAGGGCGCGCGCCTCAGCGGCCGAAATGCCCCAGCTGCTCGCCGCCGAGCACGTGCGCGTGCACGTGGAACACGGTCTGCCCGGCGTCACCGTCGGTGTTGAACACCACCCGGTACCCGGACTCGGCGATGCCCTCGATCTCCGCGACCTTCCGGGCCGTCGAGGCCACGTCGGCGAGGAGTTGCGGGTCACCCGCGGCCAGCTCGGCCAGATTGCGGTACCGCTTCTTCGGCACCACGAGCACATGCACCCGGGCCTGCGGCGCTATGTCCCGGAACGCATACGTCGTCTCGTCCTCGTACACCTTCTCGGACGGGATCTCACCCGCGATGATCCGCTCGAACAACGTCTCCGCGTCACTCATCCCCCCACCCTATCCCCACCCCCGCGCCGCACCCGACACGCTTCGCCACACGCGAAAGTGCCGCCTCGGTCCGAGTGGTCGTGAGTGGCGTTTCGGGTTAGAACCCGAAACGCCACTCACGACCCGGGAAGGAGCCGGGCCCGACGCCGGTACCGAAGACCACGCACGCTTTGCTCTACTGCGCCGACCGCCGACCGCCGACCCCCGCCGATCGCGCCGTGGGGGCCAGGGGGCTCACCCCCGGACCAACACCCACGGCGCGGATTCCGGGGTGCGGCAAGGAACGAGGGCCTGAAATGAAGATGCCGCGGCGCGGTGGGCCCTGGGGGTCGGCCCACCGCCGCCGCGGCTCCGCCGGACCGAGGGGGGAGGTGCCCGGCGGGGATTCACGCGCGCGACCGGGCTTCATCCCCAGTGGCGCGCCGAAACCGTGTGTTGCGCGTCAGTTAACGAGAGTAACGGCTGTTTGCGTGATCGCGCCATAACTCGCCGCAAATTGGTGGGGTGTTTTTTCACTTCCAGCGTTCTGTGAGAACCCCTAGCGCCCCGAGTGCCACGGCGGCGGCGGTGGAGGTGCGCAAAACGGTGGGGCCCAACCGAATGGCGGTCGCGCCGGCGTCGGTGAGGGTGCTCAGTTCTTCGTCGGTGATGCCGCCTTCGGGGCCGACGACGAGGAGGATGTCGCCTTGTGCCGGGAGTTCGATCTCGGTGAGGCGGGTGGTGATGCCGGATTCGAGGACGAGTGCGCGGGAAACGGTCTGGGCGAGTTCGGCGAGTTCCCGGGTGGTGACGGCTTCGGCGACTTCGGGGACGTGGGCGCGGCGGGCCTGTTTGGCGGCGGCGCGGGCGGTGGTGCGCCAGCGGGTGAGGGCTTTGTCGCCGCGGGTTCCTTCTTCCCAGCGGGCGACGCTGCGCGCGGCACGCCAGGGGACGATGGCGTCGGCGCCGGCTTCGGTGGCGAGCTCGACGGCGAGTTCGCCGCGGTCACCCTTCGCAAGCGCCTGGGCGACGATGACGCGCAGTGCGGGCGGTTCCTCGGTCCAGTGTTCCTCGATGGCGAGGGTGAGCGCCGCGTCGCGGCCCGCCTGGACGGCTTCGACGACGCAGCGCGCCATGCCGCCTTCGCCGTCCGAAAGCACGAGACGTTCCCCGACGCGCAGGCGCCGGACGGTGGCGGCGTGCCGGGCTTCCTCACCGTCGAGCGTGGTGCGCCCGGAGCCGGGCAGCGCGGCGGTGAGGAAGACCGGCAGTGTCGTCTCGGGCACGGGCTACCGGTGGTTCTTGGTGCGCAGCTTGGAGAACAGCCCGCCGGGCTTGGAGCCGTTCGAGGCGAGCGAAGGCACATCCTCGCCGCGCTGCTGGGCGAGTTCGACGAGGAGGTCGCGCTGGGCGTCGTCGAGTTTGGTCGGCACGACGACGTCGATGTGGACGTGCAGGTCGCCGCGGCCGTCGACGCGGCCGGAGGACCGCAGCCGCGGCATGCCCTTGGCGGTGAGCACGAGTTCGGTGGCGGGCTGGGTGCCCGGCTCGATGTCCAGCTCGTAATCGCCGTCGATGAGCGTCTCGATGGGCACCGTGGCGCCGAGCGCGGCGGTGGTCATCGGGATGCGGAAGTTGCAGTGCAGGTCGTTGCCCTGCCGGACGAACACCTCGTGCGGGGCCTCGTCGATCTCGACGTACAGGTCGCCCGCGGGGCCGCCGCCGGGGCCGACCTCGCCCTGGCCGGAGAGGCGGATGCGCATACCGTCGCCGACGCCCGGCGGGATCTTGGCGGTGACGTTGCGGCGCGCGCGGACCCGGCCGTCGCCGCCGCACTGGCGGCAGGGGTCGGGGATGACCTCGCCGAAGCCGCGGCAGACCGGGCAGGGACGGGCCGTGACGACCTGGCCGAGGAAGGACCGCTGCACGGACTGGACCTCGCCCGCGCCGCCGCAGGTGTCGCAGGTCTTGGTGCCGGTGCCTTCGGCCGCGCCGGCACCGCGGCACAGGTCGCAGACGATGGCGGTGTCGACGGTGATCTCGCGGTCGACACCGGTGGCGCATTCCTCGAGGGTGAGGCCGAGGCGGATGAGCGCGTCGGAGCCGGGCTGCACGCGGCTGCGCGGGCCACGGCCGCGGCCGCCGCCACCTCCGGCGGCGCCGAAGAAGGCGTCCATGATGTCGCCGAGGCCGCCGAAGCCGGAGAACGGGTCTCCGCCGCCACCGCGGGCGCCGCCGTCCATCGGGTCGCCGCCGAGGTCGACGACCTTGCGCTTCTGCGGGTCGGACAGCACCTCGTACGCGGTGGTCACCTCGCCGAAGCGGTGCTGAGCGTCTTCCGACGGGTTGACGTCGGGGTGCAGTTCACGGGCCAGTTTGCGGTACGCGCGCTTGATCTCCTGATCCGTCGCGTTCTTCGCAACCCCGAGAATGCCGTAATAGTCCCTCGCCACCGTCTCCGCCTTCTCCTTCTGACTTCGACCTCAACGCCGCGTTCAGCGGCCGGAGAGGATCTGCCCCACGTAGTTCGCCACCGCGCGCACCGCGGCGATGGTGTTCGGGTAGTCCATCCTGGTCGGCCCGACGACGCCCATGCCGCCCAGCAGCATGTCGTCCATCCCGTAGCCGATGGACACCACCGAGGTGCTGCGCATCTGCTCGTCCTCATTTTCCTCACCGATGCGCACGCTGATCGCACCGGGGTTGCGCGCGGCCGCCAGCAGCTTGAGCACGATGACCTGCTCCTCGAGCGCCTCCAGCACCTGCCGCAGCGATCCGGGGAAGTCCGAGACGTTGCGGGTGAGGTTGGCCGTGCCGCCGAGCACCAGCCGCTCTTCGGGGTGTTCGACCAGCGATTCCACCAGCACGGTACAGACGCGGGTGAGGCTGTCGCGCAGCTCGCCCGGCGACTTCTCGGGCAGTTCGGCGACCGACGCCGCGGCGTCGGCGAGCCGACGGCCAGCCAGTGCCCCGTTGAGCACCGTGCGCAGCCTGGCGACGTTCTCCTCGGTGATGACGTCCCCGAGGTCGACGGTGCGCTGGTCGACGCGGCCGGAATCGGTGATCAGCACGAGCATCAGCCGCGCGGGGGTGAGCGGCACCACTTCGAGGTGGCGGACGGTGGAGTTGGTCATCATCGGGTACTGGATGACCGCGACCTGCCTGGTCAGCTGCGCGAGCAGCCGGACGGAGCGGCGCAGGACGTCGTCGACGTCGGTGCCGCTGTCGAGGAAGGCCGTGATGGCCCGGCGTTCGGCCGCGCTGAGCGGTTTGACCTCGGCGATCCGGTCGACGAACAGGCGGTATCCCTTGTCGGTGGGGATCCGGCCCGCGCTGGTGTGGGGCTGTGTGATGTAGCCCTCTTCTTCGAGCGCCGCCATGTCGTTGCGCACCGTGGCGCTGGACACCCCGAGGTTGTGTCTGTCGACGATCGCCTTGGACCCGACGGGCTCCTGGTTGGAGACGTAATCGGCGACGATCGCGCGCAGCACTTCGAATCGGCGTTCTTCGGCGTTGGCCACCCGCACCTCCCTCGGCTCGTCCTCACAACGAGTTTACGGAAGGCGAAGTGCCCGGGGCGTCACCGGACGTCTCCAGGGCCGTCAGCCGCGCCTCCGAGGGGAACGCCGCGGCGACTCCACAGGCCTTCGGATCACCTTCACCGACCCCCACCAGGCGAAACCCGTGACGCGAAGCACCGGCGCGCCCGTCGCCGACCGCCGTCGCCCCGTCCTGCGGCCGGTGCCGAACCCGCCCATCAGGCCGAGGCCCCGGACGTCGAGGGCGAAGTCCTCCGGAACGACGATCTTGACGCCGCCCATGACCGCCACCGCCCTGATCGTGCAGGATCCGCCGTCGATCCGGGCCCGCCGCAGATCGAGGCGCACGCTGCCCCAGAACGCGCGGGTGACGTGGTTCGACGGCAGTGGTCCGGCGAACCTCCGCGTGGTGCCCGACATGACAGCGAACGACCGCCGTCCGCCTTGCTCCTCGTCGCCGGCGTGGGACAGGCCGAGCGTGCCGCCGGGGGCCAGATCCGCGACGACGGGTTCGAATTCCGCGAAAGTCCTGGCCGCGTAGACGGCGTCCAGTCTCGTTTCCAGTTCACCGGCGGTGATCCGTCCCGCGCCCATCGCCTCACACAGCAGCCGCGCGACGTTTTCGCGATCGGAATCGGCCACCCGCATCGCCGACCGCTTCGGTTCCGACATGACGGCGATGCTAACCGGAATCGGCGCTCGCTCCGGCGATTCCCGGCGATCTGCTGGAAAGCCATGACCGCCATGAGTGAATTCGGTTCCGCCGTCCTGCCTGCCATGACAAAACCATTTTCCGCGATTGACCGCGCGGGAACGGAACCGCTTCCATCTAGGCGTTCTTCCACCGGCAGCACATTCCGACCCAGCGTGGAGCGCAGTGATGACTTCCTTCCTTCGCCATGCTTTCATCGCCGTCATGACCGCGACCTTGGTCGCCGCGGGAACGACGGTCGCGGGCGCGGACACGAATTCGGTGTACACCTCCTCTTCACCACTTCCCGCCGGCGAAAACGGTGACGTGGTCAAGTCGCAGCCCTCGAACTACAACGGCGCGAAGGCGACCCGGATTCAATATCTGTCCCGGGACAACAAGAACAAGCAAGTCGCGGTGAGCGGCACCGTTCTGGTGCCGGACAAGCCGTGGACCGGTCCCGGCGAACGGCCGATCGTGGCCTACGCGCCCTTCACCTTCGGCATGGGTCCGGACTGCGCTCCCTCGAAAACCCTCGCGGGCGAGGGCTCCTCGGACCTGATCTCCGGTTTCCAGGGCGGATTCGTCAACGCGTTGCTGGGCGCCGGGTTCGCCGTGGCGCAGACCGACTACATCGGACCGTGGGTGGAGGGCAGCGGCGACCATCCGTACGTCGTCCGGCTGTCCGAGGCGCACACCGTGCTCGACGTCGTCCGCGCCGCGCAGCGGCTGCCGGGAACGGGGCTGCCCGCCGGCGGCCCGGTCGGTATCGCCGGCTACTCCGAGGGCGGCAGTGCCGCCGCGGCCGCCGCCGAACTGGCCGCCACCTACGCGCCCGAACTGGACATCAAGGGCGTCTACTCCGGCGCGCCGCCCGCGGACAAGGCGGTGCTGTCGAAGTCGCTCGACGGCGGGATGTACGCCGGGTTCCTCGGCTACGCGCTGATCGGCATCAACCAGGCCTACCCCGAGGCCAGGTTGATGGACCTGGCCAACCCGGCCGGGGCCGAGCTGTTCCTCAACGCCCGGCAGACCTGCACCCTGAACGCGGTCCTCCAGTTCATGTACAAGCAGACCAGCTCGCTGACGAAGGAGGGCAAGCCGGTCTCCGCCTACCTTTCCCAGCCGCCGTTCGACGCGATCGTGGCGGAGAACCGGATCGGCACGATCAAACCCGCCATGCCGGTCATGGTCGAACACAGCCCGCTGGACGACGTCATCCCGGCCGCCGTCGGCAAGCAGATGGCGAAGGACTGGTGCGGCAAGGGCGCCAACGTCCAGTGGAAGGACTTGACGACCTTCACGCCGTTCCTGTCCCACGCGCTGGGCATGACGACCGCGTCCACCGATGCCACCGAGTGGCTGAAGAGCGCGTTCAACGGACAGGCCGGTAGCGGCAACTGCGGCCGGTTCTGATCACACCCTCGTGAGTGGCGAGGACGGTTCCAGCCGAGGGTGTCTTGGGTACCTATCTGGCTTCCGGCCGCCGTTGATCCCGGGCCCGGCCTGTGGGTCTGCGGGAGACTGGGGGCTGGAGCCGGTGTCGCGAAAGCCACTTTCGGGACGTCAGACGTCTCGAAAGTGGCTTTCGCGACATGATCACCAGGCCTGGCCACGGCCGACGTTGCGAAAGCCACTTTCGCAACGTTGAAGGTTGCGAAAGTGGCTTTCGCAACCCCCGGCCAAGCCCCCGCACCCGGCGGTCCCGAGCGTCAGCTGTTGCGCGGGAACCCGAGGTTCACCCCGCCCTGCGACGGGTCCGGCCACCGCGAGGTGACGACCTTCGTCCGCGTGAAGAAATGGAACCCTTCCGGCCCGTAGGCGTGGCTGTCCCCGAACAGCGAGTCCTTCCAGCCGCCGAACGAGTAGTAGCCGACCGGTACCGGGATCGGCACGTTCACGCCGACCATCCCGACCTCGACCTCGTTCTGGAACCGCCGCGCGGCCCGGCCGTCGTTGGTGAAGATCGCGGTGCCGTTGCCGTAGGGGTTGCCGTTGATCAGCTCCAGCGCCGCGTCGTACCCCTCGGCCCGCGCGACCGCCAGCACCGGCCCGAAGATCTCGTCGGTGTAGATCGACATCTCCGGCGTGACGTGGTCGAACAGCGTCGGGCCGAGCCAGAACCCGCCGTCCTCGCCGTCCACCTCGACGCCGCGGCCGTCGACGACGAGCCGGGCGCCCGCGTCGACCCCCGCCCCGACGTAGGACTCGACGCGTTCGTGGTGGGCGGCGGTGACGAGCGGGCCCATCTCCGAGGTCGGCCGCATGCCATCGCCGACGCGGAGCCGCTTGATCCGCTCGGCGATCTTCGCGACCAGTTCGTCGCCGACCGGGTCGACCGCGACCACGACCGACACCGCCATGCACCGCTCCCCCGCCGAGCCGAAGCCCGCCGAGACGGCCGCGTCGGCGGCGAGGTCGAGGTCCGCGTCCGGGAGGACGACCATGTGGTTCTTCGCTCCGCCGAGCGCCTGCACGCGTTTCCCGTGCCTGGTCCCGGTTTCGTAGACGTACTTCGCGATCGGCGTCGAGCCGACGAACGAGATCGCCTTGACGTCGCGGTGTTCCAGCAACCCGTCGACGGCCACCTTGTCGCCGTGCAGGACGTTGAGGACGCCGTCGGGCAGGCCGGCCTCGGCGAACAGTTCCGCGATGAACACGGCCGCGGACGGATCCTTCTCGCTCGGCTTGAGCACGACGGTGTTGCCGCAGGCGAGCGCGTTCGGGACGAACCACAGCGGGACCATCGCCGGGAAGTTGAACGGCGAGATCACGCCGACCACGCCCAGCGGCTGCGAGATCGAGTAGACGTCGACCCCGGTGGAGGCGTTCTCGCTGAACCCGCCCTTGAGCAGTTGCGCGGCACCGCAGGCGTACTCGACGTTCTCGATCGCGCGCGCGACTTCGCCCGCCGCGTCGGATTCGACCTTGCCGTGTTCGCTGGTGACGATCTTCGCCAGCTCGTGCCGCCGCGCCGAAAGCAGCTCACGGAAGGCGAACAGCACCCGCGTCCGCCCGGCCAGCGACGTCCCGCGCCAGCCCGGCAGCGCCCGGGACGCGGCCGCGACGGCGGCGTCGACGTCGTCCTGCGCCGCGAAGGCGACCTTCGCCCGCACCCGGCCGGTGGCCGGATCGAACACGTCCCCGGATCGTTCGCTCACGCCTTCGCACGGTTTGCCGTCTATCCAATGGGTGATGCGGTCGGTCACGGGTTCCGCCCTCCTGATCGCCGATGCCTGCTCCCGGTCGAGTCTGGGCGCGCGCGCCACACCGACGCCATCGGCAACGTGTACGGACTCCCGGTCCCGGCCGTACAGTCTGTCTCCAGCGTTGCCGAACCGGGTGGGAGGCCGATGTACCCGACCGTCGCCGAGGTGCTCGCGCTGCCGGTGCTGCGTCAGGGCAGGCCCCATGTGGTGGCGGGGGCGGCGGGGCTGGACGCGCCGGTCCGCTGGGCGCACGTCGCCGAGGTCGCGGACATCGCCCCGTTGCTGCGTGGCGGGGAACTCGTGCTCACCACCGGGGTCGCGCTGCCCGACGACGGCGCCGCGCTCGCCCGGTACGTCGCGGATCTGGCGGGTGTCGGGGTCGCCGGGGTCGTGGTCGAACTGGTCCGCCACTGGAGCGAGAAGCTGCCGCCCGAGCTGGTCGACGCCGCGGACCGGCACGGTGTCCCGCTGATCACCCTTTCGCGCGAGACGCGGTTCGTGTCGGTCACCGAGGCGGTGAACGGGCTGATCGTCGACGCCCAGGTCGACGAACTCCGCGCCGCGGAACGGGTCCACGAGACCTTCACCGCGCTGACAGTCGCCGGCGCCGAGCCTGGGGACATCCTGCGCGAGGTCGCCCGGCTCACCGAACATCCGGTCGTGCTGGAGACGCTGTCGCACGAGGTCCTCGCCTACGACACGGCGGGAACCGACCCCGGCGAACTGCTGCCGGGCTGGCCGTCCCGGTCACGGCCGGTGCAGGTCGGCGAGCGGACCGGCTACCACCCGGGCGCGGGCTGGCTGATCACCGTGGTCGGCGCGCGCGGGCACGACTGGGGGCGGCTGGTCGTCGTCTGCGGGGAGCCGCCGCCGCACCGGCACGTCGTGGTCGCCGAACGCGCGGCGTCCGCGCTCGCGGTGCACCGCCTGGTCGCCAAGGACACCGACTCCCTCGAACGCCAGGCGCACCGCGCGATCCTGACCGAACTGCTGGCGAATCCGGTACCGCCCGCCGAACTGACCGCGCGGGCCTCCGCGCTGGGTGTCCCGCTGACGGGACGGCTGCTCGTCGGGGTCTCCGTGCGGCCCCGGATCACCGTGACCGCCAAGACCGCGCAGTCCACTCCGGTGCTGCTGCGGGAACTCGCCGAGGCGACCGTGCTCGCCGCCCGGCACGCCAAGGTGTCCGCGCTGGTGGCCACCGACGACACCCAGGTGCGCGCGCTGATCGCGCTCTCGCCCGAGGCCGGGGTCGACGCGGTACTGAAGCGGCTGGCGAACGACGTCCACGAGGCCCGCGCCGGCGCGCCCGCCGTGGTCGCGGTCGGGACCACGGGCGGCGGGCCCGCCGACGCGCGCCGGACGCTCGTCGAAGCCGCGCAGGTGGCCGCCGCGGCGCTCGCCGAGAACGTCGAACGGGTGGTCCACCGGCTCGACGACGTCCGGTTGCGCGGGCTGCTGCACCTGCTCGCGGGCGACGAACGGATCACCGCGTTCGCCGCGCGGGAGCTCGGCCCGCTGCTGAGCCGGGACGCCGCGCAGGGCAGCAGACTCGTCCAGGCGTTGAGGCATTACTGCGAGCACGGCGGCAACAAGTCCGCGGCGGCCGCCGCCGCGCACACCTCCCGCACCGCCTACTACCAGCAGCTGGCCAGGATCGAGCAGGTACTCGGGGTGCGGCTCGAAGATCCGGAGTCGATGCTCTCGCTTTATGTCGCTTTGCTCGCGCACGACATTCGAAAAGCCGACGACCACACGTCCGAGTGAGCAAATCTCACCCGAGCGTGGAACACAGTGACCGGGTCACGTCAGCCGATAGGGTTGATATGGCTTTCTTCGAACCGATCGGCGCCTGCGTGCTCGCGCTGGCCTGTATGGCCCCGGCGCCCCCCGCCGAATCCACGTTCCAGCTGACCAGCCACGACACCAGGGGCCGGGTCGGCACCGTCTCGCTCACCTGCGGGCCCACCGGGGGCTCCCACCCCGGGCGCGGGAACGCCTGCGCCAAACTGTCCGAAGTGGATGGAGAGTTCGACAGGCTCCGCCCGGAACCGCGGGCCTGCACCCTCGAGTACGCCCCGGTGGACGTCTCCGCGGTCGGCAAATGGCGGGGTGAACCGGTCACCTACCGGACCTCGTACGCCAACCGCTGCGTCGCCGACGCGGAGTCGGCCGGCGTCTTCACCTTCTGACCGGAAGCCCCGGCGGGAGTTGCGAAAGCCACTTTCGCAACGTTGAAGGTTGCGAAAGTGGCTTTCGCAACACAGCCGCGCCGGGCCTCCCCCTCGGTGGCCCGGCGGCACCGTTCACCGCGGCCTTGATCGCCCTCACCCCCACGAGGGCGATCAAGGCCGTGGTGTCACGACTCAAGGACGGGCCGGGTACCGGCACCTGGCCCCGTCCTCCGCGGCGACAGGGGTCTGACGCGCGAGGGACCGGCTCAGGTTCCAATCGCGCCAATCATCTTCCGGAATTCCCCGCACGACCCGCCTGAGCACACAGGACCGCAACGGCTCCGGGAGCCGGTCCGCCGAGGGCACGACGTCGGCGGAAAACCGGGACAGGTAACGGGTGTCGAGCGTCTTGCCGTGCGCGAGCCGGTCGATGTTGCGGTCGGCGATGAACCGCTCCGGATCGAGCGCGGCCAGTCCGAGCAGCGCCGCGACGGCGGCCCCGATGGCCGCGCGCGGCAGCCAGGCCGACCGCAGCGGGATCAGGGATACCAGCACCAGCACGAAGATCAGGCCGATCCAGAGTTCGCAGACCTCGACCAGCAGCCGCAGCACGGTGAACCCGTACGCCTGCTGGTATGTCCACATGCGACTCAACGCCGAAGCGACCAGCACCAGGCTGAGCACGCTCAACGCGCCGAGCAGCCCGCGCTGCCAGGCGCGGTCGGCCGCCGACGACTTCGGCGCCCACCGCAGCGCGGCGGCGACCAGCAGCAGTGTCAGCACGGTGCTGGCGGAGAGCTGCCAGAACCCGCTCCTGGCGTACTCGGCCGCGGTCAGCCCGCTCGTGGCCAGGACGTATTCGGTGCCGCCGAACAACACGACCAGGCGGACCACGACGAAGCTCGTGAACAGCGCCACCAGCACACCGAGCGGCAACGTCCATTCGAGCCGGTGCTTGAGCCGTTTACGCGGCGCGTCGTCGGCGGCGGGCAGCGGAGGCGCCGCCAGCAGGTAGCACGCCCCGGTGACGGCGATCGCGGCGATCACGAACAGGAATCCCCAGCGCACGAAGGTCCCCGGGTTCAGTTCGGGGATCACCGCGTCGACGACGTTCGCGAACGCGGCGTCCGCGCCGCGCAGCAGCGGCACGAACACCAGCAGCAGCAAGGCGCTGGCCAGCACCGGCACCAAGAACCTCGGCCGCGCACGGCCTTCCTGTTTATTGCCGAGCTTCGCGAGCCCGCGCCCGATCCACGGGATCGAAAGCAGCGCTTCGATCGGCACCGCGAAGACGTCGTAGACGATCGTGTTCACGGTACGTTTCCCGACCACGGCGAGGGATCCGGCGACGAGGGCGGCCAGCACGCACAACACGTTCAGCCACACCGACGCACGGAACATGCCGACGGCGAGCAAGCCGAGCGCGGCCGCCGCCCAGACCGCGTTGACCAGGCGGAAATGCGGTTCGGCGTCGCCGCGGGCGCGCTTGTCGGCGAAATAGACGGCCACCGCGAAGGCGAGCCCGGCCACGAACCAGCCGGCTCCTGGCTCGTCCGGCATGGCGACGGCGGCGATCAGCCCGGCCGCGGCCGCCGCGGGCAGGACGGAGCCGGGCAACGGGACGATCGCCGATTTCGGCGGTACGCGGGGCCGCATCAGCACCGGGATCGGCGGCGCGGGCGGCAACGTGGCGGTCGCCGAGGGCGGCGACGCGTGCGCCTGCCGGTCTTCCTGGTCTTCGCTCATTTCACTCCTCCAGTTTGCGAAAGCACATTTCGCGGCGTGTGCGGAGCCGCTCGAAACGCGCGGCAAGGAACTACGGAAGGGGGATCACGACGCGGATGACACAGCCCGGCCGGTGCTCGGGCGTGACGACCGCGATGCTGCCGTCGTGGAGGTCGACCACCCACCGCGCGATCGCGAGACCGAGCCCGGTGCCCCCGCCGCCCGCCCGCTCGCCGCGGGTGAACCGCTCGAACACGCTGTCCCGCTCCCCCGGCGGGATCCCGGGGCCTTCGTCTTCGACCTCGATGACGACGTCGGCCTCGCGGGCCTCCGCCCGCACCCGGACCTCGCCCCCGGCAGGCCCGTGCCGGACGGCGTTGTCGAGCAGGTTGACCACGACCTGGTAAAGCCGGCCGCGGTCGGCGACCGCCGTCGCGCCGGGCGGCTGGACGTCGACGGAGAAGCGCACGCCGCGACCGGTCGCGGCGGCGGTCACCCCGGCTTCGGCGGCAACCTCCTCCAGCAGCAGTTCGAGATCGAACTCCTCCAGCTGCAAGGGGAACGCGCCCGCGTCGATCCGCGAGAGATCGAGCAGTTCCGAGACCAGCCTGCCGAGTCGCTCGGTCTGCTGCAGCGCGGTCTTCAACGTCGCCGGATCGGGTTCGGCGACGCCGTCGACGAGGTTCTCCAGCACCCCGTTCAGCGCGGTGATCGGCGTGCGGAGTTCGTGGGAGACGTTCGCGATCAGCTCGCGGCGCCGCTGATCCGAGGCGTCCAGGTCGGCGGCCATCTGGTTGAAGGCGTGCGACAGCTCCCCGACCTCGTCGCGGGCGGTCGCCCGGACCCGCCGGGTGTAGTCGCCCTTGGCCATCGCACGGGCGGCGGCGGTCATCTCGCGCAGCGGCCTGGTCATCCCGTGCGCCAGGATCTGCGAGGTCACCACGGCGAGCACCATCGCGGCGATCGTGGTCCGCGGCGGCAGCCAGCCGATCTGCCAGTTGAAGAAGGCGAACGCGATACCGCCCGAGGACACCAGCAGGATCGCGAGCTTGAGCTTGATGGAGCGGACCGGGTCGAGTGGTCTCGGGAGCGCGTCGACGACGCGGCCGAGCAGCGGGCGGAGCTTCACGATCCCACCTCCAGTGCGTAGCCGACGCCGTGCACGGTGCGGATGAGGTCCGCGCCCAGTTTGCGGCGCAGCGCCTTGATGTGGCTGTCGACCGCGCGGGTGCCCGAGCCGGTGCCGGCGACATCCCAGTCCCAGACCTCGCTCAGCAGGCGTTCCCTCGGCTGCACCGCCCTCGGGCGCTTCGCGAAGTGGACGAGGAGGTCGAACTCGATCGGCGTCAGCTGGGCCTGGTTGCCCGCGCGCGTGACCCGCCGCTGCTCGACGTCGATTTCGAGGTCGCCGAGGACGATCTTCGTGCCGGCGTCGCTCACGTCGGTCCTGGCCGATCGTTCGACCCGGCGCAGCAGCGCGTGCACCCGCGCCGAGAGCACCCGCATGGAGAACGGTTTGGTGAGGTAGTCGTCCGCGCCGACGCCGAGGCCGATCAGCATGTCCGTCTCGTCCGACCGGGCGGTCAGCATCAGCACCGGGACCGGGCGGCGGGCCTGGATCCGGCGGCAGACCTCGAGCCCGTCGAAGCCCGGCAGCATCACGTCGAGCACCACCAGGTCCGGCTCGCGTTCGGCGTCGGTCTCGACGCCGGACGGGCCGTCGTGCGCCAGGTCCACGGTGAATCCCTCGGCCCGCAGCCGCGCGGCGATGCTCTCCGCGATGGTCACGTCGTCCTCGACGACCAGCACCCGGCGTCCTCCCAGTTCCATGGGGATGACTGTAAGCACCGGCCGTGGAGACCATCCGGGTGAGCTGTGGAGATCCTGTGGAGATGTTTCGGCCGGTTTGCCGGATTACTACGTCCGTGTGTGTGACGCAGGTCATGCACCAGGAGCCCGCGAACGCAATCGACAGTCTGCGCTCCGACGCCATCAACAGTGAACAGTCTGCCAGTCCCACCCGCGCGGCGCGGGCGAGCACGATTCCGCAATGGAGCCGACGGCACGCGGTACGCAGCACGTGCATCCTGATGGCCGGGTGGAACTCGGCGAGGTCGAGTCCTTGAAGGACAGCCGCTTCTACAACGAAGAACTCGCCCCGGTCCCGGTCGAAAAGCGGACCTGGACCACCTACACCTACTTCGCGCTATGGATGGGCATGGCGCACAACATCCCGTCCTACGCGCTCGCCGCGTCATTGATCGCGCTCGGGATGAACTGGGTACAGGCACTGCTCACGATCACCATCGGCAACCTGATCGTGCTGATCCCGATGCTGCTCAACAGCCACGCCGGGACGAAGTACGGCATCCCCTTCCCGGTGTTCGCCCGCGCCTTCTTCGGGATGCGCGGCGCGAACCTGGCGGCGCTGCTGCGGGCGTTCATCGCGTGCGGCTGGTTCGGCATCCAGACCTGGGTCGGCGGCGAGGCGATCTACATCATCGTCGGGCGGCTGGCCGGATCCGGCTGGAAGAACTCCACCGTCGTGCTCGGCCAGCACTGGACGCTGTGGCTGTCGTTCGGGGTGTTCTGGGTGATCCAGATGCTCATCATCTGGCGCGGGATGGAGGCGGTCCGGAAGTTCGAGAACTGGACGGCGCCGCTGGTCTCGGTCGGCTTCCTGATCCTGCTGGGCTACGTGCTGATCAAGGCGGGCGGGCTCGGGCCGATCCTGGCCGAACCCGGCAAACTCGGCTGGGGGCCGGACTTCTGGAAGGTGTTCGCCCCGGCGCTGATGGCGATGATCGCGTTCTGGTCGACGCTTTCGCTGAACATGCCGGACTTCACCCGGTTCGGCGGCAGCCAGGGCAAACAGGTCCGCGGCCAGATCCTCGGCCTCCCGACCACGATGACGTTCATCGCGATCGTCGCCATCCTGACCACCTCCGGCGGCAGCGTCCTCTACGGCGAGCAGATCTGGGACCCGGCGAAACTGGCCGACCGGTTCGACTCCCCGATCGTCGTGGTGGTCGCCCTGATCGCGCTGGTGCTGGCGACCGTGTCCGCGAACCTCGCGGCGAACGTGGTCAGCCCGTCCTACGACTTCTCCAACGCGTTCCCGAAGAAGATCACCTTCGCCGTCGGCGGGCTGATCACCGGCATCATCGGCATCCTCATCCAGCCGTGGCGGCTCTACTCCGATCCGAACATCTACATCTTCGCGTGGCTCGGCTTCTACGGTGGCCTGCTCGGCGCCGTCGCCGGGGTGCTCGTCGCCGGCTACTGGGTGATCAACCGCACGCGCCTCAACCTGCGGGATCTCTACACCGAACGCGGCATCTACTGGTTCAACGGCGGCTGGAACTGGCGGGCGCTGGTCGCGACGCTGGTCGGCGCCGTCCTCGCGGTCGGCGGCGCGTACGGCGGGCCGTTCCCCGCCGACGGGCTGATCCCGCTGTTGAAACCGCTCTACGACTACAACTGGGTCGTCGGCCTGGTGGGCGCTTTCGTCGTCTACCTGCTGCTGTCCCTGCCCGAACGCAAGCGCACCACCGAAACAGAGGAGGATGCAAGTGAGCGACGTGGTCCGAGCCGGATTGATCCAGCAGCGGTGGACGGGTGACAAGGAGTCCATGATCGCGAACGCGGTCGATGCCATCGGCAAGGCCGCTTCGCAGGGCGCGCAGGTCGTCTGCCTGCAGGAGTTGTTCTACGGCCCGTATTTCTGCCAGGTGCAGGACACCGACTACTACTCCTACACCGAAGGCATCCCCGACGGGCCGACGACGAAGCTCATGCAGGAGGTCGCCGAACGCCACGGCGTCGTGCTGGTCGTCCCGATGTACGAGGTCGAGCAGCCCGGCGTGTACTACAACACCGCCGCGGTGATCGACGCCGACGGCACGTACCTCGGCAAGCACCGCAAGAACCACATCCCGCAGGTGAAGGGCTTCTGGGAGAAGTTCTACTTCCGGCCCGGGAACATGGGCTACCCGGTGTTCGACACCGCCGTCGGCCGGATCGGCGTCTACATCTGTTACGAGCGGCATTTCCCGGAAGGCTGGCGCGCGCTGGGCCTGGCGGGCGCGAAGATCGTGTTCAACCCGTCGGCGACCAGCCGGGGACTTTCGGAGTACCTGTGGCGGCTGGAGCAGCCGGCGGCCGCCGTCGCGAACGAGTACTACGTCGGCACGATCAACCGCGTCGGCGTGGAACCCTTGGGCGACAACGACTTCTACGGTCAGTCGTATTTCGCGGACCCGCGCGGCCAGCTCGTCGGCGAAGCCGCGTCCGACACCGAGGAGGAGATCGTCGTCCGCGACCTCGACATGGGCAAGCTCGCCGAGGTCCGGGACCTGTGGGCCTTCTACCGGGACCGGCGTCCCGACAGCTACGGACCCCTCGCGGAGGCGTGATGACCACCCTCATCAGCGGCGGGCAGGTGCTGTCCACGATGGGCGCTTCGGCGGCGGACGTCCTCGTCGACGGCGAGACGATCTCGGCCGTCGGCGCGCCCGGCACGCTCGGGCCCGCCGACTCGGTCATCGACGCCACCGGGAAGTACGTCCTGCCCGGCGGGATCGACGCGCACACCCATATGGAGATGCCGTTCGGCGGGACGCATTCCGTCGACACCTTCGGCACCGGGACGACGGCGGCGGCGTGGGGCGGCACGACCACGATCATCGACTTCGCCGTCCAGGCCAAGGGCACCTCCCTGCTGTCCACTATGGACAAATGGCACGAGAAGGCCGACGGGAACTGCGCCATCGACTACGGCTTCCACATGATCGTCTCCGACGTCAACGACTCGTCGTTGAAGGAGATGCAGGCCTGCGTCGACGGCGGGGTCGGCAGCTTCAAGATGTTCATGGCGTATCCGGGGGTGTTCTACTCCACGGACGGCGAGATCCTGCTGGCCATGCAGAAGGCGCGCGAGATCGGCGCGACGATCATGATGCACGCGGAGAACGGCATCGCGATCGACCAGCTGGCCGCGCAGGCGTTCGCGGCCGGGAAGATCGACCCGGTGCAGCACGGGCTCACCCGGCCGCCGGAGCTGGAGGGCGAGGCGACCTCGCGCGCGATCCAGCTGGCCAAGGTGACCGGGGCGCCGCTGTACATCGTGCACCTCTCGGCGTCACAGGCGCTGGCCGCTGTCGCGGAAGCGCGTGACAACGGGCAGAACGTCTTCGCGGAGACGTGTCCTCAGTATCTGTATCTGTCCATCGAGGACTTGGCCAAACCGGATTTCGAGGGTTCGAAGTACGTCGCCTCTCCCCCGCTGCGGGAGAAGTCGCATCAGGCGGATCTGTGGCGAGGTCTGCGCACCAACGACCTCTCGGTGGTGTCGACGGATCACTGTCCGTTCTGTTTCAAGGACCAAAAGGAACTCGGCCGAGGCGACTTCCGCGCGATCCCGAACGGGATCCCCGGCGTCGAGCACCGGATGGACCTCCTGCACCAGGGTGTCGTGGCGGGCGAGCTCACCCTCGGCCGCTGGGTCGAGACCTGCTCGACCACGCCGGCGCGGATGTTCGGGCTGTACCCGCGCAAGGGGGTCATCGCGGCGGGTTCGGACGCGGACATCGTCGTCTACGACCCGGCGGCGAAGCAGACCTTGTCGGTCGAGACGCACCACATGAACGTCGACTACTCGGCCTACGAGGGCATGGAGATCACCGGAAAGGTCGAAACGGTGCTTTCCCGCGGCCGTGTGGTGGTGTCGCCGTCCGGCTTCTCGGGCAGTACGACGCACGGGAAATTCCTCTCGCGCGATCTGAACCAGTACCTGAACTGAGGCGGTGGCCGTGGACTTCGGAATTGTTCTCCAGACCGATCCGCCCGCACGCGACCTGGTGCGGCTGATGAAGGCCGCCGAGGACCAGGGTTTCCGCTACGGCTGGACGTTCGACTCGTGCGTGCTGTGGCAGGAGCCGTTCGTCATCTACTCGCAGATCCTGGCGGCGACGGCCTCGATGATCGTGGGGCCGATGGTGACCAGCCCGGCCACCCGGGACTGGTCGGTGATGGCGTCGACCTTCGCCACGCTGAACGACATGTACGGCAACCGGACGGTCTGCGGGATCGGCCGCGGCGACTCCGCGCACCGCGTGGTCGGCATGCCACCGTCCACTTTGGCCACCGTGCGCGACTGCATGCACGTGGTGAAGGAACTGGCCGAAGGGCGTGAAGTCCTGTTGCGGGACAAGCCGGTGCAGATCCCGTGGATCCGCAACGGCAGGCTCGAGATGTGGATGGCGGGATACGGGCCGAAGGCACTGAAGACGGTCGGCGAGCACGCCGATGGCTTCATCCTGCAGTGCGCGGATCCCGCGATCGCCCGGTGGACCATCGGCTCGGTCCGCGAGGCCGCGCGCGCGGCGGGGCGGGATCCGGCCGGGATCACGATCTGTCTCGCGGCCCCGGCGTACGTCGGCGACGATCTGGCGCATCAGCGGGAACAGTTGCGCTGGTTCGGCGGGATGGTCGGCAACCACGTCGCGGATCTCGTGGCGCGGTACGGCGATTCCGGTCCGGTGCCGCACGAACTGACCGACTACATCCGCGAGCGGCAGGGCTACGACTACTCGCACCACGGGCGGGCGGGCAATCCGTCGACCGATTTCGTCCCGGACGAGATCGTGGACCGGTTCTGCCTGCTCGGACCGTCTTCGGCGCATGTGGAACGCCTGGAGGAGCTGGCTTCACTCGGGGTCGACCAGTTCTCGCTGTACCTCATGCACGACCAGCGCGAAGAAACCCTGAAGCGCTACGGCTCGGAGGTCATCAACCGCTGACGACCCGCATTTCGTCCTCTGAATGCGTTCTACCGCATTCAGAGGACGAAATGCGTGGGGGTCAGGCGCCGAACCAGGCGGCGAGGGACTCCCGCAGGCCGTCGGCGTCGTCCCCGGCCCAGGCGACGTAGCCGTCCGGGCGGATCAGGAGGGCGTCGGCGGGCCGGTCCTCGGCCTTCGCGATGTGGACGTCCACGCGCCCCTGTGCGAGTTCGCGGAGTTCCGGTCGCCCGGCGAGATCCAGCAGGACCGGACGCGCCGGACGCAGCAACTCGGCGACGCTGGTCGCGCCCTCGTCGGTCTCCAGCGCGAGATCCGGGACGAACGTGCCGGCGAGCACGTGCCCGGCGCCCGGCATCGGGTAGCGCGTGTCGGTCCCGGCGACGTGCGAAGCCAGCCGCCGCGCGGCCTGTTCGTCGTCCAGCAGTTCCTGGAAGACCGCGCGGAGCGCTTCGGCGGCTTCGTCGTGCCCGCGCCGCAACGCGACCTGCGCCCGGGACTGCAGGAGCGCCCGCGCACCGGCGGCGTGCCGTTCCGCGTGATAGGTGTCCAGCAGCCCTTCCGGCGCCCGTCCCTGGATCTCGGCGGCCAGTTTCCACGCCAGGTTGACCGAGTCGGACATGCCGACGTTGATCGCCGTGCCGGTGGACGGCAGCAGGTGGGCCGCGTCGCCCGCCAGCAGGATCCGGCCTTCGCGGTAGCGCTCCGCCTGGCGGGCGGAGAACTGGTAGCGCGAGAGCCGGACCGGGTCGCCCAGCGGGACGTCGCCGCCGAGCACGCGGCGGATGCTGTCCCCGAGTTCGGTCAGCGTCATCGGCACGTCGTCGTCGATCTCGCCGGGGTCGTCCTCCGTGGTCTGGATGAACAGGATCCCCGGCGTCAGCGAGCCGAGCGCGAACACACCGGTGTCGGTGCGGGTGAAGCCCGCCTTGATCAGGCCGAGTTCCGGCGTCTCGATGTCGCCGTTGTCGTGGACGGTCAGCCCGTCGGGGATCTTGACCTGCCCGATCCGGTTGACCTCGGGATAGGTCGTGCCGGGGAAACCGATCCCGGCCATCGACCGCACGGGGCTGCGTCCACCGTCGCAACCCACCAGGTACGGGGCGGTGACCTCGTACGTCCCCTCGGGACCGCGCACCTCGGCGGTCACCGACTCGTCGTCCTGGCGCAGCCCGACGACTTCGTGCCCGCGACGCACTTCCGCGCCGAGCTCGATGGCGTGCTCCTCCAGCAGCCGCTCCAGCGACTGCTGACGGACCGAGAGCGCCTTCAGCGGCGGCTCCTCGAACCGGGTGAGGTCCACATGCACCCCACCGAACGGGAAACGATGCGGCGGGACGGGGTCGGTGACGAGCCCCCGCACCCGCTCCAGCAGGCCGCGATAGTGCAGCAGGTCCAGGATCTGCCCGCTGAGGCCATGGGCCTTCGGAGTCTTCCCCTGTTCCGGCCGCCGTTCCAGGATCAGCGGGCGCGCACCGGCCAGCCGCAGCTCGGCGGCCAGCATCAGACCGGTCGGCCCGGCACCCACGATGATCACGTCGACGTCCGTCAAATCTTCACTCCTGTTCGGCCTGTTCTGGCTACGGCCGAGGATTCTGCGGCACCACCGGGGTCTTGCCGCAAGCCCCCCGGTGCGCTATATGTTGAACATGGAGGGGCACGCCCCACCATCTTTCCGGGTACGAGCACCAGGGATCGCCCGTCCGCGAGGCGGGACGCTGGGCCGGTGACAAGAATCCGCATCGCTGCTGCGCTCACTCTCACCGCACTCGCCGCCGTCACGCTCACGCCCGCGGTTTCGGCCGCGCCGAAGGGTCTCCTCTGGGGTCCCTGCCCGTCCGGCTCGCCACCGGGCTACGACTGCGCCGAGATCGAGGTCCCGCTGTCCTATCAGGACCCCGGCGGACCTCGGATCACCATCGCGCTCGGCCGCCTCCCCGCGACGGACCAGAAGCACAAACGCGGCACCCTGTTCACCAACCCCGGCGGCCCCGGGAACAACGGCCGCTTCAGCAGGTTCCAGACCCCGTCCCTGCACCGGCAGTTCGACATCGTCGGCTTCGACCCGCGCGGCGTCGGCGCCAGCACGCCGGTCCGCTGTTTCACCAGCGACGCCGAAACCGAGCCGCTCAAACGGATCCTGGGCAACTTCCCGATCACCGCGGAGCAGGAGACCCGGCATCTCGCCGACGCCCGCGAGGTCACCGCTTCCTGCGGCCGCAACGCCGGGCCGCTGCTCGGCCACCTGTCCACCGCGAACGTCGCCAGGGACCTCGACAGGATGCGCGAAGCCGTCGGCGAACGCCGCCTGCGCTATTACGGGCTTTCCTACGGCACCTATGTCGGCGAGGTGTACGCCAACCTCTTCCCCCATCGCGTCGGCGCCTTGGCGCTGGACGCGGTCAACGATCCGATCGCCTGGTCCACCGGGCACCGCCCGGAGGACGCGAACGTCCCGTTCAGCATCAGGCTCGGCGGCTTCCGGGACGCGGACCGCGCACTGCAAGCGTTCCTCGACGCGTGCGCGGCCGACACCCGGTGCGCGTTCCGCGAGCCGGGGACGGACTTACGGGCCAAGTACGACGCGCTCCTCGACCGGCTGCAAGCCACGCCTGGGCCGGTCACCTATCAGGAGGTCATCCGGCGTACCCACCACGCGCTGACCGACGAGGCCAATTCGCCCGCGCTTGCGCAATTCCTTCAGTCCGTGGCGAATCCGGTCGCGAGGAAGGCCATCGCGACGCCTTTCGATTCCGCGATGGGTGGCGGCGGGACGATCTGCGCCGACACCACGAACCCGCGTGATCCGGCCGCCTGGCCCCGTGCCGCCCGCGCGGCCGACCGGGAAGGCCGCGGTTTCGGTTCCTACGACGCGTATCTCTCCCTGCCGTGCGCCTTCTGGCCCGCCTCCGATCCGGCGCGATACACGGGACCGTGGAACCGGCCGACCGCGCCGATCCTGTTGCTGGCCAACGGCAAGGGCGATCCCGAAACGCCGTACGCCGGGGCGACGCGGGCCGAACGCATCCTCGGCAACGCGCGGCTGCTGACGCTGGACGCCTGGGGGCACGGCGCGTTGAACCGCAGTGCCTGCATCGACGCGGCTGTCGACGCCTATCTGTCCCACGGACGCCTTCCGGCGCGCGGCACCGTGTGCGCCCCGGATCACGCGCCGTTCGACGCCAGGTAGGCGCGCGCGGTGTCCGCGTCGGTGAGCCAACCGGCGTAGTCGACGGGGTCGGCGAAGATGTTCGCGAACCGGCGTGCCACCTCGGGCGCCGTCTGCGCGGCTTCCAAGGTGGCCAGCACGTGATCCGGCGGCGGTCCGAGCAGATCGTTGCTCAGCCGGGTCGCGTGCTGCGCCTTTTCCCAGTATTCGGCGAAGGTGCCACGCAGGAACGCTTCGTCGAACGGACGGTCGCCGTGGTCGAGGACGCGCCGTTCGTAGACCGCGGCCGCGTGCGCCGCCATGTTCGCGCCCTGTCCGGCGATCGGGTCGTTCGTCACCGCGGCGTCGCCCATCGCCAGGACCTTCGCCCCCGACGGCAGCGTCCCGACCGGGTCGCGGACGATCGGCAGGACCCGGCCGCGCAAGACGTCCAGCGGGCCGCTGGGGATGGCGCCGGCGAGTGACTCCTCGACCCACGGGAACTGCTTGCGCAGCAACGTCATCGCGATCTCGAAGTGCTCGTCGACGCCGGTGACGCCGTCCCAGACGTCCATCGGGCCGCCGGGTACGCCGAAGAACCCGAGGCCGAAGACGGGTCCGCGCACGGACTGGATCGGCAGCCCGAACAGCTCACCGGCCTGGGAGAGTCCGAACGTCAGGCCCGGATAAACCGGAAGCGGTTCTTCCCTGCCGGAGACGAGATACAGGATCCCGATGGTCCGCTGCGGCTCACGATACGGGGAACGCGCGTCGTCACGCGGGAAGAGGACGTCGAACTGCGGGCCGCGCCCGGCCGCGACGAGCACTAGTTCGAACTCTCGGGCGTACTCCTCCAACCCGGCCGGAGTCACCTTGCCGATCCGCACCTCGCCGCCCCGGTCGGCGAAGGCGGTCAGCCAGGCGGACACCTTGACCCGCTGATCGACCGACTGCGCGGGCTGGTCGAACCGGGCCTGCCACGAGACCGCGGGCTCCGGGGAATCGCCGGCGAGCCCGAACGACGCGCCGAGGATCTCGGGTGCCCGCCCGTCCCAGAAGTTGATGCCCAGCGCGCGTTCCCTGGTCAGCGCGGGATGGAACACGCACTGGTTCGAGATGAGCCTGCCGTCCCTGATCGTTTCGGCGTCGCGGTCGGTGACCACGGTGACGGCGTATCCGTGCCGCTGCAGGCCCAAGGCCAGGACCAGTCCGGCTTGACCGGCCCCGACCACCACGATCCGGCGCATGGCTCCCCCTCAGTCGAGCAAGGCTTGGTACACCAGGTTCCTCAATTCGACGCGGATCGGGTAGGTGGAAGAGGGCAGCAACTGGGTGAAGAACAGGACCGTGACGTCCTCGTCCGGGTCGACCCAGAACGCGGTGCTCGCCGCGCCACCCCACGCGAACTCCCCTGCGCTGGCGAGGGTCTTGGCCTTCACCGGATCGTCGAGCACGGAAAAGCCCAGCCCGAAGCCGAAACCGTCGTAGGGCGCCTCGGAGAACCCGGTCCGCCCGCAGGTCTCCAGGTCCACGCCGCCGGGCAGGTGGTTGGTCGCCATGAGCCGCACCGTGCGCGGTCCGAGCAGCCGGACGCCGTCGAGTTCGCCGCCGCGTACCAGCATCTGGGCGAAACGGTGGAAGTCACCGGCCGTGGAGACCAGCCCGCCGCCGCCGGAGAAGCACGAGGGCTTCACACGGCCGAGCGCACCGAGCTCGTCGTGACGGAACGGCTCCTTGGTGGCGGGATGGGGCACGTAGAGCGCGGCCAGCCGGTCGAGATCGCCGGCGGCGGCCTGGAATCCCGTCTCGTGCATGCCGAGTGGGGTGAAGATCCGCTCGGCGAAGAAGACGTCGAGCGACTGACCGGAAACGACCTCGACGAGCCTGCCGAGGATGTCCGTCGCGACCGAATAGTTCCATTCCGTACCCGGCTCGAACAGCAGCGGCAGCCGCGCGATCGCCTCGGACACGCCCGCCAGATCGAGCCCCGGCGCGGTGCCGAAGTCGAACCCCGCCTCGCGGTAGACCGCGTCGACCGGATGCGTGCGGTGGAACCCGTAGGTGAGCCCCGCGGTGTGGGTGAGCAGATGCCAGAGGCGGATCGGTTCGGCCGCGGGCACGGTCGCCTGCTTCAGCGACGAGCCCCCGGCGAAGACCCGCGGTTCCGCGAACTCCGGCAGCCAGCGGGAGATCGGATCCTTGAGGTCGATGAGGCCGTCTTCGACGAGCATCATCGCGGCGACCGAGGTGACCGGCTTGGTCATCGAGTAGACACGCCAGATCGTGTCGGTCTCCACCGGCAGCCCGGCCTCGATGTCGCGCAACCCGTTCGACGCGAGATGCGCGACCTTCCCGTTCCTGGCCACCACGGCCAGATACCCGGGGAGCCGCTTTCGCTCCAGATACCCGTCGAAGTGCTTGTCGATCCGGCGCAGCCGCTCCGCGTCGAAACCCACCTCGGCCGGGTCGACGTCCACCTTCAGCTCGATCATGCGCCCGAGGCTACGCGTTCCGCTCGGCCTGTTTCTCCAGTCGCCACGCCTCGTCGGTCTTCCCGATCCGCCAGTATCCGGAGATCGACAGCAGGTCGCGCCGCATACCCCGGTCGTCCAGCAGATGGCGCCGGAGGTCCCGGACGAAGCCGGCCTCGCCGTGGACGAACGCCTGCACGACACCTTCGCGCCAGTCGAGCGCGCGGACGGCGGCCGCGAGGTCGTCGCCCCGGCTCCGGTGCAGCCAGGTGATCCGCGCGTCGCCCTTGGTGGTCAGCGACTGCTCTTCGGCCGCGTCCTCCACCAGGATGAACGCGTGCACGGTAACACCCGCCGGCATCGCTTCCAGTGACGCGGCGATGGCGGGCAGAGCGCTCTCGTCACCGGCGAGCAGATGCCAGTCGGCCTCCTCACCCGGCGCGTACGCCCCGCCAGGACCGGAGACGAGCAGCTCGTCGCCGGGCTTCGCGGCGGCGGCCCACGGCCCGGCGACGCCCTCGTCACCGTGGTGGACGAAGTCGAGCACCAGCTCGCCGAGGTTCGCGTCGAAGGCCCGGACGGTGTACGAGCGCATCCGCGGCCACTGCTCGCGCGGCAGCTCTTCGCGGACGCGGGCCAGGTCGAACGGTTCGGGATAGGTGACACCCGGCACCCGGAAGTGCACCTTGACGTAGGCGTCGGTGAATTCGTTGGGCCGGAACGAAGAGATCTCTTCGCCCCCGGCGACGATCCGGACCATGTGCGGGGTGATCCGCTCGGTGCGCAGCACCCGCAGCCGGATCCCCGACACCGCTCTCCGCGCCTCGGCCATGCACACTTCCTTTCCTTGGTTAGGTGAACCTAACCAAGCGTACGCCTTTCGCCGTCGGGCCGGGCGAGGTCTCCCATCATCCGATCAAAGCTCTCGCCGACACTTTCGGCGAATCCGGCGAAGAACCGGTTCGCCAGGGGTACCGCCCACCGGCTCCAGGTGGCGACGTTGTACACCCGGTGGGTCACCCGGGCACCGGCCGGATCCTCCTCGACGGTGTACTCGCCGCGATACCACCAGCCACCCTGCTGGGCGAGGAAACGACGCTCGGCGTCCAGCTCGAAACCGGGGTTGTACGGCTGGGCCCGCAGCGTCTCCGCAAGCCGGGTGAAGACTTCCGCTGCCGGCGCGGGGACCACGCCGGACACCTCGACCAGGAGCTTCACGAAGGATCGCTCACCCGGGTGTTCTGGAACGACGCGACGCGCCAGCCATCGGACTCCTCCACGAGGACGTACGTCAGCGTCGACTCGCGGCCCGGCTCCGGCTTGCCGTCCGACAGCGACGACCCACCACCGGACACGACGATCGCGACGTCCGGCCGGACGAACCGCACCTTCACCTCGCCGCCCGCCCTGAGTTTCGATCCCTTGAGCGGCCCCTCGAACAGCGACCGGTGCGCGCTTTCGATCATCGCCCGCCCGGGCATGTTCATCCCGAAGAAGGTCACGTAGTCGGCGTCTTCGGTGAAGAGCGACGCGTACGCGGCCGCGTCGCCGTCGTTCCACGCGTCGGCGAGTCTGCCCAGCACGGCGAGGACTTCGGTCTGTCGATCGGTCATGATTCCTCCTGGACGAACGCTGTTCGTTTGACGAACACCGTTCTACAGACGAACGATGTTCGCGTCAAGTAGAGTTCCCGGCGAACCCCCGGACCAGGAGGCGAACGAAGTGAGCAGGCCCCGGCGTCGCGCCGAGAAACCCGTGCTGTCCCAGGAGCTCGTGGTGAAGACGGCACTGGACCTCCTCGCCGCCGAGGGACTGGAGGCGGTGAGCATGCGGCGCGTGGCCCAGGCGCTGGAGACCGGTCCGGCGTCGCTCTACGCCCACGTGGCGAACAAGGAAGAGCTCCACGAGCTGATGGTCGACCACGTCCTCGCCTTCGGCCCGTTCCCGGAGCCGGATCCGGAACGCTGGGTCGAGCAGGCGAAAGAGCTGCTGCGCGACAACGTGCGCGCGCTGACGTCGGTCCCGGGGATCGCCAAGATCGCGTGGGCCATCCCCGTGCCGGTCGGCGCGAACGCCTTGCAACAGGCCGAAGCGATGCTCGCGGTGCTGCGCGCGGGCGGCCTCGACCTCAAGCGTGCCCTGTTCGCCGCGGACGCGTTATGGCTCTACGCCAAGGCTTTCGCGTACGAAGGCGCGGGCTGGCAGCACGGCGACATCGATCTGGCCGAACAGGAGGAACGCGGCAAGCGGATGGTCGAGTACATGACGTCGTTCCCGCCCGGCGCCTTCCCGAACCTGCTGGCTTCAGGTGAGTACTTCACCGCGGAGACCGCGCAGGAACGCTTCGAGTTCGCCATCGATCTCTTCTTGCGCGGGTTGGCCTCCGCCGCCTCGTGATCCGACTTGGCGACGTGTTGCGAAAGCCACTTTCGCAACGTTGAAGGTTGCGAAAGTGGCTTTCGCAACCTCTCGGGACGCATGGCCGGGGCGAGCGCGTCGTCCGTCCAGACACACGTGGCGTCCGGCCGAGCTCAGAGCAGCGCCACCGCGGCCGCGTACTGCGGCACCAGCTGCGCCCCCAGCGAAGCCTTCATCTCCGACATCTTCTTCCCGAACACCACCCGCGGCCGCCCGCTTTCCACCGCCCACCGCACCGTTTCACCGTAGAAGTGGAAGTACAGATTGGGCCGCCCGCCGAGTTCTGGCGGCAGCGCCGCCCAGTGCCGGGCGATCGGCAAAGCCGGGTGGTCGAGAAGGGTCGCGACGGCGACCGCGCGGCCCGTGGCCGTCTCGCGGTACTCGATGACGTGCACATCCGGTTGCCGCAGCAGCGCGCTCACGTAGCCCACGAACGCCGGAAGCGGCACGATCGGCACGTCGTGGTGCTTGGTCTCGTTGTGCCGCAACAGTTCCGCGATCTCGACCGGATCGACCTCGGCACCGGGACGCACACGCACGTCGACCGACGGGTCGGCGTCGAAGGTCCGGAAGATCTTGCGCAGGTTCTGCTTGCGTTTCCTGGCCAGCGAGTGCATCCAGTCGTCCCGGCTCGAGAACGGCGTGACGTCGAGGACGGCGACGTCCTCGGTCCGGCGCACCATCTTCAATCGGCCGCGGACACTGTCCACTCCGGACTCGCCGACCTGCCGCACCAGCAGTGCGCGCAGGCCGAAACCGAGTTCCGCGCGCATGGCCGGGACGAACGAGTCCAGCAGCATGCCGACACCGCCATCCTCGCCCGCGCCGTCGAACCACCAGCCCGGCATCGCTCCCGACCCGGGCGAGCGGACGTCGAGACCGCCGAACCGTCCGCGTCCGGCGGGGCGGGCGAACCGATGCCGCCGAGTGAGTCCGGTGACCCAGGCGGAGCTGACCACGCCCCGCGGTTCCCCGCCTTCGAGCAGGACCGTGACCGGTTGCTCGGTACGCGCCGCCCACGCCTGGGTGGTGAGCACCTCCCAGCTCCAGTCCGCGCGCAGTCCCGCCTTGGTCCGCAACGCTTTCCAGTACGCGGGCTCCGGATCGCGGCGCGGGTCCAGGACTTCGATCACCATCGCGTCACCGGTCTCGGCACGATGACCCCGAGCAGCGGGACCGGCTGGAAACCGAGCGTCGCCTTGAGGTCGGTCAGCCCCCGGCCCATCGACAGCGACTTCCGGTTGCCTTCGATCATGTAGCGCACATTCCGGACGACGGCCTCGAAGTAGAGGTGCTTCGGCCGTCCCTCTTCCGGGGCCAGCGCCGCCCAATGCTGATGCAGCGGCGCGACGGGATGGTCGAGCACGTTGGTGAACGCGAGCAGCCTGCCCTCGCCGTCGTGATACGTCGAGGTGATCACGTCCGGCCTGCGCACGAGCTCGCCGAGATATTCGGCGGTGACCGGGCCGCGCCGGTCGAATTTCACCGGCCCCATCCGTTCCCGGTGCTCCCGCAGCATGGTGGCCAGCTCCAGCGCGTCGAGGTCGGTGCGGCCCGCCTCGGTGCGGACGATCACGTCCGGGTCGGCGGCGATCTTCTTCGACTGGCCGCGCAGGCTCAGCCGCCTGCTCCGGCGCAGGGACGCCAGCCACCCGTCGACATCGACGAACCTGTTCTCCAGTACCGACGTCGGCATAGTGTCGCGTACTGGCCTGCCCCGTCCTGTCAGCATGTCGAGGGCTTCCGGCTCGACGGTCCGGTAAAGGACGCCCAGACAACCAGGCCCGGTGAAGCGGCACACAGCCCGCTCGAACCGGCGCATGATCTCCCGCCGGTCGGCGGCTTCGACACCGTCGACGAACAGCCACGGCGGGTATCCGGAAAGCCACGCGTGCTGCACCTCGACCCAGCGCGGCCCGAGTCGCGCCACGCCGCGCACGGCACCGGGGCGGTCCGGCGAGACCGGGGCGCACAGCATCGCCAGTACCGCGGCGACGATCTCGCCCCCGTCGGTGATCACGGTGAGCACGTTCGGGCTGCGGGAAAAACGCGACTCCACCCGCAGCAGCTGGTAGTCCCACGGAACCGGGGCCTGCTGCGCGGCGAGGAATCCCGGCCAGCCATCGGGTTCCGGATCGGTTCGCGGGTCGAGCACCCGCACTTCCCAGGTCATCGGCCCAGCACCGGTCTCGGCACGGCGACCGACACCAGGGGCCTGGTGCCGAAGCCGAGCGCGGTCTTGTTCTCCAGCATCGCCCGGCCGGCGGTCAGTTCGGGGCGCCGATGCGCGATCATGTGCTCCACCGCCCTGGCGTAGAAGTCGACATAGAGCCCTTTCCGTCCGCCGCCCGCGCTCGGCAGCGCGGCCCACTGGTGCAGCGCGCAGCCGTCCTCGGCGTCGAACACCGTGCCGAATCCCAGCAGCCGCCCGGATCCGTCGCGGTAGGTGCGGGTGACGACGTCCGGACGGCGGACGAGCGCGTCCAGATAGGACGGTGCGATCGGGCTCCGGGTGTCCATGTGCAGCCCGCCGAACCGCGAGCGCTGGCCGCCGGCCCAGGCGCGGTCGTCCTGCCGGGACCGGTGGGCGTTCAGCAGCACGGCGAGTTCGTGGCAGTCCAGGTCCCGGCGGGCCGTCGCCGCCTCGGTGCGCAGGTCCCCGTGCTCACGCAGGTCGTACAGCGTCTTCCGGATCTCGTCGTCGAGCGACCGTTCCCATTCGTCCACAGTGGAGTACTCGTTGGTCAGGACGGCGGCCGGATCGATCTCGCGGGACATCCGGCCGCGGCCGTCCAGCGCCGGGAGGAGTTCCGGGTTCATGGCGCGATAGATCAAGCCCAGCAGCCCCGGGCCGAGGTGGGCGCACAGTGCCCGCTCGAACCGGCGCACCACTTCCCGCCGCTCTGTGTCGTCCAGCCGTTCGTCTAGCACCCCGGCGGGATACCCGCTGAGCTGCCAGAGGTAGGCCTCCGCCCAGCGCGGGCGGAACCTGCCACCCAGTACGGACAGCGGCGCGAAGTCGCCCGCCCGCCAGCTCCGGCACACCATCACGGTGAACGCGCCGACGATCGTCCCGTTCCGGCGGAGCACCGCGAGCACCGCGGGGTTCTTCGCCATCCAGGCTTCCCGGCGCAGGACGTCGTACTCCCACACCGGCCACAACCGCGCCCGCCGCAGGAAACCACTCCAGCCTTCGGGTTCGGCCGCGCTTCTCGGATCGAGCACCTCGACGTCGAACGTGGTGCTCCGTGCCGCCATCTTCGTTCCCGTCACGTGTGCACGACCGGTGTCCCGTGTCGCGGGCAAGGCGAGATCTCACCACGGACACCACCCGCCGGGAGCACGTCCACGAACCGCGGGGAATCCTGACGCAGCAGCGTGAAGGCGAGACCGCCCGTCGTCGGGCGCGCGTAGACGCGAGGCCAGTCCAGGTGCCACCGGCCGCATGCCTCGATCGCGCCCAGGTAGCCCAGGGCCGGATCGTGGAGCACCCCGTACGGTCCGGAGTCCATTGTGTCCAGTTCTCGTCGCGGTACGGATTCGACCCGGTACGCACGGTCCTCGGGCAGTGCCGCCGCGAACACGGCGAGCTGCTTGTCGTCACCGATCGCGAGCACGCGGCGACCACGGCGGAGCTCGGCCGACAGTTCCGCCAGGACACTCGGCGCCGGTACGTCGGGATCCACCACGCAGCAACGAACTCCCCGCGGCAGGTCCACCGGCGCCCGCACCTCGTCCCCACCGAGCACGACGACCAGTGCGTCCCCCGTCACCGAACGTGCCTTACGCAGCACGGGCCCCAGGCCTCGGCTCGGGTCGATCCGTTGTGTGCCACCGGCGAGCGGTACCAGGTCGACGATCTTGTGCACCGCCTCGGCCAGCGGCGCCGCGCCGCCGTCCGTCCCGGTGCGCCCGGGCACCAGCACGGGATCCGTTCTGCCGTCGAGTGCCCAGCGCTCCCGGTAGAACGGCACCGTCGCGAAGGCCGACCGCACGGACCGCCGGTAGGCGGCACGCCAGGCGGCACTCACCCCCACTGTCCACATGGCGCGCAAGCTTGCGTCATCGATGCCGGTTTGGGAATACCCCGCGCCAGGTTCATCCGGTTTTCGCCCGACTTCCCATCTTTTCGACTGAGCTGAAAGGACGAACTTTCGGTATGTGCTGGCGGGAACAAAGCAAGTCTGCCTATAACACGGGAACTTTCGAACCGGCACGACCTGCCGGCACCTGGGGCAAGGGGACTCATGAACCGTGAAATCACGACGAGTGACGCCACGAACACGATAGCGCACACACCGCGGGGATTCGCCAGATGAGCTGGTCGATACCCGGACCCACGCGGAGTGGACTCACCGTGGTCGTCCCGTGCTTCAACGAAGTCGACAACGTCGAGCCCTCCTACCGGGAGATCGTCGCCGAGTTGGGAAATCTCCCACTCGAACTGCTCTATGTGGACGATGGGAGCACCGACGGGACACTGGACGTCATCCGGGCGCTCGCGCACACCGACCCCCGGGTGCGGTACGTGTCCTTCACCAGGAACTTCGGCTTCGAGGCGGCTTTTTCCGCCGGTTATCGGTACGCGGGAAAACCGTGGCTACTGCACATCGACGCCGACCAGCAGTTCCCGGCCTCCGAAGCGGGGAAATTGATCAACGCGGCCGAAGAGGGCCACGACGCCGTTTTCGGTGTCCGCACCAATAGGCAAGATCCCTTACCAAGACGGTGGGGAACCGCCGCCTTCCATTTCCTCGGCCGTCGTGTGCTGCGCATCGAGATCCCGCCCGGCGCGACGGCGTTCCGCCTGGTGCGCACGGAACTCGCGCGCAAGATCGTCGATCTCCGGCTGGGTACCCCGTACTTCCTCGCCACCGTGCCGAGGCTGACCAGCCGCTACACCACGGTCCAGGTGGCTCACCGGGCCCGTGAACGCGGCGAGTCCAAGGTGGGCTTCGGTTTCCTTTCCTCGCACGCCATCGAGCTGTTCGTCGGCTTCACCCGGCGGCTGACGACGGTGGCTTCGAGCACGGCGATGCTGACCGCCGGGATCTCGGTACTCGCCGGGATCGCCGCCGCCACCGGGCTGCTCGGCTTGACCGCCGCTTCGGCGCTGACGTTCGTCCTGTTCTCCGTGCTGCTCGCGGTGCTCGCGCTGACCGTCCGCTACCTGGTCGTGGTCGGCGCGGGACAGCCGCGGCCACGGCAGTTCTACATCAGGGAAGCCAACTTCCCGGTCGACGAGGACGACCGGCTCTACGCCTCGGCCATGGCCGAGATCCATCCTGGGGAAAGGCAAGCGGGAGTGAAGAAAACCGAAGACACGGCGGCCGCGCGGAGCCTGGTGATCCTGGGCGGTGCCGACGGTTCGGTCAGCACGTACCACCGGGCGCGGGAACTCGGTTTCCGCACGATCTGCGTGGACGTCCGCGCGAGCGCGCCCGCCGTGGCGCTGGCCGACGAGTTCGTCCAGGTCAGCGTCCGCGCGCCGGAGCAGATCGCGGCGGCACTCGAGGGACGGGACGACATCGCCGGGGTGCTCTGCCCCGCCAGTGACGTCGGGCTGCCCACGCTCGCCTGGCTCACCCGGCACTGGGGTCTGCCGGACCCGCTGCCCGAGGCCGCCGTCGCCGCTTCGGTCGACAAGTCGGTCTTCCGGGAACTCTGTGACCGGCTGCGCCTGCCGACCTACCGCAGTGTCGGCGGGAAGCCGGGACCGGATCTCGCGCTCGCCGCGCAGCAGCTGCGGTTTCCCACGCTGGTGAAACCGGTCGACTCCTCCGGGAGCCGCGGTGTCGTCTCGTGCGCCAGCCCCGGCGGCCTGACCACCGCTTTCGCCGACTCTCTCGCGTTCTCACCGTCGGGCAAGCTCGTCGTGGAGGAACACCTCGACGGCTCGCACTACACGATCGAAGCGCTCGTGGTCGACGGCCGGATCGTGTTCCACGCGGTCACCCGCCGGACGCTGACCCCGCCGCCGTTCTTCGTGACGGCGTCCCATCTGCTGCCCGCCGGGCTGCCGCCGGTGGTGGACCGCGCGCTGCCGGTGATGCTGGCCGCGTTGTGCGCCGAACTCGGCTACCGCACCGGGCCGCTCACGCTCGACGCGGTATTGGGCCGTGACGGGAAGTTCTACCTGATCGAGATGGGCGCCCGGATGGGCGGGAACGGCCTCGCCGAGGCGATCGAGCACAGCACCGGCGTCGACCTGATCGCCGCGGGGATCGCCGCCGCGACCGGCGACGAGGTCGTGCTCTCGCCGCGCGACCCGCGACCGACGCTCATCCACATCCTCGCCTCCGACCGCGGGGGCAGGATCGTGCGCATCGAAGGCGCCGACGAGGTCCGCGCGATGCCCGCGGTGCACAACCTGGAACTGTTCGCGGAACAGGACTCCTACGTCAAACCGTACGAGCAGGCCGGCTACAAGATGGGCTACGCGGTGCTTTCAGCGCCGACCGTGCCCGAAGTGCTCGCGGCGGAGGACGAGTTGCGCGGCACGCTGAAGTTCCTGCTCGACGAGCAGGGGATGGCGGTACCGCTCCCTTGACCGGAACCTCGCTCACCGGTGCCGGCACCGCGTCGATCGCGGCGCCGAAGCCGTCGATGGTGCTTCGGCTCCTCGCCGGGCGCGGTGTCTTCCGGCTGGCCATCCAGGCGATGGGCCTGGTGCTGATCACCGCGTGGGGCGCGCACGACTACGGCCGGTTCGCCACCGCGCTCGGGCTAATGACCTGGCTCAACTTCGTGCCGTCCGCGGCGGAGAAGTCGGCGTTGAAATGCCTGCCAAGGCTGCGGATGACGCGGGACGCGGTCGCGGCGCTGGCCGTTCGCGTCGCCGTCGTCCCGGTACTGGTGGTCCTGGCGGCGATGGCGGTCGCGCTGATCGTCGCGCCGGACTCGGACGCCGCGCTGTACCTGACGTCCGCGGGCTGGTCGATCTCCGGCGGCCTGCTGATGACGGTCTCCGGCCTGCACCGCTTCACCGGCAGGTCCACTTTGGATGCTCTGGCGTTCACCGCGGGCGCCCTGGTGGTCGGCGCCGTGACGGTGGGCACCTGGTTCGTCCGCTGGCCGCCGTTGACGCACCTCGGTCTGCTGCTCGGCGGGATCCTGCTCATCCTCGGCTTCTCCGCGGCACTGCTGCCGAGGAAGTGGCTGCGCGTCCAGAGGATCGCGGGACATCGGCTCCTGCCCGCGTTCGGCCGGACCACCGTGCTGCTCGGGATGACCGAGGTGCTGGACGTCCTCGCGACGTCGACGGTGTTCGGGGTGCTGGCGCTGGCGGGCCGGACCGTCGACAGTGGACCGTTCTACGTCGCCCTGCTGGCGAGCAGCGCGTTCTGCTCGCTGCTGTTCTACCAGCTCCGGGTGCACCAGCCGTCGATTTCCGCGCGACTGCGAGGAAGCGGTGCGGCGGCGGGGAGGGCCCGCGCGGTCGACCTGCTGAAGCTGGTCGAGCGGGGCTCGCTCGCGTTTCTCCTCCTCGTGGGCATCGCCCTCGTGGTCCCGGCGGCCCGCGCGGTGCTGACCGCTGAAGACACCGTCGGCGCGTACGTGGTCCTGGGTGTCTTCGTCCTGGTCGAGACGGTGTTGTTCGCCATCCAGCTCTACGCGGGCTTCTTGATCGAGAACACCAACAGCAAGGTCCTCACGCTCACCGCGTCGGCGTCGATCGCCGGTCTGGTCGCCACCCCACTGGCCGCCGTCGCGCTCGTCCCGGCGATGGGGCCGGTCGGCGGGTTCGCCGCACTCGTCTTCGCGATCGGCGCGCGGGCGATCGTCCTCCGGCGGCTGCTGCGCCGCCACCACCCCGAACTCTGAACGTCGCACTGGAGAAGGAAATGTACGTACTGGGAATCAGCAGGGTCCACGACTCGGCGGCCGCGCTCGTGCGCGACGGTGAGATCATCGCGTTCGCCGAAGAAGAACGCTTCACCCGGAAGAAGCACGACGGGGACTTCCCCGCGGAGGCGATCAAGTTCTGCCTGGAGCGCGGCGGGATCACCCTCGCCGACGTCGACCACGTCGCCTATTACTGGCAGCGCTGGCGCGAAGGCATCCACGCGGCGAAGGTGTTCGCGAAGTACTTCCCGGGGACGCTGGAGGTCTTCCGAAACCAGAACGGCGACGAGGGCGGCTCCTCGGCGGGAATGGTCGAGACGTTCAAGACCGGTGGCGGCAAAGGCGTCGACGACTACCACGTCGGCGGCGCGGTTCTCGCCCACATCAAGCGGTCCTTCACCCTCGAACGCGACGTGAAGGAGGCCGTGGGCTGGACCGGCCCGACGAAGTTCAAGACGCATCTGGTCGACCACCACAAGGCGCACGCCGCCAGCGGGTACTTCATCTCGCCGTGGGAAGAGTCGGCGGTGCTCACCTTCGACGGGATCGGCAGCGACGGCACCGCGACCTATCTGGGCCACGGCAAGGGAAACCGGATCATCGACATCCGGCGGATCAAGTTCCCGCACTCGCTGGGCGCGATGTACGCCGGCGTCACCGGCTATCTGGGCTTCTACCCCACCCGTGACGAAGGCAAGATCATGGGCCTGGCGCCGCTGGGCAACGACACCTACGTCGACGCGTTCAAGCAGCTGATCCACCTCGACGACGACGGCGGTTACGAGCTCGACCTGAGCTTCTTCGGCCACCACCGCACCGGCAAGCACGTGATGTCGAAGAAGTTCACCGACCTGTTCGGCCCGGCACGGCCCAAGACCAGGGTCACCGCGGAGAACCCGGTGCCGCAGCACTACTGCGACGTCGCCTACGCGTTGCAGGTCACCCTGGAGGAAGCCGGGCTGCACATCGCGCGCTGGCTGCAGCGGGAAACCGGATCGCGGCGGCTGTGCGTCGCCGGCGGTGTCGCGCTGAACAGCGTGATGAACGGGCGGATCCTGCTGGAGACCCCGTTCGAGGACTTCTTCGCCCAGCCCGCCGCCGCCGACGACGGCTGCGCGCTCGGCTCGGCGCTGGAGGTGTCGGTCGGCAGGTACGGCAAGCCGCGTCCCCGCGACGGCTACACCTACACCGGCCCCGACTACACCGAGGCGGAGATGGAACTGGCGCTGCAGGACGCCGGGGTCCGCTACACCAAGGTCGACGACATCGCCGCGCACACCGCGAAGAAGATCTCCGAAGGCAAGATCATCGGCTGGGTGCAGGGCCGGATGGAATGCGGGCCGCGCGCGCTCGGCAACCGCTCCCTGGTGGCCGACCCGCGCGACCCCGACTCGAAGACGCGGATGAACGAGAAGGTCAAGCACCGCGAGGCCTTCCGGCCGTTCGCGCCGTCGTGCCTGGCGGAACGCGCGGGCGACTGGTTCGTCAGCGACTACCCGTCGCCGGTCATGCTGCTGGTGTTCGACGTCCTGCCGGACAAACGCGACGAGGTCCCGGCCATCACGCACGTCGACGGCACCGCCCGCGTGCAGACGGTGACCGAATCCGACAACCCGCTGTACTACCGGATGATCAGCGAGTTCGAGAAGATCACCGGCGTGCCGATGGTGGTCAACACCTCGTTCAACGACAACAACGAACCGATCGTCGCCAGCCCGGCCGACGCGGTGGCCTGCTACCTGAAGACCGACGTCGACGCCCTCGCCCTCGGGCCGTTCTGGGCAGAGAAGGACGACCTGTGACCGCGACACTGCCCGAGACCGACGGCTGGGTTCCCGCGCTCTACCGGCGGCGGAAATGGTTGTGGCTGGTGCCCGCCGTCCCGGCCGTGGTGACCACGCTGCTGATCATGGTGATCCTGCCGCCGGACCAGACGCTGGACAACGTCGTCGACTGGGCGTTCAAGCTGTGCCCGTTCGTGTTCGCGGTCGCCACGGTGGCGCTCTTCCCGCGAAGCAAATGGGGTCCGGCGCTGATCGTGCTCGCGGTGTTCGTCTACATGTCCTATTTGGACACCGAGCTGATCATGCGGATCCAGGCGTTCGCCAGGAACGCCGCCACCGACGAGAACGCCTTCCAGCCGGTGTATCAGTTCGAACTGTTCATCGTGACGTTCATCGTCCTGTTCGGGCTGATGGCGTACCGGCTGGGCGGCGGCCGGACGGCGAACGTGCTCAAGACCGGGGTCGCGGCGATCCTCGTGGTGATCTCGGGCGCGAACGACCTGACGTTCTGGGCGCTCAACGACGTCTGGGCGGCCGGGACGAAGCCGACCGAGCTGAAGTGGGCTTCACATATGATCGTGTTCCTCGGCGGGCCGCCGAGCGTTCCGGTCGCGGTGATGTTCATGCTGGTGCACCTGGTGCTGGCGGCGGTCGTGGTCGCGCTGCCGGTGGGCCGGTGGGTCGACCGGGCACTGGGATTCGCTTCGACCTCGCGCGAGGCATAGGTCGGTCGTGGCTTGGCCCGTCGGCCCCGTTATGCCGGCGCATGTCGCGAAAGCCACTTTCGGGACGTTGGATGTCTCGAAAGTGGCTTTCGCGACGCCTTCGTCCACCCGGGCCGCCATGTCGGCCGAGGAAGTTGCGAAAGTGGCTTTCGCAACACCTCCGTTCACGTGAGCCGGCGCACCAGGCCGTCGGCCAGCAACCGCCCCCGGTCGGTCAGCACCGCCCGGCCCTGACCGTCCAAAGCGGACTGATCCAGCAGTCCTTCGGCGGCGGCGGCGCGGGCTTCGGCCCGGCCGTCGTCGTCGAGCGCGTCGAGCGGAAGCCCTTCGGACAGCCGGAGTTCCAGCATCACGCGTTCCAGATGCCGGTCCTCGTCGGTCAGCAGTTCACGGCCCGCGGCCGGTGACTCTCCGGCGGCGAGGGACGCGGCGTAGCGAGCAGGGTGCTTCACGTTCCACCACCGGACGCCGCCGACGTGGCTGTGCGCACCAGGACCGGCGCCCCACCAGTCGCCGCCGCGCCAGTAGCCGATGTTGTGCCGGCAGCGGGCTTCCTCCGAGGTCGCCCAGTTGGACACCTCGTACCAGCGCAGCCCCGCCGAGGCGAGGACGCGGTCGATCATCTCGTAGTCGGCGGCCAGCACGTCGTCGTCCGGCGCGGGCAGTTCGCCGCGGCGGATGCGGCGGGCGAGCGCGGTGCCCTCTTCGACGATCAGCGCGTACGCCGAGACGTGGTCGACACCCGCGGCGAGCACCGCGTCCAGCGAAGCCTGGAGGTCTTCGGTCCGCTCCCCCGGCGTGCCGTAGATGACGTCGAGGTTGACGTGTTCGAACCCCGCGGCGCGGGCTTCTTCGGCGGCCGCGACCGGACGGCCCGGAGTGTGCACGCGGTCGAGGATCTTCAGCACGTGCTGCGCGGCCGACTGCATCCCGAGCGAGATCCGGTTGAATCCGGCGTCGCGGATACCCGCGAAGAACTCGGGCGAGGTGGACTCCGGGTTGGACTCGGTCGTCACCTCGGCGTCCGGCGCGAGACCGAAGGTGTCACGAACGGCGTCGAGAACGCTTCGGAGCCCGTCCGCGCCGAGCAGGGACGGGGTGCCGCCGCCGACGAAGACGGTGTCGACCGCGGGCGGCTTCCCCAGCACACGCGCGGCGAGGTCGAACTCGCGCTTGAGGCCTTCGAGCCAGGACTGCGGCGACGAACCGCTGTCCAGTTCGCCGGCGGTGTAGGTGTTGAAGTCGCAGTAGCCGCAGCGGGTCGCGCAGAAGGGGACGTGCACGTAGACACCGAACGGTCGCGTGCCGAGCCCTTCCAGCGCGCTCTCGGGGAGCGCGGACTCGACGGGCGTGGTGGTTTCGGGCAGCAACGCGGGCACACCCCAGTGTCCCCCACGCCGTGAAGGCCTCCTTCCCCGGGGAAAGAGGCCTTCACGGAACGTCATCGGTCGGCGATGCGCACCTTGACCGACGTGGAGCGGGTGCCGTCCTCGAACCGCACCCAGACGAGGGTCTCCATGCTCAGCGAGTAGTCGTTGACCACGTGGTCGACCGACCAGTCGCCGTAGCGGTCCGTGACGGCGTCGCGGCTCATCGCGACCTCGACCAGCACCGTATGGGCCACATGCCCCCGGACACCCGGCGAACAGCCGACCGCCTCGAACCGGTACGAGTCGCCCTTGTGCAGCACAGCCCCCTCGTCGGGCGAGATCAGCCTGCACCCCTGCTGCGCCCCGGAAGCGGTACCCGGGATCAGCAGGGACGCCAGCACCATCGCGGCGACCACCCATCGGCGCATGCGCAACTCCTCCGTCCTCTGTGGATCGGAGATCGAAGCTAGCGCCGTCGGCGGCCCCGCGCGGCCTCACTCACCCGAAGCGGTACTAGGCCAACCCGTTCGCGGCCAGCCATTCCGGCGACGGCGGGATCACCTCGATGATGTCGATCAGGAAGCCGTTCAGGTCCTCGATGTAGAAGTGCCGCTGGCCGAACTCCTCGTCCACGAGTTCGGTGACGATCTTGACCCCCTCTTCGCGCAGCCGCTCGTACTCGGCCACCGCGTCGTCGACCATGAAGCCGACCATGGAACCGGCCGCTTCCTGCGCCCGCCACGGCTCCGGCGTGGCCTTGTGACCACGCTTGGCGAAGCTCATCTCATAGCCGGGCACGCCGACGTTGAGGCTGGAGAACCAGTCGAGCTCGATCGTCACCGTCAGCTGCATGTGCCGCTTCCACCAGGCGGTGGTCTCGGCGATGTCGTCGACGAGCACACAGGCACCGAAACCGCTGAGTTGCATCTGGTGTTTCCTCCCAGTCCTTAACCACTTGATGCGTAGTACTATAGGCATAGTGGTTTGACCGAGGCAAGGAGAATGTTCCGATGCGACAGAACCCGGAGCGCCGAACCGCGCTCACCGACGCCGCGATCACCGTCCTCGCCCGTGAGGGCGCCCGCGGGCTCACCTACCGCGCCGTGGACGTCGAAGCGGACGTCCCACCGGGAACGACGTCGAACTACTTCCGCAACCGGGACCAGCTGCTCGGCGAGGTGGGTGTCCGCGTGCAGGAACGGCTGTCGGCCCCGGCCGAGGTGATGGCGAACCCGCAGGCGGAATCGCCGTCCCACGACCGGGTCGGCGTCCTGCTCGGCGAGCTCATGGGGCGCCTGACCGCCCACCGCGAGCCCTACCTCGCCCTGCTCGAACTCCGGCTCGAAGCGACCCGCCGCCCGGACCTCTCGGCCGCGCTGACCAAGACCATCCGCGAGGGCATCGACATGAGCGTCGACTGGCACATCGCGGCGGGGATGCCGGGCGGGCGCGCCGAAGTACTGCTGATGTACCTCGCGCTGACCGGGCTCACCGTCGAGCGGCTCACCCTGCCGGAGGTGCTCGCGGACGTCACCGACGAAGAGGTCATCCGGATCATCGTGGACCGCGTCCTGCCGTCGTGAGGAGCGCGCGTTCTGCGTCACAATGCCCGGCGGCGAACCCGGACTTGACCTTCCAGTCATGCCTTTGACCAGCCAAAACAGCCGAATCCGGACGGTGTTCCCAGTATTCGGACCGGCCTGGACCACATAGTGGGCGCGTGGCACGCTGAATCAATGACCCGCGCCGGAATCACCCTCGTGGCACGCCGCCACGTGGACCTCCGTCGTGTGGCGAGCGCGCTCTGTGCGACGAACCGCTGACTCCCCGCCACCACCACGATCTGCCGGAGGACTCCCATGTCGTCGCCCACGCGCGAGACCCCTGCCCGCACGCCCCGGGTGAAACAGAAACGGGGCGAGGGACAGTGGGCGCTGGGGTATCGCGAACCCCTGAACCCCAACGAGCGGTCCAAAAAGGACGACAACCCGCTCAACGTCCGTGCGCGGATCGAGAACATCTACGCCCGCGGCGGCTTCGACTCGATCGACCCTGGCGACCTCCGCGGCCGGTTCCGCTGGTTCGGTCTCTACACCCAGCGCAAGCCGGGGATCGACGGCGGCCGCACCGCGACGCTGGAACCCGAAGAGCTCGACGACCGCTACTTCATGCTGCGGGTGCGGATCGACGGCGGCGCGCTGACCACCGGCCAGCTGGCCGTGCTCGCCGAGATCTCGCAGACCCACGCGCGCGACACCGCCGACATCACCGACCGTCAGAACATCCAGTACCACTGGATCCAGATCGAGGACGTCCCGACGATCTGGGCCAAGCTCGAAAAGGCCGGGATGACCACGCTGGAGGCGTGCGGCGACAGCCCGCGCGTCATCCTCGGCTCCCCCGTCGCGGGTATCGCCGCCGACGAGATCATCGACGGCACCCCCGCGATCGACGAGATCAAACGCCGCTACATCGGCGACCCGCGCTACTCGAACCTGCCGCGCAAGTTCAAGACCGCGGTCTCCGGGCAGCAGGACGTCGCGCACGAGATCAACGACGTCGCCTTCGTCGGTGTGAACCACCCCGAACACGGCCCCGGCTTCGACGTCTGGGTCGGCGGCGGCCTGTCCACCAACCCGATGATCGGGCAGCGGCTGGGCGCCTGGGTCTCCCTCGACGAGGTCCCCGACGTGTGGGAAGGCGTGATCAGCGTCTTCCGCGACTACGGCTACCGGCGGCTCCGCGCCCGCGCCCGGATCAAGTTCCTGGTCAAGGACTGGGGCGCCGCGAAGTTCCGCCAGGTGCTGGAAGACGAGTACCTCAAGCGCAAGCTGACCGACGGCCCGGCGCCCGAGGTGCCCGCCGGCCAGATCGACCACGTCGGCGTGCACCCGCAGATCGACGGGAAGTTCTACGTCGGTGCCGCGCCGGTCGCGGGCCGGGTCTCCGGGTCCACCCTGCTGGCGGTCGCCAAGGCCGCCGAGCGGGCCGGGTCGAACCGCGTCCGCCTGACCCCGCACCAGAAGCTCGTGGTCCTCGACGTCCCCGAGGCCGAGGTGAACGGGCTGAAGAGCGAGCTGTCCGAACTCGGCTTGGAGACCGAGCCTTCGCCGTGGCGCCGCGGAATCATGGCCTGCACCGGCCTGGAGTTCTGCAAACTCGCCATCGTCGAGACCAAGGCCCGCGCGATCGAACTGGTCACCGAACTGGAAAAGCGTCTCGCCGACATCCAGGCCGAGATCGAGAACCCGGTGACCGTGCACCTCAACGGCTGCCCCAACTCCTGCGCCCGCGTCCAGACCGCCGACATCGGACTCAAGGGCCAGATCGTCACCGACGAGGACGGCAAGCAGGTCGAGGGCTTCCAGGTGCACCTCGGCGGCGGGCTCGGCCTGGACGCCGGGTTCGGCCGGAAACTGCGCGGGCACAAGGTGACCGCGTCCGAGCTGACCGCGTACGTCGAGCGGGTCGTGCGGGCGTACGTCGCCGGCCGCGAACCCGGCGAGCGGTTCGCCCAGTGGGTCCTGCGGGCCGACGAGGGCGTCTTGCAATGACGGAGCGCGCGACCCCGTACTACTGCCCTTTCTGTGGCGATGAAGACCTGCGGCCGGAAGAGGGCGGCTCGTGGCTGTGCTCGGGCTGCCGCCGGGTCTTCACCGTGAAGTTCCTCGGACTTTCCTTTCCGGAGGTGTCGCAAGGATGACCGCCACTGCCGACTACAAGACCCTCGCCGAACGGGCCTCGAAGGAGCTCGCGGAAGCGACCGCGACCGAAGCCCTGCGCTGGACCGCGGAGACCTTCGGCGACGACTTCATCGTCGCGTCGAACATGCAGGACGCCGTCCTCATCGATCTGGCCACCCAGGTCAAACCCGACGTCGACGTGCTGTTCCTGCAGACGGGCTACCACTTCCCGGAGACCATCGGCACCCGTGACGCGGTGCAGGCGGTGTACCCCGGGGTGCGGATCGTCAACGCCGAGGCCGAACAGAGCGTCGCCGAACAGGACGCCGAGTACGGCCCGAAGCTGCACGAACGCGACCCGAACCAGTGCTGTCACCTGCGCAAGGTCGTGCCGCTGCGTAACACGCTCGCGAAGTACTCGGCGTGGGTGACCGGCGTCCGCCGCGTCGACGCGCCGACCCGCGCGAACACCCCCATCGTCACCTGGGACGACCGCAACGGGCTGGTGAAGATCAACCCGATCGCGCCGTGGTCCGACGACGAGTTCCGGGCCTACATCGACGAGCACGGGATCCTCGAGAACCCGTTGGTGTCCATCGGTTATCTGTCGATCGGCTGCGCGCCGTGCACGGCAAAGGTCGCTCCGGGCCAGGACCCGCGCAGCGGCCGGTGGGCCGGGCAGGGCAAGACCGAGTGCGGTTTGCACGGGTGAGAAGGGACGACATGACCACGCTCGAACCAGTCGCCGCCGCGGCACAGGACAACCTGGCGGCCTTGGAATCCGAGGCCATCCACATCTTCCGCGAGGTGGCGGGCGAGTTCGACCGGCCGGTGATCCTGTTCTCCGGTGGCAAGGACTCGACGCTCCTGCTGCACCTGGCGATCAAGGCGTTCTGGCCCGCTCCGGTGCCGTTCCCGTTGCTGCACGTGGACACCGGGCACAACTTCGACGAGGTCATCGACTTCCGCGACCGCGTCGTCGAGCAGCACGGGCTGCGGCTGGTCGTGGCGAAGGTCCAGGATTGGATCGACGACGGCAGGCTCGAAGAGCGCGCCGACGGCATGCGCAACCCGCTGCAGACCACGCCGCTGCTCGACACGATCGCCGAAAACAAGTTCGACGCGGTCTTCGGCGGCGGACGCCGCGACGAGGAGCGCGCTCGCGCCAAGGAGCGGATCTTCAGTCTGCGCAACGCTTTCGGCCAGTGGGAACCGCGACGGCAGCGTCCCGAGCTGTGGAACCTCTACAACGGCAGGCACCGCCCCGGCGAGCAGGTCCGCGTCTTCCCGCTGTCCAACTGGACCGAGGCCGACGTCTGGAACTACATCGCGCGGGAGAAGGTGGAGCTGCCGTCGATCTACTACGCGCACCGGCGCGAGGTATACCAGCGCGACGGCATGTGGCTGGCCGAAGGCCCGTGGGGCGGCCCGCGGCCGGACGAGGTCGTCAAGGAACTGACCGTGCGCTACCGGACCGTCGGCGACGGTTCGTGCACGGGCGCCATCGAATCGACCGCCGCCACGGTGGACGAGGTCATCGCCGAGGTCTCGGCCTCCCGGCTCACCGAACGCGGCGCCACCCGCGCCGACGACCGGATGTCGGAGGCGGCGATGGAAGACCGCAAGCGGGAAGGGTACTTCTGATGTCCAGCCTCCTCAGGCTCGCGACCGCGGGCAGTGTGGACGACGGGAAGTCGACCCTGGTCGGGCGGCTCCTGTACGACACCAAATCCGTCCTCGCCGACCAGCTGGACGCGGTCACCCGCGCCAGTGTCGACAAAGGACTGTCCACTCCGGACCTCTCCCTGCTCGTGGACGGCCTGCGCTCGGAACGCGAGCAGGGCATCACGATCGACGTGGCGTACCGGTACTTCGCGACTCCGAAGCGGAGTTTCGTGCTCGCGGACACACCTGGCCACGTGCAGTACACGCGGAACACGGTCACCGGGGCGTCCACCGCGCAGCTGGCCGTGCTGCTGGTCGACGCGCGCAAGGGCGTCATCGAGCAGACCCGCCGTCACGCCGCGGTGCTCGCGCTGCTGGGCGTCCCGAACCTGGTGCTGGCGGTGAACAAGATCGACCTCGTCGGCTACGACGAAGCGACGTTCACCGTGATCGCCGAGGAGTTCGCCGAGCACGCCGCGTCGCTGGGTTACGAGCGAGGTTCCGTGCTCGCGGTGCCGGTTTCGGCGCTGGTGGGCGACAACGTGGCGGAGAAGTCGGACAAGACTCCCTGGTATTCCGGCCCGACGCTGCTGGAGCACCTGGAAACGGTGCCCGTGGCGCCGGATCCGCACGATTCGGCGTTCCGGTTCCCGGTGCAGTACGTGATCCGGCCGCGCACGGCCGACCACCCCGACTACCGCGGCTACGCGGGGCAGATCGCGGCGGGCACCGTCCGGCCGGGCGACGAGATCGTCGTGCTGCCGCAAGGGATCCGCAGCCGGGTGGAAGCCATCGACACCGCCGACGGGCCGCTCGCCGAAGCCGGCGCCGGCACTTCGGTGACGCTGTTGCTCACCGACGACGTCGACATCTCGCGGGGCGACCTGATCGCCGCCGCGGACCGGCAGCCGACGGTGACCGACGAGATCACCGCGACCCTGTGCTGGCTCTCGGCCAAGGCGCTCAAACCGGGCGCGCGGGTGCTGGTGAAGCACGGGACGCGGACGGTGCAGGCTCTCGTCGGCGAACTCCACGCGCGGTTCGACGAGCAGACGTTGTCCAGTGTGGACGATCCGGGCACGTTGGAGCTCAACGACATCGGCCGGGTCACGCTCCGGCTGGCCGAGGAGATCGGCGTCGACGACTACGGCGTCAGCCCGCGGACGGGCGCTTTCCTGGTCATCGACCCGAAGGACGGCGATACACTGGCGGCCGGACTCGTCGGCGAAAGGTTCGCATGACCCCACCGCTCCTCGCCGTCGCCCACGGCAGCCGCGATCCGCGGTCCGCCGCGACCATCCGCGCCCTGCTCGGCGCCACCCGTGGGCTGGCGCCGGAACTCGACATCCGTGAGTCCTTTTTGGATCTCTCGGAGCCGTTGCTCACCGACGCCCTGCGCGGTTTGTACGCCGAGGGACATCGCGAGGTCGTCGTGGTGCCCCTGCTGCTGGGTGTGGCCTACCACGCCCGGGTCGACCTGCCCGCGCTCGTCGCCGAGGCGACCGCGGACTGCCCGGGCCTCGACGTGCGGGTTTCCGGGGTGCTGGGCATCGACCCGCTCATCGAGACGGTCGCGCTGGACCGGCTCGCCGAAGCGGGAGCGGACCTGGACGACCCCGGCCTGGGCGTCCTGCTGGCCGGTGTCGGTTCGTCGAACGTCGCGGCGAACGACGCGGTCGCCGGGATCACCACCCGCTGGCAGCTGCGTCGCGGATTGCTCGCCACGCCGGCCTTCGCCAGCGCCGCGCAGCCGGACGTGCCTGCCGCCATCGCGCGGCTGCGGCTCAACGGCGCGCAGCGGCTCGCGGTGGCGGGCTGGTTCCTCGCTCCGGGGCTCCTGCCGGACCGGATCGCGCGCCTGGCCCGCGAAGCCGACCCGTCGGTGATCGTCGCCGGGCCGCTGGGCCCGGATCCGCGGATCGCCGGGCTCGTCCTGGACCGCTACGACGACGCCGCCGCCCGGCTCGCCGCCTGATCGTTCATCGGCTCAGTAGAACGTTTCGTCCCGTTCGGACCCTTGATACCGATCTTCGGTGGGTTCCGTTCCCATTTCCGTGACGCCCCGCGTATGGGAACGGAGATTTCTTGACGAGTTACTTAACTTGCCGGTAACTCTCTAAACGCTGCGCAGCTCCCTCTCTCCCCATCGAACCCCCAGGTAGGTGGAACATGAAGGCTGCCATCCGTGCCCTGGTCTGCGCCTCGGCCGTGCTCGTCCCGTTCGCCGGGCTCGCCGCACCGGCTTCCGCGGCGACCACCGTCGTCTTCGACTGCGAGGCGAAGCCGCCGCTCGTCGGCAACAAGTACCTCAAGCTGAACCAGGACGCCGACGTCACCGCTCCGGCCACGGTCGCTCCCGGCGCCGCCCTCGACGTCGTCATCGACCCGGCGCCGAACACCGTCCCGGCCGAGGTCAGCGGCTACCAGGTCAAGAACATCAAGGACTTCGCCCTGAAGATCCCGATCCCGGCGAACTCGACCTGGGTGGGCGCCGACCTCGCCGGCGGCTCCGGCATCGGCTCGACCCCGCCGAAGATCACCGTCTCCGGCAGCGTCGCGACGCTGAGCTTCCCCGGCCCGATCGCGGGTGGCTCGACGTTCGAACTGCCGACCGTGACCGCGCATCTGACCGCGGGCTCGTCCGGCACCATCGAGACGAAACTGGGCGGGACCAGCTACAGCGACCCGGGCCTGACGTTCACCGCCGTGGTCAGCGCCGGTTTCGACGTCTCCGCCCCGACCGCCTGTTTCCCGAACCCGAGCCCGACCTTCACCACGACGACGATCGGCTGACCCGTGCCTGCGCCACCGTCATCCGATGGTGGCGCAGGCCACTGCCCGGCCCGACTTCGCCCGTGCGAAGGTGGGGCATGGCTGACGAACTGGTGCACTACGACGTGGTGGGCGGCACCGCCACGATCACCCTGGACTCCCCGCACAACCGCAACGCGCTCTCCGCCCAGCTGCGGCGTGAACTGAGCGAATCGCTGGACAAGGCGAAGGCGGACTACGCGGTACGGGTCATCGTGCTCACCCACACCGGTCCGGTGTTCTGCGCGGGCATGGATCTCAAGGAGGCCCGCGGCGCCGGTGCGGGCGCCCAGGGCGTCAACGAGTTCCCGAAGATCCTCGAGCAGCTGTGGACCAGCCCCAAACCGGTCGTGGCGAAGCTGGCGGGCCCCGCGCGGGCGGGCGGGATCGGCATGGTGGCCGCGACCGACATCGCCGTGGCCGTCCACGAAGCGACCTTCGCCTTCTCCGAGGTGCGGATCGGCGTCGTCCCCGCCGTCATCTCGCTCACCGTGCTGCCGCGGCTCAACGCCCGCGCCGCGCACGAGCTCTTCCTGACCGGTGACACCTTCGACGCGAAGCGCGCCGTCGAGATCGGCCTGCTGAACTCCGCCGTCACCGCCGACGAACTCGACGGCGAGGTCGCCCGCTATGTCAAGGCGCTCGCCCTCGGCGGGCCGAAGGCGCTCGCGGCGACGAAGGAACTGCTCAGCAAGCCTCGCCCGGCGACGCCGTCCGAAGGCTTCGAGGCCATGAACAAGCTGTCCGCCGGATTCTTCGCGAGCGAAGAAGGCCAAGAGGGCATCACGGCGTTCGCGCAGAAGCGCAAGCCGAACTGGGTCCCAGAGGCCTAATCCGGCAAGACGACAGTGAGGCGCCGGGAGTCCTTCCGGTCACCGGAGGGCCCCAGCGCCCGCTGCGCGTCGGACAGCACGCTGCGGACGGCCAGGTACGCCTTGGGATCGCGCTCCCTGAGGCCCGAGGAACCGGACCAGATCAGCACGTGCTCGCCGGCCGGGAGCCACGACAGGTCGGTGAGGCAGTCGTAGAGCGCGTCGAGGTTCTTCCCGAAGTAATCGGGGAACGACAGCGCCTCCGCGATCGCGTCGAGCGTCGTGTCCTTGTCGACCGTCCGCGTGCCGTCGATCAGATGCGGATACGCGCCGCGGGCGAACGCCTTGTCCGCGGCTTCCTTGCCCGCGCTCATCGGCTGGGATCCACGACGACGAAGGACTTGTAGTGGTCCTCGGTGTAGTACAGCTCCTTGCCGCCACCGGTCACCAGCCGCCTCGCCCCGCGATCGGGGCTGCCCGGCGTCTTGACCGTGTATTCCCGGTAGTAGCCCGAACTCTTGGCCGGCAGGACCTTCTCCCGGTTCTGGAAGGTGACGTCGTCGTTGCGCGGATACGGGTACGGCCCGCCCGCCTGGATGAGCTTCCAGGTGTCGGACGCCTGCGGGGGAAGTCCGGTGAGCGGTTTGACCGGGAGCCCGGACTCCGCGCCCGCGACCTTGCCCTTCGCGCCGCTCGCCGCGGCGTCGCCCGACGGCGCGGCCGAAGCGGACGAACTCGCCGGAGCGCTCTTCGTGTCGTCACCGCTGATGCCGTCCTTGACGAACCAGCCTGCGAGCACCAGCACGATCAGGCCGATCAGGGCGGCGGTGATCCGCCTACGGTTGAACATGGTGTGCCAGCTTAGGACGGCCGGTCGGAGTCGTTCGCATCGCGGGCCGTGCCGAAGAACCGGGCGAGCTTGCCGAACACCGTGTCGAGCACCAAGGCCGCGACCAGGCACAGCGGCACCACGACCGCCATGACCAGCACGAACTGGACGGGGAACGGGGCCTGCGCGAGCCACAGCTCGACGCCGTCCCACCAGTCTGCAAGCCCGTTGAACACGCTGTGAGCCTACGCTCGCGCCCGCTGCCACCACCGGTCAGGCCATGTAGGTTGCTGACATGTTCGCCGTTTACGCTTCCGAACCCAACGCCGAAAAGCCGCTGGACTCGCTCGTGATCGGCGAGCGACCCGAGCCCGACGTGCCCGAAGGCTGGGTGCGGGTCAACGTCAAGGCCGCCAGCCTCAACATGCACGACCTGTGGACGTTGCGCGGCGTCGGCATCAAACCCGAGCAGTTCCCGATGATCCTGGGCTGCGACGGCGCGGGCACCCTCGACGACGGCACCGAGGTCGTCGTCCACTCGGTGATCAACGCCCCTGGCTGGCAGGGCGACGACACGCTCGACCCGAAGCGCACCCTGCTCACCGAGAAGTACCAAGGCACCTTCGCCGAGCAGGTCGTGGTCCCCGCGCGCAACGTCGTGCCGAAGCCGTCGAGCCTGACCTTCGCCGAAGCCGCGACCATGGGCACGGCGTGGCTGACCGCGTACCGGATGCTGTTCGTGAAGTCCGGGCTGCGGCCGGGACAGACGATGCTCGTGCAGGGCGCCTCCGGCGGCGTGTCGACCGCCCTCGTCCAGCTCGGGCGCGCGGCCGGGTTCCGGGTCTGGGTGACCGGACGCAGCGAGGAAAAGCGTGCGCTGGCCGAAAGTCTGGGTGCACATCAGACCTTTGAGTCCGGCGCTCGGCTGCCGGAGCGGGTCGACGCCGTCTTCGAAACCGTCGGCAAGGCGACCTGGTCGCACTCGGTGAAGTCGCTCAAACCGGGCGGGATCATCGTCGTCTCGGGCTCGACCAGCGGCCCGGACGCTCACGCGGAGTTGCAGCGCGTGTTCTTTCTGCAACTGCGTATCGCGGGTTCGACCATGGGGACCAGGGACGAACTGAACGACCTCCTCGCCTACCTCGAGCTCACCGGGGTCCGTCCGCAGATCGGCGCCGAGCTGCCGTTCGCCGAAGCCGAAACCGGGTTTAAGAACATGCTCGACGGGGAAACCTCAGGCAAGGTGGTCTTCACACATTCATCGGAGGGGTGAGCTCTCCCCCTTGGCGCGATGAAGCGCGCACACAGGCGCACGTCCGCGCGTTCCGCGCAGGTCAAACAGTCATTTCGCGGTCTTGTCAAGTGTCAAGAACGTTATGACTCAGGGAGCTTTTCACGACCAAAGTTCGACCAAAATCCGACCTCTCGCGGTTAGCCTTGAAGAATGACCGCATCGCAGCGGCCCGAACCGGCGGACCCCGGGGGCCGGACCAGCACCGACGCCGACCCGATCCGCGTCTCGTTCCGGCGCTACGCCGGTGTCCGCACCAGAGTGCTCGAAGTCGGGCCGCAGCCGGTGGAATCCACCGACCGCGCGCCCCGGCGGATGCTCGGCAAGCGGGCCCCCACACGCGGACAGGTCAAACCGACGGCGCCGAGGCTGGTGCTGCTGCACGGCTATTGCGACAGCGCCGACACCTGGCGCCCGGTTCTGGAGCTGCTCGCGGCCGCCGGTGTTCCGGCGGTCGCGGTCGATCTGCCCGGATTCGGTGACGCGCAGCCACTGCGGCCGGGCCCGATGCTCCCGCAGCTGGACGCGTTCACCGCGGCTGTGGTCAAGGAGCAGGCCGTACTCGGCACGGTGGTGCTCGCCGGCAACTCGCTCGGCGGCACCATGAGCCTCCGGGCCGCAGAGAACCACCGGCTGCCGGTCGCGGGTGTGGTGTCGATCGCCGCGCCCGGTTTCGTGGACAGCTGGCTCATCCGCACCGTGGCCCGGTATCCGCTGCCGCTCCGGATGTACTCGGCCCTGCCGCTGCCGATCCCCGGTTTCCTCGTGCGCGCCGTCGCCGAGCAGGTCGTGCCCCGGCTGCTGTACGCCGACTCCTCCGTCGCGGACGCCGCCCAGGTCCGCCGCTTCACGTCGCTGTTCCCGGACTACCGGTCCACCACCACCAGGCTCGAACAGGCGAGGCAGCTCGTCGAAGAGCTGGCGAACGCGTACCGGCTCGAGGAAGTCCGCATCCCGCTCCTGGTGGTCGTCTGTGGCAAGGACAAGCTGGTCAGCGCCGCCTCCGGGCGTCAGCTGCACGCGCTGGTCCCGCACAGCAGGCTGATGGTGCGCGAGGACTGGGGCCATTGCCCGCAGCTGGACGACCCCGTCGAGATCTCCGAGCTGCTGACCTACTTCTCCGCCGGCGCGTCCAGGCCGTCGAAGATCGCCGCTCGCGTGGCCGCCGAAGTGAGCGAGGACACCGTCGCCGGATAGGTGCGAAGTCCCGACTCCCGCTACGGTGCCCTTCGGACTGTGACCCAGTCCGAAGGGCACAACCTGTTGGGAGACGACGATGTCCGCACCGCGCAGCCTGGGCTCGGGATCCGGGATTTTCCGCCGTAAACCGATCGATCAGATCCAAGAACTCAGTGGGGGCGGAGGGCTCCAACGCACGCTCGGCCTGCGGCAGCTGACCGCGATCGGCGTCGGGGGCATCATCGGCGCGGGGATCTTCTCCCTGGCCGGCGCGGTCGCGAACAAGACGGCCGGGCCCGCCGTGCTCATCTCGTTCCTCATCGCGGGTATCGCCAGCGCCGCCGCCGCGTTCTCCTACGCCGAGTTCGCCGGGCTGATCCCCCGCGCCGGGTCCGCCTACACCTACGGCTACACCGTGCTGGGCGAGATCGTCGGCTGGTTCATCGGCTGGGACCTGCTGCTGGAGTACACCGCGATCGTGGCGGTGGTCGCGATCGGCATCTCCGGCTACTTCAACGAACTGCTGGGCTATCTCAACATCGAGCTCCCGACCTGGATGCTGGGCGCTCCGGGCACCGAAACGGGCGATGTCGCGCCGGGGTCCTACAAGATCAACCTGTTCGCCGTGCTGCTGTGCCTGCTGATCGCCTTCATCCTCAACCAGGGCATGAAGAACGCGGCCCGGTTCGAAACGCTGCTGGTCTACCTGAAGGTCGGCCTGGTCCTGCTGGTCATCGTCGTCGGTGTCTTCCACATCAACACCGACAACTACTCGAACTTCTTCCCGTTCGGCCTCAGCGGCGCGTTCACCGGCGCGGCGACGGTGTTCTTCGCGGTCTTCGGTTACGACGCCATGTCCACCGCGGCCGAGGAGTCGACCGACTCCCAGAAGCACATGCCGAAGGCGATCATCTACTCGCTCGCCATCTCGATGGTGCTCTACGTGCTGGCCTGCCTGGTCCTGACCGGGATGGTCAACTACAAGGACATCGACAGCGAGGCCGCCTTCTCCAGCGCCTTCGCCGGGCTCGGCATGAAGTGGCTCGGCCTGATCATCGCCGTCGGCGCGATCATCGGTATCACCACGGTGCTGTTCACCTTCCTCATGGGCGCGAGCCGGGTCGGCTACTCGATGAGCCGCGACGGTCTGCTGCCCAAGTGGTTCAGCAAGACCCACCCGGTCCGCAAGGTGCCGAGCCGGATGACCTGGGTGCTCGGTATCGCGTCGGCGGTCATCGCCGGGCTGCTGCCCATCGGCGAGGCCGCGGAACTGACGAACATCGGCATCCTGCTCGCGTTCGTCGTCGTCTGCATCGCGGTGATCGTCCTGCGCTACAAGCGGCCCGACCTGCCCCGCACGTTCAAGACGCCGGGTATGCCGATCGTGCCGATCATCGGCGTCGTCTTCTCGATCTGGCTGATCACGTTCCTGAACCCGGAGACCTGGCTGCGGTTCGCGGCCTGGTTCGGCGTCGGCCTGATCATCTACTTCGCCTACAGCCGCCGTCACTCCGCGATGAACGCGAACAACGGCGACGCGAAGCAGGTCAGCGGAGACGACTCAAACGCGTAGCCGCATCGCGGGCTTCGGCCTGGAGGCGTTCGACGATCGACGCCGCCGGGCCGGAGCCCGCGAGCTCGTAGGTCTGCCCCGCGTAGAGGGACATGATCTCGGGGTCACCCGCCTTGCCCGCCGCCGCGCGGATCGGTTTGGTCAGGTTGTTGACCTCCGGATACGCCGACGGCGCCGTGGCCGAGAAGTCCGCGACCACACGGTTGACCAGCGACCGGGCGGGACGCCCGCTGAAAGCCCTGGTGAACGCCGTCGGCCTTCCTCCGTCCGCGAGCGCCTGCCGGTGCGCGGGCTGCGTCCCCGCCTCGTCCGCCCGCAGGAAAGCGGTGCCCAGCTGTGCCGCGACGGCCCCCGCCGCCAGCACCGCCGCGATATCGGCGCCGTGCACCAGCCCACCCGTCGCGACGAGCGGCAGATTCGTCCGCGCCGAAACCAGGCGGAGCAGGCTGAGGACGCCGTACTGCGCGCCCCCGCCTTCGGCTCCGGGCTCGTCAGCGAAGAGTCCTCGATGCGCTCCGGCCTCGAATCCCTGGACCACGAGGGCGTCCGCGCCGACAGCCACGGCCTGATCGGTCTCCGCCGGGCTGGTGACGGTGACGGCCACCTTGCTCCCGTTGGCGTGCAGGCGTTCGACGTCCTCGGGCGAAGGGGTGCCGAAGGTGAACGAAACGACCGGCACCTTCCGCTCGAGGACGACCTCGAGCTTCGCGGCATAGGCGTCGTCGTCCCAGCGCGGCTCGCCGGGCTCGACACCATGGCGTTCGGCCTCCGCGCGCCAGCGCTCGACATGCGCGCCGAGGTCCGCCTCGGCGGCGCCGCCCGGGACGAAGAGGTTCACGCCGAACGGCTCACCGGTCAGCCCGGCCGTCTTCGCGATCCGGTCCGAGAGGGCGTCGGCACTCAGATAGCCCCCGGCCAGGAAGCCGAACCCGCCCGCCGCGGTCACCGCGGCCACGAGCTCGGGAGTGGTCGGCCCACCGGCCATCGGGGCCGCGATCACGGGAAAACGCAGATCTTCGAACACGTTTCCGACGATAGCCCTCTCGCCGTGACACGGAATGTGACGTTCGAGTCACTCCAAGGTTCGGCCATGGTGGTCTAGACCTTTAACGCCGGAAGTGCGACCATCGAACAGCGCGTGACGCGCGTCACGCCCCTGTCCCCTGGAGGCACCCGGTGAAGACTTTGAAAGCGCGGCTGGGCCGCGCCTTCGTCGGGGTGGCGCTGCTCGCCGGCGTCACCACCGCAGCCGCCCCCGTCGCCGACGCGGCCACCCCGCCACTGCAGGCGATCGTCCCGGTCCCGGTCTCGGTCCGCGCGGTCACCGGTTCCGACCACACCCTGACCGCGAACACCAAGATCTACACCCAGGCCGGTTCGGCACAGGCCAAGGCCGTCGGTGACTACCTCGCCGGGATCTTCCGCGCGTCCACCGGCTTCCCACTGCCCGTCTCCGACGCGCCACCGGGCACCCCGGCCGACGGGATCTCACTCCTGCTGTCCGGAGCCGACTCCCGTGTCGGCGACCAGGGCTATCAGCTCAACTCGACATCCGCATCGGTCGTCCTGCGCGCGACGACCGCGCAAGGTCTCTTCGGCGGCGTTCAGACACTGCGGCAGCTGCTGCCGGGCAAGATCGAAAGCTCCACTGCCCAGCAGGGGCCCTGGACGATCCCGGGTGCCGACATCCTGGACTATCCGCGATTCGGCTACCGAGGCGCGATGCTCGACGTCGCCCGGCATTTCCATCCGGTCGCCACCGTCAAGCGGTACATCGACCAGCTGGCGCAGTACAAGATCAACAACCTGCACCTGCACCTCGCCGACGACCAGGGCTGGCGCATCCAGATCGACAGCTGGCCGCGACTGACCACCTACGGCGGCAGCACCCAGGTCGGCGGAGGCGCCGGCGGCTACTACACCAAGGCGCAGTACACGGAGATCGTGAACTACGCGGCCTCGCGATTCATCACGGTCATCCCGGAGATCGACATGCCCGGGCACACCAACGCCGCCCTGGCCTCGTACGCCGAGCTGAACTGCAACAACACCGCTCCCCCGCTGCGCACCGACACCGCCGTCGGCTACAGCTCGCTCTGCATCTCGAAGGAGATCACCTACACCTTCGTCAACGACGTCATCCGCGAGGTCGCCGCGCTGACGCCCGGCCCGTACTTCCACCTCGGCGGCGACGAGGCTCAGGCCACCAGCGACGCGGACTACCGCACGTTCATGAACCGGGTGCTGCCGATGGTGGCCGCCGCGGGCAAGCAGGTCGTCGGCTGGCACGAGATCGGCAAGGCCACCCTGCCCGCCACGGCGACCCCGCAGTTCTGGGGCACGACGACGTCCAGCACGGAGGTCTCGAACGCCGTCGCCCGCGGCAGCAAGGTGATCCTGTCGCCTGCCAACAAGGCCTACCTGGACATGAAGTACAACTCCAGTACCCCGATCGGGCTCTCTTGGGCCGGCTACATCGAGGTCCAGGACGCCTACAACTGGAACCCGGGCGCCTACCTCTCCGGCGTTCCCGAATCCGCCGTCCGCGGCGTCGAATCCCCGCTGTGGACCGAAACCGTGGTCACCCCGGCGAACATCGACTACCTCGCGTTCCCCCGGCTCCCCGCGCACGCCGAGCTCGGCTGGTCGCCGTGGTCGACCCACGATTGGAACACCTTCCGGGTACGCCTCGGCGCCCAAGCCCCGCGGTGGCAGGCCCAGGGCCTCGACTACTACAAGTCGGGCCAGGTGCCCTGGGAAACCGGATCCGGTAACCCGGGCACCTGCTCGCTCCCCGCGTGGGACCGTGCTTCGGTCTACACCGGCGGAGCGAGCGTCTCCCACAACGGCCACAAGTGGACAGCGCAGTGGTGGACGCAAGGCGAAGAGCCCGGGACGACCGGCCAATGGGGTGTCTGGCGGGACAACGGCACCTGCTGACCCGTCCAGTAGTCCGCTCGGCCCCTTCACCGGGCCGAGCGGGCTACGGTGGTCACATGGCCGCAGACCTCGAACTCGTCCGCACACTTTCCTTGCGCGAAAACGGACTCGCGACCGTCTCGACGGTCCGCGCCGACGGCACCGTCCACTCTTCGGTGGTCAACGCCGGCGTCTTCGAAGACCCGGTCACCAAGGCACCAGGGGTCGCCTTCGTGGCGATGGGCGGGGTGAAGAAACTCGACCTGTTCCGCCGGGCGGGCCACGCCACGGTCACCTTCAGGCGCGGCTGGGAATGGGCGGCGGTCCAGGGAAGCACGCACCTCATCGGGCCGGACGACCCGGACCCGGACTTCGACCCGGCCGGCCTTCCCCGGTTGCTGCGTGAGGTCTTCATGGCGGCGACGGGGACCCACGACGACTGGGACGAGTACGACCGTGTGATGGCCGCCGAACGCAGGGTCGCCGTCTTCGTCACGGCGAACCGCATCAGCGGGAATCGCTGACGCGAAAGGGCCGCCCGGATCGTGCTCCGGGCGGCCCTTTCGCGAGTGTGGCCTACTTCTTCTTGCTACCGGCGTCCTCAGTGGACAGTGCGGCGACGAAGGCCTCCTGCGGGACCTCGACCCGGCCGACGGTCTTCATCCGCTTCTTGCCTTCCTTCTGCTTTTCCAGCAGTTTGCGCTTACGCGAGATGTCACCGCCGTAACACTTCGCGAGCACGTCCTTGCGGATCGCGCGGATGGTCTCGCGGGCGATGATCCGCGACCCGACGGCCGCCTGGATCGGGACCTCGAACTGCTGCCGCGGGATCAGCTCACGCAGCCGCGTCGCCATCCGGTTGCCGTAACCGTAAGCGGCGTCCTTGTGCACGATCGCCGAGAACGCGTCGACGGTCTCGCCCTGGAGCAGGATGTCGACCTTGACCAGATCGGCGACCTGGTCGCCGCCCTCTTCGTAGTCGAGGGACGCGTAACCACGCGTACGCGACTTCAGCGTGTCGAAGAAGTCGAAGATGATCTCCGCGAGCGGGATGTTGTAGCGCAGCTCGACGCGGTCCTCGGAGAGGTAGTCCATCCCCAGCAGCGTGCCGCGCTTGGCCTGGCACAGCTCCATGATCGTGCCGACGAACTCCGACGGCGCCAGGATGCTCACCTTGGAGACCGGCTCGTGGACCTCGGAGATCTTCATCCCGGACGGCCAGTCCGAGGGGTTCGTCACCACGACCTCGCTCTTGTCCTCGAGCACGACGTTGTAGATGACGTTCGGCGCGGTCGAAATCAGGTCGAGGCCGAATTCGCGCTCGAGCCGGTCCCGGGTGATCTCCAGGTGCAGCAGGCCGAGGAAGCCACAGCGGAATCCGAACCCGAGCGCCACTGAGGTTTCCGGCTCATAGGCGAGCGCGGCGTCGTTGAGCTGGAGCTTGTCCAGTGCTTCACGCAGTTCGGGGTAGTCCGACCCGTCGACCGGGTACAGACCCGAGTAGACCATCGGCTTCGGCTCGCGGTAGCCAGCGAGCGGCTCCTCGGCACCCTTGCGCTCGGAGGTGACGGTGTCACCGACCTTCGACTGACGGACGTCCTTCACCCCGGTGATGAGGTAGCCCACCTCGCCGACCCCGAGCCCCTTGCTGGCCTTGGGCTCCGGAGAGATGATCCCGACCTCGAGGAGTTCGTGGGTGGCACCGGTCGACATCATCTTGATCCGCTCGCGCGGCGTGATCTTCCCGTCGACGACCCTGATGTAGGTCACGACACCCCGGTAGGTGTCGTAGACCGAGTCGAAGATCATCGCCCGGGCGGGCGCGTCCGCGTCGCCGACCGGCGGCGGGACCTGCTTCACGCACTCGTCGAGCAGTTCGGTCACGCCCATACCGGTCTTCGCCGACACGCGGAGCACGTCCGAGGGCTCGCAGCCGATGATGTGCGCCAGCTCGGCCGCGTACTTGTCCGGATCGGCCGACGGCAGGTCGATCTTGTTCAGCACCGGGATGATGTGCAGGTTCTTCTCGAGCGCCAGGTAGAGGTTCGCCAGCGTCTGCGCCTCGATCCCCTGAGCCGCGTCGACCAGCAGAATCGCCCCTTCGCAGGCCTCCAGTGCCCGGGAAACCTCGTAGGTGAAGTCCACGTGGCCGGGAGTGTCGATCAGGTGCAGGACATGATCCTGGCCGTCGACCTTCCAGGGCAGGCGCACGTTCTGCGCCTTGATGGTGATCCCGCGTTCCCGTTCGATGTCCATGCGGTCGAGGTACTGAGCGCGCATGGCCCGCTCCTCGACCACGCCGGTGAGCTGCAGCATCCGGTCGGCCAGGGTCGACTTGCCGTGGTCGATGTGCGCGATGATGCAGAAGTTCCGGATGAGCTCCGGGGGCGTGAAGGTCGTGTCGGCGAACGTCGTCAACGGGTTTCCTCGCGAAGGTCGGGGTGTGCCACCTCTATGCTCCCATGCCGCTCCGGGTGCGAGTGGGGGTCATCCCCGATGCGGCCCGTGGTGAGCTGTGGTGCCCTCGAAGTATGAGCACTTCACTGTCCCAGATACTCGACCGAACGTTCGGCCGTCCCCGGGGACTGCTCGGCCGGTTCGGTGGCCGGGCGATGGCCCACGGCAACGCCGCCACTGAGCTTCGCATCGTCGAGCTGGCGTCGATCGAGTCCGGCGAAACCGCCCTGGTCGTAGGCCCGGGCCCGGGCGTCGGTCTCGAGGCCACGGCCGGACGCGCGGGCCGCGCGATCGGTGTCGATCCCTCCCCGGAGATGCTCGCCCTCTCGCGCCGTCGCTGCGGCGACGAGGTGGAGCTGCGGCCCGGCACCGCGGCCTCGACCGGCCAGCCGGACGAAAGCGTCGACGTGGTCCTGAGCGTCAACAACGTGCAATTGTGGGAGGACCGGGCGGCCGGATTCGCCGAACTGTTCCGTGTGTTGCGGCCCGGCGGGCGGCTGCTGCTGTCGTCGCACGAGAAGTGGCTGCCGGTCTCCCGCCACGAGCTGGCCGACGAAGTGGCCGCCGCCGGCTTCACCGACCTGCAGACCTGGACCTGGGAACCGCCGGGCCTCGGTGCCTCGCTCGCCGCTCAGCTGCGCGCGATCAAGCCGCTGAACTAACGCGGGTCAGTGCGCAACGGGTGCTCACGCGGCACCTCGACCAGCACGATCCTGGTGCCGTCCGGGTCGGCGATCCACGCTTCGTCCAGCCCCCAGGGTTCACGTCGCGCCCCGCGGACAGGCTCCAATCCCTTCTCCGCGAGTTCCTCGAGCGCCGCCGGCAGGTCCCGGACCTGGAGCCACAAGGCGACGTCAGGGGTCGGACCGGTCTTCCCGGTACCGACGATCTCGATCGACCCGTTCCCGGCGAAGAACACCGTCCCGCCGGGGAACTCCTTGTCGATGGCCAGGCCCAGGGTGTCCCGATAGAACGCCGTCGACACGTCGAGGTCCTTCGGGTGGATCAGCACCCTGCTGCTCAGCACGTCCATGGCTCAATCCCTACCGGATGGGTTCAGGCCATCGCAATCGCGGTGATCCCCGCCAGCACCACCACCGACCCGGCCAGCCTGCGGACGGCGTTCGCCTCCCCCAGGACCAGCCAGGCGGCAAGGCCACCCAGGACGATGCTCAGCTCCCTCGCCGGTGCGACGAGGCTCACCGGAGCGATCTGGAGGGCGTAAAGCACCAGCAGGTAGGCGACCGGCGACAACACGCCGACGACGAGCACCTCACGCTTGTGTTCGCGCCAGAGCCACGAGACCTCTTCGCGGTCCTTCAGCGCGTACGGCGTCATGAGGACGCTCTGCACGATCGCGCCGGTTCCGAAGTAAACGATCGGCGGGACCCCGAGACCCGTGACCGAATGCGCGTCCCACAGGGTGTAAGCGGCGATCGTGAGACCGGTCAGCAGTCCGTAGATCAGGCCTTTGCGGCGGGCGACACGATCGGCGGCGTCGGCATGCGCCGGCGCCCGCCCGGTCCCGATCACCAGCACCCCGGCGACCACGAGGAACGCGCCCACCAGGCCGAGCACCCCCGGTCGCTCGCCGAGCAGGACGACGGCCGCGAGCACCGAGATCAGCGGTCCGGTACCGCGGGCGACGGGATAGACGACGGAGAGGTCGCCGACGGCGTAGCCCCGCTGGAGGACGACCCCGTAGGTGACGTGGAACACCGCGGTGACCACCGCGGCGAACAACCAGGTCCACTGTGGACGTTGCGGCTCCACGGCCAGCGAGACGACCATGACGGGGACGAGCAGGACAGCCGACAGGCTGTAGTAAGCCCAGACGAACCGGGCTCCACCACGACGGATCCGCTTGGCCGCGAGATTCCAGCCCGCGTGGATGACGGCGGCGATGACGACGAAGGACAGGGCGGTGGCGTTCACGACGGACCTTTCACGTTTTCCGCGCATGCGGAAAACACCGGTCCTCCAGGCTTTTGTCCCGTCAGATGAACGGCGGCGCTTCCGGCCCCGCCGATGGTGCCGCTCGGACCTGTCCCGTCTGCCCTGATTGTGTGTTTCCCGAGCGGGCAGGCGGCGGAACCCTAGGCACTACGCTCCGCACCGTACCTCAAGCCCTCGTCCCGAGGTGGCCGCGAGCCACCCCTGGACGGCTGTTAAGCTTGCCTTTCACCGTCGTGTGGCATTCCGTCATGGAGGAAACCCGCGCGCTCTCACGAGTACGCAGGGCCGGTCACAGCGCGACGGTGAAACCACCGAGAGATTCAAGAGGAGCGCCCCCGTGGCCAACATCAAGTCGCAGATCAAGCGCATCACCACCAACGAGAAGGCGCGTCAGCGCAACCAGGCGATCCGGTCCTCGGTGAAGACCGCGATCCGCAAGTTCCGTGAGGCCGCCGACGCCGGCGACAAGGCCAAGGCCCTGGAACTGCAGAAGGACGCGGCCAAGAAGCTGGACAAGGCCGTGACCAAGGGCGTTCTCCACGCCAACCAGGCCGCCAACAAGAAGTCCGCGCTGGCGAAGCGCGCGAACTCTCTCTGATCGGCTTTCGAAGGGCCCCGGCGACGCGAGTCGCCGGGGCCCTTCGCCGTGTTCAGCGGCTTGTACCGTGGGCGTCGACGACCTCCAGGACGGCACGCTCCAGCGCGTACTCCGGGTTGGCCGCGACTCCCTTGACCTCGGCGTTGAGCCGGGCGACCACCCGCATCGCGGTGGCGAGCCCGTCCTGGCCCCAGCCGCGGGCCTGTCCCTGCGCCTTGCGCACCTTCCACGGCGGCATGCCCAGCTCACCCGCCATCTGGTTCGGGTTGCCGCGACCGGCACCGGACACCCGCGCGATCGTCCGGACGGCGTCGGCGAGGGCGTCCGCGACCAGCACGTGCGGCACGCCCAGCTGCATCGCCCAGCGCAGCGACTCCAGCGCCGCCGCCTTGTCCCCGGCGACGGCCTTCTCCGCCACGGCGAACCCGTTCACGTCCGCGCGACCCCGGTGATAGCGCCGGACCGCCTGCTCGTCGACCGCTCCGCCGGCGTCCGCGACCAGCTGGGTCGCGGCCGACGACAGTTCACGCAGATCCGAACCGACCGCGTCGATCAACGCGAGCACGGCCGCACCGTCGATCTTCCCGCCGACCCGGCGGACCTCGTTGCGGACAAAGGATTCCCGCTCGGCGGGCTTGGTCAGTTTCGGGCACTCGACGACCTCCGCACCGGCCTTCTTCAAGGCGGTGGGGAGCCCCTTCGCGGCCTTGCTCCGGCCACCTCCGCTGTGCACGACGACGAGCACGATGCCGTCGGCGGGGGCCTTGACGTAGGCCATCACCCCGTCGGCGAGCTCCTGCGAGATGTCGTGCGCGGATTCGAGGACGATCACCCTCCCTTCGGCGAATAGAGAGGGGCTGACCATCTCCGCGAGTGCCGGGACTGTGAGGTCCGACACCCGGATCCGGGTGAGATCCGCCGTCGGATCGGCCGCTTTGGCCGCGTCCGAAGCGCTGCGGACCGCGCGTTCGATCAGCAGCTCTTCCTCACCGAGAACCAGGACCAGCGGCGATGGGGCGGAAGCTTGCGTCGTCACGGTGACGATCCTGCCACTCCTCCTCTCGTGTGCTTTGTCCGGTGATGTGTTGCGGGCACGGTGGCCCCACCTGAGCCTCATGTCGTACGGTGTTGGCGAGGCGACGCGATCACACGCGTGCCGACAATCGAATACCGCTCATCCAGAGGGGCAGAGGGAACGGCCCGATGAAGCCCCGGCAACCGGCGTCAGCCTGTCATTCCGCGATCGCGGGATAGCTGACGAACACGGTGCCAATTCCGGCCCGCCATGGCGGGGCAGATGAGGAAAGGAACCTCGCGATGACCGCAACCCTCGGCACGACCTCCACCACCAAGACCCCGGATCTCGGACCGGCCGTCGAACTGGTGTCGAAGGAAGAGGGACACCGGCAGCCGCTCGCCCCCGAATTCGTTTCCGCCGAGGACTTCTCGCCGCTCGAAGTCGCCTACGACTTCGGCCGCGTGCGCCGCGAGGACATCGAAGCCGGACCGAAGAACATCTGGCGCTACAAGAAACTCCTTCCCGTTCCCTCGAACGTCGAAGAGATCCCCAACACCGAACCCGGCGCCACCCGGCTCATCCAGGCCGACAGGCTCGCGAAAGCCTTGGGCGTCAAGAAGGTCTGGGTCAAGGACGACACCGGCAACCCCACTCACTCGTTCAAGGACCGCGTGGTCGCCGTTGCTCTGGCGGCCGCGCGCGAGTTCGGGTTCGACGTGCTCGCCTGTCCCTCGACCGGCAACCTGGCCAACGCCGTCGCCGCCGCGGCGGCCCGCGCCGGCTGGCGGTCGGTCGTGCTGATCCCGAAGACCCTGGAACGCGCCAAGATCCTCACCACCGCCGTGTACGACGGTGACCTGATCGCGGTCGACGGCAACTACGACGACGTGAACCGGCTCGCCACCCAGCTCGCCGCCGAGCAGGAGAGCTGGGCGTTCGTCAACGTGAACGTCCGGCCCTACTACTCGGAAGGCTCCAAGACGCTGGCCTTCGAGGTCGCCGAACAGCTCGGCTGGCGGCTTCCCTCCCAGATCGTGGTGCCGATCGCCTCCGGTTCCCAGCTCACCAAGGTGGACAAGGGTTTCCGCGAGTTCGGACAGCTCGGCCTCGTCGACGAGACGCCGTACAAGGTGTTCGGCGCGCAGGCCACCGGCTGCTCCCCCGTCTCGGCGGCCTTCCGTGCCGGGCACGACGTCGTCCAGCCGGTCAAGCCGGACACGATCGCCCGGTCGCTGGCGATCGGGAACCCGGCCGACGGCCCCTACGTCCTCGACGTGGTCAACCGCACCGGCGGTGCGATCGAAGACGTCACCGACGAAGAGGTCGTCGAGGGCATCCGGCTGCTCGCCCGCACCGAAGGCATCTTCACCGAGACCGCCGGCGGCGTCACCGTCGCGACGGCCAAGAAGCTCATCGAAACCGGCAAGCTCAACCCGGACGAGGAGATCGTCCTGCTGATCACCGGTGACGGGCTCAAGACCCTCGACGCCGTCGAGGACAAGATCGGCCCGAAGGCCACCGTCAGCGCCTCGGCCGACGCGGTCCGCGAGGCTCTGGGCATCTGAGTTCCCGACGGCCCGCCTCAAGAACGAGGCGGGCCGCGGGGCTCGCCCCGGCGCACCAGGGCGAGGCCTCGCGCGTCGGCGACGACAGCGGTGTCGCCGTCCGTGTCCGTCCTGGCGACCGACGCGCCGATGGCCACCAGATTGTCCAAAGTGGACTTGTTCGGATGTCCGTAGGTGTTTCCGGCGCCGACGCTCACCAACGCCGCCCGCGGCGCGACGGCGTTGAGGAAATCCGGTGCCGTGTAACGGCTTCCGTGGTGCGGGACCTTCAGGATCTCGGCACCCAGTTCGGCGCCCTCGGCCATCAGGTCGGTCTGCGCCGCGAGCTCGATGTCGCCCGTCAGCAGCACCCGGCCCGCCGGGGTCCCGGCGCGCAGGACGACCGAGCCGTTGTTGATCACCGTGCCGTCCTGTTCGCGGACCGATCGACTGGTGACGTACCGCGGCCCCAGTACGTCCAGTGACAGCCCCGGCCAGTCCAGCCGTTGCCCGATCTCCAGCTCCAGCAAGGGAATCCCGCGGCGCGCGGTCTCGTCCGCGACCTGCTGCCACGCCCAGGCGGGAGCCCGGCCGGGGCCGACGGCGACCGCCCCGACCGACCTGCCCTCGAAGACGGATTCGAGACCGCCGATGTGGTCGGCGTGCAGATGACTCAGCACGATCAACGGCACCCGGTCGACGCCGAGCCTGCTCAGGCATTCGTCGACCGGCCCCGGCTCCGGCCCGGTGTCGACCAGGACCGCCCGCCCTTGCTCACCTGTGGCGAGGGCGACGGCATCACCCTGCCCGACGTCGCAGGCGACGGCACTCCACGACGCCGGCGGCCATGCCGGAGCAAGCACTCGCACCGGCACGAAGACGAGCAGTCCGACGGCCAACGCGACCGCCAGGAGGATCCTGGCGTGCCGCAGCCGGATGGCGACGAGCAGGACGACGAGCAATCCGGCCGCCAGTAACCCGCCCCACCAGCCATCCGGCCAGTCCAGGACCGCTCCCGGCGCACGGGCGCCGTGGCGGGCCACGGTGATGAGCCAGCTCGCCTCGGGTTCGGTCAGGCGGACCAGCAGAGTTCCCGCCGACGGCCACCACGGGCCGACGACGGTGGCGAGCACGCCGAACACGGTGGCCGGGGCGACCACCGGCGCGGCGAGCACGTTGGTCACCACCGAGACGAGACTGACCGATCCCGCCATACCCGCGATGACCGGCGTCGTCACCACGAACGCGGCCAGCGGGATGGTCAGCCCCTCGGCGTAGCCTGCCGGAACACCGCGTCCGACCAGCCAATCCGCCCACCTCGGCGCCAGCAGTACCAGCCCGGCCGTGGCCAATACCGAAAGCGCGAACCCGAAGTCGGCGGCCATCGCGGGGTCGGCCACGACGAGCCCCGCCACCGCGAACGCCAGCGCGGGCAGCGCCGAACCCCGGCGCCCCAGTGCCAGCGCCAGCAGCCCGACCGCCCCCATCACCCCGGCGCGAAGCACGCTGGGCGCGGGCCCGGCGAGGACCACGAACCCGGCGAGCCCCGCGGCGGCCGCGGCGGCGGAAGTCCGCGGCCCGACCCGGAGCACCCTCAGCAGGAGGAGGATCGAGCCGCAGACGATCGCCACGTTCCCACCGCTCACGGCCATCAGGTGGGACATGCCGGAGTCCGTGAACTCGCGTTCGACCCTCGGGGACAGTGTGCTCGTGTCCCCCACGACCAGCCCGGGCACGAGACCGGCCTGCTCCTCCGGGAGGACGGCGCACAGCTCCCGGAGCCCGGCGCGCAGCGATTCCGCGGCTCGCTGCCACCAAGGCTCCGGCCCGAGGGCCGACGGCGGGCCTCGCACCGAGAGGACCGCGACCGTCAGTTCGGCCCCCTTCGACGGCGCGAGCCGCCCCGAGGCGGTGACCTGCTGCCCGGGCAACAGGCCGGTCCACCCCTCGGCGGGAGCCAGCAGGAGGATCCGGCCGGCCGAATCCACCACCCGATCACCCGTCACCGCGGTGTCCACCGTCGCGGCGATGACCACCAGGCGGGTGCCTGCCCGGCGATCGGCGTATCCGGCACCGCGGACCGGACGTGGCCGCTCGGTGACCACCACCCTCGTGGTGACGTCACTCCCCCGTGCGGCGGCAGCACGGAGGTCGTCATGCTCGGCGGCCCGGATCCGTAGCGCCACCGGACCGGCGGTGAGCACGCCGAGGACGGCCAGGGCACCCAGGCCCGCCACCCACCGGGACGCCGTCCGGCGGGCGCGGACACCGGCGGCGATCGCGAGCACCACGGCGGCCGCACCGCAGAGCATCGTGATCCACCAGCCGCCCAACAACCCGGAAAGAGTGCCGAGCCAGGCAGTCATCGCGGCCGGTATCAGCCGCACGTCCTGCCCTCGCCACGACGCGGTGTCCACTTCGGACGGATCGGCGGACGGGTTCATCCGACGGACACCAATTCCCGGACCTTCTTGAACTTGCTTTCGCCGATCCCTTCTATGTCACGGAGTTGCTCGACGCTGGTGAACCCGCCGTGCCCGGACCGCCAGTCGACGATGCGTTTCGCCATCACTTCGCCGACCCCGGGCAGGGTGTCGAGTTGCTCGGCCGTGGCCGAATTCAGGTCGAGCTTCCCCGGCGGTGCCGCCGTTCCCGCCGCGGCGGGAACGGGGACGCCGACGGCCACCTGCTCGCCGTCGGTGAGCCGCCGGGCCAGATTCACTCCGGTCAGATCCGTTCCGGGCTGTGCCCCACCGGCCGCCGTGAGGGCATCGGCGACCCGTGCGCCCGGAGGGACCGTGACCAGGCCGGGTTTGAGGACCCGGCCGACGACGCTGATCACCAGAGGCGCCTTGCCCGCCGCGGCGGGGACGTCTCCGGCGGCCTTCGCCGACGGCAGGGGCGGCGGGGTCTCCGCCCCCGGCCGGTGTCCGAACAAGGCGATCGCGCCGGTCACGATCACGGCCACCGCGATCAGCACGGCCGCCACGACGAACCACCGCCGGTTCACCGGGATCCCGTCCGCCGTGAACCGGGCGGGCACCCAGCGGCGGGCGAGCCTGCCCGCGGGCGGGCCCTGGGTGGGCGACGACAGCTGCGCTGCCAGCCACGCCAGCCTGGCGTTGACGGAGGGTCCCGATGGACGGGCGGTTTGGTCGAACACGTGAACGACGCTACGGAGCGGGAGTGGCGGGCGGCAGTGGTGAATCCCGAGGCTGTGGACAAGTGGGGTGTTGTGGACAACCCGGCCGCGGCCGCGCCCTGTTCACCGGTTTCCGTCGGGGAGGCGTGGGAGGCTTGCCGGTTTTCTAACCGGCTCGCTGGATCACGACACCGAGCACACCGGGGCCGGTGTGGGCCCCGATGACGGCGCCGATCTCCGAGACCACGCACCCGTCCGGGCAGTTGATGGATTCCTCGAGCCGGTTGGCCAGTTCGACGGCGCGCTCGGGGGAAGCCAGGTGGTGGACGGCGATGTCGGCGAGCCCGCCTTCGGCCGCTTTCACGGCGAGTTCGACCAGGCGCGCCACCGCGCGATTCATCGTCCGCACCTTCTCCAACGGCTGGATCCGCCCTTCGGACATGTGGAGCACGGGTTTCACCGCGAGCGCCGTGCCGAGCAGGGCGGCCGCCGGGCCGATCCGCCCGCCGCGGCGCAGGTATTCGAGGGTTTCGACGGCGAACAAGGTCTCCGAGCGGCTCACCGCGTCGACCGCGGCGGCCTCCACCTCGGCGGGTTCCGCCCCGTCAGCGGCGGCGCTCGCCGCGCGCAGGGCGGCGAAGCCGAGTCCCATCGCGGTGCTGCGCGAATCGACCACGCGCACCTTGTCCGGCCCGACCTCCTGGGCCGCGAGCACCGCGGCCTCCCAGGTGCCGGACAACTCCCGGGACAGATGCACCGACACGACGGCGTCCGCACCCTCGGCCAGCGCGGCCCGGAACTCCTTGACGAATTCGGCGGGCGTCGGCCGGGACGTCGTCACGAGTCTGCGTTTGCCGAGCGCCTCGGCCAGGGCGGCGGGGCCCATTTCGAGGCCGTCGAGGAAAACGACGCCGTCCACGAGGACGTGCAGCGGGACCACCCGGATCCCGTTCCGTTCGGCGAAGCCTTCCGGCAGGTGGGCGGTGGAATCCGTGACTACGGCGACCGACACGGCAGTCAGCCTACGTTGCCGCGGGGCGGAGCACCGGGGCCATCAGGCGGGCCATTTCCGCGCCGACGGCGGCATGTCCCTCCCACCCCCAGTGCATTCCGTCCGGATTGCCCCGCCCGCTCAGCACGTGGTCGCCGACGACGGCTTCGAGATCCAGCAGCGGGACGTCCGCGCGACGGCCCCAGTCGGCGAGGGCGGCGGCGGCACCGGCGCGGGCGGTGTGGACGCGGCCGTACGAGTCGGATCGATGCACGGAGGGCAGCATGCCGAAGATCGGCAGCTCCGGTCGCAGCGTGCGCAAAGCCCCCACTGCGGTGTCGAGATACTGGACGGTGAGCTTCGACGGCAGGACCACCGGGCGCCCCCGGAGGGCGATCGCGAGCCGCGGTTGAGCGGTCAGATACGCCTTGCGCACCACGCGCCGCAGCGGGTCGGGCCGCAGATAGCGGAGACCGGTGCGCAGGTAGGTGGGCAGCGGCGAGGGCAGGGTGTCCATGCTGCCGACGGCCAGCACGACGGCGTCGACGTGATGCAGATCGGCCCAGACCCGCGGATCACCGATCAACGACCACCAGGCGTCGCGGGCGGTCCAGCCGAACCCGGCGACGAGGTCCGCGGCGCCACCGAGCGCTTCGGCGGCGATGTTGGGCCACAGACGCGCGTCGTCGGCGGCGTGCGGGCCGTCCGGGCCGTGGAAGCTGAGGGAATCGCCGAACACCAGCAGGCGCGGGGCCATGGTCAGCCGGTGATGCCCGCGTTGTAGGCGGCCAGCCGCCAGTTGCCGTCCCGCCTGGTCAGTTCGACCCAGTGACAGTTCGCGATCCCGCCCAGCGAAGGCCAGGACGGGACCGGCAGGCCGAGCAGTTTCGCGGTCAGCGCGATGATCAGGCCGCCGTGCGTGGCCAGCAGTACCGCGTCGCCGGCGTCGGAATTGGGCCGGTCCAGGTCCGCGACGACCTCCATCGCGCGTTCGGCGACGTCGACCCGCGACTCGCCGCCGGGCGGTGCCCAGGTCGCGTCGACGCGCCAGCGCGCGCGTTCCCCTGGGTACGCCTCGTCGACCTGCTGGCCGGTGAAGCCCTGCCATTCACCCAGATGGGTTTCCCGGAGGCGCTTGTCGATCCGCAGCGGGACGCCGATGGCCTCGGTGAGCACGGTGGCCGTGTCGGTGGCGCGGCGCAGATCCGAGGCGATCACCAGATCCGGCGAGAACCGGGCGAGCGCGGGCACGGCGAACCTGGCCTGGTTCCAGCCGACCGGTGTCAACGCGGAGTCCAGATGCCCCTGCATCCGGCCTGCCGCGTTGTAGTCGGTCTCGCCGTGGCGCCAGAGCACCAGCCGCCGCGGGCTCACGAGGCGCCTTGCGCGTCGGCGGGGTCCTCCTCGGCGGGTGTCTCCAGACCGGCGACCTCGATCCGCGGGCAGTCCTTCCAGAGCCGCTCGAGACCGTAGAAGGAGCGTTCCTCCTGGTGCTGGACGTGGATGACGACGTCGACGTAGTCCAGCAGGACCCAGCGGCCCTCACGGGCACCTTCACGGCGGACGGGCTTGTGCCCGCCGAGCCGGAGCTGCTCCTCGACGTTGTCGACGATGGCGCCGACCTGGCGCTCGTTGGGCGCGGACGCGATGACGAAGGCGTCGGTGATGACCAGCTGGTCGGACACGTCCAGCACGACCACGTCGCTCGCCTTCTTGTCCGCCGCCGCATGGGCGGCCGCTACGGCCAGCTCTCGTGCCTCGGACGTGGCTGTCACAGTTCTCCTCAAACAGATGGCTTTACTCGCGGGTTCGCCCGACGAGGGTACCCGGTCAGGCACCCCGGTCTTTCCGATAGAGGTCCTTTTTGGCGATGTAGCGCACCACACCGTCGGGGACGAGGTACCAGACGGGCTCCCCGCCTTCGACGCGTTCGCGGCACGCGGTGGACGAGATCGCCATCGCGGTCACCTCGACCAGGCTCACCTTCCCGCTCGGCAGATGCTGCGAATTGAGGCGGTAGCCGGGCCTGGTGACGCCGATGAAATGGGCGAGGTCGAACAGCTCGTCGGCGTTGCGCCAGGTGAGGATCTGTTCGAGCGCGTCCGCGCCGGTGATGAAGAACAGCTGGTCGTCCGGGTACTCGGCACGCAGGTCGCGCAGGGTGTCGACGGTGTAGGTCTGCCCGACGCGGTCGATGTCGACGCGGCTGACCGAGAAGACGGGGTTGGACGCCGTCGCGATCACAGTCATCAGATAGCGGTCCTCGGCACGGGTGACCACCCTGTCGGACTTCTGCCACGGCTGACCGGTGGGCACGAAGATGACCTCGTCGAGCGCGAATCGCGCCTGGACCTCACTGGCCGCGACGAGGTGCCCGTGGTGAATGGGGTCGAACGTGCCGCCCATGACCCCGATCCTGCGTGGTGACATGGGTCGTGAGCCTATACAGCGCACGAGGCTCCACGCTCGGGTCGCCGAACCCACCGACCGGTGGTGATCTGGATCACATTACAGTCCGTTCCATGGATGAACGGTCCGTTCACGACATGCCGATCGCGACTTCGTCGGTGGCATGGGGTAGAGGTGGGGACGTGGACACATCGACTCTCCGGGATCGCGCCGAGACCCTCCTCCAGTCGTTGGCGGGCGAGGGCGCCCGCCTGCGTGACGACCAGTGGACGGCCATCGAGGCGCTGGTCGCCCACCGCCGTCGCGCCCTCGTCGTGCAGCGCACCGGCTGGGGGAAGTCCGCGGTGTACTTCCTGGCCACCGCGTTGCTGCGAGAGCGGGGCAACGGCCCGACGGTGATCATCTCGCCGCTGCTCGCGTTGATGCGCAACCAGATCTCCGCGGCGGCGAGGGCCGGTATCCACGCGGCGACGATGAACTCCGCGAACCCACAGGAGTGGGATCAGGTCCAGGCGGCGATCGCGGCGGGCGAGGTCGACGTCCTCCTGGTCAGCCCGGAGCGGCTCAACAACCCCGATTTCCGCGACACCGTCCTGCCGAAGCTGACCGCGACCGCCGGCCTGCTCGTGGTCGACGAGGCGCACTGCATCTCGGACTGGGGCCACGACTTCCGCCCGGACTACCGGCGGCTGCGGACCCTGTTGAAGGATCTGCCCGACGGTGTCCCGGTGCTCGCCACCACCGCGACCGCGAACGACCGCGTGGCCACCGACGTCGCCGAGCAGCTCGGCATCGGCAACGGGGGCGACACCCTCGTCCTGCGCGGCAGCTTGGACCGCGAAAGTCTCCATCTGTCGGTGGCCAAGCTGCCGACGTCGCAGGCCCGGCTCGCCTGGCTGGCCGAGCACCTGGCGGAGCTGCCGGGTTCCGGCATCATCTACACACTCACCGTCGCCGCAGCGCACGACGTCGCGGGGTTGCTGACCGAGCGCGGCTACCCGGTCGCCGCCTACACCGGGAAGACCGACCCGGCGGACCGGCAAGCGGCCGAAGACGACCTGCTGAACAACAACGTCAAGGCGCTGGTGGCCACTTCGGCACTGGGCATGGGCTTCGACAAGCCGGACCTGGGCTTCGTGGTCCATCTCGGTGCACCGTCCTCCCCGATCGCCTACTACCAGCAGGTCGGCCGTGCCGGGCGTGGCGTCGACCGCGCCGAAGTGATCCTGTTGCCGGGCCACGAGGACAAGGACATCTGGGCGTACTTCGGCTCACTGGCCTTCCCGGACGAGCTTCGGGTGACGCAGGTGTTGAACGCCCTGGCGTACGCGGACCGTCCACTGTCGACACCGGCGCTCGAACCGTTCGTCGAGCTTTCCCGGTCCCGGTTGGAGATGGTCCTGAAGGTGCTGGACGTCGACGGCGCCGTTCGCCGGGTGAAGGGCGGCTGGGAGGGCACCGGCGAAGAGTGGCGCTACGACAAGGAGCGCTACGCACGAGTCAGCGCGGCGCGGACCAACGAACAGAACGCCATGCTGGCTTACCTGGAGACCACCGGCTGCCGGATGGAGTTCCTGCGCAAGCAGCTCGACGATCCCGAAGCCACTCCCTGCGGGCGGTGTGACAACTGCACCGGAAGGCATTGGGACACCACGATTTCCGACGACGTCGTCGACGCCACCCGGCAACGGCTGCGCCGTCCGGGGGTCGAGGTCGCGCCGCGGAAGATGTGGCCGACCGGGATGGCCGGGTTGGACGTCCCGCTCTCCGGGCGGCTGCCGGCGGGCGAGCAGGCCGAGACCGGCCAGGTCGTCGGCCGGGTGACCGACGTCGGCTGGGGCACGCGGCTGCGCGAACTCGTCGGCCCGGCCGCGGCGGACACCGAACTCCCCGAACCGGTCTTCCAGGCCTGTATCGAGGTACTCAAGGGCTGGCAGTGGACGGAACGCCCCGTGGCGGTGGTGGAAGTACCTTCCGCCACGCGACCTCAGCTGGTCCACAGCCTGGCGACGAAGCTGGCCTCGATCGGACGCCTGGAGTACCTGGGCGCCATCGCCTCGGCGGGGCCACCGCCGCGTCAGGCGAACAGCGCGCAACGGCTGGCCGATCTGTGGAAACGCCTCAGCCTCCCCGAAGACCTGTCGGCGCGAGTGGCCGCGGCCGACGGCCCGATCCTGCTGGTCGACGACCTCATCGACACCGGGTGGACGATGACGCTGTCCGCACGGCTGCTCCGCCAGGCCGGAGCCCGTGCGGTGCTGCCGTTCGCTCTCGCCAGCACCTCGTAACCGAAGAGCCCGATCCCGACATTCGACAGGTTCTTTCCCGCGCGAGGACTTTCTGGCAAGGTTCCGTCCACGCGCGAGTACGGAGGTGCCGATGGCGGACTCAACGACGGAACGGCTGGGACATCGGCTCCCGGTGAAGAAGTTGTTCGCCGCCAGTGTCGGCAACGCGCTGGAATGGTTCGACTGGACCATCTACGCGACGTTCAGCATCTACTTCGCCAGCGAGTTCTTCCCGAAGGGCAACGAAGCCCTGGCGTTGATCAACACCTTCGCCACGTACGCGCTGGCGTTCTTCTTCCGCCCGCTCGGCGGGATGCTGCTCGGCCGGTTCGCCGACGTCAGGGGCCGGAAGCCGGCGATGATCCTGACCATCGTGCTGATGGCGGGCGGATCGGTGGCCATCGGCCTCCTGCCGACGTTCGACCAGGTCGGCTGGTTTGCCCCGATCCTGTTGCTGCTGGCCAGGGTGGCACAGGGACTGTCGCTCGGTGGCGAGGTGTCCAACGCTTCGGCCTACCTCGGTGAGATCGCCCCGCCCGCCCGTCGCGGCCGGTACTCCGCCTTCTTCTACATCTCGACCGGTTCCGCCGTCCTGCTCGCCTCGATCCTCGGGTTCGTGCTCGCGCGGACGATGTCCAAGGCGGACCTGACCGCGTACGGCTGGCGGATCCCGTTCCTGCTCGGCGGTGTTCTCGGCATCGTCGGCCTGTGGCTCCGGCGCAGTCTCGCCGAGACCGAGATCTTCGAGGAGAAGAAGTCGACGGCGCGCCGGGTCGAACGTCCGCTGCGCACCACCCTCCGCGAGCACCCGCGGGCCGTCGTGCAGCTCGTGGGCTTCTCGATGCTGTCGACCCTTTGCTACTACACGTTCTTCAGCGCCCTGACCTCCTTCGCGGTCAAGACCCGCAAGGCCGACGACGTCGACGTGTTCCTCGCGTTGTCGATCGCGACGGCGTTGTTCGTCGCGCTCCAATACCCGATGGGCGCCTTGTCGGACCGCTTCGGACGCAAACCACAGCTGCTCGTCTGGGCGGCGGCGACCGCGATCCTCATCGTCCCACTGTCCACTTTGGTCAGGCCGGGGCTGCCGGGGCTGATGATCGTGTTCTGCGTCGGGCTCTGCCTGTACACAGCGATGACGTCGATCGCGCCCGCGATCATGAGCGAGCTGTTCCCCACCGAACTGCGCGGGCTGGGCATCGGCGCCTGGTACAACCTGACCGTCGCGTTGTTCGGCGGGACCGCTCCCCTGGTGCTCACCGCACTGTCCGACGCGGGATTGTCGACGCTGTTCTTCGGGTACGTAGCCGCCGGCGCGGTGATCGCGTTCTTCGTCATCCGCACCCTGCCGGAGACGAAGGGCAGCGACCTGCGCTGAAAACTCCGTCGCGGATGACGTGGCGAGGTGGCTACCCTCGCGCTCCTACGACGAGCGCGAAGGAGGGACACCGTGTTGTTCGGCGATGTAAGCGAGGAACTGGCGCGACGCGTGGTGGAAGCCCTTCGCCACGTCACCGATATCGAGCCTCCCTCCGCGCTGGTGCGGGTCTCCGCGCAAGACGGCGTCGACTACCAGTGCGATCTCGCGATGAGCCTGGGCAAGCGGCTCGGCAAGCCGCCGAGGGAGATCGCCGCCGCGATCGCGGCGCGGCTCGACGTCGCCGACCTCGCCGAACCACCGGAGGTCGCGGGGCCGGGCTTCCTGAACTTCACGCTGCGCTCGTCCTGGCTGGAAGAACGGACGACGGCGCTCAACGGTGACCCACGCCTGGGTGTCGCGGTGACGCCGCGACCGCGGCGGATCGCCATCGACTACAGCAGCCCGAACGTGGCGAAGGAAATGCACGCCGGACACCTCCGGTCGACTGTCATCGGTGACGCGATCACGCGATTGGCGCGGTTCGCCGGACATGAGGTCATCCCGCACAACCACCTCGGCGACTGGGGTACACCGTTCGGCATGCTGATCGAGCATCTGCTCGACGAGCGTCCCTCGGATCCGTACACGATCGGCGATCTCAACGGCTTCTACCGGGCCGCCCGGACGAAGTTCGAAAGTGACGACGACTTCGCGACCCGGTCGCGGAACCGTGTGGTGCTCTTGCAAAGCGGTGACGATGAGACCTTGTCGCTGTGGCGGCGGCTGGTCGACGAGTCGACTCGGCATTTCACGCAGGTCTACGAACTCCTCGGCATCGACCTGACCGGTCAGGACATCTACGGCGAGAGCTTCTACAACTCCTTTCTCGCCGCGGTCGTGGACGATCTGACCGCCGCCGGGATGACCGAGATCAGCGATGGCGCGGTCTGCGTCTTTCCCGATGGTTTCCGTAACCGGGAAGGTGATCCGCTGCCGCTCATCGTTCGGAAGCGGGACGGTGGGTACGGCTACGCGGCCACCGATCTCGCGACCCTGCGGTATTGGACGGAACAACGTGGGGTGACCGACCTGCTCTACGTCGTCGGTGCGCCGCAAGCGCAGCACTTCGCGATGGTGTTCGCCGTTTGCCGGGCCGCCGGTTGGCTCCGCGAGGAGCATCGGGCCGAGCACGTCGCGTTCGGCTCGGTGCTCGGTGAAGACGGCCGTGCCATGAAGACCCGGGCAGGCGAGTCGGTCCGCCTTTCCGACCTGCTCGCCGAGGCGGTCTCCCACGCCGCCGAAGTGATCGACGGCCGGGGCGACCTCTCCCCCGACGTGAGGGAAGAGGTCGCCGAGGCGATCGGGATCGGCGCGCTCAAGTACGCCGACCTTTCCGGGGATCGCGAGCGTGACTACGTCTTTTCCTGGGACCGGATGCTCGCCAAGAACGGGAACACGTCGGTCTACCTGCAGTACGCCAACGCGCGGATCCGTTCCGTGCTGGCCAATGCGGACCAGGACCTCACCGGAGCGCGGATTCTGCTCGGCCATCCCGCGGAACGGGCGCTGGCACTCGCACTGGTCCGCTTCCCCGAGGCGGTCGGCGCGGCGACCGCCGGGCATCTACCCCACAAGTTGTGCACCTACCTGTACGAAACCGCGGTCGTGTTCTCGCGGTTCTACGAACTTTGCCCGGTGCTGGGCGCGGAAGGTCCCGGCGTCCGCGAATCCCGTCTGCTGCTGGCCGAGCTCACCTCGAAGACGCTGACGCTGGGTTTGTCTCTGCTCGGCATCTCCACCCCTGCCCGGCTATGAGTCACCGTGGTCGCTGAAGACCTTGCGCTTCAACGGAGGGACCGCCTGGAAGAAGCGGAACATCCCTCGCGCCATCGTGCGGCCCGCGCGGTTCTCCGACACGAACTGGCGGGCACTGCGTTCCGAGTCGCGCACCGCCGCGAAACCGTAGTCCCGCATCCGCTGCTCATAGTCGGCGACCGCGGAGCGCACCGCGCCGGTTTTCCGTGCTTCGACGAGGTTGCGGCACAACAGTTGCGCGTCCCGGAGCGCGGTGTTCGCGCCGATACCGCGAAACGGGGTCATGCTGTGGATCGCGTCACCGAGCAGGGTGATATTGCTCGTCGGCCAGGGAGCGACGGGCTTCGACGTGAAGATCGGCAGCCGGGACACCGACCCCTCGGGCGAGCCGGCGACCAGTTCCTTGAACGCGGGGGCCCAGCCGTCGATCAAGTCCAGCACCAGGGCTCGCAGCGCGGCACCGTCCAATGAGGACAGGTTGTCCGGGTAGCGCCGGTCGTCCGCCGCGAACGCCCACATGATGTAGCTCGAGGTGTTGTCGAACAGGACGGGGTCGTATTCGGCGGTCTCGTCGTTGACCGACGAGACCCCGCTCAGCTCGTGCGGCGCGCTGAACAAGCCCGCCCCGGTGCGCGGCATCACCAGGCTCGGACCGTAGGTGAGCCGGGCGGGCAAACGCTTGCGGGCCTGTTCGGTCAGCGGATGTTTGCCCGCGATCGCGACGATCCCGGTGTCCACCCGCTCGGCTTCGGGAAGGAACTGCTTGCGCACCCGGGAATTGGCCCCGTCGGCGCCGATGACCAAGTCGGCCTCGACGGTGCTGCCGTCGGCGAACTCGCAGACGACCACCTCGCCTTCACGGCGGTAGCCGACGAACTCCTTGCCGTGGTGCAGAACTCCGTCGAGCCCGTCGGACAGCACCTGATGGAGGCTGATCCGGCTGACCGAGTGGTGATCGGACGCGGGATCCGGGCTCGACGTGAGCTCGCTGTCGATCACCATCAGGTCCTGCAGTTGCTCGGTGACGAAGCTGAACGGCCCGCTCGCGCTGCCCGCGGTCTCCAGGAAGCGTCGCCAGAGCTCGGGCGGCAGGCATTCGTGCAGCGCGGCCGAGCCGTGCGGATTGATGTGCACTCGATAGCCCTGCAGACGTTCGGTCCGGGTGCGGCTGCGTTCGTGAACGGACACGTCGATTCCCGCCTTGCGCAGACCTTGCGCCAGGCAGAGCCCGCCCGTGCCGCCGCCGATGATCGCGATTCTCGTGGTCATGGGTCTCTCCTTCGCTTCGCCGACAACTATCAACCATACGGATGATACAGTCAACTACATGTTTGAAAGAGTCAGCGGCTAAGCTGAACCGCATGTCCGAAGCCGTCCCGCGCAGCCCTCGCCGCGCCCCCGTCGAACGCCAGCGCGATCCCGAGCGCACGAAGGCGCAGCTCCTGGAAGCGGCGAAGGCCGAGTTCGGCGCGAAGGGGTACGCCGCGGCACGCGTCAGCGAGATCGCCGCGAAGGCGGGCGTGAACAAGCAGCTGATCTCGTACTACTTCGGCGGCAAGGAAGGGCTGTACAACGCGCTGACCGCGACGATGTACGACGACTACGCCGCGGTCGCCGACCACGAGAAGCCGTTCGCGGAGGTCGTCCGGTTCTTCGTCCAGTCGGGAGCCCGGGACCACGACCTCGCCAAGCTGTTCCTCTGGGAGAACCTGACCGACGGCGCACCCGACGCGGTCGGCGTCGAGGGCCAGCGCGGATTCCTCCAGCGGCAGGTGGAGTACGTGCGGGCCCGGCAGGCCGCGGGCGACTTCCCCGCCGACCTCGACCCCGCATTCCTGCTGGTGATCTTCATGGCCGCGTCCAGTGCCGCGCTGGCGCTGCCTCGCGTCGTACGCGCCGTCTCCGGCCAGGATCCCGCCTCGGCCGAGTTCGCCGAGGCCTACGGCGAACAGTTGGCGCGTCTCGTCGGCCACCTCGCCGATCCGGGGAAGCGGTAGCAAAGGTCCCCCGCTACCGCTTGGACCCTTCGGGCCATCGCCGGACCAGGGAGGGCAAGAGGAAGACCGGCGGCCGACGTTCGGCATGTGCGCGACTGGCGCGGCGCCGAGGGCCTGATGCGGCGGCCTATCGAACCGGGACGGCGATCGCGGAGACGACGCCCAGGTCCGCGGAACGTCCTGCCCCGGGCCTGGTGCGCTAGCGGCGCAGCGGGACGAGGTCGTCCGCGTGGACGACCTCACGGCGTTGTTCGGCCGGGAGGTCGTGACTGGAGCGACCGATGAGGTCGGGAAGCTCGCCCGCGTCGAAGGCCACGACCCCGCGCGCCACGGTCCGCTGCCGGAGATCGACCAGGTCGACGACGTCGCCCGCCTGGAAGTCACCGTCGACGCCGGTGATCCCGGCGGCCAGCAGCGAGCGGCGGCGGCGGACGACGGCCGCGACCGCGCCGTCGTCGAGGTGCAGTTTCCCGGACGCGCCCGCGGCATAGCCCAGCCAGAACCGGCGGGCCGACAGCCGGGAGTCGGCGGCGGCGAAGGCCGTGCCGACCTCGGCGGTGGTCAGGGCGCGCGCGGCCTCGGAAGCGGCGGCGAGCAGGACCGGGATCCCGGCGCCGGCGGCGGTGCGGGCGGCGGCGAGCTTCGAGACCATCCCGCCGGTGCCCAGCCCGGAGCTCGACATGCCGACGGTGATCCCGTCCACATCGGACTCCCCGGCGACCTCCGCGATCTTGCGGGTCGCGCCGTCGCGGGGATCCCCGTCGTACAGACCGTCCACATCGGACAACAGGATGAGCGCGTCGGCGCCGATGAGGTGGGCCACCAGCGCGGCCAGCCGGTCGTTGTCGCCGAAGCGGATCTCTTCGGTGGCCACGGTGTCGTTCTCGTTGACCACCGGCACCGCGCCGAGGGCCAGCAGCCGGGTGAACGTGTTCTGCGCGTTGCGGTAGTGCGCGCGGCGCACGACGTCGTCCGACGTCAGCAGAACCTGGCCCACCGTCAGGGAGAACCGGCCGAACGACTCGGCGTAGGCGTGCGCCAGCGCGAGCTGGCCGACACTGGCCGCGGCCTGCTGGGTGGCGAGGTCACGCGGCCGTTTGCCGAGCGAGAGCGGCGCAAGTCCCGCGCCGATCGCACCCGAGGAAACCAGCACGATCTGCGTGCCGCGGGAGACCCGGCCGGCGATCGCGTCCACCAGCGCGTCCAGCCTGGTCACGTCGAGACCGTCGCCGGCGGTGGTCAGCGCGGAGGAACCGACCTTGACGACCACCCGCTTCGCGTCGGCGATCGCCACCCGGGTTGAACTCACTCGTCGTCCATCTCGTCTTCGTCTTCGATGCCGTCCGGACCGTCACGACGGATCCGGCGGGCTTCCTTGCGCTCGGCGGCACCGATCCGGCTGGTGTTCTCCAGCCGCACGTCCGTGCCCCGGCCCGACAGGTGCACCGCGACCCCGGCCGGGGTCGACGGCTCCCACTCGAACTGCACGTCGCCGATGGTGACGGGGCTGCCGGGTACGGCGCCCTTGCGTGCGAGTACTTCCTCGACGCCCAGCCGGTTGAGCCGGTCCGCGAGGTAACCCACGGCTTCGTCGTTGCCGAAGTTGGTCTGGCGGATCCACCGTTCCGGGCGGGAGCCGCGGATGATGAACGCGCCTTCCTCCTCCGGGTCGTGCTCGACGGTGAAGCCCGCGTCGTCGACGGCCATCGGCCGGAGCACGACCTTGGCCGGCTCGGGGGCGGGCTGGTCGGCGCGGTACTTCTCGACGACGGCGGCGAGCGCGTAGGTCAGTTCCTTCAGGCCCTGCCGCGACGCCGTGGAGATCTCGAACACGCTGAGCCCGCGGGCTTCCAGCTCCGGGCGCACGAACTCGGCGAGTTCGGCGGCGTCCGGGATGTCGATCTTGTTCAGCACCACCACGCGCGGCCGGTCGGCGAGGTCGCCGCCGAGGCTCGGGGTGTAGCGGGCGAGCTCTTCTTCGAGGGCGTCGATGTCGGACAGCGGGTCGCGTCCTGGCTCGAAGGTGGCGCAGTCGACGACGTGCACCAGCACCGCGCAGCGCTCGATGTGGCGCAGGAAGTCGAGGCCGAGGCCCTTGCCCTCGCTCGCGCCGGGGATCAGCCCCGGGACGTCCGCCATGGTGAACACGGTCGAACCGGCGGTGATCACGCCCAGGTTCGGCACCAGCGTGGTGAACGGGTAGTCGGCGATCTTCGGCTTGGCCGCGGATAGCACCGAGATCAGCGACGACTTGCCGGCCGACGGGAAGCCGAGGAGACCGACGTCGGCGACCGAGCGCAGCTCCAGGACGAGGTCGCGGGTCTCCCCCGGCTCGCCCAGCAGCGCGAATCCGGGTGCCCGGCGGGCCTTGGAGGCCAGCGCGGCGTTGCCGAGGCCGCCGCGGCCGCCCTGCGCGGCGACGAAGGTGGTGCCGTGGCCGACCAGGTCGGCCAGGATCTCGCCGTCCTCGGTCATCACGACGGTGCCGGACGGGACGCGCATCTCCAGCGTCTCTCCCGCCGCACCGGCGCGGTTGCCACCCTGGCCCATCTTGCCGTTGCCGGCGCGGGCGTGCGGGCGGAAGTGGAAGTCGAGCAGCGTGTGGACGCCTCCGTCGACGACCAGCAGCACGTCGCCGCCGTTTCCGCCGTTGCCGCCGTCCGGGCCGCCGAGGGGCTTGAACTTCTCGCGGTGCACCGAGGCGCAGCCGTTCCCACCGTCACCGGCGGCCAGATGGATCACCGCTCGGTCCACGAACCGGGACGCCATGACTTGCCTCTATTCACTCGCGAAAAAAAGGGGATACACAAAACAAACGAGGGGTGGGCCCGGATATTCCGGCCCCACCCCTCGTCAGAGGTTCTAACTCGAAGCCGGAACTCAGGCTTCGGTCGGCACGATGTTGACCGTCTTGCGGCCACGCTTCTCGCCGAACTGGACCGCACCGGCGGCCAGCGCGAACAGCGTGTCGTCGCCGCCACGGCCGACGTTCACACCGGGGTGGAACTTGGTGCCACGCTGGCGGATCAGGATCTCGCCCGCGTTGACTTCCTGGCCGCCGTAGCGCTTGACGCCCAGTCGCTGCGCGTTCGAATCGCGACCGTTGCGGGAGCTGGACGCACCCTTCTTGTGAGCCATGGCTCAATCCTCTTTCTGACGAAGATCCGGAGAAAGTCCTACTTGGAGATGCCGGTGACCTCGACGCGGGTCAGCTTCTGCCGGTGACCCTGGCGCTTGTGGTAGCCGGTCTTGTTCTTGAACTTGTGGATCCGGATCTTCGGACCCTTGGTCTGCTCGACGACCTTGCCGGTGACCGAGACCTTCGCCAGCGCGTCGGCGTCCGTGGTGACGTCGCCACCGTCCACGAAAAGGACTGCGGGGAAGGTGTGCTCGGTTCCCGGCTCGCCTTCGAGCTTCTCGACCTCGACGACGTCGCCGACGGCCACCTTGTACTGCTTGCCGCCAGTCTTGACGATCGCGTACGCCGACACGGAAGTCTCCTGCTTACTCGACAACGGGTGGGGGCTTGCGTGATCGGCCCACCCAAGTTTCGGTGGTCCGGATGCTGCGCAAGGTGCCCGCTCTAGGTGGCGGGCCGTTCTACAGGTTACGTGGGGCTCCCCGGTGCGATCACACCGGGGTGCCCCTAGGTGTTCACTAGCTCTTTTCCGACGCCTTGACCGGCGGACCGGCCGGCCGCGAGGCCGCCCGTCGCGGACGACGGCGGGTGGTGGAGCGCACGGCCGGGGCCGGGACGTCCACCTCGGGTTCGGTCTCGTCCTGGGCCGCCGGGGCCTCGGGCGCGGAAACCTCTTCCGTCACAACAGTCTCAGCAGTCACCGGAACCTCGGGTGCTTCGGGTTCGGGGCCCGATTCCGCGACCACGGCGATCTCTTCCTCGCGCACGGCCGGTGCCTCGTCGTCCGAAGTCGTCACCGGCTCACCGGCGAGTTCGGTCGCGGGCGCCTCGGCGACCGCCTCCGGAACCGGCTCAGCGGCCGCCTCGGCCGCCTGTTCGACGGTCGCGTCGGCAACGGGCTCCGAGACCGGTTCAGCGGGCTGCTCGGCCGCCTGAGGGGCGTGGCCGTTGAGCGCGCCGCCCTCGGCGTTCTCAGCGTTCTCGGTGGCCTCGTGCGAGTGCTCGCCCTTGGCCGCCAAGGTGGCGTTGGCCACGGCCTGGACCGCCGACACCACCGACTCGCGCTGGGCCGGCGCCGGCGGTGCCTCGGTCTTGGCCACGGCGGGCTCGTTCTGGCCCTGGTCCTCGCCCTTGCCCCGGCCGCGGGACCGGCGGGAGCCCTGCTCCTTGCCGCCACCGCCACCGCCACCACCGTGGTTGTGCCCGTTTCCGCCGCCACCGGTGCGCTGCGGCTCGGTCGAGACGACCACGCCACGGCCCTTGCAGTGCTCACACGGCGTCGAGAACGCCTCGAGCAGCCCGGTGCCGATCTTCTTGCGGGTCATCTGCACCAGGCCGAGCGAGGTGACCTCGGCGACCTGGTGACGCGTGCGGTCGCGGCCGAGGCATTCGGTCAGCCGTCGCAGCACGAGCTCGCGGTTGGATTCGAGCACCATGTCGATGAAGTCGATGACGATGATGCCGCCGATGTCCCGGAGCCGGAGCTGGCGGACGATCTCCTCCGCCGACTCCAGGTTGTTCCTGGTCACCGTCTCTTCGAGGTTGCCACCCGATCCGGTGAACTTGCCGGTGTTGACGTCGATGACCGTCATCGCTTCGGTGCGGTCGATGACGAGGTAACCGCCCGAGGGCAGCCAGACCTTGCGGTCCAGCGCCTTGGTGATCTGTTCGTCGATCCGGTGGTCGGCGAAGGCCGAACCGGTGCCCGTGTACCGCTTGACGCGATCCGCCAGGTCCGGCGCCACGTGCTGGACGTAGTTGTAGATGGTGTCCCAGGCCTTGTCGCCCTGGATCTCCAGCTTGGCGAAGTCCTCGGTGAACAGGTCGCGCACGACCTTGACCAGCAGGTCCGGCTCTTCGTAGAGCATGACCGGGGCGCTGTTCTTCTTGCCGCCGTTGCCGGCTTCGGCCTTCTCCTTGATGACGTCCCACTGCGCCTTGAGGCGGCGGACGTCGCGGTCCAGCTCCTCCTCGCTGATGCCCTCGGACGCGGTGCGGATGATCACACCGGCGTCCTCGGGGACGATGCGCTTGAGGATGTCCTTCAGGCGGCGGCGCTCGTTCTCCGGGAGCTTCCGGGAGATGCCGGTGGCGCCGCCGGCGGGCACGTAGACCAGGAAGCGGCCCGGCAGCGAGATCTGCGTGGTCAGCCGGGCGCCCTTGTGCCCGACCGGGTCCTTGGTGACCTGCACCAGCACGGAGTCGCCGGTGGAGAGCGCCTGCTCGATCTTGCGGGCCTTGCCCTCGAGACCGGCGGCGTCCCAGTCGACCTCACCGGCGTAGAGCACGGCGTTGCGGCCGCGGCCGATGTCGATGAAGGCGGCCTCCATCGACGGCAGCACGTTCTGCACGCGGCCGAGGTACACGTTGCCGACGATGGAGCCGGTGCCGGACGAGGTCACGAAGTGCTCGCACAGGACGCCGTCCTCGAGCACACCGATCTGCGTGGAGTCGCCCTTCTCGGCGACGACCATGGTGCGCTCGACCGACTCGCGGCGCGCGAGGAACTCGGCCTCGGACAGGATCGGCGCACGGCGACGACCGGCCTCGCGGCCGTCCCGCCGGCGCTGGCGCTTGGCCTCGAGCCGGGTCGAGCCGCGCACGCTGCGGACCTCGTCCCGCGCGGGGCGCTCGGTCTCGGCGGCCTTGGCCTGGCGCACGTGGACGACCGTGTTGGGCGGGTCGTCGCTGGTGGCCTCGGCGTTGTCGTCGTCCCCGCCCTTACGACGGCGGCGGCGACGGCGGCGCTTGCTGCCGCCGTCCGAATCGCCTTCGTTGTCCGAATCGGCCTCGGCGGACGCCTCTTCGGCGGACTCTGCCGCGGCCTCTTCGGTCTCGGCGTCCTTGTCCTTCGCGCGCTGCTGACGATTGCGAGGGGCTCGCGACTCTTCGGGCTGCTCGTCTTCGTTCTCGGAGTCGGCCGAGCCCTCGTCGCCGCCCTTGCCCCGGCCGCGACCACGGCGTCCACGACGACGGCGGCGACGGCTGTTGGCGTCGTCACCGTCCTCGTCGGTGCCGTGGCCTTCGGCCTGCTCGGTCTGCGTCTCGTCCTCGTCGGAGGCGGCTTCCTCGGTCGGGGTGAAGGCGGGCTCCGGCTTGCGGGCGGGCTTCGCCGCGACGGGCTCCGGCGGCAGGAACACCGGCGACGGCGCGGCGAACACCGGGACGTGCACAGAGGCCTTCGCGGGCCTGGTCGTCGCCTGCGGCGGCTCCGGCGTCACCGGGGCGGCGAGCGCGGGCGGAACACGCCGCGAAGGGGCCTCCGCCTGCGGAGCGGGCTCCGGCTCGGCTTCGGGCTTCGGCTCGGGAGCCGCCGGGGTCTCGGCGACGGGTGCTTCGGCGGCAGGAGCGGCCTCGGCGGTCTCGGGCTCGTCGCCTCCGGCGAGGGCTTCGGCGAGCTTGTGCGCCACCTCACGGGTGACGCTGGACTGCGCGCTCCGGACGGTTTCGCCGAGCTCACCGAGCTTGGCCATCAGTTCACGGCTGTTGGATCCCAGCAGCTTCGCCAGCGCGTGCACCCGGATCCGGGGAGGCAGTTCGCCCAGCTGGCTTGCGATGGGTGTGGCGGTATTCCCGCCGGTGACGGCGGGTGTGTCCGCGTTCGACATATATCTCCTCCGCCCCCGGGCGCGTCGGCTGGCTCACACCGGCTCGACGCGGCCGCGCAGGGGCCCCTTTCTGTTCGTTCCGCCGTGGTGGTCACCAGCAGCGGGAATCCTTGCCCGGCACCGCGACGGCGCCGGGGTTGTCCGGGCGCCGCGTACGGCTGAAGGTCTGCTCGGCGGAGCGCTGGCCACGTTCGCGACATCGGGCCGCCCGCCACGTCGTCGAGCCGCATGCAGCGGCGACGCGTGTGGAGGATGTGCAGCACACCACCGGGCCACGAGACCGCGAGCGCCACCTCTCACGTGGGCCCGTCGGCCAGCGGCCACCGCGAGTATCCCACACACCGGCCCCACTCCGGTGTACTCGGTGCCACAGAGCTGGCTCCCGGGCGCGCCGCGGCCACCGGCCGAGCGAACTTCGCGGAAGAGCTTGTCGACCCGGCCGAGGGTGGCTAGCGTGCCGCTCGGGGGTACTGAAGCGTAGGCCTCGGCGCCCTCGTCGTCCGATGTTCTCCGGTGGGAGGTCCGGTGTCCCTGCTGGGGCGGTCCCTGCGAGCGGCCGTGTGCGCCTTCATGGTGCTCTGCGGTTCGATCGCCGCCGTGACGACGGCCGAGGCGGAGCCCTCGTGTCATCCCCAGGGAAAGGCCCTGCGTTACGTCGTCGCCTTCGAGAAGGGCACCTCCGAGGCCGAGGCCAAGACCGCCATCTCGGACGGCTGTGGCAGCACGACGACCTACTATCCGCAGATCGCGGTGGCCGTGGCGACCTCGGCCGACCCCGCCTTCGCCGAACTGGTCCGGCCCGCCGCCGCGTTCAGCGCGCAGGCGGAACGGCTGGCGGTACAGCGGGCCAACGGCACGTCACCGGCCAGGTCCGCGCCCGCTCGCGCCGAAGTCCAGCCGACGGATCCGGCGAAGGTCCCCTCCGCCGACCGCACCGGCGAGCAATGGGACATGCGCGCGATCGGTGCCGACAAGGCCCACGCGATCGAACCGGGCAGCCGGGACGTCGTCGTCGGCGTGCTCGACTCCGGTGTCGACCCCGCTCATCCCGAACTGGCGAGCGCCCTCGACCCCGAGAAGTCCGCGGGCTGCCTGACCGGCGTGCCCGACCGCAACTGGGCCGCGACGACCTCGGTGCACGGCACCCATGTCGCGGGGATCATCGCCGCGGCCGACGACGGCAAAGGCGTCACCGGGGTGGCGCCCGGGGTCCGGATCGCCTCGGTGAAGGTGATCGACGATCGTGGGTACGCCGACCCCGAAGCCGCCGTCTGCGGGCTGATGTGGGCCGCCTCACAGGGCATGACGGTGACGAACAGCAGCTACTTCGTCGACCCGTGGTCGCTTTCGTGCGCCCACAACGACGAACGGGGCGTGGTGAACGAGGTCATGGCCCGCGCCGTCGAGTACGCGACCTCGGCGGGCACCCTCACCGTCGCGGCGGCGACCAACGAGGCCGCCGAGCTGGTGCCGTCGCCGCGCTCGGGCGCCAAGTCCGGCTCCGAAGGTTGCCAGGCGCTGCCCGCGGGCCTGCGCGACGTCGTCGCCGTGTCGTCCGTGAGCGAGGAGCGGGTCAAGGCCGGCTACAGCTCGTACGGACTGGGCGTGATCGACGTGACCGCTCCCGGCGGCGAGGCCGGGCGATGCGTGCTCTCGACCGTCCCCGGCGGATACGCGCCGCTGTGCGGGACGTCGATGGCGGCGCCGCACGTCGCCGGTGTCGCCGCGTTGCTCGCTTCGAAGCACCCCGGCTACAGCGCCCGCCAGCTGAGGCGGACGCTGGACGCCCAGGCCACCCCGATCGCGTGCCCCGCCGACTACGACCTGACCGGTGACGGCTCGCAGGACGCGTACTGCACCGGGTACGCGGGGTTCAACGGCTTCTACGGACATGGCCTGGTCGACGCGCTGGCCGCGGTGGCGCCGCGGCGCACGGGCGCGAACCCGGCCCGCTGACCGGTCAGCGCAGAAGCAGCTTGCCGAACCGCTTCGAGGACGCGTAGATCCCGACCGCCGCCAGCACCACCAGGTACGTGACGTTGCCGACCATGCCCCACGACAGGACGCCCGCCGAGAGCCCGCGCATCAGCTCGATGCCGTGGTACAGCGGGAAGACCTGCACGATCCACTGGATCCCTGCCGGGTATACCGAAAGCGGGTAGAACGTCGTGGAGAACAGGAACAGCGGCATCAGCACGAGGTTGATGTAGTCGAACTGCGACACCGACCGCAGGAAGGTCACCAGCACGATGCCGATGGCCGAGAACGCCATCGCGATCAGCAGCGCCGCCGGGATCATCAGCAGGGCCCACCACGAGCCGGGCAGCCCCATCACGGTCATCACGCCGAGGAAGGTCGCCGAGTAGATCCCGCCGCGCAGCACCGACCAGCCGACCTCGCCGAGCGCGATGTCCAGCGGCCCGATCGGGGTGGCGAGCATGGCGTCGTACAGCTTGGCGTACTTCAGCTTGAAGAACAGGTTGTACGTCGAGTCGAGGATCGCGCCGTTCATCGCCGACGCCGCGAGCAGGCCGGGCGCGACGAAGGCGACGTAACTCATCGCCTGCCCGCCGGGACCGACGACCTCGCCCACGAGCTTGCCGAAGCCGAGCTGGAAGGCCATCAGGTAGAACAGCGGCTCGAAGACGCCGGACACGAACAGCATCCAGGCGTGCGAGTACGTCAGGAAGGTGCGCTCCAGCACCGCCGTCGACCGGCCGCTGTACAGCGCGGACGGCAGGATGCGCAGCAGCACCCCGCGGCGCGGCTTTCCACGTCGCAGCGCTTCGGTGAGGACCGCCATCAGACCACCAGCCGTCGGTAGAAGTACTTGTGCGCCAGCGCCCAGCCCACCCCGGCCAGCACGACCAGGAAGGCGAGGTGGCCCAGCGTGGCGAGCGGGCCGACGGTGCCGAGGCTGACCGCCCTCGCCGCCTCGTTGCCGTGCCACAGCGGGGAGATCCAGGCGATCCACATCAGCGGGGCGGGCAGCTCGGTGATCGGGAAGAACGTGCCGGAGAACAACGTCATCGGGATCAGGACGAACCGGAACACCAGGCCGAACCGGGTGCCCTCGTCGTAGGTGGTCGCGGCGAGCGCCATCACCGGGGTGCCGCACGCGATCCCGGTGAGCGTCCCGATCAGGATGACGGCCGGCACGCCGAAACTCGTCCAGGATCCGAAGAGCGCCGCGATGACGGCGTAGATCACGCCCGCCAGGGTCAGCCGCAGGCTCACCCACATGATCTGGCTGCCAAGCACCTGACCCGGCGTGATCGGCGTGGCGGTGACGGCGATGTAATCCTGCTGCCATTTGAACCCGGACAGCACCGGGTAACTCGACTCCCCCACCGCCAGCTGCGCGGCACCCGCCACGAGCAGCGCGGGAGCGACGTACTCCAGGTACGAGAACCCGCCCGTGGCCGCACCGGCCTGGACCTGCGAACCGAACCCGAGCCCCATCGCGGCAAGGAAGAGCACCGGCTGCAGGCCCGTCGAGTACAAAGTGGACACCCAGTACCGGCGGTACCACATCCAATGGCCCTCGACCCGCAGCCAGGCTCCCGCCCAGCGCGAGACCACGCGGCCCGTCGACGCCTTCGTCTGCGCAGTGGTCATCAGTCCACCAGCGTCCGGCCGGTGAGGCGGAGGAAGACGTCCTCCAGCGAACTGCGGCGGACCAGGCTCGACAGAGGTCGCAGGCCGCGCGCGTGCGCTTGTTCGAGGGTGGCCTCGCCGGTCATCGTGTAGAGCAGGACGCGGTCCGGCAGGACCTCGACGCGTTCGGCGAGGCCCTCGATCCGCTTCGCGGCCGCCTCCTGCTCGCCGTTCGGGAAGCGCAGCTCCACGACCTCTCGGGTGGAGTACCGGCTGATCAGATCCGCGGGCGAGCCTTCGGCGGCGATCCGGCCGTTGTCCATCACGACCAGCCTGTCGCAGAGCTGTTCCGCCTCGTCCATGTAGTGCGTGGTGATGATGAGCGTGGTCCCACCGGCCTTGAGCCGGAACAGCCTGTCCCACAACAGGTGACGGGCCTGCGGATCGAGCCCCGTGGTCGGCTCGTCGAGCAGGAGCAGCTCCGGGTCGTTGACCAGGGACCGCGCGATGGTCAGCCGCCGCTTCATCCCGCCGGAGAGCGAATCGACCTCCGCGTTCGCCCGGTCGGTGAGCTGGGCGAACTCCATCAGCTCCTCGGCCTTGCTCCGCACGTGCGACCGGGAAAGCCCGAAGTAGCGGCCGTAGATCTGCAGGTTCTGCCGGACGGTGAGCTCGGTGTCCAGGTTGTCCTGCTGCGGCACCACCCCGAGCCGGGCGCGGATCTTCGGCCCCTCGACGTCCGGATCCATGCCGAGGACCCGCAGGTCGCCGTCGGTGCGTGGGGAGACGCTCGCGATCATGCGCATGGTGGAGGACTTGCCCGCGCCGTTGGGCCCGAGGAAGCCGAACGCCTCCCCCGGGCGGACCTCGACGTCGATCCCGCGGACGGCCTCGAAATCGCCGAACCGCTTGACCAACGCCTTCGCCTGCACCATCGCCGGTTCGTGCTCTGAGTCACCCACGGTAGGCACCCTAGGACCTGCCACCGACAAAATTCGACCGGTTTATCCGGCCCCTTGTCGGCCGTTGCCCGCTCGTCGATACTCACCGTCCATGAGTCTCAAGCCCAGAATCGCCCTGTTGTCCGTTTTTGTCAGCGCCGGGCTCCTGGTGGCGCCTGCCGCCCAAGCGGCGGAGACCGGTGCGGCCACTGTGGACCCGCGGCCGTCCACCGCCAAGCTGGCCTTCGAACTGCACAAGCTGGCGGCGCTCAGCCACGGCAAGATCCGGGTGGACAAGATCGGCCGCAGCAATGAAGGCCGTCCGGTGTGGGCGGCCAGGGTCGGCCACGGCAAGACGCGGATCCAGTACGTCACCCAGCAGCATGGCGACGAGCCGCTCGGCACCCCCGCCGCGCTCGAGTTCCTGCGCAAGGTCGGGGTCGGGCACAGCCCGTGGGCGCAGAAGCTGCTCGCGAAGGTGACCGTCGACATCGTCGTGCGCGCCAACCCGGACGGGCACGAGCGCGACTGGCGCTACAACTACGACCCGGACGCCACTCCCGAATACGGTGAGAAGGGCAAGGGGTACGACATCAACCGCTACCACGACCCGGCAGTGGCGCCGAAGGACAACCCGGCCACCGAGGCGGGCCTGATCCAGCGGCGGAACGCGTCGTTCAAGCCGGACATCATGGTCGACTACCACATGCAGGGCCGTTACCGGGACGCGAACGGTAAGGAGATCACGGCCTCGACGATGTGGCCGACGCATCCGGGCGTCAAACCGTCCGATGTGGACTTCGCGAAGCAGATCGCGGTCGTGGTGCAGCGGTCGATCGACGGCAACGGCGGCTATGTCTCGCAGTATCCCGGCGGTGACTACCAGGGCATCGCGCGCAACGGGTACGGGCTGCTCGGCAACGGCAGCGTGCTGATCGAGCTGAGCCTCATCCCGGAGCGGGAACAGCAGCAGATCCAGGACGCGCTGGCGTCGATGCTCGCGATCGCGCAGTCCGCTGCCGACGGTTCGGTGCGGAAGGTGGATCCGGCCGACGCCGAAGCGATCCCGCCGCGGGGTCCGGCGCTGCCGGGGTCGGTCGAAGAGGAGCACGAAGCCGCCTGACCTCGTGGGCGCGCTCGGGTGGCGTCGCGAAAGCCACTTTCGGGACATCAGACGTCGCGAAAGTGGCTTTCGTGACAGGGGCGCCGGGCGGTCATGAGCTCGGCCGCGGCCGAAGGTTGCGAAAGCCACTTTCGCAACGTTGAGGGTTGCGAAAGTGGCTTTCGCAACCCTCCGGCCGTGCCCGGCAGCGACAGCGGCCTCTTGTGAGTGGTAAGGACGGTTCTAACCGTCCTTACCACTCACGAGGTCGTTCAGCGGATGGTGACCGAAAGACTCCGCGTCACCCCGTTGACGGTGACCGAAAGGTTCGCCGTCCCCGGCCGCAGCGCGGTCAGCACCCCGGTCGCCGGGTCGAACGAAGCGACGTCCCACGGCATCGCGGGCAGGAATCCGCCGGCGATGTGCGTGCCCCAGCCGCCCTTCCAGTCCGCGCTGACCGGGTACGACACCGGCACCTGACGCGCTCCCTGCGTCACCACGGCCCGGACGTCCGCCTTCTCCCCGCGTGCCAGCGACGAGGGCCCGGACAGCGTCAGCGCGTCGACGTTCGGCCGCGTCTCGAACCGCACCGGCTGCGCCTTGTCCCCCGGCTCGAACCGGACCATCGTCCAGCCGACGAACCCGCCGTCACCCGGCGCCGCCGCGGGCGACTTCCCTGAGTTCCCGTTCACCAGATACGGCACGCCATCGACCCGCGAGAGATTGAAAACGCCCGCGTGCGAGGCGATCGCGGCCGCCTGCTTGCCAGACTCGCGTTCGAAGGCGGTCAGCCAGCCGGTCAGCATGGCGGCCTCCTTGCGGTCGGCCAGCTGCGAATTCCCGGTCGGGCTGGGGTCCTTCACCGGATGATGCATCGCGACGACCACGCCGCGGATCCGCCTGTCCGCCTTCGCGCCGTCGAGCGCCTCGCGCAGCATCCGGATCTGGTCGAACCCGCCCGCGCGCAGCGAACCGCGCGAGGAATCCATCAGCACCAGCCGGATCCCGGCGATATCGGCGACGCGATGGGTCTCCCCGAACGCCGCCTGGAACTCCGCGAGCCCGTGCCCGCCGTCGGCTTCGTGGTTGCCCGGCACGTAGTACCACGGCGCCTTGCCGACGAGTTCCTCATCGATGATCGAGCGAGCCAGCACGAAATCGGCCGCCGTACCGCGGTCGACGAAGTCACCGTTGATCAGCACGAGATCCGGTTTCGCCGCCACCGCCTCGCGCAGCGCGCGACGAGCCTGGGCGACCAGCGGCCCGTCCGGCTGGTCCGCGGTGAACTGCGCATCGCTGACCACGGCGATCCGCAGGCCGCCGGTCGCGGCGCCGTCGGTGATCAACGCCGGGTCGCGCGGAGCCGGGTCGGCGGGGACGGCGGCCGCGGGCGCGACCTCGAAAGTGAGGTCGTCGAAGACCAGCCGTCCTTCGTACTGCTGGGCCGGGACGTTCTCGACGGCATAGAACTTCGTCAGCCGCTGCCCGTCGGGGAGCCCGGCGGGGATGGCCGCGCGCACGTAGCGCCAGCCCGTCCAGTCGACGCTCAGCGAAAGATCCACGACGGACGGGACATTGGCGGCGTCGCGGAGTTCCGCTCGAAGCCAAGCGCCCTTCGCGTCGCCGTTGACCCACAGGCCGACACGCTGGGTGCCGGGCGGCAGCGCGATCGGTGCCGCCGAGTTCACGTAGGCCGCACGCGTGGCGTTGGTCCCGTTCAGCCGGTAGTCCAGCGCGAGACCGCGTCCACCGTCCCGGCCGGGTGCCTCGGAAAGCGCGGCGCCGACGACGGCCGGGAAGACGCTGGCGGACCAGCCCGCCGGGCCGTCCAGTGGGGACGCCACGCGGGATTCCGTGCCGACGGAAGCCGCCAGATGCGTCACCTTCCCGCCAGCGGTGGCGGTGATCGCCGAAGCGCCCGACGCCTTGAGCGCCGTGACCGCGAACCCGTCACCGGACGGTTCGATCTTCACCACCGTGGGGTCGTAATCGAGTTTGACGTCGTCGGGCTCGATCCACGTGCCGTAACCGTCGGCGTCGTAGCCGAACACCTTGAACGTGCTCTTCGCGCCTTCGCCGGACAGGGCGACCTGTTCGGTGCTCGTGCCCAGACTGACCGGCGAACCGAGGACGTTCAGCGTGGCCTTGCCCATGACACCGCCGCGCTTCGCCAGGACGTCGACGTTCGCGGGCGCGTCCGGCCGGAGCCGGTCGGCGTGCGCGGTGAACACGCCGCCGGTCACGGTGCCGCGCAACGGATTCGTGCTGAGCCACTGGACGTGGGAGTCGACGGCGGCGCCGGTCTCGTCGTGACCCCCGGCGGCGAGTTTCCGCGTCAGCCCGGAAAGCACGCGCGTCGCGTCGGCGGTGTCCTGCACTGGACGGGGCGCGAATCCGGTCAGGCGCCCGCTTCCCGGCGTGGTCGCGACACCGATCCCGTTGGGCACCAAGCGTTCCCCGCCGTCCGACGGCGAGTTGCGGACCAGCGGCGACTTCTCGCCCTCTTCACGGGCGAGCATGGTCGACGAGCCGCCACCGTCGAGGTTGAGGGCGTCGTCCGCGCCGAGCGACTTCATGTGCCGGGCGAGTTCCAGTTCCGTCATGCCGCGGCTGTCGGCCTGGCGGCCGTCGACCGTCGCCAGCCACATCTTCGTGCCGTCGGCCGAGAACCCGACCGCGGTCCGCGGGTGCATCGCGACGTTGTCGACCGGCTGCACCGCGCCGTCCCGCAGCAGGACCTTGTTGCCGCCGATCGAGACGGACAGCTTGCCCGCGTCACTCTTCGGCGCGTACGTGACACCCACCCGGTCGCCGGGCTTCAAGCCGGACAACGTGTCCACGCCACCGTCACGGGCGAGCAGGACCGTCGCGCCGGCCGCGATCGGGCCGTCCGCGGGCTGCGGCCGCACCTGTGTGACGACGCCGTCTGAGACCTCGATCTCGACGACACGCCGCGCGCCCGCGACCGAGGTCCGCCGCGAGGACGCGCCCCACAGCGGCGTGTAGACGCCGATCGCGTCACCGCTCAGCACGGGGCTGTTGAAGTTCGACGCGGGCACGACCCGGCCGTCGGGCAGGGTGACCGACGCGTCGAGGAAGACCTCCGCGAGCCGCGCCTTGCCTTCTTCGGTGATCGACGCGGTCAGGTTGTGGCCGCGCGCGGGCGCCGTCTGGAGGTTCCCGGCGTCGATGCCGACGCCGATCGGCGCTCCGCTGGCGTTGATGTCGAAGAAGTCCCCGTTCACGCCGGCGACCGCGCCGGCCCTGGACACCTGCTGCGAAAGCGGTGTCCGCGCGGAAACCGTGCCAGGGCTGAGGTAGGTCGGCTTGAGCGTCTTGCTGGTGAGGTCGACGGCGAGGGTGTCGCCGCGGATCCAGCCCGCCGGGTCGTACCGGTCGAACTCGGTCAGGCTCAGGCCCGGCGCCACGCGCGAAGTCGCGCTGGTGGTGACGAGACCGTCGTCGGGCGCCGCCACGGCGTACGCGGACGGGCCCTCCTTCGCCGAGGACGCCGCGGGGGCGGCTTCGACGGGCGCCGGACCGAGCGGAGCGGCCAAGGGATCGGCGTGCGCCGGTGGGGCGACGAACAATCCGGGCAGCAGGGCAGCGAGCAGCAACAGGCGTGAATTTCTCACGAATTACCCCACGATCGAGTGATAGGCAGCATCGCTCAGCACAGCGGACGCGAGCCGCCAGGAGAAGACCCCGAGGTGAACGTGAACCGAACGGCGTAGGGCGCGAAGGTCAGGGCGTCATGGGCCCGGCGAGGAAGGTCTCGGCCGCCTCGACGTCACCGGTGATCTTGATACCCGAGGCGGCGAGCTCGATCCGTTGCCACAGCAGCAGATCCAGCTCCTCCGCGGGCCCTTCGACGACGGCGCCGGCCGCTTCGGCGGAATCCGCCTGCCGCGAGCCGGGGACGTCGGTCTCACCCGGCGGTGTGATCAACCAGGCGTGTCCGGTGTCGGATGTCTTCAGCAGCAACGGAACGGTGACCGCCGGCGGGGTGTGCCAGCGCTTCACCTTCGGCAGCATGCCGAGAAGGACCTCGTCCACGCCGTCGGCGGCGAGGGCCGGGTCCAGGGTGTATTCGGTCCCTGCCGCGCGGTGCGCGTCGAGCAGGTGCACCGCGGTCTCGTGGACCTGGCGGCGGAACCAGAAGGACTTGGTCTTGGCGGCGGCGGTGAAGTTCCAGGCGCCGTCGTGGGGAGCTGCCTCGCTCAGCGCCTCGATGAGCTCGTCCGCGCTTTCGCGGTACCAGGGGGCGAGATCCCCGCCCGGTTCGGCGTCGAGATCCTGCGGGGCGGGCTCGCCGGTGCGCACGATCCCGGCCGCCCAGCGGTGGACGTTGCCGAGGTGGACGACCAGGTCACGCAGGCGCCACTCGCCGCAGCACGGCACGGGCGCGGCGTGGTCCCCGGTGCTCGCGACCCGGGCGAAACCGGTGGTGAGCTCCCGCAAGCGCTCCAGGTACTCGTCCGGTGTCATCGTGGCTCCCCAGGTTCGTGGACGGCGCGGCGCTCCCGCGCCGTCCACGATTCTGTCAGACCTCGGGGAACCAGAGCTTGAGCTCGCGCTCGGCCGACTCCGGCGAGTCCGAACCGTGCACCAGGTTGTACTGGGTCTCCAGCGCGAAGTCGCCGCGCAGGGTGCCCGGGGTGGCCTTCTCGACCGGGTCGGTGCCGCCGGCGAGCTGACGGAACGCGGCGATGGCGCGCGGGCCCTCGACGGCGATCGCGACCAGCGGGCCCGAGGTGATGAACTCGAGGAGGTCGCCGAAGAACGGGCGCTCCTTGTGCTCGGCGTAGTGCTCCTCGGCGACCGAGCGCTCGACGGTGCGCAGTTCGAGGGCGGCGAGCTTCAGGCCCTTGCGCTCGATGCGAGCGATGACCTCGCCGACGAGGCCGCGCGCGACGCCATCGGGCTTGACGAGGACCAGCGTGCGTTCAGTCACGGCGGTATTACTCCTTGGGTGGGATTCGTGCTATTCGCCCGGAGCCTACTGGGTGCTTCGCCGCTCACTTCACTTCGGACCAGGGAATGGCCTCGATCCGTTCGAGGTGCTCCTCGCCCCACTCCCCGAGCGCGGCCATCGCGGTGTTGAGGGAATCCCCGAACTCCGTCAGCGAATACTCCACCTTCGGCGGAACCTGGTGGTACACCTCGCGATGCAGCAGTCCGGTGGTCTCCATCTCGCGCAGTTGCAGGATCAGCACCCGCTCGCTGATCCCGGGCACCGCGCGCCGCAGCTCCCCGAAACGCAGCGGCCCGTCCTGGAGCGCGAACAGGATGAGCCCTTTCCATTTGCCGCCCACGACGGCTATCGCGGCGTCGAGGCCGCAGGTGAACGTGCGGTTCTTGGTCATCGCTTCACATACCTTTATGTCAGTACCTGGCGAAATAGTAGGTACTTGATCGAATGTACGCGACCGCCCAGCATGGAGTCATCCCGAAGATTTCCTTGGACTGGAGCGAAAAATGCCGAAGACGCCGGTGACCGTCGTGGGCCTCGGTTCGATGGGTTCGGCCCTGGCGGACGCCTTCCTGGCGGCCGGGCATCCGACCACCGTGTGGAACAGGACGGCTTCGAAGGCCGAGCCGCTGGTCGCGCGGGGAGCGATCCTGGCCGCGACGGCCGGGGACGCGGTGCGGGCGAGCCCGTTGACCATCACGTGCCTGACCACCTACGAAAGCACGCGCGCGGCCTTGGAACCCGCTTCCCTGACCGGACGCGCTTTGGTGACCTTGAACAGCGGCTCACCGGCGGAGGCGCGCCGGATGGCCGAATGGGCGAAAGAGCACGGCGCGCGATACCTCGACGGGGCGATCAAGAACGTGCCGTCGGCCGTGGGAGCGCCGGACACGCTGCTGTACTACGGCGGCGACAAGACCGTTTTCGACGAGCACCTGGACACGTTGCGGGTGCTCGGCGGCGACACCGTCCACCTCGGCGAGGACACCGATCTGGCGGCGCTGTACGAAACGGCCGTCGGCGGCACCCTGTTGCCCGCGCTGGTCGGGTTCTTCCAGGGTGCCGCCGCGCTGCGGTCGCGCGGGCTCGCGGCCGAGACGCTCCTGCCCTACGCCACCAAGTGGTTCGAGATGATCATCTCGGTGCTTCCGGTGTTCACCAAGGAAATCGACAGCGGCGACTACTCGGATCCCGCGTCCTCGGTGGACATCTTCCACGCCGGCGCCGCCGCCGACCTCGGGCTGGCCGAGGAAGGCGTCGACGTCGCGTGGCAGCTGCCGATGCACGACCTCGTCCGGCGGGCCGTCGAGGCCGGGTACGGCGATCGCAGCATCTCGGTGCTGACCGAACTGCTCAGCGTTGGGGCCTCAGGGTCTTCGACCACAGCGAAGCTCCCGTAGCGTCCCTCAGGTCGACCGTGAGCACGCCGCTCCGTCCGTCGATGTTCACCTCGCCGAAGTGCTGGAAACCGTCGGCGGGCGAGGTGTTCGCGGCGGGCGGGGCGTGCACGAACACCGCTTCCGGCCCGAAGGTCGGGTCGAGGGTGTTCGGGCCGAACGCGCCGGCGTTGAGCGGGCCGGAGACGAACTCCCAGAACGGGTCGAAATCGGTGAACGACGCGCGATCCGGCGAGTAGTGGTGCGCCGCGGTGTAGTGCACGTCGGCGGTCAGCCAGACGACGTTGCGCACCCGGCGCCGCGAGATCTCCCGCAGCACCCAGGCGAGTTCGGTCTCGCGGCCGCCGGGCGCGCCGGGCAGGCCGTTGGCGACACCCTCGATGGCCTTGCCGTCCGGGACGGTGAGCCCGATCGGGAGGTCGGCCTGGACGATCTTCCAGGTGGCCGTGCTGCGGTCGAGCGCGTCGACGAGCCAGCGGGCCTGACGGTCGCCGAGGACGTGGCCCGGTTTGGTCTGGTCCGAGGTGTTGGCGTCCTTGTAGGTCCGCATGTCCAGCACGAAGATCTCGGCGCGGGAACCGTGCCGGAAGTTGCGGTACACGCGGCCGTCGACGGCCTGGCGGCGGTCGATCGGGTGCCATTCGTGGAACGCCTGGAACGCGCGGGCGGCGAGCACGTCGACGCGCTTTTCGGTGTATTCGGGGCGGTCGTTGAGGATCTCACCCGGGTACCAGTTGTTCACGACCTCATGGTCGTCCCACTGGACGTAGGCGGGCACGTTCGCGGTGAAGCGCTTGAGGTTTTCGTCGAGCAGGTTGTAGGCGAACTGGCCGCGGTACTCGTCGAGCGTCTCGGCGACCTTCGCCTTCTCCGGGGTGACGATGTTGCGCCACACGCGCCCGCCGGGCAGCGCGACGGTCTCGGTGAGCGGCCCGTCGGCGTAGACCGTGTCTCCACAATGGAGGAACAGATCGGGACGGCGGTCGGCCATCGCGCGGTAGATGGTCATGCCGCCGCGTTCGGGGTTGATGCCCCAGTTCTGCCCGGCGACGTCGCCGGACCACAGCAGCCGGACGTCCGAGCGGCCGACCGGGGCGGTGGCGAAGCGGCCGGTGACGGCCTCGCTGCGGGTGCGGCCGTCGAGGTCTTCGGCGGTGACGCGGTAGTGGACCTCGGTCCCCGGCATGAGACCGGCCACGCGGACCTTGCCGGTGCCGCCGGTCTCCGGGCTCATCACCGGGCCACGCACGACGCGCGTGTGCCTGAACGACGGATCCCGGGAAACCTCCACGATCAGCCGCGACGGCCGGTCGGCGCGCGACCAGACGATGCCGGAACCGGTGGTGACGTCGCCGGACTGGACACCGTGGGTGAGCACCGGGCGGTCGCGGCGGAGGAGCGGGACGGCGTTCGCGGCCCCTGGCAAGAGCAAGCCGCCCGCGACGGCTCCGGCTCCGGTGAGGCCGGCTTTGAGCAGCGTGCGGCGGTTGTGGTGGGTTGCGGTCATGGCGCGGTTCTATCCCGTGGTCACGGCCGGTGGGCCAACGGCGGTTGACCTGGTGATGAACGAACGGGCGGTAGCCGGCTCAACCGTTCGGTCGATGCCTCCCCGTGTCGGCGCCGGTACTTTCGATCACGGGGATGGTCGATCCGGATGGGGGAACGATGCGAAGATTCCAGCGCGGTCTCGTGCTGCTCACGGCGGCCTTGGCGGTGTCGAGTGTTACGACGGGGGTCTCGTCGGCGGACGAGCTCGGCCGGTCACGGGCGGTGATCCGGTACACCGAGTACGGCATCCCGCATATCGCGGCGAAGGACTTCGACGGGCTCGGCTACGGCTACGGGTTCGCCGCGGCCAAGGACAACATCTGCGAACTCGCGAACACCTATCTGACGGTGTCCGCGCGGCGGTCCGCGCACCTCGGCGCGGGCGGCCAGGGCAATCCGGCGATGAGCGAGGCGGAGAACAACCTCGACAGCGATCTGCACTTCCAGCGGATCAACGACTCGGGCGTGGTCGAGCGGCTGCTCGCCCGGCCCGCGCCTCACGGCCCGCGGACAGAGGTGCGGGAGCTGGCGGCCGGCTACGTCGCGGGTTACAACGCGTACCTGAAACAGACCGGCATCCAGGGCATCACCGATCCGGTCTGCCGCGGCGCGGACTGGGTCCGGCCCATCACCGAACTCGATTTCTACCGGCACTTTTACGCCGTCACGTCGGTCGCCGGGCAGGGCTTGCTCGCCTCCGACCTCATCCGGACCCAGCCTCCGTCCACAAAGGACGTCCCCGCCGCGGGGCCGGAGTCGGCGCCGAAAATCGCCGACGGGCTCCGGAAGACCATGAAGACCGGCGAACTCGGCAGCAACGGCATCGCCGTCGGCGGGGACGGGACGAAGTCCGGCGGCGGCCTACTGCTCGGGAACCCGCACTATCCGTGGCAGGGCGGGCGCCGGTTCTGGCAGTCGCAGCTGACCATTCCCGGCCGGTTCGACGTCGCGGGCGGAAGCCTGCTGGGGCTCCCGATCCCGCAGATCGGCCACAACGCCGACGTCGCCTGGACGCATACGGTGTCGACGGCGATCACGTTCGGCCTCTTCGAAGTACCGCTGGCACCCGGCGACCCGACGACGTACCTGGTCGGCGGGAAACCGGAGAAGATGACCGCGCAGGAGGTGAAGGTCGAGGTCCGCGAACCGGGCGGGGAGCGACGGCAGGTCGCCCGCACCTTCTACGGGACACGGTACGGCCAGGTCCTCGGTTCGGCGTTCGGCGTGCCCACGCCGTGGACGGCGAAGTCGGCGCACGCGCTGCGAGACGGGAACGCCGGCAACCTGCGCGGCCTCAACACCTGGTTCGAACTAGCCGGGGCACGCGGCACCACGGACGTCGCCAACGCGCTCGCGCGCACCCAAGGCGTCCCGTGGGTCAACACCATCGCCACGGACAGGGCCGGGAACGCGCTGTACAGCGACATCCAGGTCGTCCCGCACGTCACCGACGAGCGGGCGGCCGACTGCGGGACCGCGCTGGGCCGGGCACTCTTCCCCGGCACCGGACTCTCCATTTTGGACGGTTCGAAGTCGTCGTGCGACTGGGGTTCCGACCCGGGTTCCCTGGAGCCCGGCCTGTTCGCGCCGTCCCGGCTGCCACTGCAGCAGCGACGCGACTACGAACTCAACGCCAACGACAGCGCCTGGCTTTCCAACGCCCGCGCACCGATCGCGCCACTCCCCCGGATCGTCGGCTCGACCGGCACCCAGCGGTCGGACCGGACGCGGGAAGCGCTGATCGCCACCGAAGAGGGCTTGGCGGGCAAGGGATTCACGCCGTCGTCGATGAAGGACATGCTGTACCGCGACCGAAGCCGCACGGCCGAGCTCGCGGCCGCCGACACGGCGAAGATGTGCGCGGCCTTCCCCGGCGGCCAGGCTCCGTCCTCGTCGGGGCCGGTGCCCGTCGGCAACGCCTGCGCGACACTGGCCTCCTGGGACCGCACGTTCCGGCTCGACAGCCGCGGCGCGCTGTTCTTCGAGCGGTTCGTGGACCGGATCGGCGGGCTGCGGGGCATCTGGCAGGTCCCGTTCGACCCGAACCGGCCGGTCACCACGCCGAACACCCTCGCGACCGGGAACCCCGACGTGCGAAAGGCCTTCGGTGACACGCTCGCGGAATTCCGCGCCAACGGCATCCCGGTCGACGGCAGGCTCGGCGACCATCAGACGGTGACCAGGGCCGGGCAGAGGATCCCGATCCACGGCGGGCCGGGCGACTTGGGCGTGCTCAACGTGATCACCGCACAGTGGGACCCGGCCAAGGGCAATCACGAGGTCGGGCACGGCTCCAGCTACGTGCAGGTGGTCGGGTTCAGTGGCAAGGCCGCCTGCCCGGACGTCTCGACGATCATGACCTACTCGCAGTCGACCGACGTCACGTCACCGCATTTCGCCGACCAAACGCGGCTGTACTCGCGGGGCGGCTGGGTGCGAGGCCGGTTCTGCGCCGCGGACATCGCGAGGTCACCGGAGCTACGGGTGGTGAGGCTGCGCTAGGCACGTGATCACGCGCGGAACTCGCGTGATCGGAGACGTAACTCGCGTGCTTGGAGACGTAACTCGCGTGCTTGGAGGCGTAACTCGCGTGATCGGACCCCGCACACCCGAGTGCGGTCTCCAGACACGTGAGTTACGCCTCTGATCACGTGAGATACGCCGTTGATCACGCGAGTTACGCCGTTGCCCTGGGAAGCCCGGAGAACCTACTGAGGTTGCTGTTGCTGGCTGGGCAGTGTCCCGGCCGCCATCCGCCGCGCCACATCGCGGCGCAGCCACAGGAGCCACAACCAGATCCCGAGGAAGATCACCCCGAGGATCGCGACGGCGGGCAGCGCGACGAAGAAGGCGATCAGCGCGACCTGCAACACCAGCACCGCGGGCACCGCCCAGGGCTTCTTCAGGAAACCGCACAGCACGATCAGCGCGACCGCGATGACGATCACCGACCAGCCGGTGAACGAGCCGACACCGCCGCCGAGTTTCGCCACCACCGGCAGCGCGAGCGCGACGGTGATGCCCTCCATGATCAGCGAGCCCGCCATCACACCGCGGAAGGACTTCATCGGGTCCTTGGCGGGCGGCTTCGGGGTTTCGTCGGTCACGCCGGCTCCTTACCGAACAGGGTCCTCGCCTCACCCGCGGTGACGACCGAGCCGGTGACCAGCACACCGCCGCCCGCCAGCGGCTCTTCGGGGTCGTCGCTCTGCTCGACGAGGCCGATGGCGGTCTCGATCGCGGCGTCCAGGCTGGGCTCGGCCACGACCCGGTCTTCACCGAAGATCGAGATGGCGATGTCGTTGAGCTCGTCGAGCGGCATCGCGCGCGGAGACGAGTTCTTGGTGACGACGATCTCGGACACCACCGGTTCGAGCGCGTCCAGGATGCCGCGGGCGTCCTTCTCCGCCATCACGCCGACCACGGCGACGAGACGGCGGAAGGCGAACTCCTCGGCGACGGTGGTCGCGAGCGCCTTGGCGCCGTGCGGGTTGTGGGCGGCGTCGAGCAGCACGGTCGGTGCGGCGCGCACGCGCTCCAGCCTTCCCGGGGTTTCGACCTCGGCGAAGGCCTCGCGGACGGCCTCGATGACCAGTTGCTTGTCCTTGCCCGCCCCGAAGAACGCTTCGACGGCGGCCAGCGCGAGCGCGGCGTTGGCGGCCTGGTGCGCACCGTGCAGCGGCAGGAAGATCTCGTCGTACACCCCGCCGAGGCCCTGCAGCTTCAGCATCTGCCCGCCGACGGCGACCTCGCGCTCCAGCACGCCGAACTCGCTGCCGGCGCGGGCGACGCTCGCGTCGACCTCGACGGCGCGTTCCAGCAGGATCTTCTGCACTTCGGGCTCTTGCTCGGCGATGACCGCGACGCTGCCGGGCTTGATGATCCCGGCCTTCTCCACCGCGGCCTTGGCCGGAGAGCCGCCGAAGTACTCGACGTGGTCGACGCCGATCGGGGTGATGACGGCGACTTCACCGTCCACGACGTTGGTGGCGTCCCAGGAGCCGCCGAGCCCGGTCTCGATGACCGCGGCTTCGACGGGCGCGTCGGCGAAGGCCGCGAACGCCATCCCGGTGAGCACCTCGAACTTGCTCATCGGCACCGCGTCGGGCCCGCCCGCGTTGTCCACCATGGTCACGTACGGCGCGACGTCGCGATACAGATCGACGTACGCGGCGGCGGAAATGGGGGCGCCGTCGAGCGCGATCCGTTCGGTGACCAGCTGCAGGTGCGGGCTCGTGTACCGGCCGACGCGCAGGCCCATCCGGGTCAGCAGCGCGTCGATCATCCGGGTGGTCGAGCCCTTGCCGTTGGTCCCGGCGACGTGCAGCACCGGGTAGCCGCGGTGCGGTTCACCCATGAGGTTGACCAGGGCCGCGATCCGGGCGAGGGACGGCTCGATCTTGGTCTCGGGCCAGCGCTGGTTCAGCTCGGCCTCGACGGCGAGCAGTTCGCGGCGCGCCTGCTGCCCGTTCGGGTCGGCCGGGGCGAACTCGTCGCCCTGGTCGTCCAGTTCGTGCAGCTCCACGTCCTCGGGGGCGACGAGGTCCGGCACGGGGCCGAGCGCGAGGTTGTCCCCCAGCTGCCCGATCCCGCCGATACCGCCCCGTGAACCGCCGCCCGCCTGGTACGCGGCGTCGGGTGCGTCCAGATCCGGGTCGGTGTCGTCGGACGGATCGTGGGCGCGGGCCCCCAATTCGTCGACACCGGCGAAACTGTCCAGATCTGCCAGGTCCGGGGATTCCCTGAAATCTTCGGAATCCCGGCCGTCACCTCGCGGCACGAACTCTCCTCTTAGCCTTGCTACCTGTCGGACCGAGTCTACGTGCGGCTTTCCTGGCACTCTCGACGCATGGGGTTCAACCACAACGACCACTACCACCCGCTCCTGCTCGACCAGCTGCCTCCCGGCCCCGGCGTGGCGCTGGACGTGGGCTGCGGCGGCGGGCGGTTCGCGCGGCGGCTCGCGGCGACCGGGATGCACGTCGAGGCGATCGACCGGTCCGGCCCGATGATCGAGCTCGCCCGCGCCGCCGGTTCGCCGGGGCCGGGCACGATCTCGTACCGGCAGGCCGACGTGGTCGCCGAGAAGCTGCCGGAGGAGGCGTACGACTTCATCTCCTGTCTCGCGTCGCTCCACCATGTGCCGTTCGACACGGTCACGAAGCTGCGTGACGCGCTGGTCCCGGGCGGTGTGCTGGCCGTGCTCGGCCTCGGCAGGCCCAGCACGTTCGCCGACTACGCGCGAGCGCTCGTCGCGTCACCGGTCAACGCGCTGGCCAGGGTGGTCGTGTACGCGGGCGAGCGGCTCAACGGCGGGGTCGATCCGCTGCCGACGGCGCCGATCGTGGAGACCTACCCGCCGATGAACCGGATCCGGCGCGACGCGGACCGCCTGCTGCCGGGGAGCAAGGTCCGGAACCTGCTCTTCTTCCGCTATCTCCTCGTCTACCGGCGACCGGAAGACGATCACCCCATGTGACACCCCAAGCGGGTGAAACCGGCGCCCGACCACCCGATCGGCGGCGCCGACGGGAGCGGATCCGGTTCATTTTTGAGAGGCCATCCAGTCCGGAGATCGGGGTCCTCATGCGCTACAGACGTGTCCTGTTCGCGGCCGTCTCGACCGTCGTCCTGCTGATCGCCTCCGCCACGGCGGCCACCGCCGCCACGCGGTCCTACCGGAATTACGTCGCGCTGGGTGATTCCTACACCTCCGGGCCGCTCATCCCGCTCCCCCGCCTCGACCCGCTCTTCTGCGGCAAGTCGACGCAGAACTATCCGTCGATCCTCGCCGCGGCGCTGCGGGTCCGTTCCTTCACCGACATCAGCTGCGGCGGCGCCGACACCACCAACATGACGCAACGGCAGAGCGTCACCCTCGGCAGCAACCCGCCCCAGTTCAGCGCCCTGCGCGCGAACACCGACCTGGTCACGGTCGGGATCGGCGGCAACGACTACGGCGTCTTCGGCACGCTGGTCGGCACCTGCCCGTCACTGCGCGCGAGCGACCCCACCGGGAACCCGTGCCAGGACCGGTTCACCGTCGGCGGCGTCGACACCATCAAGGCCAAGATCGCCGACACCGGCAAGAACGTCGAGAAGGTGCTGGCCGGGATCCACGCCCGCTCGCCGCGCGCCGACGTGCTCGTCGTCGGCTACCCGCGGATCGCGCCGGAACGCGGCTACTGCCCGAAGATCCTGCCGTTCGCCGAGGGCGACTACGCATGGCTCAACGATGTCGAGAAGGCGTTGAACTCGGCGATCGAGAAGGCCGTCGCCGCCGATGGCAAATCGACCTTCGTGGACACCTTCGGTCCGTCGGCCGGGCACGACGCCTGCGCGAAGAACGGCGCCGCCTGGATCAACGGACAGCACACGAAACTGCTCGCCGCCGCGGCGTACCACCCGTATCGCACCGGGATGGCGGGCGTGGCCGGGGTGGTCCTCCGTCACCTCCGCTGAAAGCCTCGTGAGTGGTAAGGACGGTTAGAACCGTCCTTACCACTCACGAGATCAGGAGGCGGGCAGCGTCGCCAACCGGGCGTTGATGCGCTCGATGTCGGCGACCGCGGTCTCCTTGCGTGCCCGGATCTTGCCGATCACCGGCTCCGGCGCCTTGTCGATGAAGGCCTGGTTGCCGAGCTTGGCCTCGGCCTGCGCCAGTTCCTTCTCCGCCGCGCCGAGGTCCTTCTGCAGGCGCTTGCGCTCGGCGGCGACGTCGATCGTGCCGGACAGGTCCAGCTCGACGGTCACCACACCGGCCGACAGGCCGACCTCGAGCGACGCGCTCGGCGCGAAGCCGTCCTCGGGCTGGGTGAGCCGGACCAGCGAACGGATCGGCTCGTCGTGCCCGGTGATCTCGGCGAACCCGTCGCCGGACAGCCGCGCGGCCACCTTCTGGCTGGGCTTGAGGCCCTGGTCCGCGCGGAACCGGCGGACCTCGGTGACCAGCTTCTGCACGTCCGCGATCCGCTTGTCCGCCACGGGGTCGGCGTACGAGGCGTCGGCCACCGGCCACGGGGCGACCACCAGCGACTCACGGCCGGTCAGCGCCGTCCACAGCTTCTCGGTGATGAACGGGATGAACGGGTGCAGCAGCTTCAGCACCGTGTCGAACACGTGCCCCAGCACCGCGCGCGTCGCCGTCACGCGGGCCTCGTCACCCTGGAAGACCTGGACCTTCGACAGCTCCAGGTACCAGTCGCACAGCTCGGTCCAGGTGAACTGGTAGAGCGTGTCGGTGGCCTTCGCGAACTGGTAGTCCGCCAGGTAACCGGTGACCTCGTCGACGACGTTGCCGAGCCTGCCGAGGATCCAGCGGTCGGCCTCGGTGAGCTCGGCGGCCGGGGGCAGCGGGGCGTTCGCGTCCGCGCCGTTCATCATCGCGAACTTGGTGGCGTTCCAGAGCTTCGTGGTGAAGTTCCGGGAGCCCGCGACCCACTCTTCGCCGATCGGCACGTCGGTGCCCGGGTTCGCTCCCCGCGTGAGGGTGAACCGCAGCGCGTCGGTGCCGTAGGAGTCCATCCACTCGATGGGGTCGACGCCGTTGCCCGCGGTCTTCGACATCTTCTTGCCGAACTGGTCGCGGACCATGCCGTGCAGCGCGATGGTCTTGAACGGCGCCTCACCGGTGGCGTAGAGGCCGAACATCATCATCCGCACGACCCAGAAGAACAGGATGTCGTAGCCGGTGACCAGCACCGACGTCGGATAGAACTTGTTCAGGTCCGGGGTCTTCTCCGGCCAGCCGAGGGTGGAGAACGGCCACAGGCCCGACGAGAACCAGGTGTCGAGGACGTCCGGGTCCTGGGTCCAGCCCTCGCCCGAAGGCGGCTCCTCGTCCGGTCCGACACAGACGACCTCGTCGTTCGGGCCGTACCAGACCGGGATGCGGTGGCCCCACCACAGCTGACGCGAGATGCACCAGTCGTGCAGGTTGTCGACCCAGTCGAAGTAGCGCTTCTCCATCTCCGCCGGGTGGACGTTCACGCGGCCGTCGCGCACCGCGTCTCCGGCGGCCTTCGCGAGCGGGCCGACCTTGACGAACCACTGCAGCGAAAGCCGCGGCTCGATCGGCTCCTTGGACCGCTCGGAGTGCCCGACGCTGTGCAGGTACGGACGCTTCTCCGCGACGATGCGACCCTGCTCGCGCAGCTTCTCCCGCACCGCGACACGGGCCTCGAAGCGGTCCATGCCGTCGAACTCGGTGCCGGTGCCGTCGATCCGGCCCTGCTCGTCCATGATCGTGATCATCGGCAGGTCGTGCCGCTGGCCGATCTCGAAGTCGTTCGGGTCGTGGGCGGGCGTCACCTTGACCGCACCGGTGCCGAACTCCGGGTCGACGTGCTTGTCCGCGACGATCGGGATCTTGCGCCCGGTCAGCGGAAGCTCGACCTCGGTACCGATGAGGTGCGTGTAGCGCTCGTCGTCCGGGTGGACCGCGACGGCGGTGTCGCCGAGCATCGTCTCCATCCGGGTGGTGGCCACGACGATCGCGTTCTCGCCGTCGCCGTAGCGCATCGAGACGAGCTCGCCCTCGACCTCTTCGTGCTTCACCTCGGCGTCGGACAGCACCGACCGCAGCTCCGGCGACCAGTTGACCAGCCGTTCGGCGCGGTAGATCAGACCGTCGTCGTAGAGCTTCTTGAAGATCGTGTTGACGGCCTTGGACAGGCCGTCGTCCATGGTGAACCGCTCACGGGTCCAGTCGACGCCCTCGCCGAGGCGCTTCATCTGGGCGAGGATCTTGCCGCCGTGCTCGTTCTTCCACTGCCAGACGCGCTCCACGAAGGCCTCGCGGCCGAGCTCGCGGCGGCTGGTGCCCTCGGCGCGGAGCTGCTTCTCGACCAGCGCGTGGACCGCGATGCTCGCGTGGTCCATGCCCGGCAGGTACAGCGTCTCGTCGCCGAGCATGCGGTGGTAGCGGGTGATGGCGTCGATCAGGGTGTGCTCGAACGCGTGCCCGATGTGCAGCGAACCGGTCACGTTCGGGGGCGGGATGACTACCGTGAACGGCGGCTTGTCCGACGTGGGGTCGGCCGTGAAGTAGCCGGCGTCTACCCAACGCTGGTAGAGCGAGGCTTCTTCGTCGGCCGGGTTCCAGGTACCCGGAAGGTCGGTCTGCTGCGGCTGGGCGTTCTCGGTCACAGTTGACAAGTCTACGAACCCTCTCCATCGAGTTCCTCACCGGCCGTAACGCCCGGCGTTCCCAGGCGATGAGGGGTTGTCGTGACGCACTGGGGAGGGGCGGGCTCTTGGAAGACCGGCGGTTGGAGACGCATCCGGATCTGATGGATCCGGACTGGCGCGAGCACGCGGAAGTGGACGCCTGGCTCGGCGCGAAGAAAGACCTCAAGAAGCGGCGGAAGCAGGCGTCGCGCCGCGGTTTCCGGGTGTCCGGCGGTCCCGTCCTCGTCCTGGCGCTGATCGCGCTCGTGGTCGCGGCGGTCGTCGTGCACCGGGTACAGGGACGCGGCGTCAACGACGTCCCCGGCTTCGGGCAGCCACCGAAGGCCGCGCCGGTGTCCGGCGGTGTCGACCTGAACCGGCCTTACGACCGCACCCCCGCCGCGTACTGGCGCGAAGGCATCGCGGGGATCGTCGTGCCGCCGGGGAATGCCGTCGGCGGCTTCACCGCCGAGGAGGTCGACGCGGCGTACCGGACCGTGACGGAGGCCATCGCTGCGGCCAGGCTGGGTTCCCGGGCACTGCAGAACGCGGACGGCTCGGAACTGCTCCGCCTGCTCACCCCGAACGAACGCGTCCGGCTCGAACCGGTGCTCACCAGCCGGCTCAAGGTCGAAAAAGGCAAGTACCTGACTCTCATCGGCCCGCACCGCCTGCTCCAGGTGAGCCCGCGCATGACCGGCTTCCTGACATCGAAAGCCGGCGAAAAGGGCGAACTGGTCGTTCACGCGAGTTACACGACCGCGTACGCCTTCGACGCGCATCCGGGCGAGGCCCGGTCGCCGTCGGACATCGTCCCGTTCGTCCGCGACGAACAGGACTACGTGATCCGCAAGGCGCCGCCGTTCGCCGAGGCCGACGCCGGGCTCAGCTTCGGCGAAGGAGCGGGCTACCACTCGCGCATGGCGTGTGACGCGCTCAAGGCCGGCATCCTCGCGCCCCAGTACTCTGACAAGAGCAAACCCGTCGACGGAGCGCTCGCGGTCGACGAAGTGGACACCTACGACCCGACGAAACCCCTGCCGTCGACAGGCAACTGCGGTTAGCCGGCCGAAACCCTGGGGAAGAGGACAGAGATGGACGAAGAGGACCGGCGGATCGAGACCCACCCGGACCTGGTCGACCCGAACTGGCAGAAGCACGCCGAACTGGATGCCTGGCTCGGCGCGAAGAAGGAGCTCAAGAAGAAGCGCCGCAGGCAGCGCAGGGCGGCGGCCTCCGGTGGCGGCTACCACGCGCCGGGGTCGAGCCGCTGGCCCGGCGTCGCCGCGATCGTCGCCCTGATCGTGCTGGTCGTGGCCGCGGTGACGGTGAACGCGGTGCAGGAACGCGGCGTCAACGAGACGCCCTGGTTCCCGCTCGACGAAAAGCAGATCGCCCGGATCGTCACCGACGCCTGACCCCCTCGGTCGCGCGCCGGAGCGGCAAGGCGCACGATGGGGTCATGACCCGCGAAGCACCCGCGAACGACGTTGACGAGACACAGCTCGAAGTCGGGAAACCGAAGAGCTGGGCGGCCGGGATCCCCGGGGTCGCCGTCTCCCTGATGCGCGGCATGGAACAGATGGGCGCCGCGCGCACGGTGAAGACGCTGCGCCTGCTGAACCAGCGCGACGGCTTCGACTGCCCCGGGTGCGCCTGGCCGGAGCCGCGCGAGGTCGACGGTGAGCACCGCAAGCTCGCGGAGTTCTGCGAGAACGGCGCGAAGGCCGTCGCCGAGGAGGCGACGAAGCGTCGCGTCGGCCGCGAGTTCTTCGCCGCGCACTCCATCCACGAGCTGGCGGACAAGACGGACTACTGGCTCGGCCAGCAGGGCCGCATCACCGAGCCGTTCGTGCTGCGCGAAGGGGCTTCGCACTACGAGCCGATCTCCTGGGACGACGCGTTCACGCTGGTCGCGGACGAACTGCGGGCACTGAGTGACCCGAACGAGGCGATCTTCTACACCTCCGGCCGCACCAGCAACGAGGCCGCGTTCCTCTACCAGCTGCTCGTGCGCTCCTTCGGCACCAACAACCTTCCCGACTGCTCCAACATGTGCCACGAGTCCTCCGGCGCTGCGCTCGCGGCCACGACCGGCATCGGCAAGGGGTCGGTGTCGCTCGCCGACATCCACAAGGCGGATCTGATCGTGGTGGTCGGCCAGAACCCGGGCACCAACCACCCGCGGATGCTGTCCGCGCTGGAGGAGGCCAAGGGCAACGGCGCGAAGATCATGGCGGTCAACCCGCTGCCCGAAGCCGGTCTGATGCGGTTCAAGAACCCGCAGAACGTCCGCGGTGTGGTCGGCAAGGGCACCCCGCTGGCCGACGAGTTCGCGCAGATCCGGCTCGGCGGCGACCTCGCGCTGTTCCAGGCGATCGGTCATCTGCTGCTGAAATGGGAGCAGGAGACTCCCGGCACGATCGTCGACCGCGCGTTCGTCGAGTCGTCCACCGAGGGGTTCGAGGACTACGCGAAGCATCTGCGCGAGATCGACTGGACCGAGGTCGGCGCCGCGACCGGCCTGCCGCGAGAGCAGATCGAGCGGCTCGCGCGGATGATCGCGACGTCGAAGCGGACCATCTACTGCTGGGCGATGGGCCTGACCCAGCACAAGCACGCCGTGCAGACGATCTCCGAGATCGCGAACCTGGCGCTGGTGCGCGGCATGATCGGCGAACCGGGCGCGGGCCTGTGCCCGGTGCGCGGGCATTCCAACGTCCAGGGCGACCGGACGATGGGCATCTGGGAGAAGATGCCGGAGTCCTTTATGGACAGTCTCGACGCCGAGTTCGGCATCAAGGTCCCGCGCGACCACGGGCACGACACCGTCGCCGCGATCCGCGCGATGCGGGACGGCGAGGGCAAGGTCTTCTTCGCCGTCGGCGGCAACTTCGCTTCCGCCACCCCGGACACGGAGCTGACCGAGAAGGCGCTCAAGTCCTGTTCGCTGACCGCGCACGTGTCGACGAAGCTCAACCGCTCCCACGTCGTCCCCGGCAAGACCGCGCTGATCCTGCCCACCCTCGGCCGCACGGAACGCGACGTCCAGGCGGGCGGCGAGCAGTTCGTCACCGTCGAGGACTCGATGTCGCAGGTGCACACCTCGCGCGGCAGGCTGGCGCCTGCCAGTGAGCACCTGCTGTCCGAGGTCGCCATCATCTGCCATCTCGCGGAGGCCCTGCTCGGCGCCGGGCACGCCGTGCCGTGGCGGGACTTCCACGCCGACTACGACCTCATCCGCGACCGGATCGCCCGCGTCGTCCCTGGCTGCCACGACTACAACGCCCGGGTGCGCGAGCCGGACGGGTTCGTCCTGCCGCACGCGCCGCGTGATTCGCGGCAGTTCAACGGGACCGCCAACGGCAAGGCGAACTTCACCGTCTCCGAGCTCGAGTATCCCGAGGTGCCCGAAGGCAGGCTGCTGCTGCAGACGATGCGCAGCCACGACCAGTACAACACCACCATCTACGGTCTTTCCGACCGTTACCGCGGGATCGAGGACGCGCGGCGCGTGGTGCTGGTGAACCCCGAGGACCTGGTTTCGCTCGGGCTCACCGACGGCGCGATGGTCGACCTGGTCTCGGAATGGCGGGACGGCGACCGCCGGGCCCCGCGGTTCCGCGTGGTCTCCTATCCGACGGCGAAGGGCTGCGCTGCGGCGTATTTCCCCGAGGCGAACGCGTTGGTGCCGCTGGATTCGGTGGCCGACAAGTCGAACACGCCGGTGTCGAAGGCGATCGTGGTGCGGTTGGAGCCGGTGACCGCACCTTAGGCCGCCCGGTCGGCGGTGTCGGGCGGGACGGGCCGGGTCCACCGTGAAGTGACCGACCCACTTCGCGGAAAGGCCTTGCCATGTCACGAAGATCGGCTCTGCGTTGCTTCGCCGCCCTGGCCTCGCTCCTGCTCGTCGCGGTACTGCCCGGCGCGGCCACCGCCGCTCCGGGCGCACCGCCGCCGCTGCCCTTCGTCTCCCAGCTCGACCTGTCCTGTTACCGGACCGAGGGCTACAAACCGCCGCCGGTGGAGCTCACCCTCACGCACCTCAACCCCGTCCTCGCGAAATTGCCGTCGGAGACGGTCAAGCTGGGCGAACGCCAGCAGCTTTGCGTACCGGTCGCGAAGAACGGCGCGATCCCGCCGCCGGGAATCCTCGACTACGTCCGCTGGGTGGATCTGTCCTGCTACCGGATCGAAGGCCGCGCGGCCGACTTCCCGCTGACGCTGAGCCAGCTGAACCCCGTCGTACAGAAGCTCGGCATCCAGGACGCACACGTCACGATGTTGTCGCCGGAGCAGTTGTGCGTCCCCGTCGCGAAGAACGGGACGCTGCCGCCGCCGGAGATCCTGTCGTTCGTGCGGCACATCGACCTCGAGTGCTACGCCCTGCGCGTCCTCGGTATCCCCACCATCCCGTTCCCGCTGACTCTGGGCCATCTCAACCCGGTACTGGCCGGCCGGCCGAAGACGGACGTCAAGGTCGGCAACGCGCGGCAGTTGTGCGTCCCGGTGGCCAAACGCGGTGACGAGATCCCGCCGGAGGTGCTCGGCACCGTCCAGTGGCTGGATCTGGCGAAGGCGGACGTCGGCACCGCGCCCAGCGTCGTCGGGCCGGTCACGCTGAAACTGACCCACCTGAACCCGGTGCTGGCGCGGCTTCCCAGTGAGGAGGTCGTCATCACCGAGCCGACCCAGCTCGGCCTTCCGGTGGCCAAGAACGGCAAGGTCCCGCCGGGCTGAGCATCAGTCGATGCAGCCCGCGGTGTCCGGGGTGATCGGCTGATCGCCCTGGGCGGGCGCTCCCCCGCCCGCGGACACGCCCGGTCCTTTGTAGACCTGACCGAGAACGACCTCGACCTGGCCCGCGGCGACCGAATCTGCTTTCTGGACGTCCAGTCCGCCGAGCAGCTTCGCGATCTCCGCCGCGGGTCCGGCCGCGTCGCTGTACCGGACGACCGACGTCCGCCGCCCGGCCTCGGCCTTCGTGTCGCCCTTGCCGTAACCCTTCTCCGCCAAGAGATCCGAGACGCGGGCGGCGAGACCGTCCTTGCCGCTCGCGTTGACGACGTCGACCTTGGGGCCGGCCGGAGCCTGCGGGGTCGCGGGCTGCGCGCCGATCAGCGAAGCGGCGAAGGCGCGCACCTGGACGGGATCCACCTGCACGGCGGTCCAGGTCGGATGCCGGGGGTCGTAGCGGTAGTCGGGGTTGACCACCGGGATCGTCTCGAACGCGATACCGCCGCCGGACACCCCGCGCATCTGCCGGACGAAGTCGAGCAGGTCCCACGAACCGTCGAGCACCACCGAACGCTTCACCGCGTCGATCAGGTCGGACACGCGCGCCGGGTTGGCGAGGGTCCCGCCGGACAGCACCTTCTGCGCCAGCCCCGCGAGGAACACCTGCTGACGGCGGACGCGGTCGAGGTCGCTGCGGGGCAGGTTCTTGCGCTGGCGGACGAAGGCGAGCGCGTCGGCCCCCTGGATCGTCTGCCGCCCGGCCGGGAAGTCCGCGCCCGAATCGCGGTCCTTGGTGGCCTTGTTCAGGCAGACCTCGACCCCGCCGACGGCCTTGCTGATCTCGTAGAAGCTCAGCAGGTTGACCTCGGCGAAGTGATCGATCTTGACGCCGCTGAGCTCCTCGACCGCCTTCAGGGTCGCCTTCCGCGCGGCGGTGATCGCCTGCTTGTTGATCTCGGCCTTGTCGGTCTTGCCCGCCGCGCGCTGCTCGTTCGCCGAGGCGAACTTGGTCCGGCCGAAGATCTCGTTGATCTTGCTCTTGTCCTTCGAGCCCGGCTGCGCGACCCATGAGTCCCGCGGGATCGAGAACGCCTTCACGGCCTGCTGCCCGTTGGGGATGCGGAGCACGATGAGCGTGTCGGTCAGGTCGTCGCCGTTCGCCCCGGCACGCAGCTCGCGCAGAATCTCCGGCGGAAGCGGCCGGTCCTGGTTGTCGGTCCGCGCGTCGCGGCCGACCAGGAGGATGTCCAGCGAGCCGTCGGCGGGCTGCTCTCCCGGGTCCGGCGCCTCGATCACGTCTTCACGCGTGACGCCTTCGAGCGACTCCAGCGTCGTGTATCCGTACGCGGTCCCGCCGAACACCGCCACCGCCAGCGCGGCGACCAGGACCTTCCCCAGCTTGTGCACGTTCCATAGACGCGCGGAAAGCCTTCAACGCTGCATTCGTGATCCAGTTCACATCCGCAGATACGAGGCGCCGTTCAGGTCGAGGATCGCGCCGGATGCCCACGCGGCGTCGGCGGAAGCGAGGTAGAGCACCGCGGCCGCGACCTCCTCCGGCGTGCCGACCCGGCCGAACGGGCTCTCGCCGCGCGCGCCTTCGACCTTCGCCGCGACCCGGTCCGTGGCGGTGAAGCCGGGTGCGACGGTGGTCACGGCGATCCCGTGCGGGCCAAGGGCGACCGAGAGCGATTGCCCGAGCGAGTGCACCGCGGCCTTGCTCGCGCCGTACGCGGGGAACTCGGGCTCGCCCTTGAAGGCGCCCCGCGAGCCGATGTTGACCACGCGGCCGGGCGCGCCGCGCTCGATCATGTGCCGGGCCACGCAGTAGGTCACGTTCGCGGTGCCGAGCACGTTGACGTCGAGCATCCGCCGCCAGGCCCGCTGCCAGTCCTCATAGGACACTTCGGCGACGGGATGGGCCGACGACGCGGACGGCGCGAAGGCGGCGTTGTTCACCAGGACGTCGACCCCGCCCACCAGCGCCTCGGCCTCGTCGGCGACCCGCCGCGCCACCTCGGGATCCGAGAGGTCGCCCTGGACCAGGCCGTGCCCGGAACCGGGCAGTTCGCCGAGGGTCCGCTCGGCGTCCTCCCGCTTCGAGGCGTAGTGGACGGCGACACGGTCGCCCTTTTCCGCGAAGGCGCGGGCGATCGCACGGCCGATGCCGCGCGACGCCCCGGTGACCAGAACTCCCACGAGCCGACCTTACTCAGCCGCCGAAAAGCTGGACCACCTTGCGGAACAGTTCGTAGACACCGTAGGCGAACGGGAGCGCGACCCACAGCCACGCGAAGACCATCAGCCCGGTGCGGCGGCGTTCGGGAGCCTGTTCGGTCATCGGGCCTCACTCCTCGCGGGCTCACCGGACGGCGCCGGCTCGTGGTACTTCGGATTGACGGGACGCACCAGTTCGTTGGCGACGAAGCCGACCACCAGCAGGCCGATCATGATGATCAGCGACGTCGAGTAGAGGTCGGGGCCGACCTTGCCCGCCGCCTTCTGGCTGTCGGCGATGGCGTTGACGATGAGCGGCCCGAGCACACCGGCCATCGACCACGCGGTCAGCAGCCTGCCGTGGATAGCGCCCACCTGGTAGGTGCCGAAGAGGTCCTTCAAATACGCCGGCACGGTCGCGAAACCGCCGCCGTAGAACGACAGGATCAGCATGGCGCACAGGACGAACACGAGCTTCGAGGCGTTGGTGGTCAGCGCGATCACCAGGTACAGCAGGGCGCCGACGCCGAGGTACAGCCGGTAGATGTTCTTGCGCCCCACCAGGTCCGAAGTGGACGACCAGACGAACCGGCCGAGCATGTTGGTCAGCGAGAGCAACGCGACGAACCCGGCCGCGGCGGCGGTGCCGACCGGGGTCGAGGTCTCGCGGAAGAAGTCCGCGATCATCGGCGACGCCTTCTCCAGGATGCCGATGCCCGCGGTCACGTTGAAGCACAGGACCACCCAGAGCAGCCAGAACTGCGGCGTCCTGATGGCGTTGCGCGCCGACACGTTCGCGGTGGTGATCATCGCGTTGCCGTGGTCGGTCTTGGGTTCCCAGCCCGCCGGCTTCCAGCCGTCGGCGGGAACGCGGACCAGCAGGATGCCGAGGGTCATGAAGACCGCGTAGACCAGGCCGTGCACGAGGAAGGCCGTCGCGACGGTCCCGATGGACCACGGTGCCGCGCCCAGCATCTGCGAGGACCACGGGGAGGCGATCAGCGCACCGCCGCCGAAGCCCATGATGGCGATCCCGGTGGCCATCCCCGGCCGGTCCGGGAACCATTTGATCAGCGTCGACACCGGCGAGATGTAGCCGATCCCGAGCCCGATGCCGCCGATCCCGCCCCAGCCGAGGACGACAAGCCAGTACTGCGACGTCGCCACGCCGAGCGCGGACAGCAGGAAACCCGAGCTGAAACAGACCATCGAGACGAACATCGCCCAGCGCGGCCCGTTGCGTTCGACCAGCGTCCCGCCGAACGCCGCCGACAGCCCGAGCATCACGATGCCGAGCTGGAACGGCAGCGCGCTCTCCGTGCCGCTGAGCCCGAGGGTCTTCTCCAGCGGCGGTTTGAAGACGCTCCACGCGTACGCCTGCCCGATCGACAGGTGGACGGCGAGCGCGGCGGGCGGCACCAGCCAGCGGCTCCAGCCCGGCGATGCGACGATGCGGGAACGGTCCAGGAAGCCGACAGCCATCCGGCGCCTCCGTACTCTGAGGATGTGCACTGGGAATGTATTACTTAATTCCCGACGTTGCAGTATCCGAGTGTCGAATTACCGGTCAGAAGGGTGGACAAGTGGGCAGGGTGACAGTGCGGCGTCCGGTGCGGAAGATCTCCGCGACCAAGGACGTGCGGCGGCCCGACGTGCTCGCGGCCGAAGAACCGCTGGAGATCCGTGTCGGCGGCAAGGCACTCGCGGTCACCATGCGGACACCCGGCAACGACGTCGAGCTGGCGCACGGGTTCCTGCTGTCGGAGGGTGTGCTCACCTCGCGTGAGGACGTCGCGGTCGCGCGGTACTGCGACGGCGTCGACGACCAGGGCCGCAACACCTACAACGTCCTCGACATCGCGCTGGCCGAAGGGGTGGCCCCGCCGGAGACCGGTGTCGAGCGGAACTTCTACACCACGTCCTCGTGCGGCGTCTGCGGGAAGGCCGCGCTCGACGCGGTGAAGCTGAAAAGCCGGTTTTCGCCGGAGAAGTCCGAGTTCGCGGTGAGCACCGACGTGCTTTCGAAGCTGCCGGACACGCTTCGCGCGCACCAGAAGGTGTTCTCCAGCACGGGCGGGCTGCACGCGGCCGCCCTGTTCGACGGTGACGGGAACCTCGCCGTCGTCCGCGAGGACGTCGGCAGGCACAACGCCGTCGACAAGGTGCTCGGCTGGGCGCTACAAGAGGGCAGGATCCCCGCGGCGGACGTCGGGCTGCTGGTGTCCGGCCGCGCCTCGTTCGAGCTGGTGCAGAAGGCCGCCATGGCCGGGATCGGCCTGCTGGCGGCGGTCTCCGCGCCGTCGTCGCTGGCCGCGGAACTGGCCGACGAGAACGGCATGACCCTCATCGGTTTCCTGCGCGGCGACAGCATGAACCTCTACAGCGGGGAACAGCGGGTGCTCGGCCTCGGGGGCTGAAGGACGCTTTGGGACCAGCCGTGTGTTCGTACGGACGACACGCGTGATCGGACGGACGACTCGCGGCCGTGGTCGTGTCATCCAAACGAGACCCGGCCCACTCGGTGCCGGGGTTTCGTGTCCTGCTGAGTGCTGGGCTTGGCCGAGGAGTTGCGAAAGCCACTTTCGCAACGTTGAAGGTTGCGAAAGTGGCTTTCGCAACGTCGGCCGTGGCCCGGTCCGGCGCCGCGCCGGCGACCGTGTCGCGAAAGCCACTTTCGCGACGTCTGATGTCCCGAAAGTGGCTTTCGCGACACCACCTCCACAACCTGGCTAGAACCGTCGTCGCCACTCACGAGAGCCCTCTACTCGGCGGCCACCCAGTTGCCGTGGAAGCCGTTCGGCACCCGGTCCGGCAGGTGCACGGCCCCGACGGTCTCCAGCGTCCCCGCGTCCAAAATGGTCAGATCGCTCTTCTGCGTCGCGGCGTCGTAGACGAAGCCCATCAGCACACCTTCGTCCTCCCCCGCGTCCACAGAGGACGGCACGAAGACGAATTCCCCCACCTGGCTGCCCGCGCCGAATTCCCGCGAAGAGACCGAACGGTTCCACAGGTCGTGTTTGAGCAGTGACCCCGAGGACGCCGAGCCGTCCTTTGTGGACACCGAGTAGCCGAAGCGGTGCCGCCGCCCCACCAGACGCTCGTCGACGCGCGGGAACTCCTGCCCCTGGTCGTCGAGGCGTTCCTCGACGACCTTGCCGGCACTCAGGTCGATCGTCCAGCGGTCCAGGGCCGGCGGTCCCTCGGCGGGCCCGAGCAGTTCGGTGTCGAACATCTTCGGGTGCCGGACGACGTCCAGCACGATGTCGTCGCCGTCGTCGTAGGCGTTCATCGGGTGGAAGACGTAGCACGGCTCGATCTCGAACCAGCGGACGTCGCCGTTGCCGCCGTCGCGCGGCATGACCCCGATCCGCGCCGGGTACTTCGGGTTCCAGCGGTACGGCAGGCCCGCGTTGCCCGAGATCCGCTGACGCAGCTTCGCCCCGAAGGGATCCGGCACCTTCACCTTGCCCACCAGCGCGGACATCACGAGCCGCGCGGGCGTGCGCAGGACCGACGGGACGGAGGCCGCGACGGCCTGGTCGCTGTCGAAGGCGACCGGGAGGTCGTAGAACACGACGTGCTTCTCGGTCAGGGAGAAGTCGTGCATCATCGGCGAACCGGCGACCTCGACGTCGACCGTGCGGCGCGCCCGGCCATTGACGTCGATCACCGAGTACTGGACCTTGTTGCCCGAGCCGAAGAAGTACGACACGGCGTGCAGCTCGCCGGTCTCCGGATCGCGCTTCGGGTGGGCGGTGTAGCCGCCGGGAAGGGTGCCGTCGAAGTCGCAGGCGCCGAGGGTGTCGAGTTCGTCGGTCAGCTCGAAGCTGGTGGCGCCGCCCTCGATCAGCGCGAGCGTTTTGCCCGCGTGGCCGATCACGTTCGTGTTGGCACCCAGGCCGGCGGCCACCCCGCCTTCCCAGCGTTCGCCCAGCTCCGCGGACAGCCGCGGGTTGCGCACCCAGCGGTTGCGGTACCACTCGGCGCGGCCGTCCCGCAGCCGGACGCCGTGCACCATGCCGTCGCCCATGAACCAGTGGTAGGTCGCCGGGTCCACTTCGGACAGCGGGTTCGGCCCGTTCCGGAGGTAGCGGCCGTCCAGGTACTCCGGGATGTGCCCGGTGACGCTCAGTTCGGTGATCGTGTGCTCACGGCTGACCGGGGCGAAGTTGCCCTCGAGGAACTTGTTGCCCATCACTGGCCCCCTACCGGCGGAATAACGATGTTATGCATTCATTTATAACAGGGTTATGGGATACTGGCAAGCATGGCATCGAAACCCTCCGCCGCCGAGGTCAAGGCCAAGCTGATCGAGGCGGCGATCCGGCTGCTCTCGGACGGCGGCCCGGAGGCGCTCCAGGCCCGCAAGCTGGCGGCCGAGATCGGTGCGTCGACCATGGCCGTGTACACCCACTTCGGCGGGATGGGCGCCTTGGTGAACGAGGTCGCGCGCGAAGGCTTCCGGCGGCTGTCGGCGAATCTGGGCGAAGTCGAGGAGACCGACGACCCGGTCGCCGACATCCTCGCCCTGGCGCTGGCCTACCGGCGGACCGTGGTGGACAACCCGCAGCTCTACGCGGTGACCTTCGGCCAGAGCCAGCCCAGTGGGCAGAAGGCGGCGCTGGGCGACATGACCAAGGAGGAGACCCGCCAGAACGCCAGCGAAGAGGGCATCGAGGCCTTCGGCTATCTCGTCCGCGCCGCGAAACGGGTGATCGACGCAGGACGGTTCCGCCCCACCCCCGAATTCGAGGTCGCCGCCCAGCTCTGGAGCGCCGTGCACGGCTACATCACGCTGGAGGTCGCCGGGCATTTCGGCGACGGCGAGAATGGTGTGGACCACATCCTGATTCCCCTGGCCACCGCGATCGGCGTGGGTCTCGGCGACACTTACGAGGCGGCGACGCGGTCCGCGCGGGTCTCGATCGAGGCGTGGCGCGCGAAAGAGGGAAACATCGGCACCTGATCCGGCGATACCCCGGTCACAGGTCGGTGAATCGTGCAACCTTCGAGCGGAAACGCGCGTCTGACCTGGTGGAAACCCTCGGCCGGAAAGAAACCGCGGGGGAATGGGGAGCGGGAACGGGGATCGGTGAACGAGGACGACCAGGGGCACACGACGCTGCCGGGGGTGGACGGCGCCCGCCGGTGGCTGAGCCGTCGGTCCGTGCTGATCGCGGGCGCCTCCGGTCTCGGAGTCGCCGGGCTCGCCGCCGGAACGGCCACCGGAGCCCTGCCGTTCAGCGAAGCGCTCCAGCGGGCGCTCGGTGTCGCGTCGCCGACGCCTGCCACGCAGCTGGGCAGCCCCCGCGTCGAACGCGTCTACTCCGAAGCCCGCGGCCGCGAGGTCGATCTCGTGCTCATGCTGCCGACCAAGGCCCCGCCCAAGGGCCTGCCGATGTCGCTGATGCTGCACGGCCTCCACGGCACCGCGCGCCACGCGGCCCCCACCGGGCTGCTCAAGCAGCTCGGCAGCGAGGTCGCCCGCAAGGCGGTGCCGCCGTTCGGGTTCGTCGCCGTCGACGGCGGTGACCACTACTGGCACGAGAACCAGCCCGGGGACAACCCGATGGCGATGCTGCTCGAAGAGGTCCCCCGCTGGCTGGCCGCCCGCGGCCTCGGCGGCCGGGACGGGCAGCCGTTCGCCGCCACGGGGCTTTCGATGGGCGGCTTCGGCGCGCTGCTGTACACCCGGCGCCGTCTGGAACGCCGTCGTCCGCCCGCCGCGGTCGCGGCGCTCGCGCCCGCGCTGATCACGTCGTGGGCCGAGATGAGCAAACGGCGCGCGTTCCGCGACGCCGCCGACTGGGGTTCGCTGGATCCGTTGCGCCACATCCATGTCACCAAGAGCGTGCCGACCGGTATCTGGTGCGGGACCGAAGACCCGTTCATCGGCGGCGTGCGGAAGTTCATCTCCGAAGCGCGGCCAACGGTCGCGCACACCGCGCGCGGCAAGCACGGCGACACGTTCAACCGCACGGTCGTGCCGAGCCTGATCGCGTTCCTCGGCAAGCACGTCCCGAAGCACGCCTGAGCTCAGACGCGGAAGTAGATCCTGGTCACGGTCGAACCCGGTCTGAGGTACTGCCGGACCAGATCGGCGACCTGGTTCACCAGTACCAGGCCGCGTCCGCCCAGCTGTCCCGGCGATGCGGGACGGCGGCCCGCCAGCGGATCACTCAAGGTGCCTTCGTCGACGACCTCGCAGAGCACGTGGCCCTCTTCGCGCCAGACCCGCACGACACCGTGCCCGGAACCGTGCAGCACGCTGTTGGCGGACAGTTCCGCCACGGCGAGCACGAGATCCTCCACCCGTTCCCTGGCGAGCCCGCTCTCTTCGGCCCGGACCTGCGCGAACCGGCGCACGGCGGCGAGCGTGCCGAGGTCGAAGCGGAACGCGTCGGCCGACCGCGGTTCGGGCAGCGGCAGGTTGTACTTCTCGACGACCGCGTCGGGCGCGTAGCCCGGGCTCGGGCGATCCCCGTCGGCGCCGGAAAGGGTGGGGTGGGTCCGCTCCGCGTCGGCGAGGACGTCGTCTTCGAGCCGGGTGCGGTCGTACGGGCACAGGATGCTGAGGTCGCGGTCGCCGAAGGCGAAGTTGATCAGTGCCTCGTGCTGCGCGCACGCCGGGTACTCGACGGCCGAACGGCCCGCCCAGATCGGCTCGCCGATGATCCGGACCGGCCCCGGCCGGTTGTCCGCGAACGCGAGCAGTACACCGGGGAGGATGCGGCCCGGATTCCGGCCGGCTTCGCTCATGTCGATGAGCTCGACCTCGGCGGCGGACTCCCCCAACGCCGCTTCGATCAGGGCCAGATTCCGGCCCGGCACGGCCACCGCCACGGGCTCGTCGTGCTTCAACCCCTCCAGGATGTACGGAATCGTACCGTCCAGGTACTCGGTGTCACCGGAGTAGAGCAGGCCCACGTGGGAGAAGGACCCAGCGGTGACTGTCACGGACTCGTCTTACCCCGTCCAGGGGATTCTGAAACCCTGCTAACGGAGGGAAATCCGGAAAAGTGTGCGGGGCGATCAGCCGAGCCAGCGTCCCGCCATCGAGATCAACCAGAATCCGGCGAGCGTCGCACCGGTGAACAACCCGGTCCAGCCGACGAGCGACTGGTTCGCCTCCGCGCTCCGCGCCCCCTTGATCCGGATGAGCGCGTACGCCGAAACGGCGAAGAACGGCAGCGGGATCAGCGGCAGTGGCGACAGGCGGACGACCCCGGCCACCAGGCAGGTGCCCACCAGCACGCCCAGCGCGATCGTCAGCGCGCGCGGGATCCACGGATGCCCGCGGTAGGCCCCGACGACGATGCGTTCGGTGAGCTCGACGAGTCCCCTGACCTCGCGTGGACTCGCGGCTGCCAGCTCGGGAGCCTCGTTCTCGTCCTTCGTGGGAGTCAGCGGCACCTTCTCATCCTATCCCGGTCCGGTCACCGGCCGGACCGGGCCGGAGAAACCGATGCCCCGGCCGGAGGGATCCGGCCGGGGCATCGATGGCAGAAGTGCGTTCGCTAGGCGGACTTCTCGCCGCGTTCGCTGCTGCGACGGCGTGACGGCTGACGTGCCACGATCGTCGGGTTCACGTTCTCGCGGACGGTCTGCTCGGTGATGACGACCTTCGCGACGTCGTCGCGGCTGGGGATGTCGTACATGACCGGCTGCAGGACCTCTTCCATGATCGCGCGCAGGCCGCGGGCGCCGGTGCCGCGGAGCACGGCCTGGTCGGCGATGGCCTCGAGCGCGGTCTTGGTGAACTCCAGCTCGACGTTGTCCATCTCGAAGAGCTTCTTGTACTGCTTCACCAGCGCGTTGCGCGGCGTGGTCAGGATGCTGACCAGCGACTCCTTGTCGAGGTGGGTCACCGTCGCGACGACCGGGAGACGGCCGATGAACTCCGGGATCAGCCCGAACTTGATCAGGTCCTCCGGCATGGTGTCGGAGAAGATGTCGCTCTCGTCGATCTCGGCCTTGGTGCGGATCTCCGCGCCGAAACCGAGGCCGCGCTTGCCGACCCGCTCGTTGATGATCTTCTCCAGCCCGGCGAACGCGCCGGCCACGATGAACAGCACGTTCGTCGTGTCGATCTGGATGAACTCCTGGTGCGGGTGCTTGCGGCCGCCCTGCGGCGGCACCGACGCGGTGGTGCCCTCGAGGATCTTCAGCAGCGCCTGCTGCACGCCTTCGCCGGACACGTCGCGGGTGATCGACGGGTTCTCCGACTTCCGGGCGATCTTGTCGACCTCGTCGATGTAGATGATGCCCGTCTCGGCGCGCTTGACGTCGTAGTCCGCCGCCTGGATCAGCTTGAGCAGGATGTTCTCGACGTCCTCGCCCACGTACCCGGCTTCGGTGAGCGCCGTGGCGTCCGCGATCGCGAACGGGACGTTCAGCATCTTCGCCAGGGTCTGGGCCAGGTAGGTCTTGCCGCAGCCCGTCGGCCCGAGCATCAGGATGTTGGACTTCGCCAGCTCGACGGTCTCGTCCTTGGAATCCTTCGGCCCGGCCTTGTCGTCGGACTGCACACGCTTGTAGTGGTTGTACACCGCCACGGCCAGCGATCGCTTCGCGTCGTCCTGGCCGATGATGTACTGCTCGAGGAACTCGTGGATCTCGGCGGGTTTGGGCAGCTCGTCGAGCTTGACCTCACCGGCCTCGGCCAGTTCCTCTTCGATGATCTCGTTGCAGAGATCGATGCACTCATCGCAGATGTAGACCCCGGGGCCGGCAATGAGCTTCTTCACCTGCTTCTGGCTCTTGCCGCAGAAAGAACATTTCAGCAGGTCGCCGCCGTCACCGATCCGTGCCATGGCCGTTGACCTCGTCCCCTCCGGCGCGATACGCGCCTGACTGTCTTACCGCCCCGGTCACGGATGACCGCTCGGAGCCTCACACACTGCCACTGACGGTACCCGCCCGATGCCGTCGGCGGGAGAACCAACGTCACATCTGAGCACGCCAGAAGCTGACCATAGACCAGGGATCCGGTGCGTGTCGTCTCCCGACACGCACCGGTCCCCTCCCACGATCAGCTGCTCGAAGCCTTGCGGTACTCGAGCACCTCGTCGACGATCCCGTACGCCTTGGCCTCGTCGGCCGTCAGGATCTTGTCGCGCTCGATGTCCTTCTTGACCTCGTCGGCGTCCTTGTTCGTGTGCTTCGCCAGGATGACCTCCATCTGGCGCCGCACCCGCTGGATCTCGTTGGCCTGGATCTCCAGGTCCGAGACCTGCCCGTAGGTGCCCTCGGTGGCGGGCTGGTGGATCAGCACGCGCGAGTTCGGCAGGGTGAACCGCTTGCCGGGGGTGCCCGCGGCCAGCAGCACCGCGGCGGCCGAAGCGGCCTGGCCGATGCACATCGTGACGATGTCGGGGCGGACGTACTGCATCGTGTCGTAGATCGCCATCAGCGCGGTGAAGGAACCACCGGGCGAGTTGATCAGGATCATGATGTCGCGGTCCGGGTCCTCGTGCTCGAGGTGCAGCAGCTGGACCATGACGTCGTTCGCCGACGCGTCGTCGATCTGCACGCCGAGCATGATCTGACGCTCTTCGTACAGCTTGTTGTACGGGTTCGATTCCTTGATGCCGTAGCTCGTGCGCTCGACGTACGAGGGCAGGACGTACCGCGATTGCGGCAGCTGGAGCCGCGACTGCATCCCGGGCGCCTGCGACCCGTTCGGAAGCTGGAAGTTGCTCATTGGATTCTCCTGTGTGCGAGGCGCGGATCAGCTGTTGGGAAGCGGGTTCTCACGAGTGAGGACCTGGTCCACGAAGCCGTAGTCCTTCGCCTCCTGCGCGGTGAACCAGCGGTCGCGGTCGCCGTCCTTGACGATCTGCTCGACCGTCTGGCCGGTCTGCTCGGCGGTGATCCGGGCCAGCTCCTGCTTCCACTTGCCGAACACCTCGGCCTGGATGGCGATGTCGGAGGCCGTGCCGCCGACACCCGCCGAGGGCTGGTGCATGAGGATGCGCGCGTGCTGCAGCGCGTACCGCTTGCCGGGCGTGCCGGACGAGAGCAGGAACTGCCCCATCGACGCGGCGAGGCCCATCGCGTAGGTCGCGACGTCCGGGCGGATCAGCTGCATGGTGTCGTAGATCGCGAAACCCGCGGTGACCGAGCCACCGGGCGAGTTGATGTAGAAGCGGATGTCCGACTCGGAGTCGTCTGCGTCGAGCAGCAACAACTGGGCGGTGATCCGGTTGGCGACCTCGTCGTTGACCTCGGAGCCGAGGACGACGATGCGCTCCTGGAGCAACCGCTCGAAGACCGAGTCGGTGAGGTTGAGCCCTGCGGTACCGGTCCGCGCCTGGGGCGTGTGCTGCGTCACGTCATGCCTGCCTTTTCGCCGACGGCGGCGGGTGGAACGTTCGCCGCCGCGTATGTCCAGATGCTTGAGGATCTTGCAACCGACCCTAACGAACTTGGGCGGTGCAGAATGCCTGACACCGCCCAAGTTCGCTTACAGCTTTACGGTCCGTTTCGAGCGGACCGGATATTCCCTACTCGGCCGCAGTCTTCGCGGGTTCCTCGGTGACCTGCGTCTCCTCGGCTGCGGGGCCGAAGAGCTCTTCGAGGTCGACCGTGGCGCCGGAGGCGTCGGTCACGGTGGTCTTGCGGACCACCGAGGCCAGCGCCTTGCCGCGACGGACGTCGGCGTAGATCGCGGTCAGCTGACCGGACTGCTGCGCCCGCTGGACGTACTCGTCCGGGCTGACGCCGAAGCGCTGCGCCTGGTAGATGATGCGCTCGGTGAGCTCGCCGTCGTTGACCGACGTCTGCTCGGCGTCGGCGATGCTGTCCAGCAGCAGCTGCGTGCGGACCGCCTTCTCCGACTCCTCGCGGACCTCGGTGTCGAACTCCTCGATCGTGCGGCCTTCGGCCTCGAGCGCCTTCGCGAACTGCGCCTCGTCGTGGTCGAAGGGGTGGATCGCGTCGTGCTTGCGGTTCTCGATCTCGGCCTCGAGGACCTTCTCCGGGATCGCGACCTCGGTGCGCTCGAGCAGTTCCTCGAGGACCTTGTCGCGGGCCTGGACGCCCTGCTGCATCTTCTTGACGCGGCCGAGGCGCTCGCGAAGGTCGGCCTTCAGCTCGTCGATCGTGTCGAACTCGCTCGCCATCTGGGCGAACTCGTCGTCCGCCTCGGGCAGCTCGCGCTGCTTGATGGTCTGCACGGTGACGGTGACGTCGGCGTCCTTGCCGGTGTGCTCGCCGGCGACCAGCTTCGTGGTGAAGGTCTTGGTCTCGCCGGCGTTCGCGCCGATGATCGCCTCGTCGATGCCGTCGACGAGCTGGCCGGAGCCGATCTCGTAGGACAGGCCGGTGGTCGAGGCCTCCTCGACCTCCTGGCCGTCGACGGTGGCCGCGAGGTCGATCGAGACGAAGTCGCCGTTCTCGGCCGGGCGGTCGACACCGGTGAGCGTGCCGAACCGGGCGCGCAGCTCGTCGAGCTGCTCGTCGACCTCGGCGTCGGTCAGTTCGACGTCGTCGACGCTGACCGAGAAGCCCTCGAGGTCGGGCAGCGAGATCTCCGGGCGGATGTCGACTTCGGCGGTGAACTCGAGGACCTCACGGTCCTCCAGCTTGGTCACCTCGAACTCGGGCTGGCCCAGCGTGCGGACCTCGCCCGCGCGCACGGCCTCCATGTACTTGGCCGGAATGACCTCGTTGACGACCTCGTCGAGCACCGGGGCTCGCCCGATCCGGCTTTCCAGCACGCGAGCCGGCGCCTTGCCCGGGCGGAAGCCGGGAATGCGCACCTGCTGGGCGATCTTGCGGTAGGCGCGGTCGAAGTTCGGCTTGAGCTCGTCGAACGGCACCTCGACATTGATCTTGACTCGCGTCGGGCTGAGCTGCTCGACGGTGCTCTTCAACGTATTCTCCTCGAGCGGTAAACGATGTGTTTGAGCATCCGCATGTCGTCGACGGCGGATGTGCCCTGGTCACCTTGCAGACCGGGCCGTCCGAGTCTAGGCCGTGTCGCTCACCGGTCCGGTCCCGGGGCCACCACCGCCGCCACCACCCCGTCCTCATCCGCCGCTCACGGGTTTCGAAGGACGTCGCAGCAACCACCGGCCGACCACCCGATCGGACCAGTTTTCGGTTCTTCTCTGTTACGAACCGGCCCTTTCCTGGACACGGATGCGTGCCACGATTCACCATCGGGCGCCGTGACGAGGCGTTTCGGCGATCGGATGAAGTTTACAAACCAATACTAATTGTCTACGGTGTGACAGCTTGTCCCGGTAGCATCGACCGAGGGGAACGATCGATGACCGTCGCCGTAACCCGGTCCGGGGACACGGGGGAATCGTCCGAGAGAAGACCGAGACGCGGTGTGCCCAACCCGCGTCTCCCGCTGCCGGTGGTCTCGGTGCCGACGGTGCTGCTGTTCGTCGGCGGCGCCATGGTCTGGACGGGTGCCACCTGGCTGGTCGTCAACGATGCCGCGCCGCTCTGGGTGACCATTCCCCTGCACGCGCTCGTCACCTTCACCATGTTCACCGTGCTGCACGAGTCGACGCACCACGCGGCCGGACAGCTCACCTGGGTCAACGAACTGCTCGGCAGGCTCGCGATGCCGTTCGTGGCGGTCTACGGCTCCTTCCCCCTGGTGCGCTACATCCATCTGGAGCACCACCGCAACACCAACGAAGACGCCCACACCGATCCCGACGCCTGGACCGCGCACGGCCCCTGGTGGCAACTGCCGCTGCGCTGGCTGACCATCGACTTCTGGTACGCCCGCTTCTACGTGGCACGGCAGCGCACGCGGCCGCCGTCGGAGCGGGCCGAGACCGCGGCCGCCGTCACGCTGAGCCTCGCCGCGTTCGCCTGGCTGACGGTGAGCGGCCACGGCTGGGAACTGCTGATGGTCTACCTGATCCCGCAGCGCGTCGGGCTGGCCGTGCTGGCCTGGTGGTTCGACTGGCTGCCGCATCACGACCTCGGCGCGCAGCGGCAGAACCGGTTCGGCGCCACGCGCGTCCGCGTCGGGCTCGAATGGCTGATGACGCCGATCATGCTGTGCCAGAACTACCACCTGGTGCACCACCTCCACCCCGCGATCCCGTTCTACCGCTACCTGCGCACGTGGCGGGACAACCGCGACGCCTACCTCGCCAGGGACGTCCCGATCGCCACCCCGTGGGGCCGCGAGCTGACGTCGTCGGAGTACCGCGAATGGCGTCAGCTCACCGATTCGTTCGACGAAGAACCGCCCGCGCCCCAGCCCCGGCAGCCGAGCCGGTTCCACTCGCTGCGGGTCGCCGAGGTCCGGCCGCTGTGCGAGGGCGCCGTCACCGTGACGTTCGACGTCCCGGAACGGCTGCGGGAGACCTTCCGGTTCACCCCCGGCCAGCATCTCGTCATCCGCGCGGAGGTCGACGGGGAAGAGGTGCGGCGCGCCTACTCGATCTGCTCGACGCCGGACTCCGGTGTGCTGCGGATCGCGATCAAGCATCAGCTCGGCGGCGCGTTCTCGACGTTCGCCACCACGGAACTCGCGGCGGGTGACGCGCTGGACGTCCTGCCGCCGGACGGGGAGTTCACGCTCACCCCGGCGCGGAGCCGCGCCGGCCGGTACGTCGCGCTCGCCGCGGGCAGCGGGATCACGCCGATCCTCTCGATCCTCACCGCGACCTTGCAGGACGAGCCGAACAGCAAGGCGACCCTCCTCTACATCAACACCTCCGGTGCCAGCACGATGTTCGCCGGCGAACTCGCCGCCCTCGCCGCGAGGCTGGGCGGACGGCTGCACGTGGTGCACTACCGCACCGACGAACGCGACCCGGATCTGCGCACGCAACGGCTCGAGAGGCCGTTCGACATCGTCGGGGAGGCGCTCGCCATCTCGCACGAGCGCTACCAGCGCGGCCGTCTGGACGGCACCCGTCTCCGCGCGTTGCTGCAGTCGCGGCTGCACCCGGCGAAGGTGGACGAGTGGTTCCTGTGCGGCCCGCGCGACCTCGTCGACATGGCCCGCCGGACGCTCGCGGACCGCGACGTCCCCGAGGAGAACGTCCACTTCGAACTGTTCCAGGGCGCGCTGCCCGTCCGCCCCTCGCGGCGGCCGGGCTCGACGCTGACGGTGACCGCGGGCGGGAAGACCGCCGAAATCCCCGCGACGGTGGGCGAAACCGTGCTCAGCGCCGCGCTCCGGCGCGGCGTCGACGCGCCGTACGCGTGCGTCGGCGGGGCCTGCGGCACCTGCCGGGCGACCGTGGTGCGGGGCAGCGCGCGGATGGACGTGCACTACGCGCTCGGGGACGACGAGGTCGCGGCGGGGCGGATCCTGACCTGCCGGGCGGTGGCGACCTCCCCCGAACTGGCCGTGGACTACGACCGCTGACCCGTCCCGCGACTTCGACCTTCACCTTCCCTAGTACATGAAGGGGTCCTTCATTGCGCCTAGCGCTGTGAAGGACCCCTTCATGTACTTCCGACCGACCAAAGGCGTGTCGCGAAAGCCACTTTCGGGACTTCTGATGTCCCGAAAGTGGCTTTCGCGACAAGGAATGCACGCCCGAGGCAGTGAAGGCCTCCCGCCGCCCAGGCACACAGCGGGCTCACAGGCGGGACACAACGCGCGCATACGACCGCGGCGCACGCTCGGGTCATGGCACCCGGTCCGGTCCCGACCACCGGCCCGCGCCGGTGGTTCCGGCCCGGGCGGCTTTCCCTGCGCGCCAAGCTGACCGGCTCGATGGTGCTGCTGCTCACCTTCGTCTGCCTGGTGATCGGCGTCTCCGGCGAGATAGCCCTGCGGTCGTTCCTCACCCGCCAGATCGACGACCAGCTCTCCGCCGCGTCGGCCCGCGCGCACGACTTCGCGAGCCGGCCGCCGGAGGACGGTCTCGGTCCCAATCCGCTCAACGCGCCCGGCCAGGCCTCCGGGACGCTGAGCGTGCGCGTGTCCGGCGACCGCGTGCTCTACGCGGGAGTCCTCACCGTGCAAGGACTTCCGCAAGGGCTGTCGGCCGAGCAGGAGTCCGGCCTGTTCTCGATCCCGGCGGACCGGCCGCCGATGACGCTGACGATCGGCGGGCTGGGCGACTACCGCGTGCAGGCCGTCTCGATTCCCGGCGGCGTGGTCGTCACCGGGCTTCCGCTCCGGCCGGTGCAGGACACCTTGACCACCGTCCGGTGGATCCTCTTCGGGGTCGCGGCGGCGGGGGTCACCGGCGCCGGGTTCCTCGGCGCGTTCGCGGTCCGGCGCACGCTGCGGCCGCTCGACCGGGTCGCGGCGACCGCGGGCCGGGTGTCGGCGATGCGGCTCGATCGCGGCCAGGTCGCGCTTTCGGTGCGGGTGCCCGAGATCGACACCGATCCGCGGACCGAGGTCGGCCAGGTCGGTTCGGCGCTGAACCTCATGCTCGGGCATATCGCACGGGCGCTCGAAGCCCGGCACGCCAGCGAGACCCGGGTCCGCCGGTTCGTCGCCGACGCGAGCCACGAGCTCCGCACCCCGCTCGCGGCCATCCGCGGGTACGCCGAACTCGCGGGCCGCGGCAGCGCGCTGGCGCCGCCGGAGATCGCCCATTCGATGGCGCGGATCCAGTCCGAGGCCGCGCGGATGACGACCCTGGTCGAGGACCTTCTGCTCCTGGCGAGACTCGACGCGGGCCGCCCGCTCGAAACGGGCGAGGTCGATCTGACCCGCCTGGCCGCGGACGCGGTCGGCGACGCGCATGTCGCCGGCCCGGAGCACCGCTGGGAACTGCGGCTCCCACCGGTTCCCGTGCTCGTCCACGGTGACGTCCAGCGCCTGCATCAGGTTTTGGCGAACCTGCTGTCCAACGCGCGCACGCATACCCCGCCGGGCACCACGGTGATCACCGCGCTGACCCGCTCGCACGGCGGGGCCGCGGTGCTCACCGTCACCGACGACGGCCCCGGTATCGCCCCCGAACTCCTGCCGAGCGTGTTCGAGCGGTTCGCTCGCGGCGACTCCTCCCGGTCCCGGACGGCGGGCAGCACCGGGCTCGGGATGGCGATCGCGTCGGCCATCGTCGTGGCGCACCACGGCACGATCGAGGTGCACAGCCGTCCGGGACACACCGAGTTCGCCGTCCATCTGCCGGTGATCGGATCCTCACAGCGGGTGCACAGCTTCGGCACAACCACACCCCAGGTCGGCCCCCGACGCTGAGCCCATGACCCTCCTCGCCTCCCGCGACGAAGCCGATCGAACCGCCCCCTCCGCCCGGGACCGACCGGCCGATCCGCGCTGGGTCCGGCCGTCCGTGGCCGCGCTGCTGCTCGCGACCGCCGTCCTGTATCTCTGGAATCTCGGGGAATCCGGCTGGGCCAACGCTTTCTACTCCGCGGCCGCACAGGCCGGGTCGCTGAGCTGGAAGGCGTTGTTCTTCGGATCCAGCGACGCCGCGAACGCGATCACGGTCGACAAGACACCGGCCGCGTTGTGGGTGATGAGCCTTTCCGCGCGCTTGTTCGGCGTCGACGCGTGGAGTGTCCTCGTGCCGCAGGCGTTGATGGGCGTCGGTTCGGTGGCGTTGCTGTTCGCCGCGGTGCGCCGGACTTCCGGTCCGGCCGCGGGATTGCTGGCGGGCACCGTCCTCGCGCTCACCCCGGCCGCCGCGCTGATGTTCCGGTTCAACAATCCCGATGCGCTGCTCGTCCTACTCCTGACCGCGGGCGCCTACTGCGTCGTCCGCGCGCTGGAGAACGCGAGCCCGCGCTGGCTGGCCTTGGCCGGGGTCGCCGTCGGATTCGGTTTCCTAGCCAAGATGCTGCAGGCGTTCCTGGTGCTGCCCGCGTTCGGGCTCGCCTACCTGATCGCCGCGCCGGCGTCGGTGGGCCGCCGCCTGCTGCACCTGATCGGAGCATTGGGCGCGACCCTCTTGTCAGCCGGCTGGTACCTCGCCGTCGTCGCGCTGTGGCCGGCCGCCGACCGGCCGTACATCGGCGGCTCACAGGAGAACAGCCTGTGGGAACTGGCTTTCGGCTACAACGGCCTCGGGCGCATCACCGGCGACGAAGTCGGCAGTGTCGGCGGAAACCCCAACGGCGGCTGGGGCGGCACAGGCTGGGATCGGTTGTTCGGCAATGAGATGGCGGGCGGGATCGCGTGGCTGCTTCCGGCCGCCGTCGTCGCGCTGGCCGCCGGGCTGTGGTTCACCCGCCGCGCCCCGCGCACCGATCGCGGGCGGGCGGCGCTGATCGTCTGGGGTGGCTGGTTCCTGGTGACCGCCCTGGTGTTCAGCTACATGAGCGGGATCATCCACGCCTACTACACGATCGCGCTCGCCCCGGCGATCGCCGCGCTCATCGGGATCGCGGGCACCCGGTTGTGGCGCGCACGAGGGAATCCGGCCGCCGCGGGCACCTTGAGCGCGGGGGTCGGCTTGACCGCGTTGACGGCGTACCTCCTGCTGTCCCGGCGATCCGACTGGCTTCCCGGGTTGTCGATCGCGATCCTCGTGGCCGGTCTGCTGTGCGCGTTCCTGGTGTTCTTCGCCTCGCGATTGCCCGGCGCGGCAAGGCGTCTGCTCGCGGCAGGCACACTGGTCACCGTGCTCGCGGGCACCGGCGCGTACACGGTCGCGACGGCCGTCACCCCGCACTCCGGCGCGCTTCCCTCCGCCGGGCCCGATCTGGGCCGGGGCATGCGGATGGGCGGCGGCGGACTGCTCGGGACGAGCCTGCCCGGAGACGAACTCGCCGCCCTGATCCGGCAGGACAGTGCCGGATACACCTGGGCGGCGGCGACCGTGGGCTCCAACAACGCGGCGGGGTATCAGCTCGGCAGCGGGGCCCCGGTGATGGCCGTCGGCGGGTTCAACGGCACGGATCCGGCCCCCACGCTGGAACGGTTCCAGGAATACGTCCGAAATGGACGGATCCACTACTTCCTCGGCGAAGGAATGATGATGCGCGGGGAAAGCGGCAGCGACGCCGCCGAGCGGATCGCCGCCTGGGTCGCGGACACCTTCACACCGACCACTGTGGACGGTGTCACCGTCTACGACCTGAGCCGGTGAATCCCGTGACAGGACACAGCGACAGCACAGCTCGGACACAAGGCGACCTCAGCGCGACGACCGAGATTGACACCATGACAACCGCGATCCTCTCCGACCTCGGCCGCCGCCCGGCCATCGCCCCGGACGGCTCCCCGGTGCTTGACGTCGTCATCCCTGTCTACAACGAGGAAACCGACCTCGAACCGTGCGTCCGGCGATTGCGCGCGCACCTCGTGGAGCAGTTCCCATACCCGTTCCGGATCACCGTCGCCGACAACGCCAGCACGGACGGCACCCTGCGGGTCGCCGAACGGCTGAGCCGCGAATTCGACGACGTCGAAGTCCGCCACCTCGGCGAAAAGGGCCGCGGCCGCGCGCTGCGCTCGGTCTGGTCCACTTCGGACGCTCCGGTGCTCGCGTACATGGACGTCGACCTCTCGACCGATCTGGCCGCGCTCGGACCGCTCGTCGCGCCGCTGCTGTCCGGTCACTCCGACCTCGCCATCGGCAGCAGGCTCGCCCGCGGCGCACGGGTGGTGCGCGGGCCGAAACGGGAGTTCATCTCCCGCTGCTACAACCTGATCCTGCGCGGCACGCTGGCGGCGAGGTTCAGCGACGCGCAGTGCGGCTTCAAGGCCATCCGCGCCGACGTCGCCGAGCGGCTGCTCCCCCACATCCAGGACACCGGCTGGTTCTTCGACACCGAACTGCTCGTCCTGGCGCAGAAGGCCGGGCTGCGGATCCACGAGGTCCCCGTCGACTGGGTGGACGACCCGGACTCGTCGGTGAACATCATCGCCACCGCGACCGCCGATCTCAAAGGGATCGCGCGGCTGGCCAAGGCGACGATGACGGGGCGGATCCCGATCAGCGGCCTGCGCGAACAACTCGGCCGCGCGCCGATCCAGGTACAGGCGCCGGGTGTGGCGCCGAGCCTGGTGCGGCAGCTGGTGCGGTTCGCCGCCGTCGGCGTCGCCAGCACCATCGCCTACCTCGTGCTCTTCCTGCTGCTGCGGACGTTCACCGGCGCGCAGGCGGCGAATCTCGTCGCGCTGCTGGTGACCGCGATCGGCAACACCGCGCTCAACCGGCGGCTGACGTTCGGCATCCGCGGCCGGGAAGGCGCCGGGCTGCACCAGTTCCAGGGTCTCATCGTGTTCGGCCTCGGGCTCGCGCTCACCAGTGGCGCGCTGGCGCTGCTGCACACGATGACGGCTCCCGGCCTGCCGCTCGAGATCACCGCGCTCGTGCTCGCGAACCTCGCGGCCACCGTCCTGCGCTTCCTGCTGCTGCGCGGCTGGGTGTTCCGCCGCCGCCCCGCCACCGAGATGGAGAGCTGACCCCATGACCACCGCACTCGCTTCCCGGGTTGAACCCGGCCACGCCGGGGAAAGCGCCACGAAACCATCCGGCCGGTGGGTCCGGCCCGCGGTCTTCGGGCTGCTCGCCGCCACCGCGCTGCTGTATCTCTGGAATCTGACCGCCTCCGGCTACGGCAACTCGTTCTACGCCGCGGCGGTGCAGTCCGGCACGCAGGACTGGAAGGCTTGGCTGTTCGGCTCGCTCGACGCCGGGAACGTGCTCACCGTCGACAAACCGCCCGCCGCGCTCTGGGTGACGACGGCGTTCGCCCGGCTCTTCGGCTTCTCCAGTTTCACCGTGCTGGCGCCGCAGGCGCTGATGGGAGTCGCGTCGGTCGGCCTGCTGTACCTGACGGTGAAACGGACCTCCGGCCCCGTCGCCGGTCTGTTCGCCGGTGCGGCGTTCGCCGTCACCCCGGTCGCCGCGCTCATGTTCAGGTTCAACAACCCCGACGCGTTCCTGACGCTGCTGCTGATCGCCGGCGGATACTGCACGATCCGCGCGATCGAAAAGGCGAGCCCGCGCTGGCTGGCCTTCGCCGGCGTCGCCATCGGGTTCGGCTTCCTGACCAAGATGATGCAGGCATTCCTGGTGCTGCCCGCGTTCGGGCTCGCCTACCTGGTCGCGGCGCCGGCGTCGCTCGGGAAACGGTTGCTCCACCTGGCAGGCGCGGTGGTCGCCGTGGTCGTCTCGGCGGGCTGGTTCATCGCGCTGGTCGATCTCTGGCCGACGGACTCGCGTCCGTACATCGGGGGTTCGGACGGCGACAGCCTGCTCGAACTGGCCTTGGGCTACAACGGACTCGGCCGGATCTTCGGCCGGGGCGGCGGCGTGATGGTCGGCGGCCCCGGCGGCACTGTCGGCTCCGGCGGCGGGAACGTCGGTTTCGGCGGGGAGAGCGGCCTGACCCGGATGTTCGGCGCGAGCTTCGGCGGCGAGGTGTCGTGGCTGCTGCCCGCGGCGCTGATCGGGCTGGTCGCGGGGCTGTGGTTCACCCGGCGGGCCGCCGGGACCGACCGGACGCGGGCCGCGCTGATCGTGTGGGGCGGCTGGATGCTCGTCACCGCGCTGGTGTTCAGCTTCATGAGCGGCATCGTGCACCCGTACTACGCCGTCGCGCTGGCGCCGTCGATCGCCGCCGTGGTGGCGATCTCCGGGACCTCGTTGTGGCGCGGCCGGGCGCATCTCGCGCCTCGGGTGTTCCTGTCGTTGATGATCGCGGCCAGCGCCGTCTGGGCGTACATCCTGCTGGACCGCGACGCGGATTGGCTGCCCGCGTTGCGCTGGATCATCGCCGGGCTCGGCCTGCTGACCGCGACCGTCGTGCTGGTGGGTGTCCCTCCGGCGCGCAAACTCGTCGCCGTCGTCGCGACCGCCGCCGTCCTGACCGTCGGGCTCGGCACCACCGCGTACGGCATCGTGACCGCTTCGCAGGCGCACTCCGGTTCCATCCCGATCTCCGGCCCGTCGACCGGCGGCGAACGGGGAATGGGCATGGGAATGGAGGAAGGCTCGTCCGCGGAGCTCGGGGCCGCGCTCGCCGCGACCACGACGAAATGGGCCGCCGCGACGACGAGTTCGCAGTCCGCGGCGAACCTGGAACTCGCGAGCGGGAAGTCGGTGATCGGCATCGGCGGCTGGAGCGGCGGGGATCCCGCCCCGACGCTGGCGGAATTCCAGCAGTACGTGGCCAACGGCGAAATCACCTACTACGTCGAAGGCGGCCGCGGCGGTGGTCCGGGTGGCGGCTCGAACGAGATCTCCGAATGGGTCGCCGAGAACTTCAGCGCCACCACGGTCGGCGAGCAGACGGTGTACAACCTGCTCTCCTGAAAATCCGTCGACAATGGTGGGGCGCACGGGAATCCTGGACGGCGTGAATCGGCCGTACCGCTGGGATCTCGTGCGCCCCGACCAGCTCGGGACGCTACTGGAACGCGCCGGAAAACCGTCGCTGTGGTTCCTGGACGAGCTGATCGAATGCGCCGCGAAGGTGATCGCCCGCGCCGGTGACGCCGATCTGTACTTCGTCGGGCGCTCCGCCGACAGCGTGCACGATCTGCTGAGCGGAACCCCTTGGCGGGAAAGGATCCATCAGCTGCCGCTGTCGTTCGCAGGGGTCTACAGCGGACTGCAGGAGTCCGATGTGGACACTCTGCGCGGCTATCTCGCTTCGATGGGGCTGAGCCCGCACGACCTGGCCCGCGGGCGGCCGAAGGTGTTCGTCGACCTCGTCTACACAGGACAGACGTTCACCGAGCTCTACGGATTTCTGCGGCGCTGGATCGAGGACGAACGCGAGGCCTGGAGCATCATCCGCGGCCGAATCCGGTTCCTCGGGATCACCATCCGCGAGGACACGAGCCCGACGGCGTTCCGCTGGCAGCAGCAGTTCGGCTGGCCCGCCGACCTGCCCGCGAACGGCGTCCGGAACATCTCGCTCGACGAGCCGGTCTGGCTCTACTTCGGCAACACGCAGCCCAAGCTCACGGCGTCGTTCCCGCGGCCGCGCTGGTCGGACGAGAACGGCCGCGCGCCGGAGCATTCGGACAAGCGGCTGCGGGGGCTGGCCGAGGCGGTCGCGATCGTCGAGGCGGGGCGTTCGAAGGCCGGGCGGGACCTGCTGGTGCGGTATCTGCGGAAGGAACCGGCGATGGCGGAGAGCTGGCTGCGGACGCTGATCACGCGCCTGCGCTGACCGCCAAGGCGTAACTCGCGTGCTTGAAGGCGTAACTCGCGTGATCGGAGGCGTAACTCGCGTGTGACGCCTCCGAGCACGCGAGTTACGTCTCTGATCACGTGAGTTACGCCTCCGGGCACGAGAGCGGACCGACAGGCGCATGACACCGAACCCTCAGGTCGCCCACAGGATCAAGGCGCACCCTGGAAGCAGGGAATCACCCAGGGGTGAGGAGAAGACCATGAGGGAGCTTCCGCACTGGCACACGGCGAGCGCGCAGGGTCCGCGCGAACACAACGCGGACGCCGTCGCGGCGTACGCGGCCCCGGACGGCCGGGGGATCGTGTTCGCCCTGGCCGATGGAGTCGGAGATCACCCGAACGCGGCACGCGCGGCGCGGACGGCCGCCTCGGCGGCGTCCAGGACACCGGTCGAGCAGGGGGCGACCGGGGCCGTTCTCGCTGCTCAGCGGGCAGTGCTCGCTCTCGGCGAGGCCGGTGACTGCGTCCTCGTCGTGGCCGTGCGGACCGCCGAGGGGTATGGCATCGCGTGGGTCGGGGACGCACGGGCGTACGCTTGGGACGGTTACACCGTGCGGCAGGTGACGAAGGACCATACGCTCGCGCAGTACTTCCGCGACCACGGACAACCCGTGACACCGCGGATGGAACACGTCGTCACCACCAGCGTCCGCACGGCCGGTGCGCACGAGATCGGCACGGCCACCGTCACGACCGGCGGGCTCTTGCTCACCAGCGACGGTGTGCACAAGACGCTCAGCGGGCCGACCATGCTCGACATCCTCGGGATGCCGGACAGGGCGGCCACCGAGCTGGTGCGGACGGCGATCTCGCTCGGTGGCTCCGACAACGCCACCGCGCTCGTGGTGGATCCGCCCGGCGCGGACGTCACCACGGAAGAGTTTCGCGTCGCGGCCTGAACCGGGCGGTCAGGCCGCGACGCGATCCCGTTTGAGCTGCCGGTACTCGCGCAGGACCAGCACGACGATCACCACGTCGAGGGCGGCGAAGAACGGAAGCGCGAGCGAGTGCGTGTGGATCGCGCGGAGGATCTCGTAGACCACGAACGCCGAGAGCACCACGGCGGCGACGGGGTACGCCCGCAACACCTTCTTCGCCAGCGCCCAGACCAGGCCGAGTTTGACGATCCCGTGCGCCACGAGGTACACCACGGCGAACGTCCGGCCTTCGGCGAAGTGACCGGCGGCCAGTTCGAGGTGCCGGGCCAGCGTCCCTTCGGGGTCGCCGAGCAGGTCGCGGGTGACCACGGCGTGCGCGAAACCGGAGATGAGCGACGCCGGCACGATCAGCAGGACCAGCCCGCCCAGCAGTTGCAAGGCGCCGTCGAGCCCCTTCAGGGCGATGGCGATCCGGAACAGCTTCCCGGTGCTCATGTCATCCGACCCTGCCGCACCCCGCCGCCGCTCGCAGCCGCCGTCACCGGAACAGGCGGTCCCGGCAGGTCGGGCACCGCTCGTGCCGGGCGGTCCGCCGGGAGCGGTCCCTACCGTAGAAGGGAAAGCACGGCGCGCCGCAGACGGCGAGATAGATCCGCCCGCAGCGCAGCGGCCGCTCGCCGACGTGGTGGGCCACGAGCAGCGCCCGGTGATGCTCGCCCGCTTCGGGCAGCCAGCCGTCGTCGGGCAGCTTCGCGAGCACGTCGGCGTCGACGTGGTCCGAACGGGCGAGCAGTGCGGTGCCGAGGTCGGTGAGCCGTTCCCCGAGATCACGGAGGACGTCGGCCCGCGGCGCGTCCTCCTCGACCATCCGGGTGACGAAGCCGATGTCGGTGCTCAAGGAGCGGTGGAGGTCCCGGAGCCGGTCGAGCAGACGGTGATCCATGCCCTTCCATTAAGGCGTTGCGCCACCGCAAGGAAAGACTCAGGACGCGTAGGTGACACGGCCGTCCATGATCGTGGCGGTGACGGGGATGTCGCGCAGCCCGGCCGGGGACAGCCGCACCGGGTCCACGGCGGTGACGACCAGATCCGCGACGTCCCCGACGGCCACCGACGTCCGGCCACCGGACGACGCGGCGAGCGCGGCCTCCAGCGGCATGGCCTGCTCGGGATGCCACGGCGGGCGCTCGTCGTCGGTGCGGCTGACCGCCGACGCGATCGCGTCCCACGGGTCCAGCGGCGCGACCGGCGCGTCCGAACCGAACTCCAGCGTCACCCCGGAGCGATGCAGAGCGCCGTACGGGAAGGCGCGGTCGGTCCAGCCGTGCCAATGCCGGTCGGCGACGTCGCGGTCGTCCGGCTGATGGGCGGGCTGCACACTCGCCACGACACCCAGCTCGGCGAACCGCGCGACGTCCTCGGCGCACAGCAGTTGCGCGTGCTCGATGCGGCCCGCGCAGCCGACCCTCGCGAAGGCGTCGAGCGCGATCTTGTTGGCGTGGTCGCCGATCGCGTGCACCGCGGGCGAAAGGCCGTTCGCGGATGCCTTGCGCATCAACGGTTCCAGCTCCTCGGGCGGCAGTTCGAGCAGCCCGTGGGACTCGGTTCCGGCGTAGTGCCCCACGCAGTACGCGGTGCGCGTGTTCAGCGAACCGTCGACGAACAGCTTGAACGGCCCGACCGTGAGCAGCCCGCCGCTGTCCTCCAGTACGTCTCCGGAACGGTGGCCGCGCTCGATGGCCGTGTCGAGCAGGTACTTCGCGATCACGCAGGAGACCCGGACCGGCAGGGGTCTCCGCGCCTGCCGTCGCCGCCAGTCGGTGACCGTGTCGGCGTATTCGTAGTCGGCGATCCTGGTGACGCCGCGGGCGGCCGCCGCGTCGAGGGCGTCGGCCACCCAGCCGTCGACGACGTCCTCGGGCGCGATCGGGAGTTCGGCCGTCGCGCTCATGCAGTCGTTCTCCAGCAGCACCCCGGTCGGATGCTCGCGGCCGATGAGCTTGAGCGCGGCGGGACTGAGCCACAGCGTGTGGAGGTCGGCGCTGAACAGCGCGACCGGATGCCCGGGCAGCGCCTTCTGCAGCAGATCCTTGTGCGGGGCGTCGGGCCAGAGTCCGTCACGGAACCCGGCGCCGAGCACGAGCTCGCCGGGCGGCGCGGGATTCGCCAGCAGGTGCGCCAGCACGAGCTCGACCGTGTGCGCGGCGGAAGTCGCCTCCCCCAGCGGGATCCGGCGGCGCGCGGCCGACCACTGGGCGGTGTGCACGTGCGCGTCGACCAGGCCGGGCAGCAGGGTGCCGCCGTGCCCGTCCAGGATCTCCGACGCCTCGCCCGCCTGCCCCGGGCCCGCGATGGCCGCGATCCGGCCACCCTCGATCCGCACGTCCGACAAAGAACCCGCCAAGCCGACCCGGACCCGGCGCAACAGAAGATCGTCCACGCCCTCACCTTGCCAGCCCGGCTCGCGAGTAGTCACCTACTTGCGAGGGTCAGGAGCGGGCGAAGGTGAGCTTTCCGAGCGCGGCGACCAAAGGCGCGAGTTCGGGGAGTTCCTCGGCCGCGGCCAAAGCCTCGGTCAGGACGGCGTCGTGCGTCGGCCGGGCGGCCGCGAGCAGCTCCTGCCCGGCAGGCGTGACCTCCGTGTAGATCCCCCGCCGGTCGTCCGGGCACAGGTACCGCTGCAGCAGCCCCCGGTCCTCCAGCCGCGACACCAGCCGGGTCGTCGCCGACTGGCTGAGCACGACGGCGTTCGACAGCTGGTTCATCCGCAGGTGGAAACCGTCCTGCCGGGCGAGCACGTCCAGCACGGTGTACTCGCTGACGGACAGCGAGTGCTGCTGCGCCAGCGCCCGCTCCAGCGCGTCCTCGATCCGCGCGTGCAGTGCGGCCAGGGTCCGCCAGCCCTGCGCGCGTGCCTCCACGGCGTCGTCGGCCAGTGACACGGTTCACCTCTTCCCCGGTTGCCCGAGCTTCGTTGCGTCATGCATCATCAAGCGTGTGCAATATACGGCGCGTGCAACTATTTCAGACGCCCGTAGTTGCCAACGCCAGACAACACCACTCTACGGGAAGAAGTGAGCCTCCAATGCCTGCCGCTCTGCTCGCACTGGCGATCAGTGCCTTCGGTATCGGCACCACCGAGTTCGTGATCATGGGCCTGCTGCCCGAGGTCGCGGGCGACTTCGGCGTCTCGATCCCCTCCGCCGGACTGCTGATCTCCGGATACGCGCTGGGCGTCGTGGTCGGCGCCCCGCTGCTGACCGCGCTCGCGTCGCGAGTGCCGCGCAAGACGGTCCTGGTCGGCCTGATGGTCCTGTTCATCGCCGGCAACGTCGTTTCGGCGCTGGCCCCCACCTACGGCCTGCTGATGACCGGCCGCGTGGTCGCCGCGCTCTCACACGGCGCGTTCTTCGGTGTCGGGGCGGTCGTCGCCGCCTCGCTGGTCGCGCCGAACAAGCAGGCGGGCGCCATCGCGATGATGTTCACCGGCCTGACCGTCGCCAACGTCCTCGGCGTTCCCGCCGGGACCGCGCTCGGCCAGGCACTGGGCTGGCGTTCGACGTTCTGGGCGGTCAGCGCGCTCGGCGTGATCGGCCTGATCGGGATCCTCGCGCTGGTCCCCGTGCAGGCGACGACGAAGAGCGCAGGGCTGCGCAGCGAACTGGCCGTGTTCCGGCGTCCGCAGGTGTGGCTCGCGCTGGCGATGACCGCGCTCGGCTTCGCCGGGGTGTTCGCGTCCTTCACCTACATCGCCCCGATGATGACCGAGGTCGCCGGCTTCTCCCCCGGCGCGGTGACCTGGCTGCTCGTGCTGTTCGGCGGCGGCCTGTTCGTCGGCAACCTGCTCGGCGGCAAGGCGGCCGACCGGTCGCTGATGCCCAGCCTGTACGTCATCCTCGCCGTGCTCGCGGCCGTGCTGGTCGTGTTCGTCTTCACCGCGCACGCCCAGCTTCCCGCCGCGATCACCATCGCGGTCTTCGGCGCCGCCGGTTTCGCGACCGTCGCGCCGCTGCAGGCCCGCGTCATGAACAAGGCCGAAGGCGCGCCCGCGCTGGCTTCGGCGGCCAACATCGCCGCGTTCAACCTCGGCAACGCCGGGGGCGCGTGGCTCGGCGGCAAGGCCATCGACGCCGGCCTGGGCTACACCGCGCCCAACTGGATCGGCGCCGCGCTCGCGCTCGCCGGACTGCTGGTCGCGGTCATCTCGGGCATGCTCGACCACGGGCGGCGAAAGGCTCGTCGCGCCGAACTGGCCCCCGCCGCCTGACCCGTCAGTACCCATGAAAGGAACGCAAGTGACCGACATTCCCACCGTCAAGCTCAACAACGGGGTGGAGATGCCGCAGCTCGGGTTCGGCGTCTTCCAGGTGCCGGACGAGGAGACCACCGCCGCGGTCAAGGCCGCGCTGGACGCGGGCTACCGCAGCATCGACACCGCCGCCGTCTACGGCAACGAAGCGGGCGTCGGCAAGGCGCTCGCCGAAGCCGGGATCCCCCGCGACGAGCTGTTCATCACCACCAAACTGTGGAACAGCGAACAGGGCTACGACGCCACGCTGAAGGCGTTCGACGTCAGTATGGCTAAGCTGGGCCTCGAAAAGCTGGACCTGTACCTCATCCACTGGCCGACGCCGGAGCGCGATCTCTACCGCGACACGTGGAAGGCCTTCGAGAAGCTCTACGCCGACGGCCGGGTGCGCGCGATCGGCGTGTCCAACTTCCAGCCCGCGCATCTCGAACGGCTTCTCGACGCCGGCTCGGTGACCCCGGCGGTCAACCAGGTCGAGGTGCACCCGTACCTCCAGCAGGCCGCGGTGCGCGAATTCGACGCGAAGCACGGCATCGCGACCGAGGCGTGGAGCCCGCTGGCCAAGGGCGGCACCCTGCTCGGCGAGGACGCGATCACCGCGCTGGCCGCCAAGCACGGCCGCACGCCGGCGCAGATCGTCCTGCGGTGGCACCTGCAGCTCGGCAACGTCGTCATCCCGAAGTCCGTGACGCCGTCGCGGATCAAGGAGAACCTCGACGTCTTCGGGTTCACGCTGTCGGAGGAGGACATCGCCGCGCTGTCCGTGCTGGACCGAGGCGAGCGGACCGGACCGGATCCCGACACCTTCAACGTCGCCTAGTCATCACCCTCGTGAGTGGTTAGGACGGTTAGAACCGTCCTGACCACTCACGAGGCTTCGGGCTGTCGCAGGTCGCGGGCGTAGCGCTTTGTTCTCGCCCGAGCCCGCTGCGTAGCCGGTTACTATTCGGCCGCACAGACGGCACTTGTGCGAAAAGAGGTAACCGGACGATGCAGGCCCGAGGACGCGCCGTCCTCGCGACACTTCTGCTCGTGGCGTTCCCAGTGGTGGTCGTCGCGGTGGGTGTCGCCAGTGTGCTGGCGGGCCTGCGGATCCAGGGCAAGATCGGTACCTACGTCATGCTCGGCGGGCTCGCGATCATGATCGCGCTCGGCTTCGGGCTGGTGAGCGCGCTGCGGGCGCGGCGTCCCCCGATCGAGGGACCGCGGCTGGACCGCGAAGCGCATCCCGCGCTGTGGCGGATGATCGACGACCTCGCCGCCCAGGTGAAGACGCGGCCGCCGGACGAGATCGTGCTGATCGGCGAGATCAACGCCGCGGTCACCGAGGACGCCCGGTTCCTCGGCCTGCGGCCGGGCCGCCGCACGATGCTGATCGGGCTGCCGCTGATGGCCGCGCTGAGCGTGAGCGAACTGCGCGCGGTCCTCGCGCACGAACTCGGCCACTACAGCGGCGGCCACACCCGGCTGCTCGCGCTGACCTACCGCGGCACCCAGACGCTCGCCTTCACCGTCGACAGGCTGGACGGCGGCCCCGCCAGGGCCCTGCTCTCCGCGTACTCGAAGCTGTACCTCCTAATCGCGCGGTCGGCGAACCGGCGGCAGGAACTGCAGGCCGACGAGGCGTCCGTGCTCGCGGCGGGCAGCCGGACGGCGGCCGCGGCGCTGCGGAAGGTCGCGACGCTGAGCCCGCTGTGGAAGGACTACTCCGAGCGCTATCTCTCGCTCGGCGCGGCGGCCCGGCGCACTCCCGCCGTGCTGCTGGGGTTCCGGTCGTACCTCAATCACCCCGTCCAGCGGGACTGGGTGGCCGAGTACGCCGACGACATCATCGACGGCGAGGAGCTGTCGAAGTACGACAGCCATCCGCCCACGAAGCGGCGGATCGCCGCGCTGGCGGGCGTGCCGGACAACCCGGTGAAGCCGGACGCCCGGCCGGGCTGGTCGCTCCTTGGCGCGCCGAAGGTCGACGTGCCCGAGGCGGAGCTGAACGTGCTGGTCCGTGACGTCGGACCGCGCGCGGACTGGGACGAGGTCGTCAAACGCGCGGGCCGGGCGTCGGTGGCGGAGGGCGCGAGGCTGCTGACCTCGGCCGGGATCGAAAGCAGGCTGGCGCCGCGCGGCACGATCGGCGAGGTCGTGCGGGTGCTGCGCGACGGGGACGCCGACGCGCTCGCCAAACCCCTGCGGGCGCCGTCCCGCGAGGAGGGCCTCGCACTGCTCACCGAACTGTTCGCCGACACCGTCACCGCCGCGATGATCGACAACGGCGTCGCCGCGCACCGCCTGAACTGGGGCGGCGGCTGGGAACTGTGCCTCGGCGACGGCGAGCCGTTCGACGTCGCCGAACTGGTCGGCCCGGCGGTGCGGAGCCCGCGCGCGGTCGACGAACTGGTCCACAACCTGCAGTTGCTGAGCGTGCCCGCCGGGTACTTCTGCAAGCAGGAGCCCCAGCCGGAGCCGGATCCCGCCGAGGCACGGATGCTCGGGATGTTCACCGCGCTCAAGGCCAAGCGGAAGCTCTACGACTTGATCGTCTGCGACACCGAAGTGGTGTTGCTGCCGATGGCGCGTTCGGTGCTGATCCGCCGTGGCCTCGCCGGGCTGATCGGGGCGCGCGGTGTGTCGGACCGCAAGCGGATCCGGAAGCTGCGCGAGCGCGGCCTCGACGATCTGCGCGCCGAACCGGGCGCCCGGCGGATCCCGTTCTCGGACATCGTCGCGGGCGGCTTCCCCCGCCGCAAGCTCACCGCGTACCTGATGCTGGAGCTGTCCGACGGCGAGACGCTGGAACTGGCCTTCACCGGCAACACCGAGGACTTCGGGACCGCGCACGACGAACTGACGGCGTTGTTCGCCTCGCTGAGGGCTTGACGCGCGCTTTTGTGTCGGGTGCCTCCACAAGGGTTGCGAAAGCCACTTTCGCAACCTTCAACGTTGCGAAAGTGGCTTTCGCAACACAGCCGCCAGAGGCGAGCCCGCGCCGACCGTCGCCCGGGGACGGCCCTCCGCGCACGTCGCGAAAGCCACTTTCTCGACGCCTGACGTCCCGAAAGTGGCTTTCGCGACATGCCGCTCCGGCAGCCCCGCCCCTTAAGGCTTGATCCCCACCCCGCCGAGGCTCAGGTGGTTCAGCTCGGACAGCGGAGCGAGCCGCGGCCCCTCGGGCCACCACTCGTGCAGGTGAACGACGCCGGGCTCCAAGACCTCCAGCCCGTCGAACAGCGACTCGATCTCCTCGCGGCCGCGATGCACGGTGCGGTGCCCGGTGCTCGCCATGAGGTCGTCGAGCTTCCTGGCGAGCGCGCCGCGTGCGCCCTCGCCAGGGGTGAAGTCGTGGGTGATCAGCACGTACGAGCCGGGCGCGATCGCGTCGACGTACGCCCGGACGACGGACCGCGCCTCGTCGAAGTCTTCGATGTGGTGCAGCACCGAGTTCAGGATCACCGCGACCGGGCGGTCGAATTCGATGTGCTCGGCGACCACCGGATCGGCGAGGGTCTGCTCCGGATCGGTCAGATCGGCGCCGCTGACGTGGACGAGCAGGTCCTCCAGCAGCGCCAGCCCGTGCGCCTGGACCACCGGGTCGTGGTCGACGTAGACGACCAGCGCGTCCGGGTTGTACCGCTGCGCCGCCTGATGCGTGTTCTCCGAGGTGGGCAATCCGGAGCCCAGGTCGAGGAACTGGTCGATCCCGCGGGCGCCGGCGAGGAACCGGACCACCCGGTTCGCCCAAGAGCGGAACTCCTTGGCCATCGACGCGGCGTCGGGGGCGATGGCGAGCAGATCCTCCACCGCCCGCCTGTCGACCTCGTAGTGGTCGTGCCCGCCGAGAAGGACGTCCTTCATCCGGGCGAGGTTGGGCTTGCTGTAGTCGAGGGGGAGCGGGCGCCTCGGCACGGACCGGACCTCGTCCGAAGTCATGGACACGTTCCACCCTTCAGCCGCGCACGGGCCGCGCGAACGCGCCCACGGCTCCCTCGACATCGACGGACCGTACACAGATTACGACATGGCGTGCTGTCCCGTGAACCTCCCCAAGGGCCTTGCCTACCTGCGCCGATCACCCGAAGACGAGCTCGCGCCAGGTGACTCCGCCGTCGGTGGTGCGGTACACGGCGGACCCGCCCTCCGCGTCGGGCAGGCCGTCCACGACCACGCCGACCCGTTCGTCCGGGAAGTCCAGATCGTTGAGGCAGACGCCGCGGCCGCTGAGCACGGTCGTCGTCCAGGTCGATCCGCCGTCGGCGGTGCTGTGCAGGAATCCGGTGCCGCCGCCTTCCGCCGCGACGGTCGCCGCCGTGGGCGACGCCGCGCTGAAGCTCTGGTCGATCCCGAGCGTGGGCGCCTGCGCCGACCCGGTGAAATGCCCGCCGAGCTTCGGCGCGCGCCACAGCCGCCGGACGGTCGCGCCCGGTTGCGGCGTCCCCGGTCCCCCGCTGCACAGCGCCAGCACCTGTCCTCGCCGGACGCCGCTCAGCGAAGCCGAAGTGTCCGCCGGGCAGGGCGGCGGCGCGGCCGCGAAGGTCAAGCCGTCCGACGACGTCCAATACTTCTGGACGCGGTGGTCCGCCCCCATCGAGACCTGGATCCCGCCGCTGGTCGCGATGTCGCCGTAGGTCGAGGAGCCGGTGACGGTGAATCCCGGGACCGGCAGGAGCAGCCGCGTGCCGGCGATCCCGGCGTACAGCGTCGTCGTCGACGGGGTGCCGAATCCGGTGACCATCGCGAACACCCGCGGCCCCGATTCGGCGATCTTCGAAATATAGAAGGGTTCCCGGACCCCGGCGAGGCGCACCTCGGACCATTTGCCGCCGCCGTCGTGGCTGGCGAGCAGCCGGGTGCCGTCGGAGAGGAACGCGTCGCGCCCGTCGATCACCGTGAGTTTGACCTGATTGTGGTTGTCCGGCAAGGAGATCGGCGGTTCACCGACGCGGCGCCACCGCTTCCCGCCGTCGGTGGTCGCCAGCAGCGAAGCGCACCATCCGGGTTTCCCGCACGGCGAGAACCCGAGGACGAATCCGTGCCGCGGCCCGGTCCAGCTGGTCGACGCGGGGGCGAAACCCTCGGGCACCCGAGCGTCGGCGGCGGCGGGCGGGGTGAAGACGGCCAGGGCGGTCAGTGCGGTGGCGGCGAGCGCGGCCCACCGGTTCGGCTTCATGACCACGGGACGTCCGGCCCCCGCCCTGGTTGCCCGCCGTTCGGGGTGAACCCCCAGATCATCTCCGGTACTCTCGCAAACCTTGTTTCGCCCGGGGCCGGACCGGGTATACGGCGTTCGGCCGGTGAGACGGAGGTAGCACCGATGGACGACGCGGGTGCGCGTGCTGGTGGTGATGAGGAAGAAGACCCCGGGACCACACAGCGCCGGTTCAGCCTGAACGTCCACGACCCGGACCATCTGCCGCGCAGGCTCGCCGGCCGGTACGAGGTCCGCGAGCTGCTCGGCCGCGGCGCGACCGCACGCGTGTTCCGCGCCTGGGACCTGCGCGAAGGACGCGAAGTCGCGCTGAAACTGTTCCACGCGGACACGATGGCCAGGGACGAGCGCCGCCGGGAGCAGGAGATCCAGACCCTCAGCGCGGTCCGTCACCCCGGCCTCGTCCCGCTGTACGACGCGGGCTCCGACGACGGCTACACCTATCTCACGATGCGCCTGGTCGAGGGCCCGAACCTGGCCCAGCGCCTGCGGTCCGGCCCGCTTCCCCAGGACGAGGTCGTCGAGCTGGCCGCCCGGCTGACCGACGCGCTCGCCCACGTCCACGCGCACGGCATCACCCACCGTGACCTGAAACCGGCGAACATCCTGATCGACGGCGACGGCCCGCTGATCGGCGACTTCGGCGTGGCGCACGCCTTCGACGCGACCAGGGTGACCGAGACCGGCGGCGTCGTCGGCACGGCGGCGTACATGGCGCCCGAACAGGTCCGCGGCGAGAACGTCGGCCCGCCCGCCGACATCTATTCCCTCGGCCTCGTCCTGCTCGAATGCCTGTCCGGCGAGCGGGAGTACACCGGGACGCCGGTCGAGGCCGCGGTCGGCAGGCTGCACCGGCCGCCGCGGATCCCCGGCGGGCTGTCGGTGACCATGACGACCTTGTTGCGCGGGATGACCGCGCGGAAACCGGCGCAGCGTCCGACGGCCGCGGCCATCTCCCGGATCCTGCTGGAGGATTCCACCGGGACGAAGGTGGTCCGTCTCGCGCCCGCCACCCGTAAGCGGGCGGCGGTGGTCGCCGCCGTCAGCGCGCCCGCCGCCGCGATCACCCTCGGTGTCATGCTGGCCCTCAACCAGACGGGTACGCCCGCGCCGGCGCGGCCGGAAGGGATGCTTCCCCCGGCGGTGACCAGCACTTCGGGACCGGTGGCAGGCCCGGGACCGCAGGTTTCGGAGGCCGTCGAGGTGCCCACCCGCGGCCCGAAGGCGAGCAACGGCACCGTCGTGGTGACCGAAGCGGTCCCGGCTTCCGGCGCGGATCCGACAGGCGCCCGGAGCACCGAGGCCACCTCCGCGCCGAGGGACACGACCGCCGCAAGCGACCGGCAGAGCACCTCGGGCAAGCCGAGCAAGACCAAGCCCGGCCCGCCGACGACGAAGAGCAGCAGGCCCGGTCCACCCGGCTGAGCGACCGCACGGTACGGGTGTCCACTGTGGACGATGATGGGAGACGGCGATGACCTACATCAACGACCCGCGAGAGCCGCAGGAAGAAGAGATCGTCGAACGGACACCCGGCAGGATCCGCGTCGTGCGGGTCGTCAACGCCGTCGTCCACGCGGTGTCCTGGATCTCCGCGCTGGTGCTGATCGTGCACATCCTGCTGGTGTTCGGCGAAGCCAACCCGGGGAACGGGTTCGCGCAGCTGATCGACCAGTGGTCGCGCGCCGTCTCACTCGGCCTGCGGAACCTGTTCACCCCGGACGGCCTCAAACTCCGCACCTTGTTCAACGACGGTCTCGCCGCGTTGCTGTGGCTGATCATCGGCGGCGTGGTGACCGACCTGGTCTCGCGGATCGGCCTCCCCGGCCCGAAGCGGGTCTGGTACCGACGCTCCGTCAGTTGAGCGAGCCCGGTCTCCCCTCCGGGGCGTCACCCGCCTGAGCCTGTTCGGCCTGGGCGTCGGTGACCTCCGGGGCGGCCGTGGTCTCCGCGGGCCGCGTCCGTTCCGGCTCGTGCTCGGTCTCGAAATGCTCACGGCACCAGCGGCCGTAGCGTCTGGCATGCACGGTCATCGCGGCACCTCCTTCCCCACCACCACGATCCCCCAGTTCTGTGACGCGCGCCACTCGTTTAACCGGCGAATCGGGTGACGATCTCGGCGCAGAACGCGGGCAGGTCGTCCGGATTGCGGCTCGAGGTCAGGTTGCCGTCGGTGACGACCTCCTGGTCGACGACGGTTCCGCCGGCGTTGCGGATGTCGGTGCGAATGCTGGGATACGACGTGAGCGTGCGGCCGCGGACGACGTCGGCCTCGACCAGCGTCCACGGCCCGTGGCAGATCACGCCGACGGGTTTGCCGCTGTTCACGAAGTCGCGCACGAAGCGGACGGCGTCCTCGTCCGCGCGCAGGTTGTCCGGGTTCATCGTGCCGCCGGGCAGCACGAGCGCGTCGAAGTCGGCGACCGTGACGTCCTTGACGACCCGGTCGACGGTGAACTTCTCGGCCTTGTCGATGTCGCCGTTCATGGCCTGGATCTCGCCGGGCTCCAGCGAGACGACTTCGGCCGTCGCCCCGGCGTCGGTGACCGCCCTGCGCGGCTCGACCAGCTCGACCTGTTCCACGCCGTCCGCGGCGAGGATGGCCACGCGGCGTCCGTTCAGCGATGTCGCCATCGGGTTCCCTCCTGAGGTCGTAGTCGCTTTCGGACTACCCCGGACCGCGACCGCCGAACCATGGGCATGAACTCCCGCCGCGGCGGGTATCTGCCCGCATGCGACTTCGGCGAGCGGACCTGGCGTCCCCCGGTATCCGGAGGCGGCGCAGAGGTCGTGGCTTCGGCTATCTGACCCCGGACGGCGAGCCGCTGAAGGACGGGGAGACGATCGAGCGGATCAACGCGCTCGCGATACCGCCCGCGTGGCGGCGCGTGTGGATCTCCCCGCACGAGAACGCCCACATCCAGGCGGTCGGGATCGACGACGCCGGACGGAAGCAGTACCTCTACCACCCCGAATGGCGACGGGCCCGGGACGAGGAGAAACACGATCGCGTCCTCGCACTGGCGCGGAAGCTGCCCAAGCTGCGCGAGACGGTCCAGGAGGATCTCGACTCTCGCGGCCTGAAGCGGGAACGCGTGCTCGCCGGCGCCCTGCGGATGATCGACCTCGGGGTCTTCCGCACCGGTGGCGAGAGCTACGCCGACGAGCACGGCACCCACGGGGTGGCGACGTTGCTGTGCGAGCACGTCGAGCTCCGCGGCGAATGCCTGGTGTGCGACTACCCCGCGAAGCACGGCATCCAGCGGAAGGTCCGGCTGCGGGACGAGTCCCTGGTGCGGCTGGTCCGCTCCCTGCGGCGGGTGCGGGGCGGCGCCGTGCGCCTGCTCGCCTACCGCGACGGTGACGGCTGGCACGAGGTGAAAGCGGACGACATCAACGACCGGCTCCGGGAAATCGTCGGCGACGGTTTCACCGCCAAGGATCTGCGCACCTGGAACGCCACCGTCCTGGCCGCTTCGGCCTTCGCGGACACCGAAAAGCCTTCCAGCGAACGAGGATTGAAGCGGGTCGAGAAGACCGTGATGACGGAAGTCGCCGAGGGGCTCGGCAACACACCCGCCGTGGCGCGACGGTCCTATGTGGACCCTCGGGTGGTCGAGGCGTACCGGCGGGACCGGACCGTCGCCCGCGCGGTACGGCGAGCCGCGAAGGCCGGCAGTCCCGACGAGGCACGCGACATCGTGGAGCGGGCGGTGGTGCGGCTACTGAACGGGGCGTGAGGCTTCGATGGCGAGGACGGCGATGTCGTCGTGCGTCCCGCTGCCGAGCCATTCCCGCACCGCGGAACGAACCCGGGCGACGACCTCGCGGCCGGACATCCCCTGGCAGCCTGCCAGCAGGTCACGCAGCCGTTCGTCCCCGAACAGGTCCGACGGCCGCTCGTGATGCCGCGCTTCGGTGATCCCGTCGGTGTAGAGCAGGCAGACGTCGCCCTCGGCCAGCCGGATGGCGGTCTCGGCGAACCGGGCCTGCGGGGAGATCCCGACCAGCGTGCCGGGCAGGGTGATCTCGTCGACGCCGCCGCGGCGGCGCACCACCAGCGGCGCCGGATGCCCGCCGGAGGCCAGGGTGACGCCCAGATCGTCTTCGCCGGCCAGCACCGAACCGAGCACCAGCGTGGCGAACCGGCCGCTGCCGCCGGTGATGAGCAGGGAGTTCAGCAGGCTCAGCAACGTCGTGTTGTCGTGCTCGACGAGGTCGAGCGCGGCGAGGGTCTGCCGGACGCGGCCGGTGAGCGCGGCCGCCTCGGCCCCCTTGCCGCAGACGTCGCCGAGGACGAACATCGCGCCGCCGCCTTCACGCGGCAGGACGTCGTAGAAGTCGCCGCCGACGTCGAGCAGTCCGCCCGACGGCTCGTACCAGACGTCGAACTTGGCGCCGTGGACGTCCGGGGGCGGCGTCGGGCGCAGCGTGGTCTCCAGGCCGCGGGTGGCCTCTTCCTGGCGGGCGTAGCGGTGCGCGTTCGCCAGTGCCGTCCCGGCGGCGCGGGCGAACTCGGTCACCGCTCGCGGGTGGTCCTCGCCGAACGCGGGCGCGCCGCGCCTGCCGAGCACCACCGCGCCGGTGACCCCGGAGCCGCCGTCGAAGCCCAGCGAGACCACGGTCACCGACGAATGGACGGCGAGCCGTTCCGCGACGATCGCGGGCAGGGCCGCGATCTCCTCCTCCGGGACCGCCTTGGCTTCGAGTTCGTCCGTGGAGGCGAAGGTGCCGGCGAGCACCGGCGCCAGCTGGGCGGGGACGCGCCTGATCCGGCCGTGCCCGTGGGTGGTGCGGTGATCGCAGCTCCACCACTCCCACCGGCCGCGAGTGGTCGGCAGCAGCACGAAGACACAGTCCGCGAGTTCGGCCGCGGCGACCTCGGCGATCACCTTCGCCGTCCCGTGCCTGCCCCGCGCGGAGGCGAGCCGGGGCGCCGAAGCGGCGAGGAAACCGTCCACGCGCGGGCCGTCGGCCGCGACCGCGGAGGTCACCGTCCACGCGTGCCAGCCGCCGGGCAACGTCCGGATCCGCGCGGGGAACCGGCGGCCGGTGTGCTCGACATGCCCGACGTCGGGGCCTTCCGCGGTGAGCACCGGGCGTCCGCCGCCGAACAGCTCGCGGGCGGCGGGATTCGACCAGCGCAACGCGCCGCCGACGTCCTGCACGAGCACCGCGTCACGGACGTCTTCGAGCAGCTCACGCCAGAACCGCCCGGATTCGGGCAGGGCTCCCTCGCTCGCCGGGGGCGACGACTCCGAGGGGAGCGACGTCGAGGCCGGGGCGGGCCGTGACACCATTCCCGGACCTCCTCCTGCCTTGCGGGTAGCGCAGTGTGAGCGGGCGGACTGGCTCGAAGTGTAGGTCGAATCATGGCACGCTGATGCGACGACCATGGCTTGGCATGCGTGGTGGAGAGGGTCGACACAGATGACACAGCACTCCCAAAGGGACCGGATCCCCGTGGAAGGTGGTGGCGGCCAGGTGGACGAAGCGACCCTGGAACGCCTGCTCGCGGCGGCTCGTGACCTCGGGGACGGCAACTTCCGCCGGCGGCTCGTGGCGCACGGCGACGGGCTCGCGGCCCAGCTCGCGGGCGCCTTCAACGACATCGCCGAGCGGAACCAGCGACTGGTGACCGAACTCCTGCGCGTCCGCGAAGCGGTCGGCAAGGAAGGCAGGCTGACCGAGCGGGTGGCGGCCGAGATCGGCCCTGGCGGCTGGGCCACCGCGGTCGACGTCGTGAACGGCCTGATCGAGGACGTGAGCAGGCCCACGGCCGAGCTCAACCGCGTCCTCGGGGCGGTCGCCGAGGGCGATCTGTCCGAGCCGATGCCCCTAGAAGTCGGCGGGCGGCCGCTGCAGGGTCAGTTCGCCGAAGTCGCGAAGACGGTCAACGGCCTGATCAAACAGCTTTCGCGGTTCGCGACCGAGGTCACCAGAGTGGCCCGCGAGATCGCCACCGAAGGACGGCTCGGCGGCCAGGCCGAGGTCCCGGGCGTGGCGGGCACCTGGCGTGATCTCACCGACAACGTCAACGTCATGGCCAGCAACTTGACCGACCAGGTGCGCAACATCGCCCAGGTGACCACCGCGGTGGCGCGGGGCGATCTGACCCAGAAGATCAACGTCGACGCGCGCGGCGAGATCCTGGAGCTCAAGAACACCGTCAACATCATGGTCGACCAGCTCTCGTCGTTCGCCGACGAAGTGACCCGGGTTTCCCGCGAGGTGGGTAGCGAAGGCCGGCTCGGCGGCCAGGCGCAGGTCCCCGGCGCCGCGGGCACGTGGCGCGACCTCACCGACTCGGTGAACCTGATGGCGGACAACCTGACCGACCAGGTCCGCAACATCGCCCAGGTGGCGACCGCGGTCGCCCAGGGCGATCTCTCGCAGAAGATCAACGTCGACGCCAAGGGCGAGATCCTCGAGCTCAAGAACACGCTGAACACCATGGTGGATCAGCTGTCCTCGTTTGCGGACGAGGTCACGCGGGTGGCGCGTGAGGTCGGCAGCGAAGGCCGTCTGGGCGGCCAGGCGACCGTGCCGGGCGTCGCGGGCACCTGGCGCGGGCTCACCGATTCGGTGAACCAGATGGCCGACAACCTGACCGACCAGGTCCGCAACATCGCCCAGGTCACCACCGCGGTGGCGAAGGGCGACCTGACGCAGAAGATCACGGTCGACGCGCGCGGCGAGATCCTGGAGCTCAAGACGACCGTCAACACGATGGTCGACCAGCTCTCGTCGTTCGCCGACGAGGTCACGCGGGTGGCGCGCGAGGTCGGCACGGAAGGTCAGCTCGGCGGCCAGGCGCAGGTACCGGGGGTCGCCGGGACGTGGCGCGACCTCACCGGGTCGGTCAACTTCATGGCGAACAACCTCACCGCGCAGGTCCGGAACATCGCCCAGGTGGCGACGGCGGTGGCGAAGGGCGATCTCTCGCAGAAGATCGCCGTCGACGCCAAGGGCGAGATCCTCGAACTCAAGAACACGCTGAACACCATGGTGGATCAGCTGTCGGCGTTCGCGGACGAGGTCACCCGCGTCGCCCGTGAGGTCGGCAGCGACGGGCGGCTCGGCGGCCAGGCGCAGGTGCCCGGCGTCGCCGGGACCTGGAAGGACCTCACCGACAACGTCAACTTCATGGCGAAGAACCTGACCGACCAGGTCCGGAACATCGCCCAGGTGACCACGGCGGTGGCGAAGGGCGACCTGACGCAGAAGATCATCGTCGACGCGCGCGGCGAGATCCTGGAGCTCAAGAACACCGTCAACATCATGGTCGACCAGCTGTCGGCCTTCGCCGACGAAGTCACGCGGGTGTCCCGCGAGGTCGGCACCGAGGGCAAGCTCGGCGGCCAGGCGCAGGTGCGCGGCGTCGCCGGGACCTGGAAGGACCTCACGGACAACGTCAACGTCATGGCCACCAACCTCACCGACCAGGTGCGCAGCATCGCGACGGTGACGACGGCGGTGGCGAACGGCGACCTGTCGAAGAAGATCTCGATCGACGCGCAGGGCGAGGTCGCGGTCCTCGCCGAGACGATCAACAGCATGGTCGAGACGCTGCGCGCGTTCGCCGACGAGGTCACCCGGGTCGCCCGCGAGGTGGGTACGGAAGGCATCCTCGGCGGCCAGGCCCGCGTGCCGAACGTGGCGGGCACGTGGAAGGCGTTGACGGACAACGTGAACGTCATGGCCGACAACCTGACCGGCCAGGTCCGCAGCATCGCGACGGTGACCACCGCGGTGGCGCAGGGCGATCTGTCGAAGAAGATCGACATCGACGCGCGCGGCGAGATCCTCGAACTCAAGACCACCATCAACACGATGGTCGACCAGCTCTCGGCCTTCGCCTCCGAAGTCACCCGTGTCGCCCGCGAGGTCGGCACGGACGGCACGCTCGGCGGCCAGGCGGAGGTGCCCGGTGTCGCGGGCACGTGGTCGCGGCTGACCGAAAGCGTGAACCAGCTGGCCGGGAACCTGACCACCCAGGTGCGGGCGATCGCGCAGGTGGCGACCGCGGTGACCGCCGGCGATCTCACCCGGCACATCACCGTCGACGCGTCCGGGGAGGTGGCCGAGCTCAAGGACAACATCAACCAGATGATCGCGAACCTGAAGGAGACCACCCGCGCGAACCGTGAGCAGGACTGGCTCAAGACCAACCTCGCGCGGCTGTCCGCGCTGATGCAGGGTCACCGGGACCTCGCTTCGGTGGCGTCGCTGATCCTGTCCGAGCTGACCCCGCTCGTGTCCGCGCAGCAGGGCGCGTTCTTCCTCGCCCGTGAAGACGAACAGGAAGAGGTGGTCCTGGAGAGCATCGCGACCTACGGGCTGGCGAAATCCCAGACCGGGCTGCGGTTCTCCCCCGGCGAATCGCTCATCGGACAGGCCGCCGTCGACCGCCGCACGATACTGGTCCACGAAGCCCCGCCGGAGTACGCGCTCATCTCGTCCGGGCTGGGTTCGGCCGCTCCGGTGAACGTGATCGTGCTGCCGGTCCTGTTCCAGGGCGAGGTGCTCGGCGTGCTGGAACTGGCGACCATCAACGCCTTCAGCACCGTCCACATCGACCTGCTGGAGCAGCTGAAGGAGACCATCGCGGTCAACGTCAGCACCATCCAGTCGAACTCCCGCACCGAGGCACTGCTGACCGAATCCCAGCGCCTGGCACAGGAACTGCGCGCCCGGTCGGAGCAGTTGCAGGCACAGCAACGGGAACTGCGCCGGTCCAACACGGATCTCGCGGAGAAGGCGGCACTGCTCGCGCAGCAGAACCGCGACATCGAGGTCAAGAACAGCGAGATCGAACAGGCGCGGCAGGAGCTCGAAGAGCGTGCCGGGCAGCTGACCATGGCGTCGCAGTACAAGTCCGAGTTCATGGCGAACATGTCGCACGAGCTGCGGACCCCGCTCAACAGCGCGCTGATCCTCGCGAAACTGCTCTCGGAGAACCCGGACGGGAACCTGTCGGAGAAACAGGTCCAGTTCGCGCGGACGATCTACTCGGCGGGCAGCGACCTGCAGCAGCTGATCAACGACATCCTCGACATGGCCAAGGTCGAGGCCGGTCACCTGGACCTGCAGATGTCCGACGTCACGCTGCCCGAACTGGTCGAGTACGTCGAATCGATCTGCCGTCCGCTCACCTCGGACAAGGGCCTGGAGTTCGCCGTCCTGATCGACCCGCCGGTGCCTTCGTCGATCCACACCGACGAACACCGCGTACAGCAGGTGCTGCGGAACCTGCTGTCCAACGCGGCGAAGTTCACCGACGAGGGCGGCGTGCGCCTGCACATCCGGATGGCCGATCCGGGCGAGGTCGAAGCCGACTCGCTCCGCAACGCCCCCGGCGTGCTCGCGTTCGCCGTCGAGGACACCGGGATCGGCATCGCGCCGGACAAGCTCGCGATCATCTTCGACGCGTTCCGCCAAGCCGACGGAACCACCAGCCGCAAGTACGGCGGCACCGGGCTGGGCCTGTCGATCAGCCAGCAGCTCACGGAACTGCTCGGCGGCGAACTGCGCGTCCGCAGCGAACCCGGCAAGGGCAGCACGTTCACCCTGTACCTGCCGGTGAGCGCGTCGAACCTGGTCGTCCCGACCACCGCCGCGGCCGGCGGGGTCCCGCTGATCATGGCGGTGCCGCAGGTGGCCCCCTCCGCGCCGGCACAGCGGTTCCACGGTGAGAAGATCCTGATCGTCGACGACGACCTCCGGAACGTCTTCGCGCTGGCCGCCGTGCTGGAACGCAACGGCCTGGAGGTCATCTACGCCGAGACCGGCGTCGCCGGCATCCGGGCGCTGGAACGGCACGAGGACACCGCGCTCGTCCTGATGGACGTGATGATGCCGGAACTGGACGGCAACGCCACGATCACCGCCATCCGCGCGGAGGCCGCGCACGAAGACCTGCCCGTGATCGCCGTCACGGCGAAGGCGACCGCGGAGGACAAGGCGCGAACGCTCGCTTCGGGCGCGGACGACTACGTGACCAAGCCCGTCGACACGGACAAGCTGCTGGACCTGATCGCCGCGCACCTGGAGGCGGATGCCGCGTCCAGCGGCCTCTCGCAGGCCGTGGCCCCCGCCGAGTCGGATTGAGGCGTTGGGCTGAGTTGGTCGTGGTGGCGTTTCGGGTTAGAACCCGAAACGCCACTCACGACCACCTGGACCGATGCCTCACGTGACCGATCGGACGACACGCGTGATGCTGCGGACGACACGCGTGTCGTCCGTCCGGACACGCGAGCCCGCCGATGCTTCCCCCGGACGCGAAAGAACCCGCAGGCCAGGGGCCTGCGGGTTCGAATGTGGAGCTGTGGAGCGGGTGACGGGAATCGAACCCGCGTAGCTAGTTTGGAAGACTAGGGCTCTACCATTGAGCTACACCCGCGTGCCCCCGGAGTACCGGGTGCGAAAACAGCTTAGCGTGACCCGCTAGGCTGTGCGCACACCCCCCGGGAGATCGGGGAAGTCACGGGATGTGGCGCAGCTTGGTAGCGCATCCGCTTTGGGAGCGGAGGGTCGCAGGTTCAAATCCTGTCATCCCGACTTCGGTCGACACAGTCACCAGCGAAAACGGCGGGACCAGCTCAAATGAGCCAACCCCGCCGTCTCAGTTTCCGTCTCAGTACAAGGCGTTATACGCGTTCAGCTCACCACTCGAAGCGGGGGCGGATCCTCGTCGTCGGGGGTATCTGACGCCTTGGCGGCGTCGAGCAGGCGCTGAAGCTGATTGATTAGTGAAGCGTCGGTGGACGGTGGCGAGCTCTGCGGCCTTGCCGTGTCGCCCCACAGGAAGTCCCCAACTTGTCCGGCGATCTCGGAGACGACCTCGTCAGGCACGTGCACGTAGCGTTTTGCCACTGCTGCGTCTCCCCAGCCCATGATCTCCATGATCGCGGGCAGCGGGACTTTGAGGACTAGCAGCATGGTGGCTGCGGTATGCCGCGCGTCGTGCAGCCGGGCATCGCGCACCTCCGCCTCGGCCAGCAATGCCTTCCACTCGTCGTGGTCGGCGCGAGGATCGAGCGGGCGGCCGGTCGGCTGAGCGAACACCCAGCCGCCCTCCTGCCACTCGGTGCCGGCGAACTCCCGCTCCTCGTCCTGTGCGGCCCTATGCGCGCGCAGCAGCTCCAGGAGCGGTTTGGGGATGCCGACCGTGCGGCGTCCGGCCTTCGATTTCACGTCGACTTCGCGGAGACCTCCGCCGTGACGCTTCGGACACGAACTCGCGTGCCGCGCGCAGTCTTCCGGACACGCCGGCGGACACTTCGCGTGTCTGGTGCACGCGTCGGGGCAGGGCTTGACCTTATGGAGCCGTTCGCCGCATCGGTGAGGATCATCGCATCCGTGCTTCCACTTGTGCCGTTGAAGCTGGCGGGGTGTCCGCAGCAGACCGGCGTCAAGGTCGATCCGTGACCACTTCAGGCCGAGCGCCTCGCCCCGGCGAAGGCCGAGCGCGAGGGCGATCACGAACCGCGCTCCATTACGCCGGCCGCGGGCTGCGGCCAGGACCCGCTTCGCCTCAACCGCGGTCAGCGGGACGATCTCGTCCTCGTCGAGGCGGGGCGACTTCGCCAGCTTCGCCGGATTCGTGTCCAGCCGACCGCGCTCCAGGGCGACATTGAACGCCGTCTTCGCTGTGCGGTGCACCTGGTGCACCGTTCCGGGCTTCGCGCCGCGGTCGGCCAACTTCACGTACAGCTTTTCGAGGTGTTCAGGCTCCAGCTTGCGGAGCCGATGTGCACCGAGCCCGGGAATGAGGTGTTTGTAGACCGCTGTCCGATAGCCAGCCAGCGTGTTCTCGCGAACGGATGGCGCCGCGATCGTCTCGACCCAATGGGTCAGCCACTTTTCGACTGTCCAGGTCTGCGACCCCGCTTTGGGCGCCTTGCCGCTGTCGCGTAGGCGCTCCAGTTCGCGGACCTTGCTGACTACCTCAGCCTCAGTCGCCCGCTCGACGTGTCGCCGGTCCGGCTTTCCGTTATCGAGCACACCCATGGTGACGCGACCATGCCATTTTCCATCCTTTCCCAGGTAGATGCTGCTGGCACCATTGGGTGCACGTGTGCCCTCCAGTCGCTTCTTGCGCGGCATGATCAGTCACCTTCCGGAGCAGAAAGGCTCTCGACGTAGGTGGCCAACTCGGCAGCCGGGATACGTCGGTAACGCCCGACGAGCACGCTTGGTACGACTTCGTTCCTGAGCAGCGCGAACATGGTTGTACGACTGACGGAGAGTCGGTCGGCCGCCTGCTCGACGGTCAGCATTTCCCGAGGCACTTTCGCGTTTTCAGGTGAGCTCACTTTCCTCCCTTTCGTGACCTGTTCACGGTGGCCATGGTCCCTATGAAACCAACCGTACTTCAAATCACCTGGATTTAGCGGAGGAATATTCAGTTCAATTTATCGCTTATTTCGCAGCATTCTCTCCTGTTTCACAATTTGCAGGTGACGCAGGCAGGAAGAGACTTGCCGCGACCGCACGACGATGTTGATGCCATGTTCACAGCCCCTGTTGTCTGCTGGCGTGGAGTTGGAGGGTGCCGTGGAGCAGCGTCGAAAATGTGACCGGGCTTGTCGAGTCGCGGTTCGGTTGAGCCGATGGCGCAGATGCCGCTCTTTATTGATCGAGTTCACGGCGCGGCCGAGGCGAGCTGAGCCGGATCACCCCGCCGTACGGATTCCCGTGCACGGGCGTCTCGCTGTAGAGAGTCTGGTCAGGTTTTCGCGGTGTCGGCTGAGGTGGTGCGTCTTCGGGGGAAAGCGGTTTGCCGAGGACCTCGTGCATCCTGTCGAAGTCCTTGGACTCCGCGGCCAGCACCGCTCTTTCGGTGCCAGGGGCCAGAACACCGTAGGCCTTCAGCAGATTCGAGTGCTTGTCCTTCGCGCTGGACAACACCATGACCCGGTATCCCAGGGCAAGCTGCAGCACGCCGCAGACGACAAGCAAGATGACCAACGCCGACCCCGACAGGTAATCGTCCTCAGTGGCCGCCCACACTCCGGCGAGTAACACACATATCTGGGCAGGAGCCGTCTGAACGCTCCTCCAGAAGTCGAGCTTCCGCCCGAAGTGCTGCTCGGCCCGCCGATGCTCGGCCTTGGCCTGTTCGGGTAGAGGGTACTCATAGCGGTAAGGCGGACCAGCCGGATCCGGGAACTCTTCCACGAGAGGAGACTACGCTCGAAGAAGCACCGTGTGGGGCCTTCCGCGCTGTTCACTGCGGCCGGTAGCACCTTGAGGCTGCGACCTGCGGCGTTCGATGCATAATCGAACACATGCTCGATACTGGAGACACCGCGCCGCCGGGGCCTCGGTACCTGCACATGGTGCGACCGGGCCGTCCCGTGTGGGTGGACTTGAGCAGGGTCTACCAGGTCGGCGAGTGCGAGCCGGTCGTCACGGACGGCCTCGACCTCACGACCACGGTCCCGGGGATTCTCGGCATGTGGCGGGCGACCACGACGGGGCATTGGGTTGGCTGGGTGGTCTTCACGATCGGCGACCTTGACCAGGGCGGTACACGGCACCAGCAGTGGGTCATCGCGGAGGCTCTCCGGCCTCGGGACACCTGACCTTCTTGTCCCGACGGCTGGCTCGCGGGCCGAAGGGCGGCGTGTGGTGCTGATCTCGGGGCGTGGGTCGCTGGGTCGAGGTTGTCGGTAGCCCGACCTACGATCCGGGCATGACTGACGACAACGACTCGACCACCGTGACCTGCTTCAAGTGCGGGAAAAAGCCGTCGGGACCGGGCGGAGTCTTGTGTCCCGATTGCCTGGCCAAAATGAAGAAGGCCGCCGCCGACTACTGGACCGAGCACACCACGCAGGCCGCGACGGTCGTGCCCGCGAAGGGCTAGTCAGCTCGCCGGCGCGCTGTCGACGGAGATCTCGTCGACCACTGTCCACCTGTAGAAACCGGCCTCGACGTCCTGGACCAGGTGGACGACCTGGAACGCGTCCAGCAGCCACGGCACCGGCTCGACCGGTTGCAAAGGCACCTCCGGCGGCCGGTTCGGGTGGTCTTCCCGCACGTAGGCCACGCCCAGATGCGGCGATTCCGGCGCGTGCGCGTCCTTCAGTCCCGCCTTCAATGCCTGGTTCTTGGCGATAGTGCTGGCCACAAGCCGATAGCGAGCCCCTGTCCCGACGTGAGCCGGTTACGCCGGGACGCCCCCACGCCTTCCGAGCGAAGGCGTCTCCTCGTGGAGAAGCGTCCTTGCCCGAACAACGAAAAAGAAAGAAGCGCCGGACCAGGGGTAACGGCCCTGGCCGGCGCACGGTCGAACAGCTTCACCTGCACTACATCAAGCTGCTGATCACGGTCATCCCGCTGGTCAGCCTGATCGTGGAGCATTTCTCCGAGTGATCACGTGTCCGCCGGGCCGAGCTTCGAACTCTGCCCAGCGGACACCGTAACCCGAGTGACGCGCTCAGTGCCGGATCACACGTTCTCCTCGTCGAGGTCGTACTCCTCTTCGTCCTCGTCGTCCTGGTCCTCGTCAGGATCCTCGTCGAGCGGCAGCTCGTCCTCGGGGAAGGTCGCGAAGGGGTCGTCGTCCTTGCCGTACTTGTTGTAGAGCTTGGTCAGCTGCTTCGGGAAGGTCTCGTAGACCTCGGCGTTGCGCATACCGAGCCGCGCCATGACCGGGCGGCCCTGCTCGTCCTTGAGGGCGAACATGTCCCGCAAGAGCGTCGTGGACAGCCCGAGTTCCTCGATCAGCTTCAGCTCCTTCGCGAGGTACGCCTCGTCGGGGCTCCTCGGGGTCTCCTCCTCGCCATCGGCAGTGTCCGAGGACGACTGGATCTTCCCGCCGGTGAAGGCGAGCGCACGGATGCCCATGTTGCCGTCGTGCCAGACGGCGGTGTAGTGCACCACGTCACCATCGGCGTTCTTCTTCAGCCCGCCCTCGACGTCGAACACCCTGGGCCGGTAGGTCTGCTCCCCATCGGCCCAGGCGACCGCGTCGGCGAGCACGTTGACCCCACCGACGGTCTTGGCGAGTCCCTCGATGACCTTCTCGACGCTACCGCGAAGCGAGCTGATGGCCCTGACCGTGGACTCCTGGTCGCCGAGGAGGAGACCGGCGGCGCAGAGGGCCGGGCCACCGCGGGCCATCAGCTCGGCGAGCACCGGACTGTCGAAACGGCCGGCGTTGACCTCGGCGATGCCCTTCCTGCGCAGGACTGCGCTCTTCGCGCCGCTGATGTCCCACTCCGTCTGGATCAGCAGTTCCGGCGTGAAAGCGCGCATCAGCGCACGCTCGGCCGACGGGGCGACCTCGTCGAACTGCCGCACGACGAGAGGCCCGATGAGCTTGGCGCGCTTGACCTTCGTGAGGTACTTACCCACGTCGGTGATCACGAAGTCCCGAACCACCTGCTCGTTGTCGGCGTCGCAGACGGCGTGCACGAGGGTCGCGGCGCGGACGGACGGCTTCCCTTCGATCTCGGGCGTGCGCCCGAGGATCGAGTCGGCCATGTCGGCGTCCAGGCGGTCGTCGTCCCGGAGGTTGAGCACGAACCGTTCACCGATGACGTTGGCCTGCGCGACGTCGGTGAAGGGCCGGGGCTGCACGTGGACGGACTCGACGTAGTCGTTGATGACGGTCGGGAACCCGTGCTTGATCGGCGTGACCATGTCGCCTTCCACGACCGCGACGACCACGAGGGCCGGCATCGTCGCGGCGCGGGCTGCGTGGAGCGTGTTCCGCGCCATCGGGGCGCTGTGGAAGCGCTTCGTGATCCGCTCGTAGGAGTCCCGAAGGTGGTTGAGCGGGGCGAGGCTGCCGAGCAGCGGAGCCTCCGGGGCGGTGTCGGTCAGCTCGTGGCACGCCTCGGCGCGGGTGCTGCCGTCGATCGTGTGAAGGAACCAACGTTCCTCGACGGAGCCGTCGTCGTTGGTCACGTACGCCCGCGCGATGACCACGACGGGCGGGTTCCACACACCGCGGGGGCTGCGTCGGATCTGCGTGATCAGGTCCTGGGACCGGATGGTCGCCGCGCTGAGCTTGACGGCTTCGAGCATGTCGCTCAGCGACGCGGGGTGGTAGTCGATGATCGCGGGCTTGTGGTGCCGACCGATCGGCCAGGGGCGATACGTGCCGCCGTTGTAGGTCTGGATCTCGTAGCGGCTCCGGCCGTTGCCACCGTCACCGGAGATCGTCGGGGTCCACACGGTGGTGCGGTGCGCCAGCAGGAACTTGCCGTCCGGCGTCTGGATCGCCTGGAGATGCCCGAAGGGCTGCTTCACGTCGACCTGGTTGCGGTCCAGGGCCGGATCGACCATCGCCGTCGCCAGGCAGAACGCGGCTTTGTTGGGGAGTCCCCATGCGTTCTCGAACCGGGTGGCGGAGTTCTTGATCGCCCGGCCGTCGGCAAGGTCGGGGAACGGCATGTCCTCGCCGCCGATGTTGTACGTCGTGGTGGGGCTGTCAGCCATGATTACGTCCTCTTTTTTGGATTGGATACGGCACCCAGACAGTGGGCGGATCCGAAGAGGACTCGTCCCAGCGGCCCTTCCAACGCGTGGCGTGGGTCCTATCTGGCGACTGAGCTACCACGAGGTCTGTCCGCGAAGAGGAGAACCAGCCGGGCACGAGGACGGCAATCCGTGGAGCGGAAACTCCGTGAACTCCGAGTCGTACGTCGACCTTCAGGTTCCCGTTCGTCAACAGCCCGAGCAGGTCGGTCGTCGATCAGCTTAGCACCGCCGCTGAGACCCCCATCACAGGGTTTGCCGGGAAGGTCTCGGAGGGCTTCGAGCCGGCGAGCAGCAGGGGCTTCAGAACGGCGGCGGCCAAGGGCGGCGGGACGGCGTTGCCGACCTGGAGTTGCCGGGAGGTCGAGCCGCCGGACCATGGGTAGTCTGCGCGGAAGCCTTGCAGTAGCCCGGCTTCGGCCACCGTCATGTTCCGACGGGTCCCGTCTGGCCATTCCCATTTGTTCCGTCCACATCGGCCGGTCATGGTGAAAGCGGGTCCGGTCATCGGTCGACGGCCGCGGCGTTTCGGGTCGCCGCCGGTGCCGTAGTTCGAGACCAGCACCGCGCCGTCCCAGCCGAGTACGTCGGCCATCGACACCGGCTTCACGCTGTGCGGTCCGGGTGCGAGCGCGCCCTCGTCGAGGCGGGCGGTCAGCACCGCCCGCCGGCGAGTCTGCGCGACCCCGTACTGTTCGGCGGCCACGACTCCGGTCCATGTGCGGTAGCCGAGTTCGCGCAGCAGCGCGGCGGCGTGCTGCCACAGCGGAAGGACCGCGGGAACCTGCTCCAGCGCCACCCACCGCGGACGAAGCCTGGCGACATAGCGGAGCGGTTCGGCGGTCAACGGCGACCGCGGGTCCGCCCACGCCACCTTGTCCGGAACACGGCCCTGCGCGAAGGCCGCCATCCTGTCCGCGACCTCGACCTGATCGATCCGACCACGCCCCGTTCCGGATGCGGACCACGGCGGGCACGGCGGCGACTGGACGACACCGTCGACATCGTCGAACTGGTCGAGATCCACTGCGGCGACATCGGCGATCAGCCGGCGGTGACCTGCTGCCGTGGCGGTTTCGGCGGCGTCGGGATCCAGCTCGATCCCGAGAGAGTCGCCGCGGAAGCCTGCCAGGCGCAGCCCTTCCGACCAGCCTCCAGGGCCGGCGAACCCTTCGACCACCAACCCGCTCGCGGTCGAGGTCATCGGCGCGTCCCCTCATGCTGTCGCTGTGTCGTCGGCCCATCATGGATCATCGGAATCCTGTTTCCAGTCGATGGGTACACCTGGCGTGTCATCCGTCATGCCTCGCCGGCGTCGAGGTAGGCGCCTTGGCCGGTGCGGCTGTAGGCGACGGTCCATCCGGCGAGCCAGTCGTGGACGACGAACCGGTGCTGGCCGAGGTCGTGGGCGATCGCGGCGAACGCGGGCAGGTTCTCCGGGTCGGTGAAGGTCAGCACGCCAGGTTCGCGGTAGGTGCGCGCGCCGCCGTCGGGCAGCGGGCGGGCGGAGATGAGTTCAGCCGGTCCGCCGACCCACACGGGAAGGTGGCGGAAGTGCAGGGTTTCGAACTCGGCCAGGGTGTGGAGCTGGTTGCCTGGGGCGTAGCCCTCACGGAGTCCGATCGCGACCAGGGCCGACGCGCGGGCCAGCTGCCCTCTGCTCTGCCACCGGCCGGTGGCGGCGAGGTTCTTCGCGGCGCGTTCGCATTCGCGTGGTTCAGGGGTTCCGTGGGTGACGCTGGGGTCGCGGACCAGCACGATCTGCCACGCGGCGGTGCCGGTGGTGCGCACGTAGGCGGTCATCGGCACGCCGGTGCGACAGGTCAACGCCGTGATCTCGTCCGCGATGACGGCGACCGGCACGGACGGTGAGGTGGAGTCAAGCTGGTGAGCCCAGACTCCGGGGGCGTAGGCGGCCTCGCGGTAGGCGGACGTACTCATCGGAGATCCTTCCGGCTCGTGCCCGGCAGCTGACGCTGCTGGTCGGTGCGTTCGGCATCGGCCCGGACGGCGGGGGTGGCCGGCGGGGTGGCGACGGTCAGGTACACGCGGCCCAACGTGGTGGCCCCGCGGTTGGCGTAGAACCGGCTGGCCTCTTGGATCTCCAGCACGGTGGCGATGCGTTCGACTGCGGCGGCGATCTCGGTTTCGGTGCCCTCGACGCGAATCCTCATCGGATGATCTCTCTTTCGTGGCCGGGGTAAACGGGGTCTCAGGACTCGACGGGCGCGGCGGTGTCCAAGTGGGTTTCGAGGTCGGCCAGGCTGAGGGTGCATTTGCGCTGGAAGTAGGGCTGTCCCACATCAGGCGGGAGCAGCTCGTGGAGCCGGTCGTCTTCGACTGTGAAGACCGTGACGCGGTGACCAGCCATCGTGCCGGTGATCTTGACCCCGACGTCCCCGTGCGGGTGGGCTCCCAGGGTGACCGTGCTGTCTCCGCCGAGGGTGTGCGCCCACGCGATTGCCGCTGTGACCCCTTCGGTACCGGAAATCTGAAGCGTCGAATTCGAGACGCTGGCCAGCTCGGCAAGGTCGGGGTGGGCGTTGATGTGCACGGACAGGGCTGCGAAGAGTGCTGCCTGGTTCAGGGTTTCGGTCATGGCGTTCAGTCCTTTGTGGTCGGCGCTCGGCGGGATGGTGGGGTTCGTCAGATGTGCCATTGGTGGCCGCAGTCGAGGCAGGTGGCGATTCCGGCGAGGACGTAGAAGCTCCAATGTGTGCAGCCCATGTGGACTTCGAGCGCGGCGCGGTACTCGGTCACGGCGTCGGTGATCAGGTCGTCGATGCGGGCGGTTTCGATCTCGGTGAGGACGGCGGTTCCCGGTCCGCTGCACGGGACGTGGCGGGCGTCGCGGACGCCGCCGCAGGAGGTGGCTCCGTCGGAGACGCTGATCTCGGCTCCGCAGTGTGTGCAGGTGCCTTCCCAGAAGTAGGCGTGCCCTCGGCGGCGGGCGTTCGGCCCGAGCCGCCACGTCATCGCGTGCCCACGGCCGGACAGGACCTGGTCCCAGTCGTCGCGGGCTGCTTTCACCGCAACGGTTTCGGCCACGCTGGCGCTCATGACGCGGCCTGGTTCGGCTCGCAGGCGAACAGTTCTTCCTGGCCTTCGACCTGGCCCCAGCTGGCGAGTTTGGTGTCGGCGCCGGCGGTCCCGGCCGGGCGCTTCCCGCGCCCCTTCGCGGCTCCGACCTGGCTTTTGAGTTCGTGGAGTTTCTCCACGGTCATCCCGAGCGCTTCGGCGTCGAGTTCGTCTTTGGTCTTCTTCTTCCCCTGTGCTGCCACGACCTTCTCCTGTCTGTGGTGGGGGGATGCGGGGCCGGGGTGGCCCCGCATCCGGGCGGGGCTCAGAGGCAGTCGGAGTCCTCGTCGGTGTCGGTGCGGGTGACGGTGCGGCTGGCGGTGATCTCGTCGTCGGAGGCATCGAGCACGGCGCGGTAGGCGGCCTCGCGTTCGCCGGGCTCCATGACCTCGTCCTCGATCCAGCTGTCGATTTCGGCGTGGTCGAAGGCGCGGACTTCGGCGAGGATTTCGCGGTCGGTCAGTTCCTGTTCGGGGTCCTCTTCGCGCGCGTGGGCGAGAACCATGTCGATCGCGGTAGTGAGATCCATTGCGGGTTTCCCTTCTGGCGGACGGGTGCTGAAACCTGTGTTGTGCTTGCTGGTCCGGTCTTTCTTCGCTGCCCGTAGGGCGGGGCGTCGGCTCTGCCGCTGCCCCTTTTCGGCGCACCGCGCGGCCCCAGAGGCTCGCGGTCAAGGGGTCAGGCCGAAAAGTTTTTGAGCGCACGCTTTTCGCGCTCGAAAAGTTTTTGGAATGCGCCCCTTTACCGTGAGGTTGGGGCCGTGCTAAGCCGGGCTGCGAAGCTCAAAAACACAGGCCGCGCTTGCGCGGACCTTGTTCCGCCGCAGAGGGCGGTTATCGGTGGCGGTGACCGTGCGTCGGCGGATTGCCCCGGTCGGTGGACGGTTTCTGTCGGGGGCGCGTGTCACCATGGATTCCATGGAGCTGACCGGACGCGACTTCGACCGGATCCCCCGCGGCAACGTGCGGGTGCCGGTGGTGGAGTTCGCGCGCCTGTGGCTCACCGCCGAACGCGCGCTCGACGCCGAGCCGACCAACTGGGCGTACTTCGGTGTCGCGCAAACCTGCCGTTGGCTCGCCTGCGCCACCGTGCGCCGTGTCAACCAGAAACCCCGGCTCGCCGACGCGCCAGTCACCCGGCGTTTCGGGCTGGCACACGAGGAAACCATCGAAGCCGAGACCCAGGCTGCCGAGCGGCTGCTGTGGCGCCGGCCAGTCCCTCAGCATCTCGAAAGCCGCCCTGGCTGGCTCCCGGCGGTCGTGGCCACCCTGGAGTGGGCGTGGCGCCGTAGCGGTGTTCCGCCGCTCGACGTCCCCGCCCACTCTCAGGGCTGACCTGCTCATCCCACGTACACCGCGCCGTCGGCGTCGGCCAGCTCGGCCGCGTCGGCGGCGTCGCTGGTGTTGCGGCGGTACAGCTCCGCCGCCTGGGCTTCCTCTTCGGCGTGCCGTTCCTCGGCGGCTTGGCGGGCGGCGATCTCCTTCAGCGCGCGCTGTGCCTGCTCGACGGCTCCGGCGGTCTCCTCGGCAGAGGGCACCCGGACCTCGTCGGACTCGGCGACCGGGTCTTCGACCGCGGCGACCTCGCGGACGTCGGCCACCTCGATCTCTGCGACCACGTCCTCGACGTCATCGGGAGTGGTGACGGTGTCGACGTCGGTGGCGCGCTGCTGGGCGACGTCGGTGAGGTCGTGGTCGGCGGTGACCTCGCGGTGGACGTCCTCGGCGGCCATGTGCTCGTGGTGGACGTCGAGCCACTCGTCGGCCGTGACCAGGGGCGCGGGGGTGGTGTCGAGGTTGCGGGCGGAGATTTCCGCGCTGGCGCGGTCGGCCGCGGCGCGGGTTTCGGCGGTGTGGGCGTACCACAGCGCCCGCGCCTCGTCGGCGCCTTCCAGCTCGGCCGCGCGGGCGGCGAGGGTGTCGGCGAGCGCGTCGGCCTCGGCCGCTTCCTGGAGCATCCGTTCCCGCTCTTCTTCGTCGGCCGCAGCGTCGGCTTCGGCGCGGCGCATGGCCGCGTCCCGGCGGCGGGCGTCGAGGGCCTGGTGGGTTCCGGCGAGTTCCTGGCCGACGAACTCCGGCCCCCACGCCTTCTCCCGCTCCCACGCCCGCATCCGGACCAGCAGCTGCCCGTCGGACATCTCCAGCTCGTCCCGCCCGGACTCCGGACGCCCGAGGACGCGCCAGGCCGAGCGCCACGACGCGTACGCCTCGATCTGCCCGGACTTCGGCGCGGCTCCGACGGCGGTTGACGGGTCGTCGTGACCGGTCAGCTCGCGGTGTGCCGCGACCATGCCGACCTTCTCGACCCACGCGTCCCGCTCATCCGCAGTCTCAGGCACGGGTCCGAACGCCTCGATCGCCCACTGCTCGGGCTTCTTCGCCTGCTCGTCACCCAGCAGCCGACGCCGCTGGTCGGCGGTGTCGGCCAGCGTGCGCAGATAGGTTGCCCATTGGGGGTCGTCGACCTTGGGCAGCCAGTCGGCGTAGGAGTCGCCGACGGGGTCGAGGGTGACGGTGTCGGTGATCCGGTGGTGGATCACGTTCGTCAGCTGCCGTGATCCGGACAGGGTCCGGGTGGTGACGGCGTGGTCGAGGACTTCGCGCGGGTCGTGCCCGGCGAGTTCGGCGCGGCGCAGCAGCCGCGCGAGCGTGGGTCCGCCGTCCTCGGCGGCGATCCGCGCCCGCTGGTTCTCCGTCAGCTTCCCTTCCTCGACGAGCTCGTCGAGCCACCGCTGGGTGCGACCGGCGGTGGCGAGCTCGGTGGCGTCGGCGAGGAGTTCGGCAGGGGTGCGGATGGCGTCGTTGTCCGCCGCCGCTTCGGTGGCCTCGGCGAGTGCGGAGCGTTGCGGGCCGGTGCCGTCGAACGCGGCGGCCAGCACCGCGGCCGGGGACCGTTTCACCGCCTGCAACGCCGCACCTTCGGTCGCGTCGGCCGGGACGGCCAGCGTCGTCACGTGCGCGGTGTTGCCCTCACGACCTCGGGTGAGCCCGACATAGAGGGCTTCCTGCCCGGTCGCTTCGGTGACGACTGCGTGGGAGGTGTCGACCGTCAGACCCTGGGCACTGTGGACGGTCGAGGCGTAGCCGAGCGCCACATGCTCGGACACGTAGGCGCCGGGCAGCGTGATCCGCTCCCCCAGCACTTCGCCGACGCCGTCCTCGCGTCCGAGGACGCGGGCGACGATCAGTCCGCCGTCCTCGCGGGTGTCGAGGACGCGGTACTGCTTGCGGTTGATCGGCGCCTCCGGGTTGCCGTCGAACCCGGTGAGGTGCCAGCCGTTGCGGCGGGCCTGGACCAGGTCCCCGACGCCGGCGTAGGTGCCCTGCATCCCCAGCGGCACACCGGCTTCCTGGACTTTGCCAAGCCGGACGAGTTCGTTGCGGAGCTCGGCCGACAGGTGCGCGGCCTGCTCGTTGGTGTCCACGATCAGGATCGAGTGCTTCCCCGCCAGGGTGTCGGCGAGCCACGCCTTTCCGGCGGTGGCCTCGGCTTGCTCGCGGGTTCCGCCGTCGAGGATCCGGCCGTGCTTGTGGTAGTCGCTCAGCACGGTCTCGTCGCCGTCGCGCAGCCGCAGCGACGCCGACCGTTCCCACTCGGCCTGGAACCGGCGGACCTCGGTCAGCTCGTACGCGGCTCCGGCGGTGGCCATCAGGTCCATGCCGCCTCCGGCGCCAACGGCGGCGAGCTGCCGGTGGTCACCGGTCAGCAGCAGCTTCGCCCCCGCCTGCTCGACGTGGCGGTGGATGCGGGCGAGGTCGGCGGTGTTGGCCATCGCGGACTCGTCGACCACGACCATGTCGCCGGGGTTGAGCTTCCATTCGACGTGTTCGGGGTGGGTCGAGCCCTCGGCGAGCTTCTCCTGCACGCCCAGCCACTGCGCGATGTTGCGCGCGGTGAGTCCTTCGCCGGCGAGGACGTCGGTGGCGACCTGGCTGGACGCCAACCCGACCACGCGGCGAGTCTGCCCGCCCCACAAAGCGTTGTCCTGCCACGCTTTCGCCAGCGCGCCGACCACAAAGGACTTCCCGGTCCCGGCCGGGCCGACCAGCGACTCGACCGCAGCGCCGGAGGTCAGCACGCCGCGCACCGCGGCGGCCTGGTCCGCCCCGAGCACCATTCCGTGATCCGCAAGCGCGGACATGAAGGCGTCCACGTCGGACACGTCCAGCGCCGGGGCGCCGCCGCGCGCGGTGGCGGCGGCGAGCGCGCGTTCGGTGTGCACGTGCTCCGGGGTCGCGTAGAGACGGCGGCCCGGGGCCTCGTAGGCGGATTCGCCGTTCGCGAGCTTCAGCGCGTCCGGCAGGACGGCGACGCCGGGGCGGTCGGTGGCGAGCGGGGTCGCGAGCTTCACGCCCTCAGCGGTGAGGGTGTCCAGCAGCCGCGCGATCTGGGCGCCGTCGAGGTCGCCCAGGTGATCCGGCAGCGCGTCGGAGATCGCGCGGGTCAGGTCCGGGGCGGTCCATCCGGACTTGGTGGACTGCACGTCCGCCAGCGCGGTCTTGAGCACGTCGTCCGGTGACCACTGGGCGGCTTCACGTGGGCCGTGGTCGAGGGTGAGGACGTCGCGGGCGACGCCGGCGAGACCGTCGGCGACCTCGGCGCGCAGCTCGCGGTCCCAACGTTCCAGGCGTTCCTCGGTGGTCTCGCCGTCGTGCGACTTCGCCTTCCGGGTGGCGAACGTGGCCTGCCTCTGCAAGCGGTCCAGCTCCAGCGAGTTCGGCTCCCGCCCGAACCGCGCCTCGAACGCCTCGACCAGGCTGGCGGTCTTCTTCGTGATCGCGCGGCGGCGCGAGCTGAACAGGTCCATCACCTGCTGATCGATCCCGACGACCTCGCGGGACTTCCCGTCCGGGCGGGCGGCGAACCGGACCCCGAGCGCCTTCGCGAGGTGTTCCTCGGTGGTGCGCTCCCCCACCGCCGCCGCGGCGCCCCGGTGCGCGTACAGCGCGCGGCCGTCCAGCGTGCGCCACTGCCCATCGGCGCCTTCGACGCGGTTGAGGATCGCGTTGTGGATGTGCAGCTGCGGATCGTGGTTACGCGAGTCGTGCTGAAAGAAGCTGGCGACCACGAAGTCGTGAGCGTCGATGAACCGGCCCGCGGCCCCGCCGTGGTGCCCGACCCGCGAGTACCCGGCGTGCTCGGACAGGTAGTCCAGCGCCGCGCGGTTCCCCGCCCAGATCGCGTCCTCCACCGCGTCGCGGTGCGCCCGCCACGACTCCGCCGCCGTGCGGGCGTCGTCGCGCTGGCGGCCGATCTCGGCGAGTTCGGCCGGGGACGCGCCCGCCGCCATGGCGGCGGCGAGCGCGTCGTCCAGTCGTCCAGCCGTCCGTTCAGCCCGGACCTGCTGTGCCTCGAACGCGGTGTGCAGCACTGTCACCGACTTCTGGACGCTGAACGTGGCGTCCAAAAAGGCCACGTTCTTCCGCGCGGCCTTGTTCGCCTCCAGCCGCAATTCCTCGCGGCGTTCACCCGTCGCGCCCGGTTCCTTGTCCAACGCGGCCGCGTACAACTCGTCCGCCGTTGGATAGTTCCGGCCGGTGTGGCCGAGAGTGGACGCCTCCGCCCACCGGGCTGGATCCTTGAACGCCTCGTCGCGCGGGTCGACGAACTGCTCGTAGACCGCCTGCATGTCCTGCTCGTCGACCAGCCCCGTCAGGCCGAGCTTCTCCGCCCCGCCGCCGTACCAGCGCCCCGGCGGCTCGCCCTCCGCCACGGCGTCGGTGTAGTAGTTCTCGCGGCCTTTCGCAACCTCCTCGGTGAGGTAGGAGACCGAGTATCCGTTCGACAACGTCAGCATCCCGGCCACCTTTCAAGATCAACACACGGGCTTTGAAGATCAACAACGGTGGTGGTGTTCCCGGGCGCCCGCCAGGGCGCACCGGGCCGACAGATCGTGATGCATAGGTGTGCATCTGATTTCTTGGTTGGTGAGTACTTGCTGGGTGAGTGGCTGATGGGTGTCTTGGACTGAGTTGATGGCTTACTGAGGTGCTGTGTGCTGCTGGGTGAGTGGCTGATCATGAGTTGGCCTTGGTGGCGCTGAGATTCGTGATGACGTGAAGGTGGTGGGGCTGTTCCCGGAGTTCCTTCAGGACGGTTCCGGCGGTACCTCGGGACACCTCGGCCGTTTCGGAGAGCTGATCAACGGTCGGGAGGTGGCCGTGGAGCGCCTGGTACTTGCGGGCCTCGTGCAAGGCGCGGTCCCGCTTCGGCGACGACGGCGTCACGGCTGGACGCTCCGGCTTCGGCTCCTCCGCGCCGCGCGCGACGGACGCCTCCGGCTGAACGGAAGACTCTTCCGGGACTGGACGTTCAAACCGCTCCGGCGACGCAGGCGCGTCCAACGGCTTCGGCTGGACAAGCCCGGATTGGACAGACGGCGACTGGACGTCGGAGCGCTCCGGACGGGCGGACTGGACGGGCCGCCCCTGGACGGCCGTCGGCTGCGAGTCGCCGGGGAAGATCGCGGCGACTGCCTCCGGGCCCGGAACGGTTCTCGCGTCCGATGCGCTGGACGCCTTCCGGATGGCGCGAAGCTCGCTGAGCATGAACAGCAGGTGCGCCACGATCGCCGCCGCGATCGCCGGCCACGCCCCCACCCAGAACCGCAGCAACTCCGGCGGCGGATTCCCCGCCGCTCCCGGCTCACCGTTCGGCCCCGGCGGGACGGGCGCGGTGAAGCCTCCGACGAAGTAGATCGCCTGCGCCAACCCGGACAGCCCGGCCGCGAGGATCACCACTGCCCACGCGTACCGGCGGCCCGCCCCGGACAACCGCGAGGTCGCCACGTACGCCACGATCGCCAGACCGTCGGTGATCACCGGGTACGTCCACGCGATACTCGCCAGCACACCCGACGCCACCACGACCTCGAACAGGCCGTGCGCGGTCGCGACCGCGGCACAGATCGCCACCACCAAACCAGGCAGCCAGAACCCCGCCGTCGCCCACTTGCCTCCCGACCCGCTCACTGGCCCCACCCCTCGGTCTTCTCGACCGCCTGCTCGGCGGCGGCGTCCTCGGCGTTCCAGCGGGCACACCGCTCGGCGCGCTCGCTGTCCTCGTCACTGGTCTCGTGGTGCGGCACGAAGTTTGCGACCGCCTCGACGGCTCGCTCGCATTCCGCGATCCGGTCCGCCAACGGCGGCTCGGCGTTCTCGGCGGTGTCGGCATCGCTTGCCGCGTTCTCGCGCCTGGCTCGTTCCTTCTCAATCAGGGCGTAGCCGCGTTCCTCGGCGAGCACGTCGTCAATGTCGTCCAGCACCTGCTCGGTGGCGTCGCGCTCGTCGGCCTCAAGCTCGTCTTCGCGTTCCTCGATCCAGTCCTGCAACCGGTCGCCCGCGTCCCGTTCATACATCGGGACGTCGGGAGATTCGGCGGCCTGGGCCGGGAAGTTGCGGTCAATCCAGCTGCCCGGTTCCGGGGCGCGATCGGCCTCGGGGCTCCACTCCTCGATCATGAGCCGGTCGTACTGCTCGGCCGTGACTCCCACCCGCGCGAGGTCGTCGTCCGTGATCGACCCGTCCGGCAGGCTCCGCACCACATCCCGTGCGCGCTCCATCTCCTCCCGGTCTTCGGCGCGCGCGTCGGCCTCGTCCTGCTCGTGGTAAGTCAGGTTGCGGGCGATCCAGCTACCCGCCTCCGGGGCGCGTTCGGGCAGAGGAGAGGTCGGGTCCATGTACGCGATCCCGGCGTCGTCGACGTCGCGCTCGCCTACGGCGGGGTCGAGGCGACTCTCGTCGGGCTGGGCAGTCGACACCGTCGAGGCGGGATCGATGCCGCGTTCCCCGCACACGTCCAGCCATGCCCGGTCCGCGGCCTCGTTCATCTCGACGCCGTCGGCGATGAGCGCTTCCCGGCGCTGCGCGACCTCGGCCCAGAAGCCCGTGTCGGCGTCCGTCGACTCGACGTCCTCGTCGGCGGTGCCAGCGGCGCCGGTGGTGTCGCGTTCGGCGTACGCCTCTTCGGAGAAAATGTCGTCGTAGTCCTCGCGCGAACCGGCGTCCTGGGCCGAGTTCGTCAGCTCGTTGTCGTCCACAGTGGACTCTTCTTCGGTGTCGTGGACCGCCGCGTGCTCGGTGGCGTCAGCGGGCTGGGTGAGCGCGGCGCGGACCTGCTCGGCCTGTTCGGCGCTGATACGTGAGGTGAATGCGGTGGCCGCGTCGCTCACCGCCGTGAAGCGGGCCGTCTCGTGGTCCTGGCCGGTGTCGAGCTGGCGGCGGTAGCCGGTGATCGCTGCGGCGGCGAGTCCGGTCTCGTCGAGGCTGGCCTCGACCGCGCGGGCCGCGGCAGTGTCGTCGTCCCAGCCCTCGGAGCGCAGCTGCGCGAAGCGGCCCACCGCGTCCTCGGCGACGAAGTAGTTCCGCATCGCTTCCCCGGCGGGCATCAGCTCGTCCGGGTCGATCACCACCACGTCCGGATCGTCGACGCCGGCGGCGTCGGTGTCGGTGTCGGTGTCGGTGTCGTCCACCGTGGGCTCGCGTCCGAACTCGAAAGGGGTCAGCTCGTCGGCGGCGACCAGGGCGGCAAGCTCGGCGGCGGTGGTCGGTTCCAACCCGTCCCGGCGGTATTCCAGGTAGTGACCGAGCGCGGTGTCGGCGACCGGGACGTCCTCGACGGGGAAGGTGCCCAGCACCTCGTCGGAGGCGTCGTCCTCGCTGCGCCCGTCCCGGCGGGCCTTCTCGAACAACGCCGCCGCGTCCCGCCCGACCCGGTCGTTGTGGTCGAACGCCAGCTGCTCGACCTCGGCGGCGACAGGGTCGGGCACGTCCGGCTCGAACAGCTCCACTTCGGCCTCGTCCTCGGCGGCGCCGTCGGCGGGGATGGGGTCCTGGGCGGCGGTGTCGGCGGCGATCGCCCGCGCCTCGTCGGGCTCGTAGCCGATGGCGAGAAGCTGCTCGTAGTCGCTGACGGCCTTCGCGCCGATCGGCGAGACCCGCTCCAGCCGCTGCGCGATCTCTTGCGGCGGAACGCCTTCCTGCTGCCAAGTCAGGTACGAGAGCATCGTCGCGTCGGCGATCTCCCGCTGCCGCAACTGCTCCGTGGTCTCGCCAGGGCCGTCGAGCACGTCATACGTCGCGGCCACACGAGCTTGCTCGACCTGCTGCTCGATCTCCACCTCTTCCCACGGCTCGTTGCCGACGGCCAGCTCGGCGGCCCGGGCGGCGTAGCCGTCGGCGAGAGCGGTGGCCTCGGCGGCTTCGCGTTCCAACCGTGCCCGCACCACCGGGTCGGTGGCCCCGGCGGCGGCGGTGGAGCGCAGGAACGCGATATCGCGGTGCCGTTCCGCCGCCAGCCGGGTCGCGGCCTGGGTCAGTTGATCCATCCACTCGGTCATCGCCGAGCACCCCCGGCGCGGCGGCGCGCGGCCTCGGCCGCACGAGTGTCGGCGATGACGTCGGCGTCCGGTTCCGGCGCGGTCTCGGTGCGGGCCGTGCCCCACCATGCGGCGATCGGCGCGAGCGCCGTGCCGGACGGGACACGCGGCCCGGGCAGGAACAGGGTGCCGCCGTCCTGGTGGTTCTCCAGCGAACAGTTCGCCGTCGCCGCCTTGACCCGCTTCACCACACCGGGCCGGTACCGGTCGTGCCAGTCTGCGGCGCGGGCCACGGTGGCGTCCCGGTCGACGTAGGCGGCCAGCCACGACCGCATCAGGCTGACGAGTTCCTCGACCACGTCGGGGTGCCACCACCAGCACTCCGGGAGCTCGGCGCCGTGGTAGCGCAGATACACCCGCGTCAGCCACAACGACAACTCCGTCAGGACCGTCTGCGCCTCGTCGGCGCCGTCGGCGTCCTCGCCGTCGGCCAGATCGAGCCACGACAACGGCCGGGTCTTCGTCCCCGGTTCCTCGTCGTTGAGCTGCTTTACCAGGCCCTTGACGACCTTCGCCAGCTTCGTCACCTGCTCCGGCAACGGCTCCACCAGCTCGTGCAAGGTCTGCACCTGCTCCGGCAGCGGCGTCACCGCCTCCAGCGTCATGCGCAGGCCCTCAACCTCACGAGCCAGACCAGCCACGGCGGCCGTGGTCGCGAACTCGGGCTCCTTCTTCTCGTTCGTGCTCATCGGGGGACCTCCACGAGGTCGAACCGGGCATGGAGTTCGGTCCAGGCGGCGTGGTGGCGGCCGTCGGCGGTGTGCCACAGCCCGTCGTCGCCGGGGAACCACAGGTGCATCAGGTCGTCGCGGACCACCGGGTGATCGGCCGGGGCGGGCTTGTCGGCGACGCCGGCGGCGAGCCACACGCGCGGCGCGGTGGGGGCGCTCATCAGAACGTCACCTCCGGGAACACCTTGGCGGCGGCCGACCAGTCGATTTCCTCGGTACCGGCCGGAACCATGCGGTAGGTCAGGGAGAGGAAGGTCGCGAGGTCGTCGCGGCGGAAGATCGCCGTTCCCTCACCGTCCGGTGTGGACAGGGCGAGCACGAGCAGGTCACCGCGGGCGGTGAGTCGCGCGTCACCGAGCCCTGCGGTACCGGTGTTGAGGGCGAGGTCCAGCAGTTCCCGTCCGAGGACCCACCGGGCCTCCGGTTCGGTCGGGAACGTCAGCGTCACCGCGAACGGCTCGTCGGCGCGGTACCCGACGGCCACGCGCAGCCGGGTCGAGTCGACCAGGGCGGGCATGTGCACCTTCATCGCGCACCCCCACCCGGGACCGGTGCGAGGCGACGGCCGGTCTCGGAGACCACCCAGGCCACGAAGTCCTCGCGCACGCCGGGGGCGACGTGGGCGTCGAGGAACCGGGTGATCTGCCCCGCCGTCTGGCCGTGCACGGTGCGCCACACGGTGATCTCCACCAGCACCGCCACCAAGCGGGTCTGCTCTCCGGAGTGCTCGACGAACTCGCGGGTCAGCTGGCCGATGACGGTCGTGATCCGGAACGTGTCGACCGGCATGAAGGGCTGGTTCGGGTTCATCGCGTCCGGCCCTCCCCGCGCTCATCGGCGCCCGGGAACTCGCTCGTCCCGGCGATGTGGGCGTCGAGTTCGGCGTCCAGCGCCGCGAGCGGATCGACGGTGCGGTCGCCGGCGGCGGGTTCGTTGTCCAGGCGCACGGCCTCGACCCGAACGGCCCCGGCCTCGTGTGCGGCCTGCGGCGGCACGACCGCCTCGACGCGGGCAGCACGGCGCTCGGCGGCCCAGTCCTGGGCACGGGCGACCCACGGCTCGACGCGGTCGGCGAGCATGTCGACGAACGCCCCGGCCTTGGTCAGCCACAACTCGCGCCGGTCGGCCCAGCGGATCATCAGCTCGGCGTGGCGCCAGCGCCGCTCGATCGCCTTGACGTCGCGGCGCTTCCACGCCATCTGGAGTGTCCCGATCGCGGCGGGCATACCCCGCCGGATAATCACCGCGTGCAGCTCCGGAAGCTGGGAGATCTGCCCCGGCGACAGCACCGGCACCCGCTGCGGCGTCCGCCCGGTCACTCGGCCGTCGTTGTCCTCGGTGGCGACCATCTCCTGCCGGTCGCAGGTCAGCAGCGAATACGCCTGGAGGTCGTCCGGGTCCTTCTGGTTGGCCAGCACCAGCAGCGTCGAGGAGTTCGTCAGGATCGCCGAGCACCCGGTGTCGCCCCACCGCTTCCGCAGCTGCGCGCGGGACTGGGCGCCGATGTGGATGGTGATATTGCGGCCACCCATGTCCGAAGTCCAGTTGTCCAAAGGAACCGGGCAGATCAGCGCCGCCTCGTCCAGCACCATCGTCAACGCTGGGTCCAACCTGCCGCCCGGGGATTCGGAGGCAATGCGGCGGGCCTCGCGGGCGATGTGCGCGGTCAGCGCCGCCACCAGCGGCGCCGTGTGGCCCTCCTCGGCGCCGAGCATGTAGACGGTGCCGCGCTGGTCGAGCAGCTCGGCGACGTCGAACGCGCCACCGGTGGCCGCGGCCCGCGCGGTCGGGTCGGTCAGCCACCCGAGAGCGGGCATGATCGTGGTCGTGATCGACGACCTCGTGCGGTCGTTCGTGGTCAGGAACTGCCGGGCGGTGGTCTCGAACGCCGGTTCCGGCGAACGGCGCAACAAGCGCAGCACCTCATCGGCCGAACCGTCCGGGTCCGCGACCCACGACTGCACATCGACCATGTCCAGCTCGCCCAGGGCGGCGGCGTGCATCAGGGCCGCCAGCGCGCGGCGGGCCTGCGACACCCAGTGCTCCCGCTCGTCACTACCCCCGTCGGGCAGCAAATCGCTCGCGCGGTGAGTCGCGGTCACCGGGTTCGCGCACCCGGACAGTGGGTCGAACGTGATCGTCGAGTCCAGCTTCCCCAACCCCGACGGGTTGAACACGAACACCGGGCCGTGCTGCTGCTCGCGCAGCTGCGCGGTCAGCTCGATCAAGTCCGTCCGCGTGGAGGTGGCGATCACCGCGCCGGGGGCGTCGAGGATCCGGCACGCCAGCTCCCCCGTCTTCCCCGACCGCGGCCCACCCAGCCGCAACGTCACGTCCTCCACCGGCGACCAGATCCGCTGGAACCCCACCCGCGCCACCGCCGTGGCGTACTCGGTCACCGGCACCTGGCGGCGGGTCCACCACATCGCCCGCTTCAAACCCGGCTTCAGCACCTTCGCCTTCCGCCGCATCGCCGACTTCGACGCCACCCGCCAGATCTGCCACCGCGACGCCACACCACCATTCCGGCGCGAACGACGCGACCACTTCCCGATCAACCCCGCCGAACCGTTCCGGCCCCGCAGACCCAGGAACGCCGCGACCGCCAGCACCGGCCCGCCCAGCAGCAGACCCCACGGCCACACGTCGTAGCCCGGCGTCACCTCGGGAACCCAGCCCGCGAACCACAGCGACAAACCGGTCAGCCCGGCCGCGACCGTCACCAGCCGTGCCGGGTTCCCGCGCACCAGCTCCGCCAGACCGAACACGCCGGCCGCGACACCCGCGACGACGAACCACGGCCACACCACAGCGGCCTTCACATGCCAATCACTCAACAAATTGCCCAGCGCGATCAACACGACCGCCGTCAGAAGAGCCCCGAACGTGCGCATCAGGCCGCACCCCCAGCCGCGAACTCGAACCCATTCGCGTCGTCGTCCTGGTGAACAACGCGCGTCGCAGCGGCCGACTCGCAGGCAGCGAGGTACTCCTCGATCGCTTCGCCTGAAATCCTGATCGCACCTTTGCCGGTGCCCATCCGCTTAGCGCGTAGCGCGCCGGACTCAACTGCCCTGTAGATCGTTGCTGCCGAGACGTCACACGCCTGCGCGACTGCTTGGACCCGATACATCCGAGTACGCTCCACCTGCATCGTTTCTCCCAACGTTTCGATGCGCGCCCCGGCCGGTGCTCCAACACCGGTCGGGGTTTCCTTCTGTTGCACGGAAATCGCGGCGAGTACCGCGAAACTTGAGAACATAGCCAGCTTAGCCGTCTTAGCTGGCACAGGCAAGGCTGATGTACCAGCAAAGACGGCTATGCTGGCTTTATCCGTAGACTCGGGGCCATGGACGGCTATGACCTCAGCGACCCCCGCCCGGCTTACCTCCGGATCGCAACCCTGGTCCGCGACCAGATCCAACTGGGCGATCTGAAGCCCGGCGATCAGCTGCCGAGCATGCGCGCCCTCGCAGAGCAATACGAGGTCGGCATCGAGACGATTAAGCGGTCCCTGGAGTTGTTGCGAGTGGGCGGCTTCATCGTCTCGCGCCAAGGAAAAGGGTCGTTCGTCAGCGAACGCGCAGACGACGCTCCCGCGAGTCTTCCGCTTTCGGAGGGAATCGCCGACCAGGTCGAAGCACTCCGCGCTGAGCTTGCGGGAGTTAAGGAACGCCTCGCGCGGCTCGAAGCTCGGGTCGACTAGTCGTGAACTCATCTCGCTGGCACCGCATGAGTCACCCGCGTCGCCCCAAGCATCGAGCGTCGCACTACGGACGGTGGCCACTGGGGCCACCTGACGTCGCTGGTTTCTCATAAGAGCAGCCTGGGGCCGGTTTGCCGATCCACCCGGGAATAACTTTCCCGGTACGTTTCTTGCGAGCAGGGAGGGTGGTGTTCATGAGAGGAATGAGCGAAAACCTGACCGTTGGCGAGCGTGTCGCGTGGTATCGCCGCCGCCGCGGCATGTCCCAAGAGGCGTTGGCAGGCCTCGTTGGCCGTACGGGCGAGTGGCTGCGAAAGGCGGAGAATAACCGAGCTGAACTCGATCGACTGTCTGTCATTCGCCGGTTGGCCGATGCCCTCGACGTCGCATTGGGCGATCTGATCGGCGAACCCACGCTGCTGGACTGGACACCGGACAGCGGAACATCGACAGTTCCCGCGCTCCGGGCGGCTTTGATGGACTACCGCCAGCTGACCCCGATTCTCAACGCGCCCGCCTCAGACGCGGAACCTCCGAACCTGAACGAGCTTGCCAGTGAGCTTCGGACAGTCTTTGACGCATACCAAAACTCACGTTTCGGTTTCGCCGCCGGTCGTTCGCCACTGCTGCTCGCCGACGCACTACTAGCCGCCCGCCAGCATGAAGGCGACGACAGAATCCGTGCGCATGAGCTACTTGCCTTGAGCTACCAGGCGTCGGCGTCGGTACTCACCAAGCTGGGTGAAGCTGACCTCGCGTGGATGGCCGCCGAGCGCGGTCTCGCGGCAGCGCAAGAAACAGGCAACCACGCGATCACCGGCTCCCTGTTTCGTTCCGTTGCGTTCGCGCTGCTTTCGACAGGTCGCCACGAGCCAGCGACAAGCCTCACTGAGGCCGGTGCCGCCTATCTCCAGCCTCACCTTGGCGAAGGCGGCGGCGACCTGCTGTCGGCCTACGGCATGTTGTTTCTTGCTGGTTCGATGGCAGCGTCGCGATCGGACGATCGCTCGACGACCCGTTCCTACCTCGCCGAAGCAGAGGATGCCGCCCGCCGGCTGGGTATCGACGGCAACCATCTATGGACGGCATTCGGGCCGACAAACGTGGCGATCCACCGGGTCAACACCGCAATGGAGCTGGGTGATGTGCAAATCGCCCTCGACCTCGGCCCGAGTCTTGACACGAGCACCCTTCCCCTTGAACGACGGGTCCGCCACCTCCTTGACGTCGCGCGGGCCTACAACACATCCGGGCGGAGGGAGGCTGCGGTCGCAACAGTGCTGGATGCCGAGCGAATGGCGCCCGACCAGGTACGTCACCACTACCTGAGCAGGCAGCTGGTCCTGAACTGGATCCGCAACACGCACGGTAAGCCTGCATTCGAACTGGACCAGCTCGCGCGGAGGATGCACGTCGTAGGGTAGGAGCTGTGACCGATCCATCTGAGAAGTTCGCAACGCCCCGGGTCGCCGCCGGGGCGTTGTTCGTTGACGCCGACCGCGTCCTACTTGTTCGCAAGACCTACGGGAACCGCTGGGATATCCCCGGCGGCTACGTGGACCGTGGCGAGTCACCAGCCGCAGCGTGTCGACGGGAGCTGCGCGAGGAACTCGGCATTGACCGTGCGCCGTCGTCTCTCCTGGCGCAGGACTGGGCGCCGAACGACAGGGAGGGCGACAAGCTTCTGTACATTTTCGACTGCGGTGAACTCGGCGATGACGAGCAGCGGATCGTACTTGACGACGAAGAGCTTGACCACTGGGAGTGGGTTCCTGTACGCCACCTTCAGGACTACGTCATTCCACGCCTTTTGCGCCGACTCACTCGTGCACACGAGGCGCACGAACGCCAGACCACGGTGTACCTCGAACACGGCGAACCAGTGCTCGACATACCCCGCTGACGAGGCTCATGATCATTGCAAGATCTGGTCCCTCTGCCTGGCCAGCATCAGTGCCGACGCCCTAACCCAGGCAAACCGCCGCTGACCGTGTGCACGCTCGTTGAGGACGAGGGCGGCCGCCGTACTCCGGGTGCGCGTTCGGTGTTCGGGGCCTTCTCTCGAATGAGAGTTGGCGAGTTGCCGCCTTCCGACTCCAGCACAGCTTGCGCCGAGGCTGGGCACGTATCAGTTCCCCCATCGAGCTGATGCGAGTACAAGAGGCCAGTACGGGTGTTGGCCCGAGTCTTGGTGCCGCATTCGGGGCAATGAAATGCAACTGAATCAAGGTTTTTCGGCGGATCAACCGCCGCGGCGGTGTCCTCTGCGGCGGACAGCACTCGTTGACCACCCGCAGAGCACTGCTCGCGAGTTCTGGGTCGATGATGGAAATTCAGCAGGCCGGTGCGCCGATTTGCGGCAGTCATCTTTCCGCACGTTACACACCGGAAGCCAACCGAGTTCGGACTATGACGGGCAGCCATCATGGCCCCAGTATGACGCATGGCCGCCTGCTGGCGTACCGACGCGAGACTCCGGTTTGCACTGCTCGCCGGACCGCAGCACTGTCTGCAAGGGGTCGCAGATCCAGTCGCTGTCTAGCCGGATCGGTCGCAGCCGCCGTGCTCAAGTTTCCTTTCCTGTTCAAGGCGGCCCCTCCGGGGCCGTCAACAAGGGTGTTTGATCCACGGGCAAGCCCCGCCGGGGCATGCGGGCTGGCGCCCGGTCCCCGGCGGTCGCCCGTGGAAGAACCGGCCCGCGGCCCCGCCGTCGGAGGGGCCGTCAACAAGGGTACGAGCCGTGGCCCAGGGGATACGGCAGTGCCGGCGTGGCCCTGCGGTGAGGTTCCGTCAACAAGAGCAATGTCCTCGCCGGACGGGCAGGTCTCCGGGATGGTCGAGGAGAGCGCGGAACTCGCGTTCGTGAGTGCCTGTCGTCCACCCCATCGACCTCCTGAGGGCTATCGAGCCTGTCAAGGGGGCGGTCTGGCGGCCCGCTCACGACGGCAGGACCGGCGCCCCCTTGACAGGCTCGATCGGGCTGACGCCAGGTCGACGGGATGGACGAAGAGGCCCTCAATTGGAAGTGGAAACCCAGAGCTATAGTTGCGAGATAACTTTGGCTAGCTTCCACGCCGTACTCCCAGGGTTAGATGGAATTTCAGTCTCAATGCGCTGGGATCGCTCAATTGCTAGAGTCACATCTCCGTAAGGGAAATCGTATGGGAGACGCTTCTCAAGTATTCCATGTTTCTCTGAAATCTTTTCAGCATGGCGCGAAGTTAGATATGCGCGATGCTCTCCGAAATGCCAAACTAGCCATATCTCGAAGCATGGGTTGCTCACTACTATATTGTAGTTCCTTCTTTTCGCCTCAATGATTGCATCTCCTAGCGAAACGTGAGTATCTACGTCTACGACGCACCAAACCGAATCGAAGCCGTCACGTTTCCCGACTAGGTGGCCATTATTGGTTTCCAGGTCGGCACGTTTTACCACTTTTAGTGGGTCGCCTCGGCCATCGCCGATTACTTTTAAGCCGCAGACGCGAACTCCAGTCGCCTTGAAGTGCTTCGCAAGACCTTTGAAGTACTGTGGCTCAGTTACTAGTCCTTCGGTTACGACAAGTATTCGTGCACGTTCTTTCCTTGAGCCGTGAGGAGCTCTCCACTTAGCACGAGGAGAGCTGTGGCCGCGCTGACTCACTCTTCGCTGTCCAGTGCTGCGTTTGCATAGACGAGATCAGCCTTAAGTTGGTCTATCTCAATCATGGGAACCGCGCCGTAGCGTCCTTCGAGATAGCGTTTCTCAAAGTTGTCCCTCTCGCGTGTTTGGAACTCGTGCAGTGAGAATATTTCGGTCGCACCGAACGTCTTCTCTGTAAACCAGACTTCGTCTGGCTTCAGTACATTACCTCCGATTCTGCCAAGTAGTGAGACGTCATGGGAGGTAAATATCAATTGTGCGCCAGTCTGGTTAATATCTGGATCCTTGAATAAAGAGATGAGGGCAGCGCAAAGCTTGGTATGCATAGAAGAGTCAAGCTCGTCAACCAGGAAAACTCCTCCCATCTCGATGGTCAGTAGCGCCGGAACCGAAAGCGAGAGCCATGCGGTAGTTCCCGCGCTCTCATCATCAAGACTTAGCTTGGCGGGAGTAGAACCAGACTCTGTAAAGTGCTGAAAGAAGACTTGTTTTTTGAGCTCTTCAAAGGTGCTAGTGATCGTCTCTTCGTCTGGAGGCTCAGTCAACGAGGCGGCAAAATTACGAATTACTTCCTGAAGCCTGGCATCCAGCTCCTCGTTTTCGAGAGCAATTCCAGCTATGCCCATATCGGCAAAGCGCAACAATGCCTCGGTCTTTTTTAGTAGAACCTTATCTTCGAGGACGCGCTTCACTAGTGACATCCGATTACTCTGGTCATAGTGCGTGAAGGCGGCATATCGCAAGTTGTGGCTAATGTATTCATAAATCTTGCCGAGTGTTGAATGTTTGGCGCGACCTGCGACGGAAAGAAATAAGTTGTGAGGCTCCGTCAGCTTTCTTACTGTCTGATTCTCTCCCTGCAGACTTCGTCCAAAGAAGTATCCACCATCATGTACTGGGTCTCGTTCAAAGAGTGTCTTTCGCCTCTGATTGGGGTAAGAGTATAGCCACTCTCTGGATATTCCATCATGACTCGACTGAAAGCCATACGTGTAGCGGACTTCGTTGACTACGATGTCCAGCTCGTATTCGGAGTCACTTTCCCTCATCTTTTTTTCAAGAGCAAAGGGAAAGTATGGAAACGGGCCGTCAGCCCAATGGGAGGCGGAATATTGTACGGCTTCTCCCACGAAATTTAGTGCATGAAGCAAGGTTGATTTGCCTGAAGCATTTGCGCCATAGATTCCAGCAACGCGACTAGTTGCTCCGACCCAGTTTCCGTCCATTGGCACGTTCGTTCGAAGAGACGGCCGAGTCAGCGTGAGGACGGTGGGATCTCGTAGGGAGCGGTGATTGGCCACCTTGAAGCGGAGCAGCATCGAAGCGACCCTCTCTGTGTCTGGGTAGTACAGTCAGCGGCGCGATCTCGGCCAACTTGGCTGAGATCGCGCCGCTAAGTGTATGTCAGAACTTGAGTCTGTGGATAGTCCGTTTGTCAAGTTCACCTGCGAGAGACAAGTAAACATCTCGCCCCAGATGCGTTAACATAACATATACATAACGAAAGCGCAGCTGTTGGGCTGGTCGCGATCGGATTTTTGCGTCTCAGTAACTGTTTGTATCCATTCAACTACTACTTGTATTCATTCTGTAGTGTGACCTTTGCTTCGACTAGCGTGTGCTGAGCGCTGATATCCCCTCCAAGGGGGGCGTAGGTCTGACGTGGTCGTCGCCCGGGTACGCAATGACTGGATTACGACTACCCCGGATAACCCCTGGAAATCGTTGTCTGCCAACTGATGAGGACAAGAAACGATGCTCGTTCCCTTTTGCTAATGTCGCAGCTCATGCTGGACGACTGCAAGGCATGCTAAGTATGGCGTAGCGCTGTTTCAAAATCGACCCTTTGGAGTCGTGTAGATGCGGCGCATGGCGTGCGTCTTCGCTCAAGCACTCGTCACGACCAAACTTGCCATGGACAAATCCATGGGTTCATCTACCCATACATGTTGCGTGGCCCAGCACCTGGATCTCGGCACGGGAGAGCCCGCAAGGTCCTTCCGGCGACGCTGCGGCCGTCTCAGTTTCCGTCTCAGTTCATACCGTTTCACAGCGTTGCCCATGTCGCCCGTTTTGCTCTGACCAGCACGGATGCAACTTGGGGTACCCTCACAAACCGCTCAACCGGGTCTTTGGGAGCGGAGGGTCGCAGGTTCAAATCCTGTCATCCCGACCCTAGGCCTTTGGCCTGCATGAACACCCTCTTTCGGAGCGGCGGAGCCGCTTCGGCGGCTAGTGCGGCGCTCAGTGACACTCCGCTTTGAGGATTTTCACCTGCCGCATCGCACTCTCCAGCCCGCTCCCGAGCTCGCCTCGCCGCCGAGCGGAACGCGGCCTAAGGCCTGTTCAATGTTGATCAGGTGTGTTGCACACTGGGGTCTGTGGATTCGGGTGAGGCGGCGCGGCGCAAGGCGTTGCGCAACGCGTACAAGGAGCAGCAGCGTGCCGCCGCCTGGAATGCGCTGGGGCTTGATCGTGCCGAGCTGGACGCGTTGTATGACCGGCTGGATGAGCGGCTTGGCGCCGAAGGCTGTGACCACAGCGTCCGGCTGACCGAGGTGTGGGCGTCGGAGCGGGGTATGGACTGGCCGACGCTCCGGGAGGCTCTTGCGGACGCCGGCGGGTATTGCGACTGCGAGGTCTTGGCCAACACGGACCCGGACCAGACGGCGTAGGGCTTGTCGCACATCGTGTAGAGCACGGCCTCGGCGAACGCTCGTCTCCCACTCCGGGGTTCTCGTGAGGATGTCCGGAATCCAGCGGCCGTCGCGCGTACCTTCCTTCGCTCCGCAGTAAGGGCACACGTACGGTGCCGCACCTTGGCCGGCGTTGAGCGCGGCGACCCTCCGCTTCGATGGACCTGATCCACGTCTCAGTGCAGGCCGGCAGCCGCTCGACGCGGACGTGGACCGGCGACATCGACCGTGTGGATTTCGGTGCGTTGGATGACCCGAAATCCACACGGTCCCGTCGTGACCGGACCGATCACGACAGGTGTGTGGAAACAGGGACGCTCAACGTCCCTGTTTCCACACACCTCACTCCGAGTCGGCGGCCGACCCGTCCGGGCAAGATGAGGATCATGGAGATTCGCCACGCCCGCCCCACCGACGCCCCCGCAGTGACCGCCCTCCTCACCGAGCTCGGTTACCCGGACAACGACGAGACCGACGTGCGCGGACGGCTCGAACGCTGGGCCCGCCATCCCGAAGGTGCCGCGTTCGTCGCCGAGGCGGACGGAACGGTGGTCGGTGTCGTCGCGGTCGTCGCGATCCCGCTTCTCGAGCGGCCGGGGTCCGGTGGGCGGATCGTCGCCCTGGTGGTGGACGAGACCCGGCGAGGCTCGGGCATCGGACGCGAGCTGGTCGCCGCGGCCGAAGCGGAGGCGCTGCGCTGGGGCTGCGACACCATGGAGGTCACCAGCTCCCGCCACCGGACCGCCGCGCACGCCTTCTATCGCGCGCGGGGATACGAGGACCACTGCGAACGCAGCGCACGATTCCTCCGAAGGCTGAGCACTCCCGGATCGTGAGAGCCCTAGGCCCACCGGCACCCGCTTGCGAACATCGGCACCGTGACCGGCAGGCGGAGTGCCAGTGCTAGCGCGGTGCTCCGCGTGGTGCTGGACGAAGGAGCGATCGCGCGCAGCACCATCGCGCGCCGCACCGGGCTGAGCGCGGCGGCCGTCACGGGGCACGTGGCGGAGCTGATGCGCCGCGGGTTCCTCACCGAGCTGCCCGAGGTCGCCGGCGCGGTCGGCAGGCCGTTCGTGCCGGTGGACCTCGACACGGGACGGTTCGTGGTGTGCGGAGCGCATGTCGCGGTCGACCATCTCACCGTCGGGCTGCTGGATCTGCGCGGGAAAGTGCTGGCGCAGCACGAAACCCCGCATCACGGCGCCGAACCTGCCGTACAGGCCGCGCAGATCGCGGAGCTGCTCGACGACCTCCTTGTCGGACACGCGCCGGAGCGGACGCCGCTCGGGTTGGGCGTGGCGACCGGCGGCTGGGTCGACGAGTCGTCGGGAACCGTGGTGGAGCACGGTCTGCTCGGCTGGCGCGGAGTCCCGCTGCGCGATCTGCTCACCGAGGTCACCGGTCTCGACGTCCGGGTCGACGGGCATTCGCGGGCACTCATCCACGCCGAACGCCTGCTGGGGCAACCGAGAGCGCGCCGCAGCGTGGTGCAGTTGTTCACCGGCAACGTGGTCGACGCCGCCTTCGCCACCGGCGACACCGTCCATCATGGACCGCGGTCGGCGGCGGGGGCCGTCGCGCATCTGCGGGTCGACGACAGCGAGGAACCGTGCCGCTGCGGCCGATCCGGCTGTCTCGAAGCCACCGTTTCGGAGCGCACGGTCGCGCGCAAAGCCGTCGAAGCGCAAATCGTCGAAAAACCGATCTTCGCCGACGTACTCCGTTTGGCGGCGTCGGGGAACAAAAGCGCGGTCACCCTTTTCCATGAACGCGCGAGAATCATCGGACAGGCCGCCGCATTGCTCTTCGACGTCCTCAATCCGGAAATCCTCATCGTGCTCGACCAGAGTGTACGCGACGTCGAAGGCTGCCTTTCCACGATCCGGGACGAGGTCGCCCGACGCTCCTGGATCTGCCAGGACCCGGCGAAAAACGTTGTGGCGTCCAGCTTTCCGGGGACCGAACTGGCGACCGCCGGTGGCGCGGTCATGCTGAACGCCCTCTATGAGGATCCGCTTTTCACGAAGCTGGCGAACGCCTCCTGAGTTACTTCACTAAATCGCAAAATTGACGCTCATCGCCGGGCCTGCGAAGAATCTTCTTCAACGACGCGAACCCGAACGAAAGAGCCCACCGTGAAGAAACCAGTGCCCTTGATCGCCGCGCTCATCGCCGGATTGGCGCTGTCGGGCTGCGGCGCCTCCGCGACCCCGGCCGGCGTGGCCGGGCAGCCGGAGAAGCTCGAACTCCGCTACCAGGGGTCGGCGAACAACGTCACCTTCCCCGAACTCGCCGAGGACCTCGGGTACTTCGGCCCGGTCAAACTCAAGTGGGTCGGCAACACGATCAGCGGGCCGCAGGACATCCAGTCCGCCGCGACCGACCAGACCGACTTCGGCGGCGCCTTCACCGGCGCGGTCGCCAAACTCGTCGACGCCGGCGCCCCGATCAAGGCCGTCGTCAACTACTACGGCTCCGACGAGAAGACCTTCTTGGGCTTCTACGTCAAGGAGGACAGCCCGATCCGCACGCCACGCGACCTCATCGGCAAGAAGGTCGGCGTCAACACCGTCGGCGCGAACCTGGAGGCCGCCCTCGACACCTGGCTCAAGCGCAGCGGTCTCTCCGACGCCGAGATCGACCAGGTGCAACTGGTCGTCCTGCCGCCGATCAACACCGAACAAGCCCTACGCAACGGCCAGATCGACGTCGCCGCACTCAACGGCGTCCTCCAGGACCGCGCCGTGGCGGGAGGCGGCGTGCGGCCGATCGTGAAGGACGTCGAGGCGTTCGGCCCCTACAACGGCGGGCCGTACGTGCTGCGGACCGACTTCATCAAGAAGTACCCGGAGACCACGAAGACCTTCGTCACCGGCGTGGCCAAGGCGATCGAATGGGCGCGCACCACACCACGCGACGAGGTGATCGCCCGGTTCACCAAGATCATCCAGAACCGCGGCCGCAACGAGAACACCGACACGCTCAAGTACTGGAAGAGCACCGGCGTCACCAAGGGCGGGCTGATCTCCGACCACGACTACACCCTCTGGACCGGCTGGCTCAAGCAGTCCGGGTTCATCAAGAACGACCAGGTCGACCTCAAGAAGATCTACACCAACGAATTCAACCCGTACCGCGAAGGCGGTGGCGCATGACCGCCAAGATCAGTCTCCGCTCGGTCACCAAGACCTTCGGTACATTGACCGCGCTGGACGACGTCTCCCTCGACATCGAGGACGGCACGTTCCTCTCGCTGGTCGGCCCCAGCGGTTCCGGCAAGTCCACGCTGCTCGATCTGCTCGGCGGGCTCGCGAAACCCACCTCCGGCGAGGTCCTGATCGACGGGAAACCGGTCACCGGGCCGGGATTGGACCGCGGGGTCGTGTTCCAGCAGTACGCGCTGTTCCCGTGGCGCACCGCACGCGCCAACGTCGAGTTCGGCCTCGAAGGCGGCACGCTGACCAAGCGGCAGCGCGCCGACAGGGCCAGGGAATTCCTCGGCCTGGTCGGGCTTTCCGGCTTCGAAGACCATCTCCCCCACCAGCTTTCCGGTGGCATGAAACAACGGGTCGCGATCGCGAGGAGCCTCGCCTACGACCCGGACGTGCTGCTGATGGACGAGCCGTACGCCGCGCTGGACTCCCAGACCCGCGAACTGCTGCAGGAGGAACTGCGGCGGATCTGGCTGCGCACCGGCAAGACCATCGTCTTCATCACCCACAGCATCGAAGAAGCCGTCTATTTAGGACAGAAGGTCGCGGTGCTCACGTCCCGGCCGGGCAGGCTCAAGGCCGTCGTCGACATCGACCTCGGCGACCGCTCGAACGACGACCTGCGCTCGGCACCCGCGTTCGTGGCCCACCGCCACCGGCTGTGGGAACTGCTGCACGACGAGATCCGGAGGGCCGCATGACCGCGACACTCGAAGCGCCGAAGGTCCACACTGGACCGAAAACCGCCGAGAAGCCCCGCAGGAAGAACCCGCTGCGCAAGGCGTTCCGCAGTTCGGCGGCGATCCTGCTCTTCCTCGCCGTCTGGGAGCTCGCTCCCCGATACGTCCTCGACGAAAGCACCAGGACCTTCCTGCCGCCGTTGTCGGAAGACCTCGTCGCCCTCTGGGAACTCGTCCTCAACGGGCAGCTGGCCGACCATCTGCTGGCGAGCCTCGGCCGGTCCGCCGCCGGATTCGTGATCGCGGTGGGCGTCTCGGTGCCACTCGGCCTGCTGATCGCCTGGTACCGGCCACTCGCCGAGTTCCTGAACCCGCTGCTGGAGCTGGCCCGCAACACCGCCGCGCTGGCGCTGCTGCCGGTGTTCACGCTCCTGCTCGGCATCGGTGAGGTGTCCAAGATCGCGCTGATCGTCTACGCCTGCGTCTGGCCGGTGCTGCTCAACACGATCGCCGGGGTGAACACCGTGGATCCGTTGCTGGTCAAGGCCGCGCGTTCGCTCGGGCTGTCGAGCCCGAGCCTGTTCCGGAAGGTGATCCTGCCGTCGGCGGTGCCGACCATCTTCACCGGTATCCGGATGGCGGCGGCGTACTCGATCCTCATCCTGATCGCCGCCGAAATGGTCGGCGCCAAGGCCGGGCTCGGCTATCTGATCAACAACTCGCAGGTCAACTTCCAGATCCAGCAGATGTACGCCGCGATCATCACGGTTTCGGTGCTGGGCCTGGCCATCAACGCGGGCTTCGTCGCGCTGGAGCGGCGGTTCTCCACCTGGCGGGTCAAGGAGAAGTCATGAAACACCTGCACCTCAACGCGTTCGTGATGCCGAACGGTCATCACGAGGCGGCGTGGCGGCATCCCAGCACGGATCCGCACCGCGCCGCGACGCTGAAGCACTACGTCGACATCGCCCGTACGGCGGAGCGCGGCAAGCTCGATTCGCTGTTCCTCGCGGACGGCGTCGCCTTGTGGGGCAACGTCCGCTACAACTCGCACACCCTGTTCGAGCCGCTGACCCTGTTGTCGGCGCTGGCCGGGGCGACGGAGCGCATCGGGCTGATCGCCACCGCGTCGACCACCTACAACGAGCCGTACCACCTGGCGCGGAAGTTCGCGTCGCTCGACCACCTCAGCGGTGGCCGCGCGGGCTGGAACATCGTGACGTCGGCGGGCGAGGACGAGGCCCGCAACTTCAACCGCGACGCCAGGCCTTCGCACGCGCTGCGCTACGAACGGGCCACCGAATTCGTCGAGGTCGCCAAGAAACTCTGGGACAGCTGGGACGACGGAGCGGCCGTCGTCGACAAAGCGACCGGGGTCTACGCCGACACCGACCGCATCCACCGGATCGACCACGACGGCACGCATTTCCAGGTGCGTGGGCCGCTGAACATCCCGCGTCCGGTGCAGGGTCATCCGTTGCTCGTGCAGGCCGGTTCTTCGGAGACGGGCAAGGAATACGCGGCCCGGTTCGCCGAGGCGGTGTTCACCGCACAGCAGACTTTCGCCGAGGGCAAGGCCTTCTACGACGACGTCAAGGGAAGGCTCGCGAAATACGGCCGCTCTCCCGGTGAGATCAAGATCCTGCCGGGGATCAGCCCGATCCTGGGCCGCACCGAGGCCGAGGCGAAGGAGCGCGAGGCCGAACTCAACGCCCTCATCACGCCCGCGTACGGCGTGCGGCAGCTGTCGACCATGCTCGACCACGACCTGACGGCGTACCCGCTCGACGGTCCGCTGCCCGACGTCGGCACGTTCACCGAAGGCGCGCAGAGCCGGTTCGAGCTGGTCACCGGCCTGGCGAGGCGCGAGAACCTGACCATCCGCCAGCTCATCGAGCGGCTCGCGGGCGGCCGTGGGCACCGCGTGTTCGCCGGCACCGCCACGCAGGTCGCCGACCAGCTGGAGCACTGGTTCACCGAAGGCGCCGCAGACGGCTTCAACGTCATGCCGCCCACGCTTCCGGGTGGTCTCGAGGACTTCGTGGACCTCGTCGTCCCCGAGCTACAGAAGCGCGGCCTGTTTCGCACCGAGTACACCGCCACGACCTTGCGCGGCCACTACGGCCTCGCCCGCCCTGTCCACCGCACCCCAGTGAAGGAGCACGCCGCATGACCGCCATCGACACCCAGGTCGAGGTCCGCAAGATCACCGGAAGGATCGGCGCGCACGTCCTCGGCGTCGACCCAGCCGGGGAACTCGACGCCGCGACCGTCGCGTTCCTCACCGAGGCCCTGCACGAGCACAAGGCGCTCGTCTTCTCGGGCGTCGACCTCGACGACGCGGGCCAGCAGCGGTTCGCCGAGCGGTTCGGCGAACTGACCAAGGCGCATCCGACCGTCCCGTCCGTGGACGGCGAGCCCGCGATCCTGCCGGTCGACAGCGAGCAGGGCCGCGCGAACCAGTGGCACACCGACGTCACCTTCGTGCTCAACCCGCCGAAGGCCAGCACGCTGCGCAGCCTGGTCGTCCCTCCGTACGGCGGGGAAACGCTGATCGCCAACTCGGCCGCGGCGTACCGGGATCTGCCCGGACCGCTCCGGGCGTTCGCGGACACGCTGCGCGCCGAGCACACCAACGACTACGACTACGCGAAGGCGCCGGAAACCCTCGACGAGGCGGAGCAGGAACGCCGCAAAGTGTTCGTCTCGCAGAAGTTCCGCACGGTCCACCCGGTGGTGCGGGTGCATCCGGTGACCGGCGAGCGCGGGCTGTACATCGGCGGGTTCGCGCAGCGGATCATCGGGCTGTCGAAGGGCGAGTCGCGGGACGTCCTGCGGCTGCTGCAGTCCTACGTGACGCGGCCGGAGAACGTCGTCCGGGTGAGCTGGGAGCCGAACCAGCTGGTGCTCTTCGACAACCGCATCACCCAGCACTACGCCGTCGACAACTACGACGACCTGCCCCGCCGCCTGAACCGGGTGACCGTGGCGGGTGACGTGCCGGTGGGTATCGACGGGGTGCCGAGCGAATCCCTCGAAGGCGACGCTTCGCACTACTCCCCCGTCGCCTGACCGCGCGTATGAGGTAAGACTGGCGTCGTGAAGGACGATCGTCAGGTGGAAGCGCTCCTGCGGGAGCTGGCCCCGCAGGTCATCGGGTTGCTGGTGCGCAAGCACGGGCAGTTCGACGCCTGCGAGGACGCCGTCCAGGAAGCCCTGCTCTCGGCCGCGCAGCAATGGCCGGAGCAGGGCATCCCGGACAGTCCGAAGTCCTGGCTCGCGACCGTCGCCACCCGGCGGCTGGTGGACGAGTGGCGCAGCGAGAGCGCGCGACGGCGGCGCGAGGAGAACGACGCGCTGATGGCCCCCGCTCCAGCCACTGTGTCCGATTCGGACGACACGCTCACCGTCCTTTTCCTCTGCTGCCACCCTTCCCTGTCCCCGCCGTCGCAACTCGCGCTCACCCTGCGCGCCGTCGGCGGCCTGACCACGGGCGAGATCGCGAACGCCTTCCTCGTCCCGGAATCGACGCTGGCCCAGCGGATCAGCCGCGCGAAACAGACCATCAAGAAGGCGGGCGCCGAGTTCGTCCTGCCGCCCGCCGGGGAGCTGGCCGAACGGCTCCGTGTCGTCCTCCAGGTCCTGTACCTGATCTTCAACGAGGGCTACACGACCAGCGGCGGCCCCGACCTCCACCGCGCGGACCTGACCGCCGAGGCGATCCGGCTGACCCGGTTGCTCCGGCGGTTGATGCCGGACGAGGACGAAGTCACCGGCCTGCTGGCGCTCATGCTGCTGACCGATGCCCGCCGCGCCGCCCGCGCCGGTGCGGACGGCTCGCTCGTCCCCCTCGCCGAGCAGGACCGTTCGCGCTGGAACGCGGAGATGATCGCCGAAGGCGTGTCGCTGGTGAGCGAGGCGCTGGAGGCGGGCCCGGTCGGGCCGTACCAGGTGCAGGCCGCGATCGCCGCCGTCCACGACGAGGCGCCCACCGCGGACGACACGGACTGGTCGCAGATCCTCGCCCTCTACGACGTGCTCGAGAAGGTTTCGCCGGGCCCGGTCGTCACGCTCAACCGCGCCGTCGCGGTCGCCGAGGTCAACGGGCCGGAAGCGGGCCTCGAACTGCTGGCCACACTCGACGACGACAGCCGGATGAGCCAGACGCACCGGCTCGATTCCGTCCGCGGGCACCTGCTGGAACTGGCCGGGGACACCGGATCCGCGCGCGAGGCCTATCTCCGGGCCGCCGGCAAGACCGCGAGCGAACCGGAGAAGCAGTACCTGACGCGGCGCGCGGAGCGGCTCATCTGAGCACCCGGAGGATCGTCTCGTGCGACTTCTCGTGGACGTAGCCGGTGTAGACGGTGTGGATCCGGTGCTCGACACCGTTGTAGAGGGTCACGGTCGCCTTGAGCGGGATGTCGCGTTGCTTCTCCACGTGTGAGAACTCCTCGTACGGCAACCAGACCGCGCCGGCCCGCGCGGCGACCGCGAACGGTGCCTGCGCCATCAGCGCGAGCAGTGCGTCCTTCCCGGAGCCTGCCTCGGCCTCCGGGTCGGGCGAGAAGATCAGGCCGCGTTCGGTGATGACCAGATGGCCGGGCCGATCGTCGAACTTCACGTTCGCCAGCCCGCCGATCACCGGGGCCTCACCCGGTGAGAGCCGCTCCGCCCCGCCGTGCGCGGCGGCCGGGTCGATGCCCAGCCGCGCCAGTGCCGCACGGGCGCGCGCGGCGTGCTCGGGTTCGCCGATCAGCAGATCCTCGACGAGATCGAAGTCCAGGAAGGAACCGTCGGCGAGGACGAAATCCGGTTCGTCGTCCCACCGGTGCACGAACCGCATCGTGCCCGCGGCCAAGGCTGCCAGCACGACGGCGGCCGTGAGCCCGTCCTCCGGGACATCAGCTCCCGGCAACGTGAGCAGCGCTTCGAGGCTTCCGCCTGGCTGCCCCGACGCCCGCGCGATGGCCCGGTACGCGGCCTCGGCGTCGACCTTCAGCCGCGCCAGTGCCACCTCACGCGGATACGTGTCCCAGGGGAGACGACGGCACTCACCGAAGTCGAACGACGCCTCCTCGAGCCGGGCGGCGGACCGGACGGGATCGGCGAGGAGGCCCACCGCCGGACGTTCGTCCACATCGGACTTGTCGGGCGCGGTGTCCAAGGCCCACAACCGTTCCGTCGTCGGCGGGTGGGTGTCCCAGCGCGAGGGGAGCCGGATCGGCTCGTCGACGGTGGCCAGCCGTTCACGGCGTGCTTCGAGCATTCCGGCGAAACCGCCGTAGACGTCGTCGGGGGCCATCCCGACGTCCGCGCCGGGTCCGACGTGGACGCTCAGATACCGCGTCCACTCCTCGCCGAGCCGCGCGTGCAGCCGCAACGCCGAATGCGCGGCGGCCCGCCCGGCGATCCGGCCCATGACCTGGTCGGCCCCGTACTCACGACGGCGGCTCGCCACCCGCTGGGCGAGGACGAACAGCCGCGCGTAGCCGCGGAACAGCCACGTCAGCGGGTTGATCGTGCTCCGGGGAAAGCGGTCGAGCATCCGTGCGACGGCGACGTGGGAGCGGTAGCCGGTCACGCTGGTCCGGCCGTCGAGCTGCGCGTAGTGAGCGAACTCGTGTGCCAGCACGGCGCGCGCCTGTGCGCGGGTGAACGCTTGGAGCGTCGGAAGGCCGATCGACAGGAACCGGCGACCGGCTTTCAGCCCGAACAGCCGCGCCTCCTCGACCACCGACGCCCCCGGCCCGGCGGTGAGCCAGACCTGATCCGGCGGCCGGGTGCCGATCGTCTCCGCCAGTTCGGTGAGGGTCGCCCACAGCTCGGGGGCGTCGTCGCGGTAGAGCGGAACCCCTTTCGGCACGAAGGGCACCGGGCGCATCGGCAGGAGCGCTACAACCCCGGCGCCGAGCAGCGACCCCAGGCCGAGCCCGGCGAGGATGAACAGCGGGACGTTGTCGATCCCGGCCAGGAGGAAGCCGCCACCGAAGGCGAGCAGAAGAAAGATCAGCGTGGCCAAGGCGTAGAACCCCACCACCAGGACTACGACCTTGACCACGCCGACCCGCATGGCGTGGAACCTACCCGGGTGTCACTCGTCGGCCTTCCTGGCCGTGGCCATGGCGCGCTCGGTCTCCCAGAACGCGCGCATCGACACGATCAGCCCGTCCTCGCGCACCCGGTAGACGAACACGCCGTCGGTGTCGACGCGGTAGCCACCGGGCAGGTACGTCGTGATGGTGCCGACGTTCGCGACCTCGTCACCGGCCGCGTGCGAATCGCGAATGGTGAACTGGAAACGTTCGACATTCGCGATCGTCTTGTCCCAGAAGGCGCTGATCCCGTCCTGACCGTGGTGGCCCTTGCCCTCCTCGTCGAACATCGACGGACCGATGGGGTCCTCGACCACGGCGTCTCCGGCGAAGAGCGCGAGCCAGGCGGCCTTGTCCCCGGCGGTGACGGCGGTCATCGAGCGGAACGCGGCCTGCCGCGCGGGCGGCTGCTCGGTGGCCGGGTCCCAGCAGACGTCGACACCCATGTTCAGTCTCCGATCTTCGCGATGATCTCGTCGCCGAACTTCTTGATGGAATCGAGCTTCGGGCCGACTTCGGCGTCGAAACCGAGGCCGTCGAACACCCACGGCATGGTGATGATGTCGGTGACGCCGATATCGCCCTGCTCGCGGTAGCCGTCGAGACCGAACTTGTCGATGCAGACGGCCTGGTACTCGAAGGGGTCGTCGGCTCGGCCCTGGTCGGCCAGCAGCCCGCGCAGTTTGGCGATCGTGTCGCGGAGGTCGTCGAATTTCATCATCGCCGAAGACCAGCCGTCGGCGACGCGCGCGGCCCGGCGAAGCGCCACATCGGTGTGCCCGCCGATGTAGAACGGCACCCGAGACGGCGGCGTCGGGCTCATCCGGAGCTTGTCGAAGTCGAAGAACTCGCCGTGGAACTCGACCATCCCGCCGTCGAGGATCAGGCGCAGCACCTCGATGGCCTCGTCCACGCGTTTGCCGCGCTTCTCGTACGGCGCGCCGCACCAGCGGAACTCCTCCGGCGACCAGCCGACGCCGAGCCCGAGCCCGAAGCGGCCGCCGGTCAGCGCGGCGACCGAGTTGACCTGGCGGGCGAGCAGCACCGGGTTGCGGGAACCCAGTTTGAGCACGGAGGTGTAGAAGGTGAGCCGTTCGGTGACCGCGCCCATCGACGCGGCCGCGACCAGCGGATCCGCCCAGGGCGTCTCCTCGGTCCAGAAGCGACTGCCGTCGGGCGTGTACGGATAGTCGGCCGAGACCGTTTCGGAATAGAACAGGGAATCCGGGAGCGCGATCGAGGAGAAACCCGCCTCTTCGGCGGCCCGGGCGAGCTCGCCCAGCTGATCGAGCGGATTCATCGCGATCGACAGGGTGAACTTCATGGAGCCGAACTATAACGTGTTCTAGTTTCACCCGCCAGTGTCCTCGGGGAACCCCCGGCGGGTTCCCCGCGTTGATCCGGGCAAAGGCCGAACGATTCCTGGAGTGAACCCATGGGCACCGCGATCTTCCTGATCGTGCTCCTCGTCGTCGTGGTCGGCGGCGGCATCTACTTCGCGAAATCCCAGGCGGCGGCCAAGAAGCGCCAGCTGGACGACGCGAAGGCGGACGCACGGCGCCTCGTCGAACGACTCGGCGGTCAGGTCATGAACCTCACCGGCACGGATACCGCCTCCCAGCAGGCGATGGCGGACGCGTCCGAACGCTTCACCGCGGCGGGCTCCCAGATGGAGCAGGCGCAGACGGTGGAGCAGGCCCGCCTGGTGCGCGAGACCGCCATCGAAGGGCTCTACTACGTCCGCGCGGCCCGCCTCGCGATGGGCATGGACCCCGGTCCGGAACTGCCCGGCAGCGAAGAGCGGGACAGGGCGGGCAAGGTCACCGAGTACCGCTCGGTCGACGTCGAGGGCGAGCACTACGAGGCTTCGCCGGACCCGAGCCAGCGGACGCCGCACTACTACCCCGGCGGCCGCGTGGCCGGCCGTCCGGTGCCGCAGGGCTGGTACAGCGAGCCGTGGTGGAAGCCCGCGCTCGTCGCCGGTGCCTGGGGTCTCGGTTCGATGCTGCTGTTCAGCGCGATGTTCTCCGGTATGGCGGGGATCGCGAGCGCGTCGGCCTGGGAGTCGGGTTACGACGCGGGCCAGGAGGACGCCGGCGCCGGTGATGCCGGCGGCGACGCGGGCGGAGACATGGGCGGGGACGCCGGCGGGTTCGACGGCGGCGGCTTCGATGGTGGCGGGTTCGACGGCGGAGGCTTCGACTTCTAGCGCCGCTCTTCAAGCGCCATGAAAGGTCCTTTCCTTGCGGAATCCGCAAGGAAAGGACCTTTCATGGCGTTCGGGGCCGGTTTCGGGCGGCTAGGCCACCGCGGCACGTTGCGAAAGCCACTTTCGCAACCTTCAGCGTTGCGAAAGTGGCTTTCGCAACGCCGACGAACGGGCGGCCGATCAGCCACGGCCTGGTCCGGCGCGGACGGGCGTGTCGCGAAAGCCACTTTCGGGACGTCAGATGTCCCGAAAGTGGCTTTCGCGACACGAGTACCGGCACCCAGGCCTGAGGGGAACGCGCAGCAGGCGCCGAGGCCGTCAGGCGGGCTGGCAGGTCGGGCACCAGAAGAGGTTCCGCGCCGCCAGATCGCTCCGCAGCACCGCCGTCCCGCACACGAGACAAGGCATCCCCTCGCGCCGGTAGACGTAGACCTCGCCTCCGTGCCGGTCCTGCCGCGGCGCGCGGCCCGTGACCTCGGGCAGATGCTCCGGCGCGACCGTGTCGATCCGTCCCACCCGGACACCGTGTCGCATGAGCGTCACGAGATCCGCCCACATGTCGTCCCACAGCCCGCGATCGAGCGCGCGGCCAGGGACGAGCGGCGCGACACCGTGCCGGAACAGCACCTCGGCGCGATACACGTTGCCGACGCCCGCCAGCACCGACTGGTCCATCAGCAGTGCCGCGATCGACGTCTTCGACCGCGAAATCCGCTCCCACGCCTTGCCCGGCTTCGCGTCCCGGCGCAACGGATCCGGGCCCAGCCGTGCCTTGATCGCGTCGACCTGGGGCCCGTCGAGGAGTTCGCACCGGGTCGGGCCGCGCAGGTCGGCGAAGTGTGTCGGACCGGCCAGCCGCATCCGCACCTGCCCCACCGGTTCCGTAGCGGGCAGCGGCACGTCGGAGAACGTGCCGTAGAGGCCGAGGTGGACGTGCACCGTCCCGTGTGGACCGTAGTCGTGGAACAGATGCTTCCCGTACGCCTCGGCCTTCACCAGCACCCGGCCGTCCACACGGGACGCTTCGGTGGCGAACCGTCCTTGCGGGCTGCTCACCTCGACCGGGTGACCGGCGAACCGGCGTTTGTGCAGACGTGCCAGGCGATGGAGCGTGTGCCCCTCGGGCATGTCAGTGCTCGGGCAGCGGCGGCGGCCAGCCGGTGTTCTCGTAGTCCAGGATCTGCTGGACGCGGCGGCCGTGGCGCTCGTCCGGACTCGGCGGGGTCGCGAGGAACGCCTCGACGATCTCCGTGGCCTCCTCGGTGGTGTGCATCCGCGCGCCGACGCCGATCAGCTGGGCGTGGTTGTGCTCGCGGGTGAGCTTCGCGGTCTCAACGCTCCACGCGAGGCCGGCGCGAGCGCCCTTGACCTTGTTGGCCGCGATCTGCTCGCCGTTGCCGGAACCGCCGACGACGATGCCGAGGCTGCCCTCGTCCGCGACGACGCGGCGGGCCGCCTCGATGCAGAACGCGGGGTAATCGTCGGCCGCGTCGTAGACGAAGGGGCCGACGTCCTCGACGTCGTGGCCCTGCTCCTTGAGGTGGGCCACGAGGTGGTTCTTCAGTTCGAAACCGGCATGGTCAGAGCCAAGGTAAACACGCACAGCGCGGAGTCTGCCATCACGTTCCGGGGCGAGCATGCTGTGGGGGTGGACATCGGACTCGAATGGGGAAGCGAGGGCGTCGCCGCCCTGGGCGCGGACTGTGCCGTTCTCGTCATCGTCGACGTGCTTTCCTTCTGCACCACAACGGATCTCGTGCTCGGCAACGGCGGCCGCGTGCTGCCGGTCCGCTGGCGCGACCACCGCGGCGAGGAGGACGCGAAAGCGCGCGGTGCCATCCTCGCGGGTGAAAAACACTGGTCCTTGCGCCCTTCGTCTGTGACGGAAATCCCTTCCGGCACGCTCCTAGCGCTCCCCTCCCCCAACGGCGCCACGCTCTGCGACGCCGCTGCCACCACCGGTGCCGAAGTCCTGGCGGGCTGCCTGCGCAACGCGACCGCCGTCGCCGCCCGCGCGGCGGAGCTGGCGAACGGGCGCCCGATCGGTGTCATCCCGGCAGGCGAACGCTGGGGCATCGACATCCGCACCGAAGCCAAGGCGTTCGGACCGCTCAGACCGTGCGTCGAGGATCAGCTCGGCGCGGGAGCGATCGTCGCGGCGCTGGACGGCTACGGCCGCCTGTCCGCCGAAGCCCGTCTCGCCGCCGCGGCGGCGAAAGCGATCGACATCGCCGAAGCACTGACAGAGTGTTCTTCAGGACGCGAGCTCGCCGCGGCCGGGCACGCGAACGACGTGAAACTCGCCGCGATGCGAGACACCAGCGGCACGGTTCCGGTGCTGCGCAACGGAATTCTGGAGGATTCGTGACTTGGCTCGAACTCGCGGACGGCGTGTACGCGCGCCGTTACGAGGAGCTGGACCTGACCGTCGGCCTCGTCGTGGGCGGTGAGCGCTGCCTGGTCGTCGACGTCCGCGGTGACGTCGACCAGGGCGCCGAACTGGCCGCGGCGGTGCGGGAGATCACGCCGCTGCCGTGGTCGGTCGTCTACACCCACGCGCATTTCGACCACGCCTTCGGCACGACGGCGTTCCTGCCTTGCGACGTCTGGGCGCACGAAGGGTGCTTCGCCGAACTGATCACCTACGGCGAGAGCGCGCGGCGCAAGTGGATCCAGCACTACCTCGGCGAAAACCGGCCGGAGATGGCGGAGGCGCTGGAGCGCACCGAGATCACCCTGCCGGACAAGCCGGTCACCGACACCGCCGAGATCGACCTCGGCGGCCGCACCGTCGTGCTGCGGTTCCTCGGCCGGGCGCATACCGATCACGACCTGTTCGTGCAGGTGCCCGACGCTGGGGTCGTCTTCGCGGGCGACGCCGTCGAGAACGCCGAAGCAGGCTTCAGCGCGTTCTCGTTCAACGACGGCAGTTTCCTGGCCGAATGGCCCGGCGTGATGGACGCGATCCTCGCGCTGGAGCCGAAGATCATCGTGGCCGGGCACGGGGACCCCGTCGGCACCGCGTTCATCGAGAAGCACCGCGACGGGCTGCGCGAACTCGTCGCGCTCAAGGCCCGGGTCGCGGCGGGAGACCTCACGTCGGACGAAGCCGTCGAGAGGTCCCCCTACCCCGGCGATGTCACCAAGGCCGCCCTGGAAACCCCTTAGTCGAAGTTCAGCTCACCGGTACGGGTGCGCTTCAGCTCGAAGAAGTCCGGGTAACTCGCCAGCGCGCGGGCGCCGTCGAAGACCTTGACGGCGTCCTCGCCACGCGGGATCGAGCTGAGCACCGGGCCGAAGAAGGCGACGCCGTCGATGTGGATGGTCGGGGTGCCGACGTCCATTCCGACCGGATTCATACCTTCGTAGTGACTCTTTTTGAGCGCTTCGTCGTACTCGGCCGACTCCGCGGCATCGGCCAGCTCGGCAGGCGCGCCGATGGCTTCGAGGGTCTCCTTGATGACCTTCGGGATGTCCTTGTCGCCCTGGTTGTGGTGGCGCGTGCCGAACTCCGTGTAGAAGTCGCGCAGCGCCTCCTCGCCGTTCTTCTTGGCGAGCGCGGTGGCCACGCGGACGGGGCCCCAGCCGCGGCTCAACAGCTCCTTGTACTGCTCAGGCAGGTCCTCACGGCCACTGTTGAGCTCGGACAGGCTCATGATCCGGAACCTCAGGTCGAGGTCGCGGTGCTTCTCCACCTCGAGGATCCAGCGCGAGCTGATCCAGGCGAAGGGACAGATCGGATCGAAGTAGAAGTCGACCTTGGTCTTCTCGGACGGGGCGGTCATCAGGTTCTCCCAGTGCCATCGTCTTGGGCGGGCCGGTACACACACAGGGTGCTACACAGCGAGCCAACATCGCGGCCGTCGGCGTTGTTCCCGTCGTCAGCACGGGCCCCGACATGATTGGATGCCTGTAGTTGGAAACCAAAACCGATACCGATGACCAGAGGTGCCAGTGCCCGCCCCCAACCTGACCCGAGACCAAGCCAAGCTGCGCGCGGAGCTGCTCGACGTCGAGTCCTACGACATCGAGCTGGATCTGACCGACGGCCACGGCGGTCCCGGTGAGAAGACCTTCACGTCGAAGACGACGATCAAGTTCGCCAGCGCCAGAAGCGGCGAAACGTCGTGGGTCGACATCGTCGCCGAGGGGATCGAGTCGGCCGTCCTCAACGGGACGGAACTCGACGTCAGCGGGTACGTCGAGGACAAGGGCGTCGAGCTGCCCGGCCTCGCCGGGTCGAACGAGCTCGTCGTGGACGCGGTCTGCCGGTACATGAACACCGGCGAGGGCCTGCACCGGTTCGTCGACCCGGTCGACGACGGCGTCTACCTCTACACGCAGTTCGAGACCGCGGACGCGAAGCGGATGTTCGCCTGCTTCGACCAGCCCGACCTCAAGTCGGTCTACCGGCTCACCGTGATCGCGCCGAAGGACTGGAAGGTCATCTCGAACGCGCTGATCGAATCCACCGAGGAGACCCCCGAGGGCGCCGTCCGCACGGTCTTCAAGGTGTCCGAGCGGATCTCGACCTACCTGGTCGCCCTGATCGCCGGCCCGTACAGCGAGTGGCGCGACGAATTCTCCGACGAACACCGCACGATCCCGCTGGGCATCTACTGCCGCGCCTCGCTCGCCGAGCACATGGACGCGGACAAGCTGTTCACCGAGACCAAGCAGGGTTTCGCCTTCTACCACGAGAAGTTCGCCACCCCGTACCCGTTCTCCAAGTACGACCAGCTGTTCGTGCCGGAGTTCAACGCGGGCGCGATGGAGAACGCCGGCGCGGTCACCTTCCTGGAGGACTACGTCTTCCGGAGCCGCGTCACCCGCTACGCCTACGAGCGCCGCGCCGAGACGCTGCTGCACGAAATGGCGCACATGTGGTTCGGCGACCTGGTCACCATGCGCTGGTGGGACGACCTGTGGCTGAACGAGTCGTTCGCGACCTTCGCGAGCGTGCTGGCCCAGGCCGAGGCCACCGAGTACAAGAACGCGTGGACCAGCTTCGCGAACATCGAGAAGTCGTGGGCGTACCGGCAGGACCAGCTGCCCTCGACGCACCCGATCGCCGCGGACATCGTCGACCTGCACGCGGTCGAGGTGAACTTCGACGGCATCACCTACGCCAAGGGCGCGAGCGTGCTCAAGCAGCTCGTCGCCTACGTCGGGCTGGAGCACTTCCTCGAAGGGCTCAAGGTCTACTTCGGCAAGCACGCCTGGGGCAACGCGACCCTGGCGGACCTGCTGGGCGCGCTCGAAGAGGCTTCGGGCCGTGACCTGTCGTGGTGGAGCGCGCAGTGGCTGGAGACCACCGGTCTCAACTCGCTGAGCCCGCGCTACGAGGTCGGCGCCGACGGCACGTACACCGCGTTCGCCGTCACCCAGACCGGCGCCAAGCCGGGTGCCGGTGAGCTGCGGACGCACCGCGTCGCGGTCGGCGTCTACGACGAGGACGAGAACGGCAAGATCGTCCGCAAGCACCGCGTCGAGCTCGACGTCGACGGCGAGCGCACCGAGGTCCCGGCGTTGGTCGGGCTCCCGGCGGGCAAGCTCGTGCTGGTCAACGACGACGACCTGACCTACTGCACGATGCGGCTCGACCCCGCGTCGCTGACCACGCTGATCGACCGCATCGCCGACATCACCGAACCGCTGCCCCGCACGCTGTGCTGGTCGGCGGCGTGGGAGATGACGCGCGAGGCCGAGCTCAAGGCCCGCGACTTCGTCACCCTGGTGCAGCGCGGCGTGCACACCGAGACCGAGGTCGGCGTGGTGCAGCGGCTGCTGCTGCAGGCGCAGACGGCGCTGAACTCGTACGCGAACCCGGCGTGGGCGGCGGACAAGGGCTGGCCGGAGTTCTCCGCGCGGCTGCTGGAGCTGGCGCAGGGCGCGGAGGCCGGTTCGGACCACCAGCTGGCGTTCGTGAACTCGCTCGCCGGTTGCGTGCTGGACGACAAGACGCTGCGGATCATCGCGGGCTGGCTCGACGGCACGGCGCCCCTGGAGGGCCTGACCGTCGACACCGACCTGCGCTGGCGACTACTGCACGCGCTGGTCGCGCACGGCAAGGCGGAGAACCCGGAGATCGACGCGGAGCTCGGCAAGGACGACACCGCGGCCGGACGGCGCCAGGCGGAGCGCTCGCGGGCGCTTCGGCCGACCGAGGACGCGAAGGCCGACGCATGGCAGCGGGCGGTGTACGACGACGAGCTGCCCAACGCGGTCAGCGACTCGCTCATCACCGGCTTCTCCCACCCGGGCCAGAAGCACCTGCTCGGCGGCTACGTGACGCGCTACTTCGAGGTCATCGACGAGGTGTGGCAGCGGCGTTCCAGCGAGCGTGCGCAGCCGACCGTGGTCGGGCTGTACCCGTCGTGGGCCGTCGAGCCGTCGACGGTGGAGGCGTCGGACGAGTGGCTGGCCGGGGAGCACCCGGCGGCGCTGCGCCGTCTCGTTTCGGAGGGCCGGGCCGGGATCGTGCGGGCGCTGGCCGCCCGTGAGTTCGACTCGCAGGCCGGGGTCTAGTCCCGTAACGCCGTGAAGGCCTCCTTCCCTACCCTCAAGGTAGGCAAGGAGGCCTTCACGGCGTAAAGCGTCAGTGCTGCGGAGCGCCGGCCTGGTCGCTCAGCATGCGGAGGGCGTTCACGAGGCCGCCGATGAGGTCGCCTTCCTTGAAGGAAGCGACCATGCTGGCCACGGCGAGCTTCGCGCCGCGGTCGGGCAGGCGGTGCCGGGCCTGCGAGCCCGTCACGATCTCGATGACGCGCTGCCCGGGCGACACGGCGACGACGACGCCGTCGGCGGGGTTGTCGGTCGAGGTCAGCAGGCCTTCGGCGGTGGCGCGGGTGTCCTCGCCGAGGTCGCCGAGGTACACGCTGAAGTCCAGCCCGGTCTCGCGGCTGGCCAGCGTCAGCGCCTCGTCCAGCCGGGCAAGCTGCTGGGTGGTGAATGGGCTGATCGGACCAGCCGGTTCGTACATCTTGGCGGCGGAAATCCGGCCGCTGGACGTAACGGCGGCGCCGTAACCGGGCTCTTCGTCAACAGCGGTGGACGAATGGGTCAGTTCACCAGTTGCCACGAGCGCCTCCCGTCACCGAAGCTTCGTCCGCCGCACCGACGGCGGTCGCGCCGCCCGCGTGCGAATGCCTGGCGCCGACCCCGTCGGGGTTGGCGCTCCACCACATGGCCGGGTACTCCCACGGCTGCCCCGGCCGGTACCGGGCGACGCCCGCGCCCTTCGACCGCAGCGTGGCCACCCCGCACAGCGCGTAGATGACCAAGGGGATCACCGCGAAGACCAGGATCGTCTCGACAAGGTTCACGCGCGTGAGCGTATCCGATGGCGTGCGGCCGCACCCGCTCGCACGGCACCTACCGCTCGTCGTCCGGAGGGGGCCGTCCGCCGCTTGCCGCGAAAGCGCTCCCACGTTGGGGCGAAGCCCGCAAGGCCGAAAGGTTGCAACTCAACGTACGGGCGGCCGCACCCGGCGCTGTCGTCTTGTCGCGGCCTTGAAATCCTCGTAGCTTTTTCACCTGTACGGGCCTTGCGCCCAGCTCCCCCACCCCAGCAGGTAACGCACCGGTCGCAGGAGGACATGTCATGCAGAGCACCCAGACACCCGGCCAGGCGATCATCGACGACATTTCGTCACTCTTCGAAATTGGATTCGTCCCCGGTACGCGTGTGACGGCGGGCACACGGGTTACGCGCGGTACTCGTGTCACTCGCGGTACGCGGGTCACCGCCGGCACCCGGGTGACCCGTGGCACCCGCGTCACCCGAGGCACCCGGGTCACCGCCGGCACCCGCGTCACCCGCGGAACGCGCGTCACTCGCGGCACCCGCGTGACGGCCGGAACCCGCGTCACGTGCGGCACGCGCGTCACCCGCGGAACCCGGGTCACCCGTGGCACCCGCGTCACCTGCCAGAGCGACTTCTCCCTCGCCGCCTGAGTCCGAGCACGACCGGTTTGTAGGGGACGGCGTACTCGTAACGAGCTCCATCACGGCATCATCGGCCCGCCCCGGCCGCCGTAAGGCAGCCGGGGCGCCGACGTGTTCGCGGTCAGATCAGGCCGCGGTGCCCAGGTACGGCCGCCACAACGGGTCGGCTTCCTTCGAATGCGCGAGCAGCCTCCAGTGCGGCCCGTGCGGGGCCCTCGGCACGACGCGCAGGCGCCAGCCGATCTCGGAAAGCAGCTTGTCCGCCTTCCGGTGGTTGCACTTGGCGCAACAGGCCACGCAGTTCGTCCAGCTGTGGGGTCCGCCACGACTGCGCGGGACGACGTGGTCGATCGTCTCGGCCCGCCCTCCGCAGTAGGCGCAGCGGTACCGGTCGCGGTGCATCAGCCCGGCCCGGGTCAGCGGCACCTGCGCGCGGTAGGGCACGCGCACGTAGGTGCTCAGCCGGATCACCGAGGGCACGGGCAGCGAGACCGTGGCGGCGTGCAGTTCGAGCCCTGCCGGGTCTCCGTGCACCACCTCGGCCTTGCCGCACATCACGAGGACCACCGCGCGCCGCAACGGCAGCGCCGTGAGCGGTTCGAACGTGGCGTTCAACAGCAATACCCGTCTGCGGCCCCAGGACGACGCCGTCGTCGTAGTGGGTACCGCCGAAGTCGACGGGTCCCGCCCTCTACGCTGTCCGGGCGGGCGGGCAACACCCCCTGGCCGCGTTCCCGGCCCGCCCGGTGGAGCCCCGTGCGAGGGGGCACCTCCCGGATGTGCGCGCAACACGACCTCCGGCGCCTGTCCGGCCACGGCTTGGCTCGGGACGCCGAGGGGGATGGGTTGTCGGTCTGGCACTCGACCACCTCCACCGGTGCAGGCATAGTCGACCACAGATCAGCCCCAAAGTGCACGTGTGTTACTGGACGTGTCACATGCACGCGACCCGGCGGCCACATGATGTTGGCCGATTCGCATCCGCCGGGGACGAGCGGCGTGACCGGTCCCCGTCGAGTACGAAAGGACATTTCCTCTCCGTGAACCTGCTGCCCACCGAACCCCCGGCCTGCACGCGCGAGGCCGGCAGCCTGTGCTACCAGGTGTTCCAGGTCACAAAGAACGAATGGCTCTCCGCGTCGGCGGGCTGGCTTCTGACGAAGCCGCTGAGGATCCTGATGATCGTCGCCGTGGCGTTCCTGCTGCGGTATCTGGTGCGACGCCTGATCAACCGCGTGACGCGGATGCCGAACGGCGGTTCCTCGAAGCTGCCCGCCCTGTTGAGACCGCTGCGGGAGAAGGCTCCCGAGGTGCTCGGGTCGGCGGTGATGGAACGGCGCCGTCAGCGCGCCGCCACCATCGGCTCGGTGCTCAAGTCGATGGCGACGTTCCTGATCTACGGCCTCGCGTTCATCCTGGTGCTCGGCGAACTGGGCATCGACCTGGCGCCGATCATCGCTTCGGCGGGCATCGTCGGCGTGGCGCTCGGATTCGGCGCGCAGAACCTGGTCAAGGACTTCCTGTCCGGCATGTTCATGATGATCGAGGACCAGTACGGCGTCGGTGACGTCGTCGACGTCGGCGAGGCGTCCGGCACCGTCGAGGCCGTCGGTCTCCGGATCACCACCTTGCGTGACATCAACGGCACCGTCTGGTACGTCCGCAACGGCGAGGTGCTGCGGGTCGGCAACTCGAGCCAGGGCTTCGCGGTGGCCGTCGTCGACGTCCCGCTCAGCTACTCGGCCGACGTCGAGAAGGCCACCGAGCTGATGGCCGACAAGGCGAAGACGCTCCTGGAGAGTGAAGGGCTCGCACCGAACGTGCTGGAGCCGCCGGAGATGCTCGGCGTGGAGACCGTCACCCCCGAGAGCATCAAGCTCCGCCTGACGGTGAAGGTCCGGCCCGGTAAGCAGTGGGCCGTGCAGCGCGCGCTGCGTGCGCATCTGCTCGCCGCGCTCGACGAAGCCGGCTTCGAGCCGCCACTGGGACGCTTTATGTCGTCCGGCCCCGCGGCCCAGTAGGACAAGGGCAGAATGGAGCTGTGTCCGTGACCGAACCTGACCCCACCACCCTGTACGAAGCGATCGGCGGTGAACCGGTCTTCACCCGGATCGTCGCGCGGTTCTACGCCGAAGTGGCGGTCGACGAGGTGCTTCGCCCGCTGTACCCCGAGGAGGACCTCGGCCCGGCCGAGGAGCGTTTCCGGCTGTTCCTCATGCAGTACTGGGGCGGCCCGCACACCTACTCGGATCAGCGCGGTCACCCGCGGCTGCGGATGCGGCACGCTCCGTTCAAGATCGGCCCGATCGAACGCGACGCCTGGCTGCGCTGCATCAAGATCGCGGTCGACGAGGAGAACATCGAGGAGCCCTACCGCTCCCAGCTGTGGGCGTACCTGGAGATGGCCGCCAACAGCATGATGAACAGCTTCGTGTGATGGAACGCGACGTGACCTGGTGGGCCCAGGCGGTCTTCTACCAGGTCTACGTACGCTCGTTCGCCGATTCGGACGGGGACGGCGTCGGTGACCTCGAAGGCATCCGCGGCAAGCTCGGGTACCTGGAGCTGCTCGGGGTCGACGCGCTGTGGCTGACGCCGTTCTACCGCTCCCCCATGGCCGATCACGGCTACGACATCGCCGACCCGCGCGACGTCGACCCGATGTTCGGCACCCTCGGCGATTTCGACGTCCTGCTGACCGAGGCGCACAAACGCGGGATCAAGGTCACCGTCGACGTCGTCCCCAACCACACCAGCAACACCCACGCCTGGTTCAAATCGGCGATGGCGGCGCCGCCGGGCAGCCCGGAACGGGATCGCTACATCTTCCGTGACGGGCTCGGCCCGCGCGGCGACCAGCCGCCGAACAACTGGGTCAGCGCGTTCGGCGGCCCGGCGTGGACGCGGGTCCCGGACGGCCAGTGGTACCTGCACCTGTTCTCGCCGCAGCAGCCGGACCTGAACTGGACCAACCACGAGGTCGCCGCCGATCTGGAGCGGACCCTGCGGTTCTGGCTGGACCACGGCGTGGACGGTTTCCGCGTCGACGTCGCGCACGGGATGGCGAAACCGCCGGGCCTGCCGGACATGGACCCGCGGGTGAACCCGCTGGGGCCGAGCGAGTTCTACGATCCGCGGTTCGACAACGACCGCGTCCACGAGATCCACCAGATGATCCGCAAGGTGCTCGACGAGTACCCGGGCACCATGGCCGTCGGCGAGATCTGGGTGACCGACGAGGAACGGCTCGCCCGCTACCTGCGGCCGGACGAGCTGCATCTGGCGTTCAACTTCCGGCTCGTGCTCACGCATTTCGACGCGGACGCGCTGCGGACGGCCATCGAGCGGTCGCTGGCGGTGCCGAAATCCGCCGGGGCGCCCGCCACCTGGACGTTGGGCAACCACGACGTCTGGCGGCAGGTCAGCCGGTACGGCGACGGTGAACGCGGCGTCCGGCGCGCGCGGGCGATGGCGCTCGTCGAGCTCGCGCTGCCCGGGGCGGTCTATCTGTACAACGGCGAAGAACTCGGGCTCGGCAACGTCGACATCCCGCCCGACGCGGTCGCGGACCCGCGGGCCAAGACCTCCGGCGCCGAGTTCGGCCGGGACGCGTCACGGGTGCCGCTGCCGTGGGAAGGCGACCTGCCGCCGTTCGGGTTCTCACGCAATCCGCGCACGTGGCTGCCGATGCCCGCTTCGTGGGCGTCGGTGACCGTGGAAGCGCAGCTGGAAGATCCGGCGTCGACGTTGTCGCTGTACCGGCGAGCGATCGAGATCCGTAAGTCGCACAAGGCTTTCCGCGGCGACGACCTCGAATGGTACGGCGCGCCCGCGGGATGTTTCGCGTTCCGGCGGCGGGGCGGCGGGCTGGTGTGCGCGCTGAACACGTCGGCGAGCCCGATCGCGCTGCCGCCGGGCGAGGTGCTGCTGTCGAGCGTTCCGCTGGTGAACGGGAAACTGCCGCCGGACGCGGCCGCCTGGCTCGTCTGACCTCGGCCGGGAGACCAGACGAGCCAGGGCGACTCAGTTCACCACGACGTAGTAGTCACGACTGCCGTCCGACCGGGTGCCATCCGCGGCCCGGCTGAAGACCTTGAGGGAGTGGAAACCCGAAGCGGCGGGTGTAAAGGTGAAGCTCGCCGTGCCGTCGGCCGCGGCCGGGACCACCGTCGGCTTGCTCCACTCCTCGTCGAGGTAGTACGTGTACTCGACAACGCCCGGCATACGAGGGGTCAGGGTGAAGACGCCGGCGACGCCGGGACCGCCGCTGCCCTGGGAATCCGGGTAGTCGGTGCTCGCCACCAGCGGGGCGTCACTGGCCGTGTAAATCCTGTCGGCGGTGCCGGACGTCAAGCCGGCGCCAGTCGTGCTCCACACGTAGAGCCGGTGAAGCCCCTTGCTCGCCGTGACGATGTTCGCGGTCGTGGCGCCATCGGCCGAGGCCGCGACGGTGGTCTCCGGCCCGTCGTCGATCCGATAGGTGTACGAGACGACATCGGCGATACGTGGGGCGAACCGGAACTCGGCGGGCACACCGACGCCGGTTTCCCGTGGCCCGGTGATCTGCGGCTCCGTCGACTGCACGTAGAAGTGGTGGACGTGCTGAGGCGACCGGTTGCCCGCGCTGTCGACGCTCGCAACGTAGAGATCGTTCGGGCCGGAAGTCTGCGGGATGTAGGAAACGGTCGCCGTCCCGCCAGGGTGGTCGGCCGCCACGTAGGTGCCCGCCGGATCGGTGTTCCCGTAATAGAACCCGATGACCGCGTCATCACCGTTGGCGTTGAAGGTGAACGAACCCGGCATTCCGGCGCCGGGGTGCCAGGCACCGTCGTCCGGGTACTCGGCCGATGTCACCGTGGGCTCGGCGATCAGGGATGTGGCGCTCGCCTGGGCCGGTGCGGCGCTGAACGCCACCACCCCGATGGCCAGGAGCGCGGTGGATCTACGACGAAGCTTCATCTCGAAAACCCCCAGATAGATCATGCTGTCAGCGACAGCTAAGCACAGATCCATCCGGGCACAGACGCAATAAACGGGCCGTTCCTTGCGAAATTCACAAGGAACGGCCCGTTCATAGCGTTAGCGGGCTACTTGTTGAAGCCCGGGTGCAGCTTGTACTGCGTCTGGGCGTTGAACTCGTTCTGCCGGACGAGCTTCGCCGGGAAGGTCCGCCAGTCGTTGAGGTCCAGGACGTCCAGGCCCTTCACGATGTCGGACGAGTAGATGTGGCCGTTGTACCAGTACGCGGACCACGTGCCACCGCCGACGAGCTTCTCGTTCGAGAGCGGGCCACGCTCCCAGAACGCGATCTCCTTCGGGTTCTTCGCGTCGGTGAAGTCCCACACCGAGACGCCGCCCTGGTACCAGGACTGGACCATGATGTCCTTGCCCGGCACCGGGATCAGCGAGCCGTTGTGCGCCACGCAGTTCTCGGTCTCGGACTGCAGACGCGGGATCTTGTAGTAGCTGACGAACTCCAGCTTGCGGTCGTCGCCGCGGCCGGTGATCTGGTAGATGCCGTTGGCGCCGCGGGTGGAGCCGAACTTCTCCAGGCAGGTCGCCATCCCGCCGCCGCCGAGCTCGTCGGTGAAGACGATCTTGGTGGCGTCGTTGTTGAAGGTGGCGCTGTGCCAGAACGCGAAGTTCACGTTGTCCTGCACGCGGTGGATGACCCGCGGCTTGAGCCGGTCGGAGATGTCGAGCAGGACGCCGTCACCCATGCAGGCACCGGCCATCAGGTCCTTCTCCGGCAGCGCCGTCAGATCGTGGCAGCCGGTGGTCGGCGACCGGCGGGTGCCGTCGGGGTTGGTGCCGCCGGGGTTGCCGCCACCCTCGGTGGCCGGGAACAGCACCGGGGTCGCGACGAGCGCGGCCTTCGCCGGGTCCTTCACGGGGACCTTGATGATCGACAGCTTGTCGTGCGGCGGCTGGCAGTCGGGCAGGTTGGCCGCCGGCGCGTACGACGAGACGTAGATGTAGACGTCCTTGCCGCGCTTGTCCGGCACCAGGGTGTTGGTGTGCGAACCGCAGTCCGTCTCGATCGCCGCGACGTACTTGGGCGCCGCGAGGTTCGAGATGTCGAAGATCTTGATGCCCTCCCACGACGTCTTGTCCGAGGCGGGCTTCGAGACGCTGGTGCACGAGTTGTCGCTGCGCGACGCGTCGGTCGACAGGAAGAGCAGGTCGCCGGAGATCGACACGTCGTTCTGCCCGCCGGGGCACAGGACCTGGCTGACGATCTTCGGGCGGTACGGGTTGCGGACGTCGTAGACGTTGAACCCGTCGTAGGTGCCGACGATCGCGTGACCCTTCGTGAACGCGATGTCGGTGCCGGTCGAGTCCTTGGTGAACGGTCCCTGCTGCGGGACGTTCGCGATCGATCGGAGGTTGGGGCTGTGGACGATCTCGTCCACACCCGGAATCGCGGTCGCCGACGGTTCGGCGATGACGGCCGGCGCGGCGAGCGCGCTGGAAGCCCCGAGGGCGGCGACTGCGGCCGCCGACACGAAGACCCTGGTCAAGCGGCGTTTCAGCCCAGGCTGCAGCACGATATGGCTCTCCTTCCACCCAGCTTTACGCGCACCTTATTCCTTATTTAGGCTCAACAGATACCGACCAACGGAGGAACTCCCGGGATGAGAAATAGTTTGACATCGGCCCTGGTCGCCGCTGCTTTCGTAGTCTCGGGCTGCACCGGCGGCGAAACCCCGGCGCAACCGGCCCAAAGCGCTCCGGTGATCGTGCCCGGCAAGCCCGGAGAGCAGGCGGGCACCGGCTCCCCCGGCCCGGTGAACCGCGATCAGCCCAACGAGGCCGACGTCGAGTACATGACGATGATGATCCCCCACCACCAGCAGGCGAAGGTGATGACCGACCTGGTGCCGGGCAAGACGGCGAACGAGCAGATCCGGGCGATCGCCGGGCGGATCTCGGTCGCGCAGGACGGCGAGATCACGATGATGAAGACCTGGCTGTCCGACCGCGGCAAGCCGGTGCCGGGCGACGGGCACGCGGGTCACGGTGGCGGGCACGATCACGCGCTCATGCCGGGGATGGCGACCGAGGCCCAGCTGGCAGATCTGCGCGCGGCGAGCGGGGTGGCGTTCGAAAAGCTGTTCCTCGATCTGATGATCGCGCACCACCAGGGCGCGCTGACCATGGCCGAAGCCCAGCTCGGCAAGGGTGTGGAGATCAAGGCCCAGGAGATGGCGCAGGAGGTCATCACCGGCCAGTCCGCCGAGATCGAGCGGATGAAGACCATGCGCGGAAAGCTCTGATCCCTCGCGGATCAGGCCTCGCCCGAGGAGCCGAGGTCGAACCCGGAGTCGCCGGAGTCGTCGTCGAGGGTGCCCGAGACGATCCAGGTCGCCAGCGCGGCGGCCTGGACGTAGGGCGCGGCCTTCGCCGCGGCCCGTCCCGCGGATTTGGCGCGACCCCACTTCTCCGGGCGTTCGGCGCGTTCCGGCGCCTCCTCACCCGGCGGGCGCTCGGTCCGCCACGGGGTCTCCTCCGGCCGGACCTCGGCGAGGAAATCCGCCGTCGGGTCTTCCCCGTCCTTGTCGCTCATGGAGACAGCCTGACACCGCGGGCGGCCGGAAGCCACCCGCGGCGTCGAGCGGTAAGAAACCCGTCAGAACAGCAGCGGCAGAAGCGCGTGACGGCGCTTGAGGACCGCGCCGTACCGCGCGTCGATGCGCATCCACGAATCCGTCGCGGTGACGCGGACGACGTCACCGTCGATCGACGAGTCCACGAACCCCATCCCCGACAGCGCGAACAGGCACCGCATCTGGACCTTGATCTCCTGCTCGTTGCCCGAAACGGTGAGCACCGTCTGGTCCATCAGCGAGGCGGGCGGGTTGCCGTGCGGGCCGACGTTGTCGCGGGCCAGTGTGACGCCCCGATCGGCCAGCTCCGAGATCACCGTCGCCGGCAGCTCGTCCACCAGCTGCCAGCGGCCGGGGGCGGGCAGCTCCGAGTGCCACATCAGGTCGCGGGCCGGGCCCGGATCCATCCGCTCACCACCGGCGACGGTCAGCGCGGCGAGCAGCTCGTTCCCGGACACCGTGACGTCCGACGGCGTGATGTCGCCGGCGACCGCCCTGGTCGCGAGGACCTCGAACGGGGTCGTGGTCCACGCCTCGACGACGCCGTCACCACGCTGCCGCAACCGCACCAGCGTGTTCTGGTCGAGCCGGACCGCCCTGGCCACGAACGCGCCGAGCGTTTCGCGGTCGCCCGCGTCCGGGATGACGAGCTCAGGCATCCGCGAACCCTTTCTCCAGGAAGGCACGTTCGTCCTCGGTCAGCCGCCGGGGCCGCTCCGACGCGGTGTCGAACGGCGCGAGCACCGTCTCGGCGGTGACCGCGACCTTGTCGGCCTCGGCCGGGCCGTCGTGCACCCGGTACCCGAGGGTGAAGCTGGCGTGCTTCAAGTCCTTCAACGAGATCTCCACCCGGATGTCCTGATCGGACACCACGATCGGCGAACGGTAATGGACGGCCAGCTTCACCACCACGATGCCCTTGGGCAGTTCGGTGAGCCCCGCGCGGACGGCGTCCCCGAACAGCAGGGGGATCCGTGCCTCTTCGAGCAGGGTCACCAGATTCGCGTGGTTGACGTGCCCGTAGACGTCCATATCCGACCAACGCGGCCGGATCAGGGAAATGTAGCTCACTACCTCACCGTGCTCCGGATCTGCCTCGCCGCCACCGACAACGTCGCCAGGTCGAGCTTGCCGGACTTGCTGATCTCGTCCAGTGCGACGCGGGCCCGCTGCAACCGTGAGGCGTTCGTCTTCTCCCAGTGGGCGATCTTCTCGTCCGGGTCGGTACCCGAATCGCTGTGCCGCAACGCGTCCAGCGTGATCGTCCGCAAGGAACCGTAGACGTCGTCCCGCAGCGCCAGCCGTGCGAGCGCGTGCCAGCGGTTGCCGCGTTCGAGGCCACTGATCGACGTCAGCATCTTGTCGATGCCGAGGTGGTCGGACAGCGCGTAGTACAGGCCCGCGGTCTCCGCCGGGGTGTGCACCGCGTCGATCCCCACCTGCTGCTCGGCCAGCTCCGCGACGTCGGTGACGTCGAGCAGGCCGTAGGTGTGCAGCAGCAGCGCCACGCGTCCGGCGAGTTCGGCCGGGACGCCCTTCTCGATCAGCCGCTCGGTGTTCGCGTCCACCGAAGCGCACTCGACACCGCGAAGCAGCTCGTGCGCCCGCGGGGCCAGCTCGCCGACGACACGGCCGAACCGGTTGATCTCGGCGAGCGGGGCCAGCGGCTGCGGCCGGTTGGTGAGGAACCAGCGGGCGGCCCGGTCGAGCAGCCTGCGGGTCTCCAGCATCATCTCGTCCGCGACCTCGGTCGGCACGACGTTGTCCAGCGCGTCGATCTGGGCCCACAGCGACGGCAGGTCGTACACGTGGGTGACCACGGCGTACGCGCGGACGGCGTCGGTCGCGGTCGCGTTCATCTCCTCCATCAGGCGGAAGACGTACGAGATCCCGGCGCCGTCGACGACCTCGTTGGCCACCATCGTCGTGATGATCTCGCGCTTCAGCGGGTGCTGGAAGATCGCGTCGCCGAAGCGCTCCCGAAGCGGCTTCGGGAAGTACTCGGGCAGACGACGCGAGAACACCTCGGAGTCCGGCAGCTCGCTCGCCAGCAGCTCGTCCTTCAGGTCGAGCTTGACGTGCGCGAGCAGCGTCGCCAGCTCCGGCGAGGTGAGGCCTTCGCCCGCCTTCTCCAGCGCGCGGAACTCCGCCGAACTCGGCAGCGCTTCGAGCTTGCGGTCGAAAGCGCCCTTCGCGACCAGGGCCGCGACAAGCCGCTGGTGCACCGACACCATCGGGCCGGCATGCGCCCGGCTGACGCCGAGCACGGCGTTCTGCCGGTAGTTGTCGGCCAGCACCAGCTCGCCGACCTCGTCGGTCATCTGCTCCAGCAGTTCGTTGCGCTGCTCGGCGTCCAGCGACCCCGTCGAGACCAGGTGGTCCAGCAGGATCTTGATGTTGACCTCGTGGTCCGAGCAGTCGACGCCCGCCGAGTTGTCGAGCGCGTCGGTGTTGATCTTGCCGCCCGCGCGGGCGAACTCGATCCGGCCGAGCTGGGTCAGGCCCAGGTTCCCGCCCTCGCCGACGACCTTGACGCGGAGCTGTTTCCCGTTGACGCGCAGGGCGTCGTTGGCCTTGTCGCCCGCGTCCGCGTGGGATTCGTTCTCGGCCTTGACGTAGGTGCCGATGCCGCCGTTCCACAACAGCTCGACCGGCGCCAGCAGGATCGCCTGCATCAGGTCGTTGGGCGCCAGTTTCGTGACGTCCTCGCCGAGGCCGAGCGCCTCGCGGACCTGAGGGCTGATCGGGATCGTCTTCGCCGACCGCGAGTAGACCCCGCCGCCCTCGCTGATCAGCGAGCGGTCGTAGTCCTCCCACGACGAACGCGGCAGGTCGAACAGCCTGCGCCGCTCGGCGAACGAGGTCGCCGAATCCGGGTTCGGGTCGAGGAAGATGTGCATGTGGTTGAAGGCGGCCACGAGCCGGATGTGCTCCGAGAGAAGCATGCCGTTGCCGAAGACGTCACCCATCATGTCGCCGATGCCGACGACGGTGAAGTCCTCGGTCTGGGTGTCCTTGCCGAGCTCGCGGAAGTTGCGCTTGACGCTCTCCCAAGCACCCTTCGCGGTGATGCCCATGGCCTTGTGGTCGTACCCGACCGAGCCACCGGACGCGAAGGCGTCGCCGAGCCAGAACCCGTAGTTCGCCGAGACCTCGTTCGCGATGTCGGAGAACTTCGCGGTCCCCTTGTCCGCCGCGACCACGAGGTAGCTGTCGTCGCCGTCGTGGCGGACCACCCGCGGCGCCGGGACGGTCTTGCCCTCGACGCGGTTGTCGGTCACGTCCAGCAGGCCCGAGATGAACATCCGGTAGCAGGCGATGCCCTCGTTCAGCTGGGCGTCGCGGTCCAGGCCAGGGTCACCGGTCGCCGCCGGCGGGCGCTTCACGACGAAACCGCCCTTCGCGCCGACAGGCACGATGACCGCGTTCTTGACCGCCTGCGCCTTGACCAGGCCGAGGATCTCCGTGCGGAAGTCCTCGCGGCGGTCGGACCACCGCAGGCCACCGCGCGCGACGTCGCCGAAGCGCAGGTGCACGCCCTCGATCCGGGGCGAGTACACGAAGATCTCGTACTTCGGCCGCGGCTCGGGCAGTTCGGGCACCGCGCTCGGGTCGAGCTTGAGCGCCAGGTACTGGCGGGAGTTCCCGTCCTCGTCGGTGACGTGGTAGTTCGTGCGCAGCGTGGCGAGGATGACCGACATCAGCCGCCGCAGGATCCGGTCCTCGTCGAGGCTCGTCACCTCGTCGACCAGCCTGCCGATCTCGGCGGTGAGCTGTTCGGCCTGCGAGGCGCGGGCCTCGTCGCCGAGCGCGAGGTCGAAGCGCGTCTCGAACAGCCGCACCAGCGCGGTGGCGATGTCGGTGTGCGCGAGGACGGTGTTCTCGATGTACTCCTGCGAGAACGGGATCTTCGTCTGACGCAGGTACCGCGAATAGGCCCGCAGGATGGCCGCCTGGCGCCAGGTGAGCCCGGCGCGCAGGACGAGGCCGTTGAAGCCGTCGACCTCGCAGTCGCCGCGCCAGGCGGCGTGGAAGGCGTCTTGGAAGCGGGTACGGAGGTCGCTGTCCGCGTGGTCGAGGACCTGCGGGTCGATCCGCAGGCCGAAGTCGTAGATCCACGACCGGCCGCCGTCCTCGCGGCGCAGTTCGTACGGCCGCTCGTCGACGACCTCGACGCCCATCCGCTGCAGGACCGGGAGCACCTGGGAGAGGGTGACGCCCTCGCCGCGCAGGTACAGCTTGAAGCGCCGCTCCCCCGCCTCCGCGTCGGCGGGCAGGTAGAACGACATCGACAGGTCGCCCTCGTCGGTCAGCGACTCCAGGGCACGGAGGTCCGCGAGCGCTTCGAGCGCGGTGAAGTCCTCCTTGTAGCCCTCGGGGAACACCGCGGCGAACCGCTGCCCCTGCTCACCGGCGGACTCCTCACCCATCAGGCCGATCGCGACGCCGCCGTCCCCGGCGCGCTCGCGGCGTTCGGCGAGGATCGCCTCGACCATCCGGTCGTCCCAGCTGCGCACGGCTTCGTTGAGCCGTTCCTGGATGCGGAGGGTGTCCGGTTCGGACCGCTGCGACGGATCGGTGTGCACGATGAAGTGCACCTGCGCGAGTACGGTCTCGCCGATACGCGCGCTGTACTCCAGTTGCGTGCCTTCGAGTTCTTCGAGCAGGACCTCCTGCATCGCGAGCCGCGAACGGGTCGTGTAGCGGTCGCGCGGGAGGTACACGAGGCACGAGTAGAAACGGCCGTACGGGTCACGGCGCAGGAACAGGCGCAGCCGTCTGCGATCCGAAAGCGTGATCGCGCCCGTCGTCGTCGAGTAGAGGGAGTCGGTGTCGGCCGAGAACAGGTCCGCGCGCGGCCAGTTCTGCAGCACTTCGAGCATCCGCTGGCCGGAGAAGGACTCCATCGGGAAGCCCGCGCGGTGGATGACCTCGCGGACCCGGTTGCAGACCACCGGGATGTCCAGCACGTTCTCGTGCAGGGCGGTGGTGGTGAACATGCCGAGGAACCGGTGCTCGCCGGTGACGTTCCCGTTGTCGTCGAACGTTTTCACGCCGACGTAGTACGGGTAGACCGGGCGGTGCACCGTGGACGGCGCGCTCGCCTGGGTCAGCACCAGCAGCGTCGGTGCGAGCGCGGACGCCGCCGTGTCCGGGCCGGCGGTGAGGCTGCGCGCGGCCAGACTGTCCTGGCGCAGCACGCCCAGCCCGGTGGCGAGCACCGCGCGCAGGGCGGGTTCGTCGTTGTCCGGATGCGGGTTGTCGATCAGCTCGTAACGGCGGTACCCGAGGAAGGTGAAGTGTCCGTCGGCGAGCCAGCGCAGCAGCCGGGCACCCTCCGCGACCTCGTGGCCGGGCAGGCTCGGCGGGTTCTCGTCCAGCTCGTCGGCGAGCCGGCGCGCGGTCTCCGCCATCCTGTCGGTGTCCTCGACGACCTCGCGGACGTCACCCAGCACCGACGACAGCCGGTTGTCCAGCTCACGGGCACGGTTCGGATCCGTCACCAGGTCGATCTCGATGTACATCCACGACTCGGCCGCCGAATTCGCCGGCGGCTCCGCCGGGTCGGCGTCCGGGTGGACCTCCAGCAGCTCCCCGGTCAGATCCCGGCTCACCACCACGATCGGGTGCACGATGCGCTGCACCTGCACCCCGTCGCGCGCGAACTCGGCCGCGACGGAATCCACCAGGTACGGCATGTCGTCCGTGACGACCTGCACGACGGTGGCCTCACGCGTCCAGCCGTCTTCGGGGCCCGTCGGGTTCAGCAAGCGCACCGCGGGACGGCCGGGCATCCGGTCCTTCGCGAGCTGCAGATGCGAGCGGACGGCGCCGACGAGGTCGACCGGATCGTCACCGAGGATCTCTTCAGCGGGGATGTGCCGGTAGTACAAGCGGATCAAGTCGCCGATCTCCGGGGCGTACGCCGCGGCGGCGTCGATCAGGTCGTCCCGGATCTGCTCCGGGTTCGCCGACCGGCGCCGGGCGCCATCCTCGGTGCCGACATCTTTTCCGGGCGGGGACGAGACTCCCGTCGAGCTCATTGAGGCAACTCTCCACTGTAGCGAGATTGACACCGCGACCGGCACGACTCTGTACCGGACCAGACCCAACCTACAGCTCCGGACAGTCGGCTCCACAAGGCCGGGTCCTTCCCGGCCGTCGAAGATTTCCCTGCTCAGATACCGGAATCGCCGTGATCGGTTCAGCTACTCGCGGGTCACATCAGCGGTCTGTCCGGGCCTCGACGCGACCCGCCGCACCGGGGTGACCAGCACCCATTGCCGCACGGAGCCACTTCGGGCGACCTCACCGGGCCGACTGAATCGTTCAAGCCGAGCGCCGCTTCACCGAGGTGGGAGCAAGGGACCTTTGCTACCGCCCGGGTCAGTCGCCGCCGTTGGTCCGGTGCCGGTCGTGGCCGTTGACGGGACGCTTTCCCGAGTCCTGGGACCCGAGCTGCTTCACGAGCGCGGCGGCACTGGCCGTGCCCGCCTGATGCTCCGCGAGCGCGCGGGCGAGCAGGTCGGCGAGACCGGCGTCCGGCGGCGGCTCGTCCTCCGCGATCGCGCGGGCGTAGCTCTCCGGGAAGGGCGTGATCGGACGCCAGGAGCCGGTGTCGGTCAGCGGGTCGAGCGCCGGCGGCATCCGCAACCGCGGCAACCACGGATCCGCGACCTCTTCCTTGGCGGCCGGGCGAGGGCTTTCACTCGTCCCGCTTCCCTGCGACGGCGCCGGGTCCTCCCGGGGCGGCGGCGCGAGCGGGACGGCGGGTTCGCTGTACTCGGCCAGAGAATGATCCCGGCGGGGACGGCCGGTGTCGGCACGTTCTTCGGCGGCGCGCTCTTCGACAACGCGTTCTTCGGCGGCGGGTTCGGGGTGCACGGGATCCGCGGTGCCGTCCGCGCGACGGCGGCCACCGCCCTGCCCGCCCGTGCTCGAGATCCCGAGCCGGTCCAGCACCGACTTCGCCGCCACGGAACCGTGTTCGGCGTCGTGCCGGGTCTTGCGCGAGACCGGCGCCGAAGACCGGCGGGCCCGCTCTTCGGCCGCCCACTCGTCGCTCTCCCACAACGGCGCGGCGGTGCCCGGCGGACGCGGCGGCTGCGTCTCCGCCGTCACGCGCGGCCGCGGTTCGGCGGCGGGTTCGGGAGCGAGAAGCAGTTCCGGCAGGACGGTTTCCGACGCCGCCACGGGTGACGGCTCCTCGGCCCGGCGCCTCGTGGCCGGAGCCGGGGGTTCCGGCCGGGCGATCGCCGGTTCGGGCGCGACGGTCTCGCGCGCCGCCGGCTCCTCCTGACGGCGACGGCGCACGGGCTCCGGTTCCGGACGTGACACCGGTTCGGAACGCCACGCCGGTTCGGTGCGCGACACCGGTTCGGTGCGCGACACCGGTTCGGTGCGCGACACCGGTTCGGGGCGCGACACCGGCTCTGGGCGCGGCGCGGGTTCCGGCTTCGGCGGTGGCAGCAGTTTCGGCGCGACGGGTTCGGCCTTGGTCTCGACGCTGGCCGGCGCCTTGGCCTTCTTCGGCACCCGACGACGCCAGTCGCTGTCGGACGCCGCCGTTTCCCGGGCGGGCTCGGGGCGGGACGGCGGCTTCAGCACCGGCGCCTCGCTCTTTTCCGCGACCGGTGTCGCGGCAGGCTCCGCCGGGCGGGACGGCGCCGCAGCGCGCGTAGGTTCGGCCGACGCGGTTTCCGCGTGCCTGCTCTGCCGCGCGGGCTGCGACGGCTCACGGCGAACCGGCGGCTCGGCCGCGGCCCGTTTCGGGGGCGCCACGTCGATCGGCGGGATCACCGCGGTCACCTCGGCCGGTTCCGGCGCGGGAACGGTCGCCGCGGCGGCGGACGGCCGCGTGGCCACTGCCCGCAGCACGTCGTCCAGGTCGACGGCGGCGTTCTCGGCCGCACCGAATTCGCCGACCAGGACGTTGCACGCTTGCCTGCGCGCGCGGGCGTGCAGATGTTCGGCCGCACGCGAACGGTGCAGGCAGCCGATGGCCTCCTCGGCGCGGCCGAGCCGTTCCTCGATCTGCGCGAGTTCCAGCCACAGCCGTGCCGTGACGGCATGCAGGTTGTGGTCCTCGGCTCCGGAGACCGCCTCACGGACGAGCATTCCCGCGGCTTCTCCTGACCCCGCGGGTAGCAGGACACGAGTGGCCACCGCCAGCCGCAGCCACGCGGCGGGCGCGATCCCGGCGGCACGGACGGGCGCGTCGAGGATCGGCTGCGCGACCTCCAGCGCCATCTCCGTGTCGCCCCGGTCCAGCAACGTGCAGACGAGTTGCAAGATCAGCCGGATCCGGACGAGACCTCCGTCGTCGTCGGGGTTTCCGAGCTTTTCGAGCATGCCCAGCCCGGTCCGCGCGGCGTCGGCGGCCGACGTCAGGTCACCGTGCCGCCGACGGTGCGCCGACACCCCGACCCGCAGCAGCGCGCGGATCAGCAACTGGGAATCCGCCGTCATCGAGCCGTCGCCGAGCACGAGCTTGTCCGCCTCGGCGAGCACCCGGTCCAGTTCCGCCTTGCGGCCGAACTGCGCCAAGCAGCCCACGAGATGACACAGCGCCTCGGCCCGGTGCGACGGCGAAACCGCCGGATCGGCCAGCAACGGACGCAGCACGGCCAGGCCAGTCAGCGGGATGCCCACGCTGCGCGCGCAGACCGCCAGGTCGATCCTCAGCCGGGCGGCGATGTCGCCGTAGCCCGCGTGTTCCGCGGCGCGCAGAGCGGCCACGGCCCGGCCGACCGTCCGGGGACGGCCTCCCAGCCGCACCCGGGCGCTCACCACCAGGCTCTCCGCACGGATCCACTGCTCGTCGGCACCGGCGGCCTCGGCGAGCGCGGCCGCGCGCTCCCCGAGGACCAGTGCGAGCTCGGGCGCCCTCAGGTGCAAGGCGTCCGCGCGTTCGATCAACCTGCCGACAGCGGACAGGGTTCCCCCGGTGGCAGCCGTCCGCCCGCCCACCATGCTGGTGGGCAAGCCCGGCCGTTTGCGCTTGCTGGCTTCCACGGGGAACCCCCGGCCCTCAGTCGCGGGTCAGCTTGCGATGGGTGACGCGGTGCGGACGAGCCGCCTCGGCACCGAGACGTTCGACCTTGTTCTTCTCGTAGCCCTCGAAGTTACCCTCGAACCAGAACCATTGCGAGGGGTTCTCGTCCGTGCCTTCCCAGGCGAGGATGTGCGTCGCGACCCGGTCGAGGAACCACCGGTCGTGCGAGATGACCACGGCGCAGCCGGGGAACTGTTCGAGAGCGTTCTCCAGCGAGCCAAGGGTCTCGACGTCCAGGTCGTTCGTCGGCTCGTCGAGCAGGATCAGGTTCCCGCCCTGCTTGAGGGTCAGCGCCAGGTTCAGCCGGTTGCGCTCACCACCGGAGAGCACGCCCGCCGGCTTCTGCTGGTCCGGCCCCTTGAAACCGAACGCGCTGACGTAGGCACGCGAGGGCATTTCGGTCTGCCCGACGTGGATGTAGTCCAGCTTGTCCGAAACCACCTCCCATACCGTCTTCTTCGGGTCGATCCCGCCGCGGTTCTGGTCCACATAGGACAGTTTGACCGTCTCGCCGATCTTGACCCGGCCGTCGTCCGGCTCCTCGAGCCCGACGATCGTCTTGAACAGGGTCGTCTTGCCGACACCGTTCGGGCCGATCACGCCGACGATGCCGTTGCGCGGCAGGTCGAACGACAGGCCGTCGATCAGCACGCGGTCGTCGAAACCCTTGCGCAGCTTCTCGACCTCGACGACCACGCTGCCCAGCCGGGGCCCCGGCGGGATCTGGATCTCTTCGAAGTCGAGCTTGCGGTGCTTGTCCGCCTCCGCCGCCATCTCCTCGTAGCGGTCGAGCCGGGACCGCGACTTGGTCTGGCGCGCCTTGGCGTTGGACCGGACCCATTCGAGTTCGGACTTCAGCCGCTTGGCGAGCTTGGCGTCCTTCTTGCCCTGGACCTCGAGGCGCTCGCGCTTCTTCTCCAGGTACGTGGAGTAGTTGCCCTCGTAGCCGACGACGCGGCCGCGGTCGAGCTCCATGATCCACTCGGCGACGTTGTCCAGGAAGTACCGGTCGTGGGTGACGGCCAGGACGGCGCCGGCGTAGTTCGCGAGGAACTGTTCCAGCCACAGCACGCTTTCGGCGTCCAGATGGTTGGTGGGCTCGTCGAGGAGCAGCAGGTCGGGCGCGGACAGGAGCAGCTTGCACAGCGCGACCCGGCGGCGCTCACCACCGGAGAGGTGGGTGACCGGCTCGTCCGGCGGCGGGCAGCGAAGCGCGTCCATGGCCTGCTCGACCGTGGAGTCGATCTCCCACGCGTCGGCGTGGTCGAGCTCCTCCTGGAGCTTGCCCATCTCCTCCATCAGCTCGTCGCTGTAGTCGGTCGCCATGAGCTCGGCGACCTCGTTGAAGCGGTTGAGCTTGACCTTGATGTCACCAAGGCCTTCTTCGACGTTTTCGCGGACGGTCTTTTCCTCGTTGAGCTCCGGCTCCTGCATGAGGATGCCGACGCTGGCGCCAGGCTGGAGGAAGGCTTCGCCGTTGCTGGCCTGCTCGATCCCCGCCATGATCTTCAGAACGGTGGACTTACCCGCGCCGTTCGGCCCCACCACGCCGATCTTGGCGCCGGGGTAGAACGCGGTGCTGACGTCGTCGAGGATGACCTTGTCCCCGACGGTCTTGCGCACCTTCTTCATGGTGTAGATGAACTCGGCCATGCAAACGATCGTAGAGCGAGGCGATCGCGGCCTTGACGGCGGTCACCACCGAGCTACCGACAGTCAGCCCGATATCACTGAGCGAGCATCGGAACCTCAGCCCACGGGTGCCTCCTCCAGCGCGGTGACCATGGGATTCCCCGCGGACGGCGGCAGCGGCGGGATCGCCCTGGGCCGATCCCGCCCGACCCGGTGGATCTCGGCCGAGCAGCGCGCGAGGTTGGGCCCGATGGAGAAGGCCTCAAGCTCAGGTAGACCCAGAGGTGCCGGGATCTCCTCCGCGGTCTCGGCGCCGCGCAGGCGCCCGGCCACGATCACCGGGTCTCCCTTGCTCAGGCAGGAGAACGCCGCCATCGCCAGCTTGCGCCAGCACGTGACCTTGACCGCGAGCTGGCGGCCCTCACCCCACTCCCCTCTTTCCTTGTCGTATCGGCGTTCGACACTCCGCAAGCCGAACGACACGACGTCGTGCCCGTGCACCCGCTCCGGATGGTGGACCGGTTCGCTGGTCAGGTTGCCGATCATGGTCACCCACGTTTCGCCCATCGCCATCACACTCGCCCTTCTCCTCGTTCCGGGACTCTCCCGGCGTTTCCCTTGAGCACAGATTGCCTCGGACTCAAGGGCGGAAAGGGACGAAAGCCGGATCTGTGGACAACTCCGGGCGTTGTGGGCTTCCTGTGGACAACTCGGGGCGGAGAAGGCCGGGCGGTCGGAGAGGTGTGGTAAGGCGGCGGTTCGGGCAGGTCACCGTTCGTCAGACCGACGACTAAGAGCCCTGCCCAGGCCCCCGGCCCTGATCCGCGAGTTTCTTCAGCATCGCGTTGTAGGCGTTCAGATCCGCGTCACCGGAGGCCTCTTCTCGGCGGTCCCGGCGCCGCGCCTCCCGCTCGTCCTGCCGCGCCCACTGCACCAGCAGCGCGACGAGCACCAGCAGCACCGGCAGCTCACCGGAAGCCCACGCGATCCCGCCGCCGAGCCGCTGGTCGGTCAGGAGATCGGTGACCCACGGCAGTTTCAGCCCGCGGTAGAAGTCCTGCCCGAGCACGGTCTGCATGCTCATCAAGGCGATCCCGAAGAACGCGTGGAACGGCATGGCGGCGAACATCATCCCCAGCCGTCCCAGCGGCGGGAGCCGTCTCGGCGCCGGGTCGACCCCGATCACCGGCCAGTAGAAGACGTACCCGGCGAGCAGGAAGTGCGCGTTCATCGCCAGATGCGCCCAGTGGTAGTTCAGCGCCGAATCGAACAGGCCCGAGAAGTACAGGCCGTAGAAGGAACCGACGAACAGCAGCAGCGCGACGATCGGATGGGTCAGGAACCGCGAAAGCGGCGAGTGCACGAAGGCGAGCAGCCATTCACGCGGTCCGGGCGGGGCGTCCTTGCCCGCCGTGGGCAGCGCGCGCAGCGCCAGCGTCACGGGCCCGCCGAGCACGAACAGCACCGGCGCCACCATGGAAAGCAACATGTGGTTGCCCATGTGCACGCTGAACATCGCGGGCGCGTACCGGCCGATACCGGACGACGTCGCGATCAGCAGCACGAAACAGCCCGCGAGCCACGCGATCGTCCGGCCGGTTGCCCACGTGTCGCCGCGGCGCCGCAACCGCCGGACCCCGGCGAGGTACAGCCCCGCGAGAACGAGCGCGAGGGTGCCGTAGACGAGGTCGAACCGCCAGTCCGTGAGCAGCCGGAAGACGGTCGGCGGACCGTAGAGGTCGTATCCGATCAGCAGTTCCGTCGTCGACGGCTGGGTCAGCGATTCCTGCGGCGGCGGGGTCTTCGCGAGACCTGTGGCGATGCCGATCGTGACGAACATGATCAGCACCTCGACCGCGGCGAGCCGCAGCAGCTGACCACCGCCGGCACCGTTCACCAGCCCGGCGACGCCCTTCTGCCGTTGCTGATGACCGAAGACACCGAGCAGCAGCAACGCGACGACCTTCGCGACCACCAGCAGGCCGTAGTCGGTGGTGAACAGGTCGGCGATCCTGATCCGCACCAGCGCGTTCACGATGCCGGAGACCGCCATCACGATCCAGCAGACCAGCGCGAGCTTGGAGAACCGCGTGGCGGCGAGCTTGAGGTTCTCGCCGCGGCGCCAGCCGAGCGCCAGCAGCGCGACCAGCCCGCCGACCCACAACGCGGCGGCGACCAGGTGGTACAGCAGGCTGTTGGTCGCCATGTCGTGCGAGCCGCCGCTCGCGGAGTGCCCGGTGACCGCGACCGGGACCAGGCCGCCGACGGATAGGAAGAAGACCACCGTCGTCCAGCCCCAGGTCAGCGCGAGACGGCAGCCGAGCGCGACGAGCAGCGCGATCAACGCGGTGAACAGCCAGGCCTTCGGCTGCTCGATCGCGTCGACGAGGTCGACCAGCACCTGCGGCGAGAGCACCTCGGTGAACGGGCGGCCCGCGCCGTCGGCCGCGGAGAAGAAGATCGACGCGGTGGCCGCGAAGAACCAGACCCACGCCGCGAAGCCGGCGACGCGGATGGCCGCGTAACCGTCGGCGGCAAGCGTGCCGGACTTCTGCGGCGGGACGAGGAACGCGGCCAGCAGCAGCGAACCCACGCACAGCACCGAAGCCGCCTCGGCCAGCACCCGGACGACGGTGATGCCGTAGCGGGTCACCAGGCCCGGGTCCGGGAGTCCGGCGATGACGTAACCGGCGCCACCGGTCAGCGCGACCAGGCCGACGGCCACCACCGCGGCCAGGAGCGCCCCGATCGACACCAGCGGCAGGACACCGGCCTTCCGTGCGGGTGGGGCCGGTTTCGTCTCGGGGTCTGAAGGCACGTCACGAGGGTATGCCGAACGCGCAACCGGCAAGATGGCGGCGTGCGGATCATCCTGCTGAGGCATGCCGAGTCGCTCGGCAACGTCGACGAGCTCGCCTACACCCGGATCCCCGACCACGCCCTGCCGCTGACCGACGCCGGTCGTGAGCAGGCGAAGCTGGCGGGCCCGGAGCTCAAGGAGGTCCTCGGCGGCCATCGGACGGCCGTCTACGTCAGCCCCTATCTGCGTACGCGGGAAACGTTGCGGCTACTGGACATCCGGGACACCTGCGAGCGGATCGTGCCGGAGCCGCGGCTGCGGGAACAGGACTGGGGCAACCTCCAGGACCCGCTGGAGCAGGAGGTCCAGAAACAACGCCGCCACGAGTTCGGGCACTTCTTCTACCGGCTCCCGTTCGGCGAGTCGGGGGCGGACGTCGACGACCGGGTCGCGGCGTTCCTCAGCGAGCTGGCGGCGTGCGGCGAAGATCACCCCGAAACCGTGCTGGTCGTCTCACACGGGCTCACCATCCGCTTGCTGTGCCGGCGGCTCTTCGGCTGGAGCATCGAGCTGTTCGAGTCCCTGTCCAACCCGAAGACCTGCGAGTACCGCGTCGTGGAGCGGGTGGACGGCAAGTGGTCGCTGGACCGTCCGTTCCTCCAGTGGCGGGACTCACCCGACGGGGAGACTCAGGGCTGAGGGGGCGAGGAGCACCACCCTCGTTCCCAGGCCCGGGCTGGATTCGATCCGCGCGAAACCGCCGATCTCCGCCATCCGCGCGATGATCGAGTTCTCGAGGCCGAAGCCGCGCCGCCGGTCGCCGACGTCGAAACCGGTGCCGTGGTCGCGCACCGTCAGCGAAACCCCGCCGCTGATCTCTTCGACGCTCACCACGGCCCGCCTGGTCCCGGAGTGCTTCAGCGTGTTGCGCAGCGCTTCCCTGGCGGAGTCGTGCAGCGCCATGGCCGCCTCCTCCGAAAGCTCCGGCGCGGCGTCGTCCTGAACGACGACCTCGGCGCGCAGCCCCTCCGCGGCCATTTCGGCGGCGAGCAGCCGTAACCGCTGATGCAGCCCGATCCCTTCGGTGGATTCGTGTTCGAGGCTGATCCGGATGCGCATCGCCTGGGCGCGCGCGGTCCGGCGGACGCGGTCGAGGCAGGCCGCCGGGTCGACTTCGTCGGCGGGCGCCGGGATCGCGAACGACTCCATCACCTGCAGGACGGTGTCGTGGACGTCGCGGCGGTGCCGTTCGCGTTCCGCCGCCCGGCCCTGCTGCTCCCCGAATCCGACCGCGAACCGCATCGACGCGCCGACCAGTCCGGCGACCGCGAGGGACACCACCAGCGCGGTCGCGAGCGTGAGCAGGAGACCGAGCGAGGAGGCCGGGTCCAGCAGCGTGTGCGGGACCACCGCGGCCACGATGGCCAGCGCTCCGGCCGCCGCTCCGCGCAGCAGGGCCCAGATCATCACCGTGCCCATCAGGTGGGTCCAGGTGATCGACGTGATCGCGGTGTCCTGCGCGAACGGCGCGGCCCCGAAGACGAAGAGCACGGCGAACGCGCTGTCCACCAACGGAACCAGCCTCGTCCCGGCCGCGGACCAGCGGAAGATCCAGACGGCCGCGACGATGTTGGGCACCAGATGCAGCGCCACGAACGTCCACAGCACCGACGACCCCGCACCCGCCGCCCACAGCGCCTGCACCAGCATCGCCAGCCGGAACGCCACCGGGACCCCGGTAAGCCAGGGCACCGTGGTCCGCACCAGCCGAGCCGGGATACCTCCGCCACCCCCGAGCATCAGCGCCTCCCAGGATTAGCCTTGCTGAAACAGCGACCGAAGCGCATTCATTTCAGTTTACCGAGGTGCCAGCTTGCCCGGGGTCCGGCGGAGATGTCAACGGGCGACGGGTTCGCCCACCTCCTCCCGTTTCCCCGCCCGCGCCGCGGCCACCGCGGACGGCACGATCAGCGCGGCGGTCAGCCCGACGAACAGGAACGACACCGAAAGCGACGTCACCTGCGCGATCCCGCCGATCAGCGGCGGCCCGGCGAGGAAACCGGTGTAGGCGATCGCCGTGACGAAGGCCAGTTCGCGCTCGCCCCCCGTTCCGTCGGCGCGTTTGCCCGACGCGCCCGCGAGGCTCAAGGCGATCGGGAAGGCCGCGGCGAGCCCGGCACCCGCCAGCGCGAAACCGACGAACCCGAACACCGGAACGTGGGCCAGCGCGGCGAGCACGAGGCCCGCCGCCGCGATCCCGGCACCCACCGCCAACGCACGCGTCGGGCCGAAACGGTTCTGAAGCCAGGCACCCGCGAGCCTGGCGAGCGCCATGGCCAGGGCGAACCCCGAGTACGCGAAGGCGGCAGCGCCCTCGCCGACCCCGTGCACGGACGTCATCAGCAACGCCGACCAGTCCGAACTCGCGCCCTCCGCGATCGCCGAGAACAGCGCGATGGCGGCGAGCAGCCAGAGGACGGGACGTTTGATCGGCGCCACTCGCGGCTTCTCGACGGGTTCGGCGTGTTCGGGTCGCGCGCCGGGCACGGCGGCGATGACGACGGCGAGCACCACCAGAGCGGCCAGCGCGGCGACCGTGAGATGCCTCCCCGGCGACCACTGGTGCGACGCGGCGAACCCCGCGGCGACGGAGCCCGCCAACGCCCCGAAGCTGAACCCGGCGTGCAGTATCGGCATGATCGCGCGCCCGGACCGGCGCTCCACCTCGACTCCGGCGACGTTCATCGCCACGTCGAGCGCGCCGACGCTCGCCCCGAGGACGAACAACGCCCCGGCGAGCAGGACGACCGACGTCGCGAAGCCGATCATCGGCAACGCCGCACAGGCGATGATCGTGCTGCCCGCGACCACCGCGCGGGCGCCGTACCGCTCGATCAGCCGCCCCGAAACCGACGCCGCGATCAACATGCCGACGCTGGCGCCCAGCAGGGCGAGCCCGAAGACACCCGGAGAGGCGTCCACCCTTTCCGACAACGCCGGCGTCCGCGGCGCCCAGGAGCCGAGCGCGGCCCCGTTGAGCGCGAACACGACGAAAACGGCCGTACGGTCACGCATAGACCCCAGTCTCCTTTCGATTCCTCTTCCCCCAGAATGACTTAAGCGCTTCAGAAAGTCCACCGGCCCCGGCCGGGACTAGACTGCGGCGGTGACCAGCACGCGACGGCGAAGGCCGACGTTGGACGATGTCGCCGACGCCGTCGGGGTGTCCCGCGCGACCGTTTCCAACGCCTACAACCGGCCCGACCAGCTGTCCGCCCAGCTGCGGGAAGAGGTGCTTCGCGCGGCCAAGAAGATCGGGTACGCCGGGCCGAATCCGACCGCCCGCAGCCTCGCCACCAGCCGCACCGGCGCGATCGCCGTCCTGCTCGACACGAATCTTTCGACGGCGTTCTCGGATCCCGCGTTGTCGGTCACCCTCGACGCGCTCTCGACCGTCGTCGACCCCGAGGGGCACGCCCTTCTGCTGCTGCCCGGCGATGGCGAGAGCGGCGGCCCGCGCGCGGAGCGGATCCTGACCGCGCAGGCCGACATCGCGGTGGCGTATTCGCTGGCCGACGGCGCCCCGGCGCTGACCGCGGTCCGGGACCGGGGCCTGCCGCTGGTGGTGATCGACCAGCCGCATATCCGCGGTTCGGCGAGGATCGGCGTCGCGGACCGGGCCGGAGCGGCCGCCGCGGCGCGGCACCTGGTGGAGCTCGGGCACCGGCGGATCGGGATCTTCTCGGCGCAATGCCTCTCGGCTCCGCGCGGCGGCGAACTGAGCGTGGCCGAGGCCGGGAACAGCCGGTTCCACGACAACCGCGAACGGATGGCCGGCTACCTGGAGACGCTGGCCGAGGCGGGGATCCCGGCGGCGGACGTGCCGATCTGGGAGGCGTCCGGACTGTCGGTCGAAGCAGCTCTCCCGAGCGCTTTCGGCCTGCTGGACCGGCGGCCACGGCCGACGGCGCTGCTGTGCATGTCGGATCTGCTCGCCCTTGCGGCGATTTCGGCCGCCAGGCAGCTCGGCCTGTCGGTCCCGGGTGACCTTTCGGTCGTGGGCTACGACGACGTCTCCCCCGCCCGGTGGTCCGAACCACCGCTGACGACGGTCCGGCAGGACCTCGCCGCCAAGGGACGGGCGGCGGGCGAACTGGTGCTGGGCCTGCTGCGCGGGGAGAAGGCCCCCGCGCCCGCCGAGGTACCCACCGAACTGGTCGTCCGGGACTCCACCGCGCCCGCGTAGCAGCCGATTCCGGCACGCGCAAGGCGCCCCGGCGATATGTGGACAACTCGCCCCGATCGAGCGGCGCACAACTACTTATCCACAGAAGTAGAAATGCGGGCAGACAAACCCTTCCCCGCGCGCCATCGTGGAATCACACATTCACCGACGGCCATAGAGCCGCCGATTCCCGGGGGAGAACCCAGCCATGCAACGACGTTTGACGAACCTGCGCGCCCGCCTCCCGCACGTCCTCCTGCTGGCCATGTTCGGCCTGCTGACCAGCACTGGAGTCGCGAGCGCCACCACCGCGCCGCCGGAACCCGCCTGCCAGAAGGGCGAGTTCTGCGTCTGGGGCGCGGAATCGTACGGCGGCGCGGTGCACAAATTCGACCTGCGCACCGCCAATCCCGACGAATGCATTCCCTTACCCGAAGGCTTCGGCGGGCATTCGTTCGTCAACCGGCTGAGCCGGGACGTGACGATTTATCAGAGCGAGGAGTGCACCACGGAGGGAGATTTCATCACCTATCCGGGTGGCGGCACCTACGTACCCCAGGGCCCGTTCGTGATCCGCGCCCTCAAGATCTGGGACTGACCACCCCGGCGGTTCGTGCCGGTCGCTCGCGGACGAGTCGACTCGCGACCTGCGCGAACCCAGGGGCCGCTCCCCCGAAGCGGCCCCGGCCCGTGAGCGCGTCACCCCGCGTCGTGACGCGCTCACGGGCGTTCCAAAAAAGGGTGGGCTCGACCTGAAACGATCTGGCGGTGTCGAACGATCGACAGGTTGGCGACGGCTAAGCTGCCGATGCTGGGCGACACCCAACGTCGCCGACGTCGGCCCTCGTAGCTCAGCTGGATAGAGCAAGAGCCTTCTAATCTCTAGGTCGCAGGTTCAAGTCCTGCCGGGGGCACGTCGCGCCTGGTCACACGCACTGTGTGGCCCGGCAACTTGGACGCAGTTCGGTCCGAGGGATCACAAACGGATCACTTTGGATCCGCGCGAGGTCCAAGCGGTCCGCGCCGCTGGGGCATCTCCGGATGCCCCGGCGCCGGCCGCGGCCCGGGTCTGGGCGCTACGGGCCGGGCTCGTCTTCCTGACCGTCCGGGTCGTCAGCGTGGTCATGCTCACCGCGATGGCTGCCCAGCGCGGGCTGCCCGTCGTCGACCGGCTCACCGCCTGGGACGGGCAGTGGTACCTGCAGCTGGCCGAGCACGGCTACCGCGGCATGACGGGGACGCTGGACGCGGCCGGGCAGCCGTACGCGGACGCGCCGCTGGGCTTCTTTCCCTTGTATCCGTGGACGATCAACGTGCTAGGCCAGTTGGGCGTACCGCTCGTCGTGGCCGGGCTGATCGTGTCGACCGTCGCCGGGATCGCCGCGGCGGTCGGGCTGCAGCGGATCGGCCGGCTCGTCGGCGGGGACCGCGTCGGCCTGGTGCTCGTCGCACTGTGGGCCGGGGCGCCGATGGCGATCACCCAGAGCATGGTCTACACCGAATCGTTGTTCGTCGCGTTCGCCGCCTGGGCGCTCGTCGGTTTGCTCGAGCGACGGTGGGCACTGGCCGGGCTGTGCGTGCTGTTCGGCGGCGCCGTCCGCTCGACCGCCGTCGTGCTGATCGCGGTCGTGGCGATCGCCGCGGTGGTCGCCGTCGCGCGGCGCGCGGACGACCGGTGGCCGGCGGTCCGCTGGGCGGCCGTCGCGCCGCTCGGGCTGCTGGGGTGGTGGGGATACGTCGCGGCACGGACGGGCAGCCTGACGGGCTGGCAGGACGTCGAGCTGCGCGGGTGGGGTGTGCGGTGGGACGGCGGCCGCGAAGCCGTCGAGTACGTCGGCCGGATCCTCACGAGCGAACCCAGCCCGTTCGAGCTCCTGGTGGTGATCGTGACGCTCGGCGCCGTCGCGCTGGGCGTCCTGACGATCAGCCGGGTGCCGTGGCCGCTCGCGGCCTACGGGATCGGGGTCCTGGCCCTCGCCGTCGGCACGGCCGGCTTCCCGTTCATGCGCGCGAGATTCCTTCTGCCGGCCTTCGCCCTGCTGCTGCCCATCGCGATCGGACTCGCCAAGCGCCGCACGGCGACGGCGGTCGCCGTCACCGCGGTGTTCGTCCTCGCGGGCTGCTGGTACTCGGCGTACTCGCTCACCGTGTGGCGGTACGGCATCTAGCCGAGGCCAACGGGGAACTTCCCCCACCAAGATCCAACCCTCAGGAGGCGACAGTGAGGATCCGTGTCGAAGGCACGACGGCCGAGACCGAGAGGGCCGCGGAACTGCTAGCCGAAGTGTTCGAGGTCCGCGAGGTCAGCAGCTTCTACCCGAACCGCGGCCGCTCGACCCTCGGCCGGGTCTACGTCGACGTCGAGTTCGGGACTTCGGGCCGCCCGGTTCGAGCAACGGCAACTCGGGTCGACCGCGTCGAACACAGCGGCCGCCAGTTCGAAAGCGACAGACGACGGCAGCTGCGATAGGACCAGCGGGTGCCCTGGGCCCGGTCCGTCCGGGCACCCGCCGTCAGCCGTCGATCCTGGGCAGCCTGAGCAGCAACGTGCGCGCGTCGTCGCCCTCGGCCGCGACGTCCCACGCCGCCGACAGGAACCGGTTGTATGGCTGGACGTCGTCGACGTCGGTCGTGACTATCTCGGTGTGGAAGGTCTCGACGCCCAGTGCGGAGTCGTCGAACGACCAGAAGCCGTTCAGCGGCGGGAACTGAAGGCGTACGCCCAGCGGCACGATCCCGAACCGGACGGTCGGCAGCGCGGTGGCGGCCACCAGGCGGTCGATCTGGCCGGCCATCACGTCGGCGTCGGCGAGCGGGTTCCGTAGCGCCGCCTCGGTCATCAGCAGCTGGACGTTCTTGGTGCTGTCGTAGAGCACGGCCTGGCGTTGCATGCGTGCAGCGACGGCGGCCGCGACGTCGCGGCCGCCGTCCTTCAACTCGGCCATGCTCCGGAAGACAGCTTCCGCGTAGGCGGGTGTCTGCACGAGGCCGGGCACGATCCACGATTCGAATACGACGATCTTGGCGGCCTTGGCCTCGGCCTCAGCGAACGACCACTGGACGCTTTCGTGGCCGCGGCGCAGGCGTGCCCGCCACCGTGCATCGTCCAGCCGGATCGCCCGGAGCTCGGCGCGCAGCTCGTCGACGACGTCCGCGGGCACGTCGAGAATCGTCGCCCAGTGCGTCAGGTCCGGATCGGAGATCAGCGACTGGCCGCGCTCGATCCGCGAGATCTTTGATCGCTGCCAGCCTGCAGCGTCGGCGAAGTCCTTCGCGGTCATCCGTACCTTGCGGATCTGCTGCAGCCGGTCGCCGAACTCCAGACGACGGTCGGACGGATCGGTCATGGACTCCTCTTGGCGGGCTCAAAAAGTTCGGCGTGGCGCACCGCCACGGGCCATACGGTGTCACGCCACCGGCGGTGATCGTCGACCACCACCGGATCGTCGGTCACCTCGGCACCGGCGGCCCCGCGCTCGTCGAAGTGCATGATCGCCACCCGCTCGTCGTCGAGAATGTAGAAGTCGTGCCGCGGTGCGCCGAGCTCGCGCGCCTCGGTCTCGCCAATCCAGCGGATATCCTCGCCCGCCGCGATGTTCAGGTGTGTCATGGCCGCGAGCCACTGCAGGTACTCGGTCAGTGGGTCGGTCAGCATCCGTACCCGCTCGAACCGCTTGCCCTCGGCGCGCTGCCGCCGGATCTGGGCGAACCACGGTTCGACGAATGCGAAGTCGGGCCGCCCCTCCCGCCACGCCTGGATCGGCCCTTGTTCCTCGGGTTCGTGGTAGGTGCCCTGGCATTCCCACCGCCACGCGCTGGTCTTGAAGGTGCGCAGCAGGTCGGCGAACTCGGCGCCGCGGTTCACCCAGGTCATGACCGCGTGATCGTCGCGGCGAGTGCGGCCGCGTTGCCTGCCGCGGCCGGGTCGACCAGGAACACCGGCCGATCCTCGCGCGCGAAGGCCAGCTGTTCGAGCGCGGCGACGTCGACGAACGGCAGCAGTTCGGCCGGGACCTCGACCGCGCTTTCGTAGGACGGGATGCCGTTCCCGCGCGCCCGCATGATGGCCAGCGCCAGCGGGTCGGTCACGGTCGTCCCTTGGATCACGAGGGTTTTTCGCTTGGTCACGAACAACGTCGGGCAGGTACCACTGGCCGAGCTGGTGGTGGCGAACGCCATGAACGGGCGGGGATCTTGCAACATTTTGCCTCCTGAGTCGGATCGAAACCTCATCCTCTCCAGGATTTCGCGCAACTCGCCGCCGCCAACCGGGTGATGATCAAGGCATTGCGATCACGTTCCGTCACACAAGTGCGCGCATTCGGATGAAACAACAGGATTTTGCGCAATTTTCCTAGCGAGCCTCCGCCGCGTGAGCGACCATCACGGAGATGGCAGCACGGCGGACACCCGATCGACGAGTGACGCTTGTCGACCACGACGGCCGCCTGGTCCCCGTGGTCACCAAGATCGTTCGACACGACTCCGGGGCTGCCGTCGCGGCGATCACTTTCGACGACCGCGAGGCCGTACTAGACCTCCGGACCGCGTCACTGCTGATCGCCAACGTCCGGCAAACGATGCTCGATCTTGTGGCGATCGAGAAAGACGACGGGGAGCAGCGATGACGCAGGACACGCCCCACGACACGATGACCGGCTGGCACAAGTCGACGTACACGCACTGGGAGGAAAACGCGTGCGTGGAGGTCGGCGCCGGCGGCGACAAGGTCGGGATCAGGGACACGAAGCAGTGGGCGATCCCGAACCAGGACCGGCCGGTCCTGGTACTCGACGCCGCCGCGTTCGGCGGGCTGCTCGATCACCTGAAGGCGTCACAACCATGAGCGGCGACGTGGCGCAGCCGTACATGGCGACGAGCGTGCAGGAGATGGTGCAGGGACTGTTGCTGGGCCGGTGGCTGGTGGCGCGCTGGGAGCATCTGGGGCCGGACGAGGACCTGGGTGGCTGGACGAGGACGCTCGCCGCGGCGTGCCAGGCGGCCGACGTCGACATGGTCGCGGTGCCGCTCGCCCGCAAGTCCATGACCCTGGTGTGGAACGCGGCTCTGCCGTGCCCGACGCGGGAACAGGTGGAGGACTCGATCCGCGCGGCTGACCGCGCGCGGTGGCTCGGCCACCCGATCGGTACGAAGCTCGCGGTTGAGACGAAGCAGTCGGTTCTGCTGTGACGCGGCGCCGCCGCACGGGATGGGGCGGGGTGTTCGCCGCGCTGCTGGTCGCTCTGGTGGTCGCGGTCGCTCTCGCCGTCCCGTTGTTCACCGGCGGCTGCTGACCGCGTCCCCCCAAGTTCCTGGCCGACGTGCCTTCCCCTTCGCTCGGCACGTCGGCCGGGGTTCCAAGCTCCCGCCGCCTTGGGGCATGCGATTGGCGGCGGGCGCCGGGGGCGGGGTTTGCACGGGATCCCCCCGCCCCCGGCATCTCTTGTCCGCACACCGAGAACAGGAAAGTGAGCTTGCCCGCCTTGGCATACAACGAGCTTTGGACAGAAGAGAACGTGAAAAAGGTGGAGGAACGCGACAAACAGCGACAGGAAGAAAACGAACAGAGTGAAGGCTAATCCTGACGGTACGTCGCGCGACGGCAACTACACCGACGAGGACAAAGAGTCGTACCGCAAGAGCTACGGCGAAGAGTTGCCCGACCTGCCCTGCGAGTGCGGCACCAAGAACTGTGATGGGAGTTGCCCGTGATCATCGACTGGTGGAACGTCGGATAGTCGCGGACGAGGCGTCGGCCGCCGGCCGCGCGCTTGCGGTAGCCCGCTCGAACGGCGAAGGCCCCCGTACCCGCCTGGGTGCGGGGGCCTTCGCCGGTCTCAGTCTCGACGGGCGGCGTCGCGGGCGACGTGCTGTTCGTGCTCCACGACCCGCTCCAGTTCTTCCGGTGTCTGTTCGACGGTGCGCAGCCAGGCGTCCAGGGTCGGGCGGGTGGTGCCGAGGTCGGCCGCGGCCTTGATCTTGTCGTACCCGGCGCGGACGGCGATCGCGGCGGATACGCGGGCGCCGGCCTTTTCCTGGGCCAGTTGCTGTTCCGCCTTGGCGACGCGCGCGGCCCAGTACTTGAGCGTCTGCGCGTGTTCGATATCGCTGGTCATCGGTGATGCCTTCCTGTCGTCTGCCTGCACGGCGACCCTACCGTCGACAATCCGATCTGTAAATTGGCTTTACATCCCGTCCCCTCGTGATGTAAAGTGACTTTACACGGAAGGAACGAATTGATGGGAGCAACGAATTGACTGACCATTACTACAGCGCCGATTACCCGGCCCCCGGCGCCCTCGACGACGCGGGACTATATGAGCGGGTCGCGGACCTGCAGCTGCAGATGGACGCGCCCGACGACGGGATGACCGACGGGGCCGAGGTGTCCGAGCTACTGGCCGATGCGATGGCCGAGACCGAGACGCGGGCGATCGCAATGGACGTACAGCGCGAGATCTTCGGGCATGACGATCACGAACTGTGGATCATGCTGGACGCGGCGGCGGCGTTCGACGGGCCGCGTGCCGCGATCGCGGCGCGGGCGATCGCGGCGACGCTGACCGATCGACTGATCGAGCAGTACCGGGTCTTCACGGCTGGGCTGGACCTGACCCGGCAGAACCTGCGTCGCACGCCGCCGATGTGCGCGACCACCGGCGCCCGGGTCTTTCGTGATCTCGCGCGGCTGCACGGTCCGGACCGGGCGGCCGAGCTCATGAACGCGAAGGCGCCGTTCTACCGGCAGCTCGTCGCGACGTGGCGCGGCAGCTGGAAGGCGGCGCACTGATGGCGACCGAGGAAGAGCAGCGCGCGGCACGCGCGCCCGCGCTGTGCTCGATGACCGAGCGGGCGCTGGGGAACATCCTGGACGCGCGGCGCGGTAGCCCGCATGTGCAGGACGTCCGCGACGAGCTGCACCGGCGGGCACTGCTCGACGAGCTCGACCGGCGGCGACCCCCAGCGGACGAGTACCGGGGCGGGACGCGGCCGTGGCGGATCCTGCGGGGTGCGCGGTCGGGCCACCTGACGGCGAACTACACCAGCAGGGAGCGTCGCGACGAGATGGCGCAGCACTTCGCCAACTGCGACGGCGAAGCGGTGTTCACCGAACGGATGGTCGACGGCCAGTGGTGGATGGACGGATCCGTGCCGCCCATCCTCCCACGCAACAGTGGTCCAGGTCACCTCTAAATCCTAGAACTTTGTCGTCTATTTCTGCTAAGCTATCGGTACAACTTCAGAGAGGAGGTGAGAACGAATGAATGAGCTGGGTAGCGCGATCTTGAACGCGATGCGCGACCAGGGCTGGATGGTCACCTTCCAGGGCCCGGTCGTGGCGGCCTTCCCGCACGGCGGGGAGATCGTGGTACTGCCGCTGGTGCTCTTCACCGAGGTGGACGAACAGCGCTTGAGGATCATCCTCATGTCGCTGATCGTGGTTCACGGCCTGCAGTGGCCGTGGCCGCCGGACCACCGACCGGAGATCAACGGCGAAGTGCCCATCACTGAGTGATCGCAAGGCGGGCCGGGGGTGTGGATACCACCCCCGGCCCGCCGACCCAGGATAGACCCGGCTCAATCCTTGAAATTCTTCACTGGATAGCCCAGGATGGACGACATGACTACCTGGAATCTTGGCCTGACGGCCACCCTGGACCACGCCCCTGGCGAGGACACGGCCTACGCCGTCGCCCGCGGCGCCGCCGGCCACGACTTTGACCTGCTGCTGGTGTCGGTGCACGAGCTCCGCCTGGCCGTGCGTGTGACGACCGAGCACGACGGGATCCCCGCGCTCGACGAGCTCCAGGCGCGGCTCGTCGACGCGCTCGCCGCGGCCGGCTTCACCGTGACCCGGTGGGAGGCGGGCGAGGCCTTGACAGTGGAGGAAACTGAGCGGCGCCTGGCGGCCGCGAGCACGCCGCGGCTGGTGTCCGCGGCCGAGTTCGCCGACCTGTGCGGCGTCTCGCCGAAACGGATCTACGAGCTCGAGACCGAGCGCCGCACGGCGGCCGAGGCGGGCAAGCCGCACCCGTTCCCCACCCCGATGGCGCGGGGCGTGTGGCTGCGCGCTGCAGCCGAGCAGTACGCCCGGACCCGCAACACCAAGGCGGGACGGCCACCGAAGACCGAGACGTCGTAAGCGGCGACAGCCGGACCAGACACGCGAAAAGGTCCCCGCACCCGGATGGGTGCGGGGACCTTTGCTTGGGGCCGCAAGGGGGTAGAGACGGCCCCAGTCCAGGGGGCGCGGCTAGTCGGCCGGGCCGTTGCGACGGCGGATGCCGTCGCGCAGGCTGTCAAGCAACGCATCGGACGGGCCGCCGGGCGGCCGGGTCAGGTCGACCGTCACCGTCCCCGGCCGCTGGGTGAACGTCCCGTACGTCGGGACCTTCGCCGAGCCGAGGAACACCCGGGTGAGCCAGTCCGGCAAGTGCCGTTCCGCGCGCCGCAGAAGCGCGTAGACGGCCGCGAGCACCACGGGGAACACCACGGCCTCCCCTGCCCCGGCCACCGCGGTGGTGACCGTGTCAGGCAGGCCGAGGGACACCAGCCACGCGACCAGCCCGGCCCACAGGCCCGGCACGACGGTGCGCAGCCACGACGTCAGCTGCGCGTTCACTGGCCGGTTCCCTTTTTCAGCAGGGCCAGGATCTCGTCGAGCTTGGCCGCCTGTGCGGCGCTGGCCTTCTCCAGCTCGGCGATCTTCCGGCCCTGGACGATCACGTTTTCGTCGATGCCGGTCACGAAATCGTTGATCGGGGCCTTCACGTGCGGGTACACCCGCGACTGCTGGCCCTCGACCAGGTCGGCGTACAGCGGGGCGATCCGCCCGAGCATGCCCGCGAGCGCCTGCGCCACGGTCACCTCCGAGCCGTCCCACAGCTTGAGCTTGTCGTTGAGGCTCACGTCCTCGAATCCCTTCCCTGTGGTGTCCCCACCGCCGGCGGCGGTGAGCTTGTGAAGCACGGCGGCGCACCGGGATTCCGGCGCGACGATCTCGAAGTGCATGGGGTCCTTGCGCCCCACGTAATCGCCGCCCCAGCGCACACAGCCTTCGGTCCGCGCGACGATCGCGCGAATGGCCGCGATCTGCGCCTTGCTGAAGGTGGCGGCCGGGTCGGTGCCGAGCGGGTGCCGGACAGCGTTCGCGTCGGCCGCGGTGCCCGAGGCGTGGTTGGACAACACGGTCCCGCCACGGATGGGGCGTTCCGCGTAGCCCCAGTCGTCGAGCTGCCCGGCGTCCAGGTCTTCCACCCGCGCGTCGAACTGGCCGAGGACCCACAGCAGCAGATCACCGGCGGGCCCAGTCCGTAGCCGGATCTTCCGGTTCGTCCCCGGGATCGTGCGGACGGAGGTCAGATTCACGTCGTTGGCGCTGTACCCGTTCTGAGATCTGGCCATCAGGGTGTCCCTTCGGTCGTGGGCGGCGGCGTGGTCGTCGTCGTGGTGTTGGGGTAGGTCTCGACGACGCAGGTGTAGACGTCGGCGGTGCCGCCGTCGTCGGTCGTGATGGACAGCTGCGCGAAGACGCCGCCCTTGGGGCACAGGGCATTCGGGTTGTCGCGCAAGTACGCGGCGAACTCGGCGCGGATCTGCTCGGCGGTGGGCGGCGGGCCGGGCTCGCCGCGCGGGCCGGGCTCGCCCGGCTTCCCCGGCTGGCCGGGCTGCCCGGGTTCGCCCGGTGGCCCCGGCGGGGGCGGGCTCGTCGCCAGGTACCCGGCGAGCGCGGTCGAAATCTGCAGCGGCGTCGGGCCCGGCGCGCTGATCGGGTTCGCGGCGAAGAACTGGGCGACCGCGGCGCCGAGCTCAGCCGCGGTGGGCCGCACGTCCGGCAGCGACGCCAGCACCCGGGCGGCCGCCCCGGCCACGATCACGTCGGTGTCGGGTGCCTGGCCCGGCTGCGGGATCGGCACCGGCGGTTGACCGCGCGCCGCCAGCTCGGCGTTCGCGCGGTCCCCGGCGGCTTTCGCCTCGGTGGCCTGGGTGCGCAGCACCGACACCGCGGCGTCGGTGGAGGCCTGCGTGTCGTACAGCCCGGACAACCCCCACACCGACACCCCGGACACCACCAGCGACAGCACCGCCACCGCGACCGCGATCTTGGGCCAGGTGTGCCGCCACACCTCGCGCCGCGCGGACTCGTCGGCGCCCGCCCGCACGAGCGCCAGGCCCTCGTCAAGCTGTTCGTCACGCGTCATCGCGGCAGCCTCCCGTCCCAGCCCCGGGCGTAGAGCTCCTTCTCCAGGCGCGCGATCCGCTCGCGAAGCTCGTCGTTGTCCTGCTCGGCCTCGTCCAGTGCCTTCTGCGTGGCGTTGCGCCATTCCCGCAAGATCGCCTCACCGGCGTTGACCTTCTCCACGGCGGCCGGCGGATCGGCCGCGGCCTTGCCCGCGATCCGGCCCTTGGCCTTCTCGACCCACACCGGGGACCTGGCGGCCACGTAGGCGACCAGGAACGCGACCAGTGACGTGATGGCGTACACGTACCACGGGCTTCCCGGCGGAATCGCGTCAGCAGCAGCAAGGGACACCGCACCCCCTTAGTCCGAAGTGGACGAACATGTCACGGGCCCTTTCGGTAGATCGTGATGCCGGTGACCAGGTCCGCGCCCTGTTCGTGGATCGCATCGGTACCGGGCGCGGAGTAGGCGTAGCCGCGGATGGTTCCCCCGGCCGGGATCCGCTTACCCGAGATCGAGCACGACACGTTCACCACACCGGTTTCCGAACTCTTGATCCAGATTTCCGTTGGCACACCGGTGATGAAGCAGTAGTGCCCGCCGGACGCGGTGCCACTGAATCGCACGCCCAGGGAAATGTCGTAGATCCCGCCCCGGGTCACGGTGAACACCCCGGCGCTATGGGTGATTCCCGCGATCTGGGCGCCCGGGAACGGTGTCCAGTTGTCGATCAGCGTCGGTGTGCCGATTGGCTTGTTCGCCGCGATCGTCCATTCGCCCTGCTCGATTCCCGGCGTGATGTTGTTCAGCGCCTCCGCAGTCAGATCCTGGCCAGCAAGAAACGGCATGCTTTCCCCCCTTCTACAGTCCGAGCCGCGCGGGCCGGGTCAATGAGACCTTCGCCCCGGCGGCGTGGGATTTCACGACCCCGTTGACCGAGCGAGTCACCGTCATCCGCTGTGCGCCGCCGTCGAGCACGATCACCCCGCCCCGGGAGATCGCCGACGCCCCGCCGGTGACGGTGAAAGATCCGGCCGGGACGTTCGCCGGTACCGTCTGGATCGTGTAGTCCCACACCAGGCCGGAATCGTCACCGGCGGTGGACACCGGTTCGCCGATTTCTGTTGCCCCGCCCAGGGTTGCGACGCTGGTCCAGTCGTCTTGTTTCCAGCCGAGGTAGAGCACCACGGCGTTCCGGTCGGAGATGGCCGCGCCCGGGTACGCGATGTTCTGCGCCGCCGCGTTCAGCTGGCCCGCGTTCTGCGGGAACGCTCGGGGGCTCACGCCGCGGAAGACGACCATCTGGGCGATGGTGTCGGCGCCGGCCACACCGCCGACGAATGGCACGGTCGGCGATACGTCGCCGACCTCGTGCGGCTTCACCAGCACCGCGATGTTCCCTGACTGGAAGAGCAGACCCCAGCCGGGAACGGACCCGACCGCCCCGGCGCCGCTGTTGCGGATCGACGCGAAGATCAGCTTGACGTCGTCAGGCTGCACACCGGCAGGTTGCGGCGGCACGAGACTGGTGTTGTTGCCCGTCACGGCGGCACCGGCGCCCACAAAGGACGGTGCGATCGCGGAGATCGCGGTGACGGACATGTCTTCGCCGCCCACGGTGATCGGGATCGGCATCTGCGCCGGGTCCGACGTCCACCCCGGCCCCGGGTAGTCCGAGATCAGCAGCTGCGTCGCCGAGCTCGTCACCCCGCGCAGCAGCACCGACGTCGCGGTGTCCAGCTTCCCGAGCACGGCGGTGTCGAGCTTCACGACCTCGTAGGCCGATGCCGGGGCGCAGCCGAACACCAGGTCGTGCGAGGTCGCGCCGATCGTCTCGGTGTAGCCGCGGACGATCTGCGCGATCGGCGTCGGGTCGATCTCGGCCTTCGGGTGCGCGACAGTGATCTTGTCGTCCAGGTTCACCATGAGCGCCGCCAGCGCCAGCGTCGGCGACACCGCCGCCAGCGCCGCGAGTTTCACCGTGATGGCCGGGTAGCGTGCCTCGTCGATCGTGCCTAGGTGCAGCAGCCACGACGCCGCCGACGGGGTCTGCAGGTCGGTCGCCAGGTTCAGCGTGACCGCGTCGTCGTACCGGCCGACCCCGGCGCCGGACGCCGGATCGGTGACGGCCAGGCGGCCGGTGGTCTCGACCGCCTGATAGCTGGATCCGTCCCGCCGGGTCACGGTGACGTCGTTGCGCAGCGCCGCGTCATCCTCGACCGGCCGCAGCGGCGGCGCGACATGGCCCGGGGCCGAGTAGTCCAGCGCCAGCACGGCGGGTTGGTTGTAGAGCGACGACCGGTTCCGGTACAGGAACCCCAGCGTGTTGCGGCTGTCGTAGAGACTGCCCATGTCCGCGGCCGCGGCCTCCCGCACGAGCTCGGTCAGCGCCTGGCGGCCCTGATATCCCAGCTGCGCCGAGGTCACCCCGCCGCCGACGTACTCGACCGGTAGCCCGTTCTCCCCGAACACCCGCAGGATCCGGGTCGCGGTCGTCTCGCCGTGGTAGGCGTTGAGCTGCACGGCATTGGTGAAGATGCTGGTGATCTGGTTGCGCACCGCGACGTGCCCGTAGGAGGTGTTCGCGGTCTGGCGGTAGACGTTCATCACTACGGCCCTGGCCGCGCCGATCGTCAGCCCCGGCGCGGTCGCGTTGATCACAGCGCCGTCGACGTCGCCCGGGCCAAAGGTCGCGATCGCGAAGTCGATGTTCGCGCCGTTCTGGGTGAGCTCCAGCGACACCTGGACCGGCCGCCCGCGCAGCTGGAAGTCGCTCGGGCCGAACGTGAAGACCGGCGATCGGGCAGCGTTGTAGAACGTCAGCTTGAAACCGCCGCCACCACCGGAGTCGTAGAACAGGTCGATGAACGCGGCAGTGCCGGTGGTTTGCAGCTGCGCGAATGTGGCGGTGTTGATCTCACCGCCCGTCGGCATCGACATGAGGAACACCAGCTGCAGCTGCCCCGTCGGCGCGGCCGCCGGGACCAGGCCGGTCCACCGGCTCTGCTCCGACTTCGCGATCGGCGCCGACCCCCGAAAGTCCGAATTGGACGCGAACGTGGTCTTGCCCTCGGTCAGCGTCATCGCGTCGCCGCCGATCCCGGACGCGATGCTCGTCGCGTCGGTCCCTTCCTCCACCGGCCAATACGCCAGATGGGGCGGGGAGATCGTCTCGTTCCCGCGCCGGTAGGTGCTTTTCAGCGGCGCTTCGCCCTGGGTGATCCGGCGTAGCAACCCCGAGGCCTGGACCCGGCTGTAGACGTTGTTGCCCGACGCGTCCCACTCGGGCGGGAAGGCCGCGATCTCCCCGGCGAACCGGTTGCTGCGCACCTCGAACGCGCTGTAGGAGAACGTCACCGGGACGTTCGTGTTCCCCGACGACACCCCAGACCGGACACCGACCCACCCGGCCGCGCGCCCGACGAGCCGAGTCGTCCGGCCCTTGACCGCCCAGCCGTACGGCTCGGCCGACGCGGCCGGCCACACCTTCGCCCGGATCGTCTGCCCGTCGACCTGGGCCCGCACCCGCAACGCCTGCCCGCTGTAGGTCAGCCCCGCGACCGTCGTCGACGCGGCCACCGTCGTCCCGTCGACGTGGACGATCCCGATCGTGACCGCCTCGGACGCGCTGATCGACAGCGACACCATGAAGTAGTCCGACGTGGACAATCCCGACAGGATCAGGTTCGCCGGTTCGACCGATCCACCGGTGACGTTCGCGAACGGCATCGACACCGTCACCGCCACGTCGACGTCCCGATAAAGCTGCGACCCCAGGTAAGTCGCGTGATACAGCAAGGTCGTGGGCAGCAGGTGGGTCGCGGTACCCCCGACCACCGCGAAGTCCGACAGCGGCGTGCCGACCGTCGACCACGTCCCACCGACCGGCGCGGGCCCCCAGCCGTTCGACACGGTGCGCGCGAACGCGTCCTTCGCCGTCCGGATCGCGACCCGCATCGGGGTGTTGCGGCCCAGCGTCGGGTAGTACGGCGACATGGGGTTGCGGGGGGAGTACTTCCCGCCGGTGTTGTCCAGCGTGAACGTGCACACAGGCGCTTCGGGTTCGGCCGTTTCGTTGCTGCGCCCACGCTTGATCTTGATCTTGTCGGCCACCCGCACGTCGTTGGTGACGTCGGTCCAGCCGCCGCCCAGCAGCATCTCCACCGCAACATCGGGGTGATAACCCATCAGCCCTGCCCCAGTGCCAGTTGCACGTTCCCACCGGAACGCGCGCGAATGTTGTTGCGTAGCCAGGAAATGAAGTCGTCGTCGGCGCCCATGAGGTCGAGCTCGACCCGCACCGTGGCCACCGCGCCACCGGCCCCGGCGAGCCCGAACCCGCTGGCCGATCCCGCCGTCCCGGCCCCGGCCCGGCCGGCGGTGCCGGTCAGCCCGGCGAGCTCGTAGCCGCTGCCGAGCGTGCCGCCGAGGTTCCCCGCGGCCGCGGTGACCTCCGCCCCGATCCCGGACACGAACGACTGCACGCCGCCGAACCCAGACCGCAGCGACCGCAGGAAACCGCCCATGATCGCCTCACCGGCCGGTTGCAGCAGCGTCCGGTCGTAGGAGATCGGTCCCTTGTGGTCGGCGATCCAGCTCGCGATGCCGCCGACGAAATCCGTTACGGCACCCCACGCGTTTTTGAGGCCACGCAGGAAACCGTCGATGATCGATCGGCCTGCGCGCACCAGCAGTTGCCCGAGATCGCCCAGGGCACCGAGGATCCGGCCCGGGATACCGGCCACAAAGGACACCGCCTCGTCCCACTTGGTCCGGATCCAGCGCACGACCTCGCCGAACCAACCGGCGATCTTGCCCGGCAGCGAACCAAACCAGCCGATGATGTTCTTGAGCCCGTCGATCGCGCGTGCCGTCGCGCCCTTGATCCATTCCCAGGCGCCGCCGAAGACGTCGATCACGAACCGCACCACTGCGGTGAGCAACTGGATCGTGAACGCATGGAAATTCACGATGTGGCCGACGATGAACACGAACGCGGGCGCCAAGGTGTTGATCAGCCACGCGGCGAGCTCGGCGACCAGGGTGATAATCGGCGTCAGCGCGACCACCAGTTCCGCGATCGGTGGCAGCAGCTGCACCAGCGGCGGCAGCAACTGCACGAACGCGCCGATCAGCGCGGTCATCACCGGCGCGAGCGCCTGCAGGATCTGCAGGATCGCGCCACCCAGGGTCTGGGCCAGCTGTCCCAGCGTGGGCAGGATCGGGATGATCGCCGCGGCGAGCTGCCGCAACGTGTCCCCGGCGAACTGCGACAGCATGCCCGCGATCTGCGAGACGATCGGGACCAGGTCGACCAGGATCGGGGCGAGCGCGCCCGCCAGCTGCGCGGCGATCTCGGCGACCGCGGTGACCAGCGGCATGATCGGCGACAGCAGCGACACGAACGCCGGGATCAACGGGGTCACCGCGGTCACGATCTGCGTGAACGCGGGGATCAGCGCGCCGGTCAGCACCTGCCCGAGCGCGGTGAACAGCTGGATGACCGCGGGCCCCGCGGCGGCGAAGGCGTTGCCGAGCGCGGCGGCCAGCGGGCCGAGCGCCTGGGCGACCTGCACGAAGATCGGCCCCAGAGACTGGATCACCGGGATCAAGTTCACCACGAACAGTGACAGCAGTTCGGCGAGCACGGGTTCTAGCGCCGCGAGGATCGGGCCGCCGACTTGGGCCAGGGCGCCCAGCACCGCGCCGAGGTAGCCGAGCACGTCGCCCAGCAGCGGGCCGAGCGCAGAGAACGCCTGCCCGGCCCCCTCCGCCGCTGTCGACAGGTTCGCGAAGAACATCGACAGGCCGTCACCGATCGAGGTGAGGAAGTCCGCCAGGCCGTCGAACACCGGCCCGGCGCTCTTGATCGCGGTCAGCATCCCGGGCATGGCGTGCGTGGCCAGCCCGGAAATCCCGTCGACCAACGTCGTCAGGTAGGGGCCGATCGCGGAGAACGCCTGAGAAATCGCCGGAGCCAGCTGATCGAATGTCGTGCGCAGCTGCCCCGCGATGCCGGTGAACACCGGCACCAGCGGCTGCGCCGCGGCGGTGAGCGACTTCTTGACGTGCGCGCCGAGATCGGTGAACGCGCCCTTCACCGCCGCGTTCTCCGCGAGCACCATCGCGCCGAGACCGGCGAACGCCAGCGGCAGCGCCGCCAGCCCGGCGCCGGCCGCGAGCGACGCGGCCGACGCGACCCCGCCGAAGATCGCGAACTGCTTGGTGAGGTTCCCGATCCCGGACAGGTTGCTCTGCGCCTGGTCCGCCGTCGCCACACCGACGGTGCGCATGACCGCCGCGGTGGCCAACGCTTCCCGCCGGATCTCGGCGAACACCTTGCTAACGTTCTCTTTGCCGAGGATGTTGAACAGCAGGGAGGTATCCGTCACCACAAACACCTCCCCGCTATTCAGTTGTCACAACTGTGACTATTTGCGCTGTTGCTCGATGACCTGTTTGACCCAGGCGACCGCACCGAGAAATTCGGCGACGGTCAGGTCACGCTGCTCGACAGGAGTGATGTGGAGGTAGGCCGAGATCGCTAGGCAGTACTCGCGTCGGAGATCTCGGAGTGCGCTTTTCCCTGCGCACTCTCCGCTTCCTCGGCCTCGGCCTTCGCGATCTCGGCATCGACGAGCGCCAGCACGTCGTCTCGTTTGGAGTCAGGAATCCTGCCGGAATTCCGCACCACCGTTTCACGGAACTCCTTGTATTCCTTGACGGTGAATTCGACCTTCAGTTCTTTCGACGTGAAGTCGACGTCGTCCAGGCGCAGCGTCCCGTGTTTCTGCCGCAGCAGGTACCACAGCAACACCCGTCGCGGCCGGATCGATCCCTGTAGCACCGCGAGAGAGAACGACTGCCAGGGCACGCCGCTCTTCTCCTCGATCTGCTCGGCGTCCTTCGCACGAACGTCGTCGCCGTCGAACTCGAACCGCTGCGGCTCCTGGCCGTTCGGCGTGTACGTGATGATCATTGGTTTCTCACAATCCCCTTGCCACCCGTTGGGCGGTCTCTTCGATCACTTCCTCGACGGCACCCCGGAACTCCGCTTTGCGGTACCAGATCGTGTCGTCGAACCAGCCCGGTTCCCCGGTCTGGTGCACCTCCGGCTCACCGCCGAATGTCTGGTGATGCCAACCGGCCGCGCTGTTGAACCGTCTCGGCGCGTGCGTGAACCCGCGCACCGAGGTGGTTTCCTTCGCGACGATCCGGACACCGACCGCCTTACCGCCGGTCTTGGCGACGGTCTGGACCTTCTGCGCGATCGCCGACCGCAGCGACCGGCCCGAACTGTGGCCGGCCGAGGGAGCCGCGCGGATCGCCGCGCGCACCGCCTGGCGGACGGGACCGGCCGCCGCGCGCAGCCGTTTGGTCAGCGCGCGGCGCATCTCCCGGCCGCCCTCTTCCTGCCGCATCGCGCGCGCCAGGTCCCGCAGCCGACGTTCCGGCTGCGACAAGTCGAGCTCGGCCGCCACGACCACACCCCCCGGATCAGGCCGTGACGCGCGCGACCGCGCCCGAGGTCTGGAACTCCAGGTCGGCCTCGACGATCTTGCCGACCTCGCCCGACAGCGGCGTGTGCTGCGAGATCAGCACGTTCCCGGAGTACGCCGGGTTGCTGGCACTCACCGCGGCCTGAGTCGCCTTCACCTCGAACGTGGCGACCGTGCCGAACAACGGCCACATGATCGAATCCAGCGCCCCGTTGGCCATGTCCTGCTTGAACTTGACCTTGAGCGACCCCGATTTCAGCCCGGCCAGGAATTCCTGCCATCCGCCCGACCCGAACGTGGTCGCATCCTCCGCTTCGCTTTCCAGCGACAGCTCGGCCGACGAACCGTAGTTCGACAGATCGTTGCCCGCGAGCTTGACCGAACCGGCGAGCAGCACGAACTTACCCATGAGTGTTTCTCCTTACGCGATACCGAAAGCGACGACGAACAGAAAGCTGGGCGCGGTGCCCGAGATGGTCCACTTCGGACGGAACCAGGTGTCGGTGATCGCGCCGGGCACCCGCAGAATCTGGCCGCCCAGCGCCGTCGCCGCGGCGAAGGAAAGCCGCGTGGTCGGCGACGCGAACCCGGCGGCGTCGTCGGATTCGATCTCGACAGTGATCGACGGTGCCGCCGTCCCCGCGATAGACAGCACGTGCAGCGACGCGTACAGCTGCTTACCCGCGGCGACGGCGCCGAGCTCGGCGCCGGCGCCGGTGCCGGTCGCGGTCCGCGCCGTCCCCGGGTCGTGCGCGATCTGCCCGCGCACCAGCGGCCACGTGCCTTTCGCCTTCGCGGTCCAGGGCACCATCTTCCCGACCTCGCCCAGCAGCGTGTATTCGTTGGACAGGCCGTTGGTGAAGTAGGAGACGGTGCCCGCTGCGGCGCCACCGGCGGTGAACGTCCACGGAGCCACTCCGCCGAAACCGGCGTACCGGGAGTCGTCCACCTTGGACGGATCCCCCGCCTCCCAGTGGCCCCCGGCCTCGATCTCGGTCGAGCACAGCCCGGCGCGGACTTCCTTCCAGCCCTCCGACCCGAACGTGGTCGCGTCCTCCGCGGCGGCCTCGCTCGCCAGGTCGACCTTGTTGCTGCTGCTGGTGAGGTCCGCGCTCCCGCCGAAAATGCGCGCGTTGAACAGCACGAATTTGCCCATGACTCCAGGCCTTTCAGGTCAGCTCGGACTCGACAGTGACCGAGTAGGACAGGGACGCGATCACGCCGTCGTCGTCCACCAGCGGCTCCAGCTCGCCGGACTCGACCCGGCGGATGAGCACCGCGCCGCCCGCCGTCGGATCCGTGGCGAGCAGGTCTTCCAGGACGGTCCCGATCGCGACCGCGCGCGAGTCCGCGGCGTACTGGTCGCTCCCGATATCGCGGGCGTAGATCACGACCGTGACCGTCAGGGTCTCCGTGCGCGGCAGACGGCCGCCCGCCATGAACGTGGACAGTTCGTGGTTGAACCGCGCGCGGCCGAGGAACAGGCATGCCCGCTCCGGATTGCCCGGAAAGCTGTAGGACACCTGGACCCCGTCGAGCGGCTGCCCCTGACCGGACTGGGCCTTGAGCGCGTCGAACAGCGCCTTCTTGACCGAGGCGGCCGCCGTGCCCGCCATCACCGCACCCCGCCGTGGAAGACCGACCAGTACTGCGGATCGAAGTTCAGTTGCCGCGACGCCGGGGCCGCGGATCCGCCGGCGGATCCGTCCTCGGCTTCCAGGCCGTAGCGGGCATACACCGCGTCGACGTCCGGGATACCGGTCGCCTTGCGCTTGGGCAACGTCAATCTGTACGTGCCGCCGTCGATCGCCGTGAAGCTCGACGCCCTGTCGGGGATCAGGGTCTTGTGCTTGGTCGCCAGGCTCCGCAGCCGCACCAACGCCGCCTCCAGCAGCGGCGGCGGCGGGGCGTCCCACCCGAACTCGAGATCGACCTGGACGTTACGCACGCCCTCGGTCCAGAAGTCCATGCCGGTGCGGCGCAGCATCCCGTCCGCGGTGACCACCAGCCCGGCCAGCTGCGCCGAGGTGAGCGGCACGAGCGGCTGCCCGGCGCGAGACCGAACCGCGGCCGCGGTGATCACCCGCACGTCCGGCCTGCCCAGCAGGACGTCGCTGGTGCCCGTGCCGTCGACCGTCTCCCGCCAATAGCGCGGCACGAACGCCCGGCCGCAAATGTCCTCACACTCGATCTCGGTTTCCAGCCTGGCGGCGATCAACGCCGCGGTGGGGAACCGATCTTCGTCGGCCAGTGCGGCGTCAGCGGCGCGGATCTGCGGGATCGTGAAGAACATCCCGCCCGTGACCTCGACCAGCCCGCGCGCCGTCACCGGATACCCGGCGACGGTCGCGGACCAGGTCACGGTCAGCAGCGTCAGCGAGGCCTGCGGCGGCAGCACGAACGTGTACACGCCCGTGCCGCCGTTGGCCGCGGTGCCCGACGTGACGACCGTCCCGGCCGGATCCGTCACCGACACCGTGACGTTCCCGGTCGCGTTGGTCGGAGTGTCCTCATTGGTCAGCCAGGTGTGCGACAGCGTCACCGGCTGGCCGGTCACCACGCGCGTGAGGTTCACCGGCTCAGCCCGTCCACACCGAGCCGACCACCGCACCGGCCGCCTGCAGCCACAGACCGTTCACGCAGCGGACGCCGTCCGGGACGTTCACATGGGCGTGGCCGTTCGCGGCGAGCGCGACCGTGGCGACCACCGTCCCCGACGCGGCCGAGGCGTTGTCGAACAGGTCGACGACGTTGACCGCGCCCGAGGTGTCCCGGATGGACAGGCCGCGGAACGTGCACGGCGCCGACGCGACCGCGCCGGACGCCGTGACGTTCCTGGCCGAGGCCTGCGCGGTCATCCGCGGATCCGCAGCGCGACCTGCAGCAGACCGGCCGGGATCGCCAGACCCGTGCCGGTGTGCGCGATCGTCGCGGTCAGCACGTCCCCGGCCGCGGCCTGCAGGTCGGCCGCGGTGCCCGACAGCGCCATGGTCTCGGGCACGTTGGCCACGCTGTTGGTCGCCGCGTACGACCGGGCGGTGGCCGGCTGCACGGTCCCGGCGCCGTTCTGCAGCCGGTTGCGGAAGGCGAGCGTGGCATAGTTCGCGCCGTTCGCCGTCACCGCGGCGCCGGGCACCCAGCGCACCGACGTGATCTGCGCGGCCCACGGCAGGATCAGGCACGGCTGCTCCAGCGCGGTCCCCGCGGCGGTCGGCGGGATCTCGAAGGTGAAGGCGAGATCGCCGGAAAGTTCCCTGTACTGCATGGTTTCTCCCTGCTCAAAGGGGCACTCATGACTGCGGCCGCACCGGGCACCCGCATGTCGCGGGGCCGGTACGGCCGCTCGTGTTCTGTTGTGGCGTAACGGTGTTCCGGAGATCAGCTGTTGCCGCGGTACAGGCCGCGGTGATCGGCCACCGCACCGGAGTAGGTGTGCCGGATCTTGTAGGTGATCTTGTCCGAATTGAACACACTGCCCACCGTCTGGTCGGCCTGGGTGAACAGCTCCGGGTCCTGGCGGCCCTGGAAGAACCCGATCTCGATCGTCGGGACCATCGCCGGATCCGCGGCCAGGTACCAGCCGGTCGCCGACGCGAAGTAGTCCACGACGATCGGCTTGAGTCCCTGGTGGATGTTCGGCGTGTCCGACGGACCGGCCGGGGTGCCCGGGATCGCGACCGCCGACGTGCACAGCTGAAACGCCAGTTCCTCCAGCTCGGGCGGAACGATCAGCGTCTTCGGCACGATCGACAGCACGTTCGAGCTGTCGCCGTAGGCGGACTGCTTGCGCATCTTCCGGCGGCCGGTCGACAGCGCCGACTGCGACAGTGCGTTCGCGTCGGTGTTGCCGTGCGTGGCGTGGAACAGCAGCACCGAGTCGTACGACGTCGCGGCGTTGGTGGGGAAGAAATCCCAGACGAACCTGTAGAGGGTCTGTGCGGCGGCCAGGCCGAGCTTCACCGGGATCTTCGCGATCGCCCGCACGTCGTCGTTGGCGATCATCTCGTAGGTGACGTCCTCGGTGCCGCCCTTCTTGGTCACCGCGTAGGTGATCTCCTCACCGGTCGGCGAGGTCAGCGGCTGATACGGGGCCCCCTGCGGAACGACCGGCAGCGTGCCGTACCCGCCCAGGCGCTCAATCCTCTGCGTCCTGAAATCGTTCACGGTCACGACCGAGACGAGATCCCGCCAGGTCTGCAGCGACGGCTGCTGGTACTCGGCGATCATCCGGCGGGTGATCGAGTCACCCAGCGCCAGGTTCCACGTCGCCGAGTCCATCGACTCGGTCTCGCGCAGCCCGGAGTCGTAGCCGCCCTGGGAACCGAACGACTCCCGCAGGACGCGGCGGTTGAAGTCCTCGCCGAACGCGCCCGGCCGCAGGCCGGTGAAGTCGATGAACGCTTCCTTGAACGACGCGTAGCCCTTGCGGGCGTCCCCGGCGAAGAACGCGTCCAGCGCCTCGGTCTTCTTCGCCAGCGCCTCCTTGGTGACCTGCACGGTGTGCTTCGGCGTGAGGTTCCCCCGCTCGAAGATCGCCGCGGCGTTCTTGAGCGTCGCGATCTGCTCGTCGACCGCGGCTTCGGTGAACCGGTCCGGCAGCGTGCCGGTCACCGACTCCACGACCTGGTCGACCATCTCGGCCGGGAACGCCTCGCCGACCTTGGTCCGGATCGCCATCCGGCCCATGAACGACGCCTTCGCCATCTCGTCGACAGCCTCGGTCGCCGTCTGCTGGGGCCCCTTGGCCGTGACGGATTCGGTCTGGGTGGTGGTGTCCGCCTTGCTCAGACCGACCGCGGCAAGCTCTTCCGCCGTGGCTTCCTTGAGCACAGCGAGCACATCAGCCTTCGTGGATGCCACGTCGGTCTCCTTCGTGCTCTCCCCCACGGGCACCGTGCCCGCTGGGTCGTCTGTGATTCCGCCGGCGACCATCCGCTGCGCGTGGCCCCCGGCGGCGGGGTCGGCGACCAGGTCCGCCGAGTTGACTTTCTCGATCGACGTCGCCTCACGAAGGCGCGTCGCGCCCTCGGTGACCGACTTGAAGTAGCCGACGACGTCGTGGCTGAATCCGACGAGCGGGGCCAGGCCCTCGGTCTGCAGAGCCAGGCTCGCGTCGATCGCCTCGGCCGCTGCGGTCGCGGACTGCAGCAGGTACAGGTCCGCGTCGATGCCCTCGGCCACGGCCTCGGGTGCCCGGAGGTAGCCGATCAGCCCGGCCGTCGTCGACGTCCGCAGTTCTTCGTCGGTGCGGTGGTGGTCATACACCTTCGCCCCGTCGTAGAGCGGCGCCGCGGCTTCCAGCACTGCCTGCGGATACCGGGTGCCGTTCTTGCTGTCGCCGGTGTTGATCACCCGGATCCGGAAGATCCGGTTCCCGGACTCGTCGGTGCCCTTGGCTTCCAGGATCCGGCCTGGCACCAGATCCCGGGACTCGGCCGCGGCGTCGACGAGCTCGGCCGCCGGGGCCGGGACGTAGGTGCGCACCACCGCGACCGGCTCGGCGAGCGCGACCGCGCCGCCGTCGACGGTGTAGCCGCACTGGTACAGGCCTTCGCCCGGGTCGCTGCCCTCGACGCAATAGACGACGTCGGTCGCGGACATGTCCACGATCCACACCCACACGTAGCCGTCGGTGCTCGCGGCCGCGAGCCTGGCCCGCACCGCGGCGCGCACCAGCTCCTGCAGATCCGCGAACGACATAGCGCCGTCGATCCAGGCTTCGGCGGCCTGGTCGACGAGCTCGATCCCCAGCTTCCGCGCCGAGGTCTTCACCTTCGCCCGCAGCTGCTGCAGCTGCGCCGGGTCGTAGGCCTCGCGGGTGCCGGCCTCGGTCAGCGACGACCAGGCCGCCCGCACCCGCGCCGCGGTGTCGAGCGGATACCGCCGTACCCCATCGGCCCGCCACCCCGGATCCGCGTACTCCACGCTGCCCGTCGACGTCGCGGCCGCGGTCGCCTCAGTCACCCGCTCCGGTCGCCCAGGCACGAACTCGTGCGCGCACCGCGGGCACGTCACCGTGTCCATGGCGTCCCCTTCCTGTTCGTTGATCGGCTCACCCCGGAAAGCGGCCGTAGCGCGCCGCTGCGCGCACGAACCGCATCCGGGGTCCGAGCACACCGGCGGGTGCTCGCTCACGCCTGCGCGACCTTCTCCAGCTCGGCGACGACGGTCGACCGCGGCTTGTCCCGCGCGTTCTCCGCCGCCAGGGCGCGGGCCGCGCGGTCGGTGTCGTCGCCGACCCAGGCCAGCAGCTCGTCCTTGTTCACATCCGGGACCTCGTCGACCTGCTCGCCGGTGACCTCGGGGGTCTGGTCGCCACCGGGGTTCTCGAGAACGGGCCCCGTGCTCTCGCCTTCGCCGGACGAGTCCGGGTCGACGTCGACGGGCGCTTCGGTCTCCTGCCCGATGCCGAGCTGTGCGGCCGTTTCCGGGGTCAGCAGATGCAGGTCGCCGTTGTCGGCTACCGCGGTGCGCTGGCCGTCGGAGGTTGTGACGACCAGGTATTCGCCGACCTCGGCCACCGCCAGCACCTCGGACGGGGCCATACCCATGACGCGCGCGGCGTCCTCAATGGACCACATGACTCGTTCTCCTCCGGAAAGGTCAGGGCAGGGCGACAAGGCGCCCGCCCGGTGTGCCGCCGGCGTTCTCGTCGACGTACGTGGCGACGTCGTCGACGTCAGCCTTGTCGGGGTCGGACAGCTCGGCCCGGTACGGCACCCCGACGAAGTCTTCCCAGGCCTTCCTCGCCGCGAGCTCCCCCGCCTCACGGCTCAGCAACCCTTTGCCGACAAGCTTTTCCAGCCCGCTCGACAGGTTCATCAACACGGTCGCCGAGATCTGCGCGTCCGCCGCGGCGACCTCCGGGCCGGTGACCATCACGGTGTCCCGCGCCCGCAGCACCGAGACCTGACCGGTCGTCGAGTCCGAGCCCTTCACCATCATCGGCAGCCGCTTGGCCCGCACCGCCTGGTCGACGACGTACTGCACGAGCTCACGCTGATAACCCAGGTACGTGTTCTGCACACCGGAGATCCGCCGCCGCACCGGCTCGGCCATCGTCAGCGACGTCGCCCGGTTGCTGTCCTCCGGCTCGGCCAGCCACGTCTTGGACAACCCGGTGCCCGCGGCCGCGAGCGTCAGCACGCTGCGCGCCGCGGCCGAATCCTCGTAGGCGCCGGTCTGCGCCGTCTTCGGCTCCCAGGACACGGACTCGTTGTGGACCTCGGCCGACCCACTGCGCGGCACGTGCATGCCGCCGCGCGCCTTCACGAAATTATCGACATCGCTCTGGTCGCCCTTGACCGTCACGTCCCACACCAGGTACCGCGCCAGCGCCGTACGGTCGATCAGGTTCCCCAGCACCTGGTCATACGAGTCGAGCCAATCGACCACAGTGGACAAGAACGGCATCCCGCGCCGGTCGGTCAGCAGCGCCTTGAACGGGGTCCAGAACAGCGCCTCGCCGGTCATCAGCCCCGAAGCGTCGTCGACGTCGGCGATCGTCAGATCCGCGCGCTCGGTCTCGGCCTGGAACACCACCCGGTCCACCCACAGCGGGTTTCCCTTGTGCAGCTTGACGTCCCCGATGATCGCCGGATCGATCGGCGAGATCCGCACCGTGCCCGCGAACGCGCCCGTCATCAGCTCGGTGAGGCCTTCGCCGTTCAGCAGCAGATCCCGCAACCACAGCTCCTGAATGGCCGCCATCCGCGTACGCGGGTCGGTCCAGAACTCGTCGACGACCCGCGCGACGTCCGCGTTCGAGACCGTCACCGACACCCCGGAATCCCCGACACAGAACGACGTGTACGTGTCGATGATCGCCTTCGCCATCGGGTTCGACCGGTACGCCGCGACCGAATACGTACGGGTCTTCTCCAGCGTCCAATCCGGAACCTGACGTCCCTGATACCCGGCCGGACGCCAGCCCGAGTCACCATCAATCGGGTCGTACTGCCCGAACGAACCACGCGTGGCGCCCGTCGCCGCGATCTGCTGCGGCGTCGCCTCCAGCGCACGACGCGGCGCGGCAGCGGCTTCGGTGGCCCGGCGCACGGGCAGCAGCGACCTCATGCCGCAGACGGCTCCTCAGCCGCCCGCACCACCGGCGCCGGTGCCGTCGACGCCGCCGCCGGCGGCGCCTGCTCGACCGCGGCCGCCTGCGCCATCCCGACCCAGCCCAGCACCACCGCGAACACCCCGCCCGTCAGCACGGCCGGCCACACCCCCAACATGCCACCGACCGCGACGACGATCGCGACCAGGCCGAGCACCGCAAGCAGATTCGCCACGGCCATGCTCGACGGGGCCGGGATCCGGATCCGAATCACCATGACTTCCCCTCCACTCCGATGTAGACGATCTGCGGGTTTCGGCTACACGCCACAGACGGCAGGTGCTCCTTGTGCTGGGCGGCGGTGTAGTCGCCCGCCTCGTCGATGACCAGCAGATCGGCGTTGTAGCCACGGACCGCCCCGGCATAGCGTCGGCAGGCGAACCGGATCCGCGCCCCGGTGTCCAGTCGCTCGGCACCCTCGTAGCCGTTGGCGTTCCTGATCTTGACCGGGATGCCGTCAACCTCGACCCGGTTCGGAGCGCCCTCGGTCGCCGTGCCGAGCGCCCGCAGACCGGTGCTCAGACGGCCGTGCGCGGCCTTCGTGGCTGTCGATCGATGGACGGACCACAGCACGTTCTCGCCGAGGACCAGTAACCCGATCAACGCCCGAACGACGAACGTGTCCACAGCAGCAGTCTGCTGCGGCGCGGTGATCTCCATCGTGCGCCAGGTGCTCGTGCCCGGGTTCACACTCAGCATGTCGGTCAGCACGTGCGCCTGGTGGTCGTCGAGCTCCAGCCCGGCGGCTCGCGCGAAGGCCTTGACGTCGACGGTGTCGAGCATCTGCATAGTGGCGGTCAGCTCCTTCACAGGTTCAGCCGGGACGTCGGTCGCCACAGCTCATTTCCGCCAGGTGCCCCGGCGATCTCCGGGACCGGCGCGGTTGCCGGGGGCGGGGCCGGGGCGGCCAGTGCGTTGATCCGGGCCAGGAACGCCCATCGGGCGAGCGTGGCCGCGACCAGAGGCGCGATGTTCGCCGAGCTCGTCTTGCGCGCCCAGGCGTAGGCGTCGCCCAGCGGCCGCTTCGCCACACCGCCGACCGCGGTGTTGAGCTGGACTTGGTCCCGGTGCCGGAACGCCTTCTGCTCGATCGCGTCGATCAGCGAGCCGCAGGCGCCGGCGTAGTCGTTCGCGGTCGGGATGATCAGGTCACCGCGGCGCGGCTTGGCGCGCTTGCCGTCCTTGTCCTTGGTCGGGAGCTTGATCCCGACGTCGTCGAGCTCCAGCAGCAGCGACCCGGCCGGGCCCTTCGCGTCCAGTGCGATCGCCACCGGATCCCAGCGTTCTTTCCGTTCGGCCAGCCAGGCCGCGATCCACGCGGTGCCCTCGCGGTGCTCGATCTGTTCCATGTGGCCCAGGCCGTCCGCGCGCACCGAGTACGACGCGATCGCGGCCCACTTGCGATCCGGGGTGATATCGACCGCGAACGCGATGTCGGGCCCCGGCTGCGACTTGGGATCGCCGAGGTTCTTCCAGTCCTCGAACCGAATCAGCTCGTCGACCCCGACCGGGATCGGCGGCCACACGCCCAGCCGCTCGCGTGCGAACCCGTGTTCGCTGAACCGCTTGAGCTCCTTCGCGACGTGCCGTTCGCTGATCCGCACGCCCAGCGCCGGGTTCGCCGCCCGCCACAGCTCGCGGTCGGTCACATCGATCAGGCCGAGGTTGTCCAGGTCCCCGGCCACGCCCCAGTCCCGGAAACACAGATCCTCGACGTCGCCTTCGTCCGACTGCTTTTTCAGCCGGAACACCACGATGTTCGGGTCCGACCGGATCGGCGGCGACGACGTGAAGATGATCTGGCACCCCGGCACGGCCATGCTGCGCGCCGAGGTCGACGGGAACATCGCTTCCTGCTGCGCGTTGGTCAGCGCGTACGCCTCGTCGATGATCAGCAAATCACCGGTGAAGCCGCGGAGGTTGCCGTCACTGCGGGCGACGAACTGGATCTGCGCGCCGGTGTCGAGCCGGGTGAAGCCTTCCTTGCCGTTGGTGTTCGAGATCCGGACCAGGATCCCGTCGACGTCGATCAGGTTTTCGTTGTCCCCGACCTGAACGCCAAGGTTCTTGATCAGCGCCTTGAGCCGGTTGAACCCTTCCAGCGCGGTGTTGAACAGGTGCGCCGACCAGACGATCTTCTTTTCGCCCAGCAGGAAGAACCCGAACAGCACCCGGATTTCCAGCACGCCGCCCTTGCCGTTCTGGCGAGGCACGAACTCGGCGTAGTCCGGGCACGCCCACCGGCCCTCGGGGCCGATGCCGAGCATGTGCGTGACGGACTCTTCCTGCCAGTCGTCGGCGTTCAGCCCGGCCTTGCGCGCGAACGCGGTCGCCTCGGTGCCGAAGCTGAACGCGTACGGCGGGACCTGGTTAACCCTCGGCCTGCGCGGCGAGGCGAGCGGTGATGGCGGCGCTAAGGTCGACAATGCTCGCCCCCTCACCCTTGCCCGGCCCGTCCGGCGCCGGCGGGCGGTGCCCGTTCCGGCCGGACCCGGTCGACTGCCGCAGCTCGGCGACGAGCGCCTTGAGCGCCATCGCCTGCTGCCGCGACTCCTTCAAGGCCTCGGTCACCACGACCACGAACGTGCGGCCGTCCATCGTGGACAGATCCAGCCACGGCCCGTCCCCGCGCAACGCCCGGTCCAGCGCCCGCAACCGGTCCGCGGTGCGGCAGGCCTCGCGCAGCAGCGCCGTCTGCAGGGGCGCCATGTCCCCGTCCGGGTTGACCGCCTCCCACAGCTCGCGCCCGGCCGGGCCGAACTCGTGGTCGTCGAGCGCTTCCAGCGCAGACGACCGCACCCGGTACGCGTCGTCGTCGACGGGGTCGAGCGGCGCCGCGGGACCCGCACCCCGCGACGCCGCTCCTTCGGCGGCCCGCTCCCAGTCCGCCGGGCTTATGGCGTCATCGCACCAGCTCGCATCGCACCGGCTGTGATCGCCGGAGACGTGCGCGCGGGCGACGCCGCACCGCTGTGCGCGGCACAACGAATGATCATCACGAGCGTGCGCGCGGGAGCGCCGAGCACGCTCCGTGGACGTGTCCGCCATGATCGACTACCCCCCTGCAGCGCCGAGGCAGCGAACCCCTCTGACCTGCGCAAACACCCGCAACGTTCCTGTGTGAAATCGACCCCGGGGGGAGGGCCGAGCAGGTGGGCGCGGAGTGGACCGGCCGCCCCCAAATGGACTTTTCTTGATCACCAACGCCCCGCGCCGATGATCATCACCACTCCCGCGAGGTCACCAGCCGCGGCTCACTCGGCCGGCGGTCCACCCCCGTCGCCGCGTACCGGCGGTACCACTGCCGGATACCGGCATGGGTACCTGCAGGGCGCCCGTCCACAGTGGCCCGGCGCAGGCACTCGCCCATCCCCGGATCGAGCACGTACACCACGTCGGCCCGCAGCCTCGCGGCCAGATCAGCCCGCGCCCTGGCTGCAGGCGCCGAGCGCACCACGTAGGCCACGACGTCGTGCGCCGCGACGATTCTGCCCAGCTCCCCCTGGTAGATCGCCTCGGCCCGCGCCATGACCGGCTCGTCGTGCAGCCACCCCCTCGTCGAGCCCAGCCCCCGCGCGATCACGTCCAGATCCAGCACGATCCCCGGCCGCTCGGCCGCGAGGTTCGTTGCCAGCGTCGACTTCCCCGAGCACTGCGGCCCGGCGATCAGCACCACGTGCCGCACGCTCACCACACCCTTGACGTCTTCAGCAGCTGCAGCTCGTGCAGCTGCTTCGTGCCCTTGCGGGAGTTGCACCGCCGGTGCGCCGGTGCGGTGTTCTCCATCGTGGGCGGGCCACCCCGCACCCGGGCGTCGATGTGGTCGACCGTGTATTCCAGCGGATGGTTGCGCGGGACGCCTTCCGGGATCTGGTTCCCGCACAGGTAGCAGACCCAGCTGGTTCGCTTCCACTGCTCCTTGATCCGCGCCCACGGCCGGCCGGATCGGCCCTGGTGCTTGGCCACCATCGCCACCACCCCCGGACACGACGAAGCCCCGGCCGTACTGGCCGGGGCTTCGCCCTTCCCGGAAGTGAGCCGGGCCTCATCGGTAGCTCATCGGGTGCGAGGCGTCCTCTTCGGACACCTCACCTACTGTGGATCAAGTTACCCTTCGCCCAGGTCAGCGACAAGCACGGGGTGCTACTCCGCGCGTCGCCGGTCGGCGGGCAGCGCCGCGTACACCGTCTGCCGGGCCAGCCCGGAAAAGTCGATGATCGCCGACGCGCTGATCCGATGGCCGTCTTCCTCGAACTCACCGGCCGCCCGAATCGCGGCTTTCAAGAACCGCATGGCGTGATGGGCTTGCGCACGCGCCTCGGACAGCTCGCAGGCGATCGCGTCGAGCATCTGCATCGCCTCGACCTCACTGTCGAACTCGAACACCGGATCCGAAACCCAGTCGACCAGCGGATCATCGCCCAGGCGCACCACGCGCTTTTCCATGCTCGTGTCCATGCTCGACCCCTCTCGCCGCCCAATGTGTCTACCGGTAGACACTAGGGATCTCGCCTCGCGCTGTCTACTAGTAGACGGCGGCGTGCAGGGCGTTATACGGCCGGGTCGATCGGCGTGCTGGTCCTTTCACGGCCGCCATTCCTCGCGGTACTCGGGATGGTCGGCATACGGCAGCGCGAGCTGCTTGAGGATCGAATCACCGACCAGTGGATCGTTCTCGCCGTCGCGGCCATAGCTGAATTCGGCCTCGATCACGTCTTCAAGGCCGTTGGCCGCCTTCGCCAGTTCGACGATCTGCAGCAGAGCATCGGCCTCGGCGATCTCCTGTTCCGGCGGCCGCAGGCCGATGAACCGGGACACCTCTTCGCCGAGACAGCAGTACTCGCCCTTGAGGTTGACCCCGATGACACTGCCGTCGAGCGACCAGCGCTGTTCCGGGTCGTTCCCCGATTCCCATCGGTCAAGGGCATCACGCGCCTGCACGGCTATGGCCTTCCGGGTCAAAAGCCGCTCCCGCAGAAACGTGATCAGGTCGTCGAGCATGGTCATCCTTCCTGCTGCGTGAGGGCGTCCACGATCGCACGGACGTCACCGACCCGATAGCGGGCGCGGCCGCGGGAATCGTGCGGGTGGGGCGGGTGCGGATTGAGCCGTCCACGGTGGACGTAGCCGTAGATCATGGATTCGGTGACCTCACGTCCCAGGCGGGTAAGCGCTTTGGAGATCTCGGGCGGGGTGGCCAGCTGGTCGTCGACGGCGGCCAGCAGGAACTCACGCCGCTCGGGCACGTCCCAGATCGCGCCGCACTTCCGGCACTGCACGACCGGGCGGCCGGGCGGGGCGTAGATATCGGCCTCGCACGAGCCGATCGCCTTGTCGACGATGACCTTCGCTCCGCACTGGCCCAGGTAGACCTTCTCCGGGTCGCGGTCGATCACCCGCAGCGCCGAGCGGGTGAGCTTGGTGATCTGGTCGGCGAAGTCGCCGGCGTCGGGATGGGCGGCGAGCAGGGCAGGGTTCGCGGCGAGCCAGGCCGCGGCCTTGCGCACCGACCGGGCGGGGAGCTCGCGGCCGTGGCGCTCGGCGACGTCGACGGCCCACGTCCGGATCACGCCGTCGATCGCGGCCTTCAGCTCGGACGCGGCCGCGTGGAAGTCGACCTCGAACGCCGCGGCGCCGGACACCGCGCCGATCGAGTCGGATCCGGTGTGGTCCCGTCGGACCAAGGTGTCGACGAGCAGTTCGTACAGGGACGGGCGGGTATCGGTGTGCAGCTCGTCGACGACGCGGAACGTCGCCGGGGTGACGACCTCGGCGACCGGCAGCAGCGTGACGACGGCCGGGACGGGGATCCGTTTCTGGTGCACGCGGATCCGGAGCACGCCGCCGGTCGCGAGCGCACGGAGGTCGGTGACGACCTGGCGGACGCAGTCGGGGCAGAGGGTCGAGTCACGGGCGGGTTTGCCGCAGCGGCACAGGTTCACGGTCGTCCCTCCTTCTTGCGGGTCGCGGTGATGCGCTTGGGATGGGCTGGGGCGTTGAGCAGGTCGCCGGTGCTCGTGTTGACGCACCGGTGGCCGGGTTCGGCGCCGCAGTCGTCGCACTCGAACTCAAGGGCTTCTTCGCGGGTGGATTCGAGATCGGCGAGGCTGTCGAGATCCCGGAGCTGGCGCGGGGTGTAGCGGCTCATGGGTCACCACCTGGTTGCGGGGGTTCAGGAGTGGCGGGTAGGCGGGGGCGGCGGTGGTAGACGTCGGGGTATTCGGAGGTTCGGGTGATCTGGCCGCCGGTGCCGTACGGGGAGGCTCGGGGATCACGGACAACGACGGGCTGCCCGCCCCGACCCGACCCGGACCCTTCCGAGCCCGGATCCGCGGTTGTCGTAGTCGGTTGTGGACGTGGCTGTAGGCGCACGTCACCTGCGGAATCGGGTTCCAGTGGGGCGTCGGGGACAACCGTTCCGACAACCGACGGGACAAGCGTCGGTTGCTTGTCCCGTCGGTTGTCCGTGCGGTTGTCGTGGTGGTTGTCGACGGCAGGTTCGGGGAAGTCGCGCAGCTGCAGCGGACGGGCGAGCAGCGCGGCGCGCTCGGCCTCAGTCGGCTCGGGCAGCAGCACCATGTCCGCCTCGGCCGGGGTCCTGTGTCCTTTGTGCTCGTTGCACCGCGCGCACGCCACGACGTAGTTGGCTCCGTCGATGCCGGCCTCGCGGTCAGGGTCGACGTGGTCGAACTGCAGCGCCTTGCGGCGATCGAGCGCGCGCCCCATCCCCTTTTTGGGCAACGGCCCAGATCCGCAGTAGCGGCAGCAACCGCCGTCGCGGGCGTACACGGCGTCCTTCAGCGGTTTGTTGCGGCTGTCGGCCTTCTGAGCCCGGTTCCGGTCCGTTTCCTGCTTGGTGGGGTTGCGCTTGGAGAAGCTGCAGACCCGGTAGTCGAACCCGTCGACCCACGACGGGGACGCGTCGATGCAGTTCTTCTCCGCGCAGCTGTCGCCCTTGCGATGCACCAGCGGCGGCTGCCCCAGAACCGGGGTCAGCAGCAGCTGCAGCAGTCTCGCCTTTCCCCGGCAGGCGTCGAGCGCTTCATGGTGGGTCACGTAGCCGTTGTGGCTGTGCTTGGCCGACGCGGCCTGAATCCGGTGCCAGTACGCGAACAGTAGATCCGCGGTGTTCTCCTTGCCCTCGGCGAGAACCATCCACCGGGGATCCAGGTCGGCCTTGTCGTCGGTGAGGTAGTACGGCACGGGTCACCACCCGCCCGGGGTGAGGGCATGGCAAAGCCCGGAGATGATCTTCATCTCCGGGCCTCGCGGGTCGTGCGGGTGGATCACGGTGGTGGTGCTCCTGTCTCCGGACGGTCGACGTCGCGGAACGCTGCGGTAATGGCGGCCAGGCGGTCGCGCGCGGCCCGCGCGGCCGCGCCGAGGGCCACGAACCCGGCGCCGAGGTCGGCGAAGGTCCGGCGGGTCTGGCCGAGCACGTCGGCGCAGGCCTGCGTCGTCGAGGCCGGGGGCGGGATCTCGAGACCGGATGCGAGCCACGGTTTCGACCGCGGCCCTGCCGGGCGCTCGGCCGGGACCGCGGACGTCACGCCGTCCGGCGGCCACACTCCCCCGCTCACCGCGGCGTCACCGGGTATCCGACGGCGGCCAGCGCGGCCCGCACGGTCTTGTCGACGACCTGGCACATCGCGTGCACGACGTCCGGCGCCTTGCTCGCGGCGACCATGTCCGCCAGCGGCACGGCCTCGTCGACCGCGACCCACACCGGGTGTTGGCAGTGGTCCAGGTCCACGTCGTCGTCGGCCGCCGGTCGCGGCTCGGCCCGCTCGAACTCCAGCGCGGTCGTCCACACCTCGTCCGGCCGGTACCCGGCGGCGACCTCAGCCGCCACCAGCTCGGCCGCGCGTTCCGGTGTATCGACCACGTACAGGGCGCCGGACTCGGCGCGCTCGACGACGAACGCGAGGTTCGGCGCGCACTCCTTGCCGAGGGTGAACAGCTCTTCCCCGACGCGCATGTAGAGCTCTTGCGTGGCCTCGTCGAGCGCGGCCCAGGACTGCAGTCCGGCGCCTGGCCGGTCGTCGTCCTCCAGCGACCACGCGACCGCGATCTCACGCACCTTCTCGCCGAGCTGCGCCCGGCTGGGTTCGGTCCGCTTCACCGGTCACCGTCCTTTGCGGACAGTGCGCGGCGGCGGGCGTTCCAGCCCGCGCACAGGTAGGCGGCCTCGCCGTCGACGCGGTGCGGCACGGCCCCGTGGAACGGCGGGGCGTACGCGCCGTCGAGCGCAGGGACTTCGGCGCCGGTCGGGTGCACCCACTTCGCGACGCGGCGCATGCCGTCGTGGCAGTAGAACGGGGTGCCGGTGATCGCGAGGCCCTCCAGCTCGTCGGCGTCGCCGCGATAGGCGGGATCACCGGCCTTCTCCGGCGACCCGGGCCGGTACGCGCAGTCGCCGCACATGCCCTCCGGCCGTACCTGCGGCACCGACTCGTCGTTCAGCTCGTCGGTCTGGACAGGGTCGGCGTAGACCGGCCGCCAGCAGGTGCAGCGGTGCGGGCCGTACACGGCGGCGCTGTAGCAGCACGTGCCGCCGGTGTCGGGCAGGTCGTCCGGGGTCGGCTCGTCGAATCCGCACAGGTGGCTCACCGGGCACCCCCGGCGGCCGCGATCACCCAGTCGAGCACCAGGCGGTGATCGGTGACGATCCGGCGCTGGTCGGCCTCGGCCGCGTCGGGCACATCGGAGTGCCCGCCGATCTCGCCGTAGACCGCGCCGATCGTCTCGTGCAGGTCTGCGCGCAGCCGCTGCGCCGCGTCGACGACCTCGGCGGCCGGGACCGGGGTTTCAGCTGGCCAGTGCTCGGTGACCTGGTCCGGCCACAGCCCTGCCGACAGCTGCTTGTAGGCCGCGCGGCACAGTCGCTGCGCGGCCTCGTGCGCGTCGGCGGCGGCCGGGACGGGGACGGATGAATTCGGCAGGCCGAGGACCCACCGCAGCAGCGTGTTGACGGCGTGGGCTTCGCCGTTGTTCAGCGCCATCAGCGGGCCGCCGTCTCGGTCTCGACGGGGCGCACCGTGCTGGCCAGGACCGCGTACGGCCAGGGGTCGTCGTCGGACTGGATCGCGGCCAGGCCGAGGCCGTTGATCCGCTCGTTCTCGATCAGGACACCGGTGACCGTGCCGCCGGGGGCCGCCTCGGCCGGTGCGGTCACGCGCGTGCCGAGCTCGATCCGGGGATCACCGTGGGTCCAGCAGTGTTCGCGGCCGTGCTCGGCGCAGGTCGGGCACTGCTCGTCGTCGTCCTTCGCGACCGGGGTGAAGAACTCGTCGAATTTGGGCAGCAGCCCCGATTCCTGCAGTCGATAGGCCGCGCCGGACAGGCGGTCACCCAGGTCCACGGACCCGGCCGTCCACTCGTCGCTCGCGCGGTTGTAGCCCAGCTGCCCGGTTTCGTCGAGAGTCAGCACCGCACAGGCGGGGTCGCTGGTGAGGCTCACTTGGGCCTGCAGGGCGGCGCTCAGCTCGCCGTGTACGCGGCGGTAGTGCCCGGCGAACACGTAGGCCTGGCGGGCCGCGTCGCGCAGCGTCAGTTCGAGCTGGCTCTGGTTGTGCGGTCCGACCGGGGCGCGGCGATTGCTGGACTCGGCGCCGATATTGCCGACGCTGTAGTCCTCGGCCGGGAACAGGATCGGGGTCGTGACCGGCTGGGTGGCCAGGCTGTTGCCGAGGGACTGATAGTGGTTCGCGCTCTCGTGGGCGGTGTGGATATCGGCACACAGGTCTTTGATTCGTCCGCGGTAATAGCGGTAGAAGTCGGCGTCATCCTTGGCGATCGACGCGGTGTCGTTTGTGGACTCTGCGGGGGCGGTCACTGTTGGTCTCCAATCGTTTTCGTGGCCTGGGCGAGCTGTTCGGCGAGGTCTTCGGCGACGCGGGTCTGGTGCTGCAGGGCGTGCTGCACGCGGGCGAGCTCGTCGGCCAGGCGGGCGTTGTCGTCGGTCAGCTGCGCGAGCTCGACGGGCTGGGCGGCGATCATCGGTTCGACGACGCGGGCACGGATCTCCGACGCGAGGCGGTCAAGGTAGGCCGACGAGCCGGGCGGGGCGATCGCGCGGGCCCAGTGGTCGGCCTGCCGCAGCACCGTGGTGACCGGCTCGACCGGGCGCAGCTGCTTCACGGTGTCGGTCATGCTGGCCACCCCGCCCGGAACTCGCGGGTGAACTCGGACTCGGCGGAATCGACCGCGGTCCCTTGGCGCGGGGTGATCGCGACGTAGCGCCACCGGCCGTCCCGGCCCCAATAGCGCTCGTCGACGATCGTTTCGAGCTTGCCCTGGAACCACACCCGGTCCCCGCGCGCGAACGCCGGGGCCGTCGACGCGTGCACCAGGAACGGGCCCTTCGCGTCCCCGGCCTGGGCGAGCTTCGGGATCGTCGAGTCGTGCCACAGCACGTGATGCGGGCACCACTGCTGCGGTGTCGGCCAGTCGATCGCCTTGACCCACCGGCACGCCGGGCACAGGCCTTCGGGGTCGGGGCCGTAGCGGTAGTCCAGCAGCGGGTTGCGCGGGTAGGGCGACCGCGACGGCGGCTTCGGCTTGGGTGCGGCCGGGGTGCCGGGCTCGGGGACGGCCGACAGGTGACGGCCCGGGTCCTCGGTCCCGGTGTCGACGGCGGTCACCGGTCACCGCCGTCGGCGAGGATCGCCGCGAGCTCGGCCGCGATCGCGTCGTAGCGCGGCGCGATGTTGTCTTCCGCCGCGAGCGGCACGACCTTGTCGAACTCGGCCAGCGCGGCGTCGACGTCGGCCTTGCGCACGGTCAGCAGGTAGCGGCGGCCCTCGGCGCGGTCGGCCAGGTCGACGTCGACCCGCCCGGCGCGGGGGAACAGCTGCACGTCGCCCGCGTCGGCACCGGCCGGTTCGGTCCGGCCGGCGGCGAGCATCGACCGGGCGAACGTCCAGGACTTCAGCAGCTCCCCGGCGCCGTGCCGGTAGCCCAGGACCAGCGTCACGGCGAACGGCTCGGCCGGGTCGTAGCGGAACTCGATCCCGATCTTCCTGCTACAGGCGGGCGCCCGAGTGGCCGTGATCGGCCGTTCGGACACGTGGCCGTCGCCGAAGTACCGGCGGGGACCGAACGCGGCGGGCATCGTGGCGGTCATCGCTGGCCCTGCCCTTCCTGATCGTCGTTGTCGGGGGTGGCGCGGCGGCCGAACCGGCCGCCGCGCGGTGTCTCGTCCAGGTCCTCGGGATCCAGCTCGTCGGCCAGGATCCGGTCGGCCGCGTTGGTCCAGGCCGCCATCACGCGCCACCGCCCGCCGTGTCACCCGGCAGCGGCTTGAACGGCACCTCTTCGCCGTCGACGCCGAACTCGCCACGGGTCCAGGCGTGCAGGATGTGCAGCGCCACCCGCAGGCCTCGGTACTCCCCGAGATCCAGCGGCCGATTGGACGCGTCGCCGTCCCTCGTCGCGTCTTCTGCCGCCTCGGCGAGCCGGGCGCGCAAACGCTGATCGAAAGACCCGAACGCGTGCCGCAAGTCGGTGGCGTTCATCCGCTGGGAAGTGGTCATCGCGCGTCGACCTCCCCCGCCGTCGACGAGCTTGCGGCGCGGCGACGTTCGTAGGCGATCGCCGCCAGCAGCCGCTCGGCGAAGGCCTCAGCGGTCGCGAGATCGAGAATCAAGGTGTCCTCAATCTCGATCCCGTCCGCGCTGCTGTAGATCGTCGGCAGTGGATCGACCGGCTCACCGGACCGCACAGCGGGCGCCTGGCCCCACCGCGCGTACTCGACGTGAGCCACCCCGGATACGTGGTCCGGGCCAATCACGTGCGGGGAAGAGGTCGCAGTGGCCATCACTCGCACACCTCCACCAAGATCACCGCGCCGGGCCGGGCCTCGGCGAGCGCCTGGCCGACCGCGCCGACCCGGGTCCCGCGCGCCGCGCGGGGCCGGTGGAGACCCAGCGCGCACTGCAAGCACACGTCGACCCGGTCCGGGAGCGGGTCGAAGCGGCGATCGCGGCGCGGGTCGCTGTGCACGCGGACCGAGGTGATCCGCGGCCGGTCCGGCCAGCACCACGTGCAGTCGGCCGGGATGAACGACTCGTCGACCGTCACGTGGACGTAGCCGCAGCCGCGGAGCAGAGCGATCCGCATCGACAGCGCGGGCAGCTCGCCGTGCAGGTCGACCGGCGGACGGACCGGGGTCACCGCGCGACGCCACACGTAGGGGGCGATCCACGTCTTCACCGGGTGACGGACCGCGTTCAGGTCCAGCAGGCGCACGGTCACTGCAACCACCACGCAATCCCGACACCGGCGAACACGGCGGCCGCGAGCAGGACCAGCAAGGCCTTCGCCAGCAGCGCGGCGTGCCCGCGCACGTTGTCGCCGATTTCCTCGAACCCGGCCGTGACCGCGTCGACCACCCGCACCACGATCGCCGCGAGCGGGAACCAGACCAGCGCGGTCCACCACCGGCACAGCCATGCCCACAGGCCAGGCTTCGGCGTGAGGACGGCGATCAGCCGCCGCGCGCCCAGCTCCGGGTCCGCGGGGAAGTCCTCGGCGACCAGCGCGGCGGCCGCCAGCTGGGCATCCGCGTGCGGGAACTCCTCGAGGAGAGCGTCCGCCAGCGCGGCGTCCTCGCGGGCGCGGTCAACCGGCGCGATAACTACCGTTGGGTCCGTCGAGCCGTCGACCGCGATCGGCGCGGTGTCGTCCGGGGTGACCTTGCGACGCTTGCCGCCCCGGCCCGGCTGAATCGGCAGGCCGAGGGCAGGCGTGTCACCCGCACGCAACCGGTGCCGGGTGTCGGTACTCTTCGTATCGGTCATGGGTTTGTGTCCCTTTCTCGTGATCAGCCCGCCCCTGCCCCGCAATGGCACGGGGCGGGCACTTTTCTTTGGGGGATCAGGAAAATCAGGCAGTGGTGCCGCTGGTGTCGTTGAGGTACCGGCGCAGTTCGGCCGCCGGGACGATCCAGAGCCGTCCACCGCCCACCTGCTTGGCGGGCAGCTCGCCCGTCCGGCACATCTCCAGCACGGTCGCGTAGCCGATGCCGGTGAGCGTCGCGACCTCACTGGGCCGGTAGGCCTCGCGCGGCGGCGCCTTCACGGCTTTCTCCAGCCGTTCGACCCGCTTGATCAAGCGGTCGATGGCTTCCAGTACCGCCTTCATGCCGACAGCCGCTTCGGGCCGGTGGTGCGCTCGGTGCTGGTCCGCTTCGGCGGCGCCAGCGGCTCGCGCTTCGGCTGTTCTTTCTCCGGTTTGGCTTCCGGCGCTTCGCTCTCGCGGATCTGGCGGGCGACGTCTGGGTCAGCGACCAGAGCCGCAGCGATCAGGGGGACGCGCTCATCGGGTGCGGCCAAGGCACCCGCGAGCTTGTAGATCGTGGGGAGGCTCACAGGTTGCGGACTCTCGGGCCTCGTGGTGTTGGCCAGCGTCCGGGCGTTGACACCGGCCTGGCGCGCGAGGGTCGGGATATCCCAGCCGCGAGCGGCAGCGCGATTCCGCACTTTGGGACCGTTCAGGAGGGGCATACCGCAGATAATGCGGGACCATGCGAAGTTGGTCAAGCATGGAACCGCATTAAGTCGCATCGTTACTTACGATCATGCGTTTCCATGCGCTAACATGCAGGACCATGAGCGTCAGAGAGCGAGTACTCAACAGGGGCGATCATGGCCGCCGCCTGCAGATTCGTGGCCCAAGCCACCTAGCGCCATGCGTCCCCATGCGGCACCATGCACGTGTGGCGACGAAACGGGCGCGTAGAGTGCGTACGGCGAACTACTCCGAGGACGCGCGAGCGCGACTCGGCGAAGCCGTGGAAAAGGCACGCCTGGCCGCCGGCATCATGTATCGCCCAGACTTCGCCGCGGCGATCGGCATCAAGAGCGTGCGCAGTATCGAGATGCTGGAGAACGGCGAACCAGGCGTGGGTCAGACCGTCCTGTTCGCCGTCGGACGCGGCCTGCCGAACTGGACCGAGGACACGCCCAAGATCATTCTTGAGGGCGGCCCCGTCCCGCCGATACCGGAGAAGCGGATCACCCCCAGCGCGCCGCCGTCCACCCGGCACGAGTGGTCAGCCGCGGCCTGGCAGCGCATGAAGGACATGACGGTCGAAGAGGCCGTCAAGTTCGTCGAACAGGAACGCGTCATGCGTGGCGACGCCACGGCGCTGCTCGCCATGCGGGCGATCGTCGAAGCTCAGGAAGAAGCCCGGCGCGAGAAACGTGACGAGTCCTAAGAGGACGCGCAGCCTAGTTGTCGCATAACGATCGCGCTCGCGCTGTAACACATCCGGTATGGATGTAACAAATACGTGATCAGGCCACTAGGCCACCCGAACGAAAGTTCGAAAAATCCTGTTACCCGGCCTAACAAACCCTTAAGACCAGCGGATACACCTCCTGCAACCGGGCTACCCCATACACCCGAAGGAGGGACCCCGCCCCGTGACTGCTCCGACCACCACCACAACCACAGTCCCGGCGATCGCGAAGAGGCTCTACCGAGCCGCTGTCGCGCTCTTCGTTCTCGCGATCGCACACGGCGTCGTGGCGTTCGTACAGGACTGGACTTCCCCGCTCGTCATCGTCCACATGTCGACCGCGTTCGGCGTTGGCTTCGTCGGCCTGTACTTCGAATGCCGCGCCCGGCGCGCCGAGGCACCCCCGCCGAAGTCCCGGTTCGAGGTCCACGACCTCTACCTGGCGGAACTGGACGATCTCGATCGGAGACTGCGGGATGGGGGTGACGACGACCCGACCGAGGAAGGACCCGCCGATGGCCAGACCGAGGACTGAGATCGGAACCTACGGCAAGATCAACGTACGCCGGATCCGCGACGGCAACTACGTCGCCAGCGCGCGGTACCGACTCCGCAACGGCAGGCTCAAACCCGTCAAGCGACATGGGCCGAGCGCCGCTGCCGCCGAGCGGCGGCTAAAGAAGGCCATGACCGAGCTGGCGAACGAAGCGGCCGGCCAGAAGATCACTGGGGATACCCGCTTCAGCATCCTGATCAAGCGCTGGCTGGCCGACTTCGAACGCAAGGTCAACCGGGGCGAGCGTGCGCACAAGTCGCTGTACGACTACCAGGATTCGGCCGCGCACCTTGAGCGCGAGCTGGGGGACCTGACGTGTCGCGAGGCCGAGAACGTCGGCATCTGCAACGACGCACTGAAACGGATCCGGGACACGACGGCGAAGAGTAAACGTTCTAAGGGCAAAGGAGGTTACGCCGCGACGAAGCGCACCCGGACGGTCCTGACGAACATCTGCACCCTCGGCGTGATCGAGGGCGCGATGGAGACGAACCCGGGCAAGTCGGTCGAACGCGTCGAACAGAGCGTCGAAGCTGCGCTCGACGCCCAGGACGTGAAGGTGCTCGAACCCGAGGTACGGCAGGAGTTCCTGACGAAGCTGCGGAAGTACTGCGACAGCGCCAAGGACGCCAAGGGCAAGGGCGTGCGGGGGCAGGCCTGGGCCGACCTGCCCGACACAGTGGAGGCGATGCTCGCGACCGGTGGGCGGCCAGGCGAGATCCTGGCCCTCACCGGGCCCGACGTCGACGCGGCCGAGCGGACGAGCTACATCGGGTGGCACCTGGTGCGCGTGGAGGGTCAGGGGATCGTGCGCAAGCGCGGCCGGAAACGCGGCGGCAGGCCGGTCCGGCCGAAGTACCCGTCATGGGCCGCGCCGATGTTCTCCCGGCGCAAGCTGGCCGCGGGCGAAGGCCCGCTCTTCCCGACGTGGAACGGCCAGTGGCAAGACCCGGGGAACGTCGCGAAGCGGATCCGGATCGCGTGCGACGCCATCGGCTACGGCTGGCTGAAATCCATGATGCTCCGGCACACCGTCGGTACACACCTCGGCGACTCCGGGCTGTCGAACGAACACGTCGCCGATCAGCTGGGCAATACGCCGGACGTCGTGCAGCGCCACTATCGCCGACCGAAGATCACGAACGAGAAGATCGCCGACGCACTCGAAAACCTGCTGGACGACGAGACCGGATGACGATCAACTTCGCCGCTTCAAGATCGACACGCGGGATCATTTACGCATCACAAACCAACTCGATTTGACTGGACTAGACGGGTCACTATCGGGATACTCTTGCAGCTAAATCAACTTGAATGGACTTAATTAATGAGTCTTCTTAGAATCTCTAGGTCGCAGGTTCAAGTCCTGCCGGGGGCACGTCGCAGACGGTCCTGTCGCGAGGCGCGAACGCGCTTCGCGACAGGCCTTCCCAAGACTCGGGCGGAACGCCTTCGAGCCGGGGGCGCCGCTTGTTCACCTCTCGATCCGGCAGTTCGTCATCTTTCCCCGAAGCACCCGGCGTTCTCGGGTACACGTGCCTTGTCGGGAAGATCACGTCCTAGCAGCGTGGCGTCGCGTTGTTACGTTCCCATCATGTCTTCGTAGAAGGACGACCATGTGCCCCTCGCATGCTCGTCCGCATGAGCAGCGAAACCCGTTCCAGGCGGCTGGCCGCGTTGCTGGCCCTCCCCTTGGTGCTTTTGGCGGCGTGTGGTGGCGAGGAGCAGAAGGCGGACATCGCGTCGGCGAACCCGCCGGGCGTGGCCGCACCGGTCACTTCCTCTGCCGCCCCGCAGACTGAGGGGAAGAGTGCCTTCTACGACGCGCAACTCGCCTACACGCAGTGCATGCGCAAGGAAGGTTTGAAGGACTGGCCGGATCCCTTGCTTTCCGGTTACGCCGACTGGACCAAGATCGAGGTCGTTCAAGAAGAGGAGGAACGGAAGGACTCCCAGACGAGGCTCAGCGCGGCCATGCAGGCATGCAAGGAGCCGATGCAGAAGGCGATGCAGCTGGAGCCGCAGAAAGACCAGCAGAAGGTGTACGAGTCGCTGCTGGCCCACGCCCAGTGCATGCGGGCCAACGGCGTCAGCAAGTTCACGAATCCGAGCATGCAGAACGGGGTCGCCCAGCCCGGTGGCGACCCGAATCCGGCCGACCCTCAGCTCGACACGAACTCTCCGGCGTACAACCAGGCGGAGACCGCGTGCCGGGACAAGCTCATCGAGCAAGCGCAAGGTATGCAGTGAAGCGCTGGCTGGTGGCCGGCGCGGTGACGGCTGTGGTGACCGTGGTCGGAATGGGCGTCTTCGTCGTGGTCAGCGACGACTCCGGCGGCAAGGCGGCCACCGCGAGCGCGCCACCGGCGGTCGCCGAGATCACGCGCGCCGACCTGGTGCGGAGCAAGACCGTCGACGGCCACTTCGACTACGCGAACCGCCGCGCCGTGAAATCCCCGGTGGAGGGAACGGTGACGCAGGCCGCCGAACCGGGCAAGACGGTGGAGCGAGGTCAGATCCTGTACAAGCGGGACGCCCGGCCGGTGGTCCTGCTCTACGGGTCGACGCCGATGTTCCGTGACCTGACCGTCGGCACGCTGGGGCCGGACGTCCAGCAGCTGAAGCGCAACCTCCGCGACCTTGGCCGGGCACGCGGCCTGCCCGTCGACAACAAGTACGACGAAGCCACGCAGGCCGCGGTGAAGTCCTGGCAGAAGGCGCTCGGCGTCCTGGAACCGACCGGTGGCCTCGGCAAAGGCGACCTGGTGTTCCAGCCAGGGCCGGTGCGGGTGGTCGCCGCCGACGCCGCCTTGGCCGACCAGATCGGCGCGGACAAGCCCGTCCTGACGATCGCGTCGACCAGGCCGGTCGTGCGGGTCCAGCTGGACAAGGACGACCGGGCGCTGGCGAAGGCGGGCACCCGGGTCGAGGTCAGGTTGCCGGAGGGTGGCACGGCGGCCGGTCAGGTGTCCGGGACGGTCAAGGCGGAGTCCGGGAACGGCACCGAGGCCACCACCGGGATCCAGGTCGAGATCACCCTGGACGACGGCGCCGCGGTACCCGAGGAGCCCACCGGGACCTCAAGCGTGAAATTCATCCAAGAGAGCAGGAAGGGGGTGCTGACCGTCCCGGTCGAGGCCATCGTCGCGCTGCGTGAAGGCGGCTACGGCCTGCAGATCGTCCGCGCGTCCACGACCACGACCGTACGGGTCGAGACGGGCATGAGCGCCGACGGCCGGATCGAGGTCACCGGCGCCGGACTGGCCGAAGGCATGCAGGTGGGAGCGGCCAAGCCATGACGGCGGTGATCGAGCTGATCGAGGCCACCAAGTCCTATCCCGGCGACGTGACCGCGCTGCGCGGCGTGGACCTCCGGATCGACGAGGGCGAACTGGTCGCCATCGTCGGCCCGTCGGGGTCGGGCAAGTCCACCCTGCTCAACCTGATCGGCACGCTCGACCGCGCCACGTCGGGCACGGTGCGGGTGGCCGGTTACGACGTCGGTGGCCTGTCGGACGCCGGGCTGTCGGCCTTGCGTGCCCGGCACATCGGATTCGTGTTCCAGCAGTTCCATCTGGCACCAGGCCGAGACGCCGTGACCAACGTCGCCGACGGGTTGCTCTACGCGGGCGTACCGAGGAGGCAGCGTCGCGACAGGGCGCGAGCGGCCCTCGGCCGAGTCGGTCTCGGTCACCGGCTGGACCACACGCCCGAGGAGTTGTCCGGCGGGGAGAAGCAGCGTGTGGCGATCGCGCGGGCCCTGGCCGGCGAGCCCGGCCTGCTCCTGGCCGACGAGCCGACCGGAGCGCTGGACACCGCGTCCGGCGAGGTGGTGCTGAACCTGATCCGCGAGTTGAACGCGAGCGGTACGACGATCTGCGTCATCACCCACGACACCGGGATCGCAGCACGGCTACCCAGGCGCGTCGGGCTCCGGGACGGCGCGATCGTTTCCGACACCAGGGCGGCGGTGGCCACGTCGTGAGCACGCCTCTGAAACCCGCCCGGCTCTCTCCTCCCGACATCCTCCGGGTGGGAGTGAGCGGGTTGCGGACGCGCCGGACGAGAGTGGTGCTGTCCGCGCTCGGGATCGCCATCGGCATCGCGACGATGGTCGCGGTGGTGGGGCTGTCCACGTCCAGCCGGGCCGACCTGATGGCGCAGCTGGACCGGCTCGGCACGAACCTGCTGACCGTCGAGGCGGGAAAGGACGCCGACGGCGAACCGGTGAAGCTCCCCAAGGCCGCGGTCGCGATGGTCGAGCGGATCGGCCCGGTCGAGAAGGTCACCGCGACGGCCGAGGTCGACGCGCGGGTTCGGCGCAGTGACGCCGTCCCGGAGGAACTGGCTCCGGGCGTCACGACCCAGGCCACGCGCATCGATCTGCTCGACGCGCTGGGCGCGCGGGTCGAGCGGGGCCGCTGGCTGGATCCGGCCGGCGAGCGCGTGCCGGCCGTCGTGCTCGGATCGGTCGCGGCCGGGCGGCTGGGTGTGGCCGAGCCCGGCGCCAAGATCCTCATGAACGACGAATGGTTCGTGGTCATCGGGATACTGGCACCGGTCGAGCTCGTGCCGACCCTCGACCGGGTCGCGTTGGTCGGTTTCCCTGTCGCGGAACGGTTCTTCGGCTTCGACGGGCATCCGACCACGATCTTCGAGCGGTCTTCCGATGCCTCGGTGGAAGCCGTCCGCGGCGTGCTGGCCCGCACGGTCAACCCTGGCGACGAGCACTCCGTGAAGGTGTCGAGGCCGTCCGACGCACTGGTGGCCAAGGCCGCCACGGACAAGGGGCTGACCACGCTCATGCTGGGGCTGGGCGCGGTCGCGTTGCTCGTCGGCGGGGTCGGGGTCGCGAACACGATGGTCGTCTCGGTACTGGAACGGCGCCGCGAGATCGGGCTCCGGCGGGCTCTCGGCGCCACGAAGAACGCGATCCTTCTCCAGTTCCTCACCGAATCGCTGCTGCTGTCCGCGCTCGGCGGCGTGGCGGGCGCGCTGCTCGGCGCGGGCGCGACCATCGGTTTCGCCGAGGCACAGGGCTGGACGGCGGTCGTCCCACCGTGGTCGCTGGGCGCGGGACTGGCCGCGACGCTCGTGATCGGTGTGGTCGCTGGGCTCTATCCGGCCGTCCGGGCCTCCCGGCTTCACCCCACCATCGCGCTCAACGCGGCCTAGCCGGTCAGGAACTGGGAGCACTGGTACGGACCGACGGCGCCCCCCTGTGCCACGACGGTCACCCGTACCGCGTCGGGCCGGGTCCCGTGCAGCAGGGACTCGGCCCGCGCAAGGGTGCAGACCAGCTGACCGGCGGCCATCCCGGCGACACCGGTCACCGGCGTCCGCGGCAGCCGCAGGGTCACGTGACCTTCGATGGCGGACGCGGAGAATTCGCCGGTGATGGCGGTCAGATCGGTGAGCCCGGCTACGAGTTCGGCTTCGTTCGGTCCCGCCATGACGAGTTTGACCGCGGCGGCGAGCTCGGTGATCTCCTTGTCGGGACGGGAAACCCCGCGCAGCCCTCGATCCGAGGCGAAGTAGATCCGCATCCCTTCGGGGATCCCGGAAGCCGGTGCGCCGCCGTCGAGTACTTCGGTCGGCCGCACGCCACAGCCGGCGACGAGGGCCACGGCCACAAGGGACACGACCAGGCGTTTCATCGGCCGGCCTCCTTTCCGTCGCGGGGCAGCCGGAGAAGGAACACCGCGCCACCGCCTTCGCGATCGAAGTGGGTGATGAGCCCGCCGTGCAGGCACGCGTTCTCCTGGGCGATGGCCAGCCCCAGACCACTGCCTTCGGATCGCGTACGGGCACTGTCCGCCTTGTAGAAGCGCTCGAACACGTGCCGCGCGGCTTCGGCCGAGAGCCCTGGCCCGTGATCGGAGACCTCGACGAGCACGTCGTCCGGGGTCGAGCGCAGCACCACCGTCACCGGGGGCGCGCCGTGCCGCAGGGCGTTCCCGACGAGGTTGGCGACGATGACGTCCAGCCGCCGCCGATCGAGCCGGGCTCGCACGGGCGTGAACTCGGCCGAGACCTGGTCCGTCCAGCCCCGCGTGGACAACGTCGCGCGGAGAGCCTCGGCGACGTCGAGGTCCTGCCGGGTCAAAGTCGCGGCCTGGGCGTCGAAGCGCGAGATCTCGATGAGGTCGTCGACGAGCCGGGCCAGCCCCGCGGTCTCGGTGCTCACCGTCCTCGCGGCGTGGGCCGTGTCGGGTGGCAGGCCGTCGGCGTCCTCGTCGAGCACGGACGACACCATGGTCATCGCGGCGAGCGGGGTGCGAAGTTCGTGGGAGACGTCGGCGACGAACCGCCGCGCGCGGGCTTCCTGTTCCCGGATCTCGGCGACCGACGATTCCAGCGCGTCCGCCGTTTCGTTGAAGTCCTTGGCCAGATCGGCGAGTTCGTCGCGGCCCTTGACCGGGACACGGGTCTCCAGCGCGCCGTCCGCCAGCCGTCGCGTGGCCTTCGCGAGCCGCCGGATGGGCCGCAGGACCGTGCCGGCGGCGAGCAGGGCGAGTACCGCTGCGAGCAGCACGACCGGGACGACGCCGTCGCGGACGGTGGTCAGGAGCGCGGCGATGTCATCCTGCTCCGGCCCCAGCGAGATCACCTCGAACACCTCGACGCCGGACGGCCGCCCCGAACCGGCGAACGCGACCGGTGTGCCCACGACGAGCCACGGCCCGCCGTTCCACTCGACCCGCTGGAAACTCAGCCGGTTCTCGGCCCGCACCCGTTCCCGCAGCCCAGCGGGAATCGCCTCCTGATCGGCGGGCGCGACCAGGTCCTGATATCGCGCGACGACCCGCGCGTCGCGGGAGCCGGACGCGACGGCCTCGGCGAGCCGGTTCAGCGCGCGCCGGTCGGGCGGGATGTCGAATTCCCCGACACTCGCGTTCACGCGATCGCGGAAGTTCTGCACAGCGGAGGAACCCGCGCGTTCGAGAATCGCTTCGCGTGCCTGGTCGTAGGCCAGCATCGTGGCGGTGGCGGCGCTGAGCAGCGACACCAGCACGAAAGCGACCAGCAGACGGCCGCGCAGCCCGCCGAACCTCACAGCGGCCCGAAGCGATAGCCGAACCCTCGCACGGTCTGCACATAGCGCGGCCGGGAAGCGACGTCTTCGATCTTGGCGCGCAACCGTCCGACGGCGGCGTCGACCAGCCGCACATCGGCGAAATAGTCGTGCTCCCAGACCAGTTCCAGCAGTTGTTCGCGAGTGAAGACCCGGCCGGGTGCGGCGGAAAGTTCCAGCAGCAGCCGGAGTTCGGTCGGCGGGATCGCCAGCGGGACACCGTTCTTGGTGACGGTCAGGCCCGCGCGATCGAGGACGAGCCCTTCGAAGTCTTCACGGTTCCGCACGGCCGGGGCGACCCGGCGGACCGACGCGCGGATCCTGGCCTCCAGTACCCGCGCCGTCACCGGCTTCACCACGTAGTCGTCCGCGCCGGCCTCCAGTCCGCTCACGATGTCGGAATCGTCGCCGCGTGAAGTGAGCATGATGATCGGCATCGTGTGCGCTTCGCGGATCCGTCGGCACACCTCGAAACCGTCCATCCCGGGCAGCATCAGGTCCAGCACGACCACCTCGATCCCGCCCGCACCGGGACGCCTCACCAGGTCGAGCCCGTCCTCACCGCTGCCGGCGGCATCGACATCGTGACCGTGGCGCCGCAGGACGAGTTCCATCGCATCGCGGACGGATACGTCGTCTTCGATCAGCAGGACATGGGACATGATCGTGATTATCGCGCCTTCGGTGAACCGGTCCATCCACCTCGCCGCGCGCTATAGGTTGTGCGCATGTATGTGCCGACGCAGAACGATCCGCAGCCGGCCGCCGGCCCTCCCTGGTGGCTAGTCATCGGTCCCGGGTTCGCCGCGCTCATCGGTCTGTTCCTGCTCACCGTGGTCTATCGCTTCGACGGTGGGCCGGACCTGCAGATCGATTTGGGCATGTCCAGCCAGTCGTTCCTGCTGAACGTCGTCGTCGCGTACGTCGTCGCGGCCGCGCTCGCCTTCCCGGCGGGCCTGCTGCTCGGCGCGCGCTTCCCGACGTCGGTGACCGTGCCGGCGATCGTCTTGATGCTGTTGGGCGTTCTCTTGGTCGCCTTCGGGCCCAGCAGCGGGATGATCCTGGCCGGCCGGGTGCTCAACGGACTCGGCGCGGGCGCCGCCCTCGGCGTGACCGTCGCGTTGATCCGGCGTCTCAGGACCGGTCGCGGCACAGCGGCCGGGGTAACGGCGGGGCTCGGCGTCCTCGCCCTGGTGATCGCGCCGGTCCTCGGCGGGCTGCTCTCGGACGCCACCGGTTTTCGCGTGGTGTTCGTGGTGGCCGCGCTGTTCGTGTTCCTCGCGCTCGTCGTCGCCGGGGTGATTGGCATCGTCACGCTGGCCAGGCCGAAACAAGCCTGATCTTCAGTCGCCGAGCGTCCGCAACACCGCGAGCACTTCGTCCGGTACGTCGAGGAGTGCTTCCACCTCCGACACCTTCGCGGCCACGCGCCGGTGCGTCGCGCGGCCACGGGCGCTGAGGTGGACGAGGACGCGGCGCCTGTCGGCGGCGTCGACCTCTCGGTAGGCCTGCGCGGTGGTCACGAGTTTGTCGACCACCCTGGTCAACGTCGGGGCGGTGGCGAGCGTCCGGTCGGCGAGGTCGGCCATGGCGAGACCGCCCTTGCCGCTCAGCGTGTCCAGCACCAGCCATTGGTCCAGAGTGAGACCTTCCTTGGCGAGCACCTGCTCCACCCTGGCGGCGACGGCTCGTGCGGCGCGGGTGAGCGAGCCGGTGAGCGACGTTCCGGCGGCCGTGACGCCGCGTGTCCCCATATCCCGTCCCCTTGCCAAAACCGGACACCCTCGCAATACTTCCAGGTGAAAGCACTTTGACCTTACCGGGCCACCGCACGGAGCGCCATGCCCCCAAGCCTCGCCACCCGGCCCCGCGACGACACCTGGCGTGTGGCCATGGTGGTCCCGTTGCAGGGACCGGCCGGGCTGTTCGGCCCCTCGTGCGAGGCGATCACGGAGCTGGCCGTCCACGAACTCAACGAATCCGGCGGCATCCTCGGCAGGCAGGTCGAGGCCGAGGTGGTCGACGGCGGCGGCACTCCCGCGCGAGTAGCCGGCGAAGTGCGGCGCCTGGTCGACAGCGGACGGGTCGACGCGGTGAGTGGCTGGCACATCTCGTCGATCCGGCACGCGCTCGCGCCGGTCGTGGCCGACAGGGTGCCGTACGTGTACACGTCGCTCTACGAAGGCGGCGAACGCCGCTCGGGCATCTTCTGCACGGGCGAGACGCCGCGCTGCCAGATCGAGCCGGCGCTGCGCTGGCTGCGCGATCATCTCGGGGCCCGGCGCTGGTTCGTCGTCGGCGACGACTACGTCTGGCCGCACCGGTCGACCCGAGCGATCCGCCAGTACGCCAAGGATCTCGGCCTGGGCATCACCGGAGAGGCGTTCGTCGGGCTGGGCGCGGGCGACATGTCCACAGTGGTCCGCGCGGTCGAACAGTCCACAAGCGACGGTGTACTCATGTTGCTGGTCGGGCAGGACGCGGTGCGCTTCAACCGGGCGTTCGCCGCACACGGGCTGAGCGACCGGCTGCTCCGGTTCAGCCCGCTGATGGAGGAGAACATGCTTCTCGCCAGTGGCGCGAACGCCACCGGAAACCTCTACGTCTCCGCCGCCTATTTCCGGTCGATGGTCACCGCCGACGCCATGGACCTCCTCGGCCGTTACGTCGACCGTCACGGACCCGGCGCCCCGGCCCTGAACAACGCGGCCGAATCCTGTTACGAGGGGCTGCACACGCTGGCCGAACTCGTCGGCAGGGCGGGGACGCCGGAGCTTCCCGCGCTCAACGCGGCGATCGACGGCGTCGCGTATCACGGGCCGCGCGGCACGATCGAGTTCCGCGGGCAGCAGGCCGATCAGCATGTCCATCTCGCGGTCGCCGACGGCTACGACTTCGAAGTGCTCACCCGGCTCTGAAAGCCACCCCTTGACTCACTCCGGCCCACCACATACTTTCATTTGAAATTATTCCATGTGACGCACGTTATGCGGAGGTGAGCATGGGCAACGTGGGCCTGCTCTACGTCGGCGCCGCCTTGATGATCAACGGCCTGATGTTGCTCGGCCGGATACCTCCGCGTTCGGCGGCGGTGCTGAACCTGTTCGTCGGCGCGCTGCAGTGCGTCACCCCGACCGTGCTGATCGTCCAGGCGAACGGGAATCCGGACGCGATCCTCGCCGCATCCGGCCTGTACCTGTTCGGTTTCACGTATCTGTACGTCGGCATCGCGAACCTCGCCGGCCTGGAGCCCGAAGGCATCGGCTGGTTCTCGCTCTTCGTGGCGGGCGCCGCCGTGGTGTACGCCGGGATCGCCTTCTGGCACGGCGACGACCCTGTTTTCGGCGTCATCTGGCTGTCCTGGGCGTTGCTGTGGACGTTGTTCTTCCTCGTACTCGGCCTTGGCAAAGAACATCTGACGCGATTCACCGGCTGGACCGTCCTGCTGCTCAGCCAGCCGACGTGCACGGTGCCCGCCTTCCTCGGCCTCACCGGCGCCTACCGCAGCGACGGCGGCACCGCGCTGCTGGCGGCCGCGATCGCGGTGGCGCTGGTCGCGGCCGCCGGATCCCTCGACGTCCTGAAAAACCGTTCGGAGAAAAGGAGTCTTCATGCGACACGGTGACATTTCCGCCAGCCCGGACACGGTCGGCGTCGCGGTGGTCAACTACAAGATGCCGCGCCTGCACACGAAGGCCGAAGTCCTCGACAACGCCCGCAAGATCGCCGAAATGGTGGTGGGCATGAAGTCCGGGCTTCCCGGCATGGACCTCGTGGTGTTCCCCGAGTACTCGACGCAGGGCATCATGTACGACCCGAAGGAGATGTACGAGACCGCGGCGACGATTCCCGGCGAGGAGACCGAGATCTTCGCCGCCGCGTGCCGGGAAGCGCAGACGTGGGGCGTCTTCTCGATCACCGGCGAGCGGCACGAGGACCACCCGGCCAAGCCGCCGTACAACACGCTCGTGCTCATCAACGACCGCGGCGAGATCGTCCAGAAATACCGCAAGATCCTGCCCTGGTGCCCGATCGAGGGCTGGTACCCCGGCGAGGACACCTATGTCAGCGATGGTCCGAAGGGCATGAAGATCTCGCTGATCATCTGCGACGACGGGAACTATCCGGAGATCTGGCGTGACTGCGCGATGAAGGGCGCCGAGCTGATCGTGCGCTGCCAGGGCTACATGTACCCCGCCAAGGAACAGCAGGTCCTCATGGCCAAGGCGATGGCGTGGGCCAACAACTGTTACGTGGCCGTGGCGAACGCCGCCGGTTTCGACGGCGTGTACTCGTACTTCGGCCATTCCGCGATCATCGGCTTCGACGGCCGCACGCTCGGCGAGACCGGCGAAGAGGAATACGGGATCCAGTACGCGCAACTGTCGGTTTCGGCGATCCGCGACGCGCGGACCTACGACCAGTCGCAGAACCACATCTTCAAACTGCTGCACCGCGGCTACACCGGCGTGCAGGACGCGGCCGAAGGCGACAAGGGCGTGGCGGACTGCCCGTTCGACTTCTACAAGCTCTGGGTCACCGACGCCAAGAAGGCGCAGGAGAAGGTCGAGTCGATCACCCGCGACACCATCACTCCTCGGCACCCCTGACGAGGACAGGGCGCCCTAGACTCGGCGCCATGGACAGGATCGACAGCGGCAGCCGGACGATCGCCGCCCCGCCCGAGACCGTCTACCAGGCACTCCTGGACCGCGAATCGCTCGAAGCCTGGCTCCCGCCCGAAGGCATGCGCGGCCGGATCGAGCATTGGGATCCGCGGCCCGGCGGCGGTTTCCGCATGATCCTCACCTACCTCGACGCGTCCGCCGCGCCCGGCAAGTCGTCGGACGCGACGGACGTCGTCGAAGTGGGGTTCGCCGAGCTGGTGCCCGCCGAACTTGTGGTGCAGCGGGCCGTCTTCGAGTCCGGAGACCCGGCGTTCGCGGGCACCATGACGATGACCTGGAGCCTGGCCGCCGCGGATGACGGCACCGAGGTGACCGTCACCGCGACGGACGTGCCGTCCGGCATCGGCCAGGCGGATCACGAAGCCGGGATCGCCTCTTCGCTGGCCAATCTGGCTTCCTTCGCCGAAACGCGCTGACGGCCGGACGCGATGACGATCGCGGCGAGGACGGCCATCACCAGCGGTACGACCAGCGCCGCCCGGAAACCGCTGAGCGCGGCCTCTCGCGAACCGTCACCCAGCGCGGCGACGTTGACGGCGGTCACCGCCGACAGTCCGAGCGCCGCGCCGAACTGGAACGCCGTGTACAGCAACCCGCCCGCGAGCCCCTGTTCGTCCTCGGCGATCCCGTCGGTGGCGACGATCGTCAGCGGACCGTAGGCGAGCGCGAACCCGAGCCCCAGGATGATCATCGACGGGAACATCGCCGCGTACGTCCAGTCCAGGCCCAGCGGCAGGAAGAGCGCGTACGCCACGGCGGCGAGCACGAGTCCGCCGAAGATCAGCCGGGTGTTGCCGAACCTCGCCACCAGCCGCGGGGTCAGCGTCGGCGCGAGGATCGCGTCGATCCCCACGGCCAGCAGCGCCAGGCTCGTCTCCAGCGTCGACCAGCCCCGAAGTTCCTGCAGGTACAGCGTGACGAGGAACTGGAACCCGAAGAACGATCCTGCGAAGAGCAGGGCACTGACGTTCGCCCGCACCAGCGGACCCGACTTCAGGATGCCGAGGCGCACCAGCGGCGCGGGCGAGCGGCGTTCGACGGCCACGAAGGCCGTCAGCGCCGCCACTCCCCCGGCGAACGACGCGAGGGTCCACCCCCAGCCCTGTCCGGGGTGTTCCAGCCGGACCACCGCGTAGGCGATCAGCAGCATCGCCACGGTCACGGTGAGCGCCCCGGGGAGGTCCAGGCGACGCGGCACGCGTTCCTCGCCCGCCGGTTCCTTGATCAGCCACAGCGCGGCGAGCAGGATGACGGCGGACAGGATCACCGGAGTGAAGAACACCCAGCGCCAGTCGATCCTGGTCAGCAGACCGCCGATGACCAGGCCGAGCGAGAAGCCGCCCGCCCCGGTGCCGGCGTAGAACAGCAGCGCCTTGTTCCGTTTCGGGCCTTCCTCGAAGCTCGTGGTGATGATGGACAGCCCGGCCGGGGTCATGAAGGCCGCGGCGACGCCGGTGACGAACCGGGCGAGCAGCAGCATCCAGCCTTCGGTGGCGAACCCGCCCAGCCCGGAGAAGACGAGGAACACCACCAGCCAGGCGATGAACATGCGACGCCGGCCGTACATGTCGGCGGCGCGCCCGCCCAGCAGCATGAACCCGCCGTAGCCGAGCACGTAGGCGCTCACGACGCCGCTCAGCGTCGCCGTCGACAGCCCGAGTTCGGCCCGGATGGACGGCAGCGCCACGTTCAGCATCGCGACGTCGATGCCCTCCAGGAAGATGGCGCCGCACAGCACCACGAGCACGCCCCAGGCCCGCCCTCCCATCCGGTCGGCGCGCGGAAGCGTTTGCGAGTTGCTCAAGATCGGATCTCCCTCAGTGAACGGGAACCGACGGTTACCCATCAGCCGGTCGGTTCCCTCTTGTAACCAAGGGGATCTTCCGTCACCATCGACGACCATGGAAGAAGGCACTTTGAACTCACCTAGTCGTTGTGAACTCACCGAGGAGGACTACGAGGCCTTCCAGTGGGACACGCGCGAGGACTGCGAGGTCCGCCAGATCCTCGACCGGGTGGCGGACAAATGGTCACTCCTGGTGATCGCGCTGCTCGACCGGAACACGCTGCGGTTCACCGAGCTGAAGTACAAGATCGACGGCATCAGCCAGCGCATGCTCACCACCACGCTGCGCCATCTCGAACGGGACGGGCTGGTGAGCCGCACCGTCTATCCGGTGGTGCCGCCCCGTGTCGAGTACGCCCTGACGCCGCTGGGGATGACGCTGCACAAGACGATCCAGTCGCTGGTCACCTGGACCGAGGATCACCAGGGCGAGATCGCCCTCGCGCGCGCCCAGTACGACAAACGCGCCACCGTCTAGGGAGCCGCATGGCCAGACTGTCCGGAGGGGATCCGTCACTGCTGCGGCGGCTCAACGCCATCGCCGTCCTGCGGGCGCTGTACGAGGCCGAGGAACTCACCCTCGCGGAGCTGGTCAAGGCGAGCGAGGTCTCCCGTCCGACGGTCGAGGAGATCGCCGCCGACCTCGGTGAACAGGGGCTGGTCGAGGAGGTCCCGCTTCCGCCCGGCGCGCCGCGGCCGGTGGGACGGCCCGCCAAGCGGTACCGCTTCCGCCACGAGTCCGGGCACGTCGCCGGGCTCGAGATCGGCCCGCGTCAGGCGTTGTGCCTGGTCGCCGACCTGCGGGGCGACGTCGTCGGACGGGCGAAGGCCGGGCTCACTCCCGAGACGGACGCGGCCACCCGGCTCGGCACCGCGCACCGGGTGCTCGCCACGGCCGTCGACGGTCACGCCGGCGTGCGGGTGCTCGGCATCGGCACCACCGGCGTGGTGTCCGGCGGCAAGGTCGTCCACAACTACCGCCTACCCGGCTGGACCGGCGTCGACCTGCCCGCGGAGTTCGGCGGCGGCTGCCCCGTGCTGGCCGGGAACGACACCGAACTCGCCACGCTGGCCGAACACTGGCGCGGTGCCGCGCGCGGCGTCGACGACGTCGTCTACGTGCGGACCGGGCACACGGTCTCGCTGGGCCTGCTTCTCGGCGGGAAGCTGCACGCGGGCCACCACGGCGCCGCCGGCGAGATCGGCGCCCTGCGGCCGGCAGGCGGGTTCGCCGAGCTCGTCGCCGCCACCGTCCTCGCCGTCGACCCGCAGCTGGTGGTTATCGGCGGCACCGGTGAGCTGACCGCGAAACTGCGTGCCGAGCTCGCTCGGCTGTGCCTGTTCCCGGTGCGCGTCGAGATCTCGGCGCTCGGCGAGGACTCGGTGGCGCTCGGCGCGGTCCGGCTGGCGCTGAACCGCGTGGAGCGCGACCTGTTCAGCGTCGAGGACGTCGCCTGAGCAGGCTGATCACCACGATCAGCACGGCCACCGCGCCGCTGGTGAACAGCTGCGTCCGCGCGTCGGCGTCCGTCCACATGAGAACGAGGACGCCCGCCATCGCGAGCAGCGCGACCCAGCTGAGCCAAGGGAAACCCCACATCCGCACCGGCAGGTCCGCGGCCGTGCCGTCCCGTTCCGCCGCCTTCCGCAGCCGCATCTGCGAGATCGCGACGAAGATCCAGACGAGCAGGATGTTCGCCCCGATGGCGTTCAGCAGGAAGGGCAGGACGTGTTCGGGGGCGAGGAAGTTCAGCAGTACGGCCACGAAACCGAAGGCCACCGACGCGAGCACCGCCGTCCGCGGGACGCCCGCGCCGGACAGCTTCAGCATCGCGCGCGGCGCTTCGCCGCGTTCGGCCAGCGAGAACACCATCCGCGAGGCGCCGTAGAGGTTGGCGTTCAACGCCGACAGCAGCGAGGTCAGCACGACGAAACTCATCAAGAGCGCCGCCGACGGCACCCCGATCCGCTCCAGGATGGTCACGAACGGGCTGGTGTTGGCCGACGCGGTCTCCCACGGCAGCAACAGCACCATCAGCGCCACGGAACCGACGTAGAACAGCAGCAACCGCACGATGACCGTGCGCGTGGTGCGGCGGATCGAATCCGCCGGGTCGTCGGACTCCGCCGCGGCGATGGTGACCAGTTCCATGCCGCCGAAGGAGAACGCGACCGCGAGCAGACCGGTCAGCACGCCCTGCAGGCCGTTGGGCAGGAAACCGCCGTGCCCGGTGAGGTTGTCCAGGCCGACCGGCGTCGTACCCGGCAGGATCCCGAACACCGCCAGTGTGCCCAGGACGAGGAAGGCGACCACGGCGGTCACCTTGATCGCGCCGAACCAGAACTCGAACTCCCCGAACGAGCGCACCGCGAACAGGTTCACCACCGTGAGCACCGCCATGAACAGCAGCACCCAGGTCCACTGTGGAACCTGCGGCAGCAGCCCGTTCGCGATCCCCGCCGCCGCGGTGGCCTCGGCCGCGACCACGACCACCAGCAGTGACCAGTACAGCCAGCCGACGGTGAACCCGGCCCAGCGCCCGAGCGCCTTCTCCGCGTACACCGAGAACGAACCGCTGCTCGGCTCGGCGGCGGCCATCTCGCCCAGCATGCGCATCACGAGCACCATGAGCAGGCCGGCGACCACATAGGACAGGAGGATGCCGGGCCCCGCGGTCTTGATCCCCGCGCCGGTGCCGACGAACAGTCCGGCGCCGATCGCCCCGCTGATGGCCAGCATGGTGACGTGCCGCCGCCGGAAGCCGGTGCCGAGCGACCGGGTCTCGGTCGCGGTCACGGGTTCGGCGGGACCTGGTGCGGGCATGGTGGATCCATTCGTCTGCGGTACGCGGGAGCTCAACCGCGGGACAACTCTTCCAGCCGTTCGTGGAGCCGGTCGACGTGGTCCTCGCTTTCGGGCTTCATCAGCACGCTACGCAGGATCCTCGCGCCGTCCGCATCCGCGTCGGCCCCGGTGTGACGCAGACCGAATTGCGGCTCGCTCACCCGCAGCGTGCTGAGGAACACCGGCTCCCTCGCCGCGGCCATGCCGTTGCGCAGGATCCGCGCGCTCGCCTGGTCGATGTTCGACAGCGAAAACGGTTCCGTGCGGGGGAAGTAGGTGACGATGTCGAGTTCCGGTGGCTGGTACAGGTCGAACCGCTCGGAGTCCTCCAGCAGCTTCGCCCACCGCAGCGCCGCGCGGCGCCCGGCGGCGAGCACCCGGCCCAGCCCGTCGGGGGTGGGCGGCAGCACCCGGAAGGTGAGCCACAACGCGGCGGCCGCCGCGCCCGCCCGGGAGCATTCGAGGCTGATCTCGCCGAGATGCAGGTCTTCCGAGGTGAAGTAGGTGTACGGCGAATCGTGCAGGTAGAACCGGCCCGCCGCGGGGTCGGAGAACAGCACCGCGCCGCAACCGTAGGGCTGGAGGCCGTGCTTGTGCGGATCGATGACGATCGAATCGGCCTCGGCGATGGCGAGCCACGGGGCTTCGGGCAGCCCTTCCGGACCGTCCAAACCGGACAGAAGCCGGAAGAACCCACCGTAGGCGGCGTCGACGTGCACGCGGACGCCGTAGCGTTCACGCAGCGCCAGCGCCTCGTGGACCGGCTCCACCGTGCCGAGCGCGGTCGTCCCGGCGGTGAGCACCACGGTGCCGATCTTCCCGGTGCGCAGCAGGTCTTCGAGCGCGTCGAGGTCCATGGCGCCGCGCGCGTCGACAGGCACCGTGTGTCCCTCGACGCCGAGCACGCCGCACATCCGGCCGTGCGTGTAATGCGCCTCGGCGCTGTACGCGATCCCCTTGCCCGGATGCGTTTCCCGCGCGACGAACAGCGCTTCGAGGTTCGCCATCGTGCCGCTGGTGGTCAGATGCCCCAGATGTTCCGTGTAGCCGAACATCGTGGCGAGCTGCCGGACGACCTCGCGTTCCATCTCGGCCGTCGCGGGGCCGCCGTCGAGCGCGTGGTTGTTGGGGTTGACCAGCATCGCGGCCAGATAGCCGACCACCGCGGCCGGATGCGGCGGTTTGAGCATCTGGCCCGCGTAGGAGGGGTGGAAGAACGGGTAGTTGTCCTTCAGCCGCTCGGTGAGCTCCTCGAACGCGGCCTCGAACCGCCCGTCGGAGATCTCCAGCGACGGATGCGGCCGGAAGGCGGCGAACGTCTCCGCCCACGCCTCGTTCGACGTCAACGCCTGACCGAGCCAGTACCGGAAGTCCATCGAGCACGCCCTTCGCTTCGTTCGGCTCCAAAAAACGTAGGAGCCGGTGAAGGCCGCGCGCAACCGTCTTCGGTAGGGGTCAGATCTTGCGGGTTCGCCGCTCCTCGCCCTTCTCCTCCAGCTGCCGGACGATCTCGCGCAGCGAAGCGGCCAGCTCGGTGCACTTCTCGGGGCTGAGCCGGGCGGTGACGAACGCTTCCTCCTGGTTGAACTCCGGGAAGAGCTCCCGCATCAGCCGTTCCCCTTCCGGGGTCAGCGCGAGCAGCACCAATCGTCCGTCGACCGGATGTTTGCGCCGGGTGACCAGGCCGTGCGCCTCCAAGGTCTTCATGACGCCGGTGAGCGTTCCTTTGGTGATACCGGACTCGGCGGCGACGTGCCTGGTCTCCTTCTCGCCGAAGATCCACACCACCCACAGCACCACGAACGCGGTCCAGGTGAGACCCGCCGTGCGCAGGACCGAGTTCTCGAAATGCAGCCGGACGGCCGTCGCGGCGCGGTGGAGATTGGCCACCGCCTCCATCCGCTCCCACAGCAGCGGGATACCGCCCAGTTTGGCCCGCACGGCGGTCTCGGTCTCGGCCAGTGTGTGATACCCGGTCAACAGCCACATCCTCACCGGCCCCGGAGGTACCAGCCCGGTGGGCGCGCACCCCCGCGCACCCGCTCCGCAGATCGTATGCGGAACGGGCGTGAGTCCACAGTGGCCTTTCGGAGGCTAAGCGGCGGACGCCAGGGGCTCCACGAGTTCTTGTCCGGTTTCGGACAATCGCGCCGGTACCCGGCTGCCGGGAACACCACCGGCGGGAAGCCGGATCAGGCCGGCGTGGGCGAGGCGGTGGGCCGTGCTCTGGTCGCTGCACGGCAGGCCGTCGACATAGAGGTCCGGCTCCAGGCTGACGGTGATTTCAGCCCGTCCCTGTGCCACGGCTCGGAGCATGGCCAGGGCCCGGTACGACAGGCCTTCGGGGTCTTGCGCTCTCTCGTTCATTCGGGGTCACTCCTCTGACCTGGGAGTTTCCCGTCAGCGGCGGTTCAAACATGACCCCGGTCACCGTTGGGGTACGGCCGCGCGATGCTCGGTGATGTCGCCGAACAGGTCGCCCATCTCCTCGACGCGCTCGAGCACCTGGCCGGCGGTGAACAGCAGGTCCTCGGCCTTGCGGCAGGCTTCGACCTCCTCCCAGGTCACCGGGGTGGAGACGGTGGGGATGGCGCGGCCGCGCAGCGAGTACGGCGCGATGGTGGTCTTGGCGGTGTTGTTCTGGCTCCAGTCGATGAACACCCGGCCGGGGCGGATGGCCTTCGCCATTTTGGCGACCACGGTTTCCGGTGAGCGGCGCGCCAGCTCCTCCGCGACGGCCTTGGCGTACTCGGAGGTGCGTTCGTCCGACCGCGTGCGCACCGGGCAGTACAACTGCATTCCCTTGTTGCCGCTCGTCTTCGCGTACACCGTGAGACCGTCTCCGGTCAGCAGGTCGCTGAGCGTCTCGGCCACCCGGCAGCAGTCGACGACGTCCGCCGGCGGCCCGGGATCGAGATCGAACACCAGCAGATCGGGTGATTTCCGCGCGCCGCGCGGGCCGACGGTCCACTGTGGAATGTGCAGTTCCAGCGCGGCGAGATTGGCCGCCCACATCAGCGTCGGCAGGTCACCGACCACCGGGTAGTCGAGCGTCTCCTCCCCGCCACGGCGGCCACGGTTGGTGAGCCGCGCCGTGCGCACCCAGTCGGGGGCGTGCCGGGAAACGTTCTTCTCGTAGAACGGTTCGCCGTCGACCCCGTCGGGGAACCGGCGGAACGTGGCGGCGCGGTCACGCAGATGGGGGAGCATGACGGGGGCTATCCGGCGGTAGTAGTCGAGGACCTCGCGTTTGGTGAAACCGTGCGCGGGGTAGAGCACCTTGTCCAGATTGGACAGGCCCAGCCGCCGCCCCTCGACCTCGACCGTCATCCGCTGCTCAGGCACCCTTCGACGATAGATCACCGGAGGGGTTCCCGGGGTACCGTGAGGCATGAGCACCGTGCCGGACGCGATCGCCCCGATGCTGGCGACCGACGGCGACCTGCCCACCGGCGGGTGGGGCTACGAATACAAATGGGACGGCTACCGCTGCTGCCTGCGTGTCGCGCGCGACGGCGAGACGCGTCTGACCAGCCGTCGCGGCCTCGACATCACGGCGACGTACCCGGACGTGACCGCGGAAGCACTGAGCGGGCACGAAGCCGTCCTCGACGGCGAGATCGTCGTCCTCGACGAGCAGGGGCGGCCCAGCTTCCCGCTGTTGCAGACCCGGCACCTGCGCACCCCGGACGCGTCCCTGCTGGAACGCAGCCCGGTGCATTTCTTCGCCTTCGACGTGCTGTTCCTCGACGGTGACGCCCTGCTCGACGAGCCATACGAGGCCAGGCGCGAGGTGCTGACGTCCCTGGGCGCCGGCGGCCGCATCGCCATCCCACCGGGTTACACCGACGACGACATCTCCCCCGATCAGCTGCTCGACGTCGTCCGGCAGCACGGGCTCGAAGGGCTGATCGCGAAGAAGCTCGACAGCCGCTACCACCCCGGCAAGCGGACCCGCCAATGGATCAAACGGGCGCTGTGGCACACCCAGGAGGTCGTGATCGGCGGCTGGCGGCCCGGCGATGGGCGGCGCGCGGGGACGCTCGGCGCGTTGCTGCTGGGCGCGCACGACGAAGCCGGCGACCTTCGGTACATCGGCGACGTCGGGACCGGGTTCAGCGACAAGGTCCTCGACGACCTGCACGCCCGGCTCACCCCGCTGGAGCGGAAGAAGCCACCGTTCGCGTCGGAGGTCCCGCGCGACCGGGCCCGGCGGGTGCACTGGGTGGAGCCCGAACTCGTCGGGGAGGTCGTGCACCGGAACTGGACGCCGGACGGCCGTCTGCGGCACACGACCTGGCGAGGACTGCGGGCGGACAAGACACCCGATGACGTCAGGCTTCCCTCCGCTGGATGAACCGCAGCAGGTTGCCGGAGGGATCGAGGAAGGCGCAATCGCGGACTCCGCCGGGCCGGTCGATCGGTTCCTGCATCACTTCCGCGCCCGAGGCCTCGATGCGCTCGAAAATGCCGTCGCAGTCGTCGGTCGCGAAGACGAGACGGCTCAGCAAGGCTTTGGCCATCAGGTCTTCGATCGCGGACCGGTCCGCCGATGAGGCGCCCCGGCCGGGTGGTTCGAGGACGATCCGCACGTCCGGCTGCGAAGGCGGGCCGACACTCACCGGTCCGTCGTCCCACACGGTGAAGCCGAGCACGTCACGGTAGAAGCCGAGCGCGCTGCCGACATCGTGGACGACGAGCGTGCAGGAGGAGAACCGGAGCTCCATGCCGGTCAGACCTCGCTGACTTTGGCGCTGAGAAAGGCGATCTCGCGCCCGCGGAGGCGCTCCGGGTCGGTGTCGATGTCGATCCGGGTGATCTTCCCGCCGGCGAAGCTGAACGTGAAAACGGCCTTCGCCTCGCCGCGATGTGACCAGACGGCCGACGGGACGCCGTCGACCAGCGCGAGCCGGGCCGCCTCGGCGCGTCCGGAGAAGAAGGCCGCCACCGCCTGGCCGCCGCGGACCTCGCCGACCACGGCGTCCGGGTCGAGCAGTTCGAGCAGGGCTTCGAAATCCCCGTTCCGGGCAGCGGCCAGGAAGGCGGCGATGACCTCACGCTTCGGGGATCGCGCGGCGTCGGTCTCGTCGGAGGCGGTCTGCACCCGGCGCCGTGCCCGGCTCGCGAGCTGCCGGGACGCGGCCGGGGAACGGCCGAGGACCGTGCCGATCTCACCGAAGGACACGGCGAACACGTCGTGCAGGACGAACGCGAGCCGCTCGGCGGGGGTCAGCCTGTCCAGCACCACCATCAGCGCGACCCCGACCGAGTCGGCCAGCAACGCCTCGTCCTCGGGGTCCTGCCGGCCGGTATCCGGTGCGGCGGGCTCGGGCGGCAGCGCCCCGGCGGCGTCCTCCCGCCTGGCGCGGCGGGATTCCAGCATGTTCAGGCACACCCTGGCGACGACCGTGGTCAGCCAGCCCGCCGGATTCTCGATCTCGCCGGTGTCCGCGCGGCTGACCCGCAGCCACGCCTCCTGCACCGCGTCCTCGGCCTCCCCGGGTGAGCCGAGGATCCGGTAGGCCACGGCCCGCAAGCGGCTCTGGTGCTCGGCGAACCGCTCGCTCACCCAATCGTGCTCGGCCATCTGTCACATTCCTCCGTCCGGGTCGGTCACATCGAATGACCGGCGAACCCGTCCCGATGTGACATCGCCGGTCCGACCACCCTTTCGAATCCACGGGAGAACATCATGAAAGCGCACGTCAGCTCGATCCTCCTCGGTGTCCAGGACCTGGCCCGGTCCAAGGCGTTCTACACCGAGGGGCTCGGCTGGAAGATCAAGAACGACTACGGCGTCTCGGTGTTCTTCGAACCGGACGGCGGCTCGTGGGTCGGCTTCTACGGCCGCGAAGGACTGGCCGGTCAGGTGGGCACTAGCGCCGAAGGCAGCGGGTTCAGCGGGCTGGTCCTCACCTACGTCGTCCGCAGCGAAACCCGCGTCGACGAGGTCGTCGCGGAGGCGGAGAAGGCCGGCGCCACGATCCTGAAAGCCGCGGGCGCCCTGCCGTGGGGCGGGTACGGCGGCACCTTCGCGGACCTGGACGGCTACATCTGGAGCATCAGCTACAGCGCGAAGGGCACGGATCAGCCTTACGCGGAGTGATCACCGCTGTGAGCCTGGCCCCGCGCGAGGAGCCAGGCTCACAGCGGCCGGATGGCGTCCGCCTGCTCGAATCTGTCGCGGCGATCGAGGATCGCCTTGGTGACGGCCTCCGGGGTCAACGCGCCCGGGCCGTACTCGTGCGCGAGGTCGATCCCCAGTTGCACGGACGCCTGGTCGGCGGGATCGGTGGGATGGCCGTCCTTCCAGTCGGCGGCGTTGGCGCCGGCGTGCAGGGTCCATTCGTCGATTCCGCCGAGGGTGCCGACGTAGCCGTAGTGGATGTTGGACCAGACGTCGTACCGGATCTGTCCCTGCAGCCCCGGCAGCGGGGTGAACGTGTTGTCCCCCGTGGTCATGTCCAGGATCCGGCCCTTGTGGTCCCACTGGGCGCCGGTGTTCACGAGGTCGTACCACGCCTTGAGCGCCTCGACCTTGTCGGCGATCGAGGTGAAGGGATTCACCTTGTCCTTCAAGAGATCCCGGATGTTCTGGAGCTCCGACGACTGCCCGTTGCGCACCATCTCGTCGGTGATGAACGCGAGAATGGCGTCGTATTCGGCGACCGGGTTCTCCGAAGCGTTCTGAGTGGTGACGCCCGAATCGAGGCCTTCGACCGACGCGACGCCCGCGGTGAGCAGGTCCCGGACCGCGTTGGCCACGACGAGGACGAAATCGCGCCGTTCCTCTTCGTTCCGCATGTTCGCGTAGGGCCGCTCCCGGTCGTCGACCGTCGCGCGGATGGCCTCCTTCACCTGCGCGACCAGCGACGCGAACCGGCTGACGTGGTCGAACAGCTGCTGACAGCTCGTCCTGACGTTGGTGGTCGTCCGTATCGTGCCCTCGACGCGCTGCGCGAACATCTCGCCGGCCTTGTCCCGCCACGCGTCCCGGATGTCGTCCGGCTCGACCCGCACCGGCGCGAACGCCAGTGACGCGTCACGCCAGGCGACCGCGAGCGCCTGGACCCTGTCCTCGTCGGTGTCCGGCCAGGCCATCGCGGGCTCCCGGCTCCCCCGGACGGCTTCGATCTCGGATCTGACGGCCGCCCACAATCCGTGGGCGTTGTTCGGCGGCGGCACGACCATCCCGGCCCTACTTCCCGAGCCCGGCGGCGGCGTCCCGATCCGCCTGGGCATAGGTCGCCGCGGAGATCCTCGCCCCGTGGCCGTCGGCCTGCCACAGCGCCGGGAGCGGATCGGCGTGACTCAGCACCGAGACCTCCGACGGCCGGTATTCGCCGAGGAAAGCCGTGCCGAGCGGGTCGACGCCGATACCCGCCCGCTCGGTTTCGATGGTCCGGCGGAACTTGCCCCACTCACGTTCCATGTCGTCACCGATCGCGACGAGTTGTGCCCCGATCCGGTTCACCGTGCTGATATCCATGTCGACGGACATCGGGCCTCCCTTCCCTTTCGGGCGATTTTCCGGCCGCTCGGCGAGGGCCGGGACGTCGTGGCCTGTACCGGCCAGACCGTGTCCTCCGCGTGTCAGTGCCGTGGCGGTCCGGTGTCAGGACGGTCGGCGATCGTTGCTTTCACAACGAGAGATCACCACCACCAAGGAGTTCGAAATGTCTGTCTTCCCCACGCCGGAGCCGATCACCGCCACGCTGACCATCGCCGGTGCCCGGGTGCGCGTCGCCGCGAGCGAACGCCCGGACACGGTGGTGCTGGTCGAGCCGATCGACGCCGCGAGCAAGTCGGACGTGAAGGTCGCCGCGAACACCAAGGTCGGCTTCGACGACGGGAACCTGTCGATCGAGACCAAGAAGGCGGGCGGCAAGAACGGTTCGGTCGCGATCACCATCGAGGTGCCCACCGGTTCGCGTCTGGTCCTGAACACCGCCTGGTCGGACGTCAACGCCGAAGGACAGTTCGGCGACTGCGCGCTGGAAATGTCGTCGGGTCAGGTCCGGATCGACCGCGCCGCGGCGGTGCGAGGCAACCTCTCGGCCGGTGAGGTCGCGATCGGGCACGTCGCCGGGACCACGGACCTCGAAGGCGGCTCGGCCGGAGTGCGGATCGGCGAGGCCGGCGGCGTCGTCAAGTACTCGGGTGCGACCGGGAAGGTCTGGATCGGGCACGCCCGGTCCGCCGTCGACCTCTCCGGTTCGGGCGGGAGCTTCGACATCGACCGCGCCGACGGCGACGTCGTCGCACAAGCCGCCAACTGCCCGATCCGCGTCGGACGGCTGTCGCGCGGTTCCGCCGAGCTGGCGAACGCGTCCGGCGGTATCGAGGTCGGCGTCGACGCGGACGCCGCGTCGGTGGATGCCAAGAGCACCAAGGGATCCGTGCGCAACTCCGTCGCCGCCGGTGGGAGCGTCAAGGTCCACGCGCGTACGCGGCTCGACGACATCGTGATCCACCGCGCCGCGTGACGCCGGTGTCCGAGGTGGTCGCAATCAGTCGGCTGATTGCGACCACCTTGCGCTTTGCGTTCGTTTGAAGTGGCCAGAGCAGGCTAACGCCGGTGGCCGCTGGGGTTTCGGGGCATCGAGTGTCTCGATTGCTGAATGCGGACATCTTTGACTTCTCTTCGCGGTCTTCGCGCACTTAAGGACGCTTCGCTGCTTTAAGGCTCCTTCGCGGTTGCCATTTTTCGGCAATTCTCTCCACTGGACCGTTCGGGCTAGCACAGGTGTTCGATTTGGGGTAGCTTTGGGGTCGTGGCCAGCAACGATGCATCCCAGGGGACGTCCACCGAGTGGTGGCGCGTCGACACCGCGACGCTGCATGCCCGCAAACAAGAACTCGAAGTCCTGAAGCGCCAAGCGGATGCCGAACAGAACGCGATCCTGGCGGAAATCAATTCCCACGGGGTGCGTGGGTGTAGCGGGCATTCGACGTTGGCCGCGTTGATTTTCGAGGACTTCCTGGTGACCGACAAGGAAGCCAGCGCCCGCGCCGACCGCGTCCTGGCCCTGCATCCCGGCCCATCCATCGGCGGAGACCCCGAACCGCCCCTGGCACCGTTGACCGCCCAGGCCGCCGCGGAGGGCGCGGTCGGTGGTGGCCAGATCGACGCGATCATCCGCACCCTCGCCCGCATCCCCTCCAGCGTGCCCGAGGACGACGTGCGGGCCGGGGAGGCGATCCTGGTCGAGCTGGCGCGCCGGGCGGGGCCACGGCAGATCGCCCGCGCCGGACGCCGCCTCCTGGACGAACTCGACCCCGACGGCAAAGAGCCCCGCAACGAAGACCCGAAGGACACCCGGCCGGAGTTGCGGTTCATCAAGCACCGCGACGGCACCCTCGGCCTCAAAGCCAGACTCGACCTGGAAACCTACGCCCGCCTGAAATCCGATCTGGACCCGATGGCCAAACCCCACAAAGCCATCGACGGGATCCGGGACTCCCGCACCCAGGACGAACGCTACGGAGACGCCTTCACCGACTACGTCCGGCTGAAAACCACCAGCCGCAACCTCCCCGGCCAAGCCGGCGAAGCCACCCACATTCTCGTCACCATGTCCTACGACGACCTGATCCGGGACATCGGCGAAGCACACCTGGATTTGGTCGGCCCGATCAGCGCCACCGACGCGCGCATCCTCGCCTGCGACGCCCGCGTCCGCCCCGGTGTCCTCGGCACCGCGGGCGAACCGCTGGACATCGGCCGCTCCAAACGCACCGTCTCCCTCGCTCAGAAGTACGCGTTGACGATCCGCGACGGCGGCTGCGCCTTCCCCGGCTGCGACATGCCCGTACCCCGCTGCACCGCCCACCACATCGTCTTCTGGCGCCACCACGGCGAAACCAAAATCGACAACCTCGTCCTGCTCTGCACCAAACACCACCGGCTCATCCACCACAGCGAATGGAAAGTCCAGATCGCCCAAGACGGACTCCCCGAATTCACCCCGCCTACCTACCTCGACCCCACCGGGACACCGAGGCGGAACACCATGCACCTCAGAACATAGGCCGAACCCGGTAAACCTAAGCTCCCCGATATCGATGACCGCTCGCCCTTGGAGTCGCTCGATGAAGCCGGCTTGGGATGGCTGCCCAACGGCCGCGACCTTGGCGGATTACCCTCGGCCGATGGCCGGCGGGTTCGTTGCGGCGCGCTTTTCCGATCGGACAGCCACAACCGGTTGACCACCGACGGGATCGCCGCGGTCCATGGCGCGAGAATCGGTCGCGTCCTCGACCTTCGCGGGAACGACCGCACCCCTGAGCACCGAGCCGGCCGAACAAGGCACGACCGTGCCGGCCCCCTACCTAACCATGCTCGACGAAACCCATCGCCGGATCGCGGACGTGCCGCCCGCTTCGATCACCGAGAATTACGCACGAACGAAAGGCTCCAGCGGTGACACGATCCTCCGGACGCTGGCTCATCTGAACGACCGTCACGGAGGTGTGCACGCGTATTTGTTGAAGGGCGGAGCGAGCCCTGCCCAGCTGGAGTCGCCCTAAAACCTCAGACGGCGAACCGGTCCAGCGCCGCCAGCTTCCACGCTCGTTTCACGTCGCTCGAGTGATGTCCCGAGTCGTCGTCGATCAGCAACTCCGCGCCGGGCCAGGCTCGGGCGAGTTCCCAGGCCGTGTCCACCGGGCAGCTCAGGTCTCGCCGTCCGTGGATCAGCACGCCGGGAATGTCCCGCAACAGACCGGCGTCGCGGATCAGCGCGCCGGGCTCCAGCCAGCCCGCGTGGGAGTAGTAGTGCGTGACGATACGGGCGAACGCGAGTTCCCATTCGCCGATCGGTCCATTGTGGATGGTCGCGCCGGGCTCCAGTGACAGCACGGTGTCTTCCCAGACGAGCCAGGAGCGGGCGGCCTCGGTCCGCACCCGGATGTCGGGATCGTCCATGAGCCGCGCGTAGGCGGCGACGAGGTCGCCGGTGAGATCACCGCGGAAGCGGGCCCATTCCTCGGGGAAGAACCGGCCGACGCCGTGATACAGCCAGTCGATCTCCGATGGCCGTGTCGTGCTGATGGAGCTGACGATGATCTCGGTGACCCGCTCCGGGTGCCGTTCGGCGTAGGCGAGCGCGAGCGTCGTGCCCCACGAACCTCCGGTGACGAGCCAGCGTTCGATCCCCAGATGCTTCCGCAGCCGCTCCATGTCGGCGACGAGATGATCCGTCGTGTTGTGCCGGAGGCCGGTCGCCGGGTCGCTCGCGTGCGGGGTGCTGCGGCCGCAGCCACGCTGATCGAACAGCACCGCACGGTAGCGGGCCGGGTCGAACATCCGCCGCATGCCCGGCGTACAGCCCTGTCCGGGGCCGCCGTGCAGCATGACCGCCGGCTTCCCGGCCGGATTCCCGCAGGTCTCCCAGTAGACGAGATTGCCGTCGCCTACGTCGAGCAGCCCGCTGTCGTAGGGCTCGGCCGGTGGATACAGATCGATCATGAACCATAGGCTAGACCGTCAGTGAGGCCACGAAACACTTTCGCCGCAACGAAGTTCAGCACACCGGCCCTTTCCTCTCCGCGCCCGAGAGGGCAGATTCAGTGACACCGGCGAAAACCACGGAACGGGGAACCATGTTCACCCTTGGTGTGGAAGAAGAGTTCGTCCTGCTCGACCCGGTGGACGGCTCGGTCGCGTTGCGGGCCCCCGAAATACTCGAGAGCCTCCCACCCGGGCCGGATGTCTCCGGTGAGCTGATGCGGTTCCAGATCGAGACCGCGACCGGCGTCTGCCGCGGCCTGGACGAGGTGCGCTCGGAACTGACGCGGCTGCGGCAGATCGTCGCGACGGCGGCAAGGGCCGACGGGTGCCTGATGGCGGCGACGGGGATCCCGCCCGGCGGCCTGCGGGGAGACACGCTCACCCCCGAGCCCCGGTACCGGCGGATGGCACAGGCGTTCCCGGACCTGATCCGCCAGGCGGGGACCTGCGCCTGCCATGTGCACGTCGGTGTCCCGTCGCGGGATCTGGGCGCACGGGTTCTCGCCGGGCTGCGGCCGTGGCTCGCGCCGTTGCTGGCGCTCAGCGCCAACTCCCCGGTCGAGAACGGCGCCGACTCCGGCTGGTCGAGCAGGCGCTTCCCGCTCTGGGACCGATGGCCGACGGCCCGGCCACCCGACGAATGGTCCGGCGCGGCCGCGTACGACCGGAGCATCGGGGAGGCCGTGCGCGACGGTGCCGCCCTCGACGCGGCGGGGGTGTACTTCTACGCCCGCCTTTCCCCTCGATATCCCACGGTCGAGGTGCGGATCGCCGACGTCTGCCTGTCGGTCGACGACGCGGTGCTGCTCGCCGCGCTGGTGCGCGGGCTGGTCGCGACCTGCGCGGCGACGACGAGGCCGCCGCGCGCCCGCGGTACCCGGATCGGCGCGGCCTTGACGGCGGCCGCGCGCCGGGGGCTGGACGGGCCGGGCGTCGACGTCTTCACCGGAGGGGAGGCCGGTCAGCGCGATCTGCTCGGCGAACTCGTCGAATTCGTCCGGCCGGCGCTCAGGGCGGCGGGTGACGAGGAGGACGTCGAACGTGGGCTGGAGGCGCTGTTCGACCACGGCACGGGCGCGGCCCGGCAACGCCGGCTGCTCGCGGAAGCGGCTTCCACCGGCGAGTTCGCCGCGGAGCTCGCCCACGCCACGATGACCGTCCCGGCCAGGTGAGCCGCCTCGGCGTCACAGCCAGCCGGACTCCCTGGCGATCCGCACCGCGTCGACCCGGTTGCGGGCGCTGAGCTTCGAAACGATCGTCGTCAGGTAGTTCCGCACGGTACCGGCGGACAGGAACAGCTCGGCGGCGATCTCGGTCGGGTCGGAGCCGACCGACGCCAGCCGGAGCACCTCGATCTCGCGGGTGGTGAGCGGGCAATCCTCGCTGTCCCAGGCGGCGAGCGCCAGATCGCCGTCGACGACGCGCCGTCCGGCGGCGACCCCGCGGACCGCGTTGGCGAGCCGGTCGGCGGGCGCGTCCTTGCGCAGGAAGCCGTTGACCTTCGCGGCCAGCGCCCGCCGCAGGGTGCCGGGGCTGCCGAGCGAGGTGAGGATCAGCGTGCGGACCCCGGGAAGCAGCTCGTGCAGCTCGGCGGCCGCGGTGAGGCCGTCCTTGCCCGGCAGGTCGATGTCGATGAGCGCGACGTCGGGGCGCGTGGACTGGGCGAGCGGGAGGATCTCGTCGCCACTCGCGCATTCGGCGACGACCTCGATGTCGGCTTCCAAGCCGAGCAGCGCGACCAGTGCCCCCCGGACAATGTGCATGTCCTCGGCCACCAGGACCTTGATCATCGACCCCATCTGCCTTTCCGCCCGCGTCGCTCCCCCGAGCCGACGATACTATCCTCACACACCCGTTCCGCGAAATGGAAACCGGCCCTTGACCACCGAGGGGTGCGCGGTCAAGAGCCGGTTCTGTGTTGTCGCGGGAATACGTTCTTCGCACCACGCCAACACGGTCGGGGGGTTCCGACGTGAATGCGCTACCAGGAATTCTGCCGGCGCCCGGCGCCGGGATCCAGTGCGCGCACCATTGCCGGACCGTGGTTTTCGCATGGCCGGGCCGTGCTCCGGGCGACCGTGAAATTTTCACGTCGTAGCGCACATGGATACATATCGTGCGATGAATCAAGCACTTCAGGAGTAGCGACGGCGAACAGTAGTGTCGGAAACCGCAAACATCCCAGAAATCCTCGAGCGAAAGGACGGCACAATGGATGAGACTGTCCGGCGAGCCGTGGAGCGCGCCATTGGGGCCATGCACGAGAAACTGGGCGAAGAGCTCACTATCGACGACATCGCCCGCGCCGCGACCTTCAGCAAATTCCATTTCAGCAGGGTGTTCCAGCAGGCCACCGGCGTCTCACCCGGCCGGTTCCTGTCCGCGCTGCGGCTCGACGAGGCCAAACGCCTGCTGCTGACGACCTCGATCTCGGTCGCCGACATCAGCCATCGCGTCGGCTACAACGGTGTCGGCACCTTCAGCACGCGGTTCAGCAACCGCGTGGGCCTCTCTCCCTCCGCGTACCGCCGGCAGGGCGGCTTCCAGCACCGCCTGGCGGGCGAACCCCTGCCCGGCGCGAAGCCGGCGATCGTCCGCGGCTTCGTGTCCGCGCCGCCGGAGATCTCACCCGGTCTCGTGTTCGTCGGCCTCTTCCCGACCCGTATCCCCGAGGGCGCGCCCGTGCGGCACACGGTCATCGACGTCCCCGGCCCCTATCAGCTGACCGACGTCCCGGAAGGCACCTGGCACCTCGTCGCGCACTGCGTGACCGGGCCGCTCACGCGTCGCGGCACCGGGCTCACCGGGCACCACGGGCCGATCACCGTCGAACCGGGCGTCACCGCGCGGCTGGCGGACCTGCGGGTGCGCCCCAAGGGCCTGTTCGACCCGCCGGTCCTGCTCGCGCTCCCCGATCTGCGGCACCGGCCGCAGCCGGTCAGGCGGGCCGCCTGAGCCTCACCCCGCGTGTCGTGAAAGGGCCGTTCAAGACGCCGGACGTCTTGAACGGCCCTTTCACGACATCCAGGGGCCCTCAGGCGGCCAGGCGGCCCGCCGACGGGGCGAGACCGTCCCGGATGTTCTGCCGCCACAGCTCGTACGCGGGCGTCCCGTCCGCGGCGTCCTCGGTGACCTCGGTCGAGTCGGCCAGGTCGACGGCCTCCTCGATGCTCAGCCCGGCGAGCGTCCGCGCGGCGAGGCGGGTGTGCGGGGGGACGAACGACGAGAACGTCCTCGCCTTCACCGCGAACACGACACCGAGACCGAGTTCGTCCTGGTATTCACCCGCGGCCTCGCGCAGCCTCTCCAGCCCGGCCTGGTCGCAGCCGCCCGCGAAGGTCGAGGCCAGCCCGACACCGCTCCACAGGTCCGGGCGGCGTCCGGCGGGGAAGCGGTCCACCGCCTCGGCGACCTTCACCGGGTCACCGCCGTTGATGAACCACAACGCCCGCCCGATGCCCTGGTCGCAGGCGCGGGGGAAGTACGCGGGGGCCCCCGCCCACGGGTACGGCTTGGGCACGAACTGCTCACCGACCCACTTGTCCGTGTCGAAGTAGGCACGATCGAAGGCGTAACCGTCGACGGCCAGCCAGCTCATCGTCGGGTGGAACGGGACGCCGTCGAGCTCCGGCAGCACCTTCTTCCACAGTGGCCGGGGCAGCCGGGCCATCGCGAACCCGATGCCGATGTAGGTCAGGAACACGTGCGGGAGGCCGGGGCCGCTCATCAGTTCGGCCGTGCGGTCCTTCCGGCCGCCGGGCATCACATCGAGGATGGTGAACGCCATCGCCGCGCCCTCGTAGGCGAACCCGCGCATCTCGGGCTCGACCATGTCCAGCCGCCGTTCGGCCTCCCACAGCGCCGGCGCGTCGATCCCCCATTCGAACCCGCACACCACCGCCTGCGGGATCGACTCCAGGCGTGCGGTCGTCGTCGTCGGCGGCACTCCGAAGCCGCGCCCCTCGAAACCGACCGAAGCCAGCGAAGGCGCGAACAGCACCTTACGCAGAGCACCCAGCAATGAGCTCATCACATACGTCCTTTGTGGATAGTGGCGAATTCGCGCGCGAACCGGCTCGTGCCGAGGACACCACGCCGCGGTCGCCGCCGGATCGACGTCCGATCGAGGCGGGCGCCGGTACCGCCGAACAGGCCATCTCCCGGCTCCGAAAAAGGACTGATTCACCCGTTCGCCGGATGAATTCACCGGAATGGAAAGTACTCAACAGAGGCTGAAAAGTACTCGGCAAACCTGTTTTACCGACTTCTTGCCTGACGGTGAGTAATCGAGCGCTCGCAGTTTTACCACACTCGAAGCCACGCCATCGTCGCAGCTCACCGGATCGCCGATCATGGCGAACCTGCCGCCGAAAAATGCGCAACCTTGTATCGTGCGAATCAGATTCACTCTTACGGGTTTGCTGGCTACACTGAGAGTTACCGTGTTTCTGGGGAAGAGGAGGTCGGAGTGATCCGAGTCCTGTTGGCCGAGGACATGCACCTGGTCCGCGGCGCCTTGGTGGCCCTGCTGAACCTCGAACAAGACATCGAGGTCGTCGCGGAGGTGGGTTCCGGCGACAAGATCCTCCCGATGGCGGCGGAGTACCTGCCGGACGTCGCGATCATCGATATCGATCTGCCCGCCAAAGACGGGCTCACCGCCGCTTCCGAACTCTGCCAGCAACTTCCCGACGTCCGCACGCTGATCCTCACGTCGCTCGGCCGCCCGGGCACCGTACGCCGAGCGCTCGACGCGAAGGTCAACGGCTTCCTGCTCAAGGACGCGCCCGCCGACAAACTCGCCAACGCGGTCCGCTCGGTCGCCACCGGCCGCCGGGTCATCGACAGCGAACTCGCCTTGTCCGCATGGGAAACCGAGGACTGCCCGCTGACCCCGCGGGAGGCCGAGATCCTCCGCCTCGCCGCGAACGGGCGCACGGTCGCCGACATCGCGGCGGAACTGTTCCTGTCGCCGGGCACCGTCCGGAACTATCTCGCCACCGTGGTGACGAAACTCAACGCCCGCAACCGGGTGGACGCCATCCGCATCGCCCGCGATTCGGACTGGCTCTGACCCGGCTCGCGTCTTCTCTTTTGCCGCAACCGGTTCAGCGCTCCAAGTCGTGACGATCGCATACGGGGCAAAGAAAAAATCACGGTCTGCCGTGTGTTGCCGGCACTGTTCCGAAGGTTCCGCCTCTGTCACTGTCATTGAGGGGGAGTCCGGAGGGGCAGGGGATGCACGCGATGACGATCGAACCGGGTGACACGGTCGCCTCGACCGATGCGCCGCACGGCGTGCGCGCACGTCTCCTCGGCCCGCTCGAACTGCACATCGGTGCCGCCGATCGCGCGCCGAGCACGCCGAAACTCCTGCAACTGCTGGCGATGCTGCTCATCCGCCCCGGCAGGACGGTCCACGTCGACTCCCTCGTGCACGAGCTGTGGAACGAAGCCCCGCCCCGCAGCGCCCGCCGGGCCCTGCACACCTACGTCCACCACCTCCGCCGTCACCTCGACCCCGGCGGCACCGGCGATCTGCTGGTCACCAGCCCGCCCGGCTACCGGCTCGAGATCGACGCGGGCGTGGTCGACGTGGCGGAATTCCACCGGCTCCACCGGCTCGGCCGTGAACTGCTCGAAGCAGGCGACGACGCGGCCGCCGCGCACGCCTTCCGTACCGCACTGGACCTGTGGACCGGTCCCCCGCTGGCGAACATCCACTGTGGACCGACCCTCGCCGCCTACACCGTCTATCTGCTGGAGGAGCGGCGCGATGCCCGTGACCTGTGGATCGAGGCCGAGATCCGCGCCGGCAGGCACCGGGAGATGCTCGGCGTCCTGCGGTCGCTGACCACCGCGGACCCGTTCGACGAAACCCTGCACGCCCACCTGATCCGCGCACTGGGGCTCAGCGGACGACGCAGCGACGCCCTGGCGTCCTACGAGTGGCTGCGCTCCAGGCTCGAGGACGAACTGGGGGTGAAACCCAGCGCCGAACTGCGAGAGCTGCACCGCGAACTGCTTTCCGAGGGACACCCGGTCCGCTGACCGAGCACCACCGCCACCACCAGACCCAGGAATATGAGGAGTCAAGCATGACCGCTCGCACCTATGGCCAGTTCTGCGGCCTCGCCCGCGCCCTCGAGATCATCGGGGAACGCTGGTCCCTGCTCGTGATCCGTGACCTGGTGCTCGGCCCGAAACGGTTCGACGAGCTGCAACAGGGCCTGCCGAAGATCCCGATGAGCATCCTGTCGACCCGGCTCAACGAGCTGGAGCGGCACGGTGTCGTCCAGCGCCGGGTGCTCTCGCAGCTCGACGCCGGGGTGGTCTACGAGCTGACCGAGTACGGCAACGACCTCGACCAGATCGTGCTGCAGCTGGGCCTGTGGGGCGCCCGCTCGCTCGGCGATCCGACGGCCGACGACCTGTTCACCCTCGACTCCGCCGTCCTGTCGCTGTACACCACGTTTCAGCCGGACGCGGCCCGCGGCGTGCACTGCGCGTTCGAGATGCACTACGGCGGCGAGATGGTCGTCCACGCGGTGGTCGAGGACGGCGCGCTGACCGCGGGCGAGGGCCCGCACCCGGACCCGGACCTCGTCATCGAGCCGCGCGGCCCGGTCATGCTGAAGCTGCTGAACGGCGAGATGGACGCCGCGAGCGCGCTCACCAGCGGCGCCGTGGCCGTCAAGGGCGATCCGGAGAAGCTGGAGCTGTTCACCCGCATGTTCCACATCCCCTCGGCCCCGGCGAAGTCCGAAGGGCTCGTCACGCACTGAGGACGTTCTCCAGCGGCGGGACCGGAACACCGGTCCCGCCGTTTCCTATTCGAACCGCGAGGTGTCGCCGGCGCCCCGCCGCACGATCTCCGGTTCCCCGGACGAGAAATCGATGACCGTGGTGGGTTCGACCCCGCAGTCACCGGAGTCGATCACCGCGTCCACCACGTGTTCCAGATGTTCCTTGATGTCCCAGCCCTGGGTCATCGGCTCCTCCTGGTCGGGCAGCAGCAGCGTGCTCGACAGCAGCGGCTCGCCGAGTTCGCCCAGCAGCGCCTGGGTGACCACGTGGTCCGGGATGCGCACACCGACGGTCTTCTTCTTGGCGTGCAGCAGCCGTCGCGGAACCTCCTTGGTGGCCGGGAGGATGAACGTGTAGCTGCCGGGCGTGGAAGCCTTGACCGCGCGGAAGACCGCGTTGTCCACGTGCACGAACTGGCCCAGCTGAGCGAAATCCTGGCACACCAGGGTGAAATGGTGGCGGTCGTCGAGTTTGCGGATGCTCCGGATGCGGTCGATGCCCTGCTTGTTCCCCAGCTGGCAGCCGAGGGCGAAGCAGGAGTCCGTCGGATACGCGATGAGCCCGTCTTCGCGCAGGATGTCGACGACCTGTCCGATCGCGCGCCGTTGCGGATTTTCCGGGTGTACGTCGAAATACCTGGCCATGCGCAGAGCTTAAGGCCACCCGTTCCCTTCCGCCCGCGAGGGCGCCGCGTACACAGTGGATCTCCGCGGCGCCCGTTCCCGGCCGCCGCGTCTTCCATCGTGGCATGTTCCGCGATGAACGGGGTGGTGCGAACAGCCCACACCCGTGCGGGTGAACGCCGGAGTTTTTCCCGTCCCCAGCAGGGAAAGCGTCCCCCTGTTCGCCGTTCTTCCGTCGTCCGAAGAGACCGGCCCGGGTAACGAACATGGGCTATGATCCGAATCATAGCGATGGAAGGCCGTGTCACGGCCCGGGCCGTCGCGAAGGGGGAACGCGACCAGATCGAGCCGTCTTTCTGTTACCACTGGGGTGCCTGTGCCGGACCAGCTCGCTGTGACCGCCGAACCTCTCGGAACCGCCGGCATCGACCGGCGTCCTCGCCGGGCGCTGTTCCTCGCCGGGCTGGTCATCACCGTCGTCTTCGTCAACGCCTGCCTCTTCGGTCTGCTCGGCGTCCTGCTTCAGCCTGGGATGGACCTGCAGCACGGCTTGCTGGCCGTGCTGTACGTCGGGCCCGTGCTCGCGATCCAGCTGCTGTACTTCAGCCGTCCGGCGATCCCCCTGGACACCCGGTGGGCGAAGGCGACTCTGGGGGTCCAGACCGGTCTCGCCTATCTGCCGGTCCTGCACTTCGACGAGGCGCTGACCTCGCTGACCACCATCGCGGCGGGCAGTTCGCTGCTGATCCTCCGCCCGCGAGTCGGCTGGCCGGTGTTCACCACCCTCATCGCGGCCACATCGTGGATCCTGTGGTTCTATGCCGACTCCGCGCTCGGAGCGACGATCGACACGATCAGCGCGGTGGTCTACGGGCTGGTCACGTATCTGCTGACCTGGCTCGCGAGGCTGGTGAACGAACTGCATCAGGCCCGCACCGAACTGGCGAGGCGGGCCGTGGCGGAGCAGAGGCTGGCCTTCGCCAAGGATCTGCACGACCTGCTCGGGCTCGGCCTGTCCGCGATCTCGCTCAAGGGCGAACTGGTGCACCGGCTCCTGCGCAAGTCACCGCGGCGGGCGCGCGAGGAACTGGCCGAGATCACCGGGATCGCGCAGCGCACGCTGTCCGACGTGCGGTCGGTGGCCAGGGGGTACCGTGAGCTGTCGCTGGACAAGGAATCGCGCACCGCGGTGTCGTTGCTTTCAGCCTCGAACGTCGCGGTGCGGGTCGATCTCGAGCAGGTCGAGCTGCCGGTGAAGCTGCGCACCTTGCTGGCGAAGGTGCTGCGAGAGGGCGTCACGAACGTGCTCCGCTACACCGGCGTCCAGCACTGCGAGATCGCCGTGCGCACCAGCGAGGGCCGCGTCGCGCTGGAGATCGTCCACGACGGCACGGCGCACGAGGACGTCCCGGCGGAGACGGCCGAGAGCCTCCGCGAGGTGACGGACGAGATCATCGGACACGGCGGGACGCTCAGCGCGGGTCCCGACTCGACCGGACGATGGCGCCTCCATGCCGAACTGCCGGTGCCCGAGCAGGCCGACCCCGCCGAAGCAGCACTGGCGCGGAGTCCCAGTCACTGGTCCCGGATCGACGCCAGGAACGTCCAGTGGATGCTGACGGCGGTCTTCATCGCCTTCGGTCTCTCGGCCATGTCCCGGGTGTTCAACCTGACCGGGGACGGCTGGCGCATCGCGCTCATCGCCGGCCCCATCACCGCACTCGTCACCCTGCAACTGGCCTATTTCGCCCGGCCGAACGTCCGGCTGCGCTCACGGCGGAGCTACGCGCTGCTGTTCGTTCAGGCCTGTCTGGTCTTTCTGCCGCTGATCCCGCTCGGGCACGCCTGGGTGAGCCTGCCCAGCCTGTTCGCCGGCACCGCCCTGCTGGTGCTGCCGCCGATCGCGGGATGGGCCGCGTTCGCCGCGACGGTCGCCGGGCCCGTGCTCATCCGGATCGATTCCGGCGCCGGCTTCCTCGACGCGTTCAACACCTTCGCGTCCCAAGTGAACACCGGCCTGATGGTCTTCGGGCTCATCTGGCTGACCCGGCTGGTGACCGAACTGGGTGAGACCAGGAAACGGCTCGCCGAGGTCGCGGTCGCCGAGGAACGGCTGCGCTTCGCCCGCGACCTGCACGACCTGCTCGGCATGAGCCTCTCGGCGATCGCGCTGAAGAGCGAGCTGACCAGCCGGATCATGGACATCGACACCACGCGGGCCTCCGACGAGCTGCTGGAGATCCTCGGTCTGACCCGGCAGGCACTGACCGACGTACGCTCGGTGGCGAGCGGCTACCGCGAACTGTCGCTGGACAAGGAGTCGCGGTCCGCACAGGCGGTGCTGACGGCCGCTGACGTCCAGGTGCGGCTGGAGATGGAGCACGGGGATCTGCCCGCCCCGGTGCGCACGGTGCTGGCCGTGGTGCTGCGCGAGAGCGTGACGAACGTGTTGCGGCACAGCAAGGTCGAACGATGCGAGATCGCGGTGCGGCGGGTCGGCAACGGGGTCGCGCTGGACATCGTCAACGACGGCGTCGAAAACGGGCGATCCCAGAATCCGGGCAAGCCTGCGCGGGTCGAGGTCGCGGGCAGTGGCATCACGAACATGTCGGATCGCGTCGCCGGCCTGGGCGGCGAGTTGACCGCCGGTGTCGAGGCCGACGGACGGTTCCGGTTGCGTGCCGTCGTGCCTGTATAGACCGCGGTCCAGCACCGCTCAGATCCAGCCGGATTCCTTCGCGATCCGGATCGCGTCGACCCGGTTGCGTGCGTTGAGCTTCGCCACGATCGTGGTCAGGTAGTTGCGCACCGTTCCGGTGGAGAGGAACGCCTTCGCCGCGACCTCCAGGGTGTCGCGGCCCTCCGCGGTCAACCGCAGGACGTCGATCTCGCGCGGGGTCAGCGGGCAGTCCACGGTGTCCCAGGCGGCCAGCGCCAGCTCGCCGTCGACCATCCTCCGTCCGGCGGCCACCCCGCGCACCGCGTTGGCGAGCTTCTCCGCGGGGGCGTCTTTCAACAGGAAACCGTTGACCTTGGCCGCCAGCGCCCGGCGAAGAGTGCCCGGTCTGCCGAGGCTGGTCAGGATCAGCGTCCTGACCTCGGGAAGCTGCTCGTGGATTTCGGTGGCCGCGGTGAGGCCGTCCTTGCCTGGAAGGTCGATGTCGATGATCGCGACCTGAGTCCGCGAACTCCGCGCGGCGGCCAGGATCTCGTCTCCGGACGCCACTTCGGACACCACTTCGATATCCGGCTCCAGCCGCAGGAGCGCTACCAGCGCCCCCCTGACGATATGCATGTCCTCGGCTATGAGAACTCTGATCACCATCGGCGCCGCCCCCTCCGCGCACGCTGTCCCCGTCACCCAACCTAAACACGGCCAACCGGAATGCGTTCCACCATTCGAGTGATGAGTCGGCTCTGCCACGAGGTGTCCGGCTTGGTGTATTACGCGGCGAACGAGTTACCCGGATACGAGTTCCGCACTCATGGGCGACTTTCCGTGATCTCACAAAGCCGACCGCCTCTCACGTTCGCGACGTGAGAGGCGGTCGGCGGAGCGGTGGTCGGCTTCAGCTCGCCTCGGCCAGCGGCGGAGGGACCTCACAGGTGGTGAAACAGCCGAAGACCTGCCCACCCTGCCGGTTCGACCAGTTGTCGAACCGGTCGATCACCAGCTCGACCTGGTGCCCGGCGGAAGTGGTGTCGATTCCCCGGACGGCGAATAGCGAACGGACGTTGTCGGTCACAGCGTTCTTCATCGAAATGGCTCCCAGGCTGGTCGGGTGTTCTTGTTCGATGAGGAAATCGTGCCTGAGCACCCAGTTCGCAGCCAGTGTCGTGCATCATCGCGGGAATGTGCTTTTTACCTACTCCGGAAGGTTCTTCCGACTGCGCCATCCCCGCGATCAACGCCATCGAATGGAGTAATGTGGACGGTCGCCGATGACGGAACGCGGTCGACCGATCTCATTGCGACACGATCACCGATAGTCATCGGAATACCTCGAACAGACCAATCGACGCGTCCACTGTGGACAGAGGTTTCAAGAACCGAGCAGGGTCGCCAGGCCGGCGTATCCGCCCTCTTTCAGGCGCACGCCGGACGTCTTCGCGTACGCGGCGTCGGCGCGGATCCCGAGCCCCTCGACCATCCGGTTCATGAAGTTGAACAGGGCGCACACGAGCACCGCGTCGTGCAGCGCGGCTTCATCCCAGCCCGCCGCGAAGACGGCCTCAGCGTCCTCTTCGGTCACCTGGGACGGCGTACGTGTCAGCTTGCCCACATAGGCCAGCACGGGCTTCATGCGCTCGTCCACGGGCGCGGCGTCGAGGTCGGCCAGTGCGGCGGTCAGAAGTCCTTCCGGCACACCGAAAGCCTCCGCGGTGACGGTGTGGACCCCGTGGCAGTAGCCGCAGTCGTTGACGCCGGAGACGTAGGCCGCGATCAGCTCCCGCTCCCCCGCGCCGAACGCCGACGGCGCCCGCATGATCAGCTCGTGCAAGTCCAGCAGCTTCGCCGCCGGAGCGGGAAACCGCTGGAACACCTGCAGCAGCGTGGCGTCAGTCGGCAAAGACCCGAGATAGGACATCTTGTGCGCTCCCCTGTTCCGGCGACCGCAGGGTCGAGGCGGACCGGACCGCGTCGTCGATGTCGTCGCGCCGCAGCCAGCAGGCCGCGAGGCAGGACACCGACGCCGGTCCCAGCCCGGTCACCGTGGCGGTGACGCGCGCGGTCGCGTGCTCCCATTCTCGGCGCAGGGAACCCGCCGACGCCATCTCCGGACCTGCTTCGATCAGCGGGCGGACCGCGCGCCAGCGAAGGATGCCTGCCTCGACCAGCGCTTCGGTGCGGAGGTCGAGCGCGTCGTGCCGGGCCTGGTCCACGGCGAGGGCGACCAGCGCGGGCTCGTCGGCGATCCGGGCGAGTCCGACGCCGGCGAGCAGGCGTTCGGCGTCCAGCCCCAGCAGGATCACCCCCGCCTCGGTCGAGGGGGCGTCGTCGATCGACGGAAGGGTGAAGCGGGAGTCGTAAGGCTCAGACACGGGCGACGTCCTTCGTGGCCGTCCGCAGCGGGAGGTGGCGCCGCAGGTTCTCGGCGACGGTGGCCGCGACCCGCGCGGTGGCGACGCGGTGACCGTCGATGTTGCGGGCGGCGGGCCCCAGCGCCATCCCCGCGGCCGCGCCGACGGCGAAGACCCGGGGCGCGCCGAGGTAGGCGAACGTGCGTTCGTCCAGTCGCGGCCAGCCGCCGCGGTCGAGGACGGCCTCGTCGGGCATCAGGCCGTCCCCGATCGACGGCGTGGTGCCGAGCGCCAGGACGGCGTGGTCCACGGACACCCGCGAACCGTCTTCGAGGTGGAGGCCGACGCCGGGCGTCACCTTCGTGATCGCCCTGCCGCGATGCACGATCAGCCTGCCTTCGGCTTCGGCCGCTTCGAGCATCGGGCGGAACTCGAACATGATCGACGCCCGCCGGAACCGGCCCATCAGTTCGAGCCGCTCGGACCAGCTCACGCCGTCGAAACGAGCGCGGCCTTCGGGCCGGAAGAACGACGAGTTGACGTCGGCGCACTGGTAGCGTTCGCCCGCTTCGCGGACCACCCAGTGCACCTCGCGGCCCTGGGCGAGACCGTTGGAGATCAGGTGCGCGGCGGTGAGGCCGGCACCGACGACGGCGAGCCGGTTCCCGCCATCGGGAACGGGTTCGTCCCAGTAGCTCACCCCGCGCGGCGGACGACCGCCGCCCCACCAGGTGTCCGGGGCGGCTCGGCGCTCCTCGCCGAGGCACAGCACGACGTGGCGCGCGGTGACGGAGAACCGGTCGGCGCGCACGGTGACGGCGTCAGCGGTCGGCAGCACCTCGCGGACCGAACCGCGCCAGGTCCGCTCGGTGACGTGATGACTCGCCGCGAGATGACGGCAGTAGGCCTCGAAGACGTCGACGGGCACGACCGAGCGGTGCCCGGCCTGCGCCATGCGGATCTCCCGGCGTTCCACCGGGGTGAGCACCGACCAGTGCAGCCGGGCGAAGTCCAGGAGTTCGCAGTCGCGGTACCCCTCGACGCCGGGGTGGTGTTCGTACGGCGACCGCAGCACGCGCTGGCCGAGCAGATCGATGCGATCGAAGAACCGGCCGCAGGGACGGCCGTCGCGGTCGACGACGACGAGGTCGGTCACGCCGTGGTGCCACAGCGCGGAAGCGACCGCGAGCCCGGCCGGGCCCGCCCCGACGACGACCACGTCGGCGGCGGACGGCGGTTCGGCGGTGACCGCCGCGCGGGTGCCGGGGAGTACCGGCCACTCACGCCCGCGCGGCGATTCGAGGAGATGGGGTTCCGGGACGAAGGTGATCACCGGTGTGCTCAGCCGATCACGGTCACCGGGACGATCAGCTCGATCACGGGCCGCTGCTTCATCCCGTTGCTGATCATTTCGTCCAGGGTCTGCTGGGACTGCTCGGCGGTGTCGGTCGCGATCGGGCTGTAGCGGGAGTAGGAGTAGGTCGGCTTCCGGCCGCCCGCGTCGAGCGAGTACACCTTGAGCACCGCTTCGCCGGGCCGGACTTCACCGTCGTAGAAGGTGAGGCGGCGCTGATCCGGCGTCATGAAGGACTTCGAGAACTGGCGGGAGAGGACGAGCGTCTCGGCGTCGTTGACGAAGGTCGAGTCCTCGTCGGTGACGACCTGCATCGCGACCCAGGTCTTGTCGGTCAGGTTGGTCTCGGACTTGATGACCTGCCAGCGGCCCGGTTCCGGGAGATTGACACTCACCGAGATGTCGTGATCGGTGGTGTCGATCGCCCCGGAGATCATCAGCACCCGCCGCCGGACGTCGGCGACGCCTGCCATCTGAATGTCACGTGCGCGTACCCGAGTGGAAACGTCCAATCCCGGGAATTCAGGTGATGACATCTTTCACGCCTCCCAGACCTCGATATCGCAATTCAATCCCCGGCATGATCCCCCCAGCCGCAAACACCGGAAGAATTTCACGCTGAACTGGACGATGTCAAGATGAGGAACACATGATCCACTCCCGCCGGGACTGGGCCGTTCGGCGGTACCCGGGTCAGGATTCGTCGGAATCCTCAGCCCAGGCCGCCGCGGGAGTGCCCTGCTCCAGCGCCCCGATGTAGACGATCTCGAACGAGGAATCGGCGCGATCGATCCCGATACGGAGGACGAGATCGTGTTTCACCAGAAAAAGAAACTGATGCGGTTCCCTGCTGTCGCCGAAAATGTCGTAGATGAGGAAGGCGGAGCCGTCCGCCACCGCGAAAAGCGCTTCGTAGACGACATTCCGGTCGGCCTGCGGAGCATTGATCGCCCATTCTTCCAACACCTGCAAACCCGACGTGAGCTGGAGGCGCATAGCCATCCGGAGGCCTCCTCGTGGTCTGGTCGGTTCGCGGGCGATCTTCATCTTCGCGCGCGCGATACCTGATGGTCTTCTTCGTCCGTGCGCCATACCTAGTTGTAACCGAGGACGATGTGCTCGGCCGGGAAATCGTTTTCGGGGGCGTGCCTCGGCTCCGGGACGACCGCCGCCGGGACGGCCTCCGCGGCCCCGCACGGGTCGAAATCATCGGTCACGACCCAAATTCGCACCTGTGCCGTCATGACGTTCCTCCCGGCCTTCGATGAACGACTCACTTGACAACCAAGGATGGACCCCTCCGATCGTGACGCGCTCGAGGACGGGCTGAGGTCTCGGTGAGCAAAGGAAAGGTGGCCGCCGAAGGGCCGTCGGTAGTGCCCTTGAGGTACCTCGAAACCCAGGGAGCGCACCATGACCGAACGCCTCGACCCGTACGAGATCTACGCCGACGACGAGCTCGACGTCGATTTGCTTGGCCTGTCGTGGCCCGACCCCGCGGTCCCCGAGCAGCGGGATCGGCAATGAGCGCCGCGATGCGGCAGCGGACCTGCGCGGCCTGCGGGGGCCCGTTCGAGCCCGGGGAGCGAACGGGCCTGGAGGCCGTGCTCGACGGAGGGATCCTCTACGTCGCGGTGCACGCGCGCCACAGTACGTATCCGCCGCGGCGGGAAATCGAGGCCGCGCGACGTCTCGCGTAAGCAGGGGCGAGGCGAACGTGGCCGGCCGGTGAGGGTCCGTTTACGCCCGGGCGCCCCCACGGGACAGATGGCCCCCTGGAAAACAGGGTCCCGGGCCGGCTCACGGCCCGGCCTCGCCGCGAAGTGTCCAAAAAGGACATGTCTAGCCGATTGAGCGCCCGATTGGTATAACGATGTCCGGTTCTCGCGGAGGTCGTGAGTGAAAAAGAGCGTAGAACGACCGTTGCCACTCACGACCCCCGCGCAAAGCGCCCGATCGGACACGAATGACCGAATTGGCGTCCTTTGTGGACAGTTAGGGTAAGTCGGGTCCCGCGGGTGAGCCATCGGCTGGGAAGCACGCCAGGTTTGACTTACCCCTCAATAGCCCCCATTGTCACTTACGACGCCGCACCAATCTAGCGCAGCGTCGAGGTGCGCCAAGTCGGCGCGGCGAGCGGTGACCAGGCCGAGCGGGCCGGCGCCGCGGGCGAAGGCGCGGCGGAGGCCAACGCGGTGAAGACGGCCACGAGGGCCGCCAGTTCGGTGTCTTCCGGGTCCCCGCGCAGGACCCGGAAGACGGGTGCACTGTCCATTCCGGACGGTGACATGGTTTCCCCGTTCAGATCGGGTGGTTGCCGTGCTTGCGCTGGGGCGCCGTCTTTCGCTTGTCCTGCAGCATGTCCAGCGCCCTGGCGACGGCGGACCGGGTGTCCGCGGGGTCGATGAGGTCGTCGACCAGCCCGCGTTCGGCCGAATACTGCGGGTTCATGAACTCCTCGGTGTATTCGGCGACCAGATGCGCGCGCAGCGCGTCCGGCTCGGGCGCGGCGGCGAGATCCTTGCGGAACAGCACGTTGACCGCGCCCTCGGCGCCCATCACGGCGATCTGGTTGGTCGGCCACGCCAGCGAGAGATCGGTCCCGATGGACCGCGAGTCCATCACGATGTACGCGCCGCCGTACGCCTTGCGCAGGATCACCTGGACGCGCGGCACGGTCGCCTCGCAGTAGGCGTGCAGCAGCTGCGCCCCGTGCCGGATGATCCCCGAATGCTCCTGCTCGACCCCCGGCAGGAAGCCGGGAACGTCCACGAGCGTCACCAGCGGGATGCTGAAGGCGTCGCAGAACCGCACGAACCGCGCCGCCTTCTGCGACGCCGGGCCGTCGAGCACGCCGGCGAACACCACCGGCTGGTTGCCGACCAGGCCGACCACTCGCCCGTCGATCCGCGCGAGCGCGCACAGCACGTTGCCCGCCCATCGCTCGTGCAGTTCGAAGAACTCGCCGTCGTCGGCCAGTTCCGCGAACACCTCGCGCATGTCGTAGGGCTTGTTCGGCTCCACCGGGACGAGTTCGGCGAACCTGGGCCGCCGGTCCCTGCCCGCGTCCTGCGACGGCTCGCGGGGCGCGGGCTCCAGGTAGTTCGACGGCAGCAGAGACACCAGGTAGCGGACGTCGGCGAGGCAGCTCTCCTCGTCGTCGTGCACCACGGTCGCCACGCCGGACGACGCGCCGTGCACGTCCGCGCCCCCCAGTTCGTCGTGGCTGACCCGTTCCCCGGTCACGGTCTCGACGACGTCCGGCCCGGTCAGGTACATGCGGGCGGTGTCGCGCACCATGAAGACGAAATCCGCGAGCGCGGGCGAATACGCCGCCCCGCCCGCGCACGGCCCCAGCACGACGCTGATCTGCGGGATGACGCCGGACGCCTCGACCTGGCGGCGGAAGATGCCGCCGTAGCCGTCGAGCGCCATGACGCCTTCCTGGATCCGGGCTCCCCCGCTGTCGTTGAGCCCGATCACCGGCGAACCGGTGGCGATCGCCAGATCCAGCACCTTGTGGATCTTCGCCGCGTGCGCCTCGCCGAGCGAACCGCCGAAGACGGTGAAGTCCTGCGCGTAGACGAACACCCGCCGTCCGTCGATGGTGCCCGAGCCGGCGACGACGCCGTCGGTGTACGGCCGGTTGTCCGCCAGCCCCAGCCCGCTCGCCTGATGCCGCCGGTACAGCTCGATCTCGGTGAAGGAATCCTCGTCCAGCAACAGTTCCAGCCGCTCACGCGCGGTGTGCTTGCCGAGCGAGTGCTGCCGCCGGACGCCGTCGAGCCGCCCGTCGACGATGTGCTCGCGCAGCTCGTCGCGCTGGGCGCGCAGCAACGGCATCGTCGGTTGCGGTGGGTGCACGGGCTCGGCGCCGCGGGCGAGGGGGATCACCCGCCCGTCGGTCGCCCTCGGGACCCGGGAGCGCCGCAGCCGGTCCTCCGGCAGCGGCACCACCTCGGAGTCCTCCGCGCGTTGTGCGCCCGGATCACCTTGCAGGGTCACGCCGCGTCCCGTAGCCGGGCATCGCGCTCGAGTTCGTCAAGCTCGATCTCGCGCACGATGTCGCGCCAGCACACCCCCCGCCCGAGGCGGGGCATGGTGGTCACCACCGGCGGCCGTTCGGCCGTGGGCGCCGTGGCGGGCGGGGTGGATTCGTTGATGGTCATGACGTTTTCCTCTCCTGTCAGGCCGATGCCCGGATCCGGCCGTCGATCTGGTGGTAGCCGCCGCTGTAGAAGACCAGCGAGTCCTGTGCGGTGCCGCGGCTGGAGGCGACCACCTTGCCGAGGAAGATCGAGTGGTCACCGCCTTCGTAGACTTCGGCCAGCTCGCATTCCAGCCACGCCAGCGCGCCGTCGAGCAGCGGGGCGCCGGTCTGCGGCCCGGCCGTCCAGTCCACCGAGTCGAACTGCGCGAGCCCGGCCGGGCGGCGCCAGTCGGCGAAGTACTTCGCCAGGTCCTTCTGATCCGACGCCAGCACCGTGACCGCGTAGGAACCCGCCGTCACGATCGCCTCGTGCATCCGGGCCGCGCGGGAAACGCAGCACAGCACCATCGGCGGCTCCAGCGACACGGAGGTGACGGCGTTGGCGGTCATCCCGTGGGCCCGTTCGCCCCCGGCGGTCAGCACGGTGACCCCGGTGGCGAACTGGCCCATCACCTCCCGCAACCCGGCCTGCGCTGACAACCGGCGGCGGGCCGCGGGCGACGGCAGGCGTTTCAGCACGGGCCGCGAAGGCTCGTCCAGCGTGCCCACGTCATTCCCCCTTGCCGTCGACCGCGTACGGGGCCAGCGCCTCACGCAGCTGTTCGGGCACCCGGCTGGGCACCGTGGCCGTGTTCGGGCCGCGCATGCACGCGATCCGCTGCCGCCCGCGGGCCACCAGCCGCTCTCCCTCCGCGGTGAGGTGGACGTAGTCGAAGGTGAACTGGACCTGGGTCTGGGTCAGCTCCTCCAGCCGCAGCCGGATGGACAGCTCGTCGAACGCGGTGATCTCCGCGTAGAACTCGCAATCCACCTTGAGCGTGAAGAGCTTCAGGTCGTCGCGGACCTCTTCGAGTACCGCGGGCGCCTTCTCCTTCAGGAACATTTCGCGGCACCGGCCCTGCCAGCGCACGTAGTTCACGTAGTAGACGTTGCCCACCAGGTTGGTCTCTTCGAACCCGACGGTATGCAGGATCTCGTAGTAGTCGGCCATGTCAGTTCTCCTCTCCCTGGAGCACCGCGAAGACGACGGGATCGGTCCGGTCGTTGACGGTCGTCACCCAGGTGGCGATGCGGGCAGCGCCGTGGGAAAGCACCGCCCAGCCGTCCGGGTCGACCCGGTGCACGGTGAGCGCCTGTGTCATGTCCCCGGTCTTGCGCACGCATTCCAGCGCGCTCCAGACCCGGGTGTGCGCGACCGAAAGCGGCTCGCGGGCGTCCGCGGCGAGCAGTTCGCCCACCGACAGCAGATCCTCGCCGAGCAGCCCCGCCCAGTCCTCGGGCGTCCGCTCGATCGCGGTTTCGACGTCGCACGCGACCCGGCCGCTGCCCGCGATCGCGAGGGTGAGGTCCGAGCTGTGCGACGCGCTCACCTCGACCCCGTCGGCCTCCGGTTTGCCGTCCGGGCGGTAGCGGATCTCGAGCGGGGCGTCGACGGCGCGGCCGGCGGCCAGTGCCGTCTGCGCCCGCCGTTCCGGCGTGGTCTCCACGGAGACGCCCACCGGGTCCGGTTCGACGACGATCGCGCGGGACGAGCCGAGCAGCCGTTCGACGGAACGCTCCAAATAGGACCCGAGCATCGACGGGACCCACGGTCCTTCGCCGTCACGCTTGCGCACCGCGCGCAGCTTCAGCCCTTCCCACCGCTCGACCAGCTTCCCGTCGGGGTTGCGGACGTCGAGGTCGTAGAGGTAGCTGTCGCCGTCCTGCGAACGTTCGCGGGCGTCGAGGAGCACGTACTCCGGGTCCTGCTCGCCGGGTTCGGCGAGGTACAGCCGCTCGATCCCCTGCGGCAGCAGGGTCGCGTCCGGGACACAGCACTGGATCGCGTGCATCATCGCGTCGCGGGTGCCCGGGTCGGCCAGCAGCTTCTCCTGCGGGAGGAACGGCGCGAACCAGTCGACCTCGGCGCCGGTCGCGATCTCCGCGACCGCGTGCCGCGCGCTGGCCCGCCGGTATCCGGTGACCCGCTGGAACCGCTTGCCCTGGAACAGGACCGTGCCGTACAGCTCGGTGGTCGGATCGACCGGGACGGGCGGCAGCGCGACGTCGCGGACGACGGTCTCGCCGAGCGGATCCGGCCGGGAGAAGCTCAGCCGGGCCCGGAAGTGGTCGGCGCTGAACCCGGTCTCGCCGCTGCGCAGCACCACGTCCACCGTTTCGGCGTCCCTGGCCAGCGCGGCGAGCCGGATCGTGGTCGACCCGCCCGGCGAGACGATGATCGGGCGCAGGAACTCGACGTCGGAGAGCACCGGAGCCGGCAGCGTTTCCGCGCCGAGGGCGGCCTTCGCGACCTGGGTCATCGCCTCCATGCCGATCACCGCCGGGAACAGCAGCTGACCGTCGAGCAGGTGGTCGGCCAGATACGGGTCGCTGCCCGCGGACAGGTCGGCCTCGGTGATCAGCTCGACGCCCGGGTAGTGCACGACGGCGCGGTCGACGAAGCGGGTCAGCGGCAGTTCGCGCTTCTCCACCGGCAGGGTGGCCAGGCCCCCGGTCCGGCCGCAGACGACCAGTACCGACGGGGCGGCCGGATCGCCGACGACCTGGCGGAGGATCTCGATCCCCTCTTCGGTCGGGATCGGGGTGATGCCGTCGCGCATCAAAGCGCTGACGACACCGAGCTTTTCGCCCATGCCCGTCCCCGACCAGACCGACCATTCGAGGGCGATCGCCCTGGCCTGGGGGTGCTCCTGGCCGAACCGCACGGTCAGTTCGGTCATCCAGTCGTTGGCCGTGGCGTAGTGCGCCTCACCGCGCAGGCCCGCCCGCCCGATGATGCTGCCGAAGGTCACCAGCAGCTTGATCTTGTCCTGGTCGACGGCGTCGAGGACGGCGTTGAGGCCGCCGATCTTCGGGGCCAGCGTCTTGCGGAAGCTCTCCTCGGTCAAGGAGAACAGCGCGGCGGGCTCGTTGCGGCCCGCGCCGTGCAGTACCGCGGTGACCGGGCCGAACTCGGCCTGCACGCGGCCGATCGCGTCGGCCACCTGACGGGCGTCGGTGACGTCGGCGCGTTCGTAGCGGTAGGTGATGCCCGCCGCCGCCATCCGGCCGAGGTTCTCCGACAGTTCGGCGTCGTCGGCCGGGTCGCTCCGGCCGAGCAGCGCCAGTTTCGCGCCGGAGTCCTTGGCCAGCGCCAGCGCGCTCTCGGCGGTGATGCCCTTGCCGCCACCGGTGACGAGAAGGACGTCTTCGGTCCCCAGCGGGGTCCCTTCGGCCTCGGCCGGGGTCAGCGCGGCGAGCTTCGGCACCGTGCGGATCCCGGCGGCGTCGTAGCGGACCTCGCTGAAGTCGTTGGTCGCCGCCACTTCGGCGACCACGGTGGAAACCGCGGCTTCGACGGCCTCGGGGTCGACCGGGCCGACGTCGGCGAGATCGACGATCGTGGTGCGGGCCGACGGGTCCTCCAGCCGCAGCGTCTTCGCCAGACCGGAGGCACCGAGACCGTGCTGCACCACGACGAACCGCGTGCCGTTGGGCGCGGCCAGCACGGCGCGGCCCGCGTCGAGGAACAGGCCGACGTCGCCGGAACCGCTGTCGGAGTTCAGGCAGAGCAGGACACCGTCGCCGACGCCCGCGGTGGCCAGTGCCGCGCGCAGCGGCTCCGCCAGCGGATGGCCGTCCGGCGCGAACGCCGTCCACTCGGCGGTGGACAGGCCCGGCGTGAGATCGGGCGACGGCTTCGGCGCGACGACGTATTCGACCCCGAACGGCCGGACCCACGGTCCGACGCCGGCGACCTCGGCCTGGTTGTTGTCGGCGGGTTTGGCGGTCTGGGCGAGTTCGTCGATCATCTCGGCGAGTTCGCCGAGACAGACGGTCGCGAAGTTCGGCATGCCCTCCAGCGCGGGCCGTCCGAGCGCCCGGGTCACGTCGTTGACGAGCTGGCCGACCGTGATCGACGAAAGGTGCAGGTCGTCGAGCGGATGCGTGTCGGCGGTGACCGCTTCGAGCGGCAGCTCGACCCGCTCGGAAGCGAGCTTGCGCAGCAGGTCGAGGGTGCTGCTGCCACCGCTTTCCGAAGCCGTTCCGGCCGGGGCGTCGGCGGCCTCGGCGGGGTCGGCGACGCGGTCGCGGGTCAGGTCGGCACCGATGGACGGCGCGGCCTCACACGGGCTGGTGAGGAACGAGAACTCCCCGTCCACCGGCAGCGTCCGCACGATCCGGCCGTCGAACAGCGCGGAGGTGTTCAGCGGGGCGCCGAACGCGAACGCGGCACCCGCCACCTTCAGCAGCGCGGCCAGCTTCGGGCTGTCGGTGTCGATCGCGAGCACCGGCGTGCCGGGCGCGATCTCGCCGACCAGGCCGGTGAGCACGTGGCCGGGGCCGACCTCGATCACCAGGTCGCTGCGTTCGGCGACCTTCGCGGCCGCCTCGCGGAAGCGGACCGGCAGGACCACCTGGTCCCGGAGCAGATCGCGCAGGTCCTCGGCGGCGTGCAGGACGTCACCGGTCACCGTCGAGACGACGGGCCGGTCGAGCCTGGCGAAGTCGAACGCGGCCAGCTCCTCGGTCATCGCCTCGGCGGCCGGGACGACCGCCGGCGAGTGGAACGCGTGCGAGACGTTGATGCGGGTGGCGGTGACGCCCTCCGCGCGGGCACGGGCGACCACCCGGTCGATCGCCTCCGACGGTCCGGAAAGGACGGTCTGCTCGGGCGCGTTGTAGCCTGCGATGACGACGTCCTCGCCCTCGGCGAAGCGTTCGGCGACCCCGGGGCCGGCGGCGATCCCCGCCATGGCGCCGTTCCCGTCGCTCGCGGTCGCCATCACCTTGCCGCGGATCTTGGCCAGCTTGAGGACTTCGCGTTCGGTGAGCGCGCCGCCCCAGTGCAGGGCGGTGAGTTCACCGAGGCTGTGACCGGCGACCGTCTGTGCTTCGATGCCGAGGCTCTTCAGCACGCGAAGCCCGGCGAGCGAACCGGTGACGATACGCGGTTGCGCGACCTCGGTGGCGACCTGGTCGGCGCCGGTCGAAAGGGCGGCCGCGCGATAGATGTCGTCGGCGTGAGCGAAGCGCTTGCGTAGCGCGCCGACCGTGCCGCGTCCGGAACCCTGGCCGGGGAACAGGAAACCGATCTTCGGGTCCTTGCCGCGGGAGCCCGCGAAGATGCCGTCGCCGGTGGAGAAGACTTCCGGCTCTCCCTCGCCGAGGAGGTCGAGCAGCTTGGCCAGCTTGCGCTCGGCGTCCTCGGGATTGGTCGCGACGATCGCGGCGCGGACCGGTTTCCCGGACAGTTCCGCGGAAAGCGTGGCCGCGAGGTCCGCGAGCTCCGCCAGCGAGAGCTTCGGCACGACTTCCAGCAGACCGGTCAGCCTGCCGCGCAGCGACGCGGCGTCGTCGGCGTCGAGGAGCAGCAGTTCGCTGTCCTGCCGTCCGGCGACCAGTGAACGGGTCCGCTCGTCGAGTTCCTTGCGCCGGGCCGCGCCCGGCGCCTCGGTGACGGTGACGTGCGAGTTTATGCCGCCGAAGCCCATCGCGGAGACACCCGCGCGGACCGGGTGGTCCGCGGGCCACAGCCCGGCCTCGGTCGGGACGTACATCCGCGCGGAGTCGCCGATCAGCGACTCGTGCGGCTCGTAGTGGCCGGTCGCGGGCGGGATGACCTGGTGGTACACCGCCAGCGTCGCCTTGATCAGCCCGGCGACACCGGCCGCGGCCTTGGTGTGGCCGATGTTGCCCTTGATCGTGCTCAGCGCGGCGCGGTCGGCGAGCGGGTCGGCGTCGCGGCGGGCGGTGGAGAGCGCCTCGATCTCGGTGGCGTCGCCCAGCGCGGTCCCGGTGCCGTGGCCCTCGAAGTAGGAAACGGTTTCGACGCCGTAGCCGGCCTTCTCGTACGCCCGCTGGAGCGCGAGACGGTGACCCGAGGCCTCCGGACGGGTGATGCCGCCCTTGCCGTCGGAAGAGACACCCCAGCCGCCGATGCTGGCGTAGATCCGCTTGCCCTGCGCGATCGCGTCGTCCTCGCGCATCAGCACGAGCATGCCGGAACCCTCGCCGGGCCAGAAACCGTTGGAATCGGCGTCGTAGACCTTCATCTCCCGCTTGGCGAGCGCGCCGGTCTTGGCGAAACCGATCACCTCGAACGGGTCGATCGACAAGTCGACACCGCCCGCGATGGCGACGTCGAGGTCTCCCTCGGAAAGCGCGTTCGCCGCCGTGACCACCGAAAGCAGCGAAGACGAGCAGGCGCCGTCCACGGTGAACCCGCCGCCGCCGAAGTCGAAGAAGTTGCAGACGCGGCCGGCGATCGTGTTCGCCAGCCCGCCCGCGAGCGTGTCCTCGTCGATCGCGGGGAACGGGGCCTTGTACTGCGCCTCGAGATCGTGGAGGAATTCGGCGGTGTCACTCTCGGCCCAGCCGCGCTCGGCCAGCGCCGCCGCGACCGTGCGGCGCACGTACGGCCAGCGCAGCCGCATGATGTTGGCGCGCGAGAACTCACCGGTGAGGCTGTTGCCGATCACGACGCCCGTGGCGGCCCGCGGCAGCCCTTCGCCCTCGGGGAACCCCGCGTCCGCCAGCGCCTGCGCGGCGACGTCGAGCGCCAGCCAGTGCGTGGTGTCGGTCGAACGGAACGTGCTGCCCGCGACCTTGTACTTGATCCGGTCGAATTCCCAGTCGCGGAGGACCGCGGCCTTCTGGGCGTAGAAACGGTCCGGCGCCTTGGGGTCGGGCGAGTAGTAGTCCTCGCGGTTCATCCGCTCGTCGGGCAGTCTCCGGAACGCCCTGCGGCCGGCGAGGACGTTCTCCCACAGTTCTTCCGGGGAACCGGCGTCCGGGTATCGGAGACCGATACCGACAATCGAAATCCGCTCAACGCTCATGCCACCGCACTCCCCTAGCTCTCAACACTCAAGTCACGGAATCCGGTCCCGGCGCCGGGCTCTGTCCCCAGAAACGCGGCCACCGTCCGTTCGCGCAGTCCGGTCAAGCATGAACCGGCGGCGGGTGCGAAGTCTTCTCTCTGGTTGTTGAAGGTGGGCCGTCATCCGGCGGCATCGGCGCGTCCTCGGCTGTCCACACGGGACAAAAGCCGTGACCGAGGCGCCAGATTCGAGCACTTCTCGACCGGGTCGCGAGCGACAAAGGGCGTTCCATTGTGGGGCGCGTGGAAATATGGACGTTGAGTGCCCCTATTTCCACACACCGGTCGTGACAGGGACGGTCTCACCGGGCTGGGTGGATTTCGAGTCATCCAACGCACCGAAATCCACACAGTGAGGGAGGCGGGCCCGAAGCCCACGACGTCGCGAAAGCCACTTTCGGGACATCAGACGTCCCGAAAGTGGCTTTCGCGACACGACACCGGCCGCGCGGCCTCACCGACCACGTGGCGAAGCGACCGAAACAGCACGAGCGGCGGCCGTGAAACTCGCCCACCCCACCAGCTCGACCAGCTCTCGATCACCCAGTCCCGCGGCCGCGACCAGAGCGTCGTCGACCTGGTAAGGCGCCTTCGCGACCACCAACGCCAACCGGACCCCGGGACCGTCGAAGGCATCCACCCAGGACCGGCTCAGCCCAGGCGGCAAACCGTCCCAAGTAGACAGTTCTCGCTCGACGACCTCCCGAACGGCCGAAGGCACCGCCAATGCGGCGAACACCGACGAAGCACGGGAGAAGGCATCCGCGACCACGGGATTACCCGCGGCCCAACCGAAATCCCCCGACCCCGGGGGCAGCAGCTCCAGCGACTCCCCCGGCGAAGCATCCTCCACCGGACGAAGGAACCGCCCCAGAACCGCTTTGGCCTTGGCACGCGCCGAATCCGGCACGGACGAAGGTAACGGCGACGGCCCGAGGAACACGCTCACCACCCGGTTCAGGTAGTGGAACGCGAACGCGACCGCGGTCAGCTCCGCACGGGCACCCGGCGAAAGGGTCCCCGCGCGTGGGTCCGCCACAGGCCGCCCCGAAGCGATCGCCGAGGCCTCCGAAGAGCGCCCGAGCGAGTCCAGCGCCATCCCGTGGACCTCGACACAGTACGGACACGAGTTCTCTTGCGACACCAGGGTCGCGACGATCTCCCGGTCCGCCCGGCTCGTCTCTCCGGCCGCCACCAACGACTCCCGCAGCATCACCCAGCTCGCCGCGAGCACGTCCGGCGACGGCGAATGCAGTGCCACCGGCGGGGCCAGCATGCCGAAGTCGCGTTCCAGCCGGCCGTAGACGTCGCGCACGAGCCCGGTCGCCCGGCCGAAAGACACCGGCCGGACGTACCGGACTTCGCGTAACGCACGCCTCAGCGCGAGTTTCACCAGCGCAGGCGCCATGATCAGTTCCCGGCGACCAGCGACAGCTTGCTGACAGCACGCCGCCCGGTGATGGAGCCGTCCGGGGCGGGAGCGCCGTAGGTGACATCGACGCCGCGAGCCTGCAGCGCCCGCACGATACCCGGCACCGAACGCTCGGCCAGCGCCGCGATCGTCATCGCCGGGTTCACCGTCAGCGCGCCCGGTACGGAAGCGCTGTCGGTCACGAAGATCCCGGGGTGATCCCGGAGTTCGTGGTTCGGGTGCAGTGCCGAGGTCGCCGGGTCGTCACCGATCCGGCACGACGCCAGCGGGTGCACGGTGTACGCGCCGACGACGTCGTTGGTCCACGGCGCCACCTTCGCCAGGCCGTCCTTTTCGAGGATCTCCTTGCACTCCGCGTCGGCCAGCGCCCAGCCGTGCCGGGTGTTCGGCGTCGGGTCGTACTTCAGCGGACCGCGGCCGAGCATCTGCTGCGAGATGCGGTAGGCGTTGCCGGTGGGCGGCGGCGCGCCGAAGACGCCCTCGTTGTCGTCCTCGGTCATCAAGAAGATGGTCAGCCAGGAGGCCCACTTCTTGAGGATCTCCTTCTTCTGCGCCCCGAACCAACGCGGTTCGTCACCGTCCGGCACCTGCGCCAGGATCGTGCCGAGTCCCGGCGGGAAGTACAGCTGCTCCAGCGAGTACCGCTCGTACTCCGGCAGCGAACCGTCGAGCTTGTCCCAGTTCGCCACGGTCGGGCCCTTGCCGATGTGGTTGGCCTCGTAGACCTTCCCGTCCTCACGGGACAGTCCGAGCACCTCGCGGACCCGCTCCTCGTTGATGATCGCGGTGTTGAGCCGCTCACCGTTGCCCGAGAAGTACCGGCCGACCCCGTGCGGCATGGTGCCCAGCGCCGCCTCCGAACGCTGCAGGATCACCGGGGTCGCGCCGGCGCCCGCGGCGATGATGACGATCTTCGCGTCGATCGTCCCGCTGCCGGACTGGAGGCGGTAGTCCTCGTCGTCGACGACGTTGAAGTGCACGCGATAGTCGCCGCCGTCGATCCGCTCGATCCGCTGGACCTCGTGCAGCGGCCGGATCTTCGCGCCGTGCGCGAGCGCGGCGGGCAGGTAGTTGGTCAGCAGCGAGCGTTTCGCGTCGAACCGGCAGCCCGCCATCATGAAGTTGCAGTTCACGCACCGGTCGTTGTCCACCGCGACCGGCGCCGGGTTGGCGGTCCGGCCGGAGTGGTCGCAGAACGCCGCCCACAGGCCACCCGCGTACGAGACGTCGTTCCAGTCCTGTTTGGACACCGGAAGCGATTCCGAAACCCGGTCGTACCAAGGCTCCAGCGTGTCCCGCGTGATCGCCGAAGGCCACATGCGACGGCCGATGCTGCCGTGGCGCTCGAACACGAACTTCGGCGCACGCGGCATCGCGGCGAAGTACACCACGCTACCGCCGCCGACGCAGTTCCCGCCGAGCACGCTCATCCCGTCGCCGACGACGAAATCGAAGGCCCGGGTGTAGGACGAGCCGAGCAGATAGTCGTGCTCGAAGTCCTTCGTCTCCAGCCACGGCCCGCGTTCCAGCACGGTGACCTTCGCCCCGCCCGCGGCCAAGTGGTAGGCGGGGATGGAGCCACCGAACCCGCTGCCGACGATGACGACGTCGGTCTTGTCGTAGGCAGTCATGCGGGGCTCCCGGAAGGTGTCGTGTCGGGGTGGAGCCGCGCCAGCTCGCGGCGATAGGAGAACTTCGGGAACCGCCACAGCCCGTCTTCGTCCGGCGCGGTGTAGCCCATCGCCAGCAGGCCGGGGTGCCCTTCGGCGATGGCTTCGGCGGTGTGCTTGTGCGCGGCGCTGTCGAAGGACATGTTGCAGAACAGGGCGAGGCTCACCCAGCCGTCCTTCTCCGGATGCCCGGGCGCGGTCAGCGACCGCACGAGCGCGGTCCGGTGCTCGAAGGACAGCGCGACGAACGGCGGCAGCGACTCGTCGAGGGTGAGGTCGTGCTCCTTGGCGTAGCCCTTCGCGTGTTCGTTGAGGGACTGCGCCAGATACGGCAGCCCGACGGTCACCCCGGTCGCGTCGGTGTGCAGCAGTTCGAGCGCGCCCGCCACGACCGCGCCCGGCCCCTTCGACGCGCCGGCGATCGCATGGTCGCCGGGGAACCGCTTCTCCCCCGGCACGATCGTGTCCGCGTAGGCCTCCAAAGTGGACACCTTGACCTGTTCGTCCGAATCCACGGAACCTACCTCCTGTTCCTGGTGTGCACGGTCATCGGCAGCCCGCCCCGCACCCGCAGCGACAGCATCGCCTCGGGGACCACGTCGTAGCCGGGGAGCTTCCTGAGTTCGAGGTCGCGCAGGACCATCGTCAGCACGAAGACGGCCTCCATCACGCCGAGGCTGTTGCCGATGCAGAATCGCGGCCCGGCGCCGAACGGGATGTAGGCGTACCGGGGCCGTCCGCTCGGCCGGTCCGGATCGAACCGGTCCGGGTCGAACCTCTCGGGCTCCGGCCAGAACTCCGGGTGCCGGTGCAGCGTGTAGGGCACGACGACGACGTCGGATCCGGCGGGGACGTGATAGCCGCCGATCTCGTCGTCGGCCTGCGCCACCCGCGGCAGCAGCCATACCGGCGGATACAGCCGCATGACCTCTTCGACGACCCTCGCCGTGTACGGCAACCGGTGCAGGTCGTCGTGGGTCGGCAGCTGGTCGCCCAGTACGGCGTCGGCCTCGGCACGCAGTTTCGCCAAGACGTCGGGATGTTCGTCGAGCAGGTGGAACGCCCAGCCGAGCGTGCTCGCCGTCGTCTCGTGCCCGGCCAGCAGCAGGGTGATCAGCTCGTCCCGCATCTGCTCGCGGGTCCCGTCGGTCGCGATGAGGCGCGAGAGCACGTCCTCGCCGTTCTCGACCGGGTTGGCCAGCCGCTGCTCGACGAGCTCGTCGGCGATCCGGCGGAGGTCGGCCCGCGATTCCCGGAACCGCAGTTGCTTCTTCAGCGGGGCCCACTGCGGGACCATGCTCAGTGTCACGGCTTCGAACATCGCCTGGTCCTGCACGGCTTCGAACGAATGCCCCAGTGACGTGAAGCCGCCGAGGTCCGCGTCGAGCAGCGTCTTGCCGAGCACACCGAGGGTCAGCCCGGTCATCTCGTGCAGGATCTCCACCGGTCCTTCGGTGTCCCGCAAGCGTTTCACGAGGCCTTCGACCTCGTTCGCGACGACCGTGGCCTGCCGCGCGATCCGCTTGGGCTGGAACACCGGCTGGATGGTCCGGCGCTGCTTCTTCCAGACGTCGCCGTCACTGGTGAGCAGCCCGTCGCCGAGCGCCCGCCTTGCCTCCTGGAGGCCGATTCCCTTGTGGTAGTTGGCCGCGTTGTCCGCGAGCACGTGTTTCGCCAGATCGGGGTGGTTCACCAGGTACATCGTCTTGGGACCGATCGCGATCCGGACGACGTCCCCGTGCACCTGGGCCGAATCCGACATGAGCGCCAGCCGGTCGGTGAAGAGCTTCTTCAGCAGACCGAAGGTCGCCCGGCGCGGCGGGCCGGGCGGCGCGAGACGCGCCGCCCGGCTGGTTTCCGCACCGGAGGTCATGCCGCCACGGCCCCGGTTTCCGTCTCCGGCTTCTCGGCCGGCTTGGGCAGGGAGGTGATCTCGGCCGACTTCGCCTGCTCGGCCTCCCACTTCTCGGTGGCCTTCTTGGAGAAGTGCAGGCCCCACAGGAACGCGCCGCGGATGAGGCAGACGAGCGCGGTGGCGAGGAACAGGCCATACGCCACGTGTACGACCATGAAGAACCCGTACGCCAGCGCCACGCCCGAACCGAACAGGATCTGCGACGCGGGCTTCGACGGTGTCGTGCCCGGGTCGGTGACCATGTAGTTCGTGTAGAGCACGAACGCCACCCCGGTCATCATCCCGAGCGCGCCGGGGATCGCGGTGTCGAACATCCACCCGCGGATGATCGCCTGGAGGGCGAAGGTGATCAGCCACGCGCCGATCAGCCACATCCGCTGCGTCAGCATCGCGTTGAGCACGGTGCCCGAGACGATGATGATGCCGACGATCAGCCAGCCGACCCAGGAGTCGACCTGCTCGGTGAAGTGATACGGCGGCGCGATGCTCGCCCAGGGGAACACCAGAAGGATGATCGTGATGCCGAAGTTCGACGGGTTCATGTAGTGCCGCAGCCGGCCCCGCACCGGGGCCTGCAGGACCCACTTGGCGCCGACGGCGACCACCACGCCGAACATCATGACCAGCACCTGGTCGTTGACGTAGGTGAGCATGTTCAGCGCGAGACCGGTGATGTGCGCCGGGAACAGGAACTCCACGAGTCCCTTGAAACCGTTGCCGCGGAAGCGGACGCCCCGGCCCTGCGCCCGGGCGCCGATGATCTCCAGCAGGATCTCCGTGGCGTACGCCGTGGCCAGCGCGATGAACGGATAGGTGTAGGGCTGCTCGAAACCGAGCACGGTGTAGCCGATGATGTTGAAGATCGTGATCGAGATCGCGAACCGGCGAAGGGCCGTGATCGTCTTGTTGCTCTTCGGTGCCGTGAGTGTCTGCTCAGCCATGACGGTCATTTCTCCTTAGCCTGAGCGCCGAGCTGGAAGGTGTGGCTGCCCGGGGTCAGCTGGACTTCCTGCGTGCGGATCTGCCCGGTCAGGTCGCGCCACTGCAGGCAGACCTTCACCGGCCCGGTGACCTTGCCGAGTCCGATCTGGATCTCGTGGCTGCGCTTGCCGGAGTGGCCGCTGCCGCCGTCGACCCGGTCCATGTACTTCTTGCCGTCGGGGGTGATGACGGTGACCTGCGCGCCGATCGCCGCGGTGCCCGCCGCCTGGAGCGGACCGTCCGCCGAAGCCTTGTCGTGCACCAGCTTCAGGTTCAGGTACGACCCGGAGTCGGGGCTGACGTTGCGGTAGAAGATCGGCTGCTCCCACTGGCGGGCCACGGCGAAGTCGAGCTTGCCGTCGCCGTCGGCGTCACCGGTGGCGATACCGCGGGTGGGCACCGGGACCGCGAGCCCGAGGCGCGGGGCGAGGTCGGTGTAGCGGCCGTCGGCGCTCTTGGCCCAGAAGTGCAGGGTGTGGTCGCCGCCGACGTCGTCACCGGCCACCATGTTCGGCCAGAAGGACGGGTGCTTCAGCAGTTCGTCGTTCGAGGTCGCCAGTTCCTGCAGCTGCGGCCAGCGGTTGACGTCGCCCTTGACGAACCCGGTCGCCTGCGTGATCACCGATTCGCCGCTGTTGTTGTAGTCGGCGATCTTGACGTCCCAGCCCCAGCCGGACCACGCGGTGCCCGCCTGCGCGCTGCGGTCGACCCACGGCGCCTCGCCGCCCTGCAGACGGCCGCGCAGATCCGCGGTGTCCTTGGCGGTGTTCATGAACTGGAAGTGGCTTTCCTCGATGCCCCAGGACGTCGTGATGTTGCTGACGTACAGGTCGTAGAGACCGTCGTGGTCGAGGTCGGCGAAGTCGACGCCCATGCCCTTGAAGGAGTCGTTGCCGAGCACCTTGGACTTCGGCTCGTTGGGCCCGCGGACGCCCTTCACCTCGGCGAACTCGACGTGACCGGGGCGGGACTTGTTGTACAGCAGGCGGTCGTGGCCGAAGTCGTTGCCGATGTAGAGCTCCGGCAGGTTGTCCCCGTCGACGTCGGTCGCGCTGGCCGCCAGCGACCAGCCGCCCTGGGCGTCGGCCGGGATGGCCTTGTCGTCGAGGGCGAACGACGCGGTCGGCTTCGCGCCCTGGGTGGCGCCGGTGAACCGCAGGATGTACTTGCCACCCGCGTTGTCCGCGTGCGACATCGACTTGTTCATCTCGACCCCGCCCTGGACACGGTCGTCCAGCACCGCGCTGTCGGGGAAGTAGTTGCCGATGAAGATGTCCTGGTGGCCGTCGCCGTCGAAGTCACCGACCGAAGCGGCGTTGGTGTTCCACAGTGGACCGGAGTACTCGCCGTTCTTGGAGTTGTTGCCCGGCACCAGTTCCACCGGCTCGTAGGCCTTCGGCTCCAGCTTCGTGGCGTCCGGCTTCGAGAGGAACAGGATCGGGGTGCGGCCCCAGTAGTAGGCCAGCAGGTCGACCCGGCCGTCCTCGTTGTAGTCCGCGGGCACACAGCCCATGGGCGCGATGTACTTGCCCATCGGCAGCGGCGCCGCGTCGAGCGCGAACGGCGCGTAGCGGTCGCCGCCCTTGCCCGGCGTCGGCGTGATGACGACCTGGTCGCTGCGCGGGTCGACGAAGCACAGGTCGTTCGCGAGCTTGTCGCCGTCGAGGTCGTTGACCGCGATCGCGGCGCCGACCGACGAGATCCAGGCCCGGATGTGCTCGTAGTCCTTGTTCACCGTCCGGATCGACTGGCTCTTCGCCGCTTCCGGCAAGGCGATCGTGAGTGGTTCGAACGCGTACTTCGAGGCCATCGTGTCGGCCTCGGCGGTCGAGACCGTAGGCAGCTGGGCCACCACGAACAGACCCGCCATCAGCACCAAGGCCACGATGCCCGCAAGCTGCTTGCGGAGCCAGCCCAAGGTCGCGGTCATTTCCCTGCACCTCCAGAAAGAATCGCTTCGGCGATGCGCTGTCGCCAGGTTTCGAAAGCCGGGAGTTCGCCGTCGACCACGGTCGCGGGGCGCACCTCCTGGGTGATGGCCGCGGCCCGCTCGGCCGGCAGCCCGCAGATCGCCTGCGTGGCGACCTCGGTCTCGGGGATCAGCAGCCCGGCGCGGACGCGGGCTTCGGCGGCGAAAGCGCTGCCCTGGGCGAGATTCCCGCGGTGCTCACCGGCGAACTCGGCCAGTTTCAGCAGTTCGTCGGAGGTGACCCCGCAGGCGTAGGTCGAGGCGAGCCCGACTCCGGCGTAGAGGTCTCCGTGGCGCCGCTCCGGGAAGCGCGCGATCGCGTCGGCGACCAGATCGACGTCGGTACCGCAGATGAACCACAGCGCCCGCCCGATCCCCTGGTCGATCGCGCGCAGCGCGTACCCGTCGTTGCCGGGCGGCCAGGAGAAGCCGGGGTCCTGGAACTGACCGTCGATGTACTTCGCCGTCTTGAAGTACGCCTGGTGGAAGCCGTAGCCGTCGAGCACCAGCCAGCGCAGCAACGGGTCGAAGTCGTCGGCGGAGGGCCAGCGGAAGCGCGGCAGCCGCGCCATCGCCCAGCCGACGCCGACGTAGATGATGTAGTCGTGCTTCTCACCGGGCCCGTCGAGGAATCCCTCGATGTGACGGCGGCCGCCGCCGGGCAGCCCGTCCAGCATTCCGTAACCCATTCCCGCGCCTTCGTAGGCGAAGCCGCGGTATTTCACCGGAATACGCTCGAGCCATTCTTCCGCCTGCCCGACGGACCGCGCTTCGACCGCGTGCGCGTAGCCGAGCAGGAATTTCTCACCGACGGTCTCCAGCAATTCTTGAGCGGCCGGGCTCTTCTTGTGGAAACCGCGCTTGTCCAGTGACGTCTCGGAGACGTCCGGCGTGATCATGCGGCGTCTGATCGTGCGCCAACCATTGCCCAACGCACTCTCCCCCTATCGGGTGGATTCGAATTCCGGATCGGTTAAAGCGTCACATGCGTGGCGATAGCCCAGCTACTCCACGGTTGCGTCCGCGTTCTCCCGGTTTGCGAGACCGGGAGAACGCGGGAACGACTTTCGGTCAGGCCACCGCGCGCAGGTAGCCGGGCGCCGGCGCGACCATCCGGTTCCCGGCAGGCGCCGGGCCGTCGGCGAGGGTGATCGCCATCGGCGCGTCGGTCGGCGACGGCGCCCGCATCGGCATCCGGAGGTGCACCATGCCGTACCGGGTGATGTCGACGCGGCCGGGCAGGGTGCCGACGGAGAACGACGACGCCGCGGTCCCGGCGGCGTGCTCGGCCACCCCGATGACGGTCCACCGGCCCTCGGGGACGTTCTGGATCTCGATGTCCGCGGACAGGACGTTCGCCCTGCCACCGAAGGCGACCGGGCCGCACTGCGGGATCGACTCGGCGAACAGTCCGATGAGGACGGTCGCCGGGCCTGCCCCGCGCGGGGTCTCGACCCGCACGCTGATCGTGCCGGTACCGGTTCGCATCGTGGGGCTGCCCATTCCGGCGCTGTGCAACGCTTCCAGGGTCGGCAGCCGCTGGAAGTGCGGCGCCATCGCCACCAGCAGCTCGCCGACCTCGGGATCGCGGTACTGGGTCGGGGTCATCCCGACCGCACGGGTGAAGCGGCTCGTGAACGTGCCGACACTGCTGTAGCCGACGCTGCACACGATGTCCGACACCGTCAGCGATGTTGTCAGCAGCAGTCGTTTCGCTTCGAAGAGCCGGATCGCGGTGAGGTAGCGGCCGGGGGTGACCCCGGTCGCCTTCGCGAAGATCCGCGAGAAATGGAACGGGCTGACGAAGACTTCCTGTGCCAGGTCGCTCAAGGTGATCGGGTCGAAATACCTCGCGTGCATCGCGGAGATGGCCTGCAGCACCGCGGGTTGCAAGGGAGACGCCGGCTCAGGGTGCCGACCGGGTTCGGTGACGCCTTTCTCGTTCGCCGCCATGGCGACTGTTCGTAGCTGCATCAGACCAACCTCGGATTCGCTGTCGCTTTTCTCTGTACGCCAGCTAACGCGTCGGTGATTTCAGCGGGCTCGACGAGCGATCGAGATGGGTCCTGCGGTCTTGTCCGAACTTGCGCGATCGGCGGACGGTCGTGAGTGGCGTTTCGGGTTCTAACCCGAAACGCCACTCACGACCACCTCGCCGTTCACTCCCCCACGGCGTCCACCGGAAGATCGAGCACGCATTCACCGACGCCCACCTCGGCGGGCCAGTCGAGTTTGAGGGCGCGGTCGACGCGGTCGCCGGCGTCCACCGGGACGGCGTGCGCGGCCAGCCCCATGGCGCGGGCGACGAGATAGAGCGTCTGCTGCAACGCGCCGACATGCGCCAGCGTCGTGGCGTACGCGCCACCGCCGAGCACGGACGCCATCCGAGGCGTCCGCGCGGTGACGGTGATCAGCGCCGAGGGCCGACGATGGTTGCCGCCGCCGATCATCGCGATGTCGAGCATCTCGTCGAGATCGGCCACGTCGTCGTTGACCAGGCTGAGCCGGTGGTCGAGCGGATCGTAGTGGTAGATCCCGCGGTCCAGCCCCGAACAGCGGTTCACCGACACGTACAGCTCGAGTTCGTACAGGCAGGCGACGCTGAAATACGGGCGCTGCGAGGCGCTGTGCGCGGGCCCGTTCGGAAGATGCGCGGGCCCGATCGACCGGATTCTCGCGCCACGGAACAGGAATTCGCCGATCTGCTCGGCCGACAACACGCTTTCGGTGAACTCCGGGCAGCTGTGGTCGTTCTCCAACAACGCCGTCAGCGTCGGATCGGTTTCCGCGCGCTCGGCCAGATCCGGCCGGAACAACGAGTAGCTCGGGCCTTCACCGGTGGGAGCCTTGACCACCGGCGGATTCCCGAGCCCGGCGAGATCGGCCGGGCCGCCGGGCCGCCAGGTGCGGCTCGTGGTGTGGAACGACAACTCGTCCGGAGACCACACGCCCAGTTCGGGATCGTCGTCCTCGGCGAACCTGCCGTTCTCCCCGGCGGCCTGGACGACCCCCGCGGCGACCAGATAGGACACGATCGGGCCCACCACGACGCGATCGATCCCGGTCGTGGTCACGATCTCCCCGACCGACTTCGCCGTCGCGAGGGTCGCCGCGACGTGCACCGCCCACGGCTGGCACAGCACCACGCGATAACGCGCGGACGGCGACTCCAGCCCCATCCCGTCGGCGTCGGAACGCAGGGAACTGAAGCGGGACAACCGGATCGGGCGCGTGGCGGGGATCGCCACCGGTGCGAACACCGGCGCGAGCACGACCGGGATCACCGACAGCAGCGGTCCGCGGCCGTCGGCGAGACCCAGCGAGCGCACCACGGAGCCGCCGAGTTCCTTGAGCACCTGCCGCAGCGCGTCGGCGCCCTCGGCCGTCCAGCTCAGTTCGCCTTCGAGATCGGGTTCCCGTTCGACGGGCTCCCATGACGACGTCACGTTCGCCAGCGACACCGGCCCCAAGGCCATGCGCCGCAACGATTCCACCACCAGCGGTTCCGCGTGCGGGAATTCGTGCTCACCCCAGCGCGTGACGACCACCAGTGAGCCGTCCTCACTGATTTCGACGAGGCTGTCGTCGGTGAGCGACCACAGGGGGATCGTTTCGGCCACACCGCCGAGGGGATCTGTCGTCAACTGTTGCTCCAGCTTGATCTACAAGAACATGGGGAAGGGATTCAACCGCTCGTAGGGAGTCGGTTCGGCGAGCCTGCCCAGGCGTACCGGTACGTCGAACAGCCGTCCGGGGGCGAAGCGGCTCCAGAACGGACGCAGCCCCGGAACGACCACCCGGACCACCGGGAGATCGATGTCGGGCCTCGTCTGGTCCAGCACCAGCGTCTCCATTCCCAGCACGGAAAGCCTCCGTACCAAGCACTCCACGTCGTCACGGACGTCGGGACGACGGACGAACTTGAAGTCCGCGGCCCGTTTCGCCGATCGGCCGGGCGCCGGCAGCAGATACGGCTGGTTCGCGACCGTCGCGTACCGGAGCCATCGTGCCGCGTCGGGGTCGTCGAGTTCGACGTCGTTCGCGAGCACCGCCGGGATCAACTGGTTGAGCTCGCTGACCGCCCGCCGCAGCGCCGTCCTGGGATCCAGGTGGGCGCCGAAACCCATCATGACGTTTTCGCGGGGCCCGACGATACTCCTGGAAAGCGCGACCATCACCGGGACACCGAGGTCCGCCGTCAGGTCGAGGATCCACAGTTCCCGGCCGGCGCGCGCGTACTGGCCGACCATCTCCTCGGCCCACGGGTCGTCGAACGAAGCGATGTCCACGCCGGGAACGGGAAGCCGGTTGTACCACCACAGCGCGACGGCGTCGCGTTCGACGAGTTCGAGCAGTCCCTGCAGGATCGCGTCCTCGATACTGCTTCCGGCCGCGCAACCGTTGGAGTCCGCGCGCATCCCGGTGAGCCCGCATTCCCACGGCACCCCGTAATAGAGGTACGCGGCCGGCATCAGCTTGCGGCGCTGCCGCGTGAGCGACCACAGCGGCGTCCAGTCGATGGCGGCCTCGGTGTCGAACCGTTCCGGGACGTACTGGAAGTCGGCGTGCAGGGCGTTCCACTCGGCGCGGCCCTCGTATTGACGCTCGTCGAAGAGCATGCACGAGTTCGGGTGGACGGCGTCCTCGCCGAGCGCGCGGAAGGTGTCGCGGATCCGCAGTTCGTCGCCCTGGTAGTTCGCCGAGTACCGCTCGATCGCCTCGCACAGCGCGCCGACCTCGGCGTCGATCGGGCTCGCGCCCTTGCCGCCGTTCTCCCCGCGCAGCCCGGCCTGCAACCCGGCCTCGCCGCGCACGCGGCGCGCGACGTTCTTGCCGGAGTGGTACGCGTTCACGAACGCCGGCGCCCGCGGGTCGCGGGAGATCTCCTTGACGATCCCGGTGACCGGGCTGACCAGGTGGCCGTAGCGGTCGAGCACCTCGACCGGGGTGAGGGTCCGATGCCCGCCACCGCCCGACGTCGCCTTCTTGGCCTCCCGCAGCACCACCGGCTCGGCCGTCCGCGCGGCGACGATCCCCTCGTCACCGCATTCGGGGCATTGGGGGCGGCGCCGCAGTTCGTGCAGGCGCCCCTGGAGGTCGAGCGTGTCCAGGATCCACACGGCCTGCTGCCCCGGATAGCGGTGTCCCGCCAGCCATTTGGACGCTTCGAGGGAGATGAGGTGCGACGCGGCCGCGGTCAGCGGCGGCACGGCGGGCATCGGGAACGACGCGGGGCCGTCGTGCCCGAGGACCTCCTGCACGCAGGCCTCGGCGTGCCGGTGCCCCCACAGCCGGTTCGTCAGGCAGTGCCAGCAGCCGGACCGGCCGGGCTGCATGATCGGGCCGATCCACACCTGCGCACCCGACGGCCGGGCCAGCAGCCAGGGCCGCCCGGTACGCCGGTGCTCGGCGTCGATCTCCGCCAGCCGCGGGTCGAGATAGTCGTCGCACAGCACGATGGCCAGTTCGGACGCCGTGCCGACCACTTCGATCCCGCTCGCGGCCAGCCCGCTCGCCACCTGCGACGTGTCGATGCCCCGGCCGACAGCGGTCAGGCTCGCCGTCGCCGGCTTCTGACGGCTGGCCACCGCGGAGGCGTCGAGACCGCACGCGTCCCAGTACGCGAGCGCGCGTTCGTCCCCGCTGATCTCGTCCGGGACGTGGACGGTGACCAGACCCGCCTCGACCAGCCTGGCCAGCACGCCGGTGACCTGTTCGGCGCTCATTCCGTCCGGGCGGGCGGCCAGGAGCCCGTCCAGGTCGCGGGTGCCGTCGAGCAGGGCCGCCACCGACGCGACCTGCGCGCCGCGCATCGCGATGACCCCTTGTTCGGAGAACAGGTAGGCGCCGCTCCCCTCGCGGATCTCCGCGCGTAGATGCCGTTTGAACCCCAGCGCGCCGTTGATCGAGCCGGTCGTGGAAGACGCCTCGCGCATGAAGACCCCCAGTAGGTCGGTTCGATTCTCGAATCCTGCTCGGCGGGCTCCACCCCGGCCAGTGCGCGATTCACGCCTCGGACATGAAAAACCCACGTTCTTCCGGGACGCACGCACGCGACAGCTGGTGGACGGCTCACTGGCCCGCGCCGGGCCGCTCTGCCACTGTCGAAGTACTGGGAATCAGGTCTCGACGCGTATCGAGCTGGAGGGCGCTTGCGATGTACACCGGATCACGAGTAGCGGACACGCACCACGGCTCGGCACCCAACCCGATTCCGGTCGCGCCCGCAAGCCCCCTCCGTTTCACCCTCCTCGGCCCGCTCGAACTCGTGCGGGACGGGATCGACTACGCGCCGACGACACCGAAGCTGTTGCAGGTGCTCGCCATGCTGGTGATGAGCCCGGGGAAGATCGTCCCCATCGACACGATCGTGCGGGAACTGTGGGCCGACGACCCGCCGCGCAGCGTCCGCACCACCATGCACACCTACGTCTACCAGCTTCGCAAGTGCATCGAGGAGAACGAGCTCGCCCCGTACGGTGAGACCATGCTGGCGACGAAACCGCCGGGGTACGTGTTCGGGATCGCCCCCGAGCAGGTGGACGTCTTCGAGTTCCAGGAGCTGCAGCAGCGGGGCCGGGAGCTGCAACTGCGAGGCGAGCACGCCGAAGCGGCGAAGGCCTTCCGTTCCGCGCTCGCCCTGTGGTCGGGCCCGCCGCTCGCGAACGTCCACTGTGGACCGGTGCTGTCGGCGTACTCGGTCGATCTGGTCGAGCAGCGGCGCAGCACGCTGCACCTGCGGATCGAGGCGGACATCGCGGCCGGGATGCGGCACGAGCTGATCGGCGAACTGCGGTCCCTGGTCGCCGCGAACCCGCTGGACGAGGCCCTGCACGGGCAGCTGATCCGCGTGCTCGGCCGCAGCGGGCGGCGTTCCGACGCGCTCGCCACGTACCGTCAGGTGCGGACCCGGCTCAACCACGAACTCGGCGTCGAGCCCTGTGACGAACTGCAGGTACTGCACCACGGCCTGCTGTCCGAGGGTGAACCCGCGTGAACACCACTCCCCGCAACGGAACGAAAGTGAGGATCGACGGATGAGCATTCGTACCTATGGACAGTTCTGCGGTCTGGCCAGGGCGCTGGAGATCATCGGCGAACGCTGGTCACTGCTGATCGTCCGTGACCTCGTCCTCGGCCCGAAGCGGTTCACCGAGCTGCAGGCAGGCCTGCCCAAGATCCCGCCGAGCACGCTGTCCGCGCGGCTCAACGAACTCGAGCAGTCCGGGGTGCTCCGCCGCCGCCTGCTCCCCCAGCTCGACGCCGCGGTGGTCTACGAACTCACCGAGTACGGCAGCGAACTCGACCAGATCGTGCTGGACCTCGGCCTCTGGGGCGCTCGGTCGCTCGGGCAGCCGTCCGCCGACGACGTCTTCACCCTGGACTCGGCGATCCTCTCGCTGTACACGACCTTCCGGAGCGAGAAGGCCAAGGGCGTCCAGGTCACCTACGAACTGCGCTACCCGGGCGAGATGATCCTGCACGCGATCGTCGAGGACGGCGCGCTCAAGGTCGCGGAGGGCGCGCACCCCGGCGCCGACGCGGTCATCGAACCGCTCGGCCCGTTCATCAAGGACCTCCTGACCGGGGACCTCACCGCCGCCGACGCGACGCGAACCGGCAAGATCCGCCTCGAAGGCGCCTTCGAATACCTCGAACTGTTCGCGGAACTGTTCCACATCCCCGCGGCTCCGAAAGTGACCGAAGGAATCGTCGTCCGTTGAGCCATCCGGCGTAATACCGCAGGTCGGATCAGCAATCCGGAGTAACGGAAACCTCCGGATCGCGGGCTATCGTCAGGATCCGTCACCGGTCGGTCTTTCGTTATAGGAGCCCTTCATGGCCACACTCGATTCGCGTCCGGGTCTACTCGCCGCGCTCAACGGGAAATACCACCGCGCGGCTCTTCTCTCCTTCGCGGTGGTGGTCGTGGCCCACTGGGCGGAACACCTGGTGCAGGCGTTCCAGATCTACGCCCTGGGCTGGAAGACCCCGGACGCGCGCGGCGTACTCGGGATCCCCTTCCCGAAACTGATCAGCTCCGAATGGCTGCACTACGGCTACGCCATCGTCATGCTGGTCTTCCTGTTCGCCCTGCGCAAAGGTTTCGCCGGCCGTTCGCGGCAGTGGTGGAACCTCGCGCTCGGGTTGCAGTTCTGGCACCACATCGAACACCTGCTCCTGCTGATCCAGGCGCAGACCGGCTGGCGGCTCGGCGGCGGCACCGCGCCGAGCAGCATCATCCAGCTGTTCATCCCGCGCGTGGAACTGCACCTGTTCTACAACACGATCGTCACCATCCCGATGATCATCGCGATGATCGTGCACCGGAAGGCCCCCGCCGCCGAGCGGGAGCTGACCGGGTGCACGTGCTCGCCCGAAAGCCGGCGTGAGCTGGCGACCGCGGCGTCGTGACCAGGAGGCTCTTCGCGCTACTGGCGTTGCTGGCGGCGTGTTTCGGGGTCGCGGTGCTCACCGCGGCCCCGGCCTCGGCCCACGTCGAACTCCTTTCCTCGAACCCCGCCGACGGCGCCCGGCTCACCTCGGCCCCCGCCCGGGTCTCGCTCACCCTGTCGGAGAACATCGGCATCCAGCCGAACTCGATCAAGGTGCTCGACCAGCAAGGCACCGACGTGGTGGCCGGTCCGGTCTTCCAGCCGGGCGAGGTCGCCGAAGAGGTCGCCGTCGAACTGGAGCCCGATCTTCCCGACGGCAGTTACCTCGTCGAGTACGCCTTCGTCTCGACGGATTCGCATCCGGTGCGCGGCACGATCGCCTTCGTGATCGGCACCGGTCCCCTGATCACGTCGGCGGGCGCGGTGTCCGCCTCCACCGGGACCGACCCGGTGACCGACGCGCTGTTCACCACCTTCCGCTGGGGCTCCTTCGGTGGTGTCGCGCTGCTGGGCGGGCTGGTGTTCCTGCTGGTCTGCCGCCCGGAAGGCCGCACCGATCCGTCGGCGCGGAAGCTGATCCGCGCGGGCATCTGGGTCTCCGGGGTCACGGCCGTGGCCGGATTCCTGCTGCAAGGTCCGTACGTCGCGGGCCGCGGGGCGGGCGCGATCTTCGATCCGGCACTGATCGAGGCGACCCTGCGGGTGGCGTACGGGAAGCTCCTGCTCCTGCGCCTGGCCGCGATCGTCGCGCTCGCTGTGATCGTGCGACGGCTGCTCGCGGGCGACCTGCCGGACCGGCTGCGCTCTCGCTACGAGAACCTCGGCATCGCCGCCGGGTTCATCGTGATGCTGAGCTTCTCCGCGACCGGGCACGCGGTGGCCGACAAGATCATGTTCCTCTCGGTCAGCGCCGATCTGGCGCATTTCGGCGCGATGGCCGTCTGGGTCGGCGGGCTGATCCAGCTGGCCGTGCTCCTGCGCGGCACGTATTCGGCATCCGAAGCCGAACCGGCGCTGGCGCGGTTCCACCCGATCGCCACCCGGTCGATCGTGATCATGGTGGTCAGCGGCGCCTACCTCGGCTTCCGGCTCGTGCCGTCGGTCGAGGCGCTCTGGACGTCGGCCTACGGCATCCTCTTCGTGGCGAAGCTGGCCGGATTCACCGCGCTGCTGCTGGTGGCGAACGTGAGCCGCAACGCCGTGCGGCGCGGGATCTCCGGGCGCGGCGGTACCGGTGTGGTGACCGCCGACCTGCGGAAACTGCGGATCAGCGTCGGGGTCGAGGTGCTGATCGTCGCCGTGGTGCTCGCGCTGGCCGCGGCGCTGTCCTCGATGTCCCCGACCGGCTGATCACCGCTCGATCTCCTCCTCCGGCGGGGCGAACGGCCCCCAGGTGAAGGCCCGGAGCCACGGCTCGGGATCGCCAAGCCAGTCCATGGCGGCGATCTGGGCCGGGCTCCGACGCCCGGCGAGCGACCGGTACAGGTCCACGGGCGCACCCGAAAGCACCGCCGCGACCGGCTCGGTACCCGCGACCCAGGTCGCGCCCTCGGTCTCGATCCGCATGCCGGGCAGTCCGTGCCTGCCGAGCGAGTCGCCGAGGCCGCGGACGAGCACTTCGAATCCCCGCAGCCAGGCGGCGTGCGCCCCGGGCGGCGGAACGCCGAGCGCGTACCGGAGATCGAGCTCGTGGGTGAAGGCGTCCATCACCATGATGTCGCCGCGGCCCTTCCCGTCGCCGTCGGCGGCGAGGAGGGTGTCGGCCTCGGGGCCGCGTTCGAGCCAGAGTTTCAGCACTTCGGCGGCCGACGCCGTCTCCGGTACCGGGCAGGCCTCGCCACCGAACCGGGTGATCACCCGATCGCAGATCTCGGCCAGATGCGCGACCAGCTCCCGGACGGTCCACTGTGGACAAGCCGGGACGGCCCGCTCGGCGGCACCGGCGTGATCGGCGAGCAAGATCGCGAAGTTCTCTCTGACCTGCCGATACCCTTCGGCCGCTGTCGCCGTATTCCAGCCAGGGACCCGAATTCGGCTGCTCGTCACGCGGCCACCTCCAGTAGGGGTAAGCGATGGTCGTCCATTCTCCCACCGGTTCGCCGGCTTCACGCTTCTTCCCGCTTGCGCGTACCGTTCAACGCAAAGACCACCCACCCGTGGCGCGTGTCGCCGCGGCTTCAGGCACACTGGTCGGTGAAAGCCCCGTGTGGCAAGAGAAAGCGCCCAATGGCGACACATCGACCACTGTGGAGGTGACCAATGGAGATGCCCGGCTTCGATCTGGCGTGGCGTGGTTTCGATCGCGCGCAGGTCCGGGAATTCGTTCGCGAGGTGGAAGCCGAACTACGACGAGTGGAAGCCGAACGCGACGAGGCTCTCCGCCGCGAAGAGGCTCTCGACGCCGAACTCACCGGCGCGCGCGAGGACATTCGCGAATTGAAGGCCACGGTCGACCGGATCAGCCGTGTCCCGATCGCGCCGGACGCGTTGCAGGAGCGCTCGCGCCGGATGCTCGAACTCACCCGCGAAGAAGCCGAGGACATCACCGCCCGCGCCGCCGAGCAGGCCGCCAAGGCCGAGGCGGAACGGAAGCGGGTCGCCGAAGACTTCGAGCTCGCCATGTCGCTGCGCCGCGCGGAGGCGATGCGCGCGCTCGCAGCACGGGACGAGGCCGCGCAGGCCCGGGCGAAACAATTGCTCGACGACGCCGCCGCGGAGAGCGAGCGCCTGGTCGCCGAAGCGCGGCAGAAGGCCGACGTGGCCCTCCGCCTGCGCGACGACGTGCTGAAACAGCTGGTCGGCTGCCGAGAGCTGCTCACCGAGGCCGGTTCGGTGCTTGCCGTGTCCCCCACACCGAAACCGGAAGTGCCCGTTCAGCGCCGGAGCAGGCCCGAAGCCCGCACCGGCACCGAAGCGGCCGCGACCTAGGCGGGGTCGCCTGAAGAAAAGACGACCGGCCGGATCTCCATCGCGTTGATATGCGCGTCCGGGATCTGGCCCGCGATCTCGATCGCGCGCTCCTTGCTGTCGCATTCGACCAGGTAGAAGCCGGCCAGGTACTCCTTCGACTCCGCGAACGGGCCGTCGGTGACCACCGGGACGCCGTCACGCACCCGGACCACCGTGCTCTCCTTCGGTTCCGCCAGCGCCTGCGTCCCCAGCAGTTCGCCGCTCTCGGTGAGCTTCTTCATGAAAGGGTCGATGCGCGCGACCACCTCGTTGCGCTCCTCCTCGGGGAGCGCGTCCCAGGCGGTGGGGTTCATGGTGATCATGATCATGTACTTCATCGGTGTTCCTCCTGGTCGTCCGGCGGCCGGTGCCCCGGCCACTCACGCAGGAGTCGGAGCCGCCGGATCGTCCTCGACATCCTGGCATCCTGGAATTCGGCCAACCCACGCATATACGTGGGGAGGGTATAGTGGTCGAGGACAGGGAACGACGAGAGAACGGGTGCGGAATGACGGGCTACGGCACCGAGCGGGAGGCCTATCTCAAGCGCCTGCGCCGGATCGAAGGGCAGATCCGCGGCTTGCAGCGGATGGTGGAAGAGGACAAGTACTGCATCGACATCCTGACCCAGGTGTCCGCGGCCACGAAGGCGCTGCAGTCGTTCTCCCTCGAACTGCTGGACGAGCACCTCGCCACCTGCGTGGTCCACGCCGCCGCCGCCGGCGGTGAAGAGGCCGACCTCAAGGTCCGGGAGGCGTCCGACGCCATCGCCCGGCTGGTCCGGTCCTGAAGCGTCGCAGCCGCAGGCTGTTGGTGACGACGAACACCGAGGAGAACGCCATCGCGGCCCCCGCGATCATGGGGTTGAGCAGGCCGAGCGCGGCCAGCGGCAGCGCGGCGACGTTGTAGGCGAACGCCCAGAACAGGTTGCCCTTGATCGTGGCGAGGGTGCGGCGCGCGAGCCGGATGGCGTCCGCGGCCGCGCGCAGGTCGCCGCGCACCAGGGTGAGGTCACCGGCCTCGATCGCGGCGTCCGTCCCGGTCCCCATCGAGAGACCGAGGTCGGCCTGCGCGAGCGCGGCCGCGTCGTTGACGCCGTCGCCGACCATGGCGACCACGCGTCCTTCGGCCTGCAGCCGTTTGACGACGTCGACCTTGTCCACGGGCAGGACCTCCGCGACCACCTCGTCGATCCCCACTTCGGCGGCGACGGCCTTCGCGGAACCGGCGTTGTCGCCGGTCAGCAGGACAGGGCGGAGCCCGAGCGCCTTCAGTTCCGCCACGGCCTCGGCCGACGTCGGCTTGACCGTGTCGGCGACGACGACCACGCCACGTGTCTCGCCGTCCCAGGCGACGACCACCGCGGTCGCGCCACGATCCTCGGCGGCCGTCTTGACCTGGGAATACTCGTCGCCGACCGCGATACCGTGCTGGTCGAGGAGCGCGGGCCGCCCGGCGAGAACGGTCTTACCCTCGACCTCGCCGATGACGCCAAGGCCCTCGACGTTGCGGAATCCGCCGACCGGCGGCAGCTCACCCAGCCGCTCCTCGGCGGCCTCGACGATCGCGCGGGCGATCGGATGTTCGGACGCGTGCTCGACCGCCGCTGCCAGGCGCAGCACCTCGGTCTCATCGGCGCCGAAAAGATCGGTGAGACTCATCTTCCCGGCGGTCACCGTGCCGGTCTTGTCCAGGACGACGGTGTCGACGGCACGAGTGGATTCGAGCACCTCCGGCCCCTTGATGAGAATGCCCAGCTGCGCGCCGCGCCCAGTGCCGACCAGCAGCGCTGTCGGTGTGGCAAGGCCGAGCGCGCACGGGCAAGCGATGATCAGGACCGCGACGGCGGCGGTGAAGGCGGCGTCGGCTCCGCTGCCCGCGCCGAGCCAGAAGCCGAGTGTGCCGACCGCGAGCGCGATCACCACTGGGACGAACACGGCCGACACCCGGTCGGCGAGCCGCTGGACCCGCGCCTTGCCGTTCTGCGCGTCCTCCACCAGCCGTGCCATCTGCGCGAGCCGTGTGTCGGCGCCGACCCGGGTGGCGCGGACGACGAGCCGCCCGCTCGCGTTGACCGTCCCGCCGACGACGGCGTCCCCTGCGCCGACCTCCACCGGGACGGCTTCACCCGTCAGCATGCTCAGGTCGACGGCCGAGCCGCCGTCGGTCACGACACCATCGGTGGCGATCTTCTCCCCCGGCCGTACGACGAACTCGTCGCCCGCCTTCAGCGCACCGATCGGGACGCGGCTCTCTTGGCCGTCCTTGAGGACCGCGACGTCCTTCGCCCCGAGTTCGAGCAGCGCCCGCAGCGCGGCTCCGGAGCGGCGCTTGGACCTGGCCTCGAAGTACCGGCCAGCCAGGAGGAACGTGGTCACCCCGGCGGCGACCTCGAGGTAGACGTTGCCCGCGCCGGACCCGCGCTGCATCGTCAGCTCGAAGCCGTGGCGCATGCCGGGTACGCCGGCGGCGCCGAACAGCAGGGCGTACAGCGACCAGAGCGTGGCGGCGACGACGCCGAGCGAGATCAGGGTGTCCATGGTGGCGGCGCCATGGCGGAGGTTCGTCCAGGCCGGGCGGTGGAACGGCCACGCGCCCCAGGTGACGACCGGCGCGGCCAATGCCAGCGAGACCCACTGCCAGTAGGTGAACTGCCAGGCCGGGACCATCGCCAGCACGATCACCGGCACGGCGAGCACGGCGGAGACCACGAGACGGGTTCGCAGGGAGCCGGTCTGGTCTTCGTCTTCGTCGGGCCGGGGCGGCTGAGCCGTGTAGCCGGCGGACTCGACGACACCGACGAGGTCTTCGACCGAGAGCGCGGCGGGGAAGTCGACCTGCGCCTTCTCGGTGGCGTAATTGACCGTGGCGGAGACGCCGTCGACCTTGTTGAGCTTGCGTTCGACCCGCGCGGCGCAGGAGGCGCAGGTCATCCCGCCGATGGCCAGCTCGACTCGCTGGGATGTCGCGGCGCTCACGGCGTACCTCCCGGATGGTGCCCGTGATGCTCGCTGGCCGGCGCCGGCGCGGGCGGCTCGTCCAGCGGCCCGACGGCGGAACCGATCGCCCAGGCGACGGCGAACACCGCGACCAGGGCCGCGGCGAACGCCGACACCTTGACGGCGGTGCTCACGAGACGAGCTGGTAACCGGCCTCGGTGACGGCCGCGTCGACGGCTTGGACGTCCAGGGGCGCGTCGCTGGTGACGGTGACCTTGCCGCTGGCGACGTCCACGTTCACGGCGCTGACACCCGCGATCCCGCTGACCTCCTCGGTGACGGAGGAGGCGCAGTGCCCGCAGGACATGCCCTTCACGGTGTAGGTGGTTTCGGCCATCGGTACGAACTCCTCTACAGGACAGGTGGAGCGATCACTTCCTTTATACCCCGTGGGGGTAGGGGTGTGCACGGAGGGTGCGGGGACACTGCGGAAATGAGGAAGATCTCCGCCATCGGCATCGGCGCCGGCGACCCGGAACACCTGACCGTCCAGGCCGTCCGGCGGCTGAACGAGACCGATGTGTTCTTCGTCCTCGACAAGGGTTCGGAGAAGCAGGACCTGACGGCGCTGCGCCAGGAGATCCTCGACCGGTTCGTCGAACGGCCCGGCTACCGCGTCGTCCGGGCGCCGGACCCCGAACGCGACCGTACTCCGGACGACTACCGGAAGGCCGTCGCCGATTGGCACCGGCTCCGGACCGACGTCTACGAGAACATGATCGCTTCACTAGGTCCCGACGAGCGGGGCGCGTTCCTCGTGTGGGGAGACCCTGCGCTCTACGACTCGACTCTGACCCTGCTGGACGCCGTGCTCGCCAGGGGGAACGTCGAGTTCGAGTACGACGTCATCCCGGGCGTGAGCAGCGTGGCCGCGCTGACCTCCCGGCACCGGACCACGATGAACCAGATCGGCCGCCCGGTCCTGGTCACGACCGGCCGCCGCCTCGAAGCCGGCTGGCCCGCGGACGTCGACGACGTCTTCGTCATGCTGGACGCGAACTGCACCTTCTCGCAGTTCGTCGACACGGGCCTGGAGATCTACTGGGGCGCGTACCTCGGGACGCCCGACGAGCTCCTGCTCTCCGGTCCCCTGTCCGCCGACCTCGCCGCGGAGATCCGCTCCGTCCGCGCCTCCGCGCGCTCCCGCAAGGGCTGGATCATGGACATCTACCACCTACGCCGCCCGACCCGCCCCTAACTCGCTTACCCCCCTCGCTTACCCCCTCGCGTGCCCTACCCCGTCACTCACGTGATCAGAGGCGTAACTCGCGTGTCCAGAGGCGTCATTCGCGTGCTTGAGCCCGTAACTCGCGTGCCCAGGCTCGTAACTCACGTGGTCAGGCGGCCGGCGCGTGTGTTTGCGTGGACGACACGCGTGATCAGGGGGACGACACGTGTGATCAGGTGGCCGGGGTGCCGTGTCGGCCAGCCAATCACGCTTGTCGTCCCGGTAGACACGGGTGTCGTCCGTGTGATCACACGTGTCACGTCTCTGATCACGTGAGTGACGGGTTCAATCACGCGAGATACGTCTCTGATCACGTGAGATACGGGTTAAGTCACGCGTGTGGCGGGGTTTAGGCATGAAAAAAAGGGCCCAGGTCGGGAGAACTCTGGGTTCTCGACCGACCTGGGCCCTTTTCTTTAAAGTTAGTCCGGCGGTGTCCTACTCTCCCACAACCCTTCGGTTGCAGTACCATCGGCGCTGTCAGGCTTAGCTTCCGGGTTCGGAATGGGACCGGGCGTTTCCCTGACGCTATAACCACCGAAACACTACGAAACAACACTCCCACCGATCTTGCTGGTGGTTGTGTGGTGTTTCAGAGCTGTAGAGTGGATGCGTAACATCTTTGTGGGCAAGTCCTCGGCCTATTAGTACCAGTCAACTCGACAACACATTACTGTGCTTCCATTTCTGGCCTATCAACCCAATGGTCTGTTGGGGGCCTTAACCCACAAAGGGGTGGGATACCTCATCTTGGAACAGGCTTCCCGCTTAGATGCCTTCAGCGGTTATCCCTTCCGAACGTGGCCAACCAGCCATGCCACTGGCGTGACAACTGGCATACCAGAGGTTCGTCCGTCCCGGTCCTCTCGTACTAGGGACAGCCTTCCTCAAGTATCCTACGCGCGCGGCGGATAGGGACCGAACTGTCTCACGACGTTCTAAACCCAGCTCGCGTGCCGCTTTAATGGGCGAACAGCCCAACCCTTGGGACCTACTCCGGCCCCAGGATGCGACGAGCCGACATCGAGGTGCCAAACCATGCCGTCGATATGGACTCTTGGGCAAGATCAGCCTGTTATCCCCGGGGTACCTTTTATCCGTTGAGCGACACCCCTTCCACCAGGTGGTGCCGGATCACTAGTCCCGACTTTCGTCCCTGCTCGACATGTCTGTCTCACAGTCAAGCTCCCTTGTGCACTTGCACTCAACACCTGATTGCCAACCAGGCTGAGGGAACCTTTGGGCGCCTCCGTTACTCTTTAGGAGGCAACCGCCCCAGTTAAACTACCCATCAGGCACTGTCCCTGAACCAGATCATGGTCCGAGGTTCAGATTCCCAATCCGACCAGAGTGGTATTTCAACAACGACTCCACCAACACTAGCGTGCCGGCTTCACAGTCTCCCACCTATCCTACACAAGCCGAACCGAAAACCAATACCAAACTATAGTAAAGGTCCCGGGGTCTTTCCGTCCTGCCGCGCGTAACGAGCATCTTTACTCGTAGTGCAATTTCGCCGGGCCTGTGGTTGAGACAGCCGGAAAGTCGTTACGCCATTCGTGCAGGTCGGAACTTACCCGACAAGGAATTTCGCTACCTTAGGATGGTTATAGTTACCACCGCCGTTTACTGGCGCTTAAATTCTCAGCTTCACCCCGAAGGGTTAACCGGTCCTCTTAACGTTCCAGCACCGGGCAGGCGTCAGTCCATATACATCGTCTTGCGACTTCGCATGGACCTGTGTTTTTAGTAAACAGTCGCTTTCCGCTGGTCTCTGCGGCCACCCACCCCTAGTCCGCAAGGGACTTCAGAGTGTTTGGCCCCCCTTCTCCCGAAGTTACGGGGGCATTTTGCCGAGTTCCTTAACCACAGTTCACCCGATCGCCTTAGTATTCTCTACCTGACCACCTGTGTTGGTTTGGGGTACGGGCCGTGCACGCACTCGCTAGAGGCTTTTCTCGGCAGCATAGGATCACTCTACTTCGCCTCAATCGGCTACGCATCACGTCTCAACCTTGATGAGCGGCGGATTTACCTACCACTCGGTCTACACGCTTACACCAGTACTACCACTCACTGGCGGAGCTACCTTCCTGCGTCACCCCATCACTCGACTACTACGGAATCAGATCCCACGCTCCACAACCACCCTCCACCCCGAAGGGTCTTGGATGGCGCTTCGGGTGGTTAGTATCAACCGCCTCATCCTGGGCGCACGTGCTCGGGTACGGGAATATCAACCCGTTATCCATCGACTACGCCTGTCGGCCTCGCCTTAGGTCCCGACTTACCCTGGGCGGATTAGCCTGGCCCAGGAACCCTTGGTCATCCGGCGGCAGAGTTTCTCACTCTGCATTCGCTACTCATGCCTGCATTCTCACTCCCACACCCTCCACGACTGGCTTCCGCCGCCGCTTCCCTGGATGCAGGACGCTCCCCTACCCATCAACACGACTAGACGTCCCCGCAAGGAGAACGCCGATCTATATGTGTCAATGACACAGCTTCGGCGGTGTGCTTAAGCCCCGCTACATTGTCGGCGCAGGACCACTTGACCAGTGAGCTATTACGCACTCTTTCAAGGGTGGCTGCTTCTAAGCCAACCTCCTGGTTGTCTGGGCAATCCCACATCCTTTCCCACTGAGCACACACTTAGGGGCCTTAGCTGGTGTTCTGGGCTGTTTCCCTCTCGACGACGAAGCTTATCCCCCGCCGTCTCACTGCCACACTCTCACACCACGGTATTCGGAGTTTGGTTGATTTCGGTAACCCGGTAAGGCCCCTAGACCATCCAGTAGCTCTACCCCCGTGGAGAAACATGTGACGCTGCACCTAAATGCATTTCGGGGAGAACCAGCTATCACGGAGTTTGATTGGCCTTTCACCCCTACCCACAGCTCATCCCCTCAGTTTTCAACCTAAGTGGGTTCGGCCCTCCACGTCGTCTTACCGACGCTTCAGCCTGGCCATGGGTAGATCACTCCGCTTCGGGTCTAGACCACGCGACTCAATCGCCCTATTCAGACTCGCTTTCGCTACGGCTACCCCACACGGGTTAACCTCGCCACGCAGCACTAACTCGCAGGCTCATTCTTCAAAAGGCACGCCATCACCTCAACATCACAAGGATGTGCTCGGGCTCTGACGGCTTGTAGGCACACGGTTTCAGGTACTCTTTCACTCCCCTCCCGGGGTACTTTTCATCTTTCCCTCACGGTACTAGTCCGCTATCGGTCTTCAGGAAGTATTTAGGCTTACCGGGTGGTCCCGGCAGATTCACAGCAAATTCCACGAGCTCGCTGCTACTCGGGAACACCACCAAGGTCCACAAACATGTGTTTTCGCGTACGGGACTCTCACCCACTCCGGTCGCCCATCCCAAGGCGTTCCACTAACACACGCGTAAACCCGGAAGACTGTCAGATCTTCCAAGGCGGGTCCCACAACACCACACACACAACGCCTGACAGCTTGACATGTGCATGGTTTAGCCTCTTCCGCTTTCGCTCGCCACTACTCACGGAATCACGGTTGTTTTCTCTTCCTACGGGTACTGAGATGTTTCACTTCCCCGCGTTCCCTCCACACACCCTATATATTCAGATGCGGGTAACACCACATAACTGGTGCTGGGTTTCCCCATTCGGAAATCCTCGGATCACAGCTCGGTTGACAGCTCCCCGAGGCATATCGCAGCCTCCCACGTCCTTCATCGGCTCCTGAAGCCAAGACATCCACCATGTGCCCTTAACAACTTGACCACAAAGATGCTCGCATCCACTCTACAGTTCTCAAACACCACACCAGAAACAAACAACCCTGGAGCTCGTGTAAGCCCCTCGGCGTGTTGCCTCAGGACCCAACAGCGTGCATAGTGAACAATTCTCGACTGAATCCGGCGTAACACTTTCCACGCTCCTTGCGGAGCAGTACTCGCCCCCGCCGGCAACCCAATCTCGAACCCTAACCAGTAGTTCCACAATTCCTTGAGCAACCAGCGCTACCACACATTCGGTGGTGAAACCCTGGCCACTCCACAGCGCTGATCTCGGGTATCCCGAGGACTGTGGATGTGTTGCTCCTTAGAAAGGAGGTGATCCAGCCGCACCTTCCGGTACGGCTACCTTGTTACGACTTCGTCCCAATCGCCAGTCCCACCTTCGACCACTCCCTCTCCGAAGAGTTGGGCCATGGGCTTCGGGTGTTACCGACTTTCATGACGTGACGGGCGGTGTGTACAAGGCCCGGGAACGTATTCACCGCAGCGTTGCTGATCTGCGATTACTAGCGACTCCGACTTCACGCAGTCGAGTTGCAGACTGCGATCCGAACTGAGACCGGCTTTAAGGGATTCGCTCCACCTCGCGGTATCGCAGCCCTCTGTACCAGCCATTGTAGCATGTGTGAAGCCCTGGACATAAGGGGCATGATGACTTGACGTCATCCCCACCTTCCTCCGAGTTGACCCCGGCAGTCTCCCACGAGTCCCCGCCATAACGCGCTGGCAACGTAGGATAAGGGTTGCGCTCGTTGCGGGACTTAACCCAACATCTCACGACACGAGCTGACGACAGCCATGCACCACCTGTACACCAACCACAAGGGAAGCCCTATCTCTAGGGATGTCTGGCGCATGTCAAGCCCAGGTAAGGTTCTTCGCGTTGCATCGAATTAATCCACATGCTCCGCCGCTTGTGCGGGCCCCCGTCAATTCCTTTGAGTTTTAGCCTTGCGGCCGTACTCCCCAGGCGGGGCGCTTAATGCGTTAGCTACGGCACGGACAACGTGGATGTCGCCCACACCTAGCGCCCAACGTTTACAGCGTGGACTACCAGGGTATCTAATCCTGTTCGCTCCCCACGCTTTCGCTCCTCAGCGTCAGTATCGGCCCAGAGACCCGCCTTCGCCACCGGTGTTCCTCCTGATATCTGCGCATTTCACCGCTACACCAGGAATTCCAGTCTCCCCTACCGAACTCAAGTCTGCCCGTATCGCCCGCACGCTCCACGTTAAGCGTGGAGTTTTCACGAACGACGCGACAAACCGCCTACGAGCTCTTTACGCCCAATAATTCCGGACAACGCTCGCACCCTACGTATTACCGCGGCTGCTGGCACGTAGTTAGCCGGTGCTTCTTATCCAGGTACCGTCACTTGCGCTTCGTCCCTGGCGAAAGAGGTTTACAACCCGAAGGCCGTCATCCCTCACGCGGCGTCGCTGCATCAGGCTTGCGCCCATTGTGCAATATTCCCCACTGCTGCCTCCCGTAGGAGTCTGGGCCGTGTCTCAGTCCCAGTGTGGCCGGTCACCCTCTCAGGCCGGCTACCCGTCGTCGCCTTGGTAGGCCATTACCCCACCAACAAGCTGATAGGCCGCGGGCTCATCCTGTACCGCCGGAGCTTTCCACCACCAACCATGCGATCAGCAGTCATATCCGGTATTAGACCCAGTTTCCCAGGCTTATCCCAAAGTACAGGGCAGATTGCCCACGTGTTACTCACCCGTTCGCCACTAATCCACCCCGAAAGGCTTCATCGTTCGACTTGCATGTGTTAAGCACGCCGCCAGCGTTCGTCCTGAGCCAGGATCAAACTCTCCAACAATGTCAAATTTGATCGAGGCAATTTAATGCTCTCAAAGGAACCTCAAAACGAGGTTCAAATACATAAGCTCTACTGGCTTAGTTCACTAGCACACTGTTGAGTTCTCAAGCAACACACCCCAGATCGCACCACAGTCACGCGGCCTTATCCGAAGCAGTCATTCCTAGCAGTTTTTGGTGAGACACCCACTCAATCGCACTGAGCGAGAGCTTGGTTCGTGTCCCGGTCGGCCGCCCGGTTTCCCTGGCGACGAAGAGAACTTTACATGGCCGGAAACCCCCGAAAACAGGGGGGTACCTTAACGACATTCGCGCAGGTCAGAGGCCATAAACGAGCCCTGACCCGGCGATCACGCGGTGATCGCTCCAAGAGACCTCAGGTGAACTCCTGGGCAAGAACATTGCTCCGAGTACATTGCACCGTATTGATCGCGAGGATTGCTCCGATTAGCGTCGGGTTCATGAGCACTGCGGAACTCGACGGCATCTCCGTCGCTTACGACGACCTCGGCGCCGGGTTGCCGGTCGTCCTCGTCCACGGCCATCCCTTCAACCGTTCGATGTGGCGTCCCCAGGCCGAGCGCTTCAGCCAGGAGGGTTACCGGGTCATCACCGCGGACCTTCGTGGGTACGGCGCAACGACCAAGCCGCCGGAGAGCACGAAGACCGGACTCGACGTCTTCGCGGCCGACATCGCGCGACTCGCCGATCACCTCGGTCTGGAGCGCTTCGTGCTCGGTGGCCTCTCCATGGGCGGGCAGATCGTCATGGAGTTCCACCGCACCTACCCCGACCGTGTCGCCGGGCTCCTGCTCGCCGACACCTCTCCCCAGGAAGAGACAGAGGAGGGCAAGCGCGTTCGCAACGAGATGGCGGACCGCCTCCTCGCGGAGGGACTGAACCCCTACGCGGAGGAAGTGCTGACGAAGATGGTCTCCCCCGAGAACGTCCGCACGATGCCGGACGTGGCGGCGCACGTGCTCGGCATGATGCGCACGACTCCCCCGGAAGGGGCGGCGGCCGCACTAAGAGGACGGGCCGAGCGGCCGGACTACAGGGAGAGCCTCACGCACGTAGCGGTACCGGCCCTCGTCGTGGTCGGAACCGAGGACGAGTTCACGCCGGTCTCGGACGCCGAGCTCATGCACGACCTCATCCCAGGCTCCACCCTGGCGGTGATCGAAGGCGCCGCGCACATGCCTAACCTGGAGCGCGAGGCCGAGTTCAACGACGTGTTCGCACGGTTCTTGAAAGAGATTGATTGATGCCCCAGAAGACTGTTTTCGTGACCGGTGCCAGCGCCGGGTTCGGCGTCGAGATCGTCCGCCGGTTCGCCGCCGACGGCGCCAAGGTCGTCGCGGCCGCGCGCAGCAAGGACCGGCTCGACAAGCTGGCCGGCGAGCTGGGCGAGAACGTCCTCCCCTTCGAACTCGACGTCCGGGACGCCGACGCGGTGGCCGCGCTCCCTGGCACGCTGCCCGCCGGATTCGCCGAGGTCGACCTGCTGGTGAACAACGCCGGCCTCGCGAAGGGGCTCGAGCCCGCCCACCGGGCGAAGCTCGACGACTGGGACCAGATGATCGACACGAACATCAAGGGGCTCGCGCACCTCACCCGCGCGTTGCTGCCCGGCATGGTCGAGCGCGGCCGCGGGCACGTGATCAACATCGGGTCGGTCGCGGGTTCCTACCCCTACCCCGGCGGCAACGCCTACGGGGCGACCAAGGCGTTCGTGCACCAGTTCAGCCTGAACCTGCGCGCGGACCTGCAGGGCACCGGCGTCCGGGTGACCAACGTCGAGCCCGGCCTGGTCGGCGGCACCGAGTTCTCCGTCGTCCGGTTCGAGGGCGACCAGAGCAAGGCCGACAACGTCTACAAGGGCACGACGCCGCTGACGGCCGCCGACGTGGCCGAGTCCGTCTTCTGGGCGGCTTCGCAGCCGGAGCACGTGAACATCAACGTCATCGAGTTGATGCCGGTGGTGCAGAGCTTCTCCGCGCTGCATATCCATCGGTCGGAGTAGGCCGGTCAGGCGGAGCCTGTCCGTTGAGGGTGGTGGTGGGGCGGGGTCCGGGGAGGTCGAACAGGTCGAAGAGCGCCTGCTGTTCCGGGCTCCGCTCGGTCAGCAGGCGCCGCGTCCGCGGGCGGCCGCCGGTGGACGGATACCGAAGCACCGTCTCCCCTATCCCCGCGAGGCTGTCCATCAGTTCACGGACCGACAGGTTCATCCCGGCGCGGTCGGCCTCGCGCCGCATGAGGTGCGTGACCGTGGACGCAAGCACCGTGACGAGTGTGTGCACCGCGATCCGATGCGGCGTCCATTCCCAGCGCGGGGCCGGGCCGGTGACGGCGGGGCCGGTCAGCCAGCGGAACGTCGAGTCGAGGTGGGTCCGGGCCCGGTACGCGGTAACGACCTCGGACACCGGCCAGTCGTGGTCGGTGACCAGCACCTGCTTGCCGAAGAACTCGTCGTGCAACCGCGAGACGGCGGCGTCGTCGACCTTCCAGGTCAGGCGGATTTCCCCCGGCTTCGTCCCCGTCAGGGAAGGGGAGAGCACCCGTTCGACGCGGCGGCCGCGGGTGATCCGCGCGATTTCGGCGTTCACCTGACCGCGATCGCCCCGGTAGACGCCCGACGCCAGCGCGGCGTCGAGGCCGGCGAGCTCGCGCGTCGCGGTGCTCAGTTCCTCGCCGAACGCGCGGGCCTGCGCGTTGTGCAGGGTCTCCGAATGGGTCAGGATCACGCGCCGGCGCACACCCGCGACGACGGCTCTCGTGTCGAGGGCGGTCAGCCCGGCGAAGCGCTCCGGATCGACGGGTCTGCGCGCGGACGGCGGTTTCGACAGCAGCTCCGGATGCTCCGAAAGCGGGAGCGCGCCGACGAAGTGCCGCCCGAGGTCCAGTTGCGCGGCCTGGCCCGCGGTGAAGACCAGCGTGACGGGATACAGCGAGCGGAGTCGCTCGGCGAGCTCGGCGAACGGTGGAGCCTCATCCCTCCGGTACACGTGTGACGCCAGCGGGATCGCGCCGTCCTTGGTCACCACCAGGCCGAGTCCGGCGAGTTCGCAGCGGCAGGGATCGGCCGTGGTGAAGGTGGCGAACTGCGGGACGTCCACGGCGAGCGCGGCGTCGCCCGTCCCCAACCAGGAGAGCACGGCGTCGGCGACGGCGGTCTCGATCCGGGCGATCCGTTCGGGCGTGAGGCGGTGCAGGGCGCGCCAGTGATTCGGGAGGTCCGCCCGGACGAATTCCCGGGCGACGGAGTCTCGCCACCAGTCGGCTAATCGCGTTTCGGGAGCTGTCGCCCGGTGCAGGACGGCGAGCGCGAGATGCGTCCCGAGGGTTGTCGCGGCGCGCTGGGGTCCGACGGCTTCGTCGACCCGGCGTACGAAGTCGAGCCGTCGCAGCGTGGCCCATACCGCCGCGACGTCGCCGAAGGTCCGGTGACGCGCTTCGCCGGGGGCTGAGACGTCGCCCTCCATCGCGCGCCCGATCTCCTCGGCCGTGCCGAGGTAACGCTGCGAAACCACGCGCGGTTCGCCGTCGACCCGCGCGGAGGTGACGAGGTAGTAGTACGTCCGCCCGCCGACCTTCTTGCCGATCACCGAAGCCACACTTTAGGTAATACACTCGCACCCGCTGATCGGCAACCAAGATCGCGCGCTGACCAGCGGAAACGGTGACCTTACCCACGTGGGTGACGCGGTGGCGGGTTGCACACTGGCAGGTGGAGCGAGTCCGGCCATAGCGTGCGGGAATGGCATCCCCTGCTGACCCGAACGCCCCCACCACCTCGGCGATGCGCCGGGCGCTCGCCAGGGCGCGCGACGGGAAGACCCTCGACATCACCGAGGCCTCGATCCTGCTCCAGGCGCGCGGCGACGATCTCAAGACGCTGTCCGAGCACGCCTCCCGGGTCCGCGACGCCGGGCTCGTCGCGGCAGGCCGCCCCGGCGTGGTCACCTACAGCCGTTCGGTGTTCATCCCGCTGACCCGGCTGTGCCGGGACCGCTGCGGTTACTGCACCTTCGCGACCGTCCCCGGCCGCGTCGAATCGCCGTTCCTCTCCCCCGACGAGGTGCTCGACATCGCCCGCAAGGGTGCCGAGATGGGGGTCAAGGAAGCGCTGTTCACCCTCGGCGACCGTCCGGAGGACCGCTGGAAGGCGGCGAAGGACTGGCTCGACGCGCACGGCTACGACGACACGCTGTCCTACGTCCGGGCGATGGCGATCCGGGTCCTCGAAGAGACCGGTGTCCTCCCGCACCTCAACCCGGGCGTGCTGAGCTGGCAGGACTTCCAGCGGCTCAAGCCGGTTTCGGCGTCGATGGGCATGATGCTGGAGACGACGGCGAAGCGGCTGTACACCGAGAAGGGCGGCCCGCACTACGGCTCGCCGGACAAGGATCCCGACGTCCGGCTGCGCGTGCTGGAGGACGCCGGCCGCAGTTCGGTCCCGTTCACCACGGGCATCCTGATCGGCATCGGCGAGAACTTCGAGGAACGCGCCGACTCGCTGTTCGCCATCCGCAAGGTCGCGAAGACCTACGGAGGCATCCAGGAGGTCATCGTCCAGAACTTCCGCGCGAAGCCGGACACCAAGATGCGCGCGACCCCGGACGCCGACCTCGAAGAACTCGCCGCGACCATCGCCGTCGCGCGGCTCGTGCTCGGGCCGCGGATGCGTATCCAGGCGCCGCCGAACCTGATCGGCCAGCAGTACGAACTGATGCTCAACGCGGGTATCGACGACTGGGGCGGCGTCTCGCCGCTGACTCCCGACCACGTGAACCCCGAACGCGCGTGGCCGCAGATCGACGAGCTCAAACGCCGCACCGAAGCACTCGGGTTCACCGTGCGCGAGCGGCTGCCGATCTACCCGGAGTACGTCAAGGCCGGCGAGCCGTGGCTGGACCCGCGGATGAACGCGCACCTCGCGCCGCTGACCGATACCGAAACCGGGCTCGCGATCGAAGAGGCGATCCCGGAGGGTATCCCGTGGCAGGAGCCGGACGGCGGCTGGAAGGAGGCCGGGCGCACCGATCTCCACGTCGAGGTCGACACCGTCGGGCGCACGGAAGACCGCCGCAGCGACTTCGACTCGGTCTACGGCGACTGGGCCGAGATCAAGGGCAACATCAAGACCGCGCCGCAGCGGTTCGACCTCGACATCCGGGATGCCTTGCGCAGCGCGGAAAAGAACCCGGCCGGGCTTTCGGACGACGAGGCTCTGGCGCTGCTGCACGCCGACGGGCCGGAACTCGAAGCCTTCACCAAGATCGCCGACGACCTGCGTCGCGAGGTGAACGGCGACGACGTCACCTTCGTCGTCACGCGGAACATCAACTTCACCAACGTCTGCTACACCGGCTGCCGGTTCTGCGCGTTCGCCCAGCGCCGCACCGACGCCGACGCGTACACGCTTTCGCTGGAACAGGTCGGCGACCGGGTCGACGAGGCGTGGGCCGCCGGCGCGACCGAGATCTGCATGCAGGGCGGCATCCACCCGGATCTGCCGGGCACCGCGTACTTCGATCTCGCGGCGGAGGTGAAACGCCGTCAGCCGGACATCCACCTGCACTCGTACTCACCGATGGAAGTCGTCAACGGCGCTTCGCGGACGAACCTCTCGATCGAGGACTGGCTGGCGCGCGCGAAGGAGGCCGGTGTCGACTCGCTGCCGGGCACGGCCGCGGAGATCCTCGACGACGACGTGCGCTGGGTGCTGACGAAGGGCAAGCTGCCGACGTCCGAATGGATCAACGTCGTCACCACCGCGCACAAACTCGGCATCACGACGACGTCGACGATGATGTACGGCCACGTCGACACCCCGGCGCACTGGGTCGGGCACCTGAAGCTGCTGGCGAAACTGCAGCGGGAGGGCCTGGAGCGCAACGGGCGGCGCGGGTTCAGCGAGTTCGTGCTGCTGCCGTTCATCCACCAGAGTTCCCCGATCTACCTCGCCGGTCTCGCCAGGGCGGGGACGACGCTGCGCGAGAACCGCGCGGTGCACGCGCTGGCCCGGCTGCTGCTGCACGGGATGATCGACAACATCCAGAGCTCGTGGGTGAAACTCGGTGAAGAGGGCAGCCGCGCCGTGCTCCAGGGCGGGGTCAACGACATCGGCGGGACGCTGATGGAGGAGACGATCAGCCGGATGGCGGGTGCGGCCAACGGGTCGTACAAGACGATCAGCGACATGCGTGCGATGGTCGAGCCGCTGGGCCGTCCGCTTCGGCAGCGGACCACGGAGTACGGCACGCCGACGGCGGAGCGGATCGCCGCCGCCCAGGCGTCCGACGGCGTCGCGACCGCGGTGCGCCGTCCGCTGCTGCCGCTTGTCACCAGCTGACGAATAGTCCCTGACGGCCTCCTGACTCGAGTCAGGAGGCCGTCACGTTCCGTGTGGCACCGCTCACAAGGCGCGGGAGCGGCGGGCGTTTTCTGTGCTAAACCCGAGAATCACTTCCGGGGCAGCCGAGAGGACGTCGATGACCGCGAGCGCAGTCCAGGTGGCCGATACCGCCCGCTATCCGTTGTCCGAACCGGGAAGCCCCGCGTGGCGCGAAATCGTTTCCCGGACCCGCGCCGAACTGCGGGAAACGGGCTGCAGTGTGCTGGCCGACTTCATCCGTCCGGAGTTGCGTGACGCCCTTCGTGAAGAAGGCGCGAGAATCGCTCCGGAGGCGTACGCGAAGGTCGAACGCGTCAACGCCTACAACATCGCCATCGACACTCCGCTGCCGGAAGACCATCCCGGCCGCACGATCATGGAACGCGGCAACGCCTTCGTGGCGCGTGACCGGATCCCGGCGACCGCGGTGATCCAGCAGCTGTACACGAGCCGCGAGTTCCAGCGGTTCGTGGCCGACTGCTTCGAGCTCCCCGAACTGCACGAACTCGCCGATCCGCTGTCCGGCCTGGTGCTCAACGTGATCGAACCGGGCCGCGCGCATCCGTGGCATTTCGACACCAACGAGTACACGGTCAGCATGCTCACCCAGGAAGCGGCCGACGGCGGCGTCTTCGAATACTGCCCGAACATCCGCTCCGAAACGGCCGAGAACTTCGACGACGTCCGTGCCGTGCTGGCGGGCGAAGGTGATCACCTGATCAGGCGGCTCACTCTGCGTCCTGGCGATCTTCAGCTGTTTCGCGGACGCTTCGCGCTGCACCGGGTGAGTAGTGTTCAAGGGGCAGTCGCCCGCCATTCCGCGATCTTCGCGTACAGCGAGCGTCCTGGGGTCATCGGCAGTCCGGAACGGACGAGACAGCTGTTCGGCCGGGTCCTGCCGGAACACGTCGCTTCGGCGGCTGTCCGGGGCGATCAGCTGCTCGACTAGCGCCTGTTGGCGGAGCTGAAGGAGTACCTGAAAGGTGACCACAGGTGTGAACCCGCCCCGGCCGTAGGCCCCGCTATCGCGGTGGCAGGGCAGCGCCCTGCCGACGTCGATCGCGGTCGCGGGTTCACCTACAGACACTCAGTCAGGAGCTTGGCCGTGCCTTTCGATTCGACCGGCAAGATCTCTTTCGACCACATCTACACCGAGCCCGATCCCCGTGCGTTCTTCGGCACCTTGCGCAGACTGGACTACGACATCCCGCAGCAGGCGAAGGCCTACTTCGCGAAACTGATCGACGAGTACCGCGCGGAGGCAGGCGTCGCGGTCCCGACGGTGCTCGACCTCGGCTGTTCCTACGGCGTCAACGCGGCGCTGCACCGCTGCGGCACCTCGATGGAGCGGCTGTACGACCACTACCGGGACGGCGAGTCGCTGAGCCGGGCCGAACTGATCGCGCGTGATCGCCGGATGGTCGGAGAGCTCGCCGCCGGTGATGGTGTCCGCTTCATCGGCCTCGACGCCTCCGCGCCCGCTCTGGACTACGCGCTGGCCGCGGGCTTCATCGACGAAGCGATCCACGCGGATCTGGAGAGCGAAGACCCGACGGAGGAGCAGCGCGCGCTGCTGGCCGACGTCGACATCGTCATCTCGACCGGCTGCGTCGGCTACGTCACGGAGAAGACCCTCGTCCGGATAGCGCGGGAAAACCAGCCGTGGATGGCGCATTTCGTCCTGCGGATGTTCTCCTACGGGCCGGTCGCCGAGAGCCTGGCCGACTTCGGGTACGAGACGACCGGCATCGACGGCGTGTTCCGGCAGCGGCGATTCGCTTCGGATGAGGAACAGTCGCAGATCTTGGACAATCTGTCCGTCGCGGGCGTCGACCCGCGTGGGCTGGAGGACGGCGGCCGCCTGTACGCGCGGCTGTACGTCTCCCGGCCGAACGGCGCGGCGGGCGGGCTCGCCTCCGCGCTGAACGCCCTTCCCCTTCGAGATCAAGGATGATCGTGAGCAGTCCGGAACCGTCCACCCGCACGTTCGGCAACGAGGACATCCTGCCGCGGGTCCCCGTCCCCAGCCTGGAGGACACCTGCCGCCGGTTTCTCGAGTGGTGCTCGCCGCTGCTCACCCCCGGCGAACTCGCGGCGACCGAAGGCGCCGTCGCCGAGTTCCTCGCGGAAGGAAGCCCGGCGCACGAACTGCAGAGCGCGCTCGAGGCCTACGACAAGCGGGAAGGCGTCCGCAGCTGGCTCGACACCTTCTGGCCGTACCGCTACCTCGGCCGCCGCGACCGGATCGCGCTCAACGCGAACTTCTTCTTCCTGTTCACCGAATCCCCGCTGGGTCAGCTGGAGCGCGCGGCCGAACTGGCGGCGTCGGCGGTGGACTACAAGCTGAAGCTCGACGAGGAACTGGTAACGCCGATCGTGCTGCGCGGGCAGCCGCAGTCGATGGTGCAGCACAAGTTCCTGTTCTCGGCGACGCGGATCCCCGGCGCCGTGCAGGACACCGCGCGCACGCCGTACCGCGAGGACTGGCCTGGGCCGTCGAAGGCGCGGCATATCGTGGTCTTCCACCGCGACACCCCGTTCCGGATGGACGTCATCGCGCCGGACGGCCGCCCGTACTCCCCCGATCAGCTGGTCGCGGGACTGCAGACGATCGTGAAGTCGGGGAACTTCGTGGAAGACCCGCGGACCGCCGCCGGGCATTTCACCACCAAGGCGAGGGCGGAGTGGGCGGCGACGCGGGAAGCGCTGCTCGCCGCCGGGAACGCGGCCGCGCTCGACGACATCGAGACGGCGTTGTTCTGCCTGTGCCTGGAGGATTTCACGCCGGCGAACACGCAGGAGGCCTGCGACAACCTGCTGCACGGCGACAGCGGGAACCGCTGGTTCGACAAGGCCGTTTCGCTGATCGTGTTCGAAGACGGCACGGCGGGGATCAACGTCGAGCACTGCGAACTGGACGGGACCACGATCCTCGGGTTCACCGACGCGCTGCTGAGCGGAACACGGCTGGAGCGGCCGCCCGCCGACGGCGTTCCGTCGTCGGAGGTCATCGAGTTCGTCCTGGGTGAGGCGCTGCGCGAGGATGCCCGCGCCGCTGCCGCGTCCTTCGCCGAGTACGCCGACGCGACCGCTACGAGGACGGTGTCCTTCACCGACTTCGGCGCGAAGCGGGCGAAGGAGCTGGGGATGTCCCCGGACGCCTTCGCGCAGATGGCGTACCAGCTCGCGCACAAGCGGGCGAAGGGGATCACCGGCGCGACGTACGAGTCGATCGCGACGCGGCAGTATCAGAACGGGCGCACCGAAGCGATGCGAGTGGTGACGCCCGAGGTGCAGTGGTTCGTCCAGGTGATGGACGACCCGCAGGCCGATCGGCAGACGCGTCAGGCGGCCTTCCGCGCGGCGGCCGCGAAGCACGTCACGCGGGCGAAGGAGTGTCAGGCGGGTGACGCGCCGGAGCAGCACCTGTGGGAGCTGCAGCTGATCCAGAAGCGGCGCGGCGTCGAGGACTCCCCGGCGCTGTACTCGTCACCCGGCTGGTTGAAGATGCGCGACGACTACCTGAGCACCAGCTCGGCGCCGTCGGTGAACATCCAGTACTTCGGCTTCGGGTCGACCAGCCCGCAGTGCATCGGTGTCGCGTACGTGCTGCTGCCGGAGTCGCTGAATCTGTACCTGTGCACGCCGAAGCACGTGGCACACGAGATGGAGCTGTTCGCGACCGAACTGGACAACGCGATTCGGGAGCTGCAGGAGTTGCTGGCCTGAGTTCTGTGGTGGGTGAAGGCGTCCTTCACCGCGTCGGATGCGGTGAAGGACGCCTTCGGCCCAGGTGCGGCCGTCGGGGCTGGGGCTCACGTCGGCCGAGGCGTTGCGAAAGCCACTTTCGCAACGTTGAAGGTTGCGAAAGTGGCTTTCGCAACACGCCACCTTCGCCTGCCATGCCTCCATAACCCAGCCAAGTCCGTGAAGGGGGCCTTCACGGACTTGGATAAGGTTTCGGCGTGCTGGGGAAACTGGGGTTGGTGAGTGGACTGCTGCTCGTCGTGGCGGGGTGCGGTGCGCCGCCGCCACCGGCGCCGGTCCCCCAGCCCGTGCCCACGCCGGTGCCGGGCACCGTCGAACCGGCGGGCTGTCTCGGCACGGGGGTCACGGTGAAATCCGGGCCGGTCGAGGCCGCGCTGGGCCATCGCGCGATCGTGCTCACCCTCACCAACTGCGGCACGACCCCGCGCACGCTCACCGGCTACCCCGAAGTCCGCTTGCTGGACAAGGAAAAGCGGCCGATGGCGGTCGAGGTCGAGCACGGGACGTCGTACATGGCGATCGATCCCGGTGTCAGCGCGCAGACGATTCAACCCGGCGCGACACTGCTCTCGGTCGTCTCGTGGTCGAACACTGTCACCGTGGGTTCGCCGGAAGCAGGCGCCTACGTGACGGTCGCGGCCGCGAATGGTGACCCGGAGCAGCGGATCACGGTCGACACCGACCTCGGGACCACGGGCAAGCTGACGCTGACGGCTTGGAACCCGAAGCTCAAGAACTGAGGCTGCCGGACAAGCCCTCGAAGAAGTCCGGCGCCGACACGACCACGAGACCGGCAAGTCCCATCGGCAGAGCGGCCAAGGCGACCCGGGCGGCCTGCCGGGGCGTGCGGATTCCCCGCCAAGCCACGAAGGCGATCGCGAAGGCCGTCGCGACCGCCAAGGTTCCGACTCCGGACCGGTCGGACCGCCGGACGAGGTCGGCGACCAGCAGACCCACGACCGCCGCGGTGGCCATGGTGCCGCGCCGGTCGGTCCGCCCCACGGCATCGAGCAGAAGTCCGGCGACGACGCCACCGGCAACCGCCAGACCACACCACAGTACGAGCGTCGGCAGGTCGATCCGGTAGGGCATGCCCGCGTACTTGACGCCGTACATCACCGCCTTGCCGAGATAGAACACGAGGACCGCCGCGATCAGCGCGCAAACCGCTCGGACCACTGCACGCCGTCTCGGCATCCCAGGGACGACCGCGACGATCAGCACGATCCAAAGGGTGAAGCTGTGCGCCAGTGGCCGAAGCGGTTCGCTGTAATAGGCGTAGGCGCCGACAGCACCGGACACGGCACCGGCCGCGATCACCACCACATCGGAGAATCCGAAGTGGCCGGACACGGGTTCACGCGCCGCCTCGACCGACATCATTTCCCCTCGCTCAAAAGCTGAGCCGCTACATCGTGCTCGACCGCAGGAACGCCTGTTCGGAGCCCTCGACCACGAAAGCGGTCCGCGCCTTGGTGGTCGTGGGCAGGCCACAGGACAGCCACGCCACGCCGGGCGTCACGAGCCCCTTCAGCTGTTTCGGCACGTCCGGGGCCCCGGACGTGCACTTGAGCTCGCTGATCATCTTCGACACCGCTTCGGGCCGAAGTTTCACCACCGCGGACAGCTTGAAGACGGACGGTCCGGGTGCCTCGATCCGGCCTTCCGAGGCGCCCATCCTCTCCTCGACCCACGAGGCCGCGACGATCTCGCCCACCTCCGGGAAGTCCTCGGCGACCGGCGCCGAATCGGTCCGGACGGCCATCTCCGCAGGCGGTGGCGGCGAGGAGCAGGCCGCGATCAGGACGACCGCGGCCGTGATCCCCAACGTCTTCCCCATGGTGCGCATGGGGACATCTTCGCTCAGGCGGTGAGCTTCAGGATGTCGATTCCGCGAGTGTTGTCGGCGACGTAGACGTAACCCTTGTGCCAGTAGGGCGCCCACGCGCTGGCGTCCGCCGGGCGGAAGTAGGCGATCTGCTTCGGGTCGGTCGGGTCGCTGACGTCGAGGAACCGCGTGCCCTGCGCGTAGAACGACTGCACGAGGACCTTGCCGCGGATGTCGAAGTAGTGCGCGGAGCAGTCACCCGAGGCCGGGTCGCTGCCTTCCTGCCCGGCGACGCTCCAGGTTCCGACGGACTTCAGCCGGAACGGCTTCTCCGGCGTCGAACGCCAGCCTTCGCCGTTGTAGGAGTTCTGCAGCGACGAGATCGTCAGCACGCCGTCACCGGCACACCCGTCGAGGAAGGACTCTTCGGTGGCGTAGATCAGGTCGCGGCCGCGCCAGCGGTTCGAGTCGGCGCCGTCGGCCGAGCGGTGCCCGGCCGGGTGGAAGCTGTTGTGCATGAACTTCGACGGCGCCGCCGTCTCCTCGATCCCGCCGCCCGCGTAGGGCACCGGGTCGAACGCGGTCGCGCGGCGGACCTTCCCCTGCACCGGATCGCGGTGGTAGCCGTTGGTCCAGTAGCCGCGGACGCCGCCCCGGCCGGACACCCACGCCACGCCCTCGGCGTCGACCTGGACGTCGTGCACGTAGTCGGTCTTGCCGTCGTTGCGCGCGAGTTCGATCGGGTTCGGGAACGTCTTGGGGTTGCGCGGGTCGCGGATGTCGGTCACCCAGATCGGGCGGCCGCCCCACTCCGCGGGCTGGTTCGCGGCCTTCGCGGGGCCACCGGTCCAGAGGTACCGGCAGTCGTCGACACAGCTGGTGGTGTGACCGGCGGGCACCTTGGTGTAGCTCAGGAGGACCGGTTTGTCCGGGTTCTTCAAGTCGATGATGTAGATACCGGACTCGCCGGTCTGCGTGGTGCCGCCGTAGGCCCGCGGGTCGCGCGCGAGGAAGACGAGCTTGCGCTTGACGTCGACCTCGGTGTCCTCGGTCTCCCACAGACCGGGGAGACTGACCTCGCCGATCAGCTTCGGCGCGGTGGGGTTCTTCGTGAGGTCGTAGACCTTCAGGCCGAACTCGCCGGAAACGGCCATGACGTCACGTTTGCCGTACTGCAGGAACCCCATGGCGATGGCGCCTTGCGCGTCGGGCACGTTGCCGACGGCCTTGACGTTCTTCACCGCGCCGGGGGCACCCGCGACCCGGACCTTCTCGCCTGCCGGCTTGTCCTCCTCGCCGCAGGCCGCGGCGGGCAGGCCGGTGGCGATCAGGGTCGCGGTGACCGTGGCGAGCGCCAGGCACGAACGGAGCAACCAGTTTCCTCGCACAGAAACCTCCCAGGCTGGTCCCTGCACCTTATGATCGCCACTTTGCCCGCACAACCGCCAATGGTCGGTGTGGGACTGCTATGACATGACCATGCGCTTGCGTCTTCTGGTCCCGCTCCTGGCCGCCGCCCTGGTCGCGGTGAGCTGCACGGAATCCGGCGAACCGCCCGCACCGGACGTTCTTCGCGTGGGCTTGGCCGCTCCGGCGACCCTGCTGCCGGCCGACGTCCGCGACCAGTCCGGGCGGATGCTCGCCGGCGCGCTGTGGACGCCGCTGGCCGACTACGACCCGGCGACGGGCAAGACGGCGCCGCGGGCGGCCGAATCGTTCACCAGCGCCGACCGGATCACGTGGACGGTGAAGCTCAAGGACGGCGGGAAGTTCCACGACGGCACCCCGGTGACCGCACAGTCCTATGTGGACACCTGGAAGACGATCGGCGCGGAGCAGTGGCAGGCGTCTCGGGTGATCAAGGATCTCCTGCGCGCCAAGGAGATCAGCGCACCGGATCCGCTGACCATCCGGCTCGTGCTCGACCGGCCGTCGGGTCAGGCCCCGGCCCTGCTGTCGTCGCCCGCGCTGGTCCCGTTGCCCGCATCAGTACTGACTTCGCGCGATTGGGCCGGTTTCGCGCTACGGCCCGTCGGCAACGGGCCGTTCCGGCTGGAGGGCACGTGGCAGCCGACGGGCGGCAAACTGATCCGCGTGACGGACGCGCCGGGCAAGGCGCGCGTGATCGAGCTCAAGACCGGCGACGCGGCGGCGCAGTACGACGAGGTCAAGGCCGGGAGACTCGACCTTTCCACGTTCGTCCCCGGCGATCGCCACGAGGCCATGCACGCCGATTTCGCGCAGCGGCACGTGATGTGGGCCCTGCCCACCGTCGCCTACCTCGGATTTCCCCTGACCGCACCGCATTTCTCCGACGCGACCGTCCGGCACGGCTTCGCGCTCGGGATCGATCGCGCGGCGCTGGAGGCCGGCGCCCTCGGCAAGCAGGTGGATCCGGCGAAGTCACTGCTGCCACCCGCCGTCGCGCCGGGCGAGCGCAGCAGCACCTGCCGCCCCTGCACCTTCGACGCCGGAGCGGGGAAATCCCTGTTGACCCAGGCGGAGTTCCCTGCCACACCTGTCCACTTCGGACAGTCACAGGCGAATTGGCTGCGCCCGCTCGCGGAGCAGGTCAGCGCGGCCGTCGGCGTCCCGCTCGCCCCGGAGCCCGGACAGGGTCCGTTCGCGATCGACGTGGCCCTGCTGACGCCGAGCCCGCAGGAGGTGCTGGCCGAGATCGCGAAGGCGACCGGATACCAGAGCGACGGGTTCGCCGACCTGCTGAAATCGGCCGAGGAGATCGAAGCGGGCGAGAGCGGCGAGGTCTACCGGCTGGTGGAGAACCACTTGCTCCGGGACCTCCCGGTCGTGCCGCTGTGGTCCGGGCACGGGCATGCCGTCTGGGCGGACCGGGTCGGCGACGTCAAGGCGACGGCGTTCGGCGGCGTGGACCTGTCAGGTGCCACCGTGCGGTGATCCGAGCGTGCACTCCCCCGCGACGACGTCGATGAAGGCCGAGGTCAGGGGGTCGGGCGTGCTGCGGCAGTAGGCGGCGAGCGTGCGCCGGATCGCCGGTTCGGGCCGCAGGACGCGGCCGTGGAAACCTTCGGGCAGGACGTTGGCCGGGACCAGCGCGGGGCCGAGTCCGGCCGCCGCGAGCACCGGGGCCGCCGCGCTCTGTTCGGTCCGGACCGCGGCTCTCGGCTGGAAACCCGCCGCGGCGCACGCCTGGTCGACGAGATCGGCGAGCCCGTTGCCCGGCGCGTAGTGCACCCACGCGCAGTCCGCGAGGGTCGCCAGATCGACGACGCCGGTGCCGTCGTCCTCGCGCGGCCCGTCGATCGGCAGGACCACGACGAACTCCTCCGCACCGATCTCGCGGACCGGCCCGTCCCAGCCCGGCGGGACCGGGCCGACCGCGACGTCGGCCTCCCCCGCCGCCATGGCCTCCCGGAGCTCGTCCGCGTGCCGGAACTCCACCAGCCGGACGTCGACGTCCGGCCGCTCCCGGCGCCAGACCCGCAACGCCGCGGGCAGGACCCCGATGCCGACCGAGTAGACCGTCGCGATCTGGAGCTCGCCGGCCTCCAGCCCGGACGCCTGCCGGGCGGCGCACCGCGCGCGTTCGGCGTCGGCGAGGGTGGCGCGGGCGTGCGGCAGCATGGCGCGACCCATCGGGGTGAGCCGGACGCTGCGCGGCAGCCGTTCGAGCAGCGGGCCGCCGACGCCCTTCTCCAGCGCGCGCACCTGATGCGACAGCGCGGGCTGCGTCACGTGCAGCAATTCGGCGGCCTTGGTGAAGGAGCCGGTGTCGACGACGGTCACCAGGTACTCGAGTTGCCGCAGACTGGTCATGAAGAGAGTTTATCGGAGTAGTGATATCTATGCCTTGGACTTATCCTCGGGGCGGGTCCAAGATCGATGACATGAACGAAGAACGCAAGGTCGCCCTGGTCGCCGGGGCCAACGGGGTCATCGGCAAGAACCTGATCGAACACCTGGTGACCCTGCCGGGCTGGCGCGTCATCGGCCTGTCGCGGCGCGGCGGCCCGGGTCAGATCGCGGTCGACCTACTCGACGCGGACGACACCCGCGCGAAACTCGGCGGCCTGGACGACGTCACGCACGTGTTCTACGCGACCTATGTCGACAAGCCGACCTGGGCGGAACTGGTCGCGCCGAACCTGGCGATGCTGACCAACCTCGTCGACGCGATCGAACCCGCCGCGCCCGGGCTGCGCCATATCAGTCTCATGCAGGGCTACAAGGTCTACGGCGCCCACCTCGGCCCGTTCAAGACCCCGGCGCGCGAGGACGACGCCGGGCACATGCCGCCCGAGTTCAACGTCGATCAGCAGTCCTTTTTGGAGCAGCGCCAAGCGGGGAAGACCTGGACGTGGTCGGCGATCCGGCCGTCGGTGGTCGGCGGGACCGCGCTGGGCAACCCGATGAACCTCGCGCTGGCCATCGCGGTCTACGCGTCGATCTCGAAGGAACTCGGGCTGCCGCTGCGGTTCCCCGGCAAACCCGGCGCGTACGACAGCCTCCTCGAGATGACCGACGCCGGGCTGCTGGCGAAGGCCACCGTGTGGGCGACCGGCTCGGAGAACGAGGCGTACAACATCGCGAACGGAGACCTGTTCCGGTGGAGCGACCTCTGGCCGCGGATCGCGCGGTACTTCGACCTGGAGGTGGCGCCGCCGCTGCCGATGTCGCTGGACGTCGTCATGGCGGACAAGGAAGAACTCTGGACCTCGATCGCCGCGAAGTACGGCCTCGACGTGCCGTACAGCGCCGTTTCGTCGTCGTGGGGCTTCGCGGACTTCGTGTTCGGCTGGGACTACGACATGTTCGCGGACGGCTCGAAGGCACGGCGGGCGGGCTTCCACGAGTACGCGGAGACGTCGGCGATGTTCTTCCGGCTGTTCGACGAGTTCCGGAAGGCGAAGGTGATCCCGTAGGCCGGAGGCTTCGGGGGTGGTCGCCGGCCGAGTGGAGGTTGCGAAAGCCACTTTCGCAACGCCCGACGAGCGGGGAAAGAGCCCCTCGCCACGATGTCGCGGCAGTTCAGGGCAGCTCGCGGTCAGGCGTGTCGCGAAAGCCACTTTCGCGACACGTCCCTCCACCGCGGACCAGGAGAGCCAGGGGTGAAGAGAAGTCCCTTCAGCCGCGCCCGATGTACGGCATCGCGGTCGCCGTGACGGTCAGGAACTGCACGTTCGCGTCCAGCGGCAGCCCGGCCATGTACAGCACGGCGTCCGCGACGTGGCGGGCGTCGAAGGTCGGCTCGGCCTTGACGCTGCCGTCGGCCTGCGGGATCCCGTCGGCCATCCGCAGCGTCATCTCGGTGGCGGCGTTGCCGATGTCGATCTGTCCACATGCGACGTTCCACGCCCGCCCGTCGAGGGAGATCGACTTCGTCAGCCCGGTCACCGCGTGTTTCGTCGCGGTGTAGGCGACGGACGCGGGGCGCGGGGCGTGCGCGGAGATCGAGCCGTTGTTGACGATCCGGCCGCCGCGCGGGTCCTGCGCCTTCATCAGGCGCACGGCCTGCTGCGCGCACAGGAACATCCCGGTCAGGTTCGTGTCGACGGCGCGTTTCCAGTCCGCGAAGGACAGTTCGTCGACGGTCCCGCCCACCGAAACACCCGCGTTGTTCACCAGGAGATCCAGCCGCCCCCACGCAGAGCGGACCGTCTCGAACAACGCGGCGACGGAATCGGGATCGGCGACGTCCGTGGGCACGGCAAGCGCGTTCTGATCACCCTCGGCGGTCTCGGCCAGCGCGTCCGCGCGGCGGCCGGCGAGGGCGACCCGGTAGCCGGCGCCGAGTAACGCGCGCGAGATCTCCCTGCCGAGCCCGGAACCCGCCCCGGTGACGACCGCGGTCCTGCCGTTGCCCATCGAACCTCCTCGCAGACCGTGCCGGACCGATCCGGCTCGGTGATTGTTTTCCGATTACCCGCGTCCGTTCAGGCTAGCGCGCCGCCGTCGAAGGAAAACGTTCACCCGTCGGCCGTCGCGCCTTCACGAAAACCGGTAACCCCTTCACCACATCGCGGCGATTCACCGGATGTGATCAGGGGGAATTCACACCGTTCACCTCGCCGTCAGGACGGTGAACGGTGAAGAAGAATCCACGCTTTCAGCTCGTCCAGACCGGCGAGCAGACCATTCGATGGCGGCTGCTCGGCGGCAACAACGTGTCGCTGGGTTCGGCGCCCGACGACTATCCGCGAGCCGAGGAATGCCTCGCCGCGATCGCCTGGCTCAGCTCGCACGTCTCCGAGCTGACCAGCGATTTCAGTCATCTCAGCGGTGGACGCTGGCGCTGGCGCCTGCATCGGGAGGACCGGATCGTCGCGATCGCCAGCCACGCCTACGGACGGCGTATCGAGGCGCAGCGCGGCCTCGACAGATTCCGCTCGGCCACCACCGAGGCGTCCATCGGCGAAGGGATCGAGACGATAGCCGATTGGCGCCGGAAATACCGGCGTGATTCCGGCGGTATTTCACCGAATCGTTCTCCGTGACGGCCGCTCACGGAAAGTGCGTTCCCCGGAGATTAACCACCAGGACGTCGGGCGGGAACGCGAAGCACCGCCGCCGGACAGTGTTGCGGAGCGAGGATTGGGCCAAGTCACGGAATCCCGTGACGACTTGGGGACTAGAGAAAGAGTGCAAACAAGATGCGTGCTCGTACCACTCGGTTTCTCGGCGCCACCGCGATCGCCGCGTGTGCCTGCCTCACCCTGACCGGCACCGCCTCGGCGGTCGCCCCGGCCAACGGCCTCGAAGACGTCCTGGCCGCGGCGGGCTCGGACACCACCGTCGACATCACCGGCGCGATCCTGGCCAACGCCAACGGCGCCGCCTGGAACAGCGACCCCGACAACCACGTCAACATCCCGCCGCTGCTCGCCGCGGGCGGCACCTTCACCGTTCGCGGTGACCTGTACGCCGACGAGGTCGTCTACAACACCACGACCACCCTGCCGCCGAACGGCTCGTCCCAGGGCAAGGCCGCGCTCAAGGCCTCCGGTGACGCGGGTGACGGCAAGATCGACATCGCGCGGTCGTCGTCGCCCCGCGGCTCGTCCGACCCCGCGTCGTTCGAGTACTACTCCTTCGCCACCGACGGTGTCACCTGGTCCTCCTCGGCGACCGGTTCGGGCGCGGGCCTGTCCCTCACGCTGGCGCAGCTGCGCGGCATCTACGACGGCTCCATCACCAACTGGAACCAGGTCGGTGGCGCCAACGCCGCCATCGTCGTCTACCTGCCCCAGACCGGCTCCGGCACGCTGAGCTTCTTCACCACCACCGTCCTCGGCTTCGACCCCACCACCAAGCCGGTCACCATCAAGCGGTTCCAGGAGCACGACGGCAACTCGATCCCCGCCGCCGACCGCGCCAACGCGATCGCCCCGTTCTCGATCGCGCAGTGGATCGCCCAGGGCAACGCGGTGACCGCGGACAAGCGCGCGGGCTTCACCGTGAACCCGCTGACCGGCGCCGGCTTCGACGGCTCCCCGGTCGCCGGCTCGGCCGGTAACTACACCCCGGCCTTCACCACGGCGTTCCTGGGTTCGCGCAGCGTCTACCACGTGCTCGACACCCGCACGCCGAGCTACGACCAGGCCCAGCGCGCCGTCGGTTTCGCCGCCGGTGACACGGCCGCGACCGCCAGCCCGCTGTGCGGTGGCCAGCTCGCCACCACCATCAAGCGGTACGGCTTCCTGACCGTCTCCGGCCCGAACGGCCTGTCCTGCGTCAAGTCCTGACCCCCTCCTAGCGCGTGAAGGCCCCCTTCCCTCGGCTGAGCCGAGGGAAGGGGGCCTTCACGCGCTACAGGATTACTTCGGGGCGACGCCCAGCGCGGCGAGCGCCGGGCCGGTCATGATCACGCCCGCGCCGGTGACCGGGTCGAAGCCCGGGGCGCCGAGGTCGATCGCGGTCGACACGAGCGCGTTCCGGATCTCCGCCTGGGTCGCGGCAGGCTTGCCCTGCTTCAGCAGCGCGGCGATGGCGGCGGCGCTCGGCGCGGCGGCCGAGGTCCCGAAGAACGGCTGGAAGCCGCTCACCGAGGTCGCGACGCCGTCGGCCGCGGTGATGTCCGGCTTGTTCCGCGTCGCGCCACCGGTCGAGGACACGTTGCCGGGGGTGATCACCGAACCGTCCGGGTTGTAGAACTGGTGACGGCGACCGTCCGAAGTGAACCGCTCCCACTTGCTGGCGCTGGTGAACAGCCCCGGGTACGGACCGGCCGGGTTCGCCGGGTCACCGGCTTCGAGCGCGCGGCCGAAAGCGACGGCGGCCGGAGCGGCCGCGACGCTGAAGGCGTTGACGGCCGCCGAGTGTCCGGAGGTGACACCGTTGGTGCTGAAGGCTTTCAGGTCACCCGAGGCGACGAAGCGGCCGCGGATCACGTTGAGCGCGATGAACCGGTCCTCACCGCTGTACTTGACCACGGCGACCTTGAAGCCCGAGCCGCTGGCCGGGACCTGGGCGATCTCGTACGGGTTCTGGGTGCCGTTCTGCGCGCCTTCGCTGGAGGCGACGACCGCGCCGGACGAGTTCAGGACGAACAGGTCGTAGTCGCTGGTGGCCTTGCCCCACGGGTCGGACCAGAACAGGGTGACGTAGCGGCCGACCGAGTTCGGCGAAAGCGCGTTGTACAGCTGGGTCGTGGCGCTCGGGTCGAAGTCGTGCGGCGTCCCGGTGATCCCGGAGATCTTGCTGGCGGACCCGCGGAAGTCGCCCTCGTAGTAGCCACTGGTGCCGTCGGTCAGGTTGCCCGAGTTCCCCGCGGAGGAGAAGTAGAGCGCGCCGTCGGCGGTCACGTCGTTGACGGCCTGCGCGACCGGGCCGTCCTGGAACGGCGACTCGTCGAAGTAGGAGACGTCGTCGACGATGATCGTGCACTTGCCGGTGGTACGCAGCGCGCGGATGTTGTCGGCGAAGCTCTGCTCGCTGGTGAAGGCGGTCGCGAAACCGAGCGCGGCGCCGGGCGCCATGTCGTGGATGATCTCCAGCATCGCGGTGCCTTCGTCACCGCTGCCTGCCTGGCCGGGGAGGACGTCGACGGCGGGGAGTTCGCCGGCGGTCTGCGACGCCTGGAGCGACTTGATGCCGTCCGAGAGCACGCAGACCTTCTGGCCCGCGCCGGTGACGCCGTACTTGGTGCGGGCGGTGTCGTTGCCGTGCGCCTTGTCGCCCTCGGCGACCTGCAGCGCGGCGGCGGTCTTCTTGGCCGCGGCCTGCCGCCGGTCCTGCGGGGCGGACTCGTTCCAGGTCATGGCCTGGGAGGCGGCCTTGACCTCGGCGACGTCACCGCGTCCGGCGATCGCGTCGACGGCGGTCAGGGGGAGGTCGGCGCGGATCGCACCGGCGGGTGAGGCGTAACGGACGATGCCGCCCGCCGCCTTGACGGCGTTCACCAGGGACGGTCCGGCGCCCTTGATGTCCACCGCGACCGTGCCGGCGTCGCTGACGCCCAGCCCGGTCCGGTACTCGGGCAGCTTGCCCGCCAGGCCCTTGTCGGCGCGGAGACGCTTCTCGACGACGAGCTGACTCGACTGCTTGCGCTCGGCCGGGGTGAGGCTCTTCTTGATGCTCTGCAGCGCGCTGATCCCGGCCTGGGTGCGCACCTCTTCCGACGGCTGGGCACCGGAAACGGCGGTCGACAGCAGCAAAGCGCCGACCGCGACCGGAACCGAGCATGTGACCACCCGGCTGAATCTGCTCATTGAAATCTCCCCTGGCTTTTCAGAAGCACTGCCCACACGGCACAGCCCGTGACAGGAATTCCTTCGGCCGCCCGAATGAATTACCCCTGACCGGGTGTAATGGGGAGAATCTAAAGAGCGATCAGTGAGGAGTCCACCGACCAAAGTCGGTATCGGGGGAAGATCCACATGCTGGGAATGATTTCGGTCCGAAAAGCCCGAAATCGCTCCAGGTCGTGCCCTGTACCGCGAACATGATTTGCAGGACGCGGCCTAGGCCCAAGCCGGGAAAAGCCGCCAAAGCGCCAACGCCGCCAGCGACGCCAAGGTGAGCAGCACCGGACCGGTGATGACGTAGGTGGAGACCGGCCGCCACCGACGGTAGAGGAAGGTCGCCCCGGCCGCCGCCACCACGAACCCGCCGAAGGCGAGCACGAGCCCGGCCCACGCGTCGGAGTCGCCGGTCCGGCCGTCCTGCGCGTCCGCCTTGCCGTTCTGCGGGGTTGGCCGGAACGGCCTGCCCTCCAGGACAGCGGTCACCACGGTCGCTTCCTCCGACGCCAGCGGCCACCAGGACGCCGAGGTCACCAAGGTCAGCCGATCGTTCTGCGTCTTGCCGTAGTCCGCCCCCTCGTCGAGCGGGCGGGTGGCCTTCTCGGTCACGCGGTAGACGGATTTGCCCTGAGTCGTCGCGACGACGATTTCGTCACCCGGCTCCAGCGCCCCCAGCGAACCGAACGGGCCGCCGTAACCCGCGTTGCGCGCCACGATCGCGGCGTTGCCAGGCTGCCCCGGTCCGGCGGTGCCCGGTACATGGCCCGGCCCGGACGCGGTCTCCCCGCTCGATGCGCCTTCGACGACGACCTGCTGCAGCTTCAGCGCGGGAATCTCCAGGACGGCGACCGGCTTGCCGAACTCGACCGGCTCGGTGGGCGGAGGCGCACCGAAGAGGCTTTGGCTGGCCCCCAGCGCCAGGCCGATCTCGCCGCGGATCTCGGTCAGCGCCTTCCGCTGGTCGCTCGACTGGAGCATCGGCCCCAGCGCGTAGACGACCAGGGCCAGCGCCACCAAGGTGGTGACCAGCCAGGCGGCGAGGACGGTGCCGATCCATCCCGGACCGAAACTCAGGAAGCGGGCTTCCGGTTCGGGCGCCGCGTGCCTGCCTTCGACGGTGGTGCTCACGCCGCTCCTCCTGCCGATTTACCCCGCAGGAGGCCGAAGAGCATGGCGAACGCGGCGGCGATCTCGGCCAGCGCGACGACCAGCCACCTCGGCACCGGGCGTCCGGCGGCGACGTACGCCGTCGCGGACGGGAGCGTCGCCAGGATCACCAACGCCACCAAGGGAATCAGCGCGCCCAGCACTCCCGCGCCCGCGAACTTCGGGATGTCGATCGACTCGGCGAGATTCTTGGCCGCCAGCACGCTTTCCGGGGTCGGAGCGGCCGCGGGGGCGGGTCCGGTGGCGGCAACCGTCGCCGACGTCCCGGCGGGTGAACCCGTTCCCCCGCTGGGGCCGGTCAGCGAGGAATTGGCGGCCGTCGTGGCGCCGGTCCCGCCCGCCGGCGGCGGATTCTTCGCTTCTTCCCTTTCCTGGCAGGCTTCCTGGACCGTGCCGGTGCCGATCTTGGCCACTCGCGCCGGAACGGTGGCCGCCAGGCCAGGGCTCAACGGGGTCATCCCCGGCGGGAGCAGCGACTGGCCGTAGCCGCTCGCCAGTTCGGCGACCGCCTTCAGCTGTGCCTGCTTCTCGGTCATCGGCTTGCAGGTCGCGTCGATCAACGGATTGACCGGCGCGGCCAGGTATTCCACGAAGGTCAGCGGGTACGCGCCGTCCTTGGTCACGGTGCCCGGCTGCACGGTGCCGTCCGCGCCGACCTGCATCGAATCGGCCGCCAGCTGCAGGCTTTCCTTGGTCGGCGCGACGAAGTTCCCCTTGCCGTCCGGAAGCGCGACCGGCGCCCAGCCGTAGGCCCTCGCCGTCGCGAGATCGGTGACGACCCAGCTCATGCAGCCGCCGGTGCAGACGAATCCCGTTCCCACGACGCCGTTCTGCACCGTCTTGCGCACGGCGAGCTGACCGGTTTTCGCATCGACGTTGCGCAGTGAGAGAGCGCCGGGATCGAGCGCGTTCAGATCGGAGATCACCCCCGGCGATTTCCCGTCCAGCTCACCGAAGTAATCGGTCCCCTTCTTGGGGAACACCCAAGCCGCCGGTGCGGCACCCGCGAGCACCTTGCTCAACGCGAGCGGGATGGTGCCCGGTCCGGATTCCCCGGTCACTCCGAAGAAGTCCAGACTCTCGGCGCCTGCCCTCGCCCTGGCCGCGTTCGCATCGTTCTCCCGCGTGACGGAGGCGAGCGCCGGATTGCGGCCGACCAGCGGGGTCCCGTTCCGGAAGATTCCGCCCCGGCCGTCCAGATCGGGTTGCTGCCCGCCCTTGGTGATCATGTTCGCCACTTCGTCGTGGGTGAACCGCAGGGTGCCGGTGAACTTCGCGTTGAGCGAACTCCCGTTGTCGTCGGTGTCGGTCGGCGACCAGCCGACCGCGGCCACGACGGCCGCGTTGATCCCGACCGGGATGTACTGCCGGTCGCGGACGGTCTGGGTGGCGAGCGCGTTCCCGCTGCCGGTGATCACCAGATCCGAGTTGCCCTTGTCGAACGCGGTCAGGCCGGCGTCTTCCGTCTCGCTCACGATGTTCGCCGGCTGCTCGGCCTGCGTTGGCGCGCAGAGCGCCTGGTTCCAAGCGACCGCGGTGCGGCCGAGCCGCTCCGGCATGCTGGCGCTGATGGTGTTCTGACCGGCGCCCTTACACCCTTCGACTCCGATCGCCTGCTGCGTCGGAGTGAAGGCGATCGAGGTGTCGATCCAGGTCGCGAACGCGCCGTCCGCCTTCTTCGCGGTGATCGTGACCGCGACCGAACAGGGGTTGTTCTCGTCGCACCGGAACGAGTACTTGTTGCGGGTCTTCGCACCGGTCGCCGGATCGACGACGTCGGGATTGGCCGCCCAGGAGACCGTGGGCGGCTTGTCCGCCTGACCTTCGGCGTTCTTGTTGAAGGTGGTGTACAGCGGGTCCCAGATGATCGGTTTCGGGGTGGACGAGCCGAGCGGGATCTGGGTGTCGATGACGATGTCACCGGTCCGGCTGCTCCGGCGGCCCGTGGCACTGTCCATATGGGCCGCGTCCGCGATGAACTCGTCCTTCAGCCCTCCGCAGTAGGCATTGACCCGCGCGCTGACAGAACTCTCCCGGTTCCACGGCGGTTTCCCGGCGACCTTGATCAGATTGTCCGGCAGGACTTTGGGGCAGACTTTCAGGGACGCCTGGGCACCGCTCGCCAATCCCGACACCGTGATCCGCACCGGTTCGCCGTTCCGGGCCGCCGACAGATCGGCGGGCTCGGTTTTGAGGGTGTACGGCGGGTTCGCCGGCGCTTGCGCCTGCGCCGCGGGGACGGACACCCCCGTGACCATCAGCACCCCGCAGATCAGCAAGATCCCGACTTGTCTCGCACGGACGAAGAACACGGACGACTCCCCAAGGTGCGCGGGCATACGGCGGAGAGCGGGACTCGATCACGAGCCGCGCCCGGAGCCAACGTCCCCGAGTCGCCCGTTCGGGGTCAACCGCACCCGGACCCGCCCCGGCACAGATTCACACGCGCCCCGTCGGGCGTTCTCCGCTTGGACACCTTTCGCGGTTTCGGGCACCACATACTGGCCGCATCGAGGGGCGACGTGGTGTGCCCTGAACTCGTTTGCCCACCGATAAGAAGGAAGGCCGCTCGTGACCGTCGCGCCACCCCGGCCCGACCCGTCCCCACCGGGAACCCTGGTGCGACGGGCGATCAACGAAGTCCTTTCCCGGGCCGACCGGGCGTTCCGCCGGGTCACCACCGGCGCCGGGCTGGCCATGCTGGGAATCCTTCTGGTCATCGGCTTCTTCCTGGTCTACCGGTCCGGGCCCGCCTTCGACAACAGCGGTTTCGGGTTCTTCACCACCATCCGGTTCGACCCGGCCTCCGGCGTCCTCGGTGTGCTGGGACTGCTCTACGGGACGATCGTGGTCGCGCTCATCGCGGTCCTGGTCGCCGTGCCGCTGAGCATCCTCGCGGCGCTGTTCATCACCGAGTACTCCAGCGGCCGGATCCGCGGCTTCCTCACCGGCCTCGTCGACCTGCTCGCCGCCATTCCCAGCCTGTTGTACGGCCTGTGGGGATTCAGCTTCCTCGGCCCGCAGATCGTCCCGGTTTCGACGTGGCTGACCGAGAATCTCGGCTGGTTCCCCTTGTTCGCGTCCAAGGAGAACACGCTCTACATCCAGTCCATGTTCATCGCCGGGCTGGTGGTGTCCCTGATGGTCCTCCCGATCACGACCTCGGTGATCCGCGAGGTCTTCGCGCAGACTCCGCCCGGGGAAAAGGAAGCCGCGCTCGCACTGGGCAGTACCCGTTGGGGGATGGTCAAAACGGTCATGCTGCCCTTCGGCAGGGGCGGCATCATCGGCGGCTCGATGCTTGGACTGGGCCGCGCGCTCGGCGAGACGATCGCCGTTTCCCTGCTGCTGCCCCAGGTTCCGGAGATCACTAAGCACATCCTCCAGTTCGGTGGCGCGACCATCTCCGGGTTCATCGCCAACAACTCCGGCGCCTCGGGGCTCTTCCTGTCCGGGCTGATGGCGGCGGGGCTGGTGCTGTTCGTCTTCACCCTGGCCACGAACTTCACCGCATCGGTGATCATCTCCAAGAGCCGATCCGGTGCGGGAGTGGATGCCTGATGACCACGACAGTCACTCCCCCGGTCTCGTCCGGCCCGCGCAAACTCGTCAAACGCCGCCCGTCGGAGACCACCCGGCAGGATCGGCTGGCGGCGCTCGGCTGCGCGGTGTCGGCAACCCTGCTCACCTGGTTCGTCATGCATCTGCTGCTGGATTCACCCGGCTGGCTGGCGGATCTGATCGTCGCCTACCTGCTGTACCTGGCGATGCTCTACCTGGTCACCCGCGACCGCCTCGGCAGGCTCGCCGCGTCGGACCGGCTCGTCTCGACGATCGTGGTCTCCGGGGCGCTCACCCTGCTCGTCCCGTTGCTGTTCCTGTTGACCTACATCGTGATCGAGGGCGCGCCGTATCTACGCCTCGGCTTCTTCACCCACGACATGTCCGCGGTCGCGCCGACCGATCCGGTCACCGCGACCGGCGGTCTGCACGCGGTGGTCGGCACCCTTCAGCAGACCGCGCTGACCCTGGTGTTCGTCGTTCCGCTGGGCGTGCTCACCGCGATCTTCCTGAACGAGACCCGGTCGCGGTTCCGCCGCCCGGTGCGGATCATGGTCGACGCGATGAGCGGTCTCCCGTCCATCGTGGCCGGCCTGTTCATCTACGCGGCGCTGATCATCCCGGGTATCCAGGCGGGCGTGGGACTGTTCAGCTACAACGGTTTGATGGCCACCCTGGCACTGACGATGGTCATGCTGCCAACGGTGACGCGGACCGTGGACGTGGTGCTCCGGCTGGTCCCGGACGGCCTGCGCGAGGCGTCGCTGGCACTCGGCGCGAGCCGGGCGCGGACGGTGTGGTCGGTCGTGCTGCCCACCGCGCGCACCGGCGTCACCACCGCCGTGATCCTCGGCATCGCCAGGGTGGCGGGCGAAACGGCCCCACTGCTGTTCACCTCGTTCGGCTCGCTCGCGATGAACGCCAACCCGTTCTCCGCGCCGCAGGAGAGCATCCCGCTGTTCATCTTCCGCTTCATCAAGCAGCCGCTGGAGAACGTCCAGCAGCGCGGTTACGTCGGCGCGCTCGTGCTGATCCTGCTCATCTTCGGCCTGTTCGCGATCGCCAGGATCGTCGGACGCGACCGGTCGAAGCGCAAGGCGAAAAGAACGAAGGAGAACCGGTGACCGACACCACCGAATTGTCCACTGTGGACGATAGCGGGGAAAACCCGTACTCCACCGGCTATCTCACCCCCCGCGACGCGGAGGGCAGGCCTCAGGTCACTTTGACCGGCGGCCCGCCTCCCGGCGCGGCGGAACTCGAGTCGCGCGAAATCGGCGCCTGGTTCGGCGACCGGCTGGTCCTCGAAGGCGTGTCGTTGCGGATGCCCGCCAAAGAGGTGACCGCGCTGATCGGACCGTCGGGCTGCGGCAAGTCGACCTTCCTGCGCATCCTCAACCGGATGCACGAGCTCGTCCCGTCCGCGTCGCTGACCGGCGAAGTCCTGCTGGACGGGCAGGACATCTACGCCGACGGAACCCGGCCGCAGCAGGTCCGGCTGCGTATCGGCATGGTGTTCCAGAAGCCGAACCCGTTCCCGGCGATGTCCATTCGCGACAACGTGCTCGCCGGGCTGAAACTCGCCGGCGTCAAATGCGACGACAAGAACGCGCTGGTGGAGCAGAGTCTCGAACGCGCCGGGCTGTGGCGTGAGGTCCGCGACCGGCTGAGCTCGCCCGGCGGCGCCCTCTCCGGTGGGCAGCAGCAGCGGCTCTGCATCGCCCGTTCGCTCGCGGTGCAGCCGAACGTGCTCCTGATGGACGAGCCCTGCTCCGCCCTCGACCCCACGTCGACCCGGCGGATCGAGCAGACGATCGCCGAGATCGGGCACGAGGTGACCGTCGTGATCGTCACGCACAACATGCAGCAGGCCCAACGGGTTTCGGATCACTGCGCGTTCTTCCTCGCGGCCGAGAACGAACCCGGCCGGGTGATCGAACACGGTCCGACGGACACGATCTTCAACGCGCCGTCGGATGAACGCACCTACGACTACGTGAACGGGCGATTCGGATGACGACCTTGCGCAGAGTGGGCGCTTTGGGCGGGATCTCGGCGCTGCTGCTCTCGATCTCCGTGGCGGGCGCGCCCGGCGCGGCGGCGCTCAGCAGGGTCACGGGCTCGGGGTCCAGCTATGTCGGTGTGGCGATGACCGACTGGCAGAACGGCGCGACGTCGCGGGGTATCCCGGTCAACTACTCGGCGACCAACTCACCCGCCGGGGTCAACCAGTACGGCGATCGGACGGTCGACTTCGGCGGGACCGAGGCCGAGGTCTCCTCGCTGCTCGCGGCGGGCGGTGGCGGCGTGACCGCGCAGACCCGCGGCTACCAGTACGTCCCGGACGTCGCCGGCGCGGTCGCCGTCATGTACAACGTCACCGACCAGGCCGGGAAGCGGGTCGACTACCTGCACCTGACCCGTGAGGTGATCGGCCGGATCTTCAGCCGGGACATCACTCGCTGGAGCGATCCGGCGATCACCGCGACCAACGGCGGGAAGTCGCTGCCGGACCAGCCCATCACGCTGGTCGGGCGGACCGGGCAGTCCGGGACGACGGCGCTGTTCTACGACTTCGTCGCGCACGCGGCACCCGACGCGTACCAGCGTTTCGTCGCCCGCAACGTCGGCAACGGGATGGGCAGCCTGCCCGCCGGGGTGCGCCCGATCCAGCTGCCCGAACGAGGACCGGACGCCGACTGGTACCGGCTGCTCGCGGACTCGGACCAGATCGCGCAGGCCATCGGGAAAGCGACCATCCCGTTCTCCATCGCCTACGACGAATTCGCCTACGCGCAGCGCCACAACGTGCCGTCGGCATGGGTGCAGAACGGCGCGGGGCAGTACACGCAGCCCTACGCGGAGAACATCGCCTCCGCGCTGAAGCACGCGGAACTCCGCCCGGACCTCAGCCAGAAACTCGACAAGGTCTACTCGAACGCGGATCCGAAGACGTACCCGATTTCGGCGTACTCCTACATCATGATGCCGTGCACGAGCGGCCGGGACACCTGCCGCGGCGGCTATGGCGACCAGGGCAAGACCGACACGATGACCGCGTTCCTCGAACACGTCGCGTGCGACGGCCAGATCAACATGGCCCGGATCGGTTACTCGCCGTTGCCGCCGAACCTGTCGCAGGAGATCATGAACTCCAACTCGCGGCTCACCGGGCAGCCGCCGAAGCAGCTGAACGCGAGTAACTGCGCCAACCCGACCTTCCGCGGCAGTCTCGGCGCGGGCGCCACCAGCCCGCCCGACCCGCTGGTGACCGCCGGGATCATCGCCCCGAACGGCAAACCCGCGGCCGGGCCGGGTGCGGGCGGACCGAGCAAGTCGGCCGGGCCCGCGAACGGCCCGGCCACCGGCGACAAGACCGCGACCGCGACGGCGAGCCCCGACGAGGAATCGGCGGGCGGCGGCTCGAAGAACTGGCGGGAAGCCGCACCGGCGTCCTACGACGAGGGCGGGTTCGGCGGTTTCGGGGGCTGGGCGGCGCTGGTGTTGTTCCTGGCGATCGTGACTCCGCTCGTGGTGCGCGGGGTGATCCGGAAGCTGCGAGGGACTTAACGATGCCGAGATCCACACCCACGCGGGCACGCGTGGCGGCAGTCTTCGTTGCCGAGGTGGCGGCGAGTCCAGAGATTCTCTGATCGGCCACGGACTGTGTGGATTTTGGACGTCAGATGTCCCAGAATCCACACAGTCGCCGGTCCTGGCCTATGTCGGGCATGCCGAGAGGCCCGTCGCCGGTGTGGCGGGCGGGCTCCTCGGTGCTCAGACGCGGTGCAGGGTGTTGCGGCGGGGTTGTCGGAGCGGATCCCGGTACTGCGGCGGGATGAACTCCGGTAACCCATCGGCCGCCATCCGTACTTCCCAGTCACCGTGGTGGATCAGCCGGTGGTGGAATCCGCACAGCAGCACCAGATTCCGAAGATCCGTCGGCCCGCCGTCCACCCAGTGCTCAATATGATGGGCGTGACAGTTCTTGGGTTTCCGATGGCAGCCGGGGAAGGCGCAGCCGCCGTCCCGGATGTTCAACGCGCGTCTCTGGCCTGGGGTGACGAATCGTCTGAGTCGTCCCACGTCGAGGGGTTCTCCGGCGGCGCTCATCACGACCGGCAACATCAGACAGTCGCAGGCCGCCAGCCGGGCTTCCCGCGCGGTCATCGTGCCGACGAAATCCAGGCACGCGGTGCCGAGGCCGGATTTCAGCTCGTCGAGTCCGATGGTGACGTGCACGAGGGTGCGGTAGCCGCTGGTTCCGGGCTGGTCCGGGCACGCGATGGCTAGGTCGAGGAGTTCGGCCCAGGCGTCGCCCAGGCGTTCGCACTTCATCCGCAGGTCGGCTTGGCCGAACTCGTCGACTGGCCGTGGTTGGGCGTAGGCCTCCAGCGCGGCGGCGGTGCGGGCACCGGTCTCGTCATCGAGGAGGCCGGTGAGTTTCCAGAAGCCGTCCCTGCGCCGCTCGAGGGTGATTTCGCGGCGTGGTTGTTTGGGTTCGGGGTCTTGGGGTTCGTTGCCGTCGGGGTCCAGCCAGCCCAGCAGGTTCGCCTCAGTCTTGGCGAGCTGCTGCGGACCGGCGGTCGGGGCCAACTCGGCGAGGATCTTCTCCGCGACCGCCTTATCTTCGGCGGAGGTGTCGGCGGGGAGTCTCTTCAAGATCTCCAGAATCTGATCGATCCGCTCATCCCCGACCAACCCCTCCGCGGCGACCGCGGCGGTCGCAGGCGCGACCGGAGGAACCTCCGTGCCATCCAAAGCCCGGGTCGGATTCAAAGCGACCGCCCGCTTCACCACCGCACCCGCCTCAGCCCGCGACAACCCCGCCATCTCCGCGAACCAACTCGCCGTACTGCCATGCCCGAACAAGTCTTTCGCGCCCCGGGACTCGACCTCCGCCAGAAACCGCCCCAAACCCGCGGTAGCCATCCGAATCACCTGCAACGACTGCTGCACACCATGGGCAAGCTCCATGGGCAAGCTCCAGCTTGCCGGCACGCCACAGTTCCTGCGGCAACTCGGGAAGGAAGGTCTCGGACACACCTCCATAATACCCGAAAAAATCGAACAGATGTTCGTAATTTTAAGCGACAATGCGCGCGCTCATTTACCACCGAAAGGGTGATATCGACGGGAGGTGTTGTAACACCGCGCGCGGATCGAGCGAGTACGTCCGGCAAGTGCCACCACAAAGCGGGAGCGCGCCATGTACACCCCACCCGAACCGGCCGCACGTCCGGCCAAACCCCGACGCTGGCCTTGGATACTCGCCGCCGCCATCGTCGCCGTGGCGCTCTCGGCGACGATGGCGCTCGTGCTACTCGGCAACGAACGCGACAGGAAGGAGGTCGCGTCGAAATCGACCGCATCACCTTGCCGGGACTCGGCACTCAAGCCGCCGTGCCGAGGCGTCAACGGCTGGATCCTGGCCGACGGCTCCTACGAAAGCACCACCCGCACGACCCCGCCCGCCTATGTGGCACCGACGACGACCAGTCCGCCGCCGCTCACTCCGGCGGACTTCACCCTCGATCTGAAGACCTATTCCAAAAAATGCTTCGGCTCCGCCGGCTGCAACGTGGTCGTCGAACCCACCCTGACCTACAAAGGTTCCGCGGAAACCATTTTGAGCCACGGAATGTGCTCGATGACTTACGACATCACCGGCGACGAATCGGGTCCGGTCACGGATACGCTCAGTTTCGTCGGGACGGACGTGACCGTGCGTCGTTCGGTGCTTTCGACGCCGTCCTCGAAAACCAAGGTGACCGTCAAGATCGTCAGCGTTTCCTGCGGCTGACCGGGGCGACACCTCACGGGAAGGTCAGCACGACCTTCCCCCGCCCGTGCCCGGTCTCGATCTCCCGGTGCGCCGCCGCGGCTTCGGTGAACGGATACGTCCGCCGCACCAGGAAACGCAGTTCTCCCTTGACGTACAACGACGCCAGCATCCCCAGCCGGTCGGCCGACCGGGTCCCGGTGACCACTCGCGCCCCGGCCTCGGGCGCGCGCCCGTGCTCGACCAGGGTCAGCACGCGGTCCGGATCCCCGACCAGCTCCAGCGAAAGGTCGAAGGCGACCCCGCCGGCCCCGTCCAGCGCCGCGTCGATTCCGGACGGCGCGAGGGCGCGCACCCGGTCGGCGAGGCCGTCGCCGTAGACGACCGGTTCGGCGCCGAGCGAGCGGACGTACTCCTGGTTCGCCTCGCTCGCCGTCCCGATCACCCTCGCCCCGCGCAGCGTGGCGAGCTGGACTGCGGCCGTGCCCACCGCGCCGGCCGCCCCGTGGATCAGCAGCGTCTCGCCGCGGGCGACCCGCAGGGCGTCCAGTGCCAGGTACGCCGTCTGCGTGCCCGCCGTGAACCCGCCCGCGACCTCCCACGGCATCTCAGCCGGCTTCGGCGTGACGTTCTCCGCGGGCACCACGATGTACTCGGCGTACGCCTGCACGGCCGTGAAGCCGAGCACCTCGGTCCCCGCGACGAGGCCGGTGCCCCCGGAACCGACCTCGTCGACGACCCCGGCGAACTCGTTCCCCGGGACACGCGGCCAACGCAGCTCCAGGCCCGCGGGTTCCCAGCCCGCCCGCACGGCCGCGTCGTACGGCTGCACCCCCGCCGCCTTCACCCGCACCCGGACCTCCCCCGCCCCGGCGTGCGGCTCCTCCAACTCCAGCACCCGGAGCACTTCCGGGCCACCGGCTTCCGTGAACGCGGCCGCTTTCATCTTGTTCCTCCAGTTCGTCCCCAGCTGTCGGAACCCAGCCTCATACCTCCAGATAGCTGGAGGTCAAGAACTGTCGGTGTGACGTTCTAAGCTGCGCTCGTGACGAGCTACCGCATCTCCAGGGCAAGCGCTTCCGACGCCGGCAGGCTGACGGCGCTGATGCACGAATCGGCCGCCTACCAAGGGGAGTACGCGTCGATCCTCGAGAACTACCAGGTCACGGAGGACTATCTCGCCACCCATCCCGCGTTCGTCGCGCACGCGCAGCGGAAAGTGGTCGGTTTCTACAGCCTGATCGAGTACCCGGCCGAGCTCGACCTGCTGTTCGTCGCCGATTCGGCCCAGGGCACGGGCATCGGCGCGTGGCTGGTGGAGCATATGCTCGGGCAGGCCGCGGACCTCGGCATGACCGAGCTCCGCGTCGTCTCCCATCCGCCTGCCGCCGGGTTCTACGAGCGGATGGGTGCCCGCCGTGTCGGCGTCGTACCGCCCAGCCCGCCGAAGATCACCTGGGAGCGCCCGGAGCTGGTCTTCGACGTCAAGCGTCCACCGCACGACTGAACCGGCCGATCAGTTTGCGCAGGTGCCCGGCGAATTCCGGCGAGTCGACGACCTCGAAGTCGGCGTCGAGCAGGCCGAGGTAGAGCGCCAGGTACTCCAGCGTGTCCGCGCCGGCCTTGAGCAGGCAGGTCCGCTCGTCGACGGCTTCGACGACGACGGCGGGCGGCACCTTCGCCGCGGCTTCGGCGGCCGGGGCGTGCAGCCGGATCGTGGCGTGGTGCCGCCACAACGCGGCGCCGACGCCCCGCTGGAGGTAGGCGATCACGCCGCCTTCGGGTGGTTCGCGCTCCTCGAAACGTCGTCCGTTGGGCGTGCGCGGCCGCACCCGATCGGCACGGAACGTGCGCCAGTCCTGTTTGTCGACGTCCCAGCCGACGAGGTACCACCGGCGACTCATATGCACGACGCGATGCGGCTCGACCTGCCGCCGCGTCTCGGATCCGTTGTGTCCCACGTAATCGAAGCGCAGAGTCTCGCGGTCACGGCAGGCGGCGGCGATGGCCGCGAGCACCTCGGCGTCGACCGTCGGCCCGCCGCCCTGCACCGCGAGCGTCGCGGAATTCAGCGCCGCGACACGGTGCCGTAGCCGCGACGGCAGCACCTGCTCCAGTTTCGCCAGCGCGCGCACCGACGTCTCCTCGATCCCCGCGATCGTGCCGCCCGCGGCCGTGCGCAGGCCCATCGCCACCGCGACGGCCTCCTCGTCGTCGAGCAGCAGCGGGGGCATCGCCGCGCCGGCGCCCAGGCTGTAGCCCCCGGAGACGCCGGGCGTCGCATCGACGGGATAGCCCAGACCACGAAGCCGCTCGACGTCGTTCCGGATGGTCCTGGTCGTGACGTCGAGCCGGTCCGCCAGTTCCGGGCCCGTCCAAGTGCGCCTGGCCTGCAGCAACGACAGGAGTCGCAGCAGTCTCGCCGAAGTTTCCGCCATGAATCCACCTTGTCCGCAATCGCGGAACGAACCTTTCCGCAATCGTTCCTAATCTAGCCCCATGACCGAGATCAAGCCCTTCCGCATCGCCATCGACCAGGCCGAACTCGACGACCTCAATGACCGCCTGCACCGCACCCGCTGGCCTCGCGAGGTCACCGGAGACTGGAGCCGAGGCGTCCCAGTCGCGTACCTCAAGGGGTTGGCCGAATACTGGGCCGACGGCTTCGACTGGCGCGCCCAGGAAGCCGAGCTGAACGAGTTCCCGCAGTTCACCACCGAGATCGACGGCCAGACCATCCACTTCCTGCACATCCGCTCGACCGCCCCGGACGCGCTGCCGGTGGTTCTCACACACGGCTGGCCGAGCTCGCCGTTCGAATTCCGGCGAGTCGTCGAAGAGCTGAGCGACGAGTTCCACCTGGTCGTCCCGTCCCTGCCCGGCTACGGGTTCTCGAACCCGGTGAGCGGCCCCGGCTGGGGCAACCTGTTCCGCGTCGCCCAGGCGTGGGTCACGCTGATGGACCGCCTCGGCTACGAGCGCTTCGGCGTCCACGGCACCGACGCGGGCGCCGGGGTCGCGGGCATCCTGTCGATGATCGCCCCGCACCGCGTGGCCGGCGTGCACCTCACCGGGACCAGCGCGGGTATGCCGTTCGGCCCGCCCGTCGAGCTGGACGGTCTCGACGAGAAGGATCGCGAGCGCGGCGAACGTTTCAACCGGTTCCAGTCCGACGGCCTCGGCTACCTGCACCTGCAGGCGACCCGGCCGCAGACGCTGGCCTATTCGCTGAACGACTCCCCCACCGGCCAGCTCGCGTGGATCGTGGAGAAGTTCGCCGAGTGGACCGATCCGGCCAAAGCCCTGCCGGACGACGCCGTCGATCGCGACCACCTGCTGACCGCGGTCAGCCTGTACTGGTTCACCGGCGCGGGCGCTTCCTCCGCGCACGCCGTGTACGAAGGTATGGAGGTGTATCGGCAAATGTCGCAAGGCGGCTGGGACGAAGCGCCCGCCGGGCCGCCGCGGGCGATCGCCGTCTTCGCCGGGGACACCACGATCCGGAGCCTCCAGGACGGCCCGGTGGAACACTGGTCCGAGTACGACAGCGGCGGCCATTTCCCGGCGATGGAGGTCCCCGGTCTGTTCGCCGAAGACCTCCGTTCCTTCCTGCGAAAGTGCGTCTGACGATGAAGCAGCTGAGCCCCCGGGCCCTCAACCGCGCGACCCTGGCCAGGCAGTTCCTGCTCGAGCGCGCCGATCTTCCCGCTGTTACCGCGATCGAGCGGCTGGCCGGCCTCCAGGCGCAGGCCCCCGACTCCTCGTATGTCGGGCTGTGGTCGCGGCTTCGGGATTTCCAGACGGACGAGCTGGCGAAACCGCTGGCCGCCCGCGAAGTCGTCCGGACGACGTTGCTGCGCGGCACGGTGCACCTGGTGACGGCCGAGGACGCCCTCGCCTGGTGGCCCACCCTCAAACCGGTGGTCGAGCGCGGTTTCCTCGGCCACTACTCACGCGAGATCGCCGGACTCGACCTCGCCGCGATCGCCGAAGCGGGACGGGCCCTGCTCGCCGAACGGCCCCGCACGCGTGCCGAGATCCGGACCGCGCTGGCGCCTCGGTGGCCCGACGCGGACCTGCCGACGCTCGGCTACGCGGTCAACAGCCTGCTCCCCCTCGCCCACGTGACGCCGCGTGGCCTGTGGGGCCAGACCGGGCCGGCCGCGTTCGCCCTGCTCGAAGACTGGGTCGGCGCACCGATCACAGACGGCGTCACCCTCGACGACCTGGTGCTGCGCTATCTCGCGGCGTTCGGCCCGGCGACCGTCCGTGACGCGCAGGTCTGGTCGGGGCTGACTCGTTTGAAAGAGGTCTTCGAGCGGCTGCGGCCCGAGCTGGTCACCTTCACCGATGTCGAGGGCAAGGAACTGTTCGACCTTCCCGACGCGCCGCGCCCCGACCCGGAAACCCCTGCGCCGCCCCGGTTCCTGCCCGAGTACGACAACGTCCTGCTCTCCCACGCCGACCGCGCGCGGGTGATCCCCGACGGCCGCCGCGTGCCGTTGCCTCCGGGTAACGGCGGCCGCCGGGGCACCCTGCTCGTCGATGGTGAATTCCTGGCCATCTGGGCGATCAAAGGGGCGACACTGACGATCGAATCGCGGAAGCCGTTGCCGGATCAGGATTCGATCGCTGCGGAGGGCGCGCGGCTCCTGGAATTCGTAGTGCCGGGCTCGGCGCACGAGGTCCGTTTCGGCATCGGCGGATAACAGTCCGGCCTTTCGCCGTAACGATGGGCGCCGTTCGGGCGAAGCAGCCGCCAAGAGCCTGAAGGGAGCGGGCCATGAGCAAGAACTACGGGTTCATGACGGTGCTGGCGGGGCTGAGCGCACTCGCGGTGATCGCGGTCGCGGCGGTCTGGCGGTACCCGAACACGTCGGACGTCACGGCGGTGATCACCGCGGCGGGAACGGTGATCGGCACCGTGGTGGGCGCCTTCTTCGGCGTGAACGCGGCCTCGGCGGGACGCGTGAAGGCCGAAGAGAGCCGGGATCAGGCGACCGCGGCGTTGGTGAAGGTCGCGGGTGAGGCGGAAAGAGGAAGCGACGTCGCCAAGACGGCGATGGAAGGCGTGAGCTGACCGTCCTCTGTGGACACGCTCAGTCGAGCGCTTCGAGCAGGGCGAGGTCCGGCGGGACGAGCGTCGTGGACAACACGAGCTCTCGCAACAGGTTGTCGTTCAACGCGTTGCCGACCGGCTCGCCGACCTCCTCGCGCCGCAGGCCGAAAACACCGCCGGCGGACAGCCGCGTCCGGACGTCGATGACGACGTGCTCGACCCGGCGCGCGGTCCACGTCTCACCGGGCCGGAGTTCGGTGAGCACCTCGGCCGTCTGCTGGCGGGACAACGGCTGCGGATTGAGGTCGTGCAGCAGGTAGCGCTGCCCGAAGACGACCAGGACCAGACGTTCTTCCGCGCTGAGGCGCCAGCGGCGGGGCGGCACGGTGACGTCGTCGTGCCGGGTGACGGGCTGTCCTCCCTCGGGCCCGGCGACGTACAACTCGAGCAGGTGCTCCCGCCTGCCCGAACCGCGGACGAACAGCGGCGTGTAGCCGTCCGACAGGGGGATCGGCTCCTCGCCGCGGGACAGCCAGCGGGAATTCGGCAAGCGGATGGGCAGCTGGCCGGTGTTGCTGACCCACCATTGGCCGCCGGTGAAGTTCAGGAGCCCGTGCCTGCGGCTGACCTGCAGGTCGTTCTCCCCCACGCAGACGTCGACCTGGGGCCGGTTGCGCCCGAAGGAGATCTCGCCGCCCTCGCCGGGGTCGACGGACACGCCACCCGCGAGCGTGAGCGCGAACACCGCGCCGGGAGCCGACGGCGGCACGCCGAGCGCCAGGCTCTCGTGCGTCGTCGTGAGCCGCTTCATCGTGCCTCCTCCTGTTGCCCGGCAGTATGCGGGACGCCGCCGGGGACGGGTCCCGATATCGCGTTCATCCGTATGTTGGAGTACATGATTGACTTCTCCAAGGACACCGTCTTCAAGCTCACGCCGTGCAAGCCGAAGGACATCGCGCCCACGGTGCAGCCGATCATCATCCCCGGCGAGGAGATCTTCTCGTCGTTCAAGGCGGTGCGCGACTTCGTGGTGTTCACGAACAAGCGGCTGATCGCGGTGAACGTCCAGGGCATGACGGGCAAGAAGAAGGACTTCACCTCGCTGCCGTACAACAGGATCCAGGCCTTCTCGATCGAAACCGCGGGCACCTTCGACCTCGACGCCGAGCTGGACCTCTGGTTCAGCGGGCTGGGAAACGTGCGGCTGGAGTTCCGGGGCTCGGACATCCGGGCGATCGGCCAACTGATCGCCACGCACACTCTTTAGCCCCCTCCCGCATTTAGTCGACTACTTGCGTTGGGCTGGGTGGGCTGCGGTGGGCGTTGGGCCGGGTGGGTCGTGAGTGGCGATTCGGGTTCTAACCCTGATCGCCACTCACGACCCACCTGGCTCCTGCGGCTTCCGGCGGCTCTGGGCGTTGCGAAAGCCACTTTCGCAACATTGAAGGTTGCGAAAGTGGCTTTCGCAACGCCCGGTCACCTTCGGCCTGCCTGTCGCGAGTGGCTCGGGCCGCCAGAGCCACCGTGCCCCGGATATCCGCTGTCGTGCGCGAATGGCGATCTCACGTGATCGGACGGACGACACACGTGATTGGGCGGACGACTCGCGTGACCAGACGGACGACTCGCTGCGGAACCCCGTCACGCGTGTGTCGTCCATGCAGTCACGCGTGTCGTCCTTCTGATCACGCGTGTCGTCCGCCGGATCACGGGGAACCGCCGGTGCGGCCAGAACCAGCTCGTGAGTGGTAAGGACGGTTCTGACCTTCCTTACCACTCACGAGGCCTTACATGTTGATCATGTGGCCCGCGAGGCCGTGCACGGCTTCCTTCACCGCTTCCCCAAGAGTCGGGTGAGCGTGCACGTTCCGCGAGATTTCGTGCACCGTAAGGTCCCACTGCTGCGCCAAAGTCAGCTCCGGCAGCAGTTCGGTCACCTCGGGGCCGATCAGGTGCGCGCCCAGCAGCTCGCCGTGCGTAGCGTCGCTCAGGATCTTCACGAAGCCGACAGCCTCGCCGAGGCCGTGTGCCTTTCCGTTGGCGGTGAAGGGGAATTTCGCCACCTGGACGTCGAAGCCCTTTTCGCGGGCCTGTTCTTCGGTCCAGCCGAAGCTGGCGATCTGCGGCTGGCAGTAGGTCGCGCGCGGGATCATGACGAAGTCGAGTTCCATGGTCTCGGCGCCCGCGATGGTTTCGGCGGCGACGACGCCCATGGACTCGGACGCGTGCGCGAGCATCAGTTTCGCGGTGACGTCGCCGATCGCGAAGATGTGCGGGACGTTGGTGCGGCCCCGCGCGTCGACGGCGATGGCGCCGCGTTCGGTCAGCTCGACACCGGTCTTGTCCAGGCCGTATCCCTCGACCCGCGGCTGGAAACCGATGGCCTGCAACACCTTGTCCGCTTCCAGTACCCGGGACTCGCCGTTCTTCGACACGGTCACGCGCACGCTGGAGCCGGTGTCGTCGATGGACTCGACCTTCGTCGACGTCAGCACCTCGATGCCGAGCTTCCGGTAGCGGCGCGCGAGCTCCGCGGAGACCTCGGCGTCTTCGAGCGGGACCATCCGGTCGAGGTACTCGACGATGGTCACCTTCACGCCGTAGTTGTGCAGCACGTAGGCGAATTCGACGCCGATCGCGCCCGCGCCGGCGATGACGATGCTCTCCGGCAGCTCGTTTTCCATGATCTGCTGTTCGTAGGTGACCACGCGGTCGCTGCGCGTGGTGCCCGGCAGCAGGCGCGCGGTGGCGCCGGTGGCGATCACGCAGTGGTCGAAGGTGACCCGTTCGCCGTTGACCTCGATGGTGTTGGCGTCGAGGAAGGTGCCGTGCCCGTCGTATTCGGTGATCTTGTTCTTCTTCATCAGGAAGTGCACGCCCTTGACGCGCCCGTCCGCGACCTTGCGGCTGCGGTCGAAGGCGGCCTGGTAGTCGAAGCTGACCTTCCCCTCGACCTGGATCCCGAACGACTTCGCCTCTTTGGTCACGATGTGCGCGAGTTCGGCGTTGCGCAGCAGTGCCTTCGACGGGATGCAGCCGACGTTGAGGCAGACACCGCCCCAGTATTTCTCCTCCACGACCGCCGCGCTCAGCCCCAGCTGCGACGCCCGGATCGCCGCCACGTAACCGCCGACTCCGGCCCCCAGGACAACGACGTCATAGTGTGCACTCATACCTCGAAACCTACCCCTCGCCGGGACGGTCCGAAGGGTGAGACTGCCTACTCGGGCCGCGAGCCGCGGATCTCGATCAGCAGGTCGGTCACCGCGGTCATGATCCGCTTCGTGGCCTCCTCCAGTACCTCACGGGACGGCGAGGGCGTCACGAGATCCGAGAGGTCCACCGGCGGCCCGGCGACCAGGTTCACCGTCTTGCGTGGGAAGGCGCGCGGGAGCACGGCGTCGGACGGCAGCAGGTGGTGCGTGCCCCAGTTCGCCAGCGGGATCACCGGGACACCGGTTTCCAGCGCGATCCGGGCGATGCCGGTCTTGCCGCGCATGGGCCACCCATCCGGGTGATCCGTGAAGGTCGCCTCCGGGAAGATGACGACGCATTCACCCTCACGGACGGCGCTGACGGCGTCGCGGTACGCGTCCGACGCCGTGGCCGCGCCGCGGTAGACGGGGATGTGCTTGCCGGAGCGCATCACCGAGCCGATGACGGGCGCGTCCCACAGGCTCGCCTTCGCCAGGTAGCGCGGCACGCGTCCGTGCGCGAGGCAGTACGCCGTCACCGTCGTCGGGTCGGCGAACGAGAGGTGGTTCGACGCCACCAGGAAGCCGCCCGACGACGGCAGGTGCTCCCCGCCGCGCACCCGGAACCGGGTGAACAGCACCAGGAACGGCCACACGACGTTGATCGCGAAGGCGAACCAGGCGCCCCGGCCGGCGCGGGCGAAGCGCCGGCCGAAGGCGATCATCTGGCGGAACGTCAGCAGGTCACCCGAAGCGGGGCTCAGCGCGGTCCAGCGTTCACGGGGTCTCAGCACCATGGACGTAATTCGTAGCCGAACCAGCCCCGGTTCGGCTGGAACCGCGCGCGAACGCGGCGCGGATCACACGCGCTCGAGCACCACCACGGGGATCTCGCGGTCGGTCTTCTTCGCGTACTCGTTGTAGTCCGGCCAGACCGCGGCGAGCTTCTCCCACAGCTTCGCGCGCTCCTCACCTTCGAGGGTCCGGGCCCGTACGGTGAACTTGTCCGCCTTGACCTGGGCCTTGGCCTCGGGGTTGGCCTGCAGGTTCTTGTACCAGCCCGGGTCCTCCGGCGCGCCGCCCTTGGACGCCACGATCACCGGGTTGCCCTCGTCGTCGAACTGGTAGATCAGCGCGAACTTGCGGTCCTCACCGGTCTTGCGGCCCTTCGTCGTGAGGACGAGGCAGGGCGCGCCCTTCTCCCAGTCGTGGCCCACCTCGCCGTCGGTCTCTTCGTAGCGACGGACGTGCTCGTCACCGAAAAGCATGTCTGCGTTCCTCTCGTCCTGGGGTGTACCGGCGCCCTCCCAGTCTGACGCGAACCGGTCGGTCGCGCTGATCAACTCGTGCAGGGTGCCGGGTTCGTCGAACGCGTGACCCGAGTCGCCGACCATCACCAGTTCGGCGGAAGGCAGCACCTGGCTGAGCTCCCACGCGGTGATGGCCGGGGTGACCACGTCGTAGCGTCCCTGGACCAGAACGCACGGGATGTCCCGGAGCTTCCCGGCGTCGCGCAGCAGCTGATCTTCGGCCAGCCAGCCGCCGTGCCGGAAGTAGTGGTTCTCGATCCGCGCGATCGCGAGGGCGAACGAAGGATCGCTGAACGCGTCGATCACCTCGTCCTGGGGGCGCAGTTTGACCGTCTCCCCCTCCCAGCGGCTCCACGCGATCGCGGCGGGGCCGTGCACCGAGGGATCCGGATGGCTCAGCAGTTCGTGATAGACCTCGATCAGGTTCTCCTGCCGGCGCGAAAACGGCACCGGGGCCAGGAAACGCGACCACGCCTCCGGGAAGAGGTACGCCGCTCCCCCGCCGTAGAGCCATTGGAGTTCCTTCACCCGCAAGGTGGCGATGCCGCGGAGAACGAGTTCCGTGACCCGTCCGGGATGGGTTTCCGCGTAGGTCAGCCCGAGCACACTCCCCCACGAGCCACCGAAGACCATCCAGTGTTCGATGTCCAGATGCTCGCGCAAGCGCTCGATGTCGGCGACCAGATGCCACGTCGTGTTGACCGAGAGATCGGCCTCCGGGGTGGCGCAGTTCGGCGTGCTGCGCCCGCAACCGCGTTGATCGAAAAGGACGATCCGGTATCGCTCGGGGTCGAACAATCTGCGATGTCTCGGCGTCGAACCGCCACCGGGGCCACCGTGGAGGAAGATCACCGGCTTGCCCCCGGGATCACCGCACTCCTCCCAATAGATCTCGTTGCCGTCACCGACAGGCAACATCCCTTGGACGTAAGGTTCGATTTCCGGGTAAAGGCCGAGCATGTCCGCCACTATGCCCCAAACGCCCGCTTGGAGGATCGATGAAGGCTCGCCCCCACGTGACGCTGGAGGACGTGGCGCGCACCGCGGACGTGTCGCTCGCGACCGCGTCCCGCGTACTCAACGGCACCGCCACCGTCCGGGGAGATCTCCGCGAACGAGTGATCGCCGCGGCCTCCGAGCTGTCCTATACCCCCAATGCTCACGCTCAGGCATTGGCCGGTGGCTCACAGCCCACCGTCGGGGTGATCTGCCACGACGTCGGCGATCCGTATTTCGCCGCGATCGCCGGCGGGGTCATGCGGGTGGCGAACGAAAACGATCTTCTGGTGATGCTCGCGAGCACTTTCCGCGATCCGGCCAAGGAGGTCGCCTACGTTTCGACGCTGCGCGCCCAGCGCGCGTCGGCCATTCTGCTGATCGGTTCCGCGTTCGAGGACAAAGCGTGGGAAAAGGCGATGGCCGCCGAACTCGAACCGTACCGGCGCGGCGGCGGGCACGTCGCCGCGGTCAGCAGGCATCGCGGGCTCAAGGTGGACACCGTCCAGCCCGACAACCGCGGTGGCGGCGCCGAATTGGCGAAGGCCCTGCTCGACCTCGGGCACCGGCGGTTCGCCGTGCTCGCCGGGCCGAAGAGCCTGACCACCGTCGTGGACCGCCTCGACGGCTTCGCCGCGGAGCTGCTGGAGCACGGCGTCGAACTGGCCGAGGACGACGTCGTCGAGGCGGCGTTCACCCGCGACGGTGGTTACGAGGCGATGGAGAAGGTCCTCGCCCGGCCGCGGAAGCAGTGGCCGACGTGTGTGTTCGCGGTGACCGACGTGATGGCCATAGGCGCGATGTCGGCGCTGCGCGACGCCGGTGTCTCCATGCCCGGCGAGATGTCGATCGCCGGTTTCGACGACATCCCGGTAGTGCGCGATCTCACGCCCGCGCTGACCACGGTCGCGCTGCCGCTGGAGAAGCTGGGCGAACGGGCCATGGACCTGGCACTCAAGGCCTCCCCCGGCACCCGGCCGCGGATGGTGCGGATGTCCGGCGAGGTCGTCCTGCGCCGCAGCACCGCCGCTCCCGCTCGCTGAAACCCTTGTGTACGGCCCATGAGGTGACTTACCGTGGCCCGAGAAAGCGCTTTCTCACCCCCGCGCCACGGAGACCCGATGACCTTGATCGCCCTGCCCACCGCCGACGGCGGACTGGCGGAGTGGACGCCCCGAGGGGCGGAAACGCCCGCGAAACCGGCGTCGCCGCCGACCTCCCGGATCGCCTACGCGGCCGCGCACGTGGTCGCCGACCCGCTCGCCCCCGCCGATCCCGAAGAAGGCGCGGTACTGGATTGGGACACCACGCTCGCCTTCCGCGAGCACCTGTGGTCCTGCGGTCTCGGCGTCGCCGAAGCGATGGACACCGCGCAGCGCGGGATGGGCCTGGACTGGGCGACCACCAAGGACCTCATCCGGCGCACCGGGGCGCTCGCCGCCGGACGGCCGTGGGTGGCCGGTGTCGGCACCGACCAGCTCCCCGACGGCGAAGCTACCGCGGGGTCCATTGTGGATGCCTGGCGCGAGCAGCTGGACCTGGTCGGCGAGGCCGGGGCGGTCCCGGTCGTGATGGCCAGCCGGGCGCTGGCGGCGTCGGCTTCCGGACCCGCGGATTACCATGCCGCGTACGGGAAACTGCTCTCCGGCGCGGACCGCCCGGTCCTGCTGCACTGGCTGGGTGAGCAGTTCGACCCCGCACTGGCGGGCTACTGGGGACACGGCGATGTCCGTAAGGCGGCCGAGGAACTGGGCAGGCTCTGCGCCGAGCACGCCGACGTGATCGCCGGAGTGAAGGTTTCCGTGCTCGACGCGTCGATCGAGACCGAGTTCCGCCGCGCGCTCCCCGAGGGCGTCAAGTGCTACACCGGCGACGACTTCAACTACCCGGAGCTCATCGCCGGGGACGACCAGGGCCACAGCGAAGCGCTTCTGGGCATCTTCGACGCCGTCGCGCAGGTCGCCGGCGCCGCGCTCGCCCGGCTCGACGAAGGCGACAAGGCCGGTTTCCACGGCCTGCTGGACCCGACGGTGGCGCTGAGCCGCGCCATTTTCCGCGCGCCCACCAGGAACTACAAGACCGGCGTCGTCTTCCTCGCCTATCTCAACGGGCACCAGGATCACTTCCGTATGGTCGCCGGCCGCGAGTCGGCCCGCTCCATCACGCATCTGGCCGAGCTGCTGCGCCTGGCGGACGCCGCCGGCGCGCTCACCGACCCGGATCTCGCCGTCGCGCGGATGCGGCCGCTGCTGGCCGCGGCGGGGGTGGCCTGATGGACCGGCTGAGCCTGAACCAGATCACCACCAAGGCGTGGTCGCTGCCGGAAGCCGTCGCGGGCTGCGCCGAGGCGGGCGTCCGCTGGATCGGCCTGTGGCGGGACAAGGTCGCCGAGACCGGTGTCGAGGAGACCGCCCGGCTGCTCAAGGAGTACAACGTCGGCGTGTCGTCGTTGTGCCGTGGCGGTTTCTTCACCGGGGTCACTCCCGAAGGGTCCCCTGTGGACGGTGTCGCGCAGACCAGGGAGGCGATCGACGAAGCCGCCGCGCTGGGCGCGGACGTCCTCGTCCTGGTCGTCGGCGGGGTGAACGGCGACCTGGCCTCGTCGCGGCAGCGGGTCGCGGACGCGGTCGGCGAGCTGGCGCCGTACGCCGGTGAACGCGGGGTCCTCCTCGGCCTGGAACCGTTGCACCCCATGCAGTGCGCCGAACGCTCGGTCCTGTCCACTGTGGACCAGGCGCTGTCGATCGCACGTGAGCATCCGGCCGATCAGGTCGGCGTGATCGTCGACGAGTTCCACGTCTGGTGGGACCCGCGGATCGAAGAGTCGATCGCCGCGGCGGCGGGCCGGATCGCCGGATTCCACGTCTGCGACCAGAAGGTCCCGCTGACCGACACCCTGCTCGGCCGCGCGCTGCCCGGGGACGGCCCGATCGACCACCGGCACCTCAAGGCGTGCGTCGAAGCCGCCGGGTACACCGGACCGATCGAGGTCGAGGTGTTCGACGCCGACCTTTGGCGGCGTCCCGGCGGCGAGGTGCTCGCGGAGACCGTCCAGGCCTACCGGGACCACGTTTCCTGACGAAAGTAAGGGTCCCTCGCTGCCCAAGGTCCGCTGTCCGGGCGGCCGTGGTTTCCTACCGTTCGCGGTATGAAACCACGGCTGCTCTGGTGGCTGGGCACAGCGTTGCTCCTGCTCGCCGTCCACACCGACTGGAACGTTCCGCTCGCGGCCTGGGTGTTCCCGGTCTTCCTGCTCCACTACGCCCGCCTGGTGCCGGTGCGGCGCGCGATCCTGATGGTGGGCCTGTCCCTGCTGATCGGGCAGCTGTTCTGGCTCGGGGTCACCGGTCTGCTGTTCGTGCTCTCCGCCTTGCTCGCCTTCACTCTGCTCGCGGTGTTGCAGACGACGGCGTTCCTGGCCGATCGGCTGCTCGCCGGCCGCGCCGGGGCGCTGAGGACGCTGGTGTTCCCGGTGACGCTCGTCGCGGGCGAGTACCTCTTCACGGTGATCACCGGCTTCGGGGACTTCGGCGCGCTCGGCAGCACCCAGGCCACGAACCTGCCGTTGCTCCAGACGGCGTCCGTGACCGGCGTGTACGGCCTCACCTTCGTCCTCGCGTGGTTCGCCTCGGTGGCGAACACCGTCTGGGCGGAAGGGTGGCGGCCGGTCAAGCGCACGGTCGTCGTCCACGTTTGCCTGCTCGGCGTCGTGTTCGCGGCCGGTGGCCTGCGGTTGCTGCTCGACGCTCCCACGACCGAGACCGTGCGGATCGCGGGGATCAGCCCGTCGGCCGAGGCGGACCGGGCCGGTTCCGAAGCCTTGGACCGCGCCGGGGTCAAGTACTGGCGCGCCGAGGAAGTCGCCGCCGCCGACCCGGCCGCGGTCGGTGCGGCGTTCGCGCCGGTCACCGACGATCTAGTGACGAGGACCGGGCAGCAGGCGTCGGCGGGAGCGAAGATCGTGCTCTGGCCGGAGACCCACGCCCGCGTCCTGGAACGCGATCAGGCGGCACTGCTGAAGCGGGTCGGCGACCAGGCGAAGCAAGCCGGTATCCACGTCGGGCTCGCGTACGCGCTCTACACGTCGCAGGCTCCTTACATCCGTAACGTGGTCGTGCTCGTCGCGCCGTCCGGTGAGGCGCTGTGGACCTACGACAAGACGCATCCGACACCGATGGAACCGATGACCCCCGGCCCGGGCGATGTCCCCACCGCGGATTCACCGTACGGACGGCTCGCGGCGGTGATCTGTTACGACGCCGATTTCCCCGGCCTGATGCGCCAAGCCGCGGACAAGGGGACCTCGCTCATGCTCGTCCCCGCCAACGACTGGCCGGGCTTCGGCACGCTGCACGCGGAAAAGGCGGGCTTCCGCGCGGTGGAAAACGGTTACGCCCTCTTCCGGCACTCCACCCACGGGAAGTCCACAGCTGTGGACAGCCAGGGCCGCGTCCTCGGGCACGCCGACTTCTACCGCACCGATCAGCAGACGCTCGTCGCGGATCTGCCGGTGCAGCCGAGAACACAGACCGTGTACAGCCGTGTCGGTGACGTGTTCGCCTGGCTGTGCCTCGCGGCGGCCGCACTCTGTCCTTTATGGACATATCGAAGGAAACGTTAGCGCCCCGTTACGGAAGAGGTGGTGTTCCTAACGTCATACCCGAAAAGAACAGTGTTCAACGGTTAAGCTCCCCCGCATGCCGAAACTGCTGGTGGTGGAAGACGACGACGCGATCGGCGGTGTCCTCGAATCGACCCTCCGCCTGCACGGCTACGAGGTTTCGTGGCAGCGCGACGGCCGCACCGCGCTCGCGGCCGCCGCGGACGGCGACATCGACTTCGTCCTGCTCGATCTCGGCCTGCCGGATCTGGACGGCGTCGAGGTCTGCCGTCGGCTGCGGGCGGAGCTTCCCGGCGCCGTCCTGGTCATCCTGACCGCACGGCAGGAGGAGATGGACGTCGTCGTGGGCCTGGAGGCCGGCGCCGACGACTACCTCACCAAACCCATCCGGCTCGGCGAGCTGCTCGCCAGGGTCCGGGCGCATCTGCGGCGCGGGACGGCTCCGCCGGAGAGCAGGCCCGCGATCGCCATCGGCCATCTGCGGGTGGACACGGCCGGCCGCCGGGTCAGCGTCGGCGGACGGGAGATCTCCTTGCGGGCCAAGGAGTTCGATCTGCTCGCCCGGCTGGCCGAGCAGCCGGGCGTCGCGGTCAGCCGGGACACGCTGATGTCGGAGGTGTGGGACGCGCACTGGTACGGCTCGACGAAGACCCTCGACGTCCACATCGCCGCGCTGCGCCGGAAGCTGACCGAGTCGGCGCCCACGCCCGAGCAGGCGCCGAGGATTTCGACGCTGCGCGGCCACGGCTACCGTCTCGAACAGCCCTTCGAGAATCAGTAGTCGCGCAGGTCGGAGACCTCGTCCCGGGCGGCGAGCCGCGCGATCCACGCCGACGCCGCCACGCACGACACGACCACCACCGCCGCCAGCAGCCCGAAGTACCCGTGCGGCGAAGGCACTCGCTCCAGGCCCGCGACGAAGACGAACAGCACCCCGAGCAGGTGCCCGCCGATCAGGCCCCCGCCCCCGACGACCAGCGCGTCGCCCGCGATGAACGCGGCCACCTGGCGGCGTTTCCCGCCGAGCGTGCTCACGATCAGCAGGTCGCGCCTGCGTTCGTTGAGCGCCGCGCCGAACGAGGGCCCCGCCGCGGCGGCCGCGAGGATCAGCGAAGCGATCAGGTCCACCTTGGCCTCGCCGCAACCGTCCTTGGTGAAGGCGGTCGAAATGGCGAACGCCACCGCCAGCGCGACCAGCACCACGGACCGCGCCAGAAGCGCGCTCCGCCACGAAATGGACAGCGCGAGCACCCCCGCCAGCCCGGAGACGAGCGGCCGGAGCAGACCACCGATGACCCGCTTTCCCTTGCGCAGCCCCAGCTCCACCAAGCGCCACAGCAGCATCGTGCCGCCCGCCCAGCCGAACAACGGCCAGACGAAGGCGAGCGCGAGCAGGATGAAGTCGAGGCCGTAGGGCGACCACCAGGGCGGACCGCCGTCGGCCGGGACGAAGTACCACTCGCGCAGCGCCGGGGGCAGGATGGCCAGTACCGCCACGAGTGTGCCGGCGAGCAGCAAGAGAACGATTTCCCGGACGAGCGCGAACCCGGAGCCGGACGAGAAGCCACAGGCCAGCGACAGGGCGGCCCCGGCGACGCCACCTGCCAGGCCCGCCGTCACGGCTTCGGCGGCGGCCAGGCCGAGTACCTGCCCACCGGTGGCGCCGCGGGCACGCAGGAGATCCTGATCCGCCCGCAGCACCCGCGCAGAGGGCGTGGTCAGCAGCACCACGAGCACCATCGCGGGCACCCAGCGCGGCGCGAGGTTCCCGGTCCAGTCGTGCACCGCGAGCAGCGTGGTCACGATCGCGACCCCGGCCGCGGGGACACCGAGCCTGGCGGGGCGCACGCGCGCGATCCCGCCGACCCACAACGCCATCGCCGCGATCACCGGTCCCGCACCAGCTTCCCGTCGACCATCGACCAGCGCTCGCCGAACAACCCGCCCGGGGCCTCTTCGGCCGTGGCCACCAGCAGCCCGGCGCCCAGCTGGTCCGCGGCCAGCACGAGCCTGCCGAGGAGCCGCTCCCCCTCGCGCTGGTCGAGCCAGCCCGCGGGGTCGTCGGCGAGGATCAGCTTCGGCGAGGGCGCGAGCGCCCTGGCGAGGACGGCGAGCCGGATCTGCTCACCGGTCAGGTCGCGGGGCGCCTTCTTGGCGAACCCCGCCAGGCCCACCAGCTCCAGCGCGCCGTCGACGGCGTCGCGGACCGCCGTACCGGTCCGGCCGGCGAGCACGAGCGGCAGGGCGACGTTGAGCCGGACGTCGAGATCCCGCAGCAGCCCGCCGTCCTGCAGCATCAGCCCGATCAGGTCGGGGCCCGGCGGCGACGGATCGAAGGCGGGCCAGTCGACGGTGCCCGCCGTCGGTTTCTTCATCCCGGCGAGCAGATGCAGCAGCGTGGTCTTCCCGGCGCCCGCCCTGCCGGTCACCACCGCGCGGGTCTCCGCGCGGATCTCGCAGGTGACGCCGTGCACGGCGACCACGGCGGTCAGCCCGGAACCGTAGGTGTGCGCCAGCTCGTCGGTGCGGACCAGTGGTGCCGTCACGCCACTCTCACGATCCGGTGCGCGGCCGCCGCGATCTCGGGGTCGCGGGTCGCCACGACGACGGCCGTCCCGCGAGCCGCGACGGCGCACAGCAGATCCATGAGTTCGAGCGCGGCGAGCCCGTCGAGTTCTCCGGCGGGTTCGTCGGCGACGACCGTATCCGGGGCTCCGGCCAGCACGACCGCGACTCCGGCACGGGCGCTTTCCAGCGCCGACAGCGTGCCCGGATAGTCGTCGCCGCGGCCGGCCAGCCCGACCAGTTCGAGCAGGTCGTCCGCGGCGCGGAGGGAGCGGCCGGCCAGCCGTCCCGCCAGCACGACGTTCCGCGCGACGGTGAGGTGATCGAAGAGGTTGCCGCGCCTGAGCAGCATGCCGGCACCTGGAGCGCCGCCGGGGGCGTCGCCACTTCCGGCGGGCAGCACGGCCACACACTCGCCCGGGACGGCGAACCGGACGAGGGGGACGGATCCGGGCCCCGGGCCTGCCATGACGGCGGCACGTCGGCGCATGGCCCCAAGGTAAGGCGAACGGGGTCAACATCGCCTTGATCTCAGGTCAACGGACGGCAAAATATCGCGTCGAGTGGGTGATCCTCGCGCTCGTCGGCCACACTCTGTCCGTGCGCCGCCGGATCGTCACCCTCACCGTGCTGGCCGCGGTGCTGGCGATCACCCTGTTCGGGGCGCCGCTGGCCGTCGCGGTCGCCCGGTTCCACGAGGGCAATTCGACCCACGACCTCGAACGGGTCGCCGACGCCGTAGTGCTCGACGTGACCGGCGATCTCGCCAACGGCCGGGTGCCGGAACTCCTGCCGATCAAACCGGACAAGGACCGCATCCGCGGGATCAGGGTCGCGGTCTACACCCCGACCGGCAGGATTCTGGCAGGCAACGGCCCTGCCAGCGAAGACCGCTTCGTCCGCGAAGCGCACTACACCGACATGGCGACCGGGACCCGCGAGGACGAGGTCGTCCTGGCCGTCCCGGTGCTCAGCGGGCAGTCGCTGGTCGGGGTCGTCCGCGCCGCCCATCCCCGGTCCGAACTGGACGCCCAGATCCGGCTGACCTGGCTCAAGATGATCGTGCTCGCCGTGGTCGCGATCGGGGCCAGCTGGCTGATCGGGCGGCGGATCGCCACCCGGCTGGCCCGGCCGCTGGAGGATCTGGCCGCCACCGCCGAACGCCTCGGCGAGGGCGATTTCACCGTCCGCGCTCGCCGGACGGGGGTCCGCGAGATCGATCAGGTCGCCGAAGCGCTCGACGTCACGTCCGAGCGGATCGGCGAGACGCTGGAACGCGAGCGGACCTTCTCCGCCGACGCCTCCCACCAGCTGCGGACGCCGCTGACCGGGCTGCGCCTGCAACTCGAGGCGGCGCTGGAAAGCCCTGATCGCGACCCCTACGCGACGATCCGCGACGGCATCGCGTCGGCCGACCGCCTGGAACGCACCATCGACGACCTGCTGGCGCTGGCCAAGCAGACCAGGGCCCCGCGTGCGCGGCTCGACCTGGGCAAACTCTTCGAAGAGGTCCGGCAGACCTGGCACGGACTGCTCGCCGGACGGGGCCGGGCACTGCGGATCAGCGGACGCGAGGCGCTCCCGGCGCGGGCGGCGGACGCGGCCGTCCGGCAGGTGCTCGCCGTCCTGCTGGACAACGCGGCGACGCACGGGCGCGGCACGGTCTCCGTCCTGGCGCGCGACGCCGGGGACGCGCTGGCCATCGACGTGAGCGACGAGGGCGCCATCCCGGACGGGCACGATCCGTTCGCGACCGCCGAGCGGACCGAGGAACACGAGGGCAACGGGATCGGGCTGCGGCTGGCGCGGAGCCTGGCCGAAGCGGAGGGTGGGCGGCTGCGGCTGACCAGCCCGTCGCCGACGACGTTCACGCTGCTCTTGCCAGCCGAACGTCCCTCACCGCGAGAAGAAGGCCCGGTCCTGGCGAGCTAGGGGGGGTTACTCGCCAGGCCGGGCCGGTAGGAGGCAAACGCGCCCCGACAGCGCGCACGGCATGCCACCTGAATGAAGACGGTAAAGACCAGCGGGCCAACAGACGGTACACGCCGGATTAACTGACACTTTGCTTTTTGATGTCACAGGGATTCGCCCACTGCCCAGCCGGGCTGAATCGATCGTGGGAAGATTGTCCGCATGACCACCGAGCCGGCGCCGAGATGGCGGAGACTGGAACCGGACGAGCGCAAGGAGCAGATCTTCGCCTGCGCGGCCCGCCTTTTCTCCGACCGCCCGTACTCGGAAGTGTCCACTTCGGACATCGCGGCGGAGGCCGGGGTCGCCAGGGGGCTGATCAACCATTACTTCGGCACCAAACGCGAGCTCTATCTGGAGATCATCCGGCGCGCGCTGACCGTGCCGCGGCTCGCGGTCGAGATCCTGCCGGAAGGGCCGCTCGAACTGCGTGCCGACGTCGCCATCGACTGGTTCCTGGACATGGTCACCAGCCAGGAGAAGATGTGGCTGGCCGCGATCGCGCCGGAGGGCATCGGCCGCGACCTCGAGGTCGAACGGATCCTGGAGGAGGCCGATCGCGAATCGGCCGACCGGGTACTCGAAGCGGTCGGGCTCTCCCGCGAGAGCGAACACGGGCAGGAGCTGAACGCGCTGGTCCGCGCGTTCGGCGGGATGGTCAAGGCGGCGGGCCGCGAATGGCTCGTGCGCGGCTCGCTCGATCGCTCACAGGTGCACACGCTGCTCAGCAAGTCTTTGGTCACGCTGGTCGGCGAGGTGTTTCCCGAGATCCAGCGCGCGGCTCCGCGGGCCTAGAGAAGCCCCGCCCTAGTACATGAAGGCCCCTTTCCTTGCGCCTGGCGCAAGGAAAGGAGCCTTCATGTACTGCGCGTCGAGTTTCCTCGGCTGAGCCGGCGATCGCATAGTCCGCGAAGGCCTTCTTCACTACCTTCAGGGTAGGCAAGGAGGCCTTCACGGACCGGCGACCTCAGCCATAGAGAAGCCCCCGGCACCTCGAGGGGGAGGTTGGTGCCAGGGGCTTCATGACCGGTGACGAGCACCGGTATTCCTCCACACTACGCCGATTCGCTGTCACGGCTCTGTCAAACTTCCGAGTGCGTTCAACTGGGTGAGCCTGAGCGCCAGTCCGTCGAGGCAGCGCTGCACCGCGTAATCGTAGAGACGCTCGTAGTAACCGGCTGCGAGGTCGGGATCCGCGACCAGCGCCGAGATCGACTCGCCCAGCGCCGCCATCCCCGGCAAGTCCTCGCGCGTGCGGTACGACGCGTAGCCCTCGCAGCGGTCGAGCTGGAGCGCCATCGCGCTCTCGCGGTCGTCCTCCATCGCGACGAACTGGCAGGCGGTGGCGAGCAGCAGGTTGTACGCGAACGGCGACTCGGTGCCGAAACCCGCCGCGAGCAGACGGCCGATACCGGTGTTCATGGTCGGCACCGCGGCGGCGACCGACGGCCCGAACAGGGCCAGCCGCCGCGCCGAGCCGGGATAGCGGCGCAGCACCTTCCGCACGGTCGGCAGGAACTCGGCGAACCACTCCCGCCACGGCAGGGTTTCGTCGGGCAGGGTCAGTTCGCCGACCACCCGGTCGAGCACGGCGACGACGACGGTGTCCCGGTCGCCCACGTGGTGGTAGACGACCGCGGGGTAGGCGTCGACGGCGGCCGCGAGCTGCCGCAGCGTCCAGTTCTCCAGTCCCGATTCGGCCGACAGCTCCAGCGCGGCGTCGACGATCCGGTCCCTGGTGACGGCCGGCCGTCCGGAAGCCGCGCGGGACCTGGGGCGGGGACCCGCGTCTTCGGGGAAAGTCGGCATGCGGGCTACCGTATCCGCATTCGGCTGGTCGTCCGGCGGGGGCTTCCGGCAGGATCGTGCCATGCCCCGCGCGCGTGTCAACGGCCTCGAACTCGAGTACGACACCTTCGGCTCCCCCGCGGACCCGCCACTCGTCCTGGTGATGGGCCTCGGCGCCCAGATGGTGACGTGGGAGGTCGGCTTCTGCGAGCTGCTCGCGGCCGGCGGGTTCCACGTCGTCCGGTTCGACAACCGCGACGTCGGTCTTTCGTCCTATCTGGACGATCTCCCCACGCCGGATCTGGCCGCGCTCGCCGCGGGCGACCAGACGTCCGCGCCGTATCTGCTGTCCGATCTCGCCGCCGACGTCACCGGGCTGTTCGACGCGCTCGGCTTCGGCCGCGCGCACGTCGTCGGCGCGTCGATGGGCGGGATGATCGTGCAGCAGCTCGCGATCGACTCGCCGGAGCGGCTGCTCAGCCTGACGTCGATCATGTCCACCACCGGGGATCCCTCGGTCGGGCATCCCGAGCCCGCCGCGCTCGCCGGGCTGACGCGGCCACCGGCGGCCACCCGGGAGCAGGCGATCGAAGACGGTGTCGAGTGGTTCAAACTCGTCGGCTCACCCGGTCACCCGTCCGACGACGAATTCCTGCGCATGAAGGCCACCCGGAACTACGACCGGGCGAATCACCCCGCAGGAGCGTTGCGGCAGGCCGCCGCCATCGTCGCTTCCGGTGACCGCACGGCGAAACTGCGCGAGGTCCGCGTCCCGACGCTCGTCATCCACGGCGAGAGCGATCCGCTCATCAACGTCAGCGGCGGGAAGGCGACCGCGGAAGCGATCCCGGACGCCGAACTGCTGCTGTTCCCGGGGATGGGGCACGAACTGCCGCGGCAGCTGTGGCCCGCGATCGCGGACGCGATCGTCGCGCACGCGCGTAAGGCCTGAGGGTCAGCATCCCGTCAAGAATCCCGGCGGAGGCGTAGAAAAGCCGTTCACTCCGGTGGTCTGCCCGGTGACGTGGTGTTCCCTGGACGGATGAGGAAACCCGAGTGTTTCGGCTTCCCGTTCGGTTGTGTCTCCGTCGTCGTCGCGGCGTCGGCGGCCGGGCTGCTCGGCTCGGCGCGACATCACATCATTTCCTTGCTGGCATTGGGTTTGGTCGTACTCGCCACCGGTATCGCGACGAGCGCGACCGCGACCGCCGGGACGGCGGTGATCGCCTGGGGTGTCCATTCCGGATTCACCGTCGGCTCGCTGGGCGAGCTGCAGTTCACCACCGAGACCGGTGTCGCCGCGGTCGTTTTCGCCGCCGCGACCGCGTTCGGCTCACTGGCCGGAGCGGTACGGCGCCGGCTGGCGGCCGCCGAGCCCGAGTCGCCCCACCCCCTGGAAGGGGCGACTCGGACACGGCTTTCCGGCCCTGCGCCTGCCCACACCCCTCCGGTGGGCGGGCACGAAGGGGATCATCGGCTACGGGAAGGTTCCAGCTGGTCCGCCCGGACCCAGGTCGCGTGAAAACCGAGCGGGACACGCTGGGGCAACAGGACCCTGGCCACGGGTCCGGCAGCGAGATCGGCGGCGTCGAAGATGTCCAGCTCCGAGCGCCCCTCACGCTCGTCCTGGACGAAGGTCACCAGATAGCCGTCGTCGGAACCGGCGGCCGCGCCGTCGCGGGGTGCGAACGGCGCCTCACTGCCCCACCGGCCCGGACCGAAACGGTGTTCGGTCTTGGCGCCGGCACGATTGTCGTAGCACACCAGGCCGTCGAACTTGAGCGTCGAATCCGGCGAGATGTGCACCGCGTAGGAGAAGCGATTCCGGCCGCCGACCACCCTCGAGTCGACGGACGGAAATTCGGTGTTGTCGTCGTCGAGCTGGTCCTCCAGGCACTGCCCGGTCCGCAGGTTGAACCGGTAGCGGTGCAGCGAGGCGTCCAGCCGCAGGTACGACAGCATCTTGGCGAGCGGGGTGTGCGCGTCGGCGCGCGGCCGCGGCCGCTGCACGCGGCAGACGTCGAGGACGATCTCCTCGCCCTGCTCCCAGGAATTGACGACGTGGTAGATGTAGCAGGGGCTGGCTTCGAACCAGCGGATCTGGCTACCGTCACCGTAGCGAGGGAGTACCCCGAACCGGCTCGGCAGTGAGCGGTCGAACAGCAGCTTGTGCCGTCCGTTGCGGGCCGCTTCCCTGTCCTGGATCAGCGGCAGATCCATCAGGATCGCGTGGTTCTCGGTGATCGCCATGTCGTGCGGCAGGCGCGGGCCGGGGAGTTCGATCTCGGTCGTGCTCGCGACCTCGCCGTCCGCGCCGATCACGCCGTAACGCAGGTACGGCGGCCGCGGCCCGTAGTCGAACCAGAACATCTCGCCGGTGCGCTCGTCGACCTTCGGATGGGCCATCATGTCGCCGACCAGCGTGCCGAGGAAGTCCTCCGCGCCCAGCGTCTCCAGCGACAGCGGGTCGACCGCGTACGGCGTGCCGCACAGGTACCAGGTGGAGAGCACCTTGCCGCGATGGAAGATCAGGTCGGTGTTGGCGCTGTCCTTGACGTTCAGGCCGTGCGTGTTGCCGAACGGGTTGCCCTCGGGCGATTCCATGACGCCCTTCCAGAGCGCCTTGCCCGCCGCGGATTCGGCCTCGAAGGCCTTGGTGCGGATCCAGCGGTTGCGGTAGCGGGCCTTGCCGTTCTCCAGGTGGACGGCGTGGATCATGCCGTCGCCGTCGAACCAGTGGTAGCGCCCCCGCGGCTCGAACCGGGGGTTGGGCCCGTTGCGCAGGTACACGCCGTTCAGGTCCGCGGGGATCTCGCCGACGACTTCGAGATCGCTCGCGTCGATCTCCTCCCCGACCGGGGCGTAGACGCCCATCAGATACGGGTTGACCTCGGATTCGCCGGTGGGGGCTGCCACCAGCACCGGCTGCTCGGAGGTGCTCGTCATGGCCGAGACACTACGATTGCTGTAGTCAGGTGTCAATAGGCTTCTACTGCTGTAGTCAGTAGTACGCTGACCGCGACACCCCCTCGGAAGGAAGCACGTGACAGAGGCGACGGCGCACCGCGTCAGACCGGCGGGCGATCCACTGCGCCGCGCGCTCGAACTGCTCGGGGATCAGTGGACGTTGCTGATCCTGCAGAGCCTTTTCCTGCGCTTCCGCCGCTACGAAGAACTCCGGCTACGGCTCGGGATCTCCCCCACCGCGCTGTCCGGGCGGCTGCGCGCGATGGTCGAGGCGGACGTGCTCGTCCGCACGCCGTACCGGGACGCGCGCCGCACCCGGCACGAGTACCGGCTCACCGAACGCGGCCTCGAACTGTGGCCGCTGCTGATCTCGATCTGGGCCTGGGAACGGGAATGGGTCGAGGGGCGGCGCGCCGTCCTGCCGACGCTGATCCACCTCGACTGCGAACTGGCCACCTCGGCACCGCTCGGCTGCGCCGCCTGCGAACGGCGGGTCGACGCCCGCGACGTCCGCGCGCGGCGGCTCGACGACACCGGCGTCGTCGAAGCGACCGCGTCGAAACGCTTCCGCCGCAAGGACGCCGACTCCCTCGCGGGCGACCCGCTGATGTTCTTCCCGGACACCATGGAACTTCTCGGCGACCGGTGGTCGACCGGGCTCGTGGTGAGCGCGCTGCTCGGGGCACGGCACTTCTCGGAGTTCGAACGCGAACTCGGCATCGGGCCAAGCGTGCTTTCGGGACGGCTGTCGAAGCTCGTGGACGTCGGCGTGCTGCGGACCGGCACCGCGAAGACCCGCACCGACGCGCACGACTACCGGCTGACGGCGAAGGGGCTCGCGTTCTTCCCCGCGCTGGCCTTCATCGCCGAGTGGTCACGGGGTTTCGAGGTCCCTGGCCAGGAGCCGGACATCACGCTCGACCACGTGGACTGCGGCAACCGGCTGAAGCCGATCCTGCTGTGCGACCACTGCTGGCGGCCGCTGCTGCGGAACCGGGTCCGGTTCGGCGGCCCGGTCCAGCTGCCCACGCCGCCCAGGTGACGTAAATCGACTCGCCAAGCCGGTCGGTTCCTGACAGGGTGAGAACGTCACATGTCGTCACCTCGGAGGTAGCAATGACTGAACCGGCACCGTCCCCAGCGGATGGCGAAGAGGACGACACCAAGCGCAAGTTCCGCGAGGCCCTGGAGCGCAAGCAGGCACAGGCCCGCTCGGGCTCCGCGCACGAGAACGCCGGCGGGAAGAACCTGCACGCGCACGGTCCGGCGGCGAACAAGCGCACCTTCCGTCGCAAGAGCGGCTGAGGTCTCACGCCTGGGCGAACATGCCGCGAAAGCCACTTTCGGGACATCTGGTGTCCCGAAAGTGGCTTTCGCGGCATCCGGGCCCTGTGGCGGCGCGGAGCTGAGGTTGCGGGCGTTGCGAAAGCCACTTTCGCAACGTTGAAGGTTGCGAAAGTGGCTTTCGCAACCCCCGGCCTCAGCTCCGCGCCGTTCCGGGAGGCGGCACGGCAAAGGTCCCTTCCTGGCGAAATTCGCAAGGAAGGGACCTTTCCTGGCGTTCAGGGAGGGAGCGGCTACACGGTCAGGATCGACCGCAGCCCGCCGACCTCGGCCATCCGGCGCTCGGCCAGCCGGTCGGCCGCCGTCGCCGGCGGCACGCCGTCGGCCTTGGCCAGCGCGAACACCTCCTTGGTGGTGTCGAAGATGGCCGTCGTCTTGCGCTTGGCGCGCGCGAAGTCGAAACCGTGCCGCTCGTCGTCGACCTGGATCACGCCACCGGCGTTGACCAGGTAGTCCGGCGCGAAGAGGATGCCGCGGTCGTCGAGCTGCTTGCCGACGCCCGGATGCGCGAGCTGGTTGTTGGCCGCGCCGCAGACGATCTTGGACCGGAGCAGCCCGACGGTCTCGTCGGTGAGCACCCCGCCCAGCGCGCACGGCGCGAAGACGTCGAGCTCGGTGCGGATCAGCGTGTCGAGGTCTTCGACGACCTCGACACCGGGGTACGCCGCGCGGGTGCGTTCGATCGCGGCGGGCGAGACGTCGGTGATGACCACCTGCGCGCCCGCCTCGATCAGATGCCCGACCAGGATGTGCCCGACCTTGCCGACCCCGGCGACGCCGACCTTGCGGCCCGCGAGGTCCGGGACGCCCCAGACGGCGTCCGCGGAGGCACGCATGCCCTGGTAGGTACCGAAAGCGGTGAGCACCGAGGAGTCGCCGGCGCCGCCGTTCTCCGGCGAGCGGCCCGTGACGAACTCCGATTCGCGGGCGACGATGTCCATGTCCTGCACGTAGGTGCCCACGTCGCAGGCGGTGATGTAGCGGCCGCCCAGCGACTGGACGAACCGGCCGAAGGCGCGAAGCAGCGCTTCGGTCTTGTGCTTCTGGGGGTCGCCGATGATGACGGCCTTGCCGCCGCCGAGGTCGAGCCCGGCGAGCGCGTTCTTGTAGGCCATCCCCTTCGACAGCGCGAGGACGTCCGCGAGCGCGGCGTCTTCGGATTCGTAGGGGTAGAACCGGGTCCCGCCGAGCGACGGCCCGAGCGCCGTCGAGTAGATCCCGATGATGGCCTTCAGGCCGGTGGCCTGGTCCTGGCAGAAGACGACCTGTTCATGGCCGGTACCTTGGCCGAACACTTCGGTCACTGTGGTGACTCCTTGTCCTGGGATGCACGCTGCTTGTGGCTCACGTGCGAAGTTCCTGCAACAAGGCACGGTCCCCGACGAAGGTCGTCCGGCGGCGACGGTGCCACATCGCAAACCTAGATCGCCCCGGTCCGTTCGCCAAGCCGGGGGCGAGCCGTCTCAGCCGTCGACGACCTCTTTGAGGACGTGGAGCGCGGAGTCGAGCTGCCGGTCGGACAGATACGGCGCCGGCCCGAACCTCAGGTACGCGCCTCGGCTGTCGGTCCGGACGCCGCGTTCGTCGAGGGCGGCCTGCAGCGCTCCGGCGTCGGCGCACTTCAGCGAAAGGAATCCGCCGATCCGGTCCAGCGGCGTCTCCCGGTCACGGGTGATGACGTCCTCGGGCAGCCCCAGCTTGTCGAAGCCCTCGGCGAGGTAGCCCACCTGATGCCGCGAAACCTCCCGCAGGAACTCGGGCGTGAGCCCGTGCTCGGCGAAGAACCGGAAGACGCGGGCGCCCCGGTAGTGGCTCGTCGGGTCGTAGGTCGCTCCGGCGAACCGGTCCGATCCGGAGGCGTACGCGGTCTGGCCGGGACGGCGCTCGTCCGCGAGCGCGCCGAACTCGGCGTACCAGCCGGTGACGACCGGCCGCAGTTCCTGCGCGTGCGCGGGCATCCGCAGGAAGCAGTTGCCCTCGCCGAGCTGGAGGTACTTGTAGCCGCCGCCGAGCACCCAGGCGTTGGTGAGCCCGAGGTCGTGCAGCGAGAACGGGACGACGCCGAGCGCGTGGTAGGCGTCGACGACGAGGTTCACCGACTTCGCGAGGCAGACGTCGGCGAGATGCGCGAGACCCGGCACGAGGCGGGAGGTCTCGAACAGCACGGCCGAGACGAGCACGGCGGCGGTGTCTTCGGTGACCTCGGCCGCGACGCGTTCGGCCAGCGTGGCGACCGGCGCCGCGGGGACGCGGACCACCTCGACCCCTTCTTCGGCCAGCCTGCCGAGCTGACGGCGGAGCGTGTGGAACTCGCCGTCGGTGGTGACCAGCCGCGGGCGGCGCGGCAGGTCCATCGCCGAGAGGAACCGGATCACCAGGTCGTGTGTGCTGGCGCCGAGCGCGATGTCGCCGCGCGGGTCACCGAGCAGCGCCCGGAACCCGGCCCGCATCTCGTCCGCCTTGGCGAAGGCCCGCGCCCATTTGGTGTCGACCTCTTCGGCGGCGTCGGCGAAGGCTTCGAGAACACCTTCGCGTGCGACGTCCGGCCAGGCCTGGTGCGAGTGCCCGGTCAACAGCATCCGGTCCGCCACACCGAATTCCGTGTAGTGCGCCGCGAGCGCGTTGGGATCGCGGCGGAGATCGTCGAGGTTCGTCAAAGCCTGCTCCGCACAGCCCAGAGATCCGGGAACATCGGGGAGAAAAGCGTCGTACGCAGATAGTGCGCTCCCGACGAACCCCCCGTCCCGGTCTTGTCTCCAATGGTCCGCTCGACCATCTTCACGTGCCGATACCGCCACTCCTGCATCCCTTCGTCCAGATCGACCAGGTGCTCCGCCACGACGGACGGCCCGGTGTCGTCGCGGTAGACCCGCAACAGAACTTCTTGGAGCGCCGGAGAGGGTTCGAGTGGCTTGGTGACATCGCGCCCGGTCGGGACGTCGTACCCCTTCACCGCGAGGTAGGTGACGAAGGAGTCGAAGAGCGACGGCCGTGCCATCGCGTCCGAGATCTGGGCACGCTGGTCACCGCCTTCGGGGTAATGCGCGAACACCCGCTCGTCCCGGCGGCCGAGGACGGCCTCCAGAACACGGAACTGGGCCGACTGGAACCCGCTCGACGCGTCGAGTCGCGCACGGAAACTGGTGAACTGGCTCGGAGTCATCGTCTCGAGCACATCGATCTGCGCGACCACCACCTTGAAGATAGTCAGGATTCGCCTCAATGTGCGGACGGCGTGAGCGGTGTTACCCGCTTCGAGCTGCTCCTGCAGGTAAAGCGCCTCGTGGAGAACTTGTTTGAACCAAAGTTCATACACTTGGTGGATCACGATGAAGAGCAATTCGTCGTGCTCGTCGGACCGGGGATGCTGCGCGTCCAGCAATTCGTCCAGTGAAAGGTAGGACGTGTAACTCAATGCGGCCTGAGTGTCGTTCATTTTTCTGTCACCTCGTCGAAATGGCGTTGCGCCGCCGGGGCCAGCGCGTGATAGAGATCGTGGAACACCTCGACCGCGGCCGCCCGGCTCGGCGGAGCGGGCACCAGCCCGACCGGGAGCTCCGGATCGAGTGACGGGAAGGCGCGGAACGTGTGCGTCAGCCAGGTTCGGACCCGGAACGCCTCGGCGTCGGGCAGGTCTCCCGGATACCCACTGAAATCCCGGACGAACGCGTCGTACCGCGCGGCGAGGCCGTCGAGGTTCCACGCCCGCGCGGCGAAGCGCCGGACGTCGAGGCCCGCCGACGGTTTCCCGAGCATCAACCCGGCGTGTTCGGAGACGTCCAGCTCCTCCAGCAGGGCGAGCACCTCGGCCTCACGATCGTGCGGGGCGATCCAGGTGCCGTCCTGGACGGGCCCGAAACCTAGGAAGCGCAGCCGCCGCACCAGCCGTTCCCTGGCCTGGCGGCGACTCTCCGGGATGCTCTGCCACAGCACGGTCCACTCCCCGACCTCGCGTTCGCGCCTGCCGAGGGAGAAGATCCGGCGGTCGCCGTCCTCCAGGAGCGCGATCGTGCGGCGGGTCAGCGAGTAGTGGACGAGCCTGCCCGCCTTGTGCCGCGCGAGCAGGTCACGGCGGGCGAGCCTGGCCAGCGCGATCCGCGCGGCGCCGTCGGAGAAGCCGAGCCCGGCGAGCACGCCGACCAGGCCGCCGGACCAGACACGGCGGCTCTCACGCGGCGACACGTAGGTGCCGAGCAGCGTCATCACCAGTTCCTGGGGACCTGGGTCGCCGTGGGGCGCGGCCGGTTCGGGCATACGAGCAACTCTATACACCTCAGGCCGCTGCGGTGTAGCTTGACTCGGGTGACGTACTTCGCGGAGTTGAGCTCACCTCAGGTCGCCGCGCTCGCGTCCGACGAGCGCGTTCCCGTGCTGTTGCTGCCGGTGGGCGCCGTCGAGCCGCATGGACCGCACGCGCCGCTGGGCACCGATCCCCTGATCTCACGCGGGATGTGCGAACGCGCCGCCGCGCGGCTGGCGGGTGATCCCGGTGTCCGGGTGCTGATCCTGCCCGAGGTGCCGTACGGGGTGACGCGGTTCGCCGCCGGGTTCGCGGGCGGAATCTCGATCGGCGAAGAGACCCTGTACGCGCTGCTGACCGAGATCTGCGGCGCGCTCACCGAGCAGGGCCTCACGCGAATCCTTCTGGTCAACAACCATTTCGAGCCGGCGCATCTGGCGGTGCTGCGGCGCGTGGCCGAGGCGGCGGGCGTCGGCTTCGTCGACCTGGTCCGCCGCCGGTACGCCGAGCGGCTCACCGACGAGTTCCGTTCCGGTGAATGTCACGCCGGGCAGTACGAAACGTCGCTGGTGCTCGCCGACCGGCCCGATCTCGTCGACGCCGCCGTCCAGCGCGACCTACCGCCGGTGCACGTCGACCTGGCGCGCAGCGATGCCGCGGACTTCGTCTCGGCCGGGATGACCGAGGCCTACTGCGGCACGCCCGCCCAGGCGACCGCCGAAGAAGGCGAGAAGACCTTCTCGGCGCTCACCGACATCCTGGTCGAAGCGATCCGAGACCTCGTATGACCTTCAATCTGGCGACCCATTTCGTCGACCGGCTCCCCGGCGAGCGGACGGCGTTGCTGTGCGGTGACGAGGAAGTCACCTACGCGGAGCTGGCGGCGCGGGTGAACCGGGCCGGGAACGTGCTGCGGGACTTGGGTGTCCGAAGTGGACAGCGGGTCCTGCTGGCGCTGAACGACGGCGTCGAGTTCGTGTCCGTCTGGTACGCGGCGCAGAAGATCGGCGCGGTCACCGCCGAGGTCTATTCCTTCCTCCAGGCCAAGGACTACGCCTACTACCTGGACTACACCGAGGCCGTCGTCGTCATCGCGGACGGCTCGACGTTGCCCGCGCTGCGGGAAGCCGGCGCGCGGAACCTGCTGGTCGTCGGCGATGTCGCGCTGGAGCCCGGCGAGCACTCGTTCGACTCGCTGGCCGCCTCGGCGTCGGCCGAACTGGAGCCCGCGCCGACCACGCTGGACGACGTCGCGATCTGGAAGTTCACCACCGGGAGTACCGGTTCCCCCAAGGCGTGCGTCCACCCGGCGCGCAGCGCGCTGGAAAGCTTCGACCGGTACGCGCTCGGCGTGCTCGGCCTCCGCGAGGACGACCGGGTGCTGGCCGTGCCGAAGCTGTTCTTCGGCTACGCGCGCGATCTGACCGCGTTGTTCCCGTTCGGCGTCGGCGCGTCCGGGATCGTGTTCCCGCAGCGCAGTACCGCCGATCTGCTGTTCTCGCTGATCGAGCGGTACCGGCCGACGATCCTGGTGAACGTGCCGACCATGATGAGCGCGATGATCGCCCATCCGGCGGCGTCTACTGTGGACATGAGCTCGCTGCGGCTCTCGACGTCGGCGGGCGAGGCGCTGCCTTCGGAGCTGCATCGCAAGTGGGACAACGTGTTCGGTGTCCCGGTGATCGACGGGATCGGCTCGTCGGAGGCGTACCACATCTATCTGTCCAACGTGCCCGGCGCGCAGCGGGTCGGCAGCCTCGGCCGCGAGGTGCCCGGCTACACCGCTCGTGTCCTGGACGAGAGCGGCGATCCCTTACCGGATGGGGAGATCGGCACCCTGGAGGTGTCCGGGCCGACCATCGCCCGTGAGTACCACGGCGACGCGGAGAAGACCGCGCGGACGTTCCACGGCGACACGCTGCGCACGAGCGACCTGTTCAGCCGCGACAGCGATGGGTACTTCCACCACCACGGCCGCGCGGACGACCTGCTGAAGGTGTCGGGGGTGTTCGTCGCGCCGAGCGAGATCGAAGACTGTCTCATCGGCCATCCCGCGGTCGTCGACTGCGCGGTACTGGGCGTGACGGTCGACGGCCTGGTCGTCCCGCGGGCGTGCGTCGTCCTGGCCGAGGGCGCTTCCGCGACGGCCGAGGAACTGAAAGACCACGCGCGCGCCCACCTGGCGAAGCACAAATACCCGCGCGAGGTGGTGTTCGTGACCGAACTCCCCCGCACCGCCAACGGAAAACTCGATCGGCGCGCGTTGCGCCGGGTGGAGGCAGAGTGAGCAGGATCGTCGTCGTCACCGGCGGGACCCGCGGGATCGGCGCGGCCATCGCCGCACGGTTCCGGGCCGCCGGCGACAAGGTGCACGCGCCCGGCCGGGCCGACTGCGACGTCACCGACGAAGCCGCCGTCGCGCGGTACTTCGACGGTCTCGGCGCGGTGGACGTGCTGGTGAACAACGCCGGGATCTCGGCGAGCGCGCCGCTGGCGAAGACGTCGCTGGAGCAGTGGCGCACGCAGATCGAGGTCAACGCGACCGGCGCTTTCCTGTGCACACGGGCGGTTCTGCCCGGGATGCGGTCGCGCGACACCGGCCGGATCGTCACCGTCGCCTCGACGGCGTCGCATATCGGCTATCGCTACACGGCCGGGTACACCGCGTCGAAGCACGCCGCCGTCGGGCTGATGCGGGCGACCGCCGCGGAACTGGCGGGCACCGGCGTCACCGCGAACGCCGTCTGCCCGGCCTTCGTGCGCACGGACATGACCGCCGCCTCGGTCGCCCGGATCCAGGAACGGACCGGCCGCGACGAAGCCGATGCGGAGGCCGCCCTCGCCGCCGCGTCGCCGCTCGGCCGTCTGCTCGAACCCGACGAGGTCGCCCACGCGGTGACCTTCTTCGCGGCACCCGAAGCCGCCGCGATCAACGGACAGACACTCGTCCTCGATGGAGGTGGGATCCAGTCATGAGCCCGTTCCGCGCCACGCCGCCGATCACGACGGACTGGGAGCACTTCGAGTTCACCGTGGACGACGGCGTCGCCACGGTCACCCTGAACCGCCCCGACAAACTGAACGCGCTCACCTTCGACAGCTACGCCGACCTGCGCGATCTGCTGGCCGAGCTGCCGCACCGCGGCGACGTCCGGGTGCTGGTCATCACCGGACAGGGGCGTGGTTTCTGCTCCGGCGGCGACGTCGAAGAGATCATCGGCGAGTTGCAGAAAATGGAGTCCGCGGAACTGCTGGAGTTCACGCGGATGACCGGCGCGGTGGTGAAGGCGCTGCGGGAGTGCCCCATTCCGGTGATCGCCGCGGTGAACGGTGTCGCGGCGGGCGCGGGTTCGGTGATCGCGCTGGCGAGCGACTTCCGGCTGCTGGCGTCGTCGGCGAAGTTCGCCTTCCTGTTCACGAAGGTGGGCCTGGCCGGTGCGGACATGGGTTCGGCGTACTTGCTGCCGCGTCTGGTGGGCCTGGGCCGGGCGACCGAATTGCTGATGCTGGGCGACAAGATCGACGCGGCTCGCGCGGAGGCGATCGGGCTGGCTTCCCAGGTCGTTCCCGACTCCGAGTTGGCTTCCGCCGCCTCTGCTTTGGCGCGGCGTTTGGCCGATGGGCCGGCGTTGGCGTACAGCACGACGAAGGTGCTGCTGACGCGTGAGCTGGACATGGATCTGGGGAGCTCCATCGAACTGGAGGCGATCACGCAGGCTTTGCTGATGACGGCGAAGGACCACGGGGAGTTCTATGCGGCCTGGACGGCTGGGCGTTCGCCCCAATGGACCGGCCGGTGAGCTCTTCCCCTCTTCCGCAGTTAGTCGGCTAACTGCGGCGACCCCCGGTCGTGACCGGACCGGCGAGGCCCGACTGTGTGGATTTCGGGACGTTAGATGACCTGAAACCCACACAGTCATGCCTGAACGGGCCGGTCATGCACCCGACGCTCCGCGATCAGTCGGCTAAGTGCGGGGAAGAAGCACCAGCCGCGCCCAAGAGACGTTCGGCCAGTACCCGGCACCGCTCCCCCAATTCCGCCGGTTCGATCACCTCGAACGCGTGCCCCAGCACCACCACGTGCATCAGCAGGAAGTCGAGATCCCCAGCTCCACTCAGCACCTCGCACCGCGAACGGCCCCGTTCCCGCACCACCGCCGCCGACGCCGGAATCTGCGCCCGCACAACGGGAGCGGGCGCGTGCACCAGGAATCGCGCCTGGTGCCGGTAGACCCGGCTCGCGATGTTCTCCTGCACGTAGGCCGCCGCGTCGGGTGCCGGGCGCGGGCGGAAACGCCACGACCGCGCGGAAACGCCGGTCATCCTGTCGACGCGGAAGGTGCGCCAGTCGTCGCGGTCAAGGTCGTAGGCGAGCAGATACCAGCGCCGCCCGGAAGCCACCAGCCGATACGGCTCGACCCGCCGCACCGTGGAACCCGAAGACGGGTATTCGAAGGCCGCTTCGACCTCGTCGCGACACGCGCGGGCCAGGGTCATGAGCACGTCGGGGTCGATCGGCGCGCGGCTTCCGTCGAAGGCGACCACCGAGCCGGACAGCGCGCTCACCTCGCGGCGCAGCCTGGTCGGCAGCACCCGGTCGAGTTTCGTCAGCGCCCGGAGCGCGGCCTCCCCGCTGCCCGCGCCGGCGAGCAGCGACACCGCGGTGGCGATCGCCTCCTCGTCGTCCAGCAGCAGCGGCGGCATGTCGTGGCCGGGCCCGAGCTGGTAGCCGCCGCCGACGCCGTTGCTCGCCTGCACCGGATACCCGAGCGCGCGCAGGCGTTCGACGTCGCGCCGGATCGTGCGCGCCGTGACGCCGAGCCGTTCGCCCAGCTCCGGGCCGGTCCACACCGCGCGCTGCTGCAACAGGCCGAGCAGGGTGAGCACCCGCTCGGTCGTCCCGCGCTCGTCCTCCATGTCAGACACTGTGCCAGAGATAGCGGACCGATCCTGTCCGCTAGGCGTGTCAGACTTCTCCCATGAACCGCAAGAGCCGCGAATTCCAGGTCAGCTTCGACGCCCACGACCCGAAAGCCCTCTCGACCTTCTGGCGTGACGCCCTGGGCTACGTCCACCCCGGCCCTCCCGGCGTGGAGGTTCCCGAAGGCACCGATCCGCTGGACGCGTGGGACGAGTTCCTCGAACGGGTCGGAGTGCCCGAGGATCAGCGCAACACCCGCTCCGCCCTCGAAGACCCGGACGGCGAAGGGCCGAGGATCTTCTTCCAGCAGGTCCCGGATGGCAGTTGCATCGGAGACGTAAGCGGCTCAACATGGACCCATGACCAGGTACGTTGCACTGTACTGCCGGATTTCGGTTGACCGCTCTGGCCGCAAAGAGGGTGTCCAGGCTCAAGAGCGATGGGGGCGGGCGTACGCCGAGAAGACATGGCCGGGTGTTCCTGTTCGCGTATTCCCAGACAACGACCTGTCAGCAGCGGCCGACGACGTAGTCCGGCCCGGCTATGACGCATTGCGTGCTGCGATCGAACGTGGCGAGATCGTCCATGTGTGGACGGTGGAACAGTACCGGGTAGAGCGTCGCGAAATTCAGTGGTTCGAGTTCGCCGCGATAATGGACGCGGCCGGTATCGGCGAGCTCCACACCAACCGGGACGGCATTGTCCGGGTGCGAGACGACGTAGCCGGAATCAAGGCCGTTTTGGGCGCGGGCGAAGTACGCCGTCTCAAGGGGCGGATCAACGACATTTTGGCGGACAAAGCCGCGTTGGGGCAGCCCCCGGGGAGTCACACGTTCGGCTATCGGCATTCGAAGACCGAAGATGGCACCAAGACTTACGAGCAGATACCCGAGCAAGCGGCGGCCATCCGACAGGTTGCTGAATGGGTGCTTTCGGGGTGGTCGTTGGCGAACATCGCGAAGCAGTTGCAAGAGCGCGGATTGCGGGGAGCACACGGAGGCAAGATCGGCCCCAATGGCGTTAAGAACATGGTGACTGTTCCAACAGTGGCGGGCCATCGAGTGTACCGAGGTCAGATCGTCGCTAAAGGCAATTGGGAACCGATCTTGGATGAGGAGACGTGGCAGGCATGTCGGCTCAAGCTGTCTCAGCCGCGCCGGGTGAAACGTTCCGACGGCAAGGGCACTTATGAGATCAGCGAGCGTCACCAGGGCAATTCGACTGGTCGCAAGTATCTGCTGACGGGCGGTCTAGCGGTGTGTGGCGTCTGTAAGCATCGGCTGACGGGCGCGCCAAAGAAGATCGGGAAGAGGCGGGTTCCGTATCTCAGCTGTCACCCCAACCTCGGCGGCCGTGGATGTGTCGGAATCATCCTGGAGAGGACCGAGGAGGTTGTCGTGGACCGACTCTTTGACGAACTCGACAAAGACGACTTCCTGAACGCGATCGCAGCCGATGAGCACGGTTCGCGCCGGGAGGAGATCACTAAGCAACTCGCAGCACTTGACCGTCAGCGCGCGGAGTTGGCGACGTTGTGGGCAACCCCAGGAGAGTTGACCATGACAGAGTGGAATAAGGCGCGGAGCACGATCGCGAAAAACGAACAGCGCTTGCGCACGGAGTACGCGGAACTGCCGCCCCCGGTGATCGATGTGGACATTCAGGGTGCGCGCGAAGCATGGCCGGATATGACCTTGGACGAACAACGCGCGTTCGTGCGCCTGTTCATCGAGAAAGTCACCGTGCACCCTGCAACGCCGGGTACGTTCCGGACGTATGACCCGGAGCGAGTGAAAGTAACGTGGCGATCGCTACGGCGCACACCAGCCGATCCCCGCTGATCAGAAACCGTCGGTTCGCTGGGCATGAAGACTACCCAGCCCATCCAAATCTTCGTCGTGGTCGCTTGCCGCATGCTGAGCATTCCGGGAATCGTGGCCGTAAGGTGGCGTCTGTGAGACACGTTTCGGGTTCTCGCTCCACACGCCCCCAATGTCGGCGAGCACACCGGCTAGCGGGTTTTCAATATCCGCGCTCGCTAGTCGCACAGCTTCAATAGGGTCGTCTGGGGCGGACGGCAAGTGTTTCGATTGCATGTACCGGGAACTGACGTTCGGCCCCGCAGGAACGAGGGCGAAGTACTGGCCGCGCTCGCGACCTTCGCGGGGCGTGTAGCCGTACTCTCGACCTGCGGCGTCCTGAACTACCAACTGATCACACCAGACGACCACCTCAAGGTGATCAGGCCAGCGGTGCACCACCTCACCGAACAATTCGGCCGCCTCATCACGCGAGACCTTCCGCGTCATGCCCTTCTCCCTCCCCTGCGTTCTTGTGGACTCGCTCCGCAGCCCCAAGGATAGGGCTTTGCGGAGCCTTCCGGACCTGCGCGCGTTTCGGGCCGTCCGAAGTGAGGCGAGCTAGCTGCTCATCAAGCCACGACGCGGCGATGCCGTCCCAGTAGTCCCGTGTTGCTCCTGACGGAGGCTCAACGTCGATAGTCTTGCTGTAGAGCTGCACAGGCCATCGCCGGTGGTCGTCAGGCATGACCCAAAACTCACAGATCACGTGCATGGTTGATATCCGATCACAAGATGCCCTTGCCCGAGTTGCTGTCTGAGTGTCAGTTCGCCGAGTTGCGGGCCGGGCGCGGTGGTCGGCGTGTCGTCCAAGACGGACCCGAATTCCAGACGGCACGCGTTCACGACGCTGGTGATGCGATCCGGCTCGAACCGCACAGCGCTACCGGGGACCGACAGGCGCGTGACGTAGTCGCGGGGGTTGGTGACCTCGGCGGCCAGTGCCAGGAACGCGCCTGGACAGTCCACCGCGCTCCGCGCAGTGGCGAATGCGGCCGCCGCTTCCGGGCTGAAATGAAAGCAAAAGTCGGCGGCGGCACTGGTTCCGGATGCCGCCGCTTGTCGGCCGCCCGTGGCCTGATCTGACAGTCGGACGGCCAAGTTCCATACCAGTGCGTTCGGGGTGGGCGGCAGAATCCGCGCGACCGCTTCCGCATGAGCTTGATTTAGTTCGTCCTGTGTCTGGCGGGTCTCCTCGGCCGCGTGCACGGCCAGCATGACCGAACCGGCCGTCACCAGGGCCAGCCCGAGGACCAGCGCCCCGAGCGTCTGTGATCGGCGGGTGCGGAGTCGCAAGTGGACGGCGGCGATCATCGCGGCGACGACCAGGATCGCTCCCGCGATCACGGCCCACCACCACGGGTCCACATAGGTCAACAGCCACACCGCGACCACGAGCAGCGGCACCGTCAGCCGCCACGCCAGCGGCACGCCGCGCCCGAGCAGCAGCATGACGACCAAGCCGCCGACGCCGCCGAACAACCAAGGCCACATCTGCCAGCCCGAGAGCCCCCACGCGACCAGTGCCAGCAGCAGCGCCACCCCGAGCGCGGGGTATCTGAGACCCCGCTCAATGGCAGCGTGCCACCGCTCACGAGCGGCGGCACGTTCGCCAGCCTCTGCCATCCGATCAAAGAACCCTGGTCCTCCACCCATCACTTCAGGATGCGCCCGGATCAGCCGGAACGCCACCTATCGGCGCTGGTCGCCGCCGTCTACGGTCCTCTCATCGTCCGCAGTAAGAACAGAGCGCCCCTCCGGCCATACGGCCGGAGGGGCGCTTCCACATGAGGCAGCTCTCAAACTGCGTCGTAACGCCGCGCGAGAGCGGCCCGGACGATCCGCGCGGCCCTGGTGAGGGTGAGCGGGTCGTCTAGGGCCAAAACCGGCCCCACGACGCTCTGAGCGCTCCGGGTGGCGGTGCCCTGTCCGCCGTCCCGGAGTGAGTCGGCGTCTGGCTGGTCCGCGTTCTGCGGGCCGTCGGCGTGGCCACCGTCCTGTGTGTTCGGTCGGCCGTCTGCGGTGCCGTGTCCGTCCTCGGATTCGTCGGTGTCGTGGTCATGGTCGCTGCCTTTCGAGCGGGTGTCTGCGGTCGCTGGTCGTGTCGAACGGGAAGGGTCAGGCAAGGGCGGTCACCTCCCGTCGTCCGTGGTGAGGGAGGGACCTTCGCGGGTCCCGGAAACACCCGGGTTTCGGCCGGTTTCCGGGGCGTGCGGTCGGCGGGTCCCTGGGGTCCCTGAACCGCGTTCGCCCTGGTCAACGTCGGGACTTTCGTGGAGGGACTCGGCAGGGAGATCTCCCTGCGTCCCTGCCGGGTCCCCACTCGAATCCCTGCGGTCGCGGACACGGTCGGCGAGCGCGGCGGACACGTCCTCGGCGCGGATGACCTTCACTCCGTCCGACTTGACCGGAGTGATTCCGGAGTTGGTGAGTGCGGCTGTCAGGTCCCGGAACGTCCATCCCTCGTACTCGTCCGGGTTGAGCTGTGTCAGCCGCGTTAGGACGACCTGTGTCCGAACGCGACGTTCGCCGTTCATCACCGTGTCCACGTCGGCCAGGTGGTCGACGGCGGCGGGTGCCGCGTCGAGTTCCGGCCGTGCGCTGGTCTCGATGGCGTGGCCTGCGTCCTCAATGGACGCCATGGCGCGGGCGATGACCGGTGTCACGTCGTCGGCCCCGTCCTCGAACGGCACATAGAACGTGCGCACCAACTCGAAAACCTCATCGGTGATGCCGACGGCGACACAGGTTCCCCGGTCGGTGTTGATCCGTAGTTCGGTCGCGCGGACACCAGCCGCGTACCGGCCCGAACCCAACAGCCCGTCGTTGGCTACCTGATCGGCCACGGAGAACGCCACGCCGCAGGAGATGTTGCGCGTGATCTCCCGGGGAATGCTGTCCTTGGTGGGCGACTGCGTGGCCAGCAGGAGAACGACGCCGTACTTCCGGCCGCGTTTGATCAGCCGCACCGCCAGCTCCGCCGCCCGCTTCCCGAACTTGGGGTGCTGGAACAGTTCGTGACACTCATCGATCGCACACACCAGCGGGTGCAAGCCCAACGCGCGCTTGTCGGCGAGCTTGCGCGACACCTTCGGCGGCCGTCCCGGTTGTTCGCCGAGGACCTTGCCGCGTCGCTCCATTTCGGTCAGCAAGTCCGCCAGTGCTTGCGTCGCCGCCTCGGCCACGCTGTCATCCATTCCCATGCGGTAGCGGGACAACCGGGGCTCGAACGGAGCGAAGTCCGGAGACTCGCCCATCACGAACACCCACAACTCGGCCGTCGGGTCGAGTGCCGCACCGAGCACGAGCGTGCGCAGCGCCGAGGATTTCCCTTGCCCGGGGCGGCCTCCGATCAGCCAGTTGACCCCGAGCAACGGCGCGTTGATGACCAGCCCGCGTTGCGAGAGTCCGAACGGGACACCCTCGAAAAGGTCGACCTGTCCATCGTGAACCAAGGGCCAGTCGCCGGCGCCGCGGCCACCGAGAACACCCTTGTCCGCAACCCACAGATCTAGGATTCCGTCCTCGGATCCCTTAGTGGGCCACGTTTCCAGCGCGGCGCGTCCGAGGTTCGCCGCCAACCTGGATCGGCGCGCGGCCACCATGTCGGCCGTGACACCCATCGGCAACCGGATCTGCGCGGCGGTGCCGTCGCCGTCCTTGCGGGCGGCCACCGTGTACACGAGTTCCCCGCCGTCGCGGTAGAACTTGTCCAGCGGAGCGATACCGAGGTGAGCGAGTGCGCGGGAGATCATCCGTTCGTCAATCCACGAATCCGCGTCGTCTCGGTCCGGCTGCACGAGCCACCCCGCGCCCGGTGTCCGGTCGCGTCCCTCGAACGCGGCCGCGATCACCAGAGCCAACGGCAGCGCCCACAACACCACCGGTCCGAGGAACACCAGCACGGACCATGCCGCGTCGAGTCCGGTGTAGACCTCGGCGAGCCACGTCCACATGTCCGCCCGTTCCATGAACGCGGCCACCGCCCACAACACCGCCACCACCGGCGCGGCCACCCGCACCGCGATCACCAGCCGCCGTAGCGCGATACCTACCTTTGCCCATCGTGCCGTCGCGTCGGAGCGGATCAACTCTTGCGCGGCGCGGCGTGCTTCGGCGTCGCCTGCCAGCCGCGCCCGCCGCGCGTCCGCCCGCAGGTCGGCATACGTGGCCCACTGCCAGAATTTCAGCAGCCAACGCCACACGCCGCGCGCCACGAACCAGACCAGCCGCACCACATCGCGCGGAGCCTGCCGAACCCGGTAGGCGGCCAGCGACCGCGCCCGCACCACCGGCGCGGACTGCCACACCCGACGCAGCCACCGGCCGACACGGCGCCGCACCGTCCGCCGACGTGGCTGTGGCAACGTGTCATCCACCAACTCGCCGTCAAGGATCGGGCCGACGTACTCCATTTCGGACTTACGTGCGTCACTGGTCATGGCGCACCCCCTCGGCCACCTCGGCCGCCAGCGCGGCGGCCAGCCGGGACGACAGACCACGCGAACACCCGGTGGCTTCCCGCACCCATGCCGGAGTGATCGCCACGTCCGCCGACCACACGGCCCGCGCGTCGGCCAGATAGTCGGCGAACAGCTTCCGCCGTTCCGGCCGCGCCGCCTCGGCCACGTCCACGGCCGGTTCGGTCGCGGCCGGTTCATGAACTTCCGTTCGGTTCGTGGACGTGGAGACCGCGACGTGAACCGCGTCCGTGAGCTTGTCCCGCAGGTCGGTGACCGCCTCGGCGGCCACGAACACCACCACCGGGGGCACCGAGTGCAGCACCACCCCCGCAGGCGAACCGGCCGCCCACGATGACCACGTGTTCATGACATACGTGGCCGCCAGCGTGAGCCACTTCGCCGCACGCACCCACCGTCCCGTATGGACCTGGTACCGCGCGGTGATCTGTTCGGCCCGCAGGATGGCCAGCAGGACCAGGCACACCGTCGGGTCCAGCAGCCACGCCGTCAGCCACGGCAGCGAACCCACATCGGCGCCAGCGGCGGCGAACCACTGAACGTTCGCCGTCGTGAACGCCAACCCGAGCACGATCCCCGCCCAGCACAACCGGTCCACCTGACGACGGACCCGTTCCACCCGCCACGCGATCACATCCGGGTGGGACTGCCAGCGCCGAACCTCGGCAGCGTCGGCCGCCTCACGGGCCAGCCGATCAGCCCTCGTACTCTCGCTCGTGATCATCGGCGACCACCACCCCGACGCCTCGGCGCGTTGTCCACCGTGGTCACCGTCAGCGCCCGAGTCAGGACATGCGCCGCGATCAGGTCCGGCACCGCCAGCACCACGAGCAGCAGCAGCGGGCTACCCGGGTGCGTGATCACCAGCCACTGAACGCCCACGAACGCGGCACCCGTGAACAGCACCCGCCCGGCCAGCGACACCACCCGGGCGCTAGCCCGTGCCGCGTCGGCCGCCGCACGCGCCTTGCGGGCACTGGCCCGCCAGACCGTGAACAGCAGCACCAGGACACCAGCCCCGGCCAGAATCTGTGTCGTCGTCAGAGAGACAGTCATCGTGCCTCACCACCCCGACGACGCAGCCACACCGGGAACAGCGACCGCCGATCGGTATCCGGCAGCGCGCCCCACACCCCGACCGTGTTCTCACCGGCCGTGCGCAAGTCGAGTTCCAAGCACTGATCTATCACCGGGCACCCGGCACACATCCGTGCCGCAGTCGCCCTGTCCGTCTCCTCCGCAGGGAAGTCACTCCGGTCGAACGCCCACAAACACAGGCCGTCCCTTGCCACCACTTCGGACAACACGTCATCCGGCACGGCGGACAACCGGTCAAGCTGAGCAGCCAACTCCGTGTATTCGTCTTCAGTCATCGCGCACCGCCAAGCACACGCCGCAGTTCGGCGGCGGGAATCACGAGCTTGGAACGTCGGCGTACGGCGCGCAGCGTGCCGACACGGATAGCGCGGTGAACCTCATTGCGGTCGACACCAAGAATCCACGCGGCATCGGCCAAGGAGTAGAACGCCGGGTCACCGGCGGCGGGAAAGTTGTTCGTCATTAGATTGTGTCCTTAAGTCAGATGCGATGATTTCATCGCATAATTTGAGCTGATTTAGTCGCATTTAGGCGTGCAGGTGGTCCGAATGCGCGACGCGGTGTCGATCTCGCCGCCACGCAAAGCCGGAAGCGCTAATCTCGGCGCTGAGGCGGACCACGGAGGAATGGGTGTCGGAAGATTGGGCGTCGGTCGCGAAGGCCATCAACGAGCGCGTTCACGAGCTCGGATGGAAACAGCGCGAACTGGCGGAACGCTCGCAGGTTTCCCAGGCGATCGTTCGCGAGATCCAGAACCACACCGTGGAGCGCAAGCGAAGTGACCGTACGTTGGAAGCTCTGGCGTTGGCTCTCGGCTTGCACCCGCAGCATCTGCTTGCGGTGCTGCACGGTCGGATTCCCCCCGCGCCGGGTCAACCGCGTGAGGACATGGAAGACGCAGTGTCGGCACGACTGGCCGTCATTGAGCGACGCCTTACGGACGTTACTGAACAGCTCTCCGCACTTCGGGCAGAAATTGCCGACGTGCTGAGCCGGCCGGGCGGACCTTAGGAGTCCAATGGCGAGCGGTTTCGATTGCCTTCGCGTGGATCGCGTCAGCTGGTTTCCGGTGTCGTTCATGACTCAAGGAAACGGCAGCAAGGCGCCCCTGCGCAGGTGGCTGGGGTTAACCGCGGAACCATTAACTACGATTAACTACGCAGCTCAACGCGGTTATCGGCGGGCGGCGGCCGATGGCTGAGACTAGACTCCAAGCCGTACGCAGGCAGCTCGGTTACAAGGCCGAGGACGTCATAAAGATGCTCTTGCGCCGTGCCGACAGTCTGGCTGTTCCCGTCATGTCGGCAACGAGCCTCAAGACCAAACTCTCCCGATGGGAGAACGGCCGTGAGGCTGTCAGCCAGCCGTACCGTCGCCTGTTCCGCGACGTCTACGGCCGCACCAACGAAGAACTTGGCTTCCCCGAAGAGGAAGTGAACGACGAGGCAGACGAACTGATCTCGCGACTCGCGCTAGCGCGCTCGGTTGACGCTGAGACAGTCGAGATTTTCAAGCGGCAGGTTGACCAAGCTCGGCACGTGGACCGTCGGTTCGGCGGCGTGGCACTACTGGATCAGCTACGCAGCAACATCGAGCAGATACAGAGCCTGCTTGGATTCAGCACGATGCACGGTCAACGCCAAGCGCTCGCCGGAGTCCTTACCGAGGCATCGGCGCTCGCCGGTTGGGAAGCTCTCGACCGCAACGCGATCAGGCAGGCATGGGAGCACCACGAGACAGCGAAGGCGGCCGCCCGCGAAGCGGGGTCACCGCTCCTGCTTGCGCACTCGACCGCGCAACAGGCGTTCATCTTGATTGACCTCGGCGAAGTAGATTCGGCCGTCGGGCAACTTGCCGAAGCACGCGCGCTTGCCGACCGCACGGCTCCGCCAGTCCTGCGAGCTTGGATGGCGGCGGCACACGGGGAGGGACTCGCGGCGGCGGGTCAGAGGGACGACGCGCTACGCGCGTTCGACTCGGCAGACAGCCACTTGCCCACTGACCCCGTGGACCCCGCTCTACCCTTCCTATTCCTAGGGGGTGCACACCTCGACCGATGGCGCGGCAACGCGCTGAGCAAGCTCGGTGAACCTGACGCAATCCAGCGGCTCACCGACGCGTTACCGCGCCTGCCATCGGATTTCATCCGCGCCAAGACTGGCATGTTGGTGGACCTAGCTTTCGCCTTCGCGGCAGCAGGCGACCGAGATGCTTCACTCGACTATGCCCGGCAGGCGCGGCGACTCGCCGCACAGATCAAGTCAGACCGGCAACTACGCCGTCTCGGTGGGCTGATCTTGCCCGGAAGCAGCATCAGCGACATTGCGTGAGGCGATGTAGTACAGCAGCGGGACCAACGCTCCAGCGCCGAGAATTTCCTTACGCTGAGCCAATTCCGGGATTCGACTGAGGGGAACCCACTCAAGCCGACCAACTTCCTCGGTGTCCGTCGGTTCGCCGACCTTCTCAGCGTCGCGCCACAAGTAGACGTCCGTCGGCGCCGTGACCTGTCCGGGAAGCGGCTCGAAGCCGATCAGGTGTTCCGCTTCACCGATCGGCTGGTAGCCGCTCTCCTCCCGGATCTCGCGGGCGGCAGTCGCGGCGGGTTCCTCGCCGTCTTCAACAAGGCCACCTAACAGCTCGTACCCCCACTGGTCCGTTGCGAACCGGTAGCGCCACAACATCAAGACACGATCTTGATCATCCACGATCAGCCCGATTGCGATGGGTGCCAGGTGCACAACGTGGTACTCCCACCGCTCCCCGTTCGGCGCCTGAACGTCGGTCAGCCCGAGGCGTACCCACTTGTTGTCATAGACAGTCCGCTCACCAAAGGTCTTCCAGGACCCAACATCTCCAGTCACGCAGGGAGCCTAGCGCGAACCTACGCGTGTCATAAGCGCCTCTAGTCGGCGATTCTGGCGCGCAGAGCCGATATCAGCGGCAAGCGTCCGCGCACGTCCAATGTGCACATGAGCTTGATCACGCTCACGGATCTCCGCAAACGCCGTTGCCAGGTCAACCCGCAGCGCCGTCTCCGCGCGGACGAACGTGGGATCGAGTCGGACAAGAGCGTCGGTAAGCACATCGATCGCTTCCGGTTCACCGACTCTCGCGAGTGCGTGGCCACGCCAGCGAGCAAGGTGGACCGAATCTAAGGCGAGATACGGCCCATCATCCTGCCCAACGTCGTCCGGCAGCAACGCTGCGGCATGATCGAACGCGCGGAGGCTCGCAGAACGTTGTCCATCGGCGGCGAGCGTCTCGCCGTGCGCAGCAGCAAGCCACGCCCTAACCGGCCGATCAGTCTTCCGGTCGACCCGCCGACGAATGCTCGCCATCAACTCGGCAGCGGAGGCCGTCTCCCCGAAGTCCACCAACACGAAAGCCTGTCCCGCGCTGGTGTGCGCCTCGAACGCAGGGTTAGTTGACTCCCTCGCGACCATCTTCCCGTCTTCGTAGTACCGCCAGGATTGCGCCACGTGCCCAAGGTCCAGCGCTTGCCAACCGGCGAGCGTTCTCAACTCGGAGAGCAGGGCCGCCAGTTCTTCGCGTGTCGACGGCATGACGCTGTGCCCCATAAGCCTGCCGACCTGCCCGATTTTGGTGACGACCTCATCATGAGCGAGTACAGCGCCCAATTGCCGATCAAGCCTCCGCGTCATGGTCAACTGATCGCGCAAGAGTTGCAGCACGGAACCATCGATCCGACCGGATGCCCGCAGCAGAGCGCGAAACTCCGCATCTTCGTCGGACTGCACAGGGAGAGTCTGAGGGGGCGCAAGCAAGTCATCTATCCCGACGCCGAAGATCCGCTCTAAAAGCCTGGCGGTAGGTTGCTGAGGGCGCCCGAGAGGCTTCCCGCCGTCCCCCTTGCCGGATGCCAGCCGCTTAACGTGGCGCACACTGAGGGTCCCAGGCTCGCCGCAGTCGCGGGCAAACCTCGTTGCGAACTCGGCGAAGTCGGCGAAGGTTTCCCGCCGTTCCCAAATCAGTTGCTCAAGCAGCGTATGCGGACGACGTGACTGCGTCTCGTCACTCATGCTGCACCCCTTCCGCTCTGTATGGCCCTCACGTGGCCCTCACGTGGCCCGCAGATGGCCCCGCAAGAGCCTCCACTGAAATCAGTGTATCTGGAACGCTGATCTCAGCGTATCCGGCCGTTGTGGCTGGTCAGGACGACAAGTCGAGTGGAATGATCATGAGCGAAACGAGGTCAACGGCGGTTCTCGATCGCCCTGCGACGACACCGCCCGCTTACGGCTACATGCGTGTTCCTTGCGATGTTTCTGACGAAAAGGTTCGAAAGCTCGAAAACCAAGTAGTCGCATTCGCCGAAAATAACGGCCTCCGATTCGTCGGCTTCTTTTTCGAGTTCCATTGTGGATCACGTGAAGCTTTCGACGAACTAGTTGCCGAATTGGTTCGCACTGACGCGCATCACGTAGTCGTGCCAAGCCTTCGTCATCTTGCTCAAAATGGACTGCTTCAAGACCAAATGTTAGAGCACTTGAGCTTCAAAGCGCGCGCCCAAGTTCTGGCGATGCGGCTTAGAACAGCAATCGAATAGGCAGGTTTCGACGAACCATGGAAAACAACCTAGAGCCCACGAAGAGCAATAGCGATCCTGCAATGAACGAAGACACTGAGGCACTCATTGAATCTCTTCAAGCAGTATCCGAATACGCAGGACCAATCGCCGAAGCTTTAACGCTAGGAAAGATGACACCCGAAAGGCTGCGAAAGTACGCCGACATGCTAAAAGAGCTATCCGACCTGATCCACGAGTACGCCTCACTAAAAAAGGAGGGATCAGACTAATGATCGGGTGGGGACTATTCTCGATAGCAGTCGTCGCAGTTCCCATGATCGCAGCACTTGTGTGGGCACTTAACGAGTACGCAAGCAACCGCCGACAACGAAAGTTCCTTCTTAAATACGAGCACCGCTCCGTGTCCGGCATACGCAAACGCGTCGAACTCGAATTAGCTAACGACGACACTCAAGCAATACCCAAGATTCGACATGGAGCGCCGGGGCCGGACCCACTTCAGGAAGGGCAACGATCCGGAATCCTGCCGTCCTCAAAACGGCCACGACATTACGCGCCCACTTGTACCCGAGGGGATCAAAGAGAACGTTCTGACCGTTCCCGCTAAACCTTCCCAACGTGTCGTTAAAGTCACCGCCCCCCGGATTCATCGTCCCCGGGAAAGCGGAATCCAAGGTGGTGAGCGGGTCTAACTCCTTACTCCCCGCAGTGATCCACCTGCGACCAGAGGGACACCCGGAGTCGAGCCGTCCGCGTCTTAGCAGGCAGATGCGGACGGCTCCTCCTTAAATAAGCCGATTTCACTTGAGCCGGACAATCCCCGGCCACAACCCTCTAGGAATCATGAAACCGAATACCCTTGAAGCGTCGCGCCTATTGAAGCCTTCCAACTACGCCGCTGGCCTAGATAGGACGTTCATGCTCCCAGTGCGGCTAATCATTGCAACGATGCTAGTAGATCTACAGTGGCATGAGTACGCTCTTATTGCCGAAGCCACGCGCATGACATCGAGCGACCTATCCGGCCACCTACAAAAGCTGAACGGCCGTCGCTATGCCGAGACAAAGCGAGCAGGTCAACACTCCTACTGGCGACTCACGGAACTGGGCAAAGAGAAGCTGTCCAGTCACATCGATGCATCGCGTCGCCTATTCGCAGTAGCCGAAGAATGCCTCCAATCCTTTCAGCAGAACGACCGCTCCGCGGGCGATACCGGAAAGAAATTAGCGCAAGATTACAGGGCAGGGGCAACAATCAGGGAACTCGCCGACTCTCACGGCCTGACTTTTTACTCTGCACGGGAAACTCTCTTAGCCGAGGGCGTATTACTGCGACGCAATGGACCAACACCGCCCTCGGCACCTCCAGAAATGGTCAATAGTTACTCAAACGGTTCGAGCATTCACGATGTAGCAAAAGAGTACAGCGTTAGCTATGATGCCGCCCGGCGCATGCTTATAGCGGCTGGAGTGAAACTGCGCCCGAAAAGCAATCCAGCCAAGGGTAAGGCAGCACGAACACCGTCTATCGCCGCGAAGCCCATTAACGCCGATAGCCAAGTCGACCCAGATAGTACGACTGCCGAAATGGTGCGCAAATACAACGGCGGACAAACCCTTGAAGGATTGGCCGAAGAGTATTCCCGCAGCTACCGAGCAGTTCGCAACCTACTACTGGAAGCGGGGGTGACCATGCGCCCCCCGAAGATACAGCTACCGCCGACGCCACCGGGAATGGTCAACGCCTATAACCATGGCTGGTCGATTCGGCAACTAGCCACAAAGCACGACATGACCTATAGCCGGACCCGCCGCGTGCTGCTCGCCGAGGGCGTCGTACTCCGTGGGGTCGGACGGCCGGGTTCCGCCTGGTAGGGCACTTGCAGCCCGGTTACGTCTCTATTACAACTGCCGGAGGACAAGATCGCGAAGAACCGCGTCCATCTCGACCTCCGCGCCGCGCCCGGCCTCGTGGGAGACGAGCGTATGGCGGCGCTCGAAGCCGAATGCGACAGGCTCGTCGCGCTCGGGGCGAAGCGGATTCAGCGCTTCGAGCCCGAGCAGCCGCTGAGCCTCGGCTTCATCGTGATGAACGACCCGGAAGGCAACGAATTCTGCCTAGACTGAGGTGACGGCGATCGCGTTGTCCTCCAGCGAGCCGAAGTAGAGGGTCCCGGCCCGCTCGCGGACGCCGACGAGCACATGGAACCCGTCGATCTCCCCGCGCAGTTCGTGGACCAGCTTCCCGTCCGGAGTCACGCCCCGCACCCCGCATTCCCGCGCGGGTGCGGGCTGCAGGGCCGTCGGCAGCGCCCGGACTCCGGCCCGCAGGGGCGCGGGGAGCTTCTGCACCAGGGAAAGCGCGGGGACCTTCGGGCTCGCCACGGTGATCCAGATCAGCCCGTCGCTGCCGGTCGAGATGTTGTCCGGATAGCCCCACAGGTCGTCGACGAGGTAGTCCCGCGTCCCCGCCTTGTCCCCGGTGAGCCACACGCGCGCGACCCGGTAGGCGCCGGTCTCGGCGACGGCAACATAGGACTCGTCGGGCGGCAGCGCGACGCCGTTGGCGAACTGGAAACCGTCCGCGAGCTGCTCGATCTTGCCGTCCGGCGTGCGGCGCAGGAGCCGCCCGCCGCCGGTCTGCTCGATCAGGTCGTCGCGCCATTTCTCGATGCCGAAGCGGCGCGACGAGTCGGTGAAGTACACCGTGCCGTCGGAGGCGACGGCGGCGTTGTTGCAGAACACGAAATCGAGCCCCACCGCCGACGTCGCCAAAGTGGTCACGGGGCCGCCCGCGAGCGGCATGGTGAGCAGACCGGCCTTGGCGTCGCAGATCAGGAGGTCTTCGCCGTAGAATTCCAGCCCCAGCGGACGCCCGCCGGTGTCGCCCAGGACGTCGATCCGTCTGCCGTCCGGCGTGACGCGCAGGATCCGCCCGTCGTCGACGCCGGTGTAGATCCGCCCCTGGTCGTCGACCACGACGTCCTCGGGACCGTGCCCGTTGACCGGGATGACCGTGACCTCGCCGAACGCCATCGCGTGTCTCCTACCGATAAGTGAGCAGTTGTGCGGCTTCCGCCTCGAAATGCGGATGTTCGTTGAAGGACAGCAAGGTCACCCCGCCGCGGCCGGACACGAGTTTGGTGATGCCCGCGTTCACGGTGACCCGGTTCAGCTTCAGCAGCCCCGCTTCCGGCGTACCCATGAGCGCGCCGCAGACCGTCGCGATCACGCCGCCGGAGCTGAAGACCACGGCGTGCTCGCCCTTGCCCAGCGACGCCACGACGTCGGCCAGCGCGCCTTTGACCCGCTCCAAGAACCGGGGCCAGGTCTCGGCACACGGACTGTCTTCGCCGGCGGAGACCCAGGCGTTCAGCGCACCGTCCAAAGCGGCCTGATACGCCCGCGAATCGGTCTGCTGGACACCGGCCGCGTGATGCTTCGCGATGTCGACGTGGTCGTACTCGTTCCAGCGCTCGTCCTCGACGACGGCGATCCCGGAGCCGAGCACCTTCAACGCCGTCGCGGCCGTGTCCCGTTGGCGGGCAAGGGAACCCGCTCGCACCTGGGTGAATTCGACACCGCGCCGCAGCAGTTCCTCACCGACCACAGTGGACTGTTCGAAGCCGCGCGGCGAGAGCTGGTCGTAGTTCGCCGCGCCGAACGAGGCCTGCCCGTGCCGGACCAGGTAGATCGCACCCATCTACGCGGTTCCTCCTCCGATGATCCGGCGGCAGCGCCCGTCGAGGTAACCGACGAACTGCCACAGGTCCTTCAACGCCGGATTGGTCGTCTGTCCACTGTGGAACCGGTAGTAGATCTGCTGGATCACCACCGCGAGCCGGAACAGGCCGTACACCTCGTAGAACGTCCAGTCGCCGATATCGAGGCCGGAGCGTTCCGCGTACCGGCGCACGAACTCCTCGCGCGTGTACATCCCCGGCACGTGCGTCGGCTGACGGCGGCTGAGCTTCATGACGTCGTCATCGTCGTCCTGCACCCAGTACGCCAGGGTGCTGCCCAGTTCCATCAGCGGATCGCCGAGGGTGGCCATCTCCCAGTCGAGCACGCCGACGATGTCGAGAGCGTCGTCGAGCACCAGGTTGTCGAGGCGGTAGTCGTTGTGGATCAAGCAGATCTTGACCTCGGCCGGCTGATTCTCTTTCAGCCACGCCATGACCTCGGCGCAGTCCGGGACATTCTCCGTGCGCGCCTTGAGGAATCGCTCCGACCAGCCGCGCACCTGGCGCTCGACGTAGCCGGCGCCCTTGCCGAGGTCGGCGAGCCCCGCGGCCTCGACGTCGACGGCGTGCAGCTCGACCAGCCTGTCGACCACCTTGCCGCACAACTCGCGCGCATCCTCCGGCGACAGTTCGAGACCGGCGGGCAGATCTCCGCGCAGGATCAGGCCTTCGAGCCGTTCCATCACGTAGAAGTCGCCGCCGAGCACGGTTTCGTCGTCGCAGAAGGCGAGCACCTCGGGCACGTACGGGAAGACGGGCCGCAAACCCTGCTGGACCCGGAATTCGCGGCGCATGTCGTGCGCGGACGCGGCCTTGTGCCCGAGCGGCGGGCGCCGCAGGATCAGCTCGCGATCCGGGTAAGTCAGCAGGTACGTGAGATTCGAGGCGCCACCGGGGAACTGGCGGACCTCGGGCGGCGCGTCGCCGAGTCCGGGCACCCGTCCGGCCAGCCACGCGTGCACCGCGGCCGGGTCGAACGAGTCCTCTCCGCGTACCTCGACGGTCTTGTCCGGGGCCACCGTCATCCGAACTTCTTCAGCAACGGCGCCGGGACGAACGGGAAGAGCTTCGAGAGCACGCTCCAGGGCCACGTCGGCACGAACGCCTTCGCCGTCTCGGATTCGATCGCCTTCACCAGCGCCTGCGCGCCGGGCTCCGCCCTGACGGCGCCAGGGAGCTTCGAGATGTCTTCGTTCATCTCCGATTCGATGAACCCGGGATGCAACGTGGTGACCTTGATCGGCGTCTTCAGCAGCTCGATCCGGGTGCCCTCGGCGAACGACGAGATACCCGCCTTCGAGGCGGCGTACGCGGTCGCGTTGCCGGGCACACCGCGCAGCGCGAGGAAGGAGGACACGACCACCAGGTGGCCGTTCTTCTGCTTGCGGAAGATGCCGACGGCGGCTTCGATCTGGGCGGCCGCGGCGAGGAAGTTCGTCTGGAGGGTCTCGCGGTTGGCGTCGAACCGGCCGGTGCCGATGCGCTGCCCCTTGCCGAGCCCGGCGTTCACGATCACGCGGTCGAGTGAGCCGAGTTCCTCGCGGAACTCCTCGAAGACGGCGAAGACCTGGTCGTGGTCGTTCACGTCCAGCTTCCGGGTGACCACGGTGATGCCGGGGTACGCCTTCTTGAGTTCCGCGGCGAGCGCTTCGAGTCGGTCGACACGACGGGCGGCCAGCGCCAGGTTGCGGCCTCTGGCGGCGTACTGCCTGGCCATTCCCTCGCCGAGTCCGGAGCTCGCCCCGGTGATCAGGATGTTCTTCCGCAGGACCATGGCAGGGAGCTTACCCGTTGGTAACAAGTCTGGGACCCCCTCGGACATGGGGCTGCCCCCGGCGCCTGGGGTTCGCCGGGGGGCAGCCTGTCCACAAGGGTCTTACTTGACCTGGAGCAGCTTGTTCGCCGTTCCGCCGGTCGGGTTGCTGATCTTGCCGTCCGCGGCGGCGCCGACCAGGCCTTCGGCGACCTGGGCCGGGGTGGCCTCGGGGTTCGCCGAGAGGTACAGCGCGGCGGCACCGGCGACGTGCGGCGCGGCCATCGAGGTACCACTGATGGTGTTGGTGGCGTCGTCACCGGTCGCCCACGACGAGGTGATGTCGACACCCGGCGCGTACAGGTCCACGACCGAGCCGTAGTTCGAGAAGCTGGCCTGCTTGTCGGTCTTGTCGCTGGCGGCCACCGTGATGGCCTCCTTCACCCGGGCGGGCGAAGTGGTGCCGGCGTCGGAGGACTCGTTGCCCGCCGCGAGCGCGAAGGTCACGCCCTTGTCGATGGCGCCCTTGACCGCCGCGTCGAGCGCGTCGTCCGCGCCGCCGCCCAGGCTCATGTTGGCGACCGACGGGCCCTTGGCGTTCGCCGCGACCCAGTCGACACCGGCGACGACACCCTCGGTGGTGCCGCTGCCGTTGGCGTCCAGCACGCGGACGCCGACGATCTTGACACCCTTGGCCAGGCCGTGGTCCGTGCCGCCGATGGTGCCGGCGACGTGCGTGCCGTGGCCGTGCTCGTCGTTGGGGGTGTCGTCGTTGTCGACGAAGTCCTTGCCACCGGTCGCGCGGTCACCGAAGTCCTTGTGCGAGCCGCGGACACCGGTGTCGATGACGTAGGCGGTGACGTTGTCGGCCTTCGTCGGGTAGGTGTACTTGTCGTCGAGCGGCAGGTCCGCCTGGTCGACGCGGTCCAGGCCCCACGACGGCGGGTTGTCCTGGGTCTCGCTGATCTTGAACGTCTTGTTCTGGACGACGTACGCGACCTGCGGGTCGGCGGCGAGACGCTTCGCGGCGGCTTCGTCGGCCTTGATCGAGAAGCCGTTCAGCGCCGAACCGAACGTGCGGGACAGCGTGGTGCCGTACTGACCGGTGAGGCCCTGCGCCTTGGCGGCCACGTTCGCGGTGATCTCGTGCGCCGCGGCCACGCCCTGGCCGACCGCGGTGGGCTTGAGCACGACGATGTAGCTGCCGCCGACCGCGTTGGCCGCACCCGCGCCGCGGATCTCGCCCTGCTGCTCGGCGTTGGCCGCACCCGCGCCGAACGTGGCGACCGCCGCGGTCACCCCGGCGAGGGCGACTCCCGCCACGAGGCCGCTACGGGTCTTTCGGGACTTCAGGTTCTTCCGGGACTTGCTCACTGGTTCCCTTCCTGCCGCGCCGTGCGGATCACCCGGGAGGATGATCGTTGTTGAGAGCCATGCAAGCCGGTGCCCTGGTGGCGGGCAATGATTCACAGTTACCAGTACTAGGCCATCCGGAGTAACCGCGCTCGTCCGTAAAGTCGTTTTCGCCTGGCAGAAGGCGCCCCTGAAGCGTTACCTCAGACTGTTAAAGTTATTCGTGTTGTTATCAACCGGGCGGTGTCAGGGAACGGCAGACGGGGGCGGTCGGGCAGCATATGGTGGCGGGGAGCGCGGCGGACCGAGTGACCACGGACGATGAAGATCAGCCGCGTACCGCGTTCGCCACCGCGTTGAGATCGGCCATCGCCACCAGCGGCCTGAGTCTCGACCGTATCCAAGCCCGGCTGCTCGCGCGCGGCGCGTCGGTGAGCGTGACCGCGCTGAGTTACTGGCAATCGGGCAAACGTCAGCCGGAACGGCAGAGTTCGCTGTCCGCGGTCCGGGTCCTCGAAGAGGTCCTGGCGATCCCCGCCGGTTCGCTGCTGAGCCTGCTGCCGCCGCCGCGACCGCGCGGGGCGTCGTCACGCCGCAGCCGGGCGACCACCGAGCAGCCGCTGACCTTCCCGCTCGAAGCGCTCCAGGCGCTGCTGGAGAAGGTCGGCGCGCCCAACGCGCTCGAACAACACCATCAGCTGAAACTCGTCGGCCTGCACGACCTGTGCGAGATCGCCGAGGACGGCGGGCAACGCGCGGTGACCGCGCGGGCGGTGTTCCAGGCGGGCGCGGACGGGCAGGACCGCTGGCTGCTGGTCTACGCCCAGGGCGATCCGGAGGCCGGGCCGCCGGTGCTGAACACGCTGCGCAACTGTCACGTCGGCCGCGCCGAGGTCGACGACGAGCACGGGCTCACGGTGGCCGAACTGCTCTTCGACCGGCCCATCGACCGCGGCGAGACCCACCTGATCGAGTACTCGCTGACCAACCCCGGGCCGCCGTACCCGGAATGCCGGAACACGCATTACCGCGAGTTCCGGCGTCCCGTGCGCGAGTACCTGCTGGAGGTCCGGTTCGATCCGGGCACCGTGCCGGCGAAATGCTGGCAGTACAGCGCCCACGGCGCCTCGGCGGGGCCGAGGGACCGGAAGGAACTCAAACCGGACCAGGGCAACGGCGTCCACGCCGTGGCGCTCGACTTCGGCCCCGGCGTGTTCGGCATCGACTGGGAGTACTAGTGCAGCTTGTTGCGCAGCACCTTCCCGGTCGCGTTGCGCGGTAGCTCGTCGAGGAACTCCACCTCGCGCGGCACCTTGTACCGGGCGAGGTTGGCCTTGACGTACTCGCGCACGCCGTCGACGTCCAGATCCGACTTCTCGGCCCGCACCACGAAGGCCTTCAGCCGCTGCCCGAACTCGGGATCGTCGACCCCGATCACGGCGGCTTCGAGCACGTCCTCGCGTTCGACCAAAAGGTTCTCGACCTCGATCGGGAAGACGTTCTCGCCGCCGGAGACGATCATCTCGTCGTCGCGGCCGTCGATGAACAGCAGGCCGTCCTCGTCGAAATGGCCGACGTCGCCGCTGGAGAGCAGGCCGTCGATGATCTCCTTGTTGCGCCCGTCGGTGTAGCCCTGGAAGCTCAGCCCGCTGCCGACGAACACCCGGCCGGTGACATGCGGCTCGGTGATCTTCTCGCCCTTTTCGTCGTACAGCGCGACCTTGCAGCCCACCGGCGCGCGGCCGACGGTGCCCGGCGCCTTGCGCCAGTCCTCGGGGGTCGCGACGGTGGCGACCGCGACCTCGGTGGAGCCGTAGAGGTTGTGGACGACGTCGCCGAACGCGGCGGTCGCACGGTTCCCCAGATCCGGTGACAGCGCGGAGCCGGCGACGAAGATGATCCGCAGGGACGAGGTGTCGTACTTGGCGCGGACCTCCTCGGGCAGGTCGACGATCCGCTGCAGCATCGTCGGCACGAGGACCAGCGTGGTGCAGCGGTTCTCCGCGACGCCGCGCAACGTCTCCTCCGGCACGAACTTGCGCCGCATGACGACCTTCGAACCGAGCGCGAACGACAGGATGAACTGCGACAACCCGGTGCCGTGGAACAGCGGCGCGCCCATGTAGGTCGCCTCACCGGTCCGCAGCGGGATGCGGTCTAGGAACTGTGCGGAGGCGAGAGCGGAGGTGTGCGGCCGCGGCGCGCCCTTCGGCGTCCCGGTGGTGCCACTGGTCAGGAGGATGAACCCGCCGGGTTTGGCGGGCGCGGGCCACGCGCGGTCGTCGGTGCTGGCGACCAGTTCGGCGACGACGGGGACGCCTGCCGGGCGTGCGGTGTCCGAATCGACCCACGCGAGGTAGTGCTCGACGTCGCCCTCGACCGCGTCCAGCAGGCCGGTGAACTCCTGGTCGTACACGAGCGCGGTGACGCCTTCACGCTTGGCGACGTCCGCGAGCTGCGGTTTGGCGAACCCGGTGTTCATCAGCAGCAGCTTGGCGCCGAGCTTGCCCGAGGCGAGCATCGTCAGCACGAGACCACGGTGATCGCGGCACAGCGCGGCGATCACCGAACCCGGGCCGAGGCCGCGTTCGGACCACGCCCTGGCCAGCGCGTTCGACTGGGTGTCGAGCTGCTTGAAGGTCAGCGGGCCGAGCTCGTCGATGATGCCGGTCGCGGTCGGGTCCCGGCGGGCGGCGATCATGTTCGCGCCGGCGAACGGGCCCCATTTGCGCACCATGACCAGCGAACGCAGACCTTCGTCGACGCGCGGGATGGGGAGCAGGCCCGCTTGGCGCATCACGTCGATGCTGCGCACGGTCTCGGTCACCTTGCCCGCCACCAGGGTGGCGAGGCCGGTGGGGTTTCTCATCCGGGCACCTCCGTTGCTGCTGCGGCGAGACACCATGCCCCCGGCGGTTCGCGTACCGGCGGTATGGGGTTGCTACTCGACAGTAGCCGACCGATAGCGCAGGCGCACTAGCCGTCTGGTGACAGAAATGTCGGAGGGAACCACCACAATGTGAGTGTGCAGGCGATCGCAGGTCAAGAGGAGGATGGCGACTTCGCGATCGCTTTTTCCGGGCAGCCGGCGCGGCGGGGGATGAAGCTCCCGGAGTTCGTCGGCGAAGTACGGCGATTGGAGGCGGAGCACTCACCCCGTTGGGTGTTCCCGTCGGTCGAAGGGACGTATCCGGCGCTGATCAAGGCGGGTGTGCGGGTGCGGCGCTGTCACGACCTGGCGCTGACCGAGGGATTGCTCCTGGCCCACGAAGGGCGCCCGCAGGAATCGCGGAGTCTGCGTGCCGCGCTGGCCAGGGCGAACGGGCAAGAGGCGCCCGCCGACGAGCCGCCGCTCTGGGCCGAGGACGACCAGCCCACGCTTTTCGAGACCCGGGGGCCGCGGCTGCCGTCCGGTGTCACGGTGATCGACGCGGCGCGCCGGGTGCTGGCCGAGCAGGAGAAGCGAGTCGCTCTCACCGAGCGTCCGGAGCGGCTCCGGTTGCTTTTCGCGGCGGAGTCGGCGAGCGCGCTGGCGGCCGCGGAGATGTCGGCCGACGGGCTGCCTTGGCGAGCCGACCTGCACTTGGCGCTGCTGGCCGAGCAGCTCGGGCCGCGTGTCCCGGCGGGGCACCGGCCGAAGCGGCTGGTCGAGCTGGCGGCGAAGATCAGCGACGCGTTCGGCGGACGCCCGGTCAACCCGGACGCCCCGGCCAGCGTCGTGCGGGCGCTCGGCCGGGAGGGCATCGAGGTCTCGTCGGCCAGGAAGTACCTGCTGCGCGACATCGACCACCCCGCCGTCCCGCCGCTGCTGGAGTACAAGGAGCTCGCGCGGCTGCATTCGGCCAACGGCTGGACGTGGCTCGACGAGTGGGTGCACGACGGCCGGTTCCGTCCGCACTACGTCGTCGGCGGGGTCGTTTCGGGCCGCTGGGCGAGCCGGGGCGGGGGTGCGCTGCAGATCCCGAAGGTCCTGCGGACCTGCGTCCGGGCCGATCCCGGCTGGAAGCTGGTCGTCGCCGACGCCGCCCAGCTGGAGCCGCGGGTACTGACGGCGTTGTCCGGCGACCGGAAGCTGGCCGAGGTCGCCGCGGCCACGGATCTGTACGCGAGCCTCGCCGAGGCGATGTTCTCCGGTGTGCGCCGCGTGCCGGTGCCCGCTTGGGACGACAGGGACGACCGGGATCGAGCGAAGATCGCGATGCTGTCGGCGATGTACGGCGGCACTTCCGGCGAGGCGGGACCGTTGCTGGCGTTGCTGCGCACGAGGTTCCCGGACGCGGTGTCCTATGTGGAGCGTGCCGCGCAGGCCGGGGAACGCGGTGAGCGCGTCCGTTCGCGGCTGGGCCGGACGTCGCCCGCGCCGTCGGAGGCCTGGCGCGCGCTGACCGGCGGCGTCGCGGAGGACGAGGCGGGCGAGCTGAAGGCGCGGCAGGCGTCCCGCAACTGGGGGCGTTTCACCCGGAACTTCGTCGTGCAGGCGAGCGCGGCGGATATGACCGCGGTCCTGCTGGCGACCCTGCGGAGCAGGCTCCCCTCCCCCGCGCACCTGGTGTTCTTCCAGCACGACGAGGTCCTGGTACACACCCCGGCCGAGTTCGCCGACGAGGTCTCGGAGTCCATTGTGGACAGTATGGCCGAGGCGGCGCGGATGCTCTTCGGTCCCGCCTGCCCGGTCCGGTTCCCGCTGCACATCGCCTCCGTGGACACCTACGCCGACGCTAAGTGAGTTACGCCCCCGATCACGCGAGTTACGCCTCTGATCACGCGAGTTACGCCTTCAATCACGCGAGTTACGCCCTCAATCACGCGAGTTCGCCGCCTGATCACGCGTGTCGTCCATCGGATCACGCGCGTCGTCCATCGGATCACGCGAGTTCCGCCTCCAGTCACGCGAGTTACGCCCTCAATCACGCAAGTTCCGGCCTCGATCACACGAGTCCCGTTTTCAGGCGACGGGAACACGTGACCAGATGGCGAACTCACGTGATCAGATGGACGACGCGCGTGATTGAACGGACGACACGCGTGATCAGGCGGCGAACTCGCGTGATTGGGGGCGTAACTCGCGTGTTTGGAAGCGTAACTCGCGTGGGTGGGGGCGTAACTGGCGTGCGTGGGGGCGGGACTCGCGTGGGTGGGGGCGTAAGTCGCGTGAGTGGGGGAAGGTTGCAGAGCGCCGCAGTTAGCTGGCTAATTGCGGGGGGCGGCGGCATCGTCCAGGGCCTTGATGACCCGCTTGAGGGAGACGGGGTGGGCGGTACCGAGCGTCTGGGCGAAGAAGCTCACCCGAAGTTCCTCGATCATCCACCGGATCTCCCGCAGCGCGGGCGACGAAGTGCCCGGCGGCAGCGCGTCCAGCGCCGCCTGATACTCGTTCCGGAGCCACGCGATGTCGCCGGTGCGCTGGATGTCGCGCGTCGGCTCGGTCGGGAGCTTCTCCAGCCGCCGTTCGATCCCTCGCAGGTACCGGACGACGTGCTTGAGCCTGTCCTGCCCCGTTTCGGTGACGAAACCCTTGTGCACCAAGCCATCCAGCTGCGAGCGGATATCCGCGAGCGAGTCCTTCGGACCGCGCGTGTCGGCCAGCCGCGTTTCGACGTCGTTCGCGGCGCGCAGGATCTTCTCGACGTTGGTCAGCACGTCGAGCACCCCGGAGTTCAGCCCGGCGCGCACCGTCTCCAGCAGGACCGCGAAGCCGGCCTCGTCCCAGCGCGGTCCGCCGTTGTCGGCCACGAGCTTGTCGACCGCGCAGTCCACACAGTCTTCGAGCAACGCCGCCACGGAGCCGTGCGGATTCCGGTTCAGCACGAGTTTCGACGAGTTGCCGAGGTTACGGGTGATGAACTTCATCGGCGACGGGATGTTCAGCCGCAGCATCCGCCGCGTGCCCGCCCACATCGACTGTTCCTGCTGGCCCGGTGTGTCCAGCAGCCGCACCGCCACGGAAGCGCCTTCGTCGACCAGCGCCGGATACGCCTTGACGTCGTGCCCGCGCTGCTTGCTCGCGAACACCTTCGGCAGCTCACCGAACGCGGGCGTCGTCAGGCCCTCGCGCTCGATGCTGTCGGCGGCCTTGGAGATCGTCGCGCGCACCTGCCCGCTCAGATCCCGTTTGAGCGCCTCGATGTCCTTGCCCTCGGACACCTTCTTGCCGCGGACGTCGACCACGCGGAAGGTCATCTTCAGATGCTCGGGAACCATCGACAGCTGCCAGGCGTCGTCGGGGATCACCACCCCGCGCAACGCTTCCAGCTCGTCGGCGACGACGTGCAGCAGCGGCCCGTCGGCCGGGCCGACCCGCGAGAGCACCAGCTTCGCGTGATCAGGCGCCGGCACGAAGTTGCGTCGGATCGCCTTGGGCAGAGACTTGATCAGCTGTGTCACCAGCTCTTCGCGCAGGCCGGGGACCTGCCAGTCGAAGCCGTCCGGGGTCACCTGGTTCAGCACCGGCAGCGGGATGTGCACGGTGACACCGTCGGCGTCCGCGCCCGGCTCGAACTGGTACGTGAGTTTGAAGGTCTGGCCGCCCTGGGTCCAGAAGTCGGGGTAATCGGCCTCGCGCACGCCGCCCGCGGTCTCGTTGATGAGCATCGTCTTCTCGAAGCTCAGCAGGTCGGGCTGGGTGTGGCGCGCCTTCTTCCACCAGCTGTCGAAATGCCGCGCGGAGACGACGTCGGCCGGGACGCGCTGGTCGTAGAACTCGAAAAGCGTCTCGTCGTCGACCAGGATGTCGCGGCGGCGGGCCCGGTTCTCCAGGTCCTCGACCTCTTCGAGCAGCGCGCGGTTCTCGCGGAAGAAGTGGTGCCGGGTCTCCCAATCGCCTTCGACGAGCGCGTGCCGGATGAACAGCTCGCGGCTCACCTCGGGGTCGATCCGGCCGTAGTTGACGCGGCGGTCGGCGACGAGCGGGACGCCGTACAGCGTCACCTTCTCCTTCGCCATCACCGCGCCCTGCTTGCGTTCCCAGTGCGGCTCGGAGTAGTTCCGCTTCACCACGTGCCCGGCGAGCGGCTCGACCCATTCCGGCTCGATCCGCGCGTTGACCCGGCCCCATAGCCGTGAGGTCTCGACGAGTTCGGCCGACATGACGAACCGCGGCTGCTTCTTGAACAGCGCCGACCCCGGGAACACCGAGAACCGCGCCCCGCGCGCGCCGAGATAGTCGCCCTTGGCCGGATCCTTGAGGCCGACGTGCGACAACAGCCCGGCGATCAGCGACGTGTGCACCCGTTGCGGATCGACCGGGCCGGAGGTGTTGAGGGTGATGCCGAGCGGTTTGGCCAGCTGACGCAGCTGGCTGAAGATGTCCTGCCATTCGCGGATGCGCAGGTAGTTCAGGTACTCGTTGCGGCACATCCGGCGGAACTGGTTGGTGGACAACGCCTTCTGCTGCTCGGTGACGTACTCCCACAGGTTCAGGTACGCGAGGAAGTCGGACGTCTTGTCCGCGAACCGCGCGTGTTGCTCGTCCGCCGCCTGCTGCTTCTCCGCCGGACGCTCGCGCGGGTCCTGAATGGACAGTGCGGCGGCGATGATCATCACTTCGCGGACGCAGCCGTTGCGGGACGCCTCCAGCACCATCCGCGCCATCCGCGGGTCGACCGGGAGCTGCGCGAGCTTGCGGCCGGTCTCGGTGAGCTTCTTGCCGTCCGACATCTCGAACGCGCCGAGTTCCTGCAGCAGCTGGACACCGTCGGTCACCTGACGGCGGTCCGGCGGCTCCACGAAGGGGAACGCCGCGATGTCGCCGAGGCCGAGCGAGGTCATCTGCAGAATGACCGACGCGAGGTTGGTCCGCAGGATCTCCGGATCGGTGAACTCGGGCCGCGCGTCGAAGTCGTCCTCGGAGTACAGCCGGATGCAGATACCGTCGGACGTCCGGCCGCAGCGGCCCTTGCGCTGGTTCGCCGACGCCTGCGACACCGGCTCGATCGGCAGCCGCTGCACCTTCGTGCGGTGGCTGTAGCGCGAGATCCGCGCGGTGCCGGGGTCGATGACGTACTTGATACCGGGCACGGTCAGCGACGTCTCGGCGACGTTCGTCGCGAGCACGACGCGGCGTCCGGTGTGGCGCTGGAACACCCGATGCTGGTCCGACGACGAAAGCCGGGCGTACAGCGGCAGGATCTCGGTGTTCCTCAGGTCCTGTTTGGACAGGGCGTCCGCCGCGTCGCGGATCTCCCGCTCGCCGGAGAGGAACACCAGGATGTCGCCGGGCCCCTCGTGCTGCAGTTCGTCGACGGCGTCGCAGATGGCCTGCGTCTGGTCGCGATCCTGGTCGGCGTCCGGGTCGTCGGGGTCGATGATCGGCCGGTACCGGACCTCGACCGGATAAGTCCGGCCGGAGACCTCCACGATCGGCGCGTCGTCGAAGTGCTTGGAGAACCGCTCGGGGTCGATCGTCGCGGAGGTGATGATCACCTTGAGATCGGGGCGGCGCGGCAGGAGCTGCTTGACGTAGCCGAGGATGAAGTCGATGTTGAGGCTGCGCTCGTGCGCCTCGTCGATGATCAGCGTGTCGTACTGCCGCAGCATCCGGTCGGTCTGGATCTCGGCGAGCAGGATGCCGTCCGTCATCAGCTTGACCAGCGTGTCCTGGCCCGACTGGTCGGTGAACCGGACCTTGTAGCCGACGGCATCGCCCAGCTCGGTGTTCAGCTCGGAGGCGATGCGATCGGCGACCGTGCGCGCGGCCAGCCGCCGCGGCTGCGTGTGCCCGATCTGGCCCCGGATGCCGCGGCCGAGTTCGAGACAGATCTTCGGCAGCTGGGTCGTCTTCCCGGAGCCGGTCTCGCCCGCGACGATCACCACCTGGTGGTCGCGGATGGCGGCGGCGATCTCGTCCTTGCGCTGGCTGACGGGCAGCTCTTCGGGGAACGAGATCTTCGGGACGGCGTCGCGCCTGCGGGTGACCCGCAGCTCGGCGGCCTCGATGTCGGCCTCGAGCTGGGCGGCGATCGACTCGGCGTTCCGCGCTTTCCGGGCACCGTCGAGCCGGCGCCGGAGGCGGTGCTCGTCGCGCGACATGAGTTCGGGCAGGCGAGCGCGCAGGGCGCCGAGCGGGGAAGGTTGAGAAGCCATGACCGGCACCAGGATAGCCGTGCGTGACGATCCGGGCCTCCGAATATGCCGGAGGCGACATCGCGCTGGTCAGGAGCGGGTGAGCGCCCCCGGGGTGAGGTCGGCCAGGGTCCGGTGCCCGGACAGGCCCATGGTCAGGTCGAGATCGGCGAGCAGGCTCCGCAGCACGTGCCGGACGCCCTCCTCCCCCGCGTGCGCCAGGCCGTACACCCACGGCCGCCCCACCAGCACGGCCTTCGCGCCGAGCGCGAGCGCCTTGGCGATGTCGGCGCCGGTGCGGATACCGGAGTCGAACAGGATCTCCAGCCGGTCGCCGACCGCGGCCACGATCTCCGGGAGCGCGTCGAGCGAGGCGACCGCGCCGTCGACCTGACGGCCGCCGTGGTTGGACACGACGATCCCGTCCATCCCGGCCTCGACGGCGCGGCGCGCGTCGTCGGGGTGCTGGATGCCCTTGAGCACGATCGGCCCGTCCCAGTGCTCGCGCAGGAACGGCAGCCGGTCCCAGGTGCTGTCGGTACCGGTGATCATCGAGATCCACCGCAGGATCGCGGTGGGCGGATCCTCCTCCGGCGTCTTCTCCAGCAGGCCGCGGAACACCGGGTCGCTCAGCGGGACACCGAGCCCGACGCCCTTGATGAACGGCAGGTACGCGTGGTCGAGGTCGTTCGGGCGCCACGCGAGGGTCCAGGTGTCGAGCGTGACCACGAGTGTGGTGAAGCCCGCGGCCTTCGCCCGCGCCAGGATGCTCGCGCAGACCTCGTTGTCGGTCGGCCAGTACAGCTGGAACCAGCGCGGCCCCTCACCGCCGGCCTCGGCGACGTCCTCGATGCTCGTGGACGACGCCGTCGACATGACATACGGCAGGCCGACCGACGCCGCGGCCCGCGCGGCCGCCGGTTCGGCGCCCTCGTGCACGATCGACTGGACGCCGACCGGCGCCAGCAGCACCGGCGCCGGTACCGGCGTCCCCAGCACGGTCGTCGACAGATCGCGTTCGGTGGCGCCGGTGAGCATCCGGGGCACGAGACGCCAGCGGTCGAACGCCTCCCGGTTGGCCCGCGCGGTGGCGCCGGACCCTGCCGAGCCCGCGACGTACCAGAACGGCCCGGGCTCGAGGATCTCCCGCGCGGACTCCTCCAGCTTCGTGGCGTCGGTGGAGCACGGCGGGAAGGTCCCGCCGAGCCCCTGCAGGTAGATCTCGTTCTGGTAGCCGCCGAACCGTTCGGTCACCCAGGCCTCCTCGTCACGTCGCCCTGGCCGGCTCGTCGCGGCGGGTCGAGCCTCGGACAATACTCGCCGGTAGCAACCAGGTGAGTTTCTCCGAGCGGATGACCGCGACTGGACCGATCACGGCCAGCAGGAGGACGTAGCCCGCGACGAACGGCGCGACCCGCGAGTCCAGCCCGGCCGCGGTCGCCATCGCGGCGAGCACGAGCGAGAACTCGCCGCGGGTGAGCACGGTGAGCCCGATGTTCACCCCGGCCTGGCGATCGAAACCGTTCACTCGTGCGGCCAGCGCGCCCGCGCCGAGGTTCAGCACGATCGTCAGCGCCACCGCGATCAGCACCGGCACGACCACCGAGCCGACCGCGTTCGGATCGATGCTGAGCCCGAAGATGAAGAAGAACAACGCGCCGAACGCGTCGCGCAGCGGGAGCACCAGCTTGTGGATACGCGGCGCGACCTTCGAACCGCCGAGCATCATGCCGACCATGAACGCGCCGATGGCGTCGGACACCCCGACCTCTTCGGCGACGGCGGCACCCATCACCGCGACACCTACGAAGCAGACGGTGAGCAGTTCGTCGTCGGCCGAACCGAACAGCTTCGAGATCACCCGGCCACCCCAGCGGGCGAGCGCGGCCATCACGATCAGGAACGCGAAGGCCTTGCCGAAGTCGGCGAGCGCCGTACCGAAGCTCCCGGCGCCGGAGAGCACCGGCTGCAGCAACGCCAGGTACAACGCGAGGAACAGGTCCTCGATCACGATGATGCCCATGATCAGCCGGGACTCGGGGTTGTTCATCCGGCGGGATTCGAGCAGGAGCTTGGTGACGATCGCGGACGACGAGATCCCGATGGCACCGGCGATGACCAGCGCTTCCCTGGTCCCCCAGCCCAGCAGGAAGCCGAACGCGAGACCGCCGCCGATGTTCAGGATCAGGTAGATCAGCCCGGACCAGACGAGTTTGCGCCCGCCCTTGGCCAGATCGTCGAGGGAGAATTCGAGGCCGAGGTAGAACAGGAGGAAGACGAGACCGAGCCCGGCGAGCACGCCGAGTTCGGCCGGATCGTCCACAAGGGACAGTCCGGGGGTGTTGGGGCCGAAGACGAAACCGGCCAGCATGAACAGGGGGATGGTCGGCAGCCCGATACGGGCGCCCGCTCTGGCGATGACACCGGCGGCGAGGAACGCCCCGCCGACGGCCAGCAGGGCATGACCGGAACTCATGGAGACCTCCGATGGATGGCTGATGCGGCTTGGGGACCGGTCAGCGCGGAGGTGCCCGTGCGGGCGCCTGGGGCACCGCTCGGGTGATGACGACGGGTTCGCCCTGCTCAGGGGCGTGGCCCGCGTCGGGGAGGTCGACGGTCTCCGCTTCGGAAGGAGCGTCGGCGAGGGGAACGGCCTGCCCGCCGTGGAAGGCGGGCAGCGGATGGGTCGCGAAGACGGCGACGGGGTCTTCCGTCGCGGCCCGCCCGTGCCCGTGGGGGACGGTCGGCGTGACGAAGGCGAAGACGAGCAAGATCAGCAGGAAGAAGACGGAACGGTGCCGTGTGGCGGGGGCACGGTTCGTCGTCATCTGCCCGCCACTTTACCAGTCCTTTATAGACAAATCGACGGCTCCCGCCACATGGGCAGCATCGGCGGCCCACCCTCGACCGCGAAAGCCGGCCCGTGATCGCGGAAACCCAGGCGCCGGTACAGTTTCGCGCTCTCCGCGCTGCTCGCCTCCAGGTACGCGGGCATCGCGCCGTACCGGTCGAGGCCGTGCTTCAGCAACCGTGCGCCGATCCCTCGCCGTTGCGCGTTCTTGCGGACGCCGATGAACTGCGCGTGGTGGTACTCGCCGGCGGGGGCGCGCTCCGTCATCAGCTCGAACACCATCATGAGCCTGCCGATTTCCTCCCCGGTGAGGCCGGCGAACGCTTCGTCGTCGATGTCCTCGTCGCCACCGGGCGCCCAAACCGCGGCGCCGGAGAGGTCGTCGGTGACGTCGACGTGGCCGCCCACGGCGAGCATCCCCAGCACGACCGCCCGATGGAAGATCGGCAGCGCCACCGCGCGGCGCTCGTCACCGGGAAAGACCCACATACTCACCGGGTCTTCATGGAAGGCCTCGGACAATACGTCGACGACGGTGTCCATTTCGGACTCTTCAGCGGCGCGGATGATCATCGTCCCACCTCCAGCTTGACGGGTTCGTCGTCTTCGAGCGGGCCACCGATCGCCGCGTAGGTCTCGGGATCCCTCGTCCGCAACACTTCCGCGCGCAGGAAGCCGGCAAGAGCCGCGACGAGCACGAGACCGGGCAGCCCCCAGCGCAACAGGAACGTCCCGGCCGGACCGAGCAGCAGATCGAAGTTGAACAGGATCAGCGCGAGGACGGCCGACAACGCGAGCATCGCCGCGCCCGGCGCGATCCAGCGGCGCCAGGCGTTTTCGGCGCCGCGGCGCCGTTTGAAGAAGCCGATCACCGACAGGGAGACGGCGATCATGATCACCACGACCCCGGTGGACGCCGTCGTGCCGAGCCAGGTGAACAGTTCGGTCACCGGATCGCGGCCCGCGATCGCGAACAGTGACACGACCACGAGCGCGAGCGCGGTCTGCGTGAGCGAACCGGCCACCGGGGCGCCGGTGCGTTTGCTGGTCTTGGCCAGCGAGCGCGGCAGCAGCCCTTCCCGGCCCAGGGCGAAGAAGTACCGTGCGACCGCGTTGTGGAAGCTCAGCAGCGCCGCGCACTGACCGGTCACGAACAGCGTGTACGCCACATTGGAGAACGTTTCGCCGAGGTGCTCGCCCGCCAGGTTGAACAGCAGGTCCGGGCCCTGCGCGGCCGCGGTGGTGACGATGACGTCCGGCCCGGTCCCCACGGCCAGCGCGAGCGACGAGACGACGTAGAGCACCGCTGTGAGCCCGATCGCCGCGTATGTCGCGCGGCCGACCGTGCGGCTGGGTTCCCGGGTCTCCTCGCCGTAGGTCGCCGCACCCTCGAAACCGATGAACGCGGCGGCGGAGAACGCGAACACCGCGCCCACCCCGGTGGTGAACAGGCTCGACGGCTCCAGCGGAACCCAGGAAACGCCGCCACCGGCGGGATTCGCGAACAAGGCGATGTCGATGATCGCGACGACGGCGACTTCGAGACACAGCGCCACCCCGAGCACCTTGGCGTTGAGATCGACCCGCAGGACACCGAGCGCGCCGATGATCAGCACCATCACCAGCGCGCACAGCCACCACGGCGGCGGGGATCCGGTGAGCGTGCCGAGCCAGGTCGACACCGACCAGCCGAACAGACCGTAGATGCTGATCTGGATGGCGTTGTAGGAGATCAGCGTGACGAACGCGATCCCGGCGCCGGTGGATTTGCCGATCCCGTTGGCGACGTAGGGGTAGAACGCGCCCGCGTTGGTGATGTAGCGGCTCATCGCGGCGTATCCGACCGCGAACAGTCCCAGGATCGGGGCGAGCAGGAGGAACGACAGCGGCACGCCGATACTGCCGGTGACCGCGTAGTTGGTCGGGACGCCGCCCGCGATGGCGAACAACGGACCCGCCGCGGCCACCACGAAGAACACGATCTGAGCGGCTCCGAGTCGTCGATGGCCGAGACCGCGCCGCGGTCTTTGCGTACCCATGAACCCGTCCCCCGGACGTAGGTTTGGCGCTGGAGTTTCTTGATCTTGCGAGAGCCATCCCACCCTAGGGCCGGCCACCTCGGCGAGGTACGTCCGTTCAGGCTAAAAACGGACCTCGGGTCGCAGTGGTCCGCGCGCTACCGCTACTTTGGCCGTCCCGCACTACGACGCCGGGGGGCGTGCCATTCATGCGTCGGCTGACCTTGGTCGATTCCCTGTTCTTCCTCGCCCACGACGAGTTCACCGGAAAACCCGCGCTGCGCCGCACGGGACTCGGCATCGGAATGGCCGGTTCCGCGCTCTGCGATCTCCTCCTCGCCGAGCGGATCACCGTGGAACGCAAACGAATCCGGCCGTTGTCGCGCCGCGGCCTCGCCCATCCACCGCTGGACAGGGTGTTCTCGGAAATCCTCCGCGAACCCGAGCGGCACACCGTCCGGGAATGGGTCGGTCATCTCCGCCACGATCTCGGGGAAACGGTCGCGGAGAACCTGCTCGCCGCGGGAGTGATCGACCGCGCGACCGACCGGATGCTCCTGCGGAAGAATCACCGGTATCCGCCGCGGGATCTGCTGATGTCGACGGCCGCGCGCAGCAAGGTGCGGGCGGCCGTCCTCGGCACCGAACAGCCGGATCCGCATTCGGTCTGTCTCGCGTTACTGGCCTGGACCATCGGTATCGACGATTTCTGCGAACCGGAACTCGACCGCGCCGGCCTGCGGGCCTGGGCCGGGTCCACGCACCGGGAACTCCCGAAGGCGCTCGCCGAACTGATCTCGGGGGTGGACGCGGTGAGCGCCGCCGTCGTCTACACCGGCGACAGGCGATGACCGGCGGTAGCCTGACGCCCATGCCTGCCGATCGTGACCACGACGTCGTCCTGTTCGGCGCCACCGGGTTCACCGGTGGCCTCACGGCGGAATACCTCGCCCGCGCCGCGCCGCCCGGTCTGCGCCTCGCCTTGGCCGGGCGGAACACCGGCAAGCTGGAGGCGTTGCGGGAAAAGCTTTTCTCGATCAACCCGGCGCTCTCCGAACTGCCGCTGCTGCGTGCCGACGTCGCCGACGCGGACTCGCTGCGGAGGGTCGCCGAGTCGACGAAGGTCGTCGCCACCACGGTCGGTCCGTATGTCCACTTCGGAGAGCCACTGGTCGCCGCGTGCGCCGAGGCGGGGACCGACTACGCCGACCTCTGCGGCGAGCCCGAGTTCGTCGACAAGATGTACCTCGCCCATCACGCCCGCGCCGTCGAGACCGGTGCGCGGCTCGTGCACGCGTGCGGTTTCGACTCGATCCCGCACGACCTCGGCGCGCTCTTCACGGTTTCCCGATTGCCGCAAGGGAAACCGATCAGGATCGACGGGTACGTCCGCGCGGGCGCGGCACCCTCGGGCGGCACCTTCCTCTCGGCGCTGACGGCGTTCTCGCGGCTGCCGTCCAGTTTCCGCGCCGCCCGGGACCGCGCGGCGGCCGAACCGCGACCGGAGGGCCGTCGTGCGCGCGCCCCGCTGGGCACACCGCATCGCAGCCCCGACGGTTTCTGGGCGGTGCCGCTGCCGACCATCGACCCGATGATCGTCGAGCGGTCCGCCGCCGCGCTCCCGGTGTACGGCCCCGACTTCACGTACCGGCATTTCGCCGCGATCAAACGGCTTCCGGTGGTGGCCGCCGGCGCGGCCGGGATGGGTCTCGTCTTCGCCGCCGCCCAGATCCCGCCCGCGCGACGGGCGCTGTCGAAGCTGCTCAAGCCCGGCGGCGGCCCGGACGAGCAGCGACGGGCGCGGTCGTGGTTTTCCGTGCGGTTCCACGCCGAGAGCGGCGGCGAACGCGTCGTCACCGAGGTGTCCGGCGGCGACCCGGGGTACGGCGAGACGGCGAAGATGCTCGGCGAGTCCGCGCTGTGCCTGGCGCTGGACGACCTGCCCGCGACGGCCGGGCAGGTCACCACGGCGACCGCGATGGGGCAGGCGCTGATCGACCGGTTGAGCGATGCGGGCCTGCGCTTCGCAACGCTCTCGTGAGTGGGCGGTTCTGACCGCGGGTGGTCTGGAGCCGGTGTCGCGAAAGCCACTTTCGGGACGTCTGATGTCCCGAAAGTGGCTTTCGCGACATGATCACCAGGGCCCGGGCGCGGCCGACGTTGCGAAAGTGGCTTTCGCAACGTTGAAGGTTGCGAAAGTGGCTTTCGCAACCCCCGGCCGAGCCGCGGTACCGAGTGGGTCCGGTCTCGTGAGTGGTGAGGACGGTTGGAACCGTCCTCACCACTCACGAGGCCAGCAGGTCCTCAGCGGTCCGTGTGTTGATCACGCGGTCCGGCTCGATCCCCAGCTCGGTGGCCCGCTCGCAGCCGAAGACCAGCCATTCCAGCTGCCCCGGCGCGTGCGCGTCGCTGTCGATCGCGAAGTCGCAGCCCAGGTCCACGGCCAGGTTCAGCAAACGCGTCGGCGGGTCGCGGCGCTCGGGACGCGAGTTGATCTCGACGGCGACCCCGTTGTCCCGGCACGCGGTGAACACCGCCTCGGCGTCGAACTCCGACTCCGGCCGCTTCCCGCGCGCCCCCATCACCAGCCGCCCGGTGCAGTGCCCCAGCACGCGGACCCGCGGGTGCTGCACCGCGGCGATCATCCTCGGCGTCATCTCCTTCGCGGGCATCCGCAGTTTCGAGGGCACGCTCGCGACGACGAAATCCAGCTGCTCCAGCAGTTCTTCCTCTTGGTCCAGCGTGCCGTCGAGGTGGATGTCGACCTCGATACCGTGCAGGATCCGGAACGGCGCCATCGTCTCGTTCAGTTCCGCGACGACGTCCATCTGCCGCCGCAGCCGTTCCGGCGACAGACCGTTGGCGACGGTGAGCCGCGGCGAGTGATCGGTCAGCACCATCCATTCGTGGCCGAGCGAGCGGGCGGCCTCCGCCATCTCTTCGATCGGGCTTCCCCCGTCGGACCAGTCCGAATGCGTGTGACAGTCGCCGCGCAACGCCGCCCGCATCGGGCCGCCGTCGGGCAGCTTCGGCTCGCCGAGCTTCTCGAAGTACGCGGGACGACGCCCGGCGAGCACGTCTTCGACGACGGCCGCGGTCGCCTTGCCGATATTCGGCAACGCGGTCAGCGTGCCCGCCTTGGCGCGTTTGCGCAGGTCGTCGGGCTCGACCTTGGCGATCACCGAAGCCGCCTGCCGGAACGCCCGCACCCGGTAGGTCGGCTCGCCCGCGCGCTCCAGCCGGAACGCGATCTCCCTCAACGCCTGCGCCGGTTCCATGGCTACCTGTCTACCCGGTCAGCGCCGAAGCGGCAGCTCATGAAGAGCTACTTCGCGCAGCTCGCCGTCGCGGATCTCGGCGGTCTGATAGGTGCAGAACGGCTGGCGCCGCCGGTCGGTCGGCGAGCCGGGGTTCAGCAGCCGCAACCCGTTCGGCGTGACCGTGTCCCAGGGGATGTGGCTGTGGCCGAACACGAGGACGTCGGTGTCCGGGAACTGCTCGTCGCAACGGCGCTCGCGCCCCTGCTTGCCGCCGGTTTCGTGGATGACCGCCAGCCGGACGCCGCCGAGGTCCGCCCGCGCGATCTCGGGGAGCCGCGCCCGCAGGTCGGCGCCGTCGTTGTTGCCGTAGACCCCGATGAGCCGCTTGCTCCGGGCTTCGAGTTCGTCGAGCAGGGCGACTTCGACCCAGTCACCGGCGTGGATGACGACGTCCGCGGCCTCGACCTCGCGCCAGACCTGGGCCGGCAGCTTCTTCGCGCGCTGCGGAAGATGCGTGTCGGCGATGAGCAGCAGGCGCATCATTCGTCTCCGATGGTCTCGAGGATCCGGGCCAGGAAGTCGCCGATGTGGGCGCGCAACAGGCCGGCCGCACCGTCGGCGTCCCCCTTCTTCGCCGCCGCCAGCACCGCCTTGTGCTCGGCCCATTCCCGGCGCCAGCTGGGGTTCGCCGCCCAGCCGACCACGCTGATCAGCGCCGCGCGGTCCTTGAGGTCGTCCAGGATGGAGACCATCAGCGGGTTCCCGCAGCCGCTGTAGAGCGCGCGGTGGAACCGGCGGTTGAGCAGGCTGAGCGCCGCCTGGTCCTTGCCCGAGATCGCCGCCGACGCCTCCTTCAGTGCCTCCGCGGCGTCTTCGAACAGGTCCGGCGAGCGGCGCTCGACCGACCGGCGCACGGCTTCGGGCTCCAGCACCATGCGAACGTCGTAGACGGACTTCGCCAGCTCGGCGTCGACCACGCACACCGAAGCGCCCTTGTACGGACTGAAAGTCACCAGTCCGGTGTTCGAGAGCACCTTCAGCGCCTCGCGCACGGGCGTCTTCGACACTCCGAGCCGGGCGGCGAGTTCGGCTTCGACCAGCGGCTGCCCGGGCTTCAGCTCCCTGGTGAGGATGCCGCGGCGGATCTCTTCGAGCACCACTTCGGTCCGGGAAGCGGGCAGGCTGAAGGTCGAGGACATGGGGCGATCATATATGAGATGCCATACTCGGCTTCATGAGGAACCCTGAGGAATTCCGCAGTCACCGCTGGTTCGGCGGCGACGAACTGCGCGGTTTCAGCCACCGGGCCCGGAGCAGGCAGCTCGGCTACAACCCGGAGGAGCACCTCGGCAAGCCCGTCATCGCGATCCTCAACACGTGGAGCGACATCAATCCCTGCCACATGCATCTGCGCGAGCGGGCGGAACAGGTCAAACGCGGAGTGTGGCAGGCAGGCGGATTCCCGCTGGAGTTCCCGGTCGCGACCCTGTCGGAGACCTTCCAGAAACCGACACCGATGCTCTACCGGAACCTGCTTTCGATGGAGACCGAGGAGATCCTGCGGTCCTACCCCGTCGACGGCGCGGTGCTCATGGGCGGCTGCGACAAGACGACACCGGCGTTGCTGATGGGCGCGGCGAGCGCGGGACTGCCCGCGATCTTCGTCCCCGCCGGCCCGATGCTGCGCGGGCACTGGCGGAACGAAGTGCTCGGCAGCGGCACCGACATGTGGAAGTACTGGGACGACAAGCGAGCCGGGCTGATCGGCGACGACGAACTGTCCGAATTGGAGCGTGGGCTGGCCCGTTCTCCCGGAACCTGTATGACGATGGGCACCGCGTCCACGATGATGTCGGTCGCCGAAGTGCTCGGGCTGACGTTGCCCGGCGCGGCGTCGATCCCCGCCGTCGACTCGGCGCACCACCGGATGGCCGCGGCGAGCGGCGCCCGGATCGTCGAGATGGTCCGGGAGGACCTCACCATCACGAAGATCCTCGACGACCGCGCGTACGCCGACGCGATCACCACCGTGCTGGCGCTGGGCGGCTCCACCAATGCCGTCATCCATCTGATCGCGATGGCCGGTCGCGGGCGGATCCCGTTGTCCGTGGACGATTTCGACGCGATCGCGCGGCGGGTCCCCGTACTGGCGAACATCAGGCCGGGCGGCGACTGGCTGATGGAGGACTTCTACTACGCGGGCGGGCTGCCCGGCCTGCTCTCCCGGCTGACCGACCTGCTGCACACCGATCGCCTCACCGTCACCGGCCGGACCCTCGGTGAAGAACTGAAAACGGCACGGGTGCACAACGACGACGTCATCCGCACGCGTGACAACCCGGTCGCCAACGAAGGCGGAGTCGCGGTACTGCGCGGAAATCTCGCGCCGTCGGGTGCGGTGATCAAGCACATCGCCGCCGAACCCCGGCTGCTCGTCCACACGGGACCCGCGGTGGTCTTCGACGACTACCAGGACCTGAAGAACCGCATCAACGACCCCGCGCTCGGCATCACCGAGGACTCGGTCCTCGTCCTGCGCGGATCCGGCCCGCTCGGCGGACCTGGGATGCCCGAATACGGGATGCTGCCGCTGCCGGATCACCTGCTGGCCAAGGGCGTCCGGGACATGGTCCGCGTGTCCGACGCCAGGATGAGCGGCACCAGTTACGGCGCGTGTGTGCTGCACGTCGCGCCGGAATCCCATGTGGGCGGGCCGCTCGCGCTGGTCCGCGACGGCGATCCGGTCACTTTGGACGTTCCTTCGCGACGGCTGAGCCTCGACGTCGATGATGCGGAATTGCAACGTCGCCGGACGGAGTGGACCACGCCGGCCCCGCGGTACGAACGGGGTTACGGCGCGTTGTACGCCGAACACATCACGCAAGCCGATGAGGGCTGTGACTTCGACTTTCTCGCCAGAGTGGGTGAAAATCCCGAACCTGACGCCCAGTGACCACCCGACGGAGTGACCCGCTCACCCAACCGGGCGAGTTGCACGACCACAAAACGCGCCCCGTATCTTGAACCTACGTCCGGAACGTGTGGAAGCCCGGATGTTCGATCACGACGCCCGGCCTCGCCGGACCGTGGAGGGTGGAGAGTTGCCGCAGGAACCGCGCTGGCCCGAGTCCCACGCTGAGCAGACGGACATTCTCCCGGTCGTCACGCCCGGGTTCGCGGAGTCTGCCACGCCGGAGGAGCCCGCGCCACCGAAGCGCCGTCGCAGCTACCGCAAGGCCGCCTTCATCGGCGGCGGCGTGTTCGGCCTGCTGGTCGTCGCGTACGCCCTCGACGTGCTGGTCTCCCAGGGCAGCGTCCCCCGCGGCGTCACCGTCGCCGGGGTCGACGTCGGCGGGATGGACCGCACGGCGGCCGAGAAGGAGCTCCGTGGCGGGATCGAGCCGCGGCTGACCCGGCCGGTGAAGGTCGTCGCGGGCGACGCCGAGGAGTCGCTGGCGCCGAACAACGCCGGCCTGCGCCTCGACTGGCCCGCCACCCTCGACCAGGCCGGTGACCAGCCGCTGAACCCGTTCACCCGGATCGCGTCGTTCTTCTCGACCACCGAGGTCGGCGTCGTCACCCAGACCGACGACGCCAAGCTCACCGCCGCGCTGGAGAACCTGCGCGACAAGGTCGATCGCGACCCGATCGAGGGCACCGTGCGCTTCGAGGAGGCCAAGCCGGTCGCCGTCGAGCCGAAGACCGGGCAGAAGCTCGACCTCGACGCCGCCAAGAAGACCATCCTGGACCGCTGGGCCAGTGGCGAGCCGCTCACGCTCGCGGTCACCCAGACCCCGGTCAAGGTCTCGCCGGAGGCCGTCCACGCCGCTCTCGAGCAGATCGCGAAACCCGCCGTGGCGGCGCCGATGGTCATCAAGGGCGAGGGCAAGGACGCCGTCGTCAAACCCGCGCAGATCGCGGCCGCGCTGACCTTCGAGCCGGTCGACGGCGGGGTGCTGAACCCGAAGGTGGACAACAACAAGATCATCGAGGCCGCGGGCCCGCAGCTGAAGTCCACCGAGAAGGAGGGCAAGGACGCGCAGATCGTCTTCGAAGGCGGCAAGCCGACCGTGCAGCCCTCCGAGGACGCCAACGTCGTCGACTGGGAGCCGAGCCTCAAGCCGGTGCTCGACGTGCTCAAGCGCGCCGCGCCCCGCGAGCTGCCGGTGACCTACAAGAAGACCCCGGCCAAGGTGACCACCGAGCAGGCGAACCAGCTCGGCATCAAGGAGGTCGTCAGCGAGTTCAAGACCGGCGGGTTCGCGCCGGACTCGGGGACGAACATCCGGGTCGTGGCGCAGAAGGTCAACGGCGCCATCGTGAAACCGGGCGAGACGTTCAGCCTCAACGGGTTCACCGGGCCGCGCGGCGCGGCGCAGGGTTACGTCGAGGCCGGTGTCATCAAGGACGGCGCGCCCGGCCGCGAGGTCGGCGGCGGGATCTCGCAGTTCGCCACCACGCTGTACAACGCCTCGTACTTCGCCGGCATGAAGGACACCGAGCACAAGGAACACAGCTACTACATCAGCCGTTACCCCGCCGCGCGCGAGGCGACCGTGTTCCAGACCCACAGCGGTGCCAGCGTGATCGACCTGAAGTTCACCAACGACACGGACACCGGTGTGGCGATCCAGACCATCTGGACGCCGTCGGACATCACGATCCGGCTGTGGGGCACCAAGAAGTACACCGTCGAGTCGATCCCGGGCGGCCGCACCAACCCGTCCGAACCGCCGACGAAGCCCGGCCCCGCCGAGAACTGCAAGCCCAGCAACGGCGCGCCCGGTTTCACCACGTCGGACACCCGGGTCATCAAGGACGCCGCGACCGGCCGCGAGATCCGGCGGCACACCCGGAATGTGCACTACAACCCGCAGCCGAAGATCACCTGCGGCACGGAGTAGCGCTCCCTAGCGGTTTCACCAGGCGCGTGCGGGGCGGTACGCTCAGTGACTCACCCGATCGAGCGGGGGTGGCCACCTCGTGGAGTCCAAGGCGACCTTCCGGCAGATCCTCGCGGTCGGCGAACTGCGGGCGATCTGGTTCGCCGAACTCCAGTCGATCCTCGGTGACCAGGTGGCCAGGGTCGCCCTGTCGGTGCTGGTGTTCCAGCGGACCGGATCGGCGACCTGGCCCGCACTGACCTACGCGCTCACCTACCTGCCCGACCTGATCGGCGGGCCGCTGCTCGGCGGACTGGCCGACCGGTTCCCGCGACGCGCGGTGATGGTCTGCTCCGACGTCGTCCGCGCGCTCCTGGTCGCGGTGCTCGCCGTCCCCGGCATCCCGTTGCCCGTGCTCGCCGCCGTGCTGGTGGTGGTGCAGCTGGCCAACGCGCCGTTCACCGCCGCGCAGGCCGCGGTCCTTCCGTCGGTGCTCACCGGGGATTCCTACGTCCTCGGCCAGTCGCTGCTGAAGATCACCAACCAGATCGGCCAGCTCGCCGGCTTCGCCTTGGGCGGCGTGGTGATCGCCGCGATCGGGCCCGGACGCGGGCTGGCGATCGACGCGGCGACGTTCGCCGTCTCGGCCGTCGTCCTGCGGCTCGGAGTCCGTGCCCGGCCCGCGCCGGGCGCGAGCGGACCGGCGACGTCGACCCTGCGGCGGCTTCGTGCGGGCGCCCGCACGATCTGGCACGACCGACGGCTGCGCGCGCTGGTCGGCCTGGCCTGGCTCGCGGGTTTCGTGATCGTGCCGGAAGGGCTCGCGGTGCCCTATGCCGCGGAGATCGGCGGCGGCGCGGTGACGGCGGGACTGCTGCTCGCGGCGCATCCCGCGGGGATCGTGCTCGGCGTGTTCGTACTGGGCCGTCTGGTGCGGCCGGAAGTCCGGTTGCGCCTGGTCGGCGGGCTGGCGCTCGGTGCGATCGTGCCGCTCGCGGCGTTCTGGTTCCGGCCATCGCTCCCCTACGCCGCCGGACTGCTCGTGCTGTCCGGGATGTGCGCGGCCTACCAGGTCACCGCGAGCACCACGTTCATGCGGCTGGTACCCGACACCGAACGAGGCCAGGCGTTCGGCCTCGCCGGGTCGGGACTCATCGCCGTGCAGGGAATCGGGCTGATCGCCGGCGGCCTGCTCGTCGGCGTACTCGGTTCACCCGCGACGACGGTCTCGGTCATCGCACTCGCCGGTCTCGTAGTGGCTGTTCCGGCCACCCGGGCTTGGCGCCACGTGGCCCCGCTTCACCCCCTTTGACCGGAACCGGGTACTCACCAGTTCTGCCCGCGCATGGAGCTCACCCCCTCCACTTCCCCGAACCGGTCACGCGTGGTGCACCCACGCCTACCCATACAGCGTAGTGACACCTAGTATCCAACCGATTACGTTCGTCTCCGTGGCGCTAACGAATTGGGCGCTGTGGCGGCTACCCCACCGCGGTTTGATCGGCTTCGTCCTCCTGGTGGACGTCGCGGCGATCGCCGGATCCGCCTGGTCTCTGGTCCGCGTCCCGTTCACTCAGGGCGACGCCCTCCCGTTCGCCATCCTGATCGTCAGCGCCGTGGCTTACACGGAGTTGTCACGCCCGGTCGAGCGGGTGCGGGAGCGGTTCGCGGGCACGCCGCACATCTCGCTCGACAGCGTCTGGACCTTCGCCGCCGTGCTGCTGGTGCACCCGGCGCTCGCCGCGCTGGTCATCGCCGTGTCGTTCTTCTACCGCTGGTTCCGCGGTCAGCCGAACCCGTTGTTCCGGCGGATGTTCTCCACCTCGGCGACCGTGCTCTCGGGTTTCGCGGCCGCCGCCTTCCTCTCCCGGTACGCGGCCCCGTTCGACGTACTCCCCCGCGACGTCGCCTCGTTCGGGTCGATCGTCGCGGCGGGCGTGGTGTTCCTGCTGGTCAACACCGTGCTCATGACCATCGCGGTGTACTACGGCACGCCGCACGAGCGGCTGCGGGACGCGCTGGCGAAGCCGTTCGAATACGCGCTCGAAGCGGCGACGATCGCGCTCGGCGTCATCGTCGCGTGGGCGTTGCGGGACTGGCCCGTGGTGCTGCTGCTGGTCGTCGGGATCACGCTGGTGCTGCATCGCGGCGTCCTGCTGCGGCAACTGAAACGGCAGGCGCGCAGCGACGCCAAGACCGGGCTGCTCAACGCCAAGGCGTGGCGCGAAGCGGCGGCCGACGAACTCGACCGCGCGCGGCGCGCGGGGCGGCACACCAGCTTGCTGATGGTCGACGTCGACCGGTTCAAGCTGATCAACGACCGGCACGGGCATCTGGTCGGCGACCGGTACCTGGCGGCGATCGCGGAAACGCTGCGCACCGAGGTGCGCGGCACGGATCTGGTCGGGCGGTTCGGCGGCGAGGAGTTCGTCGTGCTGCTGCCCGGCACGCCCGCCGTCCATGCCCACGCGATCGCGGAACGGATCCGGTCGAGCGTGGCCACGCGCGCCGGTGACCTGCCCGAGCACGTCACCGTGTCGATCGGCCTCGCCGACCGGCCGGGCGTCAGCGATCTGGACGCGGTGATCGCCGTCGCGGACCGGGCGCTCTACGAGGCGAAGAACACCGGGCGGAACCGGACTTCGGGCTACCAGGTGACCGGCTGACCCCCTCGCGTTTCGTCCTCTGGATGCGGTCTTTGCGTGTGCAAGTACCTGACCATCCACAAGGGACACTTCCCGGGACGGCAGTGTCCGATTCGGGCATTCGATGGGGTCGTTCTATTGAGAGGTAAGGCAAAGGTGGCGCAGGTTGGGGCGTGTGGAAACAGGGACGTTGAGTGTCCCTACTTCCACACACCCCTCCTGAACCGGTCGTGACAGGGACGTTCTCGCCGGACTGTGTGGATTTCGGGTCCTCCAACGCACCAAAATCCACACAGTGCCGGCTGACCCCTCCCGAATGTCAGGAACGACCCTTTCATGACATCCGCGCGAGGGGCTACGGAAGGCCGGCGAGTGACTTCTCGAGGGCCTCATCGGGCAGCGCGTGGTCGGAGATCTCGCCCGCCAGGTACGCGCCGTACGCCGGGAGGTCGAGGTGCGCGTGCCCGCACAGCGCGGTCAGAATCACCTTCTCCTCGCCGGTTTCCTTGCACCGCAACGCTTCCTGGATGCACGCGGCGAGCGCGTGGGTCGGCTCGGGCGCGGGGATGATGCCCTCCGCGCGGGCGAACCGCACGCCTGCCGCGAAACAGTCCTCCTGCCCGATGGCGACCGCGTCGATCAGCCCGAGCTCGTAGATATGCGAGATCAGCGGCGACATCCCGTGGTAGCGCAGGCCGCCGGCGTGGATCGGGTCGGGGATGAAGTCGTGACCGAGCGTGTGCATCTTCAGCAACGGCGTCAGCCCGGCGGTGTCCCCGAAGTCGTACGCGTACTTCCCGCGGGTGAGCGTCGGGCAGGCGGCCGGTTCGACCGCGCGGATCACCGGGTCCATCCGGCCGGCGAGTTTCTCACGCAGGAACGGGAAGGCGAGCCCGCCGAAGTTGGATCCGCCGCCGGTGCAGCCGACGAGGACGTCCGGGGTGTCCCCGGCGAGTTCGAACTGTTTGAGCGCCTCTTCGCCGATGATCGTCTGGTGCAGCAGCACGTGGTTGAGCACGCTGCCGAGCGCGTAACGCGTGTTCTCCGCCTGCGCCGCCTGCTCGACCGCCTCGCTGATCGCGATGCCGAGGCTCCCGGTCGAGCCCGGGTCCGCGGCCAGGATCGCGCGGCCGGATTCGGTCAGCTCGGACGGGCTGGGATGCACCGTCGCGCCGAAGGTCTCCATCATCAGCTTGCGATACGGCTTCTGGTCGAACGAAGCGCGGACCTGCCACACCTCGCATTCGAGCCCGAAGGTGGCGCACGCGAACGCGAGCGCGCTCCCCCACTGTCCGGCGCCGGTTTCCGTGGTCAGCCTGGTGACCCCCTCCGCCGCGTTGTAGAACGCCTGCGGGACGGCGGTGTTGGGCTTGTGCGAGCCGACCGGGCTGACGCCTTCGTACTTGTAGTAGATGCGGGCGGGGGTGCCGAGCGCCTTCTCCAGCCGCCTCGCGCGGTACAGCGGGGACGGCCGCCAGAGCCGGTAGACGTCGAGGACCTCTTCCGGGATGTCGATGTACCGTTCGGTGCTGACTTCCTGGGCGATGAGCGCCTGCGGGAACAGGGGCGCGAGGTCGTCCGGGCCGACCGGCTCGCGGGTGCCCGGATGCAGTGGCGGCGGTGGCGGCTCCGGCAGATCCGGGACGATGTTGTACCACCTGGCCGGCATGTCCGCTTCGTCGAGGATGTACTTGGTCCGCTCCGCCATTGAGCCTCCTCTGTCCGTCCCTTCAACCTAAAGGGACGGACGGCGTGGCACCAGGCGTCACTACTACGGTGGGGGCATGGGGAATTTCGTACTGCTCGACGCACCGTCCAATCTCGGACTGCGTCCGCCCGCCGAAGGGGTGGTCCCCGGCTGCTACAAGGCACCGGGCGCGCTGCGCGACCAAGGTCTGCTCACCCGTTTGGACGCCAGGGACGGCGGCGTCGTCACCCCGCCGCGGTATCTGCCCGCTTGGTCGCCCGGCGGCGGGGTGCGCAACGCGGCCGGGATCGCGGCCTACACCGCGGCCCTCGCCGGGCGGCTGGCGAAGATCCGCGCGGACGGCGGCTTCCCGGTGGTGCTCGGCGGCGACTGTTCGATCGCGCTCGCCGCGATGCTGACTCTGCGTCGCGAAGGCCGCTTCGGCATCGTCTACTTCGACGGCCACGACGACTTCCGGCACCTCGGCAATTCCGAGCACGTCGCCAACGTGGGCGGTGAGGCCCTCGCCGTCGTCACCGGCCGCGGCCAACCGGAACTGGCCGATGTGGACGGTCTAGGTCCCTACGTCCGCGACGAGGACGTCCTCGTACTCGGCGTTCGCGCGGAGGAGTCCGCCGAAGCGCGGGACGCGGGGCTGCGTGTCGTGACCAGCCAGGAGATCATGGCGTCCGGCACCGATGGCGCGCTCGCCGCCGCCCGCGAGATCTTCGCGCCGCTGGACGGTTTCTGGATCCACGTCGACATCGACACGCTCGATCCGGAGTTCGTGTCCGCTGTGGACAGTCCCGATCCCGGCGGGCTCAGCCCGGACAAGCTCGTCGAACTGCTCCGCGGCCTGCTCGCGATCCCCGGCGCCGCCGGGCTGGAGCTGACCATCTTCGATCCCGACCTCGACCCCGACGGCACACAGGCCGCCCTGGTGGCGGACTGCCTCGTGCGCGCACTGGAAGGAACCCGATGACCAAGGTGACCGTCGCCGACGGCTCGTTCGACGCCCCGCTCTGGCTGCCCGAATCCGGCTCCGGCCCGGGGCTGGTGCTGATCCAGGAGATCTTCGGTCTCGACGACTACCTCAAGTCGGTCGCCGCCGACCTGGCCGCCCTCGGCTACGTCGTCGCCGTGCCCGAACTGTTCTGGCGGATCTCCCCCGGCTGGTCGGCCACGCACGACGAAGCCGGGCTCTCGGCCTCGATGGCCGTCGCCGGACAGCTCGACCCGGCACGCGCCGTCACCGACGTGCTCGCGACCCTCGCGACGCTGCGCGAACTGCCCGAAACCGACGGCCGCGCAGGCCTCTTCGGCTTCTGCCTCGGCGGCTCGATGGCTTACGCGGCCGCGGCCGAAGGCGACCCGGACGTCGCGGTCTCGTATTACGGCTCGCGCGTTCCGGAGCAAGTTCCGTTGCTGGACAAGATCACCTGCCCGATCCAGTTCCAGTTCGGCGGCGAGGATCCCTACATCCCCGTCGAGGGCGTGCGCCGCCTTGCCGACGCGGTCGCCTCGCACGACGGCGCGGAGATCCACATCCACGAGGGCGCGGGGCACGCGTTCCACAACCATGTGGCGCCGATGTTCCACCAGCCGGAGCCCGCCGCGGCGGCTTGGGCGCTGACGCTGGAATTCCTGGGGCGGGTCTTTCCGGCGTGAGTGGGCGTTGGGCTCGTGAGTGGTAAGGAGGGTTAGAGCCGCGGGTGGCGTTTTCGGAGCTCACCTGCCCGGCCGGGGTTGCGAAAGCCACTTTCGCAACCTTCAACGTTGCGAAAGTGGCTTTCGCAACGTCGGCCGTGGCCGGGCACGACACCGCCCTGGCGAGCAGGTCGCGAAAGCCACTTTCGAGACGTCTGATGTCCCGAAAGTGGCTTTCGCGACACCCCTCCCCCGGCCCGGAGCCAGCAGGTATCCAAGACACCCTTGATCAGAACCGTCTTTACCACTCACGAGGCGCTTCGCTGTGGGCGAAGCACCGGAATATGTCGGTGCCTCCCGGTAGTTTCCCCAGCATGGCCACATTGGTGAGTTTTCACGCCCACCCCGACGACGAGTGCATCGTCGCGGGCGGCGTAATGCGCAAGGCCTTCGAGGAAGGTCACCGTGTCGTGCTCGTCGTCGCGACCAGGGGGGAGGTCGGCGAGGTGCCGGACGGGTTCCTCGACGACGGAGAGGAGTTGTGGCAGCGCCGCGTGCAGGAGACGCACGCTTCCGCCGAGGTCCTGGGGGCCAAGCGGGTGGAGTTCCTGGGGTACACCGATTCCGGCATGATGGGCGAGCCGCGTAACGACGAGCCCGGCACGTTCTGGCAGGCCGACGTCGAGGAGGCCGCGCAGCGCCTGGCCGCGATCCTGCGCGAGGAGCAGGCCGACGTCCTGACCGTCTACGACGACAACGGCGGCTACGGGCATCCGGACCACATCCAGGTGCATCGCGTCGGCATGCGCGCGGCCGAGCTGGCGGGCACGCCGCGGGTCTACGAGGCGACGAGCAACAGTGACGAGATGCGCCGCGGCATGGAGGAGGCGGTGCGGACAGGGCAGATGAAGGCGGAGGATCTCCCCGATTTCGAAGACGGATCCGAGTTCGGCAAGCCGGAAGCGGTCCTGACGGCGAGGGTCGACGTCACCGCGTACCTGCCGGCCAAGCGGGCCGCGATGCGTGCGCACGCCAGCCAGATCAGTGAGGATTCGTTCTTCCTCGCGATGCCGGACGAGGCCTTCGCGCAGGCGTTCGGCGTCGAGTGGTTCATCCGCGCCGGGCAGGGGCCGGGTATCACCGAGACCGATCTGATGGCGGGTCTCTGACCCGCCGTTGATGAAGGATCGGGGACACTCGACGTCCCGGATCCTTCATCAACGCACGGAGGGATCAGGCCGTGGCGGCGGTGACGTCGAGCTCGACGAGCTGCCCGGGATATCCGAGCTGCGCGACGCCGAGGAGGGTGCTCGCGGTGGTGAAGGCCTCCCCGATCTCCGACCCGACGAACCGGTCCCACACCGCCGAGAGCACGTCGGCGTCCGGGGTGACCACGTAGATCACCGTGCGCACCACGTCGGCCGGGGTCGCCTTGGCGAAGGCGAGCGCGGCGGCGGTGTTCGCGACGACCTGGTCGACCTGGGCGAGCACGTCGCCCTCGACGACCTTGCCGTCTTCGGCGAGCGGGCACTGGCCGGCGAGGTGGACGTCCCGCCGTCCTTCGACGATGGTCACGTGGTGGTAGGTGGGCGTGGGGTGCAGACCGGGCGGATGGTGGCGTTGAATGGTCACGGGCCGCATCCTCACCGAGGCGGTCGCGACGGGACAACCGGATTTCACGGGGGAGCCATGCGCAGGACGATCGACTGGACCGGTGACGCGGTCACGATCATCGACCAGACCGTCCTGCCCGCCGAGTATCACGTGCTCGAACTGCGCACGGTCGGTGAACTCGTCGACGCCATCCAGCGGCTGGCGGTGCGCGGGGCGCCGGCGCTCGGCGCGGCGGGGGCGCTCGGTGTCGTGCTCGCGGTCCGCGCGGGAGGTGACGTCGAGGCCGAGGCGCATCGCGTCGCCCAGGCCCGGCCGACGGCGGTCAACCTGAGCTGGGGTGTCTCCCGCGCCCTCGCGAAGCTCCCGGAGGGGCCGGACGCCGTCCTCGCCGAAGCGCTCGCCATCCTCGACGAGGACGAGCGGATCAACCACGAAGCCTCCCGGCTGGCGGCCGCGGTGGTGCTCGAACACTGCGAGCGGCGGCCGTTGCGGCTGCTCAGCCACTGCAACGCGGGCCACCTCGCCACGGTCGCCTGGGGCAGCGCGCTCGGCGTCGTCTGGCATCTTCAGGCCCGCGGCCTGGTCGAGTCCGTGCTGGTCGACGAGACCAGGCCACTGTTGCAGGGCGCCCGCCTGACCGCGTGGGAGCTGGCCGAAGCCGGTGTCCCGTACCGGATCCAGCCCGACGGCGCGGCCGCCGCCGCGATGAGCCGCGGCCTCGTCGACTGCGTGCTCGTCGGCGCCGACCGGATCGCCGCCAACGGCGACGTCGCCAACAAGATCGGCACCTACGGCCTGGCGATCGCGGCGAAGCACCACGGGATCCCGTTCGTGGTCGTCGCCCCTTCGTCCACTGTGGACACCGCGATGCCGGACGGCGCCGGGATCGTGATCGAGGAACGCGATCCCGGCGAGGTCCTGGGTTTCGGTGGCACGAGGGTCGCTCCCGATGGCGCGGAGGTGTTCAACCCGGCCTTCGACGTGACGCCGTTCGAGCTGGTCACCGCGGTCGTCACCGAGCAGGGGGTGCTGCGCCCGTGATCAGCTTGGTGAACAGGGCGGCCATTTCCGCGTCGTCGTAGCTGAGCGGAAGCGTGTCGAAGTAGTAGCGGAGAACGCCGGAGCCGGTGCCCACGACCATTCCGAAGTCGATCGTCCGCCCTTTCGCCCGCACGGTCCCGCGATATTCCCGGAACTCCCCCGCCGCCTGATCGGGTGCCAGCCGGACGTCGGACATCGCGCCCGAAAGCCTGCCGAGGTAAGCGAGATGGCACGCCGGGTCCGTCACCGGTGCGGTCAGCCCCGGCCCGGTGAAGGCCGGCCCCGGCCGCGGACAGTCGTCGCCGACATCGGCGAACAGTTCGCGCAGGCCGTCGTTTTCGAGCGGGCGGAACCATTCCGTCCGATCGTGGTAGCGGCGGCCTTGAGTGACTTCACCGTTCTCGAGCACCACCCGGTAGACGGCCGGGTATCGCACCATCCGGCCTTGGATCACCGCTTCGTTGGCCGCCTCGTAGAAGACGGCGTCGCCGTTCACCGAGATCCTCACCGGCGTGAACCGGAACGTCGGGAACGCGCCCAGCAGGGTGCGCAGGCTGTTCTCGATGTTCGCCCTGCCTTGGACCGGCGCGGCGCTGCCCGATTCCGCGAGCGTCCCATCGGCGGCGAAAATGGTGCCGTACAACCGGACACGGGCTTCCCGTGCCTCGGGGGTGTCCGAGCGCATCGCCCCGAATTCGGTCTGTTTGGTGATGAAGGCGCACGCGGACGGCGACACCGCGCCTTCGACCAGGTCTCCGAGCTGCTTCGGAAGTGCACAGCCTTCGGTCGTCTCAGCCACCGCCGCCCCGCTTCCCATCACCGTCGCACCGAGCAGAACCGCCGCCACACCAACGAATCTCTTGATTTTTCGCACCTGGTCACCTTGGCAAGAGCGACCACGCGAAGTCGATTACCCGGCAGGTAATGCCGGGCTAGAAGGATTCGACGCAGGACGGCTCGCGGTCGGAGGCGAACGCGGCCGTCGCCCGGGAGACCGCGCCGGCGGTCCGCTCTTTGATCCGGCCCGCCGCGGCCAGCGTGCTGGGCCTGGTGCCACCGAGGAAGATCGCGCCGAGGTCGTCCACGCCCAGTTCGAGATCCGGCGCGTCCTCCACACGCGTCACCTCGGCGTTCCCGCCGGCGTCGGTGACGAGCCGCCAGTTCCCGGTGTTCCACGGACAGAAGGCGTCGCGCACGCCGAACACCAGATCCACCGGAGCGCCGTAGCGGCGGGTGACGAGGCCACGGTCGACGTCGACGAGCCGGAGCCACAAGGAGTCACCGGCGGACCGGGTCATGGCGCGGGGATTGGCGAGCAGATGGACGAGCGGCTCGTCGAGGGCGGTGATCCCCTCCACCGTGAACACCAGGTCGTAGTCGAGCAGGAAGCGGTACAGCGTCGCGTACGCCTCCGAAGTGGTCGCGACCAGTTCCTGCACGGTCAGGATCCCTCGCGGGCCTTCTTCGTTCCAATCGTTCTTCAGCCGGTAGATCACGTAGCCGTCCGGGAGCACGGCGAACTTCAGCGCGGTCGCGCCGTGGCGGCGGTACTCCGGGTCGTCGAGGATGAACTCCCAGGCCGACTCGGGCCTGTCGAGTGCGCCGGCCCGTTGCGGCGCCTCCTTTTCGTAGATCGCCTTGATCAGCGGAATCGCCTGTTTCCGCCCGACTTCGCGTACTCGTTCGGCTTCGAGCTCGACACCGGGCCGGAACGCGGACTTGGCGCGCACCTTCGCGCGGTGGAACTGCGCCGCGAGGCCGTAACCGAAACGGGGGTAGATGACCGCTTCGGACGCCCACAACGCGGCGATCGGTTCACCGCCGTCTTCGTGCAGGCCGTGCAGTTGCGCCCGCATGATCCGGGTGAGCACGCCCCGCCTGCGGTGACCCGGCGCGACGGCTACCGACGTCACCCCGGCGAACGGCGTCTGTCCGGCCCCCGGAACGGTGATCTTGCGGGTGAGCAGTTCCCCCGTCCCGATGAGGTCGTCGCCGTCGAACACACCGTGCGTGCGGTCCGGCTCGAACACCAGCCTTTCACGGTGTTTCAAACCTTCCGTCGGATCGGTCAGGAAGGCGCTCGCGAGCAGTTCCGCGAACGCGGGCAGGTCGTCGGTGGTCAGAGTGCGGAGGGTCAAGCCGTCATCGCTCACCCTGTCGTCCTACGCCTGTTCACCGGCGACCGCCACGCATTAAAGCGCGGTCATCAGGGCCGCGGCCCGATCACCTCACCCTTTTCCGTCACCTCGATGGCCATCGCGGGGCACGAATCCGCCGCGTCGAGCACGGTCTCGTCCGGCTCCACCTCGCCCGTGACCACCGTCGCCGTGGCGCCTTCGAGCACGAAGACCTCCGGCTTCAGCGCGGCGCACATCCCCGAGCCGATGCACGTGTCGCCATCGACGTCGACTTTCCAGCTCATGCTCACCATCCGATCGGCATGGAGCGGGGCCCCCGCACCAGCATCTGCGTCTTCCACACGATATCGCCATCGAGGCGCAGCCCGGGGAGATCGCGCAGCAGCGCCCGCAAGGCCTCCTGAAGTTCCAGCCTCGCCAGCGGGGCGCCGAGGCAGTGGTGCACGCCGTGGCCGAAACCGAGGTGGGGGTTGGATTCCCGGTCGAACTCGAGGGTTTCCGCCGAGGTGAACTGGAGCCCGTCCCGGTTCGCGGCGCCGATCGCGACCATCACCGGCTCGCCCTCCTTCACGAGCACGTCACCCACCTGGACGTCTTCGGTGGCGTACCGGGCGAACCCGGCTCCGGCACCCAGCGGGATGAACCGGAGCAGTTCTTCGACCGCGGCCGGGATCAGGTCCAGGTCCGCGCGGAGGCGGGCGAGCTGCTCCGGCTGTTCGAGCAGGGCGTAGACGAAGTTGGGGATCTGGCTGGCGGTGGTCTCGTGCCCGGCGATCAGGATGCCGATGCACATGTCGACCAGTTCCAGCTCGCTCAGCCGGTCGCGGACGTCGCGCGCCTCGATCAGCGCGGTCATCAGGTCGTCCTGGGGTTCGGCGCGATGCTGCTCGACGAGCACGTGCATGTACGCCCGCAGCTCGTCCTGGTTGGCCATCATCTCTTCGGTGGTCAGCGGGCTGGTCGACAGCGCGGCGTCGCTCCACACGCGGAACTTCGGCCGGTCCTCGACCGGGACGCCGAGCAGTTCGCAGATCACCGCGACCGGGATCGGCAGCGCGTAGTCCTCGACCAGGTCGGCGGGCTGCCCCTTGGCCTTCATGTCCCGGATCAGGCCCGCCGCCAGTTCGGCGACGCGCGGCCGCAGCAATTCGACGCGGCGCATGGTGAACGCCTTCGCGACCAGCGTGCGCAGCCGGGTGTGATCCGGCGGGTCCATGCTCAGGATCCCGCCGGGCCGCCTGCCCGGCGCCATCCGCGGTTCGTCCCGTTCCGCCGCCATCGCACGGGAGAAGCGCCGGTCGCCCAGTACCAGACGCGCGTCGGCGTACCGGGTGGCGAGCCACGCCGGCTCGCCGTGCGGAAGACGGACCCGGAGCATGCCCTTGGTGGCGCGGGCCGCCGCGTACGCCTCGTTGAGTTCGAGCCCGGCGTCCTCGTTGAAGGGATAGGCGACGAATTCGGTGTCAGTGGTGGTCATTTGTCCGGAAACCCCCCGGCTCGGCGGTTTGTAAGCAACTGCTTACAACGCTAACCATGATCACGCTGAGCGTCAATGCGCCTACCGTGCGACGTACGGTTAGCCTTTGGCGATGACGGAAGAACCGCAGGTCCGCAAGCGCGACGCGGCCGCGACCAGGGCGGCGCTGCTCGACGCGGCGGCGGCTCTCTTCGCCGAACGCGGTTTCGACCGGACGACCGTCCGCGACATCGCGAAACTCGCCGGAGTCAACCAGGCCCTGCTGTTCCGCTACTTCGGTTCGAAGGACGCGCTGTTCGAGGAGGTCCTGGCGCGCGGCGGACGCGAGCAGATCGCCACCACCCCACCGGACGAACTGCTCGGCACGGCGTTGCGCAGCATGCTGGAGGCCGACACCGGCCGCGACCGCACCCTCGACGCGTACCTGCGCTCGACGGGGCACGACAGCGCCGCCGCCGCGGTCCGGCGGCAGCTCGGCGAGGAGTACGCCAAGGTGCTCGCCACGCTGACCGACGCCGAAGACGCGGACCTGCGGGCCGACCTGATCCTCGCCTGGCTGCTCGGGATCGGCCTGGTCCGCGACATCACCGGGAAGGAACCGCTGGCCAGCGCGGATCCCGACGACGTCTGCCGCCTGGTGCTCGGCGCGGCGCGGACGCTGCTGGAGCGCAGCGGGTAATTCCGTCGCCGCCCGGGGCGCGCTGCTCTACGGTCGTGCGGTGATCACGTTTCCGCCCGCCGGCACCGAAGCCGAGTTCGACGCGCTGACCAGGCAAGACCTCCTTCCGGCGGTGACGTCGCTGGGCTACGGCGAGGCCGTCCCGTTCACCGAAGGCTCGCTGCCGGTCTACGCCATCGGCGAAGATCTGGTGCTCAAGCTGTTCCCGCCGGTGCATCTCGACGAACTCCCGACCGAGCGGACGATGCTCGAGGTCCTGCACGGCAAACTGCCGATCCCGACCCCCGCCGTGCACGAGGTCGGCGAACGGGACGGCTGGGGCTATGTGCTCATGGAGCGCCTGCGCGGCGAAACACTGAAGGACGCCTGGCCAAAACTGTCCACAGAGGACAAACATCGGCTCGCCCCCGAACTCGGCGAGGCGCTGGCCGCCCTGCATTCGCTGCGCGACCCGCGGCTCGACGTCCTCGAACCGCCGGACTGGGCCGCGTTCGTCGCCGGGCAGCGCGCCAAGGTCGTCGAGCACCATCGCCGGACCGGGCTCGACGAGTCCTGGATCGGCCAGATTCCGGCTTTCCTCGACTCGGTCGACCTGGGCAGCCCGCCGGTCGTCCCGCTGCACACCGAATTCATGCGCGACCATCTCATGGTCGTCCACGATGGCGGTCGCCCGAGGCTGACCGGGCTCTTCGATTTCGAACCGGCGATGCGGGGTGCGGCCGAGTACGACTTCGTCGCGGTCGGGCTGTTCGTTTCGGGCGGGGACAAGGATTTCCTGCGCCGGTTGCTGGCCGGATACGGCGCCGAGCCGGACGAAGCGTTCTCCCGGCGTTGCCTGGCATACGCGCTGCTGCACGTCTACAGCAACTTCACCTGGTATCTCAGGGTTCTTCCCGCGCCGGAGGAACCGACGCTGGAGAGCCTCAGCCGGGCTTGGTGGTAGCCCACGTCACCGGCACGGCTTCCGGGCCGCGGATCGAAAGCGGCGGACGCCAGACGATGGCCGAAGCGGGAACGGCGAGATCCAGCCCCGGCAATCCGTCGAGCAGGGTGCGGAACGCGATCTCCCCTTCGAGCCGGGCGAGTGCCGCGCCGAGGCAGAAGTGAAGGCCGTGCCCGAAGCCGAGCTGCGGCGCGTTCCGGCGGCGGATGTCGAACCGCGACGCACCGGGGAAGGCGGCTTCGTCCCGGTTCGCCGCGCCGGTGTGGGCCAGCACCGCCTCGCCGCGCCGGACCACGCCGGCACTCAGCTCGACGTCCTCCAGCGCCAGCCGGAGCAGCGACGCGTCGGCGGGCCCGTCGAACCGCATGATCTCCTCGACGGCCCCCTCCGTCAGGTTCGGATCCGAACGCAGCGCCGCCAGCTGGTCCGGATGCCCAGCCAGCAGCACGATCCCGGTCGCGATGAGGCTGACCGTGGTCTCGTGCCCGGCGAGCAGGAGCTGGGTGGCCAGATCGATCAACTCGGCCTCGGTGAGCCGATCACCGTCCTCGTCGCGAGCGTGCACGAGGACGCTCAGCAGGTCCTCCCCCGGCGTCACCCGCTTGACGGCGACGAGTGCCGCCATGTCGTCCGCACCGTCACGCCGGGCCTGCGCCACTTCCGCCGGGGTGTACGCCATCGGCGTGACGATCACGCGCGACCACTGGCGAAACCGTTCCCTGCCTTCGTAAGGGACGCCGAGGATCTCGCACATGACCGCGGTGGGCAGCGGGAAGGCGAACATCTCCACCAGATCCACCGGGGGACCGTGCTCGATCATCGCCCGCAGCAGCGTGTCCGCGATCTCCTGGATCCGCGGCCGCAGCCCGGCGATCCGGCGGACGGTGAAGGCCTGCGCGGTCAGCTTCCGCAGCCGCGTGTGATCCGGTGGGTCCATGTTGAGGATGCTGTGCTCGCCGGTGGAGAAGTCGCCGGGTTCGATGAGGCACGGCGCGCCCGGCGCGAGCAGGTTCCGGGAGAACCGCGTGTCCGAGAAGATCAGGCGGACGTCTTCGTACCGGGTCACCAGCCAGCCTTCGCAGCCGCTGGGGAAGACGACCCGGGACATCGGCGGATAGTCGGCGTAGATCGCGCCCATCGGGGTCGCGGGGTCGTCCTTCGCCGCGGGATACGTGGCTGTCATGGAGCATGATGATGAGCGGCGGCCGTCGCGGCCGGAAGGATCCGGCCGGTCACCCGCCCGAAGAGCCGAAGATCCTTATCACCGGGTGATAATCCCGCGCAGGAACGCCAAGTAGCCCGGCCGTTCCGTCGCGTGCAGGAGCGTGCCGCCGCTGGCCCGTTGTGCCTGGATCAAACCGATGAAGGCGGTGTACGTCAGCAGGCCGCGATGCCGGGCTTCGGTGTCCGGGAGGCCCATTTCCCGGAAGCACCGGACGATGAAGTCGACGCGCCGCGCGGTGACCTCGGCCAGCAGCGGGCCGATCACCGGGTCGCCGGCGTGGGCGAGCAGCGCCAGCTCGGCCCGCTCGTCGTCCGTGGATCCGAAGACGAGGGTGAAGAGTTCGCGCAGCCTCCGCTCCGGATCCGAGATCCCGTCCAGCAGCGTGATCAACGCCTCGGTGTCCTGCTCGGCCCATCGGCGCACGGCGGCTTCGACCAGCGCGCCCCGATTCGCGAAATGCCAGTAGAAGCTGCCTTTCGTCGTCCCGAGTTTCGCCGCGATGGGCTCGACGGCGATCGCGGCGACCCCGCCCTCGCACAACGCCTCGAGCGCCGCGTCGGCCCAATCTTCTGGCGCGAGCTTCCGTTTCACCCACCGTACGCTACCGTATGGAAAACCATACGGCACCGTACGGAGGCGGCCATGCCCTTCGGATCACCCGCGAACTGGGGCGCGACCCCGGAAGAACGCCGCCGCGCGCAACCGGCGGACACCCTGCTGGACGGCCCTGTCGCCCGCTTCGACCGCGCGGTCACCGTGCACGCGCCCGCCGCGCTCGCCTACCGGTGGCTCTGCCAGATCTCGGTCGCGCCCTACAGCTACGACCTGCTCGACAACCTGGGGCGCCGCAGCCCGGACAGCCTCACCCCCGGCGCCGACGAACTCGCACCCGGCGACACGCTGATCGTGTTCGAGCTGACCGAGGTCGACCGCGGGCACAGCCTCACCGGGCGGACCTTCGCCAAATCCGAGAACCTGTTCGGCCCGGTGGCCGTCACGTACTCCGTCGAACCGATCGACGAGCGGTCGTGCCGGATGCTGTGCCGCATCGTCGTGACCTCTCAGGGATTCCGGGGGCGCGTCAAGGAGTTCCTTCTCGGCTGGGGCGATCTGGTGATGATGCGGAAACAGCTGCTGACGTTGAAGAAGTACGCCGAACGGGACGCGCGCCTCGGTCACGTCTCGTGAGCGGCACGGAGGTCGGCCGGGGTGCCGAAGGTGGTGTCGCGAAAGCCACTTTCGGGACACCAGACGTCGCGAAAGTGGCTTTCGCGACATGCTCGCCGGTCCCTGCGCCGGTCGCCGACTCCGTGCCTCCGCCGACGTTGCGAAAGCCACTTTCGCACCGTTGAAGGTTGCGAAAGTGGCTTTCGCAACACTCGGCGAACGGGACGCGCGCTCAGGGCAGCGCGCGCCGCAGCAGTTCCGCCAGGTGCAGCGCCCGCCGTCCGTCGAGTTGCTCGATCTGCGTCCGGCAGCTGAAGCCGTCCGCGACCACCTCGGTACCCTCGGCCGCCGCACGGATCGCGGGCAGCATGCGGTCTTCGGCGCAGGCGACGGAAACGTCGTAGTGCCCGCGTTCGAAACCGAAGTTCCCCGCCAGTCCACAGCAGCCCGAGTCCATTGTGGAATTGTGGACACCCGCGGCGCGCATCGCGGCCTCGTCGGCGTCGAAGCCCAGCACGGCGTGCTGGTGACAGTGCACCTGGCTGAGTGTTTCGACGTCCAGCGACCGGAATTCGAGCGGCGAGTCCTCGACGAGTTCGGCGAAGGTCCTGGTCCGTTCGGCGAGTAGTTCCGCGACCGGGTCGCCAGGCAGGAGCGCGGGGAGATCGCCGCGGAACAGCGCCGTGCAACTCGGCTCCAGACCGGCCACCCGATACCCCGCACGCAGATACGGTTCGAGAACGGAAAGCGTGCGGCGCAACACGTTCTTCGCCACGTCCAGTTGTCCGGTGGACACCCACGTCAGCCCGCAGCAGACGCCGCGATCGGGCAGGACGACGTCGTAACCGGCGGCGGTGAGCACCTCGGCCGCGGCGTCGAGGACGTCCGGCGTGAGGTAGTTGTTGAAGGAGTCGGGCCACAGCACCACGCGCCGCGAACCGGTCGCCCAGCGCTTGAGGTCCGTACGGCGGCGGGTGAACGGCGTCGTGGCGAACGTCGGCAGCTCCCGTTCCGGTGCGATCCCGCCGAACTTCTTCAGCAGCCCGGAAAACCGGTGCGACATCGTGTTCGCCAGCCGGGGCGCGACCGATGCCGCGCGCAGCCACAACGGCAGCCAGCCCATCGAGTAGTGCGACGCCGGGCGCAGCCGCCCCTTGTGGTGCTGATGCAGGAATTCCGCCTTGTACGTCGCCATGTCGACGTCGACCGGGCAATCGGACAGGCACCCCTTGCACGACAGGCAGAGATCCAGCGCCTCGGCGACCTCCTCCGAGCGCCAGCCGTCGGTGATCAGTTCGCCGTTCACCATTTCGGCGAGCAGATGCGCGCGGCCCCGCGTGGAGTGCTTTTCCTCGCGCGTGGCGCGGTAGCTCGGGCACATCACGCCGGCTCCGGTGGTGTTGCGGCATTTCCCGACGCCGACGCAACGCCGCATCGCCTGCCCGAAGCTCCCCCTGCCCTCCGGGTACGCGAGCGCGGTGACGTCTTCGAGTTCCAGCGGTGCGCGCCGGACGCGGAGATCGGCGTCGACCGGCCTGGGGTTCACGAGGATGCCCGGGTTCATCATGCCCGCCGGATCGAAGATCCCCTTGAACCGCGCGAAAAGCGCGAGGATTTCTGGGCTGTACATCCGGGTCAGCAGTTCCGAGCGGGCCTGCCCGTCGCCGTGTTCCCCGGACAGCGAGCCACCGTGCGCGGCGACCAGGTCCGCCGCCTCTTCGAGGAACGACCGGAACCCGGCGATCCCCTGCGGCGACAGCAGATCGAAGTCCAGCCGCAGGTGCAGGCAGCCCTCTCCGTAGTGGCCGTAGACGACGCTCTTGCGCCCGTGCTCACGCATGAGCTGCTTGAACTCCCGCAAGTAGGCGCCCAGACGCTCGGGCGGGACGGCCGCGTCCTCCCAGCCCGGCCAGGCCTCTTCGCCCCCGGCGAGCCGGGTCGCGAGACCGGCGCCCTCCTCCCGGATCCGCCACAGCCGCTTCTGCGCGACCGCGTCGTCCAGCAGCGCGGAGCCGGTCAGCGCGCCACGGAGCCCGTCGATCAGCCCGCGCGCCATGTCCGGATCGGCCATCTCGACGAACAGCCACGCGCCGCCCGGCGGAAGCCCGTCGGCGCGGCCCGGCTCCAGCAGCGCGACGAGGTCCGCGTCGACGCCCTCGACGGTCAGCGGCGACCACGGCAGGATCTCCGGGACCGCGTCGGCCGCGGCGATGTCGGACTCGAAACCGAGCACCGCGAGCACCTTGCGTCGCGGCACCTCGGCGAGGGAGACCGTCGCCTCCAGCACGGTGACGCAGGTGCCCTCGCTGCCGACCAGCGCCTTGGCGACGTCGAAACCGTTCTCCGGCAACAGGTGCTCCAGCCCGTAGCCGGACACCCGCCTGCTGAACGACGACAGCTCCGTCCGCAGCAGCGCCAGGTTGTCGTGGACGAGCGCGCGCAGCTCCGAGAAGACCCGGCCTTCGGTGCCAGGCTTGGCCGCTCGCGCGTCCACTTCGGACGGCGAGGTCGGCCCGACGGTGAGCCGGGTGCCGTCGTAGAGCAGCACGTCCAGCTCCCGGACGACGTCGACCGTGCGGCCCCAGGCCACCGAATGCGAGCCGCAGGCGTTGTTGCCGATCATCCCGCCGATCGTGCAGCGCGAATGCGTCGACGGATCGGGGCCGAACCGGAGGCCGTGCGGTGCGGCGAGCCGCTGGAGGTCGTCGAGGACGGTTCCGGGGGCGACCCTCGCCGTGCGCGCCTCCGGATCGAGGCCGAGGACCCCGCCGAAGTGGCGTGACGTGTCGATCACGACGCCCGGCCCGCACGCGTTGCCCGCGACGCTGGTGCCGCCGCCACGGGCGATCACCGGCAGCCCCGCCTCACGGCAGGCGGCGACGGCCGCGATCACCTCGCCGACGTCCCGCGGCAGCACCACACCCTTCGGCACATGCCGGTAGTTGGAGGCGTCGGTCGTGTACAGCGCCAGTGTCGCGGCGTCGGCCAGGATCTCCACGGGGTCCATTCAAGACAACCGCGGACGAGAACGCATCGGTGAACCTCTCCGGACGGGTGTGTCGGAAACCACGTCGGATATGCGATCGTGAGCGCGTGACGGCGAGACGGCACGCCGCTGAAGACCTCGCCGCCGAGCACAGCGCGGTGCTCGGCGGGCTTCTTCGCGAGCGCGAGGAGCTGCTGGCCACCCTCGACCGGGTCGCCGCGCTCAACGGCACCGCGCGCCTGATCCGCGAGTCCATCGGCACGCATTCCGGCTTCGTCGCCGAGCTGACCGGGCCGGAACAGGCGGTGATCCGCTGGATGTCGGGGACCCGCACGGACGCGCTGCAGGACCTCGCGGTACCCATCGGCCAGGGCATCGGCGGCCGCGTGCTGGCGCTGGGCAGGCCGGTGAAGGTCAACGACTACGTCAGCTCGCCGAGCATCACCCATCAGTTCGACGCGCAGGTTCGCGGCGAGGGCCTCGCCGCGATGATCGCCGTCCCGATCGTCAGCGGGACCGAGACCGTCGCCATCGCGTACGCCGCCATGCGGGAGCGCCGCGACTTCGGCGACGACGCGGTCCAGTCCCTCGAAGACATCGCCACCGAGGCCGGCCGGGCGCTGAAGCTGGCGTCGGTCGCCGAAGCCGACCGGGAGACCGCGCTGTCCTCCGAGCGGCTCCGCATGCAGAGCGCGCTGCACGATTCGGTCGGCGCGCTGCTGTTCTCCATCGGCGTCCAGGTCCGGAACCTGCACGAGGACATCAGCGACAACCCGGCGCTCGAATCACGGCTGCGACGGCTGGAAGGCGACGTCTCGGCCGCGTCGAGGGCACTGCGCGAGTCGCTGCTGGCGTTGTCGGAGTCGAGCCCGGAACGCGCGCTGCCGGTGGAGCTGGCCGAGCACTGCCGCTCGTTCCAGGCGCGCTGCGGCGTCCCGGCGCGCTTCGTCCAGCTCGCCCCGGTGCCCCGGCTGGACGCCGAACGCACCGGCCTGCTGGTGGCGGCCGTCCGGGAAGGCCTGCTCAACGTGGAGAAACACGCCGAAGCGCTGTCCGTCGTGGTCAGTCTGCTGCCCAGCGACGACGGCGTGCAGGTGGTCGTCGCCGACGACGGGACCGGGCATCGCTCCGGAGACGAGGAGCCCGAGCCGGGAACCGGGATGGGGCTGCGCGCGCTGGCCGAACGCGCCGCGCGGCTCGGCGGCCGGGTCAGCCTGGTCCGCGACGATGACGATGGGTGCACGCTGCGCGCATGGGTGCCGGAACCGTGCCGTCGCCGGTGACGGTGCTCGTCGTGGACGACCATCCGGTGGTCCGCGACGGGGTGAGCCTGCTGCTGCGCTACGACCCGGCGATGACCGTGGTCGGCTCTGCCGAGACCGGCCGGGCCGCGATCCGGCGGGCGGGCGAGCTGAAGCCGGCGCTGATCCTGCTGGACCTGCGGCTGCCGGACATGCTCGCGCCCGAGGTCATCGCCGAACTCCGGCGTGTCCACCCGGCCGGGCGGATCGTGGTGTTCACCGCGCACGGCGACCATCAGGGTGTCCGGGCCGCGCTGGACTCCGGGGCGCACGGCTGCCTGCTCAAGGACGTCGCCGGGACGGATCTCGTGGCGGCGCTGCGGCAGGTGCTCAAGGGTGAGCGCGTCGTCGATCCGCGGATCTTCCCCGACGACGGCCAGCGGTCCGACGCGCTGGCCCGCAGCGGTCTGACGCGGCGCGAGTACGAGGTTTTACGACTCGCGGCCCAGGGGCAGACGAATCCGGAGATCGCGGAGTCGACCGGCCTGGCACGGAACACGGTGAAGACGTACCTGCAGTCCGCTTTGCACAAACTCGGCGCCCGGAACCGCGTCGAGGCCATCGGCAAGGCTTCCGAAGCCGGCCTCCTCTGACCCCCGCGACAACGGTCTCCCCAAGGGCGCCCTCTTTTGGGCCGGAGGCCCACGGAAACGTTTTGCAGGGCGCCCTCCGAGATCACGCGAGTCCTCTCGGGCCTACCGCCCTGCGGGGCGTTTCCGTCAGCGCGCGACCAGCGAACGCTGTGTCCGTTTTGTAGCCGTGTGGGTCTCCAGGTGGGGGTAACGCGGCGGAGGGTGCCAACGCAGGATGACCGCCACCGATCGTGACTCGGGTCACACGGATGGAGGAGGCGGCTTGCTGAGTGTCCGTGATCTTCAAGTGCGGTACGGCCGATCGGTGGCCGCACTGCACGGGGTCGACCTCGACGTTTCACCCGATGGAGTACTGGCCGTCCTCGGCAGCAACGGTGCCGGCAAGTCGACCCTGCTCCGCACCGTGTCGGGCACGCTGCGTATGCACCGCGGCTCGGTTTCCGCCGGCGAGGTGCGCTACGACGGCAAACCACTGACCAAACTGGACCCCGCCCGCATCGTCGGTCTGGGCGTGGTCGGCGTCCCCGAAGGCCGCCAGGTCTTCGCGCGGATGACGGTCGAGGAGAACCTGCGCGCGGGCGGGATCGGCGCCCGCTCCCCCGAGCAGCGCGCCGCCGCGCGCAAACGCGTCGACGAGCTCTTCCCTGTTCTGTCCGAGCGGGCCAAACAGCGCGCGGGCCTGCTCTCCGGCGGCGAGCAGCAGATGCTCGCGATCGGCCGCGCGCTGATGTCCGGCCCGCGGCTCCTGCTGCTCGACGAACCCTCGCTCGGTCTCGCGCCGAAGATCGTCGAGCAGATCGGCGACATCATCCGCGAGATCCACGACCAGGGCACCGCCGTGGTGCTGGTCGAGCAGAACGCCGTGATGGCGCTGCGCGTCGCCGATCACGCGATCGTCCTGGAGGTGGGCCGGGTAGCGCTCGCCGGGACGACGGCCGAACTCGCGGCGAGCGAGGAGGTCCAGCGGCTCTACCTCGGCGGCCACGCCGAATCGCAGGCCACCGCCGAGGCCGAAGCCGCCGACGCCCGCAAGCAGCTCGCGGGCCGGAGCCTGTCGAGGTGGGCCGGATGACGCCTCCCGAACTGCACGTCGAGAACGTGACCCTGCGCTTCGGCGGGATCAGGGCGCTCGACGACGTCTCCTTCACCGTCGGCTCCGGTTCGCTGCACGCGCTCATCGGGCCGAACGGCGCCGGGAAGTCCAGCTGCTTCAACGTGATCAGCGGGCTGTACCGGGCGAACACCGGCCGCGTCCGGCTCGGCGACGCCGTCCTTTCCGGACTCCCGCCGCACCGGCTGGCGGGCCTCGGCGTCGGCCGGTCGTTCCAGAACGCCGCCCTCTCCCCCGGCTCGACCGTGCTCGACAACGTCATGCTCGGACGGCACGCGCTCACCAAGGGCGGCTTCCTCGCCTGCGGGCTCCGGCTGCCGTGGACGGTCCGCGCCGAACGACGGCATTCCGCGCGGGCCAGGGAGATCTGCGACTTCCTCGGTATCGGCGCGCTGGTGGATCTCCCGGTCGGCGCGCTGCCCTACGGCGCCGTGAAACGCGTCGACCTCGCCCGCGCGCTCGCCGTCGAACCGGTCCTGCTGCTGCTCGACGAACCCGCGGCGGGCATGAACGCCACCGAGACCGCCGAACTCGCCGGGACCATCCGCGACGTCCGCGACGAGCTCGGCATCTCGATCCTGCTGGTGGAACACGACATGGGACTGGTGATGGGCATCGCGGACCGGGTCACCGTCCTGGACTTCGGCAGGCGGATCGCCGACGGCACACCGGCCGAGGTCCAGTCGGATCCGGACGTGATCAAGGCATATCTCGGCACGGAGGCCACGGCGTGAACACTTTCCTGCAACTCGTGGTCAACGGACTCGGCAAGGGCGCGGTGTTCGCGTTGCTGGCGCTGGGTTTCGTGATCATCTTCAAGGCCACCGAGGTGGTCAACTTCGCGCACGGCTCGCTTGTCCTCTTCGGTGGCTACCTGGTCGTCGTGACGCGCGAATCGCTCGGCTGGGCGGGTGCCTCACTGGTCGGCATCGTCTCGGCCGGTCTGCTCGCCCTCCTGCTGGAACGGTTCCTGCTGTCCCGTTCGCGGCACGCGGACGCGAACAGCCTGGCGTTGCTGACGATCGGCGTCGACGTGATCATCACCGAGGAGATCGTGCGGCGCCTCGGTGTCACGCTGCCGTTCCTCGGCGACGCCTGGGACGCGCAGCCGTTCCAGCTCGGCGGGATCACGCTGTTCCGCACGCATCTGGTGGCGCTGGTCGTCGCCGCCGTGCTGATCACCGCGTTCACCTTGGCGTTCAAGTACTCGAACTGGGGCGTCGCGATGCGGGCCCAGGCCGAGAACCGCGAAGCCGCCGCGCTGATGGGGATCCGCAGTTCCCGGGTGACGGCGACGGCATGGGTGGTCGCCGGCGTGCTCGCCGGGGTCGCGGTCCTCTTCATCGCCACGCAGGACTTCTCCGGCGCGGGACTGTCCCGCGGCACGCACTCCATCGCGCTCGCGGCGTTCCCCGCGGCCATCCTCGGCGGGCTGGACTCGACGGCGGGCGCGGTGGTGGGCGGCCTGGTCGTCGGGCTGGTCGAGGCACTGTCCGCGCAGTACGTGTCGTTCGACTTCTCCAAGAGCGCGGTCTTCCTGGTGATGCTCGTGGTCCTGGTGGTGCGGCCGTCGGGGTTGTTCGGGACAAGGGAGAGCACACGTGTCTGACACCGCCGTGAAAGCCCCACCCGCCGCCCCGACGGCGCCGCCTCCGAAACGCGATCGCGGACGGCTGATCAAGGCGCTGGCCTGGATCGCGCTGCTCGTCGTCCTGCTCGCGATCCCGCTCTACCTCGACGCCGCCTGGCTGAAGGCCGGGCAGTACATGATGATCGGCGGGGTCGGCGCGATCGGGCTGACCATGCTGGTCGGGCAAGCCGGGCAGTTGTCCCTGGCGCACGCGTTCTTCCTGCTGGCGGGCGCGACCGGGTACACCGTCCTTTCCGGACCGGTCGACGACGAGCGCGTGTTCGGCCTCGGCCTCGATCCCGGTCTTTCGCTGGTCGGCGCGGTGGTCATCGCCGCGCTACTGGGGCTGGCGTTCGCGCCGGTTTCCGGACGGCTGCGCGGGATCTACCTCGGTGTCGCGTCGCTTTCACTGGTCTTCCTCGGGCTCTACTTCGGACAGTCGGCCGAGACGCTGACCGGTGGGACGTCGACCGGGCGCAGCCCGGAACCGTTCTCGCTGTTCGGTTTCCCGTTCACCAACGACGGTCCCGAGATCGAGCTGATGGGCGTGCCGATCCGGCAGGCGGAACGGCTCTGGTACCTGTTCCTGCTGCTGACCGTCCTCGCGTTCGTGGTCGCCAAGGCGGCGGTGCGCAGCCGGGTCGGCCGGTCGTGGCGCGCCGTGCGGGACAACGAGGCCGCCGCGTCCGTGATGGGCGTCAGCGTCACCCGCGCCAAGGCCGGCGCGTTCGCCGTCTCGTCGGCGTACGCGGGGCTCGCGGGCGCGATGACCGTGCTGTGGTTCGACATCCTCAAACCCGACGAGAGCGAATTCGGCACGTACGGCATCAACATCTCCATCGCCTTCCTGGCCATGGTGATCATCGGGGGACTCGGCTCGGTGCCCGGCGCGCTGGTGGGCGCGCTGATCGTCAACGGGCTGCCGCAGGTGCTTTCGCTGTACTCCGCCGATCTCGGCTGGTTCTCCGGAACCGGAGACGGCGCTCTGACCCCGATCCTGGTCAGCTCGTTCGTCTACGGCGCCGCGATCATCCTCGTGGTGCTCTTCGAACCGGGCGGGCTCGCCGCGATCGGCCGACGGATCACACCCGCCAAGAAACTCCCGGAGGAGCAAGACAAATGAAGCGCACATATCCGGCCGTCGCGCTGGCGGCGGTCCTCGCCCTCTCGGCGTGCAGCACGAAGGCGGGCGACTCGGGGTCCTCGGGGGCGGACGGTTCGGGCGTCAAGACCGACAAAGGAGTGACGGCGTCGGAGATCACCCTCGGCGTGATGACCGACAAGACCGGGGTGTTCAAGAACCTCGGGCTCGGCATCACCCAGGGGAACGAGTTGTGGGCCAAGGACTTCAACGCCGCGGGCGGGGCCTGCGGCCGTCAGGTGAAACTGGAGACCGTCGACCACGGCTACAAGGCGGACACGGCGAAGACGCTGTATCCGCAGATCGAGCCGAAGGTCCTCGGCTTCGTGCAGCTGCTCGGCTCGCCCGTGGTGGCCGCGCTGAAGCAGAACATCGCGTCGGACAAGACCGTCGCCGCGCCCGCGTCGTGGTCTTCGGAACTGCTCGACAACCAGTACGTGATGATCGTCGGGACCACGTACGACCTGGAGATCATCGACGGGCTTTCCTACTTCCAGGAACAGGGGCTGGTGAAGGACGGCGACACGATCGGGCACGTCTACATCGACGGCGAGTACGGCAAGAACGGCCTGCGCGGCTCGCAGTTCTACGCGAAGAAGCACAATCTGACGGTCAAGGAGGTCAAGGTGACCTCCACGGACAACGACCTCACCAACATCGTCACCGGGCTCAAGGGCGACGGCGTCAAGGCCATCGTCCTGACCACCACGCCCGCGCAGACCGGTTCCGCACTGGCGGCGAACAAGGCGCTCGGGCTCAACGTCCCCGTGCTGGGCAACAACCCGACCTTCGACCCCGTACTGCTGAAGAGCCCGGCGGCGAACGCGCTGGACAAGCTGACGATCGTCGCCAGCAGCGTGCCGTTCTCCGCCGACATCCCCAAGGCCAAGGACGTCGCGACGAAGTACAAGGCGGCGTACAAGGAGACCCCGAACGGCGGGATCCCCTACGGCTACGCGGTCGGCGAGGTCTGGGGCACGGTGCTCAAGAAGGCCTGCGAGAACAAGGACCTCACCCGGGAGGGCATCGCCGCGGCGCTGAAGCAGACGACGTCGGCGAGCACGGGTGACCTGGTGGCGGCGCTGGACTTCTCGAAGGCGGGCACCCCGGCGACACGCCAGGTGTACGCGGCGACACCGGACGCGTCGGCCGAGGGCGGGGTGCGCTACGTCAAGCCGCTGTTCGAGGCTCCCGAGGCGAAGGAGTACGTGGCTCCGCACCAGAAGTGAGTCTCGCTTCGGCGAGCGCGTCCGCTTCGGCCAACGGTGTGGTGCCGTCGGCCGAAGCGGCGTCGAGGATCCTTCGCGTGGTGTCCTCCAGGGTTTCGACGCGGGCGATCGCCTGTTCGTGGGTGAGGCTTCGGGCCTCCCGGCCGAGCGTGTAGACCACTCCCCCAGCGCTCGCGACGAAATCCGGGATCCACAGGACTCCCTGGGCGGCGAGGTTCGCCGCCACGGTGTCGTCGGTGAGCTGGTTGTTCGCCGGGCCGACGACGAGCGGCGCGTTGACCTCGGTTCCCGGGCCGAACACACCGCCGACGGCCGCCGGGATCAGGACGTCGGCCTCGATGCCGAGCACTTCCTCCGGCTGGACCAGGGTCAGGCCTTGTTCGCGGGCCGCGGCGAGGCGTCGTTCGTCCACATCGGACACGACGACCTCGGCGCCCTGCCCGGCGAGCCAGGTGGCCAGGTGGGCGCCGACCGAGCCGTATCCGCTGATGACCACCTTGCGACCGTGCATGTCGTCGTCACCGAAGACGGCCCGCGCGCCCGCGGCCAGGGCGGCGAGCACCCCGACGGCGGTCGGCCCGCTCGACGAACCGGTGCCGCCGTGCTCCTCGGGCAGGCAGAAGACGTGAGGGGTCCGCTCGCGCAGCACGAGCATGTCTTCCGGGCCGGTTCCGACGTCCGGGCCGGCGAGATACGCGCCGCCGAGTGACTCGATGAGGTCGGCGTGGTCGAGCAGGATCTCGCGCCGTTGCTCGGCGGTCGGCACGGCGTCGAGGGCGACGACGCTCTTGCCGCCGCCGAAGTCCAGACCCGCGACCGCGCATTTGCGCGTCATCGCCGCGGACAGCCGCAGCACGTCGTCGATCGCGTCGTGGACACGCGGATAGACCTTGAACCGGCAGCCGCCGACGGCCGGGCCGAGCGTGCTCGAATGCACGGCCACCATCGTGGTCACTCCGGACCGGCGTCCCCTCCGGACGACCAACTCCTGTACGGACATCTCGCTTCCTCCCACGCATTCAGTCGACCAATCGCGCTGAAGTTAGGCTGATGCACAGGACTGTGGATGCTCTACCGAATGATATTCGGCAGGCACGGCGAAGGAGTGGACGTGGACGAACTTGATTCGGCGATCATCCGGGAACTCCAGGCGGATGCGCGGCAGTCGAACCGCGACATCGCCCGCAAGGTCGGCGTCGCGCCGTCGACCTGCCTGGAGAGGACCCGGCTGCTGCGCGAGCGCGGCGTCATCCGCGGGTATCACGCCGACATCGACCTGCGCAGCCTCAACCGCGGCCTCCAGGCGATGGTCTCGGCGCAGGTGCGGCCCCTGAGCCGGGAGGTGATCGACTCGTTCCAGCGTTCGGTCGCTGAATTGCCGGAAGTCCTTTCGGTCTTCGTCACCGCCGGCAGCGACGATTTCCTGATCCACGTCGCCGCACAGGACGTCGATCAGCTCCACGCGTTCCTGGTGGATCGATTGGCGAAGCGCAAGGAGATCATCGGCTTCCGCAGTTCGATCATTTTCCGGCATCTGCGCAAGACCGAACTGGAACCGCTTCCGCCACGAATACCCGGTGATACCCCTTAGTGGACGACTCGCCGCCCTTCGGTCCGCCCGAAATCCCGGATTTCGCATCCAAGGAGACGGAAACTGTCGGGGGTATGGGTTTGACTGTTCAGTACGGGACGGAAAGGAGGCACGCCATGGACCTTCGGACGGACCTGAACCATCGTGAGCGGGCCACCCTGAGAGCCGTGGCCAAGGGCCACGCCGAGATCAGCTGCAGCCGCGAGCCGGACCTGTTCGTCGACGGGCTCGCCTGCTGCGACCAGCACGCCGCGCATCGCCTCGCCCATCTCGGCCTGGTGGCGCCCGCCAGGGACGGCCGGTGGGGCGAGCGCGTTCCCGCCCTGCTCACCGAGGCCGGGGCGGCGGCGCTGGACGACCTCGCCGGCCCCGGAGCGGCCGCGTAATCCGGTTGCCAGGGCGTCTCGCCGGCGCCACGCTTTGCCGATGCGTGTCTTTCTGGAGACCGAGCGGCTCCTGCTGCGACAGTTCACCGGCGCCGACGTCGACGACCTGTTCGCGCTCTACGACGACCCCGAAGTCATGCGTTATCTCAATGGGGGCGAACCCGCCGACCGGGCGGAGATCGAAAACCACGACCTTCCCGCCTTTCTCGGTTACTACGAGCGTTTCCCCGGTTACGGATTCTGGGCGGCGGTCGAGAAAACAAGCGGCGATTTCCTGGGCTGGTTCCATTTCCGCCCGTTGCGTGATCACCATACGGATGATCCGGAACTGGGCTACCGGCTGAACCGGGCGTCCTGGGGCAAGGGGTACGCGACCGAGGGTTCGCTCGCGCTACTGGAGAAGGGGTTCACCGAATTCGGGGCCCGGCGGATCTGGGCGGCGACCATGGCGGTGAACCTGGGGTCCCGGCGGGTCATGGAGAAGATCGGCATGCGGCACGTCCGGACCTATCACGAGCACTTCGACAACCCGATCCCCGGCACGGAGGAGGGCGAGGTCGAGTACGCCATCACGCTGGAGGAGTGGCGGGCCCGTAACTCACGTGATCGGACGCGTAACTCGCGTGATTGAAGGCGTAACTCACGTGATCAGGCGAGTTACGCCTTCAATCACGTGAGTTACGGCTCTGATCACGCGAGTGACGCGTCCGATCACGGGGTGGGCAGCCAGGTTTCGCCGATCTCCTCGGCCAGGGCCTCCCCGCCGGTGAGGTCGGCGAGCCAGGCGTGGAACGCGGGGCCCTGGTCCGGCGCGAGCCCGACGTCGAAATGCGCGACGTCCTCGAAGCGGGTCGCGTGCAGGAGGTACGGCGACGAGCGGATGTCGTTCTCCAGGCGGCCGGCCCGGTCGTAGTCGACGACGACCTCCACCAGCCGCAGCCGCCGGTACTCCCGGACGCCGATGACGTCGACGGCCTCCGAAACGGCCTGCCCGTACGCGCGGATCAGGCCGCCGGCCCCGAGCAGCACCCCGCCGAAGTACCGGGTCACCACCGCGACCGTGTCGGTCAGCTCCCGGCGGCGGAGCACTTCGAGCATCGGAGTGCCCGCCGTGCCCGCGGGCTCCCCGTCGTCACTGGAACGCTGGGTGCGGCCGTCGGCACCCAACACGAACGCGTGACAGTGGTGCCGGGCCGCCGGTTCGGCCTTCCGACGGCCCGCGATCAGCGAGCGGGCGGCCTCTTCCGAGGTGACCGGCGCGAGCGCGCACAGGAAGCGCGACCGCCGGATTTCGATCTCGTGGACCCCGGTGCCCGCCACGGTGAGATAACGATCCGCCATCGGCCAAGCCTCTCAAACCAGGCACGCCGCTCTGCCGTTCGGGCGATTCGGCGGTCACCCGGGGTCACCGCAACACCGGCGAAACCCACTCTTCCGCGCGACCCAGGTCACACTTTCGGACCAGGTGAGCGATCGTTTACGCAGGTCAACGGGCCGATGCACCACTCAGTGGACGTCTCATTCCAGCCAGTGGGCAGATGATGTTTGAAGTCAACGCCCGCGTGGCATTTCCCACCCCGACCAAGCGACGTATGTCGATAACAGCGATTTCACACTATCGTCATAAGACCGGCGAACCCGGGAGTAACACGTGTACCCGTCAGCCGCCCACCACAGTGGCCAGACGGCACCCACGTGCACAGCAGTACCGATATGCGCATCGGCCGCCCAGTGCAGTGCGGCTCTACGAGGCCTGCCCCCGTTTCCGCGGGCGGGATCGTTCCCTCTCGACTGACCATCGCGGTCCCGGACCACTCCGTTAACTGGTTCACGTCCGAACCACCCGAACGGAGTGGTACCGGTCGCGCCGACGCCTTGGGAGGCGGCCAGCCGTGACCCACCATGCCAGCTACAAGGGCAGCAAGGCCCCCGAAGGCCTGTACGACCCGGAGTTCGAGCACGACGCCTGCGGTGTCGCGTTCGTCGCCGATCTCTCCGGTAAACGCGATCACGGCATCGTCGCCAAAGCGCTGATCGCGCTGCGGAACCTGGAACATCGCGGGGCCCGCGGCGCCGACCCGGAGACCGGCGACGGCGCCGGGATCCTCATCCAGGTCCCCGACGAGTTCTATCGCGAGGTCGCCGGGTTCGACCTTCCCGAGCCCGGCGCGTATGCCGTCGGCACGGCTTTCCTTCCGCAGGACGAAAACGCCCGCGGCCAGGCGATGACGACCATCGAACGCATCGCCGCCGAAGAGGGCATGCGCGTCCTCGGCTGGCGCGACCTTCCTGTCCACACCGAACACGTCGGCACCGGCGCGGCCGAGACCATGCCGTACTTCAGCCAGCTGTTCCTGACGGGGAACGACGCGCTGGAGGGACTGGCGCTGGAACGCGCCGCCTTCGTGGTGCGCAAACGCGCCGAGCACGCGCTCGTCGAGGACGACGTCTACTTCCCCAGCCTGTCTTCCCGCACGATCGTCTACAAAGGAATGCTCACCGAGCCGCAGGTCGAGAAGTTCTTCGCCGACCTCACCGACGAGCGCGTCACCAGCGCCATCGGCCTGGTGCACTCCCGCTTCTCCACCAACACCTTCCCGTCGTGGCCGCTGGCGCACCCGTACCGGTACGTCGCCCACAACGGCGAGATCAACACCCTGCGCGGCAACCGGAACTGGATGGACGCGCGGGAGGCGCTGCTCGAATCCGACCTGATCCCGGGCGACCTCAAGCGGATCTACCCGGTCATCACCCGCGGCGCGAGCGACTCGGCGTCCTTCGACGAGGTGCTGGAGCTGCTCCACCTCGGCGGGCGGTCGCTGCCGCACGCCGTGCTGATGATGATCCCGGAGGCCTGGGAGAACCATCAGGAGATGGACCCCGCGCGCCGCGCGTTCTACGAGTTCCACTCGACGCTGATGGAGCCGTGGGACGGCCCCGCGCTGGTCTCCTTCACCGACGGCACCCAGATCGGCGCGGTGCTCGACCGCAACGGCCTGCGCCCCGCCCGGTACTGGGTCACCGAAGACGGCCTCGTCGTCCTCGCCAGCGAGGTCGGCGTGCTGGAGCTGGAGCAGTCGACGATCGTCCGGAAAGGACGGTTGGAGCCGGGCCGCATGTTCCTCGTGGACACAGCCGCCGGCCGGATCGTCGAGGACGAGGAGATCAAGGACCGCCTCGCCACCGAGCACCCGTACGACGAATGGGTCGAGGACGGGCTGCTCCCGCTCGACGGGCTTCCCGAGCGGGAGCGCGAGATCCCGCCGCACGCCGCGCTCGTGCGCCGCCAGCAGGCCTTCGGCTACACCGAAGAGGAACTCGACGTCCTGCTCGAACCGATGGCCCGCACCGGCGCGGAGCCGATCGGCTCGATGGGCAACGACTCCCCCATCGCGTCGTTGTCCAGCCGCCCGCGGCTGATCTTCGACTACTTCATCCAGCTCTTCGCCCAGGTGACCAACCCGCCGCTGGACGCGATCCGCGAGGAACTGGTCACCTCGCTGGGCACCCAGCTGGGCGCGGAGCCGAACCTCCTGCAGGCCGACGCGAAGTCGTGCCGCCGGATCGTGCTGCCGTTCCCGGTGCTGGACAACGACGAGTTCGCGAAGCTGGTGCACGTCAACGACGACGGCGACCTGCCCGAGTTCCAGGCGGTCACCGTGCACGGCACCTACGACGTCCACGGTGGCGGCGAGGCGCTCGTGCGGCGGCTCGACGAGATCCGGGCCGAGGTGTCCGCGGCCATCGCCGAGGGCGCGCGGCTGATCGTGCTGTCCGACCGCGGGATCGACGAAGACCACGCGGGGATCCCGTCGCTGCTGCTCACCGGCGCGGTGCACCACCACCTGGTGCGCGAGAAGACCCGCACGCAGGTCGGCCTCATCGTCGAGGCCGGCGACGCGCGCGAGGTGCACCACATCGCGCTGCTGATCGGCTACGGCGTCGCGGCGGTGAACCCGTACCTGGCGATGGCGACCGTCGAGGAGATGGCCGACCAGGGCCTGATCCCCGGCGTCACCGCGAAACAGGCGACCGCGAACCTGATCAAGGCGCTGGGCAAGGGCGTCCGCAAGACGATGTCGAAGATGGGAGTGTCCACAGTGGCCTCCTACACCGGCGCACAGATCTTCGAGGCGGTCGGGCTCGGCGAAGAGGTCATCCAGAACTGCTTCACCGGCACCACTTCCCGGCTCGGCGGCGTCGGCTTCGACACGCTCGCGCTGGAGGTCGCCGAGCGGCACCGCCGGGCGTTCCCGCGTGACGGGTTCCGCGCGAACCACCGCGAGCTGGAGACCGGCTCGGACTACCAGTGGCGCCGCGAGGGCGAGCCGCATCTGTTCAACCCGCAGACGGTGTTCAAGCTGCAGCACTCCACCCGGGCCGGGAAGTACGAGGTCTTCAAGGAGTACACGAAGGCCGTCGACGACCAGGCGCAGAAGCTGTACACGCTGCGCGGGCTGTTCGACTTCAAGATCGGGCAGCGGCCCGCCGTGCCGATCGAGGAGGTCGAGCCGGTTTCCGAGATCGTCAAGCGGTTCGCCACCGGCGCGATCTCCTACGGCTCGATTTCGGCCGAGATGCACGAAACCCTGGCCATCGCGATGAACCGCCTCGGCGGCAAGTCGAACACCGGTGAGGGCGGCGAGGATCCGGACCGGCTCTACGACCCCGAGCGCCGCAGCGCGGTCAAGCAGGTCGCGAGCGGCCGGTTCGGCGTCACGAGCGAGTACCTGGTCAACGCCGACGACATCCAGATCAAGATGGCGCAGGGCGCGAAGCCCGGCGAGGGCGGCCAGCTGCCCGGCGCGAAGGTGTATCCGTGGATCGCGAAGACGCGGCACTCCACGGCGGGTGTCGGGCTGATCTCGCCGCCGCCGCACCACGACATCTACTCCATCGAGGATCTCGCACAGCTGATCCACGACTTGAAGAACGCCAACCCGGCCGCGCGGATCCACGTGAAGCTCGTGTCCGAGGTCGGCGTCGGCACGGTCGCGGCCGGTGTGTCCAAGGCGCACGCGGACGTCGTGCTCATCTCCGGGCACGACGGCGGCACGGGTGCTTCGCCGCTGTCGTCGATCAAGCACGCGGGCGGCCCGTGGGAACTCGGGCTCGCCGAGACTCAGCAGACGCTGCTGGCCAACCGGTTGCGCGACCGGATCGTCGTGCAGACCGACGGCCAGCTCAAGACCGGCCGTGACGTCGTCATCGCCGCGCTGCTCGGCGCGGAGGAGTTCGGTTTCGCGACCGCGCCGCTGGTGGTGTCCGGCTGCATCATGATGCGGGTGTGTCACCTCGACACCTGCCCGGTCGGCGTCGCGACGCAGAACCCCAAGCTGCGTGAGAAGTTCAGCGGCAAGGCGGAGTACGTGGTGAACTTCTTCGAGTTCATCGCGCAGGAGGTCCGGGAGTACCTGGCGGAGCTGGGTTTCCGGTCCATCGCCGAGGCCGTCGGCCACGCGGAGATGCTCGACAAGCGCAAGGCGATCGACCACTGGAAGGCCGCCGGGCTCGACCTGTCGCCGATCTTCCACGTGCCCGACTCGGCCCCGGCCGGGCTGCGGCACCAGCAGACGGTGCAGGACCACGGGCTGGAGAAGGCGCTCGACAACACGCTGATCCAGCTCGCCGAGGGCGCTCTGTCGTCCGGGGACAAGGTGCGGCTGGAACTGCCGGTCCGCAACGTGAACCGGACCGTCGGCACCATGCTCGGCCACGAGCTCACCAAGCGGTGGGGCGGCGAAGGCCTGCCGGACAACACGATCGACGTCACCTTCACCGGGACCGCCGGTCAGTCGTTCGGGGCCTTCGTACCCAAGGGCATCACGCTGCGGCTCTACGGCGACGGCAACGACTACGTCGGCAAGGGCCTGTCCGGTGGACGGCTCATCGTGCGGCCGCCGAAGGTGGCGCGGTACAACGCCGAAGAGCACATCATCGCGGGCAACGTGATCGGGTATGGCGCGACCAGCGGCGAGATCTTCATCCGCGGCAAGGTCGGCGAGCGGTTCTGCGTGCGCAACTCGGGCGCGCTGGCCGTCGTCGAAGGCGTCGGCGACCACGGCTGCGAGTACATGACCGGTGGTCGTGTCGTCGTGCTCGGCGGCGTGGGCCGGAACTTCGCGGCCGGTATGTCGGGCGGCGTCGCCTACGTGCTGGACCTGCCCGCGCACCGGATCAACCCGGAGATGGTCGACGTCGACCCGCTGGATTCGTCCGATGTGGACTTCCTGCGCGAGGCGCTCGAAAAGCATTACGACGAAACGGAGTCCGCGGTCGCGCGTGCGCTGCTCGCCGACTGGGACGCCGCCGTCGACCGGTTCGGCAAGGTCATGCCGAAGGACTACAAGCGCGTGCTCGCCGCGCAGGCCGAGGCCGAGCGCGACGGGCGTGACGTGAACGAGGCGATCATGGAGGCCGCACATGGCTGACCCCAAGGGCTTTCTGACCACCACTCGCGAGACGCCCAAGAGCCGTCCCGTCGACCTGCGCCTGATGGACTGGCGCGAGGTGTACGAGGACTTCGCGACGTCGAAGCTGCAGAAGCAGGCCGGCCGATGCATGGACTGCGGCATCCCGTTCTGTCACCAGGGCTGCCCGCTCGGGAACCTCATCCCCGAGTGGAACACGCTGACCTGGCGTGACGATTGGCGCGACGCGGTCGAACGGCTGCACGCGACCAACAATTTCCCGGAGTTCACCGGGACCCTCTGCCCGGCGCCGTGCGAGACGGCGTGTGTGCTCGGGATCAACGACGATCCCGTCACCATCAAGCGGGTCGAGATCTCGATCATCGACCGGGCCTTCGAAGAAGGCTGGGTCACGCCGGAGCTGCCGGTCGTCAAGACCGGCAAGAAGGTGGCGGTGGTCGGATCCGGCCCGTCGGGACTCGCCGCGGCGCAGCAGCTCACGCGCGCGGGCCACAGCGTCGTGGTCTTCGAGCGGGCCGACAAGATCGGCGGGCTGCTGCGCTACGGCATCCCCGAATTCAAGATGGAGAAGCACCGCCTCGACCGGCGTCTCGACCAGATGCGGGCCGAGGGCACGGAGTTCCGGACCTCGGTGAACGTCGGCGTCGACCTCACCGTCGAGGAACTGAAGTCGTCGTACGACGCCGTGGTCCTCGCCGGCGGCGCGACCGCGTGGCGCGATCTGCCGATCCCCGGCCGCGAGCACGCCGGTATCCACCAGGCGATGGAGTTCCTGCCGCACGCCAACCGCGTCGCCGCCGGTGAGCTGGACGTCTCGCCGATCAGCGCCGAAGGCCTCGACGTCGTGGTCATCGGCGGCGGCGACACCGGTGCGGACTGCGTCGGGACCTCGCACCGCCAGGGCGCGAAGTCGGTGACCCAGCTGGAGATCATGCCGAAGCCGCCGCTTTCGCGGTCGGACGCGCACCCGTGGCCGACGTACCCGATGATCTACCGCGTCTCGTCCGCGCACGAAGAGGGCGGCGAGCGGCTGTACTCGGTCAACACCCAGGAGTTCCTGGCCGACGCCGACGGGCGCGTGCGCGCGCTGAAGCTGGTCGAGGTGCGCAACGAGGGCGGCAAGTTCGTCCCGGTCGAGGGCACGGAACGCGAACTGCCCGCGCAGCTGGTGCTGCTCGCGATGGGCTTCGTCGGCCCGGAGCGGGAAGGCCTGCTGGAGTCGCTCGACGTCGAACTGGACCAGCGTGGCAACGTCGCCCGTGACAAGTCCTTCAAGACCAGCGTCGACAACGTGTTCGTGGCGGGCGACATGGGCCGTGGCCAGTCGCTCATCGTGTGGGCGATCGCCGAAGGCCGCTCCGCCGCGGCCGGGGTGGACGCGTTCCTGACCGGGCGGGACGTGCTGCCCGCACCGATCGCGCCGACCGACCGGCCCCTCACCTAGGCACCTTTAGCGCGTGAAGGCCCCCTTCCCTCGGCTGAGCCGAGGGAAGGGGGCCTTCACGCGCGTTCGCCCGACTGAACGCGAGGAGTCACCGGGCCGCTGGTCCTTTCGAGTGAAAGAACCGCCGGAAGAGTGTACTTACGGGTGATGACGGCGAGCTTTCGGTATCGGTTGTATCAAGGAGTAAGACCTGTGCGGCGGCGGGGACCGCCGGACAGGGTTCCCAAGGAGGGGGTTCCTTGATATGTCCGTCGATCTGACCATGCCCTTGGAATGGAAGACCGCGACCGGCGACGCCGCGAAGATGCTCGAAGAACTACAGCCGAACATCCTCAAAGCGCACGCTCGCGACCATTTTTCGGCACTGTTCCTCCGTTTTTCGGAGGCTCCGGGAGCGATGAGGTTCCTCGCGTCGCTCGTCCCGCTGATGAAGTCCGCGAAGACCCATCTGACCGAGGTCGAGCGGTTCAAAACCGAAGGGGTCAAGGGGTCGCCCTACGTCGGCACCGGGCTCACCGCCGCAGGCTACCGGTTCCTGCAAATCGAAGTGCCACAAGACGAATCGTTCCGTCTCGGCATGCGCGCGCAGGAGACCCGCGAGAAGCTGAACGACCCGCCACGCTCCACGTTCGACAATGGATACCACGACGAGATCCACGCGGTCGTCATCGTCGGCGACGCCGAGGACGCTCCGATGACCGCACGCCGGAACGAGGTTCTGGCACTGATTCCGTCGACGATTTCCGTCGTCGCCGAGGAAACCGGATTCGGGCGGGTGAACGCCAACGGTGACGGAATCGAGCATTTCGGTTACGTGGACGGCCGGAGCCAGCCGCTCTTCCTGGTCGAGGACCTCCACGCGGAAAAGACGGAATCGGACGGCATCAGCGTCTGGGATCCGGCCGCCCCGCTGAACCAGGTGCTCGTCCCGGATCACGCCGCCCCCGATCCCGGGGTGCATTTCGGCAGTTACTTCGTTTTCCGCAAACTGGAACAGAACGTCCGGCGATTCAAGCAGTCTGAGGAGGCGCTGGCGGATCAATTGGGCCTCGCCGGCGAAGACCGGGAACGGGCGGGCGCGATGATCGTCGGCCGTTTCGAAGACGGCACCCCGCTGACCGCGCAACGGGAAGAGGGTGCGGAAAGTCCGGTACCGAACAACTTCGACTACGGAAGTGACGCCGCCGGCGCCAAATGTCCTTTCCAGGCCCACATCCGGAAGACGAACCCGCGCGGTAGCGGAGGCGCGGAACCGCCGCCGCAGGAACGTCTGCACCTGATGGCGCGTCGGGGCGTGCCCTACGGCGAACGCGCCGACGACCCGAACGCCGATCTCCCGCCGTCCGCCCGGCCCAGCGGCGGCGTCGGACTGCTGTTCATGGCGTTCAATTCGGTGCTGGGCAACCAGTTCGAGTTCACCCAGGCGACCTGGTCGAACAACCCCGGGTTCCCGATCCCGCCCGTCGGGGTCAAGCCGCCGGGACTCGATCCGGTGATCGGCCAGGGCCCGCGGCCGGAATCCGTCTACACCACGGAATGGGCGGGCTCGCGCACGGTGACCGCGGATCCGATCCCGCAGGCGGTGACGCTGAAGGGCGGCGACTACTTCTTCATGCCGTCGCTCGCCTTCCTGCGCGGGCTCGGCGGAAAGGACTGATCGGGCGGCGAATACCCGCTGAACGTCACCGGAACGGGCGTAAATCCGATATCGATCCGGAGTCGGCGGGGATAGCCTGCGAAACGGGCCGGTCCTGGGCGTGCCGGCCACCGGGCGGACGCCGGTCACACTGGGGGTGGCCGGCGCCCGCCCATTTCCCTTTCTCCCCGGCGTCCCCGAACCGCCCCATTCGCGACGCGTAGTACTTTGTCCGGTGCGGTAAGCGACATCGGGCTTCGGGGAGGGAGCTGGGGATGAATCGGCATGAGCGGCTCACGGCTTTATTGGACATGGTGGGAGAGCGGGAAAAAGTCGACGTCGAGGTTTCGGCGGGCGAACTCGGTGTCTCCCCCGCGACGATCCGCCGGGACCTCGATCACCTGGCGGGCCGCAATCTCGTGGTCCGCACCCGCGGCGGCGCGGTCGCGAGCAACGTCGCCTACGACCTTCCGTTGCGGCACAAGGCGGCGCGCAACGCGCCGGAACAGCAACGGATTTCCGCCGCCGCGGCCAGAATGGTCGATCCCGGCATGGTGGTCGGCCTCAACGGCGGCACCACGAGCACCGAAGTCGGCCGCGCGCTCGCGACCCGGCCGGACATGGGCGAGCCGACCGGCGGCCCGGCGCTCACCGTGGTGACGAACGCGCTCAATATCGCCCACGAACTCGCCGTCCGGCCCAATATCAAGATCGTGGTGACCGGCGGGGTCGCGCGGCAGCAGTCGTTCGACCTGTCCGGGCCGCTGTCACAACTTTTCCTCGACCAGATCTCGCTGGATCTGGTGTTCCTCGGCGTGGACGCCTTCGACCCGGTGCACGGCGCGCAGGCGCATCACGAGGGCGACGCGAGCACGAACCGGCTGATGGCGGCCCGTGCCCGGCAGGTCGTCGTGCTCGCCGACAGCGGGAAGCTCGGCGGTCACGCCTTCGCGAAGATCTGCGCGACCACCGACGTCGACGTCCTCGTCACCGATGGCCGCGCGGATCCGGAGCGGGTGCACGCCTTCGAGGAGGAAGGAGTGCGGGTGGTCACGGCTTGAGCCGGTCCAGCGCCAGCAGCGCGGCGCCGAGCCTGCCGGCCTCGTCGCCGAGCTGCGCGATCCGCAGTTCGGGCATGCGCTGGAACTGCAGGTTCGCCGCCAGCCACGCCCGCACCGGTTCGAGCACGTAGTCGCCCGCGGTGAACAGGCCGCCGCCGAGGACGACGACTTCGGGCGCCAGCAGCGTGACCAGGGTCTTGATGCCGTGGCCGAGCCCTTCGAGGGCGTCGTTGACCACGGAGATCGCGGCCTCGTCACCGTGCCGGGCGGCGTCGACCACCTGCTCGGCGCCGTCCGCGGGCCGTCCGGTGTGCTCGCTGTAGCGGCGGGCGATGGCCGACGCGGAGGAGATCGCCTCGAGACATCCCGTCGCGCCGCAACCGCACGGCAGCCGGTGGCCGACGTCGATATGCCCGATCTCGCCACCCTGCCCGCCCGCGGCGTACAGCTTCCCGTCGAGCTGGAGCGCGGCCGCGATCCCGGTGCCGACCGGGATGAAGGCGGCGTCGGTGCAGCCCTTGCCCGCGCCGACGCGGAACTCCGCGAGCCCGCCGGCGCGGACGTCGTGCCCGAACGCGAACGGCAGCCCGAGCCTGCTGTCGAGCATTTCGCCGAACGGCACGTTCCGGAAGTCGAGGTTCGCCGAGAACCGGGCCACTCGCCCGACTTCGTCGACGATGCCGGGGATGACCACCCCGACGGCGTCCGGCGTCCCGGTCCCCGCCTGCTTGCCCAGCGTTTCCACGATCCGCGCGACCTGGTCCGCGAGCGCCTCGCCGTCCGCTCCGCGCGCCGTCGGCTCGCGCAGGCTGGCGAGGTCCTTCAGATCCGCGTCGTACAGGGCCGCCTTGATGGACGTGCCGCCGACATCGAGTGCCGCCACCGCTGGTGTCATAGCTGGATTTTGGCATGCGGACCGGCGTCGACGGCAGGGATCCATCAGCGTCATCGGCCGGCCACGGGGTGTCAGGTACCCCTGGGCGAACCAACCACGTGACATCACGAGCCTGCGCCGATCGGGTTCCGTCACATTGACCGGACGCTTCGTGGCGACCTACGCTCGACCGGCCAGACGACGGCACCCGGAACGCGGTGAGAATCCGCGCGGTCGCGCCACTGTGACCCCGAGCCATCGGGGAAGCCAGACCCGGAGCCGTCGTGACAACCCCTGAAGAGGCCGCGCTAGCCCGAGGAGGTCCACCGCCATGTCCGAAGCGGTAGCCGCAGTACCCGTCCCCGTCCGGATCCCCGTCCGCGAGATCCTGCCCTGGGCGGTGCTCGTCATCCTCCTTTCGCTGATCACGCTGTACTTCGTCAGCGCCGAGCAGGGCGCGGTGTCGGTGTTCGCGAACTCGTACGTCCACGAGTTCGTCCACGACGGCCGGCACCTGCTGGCCTTCCCGTGCCACTAGGCGGCACGCGCCCCATGATGAGGACCTTGCTGGTCCGCGGCATGCTCGCGGGCCTGGTCGCCGGTGTCCTGGCGACCCTTTTCGCGTACTTCTTCGGTGAGCCTTCGGTCGACGCCGCCATCGGTCTCGAAGGCTCCGCCGCGCATTCGCACAGCGCTCCGGGCGCCCATGAACACGCTCCCGCGGAAGCGGAGGAAGAGCTCGTCACGCGCGGTGTGCAGAGCACCGTCGGCCTGCTGACCGGCGTCGGCCTGTACGGCGTCGCGGTCGGCGGGCTGTTCTCGCTCGCGTTCGCCTTCGTCTACGGGCGCCTCGGCACCCTGCGGCCGCGGGTGACCGCGGCCCTGCTCGCCGGCGGCGCTTTCGTGGTCGTGTTCCTGGTGCCGTTCCTGAAGTACCCGGGGAATCCGCCCGCGGTCGGGCAGGCGGGCACGATCGGCAGCCGGACTTCGCTGTACTTCGGGTTCGTCGCGCTTTCGCTGCTGGTCGGCATCCTCGCCGCCGCGTTCGGGCGGAAGCTGGCCGACAAGCTCGGCGCCTGGCGCGGCGGCCTGATCGCCGCGGGCGGGTATGTGGTGCTGATCGGGGTGGCCGCGGCGCTGCTGCCGTCGATCGACGAGGTCCCCGACGGGTTCCCGGGTTCCACGCTGTGGTCCTTCCGGATCGCCTCGGTCGGGACGCAGGTGGTGCTCTGGACCGCGCTCGGCCTGGCCTTCGGCGCTCTGGCCGAGAAGGCGTTGAAGCACAAGGCGGCAGTTCAGGCCGCTTAGTGAGGCGGAGCGTCCACATGGGACACTTGATGGCCACCTTATGTCCGATTGATGACTCGCGATCGGACCGTGTCTTCGCCCTCGCGTGATCGCTCGACGTGGTCGAGGGGTGTGTGGAAATAGAGACGTTCGACGTCCCTATTTCCACACACCTCGCATCTGCGGCGGTCTGGCCGTCGTGACCGGACCGGTCACGCGGGGACCGTGTGGATTCCTGGTCAGCCAACGCCCCGAAATCCACACAGTGCCCGTCCTCCATAGCATTTCGTCCTCTGGATGCGGTAGTCGCGTGCGCAAGGACCGCATTCAGAGGACGAAATGCGTCATGGGACGCCCGGCGGCACGAAAGGCAGACCGCTAGGGGCGCCCTCTTCGATGAGGCGCAGCAGCCGGGCGGTGTCGACGTGCTCCTCGACGGCGTCGGCGAGCCGATCCAGCATGCTCTCCCGCAGCGCGCCGAACCCCGGTGCCCCGGCGGCGGGCGACCAGTCCGCCACCTCGCCCAGCCAGGCGCGGCGGAAACCGTCGTTCTCGAAGGCCCCGTGCCACATCGTGCCCCACACCGCGCCTCGCCGGTATCCGTCCAAAAAGGACTCGGCGGGGCCGGTGGCGGTCACGGTGCCGTGGTGGATTTCGTACGCCGCCACGGGTTGCCCGCGCCACTCTCCCGATGGCCGGGCCAGCACCTTGTCGGCGCTGAACGAGACGCGCGTCGGCAGCAGGCCGAGTCCGGGGACCGTGCCGGCGCCGGATTCGACGTCGTCCTCGATCTCGGCGGCCAGCATCTGATAGCCGCCGCAGATCCCCAGCACCGGGCGCCCCGCCTCGGCCCGTGCGCGCACGGCGTCGGCCAGGCCGCGCGCACGCAGCCACGCCAGGTCGTCCACGGTCGCGCGGGAACCCGGAAGGATCACCACATCGGCGGAACGAACCGTGTCCGGGTCGGCGGTCAGCGCGACCGAGACCCCGGGCTCGGCGGCGAGCGCGTCGACGTCGGTCGCGTTGGAGGCACGCGGAAAACGCACGACGGCGACCCGCAGCGATCCGCCCGAAGCGCCCCAGCCCGCGGCGGCGAGCGCGTCCTCCGAGTCGATCCACACCTGGTCGAGCCAGGGCAGCACGCCGAAGACCTCGCGGCCGGTGAGCTTCTCCAGCGTCTCCAGCCCCGGCCGTAGCAGGCCGACGTCACCGCGGAACTTGTTGACCAGCCAGCCCGAAACCAGCGCCTGGTCTTCGGCGGACAGCAGGGCGAGCGTGCCGAACATCGCGGCCATGACGCCGCCGCGGTCGATGTCGCCGACGACGACCACGGGCAGGCCGAAGCGCCGCGCCAGCCCCATGTTGACGTAGTCGCCTTCGCGCAGGTTGATCTCGGCCGGACTGCCCGCGCCTTCGCACAGCACGACGTCGAAGCGGCGCCGCAACGACGAAAACGTGTCGAAGGCGATCTCCGCGAGCCCGGCCCGGCCCGTGGCGTACTCCCCCGCTTCCAGCGTGCCGACCGGTTTCCCGAGCGCGACGACGTGGCTGCGGCGGTCGCTCCCGGGTTTCAGCAGTACCGGGTTCATCGCGGCTTCGGGTTCGACGCGGGCCGCCCGCGCCTGGAGCCATTGCGCGCGGCCGATCTCGGCGCCGTCCGCGCACACCATCGAGTTGTTCGACATGTTCTGGGACTTGAACGGCGCGACCCGCACGCCCCGGCGCGCGAGCCAGCGGCACAACGCGGCGGTGACCAGGCTCTTGCCCGCGTCCGACGTCGTCCCCGCGACGAGCAGGCCGCTCACCGCGTGACCGCCACCGCGACGGCGAGCGCGGCGAGACCGACCGCCCTCGACAGCCGGACCGCGCGGCGCACGTCCACCGGTTCCGGCTCGCGGCCGTCGCCGAGGACACCGCGGCGTTCGGTGCGTCCGCCGTAGCTGTTCGTCCCGCCCAGCCTGATCCCGAGCGCGCCGGCGAAGGCGGCCTCGACCTGGCCCGCGTTGGGGCTCGGATGATGCTTGCCGTCGCGGCGCCAGATCCGGAACGCGGGTTTGGCGAAGCCGCCCGCCAGCGGCGCCGACGCGACCGTGAGCGCCGCGCCGACCCGGGACGGCACCAGGTTCGCCAGGTCGTCGGTCCTCGCCGACGCCCAGCCGAAGTTGGCGTACTTCGGGGACCGGTAGCCGACCATCGCGTCGAGCGTGTTGAGCGCGCGGTAGCCGAGCAGGCCGGGGATCCCGGCGACCGCGCCCCACAGCAGCGGCGCGACGACCGCGTCCGAGGTGTTCTCGGCGATGGACTCGGTGGTGGCCCGCGCGAGCTGTTCGGTGTCGAGCCCGGTGGCGTCGCGGGCGCACAGATGCGAGAGCCGCTCACGCGCGGCCGGCAGGTCGCCGTCGTCGAGCAACCGGGCCATGCGGGTGCCCTCGGCCGCGAGCCCCTTGCCGCCCAGAACCACCCAGGTGGACGCCGCGGTGAGCGCGAACCGCGCGAACGGGCGCTTGCGGGTCCAGAACTGGGCCGCGACCCCCAATCCGGTGACCGTGCCCGCGCAGACCGCGGTGTACGCCGCGCCCCGTACCTTCGAATCGGCGTAAACCCGCTGTTCGAGGGCTTGCGCGGCGCGGCCGAAACCCGCGACCGGGTGCCTTCTGCGTGGATCTCCGAAGACGGCGTCGGCGACGTAACCGGTCACGAGTCCGGCTGCGGTGGCGGCTTGTCGGAGTGGCACGTGGCGAACCGTAGCGCGTGCACGAGAATGCGGGGTATGACCAAGCTGACGCACCGCCTCGCGAAGGTCCTGGAGACCCTCGCGCGCGCACTTCGCCGCTACTCGCGCGACGACGGCAAGGTGCTGATACTGGGCGGCGTCCGCTCTGGGAAGTCACAGCACGCCGAGCGGCTCGCGTCCCGCCACCCGCACCTGACCTACGTCGCGCCCGGGCTGCCGCCGAGCGCCGAAGATCCCGAATGGGCCGCCAGGGTGGCCGCGCACCGCGCGCGGCGGCCGGGCCATTGGAAGACGGTGGAGACCACCGACCTGGCCACGGTGCTGCGCACGGCGACGCATCCGCTGCTCATCGACTGCCTCGGCACGTGGATCAGCCGCGTGCTCGACGAGGTCGGTGCCTGGGAGCAGCGCAACGGCTGGGAACGGCGGCTCGACGACCGGCTGGAGGACTTCCTGGCGGCGTGGGAGCAGGCGGACGTGCCGGTGATCGCGGTCAGCAACGAGGTCGGCAGCGGTGTGGTGCCCGCGACGGTGTCCGGACGCGTGTTCCGTGATGTGCTGGGCGCGCTGAACAACCGGGTGTCCGCCGTGTCCGACCGGACCGTGCTGGTCGTCGCCGGACGGATGCTCGACCTGCCATAGGGAGTCGCCATGCGTATCGCCACCCCGGACGCCGCCGCCGAAGCCGCCGCGCGCGCCAGACTGGACGGCCTGGTCAAACCGCTGGGTTCACTCGGACGGCTCGAAGACCTGGCCGCCTGGCTCAGCGCCGCGCACGGCGTCGTCCCGCCGCGCCCGCTCGACGACGTCCGCGTGGTCGTCTTCGCCGGGGACCACGGGGTTTCCGGGATGTCGGCGTATCCGCGCGAGGTCACCGCGGCGATGGTGCGGGTGTTCCTGGCCGGGAAGAGCGGCGTCAGCGTGCTGGCCGGGCTGGCCGGGGCGAAGGTGCGGGTGCTGGACATCGCGGTGGACTGGGACGGCGCGGACGTGCCGGCCGAGGTCACCGCGCACAAGGTCCGGCGCGGTTCCGGCTCGATCGACGTCGAGGACGCGCTCGCCGATGGCGAGGCGCGGACGGCGTTCGAGCACGGGCTGGCGATCGCGGACGAGGAGATCGACGGCGGCGCGGATCTGCTCATCCCCGGTGACATGGGGATCGGCAACACGACGATCTGCGCGGCCGTGGTCGCCTCGCTGCTCGGCCTGCTCCCGGAGGACGTCGTCGGTACGGGCACCGGGATCGACGAGGACACGCGGGCGCGGAAGCTCGCGGTCGTCGAGGCCGCGTTGGTCAGGTCCGGTGCGGTGAAAGACCCCTTCACGTTGCTCACCGAGCTCGGCAGCGCCTGTCTCGCCGCGACGGCGGGCTTTCTCGTGCAGGCCGCGGTCCGCGGGGTTCCGGTCCTGCTCGACGGCGTCTTCTCCGGGGCCGCCGCGCTCGTCGCGCGCGAGATCGCGCCGGGGGCCGAACAGTGGTGGCTGGCGGGGCATCGGTCGACCGAGCCGTCGCAGGCGTTCGCGTTGAAGGCGCTCGGGCTGGAGCCGATCCTCGACCTCGGGCTGCGGCTCGGCGAGGGCAGCGGCGCCGTGCAGGCGGTGCCGACGCTGCGGGCGGCGCGGGCGATCCTCGCGGACATGGGCCTGCTGGCGGATCTGGCTTGATCGCCGACGCGCTGAAGATGGCCATCGGCACCCTGACCACCGTCCGGGTGCCGGCGCCGGGAGTGATCGACCGGCGGGTGGCCGGCGGCGCCATGGTGCTCGCTCCGCCGGCCGTCGTCCCGCTCGCGGCCGTCGCCTCGGTCATCGTCTTCCTGGGTGAGCTGATCGGCCTGCCCGCGTTCGCGTCGGCGGCGCTCGCGCTGGGCGCGGTGGCGCTGGGCAGCCGCGGGCTCCATCTGGACGGACTCGCCGACACCGCGGATGGGCTCGGCGCTTCGTACGACCGCGCGCGGGCGCTGGAGGTCATGCGGCGCGGGGATTCCGGGCCGACGGGGATCGCGACCCTGCTGCTGGTGCTGCTGGTGCAGGTCGGCGCGCTGGCCGGGGCGATCTCGGCCGGGCACGGGATCGCGGCGGCCGCGGTGGCGGTCGTCGCCGGACGCGGGGTGCTCTCGCTGTGCTGCGCGCGCGGCGTCCCCTCGGCCCGGCCGGAAGGGCTGGGCGCGACCGTCGCCGGTTCGGTCCCGGTGTGGGCGGCGGCGGTGGTGTTCGCCGTGCTCGCGGGTGCGGCGGCGCTGGTACTGCCGTGGTGGCAAGGGCTCGCCGCCGTGGCACTGGGGTATCTGGCCGCGGCGGCGTTGCTGGCGCGGTGTGTTCAGCGGCTGGGCGGGGTCACCGGGGACGTGCTCGGGGGCTGCGTCGAGGTCGCCGTCGCGGGGGTCTTGCTGGCTTCGTCGTTCTGAAAGACGTAACTAGCGTGTTTGGAGGCGTAACTCGCGAGTTACGCCTCCAAACACGCGAGTTACGCGTCTGAGCACGCGAGTTACGCCTTCGGCCGCACAGGCCCCGGTCAAGCAGCGGTGTCCGCCGCCAGTTTCTCGTCGATCTCCGGCAGCCAGAAGCACAGCTCGAACGTCTTCATCCCGGCCCAGAGTCCGAGCTTCCGGCCCTGCGAAACCAAAGTGAGCGACGAGAACAGCAGCAGCACCGCGACGACGGCGGCGACGAACGGGTGCTTGCCCGCGAAGATGTCGACGATCGCGGCGATGGCGCCGAACAGCAGTGGCGGCGCGCAGTTGCGCACCATGAGCCCGGACGCGCGCAGCCGCGTGACGTCGGCCGCGACCTCCTTGTCGTGCAGTTGCAGCGCGCACAGCAGGAGATGCGGGTTCTCCTTCAGGAACGGGCGGTCTTTCGCGGCGGGCATCCGGCGGACGAAATCCTGGGCCGCGTCCCGGTTCCGCCTTCGCGGCACGATCCGCTCCAGCGCCTCCCCGAGCGGATAGGCCAGATAGCCCAGCAGGAAACTCAGCACCACGATCACGACGACCAGCACCACGGTGGGCACGCCACCGATGCTCGCCGCGGTCAGGATGTGGAGTTTCGCCCCGAGGTAGCCGAAGAACGCGACGTACAGCGCGCCGGGGATGGTGTAGGCGAAGAGATCGAAGACGCCGATCACGAAGTTCACCGGCCCATCCAACCATTTCGGGCACCGGAACGGTCGTGAGTGGTGAAGACGGTTCTAACCGTCCTTACCACTCACGAGCCCAACGCTTCGGCGACCTCGTCGGCGTGCGGGACCGTCGCGGCGATGATGCCGTCCAGCACCTCCCTTGTCGCCGTCATCTCGTCGATCGCCGCGCTGATCCGCTCCCGCTCCCGGTACAGCTCGGGCAGCAGGTCGGCGCACGCGGGAGCGAGGCCGTTCCCCAGATCGACCATGCACGGCAGCACTCCGGCGATGGTCGCGGTACCCAAACCCGCGGACAGCAGCGTGCGGATGTTGCGTACCCGCCCGACGTCCTGTTCGGAGTACTCGCGGTACCCGCTCGGCCTTCGCACCGGATGCAGGAGACCCTGCTCCTCGTAGTACCGGAGCAGGCGCTCCCGCACGCCCGTCCGCCGTACCAGCTCACCGATCCGCATGGGACCACCATTACACGATCGGGAGTTGACTCTCACATCGATGAGAGACTTTAGCCTTGCGCCATGAGCGAAAAGAAACTCGCCGTGACCGTCGCGGGCCTCGGCCCGATGGGTTCGGCGCTCGCCGCGGCCCTGCTCGACCACGGCCACGAGGTGACCGTGTGGAATCGTTCTCCCGGCAAGGCCGCGCCCCTGGTGGCTCGAGGCGCGCGGGAAGCGGACGGCGTCGCGAGCGCGGTGTCCGCGAGCGAGGTGACCGTCGTGTGCCTCGCCGACTACAACGCCCTGTACTCCGCATTGCGTCCCGCCGAATCGGCCCTGCGCGGCCGGGTGGTGGTGAATCTCAATTCCGGCACGCCGAAGGAAGCGCACGAAGCCGTTCGCTGGGCCGGAGATCGTGGGATCGGCTACCTCGACGGCGCCATCATGGTCCCGCCGGCGATGGTCGGCCGTCCGGGTTCGGTGTTCCTCTACAGCGGTGCCGAGGACGTCTTCGACGCGCACAAGGCAACGCTGGCCGTGCTGGGGGAAGCGACCTACCTGGGGGCGGATCCGGGCCTCGCGGTGCTGTACAACACCGCTTTGCTGAGCCTGATGTATTCGTCAATGAACGGTTTCCTGCACGCCGCCGCCCTGGTCGGCAGCGCCGGGGTCGCGGCGACCGATTTCACGAAACTCGCCGTGGACTGGTTCCTGCCCTCGGTGGTCGGCGGGATCCTCGAGGTCGAGGCACCCGCCATCGACAACGGTGTGTACCCCGGTGATCTCGGCTCCCTCGAAATGAACCTCACGGCGCTCACGCACATCGTCGGAACCAGCGGCGAGCAGGGCGTGGACACCGAGATCCCGGCCAGGAACAAGGAACTGGCCGAAAGGGCCATCGCCGCGGGGTTCGGGAAGAGCAGCTACTCGTCGATCATCGAGGTCCTCAAGAAATGACCGCGTCGAGTGCGGCCAGGAACCCGTCCACCGTCTCCCGGTCCCGCACCGCGATCCGCAGGTACCGCGCGTCCAGCCCGGGGAAGGTGTCCCCACGCCGGACGGCGAAACCGCGCTCCCGCAACCTCTCCCGGACGCCGTCGGCGCCAGGCAGCCGCACGAGCACGAAAGGACCCCGAGGCTCACCGAGCACTTCGACACCCAACGCGGTCAGACCCGAAACCAGGTACTCCCGGTCCGCTTCCGCCGCCACCGCCAGCTTTTCGGCTTCCTCCAACGCCGCCGGGCGGCAGCACGCCACCACGGCGACGGCGGCGAGCGACGACACCGACCACGGGGGCTGGACCGCGCGCAGACTGTCCACAACGGACTCGTCCGCCAGCACATACCCCGCACGCAGGCCGGCGATCCCCCAGGTCTTCGTCAGGCTGCGGAGCACGACGAAACCAGGTTGTCCGGCAACGCTTTCGGTCTCGCCGGGGACGGCGTCGAGGAAGGCCTCGTCGACGACGACCAGGCGCCCCGGGCGCCCCAGCGCGAGCAGGTCCGCGGCCGGGTGCAATACGGACGTCGGGTTCGTGGGGTTCCCGACGAAGACCAGATCGGCTTCTTCCGGAACGTCGCCCAGCCGGAAACCGTCGTCGGGGGACAGCACCACCCGGTGCACGGGATGGCCAGCCGCGCGCAGAGCGGCCTCGGGTTCGGTGAACTGCGGGTGCACGACGACGGCGGGTGACGGCCGCAAAGCCGTGGCCAGCAACGTGAAGGCCTCGGCCGCGCCGGAGGTCACCAGCACCTGGGACTCCGGCAGCGAATGCCGGGCGGCGACCGCGGCCGTGGCGGCGGTGACGTCCGGATAGGCCGCCAGGTCGTCCAGGGCCGCCGCCAGTTCGGCGCGCAGCCAAGCGGGCGGCGTCGGAAGGCGGACGTTGACCGCCAGATCGACGAGCCCCTCACCGACCTCGCGATCACCGTGGTGCCAGAGGTCGTAGTCAGCCATGGGCGTGCACCGCGGCGGCGAACCGTTCGGCGAGTTCGGGGTAGCCCGCCCAATGGACGTGCAGGTACGACGCGTGCAGCGACGCCGACGCGAAGCCGTCGGGCGTGCGGTCCCAGCCCCAGGCGGGGGTCGGGCCGCTGCCGGGTTCGAGGATCGTGCGGTGGAATTCGTGCCCGGTGACGCGCTGGCCCGCGACGGCGAGCACGCTGTCCGCGGGCGCGAAAGCCTTGCGGTAGCCGAGTTTCCCGCGTTTCGTCATGGTGGCCGATGCGTCGAGGACACCGGTCATCGGCGTGCCGTCGATGTCCTGGCACAGGTACAGCAGCCCGGCGCATTCCGCCACGACGGGCATTCCGTCACCGACGGCCCGCGCCACCGCGGTCCGCAGCGGGACGTTCGCCGACAGCTCCTCGGCGTGCACCTCGGGAAAGCCGCCACCGAAGTACAGCCCGGCGCAGCCCTCGGGAAGTTCCTTGTCCTGCAAAGGATCCACGTCGACGACGTCGACACCGGCGGCGGCAAGCAGTTCGACCGCCTCGGTGTAGCGGAAGGTGAACGCGGGGCCTGCCGCGGCGGCGACCACCGTACGGCGGCCGTCATGGGCGAACGGAGGCCGCCAGGGATCCCCCGAAAGCCGCGAAGCCGATCGGGCGACCTGCACGATCGCGCCGAGGTCCACGCCCTCGCTGATCCAGGCCGCCAGCTCCGGCAGCAGCCGCGCCGACTCGCTCGCCCGTTCCGCCGCCGGGACCAGGCCGAGGTGCCGGCTGGGCGCGTGGATCTCTTCGTTGCGGTACAGCGTTCCCAGCAGCGGGACACCGGTCGCCTCCAGCGCGGTGACGATCTCGTCCGCGTGCCGCTGTGAGCCCAGCTTGTTCAGGATGACCCCGGCCAGCCGGACGCGCGTGTCGTACTGCGCGAACCCGAGCACGGTCGCGGCGACACTGCGCGACGCGGCCGAGGCGTCCACCACGAGCACCACCGGCGCGTCCAGCAGCCGCGCGACATGCGCCGTCGACGCGTATCCCTCGGTGCCGAGCGCCCCGTCGAACAGGCCCATCACGCCCTCGATGACCGCGATGTCGGCACCGGCGGAACCGTGCCGCAGCAACGGGATCAGCCGATCCTCGCCCTGGAGGAACGGGTCGAGGTTGCGCGGCGGCCGCCCGGTGGCCAGCGCGTGGTAGCTCGGGTCGATGAAGTCGGGGCCGACCTTGTGCCCGGACACCTTCAGCCCCCGCGCCCGCAACGCCGCCATCAGCCCCGCGGCGATCGTGGTCTTGCCGTGCCCGGAGCCGGGCGCGGCGATGACCACGCGGTTCACCATTCGATGCCTCGCTGGCCCTTTTGCCCCGAGTCCATCGGATGCTTCACCTTCGTCATCTCGGTGACCAGGTCCGCCGCCTCGATCAGCTCCGGCGGCGCGTACCGGCCGGTGATCACCACGTGCTGGTGGCCGGGGCGCTCCGTCAGCGTCGAGACGACGTCGTCCACTTCGAGCCAGCCCCATTTGAGCAGGTAGCTGAACTCGTCGAGGACGTAGAAGTCGTGGGTCTCGGCGGCGAGACGGCGTTTGATCTCGGCCCAGCCCTCACGCGCGTTCTCGGCGTGGTCCTCTTCGGAACCGGACTTGCGCGCCCAGCTCCAGCCTTCGCCCATCTTGTGCCATTCGACCGCGCCACCCTGACCGGTGTCTTCGTGCAGCTTGCCGAGCGCGCGGAACGCGGCTTCCTCGCCGACGCGCCATTTCGCCGACTTGACGAACTGGAACACGCCGATTGACCAGCCCTGGTTCCACGCGCGCAGCGCCATCCCGAACGCGGCCGTGGATTTGCCCTTCATCTCGCCGGTGTGCACGGCGAGCAGCGGGCGGTTGCGGCGCTGGCGGGTGGTGAGGCCGTCGTTCGGCACCGTTTCCGGTTTGCCCTGTGGCATTACGCCGCCCTTCCCGAGATCCGAGTGCGGACGGCGCCCGCGAGGGTGTCGGCGGCGACCTCGGCGACCGGAACGTGTTCCGCGCCAAGGTGTTCCGCCAGTTCGGCGGCGAGCCCGAGCCGCATTTTCCCGCTCTCGCAGTCCATCACGATCGAGGTCACGTTCCCGGCCAGCAACCCGGCCGCCTGCCGCGCGCGCTGGACGGCATCGGCGCCGCTGGTCGCGCGGCCGTCGGTGACGACGACGAGCAGCGGACGCCGCAACGGATCGCGGACCGCTTCGATCCGCAGCACCCGCGCCGCCTCAAGGAGTCCTTCGGCCAGCGGCGTGCGGCCACCGGTCGCGAGACCGTCCAAACGGGACGCCGCGGCGTCCACGCTGATCGTCGGCGGGAGCGCGAGTTCGGCGCCGGAAGCGCGGAAGGTCACCAGGCCCACCTTGTCCCGACGCTGGTAGGCGTCGAGCAGCAGCGACAGCACGGCGGTCTTGACCTCGCGCATCCGCTGCCGCGCGCCCATCGAGCCGGACGCGTCGACGCAGAACAGCACCAGGTTGCCCTCGCGCCCTTCCCGCCGCGCGAACCGGAGATCCTGCGGCCGCACCACGAGCCCGGCGCCACTGCGGCCGCGGGACCGCTGGTGCGGCGCGGCCGCGCGCACGGTCGCGAGCAGATGCGGATGCCCGTCCTTGGTTCCGGCGGGCTGGACGCCGATGGTCCGCCCGTTGTCGGTGATCGCCCTCGACCGCCGCCCGGCGACGCCCTCACCGGTGCCCTTCACCTCGAAACGCCTGGCACGGAAGGCTTCCCCGGCGCCGACCGGCTTCTGGTCACCGCCGCTCTGTCCGCCGCCCGACGGCTCCTGGCTTCCGCCCTCCGACGGCGGAGCCTCACCGCCTTCGGGAGGGGTACCGGAACCGGGGCCGTCGTCGTCGGGACCGGGGCCTTCGGGTTCGGCGTCCTGCAACGCCTGCTCCAGTTGCTCCTCGGAGATCCCGGGCGCGTCGAAGGGGTTGCGGCGACGCCGGTGCGGCAGCGCGAGCCGGGCCGCGACCCGGACGTCGTCGGTGGTCACCTCGGTGCGCCCGGCCCAGGCGGCATGCGCGACCGCGGTCCGCGCGGTCACGATATCCGCGCGCATCCCGTCGACCTCGAAGGACGCGCAGACCTCGGCGATCTGCCGCAGCGCGTCGTCTGGCAGTTTGACCGACGGCAGAAGTCGTTGTGCCGCCTCGATGTCCGCGGCGAGTTCGGCGTCGGCCGCGGCGTACTGGCCGGCGAATCCGTCGGGATCCGCCTCGTAGGCGAGACGGCGGCGGACGACCTCGACCCGCAGTTCGGGATCCCGGCTGGACGCGACCTCGACGGTGAGGCCGAAGCGGTCCAGCAGCTGCGGCCGCAATTCGCCTTCCTCGGGGTTCATCGTGCCGATCAGGACGAACCGGGCCGCGTGCGACACCGAGACCCCCTCGCGCTCGACGGTCGCGCGCCCCATGGCGGCGGCGTCGAGCAGCGTGTCGACCAGGTGGTCGTGCAGGAGGTTGACCTCGTCCACGTACAGCAGCCCGCGATGCGCGGCCGCGAGCAGACCGGGCTGGAAATCGGTGACGCCGTCCGCGAGCGCGCGTTCCAGGTTCAGCGAACCGATCACGCGGTCTTCGGCCGCGCCGACCGGCAGCTCCACGAGCCGCGCGGGACGGCGATGCGCGGGCGAGCCTTCGGCGTGCGGCCCGTCCGGGCAGGCCGGATCGGGTTCGACGGGATCGCAGGAGAACCGGCACGCGTCCACCACGTCGACGCCGGGCAGCAGACCGGCCAGCGCGCGCACCATCGTCGACTTCGCCGTGCCCTTCTCCCCGCGCACCAGCACCCCGCCGACGGCGGGTGAGATCGAGGAAAGCACCAGCGCCAGGCGCAGGTCCGGCATCCCCACAACGGCGGTGAACGGGTACGGCTTCACAGCTCTCCTGTCGTCGACGACCTCCGGCCGATCATCGCATAGGAAATCCGTCGTCTAGCGTGACCGAGGTGCGCGAAAAATCACCCCTGACGGTCGTCGGGATCGGGGCCGACGGCTGGCCCGGCCTGTCCTCGCAGGCCAGGGAAGCGGTCCTGAACGCCGACGTGGTCGTGGGCTCGCCGAGACAGCTCGCGTACCTGCCGGCCGGGATGAAAAGCGAGCCCTGGCCCAGCCCGCTCCTGCCCGGCCTGGACGCCTTCCTCGCCGAGCGGGAAGGCCGTGTCTGCGTGCTGGCCAGCGGCGATCCGCTGCTCTCCGGTATCGGCACGACGCTGATCCAGCGCGGCTACGACGTCGAGGTCCTGCCCGCGCTCTCTTCGGTGACGCTCGCCCGCGCGAAGCTCGGCTGGCCGGCGGAGGAGACCGAGGTGGTCACCGTCGTCGGCCGCGCGATCAGCCGGGTGAGCCGTGTACTGGCGCCCGGGCGGAAGATCCTCGTCCTCGGCGCGAACGCCGAAGACCTCCTTGACCTGCTCAAAGCCCGCGGTTACGGCAAGAGCCGCGTCACCGCTCTCTCCGACCTCGGCGGCCCGGACGAGCGGGTCGGCCCCGGCACGCTGACCGTGTTCGCCATCGAGGCCGATGGGCCCGCGCTGCCGCTGACCGGCCTCCCCGACGACGTCTTCGAGCACGACGGCCAGCTCACCAAACGCGACCTCCGTGCGTCCGCGCTGGCCAGGCTCGCGCCGACACCCGGCGAACTGCTCTGGGACGTCGGCGCGGGCGCGGGCAGTATCGGCATCGAGTGGTCCCGCGTGCATCCCCTGAACCGGGCGATCGCGATCGAGCGGTCATCGGAGCGGGCCGCCAGGATCACCCGGAACGCGCACGCGCTCGGCGTCCCGGAACTCCACGTGGTGACCGGCGCGGCACCGGACGCCCTCGAAGGGCTGACCAAGCCGCACGCCATCTTCCTCGGCGGCGGGCTGACCGTGCCCGGCGTCCTGGACGCCTGCCTGGCGACCGGCGCGCGGATCGTCGCGCACGGCGTGACCCTCGAAGCCGAACAGGCGCTGGCCCGCGCGTACGGCGAGCACGGCGGGGAGCTGATCCGCGTCGCCGTCGAACAGGCCGCGCCGCTGGGCGGATTCACCGGCTGGACCCCGGCGCGAGCCGTGACGCAGTGGAGCAAACCTTGACAGTGCACTTCATCGGAGCCGGGCCCGGCGCCGCCGACCTCATAACCGTGCGAGGCCGTGACCTGCTCGGCCGCTGCGAAACCTGCCTGTACCCCGGCAGCATGACACCCACGGACCTGCTCGCCTACTGCCCGGACGACGCGGTGCTCGTCGACACCGCGAACCTCGACCTCCCCGCGATCGTCGAGCGCATGGTCGAGGCCCACGGGAAGGGCCACGAGATCGCGCGGCTCTGCTCCGGCGACCCGTCGATCTACAGCGCGGTCGCCGAGCAGATGCGCCGCCTCGACGCGGCCGGCGTTCCCTACGACGTCACGCCGGGTGTGCCCGCGTTCGCCGCCGCGGCCGCGCTGCTCAACCGCGAACTGACGGTGCCCGAGGTCGGCCAAAGTCTGGTCATCACGCGCGCGCAGGCCCGGTCGACCGCCATGCCGCCAGGGGAAACCCTGGCGAATTTCGCGCGCACCGGCACCACGCTCGCACTTCATCTGGCGATCAACCGCATCGAGCAGGTAGTCGACGAACTGCGGCCGTTCTACCCCGACGACTGCCCGGCCGCGGTGGTCGCGCTGGCGAGCCAGCCGGGTGAGCAGGTGTTGCGCGGCACGCTCGGCACCATCGCGGCGCAGTCCCGGGAGGCCGGGATCAGCCGCGCGGCGATGATCTTCGTCGGGAAAGTCCTTGCCGCGGAAGGATTTCCCGACAGTTTCCTGTACTCGGCCACCCGCGATCGCGCCAACCAACCGGAGTCGCTGTGAAGAACGTGCGCTGGGGCCTGCTGGCCGCCGGGACCATCGCCGCCGAGTTCGCGGCGGGCGTCGAAGAGAGCAGACACGGTGTCCTCGAAGCCGTCGCCGCGCGATCCGGTGACCGGGCGGCCGAGTTCGCGAGCCGCTTCGAGATCCCGAAATGCTATGGCGCCTACGAAGACCTGCTCGCCGATCCCGGCGTCGACGCGATCTACATCTCGACACCGCATCCCCTGCACGGTGAATGGGCGATCCGCGCGGCCGAAGCCGGCAAGCACATCCTGTGCGAGAAACCGCTGACCATGTCGGTCGCCGAGGCGGAGAAGGTCATCGACGCCGCCCGCGCCAACGACGTCTTCCTCATGGAGGCGTTCATGTACCGGCTGCATCCGCAGATCCGGCGGCTGGCCGAGCTGATCTCCTGCGGCGCCATCGGCGAGGTCCGCGCCGTGGACGTCACCTTCAGCTACAACTTCGCCGTGCCCCGGCTCACCGATCCCGCGCTGGGCGGCGGCGGGATCTTCGACGTCGGCTGTTACTGCACGTCACTCGCGCGGCTGGTCTCGCAGGCGGCGACCGGGCAGGACGTCGTCGAGCCCGACGAGGTGCTCGGGATGGCGCGACTCGACGAGAACGGCGTCGACGAGGTCGCGTTCGGGCTCCTGCGGCTGCCGGGCGGGATCCTCGCGCAGCTGGCCTGCGGCTTCCTGCTCACGCAGGACGACCACATCCGCGTGTACGGCTCCGAAGGGCAGCTGTACGTGCCGAAACCGGCGTGGATCCACGAAATGCGCAAGCCCAAGACCTCGCAGATCATCCTCACGCCCGAAGGTGGCGAGCCCGAGGTGATCGAAGTCGAAGCGACTCAAGGCCTCTTCGCTCGCGAGGCCGACCACGTCGCCACACACCTCGAAGACCGGCAGGCGCCCGAACTCACCTGGGCGGAGACGCTCGCCAACCTGCGCACGCTGGAGCGGTGGCGGGCCGCTGTGGCGCGATGACGCTGCTCATCCTGGGCGGTACCGGCGAAGCACGCGAGCTCGCGAAGGAACTGGTGGCACGCGGCGAGCACGTCGTGTCGTCGCTCGCGGGCCGCGTCGCGCGCCCGAAGCTGCCTGAGGGCGAAGTCCGCGTCGGCGGCTTCGGCGGCCCGGAAGGTCTCGCACGCTGGCTGACCGAGAGCGACGTCGACGCGGTGATCGACGCCACGCATCCCTTCGCCGAACGCATCGGCTCGAACGCGGCCATCGCGGCGCGGGAAACGGGCACCCCCCTGCTCAGGCTCGCCCGGCCCGGCTGGACCGAACGGCCCGGGGACACCTGGCACTGGGCCGACGACCTCGACCACGCCGCGCGGCTGCTCCCGTCGCTCGGCGACCGCGTGTTCCTGACCAGCGGACGGCAAGGGCTCACCGCCTTCGCCGGGCTGGATCTCTGGTTCCTGATCCGCTGCGTCGACCCGCCCGAGGTGCCGCTCCCCCGGCGTCACGAGATCCTGCTGGACCGCGGGCCGTACACGGTGGAGAAGGAACGCGCGCTCATGCGGCGGCACGGCATCGAGGTCCTCGTCACCAAGGACAGCGGCGGCGAGATGACCGCGGCGAAGCTCACGGCCGCCCGCGGGCTCGGCGTTCCGGTGGTCGTCGTCCGACGGCCGTCGCGGCCGGAAACGGCCAGCGTAACGACAGTCCAGGACGCCCTAACCTGGTTGAGCGGCACGGCGAAGGGCAGCCCTGCGTAAGCCGTTCGGAGCAGACCCGTTAGCGTTGCGCCGATGCGTCTGATCGCTGTCACGCTGGGGTTGCTGTCCGCCTTGTGCGCGTTGGCTTTCCCCTTCCTGCCGGTGGTGCAGGACACAGCGGAGGTCGTCTGGCCAACGGGCGGCGACACCCGCTCCGTCAACGCGCCCTTGACCGGGTACTGGGCGCAGGACCTGCGCGTCGATCTGCCGTGCACGACCGTCCGGTCGCTGGACGCGCGTTCGCAGGGCCAGGCGCTGTTGTTCTCCACCGTGCCCGACGGCCGCACCGACCCGCGCGCGGGCAAGGGCGTCGGCCTGCAGCTGCGCATCGACAACGGCGTGCTGCTCGCCTCCAGCCAGGGTCAGCAGATCGTGCAGCAGCCGCTGCCGGAGAACAACTGCGACGTCAAGTTGTCGGCGGACGCGAACCAGATGACGCTGACCGTCGCCAAGACCGTGGTATTCCACGCCGAGGGCGACGTCCGGCCGCGGCTGGTCGGGATCTACTCGTCGATCAACGCGGGCAAGGACCCGATCGCCGGACTGCACGTCTCGGTCGTCCCGGACACCCGCTACCAGACCTCGCCGACGGTGTGGAAGTGGATCATCGGCGTCATCGCGGCGCTGTCGTTCATCGGCTGCCTGATCGCGGTGTGGCGGATGGACTCCGGGTTCGCCCGCCGCGCGCCGCGCTGGGCGCCGGTCGGCTGGTGGCGCCTGACCGCCCGCGACGCGACGGTGATCATCGCGCTCGGCGCGTGGGTCTTCATCGGCCCGGTCACCTCCGACGACGGCTACATCCTCACGATGTCGAGAGTGGCCGAAGAGACCGGCTACCTGACGAACTACCACCGCTGGTTCGGCGTCGCCGAAGCGCCGTTCGGCTGGTTCTACCACGTGTACCAGCTGATGGCGCACGTCAGCACGGTGCCGCCGTGGATCCGGCTCCCGTCGTTCCTGCTCGGCGTGCTGAGCTGGCTGCTGATCAGCCGCGAGGTCATGCCGCGCCTTGGCACCCAGGTCCGCACGAGCCGCGCCGCCGGCTGGGCCGCCGCCGCGGTCTTCCTGGTCTGGTGGATGCCGTTCAACAACGGTGTCCGGCCCGAACCGGTCGCCGCGCTGGGCTCGCTGCTGGCGATCTGCGCCGTGGAGCGCGCGCTGGTGACCCGCCGCCTGCTGCCGTTGTGCCTCGGCCTGACCGCCGCCGGATTCACCCTGGCCGCGACGCCGACCGGGCTGATCGCGGTCGCGCCGTTCCTGGTCGCCGCGCGCCCGCTGTACAAACTGGTCCGCCAGCGCGCCGAGAACGGCTGGCTCCCGGTGCTCGCGCCGGTGCTGGCCGCCGGGCTGCTGGTGCTGGTCGTGGTGTTCGCCGACCAGACCTTCGCCACCGTGCAGGAGGCGACCCGGATCCGCACCCTGGTCGGCCCGAACCTGTCCTGGTTCCAGGAACTCGCGCGCTACCAGCTGCTCTTCGAAAGCCTGCCGGACGGCTCCGTGCCACGCCGGTTCCCCGTGCTGCTGGTGCTGCTGTGCACCGGGACCTGCCTGGTGGTGCTGCTGCGCCGCGGCCGGATCCCCGGCGCCGCGCTCGGCCCCAGCCGCCGCCTGATCGGCACGGTCGCGCTGTTCTTCCTGCTGCTGGCGCTGACCCCGACCAAGTGGACGCACCACTTCGGCGCGTTCGCCGCGGTCGGCGCGGCGATGGCGGCCTTGACCGCGCTGGCGACCAGTTCGACGGTGCTGAGGTCCAGGCGCAACCGCGCCGCGTTCCTCGCCGGGCTGCTCGTGGTCGGCGCGCTGGCCGCGACCGGGCCCAACTCGTACTGGTTCGTCTCGAAACTCGGCGTGCAGTGGACGGCGGTGGCGCCGTCGATCGGCGGGATCCAGCTGTCGACGATCCTGCTGGTCGCGGCCGCGATCTCCGGGGTGTACGCGTTCGTGGAGAACGTCCGCGCACACCGGCCCGGCCTGCAGGCGGGGCCACAGGAAGGACGGAGCCGGTCGCTGCGGCTCGGTTCACTCTCGCTGGTGGTCGTCTGCGGTCTGATGGCGACGGGCGAATTCGTCAGCATGGCGTGGGCGATCCACAACCAGTCGGGGTCCTACAGCCTCGGCGCCGCGAACTTCGGGCATCTGTTCGGCAAGAGCTGCAACCTCTCCGACCACGTGATGGTGGAACGCGACGCCGCGACCAGCATCCTGCGCACCCAGCCCGAACAGCGGACGGTGCCGGTGAAGAAGGAAGAGCCGCCCGCCGGGCAGACCCCGCCGCCGCTGCCCGATCCCGAACAGGACAACGGCCGCGTGCAGACCGGGTTCCACACCCGCGCGATCGACGACAAGGATCCGCTGGCCGAGCCGCCGCACGGGTTCAAACCCGACGAAGTCCCGATGTGGAGCAGCTTCCTCGACCCCGAGACGCGGGCCGGACGTCTGCGCAGCGACTGGTACGCCCTGTCCGAGAAGCCCGCCGACGGCCAGATCGTGGTCGCCACCGCGGGCGCGGCCCGGCGGCCGACGTCGGTCAGCCTCGACTACGGCGTGAACACCGGCGAAGGCGTGAAGGTCGTCCGCAGCCAGTTCGTGCTGCCGCCGGGCGCCGGGACCAACGGCTGGAACGACACCCGGATCAACCTGCGCGACCTTCCCCCCGAGACGACGTCCGTGCGGATCAACATCGTCGACAACGACCTCACCGAGGACGGCTGGATCGCCGCGTCCGCGCCGCGCGTGCCGACGTTCACCACGCTGACCGAGAAGATCGCGGGAAAGCAGGTGTACGTCGACTGGCCGGCGTCGTTCGTCTACCCGTGCGTGCAGCCGGTGACCTCGCACGACGGCATTTCGAAGATGCCCGACTACCGGATCACCCCCGGCACCGTCGCCGACGAGGCGAACTGGGCGTCCAGTACCAACGGCGGCCCGATCGGCTGGCTCGAAGAGGTCGCGGCCGAACCCGAGGTGCCCAGCTACCTGATCGGCCAGCCGAGCCAGTCCTGGGGCCAGCTGTTGCAGGTGGAACCGTTCACCGAGGGGATCGCGCCGACGATCGTCCACGGCGAGAAGGTCGTCCCCGGCTGGTGGTCGCCGGGTCCGGGTCCGCGGCAGCCGAACGGCAAGGACCCGACGCGCTGAGTCGTCACTCGCGTGTTTGAACCCGTAACTCACGTGAGTGGAGGCGTAACTCGTGAGTTACGCCTCCAATCACGCGAGTGCGGTCTCTGATCACGCGAGTGACGAGTTCAGGCCCGCCAGTGCGGGCGGCAGCGGGCCTTCGTGCAGGACGCCGAGGCGCTGCGTAGCACGCGTGAGCGCGACGTAGAGCTCAGCCGCACCGCGCGGGCCGTCGGCCAGGATCCGCTCCGGGTCCACGACGAGGACCGCGTCGAACTCGAGCCCCTTCGTCTCCGACGCGGGCACCGTGCCCGGCACTCCGGGCGGGCCGATCACGACGCTGGTTCCTTCACGCCCGGCTTCGTCCTTGACGAACTCCTCGATGGCACCGGCGAGGGATTCCCCGGAGACCTGCCGCGCCCACGGCCGGACCCCGTTGGACCGGACCGATTCCGGCGCCCGGACGTCGGGCGCGAACTCGGCGAGCACCGACGCGGCGACGGCCATGATCTCCGCCGGGGTGCGGTAGTTCACCGTCAGCGACCGGTAGACCCACCGGCCCGGCACGTACGGCTTCAGCATCGCGTCCCACGACCGCGCCCCGGCCTCGGACCGGCGCTGCGCCAGATCCCCGACGACGGTGAAGGAACGGTTGGGACAACGCCGCATCAGCACCCGCCAGTCCATTTCGGACAGTTCCTGCGCCTCGTCGACCACGACATGCCGGTACGTCCAGTCCCGGTCGGCGGAGGCGCGTTCGACGAGGCTGCGCGTGTCGTGCTCCACGAACCGGTCGGCGAGTTCGTCGGCGAAGAGGAGGTTCTCAGCCGACAGCATGACGTCCTCGTCCATCTCTTCGCGGTCGAGCTTCATCGTGTCGAGCACACCTTCGGCGTACTCGGCTTCGGCCTTCTTCTCCCGCGCGAGCGCCTTCTCCGCCGCCGCGTCCGCCGTCTTGTCACGGCCGAGCAGGTCGACGAGTTCGTCGAGCAGCGGCATGTCCGACACCGTCCAGGCTTCCCCTTCGGCACGCAGCAACGCCTGGTCGGCGCCCGCCGCGCGAAGCCGCTCCGGGGACGAGAGCAGGGAGCCCAGCAGACTTTCGGGCGTCAGGATCGGCCAGAGTTCGTCGAGCGCGGTGGTGAACGTCTCGCTCTCCGCCAGTTCCTTGAGGAGGTCCTTCCGCAGCCGCTCCCATTCGTCGCGGTCGTCCCGGCTGAGCCAGCCTCGGCCGATCCGGGCGATCGCCCGCTCGGTCAGGACGTAGGTGACGATGTCGGTGAACGTCCCGCGCGCCTCGTTGTGCGGCAGCCCGCTCTTGCGCGCCTCGTCCCTTGCCCATTCCGCGGTCTCGGCGTCGATCCGGACGGTGACGTCGGCGAGATCGATCAGCACCGGCTCCTCCGGCAGCCGCTGGCGATCGGCGACGGCGGCCTTGAGGACGTCCAGCATCTTCAGCGAACCCTTGAGCCGGGTGGCTTCGGGGCCGTCCTCGGCGGTGACATGCTTGCCGGGAACGAAATCGCCGGTCGTCATGAACACCACGTCGGTCTCGCCCAGCGACGGCAGGACCCGGCCGATGTGGTGCAGGAACGCCGGATTCGGCCCGACCACGAGCACGCCGTGGCGTTCCATCCGCTCGCGCTGGGTGTAGAGCAGGTAGGCGACGCGGTGCAGCGCCACCACGGTCTTCCCGGTGCCCGGCCCGCCCTCGATCACCAGCACCCCGGGATGTTCGTGCCGGATGATCTCGTCCTGTTCGGACTGGATCGTCGCGACGATGTCCCGCATCCCCTCGCCGCGCGGCGCGTTGACGGCCGCCAGCAGCGCCGCGTCACCCTCCGCGTCGCCGCCGGGACGGCCGAACACCTCGTCGGTGAAGCCGAGCAGCTCACGCCCGTGCGTGTGGAACTGACGGCGACGGCGCATCTTCTCCGGCGTCGCGGCGGTCGCGGTGTAGAACGGGCGCGCCGCCGGTGCCCGCCAGTCGAGCAGCACCGGTTCGTAGTCGTTCTCCTCGTCGAAGAGCCCGATGCGGCCGATGTACGAGGTCTCCCCCGCGAGACTGTCCAGCCTGCCGAAGCACAGACCGTTGTCGACGACGTCCAGCCGCCGCGACTCCCTGGCCAGCGCGCGCACCTCGACGTCGCGTTCCATGGCCGTCCCGCCGGTCCCGCCCAGCGCCGACTGGAACTCCCCCTTCACCCGCGCGCGTTCGGCGTCCAGGCGCGTGTAGAGCCCGGCGACGTATTCGCGTTCGGACCGCAGCTCTTCTTCATGACCCTGAGTTGACACAGACTCCCATTTCGCCCGGTTTCGGCTACGGCGAGTGAGTCTGAGGCATCACCGGGGTCTTGTGGCAAGTCCCCCCATGCGCTATATGTTTATTACGGAGGGAGTTACTCCGTCTCTTTCTCGGCCCTGTCGGGCCATGGTCCACGTAAGTCGGCGGCGTTCCTTTGCCGAGACTCGGGACCCATCGCGTGTCGCGAAAGCCACTTTCGAGACACCTGACGTCCCGAAAGTGGCTTTCGCGACACGCGACGACCGGGCAGCCCCCTCATCCGCACGGCGGCGCGTAGTCGAGCCCCGGGAAATACCGCTCCCACTCCTCCCGCGTGATCCTCGGCGTCGCCAGCGCGCAGATCTCCTCGCTCACGCGGTCCGTGTTCGTCTGCCACAGCTGGACGCCGCTGCTCCCGATGGCGAGCGTATGCCCGTCGTCCCGGTACACCAGTGAGTTGACCGTCGCCGCGAACCCGGTGAGCTGCGCCTTCTCCACCGGTTTCCGCGGATCGGCGATATCCCAGACGCGCACCGTCCGGAACGCCGAAGCCGCCAGCTCCCGGCCGGACGGCCCGAACGCGATATGCCCGACGCCTTCGGGATTGCCGCCCAGTTTCGCGAGCCGTACGGGGTGCGCGCGATCCGCGATGTCCCACAGGTAGACGTTCCGGTCACTGCTGCCCGCGGCCACCGTGCGGCCGTCCGGGCTGACGGCCGCCTTGAACACGGCCCCGGCGTCGGGCTTCAGCGTCGACGCCAGCCCCGGGCGCCGGGGATCGGTGACGTCCCACAGGGTCACCGCGGACGAATCCGGCCCTTGGGCAGCCACGAGCGTCCGCCCGTCCGGGGTGAACGCGAGCGACCACACGGTGCCGTCCCCGACCGGCAGGACCCGCGGTTCGGCGAACCGGCCGGGATCACCGACGTCCCAGAGCTGCACCGGACCGTCGTCGTGGCCGGAGGCGAAGGTCTTCCCGTCGGGACTGAACGCGAGCGAGTACGTGGGTTTCACCTCGGTCGACGCCAGCAGCCGCGGCGCCATCGGATCGGCGATGTCCCAGCGCTGGAGCACGAACGTCCCGCCGACACCGGCGCCGGCGTGCGCGGCCAGCGCGAGGCTTCGCCGGTCCGGGCTCAGCGCGACGGCGGTGACGGTGGCCGGGCCGGGAAGTTTCGAGAGCTGTCTCGGCGCACGGAGATCGTCCATCGCCCAGAGCCGCGCGTCGTCCCCCGCGGTGACGAGGATCCGCCCCTGTTCGGTGAACGCCCCGGCGTTCCAGCCCACGCTCGAAGCCAGCGCCAGTTCGCCGACGTCCTGCAGCCGCACGGTGCGGTCGGCGCTGGCGGAGACGATGGTCTTGCCGTCCGGGGAGAACGCGGTCCACCAGATGGCGTTCGTATGCCCCGAAAGGGGCGGCAGTTCCTTCGCCGGCCCCGTGACGTCCCAGAGCCGCACGGACTGGTCGTCCCCCGCGGTCACCACCAGCCTGCCGCTCGGGCTGAACCCGGCCGCCCAGACCACGGCCGGGGTGGTCAGCGTCGAAAGCGACCGAGGCGCCGCCGGATCGGCGACGTCCCAGAGCTTCGCGGTGCGGTCCCAGCTGGTGGTGAGCAGCCGCCGCCCGTCCGGGCTCCACGCCGGGGTGAGCTGGAGGTCCTTGTGTCCGGAAAGGACGGAGCGCCGCCGTGGCGCGGACGGCGCCGTGACGTCCCAGAGCTCCGCCGTCCAGTTCGTGCTCGTGACCGCGAGCATCGTGCCGTCGGGATTGAACACGGCGCGTTCGAGTTCGGGGGCCGGGATACCGCCGAGCGGTTTCGGCGCGCCGAGGTCCCCGACGTCGGTGAGCTGGACGGTGCGGTCGACCGAACCCGAGGCGAGCCGGCGGCCGTCCGGGCTGAAATCGAGGGACAGCAACGTGTTCCGGTGCCCGGTGAGGTCCGCCTTCCGCACCGGGTTCCGCGGATCGGTCAGCTCCCACAACCGGACCCGGTGATCCCGGGTTGCGGTCGCCAGCGCCCGCCCGTCGCGGCTGAACGCCAGCGGCCCGCGGATCTCCTCCGATCCGGGCAGCGTCGCCAGGAGCGCCGGATGCCGCGTGTCAGCGATCGACCACACCTGCGTCGCCCGGTAGTTGTCCGAAGTGACCATGAGCTGCCCGCTCAGCGCGACGGTGACCTCGCCGGGGTCGAAGACCATCCGGGTGGGGAACGGCGCCGCCATGGCCGCGAGTAGACCGTCATGGGTCTCCTGGATCGGCGCGAGCCGGTACGCGGCGAGGCTGAGCTGCGTGGACAGCGCCGGATTCGAGTCCCGCAACGCCTTCGCGTCGACGACGGCCTTGCGCGCGAGTGCCACGTTCCGCTGATCGGTGGCGGTCCGCCCGGCATCGACGGCGTATCCGACGGCGACACCCGCGAGGAGCAGCAGGACGCCGAGGAGCGCGACGAGCCTTCGCAGCCTCCGCGTCCGTTTGCGGCCGACAGCGGTTTCCTCGGCTTCGGCGTCCAGCCCGGCCTGGAGGAACTGCCGCTCGCGTGCGCTCAGCGCGCCGGGCTCCCGTTCCGCCCATTCCGCCGCGCGTCCCAGCCGCGTGCCCCGGTACAGGCTGCCCTTGTCGCGATCCAGCGACTCCCACAGCTCGGTCGCTTCGGCGAGCTGGCGATGCAGCCGGTGCCCTTCGCGGTCCTCCGCGAGCCAGTCGCGCAGCCGGGGCCAGCCGCGGATCAGCGCCTCGTGGGCGATCTCGACGCCGTCACGGTCGAGGACCAGCAGACGTGCCTCGGCGAGGCGTTCGAGGACCTCCGTGGTCGCCGGGTCGTCGTCGAGTTCGCGGCGGTTGAGGCGGCGCTTCGTGTCTTCGGTGCCTTCGCCGAGCGCGGTCAGCCGAAGGAAGATCTGCCGCACGAGGCGCTGTCTGTCCGGCTCCAGATCCGTGTAGACGGCCTCGGCGGTCTGCGCGATCGCGTTGAGGATCCCGCCCGCCGCCTCGTAGGCCGCGCTGGTCAGCGTGATCCCCTGGCGCCGCCGCCAGGTCTCCAGCAACGCGTGCGAGACCAGCGGGAGCATCGCGGGCTGGCCGGTGGCGTCGGCGACGAGCGTCGTGACCAGCGCCGCCTCGACCCGGCAGCCCGCGCGGACGGCGGGTTCGACGATCGCGGTCCGGAGCTCGTCGGCGGTCATCGGGCCGACCATCACCTGCGCGTCGGTGAGCGCCTCGACGAGACCGGCGTGACGGCAGAGGTGACCGTAGAAATCCGCGCGGACACCGAGGACGACCCGCGTCCCGTGCTCGTCGCGGGAGAGCGCGAGCAGCACGTCGACGAATTTCTCGCGTTCGGCCTGGTCCCGGCAGAGCGTGTAGACCTCCTCGAACTGGTCGACGATCAGCAGCCGTCCCTCGGCGTCGAGGTCCTCTTCGAGTGGATGCGCGCCTGGTGTGCGGAGGACGACCGGACGTTCGCTCGACGCCGCCAGCCCGGCCCTCAGGACGGACGACTTCCCCGATCCCGAAGCGCCGAAGACACCGACGAGCCGCCGTTCCGCGAGCTTGCCTGCCAGTTCGGCGACCAGCCGCTCGCGGCCGAAGAAGCGTGCGGCGTCGGCCGTCTGGAACGCGGCCAGCCCCAGGTACGGCAGTTCGGTTTCGTCGCGTTCGCCCGCGGCCGCGGCGAGCCCGGCGGCGACCGTGCGCCAGCGCTCCTCCCATGCCGGGACGTCGCCGCCGCACGCGGTGACGTACGCGGTCGTCACCGCGAGCCCCGGCAGCTTCCGTCCGCCGGCGGCTTCGGAGAGCGCGGCGGCCGAGTAACCCGCACGGGTCGAAAGCTCGCGGTACGTCGGCCCTCCGGCCTTCTCGCGAAGCAGCCGAAGGTCCGCCGCGAAGCTCACGACGACGTCGTCGCCCGGCCCCAGCGGACGCTCACGTCTCGGCACCAGGCCCCCCTGATCGTCGAACCGTTACCGATTGGACATTGTTCACCGAAAACGGCCCGACACTGTACAAAAGTTCTGCGCTACAACCGATGGCGTGCCGATTCGAACCCAAGCGGTGAGCGTGGTCTTCGCGGGTGTCCCCGAACCGCCCGTGTCGCCGGAGCTCGAGGTGGTCGCCCACACCCCCGACGAACGCGAAGCGGTCTGGCACGCCACGGCCCTTCGTCCGGACGTCCTCGTCCTCCCGGTTCACCCGCCCGCACTGGACGGGCTCGCCGTCACACGCGAAGTGGCTTCGCGCGTGCCGGGGACCGCCGTCCTCGTCCTGACCCCACCGGGTGACGGCGAGCTCGTGGTCGCCGCGATGCTCGCGGGCGCGCGCGGCGTCCTGTCCCGGAGCGCGGGTCACGACGACCTGGTCCGGTTCATCCGCGGGGTGGCGGCGGGGGCGGTGGTGTTCGGCGAGCGCGCCGCGGACCGGCTTTACGGCCTGCTGGCCGCGTCGCAGCCGATGCGGGCGTTCCCGCGGCTGACCTCACGCGAGCACGAGGTGCTCGGCCTCCTGGCGGACGGGCTGGAGATCCCGGCCGTCGCGCGTCGGCTCGGGCTCGCGCCCAAGACGGTGCGCAACGTCGTCTCGGCGATCCACGCCAAGGCCGGCACGGACGACCGGGAGGTGCTGCTCGCCCAAGCCCGCAACGCGGGCCTCGGGCATCACTCGTAAGCGCGCGGCGTCCGCCCGAGGACGCGACCGTGTGGATTTTGGGGCGTTGGACGACCAGAAATCCACACAGTGCCCGCGTGACCGGTCCGGTCACGCGGGCCAGGCCACGCCGAGACGCGAGATCACTCGTAAGTGCGGGGCGTCCAGACAACGCCGTTCTCGGCGCGCGTCTTCGACGAGCCGATGATCAGCAGGCAGCGCATGTCGACACCGGCCGGATCGAGGGTGCCGAGGGTGACCACGCGGACGTCCTCCTCGGGCCCGCCGACGTCGCGGGCGACGACCACCGGGGTTTCCGGCGCGCGATGCCGGAGCAGGACGTCGCGGGCCTGCGCGAGCTGCGTGGTCCGCGTGCGGGACGCCGGGTTGTACAGCGCGAGCACGAGATCCGCCGCGCCCGCCGCGTCCAGCCGTCGTTCGATGATCTCCCACGGCTTGAGCCGGTCGGACAGCGAAAGCACGCAGTAGTCGTGGCCCAGCGGCGCGCCGACCCGGGACGCGGCCGCCTGCGCGGCGGTCACGCCGGGCACGATCCGCACCCGGGCGCCCGCGCCGTGCCCGGCCGCGACCTGCTCCAGCACCGCCGACGCCATCGCGAACACGCCGGGATCACCCGACGAGACGACGGCGACCTTGGCGCCGTTCGTGGCCAGTTCGAGCGCTTCGACGGCGCGTTCGGCCTCGACACGGTTGCCCGACGCGTGCCGCTGCTGGCCCGCGCGCTGCGGCACTCGCGCGACGTACGGGCCGTAGCCGACGACGTGCTCCGCCGCGGCCAGTTCCTCGGTCGCTTCTGGGGTCAGCCAGCCGGGACCGGCCGGACCGAGGCCGACGACCACGACTTCGCCACCGGTGTGCGTTTCCTGCTTCCGGGTGACTTCGGGTTCGTCGGCGAGCCGGGACGCGTAGGCCGGGCTGGGCAGCAGTGCCAGCGAGAAGTACGGCACCGAATCCGGGTCGACGTCGGCGAACGGCTCGACGCGCTGCGCCTGCCAGGTCGCGCGTTCGACGTAGAAGGCGTCGTCCAGCTTCCCGGCTTCGGCCAGCGCCTCATGGACGTTGCCGAACGTGCGCCCGAGTTTGAGCACCGCCGCGGCCTGCGTGTCGGCCAGGCGCCGCGCGAGTTCCGGCGCGGGCAGCGTGCCGGGGAGGATGGTGAGGACCTCGTCGCGCTGCACCAGCGGGCGGCCGAGTACCGAGGACGCCGCGCTGACCGAGGTCACGCCGGGCACCACGGTCGCCTCGTAGCGGTCGGCGAGCCGTTCGTGCATGTACATGTAGGAGCCGTAGAAGAACGGGTCGCCTTCGCAGAGCACGACCACGTCGCGGCCGGCGTCGAGGTGCTCGGCCAGCCGTTTCGCGCTCAGCTCGTAGAAGTCGGCGATGGCGCCTTCGTAGCCGCCGGGGTGGTCGGTGGTCTCGGTGGTGACCGGGTAGACCAGCTTCTCCTCGATCTGGCCGTCCCGCAGGTACGGCTCGGCGACCGAACGCGCGATGCTCCGGCCGTGCCGCGCGCTGTGATAGGCGATGACGTCGGCCTCGCCGATCAGGCGGGCCGCCTTGACCGTCATCAGTTCCGGGTCACCGGGTCCGAGCCCGACACCCCAGAGTTTCCCGAGCCCGCTCATTCGACCTCACTCGCCATCGCGTTGATCGCGGCGACGGCCATCGCGCTGCCGCCGCGGCGTCCGTGCACCACCAGGTACGGGGCGGGTGCCCGCTTCGCGAGCTCCACTTTGGACTCGGCGGCGCCGATGAAACCCACCGGGACCCCGATGATCGCCGCCGGCGCGCCGACGCCCTCTTCCAGCAGTTCCAGCAGGCGGAACAACGCGGTGGGCGCGTTGCCGATCGCCACCACGGAACCGGGCAGCTTGTCGCGCCACAGCTCCAGCGCGGCCGCGGACCGGGTGGTGCCCATCCGCTCGGCCAGCCCCGGCACCTTCGGGTCGGACAGCGTGCACAGCACCTCGTTGGCGGCGGGCAAACGTTTGCGGGTCACCCCGGAGGCGATCATGTTGGCGTCGCACAGGATCGGCGCGCCCGCTTCGAGCGCGGCGCGGCCGGATTCCACCACGTCCAGGCTGTAGCGGAGGTCGTCGACCAGGTCGACCATCCCGCAGGCGTGGATCATCCGCACGGCCAGCACCGCGACGTCGTCGGGGAGGATCGCGAGATCCGCCTCCTCACGGATGGTGGCGAACGAATGCCGGTAGATCTCGGCCCCGTCCCGGATGTAGTCGATCACTGCTGTCCCTTCTCCGCCAACGTCGCCAAAGTCTCTGTCAGCTCGCCGACCGGGACGAACGCCCCGTCGACCAGATAACCGTCCTCCGTCGCGAGCACGTCGACGTGCTCGTGCGCGGGCTTTCCGCATCGCCGGGCGCACCCGGCGAAATGCACTCTCGGGGTCCGGCCGACCTTCGCCGCGTCGGCCCGCACGTCGGCGAGCGACTTCGCGCAGCCCGGCTGCCCGACGCAGGCGCTGATCCCGAGCGACGGCGCGTCCGGATCGGTGATCAGCCCCGGATCCGCTTCCAGGGGGCCGAGGACCAGGATCGACCGCCACGGGGTGACCACGGCGTTCCCGGCCTTCGCGATCTTGCGCGCCTGAGCCGAGGTGAGCCTGCCGAAGACCGGGGCGACCCCGGTCGCCTCCCCGATCGGCCCGATCGGAAGGCCGGGATTCACCTCGAACTTCCGCGGCTCCGTCGTTTCCCCCGGTATGCCATCGATCAGCGGTGCGGTGTCGGCGAGTTCGCTGACCCGCCAAGCCGTTCCTCGCGTCCGGAGGAACGCTCGCGCGACCGAAAGCAGCGTCTCGACGGCGTGCTCGGCGGTGATCCGCAGGCCGGTGTCCTCGCCGGCGAGCAGCACGGCTCCGTCGCGCCAGCAGACGTCGGCGCCCTCGCCGGCGACGTCGCCCTGGCCGCCGTCAAGGGCGAAGAGGAAGCGTCCCGGGAGTTCGGCCAGCTCGGGGACCGCGCACAGGGCTTCGTCGAGCGCCGAGGCGAGCTTTTGCGCGGTGTCGCTGAGCGGCGACGCGAGGATGTTGCGGACACGTTCGTGCGACGGCGAGGGCAGGAGCCCGGCCGCGGCGAGCCTGCCCGCGAGACCCGGCCGGGTGACGCCACGCAATTGGACGTTGCCGCGGGAGGTCAGGTGGAGGGCGCCGTCCCCGAGGTCGCCGGCGGCGTCGGCGAGCGCCTCGAACTGGCCCGAGGTGATGGCGCCGCCGGGCAGCCGGATCCGGGCGAGCGGACCGTCGGCCGCGTCGTGCGTGGCGAAAACACCAGGGCACGCGTCGGCTCGGACACGTGCGCTCGTGGACATGCGCTCACTGTAGATGGCCGATTCCGACGAGAGTATGTCTCAGATCATATGTAGTAGGTGTGCTACATTCGATCGCATCATTGAGATGGGGGTGACCAAATGAGAGATCCACACGACGTGATGATCTCCGTCAAAGATCTCCGCATGCGGTACGGGACGAACGACGTCCTCCACGGCGTCGACTTCACCGCGCATCGCGGCGAGGTGATCTGCCTGCTGGGTCCGAACGGCGCGGGCAAGACCACGACGATCGAGATCCTCGAAGGCTTCCGGATGCGGTCGGAGGGCGAGGTCAGCGTGCTGGGCGCCGACCCGGCGCACGCGGACGAGAACTGGAGGGCGCGGCTGGGGGTCGTCCTCCAGGCCTGGCGCGACCACGCGAAATGGCGCGTGCGTGAGCTGCTGGAGCACCTGGGCGGCTACTACGCGCCGTACTCCACGGACCGCATCAAGCGGCCGTGGGATCCGGACGAACTGGTCGCCGCGGTCGGCCTGACCGAGCACGCGGACAAGAAGGTCCGGATGCTCTCGGGCGGGCAGCGGCGGCGTCTCGACGTCGCGATCGGCATCGTCGGCCGCCCGGAACTGCTGTTCCTCGACGAGCCGACCGCCGGATTGGACCCGGAGGCGCGGCGCGAGTTCCACGAACTCGTGCACCGGCTGACCGATGACGACGACACGACGATCCTGCTGACCACGCACGACCTCGACGAGGCCGAGAAACTGGCGGACCGGATCCTGATCCTGAACCACGGCCGCATCGTCGCCGACGGTTCGGCCGACGCGCTGAGCAGGCAGATCGCCGGCGAGGCCGAGGTGCGCTGGACACTGGACGGCCAGCGGTTCGTGCACTCCACGACCGAATCGACGAAGTACGTCCACGAACTGTTCAAACAGCATGGGGACGCCATCGGCGATCTGGAGGTCCGGCGGGCGTCGCTCGAAGACACGTACATGACCCTGGTCCGCAAGGCCGAATCCCTCGAGGCGGTGGGCGCGCGATGAACACGATTCAGCACAGTGTCCGGCTGGGCGTCCGGCGCGGCTGGCTCGAAGCCCGCCAGATGATGACCAACCGGGAAGACCTCTTCAACACCTTCCTCTTCCCGGCGATCTTCATCGTCGTCATGTTCTTCATGCGCGACTCGAAGCTGCCGGGGACCGAGTTCTCGCTCGGCGCCGCCACCGTGCCGAGCGTGCTGGGCGCGTCGATCGTGTTCAGCGGAATGCTCGGGATGGCGGGCGTCCTCGCCGTCGAACGCGAGGACGGCACACTCCTGCGCGCCAAGGCCACGCCGAACGGCATGATCGGCTACCTCGTCGGCAAGGTCGTCACGGTCTCCTTCAACACGGTCATCGGGATCCTGCTGGTATTGGTCCCCTGCCTGTTCCTGTTCGACGGCATCGCGCCCGGCGGGCTGACGTCGTGGCTGGGCCTGCTGTGGGTGCTGGTGCTCGGCCTGCTGGCCACCATGCCGATCGGCGCGATCTTCGGCTCGCTGACCACGAACGCGCGCAGCATCGGGCTGATCATGCTGCCGACGCTGGGTATCGGCGCGATCTCGGGGATCTTCTACCCGATCACCGCGCTGCCGGAGTGGCTGCAGTACCTCGGGCAGGTGTTCCCGATGTACTGGCTCGGCCTCGGCATGCGGTCGGCGCTGCTGCCGGACTCGACGGTGGTCATCGAGATCGGCCAGTCCTGGCGGCCATGGGAGACCCTCGGCGTGCTGTCGGTGTGGGCCGTGATCGGATTGACGCTGGCCCCGGTCGTCCTGCGGCGCATGGCGCGGCGCGAGTCCGGGTCCTCGGTGGCGGCACGACGGGAAAAGGCGATGCAGCGAATTGGCTAGCTCATGAGCGAGGTCGTTTACAACCGGATCGCGATGTTGCGGGCGGAACGGGGCATCTCCCGCCGCGAACTCGCCGATGCGCTGGGCGTGCACTACCAGACCATCGGCTACCTCGAACGCGGCGAGTACAGCCCGAGCCTCTACCTCGCCCTGCGGATCGCGGAGTTCTTCGAGGTGGCGGTGGAGATCATCTTCTCCACCGCCCCTTTCCCGCGGATCGGTGACTCTTCGTCGGACCGGTCGGCTTGAGCCCGTCCGTTTCGCAATTAGCCGACTAAATGCGGTGCTTCGGGCGTCTTGCCCGGGGTGAATCGGCCTGGTTCCGACACGCTTCCGGACACCGAGCCTCGCCCCCGGCGTTCCTCGGGCTATCGAGGGCTGGGGTTGCGAAAGCCACTTTCGCAACGTTGGGGGTTGCGAAAGTGGCTTTCGCAACCCCCAACGGCGATAGGTCGAGCAGTCCCCGCGACCGCGCGAGCCTCCTTGCCCGTCCTGAGAGCAGACGTGGAGGCCTCGCCACCCCGCCTACGTGGCTTTTCGCGTCCCCAACGCACGCATTTAGTCGACTAACTGCGAGGCTCGCTCAGGGTGAATCACCAAAGCGACGGATTCACCCTTCAGTGTTGCGCACGCATTTCGCTTGTCGCTTAAAATTACGAACACATGTTCGATTTTTTCGGGTATTATGGAGGCGTGTCCGAGACCTTCCTTCCCGAGTTGCCGCAGGAACTGTGGCGTGCCGGCAAGCTGGAGCTTGCCCATGGCGTGCAGCAGTCGTTGCAGGTGATTCGGATGGCCACCGCGGGTTTGGGGCGGTTTCTGGCGGAGGTCGAGTCCCGGGGTGCGAAAGACTTGTTCGGGCATGGGACTACGGCGAGTTGGTTCGCGGAGATGGCCGGTTTGTCGCGGGCCGAGGCTGGTGCGGTGGTGAAGCGGGCGATCGCTTTGAACCCGACACGGAACCTGGATGGCACCGAAGCCCCGGCCGTGGCACCCGAGACCGCCGCGGTCGCCGCCGAGGGGCTGGTCGGGGACGAGCGGATCGACCAGATCCTGGAGATCTTGAAGAGACTCCCCGCCGACACCTCCGCCGAAGATAAGGCGGTCGCGGAGAAGATCCTCGCCGACCTCGCCCCGACTGCCGGCCCGCAGCAGCTCGCCAAGGCCGAAGCGAACCTCCTGGGCTGGCTGGACCCCGACGGCAACGAACCCCAAGACCCCGAACCCAAACAACCACGCCGCGAAATCACCCTGGAACGCCGCAGGGACGGCTTCTGGAAACTCACCGGCCTGCTGGACGACGAGACCGGCGCCCGCACCGCCGCCGCCCTGGAGGCCTACGCCCAACCACGGCCAGTCGACGAATTCGGCCAAGCCGACCTGCGGATGAAGTGCGAACGCCTGGGCGACGCCTGGGCCGAACTCCTCGACCTAGCCATCGCCTGCCCCGACCAACCCGGAACCAGCGGCTACCGCACCCTCGTGCACGTCACCATCGAACTCGACGAACTCAAATCCGGCCTCGGCACCGCCTGCCTCGACTTCGTCGGAACGATGACCGCCCGCGAAGCCCGACTCGCCGCCTGCGACTGCCTGATGCTCCCGGTCGTGATGAGCACCGCCGGAGAACCCCTCGACGTAGGACGACTCAGACGCTTCGTCACGCCCGGCCAACGCCGGGCGCTGAATATCCGCGACGGCGGCTGCGCGTTCCCGGGCTGTCACCGCAAACCGAAGAATTGCCACGCTCATCATATTGAGCACTGGGTGGACGGCGGACCCACCGACCTCCGGAATCTCGTGCTCCTGTGCGGGTTCCATCACCGCCTGATCCACCACGGTGACTGGGAAGTACGGACGGCCGCCGACGGATTACCGGAATTCATCCCACCCCAATACCGAGACCCACTCCGACAACCCCGCCGCAACACCCTCCACCACCGCTGAACCCCGAGGAGCCCGTCGGCCACACCGGCGACGGGCCCTTCGGCATGCCCACCGGGCATCGTCAACACGTCACCGATAGTCCACAAGGGACACCGACACCACGAACGCATGTGAGGATGTGCCGGTGCCACCCCACACTCGTGCCGTCGATCCTGGACACCTCGCCCAGTGGTGCGGGGACCATCTGGGCAGCCCGCCGGCCGGCGAGCTCTTCAGATCCGGCTTCCTGTCCACCGTCATCGGGCTGCGGCTGGCCGACGGCCGGGAGGTCGTGGTCAAGATACGTCCGGACTCGCCGAGGGTAGCGGCCTGTGTGGAAGTCCAGCGCCGCCTGTTCCTGGCCGGCTATCCGTGCCCCCGGCCGCTCACCGGCGCCGCGCCGCTGGGTGGCGACGTCGCCACCGCGGAGGCTTACGTGCCTGGCGGTGCCACGCTCCCCAGCGCGGACCACGCGGCCACGGCTTTCGCCGAGGCGTTCGCGTGGCTGATCCGGCTGGCTCCCGCGCCCGACGAGATGCCCGCGCTCGGTCCGGCACCTTCCTGGGCGAACTGGGATCACGGCGGGGACGAACTGTGGCCGGGTCCGGAAGATCTCGACGGAGTGCCCGGCGGTGCGTGGATCGATGACGCGGGACGCCGTGCCCGTGACCTGCTGCGCGACGGCGGATCCGACGCCGTGATCGGCCATTGCGACTGGCTGGCAGGCAATCTGCGCTGGAGCGGTGACACGCTCCTGGTGGTGCACGACTGGGACAGTGTGATTATGGAGGACGAAGCCGTTCTGGTCGGCTTCGCCGCCGCGCTGTATTCGACCGTCAGCGCGGACGAGTTGGCGACCGTCGAGGACACGCAACGGTTCCTCGAGGCGTATGGCCGTGCTCGTGGCCGGGAGTTCGGCGCCGGCGAACTCCGCCGGTCGTGGGCGGCGGGCGTCTGGACCAGGGCTTACGACGCCAAGTTCCAGCACGCGGCCGGGCGACCCGTCACCTCACTGTCGGAGGAGGAGGCTCGCGAGCGCCTCCGCCGGGCCGAGGAAGGGCCACAAAAGCGGTAGCCCGCCAACATGAAGACCTCCTCATCTGTCCTTAACGGACGATTCAGGAGCGCGCCACAGGCTGGTCACCGTGACCGCCTACACCTACACGACCCGAGCGACCCCGACCCAGAAACCCCAGGAACCCAAGAAGCACAACAAGACGTGGCTGATCGCGGCCGCGGCCATCGCGGCGTCGGCCACCGCCCTCGTGCCCGGCGGACCGACCTGGCAAGGCGCACTGGTGCTGGCCGTCTTCGCCGCGGCCGTGGGCGCATGGGTTCTGACCAGCCTGGACGACACCTGGGTCGCGCTCGCGGCGGTGGCCGTCCTTGCCGTGACCGGGATCCTGGCGCCCGCCGATCTGTTCGCCACGCTCGGCGCGGATCTGGTGTGGCTGCTGATCGCGGCGTTCGTGCTGGCGGCCGGGCTGACCGGTTCGGGGCTGGTCGACCGGTTCGTGGCCGTGTTGCCCGCGCGGGCGCGGTCGGTGCGGGGGCTGGCGCATCTGTCGACGGTCGCGTTGGTGGTCTCGTCGCTGGTGGTCCCCTCGACGTCGGGTCGGGCGGCGCTGGCCGTGCCGGTGTTCACCGCCTTGGCGAGCGCGCTCCCGCGGATGGCCAAGGCGCTGGCGGTGCTGTTCCCGACCGTGGTGTTGCTGTCGGCGGTCTCGACGCTCATCGGCGCGGGCGCGCATCTGGTGGCCGACCAGCTCCTGCGTGAAGCGACCGGCGACGGCATCGGCTTTCTGCGCTGGCTGGTCCTGGGCCTGCCGCTGGCGGCGGTCTCGTCCCATCTCGCGGTCGAGGTCGTCCTGCGGCTGTTCACCACGCGCGAAGACCGCCGTGCCCGGTTCGACCTGCGCGCGCGGTTCCCACCGCGAGGGCCGTGGACGCGGACCGAGCGGTTCGCGGCCGTGACCACCGGTGTGGTGCTGGTGCTGTGGTGCACCGAATCGTGGCACGGTCTGCCGCCCGCATTGGTCGGCCTCATCGGCGCGCTGGCGATGTGCGTGCCACCCCATCGGGTCACCACCGGCGCGGCGCTGAAGACCGTGCCGTGGTCGCTGCTGCTGTTCACCGCCGCGACGGCCGCGCTGGGCAGCGCGCTGGTCGGGTCGGGTGCGGCGGCATGGGTGGCGGACGTGGCCTTGAGTCCCGTCCGTGGCGCGCCGGCGTGGGTGGTGCTGCTCGCCGTGATCGTGGTGAGCACGGCCGCGCATCTGGCGGTGCAGTCCCGTTCGGCGCGGTCTTCGGTGCTGGTGCCGGTGGTGATCCCGCTCGCGGCGGCCACCGGGCTGGCCCCGGCCGCGGCGGTGTTCGCGTCCACCGCGGCGGCGGGGTTCTGCCACACCCTCACCTCGTCCGCCAAACCCGTCGCCCTGTTCTCCGACATCGACGGCGTGCCGACCTATTCGGCTCGCGACCTGCTCCGGCTTTCGGCCGTGCTCGCACCGCTGCACGTGGCCGTGGTCGCCGTCTTCGCCCTGCTCATCTGGCCGTACCTCGGCCTCGTGCCGTGATCCATCAGGAGGAAGTCATGCGGATCGTCGTCGCCCCCAGTGGGTTCAAGGAAAGTCTCGGCGCCGAAGCGGCCGCCGACGCCATCGCCGAGGGGGTGCTGCGGGTCGTCCCGTTCGCGGAGATCGACCGTGTCCCGTTGGTGGACGGCGGGGAAGGTTCGGCCGCCGCGCTCGCCGGGAGCACCGGCGGGAGGGTGATCGACACGGTCGTCACCGGCCCGGTCGGGCTGCCGGTGCGCTCCCATTTCGCGATTCTGGGTGATGGATCGACGGCGGTGGTCGAGATGGCGGCGGCCGCGGGCCTGCGCCTGGTGCCCGCCGACCGCCGCGATCCCGGGCGCACCACCAGCCGGGGCGTCGGTGAACTGATGATCGCCGCGCTCGACTCTGGGTGTTCCTCGGTGCTCGTCGGCTGCGGCGATTCCGGCGTGTCCGACGGCGGTGCCGGGGCGCTCCAGGCGTTGGGCGCCCGGGTGCTCGACCGCGCCGGTCAGGAGATCGGCCCCGGCGGGGCGGAGCTGGCGCGGGCCCGGCACGTCGACGTCTCGGGGCTGGATCCGAGACTCGCGCACACCGGGCTCCGGCTGGCGGTCAACCCGCACAACGTGCTGTGCGGGCCGCGCGGCGTGGCCAGGGTGTTCGGCCCGCAGAAGGGCGCCACCCCCGAGCAGGTGGAGAGGCTGTCCGCCGCGCTGGACAACTGGGCCGACGTCCTGCGCCACGACCTGGGCGCCGACGTCGCGCTCGTCCCCGGATCGGGTGCTTCCGGCGGTCTCGGCGCGGGCCTGTGCGCCGCGCTAGACGCCCGCCTGCTGCCGCGGTTCGAGGTGCTGCTGGATCACGTCGACCTCGACGCCCGGCTCGCCGCCGCCGATCTCGTGGTCACCGCCGAGGGCACGATCGACGCCCAGACCCCGCACGGGAAGGTGCCCGCCGAAGTGGCCCGCCGCGCCAAGGCGCACGGGAAGCCGGTGGTCGCGCTCGCCGGCCGGATCGGCATGGACGCCGACACCACCTACGCCGTCGGCATCGACGCCTTCCAGGCCATCCAGCCGGGCCCGGTGGCGCTCGACGAGGCGATCCTGCGTGGCGCCGAATTCCTGACCGACGCCGCCGAGCGGATGCTGCGGATAGTGCTGGTCGGCACCCGTCTGTCCACGCCCGTTATGTGAAGATTTCTTCATCTTGTCCTCATCTTCGCCACATCGACGACCAGGAGGGTGAAGCCATGGCCCGCTCGCGTATCGCCCTGCTCGCCGCCGCCGTGGCGCTCCCTCTCGGTGCGGCGGCGGTCACCTGGGCCTGGCCGGAGCCGCCCGCGCCGCGGGCTCCGGTCGAGGTGAAACTGAGGGATCACCCGGCGCCGTCGCCGTCGCCGACCAGCAGTTCCGCGCCGGTGGTCGTGCCACCGCCCCCGGTGGTCCCGCCCGGCGACGACCAGGACGACGACGGTGCCGACGACGACTGAACGCAGGACGCGGGCGATCCCCGCGCGGATCCGGATCATGGGCTGGCTGCTGCTGCTCGTCGCCGTGGTGACGGTCGCGACGACGCTGGTCACGTACAACCTGTTGCTGCGCGAGGTCGACAGCGACGTCAACGCCGCGCTCGAACAGGAGGCCGCCGAACTGGGCCAGGTGCTGGAAGAAGGGGTGGACCGCGCCACCGGGCAGCCGTTCCCGGACGTGCGGTCCGCGCTGTCGGCGCATCTGCGGCGCCAGTACGTCGACGACGACGAAGTGGTGCTGGCCTGGACGCCGTCCTCCGGTCCGATCCTGCAGGACCGCGAGGAACCGTTCCGGCTGGGCGAGAGCCCGGCGGTGCTGGATCCGATCCTCGCCGACCCGGCGCGCAGCGGCACCGCCCAGACCCCCGCCGGGGAGATGCGCTGGATCCGCGTCGACGCGTCCGGCACCCGAGAGGGTGACCGGGGCTCCTTCGTCGTCGGCTACTTCGTGGATCGGGACCGCGCCGAGATCGCCACCACCGTGCGGACCCTGCTATTCGTCGGCTTGCTCGGGCTGGTCCTGGCCGGGGCCGCGGCATGGCTGGTCGCCGGGCAGATCCTCGCCCCGGTGCGGCTGGTGCGCCGCGCCGCCGCCGAGATCACCGAACACGACCTGACCCGCCGCATCCCGGTGGACGGCCGTGACGACGTCGCCGCGCTCGCCGAGCAGTTCAACGCCATGCTCGACCGGCTCGACCTCGCGTTCGCCACGCAGCGGCGATTCCTCGACGACGCCGGCCACGAACTGCGGACCCCGATCACCATCGTGCTCGGCCATCTCGAACTGCTCGACGACGATCCCGTCGCGCGGGCCGAGGCGATCCGGCTGTGCGTCGACGAACTCGACCGGATGAACCGCATCGTCGGCGATCTCCTGCTGCTGGCCAAGGCCGAGCAGCCCGACTTCGTCACCCTCGCGCCCACCGACGTCACCGAGCTGACCAGCGACCTCTACGCCAAGGTCCGCACCATCGGCGACCGTCGCTGGCGGCTGGAGGCACTCGGGGAGGGCCAGGTGGCGTTGGACGAGCAACGGACGACCCAGGCCGTGGTGCAGCTGGCCCAGAACGCCGTCCAGCACACCGAAGACGGCGACGAGATCCTGATCGGCTCCGCCGTGACCGAGGACACCGTGTCGTTCTGGGTGGCCGACCACGGCCCCGGTGTTCCGCAGGAGGACGCCGAGAAGATCTTCCAGCGGTTCAACCGGGGGAAGCCGGGCGGTCACCGGGGCGGGGCCGGGCTCGGACTGGCGATCGTGCGCGCCATCGCCGAAGCTCAGCACGGGCTGGTGCGCCTGGAGTCGGCACCGGGTCTCGGCGCCCGGTTCACCATCGAAATCCCTGTTCACGCCGTCGAAGGAGGCACGCCGTGGCCCGTATCCTGATCGCCGAGGACGAGGAGCGCATCGCCTCGTTCGTCCGCAAGGGGCTCATCGCCAACGGCTTCACCACCACCGTGGTCGCCGACGGCGAGCAGGCCCTCCAGTACGCCCTCGGCGACGGCTACGACCTGCTGGTCCTCGACCTCGGCCTGCCTTCCCGCGACGGCCTGTCCGTGCTGCGGACCCTGCGTGAGCACCACAACACGACCCCGGTGGTCATCCTCACCGCGCACGATTCGCCCCAGACCACCCTGGCCGGGCTGGAGGGCGGCGCCGACGACTACATGGCGAAACCGTTCCGCTTCGACGAGCTGCTGGCCAGGATCAGGCTCCGGCTGCGCCGCACCGAACTCGTGGCCGAGACCACCGTGCTGCACGCGGGGCCGCTCTCGCTGGACCTGCGCACGCGCCGCGCGGACGTCGACGGCACGGGCGTGGAGCTGACCTCACGCGAGTTCGCCCTCCTGGAGCTGTTCATCCGCCACCAGGGCCAGGTGCTCACCCGCGAGCAGATCCTCTCCCACGTGTGGGGTTACGACTTCGACCCCGGCTCCAACATCGTCGACGTCTACGTCCGCACCCTGCGCCGCAAGATCGGCGCCGGTCACATCCGCACCGCCCGCGGTATGGGGTACGCGTTCGACCCCGGCCGCACATCACCTTGACTCCCGCCGGACCGCACCGGAGAGTGAACCGCAGAAACCACGCGTCGGCAGGTGGAGGAACCCGGTGAGAGTCCGGGGCGGTCCCGCCACTGTCACCCCTCCCGGTGAAGAGGGGAAGCCAGGAACTCCGGCCGGCGCGACCGCACGACCCGGGGCGCGGACACCCCGAGTGAGGAATGCTGTGATCCTGCTTCTGTCCACTTCGGACACCGACCTGCTCAGCGCCCGTTCCAGCGAGGCCGACTACCGGCTGGCGAACCCGGCCCGGCTCGATCTGGCCGAGCTGCCCGCCCTGCTCGAGGGCGCCCCGATCGTCGTCGTCCGGATCCTCGGCTCCGAACGCAGCTGGCAGGAGGGACTCGACACGGTCCGCGCGAGCGGCGCGCACGTGGTCGTCCTCGGTGGTGAGCAGACGCCGGACGCGCAGCTCATGAAACTCTCCACGGTCCCGGCGGGCACGGCGGCGGAGGCGCACGCGTACCTCGCGCAGGGTGGGCCGGAAAACCTGACCCAGCTGCACCGCTTCCTGAGCGACACGCTCCTTCTGACGGGTGACGGCTTCGAGCCGCCCGCCGTGCAGCCGCTGTGGGGTGTCCTGGAGCGCGAGCCGAAGTCCACCGAAGGTCCGGTCATCGCGATCCTCTACTACCGGGCGCATCACCTGTCCGGCAACACCGAGTTCGTCCACGCGCTGTCCGACGCCGTCGAGGACGCCGGGGGCCGCGCGCTCCCGATCCACTGCGCGTCCCTGCGCACCCGCGAGCCGGAGATGATGGCCGAGCTGGCCAAGGCCGACGCGCTCCTGGTCACCGTGCTGGCCGCCGGCGGCACCCGGCCGTCCGAGGTCGGCGCGGGCGGCGACGACGAGGCGTGGGACGTCGCCGAGATGGCCGCGCTCGACATCCCGATCCTCCAGGCCCTGTGCCTCACCAGCGACCGCGAGACCTGGTCGGCCAACGACGACGGTCTCTCCCCGCTCGACGCGGGCAACCAGATGGCCGTCCCCGAGTTCGACGGCCGGCTCATCACCGTCCCGTTCTCGTTCAAGGAGATCGACGACGACGGCCTCCCCAAATACGTGCCGGACGCCGAGCGCGCGTCCCGTGTCGCGAAGATCGCGCTGGCCCACGCGCGGCTGCGCCACACTCCCCCGCCGGAACGCCGTATCGCGCTGATGCTGTCCGCGTACCCGACGAAGCACTCCCGCGTCGGCAACGCCGTCGGTCTCGACACGCCCGCGTCCGCGATCGAACTCCTGCGCCGCATGCGCGACCAGGGCTACGACCTCGGCGAGAACCCGTTCCCCGGCGTCGATCCCACCGGCACCGACCAGCCCGACGGCGACGCGCTGATCCACGCGCTCATCGCCGCGGGCGGTCAGGACCCGGAGTGGCTCACCGAGGAACAGCTGTCCGGCAACCCGATCCGCGTCCCGGCCGACAAGTACCGCGAATGGTTCGCCGAGCTGCCCGCGGAGCTGCGCGAGGGCATGGAAGAGCACTGGGGCCCCGCGCCCGGCGAGCTCTACGTCGACAACGGCGACATCGTCCTGGCGTCGCTGCAGTCCGGCAATGTCATCCTGATGATCCAGCCGCCACGCGGCTTCGGCGAGAACCCGGTGGCGATCTACCACAACCCGGACCTCCCGCCGAGCCACCACTACCTGGCCGCATACCGCTGGCTGGAGGGGGAATTCGGCGCGCACGCCGTCGTCCACCTCGGCAAACACGGTTCGCTGGAATGGCTTCCCGGCAAGACCGCGGGGCTCTCGGGCTCGTGCGCGCCGGACGCCGTGCTGGGCAACCTGCCGCTGATCTACCCGTTCCTGATCAACGACCCCGGCGAGGGCGCGCAGGCGAAACGGCGCGCACACGCCACGATCGTCGACCACCTGATCCCGCCGATGGCCCGCGCCGAGAGCTACGGCGACATGGCCCGCCTGGAGCAGCTTCTCGACGAGCACGCCAACATCGCAGCGATGGACCCGGCCAAGCTGCCCGCGGTCCGCGCGCAGATCTGGACGCTGATCCAGGCGGCGAAACTGGACCACGACCTCGGTGTCGAGGAACGCCCGCACGACGCGGAGTTCGACGACTTCCTGCTGCACATCGACGGCTGGCTGTGCGAGGTCAAGGACGCCCAGATCCGCGACGGCCTGCACATCCTCGGCGCCGCGCCGGAAGGCGAGGCGCGGATCAACCTCGTGCTGGCCATGCTGCGCGCCCAGCAGATGTGGGGCGGCAAACAGGGCGCGGTCCCCGGTCTGCGTTCCGCCTTGGGGCTCAAGGAGAACAGCGACGCCCCACTGTCCGAAGTGGACGCCATCGAGCAGACGGCCCGCTCGCTCGTCGAGGCGATGGAGGCCAGGGACTGGTCCCCCGCCGCCGTCGCCGAAGTCGTCGCGGAGGTGCCGGAACACCAGGAGGTCGCCCGCGTGCTGACCTTCGCCGCCACCGAGATCGTGCCGCGGCTGGCGGGCACCGGCGCCGAGATCGACGCCGTGCTCCACGCGCTCGACGGCGGCTACATCCCGGCCGGGCCCAGCGGTTCGCCCCTGCGCGGCCTGATCAACGTGCTGCCGACCGGCCGCAACTTCTACACCGTCGACCCGAAGGCCATCCCGAGCCGTCTCGCCTGGGAGACCGGGCAGGCGCTCGCGGACTCGCTTCTCCGCCGCTACAAGGAGGACACGGGCGACTGGCCGCGTTCGGTCGGCCTCTCGGTATGGGGCACGTCGGCCATGCGCACGTCGGGTGACGACGCGGCGGAAGTCCTTGCCCTGCTGGGGGTTCAGCCCGTCTGGGACGAGGCGTCGCGTCGGGTCACCGGCATCGAGGCGATCCCGCTCGCCGAACTCGGCCGCCCGCGGATCGACGTCACCGTGCGGATCAGCGGGTTCTTCCGCGACGCCTTCCCGCACGTGATCACCCTGCTGGACGACGCCGTGCGCCTGGTGGCGAACCTCGACGAGCCGGACGAGCAGAACTTCGTGCGCGCCCACGCCCGCGCGGATCTGGCCGCGCACGGTGACGAACGCCGGGCCACCACGAGGATCTTCGGCTCCAAGCCCGGCGCGTACGGCGCGGGCCTGCTGCCGCTGATGGATTCCGGGAACTGGCGCGACGACAAGGATCTCGCCGAGGTCTACGCGGTCTGGGGCGGGTTCGCCTACGGCCGCGACCTCGACGGCAGGCCGGCGCGCGAGGACATGGAGAACTCGTACAAGCGGATCGTGGTCGCGGCCAAGAACACCGACACCCGTGAGCACGACATCGCCGACTCCGACGACTATTTCCAGTACCACGGCGGGATGATCGCGACGGTCCGCGCGCTGACCGGGACCGCGCCCGCGTCCTACGTCGGCGACAGCACCACCCCGGACGCGGTCCGCACGCGCACGCTCGGCGAGGAGACCGCCCGGGTCTTCCGGGCCCGCGTCGTCAACCCGCGCTGGCTGGCGGCGATGCGCAAGCACGGTTACAAGGGCGCTTTCGAGCTGGCGGCGACCGTCGACTACCTCTTCGGTTTCGACGCCACCGCGGGCGTGGTCGGCGACTGGATGTACGAGAAGCTGACCGAGTCCTACGTGCTCGACGAGGTCAACCAGGAGTTCCTGCGCCAGGCCAATCCGTGGGCGCTGCGCGGCATCATCGAACGGCTGAACGAGGCGGCCGATCGGGGACTCTGGGCCGAGCCGGACGCCGATCTTTTGGCTCAGCTGCGCGAGGTCTACTTGTCGCTGGAGGGGGATCTCGAATCCTGACATCACCCGCTGGAGCAGGCCCGTGGCACTCCCGGCGGTACCACTGTCGTATGCGCGGAACTTAGCGTGACAAGGGCGGTGGGACGTCAATGATCGGGAGGACAGCGATGATCAAGCGTCTGTTGAAGGTCGTGCTTCGCCACGGTTGCTGCTCGGCGTGCACCGGTCTGGGCTGCGGCTGCTGCGACGCCTGCAAGTAGGAGTTCAGAGGTGGACACCCGGGATATGGGTGTTCGCGCGGCGGACGTCGGCGGCGAGGGCGGGTACCTCGACCACCCGGCGTCCGGCCGCCTCCAGTGTCTCGGCGCCGACGCAGTCGACGAAGACCGACGGCTCGCGCCAGGCGAAAACGACGCGCGGGATGCCGGCGTCGAGGATGAGCTGGGTGCAGCTTCGCGGATGTGACGTCCGCGAGCTGCACGGCTCCAGTGACGTGTACATCGTCGCCTCCGCCAGCCTCGGATCCTCTGGTTCGAGCTTGGCGAGGGCGGCTTCTTCGGCATGATTGGCGGGATCGCCGTCGCCCGAGAAACCGGTGGAGATCACTTCGCCGTCGGCGGCGGCGATCACCGCTCCGACGCGGAACGTGCGCGGCGGGCAGTTCTCGGCGAGCGCGATGGCCTCGCGCAGATGTCGAATGTCCACATCGGACGGTTCCGGTGTCGCGTGGTACTCCAGGACGGCGACGTCGCCCAGCCTCGTGCTTTCGACCAGGGTCAGCCCGCGCGGGAAGGCGCCAGGGCCGACGAAACGCGGGGCGCGTGGGTCGCCGACGAAGAACGGCGCGACGGCCAGGTGCAGTTCGTCGACCAGCCCCTCGGTGAGGAACTGGGTGTGGATAGCGCCGCCGCCTTCGACCATGAGGCGCCGCACCCCGCGCGCGTAGAGATCCGCCAGCATTTCGCTCAGGCCGGTCAGTTCCACGACGGTCGCTTTCACGCCCGTGACGACGCCGGGCGGCGCGTAGACCAGCTTCTCGGCTTCACCGACGGTGAAGAACTGTGCCGCCGGATCTAGTGACCCGCTCCGCGTGAGGGTGACCTTGACCGGTTGCTCCGGGCGCCCCTCCGCGACCCTTTTCGCGACCAGCTCCGGCGAGCGGACCAGCAAGCGAGGGTCGTCCGCGCGGACCGTGTTCGCGCCGACGAGGATCGCGTCCGACGCGGCGCGCAGCCCGTCCACCCTGGCCCAGTCCTCGTCGTTGGACAGCACCAGCCGGGTGTCGCTCGCGTCGTCGAGGTAGCCGTCGAGCGAGACCGCGGCGGACAGCAGGACATGAGGGCGTTCGATCACGACCGCCAGTATGCCCCCGCCGGTCGCGGGTCGCCGAGGCTGCACGGTGGGGGTTGTGGCAGGTCCTTCGTTGCCGGAAATCGGCAAGGGCTGGGGTGGGATCCGGGGGCGTCCCGGGGTCGCGTCGGTGCCGTTGCCGGAATTCGGCGACGGTTCGCTGCGGGCTCCGGGGAGCGGGGCCGATGTCTGGTGATCCGGGGGGGGTGACACCCGTTGTTGCCGAAATCCGACGACAGCCCGCGGGTCCCAGGAACGTCCCCGAAGCTGCGCGGCCGAGACCGACACCTGGGCTGTCGCCGGAATCCGACGACGGTTGCCTACGGGTCCGGGAAACGACCCGATGTCAGGTGATCGGGGGTGACACCCGTGCTGTTGCCGAAATTCGGCGACAGCCGCCCGCGGGTCCCAGGGAACGTCCCGAAGCTGCGCGGCCGAGACCGACACCTGGGCTGTCGCCGAAATCCGACGACAGCCGCCCGCAGGTCCCGGGAAACGACCCCAAGCCACGTGGCCGAGACCCGGCACCCGTGCTGTCACCGAAATCCGGCGACAGTTGCCTACGGTGGCCGGGAACGACCCCAAGCCACGCGACCAAGACCGACACCCGTCCTGTTACCGAAATCCGGCGACAGCCCCCCGCGAGTCCCAGGAAACGACCCGAAACCACGTGACCGAGACCGACACCTCCGCCATCGCCGAAATCCGGCGACAGCCGCCCACAGCTCCCGGGAACGTCCCGAAGCCGCGTGACCGGTGCCTGTGCCATCGCCGAAATCCGGCAACCACCAGCCACGGAGCACCACCGACAGCACACCAGCGGTCGACACACTCGCAACCATTACCGAAATCCGGCAACGCAAGGGCAGCGTTCAAGAAACCTGTCTGCGCACTGCCGACCACTGCCAGGCGCCATGCACGCGGCCGCCGTTACCGAATATCGACGACCAGCTTCGCGCAGCCGTCAGGCCGGGACCGGTACCCTCCCACGGTCGGTCCTACCGACTTCGACCTGGCTCGCGAAAACCGCAGACCATTCCTGCCCCTCCGTTGCCAGGCCCCGCGAAAATCGATCGCCACGCGCCAACCCGCGGGATACCCTGTCGCCGTGATCTTCTGAGACGAACCTGCGCCCTCATCCACCTCCTTCGCAGGGAGTCTCATGTCTTCTTCCTTGACGCTTTCCGACGTCACCTTCACCTGGCCCGACGGCTCCCCGGTGTTCGAGCGCCTTTCGCTCACCATCGGCGCCGGCCGCACCGGCCTGGTCGGCACCAACGGATCCGGCAAGTCCACGCTGCTCAGGCTGCTCGCCGGCGACCTGCGGGCCACCACGGGCTCCATCACCGCACCGGGTGAGCTCGGCTACCTGCCGCAGAACCTCGTCCTGGACACCGGCCGCCGCGTCGACGACGTCCTCGGTGTCACCGCGATCCGCGCGGCGATCCGGGCCGTCGAGGGCGGTTCCGCCACCGAAGAGCATTTCGCCACCATCGGCGACAACTGGGATGTCGAGGAGCGCATCCACGCGATCCTCGACCGGCTCGGCCTGGGCACCATCCGGCTGGACCAGAGGGCGGGCGAGCTGTCCGGTGGCGAGCTCACGCTGCTCGGGCTGGCCGCCCTGTTGCTGCGCCGTCCCGCCGCGCTGCTGCTCGACGAGCCCACGAACAACCTCGACCTGCGGGCCCGTGAGCTCGTGCACCGTGAGGTGGCGGGCTGGGGCGGGATCCTCGTGGTCGTCTCGCACGATCGCGAGCTGCTCGGGCTGGTCGACCGGATCGCCGAGGTCCGCGACCGCGAGGTCACGCTGTACGGCGGGAACCTCGCGGACTACGAACACGCCGTCGAGGTCGCGCAGGAGGCGGCACGGCGGCACCTGCGGGCGGCGGAGTCGGACGTCAAACGACAGAAACGGGAGCTGGTCGAGGCCGGGATCAAACTCGCCCGGCGGGCCCGCTACGGCCAGCAGATGTGGGACCGGAAACGCGAACCCAAGGTGCGGATGCGCAAACGTCAGGAGGATGCCCAGATCGCCGCGGGCAAGTACCGGAACCTGCACACCGACCGGCTGGAAGGCGCCGTCGAGGCGATGAAGGCCGCCGGGGAACTGGTGCGGGAGGATGCCGAGATCCGGGTCGAACTGCCGGAGACGACGGTCCCGCGCGGGACGGACGTGCTCCGGATCGACGCCGTGCCCCGGTTCGGCCCGGCGGTGGACCTGCACGTCATGGGCCCCGAGCGGATCGCGCTCGTCGGCCCGAACGGTTCGGGCAAGACCACCCTGCTCCGCACGATCATCGGCGAGATCCCGCCGGAGTCGGGCGAGGTGGGGCTGTTCGTGCCCGCCAGGCTGCTCCCCCAGCGGCTCGACGTTCTCGACGAGTCGCTGTCTATTGTGGACAACGTGCGGCTGGTCGCGCCGTCGCTCACGGACAACGAGATCCGCGCGAGGCTGGCGCGGTTCCTGTTCCGGGGCAAGGCGGCCGACCGCGAGGTGGCGTCACTGTCCGGTGGGGAACGGTTCCGCGCCACGCTGGCGACGTTGCTGCTGACCGAGCCCACGCCCCGGCTGTTGCTGCTCGACGAGCCGACGAACAACCTCGATCTGGCGAGCGTGCGGCGCCTCACCGAGGCGTTGCTGGCCTACCGGGGAACGCTGATCGTGGCGAGCCACGACCGCCCGTTCCTCGCCGACATCGGTATCACCCGCTGGTTGAAGATCTAGCCTCGTGAGTGGTAAGGACGGTTAGAACCGTCCTTACCACTCACGAGACTTCAGGCGTCGAAGTCCACGGTGACGGCATCGGAGACGGGCACCGACTGGCAGGTGAGCACGAAACCGGCGTCGACCTCGGCCTTCTCCAGCGCGAAGTTGCGCCGCATGTCCACCTTGCCGTCGCAGATCTTCGCCCGGCAGGTGCCGCACACCCCGCCCTTGCAGGCGAACGGCAGGTCCGGACGGTACTTCTGCGCGCCGTCGAGCAGCGAGGAACCGCGCGGCAGCGTCATCGTCGTCGACCGGCCGTCGAGCACCAGCGTGACCTCGCTGGACGCACCGACGACGGCCGGGTCGATGTGGCGCACCGGCTCCGGCGGAGTGTCCACATAGAACAGTTCCTGGTGGACACGCTCGTCGGGAACATCCAGGGACCGCAGCAGTTCCTGCGCACCGGTGACCATCTCGAACGGCCCGCACAGCCACCAGTGCGCGACGTCCTCGACCGGGATCAGCACGGTGCACAGGCGCCGCAGCTTCTCCACGTCGAGCCGTCCGGTGAACAGTTCGGCCTCGCGCGGCTCACGCGACAGGACGTGGACGAGTTCGAGCCGAGCGGGGTAACGGTCCTTGAGGTCCGCGAGGTCGTCGGCGAACATGACGGTGTCCGTGCGGCGGTTGCCGTAGAGCACGGTCACCGTCGCGTCCGAGTCGCTGAGCAGCGAAGACGCGATCGACAGCACCGGCGTGATCCCGGATCCGGCCGCGATCAGCACGTGGTGACCCGCGGCTGCCGGATCGGGGCTGAAGTTGCCGGTCGGCGGCGCGACCTCGATCTCGTCGCCGGGCTTCACGTCGCGCACGAGCCACGACGAGAACAGCCCGCCCGGCACCTCGCGGACGCCGACCCGCGGCGCCGCACCGGCGGGCGCGCAGATCGAGTACGAACGGCGCTCGTCACGGCCGTCGATCTCGCGGCGCAGGGTCAGCGACTGCCCCGGCTTGAAGCGAAAGGTGTCCGCGAGGTCTTCGGGCACGTCGAAGGTCACCGCGACGGCGTCGTCGCACAAACGCTGGACGTCGGACACCTTGAGGGTGTGGAAGCCCGTGCGGCGCAGGGTCGCTGTCACTAGATCTCCTTGACGTGTTCGAACGGTTCGAGGCAGAACCGGCAGCGGCGCAAGGCTTTGCACGCCGTCGCACTGAACCGGGACTGCTCCTCGGTGTCCGCGGAACCGCAGTGCGGACAGCGGACCGACGACACCGGCGGGCTCAGCGTGAGCGGGATCGGCCCGGTCCGCCGCGGCGCGGCCCCCGGCGGCGCGATGCCGGCTTCGGCCAGTTTCCGTTTGCCGTCCTCGGTGATCCAGTCCGTGGACCACGCCGGCTGAAGCACCGTGCGGACCTCGACGTCGCCGTAACCCGCGCCGGTCAGCGCGTGCACGAGGTCGTCGCGCATGGTGTCCATCGCCGGGCAGCCGGTGTAGGTCGGGGTGATCGCGACGACCACCCGTCCGTCCTCTTCGGATACTTCACGCAGCACGCCGAGATCGGCGAGGGTGAGCATCGGCAGTTCCGGGTCGGTGACCGTGGCCGCCACGGCGTACGCGGTCACCATGTCGCGTCCGGGTGTTCCCTGGCGACACTCTGCAGGGTCGCCAGCAGGAAGCCCATCCGCTCGGTGTGCACGCCGTCGCGACCCATCCGGCCGGAAACCCCGGCGATGGCACCGATTTCGGGACGCGTCAGCTTCGCGACGGCCAGCACCTGGTCGAGGATCGCGTCGAACTCCGGCCGCAGCGACGGCGAGTCGACGAACTCGACCTCGTGTGCGGTGAACAACTCGTCGACGTACGGCCAGACCGCGTCCAGCCCTTCCTGCATCCGCGTGTGGGACAGCTCGGTGCCGTCGCCGAGGCGCACGGCCCACTGGGCGGCGTAGTCGCGGTGGTACGCGACCTCCTTGACACCCTTGTCCGCGATGGCCGCGAGCACCGGGTCCACGCTCGTCTGCAAACGCTGCAGCAGCGCGAGCCGCCAAATCGAGAACACCAGCAGCCGCGCGATCAGATGCCCGAAGTGCCCACCGTCCAACTCGGCGAGCCGGACGTTGCGGTACTCCTGTTCGCCACGGAAGAAGGCGTACGAGTCCTCGGTGCGGTCGCTGCCGTCGGCCTTGCCCGCGCGGGCGAGCAGCAGCCGGGCCTGCCCGAGCAGGTCGAGCGCGATGTTCGCGATCGCGACCTCGTCCTCGAGTTCGGGCGCGTTCGTGCACCATTCCTGCAGCCGGTGCGAGAAGATCAGCGCGTCGTCGCCGAGCATCAGGCAGTAGGCCGCGAGCCGCGCACCGTCCACACCGGACGGAACCGTGGTGTCCACACCGGACAGCGGATCCTCGAACCCGGTGCCGAAGGCCCAGCGGGAGTCGTTCTCCTCGGTGATCGCCTCATAGGCGTTGTCGAAGCTCATGTCACATGTGGGGAACGTTGTCGGGGATTTCGTAGAACGTCGGGTGCCGGTACACCTTGTCGCCGCTGGGCGCGAAGAACGGGTCCTTCTCGTCCGGCGAAGACGCCGTGATGTCCGAAGCCCGCACGACCCAGATCGACACGCCCTCGTTGCGGCGCGTGTACAGATCCCGCGCGTGGTGCAGCGCCATGTCGTCGTCCGCCGCGTGCAGCGAACCCACGTGCACGTGGTTCAGCCCGCGCTTGCCCCGGACGAACACCTCGTACAACGGCCAGTCGTGTTTCATGCCGAGGCACCTTTCTTCGCGGCGTGCGCGGCGGCGGCTTCCCGCACCCACGCGCCGTCCTCCTGGGCCCGCCGCCGGTGCGCGATGCGCTCGGCGTTGCAGGGGCCGTTGCCCTTCAACACGTTCTTGAACTCGTCCCAGTCGACGGCGCCGAAGTCGTAGTGCCCGCGTTCGGCGTTCCACTTCAGGTCCGGGTCGGGGAAGGTGACGCCCAGCGCCTCGGCCTGCGGAATGGACATGTCGACAAAGCGCTGGCGCAGTTCGTCGTTGGTGTGCCGTTTGACCTTCCACGCCATCGACTGCGCGGTGTTCGGCGAATCGGCGTCCGGCGGGCCGAACATCATCAGCGACGGCCACCACCAGCGGTTCACCGCCTCCTGCACCATTTCGCGCTGCTTCTCCGTGCCGCGCATCATGGTCATCAGCAGCTCGTAGCCCTGCCGCTGGTGGAAGGACTCCTCCTTGCAGATGCGGATCATGGCGCGTGCGTACGGCCCGTACGAGCTGCGGCACAAGGGAACCTGGTTGCAGATGGCCGCGCCGTCGACCAGCCAGCCGATCACGCCGACGTCGGCGAAGGTCAGCGTCGGGTAGTTGAAGATCGACGAGTACTTCTGCTTGCCGTTGATCAGCTTGTCGGTCAGATCCGCGCGGTCGGCGCCGAGGGTGGCGGCCGCGGAGTACAAGTACAGCCCGTGCCCCGCCTCGTCCTGCACCTTGGCAAGCAGGATCGCCTTGCGGCGCAAGGAAGGCGCGCGGGTGATCCAGTTGCCCTCGGGCTGCATGCCGATGATCTCCGAGTGCGCGTGCTGCGCGATCTGGCGGATCATCGTCTTGCGGTAGCCCTCAGGCACCCAGTCGCGCGGCTCGATGCGCTGGTCGCGCTCGATGGTGGCCTCGAAATGCCGTTCGAGGTCTTCCTCAGGCAGAGTTGCCGTCATGACTGCTCCTTGGCGACGAGGGTCAGCACGTCGTACTTGGCGACCGAGTCGCCGTCGGCGTTGGTGACGTCGGCGTCCCAGCGGACCTCGCCGTACTCCTGGTCGATCCGCGGGGTGATCTGCTTGGCGGTCAAGGTCACGGTCAGCGAGTCGCCGACCTTGACCGGGGTGAGGAACCGCAGGTTCTCCAGGCCGTAGTTGGCCAGCACCGGGCCGGGCTCCGGCGAGACGAACAGGCCCGCGGCGAAGGACACCACGAGGTACCCGTGCGCCACGATCCCACCGAACAGCGGGTTCGCCGCCGCGGCCTCCGGGTCGGTGTGGGCGTAGAAGGTGTCGCCGGTGAACTCGGCGAAGTGGTCGACGTCCTCCTGGGTGACGGTGCGCGGGCCAGCGACCACGGAGTCGCCGATCTTCAGCTCCGCCAACGACTTCCGGAAGGGGTGGACGTCGCCTTCGGTACGCGGCGCGCCCGCGACCCAGCGGCCGGTGACCGTGCTCAGGGCGGCGGGCGAACCCTGGACCGCCGTGCGCTGCATATGGTGCAGCACGCCGCGGACGCCGCCCATCTCCTCGCCGCCGCCGGCGCGGCCGGGCCCACCGTGCACCAGCTGCGGCATCGGCGAACCGTGGCCGGTGGACTCCTTGGCGTCTTCGGCGTCGAGCACCAGCAGGCGGCCGTGGTACGGCGCGACGCCGAGAACGACCTCACGCACGAACTCCTTGTCGGCGGAAACGACGGAACCCACGAGGCTGCCGCCGCCGCGCGCGGCGAGCTCGACGACCTGTTCGGTGGAGGTGTACGGCAGCAGCGTCGACACCGGGCCGAACGCCTCGACCTCGTGCGGCTCGGACCGCTCCGGGTCGGCCTTCAGCAGTACGGGTGAGATGAACGCGCCGCGTTCGGCGTCCGCGCCGACGACCTCGACCTGCTCCGGGTCGCCGAAGACGATCGTGCCGGCGTCCAGCAGCGCCTTGAGCGACCGCCGGACCTCCTCGCGCTGCTCCAGGCTGGCCAGGGCGCCCATGCGGACCCCTTCGGCGGTGGGGTTGCCGACGGTGGTCTTCGCCAGCCGCGCGCTCGCGGCCTCGGCGACGTCGTCCAGCAGGTCGGCGGGCACGAAGGCGCGGCGGATGGCGGTGCACTTCTGGCCCGCCTTGACCGTCATCTCGGTGGTCAGCTGCTTGACGAAGAGGTCGAACTCGGTGGTGCCGGGTTTGGCGTCCGGGCCGAGGATCGACAGGTTCAGCGAGTCGGCCTCGGCGTTGAACCGGACGGAGTTGCGCACGATCGCCGGGTGTGCGCGCAGCTTCTGCGCCGTCGACGCCGAACCGGTGAAGGAGACGAGGTCCTGCGCGGTGACGTGGTCGAGCAGGTCGCCGACGCTGCCCGCGACGAACTGGAGCGTGCCCTCGGGCAGGATTCCGGACTCGATGATGATCTCGACCAGGCGCGCGGTCAGATACGCGGTCTGGCTGGCGGGCTTGATCAGGCTCGGCACCCCGGCGAGGAACGCGGGGGCGAACTTCTCCAGCGGGCCCCACACGGGGAAGTTGAACGCGTTGATCTGGACGGCGACCCCGCGCAGCGGGACGGCGATGTGCTGGGCGACGAAGGTGCCGCCCTTGCTCAGCTGCTCGACGTTGCCGTCGACGTAGACGGTGTCGTTCGGCAGTTCGCGTTTGCCCTTGCTGGAGTAGGCGAACAGGACGCCGATGCCGCCGTCGATGTCGACCATGGAGTCGGTCTTGGTCGCGCCAGTGCGCGCCGAGAGCGCGTACAGCTCCTCGCGGTGTTCGCGCAGGTGGGAGGCCAGCGCCTTCAGCAACGCGGCGCGCTGGTGGAAGGTCAGCTCACGCAGCGCGGGGCCGCCGACGCGGCGCCCGTAGTCCAGCGCGGCGGCGAAGTCGATGCCCTCGGACGAGACCCGGGCGACCTCTTCGCCGGTGGAGGCGTCGTGCAGCGGCACTCCGTCACTTTCCGCCGTGTGCCACCCGCCGGAGACGTAGCTGCGCAGCAATGCCATGGGTCGACCCTTCACGTGGTGGATTAACAGACCGTCCGTTCAGTAATTCACTGTAGCTCGCGTCCGGGGTCTTGCAAACCCCCGGACGGCGGCGGATCCTTGACATCCACCCGGAAGCGCGCCTTTACTTGCGGCACCCTTTAACAACCGTCCATTCGGTCAGTAACCAGGGGGTCTGGCTTGACCAACGCCGCGCACACGATGTTCGCCGACGACCAGGCGTCGAAGGCGCTCGGCATCGAGCTGGTCGAGGCCGCCGAAGGGCACGCCGTCGCCACCATGCGGATCACCGAGACGATGGTCAACGGCCACGACATCGCCCACGGCGGCTACGTCTTCCTGCTGGCCGACACGACGTTCGCCTGCGCCTGCAACAGCCATGGGCCGGTGACGGTCGCGTCCGGCGCGGAGATCTCGTTCGTCGCGGCAGGCAAACTCGGCGACCACCTCATCGCCACCGCCACCGAGCGGACCCGCTACGGCCGCAACGGCATCTACGACGTCACCGTGCACCGGGAGACCCCCGACGGGCCGGAGGTCGTCGCCGAATTCCGCGGCCGCAGCCGCACCATCCAGAAAGCATCACGATGACCGCCTTCAGTGACGAAGCCGAGAACCTGACCATCGACGAACTCCAGGCGCTGCAGCTGAAGCGCCTCCGGTGGACGCTGCGGCACGCCTACGAGAACGTGCCGTTCTACAAGCGGAAGTTCGACGAGTCGGGCGTTCACCCGGACGACTGCAAGGCGCTGGAAGACCTGGCGAAGTTCCCGTTCACCACGAAGCAGGACCTGCGCGACAACTACCCGTTCGGCATGTTCGCCGTGCCGGAAGCGCAGGTCAGCCGCATCCACGCGTCCAGCGGGACCACCGGGAAACCGACCGTCGTCGGCTACACGTCCGAAGACATCGACACCTGGGCGACGGTGATGGCGCGCTCGATCCGCGCGGCCGGCGGACGGCCGGGCGACAAGGTCCACGTGGCCTACGGATACGGCCTGTTCACCGGCGGCCTCGGCGCGCACTACGGTGCCGAGAAACTCGGCTGCACGGTGATCCCGGCGTCCGGCGGCATGACGGCGCGCCAGGTGCAGATCATCACCGATTTCAAACCCGAGATCATCATGGTCACGCCGTCGTACATGCTGACGTTGCTCGACGAGTTCGAACGGCAGGGCATCGACCCGCAGACGAGTTCGCTCAAGGTCGGCATCTTCGGCGCCGAACCGTGGACCGAGCAGATGCGCGCGGAGATCGAGGACCGCGTCGGCATCGACGCCGTCGACATCTACGGCCTGTCCGAGGTGATGGGCCCCGGCGTCGCGCAGGAATGCGTCGAGACCAAGGACGGGCTGCACATCTGGGAGGACCACTTCTTCCCCGAGGTGATCGACCCGTTCACCGAGAAGCCCACCGACGCCGAGGGTGAGCTGCTGTTCACCTCGCTGACCAAACAGGCGCTGCCGATCATCCGGTACCGCACGCGCGACCTGACCCGCCTGCTGCCGGGCACCGCGCGGCCGGCGTACCGGCGGATGGAGAAGGTGACCGGGCGCAGCGATGACATGATCATCCTGCGTGGCGTCAACGTCTTCCCCACGCAGATCGAGGAAGTCGTGCTGGTGACCCCCGCGCTCGCGCCGCATTTCCAGCTGGTCCGGTCGACGAAGGGCCGGATGGACCACCTGACGGTGCGGGTCGAAGCGCGTCCGGACGCGTCCACCGAGCAGCGCGCCGAGGCCGCCGCGCGGCTGATCGCCGGCGTCAAGGACGGGGTCGGCGTGAGCGTCGGCGTCGAGGTCGTCGACCCGGACACGCTGGAACGGTCGCTGGGCAAGATGCGGCGCGTACTCGACGAACGGGACCGCGGTTGAGCACCCCCGCCCGCCGGGGACGTCCCGGCTACGACCTCGAGTCGCTGCTGCAGGTCGCGGTCAAGCTGTTCAACGAACGCGGCTACGACGGCACCAGCATGGAGGACCTTTCCCGCAAGCTCGGCATCACGAAATCCGCGATCTACCACCACGTGCCGAGCAAGGAGGAGCTGCTGCGGCTCGCCGTCGACCGCGCGCTGAACGGCCTGTTCGCCGTCGCCGCCGAGACGGAATCCTTCGAGGGCAAGGCGATCGAGAAGCTGGAGCATCTGGTGCGGGGCAGTGTCCTCGTGCTGGTCGAGCAGCTGCCGTTCGTGACCCTGCTGCTGCGGGTGCGCGGCAACACCAAGATCGAACGGGCGGCGCTCGCGCGGCGGCGCGAATTCGACCGGCTCGTCACGGAATTGGTGAAACAGGCCGAAACCGAGGGCGACGTGCGGCCCGACATCGATCCCGCGGTCACCGCGCGGCTGCTGTACGGCATGGTGAACTCGCTGATCGAGTGGTACCGGCCGCGCCGCGGTTCGGCCGGAACCGAACTGGCGGACGCCGTCTGCAAGATCGCCTTCGACGGCCTGCGGACCCAATAGCCGTAACTCACGTGCTTGAAGGCGTAACTCGCGTGATTGAAGCCGGATCACCTTCAATCACGTGAGTTACGCCTCTGATCACGCGAGTTACGCCTACTCCCCCGCAGCCTTCGGGGGCCGCCGCGCCTGCCAGATCAGCGCGTCGCGCAACTGCTGGATGAGCTGTTCGTCGTCGGCCTCCGACGGATCGACGCCGAGCGGGATCCAGCGTTCGCCGACCTCGGCGCCGTTCTCGAAACTGGTGATCACGATCCCCGCGTAGGAGACGCATTCGTCCTGGACGCGGACGTCACGATGCTGCAGCCGCACACTGACCCACCGTCCGGTACGGCGAACCGGATCGCGTTCGGCACTGGCCATTCGTCCCTACCCATGACACCCGGTCCCCCCGCCCCCAACGTCGCCGTGCGGGCCCCAGGGGTTACCGGCGGGTTGTTCCGAATGCGTAACGGCAGGCGGTCACGTGAAACGGTTACGCTCGGCCCATGAGCACCGATCCGGACAACCGGCGGCGCCGCCTCGAACCGGCCGCCCGGCGCGCCGAGATCCTGACCGCGGCCCGGCGGCTGTTCGGCGCGGGCACCTACGCCTCGGTTTCGACCTCGGACATCGCGAAGGCCGCCGGGGTGGCCAGGCCGCTGATCAACCACTACTTCGGCGGCAAACGGGAGCTGTACCTGGAAGTCGTCCGGCAGATGATGATCGTCCCGGCGCCGGTGATCGAGAACCTGCCCGACACGAGCGCCGAGGAGCGGCTCGCGATCAGCGTCCAGCACTGGATCGAGGTCGTCGAGCGCAACGAGCAGGCGTGGCTGACCGCGATCGGCTCCGAGGCGGTGGGCCGCGACCCGGAGATCGAGCGGATCATGCTGGAGGCCGACGAGATCGCCGCCGATCGCGTGCTCGCGGCCGCGTTGATGAGCGAGGTCACCGAGGGTCGCGAAGAGCTTCGCGCGATGATCCGTTCGTACGGCGGGATGCTGCGCGCGGCGTCACGCGAATGGCTGATCCGCGGCACGCTCGGCCGCGACGAGCTGCGGGTCTTCCTCACCGACTCGATCCTGCATCTGCTGCGCGTCACCTACCCGGCCGTGCTCGCAACGCGTTCCGCCGGGCATAAGCCGCCGGCGTCATCCCCTTCCAGCGTTTGAAGGCGTAGATGAAGCTCGACGCTTCGGCGTAACCCAGCCGCAGCGCGACGTCCTCCACGCTGAGCGCCCCGGTGTCGAGCATTTCCTCCGCCAAGGCCTGACGGACCTCGTCGAGCAGCGTGCGGTAGCCGGTCCCGGCCTCGAACAGCCGCCTTCGCAGCGTGCGCGGGCTGAGCGCGAGCTGCCGCGCGACCTCGTCCATCCCGGCGTCGACGCCGCCGAGCCGTACCAGCCGTTCGCGGACCTGCTGGGCGATCCCGGAGCGCGCCCGTTTCCGCGACACCAGCAGATCGCATTGCGCGGCGCAGACCGCGACCGTCTGGTCGTTGGCCTGCGGCAACGGTTTGTCGAGGAAGAGCGGGTCCAGGGTGGCGAGATGCGACGGCGCGGAGAACGACGGCGTCAGCCCGAAGGTCCGCGTGTATTCGTCCACAGTGGAGGGTTTCTCGTGCCGGAAGGCCAGGGAGCGCAAGGATATGTCCGGCAGGATGTCGCGCATGACGGTGTGGATGGCGCCGAGGTCGCGCAGCACCAGGAAGCGGGCGACGTCGCCCGGCACGCGGCTGTCGTCCATGGCCAGCGCGAGCCGCCCCGCCTCGACGGTCACGTGCGGGATGCAGAAGGTGAAACTCAGGTCGAGATAGCGCAGGGCGAAGCGCATCGCGTCCCCCAGCGTCGGGCTGCTGATGCACGCGAAACCGAAGATGCCGAACGCGCTGACCCGGTACCGCCTGCTCAGCCGCAGCGCGACGTCGTCCCCGCCGCCGAGCCCGCGGACCAGCGCCCGGACCACCGCGAGTTCCTGCCGCGCGTCGACCTGACCGTCCACGGGGGCGTGCTCGTAGGACTCCAACCCGGTGACGCCGTTCTCGGCGGCGAAGCGGGCCATGAGCACGATGCTCGCCGTGCCGCGCGGGTAGTCCCAGTCCCGGATCACCGGCGGCGGTAGTTCCATGGCCGGGATTATGGATCCCGGCAACGCTCGGCGCATTGAGGACGGTAACTGTCCTTGATCCCGATTAGGGTGAGCGGCATGTCCGACACGTTGAGCAGGCGCGCGCTGAACCGCGCCATGCTGGACCGGCAGCTGCTGCTCCGGCGTTCGAAGATGACCGCGCTCGAAGCGGTCGAGCACCTGGCCGGCTTGCAGGCACAGGCCCCGAACCCGCCGTACTTCGCGCTGTGGACCAGGCTGCACGGGTTCCGCCAGGAAGAGCTGGCGAACCTCCTGCTCGACAAGAGCGTCGTACGGATCGCGCTCATGCGCGGCACGGTGCACCTGGTCACGCCTTCGGACGCACTCGCGTGGCGCCCCATCGTCCAACCGCTCTACGACCGCTCGGTGCTCGGCAACACCCAGCACGGCCCGGACATCAAGGGCCTCGACCATCAGGAGATCGCTCGCACCGCCGCCAAGCTGCTGGGCGAACGGCCACTTTCGGCGGCAGGCCTCGGCGCGGAACTCGCGAAGCAGTGGGAGGGCGTGGCGCCGTCGTCGCTGGTGCACGTCGCGCGGGCGCTGCTGCCGCTGGTGCAGATCCCGCCGCGCGGCGTCTGGGGCAAGTCCGGGCAGCCGACGTATCAGACGACCGGGGACTGGCTGGGCGCCGAGCCGGATTCGGCACCGTCCCCGGACGCGATGTTCCTGCGCTATCTGGCCGCGTTCGGGCCCGCCAGCGTGCAGGACGCGCAGGCGTGGGCAGGCATCACGAAGCTCGGCGAGGTCGCCGAGCGGTTGCGGCCGCGGCTGCGGACGTTCCGTGACGAGAACGGCCGCGAGCTCTTCGACCTGCCCGAAGCCCCTCGCCCCGATCCGGACACCCCGGCACCTGCCCGGCTGCTGGGGCCGTTCGACCAGACCGTCCTGTCCTACGCCGACCGGACGCGGGTGATCAGCGACGAGTACCGCAAGGTCGTCATCACGCAGAACGGCCTGGTCAAGGGCACGATCCTGGTCGGCGGGTTCGTGAAGGGGTTCTGGGAGATCAAGGTCGTGAAGAAGGCGGCGTCGGTGGTGATCACGCCGTTCGAGCGTATCCCGAAGCGGGATCTGGACGCTCTCGAAAGCTCCGCTCATCGGCTCCTGGCCTGGGCCCACCCGACGGCCGAAAGCCATTCGGTGGAGATCGTGGCCGGAAATCTCGATTGAATGGCCGCTCGTGTACTTCCTAGCGGGGTGACCGCTGGGTAACTTCGATCGGCATGACGAGCGTGCTGATCGTAGGAACGGGCTTCGGCGGGGTCGGGACGGCGATCGAGCTCAAACGCGCCGGGTTCGACGACTTCACCATCCTGGAGAGCGCCGACGAACCGGGCGGCGTCTGGCGGGAGAACACCTACCCCGGCGCGGGCTGCGACATCCCGTCGCCGCTGTACTCGTTCTCCTACGAACCCAATCCCGACTGGCCGAAGCGGTTCTCGCTGCAACCGGACATCCACGCCTACCTCAAGCGCGTGGTGCGCCGCTACGGGCTCGAACCGCACATCCGGTTCGGCACCCGCGTCACCGCCGCGGCCTTCGACGAGGAGCGCGGGCTCTGGCGGGTGGAGACCGCGGGCGGCGAGACGTTCGAGGCCAACGTCTTCGTGCCCGCCGTCGGCCAGCTTTCGCGCCCGGTCCAGCCGGACATCCCCGGCCAGGAGACCTTCGAGGGCGCCAGTTTCCACTCCGCGCACTGGGATCACGACGTCGATCTGCGCGGCAAGAAGGTCGCGGTGATCGGCACCGGCGCGAGCGCGATCCAGTTCGTGCCCGAACTCCAGCGCCAGGCGGGCGAGCTGACGGTCTTCCAGCGCACCGCGCCGTACATCATGGCCAAACGGGACACGAGTTACCGGCGCTGGCAGCAGCGGCTGTTCCGGCATCTCCCGGCCACCCAGCTGCTCGGCAGGCTGCGGATCTTCCTCCTCGCCGAGTACGCGACTTACGCGATGACCCGGCATCCATTGCTCGCCAAGGTCTTCGAGCTGCGGACGGCCCAGCTTCGCCGCCGTCACATCAAGGACCGTGCGCTGCGCGAGAAGCTCACCCCGGACTATCCGCTGGGCTGCAAGCGGATCCTGTTCACCAACGAGTACCTGCCCGCGCTGGCGCAGCACAACGTCGCCGTGGAAACCCGGCACATCAGCGCGATCACGCCGTCCGGCGTACTCACCGAAGACGGCGTCGAACACGAAGCCGACGTCATCGTCTACGGAACGGGCTTCGCGGCGACCGACTTCCTCGGTGAAATCGAGATCGAGGGGCTCGATGGGCGGGCGCTGTCCGACGCGTGGAAGGGCGGGGCTCGGGCGTACCTCGGCATGACCGTGCCGGGTTTCCCGAACCTGTTCTGCGTCTACGGGCCCAACACGAACCTCGGCGCGGGCTCCATCATCTACATGATCGAACGCCAGGCCCGCTACATCCGGCAGGCCGTCGAGCACCTCGCCAAACCCGAAGTGTCCTATATGGACGTCGTGCCGGAGGTCGAGCAGGCCTACGACGAGGAGATCCAGCGACGCCTCGGGCGCAGTGTCTGGACGTCCTGCGCCAGCTGGTACCGCCAGGAGAACGGCCGGGTGAGCACGAACTGGCCGGGCCTGGTCACCGAGTACGACCGGCGGACGAAGAAGCTCGACCTCGGCGACTACCGCACGGCGGGCGCGCGATGAACTACGACGTGCTGGTGATCGGCTCCGGTTTCGGCGGCAGCGTCACCGCGCTGCGGCTCACCGAGAAGGGGTACCGCGTCGGTGTGCTGGAGACCGGCCGCCGGTTCGCCGACGACGAGTTCGCGAAGACGTCGTGGCGGCTGCGGAAGTACCTGTGGGCCCCGAAACTGGGCTGCTACGGCATCCAGCGGCTCACGTTGCTGAAGAACACCTTCGTGCTGAGCGGCGCCGGCGTCGGCGGCGGGTCGCTCGTCTACGCGAACACGCTCTACGAACCCCCGGACACCTTCTACCAGGATCCGCAGTGGGCGCACATCACCGACTGGAAGGCAGAGCTCGCCCCGCATTACGACCAGGCGAAACGGATGCTCGGCGTGGTGGAGAACCCGCTGGTCACCCCGGCCGACCGCGTGCTGCGCGAGGTCGCCGAGGACATGGGTATCGCGGACACCTACCGGCCGACACCGGTCGGCGTGCATTTCGGCGAGCGCGACGTCGACCCGTTCTTCGGCGGCGAGGGCCCGCTGCGCAAGCCGTGCACGCACTGCGGCGAGTGCATGACCGGCTGCCGGGTCGGCGCGAAGAACACGACCGTCAAGAACTATCTGTACCTGGCGGAGAAAGCGGGCGCGGAGGTCCATCCGCTGACCACCGCCGTATCGGTCCGGCCGATCGACGGCGGCTACGCGATCGACACCGTCCGGACGGGACGGTGGTTCCGCAAACGCGAGCGAACCTTCACCGCCTCCGAAGTCGTGTTCGCCGCCGCTTCCCTCGGCACGCAACGGCTTCTGCATTCCTTGAAGGACTCGGGAACGCTGCCGAAGCTGTCGCCGCGCCTGGGTCTGCTCGCCAGGACGAACTCCGAGGCCGTGCTCGCCGCGCGTTCCCTGCGCAAGGACACCGACTTCACCCGCGGTGTCGCGATCACGTCGTCGATCCATCCCGACGCCGTCACGCACGTCGAACCGGTGCGCTACGGCAAGGGCAGCAACTTCATGGGCCTGCTGACGACGGTGCTCGTCGACGCCGAGCCGGGCAAACGCCGGTGGGTGCTGGGCGCGCGCGAACTGTGGCGGAACCGGTGGCAACTGGTGCGGCTGCACAACCCGCGACGGTGGTCGGAGCGGATGGTCGGGTTGCTGGTGATGCAGACGCTGAACAATTCCGTGACCACGTACACGAAATGCGGGCTCTTCGGCCGCCGGATGACCACGAAACAGGGCATCGGCGAGCCGAACCCGGAATGGATCCCGGCCGGGCACGAGGTCACGCGGCGGGTGGCGGACAAGATCGGCGGGCTGGCGCAGGGCGCGTGGACGGATCTGGCGAACATCCCGATCACCGGCCATTTCATCGGCGGCTGCGCGATCGGCGACAGCGCCGAGACCGGCGTCGTCGACGCGTACCAGCGTGTGCACGGCTATCCCGGGCTGCACATCGCGGACGGCTCGGCGATCTCGGCGAACCTCGGGGTGAACCCGTCGCTGACCATCACCGCACAGGCGGAGCGCGCGATGTCGTTGTGGCCCAACAAGGGCGAGCCCGACCCGCGGCCGCCGCTCGGCTCCCCCTACCGGCGCCTGTCCCCTGTCGCCCCGCTCAAACCCGTCGTGCCCCCACACGCCCCGGCCGCCCTGCGCATCCCCCTCACCCCGCTCTGACCTCACGCGTTCAGTCCTCTGGATGCGGTAGTTCGCCCTGCCAACTACCGCATCCAGAGGACTAAGCGCGTGCAATGGAAGGGGCGGGTGCCGTCGCCCGCGCGACGCCGGCACCCGCCCCGGTCTAGCGGATCGTCACGGGAGGCCTGCCAGGCCCGCGCTCACCGTGTTCGACCACGCGTAGCCCTGCGAGGCGTCCCAGTTGATCGACCAGGTCATCGCGCCCCGGATCGTCGGGTACGTCGTCGAAGGCTTGAACGAACCGCAGTTCGTGCCCTTTGCCAGGCAGTTCAGCGCGTTGACCGTGTTGCCGGGCGCCTGGTATCCGCCACCGGCCGCCGAGGTCGACGCGGGCAGGCCGAGCCCGACCTGGTCGGCCCGCAGGCCGCTCTGCAGCTGGATGCAGGCCAGCGCGGTGAGGAAGTCGACCGTGCCCTGCGAGTAGACCTTCTGGTCGCAGCCGAGCATCGAGCCGCTGTTGTAGTACTGCATGTTGACGATCGTCAGGATGTCCTTGACGTTCAGCGCCAGCTTGAAGTACTCCGCCGCCGGGCTCTGCATGTCGATCGTCTGCGGCGCCATGGTGATGATCGAGCCGCCCGCCGCGTGGATGCTGCGCAGCGCCTGGGCCATGTAGGTCGCGTTGACACCGTTCTCGAGGTCGATGTCGACGCCGTCGAAACCGTAGGTCGCGATGAGCGACTTCATGCTGTTGGAGAAGTTCGTCGCCGCGGCCGCGGAGTCGACGCGGATCGTGCCCTTCTCACCGCCGACGGACAGGATGACCTTCTGCCCGCGCGCCTGCGCCGTCTTGATGTCGGCCTTGAACTGCGCGTCGGTGTAGCCGCCGAGCTGGCTCGACAGACCCGAGTCGAGGGTGAAGCTGACCGCGCCCGGCGTGGCCGTCGCGTCGGCGAAGGACACCGCGATGATGTTGTACTTCGTCGGGACGTCGGCGAGCTTGAGCGCCTTCGCGCCGTTGTAGAAGTTCTGCCAGTAGCCGGTGATCACGTGCTTCGGCAGGTTCCCGGTCGGCGGGGTGCTCGTCGTGGTCGTCGGCGGGTTGCTGGTGGTGGGGGTCGTGGTCGTCGGCGTGGTGGGGGTCGTCGGCGTCGTGGTGGGCGATCCGCCGGGGCCGTCGAGGTTCACGTCGTCGGCGAAGTACGCGGGCTGGCCGTACCAGCCGTGCAGGTAGATCTCGACGCTCGTGGTGGACGCGCCGGTGGTGAAGCTCAGCGAGAGCTGCGACCAGCTGCCGCCGCCGGGGGTCCAGGTGTTCTTGTCACCCGTCCCGGTGCCGGTGACACCCAGGTAGGTGTAGCTGCCCTGCACCCACGCCGAAAGCGTGTACGCGGTGTTGGCCTTCACAGCCACGCTCTGCGAGCAGCGGGCGTTGTCCTGCCCCGCCGGGGTGGCGCTGAGCGCGCGAGTGCCCGAGTGGACCGGCGTGGTGACCACCGCGTTCGCTCCGGTGCAGGTCCAGCCGCTCGTGGTCCCGAGTTCGAAGCCGGGGTTGGTCAGGATGTTGGCGGCCGAGGCGCTGCCCGAGACCGCGAAAGTCACCCCCAGGCACACGGCCAGTGACGACAGCAGGGCGAGGAACGCGTGTTTGGGCTTCACTTTCACGACTGGCCTCCACGAACGGGTGATGTCGGCCACATCAAAATGGTACAGACCAATACAACTGTCAAGGGTTCGGTTAGAGGAGGCCATACGAAAGTCGGCTCGGCACGAGCGGCAGAATGCAGGGTCCGAGAGCACCCGAGGGCGGATTCAGGAGCGTGGGAGTGAGCGTGCAGGGCCTGCAGACAGTCGAGCAGAAGATCGCCGAAGAACTCGGTGTGCGCGAAGGGCAGGTCAAGGCGGCCGTCGACCTGCTGGACGGCGGATCGACCGTGCCGTTCATCGCCCGGTACCGCAAAGAGGTCACCGGGATGCTGGACGACACCCAGCTCCGCACCCTCGAAGAACGCCTCCGCTACCTGCGGGAACTCGGCGAGCGCAAGGTCGCCGTGCTGGAGTCGATCCGCAGCCAGGGCAAGCTGGACGAGGCGCTCGAAGCGTCGATCATGGCGGCGGACACCAAGTCCCGCCTCGAAGACATCTACCTGCCGTACAAGCCCAAGCGGCGGACGAAGGCGATGATCGCCCGCGAGGCCGGTCTGGAGCCGCTCGCCGACGGGCTGCTGAGCGACCCGAACACCGACCCGCAGGCCGCCGCCGCGGTGTTCGTCGACGCCGACAAGGGCGTCGCGGACGCGCAGGCCGCGCTGGACGGCGCCCGCGCGATCCTCGTCGAACGCTTCGCCGAGGACGCCGACCTGATCGGCGAACTGCGCGAGAAGATGTGGGCGGAAGGCCGTCTGGCCTCGAAGGTCCGTGACGGCAAGGCCGAAGAGGGCGCGAAGTTCTCCGACTACTTCGACTTCTCCGAGCCCTACACCAAGCTCCCCTCGCACCGCATCCTCGCGATGCTCCGCGGTGAGAAGGAGGAGATCCTCGACCTCACGATGGAGTCGGAGGAGCCCTCCGAAGAACCGAAGACCGGGCCGACCGAGTACGAGAACCGCATCGCCCACAAGTTCGGCATCTCGAACGAAGGCCGCCCCGCCGACAAGTGGCTCGGCGACACCGTCCGCTGGGCGTGGCGCACGAAGATCCTGCTGCACCTGGGCATCGACCTGCGGATGCGGCTGCGCCAGTCGGCCGAGGACGACGCCGTCCGCGTGTTCGCCGCGAACCTGCGCGACCTGCTGCTCGCCGCCCCGGCTGGCACGCGCGCCACGATGGGCCTCGACCCGGGCTTCCGCACCGGCGTCAAGGTCGCCGTCGTCGACGCGACCGGCAAGGTCGTCGCCACCCACGTGATCTACCCGCACCAGCCCGCGAACAAATGGGACCAGTCCATCGCCGAACTCGCCGCGCTGTGCGCCCGGCACAAGGTGGACCTGATCTCGATCGGCAACGGCACCGCGTCGCGCGAGACCGACAAGCTCGCCGGTGAGCTGATCAAGAAGCACCCGGAACTGAAGCTGACGAAGGCCGTCGTCTCCGAGGCGGGCGCGTCGGTCTACTCGGCGTCGGCGTTCGCGTCGCAGGAACTGCCGGGCATGGACGTCTCGCTGCGCGGCGCGGTCTCCATCGCACGACGGCTGCAGGACCCGCTGGCGGAACTGGTGAAGATCGACCCGAAGTCGATCGGTGTCGGGCAGTACCAGCACGACCTGTCCGAGATCTCGCTGTCGCGTTCACTCGACGCGGTGGTCGAAGACTGTGTGAACGCCGTCGGCGTGGACGTCAACACGGCGTCGGCGCCGCTGCTGACCCGCGTCTCGGGTATCACGACGACCCTGGCGGAGAACATCGTCGCGCACCGCGACGAGAACGGGCCGTTCAAGACGCGCAGCGGGCTCAAGGAGGTCGCGCGGCTCGGCCCCAAGGCCTTCGAGCAGTGCGCGGGCTTCCTCCGGATCCCGGACGGCGACGACCCGCTCGACTCGTCCTCGGTGCACCCGGAGGCGTACCCGGTGGTGCGGCGGATCCTGTCCTCCACCGGCACCGACATCCGTTCGCTGATCGGCAACACGCGGACGCTGCAGGCGCTGAAGCCCACGGAGTTCGTCGACGACACCTTCGGTCTCCCCACGGTGACCGACATCCTCGCCGAACTCGAAAAGCCGGGCCGCGACCCGCGTCCGGCCTTCAAGACCGCGACCTTCGCCGACGGCGTCGAGAAGATCAGCGACCTCAAGCCGGGAATGCGGCTGGAAGGTGTCGTGACGAACGTGGCCGCGTTCGGCGCGTTCATCGACGTCGGCGTGCACCAGGACGGCCTCGCGCACGTCTCGGCGCTGTCGAAGAACTTCGTCAAGGACCCGCGTGAGGTCGTGAAACCCGGCGACATCGTCAAGGTGAAGGTGCTGGAGGTCGACGTGCCGCGCAAGCGGATCTCGCTGACCCTGCGCCTGGACGACGAGCCCGGCAAACCCGCTCGCGAGCAGGGCGGCGGCGGTCGTGACCGCGGCCAGCGTCAGGGCGGCGGGCAGCGTGGCGGCCAGGGCGGCCGTGGTGGCGGCCGGGACCGCGGCGGCAACTCCGGGGGCGGCGGCGCCATGGCGGACGCGCTCCGGAAGGCCGGCTTCGGCAAGTAAGGTCACTTTGCGCGTGAAGGCCCCCTTCCCTCGGCTGAGCCGAGGGAAGGGGGCCTTCACGGGACTTTACGGGTTCATCGCGTAGGCGCCGGAGAGGTCACGGACGAGCGACCACACGTGGTCGAAGCGCGCCGCGTCCACGACCGGCTTCCGGATCGAAGCCAGCGCGAGCGCCTGCTGCGCGTCCGTCGAGGACGCCTTCCCGTGCAGCTCGATCGCGGTGAGGCTGAAGTCCTGCACCAGGATGGCGAAGATCTGGTCGACGACCTCGGTCTCGATCCCGGTGATCTCGGCCTGCTCCAGCACCAGCTGCCCGTAGACGACCAGCGTGAACAACTCGGTCAGCGCGAGGCCGAAGTCGATGTCCTGCTGCTGCGCCTCGTCCGGGGCCGCGTCGGTGAACAGCTTCACCAGCGCCTCGGCCTGCTCGGTGAACCGCGCGACGTTCGGGATCGCGGACGCCTTCGCGTACGCCTCGCGCCAGTCGTGGAACCGCACCTTGGACAGCCCGCGCGCGGGGCCCTGGCGGAACAGGAACTCGTCGTCGGCCGCGTCGGACCGGGTCGGCACCGGCTCGTAGGCCTGCGGCGCGAACAGGTACGCGGGCACGAACTTCGCGATCAGCGCGAGGTTCACCGCCACCGTGCCTTCCAGCTTCGGCAGGCCGTCGATGTCGTTCTTGGACATCGCGAGGTACGTGTCCGCCTCGAAACCCTTGGCCGCCACCACATCCGCGACCAGGCCGATGACCTTCTGCGCCTCGGTGGTCACCTTCATCTTGGTGATCGGGTTGAACAGCAGGTACCGGCGGTCGTCCGCGTTCGCGCTGCGGAAGTAGTCCACGGCGCGGTCGGAGAACAGCTTCATCGCGACGAGCCGCGCGTACGCCTCGACGAATTCCCGGCGCACATGCGGGAAATCGGTGACCTTCTTGCCGTAGAGCACCCGGTTGTGCGCGTGCGTGATCGCCTCGTACAGCGAGTGCGTCGACATCCCGATACCGCCGAAGCACAGGTTGAACTTGCCGATGTTGACCGTGTTCAGCGCCGCGGAGAACGCGTCCGCGCCGACGTGCAGAATGTCCTCTTCGGACACCGGGTAGTCGTTCAGCTCGAATTCGGCGACGTACATCTGCGACGGCACGACGTTCTTCACCACGCGGTAGTTCGGGTGTTCCGAGTCCGCGTAGAAGAACACGTACTGGTCCGGCCCCTCGACGCCGTCGATGCGGCCGAACACCGACACGGTCCGCGCGCAGTTGCCGTTGCCGATGTAGTACTTCGACCCGTTCGCGCGGTAGCCGCCCTTGCCGTCCGGGGTGAGCACGAGGTCCGACGAGTAGATGTCGGCGCCGTGCTCCTTTTCGGACAGTCCGAACGCGGCGACGCCGCCGGCCGCGAGCGAGTCCGCCGCGCGTTTGCGGGCGGCCTCGTTCGCGCTCTGCCACACCGGGCCCAGGCCGAGGATGGTGACCTGCCACGGGTACCAATAATTCAAGCCGTAGAAACCGAGGATTTCCGACAGGGCCGCGACCCGCGCGGTGTCCCAGCGCTTGTCGGGGTTCCCCTCGGCGTTCGCGCCAGGAGTGAGGAACGTCGAGAACAGGCCTTCCTTGCCCGCGAACTCGATGAAGTCCGCGTAAAAGGTCCGGTCGTGGTAGTCCTCGACGAGCTTGCGCTTGCCACGCTGTTCGAACCACTCGATGGTGGCACGCAACAGGCGACGCGTCTCCGGGTCGAACTGCTGGGGGTCGTACCCACCCGGGTTCAGCAACAACGCGGTCGCCTTTTCGCTCATGGTCACTCCTGGTCAGCCGAAGTTACTACCCGGTAACCGTAGCGCCTCGCTTCGCCGTCCGGCCACCGAACTCGATCGAAGTCACCCGTCCACGCTCGTCGCGCAGGAAACGCGCGGTGGGTTTACGGGTGTCGGCGGCGGGGGCGATCGCGTCGCCGCCCACGAAAACGGCCTCGAACGGCGGCGGCGAGGGGAAACCCTCGACGTCGGCGACCAGCTGGGCCCAGAGGGCGCCGTCGCGGTCCTCGACCACGAACGCCAGGTCACCGGTCTGGTAGCGGCCCAGGTACTCGGCGATGTCCGGCTGCCGCACCGGCGGCGGGGTCGCGAGCGGCGGCAGCCCGACCAGATGTACCAGGCACCATTCGACGATCTTCGCGCCAAGCGCGGACCCGCCCGCGCTGTTGGTCAGCACCGTGACGGCGAAATCGTGTTCCGGCAGGGTGACGAACTCCGACAGCTGCAGGTTGCTCACGTTGCCGCCGTGCCGGACCAGCCGGGCGGCGCCATGGGTCGTGTGCAGCCAGCTCAGCCCGACCTCCTCGAACCCCAGCGCGGCCTTGCGTTGCGGCGCGCGCATGAGGTCGCGGGTCTCCTCACTGATCGGCGGCTCGCCCTCGGCTTCTCCGGTCAGGAAGAACCGGGCCCATTTCAACTGGTCTCCCGCCGTCGACCACAGCCCGCCGCTCGCGCTGTCCGCGCGGGTGAGTCCCACGGTGTGCTCGACCGCCGGTTCGCCGTCACGCAGCACGTGCCCGACGGCGTGACGGCGCGTGAGCACTTCCCAGGGCAGGTAATACGACTCGGTCATGCCGAGCGGTTCGAGCAGCCGGGCGCGGACCACGTCCTCGAAGGGTTCGCCCGCCACCACCTCGACGACTCGTCCGGCCAGCTGGAATCCGGCGTTGCAGTAGGAGAACACCTCGCCGGGCGGGAAGTTCTGCGGCAGGTCGCCGAACTTCCCGATCGCGAGGGCCAGCGCGTCGTCACCCCACCCGGTGGTGAAGTCGACGTCGCCGAGGAAACCGGCGGAATGCGTGAGCAGATGACGCAGGGTCACCGTCTTGCGTGCCACCGGATCCGCCAGCGGGAGATCGGGAACGTAGTCGACGACCGGCCTGTCGAGATCGAGCACGCCGTCCTCGGCCAGGGCCAGCACGGCGGCCGCGGCGAAGGTCTTGCTGGTGGAGCCGATCATGAACAGGGTGCCGGGATCGACCGGGAGCCCGGTGTCCACACTGGACACTCCGGTGGCGAATACCGACTCCTCGCCCCGGTAAGTCACCCCCACCACCGCTCCGGGGACGTTCGCGCGACGCGCCTGCTCGTCGAGCACCCCTTGCAGTTCCTGAACGTTCGACACCCGTGTCCCCTTTCGTCCGGTCGGGCCAGCGTTTCACCGCGGCGCCGCCTCCGGCTCGTCCGAACCGACGAACATCACCGGGCCGGTGCGGGCGATATCACGTAGCCCGGGAGATCACGACCCAGTACACTGGACGACGCGGTCCGCTCAGTTCTGCCTCGGGCCGCGTTTCGTTGTCGAAGACCACGCGCCGCGGCCCCCGAGGTCTGCGCCGGGCAGGACAACCGTTCCTATCCTTACGGAGATACCAGGGCGCGCTTCGCGCCCACACGCTTATGAGCACACCTACTTTCACCGAACTCGGCCTGCCCAAGACCATCGTCGACGCGCTCGCCGAACAGGGCGTCACCAGCCCGTTCCCGATCCAGGCCGCCACGCTGCCGCATTCGCTGGCGGGCCGGGACGTCCTCGGCCGCGGCCGCACCGGCTCCGGCAAGACGTACGGCTTCGTGCTGCCCGTCCTCGCCCGGCTCGCCGAAGGCCCGACCCGCCGCCGCCCCGGCCGCCCGCGTGCGCTGGTCCTGGCGCCGACGCGCGAACTGGCGACCCAGATCGAGGCGTCGTTCCTGCCGCTGGCCAAACCGCTCGGCCTCAAGGTCACCACGATCTTCGGTGGCGTCAGCCCCAACCCGCAGATCACCCGGCTGCGTGACGGCGTCGACATCGTCGTCGCGTGCCCCGGCAGGCTCGCCGACCACATGCGCTCCGGCGAGGCGAAGCTCGACCACATCGAGATCACCGTGCTGGACGAGGCCGACCACATGGCCGACCTCGGCTTCCTTCCCGACGTCCGGCGCATCATGGCCGAGACGCCGGAGCGCGGGCAGCGGCTGCTGTTCTCCGCGACCCTCGACGCGGGCGTCGACGTGCTGGTCAAGCGCTTCATGCACGACCCGGTCACGCACAGCGTCGACTCGGCCCAGTCGCCGGTCTCGACCATGAAGCACCACGTGCTGCACCTGGAGGAGACCCACCGGCTGCCGGTGCTGATCGACCTCACCGCCGCGCCGGGCCGCACGCTGGTGTTCACCCGCACGAAGCACCGCGCCAAGCAGCTGACGCGCAAGCTCATGGCCTCCGGCGTGCCGGCGGTCGAACTGCACGGCAACCTCGGCCAGACCGCGCGCACGCGCAACCTGGAGGCGTTCGCCTCCGGCGCGGCGAAGACGCTGGTCGCCACCGACATCGCCGCGCGCGGGATCCACGTCGACGACGTCACGCTGGTCATCCACGCCGACCCGCCGGTCGAGCACAAGGCGTACCTGCACCGCTCCGGCCGGACCGCGCGGGCCGGGGCGTCCGGCACCGTCGTCACGCTGATGACCGACGCGCAGGTCGGCGACGTCCGCGACCTCACCCGCAAGGCGGGTATCAAGCCGACCACGACGCAGCTCGGCCCCGGCCACCCGCTGCTGTCGGAGCTGGCGCCCGGTGAGCGTTCGTTCACCTCGTCGCCGCGGCGGCCGATCGTGGACACGCGGCCGAAGCGGGTCAGCGCCAGCGGTGAGGCCATTCCGGGCAAGGGTGAGGACGAAGACCGTCCGGCCAGCGGTGGGCGTGGCGGCCGCGGTGGACGTGGCCGAGGCCCCTCCGCCGGTGGCCGCGGTGCTTCCGGTGGCGGCCGTGGCTCTTCTCGCGGCGGTCGCGACGCTTCCGGCCGCGCTTCCGACGGGCGTTCGCGTCAGCCTCGCGCCGAGGGCGACCGCCGAGGTGCTCCCGCCGGCCAAGGCCGTCGCGCGGCCGAGTCCACCGGACGTCGGGAAGGCGCGCCCAAGGGCGGTGGCCAGGGTCGTCGCGCCGCCGACTCCCAGCCGCGCCGCGGCTCCGGTACCGCCAAGTCCCAATCAAGCCGGGCTCAGTCCTCGCGGACCCAGTCCGGCGGTGCTCCGGCCCGTCGCGGCGGTGCCGCCGCTTTCTCCTCCGGGACCCGCGCCGGCTCGCGCCGCTCGCGCTGACGCTCCCCGCCTCCCGTCACGCGAGTTACGCACCCAATCACGCGAGTTACGCCCTCAATCACGTGAGTTACGCCCTTAAGCACGCGTGTTCCGGCGGACGACACGTGTGATCCGATGGACGACACGTGAGTCGTCCGCCTGATCACGCGTGTCGTCCGTCTGATCACATGAGTCGGCCGCCGGATCACACGTGATGGCCGTCGGCTCTCACGGGTTCGAGGGCGGACACGTGTGTCTGGGGGCGTGACTCACGTGATTGGGGAGGTAACTCGCGTGATTGAGCACGCAACTCGCGTGGCCAGAGGCGTAACACGCGTGATTGAGCGCGCAACTCCCGTGATTGAAGGCGTAACTCGCGTGGGTTGAGGCGTAACTCGCGTGATTGGGGGCGTAACTCGCGTGAGTAAAGGTGTAACTCGCGTGGGTGGGGCGTGGGTCGCGTGGAGGGGGCGGGTCAGGACTGGCGGGCGGCGGCGCGGGCTTCAGCGGCCGCCCGACGCTCCTCGAAGCGTGAAGCCTGCGTGTCGAGGGCCTTCAGGAACTGGTCGAGTTCGTCCCGCGCCTTCTCCCCCACCTCGCCGAGCCCTTCGAGCTCGAAGATCTTCCACTGCCGCAGCAACGGCCAGATCACCTCGTCGTGGTGGATCCGCAGGTCGTAGATGCCCGCCTTCGCGATCAGCGCGGCCTTCCGCACGAAGCTCGGGATCACCGCGCCCGGCATCTGGAACTGGACGACCTCGTCGGTGATGGCGCGCATCATCGCGTCGGGTGAGAGCTCCAGCGACGCCTGCACCAGGTTCCGGTAGAAGAGCATGTGCAGGTTCTCGTCCATCGCGACCCGCGCGAGCAGCTTCTCGCACAGCGGATCCTGCGTGTACTTCCCGGTGTTGCGGTGCGAAATCCGCGTCGCCAGCTCCTGGAAGGACACGTACGCGAAGACGTTCAGCAGCTCCTTGTCGCCGCTGTCGTACCCGGCCTGCATGGTCTGCATCCGCGCCCGCTCCAGCTCGACCGGGTCCACCGCGCGCGTCACCAGCAGGTAGTCGCGGATGCAGATCCCGTGGCGGCCCTCTTCGGCGGTCCAGCGATGCACCCACGTGCCCCACGCGCCGTCGCGGCCGAAGGCGCGCTCGATTTCACGGTGGTAGCTCGGCAGGTTGTCCTCGGTGAGGAGGTTGACCTCCAACGACGTCCGCGCGATCGGCGACACCCGCGACTGCTCGGGATCCCAGGCCTCGCCGCCGAGATCGGCGAAGTTGCGGCCTTCGTCCCAAGGCACGTACTCGTGCGGCATCCACTCCTTGGCGACCGTGAGATGCCGGTTGAGGTTCTCCTCCACCGTCCCCTCGAGCTCGAGCATCAGCCGGGTGGTTTCGGGGACCGCCATGCGTCTCGTCCTTCCAGGGTACGGAAAACGCCTACCTACGACACCGTAACTTACGGTGTCGTAGGTTTGCCACCTCCGGAAGGTGAACGCTCAGGAGCTCGCCAGCTTCGGCACCAGCTGTTCGATCGCGTACGGGATGCTCAGCACGGTGTTGAACGAGATCGCTGCCCCGACCGGCGGGTTCTCGTAGGTGATGAACAGATCCCGCTTCTCCGCCGACACCTTCAGCCGCTGGTACACCGGATCCGCCCGCACCCTGGTCTCCGCGCCAAGATCGGAGTTCAGCCATACCAGGCGATCCGCGTCGAACAGGTCGAACCGTTCGGACGAGACCTCGACGACGTTGTTCTCCGGTCTGCTCAGTGCCTTGACCGGTTCGAACGGCCGGAAGCCCAGCTCGGTCATGAAGATCATCTTCGGGTCGGTCGTGGTGAACGCGGAGAACTTGCCCGCCTCGAAGGTGTCGGCGACGACCATCGTCAGCTTCGCGAACCCGGGGTGTTCGGCCCGTGCCTGCGCGAACCGCCGGTCGATGCCGGCGATCAGGTCTTCGGCCTTCCGCGGGAGCCCCAGCGCACGGCCCACCATCCGGGTCATCTCCTGCCACGGCGCCGCGTAGTCCTCGTACTTCGGCGGCTGCGCGACGACCGGCGCGAGCTGCGAGAGCTTGTCGTACTGCTCCTTCTTCATCCCGCTGTACTGGGCGAGGATCAGGTCCGGCTTCAGCGCGGCGATCTTCTCGAAGTTGAAGTCGTCCCGTTCGCCGACGACCTCCGGCTGCTTGTCACCCCAGCGAGCCTGGGTCCACGGCCACTTCCCGTACGGCCGCTCCTTGAACCAGTCGACGGCGCCGACCGGCCGGATCCCGAGCGCCAGCACGGCGTCGTGGTCGGACAGGCCGAGCGTGACGATCCTCGAAGGCTGCTTCTCGACCGTCGCCGACCCGTATTTGTGCTCGACGGTCACCGGGAAGGTGCCCCGGGACTCCGGCGGCACCAGGCTCTCGTCGGCCGATTGCGAAGAACCACAACCGGCCACCAGCAACGACATCAGCGCGGTCAGGGTCGCCTTGACCCGCACCCCAGTAACGGACATGCGGGTAAGGCTAGCCTGACCAAAGTCCTAAAGGGACGCGGTGAGACCACGCGCACGCAGGACCGAACGTTCCAGCGGACGGAACACCACCAGCTCGATACCGACGCCGACCAGCAGGATCAGGAAGATCGCCGAGATCACGCCTTCCATGCTGTTGAACGACGAGCCCTCGTTGAGGTACGCGCCGAGTCCCTTGCCCAGCGCCGGGGACAGCGCGATCAGCTCGGCGGCCATCAGCGAACGCCACGAGAACGCCCAGCCCTGCTTGAGCCCCGCCAGGAAGCCGGGCAGCGCGGCGGGCAGCAGGATGTGCCGCGCCGACGAAAGCCGGTTCGCCCCCATGACCTGGCCGACCCTCGGCAGGATCGGCGGGATCTGGTCGATGCCCGAGACGAGACCGTTCGCGATCGAAGGCACCGAACCAAGCAGGACCACGAAGTAGATCGACGCGTCGTTCAGCCCGAACCACAGGATCGCCGCGGGCACCCACGCCACCGACGGCAGGCTCTGCAGCCCGGTCAGGAACGGGCCGACGGCGGCGCGGACGATCTTGACCTTCGCCACCAGCAGCCCGAGCGGGGTCCCGATGACCACGCCGATCAGGAAGCCCAGTGCGGCCCGATGGACCGACGTCCAGACGAACTCGAAGATCTCGCCGTCGACGGTGATGCCGACGAGCTCACCCCATACCGCGAGCGGCGCGGGCAGCATCGACTCCGGCCAGAACGCGGCGGCCCACAAGGCCTGCCACAGCGCGACCAGCAACACCAGGAAGACCACCGGCGGCACGAAGCCGCGCAGGAACCGCTTGCCCCGGCTTTCCCGGCGTTCCCCGGTGGGGGTGTCGAGCGAGTCGAGCCCCGCGCCGACGGCCTCGTCGGCGTCCGCCGCCTCGGTTTCGGGGCGGTCAAGCCGCGGCATGGGTACTGATCACCTCCCGGAGGTGACCGGTGATCTCCAGCGTCAGCTCCTCGGCGTCGGAGGCCTGGACGTCGCGCCATTCCCGCACGACCCGGCCCGGCCGCGACGAAAGCAGCACGACCCGCTGGCCGAGCCGGACGGCCTCGCGGACGTCGTGGGTCACGAACAGCACCGACGTGCCGGTGCTGCGGTAGACGCGCAGCAGTTCACCCTGCAGGACGTCGCGGGTGATGGCGTCGAGCGCGGCGAACGGCTCGTCCATCAGCAGCAGCGACTGCTCCGGGTCACCGCCGACGCGCAGGGTGGCGGCCAGCGCCCTGGCGAGCGCGACGCGCTGCCGCATCCCGCCGGAAAGCTCGTGCGGCCGCTTGTCGCCCGCGCCGCCGAGGCGGACGAGTTCGAGCAGTTCGGCCGCCTTCCGGCGACGTTCGGACCGGCCGAAACCGGCGAGGCGCAGCGGCAGTTCGACATTGCGGGCCGCGGTCAGCCACGGCATCAGCGCGGCCTCCTGGAACATGACCGCCGGCCGGGAGGTCTCCAGGGTGATCGAGCCCGAGGTCGGCCGGTCGAGACCGGCGACCAGGTTCAGCAGGGTGCTCTTGCCGCAGCCCGAGGCGCCGAGGAGACAGACGAACTCGCCGGGGGCGACCGTCAGGTCCATCCCGTCGAGGGCCACGACGGCGCGGCCCGTCGGCCCGAAAGCCTTCCGCACCCCGTCGAGGCGCACGGCGACACCGGTGGACAGGCCGGGCTCCAAGGTGGTCGTCATCGCTGATCCCCTCCGGTCACTTCGTCAGCCCGGGCGCGTTCACGCCGGGCTTGCCCTGCTCTTTGAGCACCGCGTTGAGCGGGCCGAAATCGGCGAACCCCTTGAGGTCCACCGCGGACTTCACCACGCCCGCGGTCACCGAGTCCTGCGCGAGCTGGCTGAAGGTCGACGCCACCGGGTCGATGCCGAGTTCGATACCGGAGAACGCGCGGTCGAGAACGGCCTCGCTCAGTGTGCTGCCCGCGAGGGCCTTGAGCTCGCCGTTGACGACCTTCTTCGCCTCGGCGGGGTTGGTCTTCGCCCACTCGATGGCGGCGAGTTCCCCCTTGAGGATGGCGGTGACGGTCTCCGGGTGCTGCTGCAGGAACTCGCTGCGGACGATCACGACCGTGGTCGGGAACTTGCCTTCCGGCCACAGCGTCTTCTCGTCCAGCAGGACCTTCGCGCCCGCGTCGAGCACGAGCCGCGAGGACCACGGCTCCGGCAGCCAGCCGCCGTCGAGCTCGCCCTTCTTGAAGGCGTCGAAGGTCTTCGGGTTGTCGAGGTTGGTGATCTTGACGTCGGGCAGCTTCTTTTCGGCGATGAACTTCTTCAGCGCGACGTCCTGGGTGTTCGCCAGCGACGGCGTCGCGATGTTCTTGCCGGTGAGCTGCTCGGGCGCGGTGATCTCGGGCTTCACGACCAGCTGCGCGCCTCCGGTGACCGCGCCGGAGACCAGCTGGATGGCGCCCTTGGACTTGGTGAAGGCGTTGATGGCCGGGCCGGAGCCGATGAACGCGATGTCGAGCGAGTTGCCGAGCAGCGCGTTGACCTCTTCGGGGCCGGCGTTGAAGGTCTGGGTGGTGAGCTTCGTCGAGCCGAGCTCCTTGGCGAAGAAGCCGTTCTTGGCCCCGATCAGCGCGGGCGCGTGCGTCACGTTCGGGAAGTACCCGACGCGCACCTCGGCCGCGGCTCCCTGGCTCTTCTGCTCCGCCGGGGCGGTGCCGCTGTCCGCGCGTGAACATCCCGCGATCCCGCCGGCCAGTGTCAGGGCGGCGAAGGCCGCGGCCAGCAAGCGGGTTCTGTGGTGGGTGCGCACGGAAGGTCGCCTTTCGGAGGGTACGACTCGGCTCGGGTGGTGGCGCGAGAGTCGCATGTTCACCCGCGTACCTGCATCGCCATCCGAATGACGGGAAAGATGCTGAGAATCCTTGACACCAGGCGGAACTGTTGTTCCACATTTCAGGACCGGTGTAACGGATCGGGCCGAACGGGCGAATCACGCTTAGTGGTGACGCACCCTCGTACCGTCGCGATGGCGGGCGTGCTGACCGCCGGGATCGGGATGGGCGTCGTCGCGTCGACGCTCAAGATCGCCGACGGCACGCACACCGTGCTCGACACCACCCTGTCCACGACGACCGGGTTCCTCTTCCTCCTCGCCGGCGCCGTCGCGCACGTGCGCCGCGCCTCGAACCCGATCGGCCTGCTCATCGCGCTGGCCGGGCTCGCGTTGTTCACCGAAGACCTGCAATTCGCCGACGAACCGCTGGTGCACACGGCCGGCCTCGCGCTGTCGGCCGCGTCGAGCCCGGTGATCGCCCATCTCGTGCTCGCCTTCCCGCACGGGAGACTCCGGTCGCGCTTGGAGCGGGTGCTCGCCCTCTCCGCCTACGCCGTGGTCTTCGGATCGGCCGTCCTCGGCCTGCTGGTCAACGACGATCCGCGGAACCTCGCCGCCGTCGCCGCCTCGCCGGAGGCCGAACAGCTGGTCAAACGGCTGCTGGAACTGGTCGGCGCGCTGATCGGTGGCGGGGTCGTGGTGGTGCTGCTGTATCGCTGGCTCACCGGGCGGATCCCGCAGCGGCGGCTGCTCTCCCCTGTCCTCGCGATCGCCGTCGTCGGCGCGGTGAGCACCACGATCGGCAGCGCGCTCGGCTCCGGGCACCCGCTCGCCGAACCCCTGCTGGACGTCTACCGGATCTCGTTCTGCCTGTGGCCGCTGACGTTCCTGATCGGCGTGCTGCGGGCGCGCGTCGGCAACGCGGAGATGATCCGGCTCCTGCTGGAACGCGACGGCACCGGGCTGGCCGCGCTCGTGCAGGACGACGAGGTGTGGAAGGACAGCCGGTCGATCGACGCGCTCAACGCGGCCGCCGGGCTGGTGCTGGACAACCAGCGGCTCGCCGCGGAACTGGAGGAGCGCCTCGTCGAGGTCCAGGCCTCCCGCGCCCGCATCGTGGCCGCCGCCGACGACGAACGGCGGCGGGTCGAGCGGGATCTGCACGACGGCGCGCAGCAACGCCTGGTCAGCGTCGTCCTGTTGCTGCGGATGGCGGAGCGCCGGCTCGGGGACGAACTCACCCCCGCCGTCGCGACACTGCTGAGGAGCACCATCGACGAACTGCAGGCCACGGTCACCGAACTGCGTGAACTCGCGCGCGGGCTCCGCCCCGCGATCCTCACCGAGGCCGGGCTGATCCCCGCGGTCCGGTCGCTGCTGGACCGGGTCCCGCTCTCCGTCGACCTCGCGGGCGCGGACGTGCCGCGGCTCAGCGGTGCCGTCGAGGCGACGGCGTATTTCGTCGTCTCGGAGGCGGTCACGAACGCCTTGAAACACGCGCGGGCGGGGGAGGTCCGCGTGTGCATCCGTGTCGAGGACGACCGCCTGCGGGTGGACGTCCACGACGACGGCACCGGCACGGCCGACCTCGGCGGCGGCTCCGGGCTGCACGGCCTCCGTGACCGGGTCCGTGCGCTCGGCGGTGAGCTGACCGTCGCGAGCGAACCCGGCTCGGGCACCACGGTTTCGGCCGTCATCCCCTTGGACGGCTAGGCCAGCCCGCGGATGGCGCGCGACGGCGGCCGCGTCCCCTGGATGGACGCGACCATCTCCAGCACCTGACGCGTACGCCGCACCTCGTGCACCCGGAACACCTTCGCCCCCTCGGCCACCGCCCAGGCCGTCGCGGCGAGGGTGCCGTCGACCCGCTCCGCGAGCTCCACGCCGAGCGTCTCGCCGACGAAGTCCTTATTGGACAGTGCCATCAGCACCGGCCAGCCGGTGTCGGCCAGTTCCCGCGCGTGCCGCAGCAGCGCCAGGCTGTGCCACGTGTTCTTGCCGAAGTCGTGCGTCGGATCGATCAGCACCCCTTCACGCGGGACGCCGAGCGCGACGACGGCTTCGGCGTGCGCCGTCGTCTCCGCGACGACGTCCGCGACGACGTCCGGGTAGCGCACCCGGAACGGACGGGTCCGCGGAACGGCGTTCCCGGTGTGCGAGCAGACGTAGCCGGTGCCGAACTCGGCGGCGACCTCGGCCAGTTTCGGATCGGCTCCCGCCCAGGTGTCGTTGATCAGGTCGGCGCCCGCCTCCGCCGCGCGCCTGCCCACCTCGTGGCGCCACGTGTCGACGCTGATCACCAGGCCGGGGTGCAGTTCGCGGATCCGTTCGACGAACGGGACCACCCGTCGGATCTCTTCCTCGACGTCGACCTCCGCGCCGGGGCCCGCCTTGACCCCGCCGATGTCGACGATGTCCGCGCCGTCGGCCACCGCCCGGTCGACGGCGGCGAGCGCGTCCGGATCCGAGAAGGTCGCCCCCCTGTCGTAGAAGGAGTCGGGGGTGCGGTTGACGATCGCCATGACCAGGGCGCGGTCCCGGGCGACGCGGCGCCCGCGGAAGGTCAGCTCGTTCACGCACCGATCGTAGGCGAGCGGACGCTCGCCCGGTGAGTACCGCCCATCGGGACCGTCCCGGCGACCGGGAGCGCCCATTCGAGTGGCGTATCTGATATATGACGTAAGAGATCGGATCTCTCTTGACTCGCCGTCGAAACCGCGGGTAGACGTTGTTCAGCCGGGATGGCGACGGACGGCGGATCGGCATCCCGGTCACTCACTCCCCCGGTTCCCCCGGCGCAGGAAGGGCCTCGAATGTCCCCAGATCCTCTTCGCGCGGCACGGCTTTCCCGGCGCACGGTGCTGGCGGGAACCGCGGGCGCCGTCGGTGCGCTCGCCCTGCCCGGCGTGGCCGCCGCGGCGCCGGTGGATTGGTCGCGCGCCGTCGTCGACTCGACGATGAAGCGGCACACCCCGGCCACCCTCGGCGGCTGGGGCTACACCCGCGGGCTCTACCTCTACGGCCAGTACCTGGTGTACCAGCGCACCGGCGAGAAGTCCTACCTCGACTTCATCCTCGCCTGGTACGACAGATTCGTCACCGAAAGCGGGATTTCCAACAACTTCACCAATCTGGACGCGATGCGCTCCGGGCAGATGTTCCCCTTGCTGTACACCGAAACCGGTCAGGCGAAGTACAAGACCGCCGCGGACCAGTTGCGCGCCAGGTTCCCGTCCTATCCCCGGACGTCCGACGGCGGGATGTTCCACGCCACGAGCCGGGTCGGGCAGCTGTGGGCGGACGGCGTGTACATGGCGCAGCCGTTCCTCGCCCTGTACGGCAAGACGTTCGGCGATGCCGCCTACTGCTACGAAGAGGCCGCGAAGAACGTCAGCGTCTACTTCGACCGGCTCAAGGAGCCCGCGAAGGGCCTGCTCTACCACGCCTACGACGAAGACGGCTCGGAACCGTGGGCCTCGGGCCCCGGACGGCATTCGAAATTCCACTGGGGCCGCGCGATCGGCTGGCTCGGGATGACCGCGATCGATCTCCTCGAAATCCTGCCCCGCGACCATCCGCGACGTCGTCGTCTCGTCGACGTCGTGAAATTCCTCGCCGCGGGGTACACCCGCTGGCAGGACCGGGCTTCGGGCCGCTGGTTCCAGGTCGTCGACCGGGGCGGCGACAAGGACAACTGGCTGGAGACCTCGGCTTCGGCGATGTACACCTTCCTGCTCTCCCGTGCGGTGGAACGCGGCTACGTCGGCGCCGAGTACCGGCCCGTGGCCGCGAAGGGGTATCGCGGGGTCTTGTCCCAGGTTTCGACCGGACCCGACGGAACGACCGACATCTCGAACATCTCCGAAGGCACGAACGTCGGGGACACGGCGTATTACTACGCACGTAAACGCAACACCAACGATTTCCACGGTCTCGGCGCGTTCCTCATCATGAATGAGCAACTCGCCCGCTGAGGACGCCGCATCGGCCGAAGGGCGCTTTCCCCGCTTCCGACCTGGGGAAAGCGCCCTTCGGTCGTTTCGCGGGCGGATTCCGGGTATTGACCCGAGGCGCTAACATCGCGTGCTGCGACGCCCACTCCCAGGAGGGACGACCGGATGCGCGAGACGCCGCCCCCGGCTTCTTTTACCCGGCTCGAACTCGGTGACACCAGCACGATCCCGGTCGGTGTGACGGTTTCCCCGCACATCTCCCTGGTTTCGATGCTCGTCGAGGTCGTCGGCGGGTACGACCGCGGGCTGCCCGCCGCCTGGCGTCGTCAGGTGGGTTCGGCGATCCCCGAGCAGGGCTACCGCGCGGCGAGCTCACTCGCCCGCCGCGGCACCTCGGTGCAGCCGGACTTCATCGTCCCGATCAGTCCCGGTGAGGACTCTTCCGCCGCGGCCCAGGCGGAAATGCTGCGCGAGCTGACGGAATCGGACGTCCTGAAAGGCCTGGAAGAGGTCTTCGGCGACCGGGTGCCCGCGCAGTGGCGGCAGGCAGCCGACCATCCGAGACGCTGGGCCGCCTCGCTCGCGGACGCCTTCACCGCGACCAGGCTGGCGACCGAAAACCTCTGGGCCAAGGCCCGTCCCCTGCTCGACCGCGAGATCGAACGGATCGGCGTCGCCTCCGTCCGTGGCGGGACCGACGCGGTGCTCGGCCTGCTGCGGCCGCATTTCCGGTTCAGCAACGGCTGTCTGCTGCTGCCCGACGCCGAGCCTGCGAAGTACGCCGTCCGTGGCCGCAAGCTGATCCTGGTCCCGATGCTCGCGGGCAGCCGCTCGGTGGTGTCCAACTTCGACGAAGAGGACGCCGTCTGGATCGGCTACCCGCTGCCGGGGCTCGACGGCCTGCTCGACAGCGGCAAGGCCGAACCGGCCCCCGGCGTCGACGGGCTCGACCTGGTCGTCGGCGCCCACCGCGCGAAACTGTTGCGGCACCTGGGAAAGCCCGCCCGGATGGGCGAGATCGCGAATCTGCTGTCCTGTGCCGCGAGCACCGCGACCTACCACTGCGAACAGCTCGTCTCGGCGGGGTTGATCCAGCGGCACCGCGAGGGCCAGGTGGTACTCGTGGCCCGGACTCCTCGCGGTGACGCGCTGGTGGATCTGCTGTCCTGACTCAGGTCACCCGGCACGTTGCGAAAGCCACTTTCGCAACGTTGAAGGTTGCGAAAGTGGCTTTCGCAACGCTGCTCCCGCCGCCCTCGAGCCGCCGCCCCTGGTGTCGCGAAAGCCACTTTCGGGACACCTGATGTCTCGAAAGTGGCTTTCGCGACACTCCCCCAGTCGCTAAACCCGCTGGAGCCCCGGCTTCCCCGCTTCGACCACGTACGAACGGTCCGCGGCCAGGACCACCTTCGAGAAGTCGTACTCGCTGGTGTCCGAAACCGTCATGAAGTCCGCCCGCATCTGCGTTTGCGACGCCGTCACCCGGACATAACCGCGCTTTCCCCGGCAGTACTTGATATGCGGGTTGTGCGACAGCCACGTCGACGACGGATCGGTCGCGGTGTCGCTGTTGCTCGTGACCGAGGTCGTCACCAGTTCCGAACCGAACACCGGGTCGCTGTGGTTGAAATAGTCGCGGCGCAGGTCGGCCGCCCAGTGCCGGTGGACGTCGCCGGTCAGCACGATCGGGTTCGGCACCTTGCGGTCCACGATGCCCTTCGCGATCCGGTCTCGGGAAGCCTCGTAACCCTGCCAGGAATCGGGGCTCTCACAGGTCGCCTTGTTGCCGTCGCCGTCACGAGTGGCGAAGAAGACCTGCTGGCCCAGGAAATCCCACTTCGCCGGGTGCGTCTCCAGCGCCTTCAGCAGCCAAGCCTCCTGCGTCGTGCCCAGGATGCTGCGCGACGTCGAACGCATGTCGGTGCACGACGGGCCCGTCGTACCGGACGGATCGGTCACCTGCGCGTTGCGGTACTGGCGCGTGTCGAGCATGTGGAACCGGGCGAGGTTGCCCCAGCCGAACTGCCGGTACAGGCGGATCGACGCGCCGCTCGGCTTCGCGGTGGACCGGATCGGCATGTTCTCGTAGAACGCCTGGAAACCGGCGGCCTTGCGCTCCGCGGTGGCCGGGCTGGTGGTGCCGTTCCAGTTGTTCATCACCTCGTGGTCGTCGAAGACCACGACCCACGGCGCCATCGCGTGCGCGTTCTGGAGGTCGGCGTCGGTCTTGTGCTGGGCGTGCCGCGCGCGGTACTGGGCGAGCGTCGTCACGTCCTCGGTGAACGCCAGCCGGCGCGGATTCCGGTCGGCGGCGGCGCGGCCGGACTTCCGCTCGTACATGTAGTCGCCGAGGAACAGCACCAGATCCGGGTTGTCGGCGAGCATGCCCTTGTACGAGTGGTACCAGCCTTCCTCCCAGTGCTGGCAGGAGGAGAAGCAGTACTTCAGCTGGTTCACCGCGGCACCGGCGGCGGGCGCCGTCCGCGTCCGGCCGACGGGCGAGATGTGGCCGCTGGTCTTGAACCGGTAGAAGTATTCCCGTCCCGGCTCCAGTCCGACCGGTTCGATGTGGACGCTGTGCCCGGAAGCGCGGGCCGCGGTCACGGTTCCCCTCTGCGCGACCGAGGAGAACGCCTGGTCGTTGGCGATTTCCCAGTCCACTGTGTACGAAGCGTCCGGCATACCGCCGAAACCGTCGGGGTTCAGCGGGGCGGGAGCGAGCCGCGTCCACAGCACGACGCTGTCCGGCAACGGGTCACCCGACGCGACTCCGAGCTGGAACGGGTCGTGGATGGCGGGCGCCGCCGCCAGCGTTCTCGCGTTCGCCCACGAAGGCACCGTCGACGACAACGCCGCCGCCGAAACCGCCGCGGCCCCACCGAGGAGTACCGCACGCCGATTCACCTGGCCCATGAAAATTCAACCTTTCGAAGTGGGGAAAGAACGGGGAGGGATTTCACGCGGCGTAATCGGTGATGCCGCCACTACAGGCTTCGAGCGCCGGATTGGCGGCGGCGTCGGCGACGCAGACCTTGTAATAGACCCACGATCCCTTCGCGACCGGCACGGCCTTGTCGACATGGGTGCCGTTGCCGCCGGAGGCCCAGACGTAGAACGGGCCGGCGCCGCCCTTCAGCCAGTACGCGACGACGGCGGACTTGCCGTCGGCGTTCCGGTCGTAGACCAGGAAATGCGCGTCCGACGAGCGGAACTGGCCCTCACCCGCGCAGACACCGGTGGAACATTCGGCACTGCCGGAACCGACTCCGCAGTCGGGTGCGATCCGCTGGTCCGAGCCGGTGTAGACGTAGCTGTCGGAGATGTAGCCGCCGAGCGCGGGGACGTAGTCCCACAACGTCGTGGTGCCCAGCGGACCGGTGACCGAGGTCCCGACCGTCTGGCAGTCGATGGTCACCGTGGCGCCGTTGGCCACCGTGCGCACCGCGGTCGCGGAGGTGCTCGGGGCGCGGCGGACGTTCAGCGGGTCACCCGCCGTCTTCACGGTCCCGGTGGCCGCGGCCAGTGCGGGAGTGGCTCCGGCGAGGCCCAAGGCGCCCGCCGTCACCAGCACGAGAAAGAAACCGGCGAGCCGCCGGACACTTGAACGCTTCATGACCGCAGCGTCGACCGGCGTCGTACACATCACGTACAAACGCCGACCGCTGTCTGCACATGCATGCGAATGGATCTAGCCAACCATGGCGGGACGGCAATATTATCGGCGGATATGGGGCTCCTGCCGTATTGGCGGTTTAGGTGACTATTCTCGGGTTTCGCGTTCTCGGTCCGCTCGAAGTGGCGGTGGACGGGCAGGTGGTGCCGCTCGGCGGGCCCAAACCCCGGCTGCTGCTGGCCGCTCTCCTGCTCCAGCCCAACGTCGTCGTCTCCACCGAACTGCTGATCGAGGTCCTGTGGCCTTCGTCGGCGCCTCGTTCGGCGGCGGCGAACATCCGCACCTACGTCCATTCGCTCCGCAAACGCCTCGCCGACCACGACCCCGAACTCGGGGAGCGCATCGGAAGCCGGGCATCCGGATACATCCTCAAGGCCGCACCCGACGAGATCGACCACATCCGCTTCGGCGAATTGGCCGCCCGCGCGCAGGACGCGCTCGGCCACGGGGAAGCCGAATCGGCCCTCGACCTGCTGGATCAAGCGGAAGCGCTGTGGCGCGGGGAAGTTCTCGAAGGCCTCCCCCACGATCATGGCTGGGGCGCGACCGTCGCCCGGCTGACGGAGCTGCGGCTCGCGGTCCAGGAACAGCGGCTTCGGGCGAGGATCGAACTCGGCCGGACCGCCGAGGCCGTCGCCGAGCTGCGCGGCCTGGTCACCGAACACCCCCTGCGCGAAGAGCTCTGGCAGCAGCTGATCGTCGCGCTGCGGGCCGACGGCCGCACGGCCGACGCGATCGAGGCCTACGAAACGGCCGAAAAGGTGCTCGCGGAGGAACTCGGCACCGAACCGGGCCCGCGGCTGCGGGAACTGCGGGCCTCACTCGTCCTCACGCCGTCCGCGACCCAGGACGCGGTGGCCGCCGCCCTCACCGTGCCGATGACACCGGTCTGCCAGCTGCCGCTGGACCTGCCGGACTTCACCGGCCGCGACGAGGTGGTCAGCGCGCTCGTCGGCCTCTTCCACGAGCGTCGTACCCAGGGAAAGCCCGCGATCGCGGTGCTGTCCGGGGCGCCGGGGATCGGCAAGTCCTCCGTCGCGATCCGGGTGGCGCACGCGGTCCGTGACGACTTCCCGGACGGTCAGCTGCACGTCGACCTCGCCGGGACGTCGTCCTCGCCCCGTCCCCCGATGACCGTGCTCGCCGAGTTGCTCCGCGCGCTGGGGGTTCCCGACGCGGGGCTGCCGCGTGATCTCCCCGAGCGCGCGGCGTTACTGCGGTCCCGGCTCGCGACCCTGCGGATGTGCGTCGTCCTCGACGACGCCGGCAGCGCCGCGCAGGTCCGCCCGCTGCTGCCCGGCGCGGGTTCCTGCGCGATGCTGATCACCAGCCGGATCCGGATGCCGGATCTGGCCGGGGCGACTTCCGTCGACGTCGACCTGCTGCCCGAAGCCGACGCCGCGAAGCTGCTCGAAGGCATCGTCGGCACGGAAAGGGTCGCGGCGGAGCCGGAGTGCGCGACCGCGATCCTGCGCCACTGCGGATATCTGCCGCTCGCGATCCGGGTCGCCGGGGCGAAGCTGACCCACCGGCCGGGCTGGACGTTGCGCGTACTGGCCGACCGGCTGCGCGACGAAAGACGAAGATTGGACGAACTCCGCGTCGGCGATCTCGCCGTACGGGCCAGTGTCACGCTCAGCTACGACCTCCTCCCGATGTCGGCGGCGACCGCGTTCCGCGGCCTCGGCGGGCTCGGGTCGGTCCAGTTCCCCGGCTGGGTGGTCGCGGCCCTGCTCGGCCGTACGCATGGTGAGGACGTCCTCGACGTGCTGGTGGACGCCCACCTGGTCGAGCTCAGCGGCTCGGACGCCACCGGCGAGCCTCGCTACCGCCTGCACGACCTGTTGCGGTGTTACGCCCTCGAACTCCGCGCGCAGGACGTTCCGCTGAAGGCGCGCGACGCCACGAAACGGGTACTGGAGGGCTATCTCGCGCTCGCGGTCGAAGCCGCGGACCGGATGCCGATCCATTTCTTCGGGCTCTACCGGGACGACACGGCCGTCCAGCCCGCGCTGCCGCCGGGCACCGCGCATCTGATCGAGGATCCGGCCGCGTGGTTCGCCGCCGAGCGGCACACCTGTGTCGCCGCCGTCTCGCTCGCCGCCGATCTGGGCTTCGACTCGCTGGCCTGGCGTCTCGCCGCCGCGCTGGCGCCGTACTTCGACCAGCGCGGTCACCAGGACGACTGGATGCACACGCACGCCGTCGCGCTGGCCGCCGCCCGCCGGTCCGGCGAGGTCCGCGGCGAGGCGATCATCCAGCGCAACCTCGGGCAGATCCAGCTGTACCAGGACAGCTACGCCGAGGCCTTGGTCGCGTTCGAGCAGTCGCAACTGCTGTTCGACAAGATCGGCGACACGCGGGGAGCGGCGATCGCGCTGGCCGGGCTCGGCACCGTGCTGCGGATCAAGGGCGAGGACACCGTCGCGCTGGAGCACTGTCACGCGGCGCTCGACCAGTTCTCGGCGGCGGGCGATCCGCACGGCGAGGCCGTCGCGCGGATCGCGATCGGCGCGGTGTGGCTGGCGCGGCGCCGGTTCGCCGACGCTGAACGCTGGTTCACCGAGGCGCTGGAGCAGTCCGCCCTGATCGGCGACCGGCACCGCGAGGCGCACGCGTTGAAACGGCTCGCCATGCTGCGCCAGCACCAGGGCAACCTCTCCGGCGCGCGGGAGCGGGTCGACCGTGCCATCGCGATCTTCAACGAACTCGGTGACGACCATTGCGTCGGCTACGCGAACCAGAATCTCGGCGAGCTGTATCTGCACAGCGGAGACCTGGCCCACGCGCAACTGCTGCTGGTCAATTCGCTGAGCGTGCACCGGCGCAACGGGGACCGCCGGTCCGAGGCCGAGGTGTCGCAGTTGCTCGGCGAACTGCACGAGGCGCTGAGCCAGCCCGAGCGGTCGCGGACGTATTCGGAACGCGCGCTGGCGTTGTGGCGGGAACTCTCCGCGCGCCCACAGGAATCCGCGCTCGCCTCGCGTCTGCAGGAGGCGGCCGAAGCGTCATACGACGATTCCGCGAGCGCCTGAGTTTCACCCAGCGCAACCAGGTGCCGACTCGCTTTTGTATCGATCGTGTACAGGCCCCAGCGAAGCTCCCTTCGTAGCAACCGAGAGTGCTCGAAGGGAGACCGGAATGGTCCGGACCGTTAAGGCCCGCCGGGTGATGGCGGCCGTCCTGGCCGTGGGGGCGGTCACCGCCTTGGCCGCCAGCCCCGCGAACGCGGCGCCCGAAGGCAGCTGGCGCGCCGACCTGTCCACTGTGGACGGAGACGACGTCAACGTTCGCAGCGACGGTGGCGTGCTCAGCCTGGAAAACGCCGCCTGGCACAGAAAACCCGACTCCATCGGCAGCCAGGGCTACCTGCTGCTCGCCGAGCAGAAGCTCGGGAAGCCGGTCAACCGCGTCACCGCCCAGGTGACCGCCGACGCGCCGAAGGGCACCGAGGTCGAGGTCGACGTCCGGGGCAAGCTCGACTCCCAGGACTGGACGGAGTGGACGCCCACCGAGGGCGGCGCCGCCCAGCTGTCCGCTTCGGTCTCCACGGTCCAGGTCCGTATCGGACTGCGCACGGTGACCGACGGAGTGACCGCGAAGGTCAGCGACGTCACCCTTCAGGGTGAGCTCGGCCCGCAGACCAACGCGATCGGCGCGGCCGCCGCCGCGCTGACGTACCGGGTCTACGGCACCCGTGAGGGCCTCGTCGGCGGCACCACCGCCAACGGCCACGTGATCAAGTCCCGCGACCACTTCGTCGCCCTCCCCTCGGGCCGCGGCCTCGCGCCGAAGAACACCGGCAACTACACCGTCCGCGTCTGCCGCACCGACAACAGCCGCTGCGAGTACGCCCCGGTGTGGGACGTCGGCCCGTGGAACACCAAGGACGACTACTGGAACCCGTCGGCCACCCGCCAGATGTGGAAGAACCTGCCGCAGGGCAAGCCCGAGGCGCAGGCCGCGTACCAGGACGGCTACAACGGCGGCAAGGACGAGTTCGGCCGCCGGGTGGCCAACCCGGCGGGTATCGACCTCGCGGACGGCACCTTCTGGGACGGCCTGAAGATGACCGACAACGGCTGGGTCAACGTCTCCTACCTGTGGACCGGCTCCGGCCCGACCGGCGTCATCAGCACCGCCGGCGACCCGATGAACGTCCGGGCCTCGGCGAGTACCACCGCGGCGATCAAGGGCCTCGCGGCGAACTACGCGAAGGTCAACATCGAGTGCTACGTCGAGGGCGAGACCGTCACCGGCAAGTTCGGCACCAGCAACGTCTGGGACCGGATCGGCCCGGGGCACTACGTCTCCGATACCTACGTGCAGACCGGCTCGGACCTGCCGGTGGCGCCCAAGTGCGCGTAGCCCCCTGATCGCGAAGGCCCGGCGTACCCCATAACGCCGGGCCTTCGCCCTTTCGTCCGCCCTTTCGCCCACGCGGACGGACCTTGGGCGTTGCCTGCCGCTCAGAGACCGTGCGGTAGCCACGACCTGAGGGGGTCCGCATGAATCCGCCCGAAACGACCACGCTGCGCGAAAAACTGTCCGGCACGGTGGTCACCGCCGCCGATCCGGGTTACGACGCCGCCCGCGCCGTGTGGAACGGCGACATCGACCGGCGCCCGGCGGTGGTCGCCGAATGCGCGACTCGCGAAGACGTCGTCACCGCGCTGGCGTTCGGCCGCGACAAGGGACTCGAGATCACCGTGCGCGGCGGCGGGCACAGTTTCAGCGGTTCCGCCGTCGCCGACGACGGTCTGGTGATCGACCTCGGCGGGCTGCGCCGGATCACCGTCGACCCCGGCACCCGCACCGCGCTGGTCGGCGGCGGCGCGCTCTGGGCCGACGTCGACGAGGCGACGCAGCGGCACGGGCTCGCGACGGTCGGCGGCACGGTGAGCGACACCGGCGTCGGCGGCCTCACCCTCGGCGGCGGTTTCGGCTGGCTGACCGCGAAACACGGGCTCACGATCGACAATCTGCTCTCGGCGGAGGTCGTGACGGCCGACGGCCGGATCCTGCGGGCTTCCGAGGCGGAGCATCCGGATCTCTTCTGGGCGCTGCGTGGCGGGGGCGGGAACTTCGGCGTGGTCACGGAATTCGAGTTCCGGCTGCACCGCGTCGGCCTCGCCGAGGTCGGGCTGTTCTTCTGGACGCTGGCCGACGCGCCCGAGGCGATGCGCTTCGCGAAGGACGTGATCGCGTCCCTGCCGTCGGGCACCGGTTCCATGCTCGTCGGGCTCAACGCGCCACCCGCGCCCTTCGTCCCGCCGGAGCTTCACCTCGCGCCAGGCCTCGCGCTCGTCGTCGCCGGCTTCGACGGTCCCGAACGGCACGCCCGGCTGGTCGAGCGGATCCGGGGCGGCCTGCCCGCGGCGTTCGAACTCGTCACGCCGATGCCGTACGCGGAACTGCAGAAACTGCTCGACCCGACCGCGCCACGGGGAATCCTCGCCTACGAGAAGTCGCTGTACGTCGCCTCGCTGTCCGAAAAGGTCATCGACGTGATCGCCGCGCGCCTGCCGGACAAGGCGTCGCCGACGACCGTGCTGCCGATCGTGCCGCTGCAGGACACATTCTCGACGGTGCGCGAAGACGCGACCGCGTTCGGCGGGCCGCGGACGCCCGGGTTCGTCGTCGGGATGGCGGCCACGGCCCCGACACCGGAACTCCTGGCCGCCGACCGCGTCTGGGCGCGGACGCTGTGGGAGGAACTCCTGCCGCATTCCAGCAACTACGGCGGCTACCTGAACTTCATGAACGAATACGACGAAGACCGGGTGCGCACGGCGTTCGGCGCGGAGAAGTACGCGCGGCTGGCCGGCATCAAGGCGGTGTACGACCCGGACAACGTGTTCCGGCACAACGCGAACATCCGTCCCGCTGAGTGAGCCTTTTATTCACAACCATGAACGGTCTTCACAATCCCGTCATCGTCGTGCGAAACTCCCGTGACGCATTTCCCACTGACGAATGGCGGGCATTGTGAGCGTTTCCCGGCGAACCCTGTTGACCACCGCGGCCGGTGCCGCCGTCGCGGCGACGTCGATCACCCCGGCCGCCGGAGCGGCCGAGGAAACCACCGACAGCCTAAGGACTTTCCGCCGAACGGCCGATTACGCGGTGACGAAATTGCGGGCGGTCGCACCCGGCGTGACGGCCTTTCCGGAGATCACCCGGTTCGAGAAATGGACCTATTCGCAGAACGGCGGCTGGATCGGCGGATTCTGGCCGGGCACCTTGTGGCTCGCCTCCCTCTACAGCGGCGATCCGCAATTCCGCACCCTCGCCATGGCGGCGGCGGAAAAGCTCGCGCCGCGTCAGTACGAGACGCGGGACCACGACCTCGGATTCCTGTTCTATCCGTCGTGGGTGACCGGCTGGCGGCTCACCGGCGACGAGAAATGGCGCACCGGCGCGCTCAACGCCGCCGCGTCGCTCATCCAGCGCTACAACGAAAAGGGGAGGTTCATCCGGGCGTGGGGCGCGCTCGGCACGCCGGGCAACGCCGGCCGGGTCATCATCGACACGATGATGAACCTGGATCTGCTGACCTTCGCGAGCAAGCAGACCGGTGACCGGAAGTACCTCGACATCGCCGTCTCCCACGCGAAGACCACCGAACGGGTCTTCCTGCGCCCGGACGGCTCGACGCCGCACGTGTTCGACTTCGATCCCGAAACGGGCGCCGAGATCGGGCCGAACACCGTGCAGGGTTACAGCCCGGCGTCCTGCTGGTCGCGCGGACAGGCCTGGGGGATCTACGGCTTCACCACGATGTACCGGCGTTCCGGCGACCCGCTGTTCCTGCGGACCGCGCAACGCCTGGCCGACTTCGCGCTGCGCGCCCTCACCCCGGACAACGTGCCGGTGTGGGACTACCTCGCCCCGCAGGCGCCTCACGACATCAAGGATTCTTCCGCCGGTGCGGTGATGGCGTGCGGCCTGCTCGACCTGGCGAAGGTCGCGAACCGGCCGCACTACCGCGAGGCGGCGATCCGGATCCTGACCGCGTTGTGCGACACCTGCCTGACCACCAAGTCCACCCGCGCCGAGGCGATCGTGGCGCGCGGGACGCGCAACCGCCGCGCGGAGGACGGTGTCGAGGTTTCGTTGCCCTACGCCGATTACTACCTGCTGGAGGGTCTTCTGCGGGTACTGATGCCGAAGGAGATCGACAAGGCGATCGACCTGTCGAGCGTCTGAGCCGGCCTTCGTGGCGTTGCGAAAGCCACTTTCGCAACCTTCAACGTTGTGAAAGTGGCTTTCGCAACCCACCTGGTGGGCAGCGCTCAGTGCGCGTGGTGGCCCTCGTGACCACTGTGCCCCTCGTGACCACTGTGGTCACCATGCCCGCCGTGGTGCGCGTGGACCTTCGCGTGCCCCAGCCCGCGCCCGATCATCCACTTGTTCACCGGAACCGTCAGCACGAACGCGACGGCCAGCGCGAACGCCAGCGCGCCCCAGAACAGCAGGCTCGCGAGCCCCGCCTCCATCGCACCGGGCACCACCAGCATGACCCCGTTGTCGACGATCTCCATGACCGCGATCGACACCGTGTCGGCCGCCAGCGCCACCTTGAGCGCGGTGCCGAACGGCAGGCCCGACTTCAGCACGCCGCGCATGGTCAGCGCGTAACCGAAGACGAAGGCGAGCGCCACCGCGAGGATGATCGTCGCCACGTTGCCGAGGCCGAGCGCCGTGCCGATCACCATGCCGAGGACCTCACCGATCGCACAGCCGGTGAGGCAGTGCAGGGTCGCCGACGCCGCCATCGACCAGCTTGCTCCATGACGTGTCTCGTTCATGCGGGAAACCATACCCCCCACCCGTATAGATGGCGCAGTGACCCCCGTCTCGCGATCGCTCAGCGTCACCCCCATAGGCCGACCCGGTAATCAGCCCAGGTCGATGAACTCACTTCCGTAACCCTTTGCGCTCATCCGGTTGACCGGGGTAACCGACGACCCCTAGTTTCGCCGGAGGTCTCCACCGCGCGTAGACCGATCGGCTGGTTCAGGTAGTTCCGTGACTATGGGGTGGAGATGCGAGGGCCGACGAAGACGCTCGTCGTTGCCACTGTGCTCGCTTGGGGCATGGTGTTCGGGCTGACCGGCTGCGGTGGTGAAGAACCCGCGGAGACGGCGGCGAAGCCGATCCGGATCGTGTTCGTGCCGAAGGTCGCGGGCATCCCGTACTTCGAGGCGATGAACACCGGCGGGCAGGCCGCGGCCAAGCAGCTCGGGGTCGAATGGGCATCGACCGGTCCGGCCACGGTGGACCCCGCGGCGCAGGTCTCCATCGTGCGCGGCCTCGTCGACCAGCAGGTGGACGTCATCGCGATCGCGCCGAACGATCCGAGGACGATCGCCCCCGCGATCACCGAGGCGCGGGCCAAGGGCGTCCATGTGATCACTTCGGACACCGACGCGCCCGGCACCGATCGCGAGCTCTTCGTCAACCAGGCGACCCCGGAGGGTATCGGCAAGGCGCTCACCGACGCACTGATGAAGAAGATGGGGAACGCGGGCAAGTACGCGATCGTCTCCTGCGGCGAGACCGCCGAGAACCTCAACGCGTGGATCGCCGTCCAGCGGACGTATACCGCTACGGAGTACCCCCATGCGCAGCTCGTCGAGACGGTCTACGCCGGCGAGGACAAGGACAACGCCACCGCGCTGGCCAAGGGGCTGATGGCCAAGTACCCGGATCTCACCGGACTGGTCGGCGAGTGCACGACGTCCGCGCCAGGGGTCGCCGAGGCGGTGCGGTCGCAGCAGAAGATCGGCCGCGTCTTCACCGTCGGCGTCGGGACGCCGCAGGCGATCAAGCCGTACCTGCTGGACGGTTCCGCCTCGCTGTCGGTGCTGTGGAACGTCGAATCGCTCGGCTACCTCACCGCGTGGGCGGGCAAGCAGATCGCCGAGGGCAAACGGCTGAGCCCGTCGAACAAGGTCAACCTCGAACTGCCCGCGATCAAGTACGAGGAGGACAGGAAGACCGTGCTCCTCGGCGACCCGCTGCTCATCACGCGCGAGAACGTGGATCAGTTCAAGTACTGACTCACCGGCCCCGCCGGACGGCACCCGCCGCCGCGCCGCCGCCGAGGATCAGCACCAGCGCGGTCAATCCCCACCGCCGCTTCTCCTTCGTGCGGGCGAGGGAATCGGTCTCCGCCGCCTCCTTCCGCTCCCTGGGCGCGGCCGAACGAGACGGTTTCGGCGCGGGAGCGGGCGGCGGGACCACCTGAGGCGCGGGAGTCGGCGCCGCGCTCGACGACGGCGTCGGCGAAGGGCTCGGTGACGAAGACGGACTGGGCGAAGGCGTCGAGGACGGGCTGGGGGAAGGCGTCGGAGTCCGAGTGGAGGAAGGCGTCGGACTCGGCGTGGGTGTCGGAGATGGCGTGGGCGTCGGCTTGGGCGGTTCGGGCTTTGGTGGTTCGGGCTTTGGTGGTTCGGGCGCGGTGAGGCAGCCCGCGGCGTCCGAACCCGCCAGCGGCGGACCCGAACGCACCACGGTCACCTGCCCGCTCCGGTCGAGGCGATAGAGGACGCTGCGCCCGCCGATCCGATTCGCCATCGCGTACATAGCGCCGTCACGGCCGAGGACGACGGAGCCGTAGACGTCGGCGGGCGGGAAACGCGCGTCTTCGGCTTCTCGGACCTTGCCGGACGCCGGATCGATGGTGATCACGGCGCCCTTTCCGCGCCAGGTGGTGGACACGCCGTAGAGCAATCCGTTGTGGTACGCGAAATCGTTGACGTCGTGGGCGAGCGTGATCGGCCGCAGGAACACCGTCCTGACGATCCGCAGGTACCGGTCCCCCGGCGACAAGTCCACTGTGTACAGTGTGCCGTTCCTGAGCAGGTACCAGGAATTCCCGCCGATCGCGCCGGCGGTCACCCCGGCGACGGGGCTCCACACCGGCAGCCGGTTCCCCGCGCGGGTGATCGGGCCGAGATCCTGGGTCTTGCCCTCACGATCGATCGTCACCGCGTGCGTACCCCGGCCGAGCCCTTCCGCGACACCGAAGACGAGGTTCCGTGTCGCGGAGTAACCGAGCGCGTTGAGGCGGTAGCCCGGTTCGGTCACCCGCGAAGTGGTCCCCGATCCGGCGTCGAGCCAGCGCAGCTTCGACTTCCCGTGCGACCCGGTCTCCGCCTGCACCACCAGGCAGGATTCGGCGGCGCGCGCGGCCATCGGGGTCAGCAGTGCCGACGCGCCCACCAGACCGGCGACGGCCACCGTCGCCGCCGTCCGCGTCAGCCGGTCCACTGTGCTCACCGGCTCAAGAGATCCTCGCCAGCGCGGAGGTGAACGCGTCCGGCGGGATCCGCACCCCGCCGCCGAACGGGTTCTGCAGCTGGTAGATCGCGAACAGCAGCAACGTGACCGTGCCTGCCAGCGTGGACACGATCACGAGATGCGCGGCCAGCCGGGTGCCGCCGAACAGGTTGGGCAACAGCGCCGAAACGAGGCTACCGAGGATGAGCGCGAACCAGACCACGCCGCCGACCCGGCCGCCGACGACCGCGTTGAGCCGGTCCTGCCGGGCCTCGTAGACCTGCCAGAGCTGGGTGGACGCCTCGGTCTTGCGTTCACGGAGCCAGTCGTCGTCCGACGGGGCCTTGTCCACCGCCTTGCGCAACATGTCGAGCTGTGTCCAGCCGAGATCGGGGAGGCTCGTCTCGCCCCCGGCCATCAGCGGCCACTCCTTCTGCTCGACCGTGGTGATGTACTCCGCGCTCAGCTTCCGCACCTCGTCCTTGACCTCGGTCCCCAGCGAATCGGCGGCCCAGACGGCGGCGACCAGGCTGTCCGCCTCGTGGTAGGAGCCCTCGCGCGCCGCGGTCGCGGAGTCGAACAGCGAGATCAGGATGAACGCGACCAGGACGGCGTGCAGCCCGCCGACGATGGTGAACACCTGGCCGGCGGCGTCGTTGTTGTCGGGGCGTCCCTCGTCCCAGCCGAACCTGCGGACGAGGTAGCCGACGAAGCCCGCGAGGGCGGCCGCGCCGACGACCCAGGCGATGCCGGTCAGGTAAATACCCATTCGAGTCCTTCCAGGCGGGAGACTGCCGAAACTAGTTCACGCTTCCACGAGCGGAAAAGACCGGTTGAATCAATTCATACCAGCGGCGGACGACGCCCGGCCGATCATCACCGTCTCGGCCCAATTTCTCAGCACTCGAAACAATTTCCGCCACGCGCCGGAAAGGCGCGTCACCGGTCGGAGAGCCCGGCTTCACGACCGAGTGAGCGGCCGCCACGAGAAGTCACCGACCTTGCCGCATCCTCGGCATTTCCCGTGGCCCTGGCACCCGAACGACCGCCTCCCGGCCACGCGTCCGGGGGTGGTCCGGCAAACAGGTGAACCTCTCCGCAGACCCGATCGAGTTGTTTGTCCGGGCATTACGCCTTGCTATGTTGACTTTGCACCCGCCCCGCTCGAATGGGTATCCGAGAATTGCGGAAAACAGCAGTTCACCGGGTCGACCGAAAGGGAGTCCGTTGACGACAACCGAGACCCGCACCGGAGCACGTCCAGCCGGCGAAGTGCTGACCTGGAGCCGGAATCTGCTCGATCCGGCACTGCGCGACGCCGTCGACGGCTTGCCCGAATCGATGCGGCTCATCGCCGGCTACCACTTCGGCTGGTGGGACGAACACGGACGTCCGTCCACTTCGGACAGCGGGAAGGCCTTGCGGCCCGCGCTCGCGCTGTTGTCGGCACAGGCGGTCGGCGGGCACGCCGAGATCGCCGTCCCGGTGGGTGTCGCGGTGGAACTGGTGCACAACTTCTCCCTGCTGCACGACGACGTGATGGACTCCGACACCACCCGGCGGCACCGGCCGACGGCGTGGACCGTTTTCGGCACCGGCGCGGCGATCCTCGCCGGGGACGCCCTGCTGTGCCGCGCCTTCGAGGTGCTGGCCCCGTTCGGGCAGGACGCGTTGCGGGTGCTCAGCACCGCCGTGATCGATCTGCTGGAGGGACAGAGCGCCGACCTGAAGTTCGAGGAACGCGGTGACGTCGACACCGCCGAATGCGTGCGGATGGCCGAGGGGAAGACCGGCGCGTTGCTCGGGGCGTCGTGCACGCTCGGGGCACTGGCCGGGGAAGGGAGGCGCGATCAGGTGGACCGGCTGACCGAGTACGGGAGGGCACTCGGGCTGGCGTTCCAGCACATCGACGATCTGCTCGGGATCTGGGGCGATCCGGCGGTGACCGGGAAACCGGTCCACTCGGATCTGTCCAACCGGAAGAAGTCCCTGCCGGTGGTGGCCGCGCTCCACTCGGGGACGGACGCCGGTCGAGAACTGGATGCCTTGTACCGCAAGGAAAACCTCGACGTCGCGGAATTGCCCCACGCGGCGGCACTGGTGGAACGCGCGGGCGGCCGGGCGTGGAGTCAGGAGCAGGCCGACGCGCTCCTGACCGGCGCGCTGCACCATCTCGCCGTCTCGAACCCGGTGCCCCGCCCAGGCGCCGAGCTCGCGGCCCTCGCGAAACTGGTGGTGCGGCGACGGTATTGAAGGCGGGCGCGGTGAGGCAGGGGTGGGCGGGGAAGAGCCCACCCCTGTCCTCCTCGGGTCAGCGGCCGGGCCGGGTCAGCCCCTGGTCACCGGCGCCACGGCTGAGGACGACCTCGTCGGTGGCCTTGAGCGCTTCGGCGCCGGCGTTCCCTGCCGGGCCCGCGGTCAGGTCGAGCAGGCGGATCGGCGGGCCGAGCTGGACCAGCGTAGGGACGTATTCGGCCTTGTCGACCTTCCAGCGTTCGCCGTCCCGCACGAACCGGAACCGCGCGGCCGCACCCTGTTCGGTCGACCCCCTCGGCTCCGAATGGCGGGCGACGCTGTTGCCGAGGCCGTAGGCGACCCACTTGCCGCCGATCTGTTCGAAGGGCTGCACGACGTGTGCGTGATGGCCGATGATCAGGTCGATCGAGTCGTCGGCGAGCAGCTTCTTCGCCAGCGAGCGCTGTTCGGCGGTCGGGTCGTGCTGGTATTCGGTGCCCCAGTGCAGGCTCGCGAGGACGACCTGCGCGCCCGCCTTCCGCGCGGCCTTGGCCTCGGCGATCACGTCTTCGGGGTCGATCTGGTTGACCAGCCAGGGTTTGCCCGCGGGCACCTTGATCCCGTTGAAGCCGTAGGAGAAGGAGATCTGGGCGACCTTGACGCCGTTGACGTCGACGATCAGCGGCTTCTTCGCCTCTTCGGCCGAACGCGCCGAACCGGTGTGCTTGATCCCGGCCTCGTCGAGTTTGTCCAGCGTCCTGGTCGCGCCGTCCACACCCTGGTCGATCGTGTGGTTGGACGCCGTCGAACAGGTGTCGTACCCGGTGTCCTTGAGCGCGTCGACGATCTCGGGCGGCGCGCTGAACGAGGGGTAGCCGCTGTACGGCCCGCCCTTCGGCGCGATCGGGGTCTCGAGATGGCAGATGCCGAGGTCGGCCCCGGAGATGAGCGGTTTGATCCCGGCCAGCAGGGGCCGGTAGTCGATCTTGCCGCCGCCGTCCTCCTTCGCCTGCTCGGTCAGCGCGGGGTGGATCAGCACGTCACCGGTCGCGACCACGGTGAACGACCCGTCCGGCGCCCGGCTCGCCGCCGGCGCCTCGGACGTGGCGGGCCGCGGCTGCTGTTCCGGAGCGCTGCTGCACCCTGCGAGCAGGAGAGCGGCGCCGAGGAGGGCGGTGGTCTGACGGGCACGGGAGCTGAACATCGGTTCCCTCGATCGGGTGAAGGTCTCTCCATCCTGCCTTACGGCCCGTCACTGGACAGCGTCACGCCTGATCGCGGAGTATCGCTGCCATGACCGCGCACTCCCGGTGGGGCCTGATCGGTTTCGTCGCCGCCGCGTTCTGGGTCACCGCCGCGTGCGGTTCGTCGCCCGACCGGACGACGGCGGACGGCACCGCCGGGGCGATCGCGAAGGCGATGACCGACGGCGACAATCCCGCGCTTCTGGCCTTGACCTGCCCGCGCACGCCGGACAAGCCCGCCGCTCCGGACGAGCTGGTCTCCGGCGAAACGCCGGTCGCCGTCGGCAGTGTCGACCAGAAGGGGCAGGCCGCCATGGCGGTCCTGAACGACCAGCGGAACGAGAAACGCGCGTACGGCGCGCTGCTGATCGAAGGCGACGACGGGAACTGGTGCATCTTCGGCTTCCGCAACTGCCCGCGCGACGTGAAGGTGACCAGCGCGAACTTCGTGACGGTCTGCCGCGGCTGAGCCGGAGCGATCTCACGTGATCAGAGACGTAACTCGCGTGATCAGAGACGTAACTCGCGTGATCAGAGGCCGCACACCGTGATCGCCCTCCAATCACGCGAGTTCGCTCTTCAATCACGCGAGATACGTCTCCAATCACGCGAGTTACGCGTTCAATCACGGGAGCCTCAGGCCAGGCAGTCGCCGGGCTCGCCCCGGCGCAGTGCCGGATCCTCCTGCGGAAAGGTCCGCGCCACCCCCGGCCCGCTGGTGCGCGTCTCGAACCGGACGGTCACCCGCCCGTGCCCGGCGCCCTGCACCCATCCGGTGCCGTACGTGTCGTGCACGACGTCGTCCCCGGGCCGCCAGCTCGACGACGACACCGGGGCCGCCGGCGCGGGCGCTCGCTCGACCACGGGGGTCTCGGCGGCCGGAACGGAAAGCGTGAACAGCGGATCCTGATGCGGCACCGAAAGCCCGGAGAACGCGACCCCGGCCAGCCGCACGCCGCCGAACTCGGTCGGGTCGATCAGCAGCCGTTCCGCCATCGCGGCGAGCTGGTCGAATTCGTCGGTGGGCGAGGCCATCGTCTCCGAACGCGTCACGGTGCTGAAGTCGGTGTGCCGCAGCTTCACCACCACCGTCCGCGCGACGCGTTCGGCGTTGACGAGGCGCCGGTGCGCGTGCACGGCGAGGTCGCGGACCTCGCGCCGCAGGCTCGCCAGGTCGATCAGGTCCCGGTCGAACGTCGTCTCGGCGCTGACCTGCTTGAGTTCCGCGCGGTCGGACACCGGCCGGTCGTCGACGCCGGTGGCCAGCCGCCGCAGGTCCCGCCCGACCACACTGCCCAATGTGGACACCGCGTCGGCGTCGGAGAGCGCGGTGAGCTGGCCGAGCGTCCGGACGCCGATCGCCCGCAGTTTCCCTTCCGCCACCGGGCCGATCCCCCACAGCACCCTGGTCGGCAGCGGCGCGAGGAAGTCGCGTTCGGTGCCCTGGTCGACGACGAGCAGCCCGTCCGGTTTCGCCAGATCGGACGCGACCTTCGCGACCTGCTTTCCCGACGCCGCCCCGATCGACGCCACCAGGCCGATCTCCGACCGGATGTGCTCCCGCAGGCGCGCGCCGAACTCCCGCACCTCGTCCGAGGAGGCACCGGCCAGTGAAGGCGGTTCCGCGAAGGCCTCGTCGAGGGAGATCCGTTCCAGCACGGGCGCGTACGTGGCGACGAGGTCGAACACCTGGGTGCTCAGCAATTCGTACAGTTTGAACCGCGGCGGCAGGATCACCCCGTTGGGCGGCAGCAGCCGCCGGGCCTGCGACATCGGCATCGCCGATTTGATCCCGTGCTCGCGTGCCTGGTAGCTCGCCCCGGCGACCACGCCCCGCGGTCCCGCGCCGCCGACCAGCACCGGACGCCGCGCCAGGGTCGGCCGGGTCAGCTGTTCACAGGAGGCGTAGAACGCGTCCATGTCGAGGTGGATGACCCACCGGTCATGCGCGCCCATCGCCCGGCACCTCGAGAAGACGGTGCAGGGCCTTCGTGTATTCCTCGAACGCGGCCCGGCCACGGGTGGTCAGCTCGACGAGCGTCACCGGCGTGCGGTGCTCGAACGCCTTCGTGATCTCGACGTAGCCGGCGTCCTCGAGTTTGCGCAGATGGGTCGACAGGTTGCCCGGCGTCATGTCCAGCAGTTGCTGCAGCCGCGGGAAGGTGATGCTGTCCCCCGGCCCCAGGCTCGACAGCGCCACGGTGACCCGCAGCCGGGCCTGCGCGTGGATCACCGGGTCGAGCTGGGGCAACCCGTCTTCGCTCATCGCGCCCGCACCAGGAACACCAGCGACGCCACCAGGAAGCCACCGCCGCCCGCGAGGCTCAGTACGAGGAAGTTGTACGGTCCCCCGGCCAGCACGCTCGCCGCGCCGCTCGCGATGATCCACACGCCGAGGCCGTACTGCAGCTTGCTCTGCCACAACATCCCGCCGGCGAGGTACATCAGGCCGGTCAGCATCAGCGAGGTGCCGGACCACAGCAACGGGATCAGCTCGGTGTCGAGGCCGAGGCGGATCAGCGCGGTGTTCACCACCGTCAGCCCGCCGAACGCGATCATCCAGCTCCACCCGTACATCGCCCCGACGAGCCGGGACGGCCCGTGTACGCCGCGACTCGAGCGGATGCCGTAGATCGCCGAATACACCATGGCCCCGGCGAACCCGGCGACGGTGATCGCGCCGGCGGCCCACAGCGGCATCAGCGCGGTCGGCGGGGCGGAGAGGTAGATCAGCCCGAAACCGAACAGCCACACCAATCCCCAGACGGCGAGCAGCACCGCCGGATTCGGCCCGATCTCGCGGCGGGTCTTCTCCGCCTGCGTGGCGATGAGCGCCAGCGACTCCTCGGGCGTCATCGGCCGCTCGTCGCCGTCCCGTTCATCCTCCACCACCTCGGAAAACTAACACGGGTTCACAGTCTCGCCGTGTCTAGCCGGAACCTCGCCATCACCACGAGCGCGGGGATCACCAGCCACGCCGCGAGCACCGCGACGGCGGTCAGCGTGCCCGCACCGCCGAGCACCGGCGCGCGGCCGATCTCACCGAGCCAGTACGTCGGCATGAGCTGTCCCGCGGTGTTCATCCAGCCGGGCAGGACCTGCAGCGGGATCCACAGCCCGCCGAACATGCCCAGCGGCAGCATCAGCGCACCGGTCACGGCCTGGACGGTGTCACCCTTGCCGAACAGGCCGATCATCAGGCCCAGCACCGCGAACGGCAGCGTCCCGAGCCACAGCGTGCCGAAGATGGTCAGCCATTGGCCGGTTTCGAGCCGGATGCCGCGGATCATCCCGGCCGCGAAGATCACCAGCAGCACGGGCAACGCGACGAACAATCCCGCCGACACCTTGACCATCAGATAGCCCGGCGCCCGCATCGGGGTCAGCCGCAGGGTGCGCTGCCAGCCGTCGGTGCGCTCGGTGGCGACGCGGGTGCCGGTGAACAGCGCGGCGGTCATGGCGCCGTAGGCGGCCATGTTCACCATCGTCACCGTCGCGGTCGAGACCCCGGGAGCGATGTCGCGAGCGCCGAAGATCCCGCCGAACAACAGGAACATCGCCAAGGGCATGCCGATGGTGAACAACGCGAACTGCGGGCTGCGGACGATGCGCTTGATCTCCAGCGCCAGGTAGTTCAGGTTCATCTCACGGCTCCTTCGGCCTCGTCGGCGGTCAGCGCGATGAAGGCCTCTTCCAGTCCCACGGCGGTGATTTCGATGTCCGCAGCGAGCGGGAACTCGCGCAGCAGGCCGCGGATGGCGGCGTCGGAATCGGCACAGCTCAGTTCCGCGTGCCCGGCGCGCAGCACCGCGCGCGACACCCCGGGCAGCGCGGCGAGCGTGGCCTCGGTGGCCTGCGGGACGACGGCACGCAGCACACGTCCGGCGACCGCGGCCCGGACCTCACCGACCGGACCGTCCGCGACCACCCGGCCGTGCCGCATCAGTACGACGCGGTCCGCGTAGTCCTCGGCCTCGGCGAGGTAGTGCGTCGCGAAGAGGACCGTGCGGCCCGTCTCGGTGTACTCGCGCATCGACGCCCAGAAGCGGCGGCGCCCGTCGACGTCCATGGCGGCGGTCGGCTCGTCGAGCACCAGGAGGTCCGGATCGCCGACCAGCGCGAGCGCGAACCGCACCCGCTGCTGTTCACCGCCGGAAAGCTTTCCGCAGCGGCGGTTCGCGTATTCGGCGACGCCGGCGCGTTTGAGTACCTCCCCGACCGGCAGCGCGTTCCGGTGCAGCGAGGCGAACAGGCCGGCGAGTTCGGCGACCGTCGCGTCCCGCAGGAGCGTCCCGTTCTGCGCCATCGCGCCGACCATCCCCCGGTCCATCGCCTCGCTCGCGCTGAGCCCCGCGACCCGCACCTGACCGGCGTCCGGCCTGCTCAGGCCCAGCAGCATGTCGATGGTGGTCGATTTGCCCGCACCGTTCGGCCCGAGCAGCGCCACCACCTCCCCCGGTGCGGCCCGCACGCTGACGTCGTCGACGGCCAGGACGTCGCCGAAGCGCTTGACCAGCCCTTCGAGGCTGAACGCGTCCGCCATGACTTTCCCCCTTCGAGCACTCTGAACTACAAAGCTCACTCGCACTTTGTAACACAAAGTCCCCTGTCGCGGAAACCCCGAATGCGCGTGAAGGCCCCCTTCCCTCGGCTGAGCCGAGGGAAGGGGGCCTTCACGCGCATTGCCTAGGCGGGCACCCGGGAGGTGGCCGCGTCAGGAACCGAAGCGGGTGCCGGAGGCGGCACCGGGAGCGGCAGCGGCGCGCATTCGACGTCCGCCGTGCGCCCGGGCTTGCGGTCGGGCAGCGCCCCGGTAGCCAGGTAGTCCGCGATCCGGTTGTCGACGCAAGCGTTGCCGCGCGGGGTGATGGCGTGGCTCGTGCCGCCCGGCTCACCGATCAGGCGCGCACCGGGGAACCGGCTACGCACCTCGAGGCTGCCTTCGTACGGCGTCGCCGCGTCGAGCGTCTCGCCGATCATCAGCACACTCGGCACCTTCGAGCCGTCGACCTTCACCGGCTTGGCGGGCTTCGCGGGCCAGTACAGGCAAGGAGCGTTGAACCAGGCGTTCTGCCACGTGAAGTACGGCGCCTTCTCGTACGTGCGCCAGTTGTCGCGCTTCCACTGCTGCCAGCTCGGCGGCCACTTCACGTCGGTGCACTGGACGGCGAGGTAGACGGCGTACCCGTTGTCGTCACCGCGGCCGCCGAAGGCCTCGAACAGCCCCTTCATCGTCTGCCAGTCGCCCTTGTTGACGAACTTCGCGAGCGCGTCGCCGAGCAGCGTCCAGCGCAGCTGGTAGTACGACGCCTGCTGGAAGACGTCGATGAACTCGTCCGGCCCGATGTAGCCGCCTGCCGGAACCGCCGCCAGCTTCTTCAACTGCTCGTCGAAGACCTGCTTCACCGCGGCCTGCGTCTTGCCGAGGTGGTACACGTCGTCGTGCGACGCGACCCAGCCGAACCAGATGTTCAGGTTGACGTCGAAGGCCACGTCCTGATTCAGGTTGGCCTGATACCAGACGTTGCGAGGGTCCACAGTGGAATCGAGGACCATCCGCCGGACGTGCTGCGGGAACAGCGTCCCGTAGACCTGGCCGAGATAGGTGCCGTAGGAGTACCCGTAGAAGTTCAGCTGCTCCACGCGGAGCGCCTTGCGGATACTCTCCATGTCCTTGACCGTGTCGGTCGTCTTGATGTTCTCCAGCAGCGCGCGGCTGTTCTTCTCCGCGCACGCGTCGGCGTAGGACTTCGAACGCTGCAGCCAGGTCTTCTCCAGCTGCCGCGTCGTCGGCACGTAGTTCGGCCGGTTGTAGTCCATGTAGTCCGGGATGCACGAAAGCGCCGGTTTGCTGGACCCGACACCGCGCGGGTCGAAACCGACCCAGTCGTAGGCGTCGCCGGCGCGGTTCGGCACACGCGTCCCGCGGGTGGCGAGCAGCAGCCCGGAGCCGCCGGGACCGCCCGGGTTGGTGAGCATGACGCCCTGGTACTGCGCCTCGGGTGTCTTGTGCTTGACACGGCTGAGCGCGAGCTGGATCTTCTCGCCTCGCGGCCGCGAATAGTCCAGCGGAACGGGCAGGTAACCGCATTCGGCACCCGCGTTGATCAACGTCTGGTCGGTACAGGCGCCCCAGGTGATCGTCTCGGCGGGTTGCGTCTCTTCCGCGGCGACGGCGGGCGTGGTCACCGCGACCGACGCGAGCGTGGCGACGGCCAGCGCGGTGATGAGCACACGTCTCAAGGTTTCTCCCTTTCCCTCCAAAGGTGAAAGCCCCGAAACCCTATCCACGTCCATGACCTGCGGAAGCCTTCCGGCGAAGGTCCCTACCAACGGCGGGTCCCGATCGCGGCAAACCGGGCAACCCGTTAATCGGTTGGGCGGCCTCGCGGGGATCGCTAGGCTGTCGATCATGATCTACTTCATCCGCATGCGCACCGCCTGAGACGGCGTGACCGCAGGGCCTCCCGCGATCGGGAGGCCCCCTTTCTGCGCGCCGTCTGACATTCCTTCACGGATTCGGACAGGACATCATGCAGAACCAGCACATCGCCATGATCGGCAGCACCGCCCCGAGTCACATCTATCCGTCGCTCGCGATCATCCGTGAGCTGGTCGCTCGCGGGCATCGGGTCAGCTACGCCGTGGGCGAGCCGCTCACCGGGCTGATCGAGCCGACCGGGGCCGAGGTGGTCGCGCACCCGTCGATCCTCCCGCTCGGTGATCAGGCGGCGTGGCCGGAGGATCCGGCGTCGCAGATGCGGGTCTTCCTCGACGAGGGCATCCAGGCGATGCCGGTGCTCACCGATTTCTACGACGACAACCGCCCGGACCTGCTGCTCTACGACATCGGCGGGCTCCCGGCTCCGCTGCTGGCCAGGCGGTACGACGTTCCCGCGGTCCAGCTTTCCCCGACGTATGTCGCCTGGGAAGGCTACGAAGAGGACATGGGCGAGATGCTGACCGCGATCCGGACCTCACCGTCCGGAAAGGACTATTTCGCCACGTTCACCCGCTGGCTGAACGAGAACGGCATCGAGGCCGACGCCTGGGACTGGATCTCCCATCCGCCCCAGGTGCTCGCGCTCCTGCCGAAGGCGATGCAGCCGAACGTCGAACGCGTGCCGTCGTCGGTCCGGTTCGTCGGCCCGGCGCTGGACCCGGAACGCCTCGCCGACCGGAGCTGGACCCCGCCGTCCAGCGGCAGGAAGGTCCTGCTGATGTCGCTCGGCACGGCGTTCACCGACCAGCTCGACCTGTTCCGCGCCTGCGTGGACGGGTTCCGCGATTCGGACTGGCACGTCGTCATCTCGATCGGCCAGACCGATCCGGCCGAGCTCGGGCCGCTGCCGGACCACATCGAGGTCCATCAGTTCGTGCCGCAACTCGCGGTGCTGGAGGCCGCGTCGGCGTTCATCACGCACGCCGGCATGGGCGGCAGCACGGAATCGCTGTGGTACGGCGTGCCGACCGTCGCGATCCCGCTGGCCACCGACGGTTTCGGCAACGCGGCGAAACTGGCGGAACTCGGCGTCGGCGAGCAGCTTCCGGCCGACGAGGTGACGGCCTCGACGTTGCGGGCCGCGGTCGAGCGGGTCGCCGGGTCGCCGGAGGTGGCCGCGCGGCTGGCCGAGGTGCGGGCCGAGACGCGCGGGAACGGCGGCATCGACAAGGCCGCCGACGCCGTGGAGTCCTTCCTGGGCTAGGCCCGTTCACGTAACTCGCGTGATTGGAGCCGTAACTCACGTGATTGGAGGCGGAACACCGTGTTACGCCTCCAATCACGCGAGTTACGCGGTTCCGCCCGCCCGGATCTCGTTCAGGTAGTTGTAGATCGTGTAGCGCGTGACGTCGAGTTCCCCGGCGAGGTGGTCCACCGAGTCCTTGATGAGGAAGAACCCGGCCTCGTCCAGTTCGCGGACGACGGCCGCCTTGTGCCGTTTCTTCATCAGGTCCACCGGGATCCCGGCCTTCGCCACCGCGCGCCCGACCAGGAACCGCTGCAGGCTGTCGACGTCCGGCGGGAACGTCTCGGGTTCGTGCCCGTCGGCCTTCGGCGCGCCGTCGGACAGCCGGTTGACGCACAGGCAGCCGATGGCAACACCGTCGGCGTCCCGTAGGAACAGCGTCGACGAGCGGATCGCCCGGCCGTCGGGGCCGTGGGTCTCGTAGTTCGTCAGATCCTGCGTGGTGCCGCGGCGGACCAGGCCCAGCAGCAGATCCGTCATCGGCCCGCCGACCGTCCGGCCGGTGAGGTCACCCGCGATGGCGACGATCGAGTCCGGCAGCCTGCTCAGGTCGTGCAGCAGGACCTCGTTGCCCGGTCCCAGCATCGCCGCGAGCGCGTGCACCGCCGGGACGAGCGCGGTGAGCAGATCGCCCGAAGCCGCCGACGCGACGACCGGCGCTTGGACCACGGAGACCGGTTTCTTCAGCCGTTCCAACGCCGAACGCACCTGTTCCGCCGCGCTCGCCGGAGTCGACGCGTGCGGCGACAGCCGGACGTGTTCCGGCCGCACGGTCGCGGCGATCCCGGCGTTCGCCAGCGCGGAGCCCACCTGTTCGGCCGCGTGCCCCGGCAGCGTGAAGGCGAGGATCCCCGCCCGCCGGTCGACGGCCGAAACCACTTCCCCGCCCACGGATTTCACGACCTCTTCGAGTTCGCCGACCCGTTCGGCGATCCGGCCGGCGATGGCTCCGACGCCCGCCTCCTCGACCAGCTCCAGCGCGGCCGCGAACGCGCCCGACGTGATCGGGCTCAGATTGGAGATCGACCACGAGGCCGCGGTCTCGTCGGCGGGATGGATCTCGTCGTCGAACAGGCCCGGATCGCGGGCGCCGGTCCAGCCGGACAGGATCGGTTCCATCCGCTCCAGCGCGCGGTCGGACAGCACGGCGAAACCGGTGCCCCAGCCCGCCCGCAGCCACTTCTGCCCGCCGACGACGAGCACGTCCGCGACCTCCCACGGCGCCTCGGTCACCCCGAAGCCCTGGATGCCGTCGACCACGAGCAGCCGGTCCCCCACCGCGTCCCGGATCGCCGCCAGATCGGCGCGGTAGCCGGTCCGGAAGTCGACCGCGCTCACGCTGACCAGCGACGTCTCCGGCGTCAGCGCCGCATTGACCGCGTCCGCGGTGACGTTCCCGAGCGGCAGCCGCCGCACGGTCAGCCGCCCCGCCTGTTCGGCCCGCGCCCACGGGTAGGTGTTGGCCGGGAACTCCGCCGCCGACACCAGCGCCTCGCCGCCGGGCGCGTTGAACGCCGCCTGGAACAACCCGAGACTGGTGTGCGGCAACAGCACCGTGTGGTCGGTGTCGCTGCCGGAAAGCCGCGCGGCGGCGGCCTTGGCCCTGGTCTCCTGCCGCATCAGGTCGTCCACAGTGGACGGACCGGCCTTGGTCGAGGCGTCGAGCAGGCTCGCCGTCGTGTCGAGCACGGCGTGCGACGGGGGGCCGAACCGCGCGAAGTCGAGGTACCCGGCCGGTTCGTCGAACTGCAGCAGATACCGCGGGGAGATCCGCGTCATGCGAGGACCCGTGCCAGGAACTGCTTGGTCCGCTCGTGCTTCGGGGCGCTCAGGATCTCCCCCGGCGGGCCGGTCTCGACGACCACGCCGTCGGCCATGAACACCACCTCGTCCGCGGCCTCGGCCGCGAACCCCATCTCGTGCGTCACCACGACCATCGTCATCCCCTCCGCGGCCAACGTACCCATCACCGCCAGCACCTCGCCCACGAGTTCCGGGTCGAGCGCCGACGTCGGCTCGTCGAACAGCATCAGCTTCGGTTTCATCGCCAGCGACCGGGCGATCGCGACCCGCTGCTGCTGCCCGCCCGACAGCTGCGCCGGGTAGGCGTCGGCGCGGTGCGCGAGGCCGACCCTGTCGAGCAGTTCGAGCGCCTGTTCCCTGGCCTCTTCCATGGGGACACCGAGCACCCGCACCGGCCCTTCGACGACGTTCTGCAGCGCCGTCCGGTGGCCGAACAGGTTGAACCGCTGGAACACCATGCCGATGTCGCGCCGCTGCCGGGCGACCTCGCGTTCCTTCAGTTCGTACAGTTTGCCGTTGCGCAGCCGGAACCCGATCGGCTCGCCGTCCACCCAGACCTGACCGGCGTCGATCGTCTCCAGGTGGTTGACACAGCGCAGGAAGGTGCTCTTCCCCGCGCCCGACGGGCCGAGCAGGCAGACCACCTGTCCTTTGTGGACTTCGAGGTCGATCCCGCCCAGTACCTCGGTGTGGCCGTAGCTCTTGCGGACGCCGACGGCCTTGAGCAGTGGCTCAGACACGTTCACTCCTCACCAGCGGGGCGGTGCGCAACGCCTTGGCGGCGCGGGAGAACGGGCTCTTCGACCGGTCTTCGGAGTCGAAGGCGCGTTCCAGATAGTGCTGCCCGACCCCGGCGACGGTCACCACGACCATGTACCAGACCGCGGCGGCCAGCAGGGTCTCCATCACCAGCAGGTTGTTGGACGAGATGTTGTTGGCGGCGTGGATCAGTTCGGTCACGCCGATCACCGACGCCATCGACGTCCCCTTGAGCATGTTGATGAAGTCGTTGCCCGTCGGCGGGATGATCACCCGCATCGCCTGCGGCAGCACCACGCGGCGCAGCGTCGCGCCCGGCGACATCCCGATCGACTTCGCCGCCTCGGTCTGTCCACTGTCGACACTGTTCAGCCCGGCGCGGACGATCTCCGCCATGTACGCGCTTTCGTTGAGCGCCAGGCCGAGCAGCGCCGCGGTGAACGCGGTGATCAGCACGTTGGTCTGCTCGTGGAGCAGGTGGCCGCCGAACGGCAACGGGATCGAGATGAACTCGAAGACCAGCGCCAGGTTGTACCAGATCAGGATCTGCAACAGCACCGGAAGCCCGCGGAACAGCCAGATGTAGCCCGCCGCGAACCAGCGCGCCACCGGATTCGCCGAGCGGCGCATCAGGGCGATCACGATCCCGATGACGATCGCCGAACCCTGCGCGATCACCGCGAGGAGCACGGTGTTGAGCAGGCCGACCGCCATCACCCGGTACCACAGGAACTCCGGGACCGACTCCCACTGGATCTGCGCGTTCGCGAGCGCGATGCCGAGCAGCACCAGCAGCGCGAGGATGACGACGGCGCTGACCCAGCGGCCCCAGTGCCTCAGCCGGACGATCGGCAATGGCTCACTAGCTTCCGCCATTGAGCTTCGCCTCCTTGACCGCGCCCTGCTCGACGCCCCAGGCCTGGAGGATCTTGCCGTAGCCACCGTCGGCGATCAGCGACTGCAGCGCGTTGCGGATCGACTCCGCGAGCGGCTTGTTCTCCTTGTTGACGCCGATCCCGTACGGTCCGCCGTTGATCGGCTCGCCGGGGACGACCTCGAAGAACTTGCCCTCGCCCGCGGTCCGCGAGATGTACACCGCGCTGGGCAGGTCGTTGAGGATGGCGGCGACCCGGCCGGTGCGGAGCTGGTTCTGGTTCTGCGTGTCGGAATCGGTGGCGGTCACGGTCAGCGCGGGCTTGCCCGCCTGGGTGCACTTGCCGTTCTGCTCTTCGGCGAACTTCTGGTGGCTCGTCCCCTGCACGACCGCGACGTTCTTGCCGCACAACGTGTCCGGGCCGGAGATCTGGTCGGGGTTGCCCTTGCGGACCATGATCGTGATACCGGACGAGAAGTAGTCCACGAAGTCGATCTGCGCCTGACGGGTCTTGGTGTCGTTCATCGCGGCCATCGTGAGATCGACGCGGCCGGACTGGAGGCTGGTGATCAGCGAGCCGAACGCCATGTCCTGGTGGTGCACGGTGACGCCCAGCTTCTTGCCGATGGCCTTGGCGAGATCGACCTCGTAGCCGATCGGGGTCTTGCCGTCGGCGGCGTAGAAGTTGTTGGGCGCGGACTGCAGGTTCGAGGCCAGGTGCAGCATCCCGGCCTGCGCGTACTTCGCGGGCAGGGTGCCGGCGACGGCGGCGTCCTTCTGGACGGACTCGATCAGCGCGGCCGTGTCCGGGATCGCGGCGGGGGCGCCCGGGGCGGCGGGTTCCTGGCCGCCGGCCCCGTCGGGCCCGCCTCCGCAGGCCGCGGTGACGAGCGCGGCCAGGCCGGTGAGCACGGCCAGGCGCCAGGTTCGGGTCAAGGTGAGCGGCGTCGACGGCATGACGGACCTCCACGGGGGCTTCAGGTGGTCGCCGACGCTACAACTGGCTGTTGAAGTGGTCAACTCACAGTTGAAATCCTGTCCGGTGGATGTCCGTTTCGCGCGACTTCCACGACCACCCGCACCTTGCCCACCTGAAGGTGTGAAGGTCGAGTTTCCTCGGCTGAGCCGAGGGAAGGGGTCCTTCACGCGCAGCCGTTGTGACTGTTGATGCAGGCGGGGCGCATGTGGCGATCAGCAAGGTTCGCGCGTGAAGGCCCCCTTCACGCGGCTGAGCCGAGGGAAGGGGGCCTTCACGCGAGTGCGGTCAGACCGCGATGTAGTTCCCCGAGAGGATGAGCAGGACCTGCAGGGTGATGCCGGTGCCGTAGTAGTCCTTGGCGTTCGGCGTCCAGGTCGTGATCGAGGTCCACAGCTTGTCGAGCCAGGCCTGGCTGCCCGGGTCGTTCATCGCCGCGATGGCGAACGACGCGGTGAAGCAGGGGTGCTGCCCCGTCTGCCCCGGGATCTTGGCGCCCGACAGCAGGTAGCCGGTGGTGATCTTGGCCGGGTCGCCGCCGGTGTTCTGCTGGATCCAGGTGTTCATCTTCCGCACCTGACCCTGCGCGGGGCTCCCCGACACGGTGATGCCGTCGACCCCGAGCCGCCACGGGTCGCGGCAGGCGTTGTAGCTGTACTTGTCGTCCTTGCCCTCGAGGAAATCGAAGGGAGCAGGCTTCGGCGTGGAGTTCGTGTTGACCACGAAGTCGGGGATCAGGCCGGTCTTCGGCGCGTACTGCTGCTGCAGCTGCGTGACCGCCTTCTCCTGCCGGGTCCGGACCTGACCCCAGAACGAGTCCCCGGTGGCCTTCTCGAACGCGCGAAGGTGGCCGGGCATCCAGTCCGAGGAACGCGAGCTGTTGATGTACTTGCCGCTGTCGGCCCAGTCCGCCAGCCGCATGAACTTGGTGGTGGGGTGCACCTCGCTGCGCTTGATCGCCTTGATGATCCGCAGCGCCTCGGCCTTGTAGTTCACCGAACCGCCGCTACCCCAGACCTTGTCGGCGAGGAGGAGGCCGTAGGCGATTTCGAGGTCGCCGTCGGTCGCCGAGTCGACACCGTTGACGCTCGTGCAGCTCTCGTTCTGTTCGGCGGCGTGCAGGTCCTTGTCGATCGACGAAGGGTGCGCCTTCACGAACTTCAGGATGCCGTCGAAGACCGTGCGCGCCTGCGAGTCCTTGCCCGCCATCATCGCCGCGATAGTCATCCCGTAGCCCTGACCCTCGGCAACGAAGGCGTGGTCGGCGTCCGGCGCCTTGACCGCGTACGTGCCGGCCCCGCACTTGGTGGTCAGGAAGTTCTTCTTCCAGTAGTCGTAGTACTTGGCGAGCGCCGCGTCCTGCGCCGACTGGGAGACCGACGGGCGCAGAACGCCCGGCAGGTAAGGGGTCCCCTGAGTGGTCACCGCGGCGGCGGGGGCGGTCGTGGCGACCAGCCCGGCGGTCAGCGCGGCCGCGGCCAGCACTGTCCGAACGGTCTTTCTCATCGGCTCCTCCGGAAACGTCGTTGATGGCGGCGGCGCGTTTCGAGAGTGACACCAGGGACGGTCAAAAACAAGAGAGTTAAGAAAGTTTCCTTACTATTACCTCAAAAGACGTCTTCGTGAACGGTGGCCTAGCGTAGGCCGCATGACGATCGACCTGAGCGCGCGCGGCGAGTCCTTCCGGGACTTCTGGACCGAACGGCACCTCGCCACCCTGACCACGGTCCGCCCCGACGGGACCCCGCACGTCGTCGCGGTGGGGGTCACGGTGGACTTCGAAGCCGGGATCGCCAGGGTGATCACGTTCCGTTCGTCCAAGAAGGCCCGCCTGGTCAAGGAAGCGGGCGAACAGGGCATTCCGGTCGCCGCCTGCCAGATCGACGGGCCGCGGTGGTCCACTTTGGAGGGACGCGCCATACTGCGCGAAGACCCGGAGTCGGTGCGCGACGCCGAAAACCGCTACGCCGCGCGCTACCGGCAGCCCAAGCCGAACCCGGAGCGCGTGGTCGTCGAGATCACCGTGACCCGGGTGCTCGGCAACGCCTAACCCGCGAGCACCAGCCGGGTGTACTCGTCGAGGATGTCGCCGAGGTCGGTGAAACCGCCCGCCGAGGCCACCTGCTGATACCCGACCAGCATCGCCAGCCCGAGCGAGGTCACGACCTCGGCGCGGCGCCGGTCGGGGATCAGCTCGGCCACCACCTTCCCGACCGTCCTGACCCGGGCGTCGTCGACGCGTTTCTGCGCCATGCGAACGGTTTCGTCGTTCGCCGCCCAGGCGCGGATGGCCGCCTCCGCGCGATGCCGGAGGCCGCGGGTCAGGCTCATCAGCGCGGCGAAATCCGCCTCGGGGCCGCCGGATCCGAAATCCAGTTCCCGCAGGATCCGCACCTGCCGTTGCGCCCAGAACTCGAGCAGCGCGCCGACGAAACCCGGCCAGCCGCCGAAATGGTGGTAGAAGGATCCGCTGGTGACGCCGAGGCGTTTGCCGAGCGTGCCCACGTTGAGCCCGGCGAACCCCGACTCGGCGAGGATGTCCAGCGCCGCGTCGAAGTACTCCTCGCGGCTGACGATCGACGGCATCAGACGGCCCGTTCCCGCCCTTCCCAGTACGGCCGCCGCAGGGTGCGTTTGAGGATCTTGCCGGTCGCGTTGCGCGGCAACGCCTCCACGATCTCGACCGTACGCGGGCATTTGTAGTGCGCCAGGCGTTCCCGGCAGTACTCGACGAGTTCGACGGCGTCGACCTCCTGCCCGGGCGCGGGCGCGACGACCGCCTTGATCTGCTCACCCCAGCGCTCGTCGGGGACACCGATGACGGCGACCTCGCCGACCGCGGGATGTTCGGCGATGACTCGTTCCACCTCGGGCGAGTACACGTTCTCACCGCCGGTGATGATCATGTCCTTGACGCGGTCCTCGATGAAGACGAACCCGCCGTCGTCGACCCTGCCGACGTCACCGCTGCGGACCCAGCCGTCGACGATCGTTTCGGCCGTCGCCTCGGGTTTGCCCAGATAGCCCGCCATCGCCTGATCGGTGCGGAACCACAGCTCCCCCGGGGTCCCCGGTTCGGTGTCTTCGAGGGTCGCCGGGTCGACGACGCGCATCCCCACCCCGGGCAGCACCGTGCCCGCCGACGCCAGCCGCTCCGGCCGGGCGGCGTCGCGATGCGCCTCCGGATCGAGCGCCGTCACCACACCCGACAGTTCTGTCATGCCGTAGACCTGCACGAACCTGGTGTCCGGCCAGGCCGCGAGCGACTTCCGCAGCAACGGGAGCGGCATCGGCGAAGCGCCGTAACCGAGGTACTTCAACCGCGAGAACGCGGCGACGGCCTGCTCCCCCGCCTGCATGATCCCGGCGACCACGGCGGGCACCAGGAACGCGTGCGTGACCCCTTCGGCCAGCGCGCCCAGCAGCGACTTGCCGTCGGGCTCGCGGGTCATCGTCGTCGGCCGCCCGTAGTGGAAACCGATGATCGCGTAACAACTCCCGCCGACATGGAACAGCGGCATCGCGACCAGATTGCGGTCGCCGTCGCCCATCGGGAACTGCGCTCCGGCGTTCCGGCTGTGCGCCAACAGGTTCCGGTGCGTGAGCACGGCGCCCTTGGGGAATCCGGTGGTACCGCTGGTGTAGATGATCAGCGCGCCGTCGTGTTCGTCGACCTCGGGTGACACCCCGGCGGGGGCCGCGCCGGCCAGGAAGTCCTCGTACTGGTCGCTTTCCCCTCCGACGACGATCACGCGCTCGACCGACGGCAGCCGATCGCGCAATGCCTCGACGGCGGGCAGTGATTCCGGGCCGGCGAAAACGATCCGCGCGCCGCTGTCGCCGAGGACGTACGCGAGTTCCTCCGGAGCGAGACGCCAGTTGACGACCGCGTTCGCCGCCCCGAGCGAGGACGCGCCGAAGGTCACCTCCAGGCAGGCGGGCGTGTTCTTGTCGACGAAGGCGACCCTGTCGCCCCTGCCGATCCCGGCAGCCGCCAGCGCGCCGGTGACCCGCCTCGCCCGCTCGTCGAACTGGGCCCAGGTGAGCCTCCGACCCTGGAACGAGAGGGCTTCCCGCTCGGGGATCGTCTTCGCCCAATGCGCGAAAAGTTCACCGAGAAGCCGTACATCCGGACGCGCGTCGTCGGGCATACCGGACCCCTTTCGCCTGGTCAGAGCCACCATAGAGAGGTCTATGGTGACTCGGTGACCGGCAGGCGTCAAGCCACGAACAGGCTGAGCAGTCCTTCGACCGAGCGCACGATCACGCGGGCGGCCGCGCGTTCGGCGTGCGCGGCGTCGGCCCGTTCCGCCTCGTGCCGCCACCGGACGAGCGCGCTTTCGGCACCCGCGTGGATCTCGGCCGGATCCGCGTCGGGCGCGAGCCCGAGCCGCTCGGTGGGCGCCAGTCCCTGCGCGCCGAGCAACCGGACGGCCTCCTCGGCGAACTCCCCGGACAACGCCGTGCGGCCGCCGCGGATACCGGCGATGAGCCGTAGCTCCCGGAAGTCGTGCGCCGCCGCGGCGAAACGCTCCACGCGCGCGGCGAGCCGGTCGCCGTGCGGAAGTGGTTCCGCGGCGAGAAGACCTTCCAGCCGCACCACCGCCGTGCGCGCCTTCAGCGCCTCGGCGCGCGCGACGAAAGAGCCCGCGAGCGTGTCCCTCAGGTCACCGAGACCGCTGCGGTGCACGAGTTCCGCCGAGAGTTTCAGCCTGCTGTCGCAACCGGTGCGGATCAGGGTGATCGCCAGCCGGACACCGTAGAGCCCGAACCGCGACACCAGATGCTTCCTCGATTCCGGCGGGACCCCCACCGGGAATGGATCGTCCACAAAGGAATCGACGGACAGGAGGTACCGTTCCAGCTCCGGCCGGGAGACCGACGCCAGCGCGCGCAGCACCTCGAATTCGTCGTCCCGCAGCGCTCGCCCCGCGTACCCGAGTTGCCCGGCGACCGCGATGACTCCCTGGAATCCCGCGCAATCCGGGTTCTCGCGCCAGGCCCGCCGCGCCAGCTGTTTCGCGGTGAGCAAGGCGTCGATCCGGCCCGCGCCGACCTCGTCCGCGTGGGCGAGCACCAGTACGGAGTTCACCGCCGTCTGCCGCGCGAACGCCGAACCGCCTGCCTGCCGGGTGCCCGCGAGTTCGTCGGGTTCGAGATAGCGCACCAGGCGCACCGTCGCGTCGACGTGTTCGGCGGGTGCCGGGGTGTCGAACAGCTCGATTTCGCGCAGGGCCCGCGTCGGCCATTCCGCCAGCGCGGAGACCAAAGTGGACTTTCCGGTTCCCGGCGTGCCGGTGAAGCCGACGCGCAGTGGTTCGTCCAGTCGCTCCAGGCATTCCCGCAGCATCGACACCGCGTGCGGGCGATCCCGGTAGTGCGCCGCGGCTTCGTTCAGGAGTTCCCGGACGTCCAGGGGGGTCACGCCGAAAGCTCCCGGCGCGGCGTGGCGCCGGTGCCGAGCGCGCCCGCCTTCCGGTGCAGGGCGGCCAGCCGGTCGATCTCCTTCTTGACCCGCTGGGTGCGCCGGTCCCGTTCGGCGGAGCCGGCGATGATCAGTTCCCGTTGCCGCGTCAGCTCTTCGGACAGCTGGTCGGAGACCGCGGCGAAATGATCGCGCAGGCGCCGCTGCACCTGGCGGACCTCGTCCTTGATCTCCTTGCTGAACCGGATGAACACGTCGTCGACGTGGCGCTGCGCGGCGGCCTTCGCCAGCGCTTGACGTCGCTGCAACCGGGTCCCGCCTTCGTCGCGCACGCTCTTGGTCGCGAACGCGACACCGGCGCCGAGCGACACCGGGTTGATCAGCGGCAGCCCGGCGAGACTGGTGACCAGCCCGAACATCAGCACGCCGCCGTAGGAACCGCGCAATCCGGTGAAGAGTTTCTGCCCGATCTTGAACCGCTCGATCTTGGGCGTGCCGACCTCGGGGATCGAGTCCACGCCGGATCCGGTCAGCGGCAGGTCGGGCGCGTGGCCGTAGTGCGGGCCGAAGGTCGAGGCGACGGCTTGCGCGATCCACTCCGACCGGTCGGACACCCAGTTGTAGTTCGTCTCGACGGCCTCGGCGAGGTTCTCTTCCAGCCAGGTCTGGAAATCCGGCCAGATCTGCACGGGATCGCCTTCGTCGAAGGTGCGGTCGATATGCCGCACGATCATCCGCGTCCGCTCGCGCAGGTCGTACTCGGCGTCGGAGATCAGGTCGGTGATCTCGTCCGACAACATGTTCTGCCAGCGGACGTTCTGCCGCCGCAGTTCCTCGGCGCGCCGTTGTGCCTGGTGCAGCAGCGTGACCTGGTCGACCCCGTTGTCCTGCGAGACCGCGTTGAGCCGCGTCTGGAGTGTCTCGACCAGCTCGACCGCCGCCGCGCGCACGCTCACCGCGGCGGCGAGCGCACGGGTGCGTTCGATCGGGCGCGCGGCCTGCTCCCCCACCCAGTTCAGCAGTTCCGGGAAACCGGACCGTCCGTTGAGGACGGCGTCACCGGCCTTCGCGGCGGCCTGGCGCACCGTCGCGGACACCGGGAAGACGTCGGCGACGACACCGGTCTCGGAGAGTGCCGCGCGATTACGGGCGGCGAGTTCCCGCCAGTCCGGGCTCACGTCGATCTTGGTCAGCGCCAGCACCAGCGCCGGGCACCAGGTGCGGATATGCCTTGCCAGCGCTAGTTCAGCGGGCTGGAGTTCCTGTGTCGCGTCGGAGACGAGGATCACCGCGTGCGCGTCGGCGAGGACGTCGAGGGTGGCCGCCGTGCGCGGGGACCGGGGATCCCCGATCGCCGGGGTGTCCACCAGCACCAGCCCCGTGCCGAGCAGTTCGCGCGGCAGGCCGACTTCGACCCGGCGCAGCGAACCGGGCGGCCGGACTTCGAGTTCCTTGGCCAGGTCACCGACCGGCACGCTTTCCCTGGCATGCCCGACCAGGGTCGCGGCGGGATCGGCGGCGTAGCCGATCTCCGTGGGAACGGTGGGCGTACTCGCGTCCCCGACCGCGCAGACCGGCGCGTTCAACAGCGCGTTGAGCAGGTAACCCTTGCCCTGCTTGGGAAAACCGACCACCGCGATCCGGGTGCCCGGCGCCCGCTGGTCGCGTCTGCGCCGGAGGCGTTCGGCCAGGTCGGCGCGACCGTGGGCGGCACAGGCGTCCAAGGTCTCGTTGAGCACGTCGAGCCAGGCGGGGGCTGTCACGGGGATGCAGTGTTCCCTTAACCAAGCGCGGAATCAATGTGGCATGGGCCAACAATGCCGTGCGGGCCCCGCGACCAGGTGCGGTCGCGGGGCCCCGACAGCCAAAGCTGAAAGATGTTCGTATCAGCCGATGTGGATGTCGTTGTTCGACGCGATGTCGCCGGTGCCGATGTTGACGTCGCCGATGTTGCCGATGGTGCCGGTGACGTCGGAAACCGTGTCGTGGACCTCGGTGACGCCCGCGTGGTTCGCGACGTTGGCCACCTCGTTGGCCACGTTGCCCGTGACCGCGCCGGCCACGTCGCCGTGGTTGGTGGCGATGTCACCGTTGGTGTAGTTGTTCGCGATGTCGTGCACCTTGGTGGTGACGTCGGCGACATCGACGTGACCGATGGTGCTGGTCAGGTCGCCCACCTCGGACAGGAAGTTCGGGGCGTCGCCCGCGACACCGTCGGTGCGCGGCAGGTCACCGGTCAGGTCGCCGACGGCCGGGACCGAGTCGACGGCCGGAACCTGGACGGCGTCCACGGCGGGGACCTCGGGGGCCAGGCCGGTCGCGGTGTCGACGGCGGCGTTGGCGAGGTCGCCGGCCTGGCCGACGGACGCGGCGTCGAGGCCGCGCGAAAGGTCGTCGTTCAGGCCGAAGCCGCCGACGGTGTTGTGCGCGAGGGCGGTCACGCCGGCGGCGGCGTTCGACACGTCGGTCACGTCGGAGACGGCCGGGACGGCGGGCAGGCCCGGGACGTCGACCGGCAGGTCGCCCACGGCCGGGACGGCGGGCAGGCCCAGCTCCGGCAGGCCCGGCACGGCCGGGACACCCGGGAGACCGGTCTCGGGCAGGGCCGGGAGGGCGTCGGCACCGGGGACGGCGACCGGCAGGCCGGCGGTCAGCGCGGTGAGCTGGTCGATCGCGCCCTGGACGCCGTCGGCGCACTCGCCGTCGGTGGAGTTCGTGACGCCACCGAAGCCGGCCAGGCTGTCGGCGGTGGCCGCGGTGTTCCCGGTGAGGTCGGTGACGGTGCCGACCGGCACGAAGTCGAGCACCAGCGGGACGACCTCGTGCACGTCGGCGGCGTTGATGTCACCGAGGCCGGCGTCGGCCAGCACCTGCTGCGGGTCGTTGGCGAACGCCGCACGGGCCGCGGTGTCGTTCAGCAGGTTGAGCGTGAAGTCGTGCAGGGTCTGGACGGAACCCATGAAAGGACTCTCCTGGAGGTCTAGTCGGTGGGGAAGGCACAGCGGCCGGAGGGCACGGCTGAGCGCAGGTCACCGAAGCTAGTGAGCCGGTGCCTCCGGGCACATCGGGGATCACTCCTGGTCGTCGCTCACTCAGCCAATAGGGGATCGGTATGACATCGTTAGGGCGTTAGGGGCTTAACCGAGACGCACTCGGTTGGGTTTAATGCCAACCCTCACCCGGATGGGTCAAGCCGTTCAGGTGAGTGGCCCTATTTGGTCCTTAGGGGCTGGTCAAGCGAAGGAGGATGCTCGTTGCCCTACGTCCTCGGCATCGATATCGCCTCGACCCGCACCACCGCCGCCACCTGCGTGGACTCCGGCGACGGCTGGGGCGTGCCCGAGCCGTCGTGGCTCGGGGCGCGCGGCCCGGCGGCGGCGTCCGCGGTGTTCCTCGACGACGACGGCTACCTGCTCACCGGCGACGCCGCGGTCGAGGCGGGCCGGTCGGCGCCCGCCCGCCTGCTCACCGGGTTCCACGAACGGGTCGGCGACGACGTCCCCGTGATCGTCGGCGGTGAGCGGTTCCCGCCCGAATCCCTCAGCGCGGTCCTCGTGGACGCCGCGGTGGAGCAAGCGGCCGAACGCTTCGGCGAGAAACCGTGCCACATCGTGCTCACGCACCCCGTCGGCTGGGGTTCGTTCCGCCGGGACCTGCTGCGCCGGGCACTGGCCGAGGCCGGATTCCCCCGTGCCGCGCTGGTCGCGGCGCCCGTCGCCGCCCTGCACGCGTACCTCGCCCCGCACGGCGACGTCACCGCCGGGGTCTGCGAGTTCGGCCCGGACGGCACGGTGGTCACGATCGCGGCCGCCGGGGTCAACGGCTGGCAGCCGGTCAAAACGGTGGAAGGCGTCGAGCCCGCCGAGGCCGTCGGCAAGGTCTTCGAACTCGCGCACGGCGCCGGGATCCCGCCACACTCCCTGGCGGGCATCGTGCTCTGCGGCGAGGCCCCGCCGGTTCCCGGCCGGACCCCGTGCCCCGTCTTCGCGTCGAGCGACCCGGTGCTGACGGTGGCGATCGGGGCGGCCAACATCGCCGCGCGACGTGACCTTCCTCAACCCGCCGGGGCGGGATCGGCCGTCGAAACCACCCTGCTCCCCCGGGTCGACGTGCCGGAAGAGCTCACCGAGCGGCCCGAACGGCCGCCGGTCGACATCACCCCCTTCCCCTTGCCAGAACGCACCGGGGCGGCGAAACTGCTCAGCCGGCGCAAGCCCCTCGTCGCCGGAGCCGCGGTCGTGGTGCTGGCCGCGACCACCCTGCTGCTCACCCTGACCACCCGAGAAGCCACCGCGGACAAGGGTCCCGAAGCCACTCCCACCACTTCGAGCTCGTGCGCGCCGGCCACCCCCGGTGCCACGCCGTCCACCCCCGAAGGTCGCTGTTGAACGCACTGCTCGACAAGCCCGGCATCATCCATCCGGGTGCCCGGAGCCTGCTCGACGAGGTGACCACCGCCCCGGAACTCCCGGTGCGGGTCACCGTCGTCGCCCCCGGCGGGCACGGCAAGACCCATCTGCTCGACCGGCTCGGACGTCACTACGCGGCGGCGGGGGTCGAAGCGCTGCTGGTCGACGACGCCGACCAGCTCGACGACGACGAGATCGCGAAGATCAAGGCACAGGCCGAAGAAACCACCGCGCCCGTGGTGCTGGCGTTCCGGCCGGCGGCACGGACGACCACCCTGCGCGTACTGGCCGATTCCTTCGGCCGGTCGGTGACCTTGGGCGCGTTCGGCGTCGACGACGTCCGGCGGCTCGTCGAGCACGCCGGCGGTGACGCGGCCACGGCGGAAGACGTCCACGCCAGGACCGGCGGTGTCCCGGGGTTCGTGCTCCGCGCGGTCACCGGCAGGCTCGCGGACTTCCGCGGTGAGCTGGAACAGCTGGACGACGACGTGCACCGGTACCTGATCGCGGCGGAGGCGGGCGCGGGCCGGAATCTCGATCTGCTGGCGGCGTTGCTGAACCGCGATCGTGAAGGGCTGCCCGAGATCTTCGACAGTGCCAGGGCGACCGGCCTGCTCGGCGAGGACGACGCGCTGCTGCCGATCGCCGCCGAAGCCATCCGGACCTGGGGTTCGCCGGGGCGGCGGCTGACGGTGCTGCAGCGGCTGGTGGAACTCCAGTTGCGGGACGGGCTCCCGGTGCTGGAGCTCGCTCGTTCCCTGCTGGGCACGGGAAGTTCGGGCGCGAGCGCGGCGGCGGCCTTCGAGGCGGCCGCCCGTGAGGCGATGTCCGACGACACGAAACTCGCGGCGCGGTTCTACGAAGCGGCGTCCGAGGCCGGTGGGCGCGGCGCGGCGCTCACCGTCGGCTGGGCGCACGCCGCGGCACTGGCCGGGGACCTCGACACGGCGCTGCGGCTCGGCGACGGCATGCTCGGCAGCACGTCGGACACGGACGCCCGGGCCGCGGGCGCCGAAGTGGCCGCGACCGTGCTGGCGCATCGCGGCGAACTCGCGCACAGCGCCGAGCTGTATCAATGGTCCGGCCGGGCGGGCTCGAAGGCGTTCGCCGCGATCGCGTTGCTGGGCACCGGAAAACTCGAAGCCGCCCGCGGCGTGCTGGAGACTCCCGAGGTCCCGACCCTGTTCGCCGGCGCCGCTTCACGGATGGCGCGGGCGATCACCGATTCGGTGTCCGGCTGCGGCGCGGAAACGCTGTCGGCCCTGCTGGGCGCGGCCTCGATGCTGGAATCGGCCGGCGCTCCGGCGCCGCTCCCGGACAGCCCGGCGGCCCTCGCTGCGTTGGTGGGCCTGCATTCCGGCGAACTCGCGCTGGCCGAGTCGGTGCTGAGACGCGCGGTGGACGGCCGGATCGGCGGCGACCTGCTCGCGAAACGGCATCGGCTGCTGCTCGGCTGGGTCGCGATGACCGCGGGCGACCTCAAGACGGCCGCCGAGGCCTTGATGCCGCCGGACGGCCTCGAAGCGCGCGACGAACTCTTCGCCGCCACCCTGCAGCTGGGCCTGGCGCGGCGGTCGAGCGATCTGCCCGGCCTGCAACGCTCCTGGGACCGGGCGTACCAGGCGTCGATGCGGCAACAACCGGACCTGTATTCGTTGCTGCCGCTGGGAGAACTCGCGATCGCGGCCGCACGGGGCGGCGCGGGCGCCAAACTGGCCGGCCAGCTGGAACGGGCGCACTCCGTGCTCGACGCGCTCGGCAACCCTCCACTGTGGACAGCCACTCTGCGCTGGCACGAACTGCACGCCGCCATCACCGTCGAAGACCACGCGTCGGCGGGCGAACATCTGGCCGCGCTCAACGACTTCGCGTCCTGTGGCCGCTACCCGGCCGCACTCGCCGCCGCCGCGACCGGCTGGCTCGCCGTCCTGACCGGAACCGTCGATCCCGAGGCGATTACCGCGTCCTCTTCGGAACTGCACGAACTCGGGCTCTGCTGGGACGCCTCCCGGCTGGCCGGGCAGGCGGCGATCCGGACTTCGGACCGGAAGGCGATGGTCCAGCTGCTCGAAGCGGCGCGGCAGTTCCAAGGGCGGGCACCGGAACCCACCACGGCCACCGGGCTGAGCGCGCTGAGCGAACGGGAACTCGAGGTCGCCCGGCTGGTCGTCGACGGGCTGACCTACAAGCAGGCCGGGAGCAAGCTGTTCATCTCGGGGAAGACCGTGGAGCACCACATGGCGCGGATCCGGGGGAAACTCGGCGCCGGGGACCGGCGGGAGCTGTTGGCCATGTTGCGGGAGCTGCTCCCGGCGGGCGAGGACTGACGCCGGGTGAACGCCTTCTACCGCTCCGCGAGGTAGGTGTCCTCTGCGGCGTAGTCGAACATCGGCGCGAAATAGTCGTGGTCGAAGCCTGCCGGGAGCCGATCGGAGGAGACCAGCCAATCCAGCTCGGCGATCACGGTGGTGGCGTAGTCGCCGACCGGCCGGTAACCCAGCCGTCCGGCCGCACTCATGTCCAGCCGGATACCCGGCAGGCGGTCCCAGGGGTGCAGGCCGAGTCCGGCGGGGGCGTGGTCGTCGAGGAGCACCTCCTCCCACCGATGCCCGAGGTATTTCGCGACGGTTCTCGAAATGTCGAGGGCGTCGGGCACGTCCGGATCGGCGCAGTTGAGGACGCGCCTGCCGGGGTTTTCCGCGGCGGTTTCGATCAGCGCGGCGATGTTCGCGGCCGCACTCGGGTGATCGACGCCACGGCCACCATTAGCCAGGAAGAGAACTTCGCGCCGGTCGGCTACGCGTTTGACGAACACCCATTCGCAGGGCTTGGTCGCTCCCTCTCCATGGACTTTGGATGGCCGCAGAACGGTGACCCGGTACCCGCTGTCGAGGAGGACCTGTTCCGCGGCCACCTTGTTGGCGCCGTACCCGTCGCGAGCGCGGAAGTCGATATCCTCGCGTGGGGTCATGGTGGGCTGCGACTCGCGAATCGGGCCGTCGAAGGCCGGCGGGACGGCCGAGTTCACGTGGTTGCCCGCCGCGTCGACGTACACGGCCTTGCTGGAGATCATCACCGTGGATCCCACGTCGTCCAGCAGTGGCAACAGCTCACGGGCGTGTGCGGCGGTGAAGCAGAGACAGTCGACCACCAGATCCGCCCCCGCACCGAGCGCTGCCGCGAGTCCGCCGGGTTCGGCGCGGTCTGCGGCGACGAACCGGCCACCCGCGACCGTGACGTCCGCGGGCATACGGGTGGAGTCCCGCCCGACTACGACCACATCCCAACCACCGGCCAGCAACCGGCGTGAGATGGCGCGACCGATCAGCCCGGTCCCGCCGAGAACGACCGCGCGCGACATCGATCAACAATAACGCCTTCGTTCGCTGAGGGTTGGTAGACAGGACGGGTGAACGCCTTCTACCACCTGTGCTTCGTCGTTCGAGACATCGGACGGGCGACCGAGGACCTAACGCGCACACTCGGCGTGACCTGGAGTCCGGTCCGCGCGGGCACCCTCGGGGACTGGGACTACGAGATCGTGTTCTCCACCGGCGGGCCACCGTTCTTCGAGGTGATCCAAGGGCCCGCCGGCAGCCCGTGGGACGCGACCGACGGGTCCCGTTTCGACCACATCGGCTACTGGTCCAAGGACGTCACGACGGACAAACAGCGCCTGGCGGATCGGGGCGCGCCGATCGAGTTCGACTCGTGCCCTTACGGTCGTTCCTTCACCTACCACCGGCTCGACAGCATCGGGGCCAAAATCGAACTGGTCGATCTCGCGGTCCAGCCGGGGTTTCGCGAAACCTGGGCCCCGGACGCAGCGGCGATGCCGTCGCTCGAATTCGACGACCCGGCCGCCGGTCCATGAAACCGCCGGATGAGGTCGACGATCCGCGCGCGCGTTTCGAGGCAAGGCTGAGCGGACTCCGGGGCCGACGGATCTTGGCGGTGGAATACTGGGATGTCCACAACTTCGCCTCCGAACCCGCGCCGTGGGACTACGGAAACTGGCATCACGCTGTCATGGGCGTCGGGATCGACACCGATGCGGGGCCGGCGACGATCACCTGGACCGACACCTTCTACAGCTACGGTGTCGAGGTCCTCGACGGCCGGATCGAAGACCACCTCAGGGCAGGCGACGAGGGTCCGGAGCGCGTCGGGCCCGACGTCGGCTCCGCGGGCCCGTGGGACCGATACCTGCGGTCGCCGATTCACGGGACCGCCGCTCATTGGGAGCGACTGGAACTGGGCCCGAGCCGGCGAGCCGACGGCACTGTCGTCGAGCCCGCGAGCGCCGTGGACGTGCCGCTGGCCCTGCGCCTCGACTTCGCCGCCGGATCGGTGTGGTTCGTCGCCGCCATGCCGCAGCCGCCGGACTGGCAGCGCGTGTTCGTCGGTGGCGACGAGATCATGGTCGTCTTCTCGCCCGAGCGAATGCGCGACATGGGCTTCGGCGACGCCACATTCCGGCAATAGTTCAGGTGGACCTGGACAACAGGTCCTTCCGGCCGAACGACTCGTCACGAGTGGTCGCGAAGATGCATCCTTGTCACGTGTCCGATGATCGATCCGAAGAGACCGGCATGCCAAGCCGGCCCAGGCACTCCGGCGACTGGTTCCAGGCGTACACGAGACACAGGAACGTCTTCGCCTCACCCGGCGGAGGGCCATACACCTGTCCCTGCTGCGGCCACGCGACCCTCGGTGAGCGAGGCGGATACGAAATCTGCGAAGAATGCGGCTGGGAAGATGACGGGCAGGACGACCACGACAGCGCCACCGTCCGCGGCGGACCGAACGGGCGGCTCAGCCTCGACGCCGCACGAGCCCGATACGTCGCCGACGGTGGCGTGAGACGACCTCACGTGCCGCCTCACCAACCCACCTGACCTCATGCCGCTGTGCTTTCCACTTCGAGATATCGGACAGCGACTGCCCACTTGTCCCCAACCGGCCACCCCCGTCGTTGCCGCTCTGCTCACCCCGGGCCCGGCCGGTACTGTCTCGTGCATGGACACCTCGGCCTTCGCACTGATCTTCGGTGATGGAGGTATAAGGGCGCGGCTGGACTGGCGACGGGTCCATGACGAGTGCACCGTCGAAGAGCGGTACACCCGCTCCCGTAAGGAACTCGGCGAGCTGTGCACCGTGTGGTACACGGACGAGTCCGGACGCGACACCGGCTACGCCCACCAAGGCGCCCGCCCCTTGCGGGTGTCGGAGGTCGCGATCACCGAAGCGTCCTGGCCGCGCGCTCGCGCGTCCATGATCACCACGCTACGACGGGAGTTCGGTCGCTCGGGCAGGCCCGTGCAGCTGGCACTTCCGGGTTACCGGGCCGGCGACGAGGTGGTGCTCCTCGATGGCAACCATCGCGCGGCGGCGGCGTACCTTGCCGACGCCGACACCCGGTTGCTGCTCTACATTCTTTGCGGCCCAACGGATTCTGGCATGTTGCCCGACCTCAGGCACTACTCGCGCTAGGCCGCTTCCTCTTCGTCACGCCGTTCCACGTCGGGGTACTTGGCCTCCGCCTCGCGCATGGCGAAGTCGAACGCCAGGTTGCGCAGCGCCTCGGCCTGCTCGGTCTTGCGCAGGCGCCGCACGGCGTTCATGATCACGAGACTGATGAGCACCGCTCCCGGTACGGCGATGATCTTGATCGCGATCGGCGTTCCCGACAGCACGGTCGCGTCGACGGCGAGAAGGAGCACGGGCATGATGGTCGACACCAGGATGTTGATCTCCGCCTCGGTGTTGTCGACGCTCAGTGCGGGCGCGCGCCCGCGCAGCCACAGCTTGCTGTAGGTGAACAGGTGCAAGGACGCGTTCGCCTGATGTCCGCCGCCAGCGGGCAGGCTGCGATCGAGAGCGTCGTTCCGGCCCTGCTCGCCGGAATCGAGATGCCGCAGGATCGGGTGCAGCCCGGTGAGACGCTCGGTGAAGTCGTCACCGAAGGTGTCGCGAATCCTGGTCCACGATGCCGTGAGCGGAGGCGACCCTTTGCGCCGGGTGAACCGCTCCGACAGGGCGGTGAGCTTGAAGCCGACCTCCCTGGCGAGATAGCCGACCACGAAGCTGGCCGCGATCGCCACCAGGATCAGCACCACGATGCCGGCACCCTTGACCTTGGCCAGCGAGTCCAAGATGAACGCGATGTCGGACTGGCCGCGCCTGACGAGGTGCACGCAGAACACGAGGAGCTCGGTCACCAATACGGCCCCGGGAAGAAGCACGCTGGTCAGGTAAATGGCTGTGCAGAAGCTCATTCTGCTCGGCGCGGACTTCGCGGCGAGTCCGCTGAGAGGCTCCATGCGGCTCGACCTTAGACCGGCCTGGACGGCCGGGATAGCACTTTCCGGGTTTTTACCGGGTTGTCGTACTCGCATCCGCGACACCATGATGCGACGGTGAACCAGACACGGATCGGCTCCGGCCACGAATATCTGCGGCTGACGGCCGAGGCCGCCGACGGCGGGCCGCCACAGTCCCTGCTGGCCGAGCTGCGGCTCCACGGCCTCTCCGCGTCGGTCGAGGTCTCGCACCACTATGCGACAGGGTTCGCCGATCTCGCGGAGTTCTTCCAGCGGCACGCGGACGACTGGCGTGGCTGGGACGGAATCCGAACCTGGGAGTCCCTCGAAGGGGAGCTGAAGATCGATGCGTCCCACCGATACGGCAACGTGCAGCTGCGGGTCACGCTCCAGAGGTTTCGGCACGACTGGGGAAACGACGGCTGGACCGCGACCGGCGATTTGACGATCGAGCCTGGAGAGCAATTGTCGCGAGCCGCCGAGGAGATCAAGTCCCTGACGGGTTAGGTGGCGCGTCAGGCCCCGAAAGCTCTGACTTCACAGGGATTACGACTGTCCATAAAGGACTAAAGTTCGGGCTTCGGGGCGCCTTACCGGGTGCCGGCCTAGACCGGGGGTTGCGAAAGCCACTTTCGCAACCTTCACCGTTGCGAAAGTGGCTTTCGCAACGTCGGCCGCGGCCGGGCACAGTACCGTACCGCCCTGGCGATCATGTCGCGAAAGCCACTTTCGAGACGTCTGACGTCCCGAAAGTGGCTTTCGCGACACCGCTTCCCAGGCCATAGCCCCCTCGCGACGGCTCACCCTTTCGCCGCTAGACGCCCGAACACAAGGCGCGTAGGAACGGGGGAATGGCTGAGGAAAGGTCCAGACGAGTTTTCCTGTCCACCACGGCGGCGCTCTCGGCGGCCGCCCTCACCGGTGTCCCGGCCGGCGCCGAAGAACCAGACGTTCGAGGCCCGGGCGAACACCTCTCCCCGCAACGCCCCGACACCGAACTCCGGGCGATCCTCCGGGAGATCGACGAACGTCGCATCGAGGCCACCGTACGCAGGCTCGCCGGATTCGGGACCCGGCACACGCTGTCCTCGCAGACCGATCCCGTCCGCGGGATCGGCGCCGCCCGCGACTGGATCTTCGCGGAGCTGACGAAATCCGCGCAGCGGTCGGGCGGCCGGATGACGGTCGAACTGCAGTCTTATCTCCAGCAGCCCGCCCCGCCCCGGATCCCGGTCGCCACCACGATCACCAACGTCGTCGCCACGTTACGCGGCTCCGCCACCCCCGAACGGGTCTACGTCGTGTCGGGCCATTACGACTCCCGGTGTTCGGATCCGCTCGACGCGACGAAGGACGCTCCGGGCGCCGACGACGACGCTTCCGGCGTGGCCGTCGCGATGGAACTCGCCCGGGTGCTCGCCACCCGCCGCCCGGCGGCGTCCCTCGTGTTCGCGGCGGTCGCGGGCGAGGAACAAGGCCTGTTCGGCGCGCGACACATGGCGACGCTGTACAAGGCGGCGGGCACGAACGTGCAGGCGATGTTCACCAACGACATCGTCGGTTCGAGCAAGGCGGACGACGGCACGCGGGACCCGCGCACGATCCGGTTGTTCGCCGAAGGGGTGCCGACGTCGGAAACCCCGGCGCAGGCGGACATCCGGCGCGCGGTCGGCGGCGAGAACGATTCGCCGTCCCGCCAGCTGGCCCGGTTCGTGCGATCGGTGGCGGAGAACGACGCCACCGGCATGACGGTCCGGGTGATCCACCGGCGCGACCGCTACCTCCGGGGCGGCGACCACATCCCGTTCCTCGAACAGGGCTATCCGGCCGCGCGGTTCACCGAACCGCACGAGGACTACGCGCACCAGCACCAGGACGTCCGGGTGGAGAACGGCGAGCAGTTCGGCGATCTGCCCGAGTTCTGCGACTTCCCGTTCATCGCCAGGGTCGCGCGGGTCAACGCCGCCACGGTCTGGTCGCTGGCGACCGCGCCCGGCACCCCCGAGGACGTGCGGATCCGGACCGACCGGCTGACGAACGACACCGATCTGGTGTGGCGGCGCGGGACGGACCCGGATCTCGCCGGTTACGAGGTCGTGTGGCGGGAGACGACGGCGGACGACTGGACGCACGCGATCAAGGTCGGCGACCGGACCGAGGCTAAAGTGGATCTGTCGAAGGACAACGTGTTCTTCGGTGTGCGCGCGGTCGGGAAGAACGGCCGCCGCGGTCCGGTCGCGTTCCCGACACCCTTGACTTGAGGTCACGATGACTGTCACCCCCGGCGACCTCGACGCGGCGATCGCGAGCATGACGGACAGCCTGCGCGAGGCGTCGGGCCGTGACTGGTCGTCGGCGCCGGGCACCGGCGAACTGAACGCCTGGCGCACCGCCGAGCACCTCGGCGACTGCCTCATCTCCTACGCCGGTCTGCTGATCGCGCGGCCGTCGACGCCGCGGTTCGTCTGCTTCGAAGCCGTCGCCGACCGGGCCGCGACCCCGGCGGAGATGCTGGAGTTCGTCACGGTGGGCGGCGGGCTTCTGAGCGCCACCCTCCGCACGGTGGCCCCGGACGTCCGCGCGTATCACCCGAGCGGCCGCGCCGACCTCGAAGGATTCGCCGGAATGGGCTGTGTCGAGGTGCTGGTCCACGGTGAGGACATGGCCCGCGGGCTCGGCGTCACTCTCGATCCGCCGCGCGACGTCTGTTCGCGGGTGCTCGCGCGGATGTTCCCGGAGGTGGACGTCACCGGCGTCGATCCATGGACGGCGTTGCTGTGGGCGACGGACCGGACGGAGCTGCCGGGCCGCCCGTCGCGGGCCGGCTGGCAGTGGCGCGGCGCGCCACTCAGCGAGGCCTGAAAGCCACCACGGCGGCCTGGACACCGTCCCGCCAGACCACGGCGGGCTCCTCGACCGGGCAAGCCCCCAGGGCACGCAGATGCCACGCGGCGGGCGGATGCCATTCGGCCGAGGGCGCATCGCCGAACAACCTGGCCCGTTCCACCACCGCGGGTCCGAGCACCGGATCCGCCGCGGCCTGCTCCCACCAAGCACTCCAAGGAGTTCCGACGTCGTCACCCGCGGACACCGCCGCGCCGGCGTCCGGCATGTCGTCCACAGTGGCCACGAATCCGCCCGCCCGCACGAGCCCGGCGAGTTCGGTGTACAGCTCGGTCAACCTGCCGGGCGGCAGGTAATGCAACGCCATGACCGCCAGAACGGCGTCGTAGCCGCCATCCGGCAGCCGCGTGACCCACTCCGGGTCACGCAGATCCGCCCGGACCACCTCCACCGAGGACGGCAGGGACGCGCCGGCGATCGCCAGCATCACCGGGTCCAGATCGACCAGCGTCACCTCCGCCCCGGGAAGGCGTTCGAGCAGGCGGGAACAGAGCGTGCCCGTGCCGCCACCCACGTCCAGCACCCGCGGAACCCCGCCGTCACAGCGCGACGCGACCAGGTCGATCATCCGCTCGATCGCCCGCTCCCGCCCTGGCTGGTACCTCACCATGAGGCGCTCCCAGCTGTCGTTCCAGTTCCCCAGCGTCATAACTGTAATGATAATCGATATCACCAAAGCGGCGTTCCGTCACCGGCCGCCTCCAAGCAGTGGGCGAGGTACGGCCGATCGGCGCAACTTGGCCGCTGAAGCGTTTGCCGCGGCGGAGTCCGGGAACTTTTCCGGTATGTCCAGATGGCGAACCACCAGCAGGAGCAACACCGCCGTGCGGGTCATCACCGGTATCGGCGCGCTGTTCGCTTTCATCGAGTTGCTGTACATGGTGATGGTGCTCGCGGGAGCCAACGCGGGCAACGGATTCTTCATCTTCATCCAGGCACTGGCCAAACCGCTGGCGTTGTTCTGGCCGGGACTCTTCCCGGTGAGTGACCCGAATCTCGCGGTCATCCTCGACTACGGTCTGGCCGCGGCGTTCTGGGTGATCCTGGCGGGTGTGATCGCCCGTTTCGCGGCCCGCTGACCCCCTGCGGCGGCGATCGGCGTCCCGTTCGGCGACACTGGACGGATGAGCGACGGCAGATGGTTCGACCTGAACCCGCTTCCCGAGCTGTTCGGCCTGGCCGCCGCCGGGCGGGCGCTGCTGCCCAGCGTGCCCGTGACGCCGGCCGCCATCCTGAAGACCGTCACCGAACAGCTGGTCGGGCGGCGGCTGACGGCCAAGGTGGACGGGCACGACGTCGGGCTCACCCTGACGGGGCTCGACTACCAGGCCGACAGCCTCAGCCTGGCCGCGACCGGCAAGGTCGGCGACGTCCGCATCGTCGTCGAGGACGTCGACTGGCCCGAGACGCCGCTCGAACGCATCACCGTGCTGGCGTCGAACGTCCGGCTCCGCTCGCTCCCGTCCCCGGCCGCCATCCCGGAGCAGGTGAAGATGGCGATCCGGGTGGCACCGGAAGTCCTCCAGGCGCGTGTCGCCGAGGTCCGGCCGGGCATCATCGTGACCCCCGGCGACGACGGGCATTTCCACGTCCGCTGGGAAAAGCGGCCCCGCTGGGGACATCTCGCCCTGGAGTCCACTGTGGAGGACGACGCCGTGGTCCTCCGGCCGATGGCCGTCCACATCGGACGCCGCCGGTTCGGCCCGCCGTCCCGCCTCAAACCGATCGTCCTGCCCCTACCCGAACTGCCGCAAGGGATCCGGCTCACCGCGGTCGAGGCGCACGACGGTCACCTGGTCCTGCACACGGTGGCGGACGAATGGCCCGAAAAGCTGTCCACCATCCCGCTCGGCGATCTGCTGGGCTGGGTGACCACGGCGGTGGCCACGCTGACCCTGCCCGGACTCGGCGGCCGTTGACCGGCGACGGCCCCCGCCCACGAGGTGGCGAGGGCCGTCATCGGGTCATGGATCAGCTGTGCAGCCGCCCTTGCGCGACGGGCAACGCGGTCGCCTTCGGCTTCGCCGCGGGAAGCGCGGCACTTTCCGCCTGCGTCCCCGCCTTGGCCCGCACGAGCCCGGTCGAGTTCCCGCACACCTTCTTCTTCTCGGCCGAGGTCATCTTCTTGCCGACGGTCCTGGTCTGGCCGACGACACCGGGCGCCGGGCCTTCACCGCTGAAGTTCCAGACGTACCACTGATGGTGTCCCCACTTGCGCTTGTCGTACCACATGTCGTAGGAGCCGCTGGACACCTTCATCACCGGTGAGCGGTCCAGGCCCGCCCAGTAACCCGGGTTGACCTCGATCCGGGTCTCGACGCTCTCGCTGGTCTCCCAGCCCCATTCCTGGCCCCACGTGCGCTTGTAGGCGACCGTCCACTGGACGAGGAACTCGAAGCCCGCGCTCACGCTGAGCTCGTTCGACACCGTGTTCTTCCCGCTGCGCGTGTCCCGCTTGCCGATCACCTGGGTGATCTTGTTGGAGCTGCAGTTGAACACCGTGTCGACCCGGCCCCAGTCGCCGTAGAAGTCCTGGCCGCGCTGGTCGACGTGCGCGTTGCAGGTCTTGGTGGCGCGGCCGCAGTCCCGGAGCAGTTCCGCTCGGGAGGGCCCTCGCTTGTACAGCACCGAGCTGCCGCGGTCGTTCATGTTCGGCCCGTAGTTGGCGCTGTCGTTGGCGTACCAATCCTGGATGTCGCCCTGCCGGTAGGCGTCCGCGTACATCGTGATGTGGCAGTTGTTGAAGGTCTGGAAGGAGGAGATCTTGTCGTTCCAGTCGTTCCCGAGGTAGTCGAGGTACTGGACGGTCCCCTCCGTGCACGGCGACCCGTGGATGGCGAGGCTCGCACCACCGAAGTTCCCGTGTTCGTAGAGCACGCTGATCACCGTGGCGGCCGCCCCGACCTTGCCGGACTCTTCGATCCGCGCGGCCATCAGGCCGTTCTCGGCGGTGCCGGGTTTCGCCGCCGTCTCCGGCACGCCGGTCACCTTGCCGCCCGACGCCGCGGCGATGGACTCACCGAAGCTGTCGTAGCACCGGATCGCGCCGCCCGCCGCGTCGGCGACGCAGTGCTCGCCACGCTCCTCGGCGTTCGCCGGGACACCGCCGGCGAGACACACCATCACAGCGGCCAGGACGGCCGCCCCGAGTCTGTACTTGTGCACGTCTGAACTCCCTGGGACTGGCGGAAACCGACCACCACCGGATCGGCTTCCCGAGTCCACCACGGGAAAACAGCCTTGCCCATGCAGAAAGACCGGCAGACCTGATCTCGCTTACCGGTGACCGGGACCGCTCAACCGGATTCGCCGCGCTCGCGCAGATATCGCGTGTGATCGGCCTGCTGGTGGACATCGCCCGCGTAGAACCGCTCCGCGATTCGATGCGCTTCGGTCTCCAGCAGCTCCAGTTGCGTGAGGAGTTCCTCGGACGCGCTCGGCTCGCCACTGGCCCGGCGTTTGGCGGCGAACCACCAGGGCAGATTCAGGTAGGTCTCCACCGAAAGCGGCAGATCGGTGCGCGCCAGCCGGGTGACGGCGTGCTGGACGTCCGGGTTGGCCGCCCATCGCTCCGGCCGGGAAAGCAGGTCTTCGAGCACCTCGGCGATCCGCCGTACACCGTCCACAGAGGACTCCGGCATCCGCTGCGCCCGCGCGGTCACCTTGCCCACCAACGAGTCGAGATCAGCGCGCAACTGACCTGCCTCGGCGACGGCGTCCACCGAGACCAGCCGGACCCGTTCGGGCGGCGCGAGCAGGGCGAACACCGCGTACAGCCCCGCGACGACGAGCGGCCACAGCCCGCCGACGACGCCGGTCAGGTACAGCGCGAGCCCGATCAGCCCGCCGACGCAGCCGGCGAGGTTCTTCGTGGAGCCGAGGTACCGGATCACTGGTACCCGCGGATTTCCTGGAACACCTTGGGCAGCACGTCGCCTCGCGCGTCGAACACGTTGCCGCCGGTGCGTTTCGCGACCTCGCCGAGTTCGGCGGAGTCGCCTTCGCCGAAGATCACGGTGAACACCGGGATCTGCCGTACCGCCTCCGGCAACGACGGGAACCTCAGCTGGAAGTCCGAGAACTTGGAGCCGTTCGCGTTCTGCCCGTCGGTCATCAGCACGATCGAGGTGAACCGATCGGGGTCACGCGCGACCATGGGACCCATGATGTCGTACGCGCGTTGAAGGCTGTCGTAGATCGCCGTGCCGCCGTTCGCGTCGAGGCCTTCGGCGAACCGTTTGATCTTGTCCAGCGCCGGTTGCGGATCGCCTTCCGGCACGGTGAACGTCTCCGGGGTGCCGGGCACGGTGTCGAACGGCAGCATCGTGACCTCTTCCCGGCTGCGGAACCGGCGGTACCGGCCGGTCAGCGAACCGTCGGCGCCGGTCAGCCCGATCAGCGCGGTGCGCAGCGACTCGATGCGGTCACCCGACATGGAACCGGAGGTGTCGAGCACGTACAGCGTCCGCGACGGCCGCCGGATCTTGTCGAAGTAGGCGCCCAGCAGCGCGTCGACCGCCTGCTGCGTCGCCGGGAATGGCAGCTCGACGAGGTCCTTCTGCGCGAACTGCTGCCCCAGCTGGACTCCCGGGACGACCGGACGCCGCTGCGTGGTCTCCATGATCTTGCGCTGGGTGTCGGGTGTCCGCAGCCGCTCGGCGAGTTTGCGGTGCGCGTCCCGCGCGTCGGAGTTCGAGCTCTGCAACAACGTCAGCGGGTAGTCCGCGGTGACGACACCGTCGGACGGGTACACCAGCGTCAGCGGCTCGGGAAGTTTCCCGCTCGCGTTCATCGACAGCAGGACGGATTCGTAGTTGATCAGGCCGTCGACCTTCTTGCCGGGATCCTGTCCGGTCGCGCGTCGTTGGTAGGCCTCGGAAAGCCAGCCGGACGAGCCCGCGGACATCGCCTGCGCGCTGAAGAATTCGGTCAGTTTCGGGGTGACGGAAGCGATCTGCCGCGCGTCGACCGCGTTGCCCGCCCCCGCGAGCGCCGACGCCACCCCGACAAGCGCCGAGAAACCGGAGTTCGACGCCGACGGATCGGTCATGCCGTAGGTGAAGGCCTTCTTCCCGGCCTGCTCGGCGATCTCGCCCCAGCCCACCGGCCTGCCGGCCCAGCCGAGCCGCTGCGCCGACGACGCGGACAGACCGAGCACCACCGGCGAGCTCATGATCTTCACCTGCTCGCCCAGCCGTTTCGCCGCATCCGGAACCGCCGCCGGGTAGCGGTTCGACGAGAACCAGACGGCGTCGTACTGGCCGTCCACCTTGCCGTTCGCGAGCGATTCGGTGCCCTCCAGGGTGCCGGTGAACTGGAACTTCACCTTGACCCCGGTCGCGGCCGCCTCCTGTTCCAGCAGCGGCTGCAGGTCGGCCAGTTCGCTGCCCGCGAGCACCCGCAGCGTGCCGGCTTCGGCCGCCCCCAGGTTCTGCGTCCCGCCTTCGCTCGAATCGCAGGAAACCAGTGACAGCGCGCAAACCGCGCTGACCGCCAAGACCGCCCAGCGTTTCACGATGCCCCCTCGGCCGTCGCCGTCTCGTGAGACCGGCGCAGATGGTCTTCGGCCCGCCGGATCTCCCCCGACAGCGCCTCCACGGTCGCCGCCATCGTCGAGACGGCCCCCGCCTTGAACTCGTCGATCGCGTCGATGCTCCGGTAGATCCGCTCGAACGACTCGCGGATCGTCTCCACCGCCACCGCGGGATCACTGCCCGCGCGCTGGATCTCGGCGCTGCGCAGTTCCAGCATTTCCGCGTTGGCCCTGATCAGCCCGTCGGTGGTGGCCTGCACGGCCTGCACCTCGTCGAGGACGTCGCGCTGACCGGCGAGCGCCCCGCTCACCAGCAGCGCGACCCGCAGCGCCGCGACCGTGGTCGACACCGCCCGCTCGATCCCGCGGATCAGCTCGTCGTTGTTGCGCCGCACCAGATCCAGCGCCAGGTAGCCCTGCGCGCTGACCGCGAGCTGGGTCAGCAGATCCTGGTGCCGTTGCCGGATCGGATGCAGCGCGTCGGCCCGCAGCGACTTGGCCCGCGCGGGATCGGTGAAGTCGAAAATCCCGGCCTGGCGTTCGACCACCGTGTCGACGGCTTCGGCGAACGCGGCCGCTTCCGACAGTTTGCCGAGCGTCGCCCACAACCGTTCCCGCTCGCCCTTGAGCGCGGCGTTGTCCCGCCGCAGGACGTCCTGCCGTGCCCGCAACTCCAGTACCAGCGCGTTCACCGGCTCGTTGGCCGCTCGGTAGCGGTCCAGCGCCTTCTTCGCGCTGCCCGCGACCGGGATCAGCCCCATCAGCTTGCGGCCGGTGAGCGGCAGTTTCGCCGGGTCGATCTCCGCCACGGTCCGCCGGAGCCCGGCCAGGCTCACCGCCGCCTGCTGCTGAGGTGACCCGATTTCCGCCAGTGCCCGCGCCGAGCGATCCAGGAGCGCCCCCGCGACGGTCGCCGCCGCCCGCATGTCGGACTCGCCGACGGCGAGCAATTCGTCCAGGACGCGGGTGAACTCCGGCGATCGGACATCGAGCGCTTCGAGGCGACGGGCGAAATCCTCGGCGCGTTTCGCGACCTCCGCGTGGACCTCCGGCGCGAGGGTGACCAGGCCGGCGGCCCGCTCGGCCGGGATCGCCTCCACCGGTTCGGGTGGAGTGAGCGTGAAATCGTCCATCAGTACTGCTTCTTCACGGCGTCGAGCAGCCGCTCCAGCGTTTCGAACGACGGCGGCTCGACGGCGTCCACCAGATCCGCGGGCACCGGCGCCTTGGCCGCGGCGACGACGTCGGCGAACAGACGCGGATCGCCGGTGCGGAAGCCGAAGGTGGCGGCGAGTTTCCCCAGTTCCGGGTCGGTCGCCAGAAGCCTGCCCACCTGGTCGCCGTTCGGCTTCAGGGGCACGAGCGTGTGCTTCGAGTACACCGTCGGCGCCGTGTACAGCAGGCGCATGTCCGGCCGGATCGAACCGTCGGCGCGGACCAGCCGGTCGACGAACTGCGACTCGTAGATCAGCGCCATCGGCGTCTTACCCATACCCGCGGCGAGGTAGTCCTCGAACGGGCCTTCGGTGCTGTTCTGCGTGTAGCCCTGGTCGATGAACAGCTTCGACACCGCGGGGAGCACCTTCGCCTCGGCCTCCGGCGTGCTGACCACGTTGTTGCCGTTGGCGACGAAGGAGACGATCGACAGGTACATCGCCGCCGAATTCGATTCGCGCGGGTCCGTGGTCGTGACCAGCACGTTCTTGCGGGCCGGGAACGCGGTGTTGCCGGGAAGCTGGTCCCAGCGCGTGCCGTTGCGCGCCAGTTCGAGGTACTTCGCGATGTCGAGCACCTGGTAGTCCCCGGCGCCCTTGCGCACGATCCCGTTGGCGCTCAGGAGGTTCACGATCGGCTCGAAGGTCGCCACCGCCATCGGCGACTGGAACGGCGTGTGCACGCCGGTCACCTTGTGGTCGCGCTGGATCCGCTGCGCGGCGGGCGACGAGGACGGGAACGCGAACTCGTACTTCCCGAGGTCCATACTCGCGATCTGCCGCGAGCCGGCGGTGTCGGCCTCGACCTTCAGCCCGTGCTTGGCGAACGCGTCCGCCACCCGCTTGTCGGAGAAGAAGGCCAGCTTCTCCGAACCGATGACCCCGCGCACCGTGGTCAGATCCGTACCCTGCGCGGTGCTCTCGTCACCGTCCGGGCCCCAGACGATCACGGCGGCCACGGCCAGCAGCAGCACCACGGCCAACCCGATCGACAGACGGCGTTTCACCGGCCCACCCCCTCGTTCACGGGCTCGATCTTTCAGCCCGTTCGACTCTTTTGACGCGCGGGCGAGCCATTTCGAAGTGAACGATCGATGAACGGAAGAAGTCGTCGGTTTCTGGCGAAACGTTGGGGTAGAAGGAAAATCAGATCACGGACTGCTCCGAGACCGGAAGGCACACGGTGAACCGCGTGGCACCGGGCGCCGAGTCGACCCGGAGGTCGCCCTGATGCCGTTCGACGACGATCCGCCAGGAGATGTCCAGACCGAGCCCGGTCCCCTGCCCCACCGGCTTCGTGGTGAAGAACGGCTCGAAGATCCGCTGCCGCACCTCCGCCGGGATACCGGGTCCGGTGTCGCCGATCTCGACGTGCACGTGATCGTCCACTCTGGACGTCCGCAGGGTCAGCGTGCCCTCGGCCCCCATGGCGCCGAGCGCGTTGTCGATGATGTTCGTCCACACCTGGTTCAGCTCGCCCGCGTACGCCGGGATCCGCGGCACCGCGTGGTCGTACTCCTTCACGACCCGGATTCCCGGCCCGATCTTCCCGGCGAGCATGACGAGGGTGGAGTCGAGTCCTTCGTGGACGTCGATCCACTGGTGTGGCGCGCGGTCCATCTGGGAGTACTGCTTGGCCTTACCGACCAGCACCGAGATCCGGGTCGTCGAATCCTCGATCTCGCCCATCAGCATCTCGGTCTCGAGCGCGTACGCCAGCCAGCGGACGGCGCCGTCGAGGAAGGTCTCGCCGACCGAGTCGAGCAACCGGTCCAGATCCGGCACGGTGAGGCCCGCGCGGACGTAGATGTCGGCGAGGTCCCAGCCCTGGTCGATCCCGTGACCGTCGAACCAGTCACCGATCTCGTCCTCACGGTCGGCCTGCTGCATCGCGGTCAGCTTCGGAGCCGAGGCGACCTGCTTGACCAGCTGTTCCTGGATGTCCAGCAACTGCTCCAGCAAGGTCGGGTCGACGTTCTTCTTCGCCAGCATCGCGAGCTTGTGCCGCATCCCGGCGACCCGCTCCCGCAGCGCCGCCGTCGCGCGGACGGCGGCGGCCGCCGGGTTGTTGAGTTCGTGCGTGAGCCCGGCGGAAAGCTCGCCGAGCGCCAGCAGCCTGCGCCGCGAACCGATCACGGTGTCGCTGTTGCGCCAGCCGAGGTACATGCCCTCCAGCAGATGCGTCGCCATCGGGAACCAGCGGCGGAACTCGGTCGCGAAGTCGGCCGCGGGCAGGGTCAGGAAGGTGAGGTCGCTGACCGCGTGCACCGAAGCGCCATAGGTGTGTTCGGTCTCCTGATGCACGAAGAACTGCGTCGCGCCGCAGTAGGCGCCGCGCTGATCGGATCGGATCGTCTCGACCTCGGTGCCGCCGACGAGTCGCGTCATCCGCAGCGCGCCCGAAAGCAGGAGATAGAAGCAGGTGGCCGGTTCACCCTCGCGGATGACCGTCTCGCCGCCGGTGTAGTGCTCCAGCACGGCGTGCTCGTCGATCCAATCGAGCTGTTCCTCGCTGAGGTGCTCGAAGAGGAAGAGCCCGCGCAGTTCCTCCCTGGGCAGAACGCTCATTGCTCCTCCAAGTACCGGTGGACCAGGGTGACCGCCATGGCGCCTTCGCCGACGGCCGATGCGACACGTTTCACCGACGCCGCGCGGACGTCACCGGCCACGAACACGCCCGGGATCGACGACTCCAGGTAGTGCGGGTCGCGATCCAGCGGCCAGCCCGGCGGCGGGCTGCCTTCGGTGAGCAGATCGGGGCCGGTCCGCACGAAACCGTGGTCGTCACGCTGGATCTCCGTGCCGAGCCAGTCGGTGCGCGGGGCGGCGCCGATGAAGATGAACAGGTGCCCGGTCGGCACTGTCTCGCTCGCGCCGCCGTTCTCGCACAGGGTCAGCCGTTCGAGATGATCGTCGCCGTGCGCCTCGACCACCGTGGTCCGGGTGCGGACGTGGATGTTCGGTATCCCGGCGATCTGCTCGATCAGGTAGTGCGACATCGACGCTTCGAGCGACTGGCCGCGGACGAGGATGGTGACGTCGGCGGCGTGCTTGGAGAAGAACACCGCCGCCTGGCCCGCCGAATTCGCGCCGCCGACGATGTAGACGTGCTCGCCCTTGCACTCGGGCGCTTCCGTCGCGGCCGAGCCGTAGTACACGCCGCGGCCGGCGAGCTCGGCGACGCCCGGAGCCTCCAGCGCCCGGTAGGTGACGCCGCTGGCCAGCACCACGGAATGCGCCGAGATCTCGGTGCCGTCACCGAACATGACCACGCGCGCGGAGCCGCGTGCCTCCAGGCCCACGACGTCGCGGGCGGTGAGCACCTCGGCGCCGAACTTGAGCGCCTGCCGCCGCGCGCGGTCGGTGAGCTGCGCGCCGGAAACGCCGTCCGGGAAGCCTAGGTAGTTCTCGATGCGGGAGCTGGTGCCCGCCTGTCCGCCGGTCGCCTTGCGCTCGACGATGACGGTGCGCAGGCCCTCCGACGCGCCGTACACGGCCGCCCCGAGCCCGGCGGGGCCGCCGCCGATCACGATCAGGTCGTAGAACTCCTGCGCCGGGCGCGTGGACAGGCCGACGGCGTCGGCGAGCTCCGGCCCCGACGGCTGGCGCAGCACCGTGCCGTCCGGGGTGACCAGCACCGGGATGTCCTGCGGCGCCGCGTCCGCCGCCTCGAGGATCCGGCGGCCCTCGTCGTCGTCGACGGAGTACCAGCGGTACGGCACGGCGTTGCGCGCCAGGAAGTCGCGCAGGTGGAACGACGGCGAGGAGTACCGGTGGCCGATGAGCTTGATCTCGTCGACCGGCCGCTCCCCCACCGCGCGCCACGTCTCCACCAGCGCGTCGACGACCGGGTAGAGCTTCTCCTCCGGCGGGTCCCACGGCTTGAGGAGGTAGTGGTCGACGTCCACGACGTTGATCGCCTGGATCGCGGCGTCGGTGTCGGCGTAGGCGGTCAGCAGCGCGCGACGGGCGTTCGGGAACAGGTCCATCGCCTTCTCGAGGAAGACGATGCCGTCCATCTGCGGCATCCGGTAGTCGGCGAGGATCGCGGCCACGGCGTCGCCGCGCAGCTTGATCTCGCGCAGCGCTTCGAGCGCGTCGGCACCGGAATCGGCCCGGATGATCCGGTAGTCCTTTCCGTACCGTCTGCGCAGGTCGCGGGCGACCGAACGGGACACGGCGGGATCGTCGTCGACGGTCAACAGGATCGGCTGGCTCACCGGATCAGCCTAAGCCCTCCTGCCGAGCCCGTAGCCCTTCAGGCTTGGGTGAGCTTCCGCAGCCGGAAGGCCAGCACGAGCAGCATCACGCCGTACAGCAGGGCGTAGATCCCGACCAGCAGCGCGATCCCGTACGCGCCGGCGATCGGGTTGAACACGATCACGATGCCCGCGATCAGCGAAAGCGCGCCCGCCGCGATGAGGAACGCCTCGCCCTCGATCTGCTTGCGCAGCCGGATCGCCGCGACGATCTCCATGATGCCGGTGAAGATCGCCCAGAAACCGACCAGCAGCGCCAGCACGAGCACCGTGATCCCCGGCCAGATCAGGACCAGGACACCGGCGATGATGCCGAACGCGCCGAGGACTCCGTAGGCGGCGCGATGGGCGGCGTCACCCGGCCGGAAGGCCTGCACCACGCCACCGATGCCGTCGAAGATGGCGTAGATGCCGTAGAGGATCGCGAGGGCGAGGACGGTCGTTCCCGGCCAGATCAACGCGAGAACGCCGAAGAGTATGGCGAAGACCCCGCGCAGGGCGGCGAGCGGCCAGGCCAGGCGGGGTTCGACGACGGTGAGACCGACGAGAGGCATGCGCCGAGTATCGGAGCGCCGGTGCGCGAGCGCGCGGCACGCCACCCGTTGGGGTGAGGCCGGTGCCGCATCCGACAGGTGTTGCGAAAGCCACTTTCGCAACCTTCGACGTTGGGAAAGTGGCTTTCGCAACACCGCGGCGAAAAGGCCGGTGCGCGCCGCGACCGCCATCCCGGCGCGCACCGGGGTCATCAGGGATAGGCGACCAGGTTGGCCACGGTCGATCCCGAGTTGGCGGGTCCGCCGCGGTCGTTGATCACCCGGCCGATGGTCCCGTTCCCGCCGAGGGAGACGGCGACCATGCTGCGGAACCGGACGTTCGGATTGTTCGGGACCTCGATCGCGCGATCGGCCACCACACTCGGATTCACGTTGAAGTAGCAGTAACTTCCGAGCCCGTAGGCCTCGTGGTTCGTCACCGAGCCCGCCACCTTGTAGGCCGCGTAACCCCGCGTCGAGCCGTTCATCCAGGCGGCCTGATTCGGTGGGTCGTAAGGCATTTCGTTCTGGTAGAAGTACGTGCGGCCGCGCTCGCCGTTCCAGATCGTCTGGTACTTCTGGTAATGCTCGACGAACAGGCCGTACATCGTGATGTCGTCGCCGTTGACGATCAGGCCGGTGTCGGCGGTGTTGGTGTTCCAGCCGACGCCGCTGCCGTGGTCGGCACGCCAGATCCACAGGTGGTCGCCGATGACGTCGTCGCTGTTGACCACCAGGCTGTTCGTGGCCTTGCCGACGCCCGCCCCGCCCACGCGGAAGAAGACGTCGTGCAGCGAAGTCGGGTTGGCCGCGTGGTCCTGCGCCGAATTCGCCGGGCCGACCTCCATGAGCGTGTTCGAGTTCGTCGTGCCCGCGTCGATCAGCACCCCGGCGATCTTGACGCCGTCGACGTCGGCCACCGTCATCGCGGTGATGCCGTTGTCCGGGATCAGCGTCGCCAGGCCGAGGCCGAGCACGACGGTGTCCGGCCGGGTGACGCGGAGCGTCTCGTCGAGGTGGTAGACGCCCGGGGTGATCAGGAGGTCCTTGCCCTCGGCGAGGGCGGCGTTGAGCTGCGCCGCCGTCGTGCCGGGCTTCGCGATGAAGAACCGGCTGATCGGCAGCGAGGATCCCGGCTGGCCGGCGCCCCACGTGATGCCGGAGGCGTTGGTGCGCTTGGCAGGCACGAAAACCTGGTACGCGCCCGCGCCGTCGACGTAGAGGAACGGCTTCTCCCGCACGACCGGCGTCGTGTTCACCGTGGTGTACGGCGGATTCGGGAAACTGGTCGCCGGCGCGCCGCCGACGCCCGCGAACACCATGTTCCAGTTGGAGCCGCTCCAGCTCCCGAACTGCGAGTTGCGCGAGATCCATTGCTGCTGCGAGCCGGACCGGACCTGGCCGTCGATCTTCACGTCGGACATCCAGCCGCCGCTCGACCAGCCGCCGTCGTCGAGCTGCAGGTTGCCGCGGACATGCATGCGGCGATACGGCGCGGCCTGCGAAACGGCCCACCGATCGGTGCCGCCCGCCGGGTTGACGGACAGGTTTTCCGCTCCACGCCAGAAGTTCTGCGTCGCGTTGCCCTGGAACCAGTCGGCCTCCGCGTGCACCGCGCCGTTGATCGTCACGTTGTCGGGCGAAAGGCCGAGCCCGAGCACCTGTGTGTAGAACCCGACGTTGACGTCGACGTTGTACGAACCCGGCTTGAACAGCAACGCCTTGCGATTCGAGCCGAACTGACTGGTCTCCTGCTGCGAGAACACGCTGTTCACCTGGGACTGGATCGCCGCCTGCGACATACCGGGGTCGAAGACGAGCACGTTCGGTCCGAGGTCGGGGTTCGCGGCGCCGGCGACCGGAGTGAGCCGGAAGGACTGGGCACCGGTGCCGTTGCAGGCGTACTGCTGGAGCTGGGTGCCGTCCTGGGTCGACAGGCCGGGGATGTCCAGGCATTTGCCACTGTTGCGGCTCACGAAGTGATACGTCCCACCCGACTCCTCGACCGGCGGCCACTGCTGGTTGTTCCCGCCGCCGTAGGCCCACAGGTGGATCAGCCCGCCGTCTGCCGTCGACACGTCGGCGACGTCCCACACCTGGGCGGGGTTGTTTCGCGTGTTGACCCGGTAGTAGCCGCCCGACGTGGGCTGGAACTGCCACTGCTGGGAAAAGGTCTGGTTGCAGGCGTACTGCTGGACGACCGTCCCGTTCGCCGTTCCGGCGGCGCGCGCGTCCACGCATTTCCCGCCGGTGGTCGACACCGTGTACCAGGTGTCGGGGACGATGGCCGCCTGCGCCGCCGGAGCCACCACCATCAGCGCTCCGACCAGTGAAAACAGGGCTACCAGGGCTGCTCTGGCCCTCATCGGGACCTCCTCCGCGTCATTCGGGCAGGGCGAGCTGAGGCGGAGCCCAGTGGAGACGCGGCGTAGCGGGCGGGGACCTCGGCGTCACGATGGTCGAAAACGTAACGGCGGTCACACGCGGAGTCAATACACGTCTAAAAATAAGACTCAAAGATGCTGGTCAGCGCGATTTACGGCGGTCAGGGGTGCATAGAGTGACCCCCACGTGAACGGCACTGGAGGGCGGTGTAATGTATGGACACACGAGATGCGGAGAACAACACCGCTCCGGGGCTATGGCGCAGCTGGTAGCGCACCTCACTGGCAGTGAGGGGGTCAGGGGTTCGAGTCCCCTTAGCTCCACAATACGAAACACCGCCCACCTGGCAGATTCGCCGAGGTCGGGCGGTTTTTTCGTTTTTCCTCACGAATCGGCGTGTCGAACTTCAGTAGCTGGAGCACGCACGAGGGGACAGGCCATGGGCGTCTACGTGTCGGTCAGAGGATGGCTGGAGTGCGAGGAGAAGCAACTCGCCGCCATCCAGGAGATCATCTCGGCGCACGACGACGGCTTCTACACACGCGGCTGGAGCCTGCCCCGCGAACCCTTCAACTGGACCTGCTACGTCTTCTACGGCGGCGATATCCGGCAACAAGCGGTTGATTGGGTACTCGGCCAGCTCGGAAGCATCGCGCGACTCCCCGCGTCCGACCCGGACAACGACCTGGTCCGAGGCTTGTTCTTCGCCAGCCACGAGGCCGACGGCATGAGTGAGTGGCGGATTCACCAAGGGCAGGTGCTCATCTCGTCAGGCGACAAGCGATACCGCTACCTCGATGATTAGTGGCACAGACCCGGCTTGATCGACGAGGGAGCGCCCGGACGATGAGCACGAGCAGAGCGGTGGCCTGGGAGGGTTTCTTCAACACCAGGGACCTCGGCGGACTACCCACCAAATCCGGTGCCACGACGCGTCATGGAGCGTTCTTCAGGGCGGCGGACCTCCGTTTCGTCACGGAGACGGGTTGGGCCCAGGCACGCGAGTGCGGTGTCCGCACGGTGATCGACCTCCGCAACGCGGACGAGATCCGGCCTACGGAAACGCCGCTCACGGCACAGGCGGGCTCGGCACAGTTCGCCGCCGCGTCGGAAGGTCCCGCCACCCCGGCCGGCGTCGACCGGATCGAAGTCCCGCTCGACGACATCGACGACATCGGGTTCTGGCGGCACGTCAACCGTGAGCGGCTCAACGGCTCCCCGCTCTATTACCCCGTCTTCCTCCAGCGCAAGGCCGAGCGTTGCGCGGCCGTCATCAAGGCGATCGCCCGCACAGATCCCGGTGGTGTCCTGTTCCACTGCGGCGCCGGCCGGGACCGGACCGGGCTCGTCGCTCTTCTGTTGCTCGCGCTGGCCGATGTCGAACCCCAGGCGATCGCCGCGGACTACATCATGTCCGCCGAAGGCCTCAAAGCCCTGTTCGCAGCCATGGGAACCGCCGACCAAGGACCGTCCATTCAGGCCGCCCTCGCGGATCGGGGCACCACGGCCGAAGAGGCCGTCATCGCGACCCTCGACGGATTCGATGTCGAGCGGTACTTGCTCAGCGCCGGCGTCACCAGCGATGAACTCGGCACTGTTCGCGACCGGATGATCGAACGAGCCTGAATCATCCGTCGTCGTCGGAAGCTGGTCGAGGACCCGTTCAAGCGCGGGCCCGATGACATCGAGCTCGGCATCGGTGAGCGCCCCGATGAAGTATCGCCGGACAGCGGCGACGTGGGCGGGAGCGGCGGCGACGATGGCCGTCCGGCCCGCCTCGGTGAGCCGCACCATCGACCAGATCTGCGTTGCCATGCCCGCGATCCAGGCCCTCGACGACGACTACGCCGTCTACGTCGTGACCGATGCCTGCGGCGGAGTGTCGGCCGAAGCGCACGACATGGCCTTTCGGCGCATGGTCCAGGCGGGTGTGGTGCCGATGACCTGGGTCGCTGTCCAGGCCGAGCTGCAGCGCGACTGGGCTCGCGAAGCGACCATCCCGGCGCTCGTGGAGATCGCCGCGCAGCACCAAGGCGGTACCGGAGTCGCCTTCGACTGGGAAACACAGCTGCTCAACACGCCCGCCACCACCGCCTAGTTCCGAGAGGAAGCGAGACCGATGACCAGCCCCGCGACAACGAGCTGGCCGAGCCTTCGGGTATCGGACTGGACCCCCACCCGCGAGACCCTGCACATGTGGACCCAGATCGTGGGCAAGATCCGCATGGCGCACGCTCCCCTGGTCAACCATTGGTGGCAGGTGACGCTGTATGTCAGCCCGCGTGGTTTGAGGACCTCGGCCATCCCCTACCGCTCCGGGGCCTTCGAGATCGAGTTCGACTTCGTCGGCCACCGGCTCGAGGTCCGCAGCAGCGACGGCGGCACGCGGAGCTTCCCGCTCCGGCCGATGCCGGTCGCCGAGTTCTACGCCCGGATCATGGACACGCTCGACCGGCTCGGGATCGAGGCGCCGATCCGGCCGCACCCCAACGAGGTCGAGCCCGCGATCCCCTTCGCCGAGGACCACACCCACGCCTCCTACGACGGCGAGGCGGCCGCCCTGTTCTGGCGCCAGCTGTTGCAGGCGAACCGGGTGATCGGCGAGTTCCGGTCGCATTTCGTCGGCAAGGTCAGTCCCGTGCATTTCTTCTGGGGAGCCATGGATCTCGCCTGCACCCGGTTCTCCGGGCGGACGGCCCCGCCACATCCCGGAGGAGCGCCCAACTGCGGCGACTGGGTGATGGTCGAGGGCTACTCCCGCGAACTGTCCAGCTGCGGGTTCTGGCCCGGGGGCGGTGAGGAAGGCGCCTTCTATTCCTACGCCTACCCGGAACCGGAGGGGTTCGCCGATCAGCCGATCGGCCCCGACGGCGCGTACTTCAGCACGGAGTTCAAGCAGTTCCTGCTGCCGTACGAGGCCGCCCGCACCGCACCCGACCCCGACCGCACCGTCGCCGAATTTCTCCACAGCACCTACGAAGCCGCCGCGAACCGCGGGAACTGGGACCGCTCCGCGCTGGAAGACGACCCCTTCCGCTGGCACGGAAACCTTACGACGTAAGGAAACAGCGGCACCCGAGGACTTAGTGTGGCTTCGCGCCCACGCCGTGTGGAAGTACGTTCGGGTCCGCGCGCCGCAGCCCGAGTGCTCGCCACCACGTAATCGGCATGCCCGCGACCGTGCCTCGAGTTGCCGGACCGCCGCCGCACGGGAATTCTCGACATATGACTGCCGTGACCATTCCCCGCCCTGTCGCCGGTGACGTCGTCGACCTCATCCTCGACGATCACCGCCTCTTCGAACAGCTCCTCCGTGATCTGCGGGACGCGACCGCGGACCGTGAAGGTGCCCGGGCCGCGCTGTCGGCGGCACTGATCGCCCACGGTGAGGCCGAAGAACAGGACGTCTATCCCGCCCTGCGGCGCAAGGACGCCATCGACGAACACGAGCAGGAACACGGAGAGGAGGAACACGCGGAAGGCAACCAGGCGCTGTTGAACCTGCTGGAATGCAAGGGCACCGACACCCAGAAGTTCGATGACGCGGTCGAGAAGCTGGCCGAGGCGCTGATGCACCACATCGGCGAGGAAGAGCAGACGATTCTCAATCCGGCGCGCACCGAAGTGAGTGAGAAGGTCCGGCAGGATCTGGGCACGGCGTGGGCCTCGCGCCGCAACGCGTTGCTCGACCAGGACTGCGGATCGATCGAGTTCGTCAAGAAGGTGGTAGCCCGGGCCGAAAAGTCCGGTTTACTGTCCTCTGAGGACGACGATTCCTGAGTCCTGTCCCGAAATCCAGGACGGGTGCCAGTCTCGGCCCGAGGTTTGCAACGGCCGGGTATCTCTTCTTCATTGCGCGATGTGTCCGAGTTCGTCACCTGGCGCCGAAGGCGGGTGGGACGGATGTCGACACGACCTGATTTTCCGCGCAATGAGGCGAAGCCCTGCGACTTGGCCTACGACCTGGAAGCGACCCCGAGCCGGGACGTACGTTCCGGAGTCCGCGATCTGCTGGCCTCACCGTCGACGACGCGGTGCCGGTGACCGGCGAACTGGTCAGCAACGCCAACCGGCACGGTGACGCGCCCCGAGCCTGCCGGCTGGAGTTGAGGGACGAGGGCGAGCGGCTGCTCATCGAGGTCGACGACTCCTCTCGCACCAGCCACGAATCGGAACACGCAACCGAGGCGAGTACGAGACCGTCTGGGCGGAGCTGACCCTGGACCGTGACGGCAGCAGCGGCCACGCCCCGCATCTGAAAGTGGCACAGTCCTGTCCTGGGCAAGCCCAGGACAGGACACCCGGCCCGAGCCGGTGAAACCGGCCATCAACCTCGTCGCCTGCGCGATGATGCTGGCTTTCCTCGACCCCATCACCGAGCTCTCCACCGGCGAGCAGCCGTTGCGGGACATCTGGTTCGTCTCGTTCCTCGCCGCCACCGCCCTGGCCATCCTGACCTTCGCCACCGTGCTCTCGGTCTTCAAACCGTGGGGCCGGATCCGGACCCTCTAGGGTGGCCGCATGTCGCTGGTGGGAAGGGACGTCGAGCTGGCGCGGATCCGGCGTCTGCTGACGAACGCGCGTGACGCGCGTAGCGGAGTGCTGTCGCTGCGGGGCGCGGCGGGCATCGGGAAATCGGTCCTGCTCGACCAGGCCGTGTCGATCGCCGAAGCCGAGGGTATGCGCGTGGTCCGCGGGGCGGGCGTCGAGTCCGACTCCGAGCTGGCGTACGGCGGCCTGCACCAACTTCTGTTTCCTCACCTGGATCGGCTGGACGCCCTGCCTGCTCCCCAGGCCACGGCTTTGCGGTGCGCTTTCGGACTGGCCGAGGGGGACGAGGCCAACCGGTTCCTGATCTCCGCCGGCACCCTGTCGTTGCTCGCCGATCTGGCCGAGGACGCCCCGCTGCTGTGCGTGGTCGACGATCTGCAATGGCTCGACCAGGGTTCGGTGGAGGCGCTGCTGTTCGCGGCCCGCCGCTTCGTGGCCGACCCGATCGCGATGCTGTTCGCGGTGCGCGAGACGTCGGCGCCGTTCGAAATCGCCGGTATCGAGGTCGTGGATCTGTCCGGTCTCGCCGCGGCCGATGCCGCCCGGCTGCTGCACGACCACGCGCCGGAACTCGTCGAACCGGTGCGGGCCCGGGTCCTCGCGGAGTCCGTCGGCAATCCCCTGGCGATCATCGAGCTCGGGTCGTCGCGGCTCGCGGCACACGCCGCCGACGAGCCCGACCCGGCCGAACATGTGCGCCCGCTGCCGGTGACCCGCCGCGTGCAGGAGACGTTCCGCCGCCAGATCGTCGAGCTTCCCGAAGCCACCCAGCGCGCGCTCCTGGCCGCGGCGGCGGACACGGCGGCGCCGCTCGCGACGATCCTGCACGTGATCGAGGCCCTCGGTGGCACCCCCGGCGATCTGGCGCCCGCCGAGCGCGACCGGCTGCTCCGGATCGACAGCCGGATCACGTTCCGTCACCCGCTGGTCCGGGCGGCCGCCTACCAGGACGCGCCGCTGCACCGGCGGATCGAGGTGCATCGCGCGTACGCCGACGCGCTGGAGGCCGACGCCGATCGCCGGGCGTGGCACCTCGCCGCCGCCACCACGGCCCCCGACGAGACGGTGGCCGCCGAACTCGAAGGCGCGGCGGAGCGCGCCTGGCACCGAGGCGGCGCGATGGCGGTGTCCGCCGCCTACGACCGCGCCGGCAGGCTCAGCGCCGACCGGGAGCTGAAGGCCCGGCGTATCGCCCTGGCCAGCCAGGCCGCGTTCGATGCCGGCAAGGCCGACCGCGCCGCCAGGCTGGCCGCCGAAGCGCTCTCGCTCACCACCGACACCGGCGTCCGGGCCGACGCCATCTACACACGCGGCGCCGTGGAGTACGAACGCACGTCCCCGCGGGCCGATGCGGAGCTGGCGATCGGGGCCGCGGAGCTGGTGCGCGACACCGACCCGGAGCGCGCCGCGCTCAACTTCTTCGAGGCCGTGCACGCCGCACGGCACGGAGCGGCGCACGACCTGCTGCGGCGTGTGGTCGACCTGATGCGCGGGTTCACCCCGCCGGAGCACTGGGCACCGGTCGTCACCGCCCTTTTCGGGTGGGCTGAGCTCTTCGCCGGACGCCCGGAGCTGGCCGTCGGGCCGATGCGCGAGCTCTACACCACCACGAGCGGCGGCGGGAACGACCTGATGCATCGCGTCACGGCCGGGTTCGGCGGGCTCCTGATCGCGGACGACGACGGCGTCGCCGCCGGTACCGAGGACATGCTGGCCCAGGTGCGGGCCACCGGAGCGCTGGGCTGGATCCCGTACACCCTGAACGTGCTCGCGGTGGCGAGGATGTTCCGCGGTGAGTTCGCGGACGCCCGCGCGTGCGTGGCGGAAGGCGCGTCCGTGGCCGCCGAACTCGGGAACACGACCGAACGCCTGGCACACCGGTCGCTGGAGGTGTGGCTCCACGCCGTCTCGGGTGACGAGCCACGCTGCCGGGCTCTCGCCGAGGAGGTGCTCCCGCGGGCCCGGGCCCGGCACCGGGTCAACGCCGAGATCGCGGACTGGGGTCTCGGCATGCTCGACCTTTCCGCCAGGCGGTTCAAGGAAGCGATCGACCGGCTCGAGAAGGTGCACCAGGGACCCGCGAGCCGTGACCTCCTGATGCGGGCGGTGCCGGATCTGGTCGAGGCCGCCGTGCGCTGCGGCGAGCCGGATCGCGCCCGCGAACCGCTGGCCACGTTCCGGCACTGGGCCGAGCACGTCGACCGTCCGGTCGCCACCGCGCTCGCCCTGCGTTGCCGGGCACTGCTGGCCGATGACGCCGAGGCGCTGTACACGGAGGCGCTAAGGCTTCAGGAGCTGCACGGCGGCCCCTACGAGCGTGCCCGGACCCAGCTGGTCTATGGCGAGTGGCTGCGCCGCCAGCGCCGCCGCACCGAGGCCCGCGCCCATCTCGCGGCGGCGGTGTCCGCGTTCGAGGACCTCGGCGCGGAGCTCTGGGCCGAGCGCGCCCGGGGCGAGCTGGCCGCCTTCGGCGAGCGAGGCGACGAGCCCCGGCGCAGTGGCCCGCTCACCCTGTTGACCCCGCAGGAGCTGCAGGTCGTACGGCTGGCCGCCACCGGTCACACGAACAAGGAGATCGCCGCGCAGCTCTTCCTCAGCCCGCGGACCGTCGGCCACCACCTCTACAAGGCGTACCCGAAACTCGGCGTCACCGGTCGCGCCGGGCTGGCCGGCCTGGTCTGACGGCTTGCGCCGGTCATCGGTCGCCGGAGATGGGTCACGATGACCGATGCGTCACCGCGGTGCCTGCCCATAGCGTTTCCGGCAGACACAGACCACGAGGAGACGACAATGACGAAGTACTTCCTGAGCCTCCCCCACGACTCCGCCGAGGAGCCGACGATGGAGAACATGGACCCGGCGGAGCTTCAGGAGATCATGGCCGCGGTGGGTGCGTTCAACACCGCCGTCGAGGAGGCGGGCGCGTTCGTGACCGCCGGTGGTCTGCAGCCGCCGTCGACCGCGACGACGGTGGACTACTCCGGTGACAGCCCCGTGCTGACCCCCGGCCCGTTCGTCGAGGCCAAGGAATACCTCGGCGGGTTTTGGATCATCGAGGCCGAGAACGACGACGTCGCGATCGAGTGGGCCAAGCAGGCCTCGCGTGCGCTGCGCAGCAAGGTCGAGGTGCGTGCCCTCCAGGAGGAGCCCGGCGCCTGACGGTGCGCTGAGGCCGATGTGCCGACGCGGATTCGTGGGTCCACCCGCGCCGGCACATCGGCCTCACCGTCCGGCTCGACCTATTGCGTTGTCGATGCGCTGTCGCTCGGCGTCGCGGAGCTTCCGGTAGTGCGCGGCTCTGGCCCGGTCACCGACCTTGCCTGCCGCTTCGGCGGCGCTTTCCAACACCACCAAGGACAGGCCGGGCACGTCGCGAGCCTGACGGTCCGCCTCGGCGAACACCGACTCGGCGAGCTCGCCCTCCGCGGAACCGGCCAGCAGGAACAGTTCCTCGACGTACATCCGGCCCAGCCCCACCTCCTGCCACCCGGACACGCCGTCCAGGGCCCGACGGCACTCGCGCAGCGCCTCCCAGGCGGCGTGGTGGTCGCCGGCCTGGCGTTCCAGTCCGGCGAGGGTCCGCCAAGCCGACGCCGATTCCCAGTCGTTTCCGGCGAACGCCAGGCTCTCGCGCTGCGCCCGCGCCGCCTCGGCGAACGCCCCCAAGCCGGCCAAGTAATGGCGGAGCAGGCCCAGGGTCTCCTTGTCCCGCTCGCGGCCCGCCGCCCACCGGTCCAGCTCCTGACGGGTCAGTTCACGGTCGCCGGTCAGCTGGGCGCGCCTGACCCAGGTGAGCTGGTCCTCGGCGGCCGGATCGGCGGGGAATCGGGAGCGGTTGCGCTCCGACCACTTCGCCAGGTCCTTTTCGGAAACGCAGGGCCTGCCCTTCTCGTCGAGCAGACGCTCCAGCACGGCGTCACGGTCGGCATGCCCGCTGTCGCGGACGAAGGCGATGGTGCGCCGGACTCCCGCGGCGAAGAGGTGTTCCTGGTCGTAACCACACCAGGTGTCGAAGTTCGCCACCTTGATCTCCCAGTGCAGCCACACGTCCTCGACCTGCCGGTATTCGGCGAGCAGGAAACCGGCCAGCTCGGCTTCCTCGCTCAGCCCCTGGAACGGCGCCTCGTGACGGCACACCGCCTCCTGGCCTGCCAGCCATCGCACCAGCGGGAGATCGCCGGGCCGGCGGTCGTATTGCAGCGCCCACAACACCTTCGCGCGCCGCACCGCGTTCGCGTCGCCGTCCTTGGCACGCTCGTAGCGCACTTCCTGCCAGGCATCGGGCGATTCCCGCATCCGCTCCAGCTCGCGGCTCGCGCTCTCCATCACCCGTCAAGGATCGCAGACGGCGTCCTGGATGCGGGCGGATGGTGCGACTGTCCACAAGGGACCCAGTCGTCAAGGCGAAGGTGGCGTGTTGCGAAAGCCACTTTCGCAACCTTCAACGTTGCGAAAGTGGCTTTCGCAACACGTCGGCAGGGGTAGATCGCGACGTGGGCCCGGCGATGTCCGAAGGGGTCGCGAAAGCCACTTTCGCGACGCCTGATGTCCCGAAAGTGGCTTTCGCGACGTGGGCACGAGGCGGGCCCGGCCGAAGCAACCGCCGTGTTGTCCTCAATGGAACGACGGACTCAATGAGCCGTCAGCGTCTCCGCGGAGCGGTGTAGCGCGGGGCCGTCGGACGCTTAGCGGTCGTCTTGCGGTGGGTCGTGGTGCGATGGGTCGTCGTCGTGCGCGTCGTCTCCGGCGTCGTCCGGGTCGTGGTGGTCGCCGGGGTCTGCGGCGGCCGCGTCGTGGTCTGCACGAGGCCTGTCGTCGGAGTCGTAGGGGTCGTCGTGGTCGTCGCGGGCACCACCTGCCCCTTCCCCACCCCGCCCGCGCCGCAAGCGCCGAGCAGCGCGATCGCGCCGATGACCAGGCCACACCACCACACTCGCATGGCCGGACCCTAACAGCCCGGCCCCCGGGAATCCGGCGAACGGCGAACCCGGCTAAACCGCGGCCCGCAGGCGGTACAGCTCCGCCAGCGTGGCGCCCTCCGCGCCGATCCCCGCCCCCGCGCCCAGCCAGGTGACCGCCTCGTCCTTCGGCAGCCGGGGGATCTCGATCTCCGCGAGACAACGGCCCGGCCGGACCACCGCGGGGTGCAACCGCGCGACGTTCTCGTTGGTGGTCAGGCAGACGAGGATGTCCAGGCCTTGACCGAGCAATCCGTCCGTCAGGTTGAGCAAACGGGACAGCGCCTGCCCGGAGTCGCGTTTCGCGTCCGCGCCGACCAGTTCGTCACAGTCTTCGAGGATGAGCAGCCGCCATTTCCGCTTGTCCGCCCGCTCCTCGCCGAGCACCACCGACGTCAGGTAACCCGGATCGGCGAACAGGACCTCGGGGTCGAGGACGTTGTCGACCTGGCACCAGTCCCGCCATTCGTGCGCGAGCGCGCGCACGGCGGTCGTCTTGCCGGTGCCCGCGGGGCCGTGCAGGAGCACCAGCCTGCCGGTGACGTCCTGCGGCCGCACCGTCATGAGCGTGTCGAGCGCGGTCACCGCCGAGCGCGGGTAGTTGCCGCGGATCTCCCGCCACGGCGGCAGATCCATCGTCCTGGGCGCACGAACCCCGGCGCCACCGCAGCCTTGCACGTGCCAGAAACCGACCGGTACGGCCGACTCCCCCGGCGTCCCGGTCCGTGCGGTCCGGACAGCGGCCGCGAGCACCTCGTCCGCCAGGTCGCCGGAGGTGGCGGACACGCATACGGTCGCGGCGCCGGCACGTCTCCGCAACGCGACGAGTGTCCATTCAGGTCCGAAGGCGAGGTGCGAGTGCCGCCCGTCCAGTTCGTACGTCAGATCCGCGTCGACTCCCGGCGGCAGCAGCGTCGCCTCCGGGGAGACCTCGGTGATTTCGGCGGCTCGTGAGTGCGGCTGCGCGCCGGTGATGAAAGGCTCCATCGCCAGCGAATTCAGCACGCCTTCCATCGGCGCGTTGCCGCCGAAGAACATCGCGCGGTCGAGCGTTTCGATCGGTACGGGCTGGGGTGTTTCCGTTGTCCTTGCTGTCACCACGCCACGATCCATCCGGCGAGGCAGGCGCACATCAGGGACCGTCCCCCAATTCACCCCTGACAGGGACCACCCCCGGTGCCCCGGCGATCGAAGGGATGCTTTTCTGTCCCGGACGGACATGGCCACGGCTCATATGAGAGAGAACCGCATGACCAGAGACGACAAGGCAGATCCGGACGACGGCTTCGTCGAGGTCATCGCGCGCGAGGTGGAAGCCGATCCCGGCAATCTGGCGCTGCGCGAGGACTTCGTCACGCTTCTGCTGGAGCGGGAGCCGGAACGCGCCGCCACCGAACTGGCGGCGTTCGAGGCCCACGGCGGTGATCCGGGGCGGGTCCGGCTGCTGCGCGCCCGGCTGATGGCGACGCGGTTGCGCGCCTCGAACCCGCCGCCCACCGAGGCGGTTCCTGCCCCGGCCGACGAGGACCACCAGGAAGGCGCTGTGTCGGCGTCGCTGTGGGACGCCGAGCGCCCGAAGGTGACGCTGGGCGACGTCGCGGGGCTCGCCGAGGTCAAGCAGCACCTGAACACCGCGTTCCTCGCTCCGCTGCGCAACCCTGAGCTGGCGGCCGCGTTCGGGCAGAAGCCGGGTGGTTCGCTGCTGATGTACGGCCCGCCCGGCTGCGGGAAGACGTTCATCGCCAGAGCGATCGCCGGCGATCTCGGCGCCTCCTTCCTCCACGTGACCCTCGCGGACCTGCTCAGCAAGTGGATCGGCGAGAGCGAGAAAGCGATCCAGAGCGTGTTCCGCCACGCCCGCGCGGCGACACCGTGCGTGATCTTCTTCGACGAGTTCGACGCGCTCGGTGGACGACGTACCTCCGGTGGCGGCGGGTCGCACGCGATGCGGATGCTCGTCACCCAGCTCCTGGAGGAGCTCGACGGCATGGCGGGCACGAACGACGGCGTCTACTTCCTGGCCGCGACGAACCGGCCGTGGGACATCGACTCCGCGCTGCGCCGTCCGGGCCGGATCGACAAGACCGTGCTGGTGCTGCCGCCCGACGCGGTCGCCAGGGCGGCGATCGTCCAGGGCGCCCTTGCGGGCAAACCCGCCGCGGACGTCGACGCCGTGGCCGTCGCGGCGGCGACCGAGGGGTTCTCCGGCGCCGACCTCAGCCACTTGACGACCACCGTGCTGCAGAAGGCGATGATCGAATCGATGAACAGGAACGAGCTGGTGCCGGTCACCACCGACGCGCTGCTGGCCGCGGTGGGCGACATCGTCCCGTCCACGACGTCCTGGTTCGACCAGGTGGCGCCGGTCCTGGAGTACGGCGTCGACGACGGCACCTTCGACCAGCTCCGGGCGTACCGGGTCAAGCGGGGCATGCGATGAGCGACACCGTCGAGCGGGACCTCGACCTGGCCTGGGAACTCCTCGAAGCGCAGCCGACGCATCCCCGGGTCGCCGAGCTGGCGGCGCGGGTGCTCGCGGCCCAGCCGGAGCGGAGCAGCGCGTCGATGGTGCTCGCCTATCACCGTGAGTCGCTGGGCGACGCGGACGAGGCGCGGCGCCTCTATCTCCGGGTGGCCGGTCGCCACGACAGCCAGTTCATCTGGGCGGCTCGTGCGCTCCGGCATCTGGAAACGGCGGAGAACAACCACGACGAGGCGCTGCGCTGGGCGCGCACCGTGCTGGGCCGGAACCACGAGGACTGGGACGATCGCATGCAACTGGGCAACACCCAGGCGCGTTCCGGGCTGCACGAGGCCGGGTGGCGGCAACTCGACGAGGCGGTGGAGCTGTGCGCGCGGACGGCGCCGGACGACCTCCCCAAAGCGCTGGCGAAACGCGCGGAGTACCTGCTGGCGAGCTGCGCGCCACCCGAACGGTTCGTTCCCGCGGCCGAGGAGGCCATCCGGGCCAACGCGGCGGACTCGTGGGTCGCCATGTTGCTCGGCTACGCGTACCTGGCGCAGTACCGGTTCGACGACGCCGAACAACTCGGTCTTCGGCTGCTGCGTACGGATCCGACCGACGACCTGTTGCAGACACTGGTGGATACCGCCCGGACGATGCTGCGGATCGTCGAAAAGGCGCGCGGCGACGACATCACCCTGGCGGATATCCAAGGCACCGGCGCGCTCGAGATGGCGTGGCAGCAGATCCGCGACCTGAAGCTCGGCATCGACCTGGACTCCGCACTGGCCGCGCTGGACGCGGTGATGCCCGCCGAGCTGCGCGACAGCCTGCGGCCGGGAGCCACGGCAGGCGATCTGGCCGACGGCGACGAAAGGGTCGGCTCCATGGTCGCGAAGGAGCTGCTCACCTGGCACGACGGCCAGCCGCCCGGCTCCGGTGCCACCTGGGGCTGGACCGAGTCGTTCCGCCTGATGTCGGCGGCCGAGATCCTCGCCATGAACGCCGAGATCGAGGCAGACCAGGCGGCGCACCCCGATTGGCCGGAGAAGGAGGTCTGGGACCAGGTGATGACCGACGACGCCGGGACCTACCTGGTCGCCGTCGCGTTCGGAAAGCTGGTGAAACGCCGGGCGGGACGGCCCGACGAGCCCGTCGCCGACTCGATGGCGGACTGGATCTGGGACCGGGTGGCGGGCTTCGGCGGCCGGGACCCGCGGCCGGCACCGCTGAAGACCGAGGAACCCACGGACGATCCGCTTCCCGCTCCCGGGACGCCGCTGACCGGTGTCATCGAGACGATGTGCGCCGCACTGGGCAGGCCCGAGGATTCCCCGGCGTGCGCGGAACTGCGGGAGCTCTTCCCAGGCTTGACCGTCCGGCGGAGCGAGCTGGTCCCCGACGAGCCGAGCGTCGACGGCGTCTACCTCGAGGCGCTCGACGGGCTGGTGACGAGGGTCGGTGTCGACGTCGCGGTCTGCCCGGCCGCGGACCGGCTGATCTCCGGGCTCGACCTCGGCGGGCATCGTGGGTCCGTCGACGCCTACGTGCGGGCGCACGGGGCCGTTCCGCAGAACAGCTGGGTGAACCGTGCCAACGGCGAAGCCACGGTCGTCTACGACTTCGCCGGGCACCGGCTCGGCTTCCGCTGGGCGGACGGGAGTATCGCCCACATCCACGTCACCGGTGCCTGAGCGGCGGCCGGCGCCCTGATCGGGGGCGCCGGCCGGACGCTCAACCGCGGGCGACCTCGCTGGCGGTGGTGAACTCGTATCCCTGCGCCCGCAGGCCGAGTACGACCGTGCTCAGGTGCTCCAGCGGCAGGAACGGGTGGAAGAAGAAGCTCGCCACGTTGTCACGGACCACTTTGGACTTCGCGCCGTCGGCGAGCAGGTCCGCGGGCAGGCGGGCCGGATGCTGGTTGAACGGCTCCGGGGCGACGTGGTCCAGGTTCTCGGGGATCACGACCGCGCCGTAGACATCCCTTACCGGGTAAGGGAAGTACTGACCGTACTTGGTCTGGTACGACACGGTCGAGGTGGAACCGCAGGCCCCGCGCGGGCAGTATCCCGCGAAGTAACTGCCCTGGTCGTAGCGCGCCGCGAAATGCGAACTGACCTCTTTGTAGTCCACCGCGGAACCGCCGTAATGCGGGAACTCGAACACTTCCGGCTCCGGCAGCCCGACCCGGCGGAACTCGCCGAGCCCGGTGGCGATCCGCCCGCGGAACCATTCCGCGGAATCGCCGGGCACCGGGCCGGTCTCCACGACGTGGTTGTTCTCGTCCACGATCGCCGTGTAGAACTCGTAATCCGCGGAGCTCGCCCCACCGTAGGGGTTCGCCAGCTCCTCGAACTGGTGACTGTAGCCGTGCATGATCATCGTCGCGCCACGCCGGATCGCGTGGTGCAGCGCGTCGACCAGGGCCGGACTGTCCACGAGCCGGGCGAAGGTCGGCCTGCCGCCGTTCGCGACGCCGTGCGGGTCCACGTAGTACGGGTAGACCGCGAGTGAGAACGGAATCCCTTGCCCACCGAGCAGATCCGCGATCCGGCGGATCTGGCCGGGATCCGTGCGCGGCCCGATGTCCTCGATCCGCACGAGCGCGCGGTGCCGTTCCTCGGTCTTCGGAGCGAGCGTGCCGAGCAGGATGTCGGCGGCGGCGAGGTACCGGTCCCCCTCGTTGACGTAGGAGAACGGCGCCTCCGCGAGGTAGGTGAAGGTCCCGGAACGCACCGCCCACGGCGTGGGCTCACCGCCCGTCCCGCTCTCCGCGAGCACTTCGTTGACTGCGGGGTTTTCCCGCCGCACCAACGGAATCGAGCCGATCTCGGGATTGCGTTCCAGCGGAACGTTCTTGTAGCGGACCTCGGTCGGCGAGGTCGGGGTGCGGCCGACCGGCGTCCATCCCCAGCGCGCGGTGATACCGGGGTCGTGTTCCGCCAGGCGATGGATGTTCTCGCCCATCCAGACGACCGGCACCTTCGCGGCGGCCACGTCCGCGAGCAGCGCGGCGGGCAGCGCGGCCTCGCTGATCGAGCCGACGTAGACCAGCGCCTGGTATCCGCCGATCTCGCCCGCCCGGTAATCGGCCGCGGCGCGCATCGTCCAGCTGCCCGCCCGCGAGACCAGGTTCGCGGTCTGCATCGCGTGCGCCTCGGCCATTCCGGCCTCGTCCGCGGCGGCGGGCGGGTTCGGCGCGTCCCGCTCACCCGCGTCGTAGACCACGAGCGTGCGGTGGGCGCGGTTCCCGCCGGGCCCGGGGCTGCCGACCTCGCTGCCCAGCGCCAGCCGGTCGCCGAGGGAGACCGGGGCGGCCGCCGGCGACGCGAGGATCGCGCTGGCCGGACGCGTGTACACGACCAGCGTCACGAGCCCGGTCGCGACGACGACGGCCAGCGCCGCGAACCTCAGCCCGGCGGGTGTCCGGCGGCGCCGGTGTCCCTTCCGTTTCCCGGTCATACCAGCACACCTCCCGGCAGCGCGGCGAATTCCTCCACCGGCTCGGCGGTCAGGCCGAGCAACCGCGCCAGCGCGAGCTCGGTGCGCGACGCGGCCTTTCCGTCGCCGAACGGGTTGCCGTTGCTCATCATGGCCGCCCGGGCCCGCGGGTCGGTGAGGAGTTCCGACGCCGTCCGCACGATCAGCTCGCGGTCGGTGCCGACCAACCGGGCACAGCCCGCGTGCACGGCCTCCATCCGCTCGGTGACCTCTCGCAACACCAGCACCGGCACGCCGAAGGTCGGCGCCTCCTCTTGGATCCCGCCGGAATCGGACAGGACCAGCGTGGCCGCCGCGAGCGCGCCGGCGAGTTCGTCGTAGCGCAGCGGCTCGGTGACCACCACGCGAGACACGCCGCCCAGTTCGGCGCCGACCAGTTCGCGGACGGCCGGATTCGGATGCGCGGGCAGGACCACGCGTACACCGGGATGCCGGGCGACCAGTTCGGCGACCGCGCGCAGCACCTGGCGCAGGGGCTCGCCCCAGGATTCGCGGCGGTGCGCGGTCACCAGCACCAGCGGCTCACCACGGGTGGCCGCCTCCACGGCGGCGGCGACCCGTTCGTCGCGGTAGTCCACCGCCCCGCGGTCGGCGATGGCGCGGATCGCGTCCACCGAGGTGTTGCCGGTGACCAGGATCCGCTCCGCGGCGACGAGTTCACGCGACAGGTTCTCCGCCGCGGCCGGGGTCGGCGGCAGGTGCAGGGACGCGGCCTGAGTGACCAGCCGCCGGTTCAGCTCTTCCGGGAAGGGCGCGGCCAGATCGAACGAGCGCAGGCCCGCTTCCAGATGTACCACCGGGATCCGGCGCCAGAACGCGGCGAGCGTGCCTGCCAGCGTGGTCGTGGTGTCCCCCTGGACCACCACGACCGCGGGGTGTTCGCGTTCGGCCAGCTCGTCCAGGCCGGTCAGCATCTGGCCGAGCAGTTCGGGCTGGCCGCCGTCGCGGCGGTGCAGTGGCAACGTGACGTCCGCGCGGGCCCCGAAGGTCTCCAGCGCCTGGTCGACCATCGTCGGATGCTGCCCGGTGGCGACCAGCACCGGCTCCATCCGGCCCGCCAGTTCGATCGCCTCCGCGACCGGCGCCAGTTTGATCGCCTCCGGCCGGGTCCCCATCACGAGCCACACCCGCGGCCGGGTTCCTTGTTCATTCCAAACCATTACTCCCCCAAGGTTCGAATATTGTTTTCGGCGACTCCGCGCACTTCGCAAGATCCTTTGTGCGGGGCGCTGTGCCCGGTGCGACGCAGAGTGGTTCTGTCCGGTTCCCGTCGAATTTCCTCACCCGATCGAGGGAACCGGGACGCGGCTCCTCACGTCGTAGTCGACGATGCGAGACCGGCCGGGGGGCCCGGACGCATCACGCGCAATCCTTCGCACACAAGGATTTGAGCATTTCTAGCTCTTGGGGGAGAACATGTCTGTGATCCGGATCGGACCGGCGGTCGGCGCGACGGCGACCATGGGGCTCACCGCGAGCGCCGGGATTTGGCTGCCGCTGTCACTCGCCGCGTTCATTCTGTTGCTTTTCGCCATTCGCTCGATTCTCGTCCGAATCGCGCCCGCGCCGGAAAGGGGGCAGTAGCGAAATGGAGACCAGTCTGTCCGTCATCGCCACCATCATGGTCGGCGTCCTGATCTGGTGGCCGCTGCAGAACCTCGTCCTGGCGGTGTTCGCCTGGCGGTCGCCGCAACGACCACGCAGTGTGCGCCGGACGCCGGATCCGGTGCCGTTCTGGATCGTCATCCCGGCACTGAACGAAGAACGCGTCATCGCGAACACGGTGCGCAACGCGCTGGCCACCGGTACCCGGTACACGCCGGTCCGGGTCGTCGTCGTGGACGACGCCTCCGACGACGCGACGCCGCGGATCCTGGCCGGTATCAGGGATCCGCGGCTGCACGTGCTGCGCCGCGAGCTCCCGATGGCCCGGCAGGGCAAGGGCGAGGGCCTCAACACGGCGTACCGCTACATCCTCGAAATCGCGCGCCGGGAAGGCACGATCGAGCAGACGATCGTCGGGATCGTGGACGGCGACGGCCGCTGCAGCGACGGCATGCTCGACGAGATCGCCGAGCTGATGGCGGAGAAGTCAGTCGGTGCCGTGCAATGCCGCGTGCGCATCCACAACCGGCACAAAACGCTGGCGCTGCTCCAGGATCTGGAATTCGGCGCCATCGCGGACTCCGCGCAGTCGTTGCGTGACCTGGTCGGCAGTGTCGGCCTTGGCGGCAACGGCCAGTTCACCCGGCTGTCCGTCCTCGCCAGGTTCCACCCCGGCCCGTGGTCGGCCTGCCTGGTCGAGGACCTGGAACTCGGCCTGCGGCTGCACCTGGACGGCATCCGCGTGCGCTACACGAAATCCGCGTGGGTCACCCAGCAGGGGTTGACCGACGTGAAACGGTTGCTGCGCCAGCGAACCCGGTGGGCGCAAGGGAATCTGCAATGCTTCCGGCATCTTCGCAGGCTGACCACGTCGAGGTTCGTCAGCGGCGTCGGCCTCGCCGACTTCCTGATCTACCTGCTCTCGCCCTGGCTGACCGTGCCCATGTCGCTGCTGCTGGTCGGGCTGGTCGCGGCCTCCGCCGTGGCGCTGGCCACCGGAAGCACCCTCGGCGGACTGGTGGCCACAGTGGACACTCTGCCGACGTCGGCCGCGATGCTGGTGGGGCTGGCCATGCTGCCGAGCCTGCTCTGGGGGCTGGTCTACTGGATCCGGCTCCGCGACGAGAACATCTTCCGCTGCCTGTTCGCCGGGCTGCTCTACCCGTGGTTCCTGGCGCTGGGCATCATCGCGACGTGGCGTGCGCTGTTCCGGCTCCTGTCCGGGCGCAACGGCTGGGCCAAGACCGAACGGCTCGCCGAAGACGGCCAGGCCGCGCCGCCGATACCGATGCCGTCGATGCCGTTGCCTTTGCCCGTCCCGGTTCCCGCACCCGCGCCGCGCCCGGCCACCCCGCCGGCGACGCTCGATCCCAGTGTCACGCAGCCGATTCCCTCGGGGATCCTGGCCGCCGCCGAACCGACCCGGCCGGTGCCGCACCCGCTGGCCGAAGCCGAACCGACCCAGCGACTGGAGCGAGTGTGATGGCAAGCCGGCACCGGCGCGGCCCGAAACGGAACAGGCTCGTTCTCGTCCTCGCGGCCGTCGTGCTGGCCCTCGCCGCGGCCTCCACCATCGACCGCGGCGACGCCGGGAAGGAGTCGTCCGCCGGGTGGTACGTGACCGTGTACTACACCGCCGTCGAAGCGCACTACGACGACGACCCCGTGCCGGTCACCGGCTGCCTGGTGATCGACTGCGAACGCGGTGACGACCCTCTGGGGCGCTACCCCGAAGGTTTCGTGCAGGCCGTCGAAGCCGAAGGGACCGGCCGCATCGTCAGCGGGCGGCACGCCGGCCGCTACCTGAACTGGTCGCACGACACCGGTTTCTGGCTGGACAACGCACCCCGTGACAGCCACGGCCGCCCGCTGGAGCCGTTCGTCTCCGCCGCCGCGGACCCGAACGTCCTCGGCGCCGGCCGCGAACTGCGGATCACCGGCTGCGGCACCGCGGAGGACGGCTCGGCGATCGACGCGGCCGTCTGCGACAAGCTGCGTTCCGCCTCCTGGCGGATCATGGACGAGTTCACCCCCGGCCTCGGCGGCGACCGGCACATCGACGTCTACCTCGGCGAGGAGACCCGGCCGGATTTCACCTCCGACCCGATGTACTCGTCGCTGCACAACGCCACGCTGGAGCTCGGGAAGCCCTGACCGTCAGGACAGGCGCCCGGCCTCCGCCAGCGCGCGTTCGCGTACCTCCCGCACGACACGGGACTTCGTGAACGCGGACGACATGGCGCTCAGCCAGGCGCTTTCGTCCCGCACGCTGGGTTGCGGACCCGCCGGGTGGTTCGGCCAGCTGCGGCCCGCTTCCCGCATCACCAGCGCCGCCGCGAGTTCGGCGGCGGCGCGCGTGGGTCCGTCGACCGGGGTGCGCAGCCAGTCCCCGAGCTGCGGCGGAACGTGTGCCCGCACGGCGAGGAGACCGTCACGGATCTCGATCACCCTGCGGTACAAGGTGAATTCGAGGTCGTGGCGGACGGGCAGCGCGATCTGCGGATGGGCGGCGACGAGTTCCTTCCACAACGGCGTCACCGCCCGGATCCCGCGCCACGCGCGCACCAGCCGGAGCGCGCCGTCCCAGGTGGTGAACAATCCGCCGGCGACCCACAGCACCATCGCGCAGAGGCCGACCAGGCGGGCGCGCGGCAGGAAGTCGAGGTCCGCGAGGTCCGTGATCTCCAGCCACAGTGAGGGAAGCCCGGAGAACAGCACCCACACGATGGTCGCGACGGCGGCGCAGACCAGGATCCGCAGCCCGGTCCGGAATGTCCCTTGTGGACGGACCTTGGCACTGCGGGCCAGCGTGCGCGTGAACATCACCAGGCAGGCCATCCCGTACGTCGTGAGGACGACCTGGTAGACGACGACGCTCCACCGCCACTGGAACGCGGGCGTGCCCACCTCCAGCCGATGCGGGGCGATGTCCAGGTAGCACAGGACCATCAGCGCCCAGCACAGCAGGATGGGCCAGAACGGCGTCGGCTTCTCCGGTGACCGGGTGCTGCGGACCAGCTGGACGAGCGCGCGCATCGCGAGCAGTTGCAGCGCGTTGGTGACCAGCCGCGGGAGCAGGTCGTCGCCGAGGAACCGGACCGTGGCGTCGGCGGAGAGGGCGAGGCCCGCCGCCATGCTGAGGAAGAACGTGGCCAGATGCCTCGGCCCGGCGCGAACCGTCATCAGCCGGGCGAGGCCGATCGCCGCCAGCAGCGCGGCGGACAGATAGCTGATCATGAACCGAGGGCGTGGCGCAGCCGGTCGGATTCCGGCGCGGCGCTCACGGCTCGGCGCATGAGCAGCGATGCGACGAGTTCGGCCTCCTTCTCCTGCTCCTGCGCGTACGTGGTGCGGCCAAGGACCCGGCGGACCAGGTCGGCCGAAAGCGAGGGCGCGACCATCGCGGCGATCGCCTCCGGCCGCACCTCGCCTTCGACGTGCCCGCACAGCAGATGGCCGAGTTCGTGCAGCAGGATGTGCCGCTGGTGCAACGGAGACGTGTCCCGCGTGTAGAACACGTAGTCCGCCCGGTCGGTGGCCGCGAGCACCCCGCACGGCGCCCCCGGCCGCGCCTCGAGCGCCACCAGTTCGATGGGCCGCCCACGCATCGCCGCGACCTCGCCGAACAACGTGGTGACGTCGAACGGTTCCGGTAACCGCACGGTGGCCGCGATCCGCTCACATCTGCGCCAGAGCGCGCTCTTCCTGCCGAACATCGCTACTCCCCCTGGTCACGCATGGCCTCGCGCCGCTTGATCGCCTCGACGATGTCGGTCACGGTGCCGAGCCCCTCCTCGGACAGCGTCACCGCGCGCAACGCCAGGTTGCGCACCGCGGTGTTGCGCAACGCTCCCAGCAACTCGACCTCTTCGGCAAGAGCCCTTCCCTGTTCGTCGTCGAAGAAGTACGCGGGCGGCACCTGGAAGAACGCCGCGAGCGCTTCGAGGTGCCGTTTGGTCGGATTGTCCCGGCGGCCCGTCCGCAGCTGCCAGAGGTAGGCGGCGGAAAACGACTCGCCGGTGATCTCGCGGCAGGCCCGTGCCACCTCCTCGTGGCTGTGCTGCTCGCCGTTGGGCCGCCGGACCACCTGGAAGAGGCGGTCGATCCGGTCGGTGAGCGTGGTCGCCCGTGGTTCGGTCATCTTCACCTCCGTAAGCTGAAATGAATCTCAGCCTTCGTCACGTTCACATGAGTTGACATAAACGCCTGCGGTCCCTTACGGTCACCACGTTAGCTGAGATGAATGACTGAAGGGAGTCAGTCGATTCTGGCTGACGACCCAGAAGGGGGAGCTCTCATGAGGAAGTTGCTGACCGCGGTGGCACTGGCGGCCGCCGCGATGACCGTGTCGGCGACGCCGGCACTCGCCGTGGAGACCGGATACTTCTACGGCTCCGGCATCGGCCCGGGCCCGTCGGACGCCATCGGGTCGGCGGAAAAGGTCGCCCGGACGTACGCCCGGAACACGAACTGGCTGGACTCGCAGTGCTACGTCCGCGCGTCCGACGTCCGGTCGCACTTCTACTACTACAGCGCGATCGTCGAGCTCTACTGCCAGCGATGAAAGGGGAAAGCATGAACAGGACGATCGCCCGCGCGACGGGGGCCGCCGTGGCCCTCGCGGGACTCATGACACTCGCGCCAGGGGTGGCGAGCGCCGCGGAGACCAGGGCGTTCCTCGGGACCACCGTGGAGAAGACGTCGGCCTCGGCCAAGCGGACGGCGTTGCAGCAGGCCTACGATCACGCCTCCGTCTACGGGTACACGCCCGACCAGTGCGTGACCATCCACCTGTACTCGGTGAAGATCAGCTTCGTGATGTACCGGGGTGAAGCCGGGATCCACTGCACGAAGTAGGCGGCGCCGCGAAAGCCACTTTCGGGACATCTGATGTCCCGAAAGTGGCTTTCGCGACACCCGCGCCCCGGCGAACGCGCGGATCGCGCAGGCTAGGTTGGCCGGATGAGTCTTCTCGATGACGTGGCCGAGCGCGACGGCTGGCGCTGCTGGGTGTGCGACGAACCGGTCGACCCGGACATGTCGGTGAACGACCCGCGCGGGCCGAGCGTGGACAGCCGGACCGCCGACCGGAAGGCCAAGATCCCCGAGCGGCTCGCGCATCGCGGGTGCAACACGCGTAAGGGCGCGGTCAAGGTGGTCATCGCCTGGCCGGACCGCCTCCACGTGGCCGACCCCGCGCCGCTGATCACCGTCGCCGGACGGCTGGAGCGCAAGGGAGGCCGCGAACTGGTCGCCCGCTGCCCGACGGAGCGAGACGCCAAAGAGGCCGCGGAGTGGCTCGAAGACCGGTTTTCCCGCCTGGTACCGGGATTGCCGGTGACCGCGGGCGTCGAGCCGGGCGGAGGCCAGTTCCTCGTCATCCTGAACGCCGGGCGCCGGTGACGTGATCGGCGGGCAACGTCCGTCTTAAGAGGACACCGCCGGACCGTCATCGCGCACGCCTGCCCAGCGGGATGGAACGTGAGTGGTGTGTTGCGAAAGCCACTTTCGCAACGTTGAAGGTTGCGAAAGTGGCTTTCGCAACACGCCAACCCCGACGTGGGCCACGAACGAACCAGAGCCAAACCGGACCCGCGACGACTTACCGTCCTTTATGGACTATCCGGTCGCACCACTGAGACCTGCTCGGCAGTCGACCTCTCGATAACCCTTTCGCCGCCTTCGCGCAAGCCCTGAACGCACCATTGTCCGAGCCGTGGCCTGCCTGTTTAGTCAGGGACACCCTGCCGACGACAGGGCCTTGATCACTCGGAAAGCGAGGACGCCATGGGCATCACCGGAAGGGCATTACCGCGCCGGCTCGGCACGATCGCGGCCGCCGTACTGATGGCGGCCGGTCTCTCGATCACCGGCTCGGGCACGGCTTCGGCCGCGAACTACTACTACGAACTGCCGTTCCCGGCGGGCGAGGCCTACACCGTCTCCCAGGGACCCGAAGGAACCTTCTCCCACACCGGCCCCTACAACGAATACGCCTGGGATTTCGCACTTCCGGCCAACTACGAGGTTTCCGCCGCGCAGGGCGGCCAGATCCTCGTCTCGGACTGGTCGCCGTACTGGCAGAACGGTATCGAGGTGATCATCCGGCACTCCAACGGCACTTGCACGCACTACGCGCACCTGAACCGGGCCCTTTACAACGCGGGTACCTGGGTCCCGCAGGGCCGGGTCGTCGGCTGGTCCGGCACCACCGGGGCGTCCACCGACTATCACCTGCACTACCAGGTCATCAACTGCTCCACCCGCGTCGGCATCTCCTCCACCCTCCAGGGCGGCGTCCCGCGCACCGGTTCCAGGCCCGTCAGCGTCAACACCAGGGCCTGACAGTCAGTCCGCCGTCTTCGTGATGGTGACGCGCGCCGTGCCGCTCTGTTCGTCCTGCACCAGGATCTTCAGACCGTTCCCCTCGTAGCGGACGATGGCGAGGTTCGCGTTGTGGGTGTCGGCATAACCGAGACCTGGCAACGACTCCGCGTAGAAACCCTTCGCGGTCTCGGTGTCCACGCCGGAGATCCGGAACGACACCGCGGTGTCGGTCGCCCGGGGACCGGACGCGGTACCACCCGGCGGCAACGGGAACTCGGGCGACGGCCAGCCCGCGGGCATCGGGTAAGCCGACGCCGAACCCGATGCCGCCGGGGTCCCGGTCGCCGGCTGGCTCGATCCCGCTGCCGCCGGGGCGGGCGGCAGCGGATCACCACCACAACCCCCGATGGCCAGGCACGCGACCAGTGCGAGCAGCGAAATCCCACGCTTTTTCGTCATATCGGGAAAACTACCTCACGGTCGACGGCGGCGAACTTGAGGCCATAACGGCGATTTCACCCGAAAGCGGGTACGGCGACCGTAATTCCCCGCATTTCATCGGTATTTCATCGGCGCTCATTAGCGTTCGGCGGGCAAACCCGACAGTGGGGAGAAACCGATGAAAAGAACCGGAGCACGTCTGCTCGCGACCGCCGTCCTGTCCGTCGTCACCCTGGCGGGCGCCATCGCCGGAGCAGGCGCGGCGCAGGCGGCGCCCGCACGGCCGGACGGACCGTGCGGGCCCGTCATGTTCGTCGTGCCGGGTTACCAGGACGGCGGAGCGCAGAAACTCCTGGACCGGGCGTTCGCGCCCGGCGGCGCCGACCCGGTGCGCATTCCGTATCCGAACGGCGCCGGGGACGTGAATCTGTACGCCGACGTCGACGCGGGGGTCGCCAATCTCCGGACGGCGCTTTACAACCTCTATGTCACCTATGGCTGCGACCTCGAAACGAAGGTCTACATCGTCGGTTTCAGTCTCGGCGCCCTCGTCGCGGGCACGGTGCTGGAAACCGAACCACCCGGACGGAACATCCAGGGCGTGCTGTTCGCGGACGGGCGGCGGCAGCCCGTCGAGTCGAACTGGCCGGGTGACCCCGGCGGGCTGGTCGGGCATCTGCCCGTTCCCGGCCCCGGCGGTGCCGGTTTCCGGCCGGTGGATTCCTTCCGGTACCCGACGCTCAGCCTGTGCAACGGGCCGAGGGCGGCCGGTGGCGCGGACCTGATCTGCTTCGGCGGCACCAATCTGGACAGCTATTTCAGCTCGCACCCGTATTACAGCTTCGAGGTGGGCAACGAGCTGAACATCCACGGTGAAGGCCCGTACCCGAACAACCTGCGCAACCGCGTCATCCCGTAACCGCCTTCGCGACCTCCCCGGCGGCCCATGCCGGGGAGGTTGCGTGGCAAACCGAGGTCGTGCCCTCGCGGACACGGCGGTCCGGACCTTCGGGCACCTCTGCGCCGCACGGGCCTTTCGAAGCAACCCCATTCCGCTTCCGGCGTCTTCCGGACAAAGCTTCGAACAACGGATGCGAGAGGGGCGCTGAAATGAAATTCACCGCGAAGAAGACGATCAAAACCGCCATTGTGGGCGGCGCGTTCGCCGCCACCGCACTCCTTTCCGCGTGCGGCGGGAACAATGTCGCGGGAAATGGTTCTCCGGTGAAGAACGCGGCCGTCGAACAGGCGCAGGCGGGTGGCGGCCAGGGGGCGGCCGCCGGAGGTTCCGGCGCCGAGTCGACCAACGGCGATGTCAACTGCAGCAAGCACGGTGGCCAGGTCGGCGCCCCAGGGCGGCCGCGAATGGATCTGATCGCGGTGGCCGCGACCGACGGCACCACACCGGGCTGCACCGAGGCGTACAACGTGATCACCGAGTATTACGCGAAACTGCCGCAGGCCGAAGGCCCCGGCGAACGAGTGCTCGACGTTCAGGGCAAATGGACCTGTGCCCGTCTGACGGAATCCGGCACCGAGGTGGTCTGCGGCGTGCCGAACAGCTCCCTGCAATTGGAGACGAGGCGCGCGGGCGGCGAACAGAACCGCAAATTCCCGAACACCACGCAGGATGTGCAGTTCACCGGATACGACGCCAATCTGCGAATGGTGCGCTTCCAGCTGATGGCCGACCAGTCCGGCGGCAAGACGTACCGGCTTCCGCTGCGGTCCGGCGCGGAGGTGTTCAGCGCGGCCACCCTGTGCCCCGGCGAATCGGTCACCGTCGACGACGAGGGCTACGGCGACCTGCCGTGCGGCAAGGACCAGCTGATCCAGCAGTTGCGTGACGGCAACCCGGTGCTCGCGCGGATCAGCGTGAACGGTGCGGACCAGATCACCACGGTCAAGGAGATCTACCGCCCCTGACACCGGGAAAACCGGCGGCCGGGACTTCACCCGGCCGCCGGTTTCGGCGTTCACCCCTCCAGGTGAGCGAGAACTTCGGCCGCGGCACGATGCCCGGAACGGACGGCGCCGTCCATGTAGCCGTTCCAGATGTCGGAGGTCTCCGCGCCCGCCCAATGGATTCGCCCGACCGGTTCGGCCAGGGCGGCGCCGTACTGGGTCCACACGCCCGCGCCGAGGCGGCCGCCGTAACAGCCCCGCGTGTACTCCTCCTCCATCCAGTTCTGTTCGGCGTAATCGATCGGTTCCGCCGCTTCCGGCCCGAACTGGTTCACCAGCGTGGCCACCGCGGCCTCGCGGCGTTCCCGGGGCGACAGACGGGCGGCATCGCGGGCGTGGGCGCCCTCGAAGAATCCGACGAGCACTCCGCAGGAGCCGTCCGGCGGCGAGTTGTCCAGGGTGACGCAGAGCGGGTCGTCCAGGTTGAACGCGAAGCCGTTGAGCCCTGCGTCGCGCCAGAACGGCGCCGGGTAGGCCACCTGCACCTTGATCACGCTGCCCATCGGGATCTGCTGGGTCAGCCCGTCGCGCGCCGCCGGGAGCGGCGGTTCGTAGTGCAGCCGTCCCGCCAGGGTGGGCGGGATCGCCACGATCACCCGCTGGGCGGCGATCCGCCCGCCGTCGTGGCGCACCTCGATCCCGTCCGCGTGGTGGGCGATACCGCGGACCGGCGCCCCGAGCGTGACGACGTCGCCCAGCCGTTCGGCGAGCCGCTAGGAGATCAGGTGGGTACCGCCCACGACGCGCAGCTCCTGCGCACCGCCGGTGGTGGCGACGAGGACGTCCAGCGACCCCGCGGATTTGACGTAGAACAGGAAGTGCAGCAACGACATCTCCGCCGGCTCCGCGGAGAACACCGCGGGGACGACGGCTCCCCAGAACGCGAGGGCCTCGGCGTCGCTCGTGGCGGCGCGAAGCCATTCGTCCAGGGTCTTGCGGTCCAGCTCCGCGGCTGACGTCCACGGCGAGGCGAGCGACACGGTGTCCGCCAACGCCTCGAGTTCGAACTTCATCCGGCCGACTTCGAGCAGCGCCTGGTCGGACAGCCCGAAGGTCACGTCGGTGTAGGTGGTGCGCCTGCCGTTGTAGACCGTCACCGCCGCCCCGTCGTCGTAGGTCGGAAACGTCTCGAGGCCGAGTTCGGCGACCAGCTTCAGGACCTCGGTCTGCGTCCGGCCGATCCACTGACCGCCCATCTCGACCGGGACCCCGTTGACCAGTTCGTGGCCGAGGTTGCGGCCTGCCACCCGGTCCCGCGCCTCCAGCACGGCGACCGTGCGGCCCGCGCCGGTCAGCTCGCGAGCGGCCGTCAACCCGGCGAGGCCCGCTCCGATCACCACGACATCGACAGTGCGCACGGCAGACTCCCCAATTTGTCGGTCGGTTGTCCGACTTAAAGTAGGACAGGCGTCCACCCCGCACAAGGGCCGATATGCGAAACTCGGACACGACCGACGAAGGAGAAGCCGGATGGCCTACGTGAAGGCGGCGGAACGCGAGGGGCAGATCGTCACCGCGGCGATCCGGGTGCTCAGCAGGATCGGCGTACCCGGGACCACGCTCCGCTCGGTGGCCGCCGAGGCGGGGATCTCGCTGGGCACCCTGCACTACGTCTTCCCCAGCAAGGACCAGCTGTTGCGCGCGGTCATCGGCACGGTCGTCGAGGACATCTCCGACGCGCTGCGCAGCGGCCTCGACCCGGACAGGGGCTTCGAGCACGCGCTCCGGACGGGCATGACGACGTTCTGGGACAAACTCGTCGAGGGCGACGTCGGCTTGCAGATCATGCAGTACGAGCTCTCCAGCTACTCGCTCCGGAGCGAGGCGCCAGACCTCGCCCGATCCCAGTACGAGGCCTACATCTCGCTCGTGACCAGGCTTTGCGAACAGGCCGCCATCGCCGCCGGCGAACGTTGCGCCGTCGGATTCGACACGCTGGGACGGCTCGCGCTGGCCTCGGTCGACGGCCTGATCCTGCAGTACGTGGCCAATCCGGACCCCGTGCGCGCCCACGGCGACCTCGAACGAGCGCTGGACATGATCGTGCTGCTGGCGGATCCGCAGCCCGTCGCGGCGCGCCCCAGGAATCCGCGCTAGCATTCAGATGGCGTCAACATCTGGGTTGAACATCTGAATGAAACTGGTGCGCATGCGGATCCTCTTCGCCAGCCTCGCCTCGGTCGGTCATACGTATCCGCTGATCCCGCTCGCGATCGCCGCCAGGGACGCAGGGCACGAGGTGCATTTCGCCGCCGGAGAGAACGTCCACCCGCCGCTGCTGAAGAACGGTCTCAGGCCCTTTCGCCCGACGGACGCGTTCTACGAGATCTACGCCGAGGATGTCGAAGCGGATCTAGCCCGGCTACGGCCCGACCTCGTCGTGCACGAATGGGGGCAGCCCGGGGTGGCCATCGCCGCCGAGCGCGCCGGGATCCCCGGTCTCTGGCACGGATTCGGCCGCATGTTCCCCGACGGGATCGGGCTCGAACCGCCGACGAGGCCCGACCGGCCGCATCTCGACATCTGCCCACAGTCCTTGCAGGACAAGAACTTCCTCGCGACGGCCGAACGCGTCGCGCTGCGTCCCGTGCCCTATTCCGAACCGGCGACACCACCGTGGCGCGTCGAAAAGTCCGCTCGCCCGCTGATCTATCTGACGCTCGGCACCGCCTTCGGCACGCCGGAACTCCTCGGCACAGTGATCCGCGGGCTGGCTCCGCTCGGCGCGGACGTGGTGGTCGCCTCAGGCCGGGTCCGCCCGGAGGAACTCGGCGCCGTGCCGGGCAACGTGACGGTGCGGGAGTGGATCCCGCAAGCCGAGCTGCTGCCGCACGCCGACGTGGTCGTGCACCACGGCGGCAGCGGGACGACACTCGGCGCGCTCTCCGCCGGCGTCCCGCAACTGGTCCTCCCGCAGGGGGCCGACCAGTTCGCCAACGCCGAAGCCCTGTGCGCGGCAGGTGCCGCGCTGAGTCTTCACCCCGGCGAACCGAGCGCGGAAGCCGTCGCCGCACACGTCGGGAACCTGCTGGGGCGGAACGACCATCGCGACGCGGCCAGGGCGATCGCCGGGGAGATCGCCCGGATGCCCTCCCCCGGCGAAATCGCCCGCGCCCTGCCGGACTGGGTCTCGTAAAGCGGCTCAGAAGCCGAAGAGCTCCTGCGGCACCTCGTGCTCGTCCGGCCACGTCAGCCAGGCGACGTCGGTCGGGCCGATGGCGCAGTTGGCCACCCGCCAGGACCGCGGGTCGTCGTCGACGCCCGTCTCGCTCCTCTTCTTGAGCAGGGCGACGTAGACGTCGGACATGACGCCGTCGGCCCGCTTGTTCTCGTAGATGGTGCCTGCGTAGTACGAGCGACCGGGTTCAGTGCCGCGCATCGTCCCCTGCAGGAACACCCAGGGGCCGAGCCGGTCGAGCTGTTCCACGGCGACCTGGACCCGATCACCGAATTCCTGGTCGAGCCGGGCGGTGGCGGCCTGGAGTACCGCCTCCCGGACCGGGTCGCCGGGGTTCAGCGACACCGGGACGGGTCGTGCGGACGGGGTGTACATCGAGCTACCTCCCACTGGCGGGCGGCGACGCGAGCGAACGCGTCAGCCTGCCCGGTGCTGCTCTGGCGGTCTGTCGGATCAGGTCGGCGGGGTGAGGATCTTCACGAGGCCGCCACCGCCGCCCATGCTGATCCTCTGCGAACCGTCGGGGTTGACGTTGTTCGAGCCGATGAACTGGCCATCGCCCGCGTACAACACGACGTGCCCGCCGTTGTTCGAGATCACCACGTCGCCGGGTTTCGCTTCGGAGAGCGGCACCGACTTCCAGCCGTCCGCTTCGAGGTTGGCCGTCAGGCCCGCGACCGAGGCACTGGCCTGCCCCTTGTCGATCAGGCCCGCCGCCTCGAGACAGCCGGAGACGAAGTTCGCGCAGTTGACGTTGTTCGGCACCCACGACTGCATGGCGGGCAGCTCGCCGCTGCCCTTGAGGTCGCCGGCGTTGCGGCCGAGGAACTGCTCGGCGATCTTCGCCGGGTTGTCGCCCCGGGCGTCGATCGGCTTCGCGGGCCTGCCGTCGCCCGGCACCCCGGCGGGGCCGCCACCGCCACCGCCGCCGCCTCCACCACCGCCGCCGTCTCCCCCGCCGTAGCTGGGTGTGCTGCTGAGGTTGGAGTTGACCGGCTTCGCGTTGACGCTCGACGCCGTGGTCTGGCCGTCGTCGGCGGGGATGAGCTCGATGAAACCGCCCTCGATCTCCAGGCCGAGCGGCTTGAGGAGATCGTCGATCTGCTTCTCGGCGTCGTCGAGCGCCTTCTCGATCTCGTCCTTCTTGCTGTTCGAGTCTTTTTCGTTGAGCTGCCGGAGCCGCTCGATGTCCGACGCGGCGGCGGCGATCTCGTTGTCGTCCTCGGAGCTGTTCTTCCGGCGGCGAGCCGAGTCGATCAGCTTGCGGTTGTCCGCGTCCTTGTCGTTGGCTTCCTGGGCGAGCTGTGCGACCTTCTTCTTGACCTCGTCGAGGATCTCGGACACCCGCTGGAGGATGTTCTTGGCCGCCTCGGCCTTGTCGCTCACCTTGTAGCTGGCCTTGCCGAGCTTTTCGAGGTGGTCGGCGACGGCGTCGGCGTCCTTGCCCTCCCAGTGGCGCAGGACGTCGTCGCGGAAGACCTTGAGATCGTCTCCGAGGTCGTTGGCCCTGGTGGCGGCTCCGCCGACCTTCCTGGCCTGGTCGTTGACCGCGCCCGAGTTGAGCTTCTGCGTCTGCTGGGCGTGTTTGTCGATGGCGTCCAGCGACTTCGGGCGGTCGTGCGACGGGTCGTCGAGCGTGCTCGGATTCCGCTCCGCGGTGGTCATCGGTAAATCCCCCTGATTCCCGTCTTCAGTCCGATCAGTCCCGCTCGCGACCGTTGCCGCGGAGGGTGTCGACACCCGCGGCTTCGTCGTTCCGCATCCGCTGCGCGGCGTTGGCCAGCGCGTTCGACGCGGCGTCGACGAGCTTCGCGGCGGCCGCCAGTTCGGCGTTCACGCCGCGGTGGAAACCCTTCATCGTGGTCCCCGTGCTGGCCGCGTTCTTCAGGTCGCCGAACGCGCCTCCGGGATCGCCGTCGCCCAGGTCCTTGCCCGTGCCGGTGAAGCCGTCCTTGAGCCCGCCGACCTTCTTGGCCAGTGCGGCGATCTGCTCTGGATCGAATCGGCGAGTCATGAATGATCCCTCCAGTCCGGCGCCTGCGCGCGTGCTTGCCTGACCCACGATGTCTACCCGCGCACCCTATGAGTTCACACCCACGTGTGCGCGCCGTTTCCCGAAACGCGTCGACGCCGTTCGTGTACATCGACGCATCCGGCGGCGCGTTGGTTCCCGGAAGATTTCACCGGCTTCCTCGGCGCAGAGATCTTACCCTCCCGGCACCTGCCTCCAGCAGCCGAAGCTCACCCGGTCGGGCGTCTAGACCAAGCCCAGCTCGCGCGCCCGGACGCCGGCCTGGAATCGGGACTCGGCACCGAGTGCGGCCATCAGCTCGGCCACCCGGCGCCGGTAGGTCCGCACGCCGAGGCCGAGGCTCCGGGCGGCGGCTTCGTCCTTGACGCCGCTGCCGAGCAGGTCCAGCACCGCGGGCGCGAGCCGCCGGATCTCGGACACCCGCGCGTCGAAGACGGCGAGATCGGTCGCGGCTCGCCAGGTCGCCTCGAACAGCGACATCACGCCCTGCACGGTTTCGGGCTGGGTGATGACGCTGTAGCCGCGCTGCCCGGCGACGAGATCCCCCGCCAGGATGACGAGCCTGCCGTCCATCACGATCGTCTCGTTGACGTCCTCGGTGGAAATGCGGACCTGGGCTCCATGCCGGTCGCGGACCCTCGCGAGCTCCTGCGCGGCTCCCGGGTCGAGCAGCAGACCGGCCCGGTAGATCTTGCGGATCCGGACCTCGCCCGCCCGGCGCTCGGCGATCTCGCCCGCTCCGTGGGCGGCGACCCAGGTCGCGAGGTCGTTGGCCGCGCACGCCATGTCGGTCACGGTCGAGAACAGGTGCCCGACCCGGCGGAACAGCTCTTCCTCGCCGCGTACGACCGTGACCGCATCACTCGTCCGCATGACATCGATACTGCCTCAACCGCGCGACCCGGTGGCAGGTTGTTGCCATTTTCTGACTACGGAAGGCCTCGTCACGACGCTGGTGGTCATGACGAACTTTCACGAAACCTGGCGGCTCGGGGACCTCACCGTCAACCGGATCGGCCTCGGCGCGATGCGGCTGACCGGGATGCCGTGGGACGAGAAGCCCAAGAGCCGCGAAAGCGCGATCGCCGTCCTGCGCCGCGCGATCGAACTCGGCGTCGACCACATCGACACCGCTTCGTTCTACTTCACGCCTACGCGCTCGGCGAACGAACTGATCGCCACTGCGCTCCAGCCCTACCCCGAAGGCCTCGTGATCACCACGAAGGTCGGCGCGGGCCGCGACCGCGACGGCGAATTCTCCTTCGCACGCCCGGATCAGCTCCGCGGCCAGGTCGAAGAGAACATCCGGCAACTCGGCCTCGACCACCTCGACGTCGTCAATCTGCGCTGGGGGGCCGCGATGGGCAAGGAGCCGGGCTCAGTGGCGGAACATTTCGGCGCGCTGGCGGAATTGCGCGAGGCCGGCTTGATCCGCCATCTGGGTGTCTCCAACGTCGTGGCGGACCAGCTGACCGAGGCCCTGACGATCGCTCCGGTGGTCTGCGTGCAGAACCGCTACGGCCTGGCCGACCGGGAGGACGACGCGCTGCTCGACCTCTGCGGCGAACACGGCATCGCGTTCGTGCCGTTCTTCGCCGTCACCACTTCGCTTCCCGGCGTCGCCGCGCCCGACGCCGTTCCAGGGCAGGCCGAGGTCGCGAAGGTCGCCGCGGCGCACGACGCGACCCCGGCGCAGATCCGGCTCGCCTGGACCCTGCACCGAGGCGCGCACGTGCTCGCCATCCCTGGGACTGGCGACCCCCGGCATCTGGAGGAGAACGTCGCGGCGGGCGGCATCCGGTTGAGCGAGGAGGAGCTGGCATTGCTCGACGGTGTCGGCTAGCGACTGCTGTCGGTCAGGCTCCGGTCCCGTTCTGGAGGTGTGTCGCGAAAGCCACTTTCGGGACGTCTGATGTCCCGAAAGTGGCTTTCGCGACACGGCCAAGGCCGGCACCCAGCAAGACCCCGGCGAGCAAGAACCACCGGTACAGAACGGGTTTGTACGTGGACGACGACCGTATTCTCCCGAGCGTCGTCCGTCCGATCACGACCCCCTGGTGCGGATCGGCAGCGAAAGTTCCCTTCGCACTCACGCCTTTGCCTTGCCCCTGACCGACCAGCCTCAGCTGTCCACAAAGCGCCTCAGCGGCGGATCCGGTGATCCACGGCGACCCAGTTCGTCTCCCAGGTCGTCCCGCCATCGGCAGAGAACGCCTGCTCGAAACGCGCCTCGTCCGGGCCGTGCCGGAAGACGAGGAAACGCACCTTGATCGGACGTCCGCCGAGCTGGTCGTCGCCGTGGAACTCACCGACACCGTCGCGGAACCCGCCGTAGACCGAGGGGGTGAGCAGGCCGTCCCGCATGTTGACGAAGGTCAGGCTCCACCGGCCCGCCTGCGGTTCGTACAGCCGCAGGTTGAGCGCGTCAATGCGCCCGTCGGGACCCGAGACCTCGAATTCGAGGGCGTTCGCCCGCCGGTCCATGAGCGGGCGGACGGTGCTGGTGCCCGCGAACTGGAGCCACTGGTCCGCGGATTCCGAAAGCGGCTCGGCGAGCACCCGCACCGTGGAACGCCAGGTGCCGATCTCCCAGTCGAAAGCCCGCTGGGGATCGGTGCCCGACGTCGACGCGGCGCCCGACGCCGCCGAGGCGATCAGCATCAGGGCCGAAAGGCCCACCGTCAGGATTCGTTTGTATGGCACGGTCATGGTCCGACTATCCGAGCGGAGGACGACCATGGACAAGAAGGCACCTGCGGGTAACCTTCCGCGTCCCAACCCGCTGCCCGGCTGTCCGATGGCCGCGGCGTTCGCCGCGATCGGCGGGAAATGGAAGCTGACCCTGTTGTACTGGCTCGCTCACGGGGAGACCCATTTCGCCGGCCTCCGCCGCCGGGGCGCCCCCATCACCCCCAAGGTCCTGGCCGAGCAGTTGCGCGAACTCGAGGCCGACGGACTCGTCGAACGCGTGGCGACCGGGCCGGTCCCGGCGCGCGTCATCTACCGGCTCACTGCTTACGGGGTCACGGTCCTGCCCGTGGTCGAGGGCGTCCGCGTCTGGGGCGAGGCGCATCTCGAACGCACCCGGGGCGACGCCGCGCCGAACACCGCGATGGGCTGCGCCGAGTCGATCGGATAGCGCACACGCGTGACCAGACGGACGCCTCACGTGATCAGACGGACGACACGCGTGATCAGACGCGCATCTCGCGTGATCAGACGCGCATCTCGCGTGATTGGAGACGTAACTCGCGTGATTGGGGGCGTAACTCGCGTGGTCAGAGGGCGCGCACGCCGGAGCGGCGGGCGGAGGTCGCGGCGGCGAGGGTCCGCAGGACCTCCTGGGTGGCGGCGAGGTCGATGCAGGCGTCCGTGATGGACTGGCCGTAGGTAAGCGGGCGGTCGGGGTGGAGGTCCTGGCGGCCCGCCTTCAGGTTGGATTCGAGCATGACGCCGACGATGCCGCGCTGACCGTTCTTGATCTGTTCGGCGATCTGGCCGGCGACGACGGCCTGGCGCAGATGGTCCTTGCGGCTGTTGTCGTGGCTGGCGTCGATCACCACCCGCCGCGGCAGCCCCGCGTTCTGCAGGGTGGTCAGCGCCGCGCGGACGGACGCCGGGTTGTGGTTGGGCGCGCTGTTGCCGCCGCGCAGCACGAGATGACAGTCCGGATTGCCGACCGTGTGCAGGATCGCGGGCAGGCCGCTGGGATCGACGCCGGGGACGACGTGGCGCGCTTCGGCGGCACGGATGGCGTCGACGGCGACGGTGACATCGCCGTCGCGGCGGTTCTTGAAACCGACCGGCATGGACAGCCCGCTGGCCAGCATGCGGTGGTTCTGGCTTTCCACCGTGCGGGCGCCGATCGCGCCCCACGAGACGGTGTCGGCGAGGTACGCCGGGATGGTGGTGTCCAGCCATTCGCACGCGGCGGGCAGTCCGCCCTCGGCGAGTTCGAGGAGCAGGTCCCTGGCGATGCGCAGGCCGCGGTTGACGTCGCCGGTGCCGTCGAGGTGCGGGTCGTTGATGAGCCCCTTCCAGCCGCCGACCGTGCGGGGCTTCTCGAAGTACACGCGCATGACGACCAGGAGATCGTCGGCGAACCGGCCGGCGAGGGCGGCGAGGCGGTCGGCGTATTCGAGCGCCGCCGCGGGATCGTGGATGGAACAGGGCCCGGCGATCACGAGCAGCCGGTCGTCCGTGCCGTCGAGGACGCGCAGGACGTTTTCCCTGCCCTGGCGCACGGTGTCGGCCGCGTTGGCGCCGAGCGGCAGTTCATGGTGCAGCAGGGCGGGCGTGACCAGCGGGACCATCCGGTCGATGCGCTGGTTGTCGAGTTCGACCGTGGCGAGCGTTGTCATCACAGATATCCAGGATTTCTGCCGGCACCGGGCGAAGGGAAAGCCGGGATTTCCGGCCCGGCCGGCGGTCTCGGGTGAACGAAGAAACAAACCCGGCGTTGTTCGAGCGAGAAAGTCTCTTACCCGGAATCTTCCACCATTCGCCACACGGAACAACGGTCCAACCCGAATTCAGCGACCGGTCCAGACCGGATCCCGTTTCTCGGCGAACGCACGGGGTCCTTCGCTCGCGTCCACACTGGTCCGTCGCCGTTCTTCCCACGGATACGAGGTTTTGAACGCCTCTTCGAGCGGGAGGTCGAGCGAGCGCAGCGCGGCCTCCTTGATCGCGCGGACCGAAAGCGGGGCCGCGCGCACCAGATCGTCCGTCCATTCGGCGACGCGCCGGTCCAATTCGGCGAACGGCACGACTTCGTTGACCAGTCCGTGCTGGAGTGCCGTCGCCGCGTCCATTCTCCGGCCGGTCAGCAGATATCCCATCGCCACCTTCAGCGGCAGCTGCCGCGGCAGCCGGAACACCCCGCCCGCCCCGGCGATCAGGCCGAGCCGGACCTCCGGCAACGCGAAGACCGCCTCGTCGGAGGCGACGACGATGTCGCACGCGAGCGCCAGTTCGAAACCGCCGCCCAGTGCGTAGCCGTGCACCCGGCCGATCACCGGTTTGGACAGGGTGAACCGGTCGGTCAGCCGGGGATGGCCCGGCTGACCGCTGCTGCCGAACGTCGACGCCTCGACGCCCTCCTCGGTCAGCCGCGCGCGTTCCTTGAGGTCCTGCCCGACCGAGAACGCGCGATCCCCCGCGCCGGTCAGGACCACCACCCGGACGTCGTCGTCGGCTTCGACGTCGTCCCAGATCCCGGCGAGTTCCGCGTGCATCCGCCGGTTCATCGCGTTCAGCGCTTCGGGCCGGTCCATCGTCACGTACGCGACGTGGTCCTTCTTCTCGTACCGCACCGGTCCTTCGCTCATCGCGAGCCCACCGCGAAACCGTCCACCTTGCCGATCACGTCCGCGCCGTAGATGCGCAAAGCCTGCTGCAGCGCGAATTCCGCGATGTACCGGCGGAATTCTTCAGGCGGTTCCTCGGCGAGGTTCAGCATGCGCCGGTTCGCGACCACGGCTTCCCCGTCGAGCCGGACGAGCGCGCCGTCGATCGCCGCGTCCAGCTCCTCCGGCGCGACGACCTCGTCGACGATCGACCGCGCGTCCGGCTCGTCCGCTCGCAGCTTGCGGCCACCGAGGATCACCTGCCGGGCCACACGGGGTCCGGCGATCCGCGAAAGCCGGAAGTTCGAGACCCCGGGGATGATCCCCTCCTTCGCCGCCGGGAGGCTGAGGTACGCGTCGGACGCCGCCAGCACGTGGTCGAAGACCAGCAGCAGCTGGGTCCCGCCGCCGATGGCGAAGGAATCGACGGCCGCCATCCACGGCTTGTCGGTGAACCTGGAATGCCAGGAATCGTCCGTCAGCAGACCGCGGAAGATCTTCTGGATATAGCCCGTTTCGCGCCGCAGCAGGAAATCGACGAGCGGGATCTCGCCGGCGCTGAGCTTCTTGAGGTTGATCCCCGCGCAGAACACGCGGCGCCCCAGATAGCGGGGATGGCTCATCACCCCGCCCCGCACCAGTCCCATCCGGACGGACGGATCGAGCAGCGTCAGATCGACGGCCGTCTCCATGTCGTCGACCTGCTGGGCGTCCTCGGCGTTCAGGCAGTCGTCGCGGCACAGGGTCAGGTGCGCGACGCCGTCACGGCGTTCCAGCCGGACGGCCTCCATCTCCACCACACCGGTCTCGAGGAACTCGGGCAGCAGCCGCTGCGCCCTGGCGGTGGGCCGGAGCATGGCGTCGAGCAGATGCGGACCGGCCTTCGGCGCGCGCAGGATCCCGCGCAGGAAGATGCCCTGGTCGATCTCGCGCCCTTCCTTCTCCGCCTGCGGACGCGACCGCTCGGCCGCCATTTGCTGCTCCGACGGCACCAGACCGGGGAAGGCGAGCGCGGCGGCGCGGACGAGTTCGTCGAGGCGCAGATACCGCGTCCGGCCGTCGGTCAGTTCGTCGTAGATCTCTTCGGCGTGCGCCTCGACGAAGGCGGTGCGCGCCGCCCGGATCTCGTCGTCGACCCGGTGGGCCTCGCCCGCCAGGGCCCGGAGATCGAGCCCTGGCGCACTGTCCGTCGTCACGACTTGGCTTCCCGCCGCAGGGCCCGGTCCGCCGCGGCCAAATGGGAACCGAGTGCCTCCTCGAAGGCGGTCGAGCCCGCCTCGAAGATCAGCTGGCGCCGGATCGCCAGCTCGGCGCCATCCACCGCGGACTCCACTGTGGACAGTGTGGCGGCCGGGTCGGCGGACACCTCGTCGATCAGGTCGAGGGCGAGCGCCCGGTCCGTCCCGATCGGGGTGCCGAGCAGCACCGCCCGCCGGATGCCCGCCGCGCCGGCCTGTTTGGTGAGCCGGTACACGGTCATCCCCGGCCAGGTGCCGCCACCCGCCAAGGCGAGCCGCAACGTGGTACCCGGCTCGGCGATCCGGACGTCGGCGGCGAGCAGGAGATCCAGTGCCATCCCGGCGCATTCGCCCGACGCCACCACGGCTGTGAGCCTGCCGAGGCGTTCGAACCGGCGCACGGCCCGCTCCCATTTGGACACCAGGCCGACCGCGAGTCCCTTCGCCCAGCCGTCCGGCGGGGCACCCGTGACGTGGATGGTCACCGGCCCCGGCTCACGCTGGTCCTCGGCACGATCGCAGAGCGCCGCGATCTCCTCGACGGCCGCGGCGGACAGCGGACGGGAGCCGTCGAAACGCAGCACCAGGTCGCCATTGTTCTCGTTACGCGTCACCATTGAATAAGCGCCATTTCGATTGTGGAGCCAGGCCCCATGGTCATGAGCACGCCGTAGTCCCCCGGGCGGGCGACGTCTTCGTCGGCGAGCCGCTCGTAGGAGAAGAGGAAGGAGCCGCTGGAGAGGTTCCCGTAGTCGCGGAGAACCCCGGTGGTGTGGCGGACGTCGTACCGGCTCAGGCCGAGGTTGACGACGACCGCGTCGATCACCTTCTTCCCGCCGGAATGCACCAGCCAGTGGCCGATGTCGCTGCGGCGCAGACCCGTCCCGGACAGGAGCCGGTCGATGACGATTTCGGCGTGCGCCCCGACCACGTAGGGAATCTGCGGGTCGAGGAAGAAACTGAACCGGTCCTGGTCACGGTCCCAGTCGTAGCGCATCGCGTCGACCGCGTCGGTGATGATGTAGCTGGCGAATTTCAGGACGCGCGGACCCGGCACGCGCCCGTCTCCGGAAACGAGCGCGAGCGCCGCGGATCCGTCGCCGAAAAGACTGTTGACCACCGCGGTCCGCATCGTGCCGTCCAGGGCGTAGGCGGCGGAGCACGCCTCGCTGCACAGGACGACGCCGAGTTCGCCAGGGTGCGCCGCGGACCAGCCCGCGACCACGTTGAGCGCGTTGAGACCGGCGTTGCAGCCCATGCCCACGATGTCCGACCGGCTGCAGTGCGGGTCGATGCCCAGCTCGCGGATGATCAGCGCGCTGAGGCCGGGGGTGAGGAATCCGGTCGAGGTGACACAGCACAGGTGACGCAGATCCGAAAGCGTCGCGCCCGCCGACTTCAGGCAGGCTTCGAGCGCGCGGCAGCCCATGTCGACGGCGATCTTCTTGTGCTTGTCGAGCAGATCGCCCTGCGGTTCGGCCGCGCGGGCGCCGCCGCGCTCTTCCGGCGGCAGGGTGAGGAAACGCCGCTCGATGGCGCTGTTCAGGAAGACCGAGCGGATCTTCGGGTCTTCGATGCCGAGGATTTCGAGAAGTTCGGCCTGCGAGTAGGACGCCGAGGAGACCGCGGTCCCCACGCCGGCGAACCGGGTGATCTCGGTGAGTCCGGTGAGGACGGAAAGGTCTTCGGCCGGTTCGATGATGGTAGTCATCGGTACATCCACCCCCATGTTCTGAGCTTGCTCCGAAGCAGCTGCTTGACCTGCGCAGCGGGCATTGGTCTCACCTTTCGCGGATCTCAGTGGACAATTCCGAAATTAGGCTTCGCGGATCTCGATGGTCAACGCGTCCAAGCCCTTTTCGCGCCGGAAACCGTTACCGACTCACGATTCGGGACCGGGTTGGTACGTGTCGCGAAAGCCACTTTCGGGACATCTGGTGTCCCGAAAGTGGCTTTCGCGACATGGGGCGACTGTCTCAAGTGGACCGGCCGCGCGTCACGGGCGGCGGTAGATCGTCATGGAGTGCCCCACCCGCTCCACCGGCGTGCTCCCGGCGATCAGCGCGCCCAGATCGCCGGTGACACCGCCGGTCTGCCCGCCCCCGCCGGTGCCGCCACCGCCCATCGGGTCTGAGAAAGCCCCCAGGACGGCGGAATCCGACACGGCGAGCACCCCGTGCACCTGGTCCGCGGGCACCGTGAGCGGATCGGCGGCGTCGATGCCGTAGTGGGACGGCAGACCACTCCCCTGGTAGACGAGCCAGGTGCGTTCACCCGCGTAGTCCTTCTTCAGGCGGTCCGCCAGGCGGCCCAGGTCCTGTCCCCAGTCGACGTTCGAATCCAGCAGGTACCGGTGGGTGTTCTCCGGCCCGCCGAACGCCTCGTTGGAATACGGAAGGTAGTACGGGAACGTCATCAGCGAACTGACCGCGGCGAAGGCCACGACGGTCACCGCGGCCACCTTCACCCACCGTCTCCGGACGACGAGCACCGCGGCCGCCGCGACGGCGAGGAACATCGGCGCGAAGGCCAGGTACCGCACGCCGTTGTCGCGGACGATGACCATGGCCGTGGCCATCAGCAGGGCGGTCGGGAGGAGCACGTACGGCGCGGCCGGGCGCAATCGCCGCACCGACAGCAGCACGGCGGCGCCCGCCAGCCAGATCGCCATCGCGCCCAGCGGCGTCTTCACCAGCAGCGCGGCCGGGCCGTAGTACCACAGCGATCCCGTGTAGTGCCTGCCGAACAGGAAGTTGTGCCACACGTGGTCTTCGAGTTCGAACTGGAACCGCATCCCGTCCTTCAACGGCTGCGGGAACGGCAGCCACTCGACGAGGGTGCGCATTCCGTGCAGCGGTTGCATTCCCGACGACGTCTCCCAGCGCAGCCGCGGATCCACCACGAGGTAGGAGGCCCACACGACGGCGATCGCGATCAGCGCCATCCCGGCGGCCGCCAGCACACCACGCCCGATGAGCAGCGCCGGGGACTTCAGGTCGAGACCGCGGGCGCGGCGGGCGTGCCAGACGGACAGCACGGCCAGCGGGATCAGCACCGGGACCGCCACCAGGGAAAGCACTTTCGTGGCCGTGGCCGCGCCGAGGGCGAGCCCGGCGAGCGGCAGGTAGAGACCGGGGCGGCGCCGGGCACGCCACACCAGCCAGACCGACGTCAGCAGGAACCCGGCCACCGGCACGTCGAGCGTCGCCAGCGAGCCGTGCGCGATGACGTCTGGCGAGAAGGTGAACAGGGTGAGCGCCAGCAGCCCGCCCGCGCGGCCGGCCAGATCGGACGCGAACGCGAAGACGACCAGCCCGAACAACAGCGTCAGCAGGATCACCGGCAGCCGCGCGAACAGCATCAGCCGTTCCGGATCGTTGCCCGCCTCGTAGACGACGTGCTTGCCGAGTTCCCACTCGTGGCCGGTGAAGCCGGGGGCGACCTTCGGATCGGTGAGGGCCACCCCGGTCGCGATGATGAGCTTGCCCAGCGGTGGATGTTCGGGGTTGTACCGCAGGCTGTGCTCTTCGAGGTAGACCACCGCGGTGCCGACGTAGACCGGCTCGTCGATGGTCGGGGACTGTTCCACGGCGGTCGTGATCATCGCGAACGCCATCTGGGTGAGCAGGGCGAGCACGGCGCCCGCGAGCAGCCACCGCTGGTGCCGCCGCACCCAGGCGATCCACTTCGAAGTGTCCATTGACGGCTGAAGGCCATCGGTCGTCAAGTTCGACGTCCTTCCCCCGGCGGGCCGGTGCGCCCGGCCCGCCCTGGATAACGATTACCCGGCCGGGCGCCCGCGCCTTCGAGGGCCATCACGGTCGGCGCCGCCGTTCGGGCGGCGCCGAGTCGGGTCCGTGATGGCCCTCGTCGGCCGGGCGTGGATGAAGAGAAAGTCAGACGGAGAGCGGAAGAACGGACAGCCGCCGTTCGATCTCCTGGCAGGCGTCGTAGTCGGGGAGCATCCCCTGCTCCTCCGCCTCGCCGAGGGTGAGGGCCGCCGTGTCCCGTTCGGACAGGATCGGCACGACGTCGGTGTCGATCGGCAGGCCCAGCACGGGGTCCAGCGGCGAAAGGGCGAGCTCGTTCTCCGCCACGTAGGGCGAGGAGATCATGTACGACATGACGGTGTCGTCTTCGAGCGCCACGAAGGCATGGCCGACGCCGACCGGGAAGTACATCGTCCGGAAGTCCTCCTGGTCCATCAGGACCGCGTCCCATTTGCCGAACGTCGGCGAGCCGACCCGGATGTCGACCACGATGTCCAGTGCCTTGCCGCGGGGGCAGTAGACGTACTTCGCGGTGCCCGGCGGGGTCACGGTGTAGTGGATACCCCGCACCACACCGCGTTTCGACCGGCTGTGGTTCGTCTGTGCCACCGGGAAGAGCGGGCCGCCGTGGGCCTCGATGAACGCCTCTTCCTGGTAGGGCGAAACGAACAGGCCCCGGTCGTCGGGGAAGACGCGCGGGGTGAACTCGATCGCGCCTTCGACGGCGAGTTTGCGTGCTTGCACGGTTTTGCTCCTGTGGTCAGAGGGTGGACAGCACTTCGCGGACCGCGTGGACGACCTTGTCCTGCAGGTCGGGCGAGAGCGCGGGGTACATCGGCAGCGAGAAGATCTCGCCCGCCAGCTTCTCGGTGACCGGGAGCGAACCCTTCTCGTAACCGAGGTGGGCGAACCCGGTCATGGTGTGCACCGGCCACGGGTAGCTGATGTTCAGGTGGATGTCGTACGCCTTGAGGCGTTCGAGGATCTCGTCTCGGCGCGGGTGCCGCACGACGTACACGTAGTACACGTGCTCGTTGCCGGGGACGGTCTTCGGCAGCTTCAGCTCGGTGTCGCCGAGGGCGTCGACATAGCGCTGGGCGACCGCCCGGCGGCCCGCGGTGTAGGCGTCGAGCCGCTTGAGCTTACGCCGCAGGATCTCGGCCTGGACCTCGTCCAGCCGGCTGTTGTGGGCGGGCGTCTCGACGGTGTAGTAGCGCTCCTCCATGCCGTAGTACCGCAGACGGCGCAGTTTCGCGGCCACGTTCTCGTCTGAGGTGATGGCCGCGCCGCCGTCGCCGTACGCGCCGAGCACCTTGGTGGGATAGAAGGAGAACGCGGCGGCGTCGCCGGTCGTGCCCGCGATCGTGCCGTTCTGCCGCGCGCCGTGCGCCTGGGCACAATCCTCCAAAATGGACAGTCCGTGCTTCGCGGCGAGCGCCTTCAGCGGCGCCATGTCCACGCACTGGCCGTACAGGTGCACGGGCAGCAGGCATTTGGTGCGTTCGGTGATCGCGGCTTCGACCAGGCCGGTGTCCATCAGGAAGTCGTCCTCGCGGACGTCGACGAAGACCGGGGTGGCGCCGGTGCCGTCGATGGCGACGACGGTCGGGGCGGCGGTGTTCGACACCGTGATGACCTCGTCGCCGGGGCCGACGCCCAGCGCCTGGAGGCCGAGCTTGATCGCGTTCGTCCCGTTGTCGAGCCCGACGCAGTGCCCGACGCCGTGGTACGCGGCGAATTCCGATTCGAACCCGCGCAGGCTCGCGCCGAGCACGAGCTGCCCCGAGTTGAACACCGTCTCGACCGCGTCCAGCAGATCGAGCCGTTCGGTCTCGTATTCGGCGAGGTAGTCCCATACGCGCGTGGTCATGTGCGAGCCTTTCCGTGAACGGGGGTGGTCAGCGCGGCGACGGTGCGACGCACTCCTTCGGGCAGTGAGATCTCCGGACGCCAGCCGGTGATCGCCCGGAACGGCGTCGAATCGATGGTGACGCTGCGAAGATCCGTCGACGGCGCGTGCGACGGAGGCTCGACGCAGACCACGTCCACCGGCTCGCGTCCGGTGTGCCCGGCCATTTCCTTCGCCACGAGCCGGAAGACGTCGGCGAGCTGGTCTCCCCGGCCGGCGCCGAGCAGCCAGTGGCCGCCGACCAGCGCGTCCGGTGCGGCCAGCGCCGCGGTGAAGGCGGCCGCGATGTCCTCGACGTGCACCAGGTCGCGGCGCACGGTGCCGTCACCCCAGATGGTGAGGTCCTGCCCGTCGAGCGCGCGGCGCGCCATGGCGGACACGACGCCGCGGTCGGAGTTCGCGCCCTCGGTCAGGGTCTCGCCGAACACCGTCGGCAGCCGCAGGCTGATCCCGCGCACGCGGCCGTCGGCCGTGGCCTTCTTGAGGACCTGCTCCGCAGCCAGTTTCTGCTGGTCGTACGGGGTGCCCGGCTCGTCGGGCTCACTCCCGTCGATCGGCTCCCGGGGCGGCACCCCGACCTGCGACGCGGCACCGCCGTAGACCACCAGTGGCTGTCCGCTCACGACTTCGACGAGATCCCGCATCACGCCCAGGTTCACGCGTTCGGCCTCTTCGGTCTCGGCGACGCGCCAGCCGCCGTCGGCGAGGAGCAGGTACACGATCGCGTCCGAGCCCGCGACCGCTTCGGCCAGCGCGGCGCGGTCGGTCAGGTCGGCGGTGACGACGGTCGTTTCGGCCAGGCCGTCCGGTGGCGTGAGCTTCCTGCGCGACACCGCTCGCAACCGGATCGGTTGCCGCGCCAGCGCGCGCGTGACGGCCGAGCCGACGAAGCCCGACGCCCCGAGGACGGTGATCTGTTTCATTTCAAGCCCTCTCGTTGCGGCTGTGCCGACGCGGCGTTGATACAGGCGAGCAGGGTGCGGGCTTCGACGTTGACGTAGTGCCCGTGCCGGGTGAGCGCGGTGAGCTGCCCGGGGGTGACCCAGGCATAGCCGGGCGGGGCCTCGACCGTGTCGTCCGCTTCGATCGCGAGATACCGGGCCCTGACGTTGAGGAAACGGCCGCCCTCTTCGGAATGCATGGCCTCGTACCGGATCCGCGATCGCGGCGCGTCCAGCACGTAGTCGAGGAAAGGCGGCCGGCTCTCCGCAGGCAAGTGCGCGTAATTCTGGGGCGTGCACTGGACGGTCGGCGCCAGCTCGACGGTGTCCAGGAAGCCGCCGTCGGCGCGGGCGTGCACCAGCACGTGGGGCACGCCGTCGATCTCGCGGACGAGGAACGCGACCACCCCCGTGCCGACGGATTCCAGCAACGGCTGGGTCCAGCTGATCTTCTCGCGGTTGCCGCCCTTCACGGCGACCGCGAGGACCTTGAAGTACCGGCCGTCCTCGTGCTCGATCGCCTCGACGCCCTGTTTCCAGCCGCAGACGTCCGTGAGCGGGATGCGTCGCGCGCGCACGTCGTGGCGCGAACGCTCGTTCGTGAACCAGGACAGGAGCTGGACGTCGGACAGCAGCGCGCCGGGGGTCTCGTCGTGGTACGGCAGACAGGACAGCACGCTCCTGGCGTTCATGTTGATCGTCTCGTCCTCGTGCATCAGCTCCGCGATCTGGCCGAGGGTGAGCCAGCAGAAATCGTCCCACATCGGCACGTCGTCGACGGTCTCGACGATCATGTTGCGATTGGACTTGCGGAAGAACCACGAGCCCTGTTCGGCCTGGAGGACGTCGACGATGATCCGCTCCGGGTCGGGCGGGGCGAAGTACTCGATCAGTTTGACGTTCGTGCCGCCGTGCGCCTTGGTGTAGTTGCTGCGGGTCGCCTGCACGGTCGGTGAGAGCTGCACCAGGTTGGGGTTCCCCGGTTCCATCTTGGCCTGCATGAGGAAATGCAGGACACCGCCGAACTCCTTGGCCAGGATGCCGAGGATGCCCACCTCGGGCTGTTTGATGACCGGCTGCCGCCACTCGCGGTACGGGCCGTCGCCGTGGGGGCCGTCGGCCTCGACCACGTGCAGGCCCTCGATCGCGAAGAACCGCCCGCTGCTGTGCACGAGATTCCCGGTCACGTCCTCGAACCGCCACTGGTCGAGCTCGGCGAACGGGATGCGTTCGACGTGGAAGACGTTCGCCTCACGGCGTTCGTCGATCCACGAGCGGACGTCCTTCGTCGCCATGTGGACGCCGCCGGTCGTCGCGGCCGAGAGGGCGATGCGGTCGGCGTGGTCGCGGTCGTCGCGAGGGCGCACCGTCACGGGTGCGAGAAGGGGCAGCATCAGGGACTCACCTTTCGCGTGGGTCGGGTGGGTCGTGAGTGGCGTTTCGGTTAGAACCCGAAACGCCACTCACGACCCGCTGTACCGAGTGCTCAGCCGCCGGATCGCGCGCACCGAATCGCAGCCCGCCAGGCCCATCGCGTTCCGGAGTTCGACGGCGAGCAGGTCGAGCACCTGCCGGGCGCCCTCCTGGCCGTCCGCGGCGAGCCCCCACATGACCGGCCGTCCGACCAGCACACCGGACGCGCCAAGGGCGATCGCCTTGAGCACGTCCCCGCCGGTCCGGATCCCGCCGTCCAGCAACACTTCGCAGCCGCCGGAGACCGCGTCCGCGATCTCGCCCAGCATCGTGATCCCCGGTACGGCGCCGTCCAACTGACGGCCTCCGTGGTTGGACACCACGATCCCGGCGGCTCCCGCGTCGACGGCCCGCACGGCGTCCTCGACCGCGAGGATCCCCTTGAGCACCACCGGAAGGTCCGTGTGCGCACGGACGGCCTCGATGGATTCCCAAGTGGCCGGGGCGAATTCGCGCGCGGTGTGGTCGGCGACGGCCGAAAGCCCTTCGGTACGGCGATGCGCGGCCGCACCGGCGTCGAAGTTGGCCGCCGTCACCGATTCCGGCAACGCGAAACCGTTCCGCATGTCCCGCAGCCGCCGTCCCATCCACGGGACGTCGACGGTGAACACGATCGCCTCGCAGCCCGCGTCCTCCGCGCGGTGCACGAGCTCCAGCGACCGCTTTTCGTCGCGCAGCCAGTAAAGCTGGAACCACGGCCGTCCACCGACGGCCGCGACCTCCTCCAGCGGGACACTGCTGAGCGTGCAGATGGTGTACGGCACGCCGGCGTCCCGCGCCGCACGGGCCGCCGCGAGCTCACCCTCGGGATGGAACAACCGCTGGTACGCGACCGGCGCGACCGCCACGGGAAGTGCGGCACGCCGGCCGAGGACCTCGGCCTCGGTGGTGCCACCGGAGAGTTCGCGCAGCATCCGGGGGATCACGAAGATCCGCTCCAGCGCGGTGCGATTGGCCTCCAGCGAGGACTCGGCCCCGCTGCCCCCGGCGAGAAAATCCCAGATCTCGCCGGGGAGGGCCGCCCGCGCGGCACGTTCGAGGTCGTCCAGGCAGAGGGGGGTCATCGCTGGGCGGGGCCCAGCTTGCTCTGGCCGGTGCGCTCCAGCTCCACGGCTTCGTACAGGGCCTTGATGTTGGAGCTGCCGAAAGTGCCCGCACCCTGGCGCTCGATGATCTCGAAGAAGATCGTCTTGCGCGGGTGGGTCGAGGCGGTGAAGATCTGGAACAGCTGGCCGCCGTGGTCCTCGTCGGCGAGCAGCTTCGTCTCGCGCAGGTCGTCCAGCGAGTGCGTCTCCAGCTCGATCCGCTCGCCGAGCAGGTCGTAATAGGTGTCCGGGGTCTTCAGGAATTCCACGCCCCGCGCGGAAAGCTCCTTGACCGCGCGGACCGCGTCCGGGCTGGTGAACGCGATGTGCTGGACGCCGGAGCCGTGGTGCTCCTTGATGAAGTCGTCGATCTGACCGGGGTCGGCGGTCTTGTCGGGCTCGATCAGGGTGAGGGTGACCGCACCCGACGTGCTCTGCACGACGGTGGAGTTCATCGCCTGGGCACCGACCACGATGTGCTCTTCGAAGATCTGCTTGAACCCGAGGGCGCGCTCGTAGAACGCCACCGTGGACGCGAGGTCGCCGGCGTTCAGGCAGACCGCGAAGTGGTCGATCTCGTTCAGGTCCACGCCACCCTTGCCGCGGAAGGCTTCCGGCGCTTCCCCGGTGCCGTCGCTCTGGATCAGGGTGTGCACGACATCGCCGAAACCGCTGACGGTGGCCGTGACCGAGTCCGCGCGCTTCTCCGGCTCGCGGATGGGCTGCGCGCCTGCCTTCACCGCGGTCTCGAAGGCGGCGGCCACGTCGGGGGTGCGCAGCGCGATGTCCGCCACGCCCTCGCCGTGGGTCTGCAGGTAGGTCGCGCCCGGGTGCCGGTCGGTCAGCGGCTCGGTGAGGACCAGCGCGATCCCGGCGTGCCGCAGCGTCACGCTCCGGTGGTCCTCCGACCGGTCCGTGGCCGCGACGGAGAAGTCGTACCTGTCCATCCATCCGGACGCGGCGGCCTCGAGGTCGGCCACGTACATCTCCACATGGTCGATCTCGAAATTCTGCGTGTTTTCGTGAGCAGACAAGACATTCCTCCGTGGAATAGATGTGATCCTCATGGCAAGAATGGCGCGAAGCCGACTACGCATCAATGCTGTCCGCTTGACAGATGGTCCTAATAGGACGGTCAGCGGCCCGTGAACCGCACCGGGAGCTCCCGGTACCCCTGCACGACGACCGCCCGCAACCAGGACGGCTCCTTCGTGAGCTCCACTCGCGACACTCGTGCGGCCACTTCCCGCAGCACGACCGCCAGCTCGATCCGCGCGAGCGCGGACCCGAGGCAGTGGTGCATTCCGTGGCCGAAAGCGATGTGCCGATTGGGTTTCCGCCCGGGGCGGAACGTGTCGGGATCCTCGAACACGGCGGGATCCCGGTTCGCCGCGGGCAGCCACGCGACCACCGGCGTCCCCGGCTCCAGGTCGCGGCCGTTGAGGGTGACCTCCCCGGTCGTCACCCGCAGGACGTGCATCGCGGGTGAGGTCCAGCGCAGCACCTCGTCCACGACGGTGTCGACGTCCACGTCGCCGTCCCGCACCTGCGCCAGAAGCCCCGGCACGGTGGCGAAAGCGTGCACCGCGCCGGTGATCGCGTGGCGCGTCGTCTCGTTGCCGCCGATCAACACGTTGTCGCAGTTGAGCAACACGTCGTCGATCGACAGCTCGTCGTCGGAAAGCAAAGTGCTGACGAGGTCGTCGCCAGGGCTCTCCCGGCGCGCGGTGATCAGTTCGTCGAAATAGACGAGGATCTCGGTATGCGCCTGACGCGGCGTCATCCCGTCGAACAGCTCGTCCTCGCCGCCGAACGCGTGATTGGTCAGGTCGATGAGCATGTCCTGGTCTTCGGCGGGCACGCCGAGGATTTCGCAGACGACGGCGGCGGGGATCCGCGGGCCGATCGCCGCGGCGACGTCGCACACGTCGCCGTCGAGCACCCGGTCCAGGACGGCGGACACCTCCGCCCGCACCCGCTCCGAGAGCTTGCGCGCCGCCGCCCTCGAAAGCAGCGGCCCGACCAGCTTGCGTAGCTTCCGGTGCTGGTCCTGTTCGGAGACCACCATCATCTGGCCGCCCGAGTTGTCGGGATGCTCGCGGTCGAAGCCGATCATCATCCCGTATTCGGAGGTGAACGGGGCCGACGGCCCGAGCACCGCGGCGCACGCACGATGCGAGAACACGGACCAGAACCCACCGGGCGAGCTGCCCGGCTCGCTCCACACCATCGCGTCTTCCGCCGCGTACTCGCGCCACCGGCCGTGCCGGTCCAGAGTCGTGTAGAGGTCGGGATTTCCGAGGTCGACGGCTGTCGTCGTCTGCATGACTGGTCTCCAGGTCAGGTGTGGGCGCCGTCGAGCACCTTGGCCAGCCGGGCCACCGTCGGCGCGTCGAAGAACGCCTGCACCCTCAGCCGGATCTTCAGGCGTTCCCGGATCCGGCTCACGAGCCGGGTGGCGAGCAGCGAATGGCCGCCGATCTCGAAGAAGCTGTCGTCCACGCCGACGCTGCTGACGCCGAGCACCTCGGCGAACAGCTCGACCAGGATGATCTCCGTCGGAGTGAGCGGTTCCCGGCCCGCCGCGGCGCGCCCGGCGTGCTCCTCTTCGGGCGTGGGCAGGGCGACCCGGTCGATCTTGCCGTTGGGCGAGACCGGCAGGCTGGGCAACCCGACGATCACGTCGGGCACGAGATATCCGGGCAGCTGCGCGCGAAGCGGCGTCAGGATGCGTTCGGCGGGGACGCGCTCGCCGCCGGTGCCGACCACGTAGGCGACGAGCCGGTTCTCGTGCTCGGTCACCACGGCCTGGGCCACCCCGTCGACCGCCAGCAGCGCGGCCTCGACCTCGCCCGGTTCGATCCGGTGGCCGCGCACCTTCAGCTGGTCGTCCACCCGGCCGACGAAGACGTACTGGCCGTCCGCGCGCGTGCGGACCCGGTCCCCGGTGCGGTACATGCGGCCGCCCGGGGTGCCGAAGGGATCCGGCAGGAACCGTTCCGCGGTCGCGGCCGCCCTCCGGAGATAACCACGGGCCAGGCCGGGCCCCACCGTGTACAGCTCGCCGACGTCCCCGTCCTCGACCGGCCGCAGCCTGTCGTCCAGGACATAGGTGCGGACACCGGTGATCGGCCTGCCGATCGGCGGCGTCTCCTCACCGGTCAGCGGCTCGCTCGCGGTGACCGCGACCGTGGTCTCGGTCGGGCCGTAGGCGTTGATCATCACGCGGTCCACCGCCCAGCGCTTCGCGACCGGGGCCGGGCACGCCTCACCGGCGACCAGCAGCGTCAGCCCGGTGGGCAGGCCGCCCGACTCCTCCAGCGGCGCCAGCGCCGACGGTGGCAACGTGACATGCGTGATGCGCTGTTCGCGCACGAGGCGGGAAAGCGGCTCGCCGGGGACCAGATCCGGCGCGGAGGCCAGCACCAGGCAGCCACCCGCCTGCCAGATCGGCCAGAACTCGGCGACGGCGGCGTCGAAACTCGGCGAGGCGAAGGCCAGCAACCTGCTGTCCGGCCCCAGTTCCTGGCGGCGCACGTAGTCGTCGGCCAGGTTCGGGATGCCGCGGTGCGTGACCAGCACGCCCTTCGGCCGTCCCGTCGAGCCTGAGGTGTAGATGACGTACGCCGGGTGGTCGGGACGCAGGGGGCTGATGCGCTCCTCGTCGTCCAGGTTCGGCTCGGACAGCCCGGGTTCCCGTTCCACGCTCAGGACGACGGGGGCGCCGTCCACGTCCTGCCCCGGCAGGCACAGCAGGCAGTGCGCCGCCGCGTCGTCCAGCATCTGGCGCTTGCGTTCCTCCGGATAGTCCGGGTCGACCGGGACGTACGCGGCGCCTGCCTTGTGCACGGCCAGGATCGCGATGACGAACTCGATCGACCTCGGCATCGCCAGCGCGACGAGCCGCTCCGGGCCGACGCCGTGCGCGACGAGCCGCCGGGCGAGCCGGTTGGCCTCGCCGTTCAGCTCGGCGTAGGTGAGGGTGGTGGTGTCCATCGCCACCGCCTGCCGATCCGGCAGGACGGCCGCGGTCGCCTCGAACAGATCGGGTGTCGTGGCCGCCGAAAGGACGGTCATACGGTCTCTCCCAGTGTCTCGCGCGATCCGGCGCGGAGGAACCGGATCAGCTCGCGGTTCACCGCTTCCGGGTTCTCCAGGTAACCGAAATGCCCGCACTCGGGGATCGTGCGGTAGGTCGCGCCGGGGATCGCGGAGGCCAGCTCCAGTCCGCCGGCGGGTGGCGCCACGAGGTCGTGCTCGAACGAGATGACGTGACAGGGCACCTTGATCGCCTGGTAGGCGCCCAGCCGGTCCGGCAGCGCGCTCACCAGCAGCTGTGCCCGGACGCCGGGCCCCCAAGCACTCGACGCCGCGAACAGGTCGAGCCAGTCGGCCGCGGCGTCGTCGTCGGCGAGTGTCGCGGGCCCCAGGTTGTGCATGGCACGGACGGCGGCGAGGAAACCGGGCGGCAGCTCGATCCCCTGCTCGATCAGCTGTGCCTCGCCCTCGGCGAGCTCCCGCTGGACGACACTGCTCTTGCCGCAGGCCGCCATCAGCACGACCGAATCCAGCAGTTCCGGTTGGGCGAGCGCGAGTTCCTGCGCGATGTACGAACCCATCGACGTGCCGACCACCCGGCAGGGCACCGCGTCCAGGTACTCGATCAGGGATGCCACGTCGTCGACGAGATCCGCGATCGTGAACCCGCCCGCGCCGTCGTCGCTCGGCGGGATCCCGCGGTTGTCCATGGTGATCACCCGGAAACCGGCCGAGCGGAGCGCGGGTACCTGATGGAGGTCCCACACCGAACTCGGCGCACCGGTGCCGGTCAGCAGAAGAACGGGCGGGCCGTCACCACAGTCGTTGTAGGACAACCGGATCCCGTTCTCGGTTGTCATCAGCATGATGTTCCTCCGGGAAAATGGCCGCTGCGCCGGGATTCGATGGTGCGGCGCGGATCCGACCGTACCTTCGGGGATCGAGTGTCCGGACCATTCGACGATGGACATTATCGCCGAAATGGCGTCCACGGCCCGTTCTTGACACCTCAACGGCGTATGGAAATCCTAGTATTCATGGATTCAAACGGTCTGTCCACTCACTGGAACGTGGAAACGCTGCATGGATCGCTCACCGATCCGGCCATCTCGTCGATGAATCTGCTCAACGAACTGATCGACGAATACCCTGTGGCCATTTCCATGGCGGCAGGCCGGCCGTACGAAGAGTTCTTCGACATCCGGCTCATCCACGAGTACATCGACGCCTATTGCGCACATCTGCGCGAAGATCGGAAACTGGACGAGGCGGGGGTGACCCGCACGCTCTTCCAATACGGCACCACCAAGGGCGTCATCGCCGACCTCATCGCGAAGAACATCGCCGAAGACGAGAACATCGACGCCGCCCCGGAATCCGTCGTCGTCACCGTCGGCGCCCAGGAGGCCATGTTCCTGCTCCTGCGCACCCTGCGCGCGGGCGACCGCGACGTCCTGCTCGCGCCCGCCCCCACCTACGTCGGGCTGACCGGCGCCGCGCTGCTCACCGACACCCCCGTGTGGCCGGTGCGCTCGACCGAAAACGGCATCGACCCCGACGACCTCGTCCTCCAGCTGAAGCGGGCCGACGAGCAGGGCAAGCGGGTGCGCGCCTGCTACGTGACCCCCAACTTCGCCAACCCCACCGGCACCAGCATGGATCTGCCCTCGCGGCATCGGCTCCTCGACGTCGCCGAGCAGAACGGGATCCTGCTCCTGGAGGACAACGCGTACGGCCTGTTCGGCTCCGAGCGGCTGCCCTCGCTGAAATCCCTCGACCGGTCGAACTCCGTGGTCTACATCGGTTCCTTCGCCAAGACCGGCATGCCCGGCGCCCGCGTCGGCTTCGCGGTGGCGGATCAGCGGATGGCCGACGGCGGCCTGTACGCCGACCAGCTTTCGAAGCTCAAGGGCATGCTCACGGTGAACACCTCCCCCATCGCTCAAGCCGTGATCGCCGGGAAGCTCCTGCTCAACGACTACAGCCTCACCAAGGCGAACGCGCGGGAAATCGCCATCTACCAGCGCAACCTGCGACTCACCCTGAGCGAACTCGACCGGCGGCTCGGCTCGTGCGCCGGCGTCAGCTGGAACACCCCCACCGGCGGATTCTTCGTCACCGTCACCGTCCCGTTCGTCGTCGACGACGAACTGCTGGAAATCGCCGCGCGCGACCACGGTGTGCTGTTCACGCCGATGCACCACTTCTTCGGCGGCAAGGGCGGTTTCCACCAGCTGCGGTTGTCGATCAGCCTGCTCACTCCGGAACTGATCGAGGAAGGCGTCGCGCGGCTCGCGGCGCTCATCACGCCTCGGCTTCCCTGAGGTCGCTGGGTACGGGAAAGGCCCCCATCCGCGGTTCGGGATGGGGGCCTTTTCGTGTATCGGGACGTTGCGAAAGCCACTTTCGCAACGTTGAAGGTTGCGAAAGTGGCTTTCGCAACCCTCCGGGTCCTGGGTTCGCGAGCCGAAAAGCGCGAAGGTGACTTTGCGTGAGGGGTGTGTGGAAATAGAGACGTTGAGTGTCCCTATTTCCACACACCCCGCCACGAGAGGACCAGTCACAAGTACGTGAAGGGGTCCTTCACGTACTCCGCAGCAGATAGAGCACGACGCGAAAGCCACTTTCGGGACATCAGACGTCCCGAAAGTGGCTTTCGCGACACGGGCGGGGCAACCGATCAGGGCTTGGTCCCGGTCACCAGCGCGTGCTCGAACGGCAGCTCCACCGAGCGCACGTCCACACAACCCACCGACTTGAGCCACGCCGACGCCTCCGCCTGCGGCCAGGCCATCCCCCGCCCGGTGGCGAGAATGTTGAGGTACAACGAAAGCCGCGCGGACAGCGGGCCGCCGGTCTCGTCGTCCGCGGCCGCGAAGCCGTAGATCGAGATCTTCCCGCCGGAAGGCAGCACCTCGTAGGCCTTCGCCAGCAGCATGACGCACTGCTCGGCCGTGAAGGTGTCGAGCACGTGGCTGAACAGAGCGTGGTCGGTGCCGCCGGGGAAAGCGTCGGTCAGCAGGTCGGCCGGGTGCAGGGTGAGCCTGTCGGTGACCTCGGCGGGCACGCGCTGCGAGGCCAGCTCCACGCTGCTGGGCAGGTCGAGCAGCGTGGCCTTGAGGCCGGGGTTGGCCTTCAGCAGGGCCGCCGCCGTGGTCCCGTCGCCGCCACCGACGTCGAGCAGGTGCCGCGACGACTTGACGTCGATGTGCTCCAGCAGGCCCGGCATCGTCTGCAGCGAGAACGCCGACATCGCCGTGTAGAAGATCCGCGCCTTCTCCGGGTCGTTGCCGAGCCGCGCGTACAGCGTGTCCCCGGGGCCGTCGAGGGCGTCGAGGGCCTCGTTGGTGCCGGCGCGCAGCGCGGAGGTCATCCGCGCGAACGCCGGGTAGTAGATGGTCTTCCAGCTGAGCAGGATGTGCTGCCAGCTCTCCGGTCCGGTCGTGGCGAGCAGTTCGGTCGCGACCGGGTGGTTCACATAGTCGACGCCCCGCTTCTCGATCAGGCCCGACGTGGTCAGCGCGAGCATCAGGACGCGCACCTTGTGCGGCTCCAGGCCAGTGAACTCACCGAGCGCCGCGGCGTCGGCACCGCCGCGCTCTTCCAGGAAGTCGAAGATGTCCAACTCGATACCGGACACCACCGCGTTGAACAGGGCGGGACCGTTGGCGATCAGCTGGAAGCGGCGGTGAACCTCGGTGGAGTCGAGCGATTCCTGCATCGGCGGTTTTCCTTTCCGGCCGGCGGAGACTTCCGCAGACGTTGAGAACGACACCGGCCCGCCTCAGAACGAGCCGGACGCCGGCCCGGCGTTGGCGTCGAAAGAGCTGCCGGAGTAATCGGGATGGAGTACGGAGATGGCATAGGTGGCGGGCGCGGCGATCATCGCCGCGACACCGACGGCGAGGGCGGCGGTGACCAGTGATTTCGAAGCGTTCTCACGCATTCGAGCCACGATCAGCACGACGAGGGCGGCCACCCCGAGTACGAGCGTGCCCCATTTCGCCCACGGCAGGAAGTTCGGGTAATGGGACCACAGCCAGGCGCCCCAAGCCAGCTCCGCCGCGATGGCGATCGGCAGGATCCAGCCCTGCCTGCCGCTGGTGTGGTACGCCCGCCAGAAAGTGACGATGCCGAGCGCCGAAAGTGCGGCGATCGCCGGAGCGAGAGAGGCCACGTACGCGGTGTGCGCGACAGCGCTCGCGCTGAAGACGAAGAGGAAGGTCACCAGCCAGACGCCCCACATCACCAGCCCGCCGCGCACCGGATCGGTGCGCTCGGCGCGGCGCCACCACCAGAGCCCGCACAGCAGGGACAGGAGGGCGAGCGGGAACAGCCAGGCGATCGCGACGCCGAGGTGACCGTCGAGCAGTTTGGTCGCCCCCATCGGATCCGCCCGAGTCTCCATTTTGGACTCGTCCGGCTGCGGGCCGCCAGGGCCGAGGGGCTGGCCGCCTTCGGCCTTCGGGCCGAAGTCGCCGTTCTGCTCGTCCTGGTGCTTGGTCCCGAAGTTCCCGTTCTCGTCCAGTCCCTGGCCGCCGCCGGGGCCCTGCGGATCACCGGGGCCACCGCCAGGACCGTCACCCGGACCGCCCTGGGGCCCACCGGGGCCGTCACCCGGACCGCCCTCGGGGCCTCCAGGCCCGCCAGGGCCACCGGGGAAGTCGCCAGGACCGCCACCGGGACCGCCCGGGCCGAGCGACGGCAGGCCACCGCGGCCGTTGGGGTCCTCGGCGCCGGGCAGGTGGATCCCGACGCGGCCGAGACCGTTGTAGCCGAACACCATGGCGAACGCGCTGTTGTTCGTGGTGCCGCTGATATGCGGACGAGAGCTGTCCGGGGTGAAGGTGTAGAGCGCGATCCACGACAGCGACACCGCCAGCGTCACCACACCGGCGAGCGCGAGATGCTTCACCCGGCGGCGCAGTTCCACCGGGGCGCTCAGCAGGTAGCCGATGGCCAGCGCGGGCAGGATCATCCACGCCTGCACCATTTTCGCCTGGAAGCCGATGCCGACCCAGACACCGGCCCAGACGAGCGACCGGAGCCGCCCCTCGAGCACGGCGCGCTGGTAGGCGTCGACGGCGAGCACCAGGCACATGGTGAGCAGGCCGTCCTGCATGCTGTGCCCGAACATGGACGCCAGCACCGGGGTGAGGGTGAAGATGCCGGCGGCGAGCAGGCCGGGCACGACACCCGCCCAGCGGCGAACGACCCGGTACAGCACCAGTACCGAGATCACGCCTTCGATCACCTGCGGCAGCGCCAGCGACCATTCGTGGTAGCCGAAGATCTTGGCCGAGATGGCCTGCGGCGCGAACGATCCGGCGAGTTTGTCGAGCGTGTACGTCGCTCCGGGGTCGACGGTGCCGTAGAAGAACGCCTTCCAGCTCTCGGACATGCTCTTGGCCGTGTCCGAGTACAACGGCGCGAAGTCGACCCTCGGCAGGTTCCAGGCGTAGAGCACCAAGGCCACGAAGGCGATGCCCAGCAGCACCGGCCGGGCCCACCGCGGCTGATCGGCGGGTGAGCGCCAGAACGCCCAGCGGCCGCGCACACCTTCAGGGGCGGGGTCCGGTGAGGGTGACGGCAGATGGGTGAGTGTTGCGGACACTCCGGTACCTCGCTTAACCGTTGTTTTCGTCGAGGAGAACGGGCCAGGTGGTTTCGCCGAATCCGCCCCGCGGCGAGTTCTTCCGCGCGTGCTCGTCCAGCCTTGCGAACAGATTCTTGTTCCTGCCGTTGAGCATCGCCAGCTGCGAAGAATAGCACTCGACGGCTTCTCGTTTCCGTTTCCAGGTCTCCGTCGTCGCGGATTCGAATTCGGAAGTGCCGAGCCGGAAGCCGGCGGGAAGTTCGATCGTTCCCGGGTTGAACATCGAATAGGGAAGGTCTTCCCAGAGCCGTATCGGGACGTTCTTCGCGCGTGCGGCGGAGAACGCCGCCAACGCGGCGTCACGGGTGGCCAGGTTGTCGGGATGGTCGACGACGGCCGCGCACGTGACGATCAGCGTCGGCTCGAACTCCGCGACGGTCGCCTCGATGTCGTCCCTGATCTCGGCGACCAGACCGTCGTCGCCCGGCGAATCCTGGGCCACCGCGAGCTTTTGCCCGCCCTCCACGTGATCGGTGAGCCACCGGCCGTCCGGCAGCCTCCGGTAGATGGAGTCGAGGAACCGGCCGTGCCGGTACGCCAGCCCCAGGTGAGCGAGCGCGGCGATGTCCTCGTTGCGGCGATGGAGCGGCGCGTCGTCCTCCGGGGAAAGCCCCCAGACCGCGTGCATTCGTTCCGCCGCCGCGGAATAGGGAGGCGGAGCAGTTCCCGCGAAGACCGTGTAGACGAGTACCTCCGCGCCGTCCAGCGCCGCTTGGGCGAGGCTCGCGCCGAGGGAAAGGACCGCGTCGTCCAAATGCGGGGAGATCGCCAGCAGCCGGCGTGGAATCATGGTGCTGATTTTGGTTACCGCCTTGTCGGGCTTCAACTTGTGAGCCTGGACAGCGCCCGGACTTCGGCGCGCACGAATTCCGCGGTCACCGTCGTCCCGTCGGTGCGGATCGTGCCGCCGACGGCTTTCGCGCGCGCCGCCGTTTCCGGGGCCAGCGCCGTGACGAGCGCGGCGGACAGCGAATCGACCGTCGGGTTCGGTCCGTCGTGCGCCACCCCGATGCCGAGTTCGGCCACCTTGGCGGCGAAATGCGGATGGTCCGCGATCTGCGGGACCACGACCTGCGGAACCCCCGCGAGCGCCGCCACATGTGTCGTGCCGGTGCCACCGTGGTGGACCGCGGCCGCCACGCGGCCGAAGAGCGCTTGCAGGTTTTCCTCACCGACGGCCAGGCAGTCGGCGCCGTCGTCCGGCAGCGTCAAACCCGCCCAGCCGTGGGAAAGAACGACCCGGCGCCCCTGGGCACGGATCGCCTCGACGGCCACCTTGGCGATGTCGGCGGGAGCGGGCGAACAGCCGAAGCCGACGTACACCGGTGCCGGACCGGCGGCGAGAAAAGCCTCCAGCTCAGCGGAAAGCGGACGATCGTCGGGATGGATCCACGCACCGGTCCGGACGCCGTCAGCCGCCGGTGCCAGGAGCGGATCCGCCGCCAGCAAGGGCTTGTCGGTGGTGCTGAAGTCGTACAGGTTCTTCACCGGCGGGAGACCGATCGAAGCCCGGAGCTCGTTGAGCGCGCCGCCGAACATCCCGTCGGCCCCGTTGTTGTACATGCCCCGGTGTTCGGGCGACGGCACGAGCGACGGCGAGGGTACGACGTAGAAGTACGGGATACCCAGCTTCTCCGCCACCGAACGGACACCGATCGCGCCCGACAGCAGGCCGGTCGCCACCACCGCGTCACAGCCCTCGGCGGCCGCCGGAATCTTGTCGAACTGCTCCGCGATCCCCGCGATCGCGGCTTCGGGCGATTCGGGCGGCCCGCCCAGCTTGCCCGCCTCTTCGAGCACGGGCTTGCCGACGACGACGTGCGGCACGCCCACCTCGGCCAGCCGCCCGGTGTAGTCGGGAGGCGCGCACATCCGCACCTCGTCACCCTGCTCGCGCAACCGCAGTGCCAGTGCCACCAGCGGTTCGACCTCGCCGCGGGTTCCGTACGACCAAAACAACACGCGCATTTCGTATCCCCTGGTGTACTTCAGCGCCGGACCGCGGCGATGCCGACCGTGGCGTAATTGATGGTGAACGACCCGCCGATTTCGTCGATGGCCGAGCCGAGGTACGCCAGGAACCGGGCGCGCGCGTCTTCCGCGAGGTGGTTGAGCCCGCCCTGTGTCGGGATCTGGTCCAGCCACTCGTCACGGGTGCAGACACGCGACCACTCAAAGCGCAGTTCCTCCGGCTGGCTGAACGCGCCGGTCCGGAGGATGCCTTCGGCTGCCTTCACGTACTGCTTTGCGTAGACCTGCTGGACGTACTCTTCGACGTCTTCGTCCTTTTTGGACGGCGGCTCGAACTTCACGTCCGGCATGGCCTGCCGGTACGCCTCCCCCTGCGCCGTCATGACGGCCTCCGGCAGCTCGAAACCGTTGTCGAACAACGCGATCAGGCCATGCGGCGCGAGCACGTCCGCCACCTTGGCCGCGCCCGCGAACGGGTCCACCCAGTGCCAGGCCGTTCCCGAGGTGACCGCGTCGAAGGTGCGGCCCGCCGGGTCCCAATCCTCGAACTTGGCCACCTCGACGTCGAGACCACGCCTGCGGGCGACCTCCGCCATCCGCGCGTCCGGCTCGACGCCGAGCACCGTGCACCCCGCCGCCTGGAACGGGCGGGACGAAAGGCCGGTGCCGCAGCCGACGTCCACGAAGTTCTTGCCGGGGCTCATCGAGACGATCCGGTCGACCAGTGCTTCGGGGTAGGTGGGCCGGGCGCGGTCGTACCGTTCGGCGTCGGCGCCGAACCACTGCGCCATCTGCCGGTTCTCGTGCGGTGCTGCAGCCAGATCGGACATTTTCCTCACCCTGGTCGGTTGATGGTCAGACGGAAACGCGGCCGACGGCGGCACGCAGGCGCTCGGCGGCCACGGTCGTCCCGTCGCCGCGGAGCGTGCCCGCGACGGCTTTCGCGCGGGCCCGGGTCTCCGGGGACAGCGCCGTCGCGAGCGCAGCGGACAAGGAATCGAAAGTGGGGGCCGGGCCGAACTCCTCGAACGCCACGCCGATACCCAGCGCGTCCACCTGCTCGGCGAAGTACGGCTGGTCGGTGATCTGGGGCAGCACGACCTGCGGAATACCGGCTCGCGCGGCGACCGTCGTCGTGCCCCCGCCGGCGTGATGGACGACAGCGGCGACCCGGCCGAACAGCGCCTGGAGATTCGCCTCTCCGACGGCGAAGCAGTCGGCCCCGTCGTCGGGCAGTGCCATGTCCGCCCAGCCCCGCGAGAGGACCACCCGGTGCCCCTGCGCGCGAATCGCCTCGACGGCCAGCTTCACCGTGTCCGCGATTTCGGGCGTGCTGCCGAAACCGACGTACACCGGCGGCGGACCGGCGGCGAGGAACGCCTCCAGGCCGGCGGGAAGCGGCCGCTCGTCGGGCAGGATCCACGCGCCGGTCTGCACGGCGCCGAGCTCGGGCCGGGGCGGAGCGAGCACCGGGTCCGCCGCCATCCAGGGCTGTTCGGTGAAGCCGTACTGGACGAGGTTCTCCACCGGCGGCAGGCCGAGCGCCGCGCGGCGGCCGTTGAGCGCGTCCGAGTACCGCCGGGAGAAGACCTCGTTGTAGAAGTCCCACAGCGCCCGGTTGTCGTCCATGGCCTCCTCGGGCGGGCGGCCGTCGCCCCGCGACAGGGGCGGCGGATAGTACGGCGACGGCAGGTAAATCGGGCAGTACGCGGCGTAGAAGTACGGAATGCCAAGGCTTTCGGCCACCGACCGCACGCCGATGGCGGCAGAGAGGACGCCGGTCGCCAGCACCACGTCACAGCCCTCGGCGGCCGCCGGGACCGCGTCGAACTGCTCGGCGAGCTCGTCGGCGGGGCGCCGGGGCTCCGGCCCTTCCGTCATCCCTCGCATCATGGCGTGCAACGACTGCCCGACGGGGACGAACGGGACGGCGAACTCGGCCAGCCGTCCCGCGGTGTCCGGCGGCGCGCACACCCGCACCTCGGTGCCGAGTTCCCGCAACCGCACCGCCAGCGCGACCACCGGTTCGACGTCTCCGCGGAGACCGGTCGTCGACAACAACACACGCATCTCGTACCCCTGGCTTCAGACGGAAACGCGGTCGACCGCGTCGAGGAGGAATTTCGCGGCCACGGCGGCCCCGTCGGTGCGGACCGTGCCCGCCACGGCCGTCGCCCGCTCCCGGGTTCCGGGGGCGAGTGCCGTTTCGAGCGCGGCCGACAGGGACTCGAAGGTCGGCGTCGGGCCGTCGTGCGCCACGCCGACGCCCAGCTCGGCCACCCGGCCGGCGAAGTACGGCTGGTCCGCGATCTGCGGGACCACGACCTGCGGGACACCCGCCCGGGTGGCCGTGGTCGTCGTGCCCGCGCCGCCGTGATGGACGGCGGCGGCCACCCGGCCGAACAGGAGCTGTTGGTTGCCCTCCCCCGCGGCGAAGCAGTCGTTCCGGTCGTCGATCAGCGCGAGATCGGCCCAGCCACGGGAGATGATCACGCGGCGGCCGTGGGCCCGCACCGCCTCGATGGCGACCTTGGCGGCCTCGTCGGGGGCACGCATGCTGCCGAAACCGACGTACACCGGCGGCGGGCCGGCGGCGAGGAACGCCTCCAGTTCCGGGGACAGCGGCCGCTGGTCGGGCAGTGTCCAAGCACCGGTCTGGACGACGTCGAGATCCGTCGGCTGGAGCGGGGCGAGGGACGCGTCGGCGGCCAGCAGCGGGTGATCGGTGAAGCCGTACCCGAAGACGTCCTCGACCGGCGGGAGACCGATCGCGGCCCGCTGGCTGTTGAGCGGCTCGCCGAAACGGTTGAGCGCACTCCGGCTGTTGCGCTCCCACAGCGCCCGGTTGTCGGTGCCTTCCGGCGCGGGAGGCTCGCCGAGCGGGGGCGGCGGCGCGTAATGCGGCGACGGGATGAAGCGTGGGCAGTAAAAGCCGTAGTAGTAAGGGATTCCGAGTTTCTCCGCCACGGACCGGACGGCGACCGCGGTGGCCAGCATCCCGGTCGTCACCACGAGGTCGCATCCCTCGGCGGCCGCCGGGACCTCGGCGAACTGGACGGCCATCGCCTCGGCCGAAAGCCGCGGCCCGTCCTCGGGGGACGGCGGCTTCGCCCCTTTGATCGCGGTGCGGGTCGAACCTCCGACCGGTACCAGCGGGACACCGACCTCGGCCAGCCGTTCGGAGGAGTCCGGTGGCGCGGCCATCCGCACCTCGGCACCCGCCTCCCGCAGCCGTACGGCCAATGCCACCAGCGGCTCGACGTCCCCTCGGCTTCCGGACGTCGCCAGCAACACGCGCTTCACGTAATTCCCCGTTCTTTCAGTTCAGGCGGGAACCGACGGCTTTTCCCGGCTGACCGCGTCGCGCAGCAGATCCACGGCCACCGCGGTCCCGTCGGCGGGGATCGTGCCGGCGACCTCGATCGCCTTGGCCCGCGTCTCGGGGGCCAAGGCCGTGGTGAGCGCGGCGGACATGGCCTCGAACGTCGGGGCGGGCCCTTCGAGGGCGACCCCGATTCCCAGTTCGGCGACCCGGTCGGAGTAGTACTGCTGGCCGACGATCGACCGCACGATGATCTGCGGCGAACCCGCGCGGGTGGCGATATGGGTCGTGCCCGTGCCGTCGTGGTGGATGGAGACGGCGACCCTCCGGAACAGCTCTTGGAGGTTCACCTCGTCGACGGCGAAGCAATCGTCCTCGTCCTCGGGCAGGTCCAAACCGGCCCAGCCACGCGAAAGGATCACGCGGTGCCCCTTCGCGCGGATCGCCTCGATGGCCACCTTCGCCGCGTCGGCGGTGCCGGACGAGCTGCCGAAACCGACGTACACCGGCGGCGGGCCGGCGGCGAGGAACGCCTCCAGGTCGGCGGGAAGCGGCCGTTCGTCGGGCAGGATCCAGGCGCCGGTCTGCACGGCCTCGTGCCGCGGCTCCAGCGGCGCGAGGATCGGATCCGCGGCCAGCAGAGGCTTTTCGGTGGAGCAGTAGTCGAAGAGGTTCTTCACCGGCGCCAGGCCGATCTCGGCCCGCTTCGCGTTGAGCGCGTCACCGAACAGGCCGTCTGCACCCTGGTTGTACATCTCGCGTTGCGGCGCGTCGAGGTGGCTCGGCAGGTGGATCGGGCACAAAGCGACATAGTAGTAGGGAATTCCGAGCTTCTCGGCCACCGATCGCACCGCGACGGCGCCGGACAGCAGACCGGTCGCGACCACGACGTCGCAGCCTTCGGCGACGGCGGGCATCTGGTCGAACTGGTCGGCGATCCCGGCGGCGGCGAGCTCGGGATCCCGGCCCTCGCCGTCGTTCATCCCGCGGTCCGGCCGGGCGACCGGCACCAGCGGCACGTCGATCTCGGCCAGCCGCTCCGCGCTGTCCGGTGGCGCGCACACCCGCACCTCGGCGCCGGATTCCTTCAACCGCGCGGCCAAGGCCACCAACGGCTCGACATCCCCGCGTGAGCCACACGCCCACAACAACACGCGCATTTCGCTTCCCCTCTACCAGGTGACCGGCAATTGATCCGGGCAGTCGATGAACGCGTTCCGGAGCTTGACCTCGTCGTTGGACACCGCCAGGCGCAGCCCGGGGAACCGCTGCCACAGGGACTGATAAGCCATGCGCAGCACCGACCTCGCGATCGCGGCGCCGATGCAGTAATGGATGCCGTGCCCGAAACCGACGTCCGAAACCGGCGGGCGCCGCGCGTCGAGGACGTTCGGGTTCGGCGTCAGCGCTTCGTCCCGGTTCGCCATCAGGATCGAGCAAAGGACGTAATCCCCCGCCTTGATCAGCTGTCCGCCGACGACGACGTCCCTGAGCGCCATCCGCGGATTCGGCTGCTGCACGGGCGAGAGGTAACGCAGCAATTCGTTGACGACGCGATCCGCTTCTTCCTTGCCCTCGAAGAGCATCTGCTTCTGGTCCGGGTGGTCCAGGAGCGCGAGCACACCGAAGCCCAGCATTCCCGCGACGGTCTCGACACCGCCGAGCAGCAGTGCCGTGCACAGGCCCTTCAGCTCGTCGTCGGTGACGTTGTCGCCGTGCTCGCGGACGAGCATGCCGAGGAAGCCGTCGTCGGGAACCTTGCGCTGGCGGGTGATGAGACCGAGCAGGTACTGGTTGAACGCCGCGCTGTCGGCGGCCCTCGCCTTGAATCCGCGGCTGAGATCGACGTTGCGCCGGATCCGCCGGATGAACTCGTTGCGGTCGTCGCGCGGGATGCCGAGCAGTTCACAAAGGACACCGCCGCCCACCGGGTCGGCGAAAAGTCCTTGTACGTCAGCGGGCGGGCCTTCGGCCTCGACCTCGTCGAGACGTTCGTCGATGAGTTCCTGGATCGCGGGTTCCAGCCGCCGGATCCGCCGGACGGTGAACTCCGGCGTCAGCATCCGCCGCAGCCGCGTGTGCTCTGGCGGGTCGTAGGTCGAGATCTGGCCGACGAACTGCGGCGCCATGGGCACGTCTTCGCCGTTCGTCGTCCGCTCGGCTTCCGCCTCGGTGAGCCGGGGCCGCGTCGTGAAGTTCTCGTGGTCGCCGAGGATCTTGCGCACGACGTCGTACCCGAGCGCCTGCCAGACGTAGCCCTTGCCGAGCTGCGTGGACGCGTCGCCGAGAATCCGGACCAGCGGGCCCTTCTCCCGCAACGTGAACATGTCCTCGTGCGGATCGCAGTGCGTCCGCATCATGTAGTTGGCCGTCGGCTCCACGGCCGGCGCGACCTCGTCGATTGCGTGCTCCATACCGATGGAAGCTCCTTCAGTGACCTGCGGTCCGGCCGTTGTGCCGCGCCGCAATCTTCATCCGCGATCGGGCGGGACGTCCAGCGCCGCCATGGACGTCGGGCGCGGGGTGGGTCCGGTGGGTCGTGAGTGGCGATTCGGGTTAGAACCCGAATCGCCACTCACGACCCGCTGTACCGACGCCTAACCGCCACCCTCACTCACCACTCGACCATCAGGCTCGTGAGCCCGTAAGCCGGCGTGGTGAGGCGGAACATGGTGTCCTTCTCGGGATCCGCGAGCCTCAGGTCCGGAAAACGCTGCCACAGCAACGTGAAGACCGTCCGCAGTTCGAGCCGCGCCAGCGAAGCGCCGAGACAGTGGTGGATCCCGTGCCCGAACGCCACATGCGGCGCGGGCTCCCGCGTGAGATCGAGCCGGTCCGGATCCGGTACCAGCGCGGGATCACGGTTCGCCATGGGGAGCGAGCAGAGCACGGTCTCGCCCTCCTTGATGACCTCGTCCCCGATGGCGACGTCCTCCATGGCGGTGCGGGGTGTCGGGGCGTACGGCACGGTGAGGTACCGGATCAGCTCGTCGACCGCCCGATCCGCCGCCTGGCCGTCGCCCCGGATCGCGGCGAGTTGTTCGGGATGCCGCAGGAGAGCCAGCACACCGAGGCCGATCATGCCGGAGATGTTGTCGTCACCGGCCAGCATTACCTGAACGCAGAATCCCCGCAGTTCCTCGTCGGTGGCCTCGTCGCCGTGTTCGGCGACGACCGCGCCGATCAGCCCTTCGCCGGGCTCCTCGCGGTTCCTGGCGATCATCGCCAGCAAGTAGCGGGAGAACGCCTCACCGGCGGCCGCCCGCCTCCGCTGGCTCAGCGAGGCGTCGAGATGTCCGTGGCACAGCTTGAGGAACATGGCGCGGTCGTCACGGGGCACCCCGATCAGTTCGCACAACACGGCTCCCGGCACCTCGTCGGCGACGAGTTCGATCACGTCGGCGGGGGATCCCTCGTCCTCCATGGCATCGAGCCGTTCCGTCACGATCTGCTCGATGTAGGGCTCCATGCGCCGCATCTTCCGCAGGGTGAATCCCGGGGTCAGCTTCTGCCGCATCCGGGTGTGCTCTGGCGGGTCGTAATCCATCAGGTTGCCGACGAGCTCCTGCGGCCGGAAGATGCCCTGCCCGCCGACCTCGTCCTGCTCGTGCCAGCGGCGCCGGGTACTGAATCGCTTGTGGTCACCCAAAACCTGGCGGACGACGGAGTGTCCCGCGGCCATCCAGATGGTTTCGGCGTCCGCCCCGGTGCCCACCGTGACCTTCGACAGCGGCCCGGCGGCGCGCAGCTCGTCCGCCGGATCGAGGTCCTGCCTGCGGATGTGCAGCGGACGCGTGTCCTCACCACTCAACGGGGAGCTCCTCGATGTTGAACGGGGCGGGTTTGCCCGCCACGAACCGCAGTTCCTCCTCCGGGACCGCCAGCCGCAGCGCCGGGAACCGGCGCGCCAGGATCGGCAGCGCCACCCGCAGTTCGAGCCTCGCCAGCGGCGCCCCGACACAGTGGTGGATGCCGTGACCGAAGGCGAGATGCCCCGGGCTGTTCTCCCGGGTGATGTCGAACTTGTCCCCGAGCGCGCGGTTGACCGCCAGCATCGAACAGGTCAGCACGTCACCGGCGTGGATCTCGTAGCCGGCGATGTTCAGGTCGACGAGCGCGGTCCGGGGAGAGGGCGCCTCGACGATCGTCGGAAAGCGCAGGACTTCCTCGGTCGCGCTGTCCACCAGTTCCGGGCGCTCGCGCAGCAAGGACAGCTGCGCCGGGTTCGTCGCGAACAGGAGCACCGCCATCGCCAGCTGGGCGGCCATCTGCTCGACGGCCACGATCAGGATCGCCTCGGCGAGCCCCGAAAGTTCCTCGTCGCTGACCTTGTCGCCGTGCTCGCGCACGATGAAGCCGATCAGCTCGTCGCCGGGATCGCGACGTTCGCGGGCGGCGAGCTTTTCGCAGTAGTTGACGACGCCGAGGCTCGACTGGGCCCGCTGCTTGGGGATCCGGCTCTCCCTGCTGTCCCGGATCATCCGCGACAGATCGGTCTGGTCGTCACGCGGGACTCCGAGGAACTCGCAGGCGATCAGCGCAGGGATGGGCCAGCCCGCGTACCGGACGAAGTCGATCGGCGAACCCATGCTCTCCAGATCGTCGAGGCCCTCTTCGATGACTTCCTCGACCCGCGGCCGCAACCGCTCGATCCGCCGGACGCTGAACGCCCCGGCCACCGTCCCGCGCAGGCGGGTGTGATCGGGCGGGTCGTAGGCCTGCAGGATCCCCGGCAGGTGGGCGCGGTCCGCCTCGTCGTCGACCGGCCGCATCGAGCTGAACCGCGTGGCGTCGGCGAGGATCTCGCGCACCTCGTCGTACCCGGTGACCAACCATTGCCTGCGGCCGTTCAGCCCCGTCTCCGTGTCGTACCTGTGCAGCGGGCCTTCTTGGTGCAACGCCCAGAGCTCCGGCGCCGGATCGAGCCGGATCCGCTGATGCGGCAAGGGAACTACCATGATTCTCCTCAGGCTTTCTGGCGTTACCAGTCGAGCGGCAGGGCTTCCACGTCGAACGGTGGCGGTCCGAACTTGAGTTTGCGATCGGGCTCGGCGAGCCTCAGCTTGGGAAAACGCCGTGCCAGCGCGGGAATCGCCTCCCGGAACACCATCTCCGCCAGCGGCCTGCCGAGGCAGTGGTGGATCCCGTGCCCGAACGAGACATGCGGCGACTTCTCCCGGGTGATGTCGAATTCGTCCTCCGGCGCGGGGAACTTCGCCCGGTTCGCCCCGAGCAGGGAACACGTGACGGTGTCACCGGCCTTGACCAGACGGCCGCCGATCGTCACGTCCTCCTTGGCGATACGCGGGTGGAGTTTCTCGTCGGTGGTCAGATACCGGTTCAGCTCCTCCAGCCAGTCCGGGATCGTGTCCGGCTGGTCCCGCAGGATGTCGAACTGCTCCGGGAAATCGACCATCAGCAGCGCGCCCGCCGCGAGGAACCGGGCGACCTGGTCGCCGCCGGCGCCCATGATGAACGCGGCCACCCCGGCCAGCTCCGCGTCGGTGATCTCGTCGCCGTGTTCGCGCACCACGACGCCGAACAGGTCGTCACCGGGATCGCGACGCACGCGGGCGACGGCCTTGTTCATGTACTGCATGTACTTGTTGCCCGCCGCGTTGCGCCGTTTGTCCGTCCGCTCGGTCCGGCTGGCGTGCAGGGTGCGGGACAGATCCGCCTGGTCGTCCCGCGGGATGCCGAGGAAGTCGCAGGTCGCCGTCGTGGCGATCGCCCAGCCGAAATGCGGGACGAAATCCACCGGACCGCCCATGTCCTCGATGGTGTCCAAGGCGTCTTCGACGATCTGCGCGACCTCGGGCCGGAAATCCTTCATCCGCCGCATGGTGAACGGCGGGGTGACCAACCGGCGCAGCCGCGTGTGGTCCGGCGGGTCGTAGTGGGTGAGGAAACCCGGCCAGGCGATGCCTGCCGCGGTGCCCCCGTAGATCAGGCGCGCGCTGAACTTGTCCGAGCTGAGGACCTGGCGGACCTCGTCGTAGCCGGTGGCGAGCCAGGCCGTCCGCCGTTCGCCGTCTTCCTCGGTGCCCAGGGCGGAGATGGGGCCTTCGGCCATCAGGGAAAGGAGTTCGGCCCCCGGGTCGAAGCGGTTCCTCCGGTGGATTTCCAAACCCTTGACGACGTTGAGCTCCTCGAACACGGCAGTTCCTTTCGCCTCGACCGGCCGTCGCGCGCGGGAATGATGTTCTCGGCTTGGGCGGACGAGCGTCGAGTTCGTCCAACCGCCCGGATCTGGGCGTGCTTCTCGTTTCGGGCCCTCGCCGCTCGCGCCGGAGCGCCGGTCGCCGTCGGGAGCGGGCTCCGGCGGGTCGTGAGTGGCGATTCGGGTTCTAACCCGAATCGCCACTCACGAGCACAAGCGGGCGCCGAGCTCGTCCAACCGCCCGGATTGAGCGGCTGGACACCCTCGCTCAGCCGTTGACTTCGGCGATCAGGCTCTTCGGCCGCAGGTCGGTCCAGTTCTCCTCGACGTAGGCGAGGCATTCCTGGCGCGAGGCCTCGCCGTGGACGCGGGTCCAGCCCGCGGGCACCTCGGCGAACGTCGGCCAGAGCGAGTGCTGGCCCTCGTCGTTCACCAGCACGAAAAAGGAACCGTCTTCGTTGTCAAAGGGGTTGCTCATGATCGCTTTTCCTTTCACGCGCCCGGCCGAGGCCGGAGCTTCTCGGCGACGATGGATCCAATCTGGACCAACGCCGCGGGTTGCACCATGTCGTAATGGTTGGTCGGGATCTCGTGGTGTTCGATCGTGCCGCTGGTGAAGTCCTTCCAGCCGGCGACGGCCTCCGACACGGGCAGGTGCGCCGGCCGGTCCTCCGAGGCGACGAAGAGCAGGATGTCGCCGTTGAACGGCGACGCCGTGTGCTGCGGCCCCACCTTCCAGAGGTTCTTCATGACCGCTTCCAGCCGCTCCCGGGCGCCGGGGCCCTGGACCATTCCGCCCGCCAGCTCCAGATCCTGCTGTTTCCGTTTCTGGAGGCCGTCTTCGTCGCGGGCCGCCTCTTCGGTCACCGTGCCGGTCGCGTTCCGTCCCATGTAGACGGGGTAGGCGTCGAGCAGCGCGAGCAGGCCGAGTTCTTCCCCGTCGGCTTCGAGCATCGCGGCCATCGCCTGCGCGATCCGGCCGCCGAGCGACCAGCCGAGCAGGTGATACGGCCCGGTCGGCTGCACGGCACGGATATGCGCCAGGTAGTCGGCCGCCATCTCTTCGACGCTCTCGGGCAGCCGTTCGGTCCGCGCGAGGCCGCGGGCCTGCACGCCGTAGACCGGCTGGTTCGCGGGAAGATGCCGCAGCAGCGGCCCGTAGTTCCAGCTGAGCCCGCCGCTCGCGTGCACGCAGAACAGCGGCGGCCGATCGCCGCCCGCCTGCAGCGGCAACAGGATCTCGTAGTCACCCGTCTTCACCGAGGTGCTCGTGCGCTTCCGCTCCCCCACCACGATCAGGGTCTTGGCCGGGGTCTTGCGGGCGAGCAGGCCGGTGTTCAGCATCCGGTGTCCCGGCTCGCCGAACGGGCAGGGCTCACCCGTCTTGCCCTCGTCCACCACCGGTCCGGTGACGTAGAGATCACCGACGACGCCGGGGGCGACGGGCCGCTTCTGGCCGTCGAGCACCAGCGCGCCGACCGGACCCAGCTCCGCGACGACCGAAGGCACCTCGCCCGCCCACCGCGCCGGCGCGATCGCCGGACGGCCGCGTTCGGTCTCGTCGAGGAAGAGGTCCAGCTCGCTGATCCGCCGCTGGGGATCCTCCGCGACCTGCTCCAGGACGTGGACCAGCCGCCGTGCCACCGATTCGGCCGTGGCCTCGTCGAAAAGGTCCGCGGCATAACGAAGAGTGCCTTCGAGACCGTCCTCGTTGTCGTCCTCGTCGAGCCGCTCGGTGAGCTTGAACGCGAGATCCAGTTCCGTGGCCTCGGTTCCGCCGGGTTCGACGCTGGTGCGCAGCGCGGGCAGTTCCGCCGCGTCCCACGCGCCGATGTCCTCCTCGTCGACCTCCAGCCCCACCTGAAACACAGGATGGCGGGAAAGCGAGGCCGGCAGGTCCAGCAGGTCGACGATCCGCTCGAATGGCACGTCGAGCTGCTGGCGCGCACCCCGCACGGCCTCCTGCACCCGCGTGACGACCTCGAGGAAGGTCGGATCGCCGGAGAGATCCGTGCGCAGGGCCAGTGGCCGGGTGAACGGCCCGATCATCGGCTCGAGGTCGATGAGATCCTCGTCCCGAGCCAGCTTCGTCCCGATCACCAGGTCTTCGCCCGCGCCGGATTTGCTCAGCAGCATCGCGAGCCCGGCGTGCACGACGTGGATCGTTTCCGCGCCGAGCCGTTCCACCGCTTTGGTCAGCCGTTCGTACGGTTCGGCGCCGAGCCGCAGCGCGACCGTGCCCGCCTTGCGCGACGGGACGGCCGGACGCGGCCGATCGAACGGCAGCACCGTCTCCCCTTCGATCCCGGTGAGGGTGTCCCGCCAGAAGACGACCTGTTCGTTGATCAGGCTGCCCGGTTCGTCCTCGTCCGCGAGGAGCCGCTGCTCCCAGATCGCGTAGTCGGCGAACTGCAGCGCCAGCGGCGCGCGCTCGGGAACGCGGCCCGAACGCCGTGCGCCGTACGCGGCCGACAGGTCGCGGAAGAACACGTCGAGCGAGTCGTCGTCGGCGAGGATGCGGTGCAGCCGCAGGTGCAGCACGTGCTCCTTTTCCCCCAGCGCGAACAGATCGCAGCGCCACGGCACCTCACGAGTGAGGTCGAAGACCGACGCTCGCAGCCCGGCGAGCAGGACGGGAAGCTCTTCCTCGGTGGCGGGCACCGGGGTCAGCTCGATGGCCGCCGGCTCGTGGACGAGCTGCCGGACGTTCTGCGCGTCTCCGGGGAACGTCGTGCGCAGCACCTCGTGCCGGGTCGCGACGTCGCCGAGCGCGGCCGCCAGCGCGGCCACGTCGAGCCTGCCGCGCAGGCGCAGCGCGACCGAGATCTGCAGTCCGGCGGTCTCCTCACCGGGGTTGGCCAGCAACCACGCTCGCAGCTGCCGTGCGGTGAGCGGAATCCGCTCGGGCCGCTCGGCGGGCTCCAGCGCGGGACGGGACTTCGCGGCGAGCGCCCTGGCGACACCGGCGGGCGTCGGCGAGGAGAACAGCTGCCGGATCGGCAGATCCACGCCGATCACCTCGCGGATCCGCGCGATGAGCCGCATCGCCAGCGCCGAGCTGCCGCCGAGGTCGTGGAAGGCGTCGTCGACACCGACGTTGTCGACGCCGAGGATCTCCGAGAACAGCTCGCAGAGCACCTTTTCGGATTCGCTCTCCGGCGCCTTCTCCGACGCGCGGCCCGCGAGATCCGGGGCGGGCAGCGCCCGGCGGTCGACCTTTCCGTTGGGAGTGACCGGAAGGCCGGGCAGGGCGACGACCGCCATCGGCACCATGTACGCGGGCAGCACGAGACCCATCTGCCGCTTGATCTCCTCCGGTCCGGCGTCGCCGCCGTCGGAGACGAAGTACCCGACCAGCCGCTTCTCGCCCGGCTGGTCCTCGCGCGCCATGACGACGGCCTCGACCACGCCCGGCTGGGCGGCCAACACGGATTCGACCTCGCCCAGTTCGACGCGGTAACCGCGGATCTTCACCTGGTCGTCGGCGCGTTCGAGGAACACGACCTCGCCGTCGCGGGTCCAGCGCGCCAGGTCGCCGGTGCGGTACATGCGCTCGCCCGGGACGAACGGGCACGCCACGAAGCGCTCGGACGTGAGGCCCGGGCTGTCGAGGTATCCGCGTGCCAGGCCCGTTCCCGCGATGTACAGCTCGCCCGCCACACCCGGCGCGACCGGCCGCAGGAACGCGTCGAGGATGTAGATCCGGCGGTTCGTCATGGGGTGACCGATGGGCAGTTCCCGGTCGACGACGTCGCCGGGTTCGATCGGGAGCCACGTCGCGCACAGGGTGGTCTCGGTCGGCCCGTAGGTGTTGCGCACCCGCAGATTCGGCTGGGCCCGGCGCAGGTTCTCCACGGACTGCGCGGGAACGATGTCACCGCCGGTGCCGATTTCGACCAGGCCCTCGAAGCATTCCGGCGACGTCTCCGCGAGCGCGCGGAAGGTACCGGCGGTGAGGTGCACGTAGTTCGCGCCGCGCGCGACGGCCTGCCGCACCCCGGCCGCGTCGAGCACACCGGGCTCGGTGAGCAGGACACGCGCACCCGTCGAGAGCGGCACCCACATCGCGTACAGCGAGGGGTCGAAGACGTGCGTCGCGTGCATGAGGACGCCGTCGCCGGGGCCGATCTGCCAGCCCTGGTCGCCGGCCAGACCCGCCACGCCGCCGTGCGGGATCCCCACGCCCTTGGGCAGGCCGGTGGAGCCGGAGGTGTACATGACGTACGCCAGATCGTGCGCGCTCGGCCGGAATTCCCGTGCCGTGGCTGCGGAAGCGTCGATGGCGGCCCGCGTTTCCGGTGCGTCGAGGACGATCGTGTCCTTCGGCACGACGCCACTGGTGGCCTCCGTGCACACCACGACCGAGACCGCGGAGTCGTCGAGGATGAACGCGATCCGCTCGGCCGGGTACTCGACATCCACCGGGACGTAGGCGGCGCCCGCCTTCCAGATCGCCAGGAACGCGATGATCAGGTCCGGCGACCGCTCCATCGCCACGCCGACGCGGTCGCCGCGGCCGACACCACGGGCAGCGAGATACGCGGCCAGCCGGTTCGAGGCCTGGTCGACGGCGGCGTAGGTCAGGTCCGCGCCCGCGGCGTCGGTGATCGCCACCGCTTCGGGCGCCTCGGTCACCCGCCGCGCGAACAGCTCGACGACGGAGTCGCCCGGCACGGGCCCCTCGGTCGCGTTGAATTCGTTCACCACCAAGGAGCGTTCGGCCTCGCTCAGCAGCGTCAACCGGCCGACGAGGACGTCGGGTTCGGCGACCAGCCGCTCCAGCACGCGGGCGAGCGCGCCGACGACCGATCCGGCGACCTTTTCGTCGAACAGGCCGCGGTCGTAGTCGAGGATGAGCGGCATCTGCTCACCGGGGCCGGTGACCAGGGTGAACGGGTAGTGCGACGAGTTGCGTCCCCGCTTCACCGGACGCAGGGTCAGGCCGCCGTGCGCCTGGCCGAGTCCCTTGCGGGGGAAGTTCTCGTAGATGACGAGCGTGTCGAACACCGCGCCGGGTCCGACCACGGCCTGCACGTCCTGGAGGCCGAGGTGCTGGTGCGCCATGAGCGCGGACTGGTCGCGCTGCAGTTCGGCGAAGAGGTCGACGGCCCGCTTCGCGCCGTCGAGCCGGACCCGCACCGGCAGGGTGTTGAGCAGCTGGCCGACCATCGACTCGACACCAGCCAGTTCGGCGGGACGGCCCGAAGCGGTCGCGCCGAACACGACGTCGGTGCGGCCGGCGAGCTGCGACAGCACGACGGCCCACGCGCCCTGCACGACGGTGTTCAGCGTGAGGTCGTGGGTCCGCGCCAGATTCGCCAGCCCGTCGGTGAGTTCCGTGGACAGCTCGACGATCGCCGTGTCGATCTCCGGCACCCGGCCGGGATCCGCGGGCGCGACCGCGGTGGGAGTGTCGATCCCGGCGAACTCCTCGCGCCAGGCCGCACGGGCGATTTCCTTGTCCTGCTTGCCGAGCCAGGCGAGATAGTCCCGATAGGACACTGTGGGCGGCAGCCCGGAGGCGTCCCCGCCCGCGGCGTAGATCGCGGCGAGTTCGCGGTGGATGATCGGCATCGACCAGCCGTCGGTCAGCACGTGGTGCAGCGTGTGCACCAACCGGTGGCGGTCCGGGCCGAGCCGGATCAGGTGCAGCTTCATCAGCGGCGCCACCTCGATGCGGAGCCGCTCGGCCAGCTCGTCCGCGGCCAGCCGGTCCACTTCGCTTTCGAGGATCTCCTCCGGCAGCCCGGTGAGATCCGTTTCGCGCCAAGGGATCTGCGCGTCCCGCGTGATGACCTGCACCATCTGCGCGCCGCTGACGTAACGGAAACAGGCCCGCAGCGCGGCGTGCCGGTCGACGAGTGCCTGCCACGACGCCCGCAGCAGGGCCGCGTCCAGCGGGCCGTCGATGCCGTAGACGGTCTGCACGGTGTAGGTGTCGGGCCCCTCGTCGTCGAGGGCGGTGTGGTAGAGCATTCCCTCCTGCAGCGGGGAAAGAGGCCAGACGTCCTCCACGCTGGAACGCGGTTTCGCGCGAGTGTCGTCAACGGTCACGATCTGCTCCTTGGTGAAGTGGGTGAGTGAACTCGCGTTCGCGATGGGGGTCGTGAGTGGCGTTTCGGGTTAGAACCCGAAACGCCACTCACGAGAACCCGGCCTCAAGCTGTTCCAACTGATCCGCGGAAAGTGCGACAAGCGAGCCCCCCACGCCCTCCGCCTGCGGTTCCGGGGTGGTCTCGCCTTCGGGCGGGATCTCCTTGACGAGCGTCGCCAGCCGTTCCGGTGTCTTCTCTTCGAACACCTGCCACGGGCTCAGTTCCAGCCCTTCGCGGCGGGCGCGGGCCGACAGCTGCATCGAGATGATCGAGTCGCCGCCGAGTTCGAAGAAGCTGTCGTCGGGCCCGACCTGCTCCAGGCCGAGCACCTCCGCGAACAGCTCGCACAGCTTCGCCTCCATGGCCGTGCGCGGGTCGCGGCCGGAGGACAGGCCGGAGAAGTCGGGTGCCTGGAGCGCCCGGTGGTCGAGCTTGCCGTTCGGGGTGAGCGGCATCTTCTCCAGCGCCACGAACGCCGCGGGCATCATGTACTCCGGCAGCCGGGCGGCCGCCATCTCGCGCAGCACCGAGGTGAGCGCAACGTCGGCCTCGTCCGCGGGCACGACGTACGCCACGAGCCGTTTGTCGCCCGGTCCGTCCCGGTGGACGGCGACCGCGACCTGCGCGACGCCCGGATGTCCGGCCAGCACGTTCTCGATCTCCGCGGGTTCGACCCGGTAGCCGCGCACCTTGACCTGCGCGTCGACGCGGCCGACGAAGATCAGCTCGCCGTCGGGATCCCAGCGGAACCGGTCGCCGGAGCGGTACATACGCTCGCCCGGCGTGAACGGGTCGGCGACGAACCGTTCCGACGTCAGACCCGGCCGTCCGAGATACCCGCGGGCGAGTCCGGCGCCCGCGATGTACAGCTCACCCGCGACCCCCGGCGGCACCGGCTGCAGGTACGCGTCGAGGATGTAGTGCTTCACGTTCCGGATCGGGCCGCCGAGCGGGACGACCTCGTGTCCCGGTGACAACGGGGCGCTCATGGTCGAGCAGATCGTCGTCTCGGTGGGGCCGTAGGCGTTGATGAACCGGCGCCCCGGCGACCAGCGGTCGACCAGCGCGGGCGTGCACACCTCGCCGCCGGTCAGCACGCCGCGCAGCGTGTCCGGCAGATCCTCCTCCACCGCCAGCACACTCGGCGACACCGTGAGATGCGTGATCCCCCACTGCCGCAGCGCGTCGCCGAGGGTCACCCGCGGCGGCATGCTCTCCGCGTCGGCCAGCACCAGGGTCGCACCGGCCAGCAAGGACATGTACAGCTCCGAAACGATGGCGTCGAAGCCGATCGCGGACAACTGCAGCACCCGCGAGGACGCCGTCACACCGAGGCGTTCGATATGCGCGGTCGCCAGGTTCCCCAGCCCGGAGTGAGTGACCTGGACGCCCTTCGGCACCCCTGTCGACCCGGACGTGTAGATCACGTACGCCGCGTCTGTCGTCTTCACCGACGGCAGCACGACCGACGGATCCGCGGCGGGAAGTTCGTCCAGCAGCAGGATCTCGCCGTCGAAGGTCTCCGGAACGACCGCCCGGGTAGCCGACGTGCAGACCAGCACCTGCGGCGCCGAACTGGTCAGCATCAGCTCGATCCGCTCGGCCGGATAGTCCGGGTCGACCGGGACGAACGCCCCACCGGCGAACGTCACGCCCATCATGGTCACGACGAGTCCGGCCGACCGTTCGACCAGCACCCCGACCCGGGACTCCCGCCGGACACCGAGTCCGACGAGCAACCGCGCCAGCGTCTCGACCTCGCCGAGCAGTTCGCCGTAGGTGAGGGTCCGCTTCGCGTCCTCGATCGCCACCGCGTCGCGCGACCGCTCCACCTGACGGCGGAACAGCACCGGCAGCGCCTCGGCCTCGAACGGCACCTCGGTCCGGTTCCACTCCTCGATCACCAGACGGCGCTGCTCGGGCCCGATCAGGGCGACCCGCCCGACCGGGATCCGCGGTTCGGTCACCACCTGGTCGAGCGCCCGGATGATCGAGGCGACGATCTCCTCGATCCGCGTCCGGTCGAAAACGTCCGGCCGGTAGATGACCTCGCCGTGCACGCCGCCGCCTTCGGAAGCGCGGATCGACAACGGATAGTGCCCGGTGTCGTCCGGGATCCCCGCCGGGCGCAGGGCGAGGACGTCGGGATCGTCGGACGGCGGGGGCGGCGGCGGGTAGTTCTCGAACACCACGATCGTGTCGAAGGCCGCGCCGGGACCGGCGAGCTGGTTGATCTCGGTCAGTCCGACGTGCTGGTGCGGCATCAGCGCGACCTGGCGTGCCTGCAGATCCGCCAGCATCTCCAGGAACGGCTGGGCGCCGGTGAGCCGCGCCCGGACCGGCAGCATGTTCATGAACAGGCCGACCGCGGATTCGACCCCGGGGATCTCGACCGGCCGACCGGCCACCGTGGTCCCGAAGACGACGTCGTCGCGTCCGGTCAGCCTGGCCAGCAGAAGTGCCCACACGCCTTGGAAAAGCGTGTTCGTCGTGACGCCGTGGCGCCGGGTGAACTCCATCAGTCGTCCGCTGAGATCTTCATCGAGTTCGAAGCGGACGCGATCCGGCTCGATGGGCACGGCGATCGTGTCCGGCGGCACCACGTGGGTCGCCTCGTCGAGTCCGGCGAGTTCGGTCCGCCACGCTTCCTTGGCCGCCGCCTTGTCCTGGCGGGAAAGCCAGGCGAGGTACTCGCGGTACGACGTCGGCGTGGGCAGCTGCCGGTCATCTTCGTACGCTGCCATCACCTCGCCGAGGAACACCGGCAGCGACCAGCCGTCGGCCGAGATGTGATGCGACCTGAGCACCAGCCGGTGCCTGCGCTCGGCGAACCGCACCAGATGCAGGTGCAGCAGCGGCGCCTTCGCCAGGTCGAACCGCTCGGCGTGCGATGCCGCCGCGAGCCGCTCGAATTCCGCCAGCGCCTCGTCCTCGGGCAGATGCGACAGGTCGGTTTCCTGCCACGGCACCGGAACATCGCGGACGACGGCCTGCACGGCGGTCCCGGAGCCGAGGCGGTGGAAACCCGCCCGCAGCGCGGGATGCCGGTCGAGCAGGGTCTGCCACGCCGCGCGGAACCGGGCGACGTCCAGCGGCCCGTCGAGGATGATGTCGCGGATACCGGCGTAGACGTCCGGCCCGCGCTCGTCGACCGCGTGGAACAGCAACCCTTCCTGCAGGGGGGAAAGCGGCCAGATGTCGTCCAGGCTCGGGACGAGGGCCTCGACGTCCGTCACTTCCTGCTGGGTCAGCGTGATGAGCGGGAAGTCCGACGGCGTGTGCCCGCCCGCGCCGCTCTCCGTGTGGAGGGCCAGCCCGGTCAGCATGTCGAGCCACGCCTGGCCGAGCGACTCCGCGTCGGCCTCCGTGAGCAGGCGTTCCGCCCAGGTCAGAGTCAGCGTGAACTCCCCGTCGAGCACGACCGCGTCGATCTCGACGGCGTGCCGCAGCGGCAGGTCGTCCTCCGCCGTGCCGCCGATGGTCCCGGCCAGCTGCCAGGGTTCCGCGTCGCCTTCGGGCCGTGCCGAGAACCGCCCGAGGTAGTTGAAGCCGATCTCCGGCGACGGCAGCGCCGCCAGCGCCTTCCCGGTCTCCGCGTCGAGATACCGCAGCATCCCGTAGCCGAGCCCGCCGTCCGGCACCGCTCGCACGTTTTCCTTGACCTGCTTCAGCAACTTGCCGGGCGTGTCCGCCCCGGCGGTGTCCAACCTCAGCGGATGGACGTCGGTGAACCAGCCGAGCGTCCGCGACAGGTCCATCCCGTCGAGCGGCTGACGGCCATGTCCTTCCACGTCCACCACGACGGAGGTGCCGCCACGCCACCGGGTGACCGCGCCGGCGAGGGTCGCCAGCAGTACCTCGTGGACGCCGCAGTGGAAGGCCGTGGTGGTCTTCTCGACGAGCACGCTCGCGCGATCCCTCGGCAGGGTCCACGACTTGCGCCCCGAAGTCGCGATGGTGTCGCGCCGAGGATCGAGTTCACCGATCCGCGCCTGCGCGCCGTCGAGGATTTCCGTCCACAGCTCCAGTTCCCCGGTCCGCGACGCCGCCTGATCGGCCAGCGTCCGCGCCCAGCGCCGGAACGAAACGGGCGGTGGGTCGAGCACCGGTTCCTCGCACGCCGCTTGCAGATCGGCCAGCAGGACACGCCACGACACCACGTCGACCGCGAGGTGATGGGCGGCCAGCACGAGCCGTCCCTCGGAGCCGGCATCCACCCAAACGGCCTGGAGCATCACGCCCGCGACGGGGTCAAGCCGTCCGGCGGCCTCGTGCGCGTGACGCTCTGCGATTTCGTCGAGGTCACCGGCTCCGGCCTCGACCCGCTGGAGCAGCGCCGCCGCGTCGACGGATCCGCGTTCGGCCACGACCAGGCGGGAATCGATCACCTGGCTCCGCAGCAGGTCATGGGTGTCGATCACCGCACGCAGACCGGCCGTCAGCACCTCGAGAGAAAGGTCGCCGGGCACGCTCGCCGTCACCCACTGCGCCAGCGCGCCCCGCGACATCGCGCCGGGATCGCGTTCGAGCAGCGCCCGCACGACCGGGGTCCACGGCACCTCGCCGACGCCGTCGGCTGCCTCGGCCTCCCGCACACCGCGTTCGGCGACCGCTGCGAGACCCGCGGGGGTCTTCTGCTCGAAGACCTGCTTGGCACCGAAGACGAAATCCTCGCGCCGGGCTCGGGCGGCCAGCCGCATCGAGAGGATCGAGTCGCCGCCCAGTTCGAAGAAGCTGTCGTCCGCGCCGACCCGGTCCAGGCCGAGGATCTCGGCGAAGAGATCGGTCATGACGCGTTCGGCCTCGGTCCGCGGTTCGCGGCCTGCCGGTTTCCCGGCGAATTCGGGGGCGGGCAGGGCGGCGCGGTCGATCTTTCCGTTGAGCGTCAACGGGAACGTGTCCAGCACCAGCACCACCGCGGGCACCATGAACTCCGGCAGCCGCTCCGCGAGCCGGGTGCGGACCGCTTCGGATTCCAGTCCCGATTCCGCGGTGACGTAGGCGATCAGCCGCTTCTCGCCGGGACGTTCCTCCCGCGCCACCACCACGGCCTGCGCGACGTCGGGCAGCGCGGTCAGCGCCGCTTCGACCTCGCCCGGTTCGACGCGGTAGCCCCGGATCTTCACCTGGGAGTCGGCCCGGCCGCCGAACAGCAGCTCGCCGTCGTCGGTCCAGCGCGCGAGGTCTCCGGTGCGGTACATGCGCTCACCGGCCGCGAAAGGGCTCGCGACGAAGCGCTGCGCCGTCGCGGTCGGAGCGCCCAGGTAACCGTGCGCCAGACCGGCACCGGCGAGGTACAGCTCGCCGGTCACGCCCGGCGCCACCGGCTGCAGGAACGCGTCGAGCACGTACGCCTGCCTGCCGGCCAGCGGTCCGCCGATCGGCAGGACGTCGCCCGTCCCGGCACCCGGTTCGAGGACGAGCCAGGTGGCGCACAGCGTGATTTCGGTGGGGCCGTACAGCTGCCGGAACCGGACGTCCGGGCAGGCGCGGCGCATCCGCTCGACGGAGGCGAGCGGCACCGCGTCGCCACCGGTCAGGATCTCCCGCAGCCCGGTGAAGGATTCGGGTGCTTCCTCGGCCACCACGCGGAAAGTCCCGGCGGTCAGGTGGATGGTGGTGACACCGCGTTCGACCGCTTCCCGCACCCGCTGCGCGTCGACCGCGCCCGGTTCCGCGACCACGACGGCGGCCCCGCTCACCAGCGGCACCCAGATCTCGACCAGCGACGCGTCGAACGCGTGGGAAGCGTGCAGCAGCACGCGATCTCCTGGCCCCTGCGACCAGCCCGGGTCGCCCGCGAGCGCCGCGACACTGCCGTGCGGCACCGAAACACCCTTCGGCACGCCGGTCGATCCCGACGTGTACATCACGTAAGCCGTGTCGTGCGCGCCGACGATGACCGGCGGCGCCGCGTGCTCCGTCGCGCCCATTACCACCGGCTCGACGCCGTCCGGCACCGAATCACGGCTAGCCGCCACGCAGATCGCCAGCGCCGCACCGGAATCGCCCAGCATCCGCTCGATCCGTTCGGCGGGGTAGTCCAGGTTCACCGGAACCTGCGCCGCGCCGGCCTTCCAGACCGCGAGCAGGGCGACGATCAGATCCGCGCCGCGCTCCATCACGACACCGACGCGGTCACCGCGCCGCACCCCGCGCGCGGCCAGATCCCCGGCCAGCCCGTCGGATTCCCGGTCGAGTTCGGCGTAGGACAGCGTGCGATCCCCGTCGACGACCGCCACCGCTTCGGGGGATTTCGCGGCCCGCCGCCGGAACAGCTCCGGCACCGTGACCCCGGATGTCGCCTCGCCTGTCGCGTTCCACCGCTCCACCACGGAGACGCGTGCCGGTTCGCTGGTCACACCGAGGCGGCCCACGGGAAGCGAGGCCTCCGCCGACACGCGCTCCAGCACCCGAACGACCTGCCTGGCGACCTCGGCCGCGGTCCCGGCGTCGATCCGGTCGGGCCGGTAGGCCACGCGGATCAGCAGGCTCTTGCCGGGCGAAACGCTCATGGTCAGCGGATAACCGGTGCCGGTCCGGGTCTCGACCGCGCTGATCGCGACACCGCCGTCGTCACCGAGACCGTCGGCGTCGTGCGGATAGTTCTCGATCATCACGATGGTGTCGAAGACCGCGCCCGAACCCGCCGCGCGCTGCACCTGCGACAGCCCCAGGTACTGGTGCTCGGACAGCGCGGACTGCCGGGCCTGCAGATCCTGGAGCATTTCCAGCACCGGCAGATCCCCGTCGAGACGCACGCGGACCGGGACGGTGTTGATGAACATCCCCACCATCTGTTCCACGTCCGGCACGTCCGCGGGACGCCCGGAGACGACCGTCCCGAACACGACGTCCGTCCGGCCGGCCAGCCGCGACAGCACCAGCGCCCACGCGCCCTGCACGATCGTGCTCAGCGTCAGGCCGTGACCGCGGGCGAAGCCGGTGAGCGCACGCGTCGCGGCCTCGGGCAGCAGTTCGGCGTGCTCTCCCGGCACGACCATCGCCTTGTCCGCGTCGGCGTCCACGACGGTCGGCTCGTCTGAACCGGCGAGTTCGGCCCGCCACGCCGCCCGCGTCGCCTGCTCGTCCTGGCGGCTCAACCACGTCAGATAGTCCCGATAGGACGGTGACTTCGACGGCGCCTGCCCGCCCGCGTACGCGATCGACACCTCACCCAGGACGAGCGGCGTGGACCAGCCGTCCAGGAGAACGTGGTGCGACGTCAGCACGAACCGGTGCCGCACCGGGCTCAGCTTGATCAGCATCAGCCGCAGCAGCGGCGCCTTGGTCACGTCGAAGCGCTCCGCCTGGTCTTCGGCGAGCAGGCGTTCGATCTCCGCGGCCGCGTCCGCTTCCCCGACGTGCGACAGATCGACCGTGCGCCAAGGGATTTCCGCTTCGGCGGCGACGACCTGCACCGGCTCGCCGGAAGCCAGCTGGTGGAAACCGGTCCGCAGCGTCTCGTGCCGGGCGACCACCTGGTTCCACGCGGCGCGCAGCCGCTCGGCGTCGAGCGGCCCGTCGAGGTCGAGGATCCGCTGGCTCTGGTAGACGTCGACGCCGTCGTCGGCGACGGCCCGCTCGAAGAGCATGCCTTCCTGGAGCGGCGAAAGCGGCCAGATGTCGGTCAGCCCCGGCGTCGCGGCTTCCAGCTCGGTCACGTCCTGCTGCGCCAAGTCGACGAGCGCGAAGTCGGACGGCGTGTGCCCGCCGGCGGTGGCATCCGCGGCGAGCGCGTTCAGCGTCGCCAGCCAGGCCTCCCCGAGACGTTCCACCGTGGCGGGGTCGACGTCCCGGCCGTCGATGGCCAGCCCCAGCCGGGGCCCGTCCGGCGTGTCCTGGACCTCCGCACCGACCTCCACGGGGTGGGCCAGGATCATGTCCGGGCCACCACCGAGCGGCCCTTCACCCGCCGGTTGCCATGCCGGGTCCTTGGCGGAAAGGCTTGTCCGGCCGAGGTAGTTGAAGCCGATCTGCGCGGACGGCAGCTCCGCGAGCCGGGCGCCGGTGTCGGGGTTGAGGTACCGCAGGAGCCCGTAGCCGAGTCCGTCGCCGGGAACCGCACGGATCTGTTCCTTGGCGGTCTTCAGCAGGTCCCCCGCGGTGACGTCGAAGCGGACCGGGTGCACGCTGGTGAACCAGCCCACGGTGCGCAGCAGGTCTTCGCCGTCGGCGGCCTCGCGGCCGTGGCCTTCGACGTCCACGAGCACTGCGCCGCCGGTTCCGCGCAGCGCGCCCGCGAGACCCGCCAGCAGGACGTCCTGGATCCCGCAGTGGAAGGCGTTGGGCAGCCGGGTCAACAGGTCGTTCGCCGCGTCCCCGGACACCGTCGCGGACCACGAGTGCGTCTTGCCCGGGCTCGGTTCCACGGCCGGTTCCGCGCCGTCGAGGAGGGCGATCCAGCGTTCGGTTTCGGCCACGGTGCGCTCGTCGCGCGCCTGCTCGGCCAGCCGCCGCGCCCACTGCCGGAAGGGCGTCGTCACGGGTTCGAGCGCCGCGCCTTCGTAGGCCGAGCGCAGATCGGGCAGCAGGATCCCCCACGAGACCGCGTCGACGGCCAGGTGATGCGCCACCAGCGCGAGCCGTCCCTCCCCGGTGTCAGGAGAGTCGATCCACACCACGCGCAGCATCGCCCCGGCCGCCGGGTCCAGCGTGGCCGTCGCCGTCCGGACCTCGCGTTCGGCGGCCTCGTCCAGGTTCCCCGCGACCACCCGTGTCACCAGGGCGGCCGCGTCGACCGCACCAGGCTCGGGCACGATCAGCCGTCCCGATTCCACCCGCGCCCGCAGCAGGTCGTGCGTGTCCAGCAGCGCTTGCACGGCCTTGACCAGCGTGTTCTGGTCGAATTCGGCGGGGGTGACGATCACCCGTGCCTGCGCGAAGCCGGGGCGCACGGCGTTCTCGCCGAGGGCGAGCATCACCGGCGTCATCGGGATCTCGCCGACCCCTGACTCCACTGTGGACGGTGCTGCGGCCTCCTTGGCCAGCGCCGCCAGCCGCTCGGGCGTCCGGTGCTCGAACACCAGCCGCGGCGTCAGGGAGATCCCCTCCCGCCGGGCGCGGGCGGCCACCTGCATCGACGAGATCGAGTCGCCGCCCAGTTCGAAGAAGCTGTCTTCGACGCCGACCCGCTCCAGCCCCAGGACGTCCGCGAATACTCCACAAAGGACTCGCTCGTCCTCGGTCGCGGGTTCGCGGCCCGCCGCCTTCGAGGAGAAGTCCGGCTCGGGGAGCGTCTGCCGGTCCACCTTCCCGTTGACGGTCAGCGGAAGTTCGTCCAGCACCAGGATCGCGGCCGGGATCATGAACTCGGGCAGCGTCTCGGCGAGTCGCCCGCTCAGGCGCGCCGGGTCGAGATCCTGCCCCGCTTCGGGGACGGCGTAGCCGATCAGCTGCTCACCACGGGCGATCACCACGGCCTGGGCGACCCCGGGCAGGCGGCCGAGCGCGACCTCGATCTCCCCGGGCTCCACCCGGTAGCCGCGGATCTTCACCTGGTCGTCGGCGCGGCCGGCGAACGCCAGCGTGCCGTTCTCCGTCCAGGATGCGAGGTCCCCGGTGCGGTACATGCGCCCGCCGGGCACGAACGGATCCGCGACGAAGCGCTCGGCCGTCAGCGTCGAACGGCCCAGATAGCCTTGCGCCACACCGGCTCCGGCGACGTACAGCTCACCCGGCAGCCCCGCGGGCACGGGCCGCAGGAACGCGTCGAGCACGTAGACCCGCCGCCCCGCGAGCGGACGGCCGATCGGCAGCACCGATCCCATCTCGTCACCGGGTTCGAGCACCCACCACGTCGCGCACAGCGTGGCCTCGGTGGGCCCGTAGAGATGCCGCACCCGTACGTCCGGGCAGGTCCGCCGCACCCGCTCGACCGCCGCCGGCGGCACCGCGTCACCACCGGTCAGCACCTCGCGAAGCCCGGCGACCGACTCCGGTGCCTCCTCCGCCAGCACCCGGAAACTCCCGGCCGTCAGGTGGGCCGCCGTGACGCCGTCCGCCACGTAGCTCGCCAGCGCCGCGCCGTCCACCGCACCCGATCCGGCGAGCACCACCCGGGCGCCCGAGACCAGCGGCACCCACAGCTCGAACAGGGAGATGTCGAAAGCGTGCGAGGCGTGCATCAAGACCGCGTCGCCGGGGCCGACGTCCCAGCCCGGTTCGCCGACCAGGGCGGCGACGTTGCCGTGCGACACCGCGACACCCTTGGGCATGCCCGTCGAGCCCGACGTGTACATCACGTACGCGACATCGTCCGCCGTGGCGCCGATCGACAGCCGGGCGGACTCCGCGACCGCCCGCCGGGTCTCGGGATCGTCGAGGACGATCGGTGCGAGACCTCCGTCCAGGACGGCGTCCCGGTGCGCTTCCGTGCACACGACCGCCGACGGCTCGGCGTCCGCGAGCATGAACTTCACGCGTTCCGCCGGGTACGCGGGGTCCAGCGGGATGTACGCAGCGCCCGCCTTCCACACCGCGAGCAGGGTCGCGATCAGCTCGGGCGACCGGTCCATCACGACGGCGACCCGGTCGCCGCGCCGGACTCCCTTGCCGCTCAAGTACCCCGCGAGCCGTTCGGCGCGCTCGGCCAGTTCCCCGTACGTCAGCGTTTCGTCGCCGGCGACGACGGCGACCGCGCTTTCGTCCTGACGCGAGAACAGATCCGGTGCCAGGACGTTCGGTTCGGCCTCGGCCGAGACACCCCACCGGCCGACCGTTTCGCGCTCGGCCGCGGTGGTGACGTCGATGTCGGCGACGGTGAGGTCACGCGACAGCTGGCGCAGCACGCCGGTGAACCGCTCGACGATGTTTCGCGCGGCGGCCTCGTCGAACAGGTCCGTGAGGTAGTCGAGTTTGACGAGCATCGACTCGCCGGGGACCGCGACCAGCGTCAACGGGTAGTGGGCCGCCTCCTGCCCCTGGTTCACGCGAATGCCGAAGGGCGCGGCGGAATCCGGCCCGCCGAGCTCGCGCGGGAAGTTCTCGAAGACGATCATGGTGTCGAAGCTCGCGCCGGGTCCGGCGGCCTGCTGGATGTCCGCGAGCCCGACGAACTGGTCGGGGATGAGTGCCGACTGCCGTCTTTGCAGCTCCGCCAGCATCTCGACGACCGGCGCCGAACCGCGAAGCCGCGCGCGCACCGGGACGGTGTTGAGGAACAGCCCCACCATTCCTTCCACGCCGGGCAGATCCGGCGGGCGCGCCGAAACGACCGCGCCGAACACGACGTCCGTGCGTCCGGTCAGTTGCGCGAGCACCATCGCCCACGCGCCCTGCACGACCGTGTTGAGCGTCAACCCGTTGCCGCGGGCCAGGTCCTCCAGCGAGCGCGTGAGCTCCGAGGGCAGCTCGACCGTGACGCTCTCGGGAACGCCGGGCGCGCGTCCCGGATCGGCGGGCGCCACCAGGGTCTGCGCTTCGAGGTCACCGAGTTCGTCCGTCCAGGCCGCGAGCGCCTTCGTCTTGTCCTGACGGCTCAGCCACGCGAGATATTCGCGGTACGGCGTCACTTCCGGCAGCTCCGCCGCCGCGTACAGCGCCGACAGCTCGTCGAACACGATGGGCAGCGACCAGGCGTCCATGATCGCGTGATGGCACGTGACCACGAGGCGGTGGCTGTCGTCGCCGAGCCGGATCAACGTCAGCCGCAGCAGCGGCGCCGTCGCGAGGTCGAACCGCTTCGTCCGGTCCTCCTCGGCCAGCTCCCGTACGGCCGCATCGGGGTTTTCGAGGTGGGACAGGTCGATCTCGCGCCAAGGCAGTTCCACCTGCCGGGCGATGATCTGGACCGTCTCGCCGGTTTTGCGCTGCCGGAAGCAGGCGCGCAGCGACGCGTGCCGCGCCAGCAACGCCTCCCACGCCGCGCGCAGCCTCGCCGCGTCCACAGGGCCGTCGAGCTCCAGGACCCAGTGTCCGATGTAGACGTCGAGCCCGTCACCGTCGTAGACCGCGTGGAAGACCAGCCCTGCCTGCAACGGCGACAGCGGCCAGATGTCCTCGATCCGCGACTGAGCCATCAATATCTCCCTCGATCAGCGAAGTTCTTCGGCGAATCCCGTCCTGCGCGAAGTCGAGGCGCCGACGTCGAATGCGGCATGTCCCCCCACCGAATCGTCGCCCGAAGGGCCGACCCGGACAACATGTCCAACGGGCCCCGTTTTCTGCCGTGAACGCGGGGGTGTGTGGAAACAGGGACGTTGAGTGTCCCTATTTCCACACACTTCCTACTGAACGTCACCGCACCCAGGGACGCCAGGAGCGAGGGGGACTTTCCCCGCGTCCGATGCGGCGAAAGTCCCCTTCACGCCAGCTCACCTCAGGCCGGGGTGTTGCGAAAGCCACTTTCGCAACCTTCAACGTTGCGAAAGTGGCTTTCGCAACCCCTCACCTGGCCAGCCCCGCGTCGCGAAAGTGGCTTTCGCAACCCCTCACCTGGCCAACCCGCGTCGCGAAAGCCACTTTCGCGACGCCTGATGTCCCGAAAGTGGCTTTCGCGACACCGCCCCACACACCGCCGGAAAGCGAAAGGGGGTCGTGAGTGGCGTTTCGGGTTAGAACCCGAAACGCCACTCACGACCCCAACGCGAACCGCAGCCCCTAAACGGTGTCGAACTCCGACTCCAATTCCTCGATCTCGTCCTTCCCCATATCGACTAGTTCGAAGTCGGCGGCGGGTTTCCGCGCCGCGGGCACCTCGTCCGGCTCCTCCCCCAGTTCGACGAACGACGCGAGCCCCGCCGGCGTCCGGTACTCGAAGACCTCCCGCGCGCCGAAGGTCATCCCCTCGCGCCGCGCCCGCGCCGCCAGCTGCATCGAGACGATCGAATCCCCGCCCAGCTCGAAGAAGCTGTCGTCCGCGCCGACCCGTTCCAGCCCGAGCATCTCGGCGAAGAGTTCGCACAGCAGCCGCTCGATCTCGGTGACCGGTTCCCTGCCAGCGATATGCCCGCTGAAATCGGGCTCCGGCAACGCTTTCCGGTCGACCTTCCCGTTCGCGTTCACCGGCAGCGCGGCCAGCGCCATCACCACCGACGGCACCATGTACTCCGGCAGCAGCCCGGCGATCCGGTCGCGCAGCCGCACCAGGTCCACCCCGGCGCCGGACACGATGTAGCCGATCAGCCGTCCGTCGCGGACCGCCACCACCGCCTGGTCGACGCCCGGCTGGTCCGCCAGCACCGCCTCGACCTCGCCCGGTTCCACGCGATAGCCGCGGATCTTGACCTGCGTGTCCGCGCGCCCGGCGAAGACCAGTTCGCCTTCGTCGTTCCAGTACGCCAGGTCGCCCGTCCGGTACATCCGCTCGCCGGACGCGAAAGGATCGGCGACGAACCGTTCGGCCGTCAACGCGGTCCGGCCGAGGTAACCGTGCGCCACCCCGGCGCCCGCGATGTACAGGTCGCCCGCGACGCCCGGCGGCAGCGGCCGCAGGAAGACGTCCAGCACGTACAGCCGCCGCCCCGGATGCGGCTTGCCGATCGGCAGCGTCGAACCCAGCTCGTCACCGGGCCGGATCACCTTCCACGACGCGCAGAACGTGGTTTCGGTCGGCCCGTAGGTGTGCAGGACGCGCAGGTCCGGGCACGCCTGCCGCACCCGCTCCACCGCGCCGAGCGGCACCACGTCCCCGCCGGTCTGGAAGTAGCGCAGCCCCGCGAAACAGTCCGGCTTCTCCTGCACCAGCGCACGGAACTGGCCCGCGGTGAAGTTCACCGACGTGAGGCCTCGCGCCGCGTGCGCGGCAAGGGTGTCCGCGTCGATCACGCCCGGACCGGCGAGGATCACCCGCGCCCCCGCCACTAGCGGCACCAAGACCTCGTACAACGCCGGGTCGAAGGTGTGCGGCGCGTGCATCAGCACGGCGTCACCGGGGTGCAGATCCCACACCCGGTAGCCCAGCAGCGCCGCGACGGCGCCGTGCGGGACGGCCACGCCCTTCGGCGTTCCGGTCGAGCCGGACGTGTACATCACGTACGCGAGATCGTGCGCCCCGACCGGGACCAGGGACGCCTCGCCCTCGACCGGATCCTCCACCAGGATCCGCTGATATCCGGACGGCGTCGCGGTCCCGGCCCGGCACACCACCGCGGTCGCCGCGGAATCCTCCAGCATGAACGCGACCCGCTCGGCCGGATAGTCCGGATCGATCGGCACGTAGACCGCCCCGGCCTTCCACACCGCGAGCCAGGCCGCCAGCAGTTCCGCCGACCGCTCGACCACGACACCGACACAGTCGCCCCGGCGCACCCCCCGGGCGATCAGGACCGTAGCGAGCTTGCCGGACCATTCGTCGAGTTCCGCGAACGAATACTCCCGGTCCGCGGCCACGACCGCTGTCGCGTGCGGGGTCCGCGCCACCTGACGGCCGAACAGCTCCACCGCCGACGACGCGTCCACGATGTCGTCCGTCTCGTTCCAGAGCTCGACCACCAGCTCGCGGCCGGCGTCGTCCAGCACGTCCAGCCTGCCGACCGGTGTCCCCGGCGCCGCGATGATCCGCTCCAGCACGAGGGTGAGCCCGTTCAGCGCCGCCTTGGCGACGGACGCTTCGACGGCGTGATACTGCAGTTCGATCTCCAGGCTTTCGCCCGGCATGACACCGAGGGTCATCGCGTACGGCGTCGCCTGGTTGAAGTCCCGCAGGGTCAGGCTCAGCTCGGACGCCGAGCCGGTCGCCGGATCGGCGTAGTTCTCGAACACGACGATCGTGTCGAAACCCGCTTCGCCCAGCTTCTGGATCTCCGGCAGGCCGAGATGGTGGTGCGCCATCATCTCCGACTGCCGTCCCTGCAGCTCCGTCAGCATCCGCAAGACCGGCTGGGCGGCGTCCAACCGCACCCGGACCGGCACGGTGTTGATGAACAACCCCACGGTCTGCTCCGCGCCGGGCAATTCTGCGGGACGCCCGGAGACCACCGCGCCGAACACGACGTCCTGACGGCGCGCCAACCTCGCCAGCACCAGCGACCACGCGCCCTGCACGAGCGTGTTGACCGTCAACCCGTGGCGGCGGGCGAACTCGGCCAGCGCGGAGGTGAACTCCGGCGAATGACGGACGACCTCGCTCGACGGCAGCCCGTGCGCCTTCCCCGGAGCTTCCGGCAGCCCGAGCGACGTTCCGTCGGCCCCGTCCAATTCCGCGCGCCACGCCGCCTTGGCCGCCTCCTTGTCCTGCTTTCCCAGCCAGGCGAGGTAATTCCCGTAGGAACCGGGGGCACGCGCGACGCCACCCGTCGCGTAGACCTCCAGGAGATCCGCCTCGATGAGCGCCCGCGACCATCCGTCGATGAGCAGGTGATGGCTCGTGGTCACCAGGCAGTGCTTGTCCGGGCCGAGCCGGATCAGCATCAGCCGCAGCAGCGGCGGCCGCGTGAGGTCGAACCGCGTGGAGCGTTCCTTCTCCGCGAGCGCGATCACCTCGGCCAGCGCGTCCACTTCGGACAGATCGGACAGATCGCGTTCGGCCCACGGAAGCTTGACCTCGCGCGGGATGAGCTGGATCGTCTCGCCGTTCTTCCGTCGCTGGAAGCTCGCCCGCAGTGCTGCGTGTCTCGCGAGGACGGTCTCCCAGGCCTTCCGGAACCGTTCCGTGTCCAGTGGTCCGTCGATGATCTGCGTTTGCTGGATGAGGTGGATGTCGGGCGCCTCGTCGTCCAAGGACGCGTGGTAGAGCATGCCCGCCTGCATCGGGGAAAGCGGCCAGACTTCGGCCAGTGCCGATCCAAAAGGGGCCGATCCAGAGGTTGTCGTCGAAGTGTTCACGATGCCCGGCCTTCGCTGAGTTCCGCTGCCAATGCTTCGAAGCTCTCGATCTCGTCCTGATCCAATTCGAGGAGACCGAAATCGGATGCGGTGTGCCCGCCCGCGGCGGGGTCTTCCGCTTGGGAGGCCAGTCCGGACAACACGGCCAGCAGTTCCTGGACCAGTCGTTCGATTCCGGCTTCGTCGAACACGTCGTCCGACCATTCGAGCATGAGGATCAGTTCCGGCCCGTCCGGCAGATCCTGGACGATCATGTTGACGGCCAGCGCGTGCGGCAGCCGCATGTCCGCGTCGATGGAGCCGCCGATCTCGCCGACCTGCTGCCACGCCCGCACCTCGCCACTCTCACCGGCGGCGAACCGGCCGAGGTAGTTGAACCCGATGCGCGCCGACGGCAGCGCGGCCAGCACCGGCTCGGTCTCGGCGTTGAGATGGCGCAGCAATCCGAACCCGAGCCCGTCGCCGGGCACCGCGCGCGACTGTTCCTTCACCGCCTTCAGCAACGTCCCGGCCGCCGCGTCACCGGCGAGCACCCCGTCCAGGTCGATCCCGGCGACGTCGAGCCGCACCGGATGCGTGCTGGTGAACCAGCCCACCGTCCTGGACAAGTCCATTCCTTCGGCGGGATGGCGACCATGGCCTTCGACGTCCACCAGCACCGTGTCCACGGCGCTCCACCGGGCCACCGCTCCCGCGAGCCCGGCCAGCAGGACCTCGTGCACGCCGCAGTGGAACACCACCGGCGCCCGCCCGGCCAGCACCGACGTCTGGGCCGAAGGCACCGTCCATGACCGCGAACGCACGGCGCCCGCCGGTTGCGGCTGTTCGCCTTGTCCGAGAATCGCTTGCCACGCCGCGAGTTCCGCGACCCGTTCGGCGGAGACCGCCCACTCCTGAAGCAAACCCGCCCACCGGCGGAAGGACACCGCCACCGGCTCCAGTTCCGGCTTCCGCCCGGCCGCCGCGGCCTCGCACGCCGTTCGCAGGTCCGCCGCCAGGACGCGCCACGAGACCCCGTCGACCACGAGATGGTGCGCCACCACGACGAGCCTGCCGACCCGGTCCGGTCCGGCGTCCAACCACACAATTTGGACGACCACGCCCGCGGCGGGATCCAGCCGCGCGACGGCCTCCCGCGCCACTTCGTCCAGCGTGCTGTCGTCGGCCTTCACGCGGGTGAAGGCCGCGGGAGCGCCACGCTCACCGACCACCAGCCGCCCGTCGACCATCCGCGCCCGCAGCATGTCGTGCGTGTCCAGCACCGCCGTCAGCCCTGCGGTCAGTGTCTCTTCCGTCAAGTCCGCCGGTGCGCCCAGTACCATCCACTGCGCGAAGCCCGGCGCCGCGGCGCCGTCCCCGAACAGCCGCATCACCGGCGTCAAGGGGACTTCACCAACCCCGTCCGCGTTCGATTCCTGCTGTGGCACAAGCGCTTTCACCACCAGCTGCGCGAGCCGTTCCGGCGTCCGGTGCTCGAACACCTGCTTCGGGGTCAGCGCGATGCCGTCGCGACGCGCGCGGGACGCGACCTGCATGGACGAGATCGAGTCCCCGCCCAGCTCGAAGAAGCTGTCCTCGACCCCGACCCGCGCCAGCCCGAGCACCTCGGCGAAGACCTCGCACAGGATCCGCTCGGCCTCGGTCGCCGGTTCCCTGCCGACCGTCTTCGACGAGAAATCCGGTTCGGGCAACGCCTTCCGGTCGATCTTCCCGTGCGCGGTCAGCGGCAGGACGTCGAGTGCCATCACCGCCGCGGGCACCATGTACGCGGGCATCCGTTCGGCGAGTCCGGTCCGCAGCGCCTCCGGGTCGACGTCGCCCGGCGACACGTAGGCGACCAGACGCCCCTGGCGAACCGTCACCGTCGCCTGCGTGACCCGTGGATCGTCGGACAACGCGAACTCGATCTCGCGCGGCTCGACCCGGAACCCGCGGATCTTGACCTGGTCGTCGGCCCGGCCGGCGGACACCAGCTCGTCCTCGTCCGTCCAATAAGCCAGGTCACCCGTCCGGTACATGCGCTCACCGGGGACGAACGGATCGGCGACGAACCGCTCCGACGTCAGCGCCGCGCGGCCCAGATAACCCCGCGCCACCCCGATTCCGGCCAGATACAGCTCACCGACCACTCCGCGCGGCAACGGCCGCAGGAACGCGTCCAGCAGATAGCCGCGCACCCCGGCGATCGGCCCGCCGAACGGGATCACCTCGCCGCGCGGCGCCAGCGGCATGCTCACCGTCGCGCAGATCGTGGTTTCGGTGGGCCCGTAGGCGTTGAGCATCCGGCGGTCGGCCGAAAGCCTGTCCACCAGTCCCGGCGGGCAGAGCTCCCCCGCCGCGGTCACCGTCTGGACCCCGGCCGGGAACACGTCGACGGTGGCCAGCACCGACGGCGGAGCCTTCACGTGCGTGACGTCCCACCGCTCCAGGGTGTCGCTCAGCGACGCCTGCGGCGGCAGATCCTCGTCCGGCGGCATCACCAGCGTCGCCCCGGAGAGCAACGCCATCATCACCTCGGACACGATGGTGTCGAAGCCGAGCGCCGCGAACTGCAGGACACGGGACGACGGCGTCACGGCCAGCCGGTCGATATGTGCCATCGCCAGGTTGCCGAGGCCCGAGTAGGTGACGATCACGCCCTTCGGGGTTCCCGTCGATCCCGATGTGTAGATCACGTACGCCGCGTCGCGCATCCCCACCGTCGGCAAGACCACGTCCGAGGCCGCCGCCAGGTCGAGGTCGTCGAGCACGACGACGCGGTCGGCGAATTCCTCCGGCACCGCGTCGCGCGTCTTTCCCTGACACACCACCAGCATCGGATCCGCGCTGCCGAAGATCAGCTTCACCCGCTCGGCCGGGTACGCGGGGTCCACCGGGACGAAGACACCGCCCGAAAGCGACACTCCGAGCATCCCGATCAGCCACCACGCGGACCGTCCGGCCACCAGGCCGACCCGGCGCTCCCGGTCGACGCCCGCCGCCCGCAGCACGGAGGCGAACCTCGTCGCACGGTCCCACAGTTCCGCGTAGGTCAGGTCGCCTTCGCCGTCCGTGACCGCCACCGCGTCCGGCCGCTCGGCCGCCATCCGCCCGATCAGCTCCGGCAGCGGCTCGCCGTCGATCAACGCGGGTTCCCAGCGGGGCAACGGGATCTCGCCCATGCCGGTCCGTCCGACGAACGCGGACGGATCCTCGACGACCGCTTCGAGCGCACCGGCGAACCAATCCAGCAGGGAGTCGGCGACGGCCTCGTCGATCTGCCCGCGCCAGTAGGCGAGCTGGATCCGGAACTCCTCGCCCGGGATCACCCCGACCGTCACCGGGTAGTGCGTCCCCTCGACCGTGCCCAGATACGAGAACTGATCGGCGAAGTCCCGCGGATAGTTCTCGAACACCAGCAGCGTGTCGAACATCGCGCCGGGTCCGGCCGTCTTCTGGATCTCCGTCAGCCCCAGGTGCTGATGCGGCATCAGTTCGACCTGTCGCCGCTGCAGAGCGGTGAGCATGTCCACAACGGACTGCCCGCCGTCCAGCGAGACCCGCACCGGGATCGTGTTCATCATCAGCCCCGGCATCGACTCGACGCCAGGGAGTTCGGCGGGACGGCAGGCGACCGTGGTGCCGAACACGACGTCGGTCCGCCGCGCGAGCCGCGCCAGCACCAGCGCCCAGGCGCCCTGCACCACCGTGTTGAGCGTCAGCCCGTGGTCGCGGGCGAAACCCGTGAGCCGGGTGTACAGCTCCGGCGCGAGATGGGTGACGCGGTAGTCGTAGTCCGTCGCCGTGTCCGACTTGGCGACCAGGGCGGGCACATCGATATCCGACAGCTCCGCCTGCCAGGCCGCGCACGCCGCGTCCTTGTCCTGCCTGTCCAACCACGCCAGGTAGTCACGGTACGAAGCGGCCGTCCGGTCCGGGAAACCGCCGGAGGTGTACGCCGCCGAGACCTCGTTGAGGATCACCGCCACCGACCAGCCGTCGGTCAGGATGTGGTGGTTCACCACCAGCAACCGATACCGGTCCTCGGCGACCTTGATCAGCACGAGCCGGAACAGCGGCGCCTTGGCGAGGTCGAACCGGTCCCGCTGTTCCGCCGCGGACAGCGCCTTGACGGCCTCTTCGACATCGCCGGCGCCGGACAGGTCGACCTCGCGCCACGGCAGCTCGACACGGCCGGCGACGGCCTGCACCGCCTTACCCGACGCGAGCCGGTGGAAGGTCAGCCGGAGTTCGGGGTGCCGGGCGAAGACCGCCTCCCACACCGACCGCAGCCTCGCCACGTCCAGCGGTCCGGTCAGCTCCACGATCCACTGGGTCTGGTAGATGTCGGGACCCTGGTCGTCGAGGGTGGTCTGGAAGAGCAAGCCCGCCTGGAGCGGCGCGAGCGGCCAGACCTCGACGGCGTCCGGGACCGAGGCCGCCAGTTCCGTCTCGTCTTCCGCGGTCAGCTCGACCAGAGGGCCCTCGACGAGCCGGTCCTCCACGGCACCCGCCACCGCGGCCAGCCGCGCGGGAGTCCGCTCGCCGAAGATCTGCGACGGCGTCACCAGCAGACCGGCCTTCGCCGCCCGGGCCGCGACACGCACCGCGAGGATCGAATCCCCGCCCAGCTCGAAGAAGCCGTCGTCGACGCCAGCCCGCTCGATGCCGAGCACCTCGGCGAACAGTCCACAAAGGACACGCTCCGCCTCGGTGACGGGTTCGCGCCCTTCGGCCTTCGCGGTGAAATCGGGTGCGGGCAACGCCGCCCGGTCCACCTTGCCGTTGCCGGTCAACGGCAACGCGGCCACCGCCAGCACCACGGCCGGGACCAGATAGTCGGGCAGGACCGCTTGAAGCCGCTCGCGGACGAGCGCGGGTTCCACGTCCGCCACCACGTAGCCGATCAGGCGGCCGTCGATCGGCACCACGACGGCCTCGTGGACGTCCGGCTGCGCGGTCATCGCGGCTTCGACCTCACCGGGTTCGATCCGGAACCCGCGGATCTTCACCTGGTCGTCGACGCGGCCCGCGAAGAGCAGCTCGCCGTCCGGTGTCCATTTCGCGAGGTCACCGGTGCGGTACATCCTCTTGCCCGGCGCGAACGGATCCGCCACGAACCGCTCCGCCGTCAGCCCCGGCCGGTCGAGGTAGCCGTCGGCCAGCCCGGCACCGGACAGGTACAGCTCACCGACCACGTCCGGGGCGACCGGCCGCAGCGAGTCGTCCAGCACCCAGGCCTGCCGCCCGGACAGCGGACGCCCGATCGGCAGCACCGCCACCGGGTCGTCCTCCGGTTCGAGCACGTGCCAGGTGGCGCACAAGGTCGTTTCCGTCGGCCCGTACAGATGCCGGATCCGCGCGCCGGGCGCGGCGTGGCGCACCCGGTCCACCGCGTGCGCGGGCACCAGGTCCCCGCCGGTCAGGATCTCGCGCAGCCCCGCGAACGACTCCGGCGCTTCCTCCGCCACCGCACGGAAACTGCCGGCGGTGAGATGCGCCCGCGTCACCCCGCCCGCGACGGCCTCCCGCAGCCGTCGGGCGTCCACCGGCCCCGGCGCGGCGATCACCACCCGGGCGCCCGACACCAGCGGCACCCAGATCTCGCACAGGGACGCGTCGAAGGAATGCGGCGCGTGCATGAGGACCGCGTCGTCGGCGCCCATCGCCCAGCCGGGATCCCCGACCAGCTCCGCGACGCTCGAATGCGGGACGGCGACGCCCTTCGGCTTCCCCGTGGAGCCGGACGTGTACATCACGTACGCCAGGTCCTCCGGGCTCGCCGGAACCACCGCGACGTCGCCCGCCTCGTCGGCGACGGTGATCGCCTCGATCCCGTCCGGGACGCTGTCGCGCGTCCCGGCCGAGCACAGCATCAGGGACGCACCCGAATCCGCGACCATGAACGCCACCCGCGGCGCGGGGTACGAGGCGTCCACCGGCACGTACGCCGCGCCCGCCTTCCAGACGGCGAGCAGCGCGACCAGCAGATCCGCCGAGCGGTCGAGCATCACCGCGACCCGGCGGGCGCCACGGGCGGCCAACCGGCCGGACAGCCTGCCCGCGAGTTCGTCGAGCTCGCGGTAGGTCAGGATCCGGTCCCCGTCGACCACGGCCACCGCGCCGGGGGCCCGGTCCACCTGCCTGGCGAAGAGATCGAGCACCGTCGGTGCGGCCTGCGCTGCGGAACTCATCGTCATCCTCCGTAGACCACGGTGTCCAGCGGCTCTTCGTCGAACTCGTCTTCCTCGGGCTCCGGCTTGGGCGCGTTGTTCTCCGGCCTGGCGAACTGCGTGTGGTAGAGCTCCGAATACAGCCCGCCCCTGGCCAGCAACTCGTCGTGCGTCCCGCGTTCACGGACCGTTCCGCCGTCGATCACGAGGATCTGGTCGGCCTCGCGGATCGTGGACAACCGGTGCGCGATCACCAGCGACGTCCGATCGCGCAGCGCGGTCTTGAGCGCCCGCTGGACGGCCGCCTCCGACTCGGAGTCCAGATGCGCGGTGGCCTCGTCGAGCACGACGACCGTCGGCGCCTTCAGCAGCAACCGGGCGATGGCCAGGCGCTGCTTCTCCCCACCGGACATGCGGTAACCGCGGTCGCCGGTGACGGTGTCGAACCCGCGGGGCAGCGACCGGATCAGGTCCCAGATCTGCGCCCCCTTGCAGGCTTCGACCAGCTCTTCCTCGGTGGCGGTCGGGCGGGCGTAGAGCAGGTTCTCCCGGATCGTGTCGTGGAAGAGATAGGCGTCCTGACTGACCACCCCGACCGTGCCGCGGATCGAGTCGAACGTCAGGTCGCGCAGATCGTGCCCGTCGAAGCGGACCGCGCCGCCATTCGGGTCGTAGAGCCGGGAGACCAGGTGGGTGATGGTGCTCTTACCCGCGCCGGACGGGCCGACGAGCGCGGTAAGGGTGCCCGAGGGCGCCTCGAAACTGATGCCGCGCAGGACGTCCGCCGTCTTGTCGCCGTTCTCCCGTTTGGTCCGCAGGTGTTCGAGCGACGCCAGCGACACCTCGTCCGCGGTGGGATAGCGGAACACCACGTCGTCGAACTCGATCCCCGGCGCCTTGCTCTTGTCAAGTTCCTTGGCGTCCGGGCGTTCCTGGATCAACGGTTTGAGGTCGAGCAGCTCGAAGATCCGCGCGAAGCTGACCACCACGGTCTGCGCGGTCTCCTGCAGCCCGGACAGCTGGGTGATCGGCCCGAACAGCCGTCCCAGCAGGGTGGCGATGGCGATGAGCGTGCCGAGCTGGAACGCCCCCTCGATCACGAGCCCGCCGCCGACGCCGTAGACGACCGCCGTGGCGATCGACGCCATCAGCGCCATCATGGCGAAGGACATCCGCGCCCAGATGGAGATGCTGACGCCGATGTTGCGGATCTTGCCCGCCCGCTTGCGGTAGTCGGCCATCTCCTCGTCCGGGCGGCCGAAGAGCTTGGAGAGCATCGCGCCCTGGACGTTGAACCGCTCGTGGAGGAGTCCGCCGAGCCCGGCGTTCGTCTCCATCAGCGTTCCGGTGCGGCGCTGGATGATCCGCCCCACCCAGATCCAGGGGATGACGAACAGCGGGACCAGCACCAGCGTGACCACGGCGACCAGCCAGGACAGGTAGAACAGCTCGGCCAGCACGAGCAGGACGGTGACCACACTGGTGGCCGCCATCAGCAGATGACCGAACGCCTGCTGCGCCATGATGAGCTCGGTGTGCAGCCTGCCGACCAGCACCCCGGTCTGGGTGCGGGTGAAGAACGCGATCGGCAGCCGCCGGACGTGGTCGAGGGCCTGCACCCGGAGGTCGTAGGTGACCCCCTCCCCGATCTTCGCGGAGACGAAGGCGGACAACAGCGACAGCAGCGCGCCCGCCACGGCGAGGCCGGCGGTCAGCACCGCCATCAGGATGACGACCCCGAAGTCGTTCTTCAGGATGCCTCCGTCGATGAGTTCCTTCATCAGCAACGGGGTCGCGACGACGACGAACGCCTCCATCGCGGCGATCAGGACGAAGATCGCCACCTTGCCGACGTGGGGGCGGAAATACGCGAGGACTCTGCGCACCGTCCCCGGCCGGACCCGGTTCGACCAGGGATCGGGGTCGTCATCGCTCTTGGGCGACGCCCCGAAGCGCAACATTACTTCCATTTGGGCATCCCTCTCACGCACGGAGTCGGCGAGTTCAATCGTGCTGAATCGTGTCGATGTCCACGAGTGGCCCCCGCGGAGCATCTGCGTTCTGTTCGTCCACAAAGGACGTTGTCCGCCCGGTGGCCGTGTCGCGAAAGCCACTTTCGCGACGCCTGATGTCCCGAAAGTGGCTTTCGCGACACGCCTCGCCCACCTGAGCAGGCCAGCCACCTCAGCCCCCGCGGCGACGTTGCGAAAGTGGCTTTCGCAACGTCGAAGGTTGCGAAAGTAGCTTTCGCAACCCCGCCACGCCCACCTAAGCAGGCCAGCCACCTCAGCCCCCGCGGCGACGTTGCGAAAGCCACTTTCGCAACCCCGCCACCTGCCTCCCTCACGACCGACGTGGGCCGAAAGGGCCCATCACCGCATCAGACGCGGTGAAGGACGCCTTCACCCAGCTACCGACCGCCCGGCCGGAGCGGCGGGGATCCGGCCCTGGCCATCCACCCCGCGCCACAGCAGATCCGTCACGCCGTCGAGGTCGCCCGACCGCAGCGCCGAGGCCGCCGAGGCGAGATCGGCCGCGATCCGGTCGAGCACCGCCGCCACCGGCAGCGCGTTCCCGGCGAGGATCTTCCGCCACAGCAAAGGATTTCCGGCCGCGATCCGGGTGACGTCGCGTAGTCCCTGCCCGGCGAGGCGCAAGGCGACGTCGTCGCCGCCCGCCAGGCTCGCCGCCACCGCCGAGGCGGCGACGTGCGGCGCGTGCGACACCAGCGCCACCGCCGAGTCGTGCTCGGCCGCGCCGACGGTGACGGCCTCGGCCCCGCACAGCGACACCAGTTCGCGGGTCAGCCGCAGTGCCTCGGCCCCGGTTTCGACGCCGGGGCACAGCGCCCACGGGCGGCCCGCGAACAGGCCGGCGCGCGCCGCGGCCGGACCGGATCGCTCGCGTCCCGCGAGCGGATGCCCTGGTACGTAAGAGATCATGTCGCAGCCGAGCCGCTCCGCGTCGGCGATCGGGCCGGCCTTCACGCTGGCGACGTCGGTGTACGCCCGCGCCGCGCCCTGCTTCTGGAGTGCGGCCAGCCGCTCCCCCACCAGGTGTGGCGGGACGGCGATCACCGCCAGATCCACTTCCTCGCCGGTCCAGTCACGGCCGGCGCCGAGTTCCCGCGCCACTCGTACGGCGTGTTCGTCGATGTCGGTGAGCTGGACGGCGACACCCTTTTCCCGCAGGGACAACGCGGCCGACGTGCCGATCAGGCCGGTGCCGACGACAAGCGCCTTCTCGATGGTCACAGCTACTTCTTAGGCCGCTCTCCCGTCGATGTCGAGCCACGCGGCCTGGGCACCGCGAAGGGGACTTCTCCGCGCCACACGCGGAAAAGTCCCCTTCGCGCCTAAGCGATCACCGTGCGGCCAGATCGGTCGCGCGGCTCTCCAGATGATCCGCGAACCCCGCCCAGACCCGGGCGTGATCCCTGGCGAAACCGGCGACCACGCCGTACAGGTGCGGCGGGACTCCGTGCAGGATCCGTTCCCATTCCTGCCCGTCCATGGAGTGCATGGCGAGCATGCGCAACAGGATCCGGCCGACCTCGCTCAACCGCAGCGCCGGGTCGGCCTTGAGCCGCTCCAGCACGGTGAGCCGTTCCCGGTCCAGCGAGTGACCGAGGTCGGTTTCCGTCAGGCTCAACGGATCCGGCTTCGTGCGCAGCCGCCTGCTCCCGTCCGGGGTCGGGCTTTCCCCGCGCTCCAGCCTGCCGCGCACGTCCCGGACCGTCTCCGGGGAGATGCCGACCTGCTTGGCGACCTGGCGCAGCGAAAGGCCGGGATCGTTGCGGATCAGCTCGGCGGCGAGCTTCCGCCGCTCGGAACTGTCCACCGGCCGGATCCGCCCGTCCCGCCCGATCCTGGCGCCGTTCCCGCCTTCGCCGCCCCGCCTGCGCAGGTCCGCCACGGTTCCCGCGGAGATGCCGGTCGCCGAAGCCACCCGCCGGTCGGACCACTGCGGATGCGTCCCGATGATCTGGACGGCCGCCCGTTTCCGGTCCGCGAGGGAAAGCGGCAGACCGTGCCGGATGTTCGCTTCCACCGCGAGTACGAAGGCGTCGGATTCGGCGCCGTCGATGAACCTCGCGGAGATTTTCGTATCGCCTCGTACTCGTGCCGCCTTCAGCCGGTGCAGGCCATCGACCACCTGCATCGTCGGTCGGTGAACGAGAATGGGCGGTAGCTCCCACTCCGCCGACAACAGTGTCTCGACATGCTCTGGATCCTCGCCCGAAGTTCGCGGCGAACACGCAGTGGACAGTCTCGACAGCTCGATTTCGACGACAGGGAGAGCGGACAAGTCAACTCTCGTCGGATCCACCTAGCCCCCATTGAATCTGTTGATTCAGCAACTTTCAGACATGGCACGGAAACCTCACCGTCCAACTGCTTGGCTTCGGTGGTTGGACACCATGAACCCGTCCGACGCCGGCCTCGGCAGCAGGGCGGGGTGTCCTCGACGGTGAGGATCCCTCAAGCGCCACAAGGAAGAACCGCATGCGGCGGCTCGCCCCGACGGTCTCCCAGTTGACCGCTGGCGCGTGTTCCGACGAACTACCGAAGCTGAACGGCATCCTCCCATCGCCCCGACGGCGATTTGCGAGACGAACGCTCGGCGACTCCGGCCCGGCAGGACCGACACCTGGTCAGCCTGACGGAACCGGCACCCGCTTCGGCGCGAGGTCCCGGACATGTCCGATCTATGGACTCCATACCTGCTCGGTTCAGAGGATCGGCGAGTGAAGTCTTTGGTTTGCCTCGTGGTCGCGAGTCACCGACGCACCCCCTCTGTCCCCAGCAAAGCGTGCACACCATGTCAGCCCCAGCTGATGCGCACCTGTGCAGCATGGCATGAACAATCCATGTCGGCAATTGACGAACAGTGTGATTTTCGTAGGTAACCGGGCGCTCAAGATCAATATCCGGAACTCCGCATGCGGTATTGACTCGATTGGCGAACATAAGTAAAGGGCCCGCGTACAAGCTCGTTCCCGGTGTCCCCGGTTAGCCTGTTCGCAGGTCTTGTTAGGCCGTTCGCGCGGCTCGTCTTCTACCGGGATGATCACAGCACCGGCGGTTCATGTTCCGTTCTTCGATACTTATTCACACGAACGGCCGAGCCCTCGTCCCACCGTCCGGGCGGAATCTCACCCGGCCGGGGAACACCCACGAGCAAAGCGAAGCGTGGCAGGCTGGAACCCGGCCCCGGTTCATCCGCGCCGCCCTCTCCGGCGGCGTCGTCCATCGATCCACCGGAAGGAGGTTCGTCCGCGCGGGGCGGCGAATGGACAGTGTTCGGCCTCCCGGTCACCACACGGGACGGGCCACGCGGTTCGGCCGTCGAACTCACCAGAGCCGCACGGATATTCATGGGATGAAATGGTGTTCGCGACAATTGTCGCGGCGCGGGCCTTCACAAACCCCGAAACGCGTGAAGGCCCCCTTCCCTCGGCTGAGCCGAGGGAAGGGGGCCTTCACGCGCGACACCTACGCGATGGGGAAATCGAAATAAGTGTCCGGGTAGGGCTCGTCCTTCAGGTTGTAGTGCCACCACTCGCACTCGTACGAGCTGAAGCCCGACCCCTCCATCACCGCGCACAGGTGCGCGCGGTTCTTCGCGGCCGTTTCCGTGACACCCGCCGCCCCGTGATGCGAGACGACGTCCATCAGGTCGTGGTCGCCACCCATGTCGGCGAGTTCGCCGGTGTCCAGGTGGTAGAGCGTCAGGTCGACGGTGCTGCCGCGGCTGTGACCCGACTTCGTGGCCACGTAGCCCTTCTCGAACATCTGAGGCCGGTCGATGTTCGGGTAGTGCCGCGCCTTCTTCCGGCCGTCTTCGGGCTCTTCCGCCCAGCGCATGAAGCGGTCCACGGCGCGCTGCGGGCGGTATCCGTCCCACAGGAGCAGCCCGAAACCGAGCTCCTCGGCCTTGTCCCGCGCCTTCTCCAGCGCCGCGCAGAACGCCCGCGTGCCGACGATCCGGTTCACCAGGTAGCCGTCCACCGGCTTGCCGGTGAAGTTGTCCCACGTGGCGTACTTGGCGTCCCAGCGGATTCCGGAGACGACCTCGTCAACGAAGACGAAATCATCCTTCATTCGTCACGGCCCGCCAGCGTCAGGTTCACCAGCCGGTCGATCACGTCGCCGAGCGAGAGGCCGGCGGCGTTCATCATGCGCGGGTAGCGGCTGTAGGAGGTCAGGCCGGGCAGGGTGTTGACCTCGTTGAGCACCACACTCCCGTCCTCCTTGAGGAACAGGTCGACCCGCGCGAGCCCGCGGCAGCCCAGCGCGCGGTAGATGACCTTCGCCGCCTCCTGGACGCGGTCACGCGAGGAGTCCGGGATGTCGGCGGGGACGATGAAGCTCGAGTTCTCGGAGCCGGTCTCGGGGCTCTTCTCCTGGTGGATCTTGAAGAAGCCGTGGGTCAGCGCGACCCGGTCCACCTCGCCCGCGAACAGGTCGTCGCCGTTGCCGAGGATCGAGCAGCCGATCTCGCTGCCGATGACGGCCTCTTCGATCAGGATCTTCGCGTCGTACTGGCGCGCCTCGGCCAGCGCGGCGGGCAGCTCCTCCTTCGAGGCGACCTTGCTGACGCCGAACGACGAGCCCGAGCGGGCGGGCTTCACGAAGACCGGGTAGTTCAGCTGGTCCGGGTCGACGTCGTTGTCCGACGTGACGATGTAGAAGGTCGGCGTCTCGATCCCCGCGCCGCGGACGACGGAGTAGGTCAGGGACTTGTCGATGCACATGACCGAGCTCGGGAGGTCGCAGCCGACGTAGGGGATGCCGGAGATCTCCAGCAGGCCCTGCATCGCGCCGTCTTCGCCGAACTTGCCGTGCAGCACCGGCAGCACCACGTCGAGGGCGATCGTCTCGTACTTGCCCTCGTCCAGGACGAGCAGACCGTGCACGCCGCGGTCCGGCGACAGGACGGCCGGGCGGACGTTGCCGTTCTCCCAATCCTCGGCGGGGCCGTCGCAGAGCATCCAGGAACCGCTCTGGGTGATCCCGATGTAGTACGGCTCGTACTTCTCGAGGTCGAGGTTCTTCTGTACCTCGCGCGCAGATTTGATGGAGATAGGATGTTCTTCGGAAAGCCCGCCGAACAGAATTCCGATTTTCAGCCTACCCATACTACTTCCCGCTTTCGAATTGGAGACAATTGATGATGGAGTTCTCGACAGTGTCACTCAGCGCGTGGTCCGTGTAATAGGCGGTATGCGGACTGATCAGCACGTTCGACAGTTTTTCCAGCCGCAGCAACGTTTTGCTCTCTATCGCCTTGTTCCGGCAGTCGGCGTAGAAGATGCCTTCCTCTCCTTCGAGGACGTCCAGCGCCGCTCCGCCCAGTTTTCCGCTTTCCAGCGCCGAAATGAGGGCTTCGGTTTCGATCAGCGGACCACGTCCGGTGTTGATGATGTACGCGCCGTCCTTCATCCGCTCGATGTTCTTCTCGTCGAGGAGATGATAGGTATCCGTGTTGAGCGGCACGTGCAGTGTCACGATGTCGCTCTGCTGCAGCAATTCGTCGAGCGGCACGTACTCGGCCGACGCGGTCAGCACCGTGTCGTATGCCAGCACCTTGCAGCCGAAACCGCGTAACCGCTCCAGGACGGCGACCCCGATACGCCCTGTTCCGACCACGCCGACGGTCAGATCGCGCAGCTCTTTCCCGCGCACCTCGTTCAGCCGGTAGTCATGGACCTCGGTGCGGCGGATGATGGACTTGGCGTCGCGCACCGCCATCAGCATGAGCATGAGCGTGAAGTCGGCGACGCTGTCCGGCGAGTAGGCGACGTTGCCGACGGTGATCCCGGCGCTCGCCGCGTATTCCACGTCGATGTGGTTGAAGCCGATGCTCCGCGTGGAGATGTATTTCACGCCCGCTTCGGCGAGCGCGAGAAGAATGGAGTTCGTGACCTTGGTCTTGTGACCGATACTGATACACCTGTTCCCGGAGACCAGCTCGATATTGGCCTCGGATACCGGTTCCTCGACAATGGTCGGCATTATGCCGAAACGAGGTGCCATCTCCCGGAACAGGGCGGCCTCGTCCTGACCGCATCCATAAATCGTGATTCCCGTTGCCAAGACGGCCGACGAGGGGGCGGACGCCAGCGATCCGGTGCGGGGGGCAGCTGATCGCGCTGGTTCGCTGTAGGTCATGCCCGACATTGTAGGCAGCGCGTTGTTGCCGCTTCTTATGGGGTTTTCGAGGCCCCGACAATAAGTTACCAACCGGTAGCGCCGAGTGCACGACGTTGTCCTTCACCTGCGCCGCACAGCTCTAACGCAGATCTTGCCCGCCCGCCCCCGGCGTCGAAACCGTCCCGTGACGGATGCCACAAAGCCACACCGAAACGAGCTCCGCGAGGGCCTCCGGGGCGTCTCTCGCCACGAGGTGACCCGCCGCCGGGACACCGGCGACGGCGACCCGGGGGTTGACCGTGCGCAAACGATCCACATCGACGTCGCGAAGCGGTGTGTCCTGCCCGGCGTGCACCACCAGGATGGGCAGGTCCAGGGCCCCGGCCGTCGCGAGCAGGGCCGGGCCCGAGCCGAGGACGTCCTCCACCAGGCGGGTGTAGCGGCCGCCGAGCCCGTGGAAGCCGAGCCACGAACGCGCCCGGGCCGGTTCGATGTCGGGGACGACGTCGACGAGCACGAGCCCGGCTGCCTTGGCCGCGACGGCGGGGTCCGCCAGCGCGGCGATGGCGGCCAGACCGCCGACCGACGCACCCACGAGGAGGATCGGCGCGGGCTGGCTCCCGATCATCCCCGCCACGTCACCGGCCAGCGCCCGGAGCGTGGTCGCCCGGCCGGAACTGTCCCCGTGACCGCGGAGATCGAAGGCCACCGACCGGAACCCGCGCCGGGCCAGCACCGCGGCGACCGGCGCCCAGACCGCACGGCGCTCCCCGCCCGCGTGCAGCAGCAGAACCGTCGGCCCGGTGCCGGTCACCGTGCCTCGCAGGGTGACCTCGCCCAGGTCGAGACTGATTTCGGTGGTCATACCCGCCCCCTTACCTTGGATGGTCAAGGTAGCGCGAATACCTTGGCGCATCAAGGTACGATGCCTCTCGTGACGACACCGCGAGCACGACGGACTCCCGAAGAGGCCCGGCGGCTGATCCTCGACGCCGCGGCCGCGCTGCTCGCCGAGTCCGGTGTCGCCGCCGTCCAGATGCGGGCCGTGGCCGCACGGGTCGGCATGACCGACGCCGGCGTCGCCCACCACTTCGGCAACCGCGAGAAACTGCTCGCCGAGCTCCTCCGGCACGGTGGACGCCGTCTCCGGGACGCGCTTCAGGGCCTTCTCGCGAGCTGGCTGGACCGCGGCGCTGACCTGCTCGAACTCGTCGAGGCGCTGCACGATCTGTACCGAAACGGCTACGGCGAGCTGGCGATCGCGCTGCACGCGGCGGGCTGGCGCGACCCGGGCAGCGGGATGCTCGACCCGGTCGTCGACGCCCTCCACCGGCTGCGGCCGCCCGGCGGCTCCCTCGAAGACACGCGGCTCGCCGTCGCCGCCCTGCATCAGGCGATGGCCATGGAGGCCCTGTACGGGAGCGATTTCCGGCGCAGCGCCGGGATCAGCGGAGCCGCCGCGGACGACTCGTCCGCGCAAGTGCGCTGGTGGGCGCGGCAGCTCCACCTCGCCCTCGGGCTCAGGCCTGGTACGGACCTCGGTCGCCGAGATCAGGGCTCACCTGCGGGTTCCGGCCCTCCTGCCCGGGCACCGGGGTGACGGTCGGCTCCCGCACGGAGTCGACGCGGTCTTCCTCGCGCTTCCGCAACCGGGTCTCGACGACGTGGTCCTGGCGCCGATGGCCGAGTACGGACAGGGTGAGGACGTGGGCCACCGCCATGAGCAGCAGGAAAACGCCCAGCCTGCCGACGAAGGCGGCCGCCGAACCGGACCATTCCGGAGCCACGACCGCCAGCAGCGCCAGCATCCCGATCGCCGCCAGGTGGAAGACCGTCACCACCATCCAGGCCACCGACCCGCTTCCCTCGCGGGCATCCGGCCCGGTGAGGTCGCGGCGGGCACCGCGATACAGGATCTGGCCGTCCGCGACGACGAAGATCAGGCCGATGATCAGGAAACCCGGAAGTTCGTTGTCGGGCATCGTTGCCTCCTCCGTTTCCCGGGGGATACCCCGGGAGTCCGGCGAGAAGGGCCTCATACCTCGATCGTGTGACCGACCAGGCCGGATTCGGTCTGCTCGATGCCGTTGACAAGGATTCGCCAGAATCAGATCGCGGATGTTCTGTGGGACATTTCGCCGCGATCGAGAACCGAAGCGAACGAAATCCTTTTCCTGCCCCTCGAAGGCGCCCCGAAGTGCTTGCGCGAGGATGCGGGGATGGGTTACCGGACCTGGATGCGGTACTTCACCCCATCCGCCGTGCACCGCCGGCTCGGCTTGGTGTGCCTCGGTGTCGGGTTGCAGCACGGAACCCTGCCCGTCGTGGGGCCGCGCGTGCTCGGCCATTACGTCGCCGTCGTGGTGTCCAAGGGGCGCGGATGGTTCGCCGTGGCGGGCGGCGAGCGTCAGGAGGTCGTCGCGCCCGCCTTGCTGTGGCTCGTTCCCGGGGTCGGGCATCATTACGCGCCCGACCCGGCGCACGGCTGGGAAGAGTGTTTCGTCGATTTCGACGGCACCGCAGTGGACGCTTATGTGGAACTCGGTTACGTCACGCCCGCGAAACCGGTGGTACCGCTGGGCGACGTCGAGGCGGTCCGCGACATCGTGAGCCGGATCGTGCGCTGCGCGCGCGGCGGCAGCCCGCTGGCCCAGGTCGACGCCTCGGCGGCCGTGCATCACCTGCTGGTGGCCCTGCGGCGGGCCGCCGACAGCACTCCCGGTGACGGATCCCTGCTGGAGGCGCTGGCGCGGGACGCCCTGTTGCCGATCAGTGTCGCGGAGATCGCGGCCCGCCGCGGCATGACGCTGCCCGAACTCCGGGCCGCGGTGCGGCGCGGCACCGAGACCGGTTTGAAGGACCACCTGCTGACCCTGCGCCTCAACCGCGCCAAGGAACTCCTCGCCACCACGCGAATGCCGGTGCAGGAGGTGGCCAAGGCGATCGGCTACGAAGACGCCGCCTACTTCAGCAGGCTCTTCACCCGGCGGGCCGGCCTCTCCCCCGCGCGTTTCCGCGAATCGCGCGTCCAGGCCGTCCCCGGCGGCTGGAGTTCGCGCGTTCCCCCTCCCGACGACCCGCCGCTGGTACCGACGGACTGAGCTTGGACTTCCGCACCACGCCGCTTGGACTTTCCACGCAATTGCTGCATGAACGACGCTTGAAGTTGAGCGAACACGTTGACTTACGCGCAATAACGTTCATAACATCGGCGGCCGCCCCGCCAACTGTGGTGCGGGTCACCCTTGGGAGACAGTCATGCGGACCCTGCCTCTTCTCGGCGCCGCGGTGCTGGCCGCGGCGGCCACCACGGTGGTACCGGCGTCGTCCGACGCCGCGCCGCCGGACGCGACGTACACCATCACGGTCGACGCCAAGAAGTCGTTCAGCCCGACCACGGACACCCCAGCGAGTACCTATGTCGACAAGGACGGCACGTTCTACTTCCAGCAGGCGGCCGCGCTTTACGGCGCGGACCAGCCACGGGAGTGGGACTTCTACAGCGGCCGCGATTTCGACGGCTTCACCAAGCACCCGATCAGCTCGGCGGTGAACCCGGCGAATCCCGCCGACCGCAACGACGACACCACCTGGCGGTGCAACAACAGCCCCACCGGCAAGGAATCCACGTACCCGCCCGCCGGATCGGGCTACTCGCAGCGGAACTTCTGCGATCTCGTCGGCACCTGGGTCGATCCGGACACCGGCGACTGGTACGGCCTGATCCACAACGAATTCACGCCCGAACCGTTCGGGGCGTACTCGTTCTCCCATTACGACGCGATCGACATGGCCGTGTCGAAGGACCAGGGGAGGACGTGGCTCATCAAGGACCACGTGATCACCTCGCCGTACAGCACGAAACGCGGTGACACGGCGGCGTTCCCGCATCAGACGTTCGACTACGGCGACGGCGACCCGCGCCTGTTCGTCGACACGGCCTCCGGGTATTTCTACGTCTATTACGGCTCGCGCATCGTCCCGAAGGCCGGCGCCGGCGGCCCGATGACCGGGCTGGCGCACGTCGCCCGCTCGCCGATCTCGGCAAAGATGGCGTCCGGCTCGTGGCAGAAATGGTTCGACGGCGGCTGGACCCAGCCCGGCGTCGGCGGCCGCGAGAGCAACATGGTCCCGGTGTCCGCCCCCGGCGACACCGGCTACACCCCCGTCGCGGACGACTACGACCCCGCCAACACCGGCAACGTCAGCCAGCAGATCGCCGCGGGACAGCTGCCGCGCAAATCGGATCTGTTCATCATGAACATCGCCTACAACGCGCATCTCGGTCTCTACCTCGGCGCGCCGGAGGCCGTGGACAGCGTCGTCCCGCAGCGCTATTACGTGACCGACGATCTGACGACGCAGAAATGGCGGCTGATCGGCGACACCGGGAGCTACACCAACCAGTCCTGGTACCGATGGTTCGTCGACGCCGCGAACAAGACGAACTCGACCATCATCGGCAAGCAGTTCCGTTCGTACTGCGCGGTGGCCTGCTCGAACAACGCGGGCGGCGAGTACACCACCCAGACCATCACGTCGTCCGCGCCCGCACCGTCCCCTGTGGACAGTTCCCGCAAGTACCGGATCGGCCTCGGCGACGGCCGGGTCCTCGCGCAGGGCACCGGGACCGCGACGACGTCGGTCGCGAGCACGACCGGCTCCGACCGCGAGGCGTGGCAGTTCTCCCCCGACGGCGACGGCTCGTACCGCGTGTCCAACGCGGCCACGGGCGGGCTCCTCGGAGTCGACGCCGTGCAGGCGGGCCGGGCGTGGGGCGCGAAACCCACCGTGACGTCGTCCTCGACCGTCGGGCAGCAGTGGTTCATCATCCCGTCCACTGTGGACAAAGGAACCTTCCGGCTGGTGAACCGCTACAGCGGGCTCGTGCTCGGCCTTTCCGGCAAGGCTTCACGGCTCGCGGAGACCACGCCGACGCGTTCGTGGACCGACGCCGGCGGGAACGCCGTCGGCGACGGCCGGACCGCGGCCGAGCAGACACTGAAGTTCACCGATGCCGGCGCCGGCACTCTCGGCGGGATCCACACTTTGGCCGCCGCGGGCAAGAACCTCGACGACCCGGACTCGTCGACGACCGCAGGCACGCCTCTGGTCACCTGGACGCCGAACCAGGGCGCCAACCAGAAATGGCTGTTCACCCGGCAGTCCGACGGTTCCTACACCCTGACGAATGCGCATTCGAAACTGTGCGCCGATGTCGAAGGCGGAGCCACCACCGCGGGCGCGCGCGTCATCCAATGGACGTGCACCGGCGGGCCCAATCAGCGCTGGACCGCGACGAAACAGCCTGACGGCGCTTACAAACTCGCGAGCGTCCGCTCCGGCCTGCTGCTGACGACAGCGTCCACTTCGGACGGTGCGGCCGTCACACAACGGGCCGACACGGGCTCCCCGCTCCAGTTGTGGAAGATCGGCTGATCCGGTGGCCCGCTCCTTCGGGAGCGGGCCATCCGGGGTTGCGTTCGTGTGGCGCATCACACTCCGGGTGCACGTCCATGATCCGCAACCGTCTCCCCTGATGAGAGCACTTTCGGTGAAGAGTTCACCGGAGGCGTTGGAGGGAGAGCACCATGAACCACAGCGGCATCATCCGTACCGCCACCATCACCGGCGTCGCCGCCGCGCTGAGCCTGGCCGCCGTCGTCCCGGCGCTGGCGAGCCCCCTGAGCAGCCCGATGGCCGCGCCGTCCGGCGACCCGGTCACCACCGTGGCCGACCTCGACGGTGACGGCGAGATCGAAACCGTCACGGCCCAGCTCACCGGCGACAACGACCAGGTCGTCTCCGCCACCGTGCACGGCACCTTCACTTCGATCCACCTCGGCGCCGACAGCTCCGTTCCGCTCCAGGCCCCGCGCGTCACGGACCTCAACGGCGACGGCCGCGCCGAACTGATCGTCACCCAGTCCGTCGGCGCCAACACCACGTTCTTCACCGCCCTGCACTACGACGGCCGCAATCTCAGCCAGGTCGTCGACAACGACAGTAAGCCGCTGTCGGTCGCCGAGGGCGGTGGCGTGGCCGCCCATCTGGGTTACCAGTGCACCCCGCTCGACGGCGGCGGCCGCACCTTCGAAACCGTCGCGGCCGAAGCCGACGACCTCGGCGCCGACCCGCTCACCTACTCGGGCACCCGCACCGTCTACACCCTTCGCGACGGCGCGCTGACCATCCAGAAGACCATTCCGATCGCCGGCCGCCCGGTGACCGACCCGGTGCTCGGCACCGACGCCGCGAGCTGCGACCAGGCCGGGAGCTGACAATCGCGCCCCAAGCGCGTGAAGGCCCCCTTCCCTCGGCTGAGCCGAGGGAAGGGGGCCTTCACGCGAGTCACTGCGGCGCGTAGGTCAAGCAGTTGGCGGCATGGTCACCCTCGCCCGGTCCCACCCGGACACTCGATGCGGTGCATTCCAGCGCGGAATTGTGACGGCAGTCGGACCGGGAGCAGGCTCCCACCTGTGCGGTCACTCGATCGAGTCCGCCCTTGGTGTTGAGCGGGACGAACGTTCCGCAGTCGGCCGACCCGTTGCCGCCACCGACCGTGATGGCGAAGGCGTGGCAGCCGTCGTGGTTGTACGAACAGCCGCTGACCGTGCATTCGTGGACAGCCGGCATTTCGGTGGTGGTCATAACGACTCCTGTACTTCGTGGTGGTGGTGTCGTTCGGTATGACCAGGGTTACACCGGCCCGTTCCCGCGGCAATTCGGGGAATTTCCTTCACGTCCGGCGAGCAGCCGATTCACAGGTCCAAGTCGAGCCGGGAAGTCGCACGGGAAACACAGCAGTACATCCGTCCCGGTGGTGCGCCGATGTCGTCGCGGTGGTCCGGTTCGCCGCCGACGACACCGATCTCGCAACTGCCGCAGACCCCCTCACGGCATCCGGACGGGATACGGAACCCCGCATGGTTCAGAGCGTCCAGCAGTGCCTCTTCGGCGGCGACCGGCACCGTCCGCCCCGATCGGACACAATTCACCTCGAATGGCTCCGCGGGCGCGAATTCCTTGGCCACGGGCTGGAAACGCTCGATATGCAGCCGATGCGCGGGGAACGCCGCTTCGGCCGCGGCGAGCATCGACGCGGGGCCACAGCAGTAAACCAGCGCGTCCGGGCCGAGCCCGGCGGCCAGCGCGGCGAAGTCGGGCCTGCCGTTCTCGGCGGTGCAATGAAGGCGCACCCTGTCGCCGTACGCGGCCTTGAGGCCGGCGGCGAACGGCATCGTCGCTTCGGACCTGCCCACGTACACCAACCTGGCCGAGGGGCCCGCCGCCGCCAGCATCGGCATCAGCGGCGTGATCCCGATCCCGCCCGCGATGAACAGGTGTTCCGGCGCGGGCAGCAACGGGAAGTTGTTGCGCGGCAAGGAAACGTCGAGCGCCCGGCCCGCGCGCAGGAATAGGTGGACGTATTCCGAACCGCCCCGGCTCAGCCGGTCGTACCGGACGGCGACCCGGTAGCCGCCTCGATCGGCCGGGTCCCCGCACAGCGAATACTGCCGGGTCAGCCAGTTCGGCAGCGCCACGTCGACGTGCGCACCCGGCTCCCAGGGCGCCAGCGGGCCTTCGGCACCGCGCAGGACGAGCGAGACGGTCCCTTCGGCGACCGGTTCCACGCGGTCGAGAACGGTCTTCTGCATCAGTACAACCGCCGGTAGCCGGTTTCGAGCATGGCCTCCACGACGGCCGGATCGACGTCGAGCCCCATCTGCTCGGCGGCGATCTCGCCGACGGACGGCAATTCGTCCGCCAGCGCCTGGCTCGCGGGATCCCAGAGCCGGGACCGGATCAGCGCGCGGCCGCAGTGGAAGAACGTCTCCAGCACGTCGACGACGATCGCCAGCTCCGCCGGTTTGCCCTCGGTGCGCATCCTGGCGAGCACGTCCGGCTCGTCGGTGGGATAGGCGCGGCCGTTGACCCGGAACACCTCCCGCACGCCGGGGACCACGAACATCAGGCCGATGCCGTCGTTCTCGGCGAGATTGCGGAACGAGTCGGCGAGTTTGTTGCCCGGCCGGTCGGGGATCGCCAGGGTGCGCTCGTCGAGCACCTTGACGAAGCCCGGGTAGTCGCCGCGCGGCGAGCAATCGGGCAGCCCCGTCGCGTCCGACGTCGCCATCGCCACGAACGGGGCATGGGCGATGAACCGGTGGCCGTGCCGGTCGATCCGGTCGTGGACCTTGGCCTCGATCATGGCCTCCGGCTCCCCCAGCCGGGCACGAACCTCTTCGGGCGACAGCCGACGCGGACGGGTATCAGTGCTGGTCATGGCACAATTATGAGCAATTGTTCAGCCTACTCGCTACTCGCTTTCGCGCCGCTTCACCGGGAGTGTCATGACGTCGGAGCAACGACGGCTTCAGCCGCGTAAACAGCCACGCCAGGTCCGGGCCGAGCTGACCAGGCAGCGCATCCTCACCGCCGCTGCTCACGTTTTCGCCGAGTACGGATACGCCGCGGGGACGACGAACCGGATCGCCGAACGGGCCCGGATCTCGATCGGTTCGCTGTATCAGTACTACCCGAACAAGGACGCGATCCTGGCCGAGCTGCTCACCCGCCACCTCGACGGCGACCGGGCCACCGAGACGCTGCGCCGGTACAAGGACTCGCCGGAGCCGCTGGAGACCGTCATCCGGGAGTTCGTGCGCACGGTGATCGAGAACCATCTCGACGATCCGCGGCTGCTGCAGATCATGATCGAGCAGGCGCCCCGCTCCGGCGAGCTGCTGGAACGTGTCACCCGGCTGGAATGGGAGATGATCGGTGACCTGCGGGAACTCCTCCACGGACACCCCGAGGTCCGGGTGCGGGACAAGGACACCGCGGCCCGGCTCGTCGCGTCCACGGTCGAACTGACCGTGCATCAGCTCATCGCCGCGCCCGGCTCCATCGACGTCACCCGGCTCGAGAACGAGCTCGTGGCGATGATCACCGGCTATCTCCGCGCCTGATTTCCGGGGGTTGACCAGGCGATGAGCGGGTATCCACCGGTGTGAGCCGAGTAGAGAACAGGATGCGCGACGTCGCCGCCCGCTGGCGGCGGAGAGGCGGCACGCTCGCGCTGCTGTGGACGCTGATCACCCTCGGCCTGGCCACGATGCTGTGGCTGTCGGGCTTCCGCGCGTGGCCGGTGTACCTGACGGCGGCTCCGGGCGCCGTCGTCTCCGTCCTGCTGTGGATCGGGGTCGCCCGCGCGCGGCGCAGGAGCGTCAAGAAGCAGCCGAGCGGGTGAGCTACTTCGTCGCGCGCATGGCCAGCTCGTCGAACTCGCGGTCGGGCAGCGTCCTGTTGAGTTCCAGGAGTTTTTCGGCGAGATGGCCGACGGCGTAACGTGTTTCCGGCTTTTCGGACTCGACGGCGCGGCGGATGGCGTCCACGACGACGGAAGGGTCGGAGCCGTCGCTGAGCCCGGTTTCACCGTGCCGCGCCATGGCTTCCGCCATCTCCCGGTACGCCCCGCGGCCGGAATACTCGCGGAGCTGCGCGGCGGTCTGGTCCTCGAACTCGGTCTTGATGATGCCCGGCTGGATGATCACGACGTCGATGCCGAACGGCGCGACCTCCATGCGAAGCGTGTCAGAGAACGCTTCGAGCGCGTGTTTCGAGGCGTAGTACCAGGCACCGAACGGCAGGGCGATCTCGCCGCCGATCGAGGAGACGTTGACGATCGTGCCGGACCGCTGGGCCCGCATCGCGGGCAGGACGAGCTGGACGAGTCTGGCGGGCGCGAGAAGGTTGACTTCGAGCTGGTCGCGCGCGGTGTCCAGCGGCACGTCCTCGACGGCACCGTGCAGGACGGTGCCGGCGTTGTTGACGAGGACGTCGATCCGTTGGTGTGCTTCGAGAACCGCGTCGACCGCGTGGCGGAGATCGTCCTCGTTCCTGGCGTCCATCTTCAGCGGATGGCCGCCCGCCTCGCGCAGGTCGGCCATCTTCTCGACACGCCTCGCGGCGCCGTAGACGATGTGCCCGGCGCGCAGCAGTTCCAGCGCGGTGGCGTGGCCGATCCCCGACGAAGCACCGGTGACCAGGCATACCTTGGCCGTCATTCCCATGCCCTCCCGATCTTTCGCTTACCCTGAAAACCCTAGGCTCGTTTTTCGAAAGCCAGCAACCGCAGGAAGCTGTTTTACGAGGTGGAGTGCCTACAATCGATGCAATGACCATGGAGCTGAATGCACCGGAGGGGATAAACAGGTGCCGGGAAGACGCCTGACCCACGACGAGCGCGGGCAGATCGCTTCGGGACTGTCGGCGGGTCTCACGTACGCCGAAATCGCGCGTCGGCTGGGCCGCCCCAAGTCGACGGTGATCCGCGAAGTCGCGCGCAACGGCGGCGCCCACCGCTACCGGGCGGGCCAGGCGCAGCAGGCGACACGATGGCGGGCCCGCCGCCGCAGACCCGGCCCGCCGCCCGTCCCCGCGCGAACGCCGGAGACGGTGCGGGACTTCGAGACCGAATTCGCCGAGACGATGGCCGCGACCGGCGTCCCGTCGATGATGGCCAGGGTCCTGGCCGGCCTGTTCACCGCGGACACCGGCGGCAGTACCGCCGCCGAACTGGCCGCCAGGCTGGAGGTCAGCCCCGCGTCGGTGTCCAAGGCCGTGGGCTGGCTCGAACAACGCGGCCTGATCACTCGCGAACGCGAGGGTGGTCGGCAGCGGTACGTCGTCGACGACGACTTCGGTTATCGGGCCTGGCGTACCAGCCTCGACGCGATGACCCGATGGGCGGAGGTCACCCGGCGGGGCGCCGGGCTGATCGACGGGCCGGCGGGGGCGCGCCTCGACGCCACCAGCCGGTTCTTCCGGCACCTGCATCAGGACATGAGCGAGGCGGCGGAACACTGGCGGCGAACGGCGCGGTGATCACTTGCCGGGCACGGACGGGGCGAGCGGCCGAAGCCGCCCGCCCCGTCCGTGCCGCCGTGGGGTCACCCACGCTTGAATTCCTCCCAGGTCACCTTCTTCACCTTGGGGCCGTCGTCCTTGGCGTGGCTCGCCAGGCCGTTGAGACCCTTGAAGTAGTCACCGGCCTGAGCCTGCGCCTGCGGCGACATGTCGGTGTCGCTGATCGCGATCCCGTGGATGTGCTCGGCCCAGTTCCCCTGGCTCGGGGTGCGGTGCCACGCGGCGAACCCGACCTCGCGCAGCGCCTTCACCGCGGCGGTCTTGTTCGAGATGTTGTTCACCGAGATGTCGACGGCACCGCCGCCGTCGTGCGTCCCGCCCGAAGCACCGACGCCGCCGGCGTTGTACGAGCCCTGCGTGATGGTGAACTTCACGCCGGCCTTCTTCTCCGCGGCGGCGATCATGTCGGCGGTGCGCTTGTTGACCGTCTTGCCGTCCAGGCTGGTCTTCGAGCCGACGCTGATCGGCGCGGTCACGGTGTAGCGGCCCTTGCCCAGTTCGGTCAGCGAGCCCTTGCCCGGCAGACCGCTGGCGGCCAGGCCACTGTGCCCGAGCGACTTCTGGTACTTCTGGTACGCGGTCACCGTCGACGTGCCGAAGTGACCGTCGACCTGTTTCTTGTCGAGCAGGTTCTTCGCGGCCAGCGCCTGCTCGACCACCTTGACGCTCTCCCCGGAGCCCGGCGTGATCGACTGGTCCGGCTTGTACGGATCCCACATGGCCGCCTTGACCACGGCCTCCATGTTGACCGACGGCGCGGCCGCCGCGGGCTGTCCCGCCGTCACCCCCAGCGCGGTCGCGGACAGTGCGGCGAACATCGCGGCGGTTGCCACCTTGCGCATGGCTGCTCCTTCACTCGATGGCTGCTCCCCGTGAACAGCTCGTGACCGACACTGGCCCGGAAGCGGTGTCAGCCGGAACCGCCTGTACGGAACGTCTGACGTCAAAACCCGCAGGTTGACAGCGTCTGACAGCGACGGCGCCCGGCGGATTCCGCAGGTCGGCGCGGCGATCCGGACACGCTTCGCGATATAGTCACCAGGCCGCGCAGAGTGACGGGAATCGTTGTCACGTCGGACACGATCGCGAGGGGAAGCGTGCCGGAACCGCGAACTGAAGACCGGGCACCGGAGCTGGAAGCGTTCATGGACGGGCTGCGGAAGCTCCGGGCGCGGGCCGGGGAGCCGTCCTTCCGGAAGATGGCGGCGAAGTCCGGCGCGGTGTCCCACGCGACCCTGCACCTCACCGTCACCGGCACCCGGTTGCAGCCGTGGGAGACGGTCCGCGAGTTCGTCCGCGCCTGCGACGGTGACGAGGAGGAATGGCACGCCCGATGGCAGGGCGTCCAGCTCGTGCTGTCCGCCGACCGCGAACCCGAACCCGCGCCGCGATGGCGGTCCAAACGCGTCCTGGTGCCGCTCGCCCTCGTTCTCGTCGCCGCGATCGCCGCCGTCGTGGTCATCCTGCTGCCGGGCGAGGAGGACACGCCCGCGCCACCGCATCCCGGCGACTCCAGCAGATTCCTCGGCGACGTGACCATCCCCGACGAGACCGTGGTCAAACCGGGCACCCAGTTCGTGAAGGTGTGGGAGCTCGAGAACACCGGCACCGTCGAGTGGCGGAAGCGGTATCTGCGCCGCACCGATCTCCCGGTCGCGCCCGGCACTTGCCGCACCCCGGACCGGATCCCGGTCAACGACACCGCCCCGGGCGACCGTGTGCAGGTGACGGTCACCGTGAACACCCCGCCGAACGCCCCGGCCGACTGCAAGGTCTTCTGGAAGATGGTCGACGAACAGGACCGCGAACTCTTCCCGGCCAGCAGGCCGATCTACTTTTCCGTACTCGTCCGCGCCTGAACCCGTCATTCGCGTGCTTGAAGACGTAACTCGCGTGATTGGAGGCGTAACTCGTGAGTTACGCCTCCAATCACGCGAATGACGCGCCGGATCACGCGAATCACGAGTTCGGCACCCGGCGAAAACACCTCGATAGGCCGGAAAAGTGCGCTAGCCGCCGGTTTCCGTTCTGCCTACGCTGGATTTCGCGCAAGGGAACCACAAACGGACTCGGGAGTCTCCGATGAGAGCAACGAGAATCGTGTTCTGCGCCCTGTTCGCCCTCGGCGCCGCCTGCCTTTCCCCGGCGGCGTCTTCGGCCCAAACCGCGTTCACCTTGTCCAGCACCGCTTTCGCGGACGGCGGCCTCATGCCCAAGGTCCACGAGTGCACCAGCGGCGGCGGGCAGGATCCGGCCAAGAAGAACGAGTCGCCGCCGTTGGCCTGGTCGGGTGCTCCCGCCGCGGCGAAGAGCTACGCCGTCGTCATGCGCGACCTCGACAACGCCGCCCTGATCCACTGGGTCATCTACGACATCCCGGCGACCACGGCCTCGCTCCCCCAGAACGTCCAGCACGTCTACCGGCCACCGGTGCCCGCCGGCTCCAGGCAGGTCTACTACCGCGGGAGCGCGAGCCTCTACGGCTACCAGGGCCCGTGCTCGCCCTCGACCGTGAACACCTACGAGTTCGTCGTGCACGCCCTCGACCGGACGTCGCTCACCGGCCTGAACTCCGGATCGTCGACCCGGGCCGCCGCCCAGGCGATCACCGCGGCTTCGATCGGCTCTGCGAGGATCACCGGCGAGTCGTAAGTCCCCTGGTCACCCGTGGCAAAATCGGCCCAATGCAGATCGGGATGCTGGGGCCCTTCGAGGTGCGCACGGACGACGGCGGTCTCGCCGACGTGCCGGGCGCCCGGTTGAGGGGATTGTTGATCGCGCTCGCGCTCGAACCGGGCCGGGTGGTCCCGAAGGCGACGCTCGTCGACTGGATCTGGGGTGAACAACCGCCCGCCGACGCGACGAACGCCTTGCAGCGCCTGGTTTCCCGGCTGCGGAAGGTGTTGCCGGACGGGGTCGTGGAAGGACAGACGGACGGCTACCGGCTGAAGGTTTCGCCCGACGACGTCGACGCCGTGCGGTTCGAGCGTCTCGTCGGCCAGGCCCGCGGCGACGAGGAGCCGAGGCGGCTGCGTGAGGCGCTCGCCCTGTGGCGCGGCGCGGCCATGCAGGACGTCGGCCTGCAGGACAGCGGCGCCTTCGACGCGGCGGTCACCCGGCTCGAAGGGCTTCGCCTGACGGCGTTGGAGGACCGGTTCGACGCGGAACTCGAGCTCGGCCACGGCGCGAAGCTGGTCACCGAACTGACCGATCTGGCCGCCGCGCATCCGCTGCGCGAGCGGCTCGTCGCCGCGCTGATGCGGGCACTCGCCGCGACGGGCCGCGACACCGAAGCACTGCTCGTGTACCAGCGCACGAGGGAGGCCTTGGCCGACGCGCTCGGCGTCGATCCGTCGCCGGAGCTGTCCGCGGTGCATGTCGCGCTGCTGCGGGGCGAGCTGGGACGGCGGGAGGAGAACCGCAAGACCAACGTGCGCGCCGAGCTGACCAGCTTCGTCGGGAAGGACGCCGACGTCGCCAAGGTCCGCGACCTCGTCACCGGGAACCGGCTCACCACCCTGCTCGGTCCCGGCGGGTCGGGAAAGACCCGGCTGGCCACCGAAACCGCGCGCACCCTGCTCGGCGATCTGCCGGACGGGGCGTGGCTGGTGGAACTCGCGGCCATCGGCCCGGCCGATGACGTCGCCCAGGCGACGCTGGCCGCACTCGGGCTGCGGGACGCGCTGCTCGGCGACTCGTCGAACGCCGAACCCGCCGAACGGGTCATCGCCGCGATCCGCGACCGGGAAGTCCTGCTGATCCTCGACAACTGCGAGCACGTGATCGAGGCGGCCGCGGCGTTCGCCCATCGCGTGCTCGGGGAATGCCGCCGTCTCCGGATACTGGCGACGAGCCGGGAGCCGCTCGGCATCACCGGCGAGACGTTGTGGCATGTCGTGCCGCTGGCCGTACCGGACGTCCACGCCGGCCCCGCCGAGATCGAGTCCTCCCCCGCCGTCCGGTTGCTGCTGGACCGGGCGAGCGCGGTGCACAAGGATTTCGAGGCCGACAAGACCACTCTCGCCACGATGGCGCGCGTCTGCCGCATCCTGGACGGGATGCCGCTGGCGATCGAACTGGCCGCGGCGAGGCTGCGCACCATGTCCATCGAGCAGCTCGCGAACCGGCTCGACGACCGGTTCCGCCTGCTGACCGGCGGCAGCCGGACCGCGCTGCCCCGGCACCGGACGTTGCGCGCCATGGTCGACTGGAGCTGGGAGCTGCTGTCCGACGCCGAGCGGACGGTCCTCTGCAGGCTCTCGGTGTTCTCGGGCGGGGCGAGCCTCGAAGCGGCCGAGCGGGTCTGCGTCAGCGAAGCGGTCGAGCAGTACGAGGTCCTCGAACTGCTCACCACGCTGACCGAAAAGTCGCTGCTGGTCGCGGCGGGCGACGAAGCGCCGCGCTACCGGATGCTCGGCACGATCAAGGAATATGCCGCGCAAAGGCTCGCCGAGGCAGGCGAAACGGTCGTGGCGCGGCACGCGCATCTCGCCTATTTCACCGAGCTCGCCGAGGCCGCGGAGCCGATGCTCCGCCGCGCCGAGCAGCTGGAATGGCTCGCCAAACTCAAGGCCGAGCACGACAACATCACCTCCGCGATGCGCGGCGCCCTCACCGCGGGCGAGGGCCCGGAGGCGATGCGGCTGGCGGCGGCCTGCGGCTGGTACTGGTGGCTCAGCGGACACCGCACGGAAGGCATGGAGCTGGTCAGCGCGGCCGTCAAGACGCCGGGCGAGGTGGCCGACGACGTCGCGGCCGTGGTGTACGGGCTCGTCTCGCTGTTCGTGAGTTCCGGTTTCGCCGACGAACACACCGCCGCGAAGTGGATCCACGAGTCGTACCGGCTGGGCAGGAGCAGCGAGTCGCGGCATCCGTTGCTGGGGCTCGTCGTCCCGCTCGAACGCATGCTGGCCGGGGACGAAGCGCTGTCCGCGTGGGAACCGGTGCTGGAGGACGAGAACGACTGGGTCCGCGCGCTGGGCAGGCTGCACCTCGGCAAGATGCGGATCACGCTCGGCCATCCCGGCCGGGAGGCGGACGAATATCTGGAGCAGGCACTCCGCGAGTTCCGGGCGATCGGCGAGCGGTTCGGGATCTCCTTCGCCCTGACCGAACTGGCGGACCGGATCGCCACCCGCGGCGATTTCGCCACCGCGTGCGCGTACTACGAAGAGGCGGTCACGGTCGTGACCGAGGTCGGCTCCCTGGAAGACCTCATCCGGCTGCGGTCGCGGCAGGCGCAGCTGTACTGGCTGATGGGTGACGAGGAGGCCGGCGCGGCGGCGGAGGCCGAAGCGCAGCGGTACGCCGAAAGCGTCACCTGGCCGGGCGCACTGGGCATGCTCGCCCTCGCGCGCGCGGAGCTCGCCCACTGGCGCGGCGAAACCGAGGAGGCGGCGCGGCAGCTCGACATCGCGACGACGGTGATGGGCACCGAAGCCGATCTCGGCCACGTCCGCGCCATCAGCCACGACCTTCGGGGTTACTTCGCGGACGAGCTCGAAAAGTCCCGCGAACACCGGCGAGCGGCCTGGGAGGCGGCAAGCGAGGTGCGGCACGTGCCCCTGATCGCCCATATGCTCGTCGGGATCGCGGATCTCGCCCTGCGCCAGGACGATCCCGAGCAGGCCGCGCGGCTGCTCAGGGCGGCCGACGAACTGCGCGGCCTTCCGGACCGGTCCCGTCCGGACGTGACCCGGATCGAGGAGACAGTGCTGCGCCGCCTCGGCGAAGCGAAATTCGCGGAGGCGGCGCGAGAAGGCACCGAAGCGGACTGGAAGCGGCTGGCGGAGGTCACGCTCGCTTCTTGAACGTCGAGGACGCCCACAGGTAGCCGGCGAGCGCGATCCCGGCGCACCAACCGAGCGCCGGCAGCACGTCGCCCGCGGCCGGTGCCCCGGTGAGCAGCCCGCGCAGGGTCTCGATGATCGGTGTGAAGGGCTGGTATTCCGCGAACTCGCGGAGCCCCGGCCCCATCTTCTCGGCGGGCACGATCGCGCTGCTGAAGAACGGCAGCATGACCAGCGGCACCGAGGCCATCCCGGCGGTCTCCGGCGACTTCGCCGCCAGACCGAGCGCGACCGTGAGCCAGGCCGCCGCGAAACCGAGCAGGACGACGATCCCCACCACGCCGAGCCAGTCGAGGAAACCCGCCGCCGGGGAGAAACCGAGCAGGAAGGCGACCCCGGTGAGCGCCGCGATGGCGAGCAGGTTGGTCAGCACGCTGGTGACGACATGCCCGGTCAGCACCGCGCCGCGGGAGACGTCCATGACCTTGAACCGGTTGATGATGCCCTTGGTCATGTCGGAGTTCACCGCGGTCGCGGTCGCGCCGAGCCCGTAGCAGACGGCCAGCAGCATCAATCCCGGCGTCGCGTAGTCGACGTAATCGACGCCGACGCTGAACGCGTCCCCGAACACGTACACGAACATCAGCATCATCACGACCGGCATCAGGATCGCGTTGAACACCGAGGTCGGGTTGCGGACGAGGTGCTTGAAGTTACGGCGCAACATCACCGTGGACGCGGATTTCATTTCACTGCCTCCGTGCTGTGGCCCGTCAGGGCGAGGAAAACGTCATCGAGATCGGGGGTGTGGACGGAGAACTCTTCGGCGGCGACCGCGTACTCGTCGAGCCGGTCCAGCAGCGAGCGCAGGGATTTCGTCCCGCCGTCGCTGGGCACCCGCAGGGCGAGCGACTCGTCGTCCCGGGTGGCCCCGGGGAAGATCCGCGCGGCCGCGTCGAGTTCGGCGACGGTGGTGAACCGCAGCCGGACATGCGTTCCGGGCATCCGGCGCTTGAGCTCGTCGGGCGTACCCTGCGCGACCAGGCGGCCCTGGTCGAGGACCGCGATCCGGTCGGCGAGCTGGTCGGCCTCTTCGAGGTACTGGGTGGTGAGGAAGACGGTGACGCCGCCGTCCACCAGTTCGCGGATGATCGACCACATCGTGCGGCGGCTGCGCGGGTCCAGGCCCGTGGTGGGCTCGTCGAGGAAGATGATCCGCGGATCGCCGACGAGCGTCATCGCCAGATCCAGTTTCCGGCGCATGCCACCGGAATAGGTCGACGCCGGTTTCCGCGCCGATTCCACCAGGTCGAAACGCTCCAGCAGATCGGACACGACCCGTTTGCCCGCGGTTCCGCGGCTCAGGTCCACCATCAGCTGCAGGTTCTCCTGGCCCGTCAGCAGTTCGTCCACCGCCGCGAACTGGCCGGTGACCCCGATCGCCGCACGCACCGCCTTGGCCTCCGTCACGAGGTCGTGGCCGGCCACCTTCGCCGTCCCGCCGTCCGCCTTCATCAGGGTGGTCAGCAGGTTCACCGTGGTCGTCTTCCCCGCCCCGTTCGGGCCGAGCAGGGAGAAAATCGTGCCGGCGGGGACTTCCAGGTCGATACCGTCGAGCACGACCTTGTCCCCGAAGGTCTTTCGCAGTCCCGAGACCGCGATCGCTGTTTCTGTCATGGGCACCACTCTGGGCGGCCGCGCTGACACGGCCCCGCCACGGCGCTGACACCAGCTGTGTCAGCGCCGTGTCAGCGCGCTGTCAGTACTCGTGGGCACAGTGGTGGCACAACCACCACGAAAGGCGATGCGATGACTCAGACGGTTCCCGTCCCGCAGGGTCTCCCGATGGACCGCGACGCGGGCCCCTTCGACCCGCCCAGCGAGATCACGCGGCTGCGCGAGGCCCGCCCGGTGAGTCCCATGATCTTCCCCGACGGTCACGAAGGCTGGCTCGTCACCGGCTACGACGAGGCCCGGCAGCTGATGGCCGACACCCGGTTCAGCTCGCGCCAGGACATCGGCATCCTCCACGCCCCGTACGAAACGCCGGGGATGCCCACCCCGACCGAGCCGTCGCCGCCGATGCCGGGCATGTTCGTCGCCATGGACCCGCCGGACCACGGCCGGTTGCGCAAGCGGCTCACCGGCGCTTTCACCGTCAAGCGGATGAAGCAGCTCGAAGACCACATCGTCGAGATCACCGAACGGCAGCTGGACGCGATGGCCGCGCTGGTCCCGCCGGTCGACCTGGTCAAGGAGTTCGCGCTGCCGGTGCCGTCGCTGGTGATCTGCGAACTGCTCGGCGTCCCGTACGAGGACCGGGAGAAATTCCAGGCCGACTCCGCCCAGCTCATGGTCAGGGACCAGACGCTGGAGGAGAAGATGGCCGCGTTCATCGGGATGAACACCTTCCTCACCGAACTGGTCACCCGTAAACGCGAGACGCCCGGCGACGACATCCTGTCCGACCTCGGCCGCCACGAAGACCTCACCATCGAGGAGCTGACGGGAGCCGCTTTCCTGCTGCTGCTCGCGGGCCACGAGACCACCGCGAACATGTTGTCGCTGGGCACTTTCGCGCTGTTGGAGCACCCTGACCAGCTGGCCGAACTGCGTGCCGACGCGGAGCTCATGCCCGGTGCCGTCGAAGAGATGCTTCGCTACCTGTCCGTCGCCGACATCTTCTTCCGCTATGCCACGGAAGACCTGGAACTCGGCGGCGAAACGATCCCCGCGGGGTCGACCGTCATCATCTCGCTGCTGGCCGCGAACCGCGATCCGCGCCGGTTCGAGAATCCCGACGCCCTGGACCTGCACCGCAACGCCCGCGGCCTGCTGTCCTTCGGGCACGGCATCCACCAGTGCCTCGGGCAGCAGCTGGCGCGGATCGAGATGCGCGCGGGCTTCGAGGGATTGCTGCGCCGCTTCCCGACGCTCGCGCTCGCCGTCCCCGCGGACGAGGTGAAGCTCAAGACCGACATGAACATCTACGGCGTGCACGAGCTGCCGGTCACCTGGTGAACGGGCGAATGGTCCCGGCGAGCGCGGTGAGCAGTTCCGCCAGCAGCGACGCGGTGAAGTCGTCGGTCAGCGTGCCCTCGCCGTCGAAGCGTTCGTGACTGCGGAACACCGTCACCTCGGGTTTGACGACGACGTCGGCGCCGATCGACGCGAGGATCTGCCGGAGCGCCTGCTGGGCGCGGACCGAACCGAAAGCGCCCGGTGAGGCACCGGCGATCGCGATCGGCTTGCCGGGAAGCGGCGATTCGGCGGCCGGCCTGCTCGCCCAGTCGATCGCGTTCTTCAGCGCCGCCGGCACGGACGCGTTGTGTTCGGGGGTCGCGATCAGGAGCCCGTCCGCCTCGGCGACCCGGCGCCGGAGATCCGCCACCGGTTCCGGTGGCGAGGCGGTATCGAGGTCCTGGCGGTAGAGCGGCAGGTCGCCGATTCCCCGGTACAGCTCGATGGTCATCCCGCCGGGGTTCAGCTTCCTGGCCGCGTGCAGCAGGGCCGTGTTGTACGAGCCGTCGCGCAGGCTGCCGGAGATCGCGAGGATCTTGAGTTCGGTCATGATCGGTTTCCTTCGTCAGTTCTTGGGGCGGGCGAGGGTCTGGCTGAGCGTCAAAGCGGTGAGGGCGATGGCGAATCCGGTGAGCTGCCACCCGGTGAGGGTCTGGCCGAGCACCAGGAATCCGGCGGCCGTGGCGACGAGGGGGTTGGTCAGCGTCAGCAGGGAGACCGATGCCGGGGCGAGGCGGTCGATGCCGCGGAACCACAGCGGGTAGGCCAGCGCGGTGGTGACGATGCCGATGTAGCCGTAGCCGAGCAGGTTCGCGGTCGTCAGCGAGTCCGGGAGACCTTCGAACAGCAGCGTCGCCGGGGCCAGGACGACGCCGCCCAAGGTCAGCTGCCAGCCGGTCATCGCCAGCGGATGCCCGGGACGACCCCATTTCTTGGTCAGGATCAGGGAAACGGCCATGAGCCCGACGGCGACGAGCATGGCGGCCAGGCCGAGCGGGTCGAGGCGGGCTTCCGCCGACAGGGTCAGCAGGGCGACACCACCGGCACCGGCGATCGAGGCGAACAGGATCGGCGCCGGCGTCCGGACGCGGAGCATCGGCAGCGCGAGCAGGGCGACCAGCAGCGGTTGGAGGGCGCCGAGGGTCGCGGCGACCCCGCCGGGAAGGCGGTACGCGGCGAAGAAGATCAACGGCAGGAAGGCGCCGAAGTTGAGCATTCCGAGCACGGTCGTCTTCCACCACCAGGATCCGTGCGGGAGCCGCCTGGTCAGCGCGAGCAGGAGCAACCCGGCCGGGAGCGCCCGCAGCACGGCGGCAAGGAGGGGCCGGTCCGGGGGCAGCAGGGTCGCGGTGACGACGTACACGGTGCCCCAGCTGGCCGGAGCCAGTGCGGCGAGCCCGGCGTCGCGGAGCGTCGGCCGCGCGGCCGCCTGCCCGGTCGGAACGACAGGCCGTTCGGCGATGATCGCCATGATGTCTCCTCACTGATAATCTCAACGTTGAGATAACACCAGCGACTTCTGTCAATGTCAAGTCTCTTAATGTTGAGACGATTGGAGGGTGTCATGGCCGACGCGGTGGACGCGGTGATCGCGTTGTGGCGGCACGAGCGGCCGGACCTCGAAGACAAGCTCTGGCCGGCAGAGGTCGTCGGCCGGGTTCAGCGGCTTTCCCGGATCCTCGACCGGAAGCTCAAGGAGTTCAACGCCCGGCACGACCTGGAGTCGTGGGAGTTCGACGTGCTCACCACCCTCCGCCGATCAGGCGAAGCCGACGGCCTGACGCCCGGCGCGCTGCTCAAGGCGGCGATGGTCACCTCCGGGGCGATCACGAACCGGATCGACCGCATGGAGGCCAAGGGGCTGGTCGAGCGGGTGCGGGACAGCGACGACCGCCGTTCGGTCAAGATCCGGCTGACCGGCAAGGGCCGCGAAGTCGTCGACGAGGTCTTCGTGCTCCATCTGGAGAACGAAGCCGCCCTTCTGCCCGAGCTGAAACCGGCACAGTGGGCCGAACTGATCGGCGGCCTGCGCCTGCTGCTCGAACACTTCGGTGACACGTCACTGGAGTGACTTCAGCGCGGCCGCCGCGGCGTCCAGCGCGTCCTCCGGATCGACGCCGAGTTCCGTGACGGCACGGGCGTATTCGTCCGCCGCCGCCCGCAGGAGTGCCTCCGTGCCCGGCCGGTCGGCGAGTTCGGCGACGACCGTGCCCTTCGCGCGGGCGGTGTACACCCAGCCGTCCTCTTCCAGCTCCCGGTAGACCCGGGCCACGGTGCCCGAAGCGAGCGCCAGGTCCCTGGCGAGTTGCCGGATGGCGGGCAGCCGGGTGCCCGGCACCAGTGCGCCCGTGGTGATCAAGCGGATGATCTGGTCGCGCACCTGACGCCACGGCGCGATCCCGAGCTCCGTGTCGACGACGACCTTCAGCGGCATCAAACGGCTTCCGCGGGCGAACGGTGGGCGAGGTGGTACCAGCCGGCGAGCCCGGCGAGGATCACGGCCGCCGAACCGATGTTCGTCGCGTCGGGCAACGCCAGTGTCACGGTGGCGGCGAGCCCCAGCCCCGCGGCGACCCGCGCACTGCGCACCCGCAACGCGGCGTCCGCCCCGGTGTCCCCTGTGGACGGTCGGCGCACCGCGAGCAGGACGATCAGCCAGGTGACCGCCGAGACGGCCGCGGCCACGCCGAGCGGCACCCACGAGCGATGGACCACGAGCCAGACCGCCGCGGCCGCGACGACCACCGCGTAAAGAATCAGACCCCAGGCTGGAATGAGCCCGCGCACCGCACGCCGGTCCAGCCCCGCCTCGCGGCGAGTGCTCCTTCGCGGCCGTTGAGCCAGAACCTCGGCGATCAGCGCACCGATCAGCAGTGTGGCCAGGACTAGCGACGTACCATCACCCCGGACGCCGGCGACATCGGCCAGCACCGGCAGCCCGAGGAACAGCCACGGATACCAGAACCGGCGACGGCGCAGGTAGCGCACGGCCTCAGCGACCTCGGACGGCGAAGGATCGTCGACACCCCACCGCCGCAGCACCTTCCCGCCCTGCTTTTCGCCCGGCCACAGCAGAACCAGGATCGCCAGGCCGAACAGGCCCATGATCAGGGCTACGGCCACGATGTTGTCGAACGGCACGATCGAACTCCTCGGTCTTGTATCAAGTACATGATACAAGACCGGCCTAGGCGCCGCCTTGCAAGTCAATTCGCGGTCTTCGCGCCCCAGGTGTCGCGAAGGTGGCTTTCGCGACACGCTCCGGCCGCACTACCACTTACGGGACCCAACTGTCCACAAAGGCCTCCTCTGAGAGGGAGAGCCCGATCAACCCGCTTTGAGTGGGTCCGCAAGGGGGTCGTCATCCTTTGTGGACACTCAGGGGGCCACTGCACCGTTCCCTTTAGAACAACGAAATCTGCCCTTTCGGTCACGTCCAGCCGAGCGGGACGACCTCCGCCGCGGACGTCCACGGGCCGCGCCCGCCCGCCTCGGTGAGGGCGCGGAACCGGACGTAGCGAGCCCGGGCAGGCCAGAACCGCAGGGTCTTCCGGGCGGCGTCGTCGGCGAAGGTACCCGTGGCGACAGGGCTCCCCCAGGCCGACCCATCGGCGCTCAAATGGACTTCGTACGCGCCGACGCGGCCGTTGGCGGAACCGTCCTGTCGCGGCAGATAGGCCAGGCCCGTGACGGTGCGGGCGGCGCCGAGATCGAGCTGGATCTCGTGGGGCAGCGGGTCTTCCCCGCCGGACCACTTGGTGTGCCACAGGGTTGCGGGGTTCCCGTCGACGGCGTTCGTGGCGGCGCCGGATTCGCCCGCGGTCTCCTGGCTGTCGGCCGACCGGACGGTGGCGGCGAGCGGACCGGAACCCATCACCGGGTCGCTGATGGTCTCGGCGCCCGTCTCGACATGTCCCGCGAAGCGGCGCAGGAAGCCGTCCGGCCCCTGAACGGTCAGGTCGTACCAGCCGCCCATGCCGCCTTCGATGCTGAACCAGTCCTCGACCGTCGCGCCTTGAGCGACCGAGTACGTCCACGGTCCGCCACCCCGGTTGCCGGTGCGCACGGTCAGCTCGCACGCCGCGCCCGCGTTGGTCATCGTCAGGTACACGACGCCGGATCCCGGCCGCAGCACGACTTCCGGATTCGGTGCGCCGCCGGTGGTCGCGGTGATCCGGTTCCCCGCGAACCGCCGCAGGAAACCATTGGGGCCGTGCGCGGTGAGGTCGTACGCGCCGTCCGGGGAACCCACCTGCCAGTAGTCCGAAAGCGTCGCGTTCGCGCCGAGCGTGTAGCGCCAGGGCCCGTCGGTGCGGTGCGCGTTGGCGTAGACGTAGAAATGAGCGCCGGCGGCACCGGTGCTGGCGAAGTCGATCCAGAACCGCTCGGCCGTCACCCGCCCGGAAACCGTCAGCCGATAGGGCAAGGGCCGCGCGGGGCGAACGCCGGTCTCCGGAACCGGGTGCTTCTGCACGGAAGGCGGCTGTGGCTGGGTGTTCCACGGCCCGCTCGTCGGCACCGGTGCGGGCAGCGCCGGATAGGTCGCGTTCGGCGCGGTGGTGTCCAGCGCCGACGTCAGGTCGCCGCAGACGGTGCGCCGCCACGGCGAGATGTTCGGCTCGGCGACACCGCTCCACTGTTCCAGGAAGCGCAGCACGGAGGTGTGGTCGAAGACCTCCGAGCACACCTTTCCGCCCCGGCTCCACGGCGAGATGACGAACATGGGCACCCGCACTCCCAGCCCGATCGGTTCGCCGGAGACGAATTCGTCGGTCGTGGCCACGGAACTCTTGCCCTCGTCGGCCGAGGCGGGCGGCGCGGGCGGCGGCATGTGGTCGAAGAAGCCGCCGTCCTCGTCGTAGGTCAGCAGGAACAGGGTCTTGTTCCACACACCGGGTTTGGAGGCGATCGTGTCGAGGATCGACTTCACCAGCTCGGCCCCGGTGTTGGGCCCCCACGCGGGATGCTCGGTCTGCGATTCCGGCGCGACGATCCACGACACCGACGGCAGCCTGCCCGCGTCGACATCGGCCTTGAAGGCGGACGGCAACTGCTTCGGCGCGACCCTGGCCAGGCCCCGGTCGTACAGCGCGCGCTCGGTCGCGGTCAAGGTCGCCACACCCGCGGCCAGTCCGTCGAGCAGCCGGGCCCGTTCGGCTGCCGAGGCCGAATCCAGGGCGTAGTAGAAGTACTCCAGCTTCGGGAACGCTTTGCCAGCGGAGTCCTTCACCTTCGACAGGGCCTTGGTGCCGACGGCGAGGAAACTGCTGAAATAGTCCAGCGAATTGTCGCCGTAATTGTCCCATTCCTGATACACCCGCCAACTCCGGCCCGCGGCCTGGAGCCGTTCCGCGTAGGTCTTCCAGGTGTAGCCGGTGTGCCCGGGGTTCTGCCAGGCGTCGTTGCCGATCGCGCGGGTCTTGCCGTCCGGTTCGAAACCGAGTTTCCCGGTGAACAGGTACATCCGGTTCGGGTTGGTCGGCCCCATTTCCGAGCAGTGGTAGGCGTCGCAGACGGTGAACGCGTCGGCGAGTTCGTGGTAGAACGGCAGCGCCGAACGCCGGTGATAGGTCAGCGAGCGGACACCCTTGGCCGCGCGCCACGCGTCGTGGCGGCCCTTGTTCCACGCCCGGTGCCCGCCGGACCAGCTGTGGTCGACGTCGGCCATGAACTGGTCGTCGATCGCGTACGGCAGCAGCGTTCCCGTGCCGTCCGGCTGCTCGAAGACCGACGCGCCGGACGGCAGCTTGATCGCGGCCGGATCAGCGAAACCCCGTACGCCGCGCAGCGTCCCCAGATAGTGGTCGAACGACCGGTTCTCCTGCATGAACACCACGACATGCTCGATGACGTCGAGCCCGCCCGTCGGCGCTTCGGCGGCGAGCGCCTGCCGGACGCTGGCCGGCAGCAACGTGAAGGCGGAAGCCGCGCCAGCGGCCTTCAGCAGGGTACGACGACGCACGGAGCCCTCCCGGAATGGCGTTCAACCCGGTCCACAGTGTTCGAAACTGCACCTTTTCGGCGACTATCGAGCAGATAGAAGCATAGGTGCCTGACCGGTTCAAGGGTTCGGCCCGCAGGCTGCATGATCGGAGCAGCGAGACACTACTTTCGTAGCCGGTCCCGCAACCTCCAAGTACATGAAGGCCCCCTTCCTTGCGCCTAGGTACAGGAAGGGGGCCTTCATGTACTCAGCCGGGCGAGGAAGGCCGGTACAGCAACGCCAGTTCGCGTGATCGACGGGACGACACGCGTGATTGGGTGGACGACACGCGTGATCCGACGGACGACACTCGTGATTGGGTGGACGACACGCGATGGAACGGGCCGAGGCTCGTGTCGTCCGTCCAGACACGTGTGTCGTCCCGTCGATCACGCGTGACTGGACGAAAACCGTGGTGGGGGCCGCCCCCCTTGAGCGTCCCCCACCCGGTTTCATCCGGCCCGCGACGGGGCGGACGTCATTTCGTGTCGCCGTCCGGACGGCCGGCCAGCGCCGCCACCGCGAGCACCATGACGACCGGCCAGATCACGGCCATCAGCGAGAACCCGCCGAAGGTGATCGCCGTGATCGAAGCCGCCGTCGCGATCAGCCCACCGACGGGTGACACATAACAAAATCCCAAAGGGCCGAGAAAGAGCACCCACGACAACGCCACCTTCACCGATTTGGCGGGCGGACGCGGAACCGGATACCGCCCCGGACCGACGACCTCGTGGTCGTCGCCCTGATACCACCCGCCGGACATCAGCGGCGGATGCGGCGCGAAGAAGGCCGGTCTCCGGCCGAACGCCTTGGGCGTCCGCGGATTCGGTACGGCCGGCTCACGCCGGTGATCCTTCGGCCGTTTCATGACACTTTCGGCGCTGCGCATGACGTCCTCCCCCGTCGCCTGCCCGAGGCCTGGTGAAGTCACCCCGTGCCTGGCACAATTACCGGTTGCGGTGCGAAACTTCCGGGTCGTTCTGCCCACTGACCATGCTGACGAGTCGGGGGAGTGGCTGATGCGTCAAATGGAACACAGCGCGAATATGGACCACAGCGCGAATCCGGCCCCCCGCGATCCGGAGGGCCAGGATGACCGGTTCCGCAACGGGTGACCATGCGGGCTTCGGAACCTGGGGCCGGTTGACGCCCGCGGAGCAGTCCGCGCTCCGGCGCGCGGGCCACCTGAAGGTGTGGCGGCCCGGCCAGATCCTCGCCCTCCAGGGCAGTCCGCCCACCAGTATGTTCGTCGTCCTCCACGGCTGGGTGAAGATCAGCGCCACCAATTACCGCGGTGAGGACGCGCCGCTCGCGGCTCGCGGCCCCGCGGAGATCGTGGGCGAGCTGGCCCCGATCAGCGGGCTCCCCCGGTCCGCCACCATGTCGGCGATCGACGAGGTGCGCACCCTCGTCGTGCCGAGGGAGAAATTCCTCGCGGTCCTGCGGGACCGGCCGCGGATCGCCGAAGAGATCTTCCGTACCGCGGCGATCCGGCTGCAGCAGTCCGACCGGCTGCGGCTCGAAGCGGGCGGGCCGGACTTCCCGCAACGCCTCGCCGCGGTCCTCCTGGAGCTGGCGCTGCAGCATGCCGTCGACTGGACGGACGGGCAGCAGGTCGATCTCCGGTTCAACCAAGGGGAACTGGCGGGCTTCGCACGCGTTTCGCGCAGCACCCTGATCCGGGGCCTCGAAGAACTCCGGCGGCTGGGTGTCGTGCGCACCGCGCGCCAGCGCGTCACGATCACCCGTCCTCGCGCATTACGGGAATTGGCGGCCGGACGGCCACCACCGCCCGCCGAGGCCTGATCAGGCACGGAAATCTCGGCTATCCTTGTCGAGGTTCAACTCTCGCAACCGTTTCACGGGGTGGAGGGAATCGGCACGATGAGTTCTTTCTCGGCAAGCACCGAACCGGACATCGAATCGGCGTTGATCGATCTCGACGCGGTCTCCTTCACCGCGCTACGGGAGCTGGACGACGAAGCCTTCCGCCAGTCCGCGCTCCACGTCGTCGAACGCACCCGACGCGTCCACGCGCGCTACAGAAGCGGGGGCCAGACCGGTGGCGAGCGCATCGACTGATGCCGCCGCCCGCCGAGGCTCGCCCCGCGTTCCACCGGTTGTCATGGCGGGACTTCGACGCGCTGGCGCGCCTCGACGGCGACGAGGACATGGCCCGGCGGTTGCGGCGGGCCGAGCGAAGCCGTCGCAAACTGCTGATCCACGCGTTGCTGACCGAGGCCACGAAGACACCGGGCCATTCGGGTCCCCTGCCCCCGCTGGATTCCGCCTGGGAACTCCTCGCACGTGCCGAAGCACGAGCACCTCGCGCGGTGAACCGGATGCTCACCAACCCGTACACCGGAAGCTGGGCCGGTTACACGACTCGCCTGCTGCGCAACGGAATCGACGGTGTCGGTCCTTTGTGGATGCATCTGGGCCACGCGCACGCGATCGCGGCGGCCGCGGCGATCCGGGCGGAGCTCGACTTCGAGACGGCCATCCCTGCCTGGCACGGCAACGCGATGCTCCCTTCCCTCGGCATGGCGAGATTTCCCGGTACCGCGGCGTTTTCCTCAGCCGTCGTGCGAGGCGAGAAAGGCCGCTACCTCGTCTCGAACGCCGAAACGACGGTCCGCCTGCCCGGCTCACCCGACGCCGACGCCCCGGGCTGGTGGGGAATCCGGCGAGTCCGGAGCCAGGTCGGCGCGCACCGGTTCACGCTTTGGCTGGACGACCTTGATCCCTACCGCGGGCTTTACGAACCGATCCCACCGGAAAGGCTGCCGGACAAGGAATTGGCGGATTGGCAGCGGCTGATCGACGAAGCGTGCCGCCTGATCGCCGCCCATCTCCCCGGTCTGGCCCGCATCATGCCCGTGGGGCTCGCCTCCTTGGTGCCGAAACCCCAGGTGCTCTTCCGGAATCCGAGCGCGTCGACCGGGGAGGCGTTCGGCAGCGCGGTGGTCGGCCTGCCCGCCGACGGCGCGTCCCTCGCGGAGACCTTGATCCACGAATTCCAGCACATCGTGCTCGGCGGGCTGCTGCACCTGGTCGAGTTGTACGAGCCGGATCCCGGTGAACGGATCTACGTGACCTGGCGGGATGATCCGCGGCCCGTGAGCGGTGCCCTGCAAGGGGTCTACGCGTTCTTCGGGGTCACCGCGTTCTGGCGTGCACTGGCACAAGCCGGTGAATGCCCTCGGCGCTCCGGCTTCGAGTTCGCGTTCTGGCGTGATCAGACGTGGCGCACCCTGCGGGTCCTGCGCGCGGACTCGACCTTGACCGGCGCCGGACGCCGGTTCCTCGACGACATCGCCGAACGCCTCGGCCCCTGGCAGGCCGAACCCGTACCGGCGGAGGCCGGCGAACTGGCCGCGGCCGCCGGCCGGGATCACCTCGCCGGCTGGCGGGTCCGCCACCTGCGACCGGACCCGTCCGTGGTCACCGAGCTGGCGGCGGCTTGGCTCGCCGGAAGACCGAGGCCGCCGATCACCCTCGACGCACCGGATCTTCCCCCGACGCCGGTACCGGACGGAGCCTGGTCCCACGCCAGAACGGATCTGATCCGGCTCGCCGTCGGCGGCACATCGCCGTCGCCGAACGGACGACCGCCAGCGGTACCCGGCGCCACCGCCGCCGATTTCGCCTACACCGCGGGCGACTTCCTCGAAGCGATCCAGGCCTACCGGCGGGAACTCGCCACGGATCCCGACCGGCCGAACTCCCTGGTCGGCTTGGGCCTCGCGCTCGCCGCCCGAGGCCCGCATCCCGCCGCACGGGCCCTGCTGCACTGCCCCGAACTCGTCCGGGCCGTGCATCGGCCCTTGCGAGCCGTTCCACGGCCACCGACCGTGGAACAGCTCGCCGCCTGGATCGGGCAACTCGTACCGGGCTGACTCACATCAGGATCGGGTCGATGTCGCAGTTGGCGCGGGCACCTCGGCCCGCCGCCTGCGTGCCGGGGTGGGCCTCGCCGAGGACCCGCCGGTACCGCACCAGGATCGGGTCACGGAACGGTGCCGCCTCGTCCGTCCGGCCGAGCGCGGCCAGGTCCAGTCCGAGGTTGAAGGACGCCGCCAGTACCGTCGGATGATCTTCGCCCAGTACCTGCTTACCGCGCTCGACCGCGTCCCGTCCCAGTTCGACCGCTCGGTCGAACTCACCCAGCGCCGCCAGATCACTCGCCAGGTTGATCGTGGCGGCGACGGCGTACGGGTGGTCCGGGCCGATGCCGGCCCGGAACTGCTCGAGGGCGCGCTCGTCGAGGATGCGGGCGCCCTCGACGTCGCCCATGAGCCGCAAGGTGACCGCCAGGTCGACATTGGCGACGAGGGTGTGCGGGTGATGCTCGCCGAGCCCGCTCCGGTATCGCTCGAAGGTCTCCTCGCCGAGCCGCTTGGCCGCGGCCAAGTCACCCGAGTGACGAAGATCGAGCGAATGGGCGAGTGCACAGCCCATCGTGACGGAGTGGTCGTCACCGTAGGCGAGCCGGAATCTCTTGAGGGCTTCCGTGGACAAGCTGAGCGCGCCCGCATGGTCGCCGTCCTTGCGCCGGGTCACGGCGAGCAGGAACGAATGGGTCGAGCTGTCCAGCTGGTCCAGGCCGAAGCGCGCGTGGAAGTTCTCCGTGAGCCTTTCCTGCTGCACCCGGGCCTGGCCGTAGTCTCCCGCCTCGCGCAGGTCCACGATCAAGGAAGCGTTGACGCTGAAGGTGCGGACGTGATCACGGCCGAGGACCTCGATCCGGCGCCGGAGGGTGTCCTGGTCCAGTTCCGCGGCGGCGCGGTAGGCGCCGGACAACCGGAGGCTGATGGCATGCTGGTACGCGGCGTTGAGCGTCTCCGGGTCGTCCTCACCGAACATGCGCTTGGACTTCTGGTAGACCTCTTCGCTCAGTTCGGTCGCCGCCGCGAAGTCGCCCTGCGCCCGCAGGTCGATCGTGATGTTCCGCTGGAGTGCGAACGTCTCTTCGTTCTCCTCACCGGACACCTGAAGGCGCAGCGCGAGAGTGCGCTGATTGAGTTCCGCGGCTTCGGAGTACCGGCCGATCGCCCACAGATAGAGCCCCAGCCTCGACGAGACTTCGAGAGTCTGCGGATGGGTGGGGCCGAGGGCTTCGGTGAACCGCTTCCGCGCTTCGAGACCGAGCCGGGCGGCCTCCTCGTGGTCGCCGTACTCGAACAGGTAGCGCATCAGGTTGATGTAGAGCTGACGCGGCCAGTCGTCGTCGCAGTCCAGCACGTTCGCCGCGTAGGCGTGCGGCAGCAGTTCGCGGTAGCGCGCCCAGTGCCTGCTCGACTCGGGGTCGTTCGGATCCAGCGCGGCCAGCAGCTGATGGGCACCGTGCTGCATCCGCGCGTGCACCTGCCGGGCCATGACCCGGTTGCGCAGGACCAGCTGGACGAGCCGGTGCAGCTGGAGGGTGTTGTTGCCGTGGTCGATCTTCGCGAGGCCGTACCGGTTGATGTCCCGGATGGCCCGCGCGAGCTTGATCGGATCGCGCAGGGCCGCGTCGAGCTCAGGGGAGATCGACACCCGGTTGACCCCGGTGAGCAGATCACGCGAAATCGGCTCCGGCGAGAAGAAAGCGCAGATGTGCAGGATCTGGTGGGCCGCCGGGTTGCGGGTCTTCAATTCCTCGAACGAAACGTTCCAGGCCGCGGCGACGGACACCTCGTTGTCGGGGGCCGAGGCGGTGTCGAGGATTTCCTCGACCGACTCGTCGAACAGGCGCAGATACTCCTGCACCGGCATCCCGGTCACCGCGCGCCAGGCCGCCGCCTGTTCCACGGCCAACGGCAGATCGCCGAGCTTCTCGGCGAGTTCGTCGGCGTCGTCCGGGTCGATCTCCGGACCCCGGCGGCCGAGCAGCTCGACGCTTTCCTCGCGTTTGAACACCGCCAGTTCCAGCGGGCGCGCGATGCCCGCCCAGTCGGAATTCCGCGAGGTGATCAGGATTTCGCCCGGACCGTTGCGCGGGAAGAACGGCAGCACGGTGTCCGGGCTCTCCGCGGCGTCGAAGACCAGGAGCCAGCGGCGGAACGGCCGTCCGGTCCGGAGCGCCTCGATGACCGCCGGGACCGCGACGCTGGCCTCGGCCGCGCCCTGCAGGCCGAGCATCGTGGCGAGTTCGGTGAGGCCGGCGCGGATCTGGGTCGTGTGCGCGGCGTCGATCCACCAGACGAGGTCGTAGTCATGGAGGTGCCGGTAGATGTACTCGGTGGCCATCTGGGTCTTGCCGATACCGCCGAGACCGTGCAGCGCCGAAGGGAGCACGGCGGTGGTACCGCTGCTCAATCGCTTGGTGAGCTGGTCGAGCAGTTCGTCGCGACCGGTGAAGTTGGGATTGCGCGGGGGAACGTTCCCGAAGACCAGCGGCGGGTCTTCGGGCTGGCGGTCGGGGAAGGCCCGGGAACTGCCCGCCACCGAGGGATGGACGATCCTGGTCGTCGGTTCGTTCGCGTCGGGCTCGCCGAGATGAGTCGAGCGTCCCTGTGGCACAGGTGTCGAAGCAGGTTGACGTTCGACCGTCTCGGGCATTTGTGTGCTCACAGCCTTCTTTAGTGATTCAGATTCGAATGCGGCGAGACCCCGGCCTCGTACCGCGTTCCGTAGCCGGTCGGCCCGCGACAGGTACGGCCCGGAAAGCGCGCGCATGACCACGCTTTCCAGTTCCACATCGGCCGGTGGCTCGCGGTCGAGGTCTGGATCCGGTGTGTTGTTCGGGTCGGCGATGGCGTCCCGGAGGTGACCGAGCAACCTGATCCGGTCACCGAAATGGGTGGCGGCCACTCGGACGACACTGGCCGTTTCCGACCGTCGTGCGCCACTGAGCAGCAATTCCCGGACCGCCTCGGGAAAAGCGAAGACCCCGTCGGTGTCCCAAGTGGACTCGCCCTCCCTGAGTGCGGGAGCGTACATCATCCCCGACAGTAAAAGTTCGAGGAGGTGCTCCACTCCCGCTTCCGGTACGAACCGTTGTCCCACCAGCTTCGCCACGTCGAGACGGACCGGTACCGCCGCGAGCAACTGCGCCAAGCGTAGCGCCGGCGGCGACGCAACACTGCGGAATCTGTGCACTCTTTCGGCGGGTGACAAAGTCACCGGCGAGGCGGGGATCGCGGGCCGGGAAACCCGTTCCGTGGCGAGGACGACCGTTCCTTCGGCGCTGGTGTTTTCACCCGTCATCAGCCCGGCCCACCAGCCCAGCGACCGCGGCCGCAATTCGAGCACCGGCACCGGGACGAGATGGCCGGGTACCTTCGAGCCGGGTTCGAGCCAGGCGTCCGCGAGGTCGTAATCCCAACGGCTGTTGGGGGCCAACGCGTTCGGGACGCGTAACCGCGCCTTGTGCGGGTCCATCCCGCACCGGCCCCACAGCCACGGCGGGAGCAGGTGGACGATGCTCACCGGCATCCTCCTGCCCCACCGCGCCAGCATCGGGTACAGCGCGTCCTTGTGCTGCCAGGCATCGCCGACACCGTCGGTCAGCAGCAGGACGGCACGCCGCCCCGAGGAATCCAGGATCTCGTCCGGGTCGCGGGCGGGCGCGCCGGGTGTGCCACCACGGAGAACGAGGCCGTCCTCGTTGTCCTTCGCGGTTTCCAGCAGCCGGACCTGAACGGTGCGGAAAGCGCCGGCCTGCCGGAGCAATTCGACGAACGCCGTCACCCTCGGCCGCCACAACGCCATCGAGGGACCGTTGTCGAGGACGAGCGTCAGGTCGAGCCAGCGCTCTTTTCTCGATCGGGTGACCGGCCACCACCGGCCGGTCTCCGCGACCCGGACGGCGGTCGCCACTTCGTCCAGGACCACGTTGTTGTGTCGCCGCGACACCGTCTCCCGTTTCAGCGATCTCAACGCGCGGAAGTACTCCAGCGATTCGAGGAGTACCACTCCCCCCGGCCCGGCGCCGTCCACCGCGGGTTCGGGCAGCTCACCGGGTACGGCCTCGATCGTGACGACCTGGCCTTCGTCCTCGGCGGGCGTTCCGGCGCCGGCGCCACGGGACGGCCGCGGCTCCGGGGGTTCCGGGCTTTCCCCGCGCTCGGCGGGCGCGTTGCGGATCCGCCGTTTCTCAGGAGGCTCCTCCGGTTCCTCGGCCGGATCGGCTCCCTCGGCGGCCCGCCGCGGCGAGATGGCCGCTGCCAGCCACACGATGTCGGCCACGTCCGTCCAGCTCAGGTCCTCGAACCCGAACGGCTTGACCCCTTGGGGGGAACCGGTCTTCCGCCGTTCCGCCACCGGGGCGGAACGCGAGTCGGACACACCGCCCGGCCCGTCCATGTCACCGCACCGTCAGTCGTTGCCAGAGGGCGTCCACCAGCCGCGGCCATGCCTCCTGATCGGGCTGGTACGCGCCGGACGTCGCCAGATAGACGGCGTCGAGCAGCCTGTCGGTGGGGAGGCCGCCTTCCGCCTTGCTCCGTTCGGCGAATTCCCGGATGAGCCTGTCCCGGTGTTCGCCGTTCTCGCCGACGAGATGACCCGCCACGATCGCCGCGAGCTGTTCCTCGTCCGGGTTCTCGATCCGCAATTGCAGGCAGCGGCGCAGAAACGCGGGCGGGAACTCGCGTTCCCCGTTGCTGGTCATGATGACGATCGGGAAGGCGTGGCAGGCGATCCGGCCGTCCCGGACCACGGCGGTGCGCTGCGGGTCCGCGGTGTGCACGGTGACTTCGGGGTGCCGATTGCGCACGCGCGCCAATTCGTCGATGGAGAATTCGCCGTCTTCGAAGACCGACAGCAGATCGTTGGGCAGATCCGCTTCGGATTTGTCCAGCTCGTCGATCAGCAGTACCCGCGGCAGCCTGCTCGGGAGAAAAGCGGTGCCCAGCGGACCGAGGCGGACGAAGTCGCCGATCGGTGGCTCTTCCGTCTCGCCGCCGCGCTGCGCCTGACTGGTCGCCGCGGCCTGGACGCGGCCGATCGCGTCGTAGCCGTACAGCCCGGAACTCAGCGCGGTGTTGCTGGTGATCGCCCAGCGGAGCACCCTGCCGAGGCCGAGTTCCCTGGCGATCCGGTACGCGAGACTGGACTTCCCGGTTCCGGGGTTTCCGGTGACCAGCAACGGGCGACGCAGATACAAGGCGGCGTTGACCATGTTCAGCTGGCCGGCGTCGACGGTCAGCTCCGAAAGTGTGAACGCGGTGCCGAGACGGCGCTCCGCCTCGCCATCGTCCGGCGGTGGCACGTCGTTCTCCGGTGGCGGATCACCGCGGTAGGAACGCCACGGCGGCGGCGCGGGCAGCAGCTGCGCGAGATCGATGTCGTGAATGGGCCTGCCGGTGCCCCGGTAGATCCACCAATCGGGTGCATCGATCTGCGGCGTCCGGCCGTTCACGGCCGCGTCCTGATCGTTCCCGCTCATCCGCGGCGTCCCCTTACAGTCGAGTCGGGATCAACGGCTGGTCCAGAACGATCACACGTTTCGGGTCGTCCCACATTACCACCAGATCGTGAGCCAGAGAATTCTTGAACGGTACCGCCGCACCCGAATTCGCCAGTTTGCGGCGATCCGGGAGTTCGATAAAACCGCTGTCCGCGGCCAATACCCAGTCGAGCAACTCGCGCAGGTTCTCCGGCTCGGCGTCCGGATGCCAGAGCACCACCGGAAGCCCGCTGCGGAGCGCGCTCGTCAGTTCGTCCGGCGCGCCGCCCGGTTCCGCTTGGGGCGACGGGGGTTTCGCCAAAACCAGGCCCACCCAGTGCTCGTCGCTGAGGATGGCGTCGATCGGGTGATCCTCGAACTCCGCGCACCCGGAATAGTGCAGCCGGTCGGCGGCGGGGTCCTTCACCATCGAATCCCAGCGAACATGCCATGCGCGATGCCAATGCCTCGCCCGCATCCTCTCCAACGACCGTATTCCGAGCCGGTACCCGTAGCGCAACGGCTGGGGATGGCCGGTCTCATGTTCCTTCGCCCAGCGCTGCACGGGCAAATTGATCAACGTCCTCGGCAGCAGGAATTCCACCGACGCCGACATGCTCTGGCCGGACCAGACGCCTTCAGTCTCCAAGATGACGTCGTCGACCCGGAACTCGACCTCGTCCATCCCGATTTCGCGTACTCCGCCGAGCGACGGCGGCCAGACCTCCGGATCGTCCTGCCGCCAGAACGCGAGCGTGCACCGCGTCGGATCACCGGAAACCGGTTCGAGCATGATCATCAGATGCAGATGCGGCCGCTCCGGAATCGGCGGCCTGCTCTGCCGCTGGTGCACGAGGGCGGGGCCGAGCCGCAGTGTCCGGGCCTGGTCGCCGATCCAGTTCGCGATCATGGCCGCGGGCTCGCCGACCACGTTTTCCGCGAGCAGGCCGAGGAAAGTGATGGCGGGCGGCACACCGTCCGGCCCCGCGTTGAAGTCGGCGAGCAGCTGGAAAGCGCCCCACGCGTCGGTGATGCCGTCCAGCCGGGGCAACGGAACCGCGGGACCGAGCGCGCGGCTCACCATGACCGCCAGATGGGGGACTTCCAGCCCGGTCAGCCGCCGGTGCAGGCCGGCGAGATCCTTACGGGGGATCAGATCGAGAACGGCGCTGTCCAGGTCGGCCAGAAACAGGTCTTCGGCGGCCACTACCGCCGGATCGGGCGATTTGGCGACCGGTACGGTGATTTCTCCGTGCAGCCGCAGATAAGCCGTTCCGGTGAAGGTCTTCACCGAAACGGGTATCGGATTGTACGACTCGGGCAACAGGCCCGGGTCGTTTTCGATGACGTCGGCGAAAAAACGCTGCGAACAGATGAACGCGATCATCCGTCCGGATTCCGCGAACGCGTCCTTCGCCTGTTGCGCGTCCAGAATGCGGAAGGCGATGTCGACCGCTTCACCGACCCACCCGTTGCCGTCGTCGATCACCTCGCCGGAGTTGAGACTCACCCGCAGCCGCATCTGCGCCTGCGGCGTCCGCGTGTGGTTGTACCGGCGGAGGGCGACCGCGATGCGATCCGGCAGCAGATCGGCGACCAGGCTTTTCGTCGTTCCGGGCGGAAGAAGGACCAGTACGCCGTCTCCGCGGTCTTCGTGCGCGCAGGAATCGAAATCGATACCGCTTTCGGCGAAAGCCGTCTTCAGCACTTCGTACATGCCTTGGTGCACGGCGAGCCTGTCGAGCCGGTTGCGGTCCGGCGCGGTGAACCCCACGACGTCCACTACGACGATCGTGCGGTCGAGAGCCCGCGTCGGTCGCGCCACTGGCCCCCTCCCAAGGTCCGTGGCGCCGACCCACCGGCGCCGACCGCCACATTATCGCGTCGATCGGCCTAGAGGGTGAGTGTCACTTGACAAATAGGAGGGTGGCGGAAGGTGCTAGGTCTCGCGAGTGGTGAGGACGGTTCTAGCCGAGGGTGTCTTAGGCACCTACTGGCTTCCGGCCGCCGTTGACCCCCGGGCCCGGTCTGTGGGGTCTGCGGGAGACTGGGGGCTGGAGCCGGTGTCGCGAAAGCCACTTTCGGGACGTCAGACGTCTCGAAAGTGGCTTTCGCGACATGATCACCAGGCCTGGCCAGGACCAACGTTGCGAAAACCACTTTCGCAACGTTGAAGGTTGCGAAAGTGGCTTTCGCAACCCCCTGCCAAGCCCCAGCACCCGGCGGTACCGAGCGCCCTGGGTCTCGCGAGTGGTGAGGACGGGTTCTAACCGTCCTTACCACTGACGAGCGGGTCAGACGCCGGCGATCTGCTGGATCCAGCTGCGGTACCGGGTGATGTTGGTGTAGGCCGTGTTGTTCGACCGGTCGCTGGTCGAGGCGACGCCGACCTGGCGGCCGCCGGAGAACATCGGGCCGCCCGAGTCACCGCCCGCGGTGATGCCGTCGACGCGGTTCGCGCACACCGCGACGCCGCCGTTGTAGTCGCTGCAGTTGACCGAGTTGACCCGGACGGTCGCGACCTTCAGGTACCGGGACTGGCAGTTGATCTCCGAGCCGCACTGGCTGGTCGCGCCCCAGCCGTAGACCTGGACGTTCTGGCCGACCGCGACGTTGCTCGTGGTGCCGAGCGGCGCGTAGGTGGCGTTGACCGAGCTGGTCAGCCGGACGACGGCGAGGTCCGCACCCGAGTGGCGGGTGATGCTCGCCGCGGTGGCCATGGTGCCGCCGCTCTGCTGGTCGAGGCTGCCGATCCGGAACGTGTAGCTGCCGCTGCTGGCGACACAGTGCTTCGCGGTGAGGATGTACTGCGGCGCGATGATCGTCGCGCTGCAGTTCTGCTGGCCGTTCACGAACAGCCGGGCCGCCCAGGGAGCGTTCTGCGCGTACTGACCGCCGATGATCATCGGCTGGACGCCCGAGGGCTCGGCGGCGGTCGCGGCGGGGGCGGTCGAGCCGAGCAACGCCATGAAGGCGGTGCCGGCGAGCAGGACGAGAGAGCGCAGTCGCATGTTCCGACTCATTTCTGCGGCGGGGTTCCCGGCCGCTTCAGTGGGGACGAACGCGCTGATTCTGTGTCGTGCCAAGGGAACCCGGAAACCGACGAAAGTTCGCGCCGGCTACCTATTTATTTCCATGACGGGCGGCGGTGATCTTTGAGTACCCGGCGAAGATCATTAGGTAGTCAGTCGCCGAGCAGCCGCCACGCGGTGAGGGCGAGCCTCGCGCGGGTCAGCCCGAGCGGATCGGTGAGGTCGATGCCCAGGCACCTGCCGATCTGGGTCAGCCTGCGCGCGACGCTGCTGTGGTGCAGGTGAAGGGAATCCGCGGCCTGGCGCACCGAACCCGTGGCGCAGTAGGCGTCCAGTGTCCGCAGGTCCTCGGGATCCGCCGCCAGCTCCGAGATCGCGACGACGTCGACGTTGGCCCGCGAGTCCTCCTCCGGGATCCGCGCGAGCAGCGCCAGCGCTCCGAGTTCGCCGTGGTGGATCACCGGACGGCGCGCGGTCGTGAACCGCAACGCCGTCCTGGCGTCCTGCCAGGACCGATGCGGGCACTCGGCCTCCCCGATCCCCGCCCGTACGTCCTCCGGGAAGCGCTCCGCGTCCACCGCGGTGGCGAGGATGATGCCGACGTCGGAGAGGGACGCGGCCTTGACCGGGCGGCCGGGGCAGATCAGGCTCCCGACCTTCTCGAGCGGGAGCCCCGACCGGACGGCGACCACCCGGATCGGCGCGTCGGCGGGGAAACCCAGCAGCCGCAACGCCCGGTTCCTGGCGGCGTCGTCACTCGCGGAGCTGATCACGAGCTCCACCAGCGCCGGATCGGCCATGGTGGTGCGGGCGGGCCCGTACCGTTCGACGACCGTCGCCACGGCGATCGCGAGCCGGTCCAGCACCGCTTCGTCGAGGGCGACGGGTGCTCCCTCACGTTCGAGCCACACCGTGCCGATCTCCTCGTCGTCGAGGGTGATCGCCAACGAGATGGACGGCGGTGTGGAAGCCGGAGCGGCTTCGCGGCCGTCGGGCGCCATGCGGAGGGTGCGTCCCGTGCTGTGCAGCCGGATACCCGCCACGCATTCCGCCAGCCCCGCGGTGGCGCGGGCGAGCGCGGGCAGGTCGACCCGCCGCCGCATCAGGGTGTCGTAGAACATCACGACCCTGATCGCGCCCTCGACGTCGGGATCCAGATGCGACAACCGCGCGGCCAGTGCCTCCATGCCCGCGAGCGTACGCGGCGATCGTCGCGCGAAGGGGCGATCACACGCGACGGATGGCGGCCGCCTTCCGGCCCTCCAGACGGAAGGATCGTGGTCATGGATCCCGAACTCGAAGCCTTCATCGCCCTGTTCCCGAAGGCGAAACTCGACGACCCGGTCGCGGACCGCGTGAGCTTCGCGAAGCTGGCCACGTCCGTGCCGCAGCCCGACACCTCGGACATGGACGTCGAAGACCGGACGGTGCCCGGTGACCCCGGCGTCCCGATCCGGATCTACCGGCCGCGTGCGGCGGAGGGCGCCGTCATCTGGCTGCACGGCGGCGGCTGGGTGATGGGCGACCTGGAGACCGAACATCCTTGGGCGGCGCGGCTCGCCGAAGCCTCGGGCGCGACGGTGATCTCGGTCGAGTACCGGCTGGCACCGGAAAACCCGTTCCCGGCCGCGTTCGACGACGTCTACGCCGTGCTGAACTGGACGGCGGACCACGCGGCCGAACTCGGCGTCGACCCCGGCCGGATCGCGATCGGCGGGCACAGCGCGGGCGGCGGGCTCGCGGCGGCGACGGCACTGCGCGCCCGCGACGAAGGCGGCCCGCGGATCTGCTTCCAGCTGCTCAACCAGCCGGGGCTCGACGACCGGCAGGAGTCGTGGTCCGCGCGGAACTTCACCGACACGCCGTGGATGAACCGCGCCAAGATCACCGCCGCGTGGGGGCACTACCTGGCCGGAAAGCCCGCCCCTTCGCCGTATGCCGCCCCTTCACGGGCCACGGATCTCTCCGGGCTGCCGCCCGCGTACGTGGCCTCCGCCGAGTTCTGCCCCAATCGCGACGAGAACATCGAGTACGCGCTCCGTCTGCTGCAGGCGGGGGTCTCGGTCGAGCTGCACCAGTGGGCGGGCACCTTCCACGGGTCGCAGGCCATCCTCTCCGCCGAGGTGTCCCGCCGTCAGATCGACGAACTCGGCGGCGTCCTGCGCCGCGCCCTGGCCGGATCATGACGGCACCCACGGCGACCCGGTTGCTGCGCCCGTTCACTGGGAGTTTCGCCGCGGTGGTCGTCCTTCAGGTCATCGGCGCCATCTCGGGGTTGGCGCCGCTGCTCGCGGTCGTCGAGCTCGGCAGGGCGCTGCTGACGTCCGGCCCCGTCGACGAAAGCCGGGTCTGGACCGCGGTGATCCTGGGCGCGGCCGGGATGTTCGTCCGGCTGGTGCTCACGGCCGCGTCGTCGGGGATCGGGCATCTGCTCGACGGCCGGGTCCAGCTCACGTTCCGCCGTCTGCTCGCCGAACGACTCGGGCGGGTGCCGATCGGCTGGTTCTCCAGCCGCCGCACCGGTGAACTGGCCAAGGTCGTCGGCGAGGACGTCGGGGCCGTGCACCCGTTCATCGCACACACCCCCGGCGAGCTCGTGTCGGCCTTCGTCGTCCCGCTGGTGTCGCTGGTCTACCTGCTCACCGTCGACTGGCGGCTCACCCTGATCACGCTGATCCCGGTGGTGCTGGCGGTGGCCATGGTCCCGCTGATGATGACGCCTTCCCGGCTGCGCGAGCAGGAGGAGTTCGACCGGGGAATGGCGGGGATCTCGGACTCGGTGGTCGAATTCGTCCAGGGCATCGCCGTGGTCAAGGCGTTCGGCGGCACCGGCCGCGCCCATCGCAGGTTCCGCACCGCGGCGGACGCCTTCGTCGCCACCTTCACCCGGTGGGTGCACGGTATGGCCGGGCCGGCGGCGGGGATGCAGCTGGCGCTGTCGCCGCCGTTCGTCCTGCTGGTGGTCCTGATCGGCGGCACGCTCCTGATCACCGGCGGCGGGCTCGCCCCGGTCGATCTCCTGCCGTTCCTGGTGCTCGGCCTGGGTTTGACCGCACCCGTCGCCGCGCTCGGCCATGGCTTCGACGAACTCCAGGCCGCCCGCCGCGCGACCGGCCGGATCCGTGAGGTGCTCGGAGTGCCGTCACTGCCGGAGCCGTCTGATCCCGTTTCGCCGCGAGGCCACCGGGTGGAGCTGCGCGGCGTCCGGTTCGGTTACGAGGCCGATCGCGAAGTCCTGCGCGGGATCGATCTGGTGCTCGAACCCGGCACGGTCACCGCGCTCGTCGGGCCGTCCGGCGGTGGAAAGTCCACTTTGGTCACTCTGTTGCCGCGGTTCTTCGACCCGACAGAGGGTTCCGTGCTGCTGGGCGGCGCCGATCTGCGTGAGATCGGCAGCCGGGAGCTGTACCGCAACGTCTCCTTCGTGTTCCAAGACGTCCGCCTGCTGCGCGCCTCGGTCGCGGACAACATCGCGCTCGCCGTGCCGCACGCCGATCGCGAAGACGTCGTGCGCGCCGCCCGGCTCGCACATATCCACGACCGGATCCTCGAACTGCCACACGGCTACGAAACGGTGCTGCACGAGGAAACCGGACTGTCGGGTGGCGAAGCGCAACGGATCTCACTCGCCCGTGCGCTGCTCGCCGACACACCCGTCCTGGTGCTCGACGAGGCGACCTCGTTCGCCGACCCGCAGACCGAACTGGCCGTGCGCCGGGCGCTGGCGACGTCACGGGCCGACCGGACGGTCCTGGTCATCGCGCACCGGCTGGAGACGGTCGTCGACGCCGACACCGTCGTCCTGCTGGAGAACGGCACCATCACCGAACGCGGGAAACCCGCGGATCTACTGGCACGGAACGGGAAGTTCGGCGCCTTCTGGCGTTCCCACCGCTCCGCCGAACCACTGGGGGAACCTCGATGATCCGGATGTTGCTGAGCGTCCTCGGACCCGACCACGCCCCGCCGGTACGGCGCACGGTGGCACTGATGACGGCGACCGCGATCGTCGAAGGCCTGTCCTACGCCTTCCTGGTCCCGTTGCTGCGGGCGCTGCTCGGAAGCACTCCGGGCGACGCCGTCCCGTGGCTGATCGCGTTCGGCGCGGCCTTCTCGGTGTTCGCGATCCTGCGGTACCGCGCCGATCTCTCCGGCTTCCGCGCCGGGACGACGTTGCTGCGCGGGATGTACCACCGGCTCGGCGACCATCTCTCCCGGCTGCCGATGGGCTGGTACGGCGGGAAACGGGTCGGTGAGGTGTCGTCGCTGGCCGGACCCGGGGTGCTGCAGGCGATGGGCGTGATCGCGCATCTGCTGGCGCCGTTCATCGCCGCGTGCGTCACCCCGCTGACGATCGTGTTCGTGATCCTCGTCTTCGACTGGCGGCTGGGGCTGGCCGCGCTGATCGCGGCCCCGGTCGTGGCGGCCATCCAGGTCTGGACCGGCCGTTCGATGGCCGCCGCCGACGAAGAGGCCGCGGAACGCGGGACCGAAGCCACCGGGCGGGTCATCGAATATCTGCAGGCGCAGCCGGTGCTGCGCGCGGGCGGACGGGCCGCGGAACGATTCCGGCTGCTCGACGACTCGCTGCGGGATCTTCAGCGGGCGAACCGCCGGTCCACGCTTTCGGCGCTGCCCGGTGTCGTGGGGCTGACGTTCACGGTGCAGGCGATGTTCACCGGCCTGCTGGTGCTGGGCGCGTTCCTCGCGCTCGGCGGCGCTATCGGCGCGCCCGAGGTGCTGACGATCCTCGTGCTGGCCGCCCGCTGCGCGGATCCGTTGCTCTCGCTGACCGACATCGGCGGCAAGCTCCGCGGCGCGCGTTCGGTGCTGACGAGGCTCGACGCGTTGCTGCGGACCGAACCGTTGCCCGAACCGCCCGACCCCGTCCGGCCGGAGCGGCACGATCTCGAGTTCGAGTCCGTCGTCTTCACGCGCGGCGGCCGGACGGTGCTCGACGGGCTCTCGCTGACCGTCCACGAAGGACAGAAGCTCGCCGTCGTCGGCCCTTCGGGTGCCGGGAAGAGCACGGTGCTGCAACTGCTCGCGCGGTTCCACGACGTGGATTCGGGAGCGATCCGCGTCGGCGGCGTCGACGTCCGCGCGATGGGCACCGAGGACCTGATGTCGCGGATCGCGATCGTCTTCCAGGACGTCCACCTCTTCGACGGCACCATCGAGGAGAACATCCGGCTCGGCCGTCCGGACGCCGACGACGCCGAGGTGCGCGCCGCCGCGACGGCGGCCCGGCTGGACGAGGTGATCGAACGGCTGCCCGGCGGCTGGTCCGCGAACGTCGGCGAGGGCGGGGCGCTGCTGTCCGGCGGTGAACGCCAGCGGGTCTCGATCGCGCGTGCGCTGCTGAAGAACGCGCCGATCGTGGTGCTCGACGAGGTGACGTCGGCGCTGGATCCGGTCAACGAGACGGCCGTCCACGAAGGCATCGAGCGGCTCATGGCGGGCCGGACCGTGGTGATGGTGGCGCATCGGCTGCGGACCGTCGAACGGGCCGACCACGTGGTGTTCCTGGACGGTGGCCGGATCGTGGAGGAAGGGGATCACGACGCGCTGGTCCGGCTCGGTGGCCGGTACGCCGGGTTCCTCGACCTGCAAATCGCTTGACGCCACGGGGGAACGGCAATGCACTGGGGCGATGAAGATCCGTTCCACGACCGCCGAGGACCGCGACGTCTTCGTCGACACCATGTTCGCAGCGTTCGCCCGGTTCCCGGACACCGCGGGCGAGACCTGGTCCGCGCTCGAACTGGACCGTGGCCTGCTCGCGGTGACCGACGACGGGCGGCCCGTCGGCACGGCCGCCGCGTACACCTTCGAGCTCACGCTGCCGGGTGACGTCGTCGTCCCGGCCGCCGGGGTGACCGCCGTCGGCGTCCTGCCCTCGCATCGGCGGCGCGGGGTGCTCAGCGCGATGATGCGGCATCAGCTCGCCGAATTCCGGGAACGGGGCGAGTTCCTTTCGGTCCTGCTGGCATCGGAAGCGCTGATCTACCGGCGGTTCGGCTACGGCCCGGCGACCTACACCCGGCGTCTGACGGTGCCGCGCCATCGGGCCGCCCTCGCCGTCGGGACGGCCGGTGGCTCGATCGAGGTGCTGCGCCGGGCCGAGTGCGGCGAACTCCTGGAGGAGATCTACGACCGGTATCGCCGCGCCCGGCCCGGCGCGCTGTCGCGGCCGCACCGCTGGTGGTCCTTGGGCGCCGGGCAGCCGCCGATCTCCCGGGCATCGCGCTACATCGCTTTGCACCGCGACGCCGACGGCGTGCCGGACGGGTACGCCTCGTACTCGCTCACCGAGCCCAGCACGCTGACGGTCGACGAGACCATCGCCGTCGACGACGCGGTGTCCACGGCGCTCGCCCGGTTCGCGCTCGGACACGACCTGGTCACCGAGGTCGTGTTCAAGCACTGCCCGCCAGACCATCCGCTGCGGTGGCAGCTCGAAGACTTCCGCGCCGGCGAAGTCGGCGGCGACACGGACTGGCTCTGGGTGCGGCTGCTGGACGTACCCCGCGCGCTCACCGCACGCGGCTGGCCCACCGACGGCGAGCTCGTCCTCGACGTCGACGACCCGGCACTCGGCGAACGCGGCCGGTACCTGCTCACCGTCCGGGATGGTGAGGCGGACTGCGTCCCGACCGGCGCCGACCCCGACCTGTCCCTGGACGTGAGCGACCTTGGCTCGATCTATCTCGGCGGCACCGCCCCGAGCCTGCTCGTGCGGGCGGGCCGCGTCCGGGCCCATCGCCCGGACGCGGCCGCGCTCGCCGACGCGCTGTTCCGTACCGAACGTGCGCCGCACTGCCTGCACTGGTTCTGATCAGGTCCGGCGGGTGCCGACCGTGAACAGCAGCGACGCCGCGGTCAGCACCACGCCGAACCACACCACGCTGGTGATCCCGGCGTGGTCGGCGAGCAGCCCCGCGAACAACGCGCCCAGAGCGATGGAAGTGTTGTACGCCAAGGTGTTGAGCGACATGGCGGCCTCGAACGTGTCCGGCGCGGACCGCTGCGTCATGGTGAGCTGGCTCAGCTGCACCACGCCGTAGGACAGTCCCCAGAGCACGAGCGCGGCCAGCGCACCCACCTGGCCGTGGCCGACCGCGAGCAGCAGCAACAGCGACGTCACGAGTCCTGCCGCTCCGACCGCGAAACTGACGAGCACGTTCTTCGCCACGAAATGGCCCGCGACGAAGTTCCCCACCGCTCCCCCGGCACCGAAGACGATCAGGCACACCGTGACGAACGCGGGCGACGCCGACGAAGTGCCTTCCAGGAAGGGACGGATGAAGGTGTAGACGCCGAAGTGCCCGAGCACGAACAGGACGACGGTGATCAGGACCGACCGCAGGCGCGCGTTCACCCGCGGCAGGCCGAAGACCTCACGGACGGGGACCGCGTTCGCCGACGGCAGGGACGGCACCAGGACGAGTACGGCGAGGAAGACCAGGACGCTGAGCCCGCTCCAGATCAGGAACGTGGACTGCCAGCCGACGAGGCGTTCCAGGACGGTACCCAGCGGCATCCCCAGCACGGTGGCGATGGAGATACCGGACATCACGACGGCCGCCGCCCGGTTCGCGTGGCGCTCGGGGACGATCCGCATCGCCATCCCCACGCCGATGGCCCAGAACGCGCCGTTGGCGAAGCCCATGACGAGCCGGGTCGCCAGTACCAGGGGATAACCCGGCGCGAGGGCGGTGATCAGGTTGCCGGCGGTCAGGATCGCGAGCAACGTGGAAAGCAGGACGCGCCGGTTGATCCGTCGCGTCCACGCGACCACGAACGGCACGCCGAGGCCTGCCGAGACGCCGTACAGCGTGACCATCAGGCCGGCGGCGCCCACCGAGATGTCCAGGCTGGAACTCACCGGGGTGAGCAGGCCGACGGGCATCAGTTCGGTGGTGAGGAAGACGAACAGGCTGGCGGTGATGGCGGCGACCCCTGCCCAGCCCTTCAGGGTCGAATGCGCGTTTTCGGTTCGGGTGGCCATTTCTTCTCTCTCGATGACGAGCATGACAAAGAAACCCCTGCGGGCACGGCGATTCCGCCCCTGGGGTGCTTCGCACCAGAAGGATCGACGGCACGCGGGACGACCCCGCGAACCTCTTAGCGCTAAGCTATTCGATGCTTAGCGCTAAGTCAAACGAGTTGGCACCTCAGTCGTCGAGAGCGACATCCCCCAGTGACCGCAACAGGTTTCGCAGCAAAACGGCCAGTTCGTCCCGCTCCTCGGGGCTGACCGCGCTCAGGAGCCGATGCTCGGTGTCGACGTGATCGGGCAGGGCACGGTCGATGAGTTCGCGCCCTTGCTCCGTGAGGTCGACCAGCACCCGGCGGCCGTTCGTCTCGTCGGGTGCGCGGACCACCAGACCGCGCTCTTCGAGCCGGTCGAGCCGCTGGGTGATCGCACCGGAGGTGACCATCGCCGAGCGCATCAGGTCGGCGGGGGTCAGCGTGCCGGACCGGCGCAGGGTCGCCAGGACGTCGAACGACGACCGGTCGAGGTCGTGGCGGGCGAACGTCTTGCGCAGCTCGCCCTCCATGACCCGGGTCAGCCTGGTCAGCCGCCCGATGACCCCCATCGGGGAGACGTCCAGGTCGGGACGGGCTTCGGCCCACTGGCGCAGAATGTGATCGACGTGATCCGGCACGACGGGAGGTTACCCCGCCACACGATCAACGGCGTAGGTGAGCAAAAGCGCGCCCGAAGCGAACCTTCGATCATCGACGAGCGTGAGCGCCGTCTTCGCGTACTCACCGTCGAAAAGCCGCGTCCCGCCCCCGAGGAGCGCCGGGTTCACCACGAGCCGCACTTCGTCGAGCAGTCCGAGCCTGGCAGCGGACGTCGCGGCCCCGCCCCCGGCGAAGAGCGCGATGTCGCCTTCGATACCGGAGAGTGCCGAGGCGTCCTCGATCACGTGAGAGTTGTGCCAGTTCGTGTCACGGAGGGTGCGCGAAAGGACGTACTTCGGCAGCTCGTGCATCCGGCGCCGCTGCGTGGCCGAGACTTCGTCCCCGGCGGTCGGCCAATAGCCGGCGAGTTCTTCGTAGGCCTTGCGGCCGAAGACCATGCCGTCGATCGATTCCAGCAGTTCGTCGATATACCCCTGGAACTCGTCGTCGGCGAACCGCCAGTCGATGTCTCCCGCGGCGTCGGCGATGTAGCCGTCGAGCGAAACGTTGATGTGCAGGAAGAGACGTCCCATGCGAAGCCAAGCTACACTTCTTGAACGCACTGTCAAGAAGTCGTACGATGGCGCCCATGCCACGCACGGGAAGGCCGCGATCCTTCGACGAGGACCAGGTGATCGGGGGCGCGCTCGACGTCTTCTGGCGGCGGGGCTACGCGGCCACGTCGATGCGCGACCTGAAGGAGGAGCTCGGCATTCTGCCGGGAAGTCTGTACGCCGCGTACGGCGACAAGCACGCACTCTTCCTGCGCGCGCTGGAACGCTACGCGGGCGGCGCCGCGAACCAGGCGGACGTGCTCGCCGAAGGACCGGTTCTCACGCATCTGCGCGAGCTTCTGCTCAGCGTCCTGGAGGCGGCACGGGAAACCCCGGGACGCGGATGCCTGCTGGGCAACACCGCCGCCGAACTGCTTCCTGCCGACGAAGCCGCCGGCAAGATCGTCCACAGTGGATTCGAAGCGCTGGAAACCGGTATCGCGCAGGGACTCGAAGCCGCACAACGTTCCGGAGAGGTCCGCGCGGACCTCGACTGCGCGGCACAGGCACGGCTGCTGCTCGTCGTCATGCAGGGCCTGCACGTGGTGGCCAGGGCGGAGACGGATCCGCGCCGGCTCACCGACGCGGTCGACGCCGCCTTGGCGCCCTTGACCGCGAAGTGACCCCTGGGCACACCGGCGCCGGTGTGCCCAGGAGCCGGATCACTCCTCGAAGCCTTCGTCGCCACCGTCGAAGGCGTCCTCCATGACCTCGCCGAGGATCATGCCGCCGACCACGCCCGCCGCGGCACCGGCGACCACGCCGCCCATCCCCGGCCCACGCCTGCCGTGGTGCCCGTGATGCCCGTGGTGGTCGTATTCATGGCCGTAGTGCTCCTGGTGCCCGCCGAACATGGCGTGCCCGCCACCGGACTCGGCGACCTTGGCCAGCCAGCCGTCGATGGCCGCCGCCCAGTCGGTGCGCAGGGCCTCCTCGTGGGAAACGTGGAAACGGCCGAAGGAATCGCCGCCGGAGCGGAACATGCCACCGCGCCGATCGGCCTCCAGTACCACCACGAGGTCGTCCGGGCTCGCGACGAAGGTCAGCTCCACCTGGCTGACGCGGCCCGCGTAACGCGACGGCGGGAAGAACTCGATCTCCTGGAAGAACCCGAGCTCCTGCCGGACGCCGTGCAGCCGCCCGGCTTCGACGTCGGCGCTGCGGAACGAGAAGCCCAGCTCGCCGAACGCCTCCAGCACCCGGTCCTGCGATTCCAGCGGCCCCACCAGCACCGGGTCGAGGTCTCCCTTGTCCGGCGCGCCGGCGATGACGAGTTCGGTCCGCACGCCGACGACCATGCCCGGCAGTTCACGCCCGCCGACCGCGCTGATCGGCGTCTCCCACGGCAAGGCGATCCGGAACGGCACCGTGGTCAGCTGCCCCGCCGCCACCTTCACCTTGCTGCCCGCGCTGACCCGCAGGAACTCCGCGGTTCCGGCGCGCTCGTGATCGCCGTGTTCGACCTCGACCCGGGTGACCAGCGAAAGCAGGATCTCCTCGATCTGGGCGTCGCTCGAACCGCCCTGGATGCGGACCTGGCCGGTGATCACCTCGCCGGGAACGGCGTGCGGTGAGTCGAGCACGGTGTCGACGGACGGACCGCCGACCCCGAAGGCGCTGAGCATCCGTTTGAACATCAGGGATTTCCTCCGCTGGGTACTGGAACAAGGGGGTACCGGAACACTTCGACTACTACCGAGATCCGTCGCGGCACGCCAGGTAAACCGGGTTAAAACCCCCTAAACGGGCTCGACGTCACTACCTTCTCAGATCGGCCTGGCGGACGTCGTGCAGGTGGATGACGACGTCGTAGGACCGCCGGAGCGAGACGGCCGCGAGATCGACGGGGAACTGCGTGCCGATGGTGCGGGTGGGCCGGGCGGTGTCCAGCCAGGCGCGCGCGGACGGCGGCGCGGTGCGCACGTCCAGGTAGAAGTCCTCGAACCGGACCCGATCGAGGGTGTGTTCGTTCGAGCCGGACGGCGCGGCGGGAACGGAGAAGCGCTTCCAGTCGCCCTCCAGGGCCTTGTCCTTGGACAGGAAGGAACCCCGGTCGAAGGTGAACCCGATCGGCAGGTAGTCCCGGCCCAGCGTTTCGCGCAGGAAGGCGCCCTGGGTCTTCGGGTACATCGCGGGGCTGTCGCTCTCGTAGGAGACGTGGCCGTTGTGCGCGGAGAGCAGGATCCTGTGCCCGGTCCGCCGCTGCCACCAGACGACGTTCTCCGCCATCGCCCGGTCGCGCAGGATCTGCGCGGCGGGCAGGCCCTTCGGATCCGAGAGGTCGACGGCGAGGAACCGGACCGTCTGCGCGACGAACCTGGCGTGCTGCTCGGCCCACTCCCGGGCGCCCGCACCGGGCAAGCCCTTGATCAGCTCGTAAGCCTGCTCCGCCTGCGTGGCGAGCCGCAGTCGCTCGTCGAGCGGCTTGCGCAGGTAGGCGAACGCGTCGTCGATCGGGCGCAGACCGGTGTAGAGCCGGTTCAGCCGGGGGAGGTCCGCCGGATGATGCTGCCGCACGTAGTCGGTGATCCTGGCGAAGAACGCGTCGTTCACCGATGGCGCGCCGAGATCGTCACCGACGAAGTGCACGGTGCGGCCGGGGTGCGCGCGGTTGTACTCGCGCATCCACCGGATGAGGCTCACGAACTCCTCACGGTCCCACGGGGAACCGGCCAGCGTCCGCTTCGCGAGCTCCCGGACGTCACCCTCGCCGCTCTGGACGTACTCGTCGATCTCCAGGCCCGCGGACCAGCTCAGCTCCAGCGCGAAGGCCCGGAAGCCCCTTTCCTCGACGAGATAGCGGAACACCCGCTCCTTCATGGTGAAGAACTCGTGCGAACCGTGGGTCGCCTCGCCGAGGCCGACCACCTTCGTGCCGCCGATCATCCCGCCCAGCGCCCGCAGGTCGGCGGTGTTCCGGCCTGGTTCGGTCGAGCGCAGTGGATGCGCCGCGCGGTCCAGCGAACGCACCGGGGCCGGGCCTTCGTCCGCGAAAGCCGGGCCCGCCATAGGAGCGAGCAGCGCTCCTGCCACCACCACGGCGGCCACTCCCCGTCTCCCCCACCGTTTCCGGCGCTGTGTCATGACTTCCACCCCTTCGCTCCGATGTCGAAGACGATCATCGTCCGGGGGCCGGGGGCGGCGCATTGAAGCAAAGCTCCTACTTGGGGTGAGGAAAACCCCACCCTTCGAGGAAGCGGATGGACCCCGCCGCCGGGGTGTGGGACCCGGCGGCGGGAGTCCACCCGCGTTTATCTCCCTCCGCAGCGGCTGTCCGTCACTCCGCGCGCCACAACGCGGGTGTGGACGGCGGCTCCCAGCCGGGCTGGGCCGTGTGCGCCTGCAAGCACACGTAACCGCGACCGCTGTAGGTGACCCGGGCGCCCGCGGAATAGCCGGTTCCCGCCGCCCAGGTCGTCCCGCCGGGCGGGTTGGAGGTCGAAGTCGACGTCGTCGGCGTCGTACTGGTCGGCCGCGAGGTCGACGTCGGCGTCTGCGGCACGTTCAGCACGAAGTCGAACGCGGCCTGCTTGCCGGGAGGCTGGTCGCGGACGGTCATCAGCAGCCGTGGGTCGAAGATCGAGTCGGTGTTGTTGCGCGGCTCGTTGGGGAAGTAGAGCTGCGTGGTCAGCACCGGCCTGCCGGGCGCCTGGACCTTGACGTGGATGTGCCGCGTACGGCCGGGGTACAGGCCCGGCACGATCGTGCTCAGCGAGAACGCGCCCTGGTCGTTGGTGAACTGGTGACCGCGGAAGGTGTACCCCACGTTGTCGTAGGCGCCGTTGACGTCCGCCTGCCAGAAGTCCAGCAGCGCCCGCGCGATCGGAAGACACCCGAGACCGAAGACGTAGCCGGACACGGTGAGCCTGGTGCCCTGCGTGTTCGGCGTGACGAGCGACGTCCGCTGCGGCGAATTCGGCTTGAAGTAAGGGCCTTCGGTCTGCGGCGGGGTCGGGTCGTCACCGTCGTCACAGGCGGGGGTCAGCTCGGGGGCCTGGCCGTTCGCGACGGTGGTGCGCGCGAGGGCGGGGCCGCCGATCAACGCGACCGGAGCCGCCACACCCGCGGCGATCGCGGCCTTCAGCACGGTCTTCCGGCTGAGTTTGCTTTCTTCGTCCATACCTGCTCCTCGTGGGGGCTTCGGGAATCCCCCTCGACGGTATGGAGAAGATCAGCCACGGACGATGGACTGGGGTGGTCAGTCGTGGTGAATCTCCGGGGGCGCGTCACCGGTCCGGCGGTAATCGCCGGGGCTCAACCCCGTTTCCCGCCGGAAGAAGCGGCAGAAATAGGCGGGATCCGCGAATCCGACCCGGCTGGCGACCTGACGCACGGTCAGATCCGTGCCGCGCAGGAATCGTTTCGCCTCTCTCGTCCTCGCCTCACGCATCAGTTGTGCCGCCGTCCGGCCGGTCGCCGTTTTCACCGCGTCGGTGAGATATCCCGGCGTGACCCCGATCCGTTCCGCGAGCGCGCCGACCGACCAGAGCCCCAGATCGGGCCTGCCGAGCAGCCGGGCGAATTCCGTGCCCACCGCCTGTGCCCTGGCAGGCGGGCGCGGATCCGCCAATCCCGGAAGGCGTCCCGCCCGCACGATCAGCACGTGCATCAGCGCCCGCAGCACCGAATCGGTGCCCTGGCCGCCACACCGGAATTCCTCGTCCAGTTCGGCGACCATCCGGGCCGTTTCCTCGGCCGCGCGCTCGTCGAGCCGCCACGGCTGCTGGCTGAGCCTTCGCAGGGTTTCGCGATCCGACGGATGTTCGAGCAGGAAATCGTCAGTGAACAACACGACGAATCCGCTGAGCTCGCGGGCATCCCAATGATGCACCTGCCCCGGCGTTATGACCGCGAGTTGCGGCGGCGCCAATTCCCAGCGGGTGAAATCGATGACGTGGTCGCCGGTACCGCCGGTGACGTGGACGATTTCGTAGAACGTGTGCCGATGCGGGAACGCCGCCCGCGACATCGGCCCGATCGTGTCGAATGTGCCGACCGTGAACGGCAGGGCGTCCGGCGCGCGGACCTCCAGCCGATGCAGTGGCAATTCCCCCGCCTTCGGTTCGAGGCAAGGCGTCCTCGGCAACACCGTCGTTCCGCGCATGGACCGGTCCCTTTCACCACACTGGGAATAAAAAGTCTAGACCAATACCGGGCGCACTGACTGCCGACGGAAGTCGCTTGTCGCCATCGGGGTACAGTCGGGATCATCGACGCACGTCCGAAGGGTCACCACGCGATGCTCCCCACCAAGTCGCGCGGTCGGACCTGGTGGCCGGTCGGCGCGTTCGCCGCACTGGTGCTGGCGTGCGCCGTGGCCTGGGCGACGACGGGCGCTTCCCACAGCGACCTCGAGATCTACCGCTTCGGCGTCGACACCCTGTGGAACGGCGGCGACCTGTATGGCGCGTTGCCGCTTTCCGACGCGGGAATCCCCCTGCTGTTCATCTATCCACCGTTCGCCGCGCTGGTGCTCACCCCGCTGGCGCTGGTGCCGTGGAACGGCGCGGTGCTGTTGTTGTTCGCACTCAGCCTGGCCGCGCTGGGGATCACCTTCTACGGCATCGCCCGCACACTGTGGCCGTCCGGGGACCGGCGGAAGGCGCTGCTCGTCGCATCGCTGGCGATCACGCCGGCGCTCTTCCTCGAACCGGTCCGCCAGACGCTCGGCTTCGGTCAGATCAATCTGGTGCTGATGGGTCTCGTCGCGGCGGACTGCCTGCTGGCCAGGGGCCGCTACCGGGGCATCGGCGTCGGTCTCGCGGCCGCGATCAAGCTGACACCCATGGCGTTCGTGCTGTTCTTCCTGGTACGCAAGGATTTCCGCGGCGCACTGACCGCCATGGGCACGTTCGTGGCGGCCTCCGCCGTCGCGTTCGCGGTCGCCCCGGAGGCTTCCGCGCGGTATTGGTTCGGCGGCTTCGCCGGGGCGTCCGGAATCAGCGGCACCTCGTTCCACACCAACCAGACCCTGCAGGCCGTACTGGCCCGGTTCGGCGTCGAGGGCGCCGCGAAGCCGCTCTGGATCGGCATCACCGGCGTTCTGCTGGTTCTGGTGGCAGTGACCATGTATCGCTCGGCCGTCGTGCCGGCGCTGCTGCTCAACGCGACCTTCGCGCTGCTCGTCTCGCCGACGTCGTGGTCACACCATTGGGTGTGGATCGCCCCGGCGCTGTTCACTACTGCCGCCTACGTGGCACTCAGACGCCGGGCGATGCTTTGGCTCGCCGTCACCGGAGCAGGCGCCACGATCTTCGTCGCGGCGCCGTTCCGGTATTTCCCGGCCTTCGACCGGCCTGGCCAGACGTGGACGACAGCCCAGCAGTGGCTGGGGAACTGCTATGTCGTCGCGGGTCTGGTCTTCCTCGTCGTCGCGGCCGTTCTCGCGCTGCGGAAAGGACCACGATGCTCGACCTGAGCGGCACGACGGCCCTCGTCACCGGGGCCAGCGGTGGCATCGGCCACGGTATCGCCCGGCGCTTCGCCGAAGCGGGCAGCGCCGTCGCCGTGCACTACCACCGCGATGAAGCCTCCGCGCTCGCCGTCGTCGAGCGGATCCAGGAGGCGGGCGGCGCCGCCAAGGCGTTCTCCGCCGACCTCACCGACGACGCCGAATGCCGACGTCTCGTGGCCGCCGCCGCGGCCTGGACCGGGCGGCTGGACACGTTGGTCAACAACGCCGGCGTGCAGCCGATCGAGCCCTTGCCGGAGATGTCGGCCCAGAGCTGGCACGCCGTCCTCGACGCGAACCTCACCAGCGCGTTCTCGTGCACGCAGGCCGCCGCCGAGGTGATGGACGGCGGCAGCGTCATCCACATCGCCTCGATCGAGGCGGCCCATCCCGCGCCAGGGCACGCGCACTACAGCAGCGCGAAGGCCGCCCTGGTCATGCACGCCCGCGCGGCCGCGCTCGAATACGGGCCGCGAGGCCTGCGCGTCAACGCCGTCTCCCCCGGCCTGATCGAGCGCCCCGGCCTCGGCGACAGCTGGCCGGAGGGCGTCCGCCGCTGGGAACAGGCAGCACCCCTCGGCAGACTCGGCACCCCTGACGACGTCGCGAACGCCTGCCTGTTCCTCGCGTCGCCGCTCGCGGCTTGGATCACCGGGCACAACCTGACCGTGGACGGTGGCGTCTCGGCGCGTCCGACGTGGTGATCGGGGATTCGGCCCGCTTGCTTCGCGTTCTTTGGTGGCAATTCGGCGTGGTGGTGGCTCATGTTCAGTTGGTCGCTCGATTCTGCACTTCAGCTCTGACACGTAGTCTCACTGGGGCTTGCTTCGCGTTCTTTAACCCCCTTCGCGCCCTTAAAGGCGCTTCGCTGCTTTAAGATTCCCTTCGCGGTTGCCATTTTTCGGCAATTCTCTTCGCTGGGCCGTTCGGGCTAGCGCAGGTGTTCGATTCGGAGTAGCTTTGAGGTCGTGGCCAGCAACGATGCACCCCAGGGGACGTCCACCGAGTGGTGGCGCGTCGACACCGCGACGCTGCACGCCCGCAAACAAGAACTGGAAATCCTGAAGCGCCAAGCGGATGCGGAGCAGAACGAGATCCTGGCGGAAATCAATTCCCGTGGGGTGCGTGGGTGTAGCGGTCATTCGACGTTGGCCGCGTTGATTTTCGAGGACTTCCTGGTGACGGACAAGGAAGCCAGCGCCCGCGCCGACCGCGTCCTGGCCCTGCACCCCGGCCCCGCCATCGGCGGTGAGCCTGAACCGCCCCTGGCACCGTTGACCGCCCAGGCTGCCGCGGAGGGGGCGATCGGCGGTAGCCAGATCGACGCGATCATCCGCACCCTCGCCCGCATCCCCTCCACCGTGCCCGAGGAGGACGTGCGGGCCGGGGAGGCGATCCTGGTGGAGCTGGCGCGCCGGGCGGGGCCACGGCAGATCGCCCGCGCCGGACGCCGCCTGCTGGACGAACTCGACCCCGACGGCAAAGAGCCCCGTAACGAGGACCCGAAGGACACCCGGCCGGAGCTGCGGTTCGTCAAACACCGCGACGGCACCCTCGGTTTGAAGGGCACTCTCGACCTGGAAACCTATGCGCGGTTGAAGTCCGATCTGGACCCGATGGCCAAGCCGCATAAGGCCGTCGACGGGGTGCGGGACTCCCGCACCCAGGACGAGCGCTACGGAGACGCCTTCACCGACTACGTCCGGTTGAAGACCACCAGCCGCAACCTTCCGGGCCAAGCGGGCGAGGCGACCCACATTTTGGTCACCATGTCGTACGAGGACTTGATCAACGATCTCGGCGAGGCGCATTTGGATCTGGTCGGCCCGATCAGCGCCACCGACGCGCGCATCCTCGCCTGCGACGCCCGTGTCCGGCCCGGTGTTCTCGGCACCGCCGGAGAACCGCTGGACATCGGGCGGTCGAAACGCACCGTGTCATTGGCGCAGAAATACGCGCTGACGATCCGCGACGGCGGCTGCGCGTTCCCCGGCTGCGACATGCCCGTACCCCGCTGCACCGCCCACCACATCGTCTTCTGGCGACACCACGGCGAAACCAAAATCGACAACCTCGTCCTACTCTGCACCAAACACCACCGCCTGATCCACCACAGCGAATGGAAAGTCCAAATCGCCCAAGACGGACTCCCCGAATTCACCCCGCCTAGCTACCTCGACCCACCAGCACACCAAGACGCAACACCATGCACCTCAGAACATAGGCCGACCCCGTGAAACCTCCGAAACCGAGTCGACCCGGCAACGCCGGGCCTTGACATCGGCCTGCGCGGCTTCTACGTCGGACCGCATCTCGCCCGGTCCGACGACACCGGAAGCAACCTCTCGTAGCCGCCGCCATCAGGCACCCGCCGGGACCGATGGCGTCCAGAACCGCTACGCGCCGCGACCGCCGAAAACGTTCCCTCCGTAATCACCGCCATCCAGCATCGAAACCTGGACGCCGTCGGTTCGGACTGGCCGAAAACCGGAGCTGCGGGCGATGTTCGACGAACTCACCTCTCACGGCCCGATCCTGCCCAGACTTTCCGACAGCCCGAAAACCATTCCGCAACAACGGAAAACCGTCGCCGCCGAGATTGAGGAGATCCTTGATGCGCGCCCTCGACCAGGTCCTGACCTCGATGCCCGGCATCGGCGTCAGTACCACCGCACGGATCTTCCACGAAATCGGCGACGCCTCTGGCTTCAAGTCCTCCGGTCGCCTCGCCGCCTACGCCGGTATCGCCCTTGTCATCACCTCGAACAAAGGCGAACACCCCACGCGAACCGGCAACCGCCGGCTCAACGCGCGTTCTTCCTCTCCACCTTCGCGGCTCCCTCCAACCCCAGCAGCCGCGCGTACCTCCAGCGCAAATGCGCGGAAGGCAAGACGCACAACGCCGCCACATCTGCCTCACCCGACGACGCTGCGATGTCCTCCACGCCATGCTCCGCGACCAAACCCACTAGTCCGCGCATGGCACAATCAACGCTATGTCGACCATCCGAAAGGGCAATGCCGCGTAGATCGCCGGCCCGTGTCCGGGCCGATACTCATCGCCGCTGCCGCACTGACGAGCGGATTTTCACGCTTCAGGGCCTCTCACCCCGAGGGCGAGCCGGCATCGCCCGCCTTGAACGCACCCGGCTTTGGCCCGGCGCCTCCGCCGAAGCACTTCAAGCTTGGCGACTGTTCGTCCATGAACCCATGCATCGACTCTGGGACCCTCGCGGTGGCTGCGGTGTGCCGCAATGCTGCCCCGACCCGGCCGAACTGCGACGAACCCTCGACCTCGTCGCAAACGCCCTTCCGCCCAGGGACGCCAGAACCTTCCGGCGACAACTCGCAACCCTCGACGAATTATGGTGACCAGAAAGCCGACTCCCAGTTTGGCAACCAACGTAGGGCTCCCGCCGGGACCGGGCACCTGAACCACCACCATCCGGAGCCGCAACCTCCCAGAACCGCAGCGGCATCGAGGCGCGCCCCGACGTCACCGGCTCCGGATTTCGGCCCCCCGCTTCAGATTCGTCACCAGCGCGGTCGACTTGCCCGTGACAGCGGCCGCGAGCGGCCGTTCGAGCCCGGGAAGGTGTGCCACGTGAAGGAAGAACCGGCGCGCCTGGAGCAGGAAGCGGTTGGCGGGCAGGAACCATCGCGCGCCGCGGCGGGCGACCTGTTGCTTTTCGGTCACCACCGGGCGGACCAGTTCTTCGTACGCCGCGAGCGCGGTCTCGATCGAGGGTGACCGGGTGAGCTGTTCGGCCAGTACGAACGCGCCCGCGATCCCCAGTGAAGCGCCCTGTCCGGCGAGAAGGGAGACGGCATAACAGGAATCGCCGACGAGCACGACCCGGCCGCGGCTCCATGACGGCATCTCGATCTGCGCGACCTGGTCGTAGTACACCTCCCCGGAGGGCGGACACAGAGCGAGTGCTTGCGGCACCGCCCAGCCCAGCGAACCGTAAGTCGCGCGCAGGGCCGCTCGCGCGTCGTCCGGCAGGGCCGGATCGGTGGTGCGGTGCACGGCGAACGCCGCGAGCTTGCCGTCACGGAGACCGTAGAAACCCATCTGCATCCCGATCGTGTCGGTCAGGCAGAACCGCTCCCCCACCCGCGCACGGATCTCCTCGTCCTCGAAAACGAAGGCCGCCGTATGAAACCCGAGATGACGCAAGTACCGGCTCTCCTCGCCGAAGACCAGCCGGCGCACGGTCGAATGGATCCCGTCGGCCCCGACCAGCAGATCGGCTTCGAGCGTCTCGCCGTCCGCCGACGTGACCCGGACCCGGTCGCCGAGATCCTCGACGTCCGTGACACCGGCACCGAACCGGACGTCCACTGTGGACGGAAGCGCGGCGCGCAGGACGCGTTCCAGATCCGGCCGCATGATGCTGCAGAGCCTGCCGCCCACCGATTTGGCGAACTGGACGTAGTCGATGGAGGCGCGGCGGTGGCCGCGCTCGTCCAGCAGGCTCGCCTCGTCCACCTGGTACGCCACGTCTTCGACCTGAGGAAGCAGGCCCATCTCCTCGACGGCGTCGAAGCCGGGGCCGAAGAAGTCGATCATGTAGCCCTGTTCCCGCGGCCCCTCGGCCCGTTCCAGCACAACGACCTCGACGTCGAGTGCCGCGAGCCGGTTCGCCAGCGCCAGCCCGGTGATTCCGGCCCCGCAGATCGCCACCTTCATGGGGTTCCTCCCTTTCGGTTCAGTCGACCAGCCGGCGCAGGACGGCCGGAGAGACTTCGCCCGATCCCGGCCCGAGCGCCCGATGGAGCAGAAGCCCGTCCACCGCCGCGAAAAGAACCGCGGCCGTGTCCTCGGCGTCGGCCACCCCACGCTGCGCCAGCCAGCCGCCGAGCCGGGTGCGCAGGTCGGCGAGCAGCTCGCGGATGCCTTGGCGCAGCGTGTCGTCGCGGGTCGCGGCGAGGTAGGACTCGGCGAACAGCAACGACATCGGGTCGGTGCCGGAGTACCCGCCGACCGACGCCAGCAGCGCGTCCACCGCGTCCGCGGGCGTTTCGAGGGTCTCCAGTGCCGGCTCGAAAGCGAGGGCGACCTCGCGCATCGCCCCCAGCACGGCCTCGATCAACAAGGCCTGCAGCGAAGGGAAGTGATAGTGCACGACGCTCGGCGTGACACCCGCGCGTTCGGCCAGGATCCGGGTGCTCACCGCGGACCAGCCGAGCTCGGGCACGAGGGCGACGGCCGCTTCGAGCAACCGCCGCCGGACGAGCTGACCGCGCGCCGCGGCCGGGGATCCTGCCACCGGTTCATCTCCTAGGGCGTTAGTCCTGTACGACTGCCCTGATCGTATGCCCGGATCCGGCCGCGGCGCAAACCCCGCTGCTCAGGCCGCCTTGAGAAGCTCGACCACACGGTCCGCGGTCGCGACGCTGGACTGCGGGTTCTGGCCGGTGACGAGGTTTCCGTCGACGACGACCTCGCTCGACCAGGCGGCAGCCGGAGTGACGATCGCGCCCTGCTCCCGAAGCCGGGTCTCGACGAAGAAGGGGCTCTTGTCGCCAAGCCCGCCCTGGCGTTCCTCTTCGTCACTGAACGACGTCATCGAGCGGCCGGCGAAGGTGAACGAGCCGTCTTCGCCGCGCGCGCTGAGCAAGGCGGCGAGTCCGTGGCAGAGGGCGGCGATGGTCTTGCCGCGCGCATCGGCGTCGTTCAGGAGGGTACCGAGATCACTGTCGCCCACCAGGTCGGTCATCGGACCGTGCCCGCCTGGCAGGTAGAAGGCGTCGTAGGAGTCGACCGAGACGTCGGAAAGCTTGAGCGGCGCCGAAAGATCGAGTCCCTTGAGGTATTCCGCGAACTTCGCGCCCTCGGCCGGGTCGACGCCGCCGCGTTCGTCGAGGCTGATGGGATCGACGGTCGGCCGGAGCCCGGACGGCGTCGCGATCTCGACCTGGTGCCCCGCCTCGGCGAGCACCCGATGCGATTCGGCGACCTCTTCGGCCCAGAACCCGGTCGGGTGGTCGGTGCCGTCGGTGAGCCGCACGTGGTCGGCGGCCGAGACGATCATGAGGATCCGCGCCATGACTGTTCCTTTCGTTTCTCCGGGGCGGTGTGCCCCACTGCCGGCTTCAACGAGGTCTTCGCCGCGCGTACTCCGCGGAGGCAGCTACGATCCATAAGATTTCTTATGGAAGGTGACTTGCATGCCCAACTTGGATCGGCTGGCGACCTTCCTGGCCATCTACCGTCAGGGCTCGCTCTCCGCGGCCGCCGAGGAACTCGGCCTGACCCAGCCCGCCGTCACCGGGCAGCTGCTCAAACTCGAGGAGGAGCTCGGCGAGCGGTTGTTCGTCCGGTCGCGCCAGGGCGCGGCGCCGACCGCCCGCGCGGCCGAACTCGCCGCCAGGATCGGCACCCGCATCGACGAACTACGGAGCGCGCTGACGGCCGGCGACGACGACGTCCAGTACCGCGAAACGGTGGCGTTGGGCGGCGCGAGCGACGGCATGGCCACGCGGTTCCTGCCCGCGCTCGCCCCGCTGACCGAACGCGGGCTGCGCGTCACCGTCACCCTCGGACTCGCCGACGAACTCCTGTCCGCGCTCGAAGCCGCACGTCTGGACCTCGTCGTCTCCTCGGTCCGCCCACGGCAGCGCGGTATCACCGCGATTCCGCTGATCGACGAGGAATTCGTGCTCGTCGCGGCTCCGGCCCTCGCGCGGAGCGTCGATCCCGCGCTGCTCGAGACCGACCCGGTACCCGCGCTGGCGCATCTGCCGCTGATCGCGTACGCCGACGATCTGCCGATCATCCGCCGCTACTGGCGCAGCGAATTCGGGCGGCGGCCACCGAACCGCGTCGCGATGGTCGTCCCCGACCTGCGCGCGATCCTCGCCGTCGTCGTCGCGGGCGCCGGGGTGAGCGTGCTGCCGCGCTACATCGCCGCGGCCGCGCTCGAAGCGGGCTCGGTGTCGATCGTGCACACGCCGGTGGTGCCACCGCTGAACACGATCTATCTCGCGCTCCGGTCGGGGACGGCGCGGCCCGTGGTGACCCTCATCCGCGACAGGCTGCTGGAACGCGCCCGCTCCTGGGGTTCGCTCTGAATTCCCGGTGCGGCAAAAATGACCTCTTTTCGCGGCGGGATCGTCGCGAGGCTGGCTCCTCCGAACCCGTTTCCTGGAGGACTCATGGTCTCGAAACCCCGCCTCGCACTGGGAATGCTCATCTTGGCCGCCTTGGCGGGCGGGCTGCTCGCGTTGCTCATCTCGCTCGACGTCGGCGCCTTCTGGGCCAAGACGCTGCCGCTCGTCTTCCTGGCAGGCGGGGCGGCGTTCGCCCAATCCCTCGGCCTGTTCAACAAGGCGCCGAAGGATTAGGGACCGGTCCCCGCACCCGCCGTTAGCGTGCTGGCCGTGACCGAGCTGGGTGCCTACGTCGAACGCTTCGAGACGAATTGCCGCAGGCGCGCGCTCCGGGGTGTGGCCGCGATCGTGATCGGCACGCCGATCGCGGCGCTCGGTGTCGTCGTGTTCGTGCTGGGACAGGAGGCCGGGGTCTCCGGTGGGGAGATGGTCATCGGCCTCGTCATCGGCTGCGGGCTGGGGCTGGCGCTGATGGGCGCTTGGGGCTGCTGGCACGCCATCAGCAAACGGGGCGAGATCTTCACCTTGTACGAACAGGGATTCGTGCACACCTGGCGAAAATCGACCACCGTCGTGCCGTGGACCAAGGTGGAGGTGGCCGTCGACCACGCCAAGACGAACGCCCTCGCCAAGGCGTTCGGCGGCGACGTCGGCTGTCTCGTCAAACTCACCGACGGCCGGAAGATCCTCATCAACGGGTTCACCGAAGGCGCCGCTTTGCTGGCTCACGACATCTTCGAGGCCGTCGGGCGGCGCGCCGGCTGACCGCCGGGTCAGACGCGCTGTGGCGCGAAAGTCCGCCGGTAGTCTTGCGGGGCAACGCCGACGACCTTGTGGAAATGGTGCCGCAGCAAGGCTCCCGAGCCGAAGCCGCAGCGGCGCGCGACCTCGTCGATGCTCATCGTCGTCTCCTCCAGCAGCGACCGCGCGTGCAGGACCCGTTGTGTCGAAAGCCATCGGTGCGGTGTGGTGCCCGTCTCCGCGACGAACTTGCGCGCGAAAGTGCGCTCGGACATCCGGGCCCGGCGGGCGAGGTCGGCGACCGGATGGTCGTGCGCGATGTTCTCGAGCATCCAGGTGAGCACCGGCTGAAGACTGTCCCCGGTGCATTCCGGGATCGGCACCTCGACGAACTGCCGTTGCCCGCCTTCCCGTTGCGGCGGCACGACCATGCGCCGGGCGATCACGGTGGCCGCGGCGGAGCCGAGTTCGCGCCGGACCAGATGCAGGCACGCGTCGATGCCGGCGGCCGTTCCCGCGCTGGTGACGATGTCGCCGTCATCGACGAACAGCACGTCCGGATCCAGCTGCGCCTGCGGGAACCGCTTCCGGAATGCCGCGCTGTGCCGCCAGTGGTTCGTGCACCGCCGTCCGTCGAGCAAGCCCGCGGCGCCCAGCACGAACGCGCCGGTGCAGACCGAAAGCAGCGTGGCGCCGCGCTCCGAAGCCGCCCGGAGCGCGTCGAGTACCGCCGGCGGATATTCGTCGCGGACGTCGCACGCGGGGACGACGACCAGATCCACGTCCTCCGTCGCTTCGAGACCGTGTTCCGGAGTCACTTTGACGCCGTGCCCGAGACTGAGCGGTTCTCCGGCCCGCTCCCCGCACACGCGGAAGTCGAGCAGTGGCACTCCGTCATCGGTGCGGTCGTAGCCGAACACCTCGCAGACGACACCGAACTCGAAGGCGGCGAAATCGTCCAACAGCACCACGGCGACGCTTTTCAGCATGACCGGAGCATAGCTGGCAGGATTTTGCCGCACAACGACAGAACTGCCACTTCTGGCAGGATGTCGAGTGGCGCAAACTTACTGCCATGACCGCAATCATCGTCACCCTCGCCCTGATCGCCCTCGTCACCTACCTCTTGAACCGCAACCACACGCGGCAAGGACGTCCGGACGCCGCAGGTGGCGACCCGCTCGGTCGCCCCTTCTGGAGGGGTGGCACCACGATCTGAGGACACCGGGCCACCGCGGCCCGGTGTCACGAGCGCCACGTTCCCCGCCGAGACCGCCGACCGGACCCGCATCCGCCGAGGTCAAGCCCGCAATCACAGCTTTAAACCACTTCGCCCGTATTTTCTGCCGGTTACCAGTTTTCTGGTTAGGGTGCAGTGGTGCAAACGGGTTAACATCGGGCGGAAGGAGCGCGCGCCGCAGTCGGCGCGTCACTGAACATGAGTTCGCAGGACGGTAAACAAGCGGAAGAAGAGGTCGTCGCGGAGACCGCGACCGACCTTGCCCACGCACCGGACACGACGGGTCCGGGCCACCCGCCCGATGAGCACGTCCCCCTCGACCTCGCCGCCGAACGACCCGCGGAGACCGACAAGACCGTTTTCGGTGTGGCCGCGGTGCTCGCGCTCGCGATCATCGTCTGGGGCGTGCTGGCCCCGGAAAACCTCGCGAGTGTCGCGTCGACCCTGCTGAACGACGCCGTGATCCCTTACGGCGGTTGGGCTTTCGTGCTGACCGCGAGTGGTTTCGTGCTCTTCGCGGTCTGTCTGGCCATAAGCCGCTACGGCCGGATCCCGCTCGGCGGGGACAAGGAACTGCCCGAATTCCGGACGTCGTCGTGGATCGCGATGATGTTCAGCGCCGGTATGGGCATCGGCCTGATGTTCTTCGGGGTGTACGAACCGGTCTCCCACCTCGCGAGCCCGCCCCCGGGCACCGCGGCCCCGAACTCCGACGAAGCCGTCCACACCGCGATGGCGACGACGTTGTTCCACTGGACCGTGCACCCGTGGGCGATCTACGCCGTCGTCGGTCTCGCGATCGCCTACAGCACCTTCCGCAAGGGCCGCAGCCAGCTGATCAGCTCGGTGTTCGCGCCGCTGATCGGCAAGCGCCGCACCGAAGGCCCGCTGGGCAAGGCGATCGACATCATGGCGATCTTCGCCACGCTGTTCGGTTCCGCCGCTTCCCTCGGCCTCGGCGCGCTCCAGGTCGGCGGCGGTATGGGCGCCGTCGGCTGGATCGACGACCCCGGCAAGGGCCTGCTGGTCGCGATCATCGCGATCCTCACCATCGCGTTCATCGCTTCGGCGGTTTCCGGTGTGGCCAAGGGCATCCAGTGGCTGTCCAACATCAACATGGTGCTCGCCGCGGTACTCGCGGTGTTCGTGCTGGTGGTCGGGCCGACCGTGCTGATCCTCAACATCGTGCCGGGCGCCATCGGCGACTACTTCCGCGAGCTGGCGGAGATGTCCGGCCGCACCGGGATGACCGGTGGCGCGGAGATGCAGACCTGGCTCGGCGGCTGGACGGTCTTCTACTGGGCGTGGTGGATCTCGTGGACGCCCTTCGTCGGCATGTTCATCGCGCGGATCTCGCGCGGCCGCACGATCCGGCAGTTCATCTTCGGTGTCATCGCGATCCCGAGCGTCGTGAGCCTGATCTGGTTCGCGATCTTCGGCGGCGCGGCGATCAGCAGGCAACGGGCCGGGACGGACATCGCGGGCGCGGGCAGTGCCCAGTCGGCGACGTTCGAACTGCTCGAGACGCTGCCGTGGTTCATCCCGATCGCGATCCTGGTGATGATCCTGGTCTCCATCTTCTTCGTCTCCGGCGCGGACGCGGCGTCGGTGGTGATGGGTACCTTGTCCCAGCGCGGAAGCGTGCATCCGAAGAAGACCGTCGTGATCTTCTGGGGCGTGCTGATGGGCGCCGTCGCGGCGGTGATGCTGCTCGTCGGCGGGGACAAGGCGCTGACCGGTCTGCAGAACCTCACGATCCTGATCGCGGTGCCGTTCGTGTTCGTGATGGTCGGGTTGTGCGTCTCGGTCTGGAAGGACCTGCGCAACGACCCGCTGATGAAACAGGAAGACGCGATGATGTTGTCGCTGAAGGAACTCCACGAGGAACGCACCAACAGCCACGGCGGACGCCGTCGCATCCTCGGGCGGGCGAAGCAGCGCACCTGAGCTGAATCGCGTGAAGGCCCCCTTCCCTCTGCTGAGCCGAGGGAAGGGGGCCTTCACGCGTGTCAGGCGCGCCCGATGGCGACGAACGCGCACAACGCGAGATAACCGAGATCCAGCAGCGCGACCAGCGGCTCGCGGCGACGCAGGCGAACGACCACGGCGCCCGCCATCACCAGCGCCAGCCCGAGGGCGGCCAGCGGCACGAGTTCCGGCGCGATGTCCAGCAAGGCCGGGAGGATCAGGCCGGCCGCGCCCAGGATCTCGACGATCCCGATGAACTTCACGGTGCCAGGGGCGACATCCAGCACCCAGCCCGCGGCCGAGCCCACTCCTGCGATCGTTTCCCTTCGCAGGAACAGTTTCCCGACGCCGGACACGACGTACATGACGGCCAGCAGCCAGGCGACGACCCACAGCGCGGTGTCCATCAATGCCCCGCGTACTGGCCGGGCGTGTAGTCACCCGCCGGCTGCCGGGTGATGACGTTCAGCCGGTTGAAGGCGTTGATGAGGGCGATCTGGGTCACCAGCGCGACGAGCTGCTCGTCGTCGTAGTGCTTGGCGGCGGCCGCCCACGCTTCGTCGGTGACGCCGCTGCCGTCGGCGAGGCGGCAGCCCTGCTCGGTGAGTTCCAGCGCGGCGCGTTCGGCCTCGGTGAAGACCGTCGCCTCACGCCAGCACGCCACCAGGTTCAGCCGGGTCGTGGTCTCCCCCGCGTGCGCCGCGTCCTTGGTGTGCATGTCGAGGCAGCCCGAGCAGCCGTTGATCTGGCTGGCCCGGATGTTCACCAATTCCCTTGTCGCCAAAGGAAGTTCGCTGCCGTCGAGGACTTTCGCAGCGGAAACGAGGTGCTTCACCAGCTTCGGCGCGAGGGCGGTCTTGAGGTAATCGATCCTTGCCTGCATGGGATTTCTCCTTCTCGTCGGTCTTCACTTACTCCGACGAGGAGGACTCCCGAGAGGTAACACCCATGGCCGCGAGGCGACGCGGGTCACTCACCGAATCGATTTCGACGATGCGGCCGTCGACGATGGTGCAGGACATCACGCCCAGCAGCTTGCCGGTCCGGCTCCACGACACGATTCCCGGTTTGCCGTCGACCAGCGCGGGACGGGTGGTGACGACGGCGCGCGCCCCGCGCTGGACCCGCGTGGCCACCTCGTACGCACCGAGCCGTACGACCTCGCCGTGACGGCTCCGCGAACGCCACGTCACGTCGGGGTCGAGCATCTCGACCAAGCTTTCGAAGTCTCCTTCGCGCGCTGCCGCGAGGAACGCCTCGACGACCGCGTGCTGCCGGGGCTCGTCGGCCGGACGCTGTCCCCGCACCTTCCGGCGGGCCCGGCTGGCGAGCATCTTGGCCGCGTCCGCGGATTTGCCGAGGATCTCGCCGACCTCGGCGAACGGGACCCCGAACAGGTCGTGCAGGACGAAGGCCAGCCGCTCGGCCGGGCCGAGGGTGTCGAGCACCACGACCAGCGCCACCCCGACCGATTCGGCGAGCAGTGCGTCCTCTTCCGGCGAGTCCTCGAGCACCAGCAGCTCGGGCGGCTCGTCGTAGGAGTCCTCGGGGCGCGTCTTGCGGGAGCGCAGGACGTCGATGCAGACGCGGCCGACGACGGTGGTCAGCCAGCCGGAGAGGTTGTCGATCGTGTCGGCGTCCTGGCGGGCCAGCCGCAGCCAGGCCTCCTGGACGGCGTCCTCGGCGTCCGCGCGCGAGCCGAGCATCCGCTGCGCCACGGCCACCAGACGCCCGCGCTGCTCCTCGAACGCGCTGGCCAGGGCTTCGCCGGTCATGTCGATACCTTTCTCGCGCCGAACCCGTCATGGACATGACGAGCGCGACGCGAGAAAGGTAACCGACTTCGCTCAGACGTCCCGGATCGGCGTCTTCACGACCTTCTTCATCCCGGGGTTCGACGTCTTCGGCTTCTTCGTCTTGCCGGGTTCGGGCTCCGGCTCCGGCTCGGCGGTCGTGCCGCCGATACCGGAGTCGATCGCAGCCGTGACGATCAGTTCACGCTCGTAGGACGAGATGACCTCGCCGTCGAGGAGTTCCTGTGTCACGGCCCGCACGTAGGTCACGAACTGGTCGTTCGACGAGTAGTCCGACTCGTCGTCGATCACGTCGTTGATCGTGCAGCCGTTACCGGTGTCGCGGTTCTCGACCTGGCTGTCCGCCGTGCCGAGGATCACCGTGTCCCGGACGTCGGAGTCCGGGCAGGCGTCCGGGCCCGGCGGCGCGGCGACGATGGTGAACGCGCCGCCCTGTTCCGCCGAGACGTTGCCCGCCTTGTCCGACGCGCGGTAGGTCAGCGTGTGCGTGCCGAGCTCGGTCACCTTCACCGGCGCGGTGTAGACCGTCCAGGCCCCACCGTCCAGTTTGTACTCGATCTTGTCCACACCGGACCCGGTGTCCGTCGCGGTCAGGTTGATGGTCGCGTCTTCGATGTACGACCAGCTTCCGTCCAGATCACCGCTCACCACCACCGAAACGGCGGGCGCGGTGCTGTCGTCGCCCTCGACGATGGTGAACGTCGCCGTGCCTTCCGCCGAGACGTTGCCCGCCTTGTCGGTGGCGCGGTACTTCACCGTGTGCGCGCCGACGACGGTGAGCGCGAGCGGCGCCGAGTACGTCAGCCATGGGCCGCCGTCCAGCTGGTACTCGACCTTGCCGACACCCGAACCGGCGTCGGTCGCCGCGAGGGTCACGGTCGCCTTGCCGACGTAGTTCCCGGCCGTGTCCTTGGTCCCGGTCACCTCGGCGGTCACGGTCGGCGCGGTGGTGTCACTGCTGACGATGGTGAAGTGCGCCATGCCCTCCGGCGAAACGTTGCCCGCCTTGTCCGACGCGCGATAGTGCACCATGTGCATGCCCGGCGCGGTGACCGCGACCGGAGCGGTGTACGCGGTCCACGCGCCTTCGTCCACTTTGTACTCGACCTTGTCGACGCCGGAGCCGGTGTCGGTCGCGGTGAGCTTCACGGTGGCGGTGTCGAGGTAGTTGCCCGCGGTGTCCTTGGTGCCGGTCACCTCGGAGGTCACCGTCGGCGGTGTCGTGTCACCGGGCTGCCCGGTGACGACGGTGAACGACGACATCCCTTCCGGCGAAACGTTTCCGGCCTTGTCGGTAGCGCGGTAGTGGACCATGTGCGCGCCGGCGGCGGAGACCGCAACGGGTGCCGTGTACGCGGTCCAGGCGCCGCCGTCGAGCTGGTACTCGACCTTGTCCACACCGGACTGGCTGTCCGACGCGGACAGGTTCACCGTCGCGGAACCGACGTAGTTCCCGGCGGTGTCCTTGGTACCGGTCACGTTCGCGGTCACCGTCGGCGGCGTGGTGTCCGGGGTCGGCTCGCCGGTGACGACGAACTCGCCCATCATCTTGGTGTGGCCCTGGATCGTGCAGTAGTAGCGGTACTTGCCAGGGGTCAGCGTCACCGTGGCCTGGTGCACGCCGTTCTTGTCGTCGTAGGGGTTGGCGAGGATGTTGAGGTTGACGTCGTGGTTGTAGCCCGCGGTCGACGTGTCGAACGTCAGCGTGTGCGACATCGTCGAGCCGAGCTCTTCGGTGTTCTTGAAGACGATCGTGGTCTCACCGGCCACCGCGGTCGACGGCGCGCTGAGGTAGTGGTCGGTGCTGTCGCCCGCGGTCCATTCCAGGGTCTGGACGGGGGCGGCGGAGGCGGGAGCGGACGAGCCCGGTAGGACCAGGCCCGCCAGCGCGAGTGTCGCGGCCACGAGCGCCACGACGAGGGTTCTTGGAGACATCGCAGGGAAACCTTCCGTACAAGGGAGACCGGCCGGGCACGCGAAGTCGCGCGCCCGGCCGGCTTTCGCGCTACAGCTGCCGCACCCGGATGTTGCGGAACTCCATCAGGTCGTTGTCACCGTGGTTCTGCAGACCGATGAACCCGCTGACGAACTGCCGGAAGTCGGTGGACGGATCGCCCGCCCGCGACGAGGAGATCCCCGGCGCGTTCTCGAACTCGTTGATCACCACACCGTTGCGGATGATCGTGTACTTCTGCCCGACGACCTTGACCTCGTACTCGTTCCAGGTCCCCTTCGGCTTCACGCCCGCCTGGTCCAGCGGCCGCGGGTCGAAGTTGTAGATCGACCCGGTCTTCTGCGGTTCACCGGTGGCCCCGTCGTACAGCTGGACCTCGTGACCGCAGTAGATCGCGACCCAGGCCTGTGACGTCCTGGCCGAACCGACCGTGCCGCAGCTGCCCGGCGGACGCTGCTCCAGCGGAGTGCGCGGATCCGGGAACCGGACGAACACACCGCTGTTGGCGCTGCCGTTCGGCGCGATGTCCTTGAACTGCAGCTTCACCGAGAAGTTGCCGAACTGCCGTGCCGAGTACCACAGCATCCCCAGCCCGCCCGACGGTCGCAGTGACCCGTCCGGCTGGATGGCGAACTGCCCGGACGGCGCCTGCGACCAGTTCCGGAACGACTCCGGCGTGCCGTCGTAGATCGCGTCGTAGCCGGTGACGCCCTTGTTGCCGATGGGCGACGCGGCGGCCGCGGCGTTGATCTTGTCCGACTCGGCCGCGTTCAGCACACCGAGGTCGCCCAGCCGGTCCACGGCCTGGGTGACGTGGTTGACGAATCCGGCGTGGGAGGTCCACGTGGAGTCGTCGTCGATCATGTCGTCGACCGTGCAGCCGCCACCGGCGTTGCGGTTGGTCACCCCGGTGTCGGTGTCGCCGATGGTCACCGTGGCGCTGGGATCCGCCACGAGACACCCGACGCTCACCGAGTTCCGCGTGGTCACCGTCTCGCCGTTCGCGTAGGTCACGGTCAGCTTGGCGGTGTACAGCCCGGTGCGCGGGTAAGCGTGCCGCGGGTCGGGCTGCGTCGAGAACGTGCCGTCGCCGAACTCCCACTTGTAGGAGACACCGCCGGACTTCGACCCGGTGAAGGCCGCGGTGAGCGGCTTGTTCTGCACCATCGTCGAGGACGCCGCCGCGGACGGGGTGGCCTCGCCGCCGATGTAGCTGATCTTCAGCAGCTTCTGGTTGTTGGTCAGGGTGAAGAAGCCGCCGCCGTAGTCGAGCGCGTACAGCGCGCCGTCCGGCCCGAACTTGGCGTCCATCCACTGGTTCAGCTTGGTGTCGCCACCACCGGTCGGGATGATCTGCCGCACGGTCTCGGCGAACACCGGCGGATCCTGCTTCGCGACGCCGTTCGGGTCGAGGGTGACCGCGATCCGGTTCTGCCCGTTGCTCTGGTCACCGATGAACCACTTGTCGTTCCAGTAGGCGGGCCACGCGACGCCGCTGTTGGTGTTGACCAGTTCGCGGTGGTACGTCGGCCCGGTCATGACCGCCTGGCCGCCGCCCTTGAGGTAGGGCTGCGTGTAGGTGGCCTCGGCCGCGTTGTACGTCGGGACGGAGCTGTTGGGGCGGTTGGGGAACACCGGCCCGCCGCCGTCCGGCGCGTACCAGATCATGTTCTTCTTGATCGGCGGCAGGTTCACCAGGCCGGTGTTGCGCGGCGAGGTGTTGACCGGGTTGTCGCAGTCGTACCAGCCGGTGAGGACCGCGGCGTCGGTGCTGCTGCGGTCGCGGTACGGCTGCTTGTTGCCCATGCAGTACGGCCAGCCGTGGTTACCCGCCTCGGTGATGACCGTGGCGGTCTCGTACTTGGCCGGGCCGAGTTCCGGGCTCGGCGAGGACGCGTCCGGGCCGACCCACGCGGCGGTCAGCCAGTTGGTCTTCTTGTCGACTTGCAGACGCGAGATGTTCCGCACGCCCATCACGTAGATCTCGGGCCTGGTCTTGTTCCCGGGGTCGTTGGCCTCGGGGAACAGGTTGCCCGCCGGGTTGGTGTAGGTACCGTCCGGCTCCGGGTGGATCCGCAGGATCTTCCCGTTGAGGTCGTTGGTGTTACCGGCGGTGCGGCGCGCGTCCTGGAACGAGACGCCCTTGTAGTCCTGGGTCCAGTTGTTGCCGGAGTACCCGTTGGAACCCTGCGACGAGTTGCTGTCGCCGGAACCGATGTAGAGGTTCCCGTCCTTGTCGAAGTCCATCCCGCCGCCGGCGTGGCAGCAGCTGTGGACCTGGACGTCCCAGGACAGCAGGTCCTTGCGGGTCGCCTGGTCCAGCGTCTGGTTCTTCAGGTCGTAGGTGAACCGCGAGACCGTGCGCTTGCCGATCCGCTTGTCGATGTCGACCGACTCGTGCGGCATCCAGTAGGCGTACATGAAGCCGTTCTCGCTGAACTTCGGGTCCAGCACGAGACCGAGGAGGCCTTCCTCGTTCTTGACCAGTTCGTCGCCGCTGCCGCGGTTGCCCATCACCTTCAGCGTGGTGAGCAGCTTCGGCTTCTTGGTGACCGGGTCCCACTGGTGGATCGTGCCGCAGCCGGCGCCGATCTGGGGGTTGGTCCAGTCGTTCGGCGCGGGGACGACGTTGCCGGCGCAGGCGGCGCGGCCGATGTAGAAGACCCGGCCGTTCGGCGCGATGGTGAGCCCGTGCGGCTCGCCCATCTGGTCCAGCTGGCCGGGCTGGTTGATCCCGGTCAGGCGCTCGACCTTGTAGTTGGCCGCGATACCCGCCTTGCAGTCACCGCGCACCATGCCGGTGGTCCACTTCAGCGCGCCGAGGATGTGGCTGCGGAACTGAGCTTCGCCGTAGCTGGCCTCGGTCCGGCCCATGCCGGTGTAGAAGGAGCGGCCGCCGTCGTAGTCACGGCACCACGAGATCGGGTGGAAGGCGCCGTTCGCGCCGACACCCGGCTTGTAGGTCGATTCCTCGACCTGCGCGACCGTGTGCACGGTGCCGACCGGGTTGACCTCCCAGTTGAGCCACCGGTCGGTGCGGACCCACTTCTGCGGCAGGCCCGCGGTGGCCGGGTTCGCCTTGTCGAGGACGTCGACCGTTGCCTCGGCGGGCGGGGCCTCCGGCGGCGGCGGGGTGGTCGAGTTGTCCTTGTACAGCTTCCAATCCGCCAGCTGGATGAGCGGGTCACCGGCGTTGGCGGTGATGTTCAGCCGGTAGTTCGCGTACGCCGTGGTGTTGGCGAAGGTGAACTTGCGGCTCACGAACCGGTCGGCGAACGTCTCGTTGGTGCGAGTGTCCAGATCGGTCCACGTGGTCCCGTCGTTGGAGCCCTGCAGGGTCCAGCTCTTCGGGTCACGGCCGGGGAAGTCGTTCGCCGAAACGAGGTCGTAGCTGCTGACGGCGACCGGGGCGACCATCTTGTAGGCGACCCAGCCGGTCGGCTGGAAGGCCAGCCACTTGGTGTTCTCGTTGTTGTCGGCGAGCTTCTCCTTGCCCTCGTTGGGCGCGTTCTCCGCGCTCGCGGTGACCGAGGCGACCGCCTCCGGCGTGGGACGCGCCCCCACCGGACGGGCGCCGATCAGCCCGGAGAACCACTGCGAGCCGTCCTGCGCCCGCGCGGCGTCGGACAGGCCGAGGAAGCCGCCGCCCGCCTTCATGTAGTTCTGCAGCGAGGTTTCCTGGTCGCGGTTCAGCGTGATGCCTTGCGCGGACAGGAAGACGACGCCGCGGTATTTCGCGAGGTTCGCCTGCGTGAACACCGCGGGGTCCGAAGAGGACGAAACGGAGATCCCGTTCGCCTGGCCCAGGCTTGCGATCGCGTCCGTGGCGCGCAAGACGGGGTCCTTCTGGTCCGCGGCGGTGCCGTGGAAGACCAGGACGTTGACCGGGACGTTCGTCGCGGCTTCGGCGGTCACCGGTGCGATGGCCAGCGGAAGCCCGGAGGTGACGACGGCGCCGACCGCGAGCGCGGCCAGCGACCGTCTGCGGAGCCGGCGTTGCGAAAATACTCGTCTCAAGTTCTCGCTCCTTTCAAGACTAGTGGTGGTGGGCCGAGGCGCCGGTGGCGTTCGGCGTGGACGTGGTGTGCTGGTGCCCCTTGAAGCGGTCGATCGCCTCCTGGGCGCCCGCGGGCATCCCGCCGTCGGCGTTGCGGACCAGGAACACCCCGGACATGCCGTCGTCCGAGTGCTGCTGGACGTGGCAGTGGTACATCCACGCGCCCGGCCCGACGCCGTCACCGGCGATCACCTGGAACCCAAAGGAGTTGCCGGGGTCCAGGGTCTTGTTGTCGACGATCGGGGCGTTGTCGGTCGCGCTGGTGAGCATGCCGGTGCGGGTGTCCGCCCAGCGGTGCGCGTGCAGGTGGAAGGTGTGCATCAGGTTGCCGTGCCCGATGCAGATGAACTCGACGCGTTCGCCGAGGTTCGCCTCGAAGATCGGTGTGTTCGGGGCGACCTGGTGGTTGACCCACATTTCGGTGAACACCACGGTGAACTGCTTGCTGGGCAGCAGATCCCCGCGTTTGCGCACGATGAGTCCGCCGTAGAGACCCTTCATCAGTCCCGCGGTGCCGTGGTCGCCGCCGAACGCGTGGTCGTGGTAGTGCCAGTACCCCGCGCTGCCGGGCATCCAGAAACCGTTGGCCGTCTGGTAGGCCGTCCGGGTCTTCCAGGTGTAGGTCTTGGTCTCGTAGGGCTTGTTGAAGGAATCGTTGAACGGCGAGCCGTCCGACTTGGTGTCGTAGTTGACGCCGTGCGGGTGGATCGACAGCCGCTGGTCGGTGTTGTTGACCAGCTCGATCACCAGCGTGTCACCCTCGTAGCACTCCAGGAGCGGTCCGGGGATCGTCGGTTTCCCGGGCTCCAGCCCGTAACCGACCCGGGTCGAACCGGGAACGTAGTCGGCGTAGATGGTGATGTTGCGGGTCATCCCGGCCGCGGCGGCCGGCGCCGAACCCGCGCTGGCCGACACCACGACCGGGGCGATGACCCCGGCCGCGGTGCCCGCGAGCATCGATCTGCGGGACAGCCCGCGGTTCTTCTTGTCCATTGTGGATTCCCCAGCTAGAAGCGGACGTTGCGGAGATAGGTGAATCCGGTCTGGGCGGTGCTCAGGGGATCCGTGGGGTTGTCGTGCTCGACGATGTATTCGGCGAGGTGGGGACGGGTGTGGCGGAAGATGCGCGGGAAGTCGATGACGCCCTTGCCGGGGTCGACCATCTCGCCGGCCGCGGTCCGGTCCTTGACGTGGTACTGGACCACGCGCGGACAGTGCTGCCGGTACAGCGAGACCGGGTCCATCCCGCCTTCCACCGCCCAGAACAGGTCGATCTCCAGGTGCACGTACCGCGGGTTCGTGTTCCTGGTGAGCACGTCGTACGGGCGCACGCCGTCGATGGGCGCGAACTCGTGCGCGTGGTTGTGGTAGCCGAGCGGGATACCGGCCTGGCGGAACTTCCGCGCCGCCGTGTCCATCCGTCCGGCGAACTGCTTCCAGCCGTCGATGGTGTCGAAGTTCGCCCACGGCACGTTGGCGCGGGTGTTCCCGAGGATCTTCGCGTCCGCGATGGTCTTGTCGAGGTCACCGTCGATACCGACGTGGGTGGACGTCGCCTTGATGTGGTTCTTGTCCAGCAGACCGCGGAACTCTTCGGCCGAACGGCCGTAGGTGCCCGCGAGTTCGACCTTCCGGTAGCCGATGTCCGCCAGCGCGGACAGGGTTCCCGGCAGATCGGCCTGCAGCGCGGTGCGCAGGGAGTAGAGCTGGATGCTGATCTTGTCCACCGGGACACGGCCTCGACCGTGGTGGCCGTGTCCCTGGGTCTCCGCCTCGGTGGCCGCACTGGCCAGGCTCGGCAGGGCTACCGCCGCGCCCACCGCGACGGCCGCCGTCGCCGCGCCGCGGAGGAGTGCCCGTCGAGAGTGGAACTGCTCAGCTTCTTCACCGCACATGAAACCGCCCTCACTTCTGGTTGCTGAAAGCCGCGTCGAAGGCCGCCGACGGCTTGTCGAACAGGAGCCCCCGCAGAAAGGTCACGGCCTCCGCCGCGCCCCGGAGCCGGTCCATGCCGGCGTCCTCCCACTCCACCGAGATCGGACCGGCGTAGCCGATCGAATTCAGTGCGCGGAAGCAGTCCTCCCAGGGCACGTCGCCGTGCCCGGTCGAAACGAAGTCCCAGCCGCGTCGGGGATCTCCCCAGGGGAGATGCGAGCCGAGCCGTCCGTTCCGTCCGTCGAACCGCTTCCTGGTGTCCTTGCAGTCCACGTGGTAGATCCGGTCGGCGAAGTCGAGGATGAAGCCGACCGGGTCGAGGTCCTGCCAGATGAAATGCGAAGGATCCCAATTCAGCCCGAATGCCGGACGGTCGCCGACAGCTTCGAGCGCACGTTTCGTGGTCCAGTAGTCGTACGCGATCTCCGACGGGTGGACCTCGTGGGCGAACCGCACGCCCACCTCGTCGAAGACGTCGAGGATGGGGTTCCACCGGTCGGCGAAGTCGGAGTAGCCGTCGTCGATGACCGCCTGCGACACCGGCGGGAACATCGCGACATACTTCCAGGTCTTCGAGCCGGTGAAGCCGATCACCGTGTCCACGCCGAGTTTCGCCGCCGCGCGGGCGGTGTCGGCCATCTCCTTCGCCGCCCGCTGCCGGACGCCTTCCGGTTCACCGTCGCCCCACACCCTGGACGGGATGATCGCCTGGTGGCGTTCGTCGATCGGGTCGTCACAGACGGCCTGGCCGACGAGGTGGTTGGAGATGGCCCACACCTTGAGGCCGTGCTCGGCCAGCAGCTTCAGGCGGCCGGGCACGTAGTCCTCTTCGGACAGTGCGCGATCGACCTCGAAGTGGTCGCCGGAACACGCGATCTCGAGGCCGTCGTAGCCCCATTCGCTCGCGAGCCTGCACACCTCGGTGAACGGGAGATCCGCCCACTGGCCGGTGAACAGGGTGATCGGACGGCTCATCAGTTCTCCTCGAAGGTGATCGCGTCTACGTCGAACAAGCCGCCGGAACCGCCCTTGAACACGAGGAACAACGGGCCGGTCCCGCCGGGGTCGGTGATGGCGGACGCCGGGATGTCGGCATAGGTGTCCCAGCCGCCGGTGTTGGCGACGGCGACCGTCTGGACCAGCGGCCCGTCCACCGCGCCCGAGCGAACCTCGATCGTGCCGCCCGCGCCACCGGAGGAAACCCGGTAGCCGATGCCGCCGACACCCACGAGGTTCACCGGGTCGAATTTGATCCAGTCACCGGATTCGATGTGGCCCACGCGTTTGCCGCCACTGGCGCCGGCGTGCGCGACGACCTCGATCCCGCTGGACTGCGTGTAGAACTCGGCCTGCTTCAGCTTCGGCTGCAGGATGGACTCGGCCTCGCCGGTGAGCGCGGGCACGCCGTTTCCGCCGTTGTCGGTGTAGCTGGCGTTGATGACGCCGAAGACGTTGGCGTCCGCGCCGTGTCCTTCGTCGGCGGGCGTGGCGATGGTGCCCTCACAACCGGTCGCACGGCTCAGCGGATGCCCGTGGCCCTCGTGCCCGAGGATGTATTCGACGGTCACCTTCGAGCAGTCGATCGGGTTGTCTTCGGCGTCGGTCACCTCGACCTTGAACGGGACCATGTCGCCGAAGCTGAACACGCTGCCGTTGACCGGGGTCTTCAGCGTGACCACCGGTGCGGTGTTGCCGACGGTGACCACCACGCTCGCCGAACCGGTCAGCCCGGTGGAGTCGGTGACCGAGAGCTTCGCCGTGTACTGGCCGTTCGCGGCGTAGGTGTGGGAAACCGGGGTGGCCTCGGTGGAGTCGGTCGTGCCGTTGCCGTCGAAGTCCCAGGCGTAGGTCAGCGCCTGGCCGTCGGGGTCGTTCGTCCCGGCCGGGTCGAACTTGACGGCCAGCGGCGCCTGCCCGGACGTCTTGTCCGCGGCCACCTTGGCGATCGGTGTCCGGCGGCCCTTGGTGTAGTCGATGCGGTAGACGGCGGATTCCTTCGAGCCGCCGAAGTACCCGGTGCCGTAGTCGAGGACGTACATCGCGCCGTCCGGGCCGAACTCGACGTTCATCGGGCGGACGAGGTCCATCGAGTCGAAGAACGGCTTGATGGCGCCGCGTTCGCCGTTCGGTCCGACGGTGATCTCCTTGATCCAGCCGCGTTCCCATTCGTAGGCGAAGGTCTTGCCGTCGAAGTACTCCGGGAACTTGGTCTGGGACGGGTTCTTGGCGTCGTAGTGGTAGACCGGGCCGCCCATCGGCGACTCGGGGCCGGTGCCGAACTCGGGCAGCGAACCTCCGTCGTACGGGATCCACGCCTTCTCGACCGGCGGCAGATCGGTCAGCCCGGTGTTGCGCGGGCTCGTGTTCTTCGGCTTGGCGCAGTCGAAGGCCGCACCGGACTGCTTGGTGGCGAAGTCGTAGTCGATGAACGGCTGGTTGTCCCCGATGCAGTACGGCCAGCCGTAGTTGCCGGGCTTCTTGATCAGGTTGAACTCGACCGTGCCACCGGGACCACGCTTCGGGTCGGCCGCGCCGGCGTCGGGACCGTAGTCGGCCAGGTGGATCCAGCCGGTCTTGCGGTCGACGGCGAAGCGGAACGGGTTGCGGAAGCCCATCGCGTAGATCTCGGGCTTGGTCTTGGCCTTGCCGCGCGGGAACAGGTTGCCCTTGGGGATCGTGTACTTCCCGTTCGCGCCGACCTTGATCCGCAGCACCTTGCCGCGCAGGTCGTTGGTGTTGGCCGAGGTGCGCTGCGCGTCGTACACCGGGTTGCGGTCGGCGCGTTCGTCGATCGGGGTGAACCCGTCGGAGGCGAACGGGTTGGAATCGTCCCCTGTGGACAGATACAGGTTGCCCTGCGCATCGAAGTCGATCTCGCCGCCGGCGTGGCAGCAGATCCCGCGTTCGGCGGGGACCTGGAGGATCTTCTGCTCGCTCGCGAGGTCGAGCTTGTTGTCGGTGCCCAGCTTGAACCGCGAGAGCTGGTTGTAGCCCTTGAACGGCTCGAAGTCGGCCGGGGTGCCGTTCTCCGGCGCGTCACCGGCCGGGGTGTTCAGCTTGGGCGCGTAGTACAGGTAGACCCAGCGGTTCTTGGCGAAGTCCGGGTCGATGGCGACACCCTGGAGGCCGTCCTCGTCGTGGTTGTAGACCGGGATCTGCCCGGCCAGCGACGTCGTCGCCGACGAGCTGGTGTACCAGACGCGGCCGTCGCGCGAGGTGTGCAGGACGTCGCGGTTGGGCAGCACGGAAAGCGCGATCGGCTCGCCGGTCTTCTCCTCGCCCTTGGCCAGGGTGATCTGGTCGAAGTCCGCGTCGACCGGAGCTTCCTGCTGCTTGGCACAGCCCGGTTCGCTCAGCTTGGTGGCGTACTTGATGCCGCCGGCCAGATGCTTGAGGAAGGCCGGTTCGGCGTAGGAGGCCTTGGTGTGCCCCCCGCCGGTGTACCAGGAGCGGCCGCCGGAATTCTCGTGGCACCAGGCGATCGGGTGGTCACCCATCGCGCCGTCACCGGGCTGGTAGCTCTTCTCGTCCAGGCTCGCCAGGACGTGGACGTCGCTGCGCGGATTCTCGCGGTAGTTGTACCACTCGTCCGTGCGTGGCCACGTCTCCGGAAGATCCACAGTGGACACGTGGTCGTGGTCTTCGATCTTGACGTTCGCCTGCTGGATCTGCGGGTGGGACTTGAAGTACGCCCCGACCAGCTCCCCGTACCAGGGCCAGTCGTATTCGGTGTCGGAGGCGGCGTGCACGCCCACGTACCCGCCGCCTCCCTTCACGTACCGCTCGAACGCGGCCTGCTGGTCCACGTTCAGCACGTCACCGGTGGTGGAAAGCCAGACCACCGCGTCGAAACGCTTGAGGTTCGCGTCGGTGAAGGCGGCCGCGTCCTCGGTCGCTTCCACCCCGAAGTGGTTCTGCGCCCCAAGGTCCTTGATCGCTTTGACCCCGTCGGGGATCGAATCGTGCCGGAAGCCCGCGGTCTTGGAGAACACGAGCACCGTGGCCGCTTCGTGCGCCGATGCGGTCTGCACCGGTAGCGCGACGCCTGTCAGAGCCGTGACCACGGATGTGACGAGCACACCTAGTCGTCGTTTCAAAGACATAGCAGTGGCGATCCTTTCGATGAGCGGCGGCGATCAAGGAAGGACTTGCGGGTGGAGCGTCCTTTCGTGAGGTGGGGTGGGGAGGGAGGGTGCGGGTGGGGAGGAGGTCGGGTTGGTCGTGAGTGGCGATTCGGGTTCTAACCCGAATCGCCACTCACGACCCCCTGGACCGGGCGGCTCGCTGGGGCTGAGCCGATTCGGGATGTTGCGAAAGCCACTTTCGCAACGTTGGAGGTTGCGAAAGTGGCTTTCGCAACGTCGGGACCGGCGGGTGCGGGCGACCATGTCCCGAAAGCCACTTTCGAGACATCAGACGTCGCGAAAGTGGCTTTCGCGACACGCACCGGCCACACCACCCCGCCACCTCCTACTTCAGGCCTTGCAGCGACAACAACAGCGGATGAACGTCCGTCGCACCCACCCGACCGGACGGCTCGAAGGCCGGGTCGGAGCACAGCAGTACGGGACCGTCCTCTGTGGAATCCGGCAGGCGTCCGTGCGAGCCGCGCACCCAGCGCGGATCGGTCGGGACGACGTCCATCGCGTACCGGAGCCCGGCGAACTTCTTCGCCAGGTTGAGCCCGGCCCGCGCCTTGGCGAACTTGTCCTCCGGGTCGAAGAACAGCTCGGCGGGGTCGTAACCCGGTTTGCGGTGGATCTCGACGCCGCGCGCGAAGTCGGGCTTCCGCTCGTCGTCGAGCCAGTAGTAGTAGGTGAACCAGGAGTCCGGCTCGGCGACCGCGACGAGTTCGCCTGCCCGTTCGTGGTCGATGCCGTACCGCGCCTGTGCCTCGCGGTCGAGCACCTCGTCGACGCCCGTCAGCTCGCCGACGATCGAGCGCACCCGCTCGAGATCGGCCGAGTCGCGGACGTAGACGTGCGCGACCTGGTGGTCGGCGACGGCGAACGCGCGCGACGCCCACGGGTCGAGGTACTCCATCCCCGCCTGGGTGTAGACCTCCAACAGGCCCTCGCGCCGCAGCGCCCGGTTGATGTCGACCGGCCGGTGCACGTTGGTGATCCCGTACTCGCTGAGCGCGACCACGGTCGCCCCGGCGTTGCGGGCGTCGTCGAGCAGCGGCGCGAGCGCGTTGTCCAGCTCCCGCGCGGCCTTGCGTGCCTGCGGCGCGTCGGGGCCGAAGCGCTGAAGGTCGTAGTCGAGATGCGGGACGTAGGTCAGCAGCAGATCCGGCCGTTTCTCGCGCAGGATCTGCCGCGACGCCCCGATGACCCACTTGCTCGACTTCAGCGACGCTGTCGGGCCCCAGTACTGGAAGAGCGGGAACTCCCCCAGCGCGCCGGTCAGCTGGTCGTGCAGCTCGGGCGGACGGACGTAGGCGTCCGGCGACTTGCGGCCGTCGGCGTGGTAGATCGGCCGCGGGGTCACCGTGACGTCGGTGCTCATCCCCATCGCGTACCACCAGCAGACGTTCGCCGACGTGTACCCGGGATGCGCCGCCCGCGCGGTCTCCCACAGCTTCTCGCCGCCGACGAGCCGGTTGTGCTGGCGCCACAGGAAGATCTCGCCGAGTTCGCGGAAGTACCAGCCGTTGCCGACGATCCCGTGCTGCGCGGGCATGAGCCCGGTGAGGAACGTCGACTGCGCGCTGCAGGTGACGGCGGGCAGCACCGTGCCCAGTTCGGCCTGCCAGCCGTCTCGCGCGACGGCGGACAGTTTCGGCATGTCCCGCAACGCCTTCGGGGTCAGCCCCACGACGTCGATGACGACCAAGGGTTTCACGCGGACACCCCTTCCTTGACGAGGTTGGCCTGTGCCCATTCGAGTTCCGCGGCGATCCCGCCGACGAGATCACCCGCGTCCGGGAGCACGCTCCAGGTGTAGGTCTCGACCTCGATATGCGGTTCGCCGGGCAGTCCGGCGGCGACGGTGCGCAGCACGTCCGTGGTGGTGGACAGCGGCGCGGCCGGGGCCTGGTGCAGCGGCATGTGGAAATGCACGCGCCACGGCCCCTCCCCCGGCAGCTCGGTCCAGGCTTCGGGCAGGTCGTCGGCCTTCCGCACGACACCACCGGAAAACTCCCGGACCTGGTGCAGGTACCGCGGTTCCGCGAAAGCGGCCAACGCCTCACGCGCTTCGGCGGGCTTCTCGACGTGCAACGCGGCGGAGGCCTGCACCTTCACGATGTCCACATCGGACTCCGCGATCGCCTTGAGCGTCTCCGCCGGGTCGGCAAACGACACCGCGAGATGACAGGTGTCCAGGCACAACCCGACGTACTCCGGGTCGACACGGCCGGAAAGCCAGCCCAGCGCGTCGGCCACGGTGTCGAGCACACAGCCGGGCTCCGGTTCGACCGCCAGTTTGATCGGCCGGTCACCGATCGCGCGGACGACCTCACCGAAGGCTTCGGCCGCGCGGCGGTCGTCCTGTTCGTTCCATGGTTCACGCCAAGCCAACGGCAGCGTCGATATGCTGCCGTAGGAAGCATCCTCGGCGAGGAGATCGGACAGCACGTTCACGCAGTCGATCGTGTACGCGACCCGGTCCGGGTTCGTCCACTCAGGACGGTAGACCGCGTGCTTGACGACGTCGTCGTGAAAACCGCCGTACGGGAAGGCGTTGAGCGTGTACACCGAAAGCCCGCGGGCGTCGAGTTCGGCGCGGAAACGCTTGCGTGCTCCCGCGTCTTCGGCGAGCCCGCGCGCGACCGGCGCGGAAAGCCACAGTCCGACGCCGAGCCGATCGGCGCCCAGCCGCTCGCGCACCGGGAGCGCGTATCGCTCCAGCTGCGCGACGATGCCGTCGACGTCTTCGGCGGGGTGGACGTTCGTACAGTAGGAGATCATTTGCGGGCACCTCGCAGCACCGAGTTGCCCTCGAAAGTGACGGCCTCGCCGGTGAAACCGGGCAGCGGGTCGAGCGTGAGCCTGCCGCTGAGCCCGTAGAACTCGACCGGGTTCTGCCACAGCACCTTGTCGACGTCGGCCTCGGTGAACCCGCCGTCGAGCATCGCCTGCCCGGTCTTGGCGGTCTTCAGCGGATCGGAGCGACCCCAGTCGGCGGCCGAGTTGACGATCATCTGATCCAGCCCGTACTGGCGCAGGATCTCGACCATCCGGTGCTCGTCCATCTTGGTGTCCGGGTAGATGGAGAAACCCATCCAGGCACCGGAATCCTTGACCAGCTTGACGGTGACCTCGTTGAGGTGGTCGACGACCACGCGCTCGGGCGCGACGCCGGCCTCCCGCACGACGTCGAGGGTGCGCTTGGTGCCTTCCAGCTTGTCGCGGTGCGGGGTGTGCACCAGGACGGGGAGGTCGTGCTCCAGCGCCATCGCCAGCTGCTGCGAGAAGACCTCGTCCTCTTCCTTGGTCATCGAGTCGTAGCCGACCTCGCCGACCGCCACCACGCCGTCCTTCGCCAGATACCTCGGGAGCACGTCGAGCACCTCGCGGCAGCGGGGGTCGTTGGCCTCCTTGGGGTTCAGCGCGATCGTGCAGTGGTGCCGGATGCCGAACTGGGCGGCGCGGAACCGTTCCCAGCCGATGAGCGCGTCGAAGTAGTCGGTGTAGGAGCCGACGCTGGTACGCGGCTGCCCCAGCCAGAACGCGGGCTCGACCAGCGCGCGGACACCGGCCGCGTACATGGCTTCGTAGTCGTCGGTGGTCCGGGAGGACATGTGGATGTGGGGATCGAAGATACGCACGGTCAGCGGCCTTCCTTGAGCAATGAGAGGGCGTCGGCGGGAACGTCACGTCCGGCCGCCCTGCGTTCGTCGGCGAAATCGGCGAGCATTCTTCGAAGCTCGTCGTCCGCGCGGGAAGTGAGGTCCGCGACGGCGGCCAGCGGCACCCCGACGAAGACGCATTTGAGGACGCCGTGGCGCCACGTGTGGTCGTCCAGGAACCGGGCGAAAGCCCCCATCGCGGCCGCGACCAGCCTGATGTCGTTGGCGCGCAAGGCGTCTTCGACCAGCCTGATGCCGGTGTCGGTGACCTCGGCGCCCGGGAACTCCAGCGCGTTGAGCGCCCGCAGGACCCCGCGCCGCTCGGCGTCGTCGCCGTAGCGGTAGAGATCGTGCAGTTCCGTGGCCAGCGCGGCGTCGTCGAGGACGTCGGCCAGCACCTTCACGAGCCGGACCCGCGCCCGGTCGTCGACGGTGCCGTGGATGAGCCCCCGCGGGTCGGTGTCCGGGCGCAGCGCCTCGCGGCCGACCTCACGGCCGACGGCCGGGAAGAGCGAGCCGATCACCGACGGCTTCTCCCGGATCCGGCGTTCCGCCTTGGCCGACCACGTCTGCGGCATCGCGGCGGTCAGCGCCTCGAACGCCCGGCGCGCGGTGTCCGGCGCGGCGTGGCTGTGCCGGGGCAGTTCGACCGCGGCCAGCCCGGTGTAGCCGATCTCCGCCAGTGCGGCGAGCGTCCCCGGCAGATCCAGATGTCCGTCGCCGAACTCCAGGTGTTCGTGGACCCTCGGCAGCATGTCGTCGAGTTGCACGTTCCACAGCAGCGGACCGGCGAGGCGGACACATTCGGCCGCGTTGACCGGCTCGACCGCGACGCAGTGCCCGACGTCGAGCGTGACCCCGAACAGCTCCGGCTCGCCGAGTTCCTTGCGCAGGTCCAGGACCTGGCCCAGATGCTGCACGAGGTGGCCGGGCTCGGGTTCCATCGCCAGCCGCACGTTCAGCCGCGCGGCGTGTTCCAGGACCGCCGCGACGCCGTCACGCAACCTGGACCAGGCAAGATCATTGTCTACAGTGGACACTCCGGACCAGAACGAGACGCAATCCGCGCCGAGATCCCCGGCGATGCGCAAGGCCCGTGCCAGGAAGTCGATCCGCAACGCGGGATCGTCCGAAAGCAGCGTCGGCGAGTGCTTGCGCCACGGGTCGAGCAGGTACCGCGCGCCCGTCTCGATCACGACGCGGTTCAGGCCGAGCGCCGAAAGCCGCGAGGCCACGTGGTCGACCTGCCGCGCCAGATCGTCGGCGAACGGGTCGAGATGGTCGTGGTCCAGCGTCAGCGCCACCCCGGTGTAGCCGAGGTCGGCGATCACCGCGAGCGCGTCGTCGAGGCGGTGGTTGGAAAAGCCGTTGGTGCCGTATCCGAGGGAAAACGTCATGTGGGGCTCACCTTCCTCGACAGCTTGCGGGCGATCGGGAGTGCGGCGGCGACCAGCGCCGCCCCCAGTACCGAGCCCTTGGCCGTGACCGCCGCCTGCAGCGGGACCATGCCGTGGATGCCGGATTTCGTCGCCGAGCGCACGGACTTCGCCGACGGGTCGCGGACGGCGTCCGCCTGCGCCCTTCCGACCAGGCCCGCGTAGCCCGAACCGGCCGCCATCGAGGCCGCGCGATGCCAGCCCCCACGTGCCGGTCCGGTCAATGCCAACGTTGTCGCCGCGCAGCTGGTGGCCAGTGCCGCCCGGGCGGTCGCCGGGTTCGCGCCGTGCACTTCCCCGGTGGACAACGCCGTGACGCCGAGCGTGTGGACGCCGACGGCCGCCGCGGCGGTGGCCGCCTTCTTCGGCGAGTCACCAGCGCCCAGCAGGACGTCGAGCGTGCGGCAGGCCGCCATCGCCACCGGCCCGGCCGGCGTCGGTTTGAGCACGGTGTCGTAGGCCCACACCGCCGCCGCGAGCGGGACCGCGACCCGCATCGACCGGCGACCGCCGCCGAGCGCCGCCAGGCCGAGCCCGGCAGCGGTCAGCGCGGCCCCGGTGGTGAGCGCCGCGCCGGCACTCACCCGCCCGGACGGGATCGGCCGCTCGGGACGCTCCACGGCGTCGAGCTTCCGGTCCGCCCAGTCGTTGAGGGCCATCCCGGCCCAGTAGAAGGCGACCGAGGACAACGGCAGCAGCAGCCGTCGCCCGGTCATCTTGAGCCCCGCCGCGGCGGATCCGGCGACCGTGTCGCCGAGCACCGTCAACGCGGCTGGCGCCCGCACGAGCTCCACGTAAGCCTTCACAGGGTTCCCGCCCAGGCGATCAGGCGGGCGGTCTGCTCGGCGAACCGGTGTTCGTCGCTGCCCAGCGGATCCTTGAAGAAGAAGCCGAGCTCGGTCAGCGCACCACTCTGGCCACCGGCGTGCGCAGCGGTCACCAGCCTCGCGAGGTCGAGGATCAACGGCGCCGCGAGCGCGGAGTCGTAGCCGGTCCAGGTGAACTGCAGGCTCATACGCGCGCCGAGGAAACCCTCGAACGACACGTGGTCCCACGCGGTCTTGATCTCGCCGAGGTCGGGCACGTTGTCGATGTGCAGCGGCGCGGTGACGTCCTCGCCGAGCAGCGCCGCGAGCCCGCGGGCCTTGGATTCCAGCTTGCTGTTCGCGGTCACCGGGTCGGCGAGGGTCTCACCGTCGCCGCCGCCCAGCAGGTTGGTGCCCGCCCAGGAGCGGACCTTCAACGCCCGCGCGCTGAACATCGGCGCGAGGACCGTGCGCAGCAGCGTCTCGCCGGTCTTGCCGTCGCAACCCGCGTACGGCAGGCCTTCCCGTTCAGCGAGCTGCCGCAGCGCGGGCAGGGTGACCCCGGCGGACGGCGTGAACTCGACGTACGGGCTTCCAGCCTTCAGCGCCGCGTAAGCCGACAGGGAGCTCGGCGGGAGCACCGCCCGTGCCGGATCCACCAAAGCCGCTTCCAACGCGTCGAGGTCGTCGTGTTCGGGCAGGTGGGGGCACGGGGCCTCGGTGGAGGACACGTTGACCACCACGACCCGCGCGAGGTCGTGCCGGTCGGCGAAAGCCCGGATGTCCGCCGTCAGCCGGGCGGCCGCGTCGGCCTGGGCACCGGTGTGCGCCGCCGGGTGGTAACCGTCGCGGATCTCGGCGTCCACTTCGGCCAGCCCGGACCGGACCGCGGCGAACACCGCGTGCCCGAACACGCCGGCGTGCGCCAGCTGCTCGGCCCGCTTCTCCAGCGGCGTATGCGCGATGTCGTGCCCGCCGAGGACCAGATCGTCCCAGCCCGGCAACGGAACCCGGGCGAACGCGGGCAGCTCGGTGACGCAGCCGCCACCGCCGGTCACCCCAGCGCGCAGCGCGAGGAGCCCGACGGCGGCCGTGGTGGCCACCGACCCCCTCGCCCCGATCAACCAGACGCCCGTACGCTCGTGAGCAGGCATTTCCTCCACCTTTCCCAGCCCGAGAACACCAACCTCCGATGGTCGGATGTTTCGGATCGAACCAAGTCGCAGTGATAGTCGTCATGCGACTTTCGGCTGGATCTCTCGCTCAGTTACTCCCCTTCGTGGTGACGGCGGGCACAGCGATCCATCGCGCGTCGTCGGACGCGCTGCGCTCGACCGCGGCCAAGACCTGCTGAACCCTCAACCCGTCCTCGAAGGACGGTTCGGGATCCGTGCCGTCGCCGATCGCGGTGAGCAGATCGGCGACCTCGTTGGTGAAGGTGTGCTCGTAGCCGAGGAGATGCCCCGGCGGCCACCACACCCCGACGTACGGATGCTCGGGTTCGGTGACCAGGATCCGGCGGAACCCAGCCTCGGTGGCGGGCTGGCCACCGTCGAAAAAGGACAGTTCGTTCATCGACTCGAAGTCGAACGCGAGGCTCGCCTTCGAACCGTTGATCTCCAGCCGCATCGCGTTCTTGCGGCCCAGCGCGAACCGGGTCGCCTCGAAACTCGCCACCGCACCGCCGGTGAACCGGCCGAGGAACAGCGCGGTGTCGTCGACGGTGACCTGGCCGGTGCCGCCATCACCGTCCGGCCGCTCCTTGACGAAGGTGTTGGTCAGCGCGGAAACCCCGGTGATCGTCTCGCCGGTGACGAACTGGGCCGCGTCGACGATGTGCGCGCCGAGGTCGCCCAGCGCGCCCGAGCCCGCCTTGTCCTTGTGCAGCCGCCAGGTCATCGGCGCCTGCGCGTCGGACAGCCAGTCCTGCAAATACACCGACCGCACGTGGCGGATCTCGCCGAGCGCCCCGCTCGCGACCAGTTTCCTGGCGTGCGCGAGCGCGGGCACCCGGCGGTAGTTGAACGCCACCATCGACCGGACGCCGTTGGCCCGCGCCTTCGCCGCCGCCTCGGCCATCGCTTCGGCCTCGGCGAGAGTGTTGGCCAACGGCTTCTCGCACAGCACGTGTTTCCCGGCCTCGAGCGCGGCGATCGCGATCTCGGCGTGGCTGTCGCCCGGCGTGCAGATGTCGACCAGGTCGACGTCGTCGCGGGCGATCAGCGCACGCCAGTCCGTCTCGACGTCCTCCCAGCCGAACCGTTCGGCCGCGGTCTTCGCCCGCACCTCGTCGCGGCCGCCGAGCACGGCGAGTCTCGGGATCAGTGGTGGCGCGAAGAACCGGTGCACACTGCGCCACGCGTGCGAATGCACCGCACCCATGAACGCGTGGCCCACCATGCCGATCCCGATCGTTTCCTTTGCCGTGCTCATGCCCCTCCTAGATGCGCGTGCTTGTGTCGGGTACGCGGGTTTACGAGTCGAAGCCGACGTCCATGTACTTGTCGACGTTCTCCTTGGTGACCACCGCGGAGTACGTGGTGATCTCGGCGGGGATCTCGTGCTCGGCGAAGTCGCCCGCCCCCTTGCCCTGGCCGAGCAGGCGCGCGAGCGAAATCGCCGTGGACGCCATCGACGGGCTGTAGAGCACGGTCGCCTTCAGCGGCTCAGCATCGGACTTGATCAGGTTCATCGCGTTCTTCGAACCCGCGCCGCCGACCATCAGGAAGTCCTTGCGGTTGGCGTTGTTGATCGCCGCGATGACGCCGACACCCTGGTCGTCGTCGTGGTTCCAGAGAGCGTCCAATTTGGACGCCGACTGCAGCAGGTTCGAGGTCTGCTGCTCGCCCGACTCCGGCGTGAACTGCGCCGAGACACGCGGTCCCACCTGGAAACCCTGACGCGCCAAGGCGTCCTTGAAACCCTTGCTGCGTTCCTGGGTCAGCGGCAGCGAGTCGATCCCCGCGACCTCGCCGATCACCGGGCTGGCGATGTTCTTCGCCTTCATCTGCTGGGCGATGTAGTTCCCGGCGTTGACGCCCATGCGGTAGTTGTCGCCACCGATCCAGGTGCGGTACGCGAGCGGGGTGTCGAAGACGCGGTCCAGGTTGATCACCTGGATCCCGGCGTCCATCGCCTGCTGGCCGACCGCGGTCAGCGCCTTGCCGTCGAACGGCAGGATCACCAGGACGTTGACCTTGGCGTTGATCAAGGTCTCCACCTGGGAGATCTGCTGGTTGACGTCGTTGGTGCCCTCGGTCGCGTTGAGCGTGACCTCACTGAACTTCTGCGCCTGCGCGCGGGCGTTCTTGGTGATGGCCGCCATCCAGCCGTGGTCCGCGGCAGGCGCCGAGAACCCGATGGTGACGGGCGTTCCGGGCTGCGAGTTGGCCCCGGCGTTGGCCACGTTGGCCGCGTTGTTCTGCGCCGGTGCCTCGTTCGAGGTGCACGCGGTCAGCAGCGCGCCCGCTCCGACGGCCGCGCCTCCCAGCAGGAAGCGGCGGCGGTGCAGGGATTGTTCGGTCATGACGACTCTCCATCCACGGTGACGGCGGTGGTCCAGGTGGTCGTGAGTGGCGTTTCGGGTTCTAACCCGAAACGCCACTCACGACCCCGCTAAGTACTCGTCTTTGTCTTTTTCACGGAGCGGAACTGCAGTAGCGCGGCCAGGACGATGATCACGCCCTTGGCGATGTTCTGGATGTCGGTGTCCAGGTTGTTGAGCGTGAAGATGTTGGACAGCACGGTGAAGATCAGCACGCCGATCAGGGTGCCGATGAGCGAACCGCGGCCACCGGTGAGCAGCGTGCCGCCGATGACGACCGCCGCGATGGCGTCGAGTTCGTAGAGCATGCCGTTGGTCGAGGCTCCCGCGGTGGTGCGGGCGACGACCATCAGCGCCGCGATACCGCAGCACAGGCCCGCGACGCCGTAGACGAGCGCGGTGTGCCGCTTGACGTTGATACCGGCCAGCCGCGACGCCTCGGCGTTGCCGCCGACGGCGAAGGTGCGGCGGCCGAACGTGGTGCGGTTCAGCAGCACCCAGCCGACCACGAACACCAGCGCGAACATCCAGATCAGCACCGGGATGCCGAGCAGGTCACCGCGGAAGAAGTCGAGGAACCCCGCCTCCGACACCACCTGCGTGCGGCGGCCGCTGATGCGTTCCGCGAGCCCGCGGGCCGAGACGTACATCGCCAGTGTGGCGATGAACGGCACGATCTTCCCGTAGGACACCAGGATCCCGTTGATCAGACCGCAGCCGAGGCCCACCAGGAGTCCACAAAGGATCATCACGAACGGGCCGTAGGACTGGGTGGCCAACGTGGTCAGCCAGACGCTGGAGAGCGCCACGATCGACCCGACCGAGAGGTCGATGCCGCCGGCGATGATCACGAACGTCATCCCGACGCTGACCACCCCGATCGCCGCGGCGAGCCGCAGGATCGTGGAGATGTTGCCGTCGGTGAAGAACTGGTCGGGCCTGGTCACCTGCCCGACGATGCACAGGATCACCAGCACCCCGCCCAGCCCGAGCAGCCGGGTGTCGATCGAGAACTTTCGCTTTTCCTTGGGTCGTACAGGTTCCACGGCGGGTCCCGTACGCACCGATTCGGCTTGGTCGGTCACGCCGCACTCCCCTCGAGAATCACGTCGAGCACATCCGCCTCTGTCAGCTCCGCAGACGGCTTTTCAGCCAGGACACGTCCTTCACGCAGCACCAGCACCCGGTCGGACAGTCCGAGCACTTCGGGGATCTCGCTGCTGACGAGCACGATCGCGACCCCGGTCGCGGCCAGTTCCTCGATCAACCGGTACAGCTCCGCCCGCGCGCCGACGTCGACCCCGCGCGTCGGCTCGTCCAGCAGCAGGACCCGGCAGCCCCGGACCAGCCAGCGGGCGAGCACCGCCTTCTGCTGGTTGCCGCCGGACAGCGTGCGGATGATGCGGTGCGGGTCGGCGGGCCGGAGATCGAGGCGCCGCAGGCTTTCCCCGGCGTCGTCGAGTTCCCTGCCCCGCTCGGTGAACCCGAACGTCGCGTATTTGCTCAGGCTCGCCAGGGTCACGTTGTGCACGACGGGCAGGTCCAGCAGCAGGCCCTGGCTCTTGCGTTCCTCCGGCGCCAGCCCGATCCCGGCCTTGACCGCCGCGGACACGCTGCCGGGCCGGACCGGTTCGCCGTCGACCGACACCGTGCCGGTGTCCTGCTTGCGCGCGCCGAAGATCGTCTCCAGCAGCTCGCTGCGTCCCGAGCCGACGAGGCCCGCGATCCCGACGACCTCGCCGGCGTGCACGGTGAAGTTCACGTTCTCGAATTCGCCGACGGTGGTCAGGTTCTCCACCTTGAGGACCTCGCGGTCCGGGTCGACGTGCTCCTGGTGGCGCGGGCCGAACACGGTTTCGACCTTGCGGCCCGCCATCAGCGCGACGAGGTCGGAGGTCGGCGTCTCCTTGGCGTCGAGGCCGGTGGAGACGGTTTTGCCGTCCTTGAGCACGGTGACGCGGTGGCCGATCCGGCGGAGTTCTTCGAGCCGGTGGGAGATGTAGATGATCGCGACACCTTCGGCGGTCAGCTCGCCGACGATGCGGAACAGGTTGTCGACCTCTTCCCCCGCCAAGGCCGCTGTGGGCTCGTCCATCACCAGCAGCTTCGCGTCGTACGCGAGCGCCCGCGCCATCGAGACCAGCTGCTGGCCCGCGGCGGAGAGCTTGCCGACCTCGGTCGACGGCGCGATCTCGGGGTGACCGAGCCTGGCCATGAGTTTCGCGGCCATCGCGCGGGACTCGCTGATCCGCGTGAACCCGAACGACGCGCGCTCGCGGCCGAGGAAGATGTTGTCCGCCACGGAAAGCCCGGGCACCAGGTCGAGTTCCTGGTACATGGTCGCGATGCCGATCTTCAGCGCGGCGACCGGCGAGGGCAGCGTGACCGGTTCGCCCTGCCAGAAGATCTCGCCGCCGTCGGGGCGATGCGCGCCGGCGAGCGTTTTGATCAGCGTGGACTTGCCCGCGCCGTTCTGGCCGAGGAGACAGTGCACCTCGCCGGGTTCGACGTCGAAGTCAACCCCGTCGAGCGCACGCACCCCCGGGAAGGTCTTCACGATCCCCCGGACGGAGAGCAGGGTCATGCCGGAGCCTCCTCGGTCTCGAAAGGAACTAATGTCGGGTCGGCGAAAAGCCGTTCGGTGGCGAGATGCGCGGCGCCGCGCAGCGGGGCGGTGGTGCCCAGCGGGGACGGCTCGACGCGGCAGGTCGGCTCGTGGCCGAGCGGACGCGCGGACAGCTCGCGGCGCACCGGCTCGACCAGCCATTCCCCCAGTTCGGCGAAGTAGCCACCGAGCACGACGACGTCCGGGTCGAGTACATCGACCACAGTGGACACCGCGATGCCGAGCGCGACCCCGAGTTCCGAGACCGCGACGACCGCGCGCTGGTCACCGCGCTGCACACGGTGCTTGAGCAGCCCGACCCGGCCGTCGACGCCCAGGGCGGGATCGTGCAGCGGGTCGCCGGGCGAAGCCGCGCCGCGCAGGACCGCGTTGAGCCCGGCCTTGGTCTCCAGGCAGCCGACCCGGCCGCACTGGCACTGCTCGCCGGACGGGTCGACGGTGATGTGCCCGACCTCGCCCGCGAAACCCCTGGCACCGCGCAGGATCGCGCCGCCGGACACGAGTCCGCCGCCGACGCCCGTGCCGCCGCTGAGGTAGAAGAGCTCCCGCACGCCTTGGCCCGCTCCGGCGACGGCCTCGCCGATCGCGCCGAGGTTGGCCTCGTTGTCGACGGCGATGGCGTCCGCGGGCAGCCCGAGCCGGGCGGCGAGGAGGTCGGCGATCTCGGCGTCGCGCCAGCGCAGGGTCGGCGCGAACCGCAGCACGGCGGCGGCCGAATCGACCAGGCCTGGCACCGAGACGGTGACCCCGACCGGCTGGTCGTCGAGCAGCACGGTCCGGGCGAGGAAGGCGAGTTCGTCCATGCTCCGGTGCAGCCCGAGCGCGGCGACGTCGGCGGTTTCGGTGCGTTCGGCGACGACTCGGCCGTCGAGATTCGTGACGACGGCGGCGAAGCGGTCGGCCTCGACACTGAGCGCGAGCCCGCAGGCGCTGGCGCCGTTCAGCTCGACCAGCTGGCTGGGCCTGCCGTTGCCGCCGCCCTGGAGTCCGGCCGAGCGGACGAGACCGCGTTCGGACAGCTCGGTGATCAACCCGGAGACGGCCGCCTTGGTGAGTCCGCAGCGCGCCGCGAGCTGGGTGCGCGAGAGCGGCCCCGCGCGCAACGCCCGCAGGAGCGCGGCGAGGTTCGCGGTGCGTGGGCTGACCGGGTCGAGCTGCCCGGGTTCAGTCGCGGCCACACTGCCTCATCTGACGACGCCTCACTTACGAATCGGCCGTAACAAACTTTGTTACTTAGCCAGCGAAAGTAGGGTGGCGCCCGTCACCCGTCAAGGTGACAACAGGACAGAAATGTCGACTAAAGCCCTCCGTCACCCGAATAGCCGTCCGGTTCGGTGCAGACTTTTGTACTTTTCAAGCGAAAGTCTGCACGATCTTGACGTTACTAATCGGAATCAGGTGAGTGCCCAACGTGCCGCGAGGGGTCGGGCCGGGTGGGTCAGCTGCTCAGCGTGAAGGCCCGGTCCGTGGCGGACCAGGCGGCCCCGATGACGCCCGCGGTGTCGCCCAGTTCGGACAGCACGATCGGCAGGTTCCCGGTCGCGAGCGGCAGCGACCGCCGGTAGACCGAGCTGCGGATCTCGGCGAGCAGCTGATGTCCGAGCTGCGCCACGCCGCCGCCGATCACGACCATGCCCGGGTTCACGAAACTCACCAGTGAGGCGACGACCTGCCCGAGCCGCCGCCCGCCGTCGCGGATCAGGTTGACCGCGCCGAAATCGCCCGACGCCGCCGCGCGGCCGACGTCCTGCGCGGTGATCGCGCCGCGGGCCGCGACGACGTCGGCGAGGTACGTCGAGCGGCCGCTTCGCGCCAGCGTCAGCCCGTCGCGGGCCAGCGCGGCGCCGCCGAAGTACGCCTCGAGACAGCCCGTCTCACCACAGGCGCAGGTCGGCCCGTAGTCGTCGAGGCGGATGTGCCCGATGTCGCCCGCCGTGCCGGCGACGCCGCGATACACCTTGCCGCCCAGCACGATCCCGCAGCCGATACCGGTACCGATCTTGACGAACACCAGGTCGTCGATGGAGCGCGCGACCCCGGCGTGCCGCTCCCCGAGCGCCATCGAGTTCACGTCGTTGTCGACCGTGACCGGGCAGCGCAGCAACCCGCCGAGATGGTCGCGCACGGAGAACCGGTCCCAGCCGGGCATTATCGGCGGCGCGACCGCCATACCCTCGGCGAAACTCACCGGGCCGGGAAGGCCGATCCCGGCGGCGATCAGCTTGCCCGGCGCCTCTTCGCGGATCTTCTCCGCCAGCGCGACCACGCGTTTCAGCACGGCGTGCGGCCCCTGCCGGACGTCACAGTCCTCGACGGTGTGCACCAGCACCTCGCACGAAGCGTCGGTGAGCGCGACCCCGACCGACGTCGCGCCGACGTCCACCGACAGCACCCGCAGGTCTCCCGCGAGCCGCACCAGCGTGGACCGCCTGCCGCCACGGCTCGCCGACGGTCCGGCGGTCTCGACGAGGCCGACCTCGGCCAGCCGCGCGACCTCGGCCCCCACCCGGGCGCGCGGCAGCTCCAGCCGCTCCCCCAGTTCGACCCGGGACATCGGTCCTTCATCCCGCAGCAGGGTGAGCAGCTGGGTCTGGTGCCGGGTTTCGACCATCGGATGCTCCGAGGTGGATGCCGTGCTCATTCACCTGAGCCTACGGCGTTGTCCACCCGCTGTCCCGAATGCCACTCGGAACCTTCGGGGCGTATCGGACGGGAACAAACCCACCGGCTCCGGTCAGTCCTTTGTGGACGCTTCGGCGCGCACGAGGAGCCACGCCGGGATCAGCACGATCGCGGTGATCCCGGCGATCCACCAGTGGGCGTGCGCGATGGCCGCCACGGTCCCCGGAGCGGCGAGCACGGTGAGAATCGAGGTGCCGAAGGAGCCGCCGATCCGTTGCAGCATGGCGAAGAGCGGCATCGCGTGGGAAATTCGCTCTTTGGGCACCGACACCAGCCCGGTGGCCAGTGCCGGGGTCGTGGTCAGCCCGATGCCGCAGCCGCGGAGGACCTGCACGGCCGAGAGCCACCAATAGCTGTCGGATCCGGTGAGCAGCGCGAGCGGCACCGTCCCGGTGACCGTGACGATCAACCCGGCGAAGATCACCCGCGCGCCCCCGATCCGGTCGGTCAGCCTGCCCGCGAGCGGAAGCGCCAGCACCGTGCCGAGTGCCAGCGGCGCGGTCAGGAATCCGGTGGCGACGAGGCTTTCTTGCCGGACTTCGAGGTAGTACAGCGGCAGGACGATCATCGCGCCGAACAGCGCGATCCCCATTCCGAAGATGACGGCGGCGGCCGAGGAGAACCTCCGGTCCCGGAACAGCCGCAGTTCCAGCAACGGTGCCGGAGACCTCAGCGCGGTGACCACGAAGACGGCGAGCAGGAGCGCACCGGCGGCCGCCGCGATCGGAGCGGCTTCGGCGAGGCCGTACACGAGCAGCGGCAGCCCGGTCGCGGTGAGCACCAGTCCGCGCCGATCCAGCGGACGGCTGTCGACGGGACTTTCCCGCGGCAGCCGTTTCCGGCCCAAAAGCAGGCAGAGCAGCGCGAGCGGCACGTTCACCAGGAACAGCCACGGCACGCCGAACCGCTCGGCGAGCACGCTGCCCGCCAGGGTGCCGAGCACGGGCGCGAGGTAGATGGGGATGCTCAGCACGGCCATCATCCGGCCGAGCCGCTTCGGCCCCACCGCCGTCGCGAACAGGATCTGTCCCGCCGGGACCAGCAGTCCACCCGCGGCGCCTTGCAGAACGCGGAAGGCGATCAGCGTTTCGATCGAACCCGCCGTCGCGCAGAGCGCGGAGAAGACCGCGAACAGACCGACGCACACCAGCCACAGCCGCGTCGTCCCGAAGCGGCGGCTCGCCCAGCCGCTGACCGGCACCATCGCGGCGAGCGCGAGCAGATAGCCGGACGCCGTCCACTGGGCGGTATCGAGCGGTGCACGAAATCCGGCCGCGATCGTGCCGAGCGCGACGGTGACGACGGTCGACGTGAACATCGAGAGGAACCCGCCGAGGGTGAGGATCGCGGCCATTCCCCACAACGCCGGGGTCACCCGCTCCTCATCTGACCTTCCGATCATCCTACCTGCCTATCTTATCACCGTTAAGATCTTAACGGTGATAAGATACGGTCGAGTTGTCAACTCCGATACGGACCGGCGAAGGTGTGCGCATGGTCGTGAGACGGGACGGGTACGTCCGAGCCGCGCTGGAACTCCTCGACGAGGTCGGGCTGGACGGATTGAGCCTGCGCAAGCTCGGGGAGAAGCTCGGCGTGCGCGGTCCCGCGCTCTACACGCATTTCGAGAGCAAGCAGGCGTTGCTCGACCAGATGGCCGAAACCATGCTGGACGACCGGCTCGCCCCGCTCGACGATCCCTCGGCGATGGACGACTGGGGCGAGTGGCTGGCCCGGCGCGCCCGCACCATCCGCTGCACGCTGTTGTCCTACCGGGACGGCGCACGCCTGCACGCCGGCTCCCGCCCGACCGACCGATCGGCGATGACGCCGCTGATCAAACCGTTGCTACGAGCGGGTTTCACCGAAGAGGACGCGACGCACGCGATCCTCGCGATCAGCCGGTACACGCTCGGCTGCGCGATCGACGAACAACAGCACGCCGAGGGCGACCACGACGAGGACCCGGCCGCCTCCTTCGAATACGGTCTCGCGCGGCTGATCGCCGGGCTCCGCGCCGACGTCGATGTCGCGAATCCGCCAGACCAGGATGTCGCATAGCTGCTGGACTGACGCCATGACAAGCGAAACCGCCCGGCTGTTCCGTTCCCTGCACATCCCGTCCGACCCGCTGGTGCTCGCCAACGCGTGGGACGTCGCGAGCGCCCGGCTCGTCGAGGACGCGGGCGCCGCGGCGATCGCCACCACCAGTGCCGGGGTGGCGTGGAGCCTCGGCGCCCCCGACGGTGACCGCCTCGGACGCGAACTCGCGGTGGACCTGATCGCCAGGATCGCCCGCGTGACAACGGTTCCGGTGACCGCGGACATCGAAGGCGGCTACGCGGACACACCCGGCGGCGTCACCGAGACCGTCGCCGCGGTGGTCGCAGCGGGCGCGGCCGGCATCAACATCGAGGACGGCCCGCGACCACCCGAAGAGGTCGTCCCGCGGATCGCGGCGGCCCGCGCGGCGAGCGACGAGGTCTTCGTCAACGCCCGGATCGACACCTTCCTCCGCGGGCTGGGCGGGGTGCCGGAGACGCTGGAGCGCGCGGCCGCGTACATCGCGGCGGGCGCGGACGGGATCTTCGTTCCCGGCGCCACCGACCCCGCCGTGATCGCCGCGCTCGTCGAGGGCATCGACGCGCCGGTGAACGTGATGGCCCACCCTGGCGCGCCAAGTGTCAAGGAATTGGCTGGGCTCGGAGTCGCTCGGGTGAGCGTCGGCTCCGGTATCAGCCAGGCCGCGTACGCCGTCGTGCGGGAAAGCGCCCGGGAACTCTTCTCAACCGGCACGTACTCGCGTCTCGAGGATTCCGTGGACTACGGCACCCTCAACGACCTCCTCACGTCCCGCATTTAGAGGACGAAATGCGGGAGGGCGGTGCGTCGGTCCGGTGAGTCGTGACCGGCGCACACGCGAGCCCGCCGCCCGCGGAAGCGTCGCGAAAGCCACTTTCGCGACGTCTGATGTCCCGAAAGTGGCTTTCGCGACACATCAGCGCCGGGCGAGGCTGCTGACGACTCGCATTTAGAGGACGAAATGCGTCAGGACCAGAGGTAGCGCCGTTCGGGGCGTCCCGTCCCGCCGTACTTGAGGGTCACTTCGGCCTTCCCGGTCGCCACGAAATGCTCCAGGTACCGGCGCGCGCTCACCCGCGCGACGCCGGTCGCCTCGGCGCATTCGCTCGCGGACATCCCGCCGGACGCGCCCCGCAGCGCGGTCTCCACCAGCCTCGCGGTCTGGACGGTGAGTCCCTTGGGCAGCACGGGTTTCGCGCTCGGCCGCGCGCCGAAGACCTGGTCGACATCGGCCTGACCGGCCTCGTCCAGCCGGTCCAGCCGCTGGTGCAGCGACGCGAAATGGGTGAGCTGATCGCGCAGCGACGCGTACTCGAACGGCTTGATCAGATAGTGCAGGACACCGCCCCGCATCGCCTGCCGCACGGTTTCCACGTCGGTCGCGGCGGTGATGAGGATGACGTCGACGTCCTCGGTCGCGCGCAGTTCCCGCAACACCGAAAGCCCGTCGAGATCGGGAAGGTAGACGTCCAGCAGCACCAGATCCGGTTTCAGTTCCCGTGCCAGGCGGAGCGCGTCGGCACCGGTGTGCGCGACCCCGACCACGGCGAACCCCTCCGTGCGCGTGACGTATCCACTGTGGACTTTCGCGACCATGAAATCGTCGTCGACGACGAGCACCTTGATCATCGCGGCAGCCTCGCCGTGAACACCGCGCCGCCGGAGTTGTGCACCTCGACCGAGCCGCCCCGCCGCACGCACGCCTGCCGGATCAGCGCGAGCCCGAGGCCGCGCTGGCCGTGCGCGGCGGCCTTGGTGGTGAAGCCGTGCTCGAACACTTCCTCCGCGATCTCCGGGGCGACCCCCGGCCCGGAGTCACGGACCTCCACGCGCACTTCGTCCTCCTCCTGCCACACCCCGACCTCGATCCAGCCCTGTTCCCCGCCCAGCGCGTCCAGGGCGTTGTCGACGAGATTTCCCAGCACTGTCACCAAATCCGTGGAAAGGGCGTCCTCGACGCGGTCGAGTTCGCTGTCCGGGGCCATCCGCAGCCCGACCCCGCGTTCCGCGGCGAGCGACGCCTTCGCGATCAGCAGCGCCGCCACCGCCGGGTCGCCGACCCGGGAGCCGACCTCCGCGCGCCACTCCCCCTGCGCCGAGCTGATCCGGCTGACGTAGCCGCGAACCTCTTCGTATTCCCCGAGTTCCAGCAGCCCGGAGATGGTGTGCAGCCGGTTGCTGAACTCGTGCGCCTGCGCCCGCAACGTGTCGGTCGCGTGCCTGCTGGCGTCGAGTTCGTCCCGCAGGGTCATCAGATCGGTGCGGTCCCGCAGGGTGACGACGGCTCCTCGCACGTCGATCGGCATTCGGTTCAGCGTCAGCACCTTCCCTTGCCGCAACACGATCTGGTCGGCACCGGTCGCGCGGCCGGTGAGCAGGTCGCGGATCCGCTCGTTGAGGTCGAGGTCTTCGACCGACCGGCCGACGGCGTCCTCCGGGAGCGCCAGCAGTTCGCGGGCCTGATCGTTCACCAGGGTGATCCGGTGCTGCGGATCCAGGCCGACGACGCCCTCCTTGATGCCGTGCAGGAGCGCCTCCCGGTTCTCGACCAGCGCGGTGATCTCGTGCGGCTCCAGGCCGAGCGTCTGGTTCTTCACGCGCCGCGCGAGCAGCAGCGAACCGCTCACCCCGATCACCAGCGCGACCCCCAGCACCCGCAGGGCGTTGTCCGGCGAATCGAGCACACCGGCGAAGAAGCCCGGCGACTTCGAGCCCGCCGCGACCATGCGGACCACCTTGCCGCCCTTTTCGTCGAGCACCGGGACATGCGCCACGATCGAACCGCCGAGCTCGCCGACCCAAGACCGTCCAGAGAGGACGGTGCTCTCGCCGATGTCGAGCAGCGTCCGCACCTGGCCCGGATCAGGTGACGCGAGCACGTAACGGTCCGCTCCCGCGATCACGACGAAATCGACCCCGGACAGGCTTCGCGCGGTCTCCGCGGGCGCGTTCAGCTCGTACGGACCGTTCTCGAGGTCGCCCACGACACCCTGCGCGGCGACACTCTCGGCGACCGAAAGTGCCCGGCGTCCCTCGGTCGTGCGGAAGTTGTTCCCCGCCTGGACGACGGCCAGCACGCCCACCGCGCACAGTAGGCAGGTGACGACTACCAGTTGCCACACGAGGAGCTGGCGGGCCAAGGAACCCCGAGCACCCATCGCCACCTCCGCGTGACCACAAAGAACAAAAGAAACCTTAGGCGTCTAAGCGAGACATCTCTGTTTACACGAGTGCAACATGTCCAACCACGCGGCAGAGAGGCGGGGATCACAGTGAAGCCCAGTAACTGGTTGGCCATCGCGGCGGCGCTCGTCGCCGTCTTGCTGGTGCCACCGTTGCTCACCCCGGGCGGCGAGGCCGACGAGGGCTCCCAGATCCGGTCGTTGCGGGTACTCGTGCCCAACGCGCCCGGCGGCGGTTACGACATCACGGCGCGGACCGCGACCAAGGCCATGGAGGACGCCGACCTGCTCGGCAACGCGGAGGTGTTCAACCTCCCCGGCGCCGGCGGCACGGTCGGCCTCGGCCGCACGGTGGCCGAACGCGGCAACGGCAAGCTCGTCATGTCGATGGGTCTCGGCGTCGTCGGCAGCGTGTTCACGAACAAGTCGCCGTCTTCGCTGCTCGACACCACACCGGTGGCGAAGCTGATCGAAGAGTCGGACATCGTCGTGGTCGGCAAGGACTCGCCGTACCAGAACATCGGCCAGCTGATCGAGGCCTGGAAGAAGGACCCCGGCGCGGTGCAGGTCGGCGGCGGTTCGTCGCCCGGCGGGCCGGACCACCTGGCGCCGATGCTGATGGCGAAGGCCGTCGGGCTCGCGCCCAAGGCGGTCAACTACGTCCAGTTCGACGGCGGCGGTGAACTGCTCGCCTCGGTCCTCGGCGGCAAGGTCGCGTTCGGTGTCTCGGGGGTCGGCGAGTACCGCGACCAGATCGCGGCGGGCACGCTCCGGGTGCTGGCGGTGACCAGCGCGAACCGGATCCCCGGAATCGACGCGCCGACGCTTTCGGAGTCCGGCGTGGACGTCAAGTTCACCAACTGGCGCGGCATCGTCGCGCCGCCCGGCATCACCGAATCGGACCGCGCGAAGCTGGTGAGCCTGTTCGAGCGGTTGCAGAAGACGCCGCAGTGGCAGGAAGCCCTGCAGCGCAACGGATGGACCGGCGCGTTCGCGCCAGGCGAGCAGTTCGGCTCGTTTCTCAAAGAGGAGAACACTCGAGTGGCAACGGTGCTGAAAGAGCTGGGTCTGGCATGACGACCACATGGCTGAAGGAGCGCTCCGAACTCGGGGTGAGCGTCGGGCTCGTGGTGCTCGGTGTCCTGGTGCTCACCGACGCGCTGAGCATTCCCACCGACTTCGCCCAGCGCGGGCCGGTGGGCCCGAAGGCGGTGCCGATCCTGGTCGGCTCGCTGCTGCTGCTCGTCGCCGTGCTGCTGGCACGCGACGTGCTGCGCGGCGGCAAGGGCGAGGCCGAAGGCGGCGAGGACGTCGACCTGACCGCGCCGGCCGACCTGCGCACGGTGCTGTTGCTGTGCGGCGCCTTCCTCGCCAACGCGGCGCTGATCGGCCTGGTCGGATTCCCGATCTCGGGCGCGATCCTGTTCTGGGGCGCGGCGTACGCGCTCGGCAGCCGCAACCTGGTGCGTGACCCGCTGATCGCGGCGGGCATGTCCGTCGTGACCTTCCTGATCTTCAACAACCTGCTCGGAGTCCCGCTCCCCGGTGGCCCGTTGATGGAGGTGTTCTGATGTTCCAGCAACTCATCGACGGCTTCGGCACCGCGCTGACCCCCACCCATATCGCGATGGCGGCGATCGGGGTACTGCTGGGCACCGCGATCGGTGTCCTGCCGGGGATCGGCCCGGCCATGGCGGTGGCACTGCTGCTTCCGGTGACCTACGGGCTGGAGCCCACCGGCGCGTTCATCATGTTCGCCGGCATCTACTACGGCGGGATGTTCGGCGGTTCGACGACGTCGATCCTGCTGAACACGCCGGGCGAGAGCGCGGCGGTGGTCGCCGCGATCGACGGAAACCCCATGGCCCGCAAGGGCCGGGGCGCGCAAGCGCTTGCGGCGGCCGCGATCGGGCATTTCGTCGGCGGCATCCTCGGCACGATCGCGCTGGTCGTGCTGGCTCCGATCATCGCGAAGCACGCCGTCGACATCGGCGCGCCGGATCTGTTCGCGATCATGGTGCTGGCGTTCATCGCGGTCACCTCGGTGCTCGGCAGTTCCCGGATCCGCGGTGTGGCGTCACTGCTGATCGGGCTCACCATCGGGCTGGTCGGCCTGGACGAGATGACCGGGCAGTCGCGGCTGACCTTCGGCTCGCTGCATCTGGCGGACGGGATCGACGTCGTGATCGTGGCGGTCGCGCTGTTCGCGGTCGGCGAGTCGCTCTGGGTCGCCGCGCATCTGCGGCGCAACGCGTTCAAACCGATCCCGGTCGGCAGGCCGTGGCTCTCGCGTGCCGACCTGAAGCGGACGTGGAAGCCGTGGCTGCGCGGTCCGGTCATCGGCTTCCCGTTCGGCGCGGTGCCCGCCGGTGGCGCCGAGATCCCGACTTTCCTCTCCTACGTCACGGAAAAGCGGCTCTCGAAGCACAAGGACGAGTTCGGCAAGGGCGCCATCGAAGGCGTCGCGGGCCCGGAGGCGACGGCGTCGGCCTCCGCCGCCGGAACGCTGGTCTCGATGCTGACGCTCGGTCTGCCGACCACCGCGGTCGCGGCCGTGATGCTGGCGGCGTTCCAGCAGTACGGCATCCAGCCGGGACCGCTGCTGTTCGAGCGGGAGTCGTCGCTGGTGTGGGGCCTGATCGCCTCGCTGTTCGTCGGGCTGACCCTGCTGCTGGTGCTGAACCTGCCGCTGGCGCCGCTGTGGGCGAAGCTGCTGCGGATCCCGCGGCCGTACCTCTACGCGGGCATCCTGTTCTTCGCCAGCGTCGGCGCGTACGCGGTCAACGCGGACATCTTCGATCTGCTGGTGATGTTCGTGATCGGCCTGATCGGCTTCGCGATGCGCCGCTACGGGTTGCCGGTGCTGCCGGCGATCATCGGCGTCATCCTCGGCCCGGCAGCCGAACAGCAGATGCGGCGCGCGCTGCAACTGAGCGACGGCAGCCTGACCGGATTGTTCAACACGCCGTTCGCGATCGTGGTCTACGTGATCATCCTGGTGATCCTGTTCTTCCCGTTGATCAAGCGTTTCCTGCCTGCCCGTCCCACCGCCACCGAGGCGGAGCCCAAGGACAAGGTGGACGTCTGATCGGTGGGAAACCGGCCCGGCCTCGACTGCCCCGAGGCCGGGCCTTCTCCCTCTCCGGAAGGAGGACGCTTGTCCGCGCGAGTGATCTTTCCGGTGCCGCACGGCGACAGGATCGACTTCATGAAGATCCTCCACCGCGCCCCGGCCGTCAGCGACACGGAACGGCCGGTTCCCCGTTGGGCGACTCGCTTGGCCTACGCGCTCCCCTGGCTCCTGCTGCCTTCGTGCCTGTGGCGGCTGCCCTTCGCGGTGCATTTCGAAATGGGGCAGGTCCAGGATCGCGCGATGCCGGAACTCTGGTTGAGCATCCCGTACGTCCTCACGCTGAGCGTGCTTTCCGAGGTGCTCGCGATCCTGGCCATCGGTCTGGTCCGGGGCTGGGGTGAGGTGGCGCCCCGGTGGATCCCGGTCCTCGGCGGCAAACAGATCCGGCCTCTCGCGGCCGTCGTCCCCGCTGTCGTCGGCGGGTTGATCCTCACCGCGCTCTTCAGCTCGATCCCCCTCGGTGACGGTCGGAGGCTGACCCTCTTCGGCGTCGCCGAAAACGCCGCCTACGTCAACGAGGCCTGGGAAACGCTGGCCGCGATCTGCATCGCGCCGCTCGCCTTGTGGGGACCGATCACCATCGTTCTGGGACTCGCCTATCACCACCGCCGCAAGGTAACGAAAGCATAACGGCGAGGTCGCGTTTTGAACCGGCTGTCGGTCGGGGCCGTTTCAGCCAACGCGGAGTCAGTGACGCCGGTGCAGCCGGCGCCGCATCCCCCGGGCTCCGCGCAACGACACCGAACGAGGTGAACAAGTTCATGCCCCGTAACCAAAGAACCGCCGGCCGCCATCGCATGGCGCGCCGCACCAAGGTCGCCACGGGCGCCACCGCCCTCGCCCTCGCCGTCGGCGGGATCGTCGTGCTCAACACGACCGGAACCCCCGACGCCGCCAGGGCCGACGGCGCGGACAAATCCTTCTTCATCGACATCACGAAGGTCCCTCGCGGCAACAACGTCAACCTCGACCTCGCGAAACGAGGCGCACGAGGGACGTTCACCGTGGACTGCGGCCGCAACGAGAACGGCCACTTCAACGGCGACAACTTCATCGCGCAGCCCGGTGTCCGCAATGGAGCCGAGCATCTGCACGACTACGTCGGGAACCTGTCGACCAACGCGGACTCGAACAACAAGAGCCTGCTGCGCGCGGGCACCACGTGCAAGAACGGGGACAAGTCGGCCTACTTCTGGCCGGTCATCCGGATCAACACCGAAGAAGAGGAAGAAAACGAAGCGGCGAACGAGGAGAAACTCGCCGCCGACCGCGCGAACGCGGCCAAGGACGAGGCCGGCGCCCAGGTCGATTGCCCCGACGTCGCCAGTGAACTGGAAGAGGTCCCCGACCAGGCCATGCCCGCGGTCGACGAGAACCTCGACAAACTCGACCAGGAGTCCGAGAACGCGAACAACCAGCTGGCGCAAGGAAAACAAGCCGCCCAGGTACTCGACGAGCTGAAGAACAAGCGGAAGCCGTCGATCAAGCAGATCGGCGACACCATGCGACAGGCGGGCAGGCCGGTCGCGAAGAACGAGGAGCAGCTCGCCGGTTGCGCGGTGAAGCAGAACGGCGAGGGCGGCCTCGACAACGGCGGCGACAACAGCAACGTCAACGCCGCGGGCGACGCCGAGAAGAAGAAGTCCGACGGCAACGCCGCCGACCTGCCCGGCGTCGATGACAACAACGAGATCGGTAACAACGAAGGCGAAATCCAGCGTGCCGAGAAGGTCGACCTGACCTTCACCAGCGGCGGCGCCCGCCGGGTCGTCGCGATGCCGAAGTTCCTGCGCGTGCTCTACGGCGACGCCAAGCAGAGCACCAACGGCCCGGCCAACGCGCGGCCGAGCTGGACCTGCACCGGTTTCGAAGACCGGCTCACCGAGCTGTACCCGATCTGCCCGCGGGGCAGCAAGGTCACGCGGATCCACTCGTTCCCGAACTGCTGGGACGGGAAGAACACCGACAGCGCGAACCACCGGACGCATATCGTGTTCTCCGACCGCAACGGGAAATGCCCGCGCGGCTTCAAGAACGTGCCGCAGCTGCGGATCACGCTCGTCTACAACATCCCGCCGGAGGTGCAGGCCGCCGGACAGTACGCGGTCGACGCGTTCGCGCAGGAGAAGCACAATCCCCGCTCCGACCACGACGACTTCGCGAACGTCATGTCGCAACGGTTGATGAACCAGCTGGTGAAGTGCGTCAACAGCGGGAAGCGCTGCCGGCAGTAGCGGAGCAAGTGGGGGCGCGGCGGGGATGACCCGCGCCCCCACCCCCGCGCCGGGGGTCCGGTTCCCGGCCCGGCGTAGGGGTACCGGGCCGGGAACCGGCGAGCGATACGGTTTTCCCTCCCTGGAAACCGGACCGCCCGGTCTGGGTCAGGCCGTCGTGGACAACCGGCTCACCCGGTCGAACACGAGCGGCACCGCGACGGCCGGGTTCAGTTCGGCGAGGACCGCTTCCGCGTCCAGGCCGGGCAGGTGGATCCACGCGCTGTCCGCGAAATCCGGAGTGGTGACGCTGATCCGGGCACAGCGGGCGGGCGGGACCAGCGCGACCCCGAACGGCTCGACCACGTTGCGCCACACGGATTGCGACACGATCATCCCGGCGCCGAACTTGTCGCCCGTGGGATCCGAACGGCACCAGTAGCCCACGGCGTCGTTGAAGGTGGAGGCGCACAGCAACCGGGTCAGCGTGATGTACGTGCGGTGGTAGCGGTGGTTGTCCGCCATCGGTCCCATGTGGACCGCCACACGCGCCCGCATCGGCACCCGGGCGTAGCGGTTGCGGGTCCGGAGGAGATGGTCCAGGTGGAACACGACCTCGCAGAGCTGGCCGACGGCGTGGTCCGGATACGCGACCATCAGCCCGTCCCCGGTCTCCCGGAAGTGACGCGCTTCCCCCGGCGCGAGCCCGACGGCGGTGAACGAGCGGGAAACCAGCGTTTCCATCTCGGTCTTCATCGGGTCCAGCAGGTCGTCACTGGCCTTCGACGAACCGACGATGTCGACGGACAGGACGGCGTGGGTGTGCGCGTTGTATCGGCCTGAGGTCAGCACCTGCATCTCTGCGACCCCTCCCCTGATCGGTGAAAACTGGCGGCAGGAAGCAGTGTTCCCACTCCTCACCGGAAGTTCTGTTCGGAACCGAACAAAACATGACCTCGCGCAGGTCAACGCCAGTGAGCTAAGTCACACCTTTTTCCGTGACCACCCGCAATGCCTCGCGGTCGATGACGGTGATCGCACGGCGCGAACTGGCCACCACTCCCGCCTTCCGGAGTTTGTCCAGTGCCTGCGCGACCATGGTCCGGCCCATCGGGATGAACTGCGCGAGTTCGTCCTGGCTCAACGGGATCCCGATCCGCCAGCCGGCGGGTGTCCGGATGCCACAGACGTCGACGAGGTAGTCCAATCTGGTCGCGACCCTGGCCACCGCCTGCGGTTTCCACGACTGGGTCCGCTGCCGCTGGGCGAGCACGAACCGGCGGGCGACACTGACGAGCACCTCCCGCATCGCCGCCGGATGTTCCAGCAGGAACCGGTTGAACTCGCTCGCCGCGATGCGCCGGACGTGCACTTCTTCGATGGCGACGACGTCGGCCATCCGGATCCCGCCCGCGATCACCGCGATCTCGCCGTGCAGATCGCCGGGGACCCCGACGTCGAGGATGACCGTCGCGCCCATCCGGTCGGCGCTGGTCACCTTCACGTAGCCGTGCCGCAGCAGCATGACGAAGTCGCCGGGTTCGCCCGCCCGCATGAGCGCCTGCCGTCCCTCGTAGGTCTGCGGGGTGCCCATCTCCAGCAACCGGGCGCGGACGGGTTCGTCCAGTCGCTCCAGGAACGGACGTTCTCTTTCTTCGGCGGCCTCCTGGCCCAAACCCACGAAACACCCTCCCAGGCAGTCGTGAACACCTATCGCGGAGAGTAACCGAATCGGCCACCCGATCCGGCGGCGGAACCGTCGTGGGTGGTGAAGATGCCCAGCCGGACCAGTTCCGATCTGATCCACTCGGCCAACCGGTGCAACGGTCCGTCTTCGGCCTCGACGAAGTAGCTGTCCACGATCTGGTGTCGTCTGTCGGCGTGCTTCGCCGCGTAGAGCAGCGCTGACCGTACCTCCGACACCTTCAGCGGAGCGACCTTGATCCCCGGAGCGGGCCGCACGGTGCTCTTGGCGGCCATCACCGCCAGCACGGCCTCCTCCAGGCTGAACCGGTGCTCCACCGGTACGACCACATGTTCCACGCCCTCGACAACCCGGCGCCCGATCAACGGCATGCCCTCAGATCAGCACGACGCACGGCCGTAGTCTGTTCGCCACCGAACACTCACCGTGGTTCGACCGCCGCGAGGGCGTCTTCGAGCGTTTCCCGGTACAGCCTCATCCGCTCGACGAGCATCACCGGATCAGGGTTCTCGTCCCGCGCGTGTCGCTCCAGCTTCTCGGTGGTCTGTTTCACCGTCACCCGCAGCTCGACGACTTCGGGAGCGTTGCGGTCCTTGCGGTTTTCGAGCCGGGCCACCGCCCGGCGGAAGACGGCGGACAGCTCCGTCTCCCCGGGCCGCACCGTTTCGATGGCCGTCAGCGCCCGCCCGAGCAGGCTGTAGTGATCGAAGGCGGCGGCGGGCTCCGGCGCGCGCTTCTCCCGCGCCGGCCTCCGTCGCCTGCCGTTCAGCACAAAGAACGCGGTCTCGGCCGGGACCAGCACGGCCAACGCCGCGACGGCACCGAAAAGCCAGGCCTGCGGATGCGGATAGGTCACCGCGCGGCCGATCATCCCGGCGATCAGGCCGAGCACCACCGCGACGACGTGGAACGGCCGGTTGTCGTACTCGGCCATGTCAGAAGTTGCTGAACACGTTGACGAACATCTTGTCGATGCCGTGCGGGTCGACGGCCTGATAGCTGCGGGCCTTGGACTTCTGCGCGATCTCGTCGAGGACGCGGCTGTCGGCCTGCGCGCCGTAGGCCATGGTGAAGATGCGGACGGAGTTGTCCAGCCGCTCGGCGTCGACGTTCTGCAACACCTGCTCCTTCGTCCCGGCCTCGGTGTTCTCGCCGTCGGTCAGGAAGACGACGGCGTTGATCAGGTTCGGGTCGAACTCGCGCCGCATCTTCTCGTTGGCGGCCATCACGGTCTGGTACAGCGCCGTATCGCCTTTCGGGGTCAGGTTCTCGACCAGGTCGAGCATCGGGCCGCGGACGTTCTTCACCTTGCCGATCGGCATCTTCTCCTCGTACCCGTCGGAGAACGTCCACAGCCCGACCTCGTCCTCGGGATGCAGGTACTCGAGCTGTTTCCGGATCGCGGGTTTCAGCAGGGCGATCCGGCTTTCGGAGTACGGCTTGTCCTTGCGGTTCTTGTCGAACGGTTCGTTCATCGAGCCGGACAGGTCCAGCACCAGCAGGATCCGGCCCCGCCGCTGCGTGTACTCCCAGCCGTCCAGCATCTTCTGGATCTGTTCGCCGGTGGGGACGCCGATCTTCGGCGGCTCCTGGGCTCCCTGGGTGCCCACGACCCCGGCCAGCTCCGGGGTCCCGTTACCGCCGGGGTCGCGGAATCCGAGCTCACGGAACCGGTCCTGCTGGGCGGCCTCCAGGAGGAAGTCGTAGAAATCCTTGGCCGCCGACTGCTGCTCCGGGGACGCGTTCGCGGTGACCAGGAAGGGATGATCGATCAGCATCGTCCCTTCCCTGGGGTGGACGGCGACCAGCGGGCGCAGCGGCGGGACGGGGTTCGCCTTCAGCTGCGCCGGATCCCCGGTCGGCACGCCGCGGTTGTAGAGGTAGACCATCTGCTCCTGCATCGCCATCGCGCTGATGTAGGGCGTCGGCTTCTTGCGGTCCTCGTCGTACAGCGTCTTCAGGAAGGCCACCGAATCGTCGCTGTAGTAGGCGACCGACGCCTCGATCCCGCGGACGAACTGCACGGTCTCCGCGGTGCCGATCTTGCCGTAGTCGCCGCCCGTCGCCGCGAAATAGGTCGCGATGGTCGCGGCGAGCCCGGACGTCGACCGCCGCGGGTTGTCCTTGCCGAGCGTGAAGTTCCCCCACTGGGCGTACGCCGCGCCCTTCGAGGCCCAGCCGCCGTTCCGGTTCACTTCCAGTACGTCGCCCCAGCCGAGGGTCTTGCCCGGCCAGCCCATCGCCTTCGCCATCGGCTCGGGCATCGCGATCACCATCGGGCTGGTCGCGAGCGAGGTCTTCGGGCCGGACTTGATCCGCTCGCCTTTTCCGCGCTGGCGCAGCAGATCGAGCCAGAGCGACGAACTGGGCAGCCAGACCTGGGGCTCGGGGTGGTGCTGGTCGAGGTCGTTCCAGCCGTCGGCGATGAGGTCGAGCGTGGCGCCCGAGGTCTTCTTGTGCGCCTCGACCCTCGCGCACCGGCCGCCGTCGAACGTCCGGCCGGTGTTGTTGTACCGCTCGGCCAGTTCGGCGATCAGATCACCCTTCTCCGTGGAAGAACTGGTGATGAGGCGGACACAGTCGGGCCTGGTCGCGTTCGAGGGCGGGGTGATCGCCGTGGCGAGCAGGACGATCACGAGCGTCCCGACGAGCGCGCCGAAGACGAGCGAAAGCCAGCCTGTTCTCCGCATGCGCCGCCCCCTAGCCGTCGTAGCGGGCAAGTGTAGCTACAACATGGTTCCCGGTTCCGCCTCCTCGGTCACGAGATCGTAGGTCTCGAAACTGAAGCGGGCGAGGGTGCCCACCCAATTCCGGTAGACCTGTAGATCATCGAAGGATTCGGCGTCTAGCCGCCATTCAGGTGGAAAGGCCTCCCGTAACGATTCCCCGTCGGAAAGGGCGATGAACGTCTTGCGCGCGGCGTCCGGATCGGCGACCAGCAGGGTCAGGAGGACGAGCACGGCGCGGTACGGGCCGTCGACAAACCGCGCCAGTTCCGCGTCCGGGATACCGATGCGCACGAGCCGGTAGAGGTTGACCAGCTTCCGGATCTCGCGCGGCGTGTTCAGCCTTTTCCGCAGTACGTGGACGAAAGCGCGTTCGACCTCGGTGAGCCGCAACCGGTCCGGCCGCATGTTGTAGAACGTCGGCGGCGCCGTTTCCTGGACGACGACCTCCCTTGTTCCACCGTCTTCGGGGGCACTCTCGTCCTCCGGCCATTCTTCGGGCTCGGACGGCTCCGGTTCCCGTTCCTCGATCGGCATCAGGGCGTCGATCAGCTCGTCCGCCGCGGTTCCCATGGGGCGCAGGGCGAACACGATCTGGAAGATCTTGTCGAGGTACTCCGCCCGCCGCGCCTCCCCCGCGCCGAACAGTTCCTCGTGGTGCTGGTCGAGGCAGCGCCGCAACCACCGCGGGTCGACCGCGACCACCACGACGAACGCGGGCAGCGCCAGCAGCAGATGCACCGCGGCCAGCACTTCGATCACCTTCGACGGCGGACAGCGGTCGAGATCGTCGATGTAGAGCACGATCCGTTCCAGCGGCGGCTTGCCCTTGCCGCCCGCCCGCGCCCATTCCTCCCTGGCGTCCACCAGATCGGCGCTCAGATTCGCGAGATCTTCCCGGACCCGGGCGAAAACCCCTTGGTAGTCCCCGTATCTCCCGGTTTTCGCCTCCTCGATGAGATCGCCGAGCCTGCTGGCCGCGTCCAGCCGCCGCAGCCGTTCCTCGGTCTCCCGGACCTCGGCGTCGAACCGTTCCGCGCGTTTGTCGACGTCGTGCCGCAGCCTGTCCAATGTGGACTTGACCGGCGCGAGCGCGGATCTGGCGGTGGTGAGCGCCGGGGTCAGCACGGCGCCGAGCGCGACGACGGCACCCGCCGCGGCGAGGATCGCGTTGTGCCACAAGGCCCAGCCGGTGATCGCCGCGGCCACACCGAGCACGCCCAGCACCGCGTACCCGGCGACTGCGAGCCTCCGCCGACGGCGTTCGGCCCGGTCCACCCCGGAGACCAGCAGCCGCCAGCGCCAGGTGAGCGGGGAATCCGCCTTGACGGCCTTCAGCCCCGCGAGCCGGTTCCGCAGCTCCTCCCGTTCGGCGCGGACCTCGCCGGCGTCCGCGTGCGTCTCGGGCGCGCCGAGATTGCGGAACAGGTGGTCCACCAGCCCGACCCACAGATGGTCGTCGTGGTACTGCCAGGCGTTGAACCGGATCTGCCGGATCTCACCGGTGAACACGCTGTTCGCGGCGTCGCCGCGGGACCGGCGCGCCAGTTCGGCCACCCGGTCGGTCACCTGGCGGACGAAACTCGACTTGCCGGAACCCCACGGGCCCAGCAGCGCGACGCACAGCGGCGGGCTGGTCTCGCGGTCGGCGATGACCGCGGCGAGGGTGCGCACGTCGTCGTGGAAGCCGATCAGGTCGACCGGGCTTTCGACGTCGGGCGTGATCCGCGGCCGCGCCCGGCCCGGTTTGGGCTCGACGAAACCGGTGCCGTCGATCTGGTTGCCGAAGCGGTCCCACACCCGGATCGTGCGGTCGTCCCCGACCGTGACGATCTTCTCGTTGCCCGCGGTGCAGACGATCGCGCGGACGTTCCCCTGATGTCCCTTGAGGAGTGTGTAGTCCCGTGGATCGTCGATCTCGCGGACGCGCACTTCGCCGTCGGAACCGCCGGAAAGCACCAATTTGCCGTCGGCGCCGAAGGCCAGCGCCCGCACCACGCCGGTGTGCCCGGGGAAGACGAGGGCCGGATCGCCCTTGCGCCCCCACAACCGGACCATCTCGCCCTCGGCGGACAGCACCTGCTCGCCGTCGGCCGAGATCGCGACCACGTGGACCGCGCCCGCGCCGCCGAACCGGTAGTGGGAAACGATTTCCCGGTCCCACAGCCGTACGCCACCGGCGTCGTCCCCGGCGACGACGACGCGGCCGTCCGGGGTCACCGCGACCGATTCGACCTCAGGGCCGCCGGTGCGCAGGGTCCGTGCCGTCGCGCCGTCCAGCCGCCTGACCTCGACGGTGCTTCCCGCGCCGGACACGGCGAAGTCTTTCGCCACCGCGACCGCCACCGTCCGCTTGGTGGTCTGGACCTCCGGCGGATGCGCGCCGGTACCGGTGATCCGCCAGCGCCGCACCGTCGCCCCATCGCAACCGACCACGTACTGACCCGAGATACCCACCGCCAGAACCGGCCGATCATGGCCGCTCAGCGCGAAACGCTGCTCTCCGGTCTCCAGGTCCCAGACCCGCACCGTCCGGTCCGCACCCCCGGTGACCAGCCGGTTTCCCTTCACCGCGACCGCGAGGATCGGTGCTTCGTGTCCGGTGAAACGCGCCGTCGTCATAACGGCACAGTCTTCCGGTCGCGTCAAGATCATGGTTAACGACAGGCGACTATCGGCGGGTACCCCGAGCGCCGCGAAAGGTTCAGGGTCGTTATTGCTCCGAAATTCCAGCACGCTTTAAACGCGAGGAGTTCAACGTGCTTCGACGTACCTTCGCCGCGGTGCTCACCGGCGCCGCGCTCTCCGTCTCGATGCTCACGGCACCCTCCGCCGGTGCCGCCGAGATCATGGCGACCACCCTGACCTACGACGACAGCCAAGCCGCGGAGTTCAAGGACGCGGTGGCCGCCGGCGTCAACGTCTGGAACACCAACGTCACCAACGTCCGTATCGTGAAGGCGACGCCGGGGCAGCGGGTCAACATCCGGGTCATCGCCGACAACGGCTGGCCGCGCGCCACGCTCGGCCCGGTGCGCCCGAGCGGCACGGTCACCGTGTGGATGGGCAGGCAGGCCGTCCAGCAGGGTTACTACACGCCGCGGATCGCTTCCCACGAACTCGGGCACAGCCTCGGCCTGCCCGACGTGAAGCCCGGCCCGTGCTCGTCGCTGATGTCCGGCTCGACCGGCGGGGTCAGCTGCAAGAGCGTGAACCCGAACGCGCAGGAGAAGGCCAGGGTCCAGCAGCTCTACGCCGGCACCGCGGTGCCGAGCGCCGACGCGGGCAAGGTCCTCGCGGACGTCGGCTGATCCCGTGCCAGGGGGTGCCCGCCCGGCACCCCCTGGCCTGGGGTTTCTACGCTTTCGCCGTGATCGCCGCCGCCGGGCACGACTGCACGGCGTCGCCGATGTCGGCCGGTTCCGGGTCCAGCAACCGGACCCGGCCGTCTTCCTCGTCCTGTTCGAACACCGCGGGCGCGGTCAGCACGCACATTCCGGCGCCCACACAGCGTTCCCGGTCCACTTCGAGTTTCATCGCGATCAGTCCCACGCCACCGGGAGCGCGTACACCCCGTAGATGTCGGAATCCGTCCGCATCGGGATCTCTTCGGCCGGAACGGCGAGGCGCAGCTTGGGGAACCTGGCGAGCAACCCGGTGAAGGCGACCTTCATCTGCACCCGCGCGAGCTGCTGGCCGAGGCACTGGTGGACGCCGTGCCCGAAGGAACCGTGCCCGGCGGCGTTCCGGCGGACGTCGAGCCGGTCGGGTTCCGGGAACTTCAGCGGATCCCGGTTGGCCGCCTGGGCCGAAAGCGCGACCACCTCCCCCGCCCTGACGAGCTGCCCGCCGATCTCGACGTCTTCGAGCGCGGTGCGCGCGCCGGTGTGCGCGATGGTCAGGTAGCGCAGCAATTCCTCGATCGCGCCTTCGATGCGCTCCGGGTCCTCGCGGACCGCCGCGAGCTGGCCCGGATGTTGCAACAAGGCGAAAGTGCCCAGCGCGAGCATGTTGGCCGTGGTGTCCAAACCGGCGCCCAGCAAGAGGAACGCGATACCGGTGAGCTCCTCGTCGGTGAGCTCCGTCGTGGTCGTCAGTTCACCGAGGATGTCGTCGGTCGGCGCGGCCCGTTTCGCCACGATGAGCTTGTAGAGGTACTCCCCCAGCGCGTTGACGGCGGCTTCCTGCTCCTCGGCCGGAGCGTCCGGCAGATTCAGCGGCAGGACGTTGCGCCGGAAGAACTCGTGGTCCTCGTACGGGACGCCGAGCAGCTCGCAGATCATCAGCGCCGGAATGGGCTGCGCGAACGCGGTCACCAGGTCGGCCGACGTTCCCTGCTGCTCCATCGCGTCGAGGTGTTCGGTGGTCACCTGCTCCACCCGCTCCGAGAGCAGCCGCATCCGGCGGACGGTGAACTTGCCGGTGAGCAGCTTGCGGTAGTGGCTGTGTTCGGAGCCGTCCATTTTGATGAACATCCCCGGGGGCGCCGGTGGCATCTCCATCATCGCCGCCGGGCCCGGCAGCGGCGAGTGCATCAGCTCCTGCCGGGCGCTGAACCGCGGATCCGCGAGAACGGCGCGGACGACCGCGTGTCCCGTCGCGAGCCAGCCGTCGTGCCCGTCGGGGAACGTCAGCCGGACCAGCGGATGCTCGTCGCGCAGCGTGCCGAGCTCCGCGGGCGGGTCGAACGGGCAGCCCTTCGGTCGTTCGAGGGGTAGTTCGGTGAGATGAGGCACCGAGGTGGTCATAGCTGTTCCTCCCAGTTTTTACCGATACCCAAAGGCTACGTTGCATTTACAGATCCCTCAAAGCTTTACCCTGGCTTTTTGGGTGTTATAGCTGGTAGATTTCCGGAAATCGTTGCAACGGTCGTGGCAATGAATGCAACGTCTCGTTGCAATGATCTGCGCGTGAACGCACAGGAGGTGCCATGCCGGGCGGCAGGCTGACGCTGGAGGATCGACGGCTGATCGCGTCCTGGCTCAAGGACGGCCTCGGTTACGCCGAGATCGCCCGGCGGCTCGGGCGGCCGACGTCGACGATCAGCCGCGAGGTCGCGCGCAACAGCGGCCGTTCCGGCTACCGCGCCGAAGAAGCGACCCGCGTCACCGGCGAACGCGCGCGGCGCCGCAAACCGCAACCGCGCGCCGTCCCCGTCGTCGAGAACGGCTACGGACGGGACCCGGAAGCCGTCCGCGCCTTCGAAACCGACTTCGCCGAAATGATCGTGGCGACCGGACTGCCCCGCATGACCGCGCGGGTCCTCGCGTGCCTGGCCGTCAGCGACGACGGCGTGCTCACCGCCGCCCAGCTCGCCCGGCGGCTCCAGGTCAGCCCGGCCTCGATCTCGAACGCCGTCGCCTACCTCGAAGCACAGGCCATGCTCAAACGGGAACGCGACGGCCGGCGGGAGCAGTACGTCATCGACGAGGAAATGCCGCAGCGCGTGTGGGCCGAAAGCGTCCGCTCCAACCAGGAATGGGTCAAGGTCTCCCGCCAGGGCGCCGAAATCCTCGGCGTCGCGACCCCCGCGGGCGCCCGCATGGACGACCTCTCCCGATTCCACGCGCGCATCGACGAAATCATGCACGACGACCGCGTCGCCGTCTTCGCCGGTGACGCACTGACCGTGCTCGCCGCACTCCTGCACGCCGGCCGGGGGCTTTCCCTTGCGGCTCTCGCTTCGGCCCTCGACTGGTCTGTTGAGCGGACCGCTGCCGCCTTGCGGGTGGCCGAAGAGCACCCGCACATCGCCGGCCCGGTTCGCGTGGATTGCCGCGGTGGGGAGTATCGGGCGGTTCCGTTGGTGGAACGGCTCACTGCTGGGCAGTTGGCGGCTTTGGGGTCTTGAGTGGTGCGTCCGGCCTTTCGTGGTCGCTTTTCGGCGACGCAGGTTTGTGGCGGGGCTTGGCGGCGGCGGCCCCTTTCACGGCCAACGTGGAGTCCTGCGCGCAGGGGTGCTCGTCGCTGCTTTCCGGTGATGCGGGGTCTAGTGGTGAGACTTGGCGGTGAGCATGAAGGATCAAAGCAGCGTCTCCGCACGCATCGCCCGTGGCCGCATTCCGGCCACGCGCTCCAATGGCGAGACTTGTCAATGTGCCCTTGAACGGCCAACGCAGCACCCCTCCGCGCAGGGTTCCTGTCACCACTTTCCGGCGACACGGGTCTAGCGGCGAGACTTGGCGGTGAACTTGAATGGACAATGCAGCGCGTCTGCACACACCGCCCGTCGCCACTTTCCGGCCACGCGCTCCAATGGCGAGACTTGTCGGTGTGCCCTTGAACGGCCAACGCAGCACCCCTCCGCGCAGGGTTCCTGTCGCCACTTTCCGGCGACACGGGTCTAGCGGCGAGACATATCAGCAGCGGCCCTTTCTCGGCCAACGCGGAGCCCTGCGTAGGGTGCCCGTCGCCGCTTTCCGGCAACGCGCCAAACAGCAAGACTCGACCGTGAACTTGAAGGGCCAAAGCAGCGTCTCCGCACACACCACCCGTGGCCGCGTTCCGGCGACGCGAGGTCTAGTGGCGAGTCAGCGGCGTTTCGAAGGCCCAAGCCGAGCCCGGCGCCCTCGCCGTTTTCCGACGATGCGGCCCTAACGGCGAGGCCTGGCCGTCCGTCGCCACTTTCCGGCAATGAGACTCAGAACGGTGGCGGTTCGTCGGCGCCGGGCACCGGCGGTCGGGGTTGATGGAGCGGCGGGGGTGAGCTGTCGTAGCTCTGTCCGGTGGGTGTGGTGATGGTGAGGGTGCCGTCGGCGGCGAGGTGGTAGGTCCAGCCGGGTTCGTCTTTGAGGCGGTGGTCTCGCCGGCAGAGGTCGATCAGTTCGTCGGCGTCGGTATGGCCACCGTGTTGCCAGGGCACCGAATGATCGATATCGCAGGCCTGGGCAGGACGGTGGCAGCCGGGTCTTCGGCATTCCCGGTCCCGGACCCGCACGAACTCGCCCAGGCCCGCGCTGGGGCGGTAACGGTCTCGCCCGAGGTCGAGGACCTGCCCGGACAGCGGGTCCGTGATGATGCGGCGCAGCACAGTGTTCGGGCCGGCGGCGATGTGCCGGGCCAGCGCCGCGGGGACAGTGCCATGTCCGGCGAGATCCGCGGGATCGTCGTTGAGGCCGAGATAAGTGAACAGGTCCATGTACAGGAACACTTCGGTGCGTTCACTGGTTCCGCCTTGTCCGCCGAGCAGAAGGTCGAGCGCGACGTCGGCGCGGAGCTGCTCCAGGGTGCGAGTCTCCTCACCGGTCTTGAGCGCTCGTGCTTCCCGATCGATGCGCCGATAGGCTGCGGTGACTTTTTCGACCGGCCCGTCTTCGACCTCGATCGACGCCACTCCCGTTTCGCCTTGCCGCAAGGTCAGGCGGCGGCCTTCGCGATGCCGTTCGGCCCGTGCTTCGGCGCCCTCGCGGTCGACGGTGATCGCGGCGTGGTTGGCGGCTTTCCGGATCTGATCAGGATTCCTGCCCGGTAGCCGATCTTCCAGGAGCGCATCGACGGTGCGGGCGTCCTCGTCCGACAACCACGCGGTGGCCGCGGCGACCTTCATCGCGCCGAAACCGCTCACTTCTCCCTGGTCCATCAGGGACAGCGTGCGCGGCAGGCGGGTGGTCAGCGCGTCGGCCGCAGCGACCATCGCACCGGCATGATTGTCCACAAGCGACAGAGCGAAAGCGACCTCCTGTGTGACGCTGCGGGCGCCGTCGCGATGTCGGTTCAGCTGCGCCAGCGCCCGGAACCGGACCGCTTCCAGCCGTGCAATACCGGCCGACGCCGCTTGCGCGAGCGCGACGGAATCCTTGTCGTCCAACGAATCGATGACAGCGTTCACCGCTTCCAGCAGCTCGGGGCCGGTGAGGTTTTCGAGTAGCGCCACAGGCGCGGAATGTGTGTCCACCCCACGACCATACGACCGGCCACCGACAGTTTCCGGCCTCGCGAGCGGGGCAGGGAGTTGCCGATTTTCGGCAACGACAAGGACCGTCCAAGCGGTATCACCGACTCCCGGCAACGCGGACACGAAGCGGACTGCGCGGCATCGCCGATATCCGGCAACATCTCAGCGGAGACATGGCGGCTCCGTCGCCGAATTCCGGCAACGAAGGGGCAGCCACCAACCAGCATCACCGATTCCCGCCACCCGACCACAAACCCCTACATCACATCCCGCACGACCATCCGCTCCGAAGCCCGTTCGATCGCCGCCTCCACCGCCCCCACCCGGTCCGCCAGCAAGCCCATAGCGCCGACCGCGCGGCTCATCGGGTCCTCGTCGTCCCCGCCGAGCGCTTGCGCGCGCAGGTAAGCCGCCTTCACGTCGGCCCAGCGTTGCGCCTCCGCGGGGCTCAGCCGTCCGCGTAGTTCGGCCAGTTTCAGCAGGTTCGCTTCGGCGCCCGAGGTGAGCGTCTGCGCTTCGCCGGCGTAGTGGTCGTCGATCAGCGCTTCCAGTTCCGCGTCGTTCATCGCGGGCACGATCCGGCCGGCGAGTTTGTTCATGTTGCGGTAGGAGCCTTGCAGCTGGAACGGCGGTTCGACCCGCGACGAGTCCGCTTGCGCGGCCGAGGCGATGTACGCCTGGTTGTTCGCCAGGACGATCCGCTGCACCTTGATCAGTTTCCGCAGGACGGCGAGGATCTGCTCGAGTTCGGTCGCCGAGTAGGCGTGCTTCAGCTGATCCGCCCGCACCGAACCGTCGCCGCGGGCCAGCCGCACGAGAACGTCCACATCGGACCGTTCGCGCGAGACGAGCGGAGCCAGCACGGTGTTCGCGGTGAGCGAGTTCTCGATGTAGCTCAGCGCGAACAGCTCTTCCTTGCCCGACAGCACATCACCGAGGTTCCACACGTCGGCACGGTTGGCGAGCATGTCCGGGATCCGGAACCGCTTGCCCTGCTCAGTGTACGGGTTGCCCGCCATGCAGACCGCGAACCGCTTGCCCCGCAGGTCGTACGTCCGCGTCCGGCCCTCCCACACGCCTTCCATCCGCCGCTGCGCGTCGCACAGCGAGATGAACTTCTGCAGCAGTTCCGGCGACGTGTGCTGGATGTCGTCCAGATACAGCAGCACGTTGTTGCCCTGCTCGAGCGCGAACGAGATCTTCTCGACCTCTTGCCGCGCCGTCGCGTTGGGCGCGTCCGCCGGATCCACCGACGTGACGTCGTGACCGAGCGCGGGCCCGTTCACCTTGACGAACACCAGCCCGAGACGGCTCGCCACGTACTCCATCAGCGTCGTCTTGCCGTAGCCGGGCGGCGAGATGAGCAGCAGCAGACCGGACTGATCGGTCCGCCGCGCGTCGCCGGTCGCGCCGAGCTGCTTGGCGAGGTTGTCGCCGATCAGCGGCAGATAGACCTCGTCGAGCAGCCTGTTGCGCACGAAGGCGCTCATCACCTTCGGCTTGTACTCGGTCAGCCGCAGCCTGTCCCGCTCCGCCGCCACCAGGTCGTTGCGCAGCCGTTGGTACGCCCGGAAACCCGGCACCCGGTCACGCCGGAACCGCAGCGTCCTGGCCAGCGTCTCGTCGAGCCGCAGCGTCAGGGACCGGTTCACGATCCGCGGATGCGAGCCGAGCAGACCGTCCACAGTGGCCGAAAGTTCCGCCGAGGAGTCGTACCGCGGCAGGTCGGCCAGTTCGATCGCGACGGCCTCCGCCAGCTCGTCGTCGGGCAGGCCCGCCGAGTCCACAAAGGACCGGAGCCAGGCTTCGGCGAGCTGATACCGATCCGCGAGGTCTTCGAGGGCACGCAGGTCTTCGGCGAAGCTACGGCGGTCGAGCCGGAACTTGTCGAGCAGGGTCCGGGCCCCGCCACTGGTCACGAAACCCGGCGACGCGTCGGCCAGTTCCTCGAACAGGTACTCGCCGGCGAGTTCGAGCTCCAGCGTCAGCCCCGAGGACGCGGCGAACGCGGTCATCGCCTCGGCGAGTTCCCGCGCCAGCGCGTCGATCGCCGTGGTGTGCCCGAACGCCTCCCGCACCCGCGCGAGCGACGCGGCGCGCGTCGTCCAGGCGGACTTCGCCGCTTCTTCGGCACCGAAAGCCCAGAACAGCTGGGCGGCGGCGCGAGCGGCGGGCGGATACCGCAGCAACCCCGCGGCGGAGCGCAGGCGCAACAACGCGGCCAGGATCGCGGCGGCGTCGTGGTCGTGCACACCACGCGCGTAGCCCTCGTCGTAACGGTCCCCCGCGGCGCGCCGGACGACCTCCAGGAGATCGGCCTCGGCCAGATCCGGCTGTTCGGCCAGGATCGACGTCGCCAGGTACTCGGCGCGATAGACCTCGGGCGATTCCGAGACCAGCAGCTGATCCCAGTACGGCCGCGTCTCCTCGAACGAGGGATCCCGCACGGGCGAGCGGTAGTCGGTCCCGGTGATCGCGAACTTCATCCCACCGTCGTGCGGCACCAGGGTGAGGTCGATGTCCTGCGTGTTGACCGCGAAGGTGTTGCGGCCCAGGCGGATCGTCTCGCCGCCGTCGCCGTAGAGGTCCTGCCTGTCGCGCAGTGCGCGCCCGGCTTCCTGGCGAGCGGCCTTGACCCGGCCTTCCAGCTCTTCGGCGCGCACCTGGTCGCCGAGGTCCCGCAGTTCGGCGACGACGCTGCGCAGCTTCGCGACCATCGGATCGGAGGCGAAGTAGGTGTTGATCTCATCGACCGAACCGAGCGTGCCGACCCTGCGCGTGACACTGGCGAGGATCCGCTCGGCCGAATCGACGAGCCGGTCCGCGCGACGCGCCCGCTCGTCGAGCAACGCCTGCTTGCGCGAGGAGAACGCCTCGTAGACGTCGGTCCGCTTCTCCCCGAGCGACACCAGGAAGTCGTCGAACTCGCCGAACCGCGATTCGAGGTTTTCCAGCTGCAGCAGCAATCTGCCGAGCTGCTCGTCGCACCGGTCGGGGGTGTCCGCGACCGCGAGCCCGCCGGTGATCGCCTGCGCGAGCAGCGCGAACTCGGCGGCGAACTCCGCCCGGCCCTCGGTCTCCAGCAGCTCCTTGCGCCGCGCTTCGAGGGTGGCCCGCGCCCGGTTGACCGCGCCGATGACCTCGCCGACGCGTTCGAGGATCTTCGTCCGCACCACGGCGTCCGCGATCTCCAGGCCACCGACGACGTCGGTAAGGACTTCGAGCCCGCCGGACTGCTCGTCCAGCCGCTCGGCGACCGGGACGGCTTCGGCGACGGTGGAGATCGCGCCCGCGGCTTCGATCAACCCGTCGACCTCGGCGTGATAGCTCGTGAACGCGTCTTCGCCCTGCAGGAACCGGACGGCCCGCTGAGCCGCTTCCCCGAATTCCGTGTCGAGGTCGGCGATCAGCTTGTCGACCCGGCCGGTATCGACATACCGCAGCTCCCGCACGGTGACGAGATGCCCTCGCGCGCGGTGCATTTCGGCCAGCCGGCGCACCCACGCGTCGGCCGCGTTCAGTGCCTCGCCGCGGACCCTCCGCACGAGTGACGCGGTCTCCGCGGCCGCCTCTTCGACGGCTTCGGCCGCCTGCGCGGTGAGCGAAGTGACGGTCTCGAACTCGTCGAGCACCTGCTCCGCGGTCACCCGGACGTCCGACAGCGGCGACCGCAGATCACCGAGTTCGGCCTCACCGAGCCAGTGGTAGTGGTCGAAAACCCGCGCGCACGCGGCGATCAGGGCCTCGAACACCGCCGCCGACGGCGCCATCTCCTCGACCATCCGGCCGATCGAGAGACAGTCGGAGATGCCGCGGACCAGATCGGCGTTGCCGACCCGTTCCAGCGGTCCGGTGCCCGCCGGCTGCGACGCGGCGAAGGTGTCCGATTGGAACGGCGTCCGCCACACCTGCATCGGGTGCACGCGGCTCGGCTCTTCGGACAACGCGCGGAACAGCACCATCGTGCCGTCGTCGAACAGCGAGTACCCGTGGCACGGGATCGGGTTCGAAACCTCTTTGCGGATCACGTTGTACGGCAGGAGCAGCGAGCGGCCGTCGTCGCGCGCGTGGAAGACGTAGAGCACGTCCTCCCCGTTGGGGGAGCGGATCACACGCTCGAATTCGAGCTCGTCCACGGTGGTGTCGAACGTCTTGCTGACACCCGTGTCGAGGTAGTAGCCGCCGGGGAAGATGATCCCGTGGTCCTCGGGGAGCCGCTGGCACGCCTGCCCGATCCCGTCGAGGCGCACCACGTCCCGCGTGCGGGTGTTGAACACCAGATACCGGTACGCGGTCTCCTTGTAGGGCAGGATCCGCAGCAGGATCAGCGGGCCGATCCTGGCGTAGGAGACCTCGGCGTCGGCGAGGCTCTGCAGTGGCTCGTCGACCGGTTCGGCGTAGACGCCCTCCCCGGTTTCGGTGTTGTTCTCGACCTTGATCGTCAGGTTGCCGCCGACGGTCTCGACGAACACGTCGTCCTCGATCGAGATGTGCGGATGCCGCCCGAGGACGTGCTGCTCGCGGCTGGTCTCGATCCATTCGAAATCGTGCGACGGCGGGAAGACGTGGTCGCGTTCGCCCCGGCTGTCCACATAGGACACCTTGCCGTCGGCGGCGATCCCCCAGCGCAGCACGCGGATGTCCTCGGTGCGCGGACCGATCTGGAACACCGCGAGCAGTTTGCCCTCGACCCGCCGCAGCTGCAGCAGCTTCGCCTGCCGGTAGTACCGGTACAGCTCGGCGAAATCGCGGACGAACTGCTCGTCGCGCAACAGCTCCGGCAGCTCCTCGGCGGGCACGTCGTCGAAGCGGAAAGCCACAGTGTCTTCGATGTCATGACTGAAACCGTGCAGCGAGAAGACGTCGTCGACCGTCGTCTCCGGTTTGAGACCGATGAAGACGTTGTAGCCGAACAACATCCGCCCGCCGACCGACACGACGTCCCGCGGCACGCAGTTGTTCGCGGTGCGGATCCGCTCCGTGCCGATCAGCGCGAGCTGCGCGCTGCCGAAGACCTCGAGCCGCGCGGTGTTGAGCTCGTCCGCGCGCTTCGCCAGTTCGGCGGCCTGTGCGGCGAGCCGGGCGCGGAGCACCTCATAGGTGCCCGCGTCCAGCTGCTCCGTTCCCGCCGCCGGTTCGGTCGTCGTCACTGCTTCGCGGGGGCGAGGGCGGCGACGGACTTGTCGGCAAGGCCGAGCCGCTGCGCCATGGCCAGCAGCTCCTGCACCTTGCCGCTGTCCGGGCCGCCCGCCTGCAGCTGCTTGGCCAGGAAGGCCGACAGCGTCAGGTTCTTCACGTCCTCCGTGCTCACCGAGCCGACCAGTTTCGTCAGATCTTCGGTGAAGCTGCCCGAGCCGTCGAGCCACGACTTCCCGAGGGTCTGGACGACGTCCGAGTGCTCGACGAAGCCGTCCACGCTCTTGCCGAGGCCGATCGAGCCGATGACCTTCTCGAAGAACATCGTCTCGCCGCCGACGATGTCGATGTCGGCCTTCTCCAGCCCGATACCCAGCACCGTGGCCTGCGCCTCGGCGACCTCGCGCTGCACGTTGAGCGCGGCGAGCCGGATCTCCTTCTCGGCCTCCAGGCGCAGGCGGTACTCCTCGTGCTGGCGGCTGGCGGTGTCGAGCGCGGCCATCGCGGCGGCCTTCTCCGTGAGACCTTCGGCCTCGCCCTTGAGCTTGTCCCGCATCCCGTCGGCGAGCACGATCGCCTTCTCGCGCTCGACGATGGCCTCGGCGCGGCCGACCTTCTCCAGCGCGTCGGCGTCGCGTTCCTTGACCTGCGCCGCGGCCAGCCCGGCGGCGGCCTCCTCGGCCTGGATGCCTTCGGCCAGGCGGATCTTGGCGCGAGTGTCCAGCTCGGCCGCCTGCTGGCGAGCCTCGGCCAGCGTCAGTTCCTCGCGGGCCTTGTGCTTCGACGCGGCCTCGGCGGCTTCCGCGGCCTTGATGTCCTTGACGAGGTTTTCCTGCGCTTCCGCCTCGGCCCGGATGATGATCGCCGAGCGCTGGCGCTCCGCCTCTTCGACGACGCGGAGCTTCTTGATGTTCTCTTCCTGCTCCGCGACGGTCTTCTCGACCGCGATCCGCTCGCGGATCACCTCGGCGATGGACCGCTTCTCGGTCTCGATCTCCTTGTCCTTGGCGATGCGGGACAGCTCGGTCTCGCGTTCGCGGCCGATGACCTCGAGCAGCCGGTCCTTCTCGATGCGCTCGGTCTCGATGGCGATCACGCGCTCACGGTTCTTGCCCGCGACCTCGATCTCACGCTGCTGGTTCTGGTGCTGGATGCCGAGCTGCTCGTCCGTGCGCAGGCCGGCGGCCTGCGACTTGAGCCGCTCCTCCGCCTGCACCTTGGCGATTTCGGCCTCTTCGCGCGCCCGCATGGTCTCGACCTCGCGACGCTGCTTGATCTCGGCGTCGGCCTGCCGCCGCTCCAGTTCGAGGATCGCCTCCTTGGCGTCCACGTTCTGGCGGGTGATCTCTTTCTCCTCGCTGCGGCGGAACTCGTTGGTGCGCACGTGCTCGATCGCGGTCAGCTCGGTGATCTTGCGGATACCCTGCGCGTCGAGGATGTTCGCGGAGTCGAGCTGCGCCATCGGCGTCTGCTCGAGGTAGTCGATGGCCGCGTCCTCCAGGCTGTAGCCGTTGAGGTCGGTGCCGATGACGCGGATGATCTGGTCGCGGAATTCGTGGCGTTTGGTGTAGAGATCCACGAAGTCCAGCTGCTTGCCGACGGTTTTCAACGCCTCGGAGAACTTGGCGTTGAACAGCTCCTGCAGGGTGGCCTCGTCGCTGGCGCGTTCGGTGCCGATGGCCTGCGCGACCTTGATCACGTCCTCGACGGTCTTGTTGACCCGCACGAAGAACGAGATCCGGATGTCGGCGCGGATGTTGTCCCGGCAGATCAGGCCCTCACGGCCGGTCCGGGTGATCTCCATGGCCTTGACCGAGGTGTCCATGATCTCGGCCTTGTGCAGCACCGGCAGGACGATCGCGCCGGTGAACGTCACGTCGACACGGCGGACCTTCGAGATGATCAGTGCCTTACCCTGCGGCACCTTCTTGAACAACCTGGTGATGGTGAAGAGCAAGACCAGGAGGATGACAACTATCACGGCGATCAGTACGCCGGCCCCCACGCTGATGGCACCCATAGTGTTCCTTTTCTGCTTCAGATGTCCAAGGACTCGACCCAGAAGAACTCGCGTTCGGAGTCGTAGTCGTAGAGAACTACGCGGCTGCCCGCCGTCAGGTTGCCTTCACCCGCCTGGCGAACGTCCACAATGGCCGTCGACCCGTCGGCGGCGGCGACTTCGGCCTGCCCGAAGTCATGGGTGACCGACGAGGTGCGGATGACCGCGGCCCTGCCGACGAAGTCCATCCTGCTCGGTTCCTTCGCGGGACCGAAGACGCGACGCAGCGGCACCACGATCACCCTCGTCCCGAGTGTGCCGAGCACGAGCGCGACGGCGAGCACGCCGGCCCCGAGCCCGATCCTCGATGGTGTCGAAAGCTCCAGGTCATCGAGAAGAACCGTCCCTGCCAGGCTGGCGAACCAGGTGAATGCGATCAGCAAAGAGAGCGAAATGGACAGTGGGACGCCGCCGAAGCCCGCGAGGAGCCCGTCGCCGCCGTCGAAATCGTCGACGTCGACGGCGCCGAGCAGCGCCAGCAGCCAGTAGCCGATCACGACGATCAGCAGGAAGCTGAAGAGCACGGCCGGAAACCCCAGAGCCGCGGTGACGAACCCGCCCATCCCGTCGTTCCCTCCCCCATTACCCCGGGTCAGGACTATAACCAGCGCGTGACGCCGGACGGGCCGTTTTCGGCTACGAGTGGGTCACGGTGTGCGGAAGCGTGCGGCTGGTCGTGAGTGGCGATTCGGGTTCTAACCCGAATCGCCACTCACGACCACCTGTACCGACGCCCGTCCGCCGCATTTCGTCCTCTGAATGCGGCCGGGTGCGGAGCGTTACGCCGACCGGCCGCTCCGAAGCCATCCGGTTGGACCTGTCGCACCCCCGGAGCGGGCCCTACTCTCCAGTATTGAGAGTGACACAGGACACACCACGGTCTTGGGAGGCTCCATGGGGTGGCACGTTCGCGAAACGATCGACGAGGATCGGCGCGAACGGCGGATCCGCCATGTCACCCGATGCCTGAGCTGCACGCTCACCTGTGTCCATTGTGGACTTCCCGCGAGATTCTCCGTTCCCCCAGGGCATCCCGGGCTCGGCGTCGTCGAGCACCTGCCCGGCGTGACCACCCCTGGCCTCCCCGATCTCGCCCTGCTGCACCGATTCTGCCGAGACAATCTCGCCGGCGAGCCGGGTATCGCGCTCCGGCGCGCCTATCTCGGCCTGGCGACCGAACTCTTCGAAACGGGACGGCGGATCCGCCGTCACCGCAGGCTCGGCGTGCATCCGCCACGGCCGGGACATCTCGAGGCCTACCGAAAACGGTGGCGAGTGGCCAAAATGCGGTACGCCTGCAAGGCGTGCCGGTACTACACCGGCTCTCACTGAGCCGATTCTCCCCCGGAGGACTCGTGCTCGTTCGTCTCATCCTCGGTCTGCTCATCACCGTCGCCGGCCTCGCTTTCGCCGCCCGCCGCGCCGTCTGGCTCTACAAACTGATCCGCTCCGGCCAGCCGGACGAAAAACGCTCCGATGTCATGGCCGTCCGCGCGAAAACGCATCTGGCCGAGGTCTTCGGGCAGCGCAAACTGCTCAAGTGGTCCGTGCCCGGACTCGCGCATCTGTTCACGTTCTGGGGTTTCGTGATCCTCGGGTCCGTCTACGTCGAGGCGTACGGCGCCCTGTTCGACCACGACTTCCACATCCCGCTCATCGGGCGCTGGGCGGTGCTGGGTTTCCTCCAGGACTTCATCGCGGTCGCGGTGCTCGTCTCGCTCGCGGTCTTCGCGGTCATCCGGATCCGCCAAGCACCCGAACGGAAAGAGCGCGCGTCGCGGTTCTTCGGCTCGCACACCGGCGGCGCCTGGCTGATCCTGTTCATGATCTTCAACGTGATCTGGACGATGTTCCTCTTCCGCGGCGCGTCGGCGGCGGTCGGCGTCTTCCCGTACGAGTCGGGCGCGTGGGTCTCCCTCGGCGTGGGCGAACTCCTGGAGCCGCTGGGACCGTCGGTCACCGGGCCGCTGGAGACCGTCGGGCTGCTGCTGCACATCGGCGTGATGCTGGCGTTCCTGTCGATCGTGCTCTACTCCAAGCACCTCCACATCTTCCTGGCGCCGGTGAACGTCACCGCCAAGCGGCTCCCGGACGCACTCGGCCCGCTGCTGCCGATGGAGTCGGCCGGCAAGCCGATCGACTTCGAGGATCCGGGCGAGGACGACACGTTCGGCCGCGGCAAGATCGAGGACTTCACCTGGAAGGGCATGCTCGACTTCGCCACCTGTACCGAATGCGGGCGCTGCCAGTCGCAGTGCCCGGCGTGGAACACCGGGAAACCGTTGTCCCCCAAGCTGTTGATCATGGACCTGCGGGACCACCTCTTCGAGAAGGCGCCGTACATCCTGGACGGCAAGGAGGCACCCGAAGAGCGTCCGCTGGTCGGCACCAAGGAGGACTTCGGCGTCATCGATCCGGACGTCCTCTGGTCCTGCACCACGTGCGGCGCCTGCGTCGAGCAGTGCCCGGTCGACATCGAGCACGTCGACCACGTCGTGGACATGCGCCGGTACCAGGTGATGATCGAATCGGCGTTCCCGAGCGAACTCGGCGTGCTGTTCAAGAACCTCGAAACCAAGGGAAACCCCTGGGGCCAGAACAACTCCGACCGTCTCGCGTGGACGAAGGACCTCGGTTTCGAGGTGCCGGTCCTCGACGGCGAACTCGCCGACGACGTCGAGTACGTGTACTGGGTCGGCTGCGCGGGCGCGTTCGACGACAACGCCCGCAAGACCGTTCGGGCCACCGCGGAACTGCTGCATCTCGCCGGGGTGAAGTACACGATCCTCGGCACCGACGAGTCGTGCACCGGCGACCCGGCGCGCCGCTCCGGCAACGAGTTCCTCTTCCAGATGCTCGCACAGCAGACGGTCGAGACGCTGAACGCGGTGTTCGAGGGCCGCGAACCGGGAACGCGCAAGATCGTCACCACCTGCCCGCACTGCCTCAACACGCTCGGCCGCGAGTACCCGCAACTGGACGGGCACTACGAGGTCCTGCACCACACGCAACTGCTGAACCGGCTCGTCCGCGCGGGCAAACTGACGCCGGTCAAACCGGTCGACGCCGGGCCGGTGACCTACCACGACCCGTGTTACCTCGGCCGCCACAACAAGATCTACGAGCCGCCGCGCGAACTCGTCGGCGCGACCGGCGCCACGCTCAGCGAGATGCCCCGGCACGCGGACCGTTCGCTCTGCTGCGGCGCCGGTGGCGCGCGGATGTGGATGGAGGAGCAGATCGGCAAGCGCATCAACCTCGAACGCGTCGACGAAGCGCTCGGCACGGACGCCGAAACCATCGTCACCGGCTGCCCGTTCTGCCGCGTGATGCTGAACGACGGCCTCGTGCAGCGGCAGAGCGAGCAACGTGGCGAGAACGTCACCGTGCGCGACGTCTCGCAGCTCCTGCTGGAGACGGTGAAGGAGCGCGACCGGACGGCCACGGAGATTTAAGGCACACGAGAGTTGGAAGTTCGGCGTGCCGAACTCTAAACTCGCGGTATGGCGAATCTGCGCAAGACCGTGTGCGCGCTGGCGGCGTCCGTACTCGTCCTGTCCGCTTGCGGCGGTCCCGCCGGCGGGGACGACGACAAGCGGCCGGTCGTGCTGACCACGTTCACGGTACTGGCGGACATCGCCTCGAACGTCGCGGGCGACAAGCTCCGGGTCGAGTCGATCACCAAACCCGGCGCCGAAATCCACGGCTACGAGCCCACCCCGGACGACATCAAGAAGGCCGCGAAGGCCGACCTGATCCTCGACAACGGGCTGAACCTGGAGGCCTGGTTCGCCCAGTTCGTCAAGGAGATCGACGCGCCGCACAAGGTGGTCAGCGAGGGTGTCCAGCCCATCGCCATCGGTGAAGACGCCTATCAGGGAAAGCCGAACCCGCACGCATGGATGTCTCCGACGAATGTGGGTATCTACGTGGACAACATGGTGAAGGCGTTCAGCGAGCTCTCCTCCGGCGACGCCGCCGTGTTCAAGGCCAACGGCGACGCCTACAAGGCGAAACTGAAGGAGGTGCGGGACGAGATGACGGGTGCGCTGAGCGGCCTGCCGCAGAACGAGCGCGCGCTGGTCACCTGCGAGGGCGCCTTCTCCTACCTCGCGCGCGACACCGGCCTCACCGAGCGGTACATCTGGGCGGTCAACGCGGAACAGCAGGCCACGCCGCAACAGATCACCCGCGCCATCGAATTCGTCAAGCAGAACAAGGTCCCCGCGGTGTTCTGCGAGTCGACCGTCTCCGATGCCCCGATGCAGCAGGTCGTCTCCGCGACCGGTGCCGCGTTCGGCGGCGTCCTGTACGTGGACTCCCTGTCCGGTCCCGAAGGCCCGGTGCCGACCTACCTCGACCTGATCCGCCACGACTCGAAGACGATCGTCGCCGCGCTCACCGGAGCCAAGCCGTGACGGCCGCGATCCGCGTCGAAGGCGTCACCGTGCACTACGGCGACGTCCTCGCGCTCGACGGTGTCGACGTCACGCTCGACCACGGTCACGTCTGCGGGCTGGTCGGGATGAACGGCTCCGGCAAGTCGACGCTGTTCAAGACGATCATGGGCATGGTCCGGCCGGACACCGGCACGGTGTCGATCGACGGCGGCACGCCCGCGCGCGCCCGCAAGACCGGCGTGATCGGGTACGTGCCGCAGAGCGAGGACGTCGACTGGTCGTTCCCGCTGTCGGTGCGGGACGTCGTGATGACCGGCCGCTACGGGCGGCTCGGCTTCACCCGGCGGCCGCGCCACGCCGACCACGAAGCGGTCGACCACGCGCTGGAGCGGGTCGAGCTGACCGAACTCGCCGGGCGGCAGATCGGCCAGTTGTCCGGCGGGCAGCGCAAACGCGCGTTCGTCGCGCGCGGCATCGCGCAAGGCGCCCGTGTCCTGCTGCTGGACGAGCCGTTCGCCGGCGTGGACAAACGGTCCGAAGCCACGATCACGCGGCTGCTCAAGGAACTCGCGGCCGACGGCGCCGCGGTCCTGATCTCCACGCACGACCTGCACGCGCTGCCAGGCCTGGCCGACGAGGCGATCCTGCTGATGCGCAAGGTGCTCGCGCACGGCTCCCCCGGCGAGGTGCTCCGGCCCGAAAACCTCGCGCTGGCCTTCGGACTCGATGTCCTGCAACGGGAAGAAGAACCCGCGTGAGCCTCTACGACCTGTTCCTCGAACCGCTGAGCTACGACTTCATGGTGCGGGCGCTGGCGTCCACGGTCATCGCGTCGGCGGTCTGCGCGGTGCTCTCCTGCTGGCTGGTGCTGATCGGCTGGTCGCTGATGGGCGACGCGGTCTCGCACGCCGTGCTGCCCGGTGTCGTGCTCGCGTACGTCCTCGGCGCGCCCTTCGCGCTGGGCGCCGTCGTCTTCGGTTTCCTCGCCGTGGCGCTGATCGGCGTCGTCCGCGACACCAGCCGCGTCAAGGAGGACGCCGCGATCGGCATCGTGTTCACCACGCTGTTCGCGCTCGGGCTCGTGCTGATCTCGGTGACGCCGAGCCAGACCGACCTGAACCACATCATCTTCGGGAACCTGCTGGGCGTCGACACCTCGGACCTGATCCAGATCGGCATCCTCGGCGCGATCACACTCACCCTGCTGGTGCTCAAACGCCGCGATTTCACCTTGTACGCCTTCGACCCCACGCACGCGCACGCCATCGGGCTGAACCCGCGGCTGCTCGGCGCCGCGCTGCTCGGCCTGCTCGCGCTGACCGCGGTGGTGGCGTTGCAGGTGGTCGGCGTGATCCTCGTGGTGGCGATGCTGATCATCCCCGGCGCGACGGCGTACCTGCTGACCGACCGGTTCGGCCGGATGCTCGTGATCGCGCCGTCGTTCTCGGTGCTCGCTGCGGTGACCGGGCTGTACCTGAGCTACCACCTCGACACCGCGTCCGGCGGAATGATCGTGCTGGTGCAGGGCGCCGGGTTCACGCTGGTGTACCTGTTCGGGCCGCGGCACGGGATCGTCGGGAAGCGGCTGGCCAAACGGCGGCGAGAGCTCGCCCGGGCCGCGTAACCGGGCAATCACCCCGCGCGCTGTGTCTCTCGTGACATGGGTACCGGCCCGACCTTAGGTTAGGCTCCCCTCATGTCTACGGAAGACGCGCTGCTCACCGGCCATGACCTGGTGCTCGCGCACCATGAGCGGGCCGTGGTGGACGGGGTGTCCCTGTCGCTGCGCGCCGGCCTGGTGACCGCGCTCGTCGGGCCGAACGGCTCCGGCAAGTCGACGCTCCTGCGTTCGCTGGCGCGGCTGCACAAACCCCGCGAGGGCGGCGTCCGTCTCGGGGAACGCGCCGTCTGGGGCGGCAACGCGTTGTCCGGCAAGGAGTTCGCCCGGCGGGTCACGTTGCTGACCCAGCACCGGCCAACGCCGAGCGGCGTTTCGGTCCGCGACGTCGTCTCCTACGGCCGGTACCCGTACCGCTCGGGCTGGCGCGGGGTCGACGTCGACGGCGCCGCCGCGATCCGCCGCGCGATGGAGCTGACCGGGGTGACCTCGATGGCCGAACGCGGCGTCGACGAGCTCTCCGGCGGCGAACTCCAGCGGGTCTGGCTCGCGTCCTGTCTCGCCCAGCAGACCTCCGTGCTGCTGCTGGACGAGCCCACCAACCATCTCGACCTGCGCTATCAGGTCGAGATCCTCGACGTCGTCCGCGATCTGGCCAACGAAGGCGTCGCGGTCGGCGTGGTGCTGCACGACCTCGACCACGCGGCGATCATCGCCGACGAGGTCGTGCTGCTGAGCGAGGGAACCATCGTGGCCACGGGTGACATCGGGCAGGTGCTCACCACCGAGCACCTCTCCCAGGCCTACGGCGTCACCGTCCACGTCGCGAACGACCCGGTGACGGGCGCGATCCACTGCAGGCCACTCGGGCGGCATTCGCCCAGGCCCGCCTGAGAAATCCAGGAAGAACCATGCGTTTGCTGACCCCTGCCGCCCTCGTGGCGGCGACGGCCCTGCTGCTGTCCGCCTGCGGCACCACCGAGAACACCGCGACCGCGCCGAGCGAAACCGCCGCGAGCGGACCGGTCACGGTGACCGACGCGCGCGGAAAGGCCGTCAACCTCAAGGCCCCCGCCAAGCGGGTCGTCGCGCTCGAGTGGGGCGAGGCCGAGATGGTCGCGTCGCTCGGGGTCATGCCGGTCGGCGCCGCGGACGTCGCGGGCTACAACGTCTGGGACAAGGCCGCCCCGCTGACCGCCGAGGTCAAGGACGTCGGCAAGCGCAACGAGCCCAGTGTCGACGCGATCGTCGGGCTGAACCCCGACGTCGTCATCATGGCCGAGGAGCGCGACTCGACGCTCGTGCCGCAGATCGAGAAGTACGTGCCGGTCGTGGTCACCAAGTCCAGCGACGCGAGCCGTAACTTCGACCGCCTGCGCGAAGACTTCAAGCTGATCGCGAAGACGGTCGGCAAGGAGGCCGAAGCGGACAAGCAACTGTCCGAAATGGACGCCAAACTCGCCGAGGGCAAGAAGGCCGTCGAGGCCAAGGGCGCCGCGGGCACCCCGTTCCTGATGGCCGACGGCTACCTCGAAGGCAGCACCGTCAGCATCCGCCCGTTCGGCAAGGGCTCGCTGGTCTCCGACACCGCCGAGGCCGTCGGCCTCAAGAACGCCTGGACCGGCAAGGTCGACCCGCAGTGGGGCCTCGGCCAGACCGACGTCGAAGGCCTGACCGCGCTCACCGACCCGAAGACCGTGCTGTTCTACAGCGCGGCCGAAGAGGACGTCTTCACCACCGGTCTCGCGCAGAACGCCGTCTACCAGCGCCTGCCGTTCGTGGTCTCGAAGAAGATCCACAAGCTGCAGGCCGGGACGTGGACCTTCGGCGGCCCGAAGTCGATCATCATGACCGCCGACCAGATCGTGAAGGCAGTCACGACCTGATGCGTGCCCGCACCATCGCGGTGTCGGCGGGACTGGTGCTGCTCATCGCCGTCCTCGCCGGCATCCACCTGACCCAGGGCACCTCGACGTCGGGTCCGCTGGACGTGGTGAAGGCGATCTTCGGTCAGGGCGACGCGCAGACCCTCGCGGTACTGGAGGGTTCGCGCGTCCCCCGGCTGCTCGCCGCGTTGCTGCTCGGGGTCGCGCTCGGCGTCGCGGGCGCGGGCATGCAGTCCGTGGCACGGAACCCGCTCGCCTCGCCGGACACGCTCGCGGTCAACGCGGGCGCGCACTTCGCCGTGGTGGCCATCTCCGCGTTCGGGCTCTCGCTACCGCTCGTGCCGGTGGGCGGGGCGGCGTTCGCGGGCGGGCTCGCCGCGGCCGTCGTCGTGCTGGGACTGGCGGGCGGCGGTTCGGCGAGCCCGCGGCTGGTGCTCGTGGGCTCGGCGGTCCTGCTGGCACTCAACTCGGTGACCATCCTGCTGCTGCTGTTGTTCGAGCAGGAGACGAACGGGCTGTTCGCCTGGGGCAGCGGCTCGCTCACCGTCTCCGATCTGCGGGCGACCGCCCAGATGACGCCGATCGTGGTGATCGCCGTCGTGGCGCTCATCGCGATGGGCCGCAAACTCGACGTCCTCGCCCTCGGCGACGACAACGCGACCTTGCTCGGCCTCCGGGTCCGCCGGACCAGGGTCGGCGCGGTCGTGCTGACCGTCGCGCTGACCGCGGCGGCGGTGACCGTCGCCGGACCGGTCGGGTTCGTCGGGCTGAGCGCGCCGGTGATCACGCGGCTGCTGCTGCCGATCGCCAAACACCGCGCGCTGCTGCCGGTTTCCGGGCTGGTCGGCGTGGTGACGGTGCTCGGCGCCGACGTCGTCCTGCGGGCGATCATGGGTTCCGCCGAGGCCGTGCGGGTGCCGACCGGGGTGGTGACCACGATCGTCGGCGCCGTCGTGATGGTGTGGCTGGCGCGGCGTGGCCGGGGAAGCGGCTCGCGCCGTCCGGCCCCGGCCGGACGTGTCGGGGTCGCCGGATCGACCCGGCGGCTCGTGGCCATTTCCGTCGTCCTGGTGGCGCTGCTCGCCGTCGTCCCGCTGGCAGGCCTGATGCTCGGCGACCGGTTGGTGCTGCTCGGCGACCTCGCGAACTGGGTCACCGGCAACACCGGGACGGCGCTGACCTTCGTGCTGGACCAACGGCTTCCGCGGGTGCTGGCCGCCCTGCTCGCCGGTGCCGCGCTGGCGGTTTCGGGCTGCGGGATCCAGTCGGTCAGCCGCAACCCGCTCGCCGAACCCGGGCTGCTCGGTATCACCGCGGGCGCCGGGCTCGGCGCGATCACGCTGATCACCATCGTCCCCGCCGTCGGCGCCTGGTCGATCGCCGGTGCCGCCGGCCTCGGCGCGGCCGTGGTGTTCCTGCTGGTCTACGGGCTGGCTTGGCGTTCGGGGCTCGATTCGGACCGGCTGGTGATCATCGGCATCGCGGTCTGGTCGGCCGGGATGGCGCTGATCAACCTGCTGATCGTGGTCTCCGACCCGTGGAACTCGGCCAAGGCGCTGACCTGGCTTTCGGGATCGACCTACGGCCGCACGCTGGAGCAGGTCGCGCCCGTGGCGCTGGCGCTTCTCGCGCTGCTGCCGTTGTTGTGGGCCAAGCATCGCGAGCTGGATCTGCACGCCCTCGACGAGGACACCCCGCGCGTGCTCGGGATGCGCATCGAGCGGTCCCGGCTGCTCGTGCTGGGCGCTTCCGGGATCCTGGCGGCCACCGCGGTGTCCGCGATCGGCGCGGTCGTGTTCGTCGGGCTGGTCGCGCCGCATCTGGCGCGTTCGCTGGTCGGCGGGCGGCACGGCCGGGTGCTCCCGGTGGCCGCGGCGCTCGGGGCGTTGCTGGTGAGCGTCGCGGACACCCTCGGGCGGACGGTCATCGCGCCCGCCCAGATCCCGGCGGGCCTGGTCATCGCGATGGTCGGGACGCCGTACTTCGTGCTGGTGCTCTGGAAGACCCGGCCGTAGATAGCGCGTGAAGGCCCCCTTCCCTCGGCTGAGCCGAGGGAAGGGGGCCTTCACGCGCTTCGAACTACAGGGTTTTCTGGAGGTGCGTGGCCAGCAGCTTGGTGAAGCGGGCGGGGTCGCCCAGTTCGCCGCCCTCGGCCAGCAGAGCCATGCCGTACAGCAGTTCCGCGGTCTCCGCGAGACCTTCGGACTCGCCCTTCTCGGCGAACGAGGACCGCAGCCCGGATACCAGCGGGTGGCCGGGGTTGAGTTCCAGGATCCGCTTGATCCGCGGCATTTCCTGGCCCATCGCCCGGTACATCTTCTCCAGCGTCGGGGTGACGTCGTTCGTGTCGCCGACGATGCAGGCTGGCGACGTCGTCAGCCGCGACGAGAGCCGAACCTCCTTGACCTGGTCTTCGAGCGTCTTCGTCAGCCAGGTCAGCAGCCCGGAGAACTCCTCCTTCTGCTCGTCGGTGGTGTCGGAGTCGAGTTCGACCTCGCCCTTCGCGACCGACTGGAACTGCTTCTCCTCGTAGCCGGAGACGGCGTCGACCCACATCTCGTCGATCGGGTCGGTGAGCACGAGCACCTCGTACCCCTTGGCCCGGAAGGCTTCCAGATGCGGGGAGTTCTCGATGCTCTGCCGCGATTCGCCGGTCAGGTAGTAGATGTGCTCCTGGCCGTCCTTCATCCGCTCGACGTACTCACGCAGCGACGTGAGCTTCTCCGGATCGTTCGTCGAGGCGAACGAGCAGATGTCGAGGATCGCGGTGCGGTTCTCGTGGTCGTCCAGCAGGCCTTCCTTGACGGCGCGGCCGAACTCCTTCCAGAACGTCTCGTACTTGTAGGGGTTCTCGTCGGCCATCATGGTCTTGACCGTCGAGAGGACCTTCTTCACCAGGCGACGGCGGATCAGCTGGATCTGCCGGTCCTGCTGCAGGATCTCGCGCGAGACGTTGAGCGACAGGTCCTGCGCGTCGACGACGCCCTTCACGAAGCGCAGGTACTCCGGCATCAGCGCTTCGCAGTCGTCCATGATGAAGACGCGCTTCACGTACAGCTGGACGCCGCGTTTGCGCTCCCGCATGAACAGGTCGAGCGGCGCGTGGCCGGGCAGGAACAGCAGCGCCTGGTACTCGAAGGTGCCCTCGGCCTGGAGCCGGATGGTCTCCAGCGGGTCGTTCCAGTCGTGCGCGACGTGCTTGTAGAACTCGTTGTACTCGTCTTCGGTGACGTCGGACGACGGGCGGGCCCACAGCGCCTTCATCGAGTTGACCGTGACGACGTCGTCGCCCTCGGTCATCCGGATCGGCCAGGTGATGAAGTCCGAGTACTTCTTGACGATCTGCTTGATCTTCGTGGCCGAGGTGTAGTCGAAGAGCTGGTCTTCGGCGTCCTCGGGCTTGAGGTGCAGGACGACCGACGTGCCCTGCGGCAGGTCCGGCACCGTCTCGATGGTGTACGTGCCCTCGCCCTCGGACTCCCAGCGGACGCCCTCGTCGGATCCGGCGCGGCGGGTCAGCAGCGTGACCTTGTCGGCCACCATGAAGCTGGCGTAGAAGCCGATGCCGAATTGACCGATGAGATCCTGCGAAGCCGCGGAATCCTTGGTCTCCTTCAGTTTTTTCAGGAATTCGGCGGTACCGGATTTCGCGATCGTGCCGATCAGCGCCACGACGTCGTCCCGGCTCATCCCGATTCCGTTGTCGCGCACGGTGAGCGTGCGGTTTTCGGGGTCGGTCGCGATCTCGATGTGGAGATCGTCGGTGTCCGCCTGGAGGTCCTTGTCACGGAACGCCTCAAGGCGGAGTTTGTCCAGTGCGTCGGAGGCGTTGGACACCAGTTCCCGCAGGAAGGTGTCCTTGTTCGAGTAGATCGAGTGGATCATCAGCTGGAGCAGCTGACGTGCCTCCGACTGGAACTCGAGTGTTTCGGCAGAGGTTGTCACGCGCCGATATTACCCAGCGTGGAACCGGGTCAGGCCAGCCTCTGCCTGGCCACCTCGGTCAGCCCCTCACCGGTGGCCTGTTCGATCGTCGTGACGGCTGATCGGCCGTCGGTCTCGACGGTCGCGATGACATTGCCGAAATGCGGTCCCGAGGTCTTCCGCCATTCGAGCGGAAGAGGTTCGACACCGCCGCGCTCCGCCCAGCGGCGCGCCAGCGACGCCAGCCGGGCCGACCAGGTGGCACCGAAGGCCAGCCGGAGCGGCCGCGGCATAGCGTTGTGCACCGGCGAGCAGGTGAGCTGGTACACCGCCGAAGTCACCGGCTCCGGGTACCGCGCCTCGGCGATGTAGGCGTGGTGGACGTCGCCGGAGAGCACCGCGATGGTGGCGGGCGGATCGTCCCGGCGTCCTTCGCGCGCGATCATCGCCGCGAGCCGGTCGAACGACGCGCGGAACGACGCCCAGTGCTCGAGGTCGCCCGCCTGCCGGATCTTCTCCGCGAGCCTGCCCCGCCGGCCGGGGCGCGCGCAGGCCCGTTCGTTGAGCGACTGGAGATGGGACACGACCGGCGGCAGCAGCCACGGCAGCGACGAGCCGATCAGCAGGTGATCACAGGGCGACGCGGCGTTGTCCTCGATCCAGTCGAATTCGTCGTCGTCCACCATGCACCGGGCGCCGCCCACCAGGATCCGCCCGGCGCGGCTGTCGATGACCAGCAGCCGCACGGAGCCGAAGTCGCGGCGGTAACTCCATCGCGCGCCCTTGGTGCCGTCGCGGTCGTCGTCGGCTTCGTCGGCGAACTCGGCGAGCAGGCCGGCGTTGTCCCCGCCGGAGGCGATGGCCTTCTGGAAGGTCGGGTCCTCGGCGAGCTCGGCGGGGCCGAGGTTCCCGAGGTGCTGGTAGGCCCAGTACGACATGATCGCCCCGCGCAGGCGCTCCCGCCACCACGGCTGCGCGCGCATCTGCTGCCGCCAGGTGTGGGAGGTGTTCCAGTCGTCGCGGACGTCGTGGTCGTCGAAGATCATCGACGTCGGCACGGTGGACAGCAGCCAGCGGATCGACGGCTCACCCCAGGCTTCGAGATAGAGGTGCGTGTACTCCTCGAAGTCCGTCACCTCGGTCCCCGGCGGTTTCGAGGTGTCACGACGCTGCTTCAGCCACTCCTGCGTCTCGTCGGTGGTCTCGTCGGCGTAAACCTGGTCGCCCAGCATCAGCAACGCCTGCGGCCACTCGGTTTCCTCGCCGGCGGCCATCCGGCGGGCGTACGCGGCCAGCGCGTCCGGGCCGAAGGTGTCGCCGTCGTGCGGTTTGCGGCAGGAACCGAACACGAGCCGGACCCGGGACTCGGCCGAGGGCAGCGTCCGGATCCGGCTGGGCGGGAACCCGGAATCCTCCGGGGGCCAGACCTTTTCGCCGTCCACACGCACGTCGTACTCGTGGGAGGAGCCGGGTTCGAGGCCCGTCAGCACGAGCAGGGCGTAGTGGTGACCGCGGATCTCGAACGTCCTCGCGGTGGTGCCGAGGACTTCGACCTCACTCGCGGTGGCGGTCTCGACCCACACCGTCGCCGACACGTCGTCGACGTGCCGCAGCAACGGGCCCAGGAGCAGACTCATTCCTGAAACGGTGCCACAGCGGAGCCAAGATCGTGCGCTGAGCGGACTCCTCAGCCGAGCCGCGCGAAGATCTCGCGGACCTCGGCCAGTGCCTTCTCCCGTTCGGCGTCGTCCTCGTACCAGCCGTCGGTGGCCCGGTCCTCGACGATCAGCTCGGGGGTGAACTCCTCGCCGAACCGGTAGTCGCCGAGGCAGTAGGTGAACCCCGACTCGCTCAGCGGGTCCAGGCCCTCCCGGCGGCAGTGGTCCAGGAAGCCTTCGGCCTGTGCCCACTTCGTGCCGTCGAACCAGAACACGCCGCCGGCGTACAGGATCGTCTGCCCGGTGCCCGCGTCGACGATGTTCAGGGACTCGTAGTTCTCCGGCCGGTCCCGCACCAGCGCGACGAGGTCTTCGGGGACGCCGCCATAGAGCGCCTCCTGCTCCTCGTAGGTGCCTTCGGCGTACAGGTTCAACGCCGATTCGTGGTCGAAGGTCAGGAGCAGCGCGCGCCCGTCCGGGGTGAAGTACCAGACCGCCGACTGGCCGCCGCCGTCGTTCCAGGCGTACCGCACCGCGCCGTCCACCTCGACCGGCTCGATCTCGGTGACGGCGTCGATCACCGCGGCGCGGCGCCGCACCTCGTCGAGGGATGTCGCACCGAGGGCCGCCCAGATCTCTTCGCTCACCCGCGCAGACTACCGGTGCGCACGTGGCCGATCCGGATCCGCTGCGGGTGATCGCCGACCGGGACGGACTTCACCTTCGCGCCGGTCGCGAAGTCGATCGCGGTCACCTGGTCCGCGGCGCTTTCCGAGATGACGCAATGCTTTCCGTCGCCGCTCACGGTTGCCCAGTACGGCTTCGCGGCGGTCACGAGCGGTCCTTCCCGGAGGCTCGCCCGGTCCACAATGGTCGCGTAGTCGTCCATCGTCCCGGCGACGCAGAGCTTGTCGCCCGCCGGGCTCATCGAGAGCCCGTGGTGGCGCGAGTCGTTGACCCAGGTGGTGCGGTCCTCACTGGTGTCCGGGTTCTTCGGCAGCGTCTTCGACCGCGTGATCCGGTCGGCGGCGACGTCGTATTCGAGGAGGCCGTTGAAGAAGGACACCTGGAAGTACAGCTTCGACTCGTCCGGGGTGAAGGCCACCGGCCGGACCGAGTCGGAGAGGTCCTTGCGGCCGAAGGCGTCCAGGCGCGGGCGCATGTCGATCACCTTGACCTGCTGGAACGTCTTCGCGTCGACCACGGTGAGCTTCCGGTCGCCCTTGGTGAAGTCCTGCCACGGCGCGTCGAGCGCGGTGTTCACCTCGCCGATCGAGCTGTTCCAGAGGTACCGGCCGCCGTCGGTGTAGGTGTTCTCGTGCGGTTTGTCGCCGGTCTTGAACGAGCCGAGCTGCCGCCCGGTCTCGATGTCGAGCACGTGGACGGTGTTGGACGTCGAAGCGGAGACCGCGATGCTGCGGCCGTCCGGCGACACCGCCATGTGGTCGGACCGGAAACCCGACACCGGGAACCGCCAGTTGACCCGGCCGGTGGCGAGGTCGATCGACACGACGTCGGCGAAGCTCGGGCGGGACGCGACGACCGCGCGGCCGTCCGGGGTCGTGTAGAGGTCGTCGACGAGCTGGTCGTGCCCCTCACCGACGCCGTTGCGGATGCCGAGGAAGAACGCGAGCTTGATCGGGTTCAGGTAGATCTCGGTGAGCCGTTCGTCCTTGTCCGGCACCATGTTCACGCGCGCGATCTTCGTGTAGTCGCCGGAGGGCGCGATGATGTCCGCCGTCCCCTCCCAGTTGTTGCCCACGAAGAGGACCTGGCGCAGGCTGTCGTCCGCCGCGGCGGCGGGCACCGAGCCCAGTGCCGCGGCCAGGCAGGTCACGAGGACGGTGTTCAGCAACCGGCGTTTCCGCATCGGGCGCACCTTTCGGCGAGGGCCTGTTACCTTTCGGTAGCTCACAGGAAACCAACCGGCCGGACACCCTCGGTAGAGGACGGTCGCCAACGACCGCCGGCTTCGTTGTGCACCGGGCACAATCCGCGCGGGAAGGCGGTGGCGATGGCGCACCGGTCGCTCCACGACCTCCTGGCCGAGATGGCGGCCGACGCCGAGGTCGTCGACGAAGTGGTCCGGGCCGCCCGCACGGAATCGCCCGAGGTCGCGCGGCTGCCGGTGGGCGAGAACCGGAGGCACGTCGCGATCGTCCTCGCGGCCGGGCTCGCCTCGTTCGACCGGCCGGGTGGAGCCGGAGAGCAGGACTACGCGGCGGCCGCCGACCTGGGCGCGGACCGGGCCGCTCAGGGGGTGCCGCTCGCCGCGCTGCTGCGCGGGGTGCAGGCGGGTCGCAGCCGCGCGGTCGAGATCGCCGTCGAACGCGGCAAGGCGGCCGGGGTGCCGGACGACGTCATGCTGGCGGCGCTGGTCGACTTCGACCGGAACACCCGCGCGCTCGAACGCCAGGTCATCGCCGGATATCACGACGCCGAACTCGAACTCTCCCGCACGGCGCACGACAGCCGCGCCCGGGTGCTGCGGCGGTTGCTGGGCGGTGACACGACGGCGCCGTCGGCCGAGGAGGTCGCGAACGCCGGGCTGAACCCGGGCGGGCGCTACCACTGCCTGCTCACCGACGTCGGCGATCCGTATCAGGCACGGGTCGTCGAGCGACGGCTCGGCGCGACGGGTGGCGTCTTCGGTCTGGTCGAAGGTCGGCTGGCCGGGCTGGCGCCGCGGCTCCCTACGCAGGCGGCGCTCGGGGACGACGTGCTCATGGTGGCCTCCCCCGCCGTCCCGCTCGCCGAGGTCCGCGGCACGTATGCCCTGTGCGTGATGGCCCTGCCGTCGGCGCGGTCCCGCGGTCTGCACGCGGTGGCCGACCTGGCCGTGGAGACCGCGCTCGCCGCCCAACCGGGGCTCGCCGCGCTGCTCGAAGGCACCCTGCTGAACGCGCTGACGCCAGGCGATCCGTTCCACGAACAACTCGTCTCGACCGCGCTGGCCTACCTCGACCACGGGCGGCGGCTCGACCAGACGGCCGCCGCGCTGCACGTCCACGCGAACACCGTCCGGTACCGGCTTTCCCGGCTGGGCGAGATCACCGGGACGTCGCTCGACCCGCCGGATGTGCGGCACACCGTCAACTGGTGGTGGGCGCTGCGCACGTGGCGCTCGGGCTGAACCGCCGGGGCCCCTCGTCCGTGTAATCCGATGAAGGCAGTCCACCCCGGAAGGAACCCGCCTTGTCGGTTTTCCCGCGTCCCGCCCTAGTCGGCCTGCCCGGCGACCGCACGGCAGCCCGCGAAATCGCGTCCAGCGCGGCGACGACGCTGTCCGCCGTCCTCGTGCTGTTCGCCTTGCTCGCGCCGGACGACCTCGACAGGTTGACGCCGGAGGCGTTCGTGCGGTTGCCGGTGGAGGCGCTGCTCGGGGTGGCTGTCGTGCTCATGCTGCGAGACGGCGCGCGTCGCGTCGTCGCGGTGTCGGCTGGCGCGTTCCTCGGGCTCCTGACCGTGCTGAAGGCCATCGACATCGGTTTCGGGCTCGCGCTGAACCGGCGGTTCAACCCCGTTTTCGACTGGGGTGTGCTCGGCAACGGTGTCGACCTGCTCGGCACGTCGATCGGCCGGGCGGGCGCGCTCGCGTCGTTCGCCGGGCTGACGCTGCTGGCCGTGGCCGTGATCGTGCTGATGGCGCTGGCCGTCCTGCGGTTGAGCCGGGTGGTGGCCGGACGGCGCACCGCGTCGACCCGGGTGACGGCCGTGCTCAGCGTGCTCTGGATGGTGTGCGCGGTTTCCGGTGCGCAACTCGCTCCGGGCCAGCCGTTCGCGTCGCGCAGCGCGGTCGCCTTCGCCTACGACGACCTCCGGCAGGTGCGAGCCGGTATCCGGGACAGGGAGGCCTTCGCCGAGGAGATCGCCGTCGACGCCTTCCGTGACACCCCGGCCTCCGGGCTGCTGAACGCGTTGCGCGGCAAGGACGTGCTGTTCACCTTCGTCGAGAGTTACGGTCGCGTGGCCGTCCAGGACTCGGACATCGCGCCGAAGGTCGACGCGGTGCTCGACGCCGGGACGGCGCGGCTGAAGAACGCGGGGTACGGCTCGCGCAGCGCTTTTCTGACGTCGCCGACGACGAGCGCGGGGAGCTGGCTGGCGCACTCGACGTTCCAATCCGGCGTCTGGGTCGACAGCCAGCACCGGTACGACGATTTTGTGAAGACCGACCGGTTCACCCTCGGGAGTGCGTTCAAGCGCGCGGGCTGGGAGACCGTCGGCGTCGTTCCGGCGCATACCGAGGACTGGCCGGAGGGCAAGGTCTACGGCTACGACCGCTACTACGACTCCCGCACCATCGGGTATCGCGGACCGCCGTTCTCCTACGCCACGATGCCGGACCAGTTCACGCTTTCGGCTTTCCAGCGCGCCGAACGCGATCGGAACCGCCCGCCGCTGATGGCGGAGATCGACCTCGTCACCAGTCACTGGCCGTGGACGCCGCTCCCCCGTCTGGTCGGCTGGAAGGACGTCGGCGACGGGTCGATCTACGATCCCATGCCTTCACAAGGGAAAACGCCCGAAGAGGTGTTCACCGACCCGGCCAAGGTGCGCGGTGCGTACGGCGACTCGATCGCTTATTCGCTGAACTCGCTGATCTCGTACGTGGAGACGTACGGCGACGACGATCTCGTGCTCGTGTTCCTCGGCGACCACCAGCCGAACCCGATCGTCGCCGGCGCGGGCGCGGATCACGACGTCCCGATCACGGTGGTCACGCGGGACCCGGCGGTGCTCGACAAGATCGCGGGCTGGAACTGGCAGGACGGCCTGAACCCGGACCGGAACGCGCCGGTGTGGCGAATGGACGCGTTCCGGGACCGCTTCCTGACCACTTTCGCCCGCACTTAGCCGACTAAACGCGGGTAGCGCCGAGGGCCCGGCCCGGCCCGGTCGCGCGCGCCTCCCTCCCCGATGGCGTGTCGCGAAAGCCACTTTCGCGACGTCTGATGTCCCGAAAGTGGCTTTCGCGACGCCTCGCCCTCCCCCGCATTTAGCCGACTAAATGCGGGTCGCGTCGCGATACCGGCCGGCCAACTCGCGCAAGTAGTCGACTAACCGCGGGGGTTCGGTGACACGGAAAGGGAGGTTGAGGAGTCCTAAGTGGACGGCCATCGTCTCGATGCTGTCCGCGCCGGTGTGCAGGACGCAGGTGTTCGCGTCGACGGCCTCCACCGTCCCGACGGCCGGGTTGATCCGCGCGGTCACCTCTTCGGCGGACGCGTGCACGGTGACGTCGGCCCGGTAGCGCCAAGCGGCGGACGACACCCCGCGCCGCACGCGGTCGGTGACGTCCTCGGGCAGTTCGCGCGCGGTGAACCGCGGACCGGTGGGAACTCGCGGCGTCAGCCTGTCGACGCGGAAGGTGCGCCAGTCGCCGCGGTCGAGGTCCCAGGCGACGAGGTACCAGCGGCGTCCCCAGTTCACCAGGCGGTACGGCTCGACCTTGCGGACGCTTTCCGAACCGTCGTGGGTCAGGTAGCCGAACCGCAGCACCTCACGATCCCGGCAGCACGCCGTCAGCACCGTGAGCGTCTCGGCGGCGACACGCGGGCCGGGTTCGTCCCTCGGCACCGGGACCGTGTACGCCTGCAGGGCGTTCACCCGGCGGCGCAACCGGGACGGGAGCACCCGCTCCAGCTTGGCGAGCGCGCGCAACGAAGTCTCCTCCACGCCCGCGATGGTACCGCCGGCCGCGGTCCGCAGGCCGATCGCCACGGCGACCGCCTCCTCGTCGTCCAGCAGCAGCGGCGGCAGATCGGCGCCCGCGCCGAGGCGGTAGCCGCCGACCGAACCACGGGTGGCGTTCACCGGATAGCCGAGCGCGCGCAACCGCTCGACGTCGTTGCGGATCGTGCGGGCGCTGACCTCCAGGCGTTCCGCCAGCTCGGTGCCGGTCCAGTCGCGGGGAGTCTGCAGGAGGGAGAGCAAACGGAGTAATCGTGCCGAAGTTTCCAACATTTCTTCAGGCTGCCCCTCCATTAGGAACGGAGTGTTCCTAATGGCACTCTACCTTGGTCTCATGAACGAAAACACGGAGATCAAGCCCTTCCGCGTCGAGGTCCCGCAGGCCGAGCTGGACGACCTCGCCGACCGTCTGGCCCGCGTCCGCTGGGCGAACGAGCTGCCCGCCGACCAGGTGACCGACGGGGTGCAGCGCGGGCCGGTCACGCCGGGCTGGGAGTACGGCGTGCCGCTGGAGTACGTGCGGCGCCTGGTCTCGTACTGGCGCGAGGGCTATGACTGGCGCAAGTGGGAGGCGAAGCTCAACGAGTACTCGCAGTTCACCACGGAGATCGACGGGCAGAACATCCACTTCCTGCACGTCCGTTCGCCGGAACCGGACGCGACGCCGCTGATCCTCACCCACGGCTGGCCGAACTCGGTCTTCGAGTACCTCGACCTGATCGACCAGCTGACGGACCCGCGGTCGAACGGGGGCGACCCGGCCGACGCGTTCCACGTGGTCATCCCCTCGCTGCCCGGGTTCGGCTTCTCCGGCCCGACGCGGGAAAAGGGCTGGAACCGGTACCGCACGGCGCGGGCCTGGGCCGAGCTGATGCGCCGCCTGGGCTACGAGCGCTACGGCACGCACGGGAACGACGCGGGTTCGTTCGTCGCCCCCGAGGTCGGCCGCGCCGACGCGGAGCACGTGATCGGCGTGCACGTCACGCAGCTGTTCTCGTTCCCCAGCGGCGACCCGGCGGAATTCGAAGGCATGACCGAGAAGGAACTGGAGTACATGCAGTTCCTCCAGTCCTTCAACGACGACATGTCCGGCTACGCGAAGCTTCAGGAGAGCGCGCCGCAGAACCTCGCGCACGCGCTGGCCGACTCGCCGACCGGGCAGCTGGCCTGGAGCGCGCAACTGCTGTCGGCGACGAGCGACGACCACGTGCTCACCAACGCCACGCTGTACTGGCTCACCAACACCGCGGCTTCGGCGGCGCGGTTCTACTACGAGGACAAGCACACCGAGCACCCGTCCGAGCCGACGACCGCGCCGACCGGGCTGGCGAGTTTCGCCTACGACTTCCGTCCACTGCGGCGCTTCGCCGAACGGGACCACGCGAACATCGTGTCGTGGCAGGAATTCGACCGCGGCAGCCACTGGGCGACGCAGGACGCGCCGGATCTGCTGCTGGGCGACATCCGGGCTTTCTTCCGCAAGCTGACCTGAGGCTCACTCGGCCATGCGGTGCAGCAGGAAGATCCCGTTCAGCAGCGGCTTGTCGAGCCGCTGCTGATCGGTCGCCACGTACTCGTCGAGGATGTCGAGGATGCGGTTGTCGAGTTCGGTCGCCTCTTCCGGCGAAAGGTGCAGCGCGAACCGCTCGACCACCCGCACCGAACCCGGCCCGGCCTCGCGGAGTTCGTCCTGGAAGGCCTCGATGGGCCCGAATCGGGTGTCTTCGTCCTCGCCGTTCAGCGGCCCGTCCAGCCACCAGGACTTGCCGGCGCTGCGATAGGGCTTCTCCAGCGCACCGCTCGCGCCGGTGCGCACCGGGGCCTGTTCGAGCAGACCGGCCTCGGTGAGCTGCCGCACGTGGTAGAGCACGGTGCCGGGGTCCTTGTCCAGCCGGACGGCGAGTTCCTTGTTGGTCAGTTCCCGCTCGCCGCAGAGCCGGAGAATGCGCAGCCGCAAGGGATGCCCGAGCGCCTTGGCCTCGCGCGCCGTCGCCTCCCGCCGCCGGTCCGCGACCCTCGCGGCGACCTGATCGTCCATGACCGCAGCGTAGCCGACCGATGGAGAAGAGAAACATCGATGGAGTTTTCTCAATCGATGTGCGATCCTCGATCGGTGACCTCGCTCGGGACCGCCTACTGGCGGCTGTGGAGTTCGTCGGGGCTGTCGAACCTGGCTGACGGGATCGTCAAGATCGCGCTCGGCCTGGTGGCCGTCCAGTTCACCCGGTCACCGGCGCTCATCGCGGGACTGGCGTTCGTGTCTTCCTTGCCGTGGCTGCTGTTCGCCCTGCACGCCGGGGTGCTCGCGGACCGCGTCGACCGGCGCCGCGCGATGCTCGCCGCCAACATGGTCCGCGCGAGCCTGCTCGCCGCACTAGCGGCGGCGATCGCGCTGGGATTCGGGTCGATCTGGCTGCTTTACGTGGTCGCGCTGGGGATCGGGGTCGCCGAAACGGTCCACGACACGGCCGCGCAGGCGATCCTCCCGCAGATCGCCGGCCGCGACCGGCTGACGCGGGCCAACAGCCGCCTCTACGCCGCCGAACTCACCGCCAACGAATTCGCCGGCCCGCCACTGGGCGGATTCCTCGTCGCCGCGGGAGCTTTCGCGGCGTTCTCGGTGTCCTCGGCGCTCTGGATCGTCTCGGTGGCCGCGCTCTTCTTCGTCCCCGGTGCGTTCCGCGCCGGACGGACGCGGGACACGAGCGTGCGCGAAGATCTGGTCGAGGGCCTGCGTTTCCTTTGGGAGAACCGGCTTCTCCGGATCCTGGCGATCATGGTCGGCGGGTTCAACCTCGCCACGAGCGCCGTGATCACGCTCTTCGTGCTCTACGCGGTCGGCCCGGCGTCGGCGATGGGACTGTCCGGGCAGGCCTACGGATTCCTGCTCGCCACCATCGCCCTCGGCGGTTTCGCGGGGTCGTTCGCGGCCGAGCGCGTGGAACTCGCGCTCGGCCGCTCCCGCACGCTGGCGCTCACCCTGTTCACCGGTGCCGCGTTCGCCGGAATCCCGGCGGCGACCACGAATCCGTATGTCATCGGCGCGGTCTTCTTCCTCGGCGGGGCCGGGGTCATGGTGTGGAACGTCGTCGTCGTTTCGCTGCGGCAGCGGATCATCCCGGATCACCTGCTGGGGCGGGCCACCAGCGGCCACCGGCTGGTCGCGTGGGGCACCAAACCGCTGGGGGCCGCGGCGGCCGGGCTGCTCGCGGAGATCTTCGGGCTGCGGCCGGTGTTCGCGGGCGCGGCGGCGCTGATCCTGATGCTGGTGTTGCTCATCCCCCGGGCAGCACCGACCGAACGGCCTCCGGCGTCCGGGCGACGACGGTCGTGCCGTCGTCGGCGGTGATGATCGGGCGCTGGATCAGCTTCGGATGGGTGACCAGCGCCTCGACCCACCGATCGCGGTCGGCGGGCGTGCGCCCCCACGTCTTCAGCTCGAGTTCCTTCGCGATCGGCTCGGCGGTACGGGTGATGTCCCACGGTTCGAGCCCGAGCCGCTCAAGGACGGCCTTCAGTTCCTTCGCCGTCGGCGGCTCTTCGAGGTACTTCCGCACGGTGTACTCGGCTCCCGCCTCGTCCAGCATCGACACCGCGGACCGGCATTTGGAGCATGCCGGGTTCACCCAGATCTCCATCCGGGCCACCTCCTTTCGAAAAGCGCTCACTCGGTGAGCACTTTGGTTCCGATGATGGTCACAGACTCCTACGACGAAAGGAACCCTGCCATGGACGAGACCACCTTCAGCGCCGCCTCACCCGCCGAGTGGCGCGCTTGGCTCGCCGAGCACGCCGGGACCGCGACGGAGGTCTGGCTGATCATCCGGCACAAGGGCAGCGGCGTCCCCAGCATCCGGATCGAAGAGGCGATGGAGCAGGCCCTGTGCTTCGGCTGGATCGACGGGCTGCACCGCAAGCACGACGCCACGAGTTCCCGGCTGCGGTTCACACCGCGCAGCCCCCGGAGTTCGTGGAGCCGCGTCAACCGCGAGCGGGCCGCGCGCCTGATCGCCGAGGGTCTGATGACCGAACGCGGGCAGGCGATGATCGACCTCGCCAAGGAGAAGGGCCGCTGGCAGGTCGTGCCGGACGGCGAGGGCGTCCCCGAGGACCTGCGGGCCCGGCTCGACGCCGACGAGGCCGCCCGGACCCATTTCGAGAAGTTCCCGCCGTCGTCGAAAAGGCTGATCCTGGAATGGATCCTGACGGCGAAGAAGCCGGAAACCCGCGAGCGGCGGATCGCCAGGACCGTCGAGCTCGCGGCCGTGAACCGCCGCGCCAATCACCCGGTCCGGTGACTCAGTTCCGGTCGCATCGGACCACGAGGAGGGCGATGTCGTCCTGAGCAGGCGTGTTGCCGACGAGCGCGGCCATCACCCGGGCGCAGACCATCGAAGGCGGATCGGCGGTGACCACGTCGGCGAGCCGTTGCAGGCCGACGTCGATCAGCTGGTCCCGGCGCTCCACGAGACCGTCGGTGTAGAAGGCGAGCACGGCGCCGGGCGGCAGGTCGATCTCGGCTCTTCGGCGCTCCGGCCCGGAGACCCCGATGGGCGGGTCGACCGGGGCTTCGACGAACACCGAGGGCTCACCGGGCGCCGCGAGCACCGGCGGCAGATGCCCGGCCAGCGAGATCGCGATGCTGTCCCGCGAAGCCGACACCGACCCGTACACGACGGTGGCCAGCGCCCCCGGCTCGAAATGCTGGACCTTCCTGTCCAGTTTGGACAGCACCTCCGCCGGGTCGTCCGATTCGAGCGCGTAGGCGCGCAGGGCGCTGCGCAGCCGTCCCATGATCACCGCGGCGTTGAGGCCGTGCCCGGCGACGTCGCCCATCACGATGCCGAGACGGCCGTCCGGCAACGGGAACAGGTCGTACCAGTCACCGCCGACACCGGGCTCGGTCCCCGGCACGTACCGGGCGGCGAACGTCATCCCGGAGACGGCGGGCAGCCGGGCGGGCACCAGGCTCCGCTGCAGCGCCGCGGCGGCCGCGCGATCGCTGGCGGCGATGTCGATCTGCACCTCCAGCGCGAGCCGCGCGGCCACCAGCCGCAGCAGTTCGACGTCGGTCTCGGAGAACTCCCGCGGCGTCACGGACCCGACGTGGAGCACACCGACCAGTTCGTCCTCGGCCACCATCGGCACCCCGAGCAGGGTGCGCAGCCCTCGCTCCCACAGGAGCGCGTTCACCACCGTGGTCTGGTCGACGTGGTCGATGATCACCGGCCGCCGTTGCTCGGCGACTCGCCCCGCGAAGCCGGCACCGACCGGGATCCGGACGTCCTGGTAGACCTCCTCCTCGATCCCGGAGGCGGCGATGGCCTGCAGTTGCTGCGCCGTCGGGTCGAGCCGGAGCACCGTGGCCGTGTCGACCCCGAGGACTTCACGGACGCGCGCGAGGAGCGTGGCCATCACCTTGTCCTGTCCGAGTTTCCCCAAGGACGTGTCGGTGATGGCCTCGAGCACCTGGAGCCGGTCGGCGGCGGTCGGGGTCTCGGACATGCGCAGAGCCTATCCAGTCCGCCCCGCCCGCACCGCCCAGCCCGCCGCCAGTCCGTCGAGGTCTTCCGCCAGTACGGCACTCGGCGGAATGGCGTCCCGGGGCACGCGGGAGGCGAGCGCCGTGCCGAGACCGGCCATCCGGATGACGGTGTCGATCAGCGCCTCCGGTTCCTCCGGCCAGCCGAAGCCCGGCTGGGCGATCAGCAGGCTCACGCAGCCGTGCATCGCCGACCAGAGCCCCATCGCGAGGATTTCCGGCTCACCGTGCAGGATCCCGGCCCGCACACAGGTGGCCGTCGCGTCGGCGAGATACCGGAAACAGGCGACCGCGCCGGGGGACGAACCGCCGGAGGGACGCATCAGGAGCACCCGGTACTGCACCGGATGGTCGAGGGCGAACCGGGCGTACACCCGCGCGCACCGGCTGAGCGCGCGCATCGGATCGGCGACCTCGACGGCGTGTTCGCGCATCCGGCGCGCGAGTTCGTCCCACACCCGCAGGCAGACCGCCTCCAGCAAGGCGTCGCGGCTCGGGAAATGCGCGTAGACCGACGGAGTGGAGACGCCGGTCCGTCGCGCGACGGCACGCAGCGTCAGCGCCTCATCGGTCCCCGCCTCGCCGAGCAGGGCGTCGGCGGCGCACAGGATCTCGCCCCGCAGCTTCTCCCCTTCACCCGGCCGCGCCTTCGTCCGCTTCGCGCCCATGCGGTGATGCTGCCAGCATTGACTTGACACCGTCAACTTGACGATGTCAGCTTGAGTCATGGCGCCTTTCCAGAACGCGACCGCGCTCGTCCGCCGGGGCGACGGCCCGGTGTTCGACACCGCACTCGATCCACAGTGGACGATCGGGACCAAGCTGCACGGCGGCTATCTGCTCGCCGTGCTCGCCAGGGCGGCCGCCGAGGTCTCCTCGCATCCGCATCTGACCGCGATCAGCGGCTCGTTCTCCGTTGCCCCGGAGCCCGGCCCGGCGGTCGTCGAGGTCGAGGTGCTGCGCGAAGGCCGCGGCCTCACCCAGTTGCGCGCGCGGCTGAGCCAGCACGGCAAGCCCTGCACCGAGGCCCTGATCACGCAGGGCGTCCTGGCCGACGGTGACGCGTGGTGGTCCGGAGTGGACCCGGTCGAGATCCCGCCGGAACAGGACTGCCTGCCCGTACCGGCCGACGGCGGGGGCGGGTTCCGGATCGGCCTGATGGACGTCGTCCAGCAGCGGATCGACCCGGCCTCGGCGGGGTTCGCGGTGGGCCAGCCGTCACGGAAGGGCGTCATCTCGTCCTGGCTGCGGCTCGCCGATGGCACCGACTGGGATCCGGTGAGCCTGCTCGTGGCACTCGACCCGGTGCCGCCGATCTCCCACGACCTCGGCATCGCGGGCTGGGCGCCGACCGTCCAGTTCACCGCGTACCTGCGCGGCATCCCGGCGCCGGGCCCGGTGCGGGTGCGGATGCGCGCGGGCGAGATCGGCGGCGACCGGATGGACGAGGTCGCCGAACTCTGGGACGAGAAGAACCGGTTGATCGGCCAAGCGACGCAAATCGCCGCCGTACGCGTCCCCTGAACCACCCGAAAGCGGGACCATGACGCGGCGCCGGGAGTTAAGATCCGGCGTCGACGTCATTGTTCTGGGGGCAGGACCATGGAAGTGGAACCGCGCCGCGCGGACGGCTCCGGCGGGGCCGAGATCACCCGGCTCTGCCAGACCTTGGTGCCGCTGGCGGCCGCCGGCAAATACGCCGAGGCCGCGTCGGCCTACCGATGGGTGAGCAGGGCGTCGGCCGGAGATCCGTTCCGCTACGGCGATCACGCGCTGCGCCTGGAGTTCTGCGCCCTCACCGGCAACGAGCACACCGGCGTCGAGCTTCTGTCGCTTTTGGACGGTGTGGGCGACCATGGGGACGCCGTGGACAGACTGGAGTTCTTCGCCTCGGCCGCGCTGCTCACCCGCCGGTTGACGGAAACCGGATACGGCGCGATCCCGTTCATTCTCGACGGCCCGTACGACGGCGTCCCCCTGGCCAGGCTCCATCGGCGGATGCGGGCGGCGGCGCTCGTCGAAGCCGAAGAACTCGACGAACACGAGGACAGCGGTTACTTCACCGCGTACGCCGAACGGAAAATGGCCGCTAACCCGGTCGCGGAATTCCTGCCACTCCTGCCTTCCGCGCTCCCCCGGGCTCCGATCGCGCCCCCGCCGGGGTTGTCCGCCGAGGAACTGGTCATCCGCGCGGAGATCCACAATCACCGGTGCGAACCGGAGGAGGCCCGAGCCTGTCTCGCGGCGATCGAAACCGTCCCGGACGAAATCGCCCCGCGACTGACCGAACTGCGCGCGATCTTCTTCCAGGGCGACGACACCGAGGAACGGCTGCGCCACGCCGCCGCCGGATTCCGGCGCCAGAACGACGAAATCCGGTTCCTGCTCAACCAATGCTGGCTCGGACTCTGGCTCGTTTTCGACGATCAGGCCGAGACCGGGGTCGCGCTGACCACGGTGGCCGCGGCCCGGTTGCGCGCCGGAACGGACGATCGCGCCGCCTGCTGGGGCGAATATTGGCTGGCGCACGTGCTTTCCGGGCAGGGCCGTAATCCCGAGGCGTACGAGGCCTTGCGACGGGGTGCCGGGCGGGCTCGCGAAGCGGGCGATCCCTTGCTCCACGGCACACTTCTCTGCCTGGATGCGTCGCTGCGGAACGGCGACGGCGAGGATCCGGTGACCGCGCTGGAACTCGCACGGGCGGCGACGGACGCCTTCATCGTCGGAAACGTCGGCGAGAAGGCCGTCGAAGCCGTCGAACAGGTCCGGATCGCCTACGAGCGCACGGGATCGCTCGACGAGCTGGACCTCTTCGTCGAGCACCTGCTGTCGACGCTGCCCGTTGGCGGTCCGGAACGGTTGCGCGGACATCTGCGTCATCTCCGTGCGCTGTCGCTGATCGGCACCGGCCGGTTCGCCGAAGCCGTCGACGACGCCTACGCGGCCCTCGGTGTCGCCGCGTCGAAAGGCAAGGACACCGCGGAACATTGGTACGTCCTCGTCACCGCGCTGCACGGCGCCGGCCGGTACGACGACGTGCTCGACGTCGCGCCCCGCACCATCGCCCTGCTCACCGCGTCACCGGACTGGGCGCACCGCTGCCGGTGGATGTACGCCGACAGCTACCGCGCGCTCGGCGAATCCTCACGCGCCTTCGACGAATACGCCGTCCTCGCCGAAATACTCCAGGATTCGGGCGACACCGGGCATTCCTTCATCTCGGTGAGCATGGCCGCCGCCGAGCAACTCGACCTGCTGGGCTACGGCGCGAACGCCGCCGACTTCTACGCGCGGGCCGCCGACGCGGCCTCGGCGATCGGCGGCGGCTACGTGGCCGCCACCTGCCGCAACGCCGCGACGCTGTCCCGGCTGCGGTCCGGCGACCTCGACGCGGCGCTGACCGCGCTCGACGCCGCGGAAACCGCCGTGCACGCCGTGGAAACCGAAACCGCGCCCGTCCGGGAACATCTCGTCGCCCAGCTCGATCACGTCGCCGCCCACGTGCTCAGCGCCGCGGGCCGGGTGCGGGAAGCCGCCCGGCGCGCGCTCCGCGCCGCCGAAACGTTCCACCGGATAGGTGAGGCCGAGTCCGCCCGTGACGTGGACCTGTTGCTCGAACAGATACTCCTCGGCGAGCAGAAGTGACGTGTGTCCTGTTCTGTCAGTGACATGCCCACCTTTCGCCGCTTATGATTCCAGCCGGTCTAGACCTCTCTGAAGCATCCGGATGCCTCATCCCTGCGATGAAAAGGCGGTTCGGCATGACCGGAAGATTCCTCAGACTCGTGGCGGGCGCCGCGTTGGCGCTCGGCGTCCTTTCCGTGCCCGCCCCCGTTGCCGCCGCGGCCGAAGCCTCGGCGGTCTGCGACGGTGACGGTGTCAGCGGAAAACGCGTTCAAGCGCTCTATGTCCGCGGGAACACGCAAGCGGACCGGTACGGCCAGTTCGCCGGTCAGTTCCAGACCTTCACGAGCCAGATCGACGACCTCTTCGTCGAAGCCGCGGCCCGGCTCGGCGGCGGCGTCCGGCACGTCCGGTACGTCCACGACGCGAGCTGCCGGGCCACGATCGCGAACGTCGTCATCGCCCAGTCCGCGATGGCGAATGTGGACACCATCACCAACGCCATCAAGGCACAGGGCTACAACCGCGCCGACCGCAAGTACATCGTCTGGTACGACGCCGGCGGCTGCGGGCTCGCGTTCGGCAACGGCGGCAACGACAGCCCCGGCGCGAGCAACCCGTACAACGGCGGGCCGCACTACGCCACCGTCGGCACGGGCTGCTGGAGCTGGCAGGCCACCGGGCACGAACTCCTGCACAACCTCGGCGCCGTCCAGGGCAGCGCGCCGAACGCGACACCGTACGGCCATTGCTGGGACGACGAAGACATCATGTGCTACGACGACGGCGGCCTCCCGCCGGGCGGCCTGAAGAAGGTGTGCCCCGGCGCGCCGGAGAACCAGATCGACTGCCTCGGGGACGACTACTTCCACACCAACCCCGCGCCCGGAAGCTATCTCGCGACGCATTGGAACGTGGCCGACAGCGAGTACCTGATCCGCGGCGGCACCCCGTATCCCGCCGGGCGGATCACCGGGGTGACCGGGAAATGTGTCGACGTCGACCATTCGCAGACCGCGAACGGCACGGCGGTCCGGCTGTGGAACTGCAACGGCACCCCCGCGCAGACGTGGGCCGTGCAGAACGGGACCCTGCGCTCGCTCGGGAAATGCCTGGACGTCGCCGGCAGCGGGACGGCGGACGGGACGCGCGTGCAGCTGTGGGACTGCAACACGACCGGGGCGCAGACCTGGCGGCGGCAGGGTTCGACGCTGGTCAACCCGCAGTCCGGCAAATGCCTCGACGTCGAGGGCGGTGGCACCGGTGAGGGCACGCGGCTGGTGATCCGGACCTGCGACGGTGCGGCCGGCCAGTCGTGGCAGATCCCCGCCTGACCCGCGTTTAGTCCTCTGAATGCGGCTCGCGATGCCGGCAGCCGTGTCGCGAAAGCCACTTTCGGGACATCAGACGTCCTGAAAGTGCCTTTCGCGACACGTCCCGGCTCCTCGTCAGCGCCTTGCCAGCCTCGCTCACCAGGAGAAGGATGCCCGGCATGCCCGAAGGAACCAGCGGTACCCGCGGCCGGCTCGCCGGCTCGATCGTGCTGTGGATCGTGCGCGTCGCGCTCGCGGCCGAGTTCCTCTACAGCGGTTACCTGCTGTTCGCGGGCGGCCACACCGAACAGACCTTCGCCGAGATCGGGCTCGGGCAATGGCTCCGGTACGTCACCGGCGTACTCGAGGTCGGCGGCGCGATCGGGCTGCTCGTCCCCCGCCTCGGCGGGCCGTCGGCGCTCCTGCTGGCCGGGATCATGGTCGGCGCGAGCGTCACGGAGCTGTTCATCCTCCCCAACGGCGGCCCGGTCCTGCCGCTCGTCCTGCTGATCGCCTGCGCGACGCTGGCGTGGTTCCTCCAGGACCAGACGCGCGCGCTGCTCGGCATCAAGCCGCCCGCCGAAGACGACGAAGCCCAGCGCTAGCCGCGAGAGAAGGTTGCGAAAGCCACTTTCGCAACCTTCAACGTTGCGAAAGTGGCTTTCGCAACGCGTCGGCGGCCCGGCATCGACCGTGATCACCATGCCGCGGGCCCGGTCGGCGAACGCGAGCCTTTCGTGCGTCCGAACGGCGCAACGGCCTCCCGCCGAATGCCCCGATCATCGGTACAGCCAAAGAAAAACCGCATGTCAGTACGCCTCGCGAGGCACTGACGAGCACGCCGAAATCCGATCATCAGCGTGATCATGCGCTCACTCAAGGTTAAAGATTGCGGCTCGTTTACAACGAACCGGCCACCTGCTTGACAGTCGGAGTGGTACGTACCACGCTGCCCGCATTGGTCTACACCATTTTGTGGGAGCCCGGCATGGTGGCCGGGCATCGAAAGGACGGCACGAGTGAAGCGCTGGCTCAAGATGGCTGCGGGCGCCGCCGCCATCACCCTCGCGACGGCGGGCTGCGCCGGTTCCGGCAGTGGCGACAGCACGAATTCGAGCGCTCCGGCCTCGAACGGCACGCTCACGGTCTGGCTCATGACGGGGACCGCCCCGGAAGCCCTGACGAACTCGCTCCACAAGGAATTCGAAGACGCGCACCCCGGCGTCAAGGTCAAGTACGAGATCCAGCAGTGGAACGGCATCCAGCAGAAGCTGACCACCGCGCTGGCCAGTGACAACCCGCCGGACGTGATCGAGCTGGGCAACACCCAGACCCCCGCGTTCGCGAACCAGGGCGTGCTCTCCGACCTCACCGCGAGCGTGAAGGACTTCAACGGCGACCAGTGGCTCCAGGGCCTCAAGGCCTCCGGCGAATTCGACGGCAAGACCTACGGCGTCCCGTTCTACGCGGCCAACCGCGAGGTCATCTACCGCAAGGACATGTTCGAGCAGGCCGGTATCACCGCGACGCCGAAGTCGCGGACGGAATGGCTCGACGCGATCACCAAGCTCAAGGCCAAGTTCGGCAGCGACCCCGAGTTCCAGGCCCTCTACCACGCCGGTCAGAACTGGTACGAGCTGCTGTCCTACATCTGGGACGAGGGCGGCGACATCGCGCAGGCCAACGGGAAGTCCTTCAAGTCGACCCTGGACACCCCGCAGGCGAAGGCCGGGCTCGAGTTCTACAAGCAGCTCACCGAGGCTTCCGGCACCAAGGCGCCGAAGGACGCCGACGAAGCGACGCCGCAGCAGGAAGGTATCTACGGCGCGGGCAAGGTCGCGATGATGATCGCCGTGTCGGGTGGTATCGAGACCGCCGCCAAGACCGACCCGTCGATCAAGGGGAAGTCGGGCGCCTTCCCGATCCCCGGCAAGACCGCGGGCAAGCCTGCCCCGGTCTTCCTCGGTGGCTCCAACCTGGTCATCCCGGCCAACAGCAAGAACGCGGCCGCGGCCAAGGACTACGTCAAGCTGATCAGCACCCCGAAGTACCAGACCGAGTTCGCCAAGGCCGGCTACGTCCCCGGTACCTCGACCGACGTCTCCGCCCTCGCCGGCAGCGAGTTCGGCAAGGTCATGGCCGAGGCGGCCAAGAACGGCCGCGCCGTGCCGACCAGCCCCAAGTGGGGTGACGTCGAGTCCGGTCAGAACCCGATCAAGGACATGATGACCGCGTACCTGACCGGCGCGAAATCGCTCGACCAGGCGACCGCCGACGCCAACGCCGCGCTCGACAAGCTCATCGGCGGATGACCACGACAAAAGATGTGACGACGCCGGCGGGGTCCTCCCCGCCGGCTTCGCCGCGCATCAAGCCGCCGAAATCGAATCGGCGCCTCCGTCTCGGCGAACGGACGGCGCCGTATCTGCTGATCCTTCCCGCGCTGGTCGCGATCCTTGTCCTGCTCGGCTGGCCGACGTTGCAGCTGATCGGGATCAGTTTCCGCAAGCTCGACCTCCGTGAGCTGGTCTCCGGAGAAATGGTCTGGATCGGATTCGAGAACTTCTCCGAGATCCTGTCCGACCCCGAATTCTGGGAGATCACCGTCCGCACGCTGGTGTTCACCGCCGCGGTCGTGCTCACCACCCTGCTGCTCGCGCTGTTCATGGCGCTGCTGATGCGGCATCTCAATCCGGTCGTCCGGGTGATCCTGCAGGTCGCGCTGATCCTCGCGTGGGCGACCCCGGTGCTCGCGACGACCACGGTCTTCCAGTGGATCTTCGATCAGCAGTACGGGATCCTGAACAAGACGCTCGCGAAACTCGGCTTCGACGGGTTCATCGGGCATTCCTGGTTCTCCACCGGGCCGAGCACCCTGACCGTCATCGGCCTGCTGGTCGTCTGGCAGGCCGTGCCGTTCGTGGCGTTCACCCTGTACGCCGGGCTTCTCGGCGTCCCGAAGGAGCAGTACGAGGCCGCTGGCATCGACGGCGCGAACGCCTGGCAGGCGTTCTGGGCGGTCAGCTGGCCCGCCATCCGGCCGATCCTCACCATGGTGACGTTCCTGTCGGTCCTGTGGGACTTCAAGCTGTTCGCCCAGGTGTGGGCGATCCGCCAGGGCGGGCCGGACGGCGCCAGCACGACACTGCCGGTCTACATGTACCTCAAGGGCCTCGCGGGCAACCACTTCGGCCTGGCGGCGACCGCCGCCCTGCTGATGATGCTCGTGCTGATCCTGCTCACCGCCCGGTACGTCCAGCTGCTGGTGCGCACGAAGGAGGCCGATCTGTCATGAAGAAGTCCCTGATCCAGCGGATCGGCCTCGGCACGTTCGGGGTGATCGTGGCCCTCCTGTTCGTCTTCCCGACGTACTGGATGGTCACGTCCTCGCTGAAGACGCCGGGCCAGGTCCTGTCACCGGAGTACGACCTGATCCCGCTCTCGGTGACGTTCGAAAACTTCGTCACGGCGCTGACGAAGCCCGGGTTCACCACCTATCTCACCAACAGCCTGATCGTCACGATCGGCGCCGTGCTGTGCTCGCTCGTCGCGGGCGTACTGGCGGCGGTCACTTTGTCCCGCATGCGATTCCGCGGGCGCAAGGGTTTCCTGATGCTGGTGCTGGTCGCGCAGCTCGCGCCGTTCGAGGCGCTGCTGATCCCGATGTACCTGCTGATGCGCGACGCCGGGCTGCTCAACCAGCTGCCTTCGCTGCTGCTGGTGTACTTCGCGGCGACGCTGCCCTTCACGTGCTGGATGCTCTACGGCTTCGTCAACGGCATCCCGTACGACCTCGAAGAGGCCGCGATGATCGACGGTTGCAGCCGGGCGGGCGCGTTCCGCCGGGTGACGCTGCCGCTGCTCGCCCCGGGACTGGTGACCACGTCGGTGTTCAGCTTCATCACCGCGTGGAACGAGTTCCTGTTCGCGTTCGTGTTCATGCGCGACCAGAGCAAGCAGACGCTGCCGGTGTGGCTTTCGTCGTTCCGGACGGCGTTTTCCGTGGACTGGGGCGGCATCATGGCGGCGTCGGTGATCTACGCCGTGCCCGCGCTGGTGTTCTTCATCCTCGTCCAGCGCAAGCTCGTGTCCAACCTGACCGCAGGCGCAGTGAAGGGATAAGCGTTGTCCTCACCGGAAAAGTTGGCGAGCTCGGTTCTCGTGCCGGGCTTCGACGGCACGACGGCGCCGGACTGGCTGCGGCGCAAGGTGGCCGACGGTCTCGGCGGCACGATCCTGTTCGGCCGCAACGTGGTCGACGACGAGCAGGTGGCCGCGCTGAGCGCGCAGCTGCGGGCGGAACGGCCCGACGTGCTCGTCGGCATCGACGAGGAGGGCGGTGACGTCACACGGCTCGACGTCGCCACCGGCTCGTTCGTCCCCGGACCGCTCGCACTCGGCGCCGCGGACGACGTCGAGCTGACGACGTCGGTCGCGGCGGCGCTCGGCGAGCGGCTGGCCGCGTGCGGGGTCACGATCAACTTCGCCCCGTGCGCGGATCTGACGCTGGCGGCCGAGGATCCCTCGATCGGGGTCCGGGCGTTCGGTTCGGATCCGGTGAAGGCGTCACCGCATGTCGCGGCGTACATCACCGGCCTGCAGAAGTACGGCGTCGCCGCGTCGGCCAAGCATTTCCCCGGGCACGGGGCGGCCACCGACGATTCGCATCACGCGCTGCCGGTGCTGTCCAGGACCGAGGCGGAACTGCACGAGATCGAACTCGTCCCGTTCAAGGCGGCGATCGCGGCGGGGGTGCGCGCGGTGATGACCGGGCATCTCGTCGTGCCCGCGTGGGGCGACCTGCCCGCGACGCTCAACCCGAAGGCGCTCACCGACGTCCTGCGCGGCGAACTCGGCTTCACCGGCGCGGTGATCACCGACGCGCTCGACATGGGTGCCGTGGCAGGCGAACTCGGCAAGACCGAAGGCGTCGGCCGGGCGTCGGTGCGCGCGCTGATCGCCGGTGCCGACGCGTTGTGCCTCGGCGGTGTGTCGTTCGAAGAGGACGAGCTGAACCGGATCGCGGCGGTCATCGCGGCCGCCGTCGAGTCCGGTGAACTGCCGCTGGAGCGGCTGGCCGAGGCGTCGGAGCGGGTCGCGGCGCTCGGTGCTCCGCCGGTGTCGACGCCGATCGTCCCGGTCGATCACCAGCTCGGGCTGGAGGCGGCGCGCAAGGCGCTGCGGATCCAGGGTTCGCCGAAGCTGGCGGGGCCGCCGCTGGTCATCGACATCGAGACCGAGCCGATCATCGCGGCCGGTCCGATGCCGTGGGGGCTCGGCTCGCATCTGACCGGACTTGTGCCCGGCACGCGGACGCTCAAGGTCACCGGGAACGAGATCGCGACCGCGATCGACGCCGTCCAGGGCGCCCGCGACGTCGTGGTCGTGACGCGCGAGGCGCACCGGCACCCCGAGGTCCGCGAATTCCTCGGCTGGCTGCGCGAGTCTTCTGTGGAGTACATCCGGGTCGAGACCGGCGTGCCGGGACCGGACTCGGACGACGGCCCGCGGATCGACACGTTCAGCGGGTCCTACGTCAGCCTTCGCGCCGCCGCCGAGTACCTGGCCTGACCCCCTCCCGCATTTCGTCCTCTGGATCCGGTACTCGCGTGTGCGTGTACCGCATCCAGAGGACGAATCGCGTTATTCGGTTGCGGCATCGGAGCGCGGAGTGCTGTAGTCGGGAAAGATCGGTTCCCGGCTCAGGAGATGATCATCTTGGTGTCACGGCTCGGCGTCAGGATCCCACGTGAACTGCCCGCCGCCCGGCTGAAGAGTTTGGCCCAGCGCGCGGAACAGGAAGGCCTGGACGAGGTCTGGATCGTCGAGGACTGCTTCTACGCGGGCGGGATCGCGACGGCGTCGGCGGTGCTGGCGGCGACCGAGAAGATCACCCTCGGCATCGGCATCATGCCCGCCGTGGCGCGGAACCCGGCCATCGCGGCGATGGAGATCGCGGCGCTGGCGGAGCTGTACCCGGGACGGCTGATCGTCGGCTTCGGGCACGGCGTGCCGAGCTGGATGCGGCAGATCGACGCGTGGCCGAAATCGGCGCTGGCGGCCTTCGAGGAGACGCTGACGGTGATCCGGCGGCTGCTGGCGGGTGAGCGGGTTTCCTTCGAGGGCAAGCACGTCCGGCTCGACGAGGTCGAGCTGGAGTTCCCGCCCGCGCTGCCGCCGAAGCTCATCGCCGGTGTCCGCGGGCCGAAGTCGCTCGCGGCGGCGGGCCGGGTCGCCGACGGGACGCTCCTCGCCGAACCGGCGACCCCGGAGTACGTCCGCGCGACACGCGACCTCATCGGTGTCGACGGCCATACGATCGCCACCTACAACTGGCTCGCCCTCGACGCCGATCCCGAACGGGCCCGCGAGCGCGCCCGGGCCGACGTCGCTTCCGCGATCGGGCCGAACTCGGGCCCGGCGCTGGAACCGCTGGACTTCGGCGCCGAACTGCTGGCCGAGGTCGCCGCCGTGAACGGCGACCGGGCGGAACTGGCGCGGCGGCTGCGGCCCGAGTGGATCGACCGGCTGAGCATCAGCGGGCCGCTCGACCGCTGCGCCGAGCAGGTCCGCGCGCTGTACGCGGCCGGGACCGAGTCCGTCATCCTGCTCCCGCTGCTCGGCGAGCCGGAGGAAGAGTCCTTCGCCGCGGCCGGCCGGATCGCTTCGGCCCTGCGCGGCTGACCTCTGCCCGCATTCAGTCCTCTGGATGCGGCCGCGCTTCGAGGGCTTTGACAACGGCCACCATGTCCTCCGCGCCGAAACCGAGCCGCGCGGTCTCGGCGTAGAGGGCGCGGGACGCCTCGATCAGCGGCAAGTCGAGCCCAGCCTCCCTCGCCGCGGCCGCGATCAGCTCGACGTTGGCCAGCACGTTCGCGATCGAGGCCTGCGGCGTGAAATCCCCCTCGACGAGTTTGGGCGCCTTGACCCGCAGGATCGGGCTGGCCAGCTGCCCGGCGCCGAGGACGTCGGCGAGCAGGGCGGGATCGAGCCCGTGCGCGCGGGCGAAGTGAAAGGTCTCGGCGAGCCCGGTCACGACCGCGGTCAGGTGCACGTTGACCGCCAGCTTCATCAGGAGCCCGTTGGGCACCGGCCCGCAGTGCACGGTTTCCCGGCACATCGGCGCGAACAGCTCGCGGACCTCCTCGATCGTGGCGGGATCCCCCGCGAGCATCGCGACCAGTTCACCCGCCTCCGCCGGGATCCGCGAGCCGGAGACCGGCGCCTCCACGTACTTCGCCCCAGCCGCGAGGAGTTCTGCTTCGAGTTCGCGGGAGTGGCCGGGCGCCGTCGTTCCCATGTGGACGATCGTGCGGCCGGCCACCCTGCCGCCGAACGCGGGCCCGCCGCGATCGAGCACGGCGTCGACGGCGGCCGCGTCCTTGAGCATGAGAATCACGACGTCGCACCGCGCGAAGAGCTCGGCGACGTCCTCGGCCGCCTCGGCCACTGCTTTACCCGGGGTGCGATTCCAGACGAGCAACGGGATTCCGGCCCGCGCCAGGTTCAGTGCCATCGGCTCGCCCATACTGCCCAGCCCGGCGAAACCGACTCGCGAAATACCCATGGCCTTACTGTGCGGCACGGCCGGGGCCGGGTGCGGCCGATGCGACGATCCTGCCGGAAGTCGCGAGGAACGGACTAGGCGCGGAGTGTCGCGACACCCGCTGCCGGAGCGTGTCGCGAAAGCCACTTTCGCGACGCCTGATGTCCCGAAAGTGGCTTTCGCGACACCCTCGCGGCACTCCCGGTCGTGAACGAGCGCCCACCGCGACCCGGCACCCGCACCAGGCCGCAGCCATCGGCTGCCCTGCCCACTGAGGGTTGCGAAAGCCACTTTCGCAACCCTCAGCGTTGCGAAAGCCACTTTCGCAACCTCCACCTTCACCGCCAACCACCCGGGACCACCGCTCAGAACGGATGCTCCATCCACACGTTCGCCTCCACGTAGACCCCGCAGTCCCGCTCGACGTTCGCGTGCACCGGCGCGATCCCGCCGGGGATCACGTTGTCGCCGTCGGCGAGTTTGACGCCGGTCCACTCGTGCCAGTCCGCGATCGAGCCCGAGATCGTCACCGCGAACGGGCACACCTTGATCATCCGCGCGCCGAGCCGTTCGTGGGTGCGCAGCCAGCGGTCGGCGAAAAGCCCGTCGTCGCGCCGCCGGACGGCGTAGGACTCCATGGGCGTGTCCGGTTCGTCCTCCTTGCCGATCGGGCGCACGGAGACGATCAGCCGCTTCAGCCCCGTCTCGGCCGCCCGCGCCTTCAGCGCCTTCAGCATCGGCGTGGACAGGCCCGTCCCACGCTTCCGTGGCGCCACAACGACTTCCAGAGCGCACAGGGTGTCCGGCGCGCGACCGTCCATGAGGTCCTGCGCGGCCCACTGGATCGCCTCGTCCCAGCCGTGCGCCGGCAGTTCGCGGCGGTCCTCGGCCGGATAGGTCAGCGGGACCGACAGCGCCCGCGCGATCGGTTCGCCGTCGTCGTCCAGCGCGATCAGGAAGTACCGCGACCAATGGCGCAGGAACCGTTCCGGAGTGATCATCTTGCCGCTGAACCCGGCGTAGATGAACTCACCGCCGACATCGCCGAGGTTCAGCGCGGCATCGAGGAGATCGGGACGGGACGCAAGATCGACGATTCGCATGCCGCCAAGTCAAGCGAGCCCGTGACCCGCCCGATAGCTGCTTCCGGGCGATGATCAAGCGGGCTGACGCGGCGCCGCCTGTAGCCGGGAAAGGACGTCGGTGAGCCTGCCCGCGGCGACGTCCCATTCCTCCAGGACGCTGCTCCGCGCGAGCGCCGACGTCCGCAGGGAATGGCGGAGTTCGGCGTCGAGCGACCAGCGCAGCAACGCCGCCGCGAGCGCCGAGGGGTTGTTCGGCGGCACCAGCATCCCGGGGACACCGCCGCCGGGCGCCGTGCCGAGCGCGTCGTGCGCGCCGGCGGTTTCGGTGGTCACCACGGGGATTCCGCGCGCGAGCGCCTCGGCGACGACCAGCCCGGACGTGCCGCCGCGTGCGGGCAGCACGAGCAGATCCGCGCCGTCGTAGACCAGATCGAGATCGTCCGGCGGCTGGATGAGGCTGATCCGCGAACCGAGCCCGAGCCGTTCGACCGTCCAGCGCAACTCGTCGACATACGCGGGATCGTGCTGTGTCGCACCGGCGAACACGCATTTGAACGCCAGTTCGTCGACCATCGAAAGCGCGCGGATGAGCACGTCCTGGCCGTGGCGCGCGGTCATCGGCGCGAGACACAGCAGCCGGGAGACGCCGTCGGCCCCGGCGGCGAGCGGGGCCGCGTCCGTGCCGGGTGTCGCGACGTAGACCCGCGTCGGGTCGAGGTCGTGCCGGTCGATCAGCTGCCGCGCGAGCCACGGCCCGGTGGCGACGATCATCCCCGTCAGCCGCAGCGTCTCGCGTTCGCACGCGTCGAGTTCGGCGGCCTGCGCCGGATCGAGCGCGGGGTCGTCGGCGAGCGGCCGGTGGACCAGGACGGCCAGCCGCAGCCGCCGCGCGTGCGGGACCACGATCTCCGGGACCCCGCAGGCGACCGTGCCGTCGATGAGGACGACGGTGTCGTCGGGCAGCGCGGCGAGCGAACGGGCCAGTCTCGACCGGGACAGCGGACCCGGCATCGGCCATTCGCCCGCGATCGGCAGTTCCAGCAGCGGAAGGCCGGTGGCCGGGAGGTTCTGGCACATCCGGCGGTCGTATTCACCGCTGACGTCCTCGGTGTCCCCCGGCAGGACGAAGACGACCGGTTCGGTCACGCGGACATTCGAGGTGAACACGGTTACCTCCAGATGCGGGCGCCTTACCGGTAGACACGGATGCGGCGCCCGTCCGGTTCAATTCCCGCGTGACGAAGTTCAGCCCGCCGCGCGCGCGATCGCGGCGACGATCTCGTCACGCAGCCCGGCACCGACCGCGATGGTGGCCGCCGAACGCACCGTGTGGTCGCCGCCGTCGGTGTCGACGACCAGTCCCCCGGCCTCCCGTACCAGCAGGACACCCGCCATCGTGTCCCACGGCTGGTTGGAGAGGATGACGCTCGCGTCGAGTTTGCCGTCCGCGACCCAGGCCAGGTCGATCGCCGCGGAGCCGAGGAAACGGACCCGCTGCACGCGGCCGCCGAGTTCGGCCAGCAGCGCCATCCGGACGCGGTTCTTGGCCTCCGCGCCCTCGCCGACCGCGAAGTCGCCGACACTCACGATCGCGTCGGACAGCTCCGTCGCTTTCGACGCCTCAAGACGCTCTCCGCCCGCGTACGCGCCCTGGCCCTCGACAGCGGTGTAGGTGACGTCGAGGAACGGCAAGGAGATCGCCGCGACCGTGCTCTTGAGACCGTCCACGAGCCCGAGCGAAACGCCGCACAGCGGGATACCGCGCGCGAAATTCGCCGTGCCGTCGACCGGGTCGAGCGCCCACCAGAGGTCCTTGTCGCCCTCGTGCCCGCGTTCCTCGCCGAGGATGCCGATCTCCGGCGTCTCGCGGGCCAGGAATTCGCGGACGGCGTCCTCGACGGCGAGGTCGACGTCGGTCACCATATCGCGATCACCTTTGGCGGCAACGGAAAACGAGGTCATCGAGCGGATGATCCCGGTGGCCTTGGCGACGGCCTCGCTGGCGACGGACAACAATGCGGCGTGGTCGGTCATATGGGTACCGTAGCCGGAATGGACCTGTTCCCGACGGCCACGACGGCCGACGAAAGCGCCCGCGGCGCCGAGGTCGCGGTGCTGCCCGTCGGCAGTTTCGAACAGCACGGAGCGCATCTCCCGCTCGCCACCGACGCCCTGATCGCGACGACGATCGCCGGCGCCCTCGCCGCGGCGTACCCGGTGCTGCGGCTCCCGCCGGTCACCATCGGCTGCTCGCACGAACACGCGGACTGGGCGGGCACGGTCAGCGTTTCGGCCGCGACCCTGTACGCCGTGGTGAACGACGTCGCGGCCTCACTGCGCCGGTCCGGCGTGCCGAAACTGGTGCTGGTGAACGCGCACGGCGGCAACTACGTGCTGTCCAACGTGGTCCAGGAGTCGACGTCGCCGATGGCGCTCTTCCCCGGCGTCGAAGGCTGGCAGGCGGCGCACGACGCGGCCGGGCTGGAGACGTCGCTGGACAGCGACATGCACGCCGGGGAGCTGGAGACCTCCCTCCTGCTGCACGCGCACCCTTCGCTGGTCCGGCCCGGTTTCGCCGAGGCGGATCACCTCGCCGACGACAGGCGGCACCTGCTCACGGTGGGCCTGCGCCCGTATTCGGAATCCGGGGTCGTCGGGCGGCCTTCGCTGGCGACGGCGGAGAAGGGACGGCTGGTGCTCGAGTCACTGGTGGAGAGCTTCGGGGACACTCTGGCCGCTCTCGGCTGACTCGATCAGGTCCAGATGCGGCAGGAAGTGGTGCATCCGCTCCTGTTTCGTCCGCAGGTACCGCAGGTTCTCGTCGTTCGGCGTGACCAGCAGCGGCACCCGTTCGCTGATCCGCACCCCGTGCCGTTTCAGCTGATCGACCTTCGCCGGGTTGTTGGACAGCAACCGCACCGACCGCACCCCGAGGTCGTTCAGGATCTCCGCCGCGGCACGGTAGTCGCGCGCGTCCACCGGCAGGCCCAGCGCGATGTTCGCTTCGACGGTGTCGAGCCCCTCTTCCTGTAGCCGCATAGCCTTCAGCTTCGCGAGCAGACCGATCCCGCGTCCTTCGTGGCCTTGGGCGTACACGAGGACTCCGGCCCCCTCGTCGACGATCGCCTTCAGCGCGGCGGCCAGCTGGTCGCCGCATTCGCAGTGCATCGAGCTGAAGACGTCACCGGTGAGGCACTCCGAATGGACCCGCGCCAGCGTGCCGGAGGTCGCGACGTCGCCGTGCACCAGCGCCATCTGTTCGGTGCCGTCGGCGTCCAGATACCCATACGCGCGGAAGACTCCGTACCGGGTGGGCAGCCTGGTCTCCACGACCCTCTCGACGGTCATCGGGTTTCTCCTCTGTTCGGTGACTCCTGACGGAACGCACGAGCAGGACGCCCGCACCGGGAAGGCTGGAGAAGAGCGCGAGCACGCCGTAGACGACGGCCACGGTGACGCCCTGCGCCGAACCGAGCCCCGCCGCGCCGAACAGCAGCGCGCAAACCCCTTCGCGCGGGCCCCAGCCGCCGATGTTCAGCGGCAGGCCCATCGCGAGCAGGGCGAGGATCATCAACGGCAGCAGGTCACCGACCGGCGCGGTGACCCCGGCCGCGCGCGCGGCGACGACGAACAGCGCGAGATGCCCGGCCAGGGTGGCGGCCGACAGCAGGCTCACGCCGGGCCAGGTCTCCTTGGTCAGCAGACCGAGCCGGACGTCGGCGAGGGTGACGGCGAAGCCACGGCGCCATTTCGATCCACTGTGGATCCACCGCTTCCCGGCCGTCAGCCCGGTGACGATCAGGGTGAGCGCGAGGACGACCACCACGATCCCGGCGCCCGTGACGACTCCGTCGATCGGCGGGGGCACCACGGAAGGCGCGCTGAGCACGACGGCGACCGAAGCGCCGATGACCGCGATCTGCCCGGCCGTGCGCTCCAGCACCACCGCGCGGACGCCGCGCGGGACGTCACCGGTTTCGCGGCCGTGCTGCACGGCCCGATTGACGTCGCCGAGGACACCCGCCGGCAGGACACCGTTGAGGAACAACGCGCGGTAGTACTCGCCGATCGCGCCCGGCAGCGACAACCGCAGGCTGAGCCGCCGCGCGACCAGGCACCAGCGCCAGGCGCTGAAAACCGTGGTGGCGAAACCGATCCCGAGCGCGGCGGCGATCCCGCCCGCGTCGACCTCGCGCAGCCCGGCCAGGAACGCGCCGGTGCCCAGTTGCCAGACGAGCACCCCGAGGATGCCGAGCGCGCCGAGGATCCGAAGCCACGGCCAGAACCGTTTCACGCGGGCACCACCAGCAGATCTTCGTGCTGGATCACCGCGTCCAGCTCGCCCGCCGCGCACTGCGCGAGCCGCCACCGCAGATAGGCGTCCCCGTCCGCCGCCAGCTCGGGCCGCTGTTCGCAGGCGGCGCCGACCCAGCCGGTGAGCCATTCCGCGGTCAGCGCGGCCTGGTCGGCCCCGAGCCGCCACGGGCTGGGAGCGCGCCGCACGGTGGCGCCGAGCCGCTCGAAGACGCCGAAAGCGACGTCCACCGCGTCCGGGCCGAGCAACCAGCGCCCGTCGGTAACCCGGCGCTGGTGCGCGTTGAAGGCGTCGGAGATCTCGATGTCGAACTTGTCCTTGGGCGACAGCACCACCCGGCCCGAAACGCTCAGCGTGAACAGGACCGCGCAGCCCGCTTCGACGCAGGCCTCCGCCAGCCGGGACATCTCCTCGGCGGTGAGCAGGTCGAGCAGCGCCGACGCGGCCACGAGCGACGTCCCGGCGAGATCCTCCGCGCGTAACCCGGTGATGTCACGCTGTTCGGTGACGACGGTGACCTCGCTGCCGTCCAAAGCGTGTTCCGGGCGGCTGGTGCGCGCCTGGGCGTGGGTGAGCAGATCGGGGTCCCGGTCGTGCAGGATCCAGCGCTGGCGGCCGGGCAGCCGCAACGCCAGCCAGCGGCCGAGCGAACCGGTGCCGCAACCCAGATCCCGGATGACGACCTCGTCCTGCCCGCGCAGGAACGCGCGCACCGGTTCGACCAGCTCGGTCGCGCGGGCGGCGGCGTCGGCGTCCTCACGCAACTGGAGCCAGCTGGGGGCGTACTTGGTCATGCCGCCGTCCTTTCGCTCAGCAGTACGGCGGCGACACCGCGGGCCGTCTCGTCCCAGCCGGTCAGCGTCTCGCGGCGAAGGCGCGCGGAGGCGCGAAGACGGTCACGCAATTCAGGTTCGGTGAGCCAGCGGCGGAGGGCGGCGGCCAGCGCGTCGACGTCCTCGCCGGGGACGAGCATGCCGGGCACACTGCCGTCGGACGCCCGACCGAGTGTGTCCGGCAGCGCGTCGACGGCGGTCGTCAGCACGGGAACGCCGTGGGCGAGCGCTTCGGTGACGACCATGCCGTAGGTCTCCGCGCGCGACGGCAGTACGAGAAGGTCTGCGGCCGCGTACGTCGCTTCGAGCGCTTCGCCGGAGCGCGGGCCGGTGAGGGTGAACCGGTCGCCGAGCGTGTGTCGCCGCAGGCGCTCGACGTAGCGGGTCTCGCGGGGAATGGCGCCGACGCACTCACAGGTCCACGGCAGATCCTTGAGCGACGTCAACGCGTCCGCGAGCAGGCCCTGTCCCTTGCGCGGCGTCACGTTGGCGACGCAGACCAGCCGAGTCCCGTCGAGGCTTCCGGATGAGACTTCGGCCCGGTCCACCCCGGGTGGCACCACGTGCACGCGATGCGGGGCGAGGTCGTGGTGCTCGATCAGCCGTCGCGCCGCCCAGGCACTGGTCACCACCACGGCCTCGACCGCGGTGAGCGTGTCCCGTTCCAGCCGGTCCAGCTCGGCGGCGAGCGAAGGCGACAGCCCCGTCTCGTCGGCAAGCGGGAGATGCACCAGCACGGCGATCGACAGCCGCCGCGCGGCGGGCGCGATCACCTCGGGCACCCCGCAGGCGACCAGCCCGTCGAGCAGGACGGCCGAACCGTCGGGCAGTCCGGCGAGTTTCCGCGCCAGCACGGTGCGCGCCTCGGTGTCGGGCCGCGGCCAGTTCCCGCGCACGGCGATCTCGTGGACCTCCATCCCCGCCGCGACGAGACCGTCGCACAGCCGCCGGTCGTAGACGTTGCCGCCGCTGGGCGCGCTCACGTCGTCGATGTCGTTGGGCAGGACGACGTGGAGGCCGCTCACAGCGCACGCTCGTAACTCGCCCACGCGATGTGGGACTCGTGCAGCGAGACGGTGAGGCTTTCGAGCCCGCGCGCCCCCTCCCCGAGCGCTCCCGTGTGGACGCGGTCGGCGAGCCGGTCCGCGACGACCTTGGCGAGGTACTCGGTCGAGGTGTTGATCCCGGCGAACTCGGGCACGTCGTCGAGGTTGCGGTAGTTCAGGTCGGCGAGCACCGCTTTGAGCTCTTCGGTCGCCTTCCCGATGTCGACGACGATGTTGTCGGCGTCCAGTTCGGACCGGCGGAACGTCGCGTCCACCAGGAAGGTCGCGCCGTGCAGCCGCTGTGCGGGGCCGAAGACCTCGCCGCGGAAGCTGTGGGCGACCATGACGTGGTCGCGGACGGTGATACTGAACAACGGACCTCCTGCGGTCGTGCCCTTAGCGCGTGTCCTCCAACTGATAGGTCACACGGAGGCAGAGCGTTCCTGGTTCATTCGCGGCCAGACGCGGCAAGACGTCCGGTAGTTCGTCGAACCGGCATTCCTCGCTGACCAGCACCTTAAAGACGGGGTCCGACAAAATCCGCAAAGCGAGCGCCAAGCGGTCGGCGTAGCTGGTGTTCAGCCGCCGGGACGGCGAGACCATGCCGACCTGGCTGCTGCGGATCGTCAGCCGCCGCGAATGGAAGTTCTCGCCGAGCGGGACGCTGATCCTCCGGTCGCCGTACCAGCTCAGCTCGACGACCTCGCCCTCCGGCGCGAGCAGTTCCAGTGACCGCGCGAGCCCCGCCTCGCTCGCGCTCGCGTGCACGACGAGATCGCAGTCGCCCAGCGCGTCCTCCGGTGTCGAGAAGTCGACTCCGAGCGCTTCGGCGATCTTCGCGCGCTCCGGGTCGACGTCGATCAGCTGGACCCTGGTCGCCGGGAACCCGGCCAGCAGTTTCGCGACGCTGCTGCCGACCATGCCGGCCCCGACCACGGCGATCCGGTCGCCGAGTTTCGGCGACGCGTCCCAGACGGCGTTGACCGCGGTCTCGATCGTCCCCGCGAGGATCGCGCGCTCCGGCGGCACCCCGGGCGGCACCGGCGTGACGGCCGACGCCGGGACGACGTACCGCGTCTGGTGCGGGTAGAGGCAGAAGACGACCTGCCCGACCAGCTCTTCCGGACCACGTTCGACCACGCCGACATTGAGGTATCCGTACTTCACGGGCCCCGGGAAGTCGCCATCCTGGAACGGCGCGCGCATGGCCGCGCGTTGACTCGGCGGGACCTCGCCGCGGAAGACGAGCGTCTCGGTGCCCCGGCTCACGCCCGTGTACAGGGTGCGGACCAGCACCTCGCCGTCGCCGACCGGAGGGAGCGAAACCGGCCTGAGCTCACCGTCACCGGAACCACTGAACCAGAAGGCGCGTTCCATCGTGTCCTCTCATGTCGGACCCTGGAAGCGGGGTCACCGCCACCATAACGAGGAGGCCTCGTGATCAACCCCGGAGTTTTCCTGGGGGTCCTCGTCCAGCTGGCGCTGCTGGGGACGCTGGACGCCGTCGCCGGGCTGGGCCCCCTGGGCTGGCTCTCCGGAGCGGCCTACGGCCTCGCCGTGGGCGGATTCCTGACCTACGGCCTGAACCGGAGCACCGCGCGCTCCCTCGGCCCGGCCGACGCCGTCACGCTCGCCCGGTCCGGGCTGGTCGGCTGCGTGACCGCGCTCGTCGTCGACACCGCGGGCCGGGAGATCGTCGCGATGGTCGTCCTCGCGTCGGTCGCGCTCGCCCTGGACGCCGTCGACGGCCAGGTCGCGCGCCGCACCGGGACGGCGTCGCCGCTGGGCGCGCGGTTCGACATGGAGGTCGACGCGTATCTGATCCTGATCCTGAGCGTGGTCGTCGCGCAGTCGCTGGGCCCGTGGGTGCTCACGATCGGCGCGATGCGCTACGTCTTCGTCGTCGCGGGCAGGCTGTGGCCGTGGCTGAACGCGCCGCTTCCGCCGAGCATGGCGCGCAAGACGGTCGCGGCGGTCCAGGGGATCGTGCTGGTCGTGGCCGCGTCGACGATCCTGCCGCTCTGGGCCGGTTTCGTGGTCACGCTGGGCGCGCTGGCGCTGCTGACCTGGTCGTTCGGACGCGACACGTGGTGGCTGCTGGAGCAGCACGCCTTCACTGCCGCGCCGGCTTGATCACGCGTACTGCGCTTCGCCGTTCCCGATCGACCAGTCGACCGGATTGTTCTCGGTGATCGTGACGAGCACGTTCCGCGGCTCGGTCCCCGCGTACTCCTCGGCGAGCTCCGCGATCCGCCGGTAGAGGGCCTTCTTCTGCTCGTCGGTCCGTCCCTGCCGCATGGTGATCGCGACGAAGACGACCCCTTCGTCGCGGTGGATCCCCAGGTAGTCGTCGTATTTCAGGGTGTTCTGGCCATTGAGGACCTGGAAGCGGTCGTCGTCCGGGATGCCGAGCGTTTCGACCATCGCGTCGTGGACGGCGTTGCCGAGGGCTTCGAGCTTGCCGGTCCCGATGGCGTCGATGCGGACGAAGGGCATATCAGTTCTCCTTGGTGGCGAGCAGGCCGAGTGCGCCGTCGACGGCTTTCGCGAACACGTCCGGGGAGCCCGCGGCGCGGGCGAGGATGTAGCCGCCCTGCAGCGTCGCGACCAGCGCGGTCGCCGTGGCGAGCGGGTCGAGCTTCGCGTCGAGTTCACCGGCCGCACGGCCCTCGTCGAGCAGCTCGGCGAGACGGCCGGTGAGCCAGCCGAAGAACTCCTCGACCGGCTTGCGCAGGTCCGCGTCGGCCATCACGTCGGGATCCTGGGCGAGCCTGCCGACCGGGCAGCCCTTGAGCACGGCGCGTTCGCGGCGCAGGTAGACGGTGATGCGTTCGACGGCCGAGCCGGGCCCGGAGAACTCGGCCTCCGCCCTGACGCGAAGATCTTCGGCGCTGCGGACGATCGCGGCGAGGGCGAGTTCGGACTTGCCCTGGAAGTGGTGGTACATGCTGCCCTGGCCGGCGCCGGAGCGCTCCTGGATCGCCTTCGGGCTGGTGCCGACGTAGCCGCGCTCCCACAGGAGCTCGCGGGTGCTCTCGATGAGCTTTTCCCTCTTGTCCACGCCCTGGACTGTACCTACTAGTAGGTACAACCCTCAAGGGGGAGCAAGGGACCTTTGCTACCACTTTCGCGAGAATCCGCAGGTCAGCGCCAACATTCCACACTTAGCCGACTAACCGCGGCCCCGCAGGGCCCGACCAAGTACATGAAGGCCCCCATCCTTGCGCCTAGGTACAGCAAGGGGGCCTTCATGCACTGGGACGAAGCCAGGCCCGGCAAAGTCGCCTGTTCGGAGCTCGTCACAGCAGCCGCAAACACTCTCGGAGTAGCGATGCCGATTCGGGCGCTTGGCGAGGGGGTCGTGAGCGCTGAAGAGGGTTAGAACCCTACTTGCCACTCACGACCCCCTCGCGAAACCGTACATACAAGGATCAAACGGACACCGACCCAGATTCGGAGGCTCACTCCGAATCACCACGAGCGACACCACCCGGCGCCCTGCACGGACAGCGAGCCCGCCACACCCGCCCCACCGACCTCGAGTTTCACACCCAACGCGCGCGAAGGCCCCCTTCACACGGCTCAGCCGAAAAAACTCGACCTTCGCACGTGTCCCAAGCCTCAAGACCGCGAGCCCTGCCCGAACCGCTCCCACTCCCGGTCCCAAGCGGCCCACCGCGCCCGGTTCAGCAGGCACCGCGCGAGCACATACCCCGCCGCCAACAGCGTCACCGCCGCCAGCCACACCCCCACCCCGACGCCGATCCCCGCGCTGGTCGCGTCCAGCGGCATCACCGGCGGCTCGACCACGGCGCCGGACTCGTCGAGCCACACGGTCACCGCGTCCCCCGCCGAAGCGCCGAGGTCCGAAGCGACACGCGCCTCCTGAAACCGACCATCCGGCAACGCCCATCGCGCAGCCACCGAAGCCGTCTCCGTGGAAGGCGTCCCGTCGACACCGATCCGCGCGGGCGGAGCGTCTTCGAGCAGGAACGCGGTCGTCGAGTGCCGCGAAGCCGTCTCCAGCGCCGAACGCTCCATCATCGCCGCGTAGGCCTCCGAACCGGCCGCCGCGGCCAGCGGCACACCGAGCAGCGCGATCAGGACACCGAAGACGACGATCGCCGCCTCGACCCGGTCCGAGCCGCGAGCGAGCGGATTCCGGCCGAGGTGGATCCGGCGCCACAGGTACACGAGCGACACGACGGACCTCCTTCACCGGGTAAGCCTGCGCCGGAAAACGCCGTCGCGACAGGAGGCTTTGGTCCCGCATCCGGTACCACGTCCACAGTGGCCGCCCGGTTCATCGCACGACGTGTTCGTACGCGCGCTTCAGGTCCTCGACCCGGCCCGGCGGCGCGACCAGCGGCCCCTTCGCCCAGTCGCAGCCGAGTTCGTGCAGGACCTCCAGCTGCCGCACGGTTTCGACTCCTTCGGCGACCACCACGAGGTCGACCGCGTGCGCCATCGCCATGATCCCGGCGACGATCGGCTCGGCGTCGCTCGACCTGCCGAGATCGGCCACGAACGACCGGTCGATCTCGATCACGTTCAGATCCAGGCGGCACAGCTGGGCGAGCGAGGAATACCCGGCGCCGAACCGTTCCGCGGTCACCCGCACGCCGGTCTTCCGCAGCGCGTCGACCGCGTCGGCCGCGTCCTTCAGCGCCGTCTCGTCGACGTCGAGGCACAGGTCCTGCGGCCCCAGCCCAGCGGCCTCCAACGTTGTCTGAACCACTTGCAGCAAGGCGGGATCGCCCAGTTGGCGGACCGAAAGACTCACATTCACATTACAGTGCACACCATGATCGGCACGCCATCGAGAGATCTCGCGGGCGGCCTTGGCGAGGACCTCCGCCCCGATGACCGTCATGAGATCGCCTTCGTCGGTGATCTCCGCCAATTCCGCCGGATCGATCGGCCCGCGTTCCGGGTGCTCCCAACAGGACTTCGCCTTCACCGCGACCATGGCACCGGTACGCAAATCGACGACGGGCTGATAAACGGTCTCGACCAGGCCTTTGGCGACGGCGTTGCGCAGATCCTGCTCCAACGCGAATCGGTCTTGTACTCGTTTCCGCATGATCGGCGCATAGAACGCATATCGGCCGGGCCCGAATGTCTTTGCCTGATACATCGCCAGATCGGCGTCTTCCAGCAATTCGTCGGCACTGCGCCGATCGCCCGGTTCGGCGATCACTATTCCAATACTCGTATTTATATGCAGTTCGCGGCCGTGCACGGTGAGCGATTCGGCGAGCCGCCGCTGGAGGTGATCGGCCAGCGCCCGTACTTCGGCGGCTTCGGTATAACCGGTGGTGATGACCAGGAACTCGTCCCCGCCGAGCCGTCCGACCAGGTCCGAAGGCCCGGCGGCGGCCCGCAGGCGGTCGCCGATGATGCGCAGCACCTGGTCGCCGACGGTATGACCGAGCGAATCGTTGATGATCTTGAACTTGTCGAGGTCGATGAACATCACGGTGGTCGTCCGCGCCGGATCGGCGATCGTGCGGCGCAGGTGGTTCAGCGCGAGCGTGCGGTTCGCGAGCCTGGTCAGCGGGTCGTGGGTCGCCTCGTAGGCCAGCCGTTCGCTGATCGCCCGCCGCTCGGTGATGTCGGCGAAGGACGTCAGCACGGAGGGCACGCTCTGCCCCGGCGCCATCAGCGGGCCGGAGGTCAGCGAAAGCCATCGATGGGCGCCGTCGCGTCGCCGCACCTGCACGACCCGCCCGGTCTCGACCTTCCCGGACCGCCGAACCCGCGCGGACGGCAGGTCGTCGACCGGCACCGGCGCGCCGTGCTCGTCGTGCAGCCGCAACGTCCGGCTCTCCAGTCCGACCAGGGAACCCGGTGGCACCCCGGCGATCCGGTGCGCCGCCGAATTCGCCAGCTCGATCCGTCCGCCGGGGCCGACCAGAAGCACTCCTTCGTCGAGCGTCTCGACGACGGTGGCGAATTCGGCCTCGGCCCGGCGCTGCGCGGTCTCGTCGGCGCACAGCAGCACGTAACCGTCGAACATCTCGGCCGCCGAGACCCGCACCGCCAGCGCCGTTCCGTCGGCGCTGTAATGCGTGGCCTGCACGACACCGCCCGCGGCGACGACCTGCCGGGGGCTCATCGGCGCGCCGACGACCTCGGCCACCGGAACCCCGATGACCTGGTCGAGATCATGGCCGTAGACGGCCTCGGCCGCCGGATTCCAGCTGGTCACCAGCCCGTCGGGAGAGGTCGCGATGATCGCGTCGCTCGCGTGGCCGACCAGCGCGGCCTGAAACCGCAGACCGGCCTCGGCCGCCTTCTGCGTGGTGAGGTCGCGCATGATCACCTGGTACGCGGGTTCGCCCTCCCACGTCGTGAGCACCGCCTGCGATTCGACGGTGACCCGCCTGCCCTGCAGGGTCCGCAGTGTCATCTCCGTCGGCTCGCTGAACGAGCCCGGCGAGACCAGCGAGCCGATCCGCGCCAGCAGCGCGTCCTGCGAGCCGGCGTCGACCAGATCGGTGATGTGCATCCCGATGATCTCGGTCGACACCTTCGCGCCGACGAAGCGCATCGTGGCCGAGTTCACGAAGACGACTTTGCCCCGTTGATGGACGCAGATCCCGTAAGGGCTCGCTTCCACCATCGTGAGATATTGCGTTCCCAATGCGCCGCCGTCGGAATTTTGCTCCAAAAGGCGGTACCCCTGGCCGAGAAAGGCGAGCGCGGGTTCGCCGCGCTGATCCCTCTCGGCGGACAACTCGGTCAGCAGACGGACGAGCGACGCGTGCCGGCCGGGTTTTCCCACCGTGCGGGTCGCGGTGCCGTTCGCTGGCGAGGAATCCTGATCCGAGGGCCGGTGGGTGTCGGGAGTCCCACCGTCGAGATCGTCAGGATCCATCTGATCCAAACCCCCTACTCGACTGATGTAGCTTCCGATTAGATCACTAAATCGACGTAGCCGTCCTCCCCGGACAGCTGATCGGTGCGGCTATTCCACCCCAGCGTTGACTGAATGTAGTTGAAGGGAAACACGTGCGGAGCAAAACAGACATCTGCGGCATCGGCGCCGTAACCGCCTACGGCTGGGGGCGCGAATCACTGTGGGAGGGCCTGGCGAGCGGCGTCCCCTGCGCCCAATTCACCGAAGGCTTCGGGGAAACCCCGGATCAGCCGGGCTGGGTCGCCCACGTCCCCGAGGGCGGCCGCGCCAGGGACGGCAGCCTGCACGCGCGCGCCCTGCTCGCCGCGGCGCGGGAAGCGATCGAGGACGCCGGCGCGCGGGGCTGGACGCCAGGACGCCGGGTCGGCGTCATCTCCGGCGGCGTCCGCGAGGATCTGCGCACCTGGGACCGGCTCACCGAAATGGGCGAGCAGCTCATGTACCGGCGCGAATTCATCGGCATGATGCCCTCGACCCCGATCGCGACGCTCATGTCGGAGTTCGGTTTCCACGGCCCTTCCATGGCCACGTCCGCGATGTGCGCGACCGGCAGCGCCGCGGTGCTCACCGCGAAGATGTGGCTGGACGCCGGCATGGCCGACGACGTGGTCGTGGTCACCACGGATCTGTCCGCGACCAGGCCGATGGTGCGCAACTTCGTGCACTGCGGGGTGGCGGTCACCGACGTGCCCCCGCTCGACGCGTGCCGTCCTTTCCAAGAGGGCACAAGGGGTTTCACCTTCTCCGAGGCCGCGGTCGCGGTGGTGCTGACCCAGCGGAAGACCGAGTCCTACGCGACGCTGCGAGGCGGCGCCATGACCCACGAGGCGCACAACGCGATGGCGCTCGACCCCGATCCGTCGAACGCCATCGCGTCGGTGACCGGGGCGCTGGAGAACGCGAACGCGGCGCCGTCCGACGTCCGCTACCTGAACGCGCACGGGACGGGTACGAAACTCTGCCACCGCACGGAATCCCGGATCCTCGAAGCGGTCTTCCCCCGGGAGACCGAGATCTACTCGATCAAACCGCTGACCGGGCACAGCCAGTCGGGCAGCGCGCTGACCGAGATCGCGACGATCTGCCTCGCGGCCGAGCGGGATCTGGTCCCGGCGCCGAAACCGGTGGCGGACGGGCATTCGCAGCTGATGGACGGGCCGTCCCGGCCGGAAAGCGGGCTCACCGTCAAAACATCGATCGGGATGGGCGGCTACGTCGCGGCCGTCGTGCTGGAGACCGCCTAGCGAGCAATTCGATAACACACGGTCCCACCGTCGTCACGAGCTGTCATTATGTAGCGACAAGCACTGAGCACGGAGGCGACCATGGGCCCGCGAGCGGCGACCGACAACCTCGTCCACAACTACCTGTTCCTGCGGCGTGCCATCGGTTTCCTCGGGACCGGACTGCCCTTCGTGCTGATCTTCGGGAAGCTGCTCGTCGACGGCGGCGGCCTGCTCAACTCGATCAGCGGGTACTACTACTCGGGAATGCGGGACGTCTGGGTCGGCGTCATGTGCGCCATCGGCGTCTTCCTGTTGTCGTATCGGGGTTACGGCCGGGTCGACGACATCGCCGGGAACATCGCGGCCGTGGCCGCCGTCGGGGTGGCGCTCTTCCCCACGACACCGGCGAACGGCGACCGTACGGACGAGATCATCGGCCTGCTGCACCTCGGCTTCGCCGCGGTCTTCTTCCTCACCTTGGCGTTCTTCTGCATCGTGCTGTTCACCAAGTCGGACAAGGAGATCCCCGGCGGCCGCAAATCCGAGCGGAACCGGCTGTACGTCGCCTCCGGCGTGATCATGCTGGTGTGCCTGGCGTTGATCGTGCTGTGCGGGCTGGTCTTCGACGAGCTGACGAAGGACCTGTACCCGGCGCTGTGGCTGGAGTCGATCGCGATCCTCGCGTTCGGTGTCGCGTGGCTCACCAAGGGCGGGACGCTGCTGCCGGACAAGCCGGTGACGGCGGGGACCCGGGTGACCGCCTGACCTGCGCCGCCGAAGGTAAAGGAACCTTTGCCCTCGGCCGGGTCGTTGACGCCTTATGACCGATCGCATCGCATTCCGCCTCGGCCGCCGCGACCTGCTGGTGGTCGCGGGGATTCCCGGGGCCGGCAAGACCACCCTGCTGTCCCGGGCGGCGACCGGCGCCATACCCGTGCTCGACTCCGATCAGGTCCGCGCGCGGCTGCGCGAACGGCTGCCGCCCGCGCTGCCGTACCGGTTCTACCGGCCGGTGGTCCATCTCTGGCATCGCGCGCGGGTCGTCCGGTTCGCGCTGGCCGACGGCGGCCCGGTCATCGTGCACGAGCCCTCGACCCGGGCGACGACCCGCGGCCTGCTGGCCCTGCTCGGCCGGATGAGCCGCCGCCCGGTCCGGCTGCTGTGGCTCGACGTCAGCCCGGAGGACGCCCGCGCGGGCCAAGTCGCGCGCGGGCGCGTCATCCGGCGGCATTCGTTCGCCCGCCACGTCAAGAGGGCCGGGAAGGTGCGCCGGGCCCTGCGCGACGGCTGGGTGCCGTCCGGCTGGCACGGCGCGCGGATGGTGACCCGCGAAGCCACCGGGGTGCTGCGTTTCGTCACCGAGGAGGAGCCGGGGAGAGACCGCTCAGGCGACGTCCGGCTCCTTCGCGTCGAGCGGCCCGCGGCACCCGCCGTCCGCGCCGGCTAGCGGTTCCGGCTCGGGTTCTTCCACGGGCACGGGGCGGTTCGGGTGCGGGTTCAACGGCGTCCAGCGGATACGTACCGGCATCGTCGTCCGTCCTTTCCCTCTTCACCGGAATACGGACGCGGCGGGCGATCGGTTCAGATACCCACGTAGTTCTCGGCGAAGAAGTCTTGGTGCGCGCGGGAAACCCGCAGGCTCTCCAGCCGCGCGTCGCGCAGTGCCCGCTGGAAGACGGCCTCGTCGTCGTATCCGCCGGGGCTGTGCAGGAGGTTGATCATCCAGAGGGAGAACTCCTGCGCGCGCCAGATCCGGGGCAGGCAGTCGGCGGAGTAGCGCTCGAGTGCCGTCGTGTCGCCCTCGACGAGGGCATCGATCAACGCGTGCGCGAGAATCTCGGCCTCCATCAACGCGAGATTCGCTCCCTTCGCCGCGGCCGGGCTGATCAGGCTCGCCGCGTCCCCCGCGAGGAACAGGTTCCCCCGCTGGATCGCGTCCATCACCCGCGACGCCATGTCCACGATCCGGCGCTCGATGATGGCGCCGCGTTTGAGCTCGCCGTAACGGTCGGCCCGCATCCGCAGGTGCAGTTCGTCCCAGATCCGGTCGTCTCCCCAGTTCTCGGGGTCCTCGCCGCGCGGTACTTCGAGGTAGTAGCGCGTCACCGTCGGTGTCCTGGCCATGTGCCCGGCGAATCCGCGTTCGTGGATCGCGTAGCCGATCGCGGACATGCTCGGCGGCGCCTCGGCGAGGATCGCGAGCCACGAGATGTCGTGGTCCCGCCGGAAGACCCGCGCGGGCACGGATCTCAGCGAGATCCCGCGCCTGCCGTCGCAACCGGCGATGTACTTGGCACGCAAGAGAAGATCGTCGGCGATGACCGTCGCGTCCATCGCCGACACCGAGCCGACCTCGGCCCCGAACCTGATCTCCCCGCCACGGGCGAGGAATTCCGCGATCAGGTCGGTGACCAGGAACTGTTGCGGGTAGACGGTGTGCACCTCACCGTTCCCGAGCTCGCTGTACTTGAGCTCGAATTCGGCCTGATCATTGCGAAAGGCACAGGTGTCGTGCCTCAGGCCTCTTTCGATCAGCCCGCCGGCGAGCCCGTTCTCCTTGAGCACACGGACGCTGTTCGCGGCCAGAAAGCCCGCCCTGGCCCGGTTTTCGACATGCTCACGGCTCCGGCGCTCCAGGATCACGCAGTCGATTCCGGCGGCCCGCAACAGGTTTCCCAGCACGAGCCCCGCCGGACCGGCCCCCACGATCAGTACGTCGGCATCGATCTTCCCCACGAAAGCCCCCAGTACCTTCCCCGCCCCCAGTGCGGTCCAAGGTACACAAAAGGCCGTGGCGTCGTGGGCGTTCAGTCCTTCTGAGCGCGCGCCCTCGCCCGGCGTTTCCCCTCGTGCATCGCCACGACGCGGGCGATCGGGATCGTGTGCCCCTGCTCGACAAGATCGGCGGGCAGCGTCTGTGGCTCCGGCATCGACTCGGCCCACGGATCCTTGTCCCCCAGGAGACGCGGCGCCGTGTGAACGGTGAAATCGGCGGGGACCACGTTTTCGAGTTCGTCCCAGGCCACCGGGAACGACACCGTCAGCCCCGGCCGCAAGCGGGGGCTGTACGCCGCCGCGACCGTGTTCCCGCCCGCCCGGGTCGAATCGAGGAAGACCTTCCCCTCGCGGTCTTCCACGATGTACGCGGTCGTCGCGACCGCCGGATCGATCTGTTCCGCGCGGGCGGCGAGGGCGCGGGTCGCGGCCGCGACGTCCTCGAAGCCCTGTCCCGGCGTCAGCGGGACGAAGATGTGCACACCCTTGGAGCCGCTGGTCTTCACCGCTCCGGCGAGCCCGGAGTCGCCGAGGGCCTGGCGCACCAGCATCGCGGCCTTCACGACATGGGCGAAATCGTCTCCGGCGGGCGGGTCGAGGTCCAGCACCAGATGGGTCGGACCCGCGTCGGCGTCCGCGGTCATCAAGGTCGGGTGGTATTCGACGGCGCGCTGGTTCGCGAACCACAGCAGCGTCCGGCGGTCGTCGCAGAGCGCGTACGACACCTGCCGTTTCGACGTCTCCGCCCACATCCCGTACCGCTTCACCCAGCCGGGCGTGTATTTGGGCAGGTTCTTCTGCATGAACGGGTCCTGGCCGCGGAGGATGCGGATGACCGAAAGCGGCCTGTTCTCCAGGACCGGGAGCAGGCGGCCCGCGACGGCGTCCAGATAGTCCACCAGGTCACGCTTGGTCGCACCCTCGAACAACGGCTGGTCGAGGTTGGTCAGCTTGACGCCGTCGCGCTCCTCATCGCTCATGAGGTGAGCGTGGCACAAAAAAACTCGTGAGTGGTAGTGACGGCCTCACTACCACTCACGAGAGTCGGTACCTAGCTGATGTTGGCGTCGATGCAGGCGTAGAACGCGTTCGCCGTGTCGTAGACGTTCCAGCGGGCGAGGATCTTGTGCCGCCCGCTCTGCTGCAGGTTCACGCTGTGGGTGACCGTGGCACCCGGCTGCGCGCCGCCGTCGTTGAAGCTGGCGACCTTGGCGCCGTCGACGAAGTACTCCCAGGTGCTGGTGCGGTGGCGAGCCGTCAGCGTCCACCGGAACGTGGTGGTACGGCCGAGGGAGTGCACCTTCCAGCCCTTGCTGTCGTCGTTGAGGTCGGCGAAACGGCCGACGCCGCCGTTACAGCTCATGAGCCCCTTGGGGCCCTCGACGCTTTGCGGCTCCCATTTGATCGAGCCACAGGAAACGGTGTTCTGCGCGCACTGTGCCTGCCTGCTCGCAGGCGAGGAAACGTAACCGTGCGCGTTGGCGGTGCCTGCCGGGATCGCGACCAGGGCCGCCGGCACCATCGCCGCACCGGCCGCCAGGGTCAAAAGCCGTCGTTTGAAGCTCATGCCTACCCCTTTCCCATCTCTACACCCACCGCGGACTCGAGATTCCTGGGTCACAGCGAGCGAAATACCAATGAAGGTCGGGACACATCCGCCGAAACGCCGAGCGAGCGAATGTGGTCTAGACCATAATTGGTTCAGACGACTCGGTCAAGAGTAACCAACCGGCCACTTGGAGTCGTGAAGATCGAACAGGGGTTGTCAAGCCGGACGTTCAGCCCGCACCCAAACAGACGAACGGTCGCCGGAACGGATCAACGGCGATGGTGTCCGCCAACGCCGTCGCCGGCCCTGCCCCTTCGGCCAGTCCGCGGTGGTAATCGTCCATCGCGGCCGCCGCGGCTTCGTCACCGACTCGGCTCAACGGCGCGATCACCGTGCGCGAACCGCTCGCGAGCAACGCGCTGGCGAAACCGAGGACCTCGTCGCCGGGCCGGATCCGGTTCAGTGCCAGTTCGCAGGCCGCGAAGACGACTTGCGCCGGAGGCTGCGCGAGCCCGGCCATCTCGTGCGCGAAGAGCGCGCCGTCGGCCAGTTCCAGCCGGGAGAACAAGGCGTTCTCGGGTTCGTGCGCGCCGTGCGCGGCGATGTGCGCGAGCTTCGCGCCGTCCAGCGCGCGCAGGACGGAGGACACGGTCGCGTCGGCTCCGGCCAGCGTATGCGCGGCCCGGTAATGCGTGGCCAGTTTGTCCAGCTCACCCCTGGTCCCGACGAGGCCGGGCCCGCGGACCAGGACGACCTTCCGCGCGCGGGGCATCGCCGAGCGCTCCGCGCCCAGCCACGCCGTCGCCGAGGGCGCCACGACGATCGGCCGCGACCGCAGCGTGGGCAGCACTCCCCAGGGAACGGCGAATAACGGTCCGGTCGGCACGACGACCAGACCGCGGTCGCCGAGCAACGCTTCGAGCGGCCGGATCAGCTGGCCGTCCAGCCGTTCGGCCTGTTTGCATGCCGAAGCCAGCACCGACTGGACCAGCGGCGCCGGCAACCTGTCCGGAGCGAGGGCGTCGAGATCGACGTTCAGCATCCGCGCGGACTCCGCCGCCCGCTCGGCCGAACCGAGCCGCACCAGCTCGCACCGCCCGCCGACGACGACCATCGCCACCAGGTCGTCGTCCGACGACGCGAAACTCACCAGCGCGCGTTCGCCCAGCTCGTCGGCCACCTCGGAGAGCCGTGCGACCGGCCGCGGCCTGCCCCAGCGCCCGGTATGCCAGCCGAGCCGATGCGCCTCGCGCAACCGCTCGGCGTGTTTGGAGCGCAAGGCCGCCGTCGGATGCCCGTCGTGCTGCGCCTGGTGGATCGCCTGATCGAGCCCCCGGACCTCCCCGACCCGCTCCGCGAGCTCCGGATCGGCCGCCACAACAGGTTCGTACCGGTAACTCTGGGCGCGGGTCCGCTCCGTCCAGCCGAACAACCGGGCCGCGTCGGCGCGCTCCAGCACGATCTTGACGGCCAGATCCGCCAGCTCCCGGCCGTGCAGCGCCGTCCCGGACACCAGCTCGATGCCGCCCATCCGGTCGCGGACCCGGTCGAGCTCGGTGAGCCCGGCGCGGATCTCGGCCAGCGCCCTGCTCTTGTCCCCCTCGGCCACCGCGAGTTCCGCGCGGCAAAGCCTGCGCAACATCCGGTAATCGACGGAGGTCAGCCGTCCCGGCCGCGGAATCCGCTCGAGCAACTCGGCGGCACGTTTGTGTTTTCCCTTGCGCAGCTCGATCCGGACGGCCAGCATCCGCGCCAGCGCCGCCTGATCGGCGAGCCTCGGCATCGGCATCCCGTTCGCCGCGCGCAGCGCGCGAGACGTCAAGGTCGGCGGAATCACGTTGGTGCGCAAGGCTTCCTGGACGTCGGCGCGGAGGCCGACGATGGTCGCGTTGGCGACGCAGGTCTGGCAGCCCCAGCGGAGCATCCGGCGGCGTGCGGACGCGGCGTACGAACGGGCGAGTTCGAGATCGTCGCTCATCAGCGCCGCCGACGCGCGATACAGCTCCACATCGGCGAGGTCCCGGGTGATACTGGTCTGCTCGTGCATCACCGTCAGCACGTCGTCGAGGTGCCCCGCGGCCTCTTCGGCCAGTCCCGCGGCGAGCAACGCCTTTCCTTGTTCGAGCCTCAGGAGCGGATGGATCTCGACGTCGAGCGCCCGGTAAATCCTTTCGCTCTCTTCGTAGAGCCGAAGTGCCACGGGGACGTTCCCGATCCTCAGCTCGAGCGAGCCGAGAGGCCGCCGCGCATCCGCCGCCTGCTGCCGCAGCTCGTACTTTTCCGCGATGTCCATCGCCCGGGCCAGATCCTCACGAGCCCGGCCGACGTCGCCCAACCGCGTATACGCGAGTCCGCGGGTGATCATCGTGCCGAGGAACGGACCGAGCAAGGGGACCGGATCGTGCGCCGAAGCGAGCACGAATTCCTTGTGCTCGATCGAGGCGTCGAAGTAGGCGATGCCTTCTTCGTTTCTGCCGACGGCCATGAGCATGAGCCCGTAATTGTGGTCGATGGCGCCGCTCAGCTCCGCACGCAGTTTCGGATCGCCGATCCCGTCGAGTAATGACCGCACCTCGTCGAGTTCGGCCAGCCCCGCCTCGACCTCTCCCCCGGTTTCCGTCCCGAGCGCGACGAGCGAATTCGTGAGCCGGATACGAGCGGACGACCATTCCCACCGGGTGGGTTCATCGTCCGGGTCGACCGAGTCGAGCACCGACATGCCCCGGTGGAGGAGCTTCAAACCCTCACGCGGCCGCCCCGAGCAGACCGCGTCGACCCCGGCCCGCTGCAGGGCACGTGCCTTGTCGATGGCCTCGGCCACCCCGAGTTCTGTTACGACCACTGATCTATGACAGCACAGTCGGTAGCCGGAAGACCGCCGCCCGTCAGGGAATACCCCAACGGGCGGCTCAGGTCTTCCGGCTCATCCGATCAAGGCGTCGGAGGCGGGGTCTGGATGCAGCCGCCCGAGCATTCCAGCAGCTTGTCGCGGTGGTGCTCGCAGTCCGGGCTGTGCTCGTGTTGAGGCAGTTCGGGCTTGGGCTGAGCCGGGTCGACCGGCTCCTCTTCGCCGATGGGGTCCTTGACGTCCGTAGGCGTCGACATTTGACGATCTCCTCCCCTGATGATCTTTCTTTGTCGTACCAGGCAGCCTCGATTACGACGGCCCCCTCTGTCGCAGGCCCTCTTCCTGCGAACGGGGCAATAGTGCCACAACGGAGCAGTGATCGGGAGTTTTTACCTACACTGAGTCATCGTCGGCACCCGAAAGAGGGACGCCTACTTAGCGAGCCTCACGACCTCCGCCGAATGGCCGCACCGGCCCGCGAGAGTGCGGCGAATCGAGCTCAGTCCACTGCGCCATCCGGCCTAAGATCCAAAACTTCTTGCGACACAAGGGTTTCCGGCCGGAAAACCGGGGAACTCACGGCCTGTCGGGGGGGGTTGACCGGCGAAACATCCGGAGGAGATAGCGATGCCCACGTGGTTGGTCATCATCATCGTCATCGCCGCGATCCTTGTGGTGGGCGCGGCCGCTTGGTTCGTCGTCGCGGAACAACGCAAGCGGCGATTGCGAGAGACGTTCGGGCCGGAATACGACCGTGCGGTCGAGGAGCACGAAAGCCCGAGGGAAGCCGAACGTGAGCTTTCGTCGCGGGTGAAACGGCATTCGGATCTCGACATCCGGCCGCTGCCGCAGACCACAAAGGACCGGTACGCCCAGGAATGGGCGCTGATCCAGGAACAGTTCGTCGACCGCCCGTCCGGCGCCGTCGTCGAAGCGGACCGGGTGCTGGTCTCCTTGATGGCCGAACGCGGCTACCCGACCGAGGGGTACGACCAGCAGCTCGCGGATCTGTCCGTCCGGCACGCGAACGCGTTGCGACACTACCGCGCCGGGCACGACACCCTGGTGCGTCACAAGGAATCCGAAATGTCCACAGAGGACATGCGCGAAGCGATGAAGCACTACCGCGAAGTGTTCGAAGATCTGTTGACCGATGCCGGCGAAGGAGCGGAAAGCCATGGAAAGCAGGCCCCTGGAAACCGAGGGAACGGAACGCGTCGCGGGGACGACGGATCGGCTCGGCGAGGAACGGACCGCTGACGGCGAGACCGGGCAGGCTTTGAGCACCGAAGATCTGGTGGCCACGGAACCCGAGCGCACCGACGAAGACGAAGCGCAGACGTTGTTCGCCGACGCCGACGTCGACCGGTTCCGCGAGAGCTGGCAGGGTATCCAAACGGCCTTTGTGGACGATCCGCGGCGGGCGGTCAAGGAGGCCGACGAACTGGTCGCGGTGGTGATCCAGAACCTGGCCACGACGTTCGCGGACCACAAGAAGGAACTCGAATCCGCGTGGAGCCAGGGCGAACCGGCGACCGAAGACCTCCGGATCGCGCTGCGCCGCTACCGGTCGTTCTTCAACCAGTTGCTGAGCGCCTGACCAAAGGGCCTCGTGAGTGGTAAGGGCGGTTCTAACCGTCCTTACCACTCACGAGGTCTCTTAGGCGCCGGTCGTCGATCCGGGCCGGACGATCATCAGCACCGTCACCACGGCCCAGAGCAGGTTGAACATCCCCGTGTACATCGCCACCCGCCCGGCCGTGACCGGTTCCGACGGCGGCTCCGCGCCCAGCGCGGCGAGGATCGCGTTCTGCCCCGGCAGGACGAGCAACGCCAGCACGCCGGCGGCGGCCGCGGTGAGCACGATCGACACGATCACCCACATGTCGCCGAAGACCCGCATGCTGCCCGCCGTCGCCAGCCCGAAGAACGGCACCGCGATCCCGAAGATCGCGTAGACACGGCAGATCCGGTTGAGCGCGCGAAGCACGGACAGCCCGGAACCCGGTTCGGCGTAGGCCTTGCGCGCGGCGGCGGGGAACATGCTCGCCGCGACGGTGACCGGGCCGACCGCGATGACGGCGGCGAGCACATGAAGAATCAGAAGGACTTTCGACACGCCACCGAGCCTATGGTCGTCGCCCCGGCCTCCGGTACCGGTGTTTTCGACAGATGTCGCAGGATTCCGGCCATCCGGCTACGTCCGCCGACGTACGCGGAGTGCCGCCTGTGAACGGATGTGGTGACGGCCTCACCCGGGACACCATTCGGCACCATGAACCTTCCCGTGGACACAGACGAACTCACGAAACGGTACGGCGAGCAACTCGCCGTCGACCGGATGAAGCTGACCGTGCTGCCCGGCGAGATCTACGGCTTCCTCGGCCCGAACGGCGCGGGCAAGACGACGACGTTGCGGATGCTGCTGGGGCTCGTCCGGCCGACTTCCGGCAGCGTCCGGCTGTTCGGCAGGCCGCCCGGCGATCTCGGCGGGGTCGGCGCGCTGATCGAATCGCCGGGCTTCTACCCGTATCTGTCCGGTTCGGACAATCTCAAGGTGCTGGCCCGGTACAGCGGAACGGATCCGCGCCGCGTCGGCGAAGTGCTCGCGATGGTCGACCTCGCCGATCGCGGTAAGGACCGGTACTCGACCTACTCCCTCGGCATGAAGCAGCGGCTCGGTGTCGCGGCGGCGCTGCTGAAGGATCCACGGCTGCTGATCCTCGACGAGCCGACCAACGGGCTCGACCCGGCCGGGATGGCCGACATGCGGGTGCTGATCCGCAGGCTCGGCGCGGAGGGCTGCACCGTGCTGCTGTCGAGCCATCTGCTGGGCGAGGTCCAGCAGATCTGCGACCGGGTCGGCGTCGTCTCGCGCGGGCGGCTCGTCGCGGAGAACACGGTGGCCGAACTGCGCGGCGGCACGGTGCTGCACATCGAAACCGACGAGGTCACGCGCGCCGCGGACCTGGTGCGGCGCTGGATCGGTGCGGAGAACGTGCGCGCGAGCGGGGCCGGTCTCGACCTGACCGTCGACCCGGAGCGCGCGTCGTGGCTGAACCGCGAACTCGTCACGGAAGGGATCGCGGTCCGCGAACTGCACGTCCGCGAACGGGATCTGGAGCAGGTGTTCTTCGAGCTCACCGGAGAGGTGGCGGATCATGTGGGGTAGTTGCGGCGCCGAGCTGGCGAAACTCGTCCGGCGGCCGGCGAACTGGTTCATGCTGGGGATCGCGGTCGTGCTCGGGCTGACCTTCACCTATCTGCTGCCGCTCGCGGGCGCGGCGGGTTCGTCGAGCGGCGCGCCCGGTACGGATCGCGGGCTGGCCGCGACGCTTCCGTCGAATCTGGTCGGCAACTCGATCGGCGGGCTGCCGGTGTTCCTCGGGGCGATCCTGCTGGTGATCGGCGTACTGGCTGTCGGCACCGAATACGGCTGGAGCACGTGGAAGACCGTGCTGACACAGGGACCTTCGCGGCTGACCGTCTACAGTGGAAAGTTGTTCGCACTGGCCGTCGCGTCGCTGACGGTCGTGCTGACGAGCTTCGCGACCGGCGCGATCACGAGCGCGCTCATCGCCTCGTCGGAGGGCGAGCCGATGAACTGGCCGTCGTCCGGCTCGCTGCTGACGGGGATCGGCGCCGGCTGGCTGATCGCGATGACCTGGGCGGCACTCGGCGCGGCGCTCGCCATCGCGATGCGCGGGGTGGCGCTGCCGATCGGGCTCGGCCTGGTGTGGCTGCTGGTGGTCCAGAACCTGCTGTTCGGCGTCGCGGCCCCGCTGGTGGACTGGGTCGGCACGCTCCAGCTGGCGCTGCCGGGAGCCAACGCCGGTTCGCTGGCCGCGTCACTGGGCGCCTCGGGCGCGACGCCCGGCGTCGGGGAGCTCGTCGGTGTCTCCCAAGCGACGCTGGTCGTGGCCGGCTATCTGGTGGTCTTCGCCGGTCTCGGCGGCTGGCTGCTGCGGCGCCGGGATGTCCTCTGAACGCGCGTGAAGGCCCCCTTCCCTCGGCTCAGCGAAGGGAAGGGGGCCTTCACGCGGGATCAGACGAGGGCGTCGAGATCCGCGACGACGTCCGCGGGCAGCTCGAGTTTCGCGGCGGCGACGTTCTCGTGCAGGTGCAGCAGCGACGACGTACCCGGGATCAGCAGGATGTTCGGCGACCGCTGGAGCAGCCACGCGAGGGCGACCTGCATCGGCGTCGCGTCGACCCGGCGGGCGCAGTCGTCGAGGACACCGGACTGGAGCGGCGTGAACCCGCCGAGCGGGAAGTACGGCACGAACGGGATGTTGATGGCCGCGAGGGCGTCGAGGAGGCCGTCGTTGGCGCGGTTCGCGACGTTGTACTCGTTCTGCACGCAGACGACCGGCGCGATGGCGCGGGCTTCCTTGACCTGTTCCGCCGAGACGTGGCTCAGGCCGAGGTGCCGGATGAGCCCCTGCTGCTGGAGTTCGGCCAGCACCTCGAACGGCTCCGTGATCGAGACCGGGATCGGGAAGACACCGTGCTCCCCCGCGAGCCGCAGGTTGACCACGTCGAGGACGTCGAGGCCGAGGTTGCGCAGGTTGTCGTGGACCGCGGAGGTCAGCTCGTCGCGCGAGAGCGCCGAAGGCCAGCCCTTGTCCGGAGTCCGCTTCGCGCCGACCTTGGTGACGATGTGCAGGTCGTCCGGGTACGGGTGCAGCGCCTCGCGGATCAGCTCGTTGGTCGTGTGCGGACCGTAGAAGTCGCTGGTGTCGATATGGGTGACGCCCAGCTCGACCGCCTCGCGGAGGACGGCGATCGCGGCGTCGCGGTCGCTCGGCGGCCCCCAGATGCCGGGGCCGGACAGCCGCATGGCGCCGTAGCCCATCCGGCTCACGGTGAGATCGCCGAGGGTGAGGGTGCCGCCTGGGCTCATGGTCGCTCCTTGTGCAAGTGGGTTCGGCTCACCTTATGCAGGCTCGCCCGTCCCGGCGCGAGCAAGGGACCTTTGCTACCACTCGGGGCTCTGACCTGCACGAACGGCCAGGCCCACCAGCTGGTTCGCCAGTCCTTCGGTCAGCCCGTCGACGAACATCGCGGGGCCGGCGGGCATCCCGCGTTCGGCCAGGACCGTCGCCACGGCCTCCCCTGGGTTCGCGTAGGGCCACAGTCCCGCGACGAGGATGAAGACGGCCTTCGCGAAGTACCCGGCCGCTTCGGCGTCCAGCGGGGCATGGGCGCGGACGAGGCCGGCGAGCCGTTCGGTCCGGTCGGCCGCCCTGGTCTTGAACGCCCGGGCGGTCTCCACGGAGATGTTGCGTTCGAGCACGGCGGCCATCGTGCTGATCAGCTCGCACAGCAGGCGCTGCCGCGAGATCGACGTCGCGATGACGGCCGCGACCCGCTCGTAGCCGGAGCCGTCGAGGTCGCTCAGCTCGCCTTCGAGCTCGTCGAGCCACGCGACCCAGACCGAGTCGAGGACTTCCAGGAAAATCGCCTCGCGGCTGTCGAAGTACCGCAGCACGTTCGACTTCGCCAAGCCCACGCGATCGCTCAGTTCCCGCAGGCTGATCCGGGAGACGGGCCGCTCGGACAGGAGTTCGCGCGCCGCGCCGAGGATCGCCGCGCGCCGGGCCTCGACCTGTTCCGGCCGCCGGGCGCGCTGGAAGTCGGGGGCCACGCGCCGCACGGTACCAGACCACCCGGCTGTTATTCGGTCTTCGCGGCCCTCCTGGCCTGCACCCGCTTGTAGCTCCAGATCAGCAACGCGAACAGGATGAGCCCGGACAGGATCAGGCTCGATCCGGTGCTCCAGCCCCCGAGCGGCAGGCCCGGCACGAGTCCCCAGACGACCCCCGCGGCCAGCAGACCCAGCCCCGCCAGCACCGAACCAGCGATGCGCAGCGGCGACGAAACACTGTCCTCGGCCGCCTTCATCGCCCTGTCGCGGATCGGATCGACGTACTTCTCCACCACGGGGAACTCCGAGGCCAGCACGAGCAGGCCCGCGAGCACGAGCAGCAGACCCGGTCCGGGCAGCACGAGGAGCGCGATGCCGACCAGCAGCAGAACGCCGCCCGCGATCAGGATCAAGACCTGCTTCACGGGTTTTCCGATGCCCACCGTCTTCTCCTCGCCGTCGTCCCTTTCGTCGATTGTGCCGGTCGCGCCGCGAACGCGCTGGTCCGACACGTTTGGGTCATGACCCGGTCGGTGGCGGGCGAGCCCGTTCGTCGGGATGGTGAACAGGCTCAGACAGGAGGACCGATGCGCTACATGTTGCTGATCTGCGGAAGCCCGTACCCCGGCGCGGACGAGAGCGAAGAACCACTGGACGAAAAGACGCGGGCCTGGGTCGACGAGATGACCGCTCGCGGGGTCCGGCTGTCGGGCAGCAGGCTCCGTTCGGCGGCCACCGCGACCACCGTCCGGCGCCGCGACGGCGAACTGCTCGTCTCGGACGGGCCGTTCGCGGAGACGAAGGAACAGATCCTCGGCTACGACCTGATCGAGTGCGCCGATCTCGACGAGGCGATCGAGATCGTGTCGAAGCATCCGGTCGCCGAGTTCGCGACCATCGAGATCCGGCCGATCTGGCCGACTCCCTGACCCGGCTCGTGAGTGAGGGGTGTGTGGATACAGGGACATTCAACGTCCCTATATCCACACACCCTGTCGTGACCGGACCGGTCACGACAGACCGTGTGGATTTCTGGTCATCCAACGCCCCGAAATCCACACAGTCGGCATCCCGGAGCCGCTCCCCTGACCACTCACGAGAGCAAAGGTCCCTTGCTCACTCCCCCGCGCGCAGCAGCTGCTCGAACGGCACGAACCCGCTGTCCGGCGCCGCGGCCGTCCCTTCCGACGACAGCCGGGCGGCGAACTCCCGCCCCGCCCGCGAAGCCCGCGTGTCGAGATCGCCTGGAGACGCCCAGTCCGACGAAGCCGCGTACACCGCCGTCGCGACAGGCTCGGCGCGAAGGTAGGCGAAGAGCGGACGCAGCGCGAAGTCGAGCACCAGCGAATGCCGTTCGGTTCCGCCGGTGGCGCCGATCAGCACCGGCTTCCCGTCGAGCGCCTTCTGGTCCAGCACGTCGAAGAACGACTTGAACAGCCCGCTGTACGACGCGGTGAACACGGGCGTCACGGCGATCAGGCCGTCCGCGGAGGTCACCGTGTCGATGGCCGTCCGCAGGGCGGGCGAAGGGAATCCGGTCAGCATGTTCTTGGTGACGTCGACGGCCAGGTCCCGCAGTTCGATCACCTCGATCCGCACGTCCGGCAGCACCGAACGCGTGGCCGCGGCGAGTTTGTCCGCGAGCAGCCGCGTCGAGGACGGCTGGCTCAACCCCGCGGTCACCACTGCGATCGTCGTCATGCCAAGACCTCCAACCGGGAAGCGTGAGTAGGCGCCTCGGGCACGTGCGCCGGGCGGAGCGAGTCGAGTTCCTTGCGCAGCACCGGAATCACGTGCTCGCCCAGCAGGTCGAGCTGTTCCAGCACGGTCTTCAGCGGCAGGCCGGCGTGATCCATCAGGAACAGCTGACGCTGGTAGTCGCCGAAGTGCTCGCGGAAGGTCAGCGTCTTGTCGATCACCTCTTGCGGGCTGCCGACGGTCAGCGGCGTCTGCTCGGTGAACTCCTCCAGCGAAGGCCCGTGCCCGTACACCGGCGCGTTGTCGAAGTACGGCCGGAACTCCCGCACCGCGTCCTGCGACTTCGGCCGCAGGAACACCTGGCCGCCAAGGCCGACGATGGCCTGGTCCGCCTTGCCGTGCCCGTAGTGCTCGTACCGCTCGCGGTAGAGGTTGATCAGCGCCTGGAAATGCTCCTTCGGCCAGAAGATGTGGTTCGCGAAGAACCCGTCGCCGTAGTAAGCGGCCTGTTCGGCGATCTCCGGGCTGCGGATCGAACCGTGCCACACGAACGGCGGGACGCCGTCGAGCGGCCGCGGCGTCGAGGTGAACTCCTGCAGCGGCGTCCGGAACTTGCCGGACCAGCTGACCACGTCCTCGCGCCACAACCGGTGCAGCAGGTGGTAGTTCTCGATGGCCAGCGGAATGCCCTGGCGGATGTCCTGCCCGAACCACGGGTACACCGGGCCGGTGTTGCCGCGTCCCATCATCAGGTCGACGCGGCCGTCGGCGAGATGCTGCAGCATCGCGAAGTCTTCGGCGATCTTCACCGGGTCGTTCGTGGTGATCAGCGTGGTCGAGGTGGAGAGAATGATCTTCGACGTCCGCGCGGCGATGTAGCCGAGCATCGTCGTCGGCGAAGAAGGCACGAACGGCGGGTTGTGGTGCTCGCCGGTCGCGAAGACGTCGAGGCCGACTTCTTCGGCCTTGAGCGCGATGCGCACCATCGCCTTGATCCGCTCGTACTCGCTGGGCGCCTCCCCGGTGGTCGGGTCGGTCGTCACATCGCCCACCGTGAAGATTCCGAACTGCATGACCTGCTCCCTGGGCCGGGGTTACGTTGCTTGAGCGTTCAACTTCACGCGCGCAAGAAGTATTCCAGACCATCGGCGCGAGCTGAAAGGGTGACTTGATCGGCCCGGAAAGTGGCCGCCCTCACACTCGAATCCATGTGGCTCACCTCTCTGCTTGTGACAACGTTGACATTCGCTCTCACGCCGGCCACCACCACTCCCGAACCCACCGTCGCGGCGACGATCTGCGCCAAGTACTGCGACAGCCGCGACCCCGCGCTGGCCACCGGCGAAAGAAGACCCGGCACCGCGTCCGTCTGGGGCCGCGGCATCACGCTGCATCTCAGCGACGGCGACAACATGGGCTGGGGCAGCATCGGCGACGGCGACCCCGGCGACGAGGTCTGGCTCGACCGCTCCTTCGACGGCGGCCGCACCTGGGCGGGCGACAGCCGGATCGGCGACACGAAGATCCCGGCCGGTCACCGCGGCTGGCGGACCCTGATGTTCAACGTCGACGACCCCGCCACCCACCGTTTCGGCGCCCTGCGCGCCTGCGGAAAAGCGGGCAACCGACCGGAAATCGCCTGCACGCCGTGGTTCCGCACCACGGTCGCCGCCAACACCCGCGCCGAGGCCGCCGCCACCGCGCTCATGCAGTTCTACGACAACGGCACCGGGCTCTGGCAGACCACGGGCTGGTGGAACTCGGCGAACGCGCTCACCGCGATCCTGGACTACAGCGCCCGCACCGGCTCGCCGAACTACCGCTACGCCATCGCCAACACTTTCGACCGCAACCGCGGCGACAACTTCACCAACGAATACATCGACGACACCGGCTGGTGGGCGCTCGCCTGGATCCGCGCCTACGACCTGACGAAGGACCGCCGGTACCTCGACACCGCCGTCATCGCGGCGAACTACATGTACTCCTACCGCGACGGCACCTGCGGCGGCGGACTCTGGTGGTCGACGGCGAAGACGTACAAGAACGCCGTCACCAACGAGCTGTACGTCAAGGTGGCCGCGTCGCTGCACAACCGGCTCCCCGGCGACACGCTCCAGCTCGCGCGGGCGCGCGAGGTCTGGGACTGGTTCCGCGCGAGCGGCATGATCAACGGGAGTTCCCTGATCAACGACGGCCTGAACTCCTCCTGCGCCAACAACGGGCAGGCCGTCTGGAGTTACAACCAGGGCATCGTCCTCGGCGCGCTGGTCGAACTGAACCGCGCGACCGGCGACACCGCCCTGCTCACCACGGCCCGGCGGCTCGCGGACGCCTCCACGACGACGTCGCTGCTGCACTCGAACGGGATCCTCCGCGACCCGTGCGAGTCCGGTGACTGCGGCGCCGACGGGCCTTCGTTCAAGGGCGCGTACGCCAGGGGGCTCGGCGAGCTGGACCGCGCGCTCGCGGCCAGGCCTTACCGCGCTTACCTGACGCGGCAGGCGAACGCGACGATCGCGAACAACCGCACGTCGCTCGACCAGCACGGCCTACGCTGGGCGGGGCCGGTCGACAAGATCGACGCCGCCCGTCAGCACAGCGCGCTGGAGGTGCTCACGGCAGCCCTCTGAGCACCGGATCCGGAACGTGCAGCCAGGCGCGGACCTCGGTCTCCTTCTCGTGCACGAGCACCTGCCGGTAGCTCATCGTGTCGAGACCGGGGCCGCCCTGGTCCTGGACGTCCTCGTGGAACCGGTCGGAGACGAGCACCACCACGGGCGACTCGCCCGGCGCTTCGGCGAGCGCGTCGCGCAGTACGCGTGAATCGAGCAGCCGCGCGAGGAGCACCTTCGGCCGTCCCGTCACGCCGTACTCGTCGAGCGCGATCTCCCCGGCGTGGATCGCCACCCGCACCCGGATCCGCAGGCCGGGCTCGGTGGCGACGTTGTACCTGGCCAGTTCCGCGGTCAGCCGTGAGAGAAGCGGATACACCAGGCGGAACTTCGGGAAATGCGGCGGGACGACGACGATCATGCCGTCCCCGGTGTCGCGTTTCAGGCAGGCGTCCCAGGCGATGCCGCTGGTCTCGAAGGCTTCGGCCAGCATGCCGAAGAGCATCCTCCGGACCCGGACGAAGACCTCGCTGCTGCGCCCGACCTGACCGAATCCGGCGATGTCGATCGAGAACAACCCGCAGTGCATGCCGGACTCGACCCACGCCGTCGGCGGCGGATAGAGGATCTTCCGCCGCAGCAGGGCGAGGTGCACACAGGCCACGGTGACCAGGAGGATCGTGCCGAAGAGCCAGGCGAACGAGAGCATCGCCTCCGACTCGCCTTCCGCCGCGGCCCGTTCGAGCAGGAGCAGCATCGCGACGGCGACACCGCCGTAGCCCAGCACGAACAGCCACAGGACGGCACGCCGCAACCGGATCGCGGCGTGCGCGACCGGTAACAGCGCGAGCATGCCGAACGACCCGACGACCACCACGAAATACCAGAGACTCACGACGCGTTGTGCGGTCGAGACGCGTGTGGGACCGGTTCCGACGGCCACCTTCTTCCCCCCGTCACCGTGTGACACCGGGAACGATAACGCCTCATCCGAGCCGGGAGGAAGTCGCTTTCCCCAGCCGTGACCCGGCCATCGGGACGGCGTGATGCGCCACACCGGAGGCTCGGGAGGACGAAGCTGTCGGAGGGGACGGATATCCTCCAGTACGGTGTCGCGTTGAACACCACCTCCACGAGCTAGTTCGCGAGCCATGACTCCAGGAGAAGTACCCAGTGACTGCTGAGACCCTGTACGGGGCCGACGACCTGACGCATCTCGAGGGTCTGGAAGCGGTCCGCAAGCGCCCCGGGATGTACATCGGTTCCACCGACAGCCGCGGCATCAACCACCTGTTCTCCGAGGTCGTGGACAACTCGACCGACGAAGGTGTGGCTGGTCACGCCACGAAGATCGTGGTCACCCTGCACGCCGACGGCAGTGTCCAGGTCGACGACGACGGCCGCGGCATCCCCACCGGCACGCACGCCAAATCCGGTCTGTCGGGCGTCGAGCTGGTGCTGACGAGGCTGCACGCGGGCGGCAAGTTCGGCGGCTCCGGCTACAAGACCTCCGGTGGCCTGCACGGCGTCGGCGCCTCGGCGGTGAACGCGCTGTCGCATCGCTTCGACGTCACGGTGAAGCAGAGCGGCAAGGTCCACCAGATGTCGTTCGCGCACGGCGTCCCCGGCGTGTTCGACGGGCCCGGCCCGAAGGCGAAGTTCACCCGCAAATCCGGGCTGAACATCACCGGGAAGATGAAGCGGGGCGAGCGCTCCGGCACGTCGATCCGGTACTGGTACGACTCGCGTTACTTCGAAAGCGGCGCCGCGCTCGACGTCGAAGGCGTCCGCGCGAAGATGCGCAACACCGCGTTCCTGGTCCCCGGCGTCACGTACGTGCTTCGCACCGCCGTCGACGATTCGATCAGCGAAGAGACCTTCCACTACCCCAACGGCCTCGCCGACATGGTCGACTTCCTCGCCCCGTCCGACGAGAAACCCGTCTGCGGCACGCTGATCATCAACGGCGAGGGCACGTACAAGGAGAACGCGGCCGACGCCAGCGGGGTCATGCAGTCCAATGTGGTGCGTCACGCGGAGGTCGAGGTCGCGCTGCGCTGGGGCACCGGCTACGAGCGCACGGTGGAATGCTTCACCAACACCATCCGCAACGTGCACGGCGGCACGCACCGCCGCGGTTTCGACCGCGCGGTGCTGAAAGCCTTGCAGGACGCCATTTCCAAAACCCGCGGGCTGCTCAAGCCCAAGGAGGAGATGCCGACCGTCGAAGACGTCCTCGAAGGGATGACGGCGGTCGTCCACGTCCGCCTGCCCGAGCCGCAGTTCACCTCGCAGACCAAGGACGAGCTGTCCACCGCCGGGATCACCAGGGTCATCCAGGGCATCGTCGACAAGCACATCCGCGCCTGGACCGAGGAGCGCAAGACCAAGTCCGAGGCGAAGATCGTGCTGCAGAAGGTGGTCGACGCGGCACGCGTCCGGCTCACCCAGAAGCAGCAGAAGGACGCCGCCCGGCGCAAGACCGCGCTCGAAGGCGCGGCCATGCCGCCGAAACTGGTCGACTGCCGCACCACCGGCGTTTCCCGCAGCGAGCTGTTCCTCGTCGAGGGTGACAGCGCGCTCGGTTCGGCGCGGATGGCGCGCGTGTCGGAGTACCAGGCGCTGCTTCCCTTGCGCGGCAAGATCCTCAACGTCCAGAAGGCGTCGCTCGGCGACACCTTGAAGAACGCCGAGATCGCCTCGATCGTGCAGGTGCTCGGCGCGGGCAGCGGGCGCACGTTCGACCTGTCGACCATGCGCTACGGCCGGGTGATCCTGATGGCCGACGCGGACGTCGACGGTTCGCATATCCGCACGCTGCTGATCACCCTGTTCGCCAAGTACATGCGGCCGGTCATCGAGGACGGCAGGCTCTACGCCGCGATGCCGCCGCTGCACAAACTGGTCACCAAGGGCCGCAACCCGGAAACCCACTTCACCTTCACCCAGAAGGAGATGGAGACCAAGTTCGCGGAGCTGGAGCGGGCGGGCAAGCAGATCGTCACGCCGGTGCCGCGGTTCAAGGGTCTCGGCGAGATGGACGCCGACGAACTGTGGGACACCACGATGAACCCGGCCACCCGCTCGGTCCGCCGGATCACCCTCGACGACGTCGAAGCCGCGGAGAACGCGCTCGAACTGTTGATGGGCGAGAAGGTCGAACCCCGCCGCAACTGGCTGGTCGAATCCTCCGACCGGGTCGACCGCGAAGCCATCGACGCCTGATTTCGCTGCTATTCAAGGAGCTTTGAGCAATGGCACGCCGTAAGGGCACCACCACCAAGGTCGACCCCTCCGCGTTCGACAAGCCCGGCGCGAACGTCTTCGACAACTCGCTGAAGACGGAGATCGAGGATTCGTACCTGGAGTACGCCTATTCGGTCATCCACTCGCGGGCGCTCCCGGACGCGCGAGACGGGCTGAAGCCGGTGCACCGCCGGATCATGTACTCGATGAACGAGAACGGCTACCGGCCTTCGCACGCGTACGTGAAGTCGTCCCGCGTGGTCGGCGACGTGATGGGCAAGTACCACCCGCACGGCGACACGGCGATCTACGACGCCATGGTCCGGCTGGCGCAGGACTTCTCGCTCAACGTCCCGCTGGTGGACGGGCACGGCAACTTCGGCTCCCCCGACGACGGCCCTGCCGCCTCGCGGTACACCGAGGCACGGTTGTCCGCGGAAGCGATGCTGCTGGTCGGCGAACTCGGCGAGGACACCGTCGACTTCCGGCCGAACTACGACGGCTCGCTCGAAGAGCCGTCGGTGCTGCCGGCGGCGTTCCCGAACCTGCTGGTCAACGGCACGTCCGGGATCGCGGTCGGGATGGCGACCAACATGATCCCGCACAACCTGTCCGAGGTCATCGGCGCGGCGCGGTGGCTGATCAACCACCCGAACGCCACCCTCGACAAGCTGATGGAGTTCGTCCCCGGCCCCGACCTGCCGACCGGTGGTTCGCTGCTGGGACTGGACGAGGTCCGCCGCGCGTACGAGACCGGCCGAGGCGTCGTGCGCATGCGCGCCAGCGCCGAGACCGGGCCGCTGGAGGGCAGCCGCGGCCGCCAGGCGATCACCGTCACCGAGCTGCCGTACGGCGTCGGCCCGGAGAAGGTGATCGAGAAGATCACCGACGAGGTCAACAAGTCCAAGCGGCTCACCGGGATCGCCGACGTCAAGGACCTCACCGACCGCGAGAACGGCACGCGGCTGGTGATCGAATGCAAGGTCGGCGTGAACCCGCAGGCGCTGCTGGCGGACCTGTACCGGCTCACGCCGCTGGAGCAGTCGTTCGGCATCAACAACCTGGTGCTGGTGGACGGGCAGCCGCAGACGCTGGGGCTCAAGGCGCTGCTGGAGGTCTTCCTCAGCCACCGCTACGAGGTCGTCACCCGCCGCACGCGGTACCGGCGCCGCAAGCGCGAAGAGCGCCTGCACCTGGTCGACGGCCTGCTGATCGCCCTGCTCGACATCGACAAGGTGATCAAGCTGATCCGCGACAGCGAGAACGCCGCGGCCGCGAAGGACGGCCTGATGAAGCGGTTCAAGCTCTCGGAGATCCAGGCGACCTACATCCTGGACACCCCGCTGCGGCGGCTCACCAAGTACGACCGGATCGAGCTCGAAGCCGAGCAGGACAAGCTGCGCGGGGAGATCGCCGAGCTGTCGAAGATCCTCGACGACGAGTCGGTGCTGAAGAAGGTCGTCTCGGCCGAGCTGGCCAAGGTCGCCAAGGACCACCCCACCGAACGCCGCACCGCGCTGATCGACGGCGACCTCAAGGAGGTCCTCGCCGCGTCGAAGCCGTCGGGGCCGCTGGAGGTCGCCGACGACCCGTGCCAGGTGATCCTGTCGGCCACGGGGCTGGTCGCGCGGACGGCGGCGGAATCGGAGGAAGCGTCGGAGGTTCGGCGCCGCAACGGCCGCGTCAAACACGACTCGGTGTCCGCGGTGGTCCATTCGACCGCCCGCGGTCAGGTGCTTCTGGTGACGAACCGCGGCCGCGCGTTCAAGACCGACGTGCTGCCGTTGCCGGTGCTGCCCGAACAGGCGGGCACGGTGTCGCTGCGCGGCGGGATGGCCGCGAAGGAACTGGTGCCGCTGGAGAAGGGCGAGCGCGTCATCGGCTTGGCCCCGCTCGGCGAACAGGCGGCCGGCTCCCCGGGCCTCGCGCTCGGCACGAAGCACGGTGTCGTGAAGGTGTGCGCGCCGGAATGGCCGGTCCGCTCGGACGAGTTCGACGTGATCAGCCTGAAGGACGGCGACGAGGTCGTCGGCGCCACCTGGCTCACCGACGGCGAAGAGACGCTGGCGTTCCTGTCGTCCGAAGCGTCACTGCTGCGCTACCCGGCTTCGCTCGTGCGGCCGCAGGGACTCAAGGGCGGCGGCATGGCCGGGATCACCGTGCGCGGTGAAGCGGAAGTGGTCTTCTTCGGCGCGATCCGTACCGACGACGCCGAACACGGTGAGCCGATGGTCGTCACCGCGACCGGCGCGAGCGTGAAGGTGACCCCGTTCAGCGAGTACCCGGCCAAGGGCCGCGCGACCGGTGGTGTCCGGGCGCAGCGGTTCCTCAAGGGCGAAACGCGCCTGGTCGTGGGCTGGATCGGCCCCCGTCCCGCCGGCGCCTCGCGCACCGGTGACCCGGTGGAACTCCCCGAAGTCGACATCCGCCGCGACGGCTCCGGCCACGCCCACCCCGGCCCCGAGGTCGTCGGTCACCTCATCGAACGGGACTAGCCCCGCCCACCCCGCACTCACGTGGGGTTGCCCCTTGGGACCGGACATCTTGATTCCAGACATGGGTCTGGAGGGAGGATGTCTTGGTGTCGCGTTCGTCGAAGTATCCGGAGCAGTTCCGTCGGGATGCGGTGGAGCTGGTCGGTTCGGGTGATCGTCCGTTGCGTCAGATCGCCCGTGAGCTTGGGGTCAATCATGAGACCTTGCGGTCGTGGGTGAACAAGGCCAAGGAGGAAGCGGCCGCACCGGCGGCGGGTCCTGAGGTCACCGATGAGGTGCAGCGGTTGCGGAAGCGGGTCGCTGAGCTGGAGAAAGAGAAGGAGATCCTGCGTAAAGCGGCCGCCTATTTTGCCAAAGAGATGGATCGATGATCTACCGCTATCGGTTCATCTCCGAGCATCGCGCCGAGTTCGGTGTGAAGCGGTTGTGCCAGGTCCTGGGCCTGCGCCGGCAGGGTTTCCACGAGTGGGTCGCCGCCGAGGCCGCCCGCGAGGCCGCGGCGGCGCGGGAGCGGGAGCTGGTGGCGGTGATCGCCTCGATCCATGCCGAGCACCGGCGCGCCTACGGTGTCCCGCGGATCACCGCCGAGCTGCGCCGGCGCGGGCGGGTGGTGAACGACAAGCGGGTGGAGCGGTTGATGCGCGAACAGGGCCTGGCCGGGATCACCCGACGCAAACGCCGGTCGCTCACCAAGGCCGATCCATCACCGGTCGCGGCGGTCCAGGATCTGATCCACCGCGATTTCACCGCCGAGCACCCTGGTCAGCGGTTCGTCGGGGACATCACCTGCCTGCCCACGTTCGAGGGCTGGCTCTACCTGGCCACGGTGATCGATCTGCGCACCCGCGAGGTCGTCGGGCACGCCATGGCCGACCACATGCGCGCCGACCTGGCCTGCGACGCGATCACCCTGGCCACCGCACGTGGCCTGATCGACTATGACGCAGTGTTCCACTCCGACCGCGGGGTTCAGTACACCTCTGGCCAATTCCGCGCAGCGCTGGCGAAGTCCCGGATCCGCCCGTCGATCGGACGGGTCGGGTCCTGCTACGACAACGCCGTCGCCGAGTCGTTCTTCGCCACCCTCAAAACCGAGATCGGCACCACCATCTGGCGCACCCGTGACCAGGCACGACACGACATATTCCGCTACCTCCACTACTACAACCACGACCGTCTACATTCGACAATCGGCCACCGAACACCCCACGAAACCCGAAACAGCTACAGTCACCAGCAAGCCGCGTGAAACCCCGTGTCCGGAATCCGGGGGCAACTCCACACGTGATCGAAGCCGTAACTCACGTGATCGAAGCCGTAACTCACGTGATTGGAGCCGGAACTCACCCACCACCCGAGTTCCGCCTCCAATCACGCGTGATACGCCCCCACCCACGCGAGTTACGCCCCCAAACACACGAGTTACGCCCCCAATCACGCGAACTGGCCACTCAATCACGCGTGTCGTCCGTCCAGTCACGTGTGTCGTCCGTCCAGTCACGTGTGTCGTCCGCCTAATCACGCGTGCCGGCCATCCAGTCACGCGAGGCGGCCCATCGGTCACCGGCCAGCCGACTCCTCAAGTGGTAGCAAAGGTCCCTTGCTCCCCCGCCGCCCGCGCCCACCGCATTCAGCGGACTAAACGCGAGGGCCCAGGAGGCCCTTCGCGATGTGCGTCACCTGGATCTCGTTGCTTCCCGCGTAGATCATCAGCGACTTCGCGTCCCGCGCGAGCTGCTCCACCCGGTACTCCGCCATGTACCCGTTGCCGCCGAACAGCTGCACGGCCTCCATCGCCACCTCGGTGGCCGCCTCGGACGAGTACAGCTTCATCGCCGAAGCCTCGGCCAGCGTCGGCATCTTGCCCGCGCGCAGGGTCTCGATCAGCTGGAAGACCATGTTCTGCACGTTGATCCGCGCGACCTCCATCTTCGCCAGCTTGAGCTGGATCAGCTGGAACCGCCCGATCTCCTGGCCCCACAGCTTCCGGTTCTTCGCGTAGTCCACGCAAAGCCGGTGACACTCGTTGATGATCCCGAGCGCCAGCGCCGCGACACCGATGCGCTCGACGGCGAACCCGGACTTCACCTCGGCCTTGCTGTCGCCGTCGCGGCCGGTCTCGGATTCGCCGAGTAGCCGGTCCCGTCCGAGCCGGACGTCGCTGAAGAACAGCTCGCCGGTCGGCGACGACATCATGCCCATCTTCTTGAACGGCTTGCCTTGGGTGAGTCCCGGCATGCCCTTGTCGAGCACGAACGTCAGCACCTTGCGATCGCGGATGTCGGAGCCGTCGTCCAGCTTGGCGTAGACGATGATCGTGTCGGCATAAGGCCCGTTGGTGATGAACGTCTTCTGTCCATTGAGGACGTACTCGTCACCGTCACGCCGCACCGACGTCTTCATCCCGCCGAAGGCGTCCGAGCCCGAGTCGGGTTCGGTGATCGCCCACGCGCCGACCTTCTCGAACGTCGCCAGCCCGGGCAGCCACCGTTCCTTCTGCGCCTGCGTGCCCTTGGTCAGGATCGTCTGCGCGGTCAGCCCGATGCTCACGCCGAGCGAGGCGACGATGCCGAGGCTCACCCCGGCCAGTTCGCTCACCGCGATGAGCGCCATCGCCTCCTGCCCGCCGAACGCCAAGCCGCCGCCACCGGACCCGCGCTCCCCAGACAGCAGTTTCGACACCGACTCCCGCGCGAGCGCGTCGATGCCGAAGGACGCGAACATCTTCCGGATGATGTCGTACGGCGGCAGCGTCCCGCTTTCCAGCGCGTCGAGGTGCGGCCGGATCTCCTTGTCGACGAACTCGCGGATCGCGTCCCTGATCAGCAGTTCGGTCTCGGACCACTCGATCACGGGAGCCTCGCGGCGATGTCGTCGATCTCCCAGGCGGCCTCGGTTTCGATCACCTTGACGTCGTGCCAGCCCGCGAGTTCGGAGATCGCGCCGCCCTGCACCGCGAACACCTTGCCGGTGAGCGGGCATTTCTCGGTCGCGAGGTAGGCCACCAGCGGCGAGATGTTCGCCGGGGAGAACGCGTCGAACTCCCCTTCCTCGACCTCCTGCGCGAAGATCGCGCCCATGCCCGGCGTCGCCAGGGTGAGCCGCGTGCGCGCTATCGGCGCGATCGCGTTGACCCGGACGCCGTAGCGTTCCAGCTCCTCGGCGGCGACCAGCGTCAGCGCGGCGATCCCCGCCTTCGCCGCGCCGTAGTTCGCCTGCCCCGCGTTCGGCAACGTGGTCCCGGACGCCGACGCGGTGTTGATCACCGATCCCGCCACCGGCTCGCCGGCCTTGCTCGCGCTCTTCCAGTACGCGGCCGCGTGCCGCAGCACCGCCGCGTGCCCCTTCAGGTGTACCGCGATCACGGAATCCCATTGGGACTCTTCCAGTCCCGCGATGAACGCGTCGCGCAGAATGCCCGCGTTGTTCACGACGACGTCCAGCCTGCCGAACTCGCCCACCGCCTGCGCGACCAGTTCCTCCGCCCCCGCCCAATCGGCGACGTTGGCCGTATTCGCCACGGCCTGCCCGCCCGCCGCGCGGATCTCGTCGACGACCTCCTGCGCGGGCCCGGTGTCGCTGCCGCTGCCGTCGTTCGCGCCGCCGAGGTCGTTGACCACGACGCTCGCGCCCTCCCGTGCGAACAGCAGCGCGTGCTCGCGGCCGATCCCGCGTCCGGCGCCGGTGATGACGGCGACCCGCCCGTCGAGTGCTCCCATGGCTTTTGCTCCTACTCCGCGAATTCCGCGAGGCCGTCCTTGATCACGACGGTGTCGCCGACGGTGGTTTCGAACGCGTAGCTCCCGCCACCCGCGCTCCAGATGGACGTCGTCAGGTCTTGCCCGGGCAGCACCGGTTTGGCGAACCGGACGGCGAACCGCTTCAGTCTGTCCACATCGGACCCGGCTACTTCGGTCAGCAACGCCCACGAAGTGAACGCCATGGTGCACAGCCCGTGCGCGATGATCCCTGGCAGCCCCGAATCCTTCGCGACCTCTTCGTCGAGATGGATGGGCATGGGATCGCCGGCGGCGGGCGCGTACCGATAGGTCTGGTCGTCATCGACGTGCTGGCTGACCTTCGCCACCGGCGCCCGCGCACGCAGGTCTTCGTCGAACTTGTGCTCCGGCCCGAGTTCGCCCCGCGTCTCGCCGGTGTCGAACCCGCGCACGAACAAGGTCACGTACTGCTCGTTGACCAGGTCGCCGCCCTCGGTCCGGCATTCGAGGTGGATGGTGCCGCGGGTGCCGTTCTTCAGGCCTTCGTAGCCGGTCATCCGCGCCCGTGACACGAGCTTGTCGCCGGGGCGGATCGGCCGGTGGAACCGGAATTCCTGCTCTCCGTGCACGATCCGGCCGAACAAGCCGACCGGGACGACCTCGAGTGCGGGTTCCGTCAGCGACTCGAACACCGGCACGATCGCGAACACGGGGCTCGCGACGTCCCCCGCGAGGTGCGCCGGGATCGGGTCGTTGGTGGCCTTCGCGTACTCGATCAGCCGCTCGCGGGTCACCTCGAACCTGGACTCGTCGGTCCACTTGCCGAGCCCGCCGGGGTCGAACCGCTCGGTCACGAGACCAGCGCCTTGAAGTTCTCGAGGGAGGCGTCGAGGTTCTTCTTGCCGTCCTTCTCGACGGCCTTGCCGAGCGCGCCGACGATCATCTGGCCGGCGAACTCCGCGTCGATGCTGGCGAGCGAACCTTCGCCGGACGCCTCCACCGACAGCTCGAACTTGACCTTCACCCCGGCCATCCCGGTCCCGGAGATCGCCAGCTTCGACGGCGCTTCGAACTCGTCGACCGTCCAGGTGATGGTGTTCGGCATCCCGAGCATCGTGACGACCTCGGAAGCCTGGGCGCCCTTGGAGAACTCGGCCGGGACCTCGCCCTTCCACTTGGTGTGGATGGTCAGCCACTTCTCGAAGTTGTTGGGGTTGGAGAACTCCGCCCACACCTTGTCGGGAGCGGCCGGGAGTTCGACGGAGGCACTGATCTTGCCCATGGTTCTTCCTTTCGGGATCAGCGCTCGGCGCGCTGGTAGGCGGTGACGACGGCGGCGCCGCCGAGTCCGATGTTGTGCTGCAGCGCGGCCTGGACGCCGTCGACCTGGCGTTTGTCCGCGGTTCCGCGCAGCTGCCAGGTGAGTTCGGCGCATTGCGCGAGGCCGGTGGCGCCGAGCGGGTGCCCCTTGGAGATCAGCCCGCCGGACGGGTTGACGACCCACTTCCCGCCGTAGGTGGTGTCCCCGGAGTCGACGAGTTTTCCGGCCTCCCCCTCGGCGCAGAGCCCGAGCGCTTCGTAGAGCAGGAGTTCGTTGGCGGAGAAGCAGTCGTGCAGTTCGATGACCTGGAAGTCCTCCGCGCCGAGCCCGGCCTGGTCGTACACCTGGCGGGCGGCCTGGACGTTCATGTCGTAGCCGATGATGTTCTTCGCGGTGCCGTCGAAGGTGCTGGCGAAGTCGGTGGTCATCGCCTGCCCGACGATCTCCACGGCCTGCCCCGCCAGCCCGTGCGAGTCCACAAAGGACTCGCTGGCGAGGATCGCCGCGCCCGAGCCGTCCGACGTCGGTGAGCACTGGAGCTTGGTCAGCGGGTCGTAGATCATCCGCGAGTCCAGGATGTCCTGCAGCGAATAGCTTTCCTGGAACTGCGCGTACGGGTTGTTCACCGAATGCCGGTGGTTCTTCTCGCCGATCTTGGCGAAGTGTTCGGCGGTGGTGCCGTAGGTCTTCATGTGCTCGCGGCCCGCCGCGCCGAACATCCACGGTGCGGGCGGGAAGAGCACTTCGGAGATCTCCGCGAGCGCCTGGATGTGCCTGCCCATCGGCTGCTCGCGGTCGTCGTAGGTCGAGCCTAGTGATCCAGGCTGCATCTTCTCGAAGCCGAGCGCGAGGGCGCAGTCCGCGCGGCCGCCTCGGATCGCCTCCGCGGCCAGGTACAGCGCGGTCGACCCGGTCGAGCAGTTGTTGTTGACGTTGACCACCGGGATCCCGGTCATGCCCAGTTCGTAGACCGCGCGCTGTCCCGAGGTCGACTCGCCGTAGACGTAGCCGACGTAGGCCTGCCGCACCTCGTCGAACGAGATCCCGGCGTCTTCGAGCGCCTTGGTCCCGGACTCCTTGGCCATCTGCGGGTAGTCCCAGCCCTCGCGGCGTCCGGGTTTCTCGAACTTCGTCATGCCCACGCCGACGACGTACACCTTGTTGGCCACCACGACGCTCCTTGTCGTTGCTGTTGGAACTGAAGATACAGACAGGACTGTATTTATCAACCCCTTACATACAGGTCTGCACGGATGTTACTTAGGGCACGTGTCGCTAAAGTCGGGGTATGGATCCCGAGGAGCTTCGGCAGCGGTTCTCCCTGCTGACCACCGCGCATCTGACCGACGGCTGCGTCCGCGCCGGCGTCCCGGTCCGGTGCGCGCCCGCCGGTACGCACGCGGTCGTACCCGGCGGCCGCGTCGCCGGGCGGGTCACCCCCGCACGGCACGTCGGCAGCGTCGACGTCTTCCTGGAGGCGTACGAAATCGCGAACCCCGGCGACGTCCTGGTCGTCGACAACGGCGGCAGGCTCGACGAGAGCTGTGTCGGAGACCTCGCGGTGCTCGAAGCCGAGGCCGCCGGGCTGAGCGGCGTGGTCATCTGGGGGCTGCATCGCGACACCGCGGACATCAAGAAGATCGGGCTGCCGGTGTTCAGTCTCGGTTCGATCCCGACCGGTCCGCTCTCGGTCACCGCCCGCCCGGACGACGCGCTCGAGTCGGCCGTCGTCGGCGAGTGGACGGTGACGCGAGAGGACCTCGTCTTCGGCGACGAGGACGGCGTCCTGTTCGTCCCGGCAGGCCGGGCGGACGAGGTCCTGGACCGCGCCGAGGGTATCCGCGACACCGAGCGGCTCCAGGCCGACCGGATCCGCGCCGGAGAGTCGCTTCGCGAGCAAGTGCGCTTCGCCGACTTCCTCGCGGAGCGCGCGAAGTCGCCTTCGCTGACGTTCCGGCAGCACCTGCGGGCGGTAGGCGGCGCCATCGAGGAGTAGCAAGGGACCTTTGCTACCACCGGAGGCCCTGACCAGGGAAAACACGGCTGGCCAGGGCCCGGGTCAGGACGTCTTCGCGCCGCCCAGCCACAGCAGACCGTCGACGACGAAGCGGTTCTGCACCTCACTGCCGAAGGTCGACGAAAGCGGCTGATTCGTCTCGTAGTTCATCTTGTCGTGCCCGAAGTTGGCGTACAGCATCTTGTACTTGGCGTTGGTCCAGAGGATCGGGTAGTACCCGCTGTACCAGGACTGGTTCGGATCGGTCCCGAGCGGGAAGCTCACCGGATCCACCGAGGCGAGGATCCGGATGTCGGGATTCTTCCGCAGATCCCTGTTCCAGGCGTACCACTCGCTCACCGACGAGGTGAGGTCGCGGGCAGCCGCGTGGTCGACGGATGCGGCCGGTTCTCCACCTTCAGCGTCGCTGTCGTCGGGCCCCAGGTGTTGGACTTGAACGCGCCCGTGCCGAGGAGTCGGTTGTGATACCAGTCCCAAGTGGACGGATTGGTGTTGAACGCCGCCACATGGAAGCCGAAGAAGGCACCGCCCGCGTTCATGTACCGCTCGAAGCCCGAACGCTGCGCCGGGGTCTGCGGAAGGTCGTCCAGGAACAGCACGACCTGATACTGCGAGGGTTGCAGCGAGCTCAGCCGGTTCCAGTCGTTGGTCGCGGTGTAGCCGAAGTTGTTCTGTGAAGCGGTTTTCGGGAACCACTGGTTGGCTTCCTTGACGAAACTGATGTGCGCGGCGTCGTAGGTGCCGTTGTAGAAGGCCAGCACCTGGAACGCGGGGGCCGCCTGTGCCGACACCGGCGCCAACGCCAGCGCGAGACAGGAAGCGAACAGCAGAGCGAGCTGGACCGCGATTCTCCTCATACTCACCATCCATGCCGGAAGTATTTAAATTCATATCTTGAATTAACCTCTGACAAACCGCTAGACCTGCGGAAAAGTCGGTTCCCGCTGACCGGCACCCGGCCGTATCGATAACCTGGGGATTATGGAACTGCGGGACATCGAGATCTTCCTGGCGCTGGCCGACGAACTGCATTTCGGCCGCACCGCGGAACGCCTGCACGTCTCGCAGGCGCGGGTGAGCCAGACGATCAAACAGGTGGAACGCCGGATCGGCGCGCCGCTGTTCGCGCGTACCAGCAGGCGGGTCCGGCTCACGCCGATCGGCGAACGGCTGCGTGACGACCTCGGCCCCGCCTACCGTGCCCTGCACGAAGGCATCGACCGCGCGATCGCGGCCGGACGCGGGATCGGCGGCGTGCTGCGGCTGGGCTTCGAAGCACCCGGCGTCGCCGATCTGATCGAAGACCTCCTGGACCGCTTCCGGCAGCGCTACCCGGACACGGAACTGCTCATCCGTGAAGCCGATTTCGCCGATCCGATGGCGATGCTGCGGTCGGGTGAGATCGACGTGCTGGTGACCCTGCTTCCGGCCGAAGAACCGGATCTCACGACCGGACCTGTCGTGTACACCGAACCGATGGTGCTCGCGGTGGCGTCGAAACACCCTTTCGCGCGGCGAAAGTCAGTGACCCTGGACGACCTCGCCCGCGACACCGTCCTTCGCGCGGCCCATCCGCCGGAGCCGTACTGGATCGAGGAGCCACGGCAGTGGCTGACGCCGGCCGGACACCTCGTGACCCGGGGCAAACCCTTCGCGACCTTTCAGGAACTGCTCGCCGCGATCGCCACCGGCGCCGGCATCTGCCCGCTCGCCGCGCACGCGCGGGAGTACTTCAGCCACCCGCGGATCCGCTTCGTGCCCTTCGCCGGCTCTCCCGACGTCGAGTGGGGGCTCGTCTGGCCGCGCTCCGCGGAGACGGCCCGCGTACATGCCTTCGCGACCGTCGCCTCCGCTTCGCGCCCCTGACCTGCGGAAAGAGAGCAAGGGACCTTTGCTACCACCCGCTCGCCCCCACCGACCCCGAACAGCGTGAAGGCCCCCTTCCCTCGGCTGAGCCGAGGGAAGGGGGCCTTCACGGGAAAAACTAGCCGGTGACCTTCTGCACCCAGTCCTGCTCCAGCTTCACGACCTGCCCGTTCGCCGTCACGGTCGGCGTGCCGAAACCGGGGCCGTTGCCGAAGTCCTGCTGCAGCGACGGGTCCGTCGAGATCTTCTTGTACGCGTCCTGGATCTCCTGGTCGTAAGCGCCGCTGTTGACCTTGAGCGCGAAGGCCGGGTCGGTGATGCCGACGTCCTGGCCGAGCTTGATCAGCTGCGCCTTGTCGAACCCGCGCCCGCCTTCCTCCGGCTGGTCCTTGAACAGCGCGTCGTGGAAGGCGACGAACTTGCCCGCGTCAGCCGCGGCGAGCGAGGCGTTGGCGGAGTCCAGCGAGTAGCCCGGCGGGTCGGAGCGCTGGTTGAGCATCGGCAGCATGTGGTACCGGACCTGCAGGGTCCCGTTGTTCACCTGCTCCTCGATCTGCCCCTTGAACGACTCTTCGAACTGCTTGCAGACCGGGCAGAGGAAGTCGGCGTAGATGTCGATGGTCTTCTTCGCCTCGGGCTTGCCGACGACCACGGCCGCCCCCTCGCGCTTCTCGACGACACCGGGCGCCGACGTGGCCGGCTGCGCCCCGATCACCTTGCCCTCGGTGCTGTCCTTGCTGGACGTCGTCCAGATCACGCCACCGATCACCAGCGCGGCGAGCACGACCACCGCGACGGTGATCGCGACGACCTTCTTCTTGTCGCCGCCCGCGACGCCCCTGGCCTGTGCCACCGAGCGCGCCGCCGTCTGCTGCTGCTTGCGTTTCCGAGCGTTGCGCTCAGCTCCACCCACGATTATTCGTTCCCTTCAGCGATACCCACATAGTCGTCGTCGGCGGGGGCCCCGGAGTTCCCGAGCCAGCCGTCCACCGACAGCCAGGTCCGCGGCCGCACGATCAGCCACACACCCAAGAGCGCGAATCCGAGGTCCCTGGCGATCTCCTGCGGATACTGCGTCTGATCCGCGGCGATCTGACCGCCACCGCCGAAGCAGCCGCAGTCGATGCTCAGCCCGCGCGCCCAGGATTGGGCGATCGCGGCGATGAGCACCGCGAGCAGCAGCACCGACAGCACCGACACCCACCGGGTCACGAATCCGGCGAGCAGGAACAGGCCGAGCGCCAGTTCGACGAGCGGCATCCCGATCGCGACCGGGCGGACGAGCCCGTCCGGCAGGACGTCGAACGCCTGGACCGCGATGTAGGTCTGCCCCGGATCGCTGATCTTCAGCGCTCCGGAGACCAACCAGACGGCGGCCAGTCCGAGCCGGGCGAGTGTGCCCACGGCGTCGAGTACGACTTGGGGCGGTCTACGCACGGGCCTAGGCTAACCGCCGACCCTGAGAACAACGTGAGGCGGCGGACGGAGGCACCCGATGAGGGGACGCGCCCTGCTGGGGGCCTGCTTGATGCTGGTCACAGCCGCGGCCTGCGGCGATGAGGCCGGTCCGTCGGATTCTCTCGTCGCGCGCGCCGTCGCGTCCAACAAGCTCACCATCGGCATCCGCTTCGACCAGCCGGGACTTTCCAGAAGAACGATGGACGGCCGGTACGTCGGATTCGACGTCGACGTGGCGAAGTACGTCGCGAGCGAATTGGGGGTCGACGAGGATCACATCACCTGGCACGACAGCAGGCCGTCGTCACGCGAGACGGACATCACCTCGGGGATCACGGATCTGATGGTGGCGACCTACTCCATCACCGAAAAACGGAAACAGGTCGTCGGTTTCGCCGGGCCCTATTTCGACACGGGCCAGGATCTGCTCGTCCGCCTCCGGTCGACCGACATCACCGGCCCCGAGAACCTCAACGGCCGCAAGCTGTGCGCCGTGGGCGGCACCACCTCCGCCGAACAGGTGCGCGACAAGTTCGCGCAGGCCGTCCAGCTCGTCGAATACCCGCGCTACCAGGACTGCGTCACGGCGCTGCTCGCCGGGCAGGTGGACGCGGTGACCACCGACGACGTCATCCTCGCCGGTTACGTGGCGCAGAACCCGGAGCTGCTGCGCGTCGTCGGCAAACCGTTCTCGAAGGAGAAGTACGGTGTCGGCCTGCGCAAGGAAGACACCGAGGGGCGGGCGGCGGTGGCCAAGGCGATCCAGAAGATGATCTCGTCCGGGGAATGGCTCGAATCGCTGAATCGCAACATCGGCCCGTCCGGGTACCGGATCCCGCCTCCGCCGCAGGTCACCGAGAAGTGACCCTTCCCGATCTGCCGGTTCGCGCAGTCCTGCCCGAACTCGAAGCCGCGCTCGCCGCCCATGGCACCGCCGTGCTCGTCGCGCCGCCGGGAACCGGCAAGACCACCTTGGTGCCGCTCGCGCTGGACAACGGCGAAGGCCGGGTGATCGTCGCCGAACCGAGGCGGCTGGCGGCGCGGGCCGCGGCGGCGCGAATGGCGTCCCTGCTGGGCGAACGGGTCGGTGAGACGGTCGGCTATTCGGTCCGCGGTGACCGGAAGGTGTCGTCCTCGACGCGGATCGAAGTGGTGACGTCGGGTTTGCTGGTCCGGCGGGTGCAGGGCGATCCCGAACTCGCCGGAGTGTCGACCGTCCTGCTCGACGAATGCCACGAACGCCATCTCGACGCGGATCTGCTGCTCGCGCTGCTGCTGGACGTACGCGCCGGGCTGCGGGACGACCTGCGCCTGCTCGCGACATCCGCCACCGTGGCGTCCGGTCGGCTGGCGGCCCTGCTCGGCAATGCACCGGTGATCACAGCGGTGGCGCGGACCTACCCGGTCGACGTCTCGTACTCCCCGCCGGCGCGCGGCGAGCGGATAGAGGCGACCGTCGCCAGAGTGATCCACAAAGCACTGTCCGAAGGGGACGGTGACGTGCTCGCCTTCCTGCCCGGCGCGGGAGAGATCGCCAGGGTGAGCGGCCTGCTCAGCGGCCTCGACGCCGACGTGCTGCCCTTGCACGGACGGTTGTCGGCGGCACACCAGGACGACGCCCTGCGCCCGCGCGCCCGCCGCCGGGTGGTGCTCTCGACGTCGGTCGCCGAGTCCAGCCTGACCGTGCCGGGCGTGCGCGCGGTGGTGGACTGCGGCCTGTCCCGCGTGCCCAGGGTCGATCATCGGCGTGGCCTGCCTGGGCTGGCGACGGTCCGCGTGTCGGCCGCGGTCGCGGAACAGCGCGCCGGCCGGGCCGGGCGTGAGGCACCGGGCCGCGCGTACCGGTGCTGGGCGGCGCACGAACAGGGCTCCCTGCCCGCGTATCCCGAACCCGAGATCCGGACGGCCGAGCTGGCGCGATTCGCGCTGGAGCTCGCGTGCTGGTCCACTCCGGACGGTTCCGGCCTGGCCTGGTGGGATCCACCCGGCGAGGGTGCGCTGGCCGCCGGGCGCGCGTTGCTGACCACGCTCGGGGCGACCTCGGAAGACGGCACGGTGACCGATCGCGGCCGGAAGATGGCCGCGCTGGGCCTGCATCCGCGGCTGGCGAGGGCGTTGCTGGACGGCGCGGCGCGGACCAACGCGCGTTCGGCGGCCGAAGTCGTCGCGCTGCTGGACAGCGGCGGCACGCTGACCGACCTCGAAGCCGAACTGCGGCGGGTGCGCGGCGACGAACGCTGGAAACGTGACGTGCGAAGGCTTTCCCAACTGGTTCCCGACGGCGGCAACGCCTCCGATCCGGCGCTGGTCGTGGCGCTCGCGCATCCCGAGCGGCTCGCGCGACGGCGTTCCGCGGGCACACCGGTGTACCTGATGGCAAGCGGAACGGCCGCCGAACTCCCCCGCGGGAGCGGGCTGGCCGACGTCGAATGGCTGGCGGTGGCCGAAGCGACCCGGGATCCCGGCCGCGCGCAAGGGATCATCCGGCTGGCCGCGCCCGCGGACGAAGACCTCGCCGTGCGCGCCGCGCCGAATCTGGTGTCCTCAGTGGACGAAGTGCGCTGGTCTTCGGGTGACGTCGTCGCACGGTCGGTGCGGCGGCTCGGCGCGATCACTCTTGCGGAGAAACCGTTGCGCTCGCCCGCACCGGACGCGATCCGTGCCGCACTGCTGGACGGTTTGCGCGCCGAAGGGCTCGGCCTGCTGCGCTGGACCGAGGACGGCAAGCGGCTGCGCGAACGACTGTCCTTCCTGCATCGCGTACTCGGACCGCCTTGGCCCTCTGTGTCCGACACGGATCTTCTGTCTACTTTGGACAGCTGGCTTGACATCGGATCGGCGCGTCGCCGATCCGATCTCGCCGCACTGGACGCCGGCGCGGCGCTGCGCGGGCTCCTCCCCTGGCCCGAAGCGTCGCGTTTGGACGAACTGGCGCCGGACCGGCTGGAAGTACCGTCGGGCTCGCGGATCAGGGTCGACTACTCGGGTGAACAGCCGGTGCTCGCCGTCAAATTGCAGGAAACCTTCGGCTGGCTCGCGACGCCGAAACTGGCGGGCGTCCCCGTCGTGCTCCACCTGCTCTCCCCCGCGGGACGGCCCGCCGCGGTCACCGCCGACTTGGAATCGTTCTGGCGCAACGGTTACGCGGCCGTGCGCGCCGACCTTCGCGGACGCTACCCGAAGCACCCGTGGCCCGAGGACCCGCTGACCGCCGCGCCCACCCGGCGCACTTCACGAGGTCAGTCCATCAACTGATGCTGAGGCTTGGTCGGCAACTGCGCCGCCAGCTCCTCGTCGTCCTCGCGCTCGTTCAGCCCCAGCTGCACCGCGCTGCGGATCTGCTCGCGGTTCTCGCGCACCACATGCGCGAAGAATTCGTCGATCCGCGGATCGGTCAGCACTTCGAGGATCACGCGCATCGCGGTGTCGATCACCGAACGCACCACTTCGTCGTGGAACGGCAGTTTCGAAAGCCGCCCGGCCTGCGGATCGTTCTTGAGCTTCTCGGCGATGATCCCCCGCAGCAACGTCTGGTTCTCGCCGAGTGAGCGCGCGAGGTTCTGCGGGTAGTTCCCGGTTTCCAGCACCTTCACGACCTCGTCGAGTACCGCGATCGTGATCGGCTTCTTGATCGCGAGCACGATCGGCCGGGAAAGCCGTTCGACCAGCCGCTGCGTGAACCGCTCACCGAACGCGCGGTCGGCGGTGCGCGCGAGCCGGACCAGCACCACGATGATCCGCAGCAGCCGGAACCCGCGCAGCGCCGGATGCGCGATGGGGATCATGCCGAGGATCTCGTACCAGTTGCGCAGCGGGAACCGCTTCTCCCAGCCACTTCGCCGCCAGCGCCAGAGGAATTCCAGCGCGAAGATCCCGCACACCGTCGTGTCGATGACGAAGACACGATGCGCCGTCTCCTCCGAATGAGGGAAGAACGTCACGTAGGCGAGCAGCCCGACGGAGAACACGGCGAGCACGAGCATCACCAGGTCGAGCGGATTCACGCGCCGTTGTTCGCGGGTGGTCATGGCGCCGATTGTGCCTTTCCGCGGCGACTCGTGCCGAGCGGCACCTGCCGAAAGTAAGGGGTGACCGATGACTTCGGGGCACTGCGCCCGGGTGCCCCCGCGCCGGAGGATTCGGGGACACGAAGGAGGACGCGGATGATCACGCTTCGAGGACTCACGAAGCGCTATGGCGAGAAGACGGTGGTGGACGGGCTGACCTTCGCCGTCGAACCGGGCAAAGTGACCGGTTTCCTTGGACCCAACGGCGCGGGCAAGTCGACGACCATGCGGATGACGCTCGGCCTCGACGCGCCGAGCGCGGGCGAGGTCCTCATCGACGGCAAGCGGTACGAGGACCTGCGATTCCCGCTGCGCGAGGTGGGCGCGCTGCTGGAGGCCAAGGCGCTGCATCCCGGCCGGAGCGCGGGCAAGCACCTCCTGGCGATGGCGCGCAGCAACGGGATCCCGGCGAGCCGGGTGGACGAAGTGCTCGCGACGGTGGGCCTCACCGACGTCGCGGGCAAACGCGCCGGGACGTTCTCCCTCGGCATGGGGCAACGACTCGGGATCGCCGGTGCCCTGCTGGGCGACCCGGGCGTGCTGATGTTCGACGAGCCGGTGAACGGCCTCGACCCCGACGGCGTCCGCTGGGTGCGGCAGCTGATGCGTCTCCTCGCGGAGGAGGGCCGCACGGTGTTCGTGTCGAGCCATCTGATGAGCGAGATGCAGCTGACCGCGGACCGGCTGGTCGTCATCGGCAAGGGAAAGCTCCTCGCCGACGCGCCGGTCGACGAGTTCATCGCGGGCAATTCGCGGACGTCGGTCGTGGTGCGGGTGCCCGCTCCCGCCGACCTGCGTGTCCTCGAACAGCGCCTCCGCGCACTCGGCGCGACCACGGAATCCGATCAGGACGAACTGCTCGTGCACGATCTGCCCGTCCACCTCGTCGGTGACGCGGTGCACGAACTCGGGATCCGCGTGCACGGACTGGCCGAGCGGACCGCGTCACTGGAACAGGCGTACATGGAACTGACCGCGTCGTCGGTCGAATACGGAACGGGAGTCGCGGCGTGAAATCACTCATGGTCCTGGTGGCGGTGATCGCCGGCCTGCTGGGGGTGCCGGCGGCCGCGTCGGCTGCACCGGAACTGTCGCTGCCCGCGCCGGGCGGCCCGCTCCCGATCGGGCTGCGCACGCTGCACCTCACCGATCAGCGGCGAGCCGACCCTTGGGTGCCGGAGAAGCGGCGCGAGCTGATGGTCAACGTCTGGTACCCGGCCGTCCCGATCGGGCGCGCGCCGCTGTACATGACCAACGCCGAGTCCGCGGCGACCGTCGCCGGGCGGAAACTCGACCTGCCGCCGGACGCCTTGAGCAAGGTGCGCGTCCACTCCCGCGAAAGCGCGCCCGCGCTGCCCGGACGACGTCCGCTGGTGGTGCTCTCACCGGGCGCGGGCAACAACCGGGTCACCCTGACCTCGGTCGCCGAACACCTTGCCGCGCAAGGCTTCGTGGTCGCCGGGATCGACCACGCCTACGAAGCGTGGGCGACGGAATTCCCCGACGGGCTGCGCCAATGTGTCGCTTGTGGACTCCCTGGCGAGCCGTGGCCCGCCGCGATCGCGAACCGCGCCGTGGACACGACGTTCGTCGTCGACACCCTGCTGAAGGACCGGCGCTGGTCGATCGACGCGACGAAGATCGGGATGGCCGGGCATTCCGCCGGCGGCTCGGCGACCGCCGCCGCGATGACCGCCGACCGGCGGATCAAGGCGGGCGTGAACGTCGACGGCCCGTTCTACGGCACCGTCTCGCTCGACCGGCCGTTCCTGCTGCTGACCAGCCCGACCGGCGAGAAGTACTTCCGCGCGTCCTGGGACGAGACCTGGCCGCGGCTCACCGGGCCGAAGAGGCAGGACCTGGTCGAGAACAGCGGGCATTCGTCGGTGACCGACGCCGCGATCCTGATCGACCAGCTGGGGCTGCGGCCGCACCTCCCGCCGTCCGAAATCGAGAACCAGTACGGATCGATCGGCTCGCGGGAGGCGCTGAAGTTCTTCCGCGACGAGCTGACCGGTTTCTTCAAGCAGTGGAGCGCACGATGAACGCGATCTCTTCGGAATGGACCAAGTTCTGGTCGGTCCGGTCGACCTGGTGGTGCCTGATCAGCGGGCTCGCCCTGATGCTGGCCTACTCGGCGGCGCTGGGTTTCGCGCTGCAGGACGGCAGCGACCGGCCGATGGCCCCGCACGCCGTGGTGACCGGAGCGGCGTTCTACCTCACGCAGTTCGCCGTGGTCGCGCTGGCGACGCTGTTCATGACGAGCGAGTACGCCAGTGGCAGCATTCGCTCGACCCTGCAGTGGGTCCCGGTGCGGAACCGGGTCCTCGCGGCGAAATCGGCGGTCCTGCTGCCGGTGCTGTTCGGCTTCGGCGTGCTGAACACCCTCGCCGGTGTGGCGATCTCGGCGCCGTTGATCCCCGCGCCGGACTCCTCGGTGGGCGAGGTCCTCGCGACCGCCGCGGGCATGGGGGCCTACTTCGCCCTGCTGGGTCTGCTCTGCCTCGGCCTGGGGACGGCGCTGCGCTCGACGGCGGGGACGATCGTGACAGTGTTCGTGCTGCTGGTGATGATCCCGATGTTCGCCGGCTCGCTGGGCTGGGAAGACCTCGTGAACTACTTCCCGGGCTTCGCGGGTGTCAACGCGATGGTCACGCCGGGGCAGCCGAATCCGATCTTCGGCGGTGTCGCGCCCTACGCGCCTTGGGTCGGCGTCGCGCTCTGTGCGGCTTGGGCGGCGGCTGGGCTGGTCACAGGTTCCACTGTGCTCAGGCGGCGGGACGCCTGAGGGGGAGCAAGGGACCTTTGCTACCGCTTGTCTCAACATCGAGAGAAGTGGGAGCAAAGGTCCCTTGCTCCCTTTCCGCAGGTGGGCGCGGTGGCCGTGTGGATTTCTGGTCATCCAACGCACCAAAATCCACACAGTCGGTAGGCGCCACTACGCGGGGTAGGGGGTGTGTGGAAATAGGGACACTCAACGTCTCTATTTCCACACACCCCCGCGTGGCAGCAAAGGTCCCTTGCTCCCTTTCCGCAGGTCAGAGCCCCAAGCGGTAGCAAAGGTCCCTTGCTACCCCGCCACCCCGAGCCCAGCCAAAACCTCCCGCGCCCCTCGCGTCAGCTCCTCGAGCCCCGGCGGCCGCAGCGAACCCGTCCCGGCCAGCGCGTCGAAGACCGTCCCCTCCAGCCACGCGACGAGCACCCGCGCGTGCCGCTCCGGCTCTGCCGACCCGCACGCGGCGAGCACCTCCGCACACCGCCGCCGGATGACCAGCCCGCCCCTGTCGTAGGCCTCCCGCAGCTCCGGCCGCCGCGTCGCCTCCAGCGCGAATTCGTATCGCGCGAGCATCCGCGTCCGCCCGTTCGTGATCGCCGCGTGGGCGAACCCCGCCACGTACTCGGCCAGCCGTCCGGGTGGCGGATCGAGGGTGACCTCGTCGAGTTCGATCATCCGCGAGATCGCCAGCTCCAGCAGCGCCGCCCGCGTCCGCGCGTAGTACGAGGTCGAACCCGCCGGCAGCCCGGCGAACCGGTCGACGGCGCGATGCGTCAGCCCCCGCATCCCCTCGGCCGCGATGACCTCGATGGCCGCGTCCCCGATCGTCGCCTTTCGCACTCTACAAGTGTAGTAGTACTCTACAAATGTAGAGGAGGTCGACATGCGCAAAGCGATCGTGATCGGCGGGGGAATCGGCGGACTGAGCGCCGCTATCGGGCTGCACGGCATCGGCTGGGAGGTCACCGTCCTCGAACAGGCGCCGGAGCTCACCGCCGTCGGCGCGGGCATCTCCCTGTGGCCGAACGCCCTGCGCTCACTGGAGACATTGGGCGTCCGCCTTGCCCGGCAACAAGAACAATCCTCCGGCGGACTCCACGACCGCGACGGCCGCCGCATCACCCGTTGGGACGCCGAGGCGTTCCGCCGCCACCACGGCCGCCCGCTCGCCGCCATCCACCGCGCGGATCTCATCGGCGCGCTCCGCGACGCCCTGCCCGAAGGCTGTGTCCGCACCGGCGTGGAGGTCATGAGCCTCGACGATCTCGACGCCGACGTCATCGTCGCCGCGGACGGCATCCACAGCATGGCCCGCAAGCAACTCTGGCCACACCATCCCGAACCGGTCTACAGCGGCAGCACGGCCTTTCGTGCCGTGACCACCCTCCCTCACCCGACAGAACTCAGCACGAGCTGGGACGACGGAGCCGAGATCGGCGTCATCCCGCTGCACGACGGCCGCGTCTACTGGTGGGCGGGTTACGTAGCCGAACCGGGCGTCCGGCACGAGGACCCGAAGTCGTATCTGCGAAACCGCTTCGGCGGCTGGCACGAACCGATTCCCGAGCTCATCGACGCGACCACGCCCGAGACGCTGCTCCACCACGATCTCTACCTGCTCGGCGCTCACCTGCCCACCTACGTCGAAGGGCGTGTCGCGCTCCTCGGCGACGCGGCCCACGCGATGCCGCCGTTCCTCGGCCAGGGCGGCTGCCAGGCGATCGAAGACGCCGTCGTCCTCGCCGCCGCACTCAGCACCACCGAGGACGTCGACGCGGCGCTGAAGAGTTACGACGAGCAGCGCCGCCCGCGCAGCCAATCAGTGGTCAAAGCGTCGGTCCAGGCCGGAAAGATCGGCCCACAGCTGCGCAACCCGCTCGCCGTGGCCGTCCGCAACGGCGTGTTCCGGCTCCTCCCCGGAGCGCTCACCGCCCGTATCGGCGCCGGCGTCAGCGGCTGGACTCCGCCTGTCCCCCGCCGACCAGCCCCGCCTCGTACGCGGTGATGGCGGCCTGCACCCGGTTCCGCGCGCCGAGCCGGCCGAGGATGGTGCTGACGTAGGCCTTCACCGTGCCCTCGACCACGAACAGCTTCGCGGCGATGTCCGCATTGGACAGTCCCGAACCGAGCAGCGCCAGCACTTCCTGCTCACGCGGGGTCAGTTTGCCGATCAGCGCCTTCGCCTCTTCGGCGCGGGAGACCTGATTGCCGGAGAAGCGGGCGATGACGCGCTGCGCGACCTTCGGCGAAAGGAACGCCGCGCCACCCGCGACCGCGTGGATCCCGCCGAGCAGTTCACGGGGGTCGCCGGATTTCAGCAGGAAGCCACTCGCGCCGAGGCCGAGCGCGCGTTCGATGTAGGCGTCCTCGCCGAACGTGGTCAACATGATCACGCCCACCTCGGGCAGCAACCGGCGGATCTCCTCGGCCGCCTTGAGCCCGTCCATGACCGGCATCCGGATGTCGAGGAGCACGACGTCCGGCCTGGTCGCGCGGGCCTGCTCGACGGCGGCGCGGCCGTCCTCGGCTTCCGCGACCACCTCGATCCCGGCGTCCGCGGCCAGGATCGCCGACACGCCGGCGCGGATCATCGCCTCGTCATCGGCCAGCACCACCCGGATCATCCGGGTCCCCCCTTTGCTCGTCTTCACTGATCACGTGCTTCGCCACGAGTTTCCCCTCGGCGAAGCACAACCGGTAGGCCTCGTAGTTCAAGTTGAACACGCTCCGCTCGGTGCCGTAGTACTCGCAGGTCGCCCCCGCGGGAACCGGCGGCTCCACCGCCCGCGGCCGCGCGATCCGTTGACCGTCGGGCAGGAGGGACGCGATCTCGGCGCGCGTCTGGCCGATCCGGATGCGGTCGTAGTCGCCGCCGGGGAGTTCGGAGCGGTACCACTGGACGAGGAACACCGCACCGCTGATCCCGACCACCAGGCCGAACAGCCCGATCGGCACGACGATCGCCTGGATCAGGCTGCGCCGCACGTCCCGGCGCGCACGTTCGAGTTCCCTTGCCGACGTCGACTGCCCCACCTCGGCGTCCATCGCCGCCTGGCTCTCCGGCGATTCCTCCGACGGCGCGGCGTCGTGCGGCAGGGTCGCGCCGACCTCGAATCCGCCGTCGTGCGGGCCTGCCCGCAGGGTCCCGCCGACCAGCCGGACCCGCTCGCGCAGGCCGATCAGCCCGCGCCTGCCCGAAGCCCGGCCCGGCAACGGCCCCGCCGGCGGCGCCGTGTTGGTGACCACGACGTCCGTCCGTCCCGCCGACCGCGTCACCCGGACGGTGACGGCCGCCCCCGGCGCGTGTTTCACCACGTTCGTGACCGATTCCTGGACCACGCGATACGCGGCGCGGTCGACCATCTGCGGTTCGCCGTCGAGCGGTGCGTCCACAGAGGACTCGATCAGCACGCCTGAGGCCCTGGTGCGGTCGAGCAGTTCGTCGATGCTCTCGTGCACCGGTTCGGTCGGCGCGTCGTCCTCGCGCAGGACCCCGATGATCTCGCGCAGCCGTTCGGTCGCCGTCGCGGCGCTCTGCCGCAACTCGCCCGCCGCCCGCCGCTGCTGCTCGTCGAGCCCGCCCGCGACTTCCAGCGCCGCCGCGCGCACCGCGATCAGGCTCAGCTCGTGACCCAGGGAGTCGTGCATGTCGCTGGCGATCCTCGTCCGTTCGCGCAGCCGCGCGCGGTCGGCGACGAGCCGCTGACGGCTCTCCATCTCCTCGGCGCGCCGCCAGCCGTCGCGGGCCATGTCCTCGCGCTGCCGGATGTACCTGCCCAGCAGCCAGGGTGTCACGCCCGCGAAGACCAGGACGCCGAGCAGCGCTCCCCAGGACGCGAACCCGTCCTTGCTCCACACCAGCGCCACGGGGACCGCGATCACGGAAACGACGGCGAACACGCGCAGCATCGGCTTCGCGACCGGCCGCCGGTAGCCGGCGAGGTAACCCACCGCGACGAGGACGAACCCCTCCCAGATCGGCACCCGGCCGCCGAAGCTGCCCATGACGACGAAAGCGGCGAACATCGCGATGGCGAGGGAGACGAGCGGATACCGGCGCGACACCGCGATCGCCGCCGTGGTCGTGGTGAGCCCGAAGAGCAGCTCCCAATGTCTCGTGCTGGATCCGGCGTCGATGACCACCCAGCCGCAGAGCCCGAGCCACAGGGCGACGTCCATGACCAGCCGCCGCCCGCGCCGCACGGGTTCCTCAGGATCCTTCACACGACAGGACGCTACAAGCCGTGACGAGCGGTCCGCCATGGACGAAAGTAAAGGTCCCCTGCTTCCCCCGGTCGATGAGGCATGATGATCGACCATGGCCGAGCGCACACTCACCGGTCAGCTAGGCGGTCCTGTCCCGGCAGGCATCGAAGCCCTGGCCGACACCGAGAAGCAAGACCTCTCCGACGCGCTGCGCGACGCGCGTCACCGACAGGCCAAGGCCTTGGCCGAAGCGGGTGAAGAGGGCCTGAGGTACGTACCCGCGCTTCTGCGCGGCGCCGTACGCAAGGTGGTGGGCCTGTGACCACCGAAAACTTCGCCGCGCAGGCGGAGATCCTCAAACTCGCCCGTGTCCTCGGCACCACCCCGGAGCGGCTTTCGTACCTGGAGCGCGTGGACGCCGCCGAGCTCCAGACGTTCCGCGAGCAGGTCACGGACACGCTGTTCGACGCCAACCTCGCCGCCCTCGAGCGGATGGCGATGGCGAGCAAGCTCGTCCCGAGCCCGATCCTCGCGAAGATCGCCGAGAAGGTCTTCGGCCCGCTTCTGTGCGCGCGGATCGCCGGGCTGGTCGACGTCTCCCGGGGCGTCGACGTCGCGAAGCGGCTGAGGACGCCGTTCCTGGCCGACGTCGCGGCCGAGCTGGACCCGCGCCGCGCGAGCGCGATCATCGCCCGGATCCCGCTCGACACCGTGGTCGCGGTCGCGGGCGAGCTGGTGCGCCGTGAGGACTGGATCACCGTCGGCCGGTTCGTCGGCCACCTTCCCGATCCGACGGTGCGCCGGGCGCTGGCCGTCATCGGCGACGACGCGCTGATCCGGATCGCGTTCGTCCTCGACGACAAGAGCCGGATCGATCACGTCCTCGGGCTGCTCTCCGAGACCCGGTTCCGCGGCCTTCTGCAGGTCGCGGCCGCCGACGAGGACCTGTGGGCGCCGGTGCTCGACCTGCTCACCCACCTCAGCCAGAAGCGGGTCGAGCAGTGGTCCCATCTGCTCGGCGAACTCCCGCCCGCCCTGCGTGAGCGCGTTCAGGAGACCCTCGACCAAGCCTCCTGACCGCCGCGGGGGAGCAAGGGACCTTTGCTACCACTTTGCGGCGAAACCGCTGGTCAGACGCTCCCCGCGCCGCCACACAGCGGCCGTCAGCGGCACCCCCGGCCGGTACGCGAGGTGCGTCGTCGAGGGCGCCTCCAGCACGTGAAGGTCGGCGCGCGCCCCCGGCCGCACGAAGCCCACATCGTCACGCCGCAACGCGCGAGCCCCGCCCGCCGTCGCCGCCCATACCGCCTCGTCGATCGTCATCCGCATCTGCAGTACCGCGGTCGTCACACAGAACGCCATCGACGTCGTGTACGAGCTCCCCGGGTTCGCGTTGCTGGCCAGCGCCACCGTCGCCCCCGCGTCCAGGAGCCGCCGCGCCGGCGCCAGCGGCTGCCGGGTCGACAGGTCGCACGCCGGCAGCAAGGTCGCGACGGTGTCCGAAGCCGCGAGAGCCTCGACGTCCGCTTCGCTCAGGTACGTGCAGTGGTCGACACTCGCCGCCCCCAGCTCGACGGCTAGCCGCACGCCCGGCCCCTCCCCCAGCTGGTTCCCGTGCACCCGCAGCCCGAGCCCGCGCTCCCGCGCCGCCTTCAGCACCCGGCCGGACTGCGCCTCGTCGAACGCGCCGGTCTCGCAGAACACGTCCGCCCACCGCACGAGCGGCGCGACGGCGTCGAGCATGTCACCGCAGACCAAGTCCACATAGGACTCCGCGTCCGCGCCCGGCGGCACCAGATGCGCGCCGAGGAACGTCACCTCGTCCGCCACCTCGGCGGCGATCCGCGCCGAACGCGCCTCGTCCTCGACGTTGAGCCCGTAGCCGGTCTTCGTTTCCAGACAGGTCGTACCCTGCCTTGCCGCTTCGCCGACGTGCCGCCGCAGATTCGCCGCCAGCTGCTCGTCGGAAGCCGACCGCGTCGCGTCGACGGTGACCGCGATCCCTCCGGCGCTGTACGCCTTACCGGCCATCCGCGCCTCGAACTCGGCCGTCCGGTCCCCGGCGAAGACCAGGTGCGTGTGACTGTCCACCCAGCCGGGCAGCACCGCGCGGCCCTCGACGTCGACCCACTCGTCCGCGCCGGGCGCGTCCGCGGCCGCGCCGACCCAGGCGATCGTTTCGCCCTCGACGACGACGGCCGCGTCGTGCAGCTTCCCCAACTCGGCGTCGTTCGTGGTGAGCTCGCCGATTCCCGTGATCAGGACTGCCACAATGCCTCGATCTCCTTGGCCAAGACCGTTTCCGGCCGGTCGATCAGCTGATGCACGCCATCGCGGACGATCTCCCGCCCGGCGACGACGACGTCCCGGACGTCGGCGCCAGAAGCGGCGAAGGCCACTCCGGACGGCTCGATCCCCGCGGTCCGCACCGAACCGAGGCCGACCGTCACCAGATCCGCGCCCGCGCCCGGAGCCAGCACGCCGACCTCGTCCCAGCCGACCGCGCCGTGATCCGTGGCCGCCGCGAGCAGTTCCTCCGCGGTGAACCGGCCGCGCTTCTCGCTGGCGAGCCGCTCGTTCAGTTCCAGCGCCCTGGTCTCCTCGAACGCGTCGACGACCGCGTTGCTGTCGCTGCCGAGCGACAGCCGCACCCCCGCGTCCAGCAGCGTCCGCGCGGGGCCGATCCCGTCGCCGAGATCGCGTTCGGTCGTCGGGCAGAAGCAGGCGCGGCTCTCCGCCTCGCCGAGCCATTTGATGTCGCCCGGGGTCAGGTGCGTCGCGTGCACCGCGGTGAGCCGCTCGCCGAGCACTCCGCGGTCGTGGAGCAACCCAGCCGGCGTCCGGCCGTAAGCCGCCAGGCACTGCTCGTTCTCAGCCCGCTGCTCGGAAAGATGGATGTGCAGCGGCCCGGTTCCACGATCCACTTCGGACAGTTGATCCTCAGGTACGGCACGCACGGAATGGATCGCACCACCTACCCGGAACGTCTCGTCCTCCCGCAATTCGCCGACTCGTTGCGCCCACTTCCCGGCGGATCCGTCGGAGAACCGCTGCTGCACCTCGTCGGGCTCCACACCGATACCACCCGCGAGGTAACAGGTGTCGAGCAACGTCAGCCGGATCCCGGCGTCCCTGGCCGCTTGCCGCAGCGCCTCACCCATCGCGTTCGGTTCGGCGTAAGGCTTTCCGCCCGGCGCGTGGTGCAGGTAGTGGAACTCGCCGACGCTCGTGTACCCGGCCAGCACCATCTCCGCGTAAACCCCACGCGCCAGGCGATAGTACGAATCCGGATCGAGCCGGGACGCGAGCGAGTACATCCGCTCGCGCCACGTCCAGAAGGTCCCGCGATCGTGATGCGTACGGCCACGCAGCGCCCGGTGGAACGCGTGCGAGTGCCCGTTGGCGAACCCCGGCAGGGTGAGTCCATTGAGGACGGTGCCTTCGCGAGGCGCGTTCGCCGTCACGGAGGTGATCTTCCCGCCGTCGACCTCGATCCGGACGGCATCGGCGATCCCGTCCGGCAGCCACGCACGCTCGCACCAATATGTCGTCATGTCGACAGTTTCTCCAGAACGTCCGCGAGCGCGCGGGCACCGTGGTCGACGTCCGCCGCCTCGGAGAACTCCTCCGGCGAATGGCTGATGCCGGTGGGATTGCGCACGTAGAGCATCCCGGACGGGACGAACCCGGCGAGGATCGCGGCGTCGTGCCCGGCGCCGGTCGGTAGTTCCGGCGGCCCGCCCAGCCAGGTTCCCAGGTCGCGGCGCAACGCGTCGTCGAAGATCACGTCGTCGGAGTACGACTCCCTGCTGACCTCGACACGACATCCTTCCTGCGCGGCCGCCTCTTCGGCCAGCTTCGCGATCTCGGCGACCAGCTCGGGCGTAGCCGTACCCGGCACACGAGCGTCGAGCCAAAGGTCCACAGTGGACGCGATGACGTTGGTCCCGCCAGGAGTCGGCACGAGCCTGCCGACGGTCGCCCTCGCGTCGGCGGTCGCCCTCGCCAGTTTCCGTACGGCGAGCACGGTCTCCGCCGCCGGGATCATCGGGTCACGACGGTCTCCGATCAGCGTCGCACCGGCATGGTTTCCCTGCCCCTGGAAGGAGAATCGCCACCGGCCGTGCGCGATCACGGTGTTGCCGACGGCGACTGGCGAGCCGAGGTCGATCAGCCCGCGTCCCTGCTCGACATGCAGTTCCAGGAACCGCCCGATCAACCCGAGCCGCTCGGAGTCCTTCCCGATCCGATCGGGGTCGAGGCCGGATTTCGCCGCGGCTTCGGCGAACGTGACGCCGTCCGGGTCGCGCAAGCCGCGCGCCTTGTCCGCGTCGATGGTCCCGGTCAGCAGCCGCGAGCCGAGGCAGGGCACGCCGAATCGGCCGCCCTCCTCCTCGGCGAAGACCACGACGGCGAACGGCTTCGCGGGGCGGAATCCCTTGGCCTGCAAGATCTCCACCGCGTCGAGCGCGCTCGCGACGCCGAGCGGGCCGTCGAAGGCACCCCCGCCCGGCACCGAGTCGAGATGGCTGCCGGTGACGACCGCGTCCGGGCCGGGGGTGCCCCACCAGGCCCAGATGTTGCCGTTCCGGTCGGTCTCGACGCCCAGCCCCAGCCGCCCGGCACGCTCGACGAACCACCCGCGCAGCTCGGTTTCGGCCGCGTCGAAGGCGTGGCGGGAGTAGCCGCCGCGCTTCGGGTCGCGGCCGACGTCCGAGATCTCCTCCAGCAGCGAGGACGCGGTCACTCGGCGTCCCGCATCGGCACGCGCACGCCGCGCTCGTCGGCGACGTCCGCGGCGCGGTCGTACCCGGCGTCGACGTGCCGGATGACGCCCATGCCAGGGTCGTTGGTGAGCACGCGCTCGAGTTTCTGCGCGGCCAGCGGGGTTCCGTCGGCCACGCTGACCTGGCCCGCGTGGATGGAGCGGCCCATGCCGACGCCGCCGCCGTGGTGGATCGACACCCAGCTGGCACCCGACGAGGTGTTGACCAGCGCGTTCAGCAGCGGCCAGTCGGCGATCGCGTCGGAACCGTCGGCCATGCCCTCGGTCTCGCGGTACGGCGAGGCGACGCTGCCCGAGTCGAGGTGGTCACGGCCGATGACGACCGGGGCCTTGAGCTCACCGCTGGCGACCATTTCGTTGAACCGCAGGCCCGCGAGGTGCCGTTCGCCGTAGCCGAGCCAGCAGATCCGCGACGGAAGCCCCTGGAAGGCGACGCGTTCACCGGCCAGCCGGATCCAGCGCGCGAGGGATTCGTTCTCCGGGAACAGTTCCAGCATCGCGCGGTCGGTCGCCGCGATGTCCTCCGGGTCGCCGGACAGCGCCGCCCAGCGGAACGGGCCGTTGCCCTCGCAGAACAGCGGACGGATGTATGCGGGCACGAACCCCGGGAAGTCGAACGCGCGCTCGCAGCCGCCGAGTTTCGCCTCACCACGGAGGGAGTTGCCGTAGTCGAAGACCTCGGCGCCCTTGTCGAGGAAGCCGAGCATCGCCTCGACGTGCTCCGCCATCGACTCGCGGGCGCGTTCGGTGAACTCGTCGGGCTTCTTGTCCGCGTAGTCCTGCCACTCGTCGACGCCGACGCCCTTGGGCAGATAGGAAAGCGGGTCGTGCGCGGAGGTCTGGTCGGTGACGATGTCGACCTCGACGCCGCGGCGCAGCAGTTCGGGCAGCACCTCGGCGGCATTGCCGACCACCCCGACGGACAGCGCGCGCTTCTCCTTCTTCGCGGCCTCCACCCGGCGGATCGCGTCGTCGAGGTCGTCGGCGACCTCGTCGAGGTAGCGCGTCTCGACGCGGCGGTGGGCGCGCTGCGGGTCGCATTCGATGACGAGCGCGACGCCGTCGTTCATCGTGACGGCCAACGGCTGCGCGCCGCCCATGCCCCCGAGGCCGGCGGTGACGGTGAGCGTGCCCTTGAGGCTGCCTCCGAACCGCTTCTTGGCGACGGCGGCGAAGGTCTCGTACGTGCCCTGCAGGATTCCCTGCGTGCCGATGTAGATCCAGGATCCCGCGGTCATCTGGCCGTACATGGTCAGGCCCTGGGCTTCCAGGCGGCGGAATTCGGGCCACGTCGCCCAGTCACCGACGAGGTTGGAGTTCGCGATGAGCACGCGCGGCGCCCATTCGTGCGTGCGGAACACGCCGACCGGCTTGCCGGACTGGACGAGCAGCGTCTCGTCCTGCTCCAAGCTGGTCAGCTCGTGGGTGATCGCGTCGAAGCTGGCCCAGTTGCGGGCGGCCTTGCCGGTGCCGCCGTAGACGACCAGGTCCTCCGGGCGCTCGGCGACCTCGGGGTCGAGGTTGTTGTGGAACATCCGCAGCGCGGCTTCGGTCTGCCAGTTCTTCGCGGTGAGCGTGGTGCCTCGGGCGGCACGGACCGTGCGGGTCATGGGCTCAGACCTCCAGTTGGGCCGCGGCGAGGACGGCACCCGACGCGACGAGTTCTTCGGCGGCGGCGATCTCCGGCGCCAGATGACGATCGGGGCCGGGGCCCTCGACCTTGGTGCGGACGAGATCCCGGACCCGGCCGGTGACCGGCGACGGGACCAGGGGCGCGCGCATGTCGAGAGCGCGCGCGGCGGTGAGCAGTTCGATGGCGAGGACGGTGTTGAGGCCCTCGACGGCCTTGCGCAGCTTGCGCGCGGCGGACCAGCCCATGGAGACGTGGTCCTCCTGCATGGCGCTGCTGGGGATCGAGTCGACCGATGCCGGCACCGCGAGCCGCTTGAGTTCGCTGACCACGGCCGCCTGCGTGTACTGGGCGATCATGTGGCCGGAATCGACGCCGGGGTCGAAGGCGAGGAACGGCGGCAGGCCGTGCGAGCGGGCCTTGTCGAGCATGCGGTCCGTGCGGCGCTCGGCGATGCTCGCGACGTCCGCGAGCGGGATGGCGAGGAAGTCGAGCACGTACGCGACCGGGGCGCCGTGGAAGTTTCCGTTCGACTCGACGCGGCCGTCGGACAACACGACCGGGTTGTCGACGGCGGACTGAAGCTCACGCTCCGCGACGAGTTCGGCGTGCGTGAGACTGTCGCGGGCGCCGCCGTGCACCTGGGGCGCGCAGCGGAGGGAGTACGCGTCCTGGACGCGGTTGCAGTCGGGGCCGCGGTGACTCTCGACGATCTTCGAGTCCTGGAGCGCCGTCCACATGCGGAGCGCGCTCCTTGCTTGCCCGGGGTGCGGACGCAGCGCCTGGAGATCGGCCGCGAAGGCGCTGTCGGTGCCGAGGAGCGCTTCGACGCTCATCGCCGCGGTGATGTCGGCGGTGTCGAGCAGCTTGCGCAGGTCGGCCGCGGCGAGCAGGAGCATGCCGAGCATGCCGTCGGTCCCGTTCGTAAGGGCGAGGCCCTCCTTCTCCGCGAGAACGACAGGCTCGATGCCAGCGTGCTTCAGCGCTACGCCCGCCTGGACAACTTCGCCGTTGTACTCGACTTCGCCCTCGCCCATCAGCGCGAGCGCGACAGCGGCGAGAGGCGCGAGGTCACCGGAGCAGCCGAGGGAGCCGTACTCGTGAACGAGCGGGGTGATCCCGGCGTTGAGCAGGGCCGCAAGCGCTTGCGCGGTCTGCGGCCGGATGCCGGTGTACCCGCTGGCGAGGGTGCGCAGACGCAGCAACATCAGCGCGCGCACGACCTCGGTCTCGACGACCGGGCCCGCGCCGGCCGCGTGCGACCGGATCAGCGACCGCTGAAGCGCGGTGCGACTCTCGAGCGGGATGTGCCTGGTCGCGAGCGCCCCGAAGCCCGTCGAAACGCCGTACGTCGGCGTCTCGGCGTGCGCGAGGTTGTCGATGTGCTGGCGCGTCGCGGCGAGGTTCTTCTCGGCCGCTTCGCTGACCGCGACGGGCGAGTGGTCACGGGCGACCGCGACGACCTGTTCGGGCCGAAGCGGTTCGGAGCCCAGAAGTACGGTTTCCGGCATAGCCCCATTGGACAACGCCATGCCCGCTGGTGGGCGGCCCCAACCAGTGGTTGTGTCTGGTATCCAAGACACGCACGGTGGGAGCAAGGGACCTTTGCTACCGCGCGGCGGAGGGGTGTGTGGAAATAGAGACGTTGAGTGTCCCTATTTCCACACACCCTGCACTCCGCGTAGCGGCGCCTACCGACCGTGTGGATTTTGGTGCGTTGGATGACCCGAAACCCACACAGTCACCGCTCCCACCTGCGAAAAGAGAGCAAGGGACCTTTACTACCGCTCTCTCGACATTGAGACAAGTGGTAGCAAAGGTCCCTTGCTCCCCCGCCGAAGCGAAACAGGAGGTCGGCATGGGTGAGAGCAGCGAGGTCCCGGCTCTGCGCCGCGGCCTCGGCATCCTTCGCGCCCTCGCCGCGCGTCCGGGCCCGGTGTCGGCGGCCGCGATCGCGCGCGAACTCGGGCTCCCGCGTTCGACGACGTATCACCTGCTCGCCGAACTGGAGGCCGCCGGTTTCGTGACACACTTACCCGCCGAGCGCCGCTACGGCCTCGGCATCGCCGCGTTCGAACTCGGCTCGGCCTACCTGCGGCACGACCCGCTGGAGCGGCTCGCCCTCCCGCTGCTGCGCAAACTCGCCGACCGCGTCGGCCACACCGCGCATCTGGGCGTGCTTCACGGCAACGAGTCGCTCTACCTGGTCAAAGAGCGCCCCACCCGCCCGGAAACGCTGGTGACCGAGGTCGGCGTCCGACTGCCGGGCCAGCTCACGGCGTCGGGCAGGGCGATACTGCGGCATCTGCCGTCGCCGCATGTCCGCGCGCTCTTCCCGAACGCGTCGGCTTTCGTCCTGCGCACCGGTCGCGGCCCGCGCACCCTCGCCGAGCTGCGCCGGACGCTGAACGCGGAGGGCAGGCTCGGCTGGGCGGTCGAAGACGGACACGTCACCGAAGGATTCGCCTCGGTGGCCTGCCCGGTCTTCGACCACGGCGGCCGGCCGATGGCCGCGATCAGCGTGACCCTCCGCCACCTCTGCCCGGGAGCCGAGGGGTGCGAGGAGACTTGGCCGGACCTCGCCGAGGAGGTCCGTCTGACCGCGGCCGAACTGACCACCCGGATCGGGGGTCAGATGCGCTGAGCGTGCTTCTTCTGGACTCCCTCGAGCCCGAGCATCGCCAGCAGTTCAGCACAGTCGAGGGCGTCCGAAGCATGCCCTGCGACGGTTCGAGCGGCTCGGCCGTTCTGCAGCGTGAGGCGGACTTCTTCCTCCGCTCGCACACCGGCCATGCGGCTCTGGTCTTCAGCGGGGTCGGGACGACTGGAATGCCTAGCCCAGGTCATCTGCCACCTTCTTCCGGCCCTCCGGCGACACGGGGTCGTTTCGAAAGAGGGCCATGGTCGGACACTCAGCATGACATCCCACCCCGCGACAGTTCCCGGCGCGGGTGAATTGAGACGAAAAAGATCTAGATTTCGCTACGCTCCGTGATTCAGAAAAGTTTCGATCCGGGTATTGAACGGCGCACCCGTATCCGGCACCAGATGCCCCATCCCCCGCACGATCCCGCGGTGCGCGCCGGCCCCCTCCCCGATCGCGTCGGCGATGATCTCGTACTCCGGCCGGTGGTCCCCGGTGATCACGAGCATCGGGAAATCCGCCGACGCCAACGTCCCGAGCGGCAGCTCCGCGTCTCCCGGCGGCCGCATCCCGACCAGCGCGCGGGCGCCGCGCCGCAGCGTCTCGGGTACCGGATCGGGGATCGGCAACGGCACACCGGCCAGCGGGAAGAACGCCTTGAACACTTCGCGTGGATCGTCGAGCGGCCCGTCGAGGAACCTCCGCAGTTCGGCGTCCCATGCGTCGACGACCTCGTCGCCTCGGACGATCCCGGTCGCGGGCGGTTCGACCACGGTGAGCGTCCGGACCATCTCCGGCCGCCGCGCGGCGGCGAGCATCGCGACGATCGCGCCGTACGACAGCCCGACCAGATGCGCGGGCTCGTCGAGCACCTGCTCCGCGATCAACTCCGCGTCGACTTCGAAATCCTGTACGCCGTCCGGCGATTTCCCGTGCCCGGGACGATCCGGCGCGAGCAACGTCCACCGCTCGGTCAACGGGCGCTGAGCCCGCCACGCCTCCCTGCCGCCGAGCAGCACGCCGTGCACGAGAACGACACGCGGACCTGATCCCCATCGATGCACATGAAGGCGCATTTCCCGAGCCTACGAGACCACGTCCTTGATCCCCTCGGCCAACACACGGACAAGTTCCGGCCCGCGCGTGAGACGAACGTCGTTGCCCAGCCGGCCCATTGCGTCCTCGTCACCGACGATTCCGAGCAATACTCCGACGCCGTCGGCATCCAGCAGACCGGGCATATGCGACCCCAGTAACCAGGCACCAGCGAGCGCCGGATCGAAGCCGTGCCGTTCGAGGACTTCGAGCTCCTCGTCGTAGAGCCGGTCCCAATACGGTCCCGACGAATACCAGCCGATCATCGTCCCGAGGTCGACGGCGTCGCGCGTGGTCGTAGCCCGCCGATCCCGCCAGGTCAAGAGCTTGAGCAGGGCCAACGCCGGTACCGCGGGGACCTTGATGAGGACCCCGCCGGGCAGGAGCACCGACTCGGCCGATGCCACTGCTTCGCGCAGTCCGCGGACGTTCATCCGGTGGTCGTCGGGCCAGAGGACGGTCCGGTCTTCGTCCTCGATGCCGCCATAAGGCAGCACATCGACCTCAACGCCCTCCACCAGAAACGAATGCACGCTCCGGCCATGTCGTTCCAGCCGGCTCACGAAGTGTTCGAAATCGTCCCAGGTGCCCATCGCGGCGGCGATGTCGATGTCCTGGGTGGCTCGTTCGGGTGGTCCACCGACCAGCCCGATAGACAAGATCGTGCGCGCCGTCGCCCCGACCACGAGGTACTCCACACCCACCGCGCGCGCTACGGCATCAACGCGAGCGAGCACTCTCGCGGCGAGCCGGAGATCAGGTTCGGTCGATCCGCTTAAGTCGATCATCACCGCTCCGAAGCCGGTCGCCGTGCTCGCGCTGACGCGGATCACCCGAGGCCAGCAGGTCAGCGTAGATCAACGGCGACGGCACGATCCACGACTCCGGCTCGGGCGCCTGCCAAAACCGGCGTCTGATGTGGACGTTGCCGTTTTCCGCTCGTGCCAACCGATACCGGCCGATGGCCTGCGCCGGTAGCCGGTCGGCGTAGAGAGTGAGCGAGGCGGGCCGCAGATGCGGATCGATGATGCTCGCGCCGGCTTCGCCGCCCACCTGGACCCCCGAGGAAAACAGCTCGGCTTCCGCGTCGCGCCACCACGAGAGGTCGGCCGCGGCGAACTCGCCGAGAGTCAACGAAGTGTCCAGGGTGATCGAGTAAGCCTCAGACCACCGGTCGAGCAACTCGGCTCCGCGGGCGAGCCGTCGCTCATCCCCGCGCTCGTACAGGTAGCCGGCGCGGGTGAGCTCATCGATGACCGTCTTGACCGTCCCGAGCGACGCACCGCTCATCTCGGCCAGCCGACGGTAGGTGAAGGCGGCCGTCTCCGGCCAGCTGAGCAGGACGAACAGGACCTGAAGGCCCGCTCTGCCGAAGGCTCCCGCGGCTCGCGACGAGGCTCGTCCGGCGGGAACGGTGCGTTTGCGGCGGCCTCGGACGTCGATCAGGACGTCGTCCCAGGCGAGGTGTGCGTTGCCCGCGGTGTCCAGGTAGTCGATGCCCCGGGCGCGCAGCCGCTCGGCGACCGATTCACTGAGGTACGTGGTGCACAGCAGCGGCGGAGGAAACGGTGGGAAGTGGACCGCGGTGGCCAGTTCCGCGGTCATCCGCTGCTTGAACTCGACACCGTAGGTCCGGGCAGCACCGGACCGCGTGGTGAGTTTCAGCAGGACGCCGTTGAGTACTTCACTCTCGAGCCCCAGCTCTTGGAGCCGACAGTGAAGCTCCTTGTTCAACAAGTCATCATGTTCATTCAAATTGAACATAAGCATATATTGAACGCACCGGCGCCCACGCGCAACCCCGACCGACACACAAAAGAAGCGGCCCCACCCCTTCAGGGGCAGGGCCGCTCCGTCGACCAGTGGAGGTGCCGGGAATTGAACCCGGGTCCTCTGGCGCATCACCAGGGCTTCTCCGTGCGCAGTCCGCTATGTCTCTACTTGACCCCTTCAGTCACGCGAACAAGCTGAAGTGACGGGCCCAGCCACTGTTTGTTTCCCAACCACACCCCGCGGCCGGGTGTGGCGGTAAGCCTCCTAGCTGATGCCGGTGACCGGGTCGGAGGCGACCCCGGACCGACAGAGTTGCTCTACTGCTTAGGCAGCAAGAGCGAACTCGCGCTGGCTCTTAGGCTCGGCGCTTATTGGTTTGCGATGACGCTTACGGTGGTCTCTCGCCTGCACCGGCACGCTTCTCCTGATTCAACGTCCAAAGTCGAAACCGTTCACCCCCTTGGTGGGACACAACCTGTACATCATAACGCGGGCGGCAACCGGGTTAATCCCGCAGGTGGGGCTAGCCCTACCTGGGAGATGCCCGCGCGCACCATGTCACCGGACGCCCGCGGGGCGCGATGCTGGACTCCTCGAACAGGAGAGGAGCACGACCATGAGTTCGCTGGCGGCCGAGCGGGAGCTGAGCAGGTCCGATCCGTCGTTCGGCGGCTCGCTGGTCTACCTGCTGATGAACCTGCCGATGGGCGTCCTGGCCTTCGCGCTCCTGATGTCCTTCATCTCGGCGGGCATCGGCACGGCGATCGTCTGGATCGGGTTGCCGCTGCTCGCACTGGTGATCCTGACGGTCCGCGGCGCGGCCCGGATGGAGCGCGCCCGGGTGTACGCCCTGCTCGATCGCTACATCGACCTGCCGTATCTCCCGCTGCCCGTGGCCGGCCAGTCCGTGCGCTGGAAGGCGCGGCTGAAGGACGGCTCGACCTGGCGCGACCTCGGCTACTTCTTCCTGCTCTTCCCGCTCGGGATCGTCGAGTTCGTCCTGGTCACGGCGTTCTGGTCGACCAGCCTCGGCCTCGCCGGCCTGCCGATCTACTACCGCTTCCTCCCCGGCGGTGAGTACCGCTTCCCAACCTGGGAGAACGCGTGGTTCACCGTCGATTCGACGGTTTCGGCGCTGCCTTGGGCGGCGCTCGGCGTGCTCTGCATCGCCCTCTCGGTAGCGTTGACGAAGGCGCTGGCCGGGATGCACGCCCGGCTGGCGACGGCGCTGCTCGGGCCGACCCACGCCCAGCGCCGCCGTCTGGAGGATTCATGGGGCGAGGTTCACGGATGACGATCGACCAGCAGGTACAGCAGGTGGGGATCCCCCGCCCCCGGCCGTTGCGGTCGATCGTCTACATGATCGTCAGCTTCGTGTTCCGGCTCCTCCAGTTCGTTCTCATCGTCGTCGGCCTGGCGGTCGGCATCGCGACGGCGGTGGTGTGGATCGGCTTCCCCATCCTCATGGCCACGACCAGCTTCATCCGCTGGTCCGCCGACCGCGAGCGGGGCTGGGCGCGCACGATGCTCGAAACTCCGCTCGAGCCGGTCGAACGCCTGCCGGTCGAGGGGCTTTCGCTGGTCAAGCGCTGGCTGACCCGCTTGACCGACGCGACGACGTGGCGCGACCTCGCCTACCTGATGGCGGCGTTCCCGTTGGCCTGTCTGGAGCTGCCGATCGCGATCGCGTCGATCGTGCTGCTGCCGATGGCGATCTGGGTGACCCCGTGGGTCGGGTGGCTGCACGGCAACCTGGCGTACTCGCTGCTCGGACCGAACCGCGCCGCGAAGCTGGAGCAGAAGGCCGAGCGACTGCAGGCGTCGCGGGCTCGCGGTGTCGACGCCGCCGAGGCCGAACGCCGCCGCATCGAGCGCGATCTGCACGACGGCGCCCAGCAGCGCCTGGTCGCCGTCGCGATGAGCCTCGGCCGCGCGAAGTCGAAGTTCGACCAGGACCCGGCCGCGGTGCGCGAACTGATCGACGAGGCCCATCTCGACGCCAAACTCGCGGTGTCGGAACTGCGCGATCTCGCCCGCGGGATCTACCCGGCCGTGCTCGGCGACCGCGGTCTCGACGCCGCCTTGTCCGCGCAGGCCGCGAAATCGCCGATCCACGTCGACGTCGAGGTGGACGTCGAACCGCGGCCCCCGGCGGCGGTCGAGACGACGGCCTACTTCATCGTCGGCGAGACACTGACGAACATCGCGAAGCATTCGGGAGCGACCGAAGCGGGCGTGAAGGTGTGGCGCACCGAAGCGATGGTCATCGTCGAGATCACCGACAACGGGCACGGCGGCGCCGAAGTCCGGCCAGGTGGCGGCCTCGCCGGGCTCGCCGACCGGGCGGCCACGATCGACGGCGTGATCACCGTCGTCAGCCCGCCCGGTGGCCCGACGGTGATTCGCGCGGACCTGCCGTGCCAATGGTGACCCGCTCGTGAGTGAATAGGCTCTGCCATTCACTCACGACGCTGGGGGCAGCATGCGGGTTGTCATCGCCGAAGACGCGGTTCTGTTGCGCGCGGGGGTGATCCGCCTGCTCGCCGACGAGGACATCGAGACCGTCGCCGCCGTGGACAACGGCGAAGACCTGCTGGTTGCGGTCAAGGAACACCGGCCGGACCTTGCGATCGTCGACGTGCGCATGCCGCCCACCTTCACCGATGAGGGCCTGCGCGCGGCACTGGGCGCCCGCGAGGTCATCCCGGGCCTGCCGGTTCTCGTGCTCTCCCAATACGTCGAGGAGAGCTACGCGGTCGAGCTCCTGTCCGGCGGCGCGGGCGGAGTCGGTTACCTGCTCAAGGAACGCGTCGCCGACGTCGGGGATTTCCTCGACGCGGTCAAACGTGTCGCCGGCGGTGGCACGGCGATCGACCCGGACGTCATCGCGCAGCTGATGGCCCGTGGCCGCAAGAACCCGCTCGACGCGCTCACCGCCCGCGAGTCCGAAGTGCTGGGGCTGATGGCGCAGGGCCTGTCGAACACCGCGATCGCGAACTCGCTCGTCGTTTCGCACGGCGCGGTCGAAAAGCACATCGGCAACATCTTCTCGAAGCTCGGCCTCGAAGCGAGTTCGGTGGAACACCGCCGGGTCCGCGCGGTGCTCACTTACTTAGGACGCTGAAGTAGCTCTTGGTGGCGAAGCCGTCACTCACCTAACATGGGCAGACTGTCAGGTGAGTGCCGAGCCGAACCGAGGAGGACCCATGACCGACAGGCCCTCCCACAGCGCCCGCTTCTTCGGCGGCCCACTCGACGGACGCGTCCAGGAGCTCGGTGACACCGAGCCCGTCGCGGGCACCGTCCTCAAACACGTCCATCTGCACGACGGGCCGAAGATCGAGACCCGCTACGAACTCGGTCTCGCCGAGGACGACTGCTGGGAATTCCGGCTGTGTCCCGCCCCGCTCCCGGAGCCCGAGACCGACGGCGTGGGGTAGGGAAAACTCCACCTTCCGAGGGCGAAAACAGGAAGATCGATACGGCGGCCCGCACCGCTGTTTTCGCGGCCTCCAAGCACCAGGCTCTTTTCCATGCACACAAGCGGGAAGCAGGGCCGGGACAGGTTCCTGGACATCGTCCGAGCGGTCGCGATCCTCGCGGTCGTCGTCCAGCACTGGGGAATGCCGGTGCTCTCGTACGCCGACGGCCATCTCTCGACCGGGAACGCCCTCGCGACCCCCGGCTGGTGGCTTTTGACCTGGCTGTCGCAAGTAATGCCCTTAGTTTTCTTCGCCGGCGGCGCGGCGAACCTGATCTCGTTGAGCCGCGCGGAAAGTTCCCGTTTCTGGCTCGCGGCCCGCCTCAAGCGGCTGATGATCCCGGTGCTGCCGCTGGTGGCCGTCTGGCTGTTCGTCCCGGACATCCTGCGCGGCATGGGCATTCCGGAGCAGCCGCTGCAGGTCGGCGGCGCGATCGCCGCGCAGCTGCTGTGGTTCCTGGCCGTGTATGTGCTCACCGTGCTGCTCACCCCGATGCTGGCCGCGGCACATCGCCGCTGGGGCCTGAAAGTCCCGCTCGTGATGCTCGCCGCCGCCGTCCTCGTCGACGTCGCCCGCTTCAACGACCTCGGCCTGATCGGTTTCGCGAACGCCGTCTTCGTCTGGATGGCCGTGCACCAGCTCGGTTTCCACTACACGCAAGGCCGTCTCGGCTCGCTGAGCCGCAACGCCGCGCTGGGCATGTCGGCTGCCGGATTCGGCATCACCGCGCTGATGGTCGCCTTCGGCCCGTACCCCGCGAGCATGATCGGCATGCCGGGCGCCCCGGTGTCGAACATGAGCCCGCCGACCGTGCTGCTGGCCTTCCTCGCGATCGGCCAGATCGGGCTCCTGCTGGCCTTCAAACCGCAGCTGAACGCCCTGGCCGCACGGCCGAACCTCGACGCCGCGCTGAAGTGGATCGGCCCGCGGTTCATGAGCGTCTACCTGTGGCACATGCCGGCGCTGATCGTCGTCTCCGGGATCGCGGTCTACGGGCTGGGTTACGAAACCCCCGAACCGGGTTCCGTGCTGTGGCTGACGATGCTCCCCGCGTGGCTCGGCGCCTGTGGGCTGGTGCTCTTCGGTCTGCTGCGCATGTTCGCCCGTTTCGAAACGCAGGGTTCCGGCCCCGCGTCGACCGCCCACACGCCTCAGCTGGTGGTGGCCGGGCTGGCGATCGCGGGCGGTCTGCTCGGGCTGGCCGCGCACGGTTTCGCCCCGCTGAGCGACGGTCTCGCCCAGGGCCCGGCGCCGTGGGTGGCGCTGGCGACGGGCGGATTCCTCCTGGCGGGCAAGCAGATCCAGGTTTCGGAGCTGGGGACGCGGCTACTCGGCCGCGCCGTCTCGGTCACCGAGGTGGCGCAACTCAAACGCTGAGCAGTTTCGCGGGCGTGTCGTGCAGCACCGCCCGCAGGAACGGCTCACCCAGGCGATCGTCGGCGGCCCAGCCGGCGATCGCCCGCAGCTGTGTGGCGTACGAGTACGGGATGTTGGGGAAGTCGGTGCCGAGCACGACGCGATCGGGGAACTCCGCCAGCAGATCCTGCCAGTCCGGCGGGAGCGGATTGCCGCGCGAGGTGAACTCCACCCCGACCATCGTGGTGTCGAGGTACACGCGCGGATACCTCCTGGCCAGCTCGAACGCGAAGTCGATCTCCGGCATGCCGGCGTGCGCGAGCACCAGGGTCAGGCTGGGATGCCGGACCAGGATCTCCTCGAACAGCCGTAGCCCGGTGTAGGCGCCCTTCAACGGACCGTGTCCACAGTGGACGACCACCGGGACGCCGGCGTCCGCCAGCGCGCCCCAGACGCCGTCCAGCAGCTCGTCACGCGGGTCGTAGGCGCCGACCTGGACGTGTGCCTTGAAACAGCGGGCGCCCGCGCGCAGCGCACCGTCCACAACGGACAGCGCGCCGGGCTCCGGGTAGAACGTGCCGGTCGGCACCGCCTCCGGAACGCGTTCCGCGAACTCCAGCGCCCACGAGGTCAGCCATTCGGCCATCCCCGGCTTGTGCGGATAGACCAGCGGTGCGAACTTGCGCACACCGAACGAGCGCAGGGTTTCGATGCGCTCTTCTTCCGGCGTGCGGTAGTGCACCGGCCAGGCCATGCCGTAGTGCTCTTCGGCCTGGTCGAAGTAGGCCCACACCTTGTCCATGACCGGCTTCGGCAGGAAGTGCAGGTGCAGGTCCACGAGCCCGTCGATGCCGAGCGCCGAGATCCAGCCGGGGATCTCGGCGTCGGAGGCGGGCCCGTGGATCAATCGTTGTACCGGCCCTTGAGCGCCCGGCCCATGGCCCGGCTGATGGTGCGCTCCGCGTCCCGCTTGGCGATGTCCTGCCGCTTGTCGTAGGACTTCTTGCCCTTCGCCAGCGCGATCTCGACCTTGACCTTGCCGTCCTTGAAGTACATCGACAGCGGGACCAGCGAAAGGCCGCTCTCCTTGGTCTTGCCGATGAGCTTCTCGATCTCCTGGCGGTGGAGCAGCAGTTTCCGGGTGCGCCGGGGCGTGTGGTTCGTCCACGTGCCCTGCACGTACTCCGGGATGTGCACGTTGCGGAGCCAGACCTCGCCGTCGTCCACCGTGGCGAACGCGTCGGCCAGCGATGCCCGTCCTTCACGCAGGCTCTTCACCTCGGTACCGACGAGCACGAGACCGGCTTCGTAGGTGTCGAGGATGGAGTAATCGTGGCGAGCCTTGCGGTTCGACACGATCACCTTGTGTCCACGTTCCTTGGGCATAGCGGCGACTCTACGTGAGTTTCTGTGTTCGGGCAGGTGGTTATCGGGCGGCTAGTGGCGCACGTACAGGCGCAGCGTCACGTAGCCGGTGATCGCCGAGATGACGATCGAGACGGCGAGCAGGATCGGCGCCACCGGGAACAGCAATTCGAGCATGCCGACCGCGGGGAACACGTCTCCCGTGAGCACCAAGTCGAGCAACAGCACCTTGGTCAGGATCAGGAAGACGATCCCGATGATCGCACCGACCAGGCCGGCGACCACCGCCTCCAGGAGGAACGGCAGCTGCGTGTACCAGCGGGTCGCGCCGACCAGCCGCATGATGCCGACCTCGGTGCGCCGGGTGAACGCCGACACCTGGATCGTGTTGGCGATCAGCAGCAGCGCGGCGATGGCCATGATCAGCGCGGCGCCGAAGGCCAGGTTCCGCACACCGTTGAGGGCGTTGAACACGCGGTCGAGCGCTTTCTGCTGGTCGTCGACCTTGGAGACGCCGGGTTTGCCGGTGTACTCCTGGATGATCGCCTGGCTGCGCTCGGGGTTCTTCAGCTTGACGTGGAGCGACGCGGGCAGCGCCTCCGGCCCGGTCAGCGCGAGCAGTTCCGGCTGGCTCTCGAACATCTTCTTGAACCGCTCGTAGGACTGCTCTCGGTTCTCGAAGACGACCGACTCGACGCCTTCGTTGCCCTGTAGGTCCTGGCGCAGCGTCTGGCAAGCGGACTGCGAGCAGTTCGGGTCACCCGCGCTGATGTCGTTGACCAGATAGACCGAAACCTCGACGTCGGCGAGGAAGTTGGCCTTCATCTTGTCGATCGTGCCGACGGCCAGCAGGCCGAAGCCGAGCATGGCGAGGGAGACCGCGGTGGTGAGGATCATCGCGATGGTCATCGTGACGTTCCGGCGCAAGCCGGTGACTACCTCGCTGAAGACGAAACTGGCGCGCATCGGGGTTGATGTCCCTTGGAAGTCGTGGGTTACGGAGGAGGGCGGGGCCGGTCAGCGGCCGATGCCGTAGACGCCTCGGGCGTCGTCACGGATGACCTTGCCGAGCTGGAGCTCGACGACCCTTCGCCGCATCGAGTCCACGATCGAATGGTCGTGGGTGGCCATCAGCACCGTCGTGCCGGTGCGGTTGATCCGCTCCAGCAGCAACATGATGTCCTGGCTGGTGTCGGGGTCCAGGTTCCCGGTCGGCTCGTCGGCGAGCAGCACGAGCGGGCGGTTCACGAACGCGCGGGCGATCGCGACGCGCTGCTGCTCACCACCGGAGAGTTCGTTGGGGAGACGGTCGGCCTTGCCGTCGAGGCCGACGAGTTCGAGCACCTCGGGCACGACCTTGCGGATCGTGGGGCGCGGCTTGCCGATGACTTCGAGCGCGAAGGCGACGTTCTCGGCGACGGTCTTGTTCGACAGCAGACGGAAGTCCTGGAACACGCAGCCGATGGTCTGCCGCAGCCGCGGCACCCGGCGACGGGCGAGCTTGGCGACGTCGAAGTTGGAGACCATGACGCGACCCTTGCTCGGCACCTCTTCGCGCAGCAGGAGACGCAGGAAGGTCGACTTCCCGGATCCCGAGGGACCGATCAGGAAGACGAACTCGCCTTTGTCGATCTCGACCGACACCCGCTCAAGGGCGGGACGGGTCGAGGTCTTGTAGACCTTGGAAACCTCTTCGAGCCGGATCACGGTTCGGCATACTACCCATGCCCGTCGTTAAGCCCGGGTAGCCCGGTCCCGGCGGCCAAGCGAGCAAGGGACCTTTGCTGTCACTCTCTCCCGGAAAGTGATAGCAAAGGTCCCTTGCTCTCTCACGCAGGGTTGTTACGCGGCTCCGGACTGCTTGCGCCAGCGGATGCCGGCCTCCAGGAAACCGTCGATCTCGCCGTCGAGCACCGACGACGGGTTGCCGACCTCGAACTCGGTCCGCAGGTCCTTGACCATCTGGTACGGGTGCAGCACGTAGGAGCGCATCTGGTTGCCCCAGCTGGAGCCGCCGTCCTTGAGCGCGTCCATCTCGGCGCGCTCCTCCTCCTTCTTCCGCTGCAGCAGCCGCGCCTGGAGGACCTTCATCGCGGCCGCCTTGTTCTGCAGCTGCGACTTCTCGTTCTGGCACGAAACGACCACGCCGGTCGGGATGTGCGTGATCCGCACCGCCGAGTCCGTCGTGTTCACGCTCTGCCCACCGGGGCCGGACGAGCGGTACACGTCGACGCGGATGTCCTTCTCGGGGATGTCGACGTGGTCGACCTCCTCGACCTCGGGCATCACCTCGACGTGCGCGAAGGAGGTCTGGCGGCGGCTCTGGTTGTCGAACGGCGAGATGCGCACCAGCCGGTGCGTGCCCTGCTCGACCGAGAGCGTGCCGTAGACGTAGGGCGCGCTCACCTTGAAGGTGGCGGACTTGATGCCCGCTTCCTCGGCGTAGGAGATGTCGTAGACGTCCGTCGGGTAGTTGTGGCGCTCCGCCCACCGCAGGTACATCCGGAGCAGCATCTCGGCCCAGTCGGCCGCGTCCACGCCGCCCGCTTCGGACCGGATGGTGACCACGGCGTTGCGCGGGTCGTATTCACCCGACAGCAGGGTGCGGACCTCGAGCCCGTCGATGTCCTTGGTGAGCGCCGTCAGCTCGGACTCGGACTCGGCCACGCTGGCGGAGTCGCCCTCGGCCTCGGCCAGTTCGTAGAGGACGCCCAGGTCGTCGAGCCGCTGCCGCAGCTCGGAAATGCGTCGCAGCTCACTCTGCCGGTGGGACAACTGGCTGGTGACCTTCTGCGCCGCTTCGGGGTCGTCCCAGAGGTTCGGGCTGGATGCCTGTTCCTCCAGCTCGGCCACCTGGGCACGCAGCGCATCCAGGTCCATCACCGACTCGATCTGCGTCAGCTTGCCGGCCAGGTCCTTCAGTGCCGCATCGAACTCATCACTCACGTCGGCCAAGGTTACGGCAAAACCCACGACCGGTTGCGGGGAACCGGCCGTGGGCACCTGTCCGGGTCAGGACTGGGGGATGGAATCCAGCAGTTTCAGTGCGGCTTTCGCCTGCGCCTGCGCGAACTCGGCGACGGCCTTGGCGTACGGGCCGTCGGCGGCCTTGGTGGCGGCCTTGGCCTCGTCGAGCTGCTGCGTGTAGCTCGCGCGGGCCGACTCGAGCAGGGCCGAACGCTGCTTGACCGTCAGCGAACCGGCGTGCACGAGACGCAGGATCAGCGGGCTGCGGAGGTGGTCAGGACCGGCTTCGGAGGTCAGCCACGTCTTGAACGCCTTCTTGCCCGCCGCGGTGATGAGGTACTGCTGGCTCGACCGCGGGCCCTGCTTGCCGAGGCGGACGAGGCCCTCCTTCGACAAGGCGGGGAGCTCGCGGTACACCTGGCTGCGGGTCACGCTGAAGAAGGCGCCGAAACGCTCACCCGCCCCCGCGACCAGTTGCCCGCCCGTGGCGGGACCGTCGTGGAGAAGACCGAGCAGTGCGGCGGCTGTTGCATTCAATTCGGACACGTCCTCTACGGTCCCACTTTTCGGAACCTGTGTCCACTGTGGTCAGCACATCTGTCCATTGTGGCTAGTGATATGCGCTCATTCGGCCCAACGCGCTACGCCTGTCCACAATGGACCGGACACGCTACGCAACCGGCGACGGCCACGGACAGCGGTACCGGTCCCCCGCCCCGACCAACGACAGGGAGTGAGCACCGTGCGAACCACGGGATCCCGGAAACGAAGAAGCGCGGATCTGCGATTTCCGCAGATCCGCGCTTCGTTTTCTTCAGTAGCGGGGACAGGATTTGAACCTGCGACCTCTGGGTTATGAGCCCAGCGAGCTACCGAGCTGCTCCACCCCGCGTCGTTGTGTTAATAGATTACATGGGGGTGAAACCGGCTTTCAGGCGGGTACCCCTAACTTCCCGAAGAGCCTTTGACCAGGTGTTATGGCGCGACTTTGTCATCGAGCCAGCCGAAGACGCCGTTGAGCACCATGGTCAGCCCGTCGGCGAACCTGCCCTCGATGTCCTCGTCGAACACCCAGGCCGTGGGCGTGACGTCGTAACGCGGGTCCCGTTCGCCCGGAACCGGGTAAACGGCCTGCTCTTCGATGGTGAAACCGATGACGTAGCTGTACACGGTGAACAACGCTCGTCCGGCCAGGTGCAGTTCGAGTCCCGCGTCGACGCGCCCTTGAAACGGATTGTCACCAAGAAGACTGTCGTCGGTCAGGAAAGTCCCGGAGAAGACCTTCGCCCCGTCACGGTAAGCAAGCATCATCCGGCGTAAGGCCCGCGACGCCAGCTCGAGCGCTTCCCGCTCCCCCGTTCCCTCGGGAACACGGCCCGGCATCGCGTCCGCGTACATCTGCGTCGCCATCTCGTCGAGCAGCTCCTGCTTGTTCTTCACGTGCCAGTACAGCGCGGGCGCCTTGACGCCGAGTTCCTGCGCGATCAGGCGGAGCGTCAGCCCGTTGAGCCCGACGTCGTTGAGCAGCCGAAGCCCGGCGCGGACGATGTCCTGCCTGGTCAGACCCACTTTTGTCCCTCGTTCCAGCGGAAGCACCTTGACAATTTAACGATGTTAAGGGCAGGCTGGCCGCAGGTCAATTTAACGTCGTTAAGGAGTGGTATGAACAACCCGGGGACGGACGTGGTCGTGGCCGGAGCGGGGCCGACGGGGCTGATGCTGGCCCACGAACTCGCGCTCGCCGGCGTCGATGTCGTGGTCCTGGAACGGCATCACGAGCGCACGGGACTGTCGAAGGCGCTGAACCTGCAGCCGCGGACCGCGGAAATGCTGGAGCTGCGCGGACTTCTGGACGGCGCCGAGGAGCGTTCGTTCGCGACGGTGCAGGACGGGCATTTCGCGATGATCCCGATCGGCTACGACGGCTGGGACACTCGATTCCCTTTCCAACTGGGGATTCCGCAGGCACAGGTCGAGGCGTACCTGGAGGAACGGCTTGCCGCACAAGGAACAAAGGTGGTCCGCGGCGCCGAAGTAATCGATTTCGTGCAGGACAAGGACTTTGTCTCTGTTCGGTACCGAACAGACAGTGGCGAGAACCGGCTGCACGCGAAGTTCCTCGTCGGCTGCGACGGCGCTCGAAGCGTTGTACGCAAAGGACTCGACGTGGACTTTCCCGGGGTGGACGGTGAAGGCTACGGGGTGGTCGCGGACGTCCTGTTCGACAAAATCCCCGCCGGTGCGCAAAAACAGTGGCGAACGATGCGGAACGTCGGCGAGCCGACCGGGGCGACCACGTTCAAAGGCCTGATTCCGCTGGGAGAGCCGGGGCTCTACCGGTTCGTGTACGGCGATCGAGCCTCGCGCCCCAAGGACATCCGGTCCGCCATCTCGCACGACGAAGTCCGGCAGGCCCTGCTCGACTCGTACGGCGAGACGGCGACGGTGTCGGAAATCCGCTGGGCGTCACAGTTCTCCGACGCGGCGCGGCAGGCGGAGCGCTACCGCGTCGGCCGGGTGCTGCTGGCAGGGGATGCCGCGCACATCCATTTCCCGGCAGGTGGCCAGGGACTGAACCTGGGTGTGCAGGACGCGATGAATTTGGGTTGGAAGCTCGCCGCGACAGTGCGCGGCTGGGCTGGTGACGACCTGCTCGACACCTACGAGGCCGAGCGGCACCCCGTGGGCGCTCAGGTGCTGCACAACGTCGCCGCTCAGCTGGGGCTGACTCCGCGCTCTCACGAGTCTCGCGCGCTTCGCGCCCTCTTCGGTGACCTTGCGGAGCTACCCGAGGTGAGCCGGTACCTGTCGGGCATGGTTTCCGGCCTCGGGATCCGCTACGCGACGCACGGGACGTCGCATCCCGCGCTCGGCTCGCGTCTGACCGACCAGGACGTCGCCACCGAAGCCGGCCCGCTGCGTCCCAGCACCCTGTTCCGCGATGGCGGCTTCGTGCTCCTGACGACCACTCAGGCCCACGTCGATGCCGCCCGGGCTCACGCCCACTCACCCCGTCTGACCACCCAGCTGGTCACCACGCTGCCGTGGCCGTCGACGGATGCCGTCCTGTACCGCCCCGATGGCTACGTCTGCTGGGTCGCCCCCACGCGATAGCAAAGGTCCCTCGCTCCCCCCGCCACCTCGGGCACCCCACGCGACCGACGCCCGGGGGTCCAGGGGGCGGAGCCCTCCTGGCGGGGGTCCGGGGGTTCGACCCCCGGGACAAATGCGAAAGAGGCCCGTGTCTGCGTTTTCCGCAGACACGGGCCTCCTACCTCTGTAGCGGGGACAGGATTTGAACCTGCGACCTCTGGGTTATGAGCCCAGCGAGCTACCGAGCTGCTCCACCCCGCGTCGTGACACCTACCTTACGCCTGCGTTTCGAGCAGGCGCAAAGCAGGTGCCCTTTAGGTAAGCGACGTCACCCTCCGGGCTGGCCGGAGGTCGGGGGCGCACCGGACGCCGGCGGGCTGGCCTTGGCCGACTCGTAGGCCTTGGAGGCGGCTTCGAGTGCGGCCAGGGCAGCACCCTGGTCGGCGTAGTTCCCGGATTGCTGGGCCGCGCGGAACTTGACCCAGGCGTCGTGCATGTCGCCCGCGGCCTTGTCGAGCGCCGGGTTTCCGCTGGAGGGCGGCTGCGGCGTCGTCGTGCCCGGCGGCGGAGGCGTCGTGGGTCCGGGGGTGCCGCCGGTCTGCGGCGGTGTGACCCCGGAGCCCGTGCCCGCGCCGAAGACCTGGTCGAGCGCTTCGTTCAGCGTCGGCGCGAACCCGATCTTGGTGCCGTAGGAGACCAGGACCCGCGCCAGCTGCGGATAGCTCAGCTGGTTCCGCTGCCGGATGTAGACCGGTTCCACGTAGAGGAAGCCGTTGGCGACGGGCAGCGTGATCAGGTTCCCGTAGGTGACGGTGACGTTCGGGTTGTTGAACAGCGTCCGGTCCTGCGCGACCCGTGGGTCACTTTGGAATCTGTTCTGGACCTGGACGGGACCGTCCACCTGGGTGGATCCGCTGGCGCCTGTCGGCAGTCTGAGGACGCGCATCTTCCCGTAGTCCTCGGGATCCGAAGACACCGACATCCAGGCCGCCAGATACTGCCGTTGGAGACCGGTCAGCGAACTGGTGAGCTGGAACCGCGACTTGGTGTCGCCAGGCGCGGTGGCCAGGACGTAGTAGCCGGGCTGGTTGGCGATCCCGGAGGCGGACGCGTTCACGCCGCCTTCCTGCGTCGGATCCTGCGGAACGCTCCAGAAGGCCTGCTGGGCGTAGAACTCCGCGGGGTTGTTCACGTGGTACTTCGACAGGAGTTCCCGCTGCACCTTGAAGAGGTCTTCGGGGTAGCGGAAGTGCGACCGCAGGTCCGGCGAGATCTCACTGCTCGGCTTGACCAGCCCCGGGAAGACCTGCTTCCAGGCGTTGAGCACCGGCTCGTTGTCCTCGACGCCGTACAGGGTCACGGTGCCGTCGAACGCGTCGACGGTGGCCTTGACCGAGTTGCGGATGTAGTTGATCGAAGAGTTCGCCTGGCGGGTGGTGCCGCTGAGCGAGTCGTTGGTCGCCTGGCCGAGCTGGGTCTGCTGGGCGTACGGGAAGTTGTTCATCGTCGTGTAGCCGTCGACGATCCACTTGATCTTGCCGTCGACGACCGCCGGGTACGGGTCGCCGTCGAGCGTCAGCCACGGGGCGATCTTGGCGACCCGGTCCCGCGGTTCGCGGTTGAACATGATCTTCGATCCGTCGCCGATGGCGTCGGAGAAGAGGATGTTGCGCTCTCCGTACTCGGCGGCGAAAACGAGGCGGTTGAACCAGTTGTCGATCGGCACGCCGCCGGAACCCTTGTAGATGTAGGCGCGGTCGACGGCGGTGTCGTACTCGCCGGGCGCCTGCCCCGCCTTGCCGCCGACGATCGCGTACGCGGCGTCGGTCGCGAGCTCGCCGTAGTAGATACGGGGCTCGTCCACCTTGATGCCCGGCTTGCTCGGGTCGGTCGACCCCGCGCCCGACGGGTTCTGGGTGTCGCTGGTGGTGGCGATCGGGTAGCCGCCGTCGGAGTTGGCGTCCTTCAGCGCGCGGTCGATCGTGTTGGCCGGCGCGGCGACGAACCCGTTCCCGTGCGTGTAGACGAGGTGCTTGTTGATCCAGTTCGTCTGGTTGCCGGTGAGGCCCTCGGTCTTGATCTCCTTGGCCGCGACGATGTAGTCCTGCGTGACCCCGTTGAGGGTGTAGCGGTCGATGTCCAGCTTGGACGGGAAGCCGTAGAAGTTCTCACGGCCGACGCGCTGGGTGAACGTGTCGCTGAGGACGTTCGGGTCGAGGAGCCGGATGTTCGGGACGGTCCCCTTGTCCGCCTTGATCTCCGCGGAGGTCGCCTCGGACTTGCCGGTGTAGTCCTTGTACTCGACGTTGGTCAGGCCGAACGCCTGACGGGTCGCGTCCATGTTGCGCTGGATCGACGCGGATTCCTTCTCGTTCGCGTTGGGACGCACCGAGAACTGGTCGAGCACCGCGGGCCACGCGACACCGACGAGCACGTTCGACAGGATCAGCAGCACCAGCGCGATCGCGGGCAGCTGCAGGTTGCGGAGGAACGCGCCGGCGAAGAACGCGACGGCGCAGATCACCGAGATGCACAGGAGGATCAGCTTCGCGGGCAAGACGGCGTTCAGGTCGGTGTAGGTCGCACCGACGAACAGCGGTGCCCCGCGGTCCGAGAGCAGCAGGTTGTAGCGGTCGAAGAAGTACTCGACCGCCTTCAGCAGCACGAAGATGCCGATGGTGATGGCGAGCTGGGCGCGGGTCGGGCCGGCGAGCTGACCGCCCTTACCCGCGAGCCGGATGCCGCCGAAGATGTAGTGCGAGATCAGCGCGCCGAAGAACGCGATGACGACCGAGATGAACAGCCAGCCCAGGAGCCAGTTGTAGAACGGCAGGTCGAAGGCGTAGAAGCCGACGTCGTTGCCGAACTCGGGATCGGTCTGCCCGAACCGGGTGCCGTTCAGGAACAGCTGCACGACCTGCCAGTCGCTCTGCGCGGACGCGCCGGCGATGAGCCCGGTGAGCACCGGGATGCCGATGCCGAACAGGCGGATCCGGCCGACGATCGCCGACCGGTAGCGCGCGAGCGGGTCGTCGTTGCCGGAAATCGGCACGAAGACGGGCCTGGACCGGTACGCGATCATCAAACTGATCGCGAGCGCCCCGCCCACCAGGAGCCCTACGGCGAAGAACAAGATCACACGAGTGATCAACACCGTGCTGAACACCGTGCGGGCGCCGACCTCGCCGAACCACAACCAGTCGACGTAGGTGTCCAGCAGTCTCGCGCCCAGCAGCAGGGCCAGAATGACTACGGCGGCGATGATGAGCAGTATCCGGCTGCGCCGGGACAGCTTCGGCAGGCTCACGGGGGGCCGAGTGGCCACTGCACACGCTCCTGGTTTGGTGAACTTTTCGCGGGGGCGCGCGTCCGCGTGCGTCCCCTGATGCTCTAACTCTACGGATGCCGTCGGAAGTTCCCGGAACCCGCCCAAACCGGACTCGGAAGGCCGCTGCCCGGGCCGCCTGGAACGATGTGCCAATGGCACCGAGTGAGCAGCAGGGCGTGGCCGGCCTGGCCCGCGAAGTCGAGGAGTTCGTCGCCTCCGGAGGATGGGACCAGCCGCCGCAGTTGTTCGCGCTGGTCCCGACCGCGGCGCTGCTGGACGAGCAGCCCGAACTGGCCGGTCAGCTCGACGCGTCGGCCCCGCTGACGCCGGTCGCTCAGGAGGCTCTGCCCGAAGGTGACCTCGGCGAAGCGCTGGCCCAGATCGCGTGGCCCGATCTGGTGCTGGGCTGCGCGCTCGCGCAGGAGATCATCGTGCTGCCGCCGGACGCCGAAGCCGAGCTTCCCGTCGTGCCCGAGACCGACGCCGAACGCCTGCGTCAAGCGGCCGCCGACCACCCGCGCCGGACCGAAGCCCGCCTCGTCGCGGCTGTGCTGCGGGATGGCGCCGGAGCGTGCGTCATGCGGCTTCGCGGCGCCGGGCAGCCCTCCGAACCCGATGACGTCCCCGTCGACGAGATCATCGAGAACCCGGAGCTGGCGCCCAACCTGCTCGAAGCCCTGAAGGCCACCCTGCTGCCCTGACCTGCGAAAAGAGAGCAAGGGACCTTTGCTACCGCCTGCCCAGGTAGGCGGCGAGCGATAGCAAAGGTCCCTTGCTCTCCTCAGCCAGATCCGTGGGGCGGTAGCAAAGGTCCCTTGCTCCCCCGCGGTCAGCAGGAGGCGGTCGGCCTACCCGCCTTGAGGTTGTCGAGCTGCGCGATCGCCTCGTCCAGCGTGGACACCTTGATCAGGTTCAGCCCCTCGGGCGCGGCGGTCTTCGCCTCGGCGCAGTTGTGCGCGGGCACGAGGAAGTCGGTGGCGCCGGCCTCTCGAGCGCCGACCACCTTGAACGAGATGCCGCCGATCGCGCCGACGTCACCCTTCTCGGAGATCTCGCCCGTCCCGGCGATATGCCTGCCACCGGCGAGGTCGCCGGGCTCCATCTTGTCGACGATCGCGAGCGCGAACATCAGGCCCGCCGACGGGCCGCCGACGTCCTGCAGCGAGATTTTCACGTCGAAGGGAACGTCGGCACGGTCCACCGCGGTCAGGCCCATGAAGCCTTCCGGCCCATCGGGCCGCTGCGCGAGCGTGAGCGGCACGGTGCGTTCGGCCTGACCATCGGATTTGAAGGTGATCTGGACGGTCTGCCCGGGCTTCGTCCCGTTCAGGGCGGCCCGCACCTCGGTCGCCTCGGTGACCGTCTTCCCGTTGACCACCAGAAGCCGGTCGCCGGGAGCGAGCACCTTGTCCGCGGGACTGCCGGAGACGATCGCCTTCGCGAGCACCTTCACCGGGAACTTGCGGCGCAGCGCGGCGACCTGGGCAGCGGTCTGCGAGTCCTGCAGCTGCTGGATGTTCTCCTGCCGAACCTGCTCGTTGGTTTCGCCCGGCTTGAAATATTCCTCGCGCGGCGCCAGCGCGTACCGGCCGCTCGCCCAGAGCCCGAGCGCGTTGAACAGCGTGATACCGCCATCGCGCAGAGAGACCGTCGTCATCCGCAGCTCGCCGGAGGTCTGGAAGACCTCGTGCCCGTTGACCTGGATCACGGACTGCCCGGCGGCGTCCTTGCCGAGCGTGTCGTAAGTCGGCCCGGGGCTGATCGCCACATACGGCACGGGGATGAAGAACCCGACCAGCGCGAAGACGACGAACAGCGCGCCGCTGACCAGCAGCGTCCAGCCGCGCCGGGTCAGCCGCCGTTCGGAGCGGTCCTGGTCACCCGCGGAGCCCGCACGGCTCCGCGCTCCTGTGGTCTCCTCCGAGGGCTCTGTCACGCGTGACAGCGTACGGTGACCGTGTTCGCTTCTCGGTGAAGGCCACGCTCATCACTCCACTTGACGAGCTGTGAAACCCGGGACCCGCGTACGGTGGTGCCATGAGCAAACCCCCGTTCGGCTTCGGACCGCCCGATCCCGACAAACGAGGCGAGAACGAGCCGTCGGACTCCGGCGGCCAGCCCTCCGGCGCCGAGGCCTTCAATCAGCTCGGTCAGATGCTCAGCCAGCTGGGCCAGATGCTCAGCCAGGCCGGCAGCTCGACCGGGCCGGTCAACTATGACCTGGCGAAACAGATCGCGTTGCAGAACCTCAGCAGCAGCGGCAGCACCGACGTCCAGCTCGGCTTTTCGTCGTCCAGCGGTGGCGACTCGAGCACGGCCGTCCGTGACGCCGCCCACCTGGCGGAGCTGTGGCTCGACGCCGCGACGATCCTGCCCGCCGGAGCCACGACCACGGTCGCCTGGTCCGCGCGTAACTGGGTCGAGAAGACCTTGCCCACCTGGCAGCGCCTCTGCGACCCGGTCGCCCAGCAGGTCTCGGGTGCGTGGGTCCAGGCCTTGCCTGAAGAGGCCAAACAGGCCGCCGGCCCGCTTCTCTCGATGATGGGCCAGATGGGCGGAATGGCCTTCGGCTCCCAGCTCGGTAACGCTCTGGCTCAGTTGGCTTCCGAAGTGCTCACCTCCACCGAGGTCGGTCTCCCGCTCGGCCCCGCGGCCACGTCCGCGCTGCTGCCGGCGAACATCGAGAAGTTCACCGAGGGCCTGGAGCTGCCGACCAGTGAGGTGCTGGTCTTCATCGCCGCGCGCGAGGCCGCCCACCAGCGACTGTTCGCCCACGTCCCCTGGCTCCGGCAGCGGCTCCTGGCCACCGTCGAGGAGTTCGCGAGCGGGATCTCCGTCGACACGTCGGCGCTGGAGCAGCTCGCGGGCCAGATCGACCCGTCGAACCCGGCCAGCATTGAAGAGGCCATGTCCTCCGGCCTTCTCGAGCCGCAGACCTCGCCCGAGCAGAAGGCGGCCCTGAACCGCCTGGAGACCCTGCTCGCGCTGGTCGAAGGCTGGGTCGACGTCGTGGTGGCCGAGGCCATCGGCGACCGGCTTCCGGGCGCGGACGCACTCCGGGAGACGCTGCGCCGCCGCCGGGCCACGGGTGGCCCCGCCGAGCAGACCTTCGCCACCTTGGTCGGGCTGGAGCTCCGGCCCAGGCGGATGCGGGCGGCCTCCTCGCTGTGGAAGCTCGTCGGCGACCAGCACGGCATCGAGAAGCGTGACGGCCTCTGGTCCCACCCCGACCTGATGCCGACCGCCGACGACCTCGACGAGCCGCTCGACTTCTCCGAACGCCTCGGCGACGGCGAGTCGACACTCGAAGGCATCGACCCGATCGCCGAGATCGAGCGCACCGAGCGCGAGAAGAACAAGCCCAAGGGCGACGAAGAAGAGAACTGAGGCACGTCAGTCCTCCGCCGCGATGCCCCATCCGGCGGCGGAGGACAGACCCTCCAGGTAGCCGATGGCGCGTTCGGTCTTCGGGTAACGGCGAACGAGCTCCCAGAAGGCCGCGTTGTGCCCTGGCTCCTTCAAATGCGCGAGTTCGTGCACGAGGACGTAGTCCAGCACCCATGCCGGCACCCGGCGCAGACGATCGCTGACCCTGATCGTCGCGTCGACCGGTGTGCAGGAAGCCCACCTCGTCCTCATCGGCGGCACCCAGCGAACGCTCGCGGGTATCGCCTTTCCGTCCAGATACTTCGCCGAGAGCACGGCGCAGCGTGCCAGCAGCGCCTCGTCCGACGCCTTGGGCGGCGCTGCCTGCCGCGGGCCTTTGCGCAGCAGCTTGCGCTGCATCTCGGCAACCCAGTGCTTCTCCTCGGCCCGGGTCATCCGGGCGGGGATCAGCACGACGAGGGTGTCCTCGTCCCAGTACGCGGTGACGGTCCGGTGGCGGCGTTGGCTGCGCCGTACCTCGACCTTGTGTTCGGGAGTGTCCGACGGATTCGTCGTGTCCCGGCCCCTCAATGAGGGCGTCCGTGCTTCGACCACTCGACCACGGTAAGGCCAGTCACCGACAACTCCGAGAGCCGAAAGGTCACAGCCTCCAGTTGTCCACAACGGGGCCAACCTGTGGATAACTCCCGTTTTTTCGAGCGGGTGGACGGCAGCCAGGTGCGATCCTGCGATCATGAACCTGCGCGAACCGGACCTGCGATCGATCATCCTGCCCGACTTTCCCGCCCTGCTTCCGGGGCTGGATGTGCTGGAACGGGGAAACGGCGAGATCCAGATCGGCCTCGACCCCGCACACGCCGTGGTGATCGCCGGCGTCGCCACCGAGGTGGCCGAAGCCCTCCGCGGGCTGGACGGGAAACAGGCCGCGGACGACATCGTGCTCGCGCAGAGCGAACACGACGAACAGCTGCGGGACCTGATGACGGACCTGACGGCCCGAGGTCTCGTGACCGATGCGGGCCAGTCCGATCGGCAGCCGAGACCGAGGGCCGAGACAGGGCTTTGGTCGCTTCGCGCCCGCCACCATCAAACGGCCATGACGGCCCGCCGCAAGCGCACCGCGGTGGCGATCCACGGCGACGGCAGGCTGGCGGTGGCCATCGCCGTCCTGCTCGCCAACGGCGGCGTCGGGCACATCGACGTCCGGGCTTCGGGCACGGTTCTCGAAGCCGACCTGGGCTCGGGCTACACCGAAGCCGAAATCGGCTTGCCACGCCGGGACGCGATGGCGCAGGTCGTGCGCCGTGCCAGGGCGAGCACCGTGACGACGCGGCTCTACTCGGACCGCCGGCCGGAACTCGCCCTGCTCACCGATGCCGTGGTGCCCGCTCCCGAAGTGGTCGACGAACTCGTCCGCGACGGGATCAACCACCTGCCGGTCCGCGTCAGGGACGGGGTCGGGATCGTGGGACCTTTGGTGGTGCCCGGCCGCAGCAGCTGCCTGCGCTGCGCCGACCTGCACCGGGCAGGCCGCGACGATTCCTGGCCGAGGGTGGCGAGCCAGCTCGTCGGCCGGGTGCAGCGAGCCGATCTCGGCTCCGTTCAGGCCTGCGCGGCGCTCGCCGCCGCACAGGCGCTCAGGCTCCTGTCCCCGAGCGATCAGGCGCCGCCCACGTGGAACGCCACGCTGGAGATCGACTTCTTCGACGGCAAGATCCGGCATCGCGACTGGCCGCCGCATACCGCCTGCGGATGCGGTGCTCGTTGATACGGCGAGCGACGTAGCCCACACGCACTCCCTCAACAGGCTGCGCGGGCGCAGTGAATCAAGGCAGAATCGCGAAGGTGACCGACTCCCGCAACGCCGAGGACCGTGAAGCCGCCATCCCCCGCAACGGGGCAGCGCGAACGGCGAAGCTGGCCAGTATCCCGCTCGGCATAGCGGGGCGGGCGGTCGGCGGCTGGGGCAGGCGGCTGACCGGGCAAAGCGCCGACGAGGTCAACGCGACGCTGTCCGCCAAGGCGGCGGAGCAGCTCTTCGAGGTCCTCGGCACGCTCAAGGGCGGCGCGATGAAGTTCGGCCAGGCGCTGAGCGTCTTCGAGGCCGCGGTGCCGGACGAGATGGCGAAGCCCTATCGCGAGGCCCTGACGAAGCTTCAGGCCGCCGCGCCGCCCATGCCCACCCGGCAGACCCATCGGGTCCTCGCCGAGCAGCTGGGGCGCACCTGGCAGCAGCGGTTCGCGGCCTTCGACGACGAGCCCGCCGCTTCGGCGAGCATCGGCCAGGTCCACCGCGCGACCTGGCACGACGGCCGCGAAGTCGCCGTCAAGGTGCAATATCCCGGAGCCGACGACGCCTTGCGGAGCGACCTCCGGCAGCTCCAGCGTTTCAGCAGGTTGTTCCAGGCCTTCGTGCCGGGGACCGAGGTGAAGCCGCTACTGGCAGAGCTCGCCGAGCGGATGAACGAAGAGCTCGACTACCAGGCCGAAGCGCAGAACCAGCGTGCTTTCGTCAAGGCGTTCGAGGGCGTGCCCGGGTTTCTGATCCCCCGCGTGGTCGCCAGCGCGCCGAAGGTCGTCGTCACCGAGTGGGCCACCGGCACCCCGCTGTCGAAGATCATCGCCGGCGGCGACAAGGAGACCCGAGATCGCGCCGGCCGCCTGCTCACCGAATTCCACTACTCGTCGCCGGAACGAGCCCGGCTCCTGCATTCGGACCCGCATCCGGGCAATTTCATGCTGACCGCCGACGGCAGGCTGTGCGTCATCGACTTCGGCGGGGTGTCCCGGCTGCCCGAGGGGATCCCGCAGCACCTCGGCGAGATGACCAGGCTGGCACTCGACGGCGAGTCCGCGAAGCTGATGCGGCTGCTCAGGGAGTCCGGCTTCATCCGGGGCGACGCGGATCTGCAGGCCGACGACGTGCTCGCGTACCTGGCACCGTTCACCGAACCGCTGGCGGGCGACACGTTCCATTTCACCCGCCGCTGGATGCAACGCCAGGCTGGCCGGGTCGGCGACACCCGCGGCCGCGACTTCCGGATCGGGCGTTCCCTCAACCTGCCGCCCGAGTACCTGATGATCCACCGGGTGACCGCCGGATCGACCGGCATCCTCTGCCAGCTCGACGCCGAGATCCCCGCCCGCGCGATCGTCGAACGGTGGCAGCCGGGCTTCGCGGCCTGAGAAGTTATCCACAGGGAACGGTGCGACTGAGCCGAAAACGTGTCCGCCCGGGCAAGTTGTCCACAAGTTGGCTGAAGTGGTTCCACCCGGTCGGCCCAGCGGCCATCCTCGATTCATGACCACTACACGAAGCGCCCGACTCATGGCGCTCAGTAACACCAGCGAATCCGGGATCATCACCAGCCGAGAGCTGCGGCAGGCGGGCGTCACCGCACGCTACGCCGCGAAGCTCTGTGGCCCGGGCGGTCCTTGGCGAAGGCTGATGCCGGGCGTCATACTGTTGCGCGACTCCGCGCCCACCCGGCTCCAGCTGCTACAAGCCGCTGTCGCGCGGTTCGGACCGGAGGTCGTCGTGACAGGCGCCGACGCGCTACGCGCACGAGGTGTCGGCTGCCCGCTGACACGGGAGGTCCATCTCCTCGTCCCCGACTACCGGCGCGTGCCGGCGGAACCGGGCATGCTGCCGCGAAGAACCACGCGGATGCCGTCGCCGACCATGATCGACGGCGTCCCGTTCGCCCCAGCGGCCCGGGCAGCGCTCGATCTCGCCCGGCTGGAGCTCGACCCCCTGCGAATCGACGAGCTGATCTCGCTGCCGCTGTATTGGGGGCTGTGTACGCTCGACGAACTCAGCGAGGAGCTCGATTCCGGTAACCGGCGAGGTTCGGCCGCGGTACGCGCGGCTCTGCGACGCGTCGATCCCGAGGAGACGTACGCGCATGGGCTGGCGAAGAAGGTCCTAAGCGGCTGCCCGCTGCCCTCGCCGTCGTGGAACACGACGCTCTGCGACAGACGAGGACGCCCCATCGGCACCGCCGACGCCTGGTGGGACGACATCGGCATGGCGTGGCAATTCCGGCCCCCGAAACAGGGCGCCGCGAATTTCCACCCGCTGGCGCTGACCGCGACCGGGATCGTATTGGTCCGCTGCACGATCGACCAGCTGAAGAAGGTCCCGCTGGAAGTCGCGGCGGAGCTCGTCAGGGCGTTCGGCGAAGCGACGCGGACGCCGAGGCCGAAGGTCCGCACGATCGGCCGGATCGACGCCGCCTGAGGTTCACCAGTACTCGTCCGGCAGCTTTCCTTCGATGTCACGGGTGTGGCGGCGAGCGCAGGCGGGGCACATCCAGCGCACGACGTTCTTCTCGCGAGTGGAAACCCAGGCGAGTGTCTGCGCGGGCTCCTCGTCGCCGCCGCGGATCCGGCCGCACAACGAGCAAGTGACCTGCTCACTCACGATCGCCGTCCACAATGGATGGTCTTCGCCCCTTGGAGGAACAGATCCCGGCGAGCGCCCAGGAAGGCCGGGTTCGCCGGATCCACCAGCGCGGCCGCGGTCTCGTGGTCGTCATCGCCGAGCCGGTCGCCCGCGACCTCGTTGAGCCAGGTCACCCGCTCGATGACGAACTCGCGCAGCAGCTCCGGGCCGGGCGCCGGGTGGTGGATGAGCACCCCGAAGGAATCGACGTCGACGAGGCCGGCTCGCTGCAGCGCGATGTTCCAGCCGTAGGGCATGGAGACCGAGCCGGGGATTCCTGCCCGCATCTCGGCGAACCACTCGCCGCGCGCGGCGAGCAGCCTTTCCTCGAGCCCGGGGCGGCCGATGCCGAGATCCCAGGGGAGGCAGTTGAAGTCCAGGCCACCCTCGGAGATGGCGACCAGCCCGCCGGGGCGGGCGAGCCGGGCGAGGGTGTCGATGGCCGCCTGCTGATCGGGCAGGTGGTGGACCACGCGGGACGCCCAGACCAGATCGGCGGCGGGGAGCTTGGCGGGCAACCCCTCGTCGGCCACGTCTGCGTGGATCGTCTCGACGACGGCTTTCTCCCCAGCAGCCGCGCTGACGACTCGGTGCGCTTCGGCGAGTAGCTGTTCGGTCGCGTCGACCAGCACGATCTTGGCGCCGGCGGCGGAGAGCTCCTCGGCGAAGAGCACGCTCATCCCGCCCGCGCCACAGCCGACGTCGAGGATCGTCAGCCCGTCCGGCATCCCTTCCAGCAGCCGCCGAGCCGCCGCCCGCATCTGCTCGGCGTCAAGTGCCTCGGCCATGCGAAGCGAGCGAAGCCGATCAGACCAGTCGATGTCGTCATGCGTGTGTACGGCCATTCCTCAAGTGAACACCACGCCGAGCCGCGCCACGTCCCAAAAGGGGAGCGGGGACCTTTGCTATCGCGCCGCGATAGCAAAGGTCCCCCGCTCCCCCTGAGTGGTCAGGCCTGGAAACGCTCAGCTCGCCGGGTCGCCCACCGGGCGACCTTGGTCCACCTGCGCGCGGCGCGTGGACCGCTCCGAGCCCGCTGCGCGCGGACTCCCTCCTCGAGGTCTCGTATTCGGGCCCTGGACAGTTCTTCATAAAGCAACATTTCGCTGGTCTCCTCGACCTTGATCTCGTTCAATTCGGTCGGCGCGTGAGTTCCCGTCCGCGCCTCGTAATCCCTGGTGGTGATGAGTTCGACGGTCATGCCGCGGCGCTCCGCTCGACCTTGCCCGCGACCGGGCGAGCCTCGGCGGCGGGCTCGACGACCGCGTTCTTGCGGGGACGGCCACGGGGCCGCTTCCGCGCGACGACGACGCCGCGCTCGAAGATTTCGCCACCCCAGACACCCCACGGCTCACGCCGCGAAAGGGCGCCCGCGAGGCAGGCGGAACGGACCGGGCAGTCCGCGCAGAACGCCTTCGCTCGCTCGAGTTCTGCCGGCGACTCGGCGAACCACAGGTCCGCGTCGCCCGAACGGCAGGGAAGCATCGACTCGGGCGAGTCGATGGCGTCGAGCAGGTCGACGACGCCTGCGTCGGCGAAGGGCAGGGCCTCCCCCGGCGCGAAAGCTATGGCCGATGACATAAGTGCACTCCTCTGTGCCGTAACGGATTTCGTACTCACGGTGGAACTGGACAACGCTGAACCCCAATTAGGTTGTGCAGCCAACTTGGTTGTGCAGCAAAAAACACGAAGGCCGCGGATCCGGTAACCGGTTCCGCGGCCTTCGTGAGCCTCTGGTCCTGACTAGGTCAGGAACTTCGCTCCCGTTCGGACAACGGAACACGGAACTGCTTGATGACCGGCAGATCGACGCCACCGTTCACGTACGCCCCACCGAAGGCGGCAGCGTGCGTGAAGGTCTCGTCGGCGGTGACCCAGCGCCGGTTGAGACGCTGAGTGCCGCGGGCGGCAAGGATGCTCACGGGCATGAAGGTGCCCTGGCGCTGTGCCTGCGGGACTTCCGCGACGCAGGACAGACGGGTGCCAGGGTTCGTGAGCTTCATGTTGATCCTCATTTCACTGACACCACCTTTCTCTGTCGCGCGCGAGCCGCCCTGCGGTCTACGCTGTGTTGTAGATGTTCTTCCCCAGGCCGGGCGCTTCCCGCCCGGTACCTGCAGGTTATTGCCCCCGGCCGCACCGGGGCAACTTATTTTCCAGAAAATCCGTCGAAGTTGCGAAGATCGGCTCTGAGCAGCAGGTTCGCCGCGTGGATCAAGCCTGGGACGCGGTCAAGTCTCCACCGAGGCCCGCACGACGTCGAGAACCTCCGCGCCGAAGCGTTCGAGCTTCGTCGCTCCGATCCCGGAGATGGCACACAACGCCGTGTCATCGGTAGGCCGCTGCTCGGCGATGGCGACGAGCGTCGCGTCCGTGAAAACGACGAAGGCCGGCACCTTGAGCTCGCGCGAGCGCTCACCTCGCCAGGATTTCAGCTTCTCGAGCAGCTGCTCGTCCACGTTGGACGGGCAGCGGGAACACCGGCCGAGCTTGATGTCCAGTGTCTCCAGCAGCGGTCCGCCGCACACGCGGCACCGTGCCTTGTTGCCGGACTGCTTCGGCTGCTGCGCTCGGGCGACCCTCGCCGCCGGGTGATCTTCGGGGATGAGGCCGTAGAGGAACCTGCTGCGTCGCCGATTACGGCGATTTCCCGACGTTCTGGCCAAGGCCCACGACAGCGAGAGATGCACTCGAGCACGTGTGACGCCGACATAGAAGAGGCGGCGTTCTTCCTCGATGGCGGCGTCGTCGCCGTCGGCGTGGAGGATCGGCATGGTCCCCTCGGCGAGGCCCACGAGGAACACGGCATCCCATTCGAGACCTTTCGCCGCGTGAAGCGAGGCCAGGGTGATGCCCTCCACCGTCGGTGGATGCTGCGCTGTCGCCCGCTGTTCGAGCTCCGCCACGAATCGAGGAAGATCGGCGTCTTCGACCGTGGAAGCCAGTTCCTCCGCCAACTCGACGATCGAGAGAAGCGCGTCCCACCGCTCTTTCGCCGCGCCTCCGGCAGGAGGCTGGTCGGTGAGCCCCACTTTCGCGAGGACCGAGCGGACACGGGTCACCAGCTCGCCGGTGTAAGCGTCGGTCGACGCCATCCGCAGCGCGGACATGGCCTGCCGGACCTCGGCCCTGGCGAAGAACCGCTCGCCGCCGCGGACCAGGTACGGAATGCCCATCTCCGCCAGAGCCTGCTCGTAGGCCTCAGACTGGGCGTTGACGCGGTAAAGCACCGCGATCTCGCTGGCCGCGACGCCGCTGTCGAGCAGATCACGGATTCTGCGCGCGACAGCCGCGGCCTCGGCGGTCTCGTCGTCATACTCCGCGAACCGCGGGGCCGGCCCGGACGGACGTTGGCCGATCAGCTTCAACCTCGACCCCGCAGGACGGCCGCGCGCGGCACCGATCACTTGATTGGCGAGAGCCACGACTTCCGGCGTCGACCGGTAGTCCCGTTCGAGCCGCACGACCGTCGCCTCGGGGAACCTCCGCGTGAACTCCAGGAGCGGCCGGGGAGAAGCACCACCGAACGAATAGATGGTCTGATTCGCGTCGCCGACGACGGTCAAATCGTCACGGCCGCCGAGCCAGGCGTCGAGCAACCGCTGCTGCAGCGGGGTGACGTCCTGATACTCGTCGACGACGAAGCAGCGATACCGCTCACGGAACTCCTGGGCCACCACCGTGTGCTCTTCGAGGACGGCCGTGGTGTGCAGGAGCAGGTCGTCGAAGTCGAGGACCTGCGCGGCGTTCTTGACCTTCTCGTAGTTGCGGTAGACCTCCGCGACCTGGGAGGCGGGCGCCGGTGTGTCTCGCTGTGTCCGTGCGGCTACCGCGGGATAGTCGTCCGGCGATACCAAAGAGGCCTTGCTCCACTCGATCTCACTGGCGAGGTCGCGCAGCAGTTCCGTCTCAGTGCCGAGGCCGGCCTTGTTGGCGGCTTGGCTGATGTAGCGGAACTTGTTCTCGAGCAGCTCCCAAGGCCGGTCCCCGACGACCTGAGGCCAGAAATATCGCAACTGGCGGCGGGCGGCGGCGTGGAACGTGAGCGCCTGGGCGGCGTCCACACCCAACCCCCGGAGACGCGTGCGCATCTCCCCCGCGGCGCGGGTCGTGAAGGTGACGGCGAGGACCTGACCAGCGGCGACGTGGCCGGAACGGACCAGGTGAGCGATGCGATGGGTGATCGTCCGGGTCTTGCCGGTCCCTGCTCCCGCAAGGACGCAGACCGGCCCCCTGGGCGCGCAGGCGGCGGCGCGTTGCTCGGGATCGAGCCCATCGAGCAGGCCTGGACGACTCTTCGGGGACGATGCGCTAACCACGTCCCGATCCTCGCAGAGTGCCCGCCGGGTTCGGCGCAGGGCACGCAGCCGTATCCTGGTCACATGGCGGGAAAGCAGGACAAGGAAGCAGCGAAGCTGGCCAAGAAGGAGAAGCGTGCCGCGAGCAAGGCTCGCCGCGGGCAGATCTTCGAAGCCTTCAAGATGCAGCGCAAGGAAGACAAGGCGCTCATCCCCTGGATGGTCGGATCGCTCCTGGTCATCACCGGTGTCGTGTTCGGCATCGGGTTCATCTTCGACGTCCACTGGGTCTTGCTGCCGCTGGGCATCCTGCTCGGTGCACTCGCCGCTGTGATCATCTTCGGCAGGCGGGTCCAGAAGACCGTGTACTCGAAGGCCGACGGGCAGCCGGGTGCCGCGGCGTGGGCGCTCGAGAACATGCGAGGCCGCTGGAAGGTGACGCCGACCGTGGCGGCCACCACCCAGCTCGACGCCGTGCACCGAGTTCTCGGTGGTCCGGGTGTCGTGCTCGTCGCCGAGGGTGCGCCGCACCGTGTGAAGTCCCTGCTCGCGCAGGAGAAGAAGCGCGTGTCCCGCTTGATCGGTGAGACACCGATCTACAACGTGATCATCGGCAACGAAGACCAGCAGGTGCCGCTGAAGAAGCTTCAGAGCCACCTGATGAAGCTGCCGCGCAACCTCAAGCCCGCCCAGGTCGACGCGCTGGAAGCGAAGTTGGCCGCGCTCGGCAGCCGCGGCGCCGCCATGCCGAAGGGCCCGATGCCCGCCGGCGCGAAGATGCGCAACGTCCAGCGCACCATCCGTCGCCGCTGACGAAACGAGGATCAGGGGTCCTTTGCTACCGCCGCGTGCGGTGGCAAAGGACCCCTGATTCGTCTCCGGGTAAAAATTGTCGGTGGGTGGTCGCATGATCACTGTGTGGACGGAACCTCGAGCGCCCGGCAGAAGGCGCTGGCAGCGATGTTCCCGGACGGCGTGGCCGCCCGGGCGAAACTTGTCGCCCTCGGGCACTCTCACTCCTCGATCTCGCGCCGTTGCCGCGAGGGCGGCCCGTGGCGCCGTCCGATCCCCGGCGTCATCCTCCTGACCAATGCCACGCCGACCAGGCACCAGCTCTTGAAGGTCGCGCTGACTCACGCGGGGCCGGAGGCGATGCTCACCGGAGTACAGGCCGCCAGGTTGTACGGGGTTCGAAGACTCCCGCCGGAAAGACGGGCGCACACCCTGATCCCTCACCGAAGCAAGGTCGCCACCTGGGGATTCGCGGTCGTAGAAAGAACGATCCACCTACCGGAGCCGGTGGATATCGATGGGTTGCCTGTCGCTCCTCTAGCCCGAGCCCTCATCGACGCGGCTCGACGTATGGACGAACTCAAGTCGGTACGGGCGATGATCCACGACGCGGTCCATCGTGGGCTCTGCACTCCAGAGGAACTTCGCGACGAGCTGGCCCAGGCCAGCACGATCGGCTCCGCGCTCCCACGAATAGTCGTCAACGCCCTCCAGGACGGCGTCGACTTTGCCGTCGAACAGTGGCTGGAATCTGCAGTCGAGCGCAGCGGCTTGCCCCAGCCCGTGTGGAAGGCAGAGCTACGGACTCCCGACGGAGTGGTTGTCGGAATCGCCGATGCCTGGTGGCCGCAGGTCGGCGTCGCACTGCAAGTGCGCTATGACGAGGTCGCTCTCGGACCGGACACGGTGTCGGAAATGCCGGCTCTCGTCGCTCCGGGCCTCATCGTCGTACAGGTGAGGCCGGGGCGGTTACGTGACGAGCCGCTGGTGGTGATCCAAGACCTGCGAGCAGCCCACCGCCGTGCCCGACAACGACCGCCTCCAGATCTCGGGAGCGTCCCTGCGGCTCCGGCTGCCTGACCGCTACCGGTCCGGCTTCCGGCGAGAGCAAAGGTCCCTTGCTCCCCACCCGCGGTCATCGCATGCGGATTACAACGGTTCCGGTCAGCCGGTCGAGCCAGCTTCGTCCGTCGATGTTGCGGATCGCGGCTGGAATGATCACGAAGGTCAGCGCCCCTCGCACGACGGCACGCCACACACCTACCATTTGCGCGCCGTCGAGCCTGGCGACGCGGATTCCGACCACTGCCATACCGGGGGTGAACCCGAAGAAGGCCGCGGGAATGACCGTGATCGCCGCCCAGACGCCGACCGACCAGAGGTTGAAGGTCTGCATGACGGCCGGGTCCTGAAGGCTGGGCGTCACGAAGAGGGCGGTGACCAGCGAGGCGAGGACCAGGTCGATGAGCAGCCCGAGAAGGCGCGCGCCGCCGCCCGCTACCGAGCCGACACCCGACTGGGGCAAGCCGAGTCGCTCACCACGCCACCGCTGCGTACCCTCGCCACCGGCCGTCGTCTCATCGCCGGCTCCGGGCAGCCATTCTCCGGTCCATCTCGCCACCCATCCAGGGTATGCCGGTGGCGCGGGCCACATTCGCCCTGGTCGACTACCCGATATCGCCGCCCCGTTAACACCGGCGAAACATACGGGTGACGGTCGGGCAACACCGCGCTCTTAGCGTGAGCCGAAGAGAGTACTGCCGCCGGCAACGAACGAGAAGGAGTCACCGAGGGTGCCCACTACTCCAGACGACATTCAGCGCCTTATCGCCGACGAGAACGTAGAGGTCGTCGACGTCAGGTTCTGCGACCTGCCCGGCGTTATGCAGCACTTCACCGTTCCGGCGAAGGCGTTCAACGAAGAAGCCTACGAAGAAGGCCTCGCCTTCGACGGCTCCTCGGTGCGTGGTTTCCAGTCGATCCACGAATCCGACATGCTGCTCCTCCCGGACCCCGAGACTGCGCGTATCGACCCGTTCCGCAAGGCGAAGACGCTCTCGCTGAACTTCTTCGTGCACGACCCGTTCACCCGTGAGGCGTACAGCCGCGACCCGCGCAACATCGCACGCAAGGCCGAGCAGTACATCTCCGAGTACGGCGTCGCGGACAACGTGTTCTTCGGCCCCGAGGCCGAGTTCTACATCTTCGACTCGATCCGGTTCGACTCGGCCGAGCACGCCTCTTTCCACGAGATCGACTCCGTCGAGGGCTGGTGGAACACCGGTGCCGACGTGCCGGGCGGCAACCAGGGTTACAAGACGAAGTTCAAGGGCGGCTACTTCCCCGTCCCGCCGGTCGACCACTTCGCCGACCTGCGCGACGAGATCGTCCGTAACCTGCAGGGCTCCGGTTTCGAGATCGAGCGCGCGCACCACGAGGTGGGCACCGCCGGCCAGACCGAGATCAACTACAAGTTCAACACGCTGCTGCACGCTGCGGACGACCTGCAGCTGTTCAAGTACATCGTGAAGAACACCGTGTTCGCCGCCGGCAAGACCGCGACCTTCATGCCGAAGCCGCTCGCCGGCGACAACGGCTCGGGCATGCACTGCCACCAGTCGCTGTGGAAGGACGGCACGCCGCTGTTCCACGACGAGTCGGGGTACGCGGGTCTGTCCGACACCGCCCGCCACTACATCGGCGGTCTGCTCAAGCACGCACCGAGCCTCCTGGCCTTCACCAACCCGACCGTCAACTCGTACCACCGGCTCGTGCCGGGCTTCGAGGCCCCGGTCAGCCTGGTGTACTCGCAGCGGAACCGGTCGGCCTGTGTCCGTATCCCCATCACGGGCAACAACCCGAAGGCCAAGCGCGCCGAGTTCCGGTGCCCGGACTCGTCCGGCAACCCGTACCTCGCGTTCTCGGCGATGATGATGGCCGGTCTCGATGGCATCAAGAACAAGATCGAGCCGCCGGAGCCCATCGACAAGGACCTCTACGAGCTTCCGCCGGAGGAGGCCCAGAACGTCAAGCTCGTTCCGGGCGACCTCGGTGCGGTTCTCGACACGCTGGAAGCCGACCACGACTACCTGCTCGAAGGTGGCGTGTTCACTCCCGACGTGATCGAAACGTGGATCTCCTACAAGCGCGAGAACGAGATCGACCCGCTGCGGCTGCGTCCGCACCCGTACGAGTTCTCGCTGTACTACGACGTGTGATCGTGCGGTAGGAAACACCAAGAGCACGCCGGTGGTGAGGTGCGGAATCGCCCTCACCACCGGCGTTTCTTGTTGGGCTAGGCAGTACAGCTACTCCGAAGTGGAAAGAACCTTCAGGTCGACGCCCGCTCGCTCGATCCGGCCACGCGGGTCGTCCACCAGTTTGCGTCGCTCGAGATCCATCAACCCCAGCGTGCACGTGATCTCCGCCGAGAGGGTGCCGTCGAGCTTGTAGATGTTCGAGTCCATGTGGAAGGTCTTGCCGGTGCCGAATTTGGCGTCGCAGGTCACGTCGACGACATCGCCTGCCCGAAGCTCGCGCCGGAAGACGATGTGGGATTCGAGCAGCACGAAGGCAAGATTCGCATCACGCATACCCGCGTTGAGGCCGCCGGCGAGTTCCATCAGCTCAAGTCGGGAGACCTCGCCATACGAGTGGTAAACCGCATGGTTGAGGTGGCCGAGGGTGTCCAGCTCGTAATGACGCACCTTGATCCGGGTGCGAAACGGCTCGCGCACAGTCACCGGTCCACTGTAAGCGCCACCCGCCGTCCGCGATGCCGAGTGTGAGCAAGGGACCTTTGCTACCGCCCCGTCCGCTCACGGCAAGCGGTAGCAAAGGTCCCTTGCTCCCTTACCGCAGGTCAGAGCGGTCAGCCATGATAGAAAAGGGTCTCCACAACCGCATGGGCACGTCGCGTCGTCCGCCGGTAGGCGTCGAGGAATTCGCCTGGATCATCATCGGCCGAGTAGCCGAGCACTCGCGCGACCGCGGCGAGGTCGCGACCGGAGCTGGGAATTTCGTCGACCGCCTTACCGCGGACCAGCATCCCGGCGTTCCGGACGCGCGTCGCCAGCAACCAGGCCTCGGTCAGCGACTCGATCTCGGCGGGCTCAGCGAGCCCCGCCTCCGCCGCGGCCTTCAGGGCCTCGATCGTCGAAGTGGTCCTGAGCCCCTCGACCTCATGCCCGTGACGCAGCTGCATGAGCTGCACGGTCCACTCCACGTCGGCGAGCCCTCCGCGACCGAGTTTCGTGTGCCGGGTCGGGTCGGCGCCCTTGGGCATCCGTTCCGTTTCCACACGCGCCTTGATCCGCCGGATCTCCCGCACGCGAACCGCATCGAGGCCCGCCTGCGGATAGCGAATGGGGTCGATCATCTCGATGAACCGTGCACCAAGGTCGTCGTCACCGGCGATGAACCGAGCGCGGAGCAGCGCCTGCGATTCCCAGACCTCCGCCCACCGCCCGTAGTAGCTGCGGTAGGACTCGAGGGTTCGCACCAACGGACCGCTCCGCCCCTCCGGCCGGAGATCGGCGTCGACGACCAGTGCCGGGTCGGGGCTGGGGGCACCGAGGATCTTGCGGACCGTCTCGGCGACGGAGGAGGCGAACTTCGCTGCTTCGGAGTCCGACACACCCTCGGCGGGCTCGCACACGAAAAGAACGTCCGCGTCGGATCCATAGCCGAGTTCGGCCCCGCCCAACCGCCCCATACCGATGACGGCGATCTTCGCGGGGGTCTGGCCGAGCTCGGCCTGGCGCTGGCGAAAAGCAGCCGCCAAGGCACCTTGAAGCACGGCGACCCACACACTGGACAGCGCCTCGCACACTGCCGGGACGTCGAGCAACCCCAGCAAATCCGCCGACGCGATCCGGAGCATTTCGTGCCGGCGCAACGATCTCGCAGCCGCGACCGCCGCGTTCAAACCCGGCTGACGCCGCACGGCGGCTCTCAGTGAAGTGGCCACTTCCGCCGGGGTACGGCCTGCCAGCCGCGCCGGATCACCGAGCAATTGCAGTACTTCCGGCGCTCGAGCCAGCAGGTCGGGAACCAGACGTGACGTGCCGAGCAGGAACGCGAGCCGCTCGACAACGGCACCCTCGTCCCGAAGCACCCGGAGATACCAGGGCGTCGCCTCGAGCGCTTCCGAGACCTTCCGGTAGGACAGAAGTCCGCGGTCAGGGTCCGGGGTGTCGGCCAGAAGGTCCAACAGGACCGGCAGCAGAGCTTGCTGGATGGCCGCCCGGCGGGACATTCCCGCGGTCAGTGCCTTGATGTGTTGCAAGGCCCCGTCCGGCGCGGCGTAGCCGAGCGCGGAGAGGCGGCTCTCTGCCTGTTTCGTGGTCAGCCGTAGCGCTTCCGTCGGCACGTTCGCGACCGATTGCAGCAGCGGCCGGTAGAAGAGTTTCTCGTGAAGACGCCGGATGCTCTGCAGATGGCGGCGGAACTCCGCCACCAACACGTCCCCTTCACTTCTGCCCCGTGCCGGCCGCACGCCGCTCGCTCTCGCGATCGTTCGCAGCTCGCTGACGTCCGAAGCGGCCGGGAACAAGTGCGTACGCCGTAGCCGGCGAAGCTGGAGCCTGTGCTCGATGGTCCGGAGGAACTCGTAGGAAGATGCGAGCTCCGCAGCGTCCTTCCGGCCGACGTACCCGCCGTCCCCCAGGGCAGCGAGCGCGTCCATCGTGGACGGGGAACGCAGCTCGGCGTCGATCCGGCCGTGGACCAGTTGCAGCAATTGCACGGCGAACTCGACGTCGCGAAGGCCGCCGCGCCCCAGTTTGAGCTCCCGTTCGGCGTGCGCGGACGGCACATGGCCTTCGACGCGGCGCCGCATCTTCTGGACCTCGGGAACGAAATTCTCCCGATCGGCCGCAGCCCACACCTTCGGTGCGACCATCTCCGCGTACTGCCGTCCGAGCTCGGCGTCGCCTGCGACCGGCCGCGCTTTGAGCAATGCCTGGAACTCCCAGGTCTTGGCCCACTTCTGATAGTAGGCGGCATGGCCATCGAGGGTTCTGACCAAGGCGCCCGCCTTGCCCTCCGGGCGCAACGCCGCGTCGACCTCGAAGCATGCCTTGCCGACCACACGCATCATCGTGCTCGCCAGTCTCGTGGAGACCGAAAGATCTCCATCCCCGACGAAGATGACATCCACGTCGCTCACATAGTTCAGCTCACGACCGCCGCATTTGCCCATCGCGATCACGGACAGGTGGCCTTCGGCAGCGGCACCCACCTCGGCCTCCGCGACCAGCAACCCAACCGTCAGCGCGGCCTCTGCCAGCGTCGTGAGCTGGGCTCCGATCTCGGCATAAGGCGGCTGGCGGAGACCAGGTTCGACGAGATGCCCGAGGTCGGCCGCAGCTATTCCGAGCAGCAGTTCGCGGTAACCGATGCGAAGAGCCTGCTCCGACTCGAGCCCTGTGATTAGCTCGCCGTCCGGTCGCAGATGGGCGAGAAGACTGTTCACATACTGATCCGGGGCGATGTTCTTCTCGCCCTGGAGGGTCTTCCAGCAGTCGGTGTTCGCGACCAGGAAGTCCGCGAGCGCGCTCGAAGTGCCAAGAACACCGAGCAACCGGCCTCGGAAGGTCCGGTTGGTGCGGAGCGCCTGGTCGAGCTCATTCCAGGTACCAGGGTCGGCTTCCCGGATCCGGTCCAGTCCGCTCAGGGCGAGGTCGGGATCCGCCGCACGGGAAAGTGCCGACATCACGTCGGCGGCGGAGCCGTCCGGGCCGGATTCGGTCCACCAGCCGGCAGCACGCAGCTGCCCGTCGGCTCGGGGGTCGGTGAAGCCGTATCTCGCCACGGAAGCGGTCGGCCTGGCGCGCTCAACCATCGGCTTCCACCGTAGTCGCCCTTCCGCCCAAGGCCAGACGGACGCGCAAGGGAGCAAGGGACCTTTGCTACCGCGTGAGGCCGGTAGCAAAGGTCCCTTGCTCTCCTAAGCGGCGACCCTGCCGACTTCCTGTTCGGGAACGGGCGGGGCTGGGCTCGCGAAGCTGCCTGCGTTGACGGGACTCCGCCGTGAAAGGAGGTAGATCCCGATGCCGATCGCCAGGCCCGCGACACCGACGGCGATCGTGCCCACCGTGCCCGTCGAGGTCACGAGGCCGGCCCCGGCGCCGACAATGGCAGCGGCGGGAAGTGTGAACAGCCAGGCGAGCACCATGCGGCCGGCTGTGCGCCAGCGAACCGGTGATTCGTTCCTGCCCACCCCGGAACCGACGATGCCGCCGGAGCAGACGTGGGTCGTCGAAAGCGGAAAGCCGAAATTCGTCGACGCGAGAATGACCGCGGCCGAGCTGGTCTGCGCGGCGAAGCCCTGCGGGCCGTCGATATCCGTTAAGCCCTTACCCAGCGTGAAGGTGATTCGCCAGCCACCCAGGTACGTACCGAGCGCGAGTGCCAGCGCCGCGCTGACGATCACCCAAAGCGGGGGCCCTGCGCCGGCGGGAAGGGTTCCGGCGGTGATCATCGTCAGTGTGATGACGCCCATGGTCTTCTGCGCGTCGTTCGTGCCGTGGGCGAGCGAGACCAGCGAGGCCGAGATGATCTGGCCGACCCGGAAGCCGGCGGTACGACCGCGGCGGACGAAGATCCGATAGACGAAGTACGTCACGATCATCGCGACGAGACCGGCCAAGATCGGCGACAGTGCCGCTGGGACCAGCACCTTCTCGACGATCTTTCCGAAATGGACGGAGTCCGTTCCGGCCGACACCCAGGTGGCGCCGATCAGCCCGCCGAACAGCGCGTGGGACGAGCTGGACGGTAGTCCGACGAACCACGTGATCAGGTTCCATACGATCGCCCCGACCAGGCCGCCGAACACGATCGCCGGTCCGATCTTGGAGTCGTCGACGAGTCCATTCGAGATGGTCTTGGCCACCTCGACCGACAGGAAGGCTCCGACCAGGTTCAGGACCGCGGAGATCGTCACCGCGACCTTGGGACGCAACGCCCCGGTGGCGATCGACGTCGCCATCGAGTTGGCCGTGTCGTGGAACCCGTTCGTGAAATCGAAAATTAGGGCCGTGACGACGACGAGCATGACCAAGACTGAGGGCTCCACCCCGACCTCCGAACCCTTCGAAATTCCCTCCGCAAGGTACCTGACGGCACGACCCGGGTGTTAATAACCCATACACGTTTGAGACATAGGTCGTTAAGCCATCGGCAATGTACGTTGACGGTCCGCAGCCGGGGCGAGGTCACCGGACACCAGACGGACGAAGCGATGAGCGAACGGCCGCCAGGTTTCGGTGATGTCGGCATGCACCCGAGCGAGGTTGTCGGGGGTCAGTGCGTCCGGCCGGGTGAGTTCTGCCATTTCGGGTGACTGCCGTGCCCAGTCGAGGACCACATCCGGCGTCGTCTCGATATGGAACTGGACACCGTAGGCACAACGGTCGAATCGGAAAGCCTGGTAGGCATACCGCGGCGAGGAGGCGAGAAGCTCGGCACCTGCGGGCAGCCGGGTGATCGCGTCGTTGTGAAACTGCAGGACGTCCTGCATCAGCGGTAAGTCCGCGAAGAGCGGGTCGGTCCAGGCAGCGTCCTTCTTGGACACAAGGCTGGGGCCGACCTCAGGCCCTTGATCACCTGTGGCGACGCTGCCGCCCAGCGCCACAGCCAGCAGCTGACCACCGAGGCAAATCGCGAGCGTCGGGATGCGCGCACCCGCGGCCTTCGAAAGAAGCTTCCGCACGTCCGCCAACCACGGATGTTCGCCGTCGTCGTTGGCGCCCATCCCACCACCGAGGCATACCACGCCCGCGTACCCGTCCAGATCGGTAGGGAGTGTCTGATCGGGCAGCAGCCGGATGTCGAGCTCGGCGCCGGCCTCGGTGAGCCAGTCCCCGAGAGGGCCGATCGGGTCTGATGCATCCGGCTGGATGACGAGCAACTTGAGAGCGGTCACGTCCCCAGCCTACGACCGGTGGGAGAGCAGGGGACCTTTGCTACCGCTCGGGGTGGCGGTAGCAAAGGTCCCTTGCTTCTCTGCTCAGCAGGCGCAGCGGGGGGTGGGCGTCGAGGTGATAGCGGGTACCGAGTCGTCTCGGTCGACGGGATAGCCGGCGGCTTGCCAGGCGGCGATGCCGCCGGAGAGGCGCTTGACCTTGAAGCCGAGCTCCGCGAGCTTCAACGCCCCCTTGGTCGCGGCATTGCAGTGGATGCTCTCGCAATAGCAGACGTAGACGAGTTCGCGGTCCAAGCCGCTGACCGACTCGGCGGTCATCTCCCGATAGGGGAGGTTGATCGCGCCCGGGATGCGAGCCGACGCGAAGGCTTCAGGGGCCCGGGTTTCGACGACGATGTACCCCTGCCGAGAACCAGAGGTGAGGTCTCGGACCAGATCATCCGGGTCGACTTCGAGGGCGAGCTCGGCGCGCAGGTGCGCGGCCGCGGTCGCGCTGTCCAAGGCCGGAAACATGAGTACGCGGGGTTCGGTCGTCATGCCTCAATCCTGCTGGCAGGTGATCGTCCACAACATCGGATAATCCTGGTCTCGCCGGCGGCTAGCCTGGAGTTTCCTGGTGGGCACGACGATCAACCTGGAGTTCTGTGAACCTCGACGATCTCGACTGGCAGCTACTCGAACTGCTCCAGTCCAACGGCCGGCTGACCTTTTCGGAACTCGGTCGGCGCGTGTCGCTGTCCGCGCCCGCGGTGACCGAGCGGGTTCGCCGGCTCGAGGAGAAGGGGATCATCACCGGGTACTCGGCCAACGTCGACGTGGCGAAGCTCGGGTTACCGATCGAGGCGATGGTCCGGGCGAAGGTGCGCAGCTTGGACACAGCCCGCTTCCGCGAAACCATCCTCGCGCTTCCCCAGGTGCTCGACGCCGATCACGTCACGGGTGACGAGTGCTGGCTGGTCCGAGTCGCCTGCCGGAGCACTGCGGAGTTGGAGGAGCTTGTAGAGCGGATGCAGCGCTATGGGGAGACGATGACTTCTCTCGTCTTCTCGTCGCCTGTTCGGCGGCGCGCGGTAGGCCGGCGGGCCTGCTGAGCGGCGCTGCGGGAGCAAGGGACCTTTGCTACCACTTCGCAAGGGGCAGGTATGGAAAAAGGGTCCAGGCCCCGGGAGAACTCGTGGTTCTCGACCGGGGCCTGGACCCTCTTCTTTCAATGTTAGTCCGGCGGTGTCCTACTCTCCCACAACCCTTCGGTTGCAGTACCATCGGCGCTGTCAGGCTTAGCTTCCGGGTTCGGAATGGGACCGGGCGTTTCCCTGACGCTATAACCACCGAAACACTGTGAAACACCCACACACGCTCACACGTTGGTGTGTGGTTGTGTGGTGTTTCAGAGCTGTAGAGTGGATGCGTAACATCTTTGTGGGCAAGTCCTCGGCCTATTAGTACCAGTCAACTCGACAACACATTACTGTGCTTCCATTTCTGGCCTATCAACCCAATGGTCTGTTGGGGGCCTTAACCCACAAAGGGGTGGGATACCTCATCTTGGAACAGGCTTCCCGCTTAGATGCCTTCAGCGGTTATCCCTTCCGAACGTGGCCAACCAGCCATGCCACTGGCGTGACAACTGGCATACCAGAGGTTCGTCCGTCCCGGTCCTCTCGTACTAGGGACAGCCTTCCTCAAGTATCCTACGCGCGCGGCGGATAGGGACCGAACTGTCTCACGACGTTCTAAACCCAGCTCGCGTGCCGCTTTAATGGGCGAACAGCCCAACCCTTGGGACCTACTCCGGCCCCAGGATGCGACGAGCCGACATCGAGGTGCCAAACCATGCCGTCGATATGGACTCTTGGGCAAGATCAGCCTGTTATCCCCGGGGTACCTTTTATCCGTTGAGCGACACCCCTTCCACCAGGTGGTGCCGGATCACTAGTCCCGACTTTCGTCCCTGCTCGACATGTCTGTCTCACAGTCAAGCTCCCTTGTGCACTTGCACTCAACACCTGATTGCCAACCAGGCTGAGGGAACCTTTGGGCGCCTCCGTTACTCTTTAGGAGGCAACCGCCCCAGTTAAACTACCCATCAGGCACTGTCCCTGAACCAGATCATGGTCCGAGGTTCAGATTCCCAATCCGACCAGAGTGGTATTTCAACAACGACTCCACCAACACTAGCGTGCCGGCTTCACAGTCTCCCACCTATCCTACACAAGCCGAACCGAAAACCAATACCAAACTATAGTAAAGGTCCCGGGGTCTTTCCGTCCTGCCGCGCGTAACGAGCATCTTTACTCGTAGTGCAATTTCGCCGGGCCTGTGGTTGAGACAGCCGGAAAGTCGTTACGCCATTCGTGCAGGTCGGAACTTACCCGACAAGGAATTTCGCTACCTTAGGATGGTTATAGTTACCACCGCCGTTTACTGGCGCTTAAATTCTCAGCTTCACCCCGAAGGGTTAACCGGTCCTCTTAACGTTCCAGCACCGGGCAGGCGTCAGTCCATATACATCGTCTTGCGACTTCGCATGGACCTGTGTTTTTAGTAAACAGTCGCTTTCCGCTGGTCTCTGCGGCCACCCACCCCTAGTCCGCAAGGGACTTCAGAGTGTTTGGCCCCCCTTCTCCCGAAGTTACGGGGGCATTTTGCCGAGTTCCTTAACCACAGTTCACCCGATCGCCTTAGTATTCTCTACCTGACCACCTGTGTTGGTTTGGGGTACGGGCCGTGCACGCACTCGCTAGAGGCTTTTCTCGGCAGCATAGGATCACTCTACTTCGCCTCAATCGGCTACGCATCACGTCTCAACCTTGATGAGCGGCGGATTTGCCTACCACTCGGTCTACACGCTTACACCAGTACTACCACTCACTGGCGGAGCTACCTTCCTGCGTCACCCCATCACTCGACTACTACGGAATCAGATCCCACGCTCCACAACCACCCTCCACCCCGAAGGGTCTTGGATGGCGCTTCGGGTGGTTAGTATCAACCGCCTCATCCTGGGCGCACGTGCTCGGGTACGGGAATATCAACCCGTTATCCATCGACTACGCCTGTCGGCCTCGCCTTAGGTCCCGACTTACCCTGGGCGGATTAGCCTGGCCCAGGAACCCTTGGTCATCCGGCGGCAGAGTTTCTCACTCTGCATTCGCTACTCATGCCTGCATTCTCACTCCCACACCCTCCACGACTGGCTTCCGCCGCCGCTTCCCTGGATGCAGGACGCTCCCCTACCCATCAACACGACTAGACGTCCCCGCAAGGAGAACGCCGATCTATATGTGTCAATGACACAGCTTCGGCGGTGTGCTTAAGCCCCGCTACATTGTCGGCGCAGGACCACTTGACCAGTGAGCTATTACGCACTCTTTCAAGGGTGGCTGCTTCTAAGCCAACCTCCTGGTTGTCTGGGCAATCCCACATCCTTTCCCACTGAGCACACACTTAGGGGCCTTAGCTGGTGTTCTGGGCTGTTTCCCTCTCGACGACGAAGCTTATCCCCCGCCGTCTCACTGCCACACTCTCACACCACGGTATTCGGAGTTTGGTTGATTTCGGTAACCCGGTAAGGCCCCTAGACCATCCAGTAGCTCTACCCCCGTGGAGAAACATGTGACGCTGCACCTAAATGCATTTCGGGGAGAACCAGCTATCACGGAGTTTGATTGGCCTTTCACCCCTACCCACAGCTCATCCCCTCAGTTTTCAACCTAAGTGGGTTCGGCCCTCCACGTCGTCTTACCGACGCTTCAGCCTGGCCATGGGTAGATCACTCCGCTTCGGGTCTAGACCACGCGACTCAATCGCCCTATTCAGACTCGCTTTCGCTACGGCTACCCCACACGGGTTAACCTCGCCACGCAGCACTAACTCGCAGGCTCATTCTTCAAAAGGCACGCCATCACCTCAACATCACAAGGATGTGCTCGGGCTCTGACGGCTTGTAGGCACACGGTTTCAGGTACTCTTTCACTCCCCTCCCGGGGTACTTTTCATCTTTCCCTCACGGTACTAGTCCGCTATCGGTCTTCAGGAAGTATTTAGGCTTACCGGGTGGTCCCGGCAGATTCACAGCAAATTCCACGAGCTCGCTGCTACTCGGGAACACCACCAAGGTCCACAAACATGTGTTTTCGCGTACGGGACTCTCACCCACTCCGGTCGCCCATCCCAAGGCGTTCCACTAACACACGCGTAAACCCGGAAGACTGTCAGATCTTCCAAGGCGGGTCCCACAACACCACACACACAACGCCTGACAGCTTGACATGTGCATGGTTTAGCCTCTTCCGCTTTCGCTCGCCACTACTCACGGAATCACGGTTGTTTTCTCTTCCTACGGGTACTGAGATGTTTCACTTCCCCGCGTTCCCTCCACACACCCTATATATTCAGATGCGGGTAACACCACATAACTGGTGCTGGGTTTCCCCATTCGGAAATCCTCGGATCACAGCTCGGTTGACAGCTCCCCGAGGCATATCGCAGCCTCCCACGTCCTTCATCGGCTCCTGAAGCCAAGACATCCACCATGTGCCCTTAACAACTTGACCACAAAGATGCTCGCATCCACTCTACAGTTCTCAAACACCACACCAGAAACAAAAAACCCCGGAGCTCGTGTAAGCCCCTCGGCGTGTTGCCTCAGGACCCAACAGCGTGCATAGTGAACAATTCTCGACTCCCGTAACACTTTTCCCCGCTCCCGGGGCAGTACTCGCCCGCCGAACCCAACCCTAACCAGTAGTTCCACAATTCCTTGAGCAACCAGAACACGCACACATTCGGCACTTGAGTCCTGGCCACTCCACCACCGTTGCCCCGGGTATCCCGGCGGGGTGGATGTGTTGCTCCTTAGAAAGGAGGTGATCCAGCCGCACCTTCCGGTACGGCTACCTTGTTACGACTTCGTCCCAATCGCCAGTCCCACCTTCGACCACTCCCTCTGAAGAGTTGGGCCATGGGCTTCGGGTGTTACCGACTTTCATGACGTGACGGGCGGTGTGTACAAGGCCCGGGAACGTATTCACCGCAGCGTTGCTGATCTGCGATTACTAGCGACTCCGACTTCACGCAGTCGAGTTGCAGACTGCGATCCGAACTGAGACCGGCTTTAAGGGATTCGCTCCACCTCGCGGTATCGCAGCCCTCTGTACCAGCCATTGTAGCATGTGTGAAGCCCTGGACATAAGGGGCATGATGACTTGACGTCATCCCCACCTTCCTCCGAGTTGACCCCGGCAGTCTCCCACGAGTCCCCGCCATAACGCGCTGGCAACGTAGGATAAGGGTTGCGCTCGTTGCGGGACTTAACCCAACATCTCACGACACGAGCTGACGACAGCCATGCACCACCTGTACACCAACCACAAGGGAAGCCCTATCTCTAGGGATGTCTGGCGCATGTCAAGCCCAGGTAAGGTTCTTCGCGTTGCATCGAATTAATCCACATGCTCCGCCGCTTGTGCGGGCCCCCGTCAATTCCTTTGAGTTTTAGCCTTGCGGCCGTACTCCCCAGGCGGGGCGCTTAATGCGTTAGCTACGGCACGGACAACGTGGATGTCGCCCACACCTAGCGCCCAACGTTTACAGCGTGGACTACCAGGGTATCTAATCCTGTTCGCTCCCCACGCTTTCGCTCCTCAGCGTCAGTATCGGCCCAGAGACCCGCCTTCGCCACCGGTGTTCCTCCTGATATCTGCGCATTTCACCGCTACACCAGGAATTCCAGTCTCCCCTACCGAACTCAAGTCTGCCCGTATCGCCCGCACGCTCCACGTTAAGCGTGGAGTTTTCACGAACGACGCGACAAACCGCCTACGAGCTCTTTACGCCCAATAATTCCGGACAACGCTCGCACCCTACGTATTACCGCGGCTGCTGGCACGTAGTTAGCCGGTGCTTCTTATCCAGGTACCGTCACTTGCGCTTCGTCCCTGGCGAAAGAGGTTTACAACCCGAAGGCCGTCATCCCTCACGCGGCGTCGCTGCATCAGGCTTGCGCCCATTGTGCAATATTCCCCACTGCTGCCTCCCGTAGGAGTCTGGGCCGTGTCTCAGTCCCAGTGTGGCCGGTCACCCTCTCAGGCCGGCTACCCGTCGTCGCCTTGGTAGGCCATTACCCCACCAACAAGCTGATAGGCCGCGGGCTCATCCTGTACCGCCGGAGCTTTCCACCACCAACCATGCGATCAGCAGTCATATCCGGTATTAGACCCAGTTTCCCAGGCTTATCCCAAAGTACAGGGCAGATTGCCCACGTGTTACTCACCCGTTCGCCACTAATCCCCGGCCGAAACCGGTTCATCGTTCGACTTGCATGTGTTAAGCACGCCGCCAGCGTTCGTCCTGAGCCAGGATCAAACTCTCCAACAATGTCAAATTTGATCGAGGCAATTTAATGCTCTCAAAGGAACCTCAAACGAGGTTCAAATACATAAGCTCTACTGGCTTAGTTCACTAGCACACTGTTGAGTTCTCAAGCAACACGCTTTGTTTCAAAGCGATATTCACAAGCTTTTTGGTCGAGCATGCCGAATCCTACGCTGTTAGTCGTAGGGGGTCGGCGGCCGCTCGTGGGCCGACGCTGAACATTACCTGGTCCGGTTCGCGGTGTCAACCCGCTCGGCCCTGGTTCCTTGCCTCGGGGCTTTCGGCCCCGGCGGCCCGGTGTTCCTGGCGACGAAGAGAAGATTACATGCCCCGGAACCCCCTGAAAACAGGGGGGTCACTTAACGACATCGCCGCAGGTCAGCCGGTACGCACCACCGTCATCCGACGGTCTTCAGGTAGCGGGGCGGTTTGCGGGCGGGCGCGACACGTTCGAAGTCGGCCGCGTAGGCGAGCACCCGGGCGTCCGTCCACTGCCCCGCCATGAACGAGACACCGACCGGGAGCTCGCCGACGAACGCGGCCGGCACGGTCACCGCGGGGTAGCCCGAGACGGCGGCCGGCGTCGACGACGGGATCACGTCGTTGTCGCCGGTCTTGCAGTCGGTCTTCCAGGCGGGCGGGTTCGTGGGCGCGGCGATCGCGTCGAGGCGGTACTTCGCGAGGGTCTCGTCGATCGAGCGTTTCGCCAGATCGGTGAGCTCGCGGCGCATGGCCTGGTAGCCGGGGTCGGACGGGCCGGGCGCGGCGAGCGCCTGCTCGAAAAGCTCCTGTCCGGCGAAGCAGGTCCGCTCCAGCGGATCGGACCTGTTGTAGGCGATCAGCGCGGCGAGGTCGCGCGGGCCTTCGGGGCGCGTGGCCAGGTAGCGATCGATGTCCCGGTGGAACTCGGTGAGCAGGGCCGGGAACTCCAGTTCGCTGAGCCTGGCCTGGTACGGCGGCGTCACCTCGACGACCTCGGCACCCGCCTTCACCAGCGAGTTCCTGGTCTTCGTCATCACCGCGTCGACGTCCGGGCCGAGGACCGGCAGGCGCCAGAGACCGATCCGGGAACCCTTCAGCACACCGGGCCGCAGGTGCGCGGCGTAGTCGGTCGGCTGGTTCGGCGGGTACGCGCCGGTGGCCGGGTCGCTCGGGTCGCGGCCCTGGAGCGCGGACAGGGTCAGCGCGACGTCGACGACGTGCCTGGCCATCGGACCGGCGGTGTCCTGTTCGGCCGAGATCGGCACCACGCCGGTGCGGCTGACCAGGCCGAGGCTCGGTTTGTGCCCCACCGTCGCGGTCATCCCGGCCGGGCAGACGATCGAGCCGTCGGTCTCACTGCCGATCGCGACCTGGGCGAGTGACGCGGCGATACCGGCGGCGGATCCGGCGGACGACCCACAGGGGTTGCGATCGAGCACGTACGGGTTGTTCGTCTGCCCACCGACGCCTGACCACCCGGAAGTGGGTTTGGCGGCGCGGAAGTTCGCCCATTCGGACAGGTTCGCCTTGCCGAGGACGACCGCACCCGCGTCACGCAGACGGCGGATCAGGGTCGCGTCCTTCGCGGGCTTGCTGCGCAGCGCGCGCGAGCCCGCCGTCGTCTGCATGGAGCGGGTGTCGACGTTGTCCTTCACCAGGACGGGGATGCCGTCCAGCGGTCCGCGGGTCTTGCCGGCGCGACGCCGGACGTCGCTCTCCGCGGCTTGCGCGATCGCGGCCGGATCGACCGTGATGACCGCGTTCACCTTACGGTCGACCTTGCGGATGCGATCGAGGTAAGCCGAGGTCAGGCCGACCGCGGTCAGCCGTCCGGCGGACATCCGGGCCTGGAGCGCGGGGATGTCGGCGGAGTCGAGATCGAGTGGCTTCCCGGTGGCGGACGCCGCCGGCGCGGCACTCGCCGCGATGGCCGCGGCGACCACTGTCGTCAGAACTCGGAACACCGGTCGCCGCACCATCAGGTCTCCTTCGTCTAGAGAACCGGAAGCAGGGTCCGCAGCTCGTACGGGGTCACCGCGCTGCGGTAGTTATCCCATTCAACACGTTTGTTGCGAAGGAAGAAGTCGTAAACGTGCTCTCCGAGCGCTTCGGGCAGAAGTTCCGATTTCTCCATCTCCGCCAGTGCCTCGCCGAGGTTCTGCGGGAGCTGGGCGTATCCGGCCGCGCGGCGCTCGGCGTCCGAGAGCTGCCAGATGTTGTCCTCGGCGGGAGGCGGGAGCTCGTAGCCCTTCTCGATGCCCTTGAGCCCGGCGGCCAGGATGACCGAGTACGCCAGATAGGGGTTGCACGCGGAGTCGAGCGTGCGGATCTCCACACGGCGTGACGACGCCTTGCCCGGCGAGTACATCGGCACCCGGACCAGCGCGGAGCGGTTGGCGCGGCCCCACGAAACGGTCGTCGGGGCCTCACTGCCGCTGATCAGGCGTTTGTAGGAGTTCACCCACTGGTTGGTGACGGCCGAGATCTCCTTCGCGTGGTGCAGCAGTCCCGCCACGAAGGCCTTGCCCGTCGCGGACAGCTCGTACGGGTCTTCCGCGTCGTAGAAGGCGTTGCGATCGCCCTCGAACAGGCTCACGTGGGTGTGCATCCCGGAACCCGGCTGATCGGTGAACGGCTTCGGCATGAAGGTCGCGCGGACGCCCTGAGTGAGCGCGACCTCCTTGACCACGTAGCGGAAGGTCATCACGTTGTCGGCCATGGTCAGCGCGTCGGCGTACCGGAGATCGATCTCCTGCTGACCGGGCGCGCCCTCGTGGTGGCTGAACTCGACCGAGATCCCCATCGCCTCGAGCGTCTCGATGGCGTGGCGGCGGAAGTGCGTCGCGGTCGCGTGGCTGGCCTGGTCGAAGTAGCCACCGTTGTCCGCGGGCTCGGGCTCACTGCCGTCGTCCGGCAGGTTGGAGAGCAGGAAGAACTCGATCTCGGGGTGGACGTAGCAGGTGAAACCCGCTTCGCCCGCCTTCGAGAGCTGCCTGCGCAGGACATGCCTGGGGTCCGCCCAGGACGGGGAACCATCCGGCATCGCGATGTCGCAGAACATGCGCGCCGAGTACGGGCCGCCGTCCGGGGTCTCCCAGGGGAGGACCTGGAACGTGGCGGGGTCGGGCTTCGCGACCATGTCGGACTCGTAGACCCGCGCGAATCCTTCGATGGCCGACCCGTCGAAGCCGATCCCTTCGCTGAAGGCGCCCTCGAGCTCGGCGGGCGCGACCGCGACCGACTTGAGAAACCCCAGCACATCCGTGAACCAGAGCCTGACGAAACGGATGTCGCGCTCTTCCAAGGTACGGAGCACGAACTCCTGCTGGCGATCCATGGCCGCACCCTAACGAGAACGTGTTAACGACATGTTTCGCGACGCGCCGTTCGGCCGGAAGTGGTGGATCACCCCACGAGGACCGGTTCGGGTTTGGCCGCCTTGGTGATCGCCAGCGAAGCGACCGAAGCGATCACGGCGAGGCTCGCCGCGATGTACCAAGCGAGCGCGTAGCTGCCCGAGGAATCGCGGATCGCGCCCGCGCCGAAGGCCGCGAGACCAGCGCCGAGCTGGTGGCTGGCGAAGACCCAGCCGAAGACGATCGGCCCGGCGGCGCCGTATTGCCGGACACAGAGCGCGACCGTGGGCGGAACCGTCGCCACCCAGTCGAGGCCGTAGAAGATGATGAACGCCCACATGCTCGGTTCCACCGTTCCGCTCAGCAGTTGCGGGAGGAGAGCGAGCGAAACACCACGAAGGGCGTAATAGACGCCGAGGAGGATCCTCGGATCGACGCGGTCGGTAAGCCAGCCGGAGGCGATCGTGCCGACGACGTCGAAGATTCCGACGAGGGCGAGCAGTCCGGCGGCGGTCGTCTGCGGCATGCCGTGGTCGTGCGCCGCGGGCACGAAGTGGGTGCTGACCAGTCCGTTCGTCGTGGCGCCGCAGATCGCGAAGCCGACGGCGAGCAGCCAGAACGTCCTCGTGCGCGCTGCCGAGCCCAGCACCGAAAGCGCGCGGCGGACGGAACCACCCGTGCGGGTGGCAGGGGCGACTTCGCCGGGCTCCGCGCCGTAAGCCGTCATTCCGATATCGGACGGGTGATCGCGGACCACCAGGAGAACGACGGGCACGACGGCCAATGCGGCGATGGCGATGACGAGCGACGCCGTCCGCCAGCCTTCGTCGACGGCGAGGTTCGCCACGATCGGGAGGAAGATCAGCTGGCCGGTGGCGCCCGCCGCGGTGAGGACCCCGGTGACGACGCCGCGGCTGCGGACGAACCAGCGGGCGGCGACCGTCGCGGCGAAACTCATCGCCATCGAGCCGGTGCCGACGCCGACCAGGACGCCCCAGCAGAGGATGAGCTGCCAGCTCGCGTTCATGAACACCGTGCCGCCCGCGCCGATCGCGACGACGAACAATGCCGTCGAAGCGACGCGTCGCATGCCGAAGCGCTCCATGAGAGCCGCGGCGAAGGGCGAGAAGAGGCCGTAGAGGACGAGGTTCACGGAGACGGCCGACGCGATCGTCGCGCGCGACCAGCCGAACTCGTTGTGAAGCGGGTCGATGAGCACGCCGGGAGCCGCGCGGAAACCGGCGGCGGCGAGCAGGGCGATGAATGCGGCGGCGGCGACGAACCACGCGCGGTGGAGCCGGGTCTCGGATTGCACGGGTACAGAGTCGTGGGCGGCGGAGCTCAGCGAAAGCGGCCGGAAGGACACTGTGCGAAAGATTCGGGCCAAGCCATAGGCTTCGGTCATGCGCTGCCGTCACCTCGTGCCGGCGCTGCTGCTCACGATCGGGCTCATCGGCGGCTGCGCGGGGTCTCCCCCGCTGCCGCCTGCCCAGGACTACGTAAGCGCGGCGGCCGACTCCCTCGTCTCGTTGCGCAGCGTGCGGTTCACGCTCGGGGTGAACGGCGTCGTCACCGGCCTGCCGGTGCGCGGGCTCGACGGCGAAGTCAGCCTCGAGGGTGGCGCGGTCGGTAAGGCCGACCTGCAGGACGACTCGGGGCGGCGGAAGGTCGAGTACCGGCTGTCGGGCTCGGAGATCGCACTCAGCGGGCCTGGCGGGAAGCAGGTGCTGCCGGCTTCGGCGCCGTACACGCCCGAAGCGATGCTCGGGCCCGAAGGCGGGCTTCGGCGGTTGTTGACCGGGGCGACCGACCTGCGCGGCGAGCGGTGGGAGCGGGTGCAGGACACCGAGTCGTTCCGGATCGCCGCGAAGGTGCCGGCGGCGGTGATCGGCGGGATCGTGCCGGAGATCAGGTCGGACGTGTTCGTGAAGCTGTGGATTTCGCGGGACGAGCCGCGGCGGCTGGTGCGGGTGTGGCTGCAGGTGCCGCCGACGAGGCCGGAGGAGTTCGCGGTGATGTTGGAACTGGCGTTGACCAGGCACAACGCGGTGATCGTGGGCGCCGGGCGGTAGCAAAGGTCCCTTGCTCCGTTTTGGCGGGAAATGCCTGGTCAGCGGGCTCGGTGGTAGCAAAGGTCCCTTGCTCCTCTGCTAGGAGCAGCGGGCGTCCGGGGCGGGCAGTGCGCCGTCGATCAGGTAGGCGATGCCTGCTCGGTCGACGCACTCGTTCCCCTCGAGGAACACGGTGTGCTGCGCTCCCTCGAACGTGAGCAAAGCTCCCTTGAGGTCCCGCGCCAGGTTCACCCCGGACGCGTACGGGGTCGCGGGGTCGTCGGTGGTCGAGATGATCAGAGGCTTCGGCAGGCCGGCGATGTCCGGTTTGTGCACCTCTGAGCTGGCGGGCACGGGCCACACCGAGCAGATGTCGAGCTCGCTCATGTCCGGGGTGCCACCGGCGAGAAACGGCGCGCCCTGGAGCATCCGCTGGTGGGCGCCTTCGATGACCCGCCTGTCGGCGATCCGCGTGCTGTCGACGCAGCGGACCGCGAAGTACACGTCGAGGATGCCGGTGTACCTGCCGTCCGTCTCGCGGCCGTAGTAGTTGTCCGCGAGCGCGACCAGGGTCTTGCCGCTCCCCCGCTTCAGCTCGGCGAGCCCGTCGTTGAGGAACTTCCAAGCGTCCTGTGAGTACAGCGCGGCGCTTGTCCCGGTGATGGCGTCCTCGAACGAGAGCTTGCGGGTCCCGGCGGGCACCGGTTCGGTGATCAGCGGCCGCACCAGGTCCTGGAACGCCTTCGTCACCGCGCCCGCGTCCCGGCCGAGCGCGCATTCCGCGCGAGCGGCGCACCATTTGCCGAATTCGGCGAAGGTGTTCTGGAACCCGGCCATCTGCGTGACCAGCGACTCGGCGGTGTCGAGTTGGGGATCGACCGCACCGTCGAGGAGCAACGCCCGCACTTTGTCCGGATAGGCCTCGGCGTAGGCGGTCCCGATCTGCGTGCCGTAGGAAAAGCCCAGGTAGCTGAGCTTCTCGTCGCCGAGAGCCGAACGCAGGACGTCGAGATCGCGGACGACGTCCCTGGTCCCGATGTTGGCGAGGAGCTCCGTACCGTGCTTCGTGCGCTCGGCGCACTTCGCGGCGTACGCCTTGGCGTCAGCGAGCTGCTTCGCGACACCATCGGGCGTCGAGTCGCTTTCCGAATCCTCCGCTCGGTCCGCGTCGCGTTCGGCATCGGTGAGGCAGACGAGCTTCGGCTCGCTGGTCCCCACTCCGCGCGGATCGAAGCCGACGATGTCGAAGCGTTCGGCCAGCGCCGCCGCGGGGCGGGACTTCGCGATCCGCGCCGCGGCCGAGACGCCAGAGCCACCGGGGCCGCCTGGGTTGAGCACGAGGGAGCCGATCCGACGGCCGGTGTTCTTCGTCTTGTGCCGGAGGACGCCGATCGAGATCGTCTCGCCGTCCGGCTTCAGGTAATCGAGCGGGACGGTGAGCTTCGCGCAGTCGAACGCCTTGTCCGTGTGGGACGCGCACGCACCCCACGCCAGCTTCTGCTCGGAGAACTTCTCGAGCGCCTTCGGGTCCGGAGTGGGCGACGCCGTGGTGGTCGGCGACGGCGCCGGCTGTGGCTGTTGCGGCTGCTGCGTCGTGCACGAGGCAACGAGCACGACGGCAACGAGCACGGCCGGGACGCGGCGAAGGCTCATCTCGCGATCTTCGCAGCGTCCCGGCCGCTCATGGGGCCTTCGCGCCGAACTCGTTACTTGGCGGCGCAGCGCGTGCCCTCGTCCGGCAGGGCGCCGTTCACCAGGTAATCGATGCCGATCCGGTCGACGCACGACACACCCTGGAGGAACACGGTGTGCTGGTTGCCCTCGAACGTGAGCAAAGCTCCCTTGATCGCTTTCGCGAGGTTGACGCCCGCCTGATAGGGGGTCGCCGGGTCGTTCGTCGTCGAGATGACCAGCGTCTTCGGCAGCCCTTCGACGTTCGGCTGGTGCGGTTCGGACGTGTTCGGCACCGGCCAGAAGGCGCAGGCGTCACGCGCGGAACCGTCCGGCCTGCCGTCGTCGAGGAACGGCGCCGCCTCCGCGTACCGCTTCTGCGCGTCGAGGATCTTCGCCGGATCGGTGACCCGCGGGTCGTCGACGCAGCGGATCGCGACGAACGCGTCCTGCGTCGTCCCGTAGCGACCGTCGGCGCCGCGTTCGTTGTAGAGGTCGGCCAGTTTCTCCAGCCCGTCGCCGCGCTGGCGCTTCAGGTCGTTGAGCGCGGAGTTCAGCGGTTCCCAGAGATCTTCCTGGTAGAGGGCCTGTATCACGCCTGTCGTCGCGTCCTCGTACGACAGCTTCCGGCCGTCACTGACTGGCACCGGGAAGTCGATCAGCGGGCGCACCAGATCCTGGAACGCCTTCGTCACGCCGGCGGCGTCGCGGCCGAGGGCGCAGTCTTCGCGTGCGGCACACCAGTTCGAGAACTCCCCGAACGCCTTGCCGAAGCCCTGTCCCTGCGCGACCAGCGACTCCACCGCGTCCTGCTCCGGGTCGACGGCTCCGTCGAGCACCAGCGCGCGGACGTTCGCCGGGAACGCCTCGGCGTAGGCGGATCCGATCCGCGTCCCGTAGGAGTAGCCGAGGTAGCTCAGCTTCGGTTCACCGAGGACCGAGCGCAGGATGTCCATGTCCTTGACGACGTCGCGCGTGCCCAGGTTCGCGAGCATCGCGGCGCCGTGTTCGGTCCGCTCGGCGCACTTCGCCGCGAAGTCCTGGGACTCGGTCTCCTGCTTTTTCACTCCCTCGGGTGAGCCGTCGGTCTCGCTGTCGTCCGCGCGGTCCGCGTCACGTTCGGCATCGGACAGGCAGCGGATCTGAGGCTGGCTCGCGCCGATGCCGCGCGGGTCGAAACCGACCATGTCGAAGCGTTTGCCCAGCTCGTTCGTCGCGGTCCGGGAGGCGAGACCGGCCGCGGCCTGCATCCCGGAGGCGCCGGGGCCGCCGGGGTTGACCACGAGCGCGCCAATCCTTTCGTCGGTTTCCAGCGCCTTCCGGCGCAGCAGGCCGAGCGTGATCGAGTCGCCTTCGGGTTTGGCGTAGTCGAGCGGGACGGTCAGCCGCGCGCACTGTGCGTCCTTCACTCGAAACGCCGCTTTCGCGTCATCGGATGTCGCGTAGGGTGCACAGTCGGCCCAGGTCAGGCTCTGTCCGTAGAACTTCTCGAGTCCGGCGGGCACCTGCCCGGTCGGGGCGTGCGACTCGGTGGCCGGAGGCGGCGGCTGGGTTCTACCCTCTCCCGACGAGCACGCGGCGACGGTGACCGCGAGCAGGCCGGACAGCGTGATCGCGGCGAATCGACGGGCACGGGACCTGGCGCTGACATGAGTGGACACGGTTGGATCGTGCCATCGGCCGTGGAACTCGGCCGCACCACCACCGCGTTGGTGGTACGGGTGCGGACGGCAGAAGAACAGACGGGAGCACAGGGGTGGCAGCACTGATCAGCCGGGTGGGCAAGAAGCTGCGCCGGATCATTCAGCGGCCGGGCAGCGTCGAGCTGACCCGCTACGAAGCGCTGCTGCCGGCCATCGAGAAGCTCGAGCCCGAGTTGGAGAAGCTCTCCGACGAGGAGCTGACAGAGCGGGCCGGCAAGCTTCGGGAAGCGTCTTCCTTCGGCAACGACCAGCTGATCGAGGTCTGCGCGCTCGGTCGCGAGGCCGCGCGGCGGGCGCTCGGCGAGCGTGCCTTCGACGTCCAGCTGCTGGGCACGATGGGCCTGCTCAGCGGGCACATCGTGCAGATGGAGACCGGTGAGGGCAAGACGCTGGCGGGTGCGCTGGCCGGTGCCGGGTACGCCCTGCGCGGGAAGCACGTCCACGTCGTCACGGTGAACGACTACCTCGCCCGTCGTGACGCGGAGTGGATGGGCCCGATCTACGACCTGCTCGGCGTCTCCGTCGGCTGGGTCGAGCCCGCGCACTCCCGCGACGAGCGCCGCGAGGCGTACGCGAAGGAGGTCACGTACGGCGCCGTCAGCGAGATCGGCTTCGACGTGCTGCGCGACCGGCTGGTGACCCGCGAGGAGGACCTGGTCCAGCGCGAGCCCGAGGTCGCGATCGTCGACGAGGCGGACTCCGTGCTGGTCGACGAGGCCCGTGTGCCGCTGGTGATGGCGGGGTCGATCGACCACACCGACGCCGACGAAGAGGTCGCGAACATCGTCCGGCGGCTGCGGCTCGGGCTGCACTACGAGACCGATGCCGACGGCCGCAACGCGTGGCTGACCAAGGCGGGCGCTTCGGTGGTCGAGAAGGCCCTCGGCGACGACATCAACCTCTACGACGAGACGGGTTCGGACAGGCTGCCCGCGGTGAACGTGGCACTGCACGCGCACGCGCTGCTCACCCGCGACGTCGACTACCTCGTGCGCGACGGCAAGGTCCAGCTCATCAACGCCGCCCGCGGCCGCGTCGCGGAACTGCAGCGCTGGCCGGACGGCCTCCAGGCGGCCGTCGAGGCGAAGGAGCAGGTCAAGGCGACCGACCGCGGCGAGATCCTCGACTCGATCACCGTGCAGGCGCTGCTCGCGCGGTACCCGGAGGTCGCGGGGATGACCGGTACCGCGGTCGCGGTCGCCGAGCAGCTGCGCGAGTTCTACAAGCTCGAGGTCGCGGTCATCCCGCCGAACACGCCGAACATCCGAGAGGACCAGGAGGACCGGATCTTCGGATCACCGTCGCAGAAGCTGCGCGCGATCGAAGAGGAGATCCGGCGGGTGCACGAGACCGGGCGGCCGATCCTCGTCGGCACCCAGGACGTCGCCGAATCCGAAGAGCTGGCCGAGAAGCTGGCGAAGGTCGACCTCGAATGCGTCGTCCTCAACGCGCGTAACGACGCCGAGGAAGCCGCGATCATCGCCGACGCCGGAAAGAAGGGCGCGGTCACCGTCTCGACCCAGATGGCGGGCCGAGGCACCGACATCCGGCTGGGTGGCAAGGACGGCGAAGGCCGCGACGAGGTCGTCGAGCTGGGCGGCCTGCACGTGATCGGCACCGCCCGCTACCCGTCGAGCCGGCTGGACGGCCAGCTGCGCGGCCGTTCCGGGCGCCAGGGCGACCCGGGCAGTGCGGTGTTCTTCGCCAGCTTGAACGACGAGCTCGTGCTGTCGAATGCGCCGGACATCCCCGAAGGCATCAGCTCCGACGTGGGCAGCGGCGAGATCACCGACCCGGCGGCGCTGCGGCAGATCAACCACGCGCAGCGCGTGGCCGAGGGCGTCGACCTGGAGATCCACCGGAACACCTGGCGCTACACGCGGCTGATCGAGCGGCAGCGCGGCGAGCTGCTGGAGCACCGGGACAAGGTGCTGCGGACGAAGCACGCGGCGGAGGTGCTGGAGAAGGCGCACCCGGAGAAGTTCAAGGAGCTTTCGGAGGCTGTCGACGACGAGGCCCGCGTCGAGCAGCTGTGCCGGGAGGTGCTGCTGTTCCACATCGACCAGCTGTGGTCGGACCACCTGGCGTTCCTGACCGACGTGCGGGAGAGCATCCACCTGCGGGCGCTGGCGCGGGAAACGCCGATCGACGAGTTCCACCGCGCGGCGATCCCCGAGTTCCACAAGATCATCCCGGAGGCGGCCGAGCGGGCGGCGAAGACGCTCGAGGAGGCCGAGATCACCGAGAACGGGATCGACCTCGGTGACGCGGGCGTGCGGCGGGCGAACACGACGTGGACCTACCTGGTGCACGACAACCCGTTCGACTCCGACTTCGAGCAGACCATCAAGAAGGTGCGGAGCATGATCAAGCGCAAGTAGCGCGCGGGGAGCGGGGGACCTTTGCTCTCACTTCTCTCGACGTTGAGAGAAGTGAGAGCAAAGGTCCCCCGCTCTCTTTCGCCCGGCCGGACCCCAGGTGGGCGATTCGGCACATCCGGTCGTCCCCGCGGACGCCGGTGGGTGAGAATGTCGGCATGCCGCAACTGCGCATCGCACTGGCCCAGGTCAACACCACCGTCGGGGACCTCGAAGGCAACGCCGAGCTCACCGTCGAGTGGACTCGCAAGGCCGCCGAAGCAGGCGCCCACATCGTCGTCTTCCCGGAGATGTCCCTCACCGGTTATCCCGTCGAGGACCTCTCCCTCCGCCCGACTTTCGCCTCCGCCTCGAAGCAGATGGTGGACGTGCTCGCGCGGCGACTCGAAGAAGCCGGCTGCGGTGAGGTGCTCACCTACATCGGATACCTCGATCTGGACGAGGCCGGCCCGCGCGACGCGGCGGCCGCGCTCTACCGCGGCGAAGTGGTCGCCCGCCAGTTCAAGCACCACCTGCCCAACTACGGCGTCTTCGACGAGCACCGCTGGTTCAAGCCGGGCCACGACCTCGAGGTCGTCCGTTTCCACGGTGTCGACGTCGGCATGGTGATCTGCGAGGACGTCTGGCAGGACGGCGGCCCCATCTCCGCGCTGGGCAAGGCCGGCGTGGACCTCGTGGTCGCTCCCAACGCTTCGCCGTATGAGCGCGCGAAGGACGACATCCGCCTACCGCTGATCGCGCGCCGCGCGGCCGAGGCCGGGGCGCCGCTGGTGTACACGAACCAGGTCGGCGGTCAGGACGACCTGGTCTTCGACGGCGACTCGATCGTGGTCGGCGCGGACGGGCGGCTGCTGGCGCGCGCGCCGCAGTTCGTCGAGCACCTGCTCGTCGTCGACACGGATCTCGAGTCGGGCGGGCACACCGCCGAAGGCGAGTTCGAGGGCCTGCGGGTGAAGCGCCGCGTGCTCAGCGAGGAGCCCGTCCCGGCGTACACCCCGCGCACCGAGTCCGCGATCAGCGAGCCGCTGTCGGACGAGGCCGAGGTGTGGCACGCACTCGTCGTCGGCCTTCGCGACTACGTGCACAAGAACGGCTTCTCGTCGGTGACGTTCGGCTTCTCGGGCGGCATCGACTCCGCGGTCGTGGCGGCGCTGGCCGCCGACGCGCTGGGCGGCGACAACGTCTATGGCGTTTCGATGCCTTCGGAGTACTCCTCGGAGCACTCGAAGGGCGACGCCGAAGATCTCGCCCGCCGGATCGGCGCGCACTATCGCGTCGAGCCGATCGCGGACATGGTCAAGGTCTACGTCGAGCAGCTTCAGCTGACCGGCCTCGCCGAGGAGAACATCCAGGCCCGCGTCCGCGGCATGCTGCTGATGGCACTGTCCAACCAGGACGGTCACCTCGTGCTCGCCACTGGGAACAAGACCGAACTCGCCGTCGGCTACTCGACGATCTACGGCGACGCCGTCGGGGCCTTCGCGCCGATCAAGGACCTGTTCAAGACGCACGTCTGGCACCTGGCCAAGTGGCGCAACGCGGAAGCCGAGAAGAACGGCGAAACCCCGCCGATCCCGGAGAACTCGATCACCAAACCGCCGTCGGCCGAACTGCGGCCGGGTCAGCTGGACAGCGATTCGCTGCCCGACTACCTGATGCTCGACGACATCCTCGACGACTACATCGAGGGCGACCGCGGTTACGTCGACCTGGTCGACGCGGGCTTCGAGCCGGAGACCATCGACCGCGTGGTGCGGATGGTCGACAAGGCCGAATACAAGCGCCGCCAGTACCCGCCGGGCACCAAGATCACCTTCAAGGCGTTCGGACGGGACCGTCGGCTGCCGATGACCAACGGCTGGCGGGAGGGCACCGTCGTGACCCGCTCAGCTCAGCGCGACCTGCTTCCCCGCTGAGTTCGTCAGCACGGCCACCAGGCCGGGCTTCGTGTCACGCCGGACGAGCATGTCCATCCCGAGCGCGCGGACCGCGGATTCGACCGCGGCGGGCTCGGGGTGGACGCCGGTCACCATGAGCAGCGGGATCGACGGGAGCCCCCGCGTCGTCGGATGCGGGGTGCTCCCCCAGTCGATGAGGAAGGGCGCGAGCCCGCCGAGACCGCCCGCTCCGGTGAGACGCCAGGTCAGCAGTTCGCCGTCGTCGGTGATCCGCGACATCTCGGACGCTTCGCCCGGGTCGTAACCACGTTCACGCGCTTCGGCGATCGCCGTGTCGATGCCTTCCACCCGTGCGGCCCAGGTGACCAGGGCGGGCGCGGTCAGCTCGTCGATCCCGAACGGACGCGGCCCGACGTGCTCGGGCTGGTCCGGGTCGGGGCCGACCACCTCGAGATAGGCACCGGCGCCGAGATCGGCCAGATAGTTGGCCGTACCGAACCCGACATGCCTTCCGCCGCGTACCGGCGTGACGCCGGTCAGCTCGGCGACGCGCGCGACGGCCTCTTCTAGGTCCGGCCCGGCGTAGACGAGGTGATCAAGCACGAGGTCGCTCATGTGCATACTCCTACCGCAGCCACGGCTCCGGCGGCACCGCGGCATGGCGGTGAACCCGAAACTGTCGGTCCGCTCTCGTACCCTGGGCACATGACGGCACCGGGCTATTCCGTGTTCGGCACCGCGATCGGCGACTGCGGCATCGCATGGAGCGAACGCGGGGTCGTCGCGGTCCAGCTCCCCGAGGGCAGTGAAGAGAAGACGAGGGCGCGACTGACCGCGCGCCTTCCCGAAGCGACCGAATCCACACCGCCGGGCGAGATCCAGCGCGCGATCGACGGGATCGTCTCGTTGATGAACGGCAAGCGCACGGATCTCACCGGCGTCGGCCTCGACTACGAAGGAGTACCGGACTTCCACCACCGGGTCTACGAGTTCATCCGCACCATCCCCGCGGGCAAGACGCTGACGTACGGCGACATCGCGAACATCCTCGGCATGCCCGGCGGCGCGCAGGCCGTGGGGCAGGCGATGGGCCGGAACCCGTTCCCGATCATCGTGCCGTGCCACCGCGTACTCGCCGCGGGCGGCAAGGACGGCGGTTTCTCCGCGCGCGGAGGGGTCGCCACCAAGCGCCGGATGCTGGTCATCGAAGGCGCTTTGGCGGACGAACCGACCTTGTTCTAGTTGCCTTGGGCAGGTGACCAGGGCTTGAGCCACGGCGTCTCCGGCCAGCCCTCCGCGGCTGCCATCAGCGGGATCGCCGTGGCGCCGTCGATGTGCTCGCGGATGATGTCGGCGTGCCCGGCGTGGCGCGCGGTCTCCTCGATGAGGTGGAGCAACACCCAGCGGACCGACCACGCGTCGACGTCCTGCGGATACCAGGGCACGCCCTTCGGCACCGGGACCGGCTGGCCGAGGTCGGCTATACCGGCGATGACGTCCGCGGTTCGGCGGGCGACCTCGTCGTAGCGCGCGAACACGTCTTCGAGCGTCTCGCCTTCAGCCATCACGTAGCCGGCTTCGTACTCCTTCATCGCTTCGTCCATCGGCTTCGAGGGCTTCTGGAGCAGGATGTCGATCCAGCCGTCTTCCGTGAACGCGGTGTGCTTGATCAGGCCGCCGACGCTCAGCGAGCTTCTGGTGGGGACGGCTCTGGCCTGTTCTTCGGTAAGGCCGTGCGCCGCGATCCGCAGGACGTGGCGCTGCTGCTCGAGGTAGGCGAGGAGACCCTCGCGCTCGTCGGCGACCGGGGGAACGTTTCCAGCCATGGCGGCTCCTTCCGTTGAGGAGGGGATCATGGCATCCGATGGCGGCTTGCTGGGGCGATTCGGCCAGGAAGAGAGCAAGGGACCTTTGCTATCACGGGTCGTCGCCGCGATGGGTGTGTGGATGTAGAGACGTTGAGTGTCCCTATGTCCACACACCTCCTACTCCGGGTAGCGGCGAGTACCGACCGTGTGGATTTTGGTGCGTTGGATGACCCGAAATCCACACAGTGATCGCTCCCACCTGCGGAAAGAGAGCAAGGGACCTTTGCTCCCGTTTATCTCGATGTTGAGAGAAGTGGGAGCAAAGGTCCCTTGCTCCCCCGGCTATCCCTGCGGCCGGACGAACGGGAACAGCACCGTCTGCCGGATCGACGCCCCGGTCAGCATCATCAGCAGCCGGTCGACACCGATCCCGAGACCACCGGTCGGCGGCATGCCGTGTTCGAGCGCGAGCAGGAAGTCCTCGTCCAGCTCCATCGCCTCGACGTCCCCGCTCGCCGCGCGCAGCGACTGGGCCTCCAGCCGCCGCCGTTGTTCGAGCGGGTCGGTCAGCTCGGTGTAGGCCGTGCCGACCTCGGAGCCGAACGCGATCAGATCCCAGCGTTCGGCCAGCCGCGGATCCACGCGATGCTGCCGGGTCAGCGGCGACACGTCGGTCGGGTAGTCGGTGTAGAACGTCGGCAGCACCGTCGCGCCTTCGACCAGGTGCTCGTGTGCCTTGAGCACGAGATCGCCGTGCCCGGCCTCCTCGTTCACCGGCACTCCCGCCGCGCGGCAGAACCGCTGGAGGTCGGCGACCGAGGTGCTCGCGTCGATCGTCTCCCCGAGCGCCGCCGAGACGGCTTCGTGCACCGGGATCACCGGCCAGTCGCCGGAGATGTCGTACTCGACGACCGTCCCGTCCGGCCCCGGACGGCGAACGACCTGCGCGCCGTACGCGGCTTCCGCGGCGCACTGCACGAGTTCGCGCGTCAGCGTCCGCATCGTGTTGTAGTCGGCGTACGCCTGGTACGCCTCCAGCATGGTGAATTCGGGGTTGTGCGTCGCGTCGACGCCTTCGTTGCGGAAGTTCCGGTTCAGTTCGAAAACTCGCTCGACGCCGGCCACGCACAACCGCTTCAAGTAGAGCTCGGGGGCGATCCTGAGGTACATCCGCATGTCGTAGGCGTTGATATGCGTGATGAACGGACGCGCGTTGGCGCCGCCGTGCACGGTCTGCAGCATCGGCGTTTCGACTTCGAGGTAGTCGCCCTGATGCAGCCGTTCCCGCACCGCGCGCACCACGGTCGAGCGCATCCGCAGCATCGCCGTCGAATCCGGGTTCACCGCGAGGTCCAGGTAGCGCTGCCGCACCCGCGTCTCCGGGTCGGTGAGGCCCTTTCGCTTGTCCGGCAACGGATGCAGGCTCTTCGCCGTGACGGTCCATTCGTCGACGAGCACGGAAAGCTCACCGCGCCGGGACGTCACGACCTGCCCGCTCACGCCGACGTGGTCGCCGAGGTCGACACCGCGCCGCCAGCCGCTGGGGTCGAGTACGGAGGCGTCGAGCATCAGCTGGATCTCACCGCTGAAATCCTTGACCCGCGCGAAACACAGCCCGCCGAGATTGCGCATCGCGAGCACCCGCCCCGCGACTCGGACCCGATGACCGGTGTGGGTGTCCGGGCCTAGATCACCGAACTTCGACACGACGTCGCCGAGCTGGTCCTCCCGGGCGAAACCGACCGGATAGGGATCGATCCCGGCTTCCCGCAAGCGATCCAGCTTCGCCATCCGCACCCGGACCTGATCGGGGCGCCGCACCTGTTTCGGCGCGGGGGTGGCCGCGTTGGCTTCGATGCGGTGGACCTCGGCGACGAATTCGTCGGTGACGGTCTCCAGTTTCAACGCTCGTCCCGACCGTCCCGTCGGGACGAATCCTTCGAGCGCGCCGGCCACGATGCCGACCCGCGGCAGCCGTCGAGCCGAGGAGTAGCACAGGAAACGCGGCTCCCAGCCGGGGCCGTACTTGGCGTTGGACCGGTAGAGCGATTCGAGCTGGAAGAAGCGCGACGCCATGCTGAGGACACCACGCCATGCGCGCAGCACCGGGCCCGCGCCGATCCGCTCCCCCTCGGAGAAGACGGCGCGGAACATCGCGAAGTTCAGTGAAATCCGTTGTGCGCCAAGGCGTGAGCTCGCCGCGACGACCTCCGCGACCATGTATTCGTTGAGCCCGTTTTCGGCGTCGCGGTCGCGTCGCATCAGGTCGAGCGACAGACCGCGACGGCCCCACGGCACGAACGACAGCATGCCGCGAAGCTCGCCCTTGGCGTCGTACGCCTCCACCATCACGCTGCGACCGTCGCTCGGATCACCGAGCCTGCCGAGCGCCATCGAGAAGCCGCGCTCGGTTTCCGCTCCGCGCCACTGCTGCGCGTGCAGCAGGAGTTTGGCCATTTCCTCGGCCGGAATTTCGCTGTGCCGGCGGACTTTCGTGGTGTATCCGGCCCGTTCGATCCGTTTGACCGCTTGCCGGACCGAGCGCCGTTCCGGTCCGGCGAGGCTGAAGTCGCGGACGTCGAGGACGGCTTCGTCACCTATTTCCAGCGCGCGCAGGCCCGCGTCGGCGTAGACCTTCGCGCCACGTTCACTCGCGCCGAGCACGCCGGGTGTCCAGCCGTAGGTGCGCGCTTCGTTCAGCCAGGCGCGGACCGCGTCGGGCCAGGCGTCGGGATCACCGATGGGGTCCGCGCTCGCGACGCTGGTGCCCGCGAGCACTCGGTAGGCCACGGCGGCGCGGCCGTTGGGCGAGAAGACGACGCTCTTCTCGCGCCTGGTGGCGAAATAACCCAAAGAGTCGTCTTCGCCGTGTTCGGCAAGAAGACGGCGTACGCGCAGTTCTTCCTCGTCTGTCCTCAAGCGACGGCTACGCACCCCGCGGAAGAGCGTGTACAACGCGGCCGTCGCGACGGCTGTCGCGCTGAGGTCGAGAACGAGGTCGAGCCAGGCCGGGCCTTCGCCGATGCCGACCCTGCGAAGCTGGATGTTCTCTCCGGTCGTGTGGTTGACGACCCAGGCGAAACGCTCCCAGGTGTCGGCGAGACGACCGGGAAAGGCTTCGCTCAAGCCCCAGCCGACGAGGATGACCGCGGCCAGGCCGCCGAACAGGACGGTGAGTCCGTCGCGCCACGCGCCGGGTGCCAGCCGGGCGGGGAACGCCGGGCGCAGGATCCAGAGCAGCGCGATCATGCCGAGGGAGATCAGGTCGGCGATGGCCAGCACCCACACCTGGTGCGGAATGTGCCGGACCTGCCACGGACCGAGTTTCAGCAGCTCGGGCCACCACAGCAGCGCGGCCTGGAAGGCCAGCGTCACTGCCAGCCCACCGACCTGGAACAGCAGCAGCGTGTAGAGCGCGGCGCGTTTGCGGCGGCGGAGCGCAGCACCGAGGACGACCAGCAGCAGGACGATCACGAGGCTCGCGTTCGTCGGGATGCTCAATGCCGAGAAGGCGATGTCACCCGTCCTGAGCACCGGCCCCTTCACCCCGCCGGCGAGCAGGAGGATCACCGAGAACACGGCCGCGAGCTGCACGAGGGTGGCGACGATCCCGCCCGCCCTCGCCTTCCACGGCGCGACTCGGCGCACTGGGTTTGCCATTCTGGTCCTTCGCGGTACACACAGGAGATCGACAGCTGTACTTACTTGACGTCACACAACCCTGCGTGGTTGTCAACGATCATCATCCTCTGGTCTGAATTTCCTCATTCGCGGGTGTGACGGCGCTGTGTGAAGCTGGTCGCAGGGCCTTGGGACGGTCATATCGGCATGTCAGGCTTGGCCTGTTCAGCTCCACGACCCGGGGACCTCTTCGAGGCCTCGAGGGAAGGACGGTCGACAAGGATGTCTGCCACCGAAAAGGATTCCGGCGAGCTCGCGGCTCCGTACGGGACCGGCGCGGCGCCCCAGGCCACCTCTGGGAAGAAGGTCCGCGTACATCATCTTCGTGACATGAAAGAGCGCGGCGAAACGTGGCCGATGCTCACCGCCTACGACATGTACACCGCCGCGCTGTTCGACGAAGTGGGCATTCCTGTGCTGCTCGTCGGGGATTCCGCGGCGAACAACGTCTTCGGTTACGACACTTCGCTTCCGGTGACGGTGGACGAGCTGCTGCCGTTGGCCCGGGCGGTGACCCGATCGGTGAAGCGGGCGCTGGTCGTGGCCGATCTGCCGTTCGGCTCGTATCAGCTCTCGCCGCAGCAGGCGCTGGAAACCTCGGTGCGGTTCATGAAGGAAGGCCGCGCGCACGCGGTGAAACTCGAAGGCGGGCGGAAATTCGCTCCGCACGTCGAGGCGCTGACGTCGGCCGGTGTCCCCGTGATGGGACATATCGGATTCACCCCGCAGAGTGAACACAATCTGGGCGGCTATCGAGTCCAGGGGCGCGGCGAAGCGGCCGAAGCGCTGCTCGCCGACGCGCTCGCCCTGGAGGAGGCCGGTGCCTTCGCGGTCGTCATGGAGATGGTGCCGGCCGAAGCGGCGAAGCGGATCACGCACGAGCTGAAGATCCCGACCGTCGGCATCGGCGCCGGGCCTGATTGCGACGCGCAGGTCCTCGTCTGGCAGGACATGGCCGGGCTTCGGCGCGGCAGGACCCCGCGCTTCGTGAAGAAGTACGCCGACCTCGCCGGCGTGCTGGCAGGGGCCGCGACGGCGTTCGCGGAGGACGTCCGGCGAGGCGAGTTCCCGGCTCCGGAGCACTCGTTCCACGACTGACCCGCCTCTGACCTGCGAAAAGAGTGCAAGGGACCTTTGCTACCACTCGGGCCGCCGGGGAGCGCGGTAGCAAAGGTCCCTTGCTCTCTTTTCCGGAGGGCCGCGCAGGGCGACCCTCCTTTAGTCGTTCACATACATGAACTTCAATCATGTCCTTGACGCGCATTCGTAAAGAGGCTTAACGTCTAGCCCGTCGCCGCCACGACCGAGCTTCGATCCCTCGACGAGGAGGACCACGGATGCGTGTTCGTGAGCGGGTTCTGGCCATCGCGACCGGTGCCGCCCTGCTGTCCACGCTGGCGGCGTACCCCGCACAGGCCGCGACGGTCCGCGTAGCGACTTCGGAGCAGCTCACGGCGGCGCTCGCTTCGGTCACTCCGGGAACCGTCATCGAACTCGCGGCCGACAAGACCTTCACGGGCAACTTCAAGGCGGCGAAGAGCGGCACGTCGAGCAGCCGCATCACCCTGAAGGGGCCGCGAAGCGCGGTCATCAAGGCCTCGGCCGGGCGCACGCTGGAGCTCACGGGCAGCTACTGGAACCTGACCGGCTTCACCCTCACCGGTGGCCAGAAGGGCCTGATGGCCACCGGCGTCAAGAACACCGTCGTCGACGGCATCAAGGTCACCGGCGTCGGCCACGAGGGCATCCACTTCCAGTACACGAGCACCGACAACGTCGTGAAGAACTCCGAGGTGACCGACACCGGCCGCGAGTACGCGGGCTACGGCGAAGGCATCTACTTCGGCTCCGCGAAGGGCAACTGGCCCGGTGGCACACCCGACCGGAGCGACCGCAACAAGGCGCTGAACAACAAGATCGGCCCGAACGTGCGAGCCGAGTCGATCGACATCAAGGAAGGCACCACCGGCGGTGAACTGCGCGGCAACGTCTTCGACGGCACCGGGCAGAGCGGCGAGCACTTCGCCGACAGCTGGGTGGACATGAAGGGCAACAACTACGTGGTCGCGGACAACCGGGGCAGCAAGGTCTTCGTGCACGACGCGAATTACGGCGGCTTCGAGGTCCATGTCCAGCTCGACGGCTGGGGCCGCGGCAACACCTTTTCCGGCAACACCGCGGACGTGCGGTCCAGCTACGCGTACGGCTTCTATCTCGTGAAGGCCTCGACGGGGAACAAGGTCTGCGCGAGCAACAAGGTGACCGGCGCCGGGAAGGGATTCGCGAACGTGGCCGCCACGGCGGGCTGCTGACGCGACCGAAGACCGGGGGCCCGCTCAGCCCGGCGGCGGGGGCGGGCCCCCACCCTTCGGACACTCGCCGATCGGGCAGAGTGTCCTTATGGACGACCTGTACCCGCCGATCCACGTGCGCGCCGAGGGCATGCTCGACGTCGGCGACGGGCACCGGATCTACTGCCAGGAAGCCGGGAACCCGGACGGCAAACCCGTGGTCGTCCTGCACGGAGGCCCTGGTAGCGGCATCTCCTCGATGGCCCGGCGGCATTTCGATCCCGAGGCCTACCGGATCATCCTGTTCGACCAGCGCGGTGCCGGCCGCAGCACCCCGCACATCGGCACACCGGACGTCGACCTGTCGGTCAACACCCTCTGGCACCTAGTCTCGGACATGGAAAAGCTGCGCGAACGGCTGAATCTCGACCAGTGGCAGCTCTTCGGCGGCTCGTGGGGCGTGACCCTCGCCCTCGCCTACGCCGAAACCCACCCGAGCCGCGTCAGCGAGATCATCCTGCGCGGAGTCTTCACCGTCCGGCGGAGCGAACTCGACTGGATCTACAACGGCGGCGCGGCAAACCTCTTCCCCCGGGAGTGGGAAGCGTTCCTCGCCCCGATCCCCGAGGACCGCCGCGACGACCCTCTTTCGGCCTACCGCGAGCTCGTCTATCACCCCGATCGGGCGATCCGGGAGCGCGCCGCCATCGCATGGAGCGCTTGGGAAGGCGCGATCGTCTGCCTCCGCCCGGATCCGGCCTTCCGGAACCAGTACGCGTCACCGGAATTCGCGGTCACGTTCGCCCGGCTGGCGCTGCACTACTTCTGCCATGGCGCGTGGCTCGAGGAAGGGCAGTTGATCCGCGAGGCCGGAAAGCTCGCCGGGATTCCCGGTGTCATCGTGCAGGGGCGGTACGACGCGGTGTGCCCACCGACGACGGCTTACGAGCTGCACCGGGCCTGGCCGGACTCGAAGCTGGAGCTGGTGGAAGCGGCCGGGCACGCGGTGACGGATCCGGGGATGTTGGCGGCGCTCCGGGCCGCCACGGATTCCTTTCGGTAGGAGCGCCTACAACCGGCCGCCCGAAGTCGTGTCGCCGGAAAGCCGTTGCGCCAGATACACCGGCACCGTCGACGCCAGGATCAGCACCGCCGCCACGACGTTGACGATCGGGGCCTGGTTCGGCCGGAACAGGTTGTTCAGGATCCAGATCGGCAGGGTCTCGAGCCCGGTTCCGAGGGTGAACGTCGTGACGATGATTTCGTCGAAGGACAGGGCGAACGCCAGCAGGCCCCCGGCCAGAAGCGCCGACCGCAGCATCGGGAAGGTCACCAGCCGGAACGTGGTGAGCCCGTCGGCGCCGAGGTCCATCGACGCTTCTTCGAGGTTGCCGCCCATTCGCCGCAGGCGCGCGACGACGTTGTTGAACACCACCACGATGCAGAACGTCGCGTGCGCGACGATCGCGGTGAACAGGCCGAGGTCGATGCCGAGGATCGTGCGGAAGGCGTTGTTCAGCGCGATACCGGTGACGATACCGGGCAGGGCGATCGGCAGGATGATCAGCAGCGACACCTGGTTGCGGCCGAAGAAGCGGTACTTCTGCAGCGCGAAGGCCGCCATTGTGCCCAGTACCAAGGCGATCGCGGTCGCGGCGAGTCCTGCTTGGACACTCGTCCACAGTGCGTTCAGCGCGCCCTGGTTCTCCGCGGCCCGCCCCCACCATTCGAGGGTGAAGCTCGACGGCGGCCAGCCGAAGGTGGTGTCCGCGTTGAACGAATTGAGCAGGACCACCAGCAGCGGGAAGTAGATCACCGCGAGGCCGAGCACCAGCGCCGCCAGCAGAAGGTATTTGGTCGTCCGGGAAAGCCGCATCGCGCGCTCCTACAGGTTGTCCAAGGCGCCCGTGCGGCGCACGGCGGCGAGGTAGGCGAGCATGATCACCACGGGTACGGTCGCGACGGTCGCCGCGAACGGCAGGTTGTTGGCCGCGCCGATGTTGTCGTAGACGACGTTGCCGAGCATCTGCGACGTGCCGCCGACGATCTTCACCGCGATGTAGTCGCCCAGCGACAACGAGAACGTGAAGATCGAGCCGGCGACGACGGCCGGGAAGGTCACCGGCAGCACCACCGAGCGGAACGTCCGGAACGGCCGGGCGCCGAGGTCACCCGAAGCGTCCACCAGTGAGTTTGGCAGTCGCTCCAGGCCCGCGTAGATCGGCAGGATCATGTACGGCAGCCAGAGATACGACAGCGTGATCACCGTCGCGAGCACGCCGTACCCGGGGGTGTCGAGGCCGAACGGGTTCAGCAGCCAGTGCAGGACCCCGTTGCCGGACAACATGGTCCGCCACGCGTAGGCCTTCACCAGGTAGCTCGCCCACAACGGCGTCATGACGGCGATGACCAGGAGGCGCCGCGCCCTCGGCGAGGCGAATTTGGCCATGTAGAACGCCATCGGGAAGGCGATGATCGCGGTGACCACCGTGACGAGCGCGGCGATCCCGACCGTCCGGAGGGTAATCGTGCGGTACACCGCGTCGCTGAAGAGGGTGACGAAGTTGTTCAGCGACCACTCGGTCACGACCTGGCCGGTGAAGACGTCGGTGCTCCAGAACGCCGTCACGAACAACGCGGCCAGCGCGCCGAGGTAGGCGAGGCCGAGCCACAGCATCGGCGCGGAGAGCAGGATCCCCAGTCGCAGCCTGGGTTTGCGGTACAGGAAGGCGGAGGTTCTCCGCCTCGGCGAATCGAGGGTGGTCGTCATCGTCTCCACCAGGTGAGGGATGGGACCGGGAGCGGACGGCGTTGGGGGGCACCACCGTCCGCTCCCGGAGTTCGGGAGGTCAGCCCTTGATCTCGGTCCAGGCGCGGGTCCACTCGCCGTAGTCCTTGCACTTGACGTCGGTGCGGCCGTCGAGGCACTGCGCGATCGGCGTCGTCCAGTACTGGATCTTCGAGGCGTACGCGGCGTCACCGGCGTGGAAGGTCTCGCAGTGCGCCTTGTTCTTGGTTTCGGCGCACGCTTTGGGGTTCGAGGGCGATTCACCGAAGTACTCGGCCACCTGCGCGTTGGCCTTCGGGCTGACGATGTGGTTCAGCCACTTGTACGAGCACGTCTTGTGCGGCGACTTCGCGCCCACCATCCAGGTGTCCGACCAGCCGGTCGCGCCTTCGGACGGCAGCACGGATTCGACCGGTGCGCCTTCGCTCTTGGTCAGGTTCACCGTCACCTGCCAGGCGGTGCCGACGACGGCGTCGCCGCTCTTGAGCGCCTGGCTCTCCTTCAGGTAGTCCGACCAGTACTCCGCCACCATCGGGCGCTGCTGCTTGAGCAGGTCGACGGCGGCCTGGAACTGCTTGTCGTCCAAGGCGTACGGGTTCTTGATGCCGAGTTCCGGCTTGTGCGTCTGGAGGTACAGCGCGGCGTCGGCGATGTAGATCGGCGAGTCGTAGGCGGTGATCTTGCCCTTGTACGGGCTGTTCGCGTCGAACATGACCGACCAGGACGTCGGCGCCGGATTCACCTTGTCGGTGCGCCAGGTGAGCAGGTTCGCGCCCCAGCCGTGCGGCACGCCGTAGGACACGTTGTTCACGCTGTTCCACGGACGGTTCTTGAGGAAGTCGAAGACGTCGGCGTAGTTCGGCACGAGCGCGGTGTTCACCGGTTCGACGTCTCCGGACGCGATGAGCCGCAGCGAAGCGTCACCGGAGGCGGAGATGACGTCGTACTGTCCCGTCTTCATCAGGCTCACGGCCTCGTCGGAGGTGCCGAACGCCTTGACGTTGACCTTGCAGCCGGTCTCCTTCTCGAAACCGGTGACCCAGTCGACGGCCGGGTCGTTGGAGCCGTTCTCCGCGTAGCCGGGCCAGGCCAGCACGTTGACCTGGCCTTCCGGCTGGCCGAGCTGCGCGAGCGCGTCGAGCTTCGGCGCGGTGAAGCCCTGCCCGCCGGGCGCGGCCGCGGTCGAACTGGATCCGGAGGTTCCGCAGGCGGCCACGAGCAGGCCGGCGCCGAGGAGGCCGGCGAGCGCGAGTTTCCTGTTCTTCATTGAACAACCTTTCGGTACAGGGGAGGACTAACCGGCTTCGGGGACGCGGAAGCTGTGTTCGTGCCGCCAGCTCAGGCGGACGCGGCCGCCCTCGAAGTCCGCGGGTTCGGCGGTGTTCTGCCGGACCACGGAGAGCTGGCCGCCGGCGTCGAGGGTGACCTCGTAGCGCACGGTCGCGCCGGCGTAGACGGTGTTGGTGACGGTGCCGGTGGCGCTGGTTTCACCGACCTCGGCGGATTTCGAGAGATCGGCGTCGATGCGGATCTTCTCGGGGCGGATGCTGAACACACCGGGTTTGCCGATGATGTTCTCGGCGCCGCCGCCGCTGAGCAGGTTCGAGGTGCCGACGAAGCCGGCGACGAACGCCGACGCGGGCCGCTCGTAGACCTCGACCGGTGAGCCGACCTGTTCGATCCGGCCGGCGTTGAAGACCGCGATGCGGTCGCTCATCGTCAACGCCTCGTCCTGGTCATGGGTGACGAAGATGAAGGTGATGCCGACGTCGCGCTGGATCTGTTTCAGCTCGGTCTGCATGGTGTGGCGCAGCTTCAGGTCGAGGGCGCCGAGTGGTTCGTCGAGCAGGAGCACCTTCGGCCGGTTGACCAGTGCCCTCGCGAGCGCGACGCGTTGCCGCTGGCCGCCGGAGAGCTGGTCGGGTTTGCGCTCGCCGAACTCGCCGAGCCGGACGGTTTCGAGAGCTTCCTTCGCGCGTTGGCGGCGCTCCGCGCGGGGGACACGCTTCACCCGGAGGCCGTACTCGACGTTCTGCTGCACGGTCATGTGCGGGAAGAGCGCGTAGTCCTGGAAGACGGTGTTGACGTCACGGTCGAACGGAGCGAGACGGCTGACGTCGCGGCCGTGCAGTTCGATCGTGCCCGCCGTCGGGAGCTCGAAGCCGGCGATCATGCGGAGCACGGTCGTCTTGCCGGAGCCGGACGGGCCGAGCATCGAGAAGAACTCGCCGGGCGGGATGTCGAGGTCGACGCCGTCGACCGCGTGGACCTGGCCGAACTCCTTGCGCAACCCGCGCAGGCGAATGGCCGGAATGTCGCCTCCACCTGCGGAAGTGATAGCAAAGGTTCCTTGCTCCCCCGCAGCGGTCGCGGGCGCTTGATGCGGCATGGCGTGCCTTTCGGTGGTCGTCACAGCGCGCTCATCACGTGCTTGACGCGGGTGTAGTCCTCGAGGCCGTAGAGCGAGAGGTCCTTGCCATAGCCGGACTTCTTGAAGCCGCCGTGCGGCATCTCGGCGACCAGCGGGATATGCGTGTTGATCCACACGCAGCCGAAGTCGAGCTTTCGGGCCAGGCGCATCGCCCGCTGATGGTCGGTGGTCCACACCGACGACGCGAGCGCGTACTCGACTCCGTTGGCCGCGGCGAGCGCTTCGGCTTCGGTCTCGAAGCGCTGCACGGTGATGATCGGGCCGAAGATCTCCGTCTGGCTGATCTCGTCGTCCTGCCGGACGCCGGAGATCACCGTCGGTTCGTAGAAGTAGCCCTCGTCCCCCTGCCGCTTCCCTCCACAGTGGACCACCGCGTGCTCGGGCAGCCGGTCGACGAACCCGGCGACCCGTTCGAGTTGCGCGGCGTTGTTGAGGGGGCCGTAGGTGACCGACGTGTCGTCGGGCTTGCCGGTGGTGGTCGCCCGCGCCTGCTTGGTGAGAGCCGCGACGAAGGTGTCGTGGACTTCGTCGGCGACAAGGACCCGCGTAGCCGCCGTACAGTCCTGGCCCGCGTTGAAGTACCCGGCGGCGGCGATGCCCTCAGCGGCCGCTTCGATGTCAGCGTCCGCGAAGACCACTACGGGCGCTTTACCGCCGAGCTCCAGGTGTACGCGCTTCACGTCCTTCGCGGCCGAAGCGGCGACCTCGATCCCAGCCCGCACGGAGCCGGTGATGGACACCATCGCGGGGATCTCGTGCTCGACGAGCGCGCGCCCGGTGTCGCGGTCGCCGCAGATCACGTTGAGCACGCCTGGCGGCAGGAATTCGGCGCAGATCTCGGCGAAGAGCAGGGTCGACGCGGGCGTCGTGTCGGCCGGTTTGAGCACCACGGTGTTCCCCGCGGCGAGGGCGGGCGCGATCTTCCAGACCGCCATGAGGAGCGGATAGTTCCACGGCGTAACCTGCGCGCACACGCCGATCGGTTCTCGGCGGACGAAAGAGGTATGCCCTTCCATGTACTCGCCCGCCGACCGTCCTTCGAGGACACGCGCGGCCCCCGCGAAGAACCGCAACTGGTCGACCATCGCCGGCAGTTCTTCGGCCGCGGTGAGCGCGACCGGCTTGCCGGTGTCCGCCGATTCGACGAGCACGATCTCTTCCGCGCGGGCTTCGACGGCGTCCGCGATCTTCAGCAGCGCGAGCTGGCGCTGCGCGGGCGTGGTGTCGCGCCAGGTTTCGAAGGCGGCGGCCGCGACCTGGAGCGCGCGGTCGACGTCTTCGGGGCCTGCGACGGCGGCGGTGCGGTACGGGCGGCCGGTGACGGGATCGACGACGTCGGCGACCTGGCCCGACGCGGATCCGATGTACTCACCGCCGATGAAGTGCTTCAACTGCTGCACGAGAGCTCCTGGCTACTGGGCCTGGGGGCGTGAGGCGATAGCAAAGGTCCCTTGCTCCCTTTTGGGGCGGCGAGGGAGCTAAAACATATAAGTCCAGATGTTAAATGACAAGACGATGGGGCAAGATTGCCTCCATCGGGTAGCGGTACGGGCGAAGGGCCACCATGCGTAAGGGGATGTCGCACAGCGCGCGATCAGCGATGTTCGCTCCGCTCGACCAGATCGGCCGGGCGGAAGCGGTCACCGCGCGGCTGGTCGACGCCATCACTCTCGGGCTGCTGGCCGACTCGGAGCAGCTGCCGAGCGAAGCCGAGCTGGCCGCCCAGTTCGGCGTCTCCACCGTGACGGTCCGCGAAGCGCTCGTGGCCTTGCGACAGCAAGGCCTTGTCGAGACGCGACGCGGCCGAGGCGGCGGAAGCTTCGTGAAGACGCCTGCCAACCCTTCGGCTGCTTCGTGGCGAGAGCGCCTTCGCACGGTTTCGCTGTCCGAGCTTCGCGACGTCGGCGATCACTACCTCGCCATCGCGGGCGCCGCGGCCAAACTCGCCGCCGAGCGGAGTTCGCCCGAGGACATCGAGCGACTCGAACTGGCGACCGAGGACATCCGCACAGCCACCGGCGCGGAGGCGTCGCGCGCCGAGCGCCAGTTCCATCTCGAAGTCGCCGCGGCCGCCCAATCGCCACGGCTGACCAGGGAAGAAGTGCAGTTGCAGAGCGAACGAGGCGGTTTGCTGTGGTTGCCGCTCGAGCCGCACGGCACCCGCGAGAACGCCTACGCCGAACACCGCGCGATCGCCGCCGCCATCGCGCAGGGGGACGGCGAGCTGGCCAGAAAGCTCACCGAGGAGCACATCCTCGAAGCGATAGACCGGCTGGCGGACGTGCATTTAGACCTTCTGGCCCCTTAAGCTGCGGCATCCGCGCATCCGAGGTGAGCATCGTGAACGACACACCGTCCGCCGGTTCCGAGGTCGTGGAACAGGTATCCGCCCTGGTCGAAGACGTCTTCGGCCGGCTGAAGACGCTACTGGCCGGCGCCGAGGGGCTCCTGGCCGCCTCCACCGATGCCACCGCCGAAGACCTGACCCGCCTCCGGCCGCAGGTCTTCGACGTCCTCGGCGGCCTGGTCGTCGGCGCCGGGTTCATCAGCGCGCCGAACGCGCTGGCCGATCAGGAATTCGCCTTCGAATGGTGGACCGAGACCGGGGACGACGAGCCGGCGCAACTGGTCATCAGCCTCGATCCGGACAGCGAGAACTTCCTGGACTACACCCGGCAATCGTGGTTCACCGTCCCGCGTGACACCGGCCGCCGCCACATCAACGGTCCGTACGTCGACTACCTCTGCACCGACGAGTACACGCTGACCTTCACGGTTCCCGTCCAGCGTGACGGGGCTTTCGCGGGCGTCGTCGGCGCGGACATCTACGTGCGCGAGGTCGAGCGTCTGCTGCAACTGAAGCTGCGCGCGCTTGGCGGCCGTGCGGCGCTGGTCAACGCCCAAGGCCGGGTGATCGTGTCGAACAACGCGCGCCAGGCGACCGGATCGCTGGTCCGCGACGTCGACGTCCCGGCCTGGTGGTCCGCCGGCGCGGAGCCGGTCACGACGGAGACCGGCACGCGGCTGCGGCGCTGCGGTGACTCGCCGATCGCCCTGGTCAGGTCCGAGCGCTGACCTGCAGCGCGAGCCAGAATTCGGCGCGCACCCCTGGCGAATCGAGATCGCGGCCGGTCAGTTCGGCGACCTTGCGCATGCGGTTGCGCAAGGTGTGCCGGTGGACGCCGAGCCGCGCGGACGCCAGATCCCAGTGACCGTGGTGTTCGAGCCAGCAGGTCAGCGACGCGACGAGCTCGCCTCGGCCAGTCGCGTCATGGTGCCGCAACGGCGCCAGCAGACTGTCCGAAAACGCTTGTGCCGCTTGGGGATCGACCATCTCCAGGAAACCGCGCCCGGCGTGTTCCGCGAACCGGACCAACGGCGAACGCTCGGCCTTCGCCGCTTCCGCCGCCTGTTTCGCCTGCCGGAGCCCCGCCGGGAAGTCCACTGTGGACACCGAATCGGACAGCCCGGCGTGCAGCCCGCCGATCCGGGAAGCCCGCCGGGCGACGGTCTCCACGTCGCCGAGCGCGACCACGAACGCCCCCACCTCGCCGAAGAACACCTTGTCCCCAGCCACTTCGGCGTCGAGCGCGTCGGCGAGCGAGCGGCGCGCACCCGCGGGGCCGGCGACGGCCAGCACGGACCACGGCGCTTCCGGGACACCGCCCCAGAGCGACTTCATCGTGCGCGTGGCGAGTTCGGCCTGCCCCGCGGCGAGGAGGTCACACAGCCCTGACCGCAGCCGTCGCACGGCGTCCACGTGCTCACGGTTCTGTTCCAGCGCAAGGGAAAGCAAGGACACGGCGGTGTTGACGATGTGCTGCCCCGCGGCATCGAGCGGCTCCCGGGTGCCGACCGCGAGCACACCCCGGGCACGGGTGTCGAGCGTCTGCAGGACGACCTCGTACTCCCCCGCCACCGTCACCAGTGTGCCCGCGCGCAGCCGCGCGAAGTCGTCCTGGAGTTCCTCGGCGAAGGGCCGCGCGGAGGGCGAAGCCTCGGTGACCGCACCGGACGAGTCGAGCAGGAGCGCCCAGCCGTCGACCAGCTTCGCGAGTTTGCGCACCACGCCGCCCGGCCCGCCCTTGCCGACGGCGGTCCTGGTCAGTTCCTGCTGTCCCTTGCCGGTGCGCACGAGCGAGGCGTATTCGTCGGCGGCGACCGCGCGGGACACCGCCCGCGTGATCGCGATGAACGGCGTCTTCCTCGGCACTTCGAGCACCGGCAGCCCGACCTCTTCCGCGGTGTCCACAAGCGACTGAGGAATGCTCTCGTGGCTGAGCCCGACTCCGAAACCGAGCCCCGCCACGCCCGCGTCGACCAGTCGCCGGATGTACCCGGGTGAGGTGGTCTCATCGAGGGCGAGACCGGTGGTCAGCAGCAGTTCGCCCCCTTCGAGGAAGGCCTGCGGATCGGTCAGTTCGGTGGGGTGGACCCAGCCGATCGCCCGGTCGAGCCCCGCCTCGGCCGCGCGCACCCGCAGGCCGAGCGGACGTTCGGCCGCGAGGGCGGCGAGGGTCAGTGCCATGTTGTCCAACTCTACGCCTCGATATCGACAAGATGTCGAGCTGACGCGGGCCGGGCGGGCTCCCATTCTGGAGGGCGACCCCGTCCCTCGCGTCCGCAGGAGTCTGGCCGTGACCGTCACCACCGAAACCCAGCGCAGGCTGCGCACCGAGATCCCCGGCCCCGCCTCGCGCGCCCTGCAGGAGCGACGCGCCGCCGTCGTCGCCGCGGGCGTGAGTTCGGTGCTGCCGGTCTACGTCACCTCGGCCGAAGGCGGCCTGCTCACCGACGCCGACGGCAACGTCCTGATCGACTTCGGTTCCGGCATCGCGGTGACCAACGTCGGCCACGCCGCCCCCGCCGTCGTGGACCGCGTCCGTGAGCAGGTGGGCCGGTTCACACACACGTGTTTCATGGTCACGCCGTACGAGGGATACGTCGAGGTGTGCGAAGCACTCGACAAGCTGACGCCGGGCACCCACGAGAAGCGTTCGGTACTGTTCAACTCCGGCGCCGAAGCCGTCGAGAACGCGGTGAAGATCGCCCGCGCCGCGACCGGCCGCCAGGCGGTCGTCGTGTTCGACCACGCCTACCACGGCCGTACCAACCTGACGATGGCGCTGACCGCGAAGTCCATTCCCTACAAGCACGGTTTCGGCCCGTTCGCGCCCGAGGTCTACCGCGTACCCGGCTCGTACCCGTACCGCGACGGCCTGTCCGGCCCCGAGGCGGCGCGGATCGCCATCGACCGCATCGAGAAGCAGATCGGCGGCGACCAGGTCGCGGCCATCGTGCTGGAGCCGGTGCAGGGTGAGGGCGGCTTCATCGAGCCCGCTCCCGGGTTCCTGCCCGCGCTTTCGGCCTGGTGCACCGAAAACGGCGTCGTGTTCGTCGCCGACGAGGTGCAGACCGGCTTCTGCCGCACCGGCGAGTGGTTCGCTTCCACGCACGAAGAGGTCGTGCCCGACCTGATCGCCACCGCCAAGGGCATCGCGGGTGGCCTGCCGCTCGCCGCCGTCACCGGCCGCGCGGAACTGCTCGACGCAGTCCCGCCAGGCGGGCTCGGCGGCACCTACGGCGGCAACCCGATCGCGTGCGCCGCGGCCCTCGGCTCGATCGAGGTCATGCGCCAGGAGAACCTCGCGGCGTCGGCGAAGCGCATCGAGAACACGGTGCTGCCGCGCCTGCGGGCGCTGGCCGAGGAGACCGGCGTGATCGGTGACGTCCGGGGCCGAGGCGCGATGCTGGCCGCCGAGTTCGTCAAGCCGGGCACCACCGAACCCGACGCCGACCTGACCAAGCGGGTCGCGCAGGCCTGCCACCAGGCGGGCGTCGTCGTCCTCACCTGCGGCACCTACGGCAACGTCGTCCGCCTGCTGCCGCCGCTGTCCCTGTCCACCGAACTGCTCGAAGAGGGCCTTTCGGTCCTGGAGCACGCTGTCCGCACGGAGGCTTCCAAGTGACCACATTCCCCTTCTGGGTAGCCGGAAAGCCGGTCACCAGCGGCGAGACCGTCGTCGTCCGTCACTCCTTCGACGGAAGCGAGGCGGGCTCGCACCACGTTCCGTCCACTTCGGACATCGAGGCCGCGGTCCAGGCCGCGCACGATGTCCAGGACGAGTTCGCGACGCTGCCCGCGCACGTCCGGGCGGGCGCGTTGGACCACGTGTCCCAAGTTTTGGGTGAGCGGTCCGAAGAGCTGGCGCAGCTGATCACCGCCGAGTCGGGCAAGCCGCTGAAGTGGGCGCGCGGCGAGGTCGGGCGCGCGGCGTCGACGTTCCGCTGGGCCGCCGAGGAGGCGCGCCGGTTCTCCGGTGACCTGCAGCGCCTCGACACCGACCCGGGCGGTACGGGACGGCTCGCGCTGGTGCGCCGGGTGCCGAAGGGCCCGGTGCTGGGCATCACGCCGTTCAACTTCCCGCTGAACCTGGTGGCGCACAAGGTCGCGCCGGCGATCGCGGTCGGCGCGCCGATCGTGCTCAAGCCCGCGCCCGCGACGCCGCTGACCGCGCTGCTGCTCGGCGAGATCCTCGCCGAGACCGATCTGCCCGCCGGGAGCTGGTCGATCCTCCCGGTCAACAACGAGGAATCGGCCAAGCTGGTTTCGGACCCGCGGCTGCCGGTCGTGTCGTTCACCGGTTCCGTGCCGGTGGGCTGGGGTATCCGGGACAGCGTGCCGCGCAAGCACGTCGCGCTCGAACTCGGCGGCAACGCGGCGGTGCTCGTCTGTCCTGATTGGACGGACTTGGACTTCGCGGCACAGCGGATCGCGACGTTCGCGATGTACCAGGCCGGCCAGTCGTGCATCTCGGTGCAGCGCGTCTACGCGCACGCCGACGTCTACGACGAGCTTCGCGCGAAGGTGCTGGAGCAGGTGCGCGCGCTCGGGACCGGCAATCCGCGGACGGACGGCGTCGACGTCGGCCCGCTGATCAACACCGACGCCGCCTCCCGGGTGGAGTCGTGGATCACCGCGGCGGTCGAGGCGGGCGGCGAACTGCTGACCGGCGGCAAGCGCGACGGCGCGACCGTCGAGCCGACGGTGCTCGCGAACGTGCCGGAGGACGCGTCGGTGATGGCCGACGAGGTGTTCGGGCCGGTCGTGTCGATCACGCGCGTGGAGTCGGTGGAGGACGGCGTGCGCCGGATCAACGACTCGCGCTTCGGCCTTCAGGCAGGAGTGTTCACGCGCGACCTGCCGACGGCGTTCGACGTGTCCGCGAAGCTGCGTGTCGGCGGCGTGCTCGTCGGCGACGTTCCGAGCTTCCGCGCCGACCAGATGCCCTACGGCGGCGTGAAGGACTCCGGCGTCGGCCGCGAGGGCCCCGCGTCGGCGATGGCCGACTTCACCGAAGAACGCGTCACCGTCCTCACCGGCCTCACCCTCTGACCTGCCCGCATTTAGTCCTCTGGATGCGCTCTACCGCATTCAGAGGACTAAATGCGTGAGGTGGGAGTGCGCTTCGACGAGCGAAGGGCCGTACCAGGTCAGGTAGCGCCCGGAGACCAGGACGTGCTTCGCGCCGGGGAACGCTTCGGGGCCGTCGTCCGCGGTGAACTCGTAGGGCTCGTCGGGCAGTACGAGCAGGTTCGCGTCTCCGGCCGCGAAGCGCGCTTGGAGCTCGTCGAGCTTCGGGCGCGGGTAGCGCTCTTCGTGCTCCGCGTAGACGTTCCCGATTCCGACGCGATGCAGGACGTCGCCGCCGAAGGTGTCCCTGCCGAGCACGATCCACGGCTTCCGCCAGACCGGCACGACCGCGCGGAACCGCTCCGGCAGCGCCTCCCGCCAGATCTCTTCGGCCTCGACCAGCCAATCCGGTTCGGCGAGGTCGTAGGCCTGCGTCAAGATCCGCCGGATCGACGCGAGCGCGCCGGGCACGGTCGCCGACGCCTCCATCACCCAGACCGGGATTCCGTTGGCACGTAAGCGTTCCACGTCCTCCGGCCGGTTCTCCTCGGAGTTGGCCAGCACCAGATCCGGCTGGAGTTCCAGCACCTTGCCCACGTTCGGGTACTTCGAGCCGCCCACCCTCGGGACGTCCAGATCGACCGGATGGGTGCAGTAGTCCGTGGCGCCCGCGAGCCTTCCCGGCGCGCTCACCTCGACGGCCTCGGTCAGCGACGGCACGAGCGACACCACCCGCGACGCCGGTTCGCGCAGCGGGACGACTTCGCCGAGATCGTCGATCATGCGCGCTCGAAGGACAGTTTCCGCTTGTCGACGTCCACCGCCGTGAGCCGGACGCGGATCCGCTCGCCTTCCGGCGGCTTCTCGCCCGCGCATTTGCCCATCACCGGCGGATTCTCGATCAGGATCTCCGATTTGGCGTCGTCGGCCCGCAGCACGATCGCGTCGAACTCCTCGCCGATGTGCTCGGCCATGACCCATGCCTCGACCTGGTCGATGCAGGCACGTTCGACCTTCGCGGCCAGCGTGTCGGACGCGGTCATCTGCTCCGGCACCTCCGAAAGCGCCGCGCGGACCCACTCGGGCACTTCGCGGCCCGCGCTCACGGCGAGACAGATCTCGGTGGCGAACCGGTCGACCAGGCGCCGGATCGGCGCGGTGACGTGCGCGTACGCGCCGCCGATCCCGGCGTGCGTGGTCAAGGCGGGCAGCTCGCCGTCGAACGCGGTGTACCCGGCGCCGCGCAGAAGCCTGGTGGTGTCGGCGAAAAGCGCCATGGACGCGGGCTGACCGGGATCGAGCGCGGCCAGGAACTCCGACACGCTCTTGCCCTCGGGCCAATCGATGTTCAGCGCCTGCGCGGACCGGCGCAGCCATTCGATCGCTTCGGCGTCGGGCTGGGGCAGCGTGCGCAGGACCCCGATCCCGGCGCCGATCATGATCTTGGCCGCGGCCATGCCGGTGAGCAACGAGATCTCGGCGTTCCACGCGTCGACGTCGTTGCGCGGCCGCTGGATCAGCGCCCAGCCGCCGTCGGGGTCGCCGCTGATCTCCTGCTCCGGCAGTTGCAGTTCGACCGCGCCGCGCCGGATCGCGAGCTCGCGGCGCAACCGGCCGAGTTCCGGCAGCGCGGCGACGGAGGGATGCGGATCGCCCGCGTCGATCGCCGCCTGGACGGTTTCGTAGTCGAACTGTTCGGTGGAGCGGACGAGCGCCCGGCGGACGTTGGTCGCCGTCGGCTCGCCGCTCGCGTCGACGTCGATGGTCCACAGCACGGCGGGCCGGGTCTCCCCCGACAGCAGGCTCGCCGCGCCCTCGGACAACACCGGCGGATGAAGCGGGACGTTCCCGTCGGGCAGGTAGAGCGTCTGCCCGCGACGGCGCGCCTCCTTGTCGAGCGCGCCACCCGGCGGGATGAACGCGGCAAGGTCGGCGATCGCGTAGTGGACCCGGAACCCGCCGCCCTCGACGCGCTCGACCAGCACCGCCTGGTCGAGATCCTTGGCGCCGGGCGGATCGATGGTGACGAAGGGCAGACCGGTGGCGTCCTCGCGCTCCCCCGCCGACTCGAGGGGATCGACGACCGCCGCCTCCGCCTCGGCGAGCACGTCGGGCCCGAACGACTCCGGCAGCGAGAACTCGGCCCGGAGGTGACCGAAGTCCCCTCCCGCCGCGTGTGTCCTGATCACGAGTGGAGGCACCACCCAACCCTATCCCGATCCGGCGCCGTTGATCGCCCGTTCGGGTGCGGGCCGGTCGGGTGTACGTTACGGACCGAAATGAAAACCGATACCCTTTTCAAAACGACAGGAAGGGCCGTGGCGTGAAGATCGCGTTCGTCGGGAAGGGCGGCAGCGGCAAGACCACGCTGGCGTCGCTGTTCACCGCGTACCTGGCCGGCGGCGGGAAACCGGTTCTGGCGATCGACGCGGACATCAACCAGCACCTCGCCGTCGCGCTCGGCGCGAGCGAGGAAGAGGCCATCGCGTGGCCGACGCTGGGCGACAACATGGGCCTGATCAAGGAGTACCTGCGCGGCGACAACCCGCGGATCGCGGACGCCGCCTCGATGATCAAGACCACGCCGCCCGGGCGCGGGTCGCGGCTGGTCCGGCCGTTCGAGGACAACCCGATCTTCCAGGCCTGCTTCCGCGAGTTCGGCGGTGTGCGGCTCGGCGTCACCGGGCAGTTCGACGAGGACGATCTGGGCGTCGCCTGCTACCACTCGAAGGTCGGAGCGGCGGAGCTGCTGCTGAACCACATGATCGACGACGCGGGCGAGTACGTGGTCATGGACATGACCGCCGGTGCCGACGCGTTCGCGTCCGGGCTGTTCACGCGGTTCGACGTGACGTTCCTGGTGTGCGAGCCGACCGTGCGCAGCGTCGGCGTGTACCGGCAGTACGCCGACTACGCGCGCGACTTCGGCGTGCGGCTGGTCGTCGTGGGCAACAAGGTCACCGAAGACGAGGACATCGAGTTCCTGCGCGAAGAGGTCGGCGACGCCCTCCTGGGCTGGATGGAGAACTCACGGCACGTCCGCGCCGCCGAACGCGGCCGCGCGCGCCCGATCGGCGAACTCGAGCCGCACAACCTCACGACCCTGGGCTCGATGCTCGCGACCGTCGACGGCGAGCGGCGCGACTGGGCGCGCTACCAGCGGCAGGGCGTCGAGTTCCACCTCCGCAACGCGCGGGCGTGGGGCAGCGGGCGGGCCGGGGAAGACCTCACCGCGCAGGTGGACCCGGAGTTCGTGCTCGGACCGGCGCTGGCGCGGCAGGACGCCTGAGCCGCGGTGCGGCACGTTGCGAAAGCCACTTTCGCAACGTTGAAGGTTGCGAAAGTGGCTTTCGCAACGTGCGCGGAGGTGGGGCGAGCGGCCGGCGCAGGTGCTCGTGAGTGGTCAGGACGGTTCTAACCGTCCTGACCACTCACGAGGGTCAGTCGCCGTTCCACTTGGCGTCTTCGGCGTCGGCCTGCTTCGTGCGTTCCTTGGCGATCTCCAGGGCGCGCCGGGCCGTCGCCTCGTCCGGGTACGGGCCCAGGAGGTCGATGCTCCGGCCTCGTTCCAGGTGCTCGACCTGGTTCGTCTTGGTGTTGAAGTACCAGCCCTGATCCGGGTTCGGGTCGCTCGACATGGGTCAAGCCTGACATCACCCGGACGTCCTGTCATCACTTGCGATAGCGGTAGGGGATCTCCGTGGGATCGCCGGTCGGGCCGAACTCGCCGCCTTCGGGCGGATCCACCTTCGAGCTTTCCGGCACGTTCTCACCGAGTTCGTCGAACCAGCCCCGGTGCATCGGGACGCCGCGCGGCGGGGTCGCCGGTTCGGGCGCCACGGGGATTCCCGGCGGAGGCGACACCGGCTGCGTCGACGGAGGAGCCGGGGGCATCGCGGACGACGGCGGCGTCACGGGCGGCTCCGGCTCGGCTTGCGAGGGCGCGGCGGCGGACGGGGCTTCCGGGGTGGAAGGCGGCGCGCTCACCGGCGGCGGTGTGTGGTTTCCGGGCGGCGGCTGGGTCCTGGTGGGCTGAGGTAGCGGCGGCTGGGCCGACGGCGGCTGAGGAGCGGGTGCTTGGGGCACGGCAGGCTGCTGGGCATGTGCTTGGGGCACAGAAGCTTGAGGCGCCGGTGCTTGAGGCGCAGGCGACTGAGACACAGAAGCCTGAGACGCGGAGGCCTGCGGGGCGGGTGCTTGAGGCGCGGGAGCCTGCGGCGCGGGCGCGGCCATCCCCTGGTTGCCCGGCAACGGCGGCGCGGGCGGACCCGGAGGCGGCGCGACCGTACGCCACACCGGCGCGGGCCCGATGTTCATCGGTGCCGGAGCGCGAGGCGGCTGCCCGGTCGCGGGCGGCGCGGCCTGCGCAGGCGGCGGAGGCGCCTGACGCTGCGCAGGCTTCGGAATCGGGTCCAGGCACGAGACGAGCACCGTCGTGTTCGCCGGGTCCTCGACCTTCCGGCCGCTGCGCTCGCGGTAGATCATCTCGCCTTCGGTGTCCATCTCGACCAGGTAGCCGGCCTCCGCCAGCTGCTCCTCGTCGAGATCGACGAGCTTTTCGTAGCGCGACGGGACCACCCGGTAGATCGGCCAGGCGAGCCGGGCGTTCTCCTGGTGGAACTGGGCCAGCAACGCGGCCATCTGCTGCTGCCAGGGCAGCGACATCCCCTCGGCCAGCGAACGCGGCAACACGACGTAACCGGGATCGACACCCGGCCAGCCCTGGTTCAGCTGGTCGGCCAGCGGCGTGCTCGACGCCGGCCGCGCCGCCTGCCGTGCGGGCTGGGCGGTACCGAAAAGATCGCGGGGGTCGACCTCCGGGCCGCCTCCCGCCGCGGGCTTGCCTCGCCTTCCGAATTTCCGTGCCACGTTCTTCATCCTCTGCCAGTGTGCGGCCGCGTGCCGGTGGACAGGCCGCCACTTCGGGTGAATCCGATGGTCCCGCGATCGCGATACCACGCGCTCACCATGCTAAACGCCAGGACGGACCGCCTGCGCGACCACTTCGGCCTCGTCGAAGGAGAAGTCGCGGATGTGAACCGGCACCCCGGTCTGCTGCGCCTCGACGATCTTGCCGTCGCCCAGGTACATCATCACGTGGTGGATGGTCGCCGGGTTCGACGGCACGGTGGCGAGGAACAGCAGGTCACCCGGCTGCGCCTGCCGCACCGGCAGCATCGCGCCGCCCTTGTACTGGTCACGCGAAACCCGCGGAATGATGATCCCCGCCGACTCGTAGGCCCGCAGCATCAGCCCGGAACAGTCGTAGCTGTTCGGTCCGGTGGCGCCCCAGACGTACGGCTTCCCCTGCTCGGCGAGGGCGAACTTGATGGCCTGCGCGGCCGCCTGGCTCGGCGGCACCACGCTGCCGACGCTCGTGCCGCAGCCGACGACGTCGACGATCTGGCCCTCGTTCTGCACGAGGAGGGCGGCCATCGGCTCCCAGTTGTGGTACCGGTCGGGAAAGCCGGAGCGCTCGACGCGCTGCGCGGCGTCGCCGGGCCGCATGTTCTCCCAGTTCGGCACCGCGAGCAGGACGTCGTAGAACTTGTTGACCTGGTAAGGCGGGTCGGTGACCTGGGCGACGGTGCCCCAGCCCATCGACGGCCGCATCTGGAAGATGCCGAGCGAGTCGCGGTCGCCGTAGGTCAGGTTCCGCAGCTTGGACTCGGTCATCCCGGCCTGGATCGCCACCTGCCACGCGCGCGGGGACAGCGACCGCTGCTTGCCGATCGAGATGATCAGCGCGACGATCCCCTTCTGTTCCTCGTCCAGCTTGTTGATGTCCGAAGAACCGCGATCGGTCTGTCCCGGCAGGGTCGGCCCGATCGACGCGTCGCACGAGGTCTTGACGACCCCGCCCGACTGCGCCTCCACATGGTCGGTCACCACCTTGGTGACCGTGCTCGTGGTGACCACCGCGGCGAAGACCGCGGTGATCAGCACACCGACGATGAGCCCGATCTTCATCGGGTCAGCCCGCTTGGGTGAACTTGGTGACCCGCCATCCCGGGTTCGTCTTGACGACGGTGACCCGGACCTTGGGCCCGTCCGTCGGGACGTCGACCTCCATCGACCCGGCGACCGAGGACGCGACCTTCGGCTCCCCGTTGACCCTGGTCGCGGTGATGTTGGCGGGATCCACCGTCCGCAGATCCGTGGACCAGAACTCGTCGGTGGTGTACGGCTTCAGGCCGCTCAGCCACTGTTCGGTCGTCGTTCCGTCGGGATGGTTCGCCCATGCCGTCACCCACTCCTTGGCGACCCGGACACCGTCCTGGTCAGGTGGCGCGGACGACGGCGGCGGCTGGGTGGTGAGCCTCGGCGGCAACGTCGACGTCACGGTCACCGGCGCCGCGACGCCGGGGCGTGAGGTGGCTGTCGCCGACGAACCCGGCCCACCGGCCGTCGGTCCCGGTTTTCCGATGGCCTTGGGCAGCAGGATGCCCAAGGCGGTGAGCACGACCGCGAGGATCACCAGCGTGCCGACGAGGTGGCGGGGCGAGCGCAACGGCCAGCCCCACAGTCTGCGGTAGACCGCGGTCCGCCCGCGGTTGGTCCGGATCGGCATGGGTCACCGGCCCACAGCGTGGTCTGTGTCGCGGACTTCCTCGCGGACCTCGAGCCCGCGCGAAGGCCGGTACAGCACGAAGACCGGCTTGCCCGCGACGACTTCGGGGTCGACGCGCCGAGGACGCGGAGTGGACGGGCCGGCTTGCACCGGAACGGCACCCGAGTGGTCCGGCGTCGTGTAACCGCCGCCCGCGGTGTTCATCCGCGACGGCACCACGACCGGTTCGGGTTCGTCGCTCCAGCGCCGGTCGGCGACCGGCGAGGTGTCGACCCGGCGGCTCGGCACCTGGATCGGGCTCCGGCCGCCGGAGGTGAACATCGAGTCGCCGGGATTGCCCGCGGACGGGTTGTACTGGCCGAACACGGGAACGCCTCCGCCACCACCGGCGGGCAGCGCGGGCATACCGCCGCCACCGCCGACGGCACCCGGCCACGGCGCTCCCGACCACGCCGCCGCGGGACGGATCGCGCCGGAACCGTTGTCGAGCCGCTGGGAGCTGGCGAAGATCGTCGCCTCGGGCCGGAACCGCCCGCCGCCGACCGTCGCGCCCACGGGGCCGCGGAGGTCGCCGTCGACGACGTCGTCGGTGTCGCGGACGTTCTGCCAGAACGCGTCCTGCGGGGTCGGCTCGTTGTTCTTCTTGCGGAAGCGGGAGAAGAGCCCGCCACGCGGTGAAGGCATCGCGCCGCCGACCATGCCGACGGACATCTCGACCATCTGCCACAGCCGCCGCACGGGACGGCCGACCATGAACAGCAGGACGGTGATGATCGCGGCCAGCACCATCTTCGTCAGCAGGGACAGCGAGTTCCCCGCGGTGAAGATCGCCTCCAGCAGGAGGGTGTGCACCCCGGCCAGCACCGAGAGCACCATGAGGTTGAAGGCGACCGCGCCGACGACCTTCAGGATGCGCTGCATGATCTGCGGCTGGAGCAGCGCGATCAGGCCGATCAGCGGAGCCGTCAGGACGAAGATCCTGATCAGCACCTGCGCGAGCAGCACCGTCGCCTTGGCCAGCAGCTGGAACAGCGAGTAGAAGATCCCCTGGCCCAGCGAAAGGAAACCGGCGCCGACGCGGCTGCCGTCCTCACCGGTGAAGTACCCGGTCGCCGGGCCGAGCTTGGTGGAGATGTCCTTGAACGCCGCCTTCTTGGAGTCGACCAGCGCGGCGTCGGCGTCCCCGCCCTGCTGGATCTGAATCCTGGTGAAGGCCCGCGCGTCCAGGAGGGCCGGACCGTACTGAATCGCCTGCGGCGCGTCCGGGCTGCCGAATTCGCCGCGGAGCCAGTTGTCGTAGACGACGCGGCAGTGCAGTTCGGTCGGGACCCGGTCCCAGGGCTGGCGGGCGGCCACGGCCTCCGGAGTCGCCTGACACGGCTGCGCGGCGGGGGGCTGCGGCTCGGACGACGGCGGGGTCTTGGGCTCGTCGATGAACCCGGCCTGGATGTTGGTCGTGGTCTGCACGATCGCGTTGTCGATCGGATCGAGGAATCTCAGCAGTGCCAAGGAGGACGCGGCCAGCCAGACCGCGGCGAGCCCGAGCAGGGCCCGTTTGCTGACCGCCGCGAGATCGCCGCGCCAGATGTTGCGGAACAACATGATCGACATGATCAGCGCGGCCAGCCCGAACAGCTGCGCGTAGATGTTGTTGTAGACCTTCTCGGCCCCGGCCTTGACGGCGTTGTACAGCGGGCTGAGCAAGCTGCCCTGCATCACCGAGTAGTGCAGCGAGTTCGTGGCACCGACGATGTTCTTGCCGATGTTGAACAGCTGGTTGCCCGCCCAGGTGTCGATCGTCGAGTTGGGCGAGGTGATGCCCGCGAGCGGGCCGCAGTCGGTTTCGAAGGTGTCCCAGACGTGCCCGGCGTATCCGTAGACGTTGTACGGGCTGCCGCCCTCACCGCGGGCGATCGTGGGCGGATCGAGTGCGCCGACCATGCCCGCGCCCGGACGTTCCGGGTTCGGTGCCTCGCCACACGCCGCGGCCGACGCCGCCGGAGCGGTCGCCACGGCCTGCAGGCCCAGGATCACCATGACGACGAACATCGTCGCGCGGCGGCTGGGTCTGGTCTTGCCGGGCCGCGGCCCCTCTTTGAGACGGCGGCGCAGCGCGTGCCAGCCGGCGGCGAACGCGAGAACGAACGCCAGGGTGAGCACCGTGTTCATGCGGCATCCCTGCCGGTGCCACCCTTGCCGGCGCGCGCGTGCTCGCCTTGACCACCGCTACCGTTATGTCCATTTTGGACGGCACCCTGGACCTCGCCCGTCTCCGCGGCGAGCGGGTCCGGGGCGCCCAGCATCTGCTCGTCGGTGAGCCCGACCTCGAGTTCGGCCGCGAGTTCGAGGTCCTCTTCGAGCTCGAAGTCGTCCTCCTCCGGCGGCGAAGCCACGAACGGCTTCTCCTCCGGGACGGCGAGCTCGTTGCCCGGCCTGGACGGTTTGGCGTCGGGCGAACCCGGGGTGGTGTCCATGACCCGGCGCAGGTGCTCCAGGTGCGGGCCGGAGAAGTCGACGCGGATCCGCTCCACGCCGCCGGCGCCGTCACCGAAGATGAACTGCCGCGGCTCGACGTCGCGCTGGAGATCGCGTGACGACCCGGGGCGGCGGCCCAGCGCCGCGACGACCTGTTCGTAGCCGACACCGACCGGGACCTTCAGCAGGCGCAGCGCGTCGGCCTGGGCGTCGTCGTCGTCGAGACGGCCGACGAACACCGAGTCCAGCAGCGCCACGAAACCCTGGATCTTCAGGAAGTCCGCGGGGATCTGCGAGGACAGCAGGACACGGACGTTCCACTTTCGCGAGTCACGGGCGAAGCGGTTCATCAGCACGCGGCCGGTCGGGACCTCGGAGAGGAAGAACGCCTCGTCGATCCAGACGCCCTTGCGCAATTCCTTCGGCTTCTCGTACACCGACCGCTGCGTCAGCCACGCGGCGAGGTTCAGCATCTCGACGCCGAGGGATTCCGCGTCCGTCCAGTACTCGCGCGGGACGCCGTCCTTGGGCAGGGTCAGCCCCGCCATGGTCAGCACGGTCATCCGGTCGTCGCGGGTCTCGGCGTACGGGTCCGCGTCGCTCTCCGGGATGAGCAGCGCCATCCGCTCGCGCATCTCGTCGAGGAAGTCCGCGACGACGACGGCGTGCTCGTGGTGCTCGCTGGAGTCGCGCCGCAGGGCGTCGATGACCTGGCCCGGGTCGGCGTCGAACCGGCCGCCGACGGCGCGGACGGCGCGCAGCAGCACGATCCGGGTCTGCGCCATCCGCGAGACCTCGTACGGCAAGACGCCGGTGAGGACGTCGAGGACGAGACGGCGGCGAGTCGCGCCCGCGAGGGCCTTCTCCCGCCGCCAGGAGCGCTCTGGGTCGTCCTCGTCCATGAAGTGCTCGAGCTGCGGCTCGGCGACCACGCGGTACGGGTTGAGGATGCCGGGCTGCGCGTTGAGCAGGTTGATCGGCCGCGCGTACGGACGCAGCTCGGGCAGGTCGCACAGGCGCGACAGCGGGCCCGAAGGGTCGAGGATCGTCCAGTGCGCGCCCGCGCGGAGCGTCTTGTAGACGATGCCGCCGCCGAGGAACGACTTACCGCCACCGAGGCCCGCAACCATCGCGGTCAGCCCCGAACCGTCGCGGATCTCCTGCGCCATCCACGGGTCCCACGCCACCGGGCGCCGGGTCGCGGTCACTGTCTCGCCGAGCAGGATGCCGCGGCGGTCGCCCACCTCGGCCGTCGCGGTCGGCACGGACGACGCCGCCCACACGACCGAACCGCGGCGCATGTACGCGGCCGAAGCCAGCGGCTCGCCGGGGATGAACTCGCGGGCCAGCGCGTACTGGGCCTCGGGATGCTCGACGGCGATCTTCGGCTTGTAGAGGTCGAGGAGCTGCTGGGCGAGGCGCAGCGCGTCCCGCTCCGTCGGCCCCGACACCGCGAGCCGCCACCACGACCGCACGCGGGTGGCCAGCGCGGTGAAGCCCGACGTCATCTCGTCGTCGATCTCCAGCACCCGGCCCGCCTGGCGCGCCAGTGACTGCGGCGGCTCCAGCTCGTGCTCGTCGGTGTAGTGCTTGACCTGCGAACGCACCTTGTTCATCTGGCGCTGCAGCTCACCGGCGACCTCTTCCGGGCGCCGGACGTAGATCCGCGCGGACACCTCGACCGCGGCGGGCAGCCGGTCCGCGTGCTGGATCCACGGGTCGTCGACCTCGGGGATCTGCAGGCCGTGCATCTGGCCGACGGTGAGGACGGCGAGATGCCGCGAGACCCCGGCGTTCGACCCCGTGCGGCCACGGACGGTCACCGTCGGCGCGTACGGCTCGGCGTGGAAATCCGCCGCGTCGGTGAAGCTGGCGAGGTCCTCTGGCTCCCAGGCCGCGCCGGGGACCGCGGGCATGTTGCGCGGCGCGGGCAGGCCCAGCGAGCACGAACGGTGCATCAGCCAGGACATCTCCTCGGCGTGCACCGGACGGCCTTCGAGACCGGCCGAGCCGATCACCTGGTCGAGGTGCTCGACCTCGGAATCGAGCGCGGCCAGCTCGGCGTCGACGGCCTCCGGCAGGATCTTGCGCAGCACCGGGGCGGCGCTCTCGACCGCGCGGTCGATCATCCGCCTGGTCTGCACCTGGACGCCGAGGTAGACCTCTTTTTCGGCCATCGAGCGGCCCATGAGCTGCTGCTGCTCGCCGATGAGGTAGTCGTCGAAGGACAGCGCGCCCTGGACGTCCTGTGGACGGCCGACGGCGTTGTGCACGTGGGCCTCGGCCCACATGCGGATCGGGTACGGCCGGTTGGTCACGCGCAGGTGCAGCCAGCGGCCCTGGAGCTCCGCGTACTGGCCGGCGATCGCCGCGATCAGGTCGCGGCGCTGCGAGTCCGACCGGAACGACCAGCGCTGCGGCGCGAGCCGGTACCAGGCGTACACCTCATAACCGGTGCGTAACAGGTGCCCGTCGATGCTTCGCGCCGCGATGGACGGGGTATAGGAGGGTATGGCCGCCTCGCCGGGCAGCCTCCTCCCCTTGCCGGCCTTCTTGGGCTGCGCGGAGCGGACCTGCTGGGGCGGGTGCCAGGCCCCTTGCTGCAGATCTCGATCACGTTTTCCTCGGCTTCCGCCGCGACCGAACAACGACTACCTCCCGGCCCGAGCCGCGGGGCGGCTCCGACGCGCTCGTGGTGTTCCCTGAGCTCCGGCGCCGCCGCCGTAGCCGTGGTGCTGGTACTGCCGTCTCCTGCGGTGCTTCGGTAGCGGGCGGTTCGCCCGTACCCGGACGCGGGATGCGCTGGCGGCGCCACCCGTGCCCGTGGTCCGTTCTCTTGGTGTGTTGAGCTCTTTCGCCGCCATCGCGGCCACGGCGCCCAGCGGGCGCTCGTGGCTGATCTTGGCCGTGATCAATCTGGTGATCACAATTGTGGCGACGAAGGCCCAGGCGGTCGAGAAGAACCCGAAGCTCCAGCCCGCCCACCGTTCGACGGTGAGCACGAGCAGGAAGACCGGGATACCGACGAGCCACGCGACGTAGCGGGCTCTCCAGGGAAAAGTCGCTTTCGGCGGGCCGAGCCACACGGCGTCGACCCGGTAAACCTCGTCATCGGTCCGGATACGCAACGCGAGCCCTCAGCCTGTGAAGAGGCCGGCGATCCACTGGCCCACGTTGACTCCGGCGCCGCTCACCGCCAGGCCGATGATCGCCAGCGCGATCACGACACCGGCGAGTCGGCGCATGACACCCGCGTTGTCCCCTTTGCCACCGCCCAGCCACAGCAGGAGGAGCGCGACGGCCAGCAGCACCAGGGGGATGATGTTGTCGATCAGCCAGGTGCGGACGTTGCCGGTGCCGAGCTCTCCGCCCTGGGCCAGCGTGTCGAGGGTGGTCATGGTCATCATCGCATTACTCCCGGTGCGCGGAGAGGGGGATCGCGCGGTTCTGGCTCGGTGGTGCTTCGAACATCATGGCGTCACGAGGCGTAGTGGTCAAAGCGCGCTCTGTAGATGTCGTTTTGTCTACAGTTCACAGAGCGAGGCACAGCACCACGACCATCCTCGGTCTCCATCATCGTTGCAAGGGTCGTCTGGATTAACCCCGGCCACCCGTATTTCGCAGTGTGCTGACGGCCTCACTCGCTTGCGAGGCATCTTGCTCACTGTGAGTACGGGTCGGCCGCGGAGATTTCGGCCTCGACCAGTGTGACATGACTCGTTCGGTGGCTTCTCCCGAGTCCGCTGGGTGAACACGTATTCGACAAAAAACATGAGTGCCGATCAAGCGAAAGTCACGCTTCCGTTACCCAAAGCGAAATCAGGGGCGGCATTTTCACTACATAGCGTGATTATCGGCCCGTGGAGAACACATTCGCGGGAAAAGCGCCCGCTTCGACGGCCCGGCGGCTCAAAGGCCCGCACAGCTCGTGAAGCCGCTTCGTCTTCTCCTCGCCGAGGTGCTCCCAAGGCCCCGTCGACGCCGCGTTCGTGGCGACTTCGAGCCGTTCGCGAAGATCGTTCCCGGCCTCGGTCAGGCCGCCCTGGTCGTCCAGGATGCCCTGTTCGCGGAGTTTGGCCGCCGCGTCGTCCCACTGCTGTTCGCTCCAGCCGCGGGACTCCTTGGCCGCGGCGGGCAGGAACCCCTTGCCGGTGGCGGTGTGCGTGACGAGGGCGGCGAGCCCGTCGAGCCCGTTGGCGACGAGCGCGGCGATGTGCCCGTCGCCGCGATGCTCGCGCAGGAGGGTGATGGCGTGCCACAGGACGAGATGCGGCTCGCTCGGCCAGTCGAGCCCCGCGTGCCCGGCGAACAGGGGACGGCCGTCGACCTGGCAGCCGCCGGTCGCCTCGCGGGCGAGCTCCGCCGCTTCGGCGACCTCTTCGGAACCGAGCGTCTCCTTGCCGAGCAGCCGGGTGAGCGTCGCGTCGACGGCTTCGAACCGGGCCTCGATGATCTTTTCGGGCGTGGCCAGCGTCCACGCGCGCGGGATGTGGCGGGCGACGAGTTCGGGGTTGAAGTTGTAGAAGGTCGCCGCGACGACGCCGGGTCCCACCGCGCCCATCGGCGCCGCGCGGCCCGCGAAGTACGTCATGCGCCCTGGGCGGAGGCCCACGCCGGTGAGCGCGGCTTCCGTCTCGGGGGCGAAGTAGGTAAGGGAATGCAGTACATCGAACGTTCCGCGGAACCGTCCCGTGACGCGACTCGCTTCACCCATGAGGGCAGCCTACCGACAAGTAGTGACGGGCGCAGCGTCCGAAGGGGCGGCGGCGGGAGCAAGGGACCTTTGCTATCACTTCCGCAGGTCGGGCGCGGGTCGAGGTGGTCGTGAGTGGCGTTTCGGGTTCTAACCCGAAACGCCACTCACGACCACCCCGGCCCACCGCTCACCGCCGCCGGAGTCCGTGAAGGCCTCCTTCCTTACCCTCAAGGTAGGTAAGGAGGTCTTCACGGGCCTACCGCCCATCTCGGGGAGTACATGAAGGCCCCCTTCCTTGCGCCTGGCGCAAGGAAGGGGGCCTTCATGTACTTGGGCGGCCACAGGGGCGGCCGTGCCCGTCGCGGGTCGGCGCCCAGCCGCGAGAGAAAAAGAAGTACGGACGAGCCGGCGTGTAAGCCGGATCCTGTCCCCGCCCCGCCTTGCGGCGGCACGGGTGGCGGCCATCCATCTAGGCCCGCCGTCGCCGGCGGGCTCGAGCGGCCTACCCGCAGGCTCGGGCGGGCAGCCCTCGATCGCCTGCGCAGGAGCCTCGCGGCTCCCTCTTGGCCTTGCTCCGGGTGGGGTTTACCTAGCCGTCCTGGTCACCCAGGACGCTGGTGGTCTCTTACACCACCGTTTCACCCTTACCCCCGCCCGCGAAACGAGCGGAGGCGGTCTGTTTTCTGTGGCACTGTCCCGCGGGTCGCCCCGGGTTGCCGTTAACAACCACCCTGCCCTGTGGAGTCCGGACTTTCCTCGAACCGGTTTCCCGGCTCGCGGCCGCCCCGCCGACTCGTCCGTCGGCGAATCCTACTGCACGGGTCCGGGCAGGCAGTTCAGGTTGCGCCGCCCGTCGGGCTGGACGACGAACCACAGGTGGTCGGTGCCCTGGCCGGTCCATTCGCCGGGTCGCGCGTTGGCGAACTTGTAGAGCGGCCAGCCCGCCAAGGTCACCTGTTCGGCGCCTTCGGGACGCTTGATGGTGTCGACGAGCGCCGGGTCGATGCCGGTCACCGAGGGCGTGCCGCTGGTCGTGACGGGCGTCCACACGACGGCGCAGTCCCCGAGGCACGCCGAGCGGGCCTTGTGCGGATCGTCGCGTTCGTAGCGGAAGAGGACGGCACCGGTCTCGTCGAGGACGGCCTGCCCCATCCGGGTCATATAGACGGCGGTGAGCCGCGTCCCGGCCGGGGTGCTGGGCGGTGAGGTACCGGGGGACGACGGCACCCGCGGGCCGGGGAGGGCTTCGGTGACCGGAGCCTGAGCCGTCCGCGACGCGGGTTCAGCCGCCTGCCACCACATCGCGGCCCCCACGACGAGCGCCGCGATGACGACGAGCATGGTCAACCGCGATCGGCGCATCAGGCGTCTCCTGTTCTCCCGGGTGGCTGACGGGGTTCTGCTCCGCGATCTCGTTGGTCCAGTGGAGGACGGCGGACGGGCTGTCGAGGCCGACGACACCGACGAGCCGCCCCTTGCGGACGAATCCGGTGACGGGCCGTTCACCGCCGACGGGTGAAGCGAGCGCGACGGTGTCGGTGCCGAGCTTCGGGATGCCCCCCGCCTGGATCCGCATGCCGTGCTGTTCGGACCAGAACCGCGGCACCGGCGCGAACGGACGCGATGCCTGCGGGCCGGCGAGCAGGTTCTCCGCGGCCGCGCGGCCCATTTCGACGGCGTTGAGCCAGTGTTCGACCCGTCTCGGCGTCTCGTCGAAGCGCAGGTTCGGCCACTGCGCGACGTCACCGGCGGCGACCATGTTGCCCATCCCGAGCACGTGACAGGTCGGCGAGCAGACGACGCCGTCGTCGAGCGGCAGCTTCGAGCCGCGCAGCCACGAGATCGACGGCACGGTCCCGACGGCCACGACGACACACGAGACGTCCAGGATCCAGCCGTCGGACGAGCGCAGCCGCAGGCCGTTCGCCGTGGTCTGCCAGCTGTCGACGGACGCGCCCAGCGCCAGCCGCACCCCTCGCGACCGGTGCAGCGCCGAGAGTTTCTGCCCGATGTGCTTGCCGACGACCTCGCCGAGCAGATGCGCCGATCGGCCGACGATGGTGACCTCCCGGCCGATCTCGCGAAGGCTCGCCGCGACCTCGCAGCCGATGAACCCGCTGCCCAGCACCGCGACGGGCCCGCTGTCGGCGGCCAGGTTGTCGCGCAGTTCCGCGGCGTCGGCGAGTGTCCTGACCACGACCACCCGCGGATGTCCGTGCGGCACACCGGAAAGGCGCCGCGGTTCGACGCCGCTGGCGATGACGAGCCCGTCGTAGTGCAGTTCCTCCGCCCCGGGCAGATGGACGACCTGGCGACCCGGCTGAAGGTGGGTCGCCGGGGTGTTGAACCGCCATTCGGCGTCGATCTCGCCGGGCCGGGCGAGCGGCATTTCCGCCGGATGGGTGGCTCCGGTCAGCAGTTGCTTCGACAACGCCGGGCGGTGGTACGGCAGCTCCGGCTCGTTGCCGACGATCACCAGTTCGCCGTCGAACCGCAGTTCCCGCAACCGTTCCGCGCACCGCAGGCCGGCCAGCCCGCCGCCGACCACGACGATCCGTTCGCTCATCGTTCCGCCCCCTGTAATCGGATCGCCCGCATCGGACAGGCTCTGGCCGCGGCTTGCACGAGCGGCATCTGTTTGGCCCCGGGTTTCCGGAGGTAGTGCAGCTGGCCGTCGTGTGTGAGCTGGAAGACCTTCGGCGCTTCGGCTTGGCAGATGGCGTAGCGGTGGCATTTCTTGTCGTCGACGGAGATCCGGACCGGTCGCGCCCGGCCGGCGCCGCCTTCGAGCAGCCCCAGCCACACCAGCGCCCGCGGCGGGAGCACCCGGAGCACGGTGAGCACGACGGCGGGGGTGAGCACGGTGATCCCGCCGAGCCAGACCGTCGCGAGGTTCCCGTTCGCCGCCGCGCCGAGCCAGGAGTGGATCGCCAGCAGGCCGACCGCGAAGTAGCCGGCCTGATGGAACCGCTGCCCGCGGCGATCGGTCACCCCGCGGCGCACCGCGGCGGTGATCGAGACGGCGACGAACAGCTCCAGCCCGACGACTCCCGCCGCGTGCCGCGCTACCCCGCCGCCCGCGAACGGGATCAGCAGCGCGAGCACACCGAACGAGTCGTCGTCGAGGAACAGATAGGACAGTCCGTGGACGGCGCCGGTGGCGAGACTGAACGTCGCGAACACGACGTGACCGCCGCGCAACGCCTCGTGGCCGGTGACGCGCCTGATCCAGCCGGTGGCGCTCAGCACGCCCCACACCAGCGTCAGGCACATCGTCACGTAGGCGAACCGGGCCGACAGGGCGGCGATGTCCCGCACCCCGCTGTCGTGCGGCGACGGGGCCGGGATCACCGCCAGGAGCGAGGCCGTCATGCTCGCCCGCCCGGCACGCCGAGAAACCGCACGAGCCCGAAGGTCGCCCCGCCGGCGATCCCCACCATGAGCATGCCGAGCGCGATGTCGCCGCCGTCGAGGTCGTTGCCGCCACCCGGAGCGACCATCAGCGAGGTGGTCTCGGCGATACCGGTGCTTTCGAGCAGGGTCATCTGCCGCATGACGGTGTCGACGGCGGTCTGGGCGAACGACCGCATCGCGTCGTCGCGGGTGGCGGCCCGGACGTGGGAGGCGAGACCGAAGATGCTCCCGTGCGCGGCACGGGCGCGGTTGACGTACAGCCGGTCGAAGTCGGCACCGGCGGCACCGGTGATCTCGTCGGCCCACGAGCGCTGTTCTGCGGTGGGTTCGCCGGGCAGTTCGACCCGGACCTTCGAAGCGAGTGCGCGGACCTGCGTGTCGAGACGGTCGTGGTCGTCGGCGAGTTTGCGGCCGACCTCGCGGACCCGCTGGGCGCTCCCGCGCTGTTCCGCCTGACGGCTCACCGGGCCTTCCCACAAACCGGCTTGGCGTACCCGGACAAGGAGCTCCCGATCATGGGAGTCGATTTCCGCGAAGGCATGGGCCGGCGTTCCCAGCCATATCACCATGCAGCCGATCACCACTCCGAGAAGTCGATAGATCATTTCACCCGTCCCCGTCCGAGATATGCCTCACTGGGAGTACGGCGAACCGGAGCGGCCGGTTCGATCTCCACTGCCGCACGCAGTGTGATGTGCATCACACGACATATTTAGAACCGTTTCCGGTCGACATACGTACCGGACGACTAATGGTAAATAGAGCACTACTGCACATGGCCCACGGCGATAGTCTGCGCTACGGTGTACGAACCTGGGAAATCCTCCACCGCTGGGGAGGTCGCGAACTTCATGGAAGCAGTGGGCAGAGAATGCCGGCTCGGCGGCGACGCTCGGTCGAGCGAGCTTTCCGACGAGCTGATCGCGTTGCTGTACAAGGATTTCCGGGAAACCCTGTTCAACCAGGTGATGTACCTGACCGGCCATGATCAGCAATGGACGGAGGACGTCGTACAGGAGACGCTGATTCGCGCCTGGCAGCATTCCGACACGTTGAACCGTGAGCCGGGAATGCTGCGCGGCTGGCTGCTCACGGTCGCCAAGCGGATCGTGATCGACGGCTGGCGAAACCGGCGCGCACGCCCGCAGGAGGTGGAGCTGGACAGTTCCGAAAGCGCCGAAATAGCGGATCGGACCGAGCAGTCGCTGTCCGCGCTCGTCATTTCCGAAGCACTACGCTATCTGGACGGCAAATATCAGGCCGTCATCTACGAGACGTATCTGACCGGGCATACGGTCCGGGAGGCGGCGGTGATATTGGGAATCCCGGAGGGAACGGTCAAATCACGGCTGTACGCGGCTATGAGGACATTGCGACGGTCGTTAGGAGAGCTGGGTTCGCGATGACGAAGCGAAAGGTGAAACACACCGATGTGGCGGCGTACGTACTCGGTGTGCTGGACCAAGCCGAGGCTCACGCCTTCGAAACACATTTGAAGGGCTGCGTGCGCTGCGGCCGCCAGGTCGCGGAATTCGCTTCGGTGGAGGACGCGCTGGCCAAGGCCGACCTGACCTACCTGTCCCCCGTCGCTTCGCGGCGCTGCGGGCGGCTGTCGCTGATCGCGGCCAACCTCGTGGTGGTCTTCCTGGCGTGCGTCGTCGCGGCCCTGATGTCGTCGCAACGGTCGTCCCGCCGGCTTCGGCGGATCTCGTCGGATGCGCGCATCTCGACCCGTGCTCCCCTCGATGACCAGCGATTACTCCCGATACCGCTTACGTTCGAGTAGTCTGCCGCAACCCGACACGAAGGTCTCTACGGTGCATACCGAAGTAAATCCCGAGAGCCCCTTCGGCGGGCCTTCGGTACCGAAGCGCCGCGCCGCAGGGCTGCTGGGCCGAGACGGCGAACTCGGCACGATCACCGGGCTGCTCCGGGCCGCCCTGGCCGGCCGGGCCGTCAGCGCGGTGGTGGTCGGCGAGTTCGGCATGGGCAAGTCGTCGATGCTCACCGCGGCGGGCGAGCTCGCGGAAGCGGCCGGGTTCACCGTCGCGATCGCCACCGCGTCCCGGCTGGAGACGCATCTGAGCGGCGGGGTCGGCCGCCAGCTGATCGAGGGGCTCACCCACGCGCCCGCCGTCCCCGGATCACCGAGGCCGCGTGCCCCGCACGCCACCGAATCGCTGCCGGAGCGCCGCCCCCGGACCGAAGAGGAACAGACCGAGGCGCTCGACGCCTTCTTCCACGCCGTCCGGCACGCCGCCGAACAGGGGCCGGTCTTCCTCGGCATCGACAACATCCACCTCGCCGACCCGTGGTCGATGCGCTGTCTCGCCTACATCCGCCACCGGGTCGAGCACCTGCCGGTGATGGTCGTGCTGACCTCGCTGGTCGGCCACGTGCAGACCGGCGAGGTCGCGCTGCTGGAGATGTCCGGCTGCACTCCGGCGACGATCCTGTTGCGCGGGCTCGGCGCCCGGCACGTCGCCGAGTTCCTTCGTGTCTCTCCCGGGCGATTCGCCGAGGAATGCCGCGAGGTCACCGGCGGCAACCCGTTCCTGCTCGGCGCGCTGGGCCGCCGCCTGGTCCCGGGGATGGACCTGGACGCCGCGGGGTCGGCGATGATCGGCGAGGTGCTGCGGGTCCGCATGCACGAGTACACCGCCGCGCCGAAAATGCTCGAAGCCGTCGCGATCCTCGGCGAGGACGCGAGTTTCGACCTGCTGGCCCAGCTGGCCGGGGTCGACGAGAGCACCGCGATGGAAGCCATCGACACGATGGTGCGCGTGCACCTGCTGAGCAACAGCCACCGGCCGGCGCTGACCTACCGGTTCGTCCGCAACTCGGTGCTCGCCGACATGCCGCTCACCACCAGGGCGGTCACCCAGGCCCGCGCGGCACGGCTCCTGCACGACGCGGGTGCCGCGCCGGAGCGCGTCGGCGCGCATCTCCTTGAGGCGACCGCGATCAGGATCCCTTGGGCGGTCGACGTCCTGCGCCTCGCCGCGCGGCACTCCGTGGTCGCGGGCGACCCGGAGCTCTCCATCCGGTTCCTGTCGCGGGCGCTGGAAGAACGGCTCAGCGAACGCAAACGGATGGCGATCCTGCTCCAGCTCGCGCACGCGGAATTCCACTGCGACCCGGATTCGGCGCCGGCCAGGGTGCGCGAGGCCATCGACCACATCGACGACCGCGAAACCGCGGCCTTCGTCGCGACGGCCATGATCCTTTCGCTGTGCTGCGGCCCGGACGCGCGGCTGGCGATCAACTCCGCCGGCCAGTTCGCCGCCCGGCTCGACACGGGCGGGCCCGACGCCGTCTGGCCGCTGCTGTGCATGACCTATCTCGCCGAGGCGGGCAGCAGGCTCGGGCCACCGCCGGACTTCCGCGATTTCGAGCGGCAGTGGGCACCGCTGAACGATCCCGCCGCGCAGCAGAGCCGGTCGGGGCTGCTCGCGCTCGACGCGGTGCGCAGCGGGAAGTCCTCGGCGGACGCCGTCCGGCATTTCGGGGAGGCGTTGTCCGGCGAGCAGCCCGAACTGTTCGAACAGCCCTACTTCTTCACGCTCGCGACGGCAGCGCTCGCCGACGAGCCCGCGCTCACCGACAAGCTCTGCCAAGTGCTCGACACGAAACGCCTGCCGTGGGACTTCCACGTGCCGAAGGGGGCACTGGCCACCCTCGCCCGCGGGATCGCCGTGCAGGCTGGCGGCGATCTGGTGCGGGCGAGTGTCCACTACGAATCGCTGGTGCGGCAGTTCGACGAACGCGGCGCCCTCAGCCGGTGCCCGATCGCGGTGCTGTGCGCGGCGAGATTGATCGAGGTCTCGGTCGACCTCGGCCGCCACGACGTCGCGGACGCGGTGCTGGGCAAAGTCGATTTCGCCGCCACACAAGCACTTTTCACGCACAACTACCTGCTCTACGCCCGCGGCAGGCTCCGCGCGGCCACCGGCGAGCCGGAGCTCGGCTACGAAGACCTGCGCGGCTGTGGCCGCCGTCTCGAACATCACGGCATGCGCTTCCCCGGCTTCGCCCCGTGGCGCGCGCACGCCGCCCGCACCGCGCTGGCGCTCGGGCGCACCGACGCGGCGGCCCGGCTCGCCGAGGAGGATCTCGACGCCGCCGGGCGCTGGGGATCGCCGAGGATCCTCGGCGGCGCGCTGACCACCGCCGGGCTCGTCCGCGACAGCGGCCTCGGCGAGGAGGGCGAACGCCTGCTCACCAAGGCCGTCGACGTCCTCGGCGGATCGACCGCGAAACTGGCGCTGGCCGAGGCGCTGACCGAACTCGGCCTGCTCCAGGCCCGGCACGGGCAGGCCGAGAAGGCGATCGGCACGCTGCGGATGGCCACGCAGTCGGGCAAGCACTGCGGGGCGCGGCCGCTCGCGAGACGGGCCGCCGAGGCGCTGCGGGACGCGCGCGCCAGCCTCACCACGGCGAAGGACAACGAACACGGCCTCACCAAACAGGAGTACCGCGTCGCGCTGATGGCGTCACAAGGTCTCACCAACCGGGAGATCGCCGAGGCGCTGCACCTGACCCGCCGCACCGTCGAACTGCATTTGTCCGGGGCCTACCGGAAACTGGGGATCACCGGCCGCACCGAATTGAGTTCCGCGCTCGGCCGGTCCCAGCGCGTGGACGCCGATTGACGATTTCGCCCGCACGGCGGTTCACTCCGCGACATGCCGGGAATCGAATCCGAACCACTCAAATTCGCCTATTGGGTCCCCAATGTGAGCGGCGGCCTGGTCACCAGCGACATCGAGCAGCGCACCGACTGGGGATACGAGTACAACCGAAAACTCGCCGTCCTCGCGGAGAACAGCGGGTTCGAGTACGCGCTGAGCCAGGTCCGCTACACGGCCAGCTACGGTGCCGCCTACCAGCACGAATCGACCGGGTTCAGCCTCGCGCTGCTGCTCGCGACGCAGCGGCTGAAGGTGATCGCGGCGGTCCATCCCGGACTGTGGCATCCCGGGGTGCTCGCGAAGTTCATCGCCAGCGCGGACGTGATCTCCGGCGGTCGCGCGGCGGTCAATGTGGTCAGCGGATGGTTCAAGGACGAATTCACCAACCTCGGCGAACCGTGGCTCGAACACGATGAACGATACCGTCGTTCGGAAGAGTTCATCCGGGTGCTGAAGGAGCTCTGGACCAGCGACCACGCCGAATTCGGCGGTGATTTCTACCGGATCCACGATTTCGACATCAAACCCAAACCGGTCGGACGGCCGCATCCGGAGATCTTCCAGGGCGGCAACTCCACCGCGGCGCGGAAGCTCGCGGGCCGGGTCTCCGACTGGTACTTCAGCAACGGCAAGGACTTCGACGGTTTCAGCGAGCAGGTCGCGGAAGTCCGCGGCTACGCGGCCAAGAACGACCACGCCGTCCGCTTCGGGCTCAACGGCTTCGTGATCGCCCGCGAGACCGAGAGCGAGGCGAAGGCCGTCCTGCGCGAGATCGTCGAGAAGGCGAACACCGAGGCCGTCGAGGGCTTTCGCAATGCCGTCAAGCAGGCGGGAAGCTCCACATCGGACAAGAAGGGGATGTGGGCCGACTCGGAGTTCCAGGATCTGGTGCAGTACAACGACGGCTTCCGCACGGGGCTGATCGGCACGCCCGAGCAGATCGCGGACCGGGCCATCGAGTACAAGAAGCGCGGGGCGAACCTGCTGCTGCTCGGCTTCCTGCACTACCTGGAGGACGTCGAGTACTTCGGGAAGCACGTGCTTCCGGTGATCCGGGAGAAAGAGGCGGCCCTGGAACGCGTTTAGTCCTCTGGATGCGGTCGTTGCACGGGGCAACTACCGCGTCCAGAGGACTGAACGCAGGGGTTTACGGCAGGTAGACGGTCTGGCCCGGATGCATGGTCGGGCCGCAGTCCTTGAGCGGGCCGCCGAAGCGCGCCTTCTCGACCTCCGGCATGGTCTTCGCGGCGTAGTCCTGGACGGCCTTCAGCTTGTCCGGGCTGGTGATGGCGTCCTTGCGCACGAAGTCACCGTTCCGCGGGCCGCTGCCCGGGTACACGAAGATCGGCTCGTAGTCGCGGTCGATCCGCGGGTCGACGGTGATGCCGTTGCCCGCGGCCCACGGGCCCCACGAGTGGATGAAGGTCGGCTTGACCTTGTCGAACACGTAGTCGCGCAGGCCGGGCATGTCGCCGTTCTTGACGAAGTCCGCGACGTCCGCCTCGACCAGCCCGGCCATGTCGACCAGGTGCAGGCGGCTGGTCATCGACGAGCCGCCGAGGTCGGGCAGCAGCAGCGACGCCTGCTGGAGACCGAGGATGTCGGCCATGGTGTTGAACCCGCGGCCGAACCGGTCGGCGATGAGGCACGCGGGGACCGTCGGGACCTCTTGGAACTTCTTCGACGCCGACGCGAAGCCCATCCCGGACGGGATCGCGGCCGCGACCAGCACGAGCACCACGACGGTGCGCAGCGCCGCCCGCGAGCGGCGCATCAGTTCACCGGCGGCCAGCGTTCCCGCGAGCACGCCGAGGATCCAGATCGGGGTGGCGAACCGGTGCTGGCCCATCCAGTCCGGGACCATCACGCCGTACGCGATGATGCCCAGCGCCAGCGGCACCAGCAGCGCGATCAGCGCGCGCCGCCATTCCGCGCGGACCAGCGCGTAACCGATGGTCAGCGCCAGCAGGATCGTCCCGGCGACACCGGCGTAGCCGACCAGCTCGAACGGCTGCTTCAGCGCCGAAAGCCCGGGCAGGCCCTGGCCCTTGGCGATGGACGGATTCGCCAGCAGCCTGCCGAATTCGGCGATCCGCCAGGCGAGGTACGCCCCGAACGGGATCGCGAACGCGACCACGGACACCACGATCAGCTTGATGCTCTGGCCGAGGAGCGGTTTCCGCAGCTGGAACAGGACGACGAGCGGGTACGCACCGCCGTAGATCAGGCCTTCGGGGCGGGTCAGCGCGGCGAACGCGACCAGGACCCCGGACCAGATCGCGACCTTCGCGGTGAGGACGGTGTCCTTGCGCACGGCCACGAACAGCAGGGCGGCGAGCCAGGCGACGGCCATCCCGAACAGGGAGTTCTCCAGGCCGGAGATCGTCCAGATGACGAACGACGGGATCGCGGCGAGCGTCAGCCCGACGACCAGCGTCGCCAGCCAGGCGAAGCGCGCGAAGATCTGCTTCGCCATGATGTGGCACGCGGCCAGCGTCCCGGCGGTGAACAGGAGCCCCAGCAGCTTCGGGAACATGACGTAGTCGGGGACGCCGAACAGCATGCCGCTGTCGAAGACACCGACGAGCTTGCCGAGCACCAGCGCGACCAGCCACGTCGAGTTCGACCAGCCCTCGACCGACGGCTGCCCTTGCTGCAGCACCGGGCCGAGCCCGTCGGCGAAGCTGCGCGCGTAGGAGAAGGTGATGGCCGCGTCGTCGACGATCCAGTGGCCGTAGAGGGTGCCGTGCCAGGCCAGCGCCGCCACCCCGGCGAGCACCGCCAGGTACGGCGCGACACGGGCGGCCAGGCCACGACGGGCCGGCGTCTCGGCCGGGTCGGGCACGTCTTTTTCGGAAGCCTCGCTGAGTGCGCTCGCCGTCATGTCCCCGTCTTTGCCTTTTCGCTCACGTGCCGTCGCCCGAAACTGTAGCCAATACCCCATCGGCCGCTTCCGACGCGTCATATCCAGGCGTGATCCGCGCCACACCTTCTGGCCAGGAGCGCTTCGCTCGAACTGGGGTCGGCTGGTTGAGCAAGGACACCTGCGCGCGCTTCTTCTTGGCCGCAGGTCTCGGATTTACGGAGGCGGGCCGCCGCCCCGGCTCGGTGAGTGCCGCCGGATGCCGCGGCCCGGCTACGGAAATCCGACAGCACGCTTCAGAAGACACTGATCAGGACAGATGCGAGATGTCGTTCACCAGCCGCACCGACGCGTTGCCGTCCGGATAGAACTCGACGATCGACAGCGACGCCAGATCCAGATGCAGGCGGAACAGCAGCGACGGCCCGGCGTCCAGGCCCATCCGCAGCAGCGCCTTGATCGGCGTGACATGGCTGACCAGCACGAGCGTCCGGCCGCCGTACTTCGCGATCAATTCGTCGCGGGCCTTGCGGACCCGCCGGTGCACGCCGTCGAAGCTCTCGCCGCCCGGCGCCGCGATCGAGGTGTCGGAAAGCCAGCTGGTCTGGAATTCGGGGTCGCGGTCCATGGCCTCCTTGAAGGTGAGGCCCTCCCAGTCGCCGAAATCGGTCTCGATCAGGCCGGGGTGGGTCTCGACCCGGCCGCCGAGCGCGTCGGCGATCGCCTGCGCGGTCTGCTGGGTGCGGATCAGCGGTGAGGCGATGATCGGCGCGGCCTCGCCGTCGACGACCAGGCCCTCCATCGCGCCGAGGCGTTTCGCGGCGGCGGCCGCCTGCTGTTTGCCGTGCTCGGTGAGGGGCACGTCGCCGCGGCCGGAGTACCGCTTCTCGACCGACATCGCCGTCTGGCCGTGCCGCACGAGGAGGAGCTTGGTCGGTGTCCCGGTCGCACCGGTCCAGCCGACCGGGCTGACCCTGTCCTGCTTCACGGTCTTCTTCGGCGCTTCCGCCTGCTTGCCGGCGTCCATCGCCTCGTTCGCGAGCCCGTCCGCGTGGGCGTTCTCCGCGCGCGGAATCCACTCGTAGCGCACGCGCGAGAACCGCGCCGCCAGCTCCTTGGCCTCGGCGTTGAGCGGCTGCATCGACGGGTGCTTGACCTTCCAGCGCCCGGACATCTGCTCCACCACGAGCTTCGAATCCATCCGGACGTCCACTGTGGACGCTCCGAGCTCGGCGGCCGCGGCGAGCCCGGCGATCAGGCCGCCGTACTCGGCGACGTTGTTGGTCGCGATGCCGACGTACGCCTTGCGCTCGGCGAGCACCTCGCCGGTGGCCGCGTCCTTGACGACCGCGCCGTATCCGGCGGGCCCCGGGTTGCCCCGCGAACCGCCGTCGGCCTCGACGAGCACGTGATCGGTCACAGGCCGGACTCCAGCGTGCGCACCAGGATGGCGCCGCAGTTCTCGCACTGGATGACGTTGTCTTCCGGGGCCGCCTTGATCTCGGCGATTTCGCGGCGGTCGATGTCGAGCTGGCACGCGCCGCAGCGGCGGGCCCGCAGCAGCGCCGCGCCGATGCCCTTCTGCGCACGGACCCGCTCGTACAGCTTCAGCAGGTCTTCCGGGAACCGCGGCAGGAGCTTGGCGCGGTCTTCGTCGCGGCGGGCCTTCGTGGTGTCGAGGTCGGTGAAGTGCTCGTCGCGGCGGCTGACGGCTTCGGCGACCTCGTTCTCGGCCTTCGCGACCTCGGCGCTGGTGCGCTGAGCGTCCAGCTCGAGCGCCTCGCGGCGTTCCATCAGTTCGAGCAGGTCGTCCTCCAGCGCGGCCTGGCGCCGGTTGAGGCTGTTCAGCTCGTGCTCGATGTCGGCCATCTGCTTGGCCGCGACGGAACCGGATTCGAGGAGCTTGCGGTCGCGGTCGCCGCGGGCGCGCACCGACTCGATCTCCTTCTCCTGGCGCGCGATCTCGCGGTCGAGGTCGGACGCCGCGGTCTGGACCGAGACCAGCGCGTCACGTCGTTCGCGCACCGTCTTCTCGCCCGCGTCGATCTCGGCGATCTCCGGCAGGGTGCGGCGACGGTGGGCGGTACGCGAGAGTTCCGCGTCCACCTTCGCGAGTTCGAGCAGCTGGCGCTGGACGGCGGGATCGGCCTTCACGGTGCTCCTTGGATTGTCAGTGCTCGGTTCGGGTGGCCCGTAGCGTCCACGGGTCGGTGCACCTCGTGGAGACGTGAACGTCGACGTTACCCGCAAACGCGGCACGGACGACGGCCGAGGCTTGCTCGCACCACGGCCATTCGCTCGCCCAGTGCGTTACGCCGACCAGGGCGGGGACTTCGGTGATCTCGGCGAGGTGTTCGCCGGCGGGGTGATGCCGGAGATCGGCTGTGACGTACGCGTCGACACCGGCGGCGGTGGCCCGCTTGAGATAGCTGTCGCCGGACCCACCCGAGACCGCGACACGACGGATCGGCCGGGCCGGGTCGCCCGCGCCGTAGACGCCCGGCTCCGTGCGCGGCAAGGCGTTCGCGACGCGTTCGACGAAGGCGGAAAACGGTTCGGGCTCGGGCAACTCGCCGATGCGCCCGATACCGGTGACGCCGTCCTCGCGAGGGTCGAGCGGGCCGAGGACGGTCAGGCCGATGGCGTCGGCGAGCGCGTCGGAGACGCCAGGCGACGCGGAATCGGCGTTGGTGTGCGCGCAGTAGAGAGCGACGCCGGCGCGGATGAGGCGGTGCACGAGACGCCCCTTGGTGCTGTCGGCCGGCACGCCGTGGACGCCGCGCAGCAGCAACGGGTGATGCGCGACGATCAGCTGCGCGCCGCCGTCGATCGCCTCTTCGACGGTCTCGTCGACCGGGTCGACGCAGAACAGGACCTTGTCCACCTGCTCGGCCGGGTCGCCGCAGACGAGTCCGACGGCGTCCCACGATTCGGCGAGTTCGGGCGGGTACGCCTGCTCCAAGGCGGCGATGACTTCGGCTAGCGCGGGCACCTGGGGATTTTCGCATGTAGCGTTTCCGGGCATGCGACTTCGGGTGCTCTGTGCCACCTCGCTGCTTCTCGTGCTGCTACCCGCGCCCGCGTCGGCGTCTTCGGGACTCTGGGAACTGGCCGACCTGGCCGCTCAGCGCGTGCAGATCGCCGACAAGGTCGCGGCCGCGAAGTTCGGCACGCCGTCGCCGATCGACGATCCGGTGCGCGAACAGCAGATCCTCGACTCGGTGGCCGCGAAGGCGCCCGGCCTCGGTCTTGACGCGGCCGGAGTGGTGCGGTTCTTCCGCGACCAGATCGAGGCGAACAAGGTCGTGCAGCGCGGCCTGTACGCGCGGTGGACCGAGCACCCCGGCACCCGGCCGCCCGGGCGACCCGATCTGGGGACCGAGGTGCGGCCGGTGATCGACCGGCTGAACGCGGGGCTGCTCACGGAACTCGCGGAGACCCGGGACGCGCGGGCGCGGCGGTCGTGCGACGCGCGGCTCGCGGTCACGGTGCGGCTGACCGACGCGCGGCGGGGGCTGGACCGGCTGCACTCGGGGGCGCTCGCGGAGTCGGTGCGGTCTGCCTGTGTGCGGCGCTGACCTGCGGAAAGGGAGCAAGGGACCTTTGCTACCGCGGCGGGGTGTGTGGATTCAGGGACGTTGAGTGTCCCTATTTCCACACGCCCCTACTGCGCGTAGTGACTGTGTGGATTCTGGTGCGTTGGGTGACCCGAAATCCACACAGTGCCCGCCTGAGGGGAGCAAGGGACCTTTGCTACCGCTTCGGCCGCGGCCCGTGTCGCGAAAGCCACTTTCAGGACGTCAGATGTCCCGAAAGTGGCTTTCGCGACATCCTTCGGTCCGCGCACGGAGGCCGCTGACCTGCGAAAAGAGAGCAAGGGACCTTTGCTACCGCCCGGGCTCAGTCCAGCGCCTTCGCGTCCTTACTGATCGCCCACCGGCCGGCCGCGCGCACCACGCGGCCCGTCCACAGCATCGCCCGGTAGGCCTTCGTCGCCTGATCGGGCAAGTCGGGCCGGACGACCTGGTACGGCGCGACGGACGCGCTCGACCTGAGGTGCAACGGCATCCTGGTCATCGCCTCTTTCGGCGATCTCGCCTGGACGAAGTGGTGCTCCGACACGATCCGCCCGACCTCGTAGGGGTGCGGAAGCTTGACGGTGATGCGGTACCAGCGGAGCCCGGTTGCCGGGGACTCGACGCTGGGTGTTGGTGCGCTCATACGCGACCTTCCTGCGTGTTTCTCTCCAGGAGGTCTACTCCCGCTTCGTCCCGGCTTTCCAGCTTCGCGCGCCCGGTAGCCGTTCGGAGCCGGTGAGCGGTCGATCTCCGGCGGCCATCACACTGATCGGGTGCTGCACATCGTCTTCGTCTGTTCCGGCAACATCTGCCGTTCCCCGATGGCCGAGCTCGTCTTCCGCGCGAAGGCCGAGGAAGCGGGTCTCGATCACCTCGTCCAGGTGTCCAGCGCCGGAACCGGCGGCTGGCACGTGGGCGAGGCCGCCGACAAGCGGGCCCGCGCGAAGCTGGCCGAACACGGTTACCCGACCGGCCACGTCGCGGCCGAGGTCGACCGCGGGCATCTGGCCGCCGACCTGCTGCTCGCGGCGGACGAGGGCCATCTGTCGTTCCTTCGGCGCAAGGTGTCGGACCCGTCGAAGGTCCGCCTGCTGCGCGAGTTCGACCCGTCCGCGCCCGAAGGCGCCGAGGTCCCGGACCCGTACTACGGCGAGGACGACGGTTTCGAGGACGTCCTCGGCATGATCGAGCGGGCCGTTCCCGGCCTGCTCGACTGGGTGCGCGCACACGCCTGAGGCCGACCGCTTACCGTGGTGGGGTGCGGTTGAAGTTCCTGCTGAAGCCCGGGTGGCTGGCGTTGACGTTGGTGGTGTTCACCTTCGCCATCACTTGCTTCACCCTGCTGGCGCCATGGCAGTTCTCCCGCAACACCGAGCGCGAGCACCAGAACGCGGCGCTGCGGGAGTCGTTCTCCGGCCAGCCGCGGTCGCTGGAGCAGCTGCTTCCCAACGGGGCCGCCCCAGATCAGCGCACCGAATGGCACCTGGTCGCGATGAAGGGAACGTACCTGCCCGAGGGCGAGGTCGTGGCCCGTCTGCGCTCCGTCCAGGGCGAAGCGGCCTACGAGGTCCTGACACCGTTCCGGACCGTCGAGGGCACGGTCGTGCTGGTGGACCGCGGATACGTCCGGCTCGACGACAAGTCGCGCGCGCTCCCCTTCGCCCCGCCTCCCACCGGCACGGTCGACATCGTCACGCGGGCCCGTCACGACGAGAAGGACGGGAAGAACCGCGACGCCTTCGCCGACGAGTCGACCGGCGGGAAGCTGCAGAGCTACGTCGTCGATTCCCAGGTCGTCGCGCGGGCCGCGAAGCTGGACATCCGGCCGGGCTACTTCCAGCTCGACGTGAACCAGCCCGGCGTGCTGGGCGCGCTGCCGCTGCCGCAGACCGACGCCGGGCCGTTCTTCTCCTACGCGCTCCAGTGGATCGCGTTCGGGGCGATGGCGCTGATGGGCTGGCTGTACTTCACCGTCCGCGAGCTGAAGCCGGGTGGCGCGCTGGCCACGGAACGGCCACAGCGGCGCAAGAGCGTCGCGGAGATGCTGGCCGAGGACGAACGCTCCGAAGTGGCCACCTGATCTGGCGCGAAAATGGCCCTTTCATAGGTCCATTCAGCGTGATCCCCTTCGATCATGTTGATTCACCCGTGGGACGCCGCCCACGACGACACCGAATGGCAGGCCTGGCTCTCCACACACGACTTCGGCCAGCTGATCGCCGGAGGCGCGGGCCGTGACCTGCCGATCGTCAACCCCGTGCACTTCGTCTACGACGGCGACCGAACGGTCCTGCTGCACCTCGCACGCCCCAACCCGGTCTGGCCGTTGCTGGAGGAACACCCGCGCGCACTGCTTTCGGTGATCGACGATCACACCTACATCCGCTCGGACTGGAACACCCCCGCCGACCCGCCGCACGGAGTCCCGACGTCGTACTACGCGTCCGTCCAGCTCGAATGCGACGTCCGGCTGGTCGACGACGCCGCGGAGAAGGCAGCGCTCCTCGACCGGCAGCTCGCGCATTTCGAGCCCGGCTCGGGCCGGGTGGGGGTGAGCGCAACCGAGGCGCCGGACAAGCGGGTTCTTCCCGGCATCCGCGGCGTCGAGCTGACCGTGACCGGGGTGCGGGCGAAGTTCAAGTTCGGCGGGAACAAACAGCCCGCCGACCGGTCGCGGATCGACGCGGAGCTGGCGCGGCGCCACGGCCCGATGGACGCACGGGCGCGGGCACAGCTGGCGCGGCGGGAGCGGTAGCAAAGGTCCCTTGCTCCCCTCGGGCGGGCACCGTGTGGATTTCTGGTCACCCAACGCACCAAAATCCACACAGTCGTCACACGGAGTAGGAGGTGTGGGGAAATAGGGACACTCAACGTCTCTATTTCCCCACACCCCTGCGCGGCAGCAAAGGTCCCTTGCTCTCTTTCCGCAGGTCAGAGCCCCAAGTGGTAGCAAAGGTCCCTTGCTCCCCCGCGCGGCGAGCCCGAGCCCGGGCAGGACCGGAAGAGGATGTCTCGAAGGGCACCTTCGGGGCGTCAGCGCCGCCGTCGCCGAAGCCCGACGACACCCGCCAGCACCACCGAGCTGAGCGCGCCCAGCCACCCGACCACCCGCGAGAGTTCGACAGCCCGCGTCACGTGCCCAGCGTCCGGGTTGCGGCCGATGCCCAGCACCGGCAGTTCCTCGACCCCGTGCGGATACACCGTCCGCCCGCCGACCCGGATCTCCAGCGCCCCGGCGAACGCGGCCTCGACGCGGCCAGCGTTCGGGCTCGGGTGCGCGGTGGTGTCCCGCCGCCACGCCCGCCACGCACCGCCCGCCGAGCCGCCTACGACCGGGGCCGCGAGCACGGTCAGCCCGGCCGCGACCCGCGTGGGCACCAGGTGGACGACCTCGTCCAGCCGGGCGACGAGCCATCGGTACCGCTCGGGACGCCCGCGCCCGAGGCCGCGCAGCAGGCTGATCGCGCGCGAGCCGAGCAGGCCGGGGACACCGGCCAGCGCTCCCCACACCAGCGGCGCGATGACGACGTCGGCGGTGTTCTCGGCGAGCGTCTCCACCGAAGCGCGCGAGAGGCCGATGACGCCGAGGTCGTCGGCGACGCGGGGGTCCAGTGTGGACAGTGTGCCGCGCGCGGTCTCGAGTTCGCCTTCTTCGAGGTCCCGCGCGAGTGACGTGCCGTGCGCGGCCAGGCCGGCGGCGCCGAGGACGGCCCAGGTGGTCACCGCGGTCGTGGTCGCCTGCAGGACGGGGCTGCGCCGTCCGGCGCGTTCGGCGAGGACGCCCGCCAGCACGGCGGAGCCCGCGAGGCCACCGGTCCACAGGATTCCGGCCACCGGATGCTTCGACCGTACCTTCGCGTCCACCGCCGAAGCCGCCCTGGCGAACACCGTCACCGGACGCCGGGACCGAGGATCCCCGATCGCCCCGTCCGCGGCCACCCCCAACACCAAGCCGATCGCGCGCGCCGCGCTCACGTCGCCCCCTGCCTGCAGTATCCCTCGAAGACCTGCAGAGATTACTCGAAGATCATCCGTCCAGGAGGACGGCCATCTCGTCACGCGCCTGGATGACGATGTCGCGCATCGCGCGTTCGGCCCGGTCGGCGTCGCCGGCGTCGACGGCCGCCGCGACCTCGACGTGCAGGGTGACGGCTTCGGGTTGCGGCTGCTCCGGCATCAGCCCGTGTCCGGTGCGCCCGGCGAGCACCGCGGCGACGACCGCCGAAAGCTGCGCGAACATCGGATTCCGCGACGCGGACAGCAGCAGATCGTGGAACGCGACGTCGTGCCCCAGGAAGGTTTCGAGGTCCCGCCGGCGCGCCGTCTCCTCCAGCCTCTTCGCCAGCGCCCGGAGACGGCCGCCTTCTTCCGGAGTCGCCCGCAGCGCGGCATACCGGGCGGCGCAGGGTTCGACACCGGAACGCAGTTCGGTCAGGGTGCGCAGCGCGGTCTTCCGCTCGGATCCGTCGAGCTGCCAGCGGAGCAGCCTCGGGTCGTAATGGTTCCAGTCGCGCGGCTCGCGCACGATCACCCCGACCCGGCGTTTGCTGCTGGTCAGGCACATCGTTTCGAGGACGCGCACCACCTCGCGCGCCACCGTGCGCGACGCGCCGAACCGTTCTTGGAGCTCCTCCGAGCGCAGGACGGAGCCCGGCGGGAGCTCCCCGTTCGCGATCGCGGAGCCGAGCGCGTCGAGCACTTCGGCATGCCTGTCGTTGCCCACCAGGCGACTCTAACGTTCTGACTCGATTAAGTAGTACTTGATGTTGCTTAAGTAGTACTTTTGAGCTGTACTCGTCCCGGCTACAACGACGTGGGAGGTACGGATGACCGTCATCGTGGTGATGGGCGTTTCCGGCTCGGGAAAGACGACAGTGGGCACGGCACTCGCCGAGCATCTCGGCGTCGACTACGCCGAAGCGGACACGTTCCATCCGAAGGCGAACATCGACAAGATGAGTTCCGGTCACCCGCTGAACGACGAAGACCGGCAGCCCTGGCTCGAAGCCATCGCCGCCTGGATCTCCGATCACCAGTCCACCGGCGGCGTCGTGACGTCCTCCGCGCTCAAGTACCGCTACCGCGACATCCTGCGCGGCGGCGGCGACGTCTGGTTCCTGCATCTGCACGGCGACCGCGACCTGCTCGCCGACCGGATGAAGACCCGCTCCGGCCATTTCATGCCGGTGTCCCTTTTGGACTCCCAGCTCGCCGACCTCGAACCGTTGCAGCCGGACGAATTCGGTCTCGTCGCCGACATCGCGAAGAAGCCGGAAGAGATCGTAGAAACCGCCCTTTCCGCTTTCAAGGACCGCCGATGACCACCACACTCGCCGCCGCCTGGACCGGACACGACACCCGTCTCATCGGCGCGACGGTGCTCGCCATCGCCGTGATCGTCGTCCTGATCACCAAGGCGAAGCAGCATCCGTTCCTGGCCCTGATCCTCGGCTCCGGCGTGCTCGGGCTCGTCGGGGGCATGCCGGTGGACAAGCTGATCAAGAGCTTCAGTTCCGGCGTCGGTTCCACCGTCGCCTCGGTCGGCGTGCTGATCGCGCTCGGCGCGATGCTCGGCAAACTGCTCGCCGACTCGGGCGGCGCGGATCAGATCGTCGACACCATCCTGCGCCGCGCGGGCGACCGCGCCCTGCCGTGGGCGATGGCGCTGGTCGCCGCGCTGATCGGGCTGCCGATGTTCTTCGAGATCGGCCTCGTCATGCTGATCCCGGTGATCCTGCTGGTCGCCAAGCGCACCGGGAAACCGCTGCTGATGCTGGGAATCCCCGCGCTCGCCGGGCTTTCGGTGCTGCACGGTCTCGTCCCGCCGCACCCCGGGCCGCTCGCCGCCGCGGGTGCGCTGAACGCGAACGTCGGCCTCACCCTGGCCTTCGGCCTGCTCGTCGCGATCCCGACGGTGATCATCGCCGGGCCGCTGTTCGGCAAGCTGGCCGCGAAGATGGTCCCCGACGCCGTCGCGCCGGAACGCCTCATCCCGGAATCGTCCTCTTCGGACGGACGGCGGCCCGGCTTCTTCGCGACGCTGTCCACCGTGCTGCTGCCCGTCGTGCTGATGATGGGCAAGGCGCTCGCGGACATCCTGCTGGAGAAGGAGAACCACGTCCGCCGCGTGCTCGACTTCATCGGCGACCCGCTGGTCGCGCTGCTCGCCGCGGTCCTGCTCGGCATGCTGACCCTCGGCAAGTCCGCGGGTTTCACGCGGGACAAGCTGTCGTCCACGCTGGCGGACTCGCTGCCGCCGATCGCCGGCATCCTGCTCATCGTCGGCGCGGGCGGCGGGTTCAAGCAGACCCTGGTCGACGCCGGGGTCGGCAACGTCATCACCAGCCTCGCCACCGGCGCGAACCTGTCGCCGCTACTGCTCGGCTGGCTGGTCGCGGTCGCGATCCGGCTCGCGACCGGCTCCGCGACGGTCGCGACCGTGTCCGCCGCCGGCATCGTGGCCCCGCTCGCCGCGACCATGGACCCGTCGCACAGCGCGCTGCTGGTGCTCGCGATCGGCGCCGGTTCACTGTTCTTCTCCCACGTCAACGACGCCGGGTTCTGGCTGGTCAAGGAGTACTTCGGGCTTTCGGTCGGGCAGACGCTGAAGAGCTGGTCGATCATGGAGACGGTCATCTCGGTGGTCGCGATCGCGCTGATCCTGCCGCTGGGCACCCTCCTCTAGCCGAAGCGCGTGAAGGCCCCCTTCCCTCGGCTCAGCCGAGGGAAGGGGGGCCTTCACGCGCTCCAGGAGACTTCCGGTTGACACGTGACCTTTTGGTCACCTATTCTTCTGACGTGCCCGACGACGACCTGGTATTCAAGGCCCTGGCGGATCCGACCCGCCGGTTCCTGCTCGACCAGCTGTTCGCGCGTGACGGCCGCACGCTGACGGAGCTCGAATCCGAAGTGGACATGAGCCGGTTCGGCGTGATGAAGCATTTGAAACTGCTCGAAGAAGCCGGACTTGTCGTCACGCGCAAGGAGGGCCGGGAGAAGAAGCACTTTCTCAACCCGGTGCCGATCCGCCAGATCCACGACCGGTGGATCGACAAGTTCACGGAGCGCAACGTGGCCGCGTTGCTCGATCTCAAGGCCGAACTCGAAAACGAGGAGCCCTCATGACCGACACCCAGGTTTACCGCGTCTACATCAAGGCCACCCCGGAGAAGATCTGGGACGCCATCACGAAGCCCGAATGGTCGCGGAAGTACGGCTACACCGGTCTCGTCGACTTCGACCTGCGGCCGGGTGGCAAGCACGCCACCCACCCCACGCCGGAATACGTCGAGGCGGGGTTCACGAACGACCTGGTCGACGGTGAGGTTCTCGAGGTCGACCCACCGCGCAAGCTGGTCATCACCTGGAAGCTGCTGATGGACCCGTCCTTCGACAAGGAGCCGTACACCAAGCTCACCTATGAGATCGAAGAGACGAAGACCGCGGGCACCCGGCTGACCGTCACCCACGACGTCACCGACGCGCCCACGACGGCCGCGCTGCTCAACGGCTCGCAGGAGGACATCAACGCCGGACCGGGCGAGAACGCCGGTGGTGGCTGGCCGTGGATCCTCTCGGACCTCAAGACGCTGCTGGAGACGGACGAGCCGATCGTCCCCGCCGCCTCCTGAGCGCGTGAAGGCCCCCTTCCCTCGGCTGAGCCGAGGGAAAGGGGCCTTCACGCGCGATCTAGACCCGTTTGGTGGCGGCCTTGAGGGAGGCTTTCGCGGCGGCGGAAGCGCCGATGGTGTCCAGCGCGAACAACGCCGCGCCGACCACCGGGGCGACGTCGACCACCTGGATCGCGGCCTGCGGCGCCACCTTCAGGCACCGCCGCTCGATCTCCGCGATCACCTGCGCGCCGACCCCGGTCAGCACTCCCCCGCCGAGGATGACCTCAGGCGCTTCCTCGGTGAGCTCCAGCCGTCGCAGGATGACCGACACCAGCAGGGCGACCTCTTCGACGAACCGGTCGACCACGTCCTGCGCCACCTCGTCGCCGCCCGCCGCGACGGCGAACAGCAGCGGGCACAGGGCGTGGATCGAATCGGAGTGCAGCTCCCCGAAGTGCAGGCGCTCCACCACTTCCAGCACCGAAGACGTCTTGAAGTGCGCGGTGACGGCGGTTTGCAGAGCCGTGCCGGGACCACGGCCGTCCTCGGCGCGGACGGCCCACCACAGCGCCTCCTCGCCGAGCCGGTAGCCGCCGCCCCAGTCGCCGGAGATCTTGCCCAGCGCGGGAAACCGGTGCTCACGGCCGTCGGCGCTGACGCCGGCCCCGTTGATCCCGGCGCCGCACACCACCGCCACGCCCGTCCCGTCGGTACTGCCCGCGCGCAGCAGCGCGAGCGTGTCGTTGCCGACGATCAGCGTGTCGCTCCAGCCGCGCGCGGCCAGCGCGGCGTGCAGGATCGCTTCCTCCTGCGGGAAGTCCAGCCCCGCGAGGTAGGCCGACGTATGTGTCGCGAAAGGACGGTCGGCGGGAAGCCCTGCCCCGCGAAGGGCTTCCAGGACCAGCTTCTCCAGTGCCTGGACGCTGCCGTCGACCCCGATGTTCTGCGGTGACGCGCCCGGCCCTCGCGACTGTCCGAGCACCCGTCCGTCCCGGGAGACGATCAGGACGTCGGTCTTGCTGTTGCCGCCGTCGATCGCGACGACGACGTCGGCTGACCCGGCCGTCATGCCCCCGCCCACGGCAGGAACTCGCGGTTGATCCGCACCAGCGAGTCGGCGAGCCGATCGGCCTTGGTGTACTGGCCGACCAGCGGATGCGCGAACAGCGCGTCGGCCACCCGGTCGCGGCCGCCCTTGATCGCCGCCTCCAGCGCGAGGTGCTCGTACGCGGTCACGCCGGCGATGAGCCCGGCGAACCGCTGCTCCACCGGCGACTGCGGGATCGGGCGCGGCCCGGAACCGTCCACAAGGGACGGAACCTCGATGACGGCGTCGTCCGGCAGGAAGTCGAAAGTGCCTTCGTTGCGGACGTTGACGACGTGCTCCTCCGCCGGGCCACCCGAGGTGAGCGCGTGCACGAGCTGCACAGCGGCCTCGGAATAGTAGGCACCGCCCCGCTTTTCCAGCTGCTCCGGTTTGGTCACCACCTCCGGGTCGAGGTAGACCTTCAGCAGTTCCTCCTCGACGTCGCTGACGACGTCCGCGCGCGGCCGCTCGGTGCGCTGCTTCGCGACCTGCTCGTCGTGCCCGTAGTAGTACTTCAGGTAGTACGACGGCACGACGTTCATCCGCCGCATCCATTCGACCGGCGCGGTGACGTGCTCACCGAGGAATTCCGCGTGCTCCGCCAGCAGCTCCGGCAGCCGGTCCTCGCCGTCGACGAGCACCTTCCGTTCCCAGCTCAGGTGATTCAGTCCGGTGTGGACGAGTTTGACGTCGTCGACACCGGCGCCGAGCAGCTGCGCGAACGTGCGCTGGAGGTGGATCGCGACGTTGCACAGCCCGACGGCGCGGTGGCCCTCGTTCAGCAGCGCACGGGTGACGATGCCGACGGGGTTGGTGAAGTTGACGATCCAGGTGTCGTCACCGGCGATCTTCCTTACCCGGTCGGCGATGTCGAGCACCACCGGAACGGTGCGCAGCGCCTTCGCGAGGCCGCCCGCACCCGTGGTCTCCTGCCCGACACAGCCGCAGGCGTGCGGGAAAGTCTCGTCCCCGCGCCGCGCGCGCTGCCCGCCGACCCGCAGCTGGATCAGCACCGCCGACGCCCCGTCGACGCCCTCTTCGAGACTCGACGTGGTGCGGACCCGCGCCGGATGCCCGGCGTGGCTCAGCAATCGATTGCTGAAGTCCCCGACCGCCTCCACCCGGTACGCGTCCGGATCGATCAGCACGATCTCGTCGACGTCCAAAGTGGACCGCCGTCCGGCGATCCCGTCGATCAGCTCGGGCGTGTAAGTGGATCCACCACCGACGACTGCCAGTTTCATCCCTTGACCCCTGTGAATGTGATGCCCTTGACGAAGGACTTCTGCGCGAACACGAACAACACGATCACCGGCAGCATGATCAGCGCGGTGGCCGCCATGGTGAGGTTCCATTCCACGTGGTGCATGCCGCGGAACGACGCAATCGCCAGCGAGAGCGGCCAGCTGTCGCGGGTCTCGCCCGTGTAGAGCAGCGGACCGAAGTAGTCGTTCCAGGTGAACAGGAAGCAGAACATCGCGGTGGCCGCGATCCCCGGCTTCGCCATCGGGATCAGGACCTTGACCATCGCCTTGAACTCGTTGCAGCCGTCGATCTTCGCCGCTTCGAGGTAGTCCTTCGGAATGGTGAGGAAGAACTGCCGCAACAGGAAGATCGAGAACGCGTCGAAGAAGAAGTACGGCGCGATCAACGGGATCAGCGTCCCGGTGAACCCGAGCCGCACCCACAGGTCGTACAACGGCACGACGGTGACCTGCGGGGGCAGCATCATCGCGGCGACGGTCAGCATGAAGAACAGGTTCTGCCCGCGGAACTTCAGCTTCGAAAGCGCGTACGCGGCCGGGATCGCCGAGACCAGCGCCCCGACGGTGGCCAGTGTCGAATACAGCATGCTGTTGCCGAAGTACTGCAGCAGCGGCGCCTTTTCGAACACCTCGATGAAGTTCTCGAAATGCCATTCCTTCGGCCAGAAGTTCGACGAAAGCGCCTGGTCGCTGGACATCACCGCGGTGAGGAACACAAACAGGATGGGCAGCATGAAGATCACGCCCATCGCGATGCCCACGCTGTGCGTCGCGATCCAGTAGAGCTTCTTGTCCCATTGGCGCCGCATCCGCACCTTCGGCGGTTCGGAAGCGGGGGCGGCGGGCTGCCGCTCAGCGAGTGTCGTCATCCGCCTTCCTCCTGGTGCTGGGACTTACGAAGCTGCCGGACCAGGATCCACGTGAACGCGGCCGAGACGACGAACAGCAGGACCGCCATCGCCGCCGCGTAACCCATGTTGAAGTACCGGAAACCCTGGACGTACAGCCAAACCGGATAGGTCAGCGTCGAGTTCTGTGGTGCGCCGATGAACTTCGTGTTGCCCGCGACGTCCGCCGCGCCCGCCGCGGCCGATCCCGCGACGATCGCCTGTGTGAAGAACTGCAACGCGAAGATGATCGAGTTGACGATGCCGAACAGCAGCACCGGCGAGATCGACGGAAGCGTGACGTGCCAGAACCGGCGGACCGGCCCGGCGCCGTCGAGTTCCGCGGCCTCGTACTGCTCCTGCGGCACGTCGAGCAGCGCCGCCAGGATGATGATCATCAGCTCGCCCGAACCCCACATCACCAGCAGGGTCAGCGCCGGCTTCGACATCGCCGGGTCGTTGAACCACAGGCCGCCGTCGATGCCGACGAAGTCCAGGAACGCGTTCACCGGGCCGTATTCCGGGTTGAACAGGAACACGAAGGCCAGGGTCGCCGCGGCGGGCGGGGCCAGCGAAGGCAGGTAGCACAGCGTCCGGACCAGGCCGACGCCCGATTTCAGCCGGGAGATGACCGAGGCCACGCCGAGCGCGAACACCACCCGGCACACGGTCAGGACGATCACCAGCCACAACGTGTTGTACGCGGCGGTGCCGACCAGCGGCTCGCTGGTGAACATCCGGACGTAGTTGTCGAAGCCGATGAACTCCGGCGCGTTGATCAAATCGTACCGGGTGAACGAGTAGTACACCGTGGCGATCAGCGGATACCCGAAGAAGATCAGGAAACCCAGCATCGCCGGGGCGATGAAGTAGAAGACGGTGCGACGGCGGCGCGCCGCGTTCCCCTTCCGCGTCCGGGTGGACGCGGAAGGGGAGGCGACCGCCCTGGAATCCAGGGTCGAAGTCATGCGATCAGCCGCCGGCGCGTTTCTGGGCCAGCTCGTCGTTGATCTGAGCGTCGACCTGCTTCAGACCCGCGACCATGTCGGGGACGTTGCCCGCCTGCCACTTCTCGGCGAAGTCGTTGACCGCCTTGAGGTGCGCGTCGCCGATCGGGGTCGACGGGTTCGGCGTCAGCTTGCCGCCGTTGTACAGGTCGAGGAACGTCTTGAACTCCGGCGTGACCTCGAGCTTCGGGTCGGTCAGCGCGGCCTTGGTGCTCGGGACGTTCTTCAGGCCGTTCGACAGCTCGACCAGCGTCGCCGTGTCGAGGGTGACCTGCTTGATCAGTTCCCAAGCCGCGCCGGGGTTCTTGGCGCCCTTGGGGATCGCGATGATCGTGCCCGTGGTGAACGCGCCGCCGTAGCGGTCGGGCTTGCTGTCGAGCACCGGCGGGGCCGCGGTGCCGAACTTGAGCTCCGGCGCCTGGTCCTTGATGAACGCGGTGCGGTACTCGCCGTCGATCATCATCGCGAGCTTGCCGCGCTGGAAACCGTGGTCCGCCGAGTACTCCTCGCCGAGACCGGCCTTGAACTGCTCGACCTTGGCGTGGCCGCCGTAGAAGTCCACCAGCTGCTTCTGGAAGTCGAACATCGCCTTCCACTCGGGGCTGTCGGCGAGGTGCGACTGGCCGTCGGGGCCGAGGTAGCTGGCGCCGAAGTTCGGGGCCCAGTACTGCGCCATGTTGGCGTAGAACGGCATCGACGGCAGGAAGCCGGCGACCTTGATGGAGCCGTCCGCGTTGAACTCGGTCAGCTTCTTGGTGGCCTCGAACAGTTCCGAGGTCGTCTTCGGCGGCGACGTGACGCCCTTCGCCGCGAACATGTCCTTGTTGTAGTAGAAGCCGTAGACGTCGGCGAGCAACGGCATGGCGCAGCGCTTGCCCTGGAACTCGGTGTAGCTGCGCACGGCGTCGGGGATCTGCGTCAGGTCGATCTTGTCGCGGTCGATGTAGGGCTTGAGATCCTGGAAGCTGCCCGTCGAGCACCACGCGCCGAGGTTGTCGGTGAAGAACGAGATCGCCACGTCCGGCGGGTTGCCACCGCGGATGGACTGGGTGATCTTGTCGTCGTCCTGCTGGCCCTCGTGCTTGATCTCGATGTTCGGGAACTTCGCCTTGAGCTTGTTGAGCCCGGCGGTGACCACGTTGTACTCGCGGTCGGTGAACTTGCTGTAGACGGTCAGCGTGAGCTTCGCGTCCGCGGCGGGGGCGGCCGCCGCGTCGCCCGCCCCACCGTTCGGGCCGCTTGCGGCGCCCGAACAAGCGGACACCAGTGCGGCGACGGTGACCGCGCCGAGCACTATCGAGCCGCGCCAACGGCGGCCACTTCTCCGAACCTGGGTCGTGGAACTCATGACCCTCCTCCTAGTTGGTTGGGGCGGGAGACGGTGGTTCTGTTCGTGAATCCGGGATCGCCACGATCGGATTTGGCTCTCCCGCCCCGGACCGCCCGGGCCCGAGGAGCGAAGGGGTGTTGACGCCGAAGACGTCCCGGCGGACCGTGGCGAGCGCCGATTGGAGCGCGCCCGCGCGGACCGCGTTGCCCTGCACCGAAGCGACCCCGACGGGGGTGCGGGGCAGGACCAGTTCGTGCAGCCTTTTCGCGACCAGTGCGGCGAATTCGTCGCCACCCGCCCGGCTGGTATCGCCGGAAAGGAGCACGAGTTCGGGGTCGACGACCGCGATCAGTCCGGCCGCGCCGCCCGCGACACGGCGGGCGAGGTCGTCGAGGAAGGCTTCGTTGTGGCTTTCGCGGGCCTTGGCGACGGCGTCCGCGCCGGTTTCGGCCTCGATGCCGTGCGCGGCGGCCAGCTCGACGACGGCCGGGGAGGCGACGAGATCACCGAAACGATCTCCCGCGCGCGGCTTTTCCTTCGGCGTGGCAACGGAAACCGGATCAGGTACGCGCATCCAGTCGATCTCGCCGCCACCGCCGGTCGCGCCGCGCAGCAGCCTGCGGCCGACGACCACCGCGCCACCGACGCCGTCGCTGAGCCAGATCATCACGAAGTCGTCGAGCCCGACGGCCTGGCCGACGGTCATTTCGACGATCGCGACGAGGTTGACGTCGTTCTCGATGGTGACCTCGACGCCGAGCTCCCGGCTGAGCCTGCGCGGGACGTCGAAACCGAGCCAGCCGGGGATGTGGGGCGCCGAGGAGAGCAGGCCGGTGCGGGGATCGAAGGCACCTTGCGCGCCGATGACGACGTGGCGGAGATCGGTGGCGGCGAGCCCGGCGCTGTTCGCGACGCTGGTGAGCGCCGCGCCGAACGTGCCGACGACGTCCGCACCCTCGTGGACCGGCAGCGGGACCTGGTACTCGGCGAGCACCGCGCCCGTGACGTCGGCGACCACGAAGTCGGCCTGCTGCGGCGTCAGGTCCACGGCCGCGACGTAGGCGACGCCGCCGTTGACCTGCCAGAGCTGGGCCCTCGGGCCGCGGCCCCCGCCGCGGACGCCCGCCTTGGTGACGACGTCGTCCTGCTCGAGACGGGTGAGCAGCTGCGCCGTCGCGGGCTTCGACAGGCCGATGGCGACTTCGAGCTCGGAGCGCGTCAGAGGGCCGTCCCTGAGGAGGACCTCGATGGCCGCGCGATCGTTGATCTCGCGCAGCATTCGCGGACTGCCGGCTCGCACTTGAGTTCGCTCCCGACTTCGTTAGGAAACTTTACAGACGGTTTCCGGGGACTGTAGTGAGCCGAGCCACAGCCGTCAACGGGGTCGGGAAACGGGGAGGTAACGCTTGCCGTGTTCCGCACAGTGGGTATGGGTACCGGTGCGGAGGGTGGCCACTGGCGAGCACCTGCGGGCCGATTGGACGACACGCGTGATCCGACGGACGACACGCGTGACTGGAGGGACGACTCGAACACCAGCCGCGTGTCGTCCATTCAGTCACGCGTGTCGTCCGCCCAAGCACGCGTGTCGTCCGCCTGGTCACGCGTGTCGTCCACCCAAGCACGCGAGACGGCCACTGGAGTTCTTGACTGGTCATTCTTGAATGACTATTCTCAAACCCATGGCCCGACCACGCCAGTTCGACGAGAAGACAGCGATCGAAGCCGCGGCGGCGGTCTTCCGGCAGCGGGGATACCACGCGACCTCGGTCGATCACCTCGTAGAGGCGACCGGCGTCCACCGGGGGAGCCTGTACGGCGCGTTCGGCAGCAAGCACGGCCTGTTCGCCCGGGTGCTCGAGCACGTCGCCGCCGACCGGCACGACAGCGCCGGACGGCTAGACGTCCTGCTAATCGCTCTGCTCGAAATCGCACCCGAGGACGAGCGGTTGCGCGCGCGGGTCCGGGCCGTCATCGAGGACGGCGGGACGACCCCGGACGAGCTGGGAAGACGGCTGCTGACCCGCGCCGGATTGCCGGACATCGACAACGGAGGAACGACATGAGCAACAACCGCGTCACCATCACCGGAGACCGCCTGGTGGTCGAACCGGTGGGGATCGACAAGATCTGGTCATTCACCCGGCGGCTCGAATTCCCGCTCGCCCACGTGCGCGGCGCGACGCACGATCCGGGGATGCGTGACGAGCCGAAGGGCTGGCGCGGGCCGGGTCTCCACCTGCCAGGGAAGCTCTGCGGCACCTTTCACGCCGACGGCGACCGGCAGTTCTGGAACGTCTCCGGCTTCGACCGCACGGTCGTCATCACCCTCGACGAGGCCGAGGACTTCAACCGGCTGGTGCTCACGGTCGACGATCCCGCCGGGACCGTCACCGCCGTCAACAACGCGATCGCGGTCGCGTGACGACCCGGTCGAGTGCGTGAAGCCCCTTCACGCACAGCCGCGCCGAAGGGCCGCTCAGGAGGTTCGAGGCCTCCCGAGCGGCCCTTCGACGACGCGGTGGTGGATCAGAAGTTGGGCTGCACGTACAGGTCGTACGCCCAGGGGATCACGTTGGAGGGATAGCACATCCATCCATCCCAGTCCCCGGCGATCTGGCCGTGGTGACCGCTGATCCCGCACTCCTCTTGGTTCGGATACGTTTTGAAGTACTCGTAGTCCGAGGCCTGCGCCGCTCCCGCGGTCACGGCGCTGAACGAAACGAAGGCCGCGACAGCGGCTCCGGCGACGGCGAACCGCCGCAAGGTGTTCTTCATGTTTTCCCCAGTGTCCTGACTCGACAATCCCGAAAACCGGACGGCCGGAGATTAGCGGACACCGGGATCACCGCGTGATCAAACGCCGAACTCGCGTGATCGAAGGCGTAACTCGCGTGCTTGGAGACGTAACTCGTCCAATCACGCGAGTTACGCGTCCAATCACGCGAGTTACGCGTTCAAGCACGTGAGTTACGCCCGGGATCAGACGCCCGCCCAGGCCGCCAGCATCACGCGCGCGATCGACGAGTTCCCGGGCAGCACCAGCTGCCGGGTGCCGCCGGCGATCGGCGTCGGCACGGCGCCCGCGTTCCGCAGCTGACTGTTCGCGAAAGCGGCCCGCACCTCCTCGCGCGAAACCCAGAACGCCTCTTCGATCTCGCCCTCCGCGGGCACGATCGTCGACGCGATGTCGGCCCGCGCGGTGAAGCCGAGCATGATCGACCGCGGGAACGGCCACGGCTGGCTGCCGAGATAACGCACATCGCGCACCTCGACGCCGACCTCTTCACGGATCTCCCGCTCGACACAGCCTTCGAGCGACTCCCCCGCCTCGACGAAACCGGCGAGGATCGAATACCGGTCCGGCGGCCAGATCGGCTGCCGCGCCAGCAGGACGTGCTCACCGTTGACGCCGGCGTCGTCGTGCACGAGACAGATCACCGCTGGGTCGGTGCGCGGGTACTCTTCCCGGCCGCAGCCGGTGCACTTGCTCGCCCAGCCCAGCTGGATCAGCTCGGTCGGGCTGCCGCAGCGCGTGCAGAACTTCGCCTGCCGCCGCCAGGCCTGCAGCGCCTGCGCGGTGGTGAACAGCCCGGCCGACGTGTCGTCGAGCAGGTCGCCGTAGCCGCGCAGGTCGACCCAGATCTCGCCGTCGCGGCGCTGGACCTGTTCGATGACGCCCCAGCTGCCCGCCATTTCGACGGTCTCGGTCTCCCCGGCGGGGCGGCCCGGCATCGACCAGTAGTCGGTGCCCTGCCACTCCCCCAGGAAGACCGCGTCGGCGGGCGGCTCGGTGCCGAAGTCCTGCGACTTGCGGGTCGCGAGCGTGCCGGAACCCTCCACCACCGGGGTGCGCGCGTGCTCGTCGAGCAGCACGATCCGGGCGTTCGGCCAGCGCTCGGCGAGCCTGTCCGGGTTGGTGCGCAAGGATTCCTGACGGTCCGCCGTGGAGCGCGAAAGCGTCGGGAGCGCCCCCAACCCGAACGGCGTCTCCATCAGGAGGGCTCCCCGACGGTCACGTCACCCAGCGCCGTCAGCTTCGGCGCGAGGACCTCGGCGTCGCCGACGACGACCCCGGTGAACCGCTTGGGCGCGAAGAACTCCAGCGCCGCGTTCGCCACGTCTTCGGCGGTGACCGCGGCGAGGCGCTCCGGGTGTCCGGCCAGCCATTCGACGCCCAGCCCCGTCGCGGCGAGCGCGGACAGCTGCGCGGCAAGGCCACCCTGCGACGACGCCGCCGTGACCAGCGAACCGATCGCGTACTGGCGCACCGACTCGACCTCGTCGGCGGTCGGCGGCACGAGGCCGAGCCTGGCCAGCTCGTACCGCGTCTCCAGGAGCGCGGCGGCGGTCGCGTCGGTCGCGGTGTCCGCGTCGACGTTCACCACGGCGGTCTGGTCGGTGAACTCGAAACCGGAGTGCGCGCTGTAGGTGTAACCCTTGTCCTCGCGGATGTTCTCGACCAGCCGCGACGAGAAGTACCCGCCGTACACGAGGTTCGCCAGCTGCAGCGCCGGATACCGCGGGTCCGTGCGCGACACGGTCTGCGCGGACAGCCGGATCTGCGACTGCACGGCACCGGCCCGCGGCACCAGCAGGACGTTGCCGCCGACGAGGTCGGGCAGCACGGGCAGGCGGACGGCGGAGCGGTCCGAAGCCCAGCCGCCGAACGCCTTCTCCAGGTCGCCGATGACGGTATCCGGGTCGATGTCGCCGACGATCACCAGCACGGATCCCCGCGGCAGCACCGAAGCCCGGTGCAGCGCGCGAACCTGTTCCGGCGTCACGACCGCCACGTCTTCGGCCTGCGGGACCTCGCGCACGGCCGGGTGGTCGCCGTAGCGGTGCTTCTGCAGCGCCTCGCGGGCGATAGTCCTCGGCTGGGTGCGGGAGACGGCGATCCGCTCGATGAGCCGCTCGCGTTCCCGCTCGACCTCGGCGTCCGCGTACGACGCGCCGGTGAGCGAGTCGGCGAGGACGTCGAGCATCGTCGGCAGGCCGTCGGCCAGCGAGGTACCGGTGATGATCAGGCGCTCCGGGTCGACACCGGAGGCGAGGTCGCCGCCGATCAGCGCGAGGTCCGCGTCGATCTCGATGCGGTCGCGGCGGGCGGTGCCGGTCAGCAGGGTTTCGGCCAGTACCTCGGCGGTCGCCGGGTGCAGCTTGTCTTCACCGGCGAACGGGATCCAGACGCGCAGCTCGACCAGCGGCACGGTGGGCTTGCGGACGGCGAGCACCCGCAGCCCGTTGCTCAGCGTGGTGTCCACATGGGACAGATCGGCGGCGGCGCGCTGTGTCCCCAGCGAAGGGACCGGACGCGGCCCGGCGGCCGTGCGGCCGATCTCCTCGGCGGTGCGGTGCGGTGCGCTCACTGCTCGGTACCTTCCTGGTCTGAAGATCCACTACCGGGGCGGACGACGAGCACGGCGCGCGAATCCGGCCGCAGCGCCTTCGCCGCCGCCGAAACGGCCTCCCCGGTGATCGCCGAGATCTTCTCGGCGAGCCGGTACACCAGCGAAGCGTCGCCGTAGAGCAGCTCGAACGAGCCGAGGGCCAGCGTGCGGGACACCAGCTTGTCGTGCTCGGAGTGCAGGCTCGCGGCCCAGCGCGCGGTGACCTTCTTGATCTCCTGGTCTTCCGGCGGCGTGGCCGCCAGCTTCTCCAGTTCCTCGTCCAGCGCGGCGAGGACCTGGTCGGTGCCGACCTCGTGCGGGTGGATCGCGGTGATGGTGAACGTGTCCGGGTCGCGGGCCTCGAACGGCCCGAACAGCCCGGCGCCCGCGCCGATGTCGACGACCAGCGGCTCACGGTGCACCAGGCGCTGCTGCAGGCGGGAGCCGTCGCCGTCGGTCAGCACGCCGGCGAGCACGAGGTTCGCCAGGTAGCCGTCGAGGTCGTTGATCGGGTCCGGCATGCGGTAGCCGACGCCGACCGCGGGCAGCGGGGCGTGCGGGTCCACGTGCTCGCCGCGCAGCTCGCCCTCGGGGGCGGGCTCGGCGAACGACGGACGCTGCGGCGCGGGCCGGTGCGGCACGTCGCCGAAGTGCTTCTCGATCAGCTCGCGGGCCTCCTCGACGGTGAAGTCACCGGCGACGGTCAGCACCGCGTTCGCGGGCGAGTAGTAGGTGTCGAAGAAGGCCGCGCAGTCGTCGAGGGTGGCCTGTTCGAGATCCTCGAAACCGCCGTAACCGTTGTGCGCGTTGGGGAACGTGGAGTAGAGCACCGGCGGGAGCAGGATCCACGGGAACCCGCCGTACGGCCGGTTCAGCACGTTGAGGCGGATCTCCTCCTTGACCACGTCGATCTGGTTGGCCAGGTTCTCCTGCGTCAGCTTCGGCGCCCGCATCCTGTCCGCTTCGAGGAACAGGGCGCGCTCGAGAGCCGCGGCGGGGAGGACCTCGAAGTAGTCCGTGTAGTCCGGATGGGTGGAGCCGTTGAAGCTGCCACCACTCGACTGGACGTACCGGAAGTGCGCGAGCTTCTCCAGGCTCTCGCTCCCCTGGAACATCAAATGCTCGAAGAGGTGCGCGAAACCGGTGCGCCCTTCGGGCTCGGAACGGAAGCCCACGTCGTAGTGGACGCTGACACCCACCACCGGAGCGGTCGCGTCGGGCGCGAGCACCACGCGCAGACCGTTGTCGAGGGTGAATCGGACAAGCTCGGGATCGGCCATGCGCACCACCCTACGGGCTACTCAGGCCTCCAGGCGACGACCCTGGCGGGTCGCGGCGAAGGTTCCCACTAGCGCGGCCGTGAAGTCGCTCACCCGCTCGATCGCGACCTCGCCGCCGTCTTCCTTGCCGTACCAGTAGATCTTGGGCGGACCCTTGAGCTCGGCGAATCCGGCGACCCAGGTTTCCTGTTCGCCGAGAGCGAGCGCGTACGGCAGCGCCCGGGAAAGCAGCACCTCGCGTTCGAGCTTCGGGACGGCCGCCGGCTTGGTCGCCAGCAGCGCGTCACGGACGCCGAGCAGCCGCCGGTGCAGCACGACACCGGCGCCGGTGCGCACCGGCAGCCACCGGGCGGCGACGGCGAGTACCGCGCCCGCGGTGATGACGATCAGGCCGAGCTGGGCGTAGCCGACGGTCAAGGCCAGCAGGACGGTGAGGAACAGGCCGTAGCAGCAGATCCGCAGGCCGGCCCGGGGCAGCCTGCCGGGCAGCCGCGAGTACCAGCGGCGCTCGACGACGCTGTCGTCCAGCGCCTCGCGCACCGTTTCGATCCCGATCCGCGCCGACTGGATCTCCGACAGCAGCACGGACTCGCGTTCGCCGGGCAGCAGCGCGTCGAAGACAGCGCGTTCGCAGGCGGTCAGCTGGTCGTCCGGCGGGTTGCGGCGGACGAGCCGCCAGCCGGTCAGCTCGCCTGGCTCCTCGCTCACCCAGAGGTAGTTCCGGACGGCGAGGTCGACGACCGTCGCGGCGAGGTCGACGGCGTCGGCGCGACCTGTGAGGACGGTTCCGACCTGGCCGGGCAGCACTCCGTCGGGTGAGGTGAACGCCTTCCCGGCGAGCAAGCGGACTGGGAGCGCGTCTCCAGGGTGTTCGTCCCGCCTCCGCAGCAGGACCAGCGCCACCGCGGCCGCGACCAGCGCGAGCGCGAAGCCGAACCAGGCCCAGCCGACCGGAGCGGTGAGCACGAACGCCCCGGCGAAGGTCTTCGACGGCTCCAGGCGCGCGTTCGCCGGGACGGTCCCGCCGGGCAGCTCCACCGAGATCTCCATCCGCTGCCCGGCCGCGAGGTTCTGCTGGCTGAACCTGGTCAGCCCGGAATGCGCGATCTGGGCGGTACCGCAGCGCACGCGAGACCCCTCGGGTCCGGCGTGACAGATGACGGCGTTCGGGACGGACGGCGCGGCGAAGCTCGCCCGCACGAGCTCGAGCCGGGTGTCCCAGCCACCCGCGAGCTGCCAGCTCACCTTGGTCAGGCCGTCGGCTTCGGAGACCGCACCGTCCACTGTGTACCTGACGATCGAGGTGCCGCCCTTGAGCTTGACGGTGAACTCGTCGTCGGTCAGCTCGGCGTTTCCCGCGCCCTCGATGACGACGTCGCGGATGCCGATGATCCGGTCACGGTCGTTCGGGGCCGCGGTGCGGAGCGGGATCCGGCGGGTCATCGTCGCCTCGCTCGGCACGGACACCGCCTCGACGACCGAGAGCGCGCCGTCGCGTTCCACCTTGAGCGAGATCTCCGCGCTGTTCGGCAGCGAGGGCAGCTGCGGTTCGCCTTGCGCTCCCGCCGGTGCCGCGCCCAGCACCAGCAGGAGACCGACCAGCAAGCAGATCTTCACGTCAGGCGGGGACCGGTTCGGGACGGAGCGAGCGCAGGTGCCCGGATTCGGCGAGCAGACCGTCCAAAGCGGACAGGAACGACGGCAGGTGCGCGGCGAACCGGCGCAGGTCCCGGTCGCCTTCGAGACCGCCGAACCAGTACAGCCCGGCCGAGCCGTCCGCCGACGGGTCGAGCCCTTCGAACGTCCGGAGCCAGCGCTCGGCGTCACCGAGCACGATGGCGTACGGCAGCGATCGCGAGAACACCATTTCCCGGTCCGCCACCGGGATGTCGGCGACCTTGACGGTGTGCAGGTACTCGAGCAGCCCGCGCACCTGGCCGACCAGTCGCCTGCCGCGCGAGGTCCGCGGCGGCACCCACGAAGCGCCCAGCAGCGCGGCCACGCCGGCGAGCACGGCCGCGACGCCGAGCAGCGCGTGCCCGACGGTGAACGTCAGGACGGCGATGCCCACGAGGCCGAGCGCGATCAGGCCGAGCCCCGCCCACGTGAGCTTGCCCTTGCCCTTGTCCGGACGGCAAGAGAACCAGCCCTTGCGCACCACGTCGGCGTACATCGCCTCGCCCGCGACACGGAGATCGACGGTGCCGCGGCCCCGGAGTTCCGACAGCAGCACGGAATCGGTGCCCTCGGGCAGGATCGCGGTGTAGATCTCGCGTTCGAAGGCCGCGAGGTGCTCGTCCGGCGCGTTGCGGCGCGCGATCCGCCAGTCGACCGTGCCCGCGCCGCGGACCTCGGCGATCCACAGGTAGTTGCGGACGGCGAGGTCGACCACCGTGCCGCTGACGTCCACGACGTCGACCGTCTCGTCGACGACCGTGCCGACCTGTCCCGGCAGGACACCGTCGGGCGAGGCGAACGAGACCCGGTCGCCGTCGCGCATGAGGACGTCGACCGGACCGGTGCCCGCGGTGAGCGCGGCCTTGTCGCGACGGCGCAGCAGCCAGATGGCGAGCGCGCCGAGCACCAGGATCAGTGCCAGCGCACCGAAACCGAGGCCGGCGAGGGTGGTGAGGGCGAACGCGCCGCCGACCGTGGCGATCTGCTCGAAGCGCGCGTTCGCGGGCACCGTGCCTGCCGGGAGCTGGACGGCGATGTCGACCCGTTCACCCGCCGGGAGTTTGTCCTGCTCGACGCGGACGACGCCGCTGTGGTCGGTCTCCGCGAGCGAACACTGCCTGTCCGAACCGAGCGGCCCGGCGAAACAGTCCACTGTGGGCGTTTCGCGCGTCGGCGCGCTGAACGAAGCGGACACCCGGGACAGCTCGCCGTCCCAGCCGCTCGCGACCTGCCAGCGGACCTGCTGCGCGCCGGCGACGTCCGCGACCGCTCCGTCCACTTTGTACTTGAGGGTGGACGCGCCGCCGTCGAAGGTGGCGACCAGCTGTTCGCCGTTCGGCTCCGCCTTGCCCGCGCCCTCGACCGAGACGTCACGGACGACGTACACGCGGTCCTGATCTTCGCCTGCGGGAACCTTCAAGGGAATCCGGCGCACGAGCTGCTGTCCACCCGGGACGGTCACCTGCTCGGTGATCGACAGCGAACCGTCGCGTTCCACCTTCACCGCGACGTTCGCGGCCGCGCCGGACGGCGGCTGGAGGAGCCCGAGCTGACCGCGCGCGCCGATCGGCGGCGGCTTCGGCAGCTGCGGCGCGTTCGTCAGCGAAGGGCCCGCCGCGGGCGCCTCCGGAACGTTCGTATCCGACGGCGGGGCCATCAAGGCCGAGCTCGCCGCGACGGCCACGACCGCCGTCCCCCATTTCGTCAACACAGCCACACACTCTAGGGCAGCCGATCTATGCTGACCGCCGAAACGCCGAATCCGCCACCTGGGCGAACGGCGTTGCCGAACGCATGGGGGATCCACTCGATGAACCAGCAGCCGCCCGGCCCGCCTGATCCGCGGCGCCGGCCGACTCCGCCGCCACGACCACCGCAAGGTGGCCGTCCGCTTCCGCCGCCGGGAGCTCGTCCGCTGCCACCGCGCGGCGGCCGGCCGATGCCCCCGCCGAACCGGCCGGGCCCCGTCCCGCCCGGTCGTCCCCGGCCGCCGGTTTCGCAGCCGCCGCCGTTCCGTCCGGGTCCGCCGAGTGGTGGCCTGCCGCTGCCCCCGCCGGGCGCGGCTCCGCTGCCGCCGCCGCGGATCGGCGCGCCGGTCCCGTTCCGGCCCGGCGCCGTCGGCCCGCCGCAGCTTCCGTACGGCCCGCGTTTCGCGCAGCCCGCGTTCACTCCTTACGGGGGATACCAAGCCAAGAAGTCGAACGGCGGGGTGATCGCGGCGGTCGCGATCGTGGCGCTGATGGCGGTGATGGGCGGGCTGCTCATGGTGGTCACCATCGCCGGCGGCGGGTCGCGCCAAGTCGCGGACGTCGGGTACTCGAGCTATCCCACGACCTCCACTTCGGACTACACGACGACGACCACGTCCAGTGACACGTCGACCACGAGCACCCGTTCGCGCGAGACGACCGCTTCACGCGAGACTTCGACGGGCTCGACCCGCGAGACGTCGGCCAGCCGCACGCCCTCCGGCCCGCGGCCGGTCCTCAAACTGGCGGACAACCCGCTGTGGCTCGATTCCCGGGTCGGCTTGCCGAACCAGCCGTGCAACCTCGCGCGCTGGGCGAACAACCCGGACGCGGCGGCGGCCTTCTTCGAGAGCGCGCGGCCCTGTCTGGACAGCGTCTGGCGGCAGGTCATGGACTACACGAAGCTGCCGTTCCGGGTCCCGACCGTGAAGTACCCGTCCGGCAAGAACTGGTCGAGCCCCTGCGGCGACGCCAGCAATGGTTCCGTGGCGGCGTTCTACTGCTCGCAGAACGAGACGCTTTACATGCCCTACGAAGGCCTCCAGGTCTCCCAGTACGGCAACCGGCCGGGGGTCTATCTGGCCGTCTACGCCCATGAGTACGCGCACCACATCCAAGCGCTATCCGGTATTTCGGAGGCCTATTGGACCGCCCGGTACGAAGCGGGCACCGATTCGGCGGCGGGACTGGAGATGTCGCGGCGCAACGAGCTTTCGGCGCAGTGTCTTTCCGGGACGTTCCTGGGTTCCACGGTGGGCCGCGGCGGCTCGGTCGATCAGGCGATGTACCGCGACGCCTGGCAGACCCAGGACCGCGGCGACCGCGACGGCGGCCCGCGCGACCACGGTTCCGACGCGCACGCGGTGTCGTGGTGGCAGCACGGCGCGCAGAAGAACCGGATGTTCGAGTGCAACACCTGGGCGGCCAAGCCGGCCGACGTTTCCTGACCCGCGCTGAGGTTTCGTAAGTACATGAAGGCCCCCTTCCTTGCGTCTAGCGCAAGGAAGGGGGCCTTCATGTACTGCGCGCGGCCACTCACGGACTTCTCTCAGCGCGGGTCAGCCCGGTGGCGCGAAGGGGTTCTCCGGAGCCGGTTCCGAGGGGGCTTCCGGCCGGGCGACCGGTGCGGGAGCGGCCGGAGCGACCGCCTGCGGATAAGCCTGTCCGTACTGGACCGCCGGCTGGAGCTTCGCCTGATCCCGCCGCCGTCGCTCGGCCAGCACGGCCGACAGGTACGCCCAGGACGGCACCCCCGGCGGCACCGGCGCCCCGATCGCCGCCGCGACCTGCTGGGCGAGCCCGTACCCGAGCGCCTCGACCGCTTCGGGGCGGAGCTCGCTCGTCCGGCTCAGGTACTGGCGGACGGCCAGCGCGAGGTCGTTCGAAAGCCGGGTCAGGTCCAGCTGCGAGGCCCAGTACGCCAGCTGCGGCGGCATCCCGACATACGGTGTCCTGGCGGCGGGCATGCGTTCCCGGATCACCAGCGTGCCGGCGAGGTAGTCGCCGACGCGGCGGCCGTTGGGCGACAGCAGCGACGTGACCACCGCCACGACACCGAGCATCCCGAGCGCCCAGAAGTCGATGAAGAACCCGGCCAGCCCGCGGACCAGCGCGTGCCGGAACCGCACCGGGCCGCCGTCGGTGCGGACCACCCGCAGGCCGAGCGCCATCTTCCCGAGGGTGCGGCCGCGGCTCAGTGTCTCGAAGATCACCGGATAGCCGACCATGATCAGCACGACGGTCACCAGGAACAGGGTCAGCGCCAGCGCTTCGTCACCGAACGCGGCGACCTGGCTCAGCACCAGCATCGCGACGATCAGGGCGACGAGCTGGAGGGCGACGTCGAGCATCATGGCGAGCCCGCGGCTGGCCAGTTTCGCCGCGCGGACGTCCAGGACGACGGCCTCGCCGGTGACGAGTTCGGACTCTTGTTCCACCGGGCAAGCGTAGTGACGAATAGGCTGGGCGACCAAGGACGATGGCCGGGAGGGCTCCGAGTTGGACGTGGACGTGTTCGTCGCCGCGCATCAGGCCGAATGGAATCGGCTGCGCGAGCTCGTCGGCCGCGCCGGGAAGCTCAGCGGCCCGGACGCCGACGAGCTGGTGACGCTGTACCAGCGCGTCGCGACGCATCTGTCGATCATCCGCTCGGTCGCGCCCGATCCCGTGCTCGTCGCGCAGCTGTCCGGCCTGGTCGCGAAGGCGCGCTCCGCCGTCACCGGCTCGCACAGTCCGGCCTGGCGCGAATTCGGTCTCTTCTTCACCCAGCGGTTCCCGGCGGCCCTGTACCTGAGCCGGCGCTGGTGGCTCGCGTCGGCGGCGGCGTCGATCGCGGTGATGGCGATCGCGGCGGTGTGGATCGCCGGTGACCCGCAGGTGCTCGCGTCGCTGGCCTCGCCGGAGGAGTTCAAGGACCTGACCGCGCCGGGCGGGAAGTACGAGACGTACTACTCGTCCGACCCCGCGGGCTCCTTCGCCGCGCGGGTCTGGACCAACAACGCGTGGGTGGCGGCGACCTGCCTGTTCCTCGGCGTGGTGCTGGGGGTCCCGGTGATCTACGCGCTCTGGGCGAACTCGCTGAACCTCGCGATCGGTGCGGCGCTGATGTCCTCGGCCGGGCGGCTCGACGTGTTCTTCGGCCTGATCCTGCCGCACGGCCTGCTGGAACTGACCGCGGTGTTCGTCGCCGCCGGGACGGGACTGAAGCTCGGCTGGACGGTCATCGACCCGGGACGCCGTTCCCGGACGGCGGCGCTCGGCGAACAGGGCCGGTCGGTCGTGGTGATGGCGCTGGGGCTGACCGTGGTGCTGCTGATCTCCGGCGTGATCGAAGGGTTCGTGACGCCGTCGGGCCTGCCGACCTGGGCACGCATCGGAATCGGAGTAGTCGCCGAGGTCGCGTTCTTACTGTACGTGTTCGTCGTCGGGCGTCGCGCCGCGAAAGCGGGCGAAGTGGGTGATGTCGACTGGCGATACGCTGGAGATTCTCGACCGGAAGCCGGCTGACCTGGTTAGCTCCTTTCATGGGGAGAAAACGGTTACGCGTCTTCGCGATCGTCGTCCTGTCCGTCCTCGCCTCGACGCTCCTCGTCGGCGCGTCACAGGCTCAAACCGTGTCCGCGCCGTCCGGCAAGCTGAACTGGGTGGTGAGCGTCGGCGGGTTCCGGACCGACGCCGACCGTAATTACGTCCGCCTCGGCTATCTCGTGTTCAACCCGGCCGACAACACCGTCGCGCACAACTTCTGGACCTGGAGCCAGGCGGGCTTCCCCGTCCCGGTCGACAGCGGCGACGTCTACTACTGCGGAGACTGGGCACCGGGTACCAATCCCCGCAACAACTGCCCGATCAAGACCGCGCCCGGCTTCACCGGCGCGCCGAACGGCCACTTCACCGGCACCTACGCCGAGACCTCCGGGCAGGTGGCCATCACCTGGACCCGCAGCACCGTCGACGGCACCACCACCGCCGTCGACCTCAAAGAGACGTGGGCGGTCTCGGAGACCCGGCCGGGTCTCGGCCGCCTGCAACTCGTGAGCGACGACTACTCGATCACCAGCGGCATCGCCTACGGCAGCAACGCCTCCCTCGCGCAGACCAGCAAGGCCCCGATGAGCTCGGTCCGCGCGACCCAACGGTCGTACCTGCTCGAAGGACAGGGCGTGAACCGCCGCGCGATCACGAACTGGACCCGCGGCGGCAGCGGCGCCCTCGGCGTCGGCCCGGGGTGGAACCAATGCGACGACGGCTCCTGCCTCGGGTTCGTGCAGTACGACTCCGGATGCGACCCGTCCTCCTGCTGCCCCGCCGGCCCCGGATACGAGGCCTGCGCGAAGAAGATCGTCGACACCGGTGACAGGCGGTTCTACTACCTGAGCGACGCTTTCGGCGGACGGCGCAACAGCTACGAGTTCTGGTGCGAATGCCTGTCCTACAACGGTTGCTACCTCGGGAACAGCCACGTGCGGCCGCTCCTGCAGGTGATCGACGACGCGGGCGCGTTCCAAGGCTGGGTCGGCGCCGAGGTCAGCCCCGACCGGAGCGGTTCACGGGATCCCTCGGGTGAGTACTACTCGAGTTTCGCCCTGGTGGCGTAGTTCCGCATGGGTCAGGTTGGTCGTGAGCGGCGTTTCGGGTTAGAACACGAATCGCCACTCACGACCAACCCGGCCGTAGCTCAACAGGTGCAGCTGCCTTCGAAGGTGATGGTGTTCCCGTCCTCCAGGCTCGCGCTGCCCGTGAACCGGATCTCGAACTCGCCGGGTTCGGTCAGGACGATCTTCGGACTCGCCGCAGAGCCATCGGCCGCGGTCTTCGCGGTCGCCGTCTCGGCGCCGCCTTCGAAGATCAGCACGTTCTTCGGCCGTGCCGCGCGGACGAAGAAGTTCACCGGCACGTCGGCCGCGGGCTGGCCGTTCTCGCCGACCACGCGCACCACGAACGGCTGACCGGGTGTCTTCGTCGACAGCCGCTGCCCGTTGCCCGACAGGATCGCGAGCGTCCGCACACCGGCCGCCCAGGTGTTGGAGAGTCCGGACAGCGAACACACCTCCTGGTACAGCCGGGCCCCGACGACCGGCGACTCCGCGGTCAGGCACCGGGCCGTCGCCACGTTCGCCAGCAGCACCAGCCCGGGCAGCCCGGCGTTGCGGCGCCATTGCTGGTGACGGTCCTTGCCGTCGCACGCCACGAGTTTGACGCCGACCCCGTCGACCGGGCTGATCGCCGCCAGGCACTGTCCACTCGCGACATGCTTGTACGAAAGCGCGGCCTTGTCGTACACCCACTGCGCGTTGGCGTCCTTCGCGTCGGCGAGCGCGAGCTTGCCGTCGGCCGCGGCCAAGGAGATCGTGCCGCCCCCGTCGGCGAGGTAGACCGGCGTTCCGGCGGGCTGCGCGGAAGCGGGCGACCCCGGCAGCATCACCGAAACCACCGCTAGGAACAGCACGAACCTGCGCAAGACTGGCCCCTATCCTGTCGGTCCGGATCTCCCTCCGAGCTAACCGCCCGCGACCGTCGTCGCCAACCGGCACCACTCCATCGGGTTCAGCCGAACCGCACGTGGGTCTGCCACAGCTCGAACAGATCGAGGTCACCGACGACGTCCCCGGCGTCCCGGCGCTGGTAGAGCGCCAGCAACAGATCCGTCAGCGAGCCACGCACGGTCACCGCGGCGCCGCGCCGTCCCCGCTCCCAGGTGACCGCCGAGCCGTCGAGGTCGAGGAACCACGCGTGCTCCCCCGCCTCGAAACCGACCGACCGGCCCGCCCCGAGGATCTCCCGTTTCTCCGGCCTGAGCTCGAAGTGCAGGGGCAGCGCTTCGAGTTCCATCCACTCGTCGATCGCGTCGAGCACGACTTCGGGCGTGGCGTGGAACTCCTTCCCCGCGGCCAGAGTCGCGTCAGCGCGGTGGACGAGCGTCTCGTGGGTGAAGCGGCGCGCGTAGAACGACGCGGTCCGGTAGTGGAACGGCACCCAGACCTCAGCGTCCGGTCCCGCTTCCCGCAGCGCCGACGCCAGCCGGGTGGCCCCGTCCACCAGCCACGACCCGGGCAGCCGTCCGGAATCGTCGCCGTCCACCCGGCGCACCCGGTCGTCGGGCACCGGCGCGGTCGCCCGGCTCCGGACGATCTCGTCCGCCCATCGATGCCCGGCGCCGAGATGCCGCACCAGCGCGCCCAACGTCCAGCCTGGACAGGACGGCACGGGCGTCGTCAGGTCGGCGTCGGCCAGTTCGGTCGCGAGCAGTTCGGCCTGGGTGACGATCTCCGCGCAGTGCCGGTCGAAATCCATCGGTTCCTCCTGATGATCGGTTCACCAGGTGGTCGGAGCCGCTTCACGGTTCTCGACATCACAGCCGTCCGGCCGCCTTCAACGCGAGATACCGGTCCGCCAGCCGCGGCGGCAGGTCCCCGGGCACCGCGTCGACGACCTCGACCCCGTGCCGCGCCAGCCGCGCGGTGACCTGGCGTCGTTCGGCCAGCACGCGCTCGGCCGCGGCCGCGTCGTAGACGGCTTCCGCGTCACCGCGGCCCGCCGCCATCTCGGCGACCCGCGGGTCCGCCACCGAAGCGATCATCAGCTGGTGCCGCGAGGTCAGCTTCGACAGCACCGGGAACAGGCCTTCTTCCAGCGGTGCCGCGTCCAGCCCGGTCAGCAGGACGACCAGCGCGCGCCGCCGGGTCCGCCGCAGCACCTCCGCGACCATCCCCCGCGCGTCGGTCTCGACCAGCGACGATTCGAGTGGCGCCATGGCGTTCACCAAGGCGGGCAACAACTCCGTCGATCCCTGGACCGCGGCGTGGACCTGCCGGTCGTAGGCGAGGAGGTCGACGCGGTCACCCGCCCGGGCGGCGAGCACGGCCAGCAGCAGGGCCGCGTCCATCGCCGCGTCGAGCCGGGGCGCGTCCCCGACCCGGCCCGCCGAAACGCGGCCGGTGTCGAGCACCAGCACCACGTGCCGGTCACGTTCCGGGCGCCAGGTCCGCACCATGACGTCGGACGCGCGCGCCGAAGCCCGCCAGTCGATAGACCGGACGTCGTCACCGATCACGTATTCGCGCAGGGAGTCGAATTCCGTGCCCTGGCCCCGGATCAGCACCGCGTTGCGGCCGTCGAGCTGCTGCAGCCGCGCGAGCCGCGAAGGCAGGTGCTTGCGGCTGTGGAACGGCGGCAGCACCCGCACGGTCCATGGCACGTCGTGCGAACCCTGCCGCGCGGCGAGCCCCAGCGGCCCGGTCGACCGGACGGTCACCCTCGCCGCGATCCGGTCGCCGCGCCGGGTCGGCAGTAGCCGCGTGGTCACGACGCGGCGTTCGCCAGGGGGCAACGTCAGCCGGTGCCGGTCGTCCGCGCCGGCGCTGGGCGGCCAGGCATCCCGTAGCCACGCGCGCACGGGACGGCCGCCGGGATTGGCCACGGTGAGCGTGACCTCGCACGCCTCCCCCAGCCGCACCGACGTCGCGCCGGAGCGCGCGAATTCCAGCCGCCGCACGCTCCCGGCGAGCAGGAGGTCCAGCACCACCAACAAAAGCAGCACCGCCGCGGCCAGCCCGATCCCGGCCCACGAGGGCAGCAGGAAACCGACCGCCGGCGCCGCGAGGAGCGCCAGCAGCCCGAGCCGCCCGGTGACGGCCATCAGCGCGGAACGGGCACGGACGCGAGGACCCGGTCCAGCACGCCGTCGGCGGTCGCGCCTTCGAGTTCGGCCTCGGGCCGCAGGTCGAGCCGGTGCCGCAAAGCCGGACGCGCCAAGGCTTTGACGTCGTCCGGGGTGGCGTAGTCACGGCCCGCGAGCCAAGCCCACGCCCGGGTCGCGGCGAGCAACGCGGTCGCGCCACGCGGGGAGACACCGAGCCGCACCGACGGCAGCGACCGCGTCGCCCGGCAGACATCGACGATGTAGGCGAGCACCTCGGGGCGCACGGTGACTCCGGCGACCGCGCGCCGTGCGGCGTCGAGCTGGGCGGCCCCGGCGACCGGCGTGACGCCGGCGGCACCGAGGTCACGCGGGTCGAAACCCTGCGCGTGCCGGGAAAGAATGCCGAATTCGTCCTCACGGGACGGCATCGGCATGGTCAGCTTCAGCAGGAACCGGTCCAGCTGCGCCTCGGGCAGCGGGTACGTGCCCTCGTACTCGACCGGGTTCTGCGTCGCGATGACGATGAACGGGTCGGGCAGCGGCCGCGTCTTGCCGTCGCTGGAGACCTGACGCTCCTCCATCGCCTCCAGCAGCGAGGACTGCGTTTTCGGCGGCGTGCGGTTGATCTCGTCGGCCAGCAACAGGTTCGTGAACACCGGGCCTTCGCGGAACGAGAACTCCCCGCTGTGCGCGTCGTACACGATCGAACCGGTGATGTCGCCCGGCATGAGGTCCGGCGTGAACTGCACCCGCGTCGTCTCCAGGTCCAGCGCGGCCGCCAGTGCCCGCACCAGCAGGGTCTTCGCCACCCCGGGGACGCCTTCGAGCAGCACGTGCCCCCGGCACAGCAACGCGATGATGAGCCCGGTGACGGCCGCGTCGTTACCCACCACGGCCTTCCCGACCTCGGTACGCAGCGCGATCAGCGCCGCCCGCGCGTCGGCCGCGGCGTCCATATTGGACTGTTCGGTACTCAAGACCGCTCCACCTCTCGTTCCACGACATCGAGTCCGTCCGCCAGCCGCACCAGCGCGGCGTCATCGGCGGGCGGGTCCCCGTACAACAGCGCGCCGATCTCCGCGGGCGGCCGGCCGGTCCGCGCGGCGACGGACTCCACGAGCGCGGCCGGTTCGGCGTCGCGGGTGAGCCCCAGCAACGGCCGGAGCCGCGCGCGGGCCGCCTCCCGCAAGGTTTCCCCGGCGTGCGCGGCGGCTTTCGCCTTGCGATACAACCTCGCCCGTCCTTCGGTGGCTTCCGCCGCGCGGACCACGACCGGGATCGGCTCGGTCACCACCGGCCCCAGCCGCCGCGAACGCCACAGCGCCAGCAGCACCACCGCGACCCCGGCCTGCAAGGCCGCGTACGACCAGCCCGCCGGGATCAGCTCGGACAGCGGCTTCTTCTCGGTCTCCAGCGACGGATCGGCGGCCGTCGGCAGGTACCAGACCAGCCGCTCGTGCTTTCCGAGCAGCCGCATCGCCAGCGCCGCGTTGCCCTCGTCGGCCAGCCAGTCGTTGGTCAGCGGGGTGGGGGTGCCGAGTACGGTCACCGTCCCTTGTGGACCCGGGACTTCGAGATACGAGCCGCCGTAGCATTCCTGCGCCCTCGGCTGAGTTGCCGCGTACTTCAGGCCGCCCATCGTCGCGTTGCCCGCCGCGACGGGATCCTCGGCCTCGCAGTCGGGCGCGCGGGTCTCGGTCTCGGCCTGGCCGTTCACCCTCACACCGGGAAGGATCTCTTCGACCGTGCGAGGGCTCGGCTGCACCAGCACGACCTGTTCGGCGTTCTGCCTGATCTCCGTGAAGGCGCTCTTGGGCACGTACTCGGGCTGGGTGATCAAGACCGTCGCGCCCCTCGCGACCCCCTTGGCCGCGGCGGCGGTACGCACGATCGGGATCTTGACGCCTTCCCGTTCCAGCAGCGTCGCCAGCGCGCGGCTCCCGGTGGGCTCGTACGAACCCGGTTCGAGCGCGCCGGTGGTCTGGTCGCCCCGCAGCAGGACGAGCAGCGTCCCGGTCAGCACGATCAGGAGCACGACGGCGAGCGGGAGCCGCACCCCGCGCCAGATCCGGCGGGCGTCGGGCGAGACCGAGGTCATCCGGCCGCCAAGGCGACGGGCCTGGCGCGACGGCAGCTCTCGTCCAATTCGGACAGTGACCGGTAGCCGGCCTCCGTCGCGGGGATCCCGCCGTAGTGGACGTCGTCGAACAACCGGGCGCCCGCGCGCAAGGAAGCGGCCACGTCGGGCAGCAGCCGGCCGGCTTCGATGGCGGCCTCGTCGGCTGTCCGGCCGGACTTCTCGTCCAGCAGCGCGCGCTCCTCCAAGGACCGCACCACGGCACGGAAGCGCTCGCGGACTGCGTCGTCGAAGTCACCGCGCGACGCGGCCTCCTCGGCCGCCTTGCGATGTTCGCCGGACGCCTTGCGCTGCCCGGCGAACACGGCCCGGCCGCTCTTGGCCGACGTCGCCAGCGGACCGGACTTGAGGCGGATCACCACGACCAGCACGATCAGCACGAGGACCAGCAGCAGCACGGCGAAGATCCCGCCGGGCACCGCGCTGTTCACCTTTTCGAGGAAGCCCAGCAGCTTCTCGACCACCCAGTTGAACGCTTCGGTCAGCCAGCTCGGCCTCGCGGCCTGATAGCCCTCGCCCGAGAGCTCCTCGGCGGCGCGCAGCCGGGCGGTGTCCCGGTCGATGTCGACCGGGACCTCGGTGAGGAAGCGCGTCACCATGCCTGCGGCGGGGGCGGCGTCGCGATCCCGGCCGCGCGGGCCAGCTCGATGTCCATGCCCTCACGGCGCATCCGCTGATCGATGTAGAGGATCACGGTGACGAGCGCGGTGAACGGGCCGACGATCGTCTGCGCGATCACCGTGCCCACCGACTGCAGGATGAGATCGCCGGTCGACGGGACGTACATCTGGTCCAGATCGCCGAAGATGGACAGGAAGGCGCTGAAGCTGAACGGGATCGTGATGATGGACGCCAGGAACGACGAGATCACGGTGGCCAGCAGCAGGATGCCGAAGACCCGCCAGAACATCCCCGACACCAGCTTCACCGACCGGCGGAACGCCTCCATCACCGTGCCGCGTTCGAGGATGAACGCCGGGCTGGCCAGCGCCCAGAAGGTGTAGGGGATGATCGCGGGCAGCAGGCAGAAGATCGCGGCGACCATGATCGCGATCGTGTAGAGCACGGTCAGGCCGAGCAGCGGCAGCAGCCGCGGCGTCGCCTCACGCAGCGCCTCCTTGAAGGTGACCGGCTTGCCCAGCACGGCCTTGCCCATCAACACGGTCAGGAATCCGGTGAGGACCGTCGTCCCGAGCAGGGTGGCGACCAGGCTGATCGACGACGAAGCCAGCGTCCCGCCGAGGACGCCGAGCATCTGGTTCATCAGTTCCTGATCGGTGGCCGCCGGGCCGAGATCACGCATCCGCTCGAGGTCGGCGGTGGTGTCGACCAGCAGCAGCCCGACCAGGTTGATGGCCGCGGTGAACACGGCGGTGACCGCGGCGGCACCGAACACCATCCGCCAGTACTTGCGCATGGCGGTGACCGCGCCGTCGAGGATGTCGGTGAGGTTCAGCGGGCGCAGCGGGATGACGCCGGGCCTGCCGAGGCCGACCTTCCAGTTCGGATACTGCTGCTGCGGCGGCGGCTGATACGACGGCAGCGGAGGAGGCGGCGGCGTCGCCCCGGACGGGGACTGCCACTGCTGCTCCGGCGCCGGTGAGGGCGGCACTTCCCCCTGCGGCGGTGTCGGCGTGTCAGCCTGCGGCTGTGCTGGTTCCCCTGCCTTCGACTGTGCTGGTTCCCCCGCCTTCGGCTTCGGCATCTCGGTGCCTTCAGGCCCGGACGGTCCGCCGGTCTCCGTCATGCGACAGCCCCTTACCCGTTCACGTTGCTTGCGCCCACTCTTCCAGAGGGTCCGACACCCAGCCAGAGCTGGGGGGACGACACTGATGGGTGACCGCTCGCCTCACGCTGGATACCCTCTGCAGCCGAGCTGTGGGTGGGGACACCGTTAGCTCGTTATGCTGAACATCGGGCCGGGTACCCCCGGTTCGCCCCTAGAACCACCGGGACCGACTTGATGACGCAACCGCCCCACGGCCAGTGGCCGCCACGCGGCGCCGTCCAGCCACCGCCGGTGCACGGCCAGCACCCTGCCCAGTGGCACGGCGCGCCGCACCACTTCCCGCCTCCGCCGCCGCGCAAGTCCGTGGGCGCGATCATCGGTATCTGCCTCGGCGCGGTCGCGGTGCTGGTCCTCGGCCTGGTGGCGATCGTTTCACTCAATCGTGACGACTCCGATCACGTAGCGAACGCGGGCTACAGCACCCTGCCGAACACGTCGTCGCGGGCGGAACTGCCGCCGAGCGGGTCTTCGTCGCCCTCTTCCTCGACGAATCCGTTCCCGACGTCGCCGTCCAGGGCGCCGTCCTCGTCGAGCGGTCCGCAGAAGATCCTCAAGCTCGCCGACCACCCGATCCTCCAGGACCCCAACGCCGGCCTGCGGAACCGGGTCTGCACGCTGCCGCAGTGGCAGAGCAGCCAGCAGGCCGCCGAGGCGTTCTTCACCGCGGCCGGCAAATGCCTCGACAACGCCTGGGGCCCGTTCCTCGACGCCTACGACCTGCCGTTCACGCCGCCCGCGCTGCACTTCCCGACCGGCGCCAGCTTCGAGACCGAATGCGGCACGATCCAGGTGGGCATCGCGACGGCGGCGTACTACTGCGAGAACAACCTCTACGTGCCGTTCCGTGGTCTCCAGACCGACCAGTACGGCAACAACCCCGGCGTCTACCTGGCCCTTTTCGCGCACGAGTACGGGCATCACGTGCAGGAGGTCGCCGGGCTGATGGACGCGGCCTGGCAGAAGATCTACGACGCCGGCCAGAACAGCCCCGCCGGGCTGGAGATGTCGCGGCGCAAGGAACTCCAGGCGCAGTGCTTCTCCGGGATGTTCCTCGGCGCGCACGTCGACCAGGGCGGCACGGTCAGCCGGGACATGTACAACAAGGCCTGGAACGACCAGGAGACCCGGGGCGACAACACCTCGCGCAGCCAGGACCACGGGACGAACGCGCACTACGCGTCCTGGTGGCGGGCGGGTGCGAGCAACAACCGGATCGCCGACTGCAACACCTTCTCGGCCCCGGCGAGCGCCGTTTCCTGACTTTCCGCGCGTGAAGGCCCCCTTCCCTCGGCTGAGCCGAGGGAAGGGGGCCTTCACGCGCTTCGGGTGGGTGGTCGCCCAGGGTGCCGACTGTGTGGCTTTTGTGGCGTTGGATGACCAGAAATCCACACAGTCCCGCGTGACCAGTCCGAGACCAGAGGTCAGGCGGTCACCGGCACACGCGGCCCACGCAACACCAAGAAGACGTACATCCCGCCCGCGAAGCAGCTGAAAACCAGCAGCGCCAGCCCGAGCGGCCGCCGCGCGTCGCTCGCTCCCGCCGTCGCCTCGGCCGCGTGCACGGCGACCGCGTCCCCCGAAGCGCCGTCGGGGACGACGACCTCGAGGCGCTCGCCCTTGCCGTGTCCGCAGGCGTTGAGCGAGCCCTCCATCGGCTTGCCGCCGAATTCGAATTTGACCTTCTCGGTCGCGCCGCCGCCCGTGCAGGGCGCGGGCTCGACGACCTCCGCCCGCACGGTCGTCCCCTTGGTCTCGTTCGAGATACCGAACAGCCCCGGCCCGGCGAGCCAGGCCAGGAAGATCACCAGCAGGCCGGCCCCGGCCGCCACGGCCAGGGAGTTCCACCCCGGGGTGAGCCCTCTGGCGGGGTCCGATCGCTTGCGCACGAACGCCATGCTCCCAGAACCTCGCGGCAAAACACAGAAGCCCTGGGAGGTGGTGGCAGCGGCAGAACAGAGGAGCCCTGGGAGGTGATGACAAATAGCCCCTGCTACCGCTCGATGGTCTCCGCGGAGGTCACCTTCCGGATGTACAGCAGCTTGTCCCCCGGCTCGATCGCGTCGGCCTGCGGAGCGTCCACGCGGTACAGGACGCCGTCGCGGACGACACCCAGCACGATGTCCGGCAGATGCCGCGGCGAACCGCCCTCTTCGGACGGTTCCACCGGGCGTTCGGCGATCGCGAGGCCGGACTCGGGGGTGAGCAGGTCCTCGACCATGTCGACCACCAGCGGCGTCGACGTCGCCATGCCCAGCAGGCGTCCGGCGGTCTCGCTCGACACCACGACCTGGTTCGCGCCCGACTGCTTCAGCAGGTGGACGTTCTCCGCCTCCCGCACCGACGCCACGATGTGCGACTTCGGCGCCAGCTCACGGGCGGTCAGCGTGACCAGCACCGCGGTGTCGTCCCGGTTCGGGGCGACGACGACGGCCTTGGCCCGCTGCACGCCGGCGACGCGCAGCACGTCGGCGCGGGTGGCCGAGCCGTGCACGGTCACCAGGCCGAGTGATGTGGCCGCTTCGAGGGCCTGCTGGTCGGTGTCCACGACGACGATGTGGTCGGGTTCGACGTTCTCGTCCCCGAGCAGCGCGTTGACCGCCGACCGGCCCTTCGTGCCGAATCCGACGACGACCGTGTGGTCACGCACTTTCGTCCTCCACTTTTGGATCTTGAAAGCCTGGCGGGAGCGCTCGGTGAGCACTTCGAGTGTGGTGCCGACCAGGACGATGAGGAAGAGCACCCGGAGCGGGGTGATCACCAGGACGTTGACCAGCCGCGCGGACGGCGTCGCGGGCGCGATGTCGCCGTACCCCGTGGTCGACAGCGACACGGTCGCGTAATAGAGGCTGTCGAGGAAGGTGAGCCCGTCGCCGTTGGCGTCGCGGTAGCCGTCCCGGTCGAGGTAGACGATCAGGACGGTCGCGAGCAGGGCGAGGACCGCGCCGATGATCCGTTTGAGGATCGACCGCAGCGGGCTGACCGTCAGTTCCGGCATGCGGATCACGCCGACGAGCTCGTGGTCCGGGCGGTCGCTCAGCCTGACCGGGAAACGCTTGAGCACCTTCATGCGCAGGCTCCGGCCTGGTCCGCGTCACTCACGGTCGGGAGGATAGCCGAAGATCCTCACCTTGAGCGCGGTATGCGAAGCTCAGGGCATGTCTTCGGATTCCAAGCCGTCTCAGCGGCCCGCGTATTTCCTCGCCGGCCTGCTCGGCGCGGCCGGTGTGCTGCACTTCGTCCAGCCGAAGCCGTTCGACGCCATCATCCCGAAGCAGCTTCCCGGCTCCCCGCGCGCGTGGACCTACGGCTCCGGCGTCGCCGAGCTGGGCGTCGCCGCGGCGGTCGCCAACCCGAAGACGCGACGGCTCGGCGGGCTCGCGGCCGCGCTGCTGTTCGTCGTGGTGCTGCCGGGGAACGTGAAGATGGCCGTCGACGCCGATCGCCGGAAGGCACCGAAGCACTGGCGGGTGGCCTTCTGGGCCCGCGTCCCGCTCCAGATCCCGCTGGTGACCTGGGCCCTGAAGGTGCGCGACCGCGCCTAGATCGTCGGGACGCTCCGCAGGAGTTGCCGCAGTCCTTCGGCGTCCAGCAGATCCGCCGGCCGGACGGTCTTGTCGTGTTTCACGTAGTGGAACGCCGCCCGGACCTTCTCCACCGGCACCTTCTTCAGCGCCGCCCACGCCAGCCGGTACGCCGCCAGCTGCACGGCCAGCGGTTCGAGCCGGTCCTTGTCCGGCACGGCGCCGGTCTTCCAGTCGACGACGGTCCAGCCGCCGTCCGCGTCGGCGAACACGGCGTCCATCCGCCCGCGCACCGTGACGCCCACGACGTCCGCCGAGAACGGGACCTCGACGGCGTGCGGTACCCGATGCGCCCACTCGCTCTTCTCGAACGCGGTCTGCAACGCCTCCAGCTCGGTATCGGGCGCCTCGTCGACGTCCGCCGCGCCGGGCAGATCGTGGATCTCCAGCAACTGCTCGCCGCCGAACCGCTGCTCCAGCCAGCCGTGGAACGCGGTGCCCCGGCGCGCGTAAGTGTTGGGCCGTACGGGAAGCGGCCGCCGCAGCCGTTTGGCCAGCGCGGCGGGATCGGCCGACAGCTCGACCAGCTGACTCACCGAAAGATGCGGCGGGAGGACCACCTGCTGCACGCGATCCCGCGCCCGCGCGCGCTCCTCCAGCAGCACCTTGGTGTCGGAGATCCAGCCGTCCGGATCGTCCTCTTCCTCTTCCTCGGCGTGTTCGGCCTCTTCCATCGCCCCGAGCACCAAGTCGACGCCGTTGGTGACGCCCTCGCGCCGCGGCCACAGCGGATCGACCGGCCACCGCGACCGCCGGGAGTCGGCGACCAGGGGGTTCTCGCCGTCGGTCTCCGGCTCGTCGGCCCAGTGCTCGATGCGGCCGACCGAGTTCGCCCGCATCACCTCGCCGATTTCGAGCAGGAACTCCGACGGCCCCTTCGGCCGCGCGCTGCTCTCGTTCCACCAATGGCCGGAGATCAGCATCGTGTGCTCGGAGCGGGTCAGCGCGACGTAACAGAGCCGCCGCTCCTCGTCCGCTTCACGCGCGACGAAGCCTTCTTCGTGCAGCTCCAGCGCTTCCTGCACTTCCTTGCGGTCGGCGCCCTCGGGAATCCGCAGCACCGGCAGGTCCTCGGAGTCACCGCGCAGCGCGGCGGGCAGCGAGGTCGACGTCCGCAGCCACGACGACGAACGCCGCCGGCCGGGGAAGACTTCCTTGACCAGATGCGGGATCGCGACGATGCGCCATTCCAGCCCCTTGGCCGAGTGCACCGTCAACACCTGGACCCGATCCGGGACGACCTCGACCTCACCGGGCGTGAGCCCGTCCTCCGCGTGCGCGGCCGTGTTCAGGTAGTCCACAAAGGACAAAAGAGTGGCCGTCGGCGACGTCTCGGCGAAATCCGTGACGACGTCGGCGAAAGCGTCCAGGTGCGCTCGCCCGGCCGGCCCCGGCCGCGCCAGCGATTCGACGTCGAGCAGCATCGTGCGCTCCACGTCGGCGACCAGCTCGGGCAGCGACTGGTCCAGCCGCCGTCGCAACGCCGAAAGCTCGGCACCGATCTTCCGGATCCGCCGGTAACCCTCGGGCGAATACCGTTCCGGCGTCCCGGGATCGTCGATGGCGTCGGCGAGCCCGGCCTGCTCGACCCGTTCGGTCACCAGTACCGGTTCGTCCACATCGGACTTTCCCGACGGCGGGACGGGAGAGGACAGCTCGCCCGCTCTGCGCCACAACGCCGCGAGGTCGGCCGCCGCGATCCGCCAGCGCGCGCCGGTCAGCAACCGCGCCGCCGCGCTGCCCGCGAGCGGGTCCGCGAGCACCCGCAACGTGCTGACCAGGTCCGCCACCTCCGGTTCGTCGAGGAGACCACCGAGACCGACGACCTCCACCGGCAGCCCGCGTGCCCGCATTTCCGCCGCGATCGGCGCCATGTCGGCGCGACGGCGCACCAGCACCGCGGCCGTCGGCGGTTTTCCGGTCTCCTCCACGGTTTCGAACCAGCGTTTCGCCACCGCGTCGGCCACCCACTCGCGTTCGGCGCGGACGTCCGGCAGCAACGCGGCGGCGATATCGGCCGAGCCCGCGCCTTCCAGTGCGCGCAGCCGGGCGACACCGAGACCGCGTTCCCGCAACGGTTCGGAGATCGCGTTCGCGAGTTCGAGCACCTCGGGCGGATTGCGGAAACTGGTCAGCAGCCCGAAATCCCAGGCCGGGACGAGCCGTTCGCCGTTGTCGCGCGGGAAGTCCGTGGTGAACCGGGGCAGGTTCGCCGCGCTCGCCCCGCGCCAGCCGTAGATGGCCTGTGCCGGGTCGCCCACCGCCGTCACCGGCATCGGCGGATGCTCGACGCCGCCGAACAGCGACCGCAGCAGGATCCGCTGGGCGTGCCCGGTGTCCTGGTACTCGTCGAGCAGGACGGCGCCGTAACGCTCGCGCTCCCCCGCGACCACCGCCGGATAGCTGCTGGCGAGCTGCGCGGCGAGCGACATCTGATCGGCGAAGTCGAGCGCGCCTTCCGCCCGTTTCCGCGCGTGATACGCCTCGACCAGCGGCAGGAGCGCGAGCCGGAACCGTTGCGCGGCCATGACTTCGGCGAGTTTCTGCGGCAACGAGGCGCGCTGTCCCTTCGCGCGCGGCGCGTTCTCTATGACCTCGCACAGCCAAGACGTGTACTCCGCGAGCCGTTCGGTCTCGACCAGATGCTCGCCGAGTTCCCCGGCCAGCGCCAGCAACTGCGCCGTCACCGTCGCGGGCACGCGGTCAGTGTCCAGGTCATTGTCCCAAGTGGACACCACGCGATGCGAGAACTGCCACGAAGACGTCTCCGAAAGCAGCCGGACGCCTGGCTGGACCGGCAACCGCAGGCCGTGTTCGGACAGCAATCGCCCGGCGTACGCGTGATAGGTGAGCACCGTCGGCTCGCCCGCGGTCACCGTGGTGCGCAGGTCGCCGGTCGGGTCGATCTTGTCGAGCAGCCCCGATCCGACCAGGCGGCGCAGCCGGGTGCGGACGCGTTCGCCGAGCTGGCGGGCGGCCTTGCGGGTGAAGGTCAGGCCGAGCACCCGTTCCGGCGGGACGACACTGTTGGCCACCAGCCACACCACGCGCGCGGCCATCGTCTCGGTCTTGCCCGCGCCCGCGCCCGCGACGACCAGCGACGGCTCGATCGGCGCGGCGATCACCTCGGCCTGCTCGTCGGTCGGGCTGTGCAGGCCGAGCGCGCGGGCGATCTCGCCCGGCTCGACCTGGCGGCGCTGAAGTTCGGAGATCACGGGCCGGTCACCTGCCTGCCCTCGGGCCGCAGCGGGCAGCAACCCCTTGCCGGGCAACGATCACAGTCCGGGTTCTCGGTGACGCCGTACTCCGGGCCCGCGGCGGATCCGGCCGCCGAGCGCACCAGTTCGAGCCACTGCTTGCCGCCGTCCTCGTCCAGCGGCGCCTGCTCGCGCTGGGTGGATCCGGTCTTGTTGTTGGACTTCGCGACGTAGACCAACCGCGCGCCGCCGGGTTTCGAACCGCCCTCGACCGCGCCGAGCAGCACGGCGAGCTGGTACGCGGCGAGCTGCGGATGCTGTTCGGCGTCGGCGGCGGAGATCGGGACCTTGCCGGTCTTGATGTCGATGACGACCGGGCGGCCGTCCTTGTCCATCTCGACGCGGTCGACGCGGCCGCGCAGGAGCACGCGGACATCGTCATCACCGACCGGGAGCTCGACCTCGATGTCCTGCTCGACCCCGGCCTCGATCAGCTCCTTGCGGCTGGATTCCAGCCAGGTGATGAAGTTCCGCAGCATCTGCTCGACCCGCGACCGCTCGCGGCGCGAGAACCACGGCGCCCCGGCGTCGACCCGAACCCACGCTTCATCGAGGGCCGCGCGGATCTGCTCGTCGCTGCTGCCACCGGCGACCGCCTGCGCGAGCCCGTGCACCAAGGTGCCCGTGACGGCCGCGAGCTGCGCCGGGTCACTGCCACCGTGGCGTTCGATCAGCCAGCGCAGCGGGCATTTGACCAGAACCTCCACAGTGGACGGTGAAATCCGGATGAGATCGCCCGGCCCGTGCACGGGTTCGCCGGTGGAGGGTTCCAGCAGGCCGTACCAGGTTCCCGGATGTGCGCCCGGCACGCCGGCGGCGGCCAGTTTCGCGAGCTGGCGCGCCGCCCGCCGCCGCCTTTCCGGCTCGCTCGATTCGTCGCAGACGACCTCACGCAGTTCGCCGACGAGTTCGGCGAGCACCAGCGAGCGTCCCGCCGGCTTCATCCGCGAGTCGAGGCCGCCGTCGTCCGCGCCGTTCTCCTCCAGGTCGTCGATGAACCGCGAGGGCTGCTCGTCCTCCCCCGCGACCGCGCTGACCAGCAACGTCTTCCGCGCGCGGCTCGCGGCGAGGTAGAACAGCCGCCGCTCTTCGGCGAGGATCGGCGCGGTGGCGGACACCTTTTCGTCGTCGACGCCGGACATGAGGTCGACCAGCCGCTCGACGCCGAGCACGGAACCGCGCAGCCGCAGATCCGGCCAGCTGCCCTCCTGGACACCGGCGATGGCCACGACCGTCCACTCGCGACCGGCGGACGCGTGCGCGGTGAGCAGCGAGACACCGTCGCTCTTCATGGCCGCGGGGGCCAGCGTGTCACCGGCGATGTTCTGCGAGGACAGGTAATCCGCGAACGAGGCGACACTCGCCTTCGGCAATCTGTCGACATAGCGACCGGCCGCGTCGAAGAGCGCGACGATCGCGTCGAGGTCACGATCCGCCTGGGAGCCGAGCGAACCGCCACGGTCGACCAGCCGCAGCAGGCGATCCTCCAGACCGCTCGCCTGCCAGAGATCCCACAGCACCTGCTCGACGCCGTCGCCGCGTACGACCGCCTGGTGCGCGGCGTGCAGCAGACCGCCGATCCGGCGCATCGGCAACGCCTCGGCATCCGCGAGACCGGTGAGGACATCGTTGGTACGTAAGGCTTCCACCAGGAGCTCGTCGCTCGACCGCTGCCCACCGCCCGCAAGCTCCAACCGGCGCAAGCCGCGACGCAGCCTGCGCAGGGCGAGGGGATCCGCGCCGCCCAGGGGCGAGGACAGCAGCATCTCGGCGAGGTCGACGTCGAGCAGCTCCGGATCGGCCGCGAGCCGCAGCATCGCCAGTAGAGGACGAACCGCGGGCTGCTTCGCGAGCGGCAGTTCCTCGGTGGCCGACCCGATGGGCACCCCGGCTGCCCGCAGAGCACGTTGCAGGACAAGGAAAGTACGGGCCGGCGACCGGACGAGCACCGCCATCTCCGACCACGGCACGCCGTCGACGAGATGCGCGCGGCGGAGCTGATCGGCGATCCAGCTCGCCTCGGCGGCCGGGGTCGGCATCAGGCGGACGCGGACGGCGCCGCCCTCGGTGTCCGGCGCGTCGACGAGTTTGCGCTGCGGTGACGAACCGGGCAGCACGGAGCCGAGTTTCGTGACGGCCGTGCGGATCGCCGGAGCGAGCCGGTGCGCGGTGGTGAGCAGCACCGTGCGCTCGCCGTCCTCGTCCGCGCCGGCGAACAGGCTGGGATCCGCGCCGCGGAAGGAGAACACGGACTGATCGGGGTCACCCGCGACGACGAACTCGTCGGCCGCGTGCCCGATGAGCCGGATGAGCTGGGTCTGCAACGGATCGAGATGTTGCGCGTCGTCGACGAAGAGGTGCCGGACGCGGCGCTGCTCGCGTTCGCGCAGTTCGGGATCGTCCTCCAGCGCGAGCAGCGCGGAAGTGACCAGCTCGGCGGCGTCCAGCGCGGGCGCGCTCGCCACGCCGAGCGCGTTGCCGCCCGCGCCCTGCAACAGCGTGACCTCTTCGTACTGGCTCCAGAAGCGCCCGGCCGCGATCCACTCCTCCCGGCCGCGGCGCCTGCCGAGCTCGACCAGATCCTCCGGGCCGAGCCCGCGTTCGGCGGCGCGGAGCAGGAGGTCTCGCAGCTCCTCGGCGAATCCGGGCACGCCCAGCGCCGGCCTCAGCTGCTCCGGCCAGTCGAGCGCGCCCTCTTCGAGGTCGCCGGCGAGCAGGTCGCGGACGACGACGTCCTGTTCCGCTCCGGCCAGCAGGCGGGGCGGCGGCAGATCGTCGGCCTGCGCCTCCATCCGCAACAGCGCGTACGCGTACGAGTGCACCGTGCGCACGAGCGGCTCACGGATCGTGCGCGGCAGCGGATCCTCTTCGGGGTCGGTGGTGAGCCGGTGGGTGATGTCGGCGCGCAGGACCTCGGCCGCCTTGCGGGAGGTGGTCAGGATGAGCACGCTCTCCGGGTTCGCGCCCTCCGCTATGCGCCGCGACGCCGCCGACGCCAGCAAGGCCGTCTTGCCCGTCCCCGGCCCGCCGAGGACCCGGCGGAAGCCGTCCGGGGCGGCCAGCAGGCGGCGGGCGCCGGAATCCCACTGGAAGGACGGCGTGCCGGTGACCGGCGTGCGGACCAGCCGCGCGTCGGTTCCTGCCGCTGTTCGCCGCCCGTTCACGCCCACGATGGAACCACGCCCCGCCGACACAACCTCGCAGCGGCACGGCAAAGTGGTCCCATGGATGACGAACTGCACGAGCGGGTGCGCGAGGTCATCGCGAGCGTGCCCGCCGGCTCGGTCGCGACTTATGGGGATATAGCGTCGGTTTCGGGGGCGCCGTCGCCGCGGCTGGTGGGCCGGATCCTCGGCGAGGACGGCCACGACCTGCCTTGGCACCGCATTCTGCGGGCCGACGGGACACCGGCTCCGCATCTTCTCGACGAACAGCTGCAACGGCTGCGCGCGGAGGGCGTCATCCCCGACGGCCAGCGCGTCGACCTGCGTAAATACCGGTGGCAACGTGATCCCGGCGACGACGCTGGTCCCGGCGCTCTTTTTTAGGTTAGCCTCCCCTAATGAGCTACATCGAGGCGAAGGTGACCGGTGTCCGGCGGCTCACCCCGCATATGAGCAGGGTGACCTTCTCGGGGGCGTCGCTGGTGGACCAGGCGCCCGACCAGTACCTGAAGGTGTTCTTCCCGCAGCCCGGCCAGGCGGAGCCCGTGCTGCCCGCGCCGCTGGCCGGCGACGAAGTGCTGTCCTGGTACCGGACCTACCTCGCGATGCCCGACGACGTCCGGCCGCCGATGCGCACGTACACCGTGCGCGCGCTGCGACCGTCGGTGCAGGAGGTGGACATCGACTTCGTCCTGCACGGCGACGAAGGCCCGGCCTCCGCGTGGGCTTCGCGCGCTTCGGAGGGCGATCGGGTCGCATTCCTCGGGCCGCACGGGCTCTACGACGTCCCTCCGGAGACGACCTGGCAGCTGCTGGTCGGCGATGAGACCGCGATCCCGGCGATCGGCGCGATCGTCGAGGCGCTGCCCGCCGGGACGCGAGCGGTGGTCTACGTCGAGATCAGTGATCGCGAAGACCGGCAGGTCTTCGAAACGCAGGGGACCGTGGAGCTGCACTGGGTCGTGCGGGGCTCGGGACCTGTCGGCGACTCGGTGCTCGAAGCCGTGCGGAAGGCGGAGCTGCCGGGCGGGACGCCGTACGCGTGGATCTCCGGCGAAGCGAACATGGTGAAGCTGGTGCGGCGGCACCTCGTTCGGGAGCGCGGCGTCGACAAGCGGGCGATCTGCTTCACGGGATACTGGCGGCAAGGGATGAGCGAAGAGGCCGCCGGGCGCGAAGCGATGCGGCAGGCGGAGGCCGGGGAGACGCCTGGTCCCGACGAGGACTGAGGCCCCTGACCTGCGGAAAGAGAGCAAGGGACCTTTGCTACCGCGGGTGGGGTGTGTGGAAATAGGGACGTTGAGTGTCCCTATTTCCACACACCCCGCACTCCGCGTAACAGCGCTGATCGACTGTGTGGATTTTGGTGCGTTGGATGACCCGAAATCCACACGGTCACCGCGTCTACCTGCGGAAAGGGAGCAAGGGACCTTTGCTACCACTTACGTAGCCACGCTAAGCAATCGATAGCAAAGGTCCCTTGCTCCCACCCCGCCGCAGAACGCCGTGAAGGCCTCCCTGCCTACCCTCAAGGTAGTGAAGGAGGCCTTCACGGACTGAGCGGTCAAGCCCCTCAGTGCGGCACCCACAGCGTCACCCGGGTCCCCCGCCCCGGCTGCGAATCGATCGTCCCCCGCCCGCCGACCTCCGCCAGCCGCGCCATGATCGACTGGCTGATCCCGAAGCCCGGCGGCCGATCCAGCATGCTGAAGCCGGTCCCCTGATCCCGCGCGATGACCGCGACGCCGCCTTCGCTTTCCTCGACGCGAAGCACGACCTGGTTCGTCCCGGCGTGCTTCACGGTGTTTCGGAGCGCTTCGCGGACGGCGTCGCGGATGGCGGTCCGGCGCGCGTGCGAGAGCCGGTAGTCCTGTTCGGTCTCGGCGGCGACGAGCTGGGTGCGCAGGCCGTCCCGCGCCATTTCGGTGGCGACCTCGGCGAGGTCCGCCGCGAGCCCGCGAGCCGACGGCGCGTCCGGGCCGAGCAGTTCGCGCCGTAGTTCGGCGGCTTGCGCCCGCGCGGTGGCGCGCATTTCGGCGAGCCGTTCCGAGGCCGCCGAGTCGTCGTCCGGCGCCTCCAGCCCCATCGCCTCCAGCGTCTGCAAAACGCTGTCGTGCATGACCCGCTGGGTCCGCAGGCGTTCGGCCCGCTGTCCCCGGCGCATCCCGATCCCCAGCGCGAACCGCGTCCCGACGCCGAGCAGGATCAGGATCCCCGCCGTGGTCACCATCGCCACGACGAGCGCGACCATGCACCCCACCGACCGGCTCACCGCGAGCGGATGGTCGATCGGCAGTCCGCCGATCCAGGTCAGGAACGCCCGGAACGGCACGGCCGCGATCACCAGCGCGAGCGCCGCGGGCAGCCCAAACGACAGCGTCCACAACGCGACCGTCCCGACCATCCACGTCCACGCGACGTCGACGGCGAACGGCTGGATATCGGCGGGCGCCGCGGCGGCCACGATCGTCGTGAGCACCACGCCAACGGCGAGATCCGCGTACATCAGCCGCCCGGAGGTCTTCGCCCGGATCCCGCGGCCGCGCACCACCCACCAGACCGCGAGGACGTTGAGCAGCATCCCGACGATCGTCGTGCTCAGCACGGGAACGATGCCCGCCGACCCGTTCGAGACCAGGAAACCGAGGTACACCTTCGGAAACGCGGCCACGCGGTAGAAGATCGGGCCGAGCGCGGAATAGCGGATCGCGCGCATCAGCAGCGTGTCCGCCGAGTCTTCCCGATAGCGCCAGTCGGGCACGGAATCGGGGTCCGGTGCTTCGTCGGCCGGGCTCGCGCCCAGCACCGAAGAACCCTTTCGCAACATCGCGCGCACGAACGTGACCGATTGAGACTCGGACATCCGCCGCCCTCCCCGCGTCCGATGGGTCGAGCCTGGCAAAGCGGACTACCCGCGTCAAGACGGCCGAATGCGCAGCTCCGCGACGAGAAGTTTGACCAACGCGCCGAGCCGCTGACGTTCGGGCTGCACGGTCGCTACTCCGGCCGCTTCCAGCGGAGCCGCGGTCACCGGGCCGACGCACGCGCACAGCACCGGACCACGCAGTGCGTCGAGGAGTTCCTCGCGACGCGACCCCGCCAGCGTCAGCAGATTCGCCGCCGCCGGAGCGGAGGTGAAGGCCAAAGCGTGCACGCGCCCGGAAATGACGCTTTCGACGAGTTCGTGCACGGGAGCGACGTCGGCTGGCGAAAGCCAGCGATACGGCTGCGCCTGGACGACTTCCGCACCGGCGTCCCGCAGCGACGCGGTGAGTTCGGGCAGCAGGGTTCCGTGCAACTGGACGGCGACCCGTGCGCCGCCGACCCCGGCATCGCGCAAGCCTTCGAACAGTTCCGCATTGCTCTCCTCGGGCGCGGAAAACTCCTCCCGGAGGCCGAAACCACGCACCGCGCCCACCGCCTTCGGCCCGCGCGCGAAGATCCGAGACGCGGCCAGCCGCTCCAGCAACGGTTCGCGCAGCCCCCAGCCTTCAGCCGCCGAAAGCCAGCCGCGGAATCCGGCGCCGGTGGTGACCGCGGTGAACCCGACCGGCCGGGCCAGCACGGCCTCCGTCGCCGCCCGCAGCTCGGTGTCGTCGGGCAGCGGGACGATCCGGATCGTGGGCGCGTGCAGGACGGTCGCGCCGTGCCGCGTCAGCGCGCCGATGAAGTCGTCGGCCCGCCGCTCGGCGGTGATCCCGATCGTGATGCCGTCCAGGTCAGCCATAAACCGCGCCCATCTTCCCGATCTCCTCCGCCAGCCGCTCGCGCAGCTCCGCCGGTTCGAGCACTTCGAGGTTCCCGCCGAACCGCAGTAGTTCGCCGACGGCCGATTCTCCCGGCTCCACCGGCAGTTCCATCGTCAGCCAGCCGTTTTCGTCCGGTTCGGCATCCGCTTCCCGCAACGCCCGCGCTCCGACGGCTCCGAGATAGAAGGGCAACAGTATGCGGGCGAACTCGTTCAGCCGGACCACCGCCATCCGCGAGTACATCCGCTTTTCGAACTGCTCCGACCACTCCTGCCAGTAGCGCGCGAGGTCGAAGTCCGACGGCCGCTCGAAGACCTCGCCGAGGTCTTCGAGCTCTTCGATCCGGGAGACCCGATAGGTCCGGTCGCTCCCGTCGCACCGCGCCGCGAGATACCAGTTCCCGGCCTTGAGGATCAGGCCCAGCGGGTCGAGCACGCGCTCGACCTTCCGCTGCCCCCAGCGTTCGTACCGGACCTTGATCCGCCGCGCGTGCCAGACCGCGTCGGCCAGTTCGGACAGTCGCGGCAGGCTTTCGATCCCGCGATGCCAGCCGGGCACGTCCAGAAAGAACCGCTCGGAGATCTTGCTCGCCCCGGCACGCAGCTCCGCGGGCATGGCCGCGTGCAGTTTGAGCTGGGCGGCGGCGAGGACCGTACCCAGCCCGAGCTCGCCGGCCGCGCCCGGCAGGCCCGCCAGCGAAAGCGATTGCGCCTCCTCCTCGGTGAGCCCGGTCAGCCGCGTGCGATAGCCGTCGACCAGCTGATATCCGCCCGTGCGCCCGCGATCGGCGTACACCGGCACGCCGGCCGCGGACAGCGCCTCGACGTCGCGGTAGACCGTCCGGACCGACACTTCCAGCTCGGCGGCCAGCTCTTCGGCCGTCATCCGGCCGCGGTTCTGCAGCAGGAGGAGAACGGACAGGAGCCTGCTCGCGCGCATGGATCGAGTATCCCAGAAAACCTGACACATCCTGACAGGTTTGGCTGACAGGGTGAACCCATGAACACGTTCGCCGTGAAGAACTGGGAAGAATCGATCGTCAGCGGCACCGACGGCGGCCCCCGGGTCGCCTACGCGCACGCCACCTTCGACTACAACGGGCTGATCGAAGGCGAGTCGATCCTCGACTACCTGCTGTACTACGCGGGTGAGGGCTACGACGGCGGCGGAACGCCGGCGCCGGGCTTCGAACGGATCGAAGGCAGTGTGGACGGGCGCAAGGGAAGCTTCGTCATCAAGCACGACACCGGGTTCGACGCCAAGGGCATCTCGTCGAAGTTCACGATCGTCGAGGGTTCCGGAACGGGTGAACTCGCCGGGATCACCGGCACCGGCACCACGACCGGCGTCCTCGGTGAGCCGACGATGTCGTACACACTCGATTACTCGCTCTGAGGAGGACCAGTGCTCGAGGTCGATCGCGAGCAGGTGCTGGCGTACCGGATCGCGGCCCACGGCCTGCACCGTGAGGAGACGGATCCGGCCGCCGCGGCCGTGTTCGACCTCGGACTGCAGGATTCCGTGCGGGACACCGCCCTCTTGGGCCTCGCCGCCCGGATCGACGGCGACATCACGCCGTCGGTCTGGGACGGCGAACGGTTCGTGCTCGCGTGGACGCATCGCGGCGCGCCCCATTTCCACCGTCGCGCCGAGCTGGACGCGGTCCGGGCCGCGCTCGTGCCGCTCGACGAGAAAGACGCCATGGCGCGGATCCTGTGGCAGCGCAAGCAGGTCGAGGACGCGGGCATGTCCGCGACGGACGCGCTTTTCACCGCGGCGAAGGCGATCCGCGAGGTCGTCACCGGCGTGCTCACCAAGGGCGCGGTGAGCGGCGCGGTCACGAAACTGATCCCCGAAGGCCTGTCGTACGCCTGCCGCGGCTGCGGTGTCGTGCACATCTACGAGCAGCTGATGCGGGTCGCGTCGATCCACGCCGGGGTCCGGCTGGAAGCGGGCGCGACGCCGGCGACGTTGGCACCGCTGGAAGGGCGCGGCCGCCTCAAGACGTCGCCGGACGTCAGGGCGGCCGAACGCGTCATCGAGAATTACCTGCGGATCAACGGTCCGGCCTCCCCCGGCGACGCCGCCGCGTACGTCGGGACGACCCGCGCCGGCGTCGACGCGATGTGGCCGGGCGGCCTGGCCGAGGTCCGCGTCGACGGGAAGAAGGCGTTCCTGCCGGAAGACGGCGTGCCGCTGCTGGAGAAACCGCCGGAGCCGGACGTGGTGCGCCTGCTGCCGCCGATGGACCCGTTCGTCCAGGCGCGTGACCGCGCCGTGCTGGTGCCGGACAAGGCCCGGCAGAAGGAGGTCTGGAAGATCCTCGGCAATCCCGGCGCGCTGCTGGCCGGCGGCGAGATCGCCGGCGTGTGGCGGGCCAAGGCGAGCGGGAAGAAGCGGCTCGACTTCACGGTCACCTCGTTCGACACCCTCCGCCCGGCCGTGCGGAAGGCGGCCGAGGCGGAGGCCGCCCGCGTCGCCGCCGCCCGGGAGTTCCCCGACCACCGCGTCACCTGGTCCTGACCCCGGGGGTCAAGGATCGACGGCCAGGCGGTAGCCGCGCTTCACCACCGTCTGGACGAGTTTCGGCGACCCCAAAGAGCTCCGCAGGCGCCCGATGGCGGTCTCGACGGCGTGTTCCTCGCCGCCGTCGGGCAACGCGGAGATCAGCTCCCGCCGGGAGAACACCCGCCCCGGTGCCTCCGCCAGCGCCCGCAGTATGGCCATCGGCGCGGGCGCGATGTCACACCACTGGCCGTCGACCAACGCCGCCTGCCCCCGCAGTTCGATACTCCGCCCGCCCGCGGTCAGCCGCGGCGAACGGGATTCCAGCGCGTCGGACACCGTCCGCGCCAGCGCCCCGATCCGCGACCGCGCGGGCTGGACCGTCGGGATCCCGAGCGCGGCCAACGGCGCCGCGGTGATCGGCCCGACACAGGCCGCCACGACCCGCTTCTCCAGCGCCCGCACGATTCCCGGCAATCGCCCGGTCCGTTTCGCGACCGCCAGCATGGACGCCACCGCGGGCGCGCTGGTGAACGGCAACGCGTCCACCGAACCGTCGAGGACACCGTCGAGCAGCCGGTCCAGCGGGCCGGGATCGGCGGGCCCGACCCACCGGTACACCGGCACCTCGATCACCTCGGCGCCCGCCGCGCGCAGACTGTCCACAAAGTACGGAAGCGGCTCGCCGTGCAGCTGCACCGCGATCCGCTGACCGTCCACACCGGAATCGAGCAGATGCCGCAGGACTTCGGCATTGCTCTCCGAAGCGGGCGAGTAATCCTCCGAAAGCCCGGCCGCGCGGATCGCGCCCTTCGCCTTCGGACCACGGGCCAGCAGCGTCGACTTCCCGAGCCGGTCGAGCAGCTCCTCCCCCAGCCCCCAGCCTTCGGCCGCCTCGACCCAGCCGCGGAAGCCGATCCCGGTCGTCGCGACGACGGCGTCGACCCGGTCCTCCAGCAGGCGCCGAGTGGCCGCCCGCAGTTCGGTGTCGTCGGCGAGCGGCACGATCCGGATCGCCGGGCCGTAGCGCACGGTCGCACCCTTACGCACGAACAGCGCGCCGAGCTCGTCAGCCCGCCGCGCCGCCGTGATCCCGATGACGAATCCCGCCAGGGGAAGGACTTCTGTCACGGTGAGAATTCCACCTCCACGACACCATCGGTGACCCGCACCCGATAGGCCGCGACCGAGACTCCTTCGGCGTCCAGGCACGAGCCGGTCCGCAGATCGAAGCGTTCCTTGTACACCGGCGAAGCCACCACGGGGACACCGCTCGCGTCACCGACGATGCCTCGCGAAAGCACCGCCGCACCGCTGATCGGATCCACATTGGACAGTGCGTACCACCGGTCGCCGGGCAGCCGGAAGATCGCCACCTGCGTCTCGCCTTCGAGCAGGGCGGCGACACCGGACCATTCGGGAACGGCGCCGGCCGCGCAGACGGCGGTCCAGGTGCGCTGGATCGAGGTCGTCACTGCTTCACCTCCGGGATGCCCAGCAGCACGGGCACCTTCTGGTCGCGTTCGGTGCGGAACGAGATCGTCGGATCCGGCGTGCCCGGCGCGTTGACGAACGAGGTGAACTTCGCCAGCTTCTCCGGGTCCTCCAGCACGCCGCGCCATTCGTCGGCGTAGTCGCCGACGTGTTTGGCCATCGCCGCGTCGAGGTCCTCGCAGATGCCGAGCTTGTCGTCGACGATCACCGCGCGCAGGTGGTCGAGTCCGCCCTCCATCTCCTCGACCCACGGCGCGGTGCGCTGCAGGCGGTCGGCCGTGCGGACGTAGAACATCAGGAACCGGTCGATCGTCCGGATCAGCGTCTCTGTGTCCACTTCGGACACCAGCAGATCGGCGTGCCGCGGGGTCGCGCCGCCGTTACCGCCGACGTAGAGGTTCCAGCCCTTGTCGGTGGCGATGATGCCGAAGTCCTTGCTCCGCGCCTCCGCGCATTCCCGCGCACAGCCCGAAACGGCCGACTTCAGCTTGTGCGGCGAGCGCAGGCCGCGGTAGCGCAGCTCCAGCTCGATCGCGAGCCCGACGCTGTCCTGAACGCCGTAGCGGCACCACGTCGAACCGACGCACGACTTCACCGTGCGCAACGACTTCCCGTACGCGTGCCCCGATTCGAAACCGGCGTCGACGAGCCGCCGCCAGATCAGCGGGAGCTGGTCGACGGTGGCGCCGAACAGGTCGATCCGCTGCCCGCCGGTGATCTTGGTGTACAGCCCGAAATCCATCGCCACCTGCGCGATCACCATCAGCTTCTCCGGCGTGATCTCGCCGCCGGGGATGCGCGGGACCACCGAGTAGGTCCCGTTGCGCTGCAGGTTCGCGAGGAACTTGTCGTTGGTGTCCTGCAGGGTCGCCTGCTCGCCGGCGAGGATGTGCCCGTTGCCCAGCGTGGCCAGGATGGACGCGATCGCCGGTTTGCAGATCGCGCAGCCGGTTCCGGTGCCGTAGCGGTCGATCATCTCGCTGAACGTGGTGATCCGCGTGGCCTGGAGGATCTGGAACAGCTCCGCGCGCGACTGGGTGAAGTGCTCGCACAGCGCCTTCGACTGCTCGACACCGCAAGCCGTCAGCAGCTTGCCCAGCAGCGGGACACACGATCCGCACGCCGTGCCCGCTCGCGTGCAGCCCTTGATCTTGGCGACCGAATCGCAGCCCTCTTCGGTGATCGCGTGCGTGATCGCACCCTTGGAGACCGCGTTGCAGGAACAGATCTGCGCGGCGTCGGGCAGCGCGTCGACACCGACCGCCGCCCCTCCACCGGCCGGGGCGAGGATCGCGCCGGGTTCGGCGGGCAGCGGCCTGCCGACCATCGCGCGCAGCGTGTTGAACTCGCTCGCGTCGCCCACCAGCACCCCGCCGAGCAACGTCTTCGAGTCGTCCGAGACGACGAGCTTCTTGTACGTCCCGGCGACGGCGTCGTTGAACGCGACCTCCAGCGCACCCTCGGTCGCCGCGTGCGCGTCGCCGAAGCTGGCGACGTCGACGCCCATGAGCTTGAGCTTCGTCGACATGTCCGGCTCGGGGAACGTGCCCTCGCCGCCGGTCAGCCGCGCCGCGACGATCTCCGCCATCGCGTACCCGGGCGCCACGATGCCGTACACCTTGCCGCCCACGGCCGCGCATTCACCGATCGCGTACACCGCCGGGTCGGACGTCCGGCAGGTGTCGTCGACCAGGATCCCGCCCCGCGCGCCGACTTCCAGGCCGGACGAACGCGCCAGATCGTCACGCGGCCGGATTCCGGCGGAGAACACGACCAGGTCGACGTCGAGTTCTGTGCCGTTGCCGAGCTTCGCGATGTAGCGTTCGCCGTCCGGCTCGATGGCGTCGGTCGACGTTCCCGTGTGGACGGTCACGTCGAGGTCGGTGATCAGCCGTCGCAGCAGGCCACCACCGCCTTCGTCGACCTGCAGCGGCATCAGGCGCGGCGCCATCTCGACCACGTGCGGCGAAAGGCCCATGTCCCGCAACGCCTTCGCGGCTTCCAACCCCAGGAGCCCGCCACCGATGACGACCGCCGAACGACGTCCGCGCCCGGGCCGCTGAGCGGCTTCCCGGATGGCGTCGAGATCCTCGATCGTCCGGTACACGAAGCAGCCGGGAAGGTCGTGGCCCGGCACCGGCGGGACGAACGGCCGCGAACCGGTCGCGAGGACGAGCGAGTCGTATGGCTGCTCGTATCCGGCTTCGGTGACGACGATCTTGCGCTCGCGGTCCACCGAAACCACCGCGTCACCGAGCCGCAGTTCGACCATCTGGTCGTCCGCGTAGTCCGCGCCTTCCAAAGCGAGTGACGCCGGGTCCCACGTGTCCACATAGGACGTCAGGGCGACGCGATCGTAAGCGGGCCGCGCCTCCTCGGCGAGGACCACGATCTGCCACTCGCCGGTCTTGTCCTCCGCGCGCACCGCTTCCACGAGCCGGTGCGCGACCATGCCATGTCCCGCGACGACGAGTTTCCGCATCAGACCTCCGCCCCGGCGAGCGCCAGACCTCGGGTGCTCGCCACCTCCGACTGCTGTTTGCGCAGGTACACCGCCCAGGTGACGGCGAAGCACAGGCCGTAGAAGACGAGGAAGGCGATGAACGCCGGCACCCCGCTCTTCGTGTCCGCGAACGACTGGCGGAAGGCCAGGTTGATGAAGAGCCCACCGAGGGCGCCGATCGCCCCGGCCAAGCCGATCAGGGCGCCGGAGAGCTTGCGGGCCTTGAGCATCTCCAGCGTCTCGTCCGCGCCCTCGCTGATCGCGACCTTGGCCTTGGCGCGGAAGATCGCCGGGATCATCTTGTACGTCGAGCCGTTGCCGATACCGGTGAGCACGAACAACACGATGAACGCGACGGTGAACAGCGCCAGCGAGTTCGACGACGACGCGAGGATCAGCACCACGGTCGCCGCGGCCATGCCGACGAACGTCACGAAGGTGATCTTGCCGCCACCGATGCGGTCGGCCAGCCAGCCGCCCGTCGGCCGTGAGAACGAACCGAGCAGCGGCCCGAGGAACGTCACCGCGGCCGCCTGCAGCGGCGTGCGGCCGAACTGGTTCTGCAGCACCAGGCCGAAGGCGAAGCTGTACCCGATGAACGAACCGAACGTGCCCACGTAGAGGAACGACATCACCCAGGTGTGCGGATCCTTGACGACCTCGCGCATCGCCTTGGTGTCGCCCTTCATCGAGGCGAGGTTGTCCATGAAGAAGTACGCGCAGGTCGCGGCGACCACGATCAGCGGGATGTAGATGTAGAGGACCACCCGGGGCGCGGTCGCGCCGACGGTGCCGATGACCAGCAGGCCGATCAGCTGGATCGCCGCCACGCCGAGGTTCCCGCCGCCCGCGTTGAGTCCGAGCGCCCAGCCCTTGTGCTTCTCGGGATAGAACGCGTTGATGTTGGTCATCGACGACGCGAAGTTCCCGCCGCCGACCCCGCCGAGTGCGGCGATCAGCAGGAACGTGCCGAGCGAGGTGCCCGGTTCCATCGCGATCGCCGCGAGGATCGTCGGCGCCAGCAGCAGCAACGCGCTGACGATCGTCCAGTTCCGGCCACCGAACTTCGCCACCGCGAAGGTGTACAGCGGCCGCATCAGCGCGCCGATCAGCGTCGGTGTCGAGACCAGCAGGAATTTGTCGGCGGCCGAGAACCCGTACTGCGGGCCCATGAACAGGACCATGACCGACCACAGTGTCCAGACGGAGAAGCCGATGTGCTCGGCCAGGATGGAGAACCAGAGGTTCCGCCGGGCGACCTTCTTCCCGGTCTCCTCCCAGAACCGCTCGTTCTCCGGATCCCAGTGCTCGATCCAGCGCTTTCCACGAGCGTGCATGAGGTCCTCCTTGGTGGATGCGTTCGGGTTCACTGGGCGGCCAGCCATTTCGCGACCCCGCCGACGGCGTCCTTGCAGCCGCCGCAGCCGGTCGTCGCGCGGGTCGCCCCGGCGAGGGCGGGGACGTCGGTGGCGCCGCCGCGCCACGCTTCGACGAGCCGCCCCTTGGTCACGGCGTTGCAGCGGCAGATGACCGCCGACGCGGGCAGATCGGCCGGGCTCGCCGCCGACGGCGCTCCCGGCGGCAACGACCGTCCTAAAAGGACCGCCAGCCGGTCTTCGGGTACCGGGGTGCCCCGGTCGTAGAGTTGCGTGATCGTCGCGGCCGCGTCGGGCAGGCCGAGCAGGATCGCGCCGGTCACCCGGTTTTCCCGGATGACGAGCTTCCCGTAGCGGCAGCCCGCCGGGTCGCTGAAGGTGAGCACTTCGGCGGTCGGGTCGTCCGCGCCGGTCATCGTCTCGCCGAGCGCGGTGAGGTCGATGCCGCGGGCCTTGAGCCGCGTCACCGCCTGGGTGCCGCGATAGCGTGACGCGGATTTCGTGCCGGTGACCAGATCCGCGACGACGGTGGCCTGTTCCCACGCGGGTTGCACGAGGCCGCCGAACGCGCCCGGATGCTTCGCGCAGTCGCCGATCGCGTGGATCCGGCCGTCGCTGGTGCGCAGCAGATCGTCGACGACGATGCCGCCTTCGACGGTCAGCCCGGCGTCGACGGCCAGTTTCGTCTCGGGCCGGACGCCGGTGGAGACGACGATGAGATCGGCGGGTACGTGCGTGCCGTCGTCGAGTTTGAGCCCGTCGCCGCTGACGTAGCGCGCGGCCCCGACGCCGAGCCGGAAGGCGACGCCGAGTTCTTCGAGCTTCCTGGTCAGCACCCGCGCGGATTCCGCGTCGAGCTGACGTTCCATGATGTGCGGCATCGGATGCACGACGGTGACGAGGTTCCCGCGTCCGGCGAGGCCCCGCGCGGCTTCCAGGCCGAGCAACCCACCGCCGAGGACGGCCACCGGCGCCCCAAGTTTGGCGGCGTCGAGAATGCGCGCGCAGTCGTCGAGTGTACGGAACGCGACGACGTCCGGGCCGGGTTCGAGCCCTTCGACCGGCGGCATCCACGGGTTCGCGCCGGTGGCGAGCACGAGCGCGTCGTAGTCCACAGTGGACCCGTCGTCGAGGTGGACCCGGCGCGCGTCCCGGTCGATCGACGTCGCGGAGACACCCCGGCGCAGGTCGGCGCGGGTGCGGGACGACCATTCGTCGTCGTGCAGCCGGACGGCCTCGGGCCGCATGGTGCCGGCGACCACCGACGAGAGCAGCACCCGGTTGTAGGCGGCGTGCTCCTCCGCGCCGACGACGGTGAGCCGCACCCGCTCGCCATCGGGATCGCGGCGCTGGATCTCGTCCGCGAGCCGCGCGCCCGCCATCCCGTACCCGGCGATGACCACCGACCGGGGGCTCACGCGACGGCCTCGGCCGGGGCGAGCGCGACCGCGCACACCTTGAACTCGGGCATCCGGCTCGTCGGGTCGAGCACCGGGTTGGTGAGCAGGTTCGCCCGGCCCTCGCCGGGGAAGTGGAACGGCAGGAACACGAGGTCGGGACGCAACGACGCCACACAGCGGACGCGGGCGACGGTCTTCCCGCGGCGGGAGCGCACGACGGCGAGGTCGCCCTCGGCCAGCCCCGCGCGGGCAGCGGTGTCGGGATGAACTTCCACGAAGGCCTCCGCCACGACGTCGTTGAGTTCTTCGACCAGCCGGGTCTGCGCCCCGGACTGGTAGTGCTGCAGGACCCGCCCGGTGGTGGCCTGCAAGGGGAATTCGGCGTCGGGCAGCTCGGCCGGGCCGACGTGGTCGACCGGGACGAACCGCGCGCGGCCGTCCGGATGGGCGAAGGAGTCGAGGAACATCCGCGGCGTGCCGGGATGCGACTCCGCCGGGACGGGCCAGTAGAGGGCCTCACCGTCCCGGAGCCGGTCGTAGGTGATGCCCGAGTAGTCGGCGACACCGCCCTTCGAGGCCTGCCGAAGCTCGGTGAAAACGGTCTCGGCGTCCGCCGGGAACCGTCCCTCGGGCTGGCCGAACCGGCGGGCGAGCTCGGAAAGCACGTAAAGATCGGTCTTCGCGCCCGACGGCGGGTCGATCGCCTTGCGACGCAGGAGGATCCGGCCTTCGAGGTTGGTCATCGTGCCGTCCTCCTCGGCCCACTGGGTGACCGGCAGGACGACGTCGGCCATCGCCGCCGTCTCCGAAAGGACGAGGTCCGAGACCACCAGGAAGTCCAAAGAGGACACTTTGTCCTGGATGTTCCCGGCACCGGGCGCGGAAACGACGAGGTTGCTGCCGAACACCATCAGCGCGCTCGGCCCGTCTTCGGTGCCGAGCGCCTCCAGCAGCTCGACCGCCGACCGGCCCGGCCCCGGCAGGGATTCGGGCGGCACGCCCCACACTCCGGCGACGTACTCGCGGGCCGCGGGGTCGTCGATCTTGCGGTAGCCGGGCAGCTGGTCCGCCTTCTGCCCGTGCTCGCGACCGCCCTGTCCGTTGCCCTGCCCGGTCAGGCAGCCGAACCCGGAACCCTTGCGTCCGGGCAGGCCGAGGGCGAGCGAGAGATTGATCCAGGCGTTGACCATCGCGGTGCCGTTGGCGTGCTGTTCGGTACCGCGCGCGGTGAGGACGTAGGCGTTGCGGGCGGCGGCGAGCTTGGCGGCGACGCGACGCTGGTCCGCGGCGGAGACGCCGGTGGTCTGCTCGACGCGCTCCGGCCACCAGGCCGCGACCGAGCGCCACAGTTCCTCGAAGCCGTTCGTCCGCGAGACCACATAGGACTTGTCGAGCAGGCCGTCGGCGACGACGGCGTGCAGGATGCCTTGCGCCAGCGCGAGATCGGTTCCCGGCGCGGGCTGCAGGTGGAGTCCGGCGAGTTCGGCGGTCGGCGTGCGGCGCGGGTCGACGACGATCAGGTCCGCGCCACGCAGATGCTGGGTGAACGGCGGCATCGTCTCGGCGGGGTTCGCGCCGATCAGCAGGACCGCGTCGGCGTCGGCGAGATCCGTGGCCGGGAACGGCATCCCGCGGTCGGCGCCGAACGCCTTGATCCCCGCGGCCGCCGCCGACGACATGCAGAACCGGCCGTTGTAGTCGATCTGCGAGGTGCCCAGCGCGACCCGGGCGAACTTCCCCAGCAGATAAGCCTTCTCGTTGGTCAGCCCGCCGCCGCCGAAGACGGCGACCGAGTCGGCGCCCTTGGTTTCGCGGATCTCGGTGAGCCGCTTCGCGACGAGGTCGAGGGCCTGCGGCCAGGTCGCGGGCCGGAGTTCACCGTCGACCCTGATCAGCGGTGTCGTCAGGCGGGAGGGCGAGGTGAGGAGCTCCCCCGACGTCCAGCCCTTCTGGCAGAGGCCGCCGGCGTTGACCGGGAAGTCACGCGGGGCGACCCGGGCGCCGTCGAGGCTCATCCCGCACTGCAGGGCGCAGTAAGGGCAGTGCGTGTCCACCGCGGTCACGGTGGGGGCGGCGAGTGGCACGGGCACCTCCTCCAGGCGTCGATAGCGCTTGAAGGTAGGTAGGCCGTGTTACCTGAAAACTCCTGAATGTTTCAGGCGTTTGACATTGCCCGCCGTCGAGCCACGTCACACCGTGAGGTCGCGAGCCTGCCCGAGTCGACCTCGCGACGTCGCGAAAGCCACTTTCGGGACATCTGATGTCCCGAAAGTGGCTTTCGCGGCACCTCTTGATGCGGCACGGGCCAAAAGGGCTGATGGGGCCTTCACCGCGTCACATGCGGGGAACGACGCCCTCAGCAGCTATACACTCGATGTATAGATTGTGTGTATAGTCGCCCCCATGTCCATCGGGAACACGCTGCTCGGCCTGCTCGAAGCCGGCCCGAAGCACGGCTACGACCTCAAACAGCTTTACGACAAGCAGTTCCGCCAAGACCGTCCGCTGCACTACGGGCAGGTCTACTCGACGCTGAACCGGCTCCTGAAGAACGGCCTGGTCGAGGAGAACGGCGTCGAGGCGGGCGCCGGCCCGGACCGGAAGCGGTACGCGATCACCGAGGCGGGCGTCACCAACGTCGAGGAATGGCTGAAAAGCCCGGAAAACCCCTCGGTCTACCTGCAGAACACGCTCTACACCAAGGTCGTGCTCGCGTTGCTGTCCGGCCGCGGCGCGCAGGACCTGCTCGACGCCCAGCGGAGCTCCCACCTGCGCGCCATGCGTGAGCTCACCGCCCGCAAGACCGACGGCGACCTCGCCGACCAGCTGATCTGCGACCACGCGCTCTTCCACCTGGAAGCGGATCTGCGGTGGCTGGAACTCACCGCCGCCCGCCTCGACGACCTCGCGCGCCAGCTGACGCGCTGATCTGGGGACCACACAGTGGAAACACCGTTGTTACACGGGCTCGGCCTGCACAAGGCCTTCGGCCCGAATCAGGCGCTCACCGGGGCGGGGCTGACGCTCGAAGCCGGCGAGATCGTCGCGATCATGGGCCCCTCCGGCTCCGGGAAGTCGACGCTGCTGCACTGCCTGTCCGGAATCGTGCGGCCCGACGCGGGTCAGGTGCTGTTCCGCGGCCGTGACCTCGCGAGCATGTCCGACACCGAACGCAGCGCCTTGCGGCGCACCGAATTCGGCTTCGTCTTCCAGTTCGGGCAGCTCGTCCCGGAGCTGACCTGCCTGGAGAACGTCGCGCTGCCACTGCGCCTTGGCGGGATGAAACGCCGCCCCGCCGAGCGGCTCGCACGGACCTGGCTCGACCGGCTGGCGGTCGGCGACGCCGGTGACAGCACCCCCGGCCAGGTTTCGGGCGGGCAGAGCCAGCGGGTCGCCATGGCCAGGGCGCTGATCACCGAACCGTCGGTGGTCTTCGCCGACGAACCGACCGGCGCGCTGGACACGCTCAGCGGAGAGCTGGTCATGCGACTGCTGTCCGAGACGGCGAAGCAGACCGACGCCGCCGTCGTCCTCGTCACCCACGAACCGAGGGTGGCCGCCTACTCCGACCGGGAGGTCATCGTGCGAGACGGCCGGACACGCGAACCGGTGATCACCCGATGACCGGGCGCGAAGACCTGATGCTGGGGTTCCGGCTGGCCGTCGGGGGCGGCCGGGGCTCGATCGTCAGGCTCGTCCTGAGCACCGTCGGCATCGGGCTCGCGGTCGCGGTCCTCCTGATCGGCGCCTCCGCGGGCACCGTCAAGGAGAACCGCGACCAGCGGGCGTACGCCGCTTCGCCGCGGTACGAACCGATCCCGGGTGTCTCACCGCTGAACCACCACACGACGACGACCGACTTCCGCGGGCAGGCGATCTCGCTCGTCCACCTTCACGCCACCGGACCGAACTCGCCGATCCCGCCGGGGGTGGACCGGCTGCCCGCGCCGGGCGAGGTCTTCCTTTCCCCGAAGCTCGACGAACTCGTCGCGGCCGACACCAGTGGTCTGTTACGGCCCCGTCTGCCCGGCAAGCCGGTCGGGATCATCGGCACGGGAGCGGTACTCAATCCGAATGATCTCGTCGTCTACGCCGGCACGGACAATCCACGCAACGGCGCCCCGATCTATGCCTTCGGTTCCCCTCCCGGCTACGAAGCGCCGTTCGAACGGGGAATTCTCTCGCTGCTGCTGATCGGTCTCTTCGTCCTGCTCACGCCGGTGTTCATCTTCGTGGGGACGGTCTCCCGGCTCGGCGGTGCGGCCCGTGACCGGCGGCTCGCCGCGCTACGGCTGGCGGGCTCGTCCCTCAAGCAGCTGCGCCGGATCACCGCGGCGGAATCGCTCGTGGGCGCCGTGGCCGGGCTGGTCGCCGGCGGCGCGTCGTTCCTGCTGTTCCGCGGCGCGGTGGCGGACTTCCAGGTGCTCCGGTTCGGGGTGTACCCGGAGGACCTGACGCCGCCGTGGCCGCTGGTGGTGCTGATCGTGCTCGTGGTCCCCGCCCTGACCGTGGCGGCGGCTTGGGCCGCGCAGCGGCACACGGTCGCCGAACCGCTCGGAGTCGTCCGCGAAACCGTGCCGCCGAAGCGGCGGTTGTGGTGGAGGCTGCTGCCGATCGCCGCCGGAATCGCTTTGATAGCCCCGGATTTCAGCGTCGCGAGCGAACTCGGCCGGATGGCGCTGATCGCCGGTGCCGTGCTGCTGATGCTCGGGATACCCGCGGTGCTGCCGTGGCTGCTGGAGCGTGCCGTCGCCCGGATCAAGGGCGGGCCGCCGTCGTTCCAGCTCGCGATCCGCCGTCTGCGGAACGACAGCGGGACCCCGGCCCGGGTGGTCGCGGGGCTCTGCGTGGTGCTCGCCGGGGTGATCGCGCTGCAGAGCCTGTTGGCGGGCCAGGCGACGTCGGCGGCCGTTCACCAGGAGAAGACCGATGACCGGATCTCCGTCCATGCCGACAGTTCGGTGGCCGATCAGGCGATCGCCGCGGTCCGCGCGGTGCCCGGCGCGGCCGGCTTCCAGGCCATGCGCTCGATGCTCGTCGACACGAACCGCGGCGATGGCGGGCTCGTCTCGCTCACCGTCGCCGACTGCGCCACGATCGAAGCGACCACCACGGCGACCGGATGCCACGACGGTGACGTGTTCGCCGATCCCGCTTCTCTCCACAAAGGACAGTCGGTGAAGCTCACCGACGACGACAAGAGGGAGTGGCCCTGGACCGTTCCGGCCACGCCCCGCCCGCTCGGCGTGAAGCCGTCGGGGCTCGGCGAGCAGCTCCAGCCACACGTGCTCGCGACACCCGCCGCGATGGCGGGCGTCGACCTGGCCGCCGCGCCGGTCACGGTGAGCCTGCGGGGGACGACCGGCGATCCGGACTTCGTCGAGCTGGTGCGGAACGCGGTGGCGCCGTACAGCGGACAGGTCTCGGTGGCGTCCGCCAACGAAAAGCGGGTCTCGGACGAGGCCCGGATGCTCGACGACGTGCGGACCATCCTGTTCGGCGGCGCGTTGTCCGTCCTGCTGCTGGCCGGGGTGAGCCTGCTGGTGCTCGCTCAGGAACAGGTCCGGGAACGGCGCCGGGCGCTCGGGGCACTGTCCGCCACCGGCGTGCCGGTGCGGGTGATCGTCCGATCCCTGCTGTGGCAGAACGGAATTCCGCTCCTGGTGGGCATCGTGGTCGCGACGGTGACCGGGATCGCCGTCGCCGCGCTGGGCAGGCGGCTGTTCTGGAAGGTCTTGCACGTCGACTGGCCGGCGGTCGGGCTGCTCGCCGCGGCGGCGATCGCGATGGTGCTGCTGGTGACGGCGTCGACGGTCCCGTCCGTCCGCGCTGCGGCGAAGACGGAGAACCTGCGCACCGAGTGACCTACAGCACCGCGCTCACGTCCCGGGCGGCGGCACGGAGTCCGTCGTGCGCCGCCCGGGTCGACCGCGGGTCGAGGGCGTTGGCGGCGAGCCGGAAGAGGACAGCCCGCAGGAGAAGCTGGGGCCATTGGGGCAGATGCGCCCAGCGTTCGAGGAGATCGATGGTGGCGCCGCCCCAGGCCAGCGCGTCGACCGCGACGATCGCGGCGCCCCATTCACCCGGCCGGTAGTACGGCACGAAATCGACGATGCCGGGGGCCGCGTCGCCGTCGAAGAGCACTCCGGCGAGAAGCTCGCCGTGGACGACCTGGTCCGGCAGTTTGACCGGTCTTCGCGAACCGGCCAGCACCTCGAACCAGCGGCCGCCCTTGTTCTCGTCGAGGGGCACTTCCGCCTCGCCCCAGGCGAGTTTGTCGGCGAGCGCCTCGATGTCGGTGCGCCGTCCCAGGAAATCCGGCCGCGGCAACCCGGCCGTCGCGCGATGCAGTTTGACCGCCGCGTGCACGACCTCGTCGTACCGGTGCTCGGCCGTGCCCGACACGAACCGGTTCGCCGACCAGCCGCCGACGATCCATCGGCCGTCGCTGGACCGGACGGGCTTCGCGACCCGCAGCCCCGGCTCGTCGACGGCTTCCAGCGCCCGGGCCGTCCACAGGGTCCGCGACTTGTCGACGACGGGTTTGAGCACGAGATCGTTGTAGCGCCAGGCGGTGGTGCCGGGCAGCGGTTCCGCGTCACCGGTACGTCCGCCGAACGCCGAACAGACGTGTTCCGGAGGGCTTTCAAGGGTGGCACGCACGGCTCGGCACGTTACCCCGTCTTCCGCGCCACGAACGAGAAGACGCGCTGGTCTTGAGTAGCGATACTCAAGACAGGATCGCTTCTGACCTGCCATTCTTCGACCGTGATCCCCCGAACGGCTCAGCGCCGCCTCACCGGCGGGCAGCTCACCGCGCTCGCACTCGGCTCACTGTGGCTGCTCGGCACGTTGGGGGCGCTCACCGTGGGCCTGCTGCTCCCGGTCGCCGCTTTCCTGCACGTTCCGTGGATCGCGTTGCCGGTGCCGCTCGTGTCGATCGGGGTGGTCTATCTCGTCGCTTTCGCGGCACCGGAAGCGTTTCCGTCCGTCGCGAAGCCTTGGCCGCGGTTGGCCTGGGCCTTCGCGACCGGGATTTGCGGTGTCTTCGGCGCGATCTTCGTGCTGGAAGTGGCCGAAGCGTTCGACCCGTGGTTCGCGGTTCCGTTCCTCGGAGTGCCGGTGCTGCTCGTAGCGGGGCTGTTCACGCGTGATCTCCGGGTGCGGGCAGGCGCGGGTGTCCTTTTGGTCGCCCTGATCGCGGGCGGGATCGCCGTCCCCGCGTCACTGCCTCCGGACACCCCCGCACGGCGCCTCGCCGCGACCGGCGTCCCACGCGATCGCACTCTCGCGGCGGACCTCGGCCCGCAGCGGCTCCCGACCAAGACGACCGAAGACTCCGGGGCGCTGATCGTCGAGTACGCGCCGCAGCTGTGGATCTCGCCCGTCTGGACCTTCGCGACCGACGCCGTCGAGAGCTGCGAGACGTCGGTGAAGACCGCTTGGCGCCTTGAAAACGCGACGTGCGCTCAAGTCGGCGAAGGCGAGTTCATCCGGCGGAACGCGGACCGCATCGAGTTCGTCCAGCGGCGCGGCGCGCTGTCGGTGCACCTCGCGGGGAACCACAACTGGAAACCCGAGGAACTGCGCGAGCTGGCTGGGAAGACCCATCCGCTGACCGACGCCGAGATCATCGCCGCCGTGCCGAAGTCGCCCCTGGGGAACCGGACGGACGTCGTCGCGGAGTTCGCCAAGTTCGTGCGGGCGATCTTCGTGGGCCGGTCCGTCGGCTACTGACGCTCGGGGGAGCAAGGGACCTTTGCTACCACTTTGGGCGAGGCCGAGTGGAGGTGTGTGGAAATAGGGACGTTGAGTGTCCCCATTTCCACACACCCCGAACTCCGCGTGACGGCGCCTACGGACCGTGTGGATTTTGGTGCGTCAGATGACCCGAAATCCACACGGTCACCACGCCGATCTGCAGAAAGAGAGCAAGGGACCTTTGCTACCACCCGCGCGTGAAGGCCCCCTTCCCTCGGCTGAGCCGAGGGAAGGGGGCCTTCACGCGCTTCCGCGAAACCTCAGTAAGTCGGCAGGCTCTGGTCGATCTGCCGCGCCCACGCCAGCACGCCACCCCCGAGGTGGGTCGCGTCCTTGAACCCGGCCTGGTGCAGGGCCGCGAGCGCCTCCGCCGAACGCGCGCCCGACTTGCAATGCAGCACGATCGGCTTGTCCTGCGGCAGTTCCGCCAGCGCCTCGCCCGAGAGGATCTTGTCCTTCGGGATCAGCGTCGCGCCCTTGATGTTCACGATCTCGTACTCGTGCGGCTCGCGGACGTCGATGAGGGCGAAGTTGTCGCCGTTGTCGAACTTGGCCTTGAGCTCCGCCGGAGTGATCGTGTGTCCCGAAGCGGCCGAAGCGGCTTCGTCGGACACAACACCGCAGAACGCTTCGTAGTCGATGAGCTCGGTGATCTTCGGGGTCTCCGGATCCTTGCGGATCTTGACCTCGCGGTACTTCATCTCCAGCGCGTCGTAGCTGACGAGCCTGCCCAGCAGCGGCTCACCGATCCCGGTGATCAGCTTGATCGCCTCGTTGACCATGATCGAGCCGATCGACGCGCACAGCACGCCCAGCACGCCACCTTCGGCGCACGACGGGACCATGCCGGGCGGCGGCGGCTCGGGGTAGAGGTCGCGGTAGTTGAGGCCCTTGCCGTTCGGCGCGTCCTCCCAGAACACGCTCGCCTGGCCCTCGAACCGGTAGATCGAGCCCCACACGTAGGGCTTGCCGGTGAGCACGGCGGCGTCGTTGACCAGGTACCGCGTCGCGAAGTTGTCGGTGCCGTCGAGGATCAGGTCGTACTGCTCGAACAGCTCCAGCGCGTTGGACGACTCGAGCCGGTCGGTGTGCAGGTGCACCTTGACGAACGGGTTGATCTCGGCGAGCGACTCCTGCGCGGACGCGGCCTTCAGCTTGCCGATGTCGGACTGGCCGTGGATGACCTGGCGGTGCAGGTTGGATTCGTCGACCTCGTCGAAATCGACGATGCCGAGCGTGCCGACCCCGGCCGCGGCGAGGTACAGCAGCGCCGGGCTGCCGAGGCCGCCGGCACCGATGACCAGCACCTTGGCGTTCTTCAGCCGCTTCTGCCCGGTCATCCCGACGTCCGGGATGATCAGGTGACGGCTGTACCGGGCCACCTCTTCCTTGGTGAGCTCGGCGGCCGGCTCTACGAGCGGCGGCAGCGTGCCTGACATCGGGTCCTCCATCTCGCGTGGATCGCGGGTCGCATCCCAGTATCTACAACACGGAAAGGCCCGGACGCCTTCCCCTGTTCCAGATCCTGGGACCCGTCCAGCAGGTGAGACGGCGTGGACTAGGGTGTCTGGTTCGGCCAGGAGCCCGGCTTGCAGACCTTGCCGTCCGCGGGCACCTTGCCGCGGTCACCGCCGGGGAGATTGTTCAGCTGCGCCACGAAGTCGTTGGAGACGCCGAAGGTCTGCTGCATCATGACGGGCGCGACCGCGCCGTTCTCGGGGCAGCCCACGTGCTTTCCGCCGAGGGCGTGCCCGACCTCGTGGTTGATGGCGTACTGGCGGTACCCGGTCATGTCGCTCTCGAAGGCCAGCGCCCCCCGCACCCAGCGGGCGAGGTTGATCACCACGCGCTTGTCGAAACTCGAGCGGTAGCAAGACGTCTCGTAGGTGATCTGGAACATGCAGACGTCCGCGCGATGCGTGGTGTTCGGTGTGGTGAGACTCACCCGGAAGCTGGGGTTCGGGTAACTCGCGTCGACGCGCTGCAGCGCCTTCTTGCCGTCCCACGTCCAGCTCTTGGGATTGGACAGCGTGCCCTGCACCATCGTGGCGAAGCTGTCGTCACCGCCGTAGCTGGACGGGTCGATGCCGTCCTCGACCTCGACGGTGTACGTGAACAGCTGACCCGTGCCCACTTTTTCGCCCTTGCCCGGCACCACGTGATAGGTGCCCTTGCCGGACTCGGTGAAGTTGCCGCCCGTGGGCAGGTCCGCGGTCGGGATCTTGAGGTCGACCGGTTTGGCCGGGTTCTCCGGGAGGACGTCGCCGCCCCCGTCCACACCGGCGCCCGGCTCGCCGCCGTTGCCGGCGGAACCGTCGGACGAAGCGAGGCTCGCCCCGTCCGTGGCGATCGGCTCGGGCGGGCCGGTGGCGGTGTTGAACACGACCAGCGCGGTGATCACCACGAGGATCGGCAACGCGTACACGCGCCAGCCATAGGTCTTGGCGAACTGGCCGATACCGCCTTTGCTCTTGCGCTTGGCGGTCGTCTTCGCGGCGCCGGGCTCGTGCGGCCTCCAGGAGGCGCTGAGCGGCTGCGCGCTGGTCCGGCGGCCACCGGGGCGGTAGCGATCTTCGTCGAGCCGCTGCGACGGCGGCGGCGTCGGCCGGTACTGGCCGGTGCGCGGCACGTCGGTGGTCCGGGGCTGGGAGCGCGGCGGACGACGGGCGGAGGCGGAGTACTGAGACCGCCGACCTTCGCCCTGCGCGCCTTGCTTTACCCGATCCACGCGCACCAGGGTGCCATAACCGAACTGTGATGTTGTGAGCGACCGGCGCTTCGTGCGGCGTGTCCTCCTCACCCGGATGGGCTACCAGGTGCCCGATTCGACCGATTCCCACATCCCCAAAACGGCCTTCGCTACGACATTCGGGCGTTCCATCTGCGCCACGTGGCCGGTTCGGGGAAGGACCAGCAACCGCGCGTGCGGGAGTAGCCGGGCGGTGCGCTCGGCGCGCCGGACGGAGATCACCCGGTCGTGCTGCCCCCACACGACGAGCGTCGGCGCGTCGACGCTCGGCGCGACCGCCCACAGCGACGCGGGCCCGCGGGCGGACCACGTCCGGAAGATGCCGAACGTGCTGCGGGCCAGCGCGGGGGCGGCCCACGCGAAGGCGGCGCGAGCACTGTGCTCCTCTTCGAGCTCGTCCAGCCTGCTGTCGGCGAAGCGGCTCGGGTCGGCGAAGCACAGCTTGATGACCTGCATCGCGCGTTCACGCGGGCCGAGCGCGGCCAGCCGCCGCCGCACCCTCGGACCGATCAGCGGGAGGTACGCGAACGCCATTCGCGGGTCGGACAGCCGTTTCATACTGGGCCGGAGATCCGGCATCGCGGGCGAGATCAGCGTCAGCGTCTTCACCAGCTCCGGACGGCGGGCCGCGACGAGCAGCGCGACCGCGCCGCCCATCGAGTTGCCGAACAGGTGCACCGGCCCCGCTTCCAGGCTCTCGATGTGGCTCGCGACGATCTCGGCGTGCGAGTCGAGGCTGAAGTCGAACCCGGCGGGCGGCTCCGAATAGCCGAAACCCGGCAAATCGATCGACGTGCCGCTCGCCTGGGGCGCGAGGAGCGCGGCGAGGTCGGTCCAGTTCGTGGACGAACCGCCGAGACCGTGGACGTAGACGGCCGTCTCCGGGCCGCCCGGCGTCCGGCGGATGTGCAATTTCACCCCGGCGACACCTATTGTTTCCCCGGGCCAAGGGGGCGGCGCGGGATCCAGTGACGGCAACGACCTGCGCGAAAGCGGCACATGGGTCAGCGGCGGACGACCCCCGGCGGCACGGGAAACTGGAGAAGACACAGCATCAAGGATGCCTGACCCTTGGCGGTCCGGCTGTACCGGCGAGTAATCTCGACCTCACTTCACGCGGTGGTGACCCCGCCCGTGGAGCCCCGCTCGACTGCGCTGCTGCGTTCTCGGCGGAGACGAGTGCCTCGAACTGGAGGAACGATGACAGACATGGCGCGACTGCAGGCCCGAGGTGTTCGCCTGCCCAGAACGGAACGCCGCGCCCAGCTGCTGGCCGCCGCGCAGCGGGTGTTCGCCGCGAACGGATACCACGCCGCCGCGATGGACGAGATCGCCGAAGAGGCCGGAGTCAGCAAGCCGGTCCTCTATCAGCATTTCCCCGGCAAGCTCGACCTCTACATCGCGCTGCTGGAGAGCCACGTCGACGAACTGGTGCGGCGGGTCAAGGACGCGCTCGACTCCACGACGGACAACAAGCAGCGCGTGCCGGCGACCGTCGGCGCGTTCTTCGACTTCGTCAACAACGACGCCGGCGCGTTCCGCATGGTCTTCGAGTCCGACCTGCGCGGCGAGCCCGCCGTGCAGGAGGCGGTGGACCGGGCGACGTCGGCCAGCGTCGACGCGATCACCGAGACCATCACCGCCGACGCGGGCCTCGACGAGGACAAGGCCCGGCTGCTCGCCGTCGGCCTCGTGGGCCTCTCGCAGGTCAGCGCGCGGTTCTGGCTGGCGCACCACAAGTCGATGAGCCGCGAAGAGGCCGTCGCCCTCACCGCCAACCTCGCCTGGCGGGGTATCGGCGGCGGTTTCCCGCTCCAGCACTGACCCGCGCTTCGTCCTCTGAATGCGGTCCTTGCGCGTGCGACCACCGCATTCAGAGGACGAAATGCGTCAGGTCACTGGGGTAGGAGCTTCTTCAGGCGGTCGGCGGCGAGCTGGGCATCGGCGACGACCTTCGCGGTGTCGATACCGACAACGCGTCCTTCGCGCTTGAGGGCGCGGCCGTCGACGAACACCCACGAGACGTTCGCGGGCTGGGTGTTGAAGACCAGCTGATTCACCCAGTCCACCTTCGGCGCGAAGTTGACCGCCTGGGCGTCGACCAGCTGGAGGTCAGCCCGTTTGCCCGGCGTCAGCGACCCGATCTCCTTGTCCATCCCCAGCGCTTCCGCACCGCCGAGGGTCGCCATGCGCAGGACGTCCGCGGTGGTCGGGTAGACCGCCGGATCCGTCGTGGTAGCCCGCTGGAGACCGACGGCCGCGCGCATCACGTTGAACATGTCGCTCGTGTCGTTGGTGCCGCCGTCGAGGCCGAGCCCGACCTTCATGTTCCGTTTCTTCATCTCCGGCAGCCGGATCACCCCCGACGCGAGCCGCATGTTCGACAGCGGGTTGTGCGCCACGCTGACGCCGGCGGCCGCGAGCTCGTCGAGATCGGCGTCGGTGGTCTGGATCACGTGGTTCGCCATCAGCCCGGGGTGCAGCGCGTTCGCCCGCCGGAGCGCGTCCATCTGCCCCGCGGTCAGGTCGGCCTTCGATTCGAGCAGATGCACGTTCAGCGAGACGCCGAGTTCGCGGGCGAGCTTCTCCGAGGCCTCGACGCTCGGGAAGTTCCCCGTGGACGGATGGGTGCCGATCTGCAGGCGCGCCAACGGGTTCGGGTCGATGACCTCACGCTTCACGCGACGGATTTCGTTCTGCAGCGCGGGATCGGTGGTGCCGTTGTAGGAGTAGAGGAACCGCAGCTTCGACTCGCCGAGCGCGCGGAGACCGCCCTTGGCGAAGTCGGTGTTGAACGCGTGCGACCAGTCGGTGACCGTGGTGATGCCGGTCGAGACGATGTCGGCGGCGGCGAGTTTCGTGCCCGCGTAGGCGTCCGCGTCGGTCACGGGCGCGCGGTACAACGGGATGACGCATTTGCCGAGCCAGCCGATGAGTTCCTTGTCGGCCGCGCAGCCGCGGATGAGCGACTGCCACAGGTGGTTGTGCAGGTCGACGAAGCCGGGCAGCACGATCTTGCCGCGGCCGTCGACGACTTTCGCCGAGCCCGCGTCGAGGTCCTTGCCGACCTGCTTGATCTTGGTGCCCTCAAGCACGACGTCGGCGTCGGCGAGGGCGCCGAGCGGTCCTTCGCCGAGGCTGGGATCCATCGTGAGCACCATGGCGGCGTCACGGATGACGACACGGCCGGCCCCGGCGAACTCGGCATCGCCGCCGGCTTCGGTGGTCTCACCGCCGAGGTTCGTGAGCAGGGCCGCGCCGAGGACCACGGCGAGGGTGAGGGTGAAGACGGACAGTATCGATCCACGCTGTTTCATCGTTTCAACTCCCCAGTCGATGAGATCACGTTAGCTCACCTGACGCGGACGCCTCGCAGAATTACCGCGACGGGATGTTCCAGCTGTCCGAGGTCTTCGCGCGGATCCTCCGCGTAGACGACGGCGTCGGCGGGCGCCCCCGGTGCGAGCCCCGGCAACCCCAGGTACTCGCGCGCGGCCCACGAGCCCGCGGCGAGCGCGTCGTGCGATCGCAGCCCCGCTTCGGCCAACGCGCGGATCTCGTCGCCGACGCGACCATGCGGCCGGGAATCGGTGCCGGCGAGGATCTTCACGCCGGCCTCGGCCGCCGCAACGACCAGCGCGGGATGCGCCTCCACCCCGCTGGCGAACCAGCGTTTCCGCGGGGTGTCCTCACGGTTCCGCACCCTTTCCAGCCCCGCCTGGAAAACCGAAAGCGTCGGTGTGAGCGCGGTGCCGCGGGCCGCCATGTCCGGCAGGTAGACGGGATCCAGCCACATTCCGTGTTCGACGGAATCGACGCACGCGGCCACCGCGGCCTCCCCGCCGGCGGCGTGCTGCGAGTGCACCGCGAGACGGCCACCCACCGCGTGCACCGCCTCGGCGACCGCGGTCAGGACGTCGGACGGCACGGCGTCGTCCCCGTTCTGCCAGTCGGCGATGACCTTGGCCCAGCCGGTGCGTTTCGCCTGCTCCGCGGCGAGCGCGGGCAGCTCCGCGTGCGCGGCGCGGCGGCCCCAGCCGTCGAAGAACTCGCCGTGCCGGGCGATCCACGGACCCGCGTGGACCGCGCGGGGCAGGCCTGGTTCGGCGCCGAACCACTCGGGCGGCTCACCGGGCAGCCCTGGCGAACGGATCATCGTGACCCCGGCGTCGACGTGGCGGTGCAGGTCGGCGCGCAGGATCTCCTCGTCCATCGGATCGCCGGGCTCTTCGGCTCCGGGATGGGTGTGGGCGTCGACGAGCCCCGGCAGAAGCCAGCCCTCGGCCACCAGCTCCGCGCCCGGGACCGGATCGGACGTCCAGCGGTCGCCGTCGGCGTACAAATCGACATACTCGCCATCGGGAAGCGCGCGCCCCCGGACCCTGATGATCACCATTCCCCCTCGCACGTCTTGTCGAGCAATCCAGCGGCAGCGCGCCGAGCCGGGTTTCGGCTATGAATCGAACGACCGCGTTGCCGATCCGCGAGGAGTCACCATGCCCCATATCGCGCTCGACGAAAACCTTCCCGGCATCACCGCCTTGTTCGCCTACCGGCCGGAGACGGCCGCGCCGCTCGGGCAGCTCGCCGAGGTCCTGCTGCGCGGGCCGAGCAGCCTCAGCGTGGGCGAGCGCGAACTGATCGGCGCGGTCGTCTCGCGCGGCAACGACTGCACGTTCTGCTCACGCAGCCACGCCGCTGTCGCCGCCGAAGCGCTCGAAGGCGGCATGCCCGTCGTCGAAGCGGCCTGGAAGGACGTCGACGGCGCGCCCGTGCCGTCGAAAGTGAAAGCGCTCCTGCACGTCGCGCTCGCCGTCCGCGAAAGCGGGAAAGCCGTGGGAGAAGACCTGATCGAGGTGGCTCGCGCGGAGGGCGCGACGGACGTCGAAATCCACGACACGGTGCTGATCGCGGCCGCGTTCTGCATGTTCAACCGGTACGTCGACGGGCTGGCCACCCTGGCCGTCGACGACCAGGACGCCTACCGGGAGACCGGCGTCCGGCTCTTGGAGCACGGCTACACGAACCTCTGAGGGAGCAAGGGACCTTTGCTACCGCCTCGCCGCGTCCCACGTCGCGAAAGCCACTTTCGCGACGCCTGATGTCCCGAAAGTGGCTTTCGCGACGTGCCCGAGCACGCCGTCCGAGCCCTGACCTGCGGAAAGACAGCAAGGGACCTTTGCTCCCACTTGTCTCAATGTCGAGAGAAGCGGTAGCAAAGGTCCCTTGCTCCCCCCTTCAGACCCTCGCGGCGCGGCGGACGAGGGCGGCGATGCGATCCGAAACCTCTTGCGCCCGTTCCTGCGGGAGCATGTGCCCGGCGCCCGGATAGCGCACGAACTCCGCCTCCGGCAGCTCGTCGGCGATGACCTTGGCGTGCGGCGGCGGGCAGAGCCGGTCCCGCTCCCCGGCGAGCACGACCACCGGTTTGCCCTGCAGCGCGGCCAGCGTGACGCGGCAGTCGTGCTGAGAGATCGCGTCCTGGAACCCCGCGACGCTCGCCGGATGCGCGCACAGCAGCTGTTCGGCGACCGAGTCCACGTCGGCTCGCGCTGGCCGTCGCCCGAAGACGAGCAACCTGGCGCCCGGCCGCACCACCGACAGCGGCAACGGCAAGGCGTCACGGCGGTTCTTCGCGAGCAGCTTCGCGAGCCTCCGTTCGAACCTCGCCGCGCCGCTGCCCGCGATCCCCGGCAGGCCGAGGGTGATCCGGTCCATCTCACCGGACGATGTGGCGACGAACGCGACCCCTGCCACGCGCCGGGCCACGAGATCGGGATGCCTGCGGGAAAGTTCCATGATCGTCATGCCGCCCATGGAGTGCCCCGCGAGCACGATCGGACCGTTCGGAACGCGGTCCTCGATCAGCTCGGCGAGGTCGTCGGCGAGGGTGGCGATCGTGGCCGTGCCCGGTTTCGCCGGCGCGGAACCGCCGTGGCCGCGCAGGTCGTAGCGCAGGGTCCGGACGGAGTCGCCGAGCCGCGAGACCACGCCGTCCCAGGTCCGGTGGTCCTGGGTCCAGCCGTGCACGAGCACCAGCGTGAGTTCGGAGTCGGCGGGGCCGCTCGTCTCGACGTGGAGCGCGGTGCCGTCGCCGGTCACGAACCGGTGTTCCCGCGACGGGTCCCACGACACGGCGTCGCGCTGCTTGACGCTCCTCATCGCTTCCCCGGCAGCAGGAAGGACTTGCGCCAGAAGTACATGCCCGGCTTGCCGACCAGACCGGATTCCTGCAGGAACGGCATGATCTTCTCGCCTGCCCACTGGATGCTTTCGCGCCAGTGGGGGTTGTTCAGCGCGGCTTCGACGCCGTCGCGCGGACGGATGCCGACGGCCTTGTAGACGTTCGGGTTGATGAAGGCCCGCGTCACGAAATACGAAATGAGCGCGATGATGAACTGCTGGTAGAGGATTTCCTTCTTCGACAGTTTCGCCATCCCGCGTGTCACCTCTTCGCGGGCGAAGGTGACATGCCGGGCCTCTTCGAGTACGTGGATCCGGTTGACCATGCGCACCAGCGGCTGGATGTCCGGGTCGTTCATCTGCTCGCGCTGAAGCCGGTCGAGGACCTCTTCGGCGACGAGGATCGCGCCGTAGCGCGCGGGGCCGTAGCTGATCGTCGGCATCAGTTTCGCCAGCCTCCGCAACCACGGCACCGGCCCGTAGTTCGGGCAGCCGATCCGCGAGGCCATCCGCGCGAACATCGTCGAGTGACGGCATTCGTCCGCGATCTCGGTCAACGCGTACTGGGCGTGCGAGCTGGTCGGGTCCTCTTCGTAGACCTCCTTGAGCAGCATCTGCATCAGGAGGATTTCGAACCACAGCCCCGTCGTGGCGACGCTCGCGACCTCGTGCTTGCCGAGTTCGATGCGCTGCTCTTCGGACAGCGAGTCCCACAACTTCGTGCCGTAGAGCGAAGAACGGTGGGCCGGGATGAAGCGCTTCCCGTCGACGAGCGGGGCGTTCCAGTCGATGTCGACGTCGGGATCGTAGAACTTGTTCGCGGAGGACTTGAGCAGCCGCTCGGCCGTCTTCTCCCGGTCTGTTTCCTTCAGCGCCCGCGTCATTGCCGACACACCCCTATCTGTAACTCGTGGTAACAGTTACCTCTGGTAGCATGACTTGGGTGATCGAACGTGTCAAGCGCAACAGCAAGCAGTCGAGCAAGCACCCCACGGCGGGTGAGGCCGACACGGGTGATGCCCGTCGCGACCGCTGGCGCAAGCACCGGATCGCGCGCCGCGCGGAGTTCGTCGAGGCCGCCCTGCGCGCACTCGACACCCACGGGCCGGACCTCGGCATGGAGGACGTCGCCGCCGAAGCGGGCGTCACGAAACCCGTGCTGTACCGGCACTTCGACGACAAAGCGGATCTGTACGTCGCGCTCGGGCAGCGCGGCACGGAGATCCTCTTCCAGCGACTGATCCCGGCCATCAACTCCGAACTCGCCCCGGTCCCCCGGATCCGGATGGCGCTCGACGCGTTCTTCAGCGTCATCGAGGAGCACCCGAACCTGTACCGCCTGCTCGCGCGCGGCGGCCTTCAGGAGAAGGTGGTCGTCAAGGCCGACGTCGTCGCCGAGGACAAGGAACTGATCGCCACCGCGCTGACCGCGCTGCTCGGCGACTACATGCGGATGTTCAACATGGACTCCGGCGCCGCCGAACCGTGGGCGCACGGCATCGTCGGCATGGTGCAGAGCACCGGCGAATGGTGGCTGGACCGGCGCTCGATGGGCCGCGACAGCGTCGTCGAGTACCTGACGCAGATCATCTGGGCCGCGATCGACGGCCTCTCCCGGCAGCAGGGCATCGTCATCGACCCGAACCTGCCGCTCGAAGAGAACAAGGTCGTCCAGATGCGGAAGGAATCGGAGGCGAAATGAGCGAGCACGACGAAGACGGTTACGCCGGCGAAGCGGTCCTCGTGATCGACGGGACCGAGATCGCGGCCACGGTGGAACTGCGGGGCTACTTCCAGCCCATTGACGGGTACTACCGCTGGTACGGCCGGGTCGCCACCAACGAGCAGGTGTCCGCGGCCGCCGGTGGCAAGAAGACCGCCGTCGAGATCCGCGCGGGCGAGTACAGCGCGAAGGGCGAGCTCTCCGACCCGGACCCGTGGGACCGCTACCGCATCATGGGCACCAGCACGCCGCCCTTCCACGTGCCGACCAGCCTCGAAGAACTGAACGAACTCAACGCCTGACCCCTCAAGCGCGTGAAGGCCCCCTTCCCTCGGCTGAGCCGAGGGAAGGGGGCCTTCACGCGTCACCGGGGAATTCAGCCCTGCCGCTGAGCGGGCACCCGGCTCCGCGGCACCACGTACTTCGGCCAGCTCGACAGCTTGTTCATCGCCCATTCCAGCGGCCCGCGCCCGATGAACTTCCGCCACAGCACCGCCGCGGTCAGCGCGACCACCGAGAACTCGACGAAATGCAGCACGCTGAAGATCGAGTCGCCGTCGCTCTCGTCCCACAGCAGCGCGATCGCCACGAAATGCAGCACGTACGCGCTCAGCACCCGCCCGCCCAGATCCGAAAGCGGCCGCAGCACGCGTTCGAACTTCGGCATCAGCAGCTGGCAGCCACCGATCACCGCCGCCGCGATCCCGATCGAGATCAGCAGGTCGAACGGGGTGTACGAGGTCCCCGTCGGCAGTAGTTCCCAGGCCCAGCTGGTGGTCGGCGGCGTGCCGTGGATCCACGTCTGGTGCAGCCGCAGGAATTCCGGCGGGGTCATGCCCATCTGCGCGGCGGCCGGTTCCAGCGAGCGGTACACGGCCTGCATGCCGCCGAGCGGCCCGGTCGCGATCCAGGACACGACGTACCCGCCCACCGCGAGCGCCGATCCGCCGAAGAACAGCCGACGGCACACGCTGCGCGAGGTCAGGTCCATCCGCCCGATCGCCATCCCGGCGAACACGTACGCCATCAGCGTCAACGCGGGGAAGGTCCCGGTCAGGACGAGAACGGTCGCGGCCTTCAGCAGCCCGGTCGACGTGATGTCGTCCGCGGTCAGGTCCGGCGCGAAGAAGAGCAGGTCGCGGGGCAGCAGTTGCGCCCTGATCAGATGCGAGAGGAGCGGGCCCGCCACGGCGACGACGACCGCCGCGATCGCCAGCGCCTTCGCGCCCGCGCGCAGCCACGGGATCGCGAAGAGGAAGCAGGCCCCGTAGTAGGCCAGGATCACCATGTAGCCGGTCTCGAGGCTGGTCAGCCAGAGCCCCAGCGCCACCAGGAGCGGGGCGCGGGTCGCCAGTTTGAGCGCGACGCGGGTCCGGTCGCGGCCCTGTTTGGGACGGCGGCCGCCGGACATCAGCGCGATCGAGACCCCGGCCAGCACCGCGAACAACGCGGCGGAATGACCTTCGAACGGTTTGAACAGCACCCCGACGCCGCCTTTGGCGGGATCGGGGCCGACATGCACCGCGTACATGCCGAGTACGGCCAGGCCGCGGGCGACGTCGATACCGGTCAGCCGCCCAGCGACCCGTTTGCCTTGTTCGGGAACTGTGCGCACGCCGTCGAGCAGCGCGCGGTCCATCACAGTGACGCCGTCCACCTCATTTCTCGGCTAGCCCCCTGCCGTCCCCGCCTTAGCGTGACGATCAAATCTGAGAGCTGGCTGAGACGCAGCGGTGACGCCACTGTGACATCCGACTACAACCCGATCGGGTTAGCCACCAACAGCGAAGCCGACCTTGCGAACATCCGACGGCGCGATCTCGACGTAGGCGATCCGGTCGGTGGGCACGATGTACTTACGGCCCTTTTCGTCGTCGAGGCGGAAGATCCCGTCGCCGGCCCTCAAGGCGTTCGCGACCAGTTCCTCGACCTCGTCGGGCGACTGGCTGCTGGACACCACGAGCTCCCGCGGCGTGTCCTTGATGCCGATCTTGACCTCCACGTGGGACCTCCGCTTGAAAGTTCGAAATTTACTGGTGCGCCAAGGCTAGCCGAAGTGACCTCAGCCGAGGCCCAGCACCTGCATGCGCTTGGTGTGCCCCTGCTGCAACCGGCGGAACAGCGCGGCGATTCCCGAAAGGTCGCCGGAACCCTCGACGATCAGCTCGGCGAGCCCGTCCCGCTCGGCGACGACGTACTGGGCCTGCGTCAACGCCTCGCCCAGCAGACGGCGGCCCCACAGCGCGAGCTTGTCCCGCGCCTTCGGGTCGGCCTCGATACCGGCCGCGACTTCGCGCTCGGCGAACGCGGAATGCCCCGTGTCGGCGAGCACGGTGAGCACCAGGTCCTTGGTCTCGGGATCGAGCCAGCTGGCCATCTCGCGGTAGAGATCCGCCGCGAGCCCGTCTCCGACGTAGGCCTTCACCAGGGATTCGAGCCAGGAGCGGGGCGCCGTGGAGGCGTGCCAGGCGTCGATGTGCCCGACGAACGGCCGCATCGCGTCCTCGATCGCGACGCCGTGCCCCGCCAGATGCTTGGTGAGCAGGTCGTAGTGCCCGATCTCGGCGGCCGCCATGGAGGCCAGCGCGGCCCGGCCGGACAGCGTCGGCGCGGTGCGGGCGTCCTCGGCCATGCGATCGAATGCGGACAATTCCCCATAGGCGAGTACGCCGAGCAAATCGACTACGCCCTCGCTGATCTGCTTTGCCTCCGTCACGGCGGAAAGGGTATCGCCGAACACACCTTCGGGGTGGTGAAGAGACCGATCCCACCCTCCACGGCGCGCCGTGGAGTTCTGGCCGGAAAGAGAGCCTTCCCACCTCCGGCGCGGCGGGGACTATCCGAAAACCGCAGATCAGGTAGACTGGCCGCCGGATACGACGGATCATCCGTCCCGGATCGGGACGCTGCTGCGGCTGAAGGACAGCCGGTGCGGCCCTGGTCAGCACAAGAATGATGTGCGTGCACGCCATCCTGCGGCATTCCCACGAAGGGCCGCTCCAGCGCCAGTAGCGCGGAGCCCGAGCGAATTTTCGTGGTCGAGTGTCGATCGGTGACCAGGGCAGTGCGCGCTGGTCACGAGAGAGGCGAGCACCCTGACCACGAACGAACCCACAACTGTTGAGAACACCACCACCGGAGTGCCGGAGGCCGTCGCGCTGGAGCACAGCGAATCGGGCCCGGCGGCGCTCGACGTGTCGCACCCGCTGCAGGCGGGCGCACCGGTGGAACCCGAGGCCCCCACCTTCGCTTCCTTCGGCGTCAAGCCCGAGATCGTGAAGGCGCTGAGCGAGGCCGGGATCGAGCGCACCTTCGCCATCCAGGCACTGACGCTGCCGCTGGCCATGGCGGGCGACGACCTGATCGGCCAGGCCCGCACGGGCATGGGCAAGACGCTGGGCTTCGGCGTCCCGCTGCTGCACCGCGTCGAGGTCCCCGGCGACGGCACCCCGCAGGTGCTGGTCGTCGTGCCGACCCGTGAGCTGTGCATCCAGGTCGCGAACGACCTCAAGGGCGCGGGCAAGCACCTCGGCATCCGCACGCTGGCCATCTACGGTGGCCGCCCCTACGAGCCGCAGATCGCGGCGCTCCGCAACGGCGTCGACGTCGTCATCGGCACCCCCGGCCGCCTGCTGGACCTGGCCGAGCAGAAACACCTGGTGCTGGGCAAGGTCCGCGGTCTGGTGCTGGACGAGGCCGACGAGATGCTCGACCTCGGCTTCCTGCCCGACATCGAGCGCATCCTGCGGATGGTCCCGGACAAGCGTCAGACGATGCTGTTCTCGGCGACCATGCCGGGCCCGATCATCACGCTGGCCCGCACGTTCCTCACCCAGCCGACGCATATCCGCGCCGAGGAGAACGACGCCGGCGCCATCCACGAGCGCACCACCCAGTTCGTCTACCGGGCGCACTCGATGGACAAGCCCGAGCTGATCGCCCGCGCGCTGCAGGCCGAAGGCCGTGGCCTGACGATGATCTTCACCCGCACCAAGCGCACCGCGCAGAAGGTCGCCGACGAGCTCGTCGAGCGAGGCTTCGCGGCCGCCGCCGTGCACGGTGACCTCGGCCAGGGTGCCCGTGAGCAGGCGCTGCGCGCGTTCCGCTCCGGCAAGGTCGACGTGCTGGTCGCCACCGACGTCGCCGCCCGCGGTATCGACATCGACGACGTCACGCACGTGATCAACTACCAGACGCCGGAGGACGAGAAGACCTACGTCCACCGGATCGGCCGCACCGGCCGCGCCGGGCGCACCGGCGTCGCGATCACCCTCGTCGACTGGGACGAGGAGCCGCGCTGGAAGATGATCTCGGACATCCTCGGGCTCGACATGCCCGAGCCCGCCGAGACGTACTCGTCGTCGAAGCACCTGTTCAGCGACCTCGGCATCCCCGAGGGCACCACGGGGCGCCTCCCGCTGTCGAAGCGGACCCGCGCCGGTCTTTCGGCCGAGGTCGAAGAAGATCTGGGCGGTAAGCGCCGCGGCCGTGGCCAGGGTCCGGCGAAGGACGAAGAAGCGCCCCGCAAGCGCAACCGCGCGCCGCGCAAGCGGACCCGTGGCGGCGCCGACGCGGCCGCCAAGATCGAGGCCGCCGACGCTGCCGCGAGTGCTTCCGCGGAAGGGACCGCGGGCGGAGCCGCTGAGTCCTCTGAGTCCTCTGAGTCCTCTTCGGAGGGCCGCACGCGGACCCGCCGTCGCAGCCGTGGCGCCGCGAAGCCGAGCCCGGAGGTCAGCGGCCCGGCGGTCGAGAAGGAGGCGGGCGACAGCGCCGAGCGTCCGGCTCGCCGACGCCGCCGTCGCCGTCCTACGGCGACTTCTGATACACCTGCGTCGGCAGACTGAGCTTTCACACTGCGGACATGGGGAGCTAGGGGCACGTGAGCGAACGCTGGGACGCCGCGCCGGACGACGAACCGGCGCGGCCCGTGCCCGCCGATCCCGGGCAACCGGACGGCAGCGAGCCGGAGGCGGCCGAAAACGCGATCGGCACGGAAGACGTGCTGGACGCCGATTCCGCCCAGCCGGTGGCCGACGAGTCACCGCTGGGCGGGAAACGCGCCCGTCGCTCGCCGTGGAACCGCCCGCGGGATCGCGTGATCGCCGCGGCGATCGTCGTGGTCGTCGCGGTCACCGGCGTCGTCATCGGCGTGACCAGCGACAACGCGGCGACGGTCGCGCAGGTCGCCGCCACGCTGCCGCCAGGGCTCCCGCCCGCGCCGGCGGAAGTTCCCGGCTCCCTGAGCGAACTGTGGCAGGCGCCGAGTTCGGCGACTCCGGTCCCGATCGGCGAAGCCAACAGCGTCGTCACCGCGGACAAGGGCGAGGTCCTCGGCCGGGACCCGTACACCGGCGAGGTCCGGTGGCGCTACTCGCGCGATCTCGAACTGTGCACCGTCGCGCTCGCCGGGATCAAGGTGGACGCGGTGTACCGCAAGGACACCGGCTGCAGCGAGGTCACCCAGCTCGACGCGGGCACCGGGCGCCGCACGGCGCAGCGCAACGGCGACGCCGAACTCGGCACCAGGCTGGTCGTCGACGGGTCGCACGTCACCACGACCGGCAGGAAACTGCTGAACACCTGGCGCGACGACCTGGTCAAGAGCATGGAGTACGGCGAAGTCCCCGCCATCGTGAACCCGAACAAGCAGCCGAGGACCGGCTGCACCTACGGCACGGTGGCCGCCGCGGCGGGCAAGATCGGCGTGATCGAGCGCTGCCCCGGCGACCCGGCCGACCGCTTCACCGTCTACCGCGCGACCAACGACGAAGCCGACGACCCGAAGGTCGACTACAGCACCGTGCTCGCCGGCAAGAACGCGAAGGTCGTCGCGATGTCCGGCGATCTCGCGCTGATCGTGCTGCCCGAGCAGAAATTGCTGGTCATCTACGGCGGCGACGGCCTGCAGAAGTCGGCGTACCCGCTCGACCTGCCCGAGGCGGAGATCTCGCCGGATCCGGTGGGCGGCGTCATGACGACCTCGTGGACCGCGCAGGGCGTGTACTGGTTCACCGGCTCGAAGACCATGGCGTTCTCACGGGACGACCTCACGCCGCGCTGGACGCTGAACAACTCCACCGGCCCCGGGGTGACCTTCGGGGAACAGCTGGTCGTGCCGATCCAGGGCGGGCTCGCCGTGCTCGACGAGACGACCGGCGCCACGATCCGCACCGTCGGCGTGGACCGGCGCGGCTACACCGGCCCAGTGACGCTTTCCTCGGTCGGGCCGGTGCTGCTGGAGCAGCGCGGCCCCACCCTCGTCGCCCTCAAGTGACCGGCGGGCGGTAGCAAAGGTCCCTTGCTCCCGCCGGCCGTCAGCGCGTCGTCGAAGTCCTGGAAGTACGCAGCCTGCTGACTTCCTTCCAGCACCACTTGCCGCCTTCGCTGGCGAGCGTGCCGGTGGCGGTGCCCGGCCGACCCGCGACGGTCAGGGTGACGGCGACCGTGTACTTGGTCTCGGAGATCTTGGTGACCGGGCCGAGCGAAGCGTCCGAGGCTTCGTTGACCCGCTCGATGATCTGGTCGATGTCCTTCTCGGCGCTCCCGCACTTGAGCGCCGTCAGCGCGGCCCTGTCGTGGGCGTTGATGCCGTCGATGATCGCCTGCGCGGTGCCTTCCGGGCCGGACGCCTTCTCGGCCTTGTCGTCACTGAGGAAGAACCCGGGCGCGACGAATCCGGTGATACCCAGCGTGAGCACCACGACGGCAGCGGCGGCGATACCCACGATCAGACCGGTCTTGTTGTTCTTCGGGGGCGCGGGCGGCCCGCCGAAGCCCTGGCCGTACTGCTGCTGACCGTAGCCGGGGTACTGCTGCTGGGGGTACTGCTGCTGCGGGTACGCGCCGCTCTGGTCGTAGCCGCCCTGCTGGTACTGCGGCTGGCCCGGGTACTGCTGCTGTTGCCCTGGGTACTGCTGCTGCTCGGGATACGGCTGCCCCGGCTGCTGCCCTGGGTACTGCTGCCCGCCCTGACCGTGGTCGGGCTGTCCGGGCTGGGGTGGGTAGGTCATCGACAGTGCCCTTCGTCCTCGCTGCGGGTCAGCGTGTTCATCCACGACATGCCCAGTGAGCCACATTTTCGCAGGGACGGGACGCCTTTTCCGGTCAATGACACCTTCCTGCCGGGTCAGCTCCACCAGAACAGGCTCAGCGCGGCCGTCACGCTCACCACGACCACGAGACCGGCGCCGCCCGCGGCGCGGCCGTCACGCGAGTCGGCGACGCGTTGTGCCAGCAAAGCGACGACCGCCGCGACCGGGTGGCCGATCAGTATCAGGAGCCCCGGTCCCGGCGCGCCGGTGAACAGGCAGACCGAGGCGATCGCGACGACGCACACCGCCAGCACGGCCATCCCGGCCGCGAGCGATCCGGTCAGCCCACGCCAGAACCGGCCGCTTCCGGGCGTCACGGGCTCGTCCGCGGGCGGAATGGTCGCGAGCTCTTCGGTGTCCGGTGACGACACGTCCTCGTCTGTCCAATCGTCGGGTTTCGAGAATCTAGGGCGCCAGCAACTCCCACGGCTGAGCTGCGGGCCCGGCCTCCTGGCCTGCCGCGCAACTGGGCCGGAAGTCGCACCATGAGCAACGACGGCCAGGGCGCGCCGGGAACAACACGTCCTCGTCGCCGCCGGCGTCCAGGGTATCCGCTGCCAGCCTCAGGTCCCCGGCGGTCTCGTCGGCGCGTTGGAGATGCCGCTTCAGGCTCTCCTCGGTGTGCTCGGCGGCCGCGATGGTTCCGGTGGGCACGTGGTGCAGCTCGACCTGGTAGCACGGCGTCCGCAGCGTCCTGGCGGCCGCGACCGCGTACAGCGCCAAGGCCTGCGACGAGCGCGCCTCGTACTCGTCCGGCGCGCGGCGGCCGGTCTTGTAGTCGATGATCACCAGTTCCCGGCCGCGCTGATCGATCCGGTCCGCGCGGCCCTCGATGATGAGGCTGGGCCCGCTGCCCGGCTCGAGCGTGACCGGCGCCGAAACCCAGCGCTCCAGCCCGACGGGATCGACGCTGACGTCGTTGTGCTCGACGTACTCCGCGACCCAGGCCTTGGCCCTGGCGCGATACCTGGCGGCCTGGTCGGCGTCTTCGAACCCGGCGTCCTTCCAGTGTTCGGCGACGAGCGCCATCGCCCGCTGCGGCACGCGCTTGATCACCGGCAGGTCGAACAGTGCCCGCAAAGCGTTGTGCACCACCGCACCCAGCGTGCTGTGCGCCCACGCGCCGGTGCGTACCGGGGACGGGCGGTCGAGATATGCCATGCGGTAGCGGCGCGGGCAATCTTCGAACGTCGCGAGGCGCGCGGGCGAGACCTTCGTCAGCTTGCGCGGCGCTTCGACGCCGAAGTCGAAACCAATCTGCTCCATCGGATCACCCCGCGCGCAACGCTACGCACCCCCACCGACACTTTTCGAGGGGATCCCCAGGAAGGAAGCGAGGGACCTTTGCTATCACTCGCGGCCGACCCGGGTACATGAAGGCCCCCTTCCTGTACCTAGGCGCAAGGAAGGGGGCCTTCATGTACTCATGGCCGGCCGGTCACGTGCCCGAGATGAAGCCCTTCACCGAGTTCGCCACCAGTTCGACCGCGATCGCGGCCAGCAGCAGACCCGCGATCTTCGCCAGCAGCGTGATCCCGCTTTCCTTGATCAGCCGGATGACCACGCCCGAGTACCGCATGCACAGGTACAGCACGAAGTGCACTGTCACGATCGAAAGCGCGAGAGCCACGTACGCGCCGACGTGCCCATCGGCCTGCCGCACGAAGACGATGGTCGCGGCGATCGCGCCCGGACCGGCGAGCAGCGGTGTCCCGAGCGGCACGAGGGCGACGTTGACGTCGTCGCCCGCCGCCTCGGCCTCGCCGCCGGTCTTGCCGGTCAGCAGCTGCAGCGCGATGAGCAACAGCAGCAGCCCGCCCGCGCCCTGCAGCGCCGGGATACCGATGCCGAGGTACGACAGGATCGCTTGTCCCGCAACGGCGAACAGCGAGATCACCAGCAGGGAGACCAGCACCGCCTGCCGCGCGGCCTTGGCACGGAACGCCACCGATTTGCGGCCGGTCAGGCTCAGGAACACCGGGACCGTGCCGGGCGGGTCCATGATGACGATCAGCGTGATCGTCGCGCTCATGAACAGGCGCGCGTCGAAGAAGTCCGTGATCGTCACCGGGTCACGACCTGGTAGCCGGTCGACCGCGCGACGAGTTCTTCGAGCGCGAGCGGGTCGGTGGTCTCGTCGCCGAGATCGATGGTCTTGTTCGTGCCGTGGTAATCGCTCGACCCGGTGCGCACGAGCCCCAGCTCCCCCGCCAGCCCGTGCAGCTGGACGCGGGTCTCCTCGTCGTGGTTCGGATGATCGACCTCGACGCCGGTGAGCCCGTGCTCGGCCAGCCCGGCGAGCACGTCGACGGTGATGGTCGCGCCGCGCGTGTAGGCGAAGGGGTGCGCGATGACCGTGACGCCGCCCGCCTCCGCGATCATGTCGATCGCGTCCTCGACGAGCGTGTCCTGCCGCGCCACGAAGTAGCCGCTGCCGTTGCCGAGATAGCTCGCGAAGGCCTCGTTCACCGACGAGACGACGCCCGCCCGCACCAGTGCCTGCGCGAGATGCGGCCGCCCGGCCGAACCGTCCTCCGGCAGCAGCGACATGACCTCGTCGGGATCGACGGGCAGGCCGTCGGCGGCCATCCGCTCGGCCATCACGCGCAGCCGCCATCGCCGTTCCGACCGCAGCCGGGTCTGCTCGGCCACGACCGACGGCGATGCCGGGTCGAAGAGGTACGCGAGCAGGTGGACGCTGATATGCCGTCCGGTCACCGGATCGACGGAGATCGTCGACAGCTCGGCGCCGGGGACCAGCGTGAGCCCCGGCGGAAGTGCCTCGGCGGCCGGGGCCCAGCCGGCCGTGGTGTCGTGATCGGTGATCGCGACTACGTCGAGGCCCGCCTTCGCGGCGGCGGCGACCAGCCCGGCAGGGCTGTCGGTGCCGTCGGAGGCGGTGGAGTGGGCGTGCAGGTCGATGCGCATCGCCGCTCAGTATCGACGATGCTCCAGGTCACAGCGACCCCGGGACCTGCGCTAACCGACCTTCTTCTTGCCGCGCGCCGCACGCTGCGCCTTGATCATCGAAAAGCGCTCGGCCTGCTTCTGCTTGTCGCCGAAGACGAGCTCGGAAATCGTGTCGTAGAACTCTTCCGGCTTCGGCAGGTAGTCGATGCGGTTCAGCGCCTGGATCTGACCGGCGGACTCGACCACCATGGTCCCGTACCCCATCATCCGGCCCCACGCCGAACGCTCGTAGGTGAGGTCGGTGACCTTGGTGATCGGCATCATCAGCACTTTCGTGGTGAAGACACCGGTGGTCATGACGAACCGCTTGTCCGTGACCACCAGGCGCTCGACCCACCACTCCATCACCACGTACGCGAAGCGCAGGATGATGAGCAACGCGGCATACCAGAGGATGTTCTGGATGACCCACGCGGCGGGCGGCAACAGGTAGGAGACCAGGACGCAGACGGCCAGCAACGCGGCCGTCTCGAAGGTTTCCCACAACAGCACAGCCCAGTGCCGGCGGATCCGGATGACCCGCCGCTCGGTGTCGAGGAGATACTCGTCTGGATCGCGTGGGGCGAACATACCGATAGAGTATCCGCTCCCCCGCTAGCTGAAGACGTTGCTGACGAAGGTGATCACCGATTCGGCCGAGTCACGCAGGAAGCCGATGATGTTTCCCACGAGGCCCGCGGCCTGACCTGGCTGCGCGATCACGAAGAACAGCACCAACGCGATTCCTGCGAAAGTGAGGAGCTTTTTCGCGTTCACAGCGATCAATCCTGTCTCTTACGGTGACTGACTGCGGATACTGACCATTCATTTTGTACCGCACCTTCCACCGGCGCGGGAGGGAAGTCCCGCGCTTGGGTCAGCCGGCGAGGGGAAGTGTACCGTACGGCTACTCTCCGTGTACAGGACAGCCATTGTCAGGAAGCCCGCGTCTACCATTCGGGAATGAACACCGTTTCGGACAGCACCGTCCGCTGCGTAGGCGGCATCGTGCACGACGAACTGGGGCGGATTCTGCTGATCCGGCGCGCGAATGAACCCGGACGTGGACTCTGGTCGGTTCCCGGCGGGCGGGTCGAACCCGGCGAAACGGACGAAGCGGCCGTGATCCGGGAGATGCGCGAGGAGACCGGGCTCGACGTGATGCCGGGCACACTCGTCGGCAACGTCCGCCGTGGCTCGTATGACATCCACGATTACGCCTGCGCGGTCACCGGCGGCACTCTCCGTGCCGGGGACGACGCCACCGACGCCCGGTGGATCGACGCCGGAACCTTGATCGAACTCGACGAACACGGCCACTTGGCCGAACTCCTGTTCGTCACTCTCCGCGATTGGGGAGTGCTGCCGACCGGCGAGTTCCCGCCGTCCTGACACCCGCTGTACACGATTCGGCAAAAGTCACCGGGATAAAGCAGCACAAGAGGTGAAAAGCGGCCTTCCCGACGCATTGCCGACATCTGCGGAGAGCCGAATGGGGAAACCTGGGCGTGGCGTGGCTAAACGGGCAACCAGGTCATCCGCTGCCCGTGCGGGGCCGTCCGGGCCAATGCCCGCACGTCCGGGACACCGGCATCCCAGCGGACCAGTCCAAGCACGGCCTGGTCCACCGGTTCGGCCAGATCGGCCCGGCCGGGCACCAAGGGTTCCAGCGCGGCGGCGTAGAACTCCTCGCTGACCCACCACAACGGCCGGTCCGCGGCGAGTTTCCGGAGCGCCTCGATGAAGTCCGCCCGCCGCTCCCCCAGGTACGCCAGCACGTGACTGGTCAAGACCACGAGCGGAGCGTCGGCGGGCAGGGTGGCCGCCGCGGCGGCGAGATCGTCGACCGCGTCGCCCGCGATCAGCTCCGGCCGCTGCTTGCCCTGCGCCGCCGCGGCCGTGCGCAGGAGCCGGATCCGGTCCGGCTGGTCGGCCCAGACGCAGGCTTCGAGCCAGGCCAGTTCGTCCTCGTCGGCCAGGTCCACCGGCGCGCGGTCGAGGCCGGCGCGGGCGGTGATCGTCAGCTTCTTCGGCACCTTCGGCGTGACGGCACCGGGCGCGAGGTCCAGCGCGCAGTGCAGGCCGACGGCGGTCTTCGCGGGCCCGGCGGTGAGCTGTTCGCCGCCGTCGCATTGGTAGCGGTAGGCGTATTTGTCCATGCCGAGGAGCAGCCCCGCGCTGCAGCCGACCTCGAGCAGCGCGATCTTGCCGCCCGCCTCCTTCGCCGCCGTCGTCATCGCGGGGTACAGCAGCGCCGCACGGCGGACCTCGTTGGTCTGCGTGTACCGCGAGGAGATGATCGACCTGGCCTTGTCCGCTCGTTCCAGCAGGAACGAGCGGAACAACGGCCACGTCTCCGAGTCCACGCCGTCGAAACCACCGACGGACGGGTAGTACCGCGAGAGCGGGTGGATGGGATCGGCCTGGATGAGCCGGTGCGCCGTCGCCATGAGCAGCGTTCCGCGCGCTTCACCGCCACGCGCGTCGGTCAGGAGCCCGGCGACGTCGTCGTCCTCGGCCGCCTTCGCCGCCAGGTGCTCGTACAGCGGCGAAACACCGGCCGCCTCGACCGTCGCGAACTTCCGCAGACGGCTCTTGATCTCATCCAGCCCGATGGGCATCGACGCGCTCCCTCTTCCCGTTCGTGGCACCTATTATTCGTGCGGAACCGGGCGGCCGGGCTGTTCACCGCCCCTGCTGTCACCGTAAGACCGCTTCGGCACCATCACCTTGCGACGGAAGACACACACGATCGTGCCGTCCTGCTTGTAGCCGCGGGTCTCGACGTAGACGACGCCCCGGTCGTCCTTCGACTTCGACGGCGTCTTGTCCAGCACCTCGGTCTCGCCGTAGATCGTGTCGCCGTGGAAGGTCGGCTTCACGTGCTTCAGCGATTCGACCTCGAGGTTCGCGATCGCCTTGCCGGACACGTCCGGCACCGACATCCCCAGCAGCAGCGAGTAGATGTAGTTGCCGACCACGACGTTCTTGCCGAAGTCGGTGGTCTCCTCGGCGTAGTGCGCGTCGAGGTGCAGCGGATGGTGGTTCATGGTGATGAGGCAGAACAGGTGGTCGTCGTACTCGGTGACCGTTTTGCCCGGCCAGTGCTTGTAGACCGCACCGACCTCGAACTCTTCGTAATAGCGACCGAACTGCACCCATTCCTCCTGCACGAGTAACGCGGCGTGAGCCTGGAACGACAGGCCTTCATGTTGAGGAGTACCCTCGACCATTGGTGTCGGGTCGTCAACGCGACCAACACCACTGCGTAACCGTCCGCCGAGCCAAGGAGGTGAGGAACCCGATGTCCAGTGGCGATAGTCCGCTTCCTAGTAGTCGCAGCGTTTCCGCCTTCACGTCTCGCCGGATCCCCACCTGGCAGGGCTGACGAAACCGGGAACGCTGGCCTAGCCGAGCGGCCCCCCGACCGCTTGGCCCGTCGTCTTCGCGCATCAACGCACGACGTCTGCCCAGGAGATCCCATGCCTGCCATTCCCTCGCTCGGCGGCCTTCGCGGCCGGAGCAACGGCCGCGCCAAGAGCGTCCCCGAACGCCCGCTGCCCGTCCCCCTGTCGGCGTATGTCGTCGATTGCGCGGTGTACGTGGAGGGCAAGCGCCTGCCCGGCCGCTGGACGCACGCCGAGGCCATCAAAGAGGTGCGCAAGCGGCACGCCGGGTTCGTCTGGATCGGCCTGCACGAGCCCGACGCCGTCCAGATCCAGGGCATCGCGGACACCTTCGGCCTGCACGAGCTGGCCGTCGAGGACGCGCTCGAAGCACACCAGCGGCCCAAGCTGGAGCGCTACGACGACACGCTGTTCATGGTGCTCAAGACCGTCCGGTACGTCGAGCACGAGTCGCCCGCGACGGCGAACGAGATCGTCGAGACCGGCGAGCTGATGGCCTTCCTCGGCCGCGACTTCGTGATCACCGTGCGGCACGGGAACCACTCGGGGCTCGCCCGGCTGCGCCGCGAACTCGACCAGGACCCGGAGCGGCTCGACCTCGGGCCGTCCGCGGTGCTGCACGCGATCGCGGACCACGTCGTCGACCACTATCTCGACGTCACCACCGCCATCGAGTCGGACATCGACGAGATGGAGACGCACGTCTTCGCGCCGCGGTCCAAGGTGAGCGCCGAGCAGATCTATTTCATGAAGCGCGAGGTGCTGGAGCTGCGCCGCGCGGTCATGCCGCTGGGGACGCCGCTGCAGCGCCTCGCCGAGGGGTACACGCGGCTGATCCCGGACGAGGTCCGCTCGTACTTCCGTGACGTCTCCGACCACCTGACCACCGTGGCGGAGCGGGTCGCGAACTTCGACGAACTGCTGACCACCCTGGTCGACGCGACACTGGCGAAGATCACCCTCCAGCAGAACACCGACATGCGCAAGATCACCGCCTGGGCGGCGATCATCGCGGTCCCCACGGCGCTGGCAGGCATCTACGGGATGAACTTCGACTACATGCCGGAGCTGCACTGGCGGTTCGGCTACCCGGTGGCGATGACGGTCATCTTCGGCGTCTGCATCCTGCTCTACCGAATATTCAGGAAGAACCGCTGGCTCTGACCTCTTCCCGCTTTCGGTAGTACCTGGAGTTCCCCATGCCAAGGATCCTGACCAACCTCAAGTTCTGGGCGCTGGCGTTCTGCCTCGTCTGGCTCGGCATCGTCGTCGCGATCATCGCCAAGGACCCCGCGTTCGCGCACGGCCCGCAGTAGGCCGTCCGGCATTACGCTGGAGCGTATGAAAGCGCTGGTCGTCGCGGACGAGGTCGAAGAGCGGTTGTGGACGTCCGCCGTCCGCAACCACCCCGCCGACCTCGTGATCGGCGCCGGCGACCTGCCGTACGACTACCTCGAGTTCCTGGCGGGCGCGCTCGACGTGCCGTGCGTCTTCGTCCCCGGCAACCACGACCCCGACCTGTCCGGCTACACGCGCTACGGCGGACTGTCCATGAAGGACGGTTTCCCCGCCGTGTGGCCCGGGCCGGCGGGCGGGGTGAACGCGGACGGCCGGATCGTCGACGTCGGCGGGCTCCGGATCGCCGGGCTCGGCGGCTCGGTCCGCTACAACGACGGGCCTAACCAGTGGACGCAACGCCAGCAGGCGCGGCGTGCCCGGCGGCTGGTACGCCGGGCCCGGCTCCGCCGCTGGCGGGACGGGCGGGATGTCGACGTCCTGCTCACGCACGCGCCGCCGCGGCACTGCGGCGACCGCGAGGATCCGCCGCACCGCGGCTTCGACTGTCTCCATCGCACGATCGAGTTGTTGCGCCCGAAGTGGTTGCTGCACGGGCATATCCACCCGCACGGTGAACCCGTGCCGGACCGGGTGGTCGGCGGGACCACGGTCCGCAACGTGGTCGGGTACCGGATCATGGAGTTCTCATGAAGGACACGGGCTTTCCCCGCGCGGACGCGGAGCACGACTTCCTCCGCGCGCGACGGCGTCAGGTGCTGTCCCGGCTGGCGAACTGGCTGCGCCGCGAACCCGACGACGTCAACATCATGCTGCCGTTCCACGAGGTGGTCGACGCGCTCGGCTATCTCGGCGAACGGAAGATCGGGGCGCGGGTGATCCGGCTCGATTCGATCGTCGGCAGCGTCGACCGCGGCCGCGACTTCGACCGGCGCTTCCGTCCGACGTCCGGGCGGGTTCGCGAACGCTGGGAACGGCTGGCGCTGGCCACCCGGCGCGGCGAGTCGATTCCGCCGATCGAGGTGTACCGCGTCGGCGAACTGCATTTCATCATCGACGGGCACCACCGCGTTTCGGTGGCGCACGCGATGCGACTGTCCACAATAGAGGCGATGGTCACCGAGGTGCGGACCAAACTGGACCCGAGCGGGATCCGGTACCGCGGCGACCTGATCGTGAAGGACTACCGGCGGCTGTTCCTGGAACGCGTCCCGCTGTCGGGGCAGTCGCGGGCTTCGGTGGTGTTCACGGACCCGTGGGACTACGCGCGGCTCGGTGAGCACGTGGAGGCGTGGGGCTTCCGGCTGATGCAGGACGAAGGCGCGTACTCGGATCGCGCGACGCTGGCGCAGCGGTGGTTCGACGAGGAGTTCGTGCCGGTGGTGGCGATGCTGCGGCAGGCGGACCTGATCGGCTCGCGCACGGACGCCGAGGCGTATCTGTGGGTGGCGTGCGAACGGTACCGGCTGATCCGGACGCACCGGTGGGACGACGAGGTCTTCGAGGCCGTGCGGTCGCAGTCGCGGCCCACCTAGGTACGTGAAGGCCCCCTTCATGTACCTAGGCGCAATGAAGGGGGCCTTCACGTACTTGACTACATGTGCACGGCGACCGGCGCAGCGTCCGGAGAAGCGCCTTCAGGGGCCTTCGCCGGAGCACCCGAACGCAGCAGCAGCCCGCAGATCACCGCACCGATGACGAAGATCCACCCGCCCCACACGAAAGCGGTCGTGTAGCTGTGCACAGCCGCTTCGGCCGCCAGCTGCGGCGAAGGCGCCTTCCCAGCGGCGAACGACGTCGCGGCGTTGCCGGCCAGCGTGCTCAGCAGCGCGGTCCCGATCGAGCCGCCGACCTGCTGCGCGGTGTTGACCGCCGCCGACGCGACACCGGCGTCGTGCGTGTCGACGCCGAAGGTCGCGACGCTCATCGCGGGCGCCATGGCGAGGCCGATGCCGACACCCATGACCATCAGCGGGAACAGCACCCCGCCGGCGTACGTGCTGGTGGTGTCGATGGCCGAGAGCCAGAACAGTCCGGCGCCGGCGATCAGCATTCCCAGTGACACCAACGGTTTCGCGCCGAACTTGGGCAGCAGCACGGCCGTCGCCGACGTCGCGCTCGCCATCAGGGTTGCCACCATCGGCAGGAACGCGACCCCGCTCTGCACGGGCGTGAACTGGAGGTTCAGCTGGATGTAGAAGGTGAGGAACAGAAAGATCGAGAACATCCCGATGGCGAGCAGGAACATCGCGAGGTAGGAGCCGCCGCGGTCGCGGTCGAGCAGAACCCGCAGCGGCAGCAGCGGATGCGAAACCCGTTGCTGGATCACGACGAACGCGGCCAGCAGGACGACACCGGCGGCGAGGAAACCCCACACCGACACCGAGGACCACGAGTCACGCTCGGCGTTCGCGAAACCGTAGACGAGCGCGAAGAGACCGGCCGACGCGGTGATCGTGCCCGGGATGTCGAGCTTCGGGCGCGGGCCATCGGTCTCGGAGTTCTTCAGCAGCACGGCCGAACCGGCGAACGCGATCACCGCGAAGATGATGTTGACGTACATCGACCAGCGCCAGTCGAGGTACTCGGTCAGCACGCCGCCGAGCAGCAGGCCGATCGCCGCGCCGCCGCCGCCGATCGCGCCGAAGACGCCGAACGCCTTGCCGCGTTCCTTCGGATCGGTGAACGTCGTGGTCAGCAGCGAAAGGGCGGCCGGAGCGAGAAGCGCGCCGAAGACACCCTGCGCGGCACGGGCGACGAGCAGCATTTCGATGCTGGTGGCGGCGCCGCCGATCGCGGACACGATGGCGAAGCCGGCGAGTCCGACGAGGAAGGCGCGTTTGCGGCCGAAGAGGTCCGCGAGCCGCCCGCCCAGCAGGAGCAGGCTGCCGAACGCGAGCGCGTAGGCGGTGACGACCCACTGGCGGGCGTCGTTCGAGAACTCGAGATCCTGCTGCGCCGACGGGAGCGCGATGTTCACGACGGTGGCGTCGAGAACGACCATCAGCTGGGCGAGGCCGATCATCACCAGGATCAGCCATCTCCTGGCGTGGTGCGGGTTGGTGTGCTGCGCGGCCGCGTCCCCCGGCGGCGTGACGACAGCGGTGGATGAATCAGACATACGGGCGGTTTCCTCACCGATAGTGACGAAGAAGCTATGTGGAGTAGGTATCTCCCCTTTCCGCGCCCAAGGTACACAAGAAGTGGAGAAGTGTCCTCTACTTCGTTTGTTAAGCTGGACGGATGGCTCGGGAACTCGCTCCCGCCGCACCGGCGCGGCCGTTGCGGCGCGACGCTGAACTCAATCGGCAGCGCATCATCGCGGCGGCACACACCGTCTTCGGCGAGCGCGGGCTCGAAGCGACCCTCGACGACGTCGCGCATCACGCCGGCGTCGGCGTGGGCACGGTCTATCGCCGCTTCCCGAGCAAGGAACACCTGGTCGAGGCCATGTTCGTCGACCAGTTCGAGACGATCCGCGAGTTCGCCGAAGAGGCGCTTCGCGCCGAAGATCCCTGGGAGGGATTCGCGGGCTTCACGTGGCGCGCGGCCGAACTGCACGCCGGTGACCGCGGGTTACGCGAAGTCATGCTGTCGAACGTCTTCGGCCAGGAGCGCGTCGCCGAGGCGAAATCGCGCATGGTGCCGTTGATCACACAGCTCGTCGAGCGGGCTCAGACGGCAGGTGTCCTCCGCGCCGATTTCATGCCGACGGACATCCCGCTCCTGCACCAGATGCTCGGCTCGGTCATTGAGTTCACGCACGGTATCCAGCCGGATCTGTGGCGCCGGTGCCTCGCGATGCTGCTGGACGGCCTGCGTGCCGAGCCCGGCCGCGCCACCCCGCTGCCGCATCCGCCCCTCGACTTCGAGGCGCTGGACGAGGCGATGTGCTCCTTCCGCCTGCCTCGCCTGCGCTGACCCCGCGTTTAGTCCTCTGAATGCGGCGCCTTCACGTGCCCGGATGCGTAACTCGCGTGATTGGAGGCGCAACACACGTGTCCAGAGGGACGGCACGCGCCGAACCCGACGTCATGCGTGTCGTCCGCCCAACCACGCGAGTTCCACTCCCAAGCACGTGAGTTACGCCGTCAGTCACGTGAGTTACGCCTCCAATCACGTGAGTTACGCCTCCAAGCACGTGAGTTCCGGCTTCGAGCACGCGCCCTGGAGTTGAGGGCCACGCGTTTAGTCCTCTGGATGCGGTAGTTGCGCGTGCAAGGACCGCATCCAGAGGACTAAACGCGTTGGGGGAAAGGCGTCAGGGGAGCTTCGGGAAGACCGCGGCGGCGACCTCTCGCGCCGCCGCGCAGGTGGCGTCTTCCGGCTCCCCGTCGACGCCCACCACCGAGAGCATCGCCTGCTCGACCCGGTCCGGGGTGCCCGGGATCGGCCGGTGCGTGGTCACCTGGCAGAACGCGCCGGACGTGGTGACCTGGACCTGCCGCCCGCCCAGCGCCTCCGTCGCGCCCGGCGTGGTGTCCGCGCCCACCGACAGCGAGAAACTCACCTTGCCGCGGATGCAGCTGTGCCCGGAAAGCGCCGGCGCCGGTTTGGTCTCCGGACCGGCGGCGGCGTCGAGCTCGTGCTGGTCGAGCTGCGCGCACGGCGCGACGCGGCCCCACGAACGCTGGTCAAGGTTCAGCCGCCCGGCCTTGCGCGCGGCGATCACCCCGGCCGCGCCGTCGACCGTCGCGTCGGCGATCCGGCAGCGGTCGGCCTGATCGGCGGGCGCCGTGTCGTCGGAGGTCACCGCGATGGACAGCCTGATCCCATCGGCGAAGGTGAGCAGCCGGGTGCAGGCGATGTCCTCGTTGAACGTCGAGCGCTGGACGCTGACGCCTTCCGGCAACGGCCCGGCGTATTCGTACGGCTGATTGTTCGGATCCTGCCCGGAAGTGATCGGGCCGGTGGTCACGGTGTAGCGATTCGCGCCCTCGACGAATTCGAGACGGCAGAACTCGAAAGAGGTCAACGGCGGTTTGACCGCGTTTCCGCCGCCGATGACTTTTCGCTGGTCGACGAGGCTGCAGTAATCGAGCGACGAGTATTCCCCGAGCGCTTCGGAAGCGGTCAGAGCCTCCTCACCCGCCGTGGTCGAAGGTGTCACCGCCGGTTCCGGCGTGGAACAGGCCGCGACGAGGAACAAACCGCAGATCACCGCGCTGAGTCTCTTCGAGGGCACCGGAGCAGTATCGTCAAAAGATCGCGGAACACCAGCCCCTACGGGCGAAGAACACAGGGTCCGTCACGTTTTCCCAGGTGACCGCCTTACCGCGATTTCACGCCCTTAAGGGTTCGTTTCGTTCCGCGGTGGGATGCGGCAGGGCCGTCACGAGACGACAATGGGTTTCACACACCGTGACGACCGAGAGGGAAATACCGTGACGAACCCCGTAGCCGCCCGCCTGACCCGACCGCGCCAGGGCCGCATGATCGGCGGCGTCTGCGCCGGTCTCGCCAAACGCTTCGGCACCACGCCGGGCAAGGTCCGCCTCCTCGCCGTGCTGTCCTGCCTGCTGCCCGGCCCGCAGTTCATCGTCTACCTCGTGCTGTGGCTCGCCCTCCCCGAGAGCGAGTACTGATCCGCCTCAGGCGTTGGGATCGAAGGGGATGCCCGCCGGTTTGGCCTTCCCCAGGTTGTATTCGAAGGAGCCGTCCTTGATCGCCAGGCTCGCGCTGCCGAAATCGGCGCGGACGAGCGTGTCACGGACACCGGGCGGGAACCCGTCCCAGCTGACGAGGTCCGGGTACTGCCAGGCGTTGTAGTGGTTCTCCGGCGGTTCGGTCGCGCTCGCGATGCGGAAGCAGTGGGTGCTCGCGCCGTCCTTGTGATAGACGATCTTCGGGTGGGTCCCCTCCCAGGCGACCTTGGAGCGGTCGTAGGTGGAGTAGTTGCCGTGCGCCGACGTCGAGACGTACCGGGCCTGGCCCTCGTTGACCCAGACGACGACGTGTTCGATGTCGTGCCGGTGCCCGCAGCAGTCGATGCCCGGGACAGCCTGGTCCTTCTCGAAGTACAGGTCGTAGAGGTGGGCGCACCAGCCGTTGTTGCACTTCGACCGCGCGTAGGAGTTGGTGTTGTCGAGGTCCGACTGGTCACGGCACTGCCCGTTGAGGGCGCCGGAGTTCTTGAGACCGGTGGCGATCGCGCCGGTCGGTGAGATCGCGGGCGTCGGGTAGCAGCCGTCGGTGTCGTAGTCGAACGCCGGCTGCCACTTGCGGTCGACCTCGGTAGCGTTCGACGGCAGGGCCTGCGGGGGTTCGGCCCAGGCGACGGCCGGGGCGAGCGTGGTGATGAGGACCGCTCCGACCAGGCCCTGCAGGAGACGGCGTGTCGGCTTCTTCGGCAAGGCAGGCACCCTTCTCTAGGTACCCGGAGGGTCCCCGATCACCCTAAGCGACGTAAACCGCCGAAGGTGGGGAATCCCCGATGTCCGAAGTGGACAATCGCGACCGGTCTCCGACACCGCACACGCGTGATCGGAGGCGTAACTCGCGTGATTGGGCGGCGAACACGACCGAGGCCCGGCGGGACGGAGTCTTCCGGCTCGAGACACGTGAGTTACGGCCTGAGGCACGCGAGTTACGGCTTCGATCACGCGAGTTACGACTGGGCGCGCGGGGCGCGCGTGAAGGCCCCCTTCCCTCGGCTGAGCCGAGGGAAGGGGGCCTTCACGCGCTACAGGGGTCAGTCGGTGTAGGTCAGGTTCTTGCCGCTGGCCCCGTCGAACAACTTGATCTTGTCCGCGTCGAACCACAGCTCGACGTCCTGGTTCTCCGCCGCCGACGAGGCCGCCGACAGGCGGGCCACGATCTGCGACTCGGCGCCGGGGACGTCCGAGGAACCGCTGTCGGCGGCGAGATCCGCGAGGTCGGACGACGACGCGGCCTCACCCTCGACCGAGAAGTGCGCGAACTTCTCGGAACCCATCGACTCGAGGACGTCGACGTGGGCGGTGAACGTCGCGCCCTGGCGGGCGGCGGCGTCCACCAGCGCGGCGTCCTCGAAGTGCTCCGGCCGGATACCGACGATGACCTCACGCGGCGCGTCGGCGGCTTCGACCAGCCGCCGCACCCGGTCGGTGAGCGGGATGTCGCCCAGCGCGCTGCGGGCCGCCCCGTTCTCCAGCGTCGCGGGGACGAAGTTCATCGACGGGCTGCCGATGAACCCGGCCACGAACAGGTTCGCCGGGTTGTCGTAGAGGAACTGCGGCGACCCGATCTGCTGCACGTAACCCGCCCGGAGCACGACGACCCGGTCGCCGAGGGTCATCGCCTCGGTCTGGTCGTGCGTGACGTAGAGCGTCGTCGTGCCGAGCTGTTTCTGGATCTTCGACACCGACGTCCGCATCTGGCCGCGGAGTTTCGCGTCCAGATTGGACAGTGGCTCGTCCATCAGGAACGCCTTTGGGTTGCGGACGATCGCGCGTCCCATCGCGACCCGCTGCCGCTGACCACCGGAGAGGTTCGCCGGTTTGCGGTCCAGGTGCCCGGTCAGATCGAGGATCTTCGCGGCTTCTTCGACCTTCGCCCGCACGGTCTTGTCGTCGACCTTGGCCAGCCGCAGCGGGAACGCCATGTTCTCCCGCACGCTCATGTGCGGGTACAGCGCGTAGGACTGGAACACCATCGCGATGTCGCGGTCCTTCGGCGCCTTCTCGTTGACGCGCTGGCCGTCGATGCGCAGTTCGCCGGAGGAGATGTCCTCCAGCCCGGCGACCATGTTCAGCGTCGTGGACTTCCCGCAGCCGGACGGGCCGACCAGGATGATGAACTCACCGTCGGCGATCGTGATGTCCACTTCGGACACCGCGAGGGCGCCGTCGGGGTACTTCTTGGACACTTTTTCGAGAACGATTTCAGCCATGGGTCAGCCCTTCACCGCACCGGACGTCAGCCCCGCCACGATGCGACGCTGGAAGAACAACACGAACAGGATGATCGGGACGGTGATCACCACGGCGGCCGCGGAGATCGTCCCGGTCGGGTCTTCGAACTGCGACGACCCGGTGAAGAACGACAACGCCGCCGGGACCGTGCGCGAGGCCTCGGTCGAGGTCAGCGAGATCGCGAACAGGAAGTCGTTCCAGCAGAAGATGAACACCAGGATCGCGGTGGTGAACACCCCCGGTGCCGCCAGTGGCGCGATCACCTTCCGGAACGCCTGCGCCGGGGTCGCGCCGTCCATCTTCGCCGCCTTTTCCAGCTCCCACGGGATCTCCCGGAAGAACGCGGACAGCGTGTAGATCGACAGCGGCAGCGCGAACGTGATGTAGGGCAGGATCAGCCCCGGCCAGGTGTCGAACAGGCCAAGCTCACGTTCGATGTTGAACAGCGGCGTCACCAGCGACACCTGCGGGAACATCGCGATCAGCAGCGACATCCCGACCAGCACCTGCTTGCCGGGGAAGTCCAGCCGCGCGATCGCGTACGCCGCCATCGTGCCGAGGACGACCGCGATCACCGTCGCGATGATCGCGATCCCGATCGAGTTCACCAGCGCCCTGATGAACTCCGTGGTCTCGAAGATGTCCGCGTAGTTCTGCCACGTCCATTCCGACGGGATGAAGTTCCCGTCGTCCAGTGTCTCCTTGGTCTTGAACGAAAGCGAGACCACCCAGAGCACCGGGAACAGCGCGAACACCAGCACGAGGATGTCGACTAGGCCCCACTTCAACTTGCGGCCGGGAGTGACCGCTCCACCGATCGCCATCAGCGCTTACCCCCGTTGTCACTACCAGGTGCGGCCGTGCCGAACACCTTGATGAAGATGAACGCGATGATCGCCACCGTGATGAAGATCAGCACCGCCATCGTCGACCCGATCCCGAGGTTCAGCCCCTTGACCAGGTTGTTGTAGGTCTGCATCGACACCGACGACGTGTCCTGCGCGCCGTTGGTGAGCACGAAGATGTTGTCGAAGATGCGGAACGCGTCCAGCGTGCGGAACAGCAGCGCCACCAGGATCGCCGGCTTCATCACCGGCAGCATCACCTTCGTGAACCGCTGCCACGCCGTCGCGCCGTCCATCGCCGCGGCCTTCAGCAGGTCGTCCGGCACCAGCGCGAGGCCCGCCATCAGCAGCAGCGCCATGAACGGCGTCGTCTTCCACACCTCGGCCAGCACGATGATCGCCAGGGACGGCCAATACTCGGTCAACGGCGCGCTGTCCGGGAAGAACAGGTTGGCCAGATAACCCGTGTCCGGCGTCCAGGCGTAGTACCAGGAGAACGCCGCGACCACCGTCACGATGCCGTACGGGATCAGGGCGACCGTCCGCACGAGGCCCCGCCCGACCAGCGTCCGGTGCATGATCAGCGCCAGCCCCATACCGAGGACGAACTCGATCACCACCGAAACGATGGTCAGCCCCATCGTCGTCCCGAACGCCGTCCACCAGTAACCGTTGGACAGCACCGCGATGTAGTTGTCGAGGCCGACGAACTCCTGCTGCGCCGGGAACCTGAGGTCGTAGCGCTGCAGGGAGAGCCAGATCGAGTAGATGATCGGGTACCCGGTGACCGCGATCATCACGATCGCGGCCGGGGCGCACAGCCACAGCCCGAGTCTGCGCTCGGCCTTCTTTCCTTCACTGAGAACGGGTTTCGCCTTCTTGCCCGGTTTGGCCGCGGTCGCCGAACCTGCGGTTTCCTGCACGGTCACGGGATCACCCCCTTCGACTGGAGCGCGTCGGCGAGTTCTTCTTTGAGTTTTTCCGCCGTCTTCCGCGGATCGATGGCGGAAGGCGGGGAAAGCACCTTCGACAACACCGTCGAGGCGTTCTGGTAGGCCGGGGTCAGCGGACGCACGGCGGCGTCCTTGAGGGCCTCCAGGATCGTTTCCCGCATCGGGTACTTCGTTTCCATACTCGGGTTGTCGTCACTCTGCGGTGCCGTCGCGTCGAGTGGCAGCGTGTCCGTGTAGAGGGATTCGATCGTCGGCGGGACACCGTCCTTGAGCGCGGAGAACTTCTGGTTCTTCGCGCTGCGCAGGCACAGCGCGACCTCGTAGGCCTCGGCCTTGTGCTTCGAGGTCGAGCTGACCGCCAGGTTGTAGCCACCGATCGTGGTCTTGGCGGGCTTACCCGCTTCGAACTCCGGGTAGGTGGTCCACTTGAAGTGCTGGAGTTCGTCCTTCTTCTCCTTGGCGTAGGAGGCGTAGACGAACGGCCAGTTCAGCTCGAAGGCGGCGTTGCCGCGCTGGAAGGCCTGGCGGACCTCGTCCTCCTTGGAGTTGGTCAGCGACGGGTCGGTGATCCCGGCCGTGGTGACCTTCTTGAGCATCTCCAGCGCCTTGACCGCGCCCTCGTCCATCACGACCGACTTGCCGTCGTCGGACAGGATCTTGCCGCCCGCCGACTCGACGAGCGTGTTGTAGATGACGACCAGGCCTTCGTACTGCGCGCCGGTGAACACGACGTTCGCCGGCTTGCCCTGTGCCTTGAGCGCCTGTGCCTGCTGGATCATCTCGTCCCAGGTCTTCGGCGGCGTCGGGGTCAGGCGGTCGTCGTACCAGAGCAGCTGGACGTTGGTGTTCTTGGTCGCCGCGAAGAGCTTTCCGTTCCACGTGGCGGTTTCGAGCGGACCGGGCAGGACACCGGCGGTCGCCTCCGCCTTGGCTTCACCCGTCCATTCGTCGACCCAGCCCGCCTCGGCGAACTCCGAGACCCAGGTGACGTCCAGCCCGAGGACGTCGAGCGAATCGTCCCCGGCGGCCAGCCGTCGCACCATCTGTTCCCGCTGGCCGTCGGCCGGGCGCGGGAGCTTGTTGTACACGACCTCGTACCGCCCGCCCGATGCCTTGGTGCAATCGTCCACAACGGACTGGAAATTGTCTTCGGGCGCGTAGTAGACGTTGATCTTCAGCCCGGCGTCCGAACCGCAACCCGCCAGCAAGCCGGCCGTCAGCGCCACCGCGCCGAGTAGCGAGCCGGTGCGGCCTGGCGAGCGGCCCCTCCGGCTCGCGCTCATCCTCTTCCCCATGAGGCCTCCTCACCCGCGCACGCCCGGGGAACGGCGGCACTAGGACGCGTTGAAGAAGCCCGCGCGCCAGCACCCCGACGTGCTAGTGCTCGGGCGGACACGCTGGAGTACGCGACCGCCCGACTGGTGTTGTGCAACCTATTCCGGGCGATCACCGCCCGCAAGCAGTATCGGTAACGATTCAGCGGACCGCACGACGAACAGGTGAACGAGTACCGCCGAATGTCAGTGGCCCGGCCCCCGCGTCACCCGGTGGGACGGCCGCCCAACGCCAGCTGGGCGAGGAGCTCGCGCCCCTGTTCGGCCGAACGCGGCTGGCAGAGGACGTCGTACCGGCCCGCGACCAGCTGGCTCGCGGAGGAGAAGTCGCGGCGGGACATGCTGTAGCTGATCGCCGCGAAGACCGTCCACGCCAGGATGCCGAGCACGAGCCCGCCGATCATGGGCTGCCAGGCGAAACCCTGGTTGTTGAACATGCCCAGCAGCAACCCGATGATCAGGCCGAACCACGCGCCGGACACCGCACCGGTGCCCAGCACCCGGCCCCAGCTCAGCCGTCCGACGACGCGCTCGACGAGCATCAGGTCGACGCCGACGATGGTCACGTCGGAGACGCCGAACTCCTTCTCCGCGAGGAAACCGACGGCTTGCTGGGCTTCGCCGTACGTCGCGTAGGAACCGATCGGCCAGCCGGTAGGCGGTGTCGGCAGCCTGGGCAGCCCGCCCGCGGCCCTTCCGCCAAAGGGAGCACTCACGTAATCACCTCTCGCCCGTCCTGGTCCATCTTCTCAAGGACGGGCGAAAGGCGCGAACGTGAGCTGAAGGACGCCTTCAGCTCCTTCAGGAGCGGGACTTGTACTCGCGGAGCAGGCCGCGGCTGATGATGGTCTTCTGGATTTCGCTGGTGCCTTCGCCGATGAGCAGGAACGGCGCCTCGCGCATGAGGCGCTCGATCTCGTATTCCTTGGAGTAGCCGTAGCCGCCGTGGATACGGAAGGAGTCCTGGGTGACTTCGGCGCAGTACTCGCTGGCGATCAGCTTGGCCATGCCGGCTTCGACGTCGTTGCGTTCGCCGGAGTCCTTGAGGCGGGCGGCGTTGACCATCATCAGGTGCGCGGCCTCGACCTTGGTGGCCATTTCGGCGAGTTTGAACGCGACCGCCTGGTGCTCGGCGATGGCCTTGCCGAAGGTCTTGCGCTGCTGGGCGTACTCGACGGCGAGCTCGAACGCGCGGATCGCGATGCCGCAGGCGCGGGCGGCGACGTTGACGCGGCCGACCTCGACACCGTCCATCATGTACGCGAAGCCCTTGCCCGGCGCCTCGCCGAGGACCTTGTCCGCGCCGATCTTGAAGCCGTCGAACACGGCTTCGGTGGTGTCGACGCCCTTGTAGCCCATTTTGTCGATCTTGCCGGGGATGGTGAGGCCGGGTGCGACCTCACCGAAGCCCTCGGGCTTCTCGACCAGGAACGTGGTGAGGTTCTGGTGAGCCTTCTCGGCGCCTTCGTCGGTCTTGACCAGCAGCGCGATCAGGTTGGAGCTGCCGCCGTTGGTCAGCCACATCTTCGAACCGTCGATGACGTACCCGTCGTCGGTCCTGCGGGCGCGGGTCTTGATCGCGGCGACGTCGGAGCCGAGGTCGGGCTCGGACATCGAGAACGAGCCGCGGACCTCGCCGGTCGCCATCCGCGGCAGGAAGTGCTGCTTCTGCTCCGGCGTCCCGTGTTGCTTGATCATGTGCGCGACGATGAAGTGCGTGTTGATGACACCGGAGACGCTCATCCAGCCGCGCGCGATCTCCTCGACCACGAGCGCGTAGGTCAGCAGCGATTCACCGAGGCCGCCGTACTCCTCCGGGATGGTGAGCCCGAACAGGCCCATCTCCTTCATCCCCTCGACGATGTCGGCGGGATAGGTGTCGGAATGCTCCAGCTCCTGCGCGCGCGGGATGACCTCCTTGTCCACGAACTGGCGGACCGTGGCCAGGATTTCGGACTGCACGTCGGTCAAGCCGGCGGTCTGGGCGAGGCGAGCCATCGCTGCTCCTAAATTCGCGCGCACCGGGCTCCCGGCGCTGGGTTACCGGTGAGTATGACGGCTGACGTGGGACCTCGCTATGAGCGCAGTCACGCGTACGCCATCCGTGAGCATGCCACTACAGTGACAAGCCGATCACAGTCCGAGGGGGACGAAACGTGGCTCAGCAGCCCTTTGGCGGGTTCCCGCCGCAACAGCAGTACGCCTTCCCGAACCAGGCTCCGGCGCGGAGCAAGGATTCCGGTCTCGCGACGGCGGCCCTGATCTTTTCACTCTTCGGGCTGATCGGGCTGGTGTCCGTGATCCCGGGGATCGTCCTGGGGCACGTCGCCTTCGCGAAGGCCCGGCGCGACGAGGCCGGCGGCAAGGGCATGGCGCTCGCCGCGTTCATCGTCGGCTATCTGATGATCGTCCTGTACGCCATCGCGATCCCTGTCGCGCTGAACATCGCCGCGAAACACGGGGCTTTCCGGTAGCGATACGGTCCTCGTCTACGAGGGGACCAGCATGACGAATCCGCACGACCCGTACGGGCAGCAGCCGTCCGGGCAGTTCCAGCAGCCCTACGGACTTCAGCCGTACCAGCCGCCGCCTCAGCAGTACTACGTCCAGCAGCCCTACGTGCGGCCGCCGGACCAGGGCATGGCGGTGGCGTCGCTGGTGTGCTCGCTGATCGGGCTGATCATGTGCTTCCCCGCGATCCTGGGGATCATCTTCGGGCATATCGCGCTGTCGAAGGCCAAACGCGGCGAAGCGGGTGGCCAGGGCATGGCGCAGGCGGGGATGATCATCGGATACGTCGTCACCGCGCTTTGGCTGATCCCGGTCATCCTGTGGTTCGTTTTCGTGGTGCTCGCGATCGGAGCCGCGGGCGTCTCGTGACCCGTTCGGACGATACGGTGGTGTCCCGCACGAACCAGGGGGCAACCGGATGAGCAGTTCCGACTCGCAGGACACACCGTCGACGTCGTCCTACACCGACTCGAACACCTTCTCGGACCCGACTGTGGTGTCTTCGGCGCCCGAAACCGTGTCGGGCCCGCAGCCCTTTCAGCCACCGGAACCCTTCACCCCGCCCCCGCCGTTCGAGCCGCCCGCTCCGTTCGAGCCGCCTTCGGCTTCCGCGCCGGATCCCGCTCCCGCTCCCGAGCCGGCTTCCGTTCCGGTTCCGGTCGAGACGTACGGGCAGGCCATCGACCCACTGACCGCCGAGCCCGTGCCGCCGCCCTACGCGGCGCCGGAACCGCCGGTCCCGTCGGTGTACACGCCCGTGCCGTTGCCCGCGGCGTATCCGCCGCCGCAGCCGTACAACCCGTACGCGGCGGTCGCTCCCCCGCGGTCGCAGGACAACGGGATGGCGATCGCCGGGTTGGTGTGCTCACTCGTCGGGATCTGCTCCTGTGTGACGGTGATCGTCGGGCTGATCCTGGGGCACATCGGGCTGGCGCGGGCGAACCGCGGCGAAGCGGGTGGACGCGGCATGGCGCTCGCGGCGGTGATCATCGCCTACGTCGTGATCGCGCTGTACGTCGGTTTCATCGGCACGATGATCATTCTCGGGGTGAACGGGGAGCTCGAGTAGCGCTGGGCCTCGTGAGTGGCAAGGACGGTTCTAACCGTCCTTGCCACTCACGAGACCTGACCCACGTCGCCCGGTTCCCTGGGCGCCGGCGCCACCTGACCGTTGCCCTCGGAAACCTCCGGCTCCTCCGAAGGCGTCTCCCGCCTCGGCGTGTTCGCGTCGAGGAAGCGCAACAGCTCCACCGGGAACGGCAAGACCAGCGTCGAGTTCTTCTCCGCCGAGACCTGCACGACGGTCTCCAGCAGTCGCAGCTGCAACGCCGCCGGGGTGTCGGCCATGGTCGCGGCCGCCTGCGAAAGCTTGTGCGACGCCTGCAGTTCGCCGTCGGCCGAGATGACCCGTGCCCGCCGTTCGCGTTCGGCTTCGGCCTGGCGCGACATCGAGCGTTTCATCGACTCCGGCAGTGCGACGTCCTTGATCTCGACGCGGTCGATGTGGATGCCCCAGTCCAAGGCCGGGCTGTCGATCATCAGCTCCAGGCCCTCGTTCAGCCGTTCGCGGTTCGACAGCAGGTCATCGAGGTCGCTCTTGCCGATGATGGACCGCAGCGAGGTCTGCGCGACCTGGCCGACGGCCGAGCGGTAGTCCTGGACGTTGACCGCGGCCAGCACCGGGTCGATCACCTTGAAGTACACGACCGCGTCCACCCGCACGGTGACGTTGTCGCGGGTGATGCCGTCCTGCGCGGGGATCGGCATCGTGACGATCTGCATGTTGACCTTCTGCAGCCTGTCCGCGATCGGCACCAGCAGCGCGAGCCCCGGCTGCCGGATGGCGGGGCGCACCCGCCCGAACCGGAACACGAGACCGCGTTCGTACTGTTTCACCACGCGAAGGCTGGTCGCGAGCCAAGCACCGCCCGCGACGGCGATCGCACTGAGAATCTCCACCACCATGGCTGCTCCCGGGGTTGTTCTCGCTGTTCACGGTACGCCCGGCGGGTCACGAGGGAAACACGGTGGACAGGCCTGCCAAGGTGGGTTCGTGACCGGTTTCAAGATCCCGCCCAAGTTCCTCGACCGCGCCGCCGACCTCGGACCGGGAGCCGCCGAATGGCTCGATTCCCTCCCGTTCCTCGCCGAGAAGTACACCGCGAAGTGGCAGCTGGAATACGACGGCGAGGCCATGCACGGCTTCGTCGGCGTCGCGCAGCCCGTGCGCCGCGCGGACGGCTCCCCCGCGATCCTCAAACTCGGCTGGCCGCACGAGGAATCCGACGACGAACCGCTCGCACTGTCCACTTGGGCCGGTCAGGGCGCGGTCCTGATGTACGACAACGTGCCCGAGGACGGCGTCCTCCTCCTGGAGCGGCTCGACGCGAGCCGGTCGCTCGAAACCGAGCCGATCCAGGAGGCCGTCGAGACCGTCGGCGCCCTGGCGCGACGGCTGGCCGTCCCCGCTCCCGCCACGCTGCGGCGTTCCCTTCGCGAGGAAGCCGCGGAACTGGTCACGGAACTCCCGGAGACCTGGAGCGAACTGGGGGAACCGTTCGATCGCGAGTACATCGACGCCGCGGTGGAGATCTGCGCGCGGCTCGGACCGGAGGCCGGGGAGCTGATGGTCAACGAGGACCTGCATTTCGAGAACGTCCTCGCCGGGGACCGCGAACCGTGGCTGGTGATCGACCCGAAGCCGCTTTCGGGCGATCTCGAGTTCGGCGCGATCTCGATCCTCTGGAACCGGGCAGAAGAGTCCACAATGGACGAAAAGCTCGCGTGGTTCGCCGCGGCCGCCGGGGTGGACGCCGGACGCGCGCGGGAGTGGACGCTGGTCCGCGCGGTGCAGAACTGGACCTGGCTGTACGAAGACCTCGCCGAGGGCGCATCGCCCGAAAGTCTCGCCGAAGACCCGGCCTACGCCGCCGTTCCCGGAATCGCCGCCTGGGCATTGCGGTGATCACACGAATCGTCTCCGGCCCCGGGAGCGGATAACCTTCGGGCATGGCAGCCGTGAACAGGGTATTCGCAGCTCAGCTGGCCGGTTTGCCGGTTTTCGGCCCCGATGGTGAATCGATCGGCAAGGTGCGGGACCTCGTGGCGGGCCTGCGCCTGGACCAGCAACCGCCACGAATCCTGGGCATCGTCGTCGAGCTGACGACGAGGCGGCGGGTGTTCGTGCCGATGTTGCGCGTGACCTCGATCGAACCCAGCGCGATCACGCTCGCCACCGGATCGGTGAACATGCGGCGGTTCCACCAGCGGCCCAACGAGGTGCTGGTGGTCGGGCAGCTGTTCGACGCGCACGCCACCCTCGCCGGCTCGGACACCCGGGTCACCGTCGTCGACGCCGGCATGGAGCCGACGCGCACGCGGGACTGGGTGCTCGCCAAACTCGCGATCCGGGAACGGTCGAGCAGGCTCGGCCTCGGCAGACGACGATCGGCGATGCAGGTGCTGCCGTGGGCGGAGGTGTCCGGGCTCGGCCTCACCGACCTGACCGGCCAGACCCAGGGCGCGGCGCAGCTGCTGATGCTGTTCGACACCATGCGCGCGGCCGACGTCGCCGCCACGGTCCGCGACCTGCCGCTCAAACGACGGCACGAGGTCGCCGACGCGATGGACGACGAACACCTCGCCGACGTCATCGAGGAGCTTCCCGAAGACGACCAGAAGGAACTGCTGTCCTACCTCGCCGAGGAACGCGCCGCCGACATCCTCGAAGCGATGGATCCCGACGACGCCGCCGACCTGCTGGCCGAGCTGGCGCCCGCCGAGCAGAACCGGTTCCTGGAGCTGATGGAACCCGAGGAGTCGGCACCGGTGAAGCGGCTGCTGGAGTATTCCTCCGACACCGCGGGCGGCTTGATGACCCCGGAGCCGGTGGTGCTGACGCCGGACGCCACGGTCGCCGAGGCGCTCGCGCACATCCGCAACGCCGACCTCCCGGTGGCGCTGGCGAGCATGGTGTTCGTCTGCCGTCCGCCGACCGAGACGCCGACCGGGCGGTTCGTCGGCGTCGTCCACTTCCAGCGGCTGCTGCGCGAACCACCCGCGGAGATGGTGGCGAGCGCCATCGACTCCCAGCTGCCCGCGCTGAAGCCGAACGCTTCGCTGTCCGAGGTCACGCGGTACTTCGCCGCCTACAACCTCACCTGCGGGCCGGTGGTGGACGCCGAAGACCACCTGCTCGGCGCGGTCACCGTCGACGACGTCCTCGACCACCTGCTGCCGGAGGACTGGCGCGAGACCGGGCTGCACGACATCACCGGAGAGATCACCGAGGAGACCGAACGTGCCTGAACTTTTGCCCGGGCGGCGGCTGGACCAGCCCCGCGGCCAGAGCCGGTTCAGGCTGAACATCGACCCCGATTCGTTCGGCCGGTTCACCGAACGGATCGCGCGGTTCCTCGGCACCGGCAAGTACCTGTTCTGGCAGACGCTGATCGTCATCATCTGGATCGTGCTGAACCTGGTCGCGGTCTCGCTGCAATGGGACCCGTACCCGTTCATCCTGCTGAACCTGGCGTTCTCGACGCAGGCCGCGTACGCCGCGCCGCTGATCCTGCTGGCGCAGAACCGGCAGGACGACCGCGACCGCGTCTCCCTGGAGGAGGACCGGAACCGCGCCGCGCAGACCAAGGCCGACACCGAATACCTCGCGCGGGAGCTGGCGTCGCTGCGGATCGCGCTCGGCGAGGTCGCCACGCGGGACTTCCTGCGGGGCGAACTCGACCGGCTCCGTGAGGATCTCGACGCCAAGCCGCGCAAGGCCAAACCCGACCGCGCACCTACCGGTACTTGATCTTCGGTAACCAGGGCGCCAAGCAGTCACTTCTTACCCTCTGGACGCCCTGCCGCCGTGATCCCGGGGCCCTCGGCCAGGCGGGTTCGACCAGCTCCGCCTACCGGTACGTAACATGGACCTGTGACCAGTACGCAGCAACTCCCCAGCGTCGACGATGTCCGCACCGCGCTGAAGGCCGTGTACGACCCGGAGATCAAGAAACCGATCACCGAACTCGGCATGGTCAAGGACGTGGAGGTCGGCTCGGACGGTGTGGTCACCGTCGGGATCTACCTGACGGTCGCCGGCTGCCCGCTGAAGGCGACCCTGACCAACGACACCACCGAAGCCGTCAAGAAGCTCCCCGGCGTCAGCGACGTCCGGGTCGAGCTCGACGTGATGAGCGACGAGCAACGCACGGAGCTGCGGAAATCGCTGCGCGGTGACGCCGCAGAGCCGGTGATCCCGTTCGCGCAGCCGGGTTCGCTGACGCGGGTCTACTGCGTCGCGTCCGGCAAGGGCGGCGTCGGCAAGTCCTCGGTGACGGTGAACCTCGCGGCCGCGATGGCCGAACGCGGGCTTTCCGTCGGCGTGGTCGACGCGGACATCTACGGGCACTCGGTGCCGCGGATGCTCGGCGCGCGGGAGAAGCCGACCAAGGTCGACACCATGATCATGCCGCCGCAGGCGCACGGCGTGAAGGTCATCTCGATCGGCATGTTCACCCCGGGCAACCAGCCCGTCGTGTGGCGCGGGCCGATGCTGCACCGCGCGCTGCAGCAGTTCCTCGCCGACGTGTTCTGGGGCGACCTCGACATCCTGCTGCTGGACCTGCCGCCGGGCACCGGCGACATCGCGATCTCGGTGGCGCAGCTCATCCCGAACGCGGAGATCCTGGTCGTCACCACCCCGCAGCAGGCGGCCGCCGAGGTGGCCGAGCGCGCGGGCGCGATCGCGCTCCAGACGCGGCAGCGCGTGGCCGGGGTCATCGAGAACATGTCGTGGCTGGAGACGCCCGACGGCCAGCGGATGGAGATCTTCGGCTCCGGCGGCGGGCAGTCCGTGGCCGACTCGCTGTCGAAGTCGGTCGGGTCGACCGTGCCGCTGCTCGGGCAGGTCCCGATGGACCCGCGGGTGGTCTCCAACGGCGACGCCGGGACGCCGATCGTGCTGGCCGAGCCGGACGCGCCGGCGTCGCTCGTGCTCAAGGAGGCGGCGAAGAAGCTGACCGTCCGGGCGCGCGGGCTGGCCGGGATGATGCTGAACGTCACCCCCGCGGGCCGCTGAGCCCCCCTTCTTACGCATTCAGTCCTCTGGACGCGGTACTTGCACACGCAAGGACCGCATCCAGAGGACTGAATGCATTAGGGGTCAGGTGGCGTCCGGGTCGACCGGCGGGCGCTCCCCCGGCTTCAGCGGCTCGGGCTGCGAAGCGGTCGCCGGGTAGCCGTTGGGCTTGGCGGCGCCGTTGGTCCCGTTGGCGCCATTGGTGCCGTTGATGTTGTTGATCCCCAGCGGATCCGGGTCACCGTCGAACAGGTGCTGGGTGACGACCCGCTTCGGGTCGAAGTTCCGCAGGCCCCTCAGGTCCTCCAGCGGCTTGCGCAGCTGATCGAACTCCGGGCCCATCTCCTCACGCAGCTGCGTCTTGGCGCCGGTCGCGAAGTCGCGGACCTTGCGGACGCTCTTCGCCACCCAGGACGCCGCTTCGGGCAGCCGTTCCGGACCGAGGATGAAAAGACCCGCGACGACGATGATGAGGATCTCTCCCCAGCCGACACTCTCGAACACCCGTGTGAACCTCCGCCTCGGCGTCTTCCCCGTTCAGGGTACCCGCCCGAACCCGCTAGTCCGAGGCCAGTTTCACGTCGACGACGAGAGAAGACCCATCGCGGACAAGGCGGACAGGGACGACTTCGCCGACTTCGCGGGCGCGGACCGCGACGAGCAGTTCCGCCGAGTCGCGCACGAGCCGTCCGCCGACCTCCGTGATGACGTCGCCTTCTTTGATCCCGGCGGCGGCCGCGGGGCCGCCAGGGGCGACGTTGCGGACCTGTGCGCCCATGGTGCTGGAGCCCGCGACGGTCGACGAAGCGTTGATGCCGATGTCGGGGTGGACGACCTTGCCGTCCTTGATCAGTGTTTTCGCGATCTTCACCGCGTAGTCACTGGGGATGGCGAACCCGATGCCGATGCTGCCGCCTTCGGCGCTGGACGAGCGGATCGCGGAGTTGATCCCGACCAGCGCGCCGGTCGCGTCGACGAGCGCGCCGCCCGAGTTGCCGTGGTTGATCGCGGCGTCGGTCTGGATGGCCTCGTAGATCACCGGCGCGCTGCCGCCGTCGCCACCGGCGGTCACCGGGCGGTTGAGCGCGCTCACGATGCCCGCGGTGACCGAGTTCTGCAGCGCCAGCGGCGAACCGACGGCGATCACGGAGTCGCCGACGGCGAGGTCGGACGACTTCCCGACCTGCAGCGCGGTCAGGTTCTTGACGTCGACCTTGACCACGGCGAGGTCGGTCTTGGGGTCGGCGCCGACGACCTTCGCCTCGACGCGCTTGCCGTCGAAGAACACGGCGGTGACCTTGGTGGCCGCGTCGGCCGTCGCGGCGGAGATCACGTGTTCGTTCGTGAGCACGTAGCCCTGGGTGTCGATGACGACGCCGGAGCCCTGCTGACCGGCTTCGGCGCCGGGTTTGAACACTTCGAGCGAGACCACGGTGGGCGCCACCCGGTGGGCGATATCCGCGATCGAGCCCGCCGGACGTTCCTTGGCCGCGTCGGCTTCGGAGATGCTGGCCTGTCCGGTCAGTTCGGTACCGGTGTCGGCGAACCACCAGCCGATCAGCCCGCCGGCGGCACCGATGACGAGCGCGACCGCGGCGAGCATCGCCAGCGCCTTCGTCTGCACACGCCGCCCGAAAAGGACCTCCGGAAGGCTCAGCAGCGCGCCTTGCGGGCGCTTGGCGTCCTTCTCCTCATCCGAGTCCTGGTGCACGGCGGGCCCGGCCAGCACCGCGCCGGACGACGGGTCGCGCCAGGGATCCGAGGTCGTGGTCCAGAGCGGGCCTTCGGCGCCGTTCGCGGACGGTTCGGCGCCGTTGGTCCCGTGCGGCCGCTCCAGCACGACACCTTCGGCGCCCGGCGGGCGGCGGAAGGCCTCGGCGAGCGATTCCGGCGTCGGGGGCGCGAGGTTCAAGCCCGGCGCGGACTGACCGTTGGTGCCGGGCTGGTACAGCTTGTCGAAGGCACCGTCGACACCGCGCGGCCTGCCGAACGTGGCCGCCTGCGCCGGATCGACGGCGGGCCGGGCCAGCGGGCGCGGCGCCAGCCGATCCCCAGGCTGCTGCGGATTCGCGTTCGGCTGCTCGGTCATCATTCCCCGGGGCTGAGATCAGGTTGGCCGGACGCGAGAGTACGCCAAGCCTCACCCGGGATTCTGCCGTGACCACGGTGAAGTGCGCGTTGATTCCCCGAACCCGGCGAGAAATGTGACACATGAGGAAACCGTGTCTCGGGTCTGGCAGTCTCACGGGCATGTCGGAGCAATGGTCACAGCAGCCGCCGAAGAAGAAGGGCTTCTCCTTCAAGGTCCAAATGATCCTGCTCGCCACCTCGCTCGTCGTGGCCGTCGGCGGGTTCGCCGTGATCATCACGCTGAACAACATCGCGGGGCCGGAGAAGCAGGCCAAAGCGCTGACCGAGGGCGACTGCGCCGTGCTGACCGGATCCGGCGAGGAGGCCGACGCGGTCCCGGCTCCGTGCGATTCACCGGGAGTGCCGTACACGGTGGGCATCGCCGGGGTCGACGAAGGCGACTGGAACTGCAAGGAAGGCTTCTACAAGTACGCCGTCCAGACGCCGCTGCGCGGGAAAGGCGTCGGCCTGTGCCTGGCGATCAACGCCCAGGTCGGGTTGTGTTTCGACGATATCGGGACGAAGACCCCGCCGCCGCTGAAGGACTGCGGGTCGGCGCGGCTGAGGATCAGTGAGGTCTTTCCGGAGAACAGTCCGTGCGCCGAGGGCACGACGGAAGTCGTCTCCTACGCGAGCTACGGGACCTCGAAGTTCAAGGGCGCGACGATCTGCTTCGTCACGCCCTGACCGAGCGGATCAGCGGGCGGACACCGGCATGGGCACGCTGGACGTGCTCGGACTCGGCGTGGTGCTGCGCGGCGGCTCCGGCTGGGCGCCGCCCAGCTGCGCGGGCAGCAACCCGGCGTTGACGCCTTGCGGCGGGGTCAAACCGGTGTTCGGCTGCTCTTCGGTGCCGTCACCCGAGGTCGCGACGAGGGCGAGCGCACTCAGCACCAGACCCGAAACGACGACTCCGGCGCCCTGCGCGTACTTCCGCCGGGCGAGGCCGAACCGCCCGCCGCCGAGCACGTTCGGCGACTGGCCCAGCGGCGCCGTTGATCCCAACGGCGCGGTCCCGCCCAGAACCCCGGTGTCGCGAAGGCCGGCGACCCGGTCGGGCCGCTGGATGGCGACCAGCTGACCGTCGGCGGTCATGGCCAGGTTGTCGGGGGTGCCGGGAAGTTCGGTGTTCTGCGGGATGGAGCAAAGGCTGGCCAGGAACCCCGCCGACATCGACGGGGCTCCCGCCTGCTTCACGGCCGCGACGGCCTGGCGCTGGGCGGTCACTTCGGCGGCGCAGGACTGGCAACGGGCGATATGCGCCGAAGCCCTGTCCTGGGCGCCGAGGGACAGCTCGCCGTCCACGAAGGCGACGATGGCGTCCGGAAGCAGATGCGACTCGGGGAGTCCCCAACCTCGCGGTGCGGTCATACCCCCACCTTCGCAGACTCCTGCGCCGCGGCGCGACGACGCTCCAAAGAAGCGCGAAGCGCCTGGCGGCCGCGGTGGATCCGGCTGCGCACGGTGCCGAGCTTGACACCGAGGGTGGCGCCGATCTCCTCGTACGAGAGGCCTTCGACGTCGCACAGCACGACCGCGGCACGGAACTCGGGCGGCAACTCGTCGAGCGCGGCCTGCAGGTCCGGGTCGAGGTGCGTGTCGGAGTAGACCTGCTCGGGGCTCGGGTCGTCACCGACGATGCGGTCGGTGTCCTCGGGGAGGCCTTCCATCCGCACACGCGAGCGGCGGCGGGCCATGTCGAGGAAGAGGTTCGTGGTGATGCGGTGCAGCCAGCCTTCGAACGTGCCGGGCTTGTAGGAGGCGAGCGAGCGGAAGACCCGGATGAAGGTCTCCTGCGTCAGGTCCTCGGCGTCGTGGGCGTTACCGGTCAGGCGGTATGCCAGCCGGTACACGCGGTCGGCGTGCTCACGCACGACCTCGTCCCACGAGGGCGGCGTCCATGCGGCCTCGTCCACCGTCACCGGCGTGACCTGGTCCGCGTGCTGGTCCTGCATCGTTTCCTGCATCGGGGAAGTAGGCACCTCCATCAGCGTCTTCTCCCAACTACTCCACCCAACGCGGGCGATGAGCACGGTGTTCCCGTTGTCGAGGACCAGTCTGTCCGGCCTGCTTATGTTTCTAGTGAGACTGGACTGAGAGGAGGCTGAGAAGTCGGTACCAGGGAGTCTTCGCTCTTTTGACGATAGGCAGCGCTAACCTCCGCGTGTGAATTCCGGGACGCATGCGGGCTCGCCTGCCGAGGCCGCCGACGCCGACCTCGTCGACGGCTACGTCCCCGACGACGAGGTTCTGGCCGCCGCGCGGGCGCGGTCGGCCGATCTGGGATGCGGCCCGCTGAGCGCGGGCGCGGGCGCGACTCTGCGGTTTCTCGCCACGACGCTGCGGGCGAAGGCCGTCGTCGAGGTCGGGACCGGGGCCGGGGTGAGCGGGTTGTGCCTGCTCGGCGGCATGGTCGACGACGGGATCCTCACCTCGATCGACATCGAGCCGGAGTACCACCGGGCGGCGCGGGCGGCGTTCCGCGAGGCCGGCTACGCGCCGGGGCGGACCCGCCTGATCATGGGGCGCGCGCTCGACGTCCTCCCCCGGCTCACCCCCGGCGGCTACGACCTGGTGTTCGTCGATTCGGCGCCGGTCGAGTACCCGAGTTGCTACGAGAAGGCCGTCTCGCTGCTGCGGCCCGGCGGGATACTGGCGTTCCACAACGTCTCGGGGACCAGGGTGACCGATCCCTCACGACGTGATCCGGACACCCTCGCGCTGCGGGAGGTCGCGCGGGCGTTCCGCGAGGACGAGCGGCTGGTCCCGGCGCTGTTGCCGGTGGGCGGCGGGCTGCTGGTCGCCGCGATCGCGTAGCAAGGGACCTTTGCTACCGCTTTCAGACGCGTTCCGTGAAGGCCTCCTTGAGGGACCCAGAGTCCCGCAAGGAGGCCTTCACGGACTTGGGGACCACCGCGACCACGGCCACCGCGGCGATGGCGAGCCAGGCGGCGGTGAGCACGATCAGCCAGGTCCAGCCCGCGTGCCCGTAGACGGTCGCGCCGACGGCGCCCCCGACGCTGCTGCCGAGGTAGTACGAAAGCGTGTAGAGCCCGCCCACCTGGCCCCGTGCGTTCTCTGGCGCCTCCGCGGCGGCCCAGCCGTTGGCGACGGCGTGCGCGGCGAAGAACGCGCCGGTCAGCACCACGAACCCGGCGACGACCATGGGCAGCGAGTCGGACAGCGTCAGCGCGGCGCCCGCGATCGTGAGCAGCAGGGCACCGACGAGCGCGCGGCGGCGGCCGAACCGGCCGACGAGCTTGCCCGCCGTCGCTGACGAGACCGAGCCCATCGCGTACGCGAGGAAGACGAGCGACGCGATCGCGGGCGAGAGGTTCAGCGGCTCGCCGGTCAGGCGGAATCCGGCGGCGTTGTACAGCGCGACGAACGAGCCCATCGCCAGCAGCGCGACCGCGTACTGGGCCAGCAGGACCGGCTTCCGCACCGCCGCGCCGAGCCCGGACAGCACCGCCCTGGCCTGTTCCCGCAGCCGCTCTGACCTGCGGCGATCCACGAAAGTGGTAGCAAAGGTCCCTTGCTCCCCCGGCGGCAGGGCCAGCACCGTGACCACCGTGCAGACCAGCCCGATCCCCGCGACCACGATCAGCGCGCCGTGGTAGCCGAACGGTCCGGCGGTGAACCCGGCGGCGAGCCGTCCGATCATGCCGCCGATGGTGTTCCCGGCGATCATCGCGCCCACCGCCGCCGCGAGCCCGGCCTTGCCGAGCCGTTCCGCGAGGTAGGCGGCGGCCACTCCGGGGAACCCCGCGATCGCGACCCCTTGCAGCGCCCGGAGCACGAGCAGCGCCGGATAGCTGGGCGCCAGCGGCAGCAGGAAACCGAATACGACCGACGCGACCACCGAAGCGATGATCACCGGACGCCGCCCCACGACCTCCGACAGCGCCGCGATGGGCAGCACGGCGATCGCGAGCGCACCGGTCGCCACGCTCACCGCGAGCGAAGCGCCACCGGGGTCGAGGTGATACTGCTCGGCCAGCTGCGGCAGCACCGGCTGCGGCGCGTAGAGCAGCGCGAACGAGGAGATCCCGGCCGCGGCGACGGCGATCGTCACGCGGCGGGTGGTTCCGATGGCAGGCACGGATCCGAAGCTAAGCCTGGCTAAACGATACGTCTAATACGCTCATCTGCCACAATCGATACCGTGCTGAATGAAAGGATGACCGCCCAGCTAGCCCCGCAGCTCGCTCTGCTCACCGCACTCCGCCGCACGACGAACGTCACACGCGCGGCCGAACTGCTCGGCGTCCCCCAGCCCACGGTAAGCCGCCGGATCTCGGCGCTCGGCGACGCCCTCGGCGCCCCGCTCACGGTCCCCGACGGACGCGGCATCCGGCTCACCCGCGCCGCCGAGCTGCTGGCCGATGCCGCCGAACGCGCGCTCGCCGCCGTCGACGCCGGAGTCCGCCAGGCTCGCGAAGAGGTCGACCCCGAATCCGGCCACGTCGTCCTCGGCTTCCTGCACCTGCTCGGCAGGTCACTGGTCCCCACGCTGCTCCGCGGCTATCGCGCCGACCATCCGGGCGTCCGGTTCACCCTGGTCCAGGGGTCACGTCAGGACATGGTCGACCGGCTGACCAGCGGCGAGCTCGACCTCGCGCTGCTCGCGCCCGCCCCCGTCGACGACCCGCTGCTCGACACCGCGGTACTCACCGAGCAGGAGATCTTCCTGTCCGTTCCGACGTCGCACCGCCTCGCGGACCGGCCCAGTGCCGCCATCGAGGACCTCGAGGACGAGGAGTTCGTGCTCCTCGAAACCGGCTACGGCCTCCGCACCATCACCGACGAACTGTGCGCCAAGGCCGGCTTCGAACCGAAGATCGCGTTCGAGGGCCAGGAGTCCGACACCGTCCGCGGCCTGGTCGCGGCCGGGCTCGGTGTCGCGCTGCTCCCCCGTTTCGAGCCGGGCAGCCCGGCGGGCGTCGTCGAAGTCCCGCTGGTGCCGCCGGTCGGGCGGACCATCGGACTGGCCTGGCGCCGCGATGTCGTCCTGCCGCCCGCCGTCCTGCGGTTCCGGGAGCGGGTCCGCGCGCAACGTTGGTGACGATCGTCAGGGTCGATCATCGACGTTCGTCCACCACGCGGGCACGTCGTTTTCGCTAACTTCGGGTGAATGTACGACGACATCGTGGAGCTGGCGGGTGAGAGCCCGAACTGGCTTCAAGCGACAGGAATCCTGTTCACCGAAGCAGGACTGCTCGTCTTCGCGGGGCTCTTCGCCTGGATGTTGTGGCGGGCGCGCACCTCGCCCGTCCGGATCGCCATGGCGCTGCTGCCGCCTGCCGCGACCGCGATCGCGTACCTGATCAGCGAGGGTCTGAAGAGCGTGATCCAGGAGGACCGGCCGTGCCGGAACCTCGTCACGCTCGTCGACTGCCCGCCGGCCGGTGACTGGTCCTTCCCGAGCAACCACTCCACGATCGCCGCGGCCGCCGCCGTCGGCCTGGCACTCGCCTGGCGCCGGCTCGCGCCGTGGGTGCTCCCGGGCGCCCTGCTGATGGGCTTCTCACGAGTCTTCGTCGGCGCGCACTATCCGCACGACGTGCTCGCCGGGCTCGTCCTCGGCTCGGTCACGGCGTGGCTCGTGTTCCGGTACCTGACCGGACCCGCGACCGGGATCGCCCGACGGCTCACCGCCCATGCCGGGGACGCGCCGACCCAGCCCATGCCCAAGGTCGACCTGCGGGGCGGTAGCAAAGGTCCCTTGCTCCCGCCCCGCAGGTAACCGCAGGTCAGGCGTAGGAGGCGACCAGTTCGACCAGCGTCCGCGCCGCGAAACCGGTGGCCCCGGGCACGACGTCGGCGTAGGTCTTGTCGGCCCGCGCGGGCCCGGCGATGTCGAGATGCGCCCACGGCACGTCGCCGACGAACTCCCGCAGGAACAGCGCAGCGACGATGCCGCCCGGGCCACCCGGCGCCTGCCGGACGTCACCGAGCGAACCCTGCACGGTCTCGGCCAGGTCCTCCAGCAGCGGCATCCGCCACCACGCCTCGCCGACCCGCTCGCCCGCCTTCGTGATCCGGTCCGCGAGCGCGTCTTCGGTGGCGAAGACGCCGCCGGTGCGGACGCCGAGCGAGACCTTCATGGCGCCGGTCAGGGTCGCCGCGTCGATCACCGCGTCCGGTTTGTGCTTCTTGATGCCGTAGACGAGCGCGTCGGCCAGGACCATGCGGCCCTCGGCGTCGGTGTTGCCCACCTCGGTGGTCTTGCCGCCGTAGTGCCGGACGATGTCGCCGGGCCGGTACGACGAACCGGACACGTGGTTTTCGGCGGCGGGCACCAGCCCGGTCACCTTCACCGGCAGGCGCAGCGCCGCGATCGCGCGGACCGCGGCGATGATCGCCGCGCCGCCCGCCATGTCGGTGCGCATGAGGTGCATGCCATCGGCGGGTTTGATCGAAAGACCGCCGGTGTCGAAGGTGATGCCCTTGCCCACCAGCAGCAGATGCGTCGTCGCCCCACGCGGCCGGTATTCCAGCTCGATCAGCCGCGGCGGCGCGGCCGACCCGCCGCCGACGGCGAGGACGCCGCCGAAGCCCTGCTCGGCCAGCCACTTCTCGTCCCGTGCCGTCACGGTCAGGTTCGGGATGCCACCGGCGACCCGGGCGGCCGTGTCGGCGAGCCAGGCCGGCGTCTTGACGTTCGACGGCGTGTTCGCCAGGTCGCGCGCGAACGCGGCGGCCGCGGCGAGTTCGCGGACCCGATCCAGGTCGACCTCGTGACGTGTGATCAAGCGCACGGTCCGCAAGGTCGGCTTCGGCTCCTCGGCCGTCACCGTGAACCGGTAACCGCCGAGCAGCAGCCCGAACGCGAGTTCCTCGACGTGTTCGGTGCCCGCGTCTTCAGGCAGCTCGACGGCGAAGGCGCGGAACGCCTTCTCCCCCGCCTTGACGTCTTCTTCCAGCGTCGACGAAACGGCGCGGACCAGCGCGGCACCGGCCTTGCGGTACTGCTTCGGCTCACCGTCGCCGACACCCGCCAGCCAGCGGACGGCGCCCGTCGGCACGGTCTGCACGTCACCGGCCTTGCCGGTGGGCCGCACGCCGCCGATCTCCGCGAGTCCGGCGTCACCGTCCTCTTCGGACGGCGCGGCGATCAGCGTGGCCAGCGGCGTTCCGCGCCGTAGGTCGTCCGAGACCTCGAGTTCGAGCAGCTTCCCCGGAACGGGGGGTAGCGGGTTACGCACAGTGAGCGACCTCCGGGCGCAGATGAACCGCGACCCCGGCCTCCGAAGGGAGACCGGGGTGCGGGTGGTTGAACGTTGGTGCGGTCCGGCTCAGCCGGTGACCTCCTGCAGGGCCGCGCCGAGATCCTTCGCTTCTTCCGCGGAGAGTTCGACGACGAGGCGCCCACCACCTTCGAGTGGTACGCGCATCACGAGGCCCCGCCCCTCCTTAGTCACTTCGAGGGGACCATCTCCGGTCCGGGGCTTCATGGCCGCCATAGCGTGCTCCCTCCGTCTCAACCGGCGCGCCCGGGTCGCGCTCGTCAAAGCCAGCCGGGTCTACTGTCCATTGTCCCTCATCAGCGGCCGAGCGCGAACGCGGACCGATCTTTTGCCGCCGTATCGGTGCTGGTATGCGGCTCGCGAGGCTGAAAGACTCCTCTCAGACCGCAGTTTCGCCGACTAGGAGATCCCGTGACCACATCCGACGTTCTGCTGACCGCCGACGCCGACGGCGTGCGCACCTTCACGCTGAACCGGCCGCAGGCGTACAACTCGCTGACCGTCGAACTCAAGGAACTGCTGCTGGCGGGCCTGACCGAGGCCGCGGCCGACGACAGTGTCCGGGCGGTCGTGCTGACCGGTTCGGGCAAGGCGTTCTGCGCCGGGCAGGACCTGAAGGAGCACGTCGGGCTGCTGCAGGCGGGTGACCCCGCGCCGCTACACACGGTCAAGGAGCACTACAACCCGATCGTCAAGACGATCGTCGGGATGCCGAAGCCGGTCATCGCGGCGGTGAACGGCCCGGCGGCCGGCGCGGGCGCGGCCTTCGCGTACGCGAGCGACCTCCGGATCGCCGCGACGTCGGCGAACTTCCTGATGGCGTTCGCGAACGTCGGCCTCGGCCCGGACTCGGGCGCGTCGTGGACGCTGCAGCGGCTGATCGGTCTCGGCCGCGCGGCCGAACTGATGCTGCTGGCTCGCACGGTCGACTCGGCCGAGGCGCTGACGCTCGGCCTGGTCAGCGAGGTCGTCCCCGACGAGGAACTGGCCGCCCGCGCGCAGAAGGTCGCCGCGAAGCTCGCGGCCGGCCCGACGGTCGCGTACGCGAAGATCAAGAACGTCCTGTCGGTCGCCGCGGAGTCGTCCCTCGAAACCGCGCTGGCGGCCGAGGACGAGGCCCAGACCGCGCTCGGCGCGACCGCCGACCACACCGAGGCCGTCGAGGCCTTCGTGGGCAAGCGCAAGCCGAACTTCCAGGGCAAGTGACCCTCGTGAGCCGCTAGGACGGCTCTGTTGAGGGGTAAGGCAAAACGTGGCGCAGGGGGGTCACCGCGCTCTGCCGGTCCGTGAAGGCCTCCTTGCCTACTCTGAGGGTAGGTAAGGGGCCCTTCGCGGGCGTCCGCCTGCCGAACGCGTCGCGAAAGCCACTTTCGGGACATCAGGCGTCGCGAAAGTGGCTTTCGCGACACGGGCGCCAGCGGCGACGACACCGTTGACTTACCCCTCGACAACCGTCCCAGCCACTCACGAGCCGGCCCGGAAGCAGTCCTTCACGTGGTCGTCGACCATCCCCGTCGCCTGCATCAGCGCGTAACAGGTCGTCGGCCCGAGGAACACGAAACCGCGCTTCTTGAGTTCCTTCGCCATCGCCTTCGACTCGTCGGTGATCGCCGGGACGTCGGCCATCCGCCGCGGCCGGGTGTGCGACGAAGGCGCGAACGACCACAGCAGGTCGTCCAGCGAACCGTCGAGTTCCTCGATCGCCCGCGCGTTGTTGATCGCCGCCAGGATCTTCGCCCGGTTCCGCACGATCGAAGCGTCTTCCATGAGACGAGCGACGTCGTCGTCGGTGAAGGCCGCGACCTTCTTGGGCTTGAACTTCTCGAACGCCTTCCGGAACGACTCCCGTTTCCGCAGGATCGTGATCCACGAAAGCCCGGACTGGAACGACTCCAGGCACAGGCGTTCGTACAGTTCTTCGTCGCCGTGGAGCGGGAAACCCCATTCGGTGTCGTGGTACTCGGCGTAGTCCGGGGCCGAGTTGCCCCACGAACACCGCTTGATCCCGTCCGCGCCCAGCAGACCCGCCTCAGCCAACCCGGTACCCCTCCGCGTACTTCACGAATCTCTGCAGGCACAGCCGCAGTCCCAGTTCGAAGCCCGGCTTCGCGACCGGCCAGCCGAGCCGCCCGACGACGCCGAACGGCGGCCGCAGATGCTCCGCCCAGACGAACGTCGACGCGTGCGGCCCCTTCTCGATCACCTGGAACACCCCGGTGCCCTGCACGATCTTGCCGGTATGCCGCACGACGCAGCGCAGCGGCGGTTCCCAGCCGGTGATCTCCATGGTGTCGGTGAACCCGATCCCGGCGACGCCGGTGAACGCCGACAGCTTCGAGCCCACGCTGCGCCCGTTGCCTTCGACGACTTCGACCTCGGTGCCGAGCATCCATTCGCCCTGGCGTTCCCAATCGGTCAGGGCGAGCCAAGCCGTCCCGGCCGGTACCGCGACGTCGACGGAGACGACGACATCGGTCACCTGGCGCCCTCGCGTTCGGCCTCCAGCTCGGCCACCTTGGCGCGCAGCTCCTCGATCTCGACGCCGAGCCGCCGCATCACCCAGTCCACTTCGGACATCTTGTAGCCGCGCAGCACCATCTGGTAGCGGACGGCGTGGACGTCCTCGGCGGTGATGTCCTCGGCGGGCAGCCTGGTCGGCGAGCTGCCGGGCGGCAGCGGGGCCAGCTCCTCACCCCGGCCGAACACCACGGCGGCCAGCAGGAACACCACCGCGGCCACCAGCAGCATGACTACGAGATAGATCAGGGCGGTCGTCACGCGACGATCGTGGCACACGAACGCCACGATCGTCGCGCCAGCAAGGCGAGTCGCACGCTGACCACGACCCAGAGCACCATGAGGATCCCGCACGGCACGGACAGGAACAGCCTCGACGCGTCGATGACGCCGGTGGCGATCACCAGCAGCGCCACCGAAAGCAGGTTCAGGCCGACGGCCTCGCCGATCAGCACGCCGGCGGTCTTGACCAGCCGGGCACCGTCCATCCGCCGGGAAAGCCAGCGCATGGAGACGAGGGCGATCACCCCCAGCACCGGCACGATGAAGACCGAACCGTGGGTGAACTGGGCGATGTACTTGTACCAACCCGGCGTCGGCGCGAGCTGCGACCACTCGCCGAAGGTCCATTTGCGGGCGAACTCCCAGGCGAGCTGCATCAGCGGCACGCCGAGGATCAGTTTCCAGAGGGTGCGGGTGCCGCTGTGCATCCCCAGTTCGGCCTGGTAGTCCCTGGCGATCAGGTGCACCGGCCCGAAATCGGCGACAGCACGCCGCTGCGCCTCTTGTTCGCTCCAGCCGCCGTCGCGGTACGCGTCCGCGGCGTCGTCGAGCCCGTCCCGCGCTTCGCGCAGCAGATCCCGCTTCGCCGACGCCGGGCCGTCCAGCCGGGCGCGCAACTCCCCGAGATAGGCCTCGATCACCGTCATGCCGTGGTTCTCCAACTCCGCGCGGCGACCGTGAGCCGCATGCTGAACAGGATCCAGATTCCGGACAGGGCCGCGCACGGCACGCTGACGAGCATGCGCGCGGGCTCCAGCAGCCCGGTCGCGCCGCCGTAGGTCGCGACCGCGACGAGGTTCAACCCGACGGCCGCGGCCAGCGTCCACGAGACGGCGCGCGCGACCCGCGGACCGGCCGTCCGCCGCGAAAGCAGCCGCGCCGCGAGCAGCCCGGCGATCGCGACGGCCGGGGACGACGCCGCCAGCGTGTCGGCCGTACCGATCGCGCGGTGGTACCACGACGGCACGGCGCCGAGCGCCGACCAGTCGGCGAAGCCCCGCGCGAGATCCCAGGCGAGGATCAGCAGCGGGACACCGGCGATCAGCTCCCACAGCACGCGGATGTCTCGCCGCAGCCCCAGTTCCGCCTGGTAGTCGCGGGCGATCAGGTCGGCGGGGCCGAAGTCGGCGACGGCACGGCGTTCGGCTTCCGCTTCGTCCACACCGCCCGCGCGGTAGGCGTCGGCCGCGTCGACCAGACCGTCCCTCGCTTCGGTGAGCAGATCGGCTTTCGCCGACCGCGGCCCGGACAGCTGGGCGTCGAGTTCGCCGATGTAGGCCTCGATCGCGTTCATGCGGCGAGCGCGGGCCGGGGCCGGAAAGCCGGTGAGAGCAGCCAGAAACTGAAGGCGACCCAGCCGAGCGCCACCAGGTTGCACACGAGGCTCACGTTCATCCTCGACGGATCGAGGACCGCGGTGCTCACGGTGAGCAGCAGCAGCGCCAGCAGGTTCGTGCCCGCCGCGGCGCCCACCGTCCACCGCGTCACCTTCCCCAGGCTCACGCTGTCGAGCCTGCGCCCCAGCCGCCGGGCCCCGAACAGCGACACCGCGCCGATCACGGCCGGAACGAGGACCAGGACGCCGAAGATCTCGATGACGGCCGTGAACCACTCCGGATTCGGCTTCCCCGAACGGCTCCAGTCGCCATAGGTCCAGATCCGCGCCAGCTCCCAGGTCACCTGGATCACGGGCACACCGACGATGACCTTCCACAAGGTGCCGATGTCGCCGCGCAACGCCAGCTCGGCCTGGTACTCACGGGCGATCACCGCGGCCGGGCCGAAGTCGGCGACGGCACGGCGTTCGGCTTCCGCCTCGGCGGCACCGCCTTCGCGATACGCCTCGGCCGCGTCGGCCAGACCGTCCCTTGCCTCGGTGAGCAGATCGGTCTTCGCCCTCGCCGACCCGTTCAGCCGCCTGTCCAGGTCGCCGATGTAGGCCTCGATCGTGCTCATGCCGTGCTCCCCCCGAGGACACCACCGATCACGGTGGTGAACTCCTGCCACTCCGCCCGTTCCGCGGCCAGCGCCTTCTGCCCTGAGCGCGTGAGCTTGTACGTACGACGTTTGCGGCCGGACACGACGTCCCATTCGCTGGCGAGGAACCCGGCGCGCTCCAAACGGCGAAGCGCCGGGTAGACGGTGCCCGTCGGCAGGTCGAGCGCGCCGTCACTGCGGAGCTGGAGCGCCTCGATGATGGCGTACCCGTGCAGCTTCCGGCCGTCGAGGACGGCGAGGAGCAGCGCGTCGAGGTGCCCGCGCAGGCTGTCGGCCTTCATAGATAGACAGTCTACACATCGCCGCATACCAGGGTAGCCGGGACTTTCCCGGACCGGCCTCAGGGAATGTCCCCGAGATCACCCCGATTTCATAGATTTAGTGGCTACATGTAGGCAGGCTACGTATACAGTGCTTCGACATGGACGCACTCCCGATCGCGAGACTCCAGTTCGCGACGACGACCTCGTTCCACTTCCTGTTCGTGCTGCTCACACTGGGGCTCGTGACACTCGTCGCGGTGATGCAGACACGCTCCGCGTTCGGCGGCAAGCCGGAACTCACGCGGATGACTCGCTTCTGGGGCAAGCTTTACGTGATCAATTACGCGCTGGGAATCGTCACCGGAATCGTGATGGAATTCCAGTTCGGGCTCACCTGGACCGGCCTGTCCGCGGTCGCGGGCGACGTCTTCGGCGCACCGCTGGCCATCGAGACGCTGGTGGCCTTCTTCGCCGAATCGACCTTCCTGGGGCTCTGGATCTTCGGCTGGGGGCGGCTGAACAAATGGGTCCACCTGACGCTGATCTGGCTGGTCACGCTGACCGCGTACGCCTCGGCGCTGTTCATCATGGTGGCCAACTCGTTCCTGCAGAACCCGGTCGGCACGCACACCGAGAACGGCGTGCTGAAACTCGACGACTTCGGCGCGCTGTTCACCAACCCGGCGCTGACGGCCTCGCTGCCGCACGTGCTGAGCGCGGCGCTGATGACCGGTGGTTTCTTCGTGGTCGGCGTCAGCGCGTACCACTTCATCAAGCGCACGAAGGAGATCGAGTTCTTCCGGCGCTCGATGCGGATCGGCGTGCTCGCCTCGCTGGCCGGCAGCACGATGGTGATCGGCTTCGGCTTCGCCCAGTTCGGCCCGCTCGGGGAATACCACCCCGGCAAGCTGGAAGGAGCGGATCCCATCGTCGGTGTCTCACTGGGCTTCATGATCCAGATCGGGTTCATCGCCTTCCTGGCTTCGATCCTCGGCACGCTGCTGCTGTTCCGGAACTGGATCACCAAGGTCCGGCCGCTGCTGTACGTGATGGTGCTGGCCATCCCGTTGCCGTTCGTCGCGGCGATCCTCGGCTGGCTGGTGCGGGAGATCGGCCGTCAGCCGTGGCTGATCCGCGGGCAGCTGACCACCGCCGACGCCGTCGCGGCGATCCCGGCGGGGCAGATCCTGTTCTCCTTCATCGCTTTCACGCTGTTGTTCCTGGTACTCGCGATCGCCGACTGGGTGCTGATGTCGCGGGTCGCGAAACGCGGCCCGGAGCCCGTCGAAGAGGCGGCCGCGCCCCGCGCCGAACTTCCCGTCCTGAGCGGAGTCTGACCGATGGTGATCCTCTGGTGGTGTGTGCTCGGTTTCCTGACCGCGGGCTATTTCGCGCTGGCGGGCTACGACTACGGCGTCGGCATGCTGCTCGGCAGGCTGGGCCGTGACGAGGCCGGACGACGGCGCGTGCTCGGCGCGTTCGGCCCGTTCTTCCTGGCCAACGAGGTGTGGCTGGTGGCCGCGGTCGGCGTCCTGTTCGGCGCTTTCCCGCACCTGGAAGGAAAAGTGTTCGCCGGGGCGTACATCCCGGTGGTGACCCTGTTGCTCGGGCTGGTCACCTTCACCGCGGCGGTGCAGCTGCGCAGCAGGCGTCCGGACGCGCGCCGCGGTGCCTGGACGCTGGCGATCACCGTCGGCGCGTGGGTGACGGCGGTGTCCTGGGGCGTGTTCCTCGGCAACCTCGTCCTCGGGCTCCCGCTCGACGCGGCCGGTAAACCGAGCGGCGACGTCCTCGCGGTGTTCAGCCCGTACGCGCTGCTCTGGGGCGCGGGGTTCGTCGCGCTGTTCGCCTTGCAGGGAGCGGCTTTCCTCGCCGTCCGGGCACCGGCGGAGTTCACCGCCCGCGCGAACCGGATCGCCAAGGCCCTGCTCGCGCCGGCGCTCGCGTTCCTGGTCGTGGCGGTCGTCTGGGGTGCCGTCGAGACCACCGTTTCGTGGTCCGTGCTGCCCGCGATCGTGCTGGCGTTCGGCGCGCTGGGCGTCGCCTGGGCGGCCTTGCGCTCCGCCCGGCACAAGACGGCACTCGTCGCCACGATGACGCTGTCGGCGTCACCGGTGCTCGCCGTCGGGACCGCGCGCCTGCCCGACACGTTGGTGTCCTCTGTGGACGGAGGCTTCTCGCTGAGCCTGACGGAAGCGGCCACCAGCACCGAGATGCTCAGTCTGCTCACGTTCGTCCTGCCTCCCGCGCTCGTGGCGATCGCCGCCGTGCAGTGGGTGACGTGGCGCAGGCACGACACCCGCGTCGACCAGCGTTCGCTGCTGCACTTCTAGGAGCCCGGCATGCCACCCCTTCCCGGACTGCGCCGCCATTTCGGCCTACTGGCCGTCCTCGGCACGCTGACCGCCGCGGCGATCCTCGTCCAGGCCGACGGCCTCGCGACGCTGCTCACCGGCGGCGGCGTCACCTGGACGCTCGTGGCCGCCATCGCGGTACGGGCGTTGCTCGCGGGTGTCCAGGGGTCCGTCGGCGGCCGGTTCGCGGCGAAGGTCAAGGCCGGGCTGCGCAAACGGCTTCTCGGCGCGGAGGCGGAGAACCCCGGCGCGGTCGCGGCCCTGGTGACCAAGGGGATCGACGCGAGCGACGCCTACCTGACCGGCTATCTGCCGACGGTGGTGCTCTCGGCGATCGTGCCGGTCGCGGTGCTCGTCCGGCTGTTCGCCGCGGATCTGTCGTCGGCGCTGATCATCCTCGCGACGCTGCCGCTGATCCCGGTGTTCGCGATCCTGGTCGGACAGCACACGAAGGCGAAGACCGCCAAGCAGTGGTCACTGCTTTCCAAGCTGGGCGGGCATTTCCTCGACGTCGTGCGCGGGCTCGGCACGCTCAAGGTGTTCGGCCGCGCCGAAGCGCAGGCGAAGACCGTGCGGGCGATGGCGGACGCGCACACCGACGCGACGATGCGCACGCTGCGGGTCGCGTTCCTGTCCGCGCTGGTGCTGGAACTGGTGGCGACGCTTTCGGTGGCGCTGGTCGCGGTGCCGATCGGCTTCCGGCTGCTGGAAGGCGGCATGGTCGTGCACACGGCGGTACTCGTGCTGCTGCTCGCTCCCGAGGCGTACCTGCCGCTGCGGGCGGCCGGGGCGAAGTTCCACGCCAGCGCCGAAGGGCTCGCCACGCTGCGTGAGGCGCTGGCCGTGCGCTCGGAGGACGTCGTCCGGGGTTCGCGGGTGGCCCGCCGCGGTGCGCCGCGGATCGTGCTGGAGAAGGTGAGCGTCGCGTACGGCGGCGAGACCGTACTGTCCGAAGTGGACATGACCATCGAGGCGGGCGAACACGTCGCGCTCGTCGGGCCCAGCGGTTCCGGGAAGAGCACGCTGCTGGCGGTCCTGCTGGGCTTCGTGACGCCGACGTCCGGCCGGGTCCTCGTCGACGGTGTCGATCTGGGCGAGCTGGATCCGGCCGCGTGGCGGGCGGGGACGGCGTGGGTGCCGCAACGGCCGACGTTGTTCACCGGGACCGTCGAGGAGAACATCGCCATGGGCCAGGTGCCGGACGTCCAGGCGGCGGCACGCGCGGCGGCGTTCGACGAGGTCGTGCGCGGACTGCCCGACGGCTACCGCACCAGGATCGGCGAACTGGGCGCGCCGCTTTCGGCCGGTCAGCGGCAACGGCTCGGCCTCGCCAGGGCGCTGGCCCGTACCGAGGCGGGTCTCGCGCTGCTCGACGAGCCGACCGCCAGGCTCGACGCGGGGACCGAGGCGGCCGTGCTCGGCGCGACCCGTGAACTGCTCACCGGCCGGACCGCGGTGCTCGTGGCCCACCGGCCCGCGATGGCCGCGCTGGCCACCCGCGTCCTCGAAGTCCACGACGGCGCCGTAAGAGCAGTAGGCGGAGCTGAAGATGCACCTCGGGCGGTGACCGCGCTATCGCGGTGACGGGACGCCACCGCCGCATCGGCGAGGTGAATGACCGACCAGCGTCCTGCCGACGTCGATCGCGGACGCGGGTTCACCGACGAACACTGAGAGAACGGGAACTGGTGTGAACGTCTGGGGCGTGTCCACGAAGGATGTGGTTCGGCTGGGCCGAGCGGGGCTGATCGGGGCCGGGGCGGAGATCGCCGGGCTGGCGTTGATGGCCACCGCCGCGTGGCTGCTGTTGAAGGCGGCCGAGCAGCCGCCGCTGGCGTCGCTCACCGTGGCGATCGTCGCCGTCCGGACGCTGGCGTTGATGCGTGGCGGGTTGCGGTACGCGGAACGGCTCGCCGGACACGAGGTCGTCCTGCGGTATCTCGGCGCCTTGCGGACCCGCGTGTACACGTCGTTGCTGCCGCATCGGGTTTCGCGGCATTCCGGCGGCGATCTCGTCACGCGGCTGGTGTCCGATGTGGACGCGGTGCAGGACGCGATCCTGCGCTGCCTGCTGCCCGCCGGTGTCGCGGCCTTCGTCGGCGCGGTGTCGACGACGGTCGCGCTGATCGCCAGCCCGGCCGCCGGGCTGGCGCTGGCGCTCGGACTCGCCGTCGCGGGGATCGGGCTGCCGTGGCTGTGCGTGCGGATCACCCGCGCGGCGGCGGAGAAGAGCGCTCCGGCCCGCGCCGACCTCGCCGAACGGTCGGTCGAGCTGATCACCGGGCGGCGCGAGCTGATCGCCTACGGTGTCCACGAGTCCACTGTGGACACCGCACACAACGCTGTCGACGCGCTCGCTTCGCGGGATCGGGCGACGGCGAACCGCACCAGCCTGCTGACCGCGGCAGGCATCCTCGTCCAGCTGCTGACCTGCGTGGCGATCGCCCTGACCGCCGGGGTTTCACCGCCGCTGACCGCGGCCCTCGCGCTGGGCTCGTTGGCCGTGTTCGAACTGGTCCTTCCGCTGACCGCGGCCGCTCAGCGCTGGGTCGAGGTCCGCGCGTCGGCCGAGCGGGTGCGCGCGCTGCTGACGGAACCGCCGCCCGCGCGCGGCACCGTGGCGCCCGAGCCCGGGCATCTGCGGCTGGAAGGGGTCGGCGTTCGGTTCGAGGGCAGGGCCCCGGCGCTGGACGGCGTCGACCTCGACCTTCCGCCGGGCAAACGCGTCGGGATCGTGGGGCCGAGCGGGGCCGGGAAGACGACGCTGCTGAACGTGCTGCTGGGTGCCGTGGCGCCGACGTCCGGGCGCGCACTGCTGAACGGGAAGCCGCTGGAGACCTACGATCCGACGCTGCTTCCGTCGGTGATCTCGGGCGCGCTCGCGGACGCGCACGTCTTCCACACGACGGTCCGGGAGAACCTGCTGCTCGCGAAGCCCGGCGCTTCGGATGCGGAGCTGCTCGCCGCCTGTGCCACGGCCGGTTTCGACCTGCCGCTGGATCGCGAAGTCGGCTCCGACGGCGACACGCTGTCCGGTGGGCAGCGCCAGCGGCTCATCCTCGCGAGAGCAGTGCTCTCGGCTCCGCCGGTCCTCGTGCTGGACGAGCCGGTCGAGGGTCTGGATCCGGAACACGGCGACGCCGTCCTGGCCGATGTGCTCGCCGCCGCGCGCGGCACCGTCGTCCTGGTGACGCATCGCGAGTCGCAGGTGGCCGGGTTCGACGAGGTCCTACGGCTGTAGGCCGCGCACTTCACGCATCGGCGGCCGGTCGCTGACCGACACCTCGGCGACCTCCGGCAGCCATTCGTCACCTACTTGCGCGAACTGGGTGAGCTGGGCGGGGTCGTCGGACTTGATGCCGCAGCGCGCGAGCGCCGTCCCGAGGATCTGGCGCGCCATCACCCCCAGCTGGAGCAGCGAGCGGTTGCGATGCTTGCGTACGCCGAGGTTGACCTGGGCGAGCCCTTCAAGGCCGTAGCGCGCTTCGGCGTCGAGGATGAGCCCGATCTCGACGCCGTACCCGGCCGCGAAGGGCACTGACTCGAGAAACTCGCGCGTCGCGGCGTACTCGCCTCCCAGGGGCTGAATGAGCCCCGAGAGTGATGGGCGCAGCGCCGAGAGGACCGGTCGCGCCAGCAACTCGGTCACCCGGCCGCCGCCGCTGCTCTCCAGCCGCAGCGGCCGCCGATAGAACCCCTTGACCAGGTGGACGTCGTTCTCGCAGAGCAGGGGGCCGAGCAGGGTCGGCACGAACGCCGGATCCGGGTCGACGAGGTCGGAGTCGAGGAACACGACGACGTCACCGGTCGTCGCGGCCAGCGACCGCCACAGCACCTCGCCCTTTCCCGGCACCGGTGGCAGGTCGGGGAGCACGTCCTCGCGATGCACCACGCGCGCGCCGGCGCGGGCCGCGAGCTCGGCGGTGGCGTCGGTGGACCCGGAGTCCATCACGACCAGCTCGTCGACGACCGTGCCCAGCAGCGGCCGGACCGTCCCGACGACCTCGGCGACGGTGTCCTCTTCGTCGAGCGCCGGTAGCACGACCGAAACCGTCCGGTCACCCTTCGCAGCGACGATGTCTTCGACCGTCCAGCCGGGGTTCTGCCACGTACGACGCTCGAACCAACTCATGAGTAGTGATCGTGCCATGCTGGAGTCCGACACCCTGTCGATGGAGGAACCTTGCTACCGCTACTCGTCCGATTCGTGCTCGGACCGCTGGTCAGAGCGCTGTACCGCCCCGAGATCCGCGGCGTGGAGAACATCCCCGCCACCGGGCCGGTGCTGCTGGCACCCAACCATCGGGCGGCGCTGGACACCGGCGTGATCACTTTCACGGCGATGCGGCAGGTCAAGTTCCTCGGCAAGGCGGAGTACTTCACCGGCCGCGGGCTCAAGGGCAAACTGATGGCCGGTTTCCTGGGCGGCCTCGGCTACGTCCCGGTCGAACGCGGCAACGCGCAGGCCGGTCTCGCCGCGCTGGAAGCGGCGCGGAAGGTGCTCGACGCGGGCGGCGCTTTCGCGATCTATCCCGAAGGCACCCGCTCGCTGGACGGGCGGCTGCACCGTGGCCACACCGGCGTCGCGGCGCTGGCGCTGGCGACCGGCGCGAAGGTCGTGCCCGTCGCGCTTTCCGGGACCGAAAACCTGCAGCCCGCCGGGAAGCGGATCCCGCGTCGGGCGAAGATCACCGTCACCTACGGCGCGCCGCTGGACTTCTCGCGGTACGAGGGGCAGGACTCGTCGCCGGCGATCCGGCGCTCGGTGACCGACGAGATCATGTACGCGATCCTGGAGCTTTCGGGGCAGGAGTACGTCGACTCGTACCACAAACGGCCTGATCAGAGCGCTGCCTGACGGTTCTTGCGGGGCCGGGGTGGTAGCAAAGGTCCCTTGCTCCCCCGCGGCTCGCACCAAGGGACTCTTCGCGCATTCCGGTGCGGCTGGGCCAGGGGAAGTGCCGTGAAGGCCTCCTTCCCTACCCTCAAGGTAGTGAAGGAGGCCTTCACGGACCTGGGTCCCTCAAGGGGCCCTTCACGGACTTCGACGGTCACCTCACGGAGCCCAGGTGCCCCAATGACCCCACTCGTCACGAGCAGCGCGCGTGAAGGCCCCCTTCCCGCGGCTCAGCAGAGGAAACTCGCCCTTCGCGGCGCCCCAAGTACATGAAGGCCCCCTTCACGGCGCTAGGCGCAATGAAGGGGGCCTTCATGTACCGAGGGCAGCCAGGCAACACGGCAACAGCGCGTGAAGGCCCCCTTCCCGCGGCTGAGCCGAGGGAAGGGGGCCTTCACGCGCTACCCAAGCCCTACTTGGCCCACTTAGGCCGAGGCGGCGGCACGTAGACCGCGAAGCCGTCCAGAAGCACCGAAGCGTCCGAGTCGATCGAGAGCATGTCCCGGTACCCCGCCGACAGGAAGCCCTCCGACACCATGTGGTCGGCGAACTTCAGCAGCGGCGCGTAGTACCCGCCGACGTCGACCAGCCCGATCGGCTTCTCGTGCAGCCCGAGCTGCGCCCACGTCCAGACCTCGAACAGCTCCTCCAGCGTCCCCGCGCCGCCGGGCAGCGCGAGGAAGCCGTCGGACAGCGCGGCCATCTTCGCCTTCCGCTGGTGCATGTCGGCGACGACGTGCAGTTCGGTCAGGCCGGCGTGCGCGATCTCGACGGAGCCCAGTGCCTCGGGGATCACGCCGATCACCTCGCCGCCCGCGGCCAGCGCCGCGTCCGCGACGACGCCCATGGTCCCGACCGAAGCCCCGCCGTAGACCAGCCCGATGCCCCGCGACGCCAGCAACGTCCCCAGGGCACGAGCCTCCTCGGCATACCGCGGGTCGAAGCCCATCGAGGAACCGCAGAAGACGCAGACCCGGCGCGGCGCCGCCATCAGTGGGTGTCCTCCCATGCCTGGTACGACTCCTGGACGACGCGCACGGCGTCGTCGATGTCGTCGGTGACGTGCAGCAGGTCGAGGTCCTTCTCGCCGATCTTGCCCTCGGCGAGCAGCGTCTTGGCGATCCAGTCGTACAGCCCACCCCAGTAGTCGCTGCCGAACAGCACGACCGGGAACTTCGTGACCTTCTTCGTCTGCACCAGGGTGAGCGCCTCGAACAGCTCGTCGAGCGTGCCGAAGCCGCCGGGCAGGCAGATGAACGCCTGCGAGTACTTGATGAACATGGTCTTGCGCGCGAAGAAGTACCGGAAGTTGACGCCGAGGTCGACCCACGGGTTCAGGCCCTGCTCGAACGGCAGCTCGATGCCGAGGCCGACCGAGAACCCGCCGGCCTCGTTGGCGCCGCGGTTCACCGCTTCCATCGCGCCGGGGCCGCCGCCGGTCATCACCGCGAAGCCCGCGTTCGCGAGCGCGCCGCCGATCTTGCGGCCGAGTTCGTACTCCGGGTGGTCACGCTTGGTCCGCGCCGAACCGAACACCGTCACCGCGCGCGGCACCTCGGCGAGCGCGCCGAATCCCTCGACGAACTCCGCCTGGATCCGCAGCACGCGCCACGGGTCGGTGTGCACCCAGTCGCTCGGGCCCCGCGAGTCCAGCAGGCGCTGGTCGGTGGTGCTGCCCTGGTCACGGCGATCCCGCCGCAGCACGACCGGGCCCTTGTGGCGCTCGATCGGACGTTCCGGGTACTGGCCGTCGGGGAACTCGCTTGTCTCACTCACCCCGCCAAGCCTACGACGTCGTCACCGTCCGGAGCGGCGGCATCGCCGCGAACAGGAGTTGTCGGCTACGCGAACGCGGGGCCCGCCGTCGAGCGGGCCCCGCGTGCACGCCTCAGGAACGGCCGGTCAGCGCGAACGCGAGCATGGCCGTCGAGGTGAAGTCGATGGCGGGCTCGTTGCTCGGCCACGACGCGAGGTCGTCGGCGTAGCGGGACTCGGGGGTGTCGAACGCTTCGAAGGGCTTCCTGCAGTCCTTCGATCCGGGCGGGAGCTCCATGTGCTCGAAGTTCTCCGCCCCGTTGGGGCCGTTCACGACGGCGCCGTAGAGCAGCTTCTCCTCGCCGGCGAGGTTCGCCGCCTGGTGGTGCGGGCACCGCGGATACGTGGTGCCGACACCGACGACCAGCGAGATGCCCCAGGCGTTCGCGCCGAGGGTGAAGTTCCGCTGCTGCGAGCCGAACGCCGCGTACCGGCGGTCACCGGTCAGGTCCGCGTACAACCGCTCGGTCGCGGCGAACCCGAAGCTCTTGCTGGCCGCGTCGAATTCCTTCACCGAGACGGCGGTCCGGAAAGGACTCTGAGCCGCGCTCGCGACACCTTCGTCGAGCTGACGCTTCAGATCGCCGATCAGTTCCTTCGGGCCGAGCGCCGCACCCGGGACGCCGTGCCGCAGGAGCTTCGCCAGTTCGGCGTGCGCCAGCGCGCTGGTGTCGTACAGGTTGAGCGTGCTCTTCTCTTCGACGTCGATGTAAGCCTTCGCCCAGTGCGCCGCCTGCCGCGTCCATTCGGCGGACCTCGGGTCACGCAGGGCCTTGGCCGCCAGGGCCAGCTGCGTCGCGCCGAGTTCCATGTCGTCCCGCCAGGACGACTCCGGGTAGTACGCGTGCGGGAACGCGGTGACCAGTTCGCCGACGTTTTCGGTCTTGGCCTGCGCGAACACCGAGGCGGCTTCGGCGAGGTATTCCCTTGCCAGCGCGGGGTTCCGCTTCGCCTCGACCTGGGCGCCGAGCGCGAAGGCGGCGGCGACACGGCCGGCGAGGTTCGGGCTGAGCCCCGATCCGCCGGGGTTCGCGGGGAAGACCGGCCGGTGCTTCACGAAGTACTTGGGGTCACCCGGCTTCACGTCGAGCGGGTCGTCGTCGTGCGGGTTCCGCCAGACGTCGTGGTCGCCGAGGAAGCCGAACTTGTCGCTGCCCGTGCCGATCCCGACCTGGGCGTAGAGCGTCTTGCTCTTCTCGTCCCACATCTTGTCGAGCCAGTCGAGGCCGAGCTTGACCTCCGCGGCCAGCGCCCGGTCGTAGTCCTCGCGAAGCACGTAACCCAGCTCGGCCAGCGAGTACGCCGTGTTCGACGTGAACTTGACGAAGTCGCCCGCGTCGACCCAGCCGCCCTCGACGTCGATCGGCCCGCCCGCCGGCTTCAGCGGTTCGGTGATCTCGTCGCCGAATTCGCCGCCGAACGCGGGCCATTCGTAGACCGTGGCCTGTTTGTCGGCCAGGTGCGAGGGTTTGCGGTCGAGACGTCCCGGGATGATGTCGTCGCCGTCGCGCTGCGCCTGGAAGAACTCGTTGGTGGCCCGGACGAGCGGCGTGAAGAGCCGGTCCTTGGTGTCCACCCGGAACGTCGGCGACGTCGCCTTGGTCTCGCCGGTGACCTCGATCCGGTACTTGCCCGGCAGCCAGACCTTCGACAGGTCGAGCTGGTACACCGCCGGGTACTTCGCGTTCCACGCGCCGAGCGACTGCCCGGTCCGTCCACGATGGACGGTCCGGCCGCGTTCGTCGACCACCGAGAACGAACCCGGCGCGCTGGAGAGGAGATAGGCGTGCTTGGTCTCGGTGATGCCGTAGCCGACCTGGTCGACCCGGACCTCACCCTGCACCGCCGCCGCGGCCGAAACCGCCGGAACCGTCAAACCCCCGAGGACCAGTGCCGAAACCGCGGCCACCGTCCGGGACCAGGAACTCACCATCATCGGCGCCCCGCTCACATTTAGTTAAGAAAGTTTCCTTTTTATTGCGCACGACGCTAGCTCGCCGAGCGCCACCAGTCAATATGTCCGTTTCGCCGGTCGGAAGTCACCGGATCCGGCCGTTGTTGGCGGATATCCGTCCGGCTCAGCCCGATGCCCGGCGGGAAATCGTCTACCGTGGATCGGTGCCGTCCATGGCTGAACCACTCGGCGCGCGGATCCGGCGGTTGCGCCGGGCACGCGGGCTGACTCAGCGTGAGCTCGCCGAGCCGCGCTACGACCGCGGTTTCCTCGCCAAGGTCGAGTCCGGCCGCCGCCTGCCCTCGGACGACGTGCTCTCCCACCTCGCGCAGCGGCTCGGCCTCACCGCGGACGAACTCCGTTTCGACCGGCCACCTGGCGCCGCCGGAGAACTCGGCGACGCGCTCGAGGCCGCGTATCGCGAGTTGCAGAAGGGCGGGCTCGAAGCCGCCGAGCGCGAGTTCGCCCGGGTGGAACGCCGAGCGGCGGAGTACCGGCTGCCGGACATCCAATGTCACGCGCGTTTCCATCTCGGCGAAGTCCACTGGCAGCGCTATGACATCCCGTTGGCGGACAAGGGATTCGCGCACGCCATGGAACTCGCCGATGCCGCATCGCCCCGCCTGCGCGCGATGATCGTCAACCGCGTCGCCGCCTGCCGCGCGCTTTCGGGTGACCTGGGCGCGTCGGTCGCGCTCGTGGAGAACGCGCTCGCCGATCTCCGCGCCACCGGCGCGAGCGATCCCGACGCCGAACTGGCGCTGGTGACCGCGTTGATCCACCCGTTGATCGAAATGGGCGCGCTCCGCCGAGCCCGCCGGGCCGCCGAGGAAGGCCGTCGCGTCCTCCCTTCCGCCCGTCACGCGGACATCGCCGCGCGTTATCACCGGCAGGCCGCGCAACTGTGGCAGGAGATCGGCCTGGCCGACCGCGCGGAGAAGGACCTTTCGCGGGCGCTGCGCCTGTTCACCTCACTCGGTTACGACCGCGACGCCGCCCGATGCCGCTGGGCGCGCGGCTTCCTGTGGCGACGGCTGGGCAAACTCGACGAGGCGCACGCCGAACTGCGGCTCGCCCGCGACCTCCTGGCCAAGGCCGGTTCACGCGAGGGCGTACTCGGCGCGACCATCGAACTCGCCGATGTCCGTCGCCGCCAAGGGAAACTCGACGAGGCGGCCGAACTCGCCGAAGGGATCCGCCCGCTTCTGGATCGATCCCCCGACATCGAGGCGAGGACCGAGGTTCTCCGGTTACTGGGACTCATCGCCCGCGCGCGCGGCGACCTGCCCGAGGCCACCGCGCTCCTCGAAGAAGCCGCCACCGCACAGGAAAAGTCCGAACTGCGCGGCGCGCTGGTCGCCACCTCACTGCATTTGGGCGACACGTTGCGCGCCCGCGGATTAATCGAAAAAGCCGCGGAGGCCTATCGCCGCGGCGTGCGCGCGGCCGCTATGTCCGATTTCGGGCCGGCCGGCTGAAAACCATACGAAAGTCGCCATATATCGCACATGGCGCGAAAAACTCTTACTACACAGGCATTTCATTCCCCGCATGTGGATCTTCGCCCGCGCCGCTAGGCCATCCGGCCCATTGACGCACCTCGTGACCGGCTCCTTTACTCGGACGTGTCCATCGGGATAACTCCAGTTATCCGAATGGGCACGCTCCCCGTCCCCGCCGTGCGCCCGCCAGGTCGAATTCCCCGCCGCGCCTGAAGGCCGGACGGGTACACGGTCCTGCCCATGGAAGGTTCACATGACCGTTCAGCGAGGGCTCAGAACAGGGTTGGCGGCTGTCGCCGGCCTTGCCCTGAGCATGACGTTCCCGGTGACCCCGGCGAACGCGACCACCGCCACCGTCCAGCCCGCGAGCCCCGACGCCGTGGCCGCGAGCGCGGCCGACCGGGCCGCCGCGACTGGTGTAGACCAGCTGCGGAAGGGGGCGCAGGAAGACTTCCGCCGCGTCGGGCTGACCCCCGGTGGCGGAGGACTCTTCTACGCCGCCTACGAACGAACCTATCGTGGCCTGCCCGTCGTGGGCGGGGACGCGGTGGTGGTCGCCGACGGCGCCGGACGCGTCCGCGGCACCAGCGCCGCGGAGACCGCGGCGATCTCGGTCGACACCAAGGCCAGGATCTCCGCGGCGCAGGCGACCGAGGTCGCGCGCGGCCAGCTGTCCAAAGTAGACAGTGTGGTCGCGCCGAAGCTCGTCGTGCTGGCGGGGAACTCCCCCAAGCTCGCCTACGAGGTCGTCGTCGCCGGCACCAAGGCGGCGAACCCGAGTAACCTGCACGTGTTCGTGGACGGCGCGACCGGCGCGGTCCTCGAAACGCGTGACGACGTCAAGATGTCCAACTTCCCTGCCGCCGCACCGAAGGCGGCGGCGAACGAAGTCGGCACGCTGGGCGCCGGGAACAGCTACTACGCCGGCAACGTCGCCATCGACACGACGAACTCCGGCGGCACGTACACGATGCGCGACCCGCAGCGGACCAACATCAGCTGCGCCCGCCAGAACAGCTCGCCCTTCAGCGGCCCGGACGACAACTGGGGCAACGGCTCCGGCACCGACCTGGAAACCGCCTGCGTCGACGCGCTCTTCGGCGTGCAGACCGAGTGGAAGATGCTGGGCGAATGGCTCGGCCGCAACGGCATCAACGGCAACGGCGGCGGCTTCCCCGCCTACGTCGGCCTCAACCAGGCCAACGCCTACTGGAACGGTTCCTCGACCACCTACGGCCGCTCGTCGGACAGCCAGCGCCAGGCCACCCCGATGGACGTCGTCGCGCACGAGTACGGCCACGCCATCTTCCAGACCACGCCGGGCGGCGCGGGCAGCGGCAACGAGAACGGCGGCCTCAACGAGTCCACCGGTGACATCTTCGGCGCCATCACCGAGCACTACGCCAACAACGCCAAGGACACCCCCGACTACGACGTCGGCGAGGGCGTGAACCTGGTCGGCCGCGGGCCGATCCGCTACATGAACCAGCCGAGCCGGATCTCCGGCAACCCCGACTGCTACTCGTCGTCCATCCCGAACACCGAGGTGCACGCCGCCGCCGGACCGCAGAACCACTGGTTCTACCTGCTGGCCGAGGGCACCGCGCCGGTCGGCAAGCCGGCCAGCCCGACCTGCAACAACACCTCGATCACCGGGATCGGCATCCAGAAAGCCGGGAAGATCTTCTACAACGGCCTGCTGAAGAAGACCTCCAGCTGGAACCACAAGGCGGCCCGCAAGGCCACCCTGGAAGCGGCGCTCGCGCTGTACCCGGGTTCCTGCACGGAGTTCAACACCACCAAGGCGGCGTGGGACGCCATCAGCGTCACCGCGGCGACCGGTGAGCCGACCTCGTGCACCCCGCAGGGCAACGACTTCTCGGTCGGCGTCACCCCGACGTCGGGCTCGGTCAAGCCGGGCGAGTCGGCCACGGTCACGGTGAACACCGCGACCACCAACGGCACGGCGCAGTCGGTTTCGCTGAGCGCGAGCGGCCTCCCCGCCGGGGCGACCGCGACGTTCAACCCGGCTTCGGTGCAGTCCGGCGCCTCCTCGACGCTCACCATCGCGACGTCGGCGAGCACCCCTGACGGCACCAGCACTATCACGGTGACCGGCACCGGGGCCAGCGGCGCGCGCACCGCGCAGTACAAGCTGACCGTCGGCACCGGCGGTGACGTGCGCACCTACACCAACGACACCGACTACGCGCTGAACGACTACGGCACGGTGAACAGCCCGATCACCTCGACCGCCACCGGCAACGCGGTTTCGCCGGTGAAGGTGTCGGTCACCGGGACGCACACCTGCTCCGAGGACCTCCGCATCAGCCTGAAGGCCCCCGACGGCAGCACGTACTCGGTCAAGCCCACCGGTTCCCTGCCCTGCACCGATCTGGGCACCCGGAACTACTCGGTGAACGTGACCAACGAAGTCGCGGCCGGCACCTGGACCCTCGTGGTCTACGACGCCTACGCGCAGGACACCGGCACGCTCTCCAGCTGGTCCATCACCGTCTGATCCCCGTTCCGTGAAGGCCTCCTTCCCTACTTTCAGCGTAGGGAAGGAGGCCTTCACGGACCATCACCTCGGAAAGGAAGACCCCGGCATGAAGTGGGGAAAGCGAATAGGAGCGGCCATCGTCGGCATGGCCGCCGTACTGGGTGTCGTCACGGCGCCCGCGCAGGCGGTCACGGCCGCCGCCGCACCGGACATCTCGCTCGCCAACGTCAAGGCGCATTTGAGCGCGTTGCAGACCATCGCCAACCAGAACGGCGGCAACCGCGCCGCTGGGCGGCCGGGCTATCCGGCGTCGGTGTCCTATGTGGCGCAGAAGCTGCGCGACGCGGGCTACAACGTCACGCTCCAGACGTGCACGAGCTGCGCGGGTTCGAACCAGAACATCATCGCGGAATGGCCGCAGGGTGACGCCAGTCAGGTCATCATGCTCGGCGCGCACCTCGACAGCGTCAGCGCCGGCCCCGGTATCAACGACAACGGCTCGGGCTCGGCCTCGATTCTCGAAGTCGCGCTGACCCTGGCCCGCGAGAATCCCACGATGGCCAAGCGGGTCCGCTTCGGCTGGTGGGCCGACGAGGAGTCCGGCCTGCGCGGGTCCAGGTTCTACGTGAACAGCCTGCCGCAGACCGAGCGCACGAAGATCAAGACCTACCTGAACTTCGACATGATCGGCTCGGACAACTGGGGTTACTTCGTCTATGACGACGTCGCTTCGGTCAAGGCCGTGTTCGACGAGTACTTCCGCACGATCGGCATCCAGACCGAGGGCGACACCGAGGGCGACGGCCGTTCGGACCACGCTTCGTTCAAGAGCGCGGGCATCCCGGTCGGCGGTCTCGCGACCGGCGCCGGCTACACGAAGAGCGCGACGCAGCAACAGAAATGGGGCGGCACCGCCGGGCGGCCGTTCGACAGCTGCTATCACCGCGCGTGCGACACGCTGTCGAACATCCCGGACACCCCGCTGGAGAAGAACAGCGACGCGATCGCGTACGCGCTGTGGAAGCTCGCCGTCGGCACGTCGACGGGTCCCGACTTCTCGCTCGGCCTCTCGCCGTCCTCCGGCACCGTCCAAGCGGGACAGTCGACCACCGTCACGGTCAACACGGCGACGACTTCCGGTGCGGCGCAAGCGGTTTCGCTGAGCGCGAGCGGCCTCCCCGCCGGGGCGACCGCCACGTTCAACCCCGCTTCGGTGCAGTCCGGCGGATCCTCGACGCTCACCATCGCGACGTCGGCGAGCACCCCCAACGGCACCAGCACGATCACGGTGACCGGTGACGGGACCTCGGTGGACCGCACGGCGCAGTACACGCTCACCGTCGGCGACGTCAGCGTGCGCACGTTCACCAACGGCACCGACTTCGCGCTGAACGACTACGCGACGGTCAACAGCCCGATCACGTCCAGCGCGACGGGTGCGGCGACCTCGCCGGTGAAGGTGTCGATCACCGGGACGCACACCTGCTCCGAGGACCTCCGGATCAGCCTGAAGGCGCCGGACGGCAGCACGTACTCGGTCAAGCCGACCGGTTCCCTGCCCTGCACGGATCTCGGCACCAGGACGTACTCGGTCCCCGTGACCAACGAGGCCGCTTCCGGCACTTGGACGCTCGTGCTCTACGACGCCTACGCGCAGGACACCGGCACGCTCGACAGCTGGACCATCACCGTCTGACCATCCGAATGGCGAAGGCCATCCCACGAGGACACCCGGCCTCGTGGGATGGCCTTCGTGCGTGAGAGGGAATTCCGGACAACTCTTCGATATCTGGTCTAGACCACCCGATCGTCGGTAGCGTGGGCCGGGTATCGCGACCTATGTTGAGCCGAACGGCCGCTTCCTGTTCGTTCAAACCGCTTTCGAGATGGGAGCTGGGTATGTTCGGTCGCGTCTCACGGCTGCTCGCAATCACCGGCGCGGCGGTACTCGCCGTCACCACCCTCGTCGCACTGGGCTCGGCGCAGGCGTCACCCGACGCCGAGGTCTGCGCGGTCAAATCGAAGCCCGCGGGCAAGGTCCTGCAGGGCTACTGGGAGAACTGGGACGGCGCGTCGAACGGCGTCCATCCGCCGCTGGGCTGGATCCCGATCACCGACGCCCGCATCAAGGCCAACGGGTACAACGTGATCAACGCGGCCTTTCCGGTCATCCTGTCCGACGGAACGGCAAAATGGGAGGACGGGATGGACGCGACTGTGAAGGTCGCGACCCCGTCCGAAATGTGTGCCGCGAAGGACGCAGGTGCGACCATCCTGATGTCCATCGGCGGCGCCACCGCGGGGATCGACCTGAATTCGGCCACCGTGGCGGACAAATTCGTCGCGACCATCGTGCCGATCCTGAAGAAGTACAACTTCGACGGGATCGACATCGACATCGAAACCGGCCTCACCGGCAGCGGGAACATCACCACGCTTTCGGCTTCGCAGAAGAACCTCATCCGCATCATCGACGGCGTCCTCGCCGCGATGCCGTCGAACTTCGGGCTCACCATGGCGCCGGAGACCGCGTACGTCACCGGCGGCAGCGTCGTCTACGGCTCGATCTGGGGCGCGTACCTGCCGATCATCAAGAAGTACGCGGACAACGGCAGGCTGTGGTGGCTGAACATGCAGTACTACAACGGAAGCATGTACGGCTGCTCCGGTGATTCCTACCAGGCCGGGACGGTGCAGGGCTTCGTCGCGCAGACCAACTGCCTCGACAAGGGCCTGGTGATCCAGGGCCAGACGATCCGCGTCCCCTACGACAAGCAGGCCCCCGGCCTGCCCGCGCAGGCAGGCGCCGGCGGCGGCTACATGTCGCCGAGCCTGGTTTCCCAGGCCTACCGCAGCATTCCGGCCCTGAAGGGCCTGATGACCTGGTCGATCAACTGGGACGGCTCGCGGAACTGGACCTTCGGCCAGAACGTGAAGTCGCTGCAGGGCCGCTGATCCTCGTGCCGTCCGTCCGATCACGTGAGTCGTCCGTCTGATCACACGTGTCGTCCGTCTGATCACGTGAGTTACGCCTTCAATCACGCGAATCACGCCTTCAATCACGCGAATCACGAGTTCCGTCACGCGGGCTCGCCGTGCGGCACCGGCGAACTCGCGTGATCAGAGGCGTAACTCGCGTGATCGGGGGCGTAACTCACGATTCGCCGGTCGGGATCGGATCGTCGTACTCCCCCGAAGGACCCGAGTGCTGCTTCCCATCGGGGTAGGGCCATGGGTTCGGGACGCAGCCGTGCAGGCCGAGCGTCTGCTGCTGCATCACCGGCGCGAGCGCGCCCGGCACGGGGCATTTCTCGTGGCCGCGCCCGAGTCGGTGCCCGACCTCGTGCGTGACCATGTACTGCCGATAGACCGTCAGCGACGCACCGTAACCGGGCACGCCGTTCGCCCAGCGCGCGACGTTGAGCACGACGTCGTCCCCGTTGCGGCACGAGGTGTAACCGTCGGGCCTGCCGCACAGCACGTCCCGGGTCCCCGGCGTGGCGAGGTGGATCGTGAAATCGGCCGGACCGTCCGGGCCGACCCGCTGCAACCGCCACCGTCCGCCGGCGGTCCAGCCTCGCGGATCCGCCAAAGTGAGCTCGACAGTCTTGGTGAAGCCGTCGACGCTCACGCCGGCGATGTCGGCCTCGACGGCGAGGCGGTACCGCAGCAACCTCCCGGTCTGCCCCGCGACCGGACCTTCGCCGAGCGGGAACAGCCACCTCCCGGATCCCGCCCGCGGGAAGGTGATTTCGGCGGACGGCGGCGCCAGCACCGCCTTCGGCGCGGAGGACGACGTCGTCGGCGAGGGAACGACGACCGGTGTCACGACGGGAGGGGCGACCGCATGGGTTTCGCAGCCGGCCGCCACCAAGGCGCACACGGCGAGAGCCACTGCCCGGCGCGCGGTCATCGGTCCTCCCGGAGATCTGCGGTCACATCCAGGAGTACGAGCAGGCGCCTGGGGAGGTTGTGGGACCGCGCGCGCAACCTTTCGGCGCGCCCGCCCGTATCGTTCTCGGTCATGGGCGAGGAGGTCGGCGGACGGCTACGGCGACTCCGCGCCGAACGCGGCCTCACCCAGCGTGAACTCGCCGAACCGCACTACACCGCCGCGTACGTGTCGTCCGTCGAGACGGGCGCGCGGACACCCTCCGGTGACGCGATCCGCCATTTCGCCGCGCGGCTCGGCGTGGACACCGGCGAACTGCTCGGCGTGACGTCGCCCCGCGACGACGTCCGGCTCGATCTGGACATCGCGGCCGCCGCGGCGGACTTCCTGACAGGGAAGGGTTCGGCACCGAAGATGCGGCGGCTGGCCCGGCGGGCCGAGAAGATCGGCCGCGACCGCCAGGCCGGACTCGCCTGGCTGTGGCTCGCGCGGTTCACCGACAGCGACGCCAGGGCGCGATCGGTGGCCGCCGCCGAAGCCGCGCTCGCCGACGACATCCCGCCGTACCGCGAACTGGCCGCCGCGTTGCGGGCGAATGTCCTGATCGACCGGGGCGAGCCGCATCACGCGATGCACCTGCTCCGGACGGCGCTCGACGCGAGCCTCGACCGTCATCCGCATCCGGTGCTGCTCCTGACCCTGCACGCGTACCTCGCCGACGGGCAGCTCCGCCTCGGCGAGAACGCTCTGGCCGCGCATCACGCGGGAGAGGCACTTCGGCTCGCTCGCGGCGGCGAGGAGATCCTGGCCGAGCTCGCCGAGAACCAGCGACGGCTGGCCGAGTCCTATCTCGGCGACGGACGGCTAGCCGACGCCGTCGCCGCCGTGTCGGCGCTGCACGACCTGCTCCACGAACGCGCGCTGCGGCCCGTACTGGCGCGGTGTCTGTTCGCGCGGGCGCTGCACCGGCGTGCCGACGACCTCGAAGGCGCTCTCGCCGACCTTCGCGCGTCACGCGCGGCCGCGCCCGATCACGCGGTCACGCTGGAGCTCGCCGACGTCTGCCGCGAACTCGGTCGCCTCGACGACGCCGCCGCGCTACTGTCCGAAGCGACCGAAGCCATCCCCGAGGACTCGCCGCTGTCCGCTTCACTCACGTTCCAGCAGGGCTCGCTGGCCCTGGCCCGTGGAGACCTCGAAGCAGCCGAAGCAGGCTTCGCGCATGCCATCGACGTAGCCGCCCTCCACGACACTCGCGGCGTCCTGGCCGCTTCGATCGACAAAGCGGGAGAGCTCCTTCGCGATCAGGGGCGCTTCGAAGAGGCCGCGGACCTGCTGCGGCATGGACTGCTCCTTCTCGGAGCCGAGGAGGACGTTTCCCAGTGACCGAAGTGGACTTGGACGACATCAGTGCGCGTTTGGTGAACCGGTTCGGTGCCGACGCCGACGGATGGCTCGCCGGGGTCCCCGCCCTCGCCGCGCGGCTGGCCGCCCGATGGGACTTCGAGCTCGGCGAACTGTTCGAAAGCGGGGCTTCGTCCGTCGTCCTGCGCTGCCGTTGGTCCGACGGGACACCGGCGGTGCTCAAACTCAGCCCGGACGGCGCGCTGCTGACCAAGCAGCTCGAAATGCTGCGAGTGTTCGCGCCCTCGGGCCGGGTGCCCGGCGTCCTCGCCGCCGACGCGGACGCCGGCGCGATGGTGCTGGAAGAGATCCGGCCGGGCACCCCGGCCGAGGACCTGCCGCCGTCGGCCCTGCCGGGTCAGTGGGGAGAACTGCTCACCGCGCTGCATTCCGTCGCCCCGCCCGCGGACTGGCCGTGGAGCCTGCGCGGCCGGTTCGAGGAGTCCTTCGACCGGATCGGCAAGCGGATCGCCGAACCGGCCATCGCCGCCAGGATCGGCCCGGACACGTGGCGGCGGGCGATCGAGCGCTGCGAGAAGCTGCTGGACACGCAGACTGGAGTCGTGTTGCTCCACGGCGATCTGCATCTCGGCAACGCCTTGGACGGCGGATCGCGCGGGCTGATCGCGATCGATCCGAAGGCCTGCGTGGGCGATCCGTGCTTCGACGCCGTCGACTACGTGGTGAGCGGCGCCGGGCACGAAGGCGTCGAGGCTCGTTGCCGTTCGGTGGCGGACGCGTGCGGGCTCGACGAGGACAGGTTGTACGCCTGGAGCCGCGTGGTCGCCCCCATGTTCGCCATCTCGCATTTGACCTACGGCGGCCCGGAGCAGGCCCTCGGCGAATGGCTCGCCCTGGCTAGCTGAGGAATTCGCGCAGCACCGCGGCGACCTGCCGGATCTCGCCCGCACGCACGTTCTCCTGCCGGGTGTGCGCCAGCGTCGGGTCGCCGGGACCGAAGTTCACCGCCGGAATCCCGAGAGCCGCGAAGCGCGCGACGTCGGTCCAGCCCAACTTCGCGACCGCCTTGCCCCCGGCCGCGGCGACCAGTTCGGCCGCGGCGGGAGCGCTCAACCCGGGCAGCGCACCAGGCGACAAGTCGACAATCTTGACGTCGTAACCCTCGAAGACCTCGCGAAGGTGCGCCTCGGCTTGTTCGGCGCTCCGGTCGGGCGCGAACCGGTGGTTGATCGTGAGCACGGCTTCGTCCGGGACGACGTTGCCCGCGACACCGCCGCCGATCTTCGTGGCCTGCAAGCCTTCGCGGTAGGTCAGACCGTCGATTTCGACCACGCGCGGCGTGTACTCGGCCAGCCTGCGCAGTGGCTCGGCGAGACCGTGGATCGCGTTGACGCCCATCCAGCCGCGCGCGGTGTGCGCCCGGACGCCGTCGACGCGGATCTCGATCCGCATCGTGCCCTGGCAGCCGCCCTCGATCCCGCCGTTCGACGGCTCACCGAGGATGGCGAGATCGGCTCGCAGCCACTCGGGCAGCTCGCGCTCGATGCGGCCGAGACCGTTCTTCGTCGCTTCGATCTCTTCGCAGTCGTAGAACACGAAGGTGATGTCGTGCCTCGGCTCCCGGAGCGCGGCGGCGAGGTGCAGGAAGACGGCGTCGCCGCTCTTCATGTCGACGGTGCCGAGACCGTGCAGGATCTCGTCGTCACCGGTCCCCTCACGACGCACGGGCAGGTTCTCGTTGACCGGAACGGTGTCGAGATGCCCGGCCAGCAGCACCCGCGACGGGCGGCCGAGGTTCGTGCGCGCGAGCACCGCGTCACCGTTGCGGATCACCTCGAGATGCGGCGCCTGCGCCTGGAGCGCGGCCTGCACGGTGTCCGCGATCACCTTCTCCTGCTCCGAGACGCTGAAGATGTCCACCAGCGCGGCGGTGAGGTCGACGGGATCGGCGTGCAAGTCGAGCGAAGGCATGCCCGCACCGTACCGCCGGGGGCCCGGGACTACCGTGAAGGAGTGCGCATGCGAACGATCTTGGTCGCCCTCCTCCTGGTGCTCAGCGGGTGCGGATCGAGCGAAGTCCCGGTGAAGGTCCGGCCGACCCAGAGCACCGGGCCGGACGTGCTGCCGATCAAGCTCAAGGCGCTGACCACCGATCAGTGCTATGTCGCGCCAGGGACCGAGTCTCCCAAGGGCTGTCAGAAGTACGTGACCGAGCTCTTCAGCGCCGCGGGCACCATCCGCAAACGCCGCCCGGACCTGGCGTCGCACGCCGACGCGCTGGAGCGCCCGATCGCCGCCTTCCGCACCGCGAACTGCCAGGACCAGGCGGCCCCCGGCGGCCCGTGCGGCCAAGCGCTCGGCGACATGGCGACGGCGCTGACCAGTGTGAAGAGCCTCGTCGACGGCTGAGGCCGGTCACTGGGTTACCGTTCAGGTCGTGAGCGAGCAGACCCCTGACCCCGAAACCACCGGCGCCACCGGCGTCGGACTGGCCACCGTCACGACCGACGGCACGGTACTGGACACCTGGTTCCCGCTACCCAAGCTGACCGACGGCACCGACAGCGAGGCCGGCACGGTGCGGCTGACCGCCGAAGAGGCCTCCGAGGCCCTCGGCGAGGCCGCGGCCGCCCAGCTCGGCCCGGACACCGATCGCGGTGTCGAGGTCGTCGCGGTCCGCACCACCATCGCCCGGCTCGCCGACGCCCCCGGCGATACGCACGACGTCTACCTGCGGCTTCACCTGCTGTCGCACCGGCTGATCCGGCCGCACGGCGCGAGCCTCGACGGGATCTTCGGCCTGCTGGCGAACGTCGTGTGGACCAACCACGGGCCGTGCCCCGTCGAGGGCTTCGAGGCGACCCGGCTGCGGCTGCGGGCGCGCGGCAACGTCACCGTCTACGGCGTGGACAAGTTCCCGCGGATGGTGGACTACGTCGTGCCCGCGGGTGTCCGCATCGCCGACGCCGACCGCGCCCGGCTCGGCGCGCACCTGGCCAACGGCACCACGGTCATGCACGAGGGCTTCATCAACTTCAACGCCGGCACGCTCGGCGCCTCCATGGTCGAGGGCCGGATCTCGGCGGGCGTCGTGGTCGGTGACGGCTCCGACGTCGGCGGCGGCGCGTCGATCATGGGCACGCTGTCCGGTGGCGGCAAGGAGACCATCTCGATCGGCGAGCGCTGCCTGATCGGCGCGAACGGCGGCGTCGGCATCTCGCTCGGCGACGACTCGGTCGTCGAAGCGGGCCTGTACGTCACGGCGGGCACGAAGGTGACCTTCGAAGGCAAGGTCGTGAAGGCGCTGGAGCTGTCCGGCATCTCGGGCGCGGTGTTCCGGCGGAACTCGGGGACCGGCGCCGTCGAGGTCGTCGCGCGCACCGGCGTCGGCATCGAGCTGAACGCGGCCCTGCACGCCAACTGACCTGCGGAAAGAGAGCAAGGGACCTTTGCTACCGCGCGGGCAGGGGTGTGTGGAGATAGAGACGTTGACTGTCCCTATTTCCACACGCCCCTCACCCTGCGTAGCGACGCTGACTGACAGTGTGGGTTTGGGACGCTAGACGTCCCGGTGCGCTTCGCGCGCGGGAGCAAGGGACCTTTGCTACCGCCTGGGTCCCTCGGATGTCGCGAAAGCCACTTTCGCGACGCCTGATGTCCCGAAAGTGGCTTTCGCGACATCCTCGGCGGCACCAAAAAAGAGCGCGACGTCCTCGGCGCACCAAAAGCTTTCGCGACATCCTCGGCGGCATCAAAAGAGAGCAAGGGACCTTTGCTACCACTCTCCCCCGGAGGGCGGTAGCAAAGGTCCCTTGCTTCTCTCACGGCCTGGACCACCTTGCCGGTTCACCTAGAATTCATCTTGTGACAGCCGAGACCCTGCCGCGCAAGAACGCCCCTTCGACCACTCCGGCCGCGCTCGGGCTCGGCGACCGTCCCGCGAAAGCCGGGCCGGACGATCCGGCGGCCACCCACGTCCGGGTCAAACTCGACGTCGAGATCCGCGCGCTCCTCGCGCACGAACCGGGCACCAAGTCCGGCGCCGACCCCGAAGATCTGCACCAGATGCGGGTCGCGCTGCGCCGCATGCGGAGCGTCCTCAAGCTCTCGGGCCGCCTCGTCGGCCCCGACGCCGAGCCGGTGCGCGCCGAGCTCGGCTGGCTCGGCCAAAGCCTCGGCGACGTGCGCGACTACGACGTCCTGATCGGGCATCTCCGCGAGGTCGTCGCCGAGTTCGAGGTGCGTGACCAGCCTGCCGCGCGCCGTCTGGTGTCGAAGTTCGTCACCGAGCGCGGCGTCGCGAAGCGGCGGCTCACCCGCGCGCTCGCCAGCCCCCGGTATGCCTCGCTGCTCCAGGACATCGGCCGCCTCGCCCGGCAGCCCGCCACCGAGGAAGACGTCGAAAGTCCCCAGACCTCGGCCGACCTCGTCGCCGGGCTGGCGAAGCCGCATCGAAAGCTCGCGAAGGCCGTGAAGGCCCTTCCCGCCGATCCCCCGGATGACGACCTTCACGCGCTTCGTATCTACGGCAAGAAACTCCGCTACGCCGCCGAGATGGCCAAGCCCGCCGCGAAGAAAAAGCAGGCGGAACGGATCCAGCGGCTGATCAAGGCCACGAAGAACTTCCAGACCGTGCTCGGTGACCACCAGGACGCCTGTGTCGCCGCCGATCGGATGCGCGGCGTCGTGTCCTCCGTCGACGCGGAGGTCGCCTTCATCGCCGGCCGGATCGCGGAGAAGGAACTGCTGCGCCGCGCCGAGGTCCGTGCCGTGTGGCGCGACGTCTGGGCCGAAGTGGACCAGGCCGCTCAGGCGGTGAGCGCGCGGATGTAGCCGTCCGGGCGGATCTGCACCTGCCGCCCGCTCCCGGCTTCATACGCGGCGAAGGCATGCCCGCCGACGTCCTCGAAGTCCGCGTCGGACAGCGCGCTGCCCGCGGGCAAGATCCGCCGCGCGCCTTCGGGCGCCGGGCCGTCGCCGAACACCAGCACCGTCGCCTGCGGGCCGCGCAGCAGCTCGAACAGCCGGACGGACTTGCCGTTCGCGTCCTTCAGCGGTGCGTCCGGCGCGCGGTCGCCGGGCCGGATCCGGCCGGTCGCCGCGGGTGCGAGCGGGCCGCCGCGATACCCGATGTCGAGCTGACGCGTGTTCTCCCCACGGTCGTGTGCGTCGTCCGCGCCTTCCTTGTACTTCTCGAGGATTTCGGTGCTGATCTTCAACACCCGCGCGGCGACCCCGCGCCGTTCGGGCTCGTAGCTGTCGAGCAGTTCCGGTGAACCGTCGGCGAGCTTCCAGCCGAGGTTGTACGCGTCCTGGACGCCGGTGTTGAGCCCCTGCCCTCCGGTCGGCGGATGGACGTGCGCGGCGTCGCCCGCGAGGAAGACCCGGCCCTCCCGGAAACGCTCGGCGAGCCGGATGTTGGGCCGCCACACCGTCGACCAGGCGAGATCGTGCAGCCGGACCCCTCCGCCGGACAGCTCGTCGAGCCGGGCCTGCAACGTGCCGAGCGACGCCTCGACCTCCTCTTCGCCCAGCGGCGCGGCGAACTGGAAGTGCGGTACGCCGGGCAGCGGCGTGAGCCCGATCCCCGACATCGGGTCTTCGGGCTTCGCGAACCAATGCCCGTACGCGCGATCGAGCCCCTCGGCCTGGACATCGCCGAGCAGCATGCGGATCGATTCGTCGGTGGTGCCCTCGAACGCGATCCCCAGTGCCTTGCGCACGAAACTCTTCCCGCCGTCGGCGCCGACGAGGTAATCGACCCGCACCCGCTCGCCCGGCAGTTCGGCCGTCACACCGCCGGCGTCCTGCTCGAAACCGAGCAATGGCGTACCGAGCTCGACCTGGACGCCGAACTCGGCGAGCCGGTCGCGCAGGATCCCTTCGGTCCGCGACTGGCCGAGGAAGAACCCATTCGGATACGGCACGTCCGGAGTCGGCTCGACGAGTTCGGCCATCATCCGCTCCCCGACGACCTCGCCACCGAGGTGGATCCGTATCGGCACGGGTACCTGCCCGGCGGCCAGCACTGCGTCCAGCACGCCGAGATCCTCGAAGACCTCCAGCGTGCGCGGTTGCAGCCCGTCGCCGCGCGAGCCCTCGAAGAACGTCTCGGCCTTCTCCACGATCCGCACGCCGACGCCGCGGCGCGCGAGATCGATGGCAAGCGTGAGCCCGGTCGGACCGGCTCCCGCGATCAGTACCTCGGCCATCTTCCCTCCAGTGAATTAAAATTCAGTGAATCTTGATTCAGTTTGCTCGTTGCTAGCCTTCCGTGTCAAGGAGGTGCCGATGACGGCGACAAGCCGCAAGGAGAAGGCGGCGGAGACGGAGGCCGCGCTCAAGGAGGCGGCGAAGCGCGTTTTCGCGGCGAAGGGGTACCTGAACACCAAGATCACCGACATCACGGCGGAGGCCGGACGCGCGGCGGGTTCGTTCTACAACCACTTCTCGAGCAAGGAAGAACTGCTCGAAGCGCTCCTCGAAGACCTAGCGGCGGAGAGCGACGTCAACGCGGCCTCACCGGAGCACATGCCCGACTTCAGCGACCCGCAAGCCGTGCACTGGCACGTCTGCGAGTACTGGAACTTCCACCGCGACAACGCCGCGACGATGCTCGCGCTGCGCCAGGCCGCGATGGTCAGCGACGAGTTCGCACGCACCTATGCGCGCTTCGGCGCAGCTCAGGCGGCGGACCTTCTCGACCACCTCGGGTACATCACCGCGGCAGGAATGGAACTCCCGGCGTCGGAGCGGGTCACGCTCGCGATGATGGCCGAACTGGTCAACGGATTCGCGCACACGTGGCTGCTGGACCCGTCGTCGGTGTCCGAGGAGGAAGCCATCGAGGCGCTGACGCGATTCATCTACCGGGGCTTCACGGGCCGCGACGTGTCCTGATCAGGAGGCGAGCCGCTCCACGGCCGCGTCGATCCGCTCGTCCGTCGCGGTCAAGGCGATCCGGACGTGCCGCCCACCGGTCGGCCCGTAGAACGTGCCCGGCGCGGCGAGGATGCCGCGATCGGCCAGCCAGTCCACGGTGGCGAGCGCGGACTCCCCGCGCGTGGACCAGAGATACAGCCCGGCCTCGGAATGCGAGATCTCGAAACCGCTGTCCAGCAATGCCTTCCGCAGCACCAGCCGGCGGCGCGCGTAGCGTTCCCGTTGCACGGCAAGCGCTTCGTCGTCGTTCAGCGCGGCGACCATGGCCTCCTGCACCGGCCGCGGCACGATCAGCCCGGAGTGTTTGCGGATCTCCAGCAGCCCGGCGACGAGCTTCGGGTCACCGGTGACGAATCCGGCGCGGTAGCTGGCGAGGTTCGCGGATTTCGACAGCGAGTGGACGGCCAGCAGACCGTCGAGGGAGCCGCCGTGCACGGACGGGTGCAGGATCGACACGGGCTCGCTTTCCCAGCCCAGCGCCAGATAACACTCGTCGGAGACCACAACGACATCGCGTTCGCGCGCCCATTCGACGACCTTGCGCAGATGGTCGACACCGAGCACGCATCCGGTCGGGTTGGACGGCGAGTTGATCCACAGCATCGCGGGCCGCTGCGGGCCGAGCGCGACGGTGCTGTCCGCGCGCAGCAGGGAAGCACCCGCCAGCAGCACGCCGACCTCGTAGGTCGGGTACGCCACCTCGGGGATCACGATGAGATCGCCGGGGCCGAACCCCAGCTGCCGCGGCAGCGAAGCGACCAGTTCCTTGGAACCGATCGTCGGCAGCACGGCCGCCTCGGGAATCCCCTCGATGCCGTGCCGCCGCGAAAGCGCCTCGATCGCGGCGGCCCGGAGCTCGGGAATCCCGTGCGTGGTCGGGTACCCCGGGATCTCCGACACGGACGCGAGCGCCGCGCGGATGCTCTCGGGGACCGGGTCCACCGGCGTGCCGATCGACAGGTCGACGAGACCGCCGGGATGTGCCTGGGCCTTCGCCTTCGCCTCGGCGAGGGAGTCCCAGGGGAAATCGGGAAGAGCGACCCGGCTCATTCGCCCTGCGGGGGAAGAGCCTTGATGAAGGCGGGGTCGTGACTGGTCTTGCCGACCTTGGAAGCGCCACCGGGCGAGCCGAGTTCGTCGAAGAAGTCGACGTTGGCCTTGGTGTAGTCGTTCCACTCGTCGGGGACGTCGTCCTCGTAGTAGATCGCCTCGACGGGGCAGACCGGCTCGCAGGCACCGCAGTCGACGCATTCGTCCGGGTGGATGTACAGCATGCGGTCACCCTCGTAGATGCAGTCCACGGGGCACTCGTCGATACACGCCTTGTCGAGCACGTCGACGCAGGGCTCGGCGATCACGTAGGTCACTGCGTACTCCTGCTTTATCTCTGCTTCACCAGTCTGCAACGGACATTACGCGCCCACGGGCGCCACCGGCCCGCTTAGGCCACCCTTATCCGTACCCGGAGTATGGGCGTTCAGCGGTCTTTCCGGCGCGGCGGCGGAGTGGCCCTGCTGTCCCCGGTGATGACGAACTTCGGCGCGGCGGGCTTCGCCGCTTCTGTGTCCGTCTCGACGGCTTTTTCCGCGCCCAATGCCCGGTTGAAGCCGTCCGAGATCTCGCGGACGAGGTCTTCGTTGTGCCTGTCGTCCTTGCGCGCGATGCTCATCGGGGTCCCTCCACTGCCTTCCTTGGCACAATCTAACCGTGAACAGTGCGGAAATGCTCGAGCTCACCTGTAGCCGGGCTTGGACTCCCCTGCTGGAGAGCCGGATCGGTGACTGGAGGCTCCGCTGGGCGGACGGGTTCACCGCCCGGGCCAACAGTGCCCTGGCGATCGGTGACCCGGGAAAACCGCTGCCAGACGCCTTGCGGGCGGTCTGTGACTTCGCCCACGATCATGCCATCCCGCCTGTCGTTCAGGTGATCCAGAACACGTCCCTGGAGGACGCCATCGCCGCCTGCGGCTGGGTCCAGTATGTGGAACACCGTCCCGCCCACGAGGTCCGCGTCCTGACCGGGCCGCTCTCGCCGGGGACCTCGGCGGGAGCGGTGATTCTCGACGAGCCGACGTCCGGATGGTGGGAGCTGACGGCGGGCGGCGCGGATCCGGCGGAGGCGCCACGGCATGTCCTCGGCACCGGCAAGGTCGGCTTCGGCGTCGCGGAACTGGACGGCGGCACGGCCGGCGCGGTGCGCGGAGCGGTCGTCGGCGAGTGGCTGCACATCGCCCGGCTGGAGGTACGGCCGGAGTTCCGGCGGCGAGGGCTGGCACGCGGGCTGATGGCCGCCGTGGGCGCCTGGGGTGCCGCTCAGGGCGCGACCGGGATGGTGCTGCAGGTCGCGGTGGCGAACTCCGGCGCGCTGAAGCTGTACGAAAGCCTGGGCTGTACGGAGCACCACAGGTACCGCTACTGGGCCCCGGCTCCGGGGGCGTGCGAGGATCGCCCGTCGTGAAGGTCGTCATTTTGGTCGGCGGAGTGGGCGGGGCCCGCTTCCTGCTGGGGGTCAAACAAGCACTCGGTCTGCCCGCGAGGAGTTCCGCGCCGGAATCACCGCATGAGGTGACCGCGCTGGTGAACACCGGGGACGACGTGTGGATGCACGGTCTGCGCATCTGCCCGGACCTGGACACCTGCATGTACACCCTCGGCGGGGGGATCGACGAAGAGCGCGGCTGGGGCCACTCCGGGGAGACCTGGACGGTCAAGGAGGAGCTCGCCGCCTATGGCGCCGAGCCGACCTGGTTCGGCCTTGGCGACAAGGACATCGCGACGCATCTGATCCGTTCGCGGATGCTGCGCGCGGGCTATCCGCTGTCGCAGGTCACCGAGGCGCTGTGCGATCGCTGGCAGCCGGGTGTGCGCCTGCTGCCGATGTCGGACGACCGCGTCGAAACGCATGTCGTGATCGACGATCCGGAGGATCCGGACCAGCGCAAGGCGATCCACTTCCAGGAGTGGTGGGTGCGCTACCGCGCCGAGCCGAAGGCGCATTCGATCATCGCCGTCGGCGCCGACGAGGCCAAACCGGCGCCGGGCGTGCTCGACGCGATCGCGGCCGCCGACATCGTGCTGTTCGCGCCGTCCAATCCGGTGGTCTCGGTGGGTACGACGCTCGGCGTGCCGGGAATCCGCGACGCGCTGCGGAAGACGCGCGCCAAGGTCGTCGGTGTCTCGCCGATCATCGGCGGGAAGCCGTTGCGCGGCATGGCGGACGCGTGCTTGAGCGCGATCGGCGTGGAGACCTCGGCCGAGGCCGTCGGGCGGCATTACGGCTCCCGCAAGGAATCCGACGGCGTCCTCGACGGGTGGCTGGTCTCCGAGGGCGAGACCGTCGACGTGCCGGGGGTCGCCGTCCGCGACGTGCCCCTGCTGATGTCCGATGTGGACGCGACGGCGGCCATGGTGCGCGCCGCTTTCGATCTGGCAGGAGTTTCCGTTGAGTGACCACGCTTCCGCGAAGATCGAGATCCTGCCGGTCGATGGCCTGCCGGAGTTCCGTCCCGGCGACGACCTGACCGGCGCGATCGTCGAGGCGGCCCCATGGCTGCGCTCGGGCGACGTCCTGGTCGTCACCAGCAAGATCGTCTCCAAGGTCGAGGGCATGCTGATCCGCGTCCCCGCCGATCCGGAGGAGCGCGACGCCGCCCGGCGCAAGCTCGTCGAGGAGGAGTCCGTCCGGGTGATCGCGCGGATCAACCGGACGGTGATCACCGAGAACAAGCTCGGCATCGTGCAGGCCGCGTCCGGCGTGGACGCGTCGAACGTGGCCTCCGGCGAGGTCGCCCTGCTGCCGTCCGATCCGGACGCTTCCGCGCTCGCACTGCGGAACGGGTTGCGTGAACGGCTCGGCGTCGAGGTCGCCGTCGTCGTCACCGACACGATGGGCCGCGCGTGGCGGGTCGGGCAGACCGACGCCGCGATCGGCGCTTCCGGCCTTCGGGTGCTGCACTCGTACGCGGGCGAGGTCGACAGCCAGGGCAACGAACTCGCGGTCACCGAGGTGGCGATCGCCGACGAACTCGCCGCCGCGGCGGATCTGGTCAAGGGCAAGCTCGGCGGGACACCGGTCGCCGTCGTGCGCGGCCTCCAGCCGACCGACGACGGTTCCACCGCCCGCAAGCTGCTGCGCCCGGTCGAGGAGGACCTGTTCCGCCTCGGCACCAACGAATCCATCGCACAAGGTCGCCGGGAAGCCGTGCTCGCGAGGCGTTCGATCCGGTCGTTCACCGGCGAACCGGTCGATCCCGAGGTGCTCCGCCGTGCGGTCGGGACGGCGCTCACGGCGCCCGCGCCGCATCACACGAAGCCGGTCCGGTTCGTGTGGCTGCGCGAGGAAGGCTTGCGCCGCAAGCTTCTCGACGCGATGAAGGCCTCGTGGCAGGCCGATCTCGAAGGTGACGACTTCACGCCCGAGCAGGTCGCGAAACGGCTCAGCCGCGGCGACATCCTGTACAACGCGCCCGAAGTCGTGGTGCCGTTCCTCGTCGCCGAGGGCGCCCACACCTATCGCGACGAGCGCCGGAACGCTTGTGAGCACACGATGTTCACCGTCGCCGGTGGCGCGGCCGTACAGGGCCTGCTGGTCGCGCTCGCCGCCGAAGACCTCGGTTCGTGCTGGATCGGCTCGACCATCTTCGCGGCGGACATCGTGCGCGACGTCCTCGGCTTGGACGAGCGCTGGGAACCGCTCGGCGCCGTCGCGATCGGCCATCCCGCCGAGCTTCCGCCCGCGCGCGGTCCCGTCGAACCCGGTGAAGGACTTCTCGAACTGTGACCCTGCACGACGACGTTGTGTCCACTTTGTCCGGTTGGCGGCCTGCGGACGCGGCTCAGGAATCCTTACGCCAGGCCTATCTCGGCTTCCTCGCCGCTCGCGACGACGTCTGCCGCCGGGAATGCGCGGCCGGGCACATCACCGCGTCGGCCGTCCTTCTCGACGCCGACGCGGAAAACGTGCTCCTGACCCTGCATCCGCGGGTCGGTCGCTGGCTGCAGCTCGGCGGGCATTGCGAACCCGGCGACGCGACGCTCGCCGACGCCGCTCTCCGCGAGGCACGAGAGGAATCCGGCATCGAAGACCTCGTCATCGATCCGGCCCCGGTGCATCTCGACGTCCACCCGATCACGTGCTCGCTCGGCGTGCCGACCCGGCATTTCGACGTGCGTTTCGTGGTGCGCGCGCCCCGCGGAGCACAACCGGTCCAAAGCGACGAATCGGACGATCTTCGTTGGTGGCCGGTGGATTCCCTGCCGGAAGGGTCGGAAGATCTCGCCGAACTGATGGAAGCCGCCGTGGCCGTGGCGCCCGGCCGTTAGGGTGTCGGCTGACGTCCTAAAGGGGGAATGATGCTGACGGCGCTGACGCCATATCTCGACCGGGTCCGGGTCCACAGCAGCGGTGACGGTGACGGCTTCGGCTGGTTTCTGCTGGCCCTGGCGATCATCGTCATCATCATCGTGATCGTGGTGATCATCGTGAAGGTCAACCAGGCGAAGAAACCGCCCATGACCTTCCCGCAGAACCCGAACTTCGGCGGTGGCGGCCCGGCCCCCGGCTTCCCGCCGCCTCCCCCGCCCGCCGGTGGCCACGCCCCGCAGGGCAACTGGCAGCAGCAGCCCGGTTTCCCGCCGCCTCAGCCCGGTTACGGCCAGGCGCCCGGGTTCCCGCCCCCTCCGGCTCCGGCTGGCTTCACGCCGCCGCCCGGTGCCCCGGCGCCCAACCCGTTCGCCGCCGCCCAGCCGCCCATGCCCGGTTTCCCGCCGCCCGCCCCGCAGGCCGGGCCGCCGATCGACGGCAGCGCGGACCGCACGCAGGTGGTGTCCCCGCAGCAGCAGGCGGCCGCGGGCGCCGACCGCACCCAGGTGGTCTCCCCTGCCGGCGCCGACCACACGCAGGTCGTTTCGCCGGTCGCGGACCGCACCCAGGTCGTGTCGCCCGCGAACGCCGACCGGACGCAGGTCGTCTCCCCAGCAGGCGACGGCGACCGCACGCAGGTCGTGCCGCCTCGCCAGTGACCCTTGTTTTTGTATCAGTGATTGTGTCATCATAGCGATACGATCACTGGTACAAGGGGGCGCTGTGGTGATTCTCGACGAATCCCAGCAGCTTCAGCTGACCAGGATGAAGCTGCGGAGCAGGATCAAGGCACAGACGGCCGGGGTGGCACTGGCCCTGCTCGGGGCCACGTGGGGCGGTTGGTTCTTCCTGAGCCAGGATTTCTTCCTCGAACGCTCGGGGGCCGTCCCCGAACTCATGTCACGCCGAAAAGCGGAGTGGCCGAGACTTTCCGAATCGGCCTCTCTCATCGCGATCCTGGTGACCTTCGTCGTCCTGGCCGGTCTTGTCTGGTGGGCGACCCTCCGGATACGCAGGGCGGAACAGCGGCTGGCACGATCGGTGCCACGCCGGATCGCGCACGGAAAGCGACTCGGCGTGCGCGAGGTGGCCGGTACCGGGACGGTCACGCTGTGGCTGGTCAGCTCCGTCGGTGGCATCGGTCTCGGCCTGACCATCGGTTTCCTCGCCGAGTCCGCCGAAAACCAGCTGGTCGGCTTCACCTACGCGGGCGGAATCGCCGTCCTCGGCGTCTTGTCCGTCGCACTGGCCCGGCAGGTGATCAGGCAGCCCAGCCTGGCCGTCGACGAGCTCTCCCTGCGCACCGACGACATGCTTCGCAAGAAGGACGCGCAACTGCCCCTGGTGCCCGCCGGGGTCTTACTGGCCATCCCCTTGGCCTCCGCGATACAGGAGTTCGCCACGTGGCTGTGGGTCTACGTCCTGGGGAGCCTCGCGATCAGCCTGCTCGCTACGCTCGTAGTCCGGCTTCACCGGGCACCGCTGGACTCCCCGCCACCGGGAAACGCGGTCTTCTGATCGGCCGCGAGCCAGAACCAGGAGCACGAAGTGATCATCAGCGTCGACACCAACTCACCGATCCCCCCGTACGAGCAGGTGCGTTCAGCGTTCGCCGCCCAGATCAAGGATCGGACGCTGCCGGTCGGCACGAAGCTTCCGACAGTCCGCAAACTGGCCGAAGATCTCGGCATCGCGCCCAACACCGTCGCCAAGGCCTACCGTGAACTCGAAGAGGCCGGCCTGATCGAAACCCGTGGCCGGGCAGGCACCTTCGTCGGAGACTCGGGGGACCAAAACCGGAAGCTGGCCCAGAAGGCCGCCGCCGAGTACGCCGCCATCACCCGAAAGCTGGGCTTGAGTCAGGGAGAGGCGATCGCCATCGTCGACGCCGCGCTGGCCGCGAACGTCGCGGCCTACCGGACGAACCCGCGGCTGCGGGAGCGCCCCGCCCACTGAGCCCGGATCCCCACCACCGGGTCGGCGACAGGGCTTCCGGTTAGGCTCTCGGCATGGTCTTCCTCTTGGTACTGGTGGTCGGCGCCCTGATCCTGGCCGGGGTCGGCGTCGGGATCTACTTCCTCGTGAAGTCGAACAGCAAGCCGCAGCCGCCCGCTCTGCCGTACCACCAGTACCCGCAGCAGCAGCCGCAGTACCCGAGCCAGCAGCAGCCCTACCCGCCGCAAGGCTGGGGCAACTGACGGCCGCATTCAGAGGACCGAATGCGGCGAAAGCGCGATCACATCGCGCGGTAGTCGCGGAGTTCGATCTTCGGACCGAACCTCGGGCGGCGGAATCCGGCCGTCGAGAGGTAGCGCACCGCCCGCTGCCGCTGCGGTGAATACGGCGCCAGCACCTCGGACATCCCGGCGTCGTCGAGTTTCGTGCCGACCAGCGCGTGCCCGACCATCGACGGGATGTTGTAGTCGCCGAAGCTCACCGCGTCCGGGTCTCCCCAGGCGCGTTGCGCGATCTCCGCCGCGGTCCACACGCCGATGCCGGGCACCTTCCGCAGCCAGGCCCGGCCTTCGACACCCTTCAGTTCCACAGCCTTCTCCAGCCGCGACGCGACGCGGGCCGCGGCGATCAGCGTCGTCCGCCGCTTCAGGTCCACCCCGGCGCGATGCCATTTCCAGTCCACAATGGATCGGATGGCGACGGGCGTCGGCGGCACACGCAGCCGCGCCGGGCCCGGCCCCGGCGCCTGCTCCCCGAACCAACGGCACAGCTCGCCCCACGACCGCAGCGCCTCCGTGCTGGTCACCTTCTGTTCCAGCACGGCGAGCACCAGCGCGTCCCACACCCGGCCGGTCGAGCCGAGGCGCAGCCCCGGGTTGCGGCGGCGCGCCGTCGCGATGACGTCGTGGTGCGCGACGAATTCGGAGTCGTCGTCGTGCGCGCCCAGCATCGCCGGAACGCCTTCGAGCAGCCTGTCCGCGCCGGGCCCCCAAGCCTCCGCCTCGATCTCGCCGTCCGCGCGCCGCAGCAGCGCGAGCGTGCCCGCGCCGTCCGCCGTGTTGGCGGCCACCCAGGTGACCCCGCTCTCGGTGCGGACGACGTTGGGCGACCTCGAGCCACGGCTCAGCGGGCCCAGAACCGTGTCCAGGTCCAGCTCGAAGGCAGGACGGAATCGCACACACCGAACCTACCCGGCACTCGGCTAGGGTGAGCGGGCCACCTGAACCCGTAAGCCTATGGAGGACACCGACGATGACCGAGCGACCGGCGAAGGCCTCGATCGTCAGCGGGTACTTCAACCCGCTCCACCAGGGCCACCTCGATCTGTTCGAGGCCGCGCAGGCGCGGTCCGGCTACCTGATCGTCATCGTCAACAACGATCACCAGCAGGTCCTCAAGAAGGGCAGGGTGATCCAGACCGAGGACGTCCGCGCCCGGATCGTCCGCGCGCTGCGCATCGTCGACGACGTGTACGTCGCCGTCGAGCAGGGGCCGGGCATCAACGAGTCGTTCGACCAGATCCGCGCGGCGTACCCCGACACGGAGCTCGAGTTCTGCAACGGCGGCGACCGGCGCAACGTCGACGAGCTCCCGGCAGACGAAGTCGAGGCAGGGGCCCGCAACAACATCTCGATGATCTACGGCATCGGCGGCACGGACAAGGCCGACTCCAGCACCCGGATCCTTTCGGACATGGAAGCCTGAGACCTGGCGGCCCGCCAACTTTTGTCGGAAGACGTTTGCGGGTCTGCTGACGGCAGCCGCACCTAGGGCCTACCCTAGACAACACACAGTCGGCCCTGATCCCAGAGGGCCCCAGGTCAGTCGGGAGGCCTAGGGGAATGGACCCCCGTGCTCGGGCGGACGCCTTGCTCGCACGCGCAAGCGCGCGTGGAGCCTTCGTCGTGACACCGGACAACGCGACGTCTCCGATGGACTCCGCGAACACCCAGCAGATCCCCCGATCGGTGGTCGCCGAGATCGACCGTTCCTCGGACCCGGATACGACCACACAGCTGCCGGCTTCGTTGATCGCCGAGAACGATCACCCGCTCGCGGGGCCCGAACCGACGACGCGGCTGGACCTGCCGCCGGCTCGGGGCGAAGGCTCGACCCAGCCGCAGCCGTACCCGCGCCGCCCCGGCGCTCCGCAGCAGACCAGGCCTTTGCCGCAGGCGACGACCCCGCTCACCCGGCGGCCGCCCGCCGCGCCGGTGCAGAGCCCGCTGATCGAGCAGCCGGAGCCGGAGACCGTCGAGAACGAGGTCGGCGGCCTGGTGCCGACGGTGAAGCAGAACCCTTCGGGACGATCGAACCTCTCACGCCGCCTGGACGGTATTTAGCTCCTTCACGTGCCTCTCAGGAAGCGCGGACAACCCGGTCGATCTCCTTGATCGCCGCTCCCCCGCCGTACGTGGCGTTGGACAGCATCGCGACGTCCAGCCCCTCGGCGGGGTAGTGCCGCATCAGCGAGCAGACGCCGATGTTCCCGCCGTCCTTGTAGTAGTGCCGCACCGAGCCGTCCGATGCCAGGACGAATTCGAGGCCGAAGCCGTACCAGACGCCGCTGCTGTGAAGCACCTGCGGCGTCAGGAACTCCTTCGTGCGCGCAGGACTCAGTAGCCGTTCCTCCCGGATCGCCCGCAGCAGCCGGACGAGATCGCCGACGGTGCAGTACAGGCCACCATCGGGTGAACCGATCGGTGGGTAGCTGAAAATGTTCTGCTTCCAGCCCGTGACCCGCTCACCGTCGAGGATGGGATCCCAGCCCTCGGCGACCCTCGGCTCCGGATCACGGCGGTCGAAGAAACCCGAATCGGTCATCCCCGCTCGGTCGAGCACGGCCTCGCGGACGTGGTCGCGATAGGGCCGTCCGGTGATCTCCTCGATCACCAGCCCGGCGAGGACGTATCCCGAATTGCAGTACCGGCAGCCCTCGCCCGGCGCGAAATTCGGTGCCCGGTAAGCGAAATTCGGCAGATGATCCCGGGTGTGGACCACCGAGTACACCGGCTTGTCGACCCACAACGCCTCGTAACTCTCACCGGCTTCCTCGTCGGCGTCGTCGGCGATCCCGGACGTGTGCGTGAGCAGGTGCCGCGTCGTCGCCCCGGTCGCGATCGCCGTGCCGGCGAGGTCGACGAGCTCGCCGATCGGGCGGTCGAGGTCCAGCCGTCCCTCGTCGGCCAGCCGCAGTGCGGCGATCGCGGTGACGACCTTGGTGATCGACGCGGTGTCGTACCGGACGTCCGGCGCGTTCGGCACCGACCAGCGTCGGCTGGCCAGGCCGTATCCGTGTTCGAACAGTGTCTCGTCTCCGCGCCGGATCAGCACGACGCCGGAGAAGCGGTCCTCTCCGGCGCGTTCCGTCAGCCAGGTGTCGAGTGCGGCGAAGTCCATGCACCGACGGTAACGACGGCAGGGAGCCGAGTCGCGCGAATTCCGGTGGCCGGAACGGCTACTTCCGGCGCGTTTCGAGCTTGAGACGCAGCGCGAGACCGGCCTTGACCGCGAGCATGACCGGCTTCCACAGGAGACCGCGGTGACGGTCCGCGAGGTAGCGGTACGCGCTGTCGTGGTGTGCGCGCAGCATCTTCGCCGAAGCCTTCGAAGTCGAGTGCCCACCGATGTGCATGACACTGGACGAAGGCGCGTACACGTTCAGCCAGCCCGCGCGGGTCAGCCGATCACCGAGGTCGACGTCCTCGAAATACATGAAATAGCGCGTGTCGAACCCGTCGACCGAGTCGAAGGCCTCGCGGCGGAACAGCTGACAGGACCCGGAAAGCCAGCCCGCCGTGCGCTCGACCGGGGTGCCGGTCTCCTGCCGGTACTGCCGCGTCCACGGGTTGCCCGGCCAGATCTTGCCGAGCGCCGCGTGCCCGATCCCCCGGCCGAAGGACGGAAGGAGCCGCGCCGACGGGTAGACGGTGCCGTCGAGATCGTGGATGAGCGGCCCGAACGCGCCACCGCGCGGCCAGCGCCCGGCCACCTCGAGCAACGCGTCGAGCGAACCGGGTTCCCATTCGACGTCCGGGTTCACCACGGCGACCCAGCCGTAGCTGTCGTCCAGCTCCGCGACACCCCGGTTGGCGGCCGTGCCGTAACCGACGTTCTCGCCGATCCTGAGCAGCTTGACGTTGTCCCGGCGGGCGGCCTTGTCCAGCGCATCGTCGCCCGTGGAGTCGTTGTCGGCGACGACGACCTGGACGTCCCGGTCCGTCGCCTTCTCGAGCGTGTCGAGGAACTTCTCCAGGGTTTCGCCGGGGAAGTACGTCACGGTCACGACGGCGAGCCCATCGCCGTAGCTGGGGTGCTCAGTCACGCGGCCATTGTCCACCCGTCACCGAACGCGATCGCGCCGCACCCACCCCGACGCCCAGGGTTGCGCGGTCGCAACTGTACGTGTGCACCCCACTTCGATCCGTGATCGTCGCCGGGCAGAATGGACCGATGCCCGTGCACGCCTTCATCGACGAATCGGTGCGAGATCAGCGATATCTCCTGTGCATGACCCTGGTCGCCCCCGCACAGCTCGCGCCCTCGCGACGAGAGTTGAGCTCGTTGCTGCTTCCTGGAGCACGGGAACTGCACTTCAAGAAGGAAAAGGAACCCCGGCGAAGGCAACTGATCGACCGTATAGCCGCGTTGAAGGTCACGACGGCCATCTACCTGGGCTCGTGCACCCGGAAAACAGAGGAAGTGACGAGACAGAAATGCCTCGAACGCGCTGTCACCGACCTACTCGCCAAGAACGCTCACCGGCTGGTTCTGGACTCGCGTGACCATCGAGATCTCCACGATCGCCAGACCATGCAGAGAGCCCTCGGCCACCGGCCGTCCAAGACCGAGCTCACCTACGAACATCTGAATTCGACCGCCGAACCCCTGCTGTGGATTTCCGACGCGGTGGGCTGGTGTTTCGGCGCGGGCGGTGATTGGCGCCGGAGAGCGAGCAGGCTCATCGACTCGATCATCGAATCCTGAACGGCGAAAAGCCCGCGAGACGACCGTCCGGACGCGTCGCGGGCTTTCATACTCGGCCCCACCGGGGCCTCGCACCTCAAGCATACCCCACGAGCCGCATGCGGCTCCCCGGCAGAGACACGACCTCGGCATCGAACGCGACCCCGCCGGAGGCGGTAGCAAAGGTCCCTTGCTCCCCGACACGCACGAGGCCGGAAGCAATGGTCAGCCGGCCCGCCGCCGCGCATGCCGGTGCCAGGCCTTCGCGTAAGCCTCCCGATGCCGCTCCGCGGTCGTCGCCCACGAGAACTCCTTCGCCCGCCGAAGCGCGGCTTCGGCCAGCTCCGCCCGTCGAGCCGGATCGTCGAGGAGCTCCGAGATGGCCGCCGCGACGTCTCCAGCGCCGACCCCGCAGTAGGCGACCGCGTCCCCGCCGACCTCCGGCAGCGAAAGCCGCCGGGTCGTGAGCACGGCCGCGCCGCACGCCATCGCCTCCAGCACCGGCAGCCCGAATCCCTCGCCGAGGCTCGGGTACGCCACCAGTTCGGAGCCGCCGAGGAAGCCGGCGAGCGTGTCGAACGGCAGATATCCGGCCCGGATCACGCGCAGCCGGTGCGGTACTGCGTCGAGGGCGCGTTCGACCTGCGAATCCCAGCCCGGTTGCCCGGCCAGTACCAGTGCCGGCGGGTTCGGCCTGCCGGTCACGGCGTGCGCGAAGCCGCGGATCAGCGCGGGCACGTTCTTGCGCGGTTCCAGCGCGCCGAGGAAGGCGACGTACGGAGTCTTCCCGAGCCCGACGGCCTGGCGAGCGGCCTCGATTTCGGCGGGCGAGGGCGGATGGAACCGGTCCGGTTCGACGCCGTGATGGATGATCTCCAGTTCCGCGTTGCGCACTTGGCCGACGCGCTCCAGCTCGGCGGCCGTGGCGATGCTCGGCACGATGCACAGCGTCGCGCGCCGAAGCGCCGTCGCGGTCCAGGCGCGGAAGAAGCGCGCTTTCACCGAAGAGTGCAGCACCGCGTCGGTGAAGAAGGTCGCGTCGTGCAGCGTCACCACCGAAGCGGCCGGGCTGGCCAGCGGCATCGTGTAGTGCGGGGAGTGGACGACGTCGGCGGCGAGCCGCCGGACCAGCCGGGGCAGGGTCGCCTGCTCCCAGGTCAGCCTGGCCGTCCTGGTCGACGTCGACGGCGAGGTGGGCACGATCCGCGCGCCGGGCGCCAGCCGGTCGTACAGCACCGCGTCCCGCGGCTGGCAGACGACGGTGATCCGCGCGCCGTCCTCGTCCAGCGCCGCGACCAGCGAATCCACGTAACGTCCGACGCCACCCCGGTCCGCGGGGACGGCGGTCGCGTCGATCAGCACGCGAGGGTCATCGGTCACCCTAGGAGGGTACGGCGGTGCCCTGGGTCCGCGGTGGGGAACCGACAGATTGCCGCCGCGCGAGGAAAACTCCGGCTGAATCCGGTCAAGCAACCCGCTGCCGCAGGTGGAGACCCCAGACGGCGGAAGCGGCGCGCTGCCAGGTGAACTCACTCGAACGGCCGAGGCCGCTGTCACGCAGCGTTGCCGCACGCTCCGGACGGTCGAGTACGTCGCGAAGGGCGTCCGCAAGCGCTTGCGCATCGCCGACAGGGACCGTCACGCCCGCTCCCCCGGCCACCTCGACCAGAGCCGGGACGTCCGAGTGCACCACCGGCACCCCGGCCGCCATCGCCTCGATCAGCGGCAGCCCGAATCCCTCCGCCCGGCTCGGCATCGCCAGCACCGACGCGCCCCGCAACGCGAACGCCAGTTCCGCGTCGCTCACCTTCCCCAGCACCCGGACATCGGCGCCGTGCTCGCGCGCCAGCGCCACCGGGTCGATGCCGCCCCAGCCCGGCTGACCCGCCAGCACCAGCGGCACCCCGATCCGGCCGGCCGCGTCGATCAGCACGTCGATGCCCTTGCGCGGCTCGATGGTCCCGATCGCGAGCACGTACCGCTCCGGCAGCGCGACCTCGGCGAACCCGGCGGGCGGCCGGACACCGTGCGGGATCACGCGCAGCGGCACCGAGACCGGGACCAGCGCGGTGAGCTCGTCCGCAATCGCTTGCGTCGGCACGGTCAGCGCGGTCGCCCGCACCGCGGCCCGCGCGATCACCGCCTTGTGCCACGCGACGCCGCGCGGGGTCAGCGTCTCGGGATGCGTCCAGGGCACGGTGTCGTGCACGGCGACCGACAACGTCCGCCCCTTCGGCACGCGGGCGGGCGCGAGCGGTGTCGGCGCGTGGACAGCGTCGCCGCCCGGCCACCACGGCAGGCCCAGCTGCCAGGCGGCGATCAGCGCCCGGGGCGGGATCGGCAGCACGCGCGGCCCCGCGACTCCTTCGACGATCGCCGCGTCGATGTCGACGTGCCGCGCGACCACGCTCGACACCGTCCAGCCCGGCGGCGCCGTCTCGGCGAGGGCGCGCAGCAGCTCGCCGGTGTAGCGGCCGGTCCCGCCGGGGACGGGTGCCAGCAGCTGCTCCGCGAGCACGACCAGTTCGGGCATGGTCTCTATTCTCTCTGGCATGACCAGCACCACCGTCGTCGTGGTCACCTGGCGCGGCGCCGCGCACATCACCGCCTGCCTCGACGCGCTCGCCGCGCAGACCCGCCCGCATCGGACGCTGGTCGTCGACAACGCCTCCGACGACGGGACGGCCGCCCTGCTCGCCGCCCATCCGTCGAAGCCCGAGGTGCTCCGGCTGCGGCACAACACCGGTTACGCGGGCGCCATGGCCGCCGCGCTGGAGGAAGTCGGCACCCCGCTGATGGCCTGGCTGAACGATGACGCCGCCCCGGCCCCGGACTGGCTCGCGACCTGCGAAGACACTCTCGCCAAGGCTCCGCTCGCCGCGGCCGTGAGCGCCCGGCTGACGCTGGCCGACGGGACCGTCCAGTCCACCGGCGTCCGCCTGACCGCCGACGGCCACGGCGCCGACCTGCCGGAACCCGCCGACGAGATCTTCGGCTTCTGCGGGGGCGCGGCCGTGCTCGACGTCGAGGCGCTCCGTTCCGTCGGCGGCGTCCCGGCGTCCTATTTCTGCTACTACGAGGACACCGACACCGCGTGGCGGCTGCGGCTGGCGGGCTGGGACGTCGTCGGCGCCGAAGCCGAGGTCACCCACCGGCATGGCGCGAGCACCCGGCCGGGTTCGGTCCCGTTCCACCTGTGGAATGAACGCAACCGCCTGCTGACCCTCCTGCGGTGCGCTCCGCGCGCGGTGGCGGTCCGCCAGCTGGTGAAGTTCACGATCTTGACCGCGATACTCCCCCTCCGCGGGAAACCGGACGCCCCGAACTTCCGTCTGAGCCTCCGGTGCCAGGTGCTGGGCGCCGTCGCCGCCCGGCTGCCGCGCACGCTGCTCGAGCGGCGGGCCATCGGGCGCCGGGCGACACTGGGCCGAGGCGCGGTCTGGGACGCGTGGGCGGGCAATTAAGCTTGCCCCAATCGAGAGCAGGGAGTACGGCTTTGGCGCAGGGGGAAACGCAACCGGTCGTCTCGGTGATCGTGGTGAACTACCGGGGAGCGGCCGACACCGTCACCTGCCTGCGCGCGCTCGCCGAACACGATTACCCGAACCTCGAGGTCATCTGCGTCGACAACGCCTCCGGCGGCACCGACGTGGCCGAGATCAAGGCCGCTGCCCCGGGCGTCACGCTCGTCGAGTCCCCGGTGAACTCCGGCTTCGCGGGCGGCTGCAACCTCGGCGCGCGGCACGCGACGGGCACCGTCCTCGCCTTCCTCAACAACGACGCCCGCCCGGCTCCCGGCTGGGTCGGTACGGCCGTGGCCGAACTGCGCGCGCAGCCGACCGTCGCCGCGGTGGCCAGCAAGGTCCTCGACTGGGACGGCACCGGCACCGATTTCGTCGACGCCGGCCTCACCTGGTTCGGCATGGGCTACAAGCGCCACGCCGGCAGTCCGCTGTCCGACGTCCCCGCCGCCGAACACGAGATCGCCAAGGACGTCCTGTTCGCGACCGGTTCGGCGATGTTCGTCCGCGCCGGGGTGTTCGCCGAACTCGGCGGCTTCGACGAGCGGTTCTTCATGTTCTACGAGGACGTCGACCTCGGCTGGCGGCTGAACCTGCGCGGCTGGCGCGTGCGCTACGTGCCGGAGTCGCTGACCTACCACCGGCACCACGCCACGATGTCCACAGTGGACGCTCCAGACTCCGGTCGTGAGACGTTCCTGCTGGAGCGCAACGCCTTGGCGGCGCTGTACAAGAACCTTTCCGACGAGACGCTGACGCGCGCGCTGCCCGCCGCGCTGGCGCTGGCCGTCCGCCGGGCGACCGCGCGCGGCGACCTCGACGCCACCCGGTTCGATCTCGCCAAGGGTGTCGGTCCGGCCGAAACCGGCCCGGTCGAGGTGCCGAGGACGACGCTGGCCGGCGTGCTGGCGATCGACCAGTTCGTCGAACTGCTGCCGTCGCTCGCCGAGTCGCGCGCCGCCGAACAGGCCGCCCGCGTCCGCACCGACGCCGATCTGCTTCCCTTGCTGCGCAAGGCATTGGAGCCCGCATATCCGCTGCCGCGTTATCTCGCCGCGCACGAAATCCTGGTCGAGACGTTCGGTATCGACGCGCTCTTCGGCCAGCGCCGCAAGGTACTGGTGATCACCGGCGACGCGATCACCGAACGCATGGCGGGCCCGGCGATCCGCGCGTGGAACATGGCCGCGACGCTGGCCACCGAGCACGACGTCCACCTGGTGACGGTCAATCCGCTCGCCGATCCGCCGCCCGCGGCGTTCCGGGTCAGCGCGGCCACCCGGCGTGACCTGGAGACGCCGATCGCCTGGGCCGATATCATCGTCCTGCAGGGCCACGTGCTGGAACTCGCGCCCTCGCTGAAGAAGCAGTACGCGCACAAGATCGTGGTCGCGGATCTGTACGACCCGATGCACCTCGAACTGCTCGAACAGGGCAAGGGCGTTCCCGACGACAAGCGGGCACTGGACCTCATCGGGGTCACCAAGGTCCTCGACGCGCAACTGGAACGCGGCGACTTCTTCCTCTGCGCCTCGGACCGTCAGCGCCATTTCTGGCTGGGCCACCTCGCCGCGATGGGCAGGCTGTCGCCGCGCCTGTACGACGCCGACCCGACCACGCAATCGCTGCTGTCCATCGTCCCGTTCGGCCTGCCGTCGCAGGCCCCGGTGCGCACCGGCCCCGGCCTCCGGTCCACTTTGGACGGAATCGGCGAGACCGACCACGTCGTGCTGTGGGCGGGCGGCGTCTACAGCTGGTTCGACCCGCTGACCCTGGTCCGCGCGATCGAACTGCTGCGGCAGCGCCGCGGCGACGTCCGGCTGGTGTTCCTCGGCATGAAGCATCCCAACCCCGAGGTCACCGAGATGGACATCGGCGCGCGGACGATGCTGCTGTCCGACACGCTCGGCCTCACCGGCAAGCACGTGTTCTTCAACCAGCAGTGGGTGCCCTACGAGGAGCGCCAGAACTGGCTGCTCGACGCGAACTGCGGCGTCACCACGCACTACGAGCACGTCGAGACGACCTTCGCGTTCCGGACCCGGGTGCTGGATTACCTGTGGGCCGGGCTGCCGATCGTCACCACCGACGGCGACTCGTTCGCCGACCTGGTCCGCGAGGAACGGCTCGGCGTCGTCGTCCCGGCCGAGGACGTGGACGCGCTCGCCGACGCGCTCGAAAAGGCGTTGTACGACGAGGAGTTCGCCACGGGCTGTGTCGAGCGGATGGCGGCGGTCGCCCGGCGTTACGCCTGGCCGGAGGCGCTGAAACCGCTGGTGGAGTTCTGCCGGAACCCGCGCCCCGCCGCCGACCGGCTGCCCGGCTCCAGCGACCTCGTGGTCTCCGAACCGTTGCGGGGCAAGGAAATGCTGCGCCGCGACGTCGACCTGATCCGCGAGTACCTCGCCGACGGCGGCCCGAAGGAGCTCGCGCGCCGCGTCGGCGGCCGCGTGGTCAAGGTCGCCAAGCAGAGGCTCGGCCGTGGCTGACCGCCCCTTGCGCGTCCTGCTCGACGGGACCCCGCTGCTCGGTGCCAGGACGGGTATCGGCCGGTACACCGTCGCGCTGTCCGAAGAGCTCGCCTCGATGTCCGAAGTGGACACTCGCGCGGTCGCGTTCACGTTGCGCGGCTGGCGAAGGCTGCGGCACGTGCTGCCGCACGGCGTCCGGGCACGCGGTATGCCGGTGGCGGCGCGGTTGCTGCGCAAGGCCTGGCTGCGTTCGCAGCTGCCCCCGGTGGAGCTGTTCGCCGGGCCGACGGATGTCGTGCACGGCACCAATTTCGTGCTGCCCGGCCGGTTCCGCGCCGCGGGCGTGGTGACCATCCACGATCTGGCCTTCCTGGACGCTCCCGAAGAGCTCGCGCCGAGCGATCACGAACTGCCGCGGCTGGTGCGGCGCGGCGCCCGGCTCGCGGACGCGATCTGCACGCCCACCAACGCCGTCGCCGACCAGGTCGCCGAACGGCTCGACGTGGACCGCGGCAAGATCATCGTGACCCCGCTCGGCGTGAACCCGGCCTGGTTCACCGCGCGCCCGCCGGACCCGGAACGCCGCAAGGAACTCGGACTCCCGGACAAGTACCTGCTCTTCGCCGGGGCCCCCGGCCCCCGCAAGGGCCTGCACTGGCTCCAGCAGGCGCACGAGGCGGCACCGGATCTGCCGGATCTGGTGTTCGTCGGTCCTGGTTCGTTCGCGGTGGGCCCTCGTTCGCGCCACGTCGGGTATCTGTCGGACGTGAACCTCCGGCGCGTCGTCGCCGGGGCCAGTGCCCTGGTGCTGCCATCGCGCGACGAGGGCTTCGGGCTCCCGGTGCTGGAGGCGCTGGCGTCGGACGTCCCCGTGGTGTGCACGGACATCCCGGCGCTGCGCGAGGTCGCGGGGAACTGCGCGAGCCTGGTGCCCTACGAGGACGTCGACGGGCTCGTGGAGGCGCTGCGGATCGCCGTCAGCGACCCGCACGCCGTCGCCACTTCGGCCGCGCGCCGCGCGCACGTCGCGAACTTCACCTGGCGGGCGTGCGCCGAACTCACCGTCGCCGCGTACCGCCAGGCGAGCACTAAGCACTGACCTCCCGCATTTCGAGAGATCAGGAAGCGAAGTAGGCCTTCAACGCCTCGGGCCAGCCCCGGAGCGGAGTGAGGCCCGCCTCGCGCCATGACGCGTTCGACAGCACCCCGTACGCCGGGCGCGCCGCCGGACGCGGGAACTCCGCCGTCGTACAGGGCTTCACGCGCGCCGGATCCGCGCCCAGCTCCGCGAAGATCGCCTTCGCGAACCCGCACCACGTCGTCGAACCGCCACCCGTGCAGTGCAGCACCCGCTGCGACGGCCCGTCACCGGCGGCGACCCGGCCCGCCAGCTCCAGCAGGCCCGCGGCGAGGTCGCGGGACCAGGTCGGCGAACCGGTCTGATCGTCCACTACGGACAGTTCGTCGCGCTCTTTTTCCAGCCGCGCCATGGTCTCCACGAAGTTCGACCCGGTCTTCCCGTACACCCAGGACGTCCGGACGATCCACGAACGGGCACCCGAACCGAGCAGCGCGTCCTCCCCGGCGGCTTTCGTCCTGCCGTAGGCGTTGAGCGGGCCCAGCAGGTCACCGGTCTCGTACGGCGAGGTCGCGTCGCCCGCGAACACGTAGTCCGTGGACACGTGGATGAGCGGCACCCCGCGCGACGAGCACGCCGCGGCGAGCACCCGGGGACCGTCGGCGTTCACCGCGAACGCCCGCTCCTCGTCGGTTTCCGCCGCGTCGACCGCGGTGTAGGCCGCCGCGTTGATCACCACCGGCGACCTCCCCGCCGCCCGCGCCCGGCCGGCCAGCTCGGTCACCGCGGCGACGACCTGACCGGTGTCGCGCACGTCCAGCTCGGAGGACGACGGGGCCGTGACGGCGATGGCGTCCGCGGCCAGCGCCGCGAGATCACGCCCCAGCTGCCCGGATCCGCCCGGTACGAGAATGCTCAGCACGTCTTCACTCCCCCGCACGCTTCTTCAGCGGCTCCCACCACGATCGGTTCCCGCTGTACCAGGCCACCGTTTCGGCCAGACCGTCCTCAAAGGACTTCCGCGGCGCGTAACCGAGCTCCCGCGAGATCTTGGTGATGTCGACGGAGTACCGGCGGTCGTGCCCCTTGCGGTCCACGACCGGCTCGACGCTGTCCCAGCCGGCGCCGACGGCGTCCAGGAGCCGCTCGGTCAGCTCGCGGTTGGTCAGTTCCGTTCCACCACCGATGTTGTAGACCTCTCCCGGCCTTCCACCGTCGGCGACGAGCTGGATGCCGTTGCAGTGATCGTCCACGTGCAGCCAGTCACGCACGTTGAGCCCGTCGCCGTAGAGCGGGACCTTCTTGCCGTCGAGCAGGTTGGTCACGAAGAGCGGGATGACCTTCTCAGGGAATTGGTACGGACCGTAGTTGTTCGAGCACCTCGTGACACAGACGGGCAATCCGTGTGTGCGGAAGAACGAACGGGCCAGCAGATCCGAGGACGCCTTCGACGCCGAGTACGGCGAATTCGGCTCCAGCGCGTGGTCCTCGTCCCAGGACCCCTTGTCGATCGAGCCGTAGACCTCGTCGGTGGACACGTGGACGAACTTGCCGACCCCCGCCTCCAGCGCGGCCTGCAACAGGGTCTGCGTGCCGAGCACGTTCGTCAGCACGAAGTCGGCCGCGCCTGCGATCGAACGGTCCACATGGGACTCGGCGGCGAAGTGCACGACCAGGTCGATCCCCCGCATCAGCTCACCGACCAGTGCGGCGTCACAGATGTCGCCCTTTTCGAACCGGTAGCGCGGGTTCTCGCGCACGAGCTCCAGGTTCGCCTCGTTGCCCGCGTAGGTCAGCTTGTCGAGCACGATCAGCTCGGCGTCGGCCAAGCTCGGGTACGCACCCGTCAGCACCTGCCGGACGTAATGCGATCCGATGAACCCGGCGCCACCGGTGACCAGCACTCGCATGCCGCGATCCTCCCTCTGCTCCTTCATGACCGGCCGAGTGTGTCACGACCGGGGCAACCTTTCACCAGCCTACGGACGTCTAACACGAGACTCAGTAGAGTCATGGACGAGGCACGCGTGTGCCCTGGGGAGATTCGTGGAGGACCGCACGTGACCGAGTGGCCCGGGCCACCCATTCCGGCGCGCCGTGGTGGCGGCGTCGTGGTGTTCGCCCGCCGTGGCGTGAAGGTCGTGTTCAGCCTGGTCTCGATCACGATCCTGGCGCTGACCTGGTGGGGCTGGCAGTTCATCGGTGACCCGTCCCGGGGCTTCGCGACCACGAACATCTTCGAGGACAACGGCCATCCCCCGGCGAAACCGCTGGACGGCGCGATCGACATCCTGCTCGTCGGCCAGGACAGCCGCACCGACGCCCAGGGCAACCCGCTGCCGCGCGAGGTCCTCGACATGCTGCACGCCGGTGTTTCGGACGGCGAGCGCCAGACCGACACGATGATCCTGGTGCACATCCCCCAGAACGGAAAGAAGGCGGTCGCGATCTCCTTCCCCCGTGACTCGTGGGTCGAGATCGCCGGGGGTTTCGGCAAGCACAGGCTCAACAGCGCGTACGTGTACGCCTACAACGACACGTCGAAGACGCTGCAGCAGCAGGGCAACACCGACCTCAAGGACGTCGACGCCAAGGCCAAGGACGCCGGCCGCAAGAACCTGATCGCGACGCTGGAGAAGTTCATCGGCAAGCCGAAGATGATCGACCGGTACGCCGAGGTGAACCTGTCGAGCTTCTACGAGATCACCAAGGCGATCGGCGGCGTCGAGGTCTGCCTCAACAACGCGGTCAAGGAGAAGAAGTCCGGCGTGGACCTGCCCGCCGGGAAGTCGACCGTCGAGGGCGTCCAGGCGCTCGCGTTCGTCCGCCAGCGCTACGACCTGCAGAACGGCGACCTCGACCGGATCGCCCGGCAGCAGGCCTTCCTGTCCGGGCTGGCGAACAAGGTGCTCTCGTCGGACGTCCTGATCAACCCGGCGAAGATCGCGGACCTGATCGAGGCCGTGAAGAAGTCGGTCGTGCTGTCGGCAGGCTGGGACCTGCCGGAGTTCGCCGCCCAGATGCGCGGGCTGACCAGCGGAAACGTCGAATTCCACACGATCCCGACCCAGGGCGACGCGATCATCGGCGGTGCCGCCGTGCTCCGCGTCGACCCGGCGCAGGTGCAGGCCGAGGTCGCCCGCCTGACTTCCGAGGGCGAGCCGGCGCCGTCCGAGACCCCGGCCACCCTGCCGGGCGCGGAAGCGGTGACCGTCGAGCTCTTCGACGGGACCGGTTCGCCCACGGTGGCCACCGAGACCCGGAACCTGTTGCAGGGCAAGGGTTTCAAACTCGCGGCCGACACCAAGCTCAGCACCCGGAACTCGACGGTCGTCCGGCACGCGCCGGGCGACGAAGCCGCGCTGGCCCTGATCAAGCAGGTCTTCGGCCCGGCGGTGCTGGCCGAGGCGGACCGTGACGTCGCGCCCGGCAAGGTGCGGGTCCTGCTCGGCAAGGACTTCAAGGGCGCGTCCGCTGGAACGGCCACGCCCCCGTCGAAGACGTCGGAGCCCCCGAAGCCGGCTCAGCCGCCCGCCAGCGCTCCGGCGCCCACCACGAAGCCGATCGTCGCGGGCAATGTGCCCTGCGTCAATTAATTCCGGGCACTCAGCGTGGCCACCCTCACGGTGGCTTAGCCTTCTCCTACTATCGAACAGCTACCGCGCCAGGGGAGGTGAACAGGGATGAGCGACGAGGACAAGACCGTCAACGACCGTTCTGAGCACTTGGACGCCGAAGAACCGAAGTCCGAAGAGGACGTCGATTCGGACACCGAGAGTGACGAAAAGCTCGTCCCGACGCCGTACCCGCGGAATCCGCCACTCCCCCAGCCGTCGGCCCCCGCCGAGGACGAAGACGAGCCGGTCTCGGGTGTGCTCGACGTGCCCGAGCGCCCACTGCGCCGCGCCGGCCGGTACACCCGGCGGATCGCGGTCGGCCTCGTGTCCCTGCTCGCCCTCGGTACGACGGGCTACGCGTACGTCACCAAGGACCAGCTGCAGAACAACGTCCCCACGACGAACGCCCTGAGCAAGCCCGACGACCCCGCCGCGCCGCCCGCCGACGACGGCGCGACCGACATCCTCCTGGTCGGCAGCGACGCGCGGACCGACGCGCAGGGCAACCCGCTGCCACTCCGCGTGCTCAAGCAGCTGCGCACCGAGGAGAAGGCGGGCGTCAACACCGACACCATCATCATCCTGCGCATCCCGAAGAACGGCGGGAAACCGTCCGGCGTCTCGATCCCGCGCGACACCTGGACCGACATCCCCGGCCGCGGCCCGAACAAGATCAATTCGGCGTACGGCTTCGCGAAGACCAACTACGCGAACGCCCATCGGGGTGAAACCGATCAGGCGAAACTCGAACGTGATTCCGATCAGGAAGGCCGCAAGGCACTGGTCCAGACCGTTCAGGAACTGACGCAGATCCGCATCGACCACTACGCCGAGGTCAACCTGCTCGGGTTCTACCTGCTGACCGAGGCGCTGGGCGGCGTCAAGGTCTGCCTGAATCACGCGACCGAGGACAAGGACTCGGGCGCGAACTTCCGGCGCGGCGAACAGACCGTGTCGGGCGGCGAGGCGCTTTCCTTCGTCCGGCAGCGGAAGAACCTGCCGCGCGGCGACCTCGACCGCATCGTGCGGCAGCAGACGTTCCTGTCCTCGGCGCTGAACCAGGTGCTTTCGGCGGGGACGCTCACCAGCCCGTCGACGATGTCGGGCCTGATGGACGTCGTGCGCCGGTCGATCGTTCTCGACGAGGGGCTGGACCTGCTGGAGTTCGCGCAGCAGGCGAAGGGGATCGCGTCGGGCGATCTGACTTTCACGACCATCCCGGTGGTGAACATCAACGGCCGCAGCGCGGACGGCCAGAGCGTCGTCGAGATCGACCTCGCCGCCGTGCGGTCCTTCATCTCCGGTCTGGCGGGCCGGGGCGGCGGTGGCGGCGCTCCCGGCGCGGCTGGAGTGCTCGCCGCGTCGAGCGTTCCCTGCGTGAACTAACGTCGTGGTGTGAGCCTCACCGAACTGCTGCTGCGGCCCGTGCTCGGGTCGCCCGCGAAACCGCTGATCACGCACTACGACGACAAGCAGGGCAGCCGGGTCGAACTGTCCGTGGCGACCACGGTGAACTGGGCGGCCAAGACGGCGAACTGGCTGGTCGACGAGTTCGACGTCGAACCGGGCGACGAGGTCGCCGTGGTGCTGCCGTCGCATTGGCAGACCGCCGGTGTCCTGCTGGGCGCGTGGTGGTGCGGCGCCAGGGTGGTGACGGAGACCGCGGGCGCGCGGGTGGCGTTCGTCGCGCCGGGCGGCACGTCCGACGCGTCCGCCACGGCCGTCGTCTCGCTGCACCCGATGGGCCTCGGGCTGCCCGCCGGTTCCGTGCCGGACGGGGCGCTGGACTACCTGACCGAAGCCCGGCTTTCGGGTGACCAGTTCAGCCCGCTGTTCCCCGTGCCCGGCGACACTCCGGCACTAGGATCGTCCACTGTGGACGAAGTGCTCGCCGAAGCCCGCTCTCGCGCTTCTTCCGCGAGCCTGTCCGCCGAAGATCGCGTTCTGTCCACTGTGGAGTGGGAGGGCGAAGAAGGGATTCTCGCGGGGTTCCTGACGCCGCTGGCGGCGGGTGCGCATCTGGTCCAGGTCACCGACGCGGATCCGGCCAAACTCGCCTCCCGGCGCGAAGCCGAGCGGACGACGGCGGATCTCCAGCCCTGACGTGAGATGAAGGGGCCTTTCGGAAGGCCCCTTCATCTCGAGGGTCAGGCTTCCTGGAGCTGCTTCGCCTCACGCTTGCGCCCGAAGAGCGCGTGGTCGAGCGACAGCTTGCCGGCGTTGAAGCCGAGCGCGAGCCCGGCGACCGCCAGGACGAGGACGAGCTCGTAACCGCCCTGGCCGGTGAGGCCGTTGTCGAGGTGCACCGAGAGCAGGGCGCCGACGGAGACCACGACGAAGCCGAGGCCCACCAGCGGCGTCAGGAAACCGACGATGAACAAGATCGCGCCCACGATCTCCACCGCGATCGCGAAGATCGCCGCGAGCGTCGGCAGCGGGATTCCGGTCTGCTCGAAGAACTTCGCGGTGCCGTCGATCCCGTTTTCCCACTTCTGCAGGCCGTGTGCGAGGAAGACCACACCGACACCGATCCGGCCGAGCAGGAGGGCGACATCCTTGAAACGAGCGAACATCGGGTATCAGCTTTCTGGTCGGTGAATATTCAACTTACCCGGATCACGGTAGGGCACCGGACGCCTCCGACGGCACCTCCGGAGCGTGATCGACAGGTACCCGACAGGAAGCGGCGTACGGCAGACTCTTGTCCGTGACGGACGAACGGCTGACGGGCCTGTGGTCGGATAGAATCCTGCATCCGGGCAGCGTCGAGTATGTCGACCTGGTGTTCCGCCGCGACGGCTCCGGATGGTTCTACTGGAAGAGCTGGAGCACCGGGTTCTCGGTGTCACGCTTCACCTGGGCGACTCCGGGCGCACTGGTCGTGAAGTTCCATCGCACCCTCGATGGCAGGTGGTCGGTCGACAACGGTGTCACCCGCCACGAAGTCGAATCCGACGAGGAGGACGAGTCCGTCATCGAGCTGGGGTACGAAATCGCGCCTGGCGAAGACCCGTTCGGGACCCCGGTGACCCTGCTCTCGCTGGACCGTCCGCTGATCGCGTATCTGGCGGGTTCGCAGTTCGCTTGGGTCGAGAAACCGGAGTCGCTCAGCGACCCGTCCGCCGGTGCTCCGCGGCCAGACCCGTCCAGCCTCCGCTGACGGCCAGCACCTCGAGCACCCGCTCGGCCTGCTCCGCGAACCCGGCCAGATCGGCGTGCAGCAACGCTATCCGCTCGGCGTCGAGCGGAGCCTCGTCGTCGGCCCACAGTTCGATCACCGTGCTGACGGTCCACACGAGGAACTGGATGATCCGGATGAACCCTTCCGACGGCTCGTCGACGGCCTCGCGGTAACCCGTCTCGATCTCGTCGCAGGCCGAGACCAGCTCACGCAGCGGCCGGACGACGTCGGCCGCCGTCCCGTCCCACGCGGCCGACGGCCACGTGCGATCCCCGAGTTCGAGCCACAACCGCCAGCCGGCGATCAGCTCGGCCTCGTCGTGCGGTGTCCACGACACCGGTGCGAACCAGAACATCTTTCGAGAGTGACACCGGCGGTCCATGATCGCCGTACTTCCGTGAAGCATCTCACCGAGGGGCGATCTCACCTGCGCATTTCGTCACCTGGTTGCGGGCCCCCGAAGCGCGTGATGGCCCCCTTCCCTCGGCTGAGCCGAGGGAAGGGGGCCATCACGCGGGAATGACGTCAGCCCTTGAGCAGGGCGCGCGCCATGACCATGCGCTGGATCTGGTTGGTGCCTTCGTAGATCTGGGTGATTTTCGCGTCGCGCATCATGCGCTCCACCGGGAAGTCGCGCGTGTAGCCCGCGCCACCGAAGAGCTGCACGGCGTCCGTCGTCACCGACATCGCGATGTCCGACGCGTACGCCTTCGCGGCCGCGGCCATGTAGCCACCGCGCTTGTCGCCACGCTCGGTCGCCGCGGCGGAGGCGTAGACGAGGTTCCGGGCGGCCTCGATCTTGATGCCCATGTCGGCCAGCATGAACTGGACGCCCTGGAACTCCGAGATCGACTTGCCGAACTGCTTGCGCTCCTTGACGTACGCGATCGACGCGTCGAGCGCGCCCTGCGCGATGCCCAGCGCCTGCGCGCCGATGGTCGGGCGGGTGTGGTCGAGGGTGCGCAGCGCGGTCTTCAGGCCGGTGCCGGGCTCGCCGATGATGCGGTCGGCCGGGATGGTGCAGTTCTCGAAGTGGATCTCGCGGGTCGGCGAGCCCTTGATGCCGAGCTTCCGCTCCTTCGAGCCGACGGTGAAGCCGGGGTCGTCCTTGTGCACGACGAACGCGGAGATGCCGTTGGCCTTCTTCTCGGCGTTGGGGTCGGTCACCGCCATCACGGTGTACCAGGACGATTCACCCGCGTTGGTGATCCAGCACTTGGTGCCGTTGAGCACCCAGTGGTCGCCGTCGAGCTTCGCGCGGGTGCGCATCGAGGCGGTGTCCGAGCCGGCTTCGCGCTCCGAGAGCGCGTACGACGCCGAGGCTTCGCCCGAGGCGATCGACGGCAGCACCAGCTTCTTGAGGTCTTCCGACGCCGAAAGAATGATCGGCACCGTGCCCAGCTTGTTCACCGCCGGGATCAACGACGCCGACGCGTCGACCCGCGCGACCTCCTCGATCACGATGCAGGCGGCGATGGCGTCCGCGCCCTGGCCGTCGTAGGCCTCGTCGATGTGGACGGCGTTGAAACCCGACTTGACCAGCGCGTTGTACGCCTCGATCGGGTAACGCTCGTCCTCGTCGACCTCGGCCGCGTAGGGCTCGATCTCCTTCTCCGCGAGGGCACGCACCGCGGCCCGCAGCTCCTCGTGCTCTTCGGCAAGCTGGTACAGACCCGGGCCGTCAGACACCTTCGTCACCTCTTCTAACCGCGTTTGGGAGTTTGACCGATGTTAGCGCTCGTTCACATTGTGCGACATCGCGAGCGCTTGTGTCTTTGACCGCAAAGTCCGTACGTTCGAGTGATGGAGCTCACCCCGTTCCCCCGGTCGCTCGACTATCCCGAGGTCCCGGTCGGCTCGGTGCTGGCAGGCGCCGCCGCTCGCTGGGGCGCCCGCACGGCCTTCGCCCACGGAGACCAGAGCCTCACCTTCGCCCAGACGTACAGCGCGGCCTGTCGCTTCGCGAACGCCCTGCGTGCCGAGGGCATCGGCAGCGGCGACGTCGTCGCGCTCCACTTGCCGAACTGCCTGGCGTACCCGGTCGCGTATTACGGGACGCTGCTCGCCGGGGCCACCTTCAGCCCGGCGAATCCGCTGCTCCCGCCCGACGACCTCGCCTTCCAGCTCGCCGACGCCGGGGCGGTCGCCGTCGTCACCGTCGGCCCCGTCGCCCGCGTGCTCGCTTCGGTCCGTGACCGGACGTCGGTCCGGCTGAGCATCGTCGTTCACCCGCCCGAGGCCTTGGCGCCGGGCGAGGTCGAGTTCACCGAGTTCTACTCCGCTCACTCGGACGAGCGGCCGGACGTCGAGATCGACATCTACCGCGATCTCGCCCATCTGGCGTACACCGGCGGCACCACCGGACGCTCGAAGGGCGTGTGCCTGCCGCACCGGAACGTAGTGGTCAACAGCCTCCAGAGCTCCTGCTGGCGGCTGGGCGCGGTCCCCGCTGTCGACGCGTCGGGAGAGGTGATCGTCGAGCAGCTCGGCGGTCCGGAGGAATGGCCCTCCCGGATCGGCACCGGCGTGGCCCTCAACCTGACGCCGTGGTTCCACGCCATGGGCACCATCGCCGCGCTCAACGTACCGCTGCTCGACGGCGGCACCGTCGTCCTGCACGACCGCTTCGACCCGGCCGCGTACGTGGCCGACGCCGAACTGCTTCGGGTCACCACCATCGGCGGGGCGCCGGCGCTGTTCGCCGCCCTGCTCGCCTGCCCCGAGTTTCACACAGCCGACCTGTCTTCGGTACTGACCATCGGGTCCGGCGCGGCGCCGATGAACCACGAGATGATCCGCGCCCTGCAGAAACGCTTCCCCGGAGTGATCATCACCGAGGGCTATGGCCTCACCGAGGTCACCATGGGCGCCGTCATCGCGCCGTCGTATCGCTCCGCCACCCGGAAGGTGGGCTCGGTCGGACTCCCGCTGCCCGACACCGAGGTCAAGATCGTCCCGGCCGAAGGCGGCGAAGATCCGTTGCCCGCCGGGGAAAGCGGGGAGGTGTGCCTGCGCGGCCCACAGGTGATGACCGGCTATCGCAACCGTCCCGAGGAGAACGCGGCCGCGCTCGTCGACGGCTGGCTGCACACCGGCGACATCGGCATCCTCGACGAGGACGGCTACTTGTCCATTGTAGACCGCAAGAAGGACATGCTGCTGTACAAGGGATACAACGTCTTCCCGCGCGAACTCGAAGAGCTGCTGATCACCCTGCCCGGCGTCGCCGCGGCGGCCGTCGTCGGCAAACCGGACACCGAGGTCGGTGAGCTGCCGGTCGCGTTCGTGGTGCGCAGCGACGAGAACGTCACCGCCGAGCAACTCCTGGAGGCCGTCGGCGCCCGCGTGCTGCCGTACAAACGGCTGCGGGCGATCCATTTCGTCGACCAGATTCCGGTCTCGGCGGCCGGGAAGGTGCTCAAACGGGAACTGCGGAAGCAACTCGCTGACTGACCCTCCCGCATTTCGTCCTCTGGATGCGGTGGTTCGATGGCGAACTACCGCATCCAGAGGACGAAATGCGTATCAGCGGCCGCGAAGGTTTCCGATCACCAGTTCCGCGGCCTTGAGCACACCCGCACACCGATCGGTGCCCCAATACTGCGAATCGACCCCATCGGGATACATGTAGTCGAACTCGAGAGCCGTATCGTCCGACACACCGACCACCATCGCGCACGACTTCATGTCGCCGAACAAGTGGTACTGCGCCGCAGGCAGGCCCTCGATCGACAATTCCCTCCACCCGGAGTACGTGCCCTGATTACCGGCACTCAGCGCCGTCAGTCCGGCAAGGCTTTTTTCGTTCACTGCCGGGATCTGCACACGCAACTGCGGCGCGTCCCGGATGACCCACGCACACCCCGTCAAAGGTGAATCCGCCCTGCTGGACTTGACTCGATCTGGCGGATCGACGACCAGCGCGGCGATATCCTCACGTTTCAACGAACTACAAGGGTCTGCCCGAAAAGACGCAAGATCAACGGGCTGCTCGACCGGCGTAACCGGAATCGCGCCTCCCGCCCTGGCCGGCGTCGGCCGTTCCTTGAGCAACGGTTCAGGCTTGCCAGGACCGCACCCGCCCATGAGGACGGCCGCCGCGAGTACGGCGACGGCCACGAACCTGACGCTATTCCGGGACTGCATCCGGCTCGACCTTCCATTGCTTCTGCTCGTCCATTCCGGAGCCTTCGCGGAGGTCGGGAACTTCGACGAAATTCGTCTGAATCTGCATAAGGCTGATAGCTCCAGCCTTGAAGGCACCGATGGTCTTGAGTGCCTCGTCGAACAATGAGCTGATCTTTTTGACAAGCTCACCGAGCGCCTCGATAATCGAGTCTATGACGTCGGCGAAGGTAAGCAGATTCACCCCAGGAATAGCAGAGGTCAGAGCTGCCACCAAAGCCTTCAAATCAATCTTGGCAAGCTCTCCGGCGCATTCGCCGAGGAAGGTGATCGCCGTTCCATAGGTTTTGATCACCTCGTTCGCGATGCCCGACATCACTCCGGAAATGCTTGCGACCGCCTCCTGTTCCGACTTGAGCACATTGGTCACGTTCGCAGCATGCGCGACGAACTGGTCGGCCGCCCGGCCGGTCCAGGTGCCCGCCAACGCCTGCACCGCATCGCCGATGTCATCGTGTGCGCCTTGTATCGTGGCATTGCTCGCGAACCGGAACGCGATCTCTTGAATCCCGACGGCGTTACCGAGAAGACGTGTCCGAATATCGTCGAGCATGCGGAACACATCAGGACGCCCAATAAATGGAAGTCCGGCGAAATCACGAATTTTCTGATCTGCGGCGAGCGGGTACGCCGGCAATTGACTCACGATCAGCCCTCGTCTTTCTCGAGGTCACGGAGGCGCTTGTAGTACTCTTCGTCCTGCGCGTCGTAGTAGTCGGCGGCCTTGTCCATGGCGTCCCCCAGCTTGAGCAAGCGCTCGAAGCCACGGGTGCTCTTCGCCTGCAACTCGGCGATCATCCCGTTGAAGGCTTCGATGATTCCGGCCTCTTCCCCCAGCATGCCGACGTCATGCACATTGAGGCGAAGCCCTTCTATGTCGACATTCGCGAAATCACGGATACGCCCGGCGGCATGAAAGACATCCTCGGTCGCCCTTCGAAGGGCTTCCGGATACACCTCGTAGCCGGAGCCACTGGAGCCGAGTGGCTCGAACGGGCCGCTCACCAAAGGCCTCCCTTCTCTGCTTCCTTGACCATCGCGTCACTCCTCGAGCGCGCTGCGCGTTCCGCCTCATTGATCGCACGAAGGATGTGCCGGGCGAGACTCGCCTCCGTCTGCGTTTCCACGGCATCGGGGTTCAGGTCGACCGACCTCAACGAGCCCATTCCGTCCACTGTGACCGTGCCGAGTCCGGCGGGAATGCTCCAAGTCAGGATCGCCGCACGACCGCTGCTCGCGGCTTGCTCGATCGCGGTGACTCTCGTATCGATTTCCTTGGCCAGGTGGTACAGCCTGTCGTGGGTGTTCACCGGTGACCACCCCGGTCGTCGAAGTCCTCGTCGGAGAGGAAGTCGACTTGGTCGAAGCTCTCTTCATCTGGCACTTCGTCTCGGGGCGTCCGCGCTCTCCGCACAGCGGCGGCGGTTTCCACCGACGACACCGGCGATGGTGGAACCGGACTCCCCACTCCCCATTCCGCCGCGGGTAGCGAAGCCGGCCGTTTCCCGACCAACGCCGCCAGCTCCGGAGCCGCCGCCGAGTGCGCGGCGCCCCGCGCGGCGTGGACGGCCTGCACGATGCTGTTTCCCAGCAGCTGCGGATGCGCGCGATCCAGCGCGTTGTCGGAGATCCGGAGATCGACGAGGTCACCACGCCCGGTCACCGTCGCGGAAACCGCTTGATCGGCGGACCGTCCGGTATGCACGGTCTCCTTGAGCCGGGCTTCCATGGCCCGCGCCTGATCGCGAAATACTCGAGGATCCTGTGGCGCCGTCATGAGCGCATCACAAAGCCAAGCATCGTGCTCCTCTCCTCCACCGCCGACCGTTCTGACCGGCAGTGCCCGCCTGACACCTTACTGTGACGGCCTATGCCCGCGAGCGAGATCCATGGAATCGAGAGGACGAAATGCAGATTCAGCCTTCGACGCGTTTGCGCAAAGCGGCGTCCTTGTCGAGCACCAACTGCTCAAGATCCGCCTGGAACCGCGCCATTTTCGCTTGAAGCTCCTCATCGGACGCGGCGAGGATGCGCACCGCGAGCAGGCCGGCGTTGCGCGCCCCGCCTACGGAGACGGTGGCGACAGGGACGCCCGCGGGCATCTGCACGATCGAGAGCAGCGAGTCCATGCCGTCGAGGTACTTCAGCGGCACCGGCACACCGATCACCGGCAGCACCGTCGCCGACGCGACCATGCCCGGCAGGTGCGCGGCACCGCCGGCGCCCGCGATGATCACGCGCACACCGCGCGAAGCGGCCGAAGTCGCGTAGTCGAGCATCCGCTGCGGAGTGCGGTGCGCCGAGTAGACCCCGACCTCGTACTCGACGCCGAACTCGGCCAGCGCCTGCCCGGCCGCTTCCATCGTCGGCCAGTCCGAATCGCTGCCCATGATCAGGCCAACCTGCGGCGACATACTCAGTAACTCCCTAGTGGATCTCGTAGCCGTCGAGCCAGACGGCGTGGGAAAGCCAGTGCGCGGCGAGCAGCGCGCGGTCGCGCAGCTCTTCCATGCGATCGCCGACGAGGTTGACATGGCCGAGTTTGCGGCCGGGACGCTCGCCCTTGCCGTACAGGTGGACGCGGACGTCCGGGTACCGCGCGAACAGGTGGTGCAGCCGTTCGTCCGGGCCCATCGCCGGGGCCTCGGGGGCTCCGAGGACGTTCGCCATCACACAGGCGGGGGCGATCAGGTCGGTCACGCCGAGCGGGTAGTCGAGCACGGCACGCAGGTGCTGCTCGAACTGTGAGGTCTTCGAGCCGTCCTGGGTCCAGTGGCCCGAGTTGTGCGGGCGCATGGCGAGTTCGTTGACCAGCAGGCCTTCGTCGGTCTCGAACAGCTCGACGGCGAGCAGGCCGGTCACGTTCAGCGTCGCGGCGATCCGCAGCGCCAGGTCCTGCGCCTCCTGCGTGCGCTCGCGGCTCAGCCCCGGTGCCGGGGCGAGCACCTCGGTGTTGATCCCGCCGGACTGCACGGTCTCCACCACCGGCCACGCCGCACCCTGACCGAACGGCGACCTGGCCACGAGCGCGGACAGTTCGCGCCGCATGACGACCTTTTCCTCGACCAGCAAGGGGGTTCCGGCGTCGAGCAGTTCGGGGACGGTCTCGCGGGCGTGCTGCGCGGTGTCGAGCATCCAGACACCGCGGCCGTCGTAGCCGCCCTGCGCCGCCTTGAGCACCACCGGCCAGGAGTGCTTGTCGCCGAAGGTGATCACGTCGTCCACAGAGGACACTTCGGCGAAGGCTGGGCCGGGGATCTCGAGCCCGGCCATCATCTCGCGCATGACGAGCTTGTTCTGCGCCATCGACAACGCGGCCGGGTCGGGCCGGATGGTGACGCCTTCCATCGCGAGCGTCAGCAGATGCTCGCCGGGCACGTGTTCGTGGTCGAACGTCAGCACATCGACCCCGGCGGCGAACGAGCGCAGCGCTTCGAGGTCGGTGTGGTGCCCGTGCACGACCTCGCCCGCGACGAGGCCGGCGGATTCGTTCTCCCTGGCGGCCAGCACGCGCAGGGACTGGCCGAGGGAGATCGCCGCCTGGTGGGTCATCCTGGCCAGCTGTCCGCCGCCCACCATGCCCACGATCGGAAGACCGGTTCGTTTGTCCATAACGGTGTGCAGATTACTTGGCCGCCACCGCCACGACCTGGGCGGACCCGCGTCGCAGCTCCCGTACCGCCAGGCCTGTGATGGCGATCGCAGCCGTGAGGACGTAGACGTTCCCGAGCAGCGACCAGCCCAGCCCCCAGCCGAACTCGGTCTCGCCGCCGTTGGGCACGAACATGATCAAGCCGCTCGCGAACAGCACCGCGACACCCGCGGCGGGCACCCACGATCGGCGGACGACGAGCAGGACGAGCAGCGGCACCGTCCACACCCAGTGGTGTGACCACGACACCGGCGAGAGCAGCAGCCCGTAGAACGCGGTCACCAGCAGCGCGCCGACCGGGTCGCCGCGGCGGTGCAGGCGCACGACCAGCCAAACGGCGGGGACGGCCAGGACGGCGGCGACGGCGATGGCGACCGCCAGTGACCACGACGCGAGTTCCGAAGCGCGGTTCACCAGTCCGTTGAGTGACTGGTTGAAGATCCAGTGCACGGAGCCGACCCGGCTGGGGTCGGTCGCCGATTCGGTCCAGAACCGGACGGCGTCACCGGGGATCACCGCGAACATCACCGCTTCGAGCGCGACGAACGTGCCGAGCGCCCGCAGCGCGTCCTTCCAGCGGCCGGTGAACAGCAGATGCGGCACGAAGATCAGCGGGGTCAGCTTGATCGCCGCCGAGATCCCGATCAGCACCCCGGCCCAGCGCGAACCGCGCGCGGAAAGCACGAGGACGTCGAGGACGATCAGCGCCATCAGGATGAGATTGATCTGCCCGAGGAAGATCGTCTTCCACACCGGTTCCAGCGCCAGCGCGCCCGCCGTGGCCAGCGGCAGCACCCACCACCGGGTGATCGGGGCGCCGCAGGCACGGGCGGCCACGGAGATCACGACGCTCAGGCAGACCACGGAGAGCGCGCCGACCACACCCCAGGTCAGCCCGGCCGGGACGATCGCGAGCGGCAGGAACAGCGGCGCCGCGGCCGGGGTGTAGGTGAACGGCAGCAGCACCCACGGAGGCAGCGTCGTCAGCGCCTCGCGGGTGTAGAGCGGTTCACCCTTCAGCAGCGTGAGCGCGCCGGCACGGTAGACGGCACTGTCCGCACCGAGGTGCCATTCGCCGAGCCACGCGACGATGCCGAGCGCGAGCATCGCCAGAGCGAGCGCACCCGCCAGCGTGATCCCGACGAGCCGGGCCTCAGCCGCCGGACGCGACTTCAGCATGCTTTTCGGTGTCCGCGGTGCCGCGCTTCCGGCGCAGGTACCACCAGCGCCCGGCCAGCGCCGCCGCCAGCACGAGCGGCATGAAGATGTACGCGCTGCCGAGGATGTTCTGCCACACCTGCCAGTGCAGCTCGACGTTGCGGCCGTTCGGCAGGATCAGCAGCACACAGCTGATGAAGACGAAGAACACCGCGAACGTGCCGAGCCAGCGTTTCCACGCGGTGGCGGGCGTCGTCTTCGGCAGCCGCGAGACCAGCAGGACGACCAGCGGCGCCACCCACACCCAGTGATGGGTCCAGGAGATCGGCGAGATCAGCAGGATCCAGAAGGCCGTCACCAGCATCGCCGCGAGCGCCTGGCCCTTGCGGTGGAAGCGCAGCACCAGCCAGATCGCCGGGATCGCGAGCAGCGCGCCGATCCCCATCGCCGCCTTCGACGCCCAGGGCGCGAGCTCGGTGAAGCGGTTCATCAGCGCGTTCAGCGACTGGTTGCCCGCCCAGTGCACCGGGCCGATGCGGCCGGTGTCGGGCAGCGTGTAGGTCCAGTACCGGGCCGCGTCGTGCGGGATGATCAGGAACATCAGGCCCTGCATCGCGACGAACGTGACGAGGCCGCGGACGGCGTCCATCCGGCGGCCGGTGATGAACAGATGCCCGAGGAACACGATCGGGGTGAGCTTGACCGCGGCCGCGACGCCGACGAGCACGCCGCCCCAGCGGCTGCCCCGTGCCCCGATGACCAGGATGTCGAGCATCACCAGCGCCATCAGGATGATGTTGATCTGGCCGAGGAAGATCGTGCGCCACACCGGCTCGAGGCCGAGGAAGACGAGGAAGAACGCGATCGTCGACCGGGCGGGCGAGGCCCACCAGCGGGGGCCGTCGGTCGACGGCTTCGGCAGCGCGCCGATGGCGATCCGGACGCACAGCGCCAGCGCGAGCAGCGAGACCGCGGTCAGGAGCCCCCAGGCGACCTGCGTCGGCACGATCGCGAGCGGGATGAACAGCAGCGCGGCGGTCGGCGGGTAGGTGAACGGCAGCAGCGCCCACCACGGCTCCACCGGAAGTGTGTTCGCGTCGTACAGCGGGTCGCCGTTCAGCAGCGTCTCGGCGCCGGCGCGGTAGACCGCGCTGTCCACGCCCAGCACCCACTCGTGCTGCCAGCCCCAGATACCGAAACCGATCGCGACCAGCGGGATCACCGACAGGATCAGGATCGATCTCGGCCGGACGGACAAGCGGGCGAGCGACTTCCGCAGCGACAATCGATGCTGCGGGCGGCTCGCCGAAACGTCGCCGTTGGCGTCGGCGGGAACAGTCCGGGTCACGCGAACAGGAAATCATGAACCAGGTCGTCCCTGGTCGACAGGGTCGGCCGTGACCTGGAGAACGTCTTACGCTACCCCGCGTCAGGAGCGCGCGAGCGTGCCGAGGAGATCGCACGCCAGTTCGTAGGTCGCCGGGAGCCGGACCGCCGAAATCTGCGGACGGCCGGTGTCCCGCAACTGGGCGTCCACGGAAAGCCGCTCGTTGAGCGCCCTTCGCAGCGCGACGCCGGACGAAGCGAGCCGCACGTCCTTCGGCACGAGGGCGCCCGCGACCGAAGGCCCGATCGAGGCGACGCTCTCCCCGCCGTCGAACACCTGCTTGAGCGCGTCCGCGACCAGGATCATCCCGGTCAGCCGCGGCCAGCCCGCGACCGAGCTGAAGTCCATCGAGACCACGAGCAGCGTGTGCGCCTCCGCGACCGGCCGCTCTTCGCGGCGGGCCTGGCGGTACAGCTCACTCAGCCGGGTCCTCAGGTAGGCGGCGGTGGGCAGCCCGGTGAGGGGTTCGGTGACCTCGGTGTTCACCAGCTGATCGGTCGCGACGTCCGCCCAGGCGAGCGCCGTCACCCTCAGCAACCGGGAGGGCGTGGAGTCGACATCCGGAGCGAGGAAACCGTCCACGGCGTCCGGGTCGGCGAGCACGGCGTGCAACGCCGCGAGGTCCGCGAGCGTTTCGGCGAGCCCGGCACCCGCGGCGGCCCGTGCCCGGCCCAGTCCCGCGAGGGCGGTCTCCGCCACTTCGGCGGGCGCGACCCGGCCGTTCTTGATCACCGCCGCGCAGACGGCGTCGACCTCGGGGAGACCCCAGTCACTCGGGAAACGCCAGCCCGCGGCCAGGCTGGCCGTCCGCCAGCGGGCCCGCAGTGCGCGGAGCGTGCGATCTCGTTCGAACCGGTTCCAGGCGGCTTGCCCATCGGATCCCCCGGACGGCGCACCGGTGGCCGGTACGTCCACTGCCCACCGCCCCTTTCCGTTCCGATCTTTTCGATCTTGCGATCGCTTCACGGTGGGGACGCCCGTCGACGCCGCGCGTGACGGCGTTTTTCAAGGATCTTTCCGAACTCTTCGGTAACCCAGGGCGGGTGATGGCGTTGCGCCCTCCGGGTCATCGAAGGGACCGCGAGGTGACGTGCGTCGCCCTGTCCGTCACACTGAGCGTGTTCGGGCGTTTAAGACAGTAGACCCGCCGAACCAGCAGATGAAGGAGCCCCGTGTCCACCGTTCCCGCCGATCTCTCCGGTAAGAGTGACGCCGAGCTGATCGCCGAGGTGCGTGACGGGAAGATCGCGTCTTACGGAACCCTTTACGAGCGCCACGCCGGCGCGGCGCACAACCTCGCCCGTCAGCTCGCCCGCTCGAGTTCCGAGGCCGACGACCTCGTTTCGGAAGCCTTCGCGAAGGTGCTGGACACGCTGCGCGGCGGCAAAGGCCCCGACGCCGCGTTCCGCGCGTACCTGCTGACAGCGCTCCGGCACACCGCTTATGACAAGACGCGCAAGGACAAACGCGTCGACCTGAACGAGGACATGTCCGACGTCGGCGGTGCCGTCGGCGAAGCGCTGACCGTCCCCTTCTCCGACACCGCCGTCGCCGGGCTCGAGCGCACGCTCGCCGCGAAGGCGTTCGCCAGGCTGCCCGAGCGGTGGCAGGCGGTGCTGTGGCACACCGAGATCGAGGGGCAGACGCCCGCCGAGGTCGCCCCGCTGCTGGGCCTGACCGCGAACGGTGTCTCCGCGCTCGCCTACCGCGCCCGTGAAGGGCTGCGGCAGGCCTATCTGCAGGTCCACCTGGCCGAGAACTCCGCCGAACGCTGCCGCGCGAGCGCGGACAAGCTCGGCGCCTGGACCCGGGACGGGTTGTCCAAACGCGAACGGACCCAGGTGGAGAACCACCTGGACGAATGCGAGAAATGCCGCGCGCTGGCCGCGGAACTGGCCGACGTCAACACCGGTCTGCGGGGGATCATCGCGCCGATCGTGCTCGGTGGCGCGGCTCTCGGTTACCTGGCGACGACCGGGGCGGGCAAGGCGGGCGCGGTCACCGCGGCCGCGACGGCCGCCGCGGCCGGTTCGAGTTCGGGCGCCGCCGGTGCCGCCGCGGCCGGACCGCGCCAATTCGCGGGTGTGGCCGGATCGGGCGCGGCCATCGTCGCCGCCGTCGCGGTGGCGCTCGCCGCCGGTGGCGGCACGCAGGAGATCCCGGCCGCCGCCGCGGTCGCGCCGCCCGCCGCGGCGCCCGCACCCCCGCCGGCCGCTCCGCCCCCGGCGCCTCCGGCCGCCCCACCCCCGGCACAGCAGCCCGTGCCGCCCGCTCAGCAGGCGCCGCCTCCGGCCCAGGCCCCGGCGCCTGCTCCGGCTCCGGCTCCCGCACCTTCGCCGACGGACCCGGCGCGTCCGTCGATGTCGGCGTCGACCCCGGCCGGTGGGGTCCAGCTCAGGCCCGGTGAACCGGCCAACCTGCCGATCACCGTGCGCAACGACGGTGGAGCGAAGTCCGAGCCCGTGGCGGTCTCCCTGAATCTTCCGCAAGGTGTGCGGGCCGTTCCCGCCGGAGGTGGCGGCGCGATGGGCGCCGACGGCTTCCGGCAGCAGGCGCCCGCCACGATCGCGGTGAGCTGCCCCGGCGGCACGGGAACGGTGACCTGCCGGACCGGTACCGGCCTCGAACCGGGCCAGTCCGCGGTGCTGACGTTCCGGCTGCTCGCGGACGAGACGGCCAAGGACGGCAGCGTGGTCCGAGGATCGGTGACGGCGGGGGCGCAGATCAACGTCCGGGTCGAGGTGCAGGTCAAGGTGCCGGCACCACCGAAACCCCCGGAGCCGCGGGACGACCTCACACTCACGGCCAGGAGCGTCGGCCTGTCCGGGTTCCCCTGGAACCGCAACCCACTGCTGAACATCAGCGTGAAGAACACGGGCGAGACGACGAAGCCGGTGACGATCACGCTCGATCACCGCATTCTCTACTCGTCGAGCTTCTCCGGCATCCGATGCACTCCGACCGGCGAAGGTGCGTCGTGCACTTCGCGTGGCTCGCTGGCTCCGGGGCGCCAGGCGAACTTGATGGTGACGTTGAAGGGCCGTCCGCCGGCGCATGTCCCGGTGACGGTGAACGCCACCCTCGGCGCTGCTAAGGCGAAGCCGGTCGAGGTCTACTTCGACTGCTGGCACCACTGGTGTGACGACGACGCGCTGCTTCCGTCGACCACGGTGCCTTCGCTGCCTTCGGTCACCTCGAAGCCTTCGGGCGCTCCGGATACGACGAAGCCCGGGCGGCCAGGGTGGCCTGTTCCGACGAAGAAGCCTCAGACGTCCGTGTCGCCTTCGGCGCCTGCACAGCGGGAGCCGTCCCAGCCGGCGGAGACGACCACGACCACGAGCGCGCCGCCGCAGCCCGGCAAGTCCAAGCCGTCCACGCGGCCCAACGGAGTGGTCGACCGCATTTTCCAGTAGCGTCGCCCGCATGCGGGGGAAGCATCGCGAACTGCTGCGGTTCGTACTGGTCGGTGGCGCGAGCTTCGTCATCACGATGACGATCACCTACGGGCTCAAGTTCACCGTGCTGACCGACAAACCGGTCACCGCGCTGGTCATCGGCGTGCTGGTGGCGACCGTTTTCTCGTACGTGGCGAATCGCGAATGGTCCTTTCGCAGCCGCGGCGGGCGGGAGCGAGCCCATGAGGCGGCGCTCTTCTTCCTGCTCAGCGCGATCGCGCTCGGTCTCAACGCGCTTCCGCAGCTGGTTTCGCGGTACGTGTTCAAGCTGGAGCAGCCGTATGTCGGGCTGCTGACCCAGGAGATCGCCGACTTCGTCAGCGGCGTGATCGTCGGCACCCTGCTCGGCACGGCTTTCCGCTGGTGGTCGTTCAAGAAATGGGTCTTCCCGGAGGCGGACGCGCGGCCGCGGCTCTTGCGCGGTGGCGGCCGGGAGATTTCCGGCATTCCCGACGATTCGGCCGCCTGACCTGCCAAGTGGTAGCAAAGGTCCCTTGCTCTCTTTTCGCAGGCGCGGCACGTCGCGAAAGCCACTTTCGCGACGTCTGATGTCCCGAAAGTGGCTTTCGCGACATGATCGCCGGGGCAGGGGCGGGGCGGGCCACGAGCGACGTTGCGAAGCGAGCGTCTGTCAGGGTCGCCACCGAAACGCCCAAAGCGTCATATACCGCGCTGTCCATCCCCTGCCGACCCGTTCGGCGGGCGACGCGAATTAGACTGATCTGGTGACCGTGGTCGAATCCGTCCTTTCCAGGACGCCCGAGCCGCTCCGATCCGTGCTGATCAAGCACCGTGAGCTGTTGAAGTTCGCGATCGTGGGCGGCACGACGTTCCTGGTCGACAACGGCGTCTGGTACCTGCTGAAACTCAGCGTGCTGGAGTCGAAGCCGACCACGGCGAAGGCCATCGCGATCATCGTCGCGACGATCGTGTCCTACATCCTCAACCGCGAGTGGTCGTTCCGGACCCGCGGCGGCCGCGAACGGCATCACGAAGCGGCGCTCTTCTTCGTGATCAGCGGCATCGCCGTGGTGGTCAACCTGATCCCGCTCTACACGTCGCGCTACATCTTCGACCTCGAAGTGCCGCACGTGACGCGGTTCGTCCAGGAGCTGGCGGACTTCACCAGCGGGTCGATCATCGGCATGCTGCTGGCGATGTTCTTCCGCTTCTGGGGTTTCAAGAAGTGGGTCTTCCCGGATGAGCTGGGCAAACGCCGCCGGGACAGCGACGAGCCGGACGACGACGTCGTTCCCCTGCGCTAAGTACTTGTCACACGACATGTGATTGTCTAAGGTCATCCATGTCAACGTTCCTTCACTGATGACGCCGGCCGGGTTCGTACGGTCGAGCGGGACGAATCCGAGGTGATCGCCAAGCGCGAAGAGGACCGCATCCGGTTCGGATGACGGTTGAGCCTTTTCCCGTCTTGGCGGGGATCCGGGGCTGCTTTCGAGCACTGCTCCGCGTCCCTCGCGTTCCCTCGTTTCTTCCAGTGAATGGATCTCTTCCTTGAGCACCGCTCTCGGCGCGCCGCCGCGCGCCCGAAACACCCTTGCCCTCGTCGGGCTCTTCGCCGCCGTCTTCCTGGCGATGCTCGACGCCCAGGTCGTCGCGACCGCGCTGCCGCGCATGGTCGGTGAACTCGGCGGCGCCGCGTCGTTCGCCTGGGTCACCACCGCCTACCTGCTCGCGGGCAGCGTCAGCGCGCCCGTCCACGGAAAACTCGGCGACCTCTTCGGCCGCGAGCGCGTCGTGCTCGCCGCGATCGCGCTGTTCGTCCTCGGCTCCCTCGCCTGCGCGCTCGCGCCGACGATGCCGCTGCTGATCACCGCCCGCGTACTTCAGGGCATCGGCTCCGGCGGCCTGTTCGTCGCCGTCGCCGCGATCATCGGCGAACTGTTCCCTGGACGCGAAGGCGCCCGCTACTTCGCCTGGTTCTCGATCTGCTTCGCCGGCTCCTCGCTCGCGGGCCCTGTCGTCGGCGGCGTCCTGACCGACCTCGCGGGCTGGCGGTCGATCTTCGGCCTCAACGTGCCGATCGGGCTGGCCGCGTTCGGTGTCGTCGCGCGCTGTCTGCGCCTCGAACGACGCCGGACGACCGCGCCGTTCGACCTCTCGGGCATCGTCGTCCTCTCCGGCGCGATCGTCGGCCTGACCCTGGCGACGCCGCTGTCGGCCACGATCGGCGCGGCGCTGCTCGTCGCCTTCCTGCTCATCGAACGCCGGGCGGCCGAACCGGTGATCCCGCTCCGGCTGTTCCGCTCCAGGACGTTCAGCCTGAGCGTGCTGGCCAGTGCCGCCGCCGGGTTCGTCTTCCTGGGTTCGGTCAACTACCTGGCGCTCTTCCTGCAGACCGCGGGCGGCGCCGGACCTTCGGAAGCCGGGCTCCTGCTGCTGCCGATGACGCTCGCGGTCGCCGCGTCGTCGATGGTCGCGGGCCGGGTCATCGCCAAGACCGGCGCCTACCGCTGGGCACCGATCCTCAGCATGGTCCTCGGCCTCGCGGCCGCGCTCGCGATGTCCACAATGGACGAAATGACGCCGCTGCCGCTCGTCGTCGCCTACCTCGTCGTGTTCGGCGCGGCGGCCGGGCTCAACATGCAGGTGCTCTCCATGGCGGCGCAGCGGAACGTCGCCAGGACCGATCTCGGCGCGGTTTCGGCGACCGTCGGTTTTCTGCGATCCCTCGGCACCACGGCCGGGCTGACCGTTTTCGGCGCGGTGTTCACGAACGCCTTCACCGACGACAGTCCCGCCGGTTACTCGTCCGCGCTGAACGGCGTGTTCCGGGTGATGGTCCCCGCCCTGGCCGCCGGTCTCGCCGCTTCCCTCTTCCTGCCGCGCGTTTCGTTGCGGCACCACCACTAAGGAGTCCTTCGATGATCCTCGTTCTCGGTTCCACCGGCAAAATCGGCCGCGAGCTCGTCCCCGCGTTGCTGGACAGGGGCGCTCGCGTGCGCGCCCTGACCCGCGACCCCGCCCGCGCCCGGATCGATCCGCGCGCCGAGGTCGCCGCCGGTGATCTCGATGCCTTCGACCCCGCGCTGCTCGACGGCGTCGACCGCGTGTTCGTCTTGACCTCCGGGCACGGCTCGGACCCGCTCACCCAGGAGCGGGCCGTCCTCAAGGCCGCCACCGGCGTCTCGCACGTCGTCAAGCTCTCCACGACCGGCATCCACTTCGGACAGACCGACTCCATCTCCCTCGTGCACGCCGAGGCTGAACGAGCCGTGCGCGAAGCCGGGCCGGACTGGACGATCCTGCGTCCCGGCACGTTCATGGACAACCGGTTCGCGTGGCTGCACGCCGTGCGCGGCGACGGGGTGGTCCGCGTCCCCGAAGGCGACCCGGCGTCCGCGCTGGTGCACGTCCGCGACATCGCCGACGTCGCCGCGACCGTGCTGACCACCGACGGTCACGCCGGCAGGACGTACCCGATCACCGGCGGCGAAGCGCTCACGACGCGGCGACAGGTCGAGATCCTCGGCGAGGCGCTCGGGCGGCCGCTGACGTACGTCGAAGAGCCCGAAGCCGCTTCGCGGGCCAGGATGCTCGGGTACGGCTGGCCCGCTTCGGCGGTCGATGGGCTCTTCGAGCTCAAACGGCAGTCGGCCGGCAACGAGGAGGTCGTGTTCGACACCGTTCGCGAGCTGCTCGGGCGGGAGCCGCTGACGTTCGCGGACTGGGCTCGGGAGCACGCCGCCGCGTTCGCCTGACCTGCGGAAAGGGAGCAAGGGACCTTTGCTACCACCTGGCTCCCGCGGTCCGTGAAGGCCTCCTTACCTACCTTCAGGGTAGGCAAGGAGGCCTTCACGGACTTGAGACCTGAACTTGCGCCGAAAGGGTTAATGGGTTGGGCGAGCCACCGCGATACGCGATACTCATCAGGCGTTTAATTTCCGCCGGTCCGCTGTCCGGACCACGCGTTGTCCGCCGAGCGGCCCTCTCGCTAACGTGCCGCGTCGGGGAGACAGGGGGGAACCGTATGAACGAACGCCTTCGCGTGCTCGTGGTCGACGACCATCCGCTGTTCCGGTTCGGGGTCTGCACACTGCTCGCCAACGAACCGCTGGTCGACGTGGTCGGTGAAGCCGCGAGCGGCGCGCACGCGATCAGCGCGGCGAGCGCGCTCAGGCCCGACGTCGTGGTCATGGACCTGCATCTGCCCGATATCAGCGGTGCCGAAGCGACCCGACACATCGTCGCCGAACGGCCGGAAGTCGGTGTGCTCATGCTGACGATGGCGGACGAGAGTGAATCCGTTTTCTCGGCGATGCGGGCCGGAGCCCGCGGATATCTGCTGAAGGACGCGGAGCCCGACGAAATCATCCGCGCCGTTCACGCCGTCGCGAGGCGCGAAGCGATCTTCGGGCCGGACATCGCGACGCGCGTTCTCGGCTTCTTCAACCACGCGCAGCCGAACACGGACACGGTGTTCCCGGAACTCACCGTCCGCGAACGAGAGGTCCTCTCCCTCATCGCCGGCGGGCACAGCAACACCGCCATCGCCAGCACTCTCTGTCTCAGCCCGAAAACCGTGCGGAACCATATTTCGAACGTCTTCAGCAAGCTCCACGTCGCGGATCGCGCCGAAGCGATCGTCCGTGCCCGCGAAGCGGGGTTGGGCCGGTGAAAAAGCGACCCCGATAAGGGCGGCTTTTCGGGCAATTCCGGGACCGGAGTCCCATGCGCTCGGGACACCTCACCCGGCAGGGTGAGTAGCGCGAGGGGTGGGACCCTCGCACCGTTCGAGGGGAATGGGAATCACATGTTCGAACCGAACAGGACACCGGTGGTCGTCCGCGCCACCGATCCGATTTTGCACAACGGCGTCTGCATGACGCTCCGCTCCCGTGACGACGTCTGGCTGGTGGACGGGGAGACCGCCGACCCGACCATGGTGGCCCTCCTGGTCACCGACCGCCTCGACGAGGCCATGACGCAACTGCTGTCCGCACTGCACCACCAAGGATTCACCCGCATCGTGCTCATCGCGGGTGAAGTCGACGACAACGAGATCCTCAGCGCCATCGAGCACGGTGTCTGCGCGGTCGCCCGCCGGTCCGAAGCGGGCGCCGACGTCCTGGTCCGGCTGATCAAGGCGGCCGCGGCCGGGGAAGGCGCGCTGCCGCCCGACCTGCTCGGCAGGCTGCTGCACCGGGTCTCGCGGCTGCAACGCCAGGTGCTGCAGCCGCGCGGCCTGCATTTCGGCGGCATGAGCAGCCGGGAGACCGAGGTGCTCAAGCTGGTCGCGTCGGGGTTCTCGACGCAGGAGATCGCAGACCAGCTTTGCTATTCGCAGCGCACGGTGAAGAGCATCCTGCACGACGTGACCAACCGGTTCCAGCTCCGGAACCGCTCGCACGCGGTGGCCTACGCACTGCGTGAGGGATTGATCTGACCCCGTGATCAGCCAGGTCGACGAGGCGTTGTGCCTGCTCATCGCGCCCCATCTGCCGGAGGGGACGGTGGTCCGGCTGGATCCGCCGAAACCCACCTGGCAGACCGAGACGCGGGTGTCGAGCGTCGATCTGTTCCTCTTCGCCCTGCACGGCGCCGGCCCGGAAACCGGCGCCGTGCGGGGGCAGCGGTGCGAACTGTCCTATTTGGTCACCGCGCAGGCCGACAAGGTCCGGGACGAGCACACCCTGCTCGACCGCTCGCTGCGGATCCTGCTCGGGACGGAGTTCCTCATGGTCGGCGACCAGCAGGCGCGGATGGCGCTCGCGCGAACCGATCCGACCGGGCTGTGGGCGGGCCTCGGCCTGCCCGCCCGGGCGGCGTTCGTCGTCACGGTCACGGCGGAGTACCGAGACTGAGCACCGAGGACCGCCGCAGGACCACCCCGCCGATGGACGAGAGCTGCCCGCCGAAGAGCTCACACCATTCGGCGGCCGTCTCGGGCAGGCCGCATTCACCGGCCCGCTTCGCCCATCCCGCGCGGACTTCGAGGCGGTAGCCGAGGATGCCGGTCAGGGTCAGCCCGTTCCGGCTGGCGCCGACGCCGCACATACCCCGGTAGAGCCGGGCGTCCGGCGGCCGGAATTCGGCGCTCTGCTGGACGAACCGGTGTCCCGCCGCCCCGGTCACGGTCGCGACCGGGGTGTCGATCCCGCTGACGAACAGCCCTTTCGACAACAGATCCAAGGCTTCCGCCTCCATCCGCTCCAACACACCGGGCGGGCGGCGGCACGCGTACAGCGCACCGTCGAAGGACAACCCCACGGTGACCGCCACCTTGCCGATCTCCAGGGTCGCCGCGGCCACCGGACTCACCGGCGGGTGGTACCGGAACGCCGTCGCACGCACCCCTCGAAGGTAGGTCGGCGCGCTTCCGTGGGCTTGCCCGATCGGGACGTCCTTGGGGAGGTCTTAGCGCGGGACCCGCTCGGCAGGCCAGCGCACCTCGGCCACGTCGCCCGGCCGGGGCACCTTCAGGAAGAGGCTGAACACCGCGGGCTGCTTGCTCGACAGCTCCAGCCTGCCGCCGTCTGCCTCGATGAGCGCGCGGGCGAGCGCGAGCCCGACACCGGTCGACCCGCCGCCGGAGAAACCGCGTTCGAAGATATGCGGCGCGAGTTCGTCGGGCACTCCCGATCCGGTGTCGGCGACCTCGACGACGACGGTGCCTTCCGTGTCGCCGCGCCGAGCGGCGAGCGTCACCGTTCCCGCGCCGTGGCGCAGCGCGTTGTCGAGCAGGACGCCGACGACCTCACGCAACCGGCCCGGTGTCGCCCTCGCCCTCAGCCCGTCGGTGACGCGGATCCGCAGATGCCTGCCTTCGGCGCGAAGCAGCTGTCGCCACTCTTCGGAGACTTCGGGAAGCACTTCCTGCAGGTTCACCGGTTCCGCGCCGACCTCGCGTGCCGCGCGTGCGGCGGCCAGCAGTTCGTCGAGGGCCTCGGCGAGCCGGTCGGCCTGTTCTTGCGCGGCCTTCGCCTCGTCGACGACGTCCTGGTCGGAGTGGATGGTGAGCGGTTCTAGCCGCAGCTGCAACGCGGTCAGCCTGCTCCGCAGCTGATGGGAGACGTCGCCGACGAGCTGTCGTTCGCGCTGGACGAGCTGCGCGAGCGCCGAACCGGACGCGTCGAGCGCCTCGGCGACCATGTCGAGTTCACCGACGCCGTAGCGTTTGGGATCCGGCCGGAAATCGCCGCCGCCGAGTTTGACCGCGCGATCCGCGACGTGTCTCAGCGGTTTCGCGAGCCTTCGCGCGGTCACCGTCGCGACCACCGTGCCGGTGCCCACCGACAGCACGACCAGCAGCACCACCAGCAGGGTGACCTGGGTCTGGCGCGTGCGCATCGGCCCGGCGGGCACGGCCAGCTCGACCTCGCCGTGCAACGCGATCGGCGCCTTCTCGGACACCACGTCGGAACCCGGGTCGGAGCCGTAGCGTTTCTCGATCTGCCCCTGGGCGCGGACGGTCAGCAGCCCGCCCTGCGGGACGCCCACGCGGACCAGGTCGAGGTTGATCGGCTGGCCGACGGCGATCTCGTTGTCCAGCGTCGCCGCGATCCCGCGTGCCGAAGAGGCGAGGTTCTCCCGGTTGAGGTTCTCGACCAGCTGCCACGCGGTGATCCCCAGCGGGATGCCCAGCACCGCCGCGGTGACCGCGACGGCGAGCAGGATCGCCAGGAGGATGCGGCGGCGCATGCTATTCCGCGTTGAAGCGGAAGCCGACGCCGCGGACCGTGGCGATCCGCCGTTCGCCGTCGCCGTTCCCGCCGGGTTTGCCCGCCCTGCCCGCGGCTTCGTCGGCCGCGATCGCGAGTTTCCGCCTGAGCCACGACATGTGCATGTCGAGCGTCTTCGAGGTCTTCGATTCGAGGTCGTTCCACACCTCGGCGAGGATCTCGTCGCGGCTGACCACCTGGCCCGCGCGGCTCATCAGTACGCGGAGCAGCTCGAATTCCTTGTTCGCCAGCTGCACCTCGTGCAGGTCCACGGTGACCATCCGGGCGCCGAGGTCCATCCGCACTCCCCCGGCTTCGAGCACGTCGGGCGCCCGGCGGCGGAGCAGCGCACGGATGCGGGCCAGCAGTTCGGCCAGCCGGAACGGCTTGGCGACGTAGTCGTCGGCGCCGGCGTCGAGCCCGACCACGAAGTCGACCTCGTCGGTCCGCGCGGTGAGCATCAGCACCGGCACCTCGGTGCCGCTGGCGCGCAGGCGGCGGCACACTTCGAGGCCGTCCATCCCGGGGAGGCCGAGATCGAGGACCAGCAGGTCCACCCGGTCGCTCTCGGTCGCGTCGAGGGCGGCGGGCCCGTCGCCGACGACCCGCACGTCGTACCCCTCCCGCTGGAGTGCGCGGGAAAGCGGATCGGCGATGGCCGGGTCGTCCTCGGCGAGTAGCACCATGCTCACCTGGCCAACTCTACGACTGCCGGGCGTGAAACCATCGTCACCGTGCCTGGCTACGAGAATGATCTGGAACTCGCCACCCGGCTGGCCGACGCCGCCGACGCCATCACCACCGCCCGGTTCCGCGCGCTCGACCTCGCGGTGGAACACAAACCGGACCGGACACCGGTCACCGACGCGGACACCGCCGTCGAGGACGCCATCCGCGCGATCCTCGCCGCGGACCGGCCCGACGACGCGGTGCTCGGCGAGGAACGCGGCGGCACCGCGGCGACCGGCCGCGCCTGGGTGCTCGACCCGATCGACGGGACCAAGAACTTCCTGCGCGGGGTCCCGGTCTGGGCGACGCTGATCGCGCTGGTCGAAGACGGCACGCCCGTGGTGGGCATGATCAGCGCGCCGCTGCTCGGCCGCCGCTGGTGGGCCGCCGACGGCGACGGCGCCTGGATGAGCGACTCCGCCGGGGCACGCCGCATCTCGGTGTCGAAGGTCGCGTCGCTCGAAGACGCGTATCTGTCCACAACGGACCTGAACTCGTGGGTGGAGTACCACTCCCGCGAGAAGTACCTCGACCTCGTGAACGCCTGCTGGGAAAGCCGCGCGTTCGGCGACTTCTGGCACCACTGCCTGGTGGCCGAGGGCGCGCTCGACGTCACCGCGGAATGCATCGTGAACCCGTGGGACGTCGCCGCGGCGCAGGTGCTGATCACCGAAGCCGGTGGCCGGTTCAGCGACCTGAACGGCGAAGCGCGCTACGACAACGGCTCGGCGCTTTCGACGAACGGTCTGCTGCACGACGAGGTCTTGGCGATCCTGAAGCGCTGACGCGCGTGGCGTGTCGCGAAAGCCACTTTCGGGACATCAGACGTCGCGAAAGTGGCTTTCGCGACACCGGGGCTGCCGGGCTGGCTGGGAAGGTGCTCCAAAGGGAGCGCAGGTTGCGAAAGCCACTTTCGCAACCTTCAACGTTGCGAAAGTGGCTTTCGCAACGCCTCGGCCAAGACGGGTCACTGCGCCCCAGGCAGCAGGCCGACGGCACCGCGCGCGACCTGCGACCACGCGAGACGCCCGAAGAGGTAATGGCAGGCGACCTGTTCGCTGGTGAACCGCGCCCAGTCGTACCGGTTTCCCTGCTCGCGCCAGAAGACCTCCCAGGCCGGTTCGGCGCCTTCCTCCTCGGTGCGCATGAGGCACCACGCGTTGTCCGTCTCCGCGCCGACCGACACCACTTCGGGCGGCACACCCAACGCGGCCAGCCACCGCAGGATCGTCCCCGTGTTCACCGAACCTCCCCCGTGACGTCCGCCAGGAAGCCCAGCGTGACGAGTTCATCGGCGCCCAGCACCGTGCGGAAGCACACCCCGCCGCCGGGCTGGCCGAACCATCCCGCGGTCACCGAGCGCCAGGCCGGCAGTGCCCGCGCGACGCGGTAACGCCGGTACGAGGTGACCTGATCGGGTGGCAGCGAGCGCATCGAAAACAAGGTCGCGTCCTCGGCGAACACCCGGCCGTGCTGATCCCCGAAGCGGTCGAGGTGGGTGCCCACCTCGAGCATCACCGGCCTCGCCGGAACGGCGTCGTCGGGCCACAGGAAACCGGTCTCAGTCACGAAACGCGCTTTCCAGTCCTCTTCGGACATTCCGCCCCACGGATCGTGGCCCCTGGTCAACTCGGCCGGGGGCGCGACGCCCGGAGCCGTCGGCGAGCGCCGGAAACCGCTGCTGACGTGGGACAACGCGTCCAGGTCGTCGAGCACGTCCGCCTCGGGATGATCCTGCGGGCCGGAACCGCCCTCGGGGAGCGGCAATTGGCGCGCGGGTTTCCCCATCGCCACCGGTAGATGCCCGATGGGGAACATGTGCACGAGGAACAGCGCGATCACGCTCTCCCGCTCGGTCCGCAAGGCCCCCATCGGAGGTGGAGCGGCGGGCTGGGGCGGAGGGAACGGCACGCGCAGCGGCGCCACCGCGGGCGGCCACGGCGAAGGCGCGTACGCGGCACGCACCCCGTGCGGCGGGGTCGGGGCGTCGTACTCGGCAGGCAGCCGGATCGGGCCCGTTCCGGCCTCGCTCGGATCGGTCACCGCACCTCCCCCAAGGATTCGGACCCCACCGGTGAACGGGGGAGGCAGCGGACAGGACGCGTCACGACCTTAGCGCCGTCCGGCGTTCTCGTCGGCGGATACCCGAAAGCGCATCAAGGCCCGCGCGGGCGGACGGCATTCGACGAGGTCGAAACCCGCCTTCGCGAACATGCTCACCGTGCCGTGGTACAGATCCGCACCCGGTCGCTTCCCCAGTACCTCGACGGGGTAACCCTCGACGACGCGCGCCCCACGCTCGGCCGCGTAGTCGACCGCCGCCCGCAGCAGGGCGGCCGAAAGCCCTTGGCGACGGCTCTTCCGGCCGACGTAGAAGCACGTCACCGACCAGACCCCGGCGTGGTCTCCCGCCGACGCCGCGACCGGCGACCTCTCCAGCCGCGGGTTGTCCGGCCGGGGCGAGACGGCGACCCAGCCGAGCGGTTCGTCGTCGGCCAAGGCCAGCAGCCCCAACGGTTTCCCGGCGGCGACTTCGGCACGGACGTGCGCTTTGCGGCCGTCCGTGCCCGCCTGTTTGAACGCGGGTCCCGTCAGCCGGAAGAAGGCACACCAGCAGCCGCCCTGCACACCTCCGGGCCCGAACAGCCGCTCGAACAGCGGCCAGGTCTCGTCCGTGAGTTCGGCGAACCTCATCCCGCGAGCGCGTTGACCACCCGGGACGGGCTCGGCCTGCCCAGCTTCCCTGCCATCCACTTGCTCGTCGCCACCAGCGCGTCGAGATCGACACCGGTTTCGACGCCGAGACCGTCGAGCATCCACACGAGGTCTTCGGTGGCGAGGTTCCCGGTGGCCGATTCGGCGTACGGGCAGCCGCCGAGCCCGCCGGCCGAGGAGTCCACAGTGGACACGCCGCAGCGAAGGGCGGCGAGCGTGTTCGCCAGCGCCTGGCCGTAGGTGTCGTGGAAATGGACGGCCAGGGTGCCGACGTCGGCGAACTGCCCGATCAGTGCCTCGACCTGGCCCGCGGTGGCGACGCCGATGGTGTCGCCGAGCGAGAGCTGCGAGCAGCCGAGGTCGAGAAGCCGCTTACCCACCCCGGCGACCTGCGCGGCCGGGACGGCGCCCTCCCACGGGTCGCCGAAGCACATCGACACGTACCCGCGGACGTCGAGACCTTCGGCCCGCGCCCTGGTGACGACCGGCTCGAACATCGCGAACTGGTCGTCCACCGTCGAGTTGAGATTCTTCTTGGCGAAGGTTTCGGTGGCGCTGGCGAAGATCGCGATATGCGAGACCCCGGCCTCCAGCGCCCTGTCCAGCCCGCGCTCGTTCGGGACGAGCACCGGATACCGGACGCCTTCGCGCTTTTCGAGCCCGGCCAGGAGCTGCTCGGCGTCGGCCAGCTGCGGCACCCACTTCGGGCTCACGAAACTGGTCGCTTCGAGCGTGGTCAGCCCGGCGGCGGCGAGTTTGTCCAGGAACTCCAGTTTGACCTCGACCGGGACGATCGACTTCTCGTTCTGGAGACCGTCACGCGGGCCGACCTCCCAGATCGTCACCCGCTCCGGCAGCGCGTCGGCCGACGGAACGCGGTCGGGCAGCCCCAGCTCTCGCGTGCCCATCAGCGGCGCCGGTTTCCGCGCGGCGGGTGCCCCTGCGGCGGAAGCGGCTCGGTCTGCTGCGGCGCACCCGGCGCGAAGTCGTCGTACGGGTTGTCGTTGACTTCGCGGTAGATGACCGTGTGCACCCGCTCGACCTTGGGGATGTCGTCGAACTTCAGCGGTTCGTCCGAAGCGGACTCGATCACCAGCGTGCCGCAGCCGAACACGCGGTCCAGCAGCCCGTGCTCGAACTGGACGCTGTTGATCCGCGACAGCGGGATGTCGATCCCGGTCCGCTTGAGCACGCCTTCACGGGCGATCAGCCGGTCCGTGGTCACGATGAAATGCGTCGTGCGCCAGCGGACGAACGGCGCCAGGAAGAGCCACACGACGAGACCGAGCCCGACCGCGGCGATCGCGATCTCGGAGATCAGGTCCCACGGGGCCGTCGCGTCCTTCGCGACGACGGCCAGCCAAATGCCCACGCCGAGCGTCACGATCAGCGCGAGGAACGGGAAGATCAGCATCTTGAAATGCGGGTGACTGTGCACCACGACGTGCTCGTTTTCGCTGAGCAAATCGTCCGGATAGGCCACGACGGACGCTCCCAAAGTGTGTTCGGCGCTGGTGAGCTCACCGTACCGGCGAACGGTCCCCGCGGAAGAGGAGACGCCGGAAATCGAGACGCACGGATCAGGCCTCGGCGGGCCGAACGTGGACGACGTCGCCGGCGAACACCGTGTACCGCTCACCCCCCGGAACGTCGACCTGGAGCTGGCCCGCGGGATCGATGTCGGCGGCGCGCCCGGTCAGCGCCGAGCCGTCGGGCAGCTGGACCTCGACGTCCTGGCCCAGCGTGGCGCAGTACCGCCGGTAGTCCCCGAGCAGCCCGGCCTCGGCCAGCGACCCGCCGGCGAGCCGCCAGCGGCGTTCGAGCTCGTCGAAACCGGTGAGCAGCCGCGAGGCGATCTCGGCGCGATCGGTCTCCGTCGCGCCCTGCTCGGCCAGCGAGGTCGCGGGCAGGCCGCCGGGCCCGGCCGGGACGTTCTCGCCGAGCGGCAGCACGTTCAGGCCGATGCCGAGGATCACGGTGGTCTCGTCACCGGCGACGGCCTCGGCCAGGATGCCCGCGCATTTGGCGCGCTCGGGGCCGGCGAGGACGTCGTTCGGCCACTTGAGGACGGCGTCGACGCCGATGCCCGCGGCGACCTCCCGGACCGCGAGGCCCGCGACCACGGAAAGTGAACCCAAATTGGCGAACGGGACGCCGCCGGGACGCAGCAGGACACTGACGTAGAGGCCCGATCCCTTCGGCGACGCCCACTGCCGCGCGCGGCGGCCGACCCCGGCCGTCTGCTCTTCGGCGATCAGCACGGTGCGGTCTTCGGCGCCCTTCGCGGCGGCTTCCCGCAGGTCGGCGTTGGTGGACCCGGTGCTCTCCACGACCTGGATCGCGGCGTACCGGCCGGACAGCGTGGCACTCAGGCGCCCGGCGTCGAGCGCTCCCGTCTCACTCATTCGTCCAGAATATGAGAGTCCCCCTAACGTGCAAGGCGTTCGCTCGTTACGCAGAGGTGGTCTCCAATAACCTGGACGGCGTGACTGAGCCCGACCCGGCCCCGAGCGCGCCCGAAACCAGCCGGAAGAAGTCGTGGGCGCACGGCGTGGCGATGCGCGGCCTGGTCGCCCTCCCCCTGGTCGCGGGGCTCGCGACGGCGGGCTGGCTGCTCGCGGGCGGCAACGATCCCGCCCCGGCCGACGGGCGCCAGCCGATCCCCGTTCCCGCCGCCAAGCAGGATCCGGCCACCGTCGGCGGCGGCGCGGGTCCGTCGGTGCTCGAAGTCAGCGCGCCGGTGAAGGCGCAGGAGACGCCGAAGGGCGCCCGGCCGCTCGAAGAGTGGGCCGGCAAGCTCGCCGGGGCGCTCGACATCCCGGCGAAGTCGCTCATGGGATACGCGAACGGCGAACTGGCGCTGCGCGGCGAGCAGCCGAACTGTCACCTGTCCTGGGTCACCCTCGCCGGGATCGGCGCGGCGAGCTCGAACCACGGACGCGGCGGCGACAACCCGCTCGGCCTGTCGGCGCAGCAGTGGAAGAAGCACGGCGCGTCGATCCCCGGTATCGCGAAACCCGCGATCACCGATCCCGACTCCGCGTCGGTCGCCGCCGGCCGCGCCCTGTGCGCCTCCGGGGCCGACCTCGGCGGCGGCAACGGCTGGTGGAAGGCCATCGCCGGCTACCAGGGCGGCAAGGGCAACGACGCCGAACTGTTCCGCCAGCGCGTGCTCGGCAACGCCCAGCTGTACGCGACCCTGTCCCTCGACCCGGCGCGGGCCGGCAGCCCCGCCGTGAAGGCGACCCGGTTCGCCCTCGGCCAGCTGGGCCTCCCGTACGTGTGGGGCGGCAACGGCCCGGAGGCGGGCGCGGCGGGCTTCGACTGCTCCGGGCTGACCAAGAAGTCCTACGACGAAGCCGGGATCTCGCTCCCCCGGACCGCGGACAGCCAGTTCCGGGCGCTGCCGCAGGTCTCCGGCGAGCCGAAACTCGGCGACCTCGTGTTCTACGGGAACCCGGCGACGCGGATCCACCATGTCGGGCTGTACCTCGGGAACGGGCTGATGATCAACGCGCCCACCCAGGGCCAGGCGATCCAGATCCACACGTATCACTCGAAGGGCGACGACTACACCGGCGCGGGACGGCCCGCGAATTAGGCCGCGCCGGACGCCATGTCGGAAAACCGCCAGCCACGCCGGTGATCCTTTCGTAGCGTCCGGACATGCGCATTCGACATCGTGACCGGGAGCCCCGGGTACACGCCGACGCCTACGTCGCACCGACCGCGACCCTCATCGGGGACGTGGAAGTGGCCGCCCACGCCCGTGTTCTGTCGGGCGCCGTGCTGGACGCCGAAGGCTCGCGGGTGACGGTCGGCGAATACAGCATCATCGGCGAGCACGCCGTGCTCCGCGCGTCCGCGGTGGCCGGACCGCAACCGGTCGACGTCGGCGATCACGTACTCGTCGGCCCACACGCGACCTTGCTGGGGTGCACGGTCGGCCGGTGCTCCTACCTGGCGACAGCGGTGACCGTGCTGCAGACCGCGCGGCTCGGCGAGGGCACCACCGTCGCGGTCGGTGCCCTGGTGCACGCGCGCACCGAGACCCCGGCCGAGTACTTCGTGCCGCCCTTCACGGTCGCGCTGGGCGACCCGGTCCGGCTGCTCGCCGCCGGCGACCCGGCCTTGCCCGACGCCATCCGCGACGTGGGCTTCGCCGAAACCGCGTTCGGGGCCACGGCGACCTGGACCGACCGGATCCGGCGCGCCGAACACGCCACCGAAACCCGCTCGGCCGAGCTCGGTGCCCATCGAGACGACGTCGTGCTCTGACCTCAACCGGCCAAGCCACCCTTGGGCCCCGGCACCGGCGGTTACCGTGGCGCCCATGCGTTCGATCGAGTTCCGCAGGATCTCCACGAGACCGGCCGGGCGGGAAACGTCGCTTCAGTTCCTGATCGACGGCGTTTCGTTCCTGGAGCTCGTGCGCGAAGCCGAACTTCCCGGCGCGCTCGCGGAACAGAAGGAGAGCATCGAGGAATGCCCGTCGGAGCCCGCACCCCTGCTCGCCGGGGATTACGCTCCCTCGACGAGGCTTTCCGCCGAGCATCTCCTCGGCGGGGTGCCGGATCGCGTTCCGCACGGCGTCGAAGACGACGAGCACCTCTTGCTGGGATGCACTTGCGGTATCGACGACTGCTGGGCGTTGGTGGCGAAGATCGTGGCCGCCGAGGACACGGTGACCTGGTCGGCTCTGCGTAATACGTACCGCGACTGGGATTACGGCAGCATCGGTGATCTGACGTTCTCGCGGCAGGACTACGAGAGGTCGCTTCGCGCAGCTTTCGGCGATGGGTAGCGCTAGTGGGGCCGGCGCAGCCGGTGGACGGCGGGCATCGGCATGTCCCGGGAGAACGGCCAGCCGATCCCCGGCCGGATCCCGGCCAGCAGGCGGGACACGAAGGTCCCGTGACTGCCCACCAGCACGACACCGCCGTCATGCTCCTCCGCGAGCCGATCGACGGCGGCCATCGCGCGCGCCGTCAGCTGCCGCAGGCTCTCCGCGCCCGGACGCGCGAAATCCGGATCCGCCCAGCATCGCTCGTAGTGCGCGGCGTAGTCCGGTGTCGGCTCCAAGCCCGAGTCCCACTCACGTAGTTCCCAGCGTGTCGTGACTTCGAGCCCGGCCTGCCTGGCCGCGGGCTCGACCGTCGCGACCGCTCGCCGGTACGGACTCGACACGACCGCCGTCGGGTTCATCGCGGCGAGTTCGTGCGCGAGCAGTTCAGCGGCGGCGACGCCGGCCGCGGTCAATGGCCGCTCCGGATCGTCGGGCCTCCCCGGTGATGGCGGAACGGACTCGGCGTGCCGGACCAGGACGACCTCGCAGCTCACGCCCGCTCGGCCAGCCACTCGAGCGCGGCCTCCCCATGACGGAGCACCGAGACGTGCCCGTCCTCGGGAAAGACGCGCGACTCCGCCGTCGCGCACTGCCGGGCCAGCCATTCGCCGTGCGCGGGCGGCACGATCCGGTCCGCGCCACCGTGCAGGTGCAGGACCGGCGCCCGGACGTCGGACGGCGAGAACCCCCAAGGGGCGACGTACGCGAGGTCGTCGTCGATCAGCCCGCCGGGCCCGCCCTCGACCGCGGGACCGACCACGTCGAGCACCCACTTCCAGTCGCCCGCCAAGGCCGCGTGATCCGCCGGGGTGAACATCTCGGCGTCGTATTCGGCGGTCGCCTCGTACCGCTCCTTTTCCGCCCGGCCCGCCGCGGCCGCCCTCAACGAGGCGGCTCCCGCCGCGCCCATCCCCGCGAACCAGTCCAGCCCTTCGGCGTCGTACGGAGCCAGGCTCGCGACGCAGACCAGCGCCGACACCCGTTCCGGCACCAGGGCCGCGCAGGCGAGGGCGTGCGGCCCGCCTCCGGAATGCCCGAAGACCGCGAACCGCTCGATCTCCAGGGCGTCGGCGATCTTCTCGACGTCCGACGCCGCCGACGCGACATCCCGGCGGGGCCGCGGCGAAGAACCGCCGTAACCGGGCCGGTCGTAGGAGACCCACCGCAGCCCGAGCCGCTCGGCGGCCGTGAACAGCGGGACCGGCGGGGCGCCGATGTTCGGGGTGCCGTGGTGCCAGAAGACCACTGGCCCGGCCCCGCCGGTGTCGTACGTGTGAAGCGTGGTCCCGTCCCCCAGGTCCACGTCGGACTCGCTCACCATGGCCCGAGCGTAGGGCACCCTGGAGCCATGTCCCGCTATCACGAGATCAAGCACCGCCTGGCTACGACCTTTCAGCGCCACGTCGGCAACCCGATCCTCGGCCGCCTGCCGTCCCAGCCGATCCTGGAGACCACCGGCCGCAGATCCGGGCTGCCGCGGAGCACGCCGATCGGTGGCCGCCGGGTGGGCCGCTCGTTCTGGATCGTCTCGGAGTTCGGCGAGAAGTCGCAGTACGTCCGCAACATCCAGGCCGATCCGCGGGTCCGGCTCCGGCTCAAGGGGCGGTGGCACACCGGCACGGCGCGCCTGCTCCCCGACGACGACGCCCGCGCCCGGCTGAAGACCCTGCCCACGGTCAACAGCGCCGCCGTGCGGGCGATCGGCACGAACCTCCTCACCATCCGGATCGATCTCGACGACTGAACGTTTGCCTTGACGCCAAGGGCAAGGTTTACGCTCGGTTCCATGCGGATCGGCGAACTCGCCGCGCGTACCGGAACCACCACCCGCGCGCTGCGTTTCTATGAGTCACAAGGGCTTCTCGACGCACGGCGCGCGTCGAACGGCTACCGGGAGTACGACGAGGACGACTACCGCCTGGTGAACGAGATCCTGACCCTGCAAGCGGTCGGGCTCAGCCTCGAAGACACCAGGCCGTTCGTCGAGTGCCTGCGCGCCGGGCACGAGACCGGTGACTCGTGCGCCGATTCGATCGAGGTCTACCAACGCAAACTCGCCGAGGTGGACGCCTGTCTGGCCCGGCTCAACGACGTGCGGGAAAGCCTGCTGACGAAGCTGGCGGGCGCGCTGAAAACGCCGCCGGGGCCGTGCGTCGTCACGCCGCGAAACGAGGAGGCCTGAATGTCCCTTTCCGTCGTCACCGACGAAACCTTCCAAGAGCTCGTCCTGGATCAGGACACGCCCGTCCTGGTGGACTTCTGGGCGCAATGGTGCCCGCCGTGCCACATGATCGCGCCGGTGCTCGAACAGATCGCCGAAGAGCGGGCTGGCTCACTGCTCATCCGCAAGCTCAACTCCGACGAAAACCCGCTCACGGCCCGGAATTATCAGGTCATGTCGCTGCCGACGCTGATCCTTTTCCGGGGCGGGAGTCCAGTGTGGACGACCGTCGGGGCCCGGCCCAAGGCCAAGCTGCTGGCCGACTTGGACGCCGCTCTGCACCCCGCCCTCTCGTGAGTGGTGAGGGTTAAGGCAGCCGTGTCGGCGTTGCGAAAGCCACTTTCGCAACGTTGAAGGTTGCGAAAGTGGCTTTCGCAACCTCGGCGCCTCCCGGTGCCCCCGCGGCATGTCGCGAAAGCCACTTTCGCGACGTCTGATGTCCTGAAAGTGGCTTTCGCGACACGAGCACCGGGAGCCGACGCACCGCTGAAGTAATTGTGTTGCGTCGGGCGCCGTCCGTTCGCATCCTTCTCCCATGACTTCGACCCGCACCTTCCTGACCCCGTCCTCCGTCGTCCGACGGGTGCGGGTGCAGCAGCAGGCCGGGTCCTGGCGGAGGCCGACTCCAGTCCGGCCGTGAGCGCCGCGCTCGTCGCGGGCCTGCTCGCCGGGTATGGCATCGCCATCCCGGTGGGCGCGGTCGCGACCTATCTCGTGGTGCTGACGGCGAGATCGGGCCTCAAGATCGGCGCGTACGCCGCGCTCGGCGTCGCCACGGCCGACGGGTTGTACGCGCTGGCCGCGGTTCTCGGCGGCGGCAAGCTCGTTCCTTTCATCGAGCCGATCGCCGTACCGCTGCGCTGGGTGTCGGTGGTGGTGCTGCTCGCGCTGGCCGTCCACATCGGACTCAGCGGGATCCGGAACTTCCGCGCTCACGCGAAAGCCGAGGTGACCCAGCCGGTCGCGATCGGGCCACTGAGGGCGTACCTGAGCCTGCTCGGGATCACCTTGCTGAACCCGACGACGGTGGTCTACTTCGCGGCACTCGTACTCGGCAGCGAGGACATGGCCGCGGCGAGCGGAGCGGAACACGTGGTCTTCGTGGCGGCGGCGTTCGCCGCCTCGGCCAGCTGGCAATTGTTCCTCGCCGGTGGCGGTGCCGTGCTCGGCAAGGCGTTGACCGGACGCCGCGGGCGGCTGGTGACCGCGCTGGCGTCGAGCGCGCTCATCACCGTGCTCGGGCTGCGACTGCTCTGGTGAGAAACGGTCGCGAATCGAGGACCGTGGTTGTCCGCGTCGGTTGCGAGGCTGTGCCCATGACCGAAACCAAGGAACGCCCCGCGGACCTCCACACCTACCTCGCCTACCGCGACGCCCCCAAGGCCCTTCGCTGGCTCGAACGCGCTTTCGGCTTCGAGACCACAACGGAATACGCCGACGACAAAGGCCTGATCCTGCACTCCGAACTGCGGCTCGGCGAAGTCAGGATCATCGTGTTCAGCGCGGAGGAGGATTACGACCGCCCGGCACGCAAGGGCGAAACCGTCGGCCACGGCCTCTACGTGAGCCTTCCGACGCAGGAAGCCGTGGACGCCGTGTTCGCCTCCGCCATCGAAGCCGGCGCGACGTCGGTCTGGAAACCGGAAGACACCGAATGGGGCAACTACCGCTGCCGCGTCGACGATCTCGAGGGCTACGAATGGACTTTCGGCACATACGTCCCTGGCGAACCGCAAAGCTAGAGCAGCCGCGCGAACCACTCGCGAGAGCGGCGAAGCAGATCCAGCTGGTGATCACGTCCGCGGAGCGAATGCCCTTCGCCGGGATAAACGACGAGGTCGTGTTCGACGCCGAAGTGGCGTAGTGCGCGGTGGAAGAATTCCGCCTGGGACAAGGGAACGTTCGTGTCTTCCGCACCGTGCACGATCAGCACGGGGGTCTCGATCTTCGACGCGTAGGAGATCGGGCTGAGCCGATCGTGCCGGTGCGGTCCCGTTCCTTCCCAGCCGATACTCCCGCCATGCCCGGCTTCCACCACCGGACCGAGTTCACCGGTCGCGGCGAGCATTCCCCAGTCACAGATCCCGGCGACCATCAGCGCCGCCTTGAACCGGCGGGTCTGCCCGACGGCCCAGGCCGTCATGAATCCGCCGTGGCTCCCGCCCGCGATCCCGAGCCGCTCCGGATCGGCCACACCTTCGGCGATGAGGAGATCGATCCCGGCCTCGAGATCGCTCCATTCCTCCAGGCCTACCCGTCCCGCGACGGAAGCGGCGAATTCGTGCCCGTGGCCTTGTCCCCCACGGGGATTCGGCAGGAAGACGGCGTGCCCAGCCAGGGCCAGCCACTGCGCCGACGGGAACCAGCCCAGCATGAAGCCGTCCGCGTGCCGGTCATATGGTCCACCGTGAACCCGCGTGACCAGCGAGAAAGGTCCGTCGGCCCGAGTCTTTCCCGGCGGCAGAACGAGCAGGCCGTCCAACGCGAGGCCGTCGGACGCCTTGTAGGACAACCGTTCCTGGGAGCCCCACGAAATCCCGGCGAACTCCGGCGCCGTTTCACTCACCCGTTTCAGCGGGCCGCCGATGGGTCCACAGTGGACATCCTTGGGCCGATACGCGGTGCTCAGCACGGTGACCACGATTTCGCCGTTCGAGGCCAGCGCATCGGCATGCCCGCGCCAGAACGCCACCTCGCCGTCACCGAGCCGATGGAGGGCCGTGTCGAGCCCGTCGGCCACGAGCACCAGAGGAGCACCGGAATCGACCTGCGCGAGCTTGTCCGGGCAAGCCGATTCCGGTGTCAGGTTGCGATGTTCCCCTGTCTCCACAGGAACGTCGAAGACCGCCCTGCCGCCCACCACTTCCGGATTCCCGAGGTACGCGACGTGCCAGCCTCCCTCGTCCCGCCACCAAACCGGGGAGGTGGCTTCGAACGCCGCCTGGCCTAGCTCACGACGTTCACCGGTTTCCAGGTCCAGCGAGGAAAGCCGAGGTTCGAGACCACCGGAATCGAGTTCGGGCGTCGGCCAGGTGACCACGGCGAGCGCCCCGTCGTCCTGGCGTCGGGCCACGTCGACCACGTGGTCCTCGACCAGTGTCGTGATCTCACCGGTTCGCGGGTCGAAGCTCCGCAGCCGTGCCGGACGGAGACTCTCGCTCCAGACCCGGATTTCCGCGGCGGGCGTCTCGTCTTCGGCGATGAACACGATCCGCTCGCGCATCGGCAGGAACGCGGTGATCTCACTCCGCCAGGCGAACAGCGGCCCGTCCTCCGTGTGAATCAGCCCGTCGCGGAGGAAATGGAGAGAATCCGGCGACCACCGAGGCGAGGAACCTTCAGCCACCTTTCGCGGCTTCTCGCCGCCGTCCACAGCGGCGAGCCAGATCTCGGGGACGCCCTTCGCGATGGTCGAGACCTGGTAGGCGATCCACCGCCCGTCCGGGGAAAGCGCCGGGTTCGACGGGACACGGCTGTCGACGATCAGCTCAGCGGTCAGCATGCGTTCATACTGCCGACAATGCCTTCCCCAGCGCATCGAGCCAGTCGGCCGTGCCCTGTTCCCGCCACGCCGGCTCTTCGTGACCGTCGAGGAAGGTGCCCTGCTCGGTCAACGTCAACCGGGTGCCGCCCTCCTCGGCTTCGAGCAGGACCGTCGTGACCGACACCGTCGCCAGGACGTCGTCCGCGGAAAGCCTTCCCGCGTAGACGATCCGCTCGTTTTCCGCGATGTCCTCGTAGCGGGCTTCGAAGACCGGCCGCTTGCCGTCGCCGGGGCCGCTGATGACCTCGCGGCCGCCGACCCGGAAATCCAGGGAGTGCCCGCCGCCGGGCACGGTGATCCAACCGGCCTTCGCGGCCGGATCCGACCAGGCGGCGAAAACGCGTTCCGGCGGCACGGGGTAGACGCGCTCGAGGGTGAAAGTGGCGTGTTTGACGGTCATGGCCTTTTCCCTTCGTCGGTGTCCAGAAAGCCGCCAAGGCGATCGAGCCGGTGTTCCCAGCCGGTGCGCTGCCCGCCGAGCCAGTCCTCGGCCATCCGCAGCCCCTCCGGTTCGAGGTGGCAGGTGCGGACGCGCCCCGCCTTCTCCGACCGGACGAGCCCGGCGGATTCCAGCACCTGGAGGTGCTGCATCACGGCGGGCAGCGACATCGACAACGGCTGTGCGAGCTCCCCCACCGAGGCGGGTCCCCGGGTGAGGCGCTCGATCATTTCGCGGCGCGTCCCGTCGGACAGCGCCTTGAACACCTGGTCCATGCGTTGGTTAGGCACATGCTTAACTATCCGCCCACGTCGGGCGATAGTCAAGCAAGTACTTAACTTTCCGCCGTCATGCCTTCGACGAGCAGCCACTGCGACGCGAGGTAAGAAGTCAGCACGAAGGTTTCGAGGTTGGCCCGCACCCGCTCGCTGGTGACGAAGTTCCGGCGGATCAGGATCGCCAGATCCGACGCGGAGAACAGCAGCGCGCCGGCCGCGATCCAGGTGCGGCGGTCACCCGACGGGACCACCATCCCGCCCGAGACCTTGGCCTTCGGCGCCAGCACCGGGTCGGCCGCGAGGGTCGACGTCGTGCTCAGCAAGCCGCCGTAGACCGAGAGCACCGAAGAGACCGGAGAGGGCTTCGGCAACGCCATCGCGACCGCGGCCGCCGCCCACGCCGCCAGCCTGGGCGGCGCCGTCGCCGCGCGCGGGCGAGCACCGCGGCGCCACAACAGCGCGGAATACAGCACCTGCATGACACCGAACGACGTCGCACCCTTGATCAGCTGGCCGTCCTCGTCGGACCTGCCCATGAAGTGGTCGCCCGCGCCCGCCGCGATCAACGCGGTGACGAGCAGGCCCTTCTCCCCCGGCGCGAGCCCACGCGCACGCGCGACCCTGGCGGCGAGCACCGGGACCGCGGCCGGTTTGGTCGCGAGTCGCAGCTTCCGATTGCCTGTCCGCGCGGAGTACACCGTGCCGATCGCGGCACCGGCGAACAACACCCGTTCGGCGAGTTTGAGGGCCTTCACAACCACCTCCGGAACTTATCTCCGGGTAAGTTACCAGGCAGTCAGCTGATTTCAGACGGCTTCGCGGAAGGTGTTCCGATAAGCGCTCGGCGAGACCCCCAACGCCGCCTGCAGATGCTGGCGCAGCGACGCGGCGGTGCCGAAACCCGCTTCGGTGGCGACCTTGTCCACCGGCAGATCGGTCTCTTCGAGCAGCTGGCGGGCGCGTTCGATCCGCTGCTGGGTCAGCCACTGCAACGCCGAGATCCCGACCTCGTCGCGGAACCGCCGCGTGAACGTCCTCGTGCTCATCGCCTCTTTCGCCGCGAGTTCGCGCAACGTCAACGGCCGGTCGAGGTTCTCGAGCGCCCAGGCCCGCGCGGCCGCCGTCGAGGAGGACTGCGGCTCCGGCACCGGCCGCCGGATGAACTGCGCCTGCCCGCCCTCGCGGTGCGGCGAGACGACCGTTCCGCGCGCGACCTCGTTCGCGATCGCGGCACCGTGGTCGCAGCGGATCATGTGCAGGCAGAGGTCGATGCCGGACGCGACGCCCGCCGCGGTCAGGACGTTCCCGTCGTCGGTGTAGAGCACGTTGGGATCGAGGTCGACCTTCGGGAACTTCGCCTGGAAGTCCAGCGCCGAACGCCAGTGCGTGGTCGCCTTCCGGCCGTCGAGCAGGCCGGCGGCGGCGAGCACGAAGGCACCCGTGCAGATCGACGCGATCCTGGCTTCCGGCCGGATCAGTTCCAGCGCCCGCGCGAGCGGCTCGGTGAGGTCGTGCCCCGACGGTTCGTATTCGGTGGACGACGCCGGGATGACCACGGTGTCGGCCTCGGCCAGCACCTCCGGCCCGTGCGCGACCGAGATCGTGACGTCGGCGTCGGTCCGGACCTGGCCGGGCTCCGGCGTGCAGGTGACGACCTCGTAGAGCGGCTCGCCGTCGGCGGATTTGGCCGTGCCGAACAGGCGGGTGACGATGCCGAGCTCCATCACCAGCATTCCGTGGCGGACCAGCACGGCGACCCGATGGCGGCCGGGATGCGTGAAAAAGCCCATGGCTCGATTCTTGCACATGTCGTCCATCGGGCCACTCGTCCCGGCCGGGAGAACGCGCGACGGTGGGGTCATGAACGTGCTGTGGATCTACGCCCATCCGGAACCCCGCTCCCTCAGCGGCTCGTTGCGCGACGAGGGGTTGCGCGCCCTCCGGGCGCAGGGCGCCGACGTCCGGGAATCCGATCTGTACGCGATGAAGTGGAAGGCCGTGGTCGACGCCGACGACTTCGGCCGGGCAGCTTCCCCGGACCGGCTCATCGTCGGCTCGACGTCGAAGAACGCCTTCGAGACCGGCGAACTCGGCGAGGACATCCGCGCCGAGCACGAAAAACTGGCGTGGGCGGACACCGTGATCGTCCAGTTCCCGCTGTGGTGGTACGGAATGCCCGCCATCCTCAAGGGGTGGTTCGACCGCGTCTTCGTCAAGGGTTTCGCTTACGGCGTCCAGCGTCCCGACGGCCGGACGGCGCGCTACGGCGAGGGAGCGCTGGCCGGGAAACGCGCCATGGTCGTGCTGACCGCGGGCGCGCCGGAGGCCACGATCGGCCCGCGCGGGGTGAACGGCGAAATCGGCGATCTGCTGTTCCCGTTGCAGCACGGGACACTCTGGTACGCGGGCATGTCCGTCCTTCCCCCGCTGACGATCTGCGGCGCCGACCGCGTCTCGCCCGAGCACTACGAAGCCGCCGCCGCGTCGCTGCGCGAACGACTGCGGACACTGTCCACTCAGGAACCGATTCCGTTCCGCCACCAGAACGGGGGCGATTACGACGACGATCTGGTCCTGCGCCCGGAGCTCGCGCCGGGGCGCGGCGGGATCGGCGTCCATCTGTCCCGCTGATCTCCACCCTGGGGTTGACCTCCGCCGGACGGACGCGCACGCACCGCCCGTCCGGTTAAGTTCGCCGTATGAAACAGCCGTCGGCGCTCCCCCAACGGGTGGCGTACGCGATCGACGCGCTCCTCGCGCTGGTGCTCGTCGTGGCGGTCGGCGGGAACCTGGGGGCGCGGACCTGGACGTTCCTCGTCCCCATCCCGATGTGGCTCGCCTGGGCGACGGTGGCCGCCAGCGGGATCGCGATCGCGCTGCGGCGCCATCGGCCCCTGGTCGCCTACGGCCTCGGCCTCGGCAGCCTGGTCCCCGCCCTGCTCGCCGGAAACGGGCTGGGCCCGGCCGCGCTCCTGGCCACCGCCTGCACCCTGTACACGGTGGCGCTGGAACACCCGCGCGCCCGCTCGCTGATCGCGATGGGTCTCGGCCTGGTCGTCGTCATGATCTTCGAGTTCCTGCGGCTCGGGCCGAACACGATCGCGTCGACGGCCTTCGCGGGCGGCGGGGTGGCGGGCTCGTGGGCGCTGGGCTGGATGACGCGGCAACGGCGCGCGAACCTGGCCCAGCTCGCGGAAACCCAAGCCGATCAGGCGGTTTCCGACGAACGGCTGCGGATCGCGCGCGAGATGCACGACGTCGTCGCGCACAGCATGAGCCTGATCGCGGTCAAGGCGGCCGTCGGCAACCACGTCGCGAAGGAACAGCCGGAAGAAGCCCGCGAAGCGTTGCGGGTCATCGAACTCACCAGCCGCGAGACGCTCGTCGAACTCCGGCGGATGCTCGGCGTCCTTCGTTCCGGTGACGGGACCCCCGAGGCCGCGCTCGGCCCCGCGCCGAAACTCGCCGACCTGCGGACCCTGGCCGAACGCGCCGGACAGGCCGGGGTGCGCGTCGAGCTGTCCGGCGAGGCGGTGGACGACCTGCCCGAAGGTGTCGCGCTTTCGGTCTACCGCATCACGCAGGAGGCGGTGACCAACGTCGTGAAGCACGCGGGACCGTCGGCCTGCCGGGTCACGATCACCGAAGGCCCCGGCGAGGTCAGCGTCGAGATCGTCGACGACGGGCGCGGCGAGGTCTCGCCGCCCGCCGCGGGCGGGCACGGCTTGATCGGCATGCGCGAACGCGTCGCCGTCTACGGTGGTGACTTCGAAGCGGGCCCGTTGCCCGCCGGGGGATTCCGGGTGTTCGCGCGGTTGCCGTACGCCGCCAAGGAAGTGGGGACACGATGATCCGCGTACTGATCGCCGACGACCAGGCGTTGCTGCGGGGCAGCTTCCGCGTGCTCGTCGACAGCGCGCCGGACCTCGAAGTCGTCGGGGAGGCGAGCGACGGCGCGGAGGCCGCGGAACTCGCCGAGAAGGAACGCCCCGACGTCGTGCTGATGGACGTCCGCATGCCCGAGCTGGACGGGATCGAAGCGACCCGGCGGATCTGCGCGTCGGCCACCACCGAAGGCGTCCACGTGCTGATGCTGACCACGTTCGACCTCGACGCCTACGTCTATTCGGCGTTGCGCGCGGGCGCGAGCGGATTCCTGCTGAAGGACACCCCGCCCGCCGAACTGCTGAGCGCGATCCGCGTCGTCGCGGCGGGCGAAGGTCTGCTCGCCCCTTCGATCACGCGAAGGCTCATCGCCGAGTTCGCGCGGCTGCCCGACCCCGGTCAGCGCGTGGCGGCTTCGCTGGACAACATCACCACGCGCGAACGCGAGGTCCTGAGCCTGATCGCGCGCGGCCTGTCGAACGACGAGATCGCCGGGACCCTGCACCTCGGACTGGCGACGGTGAAGACGCACATCGGTCACCTCCTGCACAAACTCGCGGCGCGCGACCGTGCGCAGCTGGTGATCGCGGCGTACGAATCGGGGCTGGTACGCGCCTCCGTCCAGTGACCAGGTGCGTCGCCGGTACCGCGTGGGTCAAGTTGGTCGTGAGTGGCGTTTCGGGTTAGAACCCGAAACGCCACTCACGACCAACTTGACCCATCGGCCCCCGCACGCGCCTCCGTCCAGCCACGGACGTTGCCTACGCCACACGCGAAGTGACCGTCGAGTAGCTAGGCTGCGCTTTCATGAGCAGTGCGACGGAGCCGCTCGGGACGCCGCCCGAGGACGAACCGGACATCCACACCACGGCCGGCAAGCTGGCCGACCTGTACCGCCGGTATGACGAGGCGGTCCACGCGGGTTCCGCGAGGGCGGTGGAGAAACAGCACGCCAAGGGCAAGAAGACCGCCCGCGAGCGGATCGACCTGCTGCTGGACGAGGGCTCCTTCGTCGAACTCGACGAGCTCGCGAAGCACCGCTCGGTGAACTTCGGCCAGGAGAAGAACCGGCCCTACGGCGACGGCGTCGTCACCGGCTACGGCACCGTCGACGGGCGTCCGGTGTGCGTGTTCAGCCAGGACGTCACGGTCTTCGGCGGTTCACTCGGTGAGGTGTACGGCGAGAAGATCGTCAAGGTGATGGACCTGGCGATCAAGACCGGCCGCCCGATCATCGGCATCAACGAGGGCGGTGGCGCGCGGATCCAGGAAGGCGTCGTCTCGCTCGGGCTGTACGGCGAGATCTTCAACCGCAACGTCAAGGCGTCCGGCGTCATCCCGCAGATCTCGCTGATCATGGGCGCCAACGCGGGCGGGCACGTCTACTCCCCCGCGCTGACCGACTTCGTGGTGATGGTCGACAAGACCTCGCACATGTTCATCACCGGTCCCGACGTCGTGAAGACCGTGACGGGTGAAGAGGTCTCCTTCGAGGAGCTCGGCGGCGGGCGCACGCACAACACCCGTTCGGGCAACGCGCACTACCTCGGTTCCGACGACGAGGACGCGATCGCCTACGTCAAGGAACTGCTCTCGTTCCTCCCGGCGAACAACCTGTCCGAGGCGCCGCTCTTCGAGACCGGCTCCGCGCCCGGTGGATTCTTCGACGACGTCACCGAGTCCGACCGCGAACTCGACACGCTGATCCCGGACTCGCCGAACCAGCCGTACGACATGCACGAGGTCATCACCCGCATCGTCGACGACGGCGACTTCCTCGAGGTCCACGAGCTGTTCGCGCCCAACATCCTGGTCGGCTTCGGCCGGGTGGACGGGCGCAGCGTCGGCATCGTGGCGAACCAGCCGACCCAGTTCGCCGGCTGCCTCGACATCGACGCGTCCGAGAAGGCCGCGCGGTTCGTGCGCACCTGCGACGCGTTCAACATCCCGGTGCTGACCTTCGTCGACGTCCCCGGCTTCCTGCCCGGCACCGACCAGGAGTGGAACGGCATCATCCGGCGCGGCGCGAAGCTGATCTACGCCTACGCCGAAGCGACCGTCCCGCTCGTCACCGTCATCACCCGCAAGGCGTACGGCGGCGCGTACGACGTCATGGGTTCGAAGCATCTCGGCGCGGACATCAACCTGGCCTGGCCGACGGCGCAGGTCGCGGTCATGGGCGCGCAGGGCGCGGCGAACATCGTGCACCGCAAGACCCTCGCCGCGGCCGCCGCCGACGGCAAGGACGTCGACGCGCTGCGCGCCGAGCTGATCCAGGAGTACGAGGACACGCTCCTGAACCCGTACGCGGCGGCCGAACGCGGCTACGTCGACTCGGTGATCGTGCCCGCGCACACCCGCGGCCACATCGCGAAGGCGCTCTCGCTGCTCCAAGGCAAACGGGAGACGCTGCCGCCCAAGAAGCACGGGAACATCCCGCTGTGACCGCGCCCGAAACCCCGCTGCTGCGCGTCGTCCGGGGCAACCCGGACGACGCCGAGCTCGCCGCGCTGACCGCCGTCGTCGCGGCGGCGGCCGGTGCGCGGGCGCCGGAACCGGCCCCGAAACGGGATTCCTGGTGGGCGGACAAGGCTTCGCTCGTACGGGCGCCGCTCGCGCCCGGCGAAGGGGCTTGGCGGGCTTCGGCGCTGCCTCGCTGAAAGCGGCTCCGCGGGCTATCGTGACGGATCCGCCGACCGCGATCGCCCACTGGAAAGCCGTGCGTGACGAACCAGGACCAGCTCTCCACCGAATTGCGCCGTCTGCGCAAAGCCGCCGGGTTGACCGGTACCGAAGCGGCCAGGCTCACCGGCCTCAGTCAGTCGAAGGTCTCGCGGGTCGAAACCGGCGCGTTCATGCCGACGGAGGACCAGGTCGTCGCGCTGTGCCGCGTCTACGGCGCGCCCGCGAAGGTCCGGCGGGCGCTCGTCGCGATCACGCGGGACCTCCGTGAGGAGGCGTCGTCCGCCCGCGTCGTCCTCCAGCGCGGTGCCTGGCGGATGCAGCAGCGCATCGGCAAGATCGAGACGGCGTCCGCCCGTATCCGGAGTTTCCAGCCGACCATCGTGTTCGGCCTGCTCCAGACCCGCGACTACATCACCGCCCTGTTCGGTGATTCGCTGCCTGACGGCGAACGCGACCAGACAGTGGAGGCCAGGCTGGAGCGCCAGCGGATCCTCGACTCGAACCGCGAGTTCCACTTCGTGCTCACCGAAGGCGCCCTGCGGTGGAACATGGGCGGCGCGGCGACGATGCTGGCCCAGCTCGATCACCTCGTCGAGGTGTCCCGGCGCGGCCGGGTGCGCCTGGGCGTGATCCCGTGGACCACCCCGGTTTCGGTCCCGGTCCTCCACGGTTTCGACATCTACGACTCGCGCGCGGTGCTCCTCGGCACCCAGACGGCCACGGCGCTCGTCACGGACGAACGCGAAGTGGCCGACTACGAGGAGAACTTCACCGAAGTCGAGCACTACGCGACCTACGGCGATGTCGCCTGCTCTCATCTGACGCGGATCGCCGCCGACTACCGACAGCTCGCGGCCGATTCACTTCGGTGACCTAAGACCCTTTGCGTTATGCACTCCGAGAGTGCATCGTGAGTAAAGCAGTTGTCGGTGAAGGCGCCTTTTCGTGCGCCGAACGCGATCACCGAAGCCGTTCACCGACCAGCGGGCGCAGATCACCCGATCTCGCCAACCTTGCTGCCGCGCAACCCGTCTACTTGCCGAAACAGTCACTGGGGAAAGGGCCTCCGATGACCACCTGGCACGAGAACATGACCGGCTGGCACAAGTCGACCTACACGCACTGGGAAGAGAACGCCTGCGTCGAGGTCGGCGCCGCACCCGGCCTGGTCGGGATCCGCGACACCAAGCAGTGGGCGATGCCGGACGAGATCCGGCCGATCCTGGTGCTCCCGGCCGAGTCCTTCGCCGCGCTCCTCGAGCACCTCGGACGATGAACGACGTCGCCGAGCCGTACATGGTCCACGATCCGCGGGAGATGGCGGGCCAGCTGATCAACGGCAACTGGATCGTCGCGCGGTGGGAGCACCTCGGCGAGGACGAGGACCTCGACCACTGGACGGCCGTCCTGCGGAGCCACTGCGAGGAACTCGACGTCGATCCGTACGTCATCAACATCCCGAGGAAGAGCCTGACGATCGTCTTCAACGGCGCGCTCCCCGCGCCGACGTTCGAACAGCTCGAGAAGTCGATCGCGGCCATCGAGTACCACCGCTTCGTCGAACGCGAAATCGGGCCGAGACCCCTGACCTCGTGAGTGGTAAGGACGGTTAGAACCGTCCTTACCACTCACGAGGCCTACCGGCGGTACCGCAGGCCGTAGCCGTACGGGTACAGCGCCTTCTTGCCGTCACCGACGTTCACCGGTTCCTGCGCCGCACTGGCCGGCCAGCTGAACGTCAGCTTCCCGGTCGGGTTGTAGTCGCCGTAAAGGACATCCGCGACACCGGCGCCTTCGCTGCCCGGGAGCCAGGCGGCGAGGAGCCCGTCGAACTGCGGCAGCTGCGCGGCGATGTCGAGCGGCCGCCCCGAAACGGTCACCACGACGACCGGGACCCCGGAAGCCTTCAGCTTGGCGATCGTGGCGAGGTCTTCCGCGTCGAGTCCGAAGCCGTTCGGCCGGTCTCCCTGTCCTTCCGCGTACGGCGTTTCGCCCACCACGGCGAGGGCGACCTGGTAGCTGCCGTCGATTCCGTTACCCGCACGGTCATAGGTCACCGTGGTTCCCTTCCCCGCCCCCGACTTGATGCCGTCGAGGATGGTCGTGCCCGGGATCACCGGGCCGCTCTGCCCTTGCCAGGTGAGCGTCCAGCCACCCGCCTGGTTGCCGATGTCGTGCGCGTTCTTGCCCGCGACGAAGATCTTGTTGTTCTTCTTCGCCAGTGGCAGCACACCGTCGTTCTTCAGCAGCACCTGGGATTCGCGGACGGCCTGCCGGGCCAGTTCACGATGTTCCTTGCTGCCGAACGTCTTCTGGAGCGAACGGTCGGTGTACGGGTGCTCGAACAGGCCGAGCTTGAACTTCTCCGCCAGGATGCGGCGGTTCGCGTCGTCGATCCGGTCGCGCGGAACACGGCCCGCTTCGACTTCCGCCTTGAGATAGGAGATGAACTGCGGCGCGTCCCACGGGACCATGAACATGTCGATACCCGCGTTGACCGAGAGCCGCACCTCTTCGGGAGTGAAGCCTTCCTTGCCGTCGATCTGGTTGATCGCGTTGTAGTCCGAAATCACCAGGCCGGAGAACCGCAGTTCTCGCTTGAGGACGTCGGTGATGAGGTACTTGTGGGCGTGCATGCGCACACCTTGGAAGCTGGAGAACGAGATCATCACCGAGCCGACGCCGCGGTCGATCGCCTCGCGGAACGGCGGCAGGTGGATCTGGCGCAGTTCGCGTTCGCTGACCTCGGTATTGCCCTGGTCGATGCCGTTCGTCGTGCCGCCGTCGCCGATGTAGTGCTTCGCCGTCGCGAGCACCGATCCCGGTTTCTCGCCGAGCCTGCGCCCTTGGAGGCCGGTGATGGCCGACGCGTTGGCGATGGCGTCGCGCGGGGATTCGCCGAAGGATTCGTAGGTCCGGCCCCAGCGATCGTCACGGGCGACGCACAGGCACGGCGAAAAGTCCCACTGCGGACCGGTTCCCGCGACTTCCAGCGCCGTCGCGCGGCCGATCTTCTCGACGAGGCGCGGATTGCCGGCCGCACCGAGGCCGATGTTGTGCGGGAAGATCGTCGCGCCGTAGACGTTGTTGTGGCCGTGCACCGCGTCGACGCCGTAGAGCGTGGGAATCCCGAGCGGTGTCGAGATCGCGGCCTTCTGGTACGAGTCGACCATGTCGGCCCACCCGTTCGGTGTGTTGCTGGCGGGCACCGAGCCACCGCCGGAAAGCAAGGACCCCAGCTTGAGCGCGGCGGCCTGTTCGGGAGTGACCGCGCCGCGTTCGGCCTGGGTCATCTGGCCGATCTTGTCGTCGAGACTCATCCGCTTGAGCAGGTCGTTCACCCGCGCGGACGTCGAAGCGTGGGGATTCTTGTAGACCGGTCCAGGGGCGGCCGATGCCACCGGGGCCAGGGCCGAACCGGCGAGGAGCAGTCCTGCGAGCACTGTGGTTTGCGTCGTGCGAAGTGATCTTCTGACGCGGAGGCGGGACGACATTGGTTCCTCCGTAGCTCGAACAATCCATATGTTGCGCGCCACAACAAACTAGCTCCACGTCCGGGTGTCCCAGGTCACAATTAGGCAACAGCGGGCCGTCGAGTACCTTTCGTCAGGTGCGTTTCGTTCTCGCGTCCCAGTCCCCCGCCCGCCTCGGCGTCCTGCGTTCCGCCGGCTTCGACCCGAGCGTCGTCGTGTCCGGCGTCGACGAGGACGCGGTCGCCGCGTCCCTGACCGATCCGGCTCCCGAGGAGCTGGTCCGCGCGCTCGCCGCCGCGAAGGCCGAAGCGGTTTTCGAGGCGCTCGGCGGCCACGGCGACATGGTCATCGTGGGCTGCGATTCGATGCTGTCGATCAACGGCGAAATGGTCGGGAAACCGATCACGCCGGAGGCCGCGCGCGAACGCTGGGCGGCGATGGCGGGCAAAACCGGAGAACTCCTGACCGGCCACGCGATCATCCGCGTCGAAAACGGCGTGAAAACGAAAGAAATGTCCGGAACCGAAGGCACCACTGTTCGCTTCGGCACACCTTCACAAGAAGAGATCGAGGCGTACATCGCGTCCGGGGAGCCGCTTCAGGTGGCGGGCGGATTCACCCTCGACGGGCTCGGCGGCTGGTTCATCGAGGGAATCGACGGCGACTTCTCGAGCGTCATCGGGATCAGCCTGCCGCTGACCCGGCGTTTGCTGGCCGAGGTCGGCGTGAGCGTCATCGATCTGTGGACGCGTCCCGCATCCTGAGACGACTCCCACACGAACGGGTGATCCGGAAGAGTCCTGCCTCGCCGAACGTTCTTCACGTTCGGGAAATCAGGAAACCTTCACGCACCGGAGTCGCCCCGTGTCTTTCATTCGGACCTATACAAGGCCAAAGGTCTTCGCGGCGGCGGTCCTCGGCTCGCTCGTCGTGGGCGCCCTGCTCGGCGTGCTCGCCAGGACGACCGAGGCGAGCTGGCTGACCGACCTGCTCGACCAGATCGGCACCATCTTCACGACGCTGCTGCAGATCGCGGTGATCCCGCTGGTCTTCACGGCGATCGTGGTCGGCATCAACAGCCTGCGCAATCTCGGCGGCGGCAGGAAGGCCGCGCGGCTGGGCGGCAAGACCGTCCTGTGGTTCGCGATCACGTCGTTCATCGCGTCGCTGATCGGCATCGCCGTCGCCAAGCTGTTCAACCCGGGCAGCGGCGGTCTCGGCGAGGGGGTGGCCGCGACGGCGAAGAACGCGGACAAGGCCGCCAAGAGCACCGAGAACTGGGGTTCCTGGAGCGCTTTCGTCGAAGGCCTGCTGCCCAAGAACTTCTTCACCGCCTTCACCGAGGGCGAGACGCTGCAGGTGCTGTTCCTCGCCGTGCTCATCGGCGCGGCCGCCTACAGCCTCGGCGACAAGGCCAAGCCGTTCGTCGACTTCACCACCAGCGTCTTCGAGATCATCCAGCGCTACCTCGGCTGGATCGTCCGGCTCGCCCCGATCGGCATCATCGGCCTGATCGGCGCCGCGGTCTCGAACTACGGTGACGCCCTGTTCCGGCCGCTGTTCACCACCACGCTCGCGGTGTACGTCGGCTGCTTGCTGGTCCTGTTCGTGGTCTACCCGATCCTGCTGCAGTTCGTGGCGAAGGTCAGCCCGCTGAAGTTCTTCTCGAAGGCGGGCACGGCGATCCAGTTCGCGTTCGCTTCGCAGTCTTCGGCCGCGACGCTGCCCCTCACCCGGCAGTCCGCCGTGAACCTGGGCGTCCAGCCCGCGTACGCCGCCTTCGCGACTCCGCTGGGCAGCGCCACGAAGATGGACGGCTGCGCCGCGGTGTTCCCCGCGATCGGCGCCATCTTCATCGCGAACCTCTCCGGTGTCTCGCTGAACATCTGGCAGTACGTCGGGATCGTCGTGGTCGCCGTGCTCGGCGCGCTGGCCACCGCGGGCACCACCGGCTGGCTGACCGCGCTGACCCTGACCACCGCGTTCATCGGGCTCGACGCGCAGCAGGTGGCGCTCGGGATCGCGCTGATCTACTCGGTGAACCCGATCATGGACATGATGCGGACCGCGACCAACGTCGCCGGCCAGATCGTCGTGCCGGTGGTCGTCGCCCGGGGCGAAGGCCTGCTGGACGACGACGTGCTCAACTCGCCTACGGACCCTTCGCCTACTGCTGACGGCGAAGCGGCTACTTCCGCGAAGGAGCCTGCCACCGCGGGTGCGTGACGCCTCTTTGAGCGCGTGAAGGCCCCCTTCCCTCGGCTGAGCCGAGGGAAGGGGGCCTTCACGCGCTTGGGCTCTTTCGCAGGCGGGGCGGTGACTGTGTGGGTTTCTCCCGCCAGAAGTGGTAGCAAAGGTCCCTTGCTCCCCCTCAGGGGCAGGCCCGCAGATCCGCCTTCGTCAGCCGCACATCCGGCCATCCCCGAAGCTCCGACGGCGCGGTGTACCGGCGCGTGCAGCCCACCGAGCCGCGCGCGACGTCGTAGACCTCCGCGAGCACGGGCGCCGCCTGGCACCGCGCCGAGCCGGACTGCGCGCCCGGGCATTCGTGCCGCACGACGATGACGTCCGCGATCCCGTCGGCGGTCACGTCGTTCAGGGCGACCGTCCCGGCGTCGGAGAAATAGGGCTTCCCGGTGTCCCGCCAGATCCCACCGCGCGCGACGAACAACTCGCCCGCCGAACCACCGCCCACGCCGCCGCGCACCAGGCACACCGGCGTCGCGCCGTCGACGCAGCGCAGAGAATCGCCCTTCAGGGTGACCCCCCGGTCGTTGAGCATCAGCGGGTACACGGAGTCCGCCCCGATCCGGAGCACCCCCTGTTTGCCCGCGTCGTCGGCCAGGAGCACGACGGGCAGCCCGCCGACGGTCATCGCGCCGATCTCCCGGCAGGCCGCCGCGCCGCAGTTGACGCCGGGCGCGCTCGGGACACCGTCGGACACCGGAGGCACGCCGGGGTCGCCGGCGGGGGTCGGCGCGGCGGGCCGGAGCAGGACGACGGCCACGATCACGCCCGCCGTCACCACCACCGCCAGCAGCGCGGTGAGCAGCACGGATCGCGGCGCCCCCGCTTCCTGAGTCCGCATATCCGAGAGCGTAAGTGATCTAGCGCAGAGTGCACGTCTATGTTGTTCCTGTGACGAACCCCGCACTGCCCAGCGCACTGTTCCTCCCGACGGCGAAGAAGCCGAAGGACTTCACGAGCGCGGAGATCGAACTCCGCGCGACCAAGGACGGCCGGATGGCGCTGATCGCCTTCAGTTCCGTGCAGCGGCTGGTCGAGTGCTGCGGTCCGCATCAGCCGTGGGCGCTGGTCAAATCCGAGCACCTCGGCCGGGTCCACCAGGCCCAGCCGTACGACCTGATCGTGCTCGATTCCGACCTTCCGGAAGAACTGCGGCACCGCTCCGCGCTGGTATAAACAAAGGTCACTGGGTGGCCTTGCTCTCACTAATCGGGGCGCGAACTTCCGTAAACTGCTGCGGAGCCGCATCGGGGCGGCCCGACGTGCGAACGCAGGAGGTACGGCGTGACCGAGCAGGCCGGCACAGGTGGTCCGGTGACCAAGATCCTGATCGCGAACCGCGGGGAGATCGCGGTACGGGTGATCAGGGCGGCGAAGGACGCCGGGCTGACCAGCGTGGCCGTCTACGCCGACCCGGACCGTGACGCACCCCATGTCCGTCTCGCGGACGAGGCCTTCGCCCTCGGCGGCACCACCGCGGCCGAGAGCTACCTCGTCTTCGACAAGCTGCTCGACGCCGCCAAGCGGTCGGGCGCGGACTCGGTCCACCCCGGCTACGGGTTCCTTTCCGAGAACGCGGACTTCGCCCAGGCCGTGATCGACGCCGGGCTGACCTGGATCGGGCCGAGCCCGCAGTCCATCCGCGACCTCGGCGACAAGGTCACCGCGCGCCACATCGCGCTCCGCGCCGGTGCCCCGCTCGTGCCCGGTACGAAGGACCCCGTCGCGAACGCCGACGAGATCGTCGCCTTCGCCGACGAGCACGGCCTGCCGGTCGCGATCAAGGCGGCGTTCGGCGGTGGCGGCCGCGGGCTGAAGGTCGCCCGCACCCGAGAAGAGATCCCGGAGCTCTTCGAATCCGCGACGCGCGAGGCGGTCTCCGCCTTCGGCCGCGGCGAATGCTTCGTCGAGCGCTACCTGGACAAGCCGCGTCACGTCGAGGCGCAGGTCCTCGCCGACCAGCACGGCAACGCCATCGTCGTCGGCACCCGTGACTGTTCGCTGCAGCGCCGCCACCAGAAGCTGGTCGAGGAGGCGCCCGCCCCGTACCTGACCGACGAGCAGCGCAAGCGCATCCACGAATCCGCGAAGGCGATCTGCAAGGAAGCCGGCTACTACGGCGCCGGGACCGTCGAGTACCTCGTCGCCGTCGACGGCACGATCTCGTTCCTCGAGGTCAACACGCGGCTCCAGGTCGAGCACCCGGTGTCCGAGGAGACCACGGGCCTCGACCTCGTGCGCGAGATGTTCTGCATCGCGCGCGGCGAGAAGCTGCGCATCACCGAGGACCCGGAGCCCCGCGGCCACTCGATCGAGTTCCGCATCAACGGCGAGGACGCCGGCCGCGGCTTCCTGCCCGCGCCCGGCACCGTGACGAAGTTCGTCGCGCCGAGCGGCCCCGGCGTCCGCGTCGACTCGGGTGTCGAGTCCGGCAGCGTGATCGGCGGCCAGTTCGACTCGATGCTCGCGAAGCTGATCGTCACCGGCTCGGACCGGCAGAACGCGCTCGAGCGCAGCCGCCGCGCGCTGGCCGAGATGGTCGCCGACGGGATGGCGACGGTCCTGCCGTTCCACCGCGTGATCGTGGAAGACCCGGCCTTCGTCGGCGACGAGAACGGGTTCAGCGTGCACACCCGCTGGATCGAGACCGAGTTCGAGAACACCATCGAGCCGTTCGTGGCACCGGAAGCCGCCGAGACCGAAGAGCCGCCCCGGCAGAACGTCGTCGTCGAGGTCGGCGGCCGCCGTCTCGAAGTGTCGCTCCCCGGTGGTTTCTCGCTCGACGCCGGCGGTGGCGGCGGGACGGCCGTCAAGGCCAAGCCGCGCAAGCGCGCGGGCGGCACCAAGGCGGCGGTGAGCGGCGACGCGGTCACCGCGCCCATGCAGGGCACCATCGTCAAGGTCGCCGTCGAAGAGGGCCAGCAGGTCGAAGCGGGCGAACTGGTCGTCGTGCTCGAAGCGATGAAGATGGAGAACCCGGTCACCGCGCACAAGGCGGGCACCGTGACCGGCCTTTCGGTCGAGGTCGGCGCCGCGGTGACGCAGGGCACCCAGCTGTTCGAGCTGAAGGACTGACCACGTTCCCGGTGAGTCCACTGTGGACTCACCGGGAGCGCCGGGTCAGCAGTGGACGCCTCAGCCGCCGCCATTCGGTGCCGGGCTTCGGTCCGTTCGAGTCGAACGTGCGGATCGCACCGTGCCCCAGATCTTGACGGCGCGGCGACCGCGATCCCGGCCGCCGACGCGACCCTAGTTTCTCGTTCCGTCCGATTCCCGAACGCGTGACCAGGGTGGAGGGCATGGCGCGACCCGCGACAGCACGTTCGCGCCGAGGCGAAAAGCCTGACGAATATCGTGGTTGACCGGGCCTCACCCGGCCTATTCTCGAAAGGGTGAGCGAGGTTCCGTCTCCGCGGCTGCGGATCAGTGATCAGGATCGCGAGTCCGCGCTGACCGCGCTCGGCGAGCACATGAGCGTCGGCAGGATCGACATCGACGAGTTCGGCGAGCGGTCCGCCCGGGTCACCACCGCCAAGACGCGCGGCGAGCTGTCCGAGATCTTCGCCGACCTGCCCGAACCGCATCCGCGCTACGACACGCCCGGGACCGCCGTCGCTGAACCGGAGAAACCGGCATCACCCTGGGCGGGTATCTCCCCGCTACAGCGCGTCATGGGCGCGCTCCTGCCGATCCTGTTCATCGCCACCATCGCGGTCATCATCACCACCGGCATCACCTGGTGGTTCATCCTCGTCCCGATCGGGATCAGCGCCGTCGGCGAGGGCATCTGGGGCAAGGGCTGGGAGAACTCCCACAAGAAGCTCGGGAAGCAGCGCCGACGGGAACTCGACGGCTGATCCGGCCGTAGACTCGGGACGTGAGTGCCGAGAGACCGGACATGCGGCTGAGCGACGCCGAACGCCAAGACGCGCTCGAAGCGCTGGAAGAGCACGTCCGCACCGGCAGACTCGACCTCGACGAGTTCGGCTCGCGGTCGGCGAAGGTCAGCGCGGCGAGGATGGTCAGCGAGCTCGAACCGCTGTTCACGGACCTGCCCTCGCCCCGCCCGAGCGCGCTGCTCCCCCTGCCTCCGATGCCCGGCGTCGCGCAGGCGTCCGCGAAGAACGAGGTCCAGCCGTCCAAATGGCTGACGGCCAGCGCGGTGCCGATCGCCGCCGCGGTCGCGATCGCACTGTTCTTCTTCACCCGTGGGACCTTCCTGGTGTTCCTGTTGCCGCTGGCGGTCGCGCTGATCATGAGCCGCCGCCGCTGATCCGGAAGCCTCACCGCCGAGCTTCGGAGGAATCGTCATGGCCGAGGGGATCGTCCTCTGGTTCGACTCGGAGAAAGGCGTGGGTGCCGTCAGACCGGACGGCTGGGCCACTCCCCCGGTCCCACGTCGGCGCTGGTGGCGCGGCCGCCGGAACTCGACGGCACCGCCCGCCGGCCCGGAGGAGATCCCCGTTCACTACTCCGAGATCCAGATGCGGGGCTTCAAGGATCTCAACGCCGGTCAGCGCGTGTCGTTCGCGATCGAGCAGGGCCCGAGCGGACCGATGGCGACCCGCGTGACCCCGCTCAGCGGCCCGTGGCCCTACGAACCTTGATCTCCGGCCGGGGTGGTTACCCTCGAAGGGTGGAACCGGTGGAGATCAACGCGGGTGAGTACTACCTGCGGCAACTTCGGGCGGACAAGGCCCTCGACGACCGTCCGGCGCTGGTCGCGGCCTTCGCCGACCCGACGCACCGCAAGTACGTGCTGAACTACCGCTTGCGGGACCTCGACGAGGCGACCGAGTACGTCGCGCTGCGCGCCGCCCAGTGGGCGGGTGACGAGCGCTGTTCCTGGGCGGTGGCCGAGCCGACGACCGGGGATCTGCTGGGCGAGGTCGGACTGCGGGACCTCGATCTGGACGCCGGGTACGCCGAGGCGTCGGTCTGGGTGCGCGCGGCGTCGCGGGGCAAGGGGATCGCGAGCACCGCGCTCAACGCGGCCCTGCGTTTCGGTTTCGGCGGGCTCGGCCTGCGTGAAGTCAGCTACCGCTACGAGGAGACCAACGAGGTGTCCGCCTCGGTCGCCCGCAAATGCGGGTTCACCCTGGTCGGGCCCGAACTCGACCCGGCCCCGACCGGGGAACGCCTCATCCGCTGGCGCCGCACCGCCTGACCTGCGTTTAGCGGGCTAAACGCGATCCGCCCGTCAGAAGGGGTAGGTGGGCGGCGGGTTCCGGACGGTGACCCAGCGGGTCTCGGTGAACGCCTCGATGTTCGCCGCCGCGCCGCCGAAGCGGCTTCCGGTACCCGAAGCGGCGACGCCGCCGAAGGGGCTGTTCGCCTCGTCGCTGACCGTCTGGTCGTTGATGTGCACGATCCCGGTCGGGACGCGGTCGGCGAGCTCCAGTCCTTTGAGGACATCGCGCGTGACGATCCCCAGCGAGAGCCCGTACTCGCTCGCCGTCGCGAGGCGGACGGCCTCCTCCGCGTCGGAGAACCGCACGACCGGCGCGACCGGGCCGAAGATCTCCTCGGCCACGGCGGGCGCCGTCGGTGGCACGTCGGCGAGCACCGTCGCGGCGTAGAACAGCCGGTCGTACTCGGCGCCGGCGGCGACCCGCGCCCCCGCCGAGACGCTGGCGGTGACCAGCTCGTGGATCTTGTCCCGCTGCCCGGCGTCGATGATCGGCCCGAGCGCGACCTCCTCCCGCGCCGGGTCGCCCACCCGCAACGCGGCCGCCTTCGCCGCCAGCCGCTCGACGAAGTCGTCGTAGAGCCGCTCGTGCACCAGATGCCGCCCGGTGGTCATGCAGATCTGGCCCTGGTGGAAGAAGGAGCCGAACGCGGCGACTCCGGCGGCTTCGTCGACGTCCGCGTCGTCGAGCACGATGAGCGCGGAGTTCCCGCCCAGTTCGAGATGTGCCCGCTTCAGGTGCTTCCCGGCGAGTTCGCCGACCTTGCGCCCGGCGCCGGTCGACCCGGTGAACGAGATGACCCGGACCGCAGGATGCGTCACCAGCGTCTCGCCGACGTCGGCGCCGCCCGGCAGCATCTGCAGCACCCCCGGCGGCAGGCCGGCTTCCTCGAAGATCCGCGCGAGGACCACGCCGCCGGTGACGGCGGTGCGCGGGTCCGGCTTCAGGATGACCGCGTTCCCCAGCGCGAGCGCCGGGGCGACAGAACGGATGCCGAGGATGATCGGCATGTTGAACGGCGAGATCACCGTGACGACCCCGGCCGGGACGCGGCGCGCCATCGAAAGACGCGGCTCCTCACTCGGCAGGAGCTCGCCGTACGGGCGTCCGGGCAGAGCCGCCGCTTCGTAGCACTCCTGCTCCGCGACGTGCAGCGAAAAGCCCGCGACACCCGGCACGGCGCCAACCTCGCGGACGTTCCACCAGCTGATCTCGTCGGCGTGCTCGGACCACAGCCGCGCGGCTTTGCGCAGGACGGCGGCTCGCTGGACGTGTGACGTCGCCGCCCAGGCCCGCTGCGCCTCGGCCGCCGTCTCCGCCGCTTTCGCGGCGTCTTCGGCCGAGGCGATCCCCACGCTTCCCAGCACCGCTCCGGTCGCGGGCTCCGTGACGTCGCGGATGCCACCGGTCCCGGGCACCCAGGAACCTCCGGCGAAGATCCGGTCCGTCCACGTCGCCGAGTCGAGAAACACCACAGGGCCGCCTTCCGTATCTGTGCCTGATCAAGGAGCCCGCGGCCGCGATCGACGTCGGCAGGGCGCTGATCGAACTTCTCCCGTTCGCGGACAAGGGCCCTGCCACCGCGATAGCGGGACCTTCGGCCGCGCGGGCTGGGACGGCCGACGCTATGCCAGATTCACCGGATCAGGCAATGATCCTTGCGCGCGTGGCACACCACGCGGCATGGACGATCAACTCACCGGCTCGATGATCCCCGAACGCGCTTCCGGCGCGGCCGAGCGCAACGCGTCGGCGGCCTCGTCACTCGGCTGCGACTGGGACTCCCGTTCCGCGTCGACCCGCGCCTTGTACACCTCGACTTCGCGGTTCTCCTCGTCCTTCGACCAGCCGAGCACCTCGCCCACCAGCGCGGCGACCTGCGCGGCGCAGTCGACGCCCCGGTGCGCGTACTCGATCGAGATCCGCGTCCGCCGCGCGAGCACGTCTTCCAGGTGGAGCGCGCCCTCGTGGCTGGCCGCGTAGACGACCTCGACACCGAGGTAGTCCGGAGCGTGCTCCAGCGGCTTCAGCAGTTCCGGACGTCCTTCGCCGAGCGCGAGGACCTCGTGCACCATCGAGCCGTACCGGTCGAGCAGGTGGCGCACACGGTACGGGTGCAGCCCGTGTTCGCTGGCCAGGTGGTCGGCCTGATTGACCAGCGCGTGGTACCCGTCGGCGCCCAGCAGCGGCACCTTGTCCGTGATGGACGACTGCGGCCTGCCGGGGAGGTCGACGGCCGCGGCGTCGACGGCGTCGGCCGCCATCACCCGGTACGTCGTGTACTTGCCGCCCGCGATCGCGACCAGCCCCGGCGCGACGCGCGCGACCGCGTGCTCACGCGAAAGCTTCGACGTCTCTTCGCTTTCCCCCGCGAGCAACGGCCGGAGTCCCGCGTAGACGCCCTCGATGTCGTCGTGCGTCAGCGGCGTCGCGAGCACGGTGTTGACGTGTTCGAGGAGGTAGTCGATGTCGTGCTTCGTCGCGGCGGGATGCGCGAGGTCGAGGTTCCAGTCGGTGTCGGTGGTCCCGACGATCCAGTGGTTGCGCCACGGGATGACGAACAGCACGGACTTCTCGGTGCGCAGGATCATGCCCGATTCCGAGACGATCCGGTCGCGCGGGACGACGATGTGCACGCCCTTGCTCGCCCGCACGCGGAACCGGCCGCGGCCGCCGGAAAGGCGCTGCAGCTCGTCGGTCCACACGCCGGTGCAGTTGACCACCGCGGAGGCGTGGATCTCGGTCTCGCGGCCGTCCTCGACGTCGCGCACGCGGACCCCGGAAATCCGGTCCGCCTCGCGGAGGAAACCGACCACCTGGGTGGAGGTGCGCACCACGGCGCCGTAGTGCGCGGCGGTGCGGGCGACGGTCATCGTGTGGCGCGCGTCGTCGGCTTGCGCGTCGTAGTAACGGATCCCGCCGATCAACGCGGACCGCTTCAGCGCCGGGACCATCCGCAGCGCGCCCGCGCGGCTCAGGTGTTTCTGGCCGGGCACCGACCGCGCCCCGCCCATCGTGTCGTACATCAGCAGGCCGGCCGCGGTGTACGGGCGCTCCCAGACCCGGTGGGTGAGCGGGTACAGGAAGCTGACCGGCTTCACCAGATGCGGGGCGATCGTCGTCAGCATGAGCTCGCGTTCCCGCAGAGCCTCCCGCACCAGGCCGAATTCCAGCTGTTCGAGGTAACGGAGCCCGCCGTGGAAGAGCTTGCTGGACCGGCTCGACGTGCCAGAGGCGAGGTCGCGCGCTTCGACGAGGGCGACCCGCAGGCCGCGTGTCGCGGCGTCGAGCGCCGTGCCCGCCCCGACCACTCCGCCGCCGATGACGACGAGGTCGAACTTGTCCTCACCCAGCCGCTGCCAAGACTCTTCCCGCTTGAGCGGTCCCAGCCGGGCGGGGCTGTTTTCGGCTTCGCGCTGAGAGCTTGCCACGTGACATTCCTCCTTGTGCCGCTGTGGCTCCAGCATCGCACGATCGGCCGCGACCGGTCCGTTATGCGGGTGACACGTGTGGCGTAACCCTCGTCGATCTTGGAAGGATTGGTTCCCGCGATGCCTGGAAGGAACAAATACGCGACGGTAACGTGCCACGGACGTGGGTCGGCAAGGGCGCCGTAGCACACCGTGTTCGACCCTGCGCGGAATGTCCAAAGTGGAGGTCAAGCGGTGAGTGCAGGAGCCATATTCGTCTGGGAGCTGCTGGGAACGGCGGTCCTGATCCTGTTGGGTAACGGCGTGGTCGCCAACCACGTGTTGCGTAAGAACAACGGCCACAACGGCGGCGTCGTGATGATCACCCTCGGGTGGGCGTTCGCGGTCTTCGCCGGTGCCAGCATCGCCGCGCCGAGCGGCGCGCACCTGAACCCCGCGGTGACACTGGGCCTCGCCATCGCGGACAAGACGAAGTGGGCGGACGTCCCGATCTACTTCGCCGGTCAGATGGTCGGCGCGATCCTCGGCGCCGTGCTCTGCTGGGCCGCCTACAAACTGCAGTTCGACGACCACCCGCAGCGCGACGAAACGCTCGGCATCTTCTCGACCGCGCCCCAGATCCCGAACAAGGCGTGGAACCTCGTCACCGAGATCATCGGCACCTTCGTGCTGGTCGCCTGGATCCTGCTCAGCCCGGTCTACGCCAACGCCACGGGTGAGGGCGGCACCCCGACCTTCGGCAACTCCGCGCTCGGTTACGCGGGTGTAGCGTTCGTCGTGCTGGTCATCGGCCAGTCCCTCGGTGGTCCGACCGGTTACGCCATCAACCCGGCCCGCGACCTCGGCCCCCGCATCGCGTACGCGTTCCTGCTGCCCATCAAGAACAAGGCCAACCCGAACTGGGGCTACTCCTGGGTCCCGGTCGCCGGCCCGCTGGTCGGCGGTGCCCTGGCCGCCCTGCTGTTCCTCGCCGTCCACAACCTGACCTGAGACTGGAGCTTCGATGACTTCGTACGTAGCCGCGATCGACCAGGGCACCACGTCGACCCGCTGCATGATCTTCGACCACTCCGGCCGGGTGGTCGCCGTCGACCAGCGGGAACACGAGCAGATCTTCCCGAAGGCAGGCTGGGTCGAGCACAACGCCGAGGAGATCTGGGAGAACACCCGGGCCGTCGCCGCGGGCGCGCTCGCCAAGGGCGACCTGGTCGCGAGCGACATCGCCGCGGTCGGCATCACCAACCAGCGCGAGACCACGCTGGTCTGGGACCGCACCACCGGCAAGCCGGTGTACAACGCGATCGTCTGGCAGGACACCCGCACCGACAAGATCGTCGCCGACCTCGGCGCGCTCGGCGGCGGGCAGGAGCGCTACCGCGCGAAGGTCGGCCTGCCGCTGGCGACCTACTTCTCCGGCCCGAAGATCAAGTGGATCCTCGACAACGTCGACGGTGCCCGCGCGAAGGCCGAAGCCGGTGACCTGGTCTTCGGCAACATGGACACCTGGGTGCTGTGGAACATGACCGGCGGGGTCGACGGCGGCGTGCACGTCACCGACCCGACCAACGCGTCGCGGACCATGCTGATGGACCTCGACACGCTGACCTGGGACAGCGAGATCGCCGAGGAGATGACGATCCCGCTGTCGATGCTCCCGGAGATCCGGTCGTCTTCGGAGACCTACGGCAAGGTCCGGGAGAAGGGCGCGCTGGCCGGGGTCCCGATCTCGGGCATCCTGGGCGACCAGCAGGCGGCGACCTTCGGGCAGGCGTGCCTTTCGCCGGGTGAAGCCAAGAACACCTACGGCACCGGCAACTTCATGCTGCTCAACACCGGCACCGAGAAGGTCATGTCGGACAACGGGCTGCTCACCACGGTCTGCTACAAGATCGGCTCGAACGACACGGTGTACGCGCTCGAAGGCTCGATCGCGGTCACCGGCTCGCTCGTGCAGTGGCTGCGGGACAACCTCGGCCTGATCGGTTCGGCGGCCGAGGTCGAGCAGCACGCCCGCACCGTCGAGGACAACGGCGGCGCGTACTTCGTGCCGGCGTTCTCGGGTCTTTTCGCGCCGTACTGGCGTTCCGACGCCCGCGGCGCGATCGTCGGCCTCACCCGGTTCGTCAACAAGGGGCACATCTCGCGGGCGGTCCTGGAGGCGACGGCCTTCCAGTCGCGCGAGGTGATCGACGCGATGAACGCCGACTCCGGTGTGCCGCTGAAGTCGCTGAAGGTCGACGGCGGGATGGTCGTCAACGAGCTGCTCATGCAGTTCCAGGCCGACATCCTCGGCGTGCCCGTGATCCGGCCGGTGGTCAACGAGACCACCGCGCTCGGCGCCGCCTACGCGGCCGGTCTCGCGGTCGGGTTCTGGGAGAGCGAGGACGACATCCGCAACAACTGGGCGCAGGACAAGCAGTGGGACCCGTCGATGGACGAGGCCCGCCGCGAGTCCGAGTACCGGAACTGGAAGAAGGCGGTCACGAAGACCTTCGACTGGGTCGACGAAGACTGACCTGCGTTTCGCGCGTGAAGGCCCCCTTCCCTCGGCTGAGCCGAGGGAAGGGGGCCTTCACGCGCTTGGCGCATTCACTTGGCGCATTCAGAGGACTAAACGCCGCCGCCGGTTTGCGGAGCACCGGCGGGCGTGACCTTCACCTGGGGCGGCTTGCCCGGCGTGCCGCACGGCTTCGTCAACGCGGCCGGGGCGACCCGTGCCGAACTCGACGACGGCGCGCTGCTGGACGGCGGTTGGCTGCTGGACGGAGGCTTGCTGCTCGACGGCGGCGTGGTGGGTGTGGTCGTCTTCGGCGGCGGGCAGACGATCTCGAACTCGGCGGTCGCCGTCCCACTGGCGCCGGGCCGGCCCGGCCAGCCCTCACAACGGAAACTCGCCTTGAACTTGCCGCTCTTCGCCGCGGCTTTCCCGTACCCGGCATGGTTTCCCGAGCCCGGGCGTCCGCCGAGCGTGACCGGACCGGTCAGGCCCGCCGACGTCACGGCGGTGAACGTGCCGAAGCAAGTGGCGCTGAATCGCAGCTCCTCCCCCGGCAGGACCTTCGCCGGGCGGACCGACAGTTCCGGCGGCGGCGCGGTGGCCGACGCCGGAGGAGCGAGGAGCACTCCCGCCGTCATCGCGAGCAGACCGGCGCTCGCGACGATTCCCTTCATTCCCATGATCTTTCTCCCTCGATGCGAGCCCTCGCATCGAGAACACCATCGGGAAGGGGAATCGGTTGCCTTCAGCGCGTGAGCAACCGGGCGAAAACGATGATGTTGTCGAGATAGTTGCGCGACGCCTTGTCGAAGACCCCGCCGCAGGTGATGAGCCGCAGTTCCGGCTCGGCGGTGTCGCCGTAGACGGCGTCGGTGGGGAACTTGTCCTTCGCCACCCGCTCGACCTTCGTCACCGCGAACTCCGCCGTCGTGCCGTCCTTGCGAGCGACCGAAATCCTGTCGCCGGGCGCCATTTCCTTCAGCCGGAAGAAGATGCCCTTCTGCTGGTTCCCGTCGACGTGCCCGAGGATCACCGACGGCCCGACCTCCCCCGGGGTCGGCCCGTGCACGTACCAGCCCGCCTGCAACGGCTGGGTGATCGGTGGCACCTCGATGGTGTTGTCCGCGTTGAGCCCGAGCGGGATCAGGCTGGACTTCGCCTCGATCTTCGGCACGTCGATCGACACGGGATCGGCCTTCGGCATCCCGGCGGACGTTTCCGGCTCGGCACTCGGCTCCACCGAGGCCTGCCCCGCACTCACCGGAGGGGCGGCTGTCTCCCTTGGACCGGACAAGACGATCGCCAGTGTCGCCAGGACCGCCACCAGGACGACCGCGAGCACCAGCGGTGCCCGTCGCCACCATTTCGCTGTCATGTCCACCTCCCGCGGCACGCCACTCCTGACAAACGCCGCGCCCGGCCGGACGGTTGCCCCGGCCGGGTCACGAAGTCAGGACGCCATGCTGCCGTCGCCCGCGTGAGCGGCACCGGAAGGCACCGCGCTCACCTGGCGGGGAGGAACGGTGAACGTTGCCGTATAAGACTTTCCGTTGCAGTCGACGGTCAGCGGATAGCTGCCGGGCGCCGTGCCGTCCTTGAGCTCGACCTCGGCGCTGACGTTCGCCGGAACCCCGATGAGCGGGCCGTAGTCGTACTTCCCGATGCTCAGCACCGGCGAGGAGAACGTCGTCGACGCCGGAGCCTTCAGCCCGTCGCCGCCGGGGCATCGCGCCAGCGCCACGTTGGAGTCGCCGTGGACGTACTTGTTGACGAGCCCGAGTTCGTAGGCGGTGTCGTCGTTGAGCTGCACCGTGACCCCGGGATCCGGCTCGGGCTGCTGAGCGAAACCGGCGGGCGACCCCGCCAGCACCGTCGCACCGATCGCCACCACTCCGGCGAGAACCCTGCGAATCACGGAAAACCCCTAGCTGTCAACGAAACCCCGACACGCGCTAGACGCGGGCGCCCCCGCGCTGGTTGCTTCGCCGGGCGCGATCAGTCCAAGTCGTCGTGGCGCATCAACTGGCGGCCCGCCTCGGTGATCGATCCCGACAGCGACGGGTACACCGAAAATGTCAGTGCCAGATGTTCCACTGTGAGCTGGTTCTGGACGGCGAGCGCGATGGGAAGGATGAGCTCGCTCGCCGTCGGCGCCACGACCACCCCACCGACGACCACGCCGGTGGCGGGGCGGCAGAACAGCTTCACGAAACCGCGTCGCAGGCCTTCCATCTTCGCGCGGGCGTTCGTCGCGAGCGGGAGCATGATGGTGCGGGCGGGCACCTCACCCGAGTCGATCGCCTGCTGGCTGATGCCGACGGTCGCGATCTCGGGGTGGGTGAACACGTTGGCGGCGACGGTCTTGAGCTTGATCGGCGCGACACCCTCACCGAGCGCGTGCCACATCGCGATGCGGCCCTGCATGCTGGCGACGGAAGCGAGCATGAGCACCCCGGTGCAGTCGCCCGCGGCGTAGATGCCGGGCGCGCTGGTGCGGGAAACGCGGTCGACGCCGATGAAGCCGCCGGGGCCGGGCTCGATGCCGACCTTCTCCAGGCCGATGTCGGTGGTGTTGGGCACCGAACCGACGGTCATCAGCGCGTGGCTGGCTTCGATCACGCGGCCGTCGGAGAGGTGGATCTCGACGCCCTTTTCGGTGCGCTCGACCTTGTCGGCGCGAGCCTGCTTGACGACCGTGGTGCCGCGCTGCGAGAAAACCTCTTCGAGCACGGCGGCGGCGTCGGCGTCCTCGTGCGGGAGCACGCGGTCGCGGCTGGACACGACGGTGACCTTGACGCCCATCTCGGTGTAGGCCGAGGCGAACTCGGCGCCGGTGACACCCGAACCGATGACGGCCAGGTGCTCGGGCAGCTCGCGCAGGTCGTAGAGCTGGCGCCAGTCGAGGATGCGCTCGCCGTCCGGCACGGCGCCGGGCAGCACGCGCGGGGTGGCGCCGGTCGAGATGAGGACGACGTCGGCGTCGAGCACCTCGGTCGAGCCGTCGGGGGCGGTGACGGCGACCTTGTGCGTGGCTAGGCCGGTCTCTTCGTCGTCGAAACGGGCCTGGCCGATGACGACGCGGACGCCCTCGCGCTGGACCCGGGCGCGGATGTCGGCGGACTGCGCGAGCGCGAGGCCCTTCACCCGGCCGTGGACGGTCGGCAGGTCGACGCTGGTGTCGGCCATGTCGGTGTTGATGCCGAGCTCGCGGAGGTCGTGCATGTTCGCCAGCGCGCCGGAGGAGGCGATGAACGTCTTGGACGGGACGCAGTCGTAGAGCACGCACGCGCCGCCCAGGCCGTCACGTTCGACGATCGTGACGTCGGCTCCGTGCTGTGCCGCGACCAGTGCCGCTTCGTAACCGGCGGGGCCTCCGCCCATGATCACGATCTTGGTCACTGGTCTCCTCCTCGCAGCGGTGTCTGTGACTGCGTTTACCGTACGCGGGCGACCGTTGGGCGGATTGAGTGGCCGGACACGGCATGTGCGTCCAGCCGGGTGACCGCCGGGTCGCTAGGCTGTGGCCGTGCCGTTGTATGCCGCGTATGGATCCAATATGGAGCCCTCCCAGATGTTGGAGCGCGCTCCCCACTCGCCCATGGCCGGCACCGGCTGGCTGGAGGGCTGGAGGCTGACCTTCGGGGGCGAAGACCTCGGCTGGGAAGGCGCGCTGGCGACCATCGTCGAAGACCCGGGCTCCCGGGTCTTCGTGGTGCTGTACGACGTCACCTCCCTGGACGAACCCAACCTCGACCGCTGGGAAGGCGGCGAGCTGGGCATCCACTCCAAGATCCGGCTCCGCGTGCAGACCATGGACGGCTCCGTGCTGGCGTGGCTGTACGTCCTGGACGCCTACGAGGGCGGCCTCCCGTCCGCGCGGTACCTCGGCGTGCTGGCCGACGCGGCCGAGGCCGCCGGCGCCCCCGCCGACTACGTCGACGCCCTCCGCACCCGCCCCTGCCAAGGCATCTCCGGCTGACCCGCGAGTTACGCCCCCAATCACGCGAGTTACGCCTTCAATCACGTGAGTTACGCCCCCAATCACGCGAGTCGCGCCGTACGACGCTCGAACGCTCCGCGTAACTCCGCCAGCAACCGCTGTGGATCCCGCAGATCAGCCGCTGTCGCGCGGATCGTGATCCACCCGCGCGCCGCCATCCGGGCGTCCCGCTCCGCGTCGTAGTCCTTCCTGCCCTCATGTGCTGCGTAGCCGTCGTACTCCAGGGCGATACGCAGCTCAGGCCACGCCAGGTCGAGCACGTACAGCTTTCGCCCATCGATGGTGGTCACCTCGTACTGGGCGACCGGAACCGGCAGTCCGGCCTCCACGACGATCAAGCGAAGAATGCTCTCCGACGGTGATTCGGCCTCGCCCGTCGCGTGCGCGAGCAGCATCTGTGCCCTGTGGATACCTCGCCGGTCCCGGCGGTCGAGGATGCGATCCCGGACGTTGGCGCGCAGGACTCCCCGGTGGTCCGGCGCGAGGTTGTGCAGCGCCTCTTCGAGCGCGGCGAACGCTGTTCGCTTGTCGCCGTCGCAGAGGTGGTCGGCCAGCGCGTGGTCCAACGGGAACACGGGAAGCCCGTCCAGTTCGAGCACGTCGGCCGGGTGGAATTCCGCCCGGTGCACCATCAGCCCAGACCTCGATTGGACTCGTCTCGAGTAGGGCACGGTCAGGTGGACGACCGTGCTGTCGGCAGCCGAAATCCCATGCAAGGCAAGAGAAGTAGCGCCGGAAAGCACCGCTGGTGGCCCGACCGCGAGCAGTGCCGCCTGCGCCAGAGTCGGCAACTTGAGCAGATCTGCCGCGTGGACTATCACGCCTCGCCAAGGCTGAGCCAGCACACCGCGCTCCAGCCCTTCGATGACGGCACGCCGCCCCAAGATCTTGTCGGCCTCGCTACGCAAGACCGCCCCATGTAGTCCTCCCCAGTTGATCACATCTTCGAGAATCGGCGACGGGATCAGTCTTGAGAAGGGCACGTTTCCCGAGCTGTGGATAACTCGGTCAGCCTGTGGACAACTCTGTGCACGGGTGTTCGGGTCCGACAGGACCGAACACCCGTGCACAGGGACGTAACTCGCGTGATTGGGGCCGTAACTCGCGTGATTGAAGGCGTAACTCAGGCCAGGGTGGCCAGGGCGGTGTGGACCAGCGTGCGGACACCGCACAGCAGCGAACGCTCGTCGAGGGTGAAGGTCGGGCGGTGGATGTCGGCCATCGGGCCTTCACCGGACCAGACGCCGAGGCGAGCGAAGGCGCCCTGGACGTGCTCCAGGTACCAACCGAAGTCCTCGCCGCCGGACGACTGTTCGGTACCGGCCACGGCGGTCTCGCCCAGCGCGGCCTCGACGCCGGCCCGCATCAGCGCGTGCGACTCCGGATCGGAGACGACCGGCGGCACGCCGCGGCGGTAGTCGAGCGAGAACCCGACCCCGGTCGGCGCGAGCAGCGACTCCACCGAAGCCGCGACGAGCGGCTCCAGCATCGTCCAGACCTCGTGGTCCGCGGTGCGGAGCGTGCCGCGCAGCACCCCGTCCTGCGGGACGGCGTTGGCGGCCTGCCCGGCGTGCACCGCGCCCCAGACCAGCACGGTCCCGGATCGCGGGTCGACGCGGCGCGAGAGCACCGCGGGCAGCGACGTGATCACGGTGCCCAGCGCGTGCACCAGGTCCGCGGTCAGGTGCGGCCGCGAGGTGTGCCCGCCCGGCGAGGTGAGCCGCAGCTCGATGAGGTCGGCGGCCGAGGTCAACGCGCCTTCGCGCAGGCCGACCTTGCCGACCTCGAGCCGCGGGTCGCAGTGCAGCCCGTAGATCCGCTCGACGCCTTCCATCGCGCCCGCCGCGATCATGTCCAGCGCGCCGCCGGGCATGACCTCCTCGGCGGGCTGGAAGATCAACCGCACGCGGCCGGGCAGCTCCGGCGCGCCCGCCAGCGCCCGCGCCGCGCCCAGCAGGATCGCGGTGTGCGCGTCGTGCCCGCACATATGCGCGGCGCCGTCGGTCTTGGAGGCGTACGGGAGCCCGGTGGCCTCGGTCAGCGGCAGGGCGTCCATGTCGGCGCGCAGCGCGACGCAGCGGTCGCCGCTGCCGATGTCGCAGACCACGCCGGTGCCCGTGGGGAGCACCCATGGCTTGAGTCCGACCGAGCGGAGCAGGGACATGACCAATTCGGTCGTGGCGAACTCGTGGCGGGAGAGCTCCGGGTGCGCGTGGATGTGACGGCGCCACGCGACGACGTCGGTGGCGTTCGCGCGGAGCCAGTCGTCGAGCCAGAAGGGGCCGCGTCCGGCACCAAGGTCATGCACAGGTGCCATGCTGACGCCGGCCTCGGAAATCAGCGCGGTGGGCGCCTCTATAGGGGCAACGACGCGACCCTCGGGGTCGCCTGGAATGTCCGGACGTGAATCGAGCACCGTCACGCCGCACCTCCTCCCGCGACACTGTCACCTTCGTCTACCACCGTACGAGTGGTCGCTGAAGGCACGCTGGGTGCCGTTCGATCTGTGATACGCATTTGCGGTAGATCGTGCACCATGCAGATGACAAGCCGCTCGTCGAGTGATCGAGGCGGAGACGGCCGGTAGTGGATCTGCGATGAACGGCTGCGAGAGTTCGGCCCGGGCTAAGCGGAGAGTCCTTCTACTTACCGGTAGCGGTTCAGGACTTCTTCTTCTTGGAACGCGCGCGCCTGCCGAGGATCACCAGACCGAGCAGGATGGCCGCGGCGACGCCCGCGATGATCTTCCGCTTGGTCTCCTGGCTGTTGGCCTTGTCGGTCTCGGCGGGGTCGAGCACCGGCCCCGGAGGCGCCTGAGACGGCACCTCGTGCACGCCCGCGGCCTGCGCGATCACCGGCGCGGATGCCTGGATCTCCGAGAACGGCGCAGCCTGCGCGACAGGCGCGCAGACGACCAGCCCGGCGGCGACGAGCCCGGCAAGCTGCCCGAGACGAGACCTTTTCGGCATGACTCCCTTTCGACGGCGTGGCGCGAACCCGATTCTGCACTCTGCCGGGTTCCGGCGTCAGCCGCCACGCGGAGGACCGGAGAACGCCTCCAGAATCCGTTGCGCGGCCAGCGTCGGCGTCAGTTCACCGTCCCGGACCGCCCGTTCGACGTCCGGAACGACCGCTCGCACGTCCGGATGCGAAGCGAGCCGTCCGAGTAGCTGCTCGCGGACCATCGACCAGGTCCACTCCACCTGCTGCCGCCGTCGCCGTTCGTCCAGTTCACCCGAAGCGGTCAAGACGTCGCGGTGGCGGCCGATTTCGGCCCAGACGTCGTCGAGTCCGACGTCGGTGAGCGCGCTGCAGGTCAGCACCGGGGGCGTCCACTCGGCGTCGCGCCCGTAGATCATCCGCAGCGCGCCGGCGAGCTCGCGGGCCGCGCGTTTCGCGTCGCGTTCGTGGTCGCCGTCGGCCTTGTTGACCGCGATGACGTCCGCCAGTTCGAGGACACCCTTCTTGATGCCCTGCAGCTGGTCGCCGGTGCGGGCCAGGGTCAGGAACAGGAAGTGGTCGACCATGTTCGCCACGGTCACCTCGGACTGCCCGACCCCGACGGTCTCGACCAGCACGATGTCGTATCCGGCCGCTTCCATCAGCACGATCGTCTCGCGGGTCGCCCGCGCGACGCCGCCGAGCGTGCCCGAAGTCGGCGAAGGGCGGATGAACGCCTTCGGGTCCACCGCGAGGCGCGCCATCCGGGTCTTGTCGCCCAGGATCGAGCCGCCGGTCCGCGTCGACGAAGGGTCGACGGCCAGCACGGCGACCTTGTGCCCGGCCCCGGTCAGATCCGTGCCGAGCTGGTCGATGAAGGTCGACTTGCCGACACCGGGGACGCCGGTGATGCCGACGCGCCGCGCACCGCCCGCGTGCGGGAGCAGCTCGACCAGCAGCTCCTGCGCCTGCGCCCGGTGGTCCTCCCGGTTGGACTCGACGAGCGTGATCGCCCGGGACAGCAGGCCACGGTCACCCGCGAGGACGCCTTTGGCGAGCGCCCCGACGTCGATCTTGCGCGGCAAGGTTCAGGACTCCTGGGCGGTCAGCTGTCCGATGAGGTCGATCGCCGCTTCGGCGATCACCGTGCCGGGGCCGAAGATCGCCGCCGCGCCCGCCGCGCGCAGCTCTTCGTAGTCCTGCGGCGGGATGACGCCGCCGACCACGACGATGATGTCCTCGCGGCCCTGCTCGGCGAGCTCGGCGCGCAGCGCGGGGACCAGCGAAAGGTGCCCGGCCGCCAGCGACGAGACGCCGATGACGTGCACGTCGGCCTCGATCGCCTGCCGCGCGACCTCGCCGGGCGTGGAGAACAGCGGGCCGACGTCGACGTCGAAGCCGATGTCGGCGAAGCCGGTCGCGATCACCTTCTGGCCGCGGTCGTGGCCGTCCTGGCCCATCTTCGCGACCAGGATCCGGGGACGGCGGCCCTCTTCCTCGGCGAACTTCTCGACCAGTTCGCGCGCCTGCTCGACGTTCTCGGCCTTGCCGACCTCCTCGCGGTACACACCGGAGATGGTACGAATCTGGCCGGAGTGGCGCCCCCAGATCTTCTCCAGCGAGTCCGAGATCTCGCCGACGGTGGCCTTCGCCCGCGCCGCGTCGATGGCCAGCGCGAGCAGGTTGCCGTCGGACTCGGCACCCGCCGTGAGCCGCCGCAACGCGTCCTGCGTGGCGTCCTCGTCGCGCTCTTCGCGCAGCCGCCGCAGCTTCTCCAGCTGCTGCGCGCGCACACCGGCGTTGTCCACTTTGAGCACGTCGATCTGCTCGTCGTCGGTGACCTGGTACTTGTTGACGCCGATCACCGGCTGGCGGCCGGAGTCGATCCGCGCCTGCGTCCGCGCCGCCGCCTCTTCGATGCGCAGCTTCGGGATTCCGGCGTCGATCGCCTTCGCCATCCCGCCGGCCTGTTCGACCTCGGTGATGTGGCCCCACGCCTTGCGCGCGAGGTCGTAGGTCAGCTTCTCGACGAACGCGCTGCCACCCCACGGGTCGATGACGCGCGTGGTGCCGGATTCCTGCTGCAGCAGCAGCTGCGTGTTCCGCGCGATGCGCGCGGAGAAGTCGGTCGGCAGCGCCAGCGCCTCGTCGAGGGCGTTGGTGTGCAAGGACTGCGTGTGTCCCTGGGTCGCCGCCATCGCCTCGACACAGGTGCGGACGACGTTGTTGTAGACGTCCTGCGCGGTCAGCGACCAGCCCGACGTCTGCGAGTGGGTCCGCAGGCTCAAAGACTTTGAGCTCTTGGGCTCGAAGCCCTTCACCAGCTTCGCCCACAGGAGCCGCGCCGCGCGGAGTTTCGCGACCTCCATGAAGAAGTTCATCCCGATCGCCCAGAAGAAGGACAGCCGGGGCGCGAACTTGTCGACGTCCAGCCCGGCTTCGACCCCGGCCCGGATGTACTCGACGCCGTCCGCGAGGGTGTACGCCAGCTCCAGATCGGCGGTCGCCCCCGCCTCCTGCATGTGGTAGCCGGAGATGGAGATCGAGTTGTACTTCGGCATATTCCGCGAAGTGAACGAGAAGATGTCCGAGATGATCCGCATCGACGGCTGCGGCGGGTAGATGTAGGTGTTGCGGACCATGAACTCCTTGAGGATGTCGTTCTGGATGGTCCCGGCCAGTTTGTCCGGCGTGACACCCTGTTCCTCGGCCGCGACGACGTACAGCGCGAGCACCGGCAGGACGGCGCCGTTCATGGTCATCGAAACGCTCATCTTGTCGAGCGGGATGCCGTCGAAGAGCTGGCGCATGTCGTAGATCGAGTCGATCGCGACGCCAGCCATGCCGACGTCACCGGCGACGCGCGGGTGGTCGGAGTCGTAGCCGCGGTGCGTCGCGAGGTCGAAGGCGACCGAAAGGCCCTTCTGCCCGGCGGCGAGATTCCGGCGGTAGAAGGCGTTCGATTCCTCGGCGGTGGAGAAACCCGCGTACTGACGGATGGTCCACGGCTGGTTGACGTACATCGTCGGGTACGGGCCGCGCAGATACGGCGCGATACCCGGATACGTGCCGAGGAAGTCCACTCCGGACAGGTCGTCGGCGGTGTAGACCGGCTTGACGCCGATGCCTTCGGGCGTCTCCCAGGCGAGGGCGTCGGGCCCCTTGCCGGTGGCGGCGTGCAGCGCTTCGGTCCACTGAGGACGGCCGGCGGGCTCGGGGCCGCCCAGCTCGATTCCGGCGAAGTTCGGGATGGTCATCACTGCACTCCGAGCTCGGTCAACGTGCCGGTCAGGATTTCCAGGGCGTCGCAGCCCGTGTACAGGTAGCCCGTGACGTCCGGGTGGTCACCGGGTTTTCCGGCGAGCAGCACCGACGTGGCACCGGCTTCCTTCAGTGCCTTCGCGACACTGTCGGCTTCCTCCGCGTAGGAGGTGTTGCTTCCGCAGAGGCAGGCGATCTTCGTTCCGCTGGCCCGGAATTCCGCTACGACGGCTGGGATGTCCTTGGGCGCGCCGGGGTTCACGGCCTCGATCCCGCCCGCCTGGAACAGGTTCGCCGCGAAACTCGCCCGCGCGGTGTGCGCCGCGACCGGGCCCAGCGTGGCGAGGAAGACGCGAGGACGGCTCGGCTGCGCGTCCGCCCGGTCCCGCAGGGCCTCGAACGCTTCGGCGTACCGATGCCGGGGCAGGCCGCCGCCCGGCAGGTCTTCGACGGCGTCGCGGACGACGGTTTTCTCCGTCAGGTTGGGGAATTCGCTGACGCCGGTGATCGGATCACGGCGGGTCGCGAGCCGCTTCGACCGCTTCTCCCAGGTCTCGGCGAGCCGTGCGGCGAGCGCGCCGGAGGCCAGTTCGGCCTCGATCCCGCCCGCCGCCTCGATGGCGGTGAACTCGCGCCACGCGGCCTTGGCCAGGTCCTCGGTGAGGTTCTCGACGTACCAGGAGCCGCCGGCCGGGTCGATGACACCGGCCAGTTTGGACTCCTCCAGCAGCACGGCGTGCGTGTTGCGCGCGATCCGCGCGGAGAACGCGTCCGGCTGGCCGATCGCGGCGTCGAACGGGAGCACGGTGATCGCGTCCGCGCCGCCGACCCCGGCACCGAAACAGGCGAGCGTGGTCCGCAGCATGTTCACCCACGGGTCGCGCTGGGTCAGCATCGCGGGCGAGGTGACCGCGTGCTGCCGCATGCCGGACGCCTTGCCGCCGGAGACCTCGGTGACGCGCGCCCACAACCGCCGCGCGGCACGGAACTTGGCGATCGTGAGGAACTGGTCGGCGGTGGCGGCGATCCGGAATTCGATCTGCGCGGCCGCGGTGTCGACGTCCAGCCCCGCTTCGGTGAGCGCCCGCAGGTACGCGACACCCGCGGCGATGGTCGCGCCGAGTTCCTGCGCGTCCGAGCCGCCCGCCTCGTGGAACGGCAGGCCGTCGGCGACGATCGTCCGCACCTTCGGGTGACTGACGGCGACCCGCGCCGCCAGTTCCGCGGCGGGGGCGAGCGGATGCGCCGAACCGGTGCGCGCGGCCGACCCGATCGGGTCGGCGCCGAGCGTCGCGGTGACCGCGCTCGCCGGGATCTCGCGTTCGGCGAAAAGGGCGAACAACTCGTTCGCGGCGGCTTCGTACTCGTCACCCGCGTCGAGGACGACGGGTGCGAGGTCGATGTAGACCTCGTTCAGCACGTCGCCCAGATCGGCGACGGGTACGCCATGCGCACCGGCGCGCAGCCAGATGGAGCTGACGCCGCCTTCGAGGTCGGCGAGGATCGCGGCGTTCGTGGCCTTGGCGTCACGGCGCGCGTACCGGGCGCGGACGTCCCAGCCGGTCGTCACCGCGCCCTCGGGCCGGGCGCTTCTCACGAACGGCGGAAGACCGGGGAAACCCGTCCCCTCGACGGCGTCTTCGGCGGTGTAGAGCGGCTGGATCTCCAGGCCGTCGTACGTCCGGGTGACGAGCTTGCTTTCGGGCAGGCCGTCGAACGACTCGTCGATGGCGCCGCTCTTGCGCAGCACTCCGGCCACGAGTTCCCGCCACTGGTCCCGGCTCGCTTCCGGGAACTCCGCCGCGAGCTCCAGCTCCTCGGGCGCGTCGGGCTCGCCGCGGGTCGGCACTGACTCCGTCTCGGCCACTTCCGTCATAGCCACCGATGCTAACGGCCCACAAGTGGCGTCACCTGTGACGCTAGTCGCGCCTGAGGGGCCGGCCCGGGCGGCGGCGTGGTGGGTCGTGAGTGGCGATTCGGGTTCTAACCCGAATCGCCACTCACGACCACCTGGACCGGCTCCGTACCGGTGTTCCAGTGGCTTCGTTCACTCCGACAGGGCACGGCGCATGGGTCCCGCACACGGGCATACGACACAATTGGGCCGTGCCGTCCGACACCCCCGAGCCCAGCGAGAGTCCCGGCGACGAGAAGCGAGTGGTCGCCGGCCGATACCGGTTGCGCTCGGTCATCGGATCAGGGTCGATGGGCACGGTCTGGTCGGCCTACGACGAGTTCCTGCACCGTCCCGTCGCGGTCAAGGAGGTCCGCCTCCCGCCCGGCGTCCCGGCCTCGCAGGCCGACGAGCTGCGCGAACGGACCCTGCGCGAAGCCCGTGCGATCGCCGTTCTGAGTCACCCGAACGTGATCATCCTGCACGACGTCGCGCGCGAGAACGACGAACCGTTCGTGGTCATGGAGCTACTGCCGTCGCGCAGTCTCGCGCACATCCTGCGCGACCACGGGCCGCTGACGGTGGAGCAGGCGGCGGCGGTCGGTATCGCGGTGGCGTCCGCGCTCGAAGCCGCGCACGCCGCCGGCATCACCCACCGTGACGTCAAACCGGGCAATGTCCTCGTCGCGGGTGACGGCCGCATCAAGCTCACCGACTTCGGCATCGCGCGCAACGTCTCCGAAGCCACCATGACCAGGACCGGGATGATGCTGGGCTCGCCCGCCTACATCGCGCCCGAGGTCGCGTCCGGCGGCGCCGTCGTCCCCGCCGCCGACCTGTGGGGTCTCGGCGCGACGCTGTTCGCCGCCATCGAGGGCTCGCCGCCCTACGACGCCGACGGCGACCCGCTCGAAACGGTCGGCAAGGTCGTCAACGGGAAGGTGCCGAAGCCCGCCCCCGGTCCGCTGGCCGACGTGATCGGCGCGCTCATGAAGAAGGAGCCGTCGAAGCGCATCACCCTGCGCGAGGTGCGGCGACGGCTGTATCCGTTGCAGGCCAAGACGCTCATCGACCTCTTCCCCGCCGAGCTGTTCCACACGCCCGATGGCAAGAAGACCACCGCGCATCTCGACGCGACCGACACCCAGGTGATCAAGCCGGTCGCGCCGGAGAAGCCGGGCGAGGGCACGAGTTCCGAACTCGCCGCCGACCCCGGCCCGCTGCCGTTCCTGAACCAGCCCGCGCCGGCGCCTCCCGTCGAACTCGCGCCGATGCCGACCGTCACGCCGGCCCCGCCTCGCCCGCCTGGCCGGTCCACCGTGGCCACGGTGGTGCTGGCGCTCGCGTCGGTCGTCCTCTTCCTGCTGGCCGCGGGCGGCGGATTCGTGCTGGCCAGGGCCGTCGGCGGGCAGGACCTGCGGCCACCGGAGAAGGTGCAGCAGGGCGACACGATCGTCACGCAGCCGCCGCCGAAACTGATCACACAGCAGGGTGACGCCAGCACGGTGAACGGCCTCAAGGGCGGCCGGTTCAGCATCGGTGTCCCGGAAGGCTGGCTGAAGTTCGTCGCGCCGCACGTCACGCGAGGGGTGCCGAGCACCGTGGTCCAGTACGTCTCGCCGGACGGCCGCCAGGTCATCCGGGTCGAGCGGCTGACCGGTTTCCTGGCCGACAGCCCGCCGCCCGCCTACTTCGGCTGGCTGAAGAGCCAGCATCCGGAGATCGCCCCGATCGGCGACCCCGCCACCGTGCCCGGCCGGGGCGAGGGCAGCCAGCGGTACACCTACCGGACGACCGAGCGCGCCGCCGGGGGCCGCGACGCCGTGAACGAGAGCATCACGCGCACGACGTACATGGACCTGTTCGCCGGCGGCACCGATCTGTGGATCCTCTCGGTGACGTCGCCGATCGAGCAGGAGAACTCGGCGAAGACGGGGATCTTCGAGCCGGTGGCGCTCTCGTTCATCGTCGACGGCTAGCCCGATCTCGCGTGATCGAACACGGAACTCGCGTGTCTGAAGCCGTAACTCGGAGTTCGGCCTCCAATCACGCGAGTTACGTCCCCAATCACGCGAGTTACGTCTCCAATCACGCTTGATCGGCTTCGCCGTCGGCGTGCTGGGCGAAGTAGGCCTTCGAGGCACGCTGCTGCGCCAGCCTCCGCAACACCGAGAGCAGCCTGTCGCCGAGAAGCGTCTCCACGACGGCGATCTCGATGATCTGTTCCAGCGACTCGAGCCCGGCGATCGCTTCGAAGTCCAGGTCGGCGGTCCGGTCGGCGATCTCGGCGTAGTCGTCGAGGTGGTCGAGGTACCAGCCGTGCCCGACCTCGCGGATCGTGCACAGGACGCCGACCAGCGCCTGGATGACCAGGTCGTCCTCTTTGCAGGGCCAGCCGCGGCGCTCGGTGAGGTCCCGGACCGTCGCGAGCGCCCATTCGCGGGCTTCGTCGTCGGCGACCTGCCGCGGTGGCGTGATGCTCTGCTGGGCGATGCCGAGGATGTGGTGGGGGCTGGCCTCCCCGGCGTCGACCGCGGCGAGCACCTCGCCGACCGTCGCGAGCGACAGGCCGCCGACCTCCATCAGCGCCCTGATCAGCTTGATCCGCTGGACGTGCCCCTCGCCGTACTTCGCCTGGTTGGGGCTGGTCCGCTCACCCGGCGGGAGCAGCCCTTCCCGCAGGTAGTACTTGATCGTGGCGACCGGGAGCCCGGCTTTCTCGCTCAGTTCGGCCATCCGCACGCGTGCGTTCTCCGATCTCGGGGACGGTTCCAGGGTCATCCCTGAAGATTTCTCAGGATGGATAGCTTAGGTTCCCATAACGGAGAGCTTGACTATCCATTCTGGGAGGGACCCATGACCATCTTGACCGATCTCCGCGAGAGAACCCGCACCTGGCACCGCGGTTCGTATCGCCTGGCCCAGGCCTTCGCCGTGATCACCGTCCTGTGCGTGCTGGCCATGCTGATCGACCAGCGGACGCTGAACGGCGCGCCGCTCTGGGCGAAACTGTTCAAATTCGCCGTCTCCGCGGCGCTGTACTTCTTCACCTGGAGCTGGCTCGTCTCGCTCCTGCCGAAGTTCCGGCGGACCGCGTACTGGCTGACGAACATCCTCGTCGTGTGCTTCACCATCGAGTACGCGCTGATGGTGGTCCAGACCGTCCGCGTCCGCGCGAGTCACTTCAACAACGAGACCCCGCTGGACGCCACGATCTTCGCCGTCATGGCCGGGACGATCGCCGTGCTGTGGGTGGTCAACCTCGTGCTGACGATCGCCGTCCTGTTCCTCCGGCTCCCCGATCGGGCGACGGCGTGGGCGGCCAAGATCGGCGCGATCCTCGGCGTGCTCGGGCTCTCGCTGGCCACGCTGATGACCGACCCGACCCCGGAACAGCAGGCCATGCTCGACGCGACCGGCCAGTCCGCGATGGTCGGCGCGCATACCGTCGGGCTCCCCGACGGTGGCCCCGGCCTGCCGATCCTCGGCTGGAGCACGGTCGGCGGCGACCTGCGGATCCCGCATTTCCTCGGCCTGCACGGGCTTCAGGTCCTCCCCTTGCTCGCGTTCGCCCTCGGCGTCCTGGCGGCGCGCTACCCGCGGCTTCGCGACGACGTCCTCAGGCTGCGGCTCGTCGTGATCGCCGGCGCCGGCTACGCGGGCCTTCTCGCCCTGCTCACCTGGCAGGCGCTGCGCGGCCAGTCGATCGTCGCCCCCGACTCCCAGACCCTGACCGCCTTCGCCCTGCTCGTGGCGGGCGTCGCCTTTAGCGGGCTAATCGCGATCGGGCGGCCGGCGCGGGAGCTGGAGGCATCGTCGCGATGAGCGTCGAGACGCTGTTCACCTGGACCTTCCCGCTGGCGACGCCGTTCTGGCTGCTGATGATCTTCCTGCCGGGCTGGTCGTGGACCCGCCGGATCATGTCCTCGCCCTGGACGCCGCTGCTGCCGCTGATCCCGTACTTCGTGCTCGCCATCGCGCATCTCGGCGAACTCTGGACCGCGGTGAGCAGGCCCGACCTCGACGTGCTGAGCGCGTTCACCGGCACGCCGTACGGGGCGGCCACGATCTGGGCCCATCTGATCGCCTTCGACCTGTTCATCGCCCGCTGGATGTACCTCGAATCCCGCGAGCACCGGATCCACCCGCTGGTGACCGGCCCGATCCTGGCGCTCACGATCTTCCTGTCCCCATTCGGGCTGGTGGCGTTCCTGCTCGTGAGAACCGTCCGGATACGCTCGTCGCATGAGTGAGAACGAGGTCGCGGCGGCCGCCGCCATCGCCGAACGCACCGGCGTCGAGAAGCACGACATCGCCGTCGTGCTGGGTTCGGGCTGGCGCCCGGCGGCGGACGTCATCGGGGAGCCCGAGGCGGAGATCCCGCTGGGCGAACTGCCCGGATTCGTCGCGCCGGGCGCGGTCGGGCACGGGGGCACCGTCCGGTCGGTCCGCGTCGGCGAGAAGCGCGCGCTGATCCTGCTGGGCCGCACGCATTTCTACGAGGGCAAGGGGACCGACCCGGTCGTGCACAACGTGCGCACCGCCGCGGCGGCGGGCGCCAGGACGGTGCTGCTGACCAACGCCGCGGGCGGCCTGCGCGAGGGCTTCCGGGTCGGGCAGCCGGTGCTGATCTCCGACCACCTGAACCTGACCGCGCGCTCGCCGATCGTCGGCGCGAACTTCGTCGACCTGACGGATCTGTACGCGAAGCGGCTGCGCGACCTCGCCCGCGAGATCGACCCTTCGCTGGAAGAAGGGGTCTACGCGGGGCTGACCGGGCCGCATTTCGAGACGCCGGCGGAGATCCACATGCTGCGGACGCTCGGCGCCGACCTCGTCGGCATGTCGACGGTGCTGGAGGCCATCGCCGCCCGCGCCGCCGGGGTCGAGGTGTTCGGGCTTTCGCTGGTGACCAACCTGGCGGCCGGGATGACCGGGGAACCGCTGAACCACGAAGAGGTCCTGGAGGCGGGACGCCAGTCCGCCACCCGCATGGGCACCTTGCTCAAGGAACTCGTCGCCCGCGCCTGACACCCTTCTTTGCGCGTGAAGGCCCCCTTCCCTCGGCTGAGCCGAGGGAAGGGGGCCTTCACGCGCTTCTCAGCCGGCGAACTCGGGAAGCCGCTGAGCGACCTCCGCGGGTGACGGCATCGCGGCGACCTCGTCGGCGAGTTTACGCGCCGCGCCGAGGACCGTTTCGTCGGTGAGCAGCTTTCGCGCCTGCTCGAAGATGACGTCCTCGACGGCGTCGCCACCGAGCAGCCGCGCGCCCACACCGGCCGCGACCACGGCTTCGGCGTTCGTGAACTGGTCCGCCCCCTGCGGCAGCACCAGCTGCGGCAGCCCGGCGCCGAAGGCCCCCAGCGTCGTCCCGCTGCCGCCGTGGTGGACCACGAGATCGACGTGCGGCAGGAGGTCGACCTGCGGCACCCACACCTCGACGCGGACGTTGCCGGGGACTTCACCCAGCTGCTCCGGCTGCACCGTGGGCCCCGCCGCGACGATGACGTCGGCGTCGATCCGCGCCAGCCCGCCGATAGCCCGCTTCAACACGTCCTCGTCACCGAAAGCGGTGCCGAGGGTGAGATAGATCAGCGGACGGCTCGTGTCGCGTCCCGCCACGCCCGCCGGGAGATCTCCCGGCTCCGCCCAGCCGACGGGACGCAACGGGATCCTGTTCGCTTTCGCCAGGAAATCGGGCGCCTGCACCGATTCCGGACAGATGTCGACGACCGGGTCGCCGAAGGACGGCAGTGTCACGCCCTCGAAACCGACTTCCGCCGCGAATTCCGCGAGACGGTCGTGGATGATGTCCATGACCTCGCCCGGCGAGAACCGGCCGAAACCGTGCCCGATCGCGGGGATCCCGGCGAGCCGGGCGGCGATGGCGCCCCCGGCGTTGCCGCTTTCGTAGACGACGAGATCGGGGCGGTGCCGTTCCAGCACCGGCGTGAGATCGGCGACGAACCGCCGCGGCAGCACGTTCCCGAAAACCTGCCCGATGACCGGATAGAAGGACTCGGGCGGGGCGTCCTTGGCACGGGGCTGGGCGTCGGGGCCGAAGAACGAGGCGAACGCCTCGTGCATGCCGAATCCGGCGCTTTCCGCGGCCAGCCCGGCCTTTTCGACCACCGGGAGCATGTCGTCACCCGTGGCGAACAGGACTTCGTGCCCGGCGTCGCGAGCGGCGACGGCGAGCGGTAGTAGGGGATAGAGATGACCATGACTCACCAGAGAAGTGAAGATCAATCGCACCCTCCCCAACGTACCCGTAGGCTGACTCGGTGACGACTTCCTTGACTTCGGAGCTGCGGGATCGGGCGTTCCGCTGGATCGCCGACGACCCGGACGACGATTCCCGCGTCGAGCTGCAGAACATCCTCGCGCGCGCGATGGGCGGCGAAGCCGGTGCGGCGGACGAGCTCGCGGACCGGATGGCGGGCCCGCTCGAATTCGGCACCGCGGGGCTGCGCGGCCCGGTGCGCGCGGGCCCCAACGGGATGAACGTCGCGGTCGTCACCCGGACCACGGCCGGGGTCGCGGCCTGGCTGGCCGCGCAAGGACATTCGGGCGGGGTCGTGGTGGTCGGCCGCGACGCGCGGCACGGTTCGGAGGCCTTCGCCAAGGCCGCCGCCGAGGTGCTGACGGCCGCCGGGTTCGCGGTGAAGACGCTGCCCGGCCCGCTGCCCACCCCGGTGCTCGCGTTCGCCGTGCTGGAACTCGGCGCGGTCGCGGGCATCCAGATCACCGCGTCGCACAATCCCCCGGCCGACAACGGCTACAAGCTTTACGACGCGTCCGGCGGACAGATCGTCCCGCCATCGGACGGGCTCATCGAGCGGGCCATCGAAGCCGCTCCCCCGGCGATCAGCGTGCCCCGCGAGCCGGGCGCCGAGGTGCTGGGCGACGAACTCCTGGACGCGTACCTCGCGAAGGTCGCGCTTCTGCCGCGTGGCCCGGAGCGCGAGGTCAAGATCGCCGCGACGGCGTTGCACGGCGTCGGCGCGGAGACCCTGCGCGCCGCGTTCGAACGCGCCGGTTTCGGCGACCTCCACCTGGTGGCCGAGCAGGCCGTACCCGATCCCGACTTCCCGACGGTCGCCTTCCCGAATCCGGAGGAACCGGGCGCGACGGACCTTTTGCTGGCGCTGGCGTCCGAAGTGGACGCGGAGCTGGCGATCGCGCTCGACCCCGACGCCGACCGCTGCGCGCTCGGCGTGCGCGAGCGGGACGGTTCGTGGCGGATGCTGCGCGGCGACGAAACCGGTGTCCTCCTCGGCTGGCATGTTCTGTCCACTGTGGATAGTGCGGATCCGCTGGTGGCCACGACGATCGTGTCGTCGTCGATGCTCGGCGAAATCGCGAAGGAATCCGGGGCGCGCTACGCGGAGACCTTGACCGGGTTCAAATGGCTGGTCCGCGCGGGCGAAGGGCTCGTCTTCGCTTACGAAGAAGCTCTCGGCCTCTGCGTGAACCCCGGTTTCGTGCGCGACAAGGACGGAATCGCCGCCGCCGTGCTCGCCGCGTCGTTGACCGCCTCCCTGCGCGCCGCGGGCCGCGGGCCGCGGGACGTCCTCGACGAACTGTCCGTGAAGCACGGGGTGCACGTGACGGATCAGGTCTCGTTGCGGGTCACCGATCTGTCGGTGCGCGAGCGGCTGATGGCAGGCCTGCGCGCCACTCCCCCGGTGTCCTTGGGCGGCACCGACGTCACGATGGAGGACCTCCTCCCCGACGCCGACGTCCTCCGCCTGACCGGCGAGGGCCTGCGCGTCGTGATCAGGCCGTCCGGGACGGAGCCGAAGCTGAAGGCGTACCTGCAGATCAAGGAGCCGGTCTCCGGTGATCTCGCGGAGGCGCGCGCGGCCGCGGACGCGCGGCTGTCCGCGCTGCGAACCGACATCGAGTCCCGGCTGGCCTGACATGCCGAAGCTGCTGATCGTCCACCACACGCCGTCGCCCTCGACGCAGGCGATGTTCGAAGCCGTGCTTTCCGGCGCGAACCATCCGGACATCGAGGGCGTCGACGTCGTGCGCCGCGCGGCGCTGGGCGCGACCGTGCCCGACGTCCTGGAGGCCGACGGTTACCTGCTCGGCACCCCGGCGAATCTGGGGTACATGTCCGGCGCGCTGAAGCATTTCTTCGACACCGTCTATTACCCGTGCCTGGATTCCACGCGGGGACGGCCGTTCGGGTTCTTCGTGCACGGCAACAACGACACGTCCGGCACCGTGCGCGGGATCGAGGCCATCACGACCGGACTCGGGTGGGAGAGCGCGGCTTCCCCGGTGCTCGTCACCGGCGAACCGGGCAAGGCGGATCTGGAAGCCTGTTTCGAACTGGGCGGCACCCTGGCCGCCACCCTGATGCCCTGAGGCGTTTCGGGAGAAAAGTAAGGGGCCTGTCACCGGAAGCCCTGGGGGTCGACCTCCGGCAACAGGCCGAGACCAAGGGTTCGCCGTGACGGCGATCGACCTTGGCCGCCTCAGCGTACTACATCCGGCACGATCTTGTGCACCCACCGGGAACAACGGCTCTCACTCCGGCGTCCGTACACCCCCAGGGCACGGATTCCGGAGTGAGAGACCGGACACGGCACGAAACCGCTTGACAACTGTAAACCACTGCATACATGCGCTGTCAACAGCTGCGGACAGGCTGTATCGCGTTACACTCCCACTACGGAACGGGACCAGTGAACGGATGGGGGGTCATGTCGCCGTACCAGACCTTCGCCCAGAAACTGAGCGCGCTGATCGATTCGGCGCGCGCGAACGAAGGCGCCCCGCACAGTTATCGCGAGCTGTCCGCGGCGATCGATCGCGCCGGCGGGCCCACCATGTCGCCCGCGTACCTCCAGCAGCTCGCCACGGGTAAACGCGTCAATCCGAAGATCCACTACGTCGAGGCGCTGGCGAAACTGTTCGGCGTTCCGATCACCTATTTCTTCGAAGACCAGGAAGCGCAGCCCGTCGGAGAGGCGAAGCTCATGGCCATGCGCGCGCAGGAGCTTTCCCCGCAGGGCCGTCGCCAGGTGATGGACCTGCTGGAGCTCGTCGAGCGATACGAACGGGCCGAGCGCGACCAGCCGGACGAAAGCCGATGAAGGAACGGGAGCTCCGCAAACGCTGCCGCAAGATGCTGAACAAGCTCGACATCGAGCCGCCGCTCGACGTCGGCGTGCTCTGCGAGCGGCTCGGCGAACAGCGGGGCAGGCCGATCCGGCTGATGCCGTATCCGCTGGAGGTCCCCGGCCCGTTCGGCTGCTGGATCGCCACCGGTTCGGCGGACTACATCTTCTTCCAGCAGGAGACCACGAAGTCCCACCAGGATCACATCATCCTGCACGAACTCGGGCATATGCTCGCCGATCACCATCCCGGCGGCGACGCCGAACCCGCCGACTTCCTGCGCGGCCCCGCCACCGGGCTCGACGGCGACGCGGTACACCGCGCCTTACGCCGCACCTCCTACGATGAGGCGCACGAATGGGAAGCCGAGACCGTGGCGACCATCATCCTCGAATGGGCGTCGGTCTTGAACTACACGATTCCCCGTCGCGCCGACGACGATGACGTCCGCCGTGTCCAAGGCGCGCTGGGCGACCATCAAGGGTGGCTGTGACCTCACTGTTCTCCCCCATCAACGTCGTGGCGATGGTGCTGTTCGCGACCGCGCTCGCCTGGCGGATCTACCAGACGTACCGGGCGCCGCGGCTGCTGCCGAACTGGGCGATCACCATCACGATCGTCTGCGTCGCCGGCTCCTTCCTCGCCCAGCAGAAGGTGATCGTCGCCTGGCTCGACGGCCTGACCGGCAAGGGCACGGGCCGCCTGGTCAACAACATCCTGCTCGCCATCGGGGTGTGCGCGCTGTTGATCGTCTTCCTCGGCTCCGCGCTGGGCCCGCGCCGTCCGAAGCGCGTCCTGTTCGAACTGATCCCGCTGTCCGGCGCGATCGCGCTGATGCTGGTCGCCATGTCCCTCACCCCGGCGGAGGTGCGCGGGCTCGCGCTGAGCCCGAAGCTCGTTCACATCCCCGGCGTGGCGCTGTTCTACCTGGGCGCCGGGATCTACCTGATCTACGGCCTCTCCGCCTGCGCCTGGTGGATCTTCCGCTACATCCGCACCGCGGACCGCCATCTGAAGACCGGGTTGAAACTCAGCGCCGCCGGGCTGATCTGCCTTTCCGTCGGCAGTGTGTTCCGCGCGCTCTACATCGTGATCGCGTGGGCGTTCGGGCCGTCGATCCCGCTGCTGCTCACCGTCGCCGTCCCGCTGGTACTCCTCGGGATCGTGCTCTTCCTGGCCGGGATCACCTACCCCGGCGCCCGCGCGCGGTTCGCCGCGCTGCGGCGCCGCCGTCAGCACCGGCGTCACCACGACGAGCTCACCCCGTTGTGGACCGCGCTGGCCGGGATCTACCCGAACATCGTGCTCCGGACCACGCCACAAGGCAGGTGGGAGCGGTGGCGCCCGCGTACGGTCCACCGCCGGTACTACCGCCGCGTGATCGAGATCCGGGACGGGCTCGTGCAGCTGAGCCCTTATCTGGAAACGGATCTCACCGCGCTCGCCGCCGACGACCCGCGGGCGGCGGCGGAGGCGCTGAAGACGGCGATCGCCAGGCAGACCGCCGGTGAGGAGACCGACGGGCGGGCGAAACTCGTGCTCCCGGGCGGCGCTTCCGACATCGAATCCGACGTCCGGCCGCTGCTGGCCCTGTCCGCCGCCGTTTCCAGGAGCGAGGCATGACCGCGCAACTGCTGCTGACGGCCGGCCGCGTCCTGCCGCGCCCGAGCACGCCGGTCGAAGACGGCGCCGTTCTCGTCGAGGGCGGCCGGATCCTCGCGGCAGGCCCCCGCGTCGAAGTCGTGGCCCGGTCGTCGCCGGACGCCGAACGGCTCGACTTTCCCGGTGCGACTTTGCTGCCCGGCCTGTTCAACGCCCACGTGCACCTGGCTTTCGACGCCTCCCGCGAGATGCTGCCGAACTTCCTGGCGAGCGGCGACGACGCCCTCCGCGCGGGCGCCAAGAAGCGGCTGGGACAGCTGCTGCGCAGCGGCGTCACGACGGTGCGGGATCTCGGCGATCGTGACGCGCTGGGCGCGCGGGTCCGAGCCGAGCTCGAAGGATCCGCCGCGCCGCGCCTGCTGACCGCGGGAGCACCACTGACCGTCCTCAAAGGACACTGCCATTTCTTCGGCGGCGAGGTCGGCGGCGACGACGCGATCCGGGCCGTGATCGACGCCAACGCGGCCGCCGGCGCGGACGTGATCAAGGTGATGGCCAGCGGCGGCCAGATCACCGAGGGCGGCGCGGACATGTGGGAATCGCAGTTCGACGTCCGGGCGCTGCGGCTGATCGTCGAGCACGCGGCGCGCCACGGGCTCCCGGTCGCGGCGCACGCCCACGGCTCCGACGCGATCGAGGCGTCGGTCGAGGCGGGTGTCCGCACGATCGAGCACTGCACCTGGATGACCGGGCCCCAGCGCCAGGACCGGCGCGAGGGCGTCGCCAAGCGTATGGCGGCCGAAGGCATCGCGGCGTGCTCGACGAGCAGCCGCAACTGGCGGATGCTGGCCGAGCGCATGGGCGAGGAACTCGCGAAGACCGTCTACGGACGGCTGTCCTGGCTGGAGGAACTGGGTGTCCCGCTGCTGGCGGGGACGGACGCCGGGCTGCCCGGGTCGGTCTTCGACGATCCCGTCGGCGCCCTCGAACTCTACGAATGGCTCGGTTTCGGCAGGCGCCGGATCCTCGAAATCGCGACGGAGGACTCCGCCGCCGGGCTCGGCCTCTCCGACGTCACCGGGCGGCTCGCCCCCGGTTTGAGCGCCGACGTCCTGGTGGTCGACGGCGATCCGCTCGCCGACCTTTCCGCACTCCGGAACGTTCGCCTGGTCCTTGCTCGCGGGATGGTGGCGAGCGGCTCGGCTTGATCGAGTCCGGTCTACTCGACGCCGACGGGCGCCTCGTGGTCAAGACGTGTCGCGAAAGCCACTTTCGCGACGCCTGATGTCCCGAAAGTGGCTTTCGCGACACCAGCACCGCGGCCGCGGGGGACACAGGGGATTCCCGCGTCCGATGCAGCGAAAGTCCCCCTCGCCACACCCGGCAGCGTCTTGACGGCAAGAGAACCTGAATCGCCACTCACGACCAACCCGACCGACTCCCGAAAGCGGGACGACAACTTTGGTGACAGTGTTTTAAAACGGTGTTACCGTTGACCTCCCCTGCGGCGAAAGGAACAACCATGGAAGGCCCGATCAGGCTCTTCACCGTCATCGCGCTCGTTTCACTGCCCACGGTGATGTACGGCGGCTACGCGCTGATGGGCGTCCTGCGTGACCGGAAACTGACCGAACACCAGCGCGGGATGTTCCGCGCCGGCCACGCGCATGCCGGCGTCCTGCTGGTTCTCGCGCTGGTCGCGCTGCAGATCCTGGGGCAGACAGGGCTCCCGAGCACCGCGCTCTGGATCGTCTGCTTCCTGCTGCTGTTCGGTGTGCTCGCCCAGTCCGGCGGCTTCTTCCTGCACCTGGCACCGGGCAAGGGCAAGCTCGGCGGGCGGGTCACCAGTGCCGGTGCGGTGCTGCTCGGAGCGGCGATCCTGACCACCGCGTACGGCGTCGCCTTCGCTGGTTAAGCTTGTTGACGTGCCTGAATACCTGCCGACAGCCCCCGCCAAGGGGACCCGCGACTTCCTGCCCGCCGAGATGTCCGTCCGGACGCAGGTGTTCGGCCATCTCTACGACGTGCTCGAACTCCGGGGTTTCCTCCGCTACGACGGGCCGATCCTCGAACCCGCCGAGATCTACGAGCGGAAGTCCGGGCAGGAGATCGCGGACCAGCAGCTGTACACGCTGACCACCAAGGGCGGCGAGCGGCTGGCGCTGCGCCCGGAGATGACGCCGTCGGTCGCCAGGATGATCGCGGGCAACGCCAAATCGCTGCAGTTCCCGGTGCGCTGGTACAGCCACCCGAACTGCCACCGCTACGAGCGGCCGCAGCGCGGGCGCGTCCGCGAGCACTGGCAGATCAACGCGGACATCTTCGGTTCGGACAGCGCGAACTGCGAGATCGAGATCTTCGAGCTCGTCCACGACATGATGAGCGCGCTCGGCGCCACGCCGGACATGTTCCAGGTGCGGGCCAACGACCGGAATCTGCTCTCTTCGGCGCTCACCGACATCGTCGGCGTGACCCCGGAGCAGCTGCCGCAGGTGTTCACCCTGGTGGACCGCTGGGAGAAGTCCGACCGCACGAAGCTGAGCGACACCGCCGCCGAGATCGGGCTGACCGACAAGCAGTTCGAGAAGCTGACCGAGATCCTGACCTCCGGCGCGGCCCTGCTCGACGAGCTGCCGGAGCAGGTCAAGGAGAACTCGAACCTGGTCAAGGTGCTGAACAGCGGCGCCGCGGACCTGATCACGTTCGATCCGATGATCGTGCGCGGGCTGGCGTACTACACGTCGACCGTGTTCGAGGTCTTCGACACCTCTCCGGAGAACCGTCGCGCCCTCTTCGGCGGCGGCCGGTACAGCGACCTGGCGTCGTTGTTCACGTCGCAGCAGATCCCCGGGATCGGCTTCGGCATGGGCGACGTCACGCTGATCGACTTCCTCGACACGCACGGCCTCACCCCGAAGCCGCGCAGCGAGGTCGACGTCGTGGTGATCCCGGTGATCGAAGAGCTCACCGACGCCTCGCGCGAGGTCGCCGGGCGGCTCAGGAAGGCCGGATTGCGCACGTCCACGCCCGTCGAACTCCGCAAGCTGGGCAAGGAGCTCACCCGGGCGGACAAGGCCGGGGCCCGTGCCGTGGTGATCGTCGGCCAGGAAGACTGGGACGCCGGAAACGTGACCGTCCGCGGGCTCGCGACCCGCGAACAGCAGACCGTGGCCGTCGACGGTGTCGTCGACGCGGTCAATTCCCTGCTCTGACAACGAAAAGCCGGCGCCCCTCGAACGGGGGCGCCGGCTTTGCCGTGTTCAGCGGGACAGCAGGCGCATGGCCGCTTCGGGGTAGCGTTCCCCCGCGACCGCGTCGGCCGGGACCGCCGCCTCGATCGCGGCGACGTCCTCGGCGGTCAGCTTCAGGCCGACGGACGCCACGTTCTCTTCCAGGTACTTGCGGCGCTTGGTGCCCGGGATCGGCACGACGTCGTCACCCTGCGCCTGCACCCACGCGAGCGCGAGTTGCCCGGCGGTGACGCCCTTCTGCTCGGCCAGCGCGCGCAACGCCTCGACGATCGCCAGGTTCCGTTCCAGATTCCCTTCGGCGAACCGAGGCTGCGTCGTCTGCCGGAAGTCCCCGTCCGCGAAGTCCTCTTTGGACTTGAAGCGGCCGGTGAGGAAACCGCGGCCCAGCGGGGAATACGGCACCAGCCCGATGCCGAGCTCACGGCAGACCGGGACGACCTCGTTCTCGATGTCGCGCGACCACAGCGACCATTCCGTCTGCACCGCCGTCACCGGATGCACGGCGTGCGCCCGCCGGATGGTGTCCGGACCGGCCTCGGACAGCCCGATGTGCCGGATCTTCCCCTGCTCGACCAGCGAGGACAGGACGCCCGCGGTCTCCTCGATCGGCACGTCCGGGTCGACGCGGTGCTGGTAGTAGAGGTCGATGTGGTCGACGTTCAACCGGCGAAGCGAAGCCTCGACCTGTTGGCGCACATAGAATTCGTCGCCCCGGATCCCGCGTTTCGCGGGATCCGCCTCGTCGCGCACGATGCCGAACTTGGTCGCCAGCACGACCTGATCCCGCTTACCCGCCAAGGCGCGGCCGACCAGTTCCTCGTTGCGGCCGAAGCCGTACATGTCGGCGGTGTCGATCAGGGTGACGCCCAGTTCGATCGCGCGGTGGATCGTCGCGATCGATTCGGTGTCGTCGCCCTGGCCGTAGAACTCGCTCATGCCCATGCAGCCGAGCCCCTGCGCGCCGACTTCCAGCGTGCCGAGCCTGCGGGTGGGCAGGGTGGAACCCGTCATGATCTCTCTCGCAATTCTGTGGGGTTTTACTTACCGGCGGCGCGGGCGAGCCGCTCCGGGTAACGCTCACCGGCGAACGCCTCGGCGGGCGCGGCCTTTTCGATGGCTTCGATGTCCACTTCGGACAGTTTCAGCTCCGCCGCGGCGGCGTTCTCTTCGAGGTACTTGCGGCGCTTGGTGCCCGGGATCGGCACGACGTCGTCACCCTGCGCCTGCACCCACGCGAGCGCGAGTTGCCCGGCGGTGACGCCCTTCTGCTCGGCCAGCGCGCGCAACGCCTCGACGATCGCCATGTTGCGCTCGAAGTTGCCCTCGGCGAACCGGGGCAGCCCGCGGCGCAGGTCGTCCGCCGGAAGTTCCTTCACCGACGTCACGCCACCGGTGAGGAAACCGCGGCCCAGCGGCGAAAACGGCACGATGCCGATGCCCAGCTCGCGAACGGTCGAGAGGATCTCGCCTTCGATGCCGCGAGTCCACAGCGACCACTCGCTCTGCAACGCCGTCACCGGGTGGACGGCGTGGGCACGGCGGATCGTCTCGGCGCTGGCCTCGGAGATCCCGGCGTAACGGATCTTGCCCTCTTGGACCAGCTCCGCGAGCGCGCCCCAGGTCTCCTCGACCGGCGTGTTCGGATCGACCCGGTGCTGGTAGTACAGGTCGATGTGGTCGACGTTCAGCCGTCGAAGGGACTCTTCGCAGCTCTGCTTGACGTACGCCGCGTCGCCGCGCGCGGACATCCCGCCGTCCTGATCCCAGACGATGCCGAACTTGGTCGCCAGGACGACCTGGTCCCGCTTGCCCGCGATCGCGCGGCCGACGAGCTCTTCGTTCGCTCCGGCGCCGTAGACGTTCGCGGTGTCGAGCAGGGTCACGCCAAGTTCGAGCGCGCGGTGGACGGTGGCGATCGACTCCGTGTCGTCGTCGCGGACGCCGTAGGCCTGGCTCATCCCCATGCAGCCGAGACCCTGGGCCCCGACCTCCAGGCCGCCGAGCCTCCTGGTGCTGATCACGCTGAAATTCCCTCCACGGTGGCTCCGGTGCCGAGCACCTTGCGTTCCACCTGGTCGTAGTGGTCGATCTTGTAGTCGAGGATGTCGAGGCAGGTCTGCAGCTCGGCGATCCGGTCGGCGACCGATTTGCGCTGGTCGACGAGGATCGCCTTGCGCCTGCCCGCGCTCGCCGCGCCGTGATGGCGCAGGGAGGCGTACTCCCGCATCCGCTTGATGGGCATGCCGGTCAGGCGGAGCTTGGTCAGGAACGCCAGCCACCCGAGGTCGTCATCGCTGTAGGCGCGGCGCCCGGCCGCGTCCCGCGCCGGGGGCTCGACGAGTTTGATGCGCTCGTAGTACCGGAGAGTGTCGATGGACAGTCCGCTACGTCGCGCGGCTTCCGCTATCGAGTAGCTCATGCGAACGACACTACGACCTGGAGTGCGCTCCAGGTCAACTCCGAATCCGAGCGATCGATAACAGCGTTGCGATACTCTCCGCGCATGCCCCGTCCCAGGACGCACGACGAGAACCTCCGGCTGAAACTGCTGGACCGCGCCGGTGAGCTCATCTCGGCCGACGGCCCCAAGGCGCTGAGCCTCCGCAAACTGGCCGCCGACGTCGGCACGTCCACCACCGCGGTCTATTCACTCTTCGGCGGGAAAACGGACCTCGTCAGCGCCCTGTTCACCGAGGGCTTCCGCCGCTTCGGCCGCCGGATGGCCGGGGTCACGCTGAGCGGCGACCCGGTCGAGGACCTGGTGCGGCTCGGCGTCGCGTACCGGGAAAGCGCGCTCGCCGACCCGCATCTCTACGCGATCATGTTCACGAAGTCGGTGCCGGGTTTCGAACCGGCGGAGGAGATGTCCGAGCGCGCCCGCGCCACGATGGCGCCGCTGGAGGGGACGATCCGCAAGGCCGTCGCCGACGGCGTCTTCCTCGACGTGCCGCCCGAGGTCGTCACGGTGGCCTGCTGGGGATTCGTGCACGGGCTCGTGTCGCTGGAGCTGAACGGGAACCTTCCGGAGCAGTACACCGTGAGCACGGCTTACGAGACCGCGCTGCGGGTGAACGCCTCCGGCTGGCTGCGCCGGTGACCCGCGTTTAGCGGGCTAAACGCGATCTGTGCTGGACTGCCCCCCGCTGCGGATGCCGTGAAGGCCTCCTTGCCCACCTTCACGGTAGGGAGGGAGGCCTTCACTACGTCGGCAGCCGTCACCGGATCGCGTTTAGCCCGCTAAACGCAGGTCCGCCCGGCCACGCTCAAGTACGTGAAGGCCCCCACCCTTGCGCCTAGCTCCGTAAAGGACCCCTTCCCCGGCGACCCATAGCGCGTGAAGGCCCCCTTCCCTCGGCTCAGCCGAGGGAAGGGGCCTTCACGCGCAACCCAACCAGGCCGGATCGCGTTTAGCCCGCTAAACGCAGGTCAGTAGAGCGGAAGCGTCCCCTGGTACAAGGTCGCCCCAGCCGCGTCCAGGACGGTGACCCCCACCTTCGCGTGCTCGTAGTCCTGACTGACCCCGTCCGGCACCCACGCCGCGAAGGCCCCGGCACCGACAGTCGCATCGACCGTCTTCCCGGTCCCGAAGTCGAGCTTCACCGCGGCCGCGGCCGCGGGCACGACCCCCAGGTACGCGTTCTGGATCTTCCCCGCCACCCTGCCGACCGTTTCGGCCCGCAACGCGTACACCGGCTCCGAGGTCCGCGGCTGGTCATTGAAGACCCGGTAGAACTCGGTCTTCCCGTCCCCGTATCCGCGCCCTCCCTGGCACACGATCGCCCGGTCTCCCAGCCGGGCGACGACAACCCCGGCATCATCGCCCTCGAGGAACGCGCCGGCCTCGTAAGCATCCTCGTCGGCCACGGCTTCGGAGGCGGCCATCGTGCAGGTGTTGAAGAACTCTCCCGCCGGCGTGGCCCGGTCGGGAACCGGGAACACCGGTTTGTCGAGCCTCGACACGGCGGGCTCCGGCGCGGGCCGAAGGGGGTATGGAGCCTGATATCGGACCGGCCGGGATTGCTTCCCGGGCGTCGGCCCGACGGCGTAGGTGGTCCGCGACGGCTTCATCGGCGCGATGTGTACGAACAGGTTCCCCGGCCGGTAGATCGGGATCTCCCGCAAGGACATCGATGCCTCGTTCTGGCCCGTGATCTCCAACTGCGGCCATTCGGGATCGGCGATACCCGCGACCGTCCCGGCCCGGGTCGTCAGCAGGGCCGCGGTCCCGCCGTGCGTGTAGGGCGGCGCGGCGGCCGGGTCGGACACGGTCGCCGTCATCAGCGTGGTCTCGCAGAAGAAGGGCTTGTCGTCCACCGTCACCGCCACGACGGTCACCGAGTACGAAACGACGGTGAACCGCGGCACCCATTCGTTCCGCGCCGGGAAGCTCGCGGCCCTTCCCTCGGACTGGACGACGGCCCAGCACCGGTTCATCGCCTCCTCCGCCTTCGGCCAGTCGAGGGAGAAGTCAGGGTTCGCGACGACGGGACCCTGCCCGTCCGGTTCCCGGATGAGCACGGTCGTGACCAGAGCGCCCGCGAGGACCAGCACGACGGCGGCCGCGGCGGCGACGATCGGCCATCGCCGCCGTTCGGGTTTTCCCATTCCCTCGCGCAGGGACATCCGCAGGTTGTCGAGCACTTCCGGGGGGAGTTCGCGCCTGCCGGGCAGGCCGAGGTCGTCGGTCATTTCTCCTCCAGGGCGGCCCGCAGCTGCGTACGGGCCCGCGAGATGTGGGCGCGAACGGTCACCTCGGCGACGCCGAGCAGTTCGGCGGCGTCGGCGAAGGAGAGATCGCCGAGCAGGCAGAGTTCGACGGCTTGCCGCTGCGATTTCGGCAGCTTCGCGACCAAGGCGAGCACCTGCCGAAGGCGGTCTTCGCCGTCGAGCTGGTCGACGACGCTGTCGGCGTGGTCGGACACCGACCGGGGCTCCGGCAGGCGCCGGACGAGCCGGAGCCGCCGCCCGGTGCTGCGGTGTTCGCTGCGCGCGAGGTTGCCCACGACGGTGTACAGCCAGGGCAGCGCGCTGTCGCGGATGAGCGTGATGTCCGCCCGGCGCCGCCAGGCGGTGAGGAACGTCGTCGACGTCAGGTCTTCGGCCGACGCCCACGACCCGGTCAGCCGGTAGGCGTGGTTCCACACCGGCTGCACATGCCGTTCGAACAGCTCGGTGAACGCCGCGTGGTCACCGCCCGCGGCCGCCCGCCAAAGCTCCGTGTCGCTCCTGTCGGGAGGAGGTTCGCACGAGTCCACCGGCACCCCCACCGTTCCGGTCACTGTTCTGGTCACATCTGTCAGTGGCCGGCGACGGCGGAGTTGTTGCGAATCGGCCGGATCGCGTTTAGCGGGCTAAACGCGATCCGGCGGCGTCAGACGGCCCCGTACTGCCGGTCCCCGGCGTCACCGAGACCCGGCACGATGAACCCGGAGTCGTTCAGCCGCTCGTCGATGCTCGCGGTCACCACCCGCAGCGGCAGCCCGGTCTTCTTCAGATGCTCGATGCCTTCGGGAGCCGCCAGCGCGCAGATCGCGGTGACGTCGGTGGCGCCGCGGTCGGTGAGCAGCCGGATCGTGTACTCCATCGACCCGCCGGTCGCCAGCATCGGGTCGAGCACCATCACCGGCCGGTCGGCGAGCGATTCGGGCAGCGACTCGAGATACGGCGTCGGCTTGAGCGTCTCCTCGTCGCGCGCGAGACCGACGAAGCCCATTTGGGCGTCCGGGATCAGCTTGTGCGCCTGGTCCGCCATCCCGAGCCCGGCCCGCAGCACCGGCACGAGCAGCGGCGGACTCGCCAGCGCGTAGCCGTCGGTGCGCGCCACCGGGGTGTGGATCCGCTCGATCCGCACGGGCATGTCGCGCGTGGCTTCGTACACCAGCATGACGGTCAGTTCGTGCAGCGCCGCGCGGAAGGCGGCGCTGTCGGTGCGCGCGTCGCGCATGGTGGAGAGCCTGGCCTTGGCCAGCGGGTGATCAACGACGTGCACATCCATGCCGGTCAATTTAGCCCGTCACGCCTGCCGCGCGAACCAGCCGACCCAGCGGCGCTGCCAGGGCGTCTCCACCGAACGCTTGTCGTGGTTGGCCCGCGCCCACGCCACCGCCTCGTCCGCGCTCAGCCCCGAAAGGGTGGCGAGACAGGACAGCACCGTGCCGGTCCGCCCCACTCCGCCGTAGCAGGCGACCTCGACGCCTTCGCCCGCCGCCGCCCGGCTGTGCAGGTCGACTATCCGGCGCCGCGCGTCCGCCCAGTCCGTCGGCAGGAGGAAGTCGGGCCAGCGGATCCACGCCCGCTCCCAGTCCATTTTGTGATCGTGTGCCCGGCGCAGCTTCGCGCCGCCCAGATACAGTCCGAAATCCGGCGAGGGCCCGTCTGGCCAGGGACGACCCAGGCCCCGTCCGCGCACCTTGATCCCGTCCGGCAGCTCGACGGCGCCGGGTAGTGAGTTCCCCATCACGGGAGGATGCCACTGTCGACCATAAGATGGACGCTCGGCCTTCTCCTCGGCGCTAGGCTCCTCCAGGTGAGTGAAGAGCCGGCCCTGCCGGGCCCCGAACAGATGCGCATCTCCGACGCCGACCGCGAGCAGGTCGCGCAGGTGCTGCACGCGGCGATGTCCGAAGGGCGCATCACCATCAACGAGCTGGAAGAACGGCTCACCGTCGTCTACGCGGCCAAGACCGTCGGAGACCTCAAACCGGTCACCGCGGATCTGCCGCAGCATTCGCGGTCGGCGATCGAGCCGGCGACCTCGCGCGCGCTGGGCCTGCCCGACGACCGGATCGGCGGGCATCCGGGCTCCGGCGCCTCGATCGCCGTCATGTCGGGCGCGTCGCGCAAGGGCAGCTGGGTGGTCCCGCCGCAGCACAACAGTTTCGCGTTCTGGGGCGGCGCCGAGCTCGACCTGCGGCACGCGCGGTTCGCCGAGAAGCATTCGACGATCACCGCGGTCGCGATCATGGGCGGGATCGACATCATCGTGCCCGACGACATCAACGTGGACGTCACCGGAATCGGCTTCATGGGCGCCTTCGAACTGGAGGATCGTGCCGGGACTCCCCCGGCGCCGCCGACGGCGCCCACCGTGAAGGTCACCGGCCTGGCATTCTGGGGTGGGGTCGTCGTGAAGCGGAAGCCACGCAAGAAGGACGTGCCTGGAATCGAAGGCTGAACACACACTGGGGGGATGGTCCGATGCGCCGAAGTTTCGTCGCGATCGTTTGTGCCGCAACGCTTTCCGTCACCGCCTTCCCGGCGGTGGCCGCCGAGGACGCCGATCCGCGCCAGACCGCGATGGACGCGGCCGTCGCCGCGGGCATCCCCGGCATGGTCGCCGTCTCCGACGGATTCCGCGGCGTGAGCGGCGTCGCGGACATCGACCGGCCGGGCAAGCCCGACGCGTCGGGCCGCTGGCGGATCGCGAGTGTGTCGAAGGTGTTCGTCGCGACGCTGGTCCTGCAGCTCGTGGCGGAAAAGCGCGTCGGGCTGGACGAGCCCGTGCGGCGTTACCTGCCTGGGCTGCTGCCGTATCCGGAGCCGATCACCGTCCGCCAGCTGCTGCAGCACACCAGCGGTCTACCGCGTGATCTCGCCCCCGAGGACACCTGGGCGTCCGGGCCGGAGGTCGACACCGAACGCTTCGAGCATTTCGACAGCGACGACCAGATCCGCTTGAGCGTCTCGAAGCAGCCGTTGCAGTTCAAACCCGGAACGGGCTGGGCGTACTCGAACACCGGCTACAACGTCCTCGGCCTGCTGGTCGAGAAGGTCACCCGGAAGCCGCTGGAACGCGCGCTCGCCGAGCGTGTCACCGGGCCGCTGCACCTGCGCGACACCTCACTCCCCCGCGACTTCCCGTTCCTGCTCCGCCCGGCAGCCCGCGGCTACGAGCAGCTGTACGACGCGCCGCGCGGCCTCACCGACGTCACCACCTACAACTACTCGCGCTACTTCGGCGCGGGCGGCATGGTGTCTTCGGCCAAGGACCTCAACCGCTTCTTCGAGGCGTTGCTCGGCGGGCGCCTGCTGCCCGCCGATCTGGTGGCCGAGATGAGGAAGACGGTCCCGGTGGGCGGCGGCATGGAGTACGGCCTCGGCTTGATGAAGCTGAACCTCAAGACGGCGGGCGCCTGCGCCGAGGACATCTCCGTCTGGGGACACGGCGGCGATCTACCGGGGTTCGCCACCCTCAGCTTCCACGACGACTCGGGCAAGAACATCTCCACGCTGGCCACCGTGGACCTCACAGCGTCGCCGGAGGCCGCGCTCAAACGTCAGCTGCCGATGATCTCCGAGTTCTGCTCGCCGGTGGTCCCGACCAGGGCGGCCGCCCAGGCCCCGGTGCCCAGCCTGTAGGCCGCTTACACTCACCCGTATGACAGCTACGACCAGCTCGTCAGTGGCGACGGACACCCCGTCGCCGCTGGCGGACGCGACTCGCGACGAGGCGAGCCTGCGCCGGTTCCTGCACGGGCTGCCTGGTGTCGACCAGGTCGGCGTCGAGCAGCGGGCCGCGGGACTCGGCACGCGCAGCATCAAGAAGGCCGCCAAGCTCTGGGCGATCGACACCGCCATTTCGATGGTCGACCTGACGACCCTCGAAGGCGCCGACACCCGGGGCAAGGTCCGCGCGCTCGCCGCGAAGGCCATGCGGCCGGATCCGGAACGCCCGGACACCCCGCGGGTCGCGGCCGTGTGCGTGTACCCGGACATGGTCGAGACGGCTGTCGAGGCGCTTCGCGGCACCGGCATCCACGTCGCGAGTGTGGCCACGGGCTTCCCTGCCGGCCGCACGAGCCGCGAGATCAAGCTGGCCGACACCAAGATCGCCGTCGACGCGGGCGCCGCCGAGATCGACATGGTGATCGACCGCGGCGCGTTCCTGGAAGGCCGGTACCTGGAGGTCTTCGAGGAGATCCAGGCCATCAAGGCCGCCTGTGGCAGCGCTCACCTCAAGGTCATCCTCGAAACCGGTGAGCTCGCCACCTACGACAACGTCCGCCGCGCGTCCTGGCTCGCGCTGCTGGCGGGCGGCGACTTCATCAAGACCTCCACCGGCAAGGTCTCGCCCGCCGCGACGCTGCCGGTCACCCACGTGATGCTGCAGGCCGTCCGCGACTGGTTCGTCCAGACCGGTGAACTGCGCGGCGTCAAACCGGCCGGTGGCATCCGGACGACCAAGGACGCGATCAAGTACCTGGTCGCGGTGCACGAGGTCGCCGGCGAGCAGTGGCTGAACCCGGATCTGTTCCGGTTCGGGGCGTCCAGCCTGCTCAACGACCTCCTGCTGCAGCGCCGCACCCAGGCCGACGGCCACTACAGCGGTCCCGACTACGTGACGGTGGACTGATCCATGGGCATCTTCGAGTACGCGCCCGCGCCCGAATCGCGCGACCTCGCGAACCTCAAACCGCATTACCGGCCGTTCGTGAACGGCGAATTCGTCGACGGCTCGGGTGAGCCGCTCAAGACGATCAACCCGGCCACCGAAGAGGTGCTCGCCGAGGTCGGCACCGCGTCGGTGTCCGATGTGGACAGTGCGGTTAAGGCCGCGCGCAAGGCATACAACAACGTCTGGTCGAAAATGCCGGGCTCCGAACGCGCCAAGTACCTGTTCCGCATCGCGCGCCTGATCCAGGAGCGGTCTCGGGAACTGGCCGTGCTGGAAAGCCTCGACAACGGCAAGCCGATCAAGGAATCGCGCGATTCCGACGTGCCGACGGCCGCCGCGCACTTCTTCTACCACGCCGGCTGGGCCGACAAGCTCGACTACGCCGGCTACGGCCCGAACCCGAAGCCGCTCGGTGTCGCGGGCCAGGTCATCCCGTGGAACTTCCCGCTGCTGATGCTGGCCTGGAAGATCGCGCCCGCGCTGGCCACCGGCAACACCGTGGTGCTCAAACCCGCGGAGACCACGCCGCTGACCGCGCTCGTGTTCGCGGAGATCTGCCAGCAGGCCGAACTCCCGCCCGGCGTGGTGAACATCCTGCCCGGCGCCGGGGACATCGGCGCCGCGCTCGTGGGCCACGGCGACGTGAACAAGGTCGCCTTCACCGGATCGACCGAGGTCGGCAAGGCCATCCAGCGCCAGATCGCGGGCACCGCGAAGAAGCTGACGCTGGAGCTGGGCGGCAAGGCGGCGAACGTCGTCTTCGACGACGCGCCGCTGGACCAGGCCGTCGAGGGGATCGTCAACGGGATCTTCTTCAACCAGGGCCACGTGTGCTGCGCGGGCTCGCGCCTGCTGGTGCAGGAGTCCATCGCCGAAGAGCTGCTCGAAAAGCTGCGCTACCGCGTCTCGACACTGCGGCTGGGCGACCCGCTGGACAAGAACACCGACATCGGCGCGATCAACTCCGCCGAACAGCTCGCGAAGATCAAGGGGCTCGTGGAGTCCGGCGACGCCGAGGGCGCGCAGCGCTGGACCAGCCCGTGCCCGGTGCCGGAACGCGGTTTCTTCTTCGCTCCCACCGTGTTCTCCGACGTTCAGCAGTCGATGCGCATCGCCCGCGAAGAGATTTTCGGGCCGGTGCTTTCGGTGCTGACCTTCCGCACTCCGGACGAGGCCGTCACCAAGGCGAACAACACGCCGTACGGGCTTTCGGCCGGAATCTGGACCGAGAAGGGTTCGCGCATTCTCTGGATGGCGAACCAGCTCCGCGCCGGCGTCGTCTGGGCCAACACGTTCAACCGCTTCGATCCCGCCGCGCCGTTCGGCGGCTACCAGGAGTCGGGTTTCGGCCGCGAAGGCGGACGCACCGGACTGGAGGCCTACCTCGATGTCTGACCGTATTTCGGTGGCGAAGACCTACAAGCTCTACATCGGCGGCAAGTTCCCCCGCTCGGAATCCGGCCGCGTGTACCCGGTCACCGACAGCAAGGGCAAGTTCCTGGCGAACGCCTCGCACGCGTCCCGCAAGGACGTCCGTGACGCGGTTTCCGCCGCCCGCAAGGCTTTCGGCGGCTGGTCGGCGGCGACGGCGTACAACCGCGGCCAGGTGCTGTACCGGGTGGCGGAGATGCTGGAAGGCCGCCGCGAGCAGTTCGTCGCGGAGGTTTCGGCGTCCGAAGGCGTCGCGACCAAGAAGGCTCAGTCCATTGTGGACGCTTCGATCGACCGCTGGGTCTGGTACGCGGGCTGGACGGACAAGATCGCGACCGTGCTCGGCGGGGCCAACCCGGTCGCGGGCCCGTACTTCTCCTTCACCGTGCCGGAACCGACCGGGGTCGTGGGCGTGCTGGCGCCGCAGCAGTCGTCGTTGCTGGGCCTGGTGAGCGTGCTGGCCCCGGTGCTGGCGACCGGCTCGACCGCGGTGGTCGTCTCCAGCGCGGACCGGCCGCTGCCCGCGATCACGCTTTCGGAGGTCCTGGCGACGTCCGATCTGCCCGGCGGGGTCGCGAACCTCCTGACCGGCCGCGCGTCGGAGCTGGGCTCGTGGCTCGCGTCGCACGGGGACGTCAACGCCCTCGACCCGACCGGTGCCGATCCGTCCGCGCGGGCGGATCTGGCGCGGGAGGCCGCGGGGACCGTCAAGCGGGTCCTGACCGTTCCGGACACCGAGCCGGACTGGACCGCGGACGCCGACATCGCGCGGCTGCGGCGGTACCTGGAGGCGAAGACCGTCTGGCATCCGCTGGGCGTCTAAGCCACCTTTTTCGGACAGTTGGACACCTGAAGTCCGTGAAGGCCTCCTTCACTCCTTTGCCGGTCTTGAAGGAGGCCTTCACGGTGTCGGGGTCGCGCCGATGTCGCGAAAGCCACTTTCAGGACATCAGACGTCGCGAAAGTGGCTTTCGCGACATGGCTCGACGGCCGCCGGCGTTGCGAAAGCCACTTTCGCAACGTTGAAGGTTGCGAAAGTGGCTTTCGCAACCCCCTTCGCCGCATCACCGGCCGGCCAAGACCTCACGGATCGAGATCGGCCCCGGTCAGCGCCCGCCCCGGCAGCGGCTCGTTCGTGCCGACGGCCCGCAGGCCGTCGATCATGATCCCGATGCATCGCCTCGTCGCCATCCGCGCGACCTCCTCGCCCTTGCCCGGCATCTGCCGCAGCAACGTCGCGAACAGGATCGCGACGTCACCGGTGGCGACGTCCGTCCGGAGCCTGCCCTCCGCCTGCGCCCCGCGGACGAAAGCGTCCATCACCAGCAGCAACTCGTCACGCAGGGCCTTGATCGCGGGATCGCTCTTCAGGATCGCCAGCGCCCGGGGCGACACCATCGCGAGCTGGATGCTCAGCTGCAACTCCATCGACTGGTGCAGCAGCCGGATCAGCGCCTCCCAATCCGAGGCCTCCTGATCCCTCGCGGCCTTCGCGTCCCTGAGGACCCGGTCGAAGTTGTCGACGGCGACCGCCCGGATCAGCGCGTCGCGGTCCGGGAACCGCCGGTACAGGGTGCCGACGCCGACACCGGCCGAGCGCGCGATCTCCTCCATCGGAACCTCGGCGCCTTGGGCGGCGAAGATGACTCTCGCGGCGGCCAGGATCTGATCCCGGTTCCGGCGCGCGTCGGCGCGCAAGCGGGTCTCGGGGTCGGCTGTCATGATCCTCGCCTCTCGAAGGGTCCTTCAGGGCCGTGATTCTCGCACGTAAGGGCGTGCCCTTCACGCCTCCCGGGAAACCACCCCTTCGCGAGTGGACGACCCGCCTCCGCTTGAGTACCTTGGTGACATAAGCGGAATGAATCCATCCGCATACGTTTTTTGGGGCCCCCTGTCCGATTTCGCCCGAACCCACCCGACATCTGGGGAAGGACAACCCGATGACCGACGTCGAGGAAACCACCGCGACCTTGCCACTGGCCCGGAAATGCCCGTTTTCGCCGCCGCCCGAATACGAGCGGCTTCGCCGGGAAAGTCCGGTTTCCCGGGTCGGTCTCCCTTCCGGGCAAACGGCTTGGGCACTCACCCGGCTCGAAGACATCCGCGAAATGCTGAGCAGCCCGCATTTCAGTTCCGACCGGCAGAGTCCGTCGTTCCCGCTGATGGTCGCGCGGCAGATCCGCCGTGAGGACAAGCCGTTCCGCCCGTCCCTCATCGCGATGGACCCGCCGGAACACAGCAGGGCCAGGCGGGACGTCGTCGGGGAATTCACCGTCAAGCGCATGAAAGCGCTTCAACCGCGAATTCAGCAGATCGTCGACGAACATCTCGACGCCCTGCTCGCCGGACCCAAACCCGCCGATCTCGTCCAGGCGCTTTCCCTGCCGGTTCCGTCCCTGGTGATCTGCGAACTGCTCGGCGTCCCCTATTCGGACCACGAGTTCTTCCAGTCCTGCAGTTCCAGGATGCTCAGCCGGGAGGTCACCGCCGAAGAACGGATGACCGCTTTCGAGTCGCTCGAGAACTATCTCGACGAGCTCGTCACCAAGAAGGAAGCGAACGCCACCGAGGACGACCTCCTCGGCCGTCAGATCCTGAAGCAACGGGAAACGGGCGAGGCCGACCACGGCGAACTGGTCGGGCTGGCGTTCCTGCTGCTCATCGCCGGGCACGAGACCACGGCGAACATGATCTCGCTCGGCACGGTGACCCTGCTGGAGAACCCCGACCAGCTGGCGAAGATCAAGGCGGACCCGGGCAAGACCCTCGCCGCGATCGAGGAACTCCTGCGGGTCTTCACCATCGCGGAGACGGCGACCTCACGCTTCGCCACGGCGGACGTCGAGATCGGCGGAACGCTCATCCGCGCGGGTGAAGGCGTCGTCGGCCTGAGCAACGCCGGCAACCACGATCCTGACGGCTTCGAGAACCCGGACACCTTCGACATCGAACGCGGCGCGCGCCATCACGTCGCCTTCGGATTCGGGGTGCACCAATGCCTCGGGCAGAACTTGGCGAGGTTGGAACTCCAGATCGTCTTCGATACGTTGTTCCGGCGAGTACCGGGCCTCCGGATCGCCGTTCCGGTCGACGAACTGCCGTTCAAGCACGATTCGACGATCTACGGCCTCCACGCCCTTCCGGTCACCTGGTAGGAGGAGCCATGAAGATCATCGCGGACACCGGGAAGTGCGTTGGCGCGGGCCAGTGCGTGCTCACCGACCCCGACCTGTTCGACCAGAGCGAGGACGACGGGACGGTCATCGTGCTGAACGCCGAGCCCGAAGGCGAAGAGGCCGAGGAGAACGCCCGCACCGCCGTGCACATCTGCCCGGGGCAGGCCTTGTCGCTTGCGTGAGGCGTGGGGGTCGTGAGTGGCGTTTCGGGTTCTAACCCGAAACGCCACTCACGACCACCGCGACCGAGGCGCTACTTGACCGCGCCCATCGACAGGCCCCGCACCAGGTGGTTCTGCGCGATCCAGCCGACGATCATCACCGGCAGCGACGCCAGCAGCGCGGCCGCGGAGAGCTGCGCCCAGTACAGGCCCTCGCTGGTGATGAACCCGACCAGGAACACCGGCACCGTCCCGGCCCGCGCGGCGGTGAGGTTGACCGAGTAGAAGAACTCGGTCCACGAGAAGATCACGCAGATCAGCGCGGTCGCGGCCACCCCGGGCGCGACCACCGGCATGATGATCTTCCGCAGCAGGATCGGCAGCGTCGCCCCGTCGATCCGCCCCGCCTCGATCATCTCGTGCGGCACCTCCAGGAAGAACGACCGCATCATCCAGATCGCCAACGGCAGGTTCATCGAGGTGTACAGGATGATCAGCGCCCACACGTTGTCCAGCAGCTGGGTGTTCTGCGAGATCACGTAGAGCGGGATGATCGCCGCCACGATCGGCAGCATCTTCGTCGACAGGAAGAAGCCGAGCGCGTTGCTCGTCCCCTTCACCGGCGCCAGCGAGAGCGCGTACGCCGCCGGGATTCCCAGCAGCAGCACGAAAAGCGTCGAAACGACGGTCACGAACGCCGAGTTCGACAGGTACGGCAGGAAGCCGCGTTCGAGCACGCCCGCGAACTGGTCGAGCGTCGGGGTGAAGAACAGCCGCGGCGGGTCGGTGTAGGCGTCGGCCTCCTGCTTGAAGGCCGTGAGGATCATCCACAGCAGCGGGAACACGAACAGGATCGCGATCACCCAGGTCGCGGCCGTCAGCGCGCCGGGGCCGAAACGGCTTTTCATTTCGCGCCTCCCTGTACCGAGAACGTGCGGAACATCAGCCGCAGCGCGAAGGTCGCGACGATCATCGTCAGGATCACGACGATCACGCCCATCGCGGACGACTGCCCGATGTCGAAACCCTGGAACGCCCGCTGGTAGATGTAGAACGGCAGGTTCGTGCTGGCCGTCCCCGGGCCGCCTTGCGTCATCAGGAAGATCGCGTCGAAGCTGTTCACGATGTAGATCGCGCCCAGCAGCGTCGCCAGCTGCAGGAACCGGCTCAGATGCGGCAGCGTGATCGCGGTGAACGTCCGCCAGCGGCCGGCACCGTCGACCGACGCGGCCTCCAGCACGTCCTTCGGCTGGCTCTGCAACCCGGCCAGGATCAGCAGCATCATGAACGGCGTCCACTGCCAGACGACCTGGGCCATCACGGCGGCCAGCGGGAACTCCGAAAGCCAGTCGACGTCGGTACCGAACACGAAGTGCAGCAACCCGTAGGTGGGGTCGAACATCGTCGTCTTCCACAGCAGCGCGCCCGCCGCGGGCAGGATCAGGAACGGCGTGATCAGCAGGGTGCGGACCACTCCGCGCCCGAGGAACTTGCGGTCGAGCAGGATCGCCAGCCCCAGGCCGAGCAGCAGCGAGAAGAACACGCACACGACCGTCAGCACCACGGTGTTCAGCAGCGCGCCGAGGAACGTCGAGTCGGCGAAGACATCGATGTAGTTCTGGAGCCCGACGAAATGCCGTGAACCCGGCCGCACCAGGTTCCACGACTGGAACGAGTAGAACACCGTCAGCACGAAGGGCAACTGCGTCACGGCGACGACGAAAAGCAGCGCGGGCAGCAACGGCAGCCGTCGTTTGAACGGCGTATCGGTGCCGCGTTTCGGAGCCGCCTTCTTCGCGTGGGCGGGCTCCGGGCGGGCAGGAGCGGAGATCGTGGCCATCACTGCACCTCCTGATACGACTTGCCGACGGTCTGCGCGTACTCCTGTGACTGTTCGAGTGCTTCGTCCACGGTGATCTGCCCCGCGATCGCCGCGGAGAGCTGCTGGCTCACGCGGGTGCCGAGATCCTGGAACTCGGGGATGCCGACGAACTGGATTCCCGGGTAGGGCACCGGATTCACCATCGCCTTGCGCTGGTCGGCGTCCGCGATCCCGTCCAGCGTCGGCTGCGCGTAGGCCTTGGCGGCCTCGCGGTACTGCGGGATGTCGTAGGTCGATTTCCGCACGCCTGGCGGGACGCGGTTCCAGTCGCCGAATTCCTTGGCGACCCGCTGCACGTACGCCTTGTCGGTCATCCAGGACATGAACTTGAAGGCGATGTCCTTGTGCTTCGCGACCTTCGGGATCGCCAGCGCCCACGTGTAGAGCCAGCCGCTGGACTGAGTCTTCTCCACCGGCGCCGGGGCGTAACCGGACTTCCCGACGACCTTGCTGGCCGACGGATCCTCGTTCGTCCCCGCCATGACCGTGGCGTCGTACCACATCGCGGCCTGGCCCTGCGTGTACCGCGTTCCGCATTCGGAGAAGCCCGCGCTCGACGCGCCGACCTCGCCGTGGTTCCGCACCAGGTTCACGTAGAACTCGGCAGCGGCCTTGAACTCGGGGCTGGTCAGCTTCGCGTTCCAGTCCTTGTCGAACCACTGCGCGCCGAAGGTGTTGGCGACCGTGGTGAACGGCGCGAGGCTCTCACCCCAGCCGGGCTTGCCGCGCAGGCAGATCCCGGCGATGCCCTTGGCCTTGTCGTCGAGTTTCGCGGCGTACTCGGCGATCTGCGTCCAGGTCGGCTTGGCGGGCATGGTGATCCCGGCCTGCTCGAACAGATCCTTCCGGTAGGCCAGGAACGACGACTCGCCGTAGAACGGCACCGCGTAGAGCGATCCGTTGTGCGACAGGGATTCCTTGATACTCGGGATGAAGTCGTCCGCGTCGTACGCGGGGTTCGCCGCGATATGCGGGCCGAGGTTCTCGAGCCAGCCGTTCGCGGCCCATTGCGGCGCCTCGTAGTTGCTGATCATGACGACGTCGAACTCGCCGCCTTCGGTGGCCGTCGACGCGGTGATCTTCGCGCGCGCCTGGTTTTCCGGCAGCGACACGAATTTGAGGCTGACGCCGGGGTTCGCCTTCTCGAACTCGCCGGAAAGCTCGATGGCGTCCTTCATCTGCGGGTTCGCGACGATCGCGACGACGAGCGTCCGGTCACCGGTCCCGAGCGCGCCCGCACCGGCGCATCCGGTGAGGGTCAGCAAGAGGACCGAGAGCAGAGCGGCTGCTTTACGCACCTTCGCCTCCCGGTATTACCTGCACCTTCAGGCCGGCGCCGCTGCGCATGAGGGCGAGAGCGTCGGGGTACTGCTCCAGCGGCAGGGTGTCGGTGAGCAGCGCGGCGGTGTCGACGGCGCCGTCGGCGACCAGGTCGAGCGCGGCACCGAAGCTGTTCATGACGGCCATCGAGCCGACGACGGTGATCTCGTCGTTGTAGATCCGGAACGGCGAAAGCGCGACGCGTGCTTCGGCGGGCGCGACACCGAAGACCAGTAGGCGGCCTCCGCGCTGAAGCGAGTCGAAAGCGGCTTCGATGGCGGGCGCGGCGCCGGTGCAGTCCGCGGCGGCGTCGAACTTCTCGTCGTCGAGGTCCTTCACGTCGCCCGCGACCGCGGCCGCGCCGAGGTCCATCGCCCTGCCGAGGCGGGAAGTGTTGCGGTCGACCACCGTGACGTGGGCGCCCGCGCGCTGCAGCAACTGCTGCATGATCAGCCCCATCGTGCCCGCCCCGACGACGAGGAACCGCTCACCCGCCTCGACGCCGATCCGGCGCACGCCGTGGACCGCGCAGGAAACCGGCTCGACGAGAGCACCCTGCTCCCAGGTCATCGTGTCCGGCATGCGGTAGCAGTTCGCCGAAGGGACGGCGACGTACTCGGCGAAGGCACCGTTCACGGTGTCACCGGTCGCGTTCCAGTTCTCGCAGAGGTTGCCGCGGCCGGACCGGCAAGGCTTGCAGTAGCCGCAGAACAGCGACGGGTCGACGGCCACCCGATCGCCGATCTTCCAGCCACCCGGCACGTCCGCGCCGAGTTCGACGATCTCGCCGGCGAACTCGTGGCCGGGGACGATCGGATAGGGCGTCGGCGGGAAGTGCCCGTCGGCGATGTGGAGGTCGGTCCCGCAGATCCCGCAGGCACCCACCTTGACGACGACCTGGCGATCCCCCGGTTTGGGATCGGGTACCTCGCCGACCCTGATCTCCCCGGGCTTGTCCACGATCGCGGCACGCATGCCAGCTCCTCTTCTCTCCGCTCAAATGAGCGGGACGGGCCTATGCTTCGGACTGCATGTCCAGGCATGGTGAACTTTTCCCTGTTGTTACGTCAACCTTTCGGGTTGATTTCGCGGTATAGTGCTCAAATGAGCGGGAAGAAGCAGGGTCCTGGCCTGGTGGAGTCGCTTCGCCTGGCCGCGGTGGCCCGGCGGTTCTACGAGCAGGGCGCGTCGAAGCTCGAGATCGCCGACGAGTTCGGGATCAGCCGGTTCAAGGTCGCGCGAATGCTGGACACGGCCAGGGAAAGCGGCATCGTCCGGGTCGAGTTCCGGCTGCCGGCGCCGGTCGATCTCGTGTTGTCCGAGGAGATCCGCGCGGCGTACCGGCTCGACCGGGTCCTCGTGCTCGAACGAGCGCCGGAACCGGAATCCCGCGAAGTGGCCCGTCGCAAGATCGGCACGCTCGCCGCCCGCCTCCTGACCGAGATCGTCACTCCCGGCGACGTCCTGGGCCTGTCATGGGCACGTTCGGTGAACGCGATGACCGACGCGATCGAGTCACTGCCGAAATGCCCGATCGTGCAACTGTGCGGAGTGCAGGCGGGGATGGACATGCGCGACCGTTCGGTGGAGACGGTCAGCCGCGTCGCGTCGGTGTCCGGCGGCGAGCCGTACCCGATCTTTGGCCCGCTCGTCCTCCCCGACCGCCGCACCACCGAAACGCTGCGCAGGCAGCCCGGCATCGCGGAGACCTTCGGGCAGTTCAAGAACCTGACCAAGGCCGTCGTCAGCATCGGCGCGTGGAAACCCGAGGAGTCGACGGTCTACGACGCGCTCGACGAGGCCGAGCGGAGCGCGATCGCGAAACGCGGCGCCAAGGCCGAGGTCTCCGCACGCCTGTTCGACGCCGACGGGACCCCGATGTCCACCGGCCTCGCGCACCATGTCCTGGCGATCAGCGCCGAGGACCTGCTGGCGGTCCCCGAGGTGATCGCGCTGGGCTACACCGAACCGAAGGCCGAAGCGATCGATGCCGTCCTGCGCTCGGGCATGGTCTCGACGCTGATCACCGACGCCGCCGCGGCCGTCCCGCTGCTCAAGCTGGCCGAGGCGCGCCCGCCCGCCTAACCGCGAGTTACGCCCCCAATCACGCGAGTTACGCCTTCAATCACGCGAGATCGCGTAACCGGGTCGCCTCGTCCTGCGCCGCCATCACCTCGTCACCGTGCCGGAACGCCCACTCCCCGAAGGCTTCGATGGGCGCCAGCAACGTGGCCCCGAGATCGGTCAGCGAGTACTCGACCTTCGCCGTCCGCCCGCAGTCGCGCCTGCTGACCAGACCGTTGAACTCCAGCCGCCGGACGGTCTCCGTGAGCACCTTCGTGCTGATCCCGCCGAGCCGTCGCCGCAGTTCGGCCGGGCGCAGCGGCCCTTCGCGCAAGGCCCACAGCACGACCGGGTTCCACGTGTTCGCCATCAGGTCGAAGGCCAGCCGGGCCCGGCAATCGGCGAGGAAGACGTCGTTCATCGGACCTCCGGTAACCATTCGGTACCCGCGCGGCTTTCTACCGTCGTGCTGTCCACTCGATCTTAGGGAGCAGCACATGCGTATCGGTATCTTCGGCGCGGGCGGGATGGCGGAGGCGCTCGGCGGCCAGTGGGCCAGGGCCGGGCACGAGGTGACGGTCGCCGCCCGCGACCGGGCCAAGGCCGCCAGGATCTCCCCGCTGGTGGGGAATTGGGAGGAGACCGCCCGCGCCGGCGACGTGATCCTGCTGGCCGTTCCCGCCGCGTCGGTACCAGAAGTCCTTGCCGCCGCGGGGAATCTCGCCGGGAAGGTGCTGATCGACTGCACCAACGCGGTCGGCCCCGGCGCCACGCTCACGGTCCCCGACCAGGCCGCCCGGATCGCCGCCGCCGCACCGGGCGCGCACGTGGTCAAGGCGTTCAACCTGTGCCACGTGGACGTCTGGCGGATGACCCCGCCGGTGTTCGACGGGCGTCCGCTGGCGGTGCCGATCTGCGGCGACAAGGTCGGCGAAGTGAGCGAACTGGTCCGCGACATCGGCTGCACTCCTCTGGTCGCGGGCGGCCTCGACCGGGCCCCGCTCATGGAGGCGACGATGGCGTTCATGGTCGGACTCTGGTTCGACGGCCACGACGCCCAGGCCTGCTTCCCGCCCCTTCCGGTGTGATTTCAGGGTCGTCCCCGATGCGCCGGGCCGGTGGTTCAGGCGACCGTGTCCGGCATGGGGACGAGGACCTGGCGGCAGCTGACCGTATGGCTGCACGTCGTCACTTCGGTCGGCTGGATGGGACAAGCGCTGGCGCTGTTCACCCTCTTGGTGATCGGCCGCACGAGCGAGGACGGCGGGATCCGCGTCGCCGCGACGTCGATGGCGCACGAGATCGACACGTTCCTGCTGGCGCCGCTCGCCAACGCGTCCGCGTTCACCGGTGTCATGCTCGCCGCGGCGACGGCGTGGGGATTCGCCCGGCACTGGTGGGTGCTGGCGAAGTTCGCGATCACGCTCGTCCAGCTCTACGCCGGGATCTTCCTGCTGTCGGGCGCTTTACGGGATTCCGTCGGCAGTGAGCCGCCGCCGCTGGCATTGACCGCCGGGACGGCGCTGATGGCGAGCGCTTTGGCGTTCCAGGCGTGGCTTTCGGTGGCGAAGCCGTGGGGCAAGGTCCGCTCGGGCGCGAAGCTGCCGACGGCGCCGACGTGGGTGTTCGTCGTCGCCGTCCTCGCGCCGCTCACCGACATCACGGTGGGCCTGCTCCTGGGCTATCCGCTGCCGGCGTTGTCGCTGATCGTGCTGGTCGTTCAGCTGGTCCGGCGCCGGCGGCTGCTGCTCGTCACCCGGCCGAAAGTCCCAGCTGGTCCACCGCCGTGATCCGGATGACCGCCGAGCCCGCCTCGTCCGATGCCGCCAGGTCGACCTCGGCGCTGATGCCCCAGTCGTGGTCACCCGCCGGATCGTCGAAGATCTGCCGCACCCGCCAGATCTCCTTCTCCTGCTCGATGATCAGCAGCTTCGGTCCGCGCGCGTCCGGCCCGATGCCGAGCGTTTCGTGCTCGTCGAAGTAGTCCTCGATGGCGTCTTCCCACGCGTCCGCGTCCCAGCCCGAAGCGGCGTCCAGCTCGCCCAGCGTGTCGTAGGCACGCCGCGACGCCAGCTCCACTCGGCGGAACAACTCGTTCCGCACCAGCACGCGGAACGCCCGCTCGTTCCGCGTGACCGCGGGCGGCTCGGACGGCGGCCGCGTCGAAACCGGGCCTTCCTCTTCGGGATGCCGCAAGGCTTCCCACTCGTCGAGGAGGCTGGAGTCGACCTGGCGCACCAGTTCGCCGAGCCATTCGATGAGGTCCTGCAACCCCTCGTTCTTGGCCTCGTCGGGCACCGTGTGCCGCAGCGAGTCGTAGGTGTCGGTGAGGTACCGCAGCACCAGCCCTTCCGAGCGGGCCAGCTGGTAGAAACCGATGTACTCCACGAAGTTCATCGCGCGCTCGTACATGTCGCGCACGACGGACTTCGGCTTGAGCTCGTAGTCCTCGACCCACGGATGCCCTTGCCGGTAACGGGAATACGCCGCCTCCAGCAGCTCCTCCAGCGGCTTCGGGTACGTGACGTTCTCGAGCAGTTCCATCCGCTCGTCGTACTCGATGCCCTCGGCCTTCATCGCCTGCACGGCCTCGCCGCGCGCCTTGAACTGCTGCTGCGACAGCACCGGCCGCGGATTGTCCACAGTGGATTCCACAATGGACACGACGTCGAGCGGATAGGACGGCGAATCGACGTCGAGGAGCTCGATCGCCGCCAGCGCGAACGGTGAAAGCGGCTGGTTCAGCGCGAAGTCGAACTGCAGGTCCACGGTGAGCCGGACGATGCGCCCCTGTTCGTCGGGCTCGTCGAGCCTTTCCACCACCCCGGCCGCGAGCAGCGCGCGGTAGATCGCGATCGCGCGCAGGATCAGTTTCCGCTGGGTGGGACGGTCGGAATGGTTGTCCTCCAGCAGATGCCGCATCGAGTCGAACGCGTTGCCCGGCCGGGAGATGACGTTCAGCAGCATCGAGTGGCTGACGTGGAAGCTCGACGTCAGCGGCTCCGGCTCGGCCGCGATCAGCCGGTCGAAGGTGCTCTCCGTCCAGTTGACGAACCCTTCGGGCGCCTTCTTGCGGACGATCTTCTTTTTCTTCTTCGGATCGTCGCCTGCCTTCTCCAGCGCCTTGGCGTTTTCGACGACGTGGTCCGGCGCCTGCACGACGACGTAACCATCGGTGTCGTAGCCCGCACGGCCCGCACGGCCGGCGATCTGATGGAACTCGCGCGCCTTGAGATGCCGCTGCCGCACGCCGTCGTACTTCGTCAGCGCCGAGAAGACCACTGTGCGGATCGGTACGTTGATGCCGACGCCGAGCGTGTCGGTCCCGCAGATCACCTTCAGCAGCCCGGCCTGCGCGAGCTGCTCGACCAGCCGCCGGTACTTCGGCAGCATCCCGGCGTGGTGCACGCCGATCCCGTGCCGGACCAGCCTCGACAGCGTCTTCCCGAACCCGGCCGAGAACCGGAAGTCGCCGAGCATCTCGGCGATGGCCTCCTTCTCCGCCTTCGAGGTGACGTTGATGCTCATCAGCGTCTGCGCGCGCTCGATCGCCGCGGCCTGCGAGAAGTGCACGACGTACACCGGCGACTGCCCGCCGTTGAGCAGCTCGGACATCGTCTCGTGCAACGGCGTCAGCGCGTAGCGGAAGGTCAGCGGCACCGGCCGCTGCGCCGAGGTGACCACCGCGGTCGGGCGGCCGGTCCGGCGGGTGAGATCCTTTTCGAAGAACGAGACGTCGCCCAGCGTCGCCGACATCAGCACGAACTGCGCTTTCGGCAGTTCCAGCAGCGGCACCTGCCAGGCCCAGCCGCGATCCGGCTCCGAGTAGAAGTGGAACTCGTCCGCGACGACCTGGCCGACCGGCGCGTCGGCACCGAACCGCAACGCCATGTTCGCCAGGATCTCCGCCGTGCAGCAGATGATCGGCGCGTCGGCGTTCACCGCCGAGTCACCGGTCATCATGCCGACGTTCTCGGCGCCGAAGATCTCGATGAGCTGGAAGAACTTCTCCGAGACGAGCGCCTTGATCGGGGCCGTGTAGTAGCTGCGGCGGCCGTGCGCGAGCGCGGTGAAGTGCGCTCCGACGGCGACCAGGCTCTTTCCCGAGCCCGTCGGCGTCGACAGGATCACGTTCGCTCCGGAGACCACCTCGATGATGGCCTCTTCCTGCGCGGGGTACAGCTCCAACCCGCGCTCGGCCGTCCAGGTGGAGAAGGCTTCGAACAGCGAGTCGGGGTCGGGATCCGCAGGCAGGAGGTCTGTAAGTGTCATCAGAAGACCTATCGTGCCATCCGTTGGTCGCTTCTTGCCCAGGGGTGATCGCGCCCTCCGCCGGAAACCCGTAGGCTTCGCGGTACCGCGCACCTATCGGGCAGCATCACCCGGTCGCGCGCACACAGGCGGTAATCCGAGAGGGCTTAGGAATGGCACAGGACATCATCCCGATCGAACTCGGCCTGCCTCAGGGTGACGTCGTCACCCTCTGGGCGCCGCGCTGGCGGGAAGACGGCGAGGAGTGGGAAGCCTTCCTCGGCGACGAGGAAGACCTGTACGCCTTCCCGGACGCCGCGCATCTCGCCGCCTTCGTGCGGACCTCCGAGCAGCACGACCTGCTCGACCACCCCGCGTGGGAGGTCGTCCCGGCGCTGAACGTGCCCGAGCTCATCCCGGACGACGACCACACCTACGACCTGGTCGGCGTCCCCGAGCTGGTCGCCGAGAAGCCGGACCAGTGGACGCTCGGCGAGCTGGCCGAGATCATCGGCATCGTGCGTTCGCTCGCGGACGTGTGCGAGCTCGAAGAGGTCCACGAAGTCCTCGACGCGCACGAGAGCTTCTCGCTGCTGGACCAGGGCACGCTGCCCTTCTCCGGCCGTGACGGCGAGCGCCTCTGGGCGGACCTGTCGCAGGCGGTCTCCGAGAAGTGGGACACCGTGCTCGACGCGATCGACGGTCTCGTGACCGTCCCCGACGTCGACGAGAAGGTGCTGGAGCAGACGGCGGAGGAGCTCGCGACCTTCCTCGCGGAGTCCGCCGAGGCCGAAGCGGCCGCCGTCGACGAAGACCTCGTGGACGTCGACGACGAGGACGAGGACGACGACGAGCCCGTCGGCTTCTGGGGCGAGGTCGGCATCGACCCGATCAAGATCATCACCTCCGGCGCCGAGTACTACACGCTGCGCTGCTACCTCGACGACAAGCCGATCTTCCTCGGCAGCGAAGGCGAGATCGACGTCTTCACCTCCGAGAAGGCCCTCATCCGCGCGATCGCGGACGGCAAGGACCTGGCAGGCAACGACCTCGCCGAAGTGTCCACTTGGGACGAAGTGACCACGAAGGCCACCGCGGGCGAGCTCGAGATCGAGGTCGACACCGAGAACACCTACGTGCTGAACGGGATCGCCGAGGACATCGCCGAGGGCCCGGAGGCGATCGACCCGACGCAGCTGGAGCTGGCCGTCGAGCTGATCACCGACGCCGCCGAGTGGGCCGACGACGACAGCGTCGAAACCGCGCTGGCCGCCAACGAAAGCCTCGGCTGGCTGGTGTCGTTCGTGCTGCGGCCGGACCCGTCGCGCCTCGAGCCGAGCGCTCCGTTCGACGCCGAGCAGTCGGAGTGGCGCAAGCTCGTCGAGACCTTCGAGAACCGGCTCACGGTCATCTGATTCATCCCGCGAAAGGGCCCCTCAGGTTCGTCCTGAGGGGCTCTTTTCGTGTCTGACGGGCACCAGCGCCACGGCCAGCGCGGGGAAGACCGCGGCCACGCAGAACGCCAGCGCGTACCGCGAATCGCCGATCACCAAGCCCAGCAGCGGCGGCGTCAGTGCCGCGGCGATGTTCTGCCCGGTGTTCTGCGTGCCCATCGCCCGCCCCGCCCAAGCGAGCCCGGCCATCTCCGCCGACGCGGTGAACCCGAGCCCATTGTCGGACACGGTGATCACCGCGGCCAGGACGAGCGCGAGGAGCACCAGCCACGGCCACGTCGCGTCCCCGAGCGCGACCAGCAGCATCACCGCCGCGCTCGCGACCGCCAGCTGCCGCATCGGCCGCAGCCTGCTGCCCGCGCGGTCGGACCAGTAGCCCGACGCGATCCGGCCCAGCGCGCCGAGGATCTGGACGGCGCCGGCGAACCAGCCCGCGGACGCCGGCGTCCAGCCGTGCACCGTCACCAGGTACACGGGGGTGAACGCGGACACCGCGAACTGCGGGACGACGAGCAGCGCGCTCGCGCCGTGGACCCGCCACAAGGCCGGCTTCCGGTACGGCGACGGCGGTTTCTCCGTCTTGCCCGCCGGGGCCTCCGGTCGCGGCGGATCGACCAGCAGCCAGGCGACCAGGAGTGCGACACCGATCGCGGTCAGCGCGGGCAGCATGAGCGAGACCTGGAATCCCCAGCGGTCCGCGAGCGGCGGGAGCCCGAAGGCCGCGACGCCTACCCCGAGCGGCTGGGCCATCTGGCGGATGCCCATCGCGAGGCCGCGTTCGGCCGGGCCGAACCAGCCGAGGACGGCCCGGCCGCTCGCGGCGTTCACTGACGCGGTGCTCGCGCCGGCGAGCAGGAACACCCCAAAGAGGGTCACGAGCGAGTGGTCACCGACGGCCGCGTACACGAGGAGTAACCCCGAGACGCCGAGCCCGATGGCCATTACCAAACGCTCTCCGTAACGGTCCGCCGCCGCACCCCACAAGATCAAGGTGAACAACAGGCCAAGGCTCGGCGCCGCGACCACGGTGCCCGCTTCGGCCAGCGAGAGCCCCTCCGCACGCTGCATCGACGGCACCAGGAACGGGATCCCGTAAAGGAACGAACAGCTCGCGGTCTGCGCGGCGAGGCCGAGCGCGAGGATGAGCCAGCGTCGTTTGCCGCCGATCCTCACGTCCACGACCTGCGTCATCTTCGCCACCGTTTCACTATATGGGAACAAACTCCTACATAGTGAACAATAGTTGGCTATGCTAACGAACGCAAGGACGCGTAGCCGGGCTTGATGACCGTGTTGATGATGTCCAGCCGCTGGTCGAAATCGAGGAAGGCGGATTTCATCGCATTGATCGTGAACCACTCGAGATCGGCCAGCCCGAAGCCGAAGGCCTCGTTCAGTGCCGCGAATTCGCTGGTCATCGAGCAGCCGCTCATCAGCCGGTTGTCGGTGTTGACGGTGACCCGGAACCGCAGCCTGGCGAGCAGTCCGATGGGATGTTCGCCGATCGAGCGCGCCGCTCCCGTCTGGACATTGGACGTGGGACAGATCTCGAGCGGGATCCGCCGGTCGCGGACGTAGGCGGCCAACCGTCCCAAATGGACCGTGCCGTCGCTGTCGGTCTTGATGTCGTCGACGATGCGCACGCCATGGCCCAGCCGCTCCGCGCCACAATGCTGAATCGCCTCCCAAATGGACGCGAGCCCGAACGCCTCCCCGGCATGAATCGTGAAATGCGCATTATTCGTCCGCAGGAACTCGAATGCGTCGAGATTTCTGGTCGGCGGAAATCCGTCTTCCGGTCCGGCGATGTCGAACCCGACCACACCGGCGTCGCGGTAGCGGACGGCGAGCCCGGCGATCTCGAGTGCCCTGGCGTGCTGGCGCATCGCGCAGAGCAACGTCCCGACGCGGATCCGGCCGCCGCCGTCCGCCACTCTCCGTTCACCTTCGGCGAATCCGGCCTGAACGGCCTCGACCACCGCATCGAGTGACAGACCGCGTTCGACGAAGAGTTCGGGGGCATAACGCTCCTCGGCGTAGACGACGCCGTCGGCCGCGAGGTCTTCCACCGCTTCGGCGGCCACTCTGACCAGCGCTTCCTCGGTCTGCATCACGCCGCAGGTATGCGCGAACGTCTCAAGGTACGAGACGAGGGAGCCGGAATCGGCCGCGTCGCGGAACCAGCGGCCCAGTTCGACGGGATCGCCGGTCGGCAGAGCCTGATACCCGGTCTGCTCGGCGAGCTCGGCGACCGTGGCCGGCCGCAATCCGCCGTCCAGGTGGTCGTGGAGGAGAACCTTGGGAGCGCGGGCCAGTACCGCCTCCGGGACGCGTGGTCTGCTGCTTTCAGAGGACATACGTAACGGTAACCAGCCTGTCATTCCCCTACATGGCGGTAAGTCTCATGCTTGACTTAACCCTCGGCTTTGTGGATCACCGGCTGAATCGGCCATCAGGGCAGAGCTCGGCATTGTCCGATACCCGGGGGCCATACGCAGAGCAATTCCGCAATGGATAAGCTTCACGTCACGTCCCTCCCATTTCCCCGCCCACGAAGGACACCGCAGTGACCACTGACAACCACATTGCAGCCCCGTCCTTCGACCGGATGCGCAACATGCTGGTGCGCGCGGCCGAAGTGCGTGAGAGCGAACAGCAGCAGATCTTCGACGCGCTCGACGACATCTACGCACGTCTGGCCCCCGTCGACTCGCTCGGCGCGGTGCGCAAGCGGCTCTCGGAGATGCCCGACCGCACCGAGACCAGCGTGCTCGCCGAACGTCTCGACGAGACCATGTCGCGACTCGAAGCGCAGGACACCGCGATCGCCGCGCTGACCCGCGCCGTCGAAAGCATCGTCGACAAGCTGGCCAAGCCGTTCGCTCAGCTCGACGGCCGCCTCGACGGGATGGCCGCGCGCCTCGAAGGCGTCGGGGGCCGGATGGACGGGCTCGAGGACAAGCTCCAGAACATCCACCGCCGTCTCGACGAGCTCGGCGCGCACCTCGACAAGCAGGACGTGAAGACCGACGCGCTGCCGCAGTCGGTGATCGGCCCGGTGCGCGAGCGCGTCGAGCAGGCCGAGTCGACCCTGCGGGACCGCGTCGACACCGTCGACCGCGAGCTGCGCACCCGCGTCGAGAACCTCGACAAGGCGACCAAGGAAAGCCTCACCGCGAACACCGAGGCGCTGAAGACCGCGCTGACCGAGACCGGCGAGATGATCGACGCGTCGGAGCGGCTCGACGGCCTCGGCGACCGCCTCGAGAAGGTCACCTCGCGGCTCGACGACCTGGCCGAGCGGCTCGACAAGGTCGAGGACGGCTTCACCGGGCGCCTCGGCGACCTCGACGGCTCGATCCGCTCCGGCCTGTCGAAGGTCGAGAGCACGCTGCAGAAGCAGCCGGACACCGACTCGGTCGACTCGCTGGTGCGCAAGAGCAACGACGAGTCCGTGCGCCGCATCGGTGGTCAGCTGGACGAGGCCATGGCGACCTTCGCGGAGCTGATGCTCGGCGGTGGCCCGGCCATGCAGCAGATCTCGCCGCCGCCGCCCGCCCCGCGTCAGCCGCGCCGCAGCTCGCGCAACGGCCGGGCGCCCAAGGCGGCCGACGCCAAGGCGAAGGCCGACGGCGCCGACGAGACCACCGACTGACGCTCTCTCGCTTCGCGCGATGAAGGCCCCCTTCCCACGGCTTCGCCTGGGACGGGGGCCTTCACGCTTTTCCGGCCGTGCTCCGCACCGACCTGCGTTTAGCGGGCTAATCGCGATCCGGCCCCCTCGGCCACCGACCTGCGTTTAGCGGGCTAATCGCGATCCGCGAGGCCCTGACGTTGCGAAAGCCACTTTCGCAACGCTGAAGGTTGCGAAAGTGGCTTTCGCAACGCGTCGGGCCCGGGAGGCGCCACCCGAACGTCCCTCCCGCCGCACAGATCGCGTTTAGCCCGCTAAACGCAGGTCGGCGCCGGGAGCGCTGGGCCGGGAGGGCGGCCGTGGTGAGCGCGCGCAGGGATGTCTCGAAGGTGCCCTTCGAGTCATCGGGAAGGACCGAACGCCAGGCGGAGCACACCAGAAGTACATGAAGGCCCCCTTCCTGTACCTAGGCGCAAGGAAGGGGGCCTTCATGTACTCCAGGCCCACCGGATCGCGTTTAGCCCGCTAAACGCAGGTCAGGGCCGCACGGTCTCCAGGACGAGCGAAGCGGAGGCCGAAGGCCCAGCGGAGCTGACCGCGTAGGCGTCTTCGAGCGCAGCGAGAGCCGAAGGAACAGCGTCCGGCGTATCCGTGTGCAGCTCCAGCAACGGCTGCCCGGCCGACACGGCATCGCCCGGCTTCGCCAGGCACAGCACGCCGGCCGCGGCCTGCACCAGGTCCTCCTTGCGCGCCCGCCCGGCGCCGAGCCGCCAAGCGGCGACCCCGACCGCATAAGCGTCCAAACGCGACAAAACTCCATCGGCGGGCGCCGGAACCACGTGCACGTGCTTAGGCCGCGGCAGAGCGGCCTCCGGGTCCCCGCCCTGAGCGGCGATCATCCGGCACCAAGTCTCGTAAGCCCGGCCAGAAGCCAGCACCTCAGCCGGGTCCACATCGGACAATCCCGCCAGCGCCAGCATCTCCCGCGCCAAAGCCACGGTCAGCTCGACGACGTCGGAAGGACCGCCGCCGCGCAGCACCTCGACCGATTCGGCGACCTCGATCGCGTTGCCGACGGCATGTCCCAACGGCACGTTCATGTCCGTGATCAGCGCCGTCGTCGCGACACCGTGCGCGGTACCGATCTCCACCAACGTCCGCGCGAGTTCACGGGCCTGCGGAAGCGTCTTCATGAACGCGCCCGAACCCGTCTTCACGTCGAGCACGAGCCCGGCCGAACCCTCGGCGATCTTCTTGCTCATGATCGAGCTCGCGATCAGCGGGATCGACTCCACCGTCGAAGTCACGTCCCGCAGCGCGTACAGCTTCTTGTCCGCCGGAGCCAGCCCCTCAGTGGCCGCACAGACCACCGCGCCGACCTCGTCGAGCTGCCGGATGATCTCCGATGTCGACAAAGAGGCACGCCAGCCGGGGATCGACTCCAGTTTGTCCAGCGTCCCGCCGGTGTGCCCGAGCCCGCGCCCGGACAGCTGCGGCACGGCCGCGCCACAAGCCGCGACGAGCGGAGCCAGCGGAAGCGTGATCTTGTCGCCGACCCCGCCGGTCGAATGCTTGTCGATCGTCGGACGGCTGACCTTCAGATCCAGCCGCTCCCCCGACGAGATCATCGCGCCGGTCCAGCGCGCGATCTCGCCGGAATCCATCCCCCGCAGGAAGATGGCCATCGCGAGCGCGGCCATCTGTTCCTCGGCGAGGTCGCCGCGCGTGTACGCGTCGATCGTCCAGTCGATCTGCTCGTCGGACAGCCGTCCGCCGTCCCGCTTCGCGCGGATGACGTCGACGGCGGCGAACGCGCTCACGGCAGGTCGTCCGGCCCGAACGCGTCCGGCAGCACCGCCGACATCGGCAGGATGCCGCTCGGGGTGTCCACCAGGCAGTCGGATCCGCCGTGCTCGAACAGGATCTGACGGCAGCGCCCGCACGGCATCAGCAGATCACCGGCGCCGCTGCGGCACGCGACGGCGACGAGCTTGCCGCCGCCGGTCAGCCGTAGCTGCCCCGCCATCGTGCATTCCGCGCACATTCCCAAGCCGTACGAAGCGTTTTCGACGTTGCAGCCGACGACGATCCGGCCGTCGTCCACCACAGCGGCGACGCCCACGTGCAGACCCGAGTACGGCGCGTACGCCGCCTTCGCCGCCTCGACGGCTTGAGCGCGCAAGGCTTCCCAGTCGTACTCCGCCATGTCAGTCCTCACCTCGCCGATAGGTGGCGCCGATCGCCTTGGGCGGCCGCAGCCGCTGCGAAGCCACCGCCAGCACGATCAGCGTCACGAAGTGCGCGGTGTACGGGATGAGGTCGCTGGGCAGGTCGTCGTTGGTCCAGTAGATCGCGTACAGCGCGACGGCGCCGACGACACCGAGCGCGGAAGCGATCCACTGACGGCGGAACAACTGCACCGCCACGATCACGGCCAGCAGGATCACCGCGCCGTACAGCAGCGCGAGCACCGCGGTGCCGCCACCGGCGAGCTGGAGGCCGTCCGCGTAACCGAACAGCGCCGCGCCGCCGAGCAGGCCGCCCGGCCGCCAGTTGCCGAAGATCATCGCCGCGAGGCCGATGTAGCCGCGGTTGTTGGTCTGGTTCTCCAGGTAGTCCGCACCGCCGGCGAGCAGCACGAGCGACGCGCCACCCATTCCGGCGAGCCCGCCGGAGATGATCATGGCGATGTACTTGTGCAGGTAGACCTTCACGCCGAGGGATTCGGCCGCGACCGGGTTCTCGCCGCAGGACCGCAGCCGCAGGCCGAACCGCGTCCGCCACAGCACCAGGTAGCTGATCGGGACCAGCGCGATCGCGATCATCGTCAGCGGCGCGACCTCGGTGACCAGGCCGTTGAGGATGCCGGCGAGGTCGGAGATGAAGACGCGCTGCATCTTCTCCAGGTCCGAGAGCCAGTCCGAGAGGAACGTCGCCGAATAGGTGTCGAACTTCGGCACCGGCGGCGACTGGCGCGGGTTCCCCGAAAGCGGGGTGAACACCAGGTTCGCCAGGTACTTCGCGACGCCGAGACCGAGCAGGTTGATCGCCACACCGGAGACGATGTGGTTGACGTTGAAGGTCACCGTCGCGACGGCGTGCAGCAGCCCGCCGAGCGCGCCGAACACGACCGCCGCGATCAGCCCGGCCCAGACGCCGCCGTGGTACGCGCCCCAGGCGGCACCCCAGGTGCCGAGGATCATCATGCCTTCGAGGCCGATGTTGATCACGCCCGCGCGTTCGGCCCAGAGGCCGCCGAGCGCGCACAGCAGGATCGGCAGCGCCAGCCGCAGCGCGGTGTGCGCGGTGTTGGTCGAGGTCAGTGTGTTGACGCCGGTCGCGTACGACGCGATCGCGAGCACGCCGACCGCCAGCAGTCCCCAGATGGCGCCCTTGAGCCAGCCGGGGATACGGCGCTTCGGCGGTTTCACCGGCATGGTGGTCCCGCCCGTGTTGGGCGAAAGAACGTCCGCGGTGGTCACACCGCACCTCCCTCGGACACGCTGGAACCCTTGCGGCCGTTGCCTGCCAGCGCGCGACCGACGCGACGCTGTTCGGCGGCCAGGTCCGCGCGGCGCACGATCTCGTACGCGATGACGACCGACAGCACGATCACGCCCTGCATGATCGTGGCGATCTCTTTGGACACGTTGATCTGTTCCAGCGAAACGGCGGACCGGTCGAGGAACGCCCACAGCAGGGCGCCCAGCGCGATCCCGGCCGGGTGGTTACGCCCGAGCAGGGCGACCGCGATCCCGGTGAAGCCGTACATCTGGGTCGAGGTGATGCCGTAGCTGAAGTCGCGGCCGAGCAGTTCCGGCATCGCGACCAGGCCGGCGACGCCACCGGAAAGCAGCATCGCGATCAGCGTCATCTTCTTGGCGTTGACACCACCCGCCGCGGCGGCCGTCGTCGATTCACCGGAGGCCTTGAGCTCGAAGCCGAACCGGGTCCGGTTGAGCATGAACCAGTAGGCCCCGCCGATCAGCGCCGCGATGACCACGAAGCCGAACAGCTCACCGGACCCGATCGGGATACCGGGGATCCGGCCGGTTTCGGCGATCTCGCGGGTGGCGATGTTGTTGCCGGTCTGCACGCCGAACTGGTCCGCGTTGACCAGGAACGCCACGATGCCGCCGACGATCGCGTTCAGCATGATCGTCGAGATGACCTCGGAAACACCCCGGGTCACCTTCAGCACGGCCGGGATGGCCGCGTACAGCATGCCGCTGAGCACCGCGACGACCAGGATCGCCAGCACGTGGATCACCGGCGGCAGCTGCAGCGCCCCGCCGATGATGGCGGTGACGATGGCGGCGAACCGGTACTGGCCCTCGACACCGATGTTGAAGAGGTTCATCTGGAAGCCGATGGCCACCGCGAGCCCGGACAGGTAGTAGACCGTCGCGAGGTTCACCGTGTCGACGGCGGTCGAGCCCTTGAAGAGCTGGCCGATCATCGTGCCGTAGGCCTGGAGCGGATCAGCTCCCGAGATGATCAGCGCGATGGCCGTCAGGATGACCGCGAAAACGATCGCGAGCAGAGGCGGCAGCAGCCTCGTACGCCAGGAACTCACGCTGCACCTTCTTCAGTGTCTTCGGAGGCACCCGTCATAGCGGAGCCCAGTTCCTGCGGGGTCACGGTCGCGGGGTCGGCCTCGCCGACCAGTCGTCCGCGCAGCATGACCTGAATGGTGTCGGAAAGCCCGATCAGCTCGTCGAGATCGGCAGACACCAGCAACACGGCCAGCCCGGCCGCCCGCGCCTGGCGGATCTGTTCCCAGATCAGCGCCTGCGCGCCGACGTCGACACCGCGCGTCGGATGCGACGCGATCAGCAGCACCGGATCACCGGAAAGTTCGCGCCCGACGATCAGTTTCTGCTGGTTACCACCGGAAAGCGCGGCCGCGGGGACGTCGATACCCGGCGTGCGGACGTCGTACTCCTCGACGATGCGGCGGGTGTCCTCACGCGCGCCGGCGATGTCGAGCAACTGTCCTTTCGCGACCGGCTCGCGCGTCTGGTAGCCGAGGATCCGGTTGACCCACAAGGGTTGCGTGAGCAGGAGGCTGTGCCGCGTGCGGTCTTCGGCGATGTAGCCGATCCCGGCCTCGCGGCGGGCGAGCGTCCCCAGTTTGTGCAGCTCGACGACCTTGCCGTCGACCTCGGTCAGTTCGATCCGGCCGCCGCCCTTGCGCATGCCCATGATCGTCTCGACGAGTTCGGTCTGGCCGTTGCCCTCGACGCCGGCGATCCCGAGCACCTCACCCGCGTGCACGGTGAAGGAGATGTGGTCGAGCACGTTCCGCTCGGACCCCTCGACGCTCAGGCAGACGTCGTCCAGGCGGAGCACGGGCCGATCGGTCACGGTGGACTCGCGGGTCTCCGGGCTGGGCAGCTCCGAGCCGACCATCATCTCGGCCAGCTGGCGCGAGGTGATCGTCTTCGGATCCGCCGTGCCGACGGTGGTGCCGCGCCGGATCACGGTGACCGTGTCGGCGATCGCGCGCACCTCGTCGAGCTTGTGCGAGATGAAGATGAAGGTGAAACCGTCCTTCTGCATGGCGCGGACGGTCTCGAACAGCGCGTCGACCTCCTGCGGCACGAGCACCGCGGTGGGCTCGTCGAGGATGATGATCCGCGCGCCGCGGTAGAGCACCTTGACGATCTCCACGCGCTGGCGGTCGGCGACGCCGAGCTCTTCCAGCAGCGCGTCCGGGCGGGCGCGCAGGCCGACGCGTTCGGCGAGTTCAGCCAGCTTCGCCCGCGCCGCGCGGCCGATGCCGTGCAGGTTCTCCGCGCCGAGGAAGACGTTCTCCCCGACGGTCAGGTTGTCGGCCAGCATGAAGTGCTGGTGGACCATCCCGATGCCGGCCTTGATGGCGTCCTGCGGGTTGCGCAGTTTCACCGGTTCGCCGTTGATCGCGATGTCGCCCTCGTCCGGCTGCTGCATGCCGTAGAGGATCTTCATCAGGGTCGATTTGCCCGCGCCGTTCTCGCCGCAGACGGCGTGCACCTCGCCCTTGGTGACGGTGAGGTTGACGTCGGAGTTGGCCACGACACCGGGGAACCGCTTCGTGATCCCGGTCAGCTGCACGGCCGGTTCACCCCGGTCGGGGGCGTCGGTGACCTCGGCCTGGGGAGCGCTCATGGAAAAGCCATCCAGTTCTGGGGTAAACAGGTTGGGGCTCGGAAGGGGTTACCCTCCCGAGCCCCGCTGCCTGGTCGAGCTTACTTCTGCGGCTTGTCCGAGACGGTGATCGCCCCGGAGACGATCTGCGCCTTGTAGCCGTCGAGGACGTCCTTGATGTCGTCGACCTTGCCACCGGAGGTGGCGTAGCCGATGCCGTCGACCTTGAGGTCGAACCGCTTCGGCAGCGACGTCAGGTCACCCTTCGCCAGCGCGCGCAGGTAGTCGAACACCGCCACGTCGACGCGCTTGAGCATCGAGGTGATGATGACGTCCTTCGACGCCTCGACCGTCTTCTGGTTGTACTGGTCGGAGTCGACGCCGATGGCCATGGCGTTGTTGGACTTCGCGGCCTCGAACACGCCCTTACCGGAGGCGCCGGCGGCGTGGTAGATCACGTCCGCGCCCTTGGCGATCTGCGCGGCGGCCTTCACGTTGCCCTTCGCCGGGTCCTGGAACCCGGAGAAGTCACCGGCCGGGGTGAGGTACTCGTCCTCGATCTTGGCCTTGCTCGAAGCGGCCTTCACGCCCTGGAGGAAGCCGGCCTCGAACTTCTGGATCAGCGGCGTGTTCACCCCACCGACGAAGCCGACGTGGCACTTCTTCGACTTGTAGGCGGCGGCGACACCGGCCAGGAACGAGCCCTGCTCCTCGGCGAAGACGAGCGAGGTGACGTTCGGGGCCTTGACGGAGTCGTCGTCGACGATCGCGAACTGGGTGTTCGGGTACTTCGGCGCGATGGCGCCGACGGCCTTGGCGTAGGCGAAGCCGACCGCGATGATCGGGCTGAAGCCCTGCGTAGCGAGCTGGTCGAGACGCTGCGACTTCGCGGCCTCGTCCTCGGTCGCGGCGGCGGTGCTTTCGGTGACCGTGGTGACGCCGAGTTCGGCCTTCGCCTTGTCGGTACCGGCGGCGGCGGAGTCGTTGAACGACGCGTCGCCACGACCGCCGACGTCGAAGGCCAGCGCGACCTTGAGCTTGCTGCCGTCGACCTTCTCAGTCGACTGCGCGGAGCTGGTCGAGGCGGCCGCCGCGGCGGGCGGCTTCGGCGCCGTCACGCAGCTGGCGGACTGGTCCCCAGAGCCGGCGTTGTTGTTGCTGTTGTTCCCCGCACCTGAATCCTTCGCGCATCCGGCCAGTACCAGAGCACCGGCCATGGCGGCGGCGGCCAGCGCGGTTCCACGCATGCGACGCAACGTGTGTCTCCCTCCCCGCTGATCCAGCGGATGGTCCGAAGAAAGCGACCCGGCGACACTGCCGGGTTCGACCGGGAGACGGTACCTAACGGCCGCTTTGCCGCCATAGGAAAGGCACGCTACGTAACACAAACGTTTACTCATGAGTCGTGAGCGCGACGAATGGAGTACTCACGGTGACCACAACGGAGTAATCGCAGGCAGCACCCGGCCCCGTGGCCGGGTGAGACGGCGAAGATCGTCACGCACCGTTCAGGCGGCCCGGCCGCCCGGTCGCGCGTCCACAGTGGACGAACCGGTGAGTTACCGGCCCGCGTCACCCGATCGGGCAAGGGGCCCGATGTCTGGTCCATCACACAGAGGAACCCGGAGGTGAGCCCACCGTGAGGTGCGGGTCTAGCATCCTGTTTATCCACGCTCGATGACCATGATCTCGGCACCGTCGCCGGAGCCGTCCCCAGGTGGACGTCCCGGCGGCAGGCGCGGAAACCAGCGGTCAGCGGGCCCAAGCCATGACGTTGGAGGCCGTTCACCGATGTCCACCACGGCTAGCACCGCCACCGAGGCGGCCGCGAGCGATCGGGCGGGTGCCTCACGCCGGCAAGGGACCTTCTACCGGGGCGACCCCGGTATGTGGTCCTGGGTGCTGCACCGCATCACCGGCGTGCTGACATTCTTCTTCCTCTTCGTGCACGTGCTCGACACCGCGCTCGTGCGCGTGTCGCCCGACACGTACAACGAGGTCATCGAGACCTACAAGACCCCGCTGGTCAACCTCCTCGAGGTCGGCCTCGTCGGCGCGGTGCTGTTCCACGCGCTCAACGGCATCCGGGTCATGCTGGTCGACTTCTGGGAGAAGGGACCGAAGTTCCAGAAGCCGATGCTCTGGACCATCCTGGCCATCTGGGTCGTGGTGATGATTCCCGGTGCCTTCTTCATGATGAAGCGCACCGTCGAAGTTATGTTCGGGGGGCACTGACCATGGCAACCGAAGTTCTCGCACTCGACAAGCCGCGTTCGCCGAAGCGCCCGGCCGCCCGCCGCAGCAACTTCGAGCTCTACAGCTGGCTGTTCATGCGCATCTCGGGCCTCGCCCTGATCGTGCTGGTGCTCGGCCACCTGTTCATCATGAACATCCTCGACGGCGGCGTGCACCGCATCAACTGGGGCTTCGTCGCCGGCCGCTGGGCCTCGCCGTTCTGGCAGTTCTGGGACCTGTCGATGCTCTGGCTCGCCGAGATCCACGGCGGCAACGGGCTGCGCACGATCATCGACGACTACGCCCGCAAGGACAGCACCCGGTTCTGGCTGAAGATCGTGCTCTACGTCTCGATGGTGCTGATCCTCGCCGTCGGCACGATGGTGATCTTCACCTTCGATCCCGGTATCTCGGCCAACTGACGCCCACCACACGTTAAGCGGAGTCATCCCTATGCAGTTCCACAAGTACGACGTGGTGATCGTCGGCGCCGGTGGCGCCGGCATGCGCGCGGCCATCGAGTCCGGCCAGCGTGCCCGCACCGCGGTCCTCACCAAGCTCTACCCGACGCGTTCGCACACCGGCGCCGCCCAGGGCGGTATGTGCGCCGCGCTGGCGAACGTCGAAGAGGACAACTGGGAGTGGCACACCTTCGACACGATCAAGGGCGGCGACTACCTGGTCGACCAGGACGCCGCCGAGATCATGGCGAAGGAGGCCATCGACGCGGTCCTCGACCTCGAGAAGATGGGCCTGCCGTTCAACCGGACGCCCGAGGGCAAGATCGACCAGCGCCGCTTCGGCGGGCACACCCGTGACCACGGCAAGGCCGCGGTGCGCCGCGCCTGCTACGCCGCGGACCGCACCGGGCACATGATCCTGCAGACGCTGTACCAGAACTGCGTCAAGCACGGCACCGAGTTCTTCAACGAGTTCTACGTGCTCGACCTGGTGCTGACCCCGGACGAGAACGGCAACCCGGCCGCTTCCGGCGTCGTCGCCTACGAGCTGGCGACCGGCGAGCTGCACGTCTTCCAGGCGAAGTCGATCGTGTTCGCCACCGGCGGCGCGGGCAAGATCTTCAAGACGACGTCGAACGCCCACACCCTCACCGGTGACGGCCTCGGCATCATCTTCCGCAAGGGCCTGCCGCTGGAGGACATGGAGTTCTTCCAGTTCCACCCGACAGGCCTGGCCGGGCTCGGCATCCTCATCTCCGAGGCCGTGCGCGGTGAGGGCGGCATCCTCCGCAACGCCGACGGCGAGCGGTTCATGGAGCGCTACGCCCCCACCATCAAGGACCTCGCGCCGCGTGACATCGTCGCCCGGTCGATGGTGCAGGAAGTGCTGCAGGGCCGCGGTTGCGGGCCGAACAAGGACTACGTCGTCCTCGACGTCACGCACATCCCGGAAGAGACGCTGAACGCGAAGCTCCCGGACATCATGGAGTTCTCGCGGACGTACCTGGGCGTCGACCCGGTCACCGAGCCGGTGCCGGTGTTCCCGACCTGCCACTACGTGATGGGCGGAATCCCGACCAACGTCCACGGCGAAGCGTTGCGGGACAACGAGAACGTCATCCCCGGCCTGTACGCCGCGGGCGAGGTGGCGTGCGTGTCCGTGCACGGCTCGAACCGGCTCGGCACCAACTCGCTGCTCGACATCAACGTGTTCGGCCGTCGCGCCGGCATCGCGGCCGCCGAGTACGCGCTGGCGCACGACCACATCGAGCTGCCGGAGAACCCGACCAAGGTCGTCGAGGACCAGCTGGCTCTGCTGCTTTCGGAGCACGGTGACGAGCGCGTCGCCGACATCCGCACCGAGCTGCAGCGGACGATGGACTCGCACGCTTCGGTGTACCGCACGGAGGACACGCTCAAGCAGGCGCTGACCGACGTGCAGGCGCTGAAGGAGCGGTACAGCCGGATCACCGTGTCGGACAAGGGAAAGCGGTACAACACCGACGTCCTCGAAGCCGTCGAGCTGGGCTTCCTGCTCGAACTGGCCGAGGTCCTCGTCGTCGGCGCCCTGGCGCGCAAGGAATCCCGCGGCGGGCACGCGCGCGAGGACTACCCGAACCGCGACGACACGAACTTCATGCGGCACACCATGGCCTACAAGGAGGGCGAAGGCCTCACCGCCGACGTCCGCCTGGACTACAAGCCGGTGACCTTCACCCGCTACGAACCGATGGAGCGGAAGTACTGATGACCACGGCCACCCCCGAGAAGTCGGAGGCCGTGTCCTCCGACCACACGCCGATCACCGTCACGCTGAAGATCCTCCGGTTCAACCCCGAGATCGACACCGAGCCGCACTGGGAGTCCTACGACGTCCCGGCGCAGCGCACCGACCGGCTGCTGAACCTGCTCTTCTACGTGAAGGACTACATCGACGGGACGTTCTCGTTCCGGCGCTCGTGCGCGCACGGCGTCTGTGGCTCCGACGCGATGCAGATCAACGGCATCAACCGGCTGGCGTGCAAGGTCCTGATGAAGGATCTGCTCGAAACCAACGGCAAGAAGACGACCATCACCATCGCGCCGATCAAGGGTCTGACCACGCTCAAGGACCTTTACGTCGACATGGACCCGTTCTTCGAGGCGTACAAGGCCGTGAAGCCGTACCTCATCGCCTACGGGAACGAGCCCACGCGCGAGCGGATCCAGTCGCAGGCCGACCGCGACCGGTTCGACGACACGACCAAGTGCATCCTGTGCGCCTGCTGCACGTCCTCGTGCCCGGTGTACTGGAACGACGGCTCGTACTTCGGCCCGGCCGCGATCGTCAACGCGCACCGGTTCATCTTCGACTCGCGTGACGAAGGCGCCGAAGAGCGTCTGGACATCCTGAACGACTCCGAGGGTGTCTGGCGCTGCCGGACGACGTTCAACTGCACCGACGCCTGCCCGCGTGGCATCCAGGTCACGAAGGCGATCCAGGAAGTGAAGCGCGCTTTGCTCTTCAAGCGCGTCTGACGCTTCTGGTTGGCGCTTTGCGCGTGAAGGCCCCCTTCCCTCGGCTGAGCCGAGGGAAGGGGGCCTTCACGCGCTTCAGGAGTTATCCACAAGGAGCCAGTTATCCACAGGGCCAGGAAAAGCGTCTGGCGCGAACGGTAACGCCACGCTCATTCTGATCATCATGGTCAACAGGGGGAGATGGGCTCAGCATCCCGAACTGCTGCTGGCGAGAAGCCGCAACGGCGTCATCCGAGTCGCCGACTTGGAGTCGGAAGACATGAGCAGCAGCACGATCTACGCGCGCTGTCTACCAGGCGGCCCCTGGCAACGCCCGTTACCGGGGATCGTGCTCTTGCACAACGCAGAACCGAAACCCGAAGAACTGATCACCGCCGCACTGCTCTACAGCGGCGCCAAAAGCATGCTCACCGGCGTCGCCGCCTGTCGTCTGCATGGATTACGCCCTGCGGCCCTCCCTGCAGGCGACGATCTGCACATGCTCATCCCTCATGAACGAAAGGTCCGCAGCACCGGCTTCGTCACCATGGAGCGAACACTCCGATTCCCGGAGCCGAAGATGATCGGTGACGTACCGACGGCGCCTCTGGTACGCGCGACCACAGATGCTGTCCGGCGGCTTCGTAAAACAGACCTGGTGGAAGAAGTACTGATCGAAGCGGTCCAAAGTGGGCGTTGCTCACCGTCAGATCTCCTCCGGGAACTCGATCACGGCACTCAACGAGGAACCGCCATTCCGCGCCGGCTGCTTTCGAGCTGGATCGATATCCGTTCGATGGCTGAATCCCGAGCGCGCACACTCAGCCTTCGGTTGCCTACGCCTCCGAGCCATTGGAACTGCAAAGTCTTCGATCAGCGCGGCAAATACCTGGGTCGCCCGGACGCCTGGTGGGACGACATCGGCCTCGCTTGGGAAATCGACTCGTTCGACTTCCACTTCAGGCGGGCCGACTACTCACGAACGTTGAACCGGAACACGCGTTACACGGCCTCGGGCATCCTCGTCGTGCAGACCCTTCCGTCTCGGCTCCGAAACGACCCGGTCGGGGTGGTCGGTGAGCTGATCGCCGCGCACGAAGTCGCCTCTGCTCGCCCACGCCCCGCAGTCCGCGTCGCCGACTCCGACGCCGCGTGAAGGCCCCCTTCCCTCGGCTGAGCCGAGGGAAGGGGGCCTTCACGCGCTACCGCTACTCCAGGACCCGCGCCAGGGCACCGGAGTCGGCGGTACCCGGCAGCCGGTCGAAAGCCTCCGGGTCGATGTACCCGACAGCACCCGTGCTCACGTCCCGCAGCATGTTGTACAGCCCCGCCATCACCGCGCGCGTGAAGCGCTCCCGGTGCTGCTGCCCGAGCGTCTGCGTCTGCCCGCGCACCTCGAACAGCACCGTCCCGGTCCCGTTCAATGCGAACGAACACCGCGCCTGTCCCGGCAGATCCCGGTCCGGCGCGTGCGGATACCGCGCCCCGACGAAGCCACGCGACGTCATCCCGTTGAAGGCGCTGATCGCCAGCTGCCGCGATTCGTCCTTTGTGTACACGTCGCGGTACTTCGCGTACTTCTGGCCGGGTCCGAAGAACTTGTCGGGCAACGGCGGGTAGTCGATGCCGACGTCGAGCAGCCGGTTGCTGCCCTCCTGCCGGACGCAGGCGCCTTGGTGGTGCAGATCGACGTAGACGTCGGGCACCTTGCCCCGCGAAGCGGTCAGCTCCAGGTACACCGAACGCAGCGCCCGCGCCTCGGGCGTGATGAACCAGCCGGGCTGATCCGGCGCACCCGGGACGTCCTCCGCGCGCGGGACGTAGTCGAGCTCGGGATTGAAGTCACGGTTGACGTCGAAACCCGGCCGCTTGCGGTAGTCGTCGCCCTGGAGCACGTCGCTGAGGTAGTTCCAGGTGGGCGGCCGGTCCTTCAGCTGGGGGAACTTCCGCTGCACCTCGGCCCACGACAGGTCGTTGCCGCGCCGGTCGAGTTCGGCGCCGTCGGGGTTCAGCTTCGGCACCGCGACGAAGGTGATGGTCTTCCGCAGCCGCTCGGCGTCCCGCGACTCCGACGTGCCGAGGTAGTCGAGGATGCGCAGCAGGGCGTCGGTGCCGGTCTTCTCGTTCCCGTGGATCTCGCTGGAGACCACGAACACCTTGGGCCCGGTCCCGACGGTCGCCTGATGGATCACCCGGCCGCGGTTCGACCGCCCGACCTCCTTGACCTTCACCCGCCCTTGGCTCACCCGTTCGAGCCGTCCGAGCTCCCGCACCATCTCGCGATAGTCGGTGAACTCGTTGATGGGCAGCTCCCGCGGTTCCTCGCTACAGGGCGCCACCGGCGCCGCCACCGCCGTGGGCGCGCTGACGAGCGGGAGCATCGCCAGCCCCACCACCACGGGAACCAACCGACCGGACAACGACATCGTGAACTCCCCACTGCCGAAGGTGCTCATAACGTAGCGAGAAAGACCCCATCGCGAATCCGGCGAAAGTTCCCGAAAACGAAACCGGGGCCGGCCCACGAAGGTGGACCGGCCCCGGCGAACGCGAGAAACTACTTCACCGCGTCCAGGGCGTTGACGCGGCCGTGGCCGTAGTACGAGTTGTCCTTCGCCGGGCCTTCGCAGACCGGCGCCGCGGTTCCGCACGGGACCGTGTCCGCCTGGTGCTCCAGCAGCCAGGTCAGCAGCCGCGGCGAAGCGTGGCGGTAGCGGGACGCCAGCAGCGCGGCGACGCCGGCGGCGTGCGGGGACGCCATCGAGGTGCCGCACTTGGCGCCGTAGCCGCCGTTGAAGATGGTCGACAGCGGGCAACCGACACCCTGGCCCTCAGGCGGAAGCTGGGCGCGGTCGCCACCGGGGGCGGTGACCGAAACGTCGTCACCGTAGTTGCTGTACGACGACTTCGTGCCCGCGTAGCCGATGGCCGAGACGTTGACGACGCCGTCGATGGCCTTGGGCAGGATGCCGCAGCTCGTGTCTACCGGGTGCGGGCGGTTCGGGTCGGTGGTCTGCTTGTCCGGGTCGAAACCGCTGTTGCCGGCGGCGGCGACGTTCAGCACGCCACGGCCGGTCGAGTAGGTCACCGCGCGGCGGACGGCTTCGAACGCGGCCGCGTCGCCCGGCTCCTTCGAGCAGTAGAACATGCCCGGGTCGATGTAGTAGCTGTTGTTCGTCACCGGGAAGCGGTGCTTCGCCGCCCACATGAACCCGCACACCGCGGCCTCGGGGAGGATCAGGCCGTCGTCGTTCACGACCTTCACCGACGCCAGCTTGACGCCGGGCGCCACGCCCGTGAAGCCGCGCGCGGCGTCCTTGCCCGCGATCGTGCCGGCGACGTGCGTGCCGTGGTCGGAGTTCGTGGGCGCCCAGGCGGCGGGCGTGGTGTCGGGCGCGCCGCTGTTGCAGCCAGCCGACACCTTCGGGTCGAGGGCGGCCTTCAGCGCGGGGTGGGTGGGCTCGATGCCGGAGTCCAGCACGCCGACGGTCACCGAGCGGCTGCCACCGGAGATCTTGTTCGCCTCGGGAGCCTGGATCGCCCGCATGTCCCACTGCTGGGCCGACAGGTCCTGCTCGACGGCGACGCTGGTGGTCTCTTCGTTCTCCTTGGTGTCGACCACGGCGGAGCGGGTCGAGCGGGTGGTGGCCGCGGGCGGGAACGCGACGTCACGGCCGCCCGAATAGGCGCGGAACACGCCGATCTTCGCCTGGAAGTCGGCGTTGCGCGAGGTCGCCACCGCGACCCCGATCTCCGGGTAGTACGCGACCTTCTCGCCGCACTTGGCGCGCAGCTCGTTGTCGACCTTGCGCTCCGGGGTGCGCGGGTCGTAGAGCACCACGTAGTTGAACGGGGCGCTCGCGGTGTCGCACTGCGGCGCGGGCGCGGCGCTCGCCGACGGAGCCGAGAACACGCTTCCCGCCGCCGCCGCGACGAGCGCGGGGACGAGCAGGCGTCTGATCCGGGACATTCCACCTCCATGATTCGGTGGAGTGAACGTAAGCGAGCCGGACCCCGGCCAACACCGTCAAAAGGACGACAAAACCCGATCAGGCGTCAGCCTTCTCCGCGTCCCGTGACTTGGCGCCACGAAGCGTGCGCAGACCGATGAGCCCGATGATGGTGCCGAGCACGAACGAGACGACCGTCAGCACCGCGTGCACGATGAAGTAGGCCGTCGGCGAGCCGTCCGCGGCCCAGGCGCGGTCACTGTCCCAGAGGTTCTTGGCGAACGTGATCCAGATGATCCACGACCACACGCCGAAACCCAGCAGGAACATCGAAGTACCTCGCGAAATGCGCATGCCCCTGAGTATGCAGCGAGCCCGGCGGCGCTACATTGCTCGGGTGCACAGCGCTATCTCCCGGTTGCTCCTGGTCCTCGTTTCCGGTGTGCTCGCCCTCGCGGTGACGCCGGTGGCCACAGCCACCCCGAAGCCACCAGCCCAGGCGCAGCCGTGCGCGAACAAGGTCACGCCTCCCCCGCCCGTCGACACCTCCGAGAAGCCGCGCCCCGGCGAGGCCGCTCCGGCGCCGCTGCCGGTGCCGCCGGTCCCGGTCGGCGGGGACCGGATGGCCGAATGCGGGCTCGTGCTCCCGAAGCGCGCGCTGAACCCGCCCGAGGGGAACACCTCCGCGGCGTGGGTGCTGCAGGATCTCGAAACCGGTGACGTCATCGCGGCGAAGGATCCGCACGCCCGCCAGCGTCCGGCGTCGCTGATCAAGGTCCTGCTCGGGCTGGTCGTGGTCACCGAGCTCCCGCCGGGGAAGATCGTCGTGGCGACCAAGGAGGACGCCGAGCAGGAGTGCACCTGCATGGGTATCGGCGCCGGCGGTCAGTACACAGTGGACCAGCTGCTGCACGGACTGCTGATGCACTCGGGCAACGACGCGGCGCACGCGCTCTCCACCGTGCTCGGCGGCCTGGACGCGACGCTGGCGAAGATGAACGCGCTGGCCACCCGCATCGGTGCCACCGACACCCGGGCCGCGACACCGTCCGGGCTCGACGGCCCCGGCATGTCGACCTCCGCCTACGACATGAGCCTGATCTTCCACTACGCGATGAAGAACCCCGAATTCGCCAAGGTGGTCAAGACCAAGAGCTTCGAAGTCCCGGCCACCGGCGGGAAACCGGTCGTCACGATCTACAACGACAACAAGCTCCTCGGCAGCTATCCCGGCTTCACCGGCGGGAAGACCGGCTTCACCGACGACGCGCGCCACACCTACGCCGGCAGCGCGGTCCGGAACGGTCACCGGGTCGGGGTCGTGATGCTGCGCGCCGAGCAGCGACCGACCAGGGTCACCGAACAGGCCGCGAAGCTGCTCGACTACGGCATCGCGCTGCGCGATGCCAAGGCCGAATCGGTGGGGCGCATCGAATACCGGTCGCCGGAAGCCGTGAACGCGGACCCGGCCAACGCCGCGCCGAACGCCGACGGCGCGTCGAACAGCGGAGCAGCGGCCGCGGCCGAAGACCCGTTCGGCGTGACGGGGTGGATCATCACGCTGGTGGTCTTCCTGATCATCGTGGCGTCGTTCGTCATCGGCCACCAGCGCAAGAAGGCCATGGCGGGCGAATAACGTCAGGACTTGCGGCGGCCGAACCAGCCCAGCAGCGCGCCGGTCGCGAAAGCCCCGCCGACGGCGCCGAGTCCCGGGCCCTGCTGGACGGTCACCCTCGGGTGGATCAGCACCGGGGGCGGCGGCTCGACGACGGTCTTCATGTTCTCCTTCGCCGTCGCCGTCCACGCGGTGACGAACAGCAGGAAGCGCGACACCAGGTTCGCGAACACGAGCAGACCGATCACCGGGCCGAACAACGTGAACGCCGGTGACTTCGTGACGCTGCCGAGGTAAACGGTGGCGGCCTGCTGGAGCACGATGAATCCGACCGCGGCGAAGATCGCGCCCTTGACCGCGCTGCGCAGCGCGACGTGCTCACGAGGCAGCCTCGCGATGACCCACAGGAAGACCAGGGTGTTCGCGAGCAGACCGAGCAGGATCGTCGCGACCTTCAACAGGAACACGGCCCAGCCCTGGTTCTCAAGACCGACCAGTTCGAGCAGGAACCGCCCGACGCCGCTGCCCGCCGCGGTGAGGCCGAACGAGATCACCAGCGCGAGACCGAGCCCCACGAGGGACAGCAGATCCTTGATCGTCGTCGACACCAACGGCAACTGCTGCTTTTCCTGGCCCCACTGGGCGGTCAGCGCGTCACGCAGGTTGGTCATCCAGCCGACGCCCGAATACAGCGCCAGCAACAGGCCGAACACCCCGATGCCGCCGCCGGAGTCCAGCGCCGCCTTGATGATGCTGCCGACGAGATCGCTCAGCCCTTCCGGCACCGACTTCTTGATGCCGTCGACGAGCTGGTTCGTCACCACCTGGTCGCCGGCGAGCACGATCTTGAGGATCGCGAAGGCGACCATCAGGATCGGGATCACCGACAGCACACTGAAGTAGGTGATGGCGGCGGCGTAGTGGTTGCCGTAGCGCTCGGTGAAGGCGTCGTTGGCCCGGATGAGGTGATCGAGCCAGCCGTACTTCCGCCTCAGGCGCGGTAACAGCTTGTCCTGTTCCGGCTTCGCGCCGTCATCATTCGCCACCGTCAAACGCTAACCATCCGGCGACGACATCGCAGCGCGAATCAGCCTGCCGGGGGAAGGAACCCGATGTTCTCGTAGACGTTCCGCAACGTCACCGAAGCGACTTCCCTCGCCCGTTGCGCCCCGAGCGCCAAGGCCTTGTCGAGCTCGGCGACGTCATCCAGATAGGACTGGACGCGTTCCTGCACCGGCGTCACCCAGTCCACGAAGGCCTCCGCGACACCCTTCTTCAGGTCGCCGTATCCCTTGCCCTGGTAGGAGTTCTCGAGTTCCGCGACCGGCTGATCGGTCAGCGCGGAGAGGATCGTCAGCAGGTTCGAAACGCCCGGCTTGTTCTCGGCGTCGAAGACGATCTCGCGGCCGGTGTCCGTGACCGCCGAGCGCACCTTCTTCGCCGACTTCTTCGGGTCTTCGAGCAGTTCGATCAGGCCGTTGCCGGTCGACGAGGACTTGCTCATCTTCGCGGTCGGGTCCTGCAGGTCGTAGATCTTCGCCGTGTCCTTGACGATATGCGGCTCCGGCACGGTGAACGTCTTGCCGTAGCGGTTGTTGAACCGCTGCGCGAGGTTGCGCGTCAGCTCCAGGTGCTGGCGCTGGTCCTCGCCGACGGGGACCTCGTTCGCCTGGTACAGCAGGATGTCGGCGGCCTGCAGGACCGGGTACGTGAACAGGCCGACGCTGGCGCGATCGGTGCCCTGCTTCGCGGCCTTGTCCTTGAACTGCGTCATCCGGCTCGCTTCGCCGAACCCCGTCTGGCACTCCAGCACCCAGCCGAGCTGGGCGTGCTCGGGCACGTGGCTCTGCACGAACAGCGCGCTGCGGGCCGGGTCGACGCCGAGCGCGAGCAACTGCGCGGCCGAGCGGCGGGTGCGGTCCAGCAGCACCTTCGGATCCTGCTCGACGGTGATCGCGTGCAGATCGACGACCATGTAGAAGGTGTCGTGGGTGTCCTGCAGCCGCACCCATTGCCGCAGCGCACCCAGGTAGTTGCCGAGGTGGAACGAGTCGGCGGTCGGCTGGATCCCGGAGAGCACGCGCGGGCGCTTCTGTTCGTCGGACACGCCCGGATTCTCTCAGGCCACGCCACGGCGGGTCACGCGGCCTCGCCCCGGCCGAACGGTCTAAACGGTTAAACGCCACATACTTCCGACGGTTCTGGCCAGGGTGCCCGATTCCTAGCGTTCATGGCACCGGATCTTCCGGCCACACCGAAGGAGAACCCAGATGAAGGCACGATCCCTACTGATGGGCTTGGCCATGGCGGCCGCGGCCGTCTTCTCGCTTTCCGGCGTCGCGGCTGCGGCCGAGCCCACCGGAGGCGTCCAGCCGAACATCGTCGGCGGCGGCAACGCGACCCAGGTCTACTCGTTCATGGTGTCCCAGCAGTCGAGCTCCGGCAGCCACCAGTGTGGTGGCTCACTGATCAGCTCGACCTGGGTGGTCACCGCGGCGCACTGCGGCACGCCGTACCAGGTGCGCGTCGGCACCACGAACCGCACCAGCGGCGGCACCGTCGCCCGCGTGGCCCAGCGCATCGCCCACCCGAGCGCCGACCTGGCGCTGCTGCGTCTCTCGACGGCGGTGTCGCAGGCGCCGGTCACGATCGCCGCTTCGTCCGGGGCCGTTGGCACCGCGACGCGGATCATCGGCTGGGGCCAGACCTGCCCCGTCCGCGGTGGTTGTGGCGCCCCGATCAACCTCCAGGAGCTGAACACCTCGATCGTCGCCGACAGCCGCTGCCTCGGCATCAACGGCGCCAGCGAGATCTGCACCAACAACCCCAACGGCAACTCGGGTGCCTGCTACGGCGACTCGGGCGGCCCGCAGGTGAAGCAGGTCAACGGTGTCTGGCAGCTGGTCGGCGCGACGAGCCGCGCCGGGAACAACAGCAGCACCTGCGCGACCGGGCCGTCGATCTACGTGGACGTCCCCTACTTCCGTAGCTGGATCCGCACCAACTCCGGCGTCTGAACCGGTTCCCGCGTCGCCCCACCGTCCCCGGGGGCGACGCGGGCCCAGGCGGTTCAGCAAGGAACCGTGCGGAAGTTCGAAGAGCCGCTCCAGCAGCGCGACCGCCTTGAGGGAGTCGCACCGCTCGGGGCGGCTTCTTCCGGTCCGCCAGTAGCTCAAGGTCGCGACACTGACCCGGACGCCTTCCAGGGCGAGCCGGTGCCGGATCCGGTCGAGGCCGAGGCCGCTGTCCGTGATCGCCCGGTCCAGGGCGCGGGGGAAGGGGTCACCGGGCCGGCTGCGACGCCGTGTCACCGTCATGGACCCGAGCGTGGCGATCAACGAGCGGCTAAACAATCCGGGCGGGACTAGGTGTACCTACCCAAAAATCCGCCGACCCGCGTTTAGCCCCCTAATCGCGATCCGCCACCGACCCGCGTTTAGCGGGCTAAACGCGATCCGGGCGCGCGTCGCGTTTAGCGGGCTAAACGCGATTTGAGCCTGGAAGGCGCAGGTCAGGGGCGCTGCTGGCGAGTGAGGGCCTCGTCCGCGAGCACGGCCTCGGCCATCGCGGCGACGTGCGGGGCGGCGGGCTGGGGTGGGGTGGTGGGGACGGCCGCCGCGCGGGCCTTGCGGCGCTGACGGAACACGCCGAACGCCATCCCGACGACGCCGAGCGCGACGGCGATCAAGCCGACCGGGCCCAGAAGACCGAACGCCATCTCCGACCGCGACGTCATGTCCGCGGCCGACGCCGGTACCGCGCCCGCGATGAGCAGCGCGACCGGGATCGCGATGACCGCCGCGGCCCTCGCCGCGAGCAGGGTCGATCGCATCAGGAGATGAACTGGGTTCCGCACCGGAGTGCCTCCCGTGACGTGACTTTGCCGAACCGGAACGCTAACCCGAACGAGTGAGCATTTCCAGGCTGCTGGTCAAAAAACTACCGAGCGTGTCAAGACCTGTGGGTTCTGATCAACTCGGGGCACGAGACTAGCCCCTCACAGGGGGGATGTTTCGAGCACCCCTCTTCTCAGAGTTGCCGTGCTCAAGATCGGTTTCTGACAAAACCGGACAGGGTTAGGCCATTCGACTGTCACACGCGGCCGAACAGGCAGTATCCGACTTCCCACGGTTGGTTTCTTGTCCTCAATGGTCTATACCTGTTGGCCATACCCCTTAAAAGGTATAGACCAATCTCCCCTGCATGGTCCCCTCGTACGAAGGAGCCACCGATGTCTCTTCGACGTATTCTCGCGGCGGTCGCCGCCACCTTCGCCGCCACGACGGTCGCCGTGGTCGTCCCGGCCCAGTCCGCCTCCGCTGCGGACTGCGTGGCGCCGTGGAACGCGAGCTCGGTCTACTGGGGCGGCAACACCGCCTCCTACAACGGACACAACTGGTCCGCGAAGTGGTGGACACAGAACGAAACCCCCGGAACGGCGCAGGTCTGGGCCGATCAGGGCGCCTGCGGCGGCGGCACGACCAACCCGCCGAACCCGTCCGGCTTCGTGGTCAGCGAAGCCCAGTTCAACCAGATGTTCCCGAGCCGGAACCCCTTCTACACCTACAACGGCCTGGTCACCGCCCTGAGCGCATATCCGGCCTTCGCCGGCACGGGCAGCGACACCGTGAAGAAGCAGGAAGCGGCCGCCTTCCTGGCGAACGTCAGCCACGAGACCGGCGGCCTCGTCCATATCGTCGAGCAGAACGAGGCCAACTACCCGCACTACTGCGACACGAGCCAGTCCTACGGCTGCCCGGCAGGCAACGCCGCGTACTACGGCCGCGGCCCGATCCAGCTGAGCTGGAACTTCAACTACAAGGCCGCCGGCGACGCGCTGGGCCTGCCGCTGCTGACCAACCCGTGGCTGGTGCAGAACGACGCGGCGGTCGCCTGGAAGACCGGCATCTGGTACTGGATGACCCAGAACGGTCCCGGCACGATGACCCCGCACAACGCGATGGTCAACAGCCGCGGCTTCGGAGAGACCATCCGGAGCATCAACGGGAGCATCGAGTGCAACGGCGGCAACCCCGCACAGGTGCAGAGCCGCGTGAACAAGTACCAGCAGTTCACCGGGATCCTCGGCGTGAGCCCGGGCGGAAACCTGTACTGCTGATCCAGCTAAAGCACTGAAGGGGCCCTTCGCCGCACGTGACGCGGTGAAGGGCTTCTTCAGCTTTCGAGGGATGCCAGCAGCCGTCGCAGCGACGCGTCCAGAACGTCGAGGTCCTCGCCGAGTGGCGACAGCAGCTTCGCGACGTTCGCCGTATGCTCGGTCATCGCGGCGTCGACAACTTCGAACCCGCGCTCGGTCAGCGTGACCCGGAAGCTGCGCCGGTCTTCGGGATCCAGCGCCCGCTCGACCAGCCCCGCCGACTCGAGCCTGTCGATCCTGCTGGTCATCCCGGCCCTGGACATCATCAGCGTCGCGGAAAGCTCGGACGGGATCAGCGTGTACGGCTTCCCGGACCGCCTGAGCGCCGCGAGCACGTCGAACTCCCCCTGCTTCAAGCCGTACTCAGCGAACACGGCTTCCACCATGGGAGTGGTCAGCATCGCCACGCGGCCGAGGCGCCCGGCGACCCCGATCGCGGTCAAGTCCAGCTCCGGCCGTTCGCGCCGCCACGCGCCGACGACCGCGTCGATCGCGTCCGCATTCCGTTCTTTGCTCACGGACACAGTCTATTCGACGGGAGATAGTTTGACAGCGAACTATCAGCGGTGGAACCATCTCGGGCATGACCCAGCGCATCGAAACCCGTGAACCCGTCCTCGTCCGCGCCGCGGAAGCCGAGACCGTCGGCGCGGCCCGCACCCTTGTCACGCTGCTCGCCGACGTCTCGACCACAGGCGGAGCCCTGAGCAGCGCGCGAACACGGTTAGGCGTCGGCGCGGATGGAGCGGCGCCGCACTACCACACCGGCTCCTCCGAGATGTTCTTCATGCTCGGCGGGAAGCTGGAAGTCCTTGTGGGAGAAGAGATCGTCACTGTTTCCGAAGGCGACATGCTGGTCGTCCCGCCACTTACCACGCACGCTTTCCGCGCGGCGGTCGACTCGGCGGCGGACGTCCTCATCGTGTTCGTCCCCGGCGTGGAACGGTTCGGCTACTTCCGCCTGCTGGAGAAGGTCGGGCATGGCGAGGCGACCGTCCAGGATCTCTTGGACAGCCAGGAAAAGTTCGACAACCACTTCGTCGAGAGTCCGGTGTGGACGGAGAGTGCGAAGTCCCGTCAGTAACCGCGCGGCGGGTACCCCGGCGGCGGATATCCCTGGGGCGGGTACCCGGGCTGCGGGTACTGCGGTGGTGGGTACTGCTGCGGCGGATATTGCGGCGGCGGATACCCCTGATGCTGCGGCGGATACGGCTGCTGTCCGTACTGCGGCGGAGGCGGGTATTGCTGCGGATAGCCGGGGTTCTGCGGCGGGTACGGCTGGTTCGGGTACTGGGGTTGCTGCGGAGGTGGCGGCGCGGCAGGCTGGCCGCCGCCGAGGTGGAACGGCAACAGCGACACCAGCTGCGCGAGTCGCCCCAACGTCGAGAGAACGTCATCCGGCTTGGTCCGGCCGAAGGTCGGATTCTCGACGTAGACCAGTTCCGCGCCCACCAGCGACCAGGTGTGCAGCTTCAACGACCGCATGGTGGCGGCGACCTGCGGCGTGAGCACGCCGATCGCGACGTTCGGGTCGGTGTCGATCAGCTTGTACCAGCGGTTGAACTTCCGGTCCGCGGTGGCGGGCTCCGGGTACTGCTCGACGTCCCAGGCGGATTCGATGCTCGACACGATCTGAAAGTTCGGCATCGGGGCGGGCAGGGTGACTACCCAGACCGTGTCGATGGAGATCGTGTCGAGCTCGTTGACCTTCTTGTTGGTCCACCGCGTGTGCACGCTCGTGACCGTCGGGCGGCGGTGGTAGTCGAAAACGCTGAACCGCAGCCCTTGGTACGCGCCACTCAGCGCGCCGAACGCCATCCGCTTGTCACCGCGCTGGTTGAACGGCAGCACCGTCCACCGTTCCAGCATGTTCGGTGCGTCCGGGCTGAACTCCCACCCGTACTGGCCGGACATCGCGTAGCGCTCGGCGTTCGTCGCCTCGATACGCCTGGCTTCGTTCGTCTCCATGACCGGCCGGGCTATTCGGAGTACGTCGCCGTCACCGGCGCGTGGTCGGACCAGCGCCGGTCGTAGGACTCGGCGCGCTCGACCACGACGGAAGTGCACCGCTCGGCCAGGCCGGGGGTAGCGATCTGGCAGTCGATACGCCAGCCGGTGTCGTTGTCGAACGCCTTCCCGCGGTACGACCACCAGGTGTACGGGCCGGGACCTTCCGGGTCGAGCTTGCGCTGCACGTCGACGTAGCCGGCCTCGCTGAACACGCGGCCGAGCCACTCCCGCTCCTCCGGCAGGAAGCCCGAGCTCTTCTGGTTTCCGCGCCAGTTCTTCAGGTCGATCTTGTCGTAGGCGATGTTCCAGTCGCCCACGACTACGACCTCGCGGCCGCCGGCCTCGGCCTTGGCGCGCAGGTCGACGAGGTACGGCAGGAACGCCGCCATGAAGCGCTCCTTTTCGTCCTGGCGTGGGGTCCCGACGTCACCGCTGGGCAGGTACAGGCTCGCGACCACGACGTTCGGCAGGTGGATCTCGGCGTAGCGGCCGCTGTCCTCGAATTCGGGCTCGCCGAAGCCGATGCGGACCTCTTCCGGCTCCGCCCGGCTGAACAGCATGACGCCGTTGCGCCCCTTCTGCGCCGACGGCGCGTGCACCACGTGCCAGCCTTCGGGCGCGGCGGCACCGGCCGGCAGCTCCTTGAGCTCGGCCCGGACCTCCTGGCAGGCGACGACATCGGCCTTCGTCGAGCCCAGCCACTCGACGAAGCCCTTTTTCGCGGCGGCACGGAGGCCGTTGACATTCACAGTGGAGACGGTCAGCACCCTTCGCACGCTACCCGGGGGGTCCGACAGAATCGGCACTGGGAGACTGCGCGCATGAGCGAGCTGACCGTGCTGGGCAGCTGCGGCGCCTGGCCGGAACCCGGCCGGGCCTGCGCCGGCTTCCTCCTGGTCCATGAGGGTTTCAAGGTCGTGCTCGACCTCGGCTACGGCGCCGCGTCACGGCTGTTCGAACACTGCCCGGGCGGCCGGGTCGACGCGGTGGTGGTGACGCACGAGCATCCCGATCATTGCGCCGATGTGAGCGCGCTCGGCCGGGCTCGCGCTTACGGGCTGCCGGACGAGCCGAGGATCCCGCTGCACTGCACTCCGGGAACGGTGCGCCGGCTCGAAGCGCTCGAGCCGCGGCCGCATCCGACGACGATCTTCGACGTGCGCGAACTCGGTCCGCCGCGTGAGGTCGGGCCGTTCCGGATGACCACGTTCCTGCTTCCGCACCATGTGCCGAACTACGGCGTCCGCCTGACCGCGTCTGGGCTCACCGTCGCGTACACCGGTGACAGCGGACCCAGTCCGATCCTCGCGGAACTGGCGCGCGACGCCGACCTCGTCATCGCCGACGCCACGCTTCAGGGCCCGTCGCCCGACGAGACGCCGCGTCTGGTGTCGACGGCGGGCGAGGCCGGGTACTGGGCCGAGCGCGGCGGCGCCCGGCGGCTGCTGCTGACCCACTTCTGGCCCGGTTCCGACCGCGCGATCTCGGTGGCCGAGGCGCGGGAGGAGTTCAGCGGGGAGGTGCTGGCGGCCGAGGAGGGCGCCCACCTGCGTTTAGCCCCTAATCGCGATCCGCAGGCGCACTTGCGTTTAGCGGGCTAAACGCGATCCCGCAGGTCAGAGCACCCCACCTGCGTTTCGCGGGCTAAACGCGATCCCCCAGGTCAGAGGCCACTTGCGTTTCGCGGGCTAAACGCGAAACCGCAGGTCAAGGGCCACATTTCGCGCCGTCCACCGGGGGCGCGAACTCGACCGAGACCCACTTGCCCTCGGCGATCTTGCGGAAGCCGTTCTCGACCACCGGCTGCGCGTCGATCTTCGTGTCCTTGACGTACTTGCCGACGATCTTCTGCCCGCCGGGCGCGTCGCGCGCGTTGAGCACGTCGGCGGTCACGACGACCTGGCAACCGGTCGGGCTCGACGCGCTCGACTCCCTGTCCTGTCCCGAGATGGCGACGACGACGATCAGCGCCAGTCCGCCGCCGATGAACAACATCGGTTTCGAGATGGCCATGGTGGTCACTCCTCGAACAAGGGAATCGTTTTCCGTCCGGTCCAGAGTGGCAGAAGCCGGGGCGGCCGCCCAGATCCCGGATTGCCAACCACCCGGAGGCGCCAACCGGACGGCCTTCGTACTACCGACCGTCACAACGCGAAAGGCCCCCTTCCACAAGAGGAAGGGGGCCTTCAGGCGCTTAAGCGACTCAGCCCTGGGCGATCTTCTTGGCCAGGTTCGTGTCCAGCGTCGCGAGGAACTCCTCGGTGGTCTGGAACGGCTGGTCCTTGCCCACGAGCAGGGCGAGGTCCTTGGTCATCTTGCCGCTCTCGACGGTCTCGATGACGACCTGCTCCAGCTTGTTCGCGAAGCCGATCAGCTCCGGGTTCGAGTCCAGCTTGCCGCGGTGCTCGAGGCCACGGGTCCACGCGTAGATGGACGCGATCGGGTTGGTCGAGGTCGGCTTGCCCTGCTGGTGCTGGCGGTAGTGCCGGGTCACCGTGCCGTGCGCGGCCTCGGCCTCGACGGTCTTGCCGTCCGGGGTGCGCAGCACCGAGGTCATCAGGCCCAGCGAGCCGAACCCCTGCGCGACCGTGTCGGACTGCACGTCACCGTCGTAGTTCTTGCACGCCCAGACGTAGCCGCCCTCCCACTTGAGCGCCGCGGCGACCATGTCGTCGATGAGGCGGTGCTCGTAGGTGATGCCCTTGGCGTCGAAGTCGGTCTTGAACTCCGCGTCGAAGATCTCCTGGAATACGTCCTTGAACATGCCGTCGTAGGCCTTGAGGATCGTGTTCTTGGTCGACAGGTAGACCGGCATCTCGCGGTCCAGGCCGTACTGCAGCGAGGCGCGCGCGAAGTCCTCGATGGACTTGCGGTAGTTGTACATACCGATGGCGACGCCGCCGCCCTCGGGGTACTGCGCGACCTCGAACTCCATCGGCTGCGAGCCGTCGGCCGGGGTGTAGGTCAGCGTCAGGGTGCCCGGGCCGGGGACCTTGAAGTCGGTGGCCTTGTACTGGTCACCGTGGGCGTGACGGCCGATGATGATCGGCTTCGTCCAGCCGGGGACCAGCCGCGGGATGTTGTTGATGATGATCGGCTCGCGGAAGACGACGCCGCCGAGGATGTTGCGGATGGTGCCGTTCGGGCTCCGCCACATCTTCTTCAGGCCGAATTCCTCGACCCGCGCCTCGTCCGGCGTGATCGTGGCGCACTTGACGCCGACGCCGTGCTTCTTGATCGCGTTGGCCGAGTCGATGGTGATCTGGTCGTCGGTGCGGTCCCGCTCCTCGATGCCCAGGTCGTAGTACTCGAGGTTGAGGTCCAGGTAGGGGTGGACCAGCTTGTCCTTGATGAACTGCCAAATGATGCGGGTCATCTCATCGCCGTCGAGCTCGACGACGGTGCCCTGGACCTTGATCTTGGCCATGAGCAGCGGTGCTCCTTCCGCGGATCTTCGCGTTCTACTTCAGTCTCTCCGGTAGCGGTACAAGCGTACTGCTTAACGGTGCTGGATGGTTCCAGTAGTGGTCGGTATCAAGTCTCCACGAGGCGGATGTGTCCGACGTCACCCGGTCGCACGACGGCCATCCGGCCGTCACGGGAACGACGGCGACCGCGTCATCATCGAACAACACTCCTCCGCCGGCCCACCGGAAAGGGCGATCCCATGTCGACCAACCCCTACGCCGTGCCTCCGTACGAGCAGCCTCAGGCACCGGAGCCCTACGCCCAGCCTAGGCAAAACGGGCGCGCGGTGCCCCGGGTGATCAGCGGGCTGGGCGGTGTCCTGCTCACGCCGGTCGCGCTCGGCCTGACCATCTACGGCGGCTCACTGCTCCAGCGGGGATTCTCGCGCTCCTTGTCCATCACCGAGGATCCGCTCGGCATCGTCCTCCTGTTCCTGGGCGGCCTGCTCTTGCTCGGCGTCGCGTTCCTCGGGGCGCTGTCCGGACTCGGGCCGGTGCTGGGCGGACTGGTGTGGGGTGTGCTGCCAGGCGTGGCGTTCCTCCTGAGCCCGCGCGACGTCATGAGCCTCATCTACGACGTCGGCGGCAGCGGCCTCGGCGTCGGCCTGGTGACCTGGCTGGTGATGGGCGCGCTGGTCGGGAGCGGTTTCCTGCTCATCGGGGCCGGCCTGGTCGGCACCCTCTCGCGGCGCCGCTCAAATCGCGTTTAGCGGGCTAAACGCGATCCGCGGTGATCGAAGTGAACCGGAGGGGGCTCGCGTCCGTAGTCCGGGGCAGGGAGGTGACCCGCCGATGTCATCGCACCGGTACGCCGCGGAGTACGACGACGAGGACTACCAGGAGTACGGGGAGTACGAGCAACCCGAAAACCCGCGAGATCCGCGAAGGCCGTACGAGGACGTCGAGTCGTACGAACCGTACGAGCCCTTCGACGACGACCTGAGCCCCGAAGACACGCGCGCCGGCCGAGGCGTGCGTCGCGTCCTCAGCGGTGCTGGTGGACTCATCCTGACGCCGGTCGCCCTCGGCCTGCTGGCCTGGGGCGGCTTGCGGCAGCAGATGCTCGTCCAGGCGACGCTCAGCACCCAGCGTGACGTCCTCAGCATCGGCCTCCTCGTCGGCGGCGGGATCCTGCTGCTGTCGGTCGGGCTGCTCGGCGCGCTCTCGGCGACCGGCCCGATCCTCGGCGGCCTGGTCTGGGGTGTCGCCCCCGGCGTGGCGACGATCGCGGTCCCGGAATGGGGCTTCCGGCTGGTGAAGTACCTGCCGCAGAACGACGTCACCTACGGCGTCACGAGCTGGCTGTTCATCGGCGGGCTGCTCGCGACGGGTTTCCTCCTGATCGGAGCGGGCCTCGCGTCGAGACTCGCCCGGCGGCGCCGTTGAGCGTGCTGGGACCATCGGCGCATGGGTCTGTTCACCGTTCCCGAAGCCCGCGCCGAGCTCGCCCGGCTACGCCCCGTGCTCGACGAGTTGATCCGCCTCCGCGCCGACGCGGCCGAGCTCGCCGCGTCCCTGCGCCCCGGCGGCCGCGAGACCTCGCTCGGCGGGATGCCGGAATGGAAGGCCGCGCAGGCCCGGCTGGACGACCTGATGACCACCGTCCAGCGGACGGGCGCGGAGCTGAAGGGATTCGCCCCGCTCCTGATCGACTTCCCCGCTGAGCTCGACGGCGTCGACGTCCTGCTCTGCTGGCTCGAAGGTGATCCGGAACTGGCCTGGTACCACCGCACCGACCTCGGTTTCGCCGGACGCCGCCGCCTCCCGGATAGGGTCGCCGTCGTGAGCGAAGAGATCGCGGCCGGGCTGTTCGACGGCATCGCCGCGCGCTACGACGAAGACACCTTTCACGGCCTGGTCGCCGACGCGCTCGTCGACGGCCTCGGCTGCACGGCGCCCGAGCGCGTTCTCGACGTCGCGACCGGGACCGGGGTGGCCGCGTACGCCGCCCTGCGGCTGGACCCGGGCGAAGTGCTCGCGATCGACATCTCGCCGGGCATGATCGCCCAGGCCGAGACAAAGGCGGCGGAGCACGATCCCGGCAAGCGCATCACCTGGCAGGTCGCTTCCGCGGTTCCGTCGCCGGTGGAGGACGAGGGAGCGGACGCCGTGCTGTGCGCGTCTTCGCTGCACTTCCTCGGCGCGGCCGCGCTCCGCGACTGGCTGCGGGCGCTGCGCCCGGGCGGCAGGGTGGGCTTCAGCCTGCCGCTCGCGTCGGCGTTCCGGCCGTCGGAGGCGTTCGCCGCCATCGTCCCCACCGACCTGAAGCTGCCGGAGACCGAGGACGACGCGGCGGAACTGGCCTCCGAAGCCGGCTTCACCGAGGTGACCGTGAAACGTCTCGACGTCGAGACCGAGGATCGGGTCCGGTCGGTGTTCGTGGTGCACGCGACCAGGCCCTGATCCTTACAGCGGCGCGAAGAACGGCACGCACTTCGGCGCGGGAGCGTTCTCCGGATCGAGCGCCTTGAGGATCAGGCTCGTCACGTTCGGGTCGATCGCCTGGCTCAGATGCCCGGAAACGTCGGCGCCGCAACGGTCCTGCAGCACGATGTCGGTCGCGCCCGGCTCGTCCAGCACACCGCTGGTGTACGGCGTGACCACTCGATCGTGGCGGCTGACGATGCTCGTGTAGGTCGGCCCCGGCACGGTCACGCCGTTGCGGGCGAGGTCGTCGAGGAACGCCGACGGCGCCAGGTATTCGCGGCACGCCCCGCACACGCCGTCGGCGAGGAGATCGATCCCTGGCAGCGACAGCACGGCCCTGGCCAGCTCGGAATAGCCGTTGAGCGTCGTGCCCTTGAAGTTCGAGCCGAAGCCGACGAAATGCTTCACCTTCTCCGCGCCTCCCTCGAATTTGAGGTAGTACGCGGGCATCGTCGTGCCCTCGGAATGCCCGACGATGTCGACCTTGTCCGCGCCGGTGCTCGCTCGCACCCGGTCGACGAACGCGCCGAGTTCGACGGCGCTCTTCCGCATCGAGGCGAGCCCGCCGAACAACTGTCCACCCAGGACGGTGGCGCCGTAGGTCAGCGAATAGACGCAGTACCCGGCGTCCTTGAGCTTCGGCGCGTGGTGGAACCAGTTGGTCGTCGCGTTCCCGCCGAGGCCGTGCACCAGCACCACGGGCTCGGGATGGCTCGCACTCGGCCGGCACGACCAGTCGTTCCAGCCGCTGGACGGCGCCGCGTTCGCCGCCGCCGGGACGGCGATCGTGAACGTCAAGGCCGCGATCAGCGTGGTGAGGATCCGAGCCCGCATACCCGCCTCCGGTTACTCGTCAGTATGGGATGCGAGTCATCATGCGTCACAAACCGACGACCTGAACCAGGAGAAAGACCAGACTTACCCGCCAGTTCTTATGACTGATCACAAAGGCAGCAGGACTCGGCGTTCGATCGGGCTGGACATGACGATCGACGTCGTCGTGGCGCCCAGCACGGAAAGGTCCTCCAGTAGCTCTTCCAGGTGACTGGTGTCGCGCACGGCGATCTTCAGGATCCAGCAGTCCTCGCCCACCACGTGGTGGAGTTCGAGGATCTCCGGCCGGTCCATGATCTTCCGCGTCCGCGGATGCCGGACGGTGAACCCGCTGTGCGGCGCCATCCGCACGAACGCCCGCAGCCCCAGGCCGATCCCGGTCGGCGAAACCAGCGCCGCGTAGCCGGTGATCGTGCCGTCGGCTTCGAGCCGTTTGACGCGCTCGCCGACCGCGGCGGGGCTCAGCGAAACACGTCGCCCGAGCTCACTCAGGGTGATCCGGCCTTCCTCCTGGAGGAGTTCGAGGAGTCGCCGGTCGATCACGTCCAGTGAACTTTCAGCGAAACTCCGATTCGACCGAGATTCTTTCAGCGATTCCGCCGTTTCACCCATGTTCTCCCCTTCAACCACCCGGATGGCCACCGTAACACTGGTGGACATGAAGAAAGTGCTCGTTCTCGGCGGAAGCCGGTACTTCGGCCGCGGGGTGGTCGAGCGGCTGCGTGACGCCGGCGCGGACGTCACCGTCCTCAACCGCGGGTCCGCGCCTGCTCCGGACGGCGTCGCCCACCTGATAGCGGACCGCGACGACGAAGCCGGACTGAAGGCCGCGCTGGGTTCCCGCTCCTTCGACGTCGTCCTCGACCAGGTCTGCTACACACCGGTCCAGGCGGAGATCGCGAGCCGCGTGTTCCGCGCGGACCGCTACGTGATGACGTCCACGATCGAGGTCTACGACCAGGTCCGGACGGAGACGCCGATGACCGAATCGCTGGTCTCCCCCGTGCCGGTCGACCTCGGGGCGGCTTCGTACGACTACGGCGAAGGCAAGCGACAGGCCGAGACGGTCTTCGCGGCGGCGGACACGCCGTTCGCTTCGGTGCGCGTCGCGCACGTCCTCGGCGGCGAGGATTTCACCGGGCGGCTGCGCCATTACGTCGAACGGCTGGACGCGGGGGACGCCGTGGACGTCCACGCGGAACCGCGGCCGTCGACGTTCATCCACGCGAGTGAGATCGCGGACTTCCTGACCTGGGCGACGCTCGCGGACTTCACCGGGCCGGTCAACGCCGGCTCGCACGGCGAACTGTCGGTGCTCGATCTCGCCGCCGCCATCAGCACGAAGCCCCGGTTCCGGGCCGTCGAGCGGGACGCCTCACCGTTCTCCTTCGACCGGTACGCAGTCCTGGACACCTCGCGAGCGACCGGCCTCGGCTTCTCCTTCTCCACCACCACCGATTGGCTCGGCGAAGCCATCGAAGACGTCAGAAAGGCTTGACCCCCATGCGTTACCGCAGCATCGGAGACGTCGAAGTGAGCGCGATCGGCCTGGGCGCGATGCCCCTGTCGATCGAGGGCCGCCCGGATCGCGACCGCGCGATCGCCACCATCCACGCCGCGCTCGACGCCGGTGTCACGCTGATCGACACGGCCGACTCCTACCACTGGCACGCGGGCGAAATCGGGCACAACGAGGAGCTGATCGCCGCCGCGCTGGCCGTCCGCGGCGACTCGGACGGGGTGCTCGTCGCGACCAAGGGCGGTCGTGGCCGTCCCGGTGACGGTTCGTGGACCGTCACCGGAACTCCCGAGCACCTCAGGAACGCCTGCGAAGGCTCGCTGAAGCGGCTCGGCGTCGACGCCATCGGGCTCTACCAGCTGCACAAGCCCGACGCGAACGTGCCGTGGGCGGAGTCCGTCGGTGCGATCAAGGAGCTGGCCGACGAAGGCAAGATCCGCCTCGCCGGGATCTCCAACGTCTCCCGCGCGCAGATCCTCGAAGCGCGCGACATCCTCGGAGAGACCCTGGTTTCGGTGCAGAACGAGCACGCGCCCGCGCAGCTCGCGCACGAACCGGAACTGGCCCTGTGTACCGAACTCGGGCTCACGTACCTGCCGTGGGGCCCCCTTCGCGGCATCGGCGGGGAATTCCTTGCCGTGGCCGAAGAACTCGGGGTCAGCCCGCAACGGGTGTGCCTGGCCTGGCTGCTCGCGAAGTCGCCGTCGATGATCGCGATCCCCGGCTCGACGAGGCCCGCGACCATCCGCGATTCGGCGGCCGCGGCCGATCTGGTGCTCCCCGCCGAAATGCTGGCCCGCCTGCCGTGATCAGGCGCCGGCCACCAGCGCCACGCCAAGGCCGATCATCGTCGCGGCGACCAGACCGTCCAGCACCCGCCACGACGACGGCTTGCGGAAGAACCCGCTGAGCAGCCGCGCGCCGAAACCGAGCGCGAGGAACCAGATCACGCTGGCCGACACCGCGCCCACGCCGAACGCCCACCGGTCGCTGCCGTGCCCGGCCGCGATGGCGCCGAGCAGGAGGAGGGTGTCGAGGTAGACGTGCGGATTCAGCCAGGTGATGGCCAGCGTGGTCAGCACGATGCGGCGCAACGATCCGCCGGTCTCCGGGCCGCCGGTCTCCAGCTTCGACGGCTTGAACGCACGGCGGGCCGCGAGGGCGCCGTAGCAAAGCAGGAAGGCGCCGCCGATCAGCGCGACGATGGTCAGCGCTTCGGGTGACATCCCGACCAGGGCACCGACCCCGCCGACGCCGAGGCTGACCAGGATGGCGTCGGAGAAGATGCAGATCAGCACCACGACGAGCACCGCTTCGCGCCGGATGCCCTGGCGCAGCACGAAGGCGTTCTGCGCGCCGATCGCGACGATGAGGGCCATGGTGGCGCCGAACCCGGCGACCGCGCTGAACAGAACGTCTCCCATACGGACGACACTAGGAAGCGAATCGTCAACAGTACAGCTAAAGATTCTTACGTAAGATTAGCGTTCGTGATGACAGATCTGCCCCTCGACCTGGTCCGCACGCTGCTGGTGGTCGCCGACGAAGGCACCTTCGACGCGGCGGCGTCGGCACTGCACGTGACCCCGTCGGCGATCAGCCAGCGCGTCAAGGCGCTCGAACAGCGCACCGGCCGAGTCCTGCTGATCCGCACGAAACCGGTGCGCCTGACCGAATCCGGGCAGGCGGTGGTGCGGTTCGGCCGTCAGATGGCGCTGCTGGAGGCCGACACCCGGGCCGAACTCGGCCTGACCACCGGCGACGAGCCGGTCCGGCTGACGATCGCGGTGAACGCCGATTCGCTGGCGACCTGGTTCCTGCCCGCCCTCACGAGGGTGCCGCCCGAGCACAAGATCTGCTTCGAACTGCATCGCGAGGACCAGGACCACACCACGACCCTGCTGCGGGAGGGCCTGGTGATGGCCGCCGTGACGTCGTCACCCGATCCGGTCGCGGGGTGTTCGGTCCACCGGCTCGGGCACATGCGCTACCTGGCCGTCGTGAGCCCGGCACTCGGCACGGACCTCGACCTCGCCGAAGCGCCCGTCGTCGTCTTCGACCGCCGTGACGACCTGCAAGACCGCTTCGCGCGCGAGCGCGGCACGATCGCGAGCCGGCTGCGGCACTACGTCCCGTCGTCCGAAGGGTTCTTCGACGCCGTCGCGGCCGGGATGGGCTGGGGCATGGTGCCGCTCGCGCAGATCGGCGACCGGCTGCGCGACGGCAGCTTCGTCTGCCTCGACCCCGACCACCCGATCGACGTACCGCTGTTCTGGCAGCAGTGGAAACTCGACTCCCCCGCGCTGGCGGCGGTCTCGGCCGCCATCACCACGGCGGCCGCGGACCTGCTGGTCGACCCACAAGGATGAGGACGCGCGGATCGGCCCGGTCGTGAGATCCTGGGCGCATGACGCGCGCATTGCACCTGGTCGGGGACGAGGAAGCGGACCGGCTGCTCACCGAAGACCCGTTCGCGCTGCTCGTCGGGATGCTCCTCGACCAGCAGTTCCCGATGGAACACGCGTTCCGCGGCCCGCAGAAGATCGCGGACCGGATGGACGGGTTCGACATCGGGAAGATCCACGCGATGGACACCGAAACCTTCGTCGAGCTGTGCGTGATCCCGCCCGCGATCCACCGCTACGGCGCCTCGATGGCCCGCCGCGTGAAGGATCTCGCGCAGCACGTCGTCGAGGTCTATGACGGAGACGCCTCCCGGATCTGGACGGCCGGACGCCCCAAGCCGGACGGCCCCGAAGTCCTCAAACGCCTCAAGGCGCTGCCCGGCTACGGCGACCAGAAGGCCGCGATCTTCCTCGCGTTGCTCGGCAAACAGCTCGGCGTGCAGCCCAAGGGCTGGCGCGCGGCCGCTGGCGCGTACGGCGACCGCGGCTCGCGGCGTTCGATCGCCGACGTCACCAACGCGAAGACCCTCGGCGAGGTGCGCGCGTTCAAGAAGGCGGCGAAGGCCGCCGCCAAGGCTCCTGCGGAGTAACTACTTCTTCCCGGCTCCCGGCCACGGTCCCGGTGTCTCGGCGGGCAGTTCGGCCTGCCCGACCTCGGTGCGGAACAGCCGGAAGCCGCGTGCCTGGTAGTTCTTGAGCGCGGCCGGGCCGTCCGTGGTGCAGGTGTGGACCGTGACGCGCCGCGTCGGCGTCTTGCCCGGCCAGCGCTCCGCGAGCGCCCACGCCTCCCGCAACGCGACGGTCAGCAGGTACCCGCCGACGCCCTTGCCGACGAACGACGACATCAGGCCGAAGTACGCGAGTTCGACTGTGCCATCAAGACCGCCGTCAACGCTGCCGTCAAGCTCGAAATAACCGCACGGCGTCCCCTGCGCGTAGGCCACCCAGGTCTCGACCCCCGGCCTGTCCAGCCACTCGACCCACTGCGCCCACGTCCAGCCGAGCCGGTCGATCCAGAACCAGTCGCCGCCGACGGCGGTGTAGAGGTAGCGGTTCAGTTCCGGGCTGACCAGCTCGGCGCGGGTGACCGTCACCGGGACGGACGGCGGTTTCGCCGCGCTCAGCTCGTCCGGCGAGGTCTGCTCGAGGTGCCAGGTCGTGATCTCCATACGGCGATCATTTCAGCCAGACCCGCAGCGGACCCAGCGCCGTGTAGCCGTTGCGGAGGGCGGCGTCGAGATCCTCGCCGCGTTCGTAGCCGGTGATCGGCAAACCGGGGAAGCTGGCCGCGACGGCCGAGGTCGCGCCGCGCCAGGCGTCGTCCAGGTCGCCCTGAGTGTACAAATTGGACAGTCCGGCGAAGTCGCCGTCCCGGTTGGCCGTCACTCCGGCGGCACCGCTCGCCCACACGGCGACGGACGGGTCGTCGAAGGGGTCGGCGACCCGGGACCAGCCCGGTTCGAGCGGTGGCCCCGCCGTACAGGTGATCCAGGTGGCCTCGAAGAGCACCTCGAAACCCAGCGGCGCGAGATCAAGGCAGGCGAAGCTGTCCTTCACCGCGCAGCCCGGCGAGGTGTCGATCCCGTCCAGCACCTCCGCCGCCGTCGCGTCCGGGGTCAGGGTCATCGCGTCCGGATACAACGGCGGTGTCCGGCGGGCCGACTTCCAGACGCGGGCGGTGAAGGTGCCCGTCCGGCACACCGTGTCGCACCAGCGGGCGTTGACCCGTGCGGCGTCCGCTACACCCGCGCGAACCACAGCACGTCCGGTTCCCCTTGCGGCACCGGGATCTTCAGCTCCCGCACCTCACCGAACCGCGCCCGCAACCGCTTCCTGAACGACGGCACCGACTCGGCGCTCCACACCCCGAGCACGCCGCCGGGACGCAGCCGTTCGGCGAGCATGTCGAGCCCTTCGTCCCGGTAGAGCTTCGAGTTGCCGTCGGTGACCGTCCATTCAGGACCGTTGTCGATGTCGAGGCACAACGCGTCGAACCGTTCTTCCGTCCGGCGCAGCCACTTCACCAGATCGGCCTCGACGACGGTGACCCGTTCGTCGGACAGCGCGTCGTCGTGGACGTCCCGGAGCGGCCCCTCGCGGTTCCAGCCGATCACGGCGGGCTCGCGCTCGACGACCACGACCTCGCCGACACCGGGATGGTCCAGCGCGGCGCGCAGTGAATAGCCGACGCCGAGACCGCCGATCAGCATCCGTGCCTCGCCCGGCACCAGATCCGCCGCCACCGACACGAGCAACCGTTCGGATTCACCATTCCGGGTGTCCATCAGGAAGACACCGTTGGCGATGACCTCGAAGTCGTCCCCTGCCCGGCGGAGCACCAATTCGCCGCTTTTCCCGGCGACTTTGTCGAGTACGTCGGTCATCCGGGCAGCTTATCGGCGACGGTCACAGCAGGCCCGCCAATTTGTACAGGACGAGGCTGCCGGCGACGGCGACGTTGAGGCTCGCACCGGTGCCGACCATGGGAATTTCGACGACGGTGTCGAGAAGGTCGAGCGCGTCCGGCGGAATGCCCTGCTGCTCGTGGCCGAGCACGGCGATCGTCCGGCCCCGCGCGGGCACGAGATCGGCGAGACGCACGGCCTCGTCGGCGAGTTCGACACCGACGATCGCCGTGCCCGCCGCCTTTTCCCGCGCCAGCCAGCCGGGCGGATCGTGCACCCAGTGCACACAAGCCGGACGGCGCAACGTGTTCCCCCGGCGCAGCGCCTCGGGCACCCACGGAAACCGCGGCACGGCGAGGCAGGCACCCACCGCGTCACAGGTTCGCAGCAGCGTGCCGAGGTTCGCTCCGTGCAATGGCCACAGCGGCGCGGCGACGAGATGTCCCCAGCAGGAGTGGGCTTTCCTTCTTCTGGCCGCACGCAGTTCCGACGGCGTGCGGACCCGGATCGACGGGCTCACCGGACGTGAGGCGTCGCGCCTCCAAGGATTTCGAGGATCATGCCGACACTGTAGCGAGATCACCCCGACGCTCCTAACCTTGAAGGCGTCGGAGGTGGTTCTCATGCAGGCGACCGTCGGAGACGAGATCCACGTGCACGGACGCACGGTGGGCTCGGCCGAACAACGCGGCGAGATCCTCGAGGTACGCGGTGAACACGGCGCCCCGCCGTATCTCGTCCGGTTCGCGGACGGACACGAAGGGCTGGTGTTCCCCGGCCCCGACTGCGAAGTCCAGTCGCGCGCCGAATAGACGTCATTCGGCCAATGCGGGCCGCTTCACGCGGTTCCGCCAGCCCGCCACGACCACGGCCGCGCCGAGCGCGGTCAGCACCGCCGCGACCTCGGGCAGCAGGAGCGGCCCGCCGCCGCTCAGCACCGCTCCCCCGACCACGCCGGAGAGGCCGACGCCGAGGTAGATCGCGGACGCGTTGAGCGAGAGGACGAGCCCGGCGTTCTGCTTGGACAGCTCGATCAGCCGGTGCTGGATCGGCGGATTGACCGACCAGGTGGCCAGGCCCCACAGGAAGAGGACGATCGCCGCGCCCGCGACGGTGGTCGCGATCAGCGGAAGCAGCGCGAGCACGACGGTGATCCCGCCGAACACGACCAGCAGCGGTCCCTTGGCGCCCCAGCGGTCGGCCGCGCGGCCGCCGAGGACGTTGCCGAGCGCGCCGCCCGCGCCGTAGACGAGCAGCAGCAGGCTGACCGTCGTGCCGTGGACGCCCGCGGTGGCGGACAGGACCGGCGAGATGAAGGTGTAGACGGAGAACGCGGCGAGGCAGCCGAGCACGGTCGCGCCGAGCATGGCGAGGACGCGCGGATCCTTGGCGACGGTGAACCGTTCGGCCAGCCGGACCGGAGGTGGCGCCGGGACGGCGGGCAGGACCAGCCGGACCGCGACGGCGCCAAGGAGCGAGAAGACCGCGACGAGCGCGAAGACGGCCTGGTAGCCGACGCTCTGCGAAAGGACACTGCCGAGCGGGACGCCCAGGATCGTCGCGACGGTGAGCCCGCCGAAGACGAGCGCGACCGCGCGGCCCCGGCGTTCCGGCGAAGTGAGCTCGGCGGCGACGGCGCTCGCGGCCGGGGTGAAGACCGCCGCGCCGATCGCGGTGACGACCCGCGCGAGGAGCAGGGTCACGTAGCCGGGCGCGAGGGCGGCGAGGGCGTTGCCGACGGCGGTGACGACGAGGGCGGCGACCAGGAGCGTGCGCCGCTCCCAGCGGCCGGTGACCGCGGCGAACAGCGGTGAGCCGACCGCGTACGCGATGGCGAAGGCGGTGACCAGCTGGGCGGCGGCCGTCTCGGAGACCGCGAGCTCGCCGGTCAGCGCGGGCAGCAGCCCGGCGACGACGTAGCCGCTGGTGCCGACCGCGAAGGTACCGAGCGCCAGCACCGCGGTCCTGGGTGGTGCGAAGGTCATGACTCCCCAGCTCCAGACCCCACAGATCGCGTTTAGCCCGCGAAACGCAGGTCGGCGCCGGATCGCGTTTAGCCCGCTAAAGGCGACATGGGGTCGTTGTTCGATGGTTGTCGTAGTTCGATGGAGACCGTACTACGAACTCGCCGGAAGTTCGAGGGGCGTCGTACTATGGACGAATGGCCGCGACGCAGCAGTACGTCTATCCCGATCAGGACGAGATCCGGATCGAGGCGGTCCTCGCCGCGCTCGCGGACCCGGTCCGCCTCGACATGGTCCGCCAGCTGGCCGAGCCCGGCACCGAGATCTCGTGCAGCGGATTCGACGTCGCCGTGACCAAGTCCACACTCACCCATCACCTGCGCACGCTGCGCGAAGCGGGCATCATCATGGGCCGCCAGCAGGGCACCGCCCGCTACAACTCGTTGCGCCGCAAGGATCTCGACGAGCTGTTCCCCGGCCTGCTCCAAGGGGTGCTCGCCGCCCGCCGCTGAGGGTGGCCAGCCTCACCCGAAACCGGGATGACAAAGGCACCCTCGATCGGTTGAACTGGACACAGGACAGCGGGGCCGCACACGCTGTCTTCTTTTGTGTCCGAGACCTAAATCGATTCAGCTCCCCATCCGCGACACTGGGCGAGTAATCGTTTACTCACGTACGACCCTCGAAGGGAGAGCCGTGCCCGTCGCGCTGCTCGCGCTCGCCATCGGTGCCTTCGGCATCGGGACCACCGAATTCGTCATGATGGGCGTGCTGCCCGAAGCCGCCGCGGACTTCGGCGTGTCAATCCCGTCCGCCGGGTACCTCATCTCCGGCTACGCCCTCGGCGTCGTCGTCGGCGCCCCGCTGCTCACCGCCGCCGCCGTCCGCCTGCCGCGCAAGACGATGCTGCTGGCGATGATGGGGCTGTTCACGCTCGGCAACGCCCTCTTCGCGCTCTCGCCGAACCAGGAGTTCGGTGTCGCGTTCCGCTTCCTCGCCGGCCTGCCGCACGGCGCGTTCTTCGGCGCCGGCGCGGTCGTCGCGTCCAGCCTGGCCAAGCCGGGCGAACGCGCGAAGGCCGTCTCGATGATGTTCATGGGCCTGACCCTGGCCAACGTCGTCGGCGTCCCGCTGGGCACGCTGCTCGGCCAGAAGGTCGGCTGGCGCGCGACCTTCGGCGTCGTCGCCGTGATCGGCCTGGTCGCCATGGCCGCGATCGCGAAACTGGTCCCCCACCAGGGCAAACCGGTCGAGCCGTCGCTGCGCGGCGAACTGGGCGCCTTCCGCCGCCCGCAGGTGTGGCTCGCGCTCGCGATCGTCACCTTCGGCCTCGGCGGCGTGTTCGCCTGCCTGTCCTACATCGCGCCGATGCTGACCGACGTCACCGGCTACTCGCCGTCCGACGTCACGCTGCTGCTGTCCCTGGCGGGCGTCGGCATGACCATCGGCAACTACCTCGGCGGCAGGCTCGCCGACAAGGCGCTGATGCCGAGCCTCTACGTCTCGCTGATCGCGCTCGCTTCGGTGCTGGCGATCTTCACCTTCACCGCGAACGGCAAGGTCGGCGCGGCGGTGACGATCTTCTTCGTCGGTCTCGCCGGCTTCATGATCGGCCCGATGATGCAGGCGCGGATCATGGAGAAGGCGGGCGGAACGCCGTCACTGGTCTCCGCGGCCGTTCAGTCGGCGTTCAACATCGCGAACTCCATCGGCGCCTACCTCGGCGGCCTGGTGATCGCCGGCGGGCTCGGCCTGGTCGCGCCCAACTGGGTCGGCGCGTCGCTGGCCGTCCTGGGGCTTTCGCTGGCCGTGGTGTCCGGCGGGATGGACCGCCGCGAAGCCCGGCTCGCGCCCGCCATGGCTTCCTGAGCGCTCAATGCGCGTGAAGGCCCCCTTCCCTCGGCTCAGTCGAGGGAAGGGGGCCTTCACGCGCATCAGGACAGGGGCCCGCCGGTGATCGTGAGCGCGATGAACAGGATCAAGACGGAAAGCGCGCCGTAGGTCAGGACGTCGACCGGTTTGCCCCGGATCGCCAGCAGCCCGGCCTTCACTTCGGGCAGTACCGCCCGCAGCAGCCCGGCGAGCAGCAGCGCGCCGCCGATCAGCGCGGCCCCCTGCCGCCAGTGGTACTGGCCGATCCGGAGGGCGGCGACCGCCACCACCAGCATCACCAGCAGGAACGGCAGGTGATGGAGCAGTGCCCCACGGTCACGCCGTTGTCCGGCCACCGCCATCAGTCCTCGTCCTTCAGGGTCTCGCGGGCGATTCGGTTCACTCGGTCAGTATCCCGGGTGAGTGACCCGGCACCAGGTCAGGGCGTCTTCCGGCGAGTCAATAGCGGCAAAACCCACATGCGGGGTGCACAGGAGCGCGGATACGGTCAAAATGTGACCGTGGCACAACCGACGACTCAGTTGAACGCGACCGAGCAGGACACCCTGGTCAAACAGATCGGCCTCGCCCTGCTGCGGGCCGCTCCGCGTGATTGGCGGAAGGTGACCGCCGAGTACCGAGCCGTCGGCAGGTACCACGAGATGACCGGGGAGATCATCACCGAGGACGGCACCTCACACGAATGGGTCGCGACGCACGACATCGCGACACTGTTCGGCAGACTTCGTGCCGGGATGTATCGCGACGGCCGCGGCACCTGGTTCAACGCCCGTTACCAGCTCGACCACCCGTCCAGCTACAACCTCGAGTACAACCGCGACGAGCCGCAGTGGCGTCTCGCGCCGCCGCCGCAGGCGCTCTCCGACGAGCTGCGCATGTTCCCCCGCTCCGAGGAGAACGTGCCCGAATGGCTGATCCGGCGCATGTCCGGCCTCGGCCCCGAGCAGCCAGGACCGCATTTCCGCATCGCCCGCATCTTCGACACCATCGGCCCGGCCGGGCGTCCGGTGATCAACCGGCCCGACCTGGAGATCGAGGAGCAGGACAGGCTGCTCGAGTACCTCGACCACGCGCCGCTGGTGGTCACCGAACGCGGCTACGACATCGACCGGCTCGCCCAGACCCCCGAGGCCACCGTCCCGGTCGCCTTCCACAGTGACGGGCAGTGGATCTGGCCTGCCGCCGTGAACTTCTACCTGCGCCAATACGGCGTCTCGCCGGAGCTCGACCTGATCGAGCACGTCCGGCAGAACGACTTCACGCTGCCCGAGGTCGACGGCCCGACGCTGCAGGCCGCGGCGGGGTACCTCACCCGGGGGAATCAGCCCCCGCAGCAGCGCCCCAACGGCCCGGGTGGCCCCAACAACGGCGCGCCCGCGGGCCCGCCTCCGCAGGGTCCTCCGCAGAACGGCCCGGTGCCGCCCCAGCAGGCCGCGCCCGGCCAGCCCGGACCGGGCGGCCCCGCGGGCCCCGGCCCGAACCAGGCCGTCCCGCCGCCGCACCAGCAGGGTCCGGACCAGGCCGCGGTGGCCGCCGCTGCCGCCGCTCCGGTCGCCGCGGCGGCGGCCGTCCCGTCCGCCGAATCCACCGTCCCGGACCAGGCCGAGCAGGCCCAGCGGTACGAAGACGACTACGACACCCAGGACTACCAGGCGCAGGACTTCCACGAAGCCGCCGCCGAGCAGCAGTACGAAGACGGCTACGAAGAGCCGTACGCGTCCGAGCAGGACGCCTTCACCGACGAGGAGCGGCAGGGCACCGAGCCCGAGCCGCAGCTCGCCGACCCGGAGGCGACCACGTACGCGCGGGCCCCGCAGGCCGGCGCCTACGAGCAGCCGCCGCTCAAGGAAGAACAGGACGCGTACGCCCGGCAGGAAGAAGACCAGCCGTACGCGCCGCCGGAAGAGGAGACGACCACCGGTTACACGCCGGTCGAGCAGGCCGACGCCGGCCCCGAGCTGCCCCTCCTCACGCACGACGCGGAGCCGGACGTGGCGCCCCCGCCGTCGGACACCGAGATCACGCAGGTCGACGGCCCGCCGCAGGAGCGGGGGACCTTTGCTACCGCCCCCGTGCCCCACCCGGAGCCCGAGCCGCGGCGCGAGGAAGCGCCGCCGCGCCGCGCCGAGCACCCCGAGCCGGTGCTGAACGAGTTGCAGGCGAAGTTCGACGAACTCGACGTGCCCGGCGACGTCTACCGCATCGGCTCGCCCGCCGAGCACGGCTGGAGTGTCGAGCAGGTCGACGGTGGCGGCTGGCGCGTCGGCTGGTACGACGGGAAGCTGACGAATCCGGCGGTGTTCGGCGACGCCGAGGACGCGGCCGCGTTCATGCTCGGCAAGGTCCTGCTGAACCCGAACGGCGCTCCGCCGCCCGCGGAAGAGCCCGCCGCCGAAGAGGAACCGGTCGAGGAACCCGCTCCCGCGCCGCCCGTGATGGCGACGCTGTCCCCCGAGATCGCGACCGGTTCGCATCCGGTGCCGCCGCGGGAGTCGATCCCGGCACAGGAACAGACCGCGTTCACGACGGCCGAAGAGCTGCTCGGGGACGATTTGGACGACGAGCCCGCCCCCGCGCCGGTCCCGCCCGCGCCCCCAGCGCGGCCGAACCCGGTGCTCGCGAGCCCGCCGCCCGCGCCGCCGCGGCGCGAGCCGCCGGTGACGCCGCCTCCGGCGCCGCCGATGCGGCGTGAGGAACCGGCCCGTCCGGCCGCGGCGGCGAGCGCCGGGGCGCCGGACGCCAAGCAGAACTGGCCGATCTCGCCGCTCAACGGTGAGCCGCCGCTGACGCTGTTCCGCGGCAAGGAGCTGCGTGAGCTGCCCGCGGGCAGCGAGCTGGACCGCTTCGGCGGCCCGAACGGCAACCTGACCTACGCGGCCGGGACGCCGTTCGAGGAGCGCTCGCTCGTGCCGGAGTGGGTGAACCGGCCGTACCACGTCTACCGCGTGCAGCGTCCGCTCGAAGCCCTCGCCGGTGTCGCGATCCCGTGGTTCAACCAGCCCGGTGGCGGGTCCGCGTACCTGCTGCCGGCGTCCATCGAGGAACTGCTCGCCGAGGGCGACCTCATCGAGCTGGACCCGGGCGAACCGCCGATCGACTGAGCCCCCCCCCAGGCGCTATGAACGGGCCGTTCCTGGCGAAATTCGCCAGGAACGGCCCGTTTCAGTGGATGACGAGACCGTGCGCGGCGGCGTAGGCGATCGCGGTCTCGGTGTCCACGTGGACCCCGGCGAGGTTCGCCTGCACCAGGCCGTTGGCGTCGAGCCGCGCGCCGCGCAGGTCCGCGCCGTCGAGCTTCGCGCCCGCCAGCCGGGCGCCGGAGAGGTCCGCGCCACGCAGGTCGGCGCCGGTCAGATCCGCGTCGAGCAGGTTCGCCTCACGCAGCCGCAGGCCACCGAGGTCCACTTTGGACAATCGAGCCTTGCTGAGCGACACCAGCGAGAGATCGCATTCGGTGAAGGCGATCTTCTGGAACCGGCAGTCCACAAAGGACGATCCAAGCATCGAGCAGGAGCTCCACCGCGTACTGGCCAGCACACTGCGGTCGAAGGTGCACGAGCGGAACGCGGACGCCTCGTGGCGCGAGCCTTCGAAGTCGACCTTGGTGAAGTCGCACTGATCGAAGGTGCAGCCCTGGGTGCGCAGCCCGCGCAGGTCGGCTTCGGTGAAATCACAGCCGACGAAACCGCGTTTTTCCCACCACTGCTCGGAAAGAACGGCTTCTCGGTAGTCCTCCGCAGTCTCGATCACCCGTCCAGGATCGCATACCCGCTCACGACCAGGTGATGCCGCCGAACAAGTCGCGCAGCTTCGCCGCCCGGAGCTCCGAAGACGCGGCGATCCAGCCGATCCGGCCGAGCAGATGGGCGCGGAAGTCCGGGTGGCCAGCCCGGTTCTGTTCCTCCGGGCCGGTCCGGACGCAGTTGTGGAGCACCGCGCGCAGGGCGTCGTAGTCGGCGCGTGTCGCGGCGGGCGCACTGTTGACCACCAGTCCCGCGACCCGTTGCCGCTGGTGCGCGGCGGCGATCGACGTCTTATCGTCCCGGAGCCGGAAACCCTCGTCGGTCACGATCCGCCGGACCCCGGGCAGCAACCGGTGCAGTGGCAGGGAATCCCCGGAGAACGCCAGATCGTCGGCGTACCGCGTGTAGACCGCGCCCAGCGCACGGGCGAGGCCGTCGATCCGCCGGTCGAGATGGTGTGTGACGGCGTTCGCGACCGCGGGCGACGACGGCGCGCCCTGCGGAAGATGCGTGGCCGCCAGGTTGCTCAGCAGCCGCACGCGCGCCGGATCCCGCCGGCCGTCGGGCACGGTGGCGAGCACACCCGGCGGAACGGCCGTGGTGAGCACACCCGCCAGCGCCTCGGCCACGACGGACGGATAGCCGGCGAGGGCGAGCAACGCCGAGATCCGGCGCGCGGACACCGTCGGAAAGAACCCTTCGAGATCCATCCGGACCACGGTCTCCCGGCCGGCATGCGGTGCCGCGCACGACATCGGCGACCGGCCGCGCCGGAATCCGTGCGCGGCCTCGTGCACCGGCAGCGCGTCGACGACGTGCCGCACGATCCGGCGTTGCAGTTCGGCGATGCGAGGCTTCGGCCGCTCGATGAGCCGCACCCCGCCCGAAGCCGTCGGGATCCAGCGGTAGGTGTAGTGCCGGATCGGCCCGGCCGCACGCCTGTTCCAGCCCTTCGCGTCGGCGAACCACGACAGTTCGCCGGGGGTCAGGCCGAGCCCGGCGGCGCACTCGTCGAAGGTCGCCCAGCGGGCCACCTGGAACCGCCAGACCGGCGGCAGGGGTTCGAGGAGCGACGCGGAGGTGACTCTTTCTCCTGTCATCCGCGCGGACTCGCACGCGGAGCATGCCGCGCTCGCGCGGGGCGCCTTGTCTCGCTGACTTCGTACTCCCCGGGGTTGCCCCGGAGTGGGTGGTGATCCACCGGCTCACCTCCGCGTCGCGATCACCACCCTACCGAAATCAGCGGCTCGGGATGATCTCCGAGCTCGCCACGTAGTTCATGGCCTCGATGAACTTCGGGTCGTTCATCCGGCGCTCCATCTCCGGGTAGTCGAGGTCGACCACCCTGGTCTGGATCCACCAGAGGTTGCCGAACGGGTCGAGCACCCGGCCGACACGGTCGCCGAAGAAGAGTTCGGTCTGCTTCGTGACCTCTTTGGCGCCCGCCTCGATCGCCCGGCGCTGCGTCTCGATGCTGTCTTCGACGTAGAGCCGCAGGTACGCCGGAGTGTCGACCCAGTTGTCCCGCGAATCGAACAGCATGACGACCGAATCGCCGATCCGAACCTCCGCGTGCCCGATCTTCCCGCCCTCGACGTACACCGGGTCGCCCAGCGGCTCGGCGTCGAAGGCGCGCTTGAGGAAGTCGATCACGCCCGCGGTGTCACGCGAGATGATCCACGGGGTGACCGAGTGGTAGCCGTCGGGGATCGGGTTGGTCATCGGAGTTCTCCTCAGTCGTCGTGTGCGATGAGAAGAACGCTATGACCCGTATAGGTCAGATCATGTCCTAATGGGATTTCAGCAGGAAAGAAGGCTTCGTTTCCTGCCACTCCGGCATGTCCAGCGCGTTGAGCACCTCGACGATCCGCTTCTCCTCGTAGCGGAAATGCGTCTCCATGATCGCCGTGAGCCCGTCCAGTTCCCGTTGGATGTCGAGGATCTCGGCCTGGCTCGACCCGGGGCCGACATCGGCGACCAGCTCTTCGATCCGTTCGATGATCCCGGTCATGACCTCGTGGTCGTGCGCGAGCTCTTCGAGCGACGGCCGCAATTCGGGGAATTGCTCCGCCAGCACAAGGAAAGCGCCACCGTCCTCGCCGGTGTGATGCCTGGTCAGCGCGGAGCAGAAGGTGAGGCAATGAGCCCGGAGATCGCGCAGCCGCTCGGCCCGCCCGGCCGCGACCGACTCCAGATCGTCATGCAGCCTGGCCAGCTCTTTACGCAGCCAGTTGTGAACCTGAACGAGTTGATTTCCGAACGCCGTCAACCGGCCGTTCGTCCGAGAAGGGGTTTCCATGATTTCCCATGGTCCGGCGCCTCCATGCCCGCGACGGTCTCTTTGCCGGGTGCACTGCGACGCTGGAAACACTTCAGCACGGCCTCCCGATGATCGTCAAGAGGGTTCAGCGGAAGTCACGGGACTTGGCGGTGATCCGCAACGGCAGGTGCCGGATCTGTTCGGCGAGGACGTTCACCACCTCGCCGGTGCGCTCGACCACACCCCGGACCAGCAGCGCGGGGCTGCCGCGGGCGACCCGGTGGTAGCGCTGCCACACCCCCATCGTACAGATCACGTTGATCATCCCCGTCTCGTCTTCGAGGTTCATGAAGGTGACGCCGCCCGCCGTCGCCGGCCGCTGGCGATGGGTCACCGCGCCGCCGGTCAGCACGTGTGTGCCGTGCGGGATCTCGCGCAGGCCCGCCGCCGTGACGACGCCGAGTCCGTCGAGGTGCTCCCGGATGAACTGGGTCGGGAAGCTGTCCGGCGACACCCCGGTGGCCCAGACGTCCGCGGCCGCGACGTCGATTTCGTCCATTCCCGGCAACATCGGCGCCTTGGCCCCGGTGATGAGTCCCGGCAATTTCTCCGGGCTTTCGCCGGCGACCGCCCCCGCCGCCCAGAGCGCGCTGCGCCTGCTCTCGCCGAAACAACCGAAGGCACCGGCCGCGGCCAGCGCCTCGACCTGCGGCCTGGTCAGCCGCACCCGCCGGGCGACCTCGGACAGATCCGCGAACGGGCCGCCGCTTTCCCGCTCCTCGACGATCTTCTTCGCCAGGTTCTCGCCGATCATCCGCACGGTGGACAGGCCTCCCCGCACGGCGAGCAGCCTTCCCCCTTCCGGCAAGGGTTCCAGCGTCGCGTGCGGAAGACTCGCGTTGATGTCCGGGCCGAGCACCCGCACCCCGTGCCGCCGCGCGTCGGCGACCAGCGACTGCGGCGAGTAGAACCCCATCGGCTGCGCGCGCAGCAAACCCGCCAGGAACGCGTCCGGGTGGTAGTACTTGAAGTACGCGCTCGCGAACACCAGCAGGGCGAAACTCAGCGCGTGACTCTCCGGGAAGCCGAAATTCGCGAACGCCTTGAGCTTGCCGAAGATCTTCTCGGCGAGCTCGCCTTCGACGTCGTTCTTCGCGGCGCCTTCGAGGAAACGCCGTTTGAGCCGCTCCATTTTCTGCTCGGAACGTTTCGCCCCCATGGCGTGCCGCAACTGATCCGCCTCCGCCGGCGTGAAATCGGCGATGTCGAGGGCGATCTGCATCATCTGTTCCTGGAACAGCGGGACACCGAGGGTCTTCCCCAGCGCGTTGGCCAGTTTCGGATGGTCGAAATCCCATTTCTCCTGGCCGTTCTTGCGCCGGATGTAGGGATGCACCGAACCGCCCTGGATCGGGCCGGGCCGGATGAGCGCGACCTCGACCGCCAGATCGTAGAACTTCTTGGGGCGCAAGCGGGGCAGCGTGGCCAGCTGCGCCCGGCTCTCCACCTGGAAGACGCCGATCGCGTCGGCCCGGCAGAGCATTTCGTAGATGTTCTGATCCTTGAGATCCAATTCGGAGATGTCGACCTCTTCCCCCTTGTGATCACGGACCAGATCGATCATGTAGTGCAGCGCCGACAACATCCCGAGCCCGAGCAGATCGAATTTGACCAGCCCGGCGGCGGCGCAGTCGTCCTTCTCCCACTGCACGACACTGCGGTTCTCCATACGGGCCCATTCGATCGGGACGACCTCGCTCACCGGCTGACGGCAGATCACCATCCCGCCGGAATGGATGCCCAGATGCCGGGGGAAGTCTTCGAGCGCGCAGGCCAGCTCCACGACCTCTTCCGGGATGTCGTGATCGTGGTCCTTTTCCGTGGCCCGCAACGCGCCCCAGCGGTCGATCTGCTTGCTCCACGCGTCCTGCTGGCCGGGCGTGTACCCCAGCGCCCGCGCCGCGTCCCGGACCGCGGACCGCGCCCGGTAGGTGATCACGTTCGCCACCTGCGCGGTGTTCAGCCGACCGTACTTCTCGTAGACGTACTGGATCGCCTCCTCACGGCGGTCGGATTCGATGTCGAGGTCGATGTCCGGGTAGCCGTCGCGATCCGGGGCGAGGAACCGTTCGAAGAGCAGGCCGTAGCGCACGGCGTCGACCTTGGTGATGCCGAGCGCGTAGCAGACGGCCGAGTTCGCGGCCGATCCCCGGCCCTGGCAGAGGATCTTGTTCTCCCGGCAGAAGTTCACGATGTCCCAGACGATCAGGAAGTAGCCGGGGAAACCCAGCTCTTCGATGATGTCCAGCTCGTGGTCGATCAGCTTGCGGGCCTTTTCGCGGTACTCGGCGTCTTTGTTCTTCTCGTGCTTCTTCGCACCTTCCTTGGTGAGGTGGCGCAAGTAGGACGCTTCGGAGGCGTGCTCCTTCGGAACGTCGAACGGCGGCAGCTCCGGCTTGATGTGATGGAGTTCGAACGCGCACTCCCGGCCGAGCAGCGCCGCCCGCTGCACCGCGCCCGGGTACCGCTCGAAGATCTCGGCCATCTCCTCTCCCGACCGCAGGAACGCCGTCCCCGCGGCGGGCAGCCAGCCCTCCATGTCCTCCAGGCCCCGCCGGGCGCGGATGGCGCTGAGCGCGTCGGCGAGCGGAGCCCGCTCCGGCCGGGCGTAGTGCGCGGCCGTGGTCGCCACCGTCGGCAGGCCGAACTCGTCGGCCATCTCGCTCAGCAGGTCGTTGTGCGTGCTGTCCAGGGGAAGGCTGTGGTCGATGAGCTCGACGTAGACATTCTCCCTGCCGAAGCAGTCGATGAGTTCCTTCAGCCTCACCACGGCCGCGGCCGGGCCTTCGGTGACGAGCGCCTTGCGCACCGCGCCCTTGCGGCACCCGGTGAGCACCACGCATTTCCCGCGTACCTCCTCGGCGACCGCGCGCAGGTCATAGACCGGTCTGCCTTTCTCCGCCCTTTCCTTGGGGGACAACGACTGCCTGTCGAAGCCGTACAGTTGGCCGGCGGTGATCGCCCGGTTCAAGCTCAGGTACCCGTCCTGTTGCTTGGCGAGCAGGAGCAGATGCTCACCCTCGGGATCGGCGAATCCGTTCTGCGGCCCCGAAAGGCCGAAGCTGAGCTCGGTGCCGAAGACGGTGTGCACGCCCAGCTCCCTCGCCGCCTCGGCGAAGCGGACCACACCGTACATGCCGTCGTGATCGGTGAGCGCGATCGCGTCCAGGCCCAGCCGCGCCGCCTCCTCCACCAGCTCCTCGGGGTGGCTCGCCCCGTCGAGGAAACTGAAGTTCGAATGGCAGTGCAGTTCGGCGTACGGCACCCGGCACGCGGTGGCGCCGTCGTCTTCGCCGATCAGCCCGGTCAGATCCGCGGGCCGTTGATAGCCCTGCCGCTTGGCACTCCAGGCGGGGCTGTCACCGCCGTCGCCGGGCGGAACCTCGCCCGCGAGCTCGCGGGCGAGATCCTTCCACGGCCGAGGAGGGTTGTTCCAGCCCATCGGTCACCGATTCTCGGTCGAGCTTCTCGGCGCGGGGACGAACACTTCCGCGCGCGGGACGCAGGCCGCCCAAGCGGCGTCCAGCTCGGCACGCTGTACCGGGATGGCCGGCTCTTCCAGCCAGCGTCGCACCAGCCGCGTGTACTCCTCGTCCATGGTCAGTCGTACTTCCCTTCCAGTGTCCACATCGGATTCTTGTGGTGCTCGAAGCGCAGCAGCACCGCCTCTTCGGCGTCCTGCCCGTCGGCCAGCAGCACCTGCAACCGCATCCGGGTCCCCGACCGGGCGTGCCCCGCCCCGGCCCGGACGCCGACGAACCACGGCCCGGCCCAGGCGATCACCTCGCGCGGCTCACCACCCTCGAAACTCACGAGGAACGGAGCGGCGGTGACCCGGCGTCGCGTGGTGATCTCCACGACGCGCCCGTTCTCGTCCAGCACCTGAGCGGGCACCGGGCGGGCGAACACCGTCGCCGGGGAGGGCGACGGGAGCCGCCCCGCCCAGTTCGCGTCCGCCTGCGCCGATTTCTCCCGCCTGTCGCCCCACGGCACCAGCCGGACCCGCTCGGCGGGATCGCGGCCGCCGTCGAGCACCGCGGTGAAGACGCTCTCCGGACCGAGGAGGCCCTGCACCCGCACCAGCGCGCGGCCCGCCCGCTCGCCGGACACGCCTTCGTCCTCTGTGGACGGTCGCAGCACACCTGTCGCGCCCGCCTGCCACAACCCGAGCTGCAGCGACCGCCCTTCGACCGTCTCCTCCGGCTCCAGCCGCAACCGCACGACTCCGGAATGGGGGCGGTCCTTGGCTTTCAGCCAGCCTTCGAACTGCCAGCGCACCCTGTCCGCGACGCCGAGCGGGGTCAGCGGTTCGGCGCAGCGCCACACCCGGCCGAGCTGTTCACCGGTCTCGGTGGTGGCGTAGATACCGAGCCGGGTGCAGGCCAGCCCGTGCGCGGCGAGCCCGGCGTGGAAACGCTCGCCGAGCCCTTTCGCCACGAACGCGGCGGCGTCGACCCGGTCGATCGGCGGGTCGAACGCCTTCGCGAGGGAGAGTTCCGGTGGCGGCCGCCGACGCGACGGCGGACGTTCGGACCGTCCTCGCGCCAGCCGGTGCGCGAGCACTCCTTCCGCCCCGAAGCGCGCGGAGACGTCGCTTTCGTCGAGGGCCGCGAAGGCGCCCAGCGTGTGCAAGCCGAGCTGTTTGAGCAGGGTGACCAGCTCGGCGCGGCCCGCCTCGGGCTGATCGAGCTCGCGGATGGGCAGCGGGGCCAGGAACTCCGCCGTGCCACCGGGTTCGACCAGCGTCGAACGGCGGGCGGCGAGCGTCGCGGCGAACAGTCCGTCGGCGACGCCGACCTGGCTCTCCACTCCCGCCGCCACGGACACCTCGTCCACCAGTCTTTCGAGCAGGCCGTGCTCACCGCCGAAGTACCCGGCCGCGCCGTCGACCGGGACGGCGACGATCCCCGGACGTACCACCTCGACGCCGACGGCCAGCTCCTCCACCGCCCGTGCGACGGACTCGAAGAGCCGGGCGTCACGACCGTCGTCCTCGCCGAAGACCGCCAGCTCCGGGCAGCAGGACTGGGCCTCGCGCCGCCGCATCCCGCGGCGGACGCCGTATCCCCTGGCCACCGCGGTGCAGGCGACCACACGGTTCGCCGAGAAGACCGCGGCGGGACGGCCCACGGGTTCACCCGCGACGGCCGCGGCGGCGACCGCGGGCCAGTCCGGGCACCACAGCACCAGCATGCGTACAGGCAGGTTCACGCCGTCCCCCACCTGGTCGCGGGGAAGTCCGCCCGCTCGACCTCGCCCTGGCCGGGGAACCGCAGCATGGCCGACGTCGGCCGGGCGGCCGCGCCCCTGCCACCCGCCCGTACCTCCACCTCACGGCTGCGCAGGTAGCCCGCGCCGCGGCCGGTGAAGCCCGTCCATCGCGTGCGACGACAGCTCAGTTCGACCTCCGCACCGGGCCAGGAGCCCAGCGAAAGCAGCACCGAACCACGGTTGCGCGCGCGGGCGGACAACCTTCTCGCCACCTCGGACCTGGCGAGCCCCGGACCGACGACCACGAGGTCGAAACCGTCGAGCAGGGCCGCGGTCACCGCCGGGAACTCGGCACCGGGACGGGGGACCAGCGCCAGCCTGCCCACCTCGACCCCGAGTTCCGCGGCGGCGACCACCCCGAGCGTGGGCAGGCCGACCGCGACCGCCCACGCACCGCCGGCGGTCGCGGCGGCCAGCAGGGTGAGCATCAGTGACGTGGACCCCAGCACCGAAACGGTGCTCCCGCGCCGGAGCCCCGCGGCGGGCAGCAGACCGGACAACGCCGGGGACACCGGGAGCACCCTTCCCGTCGTCCTCGCGTGTTCGGCCGCGGAAGCCACGCCACTGGCCGTGCTCACTCCTGGCAAAGCCGCCAGCCTCGCCAACGGCAAGGCCCGCGCCTCGACCACCTCCGCTGTCACCGGACCTCGCCTCCCCACGACACCTAGACCGTCCTTTGTGGACGGCACCGGCGTGCCACGGGGAAGGCGGCACTTCGAACGCGTGTTCGATGACTCCAGTAGACCGGGTGGCGCAGCGGTTGTCAAGCGAGCCGGAACGATCACCGGACCTGTCACGTCCGATATCCGGAATCACCGCGTCAGGAAAGGAAAACCCGCAGTGGACGACGCTTGGCCCGAGACGGTGAACGGCTGGGAACTCGCCAGGGAGGGCCATATCGAGAACTACCGCAAACGGCTGGCCAACCAGGTCACGGTCACCGCGATCTGGGAGAACGGGACCGGACGGGGCCAGGTCGACGCCCGCACCGATCCGCTGGGCGGCGGACGGACCCTGACCAGCAGCCGCAAGGACTTCCGGGACAAGGACGCGTTCTGGACCGCCGCGACGTGCGTGCTGGAGATGGCGGCGAACCTGCCGTCACTGGACTGGAGCACGAGCCCGGCGCCCACGGCGCTGGCCGGGACCGTGGCGGGGATGGTCGAGGCGAAACCCGGCACCAGCGGTCATCCGGAGGCGGAACTGACGTTCACGCTGACCGAGGGGCACACCGTGACGTTGGTCATGACCGACGAGCAGGCCTTCGACCTGAGCAACAGCATTTCGCGGCTCGATCACCACGTCTGGTCCGAAGAACGCGAAGACGAAGAAGAAGATGACTACGAGGACTACGACGAACCCGTCGTAGTGGAAGAAGTGCCTGACGTCAGCGAAGTCCGGTCCGGTCCGGACACCGGGCACGACCTCGTCACGGTGCTGGAGGAACAGTTCGGAGTCACCGAGGACGACCTGCTGGCGCACGTCGACTGGTCCGCGCTCATCGTGGTGGGTGAACCCGCGGTGAGCTCCCTCATCGAACGGGGTGGCGAACTGACCGCCGCGGTGGCTCCGCGGTGGTACCCGGTCGTGGCGGACCGTCCCGGTGAACGCTGGGTCGTCCTGAAGCGCACCGGCCTGCGCTACCACGGGGAATGAAACCTCGTCTCCGGGAACCCGGCCGCGTGCCCGAGGATAGGCACATGTACCCGGAGATCGAGCCCCACGCGTCAGGCCACCTGGACACCGGTGACGGCAACCTCGTGTACTGGGAGGAATGCGGGAACCCCGACGGCAAGCCCGTGGTGTTCCTGCACGGCGGCCCCGGCGGCGGCTGCTCGCCGTCGCACCGCCGGCTGTTCGACCCGTCCGCCTACCGGATCGTCCTGTTCGACCAGCGCGGGTGCGGGCGATCGCTGCCGCACGCTTCGGCGTCGGGCGATCTTTCGTCGAACACGACCTGGCATCTCGTCGACGACATGGAACGCCTGCGGGAGTCGCTGGGCATCTCGCGATGGCAGGTGTTCGGCGGGTCCTGGGGGTCGACGCTGGCGCTGGCATACGCCGAGAAGCATCCGGAACGAGTGTCGGAGCTGGTGCTGCGCGGGGTCTTCACGCTGCGTGCGTCCGAAGTGGACTGGTACTACCGCGGTGGCACGGCGAACGTCTTCCCGGACCTGTGGGAGAAGTTCACGGCGCCGATCGCCGGACTCGACGGCGATCCCGTCGAGCTGTACGCGAAGCTGCTCGCCGACCCCGACCCCGCGGTGCACGGACCCGCCGCCGTCGCGTGGAGTACCTGGGAGGCCGCGACGGGGACGCTGCTCCCCCGCCCCGAACTGGTGGCGGATTTCGCCGTGCCGGAGTATGCGCTGGCGTTCGCGCGCATCGAGAACCACTATTTCGTGCACAACGGTTGGCTCGAAGAGGGACAGCTGATCCGAAACGCCGCCGTGCTGAAGGACATCCCCGGCGTGATCGTGCAGGGGCGGTACGACCTCGTCACGCCCGCGGTGTCCGCGTGGGACCTGCACAAGGCATGGCCGGAATCGGAGCTGGTGATCGTGCCGGATGCCGGGCACGCATACGACGAGCCCGGCATCCTGGCCGCGTTGCTGGAGGCGACGGACCGGTTCCGCGACCAGCCCTAGCGAGGAAGCGGGGCCGGGTGGTGCCGCTGGAACGCGGCTGCGGCGGTGCCACCTTCACCGTGCAGCCAGTCGTAGAGGAAGCGGAATTCCGGGCCGAACCGGTTCGCCTCGGCGTTCAACCGTTCCGGCGACGTCGACGGCCAGCGACCGGTCTCGACGCGGTCCCGCAGCACGCGCAACGCCGTCAGTTCCTCCGCGGCGGTGTGCTGGCAGTGGCCGCCCCGGTTCACGAACAGCTGCCGGATCCGGCCGGGTTCGACGCGGTCGCCGTAGGTCCGCTCGTGTTCGGGGGCGACGCCGTCGCCGATGGGGTGCAGCGTGACGACGGGCGGCCGGCCACGTCCTGTCGGCGTCCCGACTCGGGTGAGCCATCGGGCGGCGGCGTTGTCGGCCCCGACCCTGGGCGCGGCGGCGAGCGCGGCCAAGTCGGCGCCGAGGTCCAGCCCGGCCGCACGGTAGGCCTGTTTCACGAGGTCGCGTTCACTGGACCGGGCGAGCACGGCGCGGTAATCCACTCCGGTGTTCCCGACTGGGTTCCCGCCCGCCTGCACCTCCAGGTCGGCCCGGTGCGCACCCCAGGCCAGCTGGTCGTAGACGGCCAGAACGAACTCCGTCTGCTGACGGATCTGCGCGGCGACGTCGGTGGGCCTGGGATGGTGCGCCGTCGACCAGCCGGGGACGTCGGCGAACGCGTTGGCGAGGGCGAGCCGCGCCCGTCCATCGGGTGATTCCAGCGCCTTCGCGACCACCTGGCGGGCTTTCGCGAGGTTCGCCGCGGGGTCGGCGATACGGGCGACCTCCAGTTCCGGCGCCAGCAGCGTCCGGACCGCGAACCCCAGGTCGAGCGCCTGATCGAACAACGCGGAACCGCCCGCGACGGGACCGCACATCGCCAGCACGCCGTCGATCCGGTGCGGAAGCCGCTCGGACAGCAGGACCGCGTTGAGCCCGCCGCCGGAAGCTCCCCAGGTGAACACCTGCTCCGGACGGCCGACAGTGCGATCGAACCAGGACAGCAGCGCCGTCTGGTCGTGGACGGCTTCGCGGGCCGAGAAGCCGTTCGGCTTGCTGTAGAGCGACGCGGCCAGCGCGTAACCCTCACCGAGGAGAACGGGTTTCGCCTCTTCCCGGTTGGCGAGTTCGATCTCCTCGGGCACGTAGCCCGGCGGGTAGATGCCGTGGTTGTACAGCAGCAATCTGCCGTTCCAGTTCGACGGCACCTCGACCCGGTACCGGGCGCCGTCGATCACTCCGGTGTGCACGCGGACGTCGTCCGTCGCGATGGCGGGCGCGCCGGTGACGATCAGCGCGGCGGCCAGGATTCCTGTGAGTGTCATGGCGGAAATGCTGGCAGCGCAAGGCTTCGCGGGAATCCGTCGAGACGCGGCTTCTCGTCTACGCTTCCCGGCGTACGAGCTCAGGCACCCTTCCGGCGGATGAGCTCCTCGACGGCGGAAGGCAGTGTCGTCTCGAAGTCGATGAGTTTGACCCAGGTCGGGGTCAGCACGATGCGGACCATGCCGTCGTAGAGCGACCGCACGTTTTCCTCCCACTCGACCCGCTGCTCGGGCGTCATCTCGTAGGTGCCGCTCCACTGCAGGTACTCGTCGGGGATGCCGTCGACGTAGTCCAATTCGACAGTGCCCCGGAGGAGCAGGACCTTCGGCGGGTGCGATTCGGTGTCGATCGTCAGCGCCACGGCGGGGTTGCGACGCAGCGCCGGCAGCTTCTGGGCGTTCGTCGACGTGCACATGACGATCTCCCCGCCGTTCCAGTGGATGCCGATCGGGATCGCCCGCGGCGTGCCGTCGAGCGCGGTGTAAGCCAGGCGGGCCAGGTCGCGCGCCAGGAGCTCCTGGCTGAGCGGGCGGTTCAGGATCTCGTCGATCGTGTTCTGCTTCATGTCTCTCTCCTCGAGTCGTCTTCGCGGACACCCCAGGGACGCCGCTGTCCGGCGAACTTCGACACCCCAGAATGTGACCCGCGTCACATCGCCTTTAGCGGGCTAAACGCGATCCGGCTGTCGAAAGCGCCCCTGGCCAGGCGTCGCTCTTGTGAAGGCAGACGAGAGAGGGACAAGTCATGGCGAAGGAATCCGAGGTCCGCTTCGAGGGCTTCCTCCCCACCACCCCCGCGGACACCTGGGCCGCGATCACCACGGGCAGCGGCGGCTGGCTCTGGCCGATCCAGTACGAACCGCGCGACGGCGGCGCCGAGTCCGGCCTCACCCCCGACGGCGGCATGGTCACCGTCTGGAAGCCGTCACAGCGCTTCGTCACCTACGCGGAAGACGAGAGCGGCTGGTTCAACACGCTCGAATACGTCCTCGAACCGAAGGACGGGGGCACCTACCTGCGCTTCGAGCACACCACCGTCCTCGACGACTGGGACGTCGAATACGACGCGTGCGTGCAGCACACGTCGTTCTACTACCACTCGCTGGGCGAGTATCTGACGCACTTCAACCGGCTTCAGGCGAAGTACTTCAAGACCGACGCACCCGAAGCGTCGACGGCCCCGGAGGCGTTCGAGGCCGTCCGAGCGGCGATAGGCGCGAAGGCAGTGGGTGACCGGGTGTATCTCGATGTCCCCGGCGTCGAGGGTGTCGTCGACTACCTGACGCCCGCCTTCATCGGCGTCAGGACCGAAGACGCGCTGTACCGCTTCTACGGCCGGAACGTCTGGGGCTGGCCTGTCGGCATCGGGCACCACTTGTTCGCCGAAGACGCCGACGCGGACGAAGCCGAGAAGGCGTGGACAGCCTGGCTGAACGGCCTGTACGCCTAGCGGGGCAGGTTCTTCACGAGCTCCGCACCCACGGACTTCGCCACTTCGGCGGACTCCGCGGGCGGGATCGGCGAGTTCGTGAAGAACCCTTTGTCCCAGCCCTTGTAGGTGACGATGACGACGTACACGCCCTGGGTGACCCGCAGCTCCGCGCCGCTGAAGGCGCTGTCGGTGTCGAGGGAGACGAGGACCGCCTTCTCCCCGATGCCCTGCACCTGCTGCTGACGCTCGGACGGCGCGGCCGACCCGGTGGACGACTCCGACGCGCGCCTCTCGGCGTCCCGCCCCTCGTAGCGGTACACCATGACCTGGAGGGCGCGGTCGTGGACGTTGTCGCTCTCCGGCGGCAGCCAGGAACAACCCTGCTGCTTCGTGACGATGTCGCCCGCTTTGATCTCGTTGTCGCGGACGCCCTGGAAGCTGCTGGTGAACGTCTTGTTCAGGATCTCCGGGGAGAGGGCGCACTCGGCGGGCGGCTGCTGCGAGACCGGCGCCTTGCCGACCGACGAGTAGTACTCGGACGCGAAGATGCCGCCGGGGATGCCCAGGCCGAGAAGGACCACGCCGCCCACGATCAGGCCGACGATCAGCCCGGTCTTTTTCTTCTTGGGCGGCGGCCCGTAGCCGGGCGGACCGTAGCCAGGCGGCGGACCGTACCCGGGCTGGGGCGGGCCATAACCCGGCTGCTGCCCGTAACCCTGCCCAGGTGGCGGGCCGTGACCCGGCCCCTGGCCGTACCCCTGCGGCGGCTGGTGCACCGATCCTCCCCTACCGATTCGCCTACGTCCGCGTCGCGTTTAGCCCGCTAAAGGCGACGCGCGCCCGGACCTGCGTTTCGCGGGCTAAACGCGATCCGCGGCCAGCATGGCACGACCGCCGCGGCCGGGCACCGAAATGCCCGTGGTCCTGTCCACCCCGCCGGATCGCGATTAGCCCGCTAAACGCAGGTCGGCGTCAGTGGGCGAAGTGGCGCGTGCCGGTCAGGTACAGGGTGACCCCGGCGGCCTCGGCGGCGGCGATGACCTCGGCGTCGCGAATCGAGCCACCCGGCTGGACGACGGCGCGGACACCGGCCTCCAGCAGGACCTCGAGCCCGTCCGGGAACGGGAAGAAGGCGTCCGAAGCCGCGACGGAGCCCTTCGCCCGGTCGCCCGCACGCGACACCGCGAGCCGCGAGGAGTCGACACGGTTGACCTGGCCCATGCCGACGCCGACGGTCGCGCCGTCGTTCGCCAGCAGGATCGCGTTCGACTTCACCGCGCGCAGCGAACGCCACGCGAACTCGAGGTCGGCCAGCGTGCGCTCGTCTGCGGGCGCGCCGGTCGCCAGGGTCCAGTTCGCCGGGTCGTCGCCCTCGGCGGCGATCGTGTCGACGGTCTGCACCAGCATGCCGCCGGAGATCGGCCGGAACTCGATCGGATCCGGCGACGTGATCGCGGGCAGCTTCAGCAGTCGCACGTTCTTCTTGCGCTGCAGGATCTCCAGCGCCTCGGCGTCGAAGTCCGGCGCCAGGACGACCTCGGTGAACACCTCGGAAATCTGCTCGGCAGCCTCGCGGCTCACCGGCCGGTTGGTCGCGATCACCCCGCCGTAGGCCGAGACCGGGTCGCACGCGTGCGCCTTCCGGTGCGCCTCGGCGATGTCCTCGCCGACCGCGATCCCGCACGGGTTGGCGTGCTTGATGATCGCGACGGCCGGGGCCTCGAAGTCATAGGCGGCACGGCGCGCGGCGTCGGTGTCGACGTAGTTGTTGTACGACATGGCCTTGCCGTGCAGCTGTTCCGCGTGCGCGAGGCCCGGCCGCCAGTGCTTGTACAGCGCGGCCTTCTGGTGCGGGTTCTCGCCGTAGCGCAGCACGTCGCCGCGCTCCCACGAAGCGCCGGTGAAGTCGGGGAACCCGGAGTCGTCCGCGGGCGCGTAGACGTTCGCGAACCACGAGGCGACGGCGGTGTCGTACGCCGCCGTGTGCGCGTAGGCCTGCGCGGCGAGCCGCTTGCGATCGGCCAGCTCGAAACCGCCCGCGGCGACACGCTCCAGCACCCACTCGTAGCGGGACGGGTCGACCACGACGGCGACGCTGTTGTGGTTCTTCGCCGCGGCCCGCACCATCGCCGGACCGCCGATGTCGATGTTCTCGACACAGTCTTCGGGGCTCGCGCCCGAGGCGACGGTCTGCGTGAACGGGTACAGGTTGACCACGAGCAGGTCGAACGGCGCGATGTCGAGCTGCTTGAGCTGCTCGACGTGCTCCGGGCGGTCGCGGTCGGCGAGCAGACCCGCGTGCACGCGCGGGTGCAGCGTCTTGACCCTGCCGTCGAGGGACTCCGGGAACCCGGTGACCTCTTCGACCGGCGTCACCGGCACCCCGGCGTTCGCGATGACCTTCGCCGTGCCACCGGTCGACACGATCTCGACACCCGCCGCGTGCAGCCCGGTGGCGAGTTCGAGCAGACCGGCCTTGTCGGAGACGCCGATCAGCGCGCGCCGGACGGGACGCTGTCCCTGTGCGGTACTCACGAAAACCTCACCTTTCGTCCCTCGACCGCGCACCCGCTCCGGCCGAGTTTTTCGATCGTTTCCACCAGGAGCCTGCGTTCCACGGCCTTGATCCGCTCGTGCAGGACGTGCTCGTCGTCGTCGGGCTCCACGACCACCGGCTCCTGCGCGATGATCGGCCCGGTGTCGACTCCGGCGTCGACGAAATGGACCGTCGACCCGGTGACCTTGACGGCCATCGCCAGCGCGTCGGCCACGGCGTGCGCGCCGGGGAACGACGGCAGCAACGCCGGATGGGTGTTGATCACGCGGCCGGGGAACCGCGCGAGGAATTCGGCGCCGAGGATCTTCATGAACCCCGCCGAGACGACCAGGTCCGGCTGGTAGGCGGCGACGGCTTCGGTGATCGCCTTGTCCCACGCCGCGCGGTCCGGATGATCGGCCATCCGCACGGCGAACGACGGCACGCCGGCGCGTTCGGCACGGGTGAGCGCCTCGATCCCGGTGCGGTCCGCTCCGACGGCGACCACCTTCGCCGGGAAGTTCGGCTTTTCGACGGCGTCGAGCACGGCTTGCAGCAGCGTGCCGGAACCGGACGCGAGGACGACGAGCTTCACCGGAGTGGGCAGGTCCAACCGACTAGCCAGAACGGGCTCCTTGCCACGGCGGTACGCACTCGGGCGTACGGCGCTTCACCTGGTCGCGACAACCCTAACGGTCGTCACCGGGGGCGCTTTCGTCGCCGGACCCCTCGGTGGATTCGGTCACAGCGTCGTCGGCGGCACCGTCGGGCTCGGGCTCGGGTTCCGGCTCTGCTTCGGGCTCCGGTTCGGCTAGGGCATCGTCGGCGTCCTCAGCCGATTCTTCGGCTTCGGCCTCGGTTTCTTCCTCCGCTGGTTCAGCCTCTTCGGGCTCGACGAGGTCTTCCTCGACTTCGGCTTCGCCCGGCGGTTCGGGGGCCTCGTGCGCTCCGGCGAAGAACGCCACGAAGCCGCCGGGGACGACGATCCAGCAGAAGGCGATCACCGACGCGACCCCGACCGGCACGCTGACCGGGTCGAACGGGCCGTCGCCGAGCCTGCCGCCGGACAGGGTCCCGAGGATGACGCAGCCGAACGCGACGAGAGCGCCCGCGACGGCGACCGCCCGCATCCGCAGCATCGGGTCCTCGTCGATCGCGCGGATCCGCCAGCCGACCAGCGCGCCGACCAGCGCGGGCAGGACCAGCAACGCGGGCCACCAGACGGCGTGCTGCGACGGGATCCCCGCCAGCACCGGCACTCCCGGCAGCTGCCCTTCCTGATAGCCGAACATGCCGACGGTCAGCGAACCGACCGAGAAACCCGGCCCGGTGGTGAACGACAGCGCGGCGACGACCGCGTTCGGCAGGTAGGCGACGGAAAGCACGAACAGGCCGAAGCTCGCACCGAACCCCGGCTCGAACAGGCTGTCCACAGTGGACCAGGAGAGCGCGGTGGCCGCGGTGAACACCACGGCACCACACGCGATCAACGCGGCGAGGCCGAGCGCGCCGGCCCGAAGGCCTTGGACGGCCACGGGGTCGAACCGCTCCCGCACGGCGGCAGGCAGCCCGCAGACCTTCGCGACCCCCGCGATGGCGGCGAGCCCGGCGAGGAGACCCGGCACGCAGAAGGCGGTCAGCGGGTTCACGTCGACCGGTGATCCGCCCGCCAGCAGGGCGACGAGCACACCGAACAGGGCGTGGGCGCCGGCGATCACCGTCACCACGGGAACGGCGTCCGCCGGGGTCCGGCCGCCGCTCCGGCGCGCGGCGCGCGCGGCCGCCCTCGCCACGAGCCAGCCGACGAGGAGGGTCGGCAGCAGCGGCAGCACGCCGAGCGGATGACCGCCGAGGTCGAGTTCCACCTGCCACGAGGCGAGCCAGCCAGGGCCCGCGGCGAGCACGGCGCCGGTGGCGGAAAAGCGGGACCGGTCCGCGGCGAACGAAACCATCGCGAGCACCACCGCGATGGCGGTGAAGGAGAACAACAGGGGCGAGCAGGCCGCCGCGAGCAACACACGAACCCGCTTCGCCCTGGAGACCTCCAGCTCGGGGACGAGGTCGCTCACCGGCTCTTCGCCCGGCGGGCGTTCGTCGCGGGTGAGCAGCTTCATGATCCGCACCATTACATCCGGACTGGGCCGTCCGGGTGAGGCACGCCGCCGCCGGACAGCGCACGTGGCTCAACCCACCCGGTCGGGTAACCCGGAAAAGAAAAACACCCGCCGTGACACGGAGAGTCACAGCGGGTGTTCTTCGGTGCGAGAGGTCAGCTCTGCTTGCCGAAACCGCCGGGCGGCGTGCCCGGGTTCTGGCTCTGGCCCGACTCCGACGAGGAGGACGGCGGCTGCTGGAAGAACTGGCCCTGCTGCGGCGCGTACGTCGTGGCCTGCTGGCCCGGCGGCTGCGTGACCGGCGGCTGAAACCCGCCCGGCTGCGAGAACGGACCGGACTGCTCACCCTGCTGCTGGCCCTGCTGACCCGAGCCGGGGAACGGCTGGACCTGCGTGGCGGCCGGGCCCTGCTGACCCTGCTGGCCGAACGGACCCTGCGGGCCCTGCTGCGGGAACTGCTGGCTGTACGGGGCCTGCGGCGCCTGCTGCTGCGGCTTCGCGGCGGGCAGCTTGATGACGTCGTGCTCGAACAGCAGCGCGGCGACCGCGACCAGCATCTGCAGGATGCCGAGGATCAGCACCACGGTGAGGATGCCGGGGACCGAGACGTCCTCACGGCCGCTCCCGTAGCCGATGACCAGGTCCAGCGCCCCGAACGCGCCGATGACGCTGAACAGCGCGGCGAACGGCAGCGTCTTCGGGCCGCGCGGCAGCGCGTGCAAGGCCGCGAGCAGACCGCTGACCAGGAGGAAGAGCGAGACCTGCCCGGCGGCGTCGGCCTCGTCGGAGAAGCCGATGAAGAACTGCACCAGGCCGAGGACGGTGACGGCGAGCGCGAGCAGCAACGCCAGGTTCAGCGGGGCGGCCGGTGACGGCGCCTGCTGCTGAGGAAAGGCTCCCGAGCCGGGGTTGGGGTGTTGCTGGCCGCCACCCTGCTGGGGGTAGCCGGGCCCACCGCTGGGATAGGACATCCGAATGCTCTCCTGTCGTTCGACCGGCACCCCGGGGCGCGCGGGACTCCCGGGACAAACGAGGCGGCTGTGATGCTCGAACGCTAGCGCACACGCGGACACCCCACGCCTCGGGCTCTGAGACGTCTCTACACCCGGTCAGGTTCCCGGCGGAACCCCTCGACGACGACCGGATCGCGATTAGCCCGCTAAACGCGACGCGGCCGCCGGATCGCGATTAGCCCGCTAAACGCAGGTCCGCCCCCGACGTGCGTTTAGCGGGCTAATCGCGATCCGGGGCGCAAAGAGGCGGGCCGGGCACCGGTGAGGGTGCCCGGCCCGCCGGGGAAAGCGTCAGTCTCCGAAAGATCAGAGGCTGTTGTACAGCTCGCGCGCCAGGACGGCGGTCTCGCTCGGGGTCTTCCCGACCTTGACGCCGGCGGCCTCGAGGGCCTCCTTCTTGGCGGCGGCCGTGCCGGAGGAACCGGAGACGATGGCGCCGGCGTGGCCCATGGTCTTGCCCTCGGGCGCGGTGAAGCCCGCGACGTAGCCGACGACCGGCTTCGTCACGTTGTCCTTGATGTAGGCCGCGGCGCGCTCTTCGGCGTCGCCGCCGATCTCGCCGATCATCACGATGACCTTGGTCTCGGGGTCGGCCTCGAACGCCTCGAGGGCGTCGATGTGCGTCGTGCCGATGACCGGGTCGCCGCCGATGCCGACACCGGTCGAGAAACCGATGTCACGCAGCTCGTACATCATCTGGTAGGTCAGCGTGCCCGACTTCGACACGAGACCGATCGGGCCGGCACCGGTGATGTCGGCCGGGATGATGCCCGCGTTCGACTTGCCGGGGCTGATCACGCCTGGGCAGTTCGGCCCGATGATGCGGGTCTTGTTGCCGGTCGCGACGGCGTGCGCCCAGAAGTAGGCGGAGTCGTGCACCGGGATGCCCTCGGTGATCACCACGGCGAGCGGGATCTCGGCGTCGATCGCCTCGATGACCGCGTCCTTGGCGAACTTCGGCGGCACGAAGATGACCGAAACGTCGGCGCCGGTCTCCTTGATGGCCTCCTCGACCGTGCCGAACACGGTGAGGTCCTTGCCCTCGATGGAGACGGTCTGGCCGGCCTTGCGGGCGTTGACGCCACCCACGATGTTCGTGCCGGACTTCAGCATCTTGGTCGCGTGCTTCATGCCCTCGGAGCCGGTGAGCCCCTGGACGATGACCTTGCTGTTCTCGTTGATGAAGATCGACATCTCACGCACCTGCCGCGGCGAGCTCGGCGGCCTTGTCGGCCGCGTTGTCCATTGTGTCCACCACGGTGACGAGCGGGTGGTTCGCGTCGGCAAGGATCTGACGTCCTTCGACGACGTTGTTGCCGTCCAGCCGCACGACGAGCGGCTTGGTGGCCTCGTCGCCCAGGATCTTCAGCGCTTCGACGATGCCGTTCGCGACCGCGTCGCAAGCGGTGATGCCGCCGAAGACGTTGACGAAGACGCTCTTCACGTCGGTGTCGTTGAGGATGACGTCCAGACCGGCCGCCATGACCTCGGCCGAAGCGCCGCCGCCGATGTCGAGGAAGTTGGCGGGCTTGACGCCGCCGTGCTTCTCGCCCGCGTACGCCACGACGTCCAGCGTGGACATCACGAGGCCCGCGCCGTTGCCGATGATGCCGACCTCGCCGTCGAGCTTGACGTAGTTGAGGTCCTTGGCCTTGGCCTTCGCCTCGAGCGGGTTCTCCGCGTCCTTGTCGACCAGGGCCTCGTGGCCCGGCTGACGGAACGAGGCGTTCTCGTCGAGGGTGACCTTGCCGTCGAGGGCGATGATCTTGTCCTGCGGGTCACGGACCAGCGGGTTGACCTCGACCAGCGTGGCGTCCTCGGAGACGAAGGTCTCCCAGAGCTTCACGACGACGTCGGCGGCCTCGTCGACGACCTTCTCCGGGAACTTGCCCGCGGTCAGGATCTCGACGGCCTTCGCCTTGTCGACACCGGCGATCGCGTCGACCGGGATCTTCGCGAGCGCTTCGGGACGCTCGACGGCCAGCTGCTCGATCTCCACGCCGCCTTCGGCGGAAGCCATCGCGAGGAAGGTGCGGTTCGCACGGTCCAGCAGGAAGGAGAAGTAGTACTCCTCGGAAATGTCCGAGGCTTCGGCCACCAGCACGCGACGCGTGATGTGGCCCTTGATGTCCAGGCCGAGGATCGCCTCGGCCTTCTCGGCGGCCTCATCCGGCGTCTGGGCCAGCTTGACGCCGCCGGCCTTGCCGCGGCCGCCGGTCTTGACCTGGGCCTTGATGACGACCTGGTTGCCGATCTTCTCGGCGGTGGCCTTGGCTTCTTCGGGGGTGTTTGCCACGGCACCCGGCAGAACCGGTACTCCGTGGGCGGCGAAGAGATCCCTCGCCTGGTATTCGTAGAGGTCCACTACTCCAGTCTCCTGACGACACGCCACTGTGGTGGTCCGTTGCCGGACCGCGCTGTCGGACCAGTCGAGGTTAGCGACCTGCGTAGAAGCAGGGGACTCCGCACCTGGTGAAGTCGGTCACCGTACGCGGTCAGACGGTGTTTCCACGGTGTGAGACCGCACACCGGAGACCCAGTTCGCCGCGTTTTCCAGGCTTTCGAAGGCGTTCTCGAACCCGCTCGGGCCGTTACCGACCGCGAAGAGGAGGACGCCGGGGACGGCGTCGGCCAGGCCCTCCGGTTCGCTCGCGCCGCACAGGACACCGAGGATGTCCGGATCCTCCTGTTCGACCGTTCTGGCCATTTGGTCGACCGTGTCGAGACGCCCGGCGTAGACCACCTCGACGCCGTCGTCGCGCAGCAGCCGCCCGAGAGCGACGGCCGCGCCTTCCTCGACGTCGAACTCGGCCAGCACGACCCGGAGAAGACGGCGCGTCATCCGGCCCGCCGGGCGCCCGCGACGGCCATCCCTGCCGTGACGAGGGTGACGACGGCGCCGGCCAGCGCGAGCCAGAACCCGATCCCGGCCGACGAGCCGTCGTACTCCGAGCCGACGAGCGGGAGTTCCGCCGCGCGCAGGCCGAGCACCAGCGCGGCGCCTGCCAAGGCGGAGGCCGCCGCGGCAGGCCGGGAGCGCGGAACGAGTGCGTACAGGCCGAGAACGACCGCGAGCGCGCCGAGCAGGCCCCACGACGCCGCGCCGAAGTCCGACCACAGCCCGGGAGCGGTGTAGCCGGGCGCGGTGAACACCGGCGTGCCGAACGCGGCGATCGCCAGTACCGCCGCCGCGACGAGCGGGGTGAGCACGTTCCCACCGGCCCGCGTTCCGTCGAGGCCGGTGTCCAGTTCCGCGTTGTCGTCGTCGGAGACGTCTCGCTCCACGACGCCGGTGATCACCGCGGCGAGCGCGGCCACGGCCGCCAGCACGAGCGCGATGAACGTCCACGTGACGCCGGGACCCGCCGAAAAGCCGACCTTGTCCGGCAGCGGCACCGGCAGGTCGACGCCGAACAGCGCCGGGTCCACCGCCTTGTCCTCGGTCACGGACAGGGCCGCGCTCAGCACCGCCGCGCCCGCGAGGACGACACCCGCCCACGTGGCCGCGACGACTCCCCTGGCGAACGCCGAGAGCCGAGGCACGAAGACGAACAGCGCGGGCACGGCGAGTACGACCGCGGCGCCGAGCAGCAGCCAGCGCGCCGGTGTCTCGGGTGCCGGCGCCGGACCATTGGCCTTCAGCACCGGGGCCAGCGCACCCGCCGTCGCGGCCGCGGCGGCGAGCAGCGCCAGACCGCCGGTGGCCAGCCGCCACCAGAACAGCCCCGGCAGCTTGGCCTCGCCCGCCATGTCCCCGGTGACGGCCTCGCCCGCTTCCGCGACGTCGAACCGGGTGAAGGCCAGCCCCACCAGCGCCAGGCCCGCGACGGTCACGACCACCGAACCCGGCGCGACCGAAAGCCGGTCCACGACCAGTCCCGCGATCACGGGCGGGACACCGACCGCGAGCGCGGCCAGCCCCGCTCCGGCGAATCCGCCCTTGCCGACCTCGGCCGAGGGCGAACTCACCGCCACGAGCGCGGTCAGCGGCAGCAAGGCCGCGAGCAACAGGTATCCGGCCAACGCGACGGTCGGGCCCTCGAAGGCGTTCTTGGCCAGGAGGTACGCGTTGCCCGAACCGAACGGCGCGAGGAGCAGGCCGACCCCGCCCGCCACACCGAGCACGGGCCCGAGCAGCCGCCAGCGGCGCCGTCCGTCGAGTTCGCCCGCCAGTTCCGCCTCGTCGCGGGCGGCCCCGGCGGCGAACGCGCCGGCCGCGAGCGTGAGCAGGTGGCCCGCCACGAGCGGCCACAGCCCCGGCCCCGCCGGAGGCAGCGCGAGCAGCCTGTCGGCGAGGAACAGTTCCGGGCGCGCGGCGAGGGAGCCGTCGGCGAGCAGCTGCAGATCCAGCAGCAGCCGTCCGGGCGCGAGCGCGGTGAGCCCGAGCACCAGGCCCGCCGCGAGCCCCGAGCGCCCGGTGACCACCGCGTAGAGCACGGCCGCCGCGGGCGCCAAGGCCAGCACGACCAGCAGAGGAGCGGCGGTGAAACCAGGCGAGCCCCCCTGGATGACGGGCAGCAGCGCGCCGGCCGCCAGCGCGACCGCACCGGCCGACACCAGCCCCGCCGACAGCAGGAGCGCTCGCGGGCGGGAGCCCGGTTCGCTCCGGAGAAGTTCGGCGGACGCGGTACCGGGGACGGCTTGCCCGGCGGAGTCGCCAGGGTGCCGTGAGCGCGAAGTCATCGACGGCGACGCTAGCAAGCCGGGGTCGGCGCGGCCCGGCAGCAGGGGGCGCCCTGGGTCTCATCGGCGCTCGGCCAGCCCTTGAAGAAGGGTTGAGACGGCCCAGTCCGGGTAAACCTCCTTCAACACCGTCAGGCAACCGCTTATTTCCCTCGTTTGCCTCCTTTCCGGCCCTCCGGTACCCCCGAACGGCCCTCTGATCTTGTAACGCAAGTCACACGGTTGTGAGTAAACCTGCTCTAACTTTGGGTAATCCTCACTGGACAACGGCCAGATCGCCGTCGCCCGATCGGCCGAGAGCGCCGCCAGATCTTGCTGTCGGGGGTGCCGCTTCGTTACTGTCCCGGGGTCCCCATTACAGTCAGATCACGAATGAGAGCACCGAACGAACCACCCCCGAGGTTCTTCACCGGGATCCCCCGCCCGGGCTCTTGATCCGACTCCCCGAACATGGAAGGCCCCGTCTTGGCTTCACACCGCTCCCCCGGCGGCCAAGCTCCTTCCCCGGCGCTCGAGAACGCACTGGATGGTGCGGTCGTCCGCGTCCGGGGCTCGCACCGCCTGTCGCCCCCGTCCTCGGCCCTTCGCGGTCGTGTCGTGGTCGCAGCCGTCGCTGCCGGCGCCTTCGCGGCCGCCGCTGCCGGGCAGACCCTGAAGTCCGTTTCGGAATCCTCCGACGCCGCCGTCACGCCGCTGGCCAGCACCCAGGACGCGAGCGCCTCGTTCGCCCTCGGTGGCGGAGCCGGCGGTGGCGCACCCGAGCTGCTGCCGACGAGCCAGTCGACGAACGCCTCCGCCGAAGCCCAGAAGCTCTCGGAGAACAACAGCATCACCCAGGCTCGGGTCAAGCGTGAGGCCGAAGCGGCCCGCAAGGCCGAAGAAGAGGCCAAGCGCCCCAAGACCTGCATGCCGGCCAAGGGCACCTTCACCTCGGGCTTCGGCGCCCGGTGGGGCACGAGCCACCTCGGCATCGACATCGCGGCCCCGATCGGCACGCCGATCGTCGCGGCCTCCGACGGCACGGTCATCGAAGCCGGCCCGGCCAGCGGTTTCGGCCTCTGGGTCAAGGTCCAGCTCGCCGACGGCACCATCCACGTCTACGGCCACATGAACTCGTTCTCCGTCCGCGAAGGCCAGAAGGTCAAGTGCGGCGAGGAGATCGCCGAGGTCGGCAACCGTGGCCAGAGCACCGGCCCGCACCTGCACTTCGAGGTCTGGCAGAACGGCACGAAGAAGATCGACCCGCGCCCGTGGCTCGCCGCCCGTGGCGTGAGCGTCGGCTGATCGAGCCTCCGCTTTCCTTTCGACGCGGCACCTTTCCACCACACCGGTGACTCCGCTCCCGTAGAAGGCGCGCCGGGCGACGACGCTCTGGCGCGCCTTCAAGACCTCCGCTTCCCCCTGCGAAGACAACAGCTTCAAGGGCAACGGGAAGCGTCGTAGGCCATCGGCCTCGGAGCATGTGTGGTCTTCCAGGCCCTCAGCGGCCTCACGCGACGCCCCCGGGCAGCTTCTGGACGAAGTACCCCAAGGCGATCTGCCAGACCGTGCAGAGACCGGCCGGGCCATGTTCGTTCGGCCGCCGTCTGGCGAAAAGTCCCCTAAGAAGAGTTCGGCACCCGGCTGGCCGCGGCCCGAACAGCCATCGCCGCGCGTGCCCGCATACGACGCACCGTCCGGCCCCGTCCGGTTCGTGCGTCCGCAGTAACGCGCGCCAGGCCGCGACCAGCCTGAGCACTTCCGGCGGTTCCGGACCCCGATCCGTTCCCGCCCCTTCTTCAACACCCCGCAGATACTCGAGTACCCCACTCGAGAGAACCCCAAACAAGACCCCGTCCACACCGGTTGCGCCCCCTCCTCCTGATCGGGGCACACCGGCTCGTCCAGCCTACCCCAGCGCATCGAACTCGTGTTCGATGACACAGGTATACTGGAGGGGTCCGACAGTTTTCGCGAGCGGCGGAGAAACCGCAGGTCAGGGCTAGAGTTTGACCATCGGGACGCTGCCGATGAGCATCAGCCGGACCTTGCCGGCGGCACCGAAGTCGATCGTCGCCGTGGCCCGCGGGCCCGTGCCGTCACAGGCGACGACGGTCCCGAGCCCGTACTTGTCGTGGCTGACCCTGTCGCCGACGTCCAGTTTGAGCGCGACGGTGTCCTTCCAGCCCTTGCCGAACGGGCTCGTGCTCGCCGTCCTCGACGCCGGCGAGCCACCGCCGCGGCTCCCCCAGGTCGTCGCGGCCCGCGGCGATCCGCCGGACGAACCGAAACCACCGGAGGACGAGGAAGGCGCGAGCCTGCGCCAATCGACCAGGTCGGCGGGAAGCTCGTCGAGGAACCGCGAGGCCGGGTTCATCTGCGGCTGGCCCCAGGCGGAGCGCACCATCGAACGGGAGACGTACAGCCTCTTCCTCGCCCGCGTGATCGCGACGTAGGCGAGGCGGCGCTCTTCGGCCAGCTCGGTCGGGTCACCCAGCGCGCGCATATGCGGGAAGATCCCGTCCTCCCAGCCGGTTCCGAAGACGACGGGGTATTCGAGGCCCTTCGCGGTGTGCACGGTCATCAGCGTGACCACGCCCGCGTCGTGCCCCTCGCCGTCATCGCCGCCATCGGGCGACGGGACCGAATCCGCGTCGGCCACCAGCGAGACCCGCTCCAGGAACGCGGGCAGCGAGCCCGGCTCCGGCACACCCGGCTCGGTCTCCGGCAGTTCGCCCTCCGGACCGGCGACCTCGGTGGTGAATTCGGTGAATTCCCGCGCGACGGTGACGAGTTCCGTCAGGTTCTCCACCCGCGACGCGTCCTGCGGGTCTTCGGATTCCTCGAGTTCCGTGCGGTAGCCCGTGCGTTCCAGCACCGCTTCGAGGATGTCGGCGACCTCCGCGCCGCTCTCGACGACCTCGCCGAGCTCGTCCATCAACTCGACGAAACCGGTGATCGCCTTGGCGGAGCGCGGGTTCAGCAGCGGCACCTCGCCATTGACGGCGCCGCGCAGCGCCTGTGCGAACGAGATGCGCTCGCGTTCGGCGTACGTCGCGATGACCGCTTCGGCACGGTCGCCGATACCCCGTTTGGGGACGTTGAGGATACGGCGCAGGCTGACCGTGTCCTCCGGGTTCGCCAGCACCCTCAGGTACGCGAGCATGTCGCGGACCTCGCGCCGTTCGTAGAACCGCACCCCGCCGACGACCTTGTACGGCAGGCCGAGGCGGATGAAGATCTCTTCGAAGACCCGGGATTGGTTGTTGGTGCGGTAGAAGACCGCGACGTCGGAGTAGTCCGCTTCGCCCTTGTCCGCCAGCGCGTCGATCTCGCCCGCGACGAACGCCGCTTCGTCGTGTTCGTTGTCCGCGACGTAGCCGACGATCTTCTCGCCGTCACCGGAATCGGTCCACAGCCGCTTCGCGCGCCTGTTGGGGTTTCGCGCGATGACCGCGTTCGCCGCGTTCAGGATCGTCTGGGTCGAGCGGTAGTTCTGTTCCAGCAGCACGGTCCGCGCGTTCGGGAAGTCGCGCTCGAATTCCTCGATGTTGCGGATCGTCGCGCCGCGGAAGGCGTAGATCGACTGGTCCGCGTCGCCGACGACGCAGAGCTCGGCGGGCTCGATCCCGGCCTCGTTCGCCTCGGTGCCGACCAGTTCGCGGACCAGCGTGTACTGCGCGTGGTTCGTGTCCTGGTACTCGTCCACGAGCACGTGCCGGAACCGCCGCCGGTAGTACTCGGCGACGTCCGGGTACCGCTGCAGGAGTTCGACCGTCCGCATGATGAGGTCGTCGAAGTCGAACGCGTTGGCCTGGTTCAGCCGCCGCTGGTACTCGACGTAGACCTCGGCGACGCGGCGTTCCAGATCGTTGCCCGCGTCGGCGACCGCCGTCTCCGGATCGATCAGCTCGTTCTTGAGGTTCGAGATGTGCACGGCCAGCGTGCGCGCCGCGTACTTCTTCGGATCGATGTCGAGATCCCGGGCGACGAGGGTGATGAGCCGCTTCGTGTCGTCCGAGTCGTAGATGGAGAAACTCGACGACATCTCCAGCGTTTTGGCCTCACGGCGCAGGATCCGCACGCACATGGAGTGGAACGTCGACACCCACATGGCGTTGGCGCGGCGGCCGACGAGGTCGCTCACGCGCTCCCGCATCTCCGCGGCCGCCTTGTTGGTGAACGTGATCGCCATGATCTGGCCGGGGTGCACGTCCCGTTCGGCCAGCAGGTACGCGATCCGCCGGGTCAGCACCCGGGTCTTGCCGGAACCCGCGCCCGCGACGACGAGCAGCGGCGAGCCCGCATGGGTCACGGCCTCGCGCTGCGCCGGGTTCAGGTCGTCGAGCAGGTCCGAGTGCCGGGACTTGGCCGGACCGTCCGCTGGGAGATCGAAGAGGGTGTTCATCGCCGGTCCACGCTACAGCGCCGGGCGTAGGCGATGTTGCCGCCTGCCGTCCGACGCGCGAGCGGTGTTCGCGGCGGAGGATCGGTCGTCATGGACACCAACGGAATTCCCTCCCGGCTCAGGGCCGCCGACGTCGACCGCGAGCGGATCGCCACCCGCATCCAGGCCGCCGGCGGTGAAGGCCGTCTCACCCTCGAAGAAGTGGAAGACCGGCTGAGCGCTGTGTATTCCGCCAAATACACCGACGATCTCGTCGCGCTCACGTCGGATCTGCCGAAACCCGTGCCGAAGCGGCGCCCGGTCGTCTTCGGGCATCCGGCGGTGCGGATCCACCTCGCGGTCGCCGTGGTGCTTTCGGTGCTGCTGATCGTCCGCTGGACGGCGTCTGGGGTGCCGTTCTTCTGGCCCGCGATGCCGATGTTCTGGCTGGCGATGAGCGTCCTCGTCCACGCCCGCGTCCGCGGAGCACGCCGCCGCTTCAAGCCGGAGGACGGCGTCGCTGTGGCATAATGAGCGGCATGCGGCACCACGCGATGCGATTTTTTTACGGGACCCGGACTCCGGCTCCCGTGATCGCATAGTGCCGAAATGCCATCACCCGAAGCCCCGGAGTCCACGGACCCCGGGGCTTTACGCTGTTCCGGGGGCCAGCATGGGAATCCGGACCGAAGAAAGGTCCCGATGAACACCACACAGAAGCCCGACGCCGAAGAACCCACCGCCACCGCCGAAGAGATCGGCGAGCTCCGCAAGGAGATCGACTTCCTCGACGGCGAGATCCTGCGGCTGGTCAAACGCCGCGTCGAAGTCTCCAAGACGATCGGTGCGGCCAGGATGGCCGCGGGCGGCACCAGGATCGTCTACAACCGCGAGATGGACGTGCTGGCGCGCTACCGCGAGCTCGGGCCGGAGGGACGGCAGCTGGCGATGGCGCTGCTCAACCTCGGGCGGGGCAGGCTGGGGCGGTAGGTGGTAGCAAAAGGTCCCTTGCTCCCTCGCGGCGCGCCCGGATCGCGTTCAGCGGGCTAAACGCGATCCGGCGACGTCACGATCCAGTGCCGTGAGACGGAACTCAGGGTGTTCCCCGAGCCACGACGGCGCGGGACAGGGCAAACTGGACACATGATTAACCTCATCGCCGTGATCATCGCGATCGCCGGTGTCCTCGCGGCATTGGGCCATCTCGGTTATCTCGCCATGCTGAACAACGCGGCGGGTAAGCGCGCGGGCGGCACCCCCATCGCCCAGTACGTCAAGACGCGCTGGCCGATCGCAGGGGGTACCACCGCCGCCTCGCTTTTCGCCTGGCTGCTCACGAGTGGGGGAACGACGCTCGACATCATCGCCATTCTGCTTGCAGCGGGTAGCGGGATCACCGCCACGAAAGCCCTGCAATCGACCCAGCAGAAGTACCGCAGCGGCAACTGAACGGCTTCACCAGCGCCGATAGCACTCCGTAACGTCACCGAGGCCCATTCGGCCGCGCCCGACCGAGTGAAACATCTGCAACTTGCAGAGTGGGTGAAGACTTGCGGGTGTCGAACTTTTAGTGTGGTCCTCGTGTGGACCCTTGCGTCTGGGTCGGGCGATGCCCGCATGGCGCGCGGGGGCGATGGCCCCGCGCGCCCCCAGTCGTATGCGCGTGCATTTGCTCACGAGAGTGCTTGGGAGTCTGCAAGCGAGGGATCCCGTGAACCCGCTGCTCCGTTCGGCTTAACCGGTGTCACATCGCCGTCAGGGCCGGCCTGTGAGGGGGTCGCTCGGACATGAACGGCTGGGCGGAACACCAGGGACGGGACGGCGCCACGCAAGCGGGCCGTCACCGGGCGGGCGGTACCGAAGGCTGGACTCCGGCCGTGCCGCCGAGGCGGCAGCGACCCACCGGGCACGGCCATCACGCGCACCGTGAGTTCGCCCCGCCCTCCACCGGTTCCCTTCCCCTGCCGCCACCGCGGGACAGGAGGGCGCCGAGCCCCGGCTACGCCCCATCGAGCGGCCGCCTGCCGCTCCCCCAGCCCGCTCGCGAGGTCCCCGCGCGCGTCGAGGTCTCCTTCACCGAACCGGCCACCACCGGGGAACGGACCGCGAAGGTCGCGCAGCGCACGAAGGTGACGCTGACCGCACCCGCTCCCCGCCGTCCCGAGCCGGTGGAGGTCGACGACACCGACGACGTCCGCGTCTACCTCGCCCCGCCGGTCGACGGCCTGAGCACCTTCGACCTCGGTACGGTGCCCGCCTCGGTGACCCCGCCCAAGACCTGGCGCAAGGCCGCCTGGTTCGCGGCGGCGGCCTCTGCGCTGGTCGTGGTCGGCCTGCTCTTCGCCGGTTCGTACCTGGTCGGCAAACCCCTCCCGGAGCAGCAGAGCCAGGGCGGCTGGCCCGGATACCGCGGTGGCAGCCCGCTGACCCAGGACGGTGTCGCCGGCCATCCGGCCACGCCGCCGCAGGGTGGCGCGGCGGGTAACCCGTCCGAATCCGAGACCGAGTCCACCACCGGCGACGACCGAAGCTCCGTCAACTCGGGCACCCCCTCGGACAGCGAAACCGCCGGCACCGACTCGTCGCGACCCGGTTCGAGCTCCGGGCCGGTGACGTCGGGGCGGCCCGCGCCGTCGTCGAGCGACCGGCCGCAGAAGCCGCCGGTCGTCCCGGCCAACCGCACCACCACGCCCGGCCCCTGGTACGCCTCGCAGCCGGACGCGGAGGCGATGGGCGACAACACCGAGATCTTCCTCAACACGGTCACCACGAACCCCCAGGAAGCGTCCTCGGTGACCTCCGGCGGCCTGCGCGAAGAAGGCGCGGAAGGCCTCCGGGACCGCTACCGCGATGTCGCCTACTTCGAGGTGAAGAAGGTCAGCATCGACCAGCGCCGCGGCGTCACGGTCAACACCGTCGAGGTCACGCACAAGGACGGTACGAAGACCATGGAACAGCGCACGTTCACCTTCGGCGACGACGACAAGATCGTCGACGACGGCATGTAGGCGACCACGCACGTGCAAGTGTCCTGTTCCTCTGCACGTGCGGTGCGTTGAGCGGTCGTCCCTGGTCCGGGTGGGTGACCTAAGCTGCCGTTCGTCGTATCGCGACGGCATTCCGGCGATGGAGTCTGGCCGTGGGCCGTCCGCACAGGGTTACCTGACGACTGCAGGGTCCGCACCGTTCAGAAGACGGCCGCGCGGACCAGAGGCGTCGGCCGAACGGCCCAGCGCCTGCCCCGGACCAGAGCGAGGAATTTCGTGCTTGATCGACAGCGCATACGGCGTGAGGACGCCGTACGTGTCGAGGACGTCATCCCGGAAGAGATCCTGAACGACACCCGCGTCGACCGCGAGTACCTGGAGCAGGTCTTCCGCGAGCCGCAGAAGTTCGTACCCGCGCGCACCCGCGAAGAGCGGCCGGCGCGGCCCGAACCCGAGGTGGACGAGCCGGAGAGCCGCGCCGTCCGGCGGGCCAAGCTGGCCGGTCTGGTCGCCGCCGGGCTCCTGGTCGCGGGCGCCGTCGTCACCGCGGGCGTGCTCGCCGGCGCGCAGCCGCAGGGCACCGTGCCGGGTGCCGCCGCACCCGAAGCCATGAGCGGAGCCGCCGCGCTCGGCGGGCTCGCCGTCCCGGACTCCACCGAGCCGCAGCGGAAGCAGGAGACCCCGGCGACGTCGGGCACCAGCACGACGCCTCAGCCGTCTTCGGGCACCGGCTCGGGTTCGCTCCCGCCGCAGGGCTCGTCGTCCAGCAGCACCAGCTCGCAGCCCGCCGTCAAACCCGCCGCGGTCAGCACGGCCGAGGACAAGATCGACGCGGTCCGGAAGTTCTACCAGACCGTCGACGCCGATCCCTACGGCGCGATGTCGCTGATCACGCCGGTGCTGGCCGAGTCGGAGGCGGGCAAGCTGATCGAGGCGTGGAGCGCGATGGACGCCATCCAGATCCAGGACCTCCACGAACAGGCCGACGGCACCATCCTCGCCGTCGTGACCATGCGCAACCCGGACGGCGGCCTGCTGCGGGTCACGCAGGTGCTCGAATTCGCCGACGAGACCTCCGGCCTGATCACCGACGCGCGGCTGCTGTCCGCTCAGCACATGTGACGGACACCGCGCGTGTAACAGCCCTCCACCCAGGGCGATCAGAGTGTGCCGCGTGTGTGTGCGCAGAGTGAGCGCCTAGCCTTGTCACGAGTCGGTCTCGGAAAAGCCGGCACACAGACCACTACATGTGCATACGCTCCAACGCTGTGGCGTGCTGAAGGCCGCACCGCGCACGCGGACGATTCCGCGTCGTGAAGACGGAGCCCAAAGGGAGGTCGCGTGAGCGACGAGGGTCGCCTGGTCGCCGGTCGATATCGCATCGCCGGGCGGATCGGCACGGGCGCGATGGGGGCCGTGTGGCAAGCGCACGACGAGGTACTCGGCCGCACGGTGGCGATCAAGCAGTTGCTTCTGCAGCCCGGGCTTGAGGCTCACGACGCCGAAGACGCCCGTCAGCGCACGATGCGCGAGGGGCGGATCGCCGCCAGGCTGCACCACCCGAACGCCATCTCGGTGTTCGACGTCGTCACCGACGACAACGGCCAGCCGTGCCTGATCATGGAGTACCTGAACTCCACCAGCCTCGCCCAGGTGCTGCAGGAGGAGCGGACGCTGCCGCCGACGGAGGTCGCGCGGATCGGCGCGCAGGTCGCGGCGGCGCTGACCGAGGCGCACGCGGTCGGCATCGTGCACCGGGACATCAAGCCGGGCAACATCCTGCTGGCGCCCAACGGCACCGTGAAGATCACCGACTTCGGCATCTCGCGGGCCAAGGACGACGTCACGGTCACGAAGACCGGGATGATCGCCGGGACCCCCGCCTACCTGGCGCCCGAGGTGGCCATCGGCGGCGACCCTGGCCCGGAGTCCGACGTCTTCTCGCTCGGCTCGACGCTCTACGCCGCCTGCGAAGGCCAGCCGCCGTTCGGCCTCAGCGAGAACACGCTGAGCCTGCTGCACGCGGTCGCGGCCGGGCAGATCATCCCGCCGCGTCAGTCCGGCCCGCTCGCCAGCGTGCTGGCCGTGCTGCTGCACCCGGAGGTGCGGCACCGCCCCACCGCCGAAGAGTGCGAAGAGCTCCTCGCCGCCGTCGCACGGGGTGAGACGCCACTGGGCGGCCCCGCGGACGACACCGTGCTCGCCGCCCCGATCGCGGGCGCGCTCGCCGGCGGCGGCGTGACCCAGGCGCTCGACAGCGAGGCCGCCGGTCACTCGGGCTCGCTGCTCGACGAGCAGGACGCGGCCGGGTCGTACTACGACGACGAGGACGACTACCAGCAGCCCGCGTCGGGCTACCCGGAAGACGACTACGACGGGTACGACAACTACGACGAAACGGCGTTGCTGGCCGAACGCGGCCACCCCGGCGGCGGCCCCGCGCCCACGCGCGCCGTCCCGATCCCCGCGGGCGACTACGACGACGACCCCTACGACGACGATTACGACAACCCGCCCCCGCCGCCGCCCACCCGCGCGCAGACCAGCCCGGTGGACGAGGACGACGACGAGAAGCCGGGCGCGTGGAAGAAGCCCGCGATCATCGGTGGTGTCGTGGTCGTGGCGCTGGCCGCGCTGGGGTTCTGGCTGCTGAGCCCGAACAACCCGGAGACGCCCGCGCAGGTGGGGAACTCGTCGACGAAGCCCTCTCCGTCAGCGCCGTCTTCGGCACCCGAGACGACGGAAGCGCCGACGGAGACGGAGTCTTCCGAGCCGCCCAAGGAGACGACTTCGTCGAAGAAGACGACGAGCAAGGCGACGCAGACGCAGGAGCCGGATCCTCCGACGCCGACGAGGACTTCCTCCAGGACTTCCTCGAAGACATCGCCTCCGCCGAGCTCCAGCAAGTCCGTGGAGCCGTCCGAACCGTCATCGCCTCCGGCGAGTCCGTGATCCGATCCGAGGCTGCAATTGAGTTCTGAAGGTTCCATCGTCGGCGGCCGGTACCGCCTGGACCAGCCCATCGGGCGCGGCCGGGCGGGCATCGTGTGGCTGGCGTTCGACACACGCCTGCTCCGCACGGTCGCGATGAAGCGCATGTACCTGCCGGTCGGCCTGCCGCCGGATCGGGCGGAGCAGGCCAAGGCCGTCGTGATCCAAGAAGGCAAGGACGCGGCCAAGTTCGAGCACGCCACCGCCATCAAGGTGTACGACGTCCTGCCCGACGGGCCGGACGTGTGGCTGGTGATGGAGTACATCCCGTCCCGCGGGATGGCGACCTTCCTCGCCGAGCACGGCAGGCTGACCGCGGAGCAGGCCGCCGGGCTGGGCATCGTGCTCGGCCGCGCGCTGGCCGCGATGCACGAGGCCGGGGTGGTGCACCGGACCGTCGAGCCGGGCACGGTCCTGCTGGCCGACGACGGCGGCGTGAAGCTCACCGACATCGGCATCACCGGCGGCGGTCCGAGCCCCGCGTACCGGGCGCCCGAGGTGGCGCGCGGCGAACCGGCGACCTCGGCGTCCGACGTGTTCTCGCTGGGCGCGACGCTGTACACGGCGGTCGAGGGGGTGCCGCCGTTCGGTGAGGACGGCGAATCCTCGGAACGGCCGCCGCAGACCGCCGGGCCGCTGGCGGGCGCGCTGCGCAAGATGCTGCGGGCGGAGCCGGACGCGCGGCCGACGATGGCCGACACGGTGCGCTCGCTGAACGCGATCACGGAGGGGCGGCAGACGGCGTTCATCCCGCCGACCGCGCCCGCCATGCCGACGGTTCCGGCGTCGATGCCGATGCCCGTCCAGCAGGCACCGCAGCAGCCGATGCAGCAGGCGCCGCAACAGTTCCCCCAGCACCAGCCGCAGCAGTATCAGCCGCCGCAGCCGCAGTACGCGCCGCCGGCGCAGCAGTACGCGCCCGCCGCGCCGGTGGCCGCGAAGTCGCCAGACACCCGGAAATGGCTGATCGTCGCGGGTGCCGTGGTGGCGGCGATCCTCGTCGGGGTGCTGTTCGCGGAACTGTTCCTGATCTAGAGCCGCTCGAGGACCAGCGTCGCCAGCTCGACCGGACGGCTGAGGTACGGGCTGTGGCTCGCCCGCCAGGTCACCGTCGTATCGCAGCGCGCGGCGCAGTGGGCCACGAGTTCCGGGGCGAGAGTCCGGTCTTCGGTGCAGGCGATGTACGTGCTCGGGGTGTCCTTCCACGCCGAACCCTCCGGCGACTCGTCGAAGATCGTGACGGGTTCCGGACGCAGCAACGCCGTCGCCCGCTCGGCGACGGCGTCCGTGCAGTCGGCGTACATGGCCTCGCGGACGGCGGCCAGGTCGAGATGGGTCAGGCCCTTGTCGTCGAAGGTCAAGGGCACCTGGGCGGGTTCGCGACCGGTCTCCTCCTTGATCCGCTCGATCCAGTACTGAGCGGTTTCCCCGGGCTCGCTGACGATCGCGGCCAGGAAGATCAGGTGTGAAATCCCCTGAAGCCCGCTGGCGGTCAGTCCGCCGAAGGAGTGCGCGAGCACCACCGGTGGTTCGGCCGCCTGGTCGACGAGTTCCTGGACGGTCCGGGTGGTTTCGGCGATCGGACGCCCACCGAGGTCGGGGACGGTGACGTCGGCGCCTTCCCGGCGCAGGCGTCCGGCGACGTCGTCGAAATGGGCGGGCTGGTGCCAAGAGCCGTGCAGGACGATCAGGGGACGCACCGGGGTCCTTTCGCTGGCGGGTTCCCTGCCAGGTTGTCGACCGCCGGCGCGGCCGATCAAGCTCAGCCGGTTTTCGTGCCCACTCGGCCAGTCCCGCTTACCTGTCCGGCCCCCTCGCGGATCGCGCCGAGGAACCGCCGCACCGCGGGGTGTTCCCTGGCGTGCGCGGCCACGGCGGCGTGGATGGACCGCACCGGATCCGGCCGCCGGACCTTGCGGATGGCGACGCCGGGATGCGGAGCGCCGAGACCGAGCTCCGGAATCAGCGCGACACCGAGACCGGCGGCCACGAACCCTTGCGCCGTCTGGTAATCCTCGGATTCGACGACGTGGTTCGGGGCGAACCCGGCCGCGCCACAGGCGTCGAGCAGGATGTCGCGGCAGGCGCCGGGAAGGCCGTCGACGCCGACCCACGGATCTTCCGCGAGTTCGCCGAGATCAAGGACGCGTTTGCGGGCGAGCCGGTGGTTCTTCGGCAGGATCGCGCGGTACGGGTCGTCGAGGAGGTGGACGTACTCGACCCCTTTGATCCGGGGAGTGCTGCTGGGGAGCACGATCATCGCGACGTCGGCCTTGCCCGACTCGATCTCGGGCATCGAATCGTCGGGCTCGACCAGTTTCAGGTCGAGGCGGACACCGGGGAACTCCCGGCGCAGGGCGGCGACGGCCAAGGGCACCAGCGAGGCGCCCGCCGTGGCGAAGTAGCGGATCGCGAGCCTGCCCGTGCGGCCTTCCTTGAGTTCGGTGAGCGCGGCTTCGGCCTTCGCGAGCTGGGTGCTCAGCGTTTCCGCGTGTTCGGACAGCAGCGAACCGGCGGGGGTCGGCCGCACGCCGCGACCGACGCGCTCGAGCAGTTCGACGCCCGCTTCCCTTTCCAGGGTGGACAATTGCTGGCTGATCGCGGAGGGTGTGTAGCCGAGATTCCGGGCGGCGGCGGTGATCGAACCGCTACTGATGACGGCTCGGAGGACCTGCATGCGGCGGACGTCCAGCATGCCCCGATCTTACAGTTCTTCTTAAGGCTTCCTGCAGTTATTTTCGCTTGTCCTTACGCGTCGGCGCGGCGAAGCTGGGCCGGGCACTTAAGGAGGACTGGTGGGCGAGACGAAGACCCTGCTGCGGATCGGCGCGCTGGCGCTCATGTGGGGATCGAGTTTCTTCTGGATCAAGCTGGGGCTCGGCGCGTTCTCGCCGGTGCAGCTGGTGCTGGCGCGGGTGGCGCTCGGCGCGGCGGTGCTGATCGGGCTCTGCTACCTCGGCCGCGACCGGTTGCCGTCGGGGCGGCGGATCTGGGGACATCTGGCCGTCGCGGCGTTCTTCCACAACGCGCTGCCGTTCCTGCTGTTCGCGTGGGGTGAGCTGACCGTCGACTCCGGGATCACCGGGGTGCTGAACTCGACGACGCCGTTGTGGGTTCTGCTGGCCGCTCCGATGATGGGCTCGCGGACGAAGATGACCGCGGTGCGGGTCACCGGGCTGGTCGTCGGGCTCGCCGGGATCCTGCTGATCTTCGCGCCGTGGGAGGCCTCCGGCCTGCTGAGCTGGGGTGCGCTGGCGTGCCTCGCGGCGGCCGCGAGCTACGGTTTCGCGTTCGTCTACGAGGGCAAGTACCTCACCGGCACCGGCGACTCGCCGATGTCGCTGGCCGGCGGCCAGATGCTGCTGGCGACCGGGTTCCTGCTGCTCGCGATGCCGATGGGCGGTTTCGAACCGGTGCACCTGAGCACCGGCGCGGTCGTCGCGGTCGTGATCCTGGGGATCGGGTCGACCGGGATCGCGTTCGCGCTGAACTACCAGCTCCTCGCGAGCGAGGGCGCCGTCGCGGCGTCGATCGTCGGCTACCTGCTGCCGGTGGTTTCGGTGCTGCTGGGAGCGGTGTTCCTGGCCGAGCCGCTGAACCTGCGGGTGATCGCCGGGATGGTCGTCGTGCTGGGCGGGGTCGCGCTGACCCGGCTCCGCCCGAGGGAGCAAGGGACCTTTGCTACCACTCCGCAGGTCGAGCGCCCTTTGGCCGCCGCCGGGGACGCCGCGCCGTGACCGCGACGACGACGCTGTGGCGGCCGGCCGGGCCCGTCGAGCTCGACCTCGTCCGCGAGTCGGGCTGGCGCGAGTGGCCGCCGCGGCTGCCGGAGCAGCCGATCTTCTACCCGGTGCTGAACGAGGACTACGCGATCAAGATCGCCCGCGACTGGAACGTGCGGTACGACGGCGCCGGGTTCGTGACGCGGTTCGAGGTCGAGACCGCGTTCGTCGAGCGGTACCCCGTCCAGCAGGCGGGCGGGAAGACCATCCTCGAGCTGTGGGTCCCGGCCGAGGACCTCGCCGAGTTCAACGCACACATCGTCGGGAAGATCGAAGTCACCCACGAATTCCGCTGACCTGCGTTTAGCGGGCTAATCGCGATGCGGTGGGGCCTGGGGGCTCGCCGGATCGCGATTAGCCCGCTAAACGCAGGTCGGGCGCCACGGTCGCGAGGACGAGCAGAGCGGCGAGAACGATCTCGACCCAGAAGTAGAGCCAGCTCGGATAGAACCGCTCGGGCCGCTCCGCGAACCGCGCGACCAGCCGTCCGAAGGCCATCCCGACGAGCGCGACGGCCACCGCGATCGCGACGTCCCGCTGGATCCCGCCGACGTCGAAAGCCGCGAACCCGAGCAGCACCGCGACAGCCACACCGAAGCCGCCGTACACCGCGCGCACCTCGGTTCGCGCCGTCGCCGACTCCAGCGAAATGCCGAACGGCCGGATCAGCCGCTTCGGCGCGGCGAGCCCCAGCAGCCCCATGCCCAGAAAGAACACGGCCACCAGGCCGATGAGGACAGCCGCCACCTAGACGAGACGCCGGTCGGAAGCCCAGCGCGAAAGCTCGTACCGGTTCGAAAGCTGCGTCTTCCGCAGCACGCTCGACACATGGGTCTCGACGGTCTTCACCGAGATGAACAGCTCCGACGCGATCTCCTTGTACGCGTACCCGCGCGCGAGCAGCCGCAGCACGTCACGCTCGCGCGGGGTCAGCAGGTCGAGATCCGGGTCGCTGATCGGCGCGGAACCCGGGCGGTCGGCGAACGCGTCGAGCACGAACCCGGCCAGCCGCGGCGAGAACACCGCGTCCCCGTCCGAAACCCGCACGACGGCGCGGACGAGCTCCTTCGACGAGATCGTCTTCGTGACGTACCCCCGGGCCCCCGCGCGGATCACGGCGATCACGTCTTCCGCGGCGTCGGAGACCGACAGCGCGAGGAACACGACGTCCGGCAGTTCCGGCCGGACCCGGCGCAGCACCTCGGCGCCGCCGCCGTCCGGCATGTGCACGTCGAGCAGCACGACCTGCGGTTTGGTCCGGGCGATACCCGCGACCGCTTCGGCGACCGAGCCCGCCTCACCGACCACGCGGACGTCGTCGGTGATCGAGTCCAGTTCGGTGCGCACACCCGCGCGGAAGAGCGCGTGGTCGTCGACGAGGAAGACCTTGACCGGCTCCCGCGTCTGCTGGTTCTCCGTCACGATGCTCCCTCGCTCGCCCTGTCCCGTGAGCATAGCGACCTCACGCCGCGCCCTTCCCCGCCTTGACCGGCATCTCCAGCTGGACCTCGGTTCCTTCACCCGGTGCGGTCCGCAGCTTGAGTTTCCCGCCGTGCCGCTCCATCCGCCCCCGGATGGAATCGGCGAGCCCGTGCCGATCGCTCGGCACGACGTCGGGGTCGAACCCCTTCCCCCGGTCGCGCACGAACACAGTCACCGCGGTCGGCTCGACCTCGGCGTACACGCTGACCTCGTCGACACCCGCGTGCTTGGCGGCGTTGACGATCGCTTCGCGCGCCGCCTGGACCAACGCGGTCAGCGGCTCGTTCAGCGTGGCCTCCCCCACGACGACCTGCTGCACCGAGATCGCGAAGGCGTCCTCGACCTCGCCGCACGCGGCAGCGAGCACTTCGGACAGCTGGCCGCTGACGGCCTCGTCCTCGGTCTTCTTGTTCTTGCCGTACCCCGACGGCCCGTACAGCCAGCCGCGCAGCTCACGTTCCTGCCCGCGCGCGAGCCTCGCGACCTCGCGGGGCGAATCCGCCTGCTTCTGGATCAGCGCGAGGGTCTGGAGGACCGAGTCGTGCAGGTGCGCGGCGATCTCGGCGCGTTCGTCGGTGCGGATGCGGGCCATGCGTTCGTCGGACAGGTCACGGACCAGGCGCAGCCAGAACGGGACGGTCAGCACGGCCACCCCGAACAGCGTCGCGATCACGGCGACCAGCGCGAACTTGACCTGGTCGATGCTGCCGCTCTCCAGCACGACGACGCCGATCCCGGTCATCACCAGCGCGACACCGGCGACCACGCGGATCGCGGCCGACCAGCCACCGCCGCCGAGGAACGCCGTGGCGACACCGCCCTTGGCACCGAGGCGCCAGCGGCGGCGCTGCGACTCGTCGGCCTCACGCCAGACGACGGCCGCGCCGATCATCGCCAGTGCCAGCGGGATGGCGACCCAGCCGCTGATCAGGCCGGTCAGCGTGCCACTGGCGACGGCGAGGCCGACCCCCAGCGCCATCAGGCCGAACGCCTGCTGCTTCTCCTTCGGCGCGGATTTCTCCGGCTCGACTTCACCGGATTGCTGCTGGACGAACACCCAGAGCAGGCCGTACGCGAGCAGGCCGACGCCGTTCAGCGCGGCCAGCAACGCGAACGCCGTCCGGACCCAGAGCACCTTGACGCCGAGGTGATCGGCGAGACCGCCGGCGACACCCGCGATGGCGCGGCCGGAACGGCGGCGGTACATCTTGGGCGGCTCGAACGGTGCCGGGGACAGGCTGCCGGGAACGGGCACCGGAGGGCGCTCGATGATCGTCGGCTTCACCTGTTCGGCGAGGTCGTTGGGGGCGGATTCCTGCACGTTCTCCATGGTCACATGCCACGGGGTACCGATCCATCGGGGAAACCCCTGACTCTTCCCGCTGGGGGAAACCTCAGGGACGTTCCCGGATGTGGCGGGGCCCGGCGGGGCGCATTCTTTGTGGCATGAGTGGGAGTGAGACACAGGTTCCGAAGCGCGGCCCCGCGGCCGGCTTCGAGGAGACCGTCAAGGATTTCTGGCGAAGCAGGCCGGTCCGCCCGGTGGCAGGCCGCAAGTTCGCCGGCGTCGCCGCGGGCATCGGCTACCGGTACGGCATCGACCCGACCGTGGTCCGGGTCGCGCTGGTCGCGGCGACCGTGTTCGGCGGTTTCGGCGTCTTCGTCTACCTGCTGGGCTGGCTGTTCCTGCCGCAGGAGGGCGATCCCGTTTCCGCGTTTGAGAGCCTGATCGGCCGTGGGCGCGCGTCGAGCTCGCCGGCGTTCGCGGTGCTGCTGCTGCTCCTGCTGTTCCCGGGTCTCACCTGGACCTTGAGCGGCGGCTGGATGGCCGACGGCACCGGGCTGATCGGGTTCGCGCTGATGGCCGTCGCGCTGTATCTGCTGCACCGCAACCGCGGGCAGTTCAACCGGCCGACGATGCCCGCACCGGCGTATCCGACGGCCGCGTTCTCCATGGCGTCGGCGTCGGCGGCCTCCACCTCGACGGCGACCGAGGGCGGCTGGGACCCGCTCGCGGCCGACCCGTCCGCTTGGGACCTGCCGAACGCTTCGCCGTCCGGCGGGCTGCCGCCGCAGACTCCTCCGCCGCCTCCCGCGCCGCCTGCGCCCCGCGGTCGCAAGTCGAAGATCGGTGTCGCGACCTTCGGGATCGCCGTGCTGGTCGCCGGGGTCGGCACCGTCCTGGGGCTGGACGGCGAGGCGTGGTTCACCCCGCAGCACGTCGTCGGGCTCACCCTGGGTGTGATCGGTATCGGGCTGGTGGCCGGTTCGTTCGTCCGGGGCGGCCGCGGGCTGATCGGGCTGGCGGTGCCGCTGGCGATCGTCGGGATGGCGCTGACCACGGTCCCGTTCGAGAACTTCTCCGTGAAGGGCGGCGTCGGCGACCTGACGGCGACGCCCGTCCAGGCGTCCGAGGTGCTCCCGGAGTACCACCGGTCGGCGGGGAACATCGACGTCGACCTGACCAAGCTGCCCGCCGGCGCGTCGGTGAGCACGAAGGTCTCCAACGGGGCGGGCAACTCGACGGTGCTCGTGCCGGCGGGTGCCGAAGTGAAGGTCTCCTGCGAGACGGGCGCGGGCGACATCGACTGCCTAGGCCAGTCGCGCTCGGGGGTCGGCGAGGAGGTCGTCGACTTCACGTCGCCGGGCACCAATGGACAGAAGATCACCGTGAAGGTCGAGAACGGTGTCGGGAACGTGGAGGTGCGCCGTGGCTGAGTACGACTACGACAACGCGCAGGCCCAGCCGTCGCAGCCCGCCAAGCGAGGGGTGGACGTCTTCACCCTGATCTTCGGGATCGCGACGCTGCTGGTGTCGGGGTACGTCCTCTCGGACGGCGCCTCGTGGCTCCCGCAGTTCGACTTCCGGTGGGTCATGGCGGGTGGGGCGATCTTCGTCGGCGTCATGCTGCTCGCCGCTTCGCTGCGCAAGAGCCGCCGCTAGCGGCGCCGCTCACGCTCCACCCCACTCCGAAGGCCCCGGCCCCTCGCCGGGGCCTTCGCCTTGCCCCCACCTGCGCCCGGACCTGCGTTTAGCGGGCTAATCGCGATCCGGGCCGCGCCGGGTGCCCCAAGACCCCAGAGCGCGTTTAGCGGGCTAAACGCGATCCGGTCGCCTGGGTGCCCAAAGGCGGCAGATCGCGATTAGGGGGCTAAACGCAGGTCCGGACCAGGAACGGTCACTCCCACTCGATGGTGCCCGGCGGCTTGGACGTGACGTCCAGGACCACCCGGTTCACCTCGGCGACCTCGTTGGTGATGCGGGTCGAGATCCGCTCCAGCACCTCATACGGCAGCCGCGTCCAGTCCGCGGTCATCGCGTCCTCGGACGACACCGGCCGCAGCACGATCGGGTGCCCGTAGGTCCGCCCGTCGCCCTGGACGCCGACGCTGCGCACGTCGGCCAGCAGCACCACCGGGCACTGCCAGATCTCGCCGTCGAGACCGGCCGCGGTGAGCTCCTCGCGCGCGATGGCGTCGGCCGCGCGCAGCGTCTCGAGCCGCTCGGCGTCGACGGCGCCGATGATCCGGATGCCGAGCCCCGGGCCGGGGAACGGCTGCCGCTGCACGATTGTCTCCGGCAGCCCGAGCTCCAGCCCGACGCGCCGCACCTCGTCCTTGAACAGCAGGCGCAGCGGCTCGACGAGCTCGAACTGCAGGTCGTCGGGCAGCCCGCCGACGTTGTGGTGGCTCTTGATGTTCGCCGCGCCCTCGCCGCCGCCGGACTCGACGACGTCCGGGTACAGCGTGCCCTGCACCAGGAACTTGTAGTCGCCCTCGGCCTTGAGGTCGCGCTCGGCCTGCTCGAACACGCGGATGAACTCGCGGCCGATGATCTTCCGCTTCTCCTCCGGGTCGGTGACCCCGGCCAGCGCGTCGAGGAACCGGTCCCGCGCGTCGACGGTCACCAGGTTCACCCCGGTGGCGGCGACGAAATCGCGCTCGACCTGGGTGCGCTCGCCGGAGCGCAGCAAACCGTGGTCGACGAACACGCAGGTCAGGCGGTCACCGATGGCCCGCTGGACCAGCGCGGCGGCCACGGCGGAGTCGACGCCGCCGGAGAGCCCGCAGATCGCCCGGCCGTCACCGACCTGCTCGGCGATGCGCTTGACCTGGTCGTCGACGATGGACGACGTCGTCCACTGCGGCTTGATGCCCGCGATGTCGTGCAGGAAGCGGCGGAGCACCTCCTGGCCGTGCGGCGAGTGGTGCACCTCCGGGTGGTACTGGACGCCAGCGAAGCGGCGTTCGACGTCTTCGAACCCGGCGACGGCGGCGCCGTCACTCGAAGCGGTCACGGTGGCGCCCTCGGGAGCCTTGGTGACGCTGTCGTTGTGGCTCATCCACGCGGGCTGGTTGCTCGGGAGACCGGCGTGCAGCACCCCGCCTTCACCGGCGACGCGGACCTCGGTGCGGCCGAACTCGCGGATCCCGGTCGGCTCGACCGTCCCGCCGAGGGCCTGCGCGAGCACCTGGTGGCCGTAGCAGATGCCGAGGATCGGCACGCCCGCCTCGACCAGCCCGGGGGCGAGGGCGGGGGCGTTCTCCGCGTACACGCTGGAAGGACCACCGGAAAGAATGATCGCGGCGGGGTCCTTGGCGAGGATGTCCTCGGCGGTGGCGGTGTGCGGGACGACCTCGGAGTAGACCTGCGCCTCACGCACGCGCCGCGCGATCAGTTGCGCGTACTGCGCCCCGAAGTCCACGACGAGTACCGGACCGGTGGGACTGGGCACCTGAAACCTCCAGATCAGAGCAGTACGCTTCCCCACCATCGTCCCAGGTGGGCCGGGTCACCTCGCCGCCAACCCCCTCACGATTCAGGACAGCGGATGACCGCGAGGGGTCCTACCGTCCGAGACATGGGCATCGACTGGAGCAAGGAACTCTCCGAACAGCTCGACTGGCACTGGACGCGGCATCTCCGGCCCCGGCTGGACACCCTCACCGACGACGAATACCTCTGGGAACCCGTCGACGATTGCTGGAGCATCCGGCCGGACGAGAGCGGCAAGCCGACGATCGACTGGGCGTATCCGGAGCCATCGCCGCCGCCGGTGACGACGATCGCCTGGCGCCTCGCCCACATCATCATCGGCGTCTTCGCGATGCGGAACGCGTCGCACTTCGGCGGCCCGCCCGCCGACTACCAGACCTTCCCCTACGCGGCCTCCGCCGAAGAAGCACTGAAGCAACTCGACGACGCCTACGCACGCTGGCGGGACGGCGTCCGCGGCCTCACCGCCGAAGACCTTCAGCGCCCCTGCGGCGACGCCGAAGGCCCGTATGCGGAGTACCCGCTCGCGACCCTCGTCCTCCACATCAACCGGGAGGCCATCCACCACGGCGCCGAGGTCCTGCTCCTGCGCGACCTCTATCGCTCACGCCCACGGCCGGATCGCGTTTAGCCCGCTAAACGCGATGCTCGAGGTGCTCGCCGAGCCCCGCCTCGAATACCTTGTCACCCATGGACATGATCACCCCGGAGCCGCGCCCCGCCTGGATCGCCGGACGCCCCGAGCAGGGCGCTTCGACGATCACCGTGCACCACCCTTATGACGGCAGCGAAGTCGCCACCGTCGCGGTGCCCGGCCCGGAGCAGGTCGAACGAGCGGTGAGCGCGGCGGCGAACGTCGCGAAGGAGTTCCGGCGGTCCTCGGCGCACAGCCGCGCCGCGGCGCTCGACCACGTTTCGCGGGTCATCGCCGGCCGGGCCGAGGAGATCGCCGAAGTCATCACCGCCGAGAACGGCAAGCCGCTCAAGTGGGCCGAGGCGGAGGTCCGGCGAGCGGTGTCGGTGTTCCGGATCGCGGCCGAAGAGGCCCGCCGGTTCAGCGGTGACCTGCAGCGCCTGGACACCGATCCGGCGGGCGAGGGCAGGCTGGCCCTCACCCGCCGGATCCCGCGCGGCCCGGTGCTCGGCATCGCGCCGTTCAACTTCCCGCTGAACCTGGTGGCGCACAAGGTCGCGCCGTCGCTCGCGGTCGGCGCGCCGATCATCGTCAAACCCGCGCCGCGCACGCCGCTGGCCGCGCTGATCCTCGGCGAGATCCTGGCCGAGACGGACCTGCCCGAGGGCGCGTTCTCGGTGCTGCCGCTCGGCAACGAAGAGACGTCGGCGCTGGTCGCCGATCCCCGGCTGCCGGTCGTCTCGTTCACCGGTTCGGGTCCGGTCGGCTGGTCGATCGCGGACGCCGCGCCGCGCAAGCACGTCGTACTCGAACTCGGCGGCAACGCGGCCGCCGTCGTGCTCCGCGACTGGCCGGATCCGGAAGGCGCCGCGGAACGCATCGCGACCTTCGGCAACTACCAGGCCGGGCAGTCCTGCATCGCCGTGCAGCGGGTCATCGTCGAACGCGAGGTCGCCGAGGAATTCGTGCCCGCACTGGTGGAAGCCGTGCGGGCACAACGAACCGGCGACCCGTACGACAAGAACACCGACGTGGGACCGGTCGTCGACGAGGCCGCCGCCGAACGGATCGTCGCGTGGATCGACGAGGCCGTCGCCGCGGGCGCGAAGATCCTCACCGGCGGCAAGCGGGACGGCGCGACGGTCGAACCGACCGTGCTCACCGACGTGCCACCGTCCACAAAGGCCTGGGCCGAGGAGATCTTCGGACCGGTACTCGTAGTGTCCATTGTGGATGGCGTGGACGAGGCTTTCGCTTCGGTCAACGAATCCGCGTACGGTTTGCAGGCCGGGGTGTTCACCCGCGACGTGCATCTCGCCTTCTACGCGTCGACGGAACTCGAAGTCGGCGGCGTGATCATCGGCGACGTCCCGAGCTACCGTGCGGACCAGATGCCGTACGGCGGCGTCAAGGGATCGGGCGTCGGCAGGGAGGGCGTCCTCGCCGCGATGCACGACCTCACCGAGGAACGGGTCACCGTCTTCACCGGCATCGACCTCTAGTCCGGGGTGACGGCCTGCGCGAACCCGAACACCTTGTCCGGGTCGTAGGTCTTCGCCACCTGCCTGAGGCGGGTGACGTTGCCGCCGTAGTAGGCCGTCATCCAGTCGGGCAGGGCGGGGTCGATGTAGTTGACGTAGCCCCCGCCCAGCCCGAGACCCGACACCACCTCCGCGACGGAATCCGTTGCCGCGGAACGGTTGTTCACGTCCGCCTGGCTGTAGATCTGCACACTCCCGATCGCCTTCCGGTGCCAGAACGCGGTGGCGTCCGGGGCGATGTCGGCGACGGCGCCGCCGAGACCGTCGACCAGCAGGTCCATTCCTTGCCTGCCCTTGAGGACGGACGTCAGCTTCGAGGGCTCCACCGGTTCTTCGAGTATCCGCGACGAGGCCACAAAGGACTGACGGGTCTCACTGCCGGAGAAGTACTTCATGGCACCGAGATAGTCGAGCTGCTTCACCGTCCGCGTCCCACCGACCTGGTCGAGCAACCGGGCGAGTGAAGCGGAATCGCCGACGTAGCAACCGGAAATCCGCACACCGACCGTCGATCCGCCGGACAGCACGACATTCGCCCACAGTTCAGGCGGAGCTTCGGGAAGCCAACGCTGCCATTCGGCGACGACGTCGTTCGCGCTGCCCGCCGGGAACCGCAGGGAGAACACCGAAACGACCGACGGCGCCGGATCGGTACGGAAGGTGAACGAGGTGACGACACCGAAGTTGCCGCCTCCCCCGCCGCGCAACGCCCAGAACAGCTCCGGCTCGGAATCCGCCGACACGGTCCGGATCTCCCCGTCCGCCGTCACCACTCGCGCGGACACCAGGTGGTCACAGGTGAGGCCGTATTTCCGCGCTAGCACACCGATTCCGCCACCGAGCGTCAGCCCGGCGATCCCGACGCTGGGGCAGGAACCCGCGGGCAGGCAACGGCCCGCACGGCCGAGTGTCGCGTAGACGTCCTTCAGTTTCGCGCCCGCGCCGATCACGACCTGTTCACCTTGGACGTCCACTGAGGACATTCCACCGAGGTCGATCATCAAGCCACCGTCGGGAACCGAATATCCGGCGTAGCTGTGCCCGCCACTGCGCGCGGCGATGGGAACTCGTCTCGCGGCAGCGGAAACGGCAGCCTGCACGTCCTCGGGTTTGGCGCATTTCGCGATCGCGGCGGGCTTGAGCCCGTCGAAGGCCGGGTTGAACACTCGCTTGACGTTGTCGTAGCCGGAATCCCCCGGCAAGAGCAGGGAAACCTTGTTCCGCAACGCCGCCCAGTCCGGCGGACCGGACGGCGGCGTGACGCCGGTGCTCGGCGGTAACGACGTTCCCGGAGCGGAGCTGGGCGCCTGGGCCGGCGGCGCGGCGGAACACGCCGTCGCGGCCACCCCGGCCGCCGTCGCACCGGCGAGTTTGAGGAACGCCCTTCTTTCCATGCCTGTTAGACGCCCAGCCGACGGGCAGGTTGCGGCCTTACCCCCGAAGGTGTGCGCTCACCGGCACGACCAGGGGCGTACCGGACACCGGATCCGCCATGACCTTCGCGGTCAGACCGAAGATCTCCTCGAGTAGCGGCTCGGTGAGCACCTCGGCGGGCGGGCCCTGCGCGACGATCCGGCCGCCGCGCATGGCGACCAGCTTGTCGGCGTAGCGGGCGGCGAGATTCAGATCGTGCAGCACCATCACCACGGTGGTGCCGCGTTCTTCGTGCAGCCGGTACACCAGGTCCAGCACGTCGATCTGGTGCGCCAGGTCGAGATACGTGATCGGCTCGTCCAGCAGGAGCAGGCCGGTCTCCTGCGCCAGCGTCATCGAGATCCACGCCCGCTGCCGCTGCCCGCCGGAAAGCTGGTCGACGACCCGGCCGGCGTGCTCCTCCATCCCGGTCAGCCGCAGCGCCCGCTCGATCGCCTCGTCGTCGGAGGAGGACCATTGCCGGTACCAGCTCTGATGCGGATGCCGTCCCCGCCGGACCAGGTCGGAGACGGTCAGTCCCTCGGGCGCGGACGGCGTCTGCGGCAGCAGGCCGATGATCTTGGCGACCTCGCGGGTCGGCAGCTTGTCGATGCGCTCGCCGTCGAGTAGCACCGCGCCCTGCCGTGGCTTGAGCAAGCGCGCCAGCGCGCGCAGCAGGGTCGACTTGCCGCAGCCGTTGGGGCCGATGATCGCGGTGACGGTCCCGTCGAGGACGTCGAGGTCCAGCCCGGTCACGACGGGCGTTTCGCCGTAGCCGAGTTCCAATTCCCGGGCACGCAGTCTGGCGTTCACGCGCGCTCCTCCTTACGGCTGCGGATGAACAGGAAGATCAGGTACGGCGCGCCGAGGATCGCCGTCAGCACCCCGACCGGCAGCCCGGACAGACCTGGCGTCACGCGCACCACGAAGTCCGCGCCGACGGTCAGCAGCGCGCCGAGGACCATCGAGCCGAACAGCGGCGGCTGCGCCGAGCGGACCAGCCGCAAGGCGATCTGCGGGGTGGCCAGCGCGACGAAGGTGATCGGGCCCGCGGCCGCGGTGGCGACGGCGGCCAAGGCCGCGCCGAGCAGCAGCAGGGTCGCGCGGGCGCCGTCGACCCGGATACCGAGACCGCGCGCGGTGTCGTCGCCGAACTGCAGTCCGCCGATGGTGTGCCCGGCGATCAGCGTGATCGGCGCGAGCACGGCCAGCGCGAGCAGCACCGGGGCGACCGATTCCCAGCCGACGTCGGCGAGGCTGCCCACGATCCACGTCGTCGCCCGCGCGGCGTTGTCGACGTCTCCGATGGTCAGCATCCAGTACACGAGGTTGTAGCCGACGGCCGAAAGCGCGATGCCGATCAGCACGAGCCGGTAGCCGTCGATCCCGCGCCGCCACGAAAGCGCGTACAGCAGGATCCCCGCGATCACGCCGCCCGCCAGCCCGGCGAGCGGGACGCCCAGCGTGCTCGCCAGGCCGCTGACCTGGCCACCGGTACCGCCCGCGACGATCACGCCGACCGCGCCGACGCCCGCGCCCCAGGTGATGCCGAGGATGTCCGGGCTGGCCAGCGGGTTCCTGGCGATGGTCTGGAACAGCGCGCCGGACAACCCGAGTGCCGCGCCGACCCCGATCGCGGTCAGGGTGCGCGGCATCCGCAGGTCGAAGATGATCCCGCGTTCCCGCGCGGTGCCCCCGCCGAACAGCGTCTTCAGGACGTCGCCGAGGCCGATGTGGGAGGTGCCGATACCGATGTTCAGCGCCGCGACCAGCACCAGCGCGACCGCCGCGAAGAGCACGACGGCGAGCGTCCTCGGCCGGACGGTCCAGGCCGCCGGGCCGAGCGAGATCACCTTGGGAGCCGTCATATCCGTGCCAGGCCCTTCTTGCGGACGAGGTGGACGAACACCGGCACGCCGAGCACCGCCAGCATGATGCCGACCTCCAGGTTGTCCGAGGCGACGACGCGGCCGAGCAGGTCCGCCGCCAGCAGCAGGATCGCGCCGAGCACGGCGGAGAACGGCACCAGCCACCGGTAGTCGGGCCCGCTGATCGCCCGCGCGAAATGCGGGACCAGCAGGCCGAGGAACGCGATCGGGCCGCAGGCGGCGACGGCCGCGCCGGTCAGCAGCGTGATCGCGGCGACCCCGAGCAGCCGCGTCCGGCCGACCCGCCGTCCGAGCGCGACGGCGACGTCGTCACCGAGCGCGAGCGTGTTCATGCCCGGGGTGTTGATCACCGCGAGGAGCAGGCCCGCGGCCACGAACGGGGCGATCTGGCCGATCATCGCGGGATCCCGGCCGGCGATCGAGCCGACGTGCCAGAACCGGTAGGTCTCCATCCCGCGGTCGTCGCCGAGCACGATCGCGGAGATGACGCCGTTGAGCAGGGCGCTCACCGCGGCCCCGGCCAGTGCGAGCGTCACCGGTGTGGCGCCGCGGCCACCGACCGCGCCGAGCAGGAAGACGACGGCGCTCGCGATCAGCGCGCCCGCGAAGCCGAACCAGATGAACGCGTACAGGTCGTCGATGCCCAGCACGACGACGGCGAGCACCACCGCGAACGCCGCGCCTTGGGTGACGCCGAGCAGGCCGGGATCCGCGAGCGGGTTACGGGTGTGGCCCTGCATGAGCGCCCCGGCCGCGCCGAGCGCGAGCCCCGCGAGGACACCGAGCACCGTGCGCGGCACCCGCAACGAACGGACGATCAGGTGATCCGGCACACCCGTGGGATGGAAGATCGCGTCCCAGACGACACCCAAAGGAATCGAACGCGCACCGAGGGCGATGCTCGCGACGCAGATCACAGCCAGAAGGGTGACGAGCAGGGCGCCCGCTGTCGCCTTTCCAACACGAACTTCCACTGTGGACATCCGCCATCCTATGCTCCGGTTAGGAAAGCCTAACCGCACAGAAAGAGTGACCCATGACCCCACCCCGGCGCGCAGTCCTCACCCTCGCCGTGACCGCCTGCCTGGCACTCTCCGCATGCGGTGGCGCAGAACAGGAATCCGCCTCCACCGGCACCGGCCAAAGTGGATTCCCGCGGACCGTCGAACACGTGATGGGGTCGACCACGATCGACAAGCAGCCCACCACCGTCGCGGCGCTCGACTCCAGCTACGTCGACGCGGCACTGGCGCTCGAGACGAAGGTCGTGGCGTACACGAAGTACCGCAACTACGACAAGCTGCCGGACTACCTGGGCGATGACCGCAAGTTCGCCGAGGGCGCCAAGGAGATCGGCGCGCTCGAGAGCCCGGACATCGAAAAGCTGTACGACATCAAGCCGGAGCTGATCGTGTCCGCGAAGGTGCGGCACGAAAAGTTCTACGCGGAGTTCAGCAAGGTCGCACCCACGGTGTTCAGCCAGACCACCGGGGCCACCTGGAAGGACAACGTCCGGCTGCTCGGCAAGGCGGTGGGCAAGGAAGCCTTGGCGGAGCAGAAGATCAAGTCCTACGAGGAGCGCGCCCGCAAGGTCGGCGACGCGGTCAAGGCGAAGCTCGGCAAGCCGGTGACCGCCTCCGTGGTCCGCTTCATCGAAGGGGAGCCGACGGTGCGGCTCTACAGTACCGCGTCGTTCCCTGGGAGCGTGATGGCCGACGCCGGGATCCAGCGCCCCGCGGGCCAGCCGGACAACAAGGCGAAGATCTCCAACGACCTGAGCCAGGAAGAGATCGGGAAGCTCGACGCCGAGGCGATCTTCATCGCCAGCTACACCGACGAGACCAAGCAGGCCGAAAACCCCATGACGAAGTTCCAGTCGAACCCGCTTTGGGGAACTCTCAAGGGAAAGAAGATCGACGTCAACGACACCACCTGGTTCACCTCGGTGAGCCTGCAGGGCGCGCACGCCATGCTCGACGACATCGCCAAGCAGTTCGGCGTGGAATCGTTCCGCGCGTAGTCCTTTGTGGACCGTGCCGTCACAGCCAATGCGGCAGCGGCGGCGCGGTACCGTCCAAAGTGGATCCATCGCTGCGGCCGGTGATCCACGCCAGGACGTCGCCCGGGGAGCCGGTCAGCGTGACCGGCTCTCCGGTGCCCATCCGCCACTCGTGCCGGGTCCCGTCCGCGCCGACGGCGACCAGCAGGACCGCGGGCAATTCGCCGCCGTACATGCCGATGGCGTTGCCGACGACGATCTCGAACTCGGCGCCGAGCAGCTCGGCGACGCGGGCGAAGTCGTAGCCGAGATCGAGGTCCGCCAGGTGGATCGCGGTCTCCGAGAGCCGGAGCCAGAGCACGAACTCGGCCGGGATCTCGCGTCCCTGCCGGGCGCGCACGCGGACCTGCCACGCGTCGTCCGGCATGGTCGACGCGACGTCGACGAACCTCGCCGCGGACGCGACGACGTCTTCGGCGATCTCCCCGGCGGACCGGTACGCACCCTTCTCGATGTCGTCGTCCCTGGCCGCCTCACCGGCGTACATCGGGGTCTCGACCCCGGACTTCGCCCAGGTGAGGAGGTTGACCAGGCCATCGGCGTTGCGCGCGAGGTGGGACAACAGATGCGCTCGCGTCCAGCCGGGCAACCCGCTCGGGGCGTGCACGGCCTCCTCGTCGAGCCCGCGCGCCAGCCGCGCCCATTCCTCGTGCAGGGCGCGGACGCGGTTCAGCAGGACGTGTGCGCGTTCGGAGGCTGTCACGCCCCCAAGTTACCGCCGAAGCGCCGCGGGCGCGTCCGCCGGAACCGCGGGGTTCTTCGGGGCGATCGGCTCGAGGCGCGCGTACGGCGAGTCCTGCGGCGGCCTGCTGTCCTGTTCGCCCTTGTTCGGCCAGAACGAGAAAGCCCGCTCGGCCTGCGCGGTGATGGTCAGCGAAGGGTTCACGCCGAGGTTCGCCGTGATCGCCGAGCCATCCACAATGGACAGACCGGGGTAGTTGAAGACGCGGTGGTACGGGTCGATCACGCCGTTGTCGGGCGCCGTGCCGATCGGGGCGCCGCCGATGAAATGCGCCGTCAGCGGGATGTCGAAGATCTCGCCCCAGGTGCCGCCCGCCATGCCGCCGATCCGCTCGGCGGTGCGGAGGTTGGCTTCGTGCCCGGCGGGGATGAAGCTCGGGTTCGGCTCGCCGTGGCCCTGTTTGGACGTGTACTTGCGGCGGCCGAAGAGCCCGCGTTTGGTGTACGTGGTGATGGAGTTGTCGAGGCTCTGCATCACCAGCAGGATCACGGTGCGCTCGCTCCAGCGGTAGCCGTTGAGCAGCTTCACGGTCTGGACGGGGTGCTTGAACATGAAGTTCACGGCCTGACGCCAGCGCGGGACCGCTGAATCGCCTTCGGTGGCGATGGTCTGGAGCAGGCTCATCGCGTTGCTGCCCTTGCCGTATCGGACGGGCTCGATATGCGTGTTCTCGTCGGGGTGGATCGACGAGGTGATCGCGACGCCGCGGCTGAAGTTCCGCTCCTCGTCCACCGACGTCCGGGCGGCGCCGATGATGGCCTCGGAGTTGGTGCGGGTCAGCTCGCCGAGACGCGGTGAGAGCTTCGGCAGCTTGGCGGTGTCGCGCATGCTGTGAAGCAGGTTCTGCGTGCCCCAAGTACCCGCGGCGAGCACCACCTGCGCGGCGGTGAGCTTGTGCCGGAACCTGCGCGAGGTGGTCCCGGTCTTCTTGATGCTCACCTCGTACCCACCTGCGTTTAGCGGGCTAATCGCGCTCACGGTGGTGAGCGGGATGACCTTCGCGCCATCCTTCTCCGCGAGGTAGAGGTAGTTCTTGACCAGCGTGTTCTTGGCGCCGACGCGGCAGCCGGTCATGCAGGCGCCGCATTCGGTGCAGCCGGTGCGCGCCGGGCCCGCGCCGCCGAAGTACGGGTCCTCCGCACGCTCCCCCGGCTTGCCGAAGTACACGCCGACGGGCGTCGGGTGGAAGGACTCCGGCACGCCCATGTCCTCGGCGACGCCCTTCATGACCACGTCCGACGGCGTGACGCTGGGGTTGGTGACGACGCCCAGCATGCGGCTGGCCTGGTCGTAGTGCGGGCCGAGCTCGGACTCCCAGTCGGTGATGTGGGACCACTGCGGGTCGACGTAGAACGGCTTCAGCGGGCGGTACAGCGTGTTCGCGTAGACCAGCGAGCCGCCACCGACGCCCGCGCCTGCGAGGACCATGACGTCCTTGAGCATGTGGATGCGCTGGATGCCGAAGCAGCCGACCTGCGGCGCCCAGACGTAGCGGCGAAGGTCCCAGGACGTCTTCGCGAACTCGTCGTCGGCGAAGCGGCGGCCCGCCTCGATGACGGCGACGCGGTAGCCCTTCTCGGTCAGGCGGAGGGCGGCGACACTGCCGCCGAACCCGGAGCCGACGACGATCACGTCGTAGTCGAAGTCGTCTTCAGTGGTGGTGTTACTCGCAGTCACACCCTCGACTGTAACCCCGGCCACCCCTTCTGACCAGAGGTAAGTTACTGGCCGGTTACCTTCCATCCAGATGTACGAGCGTGGCTGGGGCATCATCGACCGGTGGATACGGATGCCCTGGTGGCGATCGACCTGACGCGTGACGAGCGCACGGTACTGCGCTGTGGCCTGGCGGAATGGGGTGGACCGGCCGCGTGCACCCACGAGCTCGCCGTCGCGATGGGCTTCGAGGACGTGCCCGACCTTTTCGAACAGGCGCGAAGGTTGCGCGCGGCGCTGGCCGACGAAGAACCGCTACGCGCCTCGGAATGGCGCAAGACCCTCATCGCCACCGAAATCGTGTTCGCCAGCGACGTCTTCGGCTCCGGGATGGACTGGTCGATCACCACGGGCTTCGCGGACGACGAAACCCTCCCGATCCTGCGAGACCTCCAGCGGAAAATCGCCCGCTCCCTCGGCTCGGCCCACTACCGCCCGCGGCCACCGGAGCGCCTTTAGCGGGCTAAACGCGACACAGGAGGGACGCATGGGGCTGATGTGACTCCTGAGATGTCAAACGGCCCGGATCGCGTTTAGCGGGCTAAACGCGATCCGGGCCGGGAGCGAGCGTCAGCGGCGGACGGTCAGGCCCACCCGCTGGAACTCCTTCAGGTCCGAGTAGCCCGTCTTCGCCATCGCGCGGCGAAGCGCGCCGAAGAGGTTCACGACGCCCTCGGCATCCGAGGACGGCCCGAACAGCAGGGTCTTCAGGTCGACGGCGTAGTCCGGCCCAAGCGCCACGCGCGAACGCGGCAGCGACGGGTGCGCGGCCGCCGACGTCCAGTAGAGCCCCTGCCCCGGCGCCTCGGACGAGGCGGCCAGCGGCGCGCCCAGCATGACCGCGTCGGCACCGCAGGCGATGGCCTTGGCGATGTCGCCGGACGTGCTCATCCCGCCGTCGGCGAGCACGTGGACGTACCGGCCACCGGTCTCGTCGAGGTAGTCACGCCGCGCGGCCGCGGCGTCGACGATCGCGGTCGCCATCGGCGTCCCGATCCCCAGCACGCTGTCGGTGCTCGTCACACCGCGGCTGGCCCCGTGCCCGACGATGACACCGGCCGCGCCAGTGCGCATCAGGTGCATCGCGGTGCGGTAGTCGCTGACGCCGCCCGCGATCACCGGGACGTCGAGCCGTCCGATGAAGTCCTTCAGGTCCAGCGGCTCGGCGTCACGCTGGACGTGCTCGGCCGAGATGATCGTGCCCTGCACGACGAGGATCTCGACGCCGGCCGCGAGCAGGTCCGGCGTCAGCTCCGCGGCGTGCTGCGGGCTGACCCGCGCGGCCACGGTGACCCCGGACTCGCGGACGGTCTTGATCGCCTCGGTCAGCAGGTCCAGCCGGATCGGGGCGGAGTGCAGTTCCTGCAGCTCACGCACGATCGCGGTCGGGTCCTCGGTGTCCTCGGCCGCCCGGACGAGGCGGAAGATCGCGTCCTCGACGTTCGGGTGCCGCGCCCACAGCCCTTCGGCGTTGAGGACGCCCAGCCCGCCGAGCTCGCCGACGGCCACCGCTGTTCCCGGCGACACGATCGCGTCGGTGGGGTGCGTGACCAGCGGCAGTTCGAACCGGTACGCGTCGATCTGCCAGGCGGTGGACACGACCGAAGACGACCGGGTGCGCCGCGACGGCACGATCTCCACGTCATCGAGGTCATACGCCCGCCGCGCGGTGCGGCCCATGCCGATCTCGACCAGATCCCGCACGTCAAGTCCCTTCTCACCGACGACCGTTACACCCCATTGTCGCTAGGCCGCGTGGGTGACCTGCGCACGGGGCACCCGAACCGGGCCGGAAGTCACACCAGCCCCGTTCGCCCCACCCGTTTCGCGTTTAGCCCGCTAAAGGCGCTCGGGTCAGAAGGAGACCTTCTCCACGGAGTCGGTCCGGAGGACGGATTCCTGCGCGAAGGCCTTCTTGTAGTCGGTCCGGATCTCTTCGATCTCGCGGTTCGCGTCGCGGTCGCTGAACGGGTACACGACGACGATCACCTTCGATTTCTCCCGCGAGATCACGCCGTCCGACCCGCGCCACTGGCCGCGTCCGGTCAGCTCGGTGAACCCGTCCGGGAACCTCGGCGTGACGGCCTTGTCGGTGAACGCGGTGAACTCCGCGTCGGTCAGCTCCCCGCCTCCCGGCTTCGTCGTCCCGAAGTACAGCTCGGTGCGCTTCCACAGCTCACCCGGCGATGCCTGAAGACCCGTGGCCTCGGGTGCGGAGGGCGCGGCGGAAGCAGTGGGGACGGCGGAAGCCGCCACCCCGCCGCCGAGCCCGAGGGCAGCGGCGGCGAAGACGGCGAGCGCGGTCCGGCGCGAGGTGAAAGACATCGGGTTCCTCCCAGGAGACTTGATCAGCGGGCCAAGTCTCCCGGGAACGGAACCGGATGGGTAAGTGTCCTAAGGGGCGGACTAACGGGTGGTGTAGTTCGGCGCCTCGACGGTCATCGTGATGTCGTGCGGGTGGCTCTCCTTCAGCCCGGCCGCGGTGATCCGCACCAGCTGCGCCTCCTGCAGCTCGGGGATCGTCGACGCGCCCGCGTAGCCCATACCCGACCGCAGCCCGCCCACCAGCTGGTGGACGACGTTCGCCAGCGGCCCGCGGAACGGGATCCGGCCCTCGATGCCCTCGGGGACCAGCTTGTCCTCGCTCAGCACGTCGTCCTGGGCGTAGCGGTCCTTCGAGTAGGACTTCGCCTGCCCGCGCGACTGCATGGCGCCCAGCGACCCCATACCGCGGTAGGTCTTGAACTGCTTGCCGTTGACCAGGATCAGGTCGCCGGGCGATTCGGCGGTGCCCGCGAGCAGGCTGCCGAGCATCACCGTGGACGCGCCGGACGCGATCGCCTTCGCGATGTCGCCCGAGTACTGGATGCCGCCGTCGCCGATCACCGGGATCCCGGCCGGGCGCGCGGCCTGGTCGGCCTCGTAGATCGCGGAGATCTGCGGCACGCCGACGCCGGCGACGATGCGGGTGGTGCAGATCGAGCCGGGGCCGACACCGACCTTGATCCCGTCCGCGCCCGCGTCCACCAGCGCCTGCGCGCCGGCCCGGGTCGCGACGTTGCCGCCGACGATGTCGACGGTGTCGCCCAGTTCCTTCTTCAGCAACGCGACGGTCTCGACTACAGCGCGGGAGTGTCCGTGCGCGGTGTCGACCATCAGCACGTCGACCCCGGCGTCGGCCAGCGCCATCGCGCGCTTGTGCCCGTCCGGTCCGACGCCGACGGCGGCACCGACGATCAGGCGGCCGTTGGTGTCCTTGGAGGCGTTGGGGTACTGCTCGGTCTTGACGAAGTCCTTGACCGTGATCAGCCCACGCAGCTTGCCCGCGCCGTCGACGATCGGCAGCTTCTCGATCTTGTGGCGGCGCAGCAGCCCGAGCGCGGCCTCCGCGGTGACGCCGACCTGCGCGGTGACCAGCGGCGGCTTCGTCATCACCTCGTGCACCGCGCGGGTGTGGTCGACCTCGAACCGCATGTCGCGGTTGGTGATGATGCCCACCAGCGTGCCGGCGGCGTCCGTGACCGGTACACCGGAGATCCGGAATCGCGCGCACAGGGCGTCGACCTCGGCGAGGGTGTCCTCGGGCGAGCACGTGACCGGGTCGGTCACCATGCCCGCTTCGGAGCGCTTCACGACCTCGACGGCGGCCGCCTGGTCGTCGATCGGGAGGTTGCGCTGCAGCACGCCCATCCCGCCCTGGCGCGCCATCGCGATGGCCATCCGGCCTTCGGTGACGGTGTCCATGGCGGCGGAGACCAGCGGGATGTTCAGGGTGACGTTGCGGGAGAGCCGGGTGCGGGTGCTGACCGCACTGGGCACCACATCGGACTCGGCCGGCAGCAGCAGCACGTCGTCGAAGGTCAGCCCGAGCATGGCGAACTTGCTCGGGACGGGGGCGGTGACGCTGTCGCTGGTCATAGCAGGCGAAGGGCCTTCCTAGCGGTGATGTACGTGTCGCTGTAGCGACGCGAGGGCCTGCCCCTCATGATATCCGGGCCGGGCGGCCGCCCGGCCCGGGTGGGCGCCCGGTAGCGTGCAGGCGTGCCGCAAGATGCGTTGCCCCCAGACCCGTTCGCGGATGACCCGGACGACCCGGCCCGCGCGTTCATCGACGACGCCGACCGGCTCGACGAGCCGATCAGCGACGAAGAACGCACCGAGTTGCTGGCCGATCTCTCCGATCTCGCCGTCTACCAGGCGCTCCTCGAACCGCGCGGGGTGCGCGGGATCGTGGTCGACTGCGGTGAATGCGACGAACCCCACTACCACGACTGGCATCTGCTGCGCGCCAGTCTCGAGCAGCTGCTCGCCGACGGCCGCATGCGGCCGCACGAGCCCGCGTTCGACCCGAACCCCGGGGACTACGTGAGCTGGGACTACTGCCGCGGCTTCGCGGACGGCGTCACGGCCAACGAAAGCGCCTACTGATCGCGTTTAGCCCGCTAAAGGCGATCGCCTTTAGCGGGCTAAACGCGATTTGAGACAACGAAGGGCCTGGTGAGAGGGATCTCACCAGGCCCTTCGGCGTTCGATGGGTGCTACTGCGTCGTCTCGACCGCGCCAGGAGCCTGCGCTCCGGCGCCCGGCGACGGCTCGTTACGCGAGCCACCGGGGTCGTTGCCCGAGGCCGGTGGCGTCGTGGACGTCGTGGGCGGTGGCGGCTCACTGGTCGTGGTCGGCGGAGTCGGCGAGGGAGTCGTGGTGCCCGGCAGACTCGTGCCGGGGTTGCCGCCTCCGGGCAGCGACGTCGGCGGAGCGGTCGGCTGCGGAGTGGGCTGCGGTGTGGTCGCGACCGGGGTCTGCGTCGGCTGCTGCTGATCCGGCGGCAAGGGCTGCACGGGGTTCTGCAGCTGAGCACTCAACTGGCGGTGCTGTTCGAGCAGTTGATCGCGGTTCTCTTCGTCGGTCACCTGGCTCAGCGCGGCCTGGGCTTCGTCGAGCGCCTTGCGGGCGTCGTCGAGGCGCCCGCCGGCGAGCGCGAGGTTGGCCTTCTCGAGATCGAGTTTGGCCGCCGCGGCGGCCTCGACCGACCGGGCGTGGTCGGCGTAAAGCACCTTGGTCAGTCCCCAGAGCGTGTCACCAGGCTGCGCGTCCTTCGCGGCGAGACCGGTACCGGCGAAGGCGATGGCCAGGACGGCCGCGGCGGCGGCCACCGGGACCAGCAGCCGGCGTCTTCCCCCGTGTTTGCGGGCGAGCGCGGCGGTCTTCACGGTGACGACGGCGGTGTCGACGTCGACGAGTTCCGCGAGCGGCTCGCTGTCGATGTCGCGCCGCCAGGCCAGCAGCAGCGCGTTGAGCTCTTGATCGCCGAGGTCGTCGGCCATTTTCGGATCCGAGCCACCGAGAGCGTCGAGCAGCGCGTCGTCGGCCTGGACGGCCGACAGATCGGCTGCGAACTCGGCTTCCGAGGGCGTCAGCCCTCTTTCGAAGGCCGTCAGTTCACGATCGGTCCCAGGGGAGAACCGATGGTCGCGATCGGTCACTCAGATCACCTCCTCAGCGGCCAGAACCTTACGTAGGCGCGCGAGGGCGCGATGCTGGGCCACCCGGACGGCGCCGGGGGTGGACCCCACGGCCTCTGCCGTCTCCTCGGCGGACAATCCCACGACAACCCGCAGGACCACGATCTCACGCTGTTTGTCGGGAAGGACACGCAGCAGCTGTGACATGCGCTCGTTCAGCTCGCCTTGAAGGGCACGCTGCTCGGGACCGACGCCACCCTCGACCTCGTCGGGGACTTCGGCGACCGGTTCGGCGCGGTTGCGGGCCGCGGCGCGATGCGCGTCGGCCACCTTGTGCTGGGCGATCCCGTAGACGAAGGCCAGGAACGGGCGGCCCTGATCACGGTACGAAGGCAATGCCGTGAGCACCGCGAGACACACCTCCTGAGCAACGTCGTCTGCGGAAGCGAACGAACGCTCCTGCCTGCCAACCCGAGCGCGGCAGTACCGCACTACCAAAGGACGGATGGCCGCCAGCAACCGCTCGACCGCTTGAGGATCACCCTCAACAGCAGCGGCGACCGGCTCATCCAGTCCGTCCCCCACATTGGCCATCGCAGACAACAGTCCCAGTGTTACGTATAGGCGTGCAAAGAGTCCGGCGTGTGACTTCGGAATCCACTACCCGGTGACAGCTACCGTACCGCTCGGGCTCGCCGCCTTCGTTGACGGCCGTCATCGGCGCGCCGCCTGCCGGCGAGCGCGCTGAACCCGGATCTTCCTGGTCCCTTTCGCTCGTGGCCGAAATCCGACGAGCCGGAACACAGTGGGGTACGACGGTCCGCCCGGAGGCGGACTCGCTCGGGCCAGGGTGCCCGAGCGGTGGACACAAAAGCGCGAAGCGTGACAGGGAACACAGGTACGGGCCAGGGGTACACCCCCGGCCCGTTCGTCACCCGTTGTGCGATCTCGCCGTTGAAATCAAGAAAGCGTTGTCAGGAAACAAGCCCACGACGGAATCCGTGGGCGACCGCCTGAGCGCGGTCTCGCACGCCGAGCTTGCGGAACAAGCGGCGCGCGTGGGTCTTCACGGTGTCTTCGGACAGATACAGCTCGCGGCCGATCTGCCCGTTGCTCTTGCCCTGGCTCATCCCGCGAAGCACCTGAAGCTCCCGCTCGGTGAGCTGGACGCCGGGGTCGGACGGCTGACGCGGCGCCGGCACCGAGGTGCTGGCGAGCGTGTGCGCCAGTGCGGCGACCAGCTCGGGACGCGAGGCGTCCCAGCGCAGGTAGCCGCGGGCTCCGCCGGCGATGGCGGCGGCGATGCTGCCCGCGTCGTCCGGGGCGCCGAACACGATCACGTTCGCTTGGGGGTTCGCCGAGACGAGCCGCCGGGTGGCTTCGACGCCGGTCGGGACGGCGCGCTGGGTACCGACCAGCACGACGTCGACCGGCTGACGGGAGTACCGGGCCAGCAGCTCGTCACCGTGCGCTACGCAGTCGATGCGACTGACCCCTGGGACCGCGGACATCACTCGAGTGAGCCCTTCGCGGACACTGCGTCGGTCGTCGCAGATCAAGACCGTCGTCACGGGGTTTCCTTCCTGCAGCCGGGTGACATTCCACTTCCCCTATCGGACGCTTTAGCCCGAACCTTGACACGATCCGGTGGCTTTTTTTGAAAGTTCTTAGCCCGGTTGCCGGAATGGGCCCTCCAACAGGCTAGACGCCATCAGAGCGGTACCCACGGAGATTCCCGGGCGAGCCACCTCCCGCAAGGATCCGCATGCCGTAACACTGCGTGCAACACTTCCGCCCCTCTGAATCGATACTCATCGGCGTGTCCTGCCCCGAAGTCCGCCCCGACCAGGCACGCCACCCACAGAAGTGAATTGAATTCGTATTTTTCGGCGGTTTCGCGCGCGCTCTCGACCAGCGCTTTCGCGCGCTCCCGCTCAGCGGAACCGGCATTCGCGATCGTCACGGCGAGTACAAGCTGTGATTTGACGACGTGACGGCAGGCACCCCTGGCGCGCGCGGTTTCCCACGCCATTTCCGCAGGTGCGATCGCCGCGGCGGAAATGTTACTCGCCAGTTCGATTTCCGCGCCGACCCAGCCCGCCCTCGTCCGGGTCCGCCAGCTACCGGTGTGCGCGCCCGCACGGGCGAGCAACCGCCGGGCGGCGGCGAGCCTGCCGCGCCCCAGATTGTCCGCCGCGAGGCCGAGGAGGGCGTCCGCCCGCGCCCCCTCGGCGTCCAGACCGTCGGGGTCGGGCTCGCCTCGCGGCTCCGAGATCACCCGCGCGAGCGCCTCGCCGTCGAGGACGAGTGCCGCCGCGTGCCCGCCCAGCTGCCGCCGATGCGAGGCCAGCGTGCTCGCGGCCAGCGACGCGACCACCGGATCCTTGCCCGTGCGCAAATCGTTCAGCAGCGTGGCCGCCGCCGCGTACCGGCCGCGGGCGCCGAGCCCGATCGCGGCGAGCAACCTTCCGCGAGGCGACGCGGGCACCGCGAAGGAGCTCGGCGGCAGGCCGTCGCCGAACGCGGCGGACCGCAAGGACGATTCCATGCGTCCTTTCTATCGCCTCGCACCGACAAGAACGTGCTCGATCCGGTCGGCGGCGGTCGTGAGTTCGCCGAGCAGTTCGATCTTGTCCGGGAGGGTCGCGGGATCCCAGCCGGGGCCGCACGCGAAGAGCCTGCTGCGCTGACGGCCTCGGGACACCCTGGCGAACAGGCGAGGGTCCGCCGTCGCGCGCCGTCCCGACCACAGCACCACCGCCGCCGGGACGCTGCGGCGCACGGTCACGGCGAGCACTTCGGCGGGCAGGGAGGCCCCGAACAGCTGGGCGCCGATCCGGCGTCCCGCCAGCGCCGCGGCGAGCGCGTACATCGGCAGGTTGTCGCGCTCGTCCGGGACGCAGGTCAGCAGGACAGGGCGCTGGTTACGCGGTTCGCGCAGCACCGGCGTCGCGCGGACGAGGGCGGCGTACACGCATTCGGCGAGCAGATACTCGACCTCCGCTCCGGCGCTGACACCGCGCCAGCGCGCGCCGAGCGCCGTCAGGACCGGCGAGATGACGCCGGTCCACGCGGGCAGGACGCCGAGTTCGCGGATCGTGTCGGCGAGCATGCGCTGGACCGCGCCGAAGTCCATCGCGAGCGCGGCTGTGCTCAAGCGCCTGGCGAGACGGGACGGAACGTCGTGATCTTCGGCCGGTGGCGCCGCGGCGCGCTCCTCAACCTGGACCACGACGGCCTCCGGCGGCTCCGTCTCCGTCCGGGGCATCTGCTCCAGCGCGTACTTCGCCGCTTCAGCCGTCGAGGCGCCGCGAAGCAACGCGCGCTGCATCAGTTCGAGGCGGCCGATGTCGGAGCTGCCGTAGCGACGGTGACGGCCGTTGGTATGGCGGCTCGGTCCTACGCCGTACCTGCGGTCCCAGGTGCGCAGGGTGGACGGCGCGACCCCGAGCCGACGAGCGACCGAGGCCACCGGCAGGGTGGGTTCTTCACTGCTGATCCGAGATCCCACTCGACCCAATATCCAGGCAGCCCGGGGCGGCGGCAACCGGAACGGAAAGTACCGCTCACACATCCGGGGGATGCCTAACGGCTGAATCGTCTTGAATCTCTTGAACAAGTATTGGCGCGCTTCTAACGTTACCGCCGTTGCACCGAATGGAGTATCCGCAGCGCAGCAGAGCAGGTAAACGCTTCGACCGGATGACGGAGGCGGTCAGGATGGCGGACACACGCAGGCTCCCGGGGCCCAACGCGGATGTATGGGACTGGCAGCTCGAAGGGTCGTGCCGAGGCATGGACAGCGCGTCCTTCTTTCACCCTGACGGCGAGCGCGGGCCTGCCAGAGCCCGCCGCGAGGCGAGGGCCAAAGCCGTGTGCCTGGCCTGCCCGGTACTGGCCATGTGCCGGAGCCACGCGCTCGCCGTGCACGAGCCGTACGGGATCTGGGGCGGACTGTCGGAATCGGAACGCGAGCACATCATCAAGGCGGACAAGCGCCAATTGAGCATGTCGAACGGCTGATCCGGCCGAGTCGGCGACGCGGAAGGGCGGCATCCGGGTGGGGTGCCGCCCTTCCGCGTCTCCGGCACCGGATCGCGTTTAGCCCGCTAAACGCAGGTCAGTGCGGCCGCCGCTCCCGCCCTCGGATCGCGTTTAGCCCGCTAAACGCAGGTCGGGCGGCGCAGCAAAGCGGGGCGGCACTCCGGATGGAGTACCGCCCCGCTTCAGGGGTGGAACTAGTGCGCGTGGCCGTGACCGGCCGCGGCGGGCTCCTCCTCGACCGGCTTCTCGACGATGGAGCTCTCCGTCGTGAGCACGAGCCGGGCGATGGAAGCGGCGTTCGCCACCGCGGACCGGGTCACCTTGACCGGGTCGACGATGCCGGCGGCCAGCAGGTCGGTGAGCTCACCGGTGGCGGCGTTGAAGCCGTGCCCCCAGCTCTGCTCCTGGACCTTGTTCACGATGACCGCGCCCTCGTGGCCCGCGTTGGTCGCGATCCAGAACAGCGGGGCGGACAGCGCGTCGCGGACGATGCGGACACCGGTCGCTTCGTCGCCCTCGAGGCCGAGGTCGCCTTCGAGCTCCTTGACCGCGTGCACCAGCGCCGAGCCACCGCCGGGCAGGATGCCCTCTTCGACGGCCGCCTTGGTCGAAGCCACGGCGTCCTCGATGCGGTGCTTGCGCTCGTTCAGCTCGGTCTCGGTGGCCGCGCCGACCTTGATCACGGCGACACCGCCGCCGAGCTTCGCCAGCCGCTCCTGCAGCTTCTCGCGGTCCCAGTCGGAGTCGGTGTTCTCGATCTCCTTGCGGATCTGCGCGACGCGCGCGGCGATGTCGTCCTTGGTGCCGGCACCGTCGACGAGCGTGGTGTCGTCCTTGGTGACGACGATCCGGCGCGCGTTGCCCAGCTGGGCCAGCGTGGTCTCGGACAGCTTGTGCCCGATCTCGGCCGAGATGACCTCGCCGCCGGTGACGACCGCGAGGTCGTCCAGGAACGCCTTGCGGCGGTCACCGAAGAACGGCGCCTTGACCGCGACGGCGGTGATCGTCTTGCGCAGCGAGTTCACGACGAGGGTCGACAGCGCTTCGCCGTCGACGTCCTCGGCGATGATCAGCAGCGGCTTCTTGGCCTCGACGACCTTCTCCAGCACCGGGAGCAGGTCGGCCAGCGCCGAGATCTTCTCGCGGACCAGCAGGATGTAGGCGTCCTCGAGGATCGCCTTCTGCTCCTCCGGGTTGGTCGCGAAGTGCGCCGACAGGAAACCCTTGTCGAACTGCACACCCTCGGTGATCACGAGCTCGGTCGCCAGCGTGGACGACTCCTCGATCGTGATGACACCGTCTTCGCCGACCCGCTCGACGGCCTCGCCGAGCAGGGCGCCGATGGCCGCGTCACGGGAGGTGACGGTGCCGACCTGGGCGATGTTGTCGCGACCCTTGACCGGGGTCGCCTTCTCCTTGAGGACCGCGATGACCTTCTCCGCGGCGGCCTCGATGCCACGGCCGACAGCGGTCGGGTTGGCACCGGCGGCGACGTTGCGGAGGCCGACCTTCACCAGCGACTGCGCGAGCACGGTCGCGGTCGTGGTGCCGTCACCGGCGACGTCGTTGGTCTTGGTGGCGACGCTCTTGGCGAGCTGGGCGCCGAGGTTCTCGAACGCGTCGTCGAGCTCGATCTCACGAGCGACGGTGACGCCGTCGAGGGTGATGGTCGGGCCACCGAACTTCTTGTCGAGCACGACGTGGCGTCCGCGCGGGCCGAGGGTGACCTTGACCGCGTCGGCGAGCTTGTTCACCCCGCGCTCGAGCGCGCGACGAGCGTCCTCGTCGAAACTGATCTGCTTGGGCATGGCCTGTTCCGCTTACCTTCCAGTTCTAAAGCTCGGAAAACACGAACGCCCCGTTCCCCGGCAATGCGGGGCCCGGGGCGTCATGCGCTGAGAGCGGACGTCAGTTGATGACGGCCAGCACGTCGCGAGCGGAAAGGATCAAGTAGTCCTCACCGTTGTACTTCACTTCGGTGCCGCCGTACTTGGAGTAGATGACGACGTCGCCGACAGCCACGTCCAGCGGAACGCGGTTGCCCTTGTCGTCGATGCGGCCCGGGCCCACGGCCAGAACCTTGCCCTCCTGGGGCTTCTCCTTGGCGGTGTCGGGGATGACGAGGCCGGAAGCGGTCGTCTCCTCGGCCTCACTCGTCTGGACAACGATCTTGTCCTCGAGCGGCTTGATGTTCACGCTCACCGGGTTGACCTCCACGGTCGTCGAAAGCGTTGGCAGGATTAGTTACGGCTCCTACCACCCCCGCCGTCGCGGGTGCCGGGGCGTGTTCGGGCCGTGCAATTAGCACTCTAGCCATGTGAGTGCCAGCTTCGCAAGGAGGGTCCGCTCACCCCGGGGAATCTCCCCCGTCGAGCCCCTGACCGGCGGTTTTGCTCCGCCCGGCACCACCGGATCGCGATTAGCCCGCTAAACGCAAGTCCGCGAGGTCGGTCACCAGGGCATCGGGGTCCAGGGCGGCGAGGGCTCGGCGCTTGGCGGGTGTCTTCGCCAGGGCGATCGAAGCGACGCCGGCGGCGCGGGCGGCCAGGATGTCCGCGGCCGAGTCGCCGACCATGACGCACTGGGCCGGCGACGTGCCGAGCGCCTTCACCGCTGCGTCGAGGAGCGCCGGCTGTGGCTTCAGCCTCTCGGGATCGCTCGTCGTCCGCGCGCTGATCCCGCGAACGAGCTCGGCGAGGTCGTGCAGTCCCAGGAAGGCCCGGATCGCGTCGACGGAGTTGTTGCTGACGATCGTCACCGTGAACCCCTGCGCGCGCCAATCACGGAGCACGTCCGCGACACCAGGCGACGGCGAGATCTGCGCGACGGCCTCCCCCTCGAAGCGACTGAGCTGCCGCTCGACGACATGCGCGGCGTTCGGGCCGCACGAGGCCGCGAACCGGAGCACGTCGAACGGATCGGCCGAGGCGATCACCTCAGGCTCGATGAGGAGTTTGAGCCTGTCCGCCACCTCGCTCGCCGGCAGCCTGGCGAACACGTCGCACACCGGCCCGTCGAAGTCGAGGAAGACGTGGTCCTTCTCCCACAGAAGCTCCATGCCCCCCACCTTGCCACCGACCTGCGTTTAGCCCCCTAATCGCGATCTGGAGGGGCCTTACGGACCAAGCCGGTTTCTGGTTAGGTTCCGACCATTGGGGTCGGTCCTGTTCAGCAGACCTAGTCACTGGGGGTATACGCCCATGCCGCGTCCCTTCCGTCCCGTCACCCTCGAGCCGCTCCGGCACCGGTCCAAACGGACCGCCGGGCTCGCGGTCCTCGCCCTCGCCGCCGGTCTCCTCGCCGCGGTCCCCGCCGAAGCCGCCCCCGCGGACCAGCAGCGTCAGCGGGACTTCGCGGCCGCCGCGCGGGAATTCGGCGTCCCGGAGAACGTCCTGCTCGGCGTCTCCTTCCTGGAGTCGCGCTGGGACTTCAACGCGGGCACGCCCAGCACGTCCGCCGGGTACGGCCCGATGCACCTGACCGACCTGCGCGAAGCGGGCACGGGCACGCATCACGACGAAGGTGAGGAGGACCCGCGCGGCGACGACGCCCGCCCGGCGAAACTCCCGGAGACTCCGGCGCCGAAGCCTCCCCCGCCCGGCCTCCAGACCATCGACGAAGCGGCCGCGCTGATCGGTCAGGACGTCGCGACGCTGCGCACGAACACCACCCAGAACATCCGAGGTGGCGCCGCTCTGCTGGCGAAGTACCAGCGCGAGACCGGCGACTGGCGGGCCGCCGTCGCGCGCTACAGCGGCGAGAAGAACGCGGAGGGAGCGCAGTCCTTCGCCGACGAAGTCTTCGACACCATCTCCAAGGGCGTCAGCCGCAGGACCGACGACGGCCAGAACGTCACCCTCGCCGCGTCACCGGTGAGCCCGGCGCGCGCCCAGGCCGAAGACCCGAAGATCGAGTGCCCGAAGAAGCTCTCGTGCCTTTCGGTGCCGGCGCCGTACCAGGAGCTGCCGGACAACGACTACGGCAACCACGACAAGGCGGACCGGCCGAAGAGCCAGAAGGTCGAATACATCATCATCCACGACACCGAGGGCTACTGGGACACGGCGATGGACCTTGTCACCGACCCGACGTACGTGAGCTGGCACTACACGATCCGCTCGTCCGACGGCCAGATCGCGCAGCACGTGCCGACCAAGGACGTCGCCTGGCACGCGGGCAACTGGTACGTCAACGCGAAGTCCGTCGGCATCGAGCACGAGGGCTTCGCCGCGAAGGGCACTTGGTACACGGAGGCGATGTACCGCACCTCCGCGAAGCTCGTCGGCTACCTCGCGCGGAAGTACGACATCCCGCTCGACCGCGCGCACATCCTCGGCCACGACAACGTTCCCGGCACGCTCCCCTCGACGATCCGGGGCATGCACTGGGATCCGGGCCCGTACTGGGACTGGGCGCACTACTTCGAGCTGATGGGCGCACCGCTTTCCGGTTTCGGCCGTCCCGGCTCTCCGCTGGTGACCATCACCCCGGACTTCGCCACGAACCAGCCCGCGTTCACCGGCTGCGAGGCCGCCGGAAAGCCTTGCCCGGCAAGGGGTTCCGGTTCGGTCGTGCTGCGCAGCGAGCCGAGCGACTCGGCGCCGCTGCTCAAGGACATCGGCCTGCGCCCGGACGGGTCGGCGAGCACGATGGCCGTTTCCGACATCGGCAGCCGGGCGGAGACCGGCCAGCGGTACGTGGTCGCCGAGCGGCGTGACGGCTGGACGGCGATCTGGTACCTCGGCCAGAAGGGCTGGTTCCGCGACCAGCGCACGACGAGCCCGGCGTTCGGCCTGGTCGTCACGCCGAAGCCGGGCCTGGCGACCGTGCCGGTGTTCGGCCGCGCGTATCCCGAAGCCGAGGCCTACCCGGCGAACGTGCCTGTGCAGCAGGTCGTCCCGCTGCCGTACACGTTCTCGGCCGGGCAGCGGTACTCCGTCGGCAACGTGCTCGGCTCCGAGTACTACTCGGCGACGACGTTCGACCCGGCGAACCACGTGGTCGTCAAGGGCAAGACGAAGTACGTGCAGATCCAGTTCGGACACCGCATCGCCTTCGTGAAGGCGGACGACGTCCGGATCCTGCCCGCGCTCTGAAAACCGTCCCCGGGGTCAGGAGTCCAGCGCGACCTTGACCCCGGGGGCGTGCTCGGTGTTCCGCCGCGTCTTCGACCAGCCGTTGCGGCCGCGCACCAACCGGAACAGCGCCCGCCACGACGTGATGTAGAACGTGTAGATGTACAGCGCGTAGGCGAAGCCCATCCCCAGTCCACGTAGGACATTGCGGCTCTTCAGGCATTTGAACTGGTAGATCGGGCCCCAGACGATGAACGGCAGCAACCCGAACGAGCCGTAGATGGCGAACAGGATCCACGCGCCGTCGTCGGCGAACCAGGTCCACACCTGCGCCGGATCACCCGCGGTGCTGAAGAGCAGCAGGATGAACGGGATCGGGTACAGCAGCGAGCCGAGCAGCTGCATCCACGGCTGCGCGAGGTAGTACATCATCTCCGCCGCGCCCAGTGTGCTCACGTGCGGCGAATCCCAGATCCGCCGGAGATACCGCGAACACTGCATCGTGCCCTGGCCCCAGCGTGTGCGCTGCACCAGGAACCGCCGCAGGCTGTACAGACCTTCCTGTTTCACATGGGAATCCGGGGTGTAGCCGGTCCGCCAGCCCGCGGTCAGCAGGTGCACGCCGAGTTCGAAATCCTCCAGCAGCGAACCGCGCCACGGCTGCTCGTCCGGCCCGGCGATCGAGTCCAATGCGGACAGTCGCGTGAACTGGCCGTTGCCGCCCATGGAGATCGTGCCCGTGAAGCCGCGCGAGGTCTGGATGGCCGCGATCGCCGTGCGGAACTCGAGATCCTGCATCTGGGCCAGCTTCAGCCCGAAAGCGCGCGAAAACCAGTTCTTCCCCGGCGGGCGGGTGTCGGCGTTGCCCATCCAGACGTCGAGCTGGACGGCGCCGATCGTCTCGTCGCCGAAGAGATGGTCCGCGGCGCACACCTCCAGGCAGTTCGCCGCCGGCCGCCCGTCCGCGTCGACGACCACGACGACCACGTCGTCACGGCTCGCGTCCGGGCCCATCCAGTCGTTGAGCGCCTGGTACGCCGCGTTGAGCGCGTCGCCCTTGCCCGTCCTTGCCTCCGGGCGGCGCCGGGGAACGAGGTGCAGGTATGGGTCGTAGCCGCCGTTGCGCCGCCAGATCGACCTCACCACCCGCGCCGTGCGGTCCTCGGAGTCGTCGTCGACGACCCAGACGTGCGCGTGCCGGAACGTCGACCGCAGGTACCGCACGGTTTCCCGGATGACGGTCTGTTCGTCCCGGCACGGAACGAAGAAGTGCCAGGTGAAGTCGGCGGCGTCACCGACGGGGGCGGGTTTGCGCCGCAGGTACGGCACGACGATCACGACCACGTACACGATGAACGCCACGCTCATCGTGAGCGCGAACGCCTGCGTGATCGCCAGCAGGATCTTGATCGAGCCGCCGCCCATCAGGCGGCCACGCGTTCGGCGCGGGGCTTGCGGGTGCTCAGCCAGACGAACAGGACGAGGGCGATCGCGCCGCCGAGGACGCTGACCATCGAACCGAGCAGGGTGTGTCCCCAGTAATAGCCTTCGTCGATACCCATCACGTTCACGAGGCCGACGATGGCCAAAACCCTCATCTGATTGACAAGAATGACGACGATCGCGGAAATAAGCAACGAAGTGAAGAGCCGCTTCGCATTTTTCGGCCGGAAATACAACATGACGGCGGTCACCAGCAGCAGTGGCAGCAACATGAATGCCGACGAGCATTCCGGAGTCATTCTTAACCCGAGTGGAGTATCGCCCGACAACCCAAAGTAGACAGTCTCGCGTTCACCGGCGACGAAGACACCCGATGTGGTGATGACCCTCAGTATCAGGCCGGAGAGCTGGACTTCGAAAACCCGGTACAGACGTTCGGCCAGCACCAGGCCGACCGCGACGGCGAGCACCGCCAGCACCGCCATACGCAGCGGAAACCGGCTGGAACTCGGCAAGGGAGCGCTCGCAACGGCCACGGTGACCCTCTCAGGAAAGACGCAGCAGACGACGGGGATCCGGCGCAGCGGACAGGAACTCGCCGACGAGAGTAAGTCAGCGGGAACCGGCCCTTTCGACCGGGGTTCGCATTTCCAACGTGATCATGGTCCCTTTCGGCACGATCGTGGAGAAACTGACTAGGCCGAAAGAGTGAAGCGTCCGGCGACCTGCGGGAAATGTCCGCAAGACCACCTGATCCGGTGATACTCGCAGTTTTCTGTTCAATTTAGGAAACACTCGGCGATAGACGATCCGCGAGCCGAGTCAGGCCAGCTGAGGATTCGTCCGCGACGGTCGCGCCTCTCGTGCCGACCGCAGATCTAGAGAAACCCCCACGAATCAATTCGGAGGACCAGTTGAAGAACACGCACCTCTTGCGACGAGGTGGACTGCTCGCCGCTGTGGTGGCGAGTGTGGCCATCGCCGGCGCGGCGCCCGCCTCGGCGGCCCCCGGCGACGGCTCCGCGTACGGCGTCAAGGTCGATGTGAAGCTCCTCGGCCTCGACGCGGTGAAAGCCGGGCCGCTCGCCGAGGCGAAGACCTCCGGGCCGACCGCCAACAGCCTCGCGAAGGTCGACCTCACCGGCGTGCTCACCGCCGGCGCGATCAACACCGAAGCCAAGCGCGACGACAACTCCGGTGCCGTGACCGCCAAGGCCAGCACCGCCGATGTCGGCTTGCCGCTGCTGAAGAGCGCGCTCGGTAACGTCGGCGTCAAGGTCGTCGAAGCCACCTGCACCGCGACCCAGAAGGGTGTGCAGGGTGCGACGAACCTGGTCGGCGCGAACCTCGGCAGCGCGGGGACGGTCGACTCGACGCCCGCCCCGAACACGCAGATCAAGGTTGGGCTCGGCACCGTCAACGTCGCGACGATCATCCTGAACGAGCAGATCAAGAACCAGGACGGCAGCCTCACGGTCAACGCCATCCACGTGAAGCTGCTCGGCGAAGCCCTCACCCCGCTCGGTTCCGGTGACGTGATCGTCTCGTCGGCGACCTGCGGTCCGGCCGGTCTGCCCGTGCCGCTCGCTTCGGGCGCGGGGCTGTGGATCGGTCTCGGCCTGCTCGGTGCCGTCGCCATCCCGGTCGGTATCCGCGTCGTCCGCAACCGGCGTCCGGCGACCACCGCCTGACCTGGGTGAAGTGAGGTCGAAATGTACAAGTTGCCTGGCGCCGGAGTCGGCGTCGCCGGTGGCGGGGTGGGTGCCCTCGCCGCCACCGGGGCCGACGTCGGCTGGTGGCTGGCCGTCGGGGTGATCCTGCTGGTTCTCGGAACCATCGCGGTCATCGCGGGCTACCGCCGCACGAAACGGCTCGGCGAGATGGGGAGCTGACGCTTCCCCGGACGGAACGGCCGCCGGCGTGGGCCCCTCGCGCGCCGGCGGCCATCACCCGCGTTTTGCGGGACACTCGAAACGTGGATGAGGAGCGCGAACGCGTGGATGTGATGTTGCTGGCCGGAACGCGGCCGGAGGCGGTCAAGCTCGCGCCGCTGGCGTTGGCACTGGCGGAGCACCCGCACCTGCGGCCCTTCGTCGTCCACAGCGGACAGCATCAGGGCATGGTCGAACAGGCGCTGATCCCGTTCGGACTGCCGGTCGACGCGTGGCTCGACACCCCGCCCAGGACCACCGGCACCCAGGCGGAACTCGTTTCCGGGCTGCTGCCCGCGCTCGACGACGTGCTGCGCCGTGTCTCCCCGGCCGCGGTCGTCGTCCAGGGCGACACGACGACGGGACTGGCCGGCGCGCTCGCCGCGTTCTGGCAGGGCATCCCGGTCGTGCATCTGGAGGCGGGCCTGCGCACGCACGATCTCGGCGCGCCGTTCCCCGAAGAGGGGACGCGGCAGATGATCTCGCGGATCGCCGCCCTGCATCTCGCGCCGACACCGGCCGCCGCTGCCGCGCTGCGCACGGAAGGTGTTCCACGCCAGCGGATCGCGGTCACCGGCAACACTGTCGTCGACGCCGTGATCGCGATCGCCGAGCGGGATCTCCCGGCGCGGGACACCGCGCTCGCCTTGCTGGAGATGGAAATAGCCGAGGCCGGTGAACGTCTCGTCCTCGTGACGTCGCATCGGCGCGAGTCCTGGGGAGAGCCGCTGAGCCGCACGCTCGCGGCCATCGAACTGATCGTCGCGGAGCACAGCGACGTCCAAGTGCTGTTCCCGGTGCATCCCAATCCGGCGGTGCGGGACCAGGTGACGACCGCGCTCGGCGGGACCCCGCGGGTGACGATCACCGAGCCGCTCGAATATCCCGACCTCGTACGCGCGCTGCGGCTCGCCGAGCTCGTCCTGACCGATTCCGGTGGTATCCAAGAGGAAGCGCCGACGTTCGGCACGCCCGTCCTCGTGCTCCGCGACGTCACCGAACGGCGCGAAGCCATCGAGGCGGGCTGCGCCTGGCTGGTCGGGACGGACACCGGCCTCATCGCGGACACCGCGGCGAAGGTCCTGCGTGGCGACCTCCATCCGACGCACGCCGGAAACCCTTACGGTGACGGCAATGCCGCCGCGTTGTCGGTGGCCGCGCTGGAGGAACTGCTCAATCTCGCCCCAGCCCCGCGCACCGCCGCGGAATCGCGCTAGATCGAGACGATCTGCACCGGCAGCGCCGGATTCGCGGAGAAATCGAGCGATGCCCGCGGCCGTCCGGCGGCGACCACGTGCGCGCCGAGCGCGGCGATCATCGCGCCGTTGTCCGTGCACAGCCGCGGCCGCGGGACCCGCAGGGTGATCCCGGCTTCGGCGCAGCGTTCGGCGGCGAGTTCGGACAGTCGCGAATTCGCCGCCACGCCACCGGAGATCACCAGCGTGTCGACGCCGTGTTCCTTGGCGGCGCGAATCGCCTTCATGGTGAGCACGTCGGCGACGGCCTCCTGGAACGACGCGGCGACGTCGTCGACGGGAATGTCCTCGCCGCGGCGTTCGGCGCCTTCGACCCAGCGCGCGACGGCGGTTTTCAGCCCGGAGAAGGAGAAATCGAACTTGGCGTCGCGCGGGCCGGTCATCCCGCGGGGGAACGCGATCGCCGCGCCGTCGCCGTTCTTGGCGGCCTTGTCGATCGGCGGGCCGCCGGGATACGGCAGGCCGAGCACGCGGGCGACCTTGTCGTAGGCCTCGCCCGCCGCGTCGTCCACAGTGGACCCGAGTTCGGTGATCTCGGACGCGATGTCGTCCACCAGCAGCAATTGCGTATGCCCGCCGGAGACGAGCAGGGCGAGACAGCGGTCGGGCAGCGGGCCGTGCTGGAGCGTGTCGACGGCGATGTGCCCGACCAGGTGGTTCACGCCGTAGAGCGGGATGTCGAGCGCGGCGGCGTACGCCTTGGCCGCGGCGACGCCGACCAGGAGCGCGCCGGCGAGGCCGGGGCCCGCGGTGACCGCGATCGCGTCCACATCGGACAGTTTCAGCCCGGCCTTCTCGAAGGCCCGCTCGACCGTGGGGACCATCGCCTCCAGGTGCGCGCGGCTGGCGACCTCGGGCACGACGCCGCCGAAGCGGGCGTGCTGGTCGACGCTGGAGGCGACCTCGTCGGCGAGCAGCTCGACCGTGTTGTCGTCGTGCAGGCGGACGAGGCCGACGCCGGTCTCGTCGCACGAACTCTCGATGCCCATGATGATGCGCGGCATCAGCCCGCCACCTCGTCTCGGACCTGGGCCCGCGGACGGGCCATCGTGTAGGCGTCGGCGCCGGAGGGCTGGTAGTAGCGCTTCCGGAGGCCGACACGTTCGAAACCGTGCCGCTCGTAGAGCGTGATCGCCGCGTCGTTGTCGGTGCGGACTTCGAGGAAGACGGGCGCGGCGAGTTCGTCCGCGCGGTCGAGGAGCGCCTTCAGCAACGTGGTGCCGATGCCCTTGCGCTGGTAGGCCGGGTCGACGCCGATCGTGTGAATGCTCGCCTCGTAGTCGCCGCGGCGGCCGACGACGGCGAGTCCGGCGTAACCGATGACCTCGTCGCTTTCATCCGGGCGGGCGACCAGGTAGTAGCCGCCGCCGTCGAGTTCGGCGTGGAAGGCGTAGGCGCTCCACGGCGAATCGCCGGGGAAGAGGATCTTCTCTATCTCGACACAGCGGGGAATATCCTGGCGGCGTAAGGGTTCCAGCCTCACGGCGTGGTCACCTTCTTGCGCGCGGCCGGTTCGACGGCGTCCGGGCGGCGGAGGTACAGCGGGGTGAGCGGGGCGGGCTCGCTGTCGAAGTCGGCCGCTTTGACCAGTCCGACGGGTGACGGGAAGCGCGGCTCGAGCGGCTGGACACCGAGGGCGTCCGCGTAGAGGAGGGCGCCGTCGCCCGCCGCGACCTTGATGGTGGTCTCGAGCTCGGCAGGCCGGCCGACGTGGGGGCCGTCGGTGCGGGAGCCGTCGGCGGCGTACGCGGCCCAGTAGACCTCGCGGCGCCTCGCGTCGGTGAGGACGAGGAAGGGCGCTTCGCCGGGGGCGACGTCGGCGGCGATCGCGTCGAGGCTGCACACCGGGTACGCGGGGATGCCGAGGGCGTGTGCGAGAGACGCGGCGGTGGCCATGCCGGCGCGGAGGCCGGTGAAGGGGCCGGGGCCGACGCCGCAGACGATGGCGTCGAGGTCGCGAAGCGTGACGCCCGCGGCCTTGACGGCTTCGAGGGCGTGGGGCGTGATCAGCTCGCCGTGCGCGCGCGGGTCGACCGTGACGCGGTCGCCGCGCGACTCGAGGACGTCGCCGTCCAGGGCGACGAGGCCCGCGGTGACCGCCGGGGTCGAGGTGTCGATGGCCAGTACCAGCACGGTTACCCAGCCTACGACCAGCGCCCCGGAGCGCGTTTAGCGGGCTAAACGCGATCGGGTGGCGCGACCGCTCCCCCTGCGCCGGATCGCGTTTAGCCCGCTAAACGCGATCCGGTGGACGTTGGCCCGCCAGACCCACAGATCGCGATTAGGGGGCTAAACGCAGGTCGGTCCACTGTGTGAAGCAGGTCGCAGGGGTGCGGGTGGGCAGCGCGGTACGGTCCTGGCGAGGGCCACGCGCCCGGCCGGCGGAGTCGAGCAGGAGGTCACACGGTGCCCGATCGGTTGTTCCCCACGCTGGCGAGCGGCTCGGCCAAGGAGGCGCTCCGCTTCGGCGACACCTCCCTCACCTACGACGACCTCGCGGCCGTCGCCGGCACTCTCGCCCGCGACCTCCCGAGCGGCCGTGTCGCCGTCTGGGCGACACCGTCGGTGCACACCAGCGTCGCCGTCGTCGCCGCCTTGCTCGCCGGCGTCCCCGCCATCCCGCTCAACCCGAAGATCGGCGAGCGCGAGCTCGCGCACATCCTCACCGACAGCGAGCCCGTCCTCGTTCTCGCCGAACCGGGCGCCGACCTGCCCACGGGACTAAGCGGCCTGCCGCGCCGCGACATCGTCCTCCAAGGCACGCCCGTCGATCTCCCCGCGGAACCGGACCCCGAAGCCCCGGCGCTGATCGTCTATACCTCCGGCACCACCGGCCCGCCCAAGGGCGTCGTCCTCCCCCGGCGCGCCATCTCGACCACCCTCGACGCGCTCGAGGACGCCTGGGCATGGACCGCCGACGACGTCCTGGTCCACGGTCTTCCGCTGTTCCACGTGCACGGCCTGATCCTCGGCATCCTCGGACCGCTCCGGCGCGGCGGCTCGGTCCGGCATCTCGGTCGCTTCTCCACCGAAGGCGTCGCACGCGAACTCGCCTCCGGAGCGACGATGATGTTCGGCGTCCCGACCATGTACCACCGCATCGCGGGCGAAGTCGGCGAAGACCCGTCGCTCTCCGAAGCGCTCAGCAGCGCCCGGCTGCTCGTCTCCGGATCGGCCGCGCTGCCCGTCCACGACCATCAGCGCATCACCGCGGCGACCGGCCGGCGCGTGATCGAGCGCTACGGGATGACCGAGACCCTCATGAACACCAGCATCCGCGCTGACGGCGAGCACGTCCCCGGCACGGTCGGTGTCCCGCTGCGCGGCGTCGATCTACGGCTGGTCGACGAAGCGGGCCAGCCCGTCGAGGAGGTCGAGACCGTCGGCGAGATCCAGGTCCGCGGTCCGAACCTGTTCACCGAGTACCTCAACCGCCCCGACGCCACCGAAGCCGCCTTCGACGACGGCTGGTTCCGGACCGGCGACATGGCGACGCGCGACGCGGCCGGGTACGTGAAGATCGTCGGCCGGAAGGCGACGGATCTGATCAAGAGCGGCGGCTACAAGATCGGCGCGGGTGAGATCGAGAACGCGCTCATGGAACATCCCGGCGTCGCGGAGGTGGCGGTGACCGGCGAGCCCGACGACGACCTCGGCGAGCGCATCGTGGCCTGGGTGGTGCCCGACGGAGAACGCCCGGCGGAGTCCGAACTCGCCGACCACGTCTCGCGCCTGTTGTCGCCGCACAAACGGCCTCGCGTGGTTCGTTACCTGGAAGCGTTGCCGCGCAACGACATGGGCAAGGTCATGAAGCGGGCGCTCGGATGAGCAGGTCCTCGGCGCGGTCCGTCATCAAGGACATCGCGACCGGTTTCGAGGATCTGGAGGTTCCGCGTTCCGAGGAACCGGACGACGGGCCGATCGGCTGGCCGGGTTACCGCTCGGCACGCGAAGCCGCCGAAGAGCGGACCGGAGAAGACGAGTCCGTGGTCTGCGGGACCGCCAGGATCGGTGACGTCGAGGCGGTCGTGATCGCGTTCGAGTTCGGCTTCCTGGGCGGGTCGATCGGTCAGCGGACCGGTGATCGCGTCGAAGCGGCGTTCGCGCGGGCGGTCGAATCCCGGTTGCCGGTGGTGTCGCTGATCGCGACCGGCGGCAGCCGCATGCAGCACGGGATGCGGGCGCTTTCGCAGTTGCAGCGCATCGCGCGGGCTGCGGCCGGAGCCCGGTCGGTGCCCCAGATCTCGGTGCTGCGCGACCCGACGACGGGCGGCGGCTGGGCGACTCTCGGTGCGAGCGCCGACGTCGTTCTCGCGCTGCCCGGGGCGCAGGTCGGTTTCGCCGGTTCCCGCGTGCGGCCTGCCGACGCTTCTCCAGGGGCGTACACGGCCGAAGCGAAGCTCGCGTGGGGCCAGGTCGACCAGATCGTGGGGTCGGCCGACCTTCCCGCGGCACTGGACCGGTGGCTACGCCTTCTGACTTCGCCGACGCCGGAAGCCGCGGAGCCGCCGGGCGCGCTCGGAGCGACGGACTTGCCCGACAGCGGGTGGGATGCGGTCCAAGCCGCGCGCTCCGCCGAGCGGCCGAGGGCGGCGGAGTATCTCGACGTGTACTTCGACTGGCGCGAGGATGTCTCGGGCGATCGATGCGGCGGAGTCGACTCCGGTGTCTTGTGTGGCTTCGGCTGGCGCGGCGGCCGAGCGATCGCGTACGCGGCGCAGTGCGGGACACCGACGTCACCCGCGGGTTTTCGGACGGCGGCGCGTCTGGTGCGGCTCGCGTCGAGGCTCGGAATCCCGGTCCTCACCCTCGTCGACACTCCCGGAGCGGCGAACGACGAGGCGGCCGAGCGGGCCGGGGCCGGCGGGGCGATCGCGGAGTTGTTCGAGGCGGTCGCGAGTGCGGCCGTGCCGATCACGACCCTCGTGATCGGGGAAGGCGGTTCCGGGGGCGCGCTGGCGTTCGCGGCGCCGGGGTCGACGTGGGTGACGCCCAACGCTTACTTCTCGGTGACGTCGCCCGAGGCGGCCGCGGCGATCCTCAAACTGCCCGCCGACGAGGTCCCCGCCCTCGCGGACCGGCTCCGCCTGCGCCCCCAAGACCTGGTGGACCTGGGAATCGCGCGCTCCGTCGTCGGTCCCGCGCCGACCTGCGTTTAGCCCCCTAATCGCGATCTGTGGCACCGGATCGCGATTAGCCCGCTAAACGCAAGTCGCCCCGCGGATCGCGATTAGCCCGCTAAACGCAGGTCGGGCGTGCGGGACGTCCAGGTGCCGTGCGGCTCCAGGGTGACCATGCGGACATCGTCTTCGCGGCGCTCCAGACGCACGACGAGGTAGTCGTCCGACAGACGCTCGGCGGAGCCTTCACCCCACTCGACGACCAACGCGGACCGCTCCAGTTCGGTGTCGAGGTCCAGATCGTCCAGCTGCGAGAGATCCCCGCCGAGCCGGTACGCGTCGACGTGCACCAGCGCGACCCCAGAAGCCCCAGCCGGATGCACCCTGGCGAGCACGAACGTCGGCGAGCTGACCCGCCCGCCGACCCCGAGACCGTCCGCGATCCCGCGGGTCAGCGTCGTCTTGCCCGCCCCGAGCGGCCCGGCGAGCAGCACGAGGTCGCCCGCGCGCAGCGAACGTCCCAGCTCCCGCCCGAATTCCATCGTCGCTTCGGGAGTCGGGAAAGCGAAATTCATCAGCGTTGCCACCACCAGGTCCGCCGTTCGGAAGTCTCACCATCGGTGCCGGTGCATCGTTGCACCAAGTCGATCAGGTGGCTGTTCACCAGTTCGGGTTGTTCCAGCTGCACCATGTGCCCCGCGCCGCGGACGCGCACCAGCTCCGCGTCCGGCAGCTCCGCCGCGATCCGCTCGGCGTGCGCGATCGGCGTGAACCGGTCGGAATCCCCGCCGACGACCAGCACGTGCGCGTGCTTCAGCCCGGCGAGCGCGGCGTACCGGTTGTGGCTGCCGAGCGTGTCGACGAAGTTCACGAGCCCGCGCACCGGCGTGACTTCGAGCATTTCCAGCATGAAGTCGACAAGTCGAGGAGACACGTCACGGCTGCCGAAGGCCAGCCTGCGCACGGCCTGCCGGGTCAGCTGCCCGCCTGCCGCGCGCACGAATTCGACGAGCCCCGGCTGCCACCCGGCCAGCCCGCCGACGCCTCGCGTGAGCGGGTTGTACTTCGAGAGCAGTGATCTCGGAAGCCCCCGAGCGCCGACTTCGCCCGCCGCGGTCGCGATGAACGCGACGCCGCAGACACGGTCCTCGAACAGCTCGGGATGCTCGGCGGCGAGCTCCATGATCACCATGCCGCCCATCGAGTGCCCCATGAGCACGATGGGCCCCTCCGGCACCACCGAACGCAGGACCATGTCGAGGTCGCGCGCCAGCTGCTCGATGGTGCTGGTCTCGGCGGTCGCGGCGCCGGATTGCCCGTGCCCGCGATGGTCGAAGTACACCTGACGCACCCGCGGCAGCCTCAGCGACGCGAGGTCTCGCCGCTGGAAATGCCAGCAGCGCTTCGACAACGCGAAACCGTGCACACCGACGACGGTCAGCTCCGGTTCTCCCCCATCGCCCGGATCGATCTCCTCGACCGCGAGCGGCGTGCCGTCCTCCGCCGCCACTGTCGACGTCCGATCCGGTGCGAGATCCCCCAACGGCTCGTCCACGAACGGATCCTCACTCTGCCGCCGCTGCTGTGCGGCGACGGCGATCGCCGCGGCGGTGCCGGTGGCCACGGCCCCGACGCCGCCGACGATGGCCAGCAGTCTTCGTGAAGGTGTCACGAGCCTGCCTCCAGATACGTCCGGTGGACACGCGGGCGGTACATCGAAGTCACGATCTCGTAGTCGATCGTCCCCAGCTTGTCCGCCCATTCCCGCGCCGTGGGCTCGCCAAACGCGCCCTTGCCGAAAAGGATCACTTCGCTGCCGATGGACGGCTCGTCGTCTCCGCAGTCGACGATGAGCTGGTCCATGCAGACGCGGCCGACGACCGGCCGTCGCTTTCCGCCGAGCAGGACGTCCATCCGTCCGGACAGCGACCGCGGCACGCCGTCGGCGTAACCCACGGGGACCAGCGCGAGGGTGGTGTCGCGTTCGGCCGTCCAGCTGTGGCCGTACGAGACCGATTCGCCTGCCGGGATCCGCTTCGTGAGCACGACCGACGACTTGAAGGTCATGGCCGGGCGGAGATCGTCGCCGGTGGGCACCGGGTTCAGCCCGTAGATCGCGATCCCGGGGCGCACGAGGTCGAAGTGCAGGTCGGGCCTGGTCAGCACGGCGGCGGAGTTCGCGATGTGCCGCATCGGGTTCAGGCCGGCGGCGCGCGCGATGTCGTAGGCCTCGTCGAATCGCTTGGCCTGCGCGTCGATGGACGGGTGGCCGGGCTCGTCGGCGCAGGCGAGGTGCGACCAGATCGCGACGACCTCGATGAGCGGCTTCGCGGCCGCCGCGGCCTTGACCAAGGCCGGCCATTCCGCAGGTGGGCAGCCGTTTCGGGACAACCCGGTGTCGATCTTGAGGTGCACCCGGCAGATCGCGTTTAGCCCGCTAAAGTCGCGTGCCCGGCGAGCGCCGTCGGCCACGCGCGCCAGCTCGTCGAGGGAGCTGACGGCGACGTCGATGTCTTCGGCGACCGCGGGCGCGAAATCGGTTTCGGGAGTATCGAGCCAGCTGAAGAGGCGGACCCCGATCCCAGCCCGGCGCAGCGCGAGCGCCTCGCCGAGGGAGCAGGTGCCCAGCCAGGTGGCCCCGCCCTCGACGGCGGCACGGGCGACCTCGAGGGCTCCGTGCCCGTAGCCGTCCGCCTTGACCACGGCCATGGTCTGGGCCGAGGGAGCGCGGGATGCGAGCAGGGTGACGTTGTGCCGGATGGCGGACAGGTCGATGACGACCTCGGCACGCGGGAAACTGGCGGTCATAACGACCACCAGTTTCCCACGAACCGGCTCAGGACAGGCGCGCCCCGTCGGTGGCGGAGAACACGTGCAGCTCGTCGGGACGGATCCGCAGGTGCAGCGTGTCACCCATGGCCGGCGGCTTGCGCGGGTCGACGCGGGTGACGACGTTCGACTTCGTGCCTTCGGCGTCGGTCTCGGCCAGCTTGCCGTACACGTAGGCGTCCGAGCCGAGTTCCTCGACGAGGTCGACCTTGACCGGCACGGTGCCGTCCTCGCTGGTGGTCACCTCGAGCGACTCCGGACGGAAGCCGAGGGTGACCGTGTCGCCGTCGGCCTTGGCGAGGATCTCGCGGGTCAGCGGCACCCGCGCGCCGCCCAGCTCGGCGCCGTCTTCGGTGAGCTTCGCGGTGACCAGGTTCATCGCGGGCGAGCCGATGAAACCGGCGACGAAAGCGTTTGCGGGCCGGTCGTACAGGGCGCGCGGGGTGTCGCACTGCTGCAGGAGACCGTCCGACAGGACCGCGACCCGGTCACCCATCGTCATGGCCTCGACCTGGTCGTGCGTGACGTACACGGTGGTGACGCCGAGGCGGCGCTGCAGCGCGGCGATCTGCGTACGGGTGGAGACACGCAGCTTCGCGTCGAGGTTCGACAGCGGCTCGTCCATCAGGAAGACCTGCGGCTCACGCACGATGGCGCGGCCCATCGCGACGCGCTGGCGCTGACCACCGGAGAGCGCTTTCGGCTTGCGGTCGAGGTACTGCTCGATGTCGAGCAGCTTGGCCGCGTCGAGCACCTTCTGCTTGATCTCCGACGCCGGGCGGCCCGCGATCTTCAGCGCGAAGCCCATGTTCTGGCCCACGGTCATATGCGGGTACAGCGCGTAGTTCTGGAACACCATCGCGATGTCGCGGGCACGCGGCGGCAGTTGCGTGACGTCGCGGTCGCCGATCCACACGGCGCCTTCGTCGATGTCCTCGAGGCCGGCGAGCATCCGCAGGCTGGTGGACTTGCCACAGCCGGAAGGCCCGACCAGCACGAGGAATTCGCCGTCGGCGATCTCGAGGTCGAGTGCGTCCACGGCGGGCCGCTCGGAGCCCGCGTAGCGCCGGGTCGCCTTGTCGTAGGTGATCGTGGCCATCGGTTCAGTCCTCTTTCGGTTTCGCGGAAATGCCGTGCCCGAGTTCGCGGGCTTCGAGATGCCGTTGCTGGATCCGGTGCCCCTCGGCGCGGTCCGCCTCGGTCGGCTCGAGTGGGGTGTAGCCGTGCTGTTCCTGCCAGCGGGGAGGTTCCGTGCTGGAAGCGAGGGCCCAGGCCGCCTGCCGCGCGGCACCGACCGCGACGTACTCGGCGACTTCGGGGACGACGACGGGCACGCCGAACACGATCGGCGCGACCGCGCGGACGGCGGCCGACTGCGCGCCGCCACCGATCAGGAGCACGCGGCGGACTTCGTGTCCCTGCTCGCGCAGGGCGTCGAGACCGGCGGCGAGGCCGCACAGCATGCCTTCGACCGCGGCGCGGGCGAGGTTCTCGGGCGTCATGTTCGCGCGGGTGAGGCCGAAGAGCGTGCCCTTGGCGTCCGGGAGGTTCGGCGTCCGCTCACCGTCGAGGTAAGGAAGGAAGGTGAGGCCGCCGGAACCGGGTGTGGCGGCGAGCGCCAGCTTGTCGAACTCCGCGAGTTCCACGCCGAGCATCGCGGACGTGGCCGTGAGCACGCGGGCCGCGTTGAGGGTGCAGGCCAGCGGGAGGAAGCGGCCGGTGGCGTCGGCGAAGCCCGCGACGATGCCGGAAGGGTCGGCGCTAGCGGTTTCGGAGACGCCGAAGACTGTGCCGCTGGTGCCCAGCGAGACGACGACGTCGCCAGGGGCGAGTTCGAGGCCGAACGCGGCGGCCATGTTGTCGCCGGTTCCGGCCGAAACCAGGACCCCGTCCGGGGTGTGGCCGGCGGCTTCGGCGGGGCCGATGACCTTGGGCAGCTCGGGTGTGCGGCCACCGAAGGCGTGCGCGAGGAGGTCTTGGCGGTATTCGCCGGTGGCGGGCGAGAAGTATCCGGTGCCGGAAGCATCGCCGCGGTCGGTGACCGGCTCGGCGCCGTCGCCCAGCAGGCGCCAGGTCAGCCAGTCGTGCGGGAGCAGGACGCGGGCGACGCGATCGGCCAGCTCCGGCTCGTTCTCCGCCATCCAGCGCAGCTTCGTGACGGTGAAGCTGGCGACCGGCACCGAGCCGACGGACTTCGCCCAGCTCTCCGGGCCGAGCTCGCCGCTGAGGTCTTCGGCTGCCTTCGCCGACCGGGTGTCGTTCCACAGCAGCGCGGGCCGGACGACCTCACCCGCCTCGTCGAGGGTGACCATGCCGTGCTGCTGGCCGCCGATGCCGATGGCGCCGACGCCGTCGAGCAGGCCGTCCGTAGCCTCGCGGAACGCGTCCCACCATGCGGCGGGGGCGACCTCGGTGCCGTCAGGGTGCGAGGCGCGGCCGGTGCGGACGATCTCGCCGGTGTTCGCGTCGCAGACGACGACCTTCGTCGACTGGGTCGACGAGTCGATTCCGGCCACCAGATCAGAACTCATATTCCGGGCCCTCCGGTGCGCATTCGACCTGCTCGATGGCGGTTCCCGCGGTCAACGCCGCCTCGATCTCCTCGGTCGGCGCCTCTTCGTCGGTGATCAGGAGGTCGTAGTCGCCGATGTCGCCGTACGCGTAGGTGGCGGTGCGGCCGAACTTGGAGTTGTCGACGACCAGGACGTTGCGATCGGCCGTGCGCAGTGCGGCCTTCTTGAGCTCCGCATAGTCCTGGACCGGGTGGAACAGGCGGCCGACCGCGACCGCGGCGACCGAGACGAACGCGATGTCGGCGTGCGTGCGGTCGAGGAACCCGACGACGTCCGGGCCGGCGCACGAGTCGAACTCGTGGTGGTAGCGGCCGCCCGCCAGGACGACCTCGACGCTCTTGGCCGGGCCGAGGATGCGGGCGGCTTCGAGCGAGTTGGTGATGACGGTGAGGTCTTCGACCTGGCCGAGGCGGCGGACGAGCGGGAAGAGCGTGGTCGAGTCGTCGACGAAGACCGTCTGGCCGGGGTGGACGTGCGCCGCGGCGGCCTCGCCCAGGGCGTCCTTCGTCGCCTGGTTGAAGGTGTCGCGGAAGCGGGCGGCGGACTCCATGGTCGTCGCGGGGTAGGCCTCGACCTTGCCGCGAAGTTTGCGGAGGAGGCGGCGGTCGGCGAGGTCGTCGAGGTCGCGGTGCATCGTCATCAGGCTGACGCCGAAGCGGGCGGTCAGGTCGTCGATGCGGACCTCGCCGGTGGCGATGACGTGGTCGAGGATCTCCTGGCGCCGGTGCTCGACGGCGGCGTCCGAGGGCCTGGTCTTAGACATGGGCGACACCGTTCACGACGCGGACCATCGCGGTCTCGGCGGGGTGGGTGTCGGCGCTCACACCTGCTTCTTACCAGATTATTCGCCCGGAGTTAACACATAACTCGATAACTCCCGAATTTCTTGCCACCTTCCTCCCCCGGCCGGCCGACCTGCGTTTAGCCCCCTAATCGCGCTCTGAGGGCACCCGCCCGCAGAGCGCGATTAGGGGGCTAAACGCAGGTCGTGGCCCTGGTCAGGAGGTCAGGGAGCGGACGGACCGGATGGCGTCCGGGACCGCGGCGAGGATGCCGGAGGCCGAGGTCGGGGCGCCATCGGCGGCGAGGGATCCGGCGAGGGAATGGACGTACGCGGCCGCACCGGCCGCCAGCCACGGGTCGAGTCCAGAGGCGAGCAACGCGCCGACCAGACCGGACAGCACATCCCCCGAACCGGCCGTCGCGAGCCACGACCCCCGCGGCGTGTTCACCAGCGCCCGCCCGTCCGGCGCCGCGACCACCGTGCAGTGCCCCTTCAACAGCACGACGGCGTCGTACTTCCGCGCGGCCGACCGCGCCGCCGCGACCCGGTCCGCACCCGGCGGCTCACCCATGAGCCGTTCGAACTCCCCCGCGTGCGGCGTCAGCACGAGCGGCGTGTCCGGATCGCGTGCGTCGAGCACGTCGGGCGACCGCGCGATGATGGTCGTCGCGTCGGCGTCCGCGCACACCGGCACGCCGCGGCCGAGCACGAACCGCAGCACGTCCCGCCCCTCGTTGCCGGTGCCGATCCCCGGCCCGACCACCCAGGCCTGCACCCGGCCCGCGTCGGTCACCGACCCCGTCGCGATGATCTCGGGCCACTGCCCGCGCACGACGTCCGCCGCATGACCGGCGTACCGCACCAGCCCGGACGTCGCCCGCACCGCCGCCCCGGCCGCGAGCACCGCCGCACCGGGATACGTCGCCGACCCGGCGGCGATCCCGACCACGCCCTGGCTGTACTTGTCGTCGCCCGGCCCGGGCACCGGCCACGCGGCGGCGACATCCGCCGTGTCGAGCCGCTGCAGATCGGGCTCGCTGAGCCGCAGTCCGATGTCCACCAGGGACACCTCGCCGCAGGACGCGGGCGCGAGGGCGTGCACCGGCTTGAGCGCGCCGAAGGTGACGGTCCGATCGGCCACGACCGCTGGGCCGTCGACCGCGCCGGTATCCGGATCGACCCCACTCGGCAGATCGACCGCGAGCACCGGCGAGCTCACATGCTCCAGCAGCGCGGCGGCGTCCGGCCGCAACGGCCCACGCGCCGAGATACCGACGATCCCATCGACGACGAGGTCGGCCCGTTTGATCCACTGTGGACCGTCCTCAAGGGACACGATCTTGCCGCCGGAACGCTTCAGGGCGACCAAACCCGGGCCGTGCGCACGTTCGGGCTTCAGCAGGATCGCCGAAACGGCCACATTGCGGCGGCGGAGGAACGCGCCCGCCCACAAGGCGTCACCGCCGTTGTTGCCCGACCCGACGAGCAACGTCACCCGCCGTCCGGACACCGAACCCGTGTGCTCGGCCAGCATTTCGGCGGCGTGCACCGCGAGGCCGAAAGCCGCGCGCCGCATGAGCTCGCCGTCGGGAGTGACGGCGAGCAACCGGTCCTCCGCCGCGCGAATCCGTTCCGTGGTCCAGATTCCCTGCACGACGCCTCCGGTCTCTTACTCGACGGTGACCGACTTCGCCAGGTTACGCGGCTTGTCGACGTCGTACCCGCGCGTGCGGGCGATCTCGGCGGCCAGCACCTGCAGCGGCACCGTGGAGACCAGCGGCTGGAGCAGCGTCGGGACGGCCGGGATCTCGATCAGTTCGTCGGCGAACGGGCGGACGGTCTCGTCACCCTCTTCGGCGATCACGATCGTGCGGGCGCCGCGCGCCTGGATCTCGCTGATGTTCGACACCAGCTTCGAGTGCAGCACCGCGCGCCCCTTGGGCGACGGCATCACCACGACGACGGGCAGGCCTTCTTCGATCAGCGCGATCGGGCCGTGCTTGAGCTCGCCCGCGGCGAAGCCCTCGGCGTGCATGTACGCCAGTTCCTTGAGCTTCAGCGCGCCTTCGAGGGCGACGGGGAAACCGACGTGGCGGCCGAGGAACAACACGGCCTTCGAGTCGGCGATCCGGCGGCCGAGGTCGCGCACCTGGTCCACAGTGGACAGGACCTTCTGCACCGCGGCGGGCATCGCTTCGAGTTCGGCGAACTCGCGGGCGACCTCGTCCGGGTACTTGGTGCCGCGGGCCTGCGCGAGCGCCAGGCCGACCAGGTAGTTCGCCGCGATCTGCGCGAGGAACGCCTTCGTCGACGCGACACCGATCTCCGGGCCGGCGTGCGTGTAGAGGACGGCGTCGGACTCGCGCGGGATCTGCGCGCCGTTGGTGTTGCAGACCGCCAGGACGCGGGCCTTCTGCTCGCGGGCGTGCCGGACGGCCTCGAGGGTGTCCGCGGTCTCGCCCGACTGGGACACGGCGACGACCAGCGTCGCCCGGTCCAGCACCGGGTCGCGGTAGCGGAACTCGCTGGCCAGCTCCACCTCGACCGGGAGACGGCACCAGTGCTCGATGGCGTACTTGGCGACGAGGCCCGAGTGGTACGCGGAACCACAGGCGACGACGAAGACCTTGTCGACGTCACGCAGGTCCTGGTCGGAGATGCGCTGCTCGTCGAGGATGATCCGGCCGCCGTCGAAGTGGCCGCGCAGCGTGTTCGCCAGCGCCTCCGGCTGCTCCTCGATCTCCTTGAGCATGAAATACTCGTGGCCGCCCTTTTCCGCGGCCGAGAGGTCCCAGTCGACGGTGAACGGCTTGGCCTGGGCGGCGTCCCCGTGGAAGTCGGTGACCTCGTAGCCGTCGCGGGTGATCACGACGAGCTGGTCCTGGCCGAGCTCGACCGCCTCGCGGGTGTGCTCGATGAACGCGGCGACGTCGGAGGCGACGAAGTGCTCGCCCTCGCCGACGCCGACGACCAGCGGCGAAGAACGGCGGGCGGCGACGACGGTGTCCGGCTGGTCGGCGATGGTCACGACCAGGGTGAACGCGCCTTCGAGACGACGGCAGACCGCGGCGACGCTCGCCGCGAAGTCGCCCTTCGTGTCGCCCTCGGTGTACGCGCGGGCGATCAGGTGCGCGGCGGTCTCGGAGTCGGTGTCGCTCGCCATCTCGACGCCTTCGGCCTCGAGCTCGGCGCGCAGGGCGGCGAAGTTCTCGATGATGCCGTTGTGCACGACGGCGACGCGCTGGGAGGCGTCGCGGTGCGGGTGCGAGTTGCGGTCGACCGGGGCACCGTGGGTGGCCCAGCGGGTGTGGCCCATCCCGGCGGTGCCGGCGAAGGTGTCCCTGCCGACCGTGTCGAGCTGGGTCTCCAGGTTGGCCAGGCGGCCCGCTTTGCGCTCGACGTTCAGCGCGCCGGCGCCGTCGAGGACCGCGACGCCTGCCGAGTCATAGCCGCGGTACTCCATCCTGCGCAGGCCGCCGATGACGACGTCCAGGGCCGGGCGGTGTCCGACGTATCCCACGATTCCACACACGGCCACCAGCCTAACGACGGAAATTCGGCCCCTTCGCCCGGGCGCCCGCACCTGCGTTTAGCGGGCTAAACGCGACGCTTAGGCACGCTAAGCAGCGCGATTAGCCCGCTAAAGGCGAACGCCGGGGCGGCGCGCGGGCCGGACGGGGGCGCGGGCAGTAAGGTCACGAGCATGGCCAGCAAGCCCAAGCAGCTGCTCGCGGAGCTGTCCCACCCAGGTCCGCACGAGGTTCTGCGCGGCAACCTCGCCCTGGTCGGACTGCCCGGCGTCGTGTTCACCCCCCGTTCGGGCCTCGGTCTGCCCGCGATCGCGTTCGGGCACGGCTGGTTGCAGCCGACCGGGAGCTACCGGCATCTGCTCCGGCACCTCGCGAGCTGGGGCATCGTCGCGGCGGCCCCGGCCACCCAGCGCGGTCCGCTGCCATCGCACCGACTGCTGGCCGGTGACCTGCTCACGACGCTCGACTTGATCACGACGGTCCGCCTCGGACCGGACGGCATCAGCGTCGACCCGGCGAAACTCGGCCTTGCCGGGCATTCGACCGGCGGCGGCTCGGCGGTACTGGCCGCCGCGCAGGCCGCCGAGAACGGCGAGCGGCCCGAGATCCGCGCGGTCGCGACCATCACCCCAGCGCAGACGCTGCCGCCGGCGACCGTGTCGGCCCGCTCGGTGACCGCGCCCGGCCTGCACCTCGCGGCGGGCGAAGACCTGGTCGCGCCGCCCGTCGGGCACGCCGAGGCCATCGCGGACGCGTGGGGCGGGCCGGTGCAGCTGCGGACGCTCGGGAAGTCGTCGCATCTCGGCGTCACCGAGGGCAGGCACTGGAGCCAGCTGCTGCTGCACGGGAAGCCGCACCGCGGGACCCAGCAGCTGACGCGGGCGCTGTTCACGGCGTTCTTCCTTACTCACCTGACGGGGACGACGAAGTACCAGCCCCTGCTGGACGCCGACGTCAAACGCGCCCCCATCGAGCTCCAGGACGAACCCGCCGCCTGACGCCCAGATCGCGTTTAGCCCGCTAAACGCGACGCGCCCCCGGATCGCGTTTAGCCCGCTAAAGGCGATCCCGCACCCTGGCGGCCCGGCGCCCAGATCGCGATTAGCCCGCTAAACGCGACGCGGCGCCAGAAGGCCAAAAGAAAGGGCCCGGCTATGGCGAGCCGGGCCCTGAAGTGCGGGAAGCGAGCCGGGCCCTGAAGTGCGTGAAGCCGGTCAGTCGACCATCCACGAGTTGTTCGAGAAATCGTCGTCGTCGAATCCCTTGTCGTCACGGGCGTGACGACCGCGGCGACGCGCGGGCGAGCCGGGTTCTTCGGGCGCCGCGGCGCTGGAAGCGGGCGTCGGCGCCGCAGGCGGGACGTCCACCGTCGCCGGCATTCCGGGCACCCCCGGCGCGACCGGAATCGGCGGCGGAGGCGGCGCCGGCCGCGACACGTCGGCACGGGCACCGAACTCGGCGAACCGGGCGTCCGGCTTTTCGTCGTCCTCGATGTCGAAGCCGATCGTGTGGCTGCGGTCGGCGGTCGTCTTGCCGGTCAGCCAGCCACCCGCCTCCTTGCTCCGCTTCCCCAGCTCCTGCATGTGCGCGGCGTACTTGTCATGGATGGCGGCGTCCTTCTGCATGGTGTCCACCGCCTGGGCCTTGGCGTCGGCGAGATGCCGCTCCCGCAGCCCGCGCTGCTCCAACTGCTCCGTGATGGCGGCGTCCTGCCTGGACATGGCGGCCGCCAGCCGGTCAACAGCGCTCATCGGTCCTCCCTCGTTCCCCGGCTACCGATCATCGCTCGTAGCTGATCGAACGGTCGCCACCCTCGTCGTCGAGCGATCCGCTGATCCGGCCGCCCGCGCCACTGGTCTCGAAAATGCCACCCTCGACGCGGTACTGGCTCGACCCGCGCTGCGTGTCACCTCCGCCACCGCCGGCCGCGCCGCCCATGGCGCCCATGCCACCCATCATGCCGCCCATTCCGGCGGGCGAGCTCGCGGCACCGGCGTTCGCGGGCGCCGGGTCCATCCCGCCGGGAGCCATCCCGAGACCGCCCTCGGCCCCGGCCGGCTGCGCGCCGCCTCCGGACTGCATGCCCGCTTCCAGCGAACCCGCTTCGTTCAGCGACCCCGCCGAAGCACCTTCGAGCGGACTGCCGATCGCGCTTTCGAAGCTGCCACCGCCACCGGCGGTCGGAACGGTGCCATCGCCGCTGGAACCCGACGCGCCGCCCGCAGCGGCTTCGGCCTCCGCGGACACCGAAGCGGTCCCTTCAGCACCGACGCCGACGCCGACCTCGACTCCGCCGGGAGCACTGAAGCCGCCGCCACCGCCGCCACCGGGAGGGGCGATGCCGTCAGCCGGGGCGGGCATGGGACGAACGTCTTCGGGCTTGCCGGGCTGCGGGTTGCCGGGGTTCCGGTCGTCGAGGCCGTTCTTGATGTCGTCGGTCTCGAGGGTGTCGCCGGGCTTGAGCTCCTTCTTCTCACCCTTTTCGTCGAGGGTGTAGGTGGTCGGCTCGCCCTTGCCGTCGTCGACGGTCACCACGGTCGGGCCGTTCGGGCCCTGCGGCTGCTCGGCGGTGATCTTGAGGTTGCCGTCCTGGATGTGGATCTTGCCGTCCGGGCCGGGCCGGTAGACGCCGTCGGGGCCGGGCTCGCCCTCCTTGACCGTGCCCTTCGGCCCGAACTCGCCGTCCTTACCCTCTTCGCCGGGCTTGCCGTCCTTGCCCTCTTCGCCCTTCGGGTCGTCGAAGTCGAGCTTGTAGTCCTTCTCGTTGCCCTTGCCGTCGTCGACCTTGATGTCCATTTTGCCGTCTTTGTCCGGCTCGGTCATCTCGATCTTGTTGTCGCCCTTTTGGACGGTCATGGTGTCCTGACCGTCGATGCCGTCCTTGATCGCCTCGCCCGTCGCCGGGTCGATCGGGTACGGCTTGCCGGTCTCGGGGTCCAGCTCGAGCGGCTTGCCGGTGACCGGGTTCATGCCCTCGGCGGGCTTGTCCTCCGGCTTCGGCGTCTCGGGGACCGTGGCGGCAGGCGGGGTGCTGGCACCGCCGCCGCTCCCGCTTCCACCTCCGGTTCCGCCACCCGTACCGCCGCCGGTGCCGCCACCGGTGTCACCGCCGCCACCCTTGTCCTTGCCCTTGCCGTCGTCGATGGGCGGCTTCTCGGACCCCGGCGCGGGGAACGGGTTCGTGTAGTCCTCCATGAACCGCGAAAGCTCGTGGTACTGCGTGTTGATCGTTTCGGTCGCGTTCTTGCAGAGCTTCTTGAAGTTCTCGAAGCGCTCACCGAACTCGGTGGCGAACGAGCCCTTCAGCCACTGCTTCGCGGCCCCGATCGCGTAATCCTTGTTCTCGTCGTTCAGATCGCAGTCGTCGTGACGCAGGCGTTCGGCGAGGTTGTTGCCCGGGCACGCGGAATCGAGCCAGTACGCGACGTCCATGAGCTTTTCTTTGGAGTCGACCTTGCCGTTCGCGATCTCGACGACCTGCTTCGCGATGTACAACGGCGCCGTGGCGACCTTGTCGACCCGGAGCTTCAGCGTTTCGTCGACCTTCAGCTTGAGCGCGCTGTAGATCTTGTCGATGGTCGACGGCACCAGCTTGATGGCGCCGTCCATCTGCGCGATGAGCTCTTTCGCGTCGGGCTGGATCCGCTGCTCGTACTTGACCTTCGCGGCTGTCGCGCCCTCGCCCTTCCAGTCGTGGAAGAGCGTGGTCAGTGCCGCCGTCGCGTCCTTCTGGGTCTGCTCGACGACCTTCTTCGCGTCGGCGAGATCTTCGACCTCGTCGAACATCTTCTGGAAGTTGATCTCACGGTTCTCGTGGAACCGGTCCCAGATGTCGGTCTTGTAGCTGATTTCGCCCGACTTCTCCGGCATCTTGTTCCAGACCTGCTCGGCCCAGTCGGAGAAGAAGTCCAGTGCCGGCTTCCCGAGGTCGAGCACCTGGTCGGATTTGGTGGTGGAACCACCCGCGGCCGGCCGGGACATCGCGTCGAGGTCCTTGTCGGCCTGCTTCGTGTCGGCCGCCTGCTTCTTGTCCCCCGCGGCGTTCGAGTCACGTTCGGCGACGGCCTTCTTGTACGCCTCTTCCCGGTTGCCGAACGGCATCAGCAAGGCGTCTTTGGTGCCCTGCGTGACGTACGGGTCGTTCAGGATCTCGTTGATCTGTGCTTGCGTCGGTTGGCTCATTACTGGGCTCCCGCCTTGTTGGCAGCCGCGGCGTTCGCCTGGTCGGACGAGGTGTAGCGGGTCGACGCGGTGCTGACGCCGCCGGCGAGCTGGGTGAGCTGGCCCGCGTACCCCTTCATCGCGTCGGAAATGGCGAGAATCCCGGTGGCGTAGCCCTTCTGGTAGTCCTTGTGGACCCGGCCGAAGTTTTCGGGCCCGACCTGGGTCGGCCCCACCTTCCCCGCCTCGGACGTCGTTTTCTCAGCCGCGCGCTCCAACGACGTCGACGCCGTGAGCATCGCCTCTGAATCGGCTTTGTAGCCCCCGTCCGGCATGACCGGTGCCCCCTTCGTCCCGCTGTATCCGCCTCGTTGTCCTACCTACGACGCACGCCGGCGGCATCAGGTGCCGTCGCATATGCACACAGAATGTACCCACCGGTCATCCGGACCGCAGGAACATTCACACCTTTGCTAACTCAAACGATTTCGGCGCAAGAAGCCTGGTAGACCGCGTTTTCGCGGTTTCGCGCCCGCTTCGACGGCTTCGGCGAGCACGGTGGCCGCGCCGCGGATGTCGACCAGGCGATCCAGCTCGTCGAGGTCGATGTCGATGCCGAACTCCACCTCGACCGTCGCCAGGAGCCGGACGCGACGCCGGGAGTCGACGCCCATCTCGGCGAAGGGCGTGTTCTCGTCGATGGTGTCCGGATCGACGTCGAAGGTTTCGCAGACGAGGGCCTTGATCTCGTCGACGTACTCGCTCCCGTCAGCTGCCATGGGGGAATTCTGTCCCATCCGCGGTCCAGTACCGCGTTCTGGCCGCGGAACGCGCGACCTTGCCGCTGGAGGTTCTCGGCAGGCCGCCGGGTTTCACCAGGAAGAAAGCACGAAGCCGCACGTCGTGCCGCTCGGCGACGGCGCGGGTGGCGGCCCGGGCGATCACGGCCTCGTCGAAGTCCGGGGCCTTCCGCGCGCGTTCGGCGACCACGACGACGCCCTCCCCCTCATCGCCGTCGACCGAGAACGCGGCGACTCGGTCGGGCCCGAGAAGAGGGTGCGCGGCGGCGACCGTCTCCTCGATGTCGTGGGGGCTGTGATTGCGGCCGTCGATGATGATCAGGTCCTTGATCCGGCCGGTCACCGAAAGCCTGCCGTCGCGGATCATGCCGAGGTCGCCGGTGCGGAGCCAGCCGCCTTCGCCGTCGAGCTCGGCATCGAACACCTCCGCGGTCAACTCCGGACGGCGCCAGTACCCGGCGGCCACGTTGGGCCCCTTGACCCAGATCTCGCCCGCGTCGACTTTAGCGGGCAAAACGCGATCCGGCGGGGGCACGACGCGGACCCGTTGACCCCTGGGCCAGCCGATTTCGACGATTTCCCGGCCGTCCACTTCGGTCACCACGGGACCGCTGGAGTCGCCGCTGGCGACGTAGACCGTGGCCTCGGCCAGACCGTAGGACGGCCGGAACGCGCCCCTCGGGAAACCGTGGGGCTCGTACGCGGCGAGGAAGTCCCGGACGGTCGCCGCCCGGACCGGTTCGCTGCCGCTGAGCGCGATCGACACCGTCGAGAGGTCGTACTCGGCGCGCTTCGACTCGGGCACGGCCTCGGTCACCAGGTCGTACGCGAAGTTCGGGGCCGCGGTGAGCGTGTTCGGATACGACGACATCAGCAGCAGCCAGCGCTCCGGGCGCCGGATGAACTCCAGCGGCGCGATGAACACCGTCCGGCCGCCGGAGTGCATCGTCCCGGCGAGCAACTGCGCCAGCCCCATGTCGTGGAAGAACGGGATCCAGCCGACGCAGGTGATCCGCTCGTCGACGTCGTAGGCGTCGCAGATCTGCCAGCAGGCGGCCGACAACGCCCGATGCGTGATGATCACGCCTGCTGGTGACCGCGTCGTGCCGGAGGTGTACTGCAGGTAAGCGGGGTCTTCTGGGGAGACCGGCGACGGCGGCGACTGGTCGGCAGGGTCCAGCGGCAGGGTGTCGACGGCGATGATCTCGCGGGGAGCCGGAACCGGCTCGGCCGCGGCGAACTCCGCCAGCCGCTCGACCAGGGCCTCCGACGTGAGCCAGATGTCGGCGTCGCAGTCGTTGAGGACACCGACGAGCCGCTCGCGGTGGGCGCGGACGTCCGGCGCGGACAGCGGCACCGCGACAGCGCCGGCGTACAGGGCACCGAAGAAAGCGACGACATAAGAGAGGTCCTGCCGCGCCGTGATCGCGACGCGGTCTCCCGGCTGGATCACGTCACGCAGCTTCGCGGCGACAGCGCGGATGTGGACGAGCAGTTCGGCCCAGGTCAGGGTGTCCTCGACGGGCTCGTACCGGTTCGAGCAGTCGAGGTGCGTGTACGCCGGCCGATCGACGTCGGCACGTTCGAGCAGGCGGAGCACGAGCGGCGTCCGCAACACTTCCTCGGGCACTTCTGGTGACGGTTTTGAAGGCACTGGCACATCCTCCGGCCGCGCATGGGCATCATACGAACGTGGACGACTTCTTCGTGCTGGACGATCCGGCGGATCGCGTCAAGGCCCTGCGCGACCGCGAGCTCAGCTCGAACCCGGGCGGTGCCGCCGCCGAGACGCCGAACCTCCTGCTGATGGACGGCGCGGACCACCGGCGGCTCCGCGCGGTCGTCAAGGAGGTCATCGCCCTGGTGGAACCCCTCCCGAATGCCCTGCTCACAGACCTGCGCGTCACGATTAGCCCGCTAAAGTCGAGTGCGCGCTTCGACCTGGTGGCCGACTTCGCCAGGCCGGTGGCGGCCAAGGTGACGGAGGCGGTGCTGGGCACTGTCGAGCCACTCGGCGAGAAGCTGCTGACGAACCTTTCGGAGACCGCCGCGAATCTGGACGTCTGGTCGGGTGGGCCCGCCGGAGCCGACACCGCCGCGCTCAGGGTCGCGATGTTCTTCCTCAAGGCGACGGCCGTCGAAGGCGGCGGGCTGGCCCTGCTCCGCGAAGCGCACGAAGCAGGCCGGATCACCGAAGACGAGCTGATGATCACGCCGGTGATGCTCGCCCACGCGGCGTACGAGAACTCCATGAACTTCCTCGCCCTCGCCGGTCTCGAACTCCTACGCCGTCCAGACGTCCTCGACGACGTACGCGGGCTGATCCACGAGATCGCCCCGACCCGCTTCGCCGCCCGCCGCGTGACCACGCCGTTCTCCCTGGCGGGCAAGGACTTCACGGCCGGCGACAAACTGGCCATCCCGCTGGGCCCCGACGCCGAACTCGCCTTCGGCCTCGGCCGGCACACCTGCCCCGGCTCGCGAATCGCGGTCGCCGAAGGCGAAGTCACGCTTCGCGCCCTTGCCGAGATCCTGACTCCCGACCACGTCGCCGAGGAGGTGCGGTACAAGACGCACGCCGTCTTCCACGGCGTCGAGCGGGCCGTCGTGGCGCTGCGAACCTGACCGCTCAGGTCGCCAGCCAGTCGGTGTTGGCGAAATCGTCGTCATCACCCCGCGCGGCGGCCGCTCGCCGATGCCGCCCGGCCGGACGCTCTTCCGGCGCAGGCGGAGGCGGAGGGGGCTGCGGCGGCGCGGGAACGGACGGAGCAGGCGGCCGATACGCGATCGGCGGCTCCTCGGCCGTCCGATATCCGGCACGGCGCTCGTTCTCGGCCTCGTCCTCCTCGAACCCGAAGTCGCCGTCGTCCTCGACCTTCTCGCTGAGCGTCGACTCGGTCTCCCAGCCACCCGCGGCCTCCGCGCGCCGCTTCTGCTCGCTCCGGGCCGCGAGCGCCGCGCCCGTTTCCTGCTTGAGCTGCTCGCCCGCCGCCTTGGTCTCCTCGATCGCCTTGGCCGCCCGGTTGTCGACCAGGTACATCCGGTCGCCGTTCTCGCGCTCCAGCCCGGCCAGCTTGTGCCGGAGTCCGGCGAGATCCTCCTCAGGATTCACTGACCCCTCCCCTTAACGGAAGCCGATGACGCCGTCGTCGTCGAGCGAGCCGCTGATCCGGCTGCCCGTCGTCGTCGCGGTGTCGAACAGGCCCCCGTCGACCCGGTATCCGCTGGACGTGCGCTGCTGGTCTTCGCCGGAACCTTGCCCGCCTCCGGCCGCGCCGCCGCCCATCATGCCCATTCCGCCCATCATCCCCGCACCGGCCGCGGCCGGATCTTGGGCGCCCCCTCCCGGAGCGGAGCCGAGCCCGGACGACGTCGAGGGAGCGGCCCCGCCGCCACCGGTCCCAGCCGGATCCGACGTGTCACCAAGACCGTTGTCCCCGCCTTCGAACGGGTCGCTCAGCGACTGGGCGGTCGTCGATTCGGAGTCGCCGTCCGCGGCCGCCACCACCGGTTCGGTCTGCTGACCGGGCGCGGGTGCTCCGCCGCCGGCCCCACCGGACGTGCCGTCGTGCGAGCGAACAGCCTGCTCTTCGACAGGCTGTGTCGCGGCATGCCTTCCGGCAGGCTGCGGTGCGGAGTCCTGGCTCGCGTGACGGCCACCCGCGGACTCGTCCTCGCCCAACGTGTACTTCGACGGCTGTCCCGAACCGTCGTCGACGGTCACCAGCGTCGGCCCGTCGGGACCGTTCGGCCGTTCCGCGGTGATCTTGAGGCCGCCGTCCTCGATGTGGATCTTGCCGTCCGGGCCAGGTGTCGCCGGCGGAAGCTGTTCGGCGCCGTCCCGGGGCGCGGGTCCGCCCGCCGCGTCCGGCGTGGCCTTGCCGTCGCCGAAGTCGAGGTCGTAGTCCTTGACCTGGCCGGTGCCGTCCTGGACGGAGATGCCCATCTTCCCGTCGGGGCCGGGCTCGGCCATGGAGATCTTGCGGTCGCCCTGCTCGACCGTCACCGGCTCCGGCCGCACGGCGTCAGTGCCGTTCTTGATCGCCTCACCCGTGCGGGGGTCGATCGGATACGGCTGGCCGGTGGCCGGGTCGAGGTCGAGCGGCTTGTCCGTGACCGGGTTCTTCTCCTGGCCGGGAACTTCGGGCTTTTCCGGCTCCGGGAGCACGGTGTTGCTCGGCGTCATGCGCCCGGGGCCGCCACCAGCACCGGGCGACGGGCCGCCGCCACCACTGGCGGGCGGGCCGCCACCGCCCTTCTCGACCGGCTTTTCGACGGGCTTCTCGCCGCCCGTTTCCGGGGTCTTGCCCAGATCCGCGAACGGATTCTCGACCACCTGGCCCAGCGAATCGAAGTACGCCTTCCACGCGCCGTTGATCGCGTCGCGCGTGTTCTTGCACACCAGCTGGAAGTTCTCGATGTGCTTGCCGAACCAGCCGAGGAAGACGTTCTTCAGCCAGGCCACCGCCTGAGGTTTGAGGACCTCGTCGATGGTGCTCTGGTCGATGTCGCCCCAGTCCTTGTTGTAGGCGTTCTTGGCGTCGATACTCAGGAACTTGATGCAATGGACGATGTCGTTGTGGCTGCACGAGCCGTCGGCGATGCGGATGATCCGCTCGATGTCCTGCGCCGTCGCACCGTCGATGTTGTCGGTGAACCACTTCTGCAGCCACTCGACCTTTTCGCGGCAGAACTTGCCCACCGAAGCGGTGGTCCGCAGCAGACCGTCACCCGCGGCCTTGAAGGCTTCGGCGACCAGACCGGTCTTGTCCGAATAGGCCTTCTGGTAGGCGCGCGCCTGTTCGGCCGCGGCGCCTTCCCAGGTGCCGAGCGAATTCCCCAGCTTTCCGGAGACGTCCTGCGCGGACCCGGTGACGGCCGCGCCGACCGCGGTCAGCTCCTCCGCGCTCGTCTTGAAGAGGTTGAACGGGATGTTGTCCTGCTCGTGGTACAGCCGCTGAAGCTCGCTGAGGGAAACCGCCGCTCCGCCACCCGCCAGGCTCAGCGCGCGGACGTAGAGCGGGTGGAAGATCTCGTAGACCTTGAACCCCGACAGGCCGGGGACCATGATGTCGTTCGAATTCGCGCAGCCCGGGTCCGTCTCGGTGGCGCGCCCGGCGATTTCCTGGGTCTTCGCCGCGTCCCGGTTCAGCGCGTCGCGATCACCCTGCCGCCCCGCGGCCTGGTTCGCGTCGTACTTCTCGTGCGCGGTCTTGTAAGCCGCCTGGACCTCTACCAGGGAACCGTCATTGAGGTTGAGGTCGCCCTCGGTGATCCAGTCACCGTTCATCGACTTGATGTAGTCCCGGAAGCCGTTCCGCTCGGCTTCGCTGGCGAACCCGCAGCTTTCCGGCGTCTCGTCCTCGATGTAGTCGATGTAGTTGAGGGCGAGCTCGCGTTTGGTGTCGCGATCGATGTTCGGGTCGTTGAGGATCTTCTCGACTTCGGCCCGGCTGGGAATGTCGTGCCCGGTGTCGCCACCGACGTCCGCGAGAGGCATCAGTGCTTCCTCATCTCGGCGGCGTTGGAGTCCTCATTGGACTGGTAGAGGTCCTTGGACGCCGCGAGCTTGCGGCCGAACTCGTCCGAAGCCGCGAGATAACTGCGCGCGCACTTCGCCAGGCGCTGGATGCTCGCGGAGTACCCGCTGAAGCAGTCCCCGTGCGCCGGGCCGAAACTCGCCGCGCTCAGGTTGATCTGCTCGACCGCCCCGATCGGCCCTTCGCAGGCCTGCTTGGGCAAGTCCTGCAAGACCTTCGCTGCCTCGTTCAGCTGCGCTGGATCGACCTTGTGCCCTTTACCGGCCACCGTCACCCTCCCCTAGGTATCCGCACACGGAATGTACCGGGCCGGTAACACCGGCGCAGCGACTTGGGGAGATCGTGAGAGGGGTTACGAGGCGGAGGAGACGACTCCCGCGAGCCGGTCCGCTGCCGCCTGTGCGGTGTCGTGCGCGGTGGCCTCGACCATGACCCGGACCAGCTGCTCGGTGCCCGACGGGCGCAGCAGGACACGGCCTTCCTCGCCGAGTTCGGCCTCGACGGCGCCGACGGCGTCGCGGACCGCGGCCGAGACGGCGACCGCCGCCTTGTCCGCCACCGGGACGTTCACCAGCACCTGCGGCAGGCGGTTCATGACCGCGGCGAGCTCGGCGAGCGATTTGCCGGTCGACGCCATGCGGCTCATCACACGCAGCGCGGTGAGGAGGCCGTCGCCGGTGGTCGCGTAGGCGGGAAGGACGACGTGGCCCGACTGCTCGCCGCCGAGCGCGAACCCGCTCGCGCGGAGCTCCTCGAGGACGTAGCGGTCGCCGACGGCGGTGGTGACGAGGTTGATGTCGTGCGCGCGCATCGCCAGGTGGAGCCCGAGGTTGCTCATCACGGTCGCGACCAGGGTGTTCTTCGTCAGCTCACCGGTCTCGGCGAGGGCGAGCGCGAGGACGGCCATGATCTGGTCGCCGTCGACGAGCTCACCGGCGGCGTCGACGGCGACACAGCGGTCGGCGTCGCCGTCGTGCGCGATCCCGAGGTCGGCGCCGTGCTCGACGACGGCGGCGCGCAACGCTTCCGGGTGATTCGACCCACAGTGCTCGTTGATGTTCACGCCGTCCGGGTCGGCGTGGATGGCGATGACCTCGGCGCCGGCCTTGCGGTACACCTCGGGAGCGGCGAAGGAGGAGGCGCCGTTCGCGCAGTCGACGACGACGCGCAGGCCCGCGAGGGGGTGCGGGGTGGCCGACAGCAGGTGCTCGACGTAGCGGTCACCCGCGTCGGGGACGTCCTTCACCCGGCCGACGCCGATACCGGTCGGGCGGGTGACGGGAGCGGCGAGACCGGCTTCGATCTCGTCCTCGATCCCGTCCGGCAGCTTGTGGCCACCCGCCGCGAAAAGCTTGATGCCGTTGTCGGGCATGGGGTTGTGGGAGGCGGAGATCATCACGCCGAGATCCGCTTCGAGCGCGCCGACCAGGTACGCGACGGCGGGCGTCGGGAGGACGCCGAGGCGGAGCACGTCGGCGCCCGCGGACGTGAGGCCCGCCACGACGGCGGCCTCGAGCATCTCGCCGCTGGCGCGCGGGTCACGGCCGACGACGGCGACCGGGCGGTGCGAACGGTCGTGAGCCGCGAGGACGCGGGCGGCGCTGGCGGCGAGCGAGAGCGCCAGCTCCGGGGTCAGCTCCTCGTTGGCGAGGCCACGTACGCCGTCGGTACCGAATAGACGTGCCATCTGTCGACCTCCTTGAAAAACCACCACGACAACCTAGCCAGTCCCCCTGCCCGTCTCCCCGCGCCCCCGGCTTCGCCTTTAGCGGGCTAATCGCGACGCGCGCGACTTTAGCGGGCTAAACGTGACACGGGTGGGGCGCATGGGGCGGGTGTGACGGGTGGGGCTGGGGGCGAGCGGGGACCGAAGGACCCCGGAAACACGGAAGCGCCCATCCGAGAGACGGATGGGCGCTTCCGCGGGTTGCGCCAGAGGCGCGATCAGCGCTTGCTGTACTGCGGAGCCTTACGGGCCTTCTTGAGGCCGTACTTCTTCCGCTCCGTGGCGCGGGCGTCACGGGTCAGGAAGCCGGCCTTCTTCAGGGCCGGGCGGTCGTCGGCGTCGACCTCGACGAGCGCACGGGCGATCGCCAGACGGAGCGCGCCGGCCTGGCCCGAGATCCCGCCACCGTGCAGGTTGGCGAAGATGTCGAACGAGTCGGGCTTGTCGACCGTCACCAGCGGCTCACGGATGAGCTGCTGGTGCACCTTGTTCGGGAAGTACTCTTCGAGCGTGCGGCCGTTGAGCTTGAACTCACCGGTACCGGGAACGACGCGCACCCGGACGACGGCTTCCTTGCGGCGGCCGACGGTCTGGGCGTTGCCACCGGCGGCACGCGACGGACGCGGGGCGGCGGGGGTCTCGCTGGTCGCGACGGCGTCGCCGACCGGAGCGGTCTCCGTGGTCGCGACAGCCTCGACGGCCTCGGTCTCGGTGCTGGTCACAGACTGTTCCTCACTCACTGCGCGACCTGCGCGATCTTGGTGATCTCGCGCGCCTGCGGCTGCTGCGCGGCGTGCGGGTGCTCGGCACCGGCGTAGACCTTGAGCTTCTTCGCCTGGGCGCGGCCGAGCTTGTTCTTCGGGAGCATGCCCTTGACGACCTTCTCGAGCAGGTGCTCGGGCTTGGTGTCGAGCAGTTCGCCGAAGGAGCGCTTACGCAGACCACCGGGGTAACCGCTGTGCCGGTACGCGAACTTCTGCTCGCGCTTGTTACCGGTGAGCGCGACCTTCTCGGCGTTGACGATGATGACGAAGTCACCGGTGTCCACGTGCGGGGCGTAGGTCGGCTTGTGCTTGCCGCGCAGCAGCGTGGCGACCTCGGTCGCGAGCCGGCCGAGCACGACATCCTCGGCGTCGATCACGTGCCAGGCACGAGTGACGTCGCCGGGCTTGGGGCTGTACGTGGGCAAGGGTCTACCTCGTCGTCAACATTGCGTGTGGGTTCTGTGCGGGCCTAGCGCTTACGCGCCGCAGCGCACAACGACATATGAAGATACCCCCACGCCCGACCCTACTGCGAAGCGGGGGTCGGTCCGGGGTCCCATACTAGGACCGGCGCCCGGCGGGCGCCCCGCAACTGTACCCCGCCGGTGTGGCGGAACCGCCCACGGCATCGTCCTTCGCGGGAGAGGATGAGACGATCCGGACGCGCACCGCGCGCGGGGACTCGATTCAGGGGAACGGCGATGAACAAACGTCCAACGACCATCTTGTGCGTGCTGAGCGCCGTGCTGGCCCTCACCACCGCCTGCGGCCAGGGGCGGGCGGGCACCGCCGTGCCGAAGGGTGACGACGCGGCGACCTACGTCGGCACGAAGTTCGAAACGGCGATGAACAAGCTCCAGGACACCATCGGCCAGCAGCGCGACGTCACCAGCGAGTCGGGCGCGTACTTCCGGTTCGACGAGAAGTACATCCGGAGCACGATCTCCTCGGCCCGCACCGGTTCGCCGGAGGGCCGGGTCAGCCGTCAGCGCTCGCAGAAGAACCCGGACGACAGCATCGACTGGTACACCCCCGCCGACGGGACCGTCGAGTACGTGTACCTCGGCCCCGTCTACAAGAGCCTCGCCCCGACACCTTGGGTCTCGATGCCGAAGTCGGAGGCGGGGCTGGCGATCCCGTGCGCCTGGGTCGGGATCATCACCGCCTGCAAGATGGCCGACGCGATCGCCGTGTCCTACAACGCGGACAAGAAGATCGTGAAGGGCGCCAAAAGCCTTCCGGAGAACCGGATCGAGCTGACCGCGGACATCCCGTTCGGGAAGTTCATGGAACGGCGGGTGGAGATCCTGCCGCCGTCGATCAGCGGGGCGGTCACGGCCGAGATGAAGAAGGCGCCGGTGCACACCACCGTCTCCCTCAACTCGGACGGCACGCTGAACCAGATCGTGATGGACGCCAAGATCGAGGGCGGCGGGCACAAGATCGAGCTGCGCTACGACTTCCGCTTCACCGGCAAGGCGAGCGCGCAGGATCTGCCCAAGCTGCCCGACGCCTCGCAGATCACCGTGCTGCCGGACAAGGCGGCCAAGGACGATTTCAACCGCCGCTTCAGCGAGTTGAAGGGCGTCTGAGCCATGGCCCGCTTTCGTCCCGACGCCGTGAAGTTCCCGAAGTCCCGAGGTGACCACCGATGAGCCAGCCCCCCGAACAGCAGCCGCAGCAGTGGTGGCAGCCGCCCGCGAATCCCGCGAACCAGCAGCAGGGCTGGCAACAGGAAGGCCAGGCCACCGGACCGCACGCCGGGCAGTGGCAGCAGAACGACCCGAACGCGGCGACCACCGGTTCCTATACGGGGCAGTGGCAGCAGCAGCCCGGCGTCACCGGCTCCTTTTCCGGGCCCTGGCAGCAAAGCGGCGCCCCCGCGCCCGGTACGGCGTGGCAGCAACCGCAGCAGCAGCCTGTGCCGCAGCAGCAGGATTGGCAGGCGCAGCAACAGGTTCCGAGCGCTCCCCCGCAGGGACAGTACGGCGGCGGGTTCCAGCCCGCCCAGCAGGCACAGTCTTCCCAGTACGGCGGGCTCGGTGCTTTCGGGGCGGAGCCGAAGAAGCCCAAGGCGTCCAAGAAGACGTTGCTGATCGGCGGGGTCGCGGCGGCCGTCGTGATCGCGGGCGGCGTCGGTGCCTGGCTGCTCGGCGCGTTCTCGGGCGACACGCTCGACCAGAAGTCGGTCCAGGACGGTGTCGTCCGTGTGCTCAGCGAGCACTACGGGGAGCCGGACGTGAAGAACGTGAGCTGTCCTTCCGGCCAACCGGTGGAGAACGGCACCACGTTCGACTGCTCGATCGACCTTTCGGGGCAGCAGAAGAAGGTCACCGTCCGGGTGCTGAACACCAGCCCGGAATTCGAGGTCGGCGCGCCGCACTGACCCCGCGACCGGACAGGAAAAGCCGCGACGGATCCCGTCGCGGCTTTTCCTTTGACACAAACGAAACGGCGGGCTCGGCATCCGAAGATGCCTGCCCGCCGTTGCTCGTTCGGAGCCGGAAGACTCAGAACAGGCCGGTGACGCCCTGTTCCGTGGCCTGGTAACCGTCGGCCAGCTGCGGCAGCACGCCGGCGACCTGCGCGAGCAGCTGCTTGAGCTCCTCGAACTTGTTGTCCCACTCGGTCTGCGCGGCGATGTACGCGGTCTGCGCGTCACCCTGCCAGGTGTTGACCAGCGGAGCGAGGTCGCTCTTCAGCTGACCGAAGAGGGACTCCAGCTCGCCACCGGTGCTCTTGCAGTCGTCGGCCGCCGCGTGGATCGTGGCGTAATCGACCTTCATCTCGCCCATGAATTCCTCCAGTGATTAAAGAAAAGTCTCGGATTGTTGCGGGGTGGAGCCAGATCAGCCGAGGACGCCGAAGCCCTTGTTGACCGAGTTGATGAGTTCCTGCTGCTGCTGCTCGGAAGCGTTGTACTTCGAGCCGGCCTGCTCGAGCAGGTCACCGATGTTCTGGAGGGCCTGGTTGAGCCCACGGCCCGCCTCGTCGAAGCGCTTCATCACGTTGTTGAACGCGATCGAGGCGTCGCCGGTCCAGCCCGCGCGGGTGGCCTCGATGTTGTCGCGAAGCTTGCTCAGGTTCTGGTCCATCGAAACGCGAACCTCGGTCACCCGCTTCTCAGCCTGGGTGAACTGCTCGACATTCCCCTGAAAACCGCCAGCCATGGGAGCTACCCCCTTCGTTCGTGGTTATCCGTACTTGGTGAAGTTCGTTTGGTACGGACCTACGACGGAGACACTGCCACGTCTGGTTCCCTCTTGTCGCTCGTTGGTTTCAAGTAGTTGCTTGCGTTAACGCTCCCGGCGGGAACCGGACGCGGGAACCCGGCGCGCGCGCTGCGTTTCCCGCGGAGAAAATGGCTCTCACCACGCGATTTAGCGAACGCACACAGGCGGCTCAATCGCCGCGGCTCATGATTCGCGACTGCGAAAAGTCCTCGTCGTCGTCACCCACACGTGGCCGTCGGGGCGCCGGTTCTGGCCGAAGGGGAACCAAGTCCGCCGCGGAGGGCAACGCGGGAACCGGAAGACCGGCGCCCACGCGGAACCTTTTCGCGGCGTTCCGGAGGGCGGCGGGGGTCGGCGCGGTCTCGCCGCCCGCGAGCCGCCCCTTGCCGAATTGCTTCGCCAGTTCGGCGTTCTCGCCCCGGCGGCGTTCGTAACGCGCCTTGGCCGTGCGGGCGACCTGCCGCGCATAGGTGACCGCGTCGCGCCCTGTACGCGCGAAGTGTTCGGCGGCGGTCTCGGGTTCGGGTGGCATATGCCTCCCCCTTCAGTTGATGACCACCATCGTCTTGACGACCTGCTCGCAGGCCGCGCTCACGCGCTGTTCGAGCGGTGAGCCGGTGCCGTACTGGCACCCGATGTGGACGCGAGTCTTTCCCTGCGCGACGACGTACCAGTCGACGCGCGCGCTCGGTTTGGTCTCGCGGTAGTAGATGACGGTCTTGCCGGCGTACTGCGCGTTGCCGTTGAAGCCGCTGTACTTGTCCGGCTCCAGCCGCGCCAGCGCGGCGAGTTCGTCGACGAGCCGCTGTCTGTCGGCCGTCGCGTCGTAGTCCATCACGTTCTCCTGGGCGACCACGAGGTCGTCGCCGGTGAGGGATTCGCTGGGGTGGATCACCACCTGACGCTTGGCGACGCGGTCGTCGGTCTGTGTCCAGTCCGGCGGCGCGATGAAGCGGTAGTCGTACTGGGCGAGCGTGCGGCCCTCCGGCTCGGCCTCCCCGCTGTTGACGGCGAAGAGGATGCCTCCGACAACCGCCGCGACGGCCACCACGGCCCCCGCGATGATCCAAGGCAGCTTCTTGTTCTTCCCGCCGCTCTCGGCGGCCTTGGGCTCCCTGGCGGGCTCACCCGGCCGCCACGGCGGCGGGGGTGCCGCTATCCCCTGCTGTCCCATCGGAGGCGACGGCGGCCCCTGCTGCCGCGTCGCGTTTAGCGGGCTAAACGCGCTCTGCGGGGGCGGGCCGGGAGGGAACGGGGGGCGTGGGGCCTCGGGACGCCGGTCGACGGGAGCGGGACCGCCGCCGGCCCGGGAGACCGCCGAACCCGCGAGGGAACCCGTCCGGTCCGGGTCGATCAGCACCGCGCGCAGGGCACCTCGGGCGACCACGGTCTCCGGCTGATCCAGGGTCGTCGGTACGACACCGGTCCGCTCGTGCACCAGCCGGGACACCATCGGGATCCGGCTCGACCCGCCCACGAGGAAGATCGCCGTCAGCTGCTTCGGCCGCAGCCCGGAATCGCCGATCGCGGCCACGGTCAGCTCGACCGCGCGGCCGAGCGGGCCCGCGATGAGCCGCTCGAGGTCTTCCCGGGTCACATGCGCGTCGGCGAACGGCGGCGGCATCGGGACGTCGGTGTACGCGTGCCGCGAGAGCGTCTCCTTCGCGCCGCGCACGTCCTGCCGCAGCACCCGGCGCCGCCGTCTGTCCGTGAGCTCGCGGCCCTCGACGAGCTTCCGCCATTCCGGCGGGTCGGCCGACGACACCAGCGAACCCACGTGCTCCAGGAGCGCCTGGTCGACGTCCGCTCCCCCGAAGCTCGGATCGCCCCGGGTGGCCAGCACCTGGAACCCGGCGCGTTTAGCGGGCGAACTGCGATCCGCCGGGCTGCCGGGCATGCGCTGCACCACGGAGACGTCGACGGTGCCGCCGCCGAGGTCGAGGACCGCCAGCGCGTCGCCAGGGCGGCCGCTGAACTCGACGGTGCGTTCGGAATTGAGGTCGGCCGGGGCGAACGTCGCCGCGTGATAGACCGCCGCGGCGACCGGCTCCGGCACGAGCGCGACCTGACGCGCGAGCCCGCTCGCCGCCTGCCGGAGCAGCCGGGTGCGGGTCGCGCCCCAATCGGCGGGATGGGTCAGCACGAGCAGCTCGACCTCGGCGTCGCCGGCGAGCCGCCGCGCCTCGGTCACCGCGCGTTTCAGCACGGCGTGGACGACGTCGGTCACGCGCAGGACGTTGTCGCCCAGCAGCAGGTCGCCTTCGTCGATCCGGCGCTTCGGATTCGGCTCGTAGCGCGACGGATCCACCGCCGCCTGCCGCTCCGCCTCCTGGCCGACGAACAGCGTCCCGTCCGGCGCGGCGTAGACCGCCGACGACATCAAGGGCTGCCCGTCCACCACGACGACCTGCGGCTCGCGGCCGTTGATCGAAGCGACTACGCAGGTGCTCGATGTCCCGAAGTCCACCGCTACCCGCACTGTCACAAGCCACTCCCGCAGATCGTCGTCGTCACCCCACGCCCGGCCCTTGCCTCACCTGGTTCCGCGGGAGGTCAGTCCGGCTGGATCCACGAGACCTGCATGAGCTGCTTGCCGTGCTTCCGGGTCACGAGGTTGCCTCGGCCCGGCGGCATCTGGCTCGGCTTCACGTTGGCGACCAGGTTGCCCTCGTCCCGCGAGCCGTTCATGACCATACCGGGCGCCGCGATCTCCCTGAGCTTGCCGAGGATCGGGTCGAACATCGCCCGGCTCGCGCCACCACTGCGGCGCACGACGACGATGTGCAGACCGACGTCCTTCGCCTGCGCGAGGAATTCGGCGAGCGGCTTCAGCGGGTTGCTCGTCTGCGTGGCGACCAGGTCGTAGTCGTCGACGATGACGAACAGCTCGGGACCGGTCCACCAGGACCGGGTCTTGAGCTGTTCCTGCGTGACGTCCGGACCGGGGAGGCGCCGGGTCATCGACCCGTGCACGTCCTTGACCATGCTCTCCAGCTGCGCGGCGGACACCGCGTAGCCGAGCAGCTGGTCCCCGCCGATGAAGCCGAGCATCGTGCGCCGGTAGTCGACGAGGATGATGACCGCTTCCTGCGTCGTGTACCGCTCGGTGATGCCCCTGGTGATCTGGCGCAGCAGGTTCGTCTTGCCCGACTCGCCGTCCGCGAACGCGTAGAAGTGCGAATCGGCCGCGAAGTCCAGGTAGATCGGCTGGAGGTCTTCCTCGTTGACGCCGATCGGCACCAGCTTCGTGTTGCGCTTGGTGTCGATGGACAGGACCTCGTCGTAGGTGACCATCTCGGGCAGCAGGCGGACCTGCGGCGCCGGGCGGCCCTTCCACGCGGCCTTGATCTTCGCGACCGCGTCGGCGACACCGGCGGCGACGTCGTCCGGGTTGCTCGATCCGTCGATCCGCGGAAGACCGGTCAGCAGGTGGAGCTTGTCCCTGGTGAGACCGCGGCCGGGGCGCCCGGCCGGGACGTTCACCGCGACCCGGCGGTCGATGTCCGACTCGCTCGGGTCACCGAGGCGGAGCTCGAACCGGGTACCGATCATGTCCTTGATCGCCGGCCGGATGTCCGCCCACCGGTTCGCCGCGATGATGACGTGCACACCGTAGGAAAGACCCTGGGTGGCGAGCTTGGTGATCGAGGTCTCCAGCTCGTCGAAGTCGTCCCGCAGCGCCTTCCAGTTGTCGACGATCAGGAAGGCGTCACCGAAGGCGTCTTCCTCGGGCTTGATCTCGCCCCGCCGCTTGCGGTTGCGGAACTCGTTCATCGAGTCGATGCCCATCGCACCGAACCGGCCTTCCCGCTCGGTGAGCAGGGTGGTCAGCTCGGCCACGATCCGGCGGGCCTTGTCCGGCTCGCGCCGGGCGACGGCCACGCCACCGACGTGCGGCAGGCCCTGGAGACCGGCCAACGTACCGCCACCGAGGTCGAGCGCGTAGAACTGCGCCTCCTCGGGGGTGTGGGTCAGCGCCATCGACATGATCAGCGTCCGGAGCATGGTCGACTTGCCCGACTGCGGACCGCCGACGATCACACCGTGCCCGGCGCCACCGGAGAAGTCGGCCCACAGCAGGTCACGACGCTGCTCGTACGGTCGGTCGACGATGCCCATCGGCACCTGGAGCCGTCCGTTGCCGAAGAACCCGACCGGGGAAAGACCGCGGTCGTCGGTGGGGTTCAGGTTCGGGAGCAGGGTGTCGAGCGAGTTCGGCTCCTTGAGCGGCGGCAGCCAGACCTCGTGCGCGGGCGGGCCCTGGCCGATCAGCCGGGAGACGATCACGTCGAGCTCGCTGGGCTCGACGGCCTCCTCCGACTTGGCCTCCTCGACCGGCGCGGCCTCGATCTGCTGCGGCTCCGGTTCCTTCGGCAGTTCGACGAAGTCCGGGACGAACAGCTGCGGGCGCTTGTCCGCGCGGACCACGGTCGCGACCGGGCCGGCGGCCTTGATGCCCGCGGGACGGTACGGACCCGACACGTACGAGGCCTTGAAGCGGACCAGCGTCGAGGTGTCGTACTTGAGGTAACCGCCACCGGGCACCGACGGCAGCTCGAACGCGTCGGGCACGCCGATCGCGGCGCGGGATTCCGCGGCGGAGAAGGTCTTCAGACCGATGCGGTAGGAAAGGTGCGAGTCGAGACCGCGCAGCTTGCCCTCTTCCAGCCGCTGCGACGCGAGGAGCATGTGCATCTGCAGCGACCGGCCAAGACGGCCGATGGCGACGAACAGGTCGATGAAGTCCGGCTTCGCGGCCAGCAGCTCGGAGAACTCGTCACAGACGATGAAGAGCGCGGGCAGCGGGTCGAGGTCGGCACCGTTCTCGCGGGCCTTCTCGTACTCCCAGACGTTCTTGAAGTTACCGCCGTTCTTCAGCGCCTCCTGGCGCCTGTTCATCTCGCCCGCCAGCGCGTCCTTCATGCGGTCGACCAGCGTGACCTCGTCCGCGAGGTTGGTGATGACCGCGGAGACGTGCGGCGCGGCGTCCAGACCGAGGAACGTCGCACCACCCTTGAAGTCGACGAGGACGAAGTTCAGCGTGCTCGACGAGTGCGTGGCGAGCATGCCCAGCACCAGGGTGCGGAGGAACTCCGACTTACCGGAACCGGTCGCCCCGATGCACAGGCCGTGCGGGCCCATGCCCTCCATCGCGGCTTCCTTGATGTCCAGCTCGACCGGCTGGCCGTACTCGCCGACGCCGAAGGGGACGCGGTAGCGGTCTCGCACCGGACGCGGCCGCCAGGCCTGCTGGACGTCGAAGGTCATCGGGTCGCCGGGGATGCCCAGCAGTTCGAGCAGACCGGGGTTGGACAGCAGCGGCTCTTCCTCGGCGGCGTCCTGCGCGGCGGTGCCGACGCGGTACGGCGCGAGAAGGCGTGCCAGCGCTTCGGCCTCGACCACGCTCAGCGTGTCCGGACGGCCGAACCACTCGACGCCGCCGGCGCTGCGCGCGCCGAGGCGGTCTTCCTCGACGACCAACCGCAGACCACGACGGGCCGCGAGGTTGCCGATGGAGTCGGAAAGGTCGATCAGGGTGACGCCGACCAGACCCTCTTCGAGGATGATCTGCTCTTCGCGGGTGACCTCGGCGTCGTCGACGACGATGACGACGTGCGGCTGGTCCGGCGCGGGCGTCGCGTTGCGGGAGAAGCGCTGGCGGTCACGGAGCTCCTCGTCGAGCCACTGCTCGATCTGCGCGAGGGAGCCCGCCATCATCCGCAGCTGGCCGATACCGTCGGCGAGCGCCGGGTGCTGGGCGTGCGGCAGCCACTTCGCCCACTCCCACTCCTCCTTGGCGCGGCCCGCCGTGGCGACCGCGATGAGGACGTCGTCGGGGCTGTGGAAGGTGACCAGCTGGGCCAGCATCGCCCGGGTGAGGCCACGGGTGAGGCCGCGGTCGCCCTGCATGCTGACCGCGGCGAAACCGCGGAGGGTGATCTGGGTCGGCAGGTCCGGGACGATCGAGTGCGCGCGGACGAACCGGCGCAGCGCGAGCGTGGCGATCGGCTCCAGTTCGTCGACCGGGCCGGTCTGCGGCGGCACCAGCCGCGTCGCGAGGCGGTGCGAGCTGCGGCCGACGCGGAGGTGGAGGAAGTCCTGGTCGTTCTGGCGGCGTTCCCACATGCGGCGGCTCGCGGCCAGGGACCACAGGGTCTGCGGGTCGGGGTGGACCCATTCGAGAGCGGCGCGCTGGTCGACCATGGCCTCACGGGCCCTGTCGCGCATCTGGCCGAGGTAGCGCAGGTAGTCCTTGCGGTCCTCGTCCATCTCGGCCTTTTTGGCGCCGCCGCCCTTGCCCGCGCCGCCTGCCATCATGCCGACGGTGCTGAGCACCATCATGCCGCCCATCATCATCATCATGGGATTGCGTCCACCGGTGGTGAACATGAAGATCATCATGCCGATGGAGGCGACGATCATCACCGCGGGAAGCAGCTTCATGACGATGTTGCCCGGGATGGTGCGCGGCACCTCAGGCGGCGGTTCGAGATGCACCTCGCCGCCCGGCGGCCGCGGCGCCGCCAGACGCGGTGACTTCTTGAACTGCAGCGTGCTCATCGAAGGACCCCTCTTCAAACTCGACGATGGCGGCCACCGTTGGTGCGCGTACTGGTGCGCGAGACAACCTATCGAACGTGGCCGGTGAAATCCGGACAACGCCGAGAACGGCCCCGGCCGGGGCCGTACGCATGTCGGGAGTGTAGGGCTCCGGCTCCGCCGACGTGCGTTTAGCGGCCTAACTGCGATCCGGCGCCCAGACGCCCGACGTGCGTTTAGCCCCCTAATCGCGATCCGGGGGTCTGGGGCACCTGAGGGCCCAGGGCTCCGTCGCGTCACGATTAGCCCGCTAAAGTCGACGCGCCGGCAGCCGGTCGGAGGGCCCCCGGAGGTCGTCTCTCTTACTTTTGCCGGTCTTTTTCCGACAGTCGATGATGTGGGCACCCGGGTTCGGTATAGGTTCCCCCGGGAGCAGACTCTCAGGGCAGGGGGAAGGCAGTGGCAACGGGCACGACGGTATTCAGCAGGGTGACGGTGGTCGCTCCACGCACCCGGATCGACGTGGCTTTGCCGGCTGACGTCGCGGTGGCGGACCTGCTGCCCATGCTGTTGGAGATGGCGAAGGAGGCGACGCCGGACGGCGGCGCCCGCCACGGCGGCTGGGCGCTGGCGAAGCTGGGCGACGCGCCGCTCGACCCGAGCCGGACCCTCGCGTCCCTCGGCGTGGTCGACGGCGAGCTGCTGCAGCTGCGCAAGCGCAACGAGAACCCGCCGCCCCCGCTGTACGACGACGTCGTCGACGCGATCGCCGAGTCGTCCCCGGACAGCTTCCGTCCGTGGACCAAGGAGACGGCCCGCCGCTTCGGGCACATCGCGGGCGGCCTGGCGCTGTTCTTCGCGGCCCTCGCGCTCTTCACCAGCGGCTCGCTCTACGGCGGCAACGCGCTCGCCGCCGCGATCGCTGGCGGTGTCGGCGCGATCGCGTGCGTCGCCATCGGCGCGACGCTGGCCAAGGCCTACCAGGCCGAGGCGACCGGCGTGCTGATCGCCGCCGCGGGCGGTCTGCCGCTGGCCTTCGTCAGCGGGTTCTACATCGTGCCGGGGCTGTCCGTGTGGGCGAACCTGCTGCTCGCGAGCGCCCTCGTGATCATCGTGGCGGCGGTCTGCATCCTCGTCATCGGACACGGGATCACCACCTTCATCGCGGCCGCCACGACGGCCACGATCTCGGCGCTGACGTTCCTGGCCGCGACCCTCATCGACACCCCGATCGCCGGGATCGCCGCCGGCGCCACCGCGTTCTCGCTGGCCTGCATCTCGCTCCTGCCGCGCGCGACGATCAAGCTCGCCGCCCTTCCGACGCCGCACGTCCCCGGCAGCGCCGAGGAGCTCAAGGAAGACTCGGGCTTCCCGGACTACCGCGCCATCGAACGCCGCACCGCGGTCGCCCACGAGTACATGACCGGCCTGCTGACCGGCTGCGGCGCGGCCACGGCGCTGTTCGCGATCATCGCCTCGACTTCCCCGACGGTCTTCGGCCCGATCCTCGGCGTGATCGCCACGCTGGTCCTGCTCCTCAGGGCGCGGGCGTACGCGAACGGCGCGCAGGCCATCGCCCTGCTGACCACCGGCATGGTGTCCGGCGCGGGCATCCTGCTCGGCTGGATGTGGTCGGCGAGCCCGCTGAACCGCGTCCTGTTCGTGTTCGGCGCGCTGCTGCTGATCGGCGCCGGCGCGCTCGTGGTCGGCGTGATCTTCCCGAACCAGCGCTTCTCGCCGCCGCTGCGGCGGACGGTGGAGATCTTCGAGGCCGTCTTCATCGCGACGGTGCTCCCGCTGGCGCTCGGCGTCATGGATCTCTACACGACGCTGCGCCACCTCAACTTCAAGTGACGACCCGATCGGATGATGCTCTGATGGCCGTAGCGCGGAAGTCCAGGGGGACGCGCGTCCGCCACCTCGGCCTCGCCGCACGTACCGGAACGGTGCTGCTGGCGGCCGGAATCGGTGTTCTCTCGCCGGCGTCGGTGGCTCTTCCCGCGTGGGCGCAGCAAAGCAGCATCGCGCCGGACGCCGGCGGCTACTACGCGATCCCGCCCCGGGTGGACCCGTCCAAGAAGCCGGCCGACACGGGCAAGCCGGACAAGACCTACGAGAAGAAGACCGAGTGCGTCCAGCGCAGCAAGCTCGGCGGCGACCAGGTCGACATCAAGAACCGGCCTTGGGGCCAGGAGTACCTGCAGATCGAAAAGGTGCATCAGCTGATGCGCGGCGCCAAGAAGTCGGTCGGCGGCGGCATCAAGGTCGCCGTGATCGACACCGGCGTCTCCGCGCACCCGTACTTCGGGGGCCGTGTCGAATCGGGTGGTGACTACGTCGCGACACCCGGCGGAGGCAAGCCGCCTGGGCTCGAAGATTGCGATGGTCACGGCACCGAAGTAGCGGGGATCATCGCCGCGAACCCGCCCGACTCGAGCATCGGGTTCCGAGGGGTGGCGCCGGACGCCACGATCCTGTCGATCCGGCAGTCCAGCCAGAACTACGAAGAAGTCGAGAAGAAGGAAGAGCCGCCGGCTTCTTCCAACAACCCGGCTCCCCCTTCCTCGTCGAACAATCCGGGATCGCAGCTACCGCCGTCCTCCCAGGGGAACGGCGCTGTCGGCGGCGCCGCGGACGGGACCGCGCCTGGCCAGGACAAGGGCGGACGTCAGCAGGAGCAGGGCAAGACCGCGGGCACGCTGACCACACTCGCGCAGGCTGTGGTCCGCGCTGTCGACAAGGGCGCCAACGTCATCAACATGTCTGTCGACAACTGCCGCACGGCCACCGGCACCATCACTCCGCGCGAGCAGGAGCTTCAAGCGGCGGTGAACTACGCCGTCAATCGCAATGTGGTCGTCGTCGCGGCGGCGGGCAACGTCGGCGACAAATGCGTGCAGAACGATCAACCGGACCCCAAGGTGCCCAAGACGATCGTCACTCCGCCTTGGTTCTCCGAAGACGTGCTGTCGGTCGCGGCGATCGACGAGACCGGCGGTGTCGCGCAGTTCAGCGTCCACGGGCCGTGGGTCAGCGTCGCCGCGCCGGGCACCAAGATCATCTCGCTGGATCCCGCAGAGGGGTCCAGCAGCCTGGCCAACCTGACCATCGAGGGCGGCAAGGATCCTGGTCCCATCCAAGGGACCAGCTTCGCGGCTCCGTACGTCGCCGGTGTGGCCGCGCTTGTGCGCCAGAAGTTCCCGGAGCTGAACGCCCGTGAGGTGATGACCCGGATCCAGGCGACGGCGCAGCACCCTGCGGCGCCGGGCGGACGGGACAACTTCGTCGGCTTCGGTGTCATCGACCCGATCGCGGCGTTGACGGCGATCGTGCCGTCGGAGGCGGACAAAGCGAAGCCGGTCCAGCTGCCCGCGGACCTGCCGCCCGCGAACGACCGCGACCCCGCCCCGATGATCGTCGCGCTCGCCGGAACCGGCGGGGGCCTGGTGGCGCTACTCGTCACGCTGTTCGTGGTGCACTCCGTCCGCCGCAACCGGCCGACCACCTCACCGGGCCGCAAGACCCCGTAGCACCTGCGTTTAGCGGGCTAATCGCGATCCGGGCTCGCCTGAGGGCCGCCCAGATCGCGATTAGCCCGCTAAAGTCGCTCGGCGCGGGGACTCTACTTGGCTGGCTTGGGCTTCGGAGCCGGCTTCTCGTCCTCGCCGATCACGGGCGGGACGACCTGGCCGGGCTCACCGACCACATCGGACGGTTTCGAGGCGGGCCGCGTCTTGGACTGATGCGCCGTCTGGCCTCCGCCCATGCCGCCCATCCCCATCATCGGCGCCATCCCCATCGGCATCATCGCCGATCCTGCCCCGGCGACCCCGTGCCCATGCGCCGGAGCGGCCTGAACGGGCGCGACCTCCGGGACCAGCGCCTGCCCTTGCTCGATCGGCGGTTCATTCGCCCCGGTCTGCCTGCCGTCGGCAGCGGACGGCGACGTCGACTGATCGTCGGACGCCGCACCGGAATCCGCCTCAACGGGGGCCTTTTCGGGCACCGGCGCGCCCTGCGCCTCGGACTCGTCGTGAAGCTTGAACTCGTCCTGCGGGTACCGGTGAGTGATTTCGATGCTCCGCGAGCCTGCGTCAGGATCGTCGACGCCGTCGCAAAACCGCACGAAGCCCTCGAGGACGTTACGAGCGGCTTCATGGAGCGCCTTGGCCGACTCTTGCGCCTCCTCCAGCTGGGTCCGCGCCCGCCGGACGCCACCGACCGGCAGCATCGCGGTCTCGGAGGTCAGTTCGGCCGTGTCGACCAGGACCTCGACGAGGTCGGTCAGGATGCGGCGGATCGACAGCACCAGCTCGTCGAGCGAGCTCGCCAGCGTGCTGAGGGCGTCTTCGACGTCGGAGCCCGCGGCGTTGATGTCCACGATGTACGCGACGAAGGCGTCAGCGTCCTTGCCGGACCACCCGGCGTCGAGACGGCCGAGGTCCTCCGACAGTTCTTTCGAGACGTTGCCCGCGGTCTTCGCCGCTTTCCGGAGCAGGTCCGCCTCGACCTTCAAGTCCTCCCAGCGCCCGGCCAGCGGGGTCAGGTAGGTCTCGACCGGATCGATCAACCCCAGCTGGCCGGACAGCTCCGAAACGAAGGCGAGATGCGGTGCCGCGGCCTCGATCAGCTCCTCACCGCCCGCCCCCGTCGCGTTTAGCGGGCTAAACGCGATCGGGGGCGCCTCGGGAGCCGCGGGACGTGCGGCCGCCATCGGGTGCGGGATGGAATCCGTCGGGTTCTCCGATTCGGCGATCATGCGGTTCAGAGCTCCACTGCGCGCTTGATCGTCTGCGCGGCCTCGTCGTCGTGCCCGGCGTGCCGCGCGGTCACCGTGTGCAGGGCCTCGGACGCCGACCTCAGCGCGGCCGCGCCTTCCACCAGCTGACGCCGGATGGCCTCGGCCGCACGCCCATAGGACGCGCCGAGGCCCAACTCCTCGCCCAGCGTGCCGTGGGATTCGACGGTGACGCCCTCACCCGTCACCTCCGCGGCCGCCAGGTCGAGCTCTCCGGCGGCCGCGTCCACCCGTTTCGCATAGTCACCGACGACGTCGCCGTCGATCTTCAGGCCGGCCACTGCACCCTCCACTCACCCGATTCCGCTCGGGCGTTGAGACGCTCGCGCCGTCCGAGGGGTTCCCGTGCTCAGTTGCCCGCCGGAGCCTGCTGCGACTGCGTGGCGACCGAACCGGCCCGATCGTCGATCGGCACCGTGTCGAACGTCCGGAGCACGTCCTGCGTGTTCAGCGAAGCGCCGGTAGGCAGGATCCTGACGATGGATTCGGGCGCGGGAACCCGTTTGTTGAGCCCGATCGAATCCGCCGTGACCGCGTCGGGGACGCCGTACCGGATCCCGCGATCGGAGATCAGCTGGATCGGCCCCTTGTCGAAGGTCTCCTTGCCGGTCGCCGACTGGACGACCGCCGCGAAGCCGGGCTCCATGTAGAAGCTGTTGATCGGCGCGCCGACCGGGCCGGGGGTACCGATCTTGACGCCGGGCGCGGATCCGTCGGCGTTCCTGCCCTTCGGCAGCTTGTCGTCGACGAACACGGCCGTGTGCGCGTCCCGGGAGCCGCCTTCGCCGGTGATGGACCAGCTCAGGCAGGAGACCCGGGAGCCCTGAGTCGCGTTGAGCACCGTCGGCACGGTCTGGGGATACGCGTCGAGCTCGACGACCTGGGAAACCCGGTTGAGGTTGCGGATCGCGGCCAGCGGCACGGACGTGACCGAGGTGCTGCCGTCGTTCTTCCCGGTCTTCACGATGTCCGCGACGGCGGGCGAGATGGCCTGGATGCCTTCGCGCGTGATGAGGTAGAAGTCCTTCCGCCCTTCGGCCTGCTCCGTGGAGAACACGTCGCCGACCTTCATGCCTTCGATCTCGTAGCTCGGGCTCTCGCCCTTGCCCGGGACGTCCGGGAGCTTCAGCTCCGGAACCTCGGGGATCGCGTCCAGCAGACCCTGCGAGATACCGCGGGGCTGATTGGGCAGCTTCAGGGCGGAACGGACGGCGTCGGCGTCAGGCTGGATCTCGGCCTTGACGGCGTTCGCGTTCCGGACGTTCGGGTCCGGCTTCTGCCGGTAGATCAGGTACTCGCGGCCGTTGGCGCCCTTGGCCAGCAAGGCTTCGTTCTGGCCGAGCTCACGGCTTCCGAGCTGCTTCACGCCCGCGTAGACGGTCGTCTCGGTCTTCGTGAGGTCCGGCTGAGGCACGGACGGGTCGTACATGACCTCGTCGCACACACCCCATTCCGGGGAGACCCGCTGAGTGTCCGTCGGCATCAGCTGCGGGCCGTTCGGAATACCCATGAGCTGACCGCGGGGGATGTTCTTCAGCTGTTCATCCGAGACGACTGTGGGGTTCTTCACTTCGGAGGCCTGCGTGGGCCCGGAAGGCTTGGCGCCCGCCTGCTGTGCCCCTTGTTTCGACTGCGCGATGATCAGCAGCCGCGCGGAGGCGAGGTTGAAGGTCGGGATCAGTTTCTTCGGGTTCCCGGCCACGACGTAAACCGTTCCGGACTGCTCGCCGATGACGATGTTGCCCGCTTCCGGCACGGCGGGCTTCGGGCTCAGCAGGCCCCAGATGACGAAGACCAGGACGCCCAGCGCGGCCAGCACGACACCCACGATGGTGGCCCGCGTGTGCGTGCGCATCGGGTCGTGGAGCATGACGGCGTCGCGACGGACCAGCGCGGATTGCATCCGTCGCAGAACGAACTGATAAGCCTGAACTTGAGACTTAGTAGTCGGTGTTGATGGCATTCTCGACCTACAGTCCTCCCCGTCGCGGTACGGTTCCGCAGGATAGCCGTACGGGGACCGTCTGGTGTGGGGTTTCTACCAACTCCAGCTAGTGTCAAGTTCCTCGGGACCGGCTTTCCGGGTACGCAGCAAGCACGAGGGGAAGAGAAAGCGCGGATGTCCGTCACCACTCCTCCACGTCCGCCCGGCCCTCCGGGGCCGCAACCTCCTGGTCGTCCGCCGGGACCGCCGCCAAGGCCCGGCAGACCGGGTGGTCCGGGCGGCCCGGCCGGAGGCCCGGGAGGTCCCGGTGTTCCTCGCGGTCCCGGGGGCCCAGGCGGCCCTGGAGGGCCTGGAGGGCCTGGCGGACCGCAGGGTCCTGGCGGCCCCGGTGGTCCAGGAGGGCCCAAGGGCCCCGGCGGGCCTGGTGGTCCGGGAGGCCCCGGTGGACCTGGAGGGCCCGGTGGACCAGGCGGTCCCCCGTCCGGCGGCCCCGGCCCGCAGTCCGGTCCCCCGCCGGCTCCGGTGGCACGGATCGCCGCGCCCGCGCGACGCCGTACCGGCGGGATCAACCTCGGCCCGCTGCCCGTGGCGAACCTGGTCGTGCTCGAACTCGGGCTCGCGATCGGTCTCGTCCTGCTCGCGATCGACATGGAGCTGAAGTACGTCGCGATCGGCGTGCTCGCGTTCGCGATCATCATCGCGTTCCTGCGCTGGGGCGGCCGCTGGTTCACCCAATGGGCTGGACTCACCATGCGGTACATGCTCCGTTCGCACGATCGGGTGGCGAATCCGCTTCCGCCGAGCAGCATCGAGTCGCTCGCAGCCGAAGAGGACGCCGTCACCGGTCCCGACGACGCCCGCGTGAACCTGCTTCGTCTCGCCGTTCCCGATCTCGTCGTCGCGCACGGTGTCGACCACGAGCGCCAGCAGGTCGGCATCGCGTGGAACGACGGGACGTGGACCGCCGTCCTGCTCGTCGAACCCGCGCCCGCGCTGATCACCCAGGCGGGTGGAGCGCCGAGCCTGCCGCTGTCCGCGCTCGCGCCGTGCCTCGAAGACCGTGGCGTGGTCCTCGACTCGATCCAGATGATCTGGCACTGCTACCCGGGCAGCGCCGCGCTTCCGTCGGACTCGCCCGCACTCAGCTCCTACATGGAGGTGCTCGGCCCGCTCCCCGCGGCGGCGCGGCGGACGACTTGGGTCGCCATCCGGCTCGACCCGCGCCGATGCCCGGCCGCCATCCGCGAACGCGGTGGCGGCGTCGTGGGTGCGCATCGCGCCCTGATCGGCGCGCTCTCGCGGGTGCGCAACGCCTTGGAATCGCAGGGCGTGCCGACCCGGCCGCTCGACCCGGACGAGTTGCTGCGGTCCAGCATTTCGGCCGCCGAGCTGACCGCGGTCGCCGGTTCGCAGGGGAAGGTCGGTCTGCAGGAGCGCTGGACCGGAGTCACCGCCGCCGGTATCGGCCACGCGAGCTACGCGATCACCAGCTGGCCGAAGGGCAAGATCAGCGGCAGCCTGAACGCGCTGACCAGTGTCCGCGCGCTGTCGGCGACGGTGGCGATGTCGATCTCGCCGTCCGCGGACGAGGGCAAGATCGGCCTGCGGGGAATCGTGCGCCTGAGCGCGCGGAACCCGCGTGAACTGGACGCGGCCGACCAGCGGCTGCAGGGCATCTCGGACCGGCTGGGTGTGACGCTGACGCCGCTGCGCGGCCTGCAGATCTCCGGGTTCTCCGCGACTTTGCCGATCGGAGGCACGGCATGAGCACCCGCATGCGCGACGCCGGCCAGAGCGCCGGTGTCGCCCCGGAATTCACCGTCGACCCGGCGATGCTCGACGCGATCAGCCCATCCGGTGATCGTGGTGGGATCGTTCTCGGCTCCGGACTCAAGGGCGAGCCGCTGACGATCTCGGCGCTGCGCTCGACCCCGACCCGGATCGTGCTGGTCGGTGGTCTCTACCTGGCTCGTCAGGTGGCGCTGCGGGCGATGGCGGTCGGAGCGTGGGTCGTCGTCGCGACGGGACGTCCGGCCGCGTGGCAGGTGCTCCCCCAGGCCGCGGGGACCCAGCCGAACGGCAGGCCTTCGCCGCTGGTGCAGATCCGGCGGCTGTCGCCGGTGGATCTTCCGCGGCCCTCCGAGGACGCGCCGCTGCTCGTGGTGACCGATGGTGGCCCGACGCCGCAGGATCTGTTCCCGCCGCGGTCGCCGTGGCAGACGACGGTCTACGTGCTGCCGTACCTGCACCCGCAGGCCGGAGCGACCGCGAACGCCGCCGACCTGGTGCTGATGCAGCGGCTCCCGCCGGGACAGGCCGAGCTGGCCGCCCGGATCTGGCGGCTCCCGCCCCAGATGATGAAGCAGCTCACGACGCTGAAGGACGACCAGGTCGTCGCCCTTGGCCGGAACCTCTGGCGCCCTCTTCGCCTGGTCACCACGGCGAAGGAGCAGCAGATCCTGGGCCCCGTGCGCCGCGGCGACTAGCCCGGCCCGCGTCGACTTTAGCGGGCTAATCGTGCTCTGCGGGGGCACTGTCCTTTTCGGACGGTGCCCCCGTTTTGCGTCCTGCCCGCGTCGCGATTAGGCCGCTAAACGCGATCCGGGTCGCGGGGCCTGGCCGTCAAGGGGGTAATCGCGCAGGCTGTGGATAGGCCGGGGGTTGTGGATAAACACTCTCGAATTGGCAGTCACGGCCATGGGTTGTCGGTCTTGTCGATCACTGTGTCGATATGGCCAAACCCTTCGATTCATCTCATCTTCCCGACGTATTCCGCGGCTCGGAAGCTCGCAAGGCAGGCCTCATCACGGCCAGCCAGCTTCGCGGATCAAGCGTCCGACGGCTGTTCCAGGACGTCTACACGCGCGCCGATGTCGAGGTCACGCATGAACTGCGATGCCGAGGAGCCGCGTTGCTGGCTCCTCCCGAAGCAGTGCTGACCGGGCGATCGGCCGCGACCGTTCAGGGCGTCGAGCTGGCCAAACCTCACGATCCGGTCGAGATGATCGTCCCGGAGAAGAATCGCTTCGGCCCGATAGTCGGTATCAAGGTTCGGCGTACCGAAGTCAAACCCGAGGAATCGAGGCCCTGGAACGGCATTCGGATCGCGCGGAAAAGCCGAACCGCGCTCGATCTGCTCCTCCGGCTTTCTCCTCGTAAATCCGGCTGGGTGCGCCGGCTCCGCATCGGCGTGCCGGACCTGGACCAGTTCTTGAGAGCCGAGAAACTCACCGACCTACATCTCAACAGGGAGTTCTACGGTCGCCGCAACAGGGGAATCCGTTTGGCCAGACATGCTTTGCGATTGTCCGATCCTCGCGCGGAGTCGCCTCCGGAATCGGAGCTCCGCATCGTGCTGGCCGCCGGCGGCATCACGGCGACGCCTCAGCTCGAGGTCACCGCCCGAACCGGTCATTTCCTCGCTCGCCTCGACCTGGGGGACGAGCAGTTCAAGGTCGCCGTCGAATACGACGGCCGCTGGCACAACACCCCGAAGCAACGAGCCCATGATCGCAAGCGCCGAAGACGCGTGGAGGCCGAGGGCTGGCGTTTCGTCATCGTCACCGCGGAAGACCTGGCGAACGACTTCAAAGGCATCGTCGAGTCCGTCTGGCGGGCCCGCCGCCGGAGCGCGATTAGCCCGCTAACCGCGCCGCGGCCGGGTCAGGAGGGGCTGCGCATGGCGCGCGTTTGATCGGCGCGTGAGGCGAGTTCGGCGTCCGGCGGGTAATCGACCGCCATCAACGTCAGGCCGTGTGCGGGAGCCACCGCGCTGTCGCGAGTCCGGCTCTCCAGGACGTCGCCGGGCCAGCCCAGTGGACGGCGGCCGTCCCCGACCAAGAGCAGTGTCCCCACCAGACTGCGCACCATCGAGTGGCAGAACGCGTCGGCGGAGACGGCGACCTCGACCGCGTGCGGCCCGGTCCGCCGCCAGACAAGCCGTTGCAGCTCGCGAATGGTCGTCCCGCCCTCGCGCTGCTTGCAGAAGGCCGCGAAGTCCTGCAGGCCCAGGAGAGCCTCCGACGCCTCGTTCATCGCGTCGACCGAAAGCGGGCGGCCCCAGGCCAGAGTGTCGTGACGCCGCAACGGATCCACGCCCCACGGCGCGTCCGAAACGCGGTAGAGGTAGTGACGCCGCACGGCCGAAAACCGCGCGTCGAACCCGGGCGGCGCGACGCGGGCATCCAGCACCCGCACGTCGCCCGGCAGGTACCGATTCCAGCGGTGACGCATCCGCCCCAGGTCAGGAATGCCCTGCTCGTCCAGTTCCAGACGGCCGGATCGCGTTTTGCCCGCTAAAGGCGACACGTCGACGTGGACCACCTGGCCCGCCGCGTGCACACCGGCATCCGTGCGGCCGGCGACGACGACGGACTTCGGGACCGAAGCTCCTGGAGGCTGCTTCGCGAGTGCCTCTTCGAGGACCCCCTGCACCGTGCGCCGCCCGGGCTGCCGCGCCCAGCCGGAGAAATCCGTGCCGTCGTAGGAGACATCCAGACGCAGACGAACGAGCCCGCCCTCCGCAGTGGGAGTGGCGGGCTCGTCCGGGGTGTTCGGTGCCGTCAGAACGTCAGTCCTTCTTGCTGTCCGCGTCCGCGGCGGGGGCCTCAGCGGCCTCGTCGGCGGCGGGAGCCTCGGTGGCCTCCGGAGCCTCGGTGGCGGCCGTGTCGGCAGCCTCAGGGGCGTCGGTGGTCTCCTCGGCGGCCGGGGCGGCAGCCTTCGGCTCGTCCTTGGCGAACTTCGTCTTGCGCGCGGCCTCGGCCTCGGCGGTGACGGTCTTCTCGGCCACCAGCTCGATGACGGCCATGGGGGCGTTGTCGCCCTTACGCGCCATCGTCTTGGTGATCCGGGTGTAGCCACCCGGGCGCTCCGCGAAGAACGGACCGATCTCGGCGATCAGCTTGTGCACGACGTCCTTGTCGCGCACGATGCGCTGGATCTGACGACGGTTGTGCAGGTCGCCCCGCTTCGCCTTCGTGATCAGCTTCTCGGCCAGCGGGCGCACCCGCCGGGCCTTCGCCTCGGTCGTCGTGATCTTGCCGTGCTCGAACAGCTGGGTGGCCAGGTTGGCCAGGATCAGCCGTTCGTGCGCGGGCGACCCGCCGAGACGGGGTCCCTTTGTGGGGGTGGGCATCGGTTCTCCTCGTTCAGCTCACAGCTGGAGGCCGTCGCTCCCCCACCCCTACTGGTGTGAGGGAGCCGTAGCTGGCCTTACAGCTGCTCCGTCTCTGCGTAGTCCTGGCCATCGTCGTGGCCGTTGTCCGAAATTCCGTCCGTGATGCTGTCGACGCCCTCGGACCAGCCCTCACCGTCGTAGCTGGCCGCGGCCGCGGTCGGGTCGAACCCGGGCGGGCTGTCCTTCAGCGCGAGGCCGAGACCGACGAGCTTGAGCTTGACCTCGTCGATCGACTTCGCACCGAAGTTGCGGATGTCCAGCAGGTCGGCCTCGCTGCGCGAGACCAGTTCGCCGACGGTGTGGATGCCCTCGCGCTTGAGGCAGTTGTACGACCGGACGGTGAGGTCCAGGTCCTCGATCGGCATCGCGTAGGCGGCGATGGTGTCCGCCTCCTGCGGCGACGGGCCGATCTCGATGCCTTCGGCGTCGACGTTCAGCTCGCGCGCGAGACCGAACAGCTCCACCAGCGTCTTACCGGCCGACGCGACAGCGTCCCGCGGCGTGATCGACGGCTTCGTCTCCACGTCCAGGATCAGCTTGTCGAAGTCGGTGCGCTGCTCGACACGGGTCGCCTCGACCTTGTAGGTCACCTTCAGCACCGGGGAGTAGATGGAGTCGACCGGGATCCGGCCGATCTCCGCGCCCGCCTGCTTGTTCTGCAGGGCCGGAACGTAACCGCGGCCGCGCTCGACGACGAGCTCGATCTCGAGCTTGCCCTTGCCGTTCAGCGACGCGATGTGCAGATCCGGGTTGTGCACGGTGACACCGGCCGGGGGCACGATGTCGGCGGCGGTGACCTCACCAGGGCCCTGCTTGCGCAGGTACATGGTGACCGGCTCGTCCTCTTCCGAGGAGACCACGAGCTCCTTGAGGTTCAGGATGATGTCGGTGACGTCTTCCTTCACCCCGGGAACGGTGGTGAACTCGTGCAGCACGCCGTCGATGCGGATGCTCGTCACGGCCGCGCCCGGAATGGACGACAGCAGCGTGCGCCGCAGCGAGTTGCCGAGCGTGTAGCCGAAGCCGGGCTCCAGCGGTTCGATGGTGAACCGGGAGCGGGTCTCGTTGACCGTCTCTTCGCCGAGAGCCGGTCGCTGGGAAATCAGCATCTTTCCTAATTCCTTTCCAAACGGCGCCCGCCATATGACACCGAAAGGGATGGCGAAACGGCGGCGCACTCCGGGCGCCGCCGCCCGTGCCCACATCGGGCCGGGGAAACCCCGGCCCGATGGTGGATCACTTCGAGTAGAGCTCGACGATCAGCTGTTCCTGGACCGGAACGTCGATCTGAGCGCGCTCCGGGAGCTGGTGGACCAGCACGCGGAGGTTGGACGGAACGACCTGGAGCCACGCGGGAACGGGACGCTCGCCGAAGGACTCCTTGGCCGCGACGAAGGGCAGCATCGCGAACGACTTCGGCCGCACGTCGATGATGTCCCACTTCGTGACCTGGTAGGACGGGACGTTGACCTTGACGCCGTTGACCAGGAAGTGGCCGTGGCTCACCAGCTGACGCGCCTGACGGCGGGTGCGGGCGATGCCGGCGCGGTAGATCACGTTGTCCAGCCGGGACTCGAGGATCTGCAGCAGGTTCTCACCGGTCTTACCCGGACGCCGGACGGCTTCCTTGTAGTACCGGACGAACTGACGCTCGAGAACGCCGTAGGTGTAGCGAGCCTTCTGCTTCTCCTGCGACTGCAGGAGGTACTCGGACTCCTTGATGCGCCCGCGGCCGTGCTGGCCCGGCGGGTAGGGGCGACGCTCGAAAGCCTGGTCGCCGCCGATGAGGTCAACCTTGAGGCGACGCGAAATACGCGTCGCGGGGCCGGTGTAACGAGCCATTTCTTCTTACTCCTCCCCGTTCCTCAGACCCGGCGCCGCTTGGGCGGGCGGCAGCCGTTGTGAGGCTGCGGGGTCACGTCCTGGATGGTGCCGACCTCGAGGCCGGCCGCCTGCAGCGAGCGGATCGCCGTCTCGCGACCCGAACCCGGGCCCTTCACGAAGACGTCGACCTTCTTCATGCCGTGCTCGGCAGCCTTGCGGGCGGCGTTCTCGGCGGCCATCTGCGCGGCGAACGGGGTGGACTTACGCGAGCCCTTGAAGCCCACGTGACCACTCGACGCCCACGCGATCACGGCACCGGTCGGGTCCGTGATCGAGACGATGGTGTTGTTGAAGGTGCTCTTGATGTGCGCGTGACCGTGCGCGACATTCTTCTTTTCCTTGCGGCGGACCTTCTTGGCCCCCGCCGCAGTACGAGACTTCGGTGGCATGTTCTGAGGGTTCTCCTGTTAGCGCGCGTTCTCTTGGTGAGCGGCGACCGCTTCGGCCTGGCCGCGCCGGATGATCGAACCGGCGTCGGTGTACAGGTTGCGGAGCGCCATCGGGCGGGCGTAGAGCGCCTTGGGCGAGACACAAGCCGAGCCGCGGCGGTGGACGCCGCCCATACGCACGACCTTCTTGCCCTGGACGCTCACTTCTTGCCAGCCTTCTTCTTGCCGGCGACCGTCTTCTTCGGACCCTTACGGGTGCGGGCGTTCGTCTTGGTGCGCTGACCGCGGACGGGAAGTCCGCGACGCCAGCGAAGGCCCTCGTAGCACCCGATCTCGATCTTCCGACGGATGTCGGCGTTCACCTCACGGCGAAGGTCACCCTCGACCTTGAAGTTCTCCTCGATGTAGACCCGCAGCTTGGCGAGGTCGTCATCGCTCAGATCCTTGACGCGAGTGTCCGCGTTGAGCTCGGCAGCCGCGATGAGCTGCTTCGAGCGGGTACGGCCGATGCCGTAGATGTAGGTCAGCGCGATCTCCAACCGCTTTTCGCGGGGGAGGTCTACGCCAGCGAGTCGTGCCATTGGCGTTGATGCTCCTTCATAGAATTCATCTTCAGGTCTGCTCCCCGTCCGGTCCCGGGACCGACTCGCCTGTCGTGCCCTCTGCTTGCGCTTCGGGTGTCCCGGCCTCGGCCTGAAGTCCGAGGGTGAACCGGGCCGTTCGCACGGCCCGGCAGGTGCGGGGAGATTGTGTAGCCGTCAATCCACTCTGTACGAGTGCGAGTGATCAGCCCTGCCGCTGCTTGTGCCGCAGGTTTTCGCAGATCACCATGATCCGGCCGTGACGGCGGATCACCTTGCACTTGTCGCAGATCTTCTTGACGCTCGGCTGGACCTTCACGTCTCCTGCTCTCCTGCTTGTGCTAACTCGTCGTGATCACTTGTAGCGGTAGACGATGCGACCACGTGACAAGTCGTAGGGCGAGAGCTCCACGACAACCCTGTCCTCGGGCAGGATGCGGATGTAGTGCTGCCGCATCTTGCCGCTGATGTGTGCAAGGACCTTGTGGCCGTTCTCCAACTCGACGCGGAACATCGCGTTGGGGAGCGGCTCGACTACGCGGCCTTCGACCTCGATGGCCCCGTCTTTCTTGCCCATGTCCTCCGCATTTCCTGTCGCTACACTGTGTGATCAGTCAAAGCTTGAGTGCTTGGCTGGGTGGTGCATCGGCACACTCCTGCCCGGGTCCAATGTCCGTTCGCGAGAGTTCACGAGCGCGCAGGATCCGGGCGCGATGAGTACACCGACTTGACAGTGTACGCAACCCGTGTCGCGAGCCCCAAACGGGGGTGACTGTGTTAGGTGACCCCTCGAGCCCGCCTGATCTGGCCTCCACCATCGTACGCCCTCGCCGACCTGCGTTAACGGGCTAATCGCGATCCGGTGGGCCCGTGACCTGGGGACGACCGGCGGGCGAGGTGCACCCGATGGAGGCAGCGGGCGGGCGCCTCAACGGCGGCGCCGGGCGCTCCGCCGACCAGCGGACGCACTTGCGTTTAGCGGCCTAACTGCGATCCGGGGGCGCACTTGCGTTTAGCGGGCTAAACGCGATCTGGAGGGCGAAGGGCGAGGTCAGGCGTCTTCGGGGGCGGTGAGCACCCACGGGCCGTCGTCGGTGATCGCGACGGTGTGCTCCCAGTGCGCGGCCCGCGAGCCGTCGGCGGTCACGACGGTCCAGCCGTCCTCGAGCTCGACGGTCTCTCCGCCGCCACCGGTCAGCATGGGCTCGATCGCGAGCGCCATCCCGGTCTTGAGCCGCGGTCCCTTGCCCGGTTTGCCCAGGTTCGGCAGGAACGGGTCCATATGCATCTGGCGCCCGATGCCGTGGCCGCCGTACTCGACGATCATCCCGTAGTCGATGCCGTCTTCCCGGCTCGCCTTCTCGGCCGCGGTCTGCACCGCGTGCGAGATGTCCGTGAGCCTGCCACCCGACGACACGGCGGCGATCCCCGCCCACATCGCCGCCTCGGTGGCGGCCGAGAGCGCGAGATCCGCCTTCGAGACCTCGCCGATCGCGAGCGTGACCGCCGAGTCGCCGTGCCAGCCGTCGAGGATGGCACCGCAGTCCACCGAGATGATGTCGCCGTCGTTCAGGACCTGGGTCTTCGACGGGATGCCGTGCACGATCTGCTCGTTCACCGAAGCGCAGATCGACGCCGGAAAGCCGTGGTACCCCTTGAACGAGGGCACCGCGCCGGCGTCACGGATCGTCTGCTCGGCGAGCTCGTCGAGGTCGGCCGTGGTCACCCCCGGTTTGGCAAGCTCACGCACCGCGGTGAGGGTGCGCCAGACGACCAGTCCGGCGGCCCGCATCGCCTGGAGCTCGCCAGGGGTCTTGATTTCGATCATGCGCCCACGACGAAGCCGTTGCAGTACACGCAGTCCTCCGAGATTCACGTGCGGTCGCGCAGCGCTTCCAGCACGCGGGCGGAGATCTCGTCGACCGTGCCGACGCCGTCGACCGTGACCAGGATGTCCGCGTAGTACTCGAGCAGCGGAGCGGTCTCGGACACGTAGATCTGCTGACGGCGGCGGATGACCTCTTCGGTGTCGTCCGATCGGCCGCGGGACAGCAGCCGATCGACGACGACGTCTTCCGAGACCTGGAGCTGGATGACCGCGTTGAGCTTGGTGTCGACCTCGCCGAGGATCTCACCGAGGACGTCGGCCTGCTTCGTGTTCCGCGGGAACCCGTCGAGCAGGAAACCGGCCTTGGCGTCGGGTTCCGCGAGGCGCTCGCGCACCATCTCGTTCGTGACCGAGTCGGGCACGAGTTCGCCGGAGTCCAGGTAGCGCTTGGCTTCCTGGCCCAGCGGCGTCTGCTCGCCCACGTGGGCGCGGAACAGATCGCCGGTCGAGATGTGCGGGATCCGGAGCTTCTCCGACAGTGCTACCGCCTGAGTACCTTTGCCCGCGCCAGGAGGGCCAACGAGAACCAGGCGCGTCACTTCAAGAACCCTTCGTAGTTACGTTGCATCAGCTGGCTTTCGATCTGCTTCACGGTGTCGAGACCGACACCGACCATGATCAGCACAGCCGTGCCACCGAACGGGAAGTTCTGGTTGTTCCCGCTGCCGGTGACGGACAGGAAGAAGTTCGGAAGGATCGCGATGATGCCCAGGTACAGCGAGCCCGGCAGGGTGATCCGGCCGAGGACGTAGCTGAGGTACTCCGCGGTGGGTCGGCCCGGGCGGATACCCGGGATGAAGCCACCGAACTTCTTCATTTCTTCCGCACGCTCGTCCACGTTGAACGTGATCGTGATGTAGAAGTACGTGAAGAAGATGATCAACGCGAAGTACAGCAGGACGTGCGCCCAGCTGGACTGGTTGACGATGTAGTTCTGGATGAAGACCTGCCAGCCCGCGTTGCTGTTGGCGTCGCCGACGAGGCGGCTGATCAGGTCCGGCAGGTAGAGCAGCGACGAGGCGAAGATGACCGGGATGACACCGGCCTGGTTCACCTTGATCGGCAGGTAGGTCGACGTCCCGCCGTACATGCGGCGGCCGATCATGCGCTTGGCGTACTGCACCGGGATCCGGCGCTGGCCCTGCTCGACGAAGATGACGCTGGCGATGATCACCAGGCCGAACACGCAGATCAGGGTGAAGACCACCGGGCCGGCGCTGCTGAGGATGTTGCCACCCTCGATCGGGATGCGGGCCGCGATGTTCAGGAAGATGAGGACGGACATGCCGTTGCCGACGCCGCGCTCGGTGATCAGCTCACCCAGCCACATCATGACGGCGGTACCGGCGGTCATCGTGATGACGATGATGGCCAGCGTGTAGACGCTGTTGTCCGGGATGATCGCGGTGTCGCACTGCGGGAAGAGCTGCTTGCGGTCGGCGAGTGCCACCACACCGGTCGCCTGCAGGACCGCGAGGGCGATCGTCAGGTACCGGGTGTACTGCGTCAGCTTGCCCTGACCGGCCTGTCCTTCTTTCTTCAGCTCCTCGAACCGCGGGATGACCACGGTGAGGAGCTGGACGATGATGCTCGCCGTGATGTACGGCATGATGCCGGTCGAGAACAGCGACAGCTGCAGCAGAGCACCGCCGCTGAACAGGTTCAGCAGCTGATAGACGCCCTCCTGCGACCCGGTCTCCGTGCATTGCTGCACGGCGGAATACGAGATGCCCGGGGCCGGGATGGTGGCACCGATTCGGTAGACCGCGACGATGGCTAGCGTGAACAGGATCTTCTTACGTAGATCCGGCGTCGCTAGAGCCGAGCGGAAGGCGCTGAGCACGCGGGGAACCTCCTCGGCGTCGTCGGCTGTCTTACCGACGATCGGCTTGGCCGGCCTGGGGCCGGCGGGAACACACAGCTTTCTGGCACAAGCCAGGAACGCTTCGGGGCACACTCGTCCCGAAGCGTGTCGCCGACTCTAACAGCTTCACAGGGCGTGTCCGCAGTGCGTGTGGGTTTTCCGGACGAAGGTTGGTCCGCGGGGTTGATCGACCGCCGCTTCTCGCTCCGGGATCTTGACAGATCGCCTTGCCGTTCCTCACTTTTCCGACCACCGGATCGCGATTAGGGGGCTAAACGCACCGTGATCAGGAGCTTGAAGTGGCGAGCGCGCCAGCCATGCCGAGGAGCACGACGCCGGTACCGCGGTCGACGTTGCGAGTCGCCCGGCGAGATAACCGGAGCGACTTCACGAGCGCGCCCGCCCCGATGTAGGTCGCGCCCGCCACGAACTCGGCGAGCAGGTAGACGGCGCCGAGAATCGCGATCTGGATGGGAAAGGAGCCGTGAGCTGCGTCGATGAACTGGGGCACGAACGCCGTGAAGATGAGGATCGCCTTCGGATTGGTGATCGCGACGACGAATTCCTTCCTCGCGATCCGGAGCGCGGGTACGGATTCGGTGCCTCGCGGCGCCTGGACCAGCGCGGTTTCCCCGCCACGGAACGTCGACCACAGCAGGCGCCCGCCGATCCAGACCAGGTAGGCGACGCCGGCCCATTTGATCACTGTGAGTGCAAGCTCCGACGCCGCGAGGAGCTGTCCGAGTCCAGCGGCGACGGCCGCGATGAGCACCGTGAATGCGGCCAATCGGCCTAACAGCCCGGCGAGCCCTTTCCAGGCTCCCTGCGTCATGCCGTGATGCATGCCGAGCAGATTGTTCGCCCCTGGCGTAAAAGCCACGAGGACCGCTGCTCCGAAAAAGACCACCGCCCAAGTCATCGGCCACCTCCTCCCCCACCGTATCGGCGGCCGCGAGCGCGTTTAGCGGGCTAATCGCGCTCTTTCGCGCCAGGATCCGGCGGAGGCGCGAAAGCGGAGTAGTCCGGTTTCTCCGGCTGAGGGTCCGGTGGGAGGACCGCGACGGAGATGCCGTGCTTCGGTGTGGGCATGTCCGCGAGACTCGGGTCGCCGCTCACCGGGACCTCGTCGTCCTGGACGCGGTGGCTCATGACGGCCGCGCCCGCCGCGGCGACTACCGCGGCGAAGAGGGCCCACATACCCGCGCCCAGTGTCGTCGTCGTCTCGATGGACTCGCCCATCGTGCGCCCGAAACTCAAAGTGGCGGCGGTCGCGACGACTCCGGTGAGGAACACCGCCGCGATGGTGGTGAGCCATCGGTCCAAAGCGCCCGGGCGCCGCAGGCGGGAGGCACGGGCACTGACGATCACGGCCGCCAGAAGGATCGCCGCGGCGATCAGGACCGGAATACCGACAGGTGTGGACGGTGCGCTGAAAGGGGGATCGTTCGGCTGAAGGACCTTCGTATCCCACGCGCTTTGAACGAACACGACCACGACGGCGTCGCTGCGATCGAAAGAAAACCGATGCTCGATGCTGAAGAACGGGAAGAGGCAGCCCAGGACGGCGAGCAGCATGGCCAGAGCGGCCAATCCCGCCGCGACGAGTCTGCGGGGCTCAGGCCGGCCCGGCCGTACCGGCTCGCCCACAGGGTCAGTGGGCCCGGAAATCGACACGATCACCGGCGGGGCGTCCGGCTGCTGAGGGGGCTGCGGATCCTGCCCGGGAGGTGTGGCCACCTCGCGATCCTTCCAGCACAGGGCCCCTTCCGCCACGCCCCGCGGCTCCAGCATCAGATCGCGATTAGGGGGCTAAACGCAGGTCGGGGGCCGGACGGCCTGCCCGCACCGGGATCGCGATTAGCCCGCTAAACGCAGGTCGGCGCGGGAGCGCAAGCGAAAGGCCCGCCGGGCGGAGCCGGGCGGGCCTTTCGGTGAAGCGAGCGAAGAAGGCTCAGAGCGTGGTGGCGGAGCCACCGGCAGCGGAGAGCTTCTCCTTGGCGGAGCCGGAGAAAGCGTCGGCGGTGACGTCCAGCTTGACGCCGTTCACGTCGCCGTTGCCGAGCACCTTCACGAGCTTGCCCTTGCGGACGAGACCGTTCGCGACGAGCTCCTCGGCGCCGACCTTGCCACCCTCCGGGAAGACGCGGGCGATGTCGCCCACGTTCACCGGCTGGTACTCGGTACGGAAGCGGTTCTTGAAGCCGCGAAGCTTCGGGAGCCGCATGTGGATGGGCATCTGCCCACCCTCGAAACCGGCGGGCACGTTCTTCCGGGCCTTGGTGCCCTTGGTACCGCGACCGGCGGTCTTGCCCTTCGAGCCCTCACCACGGCCGACGCGGATCTTGTCGCGCTTCGCGCCCGGAGCCGGACGAAGGTGGTGGATCTTGATGGCAGTCATGCCTTGACCTCCTCGACCTCCACCAGGTGGCGGACGGTGTGGATAAGGCCGCGCACCTCGGGAGTGTCATCACGCACGACGCTCTGGCGGATCTTGCGCAGCCCGAGGGTGCGCAGCGACTCCCGGTGAGCGTGCTTCGTGCCGATCTTGCTCTTGACCTGGGTCACCTTGAGCTGAGTCATGATCAGACCCCCTGACCCGCGCGCTGACGCAGCATGCGAGCCGGAGCGACGTCCTCGAGCGGGAGACCGCGGCGGGCCGCGACCTCTTCGGGACGCTGCAGACCCTTCAGGGCCGCCACGGTCGCGTGCACGATGTTGATCGCGTTGTCGGAGCCGAGCGACTTCGACAGCACGTCGTGGACACCCGCGCACTCCAGCACCGCGCGCACCGGGCCACCGGCGATGACACCGGTACCGGCCGAGGCCGGACGGAGCAGCACGACACCGGCGGCTTCCTCACCCTGGATGGGGTGGGGGATGGTGCCTGCGACGCGGGGAACGCGGAAGAAGTTCTTCTTCGCTTCCTCGACGCCCTTGGCGATGGCCGCGGGAACTTCCTTGGCCTTGCCGTAGCCGACGCCGACCTGACCGTCGCCGTCACCGACGACCACCAGGGCGGTGAAGCTGAAGCGACGACCACCCTTGACGACCTTGGCGACGCGGTTGATCGTCACGACCTTCTCGAGGTGCGGGGTCTTTTCCTGGCCGGCCCCGCCACGGCCGCTGTCGCGCCGGTCACGGCGGTCGCGACGGTCATTGCGGTCGTTGCCGCCCTGTCCGCCGGGTCCGCCCTGGCCACCGCCGAATTGCCGTGTACGTCCCGGCATCAGGCTTTCCTTCCATTCACGAGCATCTGCTGCATCAGAACTCCAACCCCGCCTCACGCGCGGCGTCGGCGAGCGCCGCGATGCGGCCGTGGTAGGCGTTGCCACCACGGTCGAACACCACGGTCGAGACACCGGCGTTCTTGGCGCGGGCGGCGACGAGTTCCCCGACCTTGGCGGCCTTGGCCTTCTTGTCGCCTTCCAGCGCGCGGACGTCCGCCTCGAGGGTGGACGCCGACGCCAGGGTCTTGCCGGCGAGGTCGTCGATCAGCTGCACGGCGATGTGCCGCGACGAACGCTTGACGACCAGGCGCGGACGCTGGTCCGTGCCGTTGATCTTCTTGCGAAGGCGGAAGTGCCGACGGGCCTTCGCGACGCGGCGGCGGGTCGAGATGTCCTTGCCGACCGGCTTGCGCTTCGTAGTCGTGTCGCTCATGATCACTTACCCGTCTTTCCGACCTTGCGGCGGATCTTCTCACCCTCGTAGCGCAGGCCCTTGCCCTTGTACGGGTCCGGGCGGCGCAGCTTGCGGATGACCGCGGCGATCTGGCCGACCTTCTGCTTGTCGATGCCCGAGACCGAGAACCGGGTGGGGGTCTCGACCTTGAAGGTGATGCCTTCCGGGGCCTCGATCTTCACCGGGTGGCTGTAGCCGAGGGCGAACTCGAGGTCCGAGCCCTTGGCCTGCACGCGGTAACCGACACCGTGGATCTCGAGCTTCTTCTCGTAGCCCTCGGTCACACCGACGACGAGGTTGTTGACCAGCGTCCGGGTGAGACCGTGCAGGGCACGGCTGGTGCGCTCCTCGTCGGGACGCTTCACCTGCAGCGTGCCGTCCTCGGCGCGCTCCACGGTGATCGGCTCGGCGATGGTGTGCTCAAGGGTGCCCTTGGGCCCCTTGACCTGAATGTGCTGACCATCGATGGTCACCTCGACCCCGGAGGGGACGGCGACCGGCAGCTTTCCAATGCGTGACATGTCTTTGCCCCCTTCCTTACCAGACGTAGGCGAGGACTTCGCCGCCCACGCTGTTTCGCTTGGCCTGACGGTCGGTCTGGAGGCCGGACGACGTCGAGATGATCGCGACGCCGAGGCCACCGAGAACCGACGGCAGTTCGGTCGATTTTGCGTAGACCCGCAGACCGGGCTTGGACACGCGGCGGAGGCCGGCGATGCTGCGCTCACGGTTGGGGCCGTACTTCAGCTCCACGACGAGGTTCTTGTGCTTCTCGCCCGGCTCGTCGCGGTAGCCCGAGATGTAACCCTCGCGCTTGAGGATCTCGGCGATGTTCGCCTTGATCTTCGAGTGGGGAAGCACGACCTCGTCGTGGTACGCCGAGTTCGCGTTACGCAGACGGGTCAAGAAGTCTGCGATGGGGTCGGTCATCGTCATGGTGACCTGTCAACCTTTCTCGCCCTGGTTCCCTGCACTCACTGCAGGGCCTGTGGCGAAGTGGGAGTTAAAAAAGACTCTTACCAGCTGGACTTGCGGACGCCGGGCAGCTCGCCCGCGTGTGCCATCTCGCGAAGGCAGATCCGGCAGAGCCCGAACTTGCGGAACACCGAGTGCGGGCGACCGCACCGCTGGCAACGCGTGTAACCGCGAACCTTGAACTTCGGCGTCTTCGCGGCCTTGTGGACCAGTGCTTTCTTGGCCATCGACTCAGTTCTCCTTGAACGGGAAGCCGAGCTTGCGAAGCAGCGCGCGGCCCTCGTCGTCGGTGTTGGCGGTGGTGACGACAGTGACGTCCATACCGCGCGGGCGGTCGATGGCGTCCGGGTCGATCTCGTGGAACATGGACTGCTCGTTGAGACCGAACGTGTAGTTGCCGTTGCCGTCGAACTGCTTCGGCGAAAGCCCGCGGAAGTCACGGATACGCGGCAGCGCGATGGTCAGCAGCCGGTCGAGGAACTCCCACATCCGGTCGCCGCGCAGCGTGACGCGCGCGCCGATCGGCTGGCCCTCACGCAGCTTGAACTGCGCGATGGACTTGCGAGCCTTGCGAACCTCGGGCTTCTGCCCGGTGATCGCGGCCAGGTCGCGGATGGCGCCTTCGATCAGCTTGCTGTCACGGGCGGCGTCACCGACACCCATGTTCACGACGACCTTGACGACGCCCGGGATCTGGTGGACGTTCTCGAAGGAGAACTCCTGCTGGAGCTGTCCCTTGATCTCCTCGCGGTACCGCACCTTGAGGCGCGGGGCGATGTTCTCTGCGGTGGTCATGATCAGATGTCCTTACCGTTCCGGCGCGAGACCCGGACCTTCTTGCCGTCCTCGCCGATGCGGTAGCCCACCCGGGTCGGCTTGCCGTCGGAGTCGACGACCATCACGTTCGAGACGTGGATGGGCGCTTCCTGCGTGACGATGCCGCCGGACTGCGCGCCGCGCTGGGTCTGGGAGATCCGCGTGTGCTTCTTGATCCGGTTCACGCCCTCGACCAGCACGCGCTCGCGCTCGGGGTAGGCCTGGATGACCTTGCCCTTGGCACCCTTGTCCTTGCCGGCGATGACGACGACCGTGTCGCCCTTCTTCACCTTCATGCTCTACAACACCTCCGGCGCGAGCGAAATGATCTTCATGAACTTTCGGTCGCGCAGCTCGCGGCCGACCGGCCCGAAGATGCGGGTGCCGCGGGGCTCATTGTCGTTCTTGATGAGCACAGCAGCGTTCTCGTCGAAGCGGATGTAAGAACCGTCCGGACGACGGCGCTCCTTGCGCGTGCGAACGATGACGGCCTTGACGACGTCACCCTTCTTCACGCCGGCGGCCGGCATGGCGTCCTTCACGGTGGCGACGATGATGTCGCCGATGCCCGCGTAGCGCCGCCCCGAGCCACCGAGAACGCGGATGCAAAGGATCTCCTTCGCGCCCGTGTTGTCGGCAACCCGAAGCCGCGACTCCTGCTGGATCACGTCTACTCCTGTATGTCGCGCTGGTTCTCGCGGTGAAGCGCGAGCCTTGCGGAACTAAGGGACTCAAAAAGAGCCCTACTTACTTGGCCTTCTCCACGATCTGCACCAGACGCCAGCGCTTGGTCGCCGACAGCGGGCGGGTCTCCATCAGGGTGACCCGGTCGCCGACGCCCGCCTCGTTGTTCTCGTCGTGCACCTTGACCTTGCTGGTGCTGCGGAGAACCTTGGCGTAGCGACGGTGCTTCTTGCGGTCTTCGAGCTCGACCACGATCGTCTTGTTCATCTTGTCCGAGACGACGTAACCCTCACGGACCTTGCGGTCGTTGCGGGGGGCCGCCTCAGCGTTGGGCTGCTCGCTCATGCGGCACCTTCACTCTCGGCGTCAGGGGAAACGGACAGGCCGAGTTCACGCTCGCGCATGACCGTGTAGATCCGCGCGATGTCCGTACGGACGGTGCGCAGACGGCGGTTGTTGTCGAGCTGTCCGGTCGCCATCTGGAAGCGGAGGTTGAAGAGCTCCTCCTTGTATTCCTTCAGACGCAGAACGAGCTCTTCCGCGGTGAGCTCACGCAGCTCCGATGCCTGGGCGGCACCTGCCTTCGCCATCAGAACTCACCACCTTCACGGGTCACGATGCGGCACTTCATGGGCAGCTTGTGGATCGCGCGACGGAGCGCCTCGCGGGCGGTCTCCTCGTTCGGGAACGAGATCTCGAACATCACGCGGCCCGGCTTCACGTTGGCGATCCACCACTCGGGCGAACCCTTACCGGAACCCATGCGGGTTTCCGCCGGCTTCTTGGTCAGCGGGCGGTCCGGGTAGATGGTCGTCCACACCTTGCCGCCACGCTTGATGTGACGCGTCATGGCGATACGAGCGGACTCGATCTGCCGGTTGGTCACGTAGCTGTGCTCAAGCGCCTGGATGCCGTACTCGCCGAAGTTCACCTTCGTACCGCCCTTGGCGGCACCGTGGCGCTTCGGGGAGTGCTGCTTCCGGTGCTTGACCCTGCGCGGGATAAGCACGTGTCAGCCCTCCGTCTTTTCTGCAGTCTCAGCAGCCGGGGCTTCGGTGGCAGCGCCACCCTTGGGGGCGGTGTCGTCGCTCTTGGCGGCGGCAGCGGCCCGACCGGCTTCGGTCGAGGTCGGCGTCGTGCCCGACGCGCCGGAACGGCGCGGGCGGGACGGACGGTCACCACGGTCACGGCGCGGGGCGCGCTCGGCGGCCGCGGCGGCGTCACGCGCCTCCTTGGCCTTGAGGCCACCCACGAGCTCGCCCTTGTAGATCCACACCTTCACGCCGATGCGACCGAACGTCGTCTTGGCCTCGAAGAAGCCGTAGTCGATGTCGGCACGCAGCGTGTGCAGCGGGACGCGACCATCGCGGTAGTGCTCGGAGCGGGACATCTCGGCACCGCCGAGACGACCGCCGCACTGCACGCGGATGCCCTTGACCTGCGGCGAACGCATGGAGGTCTGGATCGCCTTGCGCATCGCGCGGCGGAACGCCACACGGTTGCTCAGCTGCTCCGCGACACCCTGAGCGACGAGCTGGGCGTCGGCCTCGGGGTTCTTGACCTCGAGGATGTTCAGCTGGACCTGCTTGGCGGTCAGCTTCTCCAGCGCGCCGCGGATGCGGTCGGCCTCCGCGCCGCGACGGCCGATGACGATGCCCGGCCGGGCGGTGTGGATGTCGACGCGGACCCGGTCACGGGTGCGCTCGATCTCGACCTTGGAGATCCCGGCGCGCTCCATGCCCGTGGACAGCAGCTTCCGGATCTTGACGTCCTCGGCCACGTACTCCGCGTACTGCTTGTCGGCGTACCAACGCGACTTCCAGTCCGTGGTGATACCCAGGCGGAAGCCGTGCGGGTTGATCTTCTGGCCCACTACCGGCCACCTGCCTTCTTCTTGCCCTGTGCCTTCTTGGCCTCGGCCTTCGGACGCGACTCCACCTCGACGGTGATGTGGCTGGTCCGCTTGCGGATCCGGTACGCGCGGCCCTGGGCCCGCGGACGGATGCGCTTGAGGGTCGGACCCTCGTCGGCGTAGGCGTTCTTGACCCAGAGGGTGTCCGGGTCGAGATCGAGGTTGTTCTCGGCGTTGGCCATGGCGCTGGCGAGCACCTTCGCGACCGGCTCGCTTGCCGCCTGCGGGGCGAACTGGAGCACGGCCAAGGCGTCGGCGGCGCTACGTCCCTTGATCAGCTCGATCACCCGGCGCACCTTGGTAGGCGAGTCCCGGACGAAGCGAGCCCGCGCGTAAGCCGTCGGCAGAGCCTCGGCCACGTCGTTCTGGGCGTTCATCGCTAGCTTCCTTGTTCTCTCGTGCCCGCTCAGCGGCGGCGCGACTTGCGGTCGTCCTTGATGTGGCCCTTGAAGGTCCTAGTCGGGGCGAACTCGCCCAACTTGTGACCCACCATCGCCTCGGTGACGAACACCGGGACGTGCTTGCGGCCGTCGTGCACCGCGATCGTGTGACCCAGGAAATCCGGGATGATCGTGGACCGACGGGACCACGTCTTGATCACGGTCTTCTTGCCCGACTCGTTGAGAGCGTCCACCTTCTTGAGCAGGTGGTCGTCCACGAAGGGGCCCTTTTTGAGGCTACGTGGCATGTTCTTCTACCTCCCTGCTCAGCGCTTCTTGCCGGTACGCCGGCGGCGGACGATCATGGCGTCGGAAGCCTTGCGGCGGCGGGTGCGGCCTTCGGGCTTACCGTTCGGGTTCACCGGGTGGCGACCACCGGAGGTCTTACCCTCACCACCACCGTGCGGGTGGTCGACCGGGTTCATGACGACACCACGGACGGTGGGGCGCTTGCCGCGCCAGCGGTTACGGCCCGCCTTGCCCCAGTTGATGTTGGAGTGCTCGGAGTTGCCGACCTCGCCGATGGTGGCGCGGTTGCGCACGTCGACGTTGCGGATCTCGCCCGACGGGAGACGAAGCTGGGCGTACGGCCCGTCCTTCGCCACCAGCTGCACCTTGGCACCGGCGGACCGCGCCATCTTCGCGCCGCCACCGGGGCGGAGCTCGATCGCGTGGATCACGGTGCCGACCGGGATGTTGCGCAGCGGCAGGTTGTTACCCGGCTTGATGTCGGCCCGGGGGCCGTTCTCCACCGTGTCACCCTGCTTGAGCTTCTCCGGGGCGATGATGTAGCGCTTCTCGCCGTCGGCGTAGTGCAGGAGCGCGATACGAGCGGACCGGTTGGGGTCGTACTCGATGTGCGCGACCTTGGCGGGAACGCCGTCCTTGTCGTTCCGGCGGAAGTCGATCAGCCGGTACGCACGCTTGTGGCCACCACCCTTGTGGCGGGTGGTGATCTTGCCGCTGGAGTTACGGCCGCCGGACTTGCTCAGCGGACGCAGCAGCGACTTCTCCGGGGTGGACCGAGTGATCTCGGCGAAGTCGGAGACGCTGGAACCGCGACGACCCGGGGTCGTCGGCTTGTACTTGCGGATGCCCATGTGTCAGCTCAGTCCTTTACGCGGTGGGTCCGCCGAAGATCTCGATCGGCTTGCTCTCAGCCGAAAGAGTCACGATGGCGCGCTTGGTGTCCTTGCGCTTGCCGAAGCCGGCGCGAGTCCGCTTACGCTTGCCCTGGCGGTTGGCCGTGTTGACGCTGACCACCTTGACGCCGAACACCTTCTCGACCGCGATCTTGATCTGGGTCTTGTTGGCGTCCGGGCGGACGATGAACGTGTACTTGTGCTCTTCGAGCAGCCCGTAGGACTTCTCGGAGATCACCGGCGCGAGCAAGATGTCGCGGGGATCGGGGATGGCGATCGCACTCACTGCTCGTCACTCCCTTCAACCTCGCTCGACCGGGCCGAAGCCTTCGCGCCCTTGCCCCGGACGGGGCCGGCGACGAACACGTCGTAAGCGGCCTTGGTGAACACCACGTCGTCGTTGACCAACACGTCGTAGGTGTTGAGCTGGTCGGGCGTGATGATGTGGACCTCGGCCAGGTTCCGCAGCGAGTTCCAGCTCAGCTCGTCGTCGCGGTGCAGCACCACGAGAACGCGCTTGGCCTGGGTCACCGCGGCGATGGCGGCCTTGGCGGACTTGGTGGACGGCTTCTCGCCGGTCACCAGTTCGGTGACGACGTGCAGCTGTCCGGCGCGGGCCCGGTCGGAGAGGGCGCCACGCAGGGCGGCGGCCTTCATCTTCTTCGGGGTGCGCTGGGTGTAGTCACGCGGCGTGGGGCCGTGGACGACGCCACCACCGGTGAACTGCGGCGCACGGGTCGAACCCTGGCGGGCGCGGCCGGTGCCCTTCTGGCGGTACGGCTTCTTGCCACCACCGCGGACTTCACCGCGGGTCTTGGTGTCATGCGTGCCCTGGCGCGCGGCGGCCAGCTGGCCCACCACGACCTGGTGCATGAGGGGCACGTTGGCCTGCACGTCGAAGATCTCCGAGGGGAGCTCGACCGTGCCGTCGGCTTTACCGGCCGGGGTCTTCAGCTCGACGCTGGTCATGTTCAGTTACCACCCTTCGCGGCGCTGCGAACGAACAGCAGGCCGCCCTTGGGACCGGGCACGGCGCCCTTGATCAGCAGCAGGCCGTCCTCGGCACGCACCGCGTGCACGGTCAGGTTCTGCGTGGTGACCCGGTCGTTGCCCATCCGGCCCGCCATGCGCAGGCCCTTGAAGACGCGGCCCGGGGTGGCGCAGCCACCGATCGAGCCGGGCTTGCGGTGCACGGCCTGGGCACCGTGGCTCGCGCCCTGGCCCTTGAAGCCGTGACGCTTCATGACACCGGCGTAGCCCTTGCCCTTGCTGGTACCGGTCACGTCGACCTCGATACCGGCCTCGAACACCTCGGCGGTGATCTCCTGGCCGACCTCGTAGGTCTCGGCGTCGGTGGTACGCAGCTCGGCAAGGTAACGGCGCGGGGTCACGCTCGCCTTGTCGAAGTGGCCGGTGCGCGGCTTGTTCACGCGACGCGGGTCGACCGCGCCGAAAGCCAGCTGCACGGCCTTGTAGCCGTCGTTCTCCTGGGTCCGAACCTGGGTGACCACGTTCGGCCCGGCCTGGACGACGGTCACCGGGACGACCCGGTTGTTCTCGTCGAAGACCTGGGTCATGCCGAGCTTGGTGCCCAGGATGCCCTTCACTTGCCTGTCAGACATGAGTCTCTTACTCTCCGCCGCTCGCCAGCCGCTGCTACTGGATGTTGACGTCGACGCTCGCCGGCAGGTCGATGCGCATGAGCGCGTCGACCGTCTTCGGCGTCGGGTCGAGGATGTCGATCAGACGCTTGTGCGTGCGCATCTCGAAGTGCTCGCGCGAATCCTTGTACTTGTGCGGCGAGCGGATGACGCAGTAAACGTTCTTCTCGGTGGGCAGCGGCACCGGCCCGACAACACGGGCGCCGGTGCGCGTGACCGTCTCGACGATCTTGCGCGCCGAGGTGTCGATCGCCTCGTGGTCGTAGGCCTTGAGCCGGATGCGGATCTTCTGTCCCGCCATGGTGGCTGCTCGTTCCTTGTCGTCTCGTGCCGCTTTTGTCTTTTCAAACCTCAGTCTGACTGAGGTTTTCCCAGTTCAACGGCCCTGTCCCCGGTCCACGCGGTCGGGCGTGTCGTGCCCGACGCACAGACGGATCCCGCGGGATCTTCGTCTTGCCTGGTCTTCCTCAACGTGAGGAGGCATCGAGCCGGCGGAAAAGCTTTATCGCCGTCTCAAACGCCCTTGCCCGCTAGCCTCACCCGAAGGAAGTGCTCCGCGGACCGTGGCCGCTCATACCAGGGCGGCCGGAACCTGTCTTCGTGAGAAGTACGAGTTCGGCCGCCCCAGGACGAGCAACCTGAATAGTGTCGCACACGTGATTTGACGCCCCTAACCCGGGGGTGTATTGCCCCCGGGCGGGGCGCCTAAATCACTTGATGATCTTGGTGACCTGGCCGGCGCCGACGGTCCGACCACCCTCGCGGATGGCGAAACGCAGACCCTCGTCCATGGCGACCGGCTGGATCAGCACGACGCTGATGTCCGTGTTGTCGCCCGGCATGACCATCTCGACACCCTCCTTGAGGGTGACGACGCCGGTCACGTCCGTGGTACGGAAGTAGAACTGCGGGCGGTAGTTGTTGAAGAACGGGGTGTGACGGCCACCCTCGTCCTTCGACAGGATGTAGACCGAGCCCTCGAACTCCGTGTGCGGGGTGGTGGTGCCCGGCTTCACGACGACCTGGCCGCGCTCGACGTCCTCGCGCTTGATACCGCGGACCAGCAGGCCGACGTTGTCGCCCGCCTCGCCGGTGTCCAGCAGCTTGCGGAACATCTCGACACCGGTGACGGTGGTCTTGGTCGACTTCTCCTTGATGCCGACGATCTCGACCTCTTCGTTCACGTTGACGCGGCCGCGCTCGATGCGACCGGTCACGACCGTGCCACGGCCGGTGATGGTGAAGACGTCCTCGATCGGCATGAGGAACGGCTTGTCGAGCTCGCGGACCGGGTCCGGCACGTTCTCGTCGACGGCTTCCATCAGCTCGAGAACGCTCTCGCCCCACTTGGCGTCGCCCTCGAGGGCCTTCAGGCCGGAGACCTTGATGACCGGAGCGTCGTCACCCGGGAAGTCCTGGGAGGACAGCAGCTCGCGGACCTCGAGCTCGACGAGCTCCAGGATCTCCTCGTCGTCGACCATGTCGGCCTTGTTCAGCGCGACCACGATGTAGGGCACGCCGACCTGCTTCGCGAGCAGCACGTGCTCACGGGTCTGCGGCATCGGGCCGTCGGTCGCCGCGACCACGAGGATCGCGCCGTCCATCTGCGCCGCACCGGTGATCATGTTCTTGATGTAGTCCGCGTGACCGGGGGCGTCCACGTGGGCGTAGTGACGCTTCTCGGTCTGGTACTCGACGTGCGAGATGTTGATCGTGATACCGCGCTGCTTCTCTTCCGGCGCGTTGTCGATCTGGTCGAACGCCGAAGCGGTGTTCAGCTCGGGGTACTTGTCGTGCAGAACCTTGGTGATCGCCGCGGTCAGAGTGGTCTTACCGTGGTCGACGTGACCGATGGTCCCGATGTTGACGTGCGGCTTGGTCCGCTCGAATTTCGCCTTCGCCACTGGAATGTCCTCCTGGACTGTTTTGCTTACTCACCGGCCAACGTGGCTGTCGGACGGGGATTCGTTTCTTGACGGATGCTGCGGACGTTCAGGAGTGTTCCTTATGCCCGCGAGCGGACGGGAACTACTCCCCCGTCGCCTTCGCGATGATTTCCTTCGCGACGTTCGCGGGAACCTCGGCGTAGGAGTCGAACACCATGGAGTAGTTGGCACGTCCCTGCGTACGCGAACGCAGGTCACCGACGTAACCGAACATCTCCGACAGCGGGACCAGTGCCTTGACGACACGGGTACCGGCGCGCTCCTCCATGGCCTGGATCTGGCCACGGCGGGAGTTGAGGTCACCGATCACATCGCCCATGTAGTCCTCGGGCGTGGTGACCTCGACGGCCATCAGCGGCTCGAGGATGACCGGACCGGCCTTCTTCGCGGCTTCCTTCATCGCCATGGAGCCGGCGATCTTGAAGGCCATTTCGGAAGAGTCGACCTCGTGGTACGCGCCGTCCAACAAGGTGAACTTCAACCCGACGAGCGGGTAGCCGGCCAGCACGCCGTACTGCATGGCGTCCTGTGCGCCCGCGTCGACCGACGGGATGTACTCCCGCGGCACGCGGCCACCGGTGACCTTGTTGTCGAACTCGTAGAGGGCACCGTCGGTGGACTCGAGCGGCTCGAGCTTGACGATGACCTTCGCGAACTGACCGGAACCACCGGTCTGCTTCTTGTGCACGTAGTCGAGCTTCTCGACCGTCTTGCGCACCGTCTCGCGGTAGGCGACCTGCGGCTTACCGATGTTCGCCTCGACCTTGTAGTCGGACTTCATGCGGTTGACCAGCACCTCGAGGTGCAGCTCGCCCATACCGGCGATGATCGTCTGGCCGGTGTCCTCGTCCAGGTTGACCTGGAACGTCGGGTCCTCTTCGGCCAGCTTCTGGATCGCCAGGGACAGCTTCTCCTGGTCGGCCTTGGTCTTCGGCTCGATCGCGACGCGGATGACCGGCGCCGGGAACGTCATCGACTCGAGGACGACCGGGCTCTGCGGGTCGGCGAGGGTGTCACCGGTGGTGGTGTCCTTCAGGCCGATGACCGCGTAGATGTGGCCCGCCTGGGCCTCGTCCACCGGGTTCTCCTTGTTGGAGTGCATCTGGAAGAGCTTCCCGATGCGCTCCTTGCGCTCCTTGGTGGCGTTGATCAGCTGCGCGCCGGAGGCGACCTTGCCCGAGTACACCCGGATGTAGGTCAGCTTGCCGAAGAACGGGTGCGCGGCGATCTTGAACGCCAGAGCGGAGAAGGGCTCCTCGGTCGACGGCTTGCGCGACACGACGGTCTCGCCGTCGGGCAGCGTGCCCTCGACGGCCGGGACGTCCAGCGGCGACGGAAGGTAGTCGATGACCGCGTCGAGCATGGGCTGCACGCCCTTGTTCTTGAACGCGGAACCGGTGAGCACCGGGTACGCCTCGCGGTTCACGGTGAGCTTCCGGATGCCGGCCTTGATCTCGGCCTCGGACAGCTCCTCGCCTTCGAGGAACTTCTCCATCAGGGAGTCGTCGGTCTCGGCGATGGCCTCGACCAGCTTCTCCCGGTACTCGGCCGCCTTGTCGGCGAGCTCGGCCGGGATCTCCTCGACGGCGTAGTCCTCGCCCTTCTGGACCTCGCCGCGCCAGGTCAGCGCCTTCATGCGGACCAGGTCGACGACGCCTTCGAACTCGTTCTCGGCGCCGATCGGCAGCTGGATGACCAGCGGGCGGGCGCCGAGGCGCTCCTCGATGGTGCGGACGGTGAAGTAGAAGTCCGCGCCGAGCTTGTCCATCTTGTTGACGAAGCAGATACGAGGAACCTCGTACTTGTCCGCCTGACGCCAGACCTGCTCGGACTGCGGCTCGACACCTTCCTTGCCGTCGAAGACGGCGACGGCACCGTCGAGCACGCGGAGCGAGCGCTCCACCTCGACGGTGAAGTCGACGTGGCCCGGCGTGTCGATGATGTTGATCTGGTGATCGGCCCAGAAAGTGGTGGTGGCAGCCGAGGTGATGGTGATACCCCGCTTCTGCTCCTCCTCCATCCAGTCCATGGTGGCGGCGCCATCGTGGACTTCACCGATCTTGTAGTTGACCCCGGTGTAGAACAGGATCCGCTCGGTGGTGGTGGTCTTACCGGCGTCGATGTGGGCCATGATGCCGATGTTGCGGACCTTGTTCAGGTCGGTCAGCACTTCACGTGCCACGAGAGTGTTCCCCTGTCTCAAAATTGGGGCCCGGCAAGGCTTTGATCGGCAGCCGGGCGGATATCACCAGCGGTAGTGCGCGAAGGCCTTGTTGGACTCGGCCATCTTGTGCGTGTCCTCACGCCGCTTCACGCTGGCGCCGAGGCCGTTGCTCGCGTCGAGGAGCTCGTTCTGCAGACGCTCGATCATGGTCTTCTCGCGACGAGCCTGCGAGAAGGAGACCAGCCAGCGAAGCGCGAGCGTGGTGGAACGTCCCGGCTTGACCTCGATCGGCACCTGGTAGGTGGCACCACCGACGCGGCGGCTCTTCACCTCGATGGTGGGCTTCACGTTGTCAAGGGCGCGCTTCAGCGTGACGACCGGGTCGGTGCCGGTCTTCTCGCGAGCGCCTTCGAGGGCGCCGTAGACGATGCGCTCGGCCAGGGACCGCTTGCCGTCCTTCAGCACCTTGTTCACCAGCTGGGTGACCAGCGGGGATGCGTAGACGGGGTCAGAGATCAGCGGCCGCTTCGGGGCCGGACCCTTGCGGGGCATTAGCTCTTCTCCTTCTTCGCGCCATACCGGCTGCGCGCCTGCTTACGGTTCTTGACACCCTGGGTGTCGAGCGAACCGCGGATGATCTTGTAACGGACACCCGGCAGGTCCTTCACACGACCACCGCGCACGAGCACCATCGAGTGCTCCTGCAGGTTGTGGCCTTCACCGGGAATGTAGGCGGTGACCTCGATGCCGCTGGTCAGCTTCACACGAGCGACCTTGCGAAGCGCCGAGTTCGGCTTCTTGGGGGTTGTGGTGTACACGCGAGTGCACACGCCACGCCGCTGCGGGCTCCCCTTGAGGGCCGCGGTCTTCTGCTTGGCAGCCTTGTCCTGGCGGCCCTTACGGACCAGCTGCTGGATCGTGGGCAATGGACCAGCTTTCTGTTCGCGATCTTGCTACTACGTGTTGTCTCCGGCCCCCGCGGTCGGGCGTGTCGGCCCGCGTCACGGTCTTGCGACCGGTAACTTCCCGTAGGGATTTTCCGTCGGATCCCGCGTGGGCGAAGCCTTGGAACCGGATGCCTGAGCACCCCGTTCATGCCGCACGGCACACGGGACGGCCCGACGCCTGCCGGGCACGGTCTCCAAAGATACCCGGCCTCTTCCGGACCGGCCAAATCGGGGGGTCTGTAACTATATCGTGCCGGGCGTCACGCCGCGGCGACCCTGATGGAACGGCGTTTCGGGCCGCTCTTATTCCCTCGTCGGCCTTGGCGCCGCCCCTCCCGGCAGAGGCCCCGTTCCTCGTCGGGCTTGGCGGGGCCCCTCCCGGCAGGGGCCCCGCTCCTCGCTGGCCTCTGCGCCGCCCCTCCCGGTAGGGGACTCAGTCCTCGTCGGGCTTGGCGTGATCCGCCCGGCCCGGATGCGGGTCCCGCGAGAGGTCGATCAACGGATGCACTGGTGCCCCCTCCGGCGCCGCGTGACTCCCCCGCCTGGGTTCTTCGCTGCTTTCCTGCTTCTCGGCGTCCACGACGCCTCCCCTCGTTCGTACTGTTACCGCCCTGCTCGGCGGACCACGCTACCTATTCCCCTATCGGGTGAGCCGGATGGATCCGGAAAGCACACCATCGCGTCCAACGAGTGAATAGGTCACGATGGCCGCGGTGATAGCGGACACACGCACTTCGCACGGGGAGGCTCCATGTCGGCCGAGTTCGAACAGCTGGTCGCCGAGTTCGAGAAGTTCCAATCCAAGATCAAACAGGCCGAGACGCAGTTCGCGAAGGTCGGCGAGATGCAGGGCGAGCTGGCCGAACTGGAGTCGGTGGCGACGTCGCCGGACCGCTCGGTCACCGTCGTCGCGGGGCCCGGCGGGTCCGTGAAGGACATTCGTCTCAGCCCGGAAGCCCTTCGGCAGCAACCACAACAGCTCTCCGCCACCATTCTGTCCACTTTGCACACCGCGGTGGCCGACGCGGCGCGGAAGCAGGCGGGGATCGTCGACGCGCAGTTCGGTGGGGCGTTCCACCTGAACGTCGAAGAACAGGTTCTCGAAGCCCAGGCGGAAGCACTGGGAACCACGGCGGACGATCTGCGGTCTCAGATGTCGGAGGAGCCACCACAGAACCCCGCGCGCCGCCCTCGGAACGAAGACGACTTCAGCGAGGAGACGGTGCTCCGGCGGTCGGACGAACCGACTCCCGGGCCGGCGCCGTCCGGCGGGAACTCGGCCGGTGACCAGTTCCTCAAGAACCTGTTCGACGAGGAGGATCACCGATGACCGGACCGGGTGGGCACGCGGTCAAGACGCAGGCCTTGACCGACTACGCGAACAAGCTCGGCTATTACAAGGACGAGGCGGGCAAGTTCGGCGATCTCGTCGACCAGGCCGACGTCACGGACAAGTCGTGGGGCCTGATCGGGCTCGCGGTGAAGCAGACGTACACCGGCAAACTCGCCGACCTGCGTGAACTGCTCGAACTCCTGAAGACCGGGGTCGACTCGTTCTCCGGGAAGATGACCCAGGCGGCGTCGATCTACAACGGCTTCGAAAACGACGCGACGATCACACTGGGGAAGTACGAAGCCAAGATCGACGGACCGAAGTGAGCTGGGGGACGGCATGACCGACGAGAAGGCGAGCATCGCCGCCGGCGTCAAGATCACGGGTGACGACAGCTTCGGCAAGAACGCGCTGGACGCGGCCAAGAAGGTGCCGATCGCGGGCAAGGGCGTCACCACCGTCGCCAACGCCTACGAGAAGTTCAGTACCGCGCAGGGCCCCGGTGACGTGGTGGCCGCCGGCGGGCAGCTGGTGCAGGACGGCGCCGGATTCATCGCGGGCGCGGGGGCGGACGTGGCGAGCTTCGTGCTCGACCCGGTCGGCTGGCTGGTCAGCAACGGCCTCAACATCCTCATCGAGCTGATCCAGCCGCTGCAGGACGCCCTGCACTTCGTCACGGGTGACGGCCCGGCGCTCAAGACCGCGGCCGGTAACTTCGGCAACATCGCCAAGGGTTTCGTGACGCTGGCCGACGACTTCGTCAAGACCGGCGACGAGTCCTTGAAGGACTGGGTCGGCGACGCGGGCGACGCCGCCAGGAACGCGCTCGGCGACTTCGCCGTCGGCATCAAGGGCATCGGCAACAGCGCCGGGACGGTGGCCGAGACGCTGCAGATGTGGTCGATGGTGATGACCGTCATCGAAGAGGTCGTCAAATCGATCATCTCCGAGCTGGTCACCTGGGCCATCTACATCTGGCTGCCCGCGCTGGCCGCTTCCGTCGTGAGCCTCGGCTCGTCGGTCGCCGCCGCGATGACCGCGACGATCGCCAAGGCCGCGAGCGCGATGAGCAAGATCACCAAGCACCTCGGGCGGCTCGGCAAGCTGCTCGACAAGTTCATGGGCTTCATGGCCAAGTGGACCGACGACCTGATCAAACAGGGTTCGAAGCTGACGAAGGCCGGCAAGGTCGGGATGACCCCCGGCCAGGAGAAGGCGATCGTCGGCGCGTTCGCGAAGGGCACCGGATCCCAGCTAGGCACCTTCGGCGACGCCGCGAAGGACGTCCTCAAGGGTGTGCCGAACCAGGCGATCAAGCAGGTGGTCGGGGTCAATCCCGCCGACCTGTCGAAGGGTTCGGCGTATCAGGGCAAGGCGGCGTTCGACGTCGCGAACAAGGTCATCGACAACACCAAGAACATCACCGCCGGGCAGGAGTACGGCCGTACCGGCGGCCGCCACAGCGACGAGGAGACCCGCGAGAACCTCGACATGGACCAGTAGGGTCGCCCGATGGACGATCAGCTGGCCGGGCCGTGGCTCATCGCCGGTGGGTACACCCTCGCCCTGGCGCTGTTGCTGCTCGGCGGGCGCTTCGACGGACGGCGGCCCACCGCGGCCGCCGTCTGCTACGCGCTCTGCGGGATCCTCGTCTCCGAGACGTCGCTGTACTGGCTCTCGGCGGGGTCGGGCAGCGCGGTGCCCGGCTGGCTGTGGTTCGCGTTCCCGCTGTTCATCGCGGCTCTGGCGGCCTGGCGGGGGTATCGGCAGAAGACGTGGACCGGCAGGCTCGACGGGTCCGGCGAGCCGAGCTTCGGCGTACTCCCCTCGCGGGGGATCGCCGTCACCCATGCGTCACCCGATTCGATGGTGACCGCGGTCGAGTTCGACCACAACGGGCATCGTCTGCTCGGGGTCGAGTACCGGCTCGGCGGCTCGGCGGAGTTGCCGGACCTGTCCAGGACAGCCGACCTGACTGATGGGACGTATGCCCTGATCCAGCTGCGGACGCCGGTCGTGCCGTCGGTCGTCATCACCCCCGTGACGGGTGCTTTCGAGCCGGAACGGTTCACACCGCTGGAGGACGCGCGCATCACGCGGAACACCATCGGGGCGCCGAAGCCGGACGCCCTGTTGCAGCGGTTCGAGACCGGTACGGAGTTCGACCGGCGGTTCACCGTGACGACGTCCGATCCGGAGTTCGCCGAGGCGCTGCTCTCCCCCGGCGTCCGCGCGCTGTTCGAAGGCGATCCGTGGTTCCGGGTCCGCGAGGTCGTCTTCCACGGCGGTTCACTGTGGACCTCCGAGGCCGGGACGCTGACCGAAGAGATGATGTTCGCCGACTCCCGCCGCCTGGCCGTCCTGGCGTCCACAGTGGACTGGGACGACGCGGGCTTCCGTTCGGTGGCGGCGGGATCCGACACCAGCGACGCCGGATGGCTCGACGGACGGCAAGGCCCGCTCGCCGGGCTCCGCGGCCCGCTCAACCGGCGCCGGGAAGCGGCCGGACGTCAGCCGCTGTCGACGCTGTCGCTGGTTGCGCGCACGGTCGTCGCGCTCGCGCTGGTGCTGCCGGGGCTGGCGCTCGCGGTGAACTCACTGACCGCGCTGACCGGGCTCGCCCCAGAGGCGCGGCTCACCGTGAACGCGACGCAGCGGGCGGAGGCGAGCACGTCGAGCTGCACCAGCTGCGGCAACGGCAACCTGGTGGACGGCACCTACGAACTCGACGGCGTGACGCACGAGGTCAAGGACCTGCGGTGGATGTCCTTCGGGAACTTCCCGGAACGGGGTGACGTCGTCGACATCGCCGTGACGCCGCTGTGGTGGCATCCGCTGATCGAGGGCAAGGACACCGGCGTCTTCCTGCTGCTGATCGGCCTCGCCCCCCTCCTCGCCGGTGCCCTGCTCGCCAAGGCCACCTTCCGCCCGCGCCCGCGTCGCGTTTAGCGGGCTAAACGCGATCCGGCACGGCCGGGGCCAGGGACTTCGCGAAGTAGTGGTGCGCGTAGGGGTCGTCGTTGAAGGGCTCGACCGTCTCGTAGCCGAGGCGCGCGTACAAGGCCCTCGCCTCGACGAGGTCGTCGCGCGTGTCGAGGCGGATGGTCGTGGCCCCGAGGCCGCGGGCGACGTCTTCGGCGGCTGCCACGAGCAGCGCCGCGCCGCCCTTGCCGCGTTCGGACTTCCGCAGGAAGACGCGTTTGAGTTCGGTGATCTCGGGCGTCATCACCCGGAGCCCGGCGCAGCCGGCCAGTACCCCGTCGCGCCACGCGAGGAGGAAGGCGCCGGTCGGCGGGACCATGTCCCGGCTGTGCTGCTCCTGGAGCAGAGCGTCGAGCTCCGCTTCGGTGACCTGGCGCTCGTAGTAGCGCGACGCGATCTCGTCCAGGTACTCGCGCAGCAGCTGGGCGGCGTCCGGGTGATCGACGGGGGTGACTTCGAAGCTCCAGGTCATGGCTACATTCTGCCCAGCTTGGCCACCGGTTTTCGCTCCGCCACCAGATCGCGATTAGGGGGCTAAACGCAGGTCCGCGCCCGGCGCCCGGGATCGCGTTTAGCCCGCTAAAGGCGACGTGGGCGTCGGGCCCCGGATCGCGATTAGGGGGCTAAACGCAGGTCGGCGCGGTGGTCAGGAGGGGGCGAGGCGGCCGGCGCAGGTGGCGACCTCACCGGGGGCCGACTTCTCCGAGGTGACGACGGCGCCGCCAACGGCCACCCGGCATTCGACGGCGCCCTCGCCCTGCCCCATCAGCTGGACGGTCGGCGGGGTGCCGGTGTTCTTCCACGTGAGCTCCTTGCGCCACGGCAGCGTCACCTGCAGCTCCTGGTGCACGAGCCCGAGCCCGTTCGAGTCGTAGACCACGGTCGCGGTCCCCGCCCCGGCGAGCTCGTACGCGATCCGCCAGTCGTTCGACACCGGCTGCGCCTGGCTGAGCGTCCGGGTGATCGTGCGGTCAGGCCCCCGCGACGGCGCGGCCTCGGCCGGCGCGCCGACCACGGCCACGGTCTCGGCCGGCGGCTCCTCACCGCCGTTGAGCAGCACCACGCAGGTCGCGAGCGCGGCCACCACGATCCCCGCGATCGCGATCCGCCCGATCAGCTGTCTGTCGGCCATCGGCCCTCCTCGCCGAGAGCGGCGGCGCGGCCCGGGAGCCGCGCCGCCGCGGAAGTCAGGACGGCAGCAGCCGGCCGGGGACGCCGTTGAGCGACTGGACGAGCCCCAGCACCGGGACGCCGAGGGGCGCGAACGTCCAGATGTTGTGCAGGTCGCTCGTGTCGGGTTCGTCGACGACCACGACTTCGTTCGGCGCGTCCTGCGCGGCGAGCGCCGGGGCGGCCGAGCCGAGCACGACGAGTCCGGCGAGCGCGGCACCGGTGACCGCGCGGACGAAGGTCTTCTTCATGAGATTCTCCTTTGCTGGTAACGGTTTTACGAAATGGGCGTGATGATCCCGTAGATCGGGGCGAGGACGTCGGTGGGCACGGGGACGGTCGGTCCGAGCAATCCGCCGAGGTCGAGGCCGGGGATCAGCCAGACGGCGGGATTGCCGCCGCCGGTGGGCAGACCCGGCAGCGGGTCGGCCGAGGCGACCCCTCCGGCGAGTCCGGACAACGCGCCCGCGACGGCGAGCGGCAGCAGCACACGGGCCGCGATTCGCTTCATTTCTTCTCCCATTCTTTCGTTGAAATCGAAATTCACCGCAGTACCGAGCTGACCGGCACGATCGTGCCGTCGGGGATCCACTGCCCCGCGTAGTTCCGGTCGGCGATCATCCCGACGGCGTGCGGTTCGCCCGGGTACATCGGCATGGCGTTGACCTGCGCCGCCGCGAAGATCTGGACGTCGCCGTTGATCGACCTCCACTGATCGCCCAGCCAGCTCCGGAACCCGCCGAGCGTGGGGCTTTCGCCGCCGAAGGCGTTGCCCGCGGCGACGGCGAAACTCACGGCGACCTGTTCGCGCGGGTCGAACCTCAGCGGCACCGAGGAGCTCGCGACGGAGTTGACGATCGGCCCGTTCAGCAGCCACGGCGCCAGGTACAGGCCGTATTGATGGGTCGGCTTGAGCCGCTGGGACTCGGCTGCGCGGGTCATCGCCGTGTAGCCGCCCGCCCAGCCGGACACGACGACCAGCGCGGTGTTCGGGCCCGCCTCGGCCTGCACCGGCAGACCGGAACGCGCGGCGGTCTCGCGGACCAGCTTCGCGGCGGCCGCACTGCGCGGCGAGGTGTCCTCGACGAGGGTGAGCGCGGAAGGTTTGCGCCCGGCGAGGAATTCGACGAGCTTGACGAGAGAACCGCTGTCCTCACTCGAAAGCGCGTCCGCCGGGCATGAGGTGAGGACTTCGCGACGGTCCGCGATCAGGCCACCCAGTGCCGCCGAAGCACACTCGGGCGCGTCCGCGTCCTCGATGGCGGGGCCTGGCTCCTCCCCGGCGTCGACCTCGATCGACGTCTTCTCCTCACCGCGGCTGATGACCAGGTCGCTACGCCCCTTCGGCAGGTCGACCTCGGCCCAGGTGCCCTCGGCGCCAGGCCGCACGATGGCCTTGCCGATCAGGCCGCCTTCGATTCCGGCGGACAGGTCCCCTCCCGCGCTCGCAGGAAAATGGACGAGGTTCTTGCCGGGCCGCTGCGGGCTCACCAGCACGGGGAGTCGCTGTTCACCCAGGGCGGCCTCGGCGAGCAGCGCGACACCGGGAACCGGGAGCTCGGGCGGTTTGGGAATGGCCGCGAGGGCGCTCCAGGCGACGAAACCGATGGCCACAGCGGCCGCGCCGAGCCGGTAGACACGGGTGGATTCCTTACCCGAGAAGAAAAATCCCGCGACCACCGTGGCGAAGACCGGCAGCAAGGAGATTGCCAGCAACGTCAGCCCGAAGAGCGTGCCGTAGATCCTGCGGTCGAAACCCAGACCGGAGGAGAACAGCTGGACCGCGCCCGCGACGGCGAGAAGTCCGCCCAGGGTCAGGGAAAGCGGGCCGAGCCGGAAGTTCGTCTGGCGCCACTGCTCCGCGGGCACCCAGACGGAGAGAACGGTGACGCCGAACCACAAGGCCGCGGCCGCGACGTAGACGGTGTCGATGGCGAATTCGACACCCGTCCGCCCGAGCGAGGTTTCGAGCACGACCAGTGCGGCGAGCGCCAATGCGGCCCAGCGGCCCACCGACGGCCAGCGGATCAGTACGGGAATGGCCAGCGCGAGCACGAGATGCACGATCAACGCGATGACGTTGACGTCGGTCGCGAAAGCGGAAACCGCGGCCAGCGTGGCAGAAACCGCGCCGAGGGCGGCGATTGTGAGGTACAGCCGGCGAGGCAGTTCACCCACCAGCGGACGCAGGATGCCTGTGCCCGCGAGAAAAGCGGTCGCCAGCAGAAGTCCGAGCCGGAGCAGGACAAGGGCGATGTCGACGCCGGCCGAACCCGAGCTCGCCGGTATGACGTGGTGATCCATGGGACCTTCTCCGAACAGATCGGCGGAGCCGTGGGTGGCGGAGTGCGCCCGCCACCCACGACCTTCCACGCCGAGCAGGGTTACTTGAGATCCGCGTCCGCCACGACGAACAGTTCGGAGTGCGGCTTGGCGTTGCCGAAGGACCCGTGCGGCCAGGTCTTCCGGTTGAAGTTGATCCCGACCTGTCCGGTGAACTCGTCCCGGAAGTTCTGGTCGACCGCGACCTTCCCGTCCTCGCCGAGGTTCAGCAGGTTGACCTTGTGGTCACCGTCCAAACCGGACCGGGCGACGAAATAGTTCGACACCGCGAGGTGCTGCGGCTTGTCGGTTTCGTGGTAATACCCGTCGTCACCGAGCACGAAGTTGTCGTACGCGCCCCAGTGCGGGCCACCGCCGGGTGTACCCGGATTGATCGACGCCGCGCCGACGACGGTCGGCAGGTCGCCGCCGCCGCCCTGCTGGGACTTCTCCTTCGTGTCGATGCGACCCTTGATGTTCTCGACCTTGTCGCCGGCGGCGACCAGCTTCTGGATGTCGAGGACATACACGCCGCCGGTGGTGCCGGGGTCGTCCGGGCCGAGCGCGCCCTTGGAGCGTCCGGTGATCGCGCGGTAGAGGTACTTGTCGTCGGGGCTGGTCTGGATCCAGCCGCCGTTGGAGCCACCACCGTTGGAGTCGTTGTTCGGGTGGATCGCCTTGTTGGCGGCGCCGTCGTCGAACACCTGGATCCAGTGCGGTTCCTTAGCCGTGATGTCCGGTGTGTAGAACACCGCGCCGCCCTGCATGGTCTGGGCGAACGCGCCCTTGTGGCCGGGCAGGTTGGTCACCGTGGTCTCCATGACCGCGCGGCTTTCCGCGTGCAGCGGGTCCGCGGGATCGGCGCGAGGACCGTCCGGCAGGTACGAGACCGCCTTGAGCTTCGGCTTGTTGCGGTCGGAGATGTCCCACGTGCGGACGGTCGGCCGCCGCAGATACGGCGACGGCTGCTTCACCGGGTCGAGGATGATGTTGCGCGGCTCGGCGTAGTCACTGGTGACCAGCGTGTTGAGGTCCTCGCGGGCCTGGATGCCGTGCGGGTTGGCACAGGTCGGCTTGTCCAGCTGCGGGAGGTTGTCGCACAGCTTCTTGTTGTCACCCTGCGGCGTTGCCGCCGGTGACTCCGAAAGCACCTGCGCGTTCTGGTCGAAGCGGACGACCTCGCCGGGGCTGCCCGCGAAACCGTTGCCCACCACGGTCGAACCGTTGGCGTAGGTGTGCGGGCCGGGCACGACCGGGCCGCCCATGTAGGTGCCGTAGGCGGTGCCGTCCTTGAGCACCCAGTACGCGTCCGGCACGGAGCCGCCGAGGGTCTGCGTCGGGAGGCTGACGCCCTTGAGCTTCAGTTGCGGCAACGCGGAGACGTCGAAGGCGTACGTCGCGGCGGCGAACAGCGCGCCGGCGTAGATCGTGTCTCCCTTGTGCCACACGTATTGCATGTGGTGTGGCTCGTTCTCGACGAGCGGCCCGACGGTGGCGGTGTTGACGACCTTGCCGTAAGTCGGCGAACCCTGCGTCGCGTCGATCACGGCGAGGAAGTCCGGACCGGGCAACGCGTTCTTGATCTTGTTCAGGCCGCCGCCGAGCGAACCCGGCAGATTCTTGACGTCCTTGACCAGGGTGTCGGCGATGTTCTCGTCACCGGCCCAGACCAGCAGCCACTTCTTGCGCTTGCCGTCCGCGCTCCGGGACGCCGCGACGTCCCTGGACACCAGGTGGTTCTGGACCCAGTACTCCTTGCCGTCGGCCGCCTTCTTCGCGTCCTTGACGACCTGGACGTCGGCGTAGGCGCTCGTCGCGGAGCCGGTGTAGGTCACCGTGCCCACGGCGAGCGCCGCCGCCAAGGCGCCGATCACCACTTTTCGCCACTTGGGCGAGTTGGATAGCATTCTTTCTCCCTGTTTTCGCTACCGAAGCGCCAGACAATTGGCACACCTCTCCCCTTTCCGCGCAGGCGTCACCGGCACGAATCAAAGGGAAAGCAATCAACCGCCGGTTCCAGCGGAGAACCGTTGCGGCACAGCGGAAAGCGTCAGCGCACGAGGAAACGTCGCAGCCGTTGCGAATACGCTGATCGAGTAAGCCCGGAAAGGGTCAGGAATCCATACACAGCGCGCTGGCTTGCTGCCGCAAGTCAACGTGCCGGCGCCACACCAAGGCGACTGGGGATTGCATGGGCGAAATACTCGTGTGAACCCACCGGAGTGTCAATCTCGTGATCAAAGAATGAGACGTGCCACGGCAGGGTGAATTTCCCACGATGCGGATGGGCCATTGGGCCGAACGGGTGGCGGTTTTCCGAGCATTGGGAATTAGGCCACTTGGCGGCGCTACGGCAGGTCACAACGGACCAGTAACCCGCATCCGGCAGCGCGGTGGCCGTTATGGTTTCGTTACACTTTCCCGGGAACTCTGCTGCCCACCCGGGCTGTGATACAGACGAGCGTCCGGCGTCGTACCTTGGCCGGCCCAGCGGCGAGCTACATGCTCAAGGTGTTCGACTGCTACCGGCCGCAGCCTGCCGTCGACCACTTCGTCCGGCGGGCCAAGGACCCCGCGGACGAGAAGATGAAGGTGGAGTTCTTCTCCGAACATGACGGGTACATCGCGGAGGAGTCCGGCCACAGCCTCAGGAGCACGGTGGGCCTGACGATCATGGCGCCCGGATCGGCCAGGTGAGCCGTCATCCCGCCGGACCGGTTCCCGAACACGGGCATTGGGTAATGCTTCGTCACGCTCTCGCACACCGACGACCCGAGAATCACCGGCGAGGCCCGGGCGAACCGGCAGCTGCTCAAGGGCACGCTCGCGGAGGCCGGGTCCGGAACCTCACTGGGGGCGCATTCCCCGACACCGACTTCGGCTCCCCATCACCGGCCCCCTGACCTGCGCTCCTTCCCGCCGGATCGCGATTAGGGGGCGAAACGCAGGTCGGTGGCGGGCGGCGGGGCAGATCCCGATTAGCCCGCTGAACGCAAGTGCCACCGGATCGCGTTTAGCGGGCTAAACGCGATCCGGTGGCATCGGGCGCGGGCAGGTGGCAGATCGCGATTAGGGGGCTAAACGCAGGTCAGTCGGCCTGGCGGCGACGGCGGCGCGAGGTGAAGACCAGACCCCCGCCGAGGGCCAAAGCCGCCAGGGCGAGGGCACCGAGGCCCAGGACGTCGGCACCGGTGCTGGCCAGGCCCGTTCCGCCGCCGGAACCTTGCTGACCCGGCGCACCGGGTGCTGGCGTAGTGGTTCCAGACGCGTCACAGCCAGGACGCCGGGTGGGCATGGTGACCGGCGGTTCCTCGCCCTTCTCCGCTCCGACGTGCAGCCGGGCGGGGTTGTCCGGCGGACCGACGACGTAGATCGAGGTCGGGTTCTCGTTCTTGATCCGCCAGCCCTTCGGCGGCGCGAAGAACAGGCGGTACTTCGGCCCCGGCACCACATTCTCGATCTTGAAGTTCCCGTCCGCGTCGGTCGTGGTCTCGACGATGGTCGGACAGTCGCCGTCGGAAGAGAGGATGAGCTTGACGCCGGCGATCCCCGGCCCCGGCTTACTCGGATCGGAGTCGTCGGCGACCTGTCCCGCGAGGGTGGCCATCCCACCCGGCACCGCCGCTTCGTCGACCGCGGACGGGTTGCGTTCGATGTCGACTTCGGCATAACCGAAGTCACAAGCCACCGCGACACGGCCATGGTTCAGTGCGGCGTCCGGGACCTTTTCGGACACGTCGAAGGTGCTGGTCTCGCCGGGAGCGATCGTCACCCCGCCCGCGAAGTAGGCGAGCTCTCCCCAACCGGGACCGTTACCCCTCAGGCCGAAGTCCGTTCCGACGCGATTGCACCCCGCCACGATGCCGGAGAGCGGGATGGATCCGGAGTTCGACAGCGTGACGGTGAGGTGGGCGAGCTCGCCTGCCTTGTACGTGTCCTTGGTGAAGGACACCGACGCTTTGAGGGCGCCGTTCAACGGCTGCACCCCGCGGATGGGCAGGTTCGTGGTGTCCGCGCCGACCTGGACGACCCTGGTCGGGAAGAGCCAACCCTTGATCGCCTCGCCGCCGCCGAGGAGATACCGGGCGGCCGCGACGTCGCCGAAGTCGATCTTCCCGTCGGCGTCGCTGGTGGCCTTGTACTCCTTGGTGCCAAGGGTGTGGCGCAAGGTGAGCGGGATACCGGCGAGCTGCTCGCCGTCGTCGAGCTTGCCGTTGCCGTTCTTGTCGCCGAACACGACCCCCTCCGCGCCTCCGACGACCTTCGTGACGGGGACGCTGGCTTTGAACTGGCCGATGCTCAACGAAGAATCGTCGTAAAGGAAGCCACGAACGTTCACGACGTCACTGTCGAGGTCCGCCACCTGTCCGGTGACGGGGATCTCGATGGCTCCCGCCGGCTCGAGGCTCACCCCCGGCGAGCGACCCAGTTCCCGCCAACCAGGCTCATAGGGGATCGAAAGGGCGCCCGGTTCGCCGAAGAAATAGTTCAGCTGAAGGCCGGTCACGCGAGTTCCGCTGACGTTCTTGACCTTGAAGGTGAATCGAACGTCTTCGTCGGTCCGGTAAGACGACTTTTCGAACGTGACCGAAGCTTCGAGCTTGTCGCTCGCGGCCTGTGGCTTCGGCGCCGCGGACGAAGGGGTCTCGACCGGCGGCGCGCTCGACGTCGGGGCCGGAGCACTACTCGGCGCTTCGGACGTCGTCGGCACACTTGAGGTCGGGGCCGAAGGCTCCGGATCCGCCACGGCGGGCGCGGTGAACACACCGGTCAGTGCCGCGCCGGCGGCGATCGTCGCAAGATAGATCCCCGCAGTACGCGCGATGGATCTCGCGCCAGGTCTTTTGCTCACGCAGAGTCTCCCCAGATAACCCAATGGAATGCGCACAGCCCCCGAGCCGCGTGGAACCCGATCAATTTAGCGAGCGCTGAGGAGGGTGCGTACCCGTTTCGGGTGAAGGGAGCCGAATTGGAACATTCCGGGAAACGGGAAGGGCCCCCGCCGGATCGGCGGGGGCCCTTCTCGTGGATTTCGCTTCGGTCAGCGGAAGTCGCGGCCGAAGTCGTAGTCGTCCAGCGGCACCGCGGCGCCCGGCGTGGAGCCGAAGACGTCCGGGGTGTAGTAGCCGTCGTCGTAGGACGGGATCGCGTAAGCGGCGACCCGCGCCTCCTCGGTCGGCTGCACCTGGATGTTGCGGTACTTGTTGATCCCGGTACCGGCCGGGATCAGCTTACCGATGATCACGTTCTCCTTGAGGCCCACGAGCTTGTCCGAGCGGCCGTTGATGGCCGCGTCGGTCAGGACACGCGTGGTCTCCTGGAACGAGGCCGCCGACAGCCACGAGTCCGTGGTCAGCGAGGCCTTCGTGATCCCCATCAGCACCGGGCGACCCGAGGCAGGCTCGCCGCCTTCGGCGACCGACGCGCGGTTCTTCGCCTCGAACTTGGTCCGCTCGGGCAGCTCGCCCGGCAGGAAGTCCGTGGCACCGGAGTCGATGATCGTCACGCGGCGCAGCATCTGCCGCACGATGACCTCGATGTGCTTGTCGTGGATCGACACACCCTGCGCCCGGTACACCTTCTGGACCTCGTCCACCAGGTGCATCTGCGCCTCGCGCGGCCCCATGACCCGCAGGACCTCGTGCGGGTCCGGCGTGCCTTCGAGCAGCTGCTGGCCGACCGCGACGCGGTCACCGTCGCCCAGCGGGCCGTTCGGGGTGTTCGCGAGCCGCTGACGCTTGGACAGCTTGTCGAAGACGATCTCTTCGCTGCCGTCGTCCGGGATCAGCGTGATCTTCCAGAACCGCTCGCTCTCCTCGATGCGCACGCGGCCATCGACGTCGGCGATCGGCGCCTTGCCCTTCGGGACCCGGGCCTCGAACAGCTCCTGGACACGGGGCAGACCGGTCGTGATGTCGTCACCGGCGACACCACCCTGGTGGAACGTACGCATCGTCAGCTGCGTACCCGGCTCACCGATCGACTGGGCCGCGACGATACCCACGGCCTCGCCGACGTCGACGAGCTGACCGGTCGCCATGGACCGGCCGTAGCAGGTGGCGCAGATACCGACGGCCGACTCGCAGGTCAGCACCGAGCGCACCTTGACCTTGGAGATCCCGCTCGAGATGAGCTTGTCGATCGCCGGGTCACCGATGTCGTCACCGGCGTTGAGCACGACGTTGCCCTTGGCGTCGACCGCGTCGGTCGCCAGGTTCCGCGCGTACACGCTGGTCTCGACGTGCTGGTCGCGCAGGACCTTGCCGTCGCCGATGTCCTCGCCGATCGGCATGTTGATACCGCGGGTGGTGCCACAGTCGATCTCGCGGACGATGACGTCCTGCGACACGTCCACCAGACGACGGGTCAGGTAACCCGAGTCGGCGGTACGGAGCGCCGTGTCCGCCAGACCCTTACGGGCACCGTGCGTCGCGATGAAGTACTCCGCCACCGACAGGCCTTCACGGAAGTTGGCCTTGATCGGACGCGGGATGTACTCACCCTTCGGGTTCGACACCAGACCACGCATGCCGGCCAGCGACCGGACCTGCGTCATGTTGCCCGCCGCGCCCGACTTCACGATCATCGCGATCGGGTTGTCGTCCGGCAGCGCCGTCTCCATGATCTTGTGGACCTCTTCGGTGGCCTGCGTCCACACCTTGACGAGCTCGTTGTTGCGCTCGGCGTGCGACAGCTGACCACGCTGGTACCGCTTCTCGACCTGGTCGGCCTTGCCTTCGTACTCGTCCAGAATGGCCTTCTTGCCGGTCGGGACGAGCACGTCGGAGATCGCGACCGTGACGCCCGAACGGGTCGCCCAGTAGAAACCGGCGTCCTTCAGGCGGTCCAGGGTCTGCGCGACCTGGGTCATCGAGTAGCGCTCGGCGAGGTCGTTCACGATCGCGGCCTGACGCTTCTTCGGCATCGGCTCGTTGATGAACGGGTAGTCCGCCGGCAGCAGCTCGTTGAACAGCACGCGGCCCAGGGTCGTCTCGGCCAGCCACGCCTTGCCCGGTTCCCAGCCCTTCTCCGCGAGCGCCGCTTCGTCGGCCTTGGCGGGCTGACGGTCGGTGATGCGGATCTTGACCGGGGCGTGCAGGCTCAGCGCCTTGCGGTCGAACGCCATGATCGCCTCGGCGGGCGACGAGTACGCGTTGCCCGCGCCCTCGGCGGTCTCGGTCAGGCGGGTCAGGTGGAACAGACCCGTCACCATGTCCAGACGCGGCATGGCGAGCGGACGGCCCGACGCCGGCGAAAGGATGTTGTTCGCCGACAGCATCAGGATGCGGGCCTCGGCCTGCGCCTCCGCGGACAGCGGGAGGTGCACGGCCATCTGGTCACCGTCGAAGTCCGCGTTGAACGCTTCACAGACCAGCGGGTGCAGCTGGATGGCCTTGCCTTCGACCAGCTGCGGCTCGAAGGCCTGGATACCGAGGCGGTGCAGGGTCGGCGCACGGTTCAGCATCACCGGGTGGCCGGTGATGACCTCTTCGAGCACGTCCCACACCTGCGGCCGCGACCGCTCCACCATCCGCTTGGCGGACTTGATGTTCTGCGCGTGGTTCAGGTCGACCAGCCGCTTCATGACGAACGGCTTGAACAGCTCGAGCGCCATGTCCTTCGGCAGACCGCACTGGTGCAGCTTCAGCTGCGGACCGACGATGATGACCGAACGGCCGGAGTAGTCGACACGCTTGCCGAGCAGGTTCTGACGGAACCGGCCCTGCTTGCCCTTGAGCAGGTCGGACAGCGACTTCAGCGGGCGGTTACCGGGACCGGTGACCGGGCGGCCGCGGCGGCCGTTGTCGAACAGCGCGTCGACGGCCTCCTGCAGCATCCGCTTCTCGTTGTTGACGATGATCTCGGGCGCGCCGAGGTCGATCAGCCGCTTCAACCGGTTGTTCCGGTTGATGACCCGGCGGTAGAGGTCGTTCAGGTCGGAGGTGGCGAACCGGCCACCGTCGAGCTGGACCATCGGGCGCAGGTCCGGCGGGATCACCGGGACGGCGTCGAGCACCATGCCGCGCGGGTCGTTGCCGGTGGCCTGGAAGGCCGCGACGACCTTGAGCCGCTTCAGTGCGCGGAGCTTCTTCTGCCCCTTGCCGTTGCGGATGGTGTCGCGCAGGCTCTCGGCCTCCGCGGCGACGTCGAACTCGGTGGCCAGCTTCTGGATGGCCTCCGCGCCCATGCCGCCGGTGAAGTACTCGCCGTAGCGGTCGACGAGCTCGCGGTAGAGCAGCTCGTCGGCGATCAGCTGGCGGGTGTCGAGCTTGGTGAAGGTCGTCCAGACCTCCTCGAGACGGTCCAGCTCGCGACCGGCGCGGTCACGCAGCTGACGCATCTCGCGCTCGCCGCCTTCCTTGACCTTGCGGCGGACGTCGGACTTGGCGCCCTCCGCCTCCAGCTCGGCCAGGTCGGCTTCCAGCTTCTGCGCCCGTGCCTCGATGTCCGCGTCACGCTTGGTCTCGAGGTTCTTGCGCTCGACACCGATCTCGTTCTCGAGGGTCGGGAGGTCGTTGTGCCGCAGCTCGGTGTTCACACCGGTGATCACGTAGGCCGCGAAGTAGATGATCTTCTCGAGGTCCTTCGGCGCCAGGTCGAGCAGGTAGCCCAGGCGGGAGGGAACACCCTTGAAGTACCAGATGTGGGTGACGGGAGCGGCCAGCTCGATGTGGCCCATCCGCTCACGACGCACCTTGGCGCGGGTGACCTCGACGCCACAGCGCTCGCAGATGATGCCCTTGAAGCGGACCCGCTTGTACTTACCGCAGTAGCACTCCCAGTCCCGGGTCGGGCCGAAGATCTTCTCGCAGAAGAGGCCGTCCTTCTCGGGCTTGAGCGTCCGGTAGTTGATGGTCTCCGGCTTCTTCACCTCGCCGAAGGACCACTGACGAATGTCGTCGGCGGTGGCGAGGCCGATGCGGAGCTCATCGAAGAAGTTGACGTCCAGCACGTCTTTACATCCCCTTGGGGTTGATGCGACTAGAGGAGTTGGCGAGCGGAGGCGGGAGCCCACGGGAGGCAGGCTCCCGCCTCATCGCGGGTCAGTGCACGACGTCGTCCACCGAGGGCGACTCGTTGCGGGACAGGTTGATGCCGAGGTTGGCCGCGGCACGCTCGAGGTCCTCGTCGTCGGAGTCGCGCATCTCGATCGCGGCGCCGTCGCTGGACAGCACCTCGACGTTGAGGCAGAGCGACTGGAGCTCCTTCAGGAGCACCTTGAACGACTCGGGGATACCCGGCTCGGGGATGTTCTCCCCCTTGACGATGGCCTCGTACACCTTGACGCGGCCGACCACGTCGTCCGACTTGATCGTCAGGAGCTCCTGCAGGGTGTATGCGGCGCCGTACGCCTGCATCGCCCAGCACTCCATCTCGCCGAACCGCTGGCCACCGAACTGCGCCTTACCACCCAGCGGCTGCTGCGTGATCATCGAGTACGGACCGGTGGACCGGGCGTGGATCTTGTCGTCGACCAGGTGGTGCAGCTTCAGGATGTACATGTAGCCGACGGAGACCGGGTACGGGAACGGCTCGCCGGAGCGGCCGTCCAGCAGCGTGGCCTTGCCGTTCTGCTTGACCATGCGCTCGCCGTCGCGGTTCGGCTTGGTCGCGCCGAGCAGCCCGGTGAGCTCCTCTTCCTTCGCGCCGTCGAACACCGGGGTGGCGGTGTTCGTGCCGGGGTCGACGTCGTAGAGCTCCTCGTTGAGGTTCTTCGCCCACTCCGGGTTGCCCTCGATCTTCCACCCCTGCGACGCCAGCCAGCCCAGGTGAAGCTCCAGGACCTGGCCGATGTTCATACGACGCGGGACACCGTGGGTGTTCAGGATGATGTCGACGGGCGTGCCGTCCTCCATGAACGGCATGTCCTCGGCGGGGAGGATCTTGCCGATGACACCCTTGTTCCCGTGGCGGCCGGCGAGCTTGTCGCCCGGCTGGATCTTCCGCTTCTGGGCCACGTAGACGCGGACCAGTTCGTTGACGCCCGGGGGCAGCTCGTCGTCGTCCTCGCGGGAGAACACGCGGATGCCGATGACCTTGCCGGTCTCGCCGTGCGGCACCTTCAGCGAGGTGTCGCGGACCTCGCGGGCCTTCTCGCCGAAGATCGCGCGGAGCAGGCGCTCCTCCGGGGTCAGCTCGGTCTCACCCTTGGGCGTGACCTTGCCGACCAGGATGTCGCCGTCGCGGACCTCGGCACCGATGCGGATGATGCCGCGCTCGTCGAGGTCGGCGAGGACCTCCTCGGAGACGTTCGGGATGTCCCGGGTGATCTCCTCGGCGCCCAGCTTGGTGTCGCGGGCGTCGATCTCGTGCTCCTCGATGTGGATCGACGTGAGCACGTCGTCCTGCACCAGGCGCTCGGAGAGGATGATCGCGTCCTCGTAGTTGTGGCCCTCCCACGGCATGACCGCGACGAGCAGATTCTTGCCGAGCGCCATCTCACCGTTCTCGGTGGACGGGCCGTCGGCGATGACCTGACCCTGCTCGACCCGGTCGCCCTCGTTGACGATCGGGCGGTGGTTGAAGCAGGTGCCGTGGTTCGAGCGACGGAACTTGTACAGTCCGTAGCTCTTCCGCGTGCCGTCGTCGTGCATGATCGTGATCAGGTCGGCCGAGAGCTCCTCGACCACACCGGCCTGCTCGGCGACGAGCACGTCACCGGCGTCCACCGCGGCACGCAGCTCCACGCCGGTGCCGACCAGCGGGGCCGAGTTGCGCAGCAGCGGAACGGCCTGACGCTGCATGTTCGCGCCCATGAGCGCGCGGTTCGCGTCGTCGTGCTCGAGGAACGGGATCATCGCCGTCGCGACCGAGACCATCTGCCGCGGCGAGACGTCCATGTAGTCCACGTCCAGCGGGTCGATCAGCTCGACCTCGCCGCCCTTCTTACGGACCAGGACGCGGTCTTCGACGAAGGTGCCGTCTTCCGAGATCGGCGCGTTCGCCTGCGCCTTCACGTAGCGGTCTTCCTCGTCCGCGGTGAGGTAGTCGACCTGGTCGGTGACGCGACCCTCGACGACCTTGCGGTACGGGGTCTCGATGAAACCGAACGGGTTGACCCGCGCGTACGAGCAGAGCGAACCGATCAGGCCGATGTTCGGGCCTTCCGGCGTCTCGATCGGGCACATGCGGCCGTAGTGCGACGGGTGGACGTCACGGACCTCCATGCCGGCGCGCTCACGCGACAGACCACCCGGGCCGAGGGCGGACAGACGACGCTTGTGCGTCAGCCCCGACAGCGGGTTGTTCTGGTCCATGAACTGCGACAGCTGCGAAGTACCGAAGAACTCCTTGATCGCCGCCACGACGGGACGGATGTTGATCAGGGTCTGCGGCGTGATCGCCTCGACGTCCTGGGTGGTCATCCGCTCGCGGACGACGCGCTCCATCCGGGACAGACCCACGCGGATCTGGTTCTGGATGAGCTCGCCGACGGTGCGGAGACGACGGTTGCCGAAGTGGTCGATGTCGTCGGTCTCGACCGGGATGACCTGGTCCCCGACGGTCGCCTTGTCCTCGCCCGCGTGCAGGCGGACCAGGTACTCGATCGTCGAGACGATGTCCTCTTCGGTCAGCGTCCCGGTGTCGTACGGCGTGGTCAGGCCGAGCTTCTTGTTCAGCTTGTACCGGCCGACCTTGGCCAGGTCGTAGCGCTTCGGCTTGAAGAACAGGTTCTCCAGCAGCGTCTGCGCGCTCTCCTTCGTGGGGGGCTCGCCCGGACGCAGCTTGCGGTAGATGTCGAGGAGCGCCTCGTCGGTGCCGGCGGTGTGGTCCTTCTCGAGGGTGGCGAGCAGCGTCTCGGAGAAGGAGAAACGCTCGCGGATCGCCTCGGTGGTCCAGCCGAGCGCCTTCAGCAGCACGGTGACCGGCTGGCGGCGCTTGCGGTCGATGCGGACGCCGACGGTGTCGCGCTTGTCGACGTCGAACTCCAGCCAGGCACCCCGGCTCGGGATGACGCGGACGTTGAAGACGTCCTTGTCGGTGGTCTTGTCGACGCTGGTGTCGAAGTACACACCCGGCGAACGGACCAGCTGGGACACGACGACACGCTCGGTGCCGTTGATGACGAAGGTGCCCTTGTCGGTCATCACCGGGAAGTCGCCCATGAAGACCGTCTGGCTCTTGATCTCGCCGGTGTTGTTGTTCACGAACTCGGCGGTCACGAACAGCGGGGCCGCGTACGTCATGTCCTTGTCCTTGCACTCCTCGACGGAGGCCTTGACCTCGTCGAAGCGCGGGTCGGAGAAGGACAGCGACATGGATCCGGAGAAGTCTTCGATCGGCGAGATCTCGTTGAGGACCTCTTCCAGGCCACCGACCGGGTTTTCTTCACCTTCTTCGACGCGGCGTTCGAACCACGCCTCGTCGCCGGTGAACCATTCAAAGGACCTGATCTGCACGTCGAGCAGGTTCGGGGTGCTGAGCGGCTCGCGAATCTTTGCGAAGGAGACCCGCTTGGGGGCTCCCGGGATTCCCGTGGACTCCGAGCGAGATACAGCCGAGGTGGTCGCAGCAGTGGCCTGGTTCGCGGGAGAGACTGCCAAGATGCGTCCTTCCGGGGACAATGAGCGGTGAGCAGCCGCGTCAGCAACAGCTGATGCGATCTGTCAAGGGTGCCGTGTGCCCACTATCCTAACTACCGGCTCCGGGCAGCCTGAAAGAGGGCAGCGCAAAGAAGCAGTCTAGCCCGAACGCCGCGGTCTGTCCAGGGGGCGCTCCAGATGGGGCCCAGCCTGCATCGCGACGTCTTCAGGTATGCCTCTCCTCGGCCTCCCCGGACCGTCCCTCCCGCAAGGGCACCGCCGGTTCTCACCGTTGCCAGTAAGCGTGACCCCACAGGGGCTCTGAGTCAAGATGCCGCGCGGTGGTCCCGCCGGTTGGCGCAGCGTGGAAGTAGCCCCGGGCGGGGTGCTTCACAGGACGATCATCCTGGTTACCGCCCGGTACCCGCAGGTGACGGCCCCGGCGCGCCGACCTGCGTTTAGCGGGCTAATCGCGATCCGGCCGGCGGGACTTCCCGGACGGTCACCGGGTCGGGCCAGGCTCGCGGCGGGGCGCTTCGGACGAACTCGGCCCGTGTGACCGTTGTGACCGGTGGGCCTTCTGGTGCGGCGCACAGGCAGGGCGGCGCACCTGCGTTTAGCGGGCTAATCGCGACGCGCGCCGGGCGGACGCTGCCAGACTGGGGGCGTGAGCGAAACGTGGGAGCAGGACGCCGGTTCCGAGATGCCCCCGGTCCTCTTACGGCCGGAATCCGAGCTGCGGAAGGCCGCGGAGCGGTGCCCCCTCCTCGACGAGGTCCGCGGCTACGTCGCCGGGTCGGACGCCGGCGATCCGCTGATCGCCCGGTGGGCGGACGTGTCCGGGCTGGTCCGCGTCGTCGACGGCAAGCACGTGCCCGTCGAGGAGAACGCGACGCTCGCCGATGACGCTCTCCGGCTCTGGGAGCGGCTGTATTCGACGATCGGCGAGGCTGAGTCTCTGCCCTTCGGACTGGTCGCCACGATCACACTCACGCTCTACCGGTCGGGTCAGGTCGCTGTGCCGGTCGAGCTCCTTTTCGAAGCCATCGAGCTCGGGCAGGCGCCGGACGAATCGACGCGGTACGCGACCAGCGTCGCGGTGGACCTGTTGGAACGGCTCGGCGCGCTCGAGAAGCGCACCGCGGACCCGGCCGGGCTCGCGCTGATCGCCGAGATCGCCGGGAAACCCGATCCCTCTCCGTACGTCCTCAGCCTCACCCCGATCGCCGTCTGGGCGATCAACAGGGCGCTCCGCGAGGCCGGAATGGACGCACCGGTCATCGGCGAGGCGGCGGAGAAGAGTCTCGGCGAGCTGAGCCCACGCCTCGCCGAGTCCGCGCCGGAGATCATCGACGCGGAGCTGAAGGCCTGGACCCGGCACCGGTCGCCCTCCGACGCGGCAGCAGAGGCGAGTGAGTTCCTCCGCACGGCACGGCTTCCCGAAGAACGACTGTTTGCCTTGATCGCGCTCGGCGAAACCGGGGAGATCGGCCTCGAGACCGCTGCGGGAATCCGAGCCGAAGGCGGTCTGGCCGGCGCGGCCGCCGCGATGTGGCTGTCCGAACGTGGCGCGGTCGACCGGGAAACGATCACTCGCGATGAGGTCACCCTCGGGATGGCCGACCACTACGCGGCGATGAACGCGCTCGGCGCGTTCGTCCATCAGCTCGCCGACATGGACGACGGCTTCGACGTCGTGGACCTGCTGACGTCCTCCGGCCATCCGGACCGGCTCGAACTTCTGAGCGTCGTCGGCGCGAGCCATCCGGACCGGAAGATGGCCAAGAAGGCGCGCACGGCGAGTTTCAAGCTCCGGTCGAGCGGCGCGCGGACGCGTCACGATTAGCCCGCTAAACGCAGGTCGGGGGCGGGAGTGCCGGAAAGCCGCGAGAGGGCGCACGTCGCGGACCGGATCGCGATTAGGAGGCTAAACGCAGGTCGGCGCCCGGATCGCGTTTAGCGGGCTAAACGCGATCCGGGGGTGGGTCACTTCGAGGGGGCCGGGGAAGCGGGGGGTGAGGCGGGAGCCGAGGAAGCGGCCGGGTTGGGCGGGGCGGCGTAGGTGTTCATCGCCGTGATCTTCCACTTGTCGCCCTGCAGCTCCGCGTTCAAGTGCAGCTGCGCGCTCCCGGCGGTCGTCTTGTTCGTGTCGGCCCGCGTCGAGCTCTGGTCGACGAACACCATCACGTCGGCCCGGTCACCTTCCAGCCGGATGACGGCGCTGCGGGTGACCTTGCACGTCACGACCATCTTCTGCTGCGGCGCCAGCCGCTTGACCTCGCCCATCAGCAGGTTGTACTTCGCCCGCACCTCGTCGTTGACCAGCAGATCGGCCGCCGCGGACTCGGTCTTCGCGATGTTGTTGTAGTCGTACGAGAACAGCGCCTCGGTCGCCTTCGCGACCTGGTCCTTGACCTGCGCGGTCTTCGCGACGTCCAGCAGCGCGGTGTTGTTCGTCGAGCTGGACACCTCGTCGGCCTGGATCTTGAACAGCACCGCGGTCGCGGCCAGCAGCAGTCCGACGACGACCAGCGCGCCCGCCAGGATCAGCTGCCGGGAGCCCGGCTTCTTCTCGGGTTCCGAAGAGTCAGACTCGTCGGAAGCGACCTCGGCTTCGGCCTCTTCAAGGTCGTCCGGCTTCTCTTCGGCGGCCGCACGGGCCTTCGCACGCGGGCTCGGCTTCTCGACGACCTCTTCGGCGACCGAGGGCTCTTCAGGAGCCTCGACAGCGGCCACCTCAGGCTCAGCGACCTCAGCAACCTCAACGGCCTCAGCCTCAGGCTCAGGCTCCGGTTCAGGCGCAGGACGCGGAGCAGGCCGCGGCGACGGCCGGCGGACCGGCGCCGGCGTTTCGGCGACCTTCGAGACCTCCGAGACCTCTGTGGCAGCGGCTTCCGGAGAAGCGGGAGTAGGAGACGCACCGGGCCGTCGCAGGCCGGCCACCCGGGGGCGGCGCACCGGCTGAGTGCTGCGAGGGGGCTGGCGACGGGAGGGGGGCACTACGTGGCTCCGTTCTAGGTGACGCTCTTACTGACCGGCCGCGACGAGGGGCACGTTGTCGATCCCGGACAGCTTCCACTCATCGCCCACCCGGGTCATCGAGACCTCCAGGCGCAACGCCTTCGAGCTCGCCTTGTCGCCCTGGGTGACCTGGGTGGAGATGGCGGCGAGGAAGCTCGCCTTGCCCTCGTGGTCGTCGAGTTCCTCGACCGCGATGTCCTGGATGGTGGTCACGACCTTGGTCTTCGCGTCGCCGAGCGCCTTGCGGTAGGTCGGCTCCAGCTGGGCCAGCTGCTGGCTCATCTTGTCGTCGGAGACGGCCTTCTGCTTGGCGAAGAACTCGTCGAGTTTCTCGAAGTCGACCTCGGTGTACGCCTTGATCGCGGTGCCGCCCGCCTTGGCCACCTCGTCCCGCGAGCGCGCCAGGTCGGCGTTGTCGTCGGACGCGGCCACGGCCCACATGACACCGAAGATCGCCGCGGCGACGAAGGCGGCGAGCGCGAACGCCGCCGCCCCGAGGACCAGGGTCCGCGATCGGGAAGAACTCATGACACTCCAGGTTAGATATACGGTCTCGGCGTCAGCCGGGCAGGCCCAGCAGCGTGCCGAGGGTGGGCAGGCTGACCCCGGGGCTCTGCAGGACGCTCGGCATGCCCTGCGCCGCGCGCAGGCTGGCCAGTTCCTCGGCCGAGCGGCCGGCGTTCGCCGCGACGTCGCCTTCCGACGGGATCTGCGGGACCCCGTTGTACGGCGCGTTCTGCGCACCGCGCACGTTGATCGGGCTGCCCTTCGGCTCGGCGCAGTACGCGTCGTCCTTCGGCGCGCGAGGCGTCGTGTCGGTGCCTTCGCGGTACTTGTCCAGGCCCATGTAGCCCTTGGTGCACGACGGCGGGTTGAACAGGTTGAGCGCGAGACCCAGGTGCGCGGTGCCGTCGTTGGCGACGGTGTTGGCGCCGGCCGCGAGCATCGGATACGTCACCAGGCCCTGTTCGAGCCCGTCGAGCCGGGTCACCAGCAGGTTCGACGTCGTGAGCAGGTTCGCCGTCAGCGCGCCCAGCCCCGGCCCGGATTCGGCGAGCACCGAGCTGATCTGGTTCGCCACCTGCGGGGTGATCCCGATCAGCTTCCGGATGTCGGCGTCGGAGTTCTTCAGCGTGCCGGAGAGCTTGTTGAGGTCCGCGCTGAACGACTTCATCGAGCTCGCCATGTCGTTCTGCGTTTCGAGGACCTGCCCGCCCTTTTCCAGCAGCTGGACGGTCTGCGGCAGATACTCCTGCGCGGTCGCGGTGAAGCTCCGCGCGGTGTCGAGCAGCCGCTGCAGATCCGGGCCGGTGCCGTTGAAGGCGTTGTACGACTCGTCGACGACCTTGCGCAGCGAGTCGGTCGGCACCGAGGCCGCGAGGCTGTCGAGGTCGCCGATGAGCTGCTCGGTGGGCACGGGCGTCTTGACCCTGTCGGCCGGGATGACCGAACCCGAGTTCAGGAACGGCCCCTTCTCGCTCTTGGGCTTCAGGTCGACGAACTGTTCGCCGACCGCCGACCGGTTCGCGACGACGGCGTCGAGATCGGCGGGCACCTGCGGGGCGTCCGGCGAGATGTTGAGGTCGGCCTCCAGCCCGGTCTTGGTCAGGCGCAGCTCGCCGACGCGGCCGATGTTGAAGCCCCGGTACGTGACCTCGGCGTTCTGGAAGATGCCGCCCGACTGCTTGAGCTGCAGTTTCACCGTGTAGCCCTCGTCGCCGAAGACCTGGCCGAGCCCGGCGAACCGGATCAGCGCGTACACGATGGCGACCACGGAGATGATCGCGAACGCGACCAGCTGGATCTTCGTCCTACGGACCAGCATCAGCCGGCACCTCCCGACAGCACGCCGAAGATACCGGCGGGTCCGGTCTGTTGCGGCTGTCCGCCGCCCTGCGGCGCGCTCGCCTGGCTGCCGGCGACCCCGCCGACACTGTCCGGGATCGGCAGCGGCGGGTTCGCGCCCGGCCCCTCGGTGCCCCCGGTCAGACCCGGCACCGGAATGGCGTCCTTCAGCGGGTTCTCGCGGCTGCGGCCGAGGTTCTTGAGGATCTCGTTCAGGTTCAGGTCGATCTTCGCGAACAGGTTGAAGTAGTCGCCCTTGACGCCGTCGTATGCGGCGTCGCTGAACGGGAAGGTCAGCAGGATCTCCAGCGCCTTCGGCAGATCCGAGCCCGCCTCGCCGAGCTTCTGCAGCGTCGGCTGCAGGGCCTTGAGGTCGGCGACGAGGTCTTCCTTGCTCTTGTTCACCGTGTCGACGGCGACACCGGAGAGGTGGTTGAGCGCGTTCAGCATCGTCACCAGCTGACCGCGCTGCTGCTCCAGCACGCCGAGGCCGGGGCCGAGGTTGTCGACCGCGCCGACCAGCTTGTCCTTCTGGCCGTTCAGGGTGAGCGAGAGCCGGTTCAGCCCGTCGAGCGCGCGCGTGATGTTCGCGGACTGCTTGTCCAGGTTCGTGACCAGCTCGTTGGTGTTGTTCAGCAACGCCTTGAGCTCCGGCGAGCGGCCGTGGGTGGCGTTGTTGAGCTCCTTGGTGATGGTGTTGAGCTGTTCCACCCCGCCGCCGTTGAGCAGCAGCGAAAGCGCGCCGAGCAGTTCTTCGACCTCGACGCTGCGGTTCGTGCGGGCCAGCGGGATCACCGCGTTGTCGGCGAGCTTGCCCTGTCCGTCGGCCGGCGCCGCCAGCTCGACGTACTTCTCACCGAGGAGGCTCGACTGCTTGACGTTGGCGAGGGCGTTCGCCGGCAGCTTCACGTCGCCGTTGACCCGGAGGGTGACTTCGGCGTTCCAGCCGTCCGGGGTCAGCCCGATCGCTTCGACGCGGCCGATGGCGACCTCGTTGACCTTCACCCCGGCCTGCGGGGTCAGGTCGAGCACGTCCCGGAACTGCACCTTGACCGTGTACGGGTGGTCGCCGAGTTCGGCGCCACCGGGCAGCGGGACGTCGTAGATCCCGTTGAACCCGCAGCCGCTCAACGTCAGCGCCGCGACGGTTCCGACAGCCGCGAGGGCGAGTTTCTTGTTCAGTGTCTTTCGCGGCACTCCGTGCTCGTCAGCTGAGCTCTGCGCCATGAGTCCTGTTTCTTCGCAGCTCATCACTTGGCCGCCGTTCCGTAGAGCTGACCCGCGATCGGGAGCGGCAGCGGCGGCAGCTGGCCCGCCTGCGAGGACTGGATCACCTGCGCGATCGACGGCAGCGGCACCAGCCCGTCGACCAGTCCGGCGACCCCCTTGCACGCGTCGCCCAGTGCGTCGAGCGCCTCCGGGGTCTGCTTGAGCAGGTTGCACACCATCACCAGCGGCGGCTGGGTGAGCTCGTTGAGGTTGGCCCGCGCGTCGAGCGTTCCGGACGAGGCGTTGTAGGTGTTCACCAGGTTCCCGAGGCCGACCGGGGCGACGTCGAGGATCTCGGCGAGCGCGCCGCGCTGGTCCACGAGCACCTTGGTCACGCTGGCCAGCTTGTCCACATTGGACTTGAGCCGGTCGCGGTTCTTCTCGATGAACGCCTGCACCGCGGTGAGCGTGTCGGAGAGCTGCTTCACCGTGGCCGAAAGGTTCTCCCGCTCCCCTGCGAGGAAGCCGCTGACGTCGGCGAGCTGCCGCTCGAAGTCGCGGACCTGCTTGTCGCTGTTCACCAGCGTCTGCGAGAAGGAGCCGAGGTTCTCGACGGTCTTGAACAGGTCGTCCTTGTTGCCGGACAACGTGCCCGCGGCCTGGCCGAGCTTCGTGATCGTGTCGTGCAGCGCCTGCCCGTTGCCGTCGAAGTTCTTCGCGGCGGTGTCGAGCAGGTTCGACAGCGACCCGTTCTTGTTGGCGCCGTTGGGCCCGAGCGACTGGCTGACCCGGGAGAGGCTGGCGGCGAGCTCGTCGACCTCCAGCGGGACCTCGGTGCGGTCGAGCCCGATGACGGCGCCGTCGGCGATCCGCGGGCCGCCCTTGTACGCCGGGGCGAGCTGCACGTAGCGGTCGCTGACCAGCGACGGCGACACGATGATCGCCTTCGCGTCGGCGGGCACGGGCACCGAACGGTCGTACTCGAGTTCGACGCGGACCTGGTTGCCCATCGGCTGGATCTTCGTGACCGTGCCCATGTCGACGCCGAGCATCCGGACACTGTTGCCTTCGTAGAGGCCGACGGTGCCGGCGAAATACGCGGTCACGTGATTGCGGCCCGCGTCCTTGAGCGTCCACCACAGCGCGCCGGCGACGACCAGCGCGAGCACGATCGCGATGGTGAAGCCGCGCGCGAGGCCGGCTCCGAGACGGGTACTCATTTGTCGTAGCACCCCTTCTCGTTGATCGGGCCGAACGACGGCAGGACCAGCCCGCAGATGTAGTTGTCGAACCAGCGGCCGTTGCCGATCGTGTTCGTGAACACCCGGATGAACGGCGCGAACCGCGCGATGCCCTGGCCGAGGGCGTCCTGGTTGCGCTGGAGCATCGAGGTCAGCTGGTCGAGCTGGGTGAGCACCGGGTCAAGCTGCGCGTCGTTGTCGTCGACCAGGCCCTTGAGCTGGGTGGCGAGGTTGCGCGAGCCGTCCAGCAGCGCGGAGATCGCGTCCTTGCGCTTGGCCACCTCGCCGAGCAGCTTGTTGCCGTCGGCCAGGAGCTTCTGGAACTCGGCGTCGCGGTCGACGAGCGTCTGCGAGACCTGCCGCGTGTTCGCGAGCAGGCTCGACAGCTGCGAGTCACGCTTGGCGATCGTGTCCGAAAGCCGGGAGAGGCCGGTCAGCGCGCCCTTCACGTCGGCCGGTGTGTCCGCGAAGGTCTCCGAGATCACGTCGAAGCTCTTCGCCAGCTGCGTCGTGTCGATGTCGTCGACGGTCTGCGAAAGCCCGCGGAAGGCGTCGAGGACGTCGAACGGCGACATCGTGCGCTCACGCGGGATCGTCGCGCTCGGATCGAGCGTGCGCTGTCCCTGCGGGTCGAGCGCCAGGTACTTCTGGCCGAGCACGGTCTTGATCTTGATGGCCGCGCTGGTCTTGTCGCCCAGCCAGGCGTCCTTGACCTTGAACGAGATCCGGACCTTGTCCCCGTCGAGCTTGATCTCGGAGACCTTGCCGACCTTCACCCCGGCGACGCGGACGTCGTTGTCCTCCTGCAGGCCCGAAGCCTCGCTGAAGTCGGCGGAGTACGTCGTGCCGCCGCCGATGACCGGCAGGTCGTCGGAGTTGAGTGCGGCGATGAAACCGAGCAGCAGCACCGAGATGCCGACCAGCGCGATCGGGATCGGATTGCGTTTCTGGAACGACTTCATGCCGTGCACCTCGCCCGGTTCACCGGCAGCAGCGGCAGGTTGATCGGCTCGTTGATCAGCGGAGGCAGGGCGACGGCTCCCGTCATCTCACAGGCGAAGAAGTTGACCCAGGAGCCATAGTCGGCGGTGCGGGTCAGCGCCGTCACCTTCTGCGGCAGGAACTGGATGAAGTGCTCGACGATCGGCTGGCTGTCGTTGAGGTTCTTCGACAGCGTGCCGAGCGCGGCGATGTCCTGCTTGAGCGGCTCGCGTGCCTCACCGAGCAGCCCCGAGGTCGTCTGGGCGAGGGTGCCGAGCGATTCGATGGCGTCGCCGATCGGCTCGCGGTCCGCGGCCAGCCCGGAGACCAGTTGCTGCAGCTTGACGATCAGGTCGTTGAGCTGCGGCGTGTGCGCGTTGACCGTGTCGAGTACCGAGTTCAGGTTGTCGATGACCTCGCCGATCACCTTGTCCTTGTCGGCGATCGTGGTGGCCAGCGACGCGGTGTGCTTCAACAGGCTTTCGACCGTGCCGCCCTCGCCCTGCAGGACCTGGATGACCTCGTACGACAGCTTGTTGATGTCGTCCGGGTTGAGCGCGGTGAACAGCGGCTTGAACCCGTTGAACAACTGCGTCAGGTCGAGCGCGGGCGTGGTCCGCTCCAGCGGGATGTTCCCGCCCGGCTCCAGCGTCTTGCCGGAGCTGTCGGTGCCCTGCCCGAGCGAGAGGTAGCGCTGGCCGACCAGGTTCCGGAACTTGATCTGCGCGGTCACCCCGGCGGGCAGCTTGCGGCCGGCGTCCACTTCGAACTCGATCTCGGCCTGGCGCCGGTCGACGATGCGGACCTCCTTGACCTGTCCGACCCGGACGCCGGCGATGCGGACGTCGTCGTTGGGCAGCACGAGGGTCGCGTCGCTGAACCGTGCCTTGTAGGCGTTGGTGCTGGTGGTGTTCACGTTGGCGATGCTGATCCCGAGGATCGTCGTGAACAGCACGGTGACGACGATGAAGGCGCCGAGTTTGATCAGCGGTGCGAGCAGACCCCTCATTTGACGTGCACCTCCGCCCCGCGATAGAGCGGACCGACGAGCAGCGAGCCCCAGCCGGGCACGTCCGAGGCGGCCATGCCGACCTGCGGGGCGACCAGCTGCGCGAGGAAGTCCGATTCGGACGCGCTGTACGACGGGCTACCGCCGGGCGCTCCCCCGCCGTTGTAACCGCCGACGTTCGCGAAACCGTTCGAAGGCGAAAGGCCGTCGTTCGCCGAGCGCGCCGGCGGTTTGACCGTGCTGCCGTCCTTGATCGGGCCGTCCGGCGGGTACTGCGGGAACGGGTCCGGGAACTGCTTCAGGTCGTAGCAGCGCGGGCCGCGTTTGTCCTCGAACCGCGGCTCGTCCTTGCCGGGCAGATACGGCCCGCGGTTGACGGTGACCTCAATGGTCGCGTGCAGACCGGGCCGGTCGGTGCCCTTGCCGAGCGCCTTGTCGATCTTCGGCAGATTGTCCGCCATCTGCCCGATCACGCACGGGTACGACGGCGAGTACTTCGCCAGCAGCTCCGCCGTCGGACGGGCGGTGTCGGCGAGCCGGATCAGGTTGTCGGCGTTGTTCCGCAGGAAGGTCTGGAGGTCGACCGAAGCCTGGGTGACGCTGCCGTAGAGGTTCGCCAGGTTCATCTTCTGGTCCACCACGGTGCGGGTGGTGGTGCTCAGGTTGTCCAAGGTCTGCACCAGGTCCGGGGCCACGGCGTTGAGGTTGTCGGAGAACTTCGCGAGTTCCTTGAGGTTCTGCTGGAGCTTGGGCTCGTGCGGGTTCAGTTCCCCGACGTAGGTGCCGAGCTGCGCGAGCGTGTCGCCGAGCTGGTCGCCGCGGCCGTTGAGCGCGGTCGAGATCGCCGAAAGCGTGCTCGACAGCTTCTGCGGCTGCACGGCCTGCAAGACCGGCATCAGATGGGCGAACGCCTGCTCCAGCTCGACCGCGCCGGACGTGCGGTCCTGGGTGATCACGTCGCCCTCGGCGATCGTCTTCTCCGAAGGCACGTCCGGGATCTCGAGGGAAACGAAACGCTCACCGAACAACGTCTTCGGCAGGAATCGCGCCGAAACGTTCTGGGGGATCAGTTTCGCCGACTCCGGATTCAGCGCGAGCGTGAGTTCGGCGCCGTCCGGGGTCGCGGTGATCTCCTTGACCGAGCCGACGATGAGCCCGCGGACCTTCACGTCGGACTGCTTCAGCAACTGGTTCCCGATGTTGCCCGACTGGAGCTTCACGCTGACGACGGGCGTGAACGCCCGTTGGTACAGCGCGATGCTCAGCGCCACCCCGCCGATGAGCACGGCGACCAGAAGCAGGCCGAGCAGCCTGCGCCGGATTGTCGCGATCATCCTGCGATCCTCACCGTGACGTCGGTTCCCCAGATCGCGAAACCGATGAAGAAGTTCATGATGGACACCGTGACGATGCTCAGCCGGACCGCCTTACCGACGGCCACGCCGACACCGGCGGGGCCACCGGAGGCCCGGTAACCGAAATAACAATGCGACAGGATGATCAAGACGCTGAACAACAGCACCTTGATGAACGAATACAACACATCCTGTGGTGGTAGGAACAGGTCGAAGTAATGGTCGTAGGTACCCGCTGACTGGTTGTAGATGTAGATAACGACCAACCGGGACGCGAGATACGAACTCAGCAGGCCGATGACGTACAGCGGGATGACCGCGACGAAACCGGCGATGATCCGCGTGGTCACCAGGTACGGCAGGCTGGGCACGCCCATGACCTCGAGCGCGTCGATCTCCTCGGAGATCCGCATCGCGCCCAGCTGGGCGGTGAACCCGGCGCCGACGGTCGCCGAAAGCGCGAGCCCGGCGACCAGCGGGGCGATCTCCCGGGTGTTGAAGAACGCGGTCAGGAAGCCGGTGAAGGCCGACGTGCCGATCGAGTTCAGCGCCGAGTAACCCTGAAGACCGACGAGGACACCGGTGAACAGGGTCAGGCCGACCATCACGCCGACCGTGCCGCCGATGACGGCGAGCGAGCCGGAACCGAAGCTCACCTCGGCCAGCAGCCGCAGAACTTCTTTCATGTAGCGGCGAAGTGTCCTCGGCGTCCACAGCAACGCGCGGCCGTAGAACGACATCTGGTCACCGAGGTTGTCCAGAGTCTGCAATGGACGGTTGGCGACCCGCTTGGCGCCCTGGAGGAAGGTCATGCGTCAGTCCAGCTTTCCGGGCACGATCTGCAGGTAGATCAGCGTGATCACGAAGTTCACCACGAACAGCATGAGGAACGTGATGACGACCGACTGGTTCACCGCGTCCCCGACGCCCTTCGGGCCGCCGGACGGGTTCAGTCCCCGGTAAGAGGCGACGACCGCGGCGATGAAGCCGAAGATCAGCGCCTTCAGCTCGCCGACCCAGAGGTCCGGCAGCTGGGCCAGCGCGGAGAAACTCGCCAGGTACGCGCCCGGCGTCCCGCCCTGGAGGACGACGTTGAAGAAGTACCCGCCGAGCACGCCGATGACGCTGACCATGCCGTTCAGCAGGAGCGCCACCAGCATCATCGCGAGCACGCGCGGCACGATCAGCCGCTGCACCGCGGAGACGCCGAGCACCTCCATGGCGTCGATCTCTTCGCGGATCGTCCGCGCGCCGATGTCCGCGCAGACCGCGCTACCGCCGGCGCCCGCGACCAGCAGCGCCGTGACCAGCGGACTGGCCTGCTGCACGGTGGCCAGCACCGACCCGGCGCCCGTGTAGGACTGGGCGCCGAGCTGGCGGGCCAGCGAGCCGAACTGCAGCGAGATGACCGCGCCGAACGGGATCGCGACGAGCGCCGTCGGGAGGATCGTGACGCTCGCGATGAACCAGGCCTGCTGGATGAACTCCCGCAGCTGGAACGGGCGCTGGAAGATGCCACGAACGATGTCGAGGCCGAGAGCGAACAGGTTCCCGGTCTCGCGCAGCATGCCGATCCCGGGAATCTTCGCCGATGAAGCGGAAGAGCTCACGCGCCACCTGACCCCGGATCTTGTGGCCGCAAGCGATGGTTGCCCGCTCTCCCGGGATGCGGGATGTGGGCGACCTGGTCGTCGGGCAACTGGCCCTGGTGGTGGTTCGGGATCGAACTCTCGGCGGGCGACGACCGGTGGCCGGCGGTCGCGAGGCGCTGCGGGCGGACGCCGTAGCGCTGCTGCTCCTCCGGGGAGAGCGACTCGATGATGCTCTGCTGCGCCTCGGCCGGGAGACCGTGCAGGATCTGCATGACGCGGTCCTTGCGGCGGACCGCGCCCATCCGGGTCGGCACGCCGGGCGTCGGCTGCATCTGCGGCGGCACCCCGCTGACGTCCTCGACACCGCCCGCGTGGTGCCCGGCCTCGAACATCGCGCGCTCCGCGGCGAGCTGGGCCGAGTCCTTCTCCTCGCTCATGCCGATGGGACCGTCCATCTTGCCGTTGAGGAACTGCTTGACGACCGGCTCCTCGCTGGTCAGCAGCACCTCGCGCGGGCCGAACATGACCAGTTCCTTGCGGAAGAGCATGCCGAGGTTGTCCGGGACGGTGCGGGCGAGGTTGATGTTGTGCGTGACGATCAGGAACGTCGCGTCGATCTGCGCGTTGACGTCCAGGAAGAGCTGGGAGATGTAGGTGGTGCGGACCGGGTCGAGACCGGAGTCCGGCTCGTCGACCAGGATGATCTGCGGGTCCAGCACCAGAGCGCGGGCGAGGCCGGCGCGTTTGCGCATACCGCCGGAGATCTCGCCGGGCAGCTTCTTGTCGGCGCCGTTGAGACCGGTCATCTCGAGCTTCTCGAGCACGATCCGGCGGACCTCGGTCTCCGACTTCTTCGTGTGCTCGCGCAGGGGGAACGCCACGTTGTCGTAGAGGTTCATCGAGCCGAAGAGCGCGCCGTCCTGGAAGAGGACGCCGAAGAGCTTGCGCACCTCGTAGAGCTGGTGTTCGGAGCACGTCACGATGTCGACGCCGTTGATCATGCACCGGCCACGGTCCGGCTTGAGCAGACCGATCATCGACTTCAAGAAGACGGACTTACCGGTTCCGGACGGGCCGAGCATCGCCGAAACCTCGCCCGGAGGCAGGGTCAGCGTGACGTCCCGCCAGATGGCCTGCTTACCGAAGGACTTGGAAAGACCTTCGATGACCACCTCGGCACCCATCGCACCTCCAGGAGCTGTTCCGCGTCGTCGCGCACTGCCGTCCCGTGCCACTGGCCCGGGAGGACGCATGCGTTCGCGCAGCGATACCCGCGTCAACCAGGTGCAACGAGCTGAGTGCGAACAGGTTACTCACCAGTTTTCTTTTCTGGCCAGACCCGCGGGTAACTTTTCGCGCAGCCCGCCGCCTGCCCGTGCACCGCTTGCAGCACCGTAGTGCACGTCACTCCCGGGCGCAGATCCACAGCGGGCGCCGCCCGGCCCGGATCGCGTTTAGCCCGCTAAACGCAGGTCAGGGCCCCTGCGCCCTCCGCGCCGGCCGGATCGCGTTTAGCGGGCTAAACGCGATCCGGCGCCCTGATGCTTAGCGTGGCTACGCGTCGCGATTAGGGGGCTAAACGCAGGTCGTGGCCGGAGACAGCGAAGGGGCGGGCATCCGAGTGGATGCCCGCCCCTTCGGCGGTGCTGCGTTAGGCGCTGACGCGCCCGGGATCACTTGATGGTGATCTTGGCGCCGGCGGCCTCGAGCTTCTCCTTGGCGGCGTCGGCGGCCTCCTTGTCGACCTTCTCCAGGAGGGCCTTGGGAGCGGCCTCGACCAGCTCCTTGGCCTCCTTCAGGCCCAGACCGGAGACGACCTCACGGACGACCTTGATGACCTGGATCTTCTTGTCACCGGCGGACTCGAGGACGACGTCGAACTCGTCCTGCTCCTCGGCGGCCGCGGCGGGGGCGGCACCCGGGGCGGCGGCGACGACGGCAGCCGGGGCGGCCGCGGTCACGTCGAAGGTGGTCTCGAATTCCTTCACGAACTCGGACAGCTCAAGAAGGGTGAGCTCCTTGAAGGCGTCGATCAGCTCGGCGGTGCTCAGCTTCGCCATGGTGGCTTTCCTCTCTGAAACGAACTAAAAGTTCGGGGTGGGGGGTGTTCAGCTCTCGGCGGGTGCTTCGGCTGCTTCGGTACCGGCGTTGCGCTGCTTCTCCTCCAGCGCGGCAGCCAGGCGGGCGACCTGGGACGCCGGCGCCTGGAACAGCGCGGCGGCCTGGGACAGCTTCGCCTTGAACGCGCCCGCCGCCTTGGCGAGCAGGACCTCACGGCTGTCGAGATCGGCGATCTGGTTGATCTCGTCCACGGACAGCGTCTTGCCGTCCATGTAGCCGCCCTTGATCACAAGCGCGTTGTTGTCCTTCGCGAAGTCGCGAAGCGCCTTCGCGGCGTCAACAGCTTCACCTTCGACGAAGGCGATCGCGGTCGGGCCGACGAACAGGTCCTCGAGACCCTCGATTCCGGCGTCCGTGGCGGCACGCTGGACGAGGGTGTTCTTCGCGACCCGGTACTTGGCATTGGTGCCGAGAGCGCGGCGCAGCTGGGACAGCTGGGACACGGAGAGGCCGGTGTACTGGGTAACGACTGTGGCCGAGCTGGTGCGGAAGCGCTCCGCGATCTCGGCGACGGCCGCCTCCTTGTCGGGCTTCGCCATGGTCGCCTCCTCTCTTGGCTAGTGGTCCACTGGCCTTGAGAGCCCTGAAACGACGAAACGCCCCAGCGCAGACAGGCGCGGGGCGTCAGGGCGAACGACGGAGTACGTCGCGAGCGAGCCTCGTTCCTCCTGCGCGGGTCGCCCGCCCTAGCGGGGCCTTCGTTCTCCGAGTCAGATGACCAGGAGAAGACCAGCGGTCTTCGGTAGAACCTTGACAAGAATACGTGACCCTGTTTCGCCCCCGGCACGGCCCCCCTCTCAAGTCGCGTTCAGCGGGCTAAACGCGACCGGCGGAGTGCGATGGAGGGCTCGCGAGGCATCATGGTGACGTGGCGGAGCAGCGTGATGACGGAAAGCCGGACAACGAGCCCGGCACGGACATCGAGCCCAAGGCGGGAGGTCAGCCCGCGCCCCGGCTGGACGACGAGCAACTGCGTCAGTTCCAGCAGTTTCAGCAGTTCCAGGACTATCTGAAGTTCACTGAGGCGCAGAAGCAGGGCCTCGTGCCATCGCAACCCGCGCAACCCATGATCCAGCACTACGGAGGTCAGCCTCCGGCGCCTCCGGGACCGCCGCCCGGCGAGCTCGTGCCGGCCCCTCGGCCGCGCATGCCGCGCTGGTTGCGACGTCTGGGTGGGAAGCTGCTCGCCTGGATCATCGTGATCTTGCTGATCTGCATCGGCGCGACCATCGCCTACCGGCAGATCTTCCCCAGCGACGCCGGACAGGACACGGCGACGTTCGTCCAAGGCGGCGGCGGCAAGCACCGCACCAACCATATCCTTTCCACCAATCCATGGGAGGCCGTGCGGGCCATCTACGACACAATCGGCAAGCCGTATCCGCGAGACGTCCGGATTGAAACGGTATGTCTGGCAATGACCGAACAAGCCCAAGCTCAGTTCGCCAGGAACCTCGGCTATCCGGACTGCGCCACTGCCGTCCCCGCCCTGAACGCCAAGGTCACCGACATCACGCAGTACATCTACGCGGTGCGTCCGATGTCCAGCGTTGTCCCGCGGCAGAACATGACGATCCACTCGTGCTGGTACAGCATCCGCGGTGGTCCCTTGCTGGGCAGCTTCACCCTGCAGGAAGTCGAGATGGGCCAATGGCTGATCACCGGGCACGCCAACTCCCCTGACCCCTGCCCCGCCCCGCCCACCGGCAACTGACCTGGGTGTTTCCACCCCCAGATCGCGATTAGGGGGCTAAACGCACGTGCCCACCGGATCGCGTTTAGCCCGCGAAACGCGACGCGCGGCCCGGATCGCGATTAGCCCGCGAAACGCAGGTCGCGCGCCGGATCGCGATTAGGGGGCTAAACGCACGTCCGGTCAGAAGTCGTGCGACGTGAGGAAGCCGGTCAGCGCGGAGCCGAAGGCGGGGTGCATGACGGCGGCCATGTGGTCGCCCGGGACGCGGACGAGGCGGGCGCCGGCGATGGCGGCGGCCAGGCGTTCGGGTTCCGCGGCCAGCGGGTCGGTGTCCCCGGCCAGGATCAGGGTCGGCACCGCGATCGCCGTCAGGTCCAGTTTCGGATTCGCCGTCCCGCGTGCGACGGCCGCCAGCGCGATCCGGTCCGCCCGCAGGGCGTCGGCCAGCAGACGAAACGGCGCCGAAGACGGCGGAAGCGTCGAGGGGTCCGAAGCGAGCAAAGCCTCGCTGATCGCCTCCGGCGTGACGACGCGGGTGTCGACGCCGCCGAAGTCGACGATCCCCGAACCGACGCCCCCGATCGCGAGACACCGGATCCGCGGGTCGGCGGCCACCGCGCCGAGCGCGATCATCGCGCCCATCGAGTAGCCGACCATCGACACCTCGTCGAGGTTCAGCGTGTCGAGCAGCGCCGAGACGTCACGGACCATCGCGTCGTCCGCGTAGCTCGCCTCGTCGTGCGGTTTCGCCGACCGCCCGTGGCCGCGCGCGTCCAGGCTGATCACGGTCAGTCCCGCGTCCTGGAGGGTGTCGACGACGCCCGGCGCGATCCAGTTGGCGTTCGTGTCCGCGGCGAAGCCGTGCTGCAGCAGAACCGGACGTCCTCCGCCTTCCCAAACGGTGTAGTTCAGCTGAAGCCCGTCGAACGACGCGAAGGTAGGCATGCCCTCAAGCAAACACGAAAAGGGGGCGGCCCCGCCGTAGCGGGACCGCCCCCTTCTCAGTGATGTCTAACTCAGACTCACGCGTCCTCGGAGAGGAGGTTGCGGGTCCGGGCCGGGTCGACCGGGACACCCGGGCCCATCGTCGTGGAGATCGTGACCTTCTTCAGGTAGCGACCCTTCGCCGACGAGGGCTTGGCGCGGAGGATTTCGTCCAGCGCGGCCGCGTAGTTCTCCACCAGCTTCTCGGTGTCGAACGAGGCCTTGCCGATGACGAAGTGCAGGTTGGCCTGCTTGTCCACGCGGAAGTTGATCTTACCGCCCTTGATGTCCGTCACGGCCTTCGCGACCGCGGGGGTCACGGTGCCGGTCTTCGGGTTCGGCATCAGGCCACGCGGGCCGAGGATGCGGGCGATACGGCCGACCTTCGCCATCTGGTCCGGCGTCGCGATCGCGGCGTCGAACTCGAGCCAGCCACCCTGGATGCGCTCGATCAGTTCGTCGGTGCCGACCACGTCCGCGCCGGCGGCCTCGGCCTCGGCGGCCTTGTCACCAACGGCGAAAACGATGACGCGGGCGGTCTTACCGGTGCCGTGCGGCAGGTTCACGGTGCCGCGGACCATCTGGTCGGCCTTCCGAGGGTCGACACCGAGGCGCATGGCGACCTCGACGGTGGCGTCCATCTTCTTGGAAGAGGTCTCCTTGGCCAGCTTCGCGGCCTCGAGCGGGGCGTAGAGCCGCTCGCGGTCCACCAGCTCAAGAGCCTGACGGTAGGCCTTGCTGTGCTTGGGCATTGCTTCTGTCCTTAACTCTTCAACGGATCAGTGTGGTGTTGGAGCCAGCACTTGGCTCTCCCACGGTGGTGCGGGGTGGAACTCAGTCGACGACCGTGATGCCCATCGAGCGGGCGGTGCCGGCGATGATCTTCGCGGCCTGGTCGATGTCGTGCGCGTTCAGGTCGGATTCCTTGGTCTTCGCGATGTCGCGGACCTGGTCCCAAGTGACCTTGGCGACCTTGGTCTTGTGCGGCTCGCCGGAACCCTTCTCCACGCCCGCGGCCTTCAGCAGCAGCTTCGCGGCCGGCGGCGTCTTGAGCTTGAAGTCGAACGTGCGGTCTTCGTACACGGAGATCTCGACCGGGACGACGTCCCCGCGCTGCGACTCGGTCGCGGCGTTGTAGGCCTTGCAGAACTCCATGATGTTGACGCCGTGCTGACCCAGCGCGGGGCCGACCGGCGGCGCGGGGTTGGCCGCACCCGCCTTGATCTGCAGCTTGATGATCGCCGCAAGCTTCTTCTTCTTGGGTGGCATTTCGTTTGTTCCTTCTTACTGACTTGAGTCCCCCGCACACCTGCCAGTACGCGGGGACTGCCGGCCGTCTGGCGGCCGTCAGATCTTGGAGACCTGGTTGAACGACAGCTCGACCGGGGTCTCCCGGCCGAAGATCGACACCAGGACCTTCAGCTTCTGTCCGTCCACGTTGACCTCGGAGATCGTCGCGGGCAGCGTCGCGAACGGGCCGTCCATGACGGTGACCGACTCGCCGACCTCGAAGTCGACCTCGACCGCGGGCGCACCGAGCTGGGACTCGGCGGAAGCGGACTCACCCTTGCCGGGCTTGGCGGGGGCGGCCGTCTCGACCTTGGGCGCGAGGAACTTGAGCACCTCGTCCACGGTCAGCGGCGACGGACGCGAGGTGGCGCCGACGAACCCGGTGACGCCCGGCGTGTTGCGCACCGCGCTCCACGAGGCGTCGTTCAGGTCCATGCGGACCAGGATGTAGCCGGGCAGCACCTTGCGCTGCACCTGCTTGCGCTGGCCGTTCTTGATCTCGGTGACCTCTTCGGTCGGGACCTCGATCTGGAAGATGTAGTCCTCGACGTCCAGCGTCTGGGTCCGGGTTTCGAGGTTGGTCTTCACCTTGTTCTCGTAACCCGCGTACGAGTGCACGACGTACCACTCACCGGGAGCGGCGTTGAGTTCCGCGCGCATCTTCGCGACCGGGTCGACGTCCTCGTCGGCCTCGGGCTCGGCGGCGGTGTCGTCGGTCTCGGCGGACGCCTCGTCGGCCTCCGCGGCATCTCCGGCTTCGTCGACCTCGTCGCCTGCGGCGGGCACCTCGACGGAGTCCAGGTGCTCGGACTGCTCGTCGCCGAGTGCCGCGTGCACCTGCTCGTCGGAAAGCTCGGTCAGCTCATGACCGGCTGCTGTGCCGTTGTCGGAGGTCACGTTCCGTCCTCTCAGTTGATCGGTTGCCGTGGCGCAGGCCTCCGTACGGTGCCCTCAGGCGCCGCGAACGGCTGCCTCAGCTGCCGAAGACGGCACCGACGACCTCTTTGAAGGCCAGGTCGAGGCCGCTCACCAGCGCCACCATGAACACCACGAAGACCAGCACCACCGCGGTGTAGGTGACCATCTGCTTGCGGTTCGGCCAGATGACCTTGCGCAGCTCGGCCCAGACCTCACGGATGAAGCGCATCAGCCGGGCGAAGATCGACGCCTGCTTCGGCTTGCGGTCGCGCTTCGGGGTCGCCGTGCCTTTGGCGTCCTTGGACTTCTCGGTCTTGTCCCCGGCCTTCGCCTTGCCGGCGGGGCGGGTCTTGTCGTCCGACTTGGCGTCGGCCTTACCGGACGGGCGCGCGGACGCACGGCGCTCACGCCGGGCAGCGGCGGTCACCGGGCGGGACTGCTCGTCGGGCTTCTGCCCGGCGCCGTCCTGCGCCTTCTCACCGCTGGCGTCGCTGTCGCTCACGACCACTCCTCCGCCTTCACCAGTTCGCTAACGCAGGGGTGACAGGACTTGAACCTGCAACCTGCGGTTTTGGAGACCGCTGCTCTGCCAATTGAGCTACACCCCTTTGGAACCCCGATGCTCTGGAGCTCCCGAGGACGCATTCCATCGTCCCCACCGCCGTGGCGGGGATGACCGTAGTGCGTTCCGAGACCAGAAGTCTACGGCAACCCCCGAACAGCTTCGCAACCGCGCCCCTCAAAGCGGCGCGGAGCAGCCTTCCGCGGGGAAACTCCCCCACGGCCGACCCCATGATCGTGCCACGATGTCGCCATGAGCGCTCCCGCACCCTCGCCTTCGACGGCCGACCGCGTCTCGGCTCGCGTCGGCGGCATCACGCCGGCGGTCGACGCGAAGGCCCGGGAGCTCGAGGCGCGGGGCGTCCGGTGATCGGATTCGGCGCCGGGCAGCCGGCCGCGGGCGGACTCCCGGAACGGGCGGTCCACTCGGCGTTCGCGACGCTGCTCGCGCCGTACTGGGCGACGTACTCGGAGTCGATCACCGTCGAGCGGGTCGAGGCGACCGGGCGACCGGCACACGAAAACGGTCTCTGGGTCATCACCGACGAGATGATCCCGGATGTGGAAACTCTGGCGCCACTCGGTGCTTTTTACGTCTACCCGCCGATGGAAGCCTTGCCAGACAAGGAAATTCGCGGAGTGCGCGCAGCCGATGAAGCGTTCGGGACGCCGGGAGACTTCCGGATTTCCTATGCGCTGGACGAAAACGATCTCGCCGAAGGGATCACCACGATGGATCTTCTGCTCGCGGACGCACGGTGACCGTGATGCGCCTGGGAATCGCTCTTCCACAGTACGGCCCCCTCGCGTCGCTGGACGCCGTCACCGGTTTCGCCGCGGCCGCCGAGGAGCTCGGGTACGAGTCCTTGTGGGTCGGGGATCGCGTGCTGGCCCCGGTGTCGCCGTCGGACTTCTACCCCGGCGGCACGCCGGAACGGCCGTACCCGCCCGAGTTCGTCACCTTCGGCGATCCGCTGATCCTGCTGACCGTCGCCGCGAGCGTCACGAACAAGGTCCGGCTGGGCACCAGCACGCTCACCGGAACGGTCTATCCGGCCGTCGTGCTCGCCCGGATGCTCACATCACTGGATCAGGTGAGCGGTGGCCGCCTGGACGTCGGCTTGGGCATCGGCTGGCTTCGCGACGAGTACACGGCGACGGGCACGCCCTGGAAGGGGCGTGGCGCGCAACTGGAGGAGCTTCTCGACGTCCTTCGGAAGTTTTGGACCGGGGATCCGGTCGAGCACGAAGGCGAACGCTGGCGGGTCCCGGCGGCGAAGGTGGGATTGCGACCGGTGCAGAGCCCGCATCCGCCGGTGCTGCTGGGCGGGCTGTCGCCGGTGGCGCTGGACCGCGTGGGCCGCCGCGCGGACGGCTGGCTGCCCGCGGGGCTGCCCGCGCCGTATCTGGCGAAGCTCTGGGAGACCGTGGTGAGCTCGGCCGAGAAGGCGGGCCGCGACCCCGGCACGTTGCGGCGGGTCCTGCGGATCAACCCGAAGCCCGGAACCGATCTCCAAGACGTCGCCGCGCAGCTGAAGGCGGCCGCCGAGACCGGGATCGCCGAAGCCTTCGTCGACCCGCACTACCTCGCGCGGGACGTGGGCCACGCCCTCGATCTCGCCGCCGAGCTGCGCGACCTCGTCCCCCGCGGCTGAAGGCCCTCCCCGTTCGCCGGGAAGGGCCCTCAACGGGTCAGGATTCGCCGTCGGCGAGCTGGACGAGCGCGTGGGCCTTCGCCGCGTACTTCCAGTTGCCGAGGTCCCGGATGGTCTTGATCTTGAGCTCGGCGAGGAGTTCGTCGTGCTTCTTGGTCAGGCCCTCGAGCGCGGACGGCGGAGCGTCCAGCACCTCGTTGATGCCTTTGTCCTCCCACGCCTTGTCGACCAGCTTGTTCAGGTTCAGGCTCACGTGATTTCGCCTTTCCTCGGGGCAACTACGCGCACCACCTTGAACGTGATCCACGTCTCAGGCAACCGGAGATCACCCGTTCACGCGTCGTTCACCGACGAGCGGACCGATGACAAATGTGACCCAGGTCGCGTACAACGAACGAGTGACGCGGCGAAGAACGGGCGGCGGCTGCCTCTTCCTGGTGATCGTGCTGTCCGTCCTGGGGATCGCGTACCACCTGTGGGAGCGCGGGACGTCGGTGACACCTGCGGGAGTCACCACTTCGGACGGTGCGGGCCGGTACGTGGCGCTGGGCGATTCCTACACGGCTTCGCCGGGCACCGGACGGCCTGTGGGCGAGCCGCCGGGTTGCGACCGCTCGGACAACAACTACCCGAGCCTGCTCGCCGCGAAGCTGCGTCCGGCCGAGTTCGTCGACGCCAGCTGCGGTGGCGCCACGACCGGACACCTCACCGGCGAGCAGAAGACCCGGGACGGCACGAACGCTCCGCAGCTCGACGTGATCGACGCCGAGACGACTCTGGTGACCGTCGGGATCGGCGGCAACGACGTGGGCTTCGTCGGCTTCGCGAGCCAGTGCGCGACGCAGGTGCAGACCGCTTCGCCCTGCAAGACCCAGCTGACCGCTGGCGGGCGCGACCAGCTGGCCGAGCGGATCGCCGCCGCGGCGGGCAGGCTCGGCGGGATTCTGGACCAGATCCGCTCGAAAGCTCCTTCGGCACGCATCGTGGTCGTGGGGTACCCGACGGTGCTTCCGGACGACGACGCCGCTTGCTGGCCGGTCCTGCCGGTCGGCGCGGGCGACGTGGCCTACTTCCGCGACTCGCTGAAGCGACTGAACGAGGCGTTGCAGGAGACGGCGAAGGAGCACGACGCGGGCTTCGCCGATATGTCGACAGCGAGCAAGGGGCGGGACATGTGCAGCGCCGCGAACCGGCGCTGGGTGGAAGGCCCCGCTCCTTCCGTGCCCGCGGCGCCGCTGCATCCGAACGCACGGGGCGCGGAGGGGATGGCGGAGGTCATCGAGAAGCTGCTGAAGCTGGCGTCGTGAGTGGCGATTCGGGTTAGAACCCGAATCGCCACTCACGACCACCTGTACCGAGGTCAGCTGCGGACGATCGCCTGCGCCTTGCCCAGAACGGCCTTGCCCTCGAACTTGGCGGTGATGTCGACGCGGGCGGTGCCGTCGTCGTTGACCACGGCGACCTTCCCGGTGAACTCGATCGTCGCCGCGCCGTCGTTCGGCACGACCACGGGGCGCGTGAAGCGCGCGAAGTAGTCGACGAGACGGCCGGGGTCGCCGAGCCAGTCGGTGACGAGCCGCGCCCCGAGCGCCATCGTCAGCATCCCGTGCGCGATGACGTCGGGCAGCCCGACCTCCTTCGCGAAGGCCTCGTTCCAGTGGATGGGGTTGAAGTCCAGCGACGCGCCGGCGTAGCGCACCAGTTGGTCGCGGGTGACGTCGATGGTCAGCGGGGCCAGTTCTTCCCCGGCGGTGAACGTGCTCACGCGTCCTCCCCTCGGACCACGAGCTGGGCGTTCGTGGTGGCGATCGGGCCGCCGTCGGCGCCGGAGATCTCGGCGCGCAGGTTGATGAAGTCGTTCCCGGCGCGGGTCATGATGTTGTCGATGTACGTGGTGAGCGACAGGACGTCGCCCGCGTGCACCGGCCGCGTGTAGGTGAACCGCTGGTCGCCGTGGACCATCCGCGAATAGTCGAGCCCCAGCTCGGGGTCCGAGACGATCGCGTTGATCGAGGCGAGGTTGATGATCGTCAGGAACGTCGGCGGCGCGATGACGTCGGGGTAGCCGGCCGCCTTCGCCGCTTCGGTGTCGCGATAGAGCGGGTTCGCGTCGCCGAGCGCGTCGGCGAACTCCCGGATCTTCTCGCGACTCACTTCATAGGTACTGGTCGGCGGGTACACCCGCCCGGTGAACGACTGGTCCAAGGCCACCCGGGCAGGCTACCGAACCCGGAAAAACCCGAAGCCGCCCTGGTGACCAGGACGGCTTCGGGTGAGACAGGTAGAACCGCTAGACGCTCAGCGGGTCTCTTTGTGAGTCCGGTGCGTACCGCAGTTCGGGCAGAACTTCTTCATCTCCAGGCGATCCGGGTTGTTGCGCCGGTTCTTCTTGGTGATGTAGTTGCGGTGCTTGCACTCCTCACACGCGAGCGTGATCTTCGGTCGCACGTCAGTGGCAGCCACAGCATTTCCTTCTCTACTAGGCCTGGGATACCCAGGATTACCGCGTAGCGGTGGCCGGACTTGAACCGGCGACACAGCGATTATGAGCCGCTTGCTCTGCCAGCTGAGCTACACCGCCTTACATGAACCTGGCCGCGACACGCTTACGTGACGCGGCTGAGGTCGCGAGCCCCTTTACGGAATCGAACCGTAGACCTTCTCCTTACCATGGAGACGCTCTGCCGACTGAGCTAAAGGGGCCTTGCCTCTCGCGAGGACTTGGAAAGATTACCAACTTCGGGGGACCCCGATTTCAGGGGGGTCCCCTTACCGCAAAACCTCAGGTCAGCAGGGTCAGGACGGTCTCGGAGTGCCGCCCCGGCGAGCGGGCCGTCCGGGCCTGCAGCCACGCCTCCAGGCGATCCTCCGGCAGCGGCCGCGAGATGAGGTAGCCCTGCGCCACGTCACAGCCCATCGCTTCGAGCTGATCCCGCGCGACGTCCTCCTCGACGCCCTCCGCCACGACCGTGAGGCCGAGCGAGTGGCCAAGCTCGACGATGGAGCGCACGACGGCGAGGTCGCCAAGGTCGGTGCCCATGCCGAGGACGAAGCTCTTGTCGATCTTGACCTGGTCGACCGGGAGCTGCCGCAGGTACGCCAGCGACGAGTAGCCGGTGCCGAAGTCGTCGACGGCGAGCACGATGCCCAGCGAGTGCAGCTCCCGCAGGATCGGCAGCGCCTTCTGCGGGTCGGACATCACACCGGACTCGGTGAGCTCGAAGGTGAGCAGTTCCGGCGGGATGCCGAAGCGGTCGAGTTCGCGCGCGACCTTCGTCGGGAAGTCCTCGTCGGCCAGGTTCCGCACCGAAAGGTTCACCGCGGCGGAGATGCGCAGGCCTTCGTCGAGCCACTTGCGGACACGCTTCAACGACTCTTCCAGCACGAACGACGTCAGGACGCCGATGAGGCCTGCCGCTTCGATCGCCGGGACGAACTCGTCGGGCCCGAGCCTGCCGAACTCCGGATGCACCCAGCGAACGAGCGCCTCGACGCCTTGGATCTGCCGGTTCGGCAAGGTGATCTTCGGCTGGTAGTGGACGCTCAGCTGGCCTTCTTCCAGCGACTGCCGGAACTGCGTGACCATCTGGAACCGGCGCATGAAGATCTGGCCCATGCTGGCCATGTAGCCGCGGACCTCTTCGCCGCCCTTCGTGGCGCGGACGGCGACGTCGGCACGCTGCAGGAGCCCGTCGACGTCGACCTGGTCCTCGTCCTCCGCGGACGAAGTGGCGTAGCCGATCATCGCGTTGGCTTCGACGGAAAGCCGGTCCACCGGGTACGGCGCCACGAGCTCCGCGCGAAGGAGTTCCGCGGCGGCCTGGGCGCGTTCCGGCGCGCAGCCGACGAGGAGCGCCGCGAAGGACGCGCCTTCGAGCCTGGCGAGCGGGACGTCGGGGCCGAGCGCGTCGCGGATCCGGCGCCCCGCGGCGATGACCATCCGGTCGGCCCACACGTAACCGAGCGCGTCGCTGACGGTGGAGAAGACGTCGAGGTCGATCCGGAGGACGACCGCGTCGACCTGTTCCCGCAACGGTTCCTTGGCGACCTGGCGGAAGCCCGGCCGGTTGAGCAGTCCGGTCAGCGGGTCGTGGTAGGCGTCGTGGCGCAGGGTCGCGAGGAGGCGCCGGTTGTCCAGCGACGTCGCGAGGTGGCTGGCCATCGTGCCGAGCAACTGGACGTCGTATTTGCCGAACCCGCGCCAGCGGGACAGCCTGTCGTGCGCTTCGACGACGCCGAGGAGCTGGTTCGCGCTGCGCAGCGGGACGACCAGCGCCTCCTGCGCGCCGCGGTCGAGCAACGCGGAGCGGACGTCGGGGTTGGCTTCGGTGATCCGGAAGTGCCGGACGTGCGCGCCGGGCAGGCGCAGCAGCGGGTCGTCGGCGGCCGGGTCGACGGGCGGCAGTTCGTCGCCCGCGACGACCATCCGCATGGTGTCCTTCGGTTCCAGCCGGAGCCTGAGCACGACGCGGCCGGCGGCCAGCTGGTCCTTGATGCGTTCGGCGATGGTCGCCCACTCGCGGACGTCGACACCGCCGACGAGTTCGTCCGCGCGCCCGGCAGGCCGCGCGGCGGCCTGTTGACCGGAGCGCGCGACCATCAGGCTGACGTCGGACAACGCTTCCATGTCGCGCTGCTCGCGCAGAAGATCCGAGTACGCCCAGTACAGCGCGGTGAGCCCGAGGAAGACGGCCAGCACGAGCGGCCAGGCCTTCGGCGTCCCGGAAATGACCAAATATCCGGAAAGACCGACCGAAGCGTTGACGAAGCCGACGACGAGGATGCGGCCGGTCAGCCGGATCGCGGTGCTGACCCGCATGCGGCGGCGCAGCACGCGGACGGCGGCGAGCGCGAGCAGCGTGCTGACCAGCGGCGCGGTCAAAGTGCCCGCCAGCGCGGCGATCCAGGTCATGTCGTGGGCGCCGGAGGCCTGCTTCACCAGTCCTGCCACGGCGAACGCGCCGGTGATCTCCAGCAGGAAGGCGCCGGCGTTGTAGAGCACGCGGCCCGCGACCTTGCGGGCCAGCAGTGTCCCGATGCCCGCCGCGAGATGGGCGGCGAGCACGACTTCGAAGGGAGCGACGAAGAATCCGATGACCAGTGGGATCTCGGTGAACGAGATCGTCCACGAGATGCCGCTGCGGACGTCGACGTTGATGCCGAGCTGTTCGGCGAGCAGGAACGCGAGCGCGAGGATCGGCCCGATCCACAACAGGTCGTCCGAAGCCTCGAAGTCCAGCCAGAGGCTGACCGCGGCCGCGGCGGCGATGCCCATGGTGAGTACCGCGAAGGTGTAGACGCGGAATCGTCGCTCGTCGGTACGAGCCTCCGTAACGGCGCCTCCCTTGCCCGCTGTCGCCTGTGCGGCGCTCCCGGGCCTGCCGTTCGTGTCCGGCATCCGACCTTCCTTCCCGGCTGCCCAACCGGTCTTGTCCTACCGCGACCTCGGGGACGAGGGCAATACAGTACCCCGGAGGGCGTACCCGAGTCCCATTCGAGACAGTATGAGATCACCCCAGGGTTAACAATGGGCGCGTCGCGCTGACCTGCGTGGACCAAGGGGTGAAATGGGAGCGTTATTCGCGTTCCTTCCGACTACCGGAAGTCACCTGACGCCACGCCCCGGCCAATCTCGTGAAGTTCCCGGCGGACCCGTGAGTAGGGGCTTGAATAGCCCTATGAATAGCCACGCCATCGCCGCCGGGCACGCCGAGCGGCTCGCCACCGTGGACGCCCTGCTCCCCGAAATGCCTGCACTGGAGCCTGCGGAGGGCTCCGTGTCACTCTCCGCGACGGATGGCGACTCGGCCGCCGCCGGATTGTCGGTACGGACCGAGGCGGGTCCCGATTCCGTTGACTCTCCGTGGCGGGCCCTCGTCGAGCATCGCCTCGAAGCGCGGCTCACCGGTCCCCGCCCGGAAGCGGCCCTTGACGCATTACTCACCCGATGGGATGAACATCTGAAGACCGTGGCCCCACCTGGGGATGTCGAGACCGCGGCGACCGTCGTGCGGCCGAGCCGGGACTCCCCCGGCTCGGCCGAATTGCTGCGCCGCGGCTTCGCGCCGGTGCTGGTGATCGCGGTCCGCCCGGCCGACCGGCTCGCCGCGACGGGGCCGCCCGCCACGCCCGGGGTGCACATCCGGCCCGCCGAAGCGGATGATCTCGAAACCGCCGTCGGACTCGAACTGGAATTGCAGCGCTATGACGCGCAGTTCGGTTCTGTCACTTTGCGCGAGGGCGCGGAGGAAACGATCAGGGCGGAGCTGTCGAAACACGTCGGCCGCGAAAATCCGACGTTGTGGATCGCCGAACTGTACGGACGGCCGCTGGGCATGGTCCGGGTGCAGTTCCCCGGCGAGACGGGGTGGATCGACGGCCGGGTCGCGGCCGAGCGCGTCGGCTACCTGTCTTCGCTGGCGGTGGCCGAACCGGCGCGGTCGAGCGGGGTGGGGACGGCGCTCGCCGCGCACGCGCACCAGGTCTTCGACGAATGCGGCACCGAAGCCGTGCTGCTGCACCACGCGCTGGCCAACCCGCGCTCGACGCCGTTCTGGTACGCGCAGGGCTACCGGCCGCTCTGGACGTACTGGCAGCGGCGACCGGCGGTGCCCTGATCCCGATAGGCTCGTTTTCGTGAAGAAGGACGAGGACGCGGCCCCGGTGGCGCCGACCGGGGTCGACACCGAGAAGCCGTCCGCGGCGAGGATCTACGACTGGTTCCTCGGCGGGACCCACAACTGGGCGGTCGACCGTGAGTTCGCCCGGGCGCTGGAGAAGCAGTGGCGATGGGTCAAACCAGGCGCGCGGCACAACCGCGAGTTCATGAACCGGGTCGTGCGCGCGGCGCTGGACGCCGGGATCCGGCAGTTCATCGATCTGGGCTCCGGTGTCCCGACCGCCGGGAACGTGCACGAGATCGTCCAGGAGGAACTGGAGCCGGGCGATACGGCGAAGGTCGTGTACGTCGACTACGAGCCGGTGGCGGTGGCGCACGCGGAGCTGATCCTCGAACGGCACGAGGCGACCGAGTGGGCCGGGATCATCCAGGCGGACATGCGGCGGCCGAAGGACGTCCTGCGGCATCCGGAGACGCTGCGGCTGATCGATTTCGACCAGCCGGTGTGCCTGATGATGATGGCCGTCCTGCATTTCGCCGGACCGCACGACGATCCGCCCGCGCTGGTCGCGGCGTACCGGAACGCGCTGGCGCCGGGCAGCTGGCTGGGGTTGTCGCATATGAGCTTCGGCGGCCAGACGGGCGAGGACGCGGACGGGCTGCACTGGATGGTCGAGCAGTACCGGAAGACGAGCAATCCGGTGTGGATGCGGGACCGCGAAGAGATCGAGCCGCTCTTCGGGGACTGGCCGCTGCTGGAGCCCGGCGTCGTCCACCTGCCCGACTGGCGACCGGTGCGGGAGCTGCGGCGGGACGAGGAAGGTGCCCGGCCGTTCGCGTGGTGCGGGGTCGCCGTCCACCCCTGACATCCGACCTATCGCCGCAACGCGTCGCGTTTAGCCCGCTAAACGCGACGTGTTGGGCGTTTGAGGTCGGAGGGGAGGGTGATCGCTGACGGCGAACGCGCGGAGGAAACAAACGGGTCGATCGGAGAGTTGAGCTAGACAGACTCAACTAACCGAGGAGTGCACAGATGACCGACAACCGCCTCCTGCCCGTCCTCCCGCTCGATGACGACGTCGTGCTGCCGGGCATGATCGTCCCGCTCGACCTCGCCGACACGGAGACGCGCGCCGCGGTGGAGTCCGCCCAGGCCAACACGCCTGCCCAGGCTTCCTTCCCGGGGATCCGGTCCAGCGCCGCCACCAAGGCCGAAGTGCTGATCGTCCCCCGCGTCCACGGCGAATACGCCGAACTCGGCACCATCGCGACCGTCGAGCGCATCGGGCGCGTGCCCGGCGGCAAGACCGCGGTGCTGCTGCGCGGCACGCGTCGCGCCGTCGTCGGCCGCATCGCCGACGGCCCCGGCGCCGCCCGCTGGGTGCACGCCGAGGTCGCCACCGAGACCAGCGACGACAACGCCGCGAAACTCGCGTCGGAGTACAAGTCCGTCGTCATCGCGATCCTCCAACAGCGTGGCGGCTGGCAGATGATCGACGCCGTCCAGGAGGTCGAAGACCCGTCCGCGGTCGCCGACCTCGCGGGCAACTCGTCCTATCTCAAGACCGAGCAGAAGCTCGAACTGCTGACCACGCTCGACGTCTCCACCCGGCTGGAGAAGGCGCTCGAATGGAGCCGCGAGCAGCTGGCCGAGCTCGAAGTGACCGACACCATCCGCAAGGACGTCCAGGAGGGCATGGAGAAGCAGCAGAAGGAGTTCCTGCTGCGCCGCCAGCTCGAAGCGATCCGCAAGGAGCTGGGCGAACTCGACGGCACGGCCAACGACGACGACTACCGCGCCCGCGTCGAGGCCGCCGAACTGCCGGACGCGGTCAAGAAGGCCGCACTGTCCGAAGTGGACAAACTGGAGCGGACCTCCGACCAGTCCCCCGAGGGCGGCTGGATCCGCACGTGGCTGGACACCGTCCTCGAACTGCCGTGGAACGAGCGCACCACCGACGTCCACGACATCGCCGCCGCGCGTGACATCCTCGACGCCGACCACGCCGGTCTCGACGACGTGAAGGAACGCATCATCGAGTACCTGGCCGTGCGCAAGCGTCGCGCGGAGTCCGGGCTCGGCCCGGTCGGCGGCCGTCGTTCGGGCGCGGTGCTGGCGCTCGCCGGCCCTCCCGGGGTCGGCAAGACGTCGCTCGGCGAGTCCGTGGCGAAGGCGATGGGCCGCAAGTTCGTCCGCGTGGCGCTCGGCGGCATCCGCGACGAGGCCGAGATCCGTGGTCACCGCCGCACGTACGTCGGCGCGCTGCCCGGCCGGATCGTCCGAGCCATCAAGGAAGCGGGCTCGATGAACCCGGTCGTGCTGCTCGACGAGATCGACAAGGTCGGCGCCGACTACCGCGGCGACCCGACGGCCGCGCTGCTGGAGGTGCTGGACCCGGAACAGAACCACACTTTCCGCGACCACTACCTCGAGGTCGAGCTCGACCTGTCCGACGTCGTGTTCCTGGCGACGGCGAACGCGCTCGAGACCATCCCCGGCCCGCTGCTGGACCGGATGGAGCTGGTCACCCTCGACGGCTACACCGAGCACGAGAAGGTCACCATCGCCCGCGACCACCTGCTCCCCCGCGAGCTGGAGCGCGCCGGGCTCGGCAAGGACGACGTCACGCTGACCGACGGCGCGTTCAGCCGCATCGCCGCCGAGTACACGCGGGAAGCCGGGGTGCGCAACGCGAACCGGACGATCGCGAAGGTTCTGCGGAAGGTGGCGACCAAGGTCGCGCTGGACGAGGTCGAGCTGCCGCTGACGATCGACGCCGACGGGCTCGAGACCTACCTCGGCCGCCCGCGGCACCTGCCGGAGTCCTCACTGCCCGCGTCGACGCAGCGCACGTCGACCCCGGGCGTGGCGACGGGGCTGGCGGTGACCGGCGCCGGCGGTGACGTCCTCTACATCGAGGCGTCGCTGGCGGATCCGGAGTCCGGCTCGACCGGGCTGTCGCTGACCGGCCAGCTGGGTGACGTGATGAAGGAGTCGGTGCAGATCGCGTTGTCGTACCTGCGTTCGCGCGGCGCCGAGCTGGAACTGCCGGTCGGAGACCTGAAGGACCGCGGCATCCACGTGCACGTCCCCGCGGGCGCGGTGCCCAAGGATGGGCCGAGCGCCGGCATCACGATGACGACCGCGCTGGCGTCCCTGCTTTCGGGCCGGGTCGTGAAGTCGGACGTCGCGATGACCGGCGAGGTGTCGCTGACCGGGCGGGTCCTGCCGATCGGCGGGGTCAAGCAGAAGCTGCTGGCCGCGCACCGGGCGGGGATGAAGACGGTGATCATCCCGCAGCGCAACGAGCCCGACCTGGACGACGTCCCGGCCGAGGTGCTGGCACAGCTGGACGTCCACGCCGTGGCGAACGTCCGCGAGGTGCTGGACATCGCGCTGGCCCCGGCGACGGCCCCGGTCGCCCAGGCGGCGTAACGACGCGAGCCCTGAAGCCCCGGATCCTGCCAAGGATCCGGGGCTTCCGGCTTTCCAAGATCCGGACGAACCCGGACATTGCTCAGCCTTAAACTCCCTATCACGTTTTGATAACGTGTATTGCGTGCCACCCAGCCGGGGTGCGTGATCCTTGAGAGGGCAAGGTCATGAGTCAAGGAATTCTTTCCCCGTTGCGGCCGAGGCGCAGGTGCGTTTCGGCCGGTCAGATCGTCTGTCTGAGCATTCTCACCGGTTTCACCGCGGCGCTGACCTTCGCCGGCACCAGCGCCTCGATCGCCGCGGGCATCGCCATCGCCCTGTTCGGCGCCGTTCTCCGCCACCCCGTGCCCGCCAGGGCACACCGATGAACACCGAATCCGAGTTCATGGCGCGACTGCGTGAACTGCGCGACCGAAGCGGCCTCAGCATCCGCGCGCTGGCCGCCGCGACCGGCTGGTCCCGCAGCACCTTGGCCGACACGCTGGCCCGGAACACCTTGCCTAGCAACGAAAAACAGCTGCGGGCGCTGTTGTGCGCCCTACTCCGGGTGGTTCCCGGAGAGCCGGAAGTCGACGAGTATCTCGCCGACTGGCGTCACCTGATCGGACGTCGTCACCACCGCAATGGCGGATACGCGCCGATCGATCGGATACTGCTCGCGTTGGCCGTCGCGGAACAACGCGGCGGGGCCGACGCCCCGGGACTCCGCAAAGCCCGGGAAATTGTGCTGAGCGAGGGTTCCCTACGAAAGTTCCCTTCTCGCGCTGAATATGCCGCGAATTCACCTGGAAGTCCCGTTCCGCCCGTACTCTCCGACCCGCTCCTTCCCGCACCACCACATCAGCGGATGTCTCGGAGGCATGAGTGAAGCGACGGAATTTCCTGCGCGCGGCCGTGGTCGGCGCCGGTGTCACGGCGTTCGGAAACAGGCTCTCGGGAGCGGCCCTCGCCGCGCCCGCCCAGAACGGACCCAGCCCGTACGGCGCGCTCCAGGCGGCCGACGCGAACGGGATCCAGCTGCCGGCGGGCTTCACCAGCCGCGTGATCGCGCGGTCCGGCCAGAAGGTCGCGAACACCGGGTACACCTGGCACAGCGCCCCGGACGGCGGCGCGGTGTTCGCCGACGGCAGCGGCTGGATCTACGTGTCGAATTCGGAGATCACTCCCGGCGGCGGGGCGAGCGCGATCAAATTCGACGCGAGCGGGAACATCACCGGCGCCCACCGCATCCTCTCGAACACGCGCCAGAACTGCGCGGGCGGCAAGACTCCTTGGAACACCTGGCTTTCCTGCGAGGAGATCGACCTCGGGTTCGTCTACGAGTGCCAGCCGAACGGCCCGGCCACGGCCGCCGTCCAGCGGCCAGCGATGGGGAAGTTCAAGCACGAGGCCGCGGCGGCCGACCCGGTGCGCAAGGTCGTCTACCTGACCGAGGACACCTCGGACGGCTGTTTCTATCGCTTCGTCCCGACGACCTGGGGCAATCTTTCCGCCGGGACATTGCAGGTGCTCAAGGCGGGCACGGCGACCTCGGGCAGCTTCACCTGGGCGAACGTGCCCGACCCAGACGGCTCCCCCACCGCCACCCGCAACCAGGTGTCCGGCGCGAAGCGGTTCAGCGGCGGCGAAGGACTGCACTACGCCAACGACACCGCGTGGTTCACCACCAAGGGTGACAACCGCGTCTGGCAGCTCAACCTCACGAACAACACCTACGAACTCGCCTACGACGACTCGCTGGTCAGCCCCGGCTCGGCCCCGCTGACCGGCGTCGACAACGTCACGGGAACCTCCTCGGGTGACCTGTTCGTCGCCGAAGACGGCGGCAACATGGAGATCTGCATCATCACGCCGAACGACATCGTGGCGCCGTTCCTGCGGATCAACGGCCAGAGCTCGTCGGAGATCTGCGGCCCGGCGTTCACCCCGGCGGGGAACCGGCTGTACTTCTCGTCGCAACGCGGTACCTCCGGTTCGTCCTCGGGCGGGATCACCTACGAGGTGACCGGCCCCTTCCGGTCCTGAGTGGCTGGCGGTGAACCCGCACCACGATCGACGTCGGCAGGGCGACCTGGTCAACCCTCTCCCGTTGACCGGCAAGAGCGCCCTGCCACCGCGATGGCGGGCGGGTTCACACAGTCGTGTCTCCTTTCCGAGTCCGACGTCGGCTCCGCCAACAGGCTCCGACACCGCGTGCGGGGCGCCCGGCCGGGCGCCCCGCACCGGCTCAGGCGTTGGTGCGGTTCTTCTCACGCAGCCTGTTCACCACGAAGAGCGTCAACGCGACCGCGACGGCGGCGATCACGAAGTACTGGAAGAACCCGGCGTACTTCTCGACCAGGTGCCAGCTCTCGCCGAGGCCGTAGCCGGCCAGCACGAACACCGTGTTCCAGATCAGGCTGCCCGCCGTGGTCAGGGCCAGGAACCGCCAGAACGGCATGCGCTCGATCCCGGCGGGCAGGGAGATGAGGCTGCGGAAGATCGGCACCATCCGGCCGAAGAACACCGCCTTGGTGCCGTGTTTCTGGAACCAGGCCTCGGTCTTGTCGAAGTCGGAGGTCTTGACCAGCGGGATCTTCGCCATCCAGCGGCGGGTGCGGTCGCGGCCGAGCAGCAGCCCGAGGTAGTACACGATGATCGCGCCCGCGACCGAGCCGAACGTCGTCCACACCAGCGCTTCCACCAGGGTGAACGTGCCCTGGCTGGCGGAGAACCCGGCGAGTGGGAGCACCAGCTCGCTGGGGATCGGCGGGAACAGGTTGTCCAGGCCGACGATGATCGCGGCGCCCGGACCACCCAGCGCGTCCATCAGTGACACCGCCCAGCCGGCGAGTCCTCCCATCGGTTCACTGGCGGTTTGGGCGAGCAGGAGGTTCATGGCGGCCTTTCGTGGTCGTCTGCAGTTGCCAACGAACGTACGAATCACCCGGGTTCCGCACCCTGGGGTTAAGCGGCACAGATCACTGAGGAAAACCGCAGTACCCGTTTTCGGATACCCCGCTAACCTGGCGTTATGCCTGTCCCGGCAGCGATGCGCCGCTATCTGCGCAAGAGTCTCCGCGGCACGCTGGGCCTGGCGATCGGCGCCACGACAGCGGTCGCGGAGTTCCTCTACGTGCTCTTCGGCGGAATGGCGCTCGCCGTCCCCGCGCTGCGGCGACCTGTTTTCGCCGGTGCGCGGGCACTGTCCGAAGTGGAACGACGGAGACTGGAGAAGTACTTCGGCGAAGAGAACGCCGCGGACTACACCGATCGGCGCGCGATGGCCTATCTCGTCCCGCGGTGCGTCATCGGCCTGCTCTGCGCCGCGATCTTCCTCATCGTCCTGCTGGGCGGTGGATCCGGGTTGATCATCGCCGCCCAGCTCCTCGACGGTCAGTCCCCCGGTGGGGGAGCGCCTGCCGACTGGTACGACCCGGTCACCACTCTCCTCTTCGGCGGGATCCTCGTTTTTCTGTGCCTGCAAGGACTGATCGGAGCCGCGACGCTGGATGCCAGGCTGGCGAGGCGGTTTTTCGGTCCCAGTACGAACGAACAGTTGCGCCGGCGGCTCTCCGAACTCACGACCAGCCGGGCAGAGGTGGTCGAGGCGGTCAACGGCGAGCGCCGCCGGATCGAGCGGGACCTGCACGACGGCGTCCAGCAGCGGCTCGTCGCGCTCGGCATGCTGCTCGGCCGGGCACGGCGGGCCACCGACCCGGACCGCGCGTCGGATCTGCTGCGGCAAGCGCACGAGGAATCCCAGCGCGCCCTCGTCGACCTGCGCGAGGTGTCGTGGCGGGTGTATCCGATCGCGCTGGACGCGGACGGGCTGCATCCCGCGCTCGAAGCACTCGCGGAACGCTCGGGGATACCGGTCCACCTGCGGGTCGACCTGCCGGAACGACCACCGGCGGCCGTCGAGACCGTCATCTACTTCGTCGCGTCCGAAGCGGTCACCAATACGATCAAGCACGCCGCGGCGACGCGGATCGACATCGAGGCCGAGCGAGAGGGGGACAGCGTGCGGGTGCGGATCACCGATGACGGCACAGGTGGGGCGCGGGAGTCCGGCGGCGGTCTTTCCGGCCTAGCGCGGCGCGTCGCGGCCGCGGACGGGCAGTTCACTGTGGACAGTCCCCTCGGCGGCCCGACCGTGGTGACGGCGGTGCTGCCGTGCGAGTGATCCTCGCCGAGGATTCGACGCTCCTGCGAGAGGGGCTGGCCCGGCTACTGGTCGAAGAGGGGCACGAGGTCGTCGCGTCGGTCGGCGACGGTGACGCGCTCCTCTCGACGACGGCCGCCTACCGGCCGGACGTGATCGTCACCGACGTCCGCATGCCGCCGACCCATACCGACGAGGGTCTGCGCGCGGCGCTCGAGATCCGGAACCGCTGGCCGGAGATCGGGGTACTGGTGCTCTCGCAGTACGTCGAGAAGCGCTACGCCGCCGAGTTGATCACCGGCGACGTCGAACGCGTCGGCTATCTCCTCAAGGACAGGGTCGCCCAAGTGGGCGAATTCCTGGACGCGCTCGACCGTGTCGCCGCGGGCGGGGCGGCGTTCGATCCGGAGGTCGTCCGGCGGCTGCTCGCGCGGACCACCCATACCGATCCGCTCGGGAACCTGACCGTCCGCGAGCGCGAAGTACTGGAGAAAATGGCGCAGGGCCACACGAACGCCGGGATCGCCGGCTCGCTGTTCGTGTCGCTGAGCGCCGTCGAGAAGCACGTGAACGCCATTTTCGACAAGCTCGGGCTGGCCAGCACCGCCGGATACAGCCGCCGAGTCCTCGCGGTCCTGCGCTACCTCGGGTCCTGAGCCCAAGTTGACAGGCAAGTGACGACTTGCCTATAACGGAGTCGTGGACGGCGACCTGTTCAAGGCGATCGGCGACGCGACGCGACGCACCATCCTGGACGAGCTGACCGAAAAGGACGGTCAGACCCTGTTCGAGATCTGCGGCAGGCTGACCATGAAACATGGCCTCGCCTCGTCGCGGCAGGCCATCTCGCAGCATCTCGCGATGCTCGAACAGGCAGGCCTGGTGCACACCCGGCGGCAGGGCCGCTACAAGTTCCACCACATCGACACGAGCCCGCTGCGGTCGATCGTCGAGCGGTGGCCCATCGACCGAGAGGAATCCAACCCGTGATCCGGATCAACATCACCAGCGTCTTCGTCGACGACCAGGCCAAGGCGCTGGAGTTCTACACCGAGAAACTGGGATTCATCAAGAAAACCGACGTACCCGCCGGCGAGGCCCGCTGGCTCACCGTGGTCTCACCAGCCAACCCCGACGGTGTCGAACTGCTGCTGGAACCGGACGGTCACCCCGCGGCGAAGCCGTTCAAGAAAGCGCTGACCGACGACGGCATCCCCTTCACCCAGTTCGCCGTCGACGACGTGTACGCCGAGGTCGACCGGCTCAAGGGCCTGGGCGTCGAGTTCACACAGGACGCCGTCGACATGGGGCCCGTGGTCACCGCCGTCTTCGACGACACCTGCGGCAACCTGATCCAGCTCGCCACGATGAAGTAGCAACGAAAAGCGGGGCTTGGTCCACTGTGGACCAAGCCCCGCCGTGAGAACTTCCTACTGCTGCACCCATTCCACGAGTTCCACGGGCACGCCGTTCGGGTCGGTGACCATGAGGAGGCGCTCTCCCCATGGCTCTTCCCGCAGCGGCAACGTGATCTCGACACCTTCGTCGCGCAGGCGCTTCTCCTCGGCTTCGAGGTTCTCGACCGTGAAGGCCACGATCACACCGGACGCACGCTGCTGACGCAGATTCTCCGGCAGGACCTCGATTCCCGCCTGAAGCAGGACGATGGTCATCTTCGCGGTCTCATGCCCGAGGGAGACGAAACCCTCCGCGGCCATCTGCTCGGTGAAACCGAAGTGCTCGGTGAAGAAACGGCTGGATGTGGCGACGTCGTCGACGGTCAGCGAGACGGTGGAGGCAAGGACGTTCATAGGCTATCCCCTTCGGGTCGGCGGGTGGGTTTCCGGAGAAGCGGGCCGGTCAGTACGACCGGCGGCGCGGGACGCCGGTCGAGCGGCGCACCGGCATCGAGCGGCCCGGGAACGGCTGCTGGTGGCGGCGGTCGTTCCGGCGGACCTGGGCGCGGTTGGTGCCTTCGTTGCCTTGGGGGATTCGAGCGATCAAGGAGCCTCTTCTCTCGCTGTTCGGTAGTACGGACGTAAGTTTACATCCGTCGCACGGTAAGTCAAGGATATTTTTACGACGGTGGTAAACTTCGCGCATGACCGGCACGGATGTGGGTTTGCGGGAGCTCAAGAAGCAGGAGACACGGCAGTTGATCTCCGACCAGGCGACGCTGCTCTTCATCGAGAAGGGCTTCGAGGAGACCACGATCGCCGAGATCGCCGCGGCGGCGAGAGTCGCGAAGAAGACCGTCACGAACTACTTCGCACGCAAGGAGGACCTGGCACTCGACCAGCACGAGGAGTTCACGAACGGGCTGGCGAACGCCGTCCGGAACCGGAAGCCGGGTGAGTCGGCGCTGGCCGCGCTACGGCGCACCTTCCTGGACGCGGTGGCCGAGCACTCGCCCGTGATCGGCTTCACCGGGCCGGTCTTCGCCAAAATGGTCCTGGAGAGCCCGACCCTGACCGCCCGGCTGCGTGAACTGCACGAACTGCGGGAAGCGGCGCTCGCCGAACTGCTCGCAAGCGAGACCGGAGCCGACGCGGACGACGTCACCCCGGTCATGGCCGCCGCCGAGCTCAACGCGATCGACCGCGTCCTCTTCCGCGAGGTCCTCCGGCGCTCGCACGCCGGCGAAAGCAACGAAGAGATCGCCGCCGCGCTGACGAAGGCGACCCAACGGGCTTTCGAGTTGCTGGAACCGGCCTTCGGGGACTACGCGATCCGCGAATAGCCCTGGGTTTTGTCGGGGGTTCCCGCTAGGTTCCGCTGCATGTCTGAGGGGACCTTGCTGGACGTCGTCTATTGCGAAGGCTGGGATCCGGCCGCCCGCGCGGTGATCGGGAGGCTCTCCTCCGGCACAGCGCGCGGGCGCGACGCCGCCGGAGAGCAGTACGCCGTCGCCTTGGTGCGCCCTGGCACCGGGATGCCGCTGGTTCTGCTCGAAATCGCGTGGAAGCACTGCTTCGCCCGCACGGTGCAGTTCGATGAACTGGGCAGGCGCAGAGGTTTCTTCGAGTTCCGGGTGCTGGAGGACGGCTCGCTCTTCCTCATGAAGATCGAGCAGTGGACCTACCGGTTCGAAGATCAGGAAGAGTTCGACAAGAAGAGCGCCGGCCATCTGGAGATGTCCTTCGGCCCGGATGGCAAGGGCTGGATGCATCAGGCGCCCCAGGGTTACGGCGGCGGCTCCAGCAGCGGTCAGGTGAGTAAGCAGGTGTCGGAGCTGGCCATGCCGAAGCCCGCCTTCGGCGACTGGGAGCCTCTCGCGAATTCGGGGCCGCTGACCCTCCGGACACCGGATGCTCCCGATGCCGATCCGTCGCTGCCCGCCGACGAACGTCCCTGGCGGCCGTCCGTTCCGCTGCGCCCTTCCGGCATGGACGAGATGTTCACCTCGGGCACGCGCTTCTCGCTGAGCGGCGACCACGGCCTCGTCGAGGTCGAGCTCCGGGACGCCGGCAAGCTCCGCATGCCCAGCGGCAGGCTCGTCGCGGCGGACCCGGCGTTCCTGGACGCCGACGCGGAGCACTTCACGGTCACCGTGCCGCCCGGTGAACACCGGGTCGAAATCTCCGTGATCCGGTTCGTCGACGAACCCGCCCACGAACGGGTCGCGGCCGCCAAACTCGTCGTCGCCGACGAGCCCGTCGTCACCTGGGAAACCGCGCTCTGGCCCGGACAGAACGCGCTTTTCCTGGGGGACGGGGAGTTCTACGGCTACGGCGTGGACAGCGGCACGGGCTGCTTCGCCGACGCGGCCGCCCTCCCCGAGGAGATGGACGACGACCTTCTGGAGAAGTTCGAGGAGGTGGACCCGTACATCGACGTCACTCCGGACGGAGCCGAAGGCAACATCATCGCGTTCACCACCGGCTGGGGTGACGGCAGCTACCCGACGTGGATCGGCCGGGCGGCCGACGGCACGCCGGTCTGCTTCGTCACCGACATGCTGGTCCTCAACCGCGCCCGGATGATGGCGTCATGACCTTTACCGACGATGAGATCGCGTACCTGCGCTCGCAGCCTTTGGCCCGCTTCGCGACCCTCTCCGAGGACGGCGAACAGCCCGATGTCGTCCCGCTGGCGTTCGAGTTCGACGGCACGCATTTCTGGGTCGGCGGAGTGGGCGCTTCGGTTCTCACGACCCGGAAGTTCCGCAACATCCGGGCAGGACGGCGCAAAGTCGCACTGGTCATCGACGACACGGTCTCGTTCGACCCGTTCATCGCCCGCGGTATCCGCGTCTACGGCGAGGCCGCCGATCCGATCGAACGGGTCGGCATGGTCGGACCGGGCATCTACGCGCGCGTGACGCCGAAGGTGTCGTGGAGCTGGAACATGGCGGGCGAACCCGCCGGCGAGACGTGGTATCCGTCGAGGCGAGCGGTGCACGGCGAGGCGTGACGCGCCGTTTTTGTCGGTGGGCGGCGGTACGGTCTCGTCCATGCGGGAGCTGATCGTCACGGAGAACTGCACGATCGACGGCGTGATCGAACTGGCGGGTGACTGGTTCAGCCCGGGTGACACCGATCCGGACGTGGACCGGTCGGACGTCCTGGCCGTGCTCGAAGAACAACGTGAGAACGCCGACGCGTTCCTCCTCGGACGCGTCACCTTCGAAGACATGCGCGGATATTGGCCGAAGCAAACCGACGACACGACGGGGATTTCGGCCTATCTCGACTCAGTGGACAAATACGTGGTCTCGCGGACGCTGACCGAGCCGGAGTGGCGGAACACGACGGTGCTCTCCGGTGAGCTGCGTTCCGAGATCGAGAACCTGAAGGCCGCCGAAGGCAAGGACATCGTGACGACCGGCAGTATCTCGCTGGTGCGGGCACTCATCGCCGAGGGCCTCGTCGACGAGTACCGGCTGTTCGTCTATCCCGTCGTGGCCGGGGAAGGCCGCCGGTTGTTCGAGGGTGCCACCGGCGTCCCGAAGCTTCGACTGGTGGAGGAGCGGACGTTCGCGTCGGGCATCGTGCTGCTGCGTTATCGGGCCGCGTCGAGCTGACGCCACCGAAAACGGGATGAGGAGCGCACGGTCGCGGGCGTAGCGTCGGCGGCCGTGATCAGTGAGACGGATACGGGAGACGACCCGGCGGACGGCTGGTTCCCCGAGAGTGTGGCCGCGGGCTATGACGAGCCGGGCGGCGCGAACGCGCCCGAAGTCGTGACGCCCGCGGTGGACGTCCTCGAAGACCTGGCCGACGGTCCGGTGCTCGAGTTCGCCGTCGGGACCGGACGGATCGCGATCCCGCTCGCGGCGCGCGGTGTGCCGGTGAGCGGTATCGAACTGAGCCGCGCGATGGCGGACCGAATCATGAACAAGCCGGGCGGTGACGCCGTAGAGGTCACGATCGGCGACATGACGAAGACACGAGTGGAGGGCGAATTCTCGCTGGTTTACCTGGTGTACAACACGATCGGCAACGTGACCACGCAGGACGGTCAGGTCGACGTGTTCCGCAACGCGGCCGCGCACCTGCGGCCGGGCGGGCTGTTCGTCGTCGAGGTCGGCCTGCCGGAGCTGCGCCGCTTGCCGCCTGGGCAGGACATCGTGCCGTTCGCGATGGAGAGCGGTTACGTCGGGTTCGACCAGTACAACGTCGTTACGCAGGAGTTCACTTCGAACCACGTCACGGTGTCGCCGGATGGGCAGGGGCGCTTCCGCCGCATTCCCTTCCGGTACGCGTGGCCGGCTGAAATGGACCTCATGGCGCGCATCGCCGGGATGCGCCTGAAGTACCGCTGGGCGGACTGGGACCGTTCGGAGTTCACCGCCGAGAGTACGAAGCACGTGTCCGTGTGGGAACGCGCCCGTCCGTGAAGATGATGATCGCGCCGACGGCGAGCAGGGGCAGTGCCCACAGTGCCGTCGTGAGATAGCCGTTGCGGGTGGGGAGGAGGGCGCCGTCCGGGGTGGCCGCGGCGAGCAGCAACCCGGCGAGGGCGCTGCCCACGGCCATGCCGATACTGCGCGCGATCTGGTTGATCGAGAGCACGCTGGCCGTTTCCCCTTGCGGCACACCGACGAGCACGAGTCTGGGCATCACCGCGAAGATGCCGCCGACAGCGAACCCGAGCAGGGCGATAGACAGGAGGACGAGAACGAACGACTGACTTCCGACGGCGAACACCAGCGCGCCCGCGACCGCGATCACGGTCGAAACCAGGTACGTCCACCGCTCGTCCATACGCGGAACCGCTTTCCCCGCAACGAATCCGAGCAGGGAGAACGGGATCAACGCCGCGCCCGCGGCGACACCGGGCAGCGCGAATCCGTACGGGGCGTCCGCGGGTGTCTGCACGTAGCGGGTGAAGAGACTGAACAGCAGGTACAGACCCGCCCCGGCCACGAGAATCGCCAGGTTCGCGCGGAAGACGGGTCCTCGGCCGAGCAGCCGAAGGTCCACCAGCGGCTCCGTGGTGCGCAGTTCGACGAAGGCCCACGCGGCCAGGACCGCGGCGGTACCGGCGAGCAGACCACCGGCTAGCCACACGGTCGACCACAGGGAGGGCACGGCGATGAGCAGGAGAACCCCGAGTGTGCCGAGCGCGAGGAGCAACGCGCCGGGGACATCGATCCGGGGCGGCCGACCGGGCGTCTCGGCAGGCAGCATGCGCCAGGCGATGAGGAACGCGACGACGGAGAGGAGGAATCCGAAGCCGTATGCGGCGCGCAGGCCCGCGAGCTGGTCAAGGAGGCTGACCACCGGGTAGCCGACCCCGATGCCGACGGTCGACGCGACCGACAGCGCGGCGATCGTCGAGGGCGAGCGCTCGGGCGGCAGGTGCGCGCGGGCGACGCTCATCAACAGTGCCCCGGCCGCGACCCCAAGCCCCTGTAAGCCACGTCCGATCAGCAACGCCACGTACGGAAGCGGAAGCACCGTCAGCAACCCGCCCGTCGTGACCATGGCCAGGGTGATCAGGATCGTGGTGCGGCGGTACGGGCCGCCGCCGAGCCTGCCAAGGACCGGTCCCGCGATCGCGCCGCTGAACAGCGTCACCGTCAACGTCCACTGTGCCGCGTCGAGGGATACGTGCAGCCCCGTGGCGACCGGGGTGATCAGCGGCGCGCCGACGCTGCCGATCACTGCGCCCGCCAACGCCGTGCACACCAGTGCCGCGCTCAGCCGCCCGTCCCGCCGGACGGGGGCGCTCATCGGTTCGTCTCGGTGGTGACGTGCGTGAACAGACCCGGCTGGATCCGGGTGCGAACCCCCTCGGCCCAGAGCTCGTCGACCTGCTCGACGTCCATCGCGGCTCCGGCGTTCAGCAGCATGCCGAAGGCGAGGAACGTCTTCACGGTCACCGGGTCGAGTCCGGTGCCGTTCTCGGTGGTGTCCCACATCCGCGCGAAACACGACCGCACCACGTCCCGCACCTCCGGGTCGCCGCACGCGGCGAAGCCCTGAAGCTGCAGCAACAACCCGGTCCGGTCGGTCAGCAGGTCGAAGTACTGTGCGCCCATCGCCGAGAGCGCCTTCAGCCCGGTCTCCCCCGCGCCCGCGTCCCGCATCGCGTCGCTGAGCCGCTCGAACGCGGCCTGGACCAGTTCGAGAAACAGGGCCTTCTTCGTCCCGAACATCCGGAAGACGTATGCCTGCGTGATCCCCGCCGTCTTCGCGATCGTCTCCGTCGATGCCCCGTGCAGCCCGTGCTCCGCGAACTCCTCCGCGGCGATGGCCAGCACCTGGGCACGTCGCTCGGGTCCGCTCATCCGTCCAGCCATGCCCTCAAGTTACTAGTTACTAACCACTAACTAAAGACCGGAACACACGAAAAAGGAGCGGCCCCGTGACTAGGTCACGGGGCCGCTCCTGTGTGGCGAGTGAGGGATTCGAACCCCCGAAGGCAGTGCCGTCTGATTTACAGTCAGATCCCTTTGGCCGCTCGGGCAACTCGCCGTGGCCGGGTGTCCCCGGCCGAGACGAAAGAATACCCAATGCCGTGGCGGGCCGGTCAACCGGGTTCCACAGGGCTAGGGTGGAAGCTCCTGACAAGCGAGTACGAGGTGTGAGAACACGTGGCGGATCCCTCTTTCGACGTGGTGAGCAAGGTCGATCGCCAGGAGGTGGACAACGCCCTGAACCAGGCCAGCAAGGAACTCGGTACACGGTTCGACTTCCGGGGTACCGGGACCAAGATCGACTGGTCCGGCGAGGAGGCGATCGCGATCGAGTCCGAGACCGAGGAGCGGGCGCTGGCGGCGGTCGAGGTGTTCAAGGAGAAGCTGATCAAACGAGGCATCTCCCTGAAGGCCTTCGAGGCGGGCGAGCCGGCCCTGTCCGGCAAGATCTACAAGATCGGCGGCAAGATCCTCCAGGGGATCGCGTCGGACAAGGCGAAGCAGATCGCCAAGTTCATCCGCGACGAGGGCCCCAAGGGGGTCCAGGCGCAGATCCAGGGCGACCAGCTGCGGGTGTCCGGCAAGAAGAAGGACCAGCTGCAGGACGTGATCGCCTTGCTGAAGGGCAAGGACTTCGAGATCGCGCTGCAGTTCACGAACTACCGCTGAGCACGGCGACGACAAGGCCACCTTCCGCGGAAGGTGGCCTTCGTCATGTCTAGGACGCGGTGACCGTCCAGCTCCCGTCGCCTTCCACCGAGACGAAGGCCGGGCCGGACACGGGCACGCTGCCCGTGTAGTCGCCGAGCTGGTTCACCGGAAGTTCCGAGTAGTCGCCGCTGTGCACCCACACCGCGGTGCGCCCGCTGTTCTTGGTGGCGACGGCGACCGACGTGACGGCGTCGGGCACGGCGAACACCGCTTCGCTCTTGCCCGACAGGGGCTTGCCCGGCTCCAGGGCGGGCAGGCCGCTTTCGTCGGTGATGGTCAGGGTCCAGGCGGCGTTTGCCTTGATGGTGAAGGTCTTCGCCTGGCGGCCGGGCATGTCGTTGATCCACTGCGTGCCCTTGTACGGGCCGACGTCGTTCACGATCAGCTCGTTCTCGGTGTTCACCGCGACGTGGCCGGAGCACTTCGGACAGTCGAAGGTCACGAAGCCGAGGCGCGCCGGCCAGGCCATGGGGACCGACGCGTTCCCCTTACCCGAGTGCTTCTCCTCCGGCTGAGGAACGGGGCTCGGCTTGGTCGTGGGGGCCGGCGAGGGTGCCAGCCCTTCCGGGGCGGCCGCCTGCGGGACGACACGGCCCAGATTCGGCGACGAGCAGGCCACCAGGCCCACGGTCAGCAGCACAGCCGCGCACAAGCGCCTGATCACGTGTTTCCCCCTAGTCGAACCGTCAACGGATCTTCGCCGGCCGATAGCCCAGCGTTACCGGACCACTCGGCCGAGCGATTCAGGCCACTCGGAAGTGGGTTTCCGTCGCAAACGCCTTCGCGGGAGTCCGAAAGGGACAAAAGCCCGTGTTGTAATCCGGCGATCGCGTTCGAGGAAGGTCACGATGAAGCGCCGTTTCAGCTCCGCACTAGCCTTCGCGCTGTCACTCACGGTGATCGCGTCCCTGTTCACCCCCGCGCAGGCCGCCGAGCGCCAGCAGCTCGTTCCGGGCTACGGCTCGTACCCGCGGCTCATCCGGCTGGAGCACTCCCCGATCGGCCGCGGCCGTATCATCGCGTCGCTGACCAGCGAGGACGCGAACGGCAAGTTCACCCCGATCATGGAGAGCACCGACGAGGGCCAGAGCTTCCACAAGATCGGCGAGATCCGCGACCGCGACGGCCGCCGCGGCATGTGCTGCGGAACGCTGTACGAACTGCCGCAACGGGTCGGCAGGCTCCGCGCGGGCACCCTGCTGTGGGCCGCGAGCTACCGGCAGAACGCCGGTCCGGAGCGGCGCATCGGCATCCGGATCTGGTCCAGCCGCGACGCCGGCCGCACATGGGGCTTCCTGTCCGAGGCTGCGCGTTCGCACAACCACGACGGCATCTGGGAGCCGGAGTTCGTCGTCGACGCGGGCGGCACGCTGTGGCTGCACTACGCCGACGAGACCGAGGCGCCGCAGCACGCGCAGGTGATGAACCGGGTAGCTTCCACCGACGGGGTGAACTGGGGCACCAAGCAGCGCACGATGGCCATCCCGCCGCATCGGGTGCGGCCGGGGATGCCGATCATCCGCCGCCTCCCCGACCGCCGGTACTACCTCGCCTACGAGATCTGCAACTACCGCGACCGCTTCTGCGACCCGTACTTCAAGATCTCCTCCGACGGCGCCAACTGGGGCGACCCCCTCGACCCCGGTACCCGCGTCACCACCGCGAACGGCAACTACTTCCAGCACGCCCAGACGGTCACGTTGTTCCCCGGCGGCCCGAACGGGGTGCGGCTGGTGATGGTCGGGCAGATCTACACCAACGCCGCCGGGGTGCCGCAGAGCAAGAACGGGAAGGTGCTGCTGGCCAACGACAACTTCGGCAGCGGGCACTGGTACGAACTTCCGGCCCCGGTACACATCACCGGGATCCACGACAACTTCTGCCCCAACTACAGCTCGACGCTGCTGCCGGTCGACGGCGGCAAGAACGTGTTGCAGATCTCCACCGAGAACAACGCCGGCTGCAAGGCGTACTTCGCGAAGGGCCCGGCGTTCTGAGCCACCCGGTAGTGTGAGGTCCCGAGCGATCGGCTACGAAGCGGGGGCATCGCATGAAGGGCATCGTGCTGGCGGGGGGCAGTGGGACGCGTCTGCATCCCATCACCCAGGCGATATCGAAACAGCTGCTACCGGTCTACGACAAACCGATGATCTACTACCCGATCTCGGTGCTGATGTTCGCCGGGATCCGCGAGATCCTGATCATCTCGACCCCCGTCGACCTGCCGCATTTCCGGCGGTTGCTCGGCGACGGCAGCCAGTTCGGGCTCAGTTTCAGCTACGCCGAGCAGGCCGCTCCGAACGGGCTGGCCGAGGCGTTCGTCATCGGCGCGGACTTCATCGGCGACGACGACGTCGCGCTCGTGCTCGGCGACAACATCTTCTACGGCCAGGGGTTCTCCAGCAGGTTGCAGGCCGCGGCGACCTCGCTCGACGGCTGCGTGCTGTTCGGCTACCCGGTCAAGGACCCGCAGCGGTACGGCGTCGGCGAGATCGACGCCGACGGCAAGCTCCTCTCCATCGAGGAGAAACCCGAGAAGCCGAAGTCGAACAAGGCCATCACCGGCCTGTACTTCTACGACAACCAGGTCGTCGAGATCGCCCGTGACCTCAAGCCCTCGCCGCGCGGGGAGCTGGAGATCACGGACGTCAACCTCACCTACCTGCGCCAAGACCGCGCGACCCTGATCGACCTCGGCCGCGGGTTCGCCTGGCTCGACACCGGTACACACGACTCGCTGCTGGAGGCGGGCCAGTTCGTGCAGGTCCTCGAACACCGGACGGGTGTCCGGATCGCCTGTCTCGAAGAAGTCGCGCTGCGTATGGGCTTCATCGACGCGGAGCAGTGCTACGCGCTCGGCGCGAAGCTGGCGAAGTCCGGCTACGGCGAATATCTGATGAACGTCGCGCGCACGCAGGGTGCTACCGGCTGAACAGGTGCTCGCGCAGGGTGTCGCCGGTGTAGTCGGTCCGGAAGACACCCCGTTCCTGCAGCCGCGGCACGACGTCGTCGACGAACGCGTCCAGCCCACCCGGGGTCAGATGCGGTACGAGCACGAACCCGTCGGCGGCGTCGTTCTGGACGTACTCGTCGATCGACTCCGCGACCTGCCGGGCGGTGCCGACGAACTGCTGGCGCGCGGTCACCTCGATGACGAGTTCGCGGATGGAGAGCTTCTTCTCCTCCGCGATCGCCCGCCATTTCGCGGCCACGGCGAGAGGATCCTTCTCGTGCCGGACGCGGCCCCAGGTCAGCGGCTCGGCGTCGGGGTCCGGGTCGATCTCGGGGAGCGGGCCGTCGGCGTCGTAGGCGGAGAGGTCACGGCTCCAGACCTGTTCGAGGAACTGGATCGCGGTCGCCGGGCGCACCTGCTGGTAACGGATCTCGCGGGCGTACTCGTGCGCCTCCTCCTGGGTGTCGCCGAGAACGAAGGTCGCCGCGGGCATGATCAGCAGTTCGCCGGGCTCGCGGCCGTAGGCGGGTAGCCGCCGCTTGACGTCGGTGAAGAACTCCTTGCCGCTTTCCAGTGAACCGTGGCGGCTGAAGATGACATCGGCGGTCTTGGCGGCGAACTCCCTGCCTTCGTCGGAATCGCCCGCCTGGATGACGATCGGCTGCCCCTGCGGGGTCCTCGGCACGGTGAACTCACCGCGGATGTCGAACTGCGGTCCACTGTGGACGAAGCGCTCGATGCCGCGGGCGAAGACGCCGTTCTCCTTGTCCCCCACCAGCGCGTCGGGCGCCCAGCTGTCCCAGAGCTCGCGCACGGTGGCGAGGAATTCCTCCGCGCGGCGGTAGCGGTCCTCGCGTTTCAGGAAGCCACCGCGGCGGAAGTTCTGTCCCGTCCACGCGTCCGGTGAGGTGACGACGTTCCAGGCGGCGCGGCCGCCGGAGAGATGGTCGATGCTCGCGACCTGCCGCGCGACCTCGTAAGGCTCGTTGAAGGTCGACGACAGCGTGCCCGCGAGCCCGAGCCTGGTGGTGACCGCCGACAACGCGGCCAGCACGGTGGTGGTGTTCGGCCGCCCGACGACGTCGGAGTCGAGGATCTTGCCCGCGTGTTCGCGCAGGCGCAGGCCCTCGGCGAGGAAGAGGAAGTCGAACTTGCCCCGCTCGGCCGTGCGCGCGAGATGTTCGAAGGACGAAAAGTCGATTTGGCTACCCGAACGCGGGTCGCTCCACACGGTCGTGTTGTTGACGCCCGGGAAGTGTGCGGCGAGTTTGACCTGCTTGGGCATCTGTCACGCCTCCGCGTACTGGTTGGCGGCGACCCCGAGGCCGAGATGGTCGCGCAGGGTGGTGCCGGTGTAGGTCCGCCGGAACGCGCCCGCGGCCTGGAGCGCGGGGACGGTCTCGGCGGTGAAGAGCGCCAGATCGTCGGGCAGGACCGCGGGCAGGATGTGGAAGCCGTCGAGACCGTTGGCCGCCGCCAGGCGGGGCAGTTCGGTGGCGAGGTCGGCTGGAGTACCGGTGAAACTCAGGCCGGGCGGGAAAGGCGCGTAGGTCTCCAGCGTCCGGCGGCGGTCGAGGGCGGCCTGCTCGGTCTCGGCGAGCACGATCGACAGGCCCGCCAAGAGCTTGGCGTCCGGGAAGCGCTCGCGGGGCTCGTCGATCAGGACGACGTCGGCGCCGTGCGCGTACGGCGAGTCGCCGTACACCGCGACGACGGGGTGGCCCTGCGGTGGGCGCGGCGTGATCGAAGGTCCCTTGATGCTGAAGAAGCGGCCCTCGAAGTCGACGTAATGGAGCTTCTCGCGGTCGATGAAGCGGCCGGTCGGCTCGTCGCGGATGATCGCGTCGTCCTCCCAGCTGTCCCAGAGGCGCGCCATGACGTCGATGACCTCGGCGTTTTCCGCTTCGGCGTCCGCTTCGGACGGGAGGGTGCGCCTGCCGAAGTGCGCGGCCTCGGCTTCGGTGCGCGAAGGCACCGCGAGGACGCCTGCGCGGCCGCGGCTCGCGAAGTCGAGCGATGCGACGGCCGTCGAGATGTGGAACGGCTCGGTGTGCGTGGTGGTGACCGTCGGGACCAGGCCGATTCGGCTGGTCAGCGGGGCTATCGCGGCGAAGGTCAGCAGGGCGTCGAGCCGGCCGCGGACGACCTCCTCGCCGCCGGGCTGGAGCGCGAGGGTGTCGTCGAGGGTGACGAAGTCGAGCGAAGCCGCTTCGGCGAGCTTCGCGTGGGCTAAGTAGTGGGCGGCGGTGAACAAGGCGGCCGGGCGGACGTCGGAGACCCGCCAGGCGGCCGGATGCCGGCCGGCCCCGTCGAGCGCGACCCCGAGGTGCAACTGCTGTGCAGAACCCATGCCCGGGGAACTCGCGCCCTCGTCCCCCGATTCCCGCTCCCACGGGGTGAGACGCCCGGGCCGACCTGCGTTTAGCGGGCTAATCGCGATCTGGCGGCCGACCTGCGTTTAGCGGGCTAAACGCGATCCGGCTGGTCAGTGGGGGTGGCGGGCCATCTCTTCCAGGCGCCGGATGCGTTCAGCCATGGGCGGGTGGGTCGCGAAGAGCTTCGTGAGGCCGCCGCCTGGCCGGAACGGGTTCGCGATCATCAGGTGCGACTGCGAGACCAGCTTCGGCTCCGGCACGAGCGGCGCCGCGCGCGTCCCCTCGTCGAGCTTCCGCAGCGCCGATGCCAGGCCGAGCGGGTCTCCGGTGAGCTCCGCGCCCGACGCGTCGGCCTGGAACTCCCGCGAGCGGCTCACCCCGAGCTTCACCACCGCTGCCGCGATCGGCCCGATCACGACCAAGAGCAGCCCGACCAGCGGACTGTCGCCGTCCTCGCGGTTGCCGCCGCCGAAGACGCTGGTGAACATCGCGATGTTGGCGATCACGCTGATCACGCTCGCCAGCGCGCCCGCGACACACGAGATCAGGATGTCGCGGTTGTAGACATGGGACAGCTCGTGCCCGAGCACCGCCCGCAGTTCGCGCTCGTCGAGCAGGTCGAGGATGCCGGTGGTGCAGCACACCGCCGCGTGCCGGGGGCTGCGGCCGGTGGCGAAGGCGTTCGGCGCCTGCGTGGGGCTGACGTAGAGCCGCGGCATCGGCTGCCGTGCGGTGGTGGCCAGCTCCCGCACGATCCGGTACATCGCCGGGTGCTCGGCCTCCGAAATCGGACGGGCGTGCATGGCCCGCAGCGCCAGCTTGCCGGAGTTGAAATAGGCGTACGCGTTGACCCCGAGCGCCACCACCAGCCCGATGACCAGCGCGCCCCGCCCGAAGAAACCGCTGATCCCGACGATGAGCGCGGACAGCAGGCCGAGCAGGACGACGGTCTTGAGCCCGTTCTGGTGTTTGTGCACGGCGTCCTGCTCCTTCCTTTCTCCGGGGTGGGGTTACTCATCGGAAACAACGCGATCGGGGGACGCGAAGTTCCTTCGCGTGCTCGGCTCGCGGGTTATCGTCGAATCTCGGAACGATCATCGGGAGGCGCCTGTGCGAGGACCCGAACTGAGCCGCCGAGCCCTGCTCACGCTGGCCGCGGCCGGCGCCTCCGCGGTCGCCTTCGCGCCGGCCGCCAGAGCCGAAAAAGTGCTTCTCGTCGAGGTCGGAGGCACCCCGGAGGCGGTCGCGGTGAATTCCGTCACCGGCTTCGCGTACGTCTCGGATCCGTCCACCGGCACGATCGTCGTCCTCGACTCGCGGTCCGGCACGGTCGGTGACGTGATCCCGGTCGGCGGCGAACCCGCCGGGCTGGCCGTCGACACCGTGACGAACAGGGTCTTCGTCGCGAACCCGCCCGCCGGGACCGTCCTCGTCCTGGACGGGCGGGCCAACGAAGTCGTCAGCGTGGTACCCGCCGGCCCCGGCGCGTCCAGTGTCGACGTCGACGAGCAGGCGAACCGCATCTACGCGGCCAGTGCCCTCACCGGGACGCTGGCCGTCATCGACGGCGTCGGCTGCCGCCTGCTGGACGTTGTCCCCGGCCCCACGCGAGGGTTGTCGTCGACGGCGGTCGACAGCGGGCGCAAGCTCGCGTACTGCACCAGCACGGCCACCGACTCACTGGAAATCTTCGACATCGGCGTGGGGAGGTTCACCGGCGGGATCCCGGTCGGCAAGTCACCGACCGGAGTCGCCGTGCACAGCGCGTCCGGGACGGTGTTCGTCGCGAATTCGGCGATCCATCATCTGTCCATCGTGGACACGGGCACGCGCAAGGAGAAAGCGACCGTGCTGCTGCGCTCGGAATCTTCGGCGCTCGCGGTCCACGAAGGATCGAACACCGTCTACGCCAACGGCGGACCGAACGGTCTCGCCAGGATCGACGGCAGGACCAGCCTGCTCACCGGCGACCTGTCACTCGGCGTGAACCCCGGCGCCGTCGCGATCGACCAGCGCACCAGGATGGTGTACGTCGCGGATCCCTTGCGCGGCAGGGTTTCCCTGATCCGGGACTTCTGACGCCGGAGCGGGCATGATGGCGGGGTGACCGAGTACGAATTGCGCGGCGGGCTGCAGCCGGACGTCTCGGCCGTGGCCGCCGTACTGGCGCATCACGGTGTCGAAGGGCCGGACGGGAAGGCGCCCGGCGAGGCGCTGGTCTTCGCCGTGTCCGGCGGGATCGGGGCCGGCTACATCCTGTGGGACTTCGCGCACGAAACGATGTCGATGATCGTGTTCGGTTTCCGCGCGCGCTGGCAGTATCCGCAGGAATGGCTCAAGTCCACAGTGGACCGTTTGGGGCTCGGCATCGATCTCCACACCACCGGCGGCAAACGCGCCGCCGCCAAACGGCTCACCACCGACCTCGAAGCCGGGCGGCCGGTGATCGTCCTCCCTGACCGCGAGTCGCTCGGCTACTGGCACCTGCCGCCGGAGATGTCCGGCGGTGGCGGCCATTTCGTCGTCGCGTACGGCGAAGAGGACGGCCGGGTGCTGGTCGACGACCGCAACCTCGCCCCGCTGACGGTCGACCGGAAGACGTTCGACGCCGCGCGCGGCCGCGTCGGCTCGTACAAGAACCTGCTCGCGACCATCCGGCCCGGCGAGGTCTCCGACTGGCGGACGGCCGTGCGCGAGGGGCTGACGGACTGCGTCCGGAATCTCTCGGCGCCGTCGAAGTCGTTCTCGCTGCCCGCGTGGGGGCGCTGGGCGAAGGCGATGACCGACGAACGTGACCCGAAGGGCTGGCCGCGCGCGTTCGGCGAGCGGCGCGGGCTCGTCGGGGCGCTGTTCAACGTCTGGGAGAGCGTCACCCCGGCCGGGATGGAGGGCGGGCATCTGCGCGGGCTGTTCGCCGACGCGCTCACCGAAGCCTCCGGCCTGCTCGAGTTGCCGGCGCTGGCCGAACAGGCGTCGACCTGGCGCGGCATCGGCGAACGCTGGGCCGAACTGGCCGAGACGGCCGTCCCGGCGTCGAACGCGGAGTTCGCCTGGGTGCGCGGGCTGGTCAGCGCGGTGTCGGCGGGTGTCCGGGAGGGCGACGCGGGGCAGGACGCCGCCGCGGCGGCCGGTGCGGAAATGTGGAAGCTTCGCGCGCACTACAACGACGAAACACCGTTCACCGACGGTGAAGCCCGTGAACTCTTCGGCACGATGAGCGCCCTGATCCGGGACATCCACACCGCCGAGACCGCCGCGATCCGCGAGCTCTCCGAAACCCTGATGGAGTGAACCGGGCCGACCTCCGTTGCGCCGCGCGGCCGTAACCCCACGCGATCGTTGAAGATCCACTTCGTGCACGCACATCCGCTGGGGACGACCAGTGCGCGTCCCGCTCCCGAGATCCACCTCCACCGCCATCGTCTGCGTGTCGCCGACCTGGACTGTCTCGGCCACGTCGGGAACGTGCGGCTGCTGGAGTACTTCCAGGAAGCCCAGATCGCGTTGCTCGACCCTCGCCGCGAGCATCTTTTCCAGGCCAAGGGACCGGCGTACCTGATCGCGAAGCACAACATCAGCTATCTGCGCAGGCTGACGTTCCGTGACCATCCGATCGAGGTGGAGACCGTGGTCGGCCGGATCGGCACCTGCGACGTCGTGGTGAACAGCAGGCTGCGCGACGATCGGGCCGTCTACGCGCGCTGCCGCACCATCTGGGTCGCGTGCACCCTGCCCGAAGGCAGCGCGCGGCGGCTCGACGTGGAGGAACACGAGCGGCTGACGCGGTTCAGCGGGGCGATCGACGAGATCTCCTGAATCAGTTTTTAACCGTTTATGCTCCATTTCCCGCAATACCGGAAAACGGCTGGGCCGTTCAGCGGCTGATCATCACGCTTTTCGGCCGGTACCTTCGAAAGACCTCTCCCCTGCAGAGCTCCCCGGAGGTATTTCATGCCACGGCCGAAGTCTGTCCGCTTCCTCGCGCCCTTAGTCGGCGCGATGCTACTGACGAGCGGGGCGGCCGTCGCCGCCCCTGCCGCCGAAGACCCCCAGTTCATCCGTCTGGCCAGCAGGACCTTCGACCCGCTGAGCCAGCGCACGGCGGCGAGCCAGGACTGGAAGGGCGCGTATCTGCTCCAGGTCCGAAGCGCGCTGACCGACGCGCAACGCGGGAAATTGCGCTCACTCGGCGTGCGGATCGGAACCTATATTCCCGATTTCGCCTACGTGGTCCGGCTGAAGCCGGAGAACCGCGAATCGGTGGCGGAATTGGCTTTCGTCCGCTGGCTCGGCGAATACCGGCCGGACGACAAGATGGAGATGTCGACGGCCGCCACCGGCAGCCATCTGGTGACACTGGTCGAGCCGGACGCGCGGGACCAGCGCGCCGTGGCCGAGCGGATCCTGCGGCTCGGCGGCGGTATCGAGGCGATTTCGCAGAGTGGGCAGCACATCGTCGCGAAACTCGGCTCCGGGCAGGCCGCCGCCGTGGTGCAGGGGGCGGAGGTGCTCGCGGTCGGCGCGATCACCGCCCCCGAAACCGACATGGCCAACGCCAGGGAGAGCGGGGGCGCGAACTACATCGAGAGTGTCGGCGGCTACCGCGGTCAGGGCGTCCGCGGCGAGGTGATGGACGGCGGGCTGCGCGTCACGCACCAGGAGTTCAAGGCGCGGCCGACGGTGATGCACGGCTCGAACTCCACCAGCACCAGCCACGGGACCTCGACCTACGGCCAGATCTTCGCGTCGGGCGTGAGCGCGCCGCAGCGTGGCCTGCTGCCCGAGGCGCAGGGGATCTTCGCCACCTACAACAAGCCGGACCGCTACGCCCACACCAAGGAACTGGTCGACCCGGCGGGCAAGTACCGCGCGGTGTTCCAGAGCAACAGCTGGGGCGGCGGGCTGACCACGGCCTACAACTCCGTCTCGGCCGAGCTCGACAAGATCGTCTTCGACCACGACCTGCTGATCTGCCAGTCGCAGAGCAACGCGGGCACCCAGCAGTCGCGGCCGCAGGCCTGGTCGAAGAACGTGCTCTCGGTGGGCGGGCAGTACCACTACAACACGCTTGGCCGCACCGACGACAAGTGGAGCGGCGGCGCCAGCATCGGCCCGGCCGCCGACGGGCGGATCAAACCGGAACTGTCGAACTACTACGACCGGATCGACACCACGTCTTCGAGCAGTGACACCTCGTACACGACGTCGTTCGGCGGCACGAGCGGCGCGACCCCGATCACCTGCGGGAACGCCGGGTTGCTGTTCCAGATGTGGGCCGACGGTGTGTTCGACGGCGGCCCCGGCAAGGGCCGGGACGTCTTCACGAGCCGCCCGCACGCGGCGACCGCGAAGGCGCTGCTGGTCAACGGGGCCGACCAGTTCGCGTTCAGCGGCACGGCGCACGACATGACCAGGACGCATCAGGGCTGGGGCACCGCGAACGTGCGGTACCTGCACGACCAGGCCAAGGCGAACGGGTGGAAGCTGCCGGTGCTGGTGAACGAGACCGACCTGCTGGGCACCGGGCAGTCGAAGAAGTACACGGTCGCGGTGAACGGGACCAAGCAGTTCAAGGCGACGCTGGCCTACACCGACCCGGCGGGTTCGCCGAGCGCGTCGGTCGCGAGGGTCAACGACCTGACCCTGAAGGTCACCGCGCCGAACGGGACCGTCTACTACGGCAACAACGGGCTGAAGGCGGGCAACTTCTCGACCGCGGGCGGGTCGCCGAACACGGTCGACACGGTGGAGAACGTCATCCTGGAGAAGCCGGCCGCGGGTACCTGGACGGTGGAGGTCGTGGCGACGCAGGTGAACGCCGACGGTCACCCGGAGACTTCGGCGACCGATGCGGACTACGCGCTGGTGGTTTCTTGACGGTTTGACGGACTCGGCCGGTGGGTCGGCTCCGGGAAGTCCGTGAAGGCCCCCTTCCCTCGGCTCAGCCGAGGGAAGGGGGCCTTCACGCGGAGTCGGGCGATCGGGAGGGGATCGCGTTTAGCGGGCTAAACGCGATCCGGTCGGGCGGAGGCGGCGCGGCGATCTGGTGTCCCGAAAGCCACTTTCGGGACATCAGACGTCGCGAAAGTGGCTTTCGCGACGTCCGGGCCGGAATCGCGGGTCGCGTTTAGCCCGCTAAACGCGACCCGGCCGGTTGCCCGCGCCCGGATGGCGGAGGGGTCTGCGCCGATGGGAGAGACGACAGGTTTCGGTTGTGAGACGGAAGCGTGAGACCCCTGGAAGCATGTAACGAGGCGACCCGAGGTGCCGACGTCTGGGATACGTGACGCGAGCCAAGGAGCCTCTCGATGACCACCTGCCGACTCTGCGGCTCGGCCCATCTCGCCAGTGTCGTCGACCTCGGGGCGACGCCGCCGTGCGAACGGTTCCTGACCGCGGAGCAGCTCGCGGAGCCGGAGCCGACGTACCCCTTGCACCTGCGGGTCTGCACCGAATGCTGGCTCGCCCAGATCCCGCCGCTCATCACCCCTGAAGAGACTTTCACCGAATACGCGTACTTCTCGTCATATTCCGCTTCCTGGGTCGAGCACGCGAAGACGTTCGTCGACGGCGCGGTCGAGCGGCTCGGGCTCGACGATTCGTCGTTCGTCGTCGAGGTCGCCAGCAACGACGGATATCTGCTCAAACACGTTGTGGCGCAGCGCATTCGCTGTCTCGGCGTGGAACCTTCGGTGAACGTCGGCCAAGCCGCGCGTGACGCCGGGGTGCCGACGAAGACCGCTTTCCTCAGCCCCGAGACCGGGCGAGAGGTCCGCGACGAACACGGTCCCGCCGACCTCGTCGTGGCGAACAACGTCTACGCGCATATCCCGGACATCATCGGTTTCACGCATGGGCTCCGCGCCCTGGTCGCCGACGACGGCTGGGTCAGCATCGAGGTCCAGCACCTGCTGACGCTGATCCAGGACAACCAGTACGACACGATCTATCACGAGCATTTCCAGTACTACACGGTGGAATCCGCGCGCCGGGCCCTCGCGCGCGGCGGATTGTCCGTTGTGGACGTCGAACTCCTGCCCACCCACGGCGGTTCGATCCGGCTGTGGGCGCGTCCGGAGGCCGTCGCCGGTGAGCCGAGCGAGCGGATGACTCAGGTCCTCGACGCCGAGAAAGCCGCCGGGCTGCACGAAATGTCCGGCTACACCGAATTCTCCGAGCGGGTCACCAAGGTCCGGCTCGACCTGAACAAGTTCCTCACCGACGCGGCGCTCGAAGGCAAGACCGTCGTCGGTTACGGCGCCCCCGGCAAGGGCAACACGCTCCTGAACCACTGCGGTATCCGCCCGGACGTCCTGCGGTACACCGTCGACCGGAACCCGTACAAGCACGGCCGGTTCACCCCCGGCACCCGGATCCCGATCCTGCCGCCGGAACGCATCGCGGCGGACAAACCCGATTACGTGCTCGTCCTTCCGTGGAACCTCCGGAAGGAGCTGACCGCCCAATTGTCCTATGTGGACGAATGGGGCGGGAAACTGGTCTTCCCCATCCCGCACCTGGAAATCGTCGAGGTGAAGTCGTGAAGGTAGTCCTCTTCTGCGGCGGCTACGGCATGCGGATGCGCAACGGTGACGCGTCCGACGTGCCGAAGCCGATGGCCATGGTCGGCCCCAGACCCCTGATCTGGCACGTGATGCGCTACTACGCGCATTTCGGGCACACCGAGTTCGTCCTCTGCCTCGGTTACGGCGCGCACCACATCAAGGAGTTCTTCCTCAACTACGAGGAGACCACCTCCAACGATTTCGTCCTGCGCAACGGCAAGGCGGAACTGCTGTCGACCGACATCGCGGACTGGTCGATCACCTTCGTGCAGACCGGTCTCGAATCGGCCATCGGCGAGCGCCTGCGCCGGGTGCGCCCGTACCTCCATGGCGACGAGATGTTCCTCGCCAACTACGCCGACGTCCTCACCGACGCCCCGCTGCCGGACATGATCGAACGGTTCACCGAATCCGACGCCGGCGCGTCGATGATGGTCGTGCCGCCGCAGTCGTCGTTCCACTGCGTCGAGATGGGCGAGGACGGCCGCATCGGCGCACTGACCCCGGTCAGCGAGATGCCGCTGTGGGAGAACGGCGGGTACTTCGTGCTGCGCCAGGAGATCTTCGACCACATCCCCGAGGGCGGCGACCTGGTGGCCGACGGCTGCGGTGAGCTCGCCAAGCGGGGCAAGCTGCTCGCGTACCCGTACCGCGGGTTCTGGAAGCCGACCGACACCGTCAAGGAACGCGTCCAGCTGGACGACGCCTACGCGCACGGCGACCGTCCGTGGGCGCGCTGGGAACGCGAACCCGCGAGCACGGCGTGATCGGACTCGGCACGGGCGGCGTCCAGCGGGTCGTCGCGCTCGGCGCGCATTGTGACGACATCGCCATCGGGGCGGGCGGCACACTGCTCGCCCTCTGCGCCGCCAACCCGGGTCTCCGCGTGGACGCGCTCGTCCTTTCCGGCGGCGGCACCGAACGCGAGGCCGAGGAGCACGCCGCGCTCGCGGCCTTCTGCCCCGGCGTCGACGTCGAGGTCACCGTGCTCAAACTGCCCGACGGCCGGTTCCCCTCGCACTGGGAAGAGGCCAAGAACGCCCTCGAAGAGCTGCGCCGCCGCACCGACCCGGACCTCGTCCTCTCCCCGCGCACGGCGGACGCGCATCAGGACCACCGCGGGCTGGCGAAGCTGGTGCCGACGGTGTTCCGCACCCATCTCCAGCTGGAGTACGAGATCGCGAAATGGGACGGCGACCTCGCCAAACCCACCGCGTACGTGCCGCTCACCCCCGAGCTCGCCGAAGAGAAGGTCCGGCTGCTGCAGGAGCACTACGCCTCTCAACGGCACCGGCCCTGGTACGACCGGGAAGCCTTCCTCGGCCTCGCCCGCATTCGCGGAATCGAATGCGGGCAGCGCTACGCGGAGGCCTTCGACCTCAAGAAACTGACGCTCGACCTCACTCCGAAAGGCTGAAAGCCATGCGTGTGCTGCTGACCGGGCACAAGGGTTACCTGGGCACGGTGATGGCCCCGGTGCTGGCCGCCGAAGGCCACGAGGTCGTCGGCCTCGACTCCGGTCTCTTCGACACCTGCGTGCTGGGCCCGAAACCCGACGACCCCAAAGGTTACGAAGTCGACCTCCGCGACGTCACGGCCGAGCACGTGACCGGGGTGGACGCGGTGATCCACCTCGCCGCGCTGTCCAACGACCCGCTGGGATCGCTGGCGCCGGAGCTCACCTACGACATCAACCACCACGCTTCGGTCAAGCTCGCGAAGCTGGCGAAGGAGGCCGGGGTCAAGCGGTTCCTCTACGCCTCGACGTGCTCGGTCTACGGCGCTTCGGGCGGAGACGGCCTGGTCGACGAGGACGCGCCGCTGCGCCCGGTGACGCCGTACGCCGAGTCGAAGGTGCGGGTCGAGGACGACCTCCACGAGCTCGCCGACGACGATTTCACCCCGGTGTACCTGCGCAACGCCACCGCGTTCGGCTTCTCGCCGCGGCTGCGGTCGGACATCGTGCTCAACAACCTCACCGCGCACGCGCACGTCTCGGGCGAGATCCTGGTGCTGTCGGACGGGACGCCGTGGCGGCCGCTGGTGCACGCCAAGGACATCGCGCGCGCCTTCGAGGCCGCACTGGTCGCCCCCAAGGAGGCCGTCCACGACAAGGCGTTCAACATCGGCACCGAACGCAACAACGTGACCGTGGCCGAGATCGCGCAGCAGGTCGTCGAGGCCGTCCCCAGCGCGAAGCTGCGGATCACCGGCGAGTCCGCGGGCGACCCGCGTTCCTACCGCGTCGACTTCTCCCGCTTCCGCGACGCGATCCCCGGTTTCGAATGCGACTGGTCGGTCAAGGACGGCGCGCTCGACCTGATCTACGCCTACCGCACGCACGGCCTGACCGCGCACGACTTCAAGAACACCTTCACCAGGCTGGCCACGCTCAACGCGCGGACCGCCGCGGGCGAGATCGACGAAACCCTGCGGCGACGGTGATGACGCGCAAGCCACTGGACACGGGCGCCGACCTGCGGGAGCTGGTCGAGCGCCTGTATCCGCTCTGCCGCAGCATCACCGGCGACGGCGTCCGCGCCACGCTGGAGATCCTCGGCGAGCACCTCCCGCTCGACGTCCACGAGGTGCCGACCGGGACCCAGGTGCTCGACTGGACCGTTCCCCAGGAGTGGAACATCCGCGACGCCTGGGTGAAGGACCCGGCGGGCCGGAAGGTCGTCGACTTCCGGGAGTCGAACCTGCACGTCGTCGGCTACAGCGTCCCGGTGGCCGAGACGATGCCGCTGGCGGAGCTGCGCGAGCATCTCCACACGCTGCCCGAGCAGCCGTCGCTGGTGCCGTACCGCACGAGTTACTACGCGCCGGCGTGGGGTTTCTGCCTGGCGCAGGACACCCTCGACGCGTTGCCGGACGGCGACTACGAGGTCCGCATCGAGTCCACTTTGGACGACGGGCACCTGACCTACGCCGAACACGTGGTCCCCGGCGAGGTCACCGACGAGGTGCTGGTGTCGTGCCACACCTGCCATCCGTCGCTGGCGAATGACAACCTCGCGGGAATCGCCGTCGCCGCGGCGCTCGCGCAGCGGCTGGCCGCGGGGAAACTGCGTTTCACGTACCGGTTCCTCTTCATGCCGGGCACGATCGGCGCGATCACCTGGCTCGCGCGCAACACCGAACGGCTCGGCAAGGTCAAGGCCGGGATCGTGCTCGCCTGCGCGGGCGACCCCGGATCGCTGACCTACAAGCGAAGCCGTCGCGGAGACGCCGAGATCGACAGGGTGCTCGAATTCGTCCTCGCCGGCAAACCGCACAAGGTCCTGGACTTCTCGCCGTACGGCTACGACGAGCGGCAGTTCTGCTCGCCAGGGTTCAATCTCGGCGTCGGCTCCCTGACCAGGACGCCGTACGCCGGCTATCCCGAGTACCACACCTCGGCGGACAACCTGGAGTTCGTGTCCACCGAGGCGATGGAGGACACCCTCGCGACCTTGGGCGAGGCGTTCTCCGTGCTGGACCGGAACCGCCGTTACGTCAACCTGAGCCCGTACGGCGAGCCGCAGCTCGGCAAACGCGGGCTCTACGACTCCCTCGGCGGCCGCAGTGACGCCAAGGCGGCCCAGATGGCGATGCTCTGGGTGCTCAACCTTTCGGACGGCGAGCACAGCCTGCTCGACGTCGCACAGCGATCCGGTCTCCCCTTCGATTCCGTCGTCGCCGCCGCTCACGCGCTGCAGGGCGCCGGATTGCTGAAGGAGTGACGCGGGTGGCGGGCGGGAGACATCGGGCGACACTGGCCTCCGGGGCCGTACGCGCCATGGCGGGCAGGCTCAGCTGGGGCCTCGGCGACCAGGCGGTTTCGAGCTTGACCAACTTCGCGGTCGGGCTGTTCGTCGCGCGTTCGCTCGGGACTTTCGCCTTCGGCATGTTCAGTCTCGCGTGGGTGACCTACGGCGTGGTGCTCAACCTCTCGCGCGGGATGGCCACCGACCCGATGATGGTGCGCTTCTCCGCGGTGTCGGAGGACGCCTGGCGCCGGGCGGTGGCGAGGGCGGCGGGGACGGCGATCGGTGTCGGCCTGGCGACCGGTCTGATCAGCGTGATCGTCGGCTTCCTCGCCGTGCAGCCGCTGGGCGGGGTGTTCGTTGCGCTCGGCGCCGTGCTCCCCGGCCTGATGCTGCAGGACGCGTGGCGGTTCGCGCTGTTCGCCAAGGGCGACGGCAAGAAGGCCTTCGTCAACGACACGGTGTGGGGTGTCGCGCTGATCCCGGCGCTGGCCATCGCCTCGCATTTCGGCACCGTGGTCGCCTTCGTCCTGGCCTGGGGCTTGGCCGGCGCGGTCGCGGCGGTCTACGGGCTGTTCCAGACCGGCATCGTGCCGAGGATCTCCGCGATGACGGGCTGGGTGAAGGAGCAGCGCGACCTGAGCGTGCGCTACCTGATCGAGAACGTCAGCAACGCCGGCTCGTCGCAGCTGCGCGCGTACGGACTCGGGGCGATCGCGGGGATCACCGCGGTCGGTGCGGTCCGCGGCGCGGAACAGCTGCTCGGGCCGTTCCTCGCGCTGTTGATGGGGCTTTCGCTCACCACGGTGGCCGAAGGCGCCCGTGTCCTGCACCGCGCCCCGCACCGGCTGAAGCATTTCTGCGTGGTGCTCGGCGGCGGACAGGCGGGGGCGGCCCTGCTGTGGGGGCTCGGGTTGCTGATCCTGGTGCCGCACGACGTCGGCCGCTGGATCATGGGGTCGGTCTGGGACGCGGCCGAGCCGCTGATCCTGCCGGTCACTTTGTCGGTCACCGCTGCTGGCTTCACCGCGGGCGCGGCCGCCGGGTTGCGTGCCCTCGGCAACGCCAAACGCAGCCTCCGTGCCCAGCTGGTCGCTTCGGTGGGCTACGTGGTCTTCGGGATCATCGGCGCCTACATCGACGGCGCCGAAGGTGCCGCGTGGGGCTCGATGCTCTCGGTCTGGCTGGGCGCCGCGATGTGGTGGTACCAGCTCCGTGTCGCGTATCGCGAGTACCGGCCGGCCGCGCCACGCACCAACGACGAAGAGGTGGGAATGGTATGACCAGGATTCCGCGGCTCAGCATCGGTCTGCCCGTCTACAACGGCGAGGAGTACCTGTCCGAATCGCTCGACGCCCTGCTGGGCCAGAGCCACGAGGACTTCGAGCTGATCATTTCGGACAACGCTTCGACGGACGGCACCGAGGAGATCTGCCGGGACTACGAGCGCCGCGACGCCCGGATCCGGTACCTGCGGCTGCCGAAGAACGTCGGTGCGTCCCCGAACCACAACCGTGTCCTCGACGAGGCCCGCGGCGAGCTGTTCAAATGGGCGTCACATGACGATCTCTACGGCCGTGACCTGCTGAAACTGTGTATCGAGGCGCTCGACGAGCGGCCGGAGATGATCGTCGCCCACAGCTGGCAGGCCATCATCGACGACCACGGCGCGGTGACCCACAAACTCGACTACCCGCTGGCGACGGACTCGCCGCACGCGCCGACGCGGTTCCGCAGCCTGCTGTTCGAAACGGGCGGCGACGACTTCTACGGCGTGATGCGCACGAACGTGCTCCGCCGGGTCAAACCGCTCGACAGCTACCACCACGCCGACCGCACCTATGTCGCCGAACTGAGCCTCCACGGCCCGTTCCACCAGGTCCCCGAGGTGCAGTACTTCCGCCGCGACCACCCCGGCCGAGCCGAGCGGGCGAACCCGAGCATCCGGAAGCGCTGCTCGAACCTCGACCCGCGGCGCGCCGACCCGGTGCGGAACCCGATGCCGCGGCTGATCGGCGAGTACATCGGCGGCTTCGTCGGCGGTATCCGCCGGGCGCCGCTCTCGTCGGCCGACCGGCGCGAGTGCTACCGGCACCTCGCGGCCTGGCTGGCCGACCGGTCCCGCGGCCGGAACGAAGACCGCGCCGAGGACGCCGAACCCGAAATCGACGGAATGAACATCGACGCCGTGGTCCCTGGACGGCAGAGGAGGACGTCGTGACCTCTCGCTCCGGAGCGAGAAAACGAAGACATCCCCGGGTCGGCTTCTTCGGGCTGCTGGGGGCAGGGAACATCGGCAATGACGGATCACTCGAAGTGGTACTCGAGTACGTACGGCGACGACATCCGGAGGCGGAACTCAGCTGCCTCTGCTCCGGACCGGAACTGGTCGAGGCACGCTACGGCGTCAAAGCGGAGTCATTGCTCTGGTACTACTCGCGCAACCGCGACACGACGGGGGTGCTCGCGGCCATGCTGAAGGCCGTCGGCAAGGTCGCGGACACGCTCAAGATCCTTTCCTGGACACGGCGGTGCGACGTGGTGATCGTCCCCGGCGCCGGCGTCCTCGAAACAACGCTTCCCTTGCGGCCCTGGGGTTTTCCATACGCGATGGCACTACTGGGGGTGTCGGGCAGGCTGTGGGGGACCCGGGTCGCGCTGCTCAACGTCGGCTCGAACGTCATCCGCCAGCGGACCACGCGGCGGCTCTACCGGATCGCCGCCCGCTCCGCCCACTACCGCTCCTTCCGCGACGAGCTGTCCCGCGACGCCTGGCGCGAGATGGGGCTCGACACCGCGAAGGACGACCTCTACCCGGACCTCGCGTTCGCCCTGCCGATCCCCGCGGGGAGGCCGTCGGACGTCGTCGGGGTCGGGGTGATGGAATTCCACGGGGGCAACGACGACCGGCGCCGCGGCGAGCAGATCCGTTCGTCCTATGTGGACGCGATGAAACGGTTCGTGCGCAGGCTGGTCGACGACGGACGGGAGATCCGGCTGCTCACCGGCGACGAGATCGACGACCCCGTCGTCGAAGAGATCTTCGCCGATCTGCGCGAACACCGGCCTGACCTCGAACCGAACCGGGTGACCGCGGCGAAACTGCCGACGCTCGGTGACCTCATCACCGAGATCGCCGCGCTCGGCGCCGTCGTCGGGACGCGCTATCACAACGTCCTGTGCTCGCTGAAGCTAGCGAAGCCGACGATCTCGATCAGTTATTCGCAGAAGATGGACAGCATCATGGCGAACATGGGGCTGGCGGAGTACTGCCAGTCCGCCCGCGCCGTCGACGTCGACCTGCTCGTCCGGCAGCTCGCCGAACTCGAGGCCAAACCCGACGAGTTCTGGCAGCGCCTGCGTGATCGGAGCGCCGCCAAGCGGAAACTGCTGGAGAAGCAGTACGACGTTCTCGACAAGACGCTGTTCCGCACGTCCGAGGAGATCCGATGAAGGTCGAAGCGGTGCCCGAAATCGAAGGCGCCTACCTCTTCACGCCGACACCGTTCGCCGACGAGCGCGGGTTCTTCAGCCGCACCTTCGACAGCGAGGTCGTCGCGTCGGTCGGCATCGACCCCGGCGGCTTCGCGCAGGACAGCCTTTCGCGGTCGCGCAAGGGAGTCGTGCGCGGGATGCATCTGCGCGGCGGACGCGGCGAGGCCAAGCTGGTCCGCTGCTCGGCCGGGGCCATCTTCGACGTCATCGTGGACCTGCGGCCGGACTCCCCCACCTTCCGCACCGTGAAAGGGTTCGAACTGTCCGGGGAGACCCAGGTCTCCCTGTACATCCCGGCGGGTTGCGCGCACGGGTTCCAGGCGCTCACCGACCCCGCCGACATCTCCTACCGCATCGACCGGCCGCACGATCCGGCCGAGGACATCGCGATCTCGTACGCCGATCCGGAGCTGGCCATCCCGTGGCCGCTCCCGGTCAGCGCGGTGTCCGAACGTGACGCTCACGCTCCCCCTCTAGCCGCCGCACTGACGACCACGAGGTGATTCCGTGAACCGCCCCTTGCCGCGCTCCGACCAGGCGAACGAACGACTGCACCGGGCGATCCCCGGTGGTGCGCACACCTATGCCAAGGGCCAGGACCAGTACCCCGACGACTACTCGCCCGTCATCGCGCGCGGCCTCGCCGGCCACGTGTGGGACGTCGACGGCAACGAATACATCGAATACGGCTCAGGGCTTCGCGCGGTCAGCCTCGGGCACGCGCACCCGCGGGTCCTGGAGGCCGTCCGCACCGAAATCGAGAAGGGCGGCAACTTCGTCCGGCCGTCCATCATCGAGGCCGAAGCCGCGGAACGGTTCCTCGCCGCCGTGCCGACCGCGGAGATGGTGAAATTCGCGAAGAACGGCTCGGACGCGACCACGGCCGCGATCCGGCTGGCGCGGGCGGCGACCGGGCGGACGCTCGTGGCGATCTGCCGCGATCACGCGTTCTTCTCCACCGACGACTGGTTCATCGGGACCACGCCGATGTCCGCCGGGATCCCGGGCGAGACGACGGAATTGACGGTCTCCTTCCCCTACGGCGATCTCGTGGCCACGGAAGAGCTGCTGCGGTCGCGCGAAGTCGCCTGCCTCGTCCTGGAAGCCGCGACCCAGACCGAGCCGCCCCCGGGGTATCTCGCCGGGCTGCGGAACCTGTGTGACCGGTATGGCTGTCTGCTGGTGTTCGACGAGATGATCACCGGATTCCGCTGGTCGGAGGCCGGGGCGCAGGGGCTGTACGGCGTCACACCGGACCTCTCGGCGTTCGGCAAGGCGCTGGGGAACGGGTTCGCGGTCTCGGCGCTGGCGGGCAAACGGGAGTACCTGGAACTCGGCGGGCTGCGCGATCACCGCGAACGGGTCTTCCTGCTTTCGACCACACACGGCGCCGAGACGCATTCCCTCGCCGCGGCGATCGCCGTCTTCGACACCTACGCCGAAGAAGGGATCACCGCGCGGCTGCACGCGTTGGGCGACCGGCTCGCGGCCGGGGTCCGCGAGGTGGCCGCGAGCGCCGGGGTCGGCGACCACGTGCTCGTGCGCGGCAGGGCGAGCAACCTGGTCTTCGCCACGCTCGACGAACAGGGCGAGCCGTCGCAGCCGTACCGGACGCTGTTCCTGCGGGAACTGATCATCGGCGGGGTGATCGGGCCGTCGTTCGTGGTCAGTGCCGGGCTGACCGAAGCCGACATCGACAAGACGATCGACGTCGTCTCGCGGGCCTGCACCACGTACCGGAAGGCCCTCGAATTCCAGGACCCGGCGCAATGGACGGGTGGCCGTCCGGTGAAACCGGTTTTCCGCAAGTACGTCTGAGGACCACTCGTTCGTGTCCCTCCTCTGCAGTGCGCGGTGACTTACCTTGAATCGTATGAATTGGGCGAGAACGACGGCGTTCGCGCTGTCGGTGGTCTTGACGGCCGGCTCCTTCACCGCCGTGGCATCGGCGGCCGAGGCGCCGGCCGTCTGCGCGTCCGGACCGGCGAGTTTCCCGAAGCCGGAGAACGCCGTCGTCGTCGATCCGGGCGAACACCTGGCGATCGAGACCTCGGCGCATCCGCCGGGGACGACGTTCTGGCTCAGCACCGGGACGCACACCCTCGCCGACGACGTGTACAGCCAGGTGATCCCGAAGGACGGCAACGTCTACATCGGCGCGCCCGGCGCGGTGCTGGACGGTCGCGGCATCAACCGGACGGCGTTCACCCAGCACGCCAAGGACGTCGTGATCCGCGGGCTGACGATCCGCCGCTTCGCCGCGCCGCAGGACCAGGGCGTGGTGAACCACGATTCCGGCGAGCACTGGGTGATCGAGGGCAACGTCATCGAGGACAACCGCGGCGCCGCGATGATGGCCGGACCGCGGCAGGAGGTGCTCGGGAACTGTCTGCGGAACAACGGGCAGTACGGGATCAACGCCTACCGCGCGGGTGGCGGCATCACCGGACTCGTGGTGGAGGGCAATGAGATCGCCGGGAACAACACCGAAGACTGGGAGAAGAAACAGCCCGGCTGCGGCTGCAGCGGCGGGGCGAAGTTCTGGGCCGTGGACGGGGCGGACATCCGGGGGAACTGGGTGCACCACAACCACGGCGTCGGGCTCTGGGCGGACACGAACAACAACGACTTCATCGTCGAAGACAACCTGATCGAGGACAACGACGCCGAGGGACTGTTCTACGAGATCAGCTACAACCTCATCATCCGCAGCAACATGTTCCGCCGCAACGCCCTGAAACTGGGCCGCGATTTCGCCGCGCGGGGGAACAACTTCCCGATCTCCGCGGTGTATCTGAGCGAATCCGGCGGCGAGCCGCGGATCTGGGCACGGACCGACATGATCGAGATCGCGGAGAACGAGTTCGTGGACAACTGGGGCGGCCTGACGCTGTGGGAGAACGCCGACCGGTTCTGCAACAGTCCCTCGAACACCTCGACCGGGACCTGCACCCGGGCGGTCGCCTCGCCGTCGGACTGCGCGCCCGAAACGATCGCGCGGCCACCGGCGTACGACGACTGCCGGTGGAAGACACAGCGGGTCAACGTGCACGACAACGTCTTCCGCAGCGCTCCCGACTGCACGGGGCTGTGCGGGCGCATGGCGGTGCTGTCGAACTACGGCACTTATCCGTCGTGGTCGCCGTATCGGGGGAACGTCGTGTCCGAGGCGGTGACGTTCCATCAGGACAACGAGTGGTTCTCGAACACCTACGTCGGGCATTGGTCGTTCGTGGCGCATGACGCGTCGCGGTCGCTGGAGGTGGCCGCTTGGCGGGCGGCTCCTTACGGGCAGGACCCTTGCAGCACCTTCGACGGCGCCGGCGGCTGCCCGGCTCGGTGACTCGCGCGACTCGCGTGATCAAGCGCCGCACTCACGTGATCAGAGACGTAACTCGCGTGATTGGAGCCGTAACTCGCGTGATCGAAGCCGTAACTCGCGTGCTTGGAGGCGCAACTCGCGTGCTTGGACGGACGACGCGTGTGATCCGATGGACGACACGCGTGATTGGAGGGACGACACGTGTGTCCAGACAGCCGACTCGTGGTGGCCCGGGCCGTGTGCACGTGTCGTCCGCGCAAGCACGCGTGTCGTCCGTCTGATCACGCGTGTCGTCCATCTGATCACGTGAGTTACGCCTCGGATCACGTGAGTTACGGGCCTGATCACGCGAGTTACGTCCTCAATCACGCGAGTTGCGTTTTCGGTCACGCAGTTAGTCGGCTGAACGCGGTCCTAGGCGGTGTCGCGAAAGCCACTTTCGGGACATCAGACGTCGCGAAAGTGGCTTTCGCGACGCCGGGCCCCGGCACCAAAGCGGCGCAGTTAGTCGGCTGAACGCGGAAGTCAGGGCTTCGTCAGGAAGAAGTAGGCGTATCGCTCGTCCAGTTCGTTCTTCGGCACCAGCTGGATCGCCTGGGGCGTGAAGCCGCACCGCTCCGCCAGCTGCCAGAAGGCGTCGACGCGATAGGTCGTCATCGCCGCCAGCCCCGAGCGGTACGAGCGGCGGCGCGGCCGGGTCCGCCACGTGCCGGGGTCGTACTTGACCTGGATCAGCGCGAGCCCGCCGGGGACGAGCAGTTCCCGCGCGATGCGGAGCAGGCGTTCGCCGTATTCCGGCGTCGGGATCAGCTCGAAAACGTAGAAACTCACGTAGACGTCGCAGGGTTCCTTCACCATCGAGAGCGCGGCTTCGGGATTCGCGACGTCGATGTCGACGGCCTGGAAGGAGGTGTCGCAGACGTTCGCGACCTGCTTCTCGCATTCGGCGAGTGTCTCGGCGGAGATGTCGACGCCGATGAATTCCTGGGCACGCGGGGCGAAGTGGATGGCGTTCGCGCCACCACCGCAGCCCCATTCGACGACGCGGTTCCACGGCCGGTCGAAGCCCGCCAACCGGGCGCCGCCCTCGAACATGTCGAGGTGCCGCTTGCCGATTTCCGACCAGAGATCGTTGCCGTCGAAGGTGTCGGACTCGCGCCAGTGCGAATTGTCCTTCCATCTCTTCTCATCCGGCGAGTTCCAATAGCCCTGTGCGTCGGCCGAGATGGCGGATTCGGACTGTTTGGCGCCGACCGTCGCCAGTGCGCGCTGGCCGAGGTCTTCCGCCCGTGCGGCGATCTTCTTGGCGGTATCGATGAGGGGCATGGGAACCGTTCCTTTCGCTATGCGGTGTTCGAGGACCGGGTCGCCCCTTCGTCGATGAGCAGCGCGGTCGCCGGAACCACCGCGAGCGCCACACCGAGGCCGCCCAGCGTGTCAGTCGGGTAGTGCGCGCCCATCGTTACCTGCGCCCAGCCCATCGCGGCCCCGGCGACGAAAACCGCGACGACCAGAACCACCGACGCCGGGAAGCGCCGGAGCCCGCCGAGCACGCCCAGTGCGGCGGTGAAGGTCAACGCGGCGGCGAAACCGGTGTGCCCGCTGGGATACGCGAGGAATTCGCCGTGGATGTACCGGCCGGTGAGCGGTTTCAGCCCACTCGTCAGGCCGACGGTGACCAACGCGGCCACCACTCCGGTGACGGCGGTGCGCGGCCGCCGCGAAAACCAGCACCAGCCGAGGAACACGACCATGGTGACGATGGCGCCGACCGGTTCACCGACGAAGTCGATCACCGTCGCGATCGTCCACCAGGGGTCGCCGGACCAGGCGAGCGCGTGCACCAGCGTCGCGTCCAGGCCGGTCGGCGCGGAGGTGCCGGCGTAGACCAGGCCCAGCACCAGCGCGCCGAGCCCGCCTGTCACGGCCAGGACGAACGCGGCCGGGCGGAGCACCGGCGGCAGGGCCGGTTTCACTCCGCGGCCACCCGCCCGATCGCGTCCCGATAGCCGCCGATCAGCCGCTCCAGCCCCACTTCCGGGGTGAATTCCTGTTCGTAGACCAGCCGCGCCGCCTTGCCGAATTCGAGGTTCCGGCCGGGATCGCCGACGACCTCCCGCAGCCGCCGCGCCAGCGACTCGGCGTCCCCGGGTTCGTGCAGCAGCCCGGTCACGCCGTCCTCGACCAGTTCGCGGAACGCGCCGTGCGCGGCCGCGACGGTCGGGACCCCGGCGGCCATCGCCTCGACGACCACCAGCCCGAACGTCTCCAGCCATTCCGACGGTGCCACGGCCACGGCCGCGCGAGTGACCAGCTCGGCGCATTCCGCCTTGCTCCGCAGCCCTTCGTAGCGGACGTCGTCGCGGCCCTCCGCCCAGCGCGCGACCTCGTCCTGCATCGGGCCGGTGCCCGCGATCACCAGCGGAAGACCGAGCCCGCCGGTCGCGGCGATCCGGTCCCAGGCCGCCATGAGCAGCCCGATCCCCTTCTCCGCGGTGATCCGTCCAAGGAACAGCACGTGCTCGCCGGTGCCGGAACGCCGGATGCCGGGATCGGCGACGAAGTTGTACTTCACCGCCAGCCGTTCGGCGGGCATCCCGGCGGCGACGAGCACCTCGCGCTGCGCCTTCGAGATGCAGAAGAACCGGGACACCCCGGACCACCAGCGACGCCGGTTGAGCACCAGGCTCGCCGCCATCGGCACGGTCGCGACCGCCGACCCGCGATAGCAACCGTGCCGCACCGCGGGCACCGGTGTCCGGCCGACGCAGTCCGTGCACACGTGCCCGTCGCGGTAAAGCGTGCCGGGCGGGCAGATCAGGGTGTAGTTGTGCACGGTCGCGACGACGGGCACACGCGCGTCCGCGCACGCCGCCAGCACCGACGGCGACAGCAGCGGGAACGTGTTGTGGACGTGGACGACGTCCGGCCGGTCTTCGGCCAGCCGCCGGGCGAGGTCGGCGCGCGCCGCCCGGTTCCACGGCACCTGGAGTGGGACGGCGGCCTTGCGCGGCAACGACATCGCGGAGATGTCGTCACTGCGCCGTTCGAACAGGCCGACGTCGTGCCCGGCGGCCGCGAGCAGCGCGACCTCCTGGTCGACGACGTTGTTCTCCCCGCTCGGTTGCTCGGACCGGTAGCGGTTGTGGACCACGAGGACCTTCACGCAGGCTCCTTGGCCGGGACGAAATTCTTCTCGGTGGCAGGCACCCTCACCAGCAGCGACGCCGCCAGCGCCAGATGCAGCAGGTACGGCGACGCGTCACCGAGACCCGCCTCGGTGTAGGACGCCGAAACGCAGTAGGTGATCAGGAAGATCGCGCACGCCCTGGCCAGCGACGGCGGCCGCAGCGCGGCGACCACGATCAGCACCAGCATGAAGGCCGCGACGATCGCGATCCCGACGTAGCCCTGTTCGTGGTAGACCGCGAGCCAGCTGTTGTCGATGGGCAGGCCGATGTAGGACTTGTTCGTCAGCCCGACGCCGAACACGTACTCGCCGAGGGTGCGCGGGTCGGACAGCAGCGCGTCCCACACCTTCGCGCGGCCGGTGAGGCTGGAGAAGTTCTCCGAGCTCTGGCCGCGCAGGAACCAGGCCTGCAGCAGCGAACCGAGGACGACTGCGGACACCGCGCCGATCAGCGCGACGCCGGCGAACACCTTCCTGGCCCGCGCGCTCGACATCCAGAGGGACAGCAGTGCGATCAGCACGCCGGCGACCAGGCCGAGCGTCGCGGTGCGGGTGTGGGTCAGCAGCAGGATGCCGATCGAGGGGACGATGACGATCAGCGCGTTCAGCCGGTCGAGTTCACCGCCGAGCCACAGCAGCAGCGTGAGCCCGATGACCACCGCCGAGTACTGCCCGACCTGCGGTGGCGTCAGCGGCCAGATGGTGCCGGTCAGCCGTCCGCCGTACTCCTCCGCCAGCGCGATCCCCGGTGACGCGGCCAGCCCGATGACGACCGTCAGCAGCACCACCGAGTACGTCCGGATGTGGTGCCGCACGAGCCGGATCCCGCCGTCCCACCACCGGGTCAGCAGCCACAGCGTGCTGACGAACACACCGAACCGGAAGCAGCGGAACAGCGCGCCGTACCCGACTTCGAGGTTCAGGCTCGCCAGCAGGCTGAGCACCACCAGGATGCTGAGCAGCAGCAGGTACGCGCTCGGCCGGATCCGGAGCCGGGCGTTCAGCGCGAGCGCGATGCAGAACGCCAGCACGAGCGAACCCATGGTGACCAGCTGGATCACCGAACGCGGGATCGGGATGACCGTCGTCGCGCCGGTGGAGCCCAGCGTGTTCAGGATCAGCAGCGCCCATACGAACGCGACCGCCTTCGGCATGTCCGGCGACTGCGAGGGGCGTTCTCCCCGGGGCAGATGCGGGAAGCGGGTTCTCTGCCGCATGTCAGCCTCCCCCTTGACGGCTGTAGGTCGATCCGGCGTCCTGGTTGTACGGGCCGCCTTGCCATTCTCCGATGCTCAGGTTCCGGCTCGGTTCGAAGGCGACGAAGTTCCACGGGCCGACGTAGGTGTTGTCGTGCCATTTGTTGCCCTGGGCGAAAGTGATCGCCTGCTGCACGACCTCGCCCTGGTACGGCGACCAGTCCGGATACGTGCCGAAGTTCGCGAGCACGGCCATCCGCGCGCAGGTGTTCTCGCAGCCCGCGACGGCCGGGTCGAGGACGAACCGGTTGTGGTGGATCTCGACGCGCTGGGTCTTCCAGCGGCAGTCGTCGAAGAGCGGGCCGGACGCGATCGACGGCCGGGCGCAGGTCTCGTGGTCCGGCACCAGCCGCGTGCACGCGCCGGACGAGGTGTTGGCAGGGCTGTTGCAGAACCGGTCCGAGTTCTCCCAGAGCGTGATGCCGTTCCAGTTGTTCTCGAGGACGTTCCCGGCGATCTCGACCTTGTCCGTGCGCGCCTTCACCCTCGGCTCGCCGCCGGATTCGGAGACATAGATGGCCGCCACCGGGAAGCTGTCGCCGCGGTCGATGTAGGACTTGCCGTCCACTCCGTTGTTGCGGCGGAGGGTGTTGCCGCGGATGACGGCGTTGTAGCTGGTCTCGTACATGATCCCGGTGCTGTCGTTGCCCTCGACGACGTTGCCCTCGATCAGGAAGTCGTTGTTGTTCGTGTCGGCCCACAACCCGACGCCGCGGTTGGCGTGCACCCAGTTGCCGCGGACGTCGGCGCCGTCGACGGACCAGAACTTCACGCCGCCGGTGCAGCCGCAGCCTTCGACCTTCTTCTCCCAGTCGCCGGTGTTGTTCCCGGTGATCTCGTTGCCTTCGACGACGAGCCCGGTGATCCCGTTCTTCCCCTCGTAGGCGTTGATCCCGTACTGCCCGTTGTTCCGCAGGCAGTTCCCCCGCACCTGCTGCCGCGCGCCCGCCATCAGGCCCGCGCCTTCGTTGTCCTGCACCGTGTTGTGCTCGATGATCCAGCCGGGGGCCGAGTCGTGGTTGACCACGCCCTCGTCGCGCGGGGCCAGGAAGCCCCGCACCGTGAGGTACTGGATCTTGACGTCGGCGGCGCTGCCGGAGAAGGCGTACTGGTTGATCTTCCGGCCGTCGAGAACGGCGTCCGGCGCGCCGAGGTAGACGTTCCCGGCCTTCGGCTGGACCTGGTCGAAGCGGTCGTCGCCGAGCCGATGGGTGCCGGATGCCAGCCAGAACGTCGTCCCCGGGCCGTTCGCCCTGGTCTTCGCCACGAGATCGCCCGCGACGGCCGGATCGACCGTCACCGCTCCCGCCGGTGCCGCCGCCGGACCCGGCGGCAGTTTGCCGCACACCTGGGCCACGCCGCCGGACGGCGCTCGCCCGGGGTCGGGCGGTGCGCCCGCCTCGTCGGCGGGGCCCGAGGTGCAGGCGGCCAAGGCCGCCGCGGCCAGCAGGATCGGCAGGAAGCGGTGCGGTCGAACCGTCACAACGGAGGCCCCTCGGCGTCGAAGGTGAGCACGGTGGTCATCTCGGTCGAGGCGGTCCCGGCGCCGATCAGCGTCCACGCGGGCTCGCGACGGCCGAACCCGGCCGAGTACCAGCCGAGCGGCGGGGTGGTCTCGCCGCGGTGCGCGGACCACCTGAGCTGCGACGGTAGTTCCAGCGAAGCGCTCCGTTCCCGGCCATCGGCCGTCCAGGACAACTTCGCCGTCGCTCCGGTGAGGATCACCTCGACGGCCGGGCCGAAGTGGAACGCGAGACGGCACGGCCGGATCCCACCGCGGACCTCGTCGAGAATCCGCAGCTCAGCGCCGTCGAGTTCCACCGAACGCCGGTGGATCGACGGCGTGTAGCCGTCGTGTTCCGCGCTCCAGCGTGACGGCGTGCCCGCCGCGAGCACGGTGGTGACGGCGTGTTTCGTCCACAGGAACGGGCCGCCGGAGACGGACTGATCGGTGCCGGCGAGTTCGAGCGTGTTGTGCCCGGCCGTGGACCGGAAGTACGACCGCCACTCCGGTTCGCCGTGGTAGCAGTAGGTCCCGGGGTCGGCGAGGATGTCGACGCCGTCGTGCCGGACCTCCACCGAGAGCGCGTCCGCGTGCGCGTGGGCGGCGATGGACAGGAAGCCGTGCGGCCCGCCGTCGCAACGGCACCAGACGTCGCCGTCCCGCAGGACGGTCATCCCGGCGTCGGCGAAGTCGTCCCGCCGCCGCGCCGGGCGCCGCGTGTCGACCCGAATGTCCTTGCCCAGCGCGGAGAAGAGCTGCGTGCGGACGTCACCGCCCGGCGTCTCCGGCCACCAGTCCAACCGTCCGAAAAGGACGGATCCGGTGTCGAGCAGCGACGCCCAGCGGCTCGTCTCGTCACCATCGACGATCAGCCCGAAGCCGTCGTCCGCGTCGCCCTGCCTCGGCGGGCGCAGCTTATTGTCCACAATGGACGCGAGCGTGTCGGTCATCCGGAGCAGCACGAGCCAGGTCGACTCGGGCACCGCGACGCCGGCGGCCTTCGCCTCCAGCGCCCCGGCGAGCCCCAGCTCCAGCACGAGCCCGTGGTACTCGGTGGCGAGTTCCCGGTTGAGCCCGGAGTCGAAGGTGTTGTGCCGCAGCATCTTGTCGAGCGACGCCATCGACGCTTCCCGCCATCGCGCGGATTCCGGGAACCAGGCGAACGCGCAGGCCGCGGCGAGCTGCCCCGCGTCCTCGGCGATCACGTGGTTGTTCGCCGACGAACCCCGGCTCGGGAACGCCGCCAGCCAGCGCTGGTGGTGCCAGATCTGGCCGAGCGCCACGGGGTTGTCCTCGAACAGCGACGGAGTCCGCTCCCAGCCGTCGAGCAGGCGCCGGACCCACACCCACGACAGCAGCCGGATGCCGAGCTCGATCCCGCTCACCCAGTGCACCCCGCGCATCGGCGGGTTGGCCGCCCACCACGACTTCAGGTGCGCGGCGACGCGTTCGGCGTACCGATCCTCGCCGGTCAGGGCGTACGCGGCGGCCAGCACGGTGAGGTGCTGGTGCCGGGACGGCTCCCAGATCTGCTTGATGTCGCCGACGGCGTCCTCGCTCCGGTACGGGATGTCGAAGGAGTACACGTCGGACGGCGCGCGGCGGCCGGTCTTCGGGTCGTACGACCAGTCCGGGGCGACGAGGTCGTCCCGCTCGACGCCGAAGTACTCGGCGCGCCCGTCCATCAGCCGGTCGGCGGCCACGAGCAGATCCTTCACGGCTTCGCCCGAAACGGCGGCGAGGACGTCTTCACCGGGCACCGTCACGAACCGGCGAACCGGCAGCCAGGTCGGCTTCTCCCCCGCGACCCCGCGCCACTGACGTTTGCGCACGACGTCGGTGACCCGGCCGGCGATCTCGGCGGGCCCCATCCGCGACAGTCTTCGCAGGTACCAGGACGGATCCATCAGCCGAGTCCGATCCGGACCGGCATCCCGGTCTCCAGGCTGCGGTTCACCGCGAGGGTGGCCAGCGTCGTCGAAACGAGCGACTCGACCGAGACCGGCATCGCGACACCGGTGCTCAGCGCGTCGACGAACGCTTCGAGTTCGGCTTCCTGCCCCTTGTCCCGGCCCTTCGGGATACGCGAGCTGGCCCACTTCTTGCGGCCGAACACCGACGCGCGCGCGAAGTCGTCGAACTTCAGCACCTTGCCGTCGGCGGTGAGATCGATCGTTTCCTTGGGGAACGCCGACGAACCGCTGGTGGTGTACGCGATCGACGCCGTCGAGCCGTCCGGGTAGCGCAGCAGGATCTGGAGGTCCTGGTGCCCGGGCGTCGCGGTCGCGTACACGGAAACCGGGTCGGAGCCCAGCAGCCAGCTGACCGTGTCGATGAAGTGGCCGCCCTCGCCCGCGAACCGCGAACCCTCGCTGTCGGCCTGGTTGTACCAGCTGTTCGCGTCGAGCTGACCGGCGTTGACCAGGTAGCGCACGGACGCCGGGCCGATCCGCGGGCCGAAGTTGCGCATCGCCTCGTTCAGCAGCGGGGCGAACCGGCGGTTGAAGCCGACCTGCAGCCGGTCGTTGCCGGATTCCTCGATCGCGCCGAGCACGATCTCCAGTTCCTTCTCCGACAGCGCGAGCGGCTTCTCGACGAAGACGGCCTTGCCCGCGAGCAGCGCGCGCCTGGTCAGCTCGGCGTGCGAGCTGTGCCTGGTCACGATGAACACGGCGTGGATCGACTCGTCTTCGAGCATCGCGTCGACGTCGGTGGAGGCGCGGGCGAAGCCGAACTTGCGCTTGGCGTTCGCGCCCGAGAGCGCGGACGTGGTGACGACCTCGAAGAGGTCCATGTACTCCATCTGCACGAGATGCGGGAGGAGCATCGAGGACGCGTAGTTGCCGGCGCCGATGAAGCCGACCCGCAGGGTGTCGATCTTCGGCACCGCGCGGCTCGTGACGGGCTTGGGCAGCGAAACCGAGGTGACGGGCTCGGTGGTGGCGGCGGCGCGCTTCTCGTACTCGAACAGCACCGCGACGGCCTTGAGCTCGCCCTCGTCGAGCTTCCGGTACGTCTCGACGGCGTCGTAGAACGCCGATACGTGCGAGATCAGCGGCTCGACGTCGAGACGGCCGCTGCCCATCAGGTCGACGACGCATTCCAGGTTGCGTCGTTCGGTCCAGCGGACCTGGCCGATCGGGTAGTCGCGGCCTTCGAGTTCGTACTCCGGGTCGTAGCGGCCGGGGCCGTACGAACGGGAGAACCGGACGTCGAGTTCCTTTTCGTAGTAGGCGTTCCACGGCAGGTTCAGCGAGCACTTGCCGATGTCGATCACCCGGCCGCGGTCGCGGGCCAGCTTCGCGGCCAGCTCCACCGGCTCGTTCGTACTGCCGCCCGCGGCGAGGTACACCTGGTCGACGCCGTGCCCGGAGCTGATCTCCGCGACCGCGGTGTCGACAACGCCGGACCCGGGGTCCCCGCATTTCAGCGCCCCGAGCCGTTCGGCGAGCTCGCAGCGCGCCGGGTCCGGGTCGACGCCGACCACGCGGACCCCGGAGGCGACCAGCAGCTGCACGACCAGCTGACCGATCAGGCCGAGCCCGATGACCAGCGCGATGTCGCCGATCTGCGGTTCGCCCTGGCGGACACCCTGCATCGCGATCGAACCGACCGTGCCGAACGCGGCGTGCCGGGGATCGACCCCGCCGGGCACCTTGGTGTAGAGGTTCTTGGGCACCCAGTTCAGTTCCGCGTGCAGCGCGTGCTCGTTCCCCGCGCACGCCACGTAGTCCCCGACGGCGACGTCGTCGATTCCCGCGCCGACCTCCTCGACGACACCGCACAGCGAGTACCCCAGCGGCGTGTACGAGTCGAGTTTGTTCATCGCCTTGCGGTACGTGGCGCCGAGGCCGTTCGTCGCGACGCTCTGCATCACCTTCGCGACCTGATCCGGCCGGGCCTTCGCCTTGCCCACCAGCGAAAGGCTCGCCTCGGACACCTTCATCATCTCGGTGCCGGTGGAGATCAGCGAGTAGGCGGTGCGGACCAGCACACCCCCCGGTTTGCACGCGGGCACTTCGACGTCGAGGAGCGCCAGCTCCCCGCTCTTGTAGTTCTGCACTACCTGCTTCACGTCGCTCCTCAGCGATCAGGGTGGCGGTCGAGTGTGGGTCCGGTTGGTCGTGAGTGGCGATTCGGGTTCTAACCCGAATCGCCACTCACGACCCGCTGGACCGAGCTGTGACGGCGCCCCGGTACCAGTACTCGAGGGTCAAGATGTGCCAGAGGTGCTTGGACCGGTCCTGCTGCCCGGACGCGTCTTCGTCCACGAGCTTCCGCAAGGCCTCACGACGGAGGAACCCGGCCTTCACCAGTTCACCTTCGTTCGTCACCTCGCGCACCAGCGGCGCGAGGTCGCGGCTCATCCAGGCCCGCAGCGGCGCGCTGAACAGGCCCTTCGGCCGGTGCACGATCTCGGCGGGAAGAATGGACAGCGCCGCTTCCTTCAGCGCCATCTTCCCTTGGCGCTTCACGATCTTCCGGTCACCGGGGATCCGGAACGCGGCCTTCACGACCTCGACGTCGACGAACGGCGTCCGCACCTCGGTGGAGGCCGCCATACTGGACCGGTCGGTGTAGGCGAGGTTGAGCCCCGGCAGGAAGAGCCGGGAATCGGCCAGGCACATGCGGTTCACGAAGTCCGACAACGTGTTGTCGTGGTAGGTGTCCGCGTGCTCGGTGATCACGTCGTCGACCGCGCCGGCGAGGTCCGGGTTCAGCAGACCGGCCAGCTCGGCCTGGTCGTACATCGTGTAGCTGCGCCGGAACGCGGTCTCCTCCGGCAGCTCCGCGAACGAGAGGAACCGCTTGGCGAACCGGACCGACCGGAAGCCGCGTTTCGACGTCGCCACCGGCAGTCTGTCCACAAGGGACTCCACCGGACGCCGGACGAGACCCGGAACCCGCTGGTACTGAACGGCGATCTTGTTCGCCAGATGCTTGCGATACCCGGCGAACAGCTCGTCGGCGCCCATACCCGAGAGCATCACCTTGACGCCCGCCTCGCGGGCGGCGGTGCAGATCAGGTAGCTGTTGATCGCCGCCGGGTCACCGATCGGCTCGTCGAGGTGGTACGTCATCCGCGGCAGCAGATCCAGCACCTGGGGCGCGATCTCGATCTCGTGCAGGTCGACACCGAACTTCGCGGCGACCTTCTTCGCGTACATCAGGTCGTCCGGCATCGCCTCGAACTTCGCGTCTTCGGCGCGGAAACCGATGGTGTACGCGGAGATCCCCGGTCGCTCGCGCGCGGCGATCGCGGTCAGGTAGCTGGAGTCGAGCCCGCCGGAGAGGAACGTCGCGACCGGCACGTCCGCGATCAGGTGCTTGCGCGTGGAGTCTTCGATGACGGCGTTGAGGTCGAAGTCGCCCTCGTAGGCCGCACCTTCTTCGGCGACCTGGCGCAGCGACCAGAAGGTGCCGCGGTCGACGTCGCCGTTCGGCCGGAACCGCGCCCAGCTGCCCGGCGGCAGCTTCTCGGCCTCCTTGAACGCGCAGCGGCTGTCCGGGACCCAGTAGTAGAGCAGGGACGCGACGAGCGCGGTGTCGTCGACGGTCAGCGAGCCGCCCAGCTCAGAGGCCAGAGCCTTCAGCTCGGACGCGAAGACGACGCCCTTGCCGCGGCGCACCAGGAAAAGCGGCTTGATGCCCAGCTGGTCGCGCACCAGCACCAGCTCGCCGGAACGCTCGTCGAAAACACCGAAGGCGAACATGCCGCGCAGCCGGTGCAAGCCATCGGTGCCCCAGGCGCGCCAGGCTTCCAGCAGGACCTCGGTGTCGGACGTGCCCCGGAAGCGCACACCGGTGGCTTCGAGTTCCTTCCGCAGCTCAGGCGCGTTGTACAGCTCGCCGTTGTAGGTGAGCGCGAGCCCGTCTTTGACCATCGGCTGCGCGCCGGTCTCGGTCAGATCGACGATCGACAGCCTCCGGTGTCCTAAGTGGACATCTCCGTGGTCGTATCGGCCGGAACCGTCCGGGCCCCGGTGGGCGAGGGTCTTGGTGAGCCGATCCCGTAGCGGTCCCCCGTCCGGCCAGTGGTAGGCCCCTGCGATACCGCACATCTGCTTTCGCTCCCCTTACAAGGCTTCGGCGTTGTCCTGCGTGACCGGTGCGAATCGGGTGGTCGGCTGGTCGGCGGCGTTCTCCTCGGCCCGTTTGTACGGTGTCGGCGTGCGGCGCGGGGCGGTCTCGGGTGGCGCCACCGCGAGCCGCCGCACGGTGGGCTCGTCGTCCGGGAACATCTCGACCGGCTTCGGCTGCGGACGGCGCGCGGGCTCGGGCGCCCGCGCGGGCGCGGCGGCCCGGCCGCGCAGCGCGGTGTGCAGGCCGTCCCACAGGGTGCCGTCGGTGTGGTCGCGCGGATCCGGGTCGACCAGTACGACCCCGATGATCGGGATCCGCCGTTCGGCCAGCTGACGCGCGACGGTGTGCAGCCATTCGGTGTTCGCCTGCCCGGCACGCACGACGAGGATCGCTTCCGCGCCGAGGTGTTCGAGATCCGTCCACGCGGTCCCGGGCTCGATCGAACCGACGCCGATGCGGCGTTCACCGGGAACCTTGGGCTCGTCGCGGTCCAGGACGCGGATCTTGCCTCCGGCGGCCAGCGCGCGAAGACCGGCCTTCGGCAGTTCGTCGACCAGCGCGACCGGGCCCTGCTCCGCGAGCTCGTTCGCGATGTCGGCGGCCAGCGCGGCCGTCGTGGCGCGCGCCCCGAGGTCGAGCAGCGACACCGTCCCGTCGTCCTCGCGGATCGTGCGGATCAGCGTCGTCGCGACCCGTTTGCGTTGCTCCAGCGCACGGCCCTTCCGGAACCAGCGCGGCGGTTTCGGCAGCTGCGCGATCACCGACGCGCCGAGATGGCGGGAGATCTCGCGCCGCAGCACCGGCCGGTCCTTCACCACGCTGCCGATGGCGGCCAGCACGAGACCCGCCAGCAGGCCGAGCACCAGGCCGATCCCGGCGGCGGTGCCCGCGGATTTCAGCAGCGACTTCGGCAGGATCCGCGGCGCGTCCACGATCTGCGTCCCCGCGCCGACCTTCGGCGTGCCGATGCCCGCCTCCTGCGCGCGGCCGTCGTAGTCGGAGATCTTGGACGTCAGCTCCGCGCGGCGGGAGTACAGCCGCTCCAGCTGGGCCGGGTTGGGGTTCCGCTTCGCCTCTTCGGCGACGATGTCGTTCTGGATACCGGCGAGCTCGGTCTGCGCCTGATTGCGCTGATCGAGCAAGGCCTTCTGCTCGGCCGCCGCGCCGGCCTGGTTGCGCGCGACGTACTCGGCGATGAAGGCGTCGGAGAGCGCCTGCGCGCGGGCGACCGCGTCGGCGTTGTCCTTGCCTTTGACCGTCACCTGGAGGACGTTGTTCGTCACGCCGAGCCCGGTGTAGTCCTTGAGGAACTCTTCGGGCGGCTGCGTGCTGTTCAGCTTCTTGAGGGCGTCTCCGGCGATCTTCGTCGTCTGCAGCACGGCGACGTCGGTCTCCATCAGGGTGCCGCTGTCACTGGGCGAATCGTCCGCGTGGACGACCAGGATCTTCGCCACGGCCGTGGGCGGCGACGGCAGGAACGTCGCCACGAGCCCACCGGCGATGAGCCCGGCGAGGGCGGTGGCCAGCCACAGGCGACGACGCCGCCGGACCGAGACCACGAGCCGCTGGAGATCGATGAGCGGCTCGGACTTCTCTTTTTCGGCGGTCGTCACGGTGTACCTGCCAGTGCTTCTCGATCTTTCCCAGCCTGCTTCCCGGGCTTCGGGGGCCGGGTCGGCCGCACGGGACGGATCAGAGCCGCCCCCACCACGGCCAGCCCCGCGTCGGCGCACGCCTCGGCGACACCGACCAGTTCCCACGCGGTCCGCGTGCCCAGACCGAGCACGACGAGCACACCTTCGGCGGCCTGGTCCTCCACGACCGGCCGTCCCGGTGCCACCGTGACGACGGTGAACCGGCGGCCGGCGAGTTCGGCGATCCTGGCGGCCGCGGTCCGCGCGGCGTGATCGCCGTCGGCCACCAGCACCAGCAGCCGCCGCTGCGGAAGCCGGGACACGAGGCGGCGATAGTGGACGTCGCCGTCGATCTCTTCGGGGGTGACGTCGATCCGCCGGATGTTCCACGGCCGGTCGTCGCCGAGCAGCTTCGCCCGCAGGCTCCGCTCCGCTTCGGGATCGGCCTCGTCGGCGATGTCGGGAATGTCGACAGTGGCCAGCACCGGGCCGCCGAGCGCCGCGCCGATCTCCTCTTCGTCCCGCAACCGCCGGTCGGTGCGGGCGGCGAACAGGTGACCGAGCAGGCCGAACACGAAGAACAGCGCCGCGCCGCCGAGGGCGAGCTGCGGCAACGTCGGCGCCGCCGCCGAAGTCGGCCGCTGGGCCGCGCCCATGACGACCATGCTGCCGAGGCCGCCGCTCGTGGTGTCGGTGGCGTTGAGGGTCGACATCGCCTGCTCGATCGACGACCGCAGCGCGGCCAGCTCGGTGCGCAGCTGGACGGTCTCCACCGAGGTCGTCCCGTCGGAGACCTTCTCGGTCAGTTCGGTGATCCGCTGGTTCGTCTGCGCGACCTGCTGGCGCAGGGTCTCGCGGCGTTCCTGCGCCACCTTGACCGCGGCGTCGCCGGTGCTGGCGAGGACCTGCGTCGAGTACTTCACGAATTCCTGGGCGACCTGATCCGCGACCTGCTGCGCGTGCTCGGCGGAGTCGTCGGTCGCGGCGATGGTGATGACGTTGCCCTGCGCGACCGTGGTGCTCACCCGGTCACGCAGGTCGGCGCCGCTGCCGCGGCCGAGGACGGCGGCGGCCCGGTCGAGCACCACCGAACTGGTCGCCACCTCGGCCTGGGTGAGCAGTTCGTCCGCCTCACGCGGGCCCTGCAGCAGCACGTTGGACGTCGTCCGGTAACCGGGAGAAAGGATCAACGACGATCCCGCGCCGACCAGGGCGCCGAGGAGGGCCAGGACCACCAGGGTCCGCCACCTCCCGCGCAAGACCTGCCCGATCATGGACAGGCGCACCGTGTCGTCAGTCAAAGCCGGGATCTCCGTCCGGTGCGTGGGGGTGTGCATGAATCCCGTCGGACCGGCCACCGCGTTGGTTACAGGGTTGCCCGACTCTTGTTCGAAACGCGACCGGGAAATCGATCAACGAACCGCGGCCGCATAGGCCGCGAGCAGGGCTTTCTGGGAGTTCTCCCACGAGAGGGGACCGGCGACGCGCGCCCGTCCCAGCTCACCCATGGCGGCCCGCTGGTCCGGCGAATCGAGCAGATGCGCGATCAGCTTCGCGAACTCCGGCTCGTCGTTCGCCGGGGCGTAAAGGGCGGCCTCCCCGGCCGAAACCCTGGCCTCCCGCAGCTCGAAGGAGACGATCGGACGGCTCATCGCCATGTACTCCATGATCTTGTTCATGGTCGACACGTCGTTGAGCGGGTTCAACGGATCCGGCGAAAGACAGACGTCGGCCGCGGACAGGTAGCGCAGCAGGTCTTCGTCGGAGATCCGGCCGGTGAACTCGACCTGGTCGTCGAGCTTCAATTCCTTGGACAACTCCACCATGGCGTCGAAAGCGTCGCCGGAACCGATGAACACGGCGTGCCAATCGGTGCGGCCGACGGCGTCACGCAGCGACGCGAGCGCGCGCAACGCGTAGTCGACGCCGTCCTGCGGGCCCATTACGCCGAGGTACGCCAGCAGATGCGGCTTGCCCTTCTTCAGCTCGGGCTCCACCGGCACCTGATGGAACCGCTCGACCACCGGCGCGCTGCGCACGACGAAGACGTCGTCCGGCGACTTGCCGCCGCGCTTCACGGCGACGTCCTTGTAGCTCTCGTTGGTTGCGATGACGACGTCGGCCGTCTTGTACGTGCGGCGCTCCAGCGCGCAGACCGCGCGGTACAGGAAGTCCTCGCCGCGGTCGAAACGCGAGAGGTACAGCTCGGGGCAGAGGTCGTGCTGGTCGAAGATGAACTTCGCGCCCTGGCGCTTGAGGTACAGCGCGACCAGGAACAGCAGGTCCGGCGGGTTGCAGGCGTGCACGACGTCCACGCGGCCGACCTTGCGGGCGAGCCGCAGCGTGTGCCACAGCGCGGAGCCGTACTCCTGGACGTACCCGGCCGGGCCACCGGTGGCGGCCTTCAGCGGGTACCGCAGGATGTGGACGCCGTCGATGGTGACTTCGGCTTCGGTGTCCCGCTTCGTCCCTTGTGGACAGATGACGTGGACTTCCCAGCCTGCGTCGCGAAGTGTCTGACATTCCTGCCAGACGCGGCGATCGAAGGGGACGGACAGGTTCTCGACGAGGATGAGAGCTTTACCAGGCAAGACCGACATATCCCTCTTCAGCCCGGCGACGGTCGGCGTCGGGTACGCGGACGAGATCGATGATGGTGTGGCCGCCGCCCGCTGGGAGGGCCGCGAGGACCTCCGGATCGGTGCAGCCGACGAGGCAGACGTCGGCGTGGTCGACGACCTCGCCGATGGAACCGGCGAGCAGCTGGCCGAGATGCGGCAGCCTGCCCTCGATGTACTCGCGGTTCGCGCCCATCAGCCGCGAAAGGCTGACGTTGGCGTCGTAGATGCGGAGGTCGTAACCCTTGCCGAGCAGGCGCTCGGCAAGCTCGACAAGAGGGCTCTCCCGCAGGTCGTCGGTGCCGGGTTTGAACGACAGGCCGAACAGGCCGACCTTGCGTTTGCCGGTGCGCGCGACCAGGTCGAAGGCGCGCTGGAGGTGTTCGTCGTTGGAGGGCAGCACGTGCGACAGGATCGGGACGGCGACGTCCGCGCGGTGCGCGGCGTAGACCAGGCCGCGCAGATCCTTGGGGAGGCACGAGCCGCCGAAAGCGAACCCGGGGCGGAGGTAGGCGGGGCTGATGTTGAGCTTGCGGTCGGCGAGGAAGACGTCGATCACCTGATGCGAGTCGAGCCCCAGCGCGCGGCAGATGGCGCCGAGCTCGTTCGCGAAGCCGATCTTGAGGCCGTGGAAGGAATTGTCGGCGTACTTCGTCATCTCGGCGACCGGGATCGCGACGCGGAAGACCTCGCCGGGAAGGCCTTCGTAGAGTGCCGCGACGACGTCACCGCTGGCCGCGTCGAGCTCGCCGATGACGGTCTTGGGCGGGTCGAAGAAGTCCTTGACGCTGCTGCCCTCGCGCAGGAACTCGGGGTTCACCGCGACGCCGAAGTCGACGCCCGCGGTGCGGCCGGACGACTTCTCGAGGATGGGGACGAGCAGATCCAGGCAGGTGCCCGGGAGCATGGTGCTGCGGAAGACGACGGTGTGACGTTCGGTCTTGTCCTTGAGCGCCTCGCCGATCTCCTCGGCGACGCGCTCAAGGAACGCCGTCGACAGGCTGCCGTTCGGCGCCGACGGGGTACCGACGCAGATCAGGGAGACTTCGCTGTCCGCGATCGCCTGTCTTACGTCGGTCGTGGCTCTCAGCTTGCCCGCTGCGACGACCTCCGCGGTCAGCTCGCCGATCCGCTCTTCGACCACCGGCGCCTTGCCGCTGGAGACGAGTTCGATCTTCACCGGGTTCACGTCGACCCCGACGACATCGTGCCCGCGGCCGGCGAGGCACGCCGCCGACACGCAACCGACGTAACCGAGCCCGAAGACGCTGATCTTCATGACGAATTCCTCCAGCCGCGTTCCGCTGCCCGTTGGTCGGCGGGACGGCCGGGTTCGTTACCGGTGTCCGTCGTTCGCCTGCTTTTGGCGGAATGCCTGTGCGGCAAGGGAATTACTCATCGTCCGAGGAGCGCGAAACGCTACAAGGGTCGCGTAACGATCTCGTGAGTCTTGAGGGCGGGGGTGAGGCCTGGGTCACCGTGGTCGTGAGTGGCGATTCGGGTTAGAACCCGAATCGCCACTCACGACCACCCCGACCCAGTTATCCACAGCCACCGCTCCTCTCCGCCCGCTTATCCACAGATCCGCTTCAGGCCCTCCACAGATGTGGTTCATCGTTGATCGTCGAGAGGTGCCTCTTCACAAACGTTGGTCTGAGGAATCGATCCCGGTCGAACAACGCCCGAGCTGGCCGGTCCTTCTAGCGGAGCAACATGGAATCGTCGACACGCGTCAGCTTCGTGCCTATGGCCACACCGTGGCCGATATCGAAGCCAATCTCGAGGCCGGCCGCTGGCAACGAGTACTACCGCGCGTTTATGCGATGTTCACCGGGGCCTTGTCCAGGACGGCCAAGATCCACGCAGCGTTGAAGTACGGCGGCGGCCATGCGGTGTTGAGTCACCGCACTGCCGCCGAGGAGTGGAGGCTCGTACCTGTTGTCGAAGGTCCGGTCGAGATCACGGTGCCGTACACGTTTTCGGCTGTCTCGTGCCCACCCTTGGTGATCGTGCACCGGTCGCGCGCCTTTCCGCATATCGCGGCAGGCACGGTGCCGCCCCGGACACGTCTGACGGACACGATCGTCGATCTGGCCACCTCGCAGAGAACCCCGAAACTGGCCACCAACACGGTGATCGATCTGGCCAGTCGAAGCCGAGTCTCCTTGCGGGCAATGGAGGAGTGCGTATTTCTCCGGCCTCCGTTCCGCTACCGTCCCGCAATCCGGCACGGCCTCGCGCTGCTCGGCGGAGGACTGATGTCAGCACTGGAAGTGGAATACAAGGAAGCGGTCGAAGACGCGCACGGTCTCCCGCAAGGCAACCGCCAGACACCTTTCGAGGTGAAGGGCAAAGTCCTCTGGGAGGACGTGACCTACGACCCGCACGGAGCCGCGGTAACGGTCAGGCTCGACGGCCGTGCCACCCATGCGATGGCGGATGTCGCCTTCCGCGATCGCATGCGGGACAACGCGGCGGAACTCGCGGATCGAGCGCGACTCGTCTACGGCTGGCACGACGTGCGAACGTCACCGTGCGAAGTTGCCGAGGAGGTCCGCATGGTTCTGGTTCGAGAGGGCTGGGATCCGACCGGCAGCCGCGCCCCGACGTGCCGGCGGTGCGGGAGGTGAGAAGAGGGCGGCAGTGAGCGCTGGGTCAGGTTGGTCGTGAGTGGCGATTCGGGTTAGAACCCGAATCGCCACTCACGACCACCCCGACCCAGCGCCTACCTAACCCTCACTCGGTTACCCGACCCACTTCGCCGCCAAGCCCTGCCCGACCGAGGTCGACTTCCCGTGGTCTTCGATCGGCGACACCTTCGAGTTCTTGAAGCAGATGTACGTGACCCCCGAGTCGACGCCGCCGTTCTTCGGGTCCGGGTTGATCCCCAGCGCCTTCGCGGCCGCGTAGGACGCCTCGCCGATGATGTCCTTCGGGCCGGTGTCGCCGATGACGGTGTAAAGCACCTTGTCGTTGTAGATCACCGCGCACGAACCGGCGCCCTTGAGACCCGCCTTCTCGAAGTTCCACGTGCTGCTGATGCTCGGCACGACGACATACGGCGTCTGGTCGGCGATCAGCGCCTTGCCGTCGGAGCGCGGGTACGCGGTACCGTCCTGGAACCACGGGTCGGTGTTCTTGTTGCAGCGCGCGGTCGGCTGCCCGTCGCAGTCGATGTCCATGTCGGCCTTCCAGAACACCGCGCTTCCCGCGTCGCAGACCGCGACGGTCCGGCCGGTTTCGTCGTCGGTCTTGTACTTACCGTTCGACACCTGCTTGCAACTGGTGGTCTTCGCCAGCAACTGCTGGGCTGTCGGGGCCGCCTGCATCGAAGGGGAAGCCGCGGCCGTCGCCGCGGGAGCCAGGCCGGCGGCCACCACCATCGCCGAGAACAGGAGCAGTTTCCGCATACCGAACACCCCTTTGTTAATAAGACTTCTTTATCGAGGGTGCTCAGGATGCCGTCGCCGACGGCTTCGATTCAAGGGTTATTTTCCCACCGCACAAAGAAAAACGGTCAAAGGCGGGCAAGTCTGGCGACCCGCGCCATGATCCGTCCCGCTCGGCGGTACAGGCCTTCCCGCTCACCGAGCACACCGTCGATCCACTCCTGGTCGACGTCGTGCCGGAGCTCGATCCGCGGCCGCAGCCAGCCGTCGCGCGAAGCCGCGCCGCCTTCGGTCGTGTAAACCCTCGTCGCGCCGGAACGCCGGAGCCTGCTGAGCACCCGCCGGTCGTAGGCGCCGAACGGCGGCGCGTACGCGCGCACGGGTTTCCCGCTCAGTTCCGCGAGCAGTTTCGGCGCGGTTTCCAGTTCACGCCGGGCGTTCCGGTCGTCCAGCCGCCGCCAGTCGCGGTGCTCCCAGCCGTGCGAACCGATCGACATCCCCGCCTCGACCAGCGCGCGAAGGCCGTCGGCGTCCAGGAAACCCCGCTGCCCGATCCGGCCGGCCAGCGGGAAGAACTCGGCCGTGAGATCGCGCTCCACCAGTCTGGGGAGCGCGATCTCGACGTCCGAGGAGTTGCCGTCGTCGAACGTGAGGCCGACGTCTTCGCGTCCGGCCACGGTGTCGAGCACCCGCTCGAACTGCTCGACCGTCACCCATGTTTCGTTTTCGCCTGGATCCAGCGCGCGCACGGGTCTGCCCACGCCGCCTATCGCCAGGATCACCATCCGCGCCTCATTCGGGACCGAGTTCGTTTCCCGATTAATCGAGTTGGCGAATGGAGTAGTTACATGATCCCGCAAGGTGTCCACTAATGGATTACTTGCGGATCTCCAGGGTGCAGCACTTCGGGCCGCCGCCCGCCTTCCTGAGCTCGGAGATGTCCAGGAAGACGACTTCGTAACCGCGCTCGGCCAGCCGCGACGCCAATCCGGTCGCCTCGACCGGCAGGACGACGTTGCGGCCGTCGGACACCCCGTTCAGGCCGAAGCACTCCGCGTCGGCCCGGTCCGCGATTACCGCGTCCGGGAACATCCGCTCCAGTACCTTCCGCGACCCGGCCGAGAAGGCGTCCGGGTAGTAGGCGATCTGGGCGGGCATGGTGTCGGTGGCCTCGGCGAGCACGAACAGCGCGGTGTCGAGGTGGTAGTAGCTCGGGTCGATCAGCCGCAGCGACACGACCGGCACCCCGAGGACCTCCTGCGCTTCGGCGTGCGCGGCCGGGTCGGTCCGGAAGCCGGTGCCGGCGAGCAGAACCTTGCCGGTCCACGCGAAGTCACCCTCGGCCTCGTTGATCTTCTCGGGCATGGTGATGTCGCGGTAGCCGTGCTCGACGAACCAGCGGCGGAAGTGCTCGGCCTCGGCGGTGCGCTGCGGCGCGCGGAACCGCGAGCCGAGGACACGGCCGTCGACGACGGTGCCGGAGTTCGCGGCGAACACCATGTCGGGCAGGCCGGGCTGGGGGTCGATCTCCTCGACGGTGTGGCCGAGACGCCGATAGGTGTCGCGGAGTTCGGTCCATTGCGCCATCGCGGTGTCGACGCTGACCGGGACCGACGGGTCCATCCACGGGTTGATGACGTAGTCCACCGCGAAGTACCGCGGCGGACACATGAGGTAGCGGCGCGTCGTGGGTACACGGGGCTGCTGCTCCAGTTCCGGCATACCCGAAGGGTAAGGCTCACCTAATTCCGCAATCAATCGCTGTTCGCTGCGCGTATACCTGCTAAACATTGCGTGTGAACACCATCGACCAGCGAATCGTTTCATGCCTGATGGCCAACGCGAGGTCCAGCTACGCCGACATCGGCAAGGTCGTCGGCCTGTCCGCGCCCGCGGTGAAACGACGGGTCGACAGACTGCTCGAAACCGGGGTCCTGCGCGGGTTCACCGCGGTCGTCGACCCCGAGGCGCTGGGCTGGGGCACCGAGGCGTTCGTCGAGATGACCTGCAACGGCAACATCACCCCCGCCCGGATCCGCGCCCGGCTGGAGCCGTTGCCGGAGGTCGTCGCGGCGTACACGGTGTCGGGGGCGGCCGACGCGATCGTCCATCTGCGCGCGTCGGACATCCATCATCTGGAGACCGCGCTGGAGCGGCTGCGCGGGCTGGAGATCGTCGACCGCACGGTGTCCACCGTCGTCCTGTCCCGGTTGCTGGAACGCCCGCCGACACCCGAAGCGTGACACCCTCGTCCCCGTGACCGATCAGATCCGCTCCAGCCACGACGGCGGCGTCGCCGTGCTCACCATCGACGCGCCCGCGACCCGCAACGCCCTGACGCTCGACCTCTCCGCACAGCTGGCCGAGGCCGTCTCGCACGCCGAAGCCGACGAAAGTGTCCACGCTGTGGTCATCACCGGCGCACCGCCGGCGTTCTGCGCGGGCGCCGATCTGGACACGCTGGCCCGCGCCAGCGAAGACGGGCTCCGCGCCATCTACGACGGATTCCTCTCGGTGGCGCGGTGTTCCCTGCCGACGATCGCCGCGGTCGGCGGCGCCGCCATCGGTGCCGGACTGAACCTCGCGCTCGCCGCGGACGTCCGCATCGTGGGACCGAAGGCGAAATTCGTGGCCAGATTTCTCGATCTGGGCATTCACCCCGGCGGCGGGATGACGTGGATGATCCAGCGGCTCGTCGGACCGCAGAAGGCCGCGGCGATGACGCTCTTCGGTGAAGTCGTCGGCGCCGAAGCCGCTGTCGAATGCGGGCTCGCGCTCCGGCTCGCCGAAGGGGATCTGGTCGAGGCCGCCCGTGAACTGGCGAAACCCGCCGTCGGTGCCCCGCGCGACGTCCTTCTGGCGACCAAGCGCACGCTCCGGCACACCGCGGGACTGACCGACCATTCGGCCGCCGTCGACGCGGAGATCGAGCCGCAGATCGCGTCGCTCACCGGGCCCGCGTTCGCCGAACGGCTCACCGAGTTGCGCGCGGCCATTACCGGCCGATGACCGTTCCTCGACCGGACTTCACTACGCTGGAAGGAGATACGGCTCACAATCGGGCCGCATCGCCGACCGTTACCATCGGTAACAGATAAACCGGATAATCCCCGCTCAGCGGCGAGCTCAGGACACTCGAGGAGTAGGTCCAGACCGTTTTTACGGCAACCTGGAACGTGTGCCGAGGACTAACCTCGGGACATGGCACCTGTGACCTGGCCGACATCGCCGGGCGAGGCACGCCGATCCCCGGCACGGCCGGGGACGACGCACGTCGGGAGAGAGGGAATCCCTGACCTATGAGCACGAGTGCGAACGGCAACGGCTCCTTGTCGGCCGTCAGGCCCACCGAGGTCGCCAAGCTGGACCGGGTGGTCATCCGGTTCGCCGGTGACTCCGGTGACGGCATGCAGCTGACGGGCGACCGGTTCACCTCCGAAGCGGCCGCCTTCGGCAACGACCTGTCGACCATGCCGAACTTCCCCGCGGAGATCCGCGCGCCGCAGGGCACCATTCCCGGCGTCTCGAGCTTCCAGGTGCACTTCGCCGACTACGACATCCTCACGCCGGGCGACCGGCCGGACGTCCTGGTCGCCATGAACCCCGCCGCGCTGAAGGCGAACGTCGCCGACGTCCCGGCAGGCGGGACGATCATCCTCAACACCGACGAGTTCTCGAAGCGAAACCTGGTCAAGGTCGGCTACGAGAACGACCCCCTCGACGACGACACCCTTTCGGCCTATCAGGTCCACCGGGTGGCCATGTCGACGCTGACCAGGGGCGCGCTCGAAGAGACCGGTCTGTCCAAAAAGGACGCCGAACGCGCGAAGAACATGTTCGCGCTCGGCCTGCTCTCGTGGATGTACCACCGGCCGACCGAGGGTACGGAGCGGTTCCTGCGCGAGAAGTTCGCGAAGAAGGCCGACATCGCCGAGGCCAACATCCTGGCCTTCCGCGCGGGCTGGAACTACGGCGAGACGACCGAGTCGTTCGCGACGACGTACGAGGTCGCCCCCGCGAAGCTGAACCAGGGCACGTACCGCCAGATCACCGGCAACACCGCGCTGGCGTACGGGCTGGTCGCCGCCGGGCAGCAGTCCGGCCTGCAGATCCTGCTCGGCACGTACCCGATCACCCCGGCGTCGGACATCCTCCACGAGCTGTCCAAGCACAAGAACTACGGCATCCTCACCTTCCAGGCCGAGGACGAGATCGCCGGGATCGGCGCCGCGCTCGGCGCCTCGTACGGCGGCGCCCTTGGCGTCACCTCGACGTCCGGGCCCGGTGTCGCGCTGAAGTCCGAGGCCATCGGTCTCGCGGTGATGACCGAGCTGCCGCTGGTCGTCGTCGACGTCCAGCGCGGCGGCCCGTCGACCGGCCTGCCGACCAAGACCGAGCAGGCCGACCTGCTGCAGGCGATGTTCGGCCGCAACGGCGAATCGCCGGTGCCGATCGTCGCGCCGCTCTCCCCCGCCGACTGTTTCGACGCGGCTCTGGAGGCCACCCGGATCGCGCTGAAGTACCGCACCCCGGTGTTCCTGCTTTCGGACGGCGCGATCGCGAACGGCTCCGAGCCGTGGCTGATCCCGGACGTCGAGGACCTGCCGGATCTGCGCGTGGAATTCGCCACCGAGCCGAATGCCGAGGACGGTTCCGGGGAATTCTGGCCGTATGTACGCGACCCCGAGACCCTCGCCCGCGAGTGGGCGCTGCCGGGCACCGCCGGTCTGCAGCACCGCATCGGCGGGCTGGAGAAGGCCGACAAGACCGGCCACATCTCCTACGACCCCGACAACCACGACAAGATGGTCCGCCTGCGCCAGGCCAAGATCGACGGCGTCGACGTCCCGGACCTCGTCGTCGACGATCCGAGCGGCGGCAAGGCACGGGTGCTGGCGCTCGGCTGGGGCTCTTCCTACGGCCCCATCGGCGCCGCGTGCCGCCGGGTCCGCAAGGACGGCATGCCCATCGCGCAGGCGCATCTGCGCCATCTCAACCCGTTCCCGGGCAACCTCGGCGACGTACTCCGTTCGTACGACACCGTCGTCGTCCCCGAAATGAACCTCGGCCAGCTTTCGATGCTCCTGAGGGCCAAGTACCTCGTCGACGTGAAGTCGTACACGAAGGTCGCGGGGCTGCCCTTCAAGGCCGAAGAGCTCCAAGGCGTCTTCACGGAGATCATCACCAGTACGGAGGGGACGAAGTGACCGCGATCGATCTGGGGATCCCCACCCTCGGCGGCCTGGACCTTGTGCCGACCGAGACCGAACCGCAGAAGGCCAAGGACTACAAGTCGGACCAGGAGGTCCGCTGGTGTCCCGGCTGCGGGGACTACGTCGTGCTCAACGCCGTGCAGTCGTTCCTGCCGACGCTCGGCCTCAAGCGCGAGAACATCGTGTTCATCTCGGGTATCGGGTGCTCGTCCCGGTTCCCGTACTACCTGAACACCTACGGCATGCACTCGATCCACGGCCGGGCGCCGTCGATCGCCACCGGGCTCGCGACCGCGCGGCCGGATCTGTCGGTGTGGGTGGTCACCGGTGACGGCGACGCGCTGTCCATCGGCGGCAACCACCTGATCCACGCGTTGCGGCGCAACGTGAACATCAAGATCCTGCTGTTCAACAACCGGATCTACGGCCTCACCAAGGGCCAGTACTCGCCGACGTCCGGGCCGGGCATGGTCACGAAGTCCACCCCGATGGGCTCGGTCGACACCCCGTTCAACCCGCTTTCGCTGGCGATCGGCGCCGAGGCGTCGTTCGTGGGCCGCGCACTCGACTCGGACCGCAAGGGCCTGACCGAGGTGCTGGAGGCCGCCGCGAAACACCGCGGGTCGGCGCTGGTGGAGATCTACCAGAACTGCCCGATCTTCAACGACGGCGCCTTCGAGGTCCTCAAGGACAAGGACGAGGCCGCGAGCCGGCTCATCCCGCTGAAGGCCGGCGAGCCGATCAAGTTCGGGCCGCAGGGCGAATACGGCGTCACGCGGAGCGGCTGGGCCGGCCTGGAGGTCGGGAAGGTCGCGAACATCGGCGAGGAGAACCTCGTCGTGCACGACCCGGCGATCGAGGACACCTCGTACGCGTTCGCGCTTTCGCGGATCGGCGACCAGAACCTGAACCACGTGCCGACCGGCATCCTGCGGCAGGTCGAACGGCCCACCTACGACGACCAGGCGCGTGCCCAGGTCGCGGAGGCACAGGCCGCCCGCAAGCCCGACCTGCAGGGCCTTCTGCGCGGCAAGGACACCTGGACCGTCGTCAGCTAGCCGGTCCTCAAGCGCGTGAAGGCCCCCTTCCCTCGGCTGAGCCGAGGGAAGGGGGCCTTCACGCGCTTCATCAGGTCAGGGGGCGGAAGCCCACGCGCTCCGCGTCGGCGGCGGTCCGGAACCAGACCTCGGCGACCATCTTGGGGAACTGCGGAGAGTCCTCCGTGCAGTACCGCAGCGCCGTCACGCTGGCCTTGACCGCGAAGTCGTCGGCGGGACGGCCACCGCCCGGCCGCGGCATCGCCGAACCGGGCCCGAACGGACCGGGCGGGACGGATTCCGCCACCGGAGCGACCTGCCGCGCGGGCGGAGGCTCCGGAGCGGGCATCGCGTCGCCGGGCTGGACGGCGGGCTCGAACAGCGAGCCGCTCTGCCCACCGGACAGTTCCGGCTCACGACGTTCGATCGCCCGCATCGACGGCTGGATCGGCTGCGGCGGCTCGAAACCACCGCGCACCGCGCCTCGCGGCGTGCGCTTGGGCAGCACCTGGGTGGCCTCGGCGGGCGTCTCGGGCTCCGAGTCGAGCAGACCGGCCTTCGCTTCTTCGTCGGATCCGAAGGCGTACGCGGGCGGGTCGTGCAGTTCCTCTTCCCGCTCGAACCAGTTGGTCTCGACGGGAGCCTGCTCGGTCTCCACACGCGACGCGGGGCTGAACAGCGAAACCGGCTCCGGCTGCGTCTCGGCGCCTTCGGGGTCCAGCTGCATCTCCAGGCGGGACCGGTACGGCCCCTCGGCCGGCGCCGGCGGCTGCGGCTCGGGTTCCGGCTCCGGCTCGACGTCCAGCTTCGAGGCGGGCTGAAGGTAGTCGGTCGCCGCGGCGACGTACGGGTTCGCGGGCTCCGGCTCCGGCTCGGGTTCCGGCTCCGGCAAGGCCGCCGGGATGAACTGCGTCCGCTCGGCCGGGTGCTCCTGGTCCGGCTCGGGCTCCGGGTCCGGCTGGGGCGCGGTGCGGTATTCGGCCTCGTACTCTTCTTCGGGCTCGAAAACCTGCGTCGGGGAGTGCTCCGGCTCCTCGTGAACGTCCTCGGGAGCGTCCTTGACGGGCTCCTCGGCAGGCTCGGTCCACTGCTGCGCGGGCTCCTGCTCGGTGAGCGTCTCGGGGTACGCGGGCTTCGACGGCTCCTCGACGGCCGCGAACTCCTCGTCCAGCTCGTCGTGCGACGGCTTCGCGAGGTACGCGGTCCCGCCGGCGACCGCCGCGGCACCCGCGCCGAGGCTCACCCCGGCCGGCAGTCTCGACGTCTCGGCGTGCGCGGTGGCCAGCGAGCTTTCCAGCTCACGGATGCGTTTGCGCGCCGGGAGTACCAGCACCAGCCAGGTGAGCAGCGCGCCGACGACGAACGCCAGCAGACTCCACAGCCAAACCTGTCCGAAAATGGACATCTAACCTGCCCTTTGTCAATGCGTTCGCGCGACCAGGTAGTCGGCGACCGATTCGCAGGCGTCCCGGGCGGGCGACGCGGGCAGCGCCGCGAGCTCGGCACGCGCCCGACGAGCGTAGTCGGAAAGAGTTTCGCGTGCGCGTTCGAGTCCGGACGAGGCACGCAGCAGGTCCAGGGCCTCGGCGACGAGCGCGTCGTCGGAGATCGGGCCCGAAAGCAGCTCCACCAGGCGCGGGTCGGTGGCCGGGTCGGCCAGCGCGTACAGCATCGGAAGCGTGCGGACGCCTTCGCGCAGGTCCGTTCCCTGTGCCTTGCCGAGCTCGTCCGAGGCGGACGCGATGTCGATCACGTCGTCGGAGATCTGGAACGCCGTCCCGATGATGTCGCCGAACCGGCGGAGCGCGTCGATGTAGTGGTCGGGCGCGCCGGACATCATCCCGCCGAACCGGCCGGAGGTGGCGATCAGCGAACCGGTCTTCTGCGCGATGACCGTGAGGTAGTGCTCGACCGCGTCGTCGCCGTCGGCCGGGCCGACCGTCTCGCGCATCTGGCCGGTGACCAGCTCGCCGAAGGTCTCGGCGATGATCCGGGCCGCGTCGGTGCCGAGGTCGGCGACCAGCCGCGAGGCGTGCGCGAACAGGAAGTCGCCGGTCAGGATGGCGATGGTGTTGTCCCAGCGGGCGTTGACGCTCTCCGCGCCGCGGCGCATCGTCGCCTCGTCCATCACGTCGTCGTGGTACAGCGTCGCGAGGTGCACCAGCTCGACCGCCGCCGCGGCGGTGACCACCTGGTCGCCCTGCTTCGGCCCGAACTGCGAGGCCAGCAGCGTGAACAGCGGACGGAAACGTTTGCCACCCGCCTCGACCAGGTGCGAAGCGGCGTCCTCGACGGCCTTGACGTCACTGCGGACGACCTCGCGGAGCAGGGTCTCGACGTCGGCGAGACCGGTCGCGAGGGTGCGCAGGAGCTGCTCGTCGGCGATCTGGAGTCCCACGGACGCGCGCAGGTCCTCGATGGCACCACCTGGGGCAGGTGAAGACACAGACACGTCGGCTCCGCTCTCTTTGACACCGTTCGGGGTTGCTCCCAGCGTAGTGGCTAGCAGCTGAGGCCTGTTGACGTGCTGTCCAGGGGAAACGGTGACGAAGATGACACCCCCGCCGAGTGTCCTGCCCACTTCGGCGCGAACTGGGGGAACACCATGGGAAGTCCGGACGATTCCGGCGACAGACCGGCGTGGAGACCTCCCGCCGAAGACCACCGCGAGCAGCGTTCGACGGTGTGGATCACCGTCGTCCTCTTCGCCGTGTTCATGGCGGTGATGCCGACCGTGGCAGGCGGCCTGAGTCAGCGGCGGCGGATCTTGATGTCGTCCATGCAGGTCGCCTTGCCCGCGACGTCGCGATACGGGTAGCCCTTGGCGTCCAGCAGCTCCATGACCTTCAGCTCGGCCTCGTCGAGCACCTCGCGCTCCTCTTCGCCCCGCAGCGTGATGCGGAAGGTGAACGCGCCGAGGTGCGCGCTGTAGGTGAGCAGGCCGTCCTCGGTGAACCCCATCGACTGGTGCCGGTCGAGCTCGGCGAGCAGCCGGGCGCGGGTCTCGGCGTCGGGGTGGTCGAACTTGCCGTTGACGAGGACGCGGTAGGTCGGCATACGTCCGAATATACAGACCTGTATCCGGATACGAATCCGAATATCGGACGGGTGCCCATGATCCACGGTCGAGTGAAACGACCGTCACGCACGCAACGGGCGAATCCGACACGCAGATAGTGATGACAAAGGAAGAACGGCCAACCGGCTCGCTCTCCGTCACGTGAGGAGGACGTGGAATGCGCATCACCATCGCAAGCCGGGCAGGCCTTGTCGGCGCCCTGCTGCTGGCAGGTCTCAGCGCCGGGGTGAGCCCGGCGGCGGCGTCGAACCCCGCGGGCGTCGCCTCGCTCGGCTCCGCCGCCTTCACCAAGGGGACCTCGGCGCCGATCTCGATCGCCTCGATCGCCGAGTGCGCGGTCGAGGGACCGACGAGCAACTCGTCCGGGGTCGTGACCAGGACCGGGATCACGTTCGGTGGCGGCACGTCGACGTGCACGACCACCGTCGTCGACCCCGAGAACGACGTCACCACGACGAAGTCGGAGGCCAAGGGACAGAACTTCGAGCTGTCGGCCCTGGTCTCGTCGGGCGGGCCGCGGATCAAGATCAGGTCCTACTCGGTCAGCTGCACGGCGACCCAGACCAGCACCAACGCGAGCTGGACCTACGGCGGCGCGACCGGGCTCGGCACCCTGCCGTCGCCGGTGCCGGTCGGCTACGTCAAGCCGATCACCAAGTCCAACGGCACCCTGCTCGCCGAAGCGATCTTCAACGAGCAGACGCTGCCGGGCGACGGCAGCATCGGGCTGACCATGCTGCGAATCAAGTTCGCCCCCGGGTCGAACATCACCGGCGAAGTAGTCGTCGGCCGCACGGCCTGCTCCCCCACTCCGTAAGCCATCCCGCCGGGAAAGGGGCGTCCGGATCCACCGGGCGCCCCTTTTCCATTCTGGCTTATATAAGCCGTGGCTGATACCTTGTCGGCATCCGAGCCGAGGAGGACACCGATGGTCGACGTGACCAGCCAGATCAACTCCGTCCAGCGCAGGCTGGGCAAGCGTGTGGTCGCAGCGGGCGAGGCGGTGACGGCCACCGTCAGCCAGGTCTACGACACCGGCCTCGACGACCTTTGGGACGCCTGCACCAATCCCGAGCGCATCCCGCGCTGGTTCCTGCCGATCAGCGGCGATCTGCGCGTCGGCGGCAAGTACCAGCTCGAAGGCAACGCGGGCGGAACGATCGAGCGCTGCGATCCGCCGAAGGGTTTCGCGGCGACCTGGGAGTACGGCGGCGACGTCAGCTGGATCGAGCTCCGGCTGAGCCCCGAAGCCGACGGGCGCACCCGGTTCGAACTCGACCACACCGCCGTCGCAGGCGAGCACTGGAACCAGTTCGGTCCCGGTGCCGTGGGCATCGGCTGGGACATGATGCTGCACGGGCTCGCGCTCCACCTCGAATCCGGCGAGGCCGTCGACCCCGAGGCCGCCATGGCCTGGATGACCGGCGAAGAGGGCGTGCGGTTCATGACACTGAGCAACGAGGCCTGGTACGAGGCCGACGTCGCCAACGGGACGGACGCGGCCACCGCCCGCACCCGCGCCGACGCCACCTTGGCCGCCTACACCGCGCCGCCGGAGAGCTGAAGATCTTCGGCGAGTTCCGGGGCGCGTAGCAGCTCGATGAGCTCGTCGTCCGCCCGGAACACGGCACGGGCTCCCGGCATCCCCGCCTGCCGGAGCATCGCGTGGAGGACGTCGGCGTGCGGCTGGTCGAGCAGGGTCCAGACCATCGCGCGCCGCTTCCCGTCGTCCCCCAGTGCGCGCGCGGCCCACCAGCCCATGACGAGCGCGCTCACCTGGTTGACCGCCGTTTCCCGGCCACGCGCCAGTTGCGCGCGGTTCAGCCCGCACACCTTGATGGTCTGCTCGCCCTTTTCGGTCAGCGCGCGGTAGGTCCCGATCGACAGCACGAGGAACAGGTGCTCCAGCGGGTCTTCGGCGGTCGGATCGATGAGCAGGCTGGTGCCGTCTTCGTCCACCGGGAACAGGTCGCGTTTGTGGTGGCTGTTGCAGAACTCGCAGGCGAGCACGTGATTGAGCCAGTCGAACGCGCGCCCCGGATTCCGCGCGATCGGCTCGAAATGGTCCACAGTGGACCCGAGCCCGTCGCCGCAGTACATGCAGTAGCCGCGGCCGGCGGCCATCACGTCGAGGCCCGCCCGCAGAGAACGCCGCACGGCACGCGAAACCCGCCAGAGCCGCCGGGCTTCTTTCGTGTCACCGGGAGGGATGCGCGCGGTCAGCTCTTCGAGATCGGCCACCACCCGCTCCGGCAGCGCGATCCGGCGGATCGCGATCACCGATCGTCGGTCTCGAACCGCCTGGCCACCTCGTCGACCCGGCTCGGCGGCGAACTGCTGAGCATGCCCCGAAGGCGTTCCCATTCCCGGACGCCGTTCGCGTCCGCGCGGCCGGAAGCGACCTGGAACTCGAGCTCGGCCAGATGCTCCCGCAATTCGACCGCCTGCGGCGAATACGGCGTGTCCAGGCCGAAAAGGTCGGAGAGCACGGCGTCGTCGCCGGAACCGAACACGACCCGCTCGTACAGCTCCTCGGAGACCACGCGCGGCGGGACGTCCTCGTCGGGCCCCGAAAGGCGGATGAGGCCGCCCGGGTCGGCGGCCTGGCAGACGTAGGGGCTGTGCGTGGTGACGATGAACTGGATCCGCGGGAAATGCGCCTTGAACCACGATCCCATGCGTTTCTGCCACGACACGTGGAGATGAGCGTCGACCTCGTCGATGATCACGACACCGGGACTCTCGTGGTCGAGGCCCGCGCTGTCGAGTTGTTTGAGCAGGTCGACCACGAGCGCGGTCACCGTGCGATAGCCGTCGCTCATCTCGCGCAACGGGAAGCGGTCGCCCCGGTACTCGACCCAGAGCCCGTCCGAATCGACGTCCCGGATCCGGTAGCCGCCGGGCAGGAGGCCGTCACCGAGGATCTCCAGCGCCGCGTCCTTCAGCTCACGGGCGCCCGCTTTTCCTTCCAGGGCACGGAGATGCTGGTTGATCAGCCAGGTGACGCCCTCGGCGAGCGAAGCGTCTTCGTGGAAGAGGCTGGCCATCCGCGCCAGCGATCCCGCGCCGCGCATCCAGGACTCGGCCTCGCCGCTGCCGCCCGCGAGCCGCCGGAACGGCCCGTACGCGGCGCAGAACGGCTGGCCCGGCGGAAGCCCGGAGATCGGCAGCAGGCCGGAGTCGAGCCAGCGGACCTCGACCGGCGCCGGGCCCTCTTCGCGCATCACCGACAGCTCGATCGACCCGGACGTCTGATCGTTGGAGATCCAGCTGCCGGCGTCCGACAGCAGCCCCCAGGCGACGTCCGGCGCCGCCGCGACCGCGATGGCGCGCAGCAGCGAGGTCTTGCCGGAACCGTTGCGCCCGGCCAGGACCACCCAGCCGGGGCCGGGCAGCCGGAGGTCGACGGCGCGGGCGCCGCTGAAGCCGCGGATGTTCTCCAGCCGGACCCGCTCGATGTACATGGAGAAAGCTTAATGCCTGTTGGCGGAGCTGAGATGTGTCCGGAAAGGGACCATATGCGTGAACCCACCCGGCCGAAGGTCCGCTATCGCGGTGGCAGGGCGCCCTGTCGACGTCGATCACGGTCGCGGGTTCGCGCGGGCGTCACCTGGGCCCCCGAAAGTGGGTCGCCATCACGAGCTCCATCACGGCGTGCGCCTTGGCGACCTCCACCGCCGGGAGCGCCCTGGACCGCGGCCATTCGTCGATCCCTCGCTCCCGCTGCGACGAAATCAGCAACCGGACATGCCCGCGCGAGCCGAGATCCCCGACCGGCGAGACGTACATGAGGAAATCGCTCTCGTCCTTGTTGCGGAGGGTGACTCCCGGGTTCCCGCTGAACGAGTGCTGACGATGGTCTTTGAAGGTGCCGTTCGGGTCGGCGTGCCAATCACCGGGGGCGCCGCCGTTCGCGGTGGCCCCCGCCTCGATCTGCACCCGATGGCGTGGTTCGACGAAGTAGCAGGCGCCCGGCGTGGCGATCGGCTCGAACTCCGGCCCGAAGGTCTTCGCGACCGCATTCCGGAACACCGCGCATTCGACGTTCGGGTCGGCGGCACCGGCGGCCAAGATCACCTCGGCACCCGTCGGCACCTGGGCCTCGACCGCCGGATCGCAGGTCTCGCCCTTGCTGGTGGAGACCCAGTTCGCGCAGGCGCCGACCCGGGCGCTGTCCTGGGCGTCCGGCGGGTAGACGAGGTCACGGGGCAGCTTCGCGGCCCCGGCGGCGGCGAAGTCGCGGAGGAGCCCGCAGTCCTTGCTCCGGCTCAGGATCCCCAGCTCGAACTTGACCGCGCGCTGGAAGCTGACCGGGACGGTGATCGCGCAGCCGTCGACCGAGCCTTCGCGGCGGGATTCGACCTGGTAGGCCTTCACCCCGGCGAGGTCGATGACGGCCCCGTCGTTCCGGAGCGCCGCGTGGCCCGGGTCCACGTCCTGGACGTAGACGAGGTCCTCGTAGCCAGCGCGTAAGAGGGTGCACGTCTTCCGGCCGTACTTCACCTTGGGCTCGCGTGTCACCGGCCGGGTATCGCCGCCCTTCCTTCGGTCGTAGGCGGCCAGGTCGATCAGCTCACAGAAGTCGAGAGCGGCCAGCGCCGCGTCGACGGCCTTTGCTTCACGATCCGCGGGGCGCGGCTGCTTGGGCTGCCATTTCGGAAACTGCGGTGGCGACGGGGGCGTATCCACGGAATCCGTACAAGCCGCGAGCAGCCCGAGGAGCACTGCGCCGAGAATCACTCTTCGAAACTTCATTACGCAGAGTGTGCGAATTCGCCATCGGCTCCACCAGGAAGAACCCGGTTTCCAGGGGGAAGTTCACACGATTGATTTTCACGGATAGTCACCAGGTTCGCCGAAGCTATTCAGCGGGGAACGGGACTTTATGCAGCCGGGTTCACCGCCCCGGGAACCCTGGTAATCTTCCCGGCGTCGGATTACGCAGGGTGCATCGGGGAGACGCGCCTTGTAGCCACGGGAGGGGCAGATGACGACGGTGACTTCGGGGCGGCTTTGGCTATTCAGCGGGGAACGGTTCGGCGCTATGGGGGTGCATGGCCGTGCCTGAGGGGACCCCTGTCTACCAACCAGGCTTCAACCCGGGCTCGGTCTGCAAAGCCCCGCCTACTGGCGGCTCCTACGGGGCACCAGTCCCGGCGGGCGCGGGGTTCAAGTACGACGAGGCGACCCTCCATGAGCTGGTGAAAGAGTGGCGTGACCTGGCCCAGGAGTACATGGACGACCTTGAGCATGCACGCAATATTGCCGTAGCCGAGCCTCCTGGGCTGGATTTCGCGAGCGATGACAACGCCCTACTTACCCGCAAGTCCGGCGAAGCGCTCGTCAAGGCCCTGAACGAACGCGTTGCCTACTGCGAGAACATGGCCAAGAAATACGTCACCGCTCTCGGCAAGTACGCCACCGCCGAGGACCACGCCAAAATCGCCATCAACCAGCAGCCGGAGGGCCTCGCCTGATGCGACGCGCCACCTTGATTCTCACCGCAGCCGCGGTCGCAGCTCTCTCCGCGTGCTCGACACCGCCCGTCGACGGCAGCGCCACCCCGACCAGCGGCGGACCGAGCTCTGCCCCGCCAAGTTCGGCCGGGTTGCCACCCGACGTCCCCAAGGTAGAGCATCCGATCGACGTGGCACGGTTCAAACAAGACCCCTGCGCCACACTCACCAAACCCCGGGTCGACGAGCTCCTGGGCCCCAGGGCCGAAGCCAAGCGAACGGACGGTGCGAGTGGACCTTCCTGCCGGTGGTCCATTCCCTCCACCACTCAACCCCGCGTCCACGTGATCGTCAGCGATTTCGGAGACAGCGGCACCGCGAAGTTCTATGCAGCCAAAGGTACGACCTACAAACTTCTCGAACCGCTCGAACCGATTGACAACTACCCAGTGACCGCATACGGCGACAAAGACAATCGCGCTGAAGGCCAGTGTTCGGTTGCGTTGGGGACCAGCGACACCCAGACCGTCAGCGTCAACTTGGTTCAGTCCGAAGCTAAGGTCGGCACGGAAGATCCGTGCAAGGTCGCGAGGGAAGCCGCGATCCGGGTGCTGGCCACCATCCGAGGGGGTAACTAATGGCGGCAGGATCGCTCACCGCCACCCAGATCTACCAGCAGATCACCGGCGGCGAAGGCACCGGTTCACTGTCTCGCGCGCAGGAGAGTGCCTACAACCTGGCGTCCAAACACGTGGAACGCTTGCAACGGATCACGGCCCTCAGCCAGAAGACCGCCAGCGGCTGGCAAGGCAGTGCCAGCGATGCGGCTGTTGCTGCGACTCGGCCGCTCGTCGATGCCGCCGCAGACGACGCGATGCACGTGACGATCGCCCAGAACGCCATGACTAGCCAGATGGACGCGTTCGGCACGGCCAAGAACTCGGTCAAGCCGGTTCCGCCCGAGCAGCCCGCGCCGACGGCCGAGGACGTCAAGTCCGCCATGAGCGGCGGCCTGGTCAGCTACTGGAGCAAGGTCAAGGGGTACCAGGCCGACAGCCAGCACAACATCGACACCTTCGCGAGCTACCACTCCGCCAGCACCGCCAACGGTGACGAGCTGCCCGCCCAGTACGCGCAGCTCACCGACCCCGGTGGCAGCGTCGCCCTGGACGAGGGTGGCGGCGGGAGGCCGGCGGCGAGAGGGTTCGGTGACGGTTCCGACGGGCGCGAATACGGAGTCGGCGAGCCCTACCGAGGGCCGAGTGGTCCGAGCGGCCCCAGCACTCCCGGCGGGCCGAGCGGCCCCAGCGGGCCGAGCGCAACCGACAGTGGTCCGCAGCCTGGGCAAGGGCCCCAGCAAGGTCAGCACCACCCCGGCTTCCAGCAGCCGGACGACGGAACCCGCGCGAATTCGTACACACCGCCTCAGACCACTCCGGTCGTGCCGCCGGCGGCGAACCTCGACTTCGGGCCGAACGGGAAGCCGAACCCGACGTACAACACGCCCGGCGCCTTCCCGCCCGGGTACGGCCCGGGAACGAGCGGCCCCGGGGTCCCGGGGTCGGGCGTCAGGTCACCAGGCGGGCCGGGCGGCGGTGGTTTCCGCGGACCAGGCGGGACAGGCGGAGTCGGCGGGCCCGGACAGCAGCCCGGTATGGGTGGCCGAAGCGGCGCCGGGATGCCCGGTGAGGGCGTGGCAGGCCGTGGTGCGGCGGGAACGGCAGGCGCCGCCGGTCGTGGCGGGGCGAACGGGATGCCGATGGCGCCTGGCGCCGCTCGCGGGAAGGGCGAGGAGGACAAGGAGAAGAAGGCTCCGACGTACCTCCAGAACCCGGACCCCGACGAGACCTTCGGCGGGTACATCGAAAAGCCGATGCCGCCGGTGATCGGCGAGAAGAAGAAGTAGCACCACAGTCCCAGGGGAGGGAGGCACGTGGTGCTCGCGCGCCCGGTCGAGATCACGCTCGACACCTTGTTGACCGCGTTCCGTCACGCCGGCTGCGGCGATCCGCATCTGATCTTCGCGGGCGGGCTGCGCTACATCCCGCCGTCGTCGCGAAACGGCGAGGACAGGGCGGCGTTCGAGGAGCTCGGCGAGCTCGGGTTCACCGAGGGCAAGCGGCTGACCAGCGACTTCGAGGACGTCCTGCACATACTCGACCGGCCGAACACCGAGTACTACGCGACGTTGCGGACGGAGGCGGAGCAGTACAACGTGCTCGTCGCCGTACGCGGCCGCGCCGCGGTCACCGCGATCTGCGAGGGCAACCGCGTGTGGCTGAAAGGCGTGCGGACCGCCGATCGCGCGGCGGCGCTCGTGATGAACCTGCCCGAGTACCCGCCCGCGCGGTTCGCCCCGTTCTCCTTGCCCCAGGACGACTTCAACGGCAGCGGCGGAGACGGTCTCTACGACGAGCCCGAGGCCCGGAGCCGCGAAGCGCGGCAGCTCGACGAAGTCTTCGAGCAGCCCTATTTCGGCGTCGGTTTCTTCGCCGCGGCCATGCGTCCCGATGGGGGGAAACGCACCGAGGCCACGGACGGTCTGTCCTATCTCGACCTCGACTCCGGACGCGTGGCCATGCACGTGAGCGGTTCTCCCCGGAACCGGTACATCACCGTCCTGCCCGGCGAACCCACGTTACTTGCTCAGAAGGTCGCCGCGTTGCGAGCGAGCCTCGACCACTGACTCGATCAGGCGCACCGACCGCGCCGGATCCAGCGCGACGGCGTCCACAGTGGACCGGAGGTAGGGCTCGACATCGCAGGGCCGGTGCAGGAAAAGCCCGCACCGCCGATGTTCCAGGTACACCACCGGCGGTGCGTCGCCGAATTCCAGCAGAACGTGGGCATCGCCCGCATATGCTCTGGCGGCGAACGGGATGACCCGGAGTTCGACGGTGGGCCGCTCGGCCATCGAAACGAGATGCCGAAGCTGATTCGCCATCACCAGCGGCCCACCGACCTGACGGTGCAGCGCCGCTTCGTCGATATAGGCGACGAATCTCTTCTCGCCCAGCGCTGCGGTGGAAGAGTTCGCAGCCCTCGCGTAGGCAGGCGTGCGAAGCGGACCGGGTAGGAGCGTCGCCCCGAAGGCAACGATCTTGGTGGCCTCCTTTTCGTACTGTGCGAGCGTGTTCACTTGGAGGGAAGCGTCGGCGAACCACCACGGCCCGCTGTCACGAGCCAGCGAGAGCAGCGCTTCTCGACGCTCCCCTGTCACCTGATACACCGCGAGCAGCGCCGACACCTCCTCCGCGGGCGCCGCGCGCAGGCCGGTTTCGATCCGGCTGATCGTCGACTGGGACCACGCCAGTTTGTCGGCCACCTCGGTCGCGGCCAATCTGACGGCCTTCCGCGCGGCGCGCAGTCCGTCGGCGAGGGCTCTCGCCTGGGGTGTGGGCTTCGGCATCGGGAGTACCCTGCCCGGTGCGGCGGAGCAAGTCATTCGCCGAGCCGGGCGACCTCGCGAACGGCTTCGGAAATGGCCGGGAAGTCCTTGCGCAGCAAGGCTCCGTGGTTGCTCTCGACCTTCGCGCTCACCTTGATGTTCGGGTTGCGCACGGTCACCGCGTCGAGCCCGGTCCGGATCTGTTCCTGCTCGTCCGCCTTGCTGCCGAAGGAGGTTCCCGAGGCGAGCACGTATCGCGTCGGCACGGTGATGCCGTTGAGCACCGGGCCCAGTTCGGCCTCCCGCGAGAGCTTGCCGAGCTCGATGTTGCTCTCCGCCTGCTGCGCGGCGGTCATCCGCGGGGCAAGGCCGGTCGGGCGCAGCAGCGGCATGATCAGGTTGAGGCGCTTGAACATCTTCCGGATCCGCTGCTCCATGGCGTCGTCGAGCCAGTCGTACGGGAACGCGCCGTCGACCAGGACCGCGCCGATGGTGCGCTCCGGATTCCGGGCGGCCCAGTGCGCCGCGACGACCGCGCCGTAGGACCAGCCCACCACCAGCGCGCGCTCCACTCCCCTGGCGGCGAGGACCGCGTCGACGTCGCGGACGGCGGCTTCGAAGGAGTAGTCGGCCGAACGCCGCGACTTGCCGCGGGCACGCTCGTCGTAGGTGATGTGGCGGAAGTCCGAGCCCAGGTCGGCGAGGACCCGCCGCCAGTAGCCCTGGGTCGCGAACTGGCCGTTCATGTAGACGACGGGGATGCCGGTGCCACCGGTGTCGGTGACGGCGAGCGCGGTGTCGTCGACCGGCACCATTCCGGTCCAGGGGGCGGTGATCGTGGCAGTGCTGTTCTTGGTCATGAGGTAACTATCGAGGTCCGGCCTGACATCGCTCTGACGTCGCACTGACACGAAAAAGCCCCCTCACGTCAGCGAGGGGGCCTTTCGCGAAGCGGGACTACTTGAGGGCGAAACCGCCGGAGCCCGCCCAGTCGAGGGCGAACGCCGGGAGCAGCCCGAGCACCAGCGTGACGATGACGCCGAGCGTGATCGCCGTGGTGGTGAACGCGCCGGGCACGGTGACGGTCGGGCCGTCGGGAGCCGGCTCGGAGAAGTACATCAGCACGATCACCCGCAGGTAGAAGAACGCGGCGACGGCACTGAAGATCAGGGCGACGACGACCAGCGGTGCCATCCCGTCGGACAGGGCCGCCGAGAACACCACGAACTTGCCGACGAAGCCACTGGTCAGCGGGATACCGGCCAGCGCGAGCAGCAGGAAGGTGAACACCCCGGCCAGCACTGGAGACCGCTTCGCCAACCCGGCCCAGGCGGACAGGTGCGTCGCCTCGCCGTTCGCGTCACGCACCAGCGAAACGACACCGAACGCGGCGAGCGTGGTGAAGCCGTAGGCCAGCAGGTAGAACAGCGTGCTCGACAGGCCGTCCTCGGTCATCGCGATGGCACCGACCAGCAGGAACCCGGCGTGCGCGATGGACGAGTAGGCGATCATGCGCTTCACGTCGGTCTGCGTCAGGCCCAGCACCGCGCCGATCAGCATCGAGATGATCGCGACACCCCAGAGCACGCCGCGCCATTCCCAGCTGGTCGACTCGAACGCCACCTGGAACACCCGCAGGATCCCGCCGAACGCGGCGACCTTGGTGCAGGCGCCCATGAACGCGGTGACCGGGGTCGGCGCGCCCTGGTAGACGTCCGGGGTCCAGGTGTGGAACGGGCCGACCGAACCCTTGAACAGCAGGCCCACCGCGAGCAACCCGAGCCCGGCGAACAGCAGCGTGTCCGAGCGGTCCGAACCGGCGGCGGCGTTGGCGATGTCCGACAGCTTCACGGAGTTCGCGTAGCCGTAGAGCAGCGCGAGACCGTAGAGGAAGAACGCCGACGAGAAGGCGCCGAGCAGGAAGTACTTGACCGCCGACTCCTGCGAGAGCAGGCGGCGACGGCGGGCGAGCCCGCACATCAGGTACAGCGGCAGGCTCAGCACTTCGAGCGCGATGAACATGGTGAGCAGGTCGTTGGCCGCGACGAACGCCATCATGCCGCCGAGCGCGAACAGCGTCAGTGGGAAGACCTCGGTCTGCATCCCGGTGGTGCCGACCTGCGCGCGGTCCTGGACCGTGCCCGGGCGGATACCGGCCTGCGCGACGAACGCGCCACCGGGCTCGACCGAGCGGTCCGCGATCAGCAGCAGCGCGCCCAGTGCCAGCGCCAGCAGCGTGCCCCAAAGGAACAGCGACGGCCGGTCGACGGCGATCGCGCCGCTGAAGGTCGTGATGCCGTTCTTCGGTGCGGAGGAGCTGGCGTACCAGACCAGGAAGACGCCCGCCGCGCCGATCCCGACCAGGGAGAGGAAGACCTGCGAAGGCCACCGCATGTGCTTGGGCAAGAAGGCTTCGAACAGCACGCTGACACACGCGGCCCCGAGGATGATCAGGATCGGCGTGACGGCGAAGTAGTCGATCGACGGCAGCTGCACCGCCGGCGTCTGAGTCAAGAAGTGCACGGTTTACTTGCCTCCCTGCACGGACGACATCGTCGCCTGCACCGACGGGGTGATCGTGTCGAGCACCGGCTTGGGATAGAACCCGAGCGCGATGATCAGCACGACCATCGGCGCCAGGATCGCGATCTCCTTGCCGCCGAGGTCCTTGATGGCTTTGGTCGCCCCGAGTTCGGGCGCGATGGCCGTGCCCGGCCCGCCACCCGCGGCCATCAGGGCGTCACCGCGGACGGGGCCCTGCATGACGCGCTGGTAGAGCCAGAGCACGTACGCCGCGGCCAGCACCATGCCGACCGTCGCGATGATCGTGTACACCGGGTAGTCCACAAAGGACCCCAGCAGCACCAGGAACTCACTGATGAAGGAGTTCGTGCCGGGCAGGGACAAAGTGGACAGACCGGCGATGAGCAGCATCCCGCCGAGCAGCGGGGTCACCTTCGCCATGCCGCCGTAGTCGGAGATCCGCGTCGACCCGCCGCGCATCACGATCAGGCCGACGACCACGATCAGCATGCCGGTGGCGAGGCTGTGGTTGAGCATGTACGACACCGAGCCGACCATCGCCTGCTCGTTGAAGGTGAAGATGCCCAGCGCGATGAATCCGAAGTGGGCGATCGACACGTAGGCGATGAAGCGCTTCATGTCGCGCTGCCCGGCCGCGAGGATCGATCCATAAAGGACACCCGCGACGGCGAGCACCAGCACCCATGGCGCGAGTTCCTTGCTCGCCTCCGGGAACATCGGGAGGCAGTAGCGCAGGAACCCGAACGTGCCGACCTTGTCCAGCACGCCGACCAGCAGGACCGCGACGCCGATGGGCGCCTGGCCCGCGGCGTCCGGCAGCCAGGTGTGGAACGGCACCAGCGGGGCCTTGATCGCGAACGCGAGGAAGAACCCGATGAACAGCCAGATCTGGGTGCCCAGCGGAGCGTCGCGGACGACCGTGACGAGCGTTTCCCAGTCGAAGGTGCCCTTGCCGAGCTCGTCCGACGCCAGCGAGAACGCCCCGATCGCCGAGGCCAGCATGATCAGGCCGCCGAGGAACGAGTACAGGAAGAACTTGACCGCCGCGTACTGCCGGTTCGCGCCGCCGTAGCCGCCGATCAGGAAGTACATCGGGATCAGCATGATCTCGAACAGCACGTAGAACAGGAAGACGTCGGTCGCGGCGAACACCGCGATGGTCAGCGCCTCCTGCATCAGGATCAGCGACAGGAACCCGCCCGCCGAGCGCCCGGCCGGGAGCTTGTCGGTCAGGCCCAGCGCGCCGACCACGATCGGCACCAGCAGACCGATGACCGCGATCATCACCAGCGCGATGCCGTCGATGCCGAACGAGATGTGGATGCCGAAGTTCGGGATCCAGTCCATCGAGGACTTCTGCTGGATCCGGTCCCCCGAAGGCGAATAGCTCGCCCACATCGGGATCACCAGCAGGAACGTCAGGAGCGACACCACGAGCGCGGTGAGCGTCGCCAGCCTGTCGTTCTTCTTCATCCCCGCGACGACCGCGGCGCCGACCAGCGGCAGCAGGATGGATGCGAGTACCCAGGTCATCAGGAGAACCTCACCAGCAGGAGTGCCGCCAGAAGCAGGAATGTGCCGCCCAGCATGGACAGTGCGTACGAGCGGACGAAGCCGGTCTGCAGGCGGCGCAGGCGCCCGGATCCGCCACCGAGCCCGGCGGCGAGGCCGTTGACCGCGCCGTCGACCCCGCGGTTGTCCACGTAGACCAGCGCGCGGGCGAGCCAGGTGCCCGGGCGGGCGACCAGCGTCTCGTTCAGGGTGTTGCCGTACAGGTCGTTGCGTGCGGCCTTGACCACGGCGGAGACCCGCTCGGGGCGTTCCACCGGAACGTCCTTACGGCCGACGAAGAGCCACGCCGCCGCCGCGCCGAGCACCGAGAGCGCCACGGTGAGGATCGGTACCAGCGCGTGCGGGATGACGCTGTGGCCACCCTCTTCGAGCGGGCCGACCACCGGCGAAAGCCATTCGGCGAACCGGTCGCCGAGGGCGAAGAACGCGCCGGCGCCGATCGAGCCGATCGCCAGGATGATCATCGGCCACTTCATGATCGCCGGAGACTCGTGCGGGTGGAAGTCGCGGCCGTCGCTGGACTTGATCTCCTTCCAGCGTTCCTTGCCGAAGAAGGTCATCACCATCAGGCGCGTCATGTAGAACGCGGTGAGCCCGGCGCCGAGGAGTGCCGCGCCGCCCATCACCCAGCCACGCCAGCCACCCTGGCTCAGCGCCGCTTCGATGATCGCGTCCTTGGTGAAGAAGCCCGAGAGCGGCGGGATGCCGATCAGCGCCAGGTAGCCGAGGGCGAAGGTCCAGAAGGTGACCGGCAGGTGCTTGCGCAGCCCGCCGAACTTCCGCATGTCGACCTCGTCGTTCATGGCGTGCATGACCGAACCGGCCCCGAGGAACAGCCCGGCCTTGAAGAAACCGTGCGCCACCAGGTGCATGATGCCGAGCGCGTAGGCGATCGGGCCGAGGCCGACGGCCAGCATCATGTAACCGATCTGGCTGACCGTGGAGTACGCCAGGACCTTCTTGATGTCGTCGTAGGCGCAGCCGATGATGCACCCGATCAGCAGCGTGACCGTACCGACGAGGGTGACGATCAGGCGGCCGTCCGCGGTGGCGTTGAAGATCTCGTGCGCGCGGGCGACCAGGTAGACGCCGGCGGTGACCATCGTCGCCGCGTGGATGAGGGCCGAGACCGGGGTCGGGCCCTCCATCGCGTCCGGAAGCCACGCTTGCAGCGGGAACTGGCCGGACTTACCGCAGGCGCCCAGCAGCAGCAGGATCGCGATGGCGGTGACCGCGCCGGTCGGGATCTGGCCGACGGCGCCGAAGACCTCGGCGTAGCCGGTGCTCCCGACGTACTTGAACATCAGGAAGATCGCCAGCGCGAGCCCGACGTCACCGACGCGGTTCATCAGGAACGCCTTCTTCGCCGCGGTGGCCGCGGACGGGCGGTCCTGGTACCAGCCGATGAGCAGGTACGACGCGAGACCCACGCCCTCCCAGCCGAGGTACAGCGTCACGAAGCTGTTGCCCAGCACCAGGATCAGCATCGAGGCGACGAACAGGTTGAGGTACGCGAAGAACCTCGACCGGTCGCGGTCCTCGGCCATGTAGCCGATCGAGTAGAAGTGGATCAGCATGCCGACGCCGGTGATCAGCAGCACGAACGTCAGCGACAGCGCGTCGATCCGGAGCCCGAAGTCGACCTGCAGCGCCGAAACCGGGATCCACGAGAACAGCTTGACGTCCGCGGTGGCCTTCGTGTCGGCCGTGAAGAAGAGGATCAGGCCGTAGACGAAGGACAGCGAGACGGTCGCACTGCCGAGGAGGTGTCCCCAGCCCCTGGCCCGCTTGCCCGCCAGCAGGAGAATAAGGGCGCCGAGGGCCGGAAAAGCCACCAGCAGCCACGATGATGCGGTCAACTCGGTGCTCCTAGTACTTCAGCAGGTTGGTGTCGTCGACCGAGGCCGAGCGCCGGGTGCGGAAGATCGCCATGATGATCGCGAGCCCCACCACGACCTCCGCGGCGGCGACGACCATCACGAAGAACGCCATCACCTGGCCGTCCAGCGACCCGTTGATCCGGGCGAACGTGACCAGGGACAGGTTCGCCGCGTTCAGCATCAGCTCGATGCACATGAACACGACGATCGCGTTGCGGCGCACCAGCACCCCGACCGCGCCGATGGCGAACAGCAGCGCGGACAGGAGCAGGTAGTACGTCGGGGTCATTCCTCGTCCCCTTCTTTCTTACCTACGAGCGCGTGGGCGTCCGGGCCTTGATCCGTTCCGGCGACCTGCTTGCGCTCGGTTTCCAGCTGCGCGGCCGAAGTCGACTCGATGATCTCCGAGAGCGACTCCCTGGCGATCGAGCCGTCGGGCAGCAGCGCCGGGGTGGCGACCGAGTTGGCCGTGGCGAAGACACCGGGGCCGGGCAGCGGCGAAGGCCGGTCGTGCTTTCCGGTGAACCGGTCGACGACGAGTTCCTTCTGGTTCTTCTTGCCGCCCTTGGCGTGCCGGTCGGTGAACGCCAGCACCATCGCTCCGAGCGCGGCGGTGATCAGCAGCGCCGAGGTGAGCTCGAACGGGAACAGGTACTTCGTGAAGATCAGCCGTCCCAGCCCACCGGGGCCGCCGCCGTCGACGTTCGCCGGGTCGACCGGCAGGGCCGGGGTCACGTTGGCCATCGCGCGGGCGAGACCCGCGGCGAGCAGCCCGCCGACGCCGATGCCGAGCAGGGTCGCCATGACCCGCTGTCCGCGCAGCACTTCGACGACCGAGTCGGAACTCTCCCGGCCGACCAGCATCAGCACGAACAGGAACAGCATCATGATCGCGCCGGTGTAGACGATGATCTGCGTGAAGCCGAGGAACGGCGCCTGCTGGATCATGTAGAGCGCGCCGAGGCACAGCATCGTGAGGACCAGCCACAGCGCCGAGTGCACGGCGTTGCGGGAGAAGATCATGCCGAGCCCGCCGAGCAGCGCGAGCGGGCCGAGCACCCAGAACGCGATGGTCTCGCCGGTGGTGATGCCTGCCGAAACGTCCGTCTGCGCGAGGAAAGCCGTGATCACTGGACCGGCTCCTTCGGCTCAGCGGGCTTCCGTGCGAGTTCCGGGCCGTTGACGTAGTAGTCCTGCTCGTTGTCGCCCAGCCGCATCGGGTGCGGCGGCTGCTCCATACCGGGCAGCAGCGGCGCGAGGAGGTCTTCCTTGGTGTAGATCAACCGCTGCCGGTCGTCGTCGGCCAGCTCGTAGAAGTTGATCATCGTCAGGGACCGGGTCGGGCAGGCCTCGACGCACAACCCGCAGCCGATGCAGCGCAGGTAGTTGATCTGGTAGTCGGCGCCGTACCGCTCACCGGGCGAGTAACGCGCCTCTTCGGTGTTGTCGCCGCCTTCGACGAAGATCGCGTCCGCCGGGCAGGCCCACGCGCACAGCTCGCAGCCGACGCATTTCTCCAGCCCGTCCGGATGCCGGTTGAGCTGGTGCCTGCCGTGGTAGCGCGGAGCGGCGGGGGCGCCTGCCTCCGGGTACTCCTCGGTGGCGACCTTCTTGAACATCATGCCGAAGGTGACACCGAAACCCTTGATGGGATCAAACATCCCCATCGCCGGCCTCCCTTCCACTGGAAACCGCCGCGGGCTTGCGTTTGGCAGCCCGGGCTTCGGCCTTCGCGATGGCCTTCTGACGCGGGGTCTTCTCCGGAACCTGCAGGTCGAGCGGCGGCACTGGGAACCCGCCGCCGGTCACCGGGACGTAGTCGTCGTCCGGGACCTTCTTGTCCGGCAGCAGCAGGCTCAGGATGACGACGACGAGGATGAGCGCGCCGCCGCCGATGAGGATCTGCGGGGTGGACAGGCCGCCCGAGTTCTTGATCGCGCGGACCGTGACGATCACGACGATCCAGACCAGGTTGACCGGCACCAGGACCTTCCAGCCCAGCCGCATGAACTGGTCGTACCGCAGCCGCGGCAGCGTGCCGCGCAGCCAGATGAAGCCGAACAGCAGGATGAACAGCTTGGCGGAGAACCAGATCAGCGGGAGCCAGCCCTGGTTCAGCGCGTGGTCGGCGCCGACGAACGGGAACTTCCAGCCACCGAGGAACAACGTCGTCGCGAACGCCGAGACGATCACCATGTTGACGTACTCGGCGAGGAAGAACATCGCGAACTTCATCGAGCTGTACTCGGTGTGGAAACCGCCGACCAGCTCGGATTCGGCCTCGGGGAGGTCGAACGGCGCGCGGTTGGTCTCGCCGACCATGGAGATCAGGTAGATCACGAAGCTCGGCAGCAGCAGGTAGAAGTACCAGCCGGTCTGCTGCGACTCGACGATCTGCGAGGTCGACATCGAACCCGCGTAGAGGATGACGCCGACGATGGAGAGACCCATCGCGATCTCGTACGAGATCACCTGAGCCGCGCTTCGCAGCCCACCGAGCAGCGGATACGGCGAGCCGGAGGACCAACCCGCCAGCACCAGTCCGTACACGCCGATCGAGGAGCAGGCCAGGATCACCAGCACGCCGACCGGCAGGTCGACCAGCTGAAGCGTGGTGCGCTCACCGAAGATCGAGACCACCGGGCCGAACGGGATCGCGGCCAGCGCGATCAGCGCCGGCACCGCGGAGATCACCGGCGCGAGGAAGTACACCTTGCGGTCGGCGGTGTCCGGGATGATCTGTTCCTTGAACGGCAGCTTGATCGCGTCCGCGAGGGACTGCAGGTAGCCGCCGGGCCCGACCCGGTTGGGGCCGGGACGGTTCTGCATCCGGCCGACGGCCTTGCGCTCCCAGACGATCAGGAAGATCGTCAGGATCGGACCGATCAGCAGGATGACGACCGTTTTGATCAGGATCAGCCACAACGGGTCGTCGGCCAGCAGCGCCGCCCGCTCGGCGGCGTCCGGCATCTGGCTGAGCAACGGAGTCACTTCTCACCTCCGGTGAGGGTGACGGCCGAACCGTGTCCCGCGCCGAGGGAGGCGCGGACGGCCGAGCCGTCGGAGTTGCCCGGGAGCCACACGACGCCGTCCGGCAGGTCCGCGACCTCGATCGGCAACGTGATGGAACCGCGTTCGGTGGAGACCTTCACGGTCTTGCCCAAGCCTTCGGCGGTCTTCGCCGAGAGCTTGGCGACGACCTCGCGCTGCGTGCCCTTGAGGTGCGGTTCGCCGTCCTGCAGCGAACCGTTGTCGATCAGCTGGCGCCAGGTGGCGAGGAGGACCTTGCCGTTCCCCGCGCTCGCGGCGGCGGCCGCCACCGGTTCGAAGGTCGCGGGCTCGGTCCTAACGGGCAGCTTTGCCAGATCAGCGGCGGAAGCGGCCGGAGTCTGCGTGAAGATGTCCGCGTCCATCTCGACGGCGAGGGTGTCGAGCACCCGGCAGTCCGGCAGGGCGCCGGTGCCTTCGAGGGTGACGGCGAACTCGCGGCGGCGGCCTTCCCAGTTCAGGTAGCTGCCCGCCTTCTCGACCGCCGGGGCGATCGGGAGGACGACGTTCGCGTGCTCGGTGACCGCGCTGTGCCGCAGCTCCAGGCTCACCACGAACTTCGCGTTCACGAGCGCCCGCAACGCCAGGCCGGGATCCGGCAGGTCGTCCGGGTCGACACCGCCGACCAGCAGGCCGTCGAGGCCGTTCTCGGCGGCCGCCTTGAGGATGGCGGTGGTGTCGCGGCCTTCCGTGGCGGGAAGGGTGACGCCCCAAGCCTTTTCGACCTCGGCGCGAGCCGCGGCGTCGGCGACCGGGCGGCCACCGGGCAGCAGCGTCGGCGCCGCGCCCGCCGCCAAGGCACCGCGTTCACCCGCGCGACGCGGGATCCACGCGAGCCGGGCGCCGGTGCGCTCCACCAGCCGGTGCAGGGCCGAGAACAGGCCGGGAACCTCGGCGGCACGCTCGCCGACGAGGATCACGGCGCCTTCCGAGGCCAGTGCCTGGTCGACGTCCTGCGCGTGCTGCGCGATCCCGTCGATCGCGGCGGCCTCGGCGCCCGGCGCGCAGGCCAGCAGCTCACCGAAGGTCTTGCGGACCGAGGAGGTGGTCCACTGTCCCAAGTGGACGACGCGGGTGCGGTTCTTGCGGGCCGCCTTGCGCAGCCGCAGGAACACGATCGGCGCCTCGTCCTCCGGCTCGAACGCGACGCACAGCACCGTGCGCGCCCGCTCGATCTCGCGGAACGTGACGCCGCTTTCCGGCGTCGTCCCGACCACGTGCGAGGCGAGGAAGCCCAGCTCCTCGGCCGAGTGCGGGCGGGCGCGGAAGTCGATGTCGTTGGTGCCCAAGGCGATCCGCGCGAACTTCGAGTACGCGTAGGCGTCCTCGACAGTCAACCTGCCACCGGTCAGCACCGCGGCGCCCTTGCCGTCCCGCGCCTCGGCGAGCCCGGCCGCGGCCGCGCGCAGCGCATCGGTCCAGGAAGCCTCTTCGAGCACGCCGTCGGCGTTGCGGATCAGCGGACGGCGGATGCGGTCGTCGGCGGTGGCGTAACGGAAGGCGAACCGGCCCTTGTCGCAGATCCACTCTTCGTTGACCTCGGGGTCGTCGCCCGCGAGCTTCCGCATGACCTTGCCGCGGCGGAAGTCGGTCCGCTCGGCGCAGCCGGAAGAGCAGTGCTCGCACACGCTCGGCGAGGACACCAGGTCGAACGGCCGCGAACGGAACCGGTACGCGGCCGACGTCAGCGCGCCGACCGGGCAGATCTGGATGACGTTGCCGGAGAAGTACGACTGGAACGGCTGGCCCGACGTCGTCCGCGAAGCCAGGTCCAGCACGTCCGCGGTCTCCGCGGTACCGATCTGCTGGTGGGCGCCGCGTTCCAGCAGTTCGATGAACGGGTCGCCGGCGATCTCGCGGGAGAACCGGGTGCAGCGCTGGCAGAGCACGCACCGCTCGCGGTCGAGCAGGACCTGCGAGGAGATCGGCAGCGGCTTCGGGAACGTCCGCTTCGTGTCGACGAAGCGGGAGTCCGCGCGGCCGTGCGCGAGCGCCTGGTTCTGCAGCGGGCATTCGCCGCCCTTGTCGCAGATCGGGCAGTCCAGCGGGTGGTTGATGAGCAGCAGCTCCATCACACCCTGCTGGGCCTTGTCCGCGACGGCCGAGGTCAGCTGGGTCTTCACGACCATGCCGTCGGCGACCGTCATGGTGCACGAGGCCTGCGGCTTCGGCATCGGGCGGCCACCCATTTCGACCTCGACCAGGCACTGGCGGCAGGCGCCCGCCGGGTCGAGCAGCGGGTGGTCGCAGAAGCGCGGGATGACCGTGCCGAGCCGTTCGGCGGTGCGGATCAGCAGCTCGCCCTTGGGCGCGATGACCTCTTCACCGTCGATGACCAGCTTGACGTGGCCTTCGGGGACCGGAGTGTCCTCTGTGGACGTTCCCGGCTTGTCGGGTGCGATCGTCATGCCTGCGCCCCCACCAGTTCGCGCTTGTTGGTTTCACACAGTGCGAGGAATTCCTCGCGGAAGTACTTGATCCCGCTCTGGATCGGCGAGACCGCGCCGTCGCCGAGGGCGCAGAACGAGCGGCCGAGGATGTTGTCGCAGACGTCGAGCAGGGTGTCGATGTCCTCCTCGGTGCCGTGGCCCTCGACCATGCGCTCCAGGATCTGCGCCAGCCAGTACGTGCCCTCGCGGCACGGCGTGCACTTGCCGCAGGACTCGTGCTCGTAGAACTGCGTCCACTTCATCACGGCCCACGGCACGGAAACGGTCTCGTTGAAGACCTGCACGGCCGTCGTGCCCAGCATCGACCCGGCTTCCGCCGCGCCCTCGAAGTCCAGCGGGACATCGAGGTGCTCCGCGGTGAACATCGGCGTGGACGAACCACCCGGCGTCCAGAACTTCAGCGGGATGCCGTCCTTCATGCCGCCCGCCATGTCCAGCAGCTCGCGCAGCGTGGTGCCGAGCGGGCATTCGTACTGGCCGGGCTTCTCGACGTGGCCGGAGATCGAGTAGATCTTCGGGCCGGGCGACTTCTCGCGGCCCATCTGGCGGAACCAGTCCGAACCACCGTTGACGATGTACGGCGCGCTGGCGATGGTCTCGACGTTGTTCACCGTGGTCGGCGCGGCGTAGAGACCGGCGGCGGCCGGGAACGGCGGCTTGAGCCGCGGCTGGCCGCGACGGCCTTCCAGCGAGTCCAGCAGCGCCGTCTCCTCGCCGCAGATGTACGCCCCGGCGCCCGCGTGCACGGTGATGTCGAGGTCGAATCCGGAGTCGAGGATGTTCTTGCCGAGGTAGCCCGCTTCGTATGCCTCGCGCACGGCCGCGTTGAGACGGCGGATGCAGTGCAGCGCCTCGCCGCGGACGTAGATGAAGCAGTGGTGCGAGCGCATCGCGTACGAGGCGATGATGCAGCCCTCGATCAGCGAGTGCGGGTCCGCCATCATCAGCGGGATGTCCTTGCAGGTGCCCGGCTCGCCCTCGTCCGCGTTGATGACGAGGTAGTGCGGCTTGTCCTCGTTCGGGGGCATGAAGGACCACTTGATGCCGGCCGGGAAGCCCGCGCCGCCACGGCCGCGGAGGCCGGAGTCCTTGATCAGCTGGACGATCTGCTCGGGAGTGGCCTTGAGCGCCTTGCGGATCGCGGTGTAGCCCTCGAGGGCTTCGTAGGACTGGATCGTCCAGGAGTTGGGCGAAAGCCAGCGCTTCGTCAGGACCGGAGTGATGGGATCGGCCATTACTTCTTCTCCACTTCCGGAAGCGGAACGTCCTTCATCGCGGGCGCGGTCCAGCCGCGGTCCCGCGCGACCTGCGCTCCCCGCAGGGTCTCGACGGCCTGCGAAGGACCGTCGACGTCCGTGCGGTACTGCTGCGCGTCCTCCGGGAAGAACCCGGCGAGCTGCAGTTCGGCGCCCTTGAAGTTCGTCAGCGGCGCGCCGCGCGTCGGGGCCGGCTTCTTGCCCGCCTGCAACGCGTCGACCAGCGCGACGGCCTTTTCCTCGGTCTGGTTGTCGAAGTACTCGTAGTTGACCTGGATGACCGGAGCGAGGTCACAGGCCGCGAGGCATTCGGCGTGTTCGAGGGTGATCGAGCCTGGCTCGTTCGGCGTGCCCGCGGTCTCGTTGTGCCCCAACGGCTTCTCCTCGGAACCGAGGTGCGTCTGGAGCTTCTTGTAGATCGCGTCGCCGCCCATGGCCGCGCACAGCGTGTTCGTGCAGACGCTCACCAGGTGCTCGCCGCACGGGCGGCGCTTGTACATGGTGTAGAACGTCGCGACCGCGCTGACCTCGGCGTCGGACAGGTCAAGGTTCCGCGCGCAGAAGGCGATGCCCTCCTGGCTCACGTAACCCTGCACCGACTGCACCAGGTGCAGCATCGGCAGCAGCGCCGACCGCGACTGCGGGTACCGCGCGATCAGGTTCCGCGCCTTGGCGTAGGTGTCGGCGTCGAAGATGTCTTCGAGCTTCGCGTTCTCCAGGATCCCCTCCGCCTCGGCGGGATCCGGCGCGATCGCGATCACGTCGACGTCGCCACCGGCGGCGACGTGGGTCTGCTCGGCCAGGCTGGTGCCGGGCTCGGGCGTCGGTGTCGTTCCGGGCTGGGTGCTCAACGGTCCACTCCCCCCATGACGGGGTCGATCGAGGCGATGGCGGCGATCACGTCCGCCACCAGGCCGCCTTCGGCCATCGCGGGCATCGACTGCAGGTTCACGAAACTCGGTTCGCGCACGTGGACCCGCAGCGGCCTGGTGCCGCCGTCGGAGACCAGGTGCACCCCGAGTTCGCCGCGCGGCGATTCCACCGACGTGTAGGTCTGGCCCGGCGGGACCTTGAAGCCCTCGGTGACCAGCTTGAAGTGATGGATCAGCGATTCCATCGACTGGCCCATGATCTTGCGGACGTGCTCGAGCGAGTTGCCCATGCCGTCGCTGCCGATCGAGAGCTGCGCCGGCCAGGCGACCTTCTTGTCCTCGACCATGACCGGGCCCGGCTCGAGCTTCTTCAGGCACTGCTTGATGATCCGCAGGCTCTGGTGCATCTCCTCGACCCGCAGCAGATAGCGCGCCCAGCAGTCCGCCTCGGTCGAGGTCGGGATGTCGAACTCGAACTCGTCGTAGCGCGAGTACGGCTCGGTCTTGCGCATGTCCCACGGGAGACCGGCGCTGCGCAGCACCGGGCCGGTGACGCCGAGCGCGAGGCAAGCGTCGACCGGCAGGTATCCGACGCCCTTGAGCCGGTTGCGCCAGATCGGCTGACCGGTGAAGAGCTTGTCGTACAGGGGAAGCCGCTCGTCCATCGTCTTGACGAACGCGCTGACCACCTCTTGGTAGTCGTCCGGCATGTCCTGCGCGAGACCGCCGGGGCGGATGAACGCGTGGTTCATCCGGAGCCCGGTGAGGTGCTCCAGCAGGTGCAGGACCTCTTCGCGCTCACGGAAGCCGAGCGTCATCGCCGTGGTGGCACCGAGTTCCATGCCGCCGGTGGCGATGTAGACCAGGTGCGAGCCGATGCGGTTGATCTCCAGCAGCATCACGCGCAGCAGCTCGGCGCGGCGCGGGGCCTGGATGCCGAGCAGCTTCTCGACGCCGAGGCAGTACGCCATCTCGGTCGACAGCGGGGCGAGGTAGTCCATGCGCGTCACGAAGGTGACGCCCTGGGTCCACGTGCGGTACTCGCAGTTCTTCTCGATCCCGGTGTGGAGATAGCCGATGACCGAGCGGAGCTGGGTGACGGTCTCGCCCTCCATCTCCAGCACGAGCCGGAGCACGCCGTGCGTCGACGGGTGCTGCGGGCCCATGTTGATGACCATGCGCTCGTCGTGGCGGGAGTCCTCGATGAGGTCTTCCCAGTCACCGCCGGAAACGGTGTAGACGCGGCCTTCGGTGGTGTCGCGGGAGTCTGCGTAGTTGACGTCGTCGGTGCTGTCCGCGCCTCGGGGTCCGGTGGCGGTGCCTGTCGTGACGTCGGAGAGGTTTTCGGTGCTCACGAGTACGACCTCCGCTGGTCCGGCGGCGGGATCTCCGCGCCCTTGTATTCGACCGGGATCCCGCCGAGCGGGTAGTCCTTGCGCTGGGGGTGGCCGTCCCAGTCGTCCGGCATGAGGATGCGGGTCAGCGCCGGGTGGCCGTCGTAGACGATGCCGAACATGTCCCAGGCTTCCCGCTCCTGCCAGTCGGCCGTCGGGTAGACCCCGACCAGCGACGGGACGTGCGGGTCTTCGATGTCGAGCGTGACCTCCAGCCGGATGCGGCGGCGGTACGTCATCGACGTGAAGTGGTAGACCGAGTGCAGCCGCTGCGGGACGTCGACGCCGTAGTCCACGCCGGAGACGGAGCTGAGCAGCTCGAAGCGGAGACCCGTGTCGTCGCGCAGGACCTTGGCGATCTCGACGAGGTGGTCGCGTGAGACGTAGAAGGTGATCTCGCCGCGGTCGACCGTGGTCTGCAGGATCGCGTTCGCCGGGATCTTGTTGTCCGCCAAGGCCGCGTAGAACTCGTCGGCGAACTCGTCGAACCAGCCGCCGTACGGGCGCTCCGCCGGGGGCGGGCTGTACGCGGGGAGGCGGACGCCGCCGTAACCGGAGGTGTCACCGGTGCCGCTGACGCCGAACATGCCCTGGCGCTCTTTACCGGTGACGACCGGCTCGGCCGGACGGGTGCCCTTCGGCTCGAGGCCACCTTCGGGACGGTCGGCGCTGGACTGCTCGCCGCCGGTTTCCGGGGTTTCGGGGGAGTTTTCTTCGGGCACGTCGCTCACTTCTTCGCGTACTTGATCGAGGAGGCGATCAGCTCGGTGCGCTCACCGCTGGCGGCGCGGATCGCGGCCCGGCGGGCGTTGATCGGCTCGTCCTGGATCTTGGCGTGCAGCTTCAGGATCGCGTCGAGCAGCATCTCGGGGCGCGGCGGGCAGCCGGGGAGGTACATGTCGACCGGGACGATGTGGTCGACGCCCTGCACCACGGCGTAGTTGTTGAACATCCCGCCGGACGAGGCGCAGACGCCCATCGCCAGCACCCACTTGGGCTCGGCCATCTGGTCGTAGATCTGGCGGAGCACCGGCGCCATCTTCTGCGTGACGCGGCCGGCGACGATCATCAGATCCGCCTGGCGCGGCGTCGCGCTGAAGCGCTCCATGCCGAAACGCGCGATGTCGTAACGGGAACCGCCGACGGTCATCATCTCGATCGCGCAGCAGGCGAGACCGAAGGTGGCGGGCCACATCGAGTTCTTGCGGGCCCAGTTCACCAGGCCTTCGAGACTGGCCAGGAGGATGCCGTTGGGGAGTTTTTCTTCGAGGCCCATGCTTCTCTAGTTCCAATCCAGGCCGCCGCGACGCCACACGTAGGCGTACGCGAAACCGACCGTCGCGATGAACAGCACGATCTCCACCAGGCCGAACATGCCCAGCGCGTCCGCGGAGACCGCGAACGGGTAGAGGAAGACCATCTCGATGTCGAACAGGATGAACAGCATCGCGGTGATGTAGTACGCGACCGGCATCCGGCCGCCGCCGACGACCGGCTGCGGCGACGGTTCGATACCGCATTCGTAGGCCGCGAGCTTCGCCTTGTTGGCGCGGCTCGGGCCGACGAGCGGGCCGAGCAGCACCGACAGCACCGCGAACGCGAGAGCGAGGACGAACAAGAGGACCAGGGGGAGGTACATGTCCAGGTTGGGCACCGAGGGGGTGCTCGCCTGGGTCAGCACGGGCAACATCAGCACGGGGTTTTCGCCATCCTTTCCGCGCCGCTGCGGTTTTCGAGTCGGGGTTCACCGCTTCCCTCGGTCGGCACCCTAAGTCACCTGGGTCACACCGCCGGGGGTAAGGCAACCCTTACGGGCCGTGCATGACGGCCCCCTTGCTTGTGAAATAGTTCACAAGCCTCCCGTCGAGGATGTGAAGCGATTCACAAAGCATGGGGCGAGTGTAGGACGTGACTCACATTCTTGTCCCTAGGCCCCGTGCTATAAGGCTGCCCTAACTTGACCGCACGGCCAGTACGGTTACTTCCGGCGTGCGGTACCGATGACCTGCGACGTCGTTCCCAAGATCGGCTTCGAGGGGCTGTTTGACCACATTTGTCCTGTGACCGATACCACTGCCCGGAGTACCCGTGACTGGTCCAGACGTGTGGCGTGGTGCAGGTGGGCATGGGTCCAGCGGGTCGTGAGTGGCGATTCGGGTTAGAACCCGAATCGCCACTCACGACCAACGCGCCCCAGGTCGCACCGCCGCCGCCTCGCCTTCACGCGAGTTGCGAAAGCGTCAGCGCGGGGAGGGGGTGGCGCGCGCCAGAGCGGCGATCAGACGGTCGACGCCGTCCCCGCCCTTGGCGTCGTAGCAGCCCGAAAGTCCCTTGTACACCAACGGAAGGATCGAGTTGATGCGCAGCCCGTACTTCGTCGCGGCGTGCATGACCTTCGGCTTCCCGATCAGCTTCGCGAACACGTTGCCGAGCCGGTAGTAGCCGCCCATCAGCTCCGCGACGGCGCGCGGGTAGCCCTCCAGCGCACGCTCACGCGAAGGGCCTTCGCGACGCGCCAGCGCCTGCACGACGAACTCCGACGCCAGCTGCGCGGACTCCATCGCGGCCGAGATGCCCTCGCCGTTGAACGGGCTGACCATGCCGCCCGCGTCGCCGAGCAGCAGCAGGCCGTCGCGGTAGTGCGGGGTGCGGTTGAAGCCCATCGGGAGACCGGCGCCGCCGACCTTGCCGATGGCGTTCTCCTCGCGGTAGCCCCATTCCTCGGGCGTCCCGTCGAGCCACTGGCGCAGCAGCGCGCGGTAGTCGGTGCTGCGGAACGCGGCCGACGTCGACAGCATGCCGAGGCCGACGTTCACCGTGCCGTCGCCGAGCGGGAACGCCCAGCCGTAGCCGGGCAGCAGCTTGGGGTCGCGCGGGTCCGAGCGGTCCCACAGCTCCAGGTGGCCCTCGATGAACGGGTCGTCGTGGCGCGGGCTCTTGTAGTACTGCCGCACCGCGACGCCCATCGGGCGCTTCTCGTTCTTCTGGATGCCGACGCTCAGCGCGAGCCGCGCGGAGACGCCGTCGCACGCCAGTACCAGCGGAGCGCGGTAGCTCACCGGCGTCTTCTCCGGGCCGACCTTCGCCTCGACGCCGATCACGCGGCCGGTGGGGCTGGTGATGGCGCCCGTGACGGTGGTGCGCTCGTAGAGCCGCGCGCCCGCCTTGACCGCGGTCTTCGCGAGCAGGTCGTCGAAGTCCTGACGGGTCCGCGAAACGCCGTACGGCGGGTAGCTGGTCAGGTCCGGCCAGTCGAGCTCCAGCGTGAGCTCGCCGGTGAGGATCCGCAGGCCGCGGCTGTGCACCCAGCCCGCGTCCTCGCTGGTGTCGATCCCCAGGTCGATGAGCTGCTTGACGCCGCGCGGGGTCAGACCGTCGCCGCACACCTTCTCGCGCGGGAACTCGGTCTTCTCCAGCAGCAGCACGTCGACGCCCGCGCGGGCGAGGTACGTGGCGGCGGTGGAGCCGGCCGGTCCGGCACCGACGACGATGACTTCGGCGTCGTGGTCAGCATTGCGACGGGTCATGCGCGCGAGTTTACGGATGGCTTCTTCGCGCGGTGGATGGCGACGACGCCGAACGTGAGGTTCAGCCACTCCACCTCGGTCCACCCGGCGCTCGCGATGATCTCGCCCAGCGTCCGCTGATCCGGCCACGCGAGCATGGATTCGGCCAGGTAGGAGTAGGCCTCGGGGTTCGACGAGGTCCTGGCTCCGACCCAGGTGAGCAGCTTCGCGATGAACTTCCGGTGCAGGAACCGGATCGGGCCGAATGTGGGCGTCGACACCTCGCAGATCACCAGACGGCCGCCCGGTTTGACCACGCGCGCGATCTCGGTGAGCGCGGCCTTGGTGTCGACGAAGTTCCGCAGCGCGAGCGAGATGGTCACCGCGTCGAAGCTCTCGTCGGCGAACGGCAGCTTCATCGCGTCCGCGGCCACCATCGGGACGCCGCGGTGCTTACCCGCCTTGAGCATGCCGACCGAGAAGTCCGCCGCGAGGCACCACGCGCCGTTGCGCGCGTACTCGACCGTGGACACGCCGGTGCCCGCCGCGAGGTCCAGCACCTTCTCGCCGCGTTTGGCGTCCAGCACCCGGCCGGTGATGGTGCGCCAGCGGCGGTCGAAGCCGAAGGTCATGAACGAATTCGCGCGGTCGTAGCCGTCCGCGACGTCGTCGAACATGGCGGCGACTTCGTGCGGATCCTTGTCAAGACTCGCTCGGGACATACCTCGAACCCTAACCCCGGAGTTCTGAGACAGGTCACCCAAGCGGGAGCAAAGCGACGCGCCGTAGGTTCACCTGGCCCGGTGAAGCAACGCCGGGGCACGGTGCGCACCGGCCCCCGCGACCTCGCCGGCGAGGATCCTCCGCTCCAGCAACCGCAGTTCCGGCCCCGGTTCGAGGCCGAGCTGATCGACCGAGATCCGGCGCGCACGCCGGTACGCCGCCAGCGCGTCGGACGTGCGCCCGGCTCGCCAAAGAGCGTCCATCAGGAGGTACTGGGCACGCTGCCGCAGCGGGTTCCGCCGCACCAGATCCGCCAGCTCGACGGCCGCGCTCGCGTGCCGCCCAAGGTCAAGTTCGGCCTGGTAGAGCTCTTCGAGCAGGACCAGCCGGTGCTCCGAGAGACGCATCGTCTCGTCCGAAAGCAGCGGGACGTCGAGGCCTTCGTAGGGTGCGCCGTGCCAGTGCGTGAGGGCCTGCCGGATCAGCGAGGCGCGCTGCGCGGGGTCCGCGGCCTTCAACGCTTGGCCCGCCAGCGTCTCGAAGGTCTCGACGTCGAGTTCGCCGGGGTGGACCTCCAAGCGGTAGCCGCCGTTGTCGAAGGCGAGCCGATCGCCTTCAGGCAGGGCCTGCCGCAGCTTGTGGACGTGCCAGTGCAGCTTCGGCACCGCCCGCGGCTCCCACTTGCTGTCCCACAGCGCCTCGGTGAGCACGTTCACCGGGACGAAGGTGTTCGCGCGGACCAGCAGCACGCCGAGGAGCGTTCTCCTCATCCGGCCGTGCAGCGGGACCGACCGCGATCCGGAAGAGATGCTGAACGTGCCCAGTACTTCGAACCTCACGTGCCGTCCTCTCGCTCGATGGCGTGAGGGGACGATGAATGCCCGTTGTACAAAATGGATACAAAGTGATCAAGCGAGCGCGGAGAGCATTCCCTGTACCGATCGTGGCCAGGCGAATTCCTCCGCTCGCGCCCGCGCCGCCGCCCGCCGCGCGTCCTCGGGGCGCTCCAGGAGACCGGTGACGGCGCCCGCGAACGCCGGGGCGCGATCGTCGACGGCCTCGCCGCAGCCGGGTCGCACGATCTCCCGCAGCGCGGACGACGCCGAAACCACCACCGGAGTGCCCGAAGCGAGCGCCTCCAGCGCCGCGAGTCCGAACGTCTCGTGTGGACCGGGCGCGAGGGAGACGTCGGCGCTGGCCAGCAGCCGCGCGACGTCGCCGCGTCCGGACAGGAAGCCGAGGAAGGTCACCGGAAGCCCGCGCGCCCGCCGTTCCAGCGCACGCCGCCGAGGGCCGTCGCCGGCGATCACCAGCCGCACGCGGTGCCCTGCCTCGGTCAGCTCGGCGACGGTGTCCACGCTGCGCTCGACGTGTTTCTCCGGCGACAGACGTCCACAGTGGACGATCAGCGCGTCGGCGTCCCCGGTCAGCGTGTGCCGCCAGCCGTCGTCGCGCCGGGCCGGGGTGAACGTCGCGAGGTCGACACCGAGCGGGACACGGCGCACGTTCGGTGCGGCGATCCGGTCGAATTCCGCGCGGGCGAACGCCGTCGTGCAGACGACCGTGTCGTAGCGGCGCGCCATCCGCCGGTTCGCGACGTCGGCGACGCGCCGCGCGACGGGTTCCGGCATGAGGAACTGCTCCAGCAGCCTGTCCAGCCGCTCGTGCGAGATCACCATGCTGGGCACGCCGTTGCGCCGCGCCCAGACGCCCATGCCGCGCAAGGTCAGCCTGTCGGACACTTCCAGCCTGTCCGGCTCCAGACGTTCCAGTACCGCGCGCACGCGATGCGGATCGACCGCGCGGTAGCCGCCGGTGCCGGGGATCTGCGGTGCGGGAAGGGAAAACCGGCGGACGCCCGAGGGCAGCGTCTCGTCCGCGTAGCGCCGCCCTGGCACCACGAGGGTCACTTGATGGCCGCTCGCCACATATCCGGCGCCGAGGTGGTGCAGGGCCGTGCGGAGCCCGCCCGAGCGTGGTCCGTAGAAGTTGGCCAGCTGGACGATGTGCATTGGTCAGGCCGCGCGCGCGACTTTGCCCTGGACGGCCTCGTAGTGGCCGACCAGTTCGTGGCAGACGGCGGGCCAGGTCCGGCCCAGAACGACCTTGCGCGCCTTCTCCCCTAGCCGGGCCCGGAGTGCTTCGTCGCGCAGGTCGTTGACCTTGTCCACCAGTGCCGTCGCGAACCCGGCCCGGTCGGCGGGCAACAGGTACCCGGTGCGGCCGGGCAGGACCAGATCCTTCGGACCGCCCGCGTTCGGCGCCAGCACCGGCAGCCCGGACGCCATCGCCTCCTGGATGGCCTGGCAGAACGTCTCGTACGGTCCTGTGTGGACGAACACGTCGAGGCTCGCGTACGCGGCGGAGAGCTCTTCGCCGTATCGGGCGCCGAGGAATGCAGCACCCGGGATCCGTTCGCGCAGCATCGGCAGTTCCGGCCCGTCACCGACGACGACCACGCGGATCCCGTCGACCCCGGCGAGCGCGGTCAGCCGCTCGACCTCCTTCTCGGGCGCGAGCCTGCCGACGAAACCGACCAGCAGTTCACCGTTCGGCGCCAGCTCGGCGCGCAACGCGGGATCGGCGTGGACCGGGGAGAACCGCTCGATGTCGACTCCGCGCGCCCATCGGTGCACTCGCGGGATCCCGTGCAGTTTCAGCTGATCCACCGAGTCCGTCGACGGCGCGAGCGTGCGGTCGGCCCGCGAGTGCAGGCGGCGCACCCAGCGCCAGGCCGCGCGGGCGGCGATACCGAAGCCGTACGCGGCGGCGAAACCGGCGATGTCGGTCTGGTACACCGCGACACACGGCACCCGCAGCCGCCGGGCCGCGGCGAGCCCGCGGGCGCCGACCACGAACGGCGACGCCAGATGCACCACGTCCGGCCCGAAATCGGCCAGTGCGGTGAGCACCGTCCTGGTCGGCACGCCGACCGGGAGGGAGTTCACGCCGGGGAAATCGAGGGCGGGAATGCGCACGACCGGGGCGCCGAGGTACTCCACGGGACCCGGCCCGGGGGCGATGATCAGCACGTCGTGCGCGCGGTCGCGGAGGTGTTCCACGACGCGGAGCACGGAGTTGGTCACGCCGTTCACCTGGGGCAGGAAACTTTCGGTGACTATCGCGACTCGCACGCGGATCACTGTCGCATCCGGTTGTGACACCCACGCCAACAAAAACGGAACAGACGACATGTCATCTCAAGGTCGTGTTCCGTAAACCAGGCTCGGCCACACTAGTCAGGCATGACCCTCCTGTCGTCTAGGCCGCCTCAGCCCGTCGAGCCCGGGCTGGTGTCGAGGGCCCTCGAAGTGGCCGGGCGGCTGGCCAACGACGCGACCGACGTGATCACCGCGACCGCGGGCCGGGGCGCCCAGCCCGATCCGAAGGACTCACCCTTCGACTGGGTCACCGACACCGACCGGATCCTCGAACGCCACACCCGGCGCGTGCTGACCGCGGAATTCCCCGGCATCCCCGTCGTCGGCGGTGAATTCGGTGCCGACCACGGTGCCGACGTCGCGGAATACCGCTGGGTGGTCGACCCGGTCGACGGCACCGCGAACTACGTCGCCGGGGTGCCTTGGTGCGCGTACAGCCTCGCCCTGATCGACGCTTCGGGCCCGGTGGTCGGCGTGGTCGCGGACCCGTACCGCGCCCAGATCTACGCCGCCGCCCGCGGCCGCGGCGCGCGGGCGAACGGCAAGCCGATCACGCTCACCGACCGATGCGGGACCGCCGGCGCGATCGTCTGCACGGAACTCACGCGCAAGGGTGTCTGGCCCGGGATGGGCCAGTTCATCGAACGGGCCGCCGCCGCGCACGCCGGCGTCCGGGTGCTCGGCTCGGCGGCGCTGGCGATCGCGCAGGTCGCGCTGGGGCACGCGGCCGCGGCGGTGCTGCACAGCTACCGCGAATGGGACGTCGCCGGATCGGTCGCGCTGGCCATCGAGGCGGGTGCCGTGGTCCTGGACCGGCACGGGGAAGGGACGGCCCTGCCGGTCGACGCGCTCCTGGTCGCGGCCCCCGGTGTGGCCGACGAGGTCCTGGGCTGGTGGCAGGAGTCGGTGGGCTGAGTTACGCCTCCAAACACGCGAGTTACGCCTCCAAGCACGCGAGTTACGCCCCTGATCACGCGAGTGCGCCATCCGATCACGCGTGTCGTCCGTTCAATCACGCGTGTCGTCCGTCTGATCACGTGAGTGCGCCGTCTGATCACGTGAGTGCGCCGTCTGATCACACGTGTTCGCCGGTTCCGCGCGGCAAGCTCGCGCGACTGAGCACGGAACTCACGTGATTGGGCGCGAGATTCGCGTGATTGGGGGCGTAACTCACGTGATTGGGGACGTAACTCGCGTGATTGGGGGCGTAACTCGCGTGATCAGAGGGACGACACGCGTGATCAGGCGGACGACTCGGCGAGCGAGCGCCGGTAGGCCAGCCGTTGCCGCCGGATCCACCAAAGGAGCGGGCCGGCGATCAGCCAGGTGAAGAAGATCATGCTCCCCAGCGGCAGCAGTGTGTTCGCCGCCGAGCGCCCGGCCACCCGGGCGAGTTCCGGGTCGCCGACGTCGTACTCGATGTTCACCAGCTGCCCGGCGGCCAGGCCGGAGGGGTAGAGCACCCCGTTGGCCGGGCTGTGCATGATGCCGTCGGGGGTCGCGTAGTTGATGATCGTGCGGTCGAAGGCCACCGACTCGACCTGCGCGGTCGCCTGCCCGAGCTCCGCTTCGATCGCGCTGTCGTTCCGGATGGCGGCGAACAGCAGCGAGACGCCGAGCACGGTGACGAGTGAGGCGACAACGAGGGCGGCATACCACCCGATGCGCCTCACCCGCTCCGCTTTGGCCGTCACGCCGCGAGCGTATCGCTACCCGTCAGTGGGCGTGTCGCTCGGCGAGGAATTCATGGGTCGCCTTGATCTGCGGGTACGACTTCGGTGCGACCGGGGCCACAGCGGCCCGCAATGCCGCCTGCGCACCGTTCGGGCCCACGGCGGGCTTGCCCTTGGTGTACAGCCACGTCTGGAACAGGTCGTACAGCGGCTTGCCCGAGATCCGCTCCGCGAGCGCGATGAACTCCGGGATCACCGCCGACTTGGCCTTCTTCACCTGCTGCCAGGTCTGCAGGATCCGGAAGAACGTGTCGTCGCCCACGGCCTTGCGCAACGCGTGCACCGCGAGCGCGCCGCGGTCGTAGACGGCCGCGTCGAACTGGTTGTCCGCACCGGGGTCGGCGGGCAGGACCTGCCAGAACGGGTCCTCGGCCGGAATCGAGTCGTAGATGTACTGGGCGAGTTCGTCGGCTGTGCCCTCGCCGCTCTCCTCCGACCACAGGAACTCGCCGTAGGAGGCGAAGCCCTCGTTCAGCCAGATCTCGCTCCACTTGCCGAGCGTGACGCTGTCACCGAACCACTGGTGCGCCTGCTCGTGCGCGACGATCGAGGTGTTGGAGCCGCTCCGGAAGGCCCTGGCGCCGTACACCGGCCGGGTCTGGTTCTCCAGCGCGAAGGTGATGCCGGTGGTGACGACGCCGCCCTGCGCCTCGAACGGGTAGGGCCCGAACTTCGAGGCGAGGAATTCGGTGATCTCCGGCGTCCGCTCGATGCTGGCCTTGGCCGCGCCGAGCGATTCGCCGAGGTCGGCGCCGTAGGCGGTGATGAACGGCTTGCCGTCCGGCGTGGTCTGCTCGTTCACCTCGAACTTGCCGACCTCCAGCGACGTGAGGTACGTCGCCTGCGGTTTGGTGCTGCGCCAGTTCCAGCGCGTCCAGCCGGGCCGCTGCACCGTCTTGCGGACGAGCGTGCCGTTCGACAGCGCGGCGACGTCGTTCGGGACCTCGACCGAGACGTCGTAGGTGGCCAGGTCGGTCGGGTGGTCGTTGGACGGGAACCACCAGGCCGCGCTCTGCGGCTCATCGACGGCCAGCGCGCCGTCCGGGGTCTTCTTCCAGGCGGTGAAGCCGTCGATCTTCACCTTCGACGGGGTGTCCGCGTAGGCGACGACGACGGTCGCCGTCTGGCCCTTCTTCAGCGGCGAGGCCGGCGTGACGGTGAGCTCACCGGTGCCGTCGGTCGACGTCGCGAACTTCGCGGGCCGGTTGTTGACCCGGACGCTCAACACCTTCAGCCCGAAGTCGAGGTTGAACGCCGAGAGGTCCTGCGTCGCGGTGAGCAGGATCGTCGTGGCGCCGGACAGCAGGTCCGTGGCGGGCTGGTAGGTCAGGCGGAGGTCGTAGTGACCGACGTCGTAGCCGCCGTTCCCGGCGTGCGGGTAGTACGGGTCGCCGATGCCGATCGAGCCGGGCGCGGGTGCGGCGGCCGCGCTGCCGGCGAGCAGCACCGAGACGACGCCCGCGGTCAATCCGGCGAAGCCGGCGCGAGTCTTCAAGCGCATTGCGAATCCTCCCAGGATTTGTCAGCGCGCTCGAACGTAGCCAGCCGATCGACGCGGAGACACGTCCGAAGGAGGGGTTCCTAGCCTCTGGACTGAGATCAAAATCGGCTAGACAGCGCGTACGGCCGACGACACCGCCGTACGGAGGCGCGCGTGCAGCTCGCGGTGACGCGTTCGGTCCACGCGGACCTCCACCACGCGCAGCCCCGGCGCGGGCTTGAGCGCCGCGCGGAACTCGGTGAGCGTCTCGGCGACGACGTGCGGCACGCGGTAACCGGCGCACAGGGCACCGAGGTCGGCGCCGTGCGGCGTGCCGAAGACCCGCTCGAAGCTGGCGTTGTGCTCGGGCGCGCCCTGCTCCAGCAGGGAGAAGATGCCGCCGCCGTCGTCGTTGAGCACCACGATCGTCAGGTCGGGGCGCTGTTCGGCGGGCCCGGTCAGCAGGCCGCTCGCGTCGTGCAGGAACGTCAGGTCGCCGAGCAGGGCGTACGAATGTCCCCTGTGGACGGTCGCGGCGCCGATCGCGGTCGACACCATGCCGTCGATCCCGGCGACGCCGCGGTTGCGGTGCACGAGGACGTCGGGCCGCAGGCGTCCGGCGAGGGCGACGTCGCGGGTCGGGTTGGACGAGCCGACGACCAGCAGCGACCCCTCCGGGACCGCGTCGACCAGCTCGGTCGCCAGGCGCAGCCCGCTCGGCCACGGCTCGTCGGCCAGCGCTTCGGTGACCGCCCCCGCCGCCGCCTTGTCCGCGCGCTGCCAGCTCGCGAGCCACTCCGGATCGGCCGGTTTGGTCGGCTCGTCGAACCACTGGCCGACCTGGCGGACGTTGTGCGCGGGCGCGGGCCAGTCCGAATCGGGCCGGACCAGCAGCACCTCGACGTCCGGATCGGACAGCACCCGCTGGACCTGCCGGAACACCGTCGGACGCCCGATGCACAGGACCTGCTCGGGTTTGTGCCGCGAGATGAACTCCTCGACGCCGAGCAGCCAGGCGCCGGACGAGATCGCGGTCGCGCCCGCCATCCCGATACCGCCGGTCTCGGAGACGACCGGCCAGCCGTGCAGCTCGGCCCACTCGCTGGCCGCCTGCACCCCGGTGTCACACGCGATGACCAGGCCGTGGCGAGCCGAGGGCACCACGAAAGAGGGAAGCGCGCCGAAGTCCGGGAGCTCCGTCCAGCGAGCGCCGTCGGGACGCCCTTCGAGTGACTCGTACCACTCGCCGTCATCGTCGAGATCGGGCACGAGCGGCTCGCGGAACGGGATGTTCAGGTGCACCGGCCCGCAGCGCCATTCGCCGTACGCGGCGTTCCAGGCGCGGCAGATCTGGCCACGCCAGTACGAGTTCTGCCCGGCGCGGCGTTCGGCGACGGCGAGCTCGTCGAAGTAGCGGATGGCGTTGCCGTAGAGCTGGTGCTGGTCGATGACCTGGCTCGCGCCGGCGGCCCGCATCTCGGGCGGCCGGTCGGCGGTCAGCACGATCAGCGGCACCCCCGCGCGGTCGGCCTCCAGCACGGCGGGGTGGAAGTTCGCGGCCGCGGTGCCCGAGGTGCACAGCACCGCCACGGGGCGGCCGGTGCGCGCGGCGATGCCGAGGGCGAGGAATCCGGCGCCGCGTTCGTCGATGCGGACGTGCAGCTGGAGGCGTCCGGCGGCCGCCGCGTCGTACAGCGCGATCGACAGCGGGGCGTTGCGTGAGCCCGGGCAGAGGACGACGTGCGAGACGGTGTTGCGGACGAGTTCGTCGACGATGACCCTGGCCTGCGCGGTGGAAGGATTCACCGGCAGACCTCGGGTTTCACACTACGACTCACGGCCACACGTCCTATTCTCCCAAACGTGGATGACGCCCAGGTTTCCGAGCTGTTCGACCCCGCCTTGTGGACCGAGGTCGAAGGTTTCGACTTCACCGACATCACCTATCACCGCTCCTCTGAGAGCCGCTCAGGCAAACGTGTCGTACGTGTCGCGTTCGACCGTCCCGAGGTCCGCAACGCCTTCCGCCCGCACACCGTCGACGAGCTCTACCGCGCGCTCGACCACGCGCGGATGAGCTCGGACGTCGGGTGCGTCCTGCTCACCGGCAACGGCCCTTCGCCGAAGGACGGCGGCTGGGCGTTCTGCTCCGGTGGTGACCAGCGTATTCGCGGACGCTCCGGGTATCAGTACGCGGAAGGGGAGACCTCCGACACGATCGATCCCGCCAGGGCCGGACGGCTGCACATCCTCGAGGTCCAGCGGCTGATCAGGTTCATGCCGAAGGTGGTCATCGCCGTGGTCCCCGGCTGGGCGGCCGGTGGCGGGCACTCGCTGCACGTGGTGTGCGACCTCACGCTCGCCTCGGCCGAGCACGCGCGCTTCAAGCAGACCGACGCCGACGTCGGCTCCTTCGACGGCGGCTACGGCTCGGCGTACCTGGCCAAGCAGGTCGGGCAGAAGTTCGCGCGGGAGATCTTCTTCCTCGGCCGTGAGTACACCGCCGAGCAGATGCAGGCGATGGGCGCGGTCAACTCCGCCGTCCCGCACGCGCAGCTCGAGGCCGAGGCGCTGGACTGGGCGTGGGCGATCAACGGCAAGTCGCCGACGGCGCAGCGGATGCTGAAGTACGCGTTCAACCTCACCGACGACGGTCTGGTCGGCCAGCAGCTCTTCGCCGGCGAAACCACCCGACTGGCGTACATGCAGGACGAGGCCGTCGAAGGCCGCGACTCCTTCCTGGAGAAGCGCTCCCCCGACTGGTCGGCCTTCCCGTACTACTACTGACCCTTTTCGACCAGGCGAAAAGGCCTGGAGCAGGGAGTTCGGCGGCGCTTACGTTTCCCCTCGAAAGCGAAACCCGACTATTTCGAGGGGACCAACGATGAAGAAGTCACTCCGAAGAGCTGCTCTGGCGCTGCCGGGCGTCGTCGCGGCGGGGCTGCTCGGCGTCGGCGGGGTCGCCGACGCGGCACCCGCCGACCCGGTGCAGACCCTGAGCTGTAGCCACGGGCACTCGAACAAGGACAGCGGTGAAGGCCGGACGAAGGAGAGGATGCGTTACCGCTCCGGCCCGCACACCAACTGCTCCTCGTACGGGTGGGTCGCCGGGGGCACGCTGATCTACTACCACTGCTACACGACCGGCACCGAAGTCAACGGCAACCCTTTCTGGACCTGGGGCCGGATCGCGGGCACGCAGAAGCAAGGCTGGTTCTCCGACCACTACCTCAGTGACGGCGGCGCCACGAAGCACTGCTGAGCCGAGTGTCCTTTCGGCGTTAGCCTGGCGGGATGCGTGCGGTAGGGGTGGACGGGAGTCCGGAGTCGATCGTCGAGCTGACCGCGGCACTGGCCGAGGCGCTCGACGGCGGCCCCGCCGTCCTCCCCTACTCGTCGGAGCCCCTGCGGGACGCGATGGAGCCGACGCGCCCGGCCGAACCCGGGACGGCGGTGATCATCGCCACCTCAGGCTCCACCGGTGAGCCGAAGGGTGTCCTGCTGTCGGCGTCGGCGCTCACCGCGTCGGCTCACGCGACCCACAAGAGGCTCGGCGGGCCGGGCCACTGGCTGCTCGCGACCCCGGCGCACTACATCGGCGGGCTCCAGGTGCTGGTGCGCTCACTGCTGGCCGGGACGACGCCGTCCGTGCTGCACGCCTCCGGTTTCCGGCCGGACGACTTCGCCGAAGCCGCCGCACCGCTGCTGTCCCTGGACGGGCCGCGCTACACCGCGCTCGTGCCGACCCAGCTCGGGCGGCTGCTCGACGCGGGCGGCCCCGGCCTGGCGGCGGCGCGCGCCTTCGACGCGATCATCGTCGGCGCCGCGGCGACGACGGCGGATCTCCGCGAGCGCGCCGCCGAAGCGGGCGTGAAGATCGTGCCCGCGTACGGCATGAGCGAGACCGCGAGCGGCTGCGTCTACGACGGTGTACCGCTGGACGGAGTACGCGTCGAACTCGAGGACGAGCGGGTCTGTATCACGGGTGACGTCCTCGCGCACGGCTACCGGCTGCGCCCCGGCCTGACCGCGGAGGCCTTCGAGGACGGCCGGTTCCGCACTTCCGACCGGGGCCGGTGGACGACCGACGGGCGGCTGGAGATCCTCGGGCGGATCGACGACATGATCAACACCGGCGGGGTGAAGGTGGCCGCCGCGGCCGTCGAGCGGATCTTGACCGCCCAGCCCGGAATCCGGGACGCGTGCGTGGTCGGAGTGCCCGACCCCGAGTGGGGCGAAGCCGTCGTCGCGCTCGTCGTCGGCGCTGGTTGCGACGTCGAATCGCTGCGTGCCGCGTGCCGCGAAGAGGCCGGTGCGGCCGCCGCTCCGAAGCGGGTCGAATTCGCCGAAGAGCTCCCTTTGCGAGGCCCCGGGAAGGTCGACAGGGCGGCCGTCAGGAATCTCCTACGAAGGTCGTGAATTCCCCACCGATTACCGGGACGTTGTTGACACAGTCATTACCCGCGGGTTTACGTCTACTTATGACGCGCTGGACACGCACAGTATTGGCCTGCACCGCCGTCACGATGGGACTGGTCGCTTTGGCCGGGCCCGCGCTGGCGGACGAACCGGAGACCGCCGTTCCGAACAGCGGCACGCTCACCTGGACCCTGGAAGACACGATCGACGACCTCAAATAGCGCGACTCGTCACCTGCTCGCGAGGGCGCGGGCAGGTGACGAGCCCCGCATACCGGCCGGTAGTGGCCAGGGCCAGAATGGCGGCATGGCGACTGCTGGTGAATGGATCGAAGGGGCGCGCCCGCGGACGCTGCCCAACGCGGTGGCGCCGGTGGTCGCCGGAGTCGGCGCGGCGATCGCGCTCGACGGCTTCTCCTGGGCCCGCTCGATTCTCGCGCTGCTCGTCTCGCTGGCGCTGATCGTCGGCGTCAACTACGCCAACGACTACTCCGACGGCATCCGCGGCACCGACGAGAACCGCGTCGGCCCGCTGCGGCTGGTCGGCTCCGGAGTCGCGAAGCCGAAGGCCGTCCTGGCGGCCGCACTCGCGGCCCTCGGGCTCGCCGGCGTCCTCGGGCTCGTGCTCGTCGCGATCAGCGGGCTGTGGTGGCTGCTGGCGATGGGCGCTGTCTGCATCCTCGGCGCCTGGTTCTACACCGGCGGCAAAAAGCCTTACGGCTACTACGGTTTCGGCGAGATCGCGGTCTTCGTCTTCTTCGGGCTGGCCGGCGTGCTCGGCACCGTGTACGTCCAAGCGGGACAGGTCAGCTGGACCGCGCTCGGCTGCGCGATCGCCGTCGGCTCGTTTTCGACCGGCGTGCTGACCGCCAACAACCTCCGCGACATCCCGACCGACATCGAGTCCGGCAAGCGCACGCTCGCGACCCGGCTCGGTGATGGCGGGACCCGCCGGCTTTACCTGGTGCTGGTCGCGGTGCCGTACGTCGTGAGCGTGCTGCTCGCCTTCGTGACGCCGTGGGCGCTGCTGGGGCTGCTGACCGCGCCGCTGCTGCTGAAGTCGGTCAAGGCCGTCGGCGGCGGGGCGCAGGGGCGGGCGCTGATCCCGGCGTTGCGGGACACCGGGTTCGCGATGCTGGGGTGGGCGGTGCTGACCGCGGTCGCGCTGGCGCTGTGAGCCTGGCGCTGTGAGGCGTCACCGGACCTTTGATGCGGGACTGTGTGGATTTCGGGGCGTTGGATGACCCGGAATCCACACAGTGCGGCGCGAACGGACCTGTGACCACCGGACGGTGCGCGTCGGCCTCGGAGGCGATGAACGGACCGTTCATCCCTTGAGTTCCCGGTTCACGCCACCATATGTAGTGATCAGGCGTGGGCGCGGTCGCTACATGCGGCCCAGGCGGTAGCAAAGGTCCCTTGCTCTTTTGGTGATCCGGCGAATCTGAGGTAGGCAGCCCAGCCGACGTTGCGAAAGCCACTTTCGCAACGTTGAAGGTTGCGAAAGTGGCTTTCGCGACGCCACCCGAAGCCCTCAGGCCTCCGGGGCGAGCTTCCCGCTCACCAGGAACTCCCGGTACTTCTCCAGGTAAGGCGCGATGTCGATGTTCTTCTGCGCCAGCCAAGCGTCGTCGTAGTACGTGTTGGCGTACCGTTCCCCGCCGTCGCACAGCAGCGTGACGACGCTGCCCGCCTGGCCTTCCGAGACCATCCGCGAGATCAGCGTGAAAGCACCGAAGAGGTTCGTCCCGGTCGAGCCGCCGGCCCAGTGCCCGGTCCGCTCGCGCAGCACGCGGATGGCCGCCAGCGAAGCGGCGTCGGGGACCTGGAACATCTCGTCGATCACGCCGGGCACGAACGACGGCTCGACGCGCGGCCGCCCGATTCCCTCGATCCGCGAAGGCATGCCGGTGCTGTAGTCGAGCGCCCCGGTCTGCCAGGCGCCGAAGAACGAAGAGTTCTCCGGGTCGACGACGGCGATCTTCGTGGTGTGCCGCTTGTAGCGCACGTAGCGGCCGAACGTCGCGCTCGTGCCGCCGGTCCCGGCGCCGACGACGATCCACGTCGGCACGGGGTGCCGCTCGGACTGCATCTGCGCGTACACCGATTCGGCGATGTTGTTGTTCCCGCGCCAGTCCGTCGCGCGCTCCGCGTAGGTGAACTGGTCGAGGTAGTGGCCGTTGCACTCCGAAGCGAGCCGCTCGGCCTCGGGATACATGTCCGGCGCGCGGTCGACGTAGTGGCATTCGCCGCCGTAGAACTCGATGAGCGCGATCTTCTCCGGCGACGTGCTGCGCGGCACCACGGTGATGAACCGCAGCCCGAGCATTCGCGCGAAGTACGCCTCCGAAACCGCCGTCGAACCGCTGGACGCCTCGACGAGCACGGTGTCCGGCCCGATCTGGCCGTTCACCAGACCGTAAAGGAACAGCGAACGCGCGAGCCGGTGCTTGAGCGAGCCGGTCGGGTGGACGGACTCGTCCTTCAGGTACAGGTCCACGCCCCATTCCGGGGGCAGCGGGAAGACGTGGAGGTGCGTGTCGGCGCTGCGGTTCGCGTCGGCCTCGATGATGCGGACGGCTTCGCGGACCCAGCTGCGGCTGTGCAGGAGGCTCACGCGGCACCGTCCACCCGGTCGCCGCGCAGCTGCGAGCGCAGCTCGGCACGGGCGCGGGCGCGCTTTTCGTTGCGGCGGGCGAGCCCGGCGGTCACGCGCGCGTTCAGCGGGCGGAACAGCAGCAGGCCCAGCGGCAGCCCCACGACCAGGCCGATCACCAACGCGACCAGCAGCGGGACGTTGGCCAGCAGCAACCCGCCTGCGATGACCCCGACCAGGACGAACCTGGCCAGCACGTACAGCGTCAGGTCACGGGGCAGGTGATTATCGCTCACACCCACGCAGGCTACGCGTTGCCGTCGCGGCCGTCGTCCAGGCCCGCGTTGTTGGGCCGTCCTTCGAAGCGGGTGGAGAGCACGACGGTGGTGTTCGTGCGGCCGACGCCGGGGATCCGCCGCAGCCTGCCGAGGGTCCGCTCCAGATCATCGACGGTCGCCACCCGCACCTTGACGACGAAGGCCTCGTCGCCCGCGACGGCGTAGCAGCTTTCGACCTCGTCCAGCGCCCCGAGCGCCTCCGCGACGTCGTCCTCGGTCGCGGTGTCGGTGGGGTGGATGCCGACCAGCGCCGTCACCCCGAGTCCGACCGTGCTCGGGTCGACCATGGCGTGGTAGCCGGTGATCACGCCGGCGGCCTCGAGTTTGCCGACGCGTTCGTGCACTGATGAAGCCGAGAGTCCGACAGACCGGCCGAGGTCGGCGTAGGTAGCCCGCCCGTTCTCCCGTAATGCCGCGATGATCTTCCGATCCACCTGGTCCACCGCTACACCTTAGGTGCCACGGCCCGATTCGCGTGATCAGGGCGCGTTTTCATACATCCGTGACAAGACCGCGGGGCCGGAACGCGTATGTCGCGGTTGTCGGTTTTGACCTTTAAGGGCTCTTTACCTATGGACAACCGTTCGAGTACCTGACGGGTGAGATGCAACGATTGCCGCGTTGGCTACCCGGCACGACGGGCATCGGGCCCGCCCTCCGGTTTAGCACTGGAACCGTGAAGGAGGCGGAAAATGACCGCGACCATGGGCGGCAGGTTGCTCACCCCCGGCGAAGTGGCGGCTCTGTTCCGGGTCGACCCCAAGACCGTGACCCGCTGGGCGACCGCGGGCCGGATCGGCTCGATCCGCACTCCCGGCGGGCACCGCCGGTTCCGCGAGGCCGAGGTGAACGAACTCCTCGCCGAGCTCACCACCGACGCCAGCGAGCCCGCCCGCAAGGTCTGAGCAGGCATTTCCCTCAAATAGGACTCCAGTGACGAAGGGCCCGTAACCGCCCTTCGTCACATTGGGGTATCCATGAGTCCCCCCACGCGCGGCAAAGGGGCTAGCCTCGTGGGACTGAGGAACGTCCTCCACGCGGAAGGGACCGAGCATGATCTATCTGCTCGCGGCCATCGGAGCGCTCACCGTCGCCGTGGTCTTGTGGCGCGCGTTCGGGATCGAGCGTGTCGGGGTGCCCTCGTCGCGACCGACACTGGCCCCGGACGACGACCCCGACTTCCTGCGCAAGCTCGGTGAGCAGCAGCGCAAGGGTAAAGACGAGGACAAAGGTAAAGACTAGGCCTGGATCGGCTGGTACGGCTGGCCACCGAAGCCGTCGGCGACGGTGGCCGCCAGTTCCAGCAGCGCCAGCCTGGTGTCCGCGTCGAGCCGGTCCAGTTCGATCTCCGCGCCCTCTTCCAGGTGCGGGTCGAACGGGATCCGGCACACCGATCGGACGCGCGCGCCGAAGTGCGCGGACAGCTTGTCGAGATCGACGGAGCCGCCCTTCGGCCGCACCGAGTTGATCACCGCGACGGACCGTTTGACCAGGTCGCCGTAGCCGTGCGCCTCCAGCCAGTCGAGCGTGGCCGACGCACTGCGCGCCCCGTCGACGGAGCCGGAGGAGACCACCACCAGCGCGTCCGCGACGTCGAGGACGCCCTTCATCGCCGAGTGCATCAATCCGGTCCCGCAGTCGGTGAGCACGATGTTGTAGAAGTGCTCCAGCAGGTTGACCGTGCGCCGGTAGTCGTCCTCGGAGAAGGCCTCCGAAACCGCCGGGTCCTGCTCGCTGGCGAGGATCTCCAGCCGGCTCCCACCCTGTGAGGTGTACGAACGGACGTCGCTGTACCTGGTGATCTTGTCCGCGTCCCGCAGCAGGTGCCGGACGGTCGCGGTGGTCTCGATCGGGATCTTCTGCGAAAGCGTCCCGCGGTCCGGGTTCGCGTCGACGGCGACGACGCGGTCACCGCGCAGCGACGCGAACGTCGAGCCCAGGGTGGTCGTCGTGGTGGTCTTGCCGACGCCGCCCTTGAGGCTCAGCATCGCGATCTTGTAGCACCCGCGCAGCGGCTGGTTGATCTGCGCGATCAGCTCCCGCTTACGCGTGTCCTTGGGGCTCTCGCCCGGGTTGACCAGCTTGCCGGTGCCCACGTAAAGCGCCTTGCGCCAGCCCGACTGCGGCTTGCGCTTCTGCGGCTTCACCAGGCTCGCGGTGGCGAGTTCGTCCGGGAGCGCGTGCCTGCCCTGCGGCTGCGGAAGCCCCGGCACCGCCTGCTGCGGTTGCGCGTACTGCTGCTGGGGCGGGTACTGGGCGGCCTGCTGGGGCGGCGCCTGCTGGGCTTGCTGAGGGTGCAGCGGCGGCAGGTTCTGGTCGTAAGGCTGCTGATACTGCCCTTGCGACGGCTGCGGCAGCGGCGGCTGCTGTTGGGGAGCGGGCTGCTGCTGCGGATACTGGGCCTGCTGCGGCGGATACTGCGGCTGCACGACCTGGGTCGGCTCGGCCTCGAAACCCCCCGCGGTCGGATGCGGCGCCGAATCCGTCCGGTCCTCGGAGAACAACTCCGAGGCCTGGACGCTCTCGGTCGGTTCGGGGTGGCCAGGAGCCGATTCTTCGCTGGGTCCGGTCACCGCTGAATTCCTCCTCCGCGCACGTCTACCCCCATACCTCAGTATTGACGGTAGTCGTCGCGCGCGCAGAGGCGGCGGTCAGCCCCCGGCGTAGGAGTGCAGACCCGACGTCACCAGGTTCACGAAGAACATGTTGAAGATCGTCGCGGAGAAACCGACGATGTTGATGATCGCGGCCCGCTTCCCACGCCAGCCCGCGGTCGCGCGGGAGTGCAGGTACGCCGCGTAGACGACCCACGCCACGAAGGCGACGGTCTCCTTGGGGTCCCAGCCCCAGAACCGGCCCCACGCCGCCTCGGCCCACACCGCGCCGCAGAGCACGCCGAAGGTGAAGATCGGGAAGGCGAAGATGGTGGTGCGGTAGGCGATGCGGTCGAGCACGTCCGCCGCGGGCAGCTTCGGGCCGAACTTGGCGAACTTCGCCGGGTTGTCGTCGTGGGCGGCGCGGAACAGGTAAAGGACGCTCGCGACACCCGGCACCAGGAAGACACCGGAGCCGATGATCGCCGCGGAGACGTGGATGATCAGCCAGTACGACTGGAGCGCGGGCTGCACCGGCGCGGCCGTCGTGTACAGCATGGTGCCGTTGACGAACATCAGGATCACGACCGGCAGCAGCAGGAAGCCGGTGAGGTGGCGGACCGGGAACTTCCGCATGATGACGATCCAGGTCACGACGGCGATGAAGGTCGTCGCCATGCCGTATTCGTAGAGGTTGCCCCACGGCGCGCGGTGCACGGCGAGCCCGCGCAGCACGATCGCGGCCAGGTGCAGCAGCGCGGCCAGCACCAGCAGCGCGGCGCCCATGCGGCCGATGCGCTCGGGGCGGCCGACCTCGCGCGGGGCCTCGACGGGCGTCCCGTATGCCGGCGGACCGCCGGCGCCGACCAGTTCACGCGCCTTCTGTTTGCTGCGCTCGGCCGCCAGACGGCCCTTCGCACCGAAGCCCTGCTCGACGAGGGCGAACATCAGCGCGAGGACGTAGATCGCCGCCGCGGTGGTGTAGGAGTAGTCGCTGTACTGGGACAGCGTCTCGTTGATCGGCATGACCTCTAGTTGCCTCTCTGCCCCTGGACCAGCTTGTCGCTGATCCGCTGGAACTCTTCGCCGTAGCCCGCCTGATCGGTGCGCGCCAGCCCGGCGACCTCGATCACGGTACCCGGCTCACCTTCGCGCGCCGGGGTCACCCGGACCCACACCCGGCGCCGTTTGACCAGCAGCGATCCCGCCAGCCCGATCAGCATCGCGACCGCGCAGACCAGCACCCAGCCCTGCACCGGATCGTGCGAGACCTGGATGGCGACCCATTCCTGGACGCCGTCGAAGCGGACCTTCGTGCCGTCGTCCAGCACGGTCTCCTGGCCCTGGTCGAGGTTCTGCCGCGTGAGCTTCTTGAGCCTGCCGTCCGCGACGAGCGACTGGTCGATCTGGAAGATCGACTGCCCGCGGCCGGCGTCGAGGCCGAGGTCGCCGCGGTAGATGTCGACGGCCACGGCCGGCTTGTTCGCCTCGGGCCGCGACGACGTCAGCACGTTGCCGTGCATGAACGCGGTCGGCGCGAGGAGGCCGGTGATCGCGAGCTGGCGGGTGCGGCGTTCGATCGGGTCGGTGATGCCGGGCTGGTCGATCTTCGTCGCGCCTTCGGAGAGCTTCGTCGGCTCGTCGGCGGGACGCCACGGAGTGATGTTGGTGCGCACGGTGCCGTCGGGGAAGGTCACGGTGAACTTCGGGGAGTAGCCGAAGTTCAGCAGGTAGACGCGGTCGCCAGCGGTGCGCAGCGGCGAGTTGACCTCGAGCCCGTACGGCTTCCACGCGCCGGTCTGCAGGTCTTCACCGGACTGGTACTCCATGTTGGAGTGGTAGTAGTTCGCCTGGCCGGACTCGGTGTAGCGCGCCTCGAAGTCCTTGAGGCGGATGCAGAACGCGTTGAGGTCGGTGCCGTCGACGCGCAGGCCGGCGTTGAAGGTGTCGTAGCCGAGGATCCCGGAGTTGCACCACGGGCTGCCGTCGGCCTGGACGATGACCTGGCCTTCGTAACCGAACAGCTTGCCCAGCGCGAAGAAGATGATCAGGCCGAGCATGCCGAAGTGGAAGACGAGGTTGCCGGTCTCGCGGAGGTACCCGCGTTCGGCGGAGATGCTCCGGCTTCCGTCGGCCTCTTCGCGCTCGACACGGCGCCAGCCCTTGAGCAGCGTGTGGGTGTCCTTCAAGACCGTCTCGGGGGCCCGGTCGGTCGTGGTGGACACGTGATGCGGCATCCGCGAGAGCTTGCGCGGCGTGAGCACCGGCTTCGCGCGCATCGCCTTCGCGTACTCGAAGCTGCGCGGCGCGAGGCAGCCGATGAGCGAGACCATCAGCAGGATGTAGATCGCCGAGAACCAGACGCTGCCGTAGACCTCGAAGAACTGAAGGCGGTCGAGCAGTTCGCCCCACCAGCCGTGCGCGGCGATGTACTCGTCGGTCTTGGCGACGTTGAGGTTCCGCTGCGGCAGCAGGGCGCCGGGCATCGCGGCGAGCGCGAGCAGGAACAGCAGCACCAGCGCGGTGCGCATCGACGTCAGTCCGCGCCAGGTGTTGCGCAGGAAGGCGAAGGCGCGCTTGAGCGGCGTCGGGCGGTATCGAGTGGTCACAAGGGCAGCCTGATGTCGTTCACGAGGGTGTTGCGGATCCAGCCGGTCAGGTCGCCCCACAGTCCGGTCACCAGCAGGACGCCGACGACCAGCAGCAGGACACCGCCGAAGACCTGCACCTGGCGGCCGTGGCGGCGCAGCCAGTCGGTGGCGCGGACGGCCCAGCGGGCGCCGAACGCGATGATGAGGAACGGCAGACCGAGGCCGAGGCAATAAACCAGGATCAGCACGTACCCGCGCGCCGCCGCCCCGCCGGTGGCGCTGGCCATCGACATGACCGCGGACAGCGTCGGACCGATGCACGGCGTCCAGCCGAGCCCGAAGACCGCGCCGAGCACCGGCGCGCCCCAGAGCCCGCCGCGCGGAACGTGGTGCGAGCGGAACTCGCGCTGCAGGCCCGGGATCCAGCCGAGGAACACCAGCGCCATCGCGATGGTCAGCACGCCGCCGAGGCGCTGGAGGAGGTCCATGTTGAGCTGGACGACGTCGGCGATCCACACCAGCGTCCCCAGCGTCACCACGAAGACGACGGTGAACCCGAGCACGAACAACGCGGCCGCGCCTACGACGGCGTAGCGGCCCTTCTTGCGCCCCTCGTCGGGGCTGACCGCGGGGGCGTCCGCGCCGACCAGCGCCGCCAGGTACGCGAGGTACCCGGGCACCAGCGGCACGACGCACGGCGACGCGAAGGAGATCGTCCCGGCCAGCAGCGCCACGCCCGCCGCGAGCAGCAGCGGCCCTGAGAGCGCCAGCTCGGTAACACCGTTCACGCAAAGGAGCGTAGGCAGTGTGGTCGGCGTGAAAGCGCCGGGGCTGGCCGAACGGGACCTACGTCGCACCCGGTCAGGACCTTGGTCCCGGTCGGCGGATCGCGTTTAGCGGGCTAAACGCGATCCGGGCGGGGGTCAGGCGGGTTCGGCGGCCAGGCGCTGGACGACGGGCAGCAGGTCCGACGCCAGCAGTTCCCGCAGGAACACCGCCGCGACCCGGTGCTGTTTGTCCAGCACGATCGTCGACGGGATGATGTTGCGCGGATAACCCGAAAGCTGCAGCAGCGTCCGCCCCGACGGGTCGTAGATCGACGGGTACGTCAGCTTCCGGTCCCGCATGAAGTCCTGCGGCGGCTTCCGGTCGTTGTCGCGCAGATCGATGCCGATCACCTCGACGCCCGACGCCTTGGTCTGGTCGTAGACCTTCTGCATCTCCGGCGCCTCGACGCGGCACGGCCCGCACCACTGGCCCCACAGGTTCAGCACGATGACCTTGCCGGGGAAGTCCGCGATCGAAAGCTGCTTGCCTTCGTTCATCAGGTCGTCGCCGGACAGCGTCGGCGACGGCTGGCGGTCCGCGACGTCGTAGGTGATGTCGACCTTCCCGCCCGGCGAAACGAAGTTGAACGAACCGCCGGTGACGACGGCGTCCTTGCCGGTGGTGCAGCCGGTGACGACGAGCGCCAGCCCGACGACGGCCGCCACGAGTCGCTTCATGCCCCGGTCACCTTCGGGTCGGTCGTGCCGGCGGGCTCGCTGTAGACGATCCGCACGAGCTCCTCGCCCTCGAAGACCAGGCTGGTCAGCGACGCGAGCGAGCACTGCCGGTTGCGCGGGTCGTGCCAGAGCCGTTTCGCCTCCAGGAAGCGCCGCACCGTCCAGATCGGCAGCTGGTGCGAGACGCACAGCGCCTCGTGCCCCTCGGCCGCCCGCCGCGCGCGGTGGATGGCGCCGAGCATGCGGTGCGCGATCTCGACGTACGGCTCGCCCCAGGACGGCCGGAACGGGTTGACCAGCTTCGGCCAGTGCTTCGGCTGGCGAAGGGCGCCATCGCCGACGGCGACCCGCTCGCCTTCGAACTGGTTGTCCGCCTCGATGAGCCGATCGTCGGTGTCGACGTCGAGGCGGTGTGCGGCGGCGATCGGCGCCGCGGTCTCCTGCGCGCGCTGAAGCGGCGAAGCGACCACGTGCGTGATGTCGTGCGTCGCGACGGCTTCGGCGACCGTCAGCGCCTGACGCTGTCCGCGGTCGGAGAGCTTGAAGCCGGGCAGGCGGCCGTACAGGATCCCGTCCGGGTTGTGCACCTCACCGTGGCGGAGCAGGTGCACGATCGTCGTCGCGCTCACGCCTGGACCGCCTCGGCGGCGGCGCGGGCGGCGACGCGCAACGCGGACTCGATGATCTCGAACTCGGCGTCGCCCATGGCCGCGTTGACGAACCACGCCTCGTACGCGCTCGGCGGCGCGTACACGCCGTTGTCCAGCAGCGCGTGGAAGAACGCCGGGAACCGCCAGGTCTCCGAGGCCTGCGCGCCCGGGTAGTTCGTCACCGGGTTCTCGCTGAAGAACACGCTGACCAGGTTGCCCGCGTACTGCACGGTGTGCGTGACACCCGCCTCGGTGAGCGCCCGGCCGAACAGGTCGCCGAGCCGCTTCGCGTTGGCGTCGAGGGCCGCGTACACGGCGTCGTCGGCCGCGCGCAGCGTCGCGAGCCCGGCGGCGACGGCGACGGGGTTCCCCGACAGCGTCCCCGCCTGGTACACCGGCCCGCCCGGGGCCAGCTTCGCCATCACGTCGGCACGGCCGCCGAAGGCCGCGGCGGGCAGCCCGCCCGACATCACCTTGCCGAAGGTGTACAGGTCACCGGCGACGCCTTCGAGACCGAACCAGCCCGCCTTCGAGACGCGGAACCCGGTCATCACCTCGTCCATGATCAGCAGCGCGCCGTGCTCGCGCGCGATCTCCTTGAGCCCGGCGTTGAACCCGTCGGCCGGGGCGACGGCGCCCATGTTGCCCGCGGCGGCTTCGGTGATGATCGCGGCGATCGCGTCCGGGTTGTCCACAAAGGACTTCCGGACCGCGTCGAGGTCGTTGTAGGGCAAGACGATCGTGTCGGCCGCCTGCGCGCCGGTGACCCCGGGCGACGTCGGGAGGCCGAGGGTCGCGACGCCGGAGCCCGCTTCGGCGAGCAACGCGTCGACGTGGCCGTGGTAGCAGCCCGCGAACTTGATGATCTTCGCCCGGCCGGTGAACCCCCTGGCCAGCCGGATCGCGCTCATCGTCGCCTCGGTGCCGGAGTTGACCAGGCGCACCTGCTCCACCGGCTCGACGCGGCCGATGATCTCCTCGGCGAGCTCGACCTCACCGCGCGTCGGCGTGCCGAAAGACAGGCCGTCGACAGCGGCTTCGCGGGCGGCGGAGACGACGTCCGGATGCGCGTGCCCGAGGATCATCGGGCCCCACGACGAGACCAGATCGACGTAGCGGTTGCCGTCGGCGTCCCAGAGGTACGGACCCTCACCGCGCACCATGAACCGCGGGGTGCCGCCGACGGAGTTGAAGGCCCGCACCGGGGAGTTCACCCCGCCCGGGACCACGGCCTTCGCTCGTTCGAACCATGCCTTGGACTGATCGACTCCGGTAGTCACGTCCCCAGTCTCGCAAATCGCCGGGGACACCCGCCGCCGAGTCCTCGCCGTTCCGGGCATGGCGTGACCAGGCCCACTAGGGTGGGAGCACTCGGCGTCGAAACCCTCGCGGAGGAATCCACGTGCCCACGGTGCCGTCACCACCGACCCACCACCGTCGCCTGCGCTGGCAAGCCTTGGCGGGATTCATCGCCATGGCGGCGATCGTGGGGATCGTGGCCGGGCTGGCGGTGGCCACCCGCACCGAGACGCACAACGCGCTGGCCCGTCCGTCGTGGGCGCCGCCGGGCTGGCTCTACGGCCCGATGTGGTCGGTCCTGCTGCTCATGGTCGCCTTCGCGGGCTGGTTCTACTGGCGCACCGACGGCGAAACGCGCGGCTTCGCCTTCTACGGCGTCTGCCTGCTGCTGACCCTGCTGTGGACGCCGCTGTTCTTCGCCGGCGGCGCGCACGTCCTCGCGCTGGCCGACGTCGTCGTGCTCGACTTCGTCGTGCCCGTCACGATGGCGGAGTTCGGCCGCCGGTCGAAACTCGCGGCCTGGCTGCTCGTGCCGTATCTGCTGTGGCTGCTGTTCTCGACCGCGGTCAACGCCGCGGTCGTGTTCCTCAACTGAGCTTCGGTTCCTTGGGCTTGCGGCCCTTGGCCCGGACGGCGAGCAGGAACTGGCGGATCGCGTCCACCACCAGGATCGCGGCCAGCACGCCCAGCCCGATGGCGCCGGCGAGCGGGCCGCCGAAGTAGCGCTGCGATTCCAGCGTCGTTTCGCCGTAGGAGATCACGACCGGGACGACACCGGCCTTCCAGCAGGCGAAGGCACCCCACACGGCGAGCGCGGCGAGGATCAGTTCGACCGCCCCCACCACGGCGCGCAGGGGTTTGTGCAGCCGGGCTTCGCGCCGGGAGTCCTCCGGTGGCCACAGATCGGCGCCGGTCGGCTGGGGAAGGTCGATCACGGTGAGCAGTTTCTCATGACTCTGTGGTGCGGGCACGCACCAAATCCCCGAGAGCCGCACGGAGGGCGTCCGGATCCTTGGCCCAGGCGCGCACGAAAACGCCGTCTTCGAGTTTCAACCCGACTTCGCCGTACTTCTTGGGGATCGTCCAGCCTCCACCGAGGACCCGCGAGCCGACCGGGGCCTCGTCTTCGAGCACCTCGGCGATCCGGGCCGCCTCGAGCGTTTCCCGGCCTTGGCGGTAGCCGTCCGCGGTGACTTCGAGCGAGAGGTACCGGCGGCGCGCGTACACCCAAGGCACGGTGATCGCCACCAGCCCTGCCGCGACCAGGATCCAGGCGAGCCAATGGACCGGGCCGCCCGTCGCCAGTTCCGCGAGCAGCCCGGCGAGCGCGAACAGCGGCGCCCAGAGCAAAGCCGTCCAGCCCACGCCGGGTTCGTCGTAGAGGGACGGCTCGGCGGTCATGGCAGCGTGCGCCCGACCTTCGGGAAGTGGTCCGCGACGCTGGGCAGGTACATGAGCACCAGCGCGATCGCCACCAGCAGGGTGGAAACCAGCAGGAACACGTTGAGCGAACCGCGCAGGATCAGCAGTTCCACCAGGACAAGGAAGACCGCGCCCACGGTGAGGACCGTCCTGGCCGACCGCGTTCCCTCACGGGCCTTGTACGCGAACAGCGCGAACAGGACCGCGAAGGTGAGCGCGCCGCCGAACAGCATCCAGAGGAGCGTGTTCACGCCGGAGGCGACCTGCGCCGGATCGGCGGGCTGGCCGGGAACCGGGTTCTCCCTGATCTGCTTGAGGATCCCCTCGGTCAGCTCGTCCTTCAGCACCAGCAGGGCGATCTGCCCGGCCACGAGGACGACGCCGGCGAGGATCCACAGCCAGAACGAGATCGCGACCGGCTTCGGCACCGTGATCTTCGGTGGCTTCTGGCCGGGCAGGATCGGATCCGGTGACATCCCCCGCTTGCGGCGCTCGTCGTCCGTTTCGTCGGCTCTGCTGTCGCTCACGCTGGGCAGCCTAGAGGGTGGCTCAGACCGCCGTCGACCGGTCGGGTGAGGACACGCGCGCGCGTTTCTGTTTGGCCGGAGGCCTCGGGTTTGCGGAGGCGGGCCGCCGACACGGCTGGGTGAGTGCTCGCCCGCGGCCGCGGCCCGGCTACGGAAATCCGAAAGCGCGCCTCGAGAGATACTGCCTAGTCCAGCCAAGCTGCGGCTTCGGCGGCCCAGTAGGTCAGGATCATGTCCGCGCCGGCGCGGCGGATCGAGGTCAGCACCTCGAGGATCGTGCGCTCGCGGTCGAGCCAGCCGTTCGCCGCGGCGGCCTCGACCATCGCGTACTCCCCCGAGATGTTGTACGCCGCGACGGGAACCGTCGACGTCTCGGCGGCGGCCCTGATGACGTCCAGATAGGACAGCGCGGGCTTGACCATGACCATGTCGGCGCCCTCGGCGATGTCCAGCTCGATCTCGCGCAGCGCCTCACGCACGTTGCCCGGATCCTGCTGGTACGTCTTCCGGTCGCCCTTCAGCTGCGAATCGACGGCCTCGCGGAAGGGGCCGTAGAACGCGCTGGCGAACTTCGCCGAGTACGCGAGGATGCCGGTGTCGGTACGGCCGGCGCGGTCGAGCGCGGCGCGGATGACGCCGACCTGACCGTCCATCATGCCGCTGGGGCCGAGCAGATGCGCCCCAGCTTCCGCCTGCGCCAGACCCATCTCCGCGTACACGCGCAGGGTCGCGTCGTTGTCGACACCGCCGTCGGCGTCGAGGACGCCGCAGTGGCCGTGATCGGTGAACTCGTCGAGACACGTGTCCGCCATCAGGACCGTCGCGTCGCCGAGCTCGGACCTCAGGTCGCGCAGGGCGACGTTGAGGATGCCGTCCGGGTCGATCGCGCCGGAGCCCTCGGCGTCGCGCGTCTTCGGGATGCCGAACAACATCAGGCCGCCGACCCCGGCGTTGACCGCGTCGACGGCGGCTTTGCGCAGCGTGTCGCGGGTGTGCTGGACGACGCCGGGCATGCTGGAGATCGGGCGGGGCGTGTCGATGCCCTCGGCCACGAACATGGGAAGGATCAGCTGGCGCGGGCGCAGCGTCGTCTCACCGACCAGCCTGCGCATGGCCGGAGTGGTACGGAGCCTGCGGGGACGATGTTCGGGGAACACCCCTACGACGGTACTCCCGCCCGCTTGAGAGGCGGTGAACGGCCGAACCTTTCCTAAGGATCGGTAAAGAGTCACCTTTGTCCGATTCCCGTGCGGTGTGACGTGGGTTACCTTCCCCTGCATGTCGAGCTCAACGGTGACCGACCAACTGGAAGAACCGCCCGTCGGCTGGCGCGCACGGCTGCGCCAGGTCGGGCCAGGGATCATGGCCGCGGCGACCGGGGTCGGCGCGGGCGACCTCGTCGCGACGATGGTGGCCGGATCGCGCTTCGGGTACACGCTGCTGTGGGCGGTGCTCGTCGGCACGATCTTCAAACTCGCGCTGGCCGAAGCCGTCGGCCGCTGGCATCTGACCTCGGGCCGGACGATCCTGTCCGGCTGGCGGACGCTGGGGATCTGGGCGCTGATCTACTTCGGGATCTACGCGGTGATCTGGGGCTTCGTCTACGGCGCGACCGCGATGTCCGCGTCGGGCCTGCCGCTGAACGCCCTCTTCCCCGCGCTTTCGGTGCGGTACTGGGCGATGATCTGCGGTCTGCTCGGCTTCGCGCTGGTGTGGTTCGGGCGCTACGCGATCATCGAGAAACTGATGACGGTGCTCACCGGCGTCATGTTCGTGACCGTGGTCGGGACCGCGATCCTCGTCGTGCCGAACTTCGCCGAACTGTTCAAGGGTGCCGTCCCGACCCTGCCCGACGGCTCGCTCGTCTACGTCCTCGGCCTGGTCGGCGGCGTCGGCGGCACGATCACCATGGCGGCGTACGGCTACTGGACGCTCGCGAAGGGCTGGCGCTCGTCGAAGTGGCTCCCGATGATGCGCACCGACAACGCCGTCGGGTACGTCATGACCGGGATCTTCGTGATCGCCATGCTGATCGTCGGCGCGGAACTGCTGATGGGCCAGAAGATCATCTCGGGCGACAAGGGCCTGCTGTTCCTCGGCGACACCCTCGCCGCGGATTACGGGCAATGGGCGCGGATCCCGTTCCTCATCGGCTTCTTCGCCGTTTCGTTCACGTCGGTGATCGGTGTCTGGCACGGCGTGAGCCTGCTCTTCGCGGACTGGTGGCGCATCCTGCGGCTGCCCAAGGACGCGACGGAAAGCGTTGAGACGTATGAGAAGAAGGCCGGCGAGCGCAGTGCCGCGTACCGGGGATACGTGCTGTGGCTGACCTTCCCGCCGATGGCGTTGCTGTTCCTGGACCAGCCTTTCCAGCTCACCGTGATCTACGGCGTGCTGGGCGCGTTGTTCATGCCGTTCCTGGCGGCGACCCTGCTGGTGCTGCTGAACACTTCGCGGGTGCCACGGGAAGGACGCTCGCGGTGGCTTTCGAACGGGCTGCTGGGCGTGTGCCTGGCGATGTTCGCGTACCTGGCGTACACGGAGGTCGTGAAGTTCTTCAGCTGAACCGTGTTCTGGCGCGGTGCCGGACCGCGTCCTTCACTGTGTCACTGTGTGGATTTCGGTGCGTTGGATGACCTGAAATCCACACGGTCCGGCGCGACCGTCCCTGTCACGACCGGTTCAGGAGGGGTGTGTGGAAATAGGGACACTCAACACACCCTCAACAGAACCAAGCGGGTCGCACTGGTCGACAACCCGGCGTCGATCCATCTCACCCCGTCATCGACGACGATCTGGAGCTTCCTGCCCACCGGGGACTCGGTGAACCACACGGTGAGGGCGGCGACGGGAGAACTGTCGGACACCTTGGACCGCGCAACCGGCCGGAGTGCAGACCTCGAAGGGGGTGGCGGCGCCCGCCGTACCCGGAAATCCGAGGCCACGGCACCCATGGCGGCGACGGCGAGAACGAGAGATTTCATGATCACTCCCCGGCGACTGCCGGAATCACCGACGCTATGACCGGCCACTACCCACGCGGCGAAGTTTCCCTAAGTACGTGAAGGCCCCCTTCACTGCGTCTAGCGCAGTGAAGGGGGCCTTCACGTACTTCAAGCGACCGTCAGGAGCGGCGGGCCCGCTTCGCCTTGCGCGGCGGCGGAAGCGCGCCTTCGGCACGGAGCCGGGCGGCGTGCTCGGCGAGCGCGTCGACCAGGTGCGGGACGTCGGCCTTCTCGGGCTGGACGTCGACCCGCAGCCCGAACTCCACGGCGGTCTCCGCGGTCTTCGGGCCGATGCACGCGACCAGCGTGCGAGTGTGCGGCTTGCCGGCGATGCCGACGAGGTTCCGCACGGTCGAGGACGAGGTGAAGCAGACCGCGTCGAAACCGCCGGTCTTGATCATCTCGCGGGTCTCGGCGGGCGGCGGGGCGGCCCGGACGGTGCGGTACGCGGTCACGTCGTCGATCTCCCAGCCGCGTTCGCGCAGGCCTGCCGAAAGGGTCTCGGTGGCGATGTCCGCCCGCGGCAGCAGCACGCGGTCGACCGGGTCGAGGACGTCGTCGTACGGCGGGAACTCGGCGAGGAGGCCCTCCGAGGACTGCTCGCCCTCCGGGATCAGCTCCGGGATGATGCCGAAGGAGCGCACCTTCGCGGCGGTCGATTCGCCGACGCAGGCGATCTTCACGCCCGAGAAGGCACGGGCGTCGAGGCCGAACTCCTCGAACTTCTCCCACACCGCGCGGACGGCGTTGGTCGAGGTGAAGACGATCCACTGGTAGCGGCCGTCGACGAGACCCTTGACCGAACGCTCCATCTGCGCGGGGCTGCGCGGCGGCTCGACCGAGATGGTCGGGACCTCGTGCGAGGTGGCGCCGTGGCCGCGAAGCCGCTCCGCCATCTCACCGGCCTGCTCCTTGGTGCGCGGCACCAGGACCTTCCAGCCGTACAGCGCGCGCGACTCCCACCACGACAGCTTCGAGCGCTGGCCGACGGCCTGGCCGATGGTCACGATGAGCGGGCCGACGAGCTCGCCCGCCTCGTTCGCGACGGTGGCCAGCGTGGTGTCCAGGGTGCGCTGGGTGTTGATGGTGCCGTTGGACGTCACCGCGACCGGGGTGGTCGGCGCCAGCCCGTGCTCGGTCAGCGCGGACGCGGCCTCGGCCAGGTGCGCCGACGTCGCGTGCAGCACGATCGGGCCGGGGGTGGCGGCCAGTGCGGCCCATTCGACGTCGCCGCGGACGTCGACCTCGGTGTGCGTGCCACCGAGAGCGACACCGGCATACGCCGGGACGGCCGCGCCGGGCGAGACGCCCGGGATGATGTCGAACACGGCGCTGGTCCGGGAAACGGCCTGCACCTCGGCGACGACGGCGGGCTGGGTCAGCGGGTCACCGGCGATGAGCCGGAGCACCAGCCGTCCGGCCTTGGCCTCGTTCACCAGGTCCTTGGCGACCTCGGTGGCCTCGCCGACGGCGGGGCGCACTTCGGCACCTTCGGCGGCGAAGGCCAGGACACCGGCAGGGACGTCCGGATCGGTCACCACGACCTCGGCCTTGGCGAGCAGCTCCTGAGCGCGGACGGTCAGCAGACCGGCGTCACCGGGGCCCGAGCCCACGAAGGCGACACGCCCGGTGGTCTTACGCGCGGGGGTCATCTGTGCGTTCTCCTCTTGAGCGGCCGCAGTCGAGCGCGGCCCTACCTTCAACGTTCTGACTCACTGGGCGGGGCCGGACAGCGCGCCGGCCCCCAGGTCGAGCAGCTCGGCGGCCAGTGTCCGGCCGAGCTGATCGGCTTCGTTCTTGTCGGCGAGCGCGGAAGCGCGCACCATGTCGACCGCGTCCCCGTCCCCTTCGACGGCGGCGGTGCCCCGCAACGAGATCCGCTCGACGACCCGCCCTTCGGCGTCCAGGTCCTCGACGATCTCCGCCAGCGCTCCGACCGGTGCGCTGCACCCGGCTTCCAGCGCCGCGAGCAACGCCCGTTCGGCGGTCGCCACGGCACGGGTGCCTTCATCGTCCACTGTGGACCCGAGCAGGTGCTCGATGTCCACGTCACCGGTCCGGCACTCCACCGCCAGCGCGCCCTGTGCGGGCGCGGGCAGCATCTGGATCGGGTCGAGGGTCTCGGTGATCTCCTCCGCCCGGCCGATCCTGGCCAGTCCGGCACGCGCCAGGACGACGGCGTCCAGCTCTCCGTCGCTCACCTTGCGCATGCGGGTGTCGATATTGCCTCGGATCGGCACGATTTCCAAACCGAGACCGAGCGCGCGCAACTGCGCGGTCCGCCGCGGCGAGCCGGTGCCGACGGTCGAACCGGGCGGAAGCTCGCCCAGCGTCAGCCCGTCACGGGCGATCAGCGCGTCGCGCGGGTCCTCGCGGGGCGGCACGGCGGCGAGCGTGATGCCCGGCTCCGGCTTCGTCGGCAGGTCCTTGTACGAGTGCACGATGACGTCCACTTCCTCGCGCAGCAGGGCTTCGCGCAGCGCGGAAGTGAAGACGCCGACCCCGATCGTCGGGATCGGCGCGGACGATTTGTCGCCAGGGGTCGTCACGGTGACGAGCTCGACCTCGGCCCCGGTGGCGCGCAGGGCGTCGGCGACGGTGCCGGTCTGCGCGAGGGCGAGTTTGCTGCCGCGCGTCCCGATGCGGATGACTCTGCTCACTGATGATCACTGTCCTTTTTCGCGGTGCGGCGCGCGACCGCGATCGCGCCGCCAGGGCGCCCGTGCACTTGGAACTCGCTTGTCATTACTCGGCGCCCCGCCGTCGCGATGGCGGGGCCTCCGCCCGGAGCGCGCGCGACGGGTCGTTTCCCGAGGCCGGGATCGGGCCGCGCTCACCGCCGGCACCCTTCGGCGCGGTGGGACTCGCCACCGCGGCGGGCGCCTGCGGGTCGAGACAGAAGAGCTCGCGCAGCGCGTTGGCGTAATCGGTGTCGGCCGTCTCGGCGGCCAGCTGCTTGACCCGCACCGTCGGCGCGTGGAGCAGCTTGTCGACCACGCGGCGGACCGTGCGGCCGACCTCCTCGCGGACCCCGGGTTCGAGATCCGGCAGGCGGTTGTCCAGCCGCAGCAGCTCGGCGTCGACCACCTCGGCCGCCCGGCGCCGCAGCGCCGTCACCGTCGGGGTGACCTCGGCGCTGCGCTGGCCTGCGAGGTACTCGCGCACCTCGTCGAGCACGATGCCGGTGGCCTTCGCGGTCTGCCGTTCGGTGGTCGGGGTGCCCGCTTCCCGCATGCGGCGCTGGATGGTCTCGAGATCGACCACGGTGACGTCGGCCAGCTCGGCGACGTCGTGGTCGACGTCGCGCGGGAGGCCGAGGTCGCAGACGACCAGCGGGCGTCCGGCGCGAGCCGGGACGTGCGCGGCGGTGAAGACCGCGGCCTGCGCGCCGGTGCAGCAGACGACGACGTCCGCCTCGGCGACCGCGTCCGCGATGCCGCTCATCTGGACGGCCTTGGCGGGCACGCCCTGCTCGACGCTCGCGGCGGCGAGGCGGGCGGCCCTCGCCTCGGTGCGGTTGGCGATGGTGATCTCGCCGATCCCGGATTTCCGCAGCTGGGACGCGGTCAACGCGCCCATCGACCCGGCGCCGACGATCAGCGCGCGCTTGCCGGCGATGTCGCCCGCGGCGGCCAGCGCCTCGGAGACCACCGACGCGCCCAGCTGGTCGAGGCCGGTCTCGGTGTGGACGCGTTTGCCGACGCGCAGCGTGGTCTGGATCAGCTCGTGCAGCGTGCGGCCGACGGTGCCCGCCTCACGCGCGGTGGCGTACGAGGACCGGATCTGGCCGAGGATCTGCGTCTCGCCGACGACCATCGAGTCCAGCCCCGAGGTGACCGAGAACAGGTGCTCGATCGCGGCGCCCGCGTAGTGCACGTACAGCGAGTCGTAAAGGTCCGCGGGCTGCATCCCGGCCTGGCGGGCCAGCACGTCGGAGACGTCGTTCAGACCGCCGTGGAAGGTCTCGACAACGGCGTAGACCTCGATGCGGTTGCAGGTCGAGACGAGGATCGCCTCGCTGACGTGCTCGGCCTGCTGCAGTTCGTGGAGCACCTTGGTCACGTCGGTCGCGGGGACCGCGACACGTTCCAGGGTGCTCAGCTCGGCACTGCGGTGCGAGAGCCCGACCGCCAACACGCTCATTTCAGCGCACCACCATTCCGTTGCCGTGGCCGTTCACGCTGCCATTGTCGGCGCCCCCGGGGCCACCGTCTCCTCCGCCGTTGCCGTTAGCGGCCAGATCGGCGCGGCGAGCGACGTGGAACGACAGGATCTGCAGCTCGACCGCGAGATCGACCTTGCGCACCTCGATATGTGCCGGAACCTGCAGCACCACCGGGGCGAAATTCAGGATGCACTGCACGCCACCTGCGACGAGCCGGTCGCAGACGGACTGCGCGGCGGTGGGCGGAGTGGCGATGACGCCGATGGAGATCTGCCGTTCGGCGCATACTTTGGGGATCTCGTCGAGATGCGAGACCGGGAGGCCGCCGACCGGGACGCCGACCAGATCGGGGTCGAGGTCGAACAGCGCCTCGACCGGGAACCCGCGGCCGGGGAACCCGCCGTAGTTGGCCAGCGCGTGCCCGAGGTTACCGATACCGACCACGGCGACCTTGTGCTTGCGGGTCAGGCCGAGGATCCGCTCGATCTGGCTGACCAGGACCTGGACGTCGTAGCCGACGCCGCGGGTGCCGTAGGAGCCGAGGTAGGACAGGTCCTTGCGCAGCTTCGCGGAGTTGACGCCCGCGGCCTGCGAAAGCTCCTCGCTGGAGATCGTCGTCGCGCCCTGCTCGGCCAGCCCGGAGAGGACACGGAGGTACACGGCGAGGCGGGCGACGGCGGCTTCGGGGATCGACTTCGCGCGGACCGCTTCGGGTTCGGCGGTGGCCTCGACGGCCGGCATCTCCGCGGTGGGCGCGTTGTCGGCGTCCGGTGTCACCCGGGTGCGCCGGCCTCGTTGCGACACCACGCTTGTCCGCTCCCTCTGGTCCCTGCTGACGACATGAATCGCCCGAACCTGGAAATCGGCTCTTGACCCGCGGCGCTGAGTCCGGTTCGATGCCGGGCGCTTTCGGAGGCGACGTATCTACGGTAGCCACTTGTGAACGCAGGCACAAAGTCACAGGTAGAGGGGATGACGCACCCCACACTGCCCACTCGGTCGTGAGTGGCGATTCGGGTTCTAACCCGAATCGCCACTCACGACCACGGTGACCGAGGCCTCAGCGCGCGTTGACCGACACCGTGTGCCAGCCGGTGGCGCCGTCGGGCACGGTTCCGGCCCGCTCCGGTGTCTGCGTGTAGCCCGACTGGTCCGTCGCCCGGACGGCGATCTCGTGCTGACCAGGGGCGACCTGGACTTCGGTCCACCACATCCGCCAGGTGTCCTTCGACGTCTCCGCCGACAGGACGGCTTCCTGCCACGGCCCCTGATCGACCCGGACCTCGACCTTCGCGACGCCGGTGTGCTGCGCCCACGCGGTCCCGGAAACCACGACCTTGCCCGCGTTCACCGCCGAGCCGGGCGCGTCGATCCGCGACTGCGTCTTCACCGGCGCCTCCCTGGCCCAGCCGCGGCCGAGCCAGTACGCCTGGCGCTCCTCCCAGGTGGTGATCTCCAGTTCGGTGACCCATTTGGTGGCGGACACGTAGCCGTAGAGCCCGGGGATCACGATCCGCGCGGGGAAGCCGTGCTCGATCGGGAGCGGTTCGCCGTCCATGCCGAGGGCGAGCATCGCGCCGCGACGCGGGTCCAGGGCGGCTTCGACCGGGGTACCGCAGGTCCAGCCGTCGACGCTGGTCGCGAACATCTGCTCGGCGCCCGGTTTCACGCCCGCTTCGTTCAGCAGGTCGCGCAGGTCGATGCCGATCCAGCGGGCGTTGGAGATGTACGGGCCGCCGACCTCGTTGGACACGCAGCACAGGGTGACGTCGCGTTCGATCAGCGGCCGCGAGCGCAGATCTTCATACCGATAGGTGACCTCGCGGTCGACCATCCCGCGGATCTGCAGGCTCCAGTCCTCGGTGCGGACCTGCGGGACCACCAGCGCCGTGTCGATCCGATAGAAATCCTTCGAAGGAGTGAGGTACGGCGGGGTGCCGAGCTTCGCGAAGTCCGCGTCGGGCGGGATCGGCGGCGCGGTCTTCGCCGCGACGAGCCTGCCGACGGCGGCCCGCGACTCCTCGGCGTTCTTCCTGGTCCCGACGATCTGGCCGGTCAGCGCGGCGACACCGGCCCCCGCCGCGACGGAGGCCCCGGTGATCAGCACCTTCCGCCGGTCCGGACCCTCGCCTTCGCGGTCGTCGAAGAACACCTTCGGGCGGAAGAACGAATGCAGCCGGGTGAACACGACGAGCGCGACGACGGTGGCGATCACCGGCGCCAGCAGCGCGATCTGCCCGAGGTCGGTGCGCACGAAGACGGCGGCCACGCCCGCCGCGCCGAGCAAGCCGACGATCACCTGGCCCGGCAGCGGATTGCGGCGCGAGAGCTGTCCGGCGAGCAGCGCGAACAGCACCAGCACGACGGCGAGGCCGATCTTGAGGACGAACTTGTCCCACGTTTCCAGCGTCTGCTCGGCCCACGCGACCACCGCGTGCGGGCTGTGGTCGATGACGAAGTTCGCGACGGCGACGAACGGCGAGGCAGTGTATCCCACGAAACCCGCGACGAGATGCCCCACGCCGAGAGCGGCCGCCAGCGACAGAAGGCCGGTCAGCGCGGCTTGGGAAGAGGTGAGCCTGCGTTCGTCGTCCACGACTCCATCTTCGGAGCGAACGGGCCTTCAGGTCGCCCGATCGCCCTTACGAGTGTGTTACGCCAGCGCCTTCCGGAGCCTGTCCTCTTCGACACGCCAGTAGCCGTGCTCGGCGTCGTCGACGAGGATCACCGGCACGCGGTCGCCGTATTCGGCCCGCCATTCGGGGTCGCTGTCGACGTCCTGCGCCGACCAGGCGACGCCCAGCTCGCCGCAGATCCGCTCGATGTCCTGTTCCGCGACCTCGCACAGGTGGCAACCCGTGCGGGTCATGACGGTCACGTGGTGCACCATGCGTTCAATCTTTACCTGAGGCGCATTCTGCGCAGCTTCCCGGTGGCCGAATGCGGCAGGGACTCCGCGAACTCGACGGTGTGCGGCACCTTGTACCCCGCCAAATGCTCCGCGCAGTGCTCGACGACCTGCTGCTCCGACAGCGAAGCCCCGGGCGCGGGGACGACCACGGCCTTCACCGCTTCGCCGGTCCGCTCGTCGACGACGCCGACGACGCCCGCCTCGACGACCTCGTCCAGCATCGAGATCACGTTCTCGACCTCGTGCGGGAAGACGTTGAAACCGTTGACGATGATCAGGTCGTTGGCGCGGTCCACCAGGTGCAGGTCGCCGTCGGTGTCGAGGTAGCCGACGTCGCCGGTGCGGAACCAGCCGTCCTCGTCGGGACCGTGCGAGCCGTCGGGCCAGTAACCGGAGAACAGGTTCGCGCCGCGGATCGACACCAGGCCGGTGCCGCCGTCCTCGTCGAAGGCGTCGCCGAGATCGTCCGGGTCCAGCGGGACGGGTTCGGCGTCGCCGTCGCTGTCGACCAGCCGGAGCTCGACGCCGGGCAGCGGCCGCCCGACCGAACCCGGCTTCGGGTAGCCGGTGACCAGCGTCGTGGTGACCACCGGCGCGCATTCCGTGAGGCCGTAGCCCTCGTAGACATCGAGGCCGGTGGCGCCGCGGAGCGCGGTGAGGATCTTGGGGTGCAGCGGCGCCGCACCCGAGGTCATCCGCCGGACGGTGGACAGGCCCCGGCCGAGTTCTTCCGGGTCCATCGCGGCGAATTCGGCGTACATCGCGGGCACGCCGGCGATCGACGTGACCCGGTACTCGGCGCAGTCGGCCAGCGTGCGCTCGGCGAGGAACCGTTCGGACAGGATCGCCGTCGCGCCGACCGCCGTGGTCTGCAGGAGACCGGGACCGAGGCCGTAGACGTGGAACAACGGGATGGTGATGAGCACGCGGTCGCCGTGCACGAGCGGTGTGGGGACGATCCGGCTCAGCTGGTCGAGGTTCGCCAGCAGCGCCCGATGCGACAGCATCACGCCGCGCGGCGGGCCGGTCGTGCCGGAGGTGTACGAGATGACCGCTATGTCCTCGCCCGCGCCGGACGCGTCGACCGGTTCGACTGCTCCATCAGAGGTAACCGGCGGTGAGAGGCTTGTCACTCCATCGGGGAGATCCTCGGTGACTTCGCGTTCGAGGACGAGCCGTGCGCCGCTGTGCTCCAGCAGCCCCTTCAGCTCCGCCGCCGGGCCTTGCGGCGAGATCGGCACGACCACCGCGCCCGCCCGGAGCGCCCCGAACAGCGAGACGGCGAACGCGGCCGACGTCGGCAGCCGCAGCGCCACCCGGTCGCCGCGCTCGATTCCCGCGTCGAGCAGGGCGCGGGCCAGCGCGTGGGCGGCGTTGTCGAGCTCCGACCAGGTCAGCGCGACCCCGCCGCCGGTCTCCTGGACGGCCGCCTTGCCAGGCCACTGACGGGCGGCCTCGGCGAGCAAGGTGGGCACGCTTCCTTCGGCAACCTGCTCCGCGCTCAACTGCGAACCTCTTCCCTCGGTGAAACGGCGTTGTCAGTTTGTCATCTCGGCCACCGTCATGGGTGTCACTCGCTTTCGTCGCAGTTCCGTAACCCCGGCACCGCTACCTACTTCGCGGTAACTACACGTATGCTGCTGGGCGTCGTCGAGTGGTGTTGATCACTCGATGGTGAGAAAGGGAGTCCGGACGTGCAGATCTTGCAGGCCCACGCGGCGGTGGGACATGCGGGCCGGTCATCCCTGTCCGGAACGGGAGGTGGACCGTGACTCTTCCCGCGCCGAACCCCGTCTCGATGCTGGCGGGCCACATCCTCCGCCGCAGCGGGTTCCCCGCGGCGCCCGCGGCCCGGCCCAAGGCGGAAGAAGGCTCAGACGCCGCCGAAGCCGCGAAAGCCGAAGCGTGGGAGCTGGTCAGCGCCGCGCAGGGCGGCGACACCTCCGCCTTCGGGCGGCTCTACGACCGCTACGTAGACGTCGTCTACCGCTACGTCCTGTTCCGCCTCGGCGACCGGGACCTCGCCGAGGACGTCACCAGCGAGACGTTCCTCCGCGCGCTTCGCCGCATCACGTCGGTGAGCTACCAGGGGCGTGACGTCGGCGCCTGGTTCGTCACGATCGCGCGCAACATCATCCTCGACCACGTGAAGTCGAGCCGGTTCCGCCTCGAAGTGGTCACCGACGAGGTCGCCGAGCCCAACGGCGCGCCGATCGGGAACGTCGGCGTGCAGGCGGTCGCGGGTCCCGAACAGCAGGCCATCAGCCGCGCCACCCGGGCCGAACTGCTGCGTTGCGTCGCCGAACTCGGCGAGGATCAGCGCGAGTGCATCGTGCTGCGGTTCATGCAGGGGCTTTCGGTCGCCGAGACCGCGGCGATCATGAAGCGCAACGAAGGAGCCATCAAGGCCCTTCAGCACCGCGCGGTACGCCGTTTGGCACAACTTCTGCCCACCGGATTGCGTTAAAGTCCCATATTTGTCCCTCACCGGGCCTTGCCGTAACCCTTGGGCGTCCCCGCTCGTTTTCTCAGCCAGACCGGTGTCAGGACCGGGCTGAGCAGATGGAGACTTCGCCGTGGGCGTGCCGGGATGGTTCGCGCGGGAGCGGGCGGACGGTGACCGCTTCGCCGATCTTGTCGACGGCACCGCGTCCCCGGAGGACGACGAGTTCGCGCTCGAACTCGCGCTCGTCGGCGGCTTGCGTGAACTGGGCGCCGGCGGCGCTCCCGACGCGGAGACACGGCAACGCATCCGTGACGAGATCGCCGGACGGCTCGCTGAGGCCGAAGCCGCGCCGAAGCGCCGCGGTCACGTTGTCGCCAACCTCGCCGCGGCCGCCGTCGCGCTCGTGCTGGCCCTGGGCGGCATCACCCTGCTGCTGTCCAAGGACGCGCTGCCGGGCGATCCGCTGTACGGCATCAAACGAGCGGGTGAATCGGCCGCGCTCGGGCTCACCTTCGACGAGCAGGACAAGGCCAAGAAGCATCTGGAGTTCGCCGCGAACCGCGTCGGCGAGCTCGACGAGCTGACCCGACAGGGCGCGCCCACCGACGCCTACTTCACCGGCCTCACCGATTTCGAGACGGATCTGCGCGCCGGTGTCTCGCGGCTGACCGCGCTCGTCACCGATCAGGGTGGCCAGACCCGGCTCGCCGAACTCCGCACCTGGGCGCGGAACCAGTCCGACCGGCTCGGTCTCCAGGTCGAGCACGCGCCCGCCGAGGCGCGCGACAAGTTCTCCGCTGCCCGTGCCCTGCTCGACAAGGTCCAGGAACGCACGACGGATCTCGGCTCGCGGCTGGTCTGCTACACGATCACCACGGGCTCTTCCGACGAACTGGGCGCGGTCCCGGCCGCCGGTGACTGCGTCCGCGACCCCGATTCCCCTCACGCGGTCCTGCCGCCGGTGACGTCTTCCCCGCCGTCGTCGGCACCGACCGGGTCGCCGGCGCCGGTGTCCTCCGCGCCGCCGTCGTCCGCCGTGGACACCGCGGCCCCGACCGGACCGATCGCGCCGCCGACCGGAGGCACGCCGCCGCCCGTGGTACCCGTCCCCGGCCCCACGAACCTGCCGCCGCTGCCGACGACCCCCACCACGCCGAAGCCGCCGCTCATTTCGATTCCGCCGCTGATTCCGGGATTACCGCCGATAACCATCGGCTGACTCGGTGTCACGTGAGGCAGGCACCACACCCGGGACAGCGTGCTCGGCCGCTCGCTACGCTGTGCACAGGCACCTGGGATTCCGGAGGCGGTGTGCGTGTCAGTTTGGCGGGGCAAGGATAAGAGTCAAGAGCTCGAACGACTGGCCGAGCTGGCGGGCGAGGCGTCGGCCGAGGCCGCCATGGCGACCGCGTCCGCCGAAGCACTCGAACCGCCCGCGCCGCCCGCACCGCCGGACCTGACCGCGGCCGCGTTCTTCGACGTCGACAACACCATGATGATGGGCGCGTCGATCTTCTACTTCGCCCGCGGCCTGGCCGCGCGCAAGTTCTTCACCTCCGCCGATCTGGCCGGATTCGTCTGGCAGCAGGTGAAATTCCGGCTCGGCGGCCGGGAGAACAAAGAGGACATCAAGACCCACCGCGAGCGCGCACTGTCCTTTGTGGCCGGCCGCACCGTGCAGGAACTGACCGACATCAGCGAAGAGATCTACGACGAGCTGATGGCGGACAAGATCTGGTCCGGCACCAGGGCGCTCGCGCAGATGCACCTCGACGCCGGCCAGCGCGTCTGGCTCGTCACCGCCACCCCGATCGAGCTCGCCGCCATCATCTCGCGGCGCCTCGGCCTCACCGGCGCGCTGGGCACCGTCGCGGAGACCAAGGACGGCGTCTACACCGGCCGTCTCGTCGGCGATCTGCTGCACGGCCGGGCGAAGGCCCACGCCGTCCGGGCGCTGGCGTCACGCGAAGGGCTGAATCTCAAGCGCTGCACGGCGTATTCGGACTCGCAGAACGACGTCCCGATGCTGTCGGTCGTCGGGACCGCGGTCGCGGTGAACCCGGACGGCGGCCTTCGCGACGTCGCACGCGCGCGCGGCTGGGAGATCCGCGACTTCCGGACCGGGCGCAAGGCGGCGAAGATCGGCGTGCCCTCGGTGCTCGGCGTCGGTGCCGTGGCCGGCGCCGTCGCGGCCGGGATGGCGTACCGGAAGCGCTGAACCCACGCATTCAGTCCTCTGGATGCGGGTCCAGGCCTTCGACGACGTTGCGAAAGCCACTTTCGCAACGTTGAAGGTTGCGAAAGTGGCTTTCGCAACCCGCCACCTTGCCCAACGCGAAGCGCCGACCCGGCACTCGCGTGCTCAAGACCGAAACTCGCGTGTCTGAAGCCGTCATTCGCGTGATTGGGGCCGTAACTCGTGAGTTACGGCCCCAATCACGCGAGTTACGGGTCTGATCACGAGTGACGCGGTTCTAGCCCTTGAAGACGCTCTTCCGCTGCGAAAGGCGTTTGTACAGCGACTGCTGGATCGACTCCCGCACCTGGTCGGTCAGCGTGAAGACCAGCATCGGGTCGTCGACGGCGTCCGCGTCGTAGGTGTCCGTGCGGATCGGCTCCCCGAACTCGATGCTCCACTTCGTCGGCAGCGGGATCGCGCCGAGCGGGCCGAGCAGCGGGAAGAACGGCGTCACCGGGAAGTACGGCAGGCCGAGCACGCGCGCGAGGAGCTTGATGTCCCCGATCTTCGGGTAGATCTCCTCGGCGCCGATGACCGACACGGGGATGATCGGCACGCCCGTCCGCAGTGCGGCCGAAACGAAACCACCGCGGCCGAACCGCTGCAGTTTGTACCGCGACGAGAACGGTTTCCCGATCCCCTTGAACCCTTCCGGCCAGACGCCGACGAGTTCTCCCTTGCGCAGCAAGCGTTCCGCGTCGGCGTTGCAGGCGAGGGTCTGCCCGGACTTACGGGCGAAGGAGCCCACCAGCGGCACCTGGAACACCAGATCCGCGCCGAGGCCGCGCAGATGCCTGCCGCCGGGAACGTGGTCGTGCACGGCGACGGCGGTCATCAGCGCGTCGAGCGGCAACGTGCCGGAGTGATTCGACACCAGCAGCGCGCCGCCGTCGGCGGGCAGGTTCTCGACGCCGAAGGTGTCGACGCGGAACCACTTCTCGTACAGCGCGCGCAGCGGCGGCAACAGCAGGGTCTCGGTGAGCTCGGCGTCGAAGCCGAACTCGTCGACGGTGTAGTCACCGGTCAACCGGTCACGCAGGAAGCCCAGCGCCGTCCTGAGTGAGGCCGGGAGGAGATCCGCGTCGGCCGGACGGGTCCTGGCCGGCGCGACGCGCGCCGCCCCGGGGAAGTCGACGACGGGCGCGTCCGCCCGGCGCTCCCGCTCCAGATGTTCTTGCGCTTCTTCCGACTCGCGAAGATCCCGTTCCGCCTGGACGGCCGGGTCCGGCTTCTCTCTGCCGGGGCCGTGCAACGGGATGACCTGCGCTTCAGCGCCGCTCACGTTTTCCGCCTCGCCTTCGTGAGAGTTCTCGTGCGGTCTGCTCATCGGTGGGTCGCCTGTCCGGTCGCCGCGGCCACCAGCACCTTGCCCGCGAAACCGGCCAGCCTGCCGCCGTCCACCACGGGCCGGAGCCCGCGGCCGGTGATGTAGTCGTCGAACGCTTCCCGCGTCGTCCAGCGCGGGGTGTAGCCGAAGTCCTGCTTGAGCTTCGTGATGTCCACGACGCGGCCGAAGTTCAGCAGCCGCACCTGGTCGGCGGAGAAGTCGACGACCCTCGCTCCGCGCAGCACCTTGCCGACCGACGGCACGACGCCACTGGGCATCGGCAGTCCGACGCGGCCCGCTCGCCGGATCGCCTGGGAAAGGGTGAGCACCCCCTCCGAACCGACGTTGAACACGCCGGGTTTGTCGTTCAGCGTCGCCTGCTCGAACACGGACAGCGCGTCCGAAGCGTGCAGCAGCTGGATCCGCGCGTCGTAGCCGAAGACGGTAGGGACGACCGGCAGCGCGAAGTAGCGCGAGAGCACGGTGTCGATCTCCGGGCTGATGATGTTGGCGAAGCGGAACAGGGTCGTCGTGATGTCGGGGCGACGGCGCAAGAGCCCGCGGACGTATCCCTCCATCTCGACGGCGTCCTTCACGTAGCCGCTGGTCGAGGTGGGGATGAGTTCGGAATCCTCGGTGAAGACGGCCTGGGAGCGCGCTCCGGCGCCGTACACCGCGGCCGTCGACTTCACCACGAGCTTGCGCACGAGCGGCGAGCGCTGGCAGGCCGCCAGCAGCCGCATCGTGCCGATGACGTTGACCTCTTTGATCGCCGTGCGGCGAGCGGGGCCCGCCGGATGCGCGGTGCAGGACGCGTGCACCACGGTGTCGACCTTGGCCGTGCTGATCACCTTGGCGATCAGCGGGTTGCGGATGTCGGCACGGACGTACTCGGCGTGCCCCATCCGCTGCAGGACGGCCTTGCGAGGGGGCGTGGTGTCCACGCCGATCACCCGCTCGAACTCCGGATTGTTGCCGAGTCTGGCGAGCAGCTTCCCGCCAAGGTCTCCCCCGACCCCGGTCACGAGCACGATGTTCGACGGCATAGGACTCCCTGCGGGCTTGGGCGGTTCTCGGACTTCGATCACGGGGTCCTGATGACCTTGAGCGCTGGTCCATCGACCGTGTGTGCGCGAACCTGCACTCATTGGAAGCATCGCGCGGCTGCCCTTGAGATGTTACCGCTCATTAGGGGTAGTCGAGCCAGCGCTTACATGCTATTAACCAGCCGCTCGCAGAGGGGATGCACGTCTCACTCGAATGGGCGGAAACCGCCCACGAAATGGGAATGGCCCGTCCAGAAACTGGACGGGCCACTCACCGGCTGTGTCTTACTTGCCGGCCTTCCTACGCTGAACGCGCGTCCGGCGCAGCAACTTGCGGTGCTTCTTCTTCGACATGCGCTTACGGCGCTTCTTGATCACAGAGCCCATCGTGAGCGCTCCTTCCTTCGTCGTCGGTCACGCTGCCCGGCGCAGCGTCCAACGGGTGGAGCGCACAGGCACGAGCGGTCTTCCAGGGTACTCGCGCCCCGGAAGACGCCCTCGGGCGGGCACGTCGTACTCCGCGAAACGGGCCTCAGCCCACGTCGAAGTACGCGCCCTGCAGATATTCGTGAACGGCCTTTTCGGGCACTCTGAACGACTTCCCGACGCGCACCGCGGGCAACTCGCCCGAGTGAACGAGGCGGTAGACGGTCATCTTGGAGACCCGCATCAGCGTGGCCACCTCGGCGACCGTCAGGAACTGGACCTGGCCCACTGAAGGCAGGTCATCCTTCTTGTTCGGCGGCATGATTCACCGTGTCCTTCGACACGTGTCGCGCCACGAGGCTTCCCCACCTGTGGTATCGACACGCACGTGCTCTCCTGAGAGTAGCGGGACACGTGTGGCTAAAGCGACGCGAGTCACCGAGATGGGCCCGTACGACTACGCATTTCGTCCTCTGGATGCGGTAGTCAGACGGCGAACTACCGCATCCAGAGGACTAACTGCGGGGTTCGTGGGCGGCTCCCAGCTCGGTCGAGCGGTCCTTCGCGGCCTCGATGGCGGCCAGCAGCGCCGCGCGGACGCCGTGCTTCTCCAGCTCGCGGATGGCGTTGATGGTCGTCCCGGCGGGCGAGGTGACGGCTTCGCGCAGCAGCACCGGGTGCTCGTCGGATTCGGCGAGCATCTTCGCCGCCCCGACCGCCGACTGGATGATCAGCTGCCCGGCGAGCGCGCGCGGCAGGCCGAGCAGGATGCCGGCGTCGATCATGGCCTCGACCAGGTAGAAGAAGTACGCGGGCCCGGAACCGGACAGCGCCGTGACGGCGTCCTGCTGCGACTCGGGCACCTCGACGACCTGCCCGACGTGCGACAGCAGGTCCTTCACCACCGCGATGTGCTCGGCGGTCGCGTGCGCCCCCGCGGAGACCGCGCTCATCGCCTCTCCGACGAGCATCGGGGTGTTCGGCATGACCCGCACCACCGGGACGCCCTCGGCCAGCCTGCGCTCGTACAGGGCGGTCGGCAGGCCCGCGCACAGCGAGACCACGAGTGACTCCTTGCCGAGCAGCGGCGCGAGCTCGTCCAGCACCGGTTCGATGTCCTGCGGTTTGACCGCGACGACCAGCACGTCGGCCCGGCGGGCGGCGTCGGCGACGGTGACCCCGTGCACGCCGTAGCGCTCGGTCAGCTCGGCCGCGCGCGCCGGATACCGCTCGGTGAACAGCAGGTCGGCGGGGCTGTGCCCGCCGTGCAGCAGGCCCGAGAGCAGGGCCTCCCCGATCTTCCCGGCACCCAGAACCGCGATCACACTCATGTCATTCAGCGTGCCAAACCGCCGTCAGCCGCCAGGCGCCGGGGCAAGTGCCAGCTGCCGCGCCTGGCAGACGAGCCTGCCCTGCGAGTCGACCACGAGCGCGTCCGAGTCGAACCACGCCTCGTGCACCGACTGGCTCTGCACGATCACCCGCAGCCAGCCCGGCGCCGGACGCGTGCGCAGCAACGCGGTCAGCTGCACGGTCGGCGCCCAGCCGACCCGCCCGAGGTTGTAGACCACCGGCGGGTTCACGTCGCTCGCGAGCAGGGCGAAGAACGGATCCGCGAGCCCGTGCCTCGGCCGGACCCACAGCCGGATCCTCGGCGGGTCCCCGATCCGGCCGTGCAGGTAGCCGACGCTCGCGGGATCGAGCCGGACCTCGCAGCCCTTCGCGAGGTTGAACAGGCCTTCGGAGGTCTCACCGGTCATGGGTACCGCGCCGGGTGGCGGCTCCGCGGGCATGGTGGGGACGTCGGTCCACTCCGGACGCCGCATCGGCAGCCGCCCGGTGGTCACCCTGGCCTCGACGCAACTGCGGCCCCGCTGCTCCAGCGTGACCGCGACGACCGAGGCGCGCCTTCCGACCTTCCGGACGTCCATGCGCAGCAGCACCGGCCCCACCGCCGGCGGATGCAGGAACTCCGCGCTGATCGCCAGCGGCTCGGACGGCGGCTCGCCGCGCTCGTGGAGGAAGGTGAGAGCGGCCCGCGCCATCAGGGCCATCAGGAAGCCGCCGTGGGGGTGTCCACCGATCGACCATTCGGTTCGCAGGACCGCCGTGAAAGTGCCGTCACCCAGCGATCTCGTCGCGCACGCCGCGTCGAAGGAGGTGCTCGTTTCGTCGGCCGCGCTCACCGAGCACTGACCCAGGCCACGAGCCGATCCATCGGGGTGCGGGAGATCAACAAGCGCAGCTGGTTCACGGTCGGAACTTTACGTGTACCAGCGCCTCGGGCGCAGTGAGGAATGAATCTCCGCACCCGGAGACGATCTTTGTCACTGACCGAGGTGAAGCCTCGCGAACAGGAGTGACTCCGCGAGATCCCGCGACCGCCGCGCCGCGCTCGGCGAGCGCCGGGTGTTGATCTCCAGCACGACCTGTCCGGAGAAGTCGCTGTTCACGAGCTTTTCGAGCAGTTCGGCGCAGGGTTCGATGCCGCGTCCGGGCACCAGGTGCTCGTCCTTTGGCAGGCCCGTGCCGTCGGCCAGATGGACGTGCGCGAGCCCGGACCCCATCCGTTCGGCGAGCGCGAGGGCGTCCATCCCGGCTGCCGCTGTATGGGACAGGTCGAGCGTGTAGTGGCGAAACCCTACGTCCGTAGGGTCGATCGAGGGCCGGAACGCCGACACGCGGGACGTCCGAGAGCCGCCGGGCGGGCGGACCTTGAACATGTTCTCGACCGCGATCTCGATCCCGCTCGCCTCTTCGAGCTCGTCTACGAGGTCACCGAACGCGTCACCGTAGCGGCGCTGCCACCGGAACGGCGGATGCACCACGACCGTGCGCGCGCCGAGCTCCTGCGCCGCATCCACGGACATCCGCAGGCGGACCTCGGGATCCGGCGACCACACGCGCTGGGTGATCAGCAGCGAGGGCGAGTGGATCGACAGCACCGGCACACCGGTGCGGCGCGACCAGCGGCGCAGCGCGGAGATGTCCTGGCTGACCGGGTCCGCCCAGACCATCACCTCGACACCGTCGTAGCCGAGGTCGGCGGCCAGCTCGAACGCCGTGCCCGCCCGCAACGGCCAGACGGACGCCGTCGAGAGACCTACCGGAATCTGCGGAACCATTCCGGCATCCTTCCCGAGGCCGCTAACGCGCGACCAGCAGGAGTGCGGCCGGTGAGACCGTCACCACCAGTCCGACCAGTACCGCGAGCACCAGGGTCTGGAGATCCTCCGCCTTTCGGATCTTCCGGACGATCCACACCAGCGCGACGATCACCAGCAGCGCGGCGACCAGCGCGGCGGCGGGGATGTTCACCCACAGCCAGTTGAAGCCCAGCCAGACCCCGGCGCCGCCGACGACGCCGAGGGCGAGCTGACCGGCCAGCGCCAGCCACTGCTTGCCCGGCGAGACCTTCTCGGCGGGCGCCGCGGGCTCGTCCTCGACGACATCGTCGACGCTGTCGTCGTAGTCGTCCTCGTAGTCGTCGGCGCGGTAGCCGTAGTCGTCGCGGCCGAAGTCCGGGCCGCCGTCCGGGTACGCCGGGTCGGCGAACTCGCGCTCGTACTCGTCGAGGTTGTCCTGCCGGTCGCGGTCGTCGAGCGAATGCGGCGGCACGAAGGGCATCGGCGCGGGATGCCCCATGGTCGGGGGGCCCGCGTCGAACGGGTCCGGCTCGGGGTCGGCGTCCGGCTCGACGGGCGCGACCGGGGGCGGCACCGGCGGGATCCCGCCGACCTCGGTGTCCTCGGACTGCACCTTCTGCCTGCGCTTGCGCCATCCGGCGAGGCCGGCGGGCGGTGCCGGCGGTTCCACCGGTGCGGGTGCCTCGGGTTCGGCCGGAGTCTCGTCGCCGACCGCGGCGAACTGTTCGGTGTTCGGCTCGGCCTTCGGCTGAGGCGGGCGCGCCGCGGGACGGCGGCGCCGCGCCGGCTGGGCGGGCGGCGTCGCGAACGCGCCGCTGGCCATCGGGCCCGGCTGGTCCTGCACGTCTTCGGCCGGGGCATCAGGGCCACCGAGGGCGCCGTCGAGCCTCGCCGACAGCCCGGACGACGGAGGTCCGGCGGGCGGCTCGGGGCGGCGGCGGACCGGCGGCACCGCGCCGCGGGTCTCCTCCGGACGGGGACGGCCACGCGGCGGCAGCCCCTCGGAGTCCGGCGGACGCTGCTGGTAGCCAGACTGTTCCTGCGGCGGCGTCGGCCGCGCGAACTGACCCGATTGCTGAGGCGGACGCTGCTGGTAACCGCTCTGCTCCTGCGGCGGCGTCGGCCGCGCGAACTGACCCGACTGCTGCGGCGGACGCTGTTGATAGCCGCTCTGCTCCTGCGGCGGGCGCACCGGCGGCGTCTGCCGGGTCGGGGTGGACGCGACGTCCGGCGGCACCGGCAGCGGCGCGGAGTCCTGCGGCGGAAGCGGACGCGGACCGGAGTCCTGCTGCGGCTGCGGGAGCGGACGCGGTGCGGAGTCCTGCGGCCGCGAGCGGCGCGGCGGACGGTTGAGCGGCGGCGGGGTGTCGCCGGACACCCTGTCGATGATCGCCTGGGGCGCGGTGTCGCTCGGGGACGGCGCGCGCCGTCCGCGGGCGGGCTCGGGAGCCTCGTCGTCGTCGGCCGCGCGGCGTCGCCTGCGGCGCCCGCCCTCGGGCTGGGCTCCGTGCTGCGCGAGCAGCTCCGCCACGGTCTTCTGTGGCTGGCCGCTCTCTGTCTCGTCCGTCATACCGTGCAGTCCAATGCGCGCTCCGGCCGTTGCGAACCGGCACGCGACGGGGCATGGGCGGCGTCGCGCGCGCTATCCACCGTCATCCGCATTTCCGTCACCTCTTCACCGTGCCCGTTCTCCGTCGACTAAGTCCAGTCGGGCGCTGCCGCCCACAGTCTCGTCCGCACCGTTCGAATGGTCCAGCCGTCGAAGGATGACACCTTCTCGCAGCGCCCACGGACAGATCTCCAGTTCTTCCAGGGAAAGCGCCCGCATGGTGGCTTGTGCGACGAGCGCGCCCGCCACCAGCTGATGCGCCCTGCTCGCGCTGACCCCCTCGAGTTGTGCCAGGTCATGGGCGGTCATCCGGGAGATGAACGCGATGAGCTGGCGCAACGCGGTGTCGGTCAGGGTACGGCGCACATGCGGCCCGCTGGCCGACGGCGCCGCTCCGGTCAGCCGGGCGAGCGACCGGAACGTCTTCGACGTCGCCACGACACGATCGGGTTCACCCAATTTGGCGACCTTCTTCGCGAGCGGGGCGAGTTGTTCTTCGAGCCACGCCGAAGTCGCGATCAGCTCCGACCGGGTGGGCGGGTCGTGCTGGAACCGCGTCCTGGTGGTCCGGCCCGCGCCCAAGGGCAGCGATTCGGCCAGATCCGGCTCCTCGTCGCGGCCCATCGCGACCTCCAGCGAGCCGCCGCCGATGTCGAGGACCAGCAGTTTTCCCGCCGACCAGCCGAACCAGCGGCGGACGGCGAGGAAGGTGAGCCGGGATTCGTCGATCCCGGAAAGCACCCGGAGTTCGACGCCGGTCTGTTCCTGGACCTTCGCCAGCACCTTCGGGGCGTTCTTGGCTTCGCGGACCGCGGAAGTGGCGAACGCCATGACCTCTTCGCAACCGAGGCGGGCCGCGGCCGCCTTCGCCGATTCGACCGCGCGCACGAGGCTGTCCGCGCCCGCGCGGCTCAGGTCGCCGTTGCGGGTGATCTGCTCGGCGAGGCGGAGGACGGCCTTTTCGGAATGCATCGGGGTCGGGTGGGCGCCACGGTGGGCGTCGACCACGAGCAGGTGGACGGTGTTGGAACCGACGTCGAGTACCCCTAGGCGCACGAGCGTCTACGGTACCCGCCCCCACGTCAGGTCACGAAACCGTAACCGTGATCTGTATCGCACGGCTCCGCGTGAAGGCCCCCTTCCCTCGGCTGAGCCGAGGGAAGGGGGCCTTCACGCGCTATCTCACGTCTCGAACTTGTAGCCGAGGCCACGCACCGTGACCAGGTGCCGGGGCGAACCCGGGTCCGGTTCGATCTTCGACCGCAGGCGCTTCACGTGGACGTCGAGCGTCTTGGTGTCGCCGACGTAGTCCGCGCCCCACACCCGGTCGATCAGCTGCCCGCGGGTGAGCACGCGGCCCACGTTGCGCAGCAGGTACTCGAGCAGGTCGAACTCCTTGAGCGGCAAGGAGACCTCCTGGCCGTCGACGGTCACCACGTGCCGCTCGACGTCCATCCGCACCGGCCCGGCGGCCAGCACCAGCGGCGCCAGATCGCCTTCGGAGCCCGGCTCACCGCCGCGGCGCAGCACCGCCCGCACCCGCGCGATGAGCTCGCGGGCCGAGTACGGCTTGGTGACGTAGTCATCGGCGCCGAGTTCCAGGCCGACGACCTTGTCGATCTCGCTGTCGCGCGCGGTCACCATGATCACCGGCACGGCGGAACGCTGCCTGAGCTGCTTGCAGACGTCGGTGCCGCTCATCCCGGGGAGCATGAGATCGAGCAGGACGATGTCGGCGCCGTTGCGGTCGAACTCCTCGAGTGCCTGCTGCCCCGTCACGGCGACGGCGGCGGTGAAGCCCTCTTTGCGGAGCAAGAACGCGAGCGGGTCGGCGAACGACTCTTCGTCCTCGACGATGAGAACCCTCGTCACAGGTTTCCTCCATGGTCGGGGCTTTCTTGCCCTGTTGCCACGAGACGGGGTGTCCGCTCGGGGGTCTTCTCCGGCCGGGACGCCGGCGGAGCCTGTTTCGCGGGCGCGGCCGGTTCGGCGGGGATGTGCGCGGGGATCCGCAGGGTGAAGGTCGACCCGGTGCCGGGGCGGCTCCACAGGCCGACCGAACCGCCGTGGTTGGCGGCCACGTGCTTGACGATCGCCAGCCCCAGCCCGGTGCCGCCGGTCGCCCGCGACCGTGCCTTGTCCGCGCGGTAGAACCGCTCGAAGACACGCTGCTGCTCGTCCTCGGCGATACCGATACCGCGGTCGGTCACCGCGATCTCGACCTTCCCGTCGACCAGCCGCCTGCTGATCGACACCGGGCTGCCCGGCTGCGAGTACGCGACGGCGTTCTCCAGCAGGTTCGACAGCGCGGTGACCATCAGCGTCCGGTCGCCCTCGATGAGGAGCCCGCTGGCCGCGTCGGTGGTGATGGTGATCTCGGCGGATTCCGCCGAAAGCGTCGTCCTGCCGAGCGCCTCGCGGACGACGGCGTCGACCTCGACGACGTTCAGGTCAGGCAGCCGCTCGGCGCCCTGGAGCCGCGACAGCGCGATCAGTTCGGTGACGAGCTGGCCGAGCCGCGTCGATTCGCGGAGGATCTTGCCGCCGAAGCGGCGGACCTCCTCGGTGTCCTCCGCGGCGTCGAGGACGGCCTCGGTGAGCAGCGCGATCGCGCCCACCGGCGTCTTCAGCTCGTGGCTGACGTTCGCGACGAAGTCCCGCCGGACGGCTTCGAGCCGGATCGCCTCGGAGTGGTCGACGGCCTCGACCACGGTGAATCCGTCGCCGAGCGGGCGGACCTCGCCGAGGACGGCCTCGGGCTGGCGCCCCCTCGCCTCCAGCGGGGAGAGGTCGATCTCCATCGGTTCGTCGGTCTCGACCACCTGCTCGGCGGCCTTGCGGGCCCGCGGATCGGCCTGGTTGACCTTCACCAGCCCGAGTTCGTAGGCACGCGGGTTGTGCAGGACCATGTCGCCGAACTTGTTGAGGACGACGACGCCGTTGTTGCTGGACCGCACGAGGCGTTCGAGCAGTTCGGCCACGGTGGGACCGGTCGGCCGCCGCTCCTCGCGGCGGGTGCGGCCCCTCGCGATCAGGAAGCCGAAAACCACACCGACGATCAGTCCGCCGATGGCCAGGGCGAGTGCAACAGGCGTGGTCACAGGGGAATCGTAAGCGTGCGGGTAGCCTTTTGGCCTAGTCCCGGCCGCGTACTCGTGATGCCTATGACACCTGGGGACACCCTGTTCGCCTGCAGGTCAGGCCTCGTTCACGTGGCCGAGACCTCCTGGGTGAGGCGGGTCACCCGAAACGGGGACATCGGTACCGTCCCGTGCCCGGATCCCGACTTTCGTCGTGACCTTCCGAACCCGCTCACCGGTGAATAGCGACGTTCCCGTCACGGGTGCCGGGGAATGTTGGAAGACTGTCGCCGTGGAACTCGTCAGTGACATCTCCCTGATTCGCGGAGAAGAAGAGCTGTTCGACCGGACGGCTCATCTGTTCGTCGCGGCGACCGACATCGCGTGCGCGGCCGACGACCTCTACACCTGGGCGCTTTCCCGGCCGTCGCTCACGCGGCAGGGCGAACGGCTGGTCCGCGACAAGCGGATCCGCAAGCTGTACCGCCCCGGCGTCCTGCTGAACGAGCAGACCGCGCGGCACCTGCACCATCTGTCCGAACTCGGCGCGCAGATCCGGATCGGCACCGAGGAGATCAACGAGACGATCCTGCTCGACGAGCGGGTCGCGATCATGGCGGGCGACGAGGGCAAGGCGGTGCGCTCGTACAGCGTCATCTCGCGCCCCGAGCTGGTGCAGGGCATCCTGTCGCTGTTCGAGACCGCCTGGCTGGCGTCCACCACCCTGGAGACGTTCGACGCGCGGTTCGCCGACATCCGGATGGAGGCACCGCAGATCCTCGAGTTCCTGACCACCGGCTGCAAGGACGAGAAGGCCGCGAAGAGTCTCGGCATGGGCGTGCGCACCTATCAGCGTCGTGTCTCGGAGCTGCTGGTCGCGCTCGGCGTGACGTCGCGGCTCCAGGTCGACGCGCGGGCGCGGGAACTCGGGCTGCTGTGAAACGCTGGACGGGGCTCGCCCTGCTGCTCGCGCTCGCTGGCTGCACCACCACGGTTTCCGGCACCGCCCAGCCCGAACCGGAAAGCCCGCCCGCGAACCTCGCGCTCGTCGATCCGGCGAAGACGGCGTCCGTGCTCACGGCGGTGAAGACGGCCGCGGAAGCGGTGTTCTCCTACGACAGCACGGCCGTGCCCGCCTACGAGAAGGCGCTCGCCGACAATCTGACGCCGAGCGCGCGCGAAGAGCTGGCGAAGCTGTTCGCCGAGGTCCGGAAGTCGGCCGAGCCGATCAAGCTCGTGACCAAGGTGATCGTCTCGGCGGCGGTCGAGGAGACGCCGGACAAGGCGCGGGTGCTGACCGTGCTCGACCAGAGCAGCTCCAGGGCCGGAGCCACCAGCAAGGGCATCGCGTCGGTGCTGCTCGCGGCCGTGCGCGAAGGCGACCGGTGGCGGATCGGCAAGGTCGAGGTGAACCCGTCCGTACCGCCGCCCGCGGCGGAGAAACCGGGCGCCGGCGACCGGGTGTTCGCGAGGACGCGGGATTCCGCCCGCGACGGCGCCCTCCGCGCCGCGGAGGCCCTGCTGAACGTGGACTCGGCCGACCCCGAAGGCACGTACGCCCGCTACGAGTCCGTGTCGACCGGGCAGCTGTTGACTCAGTTCCAGCAGGACAAGGCGGCGCGGCTGAACCAGATCCGGTCCAGCGGCACGAAGACGTCGCTGGCGCCGAACCCGGCGACCGCGGTCATGGAGGTCGTGGACGACAAGGCGAGCGTGCTGCTCTTCGCGACGACGGACGTCAAGGACGCGGCCGGGCAGACGACGAAGCGATACCTGCCGATCGTCCTGCGCCTCCAGCGGCTGCCCGAGGGCTGGAAGGCCGCGGGGGTCGAGTCGGTCCAGCCCCTCCCCTGACGCAATTCGTCCTCTGAATGCGGTGGTTCGAGAGCGAACTACCGCATCCAGAGGACGAAATGCGTGGGTCTAGCGGCCCTGGTTGGCGACGGCGGCCGCGGCCTCCTTGGCGGCCTCCGGGTCCAGGTAGGTCCCGCCGGCGGTGACCGGCTTGAGGTCCTCGGTGAGGTCGTAGCGCAGCGGGATGCCGGTCGGGATGTTGAGCCCGGCGATCGCGTCGTCGGAGATGCCGTCGAGGTGCTTCACCAGCGCGCGCAGCGAGTTGCCGTGCGCGGCGACCAGCACGGTCTTGCCCGCGCGCAGATCCGGCACGATCGCGGACTCCCAGTACGGCAGCAGGCGCGCGACGACGTCCTTGAGGCATTCGGTCAGCGGGGCGGCGTCACCGAGGTCGGCGTAGCGCGCGTCGCCGACCTGGCTGAACTCGTCGGCCGGGTCGATCGGGGGCGGCGGGGTGTCGTAGGAGCGGCGCCAGAGCATGAACTGCTCCTCGCCGAACTCGTCGAGGGTCTGCTTCTTGTTCTTGCCCTGCAGCGCGCCGTAGTGCCGCTCGTTGAGGCGCCAGTCGCGCTTCACCGGGATCCAGTGCCGGTCGGCGGCGTCGAGCGCCAGGTTGGCGGTCGAGATCGCCCGGCGCATCAGCGACGTGTGGACGACATCCGGCAGCAGACCGGACTCCGCGAGGAGCTGCCCGCCCTTGCGGGCCTCCTGCTCGCCCTGCTCGGACAGCGGCACGTCCACCCAGCCGGTGAACAGGTTTTCGGCGTTCCACGTGCTCTGCCCGTGACGCAGCAGCACCAGAGTCCCAAGCTCAGCCATGGGGTTCAGCCTGCCAGAGCGAGCGGAAGCGCCGGTCAGAGGGCCGCGCTTCGCTTTGTTTCTACGGAGAGTGCGTTACCCGCGAGTAACACCTTCACCCGTCCAGAAGACGGGCTGCCAACAAGTCCAGTTCCCCGGAAATCAGGCTGCACTCCGTTATCCCCGTTTTCCAAGTTCACTCGAACGGAGTAACCGGTAGTCTTGTGATTACAGGTGGAGATCTGACAGGTTGACTACGTCCCGCGCGGCCGGATTCCACGCACTCCCCGGTTCGACGCGGGTGACGACCGCGACTCGTCTCCCCCCTGCCGAGTCGCGGCGCCCGCCGGCCCCGTTGGCATCCCCCTCGTCACCGGGTCCACCTTGGCGGGAACTTCAGCGGGGCGGCTCGAGATCGCGACTCCCCCCTCCCTCGAGCCGTCCCGCCTGTTCTCTTCTCGGGCTGCAGCCCCGAACACGCGTGATTGAAGCCGTAACTCACGTGCTTGAGGCCGTAACTCACGCCCTCGAGACTTCCGCCCCGAGACACGCGCGTTACGGCCCCGATCACGCGAGTTACGGCTTCAGGCACGCGTGTTACGGCTTCAACCACGCATGATCGGCTCTCAGTCCAGTGGGGGCGCGGACGGCAGATCCGAAGCGGTTGCCATCGCGGGCTCCGCCGGACGGCGCCGCTTGCGGAGCCACCACACCAGCGCGGCCGCGGGTACACCGAAGACCAGCAGGAACGGCACCATCGCGCCGAGCACGGTCAGCAGGCCGCCGCCGAAGGTCAGGAACGCGTCCCAGCCGTCGCCCAGCCCGCCGAGGAACCCGCTACGGGATTCCTCCGCCGCCGCGACGGTCTCCGCCTTCACCTGCAGGGAGATGGTCGACATGGCGACACTTCCGGCCAGGCTTTCGCGCCGCTTCTGCAGCGACTCGAGCTCGGCCTCCCGGCTCGTCAGCTCACTCTCGACCGAGGCGATCTCCGAGACCGACGTCGCCCTCGCGAGCAGCGCGCGGATGCGCTCGACGCTCGCCCGCTGGGTGGCCAGTCGCGAATCGACGTCGACCATCTGCTCGGTCACGTCCGTCGCGGTGACCTCGCGTTTGACCTGCTTCCCGAGCTTCCCCAGCTGGTCCAGCACGCCGTCGAGACGCTCGGCGGGCACGATGACGTTGACCGAAGCCCGCTTCTCCTGGGTGCTCTCCTGCCCCGTGTAGCCGGCGGCGCCCTGGGTGATGACGCGTACCTGCGAGATCACGTCGGCGACGTTCGGCGCGGTGAGCTCCAGGCTCGCCGTGCGAACCAGCTTGCGGTCGGTGATGCCCGGCTGCCCCGCCGGCGCCGGGGCCTTGCCCGAACCCGCCTTGCTGTCGGTGCCCTCTTTGTTCGCCGGCCCTTGGTTCGGCACGGCCTGCTTACTGTCGGCCGACATCGGCATCCCGGCGGATTCACTGCTGCCGCCGGAATCGTTCGCCGAACAGCCCGCCAGTGCCAGCACGATGCCGGCGGCGGCGACCCATCTCATTCGCTTGCGCATCAAGACCGTCTCCCTCCAGTGTCGCGGAAAGAGACGGAGCCGGGCTCAGACCCGTTGCACCATTCGGGTCACGAGTCGGTCAAGGCTCCGGGTTCGTGTCCGTTCGAAGGTTCGACGAGATGTTTGAACGCCTGAAGGTTCGCGAGCGATTCGCCACGGGAAACGCGCCAATCCCATTCGCGTTTGATCGATTCCGCGAAACCGAGCTCCAGCAACGTGTTGAAATCGCCGTCGGCGGCCTCCAGCACCTGCCCGAGGATCTTGTCCAGCTCGGACTCGGTGACCGTGTCCAGGCCGAACCGGCCGACCAGGTAGATGTCGCCCATCGCGTCCACGGTGTAGTGCACGCCGTACAGCTTCGCGTTGCGGCGCAACAGGAACCGGTAAACGTCCTCATGGGACTCATCGGGACGGCGGCAGACGAAGGCTTCGACGGCGAAGGCGTGGTCCCCGGCGACCAGCCAGCAGTTGGTCTGCAGCTTCTTCGTACCGGGCAGGGTGACGAAGTACTTTCCCTCGCCACGCCTTTCGTATTCCAGGCCCGCATTGTCCAAAGAGGACCGCAAGGTCTCGTCGAGCGTCAAACCGCCACCTCCGCGCGCTGTTCGAGGGCACGCCGGAACGCGCCGGTCGCCTGAGCGTACGTGTCCAGCAGCCGGTCCGTCGTACGGCTCCAGGAGAAGCGCCGCGCGTGGACGACGGCGTTGGCCGAAAGTTCGGCACGCCAGCCGGGCCGTAGCGCGACGTTCGCGAGCGCTCCGGCCCAGTCCTTCGGGTCGTGCGACGGCACGAGCAGCCCGGAAACCCCGTGCGGCACCGCGACCGGCAGCCCGCCGACCTCGGCCGCGATCACCGGCGTCCCGCAGGCCTGCGCTTCGAGCGCGACCAGCCCGAACGACTCGTTGTAGCTCGGCACGGCGACGATGTCGGCCGCGCGGTAGACGTCGACCAGCGACTGGCCGGGCTGCGGCGGCATGAACCGGGTCTGCTCCCCGATCCCGAGGGAGACGGCCAGTTCGCGCAGGGCCTGCGGCTGCTCCAGCCCGGTCCCGGACGGGCCGCCGACGATCAGCACCACCAGCCGCGACGCCAGCTCCGGCCGCTCGCGCAGCATTTCGGCCGCGGCAAGCAGAAGGACGTCCGGCGCCTTCAGCGGCTGGATGCGGCCCGCGAAGGCCAGCACGATCGCGTCCTGCGGCAGCCCGAGCGCCCGGCGCGCGGCGGGCCGGGATCCGGGGGTGAACCGGTCGAGGTCGACGCCGGGCGGGATGGCGTGCACGGAATGCGGGTCGGCGTCGTACAGCTCGATCAGCTCGCGGGCCTCGACGCGGGTGTTCGCGACCAGGCAGTCCGCCTCCTCGACGACCTGCTCCTCGCCGATCACGCGGGTGCGCGGCTCCGGGGTGTCGCCGTCGGCGAGCGCGGCGTTCTTGACCTTGGCCAGGGTGTGCGCGGTGTGCACCAGCGGCACACCCCAGCGGTCGCGGGCGAGCCAGCCCGCCTGGCCGGAAAGCCAGTAGTGCGAATGGATGAGGTCGTAGTAGCCCGGCTCGTGGAACGCCTCGGCCCGCAGCATCCCGGCGGTGAACGCGCAGAGCTGCGCGGGCAGCTCGTCGCGTCCCAGCGGCTCGAACGGCCCGGCCGGGATGTGCCGGACCAGCACGCCGGGCGCCAGCTCGGCGATCGGCGGCTGATCCGAGGACGTCGCCCGCGTGAACACCTCGACCTCGACGCCGCGGCGGGCCATCTCGGTGGCGGTCTGGCTCACGTAGACGTTCATTCCGCCGGCGTCGCCGGTGCCCGGCTGCTCCAGCGGAGAGGTGTGCAACGACAGCACCGCGACGCGCCTGGGCGCGGCGTCGAACCCGTACAGGGGGATCGTCACCTGGTCAACACTCCCGAAGTCCTACTGATCGGCGAACCGGCGCAGTAGATCACCGAACTCGTCCGCCGCTTCGGCGAACGGCAGATGCCCCACCTCAGGTAGCCAACGCACGACAGCCCCCTGAATCTTCCCCGCCGCGTATTCCGCGGACGTCGGATCGATCACAGCGTCCGCGAGACCATGGACGATAAGTGTCGGTTTGTCCAGATCGCGAAGTACGTCCTCGCTCCCGATGTCGCGCCGGAACAGCGCGGTGCGCACCGCGGGCGGGGTCGAGAGACAGGCGCCGAGCAACGATTGGGCGAGCGTGCCGGACACCGGAGCTGCCGTCATCCGCTCGCTGAACTGCACCAACGCGGGAATCGCGACCGCCGGATCGTCCGAAAGCACCGCCGGGATGGCCTCACGCATGGCGGGCCCGACCTTGCCGCCGGGCCGGTTCTTGCCGATTTCTGTGATGGCGCCCACAAAAACGATGCCACCGAGCCTCGACGAGCCGTGCACGCGGAGGTAGTCGGTGATCACCAGGCCGCCGTAGGACCAGCCGACGACGATCGCGTCCTCGCCGGCGAAGTCGAGGACCGAGGCGAGGTCTTCGGCCCAGACGCGCGGATCGTCGTATCCGGCGGAGGGCACCTCGGAGTCGCCGTGACCGCGCAGATCCATCGCCACCAGGCGGAATCGTTCGCTGAGCGCGGGATCCGCCAGCTGCGGTGCCCAGGCCTTGGCGGACTGGGCCCAGCCGTGCACGAACACGATCGGACGGGTGTTCTCGGCGCCCTCGACCCACAAGCCGATGCGGGTCCCGCCGTAGCCGACTACCTCGGTCTTCATGCCCGCACTTTATGAGGTCGGCCGGGTTGGTCGTGAGTGGCGATTCGGGTTAGAACCCGAAACGCCACTCACGACCACCTGTACCGAACGGCCACCGGCGCCCTTGTCACTTGGCTACTTGATGTCACTTGGCTACTTGATCGCGGAAAGGGCCTTCCAGGACTTCCAGTCGTAGAACCAGTCCTTGACGTCCGATTTGGTCGGGCTGCCCAGTTTCGAACCGGTGATCTCGACCGGGTCGCCGATCATGGCCGAGTCGAAGTACTTCTTCGCGTCCGAGTCGAGCAGGTTCACGCAGCCGTGCGAGGTGTTGGCCTTGCCGATGTTCGCCGCGTTGTCCTGGTTCTCGTGGATGTACTCGCCGTTGTTCGAGATCCGGCAGGCCCACTTCTTGTTGACGTTGGTGTAGCCGTAGCGCGCGTTGTCGAACCGCGCCGTCGGCTCCTTCGTCATCACGATGAACGTGCCGTTCGGGGTGTTGCGCTGAACGTCGGAGTCGAGGCCGTTCGAGCACGGGTAGCTCGCCGATTCCGCGCCGCCCCGGTAGACCTTCATCACGTGGTCCGGAGTGTTGATCTTGACCACCTGGTTGCGGCCGATCTTGAACTCGGTGGTCACGTCGGCCTTGCCGTACGCGCCGCCGCCGAGCGCGACGCCGTAGAGCTTCGCCTCGACGTTGACCTTGATGTTCGCGGGCCAGTACTCCTTGGGCCGCCAGTCGACCTGCGTGTCCGACAGCCAGCCCCAGGAACCCTCGACGTCCTTGTCGGTCTTCACCGTGAGCGCCTTCTCGGCGGCCGCCTTGTCCTTGACCGGGGACGCGAACTTCACGCTGATCGGCATCGCGACACCGACCTCGGCGTCGTCGGTCGGGTTCAGCGTGGCGCGAACCTCCTTGGCGGGTTTGACCGTGCTGAACGAACCCTTGAACTCGGCGGGCTTGTTATCGCTGCCGGTGGCCTTCGCGGCGTACGTGTACGTCTTGCCGTAGCCGAGGACCTCGGTGCTGGTCCAGGTGAGCCCGTCGGGGGAAAGCTCGCCCTTGACGTCCTTGCCGCCGTCCCCGGTGACCTTGACCTCGGTGAGCTTGCCGTCGGCGACCTTCACGACGACCGGCGTCACCACGGAGGCGTCCTTGGCGTCGGCGGCGGGTTCGGCGGTGATCTTGGCGACCGGGGCGGCGTTCTGCTCCCCGCCGCTGCCTTCGGGCTTGGCGTTACCGCCTTCTCCGCTGGAGCAGGCAGCGGCCAGCGCGGCCGCCCCCGCGGCGAGCGCGGCCTTGAACACCGTGCGCCGTTCGATCACGTGTACCTCCCATGAAGATCCCCGTCTCCCCGCGAGCCCCTACCCGCTCAGCGCTGGGAACCTCTCCGACGTTACCCGCGGCGACGGAAGTCACCCGCGCCCCTCACGGGGATAGACGCGCAAGACCGGCACGGGGTTGTTCACCCTCCCGCATTTCGTCCGCTGAATGCGGGCGAGGGCTAGAGCGAGCAGTTGATCAAAAGGGGTTCCGGGTGCAGCGAAACGCCGAAGCGAGCTTCGACGCCGTCGCGCACTTCGCGCGCCAGAGCGAGAAGGTCCTCTGTCGAGGCTTTGCCCCGGTTCGTGAGCGCGAGCGTGTGCTTCGTCGACAGCGAGACCCTGCCGCCGGGCCCTTCGTGCCCCTTCGCGAACCCGGCCCGCTCGATCAGCCACGCGGCGGACAGCTTCGTGCCGCCGGGCGCCGGGTACTGCGGCACGCGCACGTCCTCGCCGACCACCTCCACGATCCCCGCCAGCACCTTCGCCAGCCGCGCCTCCCCGATGATCGGGTTGGTGAAGAACGAGCCAGCGCTCCACGTGTCGTGGTCGTCGGCGTCCAGGACCATGCCCTTGCTGCGACGCAGCCCGAGGACGGCTTCGCGTGCTTCGGCGGCCGGGACCCGGTCACCGATCTCGACACCGAGCGTGCGAGCGAGTTCGGCGTAGCGGATCGGGGCGGAGAGGCCGTCTTCGGTGACCTTGAAACGCACGGTGAGCACGACGCCCGCGTCGGTCCCCTTCAGGATCGACGTGCGGTAGCCGAAGCCGAGCTCCTCGGCGCTCAGCGTGCGGATCTCGCGGGTGGCGCGGTCGTAGAGGTCGACCGAGACCAGCGACTCGGCCACCTCGCAGCCGTACGCGCCGACGTTCTGGATCGGTGTCGCGCCGACCGAACCGGGGATCCCGGACAGGCATTCGAGCCCGCCGACGCCCTTCGCGACCAGGTCCTCGACGAAACCGTCCCAGTTCTCCCCCGCCGCGACCTCGACGAGATCCCCGTCACGTGTCCAGCCGGTGGTGCCGACCTTCAGCACCGTGCCGTCGAAGCCGTCGTCGGCGACGACGAGGTTCGAGCCGCCGCCGAGCAGCAGCACGGGCTCACCGGCGTCGTCGGCTTCGCGGACCGCGTCGACCAGGGCCTCCACGGTCTTCGCCTCGGCATAACGCCGTGCCGGACCGCCGAGGCGCAACGTGGTGTGGTCGGCGAGGGTGGGAGTTTCGGCAGTGCTCACGCCCGTGAACGGTACTGTCTGGCGCCATGGCCTCCCGTATCGAGCACCGATCGACGTTCTCCGCAGACCTCGCGACCACGTTCGACGCGGTCGCCGGCGAGGCGGCGCTGCGGGCGAGGCTGGAGCAGATCGGTGGCGACGACGCGGAGCTGCTGGAGTACGTCCCGGCCGGGGACGGCGTGCGCTACAAGCTGCGCCAGGGCATCAGCTCGGACAAGCTCCCGTCGGCCGTGCGGACGCTGCACCGGGGCGATCTGATCGTCGAGCGGGAGCAGACCTGGAAGGCCGCCGGATCCGGCTACACCGGCACCGCGACGGCGTCGGTCTCGGGCGTGCCGGGCGAGATCACCGCCAAGACGTCGCTGACCGGCGAAGGCGAGCGGACGACGCTGGTCAACAGCGGCGAGGTCAAGGTGCGGATCCCGTTCGTCGGCGGGAAGCTGGAAGGCGTGATCGCCGAACAGGTCACCAAGCTGCTGGAACGCGAGGCCGAATTCGTCGCGAAGTGGCTGGCCGAGCGCTGAAACCGGTCGGGGCACCGACACGGGGCACGACCAACCCCAACCGGCTCCGCCGCGTCGACCGCTGGCTCGCGAGCGACGCTGGCGTGACCGGGTTGCTGCATCGCGCGGACGAACCGCTCGTGGTGGACCTCGGCTACGGCGCCTCACCCGTGACCACGGTCGAGATGGCGCGCCGGCTGCGCTCCGTCCGGCGCGACGTCCGGGTCCTTGGCCTGGAGCTGGACGCCGAACGGGTCGCCGTCGCGCAAACCGCCGTCGACCGGCCGTGGCTGGACTTCCGGCGCGGCGGCTTCGAACTCGCCGGGACGCGGCCGGTGCTGGTGCGCGCGTTCAACGTGCTGCGCCAGTACGACGAGGCCGAGGTCCCGGGCGCCTGGTCGCTGATGCTGGACGCGATGGCGCCGGGCGGACTGCTCGTCGAAGGCACCTGTGACGAGATCGGGCGGCTCAGCACGTGGGTCGCGGTCGGCTCCGGCGGGCCACGCAGCCTGACCCTGTCCGTCCATCTCGCCAGCCTGGAACGTCCGTCCACAGTGGCCGAACGACTGCCCAAGATCCTCATTCACCGCAACGTTCCCGGCGAACGGGTCCACGAACTACTGTCCATTTTGGACATCTGCTGGGCGACGGCGGCGCCGCACCAGAACTTCGGCGTCCGCGCCCGCTGGGCGCACGCCGTCCACCTGCTCACCGCGCGGGGCTGGCCGGTGCTGAACCGGCCGTCGCGGTGGCGGCTCGGTGAACTCACCGTGCCGTGGTCGTCGGTGGCCCCGGACTAGGAATTCACCGGTCGAACCCCGCTCCGTCACCCCAAAGCGACCTGCGGTGATCACCATGGAACCGTGGAACTGCTGGAGTACGTCACCGGGCTGCTCGAGGGCACGCTCGGATCGCCCTGGCTGTGGGTGATCGTGTTCCTCGTGTCCGGCTTGGACGCGCTCCTGCCGTTCATGCCGAGCGAGACCACGGTCATCACCGTCGCCGTCCTGATCGGCACGGACTTCCCCCAGCTGGCGCTGCTCGCGCTGATCGCCGCGCTCGGGGCCTGGCTGGGCGACTGCCTCGGCTACACCGTCGGCGCGGCAGCGGGTCCGCGAGCGCTCGCCCGCCTGCAGCGCGGCCCGGACGGGGTCCGGCGCTACGAATGGGCGAAGATCCAGGTGCGGCGCAACGCCGTCCTGCTGATCCTCGCCGCCCGTTACCTGCCCGGAGGCCGGGTCGCGAGCGGGCTCGCCAACGGCAGCCTCGGCTACCCGCCGCGCAAGTTCGTCCCGCTCGACGCCCTCGGCGCGAGCATCTGGGCGGTGTACAGCGTCCTCATCGGTCTCGTCGGCGGAGCGGCCTTCGCGGACGAGCCGGAGAAGGGCCTTCTGCTGTCCTTCGCGCTCGGCCTGCTGCTGGTCGCGGCGATCGAGGTCGGGCGGCGGGTCCGCGTCCGGATACTGACCCGGCGCCGCGCGGCGGCCGAGACCAGCGACAATGGGGTCCGTGTCGAACCCTGAACGTCGCTATGTGATCTCCTTCGGCTGCCCCGACCGCACCGGCATCATCGCCCGTATCTCGGGTTTCCTCGCCGAACACGGCGGCTGGATCGTCGAGGCGGCGTACCACACGGACCCCGACACCGGCTGGTTCTTCACCCGCCAGGTCGTCCGCGCCGACTCGCTGCCGTTCGACGCCGCCGAACTGCGCACCCGCTTCGCCGACGTCGCGAAGTCCCTTTCGGCCGAGTCGAGCTGGCAGGTCAGCGACACCGGTGAGCGGCGTCGCGCCGTGATCCTCGTCTCCAAGGCCGGGCACTGCCTCTACGACCTCCTCGGCCGCGTCGCCTCCGGGGAACTGGACGTCGACGTCGCCGCCGTCATCGGCAACCACGCGTCGCTGGGCGACATCACCCGCGCCCACGGCATCCCGTTCCACCACGTCCCGTTCCCCGCCGGTGACGCCGCGGCCAAGGCGTCGGCCTTCGCGGAAGTGCGGAAGCTCGTCGACGAGCACGACCCGCACGCCGTCGTCCTCGCCCGGTTCATGCAGGTCCTGCCGCCGGAACTGTGCGAGGCGTGGGCCGGGCGGGCGCTCAACATCCACCACAGCTTCCTGCCGTCGTTCGTCGGCGCGCGGCCGTACCACCAGGCCCACGCGCGCGGGGTGAAGCTCATCGGCGCGACCTGCCACTACGTCACCGCGGACCTCGACGCGGGCCCGATCGTCGACCAGGACGTCATCCGGGTCGACCACGGCGACTCCGTCGAGGACATGGTCCGCAAGGGCCGCGACATCGAAAAGGTGACGCTGGCGCGCGGACTGCGGTGGCACCTCGAAGGGCGCGTGCTGGTGCACGGGAACAGGACTGTCGTCTTCTGATGGTTGACTGGGGTCATGGGGACCTCAGAGATCAAAGTGATCGAGACGCGCGAAGCGCTGCGTGAGCACCTCGGCCATCCGGCCGAGCGCACCAAGGGGAAGATCATCCCCTTCCTCGATCCGCACGCGCGCACGCTGATCGAACACTCGCCGTTCTACCTGCTGGCGACGGCGTCGTCCGACGGGACCTGTGACGTCTCCCCGCGGGGCGACCCGGCCGGTTCGGTGAAGGTGCTCGACGACCGGACGCTGGTGCTGGCGGACCGCCCGGGCAACAAGCTGCTCGACAGCCAGACCAACATCCTCGAGAACCCGCACGCCGGGCTGCTGTTCGTGATCCCGGGGATGAACGAGACGCTGCGGATCAACGGCCGCGCGAAACTGGTCGCGGACGCGCCGTTCTTCGACGACCTCGTGGTCAAGGGCAAGCGCCCCGCGCTGGCGATCATGGTCGAGGTCGAAGAGCTGTACATGCACTGCGCCAAGGCTTTCCTGCGGTCTTCGCTGTGGAAGCCGGAAACCTGGCCGGAGCGCTCCAGCCTGCCGACCGCCGGCCAGATCTTCCGCGACCAGATGAAGCTGGACATGTCGGCGGAGGCGCTGGACGCCGCGCTGACGGAAGGCGCGCTCACGACGCAGTACTGAGCCGAAGGACGCTTTCCTCGCATGAGACGCAGGGAAAGCGTCCTTTGGCTCCAGGTCAGACGCGGACCAGCATCTTGCCGGTGTTCGCCCCGCCCAGCAGGTCCAGGAAGGCCTGCGGCGCGTTGCGGATACCGTCCACAATGGTCTCCGAGTACTTGAGCTCACCGGAGGCGACCAGCGGCGCGACCTCCTTGACGAACTGCGGCTGCAGCGCGAAGTGGTCGCCGACCAGCATGCCGCGCATGGTGAACCGCTTCGCGATGATCGACGCGAGGTTGCGCGGCGCCGCGGCCGGTTCGGTGTTGTTGTAGACCGAGATCATCCCGCAGATCGCCATCCGGCCGTGCAGGTTGATCGAGTCGATCGCGGCTTCGAGGTGCTCGCCGCCGACGTTGTCGAAGTACACGTCGATGCCTTCGGGCGCCGCCGCGCGCAGCTGCTCGACGACCGGGGCGTCCTTGTAGTTGAACGCCGCGTCGAAACCGAGTTCGTCGGTCAGCCACTTGACCTTTTCGTCGGTGCCCGCGCTGCCGATGACCCGCTTCGCGCCCTTCAGCTTCGCGAGCTGGCCGACGACGGACCCGACGGCGCCCGCCGCGCCGGACACGAAGACGGTGTCGCCCTCCTTGAACTCCGCGACGTCGAGCAGTCCGGCGTACGCGGTGAGACCGGTCATGCCGAGGACACCGAGGTACGCGGTGATCGGCGCGGCTTCGGGGTCGACCTTCACCGCGTGCTTCGCGGCGACGACGGCGTGCGAGCGCCAGCCGAGGCCGTGCAACACGATGTCGCCGGGCTTGAAATCGTCCACGGTGGACTCGAGGACTTCACCGACGGCGCCGCCGTGCATGACCTTGCCGACCTCGTACGGTTCGGCGTAGGACTTCGCGCTGCTCATCCGGCCACGCATGTACGGGTCGACGCTCAGCACCTGGTTGCGGACCAGGATCTCCCCTTCGCCCGGCACCGGGATCTCGACGTCGGCGATCTCGAAGTTCTCGAGCGTGGGGACGCCGTGCGGACGGGAGGCGAGCCGGATCTCGGTTGCGTTCACGAGGTAACTCCAAGTCTGTCGCTCAAGCGGGGCGATCGCCCCGTATGCACGCCGAGTACAACGAGCGAACCGGGGCGACCATTCCGGTTGTGGTGAGGACTACACGACCTCGGCGAGTTTGCCGAGGACTCCCTCGTAGATCCGCTTGAGCCCGCCGGGCGCGAAGGTCTTCTCGAAGAAGCCGCCGATGCCACCCGCGCCGTCCCAGGTCGTCTCGATGCGGACGACGCTGCCGTCCGGCACCTCGCGGACGGTCCAGGTGGTGACCATGCTGGAGTTCGCGTCGGTCTCGACGATGGTGCCTTCGGACGGCTCGGTCACCGTCGCCGCGACGTCACGCACGCGCTTCGACGTGGCCTGCAGCTTCCAGCGCGCCTTCGTGCCCGCGCCGACCCCGCCTTCGGTGACCTCGTAGTCGCGGTAGTGCTCGGTGAGCAGCTTCGGCCGGGTTTCGGCGTAGTCCGCGACGAGCGCCCTGACCTTGTCCGCCGGCGCCTCGATGGTGCGCTCCGCGATGGCCGTGACCTTTCCCATCCCACTCCCTTTCACCCGTGGTGCAACGACAGCGTCCACGATTCCACCGGTGCTCGCAGGGGGAACGGGCGGCCCCTCGGCGAGTACGGCGGCGCAGAGCGGCCCCGGACGCGATGAAAGGTCCCTTCCTCGCGAGTTTCACAAGGAAGGGACCTTTCATCGCGCGAGGGCTCAGATGAGGGACTTCTCCTTCAGCCACTCCTTCGCGACGTCAGCCGGCTTCTCGCCGTCCGAGTCGACGCGCTTGTTCAGCTCACGCAGCTGCGCGGTGTCGAGGGCCTTGCTCACCGCGTTGACCGCGGCCACGAAGTCGGCGCCGCGTTCGTCGAGGACCTTCTTGTTCACCGCGGGCACGACGTTCTCGGTCGGCACGATGCCGAGGTCGTCCTCCAGCGCCACGAACTGCGGGTCGCCGACGAGCGGGCTCACCGAGTCGACCGGGATGACGGTGACCTTGCCGGACCGCAGCTGCTCCACGCGCGGGCCCGCCTCCTGCACGGCCTGGAAGGTGGCCTTCAGCTTGTAGACGTCCGTGAAGCCCTTGAAGCAGGGGAGCCGCTCCGCGCACTCCGGCCCGCCCGCGACGATGACGTTGTCGACCTTGGACAGGTCGCTGATCTTCGCGAGGCCCTTCTCCTTGGCGAGGTCGGCCTTCACGATGTAGGTGTTCTTGTTCTCCGCCGGCGACTGTTCCAGCAGGGCGATGCCGTCGGGCTCGAACAACTTCCTGAGCTGCTCGTGCTCGGCCGCCGCGTCCTTCGCGGCTTCCTTCCCGTATCCGGTTGTGATGGCGGCGCCCTGGTATTCCGGGATGAACTGGAGTTCGCCGGATTTCAGCGCCGGGTAGATCAGCTCGCGCGTAGCGAGGTTCAGCTTGCGAGTGATCGGGAAACCCTCGGCCTCCAACGCGTTCGCGTACAGCTCGGCGAGGATCACGCTGTCGGTGAAGTTGAAGGACGCCACCACGATCGGCGCCCCGCCCTTGCTCGGCGCGGGCGGGGCCGCCGCGTCGTCTCCGCCGCCCCCACAGGCGGTCATACCGAGGATGGCGGCGGCGAGCACCGCGCCCACTCGAACATTCCGTGTCCAGCGCACGTGCACACACTCCTATGACTCGTCAGAGGAAAGAACCGTATCCCCGGGCCACGACAAGAATCCACATTTTGAGAGTTGCACCCCGTCCGCTCCCAGAGAACGGAATCCGGCCGCCCGATCGGGGTAAGGTCGGCCGGTGCGAGCATCCTCCGTGTTCCCCGTTCCCGCCCAAGGCGGACGGCCGCTCTTCGAGTGGCGGTGGGTGGACCGCAACCTCGACGAGATCTTCGAGCGGCTCGGTGAGCACATCACGCTGACCGCGGCGGCGCTCGCCATCGGGCTCGTGGTGTCGATCGGTGTTTCCGTGGTTTCGCTGCGTCGCAGGTGGTTCTACGTCATCGCGCTGGGCACGGCGGGTTCGTTGTACGTCATCCCGAGCCTCGGCGCCTTCGCCGTACTGGTGCCCTTCACCGGGCTGACGTCCTTCACCACCGCGGTGATTCCCTTGGCCACGTACACGTTGCTGATCCTCATCCGCAACATCGTCACCGGCGTCGAACAGGTGCCCAAGGAAGTCCGCGAAGCCGCGATAGGCATGGGTTTCACGCGTGCGCGGCTGCTGTGGCAGGTCGAACTCCCGCTCGCGCTGCCGGTGGTGATCGCGGGCCTGCGGGTCGCGGCGGTGACCACGATCGGGCTCGTGACGGTGACTTCCATGCTCGGCAAGGGCGGCCTGGGGTACTTCATCCGCAACGGCATCCAGACCGCGACGCCGAATCCGACGTCGATCATCGTCGGCGTCGGGCTTTCGGTGGTGCTCGCCGTGGTGGTCGATCTGCTGCTGTGGCTCGGCGGGCGCGCGCTGGCACCGTGGTCGCGGAAGGCGGCGTCGCGATGAGCATCATCGACCAGACCATCGAGTGGTTCGGCGAACCGAACCGCTGGAGCTGGACCGATCCGGCGGGCGTGCCGTACCGGACGATCGAGCATCTCCAGTTCTCCTTGCTGGCGCTGGCGATCTCCGCCGTGCTGACGATCCCGCCCGCGTTGTGGCTGGCGCACTACCGCCGCGCGCAGTTCCTCGCCACGAGCGCGGTGAACATCGGCCGCGCGATCCCCAGCTTCGGGCTGGTGATCCTGTTCTGGTTCCTGGCCGCCCGCCTCGAAGCGGACACGAGCTTCTGGCCGTTGATGCTCGCGTTGGTGGCCTTGGCGCTGCCGCCGTTGTTCACGAACACCTACGCGGGCGTCATCCAGCTGGAGCAGGAAACCGTCGACGCCGCGCGCGGCACCGGCCACCGCGAGTGGCAGATCATGCTGCGCCTGGAGTTGCCGCTCGCGTCTCCGGTCATCCTCGCGGGTGCCCGCGTCGCGTTCCTGCAACTGGTGGCGACGGTCGCGATCGGCGCGATCGTCAACGACGGCGGCGGGCTCGGGCGGTACATTGTGGACGGTTTCGCCCTCGGCGAACCCGGTCACGGCGAGATCCTGGCGGGTGGCATCGCGGTCGTCGTGCTGGCTTTGGTCTGCGAAGGCGTTTTCGCGCTCGTCACGCGTTGGGTGACTCCGCGCGGCCTGGCGATCCAGTCCCGCGCGGATGCCCGCACCTAGTCCAATGTCTTCAGGTCGTTGAAGTACGAATCCCGCAGCACGGCGACCAAAGCCGCCACCTCCGGCCCCAAGGACCGATCCTCTTCGACAGGCGGCACCAGCCCACTCAGCCACTCGTAAGCGGCACGAAGCCGGGGCGAGCCGTCACCGGCCGCCAGCCACCGCGCCTGCGAACCCGTGATCAGGTCGCAGGCGGTGATGGCGAACATCCGCGCGCATGCGTCACGGAGCTGATTCCCCGCCGCCCAGGCGAACGCCTGCACGTCCTCCTGTCCGCCGGAAGTGTCGACGGAGCCCAGGGTCGCGGGTGTGGCCAGCCGCCGCAGGGCGTGCAGTTCCCCCACCGCGCGTTTGTGCAACGGGATCAGCCCCGCCTGCGGCCCCGGTGCCACCGCGAGCTGCGCGGGCAGGCCGCTGAACCGTTCGTCGAGCAACCGGTGCGTCCGCTGCACGCTCACTTCGCCCAGATGCACGAGCGCCGCCGTCACCGCGTCCATCCGCAGCCCGAGTTCGACGGCGTGGAATCCCGTCGTGGACACGAATTCGCCGTCGAGGAAGGCGGGCGAGTCCGTCGGCGCCGAACGCCGCAGGACCTCACCCAGCTCACCGTTCACCCGCGTCAGATGGGCGATCGCCCGCGGCGCGACCCGCACCGAGACCGGCGCCTGGACGACTCCGTGGCGCTCCGTGGCACCGTCGAGCAGGCCGCCGATCTCGTACAGCACCGACTCCAGCACCCGATCGTCTCCCGCCGACGCGGGGCGATAGACCGCTTGCGGCGCACCGAGAACGTCGATCGCGATCGCGGCGGCCAGCGTCTGGAGGTCCGCCACCTGCTGGACCTCGGTCCGCGCGAACGCCGCGAGCGTCTCCGCCAGCGGCGAGCCCTGGATGAGGGTCGCGGCCTCCTTGAGTCCCGGCTCGTACGGCTCCGCCAGCACCTCCGCCGCCGGCGTCTCGACGCCGTCCACCAGCACGGTCCCGACGCCGAGGAACGTCTGGAAGGCGTGCGCCAGCGGGATGATCTCGCCGGCGCTGCCCAGCCCCGTCCGCGGCACGGCGGGGGTGAACCCCTCGTTCAGCCGGTCGACGAGGAACGTCACCAGCTCCGGGCTCGCGCCCGCCTCCGGCGCGAGCAGGTCCCGCAGGCGCACCAGCAGCAGCCACCGCACTTCGCCTGCCGAGAGCCACGGCGGACCGCCGACGGCACGGCCGATCAGCAGGTTCCGCTGGTGCGCGCTCGACGCGGGCGCGGCGATCCCCGCGAGCCGCCCCATCCCGGTGTTCACGCCGTAGACGGGGCGCTCGTCCAGCGCGGCGAGGACACGGGCGCGGTTCTCCCCGAGCTTCGCCAGCAACGCGGGATCGATCTCCAGTGCCCCGGCCTCGAAGGCCGAAGCCAGCGAGAAGTCCTTTGTGGACAGCCTCACTCGACGGGGCGCGCGAGCCCGTCGATCATCTCGGCACCCGGCAGGGACGCGAGGACCGGGCCCGGGATCAGCAGCTTGCCGCCGCGGATACCGCTGCCGATGACCAGTTCGGGTTGGTCGGCGACGCGCTGGTCGATCAGGATCGGCCATTCCGCGGGCAGTCCGACCGGCGTGATGCCGCCGTACTCCATTCCGGTGAGCGAGACGGCCTCGTCCATCGGGGCGAAGGAGGCCTTGCGGACGTCGAGACGGCGTTTGATCACGCCGTTCACGTCGGCGCGGGTGGTGGCGAGGATCATCGCGGCGGCGAAGCGGACCTCACCGGCGCGTTTGCCGGCGACGACGACGCAGTTCGCGGACGCGGAAAGCGGGGAACCGTACGCCTCGCAGAAGGCGGCGGTGTCGGCGAGCTCGGCGTCGATCTCGACGACGCCGACGGCGTCCGGATCGGGCAGGGCGGCGAGCGCCTTGGCGACGGGCTCGGCGAGGAGGTCCGTGCGGGAGAGGGCGGGGACGACGGTGAGGCTTCCGGCGATGGTCCAAGTGGTCACAGGCCCACCCTAATCACCAGTTACGGCCGCCGCGTTGCACCTCGATGAGCTTGGGGCGGACGTCCACGAGGTAGACCAGGACCGCGACCAGCGCGGGCAGCCACAGGATCATGCCGCCGCCGTAGAACTGGAAGAAGGTCAGCACCACGGTGGATCCGCCGGTGATGAGCATCCAGATGGGCTTGGTCTTCCGATCGGCGGCCGAATACGCGTCCGCGCGCTGCAACAGCGCATGCACGAAAGCGAACAGCCCCGTCAGCGCGCCGCCCCAATGGATGGCGATGAGGATCCAGGTGGCAACGAACACGAACTCAGCTTACGTCAAACCGGGCGAATGACCCGGGCCCCCGGCACCGAAGGCGGTGCCGGGGGCCCAGGAGTTCACGCGGACCTTACTTCTCGGTGGTCTTCGGCGCGGTGGCCGGCTTCTTGGCGGCCGGGCTGGTGGTGGTGCGGCGCGCGGGGGCCGTGGTCTTCGGCGCGGTCTTGTTGGCGACCTTGCGCGAAGCCGAGCGGGTCTCGTGCGCGAGGTCGTCGCCGATCTCCTCGACCTCGTCGGCGATCTCGCCGGCGACCTCGGTCACCTTGCGGGCGGTCTTCTCGCCGACGGAACGGGTGCCCTTGGTGACCTTGCCGAGCACGGTGTCGATGCGCTCGCGGGCGTCGGTCGTCGCACCCTCGACGCGGTCCTGCGCGGTGCTGATCGCGTCCTCGAGCTGCTCGATGGCCTTCTTGACCTGCGGCTGCGCGGCGATCTTGTCCCACGCCTGCTCACCGGACTCGGCCAGCTTGTTGTACAGCTTCAGCGCGGCTTCGGTGTACTCGTCGATGACCTTGCGCAGCTCGGCCGGGTCCAGCTTCTCGCGGAGACCCTCGACGTCGTGCGGGAGCTCCTCGATGTTCTTGCGGGCGCTCTCGCTGCCCTCGACGACCTTCTCCTTGGCCTTGGCCACGGCGTCGACGACGGCCTGGCCCGCCAGGTTGCCGGCGCCCAGCGCCGCCAGCAGCGGCGTGCGGACCTGGTCGAGGGCGGTGTGCTTGCGGTCGTTCTTCGTGGCGGTGGTCATGCTGACTCCTTGGATTCGGCGGCTTGTTCTCGGGTTGGCGCCACCGGCTCTGGCTTCGCGGCGGCGTTCTCTCGGCGGAACGATTCGTAGACGTCGAGCAGGACCTGCTTCTGCCGTTCGGTCAGCTCGGTGTCGGCACGGATCGCGTCGCCGACCGGGCCGCCCATGGGCAGATCGAGGATTCCCGCTTGCACGTAGAGCGCCTCGGCCGAGATGCGCAGGCCCTTGGCGATCTGCTGCAGGATCTCCGCGCTGGGCTTGCGGACCCCGCGCTCGATCTGGCTCAGGTACGGATTGGACACGCCGGCGAGTTTCGACAGCTGCCGCAAGGAGATCTTCGCGTTGCTGCGCTGCTGGCGGATGTACTCGCCGATGTCGGAAGCGATGTCCGCGACCTTCTCCATCGGCCCACCCGATGCGGGCTGATCCCGGTCGATGTCTGACATCGGTCACCTCCTCGCGACGTCTTCAACGCTACGCGCGGGTGCTAGCAATTGCAAGCACTCTGCTTGCAACCATCGGGTGTGTTGGTGCTCACCCCGCTACCGTGGAGGGATGTCGAACGCGACGCGGCTGCGGCGGCGCCTCGTCGAGCATCTGCTCGCCGAGGGCGTGCTGCACGACGCGCGCTGGATGACCGCGTTCCGCTCCGTGCCGAGACACGTCTTCCTGCCGCGGTTCTTCGTCCCGGCGGCGAACGGCTGGGCCGCGGTCGAAAGCGGCGACGAGGAGTGGCTCCGGCGCGTGTACTCCCCCGACGTGCTGGTCGTCCAGCTCGACGACGACTCCGGGCTCTGGGAACGGGCGCGTTATCTCGGCGCCCAGCCCGGAACGCCGACGAGCTCGTCCAGCCAGCCGTCGATCATGGCGATCATGCTCGAAGAGCTCCGGGTCGCCGACGGGCATCGCGTACTGGAGATCGGCACGGGCACCGGTTACAACACCGCCCTGCTGTGCCATCGGCTCGGCTCCGGGCTCGTGTACACAGTGGACATCGATCCGGAACTGGTCGACGCCGCGCGCGAACGTCTCGCGGAGATCGGGTACGCGCCATCGTGCGCGGCGGCCGACGGCGCCGAGGGCTTCCCGGCAGGCGTGCTCTACGACCGGGTCCTGTGCACCTGTTCGGTTTCGTCGATCCCGCCCGCGTGGCTGGAGCAGACGGTGCCGGGCGGGCTGATCGTCACCACGCTGAACCGGCCGATCGGCGGCGGGCTCGTCCGGATCGTCGCGGGCGAAGGGGCGACGGGACACGGGCGGGTGCTCGCCCGCGACGGTCGCTTCATGCCGCTGCGCGCGCACCGCTTCAAGCCGTCGAAGGCGCTCGAAGGCGACGTCTCCTGGCGGCCGACCAAGCTGCCGATGGGAGTGATCACCGAAATCCGCAGCCGCTTCGAGTTCTTCGCCGGGCTCCACCTCCCCGGCGTGACGGCCGCGCGAGCGGGCCAGAGCACCACGTTGGTCCACCCGGACAGCTCATGGATGCGGCATCGGCAGCGGGGCGGCGAGTTCGAGGTGGCCGAAGGCGGCCCGCGGCGGCTGTGGGAGATCGTCGAGGCGGCCCACGAGGACTGGCTCGGCCTCGGGGAGCCAGGGCGGGACCGGTTCGGGCTCAGCCTCGACGGCGAAGACCAGGTGATCTGGCTGGATTCACCCGATGGCCGCGTTTGGCCGCTGCGTCCCTGAAAGCAGGCCTCGCACCCACTTCTCGACGTGGTCGACGGCGTCGTCCACCGGGATGTGGGTGGTGTCGAACAACTCGACCGGCGGATCCATCGAGGGCGCTTCCGCCTGCAGCCACTCGTTGAACTCCAGCATCTCCTCGACGCGCTCCTCGTCCCACTCGCGCCAGGCCGGCCGCGCGAGCAAACGCTTGCGCAGCGCTTCGGGCTCGCTGACGAGCGCCAGGTAGTGGATGTCGGAGAAGAAGACGCGCTCGGGCAAACGCTCGAATTCGGGCGGCGCGACGGTGCCGCAGAGCACGACCGGCCGCCCGTTCTGGTGCAGCATCGCCGCCATCCGCAGCCAGGTCGAGCGGAACGCGGGATGGCCGGGGACGTCGTCCCGCAGCGCCCCGGTCCACAACACGTCCTGCTCGACCACGAGCGCGAGATCGCCGAGGCGTTCCGCGAGCCGCGGCCCGACCGTCGACTTGCCGGCGCCGCTCGGGCCGGTCAGCGCGAAGAGCGGAAGGCGCCGGAACGGCCACTGGTGCGCGCATACCGCGCACACCAGCAGCCCGTTCTCGACTCGTGGCCGTTCGGCGCGATCACCGCAGGCCGGGCAGATCTTGAGATCGAGGACCACGGTCAGTCGAAGAGGCCCTCGAGGAAGCCGCCCTTACGACGCTTGTGGCCGTAACCGTGCGGCGAGTCCGCGTAGCCGCCGCGGTACCCCTTGGGCGAGTCGGCGTAACCGCCTCGGTAGCCCTTCGGCGAGTCCGCGTAGCCGCCGCGATGCGGCCGCGGGGAGTCCGGCCGTCCGTAGTGCGGCGCCGGCGCGTGTCCACCTCCCTGATACGGCGGGGGCGGCTGGTGCCCTCCGCCGTAGTACGAGTTCTCGGCACCGGCGATGGCTTCCAGCTCACCCCTGTCCAGGAAGATGCCGCGGCACCCCTGGCACTGGTCGATGTGGATGCCGTTCTTGTCGACGGTCTTCATGACGTTCTGGCACTTCGGACAAATCACGTATCAGAGATTACGCATTTTTCGGGTCCGAGGTCAGCAGGCGCACAGACAAAACGGGTGCCCGACCGGATCCGCGTACACCCGGAAGGTCTCCGGGGAGTCGTCGAGCAGCTTCGCGCCGATCTTCAGCGCGCGCTCGTGAGCGGCCTCCATGTCGGTGACGTCGAGGTCGACGTGGGCCTGCTGCGGGTTCTCGGCGGACGGCCACGCGGGCGGCCGGTAGTCGGGCACGCGCTGGAACGAGAACCGCGCGCCGCCCTCCGGGTTCCGCAGGGTCACCCAATGGCCGTCTTCGGCGACTTCGGCCGCCTGCCAGTCGAGCAGCTCGCGGTAGAACTCCGCCAGCGCGACCGGGTCCGGGCAGTCGAGGGCCACCGCGCCGAAGGTCGGTACCGCACCCATGGTTCAGCCTCCAGAATGATCGAGTAACCAGTGAACTGAGTATGCGGGTTATCAGGGCCGATGACAACCGGTGCCGCCCGTACACTGGGGAAGGTGAACACCGACGCGTCCCTGGTGGTCGAGTTTCTGAACACGGTGAACGTCGAACGCGGCACCGACCTCCTGGACGATCTGGAGTCCTGGCAACACTGGGCCCGGGATCATCGGCTTCGCGCGGATACCCCCGCGGCCGCGCGCGAAACCCGGGACGCGCTGCGGGCCGCGATCGGCGACCCCCGGCTGCCCCGGCTCGGCCTGCGCGCGCCGGCGGAGATCGTCCTCGGCCCGGAAGGTCCGCTACTGGTCTCGGAAACGGTCTGCGAGGCGGTGATGGCGGCGTCGACGCGGCTGACCGTGCTCGGGGAGTGGATCCGGCTCAAGATCTGCCCGGCGGACGACTGCCTTTGGGCGTTCTACGACGAATCGCGGAACCGGTCGAGGACGTGGTGCTCGATGCGGGCCTGCGGGAACCGGGAGAAGGCGCGGGCCTGGCGGGCACGGACGGCGGACATCTCGACCTGAGCCCACGGCGACGTCGCGAAAGCCACTTTCGGGACATCAGAGGTCGCGAAAGTGGCTTTCGCAACCCCCGGCGCCGCCCCACCCCGGGGAACCCGAGGCACCCGAACGACCACAACTTCTGGTGTCACCCACCCCCGAGTTACCCCCAGGGGTTGTGCACACCGTTAGGCCAAAAACGTGAAAAGCTGTGGATAACCCTGGGGATGACTCCACTTCCTGTGGACAACTCCCGGTAAGCCCTCCGGAGTGTGGTATACGCGCGGCCACTCAGAAGAGCAGCTGCGCGACCGTGTAGATGACCAGCCCGGCGAGCGCGCCGACCACCGTGCCGTTGATCCGGATGAACTGCAGATCCCGGCCGACCTGGAGCTCGATCTTGCGCGAGGTCTCCTCGGCGTCCCAGCGCTCCACGGTGTCGGTGATGATCGTGGTGATCTCCTTGGAGTAGTGCGTGACCACGTAGGCCGCCGCGCCCTCCACCCAGGTGTCCACTTTGGACCGGATGTGGTCGTCGGAGACCAGCCGCCCGCCGAGGGTCTCCAGGCCGGTGCGCACGCGGCGCCGCAGCTCGCTCGACGGGTCCTCGGCGGCGTTGAGGAGCATCTCCTTCGCCGTCGCCCACGCCGAGCCGATCAGCTTCTGCACCTCGTCGTGCCCGAGCATCTGGGATTTGACCTGTTCGGCGCGCGCCATCACCTCGGGGTCGGTCTGCAGATCCTGGGCGAACTCGCCGAGGAACTTGTCCAGCGCCAGCCGCATGGGGTGGTTGACGTCGGTCTTCACCGCCCAGACGAACGACAGCACCTCGCCGTAGACCTTGTCCGCGAGCATCTCGTCGACGAATTTCGGCGACCAGCTCGGCGCCCGGTCCGAGACCACGCGCAGCATCGTCGTGTGGTTGTCGCGCACCCATTCGTAGGCGCGGTCGCACATCAGGTCCACCAGCTTGTGGTGCGCGCCGTCGGCGAACACGCCTTCGAGGATCTTGCCCAGCGGCGGACCCCACGGTTTGTCCACGATCCGCTTGACCACGGCCTGTTCCATGATCGCCTGGACGTCTTCGTCGCGGAGCACCTTCACCGCCGCCCGCACGACGGTGGCCAGCTCCGACGTCACCCGCTCCGCGTTGGCGGGCTGCGAGAGCCAGCCGCCGAGCCGCTTCGAGACCTCGACCCGGCTCAGTTTCTCGCGGATCACGGTCTCGGAAAGGAAGTTCGAGCCGACGAAGTCACCGAGACTGCTGCCCAGCGCGTCCTTCTTGTTCGGGATGATCGCGGTGTGCGGGATCTTGATCCGCAACGGATGCCGGAACAGCGCCGTCACGGCGAACCAGTCGGCGAGCGCGCCGACCATCCCGGCTTCGGCGGCGGCGCGGACGTAGCCGACCCAGGCCGGCCAGCCGGCGGCTTCGGCCCAGCTGGTCAGCAGGAAGATCACCGTCGCGCCGAGCAGGAACGACAGCGCGACCATCTTCATCTTGCGCAGGCCGCGGCGCTTCTCCTCCTCGGCGGCGGTTCCACCGGGCGGATCGGCTGGGGTCACCTTGGCGGGCGTCAGTTGCTCCACACGGCCATTGTCCGTGAGGATGGCTGATCGTGCGCGAACCTGTCCTCGTACCCCGCCTCCAGCCCTTCACGTCGACCATCTTCGCGGAGATGACGGCACTGGCCGTCCGCCACGAAGCCGTCAACCTCGGCCAGGGTTTCCCAGACACCGACGGACCCGCCGGAATGCTCGAGGCCGCCAAGAACGCGCTGTTCGGGGGCGCGAACCAGTACCCACCGGGTCCGGGGCGGCCGGAGCTGCGCGCGGCGATCGCGCGGCATCGGCTCCGCTACGGCGTCGAGTACGACCCGGACACGGAGATCCTGGTCACCGCCGGCGCCACCGAGGCCATCGCGGCGTCGCTGATCGCGCTGACCCAGACGGGCGACGAGGTGATCGTCATCGAGCCGTACTACGACTCGTACGCGGCCGCGGTCGCCATGGCGGGCGCGGAGCGGCGTGTCGTCGGCCTGGTGGAACGCGACGGCCGGTTCGCGCTGGACGTCGAGGGCCTGCGCGCCGCGGTGACCGGCCGGACCAGGGCGATCCTGATCAACTCCCCGCACAACCCGACCGGCACGGTGTTCACGCGCGCCGAACTGGAAGCCGTCGCCACGCTCTGCGTGGAGCACGACCTGATCGCGATCACCGACGAGGTGTACGAGCACCTGGTCTTCGACGACGCCGAGCATCTGCCGCTCGCGACCTTCCCCGGCATGCGCGACCGGACCATCTCGATCTCCAGCGCGGGCAAGACGTTCAACTGCACCGGCTGGAAGATCGGCTGGGTCTGCGCCAGCCCCGAGCTGGTCGCGGCGGTGAAGGCGGCGAAGCAGTTCATCACCTTCGTCTCGGGCGGCCCGTTCCAGCCCGCCGTCGCCCACGCACTGGACCACGAACTGGCGTGGGCCGAAGACCTGCGCACGAGCCTTCAGGGCAAACGGGACCGGCTCGCGGCGGGTCTCGCGGAGGCCGGATTCGCGGTCCGGCCGACCGCCGGGACGTACTTCGTCTGCGTCGACGTCCGGCCGCTCGGTTTCGACGACGCCGCGGAACTGGCCTGGGAACTCCCCGAACGGGTGGGGGTGGCGGCCGTGCCCGTAAAGGTGTTCACCGATCACCCGGACGAGTGGAAACACCTCCTGCGTTTCGCGTTCTGCAAACGCAACGAGGTCATCGACGAAGCGGTCACCCGATTGCGCAAACTCCGGTGACTCGTCCGATGTTCACGCCCAGCCGCTTTTCTCGAGTGCCCGTCTGAGCCGGTCCAGACACCGCCGTCGGAGCCTGCCGACGCTGGCCGGACTGATGCCCAGCTCCCCCGCGAGCTGGGCGTAGGACAGCTCCGGCCGGTACGCGAGGAGCCGCATCATCCGCCGATGCGAGTCCGGCAGGCGATCGACCGCCGCCCAGAGCGCGCGGTCGCGTTCGGCGCGGACGACCTCGGCCTCCGGGGTCGGCTCCGCGCCGGGCAGCGGACGCGGCGTTTCGCGCCTGTTCCTGGTGATCATCCGGAGCGCGCGGCGCCGCGCGGTGGTCGTCAGCCAAGCGGCGAGCTTCGCTTCGTCGCGTAGCGCGCCGGGTGCGCGAAGGAGTTCCAGCCACGCGTCCTGACAGACGTCGTGCGCGTCGGCTTCGCTCAGCCGGTACGCCTTCAGGGTCTTGAGCACCGCCGCGGACAACGCGTTCACGTCCCACATCCCGGACCTTCCCCTCCTAGCGGCTTGCGCTCGCCGCACCGATCACCGAACGCGACTTGGACGGCACACACCGCATCCGGGATCCGGAAAAGGTCAGGTCACCGATGATTTGAGTAGTTCCACCCCTCCCCGGATGGCCGCCGGGTACATACCGAGAGTGATCAACTCCGGTACTCCAGGCACCGGAGCCGGTTGCGTCGTTCCGCCTAACGGGCTGGATCGGCGGCGGCTGAAGTGAAACACTCCCCTCCGGTGCTAAAACTGGTGCAGCCCCGGGGGAACTGCGACCTGGCCGGAAGAGACCCCAAGAAAGATCGAACTCACGCGGAAAACGTGGGTTTCAGGCGCGGACGGTGGTGATTGCCATGAGTGGTACGGCAGTCGTGCGCCGTGGCGGCCTCACCGCCCCGAAGCGAATCCTTTTCGCAGGAGGGCTCGTGCTCACCGGCTGGCTCCTCGGCGCCGTGCTGAGCACGACGGCTTCGGCCGACGAAGAGCCATCCGCGACGCCGGAGACCTCCGTCGTGCAGCCCGCGGACGAAACCGGATCCGGGAAAACGACTACTCCCGAGAAGCCCGCCGAGTCCACTGAGTCCACTGAGTCCAATTCGGACTCCACCGCGACCGAAACCGCGAAACCCGCTGAGACCTCTCAGGAAGAGCCCGCTCCCGTTGCGCACGAGGAGCCTGAGGCCACTGTGGAGGAAGAGTCGGTTTCTTCTCCGGAACCGGCCACGAAGACCGCGAAAGCCCAGACGTCCAACGGCTTGCTGGGCGGCCTCATCGGCGGCGTGCTGAATGTCGTCACCACTACGGTCGGCGGCGTCGTCCACACCGTCGGCGGGGTCGTCGGCGTCGTTGACGGGATCGGCGACCAGGTCGTCACGCCGATCCTCACGCCGGATCCGTGCTGCGGCGCGGGTGCTCCGGTGATCCTGCCGGGCACCGGCGACATGCTCGACCCCGTCTTCGGCGGTGGCTCCGGCGAGTCGGCGGGCGGCTCGGTCACCATCGCCGTCCCGGCCAAGGCCGTCACGGAGAACGCCCCCGCGCCTGCCGCTCCGGCCCCGCGTCCGGCCGTCCCCGCCGAGAGCCCCGCTCCGGCGACGGCGAGCCAGAACCACCGCGTCGCGCTGCCCGTCCGGGTCAAGACCGACGCCCAGCCCGTTCCGGCCGCGCCCGCCGAATCCGACACGCACGCGTCCCCGGACGGCGGCGGCTCCGGCGGTGGCGGTGGCCTGCCGAGCACCCCGGTGGCCCCGATCGCGCCCACGACGACCGCCCAGCCGGGCCACGACAACACCGGCGGCGGCCGTGGGCCGCTCGCCGTGCTCGACGCCGGAATGCCCGCCACGCAGCTGAAGCTCATCGGAACCGGCTGCGACCACGAAGGCGAGCGCACCGGCAGGGAAGCCGCGCTTCCCGCCACCTCCCCCGACTGACCTGACCGGGTCGCCGGGGAGAACCACGTCCAAACCAAGATCAACTTCGGGTTTCGACGTCTGCTGATCCCGCCGGCACAAGCCGCTTTTCGCCTGCCCCTCTTTCAGGCATCCCCTTTGTCTTTCCGAACGGCCGACCGCGCCCGGCCGGTTCGGATCCCGGCCCCGGCGCCGCGCTGCCCCTGCGGCGCCGGGACCAGCACCGGGTGGACTTCGGGGGCTTCTGCTCACCGCGCCGAGCAGGAGCCGGTCAAGCTCGAAGCCCGCCTGAACCGCGGGCGGTTCCCGGCACGTCGAGGGGCTGTGCCGGGTAACCGCCGCGGTGCCCGTCCCGAGATTCCGGTCTCGGGGCGGGCCGGATAGCCGGTGCGCTGGTCGCGCGGCGCCGATGCCCTCCCTGGAGCATCGAGCGCCCCGCCGGCGCACCGGCTATTTCCGTTTCCAGCCGGGGTCAGGTGACCTGGACGGTGGCCGGGGCGGCCGCGGCGGGGGTCGCGGCCAGCGAAGCGGCGGCCGCGCCCAGCCGCCGCACGGCCTCGAAAAGCCGGTCGGCCGGAAGCGCGTACGGCAGCCGCAGCCAGCGCTCCAGTCCACCGTGGACACCGAACCGTGAGCCCGGCGCCACCTGTACGCCGTGTCCCGCGGCCGCGATGGCCAGCCGCGTGCTCATCGGCTCCGGCAGACGGCACCACACCGAAAGCCCGCCGGACGGCACGGTGAACGTCCATTCCGGGCAGTACCAGTTCAGCGCCCCGGTCAACGCGTCACGCAGCGCCAGCGTCTCCTGACGGCGGTGCGCCAACGCGGCTCCGCCGTCGTCGAGCAGTTCGGCGAGGACGAGCTGCTCGAAGACCGGCGATCCCAGGTCGACGGCGAACCGGGCCGCGATCAGCCTGCCGATGACGTCTTCGGAGGCGCGGATCCAGCCGAGCCGCAGGCCCGCCCAATGCGATTTGGACGACGAGCCGATCGTGATGCCGAGGTCGCCCAGGTACGCGCCCAGTGGCGGCGGCCCGTCGGCCGGATCGCCTTCGTGGTCCAGTTCGACCAGCGTCTCGTCGACGATCGCCGGGGTGCGAGCGCGGCTCAGCGCGGCCCCGAGGCGCTGACGGCTGTCGGCGTCCATGCGCAGGCCGGTCGGGTTCTGGAAGTCCGCGACGAAATACGCGAGCTTCGGCGCGGATTGCCGTAGCGCGGCCTCGATCCCGACGATGTCCCAGCCGGTGGCCGGATCGAGCGGTACCGGCACCGGGATGGCGTGCGCGGCGCCGACGGCCTCCAGCGAGTTCGGGTACGTCGGCTGCTCGACCAGCACCCGGTCGCCCGGACCGGCCAGCATCCGCAGGGCCAGTACGAACGCGTGATGCGCGCCGTTGGTGACCATCACCTGATCGGCGTTGGTCGGCAGCCCTCGTTCGGTGTAGCGGCGGGCGATCCGCTCACGCAGGATCCGCAGGCCGCGTACCTGGTAGGCGTTCTCGCCGAGATGGTCGACCAGCGCCTTGCGCGCGGCGTCCACGGCCGGGACCAGGCCCGCGACGGCGGGCGGGCAAGCCTGGGCGAGGTCGATGAGGTCCTCGCCGGTCGGCAGGACCGTCTCCCGGCCCCGGCCGCCGGGCGACGCGATCCACGAACCCGCCCCACGGCGGCTGGCGACCAGGCCATCGGCCCGCAGCTTGTCCAGCGCGGCGCCGATCAGCGTGCGGCTGACCTCCAGCGCGTCGGCGAGCTCGCGTTCCGCCGGGAGTTTCGTGCCGAGCGGGAGCCTGCCGTCGAGGACCAGCAGCTCGACGGCGGCCGCCAGGTCCGCGGCACCGTGTCGAGAACCACTCTGCCGCCAGTTTCCCAGCAAAATGGCCAATTTTGGGCCCGAAACGCGTCCAGTCAGCGGGATCAGCGGTTCCATAAGGCCAATTGTTCCAGATTGGCCATGGTCAAGGTAGCCACTTACCCCTGATGGTGGAGGCGTGGCACTCAAACTCGATCTCCGACCCGTCGGTATCTCCCAGGACACCACCCGCCGGTCGGTCCAGCTCGTCGCCGGGCTCGTCCTCTACGGCGGCAGCATGGCCATGCTGACCAGGTCGGGGCTCGGCCTCGACCCGTGGGACGTGTTCCACGAAGGGCTGATGAAGATCACCGGGCTCTCGTTCGGCACGGTCACCGCGATCGCGTCGGTGCTGGTGCTCCTGCTGTGGATCCCGCTGCGGCAGCGGCCGGGGATCGGCACCGTCGCCAACATCGTGGTCATCTCGCTCACCGTCGACTTCGTCCGGCTCTTCCTGCCCGACCAGGACGTGCTCGGCTGGCAGATCCTCAACCTGGTCGCCGGCGTGGTGCTCAACGGTCTCGGCGCCGCGGTCTACGTCGGCGCGCGGCTCGGCCCCGGCCCGCGCGACGGGCTGATGACCGGCCTTTCGGCGCGGACGGGCAAGTCGATCCGTCTCGTCCGGACGCTCATCGAGCTCACCGTCCTGGCCGCCGGCTGGCTGCTCGGCGGCACCGTCGGTGTCGGCACGGTCCTCTACGCGCTCGCGATCGGGCCGCTGACGCAGGCTTTCCTGCCGTACGTCATCTGGCGGGAGCGCGCCCACGCGTGTTCGGCGGCGTAACTCGCGTGTTCGGCGGCGTAACTCGCGTGATCAGAGGCGTAACTCGCGTGTGCGGCCTCCAAGCACGCGAGTTACGCCTTCGATCACGTGAGTTACGCGTCTGATCACGCGAGTTGCGCGAAGCGGGCTTCACGTTGCCGCCGGACGGTGAGGCCGGCGGGTGTCGCGAAAGCCACTTTCGCGACGTCTGATGTCCCGAAAGTGGCTTTCGCGACCCGCCTCCCCCTCAGCTGGCCTCCCGCTGTTCGAGCAGGCGCCGGACGGCGAGGTAGTCGATGCCCCGCTGCGCGAGCACGTCGGCCGCGGCACCGGGGACGGCGGTCATCGCGAGCAGCAGGTGCTCGCCTTCGATGCGCTTGCTGCCGACATCGATGGCTTCGCGAAGGCTCTTCTCCAGCACCTTCTTCGCCTCCGGCGTGAACGGCCGATGACCGCGCCCGGCACGACGGCCGCCGGTCAGCGCGCCGGGGCCGTGGGTCTGCTCGACCCGCTCGACGATGTGCTCGACGTCGATGCCGAAACCGCTCAGGGCTTCGACGTCGGCGTCGCTCATCCCGCCACGCCGCCGGACGCGCCGGAGGTCGTCGGCCAGTTCGTCCGCCGGGCAGCCCAGCGCGGTGAGCACGCCGGTGTGCCGCGCGATGGACGTCAGCAGGTGCAACGCGTCGACGTTCCCCGATCCCTCGTCCGACGCCACGCGCTGAGCCCCGACGACGACATCGCGGGCTTCGGTGGTGAAGCGTTCGAACATCAGTGCCTCCCGTACTTCTTGTGCACCGCTTGCCTGCTGACCCCCAGCTCGGCCGCGATCTCCTGCCAGGACCAGCCGTGCACCCGCGCGCTGCGGACCTGCACGGCCTCGAGTTGTTCCAACAGCCGGCGCAAGGCGGCGACGGCGCGCAATCCCACCCGGGGATCGCGGTCGCCGGCTCGCGCGGCCAGATCTGTCGCTTCCGTCATGACGTCAACCTACGTTGACATCCCGCCCGCGTCAACCTCAGTTGACAGTTAGGGTCGGGTCATGGTCGAAATCGCAGTGGCCGAAAGGGACGGAGTAGGCGCGGACGGAGCGACGCGCCCGACCGAAGACCACGTCGCCGTACTCGGCAACGCCGTGGTGGTGCTCGACGGGGCGACCGCGCCGCGGCCGGATCTGCCGTCCGGCGGCTGGTACGCGAGCCTGCTCGTGCACAGCCTGTCGCGGGCGTTGAGCGCGGAACCCCAAGCGGATCTCGGGGTGCTGCTGGCCGAGTCGATCGCCGACGTCGCCCGCCGCGAAGGCCTCGAACCGGGACGATCGCCGTCGAGCACGGTCGCGATCGCGCGCTGGACGGACGACACCGTCGACGGGCTGGTACTCGCCGACAGCCCGATCGTCGCCTTCGGCCCGTCCGGCGCCGATCCGCTCACCGACGACAGGCTGGTCTCGCTGCGCGAAGGCGGCCAGCTCCGCACCGGCGCCGACGTCCGCGCGAAACGCAACGCGCCGGACGGCTTCTGGGTCGCCGAGGCGGAACCGAAGGCCGCCGCCGAGGCCGTCCGCCGCAGTTGGCCGCGTGCGGAGGTCGACGCCCTGCTGCTGGCGACCGACGGCGTCTCGATCGGTGTCGACGAGTACGACCTGTTCGACTGGCCGGAGGTGCTCGCGATCAGCCGGGAGCGTGGTCCGGACGCCGTCCTCGACGCGGTCCGCACGGCGGAGAAACAGGACCCGGACGGCGAGCGCTGGCCCCGCGCGAAAAGGCACGATGACCAGCTACTGGTACTCGTCGACTTCGGGGTAGCCCCAGGGTAAAACCGGGGGCTTCCCGGATCGGAAATCCCCGCCCGCGCGAGCACGCTGGACGCATGACGTTCCCTGGGGAGAGATCGCGGGCCAAGCCCTGGCTGATCGCGTCGGCCGCGGCCATCGGCTGGGCACTGTTCACCATGGTCGTGCTCCACCTGATCAGCTCACGCGATCCGGTGTTCGACACGCTGTCCAGCTACGCCTACGTCGACCGCGGCACGGGCATGCTCGGCGCCAGCGTGCTCTCCCTGTCCATCGGCTCGCTCACCGCGCTCGGCGCGCTGGCCGCGGCCGGGATCCCGCTCAGCCGCACCACGAAGCTGCTGTTCGTGCTGTGGTCGCTCGGGCTGGCGGCCGCCGCGATCTTCCCGGCGAGCTACCCCGAGTTCCCGGATCCGGTCAGCGGCGAGATCCACCTGTACGCCTGCCTCATCGCGTTCCTCAGCCTGCCCGCCGCCGGTTTCACCCTGCGCGACAACCTGCGCGGCACGCCGTCGGCCAAGCTGGTCGGCCGCCTGGCGTGGGGCAGCGCGGCCGGGTTGATCGTCTTCGGGCTCAGCTTCATCTTCGTGCGCCTGTCCGACATCCCGTTCTTCATGACGCTGACCGACATCGCGCCGGTCGGCGTCATGCAGCGGATTTCGCTGGTGGCACACGTGATCCTGATCGCCGGGATGCTGAAGGTCGCGTCAGTGGCGCACCGCGTCGGCGAATTCGGGGGCGTAGCCGTAGAGGCCGGGCAGCCCGCCCGTGTGCAGGAAGACAACGTGCTCGTCGGCCGCGAAATGGCCTTCGGCGGCCCACTCGACCAGCGCGGCACCCACTTTGCCGGTGTACACGGGGTCGAGCGCGATCCCTTCCGTACGGCCGAAAAGCCGCACCGCGTCCCACGTTCCGGCGGTCGGGATCCCGTACCCGGGACCGATCGTGCGGTCGTCGATGTGCAGACCTTCGAGTGACGGCGGTTCACTCCCCAGCAGTACCGAGGCCGCGATGGTGAGGTCGGCCAGGTTGTCGAGGGCTTCGTCGACCGGATGGCTGACGCAGGCGATGTCCAGTGTCAGCCAGTCGAGGTCCGCGGTCCCGACGACGAGCCCGGCGGACGTCCCGCCGCTGGCGTGCGGCGCGACCAGCCGCGCCCTGGTGATGCCCAGCTCGCCGAGCTGCCCGGCGAGCTCCCGCGCGGCCGCCACGTACCCGAGCGCGCCGACGCCGTCGGAACCGCCGACCGGGAACGTGGCCACCTCGCGGCCCTCGGCCGCGGCCTCGGTGATCAGCCGCTCGTAGGTCCTGCCGGTCTCCTCGCCGTCGCGGCAGATGTGCACGTTCGCCCCGAAGAGGTGATCGAGGGAGACATTGCCGGACCGTTCGTACGCGTCACCTTCGCGGGGGACCTTCGCCGTCAGCACGAGCTCGCACCGCAATCCGAGCTTCGCGCAGGCAGCGGCGGTCTGGCGGCCGTGGTTGGTCTGCAGCGCGCCGAAGGTGATCACCGTGTCGGCACCGTTTTCGATCGCCGCGCCGAGCAGGAACTCGAGTTTGCGCAGTTTGTTCCCGCCAACGCCGAGTGGATGGACGTCGTCCCGTTTGAGCAGCAGGTTCGGCAGGCCGAGGGCCTCACCCAGCCGGGGTGCCGGATGCAGCGGCGTGGGATAGCCGCCGAGGTCGACGCGGGGGAAGCGATCGAGGTTCATGCGCGTCACGCTACCCGGTGGTATCGTTCGTTTGAACGAACGAGACGTGCAGGGGGATCCCATGACCACCTCGAAGGCGGACCTCGCGTTCACCGGCCTTGCCGAACAGGCCTCGATGCTCGCCACCGGAGCCACGACGTCGGTCGAGCTCACGCGCTTGGCGCTCGAAAAGGCCGAGGCCAGCCAGCCCGTTCTCAACGCCTTCAAATGCCTTCGCGCCGAAGAAGCCCTTCGCGAGGCGGAGGAGGCCGACCGGAGGCTCGCCGCCGGCGAGACCGGTCCCCTGCTCGGCGTCCCCACCGCCATCAAGGACGACCTCGACGTCACCGGGCTGCCGACGGCGTTCGGCTGCGAAGGCGACTTCTCCGTCGCGACCGCGGACTCCCCGCCCGTCGCCGCGCTTCGCCGGGCGGGCGCGGTGCTCATCGGCAAGACCAACACCCCCGAACTCGGCCAGTGGCCGTTCACCGAAGGCCCGGCGTTCGGCGCGACCCGCAATCCGTGGGACACCGAGCGCACTCCGGGCGGTTCCTCCGGCGGCGCGGCGGCGGCCATCGCGTCGGGGGTGATCGCCGCCGCGCTGGGTTCCGACGGGGCCGGGTCGATCCGGATCCCCGCCGCGTGGACCGATCTGGTCGGGATCAAACCGCAGCGCGGCCGCGTCCCGACCGAACGCGAACTCTTCCACGGCCTGACCGTGGTCGGCCCGCTCGCGCGCACGGTAGCCGACGCGGCCCTGTTGCTCGACGTCGCCGCCGGCACCGGCACCGCGTTCCAGGCGGCCGCCCGCCGCGAACCGGGCCGGATGCGGATCGGGCTGTCCACCAGGATCCCGTTCACCGCGACGAAAACGCGGCTCGATCCGCAGGCGCACGCGGCCGTCGTCCGGCTCGCGGAACGGTTCGCCGAACTCGGCCACGAGATCGTCGAGATCGAACCCGACTACCGGCTGATCGGCCTCACCTTCCTGCCGCGTTCGCTCGTCGGCGTGCGCGACTGGTCCCGTCGTGTCCCGGACCAGGCACGGCTCGACCCGCGCACGCGCGCCAACGCCCGGCAGGGTTCGGCCTTGGCCGGTCCGGCGCTGCGGCTCGCGCGTGCCGCGGAACCGTTGCTGCAACGGCAGATCGGCTCGGTGTTCGGCCGGGTGGACGTCGTCCTCACGCCGACCACGGCCACGCCGCCACCCCGGATCGGCACTTTCGACAAGCTCACCGGCTGGCAGACCGACCAGGCCATGATCGCCGCGTGCCCCTACGCTTGGCCGTGGAACGTGCTGGGCTGGCCGGGGGTCAACGTCCCCGCCGGGCTGAGCCCGGACGGCCTGCCGCTCGGCGGGCAGCTGCTCGGCCCCTCGCACGCCGAGGAACGGCTGATCTCGCTGGCCGCGCAACTGGAAGAGGTCGAACGGTGGCAGGACCGCAAACCCGAGACCGCTTGGTGAACACCCGCGAAGCCATTCTCCACGCCGCGCTCAAGGTGGTCGGGGAACAGGGCGTCGGCGGGCTGACCAACCGCCGGATCGCGACCGCGGCCGGAGTCTCGCTCGGCACGCTGACCTACCACTTCCCCAGCCAGACCGCGTTGCTGCGCGAGGCGATGCTGCTGTTCGTCGAGGAAGAGACCACGAAGCTGACCGGATTCGTCGACGCGTACCGCGAGCAGGGCTTGAGCGTCGAGCAGGCCGCGTCGGTGGTCGAGCAGGTCATCGCGCAGCTGCCCTTCGGCACCGACGAACTCGGCGCGCACGAGCTGTACCTGCAAGCCGCGCGCGACCCCGGGCTCCAGGACGCGGCCGCCCGCTGTTTCGCCGCCTACGACGAACTGGCGCTGGTGATCCTGAAAACGCTCGGCGTGCCTTCCCCGGAACGGCTGACCGGCCCCGTCGTCGCGCTGATCGCCGGCCTCCAGTTGCGTCGGCTGGCCACGGGTGACGACGGCGTCGGCGTGGCGCAGTCGTTGATGATGCTCGTCCGCGGCGCGTCATGAGCGGTCCGCCGATCGTCAAGGGGACGGCGGCGTGGAAGTACTTCGGCGACTTCCGGGCCGGGTTGCTGGCGGGCCAGGTACTGGTGCTGCAGGTCGCGCATCCGGTGGTCGCGGCCGGGGTGCGGGATCATTCCGACTACGTCGAAGATCCGTGGACCCGGCTCATGCGCACGGCCGCGTCGCTGTCCATCTACATCTACGGCGGCCCGGATGGCGCGCGCCACGAAGCGGACCGGCTGCGCGCACTGCACCGCTCGTTCACCGGCGTCGACGACGGCCGCCGGTACAGCGCGCTGAACCCGCACGCCTACGCTTGGGTGCACGCCACGCTCGTCATGGTTCCCGTTGACACACAACGGTTCTATGGAACGCCGATGACACCGTCCGAATTGGACGAGTACTACGCGCAGATGTGCGACGTCGGACGGCTCCTCGGCCTGCGCGAACGGGACATGCCGCCGACGTGGCCGGAGTTCGAGCGGTACTACGCGGAGATGATCGACGGCTTCGGCCCGAACGAGACGATCTCGACGTTGTTCGAAACGATCCGCACGGTGAAGAAGCCGTGGCGATGGCTGCCCGACGAACGATGGGTGCGGCTCCAGCGGTGGCAGCATCGGGGCCAGATGTTCGTCATCCGCGCCACGCTGCCGCCCGCGTTCCGCGATCGCCTCGGTCTACAGTGGACGGATCGGGACCAGCGCCGGTTCGACCGGTTCCGCGCGGCGGTGCGGCTGGCCGGCGGGCTGGTGCCGGTGACGTCGCGGTCCGCGCTCGTGCGCCGGATCGGCAGGCTCAACGTCTGGTTCCGGGCGCATCCGCGCGCGTATCGCTTCCTCGGCGGCACCACCGGCCCCGGAAGTGCCCGCCTTTAGTGCGGTAGGCAAAGTGACAGGTCGCGAAAGCCACTTTCGCGACGCCTGACGTCCCGAAAGTGGCTTTCGCGACAGGACACCGGTTAGTCCGCTAATCGCGCTTTCGGGTGCGGGCGTAGTGGGCGCGGGCCTTCGCCCGGTTGCCACAGCGCGCCATCGAGCACCACTGGCGCGACCGCCTCGGCGAGGCGTCGCAGAACCGCAGGCCACAGTCGTCGGCGGCGCAGATCCGGACCGCGATCTCCTCGGTCGCGAGGTCGATCGTGTCGGCCGCGAGCGCGCCGAGAGCGGCGACGACCGACACCGGCCTCAGTTCCTTCACCGGCTTGCCGTCGTCGTAACGCAGCCACGGCGAAGGCGCGCCGGACGCCATCTCGTTGACCAGAAGGACATCCGCGCTCCGCGGCTCACCCAACAGCACTTTGTCGACGGCTTCCCGCAGCGCCCGCGCGGCCGACAGTTCGCCCGCGCTCGCCTCAGTGATGGCGAAACCCATAAGCCGCAGCCATTCCGCGAGGGCGGCGGGGTCGGTGAGCAGCTCCCGGCCGTCCTCGTGCCGCTCGCGCACGGTGTTCACGAGGTCGAGACACGGTCGCCCGCCGTCGAAGACCCACTCCATCCGATGATTCTAACCCTTGTCATCGGTTAGGACGTCGGTCTACCTTCTAACCCTATGAACCGGTTAGAAAGCGAGACCGCTTCGGTCAACGGCATCCGCCTGCACTACCTGCGTGCCGGAGAGGGCCCCGCGCTCTTCCTCCTGCACGGTTGGCCGCAGACGTCCTTCTGCTGGCACGAGATCATCGGCGAACTGGCCGAAACGCATACCGTCATCGCCCCCGACCTGCGCGGTTACGGAAAGTCGGACAAGCCCCGCGAGGGCTACGACAAGCGCACGATGGCGGCGGACGTCGCCGCCCTCGCCACCCACCTGGGTTTCGAGCGGGTGTCCGTCGTCGGGCACGACCGCGGCGGCCGGGTCGCGCACCGCTGGGCACTGGACCGGCCCGATCAGGTCGACCGGCTCGCCGTCCTCGACATCATCCCCACCAGGGAACTCTGGAAACGCCTCGATACCGGGATCGGCCGCGCCTACTGGCACTGGCTGTTCCACCTTCAGCCGGATCTGCCGGAACTGCTCGCCGGCCGGGACATCGCCGCCTACCTCGGCTACTTCTTCGAGCGCTGGACGCATCAGCGGCAGGGGCTGAGCCGGGAGGCCGTCGACGAATACGTCCGCGCGTTCTCGGCGCCGGGCGCCCTGCGGGCCGGCTTCGACGATTACCGCGCGTCCTTCCCGCACGACGCGGAAGCCGACGACGCCGATTTCGACGCCGGTCGCCGGCTCGAACTCCCCGTGCTGGCGCTGTGGGGAGCGAGCGGTCTCCTGGGAAAGCTGCCGACGCTGGAGATCTGGAAGGACTACGCGAACGACGTCTCCGGTGCGGCGATCGAAGAATGCGGCCATTTCCTCGCCGAAGAACGCCCTCAGGCCCTGCTGGAAAACCTGAAACCGTTTCTTCTCGGCTGAGACCCCCACCTGCGGTAAGGGGCGCGGTCCCCTTTACGGGGGACCCCGGTTCACCCCGCGCCGTGACGCTTTCGGAGACCGTCGTCGTTAACTTCGGCCGGGATGGGGAATTCACCGAGGGGGCGGCGCACGACGCCGTTGGTCATCGCCCGCGTACTCGTGCTCTGCGCGCTGGCGTCCGTTCTGCTGTCCGGCACCGCTCAGGCGGACGGCGTGTCGAGCGGCGCGGACGTCCAGGTCGCGCAGACGCTCGGCACCCGGGACCTCACGGTCATCCTGCGCCGGATGGACATCGCGCCCGGGCCGCTGCACGTCGACGTCGTCACGCACACCGGAAGCGCGCCGGGAACGCTGAAACTACGCGCGTCGACCGCCGGGACGACGTTTTCCGAGACCACCGTGCCGCTGGACGGCAAACCCGGCGCGCATTCCGCGCGGCTCCAGGTCGACCAACCGGGGCCATGGGAGCTCGGCCTCGACGACGGCACGGACACCGCGTCGATCCCGTTCATCGTCCCGGCCAGGGTCATCCCGCCGTGGGAGAAGGCCACCTTCGGCGGTTTCGTCGCCGCGGGCGTCTTCCTGGTGCTCGGTCTCGTCATCGCGATGCGCGTGCGCCGTCCGCAGCTCGCGCTGATCCCCGCCGGCGGGATGGTCGCCGCGCTCGCGGTCGCGATCACCGGCGCGATGCTCTCCGCGTCCACCCCGCCGCCGCCCGCGCCCGGCGCGGAGCTGGATCCGACGATCGACAACATCCGCGACCCGTACGCGAACACGCAGATGTCCACTGTGGACTTCTCCCGGCCGCCGGTGAATCTGGCCGTGCACTCGCCGAACGCGCGATCGGGCGGCCTCGCCGAGGTCCGGATCGCCGTCGCCGACGGCGCGACCGGCCGCCCCGTCGACGACCTTTTGGTGCACGACAACGCGTTGATCCACCTGGTCGTCATCTCGCCGACGGGCAGGCTGTGGCATCTGCATCCGGTGCGGGTCGGCCCCGGTGACTACCGGGTGAAGTTCACCCCGCCCGAGGCCGGGACCTACGCCGTCGCCGCGGAACTCGCCCGGCGAGGCGGCGGCGTGCAGCTGGCCCGCACCACGCTGAGCGTCGCGAGCGGAACGGACTCCCCCGCCGAACCCGTTCCCGCCGGAGCGGGAAAGCGGGTCGTGCAAGGCAACCCGGTCGATGTCGAGGTCCGGCAGGGGAAGCCGACCACGATCACCGCGCGGTTCGGGAAGGCGGATCTCCAACCCTGGCTGGGCATGCTCGGCCACCTGATCGTCGTCGGCCCGATCACCGGCGACCACCGGGTCGGCGCGGATGCCGCTGCCGCGCCGACCTGGGCCCATGTGCATTCGATGATCCCGCAATCGCCTGGGATGCCGGGAAAGCCGGACGAGACCGTCGCCGCGTACGGCCCCGACGTCCCGTTCACCTACACCTTCTCCGCGCCCGGCAAGTACCGGATCTGGTTGCAGGCCGAACGCGAGTACACGGTGCTGACCGTGCCCATGCAGATCGAGGTCCCGGCGGAAGGGGCGCCGCAATGACCACAGTGGACAGACGAAGGCCAGTCCTGCTGATTTCCGTGGTTTCACTACTCGCTGTGGCGATCGCGACTTGGCTGGTCTGGCCGAGCAGCGGCGGGGCACAGGTGCAGCGATCGACGCAGGGCCCGTACACGGTGCAGCTGTCGGTCGAAGACCCGCACCAGGGCGGGAACGTCTTCGCCCTGACCGTCACGGGCGCCACGCCGGACGTCGTCACCCTCGAACCCGTGATGCCGCAGATGGGGCACGCGCTCGCCCCGTCGCCCGCGATCGCGGAGGCACCGGGGAAGTTCCGCACCGGCGACGTCCTGCTGCCCATGTCGGGGCAATGGGAGATCACCGTTTCACTGCGCGGGCCGTCCGGCGCCACGCAGCACGTTTTTCCTTTGCTGGTCAAGTAAAGAGAGGGAGGTCGGGGGGTATGGATCTCACCGCGGGAGGAGCGAGGGCCGTCTCGGTGGCACGCAGTGAACGCACCGGTCTCGTACCGGCGGGCACGGTGCTGGCCGGTTCGGTGATCTCGCTGATCGGGCTGACCTGGGACATCCAGTGGCACGGCGACGTCGGCCCGGACACGTTCTTCACGATGCCGCACCTGTTCCTGTATTCGGGCAGCGCGATCTCCGGGCTCGCGAGCCTCGTGGTCGTGCTGATGACCACGGCCGCGCGCCGGGCGGGCCGCCCGATCGACGCGCGCGTCGGTGGCCGGGCGATCAACGTCTTCGGCAAGGTCTTCGCCGCACCGGCCGGCTACCTGGTGACCGGCACGGGCGCGGCGATGTTCCTGCTGTACGGCCTGTGGGACCAGTGGTGGCACGGTCTTTACGGCTTCGACGCGGTGATCGACTCGCCGCCGCATATCGGGCTGCTGCTGTCGATCACGCTGAGCATCATCGGCACGGTCATGGTCTTCGCGGCCGCGCGGGAACACCGGTGGGGCACCGTCGGCGTGGTCGGCAGCCTCGGCGTGCTGATCGCGTTCAGCACGGTGACCGTACTGGGGTTGCAGCAGATCGACGTCGACGGGCTCGACGTCGTCTCCGTCGGCATCGCGCTGCTTTCGGTGCTACTCGTCTCGGCGGGCGCGGGCTTCTGGGCGCGGCCCGGCGGAGCGGTCCGAGTCGCCGCGGCACTGGCTGTCATCCAGGCGATCACCTGGTGGTTCTCGCCGTGGGCCGCCGAGGCGTACGCGGGCGCCGTCGGCCTGCCGATGCGCGACTACATCGACGGTGTTCCCGCGATGCCCTCGATGATGCCGATGGCGCTGCTGCCCATCGCGGCCGTGCTCGAAGCGGTCTACCTGCTTTCCCGGCGCGGCTGGTCCGCGGGCCGGGTTTCGGTGCTGGCGGGCGGGATCGGCGGGCTCCTGGTCGGCGCGAGCATGCCGATCCAGAACGCGATCGTCTACGACGCCGACCGGATGCCGTGGGCGGTCGTGTTCGCGACGGGCGCCGCCGGCGCGGTGATCGGGCTGCTCGGCGGGTTCGCCGGCTGGCGTTTCGGCGGGATGCTGGGGCTGCTGGCCCCGGCGAAGGGGGACAACGCGCATGCGTAAGACACTGCTGGCACTGGCGGCGGCGATCGGTCTGCTGTTCGCGACCACGCCCGCGGCGAACGCCTACGAACCGGTGAACATCGTCCACACCGAACGGGTCCAGGTCGGTCCGTACGGGATGACGGTCGGCTTCAGCACCTGGCCGTTGCGCGCCATGCAGTCGCTGGACTTCACGTTCATCCCGGACGACGGGATCGCCGGGAAGTCGGGGACGCTCGCGTTCCTCAATCCGGAGACCGGGCGGCTGGGCCGTCCGCAGCCGCTGGCGAAGCATCCGCGGAAACTGGAGGTGTGGGGACTGGACATCCGCGCCCTGCAGACAGAGGGCTCGTGGACGTTCCGGTTCGAGATCGAGGGCCCCGCGGGCAAGGGCACGGGAGAACTGCGGGATCTGGCGGTGCTCGAACAGCCAGGGCCGCCGATGGCGGTGAGCTGGTCGATCAGCCTGATCCCGCTGATCGTCCTCGCCGTGCTGATCGCCGTCGCCTGGCGTAGGACGAAATCCAGGCTGCGCGGGAACGGGCTCCCCGCCACGGTATGACTCGAAGTGACCGAAGATCGGATGGCTCGCGTGTCCCGATGGGCACGCGAGCCGTTCGTCATGGGCTCAAATCGAACTGTCCGGCCTTGACCGCCACGAGGAAGGCGTTCCACTCACCGGAATCGAAGACGAAGACGGGGCTGTTGGCCAGTTTGGTGTCACGCACTCCCACCAGGCCTTCACGGGCGAGGTTGACCTCGACGCAGTTCCCCCCGTTGGGCTCACTCGCGAAGGACTTCTCCCACGCGGAGTCGTCGAACAGCGACACGGCCGTGGTCGGATCGTAATCCGACGCCGATGGATAATCGGCCATTGGTCGTACCTCCGAACGTCGGTCGGGGGTGCGGGCCGCGACCTGCGCGAACCGTCACCGTCCCGGCTTCTCCCTGCCTCAACGGGACTATCCCGCACGGCCAAGTGGGTGATCAACTCCGCCCACCCTCGACATGAAGATTATTCCAGGAGTAGGATTAATCGCAGCGGCCGGGGCTCGGTTGTTGGTGATTCGCTCGCAGCACGCGGACACCCCGGCGACGGCGTCACCGGGTGCGTCAGCAGGGAGTTTCGCCGTTCCGGCAGGACACCGACGGCAGGTGACCGGCGGGAACACCCACCCCGCGGCGCATGACCACCCACCGCCGACCTCGTGGGGGAGGATCAGCGTGATCATTCAGGACACCATGCCGGCGACGGTACTGGCCGTCGGCAGGCTCATGGCCGGGACGGCGGGCGAAAGCCGCCGCTCCGCGCATCTCTTCGACTTGCACACCGGGGGTTCGCACCCCGAATTCCTGCACGCCCGCTGCGGCGCGGCGATGCCGTACGACCACCTGGAATGGGTTCCCGTCGGTTCGGGGATGCCCTGTGAGCGTTGTCTCGGCCTCGCCGGTTCGGCCGACCAGGCGCGGTTGCCGCGTCCGAGCCGGGGGGTGTGACCGCCATGGCCGTCCGTCTCACCACGCTGCTGTTCCGCCGTGAGGACGAACGCCTGGCCTCGGCGAAGCACCACCACCGCACCATCGGGCTCGAACTGCGTCAGCGGTTCGGGTTCAGCCTCATCCAGGCGCCGCTGCGCAAACAGCCGCCATGGAACTCGGAGATCGACGCGCCCGGCGCGCACCGGGACCCGATCAGAACCGGCCGGCCGCTCGAAGGTCGATTCGACCTGACACCCATGGTCGGGCATCTGACCGGCCGGGCCTGATCGCTCAGGGCTTGCGGCCCAGCCCGCCGAGCCCGCCGGTGAAGGTCGGGTCGTCCGCGAACCGGTCGCTCGCCCGGGAATCCGCTTCGTCGAGATGCCAGGTGGCCATCCAGTCGATACCCGGCTCCACCATCTCCAGGCCGTCGAAGAACGCGGCGAACTCCGCGCGGGACCGCAGATGGAACGGCGCGCTCGTCTTCTTGTACAGCTCCTGGACGTTCTCCCGGTTGTCGCCTTCCTTGCGGGTGACGCCGTCCTCGGTCAGATGCGAGGACAGGAAGTACGAACCCGACGGCAGGAAATCGAGATACCGCTGGACCATCTCGTGCACGGGCTCCTCCGGGCCGAGGAAGTACAGCAGGCCGACCAGCACCAGCCCGATCGGCTGCCGCGGGTCGAGCACTCCGGTCTCGAGGGCGCGTTTCCAGATGTCGGCGGGATCCCGTACGTCGCCCTGCAGGACCGCGTGCCGCCCGAGCAGCCCCTCCCGTTCCAGCAGCAGCTGGGAATGCGCGACGGCGACCGGCTCGATGTCGACGTACACGACCCGGCTTTCGGGATTGATCGCGCTCGCGATCTGGTGGACGTTGCCGACGGTGGGCACGCCGGAGCCGATGTCGAGGAACTGCGTGATCCCCTGGCGGGCAAGGTAACCCACGCCGCGGCCGAGGAAGTCGCGGCCGACGCGGGCGAACGTCTTGACCTCCGGGAACTGCTTCAGCACCTGCGAGCCGAACTCGCGGTCGATGGCCCAGTTGGCCGAACCGCCGAGGAACCAGTCGTACACCCTGGCCACGTTGGGTCGTTCGAGATCGACACCTTCGGGAGCCGCGGGGTCACTGGGGTCGTGCTGCGTCGTCATACCGTCACACCTCGTCAGAAACCGGGTTTGCGGGCGACCCCGCCGATGGCGCAGTTAAGCGCAGGCGAGTGGGGGTCGTCCAGCCGCCATGCGCCGACCGGGACGAGACCCGGTGCCACGAGGTCGAAATCGCCGAAGAAACCGAGGATCTCTTCCTTGTCGCGGAAGGACACGGGCGTGCTCGACTGCTCGTACTGCTTCACCACGCGCTGGACCTGTCCCAGCTCGTCACCCTCCACGTCGGACATCGTGACGTGGGACAGGACGTAGAAGGAGCCCGCGGGCAGCAGCCTCCGGTAGCGCGCGACGACGGCGGCGAGCTCGGGGCCCGGCACGAAATGCAGGACCGCGACGGTGAGCAGGGCCACCGGTTTCGCCGGATCGAGCACGCCGGTGTCGATGGCGCGTTCCCAGATGTCGTCCGCGTCGCGCAGGTCGCCGCCGAGCACCGCGTGCCTGGCGGGGTTCCCGTTCTTCTCCAGCAGGATCCTGGCGTGCGCCACGGCGACCGGCTCGTTGTCGACGTACACGCACCGGCTGTCGCCGTCGGCGTCGCCGGCGATCTCGTGGACGTTGCCGACCGTGGGCACGCCGGAGCCGAGGTCGAGGAACTGGTTCACGCCGTGCTCGGCGCAGTACCGCACCGCGCGGCCGAGGAAGGCGCGATTGGCCCTGGCGAGCGAGCGGATGAGCGGGAACGCCTTGACCAGCTGCTCGCCGAATTCCCGGTCCACCGCCCAGTTCGCGGTTCCGCCGAGCGCCCAGTCGTAGATCCGGGCGGCGTTGGGCCGCTCGAGATCCACGCCGTCGGGCAGGAACCGCGGGTCCATCTCAGGATTGCATCTGGGTTCTGTACAGCTCGGCGAGTTCCTTGAGGAACTGCCGGGTCTCCTGGCGTTCCAGCGCGGCACCGCGCAGCCTGTCCCAGGAGTCGACGAAGATGTTGAAGTCCTTGACGTCGTCGAGATACAGCCCGCCCGCGGAATGTTCGATGTAGACGAAATCCCTGGTGCGATCGGGAAACCGCATGATGGTGAAGTCGTTGGGCACCGCGGCGAGGCGCGCGCCGAACGGCAGGACGTGCACGTACACGCGCGGATGCTTGTCCAGCGCCAGCAGATGCTCGACCTGGTCCAGCATCACCGCCGGGGCGGAGCCGCCCGGAGCGCGGCGCAAGGCGCCTTCGCTGATGATGAACCGGTAGTAAGGCGGCTGCTGCTGTTCGAAGACGGCCTTGCGGTCCAGCCGGTTGCGCACCAGGGACGTGACGTCCGTGGCGCCCGCTTCGGTGAACTGCTTGAGCATGTAGTGCTCGGACTGCAACGGGCCGGGGATGCGCTCGCCGTGCCAGGTGAGGATCTCCGCGGCCGCGGGTTCGAGGTCGGTGAAGGTGCGGAACCAGTGCGGCACCACGGATCGGTAGCCGGACCAGTGGCCGCGCTGCCCGGCCGCGGCGCGGGCGAGGTTCATCAACGTGTCGGCCTCGTCGCCGTTGATCCCGAACGCGTTCAGCATGGATCGCACATCCCCGAGCTTGACCCCGACGGCACCGGACTCGATCTTGTTGACCTTGCCCTGGGTGCAGCCGAGAACCTCGGCGACCTGCTGCTGTGTCATCCGCGCGGCGTTGCGGGCATGCCGGAGCTCGTTCCCGAGCTGCTTCCGGCGCGAGGTGACGGTGCTGGCCATCGCCTTGCTCTCCCGGACCACATAACCAGGACCGCGGCTGCCCGCGGTCCTGCGCGCGAATACTCGAACCCACCCAGGGTACTTCACCTTGAGGGGTTCGATGATGACATTGCGCAGCGTTCCAGGAAACGGCCGAAAACACCAGTCACCTGGTACGTCACCCTGGTGGCGGAGCGATCTCGTCACATTTCGGGCACGCCGCTCGGGCATAGTGACCGAGTGGACCAATCCCCCTTCGCCAGCCAGGTCACCGATGGTGTCTTCGGCTACTTTCAGCCGGACGGCTCGTGGTGGATCAACAACTGCGGGTTCGTCGCCGCGGGCGAGCACACGGTGCTGATCGACACTTGTTCGACCGAACGGCGTACCAGGGCGCTGCTGGCGACGGCGGAGTCGGTGGGCGGGGCGCCGGTGACCACCGTGGTCAACACGCATCACCACGGCGACCACACGAACGGCAACTACCTGGCGGCCGGCGCGACGATCATCGGGCACCGGAAGACGCGCGAGGTGATGGTCGCGACCGGGATCAACACCTACGAGAACTCGTTCACCGGCAACGACTGGGGCCATCTGGAACTGCGGCCGCCCGAAGTGCTGTTCGACGACCGGCTGACCGTGCACGCCGGCGACGTCCGGCTGGAGCTGATCCACCCAGGACACGCGGCGCACACCACCAACGACGTACTCGTCTGGCTGCCGGAACGGCGGGTGCTGTTCGTCGGCGACCTGATCTTCAACGGCGGCAGCCCCTTCGCGCTGATGGGCTCGCCCGCCGGCTGGCGGAAGGCGCTGGACCTGGTCCGCGAACTGGAGCCGGAGACGATCGTGCCGGGCCACGGGCCGGTTTGCGGCCCCGAAGCGATCGACGTCGTCGACGGATACCTGGGTTTCCTGCAGAAACTCGCTTCATACGGGAAGGCCGCCGGGCTGACGCCGCTGCAGGCTGCTCGCGAAGCGGATCTCGGGCCCTACGCGGCACTGTCCGAACAGGAACGGCTTCCGGCGAACCTGCACCGGGCTTACGCCGAACTGGACGGGCTGGAGTGGGGTGCGCCGATCGATCTGGGGGCCGCGCTGGCGGACATGGTCACCTTCAACGGCGCCCCGATCCGCTGCTTCTCCTGACGGCCTCGCGCACCTCCGCGCCCGCCTCGCCTGCCGCGTGTTGCGAAAGCCACTTTCGCAACGTTGAAGGTTGCGAAAGTGGCTTTCGCAACGCTCCCCCGGGCTCGCGCTCTCGCTCGCTTCATGCCCGCCGCACGCGTTCCCCATGCCGCATTCGAGACCCTCAGCGTCCCAATTGCGACAGAGCAAACACTCGAAACCCCTGCTCACCGCACCCCGAAGCGCCACAAGCAGCCCCCACCCGTCCCTGGGGGGGCGACCCCGATCCCAGCGTACCGCCGCAAGTGCCGCACCAGGCCGCGCGCGCCGAGTTGTCCACAGGCGGGCCGGGTTGTGGACAACTCCCGGTTGATCCCTTCTCGCCCCGGCGCCGTATCCCTCGACGGGGATAGGCTCGGCACGGGAATCGAAGCGGAAGGGTGCGGATGAGCAAGAAGGCGAGCATCGGGGTCACCGGCCTGGCGGTCATGGGCCGCAACCTGGCCAGGAACCTCGCGAGGCACGGGCACACGGTGGCCCTGCACAACCGTTCCGAGCAGCGGACGAAGGAACTGGTCGAGCAGTTCGGCGACGAAGGCGACTTCATCCCGGCGTATTCGGCGCAGGAGTTCGTCGACGCGCTGGAGCGGCCGCGCCAGGTCGTGATCATGGTCAAGGCAGGCGCGCCGACGGACGCGGTGATCGACGAGTTCGTCCCGCTCCTCGAGAAGGGCGACGTGATCGTCGACGCGGGTAACGCGCACTTCGCGGACACCCGGCGCCGCGAGGCCGCGCTGCGCGAGAAGGGCATCCACTTCGTCGGCACCGGTGTATCCGGCGGCGAGGAGGGCGCGCTGCACGGGCCGAGCATCATGCCCGGTGGGTCCAAGGAGTCGTACCAGTCGCTCGGACCGCTGTTCGAGGACATCTCGGCGAAGGTCGACGGCGAGCCGTGCTGCACGCACGTCGGCGCGGACGGCGCCGGGCATTTCGTGAAGATGGTGCACAACGGCATCGAGTACGCGGACATGCAGCTGATCGCCGAGTCGTTCGATCTCCTGCGCGGCGCGGGCGGTTACTCCCCCGCCGAGATCGCCGAGGTCTTCCGCACCTGGAATTCGGGCAGGCTGGACTCGTACCTGATCGAGATCACCTCGCAGGTACTGGCCCACACCGACGCCGCGTCCGGCAAACCGTTCGTCGACGTCGTGGCGGACCAGGCGGAGCAGAAGGGCACCGGCCGCTGGACCGTCCAAATCGGACTCGACCTGGGCGTGCCGATCAGCGGCATCGCCGAGGCCGTCTTCGCGCGTTCGCTGTCCGGCTCGTCGAGCCTGCGCGCGGCCTCCCGCGGGCTCGGCGGCCCCTCGCGCGCTCCGCTGACAGGGTCCGCTTTGGACACTTTCGCGGACGACGTCGAGCAGGCGCTGTACGCGTCGAAGGTGGTGGCGTACGCCCAGGGCTTCAACCAGATCCAGGCGGGCGGCGCCGAATACGGCTGGGACATCGACCTCGGCAAGGTGGCGTCCATCTGGCGCGGCGGCTGCATCATCCGCGCGAAGTTCCTGAACGACATCACGGCCGCGTACGCCGAAGAGCCCGCGCTGCCGACGCTTCTGACCTCAGGCGGCTTCCGCAGGGCCGTCGAGGACGCCCAGGACTCCTGGCGTTCGGTGATCTCGACGGCGGTGCGGCTCGGCATCCCGACCCCGGGATTCTCGACCGCCCTGGCCTACTACGACGGTCTGCGCGCGGAGCGGCTCCCCGCCGCGCTGGTGCAGGGGCAGCGGGACTACTTCGGTGCCCACACGTACCGCCGCGTCGACCGCGAGGGTTCGTTCCACACCGCTTGGGCGGCCGACGGCCGTCCCGAGTCCTCCGCCTGACAGGGGCTGACAGGCCGCGTGATGGCCTCCGCTACCAGGGGCCATCACGCGGCCAACAGAACGAGGGCGACGAACACGAGGACGGCCAGCGCGACCCGCGTCATGTCCCGCGCGCCGCGACGATCTCCGTCAGCGCCTGCAGGATCAGCTTCTCGGTCTTCTCCTTGGTGAGCCCGAGCCCGGTCAGGAGGTCGTCGCCGAGCTCGAACAGGGCCAGCAGGATGTGCTCGGTGCCGATGTAGTTGTGCCCGAGCCGCAACGACTCCCGCATGGTCAGTTCCAGCGCCTTCTTGGCTTGCGCACCGAACGCCATCTTCGCCGCCTCCACCGGTTCGCCGGCGGGTTCCGGCAGCCTCGCCTCCGCGGCCTCGCGGACGGCTTCGAGGGTCACCTGCTGCGCCACGATCGCCCCGGCGGCGAGCGCGGCCGGTTCCGAGAGCAGGCCGAGGACCAGGTGCACGGGCTCGATCTGCGGGCTCTTCGCCGTCACCGCCGCGTCCCGTGACGCGACGACGACGTGCCGCGCGCGATCGGTGTAGCGGCTGAACACCTTCACCAGATCTTCGAGCGAAGAGCCACTGGAGTCGACAAAGCGCTTCTGGGCGGCCTGTTTGGACACCCCCATGTTCTTGCCGATTTCGGTCCAGGACGCGCCGGACCGCCGCGCCTGGTCGACGAAGTGACCGATCAGATGGTCGGCCACTTCGCCGAGGTGTTCGCCGAGGAAGACCGCGTCGGACAGCTGGCCGAGCACGTCACCGTCGGGATGTTGCTGCTTGATATGGGAGATGAGGTCGTCTAGCCGTACTGGATTCGTCATGCCGTCAACTTTAGGTTGACGGAGCCACGATCGTCAACCTTGGGTTGACGCCAAGGTGGCCTTGAGGTCGAAGCCGTTGGCCTCCAGCGTCTCGAACCGCGGTTCCGGGTCCGCGGCGAACAGGCGGCGCGCGGCGATGTGGTCCGGCGGCCGGTTCACCGACTCCACCCCGACGAGCACGCCGTCGCGGAACGACAGCACCGAGAACTTCCCGCCCTCCCGGTCCCCGGTCACGACGGTCTTGTCCGCCCCGGTCAGCAGCCCGGCGATCTGCAGTTTCGCGCCGAGCTGGTCGGTCCAGAACCACGGCAGGCTGTCGTAGGGCGCGGGTTCACCGGCGATGACGGCCGCGACGGCCCGCGCCTGGTCGACGGCGTTCTGCACCGACTCCAGCCGGGTCGCCGTACCCGCCTGGACACACGGGAAGTTCGCGCAGTCCCCCACCGCCGAGATCTTCGGATCGCTCGTGCGCAGATGCTCGTCGACGACGACACCGTTCGCCACGGCGAGCCCCGCCTCTTCGGCGAGCCGTGTCCGCGGCACCACTCCGACGCCGACCAGCACCAGGTCGGCGAGCAGCCGGCTGCCGTCGCTCAGTTCCACCTCGGACACCCGGCCGTCACCGTGCAATGCGGCGACGCCCGTGCCGAGCAGGATCGTGTGCCCGGCCCCTTCGTGCAGAGCCGCGAAGTACGCCGAGACCTCGGGAGTCGCGACGCGGGCCATCAGCCTGTCCTGCGCCTCCACGATCGTCACCGGCCGTCCGGCGTGCGCGGCGAATTCGAGCCCGATGAACCCGCCCCCGACCACCACCACGTTCGCCGCGCTTTCCAGCGCGGCCCGCAACACGTCGGCGTCGTCCTTGGTGCGCAGGGTGAACACACCGTCCAAAGTGGAGCCGGGGACCGGCAGGACACGGTTGTCCGCGCCCGTCGCGAGGACGAGATGGTCGTACTCGTGAGCGCTCCCGTCCTCGAGCACCACCTGCGAAGCGTCGCGATCCACCGTCGCGACACGGCCGGGGATCAGCTCGATGTCCTTCTCCGCGAAGAAGTCCTCGGGCCGCAGACGCAACTGGGCGTCCCCCGCGGTCCCGGCGAGGTAACCCTTCGAAAGCGGAGGCCGCTGATACGGCAGGCCGGGTTCGTCACCGATCAGCACCACCCGGCCGTCGAACCCCTTGTCCCGCAGCGAGGTCGCCACTCCGAACCCGCTCTGCCCGGCCCCTACGACGAGGACGGTCTCCATCGGCGCTCCTTCCGTTGTACCCCGATGTCCATTCAACACCGCCCCTTCGCACCATGATCCTCACGCGGTGGACGCGCTACGGTCGGTTCCATGAGCAGGCCCGAAATCCACCCGGTCGACGCCCGGCCGCCGCTGCCGAAGCTGACTTTGCTCGGCCTGCAGCACATGACGATCATGTACGCGGGCTCGGTGGCCGTCCCGCTCGTCGTGGGCAGCGCGCTGAACCTGGACGCGGCGACGATCGCGCTGCTGGTCAACGCGGATCTGCTGGTCGCGGGCATCGCGACGCTGATACAGGCGGTCGGGATCGGGAAGATCTTCGGCATCCGGCTGCCGGTGGTGGCCGGTGCGACGTTCACCGTGGTCAACCCGATGATCATGATCGCGTCCCAGTACGGCATGCAGGCCGTCTACGGCGCGATGATCGCGTCGGGTGTCTTCGGGCTGCTCATCGCGAAGCCGTTCGCGAAGATGATCCGGTTCTTCCCGCCGCTGGTTTCGGGCACGCTGCTCATGGTCATCGGTATTTCGCTCATCGGCCCGGGCGTCGGCCTCATCGCCGGCCACGACACCGGGTCACCGGATTACGCGAGGCCCGCCAACATCGCGCTCGCGTTCGGCGTGATCGCGGTGATCGTGCTGTTCACCCGGGTCCTGCGCGGGTTCGCGAGCCAGATCGGCCCGCTGCTGGCGCTGCTGATCGGCCTGGTCGCGGCCATCCCGATGGGCCTGGTGAGCTTCAAGGGCATCGCCGACGCCGGCTGGTTCGGCCTCGCGTCACCGTTCCACTTCGGACCGCCGACCTTCCCGATCGCGGCCGTGCTCTCGATGTGCGTCGTGATGCTGGTGACCTACACCGAATCCACCGCGGACCTGGTCGCCGTCGGCGAGATCACCGGACGGCCCGCGACGGACTCCGACCTCGCGCGCGGCCTCGCCACCGACGGCCTTTCCGCCATCCTCGGCGGCGCGATGAACTCGTTCCCGGACACGGCTTTCGCGCAGAACGTCGGCCTCGTGCAGATGACCGGGGTGCGCAGCCGATGGGTGGTCGCGATGGCGGGCGGCCTGCTCGTGCTGATGGGCCTGGTGCCGAAGGTCGGCGCGTTCGTCGCGGCCGTACCCGAGCCGGTGATCGGCGCGGTCGCGGTGGTCATGTTCGCGATGGTCGCCGCGGTGGGCGTGCAGAACCTGAAGAAGGTGGAGTTCTCCGGCAACCACAACACCTTCATCGTCGCGGTGTCGGTGGGGGTCGGCTTGTTGCCCGCGTTCGCCACGAACCAGTTCGGAAACTCGATCTTCTTCCAGCATTTCCCGGCGTGGCTTCAGACCATCTGCGGCAGCCCGATCACGGTCGCCGCGATCGTCGCCTTCACCCTCAACCTGCTGTTCAACCACCTCGGCAAACGCCGAGACCCGGATCTACTGCAAGCGCCTTAACAGAAGAGCCACTTCGGCCACAGCTTGCACTCTTCGGTCGGCGTCGTCGAAGGCGGCGGAGTCGGGTTGGGCGGCTGCGGAATGACGGTCGACCCGGTCGTCCGCGGGGGATCGGCGGGGGCGTTCGACGACGTCGGCGCGGTGGTGGGGTCCGGGGAGTCGGACGTCTGTACGGCCGAACTCGACGTGCGGCGGCTGGACGTCGTCCGGCTGGGCCGCGACGAAGGCTCCCCCTCGCCGGTTTCGACCGTCTCGGTGGACGGGACCGCTGATGTCCCGCCCGCTCCCCCGTTGTCCGAAGGCCGCTTCGGCATCTCGATGACACTCATCTGGTTCGGCGCCGCATTCGGTTCGGGCTCCGAATCGAATCCGACGAGGACAGCCGCCGCACCGCAGGCGACGACCACGGCGATCACCACCGCGATAACTCTCCAGCGTGACTTTGCCCGTGACTCCTCGTGGTCGTCCCAGCCCTCGCGAATAAGCAGGTCGGCGACCGAAACGTCGTCGTCATCCACCAGCTGAAACCTTTCGCACCGGGAACGAGCGAAGAGTAGTTTTACCGCAACTCACCGCCGAATGGGTGAAGTTAACCAAAAATTATTCACCCGATGGAACACGCCAGCGTAGGCCAGTCACACAGCGTGTATTCATCTGCTCCCGCGTATATCGGCGGTGACCGACCTTCGGTTCGCGTATACAGCGCCCCCGGCGGGTGGTGTAATCGACGGTGCCAGCACCGGAAGAGGGGGTTCGGACGGATCATGGAGGCTGACGCCCTCGCCGTGCCCGGAGCCGGTAATCCCGGTCGCCCGGCAGACGCCCCGTTCGGGAACGGGCCGGTCGGCGATCTCGGCCTCGCGGGCGACCACGCCGCCATCTGGTCGTACGACTTCGAGCACGAGACCCTGTCCTGGCTGCCCGGACTGGAGAACCTGCTGGGTGGCGGCGTCCTCACCGAAGCCGAGATCGAGTCGAGGCTCGCCGATCTGGTGGCCCCGCTGACCTCCGGCACCCGCACTTCCCCGCCGTGGCGCGAGTTCGAACTCGAGCAGTCGTTCCGGAACCCGGCGGGCGAGGTCCGCTGGATCCGGCTGCGCGCCCGCACCATCGGCGACGACAACGGCTCGACGGGGCTGCTCGGCATCGCCACCGACGTCACCGACGTCCGCGAGAACCGGCAAGCCCTCGAAGATCTCACTGACCGTTACCGGCTGTTGGTGGAACTCAGCCCCGACGCGGTCTGTGTCCACGAAGCCGGCGTTGTCACCTACGTCAACAGAGCGGCCGTCACCGCGCTCGGAGCGTCTTCGACGGCCGAGCTGATCGGGCGGCCGATCATGGATTTCGTCGCCGACGAATCGCTCCCGGCCCTGCTGGACAGGATCGCGTCGCTCCACCGCCAAGGCGCGTCGACCGACCCCGCCGACACCGTCATGCTCCGGCTCGACGGCACGAAGTATCTGGTCCAGAGCATTTCGGTACGTACGACCTGGGAAGGAAGGCCCGCGTTCCAGGTCATCATGCGCGACATCAGCGCGCAGAAGGCCGCCGAAGCGACCCTGCGCTACCAGGCCGCGCTGATCAGCCACGTCAGCGACGCGATCATCGCGACCAGCGGCACCGGCGTGGTGACCAGCTGGAACCCCGCCGCCGAGAACGTCTACGGCTGGACGGCGGGCGAGGCGATCGGCCGCACGGTCAGCGACCTCGTCGGCGCGGCGCTCGACCCGGAAACGGTGCTGCGCCGGGGCGGCGTCATGCAGACGACCCACCGCCATCGCAACGGTTCGACCCTGGCCATCCGCGTCTCGGCCGCGGAGATGAACGACGGCTTCGTCCTGGTCTGCGCCGACGAAACGGCCCGGCGGCGCGCCGAACAGCACTACAGCACGGTGGTCGCCTCGCTCGACGAAGGCGTGGTCGTGATCGGCCCCGGCGGCCTCATCGAATCGGCCAACCCCGCGGCGTGCCGGATCATCGGCGTCGGCCACGACGACCTCATCGGCGTCCCGTGCGTGACGCTGGAGCTGTACGACGAACAGGGCCGGATCCCGCCCGCCCGGATGCCGTCGGTGATCACCCGCCGCACCGGGGCCACGCTGACCGGTCTCGTGCTGCGGTTGCGGAGGCCCGCCGGCGACGACGTCTGGATCTCGCTGACCTCGCGATTGCTGACCCCGGAGGACCCGTCGGCCCTGGCGGTGGTCGCCTCGTTCACCGACATCACCGAACGCCGCGCCATCGGTGAACGGCTCGCCCACGAGGCCACGCACGACCCGCTCACCGAACTCGCGAACCGGACGCTCGTGCTGGACAGCCTCGCCGAGGCGCTGTCCGGCGCGGGCCGCGCCGAGCTGACCACGCTGCTGTTCATCGATCTCGACAAGTTCAAGGTGATCAACGATTCCCTCGGGCATTCGGTCGGTGACAAGGTGCTCCGCATCGCGGCCGAACGGCTGCGCCGTGGAATCGGCGAGAACGATCTCGTCGGCAGGCTGGGCGGCGACGAATTCGTCGTCGTGACCGCGGAAATCACCGAGCCGCACGAGATCAAGGCACTGGCCGAGCATCTGCGCGAAGCGCTGACCGAACCGATCACCGTCAACGGCAGGCAGCTGCACATCGACGCCAGCATCGGCATCGTCACCGCGGCCAACGACGACACCAGGACCGCCGAAGACCTGCTGCGCGACGCGGATGTCGCGATGTACCAAGCGAAAACGCTCGGCCGGGCGCGCTACGAGTTCTTCGACGTCGAGCTGCGCGAGCGGATGCAGCGGCGGCTCCGGATGGAACAGGACCTGCGCGACGCGTTGCAGAACGAGGAACTCTGGACGGCGTACCAGCCGGTCGTGGACATCGAATCCGGCGAGATGGTCGCCGTGGAGGCGTTGCTGCGCTGGAAACATCCGGCGCACGGCACGATCTCGCCCGCCGAGTTCATCCCGCTGGCCGAGGAAAGTGACCTGATCAACCTGATCGGCAAGTACGTCCTGCGCACCACCACCCGTGAGATCGCCAGGCGGCGCGAGCAGCTCGGCATCGACCTCAACCTCAAGGTGAACCTCTCGGCCCGGCAGCTGGACGACCCGCATCTGGTCGCCGGGGTGCAGGACGCGCTGAAGACCACCGGGCTCCCGCCGCACGCGCTGACCCTGGAGGTCACCGAGAGCGCGCTGATGCGGGACCAGGCCGCGGCCGCCGAAGTCCTGACGTCGTTGCGCGATCTCGGTGTCTCACTGGCGATCGACGACTTCGGCACCGGCTACTCGTCGCTCGCCCAGCTGCAACGGCTCCCCTTGGATACGCTCAAGATCGACCGCACCTTCGTCACCGGCATCGCGGAATCGCGCGACGCGGCGGCGATCGTCAAGAGCATCATCGCGATGGCGCACGCGGTCGACCTGATCGTCGTCGCCGAAGGCGTCGAAGACGGACAGCAGCTCGCGATCCTGCGCGAGCTGCGTTGTGACCAGGCGCAGGGCTTCCATCTCGGTCGCCCCGCGCCGCCGGACGAACTTTTCGGAGCCGTGGGATGAGTGTCGAGATCAAAGCCGGTAAAGACCGCTACGACATCGTGGTGGACGGGAAGACCGCCGGGTTCCTGGACACCCGCACCCGCCCGGACGCGATCCTGTTCCTGCACACCGAGATCTCGGACGAGTACGCGGGACAGGGCCTGGCGGGCAAGCTCGTGACCGCGGCGCTCGACGACGTCCGGGCGCAGGGCGGGTCCGTCCTGCCCTACTGCCCGTACGTGCGCTCGTTCATCGCGAAGCACCGTGAGTACGAGGATCTCGTCCCCGAGGACAAGCGCGCCGAATTCGAACTCTGAGCGCTCAGCCCGGATAGATCGTCAGCAGTTTCGCGAGCTCGTCCTCGGTGAGGACGACGTCCAGCTCGCGCAGTGTCGCGTCGAGCCGCTCGGGCGGGATCGTGGTGGTCTCCTTGGTCCCGTCCGGGCGTTCGACGATGAACTCCTCGCCGACCAGTTTGCGGCTGAGCCCTTCCTCCAGCCGCATGACCACGAGCTGCCCGGTGAACGGCGACCGCGGATGCGTCGACGTGTAGTGGTGGTAGACCTCGTAGTCGATCCGGTGCATCGGCGTGAGTGTGAAGGCGTGCAGGTCGGTCCAGTCGTCGCCCTCCCGTTTCTGCAGGCGCCACCAGTCGCCGTCGGCGACGAGCCGGTGCGGCCAGCCCGCCTGGTCCACGACGGCGCCGTCGACCAGCGGCATCGGCACCAGCATCCCGGCGCCGAATCCGACGTCGACCAGATGCGGGACACCGTCGGCCTCCACCACGAGCGTCATATGCGTGTACGGCCCGTTCTTCTGCGGCTGCACCCGCGCGACCAAGCGGCGTACGGGGTAGCCGAGCTGTTCGGCGGCCGCCGCGAAAAGGCTTCCGTGCTCGTAACAGTAGCCGCCACGCCGGCGGCGGACGAGTTTACCGATCACGTCTTCGAGCACGATTCCCTTGTGCTGCCCCAAAACGACGTCGACGTTCTCGAACGGAATGGCTAAGACGTGCGCCTTCGCCAGCTCACGCAGCGCGGCGGCGGAAGGTTTCGCGCGGTCCTGGCCGATCCGGCCGAGATAGGCGTCGAGGTCGAGGGTGCCGACGGTCCATTCGTCGACCTGCTCAGGTGCGATTGTCATGCTGCGAGATTGACACCTCCACCTAACTCGAAGTCAAGGCCGCCCAACTGGTAACTGGCAACGGCCACCGACTTTCGTCACTTCCACGGACGAGTGACGATTGGCCACCCTTCCGGAGTGAGCCGGTGAAACACACCGGTGTGGAAGGAGAAAGCAGATGAGGACTCGTTCCCTCGTCGCCGGTCTGCTGACCGGAGCGGCCGCCGTACTCGGGTTGGCGATGCCGGCTTCCGCCGCCGAACCGCCCTCGGGCGTTCAGCCGCTGATCGTGGGTGGTGTGGACGCGACCGAGACCTACAGCTTCATGGCGTCCATGCAGACCAAGAGCGGCGACCACAACTGCGGCGCGTCGCTGATCACGCCGGAGTGGCTGGTGACCGCCGCGCACTGCGTCGAGGGCGAGCAGCCGTCGAACTGGCAGTACCGCCTCAACACCACCGACCACACCAAGGGCGGCGAGGTCGCCGAGGTGGACAAGTTCGTGGTCCACGAGAAGTACGACGGCTCCGGCCCGTACGACATCGCCCTGGTGCACTTGAGCAAGCCCGCGGAGGCGGCGCCGATCGAGATCGGCCAGTCGCCGGCGGCGGGCACCGACGTGCGGGAGATCGGCTGGGGGCTGACCTGTCCGACGCGCGGCTGCGGTGAAGCACCGGTGGTTCTCCAGCAGCTCGACACCAAGGTCGCCGAAGACTCCGGCTGTTCCGGCTCCGGGGCCTACGACGCGCAGACCGAGCTGTGCATGGACAACCAGGGCGGCAAGGCGAGCGCCTGTTACGGCGACTCGGGCGGCCCCGCCGTGGTGAAGTCGGGCGACAAGTGGACGCTGGTCGGTGCCACGAGCCGCGGCCAGACCGCCAGCTGCCCGGAGATGCCGGGTATCTACACCGACGTGACCGCGTTCGGCGACTGGATCAAGCAGCAGACCGGTCAGTAGCCGCCAGGTCCCGCCCCGCGCGGTGGCGCCCGATGCACCTGCGACATCGGCCGCCACCGCGCGTTGGCGTGAACCCTTTGCCAGGCATGAAAAAACCGCCTCGATGTGCATCGAGGCGGTTCGTCGAGCGGTGGCCAGGGCCGGGGTCGAACCGGCGACCTTCCGCTTTTCAGGCACAGACGTTTCCGCTGGTCACGGGGGTTGCACCAGTGCCGCGTGCAACCCCCGTGCAACATCGCGCCTCAGTGCTTCACGATGATGGTCTTGGGCAGCTTGGCAGCGTTCCCGTGAGCAGCGAGCTTGCTCAGTTGGTCGGCTACCTCCTTGTCCCGCCCTTCGACCGCGTGGAGATACCGGAGGGACGCAGCCGCCGACGCGTGCCCGAGCCGCTTCTTGAGGTCAGCCAGCGTCGCACCCGCACTCGCCGCGAGTGTCTGGCCCGTGTGCCGCAGGTCGTGATAGCTCACATCCACGCCGACCTTCACCCGTGCCCGGACGAACGCCTGATAGACCGCGTTCCCCCGCATCGGCTGCCCGTCCCTGCCGACGAAGAACCGATCCCGCCCCGCCCACTCCTTCATGTGATCCCGCAGGTACGGCATGACGTGCGGAGGGACCGACACCGGCCGACGCCCCGCGTCCGTCTTGGGGTCCTTGTCGTACTTCTTCGGACTCTCCAGAAGCTCCACCCGGTTCTTCCGGACCCACACGACGCCGTCCACCAGGTCCACGTCAGCCGTCCGCAGGCCGCAGACCTCACCGCGACGAAGACCGCACCAGGCCGCCAGCAGCACAGCCGCCCGGTAGCGAGGAGTGATCGCCTCGACAAGCTCAACGATCTGCCCAGGGTTGGCGATGCCCCGCTCTTTGGCCTTGTCCGAGCCCGCGCCGGGAATCTGGCAGGGGTTGATCACGATCGCCCCGTCCCTCTTGGCCGAGTTCATCACGGCACGGAGGAAGCGGTACGACTGCCCGATCGACGTCTTCCCGCCCTTCCCGAGCAGGGCCTTGGCGTACCAGCTCCGCACCACCGGCGGGGTGATCGCGATCAGCGGGAGGTCCAGCAGCTCAGTCATGTGAAGGCGCATGTTCCGCCGACACGTCTCCTCCCACCTGTCCCCGATGTTCGGACTGTCGCGCAGGTAGGCACCCGCGTAGTTGCCGAACGTTTCTCGTCCTAGCTTGTCGTCCAGCCAGGCGCCCTTGTTGATGTCCGCCTCTACGCCGACCAGCCATCGATCAGCGTCGGTCCTGGTCCGGAACGTGTCCGGCGCGTACTGGCGCACTCCGTTCGGACCGAGGAACGATGCCTGAAACCGGCCGGAAGGCAGCTTCCGAACCGACCCGAACCGCCTCCGCTTCTTCGCCATCACGCCACCGCCCGACCAGCGGACCAGCTCACCTGTACCGGCTCGACGCGTCCCGCCATCACGAACGCATCCAGATCAGCGACCGCCAGCCGAACGTGAACGCCGACCTTGTGGAAGGCAATCCGCCGTTCCGCGATCAGCCGCCGCACGAACCGGACACCCGTGTTCAGGTACTCAGCCGCTTCATCGACTGTCAGATAGTTCTTCTCCACGTCTCCCCCTTCCTAGGCCGCTTGTCGAGTTGCCGAAGTTTCCGGACCTTCACCGGGTGGCCCCTGTGCCGCGAGTAACGCCCGGTCGTACTCGGCCCGCCAGGTGATCCGTTCGGAGATGGCGCGCATCACGAGGTGGTCCCGTGGTGGGCAGTGGGTGTCTCCGGGTTCGACCTTGCGCCAGACGAACCGGTCCGGTTCGGGTTGTTCCTTGGTGATGCCGACAGCGGCCAGCGCGTCCAGGACGAAGCCCTTCCGGTCTGCCTTGTGATCGGCCACGGTCTTGCCCGACCACTTCCGCGACACCAGCACCCGCCGCCCCGGTAGCCCGAGCGTCGTTCGACGGTGAGCGCGTCCCTTGCAGTGTCCGGGGACGGTCTTTCCGTTGGCTCCCTTGGGGTTGATGCCGTACAGCAGCCACACCGCGCACCGAGGCGAGCACGGGGTCACCGACAGTTCAGCGTGAAGCCGGTCGTGGTGATCCCGCTGGGCGGCTGTATCGGCGTCGGCCACCTCACCCGTGGACTTGGTCAGGTACTTGGTGAGGTAGCCGATGTGTCGCCCGGATTCCTCCGTGCCGCCCAAGATCCCCTTGGAGTGCACCTGACGGCCGAACGTGACCACGTGCGCCGGTTCCTCCACCTCCTCCACGGCCTCATCCCACGACGGCAGCGCTTCCCGAGTGTCCGGGTCCACGAACGTCCGGGAATTCATGTCCCACAACGGTTCCCGGTCCGTGTAGACGATCTCGTCATGGTTGGGCCACCACACCTGGTGATAGGTGGCCTCTGTGACCATCCGGATGACTTCGTGGGAGATGGAGCCGCGTAGGGCGGTGTGCAGGTGCGGGGCCGCCCGCCGTTGGGGTTCCACGGTGGCGAAGTACTGCACGTCCCAGCCGACCACGCGCCGCAGGTTCTGCCACCACCTGTCCACCAAAGCGGAGAAGTGCACCGCGTCCCGAGCCGCCCGCCGGTAGTCGTACGTCGAGGGGTTCACTGGCGAACCGTCGGACCGGACCGGGCCGTAGGTGTCGCAGGTGAGAGTGACGAACATCGACGGTCGGAACTTCCCCGCGTACTCACGGCCCACGGTGGTCTTGGTGACCTTGCGGCGTGGCAGGTTCGGAGCGTCCTGCCGTCGCTTGGTCGACCGCTTCACTGGACGCTTCTCCGGGACGTCGAGAGCGGGCAGGCGACCCGTCATCCCGGACGCCCGCAGCTCCTCGTCCACCGAGGCGACCTCTGCCCGCAGCTCCTCCATCTCGACCTCATCACCGACTGCCAGCGCATCCCGATAGGCCGCCGCCAGATCAGCCCGGAACGCCACCAGCTCCGTTTGGGTCTTCGACGGCGTCTCGCGGGCGATGACAGGTTCCTCGGTCATGTGCCAGCCTTCACGGCATTGCGCCTGACGAAGCGCCTTTGCCTTGCGAGCACACGGAAGGCACACCGATTCGACCGTCGCCCCACAGGGCACGGGTACGTAGCGGATCTCGCCGGTTTCGGTGTCTCCCACTTCCATCGTGAAGGGCCGGACGCACACGCCGTGCTTTTCCGCGGTGGCCTTCACGACCTCTGTCGACAAGGCACCGCGGATTCGTCCATTCGTGGCCGGCGGGCTTGCCGCAGTGTCCTCGACCTGGGGATCTGTGGTTGTGCTGGTCATGCCGTCCCCCTCTCGCCGCGCCGGTCTGACAGGTGGATGACCGAGGCACCGCCGTTGGTGACGTAGTGCTCCAGATGCTTGACGGTCTGGTCCGGAACCCACCCGGCCCGGACCCGCAGCGGTTCGCGGATGCCTTCGCCCCAGACGTAGCCGACACCGGCCGCCGACTCGGGAATCCGGTTCGCCCACGCCCCACGCTCGTAGGCGCCGTCCCCGAGGACCATCGGGACCTGACTCTTCGCGGTCACCCGCAGGCAGATACGGCGGGTGAACAGCTCCCGCACCGGAACCGTTTCCTTGGTCGGTTCCTGGACATAGCCCCGGATCGCGAACCCGAGCGCCCGCCCCTGGGTGGTCAGGATCGCGACCCGTTCCACGATCGCGTCACGGGTCTTGCGGTCGGTGTAGCGGGTCAGAGCGCCGATCTCGTCGAACTCCAGCAGCTCCACTGGATACTCCGTCGAAACCGGGACCTGACGGGTGTGTCCGGCGAAGACGCGCTTACGGTTCTCCAGCTCCTCCATCAGCGCGTCCAGGACGTCCAGGGCCTCCTTGCCGGACACGCCGTAGCGGGCGAAGATCCCGCGCCCGTAAGCGAGTTCCACCGCTTTCGGGCCGATCCCGGACACCCGGATGAGACCGGCGCGGATCGGTGCCGCAGCCGACACCAGCGGAGCCCAGAGGACCGAGCCCTTCCCCGACCCCGACGCACCAGCCACGAGCGTGTGCGCGCCACCACCAACGAGAGGCAGCGTCCACGGAATGCCGTACTCCGTCGACCCCGCATAGACCGCCCTCAGATCCACTCCCGAGCCGTCCACGGACACCATCTCCGGGACCGGAAGGCACGTCACCGCCGCGTCGAGCAGATCACGGCGCATGAAGTCGATGGACACCACATCCGGCTCAAGCTCCCGCACCTGGCACCGCGCGACCTTGCGCGCCACCGCCAGCTCTCGCGCGACCTCATCGAAGTCTTCCGGCTTCTGCCCAGCGACCAGCCGGACCCGGACCTCATCCCACGACGGACCGGAGCGGACCGACAGCAGTTTCGGCACCGCCACCCCGGACGCCTGACGCGCCTTCGCGACCGCCTCACGCTTGCGCCGACGGGACACCAGGTTCACCGTCACGTCGACCGGGATCGCGTCATCGCGCACCGTCAGGCCGCAGGCGTGCAGCCACCCGGCCAGCTTCCGCCCGTAGAGCGCCCAGCGCAGCCACCACGCCCGCAGCCACCGCCCACACCACAGGTCATAGCCCACCTCGTCCAACCGCCACCACACCAGCAGCACCGCCGCCAACACGCCGACCGTGACGACGAGGGACACCCAGCCCAGCACCGTGCACCAGGCCCACAAACCCAGCAGCGCCAGACAGGTACGCCAGTGCCCGACGAGTTGCCGAACAACCCAGCCGACCGCCCGCAGCAGACCCCACAACGCCACACCGAGCACCGCCAACGCGGCCAGAGCCTCGAACACACTTGCCAGCACACGGCCGACCTTCGCCAGCACCCACAACACCACCGCCAGGCCCCCGCCGACCGCAAGGGTGGTCATGACCTCCTGCGTGTTCATCACCGACCACCCCGCAGACCAGCAGCGGGAACCACGATCGACAGCGGCAGCATCCCCAGGCACGGGGAGCACTTCTCCTCACCCGGCAGCAGCCGAGCGAACCGTTTGCATTCCGTACAGCGCGTTCGGGTGACCCCCGTTGACTCGCACTGTGTGCCGTCATTTATCTTCGTCATTGTTCACTGCTCCAGTGGACAGGCGCAGAACCGGAACAGGTTGGTAGCCAAGGGCCGGTTCTGCGTTTTAAGGGACACTTTTAGCCACGTGGGGACGCGTTTATACGCCGCACGTCCCCACGTGCGAAAATCGTCGATCTTCAGTTCTCGCCTATCTGATCAGTTCTTTTGTGCACGCTCCTTGCGTTCGAACTCCCGAAGCGCGACCAACCACACGTGCTCCCGTGCGATATCCAGGCCATCCGCCAGGCGGACCGCTGTAGTCACAGTGGTCAACGGCCGTTCGCCCCGCTCCAGTTGGCCGAGGTGCCGAGGGCTGATGCCGGATCGTGCGGCAAGTTGAGCTTGGGTCAACCGCCGAAATCGACGTGCCCGCCGCAGCCATTGCGCCGCCGTCTTGCCGCTCAGCATCGAGCCGTCGCCGTTGCCTCCCCATTCCTGCACGCGTCTACTTGGCATCCGATTTCTCCGCCCGAATCCTCGCGGCCAGTTCTTCCGCCTTGCCGTCCTCGTGCGCGACCCAGTACCGAATCTCGTGGTGATGGAAACGGTCCACATCGGACACAGCGCGATACATTTTGGCGTTGGCCTGCCGCCATTTGAGCCACGTCGTCAGGCTTGCCCCTGGCAGCGGGCGAGTCGCTGCCGCAACGTCGTGCGCATCCTTGAGTGTTTGCGGCTCATTCCTTCCCGGAGTCGTCATCACAGGCCCCGGTCCGTGCGCGGCTTTCGAGCAGTGCCGCCAGTTCGTCCGCGCAATCGCGGAGTCGGCGAAGGAAGACGGCCCGGCTCAGCCAGTCGCCCCGATGTTCGGGAGGACGGATCGTCAGCGATCCCGCTGTGCCCGACAGCACCAGCGCCGGGGGCGACCCCGGACCCGAACCAGTTTCCTCCACCGTCACCTCGTCCCACGGGCTGATCACCCACGTTGGGCCGAACCCCTCCCGCATACTCGTCACCTCCCGCCTTGCGTTCCCACTGCCGTGCCTGGTCCTCGAAGGCTTGCGCAGCGGACCCCACGGCGGCGACCACCCACCACGGCAGGTCGGGATCACTGCCCAGCGCTCGCCATGCCTGAGCGACCAACCGCGACGCCGCCGCCATCTCTCGCGCAACATCCGGATTCGCGCCCCGCGACCGTGCATCCACGTCCGCCGCGTCCCGATAAACGCGATACGCCGACTCCCACGCGGACACCTGCTTTTTCGACGTCACGACACCACTTCCCTCTAGAAGTCAGTGCCGTCACGCGGCCTTGGCCGAGGATTCACCCGCCGTCGACCGGGAAGCCTTCCCGCCCGCGCCACTTCCCGCCGCCTTGAATCCGGTAGCGCGGAACACGTAGGACAGGTACTTGTACTCACCCTGCCCGGCCACCTTCGGCTCAGCGGTCAACCCGTCCAGCTCCACCGGGCGCATACCCGGCATCACCTCACCCGTCGTGGGCACCGGTTGCACGTCGGCCAGCAGCGTGATCTCGAACGAAGCCCGCTTCGCCTTCGTCTCACCGGGGTCGGTCGCCATGAACTTCCACTGCCGCTTACCGGTCACCTCGTCCACCCGCTGCCTCGTCGGCCGCCCCTGCGCCCTCTCCTCACGCGACTGATATTCGTTGTCCGGCGACACTTCGCCCACCATCACAAGACCCTGCGGAAACGCGTCATCGTGGTCAACGCTGAATCGGATGCCCTTTTCGATCGCCATGTCGTAGTGAACCTTCCCGCTTGTCGGATACGCCTTTACCGGCGTACCTACAACAATCGGCCAAATGAGTGTCCCGTCACGACACCGTCTAGGTCTCGCCTCACAGCGTCTCGCACTCACCTTGTCTCGTCTTGTCTCGTCTCCCGTGCTACGTTGGTCTCATGAGCCCCGACACCACAGCTCAGGAAGCCCGGCCGATCGTCCTCAAAGTCCTGCTCAGAGGACGACACTTGCAGAGCTACCGCGCGTTCTGCCGCGAGTACGACAAGGTGGCCGAGAAGGTCGACAAGAGCCTGAGGGGCAGCTTTCCCAGCAAAGCCCAGTTCTACCGATGGCTGTCCGGCGAACTCGTCGGCCTGCCCTACGCCGACCACTGCCGAATCCTTGAAGCAATGCTTCCCGGCTGGCAAGCCGAACAACTCTTCGAGTTTCACGACGGTGGAATCGAGTTCGTCCCCGAACCGACTACGTCGCCGACGAGCCAGGCCATTAATCCGCCAAGCTCCGCGATGGAACCGCGCGGCAACCCGGAAGTCGTCGAAGTCTTCTCGCACCGGAACGCGATCCCTGCCGACCTGTGGACTCGGCTGCTGGACGACAGCGGGGAACGCATCGACATTCTTTGCCTGGCCGCCCTGTTCCTCGTTGAACGACCGACGTTTGCGAAGCAGATCAAACAGAAAGCCAGTGATGGGGCCAAAATTCGGCTTCTGTTCGGCGATCCCGACGCGGACGAGGCCACCAAGCGCAGCGAAGAGGAACGGCTCGACGCACGCACGGTTTCCGCTCGCATCCGCAACGCACTAGCGTTCCTACGCCCGCTCGATGGCATACCCGGCGTAGAGGCACGGCTGCACACCACCACGCTGTACAACTCGGTGTTCCGGTTCGACGACGAGATGGTCATCAACACCCATGTGTACGGCCTTCCAGGAGCACACGCCCCCGCTCTGCACCTCCGGCAGACGCCGAAGGGCGACATGTTCGAGACGTACATGGAGAGCTTCGAGACCGTCTGGGCTGCCGCCAAGCCGCTGACCTGGTAGGCAAGGAGCTATGGCACGCCGAGACCACTACCACGAATCGAACGCGCCGGAGGCGAACTCACTGCGGGTCGCCGTCAGCGCGTTCATCCTGGACGAGGCTGGCCGGCTGCTGATGATCCGGCGCACCGACAACGACCGGTACGCCATCCCTGGCGGCGGCCAGGAGTTCGGCGAGTCAGTGGCACAGGCCGTGGTCCGCGAGGTCGAGGAAGAGACAGGCCTGACTGTCGACGTCACTGGCTTCATCGGGATCTTCTCCGACCCCGACTACGTCATCGAGTACGACGACGGCGAGGTCCGTCAGGAGTTCTCGCTCTGCTTCCGCGCCCGCCCTCTGTCCGGTGACCTGCGCACGAGCAGCGAGAGCAAAGAGGTTCTGTGGGTCGAACCAGCCAAGCTGGACGGCCTCAATATCCATCCCGCCATCCGGCTCAGGATCGCCCGCGGTTTCGAGGGTGCTGACCAGCCGTTCTACACGTAGTTGATGCCAGCCGCCCGCAACCGGGCTTCTGTCCGCTCGACTGCGCCCGCCAGCTCCGGCCGCGCTACCTGGATGAACGTCGACACGACGTCATCTGGTCCGTACCGCTCCTGAATCTCCTTCGCGCGCTCCTCGAAGGTGACGACTTCACCATCCGGCGACGTGGTCATGTCTGCCCACCACAGAGCGTCTCTCAGTGGCGTCCGCTCGTCAGCCCACGCGGCCAACTCGTCAGCCAGGCCCCGCAGGTCGGCCTCTACGTGCGCCGCCGAATGGTGCGCCACCAACGCGCACAACCGCTCCGGAGCCCCGACCCCCCGCAGATGCCGAGCACCGTCTAACGCGTGCAGTCCCGTAACCGCCAGCTTCTCCGCATACCCGATGTCGTGAACCAGCCCAGCCGCAGCGAGCATCTTCGCATCGTCTGCGGAAAACAACCGCTCCACTGCCCTCAGCCGCTCGCGCACTCCGCAGGAATGTTTCCAACGACGCGGTAGCTCCTCACTGAGTCGTCTAGCCGCGAGCTCCCTGACCCACTCCAGCGATCGCATCTAACTCGCCGCTTCCACCACTCTGAACCATTCCTCTCGTACAGCTGAGGTTATCAACCTAGCTAGATCATTCATGAAGTTTTCACACTTTTTTCTATGCGCCTCGAAGAGGCCCGCCGCGATTCTTTCTTTACGACTACCGTGCGCAATATCATTTCGAGCATTCCGCACAAACTCAAGCGATGAATAGTAACTCTTGTCAACTTTATCGTCAGGAATAGCCAACCGGTACAACGTTCTGCGAAGAACATCGCTCCCGAAATTCATTTCCATAGACACCGCAGCATCCGCATCTATGTTCACCGGAGATCGATACGCATCGCGCATCTTCTCGATAAATTCAACCTGCTGCCTGGCGCGGCGGCTTAATCGACCGGACTCACTCTCTTGCTCCGGCACATTTCCAAGCCTCAGAGCGTCAAATTCAGCTATCAACGATGAAGCTGCCAGTTGCGGATGAACCTCATCCGACTGCAAGGACCTCGAATTTATGGCCGAGACATACAAGGAGAAAGCATTTCGCGCGAACCCCTCGAGATGAGCGTACTGCATTACGAGGATCGCACGCAACGCAGACGCAGGCCAGTCGTCCGGTTCACGGCGACCCAAAAGCTCGTTTCTCAAATGGCGCAATTCGTCCAAGCGCCAGGCAAGGTCCTCCTCCAGGGCGGTGCGCAAGTCCTCTATGTTCAACGGAGTGCCGCCGAGAATCTATCTGCGAAATATGCGATTCGAGCCCTAGTGGGCGTTCTATAGTTCTTTCCTGCTCCGCCATGCTTCAAGAACTCTTGATCCGACTTACCTTTGCGCGCAACTGCGGCCAATTTCTCGAGCTGCTCAGCATCATCTAGATCCACGATCGATAAAACACTTTGCAAGCCGAGCGACAGGCCTTCAAAATGATAAACGGAGAACTGACTTCGCGGTTCGTTTCCCCTGCCAATCGTACCAAAGATCCTGGAATCTATATTCAGGATATCGCTAATCTTCTTCAAGATCGAGAAGGTCTTGGCAAATACGGCACGCTCAGAGTCAAAATCGAAAGCCGTTGAATCGTCGGGGTCCGAGACTTTCTCCATGTAGTCTGTCAAGAATTCGCTTACGTCATGAACATAGCTTAAGAAGTCGTTCTTTAATGCGAAGAATCGCAGGACCAACTCTTGGTCAAACTTCCTGTTTCGCGCATCGGTAGATATTATGCTTGTACACGCGACGAAATCGGGATTTTGACTAAGATCAATCATAAAGCTGTTGAACTCATTAGACAGCAGCCTGATCGTCGCATTGCGAATTTCTTGCTGAGACAGTAGTTCGCCGCCAGTGTTCAAGCGCTTAAACATATAGTAACGCAGCCGCGGATCGCTTTCTTTGCGCAAGATTTCTGCGCGGACGTAGCTTCGTCGCAGCTTAATTTTAAGAGGACGGGGGAGTGACTCGTAAGAGTACCCGTTAAGCTTTTCAATAATATCGCAATCGGAAAGTTCAAGTGGGGGCAGCGGCTCTCCCTCAGGCGCCAACCTACTAGTGAAGTGCAGGTACGACGACAAGCGCTGTAGCCCATCGATCAACTCGTAAATCCGATCTTCCCGTTCAATCAGAAAGATAGGCGGGATCGGCAATTCAAGCAAAAGAGATTCGATGAAGCGCGACTGCGCCCCCTCATTCCAGCGAAACATTCGCTGAAACTCGGGATCGATGATGAGCTCACCAGACGCATGCATGTCCGCCAATTCGTTGAACGAAAAATCAATCGAACTGGTGCGAACAGCAGTAATCTTCTCGTCAACCTCACCGATGATGTCTTCTGACTCATCTGGTTTCGCCATGCGAGGACTTACTCCTTTCTGAGTGTGAGAACCGTCTCAGACACCTTACCCTTAACGTAGGCTTGAGCAGCCTTGTTTACCGTAGTAAGGCTACGGCTTACCTCAAATTCTTCTCTGCCAGAAATCGACCAACCGCGGGAGCGAACCTCGTCTTCACATATATCGGCAAGTCGAACCGCGACGTCCTTGTAGTAGGAGTCTTGTACCACAAGAATTAGCGTCGATTCCTTTCTGCACACTCTATCTATTTCACTCAAACTGCCGACAAGGTCGTCCAAGTACTGCACCACCTGCTTGCGATAGTAGCCCGATGACGCTTTACTTTTATGTTCGGAAACTTGTCGAACTAGATCATTTGCAAGATCGCCATATAAAGTGGATTCAGTTGCAGAAGGGCGAATCAATGTCGTGCCCATAAGAGAAGACCTAAGCCGTCGATCGACAGATATATCCACGCCCAAGACCGCGAGCTCCCGCGAATAAGAAACCGCGTAGTCGATACGCGTCAGATACGGCGGAGAGGTTAGAACCAAGTCTACGCTGTCATCTTGCAAAGGCAGTCTCGCCGAAGATCCGGTCAGCAAGCTGACGGCAGCATTAGACTGCACTCGACTATTCTTAAGGCGTTCCATTAGCATGTATTGATCTGAAATTATCAGGTCATCCAGATCGCGAGGGCTAATGTCAACAAGTTCATCGTAATTACCAGCTCGCCGAACCCACGTAGGGTTGCTGCCTTCAAACTTTCTAGTCAGTTGGCGAACCACCCGAAAAAGCGAAACAACACCCAACGTCGAAGTTGAATAAGCTAGACCATCCAGGGAGTGCACCCAAGAACGAACACGATTGGCCGCACGTGGAGTTAGCCATGACATGAGTGGATCACCACTCCTTTTGCGAGACGTTGTTCTCGCAGGCACCGCAGATATCGCTACGCCTTCAGCGGCGTTCGATCGCAGTCTCGCAACCACGTTCGCGATCGGATTAAGGTCCAAGCCTATAGACCGAATTCCAATATCCTGAGCGGCGAGTGTGGTCGTTCCGCTACCGTTCCACGGGTCGAGAATGACGTCTGTCTCCGAGGTAGCGGCGTGCCTCAGGTGATCCTTTGCCCATTCGAAGGAGAAACCTGCGTAGTAGGGGAAGACGTCCGCTAGGCCCTCGACTTCGACGCGCGGGCGTTTTGGGGAAAGCTTCGGACGGGAAGTTCGAGCAAGAGTGCCGAGAGCGAACATTTCATGTTGACCATCACCCTCCGTTCGGTCGTACGCCACTCTTGATCCCTACCTCTGCTTCCGTGTGCTACAGCAACGATCACCTTACTCGAGGCAGGGGTCGGTCTCGAACACCAGATGTTGCTGTGGAGCGACATGCCTATGGCATGCCAAATGTGCCTATTGACCTGCATGTTCCCGCGAACGGGGGTACCCGTCTTGATCACAGCTTGCGCTTGCCCTGAGGGAACAGCCGAGCCGCCGACGACATCGCATCATCATTCGACGCTGTGGCTTGAACCTCTGCCGAATTTGGCTCTATGGGATCAAGGCGCCGCCGTCGGCGGCGCGCGGGTCACCACCCGTCCGGCGGGCTACGCCCAAGAGGCGACGCCGGCCTCCCGCTCCGCTCCGGCAGGCGCCGCCGGGCGAGCCCGCCGCAGGGCAGCACCCGCAGCGCGCCGCCAACGACGACGGAGACCCAGGAGCCACACGGCGAGATCACCCGACCCACCCAGCCGACGCGCAGTGGTCACCAGGTGGTCCCTCGCTTCTCAGCGTCTAACACCGGCCCGCCCGCATCAAGGCGGGAAAGCGTGCCTTGACACGACCGAACCGGCGCTAGAGATGGCAGGGGCGAGGGAAACGGAGTGAACAGGCACGCGAAGCCAGCGACAGCAGCCCCGAGGCGTGCAACATACGTGCGACAAGCGGCGGCCAAAGCGGGTCAACCAAGGTCAACAGTGGACAGACTCAAGATCGACCCCGGACATGAAAAAACCGCCTTGACCTGGGTCAAGACGGTTTCAAGAGCGGTGGCCAGGGCCGGGGTCGAACCGGCGACCTTCCGCTTTTCAGGCGGACGCTCGTACCAACTGAGCTACCTGGCCGGGAACGCCGGCGAGGAGCCGAACGATCTTGCGACCCTGACGGGACTCGAACCCGCGACCTTCGCCGTGACAGGGCGACGCGCTAACCAACTGCGCCACAGGGCCTTGCATACTGCTTTCCAACTGTACTGCGTACTCCCAACGGGATTCGAACCCGCGTTGCCGCCTTGAAAGGGCGGAGTCCTAGGCCGCTGGACGATGGGAGCCCGGTTCGGTTTCGGCGAACCGACCGACCCGCGCTCTCCGGTGTCCCCGGGAGCGAACATAACTATAGGACACACCCGTTTTGGGCTTCGCACAGGGGGTCCCCTAGTTGTTCACAGGGCTGGGACCTGCGAGAACGCGGTGACTTCAGGATATCAGGCCCGAGCGGCCGCCCGGGCCTAGAACGGAGCCCGGTCGCGCGGCACACCCCGCGCGCCCGGGCTCCGTGAACGAACTCAGCGCTGAACGGGCGCCTGCCCGTCCTCGTCCAGCGTCAACCCCAGCATGTCCAGCAGCTGGACACAGTCATCGACACCCAACGCCCCGTTGGCCACCGCCAGCCGGGCACGGCGCACCTGGTCGTCGGAGACGCGCTGCGCGTCCCCCTGACCCGTGCGCTGCGCCGGCAGACCACCGGCCAACGTCGTCGAGCTTCCCCCATCGGCACCTTCGTACCGAAGGAGGAACTGTCGAACTTCCACAGACCCACCCATGGTTCCTCCAGACGGCCAACGAACAGCTTGGCCGCGAGGCTAACCAGGGCCGGCCGCGGCACACAGCCCCCCGGAGAGTGAACCTGTCGCCACGCTCCGCACAACGCAGAGCGATCACGCGTACGCCCGCGCCACATGAACCCCAGGCGAACCACAGGTGGCGCCCTGGCCGGAATTCTGCCCGCGCCCACTCGCCCTTCTCAGCAAACCGTGCAACAATCGATTTGCTGACACACCCCCGGTCAGCGCCTGTGGAGATCCCCTCCGACCCCCGCGTTCCTCCCCCTGGCGCGGGGGTCGCTCCGTTTTCTGGGGGCCACCCCCAGACCCCAGGTTCCCAGTGGCGGCGGTTGGCAGCCCAGGCCCGGTCCCGTTGATATTTCCTCTTCCAGTTGCGGGTTGTGATCATGGGAAAAGGTTTTCTTGTGGGGATTGGGCCGTTCGGGAGAAATAAAAGGGTGTGTCGTGGCTCACTGTGGTTGGTTTGCCGAGACCGAACCGTTATCGTGGCCCGGTGCCCCTTCCTTCCCTGAGCCGTCGTAGCGGCAGCCGCACGAACCTGAAGCCGGTCAACCCCGGTCGTCACCGCAACTCCGCCTCCAAGGAGGCCGAAGCGGTCGTCGAAGACACGGAGCTCACCAGCTACCTTCGTGCCCTCGCCCCCGAGAACGACCCGGAGAGCACCGGCACCGGCAAGCGCTTCGGTGAGGCGCAGGTGTTCCAGCTGCGGATGAACCTCATCGCCTGCGAACAGCTCAAGGACGCCGCCGCCGAGCGCAACCTGTCGCCGCAGGCGCTGGCGCAGGAATGGATCCTCGAGCGCCTCTCGTGGGAATCGCAGGCCAACTCGGCCCAGCAGCGCCGCCACGAAGAAGCCCACACCGACGAATTCCACTTCGACGCCAACGCGTGGGAGCAGCCCGTCCCTCGCTGATCCCCGTCACCCGGAACGGAACAGCACAACAGAAGAAGCTTTCACGGCAAGAGAAAAAGCCCCCGGCGAGATCGCCGGGGGCTTTTCTGATCAGTCTGAGCAACGCCTGAAGGGCGGACTCAGATCGCGCGGACCTTCTGGGCCTGCGGGCCCTTCTGGCCCTGACCGACCTCGAACTCCACTCGCTGGTTCTCCTCGAGCGTGCGGAACCCGCGACCCTCGATCTCCGAGTAGTGAACGAAGACGTCGCCCTCGCCGCCATCCTGCGCGATGAAGCCGAAGCCCTTCTCCGCGTTGAACCACTTCACAGTGCCTTGCGCCACCGCTGTACTCCTCGTTGCACATCCGCTTCGAGTGCCTCCGAAGCGACACCCAGACCGTCCCGGGCGGTTCCAACGAGTCGAGCGAAGAGCGCGTCACCGGCTCATGGCTCGCGTCAGAAGTTCCGCGAGTGTGAAGCCACGAACACGCAAAACGACGGCCTGATGGCAGAGTACCGGGATCTGGCCATATTTGAAGCCCGTGATCGGACTCTGGGCACCCCCAAGTACCAAGGTCACCGGAACGTCGTACGCCGATCCGGGTTCTGTCGGACCCCGTCGCTACCCTGTCGCCGCACGCCGACCTCAGGTCATCGCCGGACACGGACCGAAGTCGGTCATGCCCCGATCGTGAACCACGGCCCACCCGATTGTGACTCGCATCACTCTCCGTGGGATCAACTTAAGGGGCCGTCCGGACGTCATGGTCGGTGTACAGGGGAGCAAAGGGGAAGCTTTGAGGTTTTCGGAAACCGCGCGCCGCCGGGCGGCGTTCGCGGCACTGGGGTTGGTGGCCGTTCTGACGCTGGGGGCGTGCAGCAGCGAGCCGACCGTCTCGGCCAGCGGGCCGGACGGCGGCGGGCCGGTCAGCAGTGACACCGGCGGGCAGGCGCCCGCGCCGGCCAAACTGACGTACGAGCCCGCGGCGGGCGCGCAGGACGTCGCGCCGGGGCAGCCCATCAAGGTCAGCGTCGCCGACGGCACGCTCGACCAGGTCGTGCTGACCAACCCGGACGGCAAGCAGGTCGCGGGCCAGCCGTCCGAGGACAAGAAGAGCTGGGTCACCACCGAACAGCTCGGCTACGGCAAGGCGTACACGTGGTCAGGCAAGGCCACCGGCACCGACGGCAAACCCGTCGAGATCGGCGGGACCTTCACCACCGTCAAGCCGCGCAAGCAGGTGGGCGCGAACATCAACGTCTTCGACGGACAGACGTACGGCGTCGCCATGCCGATCACGCTGACGTTCCCGAGCAAGGTCACCGACAAGGCGTCGGTCGAGAAGGCGCTGTCGGTCGAGACCACGCCGAAGACCGAGGGGTCCTGGGCGTGGGTCCACGACGACACCTCGGTGCACTGGCGGCCGAAGGCCTACTGGCAGCCCGGCACCACGGTGAAGTTCAACGCCAAGATCTACGGCGTCAAGATCGGCGAAGGCGTGTACGGCAAGGAAGACCGCTCCGCGAGCTTCACGATCGGCCGCTCGCAGATCGTCAAGGGCAACACCCAGACCCACCGGCTCGTGGTGATCCGCGACGGGCAGCAGATCGCGGACTACCCGGCCAGCTACGGCCTCGACGCCGACCCGGGCCGCGTCACGCCGAGCGGCACGCACGTGGTGATGTCCAAGCACGACACGTACTCGATGACCAACGAGCGCTACGACTACGAGAACATCGTCGTCCCGTCCGCGGTGCGGTTCTCGACCAACGGCGAGTTCATCCACGGCTACGCGCCCTCGATCTGGGCGCAGGGCAAGAAGAACATCTCGCACGGCTGTGTGAATCTGGCGCCGGCGAACGCCAAGGCGTACATGGACGGCGCCCTGGTCGGCGACCCCGTCGAGATCGAGGGCAGCACGGTGAAGATCAACCGGGCGCGCGACTACAGCGACTGGACCTATTCCTGGGACGAGTGGACCAAGCTGTCCGCTCTCGCGAGCTGAACGACTTCCATGGAACCGGGCGGCCGGAGACCTTCGCGGTCTCCGGCCGTTCGTGCTTGACCGAGAACCTGTCTTCCGGGAGCGCGTCAGCGCGCTGGGAAGACTTCACCCCGCGCGCGCCTCCTTTGTCCGGAGGCCTGAGTCGTGAACCGCCGCTGACCTGCGGTCGAGCGCCCGGCGGGATTTTTCCGCCAGCGCGCGGAAAAGTCACTGCAACCATCCGCGGGGCGGGGCGCATGTCTAACGACGTAAGGCGCCGCGGCCAATGAGCGGCGCCCGGATCGAGGAGACACTCTTGCGTACTCGTATCGCTCTTTCCCTCGGCGCGCTGCTGCTGGCGGGCGGCGCCGCCTTCGCGACCACGTCGCTGGCGTCGGCCGACCAGAGCGCGCCGTCACCGACGGCCACTCAGGCGCCCCAGCCGCCGACCAAGGCGCCCACCGCGGCACCGGGCGAGCCGACCCGCGCCACCACCGCCCCGGCGCGTCCGGAGCCCGCCCCGCAGACGACCCGCCCCGGCGTCGTGAAGCCGGGCGAGCACCGGGTGCCCAAGGCCGTTCCCGCCGGGCCGACCGGGGATCTGCACCTCCCCGCCATCGTCGAAGGAGCCGGTAACTAGGTGTCGCCGAGCCGCTCGTCGAAGACCGGGACGGGCTCGCCGTGGGACGGCGAGTTCGCCCGGTACTTCGACGAGCGCGCGCACAGCCTGCGTGCCACCGCGTACCTCCTGTGCGGCGACTGGCACCAGGCCGAGGACATCACCCAGGCCGCGCTGCTGAAGCTGTACCTGGCTTGGCCGAGGCTCTCCCGGCACGACGCGCTCGACGGCTACGCCCGCAAGATCGTGCTGCGGACCTTCCTCTCCGAGCATCGGCGCGTGTGGCGCAAACGGGAGAAGCTCACCGACGCCCTTCCCGACGTCCCGGGCGAGGCGGGCGGCACGGAGCAGGAGATGCTGGTCAGGCACGCCCTGTCCGGCATCGCCCCGAAGCAGCGGGCCGTGCTGGTGCTGCGCTACTTCGAAGATCTCGGTGTCGAAGAGACGGCCGCGGCACTGGGCTGCAGCACCGGGAACGTGAAGAGCCAGGCCGCGCGGGGTCTGGCGACCCTGCGCAAGCGGCTCGGACCGCATTTCAGCGAACTGGCCTTGAGCGGAGCGCACGACGATGGGAGGTGAGGAGATGGACGAGGACATCAAAGGCGTGCTGTCGCACGGGGTGAGCGGTCCCCCGCTGGGTATCAGGGCGGCGGACATCATCGAGCGGGGTGGCCGGATCCGGCGTCGGCGCAAACGGCTGGCGGTGGCGGGGAGTTCGCTGGCGACGGTCGCGGTGATCGTGTTCGGCGCGTTCGCCGTCGGCGGTCGCGGCGGTGAGGGGTCCGCGCCGGTTCAGCCGGCGGGCCCCGGCCTGTCGACCATCTCCCCCGCACCGGTCTCGCCCGCGCCTTCCGAGACTCCCCGGCCGGAGGTCGCACCGCAGGAACCGCCCGCTTCGGAGACGGCGCCGAAACCCGGGCAGACCCGTTCGGTCCCCCGGACCGTCCAGCCGGGCCGCACGACGACGGCCGTCCCGCCGGGGCCCACTCCGACGAAGCAGCCGAGCGAACCGCCGACGGCGGTCACGACCCGCTGACCTTCCGCCCGGAACGTCCGATTCCCGAAGTGTGACCCAAAGTAATCGGAAATTCTCCGACATCAGGTTTACCTGGTGCTTCGTCACCGATTCGGGGGAACGGCGTTCGATCGACCGATCCAAAGCGCTGAACCCGGACGTTTGAACGCCTACGGTCGAGGGAACAAACCCTCGACGATGGGTAAGTAAACGGGTGGGTCGGGAGGTCAAACCCATGGCCGAAGAGGCGCTGAGCGCGTCACATCAGGAAAAAGGGGAACCGGCGGAGGCCCCACCTGAGCAGATCAGAAAGGCCGTCGCCGGAGCGGCGATGGGTAACTGCATCGAGTGGTACGACTTCGGTGTTTTCGGCTTCATGCCCGCCATCCTTGGGCAGGTCTTCTTCAACGCTTCGAGCACTTCGGAAGGTGCGCTGGCGACCTTCGCGGTCCTCGCGATCACCTTCATCGTGCGGCCGTTCGGCAGCTTCGTGTTCGGTCCGCTGGGGGACAAGATCGGGCGCCAGAAGGTACTCGCGCTGACGATCATCCTGATGTCCGGGTCGACGTTCATCATCGGCCTGTTGCCGTCCTACGCGACGATCGGCCCGGCCGCCGCGGTCCTGCTGATCCTGTTGCGCACCATCCAAGGCTTCTCGGCGGGCGGTGAGTACGGTGGCGCGGCGACGTTCATCGCGGAGTACGCGCCCGCCCGGCGCCGGGGTTTCTGGGGCAGCTGGCTGGAATTCGGCACGCTCGTCGGATTCGCGATGGGCGCCGGCTTCGTCACGATCTTCACCGTCGTCCTCGGTGACGAGGCCATGCGCGAATGGGGCTGGCGCCTGCCGTTCCTGATCGCGGGGCCGCTCGGCATCGTCGGTCTCTACCTGCGGAACAAGCTGGAGGACACTCCGCTGTTCCAGGAGATCGAGAAGAAGAACCAGGTCGAGAAGTCGCCGCTGAAGGCGCTGCTCAAGAAGCACTGGACGTCGATCCTGCACCTGATCGGCATCGTGGTGATGCTGAACGTCGCCGACTACATCGTGATCACCTACCTGGAGACCTACCTCAAGGACGTGGTCGGGTTCAGCGGGCACGCGCCGCTGCTGATCATCCTGGCGACCATCGCGCTGATGCTGATCTTGATCGTGCCGGTCGGCATCCTGTCCGACAAGATCGGGCGAAAACCCATCCTGATCGCGAGTTGTGCGAGCTTCCTGGTGCTGCCGATCCCCGCGTTCTCGCTGATGGGCGCGGCCGCGGACGACCAGAACGGCTGGCAGCTCGCCCTCGGCGTGCTGATGATCGCGGTGCCGTTGGTGCTGATCCTGGCCGTGCTGGCGGCGACGCTGCCGGCGATGTTCCCGACGCAGGAGCGCTACGGCGGTTTCTCCATCGGGTACAGCGTTTCCACCGCCGCGTTCGGCGGCACGGCGTCGTACATCATCGGCAGCCTGGTGAAGTCCACCGGCGACAACCTGTGGCCCGCGTACTACCTGATGGGCGCGGCGGCCATCGCGGCCATCCCGATCCTGCTGCTGCCGGAAACGGCGGGGGTGTCGCTGCGTCGCATCGTGAGTTCGCGGATCATCCGGCGCCGGAAGCCGGAACCGGCCACTCCCGGCGGCGCCTCGGAGCTACCGGCGAGTTAACGTCTTTCCATGAGCCGAATCTCGCAGCCGTGGCCGCCGGTCGAAGTCGAACCGGCGACCGTCCACCCGAAAGCCCCGCAGCCGGGCAGTCACCTCGGCATCCACTTCGGTGAGTGTTTCGGGTGCGGCGACGAGATCGAGGCCGGGCTCCACCTGCATTCGACGGTGGGCGAAGGGACGACGGTGTACTCCAAGTTCACCGTCACCTCCGCCCACCAGGGTGCGCCCGGCCTCGCCCATGGCGGCCTGCTGGCTTGCGCCTTCGACGAGGCGCTCGGCGCGACCGTCGGCAACCTGCTGCGCCGCCCCGCCGTCACCGGGAAGCTGGAGACGGATTTCCTCCGGCCGGTTCCCGTCGGCTCGACCCTGTACATCGCCACGAAACTGGACGGCGTCGCCGGCCGGAAGATCTACGTGAGCGCCGACGGACGGCTCGACGCCGAAGACGGCCCGGTCGCGGTGCGCGCGCGGGCGCTGTTCGTACGGGTCGAATTCGAGCACTTCAGCACCCACGGGGATCCCGAGGCGCTGCAGAAGCTCGCCGCCGCGCACGAGAAGGCCAAGCGCGAACGCGAGTGGGACATCAACCCCTGAGCATTTCGTGCTAGGTAAGGGTCCTCGGCCGGATCGCGTTCGCCTTGTCGACGAGCTCGACCCGCTGGTCGACCGACCCGGCCAACCGGGCCAACGTCCGATAGCAGCGCTCGAGCCCGAACCGCAGGTCTCGTTCTTCCAGGGCGCAGCCCAGCACTTTCGTCCCCGGCGTCGGCCGGTTCTGCGAGTTGAGCCAGCCGTAGGCCGCTTCGAGGACCTCCGCCGACAAACGCGTGCGACGTTCGGCGTCGAGCTGCAGCCGCTCCAGCCTGGTCGAGGCGTCGACGAGATCCCGCTCGGACACCATCACCGGGTCCTTGCCGCCGCCGTTGACCCTGGTCTTGATCTTGATCGCGGCCACCTGCGCGGCGACGTGATGCGACGACGACGCGGGGACGGCCTCGAGCACCTCGATGGCGCTCGCCCTGGCGCCCTGCGCGAGGTACACGCGAGCGAGGCCGAAGGCTGCGCTGACGTATGACCGGTCCGTTCGCCACACCAGCTCGTAGTAGCGCGCGGCGCCGAAGTAGTCGCCGACCCCCTCCGCGCTGACGGCCAAGGCCAGCTTCGGCGCGATCTCGCCGGGCAGGTCGTCGTACACCGCTCCGAACGCGACGTGCGCGACGCGGGACCGGCCACCCGCGAGCTCGATCAGCCCTCGGTACCAGTCGATCCGCCAGTCGTGCGGGAAACCGGCCTTGATCGCGAGGTACTGCGCGGCCTGCAGCTGCCGCTGGGCCTCGACCAGCTCACCGAGCTCGATCCGGGCGCGGACGATACGCAGCCGGACCTCGATCGACTCGCGCGGCGCCCCGGCCAGCGACTCGATCGCGCCCTTGGGATCGAGCGCGACCGTCGACGCGAGCACGCCCGCCGCCGGGTCGTCCGTGTCGACCTGCGGGATGGGCAGACCCGCGACCACCTCGCCGGCATCCGGCAGCGGCACGCTCCCGCCGTGCTCCGGGACGACCATGTCCACGCCGAACGTGCGGGTCTCCGGGCCGAACACGGTCGAAGCGCCGGGACGCGGCTTCCCGGTACCCAGCGCCATGATCTCGCGGAGCACACCGGTCAGCTGGTCGGCCATCTCCTCGGCCGCGATGAACCGGCGATCCGGGTCCGTATGCGTCGCGCGCTTCAGGAACCGGTAGTAGGAACCGAAGAGCGCGAACAGCGGGACGACGTCCGGGCCGGGCAGGGTCGTCTTGTACTTGGTGGTGTAGCCGGAGAATTCGAAACTGAGGACGGCGAGCGTGCGGCCGACCGTGTAGAGATCCGACGCCACCGAAGCGCCGTGTGTGGCCAATTCGGGCGCGCTGTAGCCGGTGGTGAAGAACAGCGGGCTCTCGTAGTCGTCGATGCGGCGGACCGCGCCGAGGTCGATCAGCTTGAGCTGTTCGTGCGTCTGGATGACGTTGTCGGGTTTGAGGTCGCAGTACAGCAGGTTCTGGCCGTGCAGGTAGCCCATGGCGGGCAGGATCTCGAGCCCGTAGGCGATCACCTGGCCGATCGGCAGCGGCTCCGGGCGCTTCGTCTCGCGGTGGTGCGCGAGCGCGAGCTGGCGCAGCGACTGGCCGCCGACGTACTCCATGACGATGTAGCCGACCGAGTTGCCGGTGTCGCCGTCCGGATGCTGCACGAAGTTGTGGATCTTGACGATGTTGGGATGCTCGACCTCGGCGAGGAACCGCTGCTCGTTGGCGGCGGCCGCCATCGCGGTGGCGTCACCGGTGTCGATCAGGCCCTTGAGGACGACCCAGCGGTCGCTGACGTTGTGGTCCTGCGCGAGGTAGATCCAGCCGAGGCCGCCGTACGCGAGCGCGCCGAGGACCTCGTACTGGCCGCCGACGATCTCGTTCGGCCGCAGCTTCGGGACGAAGGAGAACGGGTTCCCGCACTTCTCGCAGTTGCCCTCGGGCGGACCGGGCTTGCCGTCCTTGCCGCGGCCGACCTTGGCGCCGCAACTACCGCAGAAGCGCTTCTCCTCCGACACCATCGGGTTCTCGAGGACCGCTGACGCCGGGTCGCGGTACGGCACCTGCGGCACGTCGACGAGCCCGGCGCCGAGACGGCCACGGCGCGACGTGCGGGACGACGTGCGGCGCGCGGTGCCGGGGAACGAGCCGGTTCCGGTGCCGGTACCGGTGCCCCGGCTGCCCGATCCGGTACCTGTCCCGGTTCCGCGGCTCTCGCTGGAGCGTTCGGGGAGGACGCTTTCCGTGCCCGGGTCCGGAAGCGGCCCTGGCCCGCTGTCGACGCGCGGCGTCGGCGGCATGATGCTCTGCGTCTCCGGCGCCGGTGAGGCGAGGACGCTGGTCGGCTGCGGCGCGTCGGCGGGGGCCTGCCAGTCGGGGCGGACGACCTGCGTCTTCGGGCTCACCGGGGCCATGTCACCCGGCGGGCGCGTCGGGTCCTCGGCGCCGGGGATCGGCCGCTGCTGACCGCGCGGCGGAGTCCCCGGACGCTGGACGGGCGCGTGGATGGCCGTGCGCTCGGCGTCCTTCTCCGGCCGCGGCTCCTGCTTGGGCCGCGACGGCTCGGACAGATCGAGCCTGCCGGAAATGGACGGTTCGGGCGTTTCCCAGCGGACCGGCGCCGGCGGCGTCCAGGAGGCGGATTCCGCCTCACGGTCCGGCGTGGCGTCGTCCGGCGCTGCGTGCCGAGGACGGCGCGGCTCTTCCGACACTGGTACCTCCCGAAATCCCCGCGACGGCGTCGTCCCCGATCCTAGTGGTGAGCAGGCAGGTCGTGTCCGCGCCGGGTCGAACCCGCTACGGTGCGGTGGAGAACCGATTCAGCAGGTGATGAGGGGGAGGGACCGGTGCCTGCGTCATTTTCGATGTCGATGGCCCAGCTCGACGTCGTACTCGAGGATCTCGGGCTCGGCAGATTCGTGCTGCCCTTCGAGATCCCGACCGTCGGAACCACCCTCTCCGAACGCGAGCGGCACTGCGAAGAGATCTGGGCCGGACTGGCCGATCGAGGCTTCGCGCGCGATCGCGAGCTGCTGCGCGACTACGACCAGACCCTCCGGCTCTGGGCCACCGGCGACTTCGTCCTCACCATGGAGGCGCACGAGGTCGAGCAGGACGCCGAGTACCTCTACCGGGGCGCCTGGAACAGCCGTCTGGGCGTCGTGAGCCAGCAACGCGGGTTCGACATCCTCTTCGAGCCGGTCTACCCCGAACAGGTGGTCGCGACCCTGCTCGGTTATCTGCCGTCACTGCAGCCGTTCCCCGCGCGGGTGACGACGTCCAGCACCCTCCCCCCGTCCAAGCGACCGGACGACCCGTTCGACGAAGACCCGGACAACCTGCGTCTGGGCGCCGCCGCCCACTTCTTCGAACACCCACTCGCGCGACTGGGCACGGTCAGCGTCACCCTGCGCGACGACCGGGGCAAACCGCAGCAGAAGAGCGTCCAGTGGTTCGACAGCGTCCAGGGCCGCTTCATGCTCGCCACAGACCGCTTCCCCGACGGCGAAGTCCGCCGCACGTTCACCCCGACGAGTGGCTCTCACCTGGCACGATGGGTCCACGACCTGGTCGAAGCCGCCCGCGTCGGCAGCGCGTGATCCTCGCCGGAAGGCGGGCTTCGGGGCCGTTTCCGCTGATATCGTGATCTGACGAGCGCAACGAGTGACCGGGACTTGGTGCAGGGGAGAGACCATGACTGACGGCGCCGGCGGACCGCCGGGCAACTTCTCGAACATCCTGGGCGACTTCTCGGCGCAGGCCGACGCGATGGTGAAGGCCGCGAACGAGGGGCAGTTCGCGGTCAGTCCCGAAATGGGCGAGGCGTACAAAACAGCGTTGCAGGATTACCTGGACAGTTGGACTGGCAACAAGATCCACTTCGACAGCCTGGCGAATTCTCCAGAGCTCGGAACGAGCCCCTATACGGAGCAAATCGGGCGACACATGACGATGGTCGCGGCAGGTGACGATCAATCCGCGAAAACCCAACTCGAAACCCTCCAGGCTGTCGTCGAACGCGCGCAGGCGGCAATCGACACGGCGATCAGCAAGTATCAAGCCAGTGACCACGCGGCCAGCAAGGATCTGTCCGACATCGGCAAGGAAATCCACTAGATGAGCCAGTACGGGGCCAAATTCCTGCAGCGTTCTCTTCCGATCGCGCTCGTAGCTCTACCGTTCGCCCTCGCGGGGTGCACGACCGAAAAGCCCGGAAATCCCACCCCGTCCATACCAGCGCCATCCACGTCCGGCCAGAACGCCAGCAGCTCCCCACAAGATGCCTTCGGCGACTTGAAGGCCTGCGATCTACTGGAGCCGGTCGCTTCTTCACTCGGTTTCGAGCCTCCGGCCGTCGAGACTTATGAGAGTGACAACGGTTGCGGCTCGAGCAAACCCCGATACGGAACCGTAGCGGTCTATCTCGTGCCCAACGCGGGCATCGCGGATCTGAAGACCGACACCGGCGAGGTAAATCAAATCACTGTCGGTGGGCGCAAGGCGGTCGAGTTGCCCGGAAGCGCGGGCAAGGGCGCCTGTTTGATCGGGATCTCAGTCGCCGAGAAGGCCAGGGCGACGGTGAACCTCGGGCTTTCGAACAGCGGCACGACGGAACAAGCTTGCACAGATGCGAAGTCCATCGCTGAACAAATCGCACCGAAGCTTCCCCAAAGCGGCTGATCAGATCAGGGAGGGGACATGGCGGACAACGCCGGTCAGGACAACGTCGAGTCGGTGCTGAACCTCGACGGCAAAGCGCGCCGGACGTATGAAGGCAAGCGCTACGCGGAGACTTACGACGAGGTCAACCAGGGGCCAGGCGGCAACTCCCTGACCGCGCGGCTGACGGCGGAGGCGAAGGCCGGTCAGTATTCGAGTGATCAGGCCGCAGCTCTCGCCCAAGGCCAGCAGTTCCGAGCCGGGCTTGGGCCATCGGACCAGCGCTACGAGGGCAATTCCCACAGTGACCTGATCGGTATGGTCACCAACAATCTTTCCGCCGAGAAGATCGACCAAAAGGGCGAGATCTGGAACAAGCAGGGCGATGCGCTGAACACCTTCAGCAGCGCACTGAGCTCCGCCGCCAGTAAAGAGGGCGCCCATTGGCAGGGGACCTCAGCCGAGGCGGCGCACGGGTTCTTCAAGAACCTCAGCAAGTGGGCCGACACCGCGGGCGATGGCGCGTATCTCGCGTCCAACCGGTTCTCCCAGTCCGCCGCAGCGGCCACCACCGCGAAGAACTCCATGCCCGAAGAGGTCCCCTTCGATCGCAACGCCGAGTACAAGAACGCCCTCAACCAGCTCGCGACGGGGAATCTCGCTGGCGCGGTGGACACGGTCGGCAACATTTCGGCCAAGCAGGAGCAGTCGTTCCAGGCGCATCAGCAGGCCGCGCAGGTGATGCACACCTACGACCAGTCGCTCTTCGACGTCAACTCCAAGCAGCCCACCTTCGCCCCACCGCCGGAAATGGGCGAGTCGACGACGGCATCCGGGTTCTCCGGGGGTACGGAGGCCAGGGGCTTCAGCGGCGGGCCGGGACCCAACAGCGGGCCTGGGCCGGGGATGCCCGGAACGGGTGGTCCGAACGCGCCGGCGCCGGGGATCACCACGGGTGGCGGGCATACCGGGGTGCCGGCGCCGGGTCAGCCGGTCGGCGGGCAGCAGCCGGGGACTTTCCGGCCTGGGCCGACGCCGGGGCTGGCGGCGCTCAACACGCCTGGTCCCAGCGGTCTCGGCCGGTTGGGCAGCGAGCAGTATCGCGGCAAGCCCGGCCGGACGACGAGCGGGCCGGGCGGTAGCGCGGCGAGCCGGTTGACCAGTGGTGGTGGAGGCGGCGGGTTCGGGCGCAACGGCGGCTCGGGCAATGTCGCCGAGCGGCTCGCGGGCGGCAAGGTTTCGGCCGGTGAAGCCGAAAAGCTCGCGGGCAAGGGCGGCGGGTCCGGGGCGGGCAAGCTGCCGGAGGAGCGGATCACCCGGGGTGGCGCGGCCGCCGCGGGCAAGACCGGCGGGCCTGGTGCGATGGGGGCAGGCGGTGCTCCCGGTGGCCGCGGCCAGAAGGAAGAGGACAAGGAAAAGAAGGCCCCGAACTACCTGCAGGAGGAAGACGCCGACGTCTTGTTCGGCGGCCACGACGGCGAAACGAAGCCGGTGCCGCCGGTGATCGGCGAGAAGTCCCCCTGAGCCGAAGCGGGCCGTTCGGGAGCGAATCCCGAACGGCCCGTTCTCACTTGTACTGGGCCGGAGGCGGCGTCCCGCCCTCGAGTTTGCTCCCGATCCATTTCGCGTAGCTCGCCTGCCACGCGCCACCGCGCACGTTCTCCAGCACGGCGTTCACGAACCGCACCATGTCCTCGTTCTCCTTCGGGACACCGATGCCGTAGTTCTCCTGGGTGAACCGTTCCCCCACGATCTTCAGCGTCGGGTCCTGCGCGAGCATTCCGGCGAGGATCACGTCGTCCGTGGACACGGCTTCGACCTGCTTCTGCTGCAGCATCACCAGGCAGTCCGACCAGTTGTCCACCGAGACCGGCACCGGTTTCGACGGATCGGCCGCGATCTTCGTCAGCGAGGTCGACGTCTTGGTCGCGCACACACGCCGCCCGCCGAGGTCCGACAGGTTCGCGACCTTCGAGCCGGATTCGACCAGGATCCGTTGCCCGGCCTGGTAATACGCGGTGGAGAAATTGACCTTCTTCAGCCGGCTGCAGGTGATGCTGTAGGTCCGCACCACGATGTCGACCTGCTTCTTCTCGAGCACATCTTCCCGCAGCTTCGACGGTATCGCGCGGAACTGGACGCGCCCTTCCGCACTGCCGAAGATCGCCTTCGCGATCTCGTTGACCATGTCGATGTCGAAGCCTTCGAGCTGGCCCGAGGTCGGATTCCGGAAACCGAACAGGAACGTCGTCTGGTCGACGCCCGCGACGAGTTTGCCCTTCTCCTTGATCTTCGCCATCGTCGAACCACTGGTGATCGACGTACCGCTGGTCGGCCGCAGGCTGGCCAGCGGGTTGCAACTGGTGTCGGTCGTTCCGCCACCGCCGGCGTTGTCGGCACCGCCGACGTTCGCGGGAAGCGGCGGCGCGACCTCACCGACGGGCGCCGGGTCCACCGGCGTCCCCGCGCTGCCACAAGCCGTCGCCAGCACCAAGACCGCGCCGAGCACGGCCGTTCGCAGACCGTTCCGCATCACCGGTACTCCCTCAGCCGTTCACGGATTCCCAACGCGGCCCCTGCCGCCGCGATCAGCGCCAGTACCGCGATACCCGGCGCGAGCAGGGTCAGCGCGCGGTCGGCGCCGCGGGTGTCGTCGAGGAATTCCTGTCGTCCCACGTTGATCGCTGCCACCAGGTTCTCGTCGAGCCGCAGGAACGCCACAGCGGCGCCGTCCTTCAGGTCGTCACGGATGGCGGTGTCGACGGCGTCCTGATAGGAGCCGTCGTCGTCCTGCTTCCGCACCTGACCGTGTGCCTTGAACCAGGCCGACGCCGCTTGGATGGCCGCGTCCACCTTGTCCGCGGCCGCGCCGCCCGCGGCGAGACCGCGGGCCTCACCCAGCAGGCCGCCCTGGCCGTCCGTCCCGCCGAGTTGCCCGGCGAGATCGATGAAGTCCTTTTCGTACGCCGCGCCGTCACCCCGGGCGACGAGGGTCAGTGTTTCGTTGGCCCGCGCCTGCAGCGCCGCGATCCGGGCGCGAACGAGGACGTCCACCTGGTGCGAGCCGTCGTCTTCACCGCTGCCGACGAGGGAGCTCTGCACGATCAGCGCGGCCGCGCCCCACAGCAGGGCCACCACCACCGACACGGTCGCGACGACCAGCCCGACGTTCAGCAGCCGGTTGGTCTTCCGGGTCAGGTGCACCTGGGTGACGATCAACGCGGCGAGCAGGGCGAGCACCAAAGCCGTTGCCAGCCAAGGGAATCCGGTCGCGTCGTCCTGTTCGGCGGCGAGCCGGTCGGTGTCGGTCCGGTAGAGCTCCTGTGCGGCGGGAAGGATTTTCGACCGCATCAGCTCCGACGCCTCACGGAGATACGAGGCACCGACGGGGAAACCCTGCCGGTTGTAGGTGCGCGCGGTCTCGATCAGTCCTGTGTAGACGGGGATCTCGCGGCTGAGGATGTTGATCTGCTGGGCAGCCTCACCGACACCGGAGGAGTCCGATGCCGCCTTCGCCAGCGCCGCCCCGGCCTCCGCGATGTCGCGTTCGTACCGCTGGCGCATCGGGAGCGGCTCGGTGCCGATGGAGAGGAACGAGCTGGCCGCTGTCGCGTCGGCGTCCGAAAGCGCGCGGTAGACCTGCTGCGCGGCGGCGGCGAGCGGTTCGCGGTGGTCGATCAGGCCGTTGATCGTGTCCTTCTTGTCCTGCGCGGCCAGCGTGCCGAACAGGCCCGCGACCAGCGACAGCAGGACGAGCCCGATCGCGATCACCGACAGCCTGCCCGGTGTGGTCGCCGCGGACCGGACGATCGCGCGGATCCCGTTGCCCGGCAGTTCGAGCAGCCCGGCGATCCCTCCGCGACCTCCCGGCGCAGGGGGTGGCTCGGGGCTCCCCGGCGCCCCCGGCCGGGTCACTGTGCTCGTCATCGCCGATCCTCCCCATTGGCTCTACCCGCAAAGAAGGTATCCGAGTCGGGATCAGCGCAGCCAGTGACACCGGTGTGTGTCATCGGCACGTGATCTCCCGGCCGCGTCAGAGGCCTTTTTCCAGGCCGTACCGGACGGCCTCCGCACGATTGCGCACACCGATCTTGGCGAAGGCGTGATTGATGTGGCTTTTCACGGTGGCCTCGCCGATGAACAGTTCGGCGGCGATTTCCGGATTGGACAGCCCGCGCGCGATGAGGCCGAGCACTTCGGCTTCGCGTGCGGTGAGCCCGTCCGGGAGCTCCGTCTTGACCCTGGTGGCCGTTCTCGAATCGAGCGCGGCGACGAGCCTGTCGGCAACTTCGGCGGCGAAGATCGCCTGCCCGTTCGCGGCGGAGCGGACGGCCGCCCCGATCTCGGCGCGTCCGGCGTCCTTCGTCAGGTAACCGCGGGCTCCGGCGCGCACCGCGTCGGCGATCGAAGCGTCGTCCGCGTACGTCGTGAGGACGACGACCGCGACCTCCGGGTGATCGCGTCGGAGCAGCCTGGTCGCGGCCACTCCGTCCAGCACGGGCATGCGCAGGTCCATCAGCACGACGTCGGCCGCGGTGTGGCTCAGCAGGTCGAGCGCCTGGCGGCCGTCGCCCGCCGCGCCGGTGACCTCGATCCCGTCGATCAAGCCGAGCAGCGCGACGAGCCCTTCGCGCATGACCTGCTGGTCATCGACCACGACCACCCGGATCACGCCCGCACCACCGCCTCAACCGTCCAGCGCCCGTCGCCGGGGCCCGCGGTCAGCGTGCCACCGGCGAGCGCGAGCCGCTCCCTCATCCCGGTGAGGCCGAATCCGCCGGTGTCCTCCGCGCGGACGGTTTCGCCGAGTTCGTTCCACACCCGCAAGCGAACCTCCGCCCGGGTGAAGAGCAGCCGGAGCGACACCGGCCGCCCGGCGGCGTGCTTCGCCGCGTTGGTCAAGGCTTCCCGCGCCACCCCCACCAACGAGACCACCTCGGCGGACGGCAGCGGGCGCTCCTCCCCCACGACCTCGAAGTACGCTCCGCCATGATGCGCGTCCGCCAGCTGCCGCAGGGCTTCGGCCAGCGACGGGACATCGCTGCGCAGGGCGGCGACTGCGTCGCGTGCCTCGGCGAGCCCGTCCGCGGCCAGCCGCCGCGACAACCGGACCCTGGCGAGCGCACCGTCCACATCGGACTTCTCGGTCAGCAGGGCCTCGGCGACCTCCAGATGGACTCCCAGCGCTCCCAGCGAATGCGCGAGGACGTCGTGGATCTCCCTGGCGATCCGCGCGCGCTCGTCCAGCGCGGCGGCCCGCGCGTGTTCCTTCCGCGCCAGCTTGGTCTGCTCCAGCAACGCGGCCGCCTGCGCCGCCTGCACCTCGTACTGCCGCCGGTTCAAGCCCAGCAGCATCAGTACGAGCAGCACGCCGACGTTGCCGAAGACCAGTGGTCCGGCCGCACCGGCGACCAGGCCGGTGGCCGCCGCGAGGCCCGCGTCGAGCCCCACCACCCCCATGATGGCGGCCACCGACGGCTCGGTCAGGGAGGCGAACCGGCTGACCGTGACCACGGCCAGCACGATGGCGGAGGAGTCCTCCGCCCAGCCGAGGGTGATCGACGGCGCGACACTCGCCACCGCGAGCAGGACGGTCGCCACCCGGGGCAACCGCGGAGAGACCACCACGAACCCCAGCCAGCAGACCGCGCTGACGCCGTACGCCGTCCAGATCCACGCACTGGACTCGCGAGCGGTCAGCAACACCACCACGATCGCGGCCGTGCCGAGCAGCTGGACCACCAGCCAGCTGGGCGCGATCGTGTCCGGCAGCAGCGGCTTGCTCCGCTTCCCCATGGCTCCCTCAGTGCTCGCTCAACCGCGTGATCATCTCCACCAGGATCAGCCGGTAGGCCAGGAACCCGAGCAGGACGACGACCCCCACCACGACCAGCGCCACCAGGCCTTTCACGTTCATCTTTCCCATGTCACGGACGTTAGGCACGCGGCGGGGTGGACCGGGACCCCCGCCGGGTCGAGGCGGGGGTGGAGATTCAGGCGCGGACGGCGGGCGCGACCGAATGCGGGAGCACCTCGCCGTCGGACGGCCGTTCGACCACGACCTCGACGTCGTCGCCGAACCGGTACGGCCTGGCCAGCAGGAACCCACCGAAATGCCGCCTCATTCTGGACATCTCCGCGCGGACGGTGACGGTCCGGCCGGCGTCGCCGAAGAGGTCGCGCGACAGTTCCGACGCCGACCTGCCTTCGCGATGCCGTGCGAGGACGTACAGCATCTCCGCGTGTCGCGGGCTCAGCCGATGCGACCAGGTTCCCGCCGCGCCCGAGACGCGGAGCGTGCTTTCCCGCGAAGACCTCAGATCGAGCACGACGCGCGTCGGCGGCGCGTCCTCCCCCTCGGTGAACCGGACGAGCCAGCCGCCGGGCAGCGGCTCCAGCAGGCATTCGCCGTAGGCCGGCAGCCAGGTGCGGCCGGGAGCGGCGTCGTTCGGCAGCGCGATCCGGCCGACCGGGACGAGACCGGCCGAGGCCGCGATCCAGCCGTGCGGGTCGGCGATGACCGCCCGGCCCTTCACCTTGGCGAGCAGCGGTGTGGCCAGACCGCGCAACCGTTCGAGCTCGGAGAGATGGCTGGTCCGCAGATGCGCTTCGGCGAGCTTCGCGACCGTATCGACCAGCGCGAGGGTCGTCGGGTGCACGGTGGAGGCCGGTCCGGAGAGGTCGACGACGCCGAGCAGCCTGCCGTCCCTCGGATCGTGCAGCGGCGCCGCGGCGCAGGTCCAATCGTGCTGGTTGCTGACGTAATGCTCGGCCGAGTAGACCTGGACCGGATGCCTGGCGACCAGCGCCGTGCCGATGGCGTTGGTGCCCGCGGCGCGCTCGTGCCAGTCGACCCCTTCGACGAAGCCGAGGCCGTCGGCGCGGCGGCGGACCGCGGTGCTGCCGTCGCGCCAGAGGACACGGCCGTCGGCGTCGACGACGGCCATGATGTGCGCGGCCTGCTCGGCGAGACTGATCAGGCCGCCGCGCAGAACGGGCAGGACGGCCGCGAGACCGCTTCCGCGGCGGCGGGTTTCCAGCTGGTCCGGGGTGAGCGCGGACGACGGCGAGCCGCGATCCGGGTCGAGGCCGAGACGTCGCATCCGCTGCCAGGACGCGCCGATGACCGCTCGCGGAGCACTCGGAAGCGTGGTCCCGGCGAGCGCCGCCTCGCGCACCTCGGCGAGGGCGCGTGCGTGCCGCCGCGGATCCGCGCCGACCGGCAGCGCCGCCTCCAGCTGCACCTGGCCCACTCCTTTGCTCTGTTCAGGCCAGTGTGCCCGGACGTCCCGGGGAGCGGAAGGTCTCTGTGACCTGGGCGCGGCTTACCCGGGGAAGGGTGCGTCCGCGAGGCGGGGCCTCGGCAGGACCTCGGCGGGCTTCCGGCCCAGCAGCAGCCCGGTCCGGGTGGCCTCGGCCATCACGGCGCGGACGTCGACGCACCACGGGCCGTCGGGCTTCAACTCCACGAAAGCGCTCTCTCCCGGCTTGAGCACGAAATGCGGTTGGCCGTCGAGCGCGATGGAGCCGCCGGCGGCGGCGAGGTCGACGCGGACCCCGGCGTGCAGCACGCTCCAGCCGCGGACACCCACCGCCCGGACCTCGCCGGGCGCGATCGGCGCCTGGACGACGTACGGCGTTTCGTCGACCGGCCCGAGCGAGACCGCGACACCGTCCACAGTGGACTTCGGGCTCGGGCACAGCCGCCCGGGGATACTCGACAGCCCGACCCCGTCCGGGACCGCGAACGTGCAGTACAGCTCGGTCAGCGACGCGGGATCCCACCGGCTCTCCGAGCACACGCTGACGTCGGTCAGCGCGATCTCCCGGCGGGCCTTCGTGACGACCTCGAGCACGGTCGCACGGTTCGTGACCAGGTCCGTGTCCACCTGATGGGTGGCCACCAGCCCGGCGGCGAGCCCGGCGACGGTGGATTCGTCGGCGCCTCCGGCAGGCAGCATCAGCAGCGGCACGTCACCGCAGGCGGCCGCGGCCGCGCGCATCATGGTCGCGGTGCCGAGGCAGATGATCACGCTCGCGCCCGCGTCCACCATCCGGCGGACGGTGCCGATGATCTTCCCCGCGTCGGTCCACACCATCACGCGGCCGACGCCGGCCACCCTCAGTGCCGAACGCAGGCCCTGGATGTCACGCTCCGAAGCGGGGTTCGCCACGATCCCCGCAACCGCTTCGCCCACATGTCCTCCGCTGCCGCGCCAAGTCACTACAAGGAAACGACGTCCGGGCCGCGAAAGAAAGAGTTGCACGAGGTTGCATCGCAAAGCCACCGCGGCGGGTGAGGGCGACCAGCAGCGCGAGTTCGAGGATCAGCAGGATCCGTTCGGCCAATCCGCTCACCGCGCGGGCGTCGACCAGGAACGTCGCGACGAAGACCACCAGGGCGGCCAATGCGGCGTAGGACGTCCGCCGGGCCGCCCCGAGGACCAGTCCTGCCAGCGGCAACGCGGCGAAAGCGACGAGCGCGGCGTGCCGGTGGATCGCGCCGTGCCAGGTCAGCGGCTGGTCCATCGGCTCCTGCGGGAACACCGCGAGCACGCACAGCGCGACACCGGACAAGGCGACGAGCCTGGCCGCGCACACCGCGCCGGACAGGCGGACGCCGCCCGCGATGGTCAGCGCGCCGAAGCCGACGGCCAGCATGGCGACCCCCACGAGCCGTGTGCCCTGGCCGACGTGGACGTACTCGCTGAAGGTGGTGGCGAGCGGGTCGACCGCGCCGGCGTTGACGATCTCGACGTAGACCGCGATGACCAGCCCCGCCGCCAGCCAGGCGTACGCGGACAGCCTGATCAGCACTCTGATGTCGTTCATGGACCGAGCCTGACCGCGGGGCACCGTCCGGCACATCCCGCCCGGGCGAGCAGTCCGCGTCACCTCGTGGGGGACTCCCGGTGTCCCCCACGAGGGGATGTGCCCGGTCCGCGGCGTCGTTAGCGTCGAGCCATGGATTCGTACGGCGGTTCACTGGGGTGGGCGCTCCTCACCGGACGCGACGCCGATCTGGAACCGCCGTCGGGCTGGTGGCGCGGCCCGGTCTGGGTGAAGACGCTCCTCGCCGGATCCGCGCTCGTGGTGCTGGTGGGCCTGACCTACGGCACCTGGGCGCGTTACCTCGGTGGTAACAGCGCGCCGCTGGTCTTCTTCCTGCTGGCCCTGCAGATCGTGCCGCCGTTGCTGGTCGTCAAACGTCCGTTGACCGCCGTCCGGGTGGCGGCGGCGGGGATGGTCTGCGCGATCATCGCGGTCCTCTTCCCCGCCGGGCCCACGCTGTTCGGCCCGACGCTGTCGGACTGGCCGTTGCAGGTCCACGTCCTGCCGTATCTCCCGGTGCTCGCGATGACGCTCGCCCGCACGAAACCCGGGCAGGGCAGGGGGATCTCGATCATCGCCGTGACGCTGGCCGTCGGGGTCGGCGTCGCGCAGTTACCGCGCGCGGGTACGAAGACCTTGGTGTGGTCGTTGATCGTGGTGGCCGCGACCATCGCGGCGGGATACGGGATGCAGCAACGCCGCCGGGCGCTGGAGCAGGTCGACGCGGCCGAGCGCACGACGGTCGAGGAGCGGGCGAAACGGGCTTCGTTGCAGGAACGCGCGTTGATCGCCAGGGAACTGCACGACATCATCGGCCATCACCTCTCCCTGATCGCGCTGCGGACCGACAGCGCGCGCTACCGCGTCCCGGACGTGTCCGAGGCCGCGGAGGAGGAGTTCCGCGCCATCGGGGTCGCGGCCAGGGAAGCGCTCGACGAGGCCCGCCGGCTGGTCGGCGTACTGCGTGACACGGAGGCCGAACCCGAGCACGAACCGCAGCCAGGGCTCGCGGAGGTGCCGTCGCTGATCGACGGCTGCCGGGCCTCCGGGATCGGGATCCGCGCGGAGATCTCGGCCTGCGACGACGTCCCCGCGCTGATCGAACTCGCCGCGTACCGGATTCTCCAGGAGGCGCTGAGCAACGCGGCACGGCACAGCCCCGGCGCGGAAGTGGACGTCGAGGTGCGGCGAGGACCCGACGGGCTCGAAATCCTCGTCGAGAACGGGCCGCCCACGAGGCCTGCCGCACCTTCGGCCGGTGATGGCACCGGCCTCGCCGGGATCGCCGAACGCGTTACCCTGATCGGCGGTTCCCACGAGGCCGGACCGCGGGCCGACGGCGGTTTCCGCGTGGCCGTCAAGCTGGATCTCCCGGGGGTGGACGACGCGTGACGACCGTTTTCATCGTCGACGACCAGGCCTTGGTGCGGGAGAGCTTCGCCGGCCTGCTGAACGCGCAGCCGGGTCTGGACGTGGTGGGCCAGGCAGGCGACGGGATCGCGGCGCTCACGGACATCGCCGCGCTGGCCACGCCACCGGACGTCGTCCTGATGGACATCCGGATGCCGGTGATGGACGGGCTCGAAGCGACCAGGCGGCTGCTCGAAGGTGACGGCGAGAAGCCGAAAGTGCTCGTCCTGACGACGTTCCATCTGGACGACTACGTCTACGAGGCGCTGCGGGCGGGCGCGAGCGGGTTCCTGTTGAAGGACGCGCCGTCGGCCGAACTGATCAACGCCATCGAAGTGGTCGCCGCCGGTGACGCGTTGCTCTCCCCCGCCGTCACGAAGCGGCTCATCGCGAACTTCGTGGCGAGCGCACCGGTTCCGCGGCCTTCCCCGGCGAGGTTCGACGTCCTCACCGAACGCGAACGGGAAGTACTGCGGTTGATCGCCAAAGGACGCTCCAATCCGGAGATCGCCGCGGATCTGGTGCTCTCGGCACAGACCATCAAGACGTATGTCGGCCGGATACTGGCGAAACTCGGGTTACGGGACCGGGCACAGGCGATCGTGCTCGCCTACGAGGCTGGACTCGTCTCCCCCGCCTGACGGTCGGCGGGCCTCGTCAGGACGCGGACGCCGAGCGGGACGAGCGCCAGTCCGAGGGCCACCGCGGTGAAGACGCTCAGGAGCTCGCTTTCCTTCAGCACCCCCATCCAGAGCGTGCACGGCCAGAGGAACAGCAGCGCCCGCACGATGCCGAAGGTGCCCGCCCGGAACGCCCCGATGGCCAGCAGCAGTCCGCCGGCGTATTGGCCGACCGACGCGGTGACCGGGATCCGCCACAGCCCGTAGGACAGGTCGACGTAGTCGTCCATCACCAGCTTCGTCGCGTGGTCCAGACCGAGCTTGTCGACGAGCTCGAAGGCCGTCAGCTCGACACCGGCGAAGTAGACCCGTGCGAACAAACCGAACGCGAGCAGCAGGAATCCCCACGCGGCCAACGCCGGCGCCTTCGCCGCGACGATTTTCGCCAGCATCAGGAAAGCCGGCAGCAGGAGGACCGCTCCGAGCAGGAAGAGCGAGTACGCGGCCGTCACGAAGCCCGGGTTCGCGGCGTACGCGGCGAGCTGTCCGGGCGCGGCGAAGGGCTGCTGGTCGAACCACGCGACTTGCTCCGGCGTGAAGTCCTTGAGCACCAGATGCCGCAGCAACAGGCCCGCGCACCACACGAGCGGGGCGAGAATCAGTGCCACTCCGCCGATCCATCGGCCGGTTTTCCCGTTCATGGCGCAAGCGTCGCCGATGGGGAGGGCACGGGGCAGCGGGCGAAGGTAAGGCGAGAGCCTCGACTTTCGTCAGGTTCGGGGGCTGCGTCCGGCGGGTCGTGAGTGGCGATTCGGGTTCTAACCCGAATCGCCACTCACGACCGGGCCGAGCCCGGAAAAGCAGCAGGGCCGCCTCCCCGAAGGGATGACGGCCCTGCTTGGAAAGCTTGGATCAGATCACGGTGACCGAGGTGGCCTGCGGACCCTTCGCGCCCTGCCCGATCTCGAACTCCACGCGGGCGTTCTCCTCGAGGGTACGGAAGCCGTTGCCCTTGATCTCGCTGTAGTGCACGAAGACGTCGCCGCCGCCGTTGTCGGGAGTGATGAAGCCGAACCCCTTCTCGGAGTTGAACCACTTCACAGTGCCCTGAGTCATAAAATCTCCATATGCAACACAAACAAACAGGAAGCCACGTCGGCAGCCCGGGTCTTGACCAGACGGTTTGCTTCCCCGGAAACACGAGGAGACACTACGCCCGCTGAGTTCTGCGAGCGTGAACCAACACGAACACAAAAAACGAGACCTGAATCAGTAAAGCACACCTCACGCAGGCCGACAAGCGTCTTCACCCTGGTGTGCGCAGCCGCACTGTACCTCTCCGGCCAGGGCCTCCGCCGTCCGGGCTATTCGCCGCTCGCAGCGCGCAGGGGTACCTCGGTGCCGAACGGCGAACGGCGCAACGCCTCCCGGTTCGTGGCCACGACGGCGATGTCGTGGGTCTCGGCGTCCGCGCTGAACTGCACCGGCACCACGCCGGAAACGGACTTGTCCTGTGGCTTCGTTTCGTCAGCCATGTTTTCTCCCAGTGTCAACACAACGCTCTAAGTACTGCGTGCCAACAACTTCACCGGTGATCGCTCCGGTCCATATCGGACCCTCGGTGTTGCGGCGATTGTGCCACGGCCGACCGACAAAATCCGGTCTCCGCGACCGAAAGTCGGCCGAGTCGTCACCGGTTTCCCACCCTTTGGAGCAGGTGAAGGCGGCCCCACAAGGGTTTCTGTGTATCCCCTGAGAAAAAGTTCCGCCCGGTCGTCCGGCGCGGCGGCCCCTACTGGCCGCCTTGCTGCGGCCTCGCGGCGCCCAGCAGGCTCGTCAGCCGGATGTCCGGGGTCACCACGTCCGGATCCGTCCTGATGTCGATCACGCACGGCCGTTGCCGCACCAGGGCGCTCGCGATGATCGGCTCCAGCTCTTCCCGGTCGTCGACGGTGTACCCGGCGGCGCCGAGCCCGCGTGCCCACGACGCGAAGTCGGTGATGGGGACGGTGACGCCCGAAAGCCGTCCGTGCTTGCGCGCCTGGTGCACGGCGAGCGGGCCGTGCACTCCGTTCTGGAACACCAGGACGGTCACCGGTACGCGGTAGCGGACGGCGGTCTCGATCTCCTGCCCGGTCATGAGCGCGCCGCCGTCGCCCGCCATCGCGATCACCGTCCGGCGTGGTTCGGCGAGTTTCGCCGCGACCGCCGCCGGGACCGCGTACCCCATGGCCGCGTTGCTCGGCCCGAGCTGGCTGCGTGGCGCGGTGAAACACCAGTAGCGGTGCATGAACTGGGCGAAGTTGCCCGCGTCGCTGGTCACGATCGCGTCCTCGGGCGCGAGTTTGCGCACCGCCCGGATGACGTCGGCGGGGTGGACGCGGGTGGCGCCGCTGGTGTCGGGCGGGGTCATGAAGGTGTGCACGGCGGCGTTCGCGGCCGACGCGCGCCGCTGCCGTGGCGAGGCGACATTGCGCAGTTCACGCAGGAAGGGCTCGACCTCGGAGTCGACCCGGAAGGTCAGGCCGCCGCGGCGGGCGGGCTCGATCCCCGTGCCGACCAGCACCAGCGTCTGCGACGGCGTCGGGTAGCGGAAGGACTGCGTGGTGACCTCGTCGAGCTGTGTGCCCAGCGCGAGCACGAGGTCCGCGCGCTCCAGCGCGTCGAGCTGCCGCGCGGGGATGCCGATGCCGAGGTGGCCGGCGTAGCGCGCGTGGTTCTCGGGGAAGGCGTCCTGACGGCGGAACGCGTTGTACACCGGCAACGCGAGCTCGTCGGCGACGGCGATCAGCTCGTCCCGCGCGGCGCGGGCCCGGCCGCCGACGATCACCACCGGGTAGCGGGCCTCGTCGACCAGCTGCGCGACCGCCTCGGCGGTCCGGCCGAGCGCGCCGGTGGCGGGCGGGCGCACGGCGGCCACCGGTTTGGCCGAATCGAACGGGACCCCCCAGAAGTCGGCGGGGACGGCGACGACGGTGGGCCCCGGCCGCCCTTCCCGGCAGCGGGTCAGCGCCTCGACCAGCAGGCCGGGAACCTCATCCGGCGATTCCGCGCGGCCGGTCCACTTCGAGATCGGCTCGAACATCGCGGTGAGGTCGGCGGTCGGCAGCTCGCTCGTCGGCCCCGGATCCTGCGGCGGGTTCTCCAGGAGGACGACCATCGGGCTCTCGTCCTGGTACGCCGTGGAGACGCCGATCGCGAGGTTCGCCGCGCTCGGGCCGCGGCCGGCCAGCAGCACCGCGGGGTGCTCGGTCAGCTTGCCTTCGGCCTCGGCCATGAAGGCCGCGCCGGAGTCGTGTCTCGCCGAGACGAAGGTGATCGAACGCTCGCGTTGCAGCGCGTCGAGCAGATCCAGGAAGGACTCACCCACCACCGCGTACACGCGGTGGATCTGCGCCTCGGTCAGGATCCTCACGGCCGTCTGGGCGACGGACGCTCCCGGTTGGTATCTAATGAGAAGAGCTTAGGCGGGCGGTGATCGGTGCCGTCAAGCGATCTTCCGATTCCGGCAACCCCGGAGCGGCGGAATGTCCGATATTCGGAACGTGTTCGAGCAAGGGAGCACGAAAACGTGACCTCAGCCACCGCCGGACGTGAAACTGTTTTCACCTACGGGGCGCCGGCCTTGAAATACGGCACCGGGTCGAGCGACGAGATCGGCTACGACCTCACCCAGTACGGCGCGCGCCGCGTGCTCGTCCTGACCGACGCGGGTGTCGCCGCGACGGGCTGGCCACAACGGATCGCCGAAGGTATCGAGACCTATGGCATCGAAGCCGTCGTCTTCGACGGCGTGCACGTCGAGCCGACCGACGTCAGCATGCGGAAGGCCGTCGACTTCGCCCGCGGGCAGGGCGAGTGGGACGCCTTCGTCGCCGTGGGTGGCGGGTCGGCCATCGACACCGCCAAGGCGGTGAACCTGTTGACCAGCAACGACGGCGACCTGTTGGACTACGTCAACGCGCCGGTCGGCGGCGGCCGCGCGCCGAGCGCGCCGCTGAAACCGCTGGTCGCGGTGCCGACCACGACCGGGACGGGTTCGGAGAGCACCACGGTCTGCGTGCTGGACGTGTTGTCACTGCGCGTGAAGAGCGGCATCAGCCATCTCCGGATGCGGCCGAGCCTCGCCGTGGTCGACCCGCGGCTGACGGTCTCGCAGCCGCCGGAGGTCACCGCCGCGAGCGGGATGGACATCCTCTGCCACGCCGCGGAGAGCTACACGGCCAAGCCGTACACCGAGTTCGACCGGAAGCGCCCGGAGGACCGGGTCCCTTACTGTGGCTCGAATCCGCTGGCCGACATGTTCGCCGAGCAGTCGCTGCGGCTGCTGTCGTGGGCGCTGCCCGCCGCCGTGCGGGACGGCTCCGACATGAAGGCGCGCGAGGCGATGGCGCTCGCGGCGACGTTCGCCGGGCTCGGCTTCGGCAACGCCGGCGTGCACATCCCGCACGCCAACGCGTATCCGATCGCCGGGCAGGTCCGGGACTTCCATCCGTCCGGGTATCCGGGCGACGAAGCGATGGTGCCGCACGGGATGGCCGTCTCGCTGACGGCGCCCGCGGCGTTCCGGTTCACCTTCGACGCCGCGCCGGACCGGCACATCCGGGTGGCCAGGCTGCTCGCGCCGGACTACGAATGGCCGGGCGACCTGCGGGATCACCTGCCCGCGGTGCTGGGGCAGATCATGCGGGAGATCGGGATCCCCAACGGGATCGGCGCCGTCGGCTACACCGAGTCCGATGTGGACTCACTGGTTTCCGGCACGGTGAAACAACAACGGCTGCTGGCGACGGCGCCGCGCGAGGCGTCCGAAGCCGATCTCGCCGTCATCCTGCGCGAGTCGGTGACGCTGTGGTGAACGCCGAGTACCCGCACTGGCAGACGGTTCCGTTGCGGTGGAAGGACAACGACGTCTACGGGCACGTCAACAACGTCGTCCACTACTCGGTGATGGACACCGTGATCAACACGTGGCTGATCGAACGCGGCGGCCTGGACATCGAAACCGGTGAGGTCATCGGGCTGTGCGTGGAATCGCAGTGCAAGTACCACGCTTCGGTGTCGTTCCCGGGGGAACTCGAGGTCGGCCTGCGGGTCGGCCACCTCGGCCGGTCCAGCGTCCGCTACGAGGTCGGGATGTACTCGAAGGAGACGGTGATCGCGGAAGGCCATTTCGTGCACGTCTTCGTCGATCGCGAGTCCAGGCGGCCCGTCCCCGTCGAAGGTTTACTCCGGAGCGCGCTCGAAGAACTGCGCACTGGGCTGGGGTAGCCGCGGCGACCACGCGTGCATGAGCTGGGCGTAGCGCGTGGACCGGTCCATGAGTTCGAGATGGGTGCCCAGCGCGGTCTCCTTGCCGTCCATCACCAGGACCCGGTCCGCGCGCAACGCCGACGACAGCCGGTGCGCGATCACCACCAGCACCCCGCCCCGCTCGGCGAACGCCCGTTCCGCGCGGGCTTCGGCGGGCGGGTCGAGGTGCGAGGTCGCCTCGTCGAGGATGACGACGCCCGCTTCGCTCGCGTAGACGCGCGCGAGCGCGATCAGCTGCGCCTCGCCGGCGGACAGCGTGCCGTGCCCGATCTCGCCGTCGAGCCCGCCCAGCCGCGTGACCAGCGGTTCCGCGCCGACGGCCGCCACCGCCGCCAGGAGTTCGCGGTCCATCGCGGTCTGCGCGAACAGGCCGACGTTGTCCCGCACCGACCCCGCGAAGACGTAGGCCTCCTGCGGGATCAGCGCGATCATCCGGTGCCGCAGCGCCGACGGCACCTCCCGGACCGGCACGCCGCCGAGCAGCACCCGGCCACCCTGCGGTTCGAGCATTCCGGTCAGGAGCCCGGCCAAGGTCGACTTGCCGATACCGCTCGGCCCCACCACCGCGAGCCGCTCGCCGGGCCGCAGATGCAGGTCGAGCCCACGCACCACCGGCTGCGCCGCCGCGCCCCAGCTGAAGGTCAGGTCGCGCACGTAGATCGCGGTCCCGTCGGGTTCGGCCGTGCCGTCGGGCTCGGGCTCGGCCTGTGCGGTCTCCGCGAGCCGCCGCAGCGCGACGATCAGCCGCAGCACCACGGTGCTCGCGGTCGCGGCCAGCCCTCGCAACGCCGGCTGCATCGTCGTCGCGAGGTAGACGAGCGCGCCGAGCGCGGCGCCGGCGGTGAGCACCCCGTCCCTGACCATGCCCGGCGCCACCAGCAACGCCAGGAGCAGCGGCACGAACCCGCCGGTCGCGATCACCACCGTCCTGGCCGCCCCGGACCGCGCCACCCGCACGGCCGCCGCGGCCTGCGTGTCGATGGCGTCGTAGAGCTCCAGCGCGGCCAGCGGTTCCGCGCCGCAGGCGACGACGTCGCGCATCCCGGACAGCGACGCGCCCGCGACCTCGGCGGTCCGCTCGTCGGCCAGCGCCAGCGCGCGCTGACGGCGAGCCAGCGACGGGAGCAGGCAGGCGAACACCGCGACCGCGACCACCACCGGGATCGCGACGATCAGCGCGAGCGAACCGGCGACGGTGAAGAGTCCGGCCAGCGCCGCCACCGTCGTCACGATCATCCCGCGCGCCTGCACCAGCAGCCCGGCCGTGGCGTCGCGGACGACTTCGACGTGCTGGGTGATGCGGGCGACGCCGCTGGCGTCCGGCTGGTTCCGCGGCGGCGCGGGGTCGTGCAGGACCCCGCGCACGACGGCCGTCACCAGCGCGTCGCGCAGCGGCTCGACGACCTTGCCGAGCTGATGCCACACCAGCCGTGAACCGAACGCGCCGATCACGGCGACCAGCCCGAAGATCGCGAGCCAACGCAGTCCGGTGCCTGGCCGATCCGCGGCAAACCCCTCGTCGACCGCGAGCTCGACCAGGCGACCGGACAAGAACGCGGGCGCGCTTTCCAGTACGGAGCAGGCCAGCAGGACCAGCCCGCCGCGCCACTGCCCGGCCAGCGCCGAGCGGTAGAGCCCCCAGACGCTCATTGCGCGCCCTCGGTGAAAACCGCCCGATAAGCCGGATCCCGCCACAGCTCGTCGTGCGCGCCGACCGCGCGGACGCGGCCGTCTTCCAGCCACACCACCGTGTCCGCCCGCGACGCGGTGGCCGCGCGATGCGTCACCACCACCCGGGTCCGGCCGGGGAGCGTGCGCTCGATCGCCTCTTCGACCGCGGCTTCGGTGACCGTGTCGAGGCTGGCGGTGGCGTCGTCGAGGATGAGCACCCGCGGCGCGTGCGCGATCGCGCGCGCCAGCCCGATCCGTTGCGCCTCCCCGCCGGACAGCGGGGTTTCCGAAAGCGGCGTCCGGTAGCCGTCCGGCAGCCGGACGATCAGGTCGTCGACCTGGGCGGACCGGCAGGCGGCGCGGACGGCGGCCTCGCCGGCCCACGAGCCGTAGCCGACGGCGTCACCGATGGTCGCCCCGAGCAGCGCGGGCCGTTCGAAGGCGAACCCGACCACCGCGCGGAGCTCGTTCGGCCGCAGCCGCTCCAGCGGGCGGCCGTCGAGCAGCGCCGCTCCTTCGTCCGGGGTCAGCAGTCCGCCGAGGACGTTGACCAGCGCGGACTTCCCCGAGCCGGAGCGCCCGACGACGGCGGTGAACCGGCCGCCCGGCACGAGCAGGTCGACGTCGGCCAACGCGCCTTCGACGGTGACTCCGCGCAGTTCGAGCGTGCCCCGGCCGGGGACGACCCCGAGGTCGCCCGGTTCGGGGACCGGCGAGTCCAGCACCTCGTTGATTCGCCGCGCGCACGACCGCGCGCGGGAAAGTGTGGTGAGCAAAGGAATCTGGGTGATCAGGCCCATGCCGAGCGCGACGTAGCCGAGCGCCGCGAGGACCTGGCCGACGGTCAGCCTGCCGTCCAGCACACCGAATCCTGCGGCGGCGAGTACCGCGATTTCCACCGCGGGCAGCAGCAGCCCGGAGCGCCACACCATCCTGGCCTGTGTCCGCCACATCCCGCGGCCGGCGAGGCTCATTTTCGGCAGGGGCCGCAGGACCCGTTCGGCTTCGCGGTCTGCGGTGCCCGACGCGGCGATCGTGCGGAGCCCGGCGACGGCGTCGACCATCCTGGCCGCGAGTTCGCCGGACACCTCCTGATAGGTCAGGACGTCGTCCGCGGTGTTCCTCAGATGGGTGCGCGCGAGCATCAGGCCGAACGGAATGCTGCCGAGGAAGACGAGCGCGAGCCGCCAGTCCATCAGGGCGAGCAGGACGACCGCTCCGCCGGAGATCAGAGTGGTCGAGCCGAGCTGGACGACGACCGAGGCGACCATTCCCGCTCCGGTGCAGTCACCGGTGAGCCTGCTGATCGCGTCGCCGTCGGCGAAGGTGGATCGGGTGCCGAGTGCGAGATAGCGGTCGGCGAGTTTCCGGCGCAGCCAAGCGGTGGCGGACGCGGTCATCCGCGCGGTGAGGATGCCGCCGATCAGGCCGACGGCGATTTCGGTGACACCGAGGACGATCAGCCAGGAGACCTCGGGAAGGCTGGGCCGCCCGGCCACCACGGCGTCCACCGCGGCGGCGAGCGCGCCGGGCAGCAGCAGTCCCGCCGCCGTCCCGGCGAGCGCGCTCAGGATCAACCCGATCAGGCGGGGGCGATCGAGCAGGGTCACGGTGACCAGCAGGCGATCGGCTGAACCCGCCATCCCACTCCTTACGAACTCGGTTCAGTGGTCTTCCGGCATGCGGTGGCACGTCGGTCGCGTGGGTCGTGAGTGGCGATTCGGGTTCTAACCCGAATCGCCACTCACGACCCACCCGACCGGCTCCGCATCCCACTCCTTACAACGTGATCCCAACGAGACGAACCGGAAGGCAAAATAAAGGCGCGGGAGCGGCGCACTTGGCCTGTGCCGCTCCCGCGCCCTCAGTGTTCAGCCGTGACTCAGTGGCAGGTCAGCAGGCTGACGGTGCTGTTGGCGCAGGAGGCCAGCAGGCTGAGGTTGCTCGCGCCGCCGTGGCTGCCACCGCCGCCGCCTTCGAGGACCTCGGGGGTTTCCAGAGCCTGCAGGTCGAGAACCAGTTCCATGGTGTTCCCTTTCACTAGTTATCTCTTGGTCCGCTGTCCTCACTGGACAGCAGTTCGGGAGGACAGGAAGGGCAGCGCGGCCTTCCCGTCCAGGGTGGCGGCCAGTGCGAGCAGGACGCCCGCGCCGCCGGTGACGACGTCCATCGACAGCCGCAGCAGCTGGTTGCCGGGGAACGCCAGGCCGCCCTTGTACGGCACCGCGTACCAGGCGAGCCGCGAAAGATGCAGGTCGATGGCGTCGCGGACCCGCTGGTCCGGTTCGGCGCCCATGGCCAGCGCGGTCATCAGCCCGCCGCGGCCGAACAGCAGACCAGGGTGGATGACGAACTCGCCGCGGCACGCCTCACGCAGGCCGGGAAGGCTCTTCAACGCCTTCGCGTCGGGACGGTGTTTCGCCAGCTCCTCGGCGACCATGAGGATCCCTGCGCTGCCGACACCCACGTAGGGCAACGTCCGGGTCTCGCCGTCGCGGACCTGCAGCGAGCCGTCGTCGGACTCGACGCACTCCTCGATGTCCCGCTCCAGCGCCTGATCCGCGAAGGACAGCCAGCCCTCTTCGCGGGTGCGCTCGAACAGCCGCACGAACAGCAGCGCCGGACCGGACCAGCCGTTGAGCAGCCCGGCCCTGCCGAAGTCTCCGGGCGGGGCGGCGGTTTCGAGCGCTTCGGCCAGCCGGACGGCGGTGGCGAGCGCCTGCCTGCCGAACTCGTTGTCCTTGCGGGACACCGCGAAGTGCAGCTGGGTGAGCCCGATCCCGGACAGGCCGCCTTCCAGGCCGTGGTCGGTGGTCTGCTCGACCAGCGTCGCCGACGCCGACAGCAGCTTGGTGGCCTCGTCCCGGTACCCGAGTTCTTCGAGGACGTACGCGATCCCGTACGAGCCGTCGTAGAACCCCGGGCGGCCCGGGGGGTCGCGGCGGATCGAGTCCAGCAGCCAGCGCTCGTGCTCCCGGTGACGCTCGCCGCTGGTCGTTTTCAGTGCGTAGAGGACGCCGGCCGCGCCGTAGCCGAAGCACGCTCCGCCGACGCGGAACTGCTCGATGTCGCCGGGGAAGAGCCGGTCGGTGCGCTCGGGGGTCGCGCTGGCGAGGATCGCTTCGGTGATCTGCTTGCGCACCAGCGCCCAGTCGGGCTTGTCCTGGTCCAGCTCGGTCGCGCTCGTCAGCGGCGGCACATCCCGGGGCGCGAGCTCGGCGACGATCGAGTCGGCGTAACCCTCCGGGACGTCGAAACGCTGCTGGACGAAGTCCGCGAGCCCGCGCAGCTTCGCCGGGGCGAGTTCGAGGAGCGTGGTGAGCGGCAGGAAGATCCAGAGTTTCAGGACGGCGAGCGCGTACTCGTCGACCTCGAAGCCGTTCCGGTCCCGTGGGGCGCGGAAACCGGGCGCGCCGAGGGCGGGCCGTTTGCCGCTTTCGACGTCGGCCGCCATCTCGAAGTCGATCAGCGAGACCGTGTCGGCGTCTTCGTCGACCAGGATGTTCAGCGAGTGCAGGTCGCCGAAGACGATCCCCCGGCCGTGCACCTCGCCGACCATCGCCTCCACCCGCCGGACCAGCGCCAGCGCGCGTTCGGTGTACGCGGCGATGTCGGCCTCGGTGGTGTCGCGCCTGGTGAGCGGGTAGTTGCGGGCGAGCCAGTTGCCCAGCGAGACGCCGGGCATGAACTCCATCGCCAGGAAGTGGTGCTCCCAGACGGTGAAGCGGTCGTAGGTGGCGGGAATGCCGTCGATGCCCTTCAACCGCTCCAGCACCTCGTGCTCACGGCGGAGGCGTTCGACGGCGTCGACCTCGTCGCGATCCAGGCCGGCGAACGGCCGCGCCTCCTTGAGGACCACCCGTTCGCCGTCGGTCTTCCGGTCGGCGAGGTACACGCCGCCGCCGTTGGAGAAGTGCAGCGAGCTCTTCACCTGATAGGGGAACTGATCCGCGCCGCCGCTCTTGCGAGCGGCGAGATGAGGCGCGAGGAACTCCGGAATCGTCACCCAGTCGGGGACGGAGAAGGTCGGCTCGCGTTTGTCCGGGACCAGCGTCCCGTCCGGTTTGCGCACCGCGAGGACCCGCTTGCCGTCGAGTTCGACCCATTGCTCGGCGAATCCGCCGTAGCGGACGTAGAGCGGCCCGGCACCATACCGAAGATCACTGAGAATGTATGCCCCCGGCTCGCCGTCGAGCTTCGCCGACAACTCGGCGAGAACGCGCTCGAGCTCGTTGTTGTCAGCCGGATAAAGAGTCAGTAACTTACCGCTTCCGTCACGCGGGGCATATTTCGAATTCCTTGCCAGCAGGGTGCTCCGCGAGCGGAGATGCTTGTAGGACACGCCGTGCTCGACACAATGCTCGTGCACCTTCACGAGCACCCGCTCGGCGTTGCCCAAACCTGCCGAAACGTGGATTTTCCAGCCCTGCAAGGGAAGGTTTCGAGCAACAGGGTGCAACAGCCGCCACACTCCGCGCACTCCGGTGCGCCAGCCCGCCTCGGGTGCCGGCAGCAGGGAGGCGAAATCGTCGGCGGCGTCCCCGGTTTCCCGCTGCTCATCGAAGAACAGTGGATCGGCGAAGCAATACGCTTCGTACCGGACGTCCATCGAGCGCCCCCTCCTTGGCACCAATCGGATGGGCCATGTGCACCATCGCGATGGAGAATATTCCACCCGCCGGACACCGAACGGCCAATCCGCCATATCGGGGGTTCGGATGGGCTGTTCAGGGACGTGAATTCGAAATCTACCGAATGGTAGGGGTACCCAGCGTGAGATCAACTCGTATTTCAACCACCCGGTCGGTGTGTAACAGGAACGAACCGGCGAGGTAATCCCTGGTCCAGGTGGCCAACACAAAATCGCTCGACCGAATTGACAGAGCGCCAACCGAACGCGCTTCGTGATCTATTCACCCGAGGTCTGGACCAGTGCGCCGGTGCGTGGCGCCCGCCACGCACCCTGCCGGTCGCCCGTCGGCGGTGATCCGCCCGGAGGTACGTTGTCGCCGGTGGAGCAGGTAAGGAGGCCGACGTGATCACAGGCTTCGCGGTGACCGTCGCGATCTGCGCGACGCTGGTCGCGGCGTGGAGTTTCGTCCAGGCCGCGCGCAGGAAATTGCCGGACAACGCACTGCTCGCCGGCCTCGCCGTGGTCGAACTCCTGCTGGTGGCCCAGCTCGTGATCGGGGTCGTGCTGCTGATCGGCGGCGGCAATCCCGGCAGCATGGCCACCTATCTCGCCTACCTGATCGGCTGTCTCGTCGTGCTCCCGCTCGGGACGGTCTGGGCGCTGGCCGAGCGCACCCGGTCGAGCACCGTGATCCTCGGCATCGCCTGTCTCGCGATCCCGGTGATGGTCCTGCGGCTGCACGAGGTCTGGGCGGGCGCCAGTGCGTGAGGAAACCGAGGAGAAGACGGTGGACAAGGCTTCCGGCCCGGGACGGATCCTGGTCGCCGTGTACGCGATCTTCGCGCTGGCGGCGACCTCACGCGCCGCCGTGCAGATCAGCACCAAATTCCACGAAGCGCCGCTGGCCTACGCCCTCTCCGCGTTCGCGGCCCTCGTCTATCTCCTGGCCACCGTCGCGCTGGCCCGCCGCGGCGCGGGCTGGTGGCGGATCGCGCTGGTCGCCTGCGCCGTCGAACTGCTCGGCGTGCTGACCATCGGCACCTTCAGCCTCTTCGACCGCGAGGCCTTCCCGCACGCCACCGTGTGGTCGGTCTACGGCCAGGGATACCTCTTCATCCCACTGGTGCTGCCGGTGATCGGGTTGTACTGGTTGCGGCGGACGAAGCCCTGACACGCAACTCGCGTGATCAGAGGCGTATCTCGCGTGATTGAAGGCGTAACTCGTGTGTTCCGCCTCTGATCACGCGAGTTACGGCTCCAATCACGCGAGATACGCCTTCCATCACGAGTCGAAACAGCCCTTTTCGTTGAGCGGACCGAACGTGGGCAGCACCAGCCCACACAGGTAGCCGTCGATCCAGCGCCCGTTGCCCGCGACGTTGGTGAGCACCCGGATCGCCGGCGCGAACGCGGCGATCCCCTTGGCCAGCGAATCCTGATTGCGCTGGAGCATCGACGTCAGCCGGTCGAGTTGTTCGAGCACCGGCCCGAGCTGGCCGTCGTTGTCGGCGATGATGCCGTCGAGCGCGGTCGCGAGCCGTTTAGATCCGTCGAGCAGATCCTTGATCGCCTGCTGCCGGGTGGAGATCGCGCGCAGCAGCGCGCTGCCGTCCTGGATCAGCCGCTGGACCTCGGTGTCGCGGTCGACGAGGGTCCGCGACACCTGCCGGGTGTTCGCGAGCAGCGTCCGGAGCTGCCGGTCGCGGGAGGCGATGGTGCCGGACAGTTTCGAGATCCCGTCCAGCGCCGAGCGGACGTCGGCGGGCGTATCGGCGAAGGTCGCCGAAATCGTGTCGAAGCTTTTCGCGAGCTGGCCGACATCGATGGCGTCGACGGTTTTCGACAAATCCCGAAACGCTTCAAGAACGTCATACGGCGCGGTGGTCCGCCGCAGCGGAATGGGATCTCCGGGATCGAGGACCGCTTCGCCGTGCGGATCGAGCGCCAAATACTTCTGCCCCAGCACGTTCTTGATCCGAATGGACGCGCTCGTGGCGTCGCCGACCCAGGCGTCCTTCACCCGGAACGACACGAGCACGCGGTCGCCTTCGAGGTCGATCTCGGACACTTTGCCGACCTTCACCCCGGCGATCCGGACGTCGTTGTCCGCCTGCAGCCCGCCCGCGTCGGAGAATTCGGCGGAATAGGTGGTGCCGCCCCCGATGACCGGCAGCGCGTCGGCGTTGAGCGCCGCCGCCATCCCGAGCGCCATGGTGGTGAGCCCGGCGAGCGCGAGCTTGATCGGATCCACCGCACCGAAGGACCTCATCGTCTCACCTCGCAGGTCACAAGCGGAAAAGCTTAAGGGCCGCTCACGCCCATCGCCAGGCGAAACGTTGCACCGATCGGGTGGCAACGTCTGTCCATTATGGACTCTAATCGAGCCGTACCTCGTAATGGAGCGTCTTGTACTTCTTCAGCCGGTGCACGAGCGGGACGAAGAACCCGTGCAGGAGCCGATGCTTCCCGGCCAGGAGGGCGGCCGCGTGCCGGGCCTCTTCACCTTCGAGCAGACGGGCCCGCCCGCGCACCGGCTCCCCGGTCGGAGTGCCGCGAAACGTCGACGGGGCGATCTCGATCCGCGGATCGTTCCGCAAGCGCTTGGCCTTCCACGCCGCGTCATACGTACGGATGTACGCGTGATCCCCTTCGACGGCGATGTTGACCGGCGTCCCGATGGGCGTGCCGTCCCGCTTGAAAGTCTTCAGCAGGATCGTCTTCTGGTCCGTGAACCTGGCGAGTTTCGTGGTCATGTCCCTGTGACGAGACCGCCGCGCGAAACGTGACGGCTAGCGCCAGAGCCCGTCCGCCGTCCCCCGCGCGACATGCTCCTCGTAGATCTCGACCTTCCGGCTGATCAGCTCCAGGCAATCGGCCAGTTCGGCGATCCGATTCCGGACGGTCTTCTGATGTTCCCGCAGCAGCTCCAGCCGCTTTTCCTCGTTTCCCGGCCCTTGCCGGACGAGTCCGGCGAATTCGCGGATGGTGGCGAGCGGCATCCCGGACGCCCGGAACTTCGTGCAGTTCACCAGCCAATCCACGTCCTGCTCGGTGTACACGCGGCGGCCGCCCGCGTCCCGTTTCACCGGCGCCGCGAGCAGCCCTTCCTTCTCATAGAAGCGAAGCGCGTGCACGCTGAGGCCCGTCCGGGCGGTGACCTGGCCGATCGCGAGTTCCGTCACCGCACCGACGATAGCGCCCTTGACCTAGAGCGCCCTCTAGCTCCTAGCGTCCGCCTCATGACCAACGCACAACACAAGATCGGCTCCGGTTTCGGCGCGCGCAGCACCGCCGCCGAGGTACTGGACGGGATCGACCTCTCCGGCAAGCTCGCCGTCGTCACCGGCGGCTATTCGGGGCTGGGCCTGGAAACCACGCGCGCGCTGGCGAACGCGGGCGCGCACGTGGTCGTCCCCGCGCGCCGCCCGGCCGACGCCGAGGCCGCCCTCGCCGGGATCTCCGGTACCGAGGTCGACGAGCTCGACCTCGCCGATCCGGCGAGCATCGAGGCCTTCGCCCGGCGGTTCCTCGCCACCGGCCGCCCGGTCGGCCTGCTGATCGCGAACGCCGGGATCATGGCCGCGCCGGAACGACGGGTGGGCCCCGGCTGGGAGTCGCATTTCGCGATCTGCCACCTCGGCCACCACGCCCTGGTGAGCCGGCTCTGGCCCGCGCTGAAGGCGGCCGGTGGTGCCCGCGTCGTCTCGGTGTCCTCCGCCGGTCACCATTCCTCGCCGATGCGCTGGGACGACGTCCAGTTCGAGCGCGGCTACGACCGCTGGCTCGCGTACGGCCAGGCCAAGACCGCCAACGCGCTGTTCGCGGTGTGGCTGGACGCGCTCGGCGCCGAACACGGGATCCGCGCGTTCAGCCTGCATCCGGGCGCGATCCTCACTCCCCTGCAGCGGCATCTGCGGCCGGAGGAGATGGTCGAACGCGGCTGGATCGACGAGCACGGGAACCAGGCCGACCCGGACTTCAAAACGCCGGAGCAGGGCGCGGCCACCCAGGTCTGGGCGGCGACGTCACCGATGCTCGACGGGATGGGCGGGCTCTACTGCGAGGATTGCGACGTCGCCGAGCTCGCCCCCGAAGAGGGCGAGTGGGTCGGCGTGCGCCCGTACGCGATCGATCCCGGCGAGGCCGCGCGGCTCTGGAAGCTCTCCGGCGACCTCACCGGGACCGTCCTCGCCTAGTTCCAGAACTTGATCTCGGGGTTACCCGGCACCGGCCCGTCCAGCAGCGGCTGACGCCCGCCGCGCAGGTTCTTGTCGAAGAACGCGGACACATACGCCCTGGTCAGCGCCATTCCTCGCTCGCCGCCGAGCAGCTCGGGTTTGCCGAGCCCGAGCTGTTCACCGAGGACACCGACGTCGGTGAAGGACGCGTGCCCGGCCGCCGCGACGCTGATCCAGCGCTTCCAGCCGGTGAGGTTCGGCCAGCTGCCCGCCCACGTCGTGTCCAGGCCGGCCGGGGTGTACTCGCTTTCGCGGCCGAGCAGCAGGAACGGCCGGTCGATCCCGGACGCGGGGATCGGCGACCACAGCCTGCCGTCCAGGTCGGCGCCCGCGCGGATCCGCGAGTCGTCGATCATCGCGGTCGGCGTGCTGTATCCGCCGATGGAATGCCCCGCCATCCCGATACGCGTCCGGTCGATCAGGTGGGACCAGCGCGACGAAGGCCTGGTCAGCGTGTCGAGGACGAACGAGACGTCCGCGGAACGGATCGGCGGAATGAGTGTCGAGTCGGATCCGCACGCGGCGCATTCGGTGACGCGTCCGTCGGGGAAGGCGGTGCCGTGGGACTCGTAGTTGTGGCCGATCAGCGCGACGACGAACCCCTTGCTCGCCAGCTCTTCCGCGAGCCCGGTGAGCGTCGTGCGCGGTTTGCCGAATCCCGGCGACAGGACGACGAGCGCGCGCTTCCCCGGCAGGCGCGGGGCGTCGACCCTGGCGCTGGTGCGGGTTCCGGCGACCAGTGCGGGGTCGATGTCGGGAAGGCCCGATTCGGTCAGGAACGCCTTGGCCTCGGCCAAGGTGAGGTAGGGCCGTTTCGGGCCGATCGGCGCCGGCGCGGGGTAGAACATCGACACCATCAGCTCGCGCGGCCCGGACGGCACCCACGGGTCCTGACGCGAGCTGTCGACGAGGTGGAGGTCGGTGGAGCCGACGGGATACGAGCCGGTCGGCGGCGGCAGCGTCAGGCGCGGGGCCGCGGTGGCGGGGCTCGCCAACGACACCATGCCGGCGAGGGCGGCCAGCGCGACGAGAAGCCTTCTCATGAGGTTTCCGTTTCTGTCGAGGATCTTCCTGCGACCAGGCTGGAGCCCGCCGCCGTGTTCGCGCGTCTGCCGCAGGTCGTATCCCTGGGTCTGCCGCGAGAGGGATTCGCGCCGCCCGCTCCTCCGATTACGCTCGGCTGGTGCTGGCCTTCCTCAGGAATCACCCGAGAGCCGTCGACCGCGGCCTGACCATCCTCATCGGACTGTCCACTGTGGTCTCGGCGGACGATCCGGAGGGCTTCGAGTGGTGGCTGGTCTCGTTGGTGGCCTTGGCTTCCCTGCTCGTCCGGCACCGGAATCCCACGATCACCTTCGCGGCCGGGGGGACGGCCTCACTCCTGCATCTGGTCATGGGCAACGACCTCAAACCGGTCGACGTCGTGGCGCTGATCGGTCTCTTCTCCGTCGCGGCCTGGGGGTCGCGACGGCGTTCCGCCGGTTTGCTGGCCGCGGGGTTGCTCGTCGCCGGGGCGTGGTCGTTCTATGCATCGGAAGCGAACACGCGGACCCCCGTCCCGATGCCGCCGCGGATCATCGTCATCGATCGGCTGGCCCCGGTCGCCACCGACGCCGACGACCACCAGGTGCAGGACTGGGGCGGTTTTCCGGCCATCGGCCTGTCGCTCGGCGTGGCGTGGCTCGCCGGGCTGAACACGCGGCAGCGCCGGATCCGCCTGTCGGTGCTGGAGCAGCGGGCCGCCGACCTCGAACGCGAACGCGACACCCAGGCCGCGCTGGCCGTGGCCGCCGAACGCGGCCGCATCAGCCGCGAACTGCACGACGTCGTCGCGCACGCCCTTTCCGTGGTGGTCTTGCAGGCACAGGGCGCGCAAGCGGAGCTGGAACGGCGACCCGAACGGTCACGGGAGGCGCTGGACGCCATCGTCGACACGGGGCGCACCGCATTGAGCGAGATCCGGCGGCTGCTCGGCGCGCTCGGCCAGGACGAGCCGGACTGGGAGCCCCGGCCCGGTGCGGAACGCCTGCCGCGGCTGGCCGCCGACATCCGGTCGGCGGGCACGCCGGTCGAGTTCCGCGTCGAAGGGGAACCCCGGCCCCTTCCGTCCACAGTGGACCTTGCGGCCTACCGGATCGTGCAGGAAGCGCTGACGAACGTGCTGAAACACGCCGGTCCGGCCGCGTCGGTGACTATCGTGATGCGCTATGGCCCCGGCACGCTGGAGATCGAGGTGACCGACGACGGCGTCGCGGCCGAACCACCGTCCGGCACCGGGCACGGCCTCGAAGGGATGCGGGAACGGGTGAACGTACTGGGCGGCACCTTCGACGCGGGACCGCGGCCGGAGCGCGGCTTCGCCGTCCGCGCGACCCTGCCGTCATGACGATCCGGGTGGTCATCGCCGACGACCAGGCGCTCGTGCGCACCGGACTGCGGATGATCCTGGACAACGCGGACGACATCGACGTCGTCGGCGAGGCGGGCGACGGCGCGGAGGCCGTCGCGCTGGTGGCGGACCTCGATCCCGACGTCGTGCTCATGGACATCCGGATGCCCGAGATGGACGGCGTCGAGGCCACCGCCGCGATCGCCGCGGCCCATCGCACCCGCGTCCTGGTGCTGACCACGTTCGACCTGGACGAATACGTCTACGCCGCGCTCCAGGCGGGGGCCAGCGGCTTCCTGCTCAAGGACGCGCTGGCGCCGGATCTGCTCGCCGGTGTCCGTGTGGTCGCCTCCGGCGAGGCGACCCTCGCGCCGACCGTCACCCGGCGGCTGCTCGACCGCGTCGTCACCGGCCTGCCCGTGTCGCCGCCGGACGACCGGCTCGCCCTGCTCACCGGCCGCGAACACGAGGTGCTCCAGCACCTGGCCCGCGGCCTGTCCAACGCCGAGATCGCCGAGCTGCTGTTCCTCTCGCCCGGGACGGTGAAGACCCACGTCGGCCGCATCCTCACGAAACTCGGCCTCCGCGACCGCGTCCGGGCGGTCGTCTTCGCCTACGAATCCGGGATGATCAGCCGCTGATCGCGGCGGGCGTGCGCCAGTGCTTGCCGCGCCGGGGCCGCCGGTGCTGGCCACGCCTGCCGAGGTCGGCGAGGCTGTCCACGGGACGCGCGGCGAACTCTTCGGCGGTGATGCCCATCCGCACGAGGTACTTGATCTCGCCGCGCACCACCTCGGTGTCGCGCAGCCTGCCTTCCTCGCGGAAGCCGAGACCGCCGTGCAGCGACAGCGACGCCAGGTTGCCGCCGTACACGGTGACCTCGCATTTGCGGAAGCCGCGCTGCCCGAACATGTGGGCCAGGAGGACGGTGATGGCGTCCGTGGCGTATCCGCAGCGCTGGTGGCGGGGGGCGATCCCGATGCCGTAGCCGAACCGGCCGGTCACCGGGTCGGCGCCGATGGTGCAGACCGAGCCGACCAGCATCCGGCCGCGCACCGTCTCGATGCCGAAGTGGATGTCGTCGCCGGAGGATCCCGAACGGTGTGAGGCCCAGTGGCGGTGCCCGCCGCCGATCAGCGGCGTCGCCTCGCGGGCCATGTCACGGTCGAAGCCCATCAGGACCCGGCGATCCCCCAGCCCGACCTCGCGCAACCGCACCTTCCGCCCGACCTGCTCCGGCTCCAGGGCGGAGCGGCTCACCGCGTCCGGCCGCACGGGTGCTCACGAACGATCACAAGCATGCAACGACGATATCGGGTCCCGAAACGCCCGAAGGCCCCCACCCGGTCCGGATGGAGGCCTTCGGCGTGAAGAAAGTCAGATGGCGACGACGCGCTGGGCCTGCGGGCCCTTCTGACCTTGGCCGATCTCGAACTCGACGCGCTGCCCTTCGTCCAGGGACTTGAAACCGCTGCCCTGGATCTCCGAGTAGTGCACGAAAACGTCCGGTCCGCCGTCGTCCTGAGCGATGAAGCCGAAGCCCTTTTCGCCGTTGAACCACTTAACGCTGCCCTGAGCCATACTTTTTCTACCTGCTCTTCATAGCGAGTCTGAGCTCATTCGATGCCCCGATCTCGTGGACCATTCTCGCAGGTCTTGCCCGGTAACACACGTCGCCGTCTCAAATTCGTGCAGATCGCCAGGTCAAGGTCACCCTCGGCGGGTCACCAGGAGGGGGTTGACCGCCGATTTCCGGCCCGGGATGTCCCGAATGTGACCTTGGGGACGTTGAGCGTCCCGATCGAGCGATCGGCGTGGTGTTCCCGCCGCGTCAGTGGCCGTCCGGCTCGGACCCGATCCGGTAGGGCACCGGCTTGCCGTCCTCGTCGCACACCTCGACCGGCTTGCCCTCGGCGTCCACGATCTTGCCGTCGACGATCCGGTCGCCGTCCTTGAGCCGCGAGAAGGCCTTGAGATCGGAGTAGTCGATCACCCTGGTCGCGGTCGCGAACACCGACGGGTCGCTGCCCGCCTTGGCCGGTTTCAGGTGGTTGAACAGCAGGTTCAGCACGACGGCCATGAGCGCGGCCGAGCTGATCCCCGAGTGGAAGATCGTGCCGACCCACGCCGGGAAGTGGTGGTAGAACTCCGGCGCCGCGATCGGGACCATCCCCAGCCCGACCGACGCGGCGACGATCACCAGGTTCATGTTCCCGTTGTAGTCCACTTTGGACAGGGTCTTGATACCGGACGCCGCCACCGTGCCGAACAGCACGAGCCCGGCGCCGCCCAGCACCGGGTACGGGATCGCGGCGACGACCCGGCCGAGTACCGGGAGCATGCCCAGTACCAGCAGGATCACGCCGCCGGCGGTCACCACGAACCGGCTCCGGACCCCGGTGATCGCGACCAGCCCGACGTTCTGGGCGAACGCGCTCTGCATGAACCCGTTGAAGACCGGCGCGACCGCCGAGGAGGCCATGTCGGCGCGCAGCCCGTCGCCGATCCGGCGTTTGCCGACCTTCGTCCCGACGATCTCCCCCACCGCGAGCATGTCGGCCGTGGTCTCGGTGAGGGTCACCAGCACGACGATGAACATCGACACGATCGCGGCGACGTCGAAGGTCGGCGCGCCGAAACCGAACGGGGTCGGTACCGCGAAGATCGGGCCGTCCCAGACCCGCGAGAAGTCGGCCTTGCCCAGCACGGCGGCCAGTACGGTGCCGACCACGATCGACAGGAGGATCGAGAGCCGGGAGATGGCCGGGACGGCGACCTTGCTGAGCAGCAGCACGATCGCCAGCGTCATGGCGGCAAGGCCGATGTTGGAGACCGAGCCGAACTCCGGCGACTTGGTGTTGTTGCCCATCGCCCACTGGGCCGCGACCGGCATCAGGCTGAGCCCGATCACGGTGATCACCGTCCCGGTGACCACCGGCGGGAAGTACTTCACCAGCCGGGAGAACACCGGCGTGATGAGCAGGCCGAGCACCGCGGACGCGATCACCGAGCCGAACACGGCGGGCAAGCCGCCGTCGGCCACGATCGCGGTCATCGTCGCCACGCCCGCGAAGGAGGTGCCCTGGACCAGCGGCAGCCGGGAGCCGAAGAAGGGGATGCCGAACGACTGCAGGATCGTCGCCAGACCGCCGATGAACAGGCACGACGCGACCAGCAGCCCGATCTCGGCGGTCGAGACGCCCGCGGCGCCGCCGATGATCAGGGGCGGCGCGATGATCCCGCCGTACATCGTCAGGACGTGCTGGATGCCGTAAGTGAAACTCTTGCCGATCCCGAGCCGTTCGTCCTCGGGCCTGCCGCTCGCGGCCGCTTCGGCCCGCGTCCTCTTCACCATGGATCCGCCTCTCGATAGAAGCGAGCGATGCCGGGCAATTTCAATCTGCGGAGGTTAACTTCCACATAGCAGAACTTGCAAGACCCTGCCCGTAGGGGTCGTCCTTGCGGCGGCCGGACAAAGATCCGTTCCGCACGGGGAGGCCCCGGCGCTGCGATGGTAGAAATCGGCTGCCCAGTCGGTGAGGTTCCCGAGGCAGGAAAGACGGCATACATGGCGAATCCGCTGGTCGCTGAGCGCCAGGACTCCACCAAGGCGCACTCCGGTGTCCCCTTGCTGGAATCCGCGATCGACCTCAAGGAAGGCATCGAGAAGGGCGACTGGGCCGCGGTCGCGATGGGTGCCGTCGGCACGGCTCTCGACGCGCTGTCGATGGCCATGGACCCCTTCGGTTCGATCCTCGCCGCGGGCGTCGGCTGGCTGCTCGAACACGTCGGCCCGCTCTCCGACGCGCTCGACGCCCTGACCGGCGACGCCGATCAGATCAAGGCGCAGGCCGAGACCTGGTCCAACATCGCGAAGGAACTCGGTGCCATCGGCACGGATCTGACCGACCTGGTCAAGGCCGACCTGCGGACGTGGGCGGGTGACGCCGCGGACCGCTACCGCGAGCGGTCGCAGGACACGGTCACCGTGCTCACCGCCGCGCAGAAGGGCTGCGAGGGCGCGTCCAGCGGGGTCAAGACCGCGGGCGAGGTCGTCGCCGCCGTCCGCACCCTGGTCCGCGACATCATCGCCGAACTCGTCGGTCACCTGATCAGCTGGGCGCTGCAGGTGCTGTTCACCCTCGGCATCGGCCTGACCTGGGTGGTGCCGCAGGTGGTGACCGCGGTCGCCAAGACCGCCGCGAAGATTGCCGACCTCACCACCAAGCTCGTCAAGGCGCTCAAGGGCCTGATGCCGCTGCTCAAGCGGGCGGACACGCTCTTCGACGACGCCGCCAAGGCCCTGCGCAAGCTGCAGAGCGGCAAGGTGGACGCGCCCCCACCGCCCAAGACCAAGGGCGGCAACGACCGCGGGATCGACGAAGGCACCAGCAGCTCCAGCGCCGATGGGGGCGGTAAGCCCGGCGGCAACGACGGCAACACCAACGACAAGAGCACCAACACCAAGAGCGACAACGACCAGACGAACACCAGCGGCACGGGCGGCGGCGGTGGCACCCGCGACCGGGGCGGCAACACCGACACCACCAAGAAGGACGGCAACGGCGACCGCTCGACGTCGTCGGATTCCAAGAACTACTGCGGTGACCCCGTCGACGTCGCGACGGGCGAGGTCGTCATGAAGCAGGTCGACGTGACGCTGCCGGGTGACGCGGCCGAACTCGAACTCTCCCGGACGCATCTGTCGTCCTACACCGCCGGCCGCTGGTTCGGTCCATCTTGGACGTCCACAATGGACCAGCGGTTGGCGGTACAGCGCGACCGGATCCTGTTCTACGCCGAAGACGGCATGGTGCTGACCTATCCGGTCCCGGCGGGTCTCCCCGTCCTGCCGATGCAGGGTCCACGGCACCGGCTGCGCCGCGCGGCGGACGGCTACCGGCTGTCGATGGGCGATCGTGAACTGCTCTTCGCCGGCGCGGGCCGGATCCTTCCGCTCACGGCCATCGAACAGAACGGCGCCCGCACCGAATTCGCCTACGCGCCCGACGGAACGCCCGCGCGGCTCCGCCGTGACGACGGCGTCGAACTCGCGATCGGCACCGCGAACGGGCGGATCGTCACCATCGGCGCGCCGGGACAGCCGCCTCTGGTGCGCTTCTCGTACAACCGGCTCGGCCAGCTGAGTGTCGTCTCGGACTACGCCGGCCGCCCGATGACCCTCGACTACGACTTCAGTCACCGGCTCGTCGGCTGGAAGGACCGCACGGGCACTTGGTACCGCTACGTCTACGACGACGCCGGCCGCTGCGTCCGCGCGGTCGGGGCGAGCGGCTACTACAACGCGACGTTCGTCTACGAACCCGGCACGACGCGGCACACCGACGCCGCGGGCCACACGTGGACGTACCGCCTCAACGCCGCCAGGCAGCTGGTCGAACGCGTCGATCCGCTGGGCAACTCCCAGCGCTACGCCTGGAACCGGCGCGACGAGCTGCTGTCCACAGTGGACGAAATCGGCCGGGAGACCGGCTACGAGTACGACGAAGACGGCGAGCTGGTCGCCGTCCACCGCCCCGGCGGATCGACGGTGCTGGTGACACACGCCGACGGCGAGGTCCGGCTGTCGGCGGGCGACGTCCGGCGGACGGTCCCCGCGTTCGACCCGGCCACCACCCTGGTCGGCACCGGGATGCCGGTGGAGATCCCGGACGCGCCCGACCCGCTGACCGACGCCCCCGTGACGGACCGTCCCGGCGACCGCGACCTGTTCGGCCGCCCCCGCCTCGCGTACACGGCCTCCGGCGGCGCGGCACGGCTCGGCTGGACGGCCGACGGGCGCCGTGCCTGGCGCCTCGGTCCGGACGGCGGCCGCGAGACGTGGGTGCACGATGCCGAAGGCCACGTCGTCGAGCACCGCGACGCGGCGGGTGCCGCGCGTCGCCGCAAGTACGGCCCGTTCGGCCTCGTCCTGGAAGAGACCGACGCCGCGGGCGCGCGCACGCTGTTCACCTACGACGGCGAACTGCGGCTCACCTCGGTGACCAACCCGAACGGCCGCACCTGGCGCTATGTCCGCGACGCCGCGGGCAGGCTCGTCGAGGAGGTCGACTACGACGGCCGCCGGATCGGCTACACCTACGACGCGGCGGGGCAACTGCTGCGCATGACCAGCAGTACGGGTGACGCGACCGAGTACGACTACGACATCCAGGGCAACGTCGTGGCGAGGCGTACCCCGGACGACGTCACGCGGTACGAATACGACGCGCTCGGCCGGATGACCGTCGCCGAGAACACCGAATCGCGGGTCGAGTTCGTCCACGACGACGGGGACCGGGTCGTCGTCGACACGATCAACGGGCTCGGGGTGTGCTGGCGCCACGAAGGCGACGTGCTCGTCCGGCGGACGTCGTCCGGTGTGGACAGTGAGTGGCGGTTCACCGGGTCCGGGCTGCCGCGCTCGCTGCGGATCGCCGGCCACGAAGTCGAGTTCGGTTACGACGACGCCGAACGGGAGATCACGCGCAGCGTCGACGGCACCGTGGTGCTCCGGCGGCGGTTCGACGCCGAAGACCGGCTCGCCGAGGAGCACATCGCGGGCGTGGGGCAGCGCGTCTACGGCTACCGGCCGGACGGCAGGCTCGCCGCCGTCGACGACGCGATCCGGCCTTGGCGGCTCACCTTCGACACCGCGGGCCGCGTCAGCGAGGCGCGCGGACCCGCCGGGGTCGAGCGGTTCACCCACGACGCCGCGGGGACCATCACCATCGGCGAAGACGTCTACCGCGGCGACGAGCGGGGCCGGGTCGTCGCGGACCAGTCCTGCGCCTACGAGTGGGACCACCTCGACCGGCTGCGCTCCGTGCGCACCCCCGACGGCGCGTTCTGGACCTACCACTACGACCCGCTCGGGCGGCGGTTCGCGAAACGCCGCTGGCTGATCGGCCCGGAAGGGGAGGCCGAGCTCACGCACGACGTCCGGTTCCTGTGGAGCGGGATGACCGTGGTCGAGCGGATGGACTACGACCCCGCCGACGAGTCCTACCGGCTCCTGACCTGGGAACGCTACGACGACGACCGCCCCGTCGTGCAGATCGAGCGCACCGGCGCCCTCGAGGACGCCGTGTTCCGTGCCGTGATCACGTCGCCCGCGGGAACGCCGACCGAACTGCTCGACGAACACGGCACGCTGGTCTGGCAGGACCGCAGCAGTTTCTGGGGTGTGCCGCTGCCCGGCGCCGACACCGCGTCGATGCCGCTGGCGTTCCCCGGCCAGCACCGCGACGAGGAGACCGGGCTGCACTACAACGTCTTCCGGTACTACGACCCCAGGACGTCGCGCTATCTCAGCCAGGACCCGCTCGGCCTCGCCGCCGCGCCGAACCCCGTCGGCTACGTCGACCAGCCGCTGCTCATCGGGGACCCGCTCGGCCTCGTCCCGCCCTGCGGGCGAAGCGGTCCGGGCAGCCAGCAGCGACCTCAGCCGGTCGGGCCCAGCGGGCAACCCCAGCCCTTGCGGCGGAGCCCGCGGAAGCCTCCCATCGACGTCGACAAGATGTCGAAGGAGGAGTTCGAGAAGTTCAAGCCGAAGCTCGACCAGATCCTGAAGGCGGACAAGCACTTCTTCTGGTCCGGCGGTACCAAGAAACGCAAACGCGGCGAAGAGGACGAGTACCTCGGCTCGGTCGAGGAGAAGGCGACCAAGATCGCGAAGCAGAACGGCGGCAACACCCTCGAGGGAACCCTCAAGGACAACAACATCAAGATGCCCGGGTGGATCAACGATCCCAACGACCCGAGGAAGCCGCTCGTCCAGGAGAAATGGGACTACGTCTCCGAAACCTTCGCCAAGAACTCCAACAAGGACACGCACGTGGTCTTCCCCTACTGGCCGGGCAAGGGACACGACGTCTACCCGCATCGCCGCGAGGACAACGTGTTCGACGTGACCGAGTACCCGAGGCTCGAAGCGATGGGGATCGACCACATCACCAAGCACAACGCGGAGACTGGGCACACGCGCCCGTACCGGCACACCAAGTGACGTTGCCGCCGCTCACCGGATTTGGTATACCAAAGAGAGTCCGGCGAGAAAGGTGTCCCCGTGTTGATCCGTGACGTCCGCCCCTGGGGTGGACAGCGCAGCGACGTCGAGGTGGCCGACGGCCGGATCACCGCGGTGCGGCCGCACGATCCCGCCGCCGCGCCGTCGCCGGACACGGTCGAAGGGCGCGGGCGGCTGCTGTTCCCGTCGTTCAGCGACGTGCACGTCCACCTGGACTCGACGCGGATCGGGCTGCCGTTCCGGCCGCACACCGGCGCGCCCGGTGTCTGGGCGATGATGCTGAACGACCGCGAGAACTGGCGGAAAGCCGAGGTCCCGCTGCCCGAACGCGTCGCCGGGACGCTGGAGCGCATGATCGCGAACGGCACCACCCGCGTGCGCACGTACGCGCAGGTGGACGTCGACTGCCGGCTCGAAAAGCTCGAAGCCGTCCTCGCCGCGAAGGAACGCTTCGCCAAGCACGCGGACGTCGAGATCATGGCGTTCCCGCAGGCCGGGATCCTGCGCGAGCCCGGCACCGTGGACGTGCTGGAGGCTTCGCTGCGCTCGGGCGCCACGGTCGTCGGCGGGATCGACCCGTGCTCGCTGGACAAGGACCCCAAGGGACATCTCGACGTCGTGTTCGGGCTCGCCGAGAAGTACGGCGTCGAGGTGGACATCCACCTGCACGAGCCCGGCCACCTCGGCGTGTTCTCGACCGACCTGGTGATCGAGCGGGTCCGGGCGCTGGACATGCGCGGCAAGGTGACCATGTCGCACGCGTACGAACTGGGCTCGATCTCGGAATCGGTGAGCCGCCGCCTGATCGACACGTTCGCCGAGCTGGACATCGCGATGGCGACCGTCGCGCCGTCCACCGACGGACAGCTGTCGCTCGCGGACCTCACGACCGCGGGCGTGCGCGTCGGCCTCGGCGAGGACGGCCAGCGGGACTACTGGAGCCCGTACGGCAATTGCGACCTGCTCGACCGCACCTGGCAGCTGGCCTTCACCAACGGCTTCCGCCGCGACGACCTGATCGAGATGGCCTTGGCCGTCGCGACGATGGGCGGCGCGTCGATCATGAGCCACGACGTCCCGCGGCTGGCGGGTATCGACGACCGGTCGGGAGTGGCCGTCGGCGACCGCGCCGACCTGGTGCTGGTGGACGGCGAGACCCCGACGAGCGCGGTGATGGACCGCGGCAAGGACCGCACGGTGCTGCACGACGGCGTCGTCGTGGCGGACGGGCTTTCGGTCATCGGGTAAAGCGCTGGCGCGGGATCGCGGCCGCTGCTACCTTGCCGGAGGCCGTGCGAACGAACGAGGAGGTGGTACCCGTGGACATTCCGACCAGGGTGCTCCCCTCAGGGGTCACGGCCGGGCGATAGGTCGTCCGGGAGCGCCGTTTCACGAGCACTCCCGAAAGGCACGACCATGCAGTTCACTTCCGAACGACGCCTCGAAGGTGCCCTCGAGCGCGAGTTCACCCTCGGCGACATCCCCGGAATCCTGTGGACGCCCGAATCGGCGGCACCGGCCCGGCTGATCCTGATGGGGCACCCCGGCGGACTCGGCAGGATGTATCCCCGGCTCGCGGCCAGGGCCCTGGCCTGCACGGCGACGGGCTACGCCGCGGCCACCATCGAACTCCCGGGAGCCGGCGACCGGCCCCGTTTCCCCGCCGTCGACGAAGCCCGCGCCGACCTGCTGAGCGCACTGAAGGCCGGGGAGCCCGTCAGCGACGACATCGTCGACCGGCTCGTCCTCCCGCTGGTCGACGCGGCGGTCCCGGAATGGCGGGCCACTCTGGACGCCCTTCTCACGCTGCCCGGGATCGGCGGTCCGGTCGGGTTCTCGGGCGGGGTGATCGCCATCGCGACCCGGCTGGCGAGGGTCGAACCCCGGATCGCGGCCGCCGTCCTGTTCGCCGGGAGCTACGTGCCGCGAAGCATCCTCGAAGAGGCGCGGCAGGTCACCATCCCGCTGCTCGTCCTGCTGCAGTGGGACGACGAGGGGAACGACCGGCAGCACGCCCTCGACCTGTTCGACGCCTTCGGTTCGCGGGAGAAGACGCTGCACGCCAACATGGGCGGGCACACCGGCGTCCCGCACTTCGAGGGAGACTCGGCGGGCCGGTTCATCGCCCGGCACCTGAAATAGGTCGCGGAGCCGATGTCGATTTCCGGGTGCGGCGTTCGTGGCCTGGTCGAGAGGGTCGCCACGAGGGCGCCCCGCCACGACCACAGGAGACGAGATGTCGCACCCGGAACCCGTCGCCCGCCGCATGTACGACCTGGTCGAGCCCATCGGCCTGATCCCCTACTTCGCCGACGAGTCGGACGAGGCGCTGATCGCGCTCGGCCTGCGCAACCAGTGGGACGCCTACTTCGCCGGACGGGCCGCGCCGTTCGGCCGGTCGGTGCCCGCCGAGGTGATCCACGCGATCTTCTACAACTTCGCCCCGGGCGAGGTGGCACGGCATCTCCCGAAGGTCTGGGAGCTGACCACGCCCGAAGCGGCGCTGGCCGCCCGCGAACGGGGCTGCGTCGCGGGGATTCGGCGGATCCTCGGTGACCTCGCCGACGACCCCGGCGTCACCCGCGCCGGCGAACTCCTGCTGAAAGCGGCGACCAGCGCACCCGTCGAGGGACGGGCCCTTTTCGCCGCCGTCCGGACGCTCCCGGTCCCGGAGGAACCCGTGGCCCGGCTGTGGCACGCGGCCACCCTGTTGCGTGAGCACCGCGGGGACGGCCACACCGTCGCGTTGGTGGCCGAGGGTGTCGGCGGGACGGAATGCCACGTGCTCCACGCCCTGTCCGTCGGCATCCCCGCGAACGAGTTCGGCCGGGTCTGGCATCTCCCCGCCGCGCAGCTGGCCGCGGTCGTGGACGGGATGCGCGACCGCGGCCTGATCGGGTCCGACGACCGGCTCACCGACTCGGGCCGGGCCACGAAGGAGCGCGTCGAGGCGATGACCGACCGGCTCGCGGAGGCGCCTTACAACGCCCTGAGCCCCGGCGAACTCGATCGCCTCGTGGCCGACCTCGAACCGATCTCGGCCGCCATCCGGGCCACCATCCCGTGGTAGTCACCGGACGCGATAACGCAGGTGGGTGGCGGCGCCCGCGACAGGTTCACCCAGGGGGACGAGCTCGCCAAGACGCCCGCCGAACACTGAGGTCCCCCGGCCCAGCACCACGGGGGCGAGGTGGAGGTGGACCTCGTCGAGCAGGCCCGCGGCCAGCAGTTGCCCGGCGACGTCGGCCCCGAGCACGAGGACGTCCTTGTCCCCTGCCGCGTCCTTGGCACGCCGGACCGAGGCCTCCAGCCCGTCGAAGGCGAACGTGCCTCCGTTGTCGCCAAGGAGGTCTTCCCCGGTCCGGTGGGTGATCACGAAGCTGGGGACACCGGGCCACGGCGTCCCGCCCCACGGCCGAAGACCGAGGTCGAAGGTGCGCCTGCCGATGACGGCGGCCCCGACCCTCGCGTTCACCTCCTCGAAAACGCGGGCGTCGGGGCCCTCCCCGGCCATCCACTCGTGCAGCCGTTCCCCGCCGTCGCCCATGGGCTCTTCAGCCCGGACATTCGGCCCGGCGGTGAAACCGTCCAGCGACATCGACACGTCCAGCACCACTTTGCTCATCGCGAGACCTCCTTCGCTCCGGTGTTCCGGAAGGGGGTCGGAGCGGGCTCGGCCGTCTCGACATCCACGCACGAACGCCCTTGCCCGATCCGGACAAGGGCGTTCACAGGGCGGGGATTTCAGTCGTCGGCGCGGAGTTCGGCGTTGAGGCGCTGGGCTTCGTGGAGCTGGTCTTCGAGGGTGACGATGCGGCAGGCGGCCTCGACGGCGGTGCCCTGATCGACCAGTTCCCGCACCCGGGCGGCCAGGCGGAGCTGGTGCCGGGAGTAGCGGCGATGGCCGCCGGCGGAACGCTGCGGGGTGATCAGCCCGGCCTCGTCGAGGCTGCGCAGGAAGCCTTGGGTGGCGCCGAGCATGTCGGCGGCCCGGCCCATCGTGTAGGCGGGGTAGTGCTCGTCATCGAATTTGTCGGCCCCGTCGGGCGAGGCCGGTCCGTTCTGGGCAGGGATCATTCCACCTCCACATCACAAAGGACCCCGGGTGCCAGCACGGCACCCGGGGTCCTCAGGGTTGGGTTTCACCATTGTCAACCGACGTGACCGCCGGCCTCTTGCACCCGCGTCCGCTGGGAAGCCGGACCTCGCGGGGATCGCTCATTCGTGACCGCGAACCACCTCCGAACTCGATGGAACTACGGCACCCGCGCGGCGCTACCTTGCCGCTGCGGGCGATCCAATGATGTTGCCGTTCCCTTCTTTCCTGTGTTTTCCACTTACTGGGTACTGCTACTTCACCTGCTACGGACGACACCGGCGGGAACCCTTCCACTGATCGGTCCCAGCACGCTGACGCCGCTGGTCACTGCCCGGAGCCCCGTCACTGATCGGCTCCGGCCACCTGACCGGTCCTGCAACTGCATTGACTGACTACAACTACGTGTTCTTCACGGGCGCACGTGCTCCGCCCGCTTCGTGCACTTCCGCCAGGGCCGGCACTACCTGGTCGAACCTTCTTCACAACCCGGCCCTGAGATCTTGCTCCCGGCCAAGCGCCCGCCTGGCCGGCTCATCTCACATCTCGCGGGTAGTTACGTCATCTCCCGCGCCTGCTTGACGTTGTCTTTCTCGGTACAAGGAGAACATTACACACACCCGCCGTTGAATGTCTACCCCGGCCACCATAGATTTTCTGCAGCGCGCCGGTTGGACGACAGCAGAAGGAGCACCAGGGCCATGAGTGACGACCTCGCGGGAGATTCGCTCGACGAGCGGTACGGCCTGGCAGAGGTGCGTGACCTGGACGAGTACGCCGAAGCTCTCACCCGCCTGGCCGAGCAGGGGCTGCGAGACCAGCGCGCGACGTTGCTCTCGGAAGCCGAGGCCTACGCGGTGGCGGAGCTGCTCGGCCGGTTCGCGCTCAGCGAGCCCTGGAGCCCGTTGAACCAGCTGGCCGCTTCCCTGGCCAGCCGGATCTACAACCGCCTGGGCGCCTGAACGCGGAAACCCAGTGGCCTGTGTCACAAGGCCGTTCTGTCACGGGAATCGGGTCGCCGGGATCTCTTGGGCACGACGCCAAGAGAAAGGAAACCCCATCCCCATGTCGACGACGGCGGGCCCGCGATCGCGCATGCCCAACCCGATCCCTTTCGTCCCCGAGATGGCCGAGGTCGCGGGCGGTCTGCACAAGGTCCTCAAGAACGGCGCCATTCCCCCGACGACCATCGCGCTGCTGCAGTTGCGCGCCGGGCAACTGCTCGGAAGCACGTACTTCACGATCCGCGAAACCGGCGCTCTCCGGCAGGCCGGGGAGCCTGAAGAACGCATCACCGCGGTGGCGACCTGGCAGGACGCCACCTGCTTCACCGACCCCGAACGGATCGCGCTGGAACTCGTGGAGGCGGTCTTCACTCCGAATCCGTCCGGCGAACGAGTCCCCGATTCGTTGTACGCCAAGGCATCCGCTTGCTACGACGCCAAGGCGCTCTGGACGCTCGTCATGGCGATCGCGCATATCGGCTTCTTCGCCCCCGCCGCGCTCATCGCCAAGCCGATTCCCGGCATGCCGCCCGGCCAGAACTACACCGACTGACTTTCCCAGAAAGGTTCGAAACATGAGCAAGTTCGCAGTGGCCGGAGCGACCGGCAGGCTGGGACGGCACGTCGTCGATGTCCTCACCGAACGAGGCCACCACGTCGTGCCGATGTCCCGGGCCACCGGCGTGGACATCGTCACCGGCGAAGGACTCGCCGAAGCACTCGCCGGAGCCGAAGGCATCATCGACGTCGCCTCGTGGCACGGCTCCGAACAGGAGGCGGCGACGGAATTCTTCCGTGTATCGGCCCGCAATCTGCACGAAGCCGGCCGTCAGGCGGGCGTCGCCCGGATCACCGCGGCGTCGATCATCGGCGCCGACAAGGCCACCGCCGGTTTCCTCGCCGCCAAGAAGGTGCACGAGGAACTCCTCCTGGCGGGCCCTCTCCCCGTTCGCCTCCTGCGGGCCGCGCAGTTCCACGAGTTCGTCGGCCAGCTCCTGGACTGGCAGCAGGGTGACGTCGTCCACCTGCCCGCCCTGCCCACTCAGCTCGTGGCCTGCCGCACCGTCGCGGAGGAACTGGTCGACCTCGCCGTCGCCCAGCAGGACCCGGGACCGCCGATCCCCGAAATCGCGGGGCCCCGCAAGGAAATCATGGCGGACGCGGCCCGTCTCCTCGCTGCCCGCCGAGGCATCGAGGTCGTCGGCGTCGACGGCGCCGGCATGCCAGACGCCGAAATCGCGGCGGCCGGCGCTTTCCTGCCGGGTCCGCACGCCAAGCTCGCGGGCCCCACGTTCGCCGAGTGGCTCGACGCCCAGAAAGGCTGAAAATGACCGAAGCAATGCCGCTTCACATGTGAAGGAACGGGCTCGTCCCGGTCGCGGCGGCGGCCGGACGGGCCTCGTGTTCGCCGGATCGACGTCGTCGGCCCAGGCCAGGGTCGGCAACTCCGCGCCGGGTAGCCCCGCGAGCTTGATCCACCGCACACGGCGTCAGGAGAGGAAACCGGCACGAAAGCCCGCAGCGACCGCTTCGGCTCGGTCGTGGACACCCAATTTGCGGAAGATCCGCTTGCAATGAGTTTTGACGCTGTCCTCGGAGAGGGCGAGATCGGCGCCGATATCGAGGTTCCGCTTGCCTTGGGCCATACCCCAGAGGATCTGAAGCTCGCGTTCGGACAGATGTGGACGTTCGACGGCGGGCGGTGCGATGTCATGGGGCGTGACAGCGATGGTCAGCTCGGGGTACAGGCCGTCGTGATTCTGGAGGAATCCGCCGACACCGGGCACCAGGGCGCTGCTCGCCGCGGCGACCGTGCCGGGCGAGCCGAACATGATCACCGCGGCATCGGGCGCGACCGACAGCAAGGTCGCCGCGGCCGCGGGACCGGACGGCTCGCCCGGCCGGACGGCGACGAACACCACGTCGGCAGGCGACCGGACGTACCTGCTGACGAGTTCGTCGCCGGTCGCCGCGCATTCGACGCGCCCGATTCCCGGCGCGCCCTGCAGCGATCGCGCGACCCCATGACGCGTATTCAGCCGGTCGGCGTAGACCAGGATCTCCACCGCGGCGGCCATTTCCGAAGGTTCTTCGCGATCGCGCTCGTTTCGGGGATTGAACACGGCCTCCATGCCCCGGGAACGTCGGTCCGTCCATTCCCTTACGCGGGATGGGCAAAACGTTATGAAGTCGATCACGGCGCCGGTTCCGCCGCTGCTACCAGCCACAACGACGCGCCGTTATCGAATCGTGACGATCGATCCAATGTGCCACGAAGTCCAGATCGCGACAAGCGGTTGATCAACGAATTTCCGATTCACCCGATCGTGCACTTTGGGTCGGGCGCCCGCATTTCGACACCGACGGAAAGTGGTTCATGCGGGAGCCGCCGACTGTATGGAGTGGCGACGGCGGGTCCCGTAAGTGGCAATTCCCTATCGCCTGACGGGTCCTTACTGTCGTCTGTTGGGGCAACCTTCGAGCAAACCGGAAATGGTGGAGTGCGATGGTGTGGCTGCGAACGACTCGGGGTGAAACGGGCGCGTCGCCCGTTTCGCACGGTCGTCGCGGGCGCGCCTTGCTCCGTTTCGGCACGCTGGGCGGACTGACGATCGCCGGCTTCGCCGGTGCCGCCGTCCTGGCGGGTTCGGCCACCGCGGAGGAGGTTTCCCCTCTCCCGGTCGCCGCTGATTCACCGGCCGAAGACTCTCCGGAATACCCGCCGCGATCCATCCCGGTTCCGCCGCCGACGAACGTGGGAGACCTGGTGCGGACGACGGTCCGCGAGGTCACCTCGGACGCCGTCGCGGCGACACACCAGGTGCTCGGCACGGCGAACACCGCGGCCGCCGTCGTCGGCACCGCCGGCGAGGCGGTCACCGCCTTGACGGAGCCGGTGCTGGAGACGACGACGCGGACCGTCCGCTCGGTGACCGACACGGGTTCGGCTCTGGTCGCGCCCGCGGTCCAGACGGTTTCCGAGGTGGCCGCACCGTTGACCGTGACGGAGTCGGCGGCGCAACGGACGGTCGGCTGGGTCACGGTGACGGTCACCTCGGTGATCTCACCGAAGACACCCGACCCCGAGGCCACGTCGTTCGTCCCGGCGATGCCGGACATCGCTCCGGTCGCGGCGCCGGAACCGGCCGCTGACGCGCCGGTGCCCACGGCCGACTTCGCGGCCGCGGCCGTCGGCGTGACCGACGCGGCGCCGCTTTCGCCGGCTCCGGCGGCCGATCACGCACTGCCTCGCTTGACCAACCCCGCCACCCCATCGCCGCTGTCGCCGCTGTCGCCGATCGTCCCGATCTCGCCGGCGGTGCTGCCCGGTAGCGCCCCCTCGTCGGGCACGTCGGCCGCACAGGGTGGTTCATCGACTTCCGCCGCGATCTTCGACGGCGGACCGATCGGCTCGCGGTTCACGATCGGCGAGCCGGTCTCGGATCACCATCTCCCGCTCCGTATGCGTGCGGATGATCCTTCGGTGTCGCCGGACTGACGTGTCGGCTGCCAACGCGATTCACGCGAAAGCGATCGCGAAGCAAATCCATTGATCGGTAGCGACAGCAGGACCGTCGAGGTGCAACTCGGCGGCCGGCTCGCGAACTCAGGGCTGAAATCGCAAGTCGGTGGTTCCCGCTGCCACTACCTCCATCAACGGCTGGTGTCCAAGGGCTGTCGGCAAAGAACAACACCCGTTTCACAGCAGACACGTCAACCGCCGCGCCGATGTTATCGGCAGGCGCTCATCAACTGGAGCGTTGAAATGAAATTCACACGTCGGACTCGGCGCCATCGCGCCGATGTCCCCAGCGGAAGGGCCCCCATCGGCCTTTCCCTCGCGAATCCATGTTCCCGCCGGTCGAGTCGCACGCTGCGCAACGCGGCCGCGATGTCGATCACCGCGACCTTCGCGCTGATCGGCTTGACCGCCAACGCCGCTGCCGCCTCCTTGCCGGGCCTGGATGGCCTTGGCCTTTCCGGAACGGACACCACCTCACTGTTCGCGAGCTCTCAGCCCAGCTCGCCGGTGAGTGCTTCCGGGACGAGCGGCACCACCAGCGGCCAGCCCTCTACGACGTCGGCCACCGGGGACCTCCCGACCGCGCAGATCCCGACCGTGGGCAAGTTCCTCAGCGGCGACGTGCTCAGCGGTGGCATTTTCACCGGTGGCCTGTTCGGAGGCGAGACCAAGCAGACGTCCGTCGACCCGAACCAGTCCGGCGCCGGCCACTCGACCGGGGACACCTCCCACGAGGGCGGCGGCGACGCGTGCGACTTCTTCCTGCAGCACATGTGGAAGAACGAGGACGGGATTCCGTTGCTCGGCAGCAACTCGCACGCCCTGACCTACCACACGGACCCGGCGTACAAGAACCTGATCCTGTCGATGGCCAGTGGCGCGATCGGGAACTCGCACATGCCGGTCGTCGACGCCTACGGCGGACCGCTGGGCTGGATCCCGATCTTCAACCCCTCGCACGTGCGGGGCCACGGGACCGACTATCTGACGATGGCGACCGGGTGCGGCGGCATGGGCCTGCCCATCGACACCAAGACCATGGCCGTCGACATGTCCCGGCTGCCGACGCCGGACAAGGTGGCCGCCTTCGTCCAGAAGGGGATGCCGAGCATTCCCGACCCGGCGAAGGTCCTGGCACCGGACTACCTCTACAACACCCTCCAGGTCGCCGAGATCATGAACCGGCTCGGTCCGGACACGGTGTTCACCCCGGACGAGTACCTGTCCTTCGCGGGCAACAACTTCGACGCGATGCGCCTGCTGTGGCAGACCGCGTTCGACAAGATGAGCAGCGGCGACCCGGCCGCGATGCTGGACGTCCTGAAGATCACCGACAACATCAAGACGCTCCAGTCGCTCGGCCTTCCTGGCCTGCCCGGCTCGAGCGGCGAGACCCTCACCGGCGGCCTCCCGACCGGCGGCCTGCCGATCGTCGGAGGCGCGCTCGGCGGTTCGCCTGCCGGCTCGACGCCGATGCAACCGGGCGTCCCGGCCATCGGCGGCAAGCCGATCTCGGGCGAGGGTCCGGCCATCCCGGCCGGCTCGCCGGTCTCGGGTTCGGTCACCTTCACCAACAAGGGCACCGAGCCGCTCACCAACCTGAGCGGTTCGTTCCCCGGCGGCACCGTCACCCCGTCCGCGACCTCGGTCGCGCCGGGCGGCACCGTCACCTACACGTTCACGGCCCCGGCGAAGCCGGGCTCGCAGAGCGCGAAGCTGACGATCACCGGTACCAAGCCGAACGGCTCGACCATCAGCTCGGAGACGACGATCCGCTACGTCGGCACGCCTGCTCCCGGCACGCCTGCCCCTGGCACGCCGGGCGCACCCCTTCCGGGTCTGCCGAGCCTGCCGCTTCCGGGTCTTCCCGGCGCCGGCCAGCCGGGTGAGTCTCCGCTTCCGGGTCTGCCGGGTATCGGCGGGATCCTCTCGCCGGTGACCGGTCTGCTCGGCAACGTGGTGCCGGGGACGAACCCGCAGCCGGTTCCGCGACCGACCCCGGTTCCTGTCCCGCAACCGACCCCGGCCCCGCAGCCGGCTCCGCACCCGGTCCCGGTTCCGCACCCGACGCCGCAGCCGACGCCGGTCCCGGTTCCGCAGCCACAGCCGCAGCCGCAGCCGTCGGCGAGCATCTCCGTCGGCACTCCGCTGGTGAACGGGAAGGCCGCGGGCACCGCTCCCGGCCCGAACGTTCCGTCGGGTAGCACGGTCACCATCACAGTTCCGGTGACCAACAACGGCACCGTCCCGGTGTCCGGGCTGGGTGGCGACACCTCGCTCGGCAAATTGAACTGTGGCTCGGGCCAGCTGGCACCGGGCAGCACCACCCGCTGCACCGTCACCACGACGGCGCGGCCGGGCTCGAACACCGCGCAGTTCAACTTCACCGTGTCGGGTCCGAACGGCACCCAGCAGAGCAAGGCCTGCCGGGTCTTCTACACCGGTACGCCCGCGGGCGCCGGCAAGCTGACCATCACCGGCAACCCCACGGTCAACGGCGCCGTGATCGGCTCGAACTCGACCGCGACCGTGCCTGCCGGCAGCAAGTCCACCATCAAGGTGCAGATGACCAACACCGGCAGCGCGCCGATCACCGATCTGCGGGGCACCTCGCAGAACGGCCGGGTCACCTGTGGCAGCACGACGCTCGCCCCGGGTGCCAGCACCCAGTGCACGATCGGGTTCACCGCCGGTACCGGCGCCAAGACGGTGAAGGCCACCTTCACCGGTAAGGACGCCGCCGGCAACACCTCGACCGTCGGGTTCTCGCAGCGCTACACCACCACCGGTGTGTGCACGTGCGTCCCGGCCAACTCGGCCACCACGGCCGCCTCGACCACGTCGACCAAGTCGGCTGTGTCGGCCAAGTCGGCCACGTCGACCACCTCGACCGGATCGGCTGCGTCGACCACGTCGACCGGCTCGACCACGTCGCCGCTGTCCGCCGCGTCGCCGCTGTCCGCGCTCACCGGCGCGAGCACGCACTGACGGATATCGGCTGACGACGGCCGGACACCGCCGAGATCACTGATCGGCCCCAGCAGAGCTTGGAAAGGTTTCTCATGCGTACCTGGGTAAAACGGTCCATCCAGACCGGGTTACTCGCAGGTGGCTTGATGCTCCTCGGTGTGGGTGTGGCCCACGCCGAGGAGGCCACCGAGCCACCGCGAACAAGTAACCAGACGACCGCGGGCACCAGTCCGCTGAACACCGTGACGTCGCTGGTGTCGGGACTCGTGCAGCCGCAGACGGCGGCATCGACCAGCACGACCTCGGCATCCGCGACGACGACCGGCGCCCATTCGACCAGCTCGACCACGTCGGCGGGCAGCGGATCGGCGACTCGATCGGACACCTCCGTGACACGAGTCCTCGAGCCGGTCAGCTCCGCACGATCGGGCTTGTCCAGCCCGGTGACCGCCGCTACTTCGGCGATCACCGGAGGGCTCGCGCCAAGCGGAGCCACCAGCGTCGCCAAGACAATGCCGGCGACCTCCGCCAGCGGTACCGGCACAGGTGACAGCACCGCCAGTGCGACGACCACCGGCCCGGAGACGTCGGCACCGGCCGACACCGGGTGTTCGTGTCACCTGACCATGGGCACGCCCACGGTCAACGGCACCAACGCCGGAGCACCGGACAACGCCGTACCGGTCGCCGCCGGCCAACCGGCGACAGTGACCGTGCCGGTGACCAACACCGGCACCAGCACCGTCGGCAACGTCACCAGCACCACCCCCAGCGGTGCGATGACCTGTTACGACAGCACGCTGACCGCCAGTGAAAGCACCGTGTGCACCGGGCCGTTCACACCGGCCGCGGACACCACCGCTGTCCCGGTCACCGTCACCGGCACCACGGCGAACGGAGAGCAGGCCGGCACCACCGGCACCGCCTACGTCGCCCCGGCACCCGATCCGGCGGGTAACGGCAGTGACACCGGATGTTCGTGTCACCTGACCATGGGCACGCCCACGGTCAACGGCACCAACGCCGGAGCACCGGACAACGCCGTACCGGTCGCCGCCGGCCAACCGGCGACGGTGACCGTGCCGGTGACCAACACCGGCACCAGCACCGTCGGCAACGTCTCCGGCGCCACTTCCATTGGTGCGATGACCTGTGCTGACAGCACGCTGGCCGCCAAGGAAAGCACCCTGTGCACCGGAACGGTCACACCGGCCGCGGACACCACCGTGGCACCCGTCACGGTCACCGGCACCACGGCGAACGGAGAGCAGGCCAGCGCCACTGGCACCGCCTACCTCGCCCCCGCCGGCCCGGCACCGGTACCGGCACCTGTTCCGGCTCCGGCACCGGCACCTGGCACCGGTGACCCGCACGGTGGCTCCGGGAACCTGCCCGGAACCCACCCGGGTTCGCCGTCCGGTGGCAGCACCGGCGGAACCGCCGGTCACCAGACCGGTGGCACCGCGCACGGCACCACCGGTACCGCGACCGGCCACCCGGTAGGTGGCGGTCACGGCGGTCTCACTTCGTCGGCGGTCGGCAGCGCCCACGAAGCCGGAGCGCACAGCGGTTCGGTGGCAGCGGCCACGCACGGGTCCTCGGGCGAGCACGTCGACGCCGGATACCCGGTGCCGGCCGGCGCGGTCGAGGCCGGCGGTGGCGGCACCGCCGGAGATCACCAGGGCGTCATCGGCGGAATCGTCGGTGGCGGACTGGCGGTTCTGGTGATCGCCCTGCTCATGGTGACGGCGGTATCCGCGCGCCGTCGTCACCTCCGCTAGGGGGAACGGTGTGGTGTGGCCAAGCCCCGGCCACACCACACCATCCCTCCTGTTCGACTGGAGTGGGTCATGACCGTGTCCGAAATCCAGACCCGGCTCACCCTGCTCGTGCTGCTCGGCTTGTCGTGGATGCTGACCGCCGTCACGGTCCTGCCGGAAAATACCGGTTTCGCCGTGGTGAGCGCGTCCCTCGTCATCATCGTCGCGGTCAGCTGGGAGCCGCTCTATCAGGCCGGCCGGCAGCTGCGCCGGGACAAGGAGTGGCCGCGCCCCACGCCACGTCCCGCGTTCGGCGCGATCACCGCGACCCTGGCCGCCGCGGCGGCCTTGGGACTGGTGATCGGCCTGACCACGGACATGACGCCGTCGCCGGCCGCGATAGCCGCCGCGCCCGGCACGACGCACGCCGCTCCGGCCTCACCGTCGGCCTCACCGCCGTCGCCGCCGGCCGTCGACCCCGCGGTCCGGGTGGCCCCGATCGCGGTGCACATCCCCAAGATCGACGCCGACTCGTCACTGATCAAGCTCGGCCTCGACGCGAACCGGCGGATGCAGATCCCGTCGGTGGCCACCCCGATGCAGGCCGGTTGGTACGAGCCGGGACCGGCGCCCGGACAGACCGGGCCCGCGGTGATCGTCGGCCACGTCGACGGCGCGGCCCAGCCCGGCATCTTCTTCCGGCTGCATGAACTCGCGGCGGGCGACCGCGTCACCGTCGAACGCGCGGACGGCTCCGTCGTCACCTTCGTGGTGCACCGAACCATCCGCGTCGCCAAAGATCGCTTCCCCACCAAGGAGGTCTACGGGCGCACCGGCGGCCCGGAACTGCGGCTGATCACCTGCGGCGGCTCCTTCGACCGGACCGTGCGCTCCTACCGCGACAACGTGATCGTTTTCGCCCAGCTGGAAGAAGGCAGCAGCCGCGTCGCCGGCGATGGACACGACACGCACGGTCCGCTCAGGGCTTCAGTGCCGTCGAGTTAGCCGATGAGGCGACCTGGCCGTCGAATCGGCGATTTCCGCCAGCCAGCGGAAATCTGTGAGTGGGCCGCCTGGGGCTCGAACCCAGAACCTACGGATTAAAAGTCCACAACTCAGCTGTGTCGGCCGGTGTCGCACAGTGCCGAATTCTGCCAGTTCGTGCAGGTCAGCGTGACTTCAGGCCATGTCCGAGTGTCGCGACATGTCAAGCCGTGACGGGCTCTACGTCGGCAACGGAGCCCAATCGGAGACGTCGTGGCCTAGCGACGCAGCGAGAAGCGTCCTGCGGAGCACACCGTCGCATGGGCGAGAGTACTTAGCGCACGATCTTCAACTTCGACGATCGCAAAGTTGTTTCCTCCGCAGCTTCGTGCTGTGGCTGCCCAAACTTAGCTCCGAAGCGCTGAGGTGTCATGCGTGCGGACTCAGCTAGGTCGTCGAGGGTGTACTCGTGAGTCGTTCGGTGGACGTCGATGATCCGTGTCAGGAGTGTGGGTTGTTCTGGCGGCAGTTGGTGGTCCACGGTTTGATGCATCAAACCGCGACTGTTGAGAAGTTGGTAGAAGGATCGTTGTTGGCGTTCGGAGATACAGCCGAGGTCGGCTGCGCGGTGCACGAAAAAGGGCACGCTGACCTTCCAGTGCATCCGTAGGTCGATGAGCTTGCCTAGATCGCGTGTGGTGATGCCGGCGAGGTGCGGGTAGATCTCGTCGGCTGGCGCGAGAAGTTCGGCGGCGAACTCATTGGCCTCTTCTTCGGCGTCGGCTCCGCTGTATCGCTCATGAAGTATCAAGTGGCCAAGTTCATGGGCACGGGTCAGCCGGTCACGATCTACGGGCATGCCTTTGTTGTAGGCGGTGACGTGCCAGCCTTCCTCGCAGCGACGGGTGACCGCGTCGATCTTGCTCGGCGCACTGCACGGGATCAGGAAGATCCCAGCTGCTTCAAGGTAGGCGGTCAGATCAGGAATCGGCCCTGTGGGGATCCGCCATAGCCGTCGAACCAGACGCGCTGCTTCGGCAGGACTGTCGATATCGTCAATGTCGAGCGACGGCATCAGCAGGGACGGCTCATAGTCAATGCCGCTCAGCAGGCCTCGGACCGTGAGATAGCTGAGGTGAAGTTTGGCCTCCATACGACGCCGCTCAGTCACTGGCAGCGTTTTGCGCCGACGGAAGTGCAGGTCTTGAGCTTCGCCACCGCGCACTGGGGCCTGCTCCTCTAGCAGCGTGACGGGGCAGTCCAACGCGTTCGCAATGAGCCGAACCACATCGTCGCTCGGGTCTCGTACACCAGCTTCGATCATCGAGATGAAACCCTGGCGGACCCCTACCGCTTCTGCAAGGTGCGTCTGCGTCATGCGCCTTAGTTCCCGCACGAGCGAGATCATCTGCGGGTTGGCCGACACACTCTCACCTCTTCACTAGTCGGACGACGCAAGCGTGGGCCGTGTGCCTGCCTGCGGGATTGCCGAGGCGATCTTCGCTGGCGGCACGACAGTGGTGGTGAGTGGGGTCGGAGTCTTAGTGACAGACCACGGCACAGGAACGGCGATGTCCCACTTGTGCTCGCCGTTCATCTCGCAGAGCACCTGGATGCTCTCGACGACGGTCTCCGTGGAGTCGAGCACGTATCCACACCGAGCCCACGTTCCACTGGGCATTCCCGGCAGGGTGAACAACGCGGCATCCGCCTGGCCCCAGATGCGCAGCTGGCGCTCATTGCGGGGCGCCGGGACGATCCCGGGCTCGACCTTGCCCAGCCTCAGCTTCAAGTCCCCACTTGCGAACACGAGGACCGGCCGTCCGTACTCAAAGACGACCTCGCAGCCGCCGACACGCTCGAAGCGGCGCATGATCTGGTCTTTGATGAAGTCGCTCACCGCGATCGCCCGCGCCCCACGCCCGAGCTGCATTCGCACTCCAGGAGCGGCCGTGCCAAGCTGATTCCAGGTCGCCCAAGCCTCTGCGATCACAATCGCAAGGAGCTTGAGGTACGGGCGAAGGACGCGGCGGGCTACGCCTCGAGCGAGGATCCCATCCTGTGTACGTCGCGCATGCGCCACACTCACCACCACCTGTCACTGTCTCCTGGCAAATATCACTAGGAAAATAACAGAGTTGTCGACTCCGTTGGCCGTCGACACTCCAATGCGCCACGGGGCTGCACGGGATTACTGGTCCCACCGGGAAGTACTGCTTCCGCCACTCCGACCGGAGAGCACGGCTCGTGGACTCACTTGCACCCCGTCCTCGTCGACTACGGCCGCGCACTGGCATCTGGCCTCGACAACCACGCGGTGCCAGCACGAACATCCACCGCCACATGGTGATCGTCCGCTGGAGGGATCCTGGGGTGGCGGCATATGCCATGCTGCTCTGAGGCAGAGCCGTCCGACTTCGGAGGACGAGTGACACGACGGGTGCGGACGGTCATCGTGCTGATGGCCACTGCCTTTCTTGTCTACCTGGTGATGCCGGACTCTCCTCTCGCGATCGCCGACACGCAGGTGACGGCCCACCAGTTCGTACCGTCACCCTTGGCAGCTGTACCGGTATCGGCCAGTCACGACGGCACCGGCCAGGCCGGGCTCACCTCCGATGAAGTGACCGTGCTCGGGCGGGCCACTGTCCTGCCGCAACCTTCGGACCCCGGCCGCGACCACGCCGCGGCCGGGTGTGTCATCTCAAGCTCGTCCGATGCAGTACCCACGCGCCGGTCCGGGTCGCTGCTGATCGCGAGTCTTGGCGGTCAGCGGTCCACGCTGAGTTTCGTTCAAGTTCGCCGCTGCTGATCAGGCGCACCGCACGCACGGGCCGACCGGAGATCCACCGGACCCGGTGTGCTCTGACGCCACCAGCCGACCACGAACCCCAAGGGTGATCATGCAATCATCGTCGGCAGTGTTCTGCCACACCAGCGGAAACACCGAGCCGATCACCGTGTCACCCGCCGTCCGGAAGGCGGGTCGGCCGTGAACGTGAGCACCATCGGTCAGGCGGCCGCGCTGTTCGCCGTCACCAACATCGACGACATCGTCGTCCTGGCACTCTTCTTCGCCCAAGGCGCCGGACACCGCGGGGCGACACGCGCCATCACCATCGGCCAGTACCTCGGCTTCGCCCTCATCCTCGCCGTCGCCCTGCCCGCCGCGTTCGGCGCCACCTTCCTTCCCGACGACGTCATTCCCTACCTAGGGCTGCTGCCGCTCGCGCTCGGGATCAAAGCCGTGGTACAGGCGTGGCGGCACCGCAACGACTCCGATGACGACAAGGCCACTCAGGACGGTGGCCCGAAGGTCCTCGCCGTGGCCGCCGTGACCTTCGCCAACGGCGGGGACAACATCGGGGTTTACGTACCTGTCTTCGCCACCGCGGGCATCGGCGGCATGACCGTCTATGTGGTCGTGTTCATGCTCCTGCTCGCGGTCTGGATCGCGGCGGGCCGGTACTTCGCCACCCGCCCGGCCATCGCGAAGGCGTTGTCGAAGTGGGGGCATGTCCTGCTGCCTGTCGTCCTGATCGGCATCGGCTTGCTCATCCTCGTCGAAGGCGGCGCGTTCGGGCTCTAACCGTTCGGGTCTCCGAAGCGGTCCCCGACTCGCTGGCGCGGTGGATTCGAGTCAGCGGGTGAAGATGCCGCAGACGGCGGTGCTGGTGCAGGAAGCGGCGGTGAAGGTGCCGGTTCGTGCCTTGAGCTGGTCCAGGTCGTGCTCGTCCGCGCGCAGGTCGGCAATGCGGCGGCGGACGTTGCCGAGGTGGCGGTCGATGAGTTCGCCGACGCGTTCGCACGGGGCTTGACCTGTGTCCCGGATGGCGAGGATGTCCCTGATCTCGGCCAGGGAGAGCCCTGCGGTCTGGGCGGTGCGGATGAACTCGAGCCGGTTCGCGGCGCCGGGGTCGTAGTCGCGGTAACCGCTGGATGTGCGCGGTGGTTCGGGCAGCAGGCCGGCTTGCTCGTAGTACCGGATCGTCTTGGTGCTGACCGCGGCGGTCCGGGCGAGTTCGCCGATGCGCATGGTGCCGACCTTACGCCTTGACCTTCCAGTCGAGGGGAGGGTTTACGGTCGTCATCGAGTTCATCGCACGTGCCACGCAGCAGAGGACGGGTGTCATGGAGTTGGTCGTACTGTCCGTTCCGGACTGTCCACATGTCGCGCTCGTCGACGACTTGCTGCGGGTTGTGCTCGCCGATCGCCCGGGCGTCCGGGTGGTTCACCGCGAGGTCCTCGACCAAGACCAGGCCGAGCGGGAAGGCATGCGCGGTTCGCCGACCCTGCTGGTGAACGGGACCGACCCGTTCGCCGAGCCGGGGTCGCAGCCGAGTGTGTCGTGCCGGCTGTTCCGTGACGAGCACGGCCAGGCGCGGCCCGCGCCGTCGGAAGCTGTCTTGGTCGCCGCGCTCGCCCAAGCGAGTGGGACAGAGCCACCGCGGGTGAGTCTGCCACCGCGGCTGCGTGAGATCTTGGGTGTCGACGGACAGCGGCGCCCTGCTCCGCAAGAGCGGGGACAGAGGGCGATCCAGCAGGCGGTCCTGCGTTCCTTCTCTGCGACGGGGTGTCCTCCGACGATGGACGAGTTGGCTCGGGTGGCCGCGGAGTCCTCGACCACGGCCCCGCAGGTGCTGGCCGCGTTGCATCGCGGCGACTTTCTCCGGCTGGACGAGGCCGGGCGCATCACCGCCGCCTATCCGTTCTCGGCACTCCCGACCCGGCATCGGGTCACACTGGCGGGCGGGGTGAGGGTGTTCGCGATGTGCGCGGTCGACGCACTCGGGATCCCGGCGATGCTGGCCACCGACGCCGAGATCGTCTCGACCACACCGGACGGCGCCGACGTCGTCGTCGCAGTACACGGCGGGCGTCCCGAGGCCGAGCCGTCGACGGCGGTGGTGGTCTTCGCCGGCACCGGCTGTGACGCGGGGCCGGCCGCGGAAGTGTGCTGCGGCCATCTGAACTTCTTCACCAGTCACGCCGACGCCGTCGACTGGGCCGCGGCACATCCTGACGTGCCCGGCACGATTCTCAGCGTGGTCGAGGCCGGACAGCTGGGACGTGAGATCTTCGGCTCGCTGCTGGTCTGATCAGGGCTCGGTCGGCGGCACGGACGGGTGTCGCGGCAAGATGCGTATTGCGCCCGTTCACGCGGGCGTGCACAGGGTGTGGTGAGCGGACCAGGGTAAGACTGGTCCGCTCACCACACCTTCATCCGTCCACGGTCATCGCGGACACCTGCATCTATTCGGGCTTGCAGATGCAGTCACCGTCCACGCTGCTCGCGCATACCTGCGCGCCCTGGCCGCCCTGGATCTCGTCGAGTTCGGTCTCGGTGAGTTCCTTCGGCGGGGCAGTCGTGATCTCCATGTGTGTCACCTCCTGTCGCGTGCTGATGCGGTCTCAGCGCCGGGTGTGGCGTGAGCGTCGAGAACCCGCGACAGGCCGGTGGCCCCCGCTCGCACCGGACGTCCGGCGTGCAACGGTTACGCGGCCGATCGGGTTTCACGGCAGGATGACTGTTGCGCCCGCTGTGGTGGCGGGCGTGAGATGGCCAGGTGGTGGGCGGGCCAGGGTACGACTGGCCCGCCCACCACCCGGTTCTCCTCGCATAACCGGGTCAGCAGCCGCAGCCGCCGTCGGCGGTCAGGACGCAGCACGGGCCGCCGTCATGGCCGCCCTGAATCTCCTCGAGTTCGGCTTCGGTGAGTTCGGGCACGACGATGGTGTCCTCCATGGTGGTTCACCTCCTTTCGGTATCTGCTGGAGTGTGGTTCTCGCCGCCAGCAGGAGCGGTGAGCTGGGAAACCGAGGTGGCCGGCACCGGGGTGACGCCGGCGCCACCGCCGTTGGGTGCCTGGTCGATCTGGGCGGCGACGAGCCGGGCGTAGTACTCGCCGTGGGCGAGCAGGTCGATGTGGGTGCCGTGTTCGGCGATGCGGCCCTGGTGCAGGACGAGGATCTGGTGTGCGTCGCGGACGGTGCTCAGCCGGTGCGCGATGACGATCTGCACGCAGCGCAGTCCGGCGAGGTTGTGGTGGATGCGGGCTTCGGTGGCCGCGTCGAGGTGGCTGGTGGCCTCGTCCAGCAGCAGGATCCGCGGTTCGCGCACGAGGGCACGGGCGAGGGCGAGTCGTTGCCGTTGCCCGCCCGAGAGTCCGCTGCCGCGTTGGGCGAGCTGGGTGCCGTAGCCCATCGGCATCGCGGTGATCTCGTCGTGCAGGCACGCCAGCCGGGCCGCGCGTTCGATCTCCTCGGAGGGAACGCTGGAGTCGCGCAGGGTGATGTTGTCGGCGATGGTGCCGGCGAACACGAAAGGTTCCTGGGGCACGACACCGATCTGAGCGCGCAGCGCGCGGGGGTCTAGACCCCCGGCGCCGATGGTGTCGAAGCGGATCTCCCCGCTGGTGGGACTGTAGAGACCGAGTAGCACCATGCCGAGCGTGGTCTTGCCCGACCCGGTGGCCCCGACCACTGCGACCTTCTCGCCGGGCGAGACACAGACGCTGATGTCGTGTAGGACAGGAGGGCTGTAGAGGTCGTAGCGGAAGCCGACCTTCGCCAGGTCGATCCGGCCCTGCAGCCGGTGGCCCGCGGCTGCGGGGTCGCTGCGTTCGGGCGGACTGTCCAGGACGTCGGCGAGCCGTTGCAGCTGAGCACCGGCCAGTTGCAGCCGTTGCCCGTTGGCCACGACCGTCGCCACCGGGGACACGATGGCCGAGGCGAGCCAGGCGACCGCCAGCATGGTCCCGGGCGTCATCGTTCCGGCGAGCACACGGGTCGCACACAACCACAGCACCAGCAGCGGCGTCAGCACCCGCAGCGCCGTGGTGACGGCGTCGACGACAGCCGCGAGGTAGGTCCGGCCCAAGGTGGCGCTCATCCACCCCGACAGCAGGTGTCCCAAGCGGCCGAGCGCGCGGTCTTCGGCCGCGGCGGCCTTGTAGGTCGCGATCCCTTCCAAGGACTCGACGAGATAGCCCTGCGTCTCGGCCTGCGTAGCCAGATCCGCGGCCATCCGTTCCCGGACCGAGCGGGTCGTGGCGATCAGCAGCACCACCACGGCCACCAGGACACCCAGCACCGCCAGTGCCACCGGCAGATCGAGGGCCGCCAGCACGCCGAGGTAGGCCAAGACCAGCACAGCGTCCAGCAAGGATCCGAGGGTTTGGCCGGTCATCAGGTCGCGCAGCATCGCGATGCTGCCGAAGCGGGTGACGAGGTCGCCGGTGCTGCGCTGCTCGAAAAACCGCAGCGGCAACCGGAACAGGTGCGCGCTGAACCCGAGCAGCGCGGCGGTGTCGAGACGGCCCTGCAAATGAACCAGCAGCGACGACCTCAGCAACGTGGTGACCAACTGTGCCAGGGCCACCACCGCGATGCCGATGCCCATCAGCGGCAGCAACTCGGTGGACCGCAAGGCAGGCAGGTCGTCGACGACCGTGCGGGTGGCCAGCGGCATCGCCACCACCAGCGCCTGGGCGAAGATGCTGACCGCGAGCACCTGCAACAGCAGCGCCACCGTGCCGGGCAGCTGCCACAGCGATCGCGCGTAGATACGCCAGAAGTGCTCCCCGGACGCCGCTCGCGGCGCGAACTCTTCACCGGGCCCGGCGCTGAGCACAGCCCGTCCCAGCCCAGCACTGAACTCCTCAGGCGTCAGGCGTCGACGTCCGCGGCGGGGATCCACGATATCGGCCCGTCGTGGTGACAACCGTTCCACGACAACGAAATGGTTGCCCTCCCAATGCGCGATCGCGGGCAGCTCGACGCTCCCGAACGCCTCGGGTGTGGCGGCGTAGCCGGTCATCCGCAGTCCGCAGGCGCGCCCGGCGCGCAGCAGCCCGCCCGCGCTGACCCCGTCTCGCCCCGGAGCGCTCAGCTCGCGCAGTTCCCGCACCGGGGTGGGACGTCGGTGGTAGCCCAGGATCATCGACAGGCACGCGAGACCGCATTCGGCGTTGCTGGACTGCAACACCAGCGGGACCCGGCCGGTCAGCCGCGTCTTGCGTGTCACAGCAGCCGCCCGATCACGATCGCCAGGATTCCGAGGCCGGCCGCGGCGACCACCAGCGACACCCACAACACCCGCAAGGCCGGTGCCCGCACCGAAGGCGGGAGGATGTCGCGTTCACGACCCGCGAGCACTCGGGCGGCTTCGTCGGTGAACACCGTACGTTTTTCGTTCGCCCCCAACGGTTCTCCACCCCTCCGGTCCTGCAGGTCGGTCAGGCTCGCGCGGCGGCCGTGTCGCGTTCGTTGCGTTGCGGTGCGACATCCAGATCGATCACCGCGGACAAGTGTTTCGTCGCTGCGCGGTCGACCGAGTAGTACGCCCAGATCCCGCGTTGCTCCCGGCGCAGCAGCCCGGCCGAGACGAGTTGCTTGAGGTGGTGACTCACGGTGGATTGCGCGAGGTCCATCGCGATGGTGATGTCGTAGACGCACACCGGGGTGCCTTGGCGTGCCAGCAGGTTCATCAGCTGCACCCGGTGCGGATGCCCGAGGGCTTTGAACAGCACGGAAATCTGCGTGGCCTCATCCGCGGGCAGCCGCGGCGTCGTCAAGGGAACGCTGCACAGCGGCACTCCCGAGGACGGGATCGGGGCGCATTCGGCCTCGGACGGGGTGACCACCGCGGTCCGCTCCCCTTGCGCCACATCAGCCCCCTAAATCGAGCTACCTCGATGTACTAGATCCAGGTTCTTCGATGTGTCCGACCGTACGAGGCGCGTGGTTCAGCACACAACCCCCGCCACCGGAATGGTCCAACCACCGGAGGCAGGGGCTGTCGCGACGCACGTCAACAAAGAAGTGTCGGGCTCACACGAAGCCGGCCTTCGCGGTCTCGTAGAACTTCTTCATCTCGGCGTTGGCGGTCACCGTGGTCTCCAGCGCCGTGACGAACTCCTCAACCTTGCCGCCGGGCAGCACGGCGAGGATGCGGTCGTCGGCGATGTCGGTGAAGGTGCGCATGCCGATACACCCCAGAGCCATTCGCGGCGTCTGGCTCTTCAACGCCAGCGGCAGCGCCGCGCAGCCGGGCCGGCCCGAGACGTCCATCGGAGACTCGGTCCACTTGGCGTTCCCCGCTGCCTCGTTGTAGATCATCGCCTGCACCGGTGTCAGCCACAGCAGGATCAGGTCGGGCTCGACGGGAAACTCCGCCAGCGGCCCGTACACGATCCCCGCGCTCTTCTTCCCCACCGACGGGATGTTCGCCGCCTCCTCGGGATCCAGATAGCGGGCATCGCACATCGACTGCACCAGGCCCCCGAGCTGCTCACCTGTTGCTTCGGGCAACTCGAAACCCATCACCATCGCTCCGACCGGGCAGTTGAAATGCTGTTCGGCGGAGGCGTAGAACACCCCCTTCTCCGCGACACGCCAGAAGTTACAACTCGAGGGCACAGCCTCGGTCGACACGGCGACGCCGTCGGGTGGTGTGTCGGCGAACGTCATCGCCACCGGCGGCAGATCCACCGAGAGCAGTTCCGTGATTCGTGCAGCTGCGTGAGCGTGCTCCATTTTACGCCTTTCGCTGGTCATCTGATGGTGGCGGAACTCGATCACCAGGCCGGCGGCTTTCCTTCTGCGTGATATGACGACAGCCCAGTAATGCGGCGTTCCCAGATTTCCTTCGCGCCGACCGGGAAACAACACGCAGACTCGCCCTCGCCAAGACAGGAGAAAGGGAGCGTTCGACGTACGTCGTTGCGGTACGAGCCACGACTTGGTCCCCACTCCTCGAACTGCGCACTACAAACCCGGACCTCGGGCCGCGATGTTCAGGAGAGACTCACGAACCCCAGGTAGCCGATAAATCCTGCCCCCTCTAGAGCCGACACCGCGTCGCCCACTCGGGTGCAACAAAGATCCAGCTGGCAACCCGTATGGTCGCGTCACATTTATCAGGCTTCTCCAGCCACCTACGAATACCGGACAGTATGGTTTCATATGCTACGAATGGACCTGTGGAAACTTGATTAGCTCCGCTAAATTTGCTCTAGGCTTCGCGCCCACACAAACCGCCTCATCCAGCAAGCCCTCGGGATGACGGGCGCAGCCGCGGAAGCCGAAGTGCGGCTGTACGTGCAACTCCGCCTACGGAATCCGTGGCGACGCACCGTCATCGGTGCCCTGCCGACGAGGGGAGGCCCTCCAGACGCCCCGCGTGTTCTTCCTGCGTCGCGGCCAGGCGGCGCGGTGCGCCCAGCACCGTTGGCACGCGGCTGGGCCGAAGGCGACCCGGCTGATGCTCAGGCGGTGGCCAGCAGGCCCGTGAGGAACATCGCCAGCAGGCCCGCCGCCACGCCTCCGATGGTGGCGGGTTCGAGCAGACGTCCCTCCTTGCCTCGGAGGGAGGGAACAATCTGAATGAGGACCTGGGCAATCGCGCCGACGCCGATACCGAGAAGGAAAGCTGACAGTTCGGCGTTGTTCACCGTGGCGCCGAGGATCGCGCCCAGGATGGCCGGTGCGCCGGCGATGACTCCCAAGCCCAGCAACCGAAGGGCCGCCGGACGTCGCTCGGTCAGTGGCGAGACGACGGCGAGGCCCTCGGTGGTGTTCTGGATGGTGAATCCCACGACGAGCGCGGTACCGAGAGCAAGCTCGCCGATGGCGTAGGCGGCACCGATCGCCAGGCCTTCCCCCAGATTGTGCAGCCCGATGCCGATCGCGATCATGACCGCCAACCGGATCCCCGCCGGTTCCTCTGCCGCCTCGACCGTGCGGCGGCGCTGGAGGATCCGGTCCACCGCGGTCAGCGCGAGGAAGGCAAGAACGGCGCCCAGCACGACCAAAGCCTGGCCACCGAACACTCCGCCGGATCGCTCGGCGAGTTCGAAGCCCTCAAGGGTGGCGTCAATTCCCAGGAAAACGAGCAATCCCAGGGTCACCGCGAGAACCACTCGGACACCGCGGCGGCCGATTCGGCGCAGCACCGGCAGGAACAGCATGCCGAGCACCACAGGGATGATCCCGACGTAGGTACCGAGCAGTGCCATCACGGCGAAGAAGCCGCCGTCAGCATGTGGAGTGGTCACCGCGGCGGGGATCTCGTGTTCGATCACCAGGCCGGTCGAGGTGAGCAGGGAGACGATGTACGGCTGGCCGTCCTGCCACGGGTAGTCCAGGCGCAGGGTGTCACTGGCGAGTGGTCTGATCGGCGCGGCGCTACCGGCGAAGTCGACGAAGGCGTCGTTGACGAACACCTGCGCGACGTGAACGGGGTCCGCGCCGGCGTTGCGCACGGTGAGTATGATCCTTCCGGAAATCAGCTCCGTGCGCTCCACCGCGAGTTGCTCGACCGGTGGGCCGGTCCGTTCCGGCAAGGTCTTGCCGCCGAGTACGGCGAGGACGGTCAGCGCGATGCCGATGAGGGCGATGGCACCGACCGCGGCGATCCATACCCGCGTTCGTGTCACCTTGTCGCCGGTCATTCGGTCACCTCGAACATGCCCATCCAGCCGAGGTCGGCGAACTCCGATTTGTGTGCATGGAACATGAATCTGCCGGGATAGGGGAAACGTACTTCGCAGATACCGCGTTGTCCCTGTGCTTGCACGACGGTGTCGGTGTACTCGGCGGGTTCCAGCCGGGTCCCGGTCGGGTAGTAGTCGAAGAAGTTGCCATGCAGGTGAAAGCTGTTGATCGGGTCGTACTCGAGAATGTTGACCAGGTAGATCCGGATCAGCTCGTTGCGCTTCACCTGGACCGGTTCGTACATGAAATGGAACGGGATCCCGTTGACCGCGTAGAGCTGATTGCCCTGCGCGTCGAAGGTGGTGTTGTAGCCGTGCATCACCATCACTAGCTCGTCCGCGGGCGGGCGAGGCTCCGGCGGGTCGACGATGAACGTGCCGTACATCCCTCGGGCGATGTGTTCGGCCAGCGGACCGACGTGGCAGTGGTAGAGGTGAAGCCCGAACGGTTTGGCGTCGAACTCGTACACCGTGCTTTTCCCTGGCTGGATGACGCCAGGTCCGATGCCGGGGACGCCGTCCATTTCCGCCGGGTGAATGCCGTGGAAGTGCATGGTGTGGGGATGCGCCGAGCCGTTGGTGAATTTGACGCGCAGCAGGTCGCCTTCGCGGCAACGCAGGGTGGGACCAGGGATCCGGCTGTTGAACGTCCAGGCGGGGAACCGTACGCCGGGTGCGACTTCGATGTCCTCGTCGCTCGCGTAGATCTCCCACTCACGCAGAGTCCTGCCTCCGGCGATCGTCGTCACGCGGCCGTAGTCGAAGTCCCGCAGGATCTCAGCGGGATGGAAGCCGTTGGCGCGGTGGTCGACGACGCCGCCCTTGCGGAAGGTCGGTCCGTTGACACCACCGCCATGCCCGTCGGAGCCAGGGTGCCCGCCGGGTGGCTGTTCGGCGGGCAAGGCCAACGCAGCGTGGGCACCGAAAGCTGTTCCCGCCGCGCCGAGCAAAGCGCCACCGCCCACCAAGAAGCGGCGTCGTGACGCCGGCGCCATCAGGTGCGCCTCTGGCTTGGACCGCTGTGCGTCCTCATCGCTCACCTTCGCGCTCGGGGGTCAGACCGCAGATTGGACAGAATTTCGTTGCACCAAACTTAGGTCTCAGGCACGCCGAATACAAGAGTCTCGACGGAGGCCATCAACCGCGACACCCGGCAACTACGGAACGTAGTAGGCAGATCGAATCGGGTGAATTTCTGACAAATTATGGCTTCACCGCGCCTGGATGTGGCCGCGCCAAGATCATCGCTGCTACGGTTTGGTAACTGTGAGGGGCTATTCGACTACGAGGCGTCGCAGGGCGATGACGCTGGCGTGGCCGGTCTTTGCGCTCCTCTGCTTCCTCTCACTGCATCTGGGGCAGTGTCTTTCACACGGGCCTGATGATCATCTGCACGCCGTCGCTTCTGTTGCCGCCGCTGCGACTCCATCGCCGGAAACTGGCGATGGCTGCGACCTCTCGCACCACGGTCACACGCAATCCACTGCGGCCGACACGCTCAGCCGGGCGGCTCGGGGGACAATCGACGAGACGTGGCCCGTCTCGCCCGTCCACGCGGTGTTGGCATCGGCGGGCACTACGTCCCTTCCCTTGCTCTCACGTGGCTATCGGGGTCAGGGGCAGGATTTCTGCGTACGCGGTCGGGGGCTCCTCATCGAACTCTGTGTCGCCCGGACGTGACCGGCGTGGCAACCCGTTGATCACGTCCGTTGACCCGTCGCGTACCGCGGCGACACATGAAAGAGACTTCGATGAGGACATCCTTGTCCGCCAACGATTCGACCCTGCCCGAGGGCGCCCTCCCGGAACAGGTCAGGGCCACCTCACGCGGCCGGAATCCGGCGAGCGCGGTCGGCAACACGCCGGTGTTGTGGATCGACGACCAGAACGCGGCGCCGGGCCGCGGCTTTTGGGCCAAGCTCGAAGGCTTCAACCCCGGCGGCATGAAAGACCGGCCCGCGCTGCACATGATCTCGCGGGCTCGGCAGCGCGGCGACCTGGCGCCAGGGGCGAGGATCGTGGAATCGACCAGCGGCACTCTCGGGCTCGGTCTCGCCCTCGCCGGCATCGTCTACGGGCACCCGGTGACCGTGGTCACCGATCCAGGCCTTGAGCCGATCGTGCACCGGATGCTGGCCGCCCACGGAGCCCGCGTCGAGCTCGTGACCACCTCGCATCCACGAGGCGGGTGGCAGCAGGCCCGCAGGGAGCGCGTGCAACAGCTTCTCGCCGAGGAACCGGGCGCCTACTGCCCCGATCAGTACAACAACCCGGACAACGTAGCCGCCTACAAGCCGCTCGCCCTGGAACTCATCGACCAGCTGGGCCAGGTCGACGTACTGGTGTGTTCCGTGGGGACAGGCGGGCATTCGGCCGGAGTGTCCCGAGTCCTGCGTGAACATTTCCCGCAGCTGAAGGTGGTCGGTGTCGACACCGTGGGGTCCACGATCTTCGGGCAACCCGCGCGCCCCCGGCTGATGCGGGGGCTGGGATCGAGCATCTACCCCCGCAATGTCGACTACGGCGGCTTCGACGAGGTCCATTGGGTATCACCGGCCGAGGCCGTGTGGACCTGCCGGAGGCTCGCGGCGTCGCATCACGCGACCGGTGGCTGGAGCGTCGGCGCGGTCGCGCTCGTCGCAGGGTGGCTCGCGAGGACCGGCCCAGCCGGCAGCAGGATCGCCGCCATCTTCCCCGACGGTCCGCATCGGTACTTCGACACCGTCTACAACGATGATTACTGCGCGGCACAAGGACTTCTCGATCAGGCCCCGGCCGCCGAGCCGGACGTCATCGCCGAATCCGGCGACCGCGTTGTGGAGCGGTGGACCCGGTGCGCGCGCGTCGCCATCCCGTCCGAGGTGCGGGCGTGAAGGACCTGATCTCCAAGTTCGGCTCGTTCGACCGGCCATCACAGCTGTTGATGGTGAACCAGTTCTCCATCAACCTCGGCTTCTACATGCTGATGCCCTACCTGGCCGGGCATCTGTCCGCGGACCTCGCCCTCGCCGGCTGGGCCGTCGGCCTCATCCTGGGGGTGCGGAACTTCTCTCAGCAGGGGATGTTCCTGATCGGAGGGACGCTGGCCGACCGGCTCGGGTACAAACCGTTGATCGTCGCCGGCTGCGCGTTGCGGACCGCCGGCTTCGTACTACTCGGCCTGGTCGATTCGGTGCCGGCGTTGATCATCGCCTCGGCGGCGACCGGGTTCGCGGGCGCGCTGTTCAACCCCGCTGTGCGCGCGTATCTCGCCAAAGACGCAGGCGAGGAACGGCGTGTCGAGGCGTTCGCCCTCTTCAATGTCTTCTACCAGGCCGGGATCCTGCTCGGGCCGGTCGTCGGCCTCGTACTGACGAGCCTCGCCTTCCAGATGACCTGCCTGGTCGCGGCGGCGGTGTTCGCGGGCCTGACCGTCCTGCAGATCCGGTCCTTACCCGCTCGTTCATCTGGGACGGGCGAGAAAACCGCTCGGACGTCGATCCGTCAGGACTGGAGCACCGCGTTCGGCAACCGCTCGTTCCTGCTGTTCTCGTTCGCGATGATCGGCTCGTACGTCCTGTCGTTCCAGATCTACCTCGCGCTGCCGCTCGAGGCTCGCCGGGTCGGCGGGCCGGGCGTCGCGGGAACCGCGTTGGTGGCGGCGCTCTTCGCGGTGTCCGGCGGCCTGGCGATCGCCGGGCAACTGCGGATCACCGCGTGGTGCCGCCAGCGGTGGGGGCGGGGACGATGTATCACCATCGGCCTCCTGTTCATGGGAGCCGCGTTCGTGCCGCCCATGCTCACCGCCGGCGCCACGAGTGCCGCGTTCGGATGGGCATCCCTGCTCCTTTCCGCCGCCCTGCTGGCGATCGGCACCATCGTGGTGTTCCCGTTCGAAATGGACACGATCATCACACTGTCCGGAGGCAAACTGGTCGCCACGCACTACGGCCTCTACAACACCGTGGTCGGCGTGGGCATCCTGCTCGGCAATCTCGTCACCGGTACAGCACTGGATGTCGCCAGAAACGCCGGTGCACCCGCGGCCCCTTGGGGAGTCCTCGCCGTGCTCGGGGCCGGCTGCGCCTGGTGCCTGTACGCGCTGGACAAGGCCGAGCACCTCACACCGGCCGTGTCAGCAAAGGCATAAGTCTCCTCGGCACACCGGACGACGGCAGACCGTCGTCCGGTGTGCCCGGTCAAGGAGAGAGGTTTCGCCACCCCAGCTCGCCTACTACCAGCATTAGTAGTCTACCGTCGATGTGCTGACTCAAGTCCTGCGCGCCCGCAACCGCTGGATCCTGAACCGAACGCGAGGAGGGACGGGCCTCTTGTTCATCGAAACCGTCGTCAACCGGGCAGACACCCCGGTTGTGCATACCTTGGCTGCCGGATCCGGCAGCGCCGGCGTCTGGACGTTGATCGCCATCACCGTCGGGCTCGTCGTGGTACTCACCGGAATCGGCATCGCCCAGGCCCGCGATCCCGCCCGTCGCCCGGCACCGCCGGAGGATACGGCTGCCGCGACGACCAGCACCTCATCGCCCACCGCGGATGAGGCGCCCGGCGCACCGGACCCCGTCGATCACGATCAGCAACCCGAACACCGTGAATGACCGCTCGCTCCCTCCGCTGAACTGGTCGGCCGCCGTGACCGAGTGGGTCTGGGCGCCGGTCCCCGTCGTCCTGATCCTGATCCTCGGAATCTGGTACGGCCGCGGTGTCCGGAAACTCTGGCGTGCCGGCCAGGCCTGGCCGACGGTGCGCATCGTCTGGTGGTACACCGGCCTGGGCACCTACGCGCTGGTCACGCTCTCCGCGATCGGCGCCTACCAATCCATGCTGTTCAGCATTCGTGCCATTCAGGTGACCACGTTGCTGATGATCACGCCGCAGTTTCTGGCCCACGCCTTGCCCGGCCGACTCGCCCGTGACACCGTCAGCGCCGCCACGCGAGCCCGCCTCAGCGGCATTTTGCACTCGCGCACGTCACGCGTGATCACCCATCCGATGGTCGGGGCCGTGGTCTTGCTCGGCACCCCGATCGCCCTGTACGGCAGCGGCTGGTACGAGGCCAGCCTTCAGAATCCCATCCTCAACGAGGTCACACAGCTCATTCTCCTGCTCGCCGGCGGGCACTACTTCTGGACCCGCCTGCAACGTGATCCGGTACCGGAGCTCTACCCGCACTATGTCTCCGTCGCACTCACCTTCGCCGAGGTCGCCCTGGACGTCGTCATCCCGCTCGGCCTGCTCATGTCCGGCACTCTCGTGGCGGCCGACTACTACCTCGGCCTCAACGGAGCCGGCGGGCTCAGCGTGGAAACCGACCAGGCCACCGGCGCCGCCGTCCTGTGGGGTCTCGGCGACCTCGCGCTCGTGCCCTTCCTGATCCTGTCTCTCAACCAGTTGAGGCGCCGGGAAAGCGCGCACGCCGCCGAGATCGACCGCGAACTCGACGAACGCCAGCGCGCGGAATCCGGCAGCATCGGGAAAGACCGTCCACTGCCCGCGACCATGCGCCCCTGGTGGGAGGACGACCCCGACCTGGCCTCCAGGTTCAAACCGGCGCCACCTGACCGAAAAACCCGTCGGCCACGCCCCTGACCTCAAGACGCCGAATATTACGGAACAATAACGAAGACGCTTCGCTTTGATCCCTCTACTACTCGGCTTCGTAGCTATCGGTGAGGCCTCACCCGGCCAAGCCGACGAAGCGGAGGGTCCGAGATGAACCTTTAGATCACCTCGTTGATCGATCATGTCCGTCCTGTTCGGACGGTGGAGTCTCCACTCGGTCACGACCTTGACCGCTTTCGCTGTACTCACCATTCCCACCTGGCTACCCCATGCCTTTTTGCTGTCTCCGACGTGAAAGGTGCAGAAATGGCACGACATAGACTGTCGAAGAAACAGGTCCGCCTTACCGCCGCGGCGATGGGCTCCGTGATCGCCGTCGCGACGACGGTGCTGATCGCGACATCCGGCGGCGTCGGCGCGGCACTGGCCGATGGTCAGGGCAATGCCGACGACTACGTCGACATCACCACCGTGCAGCCCAACGTGCAGAAGCCCGATCAGAAACGTGCCGCCACCAAAGGCAGTTTCACCGTGGACTGCGGCCGCAACGAGAACGGCCACTTCAACCCGGACAACTTCATCGCCCAGCCCGGCGTCCGCAACGGAGCGCAGCACCTCCACGACTACGTCGGCAACCTGTCCACGAACGCCGACTCGACCAACGAGAGCCTGCTTGCCTCGGGCACCACGTGCCGCAACGGTGACAAGTCGGCGTACTTCTGGCCCGTGATCCGCATAAACGAGAACGGCGACGCCGAGGCACCGAACAAGCCACCGAAGAATGCCGGTGACCGCGACCAGCGATCTCGCAACGACGAGGTCGTGAACTGCCCAGACGTGGCACCCGAACTGCCCGACGTCCCTGAACAAGCCCAGCAGCAAGTGGACAAGGCTCTCGGCTCCCTCGACGACCAAGTCGAGCAGGCCAATCGGCAGCTCGCCGCCTCCGGACAACGAGCAGTACCGGATTCCGTCCTGACCTCGCTCCAAGATCGCCGTGCCACCACCCTCCGGCAGATGGCCGACGCGATCGGCCGTGAGGCCCAACGCGCGGGCCTCGACCGGCTCGCCGGCTGCAAAGCGAGCAAGGCCAACGACAAAGTGTTCTCAGGCCAGAAAGCCACTCTGCAAGGCGCCGATCAGAACAACGAACTTCCTGGGAACGAAGGCGAGATCCAGCGACCCGAAGTCGTGAAGCTGACCTTCGAAGGCAGTCCGGTCGGCAAGGTTCAGGCGATGCCGAAGTTCCTGCGGATCCTGTACGGCGACGCCAAGGTGTCCACCAACGGCACGAGAAACGCCCGCGCTTCGTGGACGTGCACAGGGTTCGAGGATCGCCTCATCGACAAGTACCCGATCTGCCCGGGCGGCAGCAAGGTGGAACGCATCCACGAGTTCCCGAGTTGCTGGGACGGCAAGAACATCGACAGCGCCAACCACCGCGACCACATCGTCTACCCGAACGCGGCTGGCAAATGCGCACAAGGCTTCCGGACCGTTCCGAAGCTGACGGTCACGTTGGTCTACAACATCCCGCAGCAAGCCCAACGCGAGCGGCGCTATGCCGTTGACGCCTTCCCCGAAGAGGAACACAACCCACTCTCCGACCACGATGACTTCGCCAACGTCATGCCGCAGAAGATCATGAACCGGGTCGTGAACTGCATCAACAAGAACAAGACCTGCCGAGAGTAGGAGCTCCGGCCGTGCCGTGTCGAAGCTCGCCGACGGCGAGCCCTCCCGCGCGCGACGACGTACGTGAGCTTCGACACGGCGACAACGTGCTCCTCCCAGGCCAATGCCGGATCCGACCCGCGTCTCACCGGACACTCACACGGATCACGTTAGTACTAAAAGTAATAGTAGACAGGCGGTAGCTCGTTACCCTACCGTGACCGCCGGGCCGTCGGGGGCCCCACGATCGATCCCCAGCGCTACAGGAGATTCAGGACCCGTGACATCGCACCGGCGCCCTTACGCGCGCCCGCCTCTCATCGCAGCAGCAGTCGCCGTCGTTCTCGGGTTGGGCGTCATTCCAGCGAGCGCCCAGCCCGCCGACCCGCCGACCTCTGGCAGCCAGGACCCGATGCAGCGCTACCAAGAGCTGGGCGCACAGGCCGCGAAGGCCGACGAGGACATGCTGACGGCTCAGGAACAACAAAAGGCTCGTGAGGCAGAACGCAAGCAGGCTGATGCCGCTCTGACCAAGGCGAATGAAGAGGTCTCGAAAGCTCAGGCGGCCATTGAGACGTTCCGCACTGATGTGAACAAGATCGCCGAGGCCGCATTCGTCGGACAGCAGCTCACCGGTGCTTCGGTGCTCCTCGACAGCGGAAGCAGGCAGGAATTCCTTGACCGTTCCGCGGCCCTGGCTCTGATCGCGGGCCAGAAGGAAGAAGCGCTGAGCGGCCTGCGGGACGCCATGGGCAAAGCCGAGGCCGCGCGCGCCGGTGCCGCCGACGCCCAGGGACGGGCCAAGATCGCCGCGGACGGCTCGACGGCGGCCGTCGAAGAGGTCCGCAAACGAAAGAGCGATCTCGACAAGCAGATCAAGGAGGTTCGCAAGGCGCTCGGCCAGCTGCCGTCGGCGGACCGGCAGAAGCTCGGACAGGTGCAGGACAGCGGCAGCTACCTCGGGCCGCCCGGCGCCGCCAACGACGCACTCCAGGCCGCGTTGTCCAAACGAGGCTCACAGTACAAATGGGGCGCTACCGGCCCGAATACCTTCGACTGCTCAGGACTCACCTCGTGGGCCTACAAACAAGCCGGTGTGTCCCTCCCCCGCACCAGCCGCCAGCAGTACACCGCCGGAAAACCGGTTTCGCTCAGCCAGCTCATGCCCGGCGACCTCTTGTTCTATGACGACGGAACGGGGAATCCCGCCGCCATCCATCACGTCGCCATTTATGTGGGCGAGGGAAAGATGGTCGACGCGCCGACCGAAGGACAGGTCGTCGACGTCCGGTCGAGCAAGGGCGACGGCCACCTGATGGGCGCCCGCCGTATCGTCGGCTGACCTGCCTGGTTCAGCTTTGAAGTTCTGATGTCTTACCGACATCCGGGTGCGCTGCTGCGCGGCGTACCCGGATCAAGACCTGACCCAGCGCCCGCCACACGTCGATCCAGCCCCGTATCCGGCCGGCCAGCTCCACTTCTTCCTCGACCGCGGCCGTGCTCAGGTCCCGCAGTCGGGGAGCGACGCAGACCTCACGGCCCAGCCGCCCCAGATCGACTCCTTCCCGCAGGTGAGCCTACAAATCCCCGACAAGCTCAAGGTCGTCCGCCGGCACCGCGGGGGCCGCAGCCGACCGCCGTCGAACGAACAGCACTCCCGCCGCGGTTCCGGCGAGCAGCACCGCCACGGCCAGGACCGCCAGGATGACGAATTGCTCCAGGTAATCGACCGAGAACACGTCTCACGCACCCTTCTACTAAGGATTATAGTAGACGACCGGGGTGGCTGAAATCCCGCCCGGTAGGATCGGCAGGCGACGTGTGCTCGCCAAGGAGGTGTCATGCAGGGTCTGGGTGAGCTCGAGTCGGCGGTGATGGACGTTTTGTGGCAGGCCGAGGGCCCGCTCACGGTGCGCGGCGTGCTCGGCGTGGTGAACCAACGGCGTGAGCTGGCCTACACGACGGTGATGACCGTGCTGGACAACCTGCACCGCAAAGAGTGGGTCTCGCGCAGCATGCAGAACCGCGCCTACCTGTACACCCCGGTGATGTCGCGCGAAGAGGCCGCCGCGCAAGCTCTGCGCACCTTGCTGGCCGACACCGACGATCCCGAGAGCGTTCTGCTGCATTTCGCCGCGTCCGCATCGGACGGTGAGCGGGACGCGCTGCGTCGCGGCCTACGGAAACGACCTCGCCCATGATTTTGGCCGCCGCGTTGCTCCTGGGTGCGCTGACAGTCTGCGTCCTCGGCCCGATGTTGCTTGAGAGGATCCTGATCGCTCGCGTCACAGCGTCCGCGCGACTGGTGATCTGGCTGCTCCTGGTGGCCGGTTTCTTCGGCTCCGTCATCATGGCCGCGATCGTGGCGGTCCTGCCAGGACACGGGCCGGCCCTGCAGCTCATCAACCTGCTCCACGGCTGCCTGAAAACACTTCAGCACGGGTCGATGCCCCGCATCGACGAGGTGGCCGGGACCGGCGCCACACTGCTGGCCGGTGGAGTCACCGCAGCCGTCTCCGTCGCACTGGCCCGGCATCGCCGCCGCCAAGGCCGGTTGCATCGACGGCACATCAACGCGTTGTCGGCCGTGTCCAGGCGCGAGTCCGGGCCGATCCATACGTGGTGGCTGCCGCTCCCAGGTGCCATCGCCTACAGCATCGCCGGCGTCCCCGCCCTGATCGTGGCCACCGACGGCTTGGCGCGGCAGCTGTCGTCCGCGCAGCTCGAAGCTGTGCTTGACCATGAACGGGCCCATGTCCGGGGGCATCACCACATGCTCGTCGGCGCCGCTCGCGCGTTTGCGACCGCGCTGCCGTGGCTTCCCCTGGCCCGCAGGTCGCCCGCCTTCGTCGCCGCGGCGGTCGAGCTGTGCGCGGACGCCACAGCGTCGCTCAGCCATGGTTCCGCGACGGTAGAAGCGGCGCTGCGGAGCATGACCGGAAACACGCCTGGCGCACGCCCAGCTGCATCGCTGGGGATGGCCGACGATTTCGTGGAGCTACGGCTGCGTCATCTCCGGGCCGATACAGCACGACGCACCACGCTGATCCACGCCGCCTTCGCGGTTGTCACTACCGCCGTGATCCCGCTCGCCGTCACCCTCATGACCGTGACGGCAGCGGCATTTCTCGTCTCCCCAGCGCTACTGCATCTCTGATGCCTTCGGGAAAGTGGCCCGCCCAGCTCATTTCCGCGTCCAGTCCTCCCAGCTGAACCGCCAGTCAGTCCAGCCGTCCCCCGGTTTGACCGTGTCGCCGGTGTCGCTGACCACGACGACGTCGCCGCGGTGCGAGTTCCCGAAGTACCATTTCGCGTTCGCCGGGCTGACGTTCAGGCACCCGTTTGAGACGTTCCTCCGTCCCTGGTCGGCGATCGACCAGGGCGCCGAATGCAGGAACTGCCCCGAATTGGACAGCCGGAGCGCGTACTGGACGGTCGTGCGGTAGCCGCCCGGTGAATCGGACGGGACGCCGTAGGTTCCCGAGTCCATGGTGTACGGAGACTGCACCGTCATGATCAGCAGCGTGCCGGACAAGCTCTTGGCAGATTGCTTGCCGAGGCGCGGTCAGCGCGAGCTGACCGTCCTTGTACGCGCGCAACTGCTTGTCGGTGTCGGACACCTTCGACACGATCGACGGCCCGATCTGGAACGCGATCCGGCGGTCGGTCTCCCCGAAGACTCCGTTGCAGCACATCTTGATGCCGTGCCGGCTTCCAGTGCTGACGGGCTTCGGAAGCGCACTTCGGCGGTCACGGCATGGTGACCGGGGACGCCGCAGAGTCCCAGCGTGCAGACCATCGTGCCGAAGGAAGCTTGCAGCCAGGCTTTGCACGGTTCCGGCAAGGCCGGCCGTGAGGTGCTCGCCGAGCAGCGCGGGCGTGTGGTTCTACAGCCCGAAAGCGCCGCCTTCGATGAGAATGAGTAGCCCGATGCCGATCAGGACAGCCGGAAGCAGTACGTGACCCCAGCACGTGAGTGCCTTCGCGATCACCGGGCGGGTGGCGAAGAACCGTCCGGCGGCGATCCAGACGCCGACCAGGACGAGAAGACCGCGACGTAGACGCTCATGCCTCCGAGGCCAGCGGCAGCGAGGACGGGGACGTAGACGCCGATGTTGTCCCCGCCGTTGGCGAACGTGACAGCGGCGACCTCGATCATCCTCGGGCCGCCGTCCTCGGGGATTTCCGGTACTGAGTGTCCCCCTGAAAGCTCACAAATCTTCGGCGCAGTTGCCAGGTCAGCGGCTCGCCGGATCAGAGCAGGGTCATCCAGTAGTCCCAAAAGGCCTGCAGGACCGCCACGGCTATGGCCAGGTACCAGACCGTCAGCACGACGGTGTGGAATCCGGCCAGTTTCCGCACGGCTGCTCGCCACGAGTCAGGAACCGGCAGATGCCCGTGCTGAAGGTTGTACAAGGTCGTGTACCAGAAGATCGGGATCGTCACCGCCCAGACGATCATGCAGTACGGGCACAGCGCGCTGATCTTGTAGAGACTTTGGTAGATCAGCCAGTGCACGAACACGACACCGAACGTGACGCCTGCTTGGAGGCCGAGCCAGAACCAGCGAGCGAACCGTGCACCGGCCAGGATCCCGACGCCGACAGTGGTGACGACGGCGAACCCGGCGATGCCCAGCAGGGGGTTGGGGAATCCGAACGCCTCGGCCTGGGGTGTGCTCATGATCGAGCCGCAGCTGAGCACGGGGTTGATGCTGCAGGTGGGGATGTAGTCCGGGTCGCGCAGGAGCGCGATCTTCTCGACGGTGAGGATCAGCGCCGCGGCGAGCCCGACCATGCCCGCCCCGGCGAGCAGCCAGGGCAGGAGGCGGCTGGCGAACGGCCCTCTCTCGTTGTCGGCGGCGACGGTCATTTCGCGAGTTCGCGGTCGATGACGCTCTTGAGGGCGTCGTAGGTGGGCCTGCCGGTGAACTTCACGCCGTTGATGAAGAACGTCGGTGTGCCTTCGACACCGACCGTGGTGCCGTCCGCTTGGTCGGCCATGACCCGGTCGATGGTGGCCTGAGCATCGAGGGCGGTTTCGAACGCGGGCATGTCGAGTCCGAGCTGGCGGGCGTAGCCGAGAAAGGTGTCGCGGTGAGAGACGTCCTGGTCGCCCCATTGCGGCTGGTTCACGTACATCAGCCGGTACATCGGCTCGAGTTTCCCTTGCTGGCCGGCGGCTTCGACGGCTCGGGCGGCGAGTTCGGCGTTGCGGTGACTGGCGATCGGGAAGTACCGCATGACGAAGGTGACCTTGTCCCCGTATTCGGCGCGGAGCTTCTCCACGCCGGGGAACGCCGCCCCGCAGGCTTCACACTCGAGGTCGAGGAACTCGACCACGGTCACCTTGCCGTCGGCGGCGGTCGAGAGGCGGTGGCTGTCCGGGCGCACCAGCACCGACGCGGGCGCGGTGGGTGCCGCGCCTTCCGGCCCGGCCTGGGTGACCTCGGCGGGACGGTCCGGGCGTGTCAGCAGGATGAGCGCGGCCGCCACCACGACGACCACAGCCGCTACGGTCAGGGACGCCTTCGTGTTCGGGGTCATGTTCTCGTCGTCCTTCGATTCAATGGATTGGGAATCGGGTGTTACAGCGGTGTGCTGAATCCGGAGATGGGGCCGCGGAGCCAGGCGATGGCGTCGCCCCAGAGGCCGGTCACGAGCAGTGCGCCGACGGCCAGCAGCAGGACGCCGCCGGTGATCTGTACCGCGCGGGTGTGGGTTTTGAGCCAGCCGGCGGTGGTGACCGCCCAGCGGGCGGAGAGGGCGAGCAGCACGAAAGGCAGGCCGAGTCCGAGGCAGTAGGCGGTGACCAGGATCAGGCCGCGCCAGATCGGCGGGCCTGCTTGGGTGCCGCTGGCCAGCGCGATGACTCCGGCCAGGGTGGGGCCGAGGCAGGGTGTCCAGCCGAGGCCGAAGACCGCGCCGAGCACAGGGGCGCCCCAGATTCCCCGGCGGGGCCGGTGGTGCAGGCGCGCGTCGCGTTGCAGCGGCCGGATGAAGCCGAGGAAGGCCAGTCCCATGAAGATGGTCACGACGCCGCCGAGGCGTTGCAGTAGCTGTTCGTTGGCCAGCAAGGCGTCGGAGACGCCGAGGACGGTGAGCACGGCGGCGCCGAACACCACGGCGAACCCGAGCACGAACAGCAGAGCGGCACCCGCGACCCGCCAGCGATCCGCACGGCGCCTGGCCGTGTCCTCGGCGTCCGCCGTGGGGGCGTCGGCACCGACGAGACCGGCGAGGTAGGCCAGGTAGCCGGGGACCAACGGGATCACACACGGTGAGGCGAAGGAGATCGTCCCGGCGGCCACCGAGATCAGCGCGGCGAGCAGCAGCGGTCCCGAGGTCGCGATGTCGGTCGGGTTCATGGCGTCGCCCGGCTCGAGAGGGCCTGGTCGGGTTCGGCCGCGACGCGCTGGACGACGGGGAGCAGGTCATCCCGCCCGAGAGCGGTGAGGAACACGGCGGCGACCCGTTGCCTGCGGTCGATGACGATCGTCGAGGGCACCACACTGCGCGGAAAACCCGTCAGGGCCATCAGCGAACGTCCCGCGGGGTCGAACAGGGAGGGGTAGCTCACCTTGAAGTTGTGGACGAAATCGGCGGCGGCGTCGCGCTGATCGCGCACGTTGATGCCCAGGAACTCGACACCGGTGGCCTTGGTCTCCTGCTGGACGGCTTCCAGTGCCGCGGTCTCGGCACGGCAGGGGCCGCACCAGGAGCCCCAGATGTTGAGGACCACGACCTTGCCGGTGTAGTCCTGCAGCGCGATCTGGCGGCCGGGTTCGGTCAGGCTTTCCCCGGACATTCCGGTGATGGTGCCGCGCTGCTCGGGCGGGTCGTAGAAGATGCGGGTCTGCCCGCCGGGTGAGATGAATTCGAAGCTGCCGCCGGATACGACGGCGTCCGTGCCGGTACTGCATCCACCGGCGATGAGGACGGCCACGGTGGCGTAGACAGCGATGAGGAGACGGCGTCGCGGAACCAACCGCGACGGGGATTCGGACCTGGCGCGGACGCCAGTGGACAAGACATCACGATCGGAATACATGGAACGCAAGCCTCCGGCTGCGGGTACGAAGCGGAAGTCGACGGCGACCACACCCACCACGGACGGCGCGGCGGAGTGTGGTTACGGGTACGGACTTCGGCTTAGGTGCGCAGCACGCAGAGCGTGGCGAGGCTCGGTGCGCGAGGGCGCCGGCCCTGCGGAGCCAGCGGTTGCCCGGCGCGTGGCGTCGTAGCCGGGAACAGACCGGGACGCATCAGGCCTGTCGCGATGAGCAGCACGGCGACCAGCAGGGCCAGGCACAGCTCGGCCACCCCTGTCGGGAGGTCCTGCGAGTCCTGCGGAGTCAGAGCGCCCTGATCGCCCGGCGGGCCGGCCTCGTGCGCGATATCCGGCATGGTGAGGCCGGCTGGCTCGATGGTCGTCGTCGCGCACAACGGGTCGTAGCCGAGGGCATGGAACTCGTCCGGGCAGGGCGAACCCTGCAGGACGACCAGGCCGACCAGCGCGCCGATCACGGCGACCAGCCGCGCGAGACTTCCTCGCGCGACTGGTGTGGCGTGTCGCCTGCCGGGCATGCCACCAGGCTAAAGGGGACTGCGGCTGCGCCCTGAGGCACCCCGAGAGGTCGCTCCACGCCCTGCTCCTGAGCGTCCCGGCGCGGGAAAACCGACCGCATGCCCTTTCAGGCTACGGGTGGTCGTGGCGTTCCTGGGTGCGCGAGGCGCGGGCATCGACGACGTTGTAGAAGTCACGGACGGCGTCGTTGACCGGTTCGGGAGTGGCGTAGCCGAGGATGTGTTCGCCGCCGGGGACGATCACGGCTTCGCGGTCGGGGTTGAGCAGTCGGGCCATGTTCCGCATTTGTGCCGGTGTGACGAGTGCGTCCTTGTCGCCGCCGATGAGCAGCGCGGGCACGGGAAAGGGTTCGGAGTCCGGTTGGTGGTCGCGGAAACACGGCAGGACGGAGTATTTGAACAGCTGGCGTAGCTGTGGGATGCGGCGGGTCTCGGAGTACACCCAGCGCGGAGGGATTTTGCTGCCGCCGAGATAGTGGCTGATCAGCCTGCCCAGCACAGGTGGCGGGAAGGCTTTCTCGATGGGGAATCGGTCGAGTGCGTGAGTGAGCATCTGAATGGGCTGGGGGAAGGTGTAGTGGTCGGCGAGGCCGAGGAACACGGCGGACCGGATTCGTTCCGGCCACCATCGGCAGGCGAGGTAGGCGGCGGAGCCGGCGTCGCTCCAGGCCAGCAGGTGCGCCGATTCCGCGCCGACGGTGTCGATGACGGTGCGGAGTTCGCGTGCCCGGTCGGCGGCGCTGACCCTGTGGGTGCGGCTGAGTCGTGGTTCGTAGATCACGAACTCGTACTGGTCAGACAATGCCTGGACCTGGGGCAGGTAGACGAAATTGAGTTCGGTGATCATCGGCAGGCAAACGACGGTGGGTCCGGTGCCGATTCGCGCGATGCGGATGGTGCTGCCGTCCGGGGTTTCCTGGGTCGTCATCGCGGTGTCGATCGCGGCACGGTCGTGGTCGACGCGCTTGTTCAAAGCGTCGAGATCTGGCCTGGGCATGGAGCGTGGTCCCCCTCTTGTCGGTCAGCGGACTTCGACGAGACGTCGGATGGCGGCACGTTTGAGCGGCGCCACGTGGTCGACCGCCCGGAGCAGGCCGCGGCGGGCGCCGATGGTGGCGGGGTGGCTGAAGGAGGCCGCGGTGCCGCCGAGGTGAGCGCGGCGGAAGACCGGGCGGACGTGCTTGTGGCGGATCGTCGCGTAGGTGCGGCACGCGTCATCGATGGCATCGGGGCCGCGGGTTCCGGTGAGCTGGGCGGCAAGGATGTCGGCGTCCTGGAAGGCGAGGTTCATGCCTTGGCCGCCGGTCGGATGCACGGTGTGGGCGATGTCGCCGACCAGCACGGCGCCGGGTGTCCACCACGTGCGGGCGAGGATTCCTTCGAGGCGGTAGGTGTGGCCGTCGATGAAGTCGAGTTGCTCGTCGCGCAGCGGGCGCAGGATGCGCCGGGCGTGCGCGGCGAAGTTGGCGGGTGAAGGGCGGTCGTCGCGGTTGTGGGTGCGGAACTGGATGCCGATGCGCAGTTCGTCGCCGGGCAGGGCGACCATCACGAGCAGCCCGGCGCGGTCGAGAACGTAGTAGCCGCAGTCGCGGTAGTTGTCCAGGGCGGTGACCCGTGCGTTGTAGAACGACGTGCCGTAGTCGATCGCCTGGTGGCCACCGAAGTGTTGCGCGCGCAGTTTCGAGCGGGTGCCGGCGGCGACGACGGTCAGCATGGCGGGGTAGTCGTCGCGCGCGGTACGGACCCCGCGGATGCGTCCTCGCTGCGTCAGCAGCTCGGTGACGGGTTCGCTGTCGTGTCGCTCGATGAGGCCGGTGGCGTCCGCCGCGGCGTGCAGGGCGTGGACGATGTCGGGGTGCCGGAGCGCGGTGAGACGGTAGTCGGCGCCGAGTAGCTTTTGGGTGTTCGCCGTCAGCAGGGAGCGGCCATCGCCGTCAATGATGCGGAAGTCGGCGAACTGCAGTGGTTTGCTGTCCCGCACGGCGTCCCAGGCGTTCCATTGCCGCAGCAGCGGCAAGGTCGCGGGATGCAGGATGTCACCGCGATCGATCGCGGTGGCGTTGCCGGCGCGTTCGAATACCCGGGAGCGCTGTCCACGGCTGGCGAAGGCGAGCGCGGTCGCGATCCCGGCCGCGCCCCCGCCCACGATGGCGATCGGCTGGTCGTGGAGATCGGTCATGGTTTCCTCACCAAGTCCTCAGGAGTAGACACAAGTTCGGGGTTGGAACGGCGGCGTAGCCAGTGGGGTGCCCACCAGTTGGCGGAACCGAGCAGGCGCATCAGCGCGGGCACCAGGAAGGCCCGGACCAGGGTGGCGTCGATGAGCACGGCCACGAGCAGTCCGATGGACAGTTCCTTGACGAACACCAGTTGTGAGCTGGCGAAGGCACCGACGGCGATCGCGAACAGCAGCGCGGCCGAGGACACCAGCCGCCCGGTGCGTTCCATGCCGACGGCGATGGCTCGCCGGTCCGGCTGCCCGGTGTCGTGGCCTTCGGCGATGCGGCCGAGGACGAACACCCCGTAATCGGTGGCCAGCCCGAAGGCGGTGGTGACGGTGATGATCAAGGTGCTGACTTCCAGCGCGGAGAGCGCTCCCGGTGGTTGCCCGATTCCCAGCCACTGGAAGACGATCACCAAGATGCCGACGGAGCTGGCCAACGTCAGCAGGTTCATCAGCAGCGTTTTCAGGGGCAGCAGGACCGATCTCGTGAATCCGAGCAGCAGAAGCAGCATCGCCGCCACCAGAATCAGCAAGGAGTACGGCAACCATTGCCGCAGCGATGCCAGTTCGTCGACGAACGCCGGTGTCAGTCCCCCGACGTGGGCCTGTCCAGGCGCGGGAACCGACCGGATGTCGGCCACCACGCGCTGGGCCTCGGTCGTGAGGTCGTCGGCCGTGCTGGTCACGTCCATCCGCCAGGTGTGCGCGGCGAGCTGCTGTGGTGGGGACACCGCGGCCACGTCGCGAGTCGTGGCCAGCTGCGCGGCGTAGGCGTCAAGCTGCGCCCGTGTGGCGCTGGGTGCGGTCACGACGACGTAGAAGCGCGCTGAGGTCAGCGACGGCGCGGCCTGGGTGAGGTCGTCGTGGGCCTGCCGCATGGTCATCGAGGTGGGTAACTGTTCAGGGGCGAACCCGGTGATCTTCAGTATTGCCGCCGGAGCACCGAGCAACAGCAGAACCAGCGACGCGGCGATGGCGACCTTCGCCGGCCGGCGCATGACGAACTCGGCCAGCCGGTACCAGAACCCGGTTTCCACCACCTTGGTTTCCCGCTCTGCCGACCGCTTCAGCCACCGGGGCGTCAGGGCGTTGACCCGCTCACCCAGCAACCCCAGGAGTGGAGGCAGGATCAGCAGGGCCGCGATGACCGCCACCAGAGGGGCGATGAGCCCGGCCACGCCCATCGAGTACACGAACTGCACGGGGAACACCAGCAGCGATCCCATGGCGGCGGAAACCAGCAGTGCGCTGAACAGCATGGTGCGGCCGGTGGTCCGCAGCGTTGTGCGGAGGGCGGCTGGAATGTCGCCGTGACGACGCAGTTCTTCCCGGTATCTGTTGACGAAGAACAACGAGTAGTCGATCGCCAGCCCGAGCGTCAGCATGATGACGAGGTTCGTCACGAACGACGACAAACTCACCACACTGTTCGCCGCGCGGACCAACGCGAGCGTGGCCAGCAGCCCCGCACCACCTACCACCAGGGGCAGTGTCGCGGCCACCACGGACCGGAAGACCCACAGTGACGCCAGGAACAGCAACGGAAACGCCACGAACTCAGCGGTGCGAAGGTCATCTTCGAGCTGGCTGGTCATCGTCTGTTCCAGGGCACCCAACCCGCTGACCCGCACCCCCTCCTCGCCGCCGAGTTCCCGCTGGAGCTGTTCGATGCCCGCACGGCGCTCGTGATCCGGAGCCGTGCGCAAGGTGATCGCGACTATCGCGAACCGGCCGTCCACTCCGCGGAGGTACTCGCGTCCTGGATCCGCGGGCGTGAGCACCGATGACACGATCGGGGCCTGGCTCAGCCGCTGCGCGAGGGCGTCGACCCGTGCCCGCGCCTGCGGTGACTCCGTGCCGTCGGGTGTCGAGATCAGCGCGAGCAGTTCCGGTTCGGGGCCGGCGGCGGTCGCCTCTTCGACGACGCGGCGCGCTTCGGCGCTGCTGGAGCCGGGATCCTCCAGCGACCGCAGGCCGTTGCTCAGTTCCGAGTTCGTCGTCGCGCCGAGGATCGCCAGCCCGATCAGTGCCACGGCGAGCACGGCCAGGACCGCCGCTGCCCGGCGCGACGCCAGCTCGCTCCACCGTTTCCACATTGCTTCAGTCCGATCTACTCAGTGACATCGGGTAGGGCTGCCGGGTCACTGGCCCATGGCCAGCCCACCGCTCACGGGGATGACCGCGCCGGTGACGTAGCGGGCTTCCTCCGAGGCGACGAAGCGCACCACGTGGGCCACGTCGTCGGGTTCGCCCATGACGCCCAGCGGCGTGATACTTAGCAGCAAGTCGATGCGCTTCTGATTGAGGTCCCGGGTCATGTCGGTGTCGATGAGGCCCGGGCTCACGACGTTCGCGGTGATGTTGCGCGTGCCGAATTCCCACGCCAGGGACCGGGCGAAGCCGACCAGACCCGCTTTCGTGGCCGCGTAGTTGGCCTGCCCTGGCGCACCGAAGAACGCCCCTACAGAGGAAATGAACACCATGCGACCCCACCGGGCTTTCATCATCCCCATGCTCACCCGCTTCGCGGCACGGAACACCCCTGCGAGGTTGGTGTTGAGGACGGAGAGGAACTCTTCCTCGGACATCCGCACGATCAAGCGGTCCACCGTGATTCCCGCGTTGGCGACGAGCACTTCGACCGGGCCGAAACGCTCCTCGTACTCGGCCACCGCCTGATCCACCGACGTCGTATCGGTGACGTCGCACCGAATGCCGGGCACATTCTCTGGTGGAGGCGTGGAGCGATACGTGACGGCGACCGTGTCGCCAGAAAGCAGAAATCGGCGGGCGGTCGCCAGCCCGATTCCCCTGTTGCCACCGGTCACGAGAACGCGACGGTTCACCACACCTCCACCAGATGATGACGGATCAACCACGGTCAGCGGACATCAGAACTCGATGGCGGCGGCGCCGCACGAGAAGCCAAGCCCGAAGGCCAGCAGCAGCACCGGAGTTCCCGGAATGACCTTCCCTTCCTTGCGCGCAAGTGACAGGTTGACCAGCAGGCTGGCCGGGCCCATGTTTCCCAGCCGCCGCACGGGCAGGGGCATGACATCGAGATTGAGGCCCAGCCGGCGACCGCCCATTTCCAGCATCTTGGCGTTCGGCTGGTGGATGACGATCAGCTCGATGTCCTCGTTCTTCCACTCCGCCTGCGCCAGCGTCTTGTCGATCACAGCGGGCAACGTGCGCAACGCGGCACGATACAGCGCCTGCCCCTGCATCTCGTAGAAGCCGGTCTCGAGATCGACGCCGGTGTCGGTCTTCCGCTGCCGCTTGACCTCCACCTCACCCATCTGCCAATGCTGGGCATGGGTTTCCCAGTGCAGCCCTCGTACTTGGATCTCCTCGTCGCGCTGGGTGTCGTTCGACAGGATGATGGCGCCCGCCCCGGCGCCGAACAGCCCTGCCGTGTTCCGGTCCTTCGGATCCACATACGACATGAAGTCCACCGCGGCGGAGATGATGACCCGCTCACACCGGCCGGCCTGCAGCAACATCAGACCGGTCTCCAACGCCGCGATGGGTTCCGCGCACACGCCGTCGAGCCCCATCACCCGGACACCGTTGAGCCCCAATTGCCCGGCCAGAACCACGGCGGCCGGCGGCGTGAAATGGGTGAAACCGTTCTGTACGTGGATCAAAACGGTCTCGTGCCCCAGTGCGTGCATGTCGAGTGACGCATCGTCGCACGCCGCGGTCACCGCCGACATCGCCAGGGACAACACATCCTCGCCCTCACCGCAGATCTGGCGCTGCTCGATACCGGTGTGCTCGACGAACCAGTCCGGCGGCATCCCCAGTGACTTGGCCAAATCCACATTGCTCACGATCGTCGACCCCAGGGCATGCCCCAGACCAGCCAATCCGACACTGACGTTCATACTTACTCCCCAAGTAATTACATAGTGTCCACAATCGACAGTGCGTCGGTTGCGGCCGCACCCCTCCTGCGGCCAGTCAAGAAGCCTCAGTCAGGCCTAGGTACCGTTCTCGGTCGGCGGCACGACCAGGAATGCACGTCGCCGAGCGCGAGTCTTTCCGCCGCCCCGACGAGGTCGGGGGATCCTCGACCGCTCGGCCACCACGAGGTGATATTCAATGCCCGTGGCCTGCAGCAGAGCGTGCGCATGCCGCATCTCGCCCGCTTTCAACGCCGGATGCCCCGCATAGGCGTCCAGCACCGCGGCCACGTGCGGAAGCGCGCCCTCCAGTTCACGCGACAAGGTGACCAATTCCCGCAGCGGATCGCCAGGCAGGCCCTCCAGGACGGCGTCAAGCCTGGCGTCGAACGCGGTGAACCACCGTCGCTGCAGATCGCACAGGAACGCTTCCATACTCCCAAAATCCCGCACGATCCGTTCGGTATAGCCACGAACGGCCACCGGCCCGCCGCGACTGACGGCCGCCAAGACCTCGGTCACGCAGTCCTGACGCCGATGGGTTCGCTCCCACGCTTCGGACACGATCACACCAATCGCCTACGGACGATATTATCGCTACAAGACGATGTTCTATCACGGTCGTCCGCGTGTCGTCGAGAGGTTTCGTCGAACACTGAGGACACCGCTCCCGAAGACACCCGTTTGGCAGACCCCATAGGCGAGCATCGGGCAGCCATACCGCGCCGACATCACCTCATGAGGCGTTACCGCGTCGCGTGGACCAGACGTCGATCCCACGCGGCGATTTCGGGCACGGCAAATCACGCCTGGACGTCGCCAAGCGCGGTGCAGTCGATCTCCCCTAACGCGTCTCCCCGACGCGTACATCCAGGCTAGCGGATGTCATCGCCAAGTTTCGATGAATACCGGGAGGTAACCGCGATGGATAAATGTCCGGCGCCGAAACATGGACACGTGCAGTTCATTCAGTCGGACGGGTCGAATGCCGGTCAGGCGACAGAAAAGGCCGCAGATATGCGTGACTCACCGCCCCCTGGTGCTCTGCCCCGTTTCGAAGCCTCACCTGGAAGCTTCCGGCCCTTCCCAGCGTCCACCAGCCGCCCGATTGCAGTCCGGGCCGCTGGTCGGTGACTCCGTCGCGGACAGGGAATGACCCGCTCCGTTCCGACCTACCGGCGCTCTCCCGGACGTCAGCGGAGCATGGCCCGCCTCCCGGCACTGGTCACTTGGTTCGCGGCGGGGCGACGGCGTCGGCGTCATCCGCCGCGCAGGCGCCACTGCGCCGGAAGGGCTCGGCGAGCTGGGCGAGATAGGCGTTGGGGTAGTCGGGTTTGGCGGCCATGCCGAGGTCGTCACTGGTGAAGCGCCGTTCCGGGTCGTAGGAGTAGGTGCGCAGGACGTGGTCCCAGAGCAGGGTGAAGAGCCCGAAGTTGACGTCGCCGATGCCGGCCCATTTCAGGTGGTGGAAGCGGTGGGCCTGGTTGAGCGCGAGCACGGCGCGCAGTCGTCCGACGCGATAGTCCACGTTGGAGTGCTGAAGGAGAAGCTGGACGGCGACGCACAGCGCGAGCGCGTAGGCGACAGTGGTCGGCAGGCCGAGCAGGACCAGAGGTGCGACACCGGCCGCGGTTTCCAGGGTTTGGTGCAGTGGGTGCTTCATCAGGCCGTTGAAGCCGTAGGCACGTTTAACGCTGTGGTGGACGGCGTGCAGCCGCCACAAGGCGGGGATCTTGTGGCTGGCCAGGTGAACCAGGGTGATGCCGAGGTCGGCCACGAGCACCGCGCCCAGCACCTGCAGCACGAACGGCCATTCGTGGGGCCAGACGCCCTCGATCGAGGCGACGGCGGTGAGCACGGGCAGGGCGGCGACACTGCCAAGGGTGAGGAGTTCGTTCACCGCGGCGTGGACGGTGTCGCGCCAGTCGTCGTCGTGTGGGGTGTTCCACTCATCGTGGTAGGGCAGGACCCGTTCGGCGCCGAACGAGCAGGCGATGGCGAGCACCAGCAGGGCCAGCAGCCAGAGCTTGGAACCACCGGAGGCGGCGATGGCGATACCGGTGCCGTTGACGGCCAGGAGCATGAACGGCACGTAGCCGTACCGGACGAGTGTGCGCATGCCCCCGAGCCTGCTGCCCGGACACGGGTCGCGGCTTGAACAAACTCGCTGACCTCACACCACCGATTCCTGCCAGTCCATGCCGCCGGCCAGAAGTGAGGGTGCGAGCCCGAACATTTCGTGGCAGACGCGGGTGAGGTGCGCGCTGTCGGCGAACCCGGCCGCGTGAGCCGCCTCGGTCAGCGTCCCGCCAGCCCTGACATGGTCGATCGCCCTGCGCAGGCGCGCCCAGCGCACGTAGGCGCGGAACGGCAGGCCGAGTTCGTCACTGAACAGGTGGCCGAGACGGCTGGCCGAGAGCCCGACCTCCTTGGCGATCTGTCCAAGGTGGACGGTGTCATCCAGCATGGCCGGGAGCACGGCGACCGCCTGCCGCACCGCGGGATGAGCCGGCGTCGCGTCGAGCGTGCCCGCATCGGCGAGCTCGCCGAGGATGAGATCGGCCAGCGCGCGCGGATTGCCCCCCGCCATAACTCTGTCGACGTCCAGCGGGTCCGCCGCGGCCACCCATGCGGTGGCGGTGTCAGCAGGGAGCCCGGTGCGCCGGACACGAGAGGTCAACGCCTGGCCGAGCATCCCGTCAGCGTCGACCCAGACCAGCATGCCCGCCGAACTACCGGCGGTCTCGTGTTCCACCCCGGACGGGATCACGGCGGCGCGGCCACGGCACGAGGTTCCGGACTCGTCACGCAGCCGCACCGGATCATCCTGCGCGACAACCACCTGCACAGCCGCGTGCCGGTGGCGGTGCGCGGCGCCCAACTGTCCTGTGTAGATGAGCAGCCCGGGCTGGAGTGTGACCGTTCCTTGCCACATCTCAAATCCTGCGCTGGTGTTCGTACCGGATACGGCCGAGGCCGGGCAGGAATCGGCCGGTACGTGACGCGTAGCCGGTATATGAGGTTCCGTGCACCCGGCGCAGGTAAGGCTCCTCGACCCGGCGCACCTGGATTTCGACCCCGACGAACGCGACGAGCAAGCCCCCGAGCGCGATCAGGTTGGGCACCAGCAACACCAATCCCGTCAACACGACGGCGACAGCAGTGAAGATCGGGTTGCGGATCAGCCGGAACACCCCGGTGGTCACCAGGGTCGTGCGCTCGTTCTGGTCGACGCCGATGCGCCACGACGCCCCCAACGCCATCTGGGCGCCAAAGGTCCCGAGGATGCCCAGCGCTGCCACCACGACGCCGACGATACGGGCACCGGACTGGTCAAGGATGGCGACCGGCGGCACCCCGGCCAACGCCGCGGTCGGTGCACCGACCCCCACCATCAGGTAACCGACGTCGGCGATCGCCAGACCCCACCATTCCCACGAGCCACGTGACACCGAGCTACGCCGATTCCCGGTATTGCCAGTGCGACGCCGCTGGATCAGCGTGCGGACCCCGCCGATGACCAGCATCATGACCACGAACAGGACAAGAGCGACGACAGCCATCACCCGACGCTCCCTGCCGGACACGGCTTAGTGGCCACACCGAGCAGGTAGTCACCGCGGACCCGGGTGACCGACCCGAGAACCACGAGCCCGTGGCGGGCCAGCTCGTCGAGGAACTGCTCAGCGGTGAACCGGTCCCCAGCGGGATGATCGAACAACCGCCGGTAAGTGGGGCGGGCCAGGGCGTGAGCGGTGACCTCCTCGAAGTAGAACCGCCCGCCCGGCTTGAGCACTCTCGCGGCTTCGGCGATGGCCGCTCGCCAGTCCGGAATGTGATGGATGATCGCGAAATCGAACACCGCGTCGTAGCTGCCGTCCTCGGTACCCAAGGCCGCGCGGACGTCTGTCGCGCTGCCGGGAGCCAGCCGAACCCGGTCGCCGTAAGCAGCGAGACGCCGGCGGGCACGGCGGATCATAGCCGGGTCCAAATCCAGGGCGTCCACACTGGCGGCACCGAACCGCTCCAGCACCAGCTGCGTCCCGTACCCGGAGCCACAGCCAATCTCCAGCGCTCGCGCCCCGGGGACCTGCCTGCCACCGAACCGCAACAGCACTTGGATCTCGTAGAAGCGCTGCAGCCAACGCCGGGGAAGGGAATTCACCAGCGCGGTCTCAACCTTGTTCATCAACATCGACCTACCTCGATTCAATCGAGCACGACTGCTATCATCGCCATGTGACGATGAATAGCACGGATGGATGTCTCGCGTCGAGCACGGGTGCGGGTTTGGACCCAGCGGTGGCGCTGTTCCACAGCCTCTCCGACGCCACCCGATTGGCGATCGTGCAGCGCCTGGCCCACGGTGAGGCGCGAGTCGCCGACCTGGTGGCCGAGCTGGGCATGGCGCAGTCCACGGTGTCGGCGCATGTGGCGTGCCTGCGTGATTGCGCGCTGGTGGTGGGCCGGCCGCAGGGCAGGCAGGTGTTCTACAGCCTCGCCCGGCCGGAGTTGATGGACCTGCTGGCGTCGGCGGAGACGCTGCTGGCCGCGACCGGCAACGCGGTGGCGCTGTGCCCGAACTACGGCACCGACGCCCCGACCGACGCGGATCAGGACAGTAAGGAGAGTGCTCGATGAGTGACGCGTGCGGCTGCGGCCCCGACGAACCTGTGGGCGAGAAGGCCGAGGAGCACGAGCCGGAACGGCTCTGGCAAGTCAAGGAACTACAGTTCGCCGCTGTCTCCGGGGTCTTCCTGCTCGCCGCGCTGATCGCCGGCTGGGCCGACACGGCGCAGCCGGTGGAGCTGGCGCTGGAGGCGGCGGCGTTGCTGGCCGGCGCCTACACCTTCGTCCCCTCCACTCTCAAGCGGCTGGTCAAGGGCAAGATCGGCGTCGGCACCCTGATGACCATCGCCGCGGTCGGCGCGGTCATCCTCGGCGAGGTCGGCGAGGCCGCGATGCTGGCCTTCCTGTTCTCCATCAGCGAGGGCCTGGAGGAATATTCGCTGGCCCGCACCCGCCGCGGCCTGCGCGCCCTGCTGTCCCTGGTTCCCGCGCAGGCCACCATCCTGCGCGACGGCACCGAGACCACCGTATCCCCCGCCGAACTGCGGGTCGGCGACCGGATGTTGGTCAAACCCGGCGAGCGGATCGCTACCGACGGGACCATCCGCGACGGCCGTACCGCGCTGGACGTCTCGGCGATCACCGGCGAGTCCGTCCCGGTCGAGGCCGGACCCGGCAGCGAGGTGTTCGCCGGGTCGATCAACGGCACCGGCGTGCTCGAAGTCGAGGTCACCACCACCGCCGAGGACAACTCCCTCGCCCGGATCGTGCGGATCGTGGAAGCCGAACAAGCCCGCAAGGGCGCCTCCCAGCGCCTCGCCGACCGCATCGCCAAGCCGCTGGTGCCCGGCATCATGATCGCCGCCGCGCTGATCGCCGTGATCGGCAGCCTGCTCGGCGACCCGGTCACCTGGATCGAGCGTGCCCTGGTCGTACTCGTCGCTGCCTCCCCCTGCGCCCTGGCGATCTCCGTCCCCGTCGCCGTGGTCGCCGCGGTCGGCGCGGCAAGCAAACTCGGCGTGCTGGTCAAGGGCGGCGCCGCGCTGGAAGCCCTCGGCGCGGTCCGCGGGGTCGCGCTGGACAAGACCGGCACCCTCACCGCGAACCGGCCCGCCGTCATCGAGGTCGCCACCACGAACGGTGCCAGCCGCGACCAGGTCCTGCACCTGGCGGCAGCACTGGAAGCGCGCAGCGAACACCCGCTGGCCCGCGCGATCCTCGCCGCCGTCGACGAGGTCACCCCGGCCTCGGACGTGGAAGCCGTCACCGGCGCCGGGCTCACCGGCCGCCTGGACGGACGCACCCTCCGGCTGGGTCGCCCCGGCTGGCTCGACCCCGGCGCACTGGCCGCGGACGTGCAGCGGATGCAGCAGGCCGGCGCGACCGCCGTGCTGGTCGAGGACAACGGCCAGATCGTCGGGGCGATCGCGGTCCGCGACGAGCTGCGCCCGGAAGCCGCCGAGGTCGTGGCCCAGCTGCGCCGGGACGGCTACCACGTCGCGATGCTCACCGGCGACAACCACGCCACCGCCAATGCGCTCGCCAAGGACGTCGGCATCGACGCCGAGGACGTGCACGCCGAACTCCGCCCGGAGGACAAGGCCCGCCTGATCCAGACACTGCGCGGGCAGCGCTCCACCGCGATGGTCGGCGACGGCGTCAACGACGCACCCGCCCTGGCCACCGCCGACCTGGGCATCGCCATGGGCGCCATGGGCACCGACGTGGCGATCGAGACCGCCGACGTCGCGCTCATGGGCGAGGACCTGCGGCACCTGCCGCAGGCGTTCACCCACGCCCGCCGCGCACGCCGGATCATGCTGCAGAACGTCGGCCTGTCCCTCGGGCTGATCGTCGCGTTGATGCCGCTCGCGTTGTTCGGCATTCTCGGCCTGGCCGCGGTGGTGCTGGTGCACGAACTGGCCGAGGTCGTCGTCATCGCCAACGGCGTCCGCGCCGGCCGCGCCAAAACCCTGCAGCTCGCAGGGATCCGCAGCCAGACGCCGTCGACGCCTAGCGCGGTGGGCGCGTCCTCGTAACCACCGGCTGCTCCGCGCTGCAGGCTGGGGTGACCCGTACTCGGGTTGCCCTGGCCTGCAGTCCCGCAACCTCTAACCTCACCGAGGTTGTCATCACCTCCGGCTCCCCACCGACGAAGGCGATGCTGGGACCGCCGACCTCTTGACGGACTCCATCGCCCTGGTCGGCTTCGGGCATCGACTCGGCCATCGAGGTTTTCGCCGCCGTCGTGGTGATCTGACAGCTACAGTTCCAGGCCGCCCTCCGGCAGCAACCCGCGCTGCGCCCCATCCCGGTCGTCCAACGGCACACCGGACGCGCTTTGAACAACCCGGTGCTCGTTGCCCGGTCTCCGAGACCTGGGTGTTCAACGCTCTCTCCGTCACCGTCCTGGCCGGACTCGGGATCAACACCACCCTCGGCTGGTGGTGGGGCCGACCGCGACTGACGGAACCGCCTCCGCTCATTGCGGCAACGGCGCCGCCCCACGTGAGGCGAGCATGTCCTTGATGCTGCCCATCTCCGCGGACTGGGATCTGAAGATGCTGTCCGCGAGCGTCCGCACTACGTTCTGCCCGGCGCGTTCGACGGCGTACTGGGCCATCGGTGCGCCGCCGCCGTGGTGGCGAAACATCAACTGCAGGAAATACACGTCGAACTCGCGTCCCGACAAGGACCGTAGCTTGGCGATTTCCTGCGGTGTCGCCATTCCAGGCATGAGCCCTTCCCGAGCCGACGCCGCTTCACCGGACATACCGCCGTGGCTTCCGTGCTGCCCCGAGTTGCCCATCCAAGCCATATAGCCACCGGAAGGCAAAGTGGGCTTGTTCCACATCTGTAGCCAGCCCTGCATATTGCCGATCTGCCGCAACTGGGAGGATTCGATGTCGAATGCCAGCGTCCGGACCTCGGCATCGGTACTACGCTCCCGAGCGATACCGGACATCGATACCGCCTGCAGGTGATGCACGGACATGTCCTGGGCGAATCCGACGTCGATCGCGTCGACTGCCGGCGACGTGCTCTCCTCCACTTCAGACCGAGTGATCAAGGTCCCGGCCGTGGCACCGGCGATCAGCAGCGCCAGCGCCGCCACGACACCGATGAACACCTTGGCACCAGTGCGCGTACCGACGGTTTCGGGCGTCCCTGCTTCCTCACTGTCCACTGTGGAATCTGAAACGTCCGGTGATTCAGTTGCCATGGTCGAACTGTCCTTCCACAGGGCGCCGCGCCCTGTCCTGGCGGGAATGGTGCGGCAGGTAGGCCAGCCCGCTTCACGGAACTGACACGATATCGCGTCTGGTGGTCACCATGACATGCGCTGGCAGCGATCGGTCATGTCGGGGGGCTCCATCTGCAGCGTCGCGTGGTGCAGGCCGAACTTGTCCGCCAAGACCTGCTGCGCCTCGGTCAGAACCGCGGCAGGCTCGGCGTCCACGTCGATCGTCAGATGGGCGGAGGCGACCTCCATGCCCGAGGTCAGTGTCCACACGTGCAGGTCATGGACCTGACGCACTCCTGCCAGCGCGCTCAGCGCAGCCGACATGTCCGCGACGTCCAGGCCGGGCGGAGCGTGCTGGAACAGGATCCGCAGCGCATGCCTGCCCAGGTTGTAGGCCCGCGGCAGAACGAACAAGCCGATCGCGACACCGATCACCGGGTCGGCATAGCGCCAGCCGGTAAGCAGCGTGATCAGGCCGCTGGCCAGCACGCCAACCGAGCCGAGCATGTCGGCCAGGACTTCCAGGTAGGCACCCCGGACGTTCAGGCTTTCCTTCGCGCCGCTCTTGAGCACCAAGAGCGCGGCCACGTTCATTCCGAGACCGACCACCGCGACCAGGACGACCGGCAATCCCGGCACGTCCGGCGGATCGGCCAGCCTCCCGATCGCCTCGTACAGCACCCAGCCCGCGACCGCGAACAACAAGACGGCGTTGAACAGGGCAGCGAACACCTCAGCCCGGTACATCCCGTAGGTGCGGTCGCTACGCCCCACAGCGCGACGAGCGATCAGGATCGCCACCAACGCCATCGCGACGCCGAACACGTCGGTGAAGACGTGCGCCGAATCCGACAGCAACGCCAGCGACGACGTGTTCAGCCCGACCACAAGCTGAATCACGAAGGTGACCAGCCCCAGCCCGATCGCGATCGCCAACCGGCGCACGTACTTGCCTGAAGCGCTGCCCGCCTCCGCGGGTGATACCCCGTGACCATGCCCCTGTCCCACCAGGCCAACCTCCCGCTCCATACCGGCCACGTGCAACCCGCGTAGCACCGGTTCACCCCAACGAAAACATATAGTAACATGCGCATATCTTGATGGAATAACTGGAGGTAGTAGTCATGGCCATTCAGTCGACGGGATCCACACCCGACGGGCATGTCTCGCCTGGATGGACAGGCGCCCGACTGGCGTTCTACGCGCCGTTCGCGGTGTTCGTGGTACACACGCTCGAGGAAATGCCCGGGTTCGCGTCATGGGTGTCGTCGCACTTCGCACATCTGACGACGGAAAAGTTCGCGGTCAGCCATATCCCGTTGATCTTGCTGGTGCTGTTGTCCTCGTGGCGGGCCTCGCGTCCGAAGGCGTCGACGGGCTGGGTCGTGATGGCGACGGCGTTCCAGTGGCAGTTCGCGGTGAACGCGGTGTTCCATCTGGGGACAGGGGTCACTTTCGGGGAGTACTCGCCTGGAATGGTCACGGCGGCGACGGTGGCGTTGCCTGCCACAGGGTTCTATCTCGTATGGCTGCGCCGCCATCGCCACCTCACCAACGGCCAGTTCGCCGGCGCGCTCCTGTTGGGTACCGCGATCGCCGGAGCGGCTATCGGCGTGCTGTTCCTCGGCTGAACACCGGTGCAAGCGCCTGCGGCGGTGTCAGAATGACAACGACGACATCTCGGTGATCCCTCTACTGCTTCGCATCGTAGCTGCCGGTGAAGCACGCAGAACGTACAGCCGGGATCGACCGACGGCCAGAACGTCGTCGTCGCCGCTCAGTGGGCCCGCTCGGCGCGGCCCACCGTGACTTTCTCGTGAAGGTATGACAGGCAAGTCTCCGGGAACGGCCGACTGGACGCCAGTCGATCGAGAAGTTCAGCGACAGCAAGGTAGAGGAGGTCGCGCATCTGATCGACGGCGATATGTTGTTGGACAACATGGTCCGCGACATCGCGGGCGGACTCAACGTGGCCGTGTCGGATAAACTCGCCAGCGAACGGCAGGGCTGACTCGACGAACTGTCCAAGGCCGAGGGCACAGATTACGACATGGTCTTTGCCAACCGGCTACGGGCGGCTCACGGCAAGGTGCACGGCTTCGCCGCGCAGGTACGCGGAGCACGCTCGTACGATCCATGGCAACCAGGCCATGACCGCCTGTCTTCGACTAGATAAGGCTTTGGAAGACGGTCCATATCGGCCCGGTGTCGCGGTGACTCAAAGCCGGTGGTCGAACAACAAATGTCGTTGATCGCTCCACAGACGCCAGAAGCACCGGCCGCGGCGGGTTCCTGATCATCGCGCTTCTCATGCGGGTCATTCCCGGCTTGATCCTGCTCCGGCTCGCCAGCCGTCGTAGCTCGAGAAAGTCGCCGCTGGCCCCCTGCCCCGACGAAGACACAAAGGCGGCAGCAGCTTCCGCAGGCGCGGCCTACTTTTGTTTCCTGCGATCCTTTCCACCGGACCCGGCACCTGTGACACTATCCCTGGGTACCGCATTTCAGGGGCTACGTCGAGCCAGAGCCTCGCACCGGCGGGGCGGAGCTATCGGGCGAGGCCTGCCCGTTGGCCATCTGCTGCAGCATCGCGTTGTAGGCGGTGAGGTCCGCGTCGCCGGTAGCCTCCTCGCGCCGGTCTCTCCGACGCGCCTCGCGTTGGTCGCTGCGGGCCCATTGCACAAGACAGGCGATCAGCACAATAAGCACAGGGAGTTCCCCTGACGCCCAAGCGATGCTGCCACCGAGGCGCTGGTCCGCGAGAGGGTCGCTTACCCACGGAAGCTGCAAGGAACGAAAGAACGTGGCGCCGATAACCGTTTTCATGCCGATCAGAGCGACCGCGAAGAACGCGTGAAACGGCAGCGAAGCGAAGACCAGGCCTACCCGCGCGAGCGGTGGAATCGGTCGCGGAGCCGGGTCGACACCGATGACCGGCCAGTAGAAAAGATAGCCGACCAGCAGGAAGTGGGCGTTCATCGCCAAATGAGCCCAATGGTAGTTCAACGCGGCGCCATAGAGACCGGAGAAATACAAGACGTAGACCGAGCCGACGAACAACACCAAGGCGACCAGAGGATGCGCGAGTGTCTTCGACACCGGCGAGTGGACGAACGCGACCAGCCACTCCCGCGGCCCGGGCGGATTGTCACCACCGGCGGTTGGCAAGGACCGTAGCGCGAGCGTCACCGGTCCTCCGAGGACCAGTAGCGCCGGAGTGACCATCGCCAGCAGCATGTGGGTACCCATGTGGACACTGAACATGGCCGGGGCGTACCGGCCGATACCCGAGGACGTGGCGAGCAGCAGGACCGCGCAACCGCACAACCAGGCCGTGGTCCGCCCGGGTGGCCAGGTGTCCCCCCGCCGACGCAGGCGCCGGACTCCCGCCACGTAGAGGCCGGCCAGGACGATCGCCGCCGTGCCGTACACAAGATCGAAACGCCAGGCGAACAGCAGCCTGAGCAGAGTCGGAGGCCCGTCCAGGTCGTACCCGATGAGCACCTGCATCGTCGACGGTTCCGCGGCCCCGGTCGCCGGTGGAGGCGTTCGCGCCAAGGCTGCGGCGAGCCCGATGGTGACAGACATGATCAGCACCTCGACCGCGGCGAGGCGTATCAGCGGCATACGGTCGCGACGATCGGATAGCGCACGGATGGTGCGGGCCCTCTGCTGGTGACCGAACAACCCCAGCAGCGCGAGCGCGACGACCTTCGCCAGCACCAACAGCCCGTAGCCGCTGCGCAGCAGGTCCGCGGCCGACATCCGAACCAGCGCGTTGATGACTCCGGACACCCCCATCGTCAGCCAACACACCAACGCCAGCCGAGAGAATCGCCGGACCGCCAGCAGGAGGTCGTTCCCCTCCCGGTAGCCGAGCGCGACTACCGCGATCAGTCCGCCGACCCATAGGGTCGCGGCCACCAAATGGAAGAGCAGGCTGTTGGTGGCCACGTCATGAGAGCCTCCGCTCGCCGAATGACCGGTCACCGCGACAGGCACCTGCCCGAGCACCGCGACGAGGAACAGCGTGGCGGTCCATCCCCAAGTCAGCACGAAGTGACAGCCGACTGCTACCACGAAGGCGACCGCCGCAGTGATGAGCCACGCTTTGGGCTGCTCGATCGCGCTCAGCAGCTCGACGGTCGTCTGCGGAACCATCACCTCGGTAACCGGCCACCCAGCGGCCTCAGCCGCGGTGAAGTACATCGATGCGACCGAGGCCACAAACCACACCCATGCCGCATTCCGCGCGGCGCTCACGGCGGCGTAACCGTTGGCACCGAGGATTCCAGTTCGCTGCGGCGCTACCAGGAAGGCCGCAAGCAAAAGGCCTCCCACGCAGATCACCGCGGAACCTTGGGCGACCACCCGGACCACCGTGATCCCGTAGCGGGTGACCACACCAGGATCGGACAGACCGGCGATCGGGTAGCCCGCTCCGCCGGTCAGAGCAACCAGGAAGACGGCGACGAACACGGCAAGGACGGCACCGATGGCCACCAATGGTGCGACGCCTATACGGAGACGAGGCTTTGCAGAGGCCGGTGCGCTTGGGGACACACCCGCAGCCTAAGTCGCTCTGACCGCTGCAGCGCGACCGGGGCCAAGCTTCCACTATGTGGCATAGTAGAGAGGTCCCGGTGTTGACCTTGGTGCATGCAGGAGGCCGGCCAGATGGTCGTGAAGGCTCGCCCGATCGCTGTTCGACCCGTCCAGGTCGCGCCGAAGGGTTCGTACCTGCTGCGGTTGTTCCGCACGACGGACCACAAGCAAATCGGCATCATGTACCTGGTCACGTCGTTCGCCTTCTTCATGGTGGGCGGCGCGATGGCGATGCTGATCCGCTCCGAGCTGGCGCGTCCCGGGCAGCAGTTCCTTTCGCAGGAGCAGTACAACCAGCTGTTCACCATGCACGGCACGATCATGCTGCTGCTGTACGCGACGCCGATCCTCTTCGGCTTCGCGAACTTCATCCTGCCGCTGCAGATCGGTTCGCCCGACGTCGCCTTCCCGCGGCTGAACGCGTTCTCGTACTGGCTGTACCTCTTCGGCGGCCTGATCGTGATGTCCGGCTTCCTGACCCCGGGTGGCGCCGCCGACTTCGGCTGGTTCGCCTACACCCCGCTCTCCAGTGCGATCTACTCGCCCGGCGTCGGCGCCGACCTATGGATCACGGGACTCCTCGTGTCCGGCCTGGGTACCATCCTCGGTGCGGTCAACATGGTCACCACCGTGGTCTGCCTGCGCGCCCCCGGCATGACGATGTGGCGGATGCCGATCTTCACCTGGAACATCCTGGTCACCAGCATCCTGATCCTGCTGGCGTTCCCGATCCTGACCGCGGCGCTGATGGGCCTGCTGGCGGACCGGCATCTCGGGGCGCATGTGTTCGACCCCGCGAACGGCGGCGTGATCCTCTGGCAGCACCTGTTCTGGTTCTTCGGCCATCCAGAGGTCTATATCGTCGCGCTACCGTTCTTCGGGATCGTGTCGGAGATCTTCCCGGTCTTCAGCCGCAAGCCGATCTTCGGTTACAAGGGCCTGGTCTGGGCGACGCTGGCGATCGCCGCGCTGTCGGTGGCCGTGTGGGCGCACCACATGTACGCGACCGGCGCCGTGCTGCTGCCGTTCTTCTCCTTCATGACCTTCCTGATCGCGGTCCCGACCGGCGTGAAGTTCTTCAACTGGATCGGCACGATGTGGAAGGGCCAGCTCACGTTCGAGACGCCGATGATCTTCTCGATGGGCTTCATCGTCACGTTCCTCTTCGGAGGCCTCTCGGGGGTGCTCCTAGCCGCACCGGCGATCGACTTCCACGTGTCCGACAGCTACTTCGTGGTGGCGCACTTCCATTACGTGCTCTACGGCACGATCGTGTTCGCCACGTTCGCCGGAATCTACTTCTGGTTCCCGAAGATCACCGGCCGCATGATGGACGAGAAGCTCGGCAAGTGGCACTTCTGGACCACGTTCCTTGGCTTCCACATGACGTTCCTGGTGCAGCACTGGCTGGGTGCACAAGGTATGCCGCGCCGGTACGCGGACTACCTGCCATCGGACGGATTTACCACGCTGAACACGATCTCGACGATCGGCGCGTACATCCTCGGTGCCTCGACGCTGCCGTTCATCTGGAACGTCTTCAAGAGCTACCGGTACGGCGAGATCGTCACGGTGGACGACCCGTGGGGCTACGGCAACTCGCTCGAATGGGCGACGTCCTGCCCGCCGCCGCGGCACAACTTCACCGAGCTGCCGCGGATCCGGTCCGAGCGGCCGGCGTTCGAACTGCACTACCCGCATATGGTCGAGCGCATCAACAACGAAGGACACATCACCTTCACCGGCAAAACGATCCCCCATGTACAGGCCGCAGCAGCACCGTCAGAGAAAGTCACCCAGGCGGTCGAAAACGGTAGGGACGAAACCCATTGACAATGTGCCCGTCACGGAGCGCCCCGGTTCGCGCATGCGGCCTCGGCCAGAGCCTGGTTGGCGAACTGATCCGGGATCGGCCGAACGGCACGGTGATGTCGACACGTTCTTCGCCATTCCGCCGACGGCGGTCGTCGTCGGCGGAAAGCTGATCGTGTTTCACCCCCTTTAGACCGCGGATTCGCCTGGCCAGCCGTCTTTTCAGCGGCCAACACGGCGGCGAGCGCTTCCTACCACTTCCGTTGGATCGCCGCCAACTAACTCAAACTCCGAATCGCATTTGGCTCAGTCGCCCGACTGGATAGCCGGCGGCGAGTTCCGGCAAGTCGTTGCGTGAGAGGCGTACCCTCTAGGATACTACTCGTAATAGTAGTAGCCTAACATCGGCGCCGCTACCGCAGTCCGCGCCGACCCTGCCGGATGCGGAGCGTTAACAACAGCCTGACTCGGTGCCCGGTGGCTTGTTCGCCAGCAAGCCCCGAGGAGGCGCGGAACTCAAGGAATGCGGGAGTGAATGGCCAGCAAGAAGAAGCGTCGACCCTCGAAAACGGTCAGGGCGGCTCGCGGCGCATCGGTGGTGGGCAAAAAAGGCGTGCCCTGGCTGACCATCCTTTCGGTCGCCGGCATCGTGGCCCTCGCCGGTACCGTGGGCGGATACTACTTCGTGAAGACCGCAGGAAAACGCGAGCAGGCTGCGCGCGAGGAAGCCGCTGCCGCATTCGTGCCCTCGGCGAGCAACCCGGACCCCTCGAACAAGATCGACGGCGTGTTCAAGGGTGACTACGCCGGCCGAGCGCATTTGCGGCCACCCGAGCGGGTCAAGTACGACAGGTCTCCACCGGTCGGCGGCCCTCATGATGGGACTTGGGCGACGTGTACCGGCACGGTGTACCCGAACGCGGTGCGCACGGAGAACATGGTGCATTCACTCGAGCACGGTGCTGTCTGGATCGCCTACAACCCTCAACTGCTCAGCGGCGACGCACTGGAGAAGCTCAAGAGCCGTGTCCAGAGCAAGCCATTCAGCATGATGTCGCCCTACCCCGGCCTGGACAAGCCGATTTCACTGCAGTCCTGGGGCCACCAATTGAAGGTCGATTCGGTCGACGACCAGCGGATCGACCAGTTCATCGTCGCATTACGGCAGAACCCCAACGGCGTGTACCCGGAAGTCGGCGCTACCTGTGACTCGGTGGCGCCGGAGCAGCTACCGCCGTTCGATCCCACTCCGCCAGGTTCGGACGCCAAGCCGATGGACTACAAGGGTTCCGAAGGCGCGGCGCAGGACCAGACACCGCCGGGGCAGCCCCCGGTGACGCCGCGGCCGGGAGGCTGAACCCCCGCGACGACCGAGTACGAAACCACCGAGGGCGCGGCCGTGTCCCGCAACCCACGCGAAGCCATGCGGCCGCACTGGGCACGAAGGCAATCATCGGGGCAGCGATGCTCAAGCCCGTACTTTTCGGCGCTGTCGTCGGGATCTCCGTCACGGACTCACTGGAGGAGCACGACACCACACCAGGTCGTGGTTCAGTCGAGGTCGGGTTCGCCCAGGACATGTCCGTGCCCGGTGAGCATGGCGAACCGGGAACGCGAGCGGTCCACCGACCGCGGTCTGTGACAGCTAGCCTTCGACATCGCCAACGGCCAGCCCGATCGCCCAGCGCCAGCGCCACCACCACGGCGATCAGCATCTTGACACCGGTGCCCATGCCGGCGGACGAAGTTTCGAGCGGGCTCGCCTCCTCGTCCGAAATGGACGCAGGCTCGTCAATACTCGTATGGTTCGGCCGGCGCGGGAATCGGCTGAGCGCTCCGCACGGTGAGCGTGGGGGTGTAGCCGTTGACCTTGGTCGCGCTGTAAGGCGTGACGGTGCCCTCGACGGTGAGCCATTGATCATCGCGATAGCGAGCGAGGTCGTCGCCGACGAGCCGCGCATGGATGGGAAAAGCGTCGGCCGCGCAGCAGGAGGCGGTGCTCCGGGCGAGAATGGCTTGCCGGACTTGCTGTGCACGACGAACCCGGTGATCCGCACGATCCGGTCGTCTAGCGTGCCGGCGCTGTCCCATCCGGCGCGGCTGACCACGTCCACGAGCCGCATCGAGGTCACCTTGTTCGACGGCGATCCCGGCTTTCGGACAGCCTGCCTGGAAGCGTCTCGCTGGGTGCTGGACAAACGTCTGCCACCAGGTACCGAACCCACGACCGGCCAGCTGCGAACCGCCGTCCATTACTTGCGGCATCGTCGGCACCGTGTCGTCGGTGTTCTGCTACCACCAGTGCATCCCGTTCCTGCACAAGTTCTACGGCGGCGAACTCGCCTGGCGACCCGCCACGGGCCAAGGCTTCGCCGTGCTCACCCCGCGCCTTCGAAGAAGATCACAGCGACCTGCTAATCGGATCCGTCACGCCTGCTGGCCGGTGGTGCTGCGGAATCGGCGCAGGCGCAGGCTGTTGGACACCACGAACACGCTGGAGAACGCCATCGCCGCCCCCGCGATCAGCGGGTTGAGCAGCCCGAGCGCGGCCAACGGCAGCGCGGCGATGTTGTAGGCGAACGCCCAGAACAGGTTGCCCTTGATCGTGCGCAAGGTGCGGCGGGCCAGCCGGATCGCGTCGACCGCGGCCCGCAGGTCCCCGCGAACCAGGGTGAGATCGCTGGCTTCGATGGCGACGTCGGTGCCGGTGCCCATGGCCAGGCCCAGGTCCGCCTGGGCGAGGGCGCCGGCATCGTTGACGCCGTCGCCGGCCATCGCCACCACCCGGCCCTCGCCCTGCAACCGGGTGATCACATCGGCCTTGTCCTTCGGCAGCACCTCGGCGATCACCTCATCGATTCCGACCTCGGTTGCCACCGCGCGGGCGGCGGTGTCATTGTCCCCGGTGAGCAGCACCGGCCGCAGTCCGAGCGCCCGCAGCCCGCGGATGGCTTCGGCCGAGGTGGGCTTGATCGTGTCGGCGACCACCAGCACCGCACGAGCCGTCCCGTTCCAGGCCACGACGACAGCGGTCCGGCCCTGCGATTCAGCCTGTTTCTTGGCGACCTCCAGGTCTTCGAGCAGTTCGATGCTCCGTTGGGCCATCAGCGAGGCGCGCCCGACCAGCACGGCGTGTCCGTCAACCACACCCTGCACGCCGAGTCCTTCCAGGTTGGCGAAGTCCTCGACCGCGGGCAGATCGCCGACGCGGTCCTGGGCGCCGGTGGCGACGGCCTTGGCGATCGGGTGCTCAGAGGCGTGCTCGAGTGCGCCGGCCAGCCGCAGCGCCTCCGCCTCGTCGACATCGAGGCCAGCATGCACGGCGAGCAGGCTCATCTTGCCGGTGGTCACGGTGCCGGTCTTGTCCAACACCACCGTGTCGACGCGGCGGGTGGACTCCAGCACCTCCGGCCCCTTGATCAGAATCCCCATCTGCGCACCGCGGCCGGTTCCGACCAGCAGCGCGGTCGGCGTGGCCAGCCCCAGCCCGCACGGGCAGGCGATGATCAGCACCGCGACCGCGGCGCTGAACGCCGCCGCCGACCCCACGTCGGCGCCCAGCCAGAATCCCAGGGTGCCCACGGCGATCGCGATCACGATCGGCACGAACACCGCCGAGACCCGGTCGGCCAGGCGCTGGATCTCCGCCTTGCCGCTCTGCGCGTCTTCGACCAGCTTGGCCATCTGCGCCAGCTGGGTATCCGACCCGATCCTGGTCGCCAGCACCACCAGCCGACCGCCGGCATTGACCGTCGCGCCGACCACGGGATCACCGGGGCAGACCTCCACCGGAACGGACTCGCCGGTGAGCATGCTCGCGTCCACCGCCGAGCTGCCATCGGTGACCACGCCGTCGGTGGCGATCTTCTCGCCAGGCCGCACCACGAACCGGTCGCCCACCGCGAGCGCCTCGATCGGAATGCGCTCCTCGCGGCCCTCGCGCAGGACCGCTACATCCTTGGCACCCAACTCCAGCAGCGCCCGCAATGCCGCGCCCGCGCGGCGTTTCGAGCGAGCCTCGAAGAACCGGCCCGCCAGGATCGCCGCGGTCAACCCGGTGGCCACCTCCAGGTAGATGTTCTGCCCGGCCATCCCGCGTTCCACCGTCAGCGAGAACCCGTGCCTCAACCCCGGCACCCCGGCGTCGCCGAAGAACAACGCGTACAGCGACCACAGGGACGCCGCCGTCACCCCGACCGAGATCAACGTGTCCATCGTGGCCGCACCATGCTTGAGGTTCGTCCACGCGGCCCGGTGGAACGGCCAGGCACCCCACACGACCACCGGGGCGGCCAGGGTGAGCGAGAGCCACTGCCAGTTGGTGAACTGCAACGGCGGCACCATCGCCAGCACGATCACCGGCACCGAGAGGACGACGGACACCAGCATCCGCTGCCGCAGCGAGCGAGTGTGCTCGTCGTACTCCTCACCCGCAGGCCCCTCCCCCTTGGTCGAGGGAGCGGCCTTCGGCAACGTGGCCGTGTAGCCGGTGTCCTCCACAACCTTGATTACGTCCTCTGTGGACAGTCCACCGGGGATGGCGACTTTCGCCTTCTCGGTAGCGAAATTGACCGTAGCGGCCACGCCGTCGAGCTTGTTCAGCTTCCGCTCGATCCGCGCCGCGCACGACGCGCAGGTCATCCCGCCGATCACCAACTCGACCTGCCGCGTGTCCGGCAAGGGGTGGGCGGCATCCTGCACCGTCGAACTCATCGGTGCCCCTCTCCTCGTCGCTCCGGCCGGTGATCGTGTCGACGGTTGTCGGCACCGTTCCCATGGCCTGTGTGACGGCCACCTTGGTCCACGCGGTGGGCATGCGGCGCGCCGCGCGCCTGGGCAGGTTCACCGATAGCAGCCGGCTCAGGCGGCATCCCGATCTGACTTGGTGGTTGGACAGGCGCGCCCACCACGCTGGCCGTCGGCAGCCTCGCCGCGGGCGCTGTTGACAGCGGCGCAGGCATCACTGTGGGTTGCGCCTCCGGTACCAGGTCTGTCGGTCGTGGCGGGGGCACGGTCGCGGACGGCGCGGCATCATCACGATCGTCGGCCTGCGCCGGATGATGACGTCCGCCGCCGGTCGGCGCGGTCAGACCGGGGAGAACCACCGCACTCCCGAGAGCCCCCGCGCCTGCGAACACGGCCAGGAGCGCCAAGCTGTAGCCGGTCAGCTTCACCGGGGTCTTCATGTGACCAGTCCGAAGGCTGCTTCGGTCATAGCCGCATCGGCGTGATGACCGCAGGTCATGCCAAGGACGGTGTAGCTGGACAGGTTCAACGTCGCACTCCGGACCGGTTCACCCGCGCGACTCGCGGGTCTCACCCCAGTCTCAACCTTCCAGTACGATGTAAAGTCAAGGAGGCGCGATGAAGATCGGCGAACTCGCCGCCGCGAGCGGCACGACATCCAAGACCATCCGCTTCTACGAGCAGGCCGGCCTCATGCCCGAGCCCGACCGCAGACCCAGCGGTTACCGCGACTACGGCCCGGAATTCATCGACCGGCTGCATTTCATCCGCCGAGCCCAGGCCGCTGGGCTGGCCCTACGGGAAGTCCGGCAGATCCTGACCATCCACGATCAAGGTGACGCACCGTGCGGCCACGTCCGGCAGGTCCTGCGTGACCGGCTGGACCAGGTGCGGGCACAGATCGCCGAGCTGGTCACCCTGGAAAGCCACCTCGGCACACTGCTGGCGCACGCCGAGCAGGGTGAGCCGACCGAGCACGATGGCTCAGGCGTGTGCTGGATCCTGGAAAGCGACCCTGGCCAGAACCGGCCCACGCCGACGCCGGGTGCGCCCGCGATCAGTAACGGAGCTGCGTCGTCGACATAGCGCTACCGGCAGGAGGATGCGCCGTGAACGTAAAAGCGGACGCGAACAACCGCACCATGGCATGGCGGCTGATCCCGCTTGTCGTGGCAGCGATGGTGTCGGCCGCGTGTGGCCAGTCCCCCGGACCGCAGACCAGCGGGGAGCACGGCGGGGCCGATCCCGGCCTGGCGCACGTGCATGGCTTGGGCGTCGACCCGGCCGACGGCACCCTGTACGCGGCGAGCCATCACGGCGCGTTCCGCCTCCCGGCGAACAGCCAGGCCGAGCGAGTCGGCGACCGGCGGCAGGACACGATGGGATTCACCGTGGCCGGGGCACGCCACTTCCTAGGCAGCGGGCACCCCGACCCTCGTGACACCGGCCAGCCCGTCCACTTGGGATTGATCGAGAGCACCGACGCAGGGCAGACCTGGCGGAGCTTGTCGCTCGCGGGCAAGGCGGACTTCCACGCGCTGGAGGCTGAACACGGGTTGGTGTACGGCTGGGACAGCCAAACCCGGCAACTCATGGTGAGCGCCGACCGGCAGAACTGGGATCGACGAGCCCGGCTCCCGTTGGCGGACTTCGCCGTGCACCCGGCACAGCGCGATGAGCTGCTGGCCACCACCCCGCAGGGACTGGCACGCAGCGTCGACGGTGGCCGCACGTTCACCCCGGTCCAGGCAGCGCCCTCGTTGATGCTTCTGGATTGGCCCGCTGCCGACACTCTGTACGGCGTCGCCCCGGACGGGTCGGTGCATGTCAGTTCAGACGGCGGTGCCGGGTGGGTTCGGCGCGGCCAGGTTCCCGGCCGACCGCAGGCGGTGGCCGCCAATGGGATCAACGAGGTCTACGTCGCCACCGAGACGGGCATCCATACCTCCAGCGACGGAGGCCGCACGTTCACCTTGCGTCAGCCGGTGAACTGACCGGCGAGGAGGCGATGACGATGACGGACAACATGATGAACGGCATGGGCTGGTGGATGGCCCTCTGGGGCCTGATCGGACTGGCGGTGCTCGCGCTGGCGGCGCTCGGCATCATCCGGCTGGTGCGTTCACTGTCCGGACCTGGCCGCAGTACCGCCGAGGGCGAGGACTCGGCCGAGTTGGAGCTTCGCCGCCGCTACGCCGCCGGGGAGATCAGCGGCGAGGAATACCATGAACGCCTGACCGGCCTGCGGCAATAGCCACCTGCGCCCTACGCCCGGCAGCGGCTGCGCGCGGAGGGCTGTGAGCGGCGATTCGTGTCTAGCGTTTCCGGCACGCCGCGCGGCCTTCAGGCATGGGCCTGGCGGTGCACGGCGAGCTTGCCGATGAACACGGGTCCGGGCGAGGGTGCCGATCAGGCCTGAGCGGTTCCTCCGCCGAGTGCAGGCGTTCGCCGATCTGGTGACATGACAGGTGATTGGTCACCCAGCCGAGATGCGGTCGCTCCGCTAGCCTCCGTAGTAGATCCCACGTCGAGTGAGGTGAGACCGTGCTGGGTGCGGTGGCAGCATTCGGTGCCGTGGTCGTGCTCGTCGCCGCGGTCTACGGGTTCGCCAGGTTGATCAGGCTGGCACCGATGGTCCGGGACGTGGCACCGTTTCTCTCCGGCGGTTCACCTGTCGAGCACGCGGTCTCGCGGTATCACGTCCGCTGGTACACGATCACGATGGTCTTCCTCGCGTTCGACATGGAGATGGTCTTCATGTATCCGTGGACGCTCGTCGTCGCCGAGGTCGGGACGCCCGCTGTCGTGGAGATGTTCCTGTTCCTCGCTGTTCTGGCCGCCGGGGTGTGGTACGCCTGGCGAGAAGGCGCGTTCCGATGGACGTGAGAACCTGGTTGCTCCGGCGTACGCCGATACGTCCGCTGATCGTCACCACATTGGGTGGTACGGACGTGCGGCTCGCCGCCGAGCGCGCTACACGGATCCGCGGCTGGCGGCCCGCCCTGAGTCCAGCGGAGGCGAACCTGCTGGTCGTTGCCGGGCCGGCCGATCCGACGACGGCACCCTTCCTCGACTCGATGTGGAAGCAGATCCCCGCCCCCAAGGCGCGAATCCACCTCGATGAGCCGGCGGCGGTCGAAACAGGACTCACCTCTGGTGCGGATCTGGTGCGTTCGGCGGTCGGACAACCAGAGGCTGAAGTCAGTACGGCTCACGAAGAGCACGAAACACCGATGCCCCACCACGAGCACGCCGGGCACGACATGAGCAGTATGGAGATGCCCGGCGGTATACCGATGGCAGACCGCGCACCGGACCGCGACGAACTCAAGCTCGACCAGCTCACTGTCCCCTTAGGACCAGGACTGCCCGCTTGGCCGACCGGTCTGTTCATCCGGGCCAAGCTGCAGGGAGACGTGATCCAGGAGGCCGCGGTCGAGGTACTCGGTGAACCGACGGCGGGAACGGAGCCGTACTGGGCGAGCGCGAAACGACAGCGTGCGCGCCGGCTCGACAGCTGTGTACGGCTGTTGACGGTGGCGGGCTGGGAAGACGCGGCTGCCACCGCGGCCCGGTTGCGGGACGACATCCTCATGGAGAAGGACGTCGAGAGCGATGTCACGCGATGGGCACGCCGGGTTCGCCGTTCCCGGACGCTGCGGTGGTCCTTGACCGGCCTGGGCGTCCTGGATGGTCCGAAGTGGACGGACTCACCGCTGGCTGGCGACGCGTACGACCGGTTGACGCGGTGGACATCCTCGAATCCGACGGAAGATGACCCGGCCGCGATCCTGGACGCGCTGCCCCGGCTGCTGACCGGCGCCGAGTTCGCCACGGCGCGGTTGATCGTCGCGAGTCTCGATCCCGACCTCGAGCGTCCGCGGGTGGCCCATGGTTGACGTGCTGCCCTGGTGGGGCGGTCTCGTACTGCCCTTCGCGCTGGGCGTCTTGGTCGCCGCGGCGGCGTCCTGGGACTCGCTGCTGTCCGCGCGGACAAGCGGCGCGAACGCCAGATCGGCGCTCACGTCGCCATTCCGTGAGGCGGGTGGTCTGCTGGTCCAGCAACGGCGTCGCACGCTGGCGGCGGACACCATGTTGTGGCGTGGTGGCGCTTTCGCCCTCGTAGTGGCCGGGGTGCTCGCGTCGCTGGTGACGCCGTTCGGGCGATGGGCGGTGGCCGACCTCTCGATCGGGATCGTCTGGTTCAACGCGATGGAGGTCGTCGCCTGGGCGGCGGTGTGGCTGGTCGGCTGGGGCGCGAACTCCGTGTACGGCCTCATCGGCGGCTACCGGTTCATCGCGCTGGGACTAGCCTACGAACTACCGCATATGTTCGCGTTGATCACCGCGGCGCTGGGGGCCGGATCGTTGCGGGTGGCCGACGTCGTCGCGGCGCAGGACTCGCTGTGGTTCGTCGTGTGGATGCCGATCGCTTTCGTCGTGTACCTGCTGTCGGTGCTGGCGATGTCGTTCTGGGGCCCGTTCGACCAAGCGGTCGGCGCGGATATCGCGGGCGGGGCGATGGCGGAACTGTCCGGAGTGGACCGATTGGTGTTCGCCGCGGGCCGGTGGCTGCTGCTGGTTTCCGGCGCCGCGTTCGCGGTGCCGCTGTTCCTCGGCGGCGGCGCCGGACCGTTGCTCCCCTCGTGGTTGTGGACGCTGCTGAAGACCCTGGCCGTGCTCGGACTACTGGTGTGGATCCGGCGCCGGATCCCGACGGTGCGGATGGAGCGGTACGAAGAGGTCGCGTGGATGGTGCTCATCCCGTTGACCCTTCTGCAGGCACTCGTCGTCGCCATCGTGGTGATCGTCCGATGAGGAAGGAGCCCGGCTGAATGTGGACACAGATCGCCTTCTGGGTGTGCGCCGTCGGGGCCGTGGCCACCGGCATGGCCGTGTTCCGGGTCGATTCGATGGCACGGGCGACCTTCGCTCTGCTGGCGTCGTTCATCTTCGCCGCGGGAACGGTCTTTCTGCTGAACCTGGCCTACCTCGGTGTCCTGGTCATCCTGATGATGATCATGGAGATGGTCGTCATGGTCGTCTTCATGATCATGTACATGATGAATCCCGCCGGGCTGATGCCGATGACCATGGTGCACAACCAGAAAGGGTCGCTGGCCATCGCAGGCGGCGTGTTCGTGGCGCTCGCCGTGGGGATCTCGCTGGTCCACTGGCCATCGTCGGACGCCGCGCGCCCTGCCGACCCGACGCGCGCGCTGGGCGAGGCACTGATGGGTTCGAAGATGCTGGTGATGATGGTGATCGGGCTGTGCCTGTTCGCCACGATGGTCGCGACGGTCATCTTGGCCACGAACCGAGGCCGATACGACCGCTACGGCGATCGGCTTGACGCGAAGCACCCGGATGACCCGGTGCGAGGGGGCCTGAACCGGTGACCCTTGAACTGTTTCTCTACCTGGCGGCGGCGCTGTTCAGCGTCGGGCTTTACGGCGCGTTGTCCCAGCAGTCGATCGTCATGATCATGATGGGTCTGGAGTTGATGGCCAACGCGGTGATCGTGGCAGGCGCGGCATTCTGGTACTTCGTCTCGCCCATGCGGCCCGACGGGCAGGTCGTCGTACTCGTGGCGGTCACGCTGATGGCGCTCGACATGGCGGTCGGCTTCGCGGTGACGACCGCGATCTTCCGGCGACGGGACGTCGACATGACCGACTCCGCCGCGGATCTCAAGGGCTGAGCCGATGATCCTGTGGCTGCTTGTAGCGCTTCCCCTCGTTGTCGGCGGTGTCCTTCTCGTGGCCGGTCACCCGGCCGACCGGCTCGCACCTGCCCTCTGCGTCGGATCGGCCGCCCTGACCGCGGTGCTGGCGGTGGTCGCGGCGATCACCCGGCCGGACGTCTCGGCGCCCCTGCTCGCCGGGTTGCGTGTCGGCCTGGCCGTGGACGGGCTGTCGGCGGTCATGGTGATCACGGTGACCGTGATCCTGGTGGCGGTACTCGTGTTCGCGTCCGCCGAGTTGGGCGCCGACGAGTCCCGTGCCCGCTTCCACGGGCTGATGCTGGTCTTCGCGGGAGCGATGCTCGTCACCGTCTGCGCCAGGGATCTCGTGGTGCTGCTGATGGCGTGGGAGGTCATGGGGGCGTGCTCGTACGCCTTGATCGGCTTCTGGTGGCGCGAGACCCGCCGCGTCGACTCGGGAACGATCGCGTTGCTGACCACCCGATCGGCCGACCTCGGCCTGTACCTGGCGGCCGGCGCCGCGCTGGCAGGCGGGGTCGGCGGTCTCACGCTCGCCGGACTGCCTGAAGCGGCGGCCAGCTGGCGCGACGTCATCGCGGCCGGGATCGTGCTGGCCGCGATCGGAAAGTCTGCCCAGCTTCCGTTCAGCTTCTGGCTTTCCCGCGCGATGGGCGGCCCGAGCCCCGTCTCGGCTCTGCTGCACTCGGCGACCATGGTCGCGGCTGGGGCTTACCTGCTCGTGCGAGTGGAGCCGCTCCTCGCCTCGACGGGGTGGGCGGCCGACGTCGTCGCGTGGATAGGCGTCAGCACGGCGGTCGTGCTCGGTGCCGTGGCGCTCGTGCAACGGGATCTCAAGCAGGTACTCGCCGCGTCGACCTGTTCCCAGATCGGCTTCATGGTGCTCGCGGCCGGTGCCGGTGGACCGGCGGCGGGGACCGGGCAACTCGTGGCGCACGCCGCGACCAAATGCCTGCTCTTCCTCGGTGCGGGAGCCTGGCTGCTAGCGCTCGACACCAAGGACCTCGACCGGCTCCGCGGTGCGGCACGTCGATCCCCTTTCCTGGGTGTGGTGTTCACCATCGGAGCGCTGAGCCTGGCCGGGGTGCCGCCACTGTCCATCTGGGTCAGCAAGGACGCGGTTCTCGCCTCGGCACTCGCCGACTCTCCCGCCCTGTACGTCGCCGGTTTGGCTGCCGCGCTGCTGAGCGGCGCTTACGTCGGCCGGGTGCTGGCGTTGCTGTGGTTGCCCACGGAGGCGGCTCTGACGACGCGGTTGCGCCCACTGCTTCTCGCGCCGTTGCCGGTCCTCGCTGCGGCGGCCGTCCTGCTGGGTATCGGCGGGCTGCCCGGCCCGGCCGCCTGGTTCGCCGACCTTGTGGGTGGTGGTCCGCCCATGGCGGCGCCCAACGTCGGGGAGCTGCTGGTATCGGGTGTGGTCGCGGTGGTCGGCGTGGTCGCGGCGGGCGTCTGGACACGGTCGCGGCCCACGCTGTCCGGATCCCGAAACCGGGTGCTCGCGGACTGGCTACGGCTGGAACGCGTGACCGACCTGGTGGTCGCGAGGCCGACGATGCGGCTGGCGAGTTCCCTGGCGCGGTTCGACGATCACGTCGTCGACGGCGGCGTCCGGCTTGCCGCGGCGACGGGCACCGCGCTCGGGCGGCTGGCGGACGTCCGTGTCGAGTGGTCGATCGAAGGCGCGGTCCGCGGCGTCGCGCGGACGGCCCGTGCGCTGGGCCGGCTCGTGCCGAAGGCGCAGACCGGGCAGCTGCACCAGTACTACGCCCAGGCCGCGGTCGCGTTGGGTGTCCTCGCCGTGCTGTTGATGATCCTGTGAAGAACGTGAGGTAGAGCGTGCTCAGCGTCGTGGTGTTCCTGCCGCTGGTGGCGGCGGTCGTCCTGTTCGCGGTGCCGCGCGTCTCCGCCCGGTTCGCCCGCTGGTGGTGGGTCGGCGTCTCCGCGGTGGAGTTCGCGTTGATCGTGGCCCTCTGGGTGGCGGCACCGGTTTCCGACGGCTACGCCTACGAGGTCAACCTGCGCTGGATCCCCAGCGTCAGCTCCGGATATCACATCGGGGTCGACGGGTTGAGCCTTCCGCTCATCGCGCTCACCGGCGGCCTCTTCCTCGCCTGCGCGGTGTACTCGCTGCGCCAGGACAAACGTGTGCGCTCCTTCGCCGCACTGTTCCTGTTCCTTGAGACGGTGAGCCTCGGCTTGTTCGTCGCGCTCGACCTGATCCTCTTCTTCGTCTTCTTCGATCTGTCCATTGTGGCCATGTACTTCGTGATCGCGGGCTGGGGACACCGCGATGCCGCACGTGCCGCGGTCAAGTTCTTCCTGTACACCTTCCTCGGCTCGCTGGCGCTGTTGGTCGGGTTCATCGCGCTGTACCTCGCCGCGTCGCCGCACACCTTCGACATCGTCGAGCTGACCCGGCAGAATCCGATGACGGGCAGCGGGTGGGCCGCCGGGCTGGTCCTGCTGGCGCTGGGGATCGGGTTCGCCATCAAGACCCCGACGGTGCCGTTCCACACCTGGCTTCCGCCCGCGCACACCGAAGCGCCCGCCGCGGGCTCGGCGATCCTGGCCGGGGTGCTGCTGAAGATGGGCACCTACGGCTTCGTGCGGATCGCCATGCCGATCCTGCCCGAGGCCTGGCGCCGTTACGCGCTCGTCTTCGTCATCGTCGGTGTGGTCAGCGTCGTCTACGGCGCGCTGGTCGCGTTGGCGCAGCGGGATTTCAAGCGGATGATCGCCTACACCTCGGTCAACCACATGGGATACATCGTCCTCGCGATCGGCGCGGCGGGCTTGGTGGCCGACTCGGCCATCGAGGCCCGGCAGCTGGCGGTGACCGGCGCCGTGACGCAGATGGTCAGCCACGGCCTGATCACCGGCGCGCTCTTCCTGCTCGCCGGAGTGCTGTACGAACGAGGCGGCACCTACGACATGGACCGCTACGGCGGGCTCGCGAAGTCGGCGCCCCGGTTCGCCGGATTGACCGCCGTCGCGGCGTTCGCGTCCCTGGGATTGCCCGGATTTTCCGGGTTCATCGCCGAATTCCAGATCTTCACCGGCTCGCTCGGTGCCGCGCCGGTGGCCACGATCGTGGCATTCCTCGGGATCCTGATCATCGCCGCGCTGTTCCTGCGCGCGTTCCAAAAGGTGTTCCTCGGGCCGTCGCAAGCGGCTCCGGCAGCCGACCTGATCGTCCCGGAGGCGGTGTCGATCGCGCCGCTGCTGGTGTTGACGGTCGTCATCGGGATCTTCCCCCGCTTTCTGCTCGACGCGATCGAACCCGTTTCCCGGTCGATCCTGACGCTGCTGGCCCGGTGAGCGCGCCGTGGAGATGATGGACGAAGACCCGTCGGCGCTGCTGCCCGAGATCATCCTGGCGGTGGCCGCCGTGGTCGCGCTGCTGCTCGGGTCGTACCTTCCGCGAGAGCGCCAGTGGCCGGTCCGGCTGCTCACCTTCCTTGCCTGCACCGGCGGTCTGGTCGCCACCGTCCTGGCGTGGGCCGGGCCGGATAGGACGGTGTTCGGCGGCACGTACGCCATCGACGTCGCCACCAACGCCGGACGCGCGATCGTCCTCATCGCCGTGGTGCTGACCTTGGGCGTGAGCGCGCGCGAGTTCCGGTCATCGTCCCGCGAAAGCGAGCTGTATGTGCTCGTGCTGCTCGCCGCGCTGGGCACGGTCCTGCTGACCGGCGCCAACGATCTCCTGCTGCTGGTGGCCGCGTTCCTGCTGGCCAGCATCCCGTTGTACGCGATGGCCGGATTCGCCAAGGACGACACCGGCACCGAAGGCGCGCTCAAGTTCTACCTGCTCGGAGCGTTACTCGGGATCACGATGCTGGCAGGTGCCACCCTGTTGTTCGGCGTCGGAGGTGCCACCGCCTACGCGGAGATCGCCAAACCGCTGGCGTCGGCACCCGGCGCCGCGGTGGCGGTGGGCTTCGTCGGGGTGTTCGCCGGGCTGCTGTTCAAGATGGGCGCGGCCCCGGCGCATTTCTGGGTGCCCGACGTCACCGAGGGCACCCGGCCTCCGGTAGCGGCCTTCCTGACCACTGTGCCCAAGATCGGCGGTGTCATCGCTGCCTACCGGCTCGGCGCCTCCGGCATGTCCGAGACCGCCGTCGACTGGCCACTACTGATCGCGATCGTCGCCGCCGTGACGATGACGCTGGGTAACCTCGCCGCGTTCTTCCAGCGGAACGTCCGGCGGCTGCTCGCGTACTCGACGATCAGCCAGGTCGGCTATCTGCTGATGGCCGTCGTCGTCGCGACGCGCAGCCCCCTGGCACTGCCGGGCCTCCTGTTCTACGTCGGCGCCTACACGGTGACGAACCTCGGCGCGTTCGCCGTGGTGTGCGCCCTGCCGAAGGCACAGCTGATCGACGACTACCGAGGGCTCGTGCGACGCCGGCCGTGGCTGGCGGTCAGCCTCGCGGTCTGTCTTCTCGGACTGATCGGCACGCCACCGACCGCGGTCTTCGTCGGGAAACTGACCGTCTTCACCGCCGCCTTCGACGGCGGATTCGCCTGGCTGGTCGTCGTCGCGGCGGTCAACACGGTGGCGAGCGTCTTCTACTACCTCCGCTGGATGGCCCCCGCGATGCGGTCCACAGAGGACACTGACGCACCCGCCGTCGACCGGTGGGCCGCGAACACCGCCTACGCCGCAACGATCACGTCTATCGCCCTCGGCCCGCTTGCCGGACTCGTTCTGGGAGCACTGCACGGCGAGCTGGCCCTGTTCTGACCGGCGAACGTACCTCCGGCGACAAGGTCAACTAGGTTCAATAGTAGGCTAAGTCACGTTCCGGACGATGCGGCTCCGGAACACGTGACGCGGCGAGAAGACCGGGGGAAGTTGTGGTTCCATCAGGGGAAAGTGCTGGAGAAACCACCACCCAGCTCGAGGTCGAGCCCCCAGCGGATACCGACCGGAATGTGCACCCATGGTGGCGGCGCACTGCCACGATCATCGCGGCCGGAGTCCTCGGCGGCCTGGCCGTGCTCTATGGCCTCGACGTCGCGTTGACGGCAGGCGAGGTTCCCCGGGGGACGTCAGTGGGTGGCGTTTCGATTGGCGGGCTCACGCCGGCCGTCGCGGAGCAAACGCTCCGGGAGGCGATAACGCCACGACTCTCCAAGCCGGTCCAGGTCGTGGTGGACGGCCACGAGACCGCGTTCGTCCCGGACTCCGCGGGCGTGACTGTCGATTTCGCGGCCTCGGTCACCCAAGCAGGGACACCGCCCCTCAATCCCTGGACACGCTTCACCTCCTTGTTCTCCGGCGAGAGTTTCCCCGTCGTCGCGAGCGGTGACGACAAGGCGCTGACCGCGACCATCGACGAGCTGCGTACCGGCGTCGACCGCGCGCTCGTGGAGGGGAACGTCCGCTTCGAGGGGCTGACTCCCGTTCCCGTGCTACCGCAGGAAGGGCGACGGCTGGACCCGGCGGCGTCGCGTCAGGCGCTGCTGAGCGGATGGGCCTCCGCAGACCGTATCCAGTTGCCGGTCGAGACAGTCCGGCCCGAAGTAACCGCCGAGAGCGTGCGGGTGGCGATCGAGCAGGTGGCGGCAACCGCGGTGTCCGGACCGGCGACCGTACGGGGCGATGGCCGGGAGTCCACGGTGTCCGCGTCGACCATCGCGGAGGCGCTGACGTTCACCCCGTCCGAGGACGGGAAGTTGATGCCCAGTCTCGACAAGGCGAAGCTCGAGGAGCTCGCCGAGCAGCTAGCCCCGACCGAAAAGCCCGGCCAAGACGCGCGGATGACCTTCGAGGGCGATCGTCCCCAGGTCGTTCCCGCCAGCGAAGGGCGCGTGGTCGACTGGGACAAGACGTTGCCCGCACTCGTCGAGGCCATCTCCAAGGACGGGAACCGGGTCGCCGTCGCCGAGTACCGGAACACTCAGGCCCAGGTCACCACCGAGGAGATCGCCAAGCTCGGCATCAAGGAAGTTGTCGGGGAGTTCACGACCCGCGGTTTCGCCCGGGACTCCGGGGTCAACATCCGCGTGGTCGCCGAGAAGGTCAACGGCGCGATCGTCAAGCCAGGAAGCACGTTCAGCCTCAACGACTACACGGGTCCGCGTGGCCGCGCGCAGGGCTACGTCGAGGCGGGCGTGATCGAGGAGGGTGTGCCCGCGCGGGCCGTGGGCGGCGGGATCTCGCAGTTCGCCACGACGCTCTACAACGCCTCGTATTTCGCCGGGATGACCGACGGCGGCCACAAAGAGCACAGCTTCCACATCAGCCGCTACCCGGCCGCGCGAGAGGCGACCGTCTTCCAGAATCCGGACGGCAGCAGTGTCATCGACCTGAGGTTCAAGAACGACGCGCCGACCGGTGTAGCGATCCAGACGATCTGGACGAACTCGTCGATCACCGTACGACTCTGGGGCACGAAGCACGTCACCGTCGAATCGATCCCCGGCCCCAAACACGGCTACACCAGCCCGCCGACCGTCACCAAGTCGGCCAGCTCTTGCCGGCCCGCGAAGGGTAAGTCCGGGTTCACGACATCGGACACGCGGGTGATCCGCGACCTGAGCGGCGCCGAGATCTCCCGCACGACCCACAATGTCCGCTACGAACCCGAGCCCACCATCGTCTGCTCCGGCTCCGACTGACGCCACGACAGGCCTGACCTCTCGCGTCCATCCAAGTATCTACTATGCTACCTAGTAGTTACTCGGACGGAGGCCCCATGGTCGTCAAACCCGCTCCCATCGCGCTGCGACCCGGCTCGGAACGCACTGTGCCGCCGAAGGGCTCCGTTCTCCTTCGCCTGCTGCGCACGACCGATCACAAACAGCTGGGCATCATGTACCTGGTCACGTCGTTCGCGTTCTTCATGGTCGGCGGCGCACTCGCGATGCTGATGCGTAGCGAACTGGCCCGGCCGGGGATGCAGTTCCTGTCCAACGAGCAGTACAACCAGCTGTTCACCATGCACGGCACGATCATGCTGCTGCTGTACGCGACACCGAGCATCTTCGGGTTCGCGAACTTCATCCTGCCGCTGCAGATCGGCGCCCCGGACATGGCGTTCCCTCGCCTGAACTCGTTCTCGTACTGGCTCTACCTGTTCGGCAGCTTGCTCGTGATGTCCGGCTTCCTCACCCCGGGAGGTGCGGCCGACTTCGGCTGGTTCGCCTACACGCCACTGTCCAATGCCATCTACTCCCCCGGCGTCGGGGCCGACCTCTGGATCACCGGCCTCCTCGTCTCCGGGTTGGGCACCATCCTGGGCGCGGTCAACATGATCACCACCGTGGTATGCCTTCGTTGCCCCGGGATGACGATGTACCGGATGCCGATCTTCACCTGGAACATCCTGGTCACCAGCATCCTGATCCTGATCGCGTTCCCGATCCTGACCGCGGCCCTGTTCGGCTTGCTTGCCGACCGCAGGCTCGGCGCACACGTCTACGACCCGGCGAACGGCGGCGTGATCCTCTGGCAACACCTATTCTGGTTCTTCGGCCATCCAGAGGTCTACATCGTCGCGCTACCGTTCTTCGGGATCGTGTCGGAGATCCTTCCGGTCTTCAGCCGCAAACCCGTGTTCGGCTACAAAGGACTCATCTGGGCGACCATCGGTATCGCGGCCACCTCCGTTTCGGTATGGGCTCACCACATGTACGCGACCGGCTCGGTACTGCTGCCGTTCTTCTCCTTCATGACCTTCCTCGTCGCGGTCCCGACCGGCGTGAAGTTCTTCAACTGGATCGGCACGATGTGGAAAGGGCAGCTGACTTTCGAGACGCCGATGCTTTTCAGCGTCGGGTTCATGGTCACCTTCCTGTTCGGCGGGCTCACGGGGGTGCTGCTCGCGGCCCCCGCGATCGATTTCCAGGTCTCCGACAGCTACTTCGTCGTCGCGCACTTCCACTACGTGCTCTACGGCACGATCGTGTTCGCCACGTTCGCCGGGATCTACTTCTGGTTCCCGAAGATCACCGGCCGCATGATGGACGAGAAGCTCGGCAAGTGGCACTTCTGGACCACGTTCATCGGCTTCCACGCCACGTTCCTGGTGCAGCACTGGCTCGGCGCCGAAGGCATGCCGCGCCGGTACGCGGACTACCTGCAGTCCGACGGGTTCACCACGCTGAACACGATCTCCACGATCGGCGCGTACATCCTCGGTGCCTCGACGCTGCCGTTCATCTGGAACGTCTTCAAGAGCTACCGGTACGGCGAGATCGTCACGGTGGACGACCCGTGGGGCTACGGCAACTCGCTCGAATGGGCGACGTCCTGCCCGCCGCCGCGGCACAACTTCACCGAGCTGCCGCGGATCCGGTCCGAGCGGCCGGCGTTCGAGCTGCACTACCCGCACATGATGGAGCGCATCCACAAGGAGGGTGAGATCGGCTTCTTCGGGAAGCAGAAGGTCAACACCCACCGGGCGCCGTCCCAGGTGCTCACCGAGGCGGCCATGCCGGGTGACCACTCCAAGGACAACTCCAGCGAGTGACGGCTCGCCACGTCGCGAGGTGTCGCCGGAAAATCCATGTACTATCTAACTTCGTAGACCTCTGGACCGTGAGGGAGTCATGACACCTGCCGAGCACCTGCCGTTCCCGAACCGCCGGATGAGCCGGCGCGGATTTCTGGTGCTGGGCACCGGTACCGCCGCGGCTTTGGGTTTGTCCGCCTGTTCGTCCGGCGGCGGCACGCCTGCGCCGGCCAAGGTCGGACCGACCTCGCCACTGGTCGCCAGGGCCGAGCAGGCACGGCGTGCGGCGAACACCACCGTGACGACGGCGGACTTGACCGCGACGGTGGGCGAGGTCGACCTCGGCGGCGTACCGGTCAGGACGTGGACATACGGCGGAGAACTGCCTGGCAAGGAAATACGACTCAAACGGGGCGAGGTACTGAAAGCCAACCTCGGCAACCGGCTCCCGCAGCCGACGAGCATCCATTGGCACGGCCTCGCTCTCCGCAACGACATGGACGGCGTACCCGATGTCACGCAACAGGCCGTGGCGGCGAACGCGGACTTCTCCTACGAATTCACAGTGCCCGACGCGGGGACGTACTGGTTCCATCCGCACGTCGGCGTTCAACTCGATCGCGGGCTCTACGCCCCACTCATCGTCGAAGATCCGGCCGACGGCAAGGACTACGACGACGAACTGGTGATCGTGCTCGACGACTGGATCGACGGAACGGGCACCGATCCGGACGCGGTCCTGGACAATCTGAAGAAGAACGGCATGGCCATGGGTCACTCGATGCCGGGCATGTCGGAAATGGCCGGCATGCCGAAGTCGGATGTCCTCGGCGGCGACGCCGGAGACGTGGTCTACCCGCATATGCTGGCGAACGGCAGGCTCGCCACCGCCCCTCGTTCCTTTGACGGCAAGCCCGGGCAACGGATCCGGCTCCGGTTGATCAACGCAGGTGGGGACACGGTGTTCCGGGTCGGTGTTCCCGGTGTGCCGATGCGGGTCACCCACACCGACGGTTTCCCCGCGACCACCCGGAATCCGGCCGAGACGGTCCTGATCGGCATGGGAGAACGGGTCGACGCCGTGATCACGCTCCCGGACAAGGGTGTTCCCGTCATCGCCATCGCCGAAGGAAAGAACGCCTACGCCCAGATCCTTTTGCATTCCGGCGGCAGCAAAGCAGCGACAGCGAACGACGCCGCGGTCGCAGCCCTGAAAGCGCGGCCGGTGCAAAGCCTTGCCGACTTCCAGGCCACGCCTGAAGTCGCCCTGCCTGCCAAGAATCCGGATGTCGTCCATGACATGGTCCTGGCCGGGCCGGGCGCCAAGTACGACTGGACGATCAACGGCAAGCCCTTCAATCCCGACGACGGCCTGCCGATCCGGCAAGGGCAGCGGGTCCGGCTGCGCTTCGTGAACGACTCGGACATGTACCACCCGATGCACCTGCACGGCCACACGTTCCAGGTTCGCGGCCAGAACGATCTCGGCGCTCGCAAGGACACCGCGATCGTCCTCCCTCGCACGACCTTGGAAGTCGACTTCGACGCGAACAATCCCGGGCAGTGGCTCACGCACTGCCACAACATCTACCACGGCGAGGCCGGGATGATGGCCGTTGTGTCCTATGTGGAGTGAACGGACCCGTCGATGGACGGTCGCGGTGGTGGCCGCGGCGCTAAGCGCGCTCGCGGTCGGGGTGCCGACCGACGTCATCGACACGTCCTACTTCACCCGCATGACACCGATCCGCTGGTGGGAATACCCCGTATTGGCCCTGACCGCGGTCCTCACCGGGCTCTGGGTGTCCATTCCACGTCCCCAAAGCGACACCCGGGGGCGTGGCAGGGTGATCGGCTCGGTGACCGCCGCGGTGTTCGCCGTCGGATGCCCGGTGTGCAACAAGATCGTCGTGGGACTGCTCGGTGTTTCCGGTGCGCTCGGGTTGTGGGCACCCGTTCAGCCCGTACTCGCCGCACTGTCGGTGGTCGCCCTGGGCGCCGCCGTGGCGATTCGCTGGCGGCAGCGAGAGTGCACCACGGAAGCCTGCGCGCCGGGATTCACAACGGAGGCCAGCCCAGCCGGGCGAACCACGCCAGCATCCGGCTCATCAGCAGCGTCCAGCCACCCGTGAGCATCGCGATACCCATCGCCATCAGCAAAGCGCCACCGACAATCTCGATCTTCCTCGTATGCCTGCGCAGCCGGCCCAGGCCGCGTTGCCCCCGCACCACGCCGAACGCCACGAGCAGGAACGGCGCACACCGAGTCCCATCGAGTAGGCGAACAGCAGCAACGCGCCGGTACCGACAGTCGCCGTGCTCGCCGCGGTCGCGAGGATGGACGCGAGCACCGGCCCCACACAGGGTGTCCACCCCAGCCCGAACGCCACGCCCAGCACGGCCGCTCCGGCCGGACCGCCGCGCACACGACGCAGGTCGAACCGAAGTTCCCTGCGCAGCAAAGGAATCCGGACGACCCCCAGCATGAGCAGTCCCATCGCGATCACCAGCACGCCGCCGATGACCGTCAACGTCTGCTTCTGCTGTGCCAGCAGCAAACCCAGCGCCGAAGCCGTCATCCCGAGCGCGACGAACACCGCGGTGAAGCCGAGGATGAACAACAACGAGGCGCCAGCGACACGACGTTTGCTCAGCGTAGTGGTCGTCCCGTCCACAGAGGACCGTCCGACTCCGGACATGTAGGACACATAGCCGGGTAGCAGCGGAAGCACGCACGGTGAAGTGCACGAGATGATCCCCGCCACAATGGCCAGCGACAGCGATGCGTACAACTCCACGTCAGAACCTGCCTGTCGGAACCCAGATGAGTGGTCGGCTCCAGCCGACTGTAATCTACTAGCAATGTTAGTAGAGCAGCAGGATGCCGTGGTGGCCGTGACGGATCTGGACGTCCGCGTCCACCGCAGTCCTGTCCTGCGCGGACTCGACCTCGTGGTGCGCCCCGGCGAAGTGTTCGGTGTCCTCGGCCCCAACGGCTCGGGAAAGAGCACGTTGCTGCGCGTCCTGGCCACCCTTCTGCGACCGGCCGGAGGGCTCGGAACCGTGCTCGGCGCGCGGCTCGGCACCCCGGAGGCCCAGGACGTCAGGCCGTCGATCGCGCTCGTCGGGCATCAGTCGGCGTTGCATCCGCTGCTGACGCTGGAAGAGAACCTGCGCTACCTGGCCACGCTGACCGGACGGCCGGAGCCGGCGGTCACCGCCGCGCTGGACCTGGTGGGTTTGGGCCAGGCGGCTCACCGGCGGGCGAACCAATGCTCACAGGGAATGCTCCGGCGCGCCGACCTCGCACGGGTCGTCCTGACCGCTCCGAAGCTGCTGCTGCTCGACGAACCCCACGCCGGTTTGGACCCCGCGTCGTTCGGGTTGGTCGATCTGGTGGTGCACCGGGTCCGTATCCGCGGCGGTGCGGCGGTCGTGGTCTCGCACGACATCCCGCGGCTGACGTCGCTGGCCGACCGGCTCGCTCTCCTCGAGGGCGGGCGGCTGGTTCCGTGCGTCCACGAGTTCGCACCGGAAGGTGAGCACCGATGACCACGCCGCTACGGCAAGCCCGTGCCGTCGCCCGCACCGAGTTGCGGATCGAGGGCCGGGCCGGTGAGACGCTCTGGGTGATCGCGCCGTTCGGGGCGGTGGCGCTATTGCTCGTGCCGCTGGCCGTCGGTGCCGACCGCCCGATGCTCGCGCAGCTCGGCCTGGGGATGTACTGGGTCGTGGTGCTGCTGTTCGGCCTGCTCGTCACCCTCCGGCAATCCACGACCGATTCACCGGAACACCTGGGGATGCTGCGGCTGGTAGGAGTCGTGCCGACGGCCCGGCTCGCGGGTCGCGCGGCCGCGACCACGGTCGCGCTGCTGGCTTTCGAGATGCTGTTGCTGCCCGCCTTGGTCGTGTTCTACCAGCCGCCGATGCGTGGCTGGGCGTGGCTACCGGCCGTCCTGCCCGTCACCGCCGCGGGACTGGCCGCGCTCGGCACGCTCGCCGGGGCCGTCGTCCGCGGGCTCGCCGGGCGCGGCACGCTCGGCCCCCTGCTGGTCTGCCCGCTCGCGCTTCCGCTGCTGCTCGGCGCCACGGAAGTGATCAAGACGGCGGCCTACGGACGGAATCCGTGGCCTTGGCTCCTGTTACTGGTCACCACCACCGCGATCGGCTGGCTCGGCCTGCTGCTGAGCGCGAACGCCTGTGAGGAGAACACATGAACCCGCTCGGACGACGACTGCCGGTCGCCACCGTCATCGTGCTCGCCGCTGGGCTGGCCGGCGCCGTACTCGCGCCGCCGGATCGCATCCAGGGCGAGTACCAGCGTTTGATGTACCTCCACGTTCCGACGGCGTGGACGGCCTATCTGTGCTTCGTGATCACCTTCGTGGCGAGCGGGCTGTGGTTGTGGCGACGGAAAGACCGCTTCGACCGGCTCGCGGCCGCCAGCGCGGAGGTCGGCGTGCTGTTCACCGGTCTGACGATCGCGCTGGGTTCCTGGTGGGGCAAACCGGTCTGGGGCGTCTGGTGGACCTGGGATCCCCGGCTGATCACGACCGCGTTGATGTTCTTCGCCTACCTCGGTTATCTCGCCCTCCGGCGCGCGACGCTCGACCCTGTCGCGCGGGCACGGCGCGCGGCCGTGCTCGGCGTCGTCGCGTTCGTGCAGGTACCGATCGTGCACCTGTCCGTGGTGTGGTGGCGGGCGCTGCACCAGCCACCGACCGTCCTGAAACCGGGCGACCCGTCCATCGACCACCGCATGCTGCTGGTGCTGCTGGTCAACGTGCTCGGGTTCACCCTGCTCGCGATCACCCTGCTGCGAGCCCGCACTCGCTTGTCCTCGCTGGAGGAGGACCTCGCCACCGCCCAAGCCACCGCGGACAACCGGCTGGCCGGCCTCGCGGTGGCCGCACCACGGCTGGAAGGACCGGCGAACGATGTCTGAATGGACCTGGGTGATCATCGGCTTCGTAGTCACCTTCGGCGTTCTCACCGCGTACACGGTCAAGCTGATCCAGCGGACCAGGGCCGTCCAGCGCGAGTTGGGGCGTGACCGGTGAAGCGATACCGGCTGCTCGCCGTCTCGGGAATCGGCGTCGTCGCGGTGCTCGTCGGCGTCCTCGTCTTCGGCAACCTGAACGGCAACCTCGTCTACTACCTCACACCGAATGAAGCGCTGGCCAAGCACGCCGACTACGCCGAAGGCCGGCGTTTCCAGCTCGGCGGATTCGTCCGCCCGGGAAGCGAGCGGCGCACCGCCGACGGGCTCGCCTTCGTCGTGACCGCCGAAGTGCGCCCGGACAGCGCCGCGGTCGTCGTGCTGCATACCGGACCGGTGGCGCAGCTTTTCCAGCCTGGCATCGGGGTGGTGGTCGAAGGCTCGTGGCGTGGCACGGAATTCCTCTCGGACACCATGATCGTCAAGCACGACGAGAACTACCGTCCGCCGGGCCCGGCGCCGCAGCCGGGCACAGGAGGTGACCCTCGATGACGCAGGTGGTTCCGGCCGCGGGCTGGGGTGGCGCGTTGCTCGGCCTGGCCGCTTCGCTTGTCCTCGCCTTGTACGGCTTCCGCGCGCAACACCGCCCCGGCACGGTGCGAATCGGCCAGTTGCGGGCTGCGTCTTCGGTGATGGCCGGTGGCGCGGTCTTGTCCATGGCGGCTCTCGAAACCGCTCTGCTGACCGACAACTTCGCGATGTCGTACGTCGCGGAGACCCACGCGCGCGCGACCCCGCTGCTGTTCACGATCACCAGCGCGTGGTCCGGACTCGGCGGCAGTATCGTGCTGTGGACGCTGGTACTCGCCGGCTACATCTTCGTCGCCGGTCGAAAGCTCACCGGAGCCGACGACCGGCTCGGGACCGGTGCACTCGGTGTCATGGGACTGGTCGCCGCGTTCTTCTTCGGAATGGTGACCACGGTCGCCAACCCGTTCAAGATCCTGGCCACTCCACCTATCGACGGGCCAGGCCCGAATCCGTTGCTGCGTAATGACATCATGGTGGCGATTCACCCGCCGCTGCTCTATCTCGGCTTCGTCGGCTTCACGGTGTCCTTCGCCTACGCGATGTCGGCATTGGTGCTCCGGCGCGGCGGTGTCGACTGGCTGGTGCGAACCCGCCGGGCGAATCTCGTGGCGTGGACCTTCCTGACCGCGGGCCTGATCGTGGGCGCCTGGTGGTCGTACGAAGTCCTCGGCTGGGGTGGCTACTGGGCGTGGGATCCGGTGGAGAACGCCGCGCTGATCCCCTGGCTGGTGGCCACGGCGTTCATCCACTCCTCCGTGGTGCAGGTCAAACGCGGAACGTTGCAGGCGTGGAATTTCGTACTGGCACTCGCGACCTTCGCGCTCACCATCCTCGGCACGTTCCTCACCCGCTCGTCGGTGGTCGCGTCGGTGCACTCGTTCACGCAGTCCGGTGTCGGCCCCGCGTTGCTCGGATTCCTCGTCGTGGTGGTGGTCGCCGGATTCACGCTGTTCGCACTGCGCGGCGAGGACATCGCCACGCGAACACGATCCCTGCGACTCGGCAGTCGCGAGGGCCTGTTCCTGGTGAACAACCTTCTGCTGTGCCTGTTCGCCTTCGTCGTACTGCTCGGCACGCTCTACCCGATCTTCGTAGAAGCCCTCAGCGGCGGGCAGGTGTCGGTGGGGCGGCCGTTCTTCGACCGGATGGCCGTGCCGCTGTCGTTCGCGTTGCTGTTGGCGATGGGCGCGGGACCGTTCACGCCCTATCGCTGGGCGACGCCGGGTCTACTGTGGACGCGGTTACGCGTACCGCTTCTGCTCGGCAGCGCGGCGGCCGCGGTCGTGACAGCCGCGGGTCTCCGGTCGGTCGGCGCCGTCGCCGTGGTTCTTCTGGCGGTGACGATCGCCGCGGCGAGTGTCCGGCAGCTGCTGGTCGCCGCGCCGAACCGGCGGCCGCGAGGGCTGTGGCGGCTGGTCACCGGGCAGCGTGCGTACTGGGGCGGGCAGCTCGCGCACATCGGTGTCGCCGTCGTCGCCGTGGCGATCTCCGTCTCCGGCGCCACCACGAGCCGGGCCACCGTGACCCTCGCTCCGGGAGGCACGGCGGAGTTCGCCGGGTACACCGTCACCCTCGACACCACCGAGCAGCACGTCGAACCCGACCGGACGCTGCGCGACGCGCACCTCGTGTTCCGCGAAGACGGCCAAGTCGTATGGACGGCAGAGCCTCGGCTCGAGACCTTCGTCAACCAGCCGCAGGCGGTCGGCACGCCGACCGTGTGGAGCACGGCGGGCCGGGACATCTACGTGGCGCTCGCCCAGCTCACCCCGGAGAGCGTGACGGTGAACCTCTACCGCTATCCGCTGATGTCGTGGCTCTGGGTCGGAGGGTTCATGATCGCCGCCGGTGGGCTTTGGGCGCTGACCGGGCGACGGCGTGGCCGCCTGGAGCAGTCAGCGGCCGAGACGGCTCCCTCGCAGGAGACGAAAGCCGATGCGTAGCCGGGTCGTCAGTCTCGCCTGTATCGCCGGCGTGCTGATCCTGCTGGGCATCGTGGCGGCCCAGCTGGTGAACACCGGCGGGCAGGAAGACCGAGCCTACGAACTCGAGCAACGGCTGCGTTGCCCGGTGTGCAAGAGCGTCTCGATCGCCGAGTCACCCTCCGAGACCGCCACCGCGATGCGGCAGGTCGTGCAGGAGCAGGTCGCCGCAGGCCGCGACGAGGAGGAGATCGTCGGCTACTTCCGCTCCCGGTACGGCGACTGGGTTTTGCTCGATCCGCCCGCCCACGGCCCGACGCTGCTGCTGTGGCTCCTGCCGGTGGCGGGCGTACTCGCGGGCGCCGCCGGGCTCGGCGTCTTCCTGCGACGTCGACAAGTGGTCCTCGTCGTACCGGAGGACCAGCGCGATCAGATCGCACAGGCCTTGGAGCGAACGCGTGCCCGATACCGTCGTGAGGATCTCCTGTGACTCGTGAACGAGAACGCCTCGAGGAAGAGCGCGAGCAAGCGCTCCGGGATCTGCTGGCGCTGGAGGTGCAGATCCGCACCGGCGAGATCCCGGCCGAGGCCGGGCAACGGCTGCGCACGGAGTACGAACGAGCCGCCGCGGACGCGATGGCCCGGCTCGACGGCCTCGATGAACCCGGTACCCGCACACCGTCCCGGGTCAGTGTCGCCCGGACGCTCGCTTACGTCGTCACCGTGCTGGTCGCCGGGCTCGCCGCGGCCGTTGTCCTCCCCGGGGCGGTACAGCCCAGGCCGGAGAACGGTTTCGTGACCGGCAACGAGGTCACGCAGACCAGCACGCCCGCACCGCCGTTGCCCGCCGGCGGCGACGCGGCGGGAACGGCCCTGTGGATGCGGGCCAACGTCGAACTGTTCGGCCGCAACGATCCGGCCGCCGCGCTCCGCACCCTTGAGCAACTCCAGGCCCGGCCCGATCTGCTCCCCGAAACCCGCAAGGACGTCGAGGCCCTGATCGCCACCGCCCGCCGCGAACTCGACAGGAGCGGCCGATGAGCGCCGAATCCGTGGACGCCCGCACGTCGACGATGCGATGGCTGCGCTGGGTGGCCCTCGCCGCCGCCATCGCCGCGGTCGCCGTCGGCGCGTTGCTCGGCACCCGGCTCGGCAAGGACCCGACACTGGTGGACACCCCGTTGATCGGCAAGCCCGCGCCTGAGCTCTCGTTGCCGTACCTGGAACGCGAGGGAGAGCTGGACCTCGCGTCGCTACGCGGCCGGATCGTCGTCATCAACTTCTGGGCGTCGTGGTGCGTCCCCTGCCGTGAGGAGCAACCGACCCTCGTGGCGGCGGCTGACGCGTACGGCGAGGCGGGCGTGACCTTCGTCGGAATCAGCTATCAGGATCAGCGCAAACCCGCGATCGGGTTCCTCGACGAGCTCGGCCGCGGCAAGGGCTACCAGTACGTCACCGATCCTGGTTCCCGCGCTGCAATGGACTTCGGTGTCATCGGCATTCCGGAGACGTTCTTCATCGACCGGACCGGGACCCTCGTCGCCAAGATCACCGGGCCGACCGACCCTCCGCTGCTCGCGAGCACGCTCGACGACATCCAAGCGGGTCGCCAGCCGCGATCCCGCACCGACGGACCCGTGCAGTCCGAGCCCTCCTAAGCCACCGCCAGAATGGCCGCCACCGCGAGCACCAGCCCGCACGCGGCCATCGTCACGGCGCGACCGACCGCGGTTCGCGAATCGTTGCGCAAGGGGAACAGGAGTTGCCGGGCGAACGTATAGGCCGCGACCGCCCCCGCGAAGAGCATCCCGTCGACCCCAGGCTCGACGCCGAGTACCAGACTCAGCGTGACAATTCCGATCACTAGCGCGACGGCCGCCTCGGCGAGCTGGACCGGGAGCCTGCGAACTCCCAACCTCCGGTCGGAGGACCACAAGCCCCATCGGGAACTCGTCGGCCGCCCCGCGCAGCATCCGGTGAGAAAGCAGCCAGGCCGGCCTACGGCCATACCGAGGAAGACGCCTGGCGTCGTCAAGTCCAGGAGTCTCCCGATCGGGATGCCCACCACCACGGCACCCAGCGCCACCACGGCCAGCGCGACGAGAAGGAAGCCCTGAATACAAGCACCGGAGTTCATGAACGTGCGCGGATGCCGTCGATGCAAGGCGAGGTACCAGGCCTTCGCCCCGACGAACCCGAGCGCACAGCCGATGAGCGAGACGGCGAGCACCCCCACGACGCCGTACCCGGATCGAGCGACCAGGACAGCCTGGAGCGCCAGCGCCACCACCGCGCCCAGGCCGACCAGCAGTGGCCAGGACAGCAACCGCACTCCTGGGCCCTGCCCGAGGACGCCCGGTCGCGCGACCACGTCGACGACCCGTCTCGGCAGGTGTCTCGACGCGGCTGAGCCTCGTCCCGTCGCCGTGTCCGGCCTCGCCGTGACTCGCCAGGCGCCCGGGTTGACGCCCGGCACTTTCGCCGTGAGGGCTATCCGTCCGCTACCCGGAATGATCTCGAGGCGCTCGATCACGTCGAACCGGTCGCCGGGGCGTGGCTTGCCCGTGACGTCGGTCCGCACTCCGGTGAATCGGATCACCGCCGTGTAGGGGTCGCCCGAAGCGGCGGCGTCGAACCAGTAGGTGGCCGCGACCCCGTGTGGCAGCACCTCCGCGGCGACGCCGTCCATGCAGCCCACCGCCGCCGCGCGACCTTGTCCTGTGCGCCCTCCAGCCTCGGTCGGATCGGTCTCGGGCCTGGTTTTGACAGCCGCTGGCGAGGATGGGGCCGACCGTGGGCGAGCCAGTGCGGGCGGCAGGACGCCTCCGGTCCGCGCGGGACCCGCCTCTTGATGTGTCGGCTCCGTGCGCTGCGCCGGGCGGGTCATGGTCTTCGCCGACTTGTTCCGTGCCTTTTTGCCCACAGCGACGCACTTCCTCACGAGTCGAACCAACTACTACTCTCGATAGTACTAGCTCTTGTAGTGATTCGTGTCGACCTTGCCTCGCCGCCGGAGAAGCCCGGAAGCCTGCCGCTCCGACGACCGGGACCTCACCCACAGGACCAGCGCGGCGGCAACAGCCCCGGTCGCCGCCGCGATCAGCACCTGCTCGACCCAAGGCCCCAGCCGGTCGGACATGGTGAGATCCCGTCGCAGCGAGACCGTGTCGATCAGCGTCGTCGCGGTGAACTGGCGGGAGGCACGGGCGACCGTGCCGTCAGGCCGGATGATGGCGCTGACCCCGCTGGTCGCGGCGACCAGCACCGTGCGACCGTGTTCGACCGCCCGCAACCTCGCCATGGCGAGCTGCTGGTAGGTCATTTCGCTTCGTCCATACCACGCGTTATTGGTCGGCACGGCGAGCATTTCAGCCCCCGCACGGATCGCGTCGCGGCCTGCCTGGTCGTAAGCGACCTCATAGCAGATCGATGCACCGACGACCGTCCCACCCAGCCGCAACGCCGCCGGGCCCCCGGTTCCCGGCGAGATGTCTTCGCCACTATCGGCAAAGGGAGTGACCAGCCGGGCGATCTCCCGTGCGGGCATGTACTCCCCGAACGGCACCAGCCACTGTTTCGCGTAGCGTTGCCCAGGCCCCTCGCCAGGTTGCCAGACGATGGCGACGTTCTGGTTGCGTCCATCAGGCAGGCGCTCGAGTGCGCCGACGAGCACCGGGACACCGAGTTCGTTCACCAGTTCGCCGAGCCGGTCGCCATCAGCGGGCATCCGGACCGAAGTCTCAGGCCAGACGACCAGGTCAGGTTTCGGGACTTGACCTGCGCGCACCTGTTCGGTCAGCCGTCGAAACTCGGCGAAATGGTTGTCGCGCAGAACATCCCGCTCGCCGAGCAGGGCCAGCCCACGATCCGGGGCGTTGCCCTGCAGGACAGCGACCGTCCGGTCGCCCGCCCTCGCGCTGTCATCGACACTCGTCCACGCCCCCATCCCGATGACCACCGGGAGCACCACAGCCAGTACGGGCCCGACGAGGACACGGCGAAATCGCCATCCGATCTCCCGAGAGCGCAGCACAAGTCTCGACAGCCCGAAACCACAGAGCACCACCGCGAACCCCACCAACGGGGCGCCACCGAAGGAAGCCAACGGCAGGAAGAACCCTTCGGGCTGCGTGAAGGCGATACGCCCCCAGGGAAATCCCCCGAACGGGAACCACATGCGCGGCGTCTCCATGGCTATGACCACCGCCGCCATCCAGACGGCTCCCCAGGGGAGACGCTGCACCACGGCGCACAGGCCACCGGCGAGAGCGAAGTAGAGCGCCATCATCACCGACAACGCCAGCCAGGGCCACGGCCCGAAGTCGTCGCCGAGGAAATCCTGCAACCAGGACAGTTGCGGAACGAAGAAAGCAAGTCCGAAAAGGAATCCGCGACCAGCGCCTTGCCGAAACCGGCAACCGTGCAAAGTGAGTCCGAGCACGGCGAACGCCACCGGCGCCGACCACCACCAGGTCCGCGGCGCCAAGCTGAGGTAGAGGATCAATCCGGCGAATACCGCCGGAACGCCTGAGCGCAGCGCGCACCGCAGGGGTCGAGCAATCCTCAGGTCTCGTCGCCACACATCGTGATACTACCTTGAATAGTAGATCCTTACGAGCACGGCGCTTCAGCCGTACTCACCGTTCGTCGCTAACGTCCGCACCGCGATCTTTCAACCACCGCAACGGATCCGCCTTTCGGCCACCGGGCTCCCAGACCTCGAAGTGCAGATGAGGCCCAGTAGAGATCCCTTTGTTCCCCACCTCGGCGATCACCTGCCCCGCCTCGACACGCTGCCCGACACGCACGCCGTAGTCGTTGATGTGACCGTAGACGGTGATCGTCCCGTCGTCGTGCCGAATGCGAACCCACAACCCGAACCCACTGGCAGGCCCCGCGTCGATCACGATTCCTCGCAGCGGAGTCCGGATGGGAGTGCCGATCTTGTTGGCGATGTCCAGCCCATAGTGGGTACTGCCCCACCGCGGGCCGAAGTTCGAGGTGATCACGCCGGTCACCGGCGGATACACCTTCTTCCGCGCAGCCTCTTCGGCCTGCTTGCGAGCCGCTTCTTCCTTCGCCGATTTCTCGCGCGCCACCCTGTCCTGCCGGACGCGCTCGGCAGTCCGCAGGACCGCGACCTCGTCGTGCTGAGGTCTCGCGACGACGGGCAACAACATGCCGGCCGGAGAGCCCCCACCCCCGGCCGCCAGCGCCGCGTTCATCACCGGCTCCCGAGGAGGAGGCGAAGCCCCACCATCGTCGACTCCGGTTTGCGTCGCGGCCGCAGCGGCGCCCGCACTGAGACCGAAGAGGAACACTCCCGCCCGCCACGCCGTCCGAACGCGGACTCCAGTTCCGGAGTGATAGCCGGCCACGAAAACACCTCTCGGTCGGGAACAAGCTCACCGCCGCGGCACGCTACCACTATGGTGGATAGTAGGTAGTGAGCCAGGTCGCACACTTCGCAAATACGCCTGGTACGAGAGCGAAAACTGGCCGATTGTCGATTACCCGCTGGGGGTATATTCTGACGACACTTATACCCTCCGCCCGTATATCGAGGAGGCAATCATGGTCACGCGAGAGACAACGTCGGCCGATCGGTCCACGAGTCGCACCTCACCGGGCGGCCGCACAGCGAGTACACAGTGGGAGGACATCGGCGCCGCCCTGCTCGGTCTGTGGATCGTCGTCGCCGTTTTCCTCGACGGCCGGGCGCACTGGCTCGGCTTGCCGGACTCCTTCTTCACTCCGTGGCACGGAGCACTCTATGGCGGGCTGACAGCGCTCGGCGGCTGGCTCGTCGTGATGGGCTGGCGGCGGCGGACGACTTCGGGACTGGCCGCAGCCTTCGCGCCTCCCCGGGGATACGGCTGGGCCCTGATCGGCGCAGCCGTGTTCGCGGCGGGCGGCGCCGCGGACATGATCTGGCATGAGATCTTCGGTATCGAGGCGGGGATCGACGCCCTGCTGAGCCCGTCGCACCTCCTGCTTTTCGCAGGCGCGGGCCTGCTCCTTTCAGGCCCAGTGCTGGCCGCGCGGGCCAAGGAGAACGACCAGCCGAAGACACGGCTTCTGCCGATCGTGGTGGCTGTTCTCGCGCTATCGGCGGTGGCCGCGTTCGCGTTGAGCTTCCTGTCGGCGTTCCTCACCGATTCGCCCCTGCAAGCAGTGGGCGACTTCCCCGAAGGGACACCGGAACACGTCGCCACCGAATCGAGGGCGGTGGCCGGTCTGGGCAGCTTTGTCGTGACCTCACTGGTGATCGTGCTGCCGTTGCTCTATCTGCTCCGCATCTGGCGGCTGCCTTTCGGTGTCGTGACCGTGTTCGTCGTGGCGCATGCCGCCCTGGCGTCCACTGTGGTCGATTTCGGCTTCATCGGGGCCTGGCCCATCGTCGCGGCAGCGGCCGCGGGCCTCATCGCCGACACAACGCTGGACATCATGCGTCGATCGGGGGCCTCCTCACGTGCCCTGGCCTTGGCGACGGCCGCCGCCATTCCCATCCTGCTGTGGTCGGCTTTGATGCTCACCTTGGAGTTGACGCGCGGCCTTCAGTGGTCTGCCGAACTGACCGGCGGCGTGGTCGTCGTGTCGGCGATGGTGTCGGTCGTGATAACCCTGCTCGACGATCACCGAGAGCTGGTCGCCACGACGAGGTAAGCGGTGCCCATCCAGCGGCGGAATCCGCGCGTAACAGTGTCCGCAGGCCGTTCACGCCGACGGGTCCACTTGCCCAGAAGCCGATCGAACGGCGGAACCGCCGGCGTCAGGTCGTAGTGGACGACGTCGAGGGGATGAAGTCCAGCTTCTCGCATCCGTCGCCACAGCCACCCTGCTGGGAGAGTCCGGATGCCGGACCTCGGCACACTGTGTCGCCGCTCGGCTGAGCGGCCGAGCAAACCCTCGACCCGACCGAGCAGCCGAAGAAGCGGCCAGTAAACACCCCACTCGAACAACCGGTACAGGCTCAGCGGATTCAGCATGCTGACGAGAACGATCCCGCCTGGACGCACAACGCGTTCGAGCTCTCGCAACACAGTGACAGGGTCGCAGTATTCCAGCACCCCCATCGCGACCACGACATCGAAGCCGGCATCGGGGAACGGCAACGCTTCGGCCACGCCGACCACCAGGTCAACCTCGGCATCCGCCGTGTTACCCGCGGCCTCGACGATCATGGCAGGCGATCGGTCGACGGCGGTGATCCGGAAATCACCAGGACGAGCATCGAGCACACGCCGGACGAACACTCCCGGTCCGCAACCGACATCAAGAAGGTCACCACCCGGACATCGGTCCATGACCTCGAACACGGCGTGAAGTCTCGACGAGAAGTACCGCTCAGCCGGTCCCGTCTCATGGTAGGAGGCGGCATAGGAGGCCGCGAACGACGGATCATCGAACCGGGCGTGGATCTCCGCGCGGCCGGGTAGGCCGTCCGGATCGGCACCCCGGTCCCGGTAGTGAACCTTCACTTCCGAACCTCCCCGCAACTCGGGTCAACTATCTTTGATAGTAGCAAATCTACTATCAAAGATAGGAGGAAGAACAAGGCGATTCGGTACGTACGGTGTCGCTGCCACCGGGTGGTACGATCAGCCCTAGTAGACAGCGGACTCGGCGGCCAACAAGGAGGTCTTATGCGCGGTCTCGGCGATCTCGAGAGTGCGGTGATGGACATCCTGTGGCGTGCCGACACCCCGCTGAAGGTCCGTGAAGTACTTGAGCAACTCGACACCGGCAAGGATCTCGCCTACACCACGGTGATGACGGTGCTCGACAACCTGCACCGCAAGCAGTGGGCGGAACGCGAACGGCAGGGTAAGGCGTTCGCCTACCACCCGGCACAGAGCCGTGCTCAGGCGGCCGCGAAGTCGCTACGAGAGGTCCTGAACGAGTCAGGCGATCCCGAAGCCGTCCTTCTCCACTTCGCCACGACAGTTTCACCTGAGGAATCAGCGGTACTGCGCAAGGGTTTGCGCAGAACGGCCCGCGGATGACCGCGGCTCTGGCGCTCCTGCTGGGAGCGGCCCTGACCGGCTGGCTCACGCCCGGCCTGCTGAACAGGATCGACCCGGCCCGGGCAGACCCCGTAGCACTCCTCGTCGCCTGGTTGCTGGCCGCCGTCGGCGTCCTTGCCGCGACCGTCGCCGGCACCGTGCTACTGCTGTCTCCAGGCCACGGTGCCGGCACCACCGTGATGGCGATCGTCAACGAGTGCCTGGCGGCGATCTCCCACGGCACTCCCCCACGCGCCGAGGTCTTCGCGGGCCTGGGAGGTATCGCGCTCGTCTCGCTCTTGACCCTCCGGTTCGCCGTCATCGTCGTGCAATTCGCTCGACGACGTGCTCGCACCCGTCGACACCACCTCGGGATCCTGCAAATGGCCGCACGCTGCGACGACCGATGCCCGCAGACCTGGTGGCTGGACCACGATGAACCGATGGCGTTCAGTTATGCCTATCGCCAGGGGGTCATCGTCGCCACCGAAGGTCTCGAACGGCATCTGTCGGCCGCCGAGGTCGCCGCCGTACTCGCCCACGAGCGCGCACATCTGCGCGGCAACCATCATCACGTGATCACTTGGGTGGACGCCCTCGCGAAAGCCCTGCCGTTCCTCCCGCTCTTCCGCCAGGCCCCTTCCGCCGTGCGCGAGCTCGTCGAGCTGGCCGCGGATGTCACCGCGGTACGCGAACACGGCGCCGAAACGGTGCGGACGGCGCTACTCAGCGTAGCCGGGCACGGCACTCCGGACGGCACGCTGGCCATGGGCGGCAGCGGCGTGGAGCTACGGCTCGCCGCACTGACGAACGGGAACGCACCCGCGGGACCGGTGAAGCGGGCTCTGAGGTGCGTACTAGCCGCGGCGACGATGACCGCTCTTCCGATGATCACCGGGGCCGGCGTTCTGCTCTCGATCGCTGTCGTCGCTTGCCCGCTGACCGGGGCCTGAGCGCCTCGGTTTCAGGATCGCGCCACCGGCCACGACTGCATCAGCAGCTCGGCGTTCCACTGCTGGCGAAGCGACAAGGCGGCCATCGCGACGATGAGAATCACGATGGCGCCACGTCGCCATCGGCGCGGCAACCGGATCTCCAGCCAACGGCCGGCGACCAACCCGACTCCAGAGCGGACCAGCACACAGACAACCGCGGCGACGAGCGGAAAGACCATCGGGTTGTAGCGGGCAGCAGCAACCGCATCCCCAGTCAGCAGAAGGAAAGTCGCTCGCGTACCGCCACACAACGGGTCCATGATGCCCAGATAGTGCAGCGGTCCGTGAAGGTCGATCGTCGGCACGCCGACCACCCGCAACGTCACTGCCCCCACCACTAAGGCAGCGGCCGCGATGGTCAATCCACGATGATGGTCGCGATCCCGGGAAACGAGAACATGATCGATCACGGCCGCGCCATCAATTCTCTGGAACGGGAAACCGGCAACGGGCGGGTGCGAACCTGGGGTACAGGAACCAGGCCCGCACCCGCCGCGCCGTAACGAGTGACCAGCAGGGAAACTCGCACGAGTGGAATACTAACCACGATAGTACCCAACGCGCAATCGTCACCCCTCTTCCACTCGCCAGCACTCTACTAAGGAGTATAGTAGAGCGCGGGTACTAGACCGAGGAGGCGCGATGGCCAACTTCTGCCCACTCGGCATCTCAGCGGCGGCCTATCTGATCGGCATCCTCGATGAGACCGAACGCGCGGACTTCGAACGACACATCCGGTTTTGCCGGAGCTGCCGCCAGGAAGTCGATGACCTGACGCCGGTCGTCCGACTGCTCCAAGCCATGAAGGCCGACATCGCGACGAAGAAGCGGGGCCGTCCTGCTCGGAGCCCCTGAGCCTCCTCTGAAACGACGAACGCCACACCGGCGATCTACCTACTAGAGCCCGTAGTAGTGAGGTCGGCGTGTGATCCGACCTCACCACGCGGACGACAGCGAGGAGCGACCGTGACGGTCTTCGGCACCCACGTGCCCATTTCGGGCTGGACACTGGTCGCCCTGGTCGTCGGCTGCCTGGCCAGCGTGCCGCTGGCCAAACTGCTCGCGGCGCGCACCGGCTGGCGCAGGAACGCCACCTTGGCGACGCTCATGCTGCTCGCCGCCAGCCTGGCCATCACCCTGACTCCCGGTGAAGACTCGGGCGTCTACGAGTTCCACCCGTGCCTGTCGCTCGGTACCGCGGACCCGATCGACGGTCTCCTGCATTCCGGCGGCGGACTCGGCGGCACTCTACTCAACGCTCTGCTGCTGCTACCCCTGACCTGCGCGGCAACCCTGGCGACCAGGCGGGCGCTGCCGATGTTGCTTTTCGCGTTCCTGCTCCCCGCGCTCATCGAGCCGTTGCAGACGCTGATCCCAGGCCGTTACTGCAGCCTGTCCGACCAGGCCGCCAACACGGTCGGCGCCGTGCTGGGCGTGGCGCTCGGCTACCTGCTGCTGCGACGAGCGAGCAGGCATGGATCCGATGACGCCACGCCCGAGCAGGCCCACGATCAGGGCCGTGGAGAGGCGCGGTAGCCCAGCCCCTCGATCGCCTTGACCACGTCGTCGACACTGCTTCGGTCCGAGTCCAGCTCGACGGTGCTGATTCCCTTTTTCACGGTCGTCTGTGTGCTCAGCACGCCGGGGAGGTCTTCCAGCGCGTCGTCGATGAGCAGTGCGCAGCTGCCGCAGTGCATGCCGTCGACCTGGAAGGTGACCTTCTCGGTTGATGCCATGGTGGACTCCTTGATTCAGACGACGGTGATGGCGCCGGTGTACATGCCCATGCTGCAGGCGTAATCCAGCCGCCCAGGCTGAAGGACACCCAGATCGATCCGGGTCTCGCCCCTGACGGGCAGGATCTTCTGCTCGTCCCGGATGACGAACGACCGCACGCAGCCCTGTGCCCCTTCCGTCTTGACCACCAGTGTGGTGGGTACCCCGGATTTCGCCTGAACGTTCTCCGGGCTGTAGGAGCCGGTGCGCGCGGTGATCACCACGGTCTGCTTCCCGTCCACTGTGGATGCGGCTCCGGTGTCGGCGTCGGCGTCCGAGCCGCCGACGGCTTGGGTGATGCGGCTGGCGGCCAGTGGTGATCCGGCGAGTTCCAAGCCTCCGTTGAGGGTGTAGAAGCCCATCGCCAGCACCACGAGCCCGGTCACCAGGGCGAGCCTTCCCTGCCAGGCGGTCGCGGCCTTGCGGGCGGCGTAGCCGAGGATCGCGAACAGCGGACCGGTTCCGAGTACGAACACCGCCATCGTCGCCGCGCCGGCGAGCGCGCTGCCCGAGGTCAGCGCCAGGGCTTCTACGGACAAGGTCACCCCGCACGGGATGAGGACGGTGGCCAGGCCGAGCAGTGCCGGTGCCAGCGCGGCTTGGGACCGAGCTCGGTTCCGGATGATCTTCATCCACGAGATCGGCGGTTCGACGACCACCCGGCGAAATCCAGGCACGCCGAGCTGCGCCAGCCCGAAGACGATGATCAAGAGACCGGCGCCGATCTGGAGCCAGGTGCGGGCGCCGACGGACAGTTCGACGGCGCCGCCGACAGCTCCCAGGAGCGCTCCGAGCAGCGTGTGCGAAACCAGTTTGCCGGCGAGGAACCCTCCGACCGGCGCGAGGTCGTCACCGAGCTGGGCGCGCCAACCCCGCTGATCCACCTCTTGGTCGGACCGGGCGCGGCGAACCGTTGGGGCGGTCGCCGCCTTTTGGCGGGTGATCAGCCCGGTCAGCAGTCCACCTTGGACCGCGGCACAGGACACACCACCGGCGAACAGGCCGGTGACGAGGACAGCAGCAAGATTCATGCGAAAAGCCTCCTGCGAGGAAGTAGAGAGAAGCCGATGATCGCTAGCCCGGCACAGCGACCGGAGCGAGCGGTCAGCCGTGGTGCGGGCAGACTTCTCCTACGCGCGCAGAAGGCAGAGTTCCTCGAGCCGCGGGGCCCGAGACCAGACAGCGGGGACCACCACAGTGCGTACTCGCCTGAAAGCGGTCACCAGGCCCCGCAACCGTGAAGGCGGCAACGCCGCGACGGCCGCGAAGACCGCGAAGACCGCGAAGACCGCGAAGAGGAAGGCAAGGCAGGTCGCCAGCGTCCCACCCAAACCCTGATGGTCGAGCATTCCGCCGCTTTCGGCCGCGCAAGGGGCGGCAACCCGCATCTCCGCTGATGATCCCTCGTGGCTCGCGGCGGAATCGCAGGCGATGTGCGTCTCTGCCTGGCCCATGCCGTGCGCCATCGGCATGACCATGCCTTCGGTGCATTGCAACCCGACCGCGAACGCCACCCCAGCGAGGACGGCCAGCACGGCGACAAACCGCGCGAGCTGTCCTCGCACGGCTGTCGTCTGGTGGGCTGTCCGCGTCACGACGGCGATGATACGGAGCCCGGTCGTCAATTCCGTGTTCGGCTCCCGCTTACGTCGATCACTTCGTCTCTAGATGTAGACAGAGTGTCTCCAAAAAGCTAGCGTGTGCGCTCGAATCCACCGAAGGGACGCCGCCGTGACCACACCACCCGACCGTCCGGACACTCCAGCCGACACCGAACCCGCGGATCGTCCGGGGCCAAGGCCCCGCTGGGTACTCGCGGTCGCGGCGGTCGCGATCACACTGCTGGTCGTCTTCGTGGTCCTGCACCTGGCCGGCATCAGCATCGGCGGGCACCGATGACTCCGAGACTGCGCAAGCTGTCGCTCACGGTTCACATCGCGACGTCGCTCGGCTGGCTCGGTGCCGTGGCGGCGTTTCTAGCACTCGCCATCGTCGGCCTGACCACCGAAGACATCCAGTCCGCACGGGCGGCGTACCTCGCGACCGAGATGGTGTCGTGGCTCGTGATCGTGCCACTGAGCCTCGCCGCCCTGCTCTCGGGCCTGATCCAGTCTTGGGGAACCGCGTGGGGATTACTACGGCACTACTGGGTGACGTTCAAGCTGCTACTCACGACCTTGGCCACGATCGTCTTACTGGTGCACACGCAGGTGATCGACCACGTCGCCGAAACAGCCGCGCAGCCTTCCTTGCCGCTGGAGCCGTTGTCCGGCATGCGGACCCAGCTCGTCGTCGACGCCGCCGCCGCGATCCTGATCCTGCTCGCGACCACGGCCTTGGCCGTCTACAAACCGCGAGGCCTGACGCGCTACGGGCAGCGCAAAAGCAAGGCGCGCGCGTAGGCTGATCACGTGCCCAAGATCTGGAGTGAGTCGATCAAAACGCACCGGCAGGCAGTGCGGGACGCGGCTTTGGACACCGCCGCCACCCTGGCCGGAGAGCGTGGCCTGACCGGCGTCACGATGTCGCACATCGCCGAGCGCGCCGGAATCGGCCGCGCGACGCTGTACAAGTACTTCTCCGACGTCGAGGCGATCCTGATCGCCTGGCACCAGCGCCAGATCGCTCGCCATTTGAACCTGCTCACCGCAGCGAAGGATCGCGCCACCGACCCGCTGGACCGGCTCACAGCGGCACTTGAGACCTATGCCCTGATCTCCCATGAACACCACGGCACGGAACTGGCGGCCTTGCTCCACCGGGGCGAGCACGTCGAACACGCCAGAGAGCATCTCAGGGGTTTCGTCGAGGCTTTGATCGCCGACGGAGCACGGTCCGGCGATCTTCGCGAGGACGTCCCGCCCGCCGAACTCGCCACCTTTTGCCTGCACGCGCTCACCGCGGCCGACGGGATGAAATCGAAGGCCGCCGTCCGGCGACTTGTCCAGGTCACCCTGGCCGGACTGCTTCGCCACCCGTGAACAACGGCGGCAAGGTAAAGACTTGCCAAAGAACTACTATTACACTTAGTATCAACATCGCCAGAGCGCTCTCGTGGCGCTCAGCACCGCCCGCGTCGTCCCTCCCCCCTGGCGACGCGCGTCGGCGGGTGCGGGGTCCCGCATGGCCCCGCATCCGCCTTTTCCTATCACTGACACAATATACTCAATCTGATTAATCGGCATTCCCGCATCTCGGGACATGCCAGATCACTCGATCACACTGCGTTCAATTAAAGTTCGCCAACAACTACCATGGGTAGTAGTCAGACGTGAAATCGAGTGAATTCTTCGCTACTAGTAGAACTAGTACGATCGAAGGTGGCAGACGGAAGTTCTTTGCTGATACGGTCCGGTAACCGTGAGGGGCTATCCGACTACGCCGCGTCGCAGAGTGAAGCCAATGCTGTGGCTCGTCACTCTGCTCTTTTGGCTTCTTTCATTGCAGCTGGGCCAATGTTTCCCGCAAGCACATGCCCACGCGGACGCGCATGTCGCCACCAGCGCCGCGACGCATGCCCCACTGGCCGGCGACTGCGAGCCCGAGCACCACGCGCACCAGCAACAGACGACCACGGACGCCATTCATCGCGGTACGCGAGGAACGGCGGATACGACGTGGCCGGCAATTCCCGTCGAGAATACGTTTACCGGATTATTCCGCTCACCGGTTCATTCCACTGGCCATGGGAGTCCAGGACGGGATCCGTGCTCCACCGGACGTGCTCTGCTCATCGAGATCTGTGTCACGCGAACGTGATCGGGCTGAACGACCCAGCCGACCCCGTTCCGTTCGACCGTCGCGCCCCGCGACGTTTCACTGAAAGAGATCTCGATGAGGACACCCTTGTCCGCCAGTGGCTCGACCGTGTCCGGGACCACCCTCCCCGGCCAACGGACCATCACGCACGGCCGCAATCCGGCTAATGCGGTCGGCAACACCCCGGTGCTGTGGATCGATGAACCGGACGCGGCGCCGGGCCGCGGCTTCTGGGCGAAGCTCGAAGGATTCAATCCCGGCGGCATGAAAGACCGCCCGGCCTTGCACATGATCGCCCGCGCACGCGAGCGGGGCGACCTGGCTCCGGGCGCGAGGATCGTGGAGTCGACCAGCGGCACGCTGGGACTCGGCCTCGCGCTCGCGGGAATCGTCTACGGCCACCCGGTCACCGTGGTCACCGACCCTGGCCTCGAACCCATCGTGCACCGGATGCTGGCCGCGCACGGCGCCCGTGTCGAGCTCGTCACCGCGCCGCATCCGACCGGGGGCTGGCAGCAGGCCCGCCGGGACCGCGTGCGGCAGCTCCTGGCCGAAGAGCCCGGCGCGTACTGCCCCGACCAGTACAACAACCCGGACAACGTGGACGCCTACAAGCCGCTCGCGCTGGAGCTGGTGGACCAGCTCGACCGCGTCGATGTCCTGGTGTGCTCGGTGGGCACCGGCGGCCACTCGGCCGGGGTCTCGCGGGTCCTGCGCGAGCGCTACCCGCGGATGAAGGTCGTCGGCGTCGACACCATCGGTTCCACGATCTTCGGGCAACCGGCGCGCCCCCGGTTGATGCGCGGACTCGGCTCGAGTATTTATCCGTCCAATGTGGACTACGGCGGTTTCGACGAAGTCCATTGGGTCGCACCGGCCGAGGCGGTGTGGACCTGCCGACGGCTCGCCGCGTCCCACCACGCGACCGGCGGGTGGAGCGTCGGAGCGGTCGCACTCGTCTCCGGTTGGCTCGCGAGGACCGAAGCCGCCGACACACGGATCGTCACGATCTTCCCCGACGGCCCCCACCGCTACTTCGACACCGTCTACAACGACGACTACTGCGCGGCGAACGGCCTGCTCGGACAGACCCCGGCGGACGAGCCCGACGTCGTCGACGATCCGGCCGACCAGGTCGTCGAGCGGTGGACACGCTGCGCCCACGTCATCGACCCGTCCGAGGTGCGGGCGTGAAGGATCTGGCCGTCAAGTTCCGGTCGTTCGACCGGCCTTCCCAGCTGTTGATGCTGAACCAGTTCACCATCAACCTGGGCTTCTACATGCTGATGCCCTACCTCGCCGGGCACCTGTCCGCGGATCTCGCGCTGGCGGGCTGGGCCGTGGGCCTCATCCTTGGCGTGCGGAACTTCTCCCAGCAGGGCATGTTCCTGATCGGTGGCACGCTGGCCGACAGGCTCGGCTACAAACCGCTGATCGTCGCCGGCTGCGCGCTGCGGACGGGCGGGTTCGCCCTGCTCGGCCTGGTCGATTCGGTTCCGGCACTGATCATCGCTTCGGCGGCCACCGGATTCGCGGGCGCGTTGTTCAATCCCGCGGTGCGGGCCTACCTCGCCGAAGACGCCGGTGAGGAGCGAAGGGTCGAAGCCTTCGCGTTGTTCAACGTGTTCTACCAGGCGGGCATCCTGCTGGGCCCGGTCGTCGGACTGGTACTGACGAGTTTCGCCTTCCAGGTCACGTGCCTCGTCGCCGCCGCGGTATTCGCGGTCCTGACCGTGCTGCAGATCCGGTCCCTGCCGCCTCGTTCGCGTACCAAGAGCGACCCGGCCGCGCGGACCTCGATCCGGCAGGACTGGGCGACCGCGTTCGGCAACCGCTCGTTCGTGTTGTTCTCGCTCGCGATGATCGGCTCATACGTCCTGTCGTTCCAGGTCTACCTCGCACTTCCGCTCGAAGCTCGCCAGGTCGGCGGGCCCGGAGTGGCGGGAACCACCCTGGTGGCGCTGCTGTTCGCGGTGTCCGGAGGGCTGGCGATCGCCGGACAATTGCGGATCACGGCGTGGTGCAGGCGACGGTGGGGATCCGGCAAGTGCCTCGCCGTCGGTCTCCTGCTCATGGGATCGGCGTTTCTCCCGCCCATGCTCACCTCAGGCGCGACGTCCGCCCCGGCGCCGTTGAGCTGGGCATCGCTGATTCTTTCCGCCGCGCTGCTCGCACTCGGGACCATCGTGGTCTTCCCGTTCGAAATGGACACGATCGTCGCTCTCTCCGGCGGCAAGCTGGTCGCGACGCACTATGGGCTCTACAACACCGTGGTCGGCGTGGGCATCCTGCTGGGCAATCTGCTCACCGGCACCGCGTTGGATCTCGCGAGAAACGCCGGTGTACCAGCGGCACCATGGGCCGTCCTCGCCGTTATCGGAGCCGGCTGTGCCTGGTGCCTGCGTGCGCTCGACAAGGCCGAACGCCTCACCCCGGTGGCGGTGTGAAAGCCGTGACCCCGCCGCATCCGCCTAAGCGGATAGGTAACCTTGGGTCATGACGGCGAGCGCGCTCAGCAGAACCCAGCAGGTCTTCCTGCTGGGCGTGCTCGCCTTTTGCCTCATGGCGATGCACCACCTCACGACGTCGACCGGCATGCCGGAGATGGCTCCGGCAGCACAGGTCACCAGCGCCGGGCACGGTGACGGAACCGCGGCCACCGAGCAGGATGGCGACCATCCCACCTCCCCGCACGACGACCACGGCTTTCTGCACCTGTGCCTCGCCGTACTCGGCGCGATCGGAGCCCTGATCGCCGGACTGGGACTGCTTTTCCGGTTCCGCCGAGCCCACCCGGTGTACCGGGCGGCCGAACCGGCCAGCCCCCGCGCCCCGCCGCCACCGTCCAGACCTCCGGACCGGCCCGGCAGGCAGATTTTGAACTCCTTGTGCGTGTTGCGCGTGTGATGGACGGGCTTCCTCGTCGACCACACTCATTTCAGCAAGACAAACAAGGATGTATTCACCATGCGCAAAACACTGATCGTCAGCGGTGTCGCCATGGCCGCCGCGCTTGTTCTCGCGGGCTGCAGCGGCAACGACGCCGGAATGTCCGGCATGGACCACAACAACAACTCGTCGGCGGCTCCGTCGTCGGGACAGCAGGCCGGCCAGAACGCGGATGACATCGCCTTCGCCCAGCAGATGATTCAACACCACAGCCAGGCACTGGACATGTCCAAGCTGGTGCCGTCGCGCAGCACGAACCCTCAGGTCATCGACCTGGCGAGCCGCATCGAGAAGGCTCAGGACCCGGAAATCCAGCAGATGAAGGCGTGGCTGACCGCCTGGGGCGCGAGCCCCGCTGCGAGCTCGAGCATGCCCATGGACCACGGATCGATGTCGACGACCCCCAGCGCGCCGACTTCCGGCATGGACCACGGCTCGATGTCCGGCATGATGACCGAGGCCGAAATGAAGGAACTCGAGCAGGCCAAGGGTGCCGACTTCGACAAGATGTGGCTCGGCATGATGATCCGGCACCACCAGGGCGCTGTGGACATGGCGAAGACCGAACTCGCCAAGGGTTCCAACGCCGACGCCAAGGCACTCGCCCAGAAGATCATCGACGCCCAAGAGGCCGAGATCCGCGAGATGCAGGGGCTGCTCCCGCAGGGCTGATTCATCGCCGCCGGGCGCTTTCCGCGCCCGGCGGCCGCTCACCGGGTCTCGACGGGATCCCTCGCCAGTAGGTACTATTACGTCTAGTACTACTTGCTGTAGATCTCTTCCGACTCGGACCACAGGTGATCGATGTCGCGTCATGCGCTCCGGATCGTCACACCGACCCGAAGCAACCTCGTGCAGCTCCTGCACTCATGGACACAGGAGCCTCGCGTTCTGCACATCGGCGTGGCAGGCGAGGATCTGAAGGCAGCTCTCGCGGATGCGGGATTTCTGTTGACCGTCACGACCAACGTGGACGATCTCGACATCACCTTGCCCGCCGGAACCTACTTCGACTCGATCTCGCTGAGCCCGGAAGCCTTGACCAGCAGGGAAAGTCTGCGCTCTCAGATTCACTTGCTGCGCAAGGCCGCCGAACACGTCACACCGGACGGCATCGTTCTCGCGGAAGTGCGTCCAGCGACGTCGCCCGCGCGAATCGAGCCACGGCACGGCGCGCACATCCACATCGCCGACGAGCTCGATCTGATCGCCGAGATGGCCGGACTGCGTCGCGTGCACCGTTCTCAGCTCATCGAAGACTCCCACGAAGAGACCTTGGTGAGCCTGTACCGGCGCAAGCAGTAGCGGCCATCACATTCCGGCTTCTCGCTACTCTATGCCACCCACCTAGTACTAAGTGAAATAGTGGACAAGTGCGGCTCGTTACCTTACGGTGACCCGCGGGCCTTCGGGGCGGTCCGCGACCAGCTCAAGAAAACACGACAGGAGATCCAGCACCCGTGACACCGCACCGACGCCGTACGGCTTCACTGCGCGTCCTGACCGCCGCCATTGTTCTCCCGCTCGGATTGAGCACGCTCCCCGCGAGTGCGCAGCCGGCGCCGCCACCCGCCGAGGCGCAGGATCCGATGTCTCGCTATCAGCGCCTCGGCGCCGACGCCGCGAAGGCCGAAGAGGATTTCTCCGCCGCGCAGGATGACCTGGCCGCGCGGAAAGCCACAAGCGCCAGGGCTGACGCCGATCTCGCCGCCGCCAACAAGGCGTTGGCGGACGCGGAGGGCTCCATCACGAAGTTCCGGGGCGAGGTCGACAAACTCGTCGCCGCGAATTTCCAGGGAGCGTCTTCAGTCAATCAGCTCGCGGCCTTGCTCGACAGCAACAGCCGGACGGAATTCCTGCAGAAGTCCGCGGCCATCTCTCTCCTGTCCGGCCAGAAGGCGGACGCGCTCGCCGGGCTGAGGACTGTGCTCGATCAGGCCGCCAAAGGCCGGGCACAGGCGACAGAAGCCCAGAAACGGGCGAGCGAGGCAACAGCGGCCGCGCAGTGGGCGGTGGACCAGGTCACCAACAGGAAGACCGACCTCGACCGGCAGATCAAGCAGGTTCGTCAGGCACTGGGAGCACTCCCGGCGCAGGACAAGGCCAAACTCGGCAAGGTCCAGGACAGTGGTTCTTATCTCGGTCCGCCCGGAGCGGCGAACGACGCACTGCAAGCCGCGCTGTCCAAAAGGGGCTCGCAATACGAATGGGGTGCCACCGGCCCCGCCGAGTTCGACTGCTCCGGCCTGACCTCCTGGGCCTACCGCCAGGCGGGCGTCAACATCCCCCGCACCAGCCGTCAGCAGTACACGGCCGGAAAGCCGGTCTCGCTCGACCAGTTGCAGCCTGGTGACCTGCTGTTCTATGACGACGGGACCGGCAATCCCGGTGCCATCCACCACGTCGGCATGTTCGTGGGCAGCGGGAAAATGGTCGACGCGCCGACCGAAGGACAGCTCGTCGACGTCCGGTCCATGAAGGGTGACGGGCACCTGATCGGCGCGAGGCGCATAGTCGGCTGACCAGGGCAGGACGGTATCCTTCCTGCCAGGAGGTGTCATGCGTCGGTTGGGCGAGCTTGAAGCCACGGTGATGGACGTGCTGTGGCGCGGTTCGGAACCCATGCTGGTCCGCGAGGTGCTCGAGGAGATCGCCAAAGAGCGGGAACTGGCGTACACCACGGTCATGACCGTGCTGGACAACCTGTATCGCAAGGAATGGGTCGTCCGCGAAATGGAAGGCCGCGCGTACCGCTACCGAGCGATCACTTCGCGTGAGGAATCCACCGCTCAGACTCTTCGTGACGTGCTCGACTCGGCGAGTGACCCGGAATCGGTGCTGCTGCACTTCGCGCAGTCGGTCTCCGAGGAAGAGTCGGACATCCTGCGCCGCGCCTTACGCCGAAAGCAGCGAAAGCGGTGATCCCCGCCGCCGCGCTCCTCCTCGGCGTCCTGATCGTCGGCTGGTGTTCCCCACCGGTACTGGCGAGGTTCGGGACGCCGCAGGGCAGCCCGGCGGCGGCGATCACCTGGTGGCTCATGACCGCGCTCGGCCTGCTGGTCGGCACGGTCGGCGGCGTACTCCTTCTCGCTCTGCCCGGTCATGGCCCCGCGGATCAGATCACTCGCTTGATCGACGCCTGCCTCTCCACGATCAGTCACGACGGGATACCGTCCCTTGACCTTGTGGTCGGCGGTACGGCCGGAGTTCTGCTGACGTTCGCGCTCCTCCAGCTGCTCCTGTCCTCGGTCAGGCGTCGTCAGCGCCGCAACCAGCTGCATGAGCGGCATCTCGACGCCTTGCGGCTGTCCGGATCCCGGTCATCGGATCGCGTCCGGACCTTGTGGCTACCTCACGAGCACCCGATCGCCTACAGCCTGGGCGGACGCCGCGCCATGATCGTCGCGAGCGACGGATTGCGAACCCGGCTCACCCCCGCCGAACTGCAGGCGGTGTTCGCCCACGAGAACGCTCACGTCCGGAGCCGTCATCACCTGCTCACCGGCTGTGCCGACGTGCTGGGCAGGACGCTGCGCTTCGTCCCGCTCATGCGCGAACTGCCGAAAGCGATCAGCCTCTTCGTCGAGCTGGCCGCCGATCGGACGGCGGCCGCGGAATGTGGAGCCGATCCAGTGCGATCGGCGTTGCTCACCATCGGGGCCACTGGCGGGCCGAAGAAAGCGCTCGCGATGTCCGGCGGTGACACCTCGATCCGGATCAGCCGGCTCGAGGATCGTCAACGGCTGCCCGTGCGGTCCGGCATGACCAGCGTCATCGGCGGTGCCGCCTGCCTGACCGCCCCCGCAGTCGTCGCCGTCGCCCTCATGGGGGCGTTCAGCCTGGCCTTCTGCTGATAGCCGGCTCAGCCGATCGGCAACAGGCCCGACAGTCCAGTACGCCGCAACAACCGGCGGATCGTCGCCGAGGGCAGGAACCGAAGGTCGATGCGGTCAGCGGCACAACGATTGTTGAGACCGATCAGAGTCGACAGGCCAGTGGAATCACAGAAGGCCACCCCGTTCAGATCGACAACCACGCTGCTCGGTACCGGGTCGAGTGCCTGGTTTAGCTCCGCATCGAGGAACTTGGTCGTCGCGAGATCGAGATCGCCGGACACGGTGATGATCACGTGCCCCGGGTCTGCCCTGGTGGTCACCACCGACAGCGGCTCCGCCCTGTCACCGCCGTCTGCGCCTGACACCGTCATTCCTTCCCTTGGGCCGCCTCGAAAATATCGCAAGGCCAGGTGAAACGCCGCGTGGAGGGCAGACCTCGAACCGGTCTCGCCCTCCACGCGGTGGTACAGCCGGTCATCGCACGACCGCCGGGTCACCTCCGGTGACTTCGCTCGGTGCGCTCCGGGGGAAGCGCAGGGTGGCCATGGCCAGGAAGCCACCCGCGATCGCGACGCCCGCGGCGCCGAGGAACGCGGCCGAGTAGCCGCCGGTCAGCGCGACCGGATCCCCGATCCGTCCCGCGCCGAAGGACACGCCGACCGCGGTCATCGCGGCGAGACCGAGTGCCGAGCCGATCTGGTACGAGGTGTTCACGATGCCGGACGCCAGTCCGCCTTCCTCCGGTTTCGCGCTGGAGATCGCGGTGCCCAGCGACGGGATGAACGCCAGCGCCTGACCGAGCGCCGCGACCAGTGACGCGGGCAGGACGTCGACCACGAAGTTGCCGGTCGGGCTGACGAACGACAGCCACACCAGCCCCGCGGCGAGCGCCCACAGACCACCGATGATCATCTTCTTCGGCCCGAACCGGCCGATCAGCTTCGGCGCGACCGCGACCATCAGCACGACGATCAGCACCGTCATCGGCAGCAACGCGGCACCGCTGGCGAAGGCCCCGTACCCCAGGACCTGCTGCAGGTACAGGTTCAGGAAGTACCACATCGGGATCCACGCCGCACCGAGCAGGAACTGCGCGAGGTTCGCGCCGCCGAGGTTCGGCGTCCGGAAGATCCCCAGCCGTACCAGGGGCACCTCACGCTTCCGCTGGATCAGCACGAACACCGCCAGCAGCGCGACGCCACCCACGAGCGCACCCCACGTGCCCACCGAGTCCCAGCCCGCCTCCGGCGCCCGGACGACACCGAACACGGTCAGCCCGAGACCCGCGGTCGCCGCGATCGCGCCGGCGACGTCGACCGAACCACGCCGGGCGGGCGCGGACGGCATCAACTTGCCGGTTGCCAGGATCGCGAGCAGCGAAATCGGGACGTAGAGCCAGAAAATCCAGGGCCACGACAGCCATTCGGTGATCACACCACCGAGGAACACGCCCGCGGTACCACCGGCGGGCGCGGCCGCGCCGTAGAGCGCGAGCGCCTTGGTCAGCTCACGGGGACGCGCGCCGAACAGCATCATCAACAGGGTCAGCGCGGACGGCGCGATCAGTGCGGCACCGGCACCCTGGAGTACCCGGCCGAGCAGTTCGACCCACGCGGTACCCGCGACCGCGGCGACCACCGAGCCGCCGAGGGTGACCACCCAGCCCGCGGTGAACATCTTCCGCGCGCCGAACAGGTCCGACAGGCGTCCGCCGAGCAGCAGCAGCCCGGCGAGCGCGATGACATAGGCGTTGAACACCCACGACAGATCCCCCGGGGAGAACCCGAGGTCCTGCTGCATCGCGGGGAGTGCGACGCCGATGATCGAGGTGTCCATGATGACCATGAACTGGGCCAACGCGATGAGTCCCAGCGCCCACCACCGTCGTGGGTCCGGGGTTGTCTCCGCCATGACGACCGTCCTTTCGGGGATCATATTACCCCTAGGGGGTATTGAGGACATGAACGTAGACCGGTTCACGACGGTGCGCAAGTACCCTTAGGGGGTATCGGTGTCGCGATCGTCACAGGTGTCGTTTTCATGGCAAAACCCGTTGCGCGACAAAGAGTCGTCACGTAGAACATCGAAGACTTCACCAGAAGATCGCCAGGGCGAGCCGCGCTCTTGGTCAACGTCGAACCATCGACGCTGGACGGATACCCCCTACGGGTATAAAGTTCCTGTGACCGACCATCAGTACAAGGAGGAGCCGTGCAGCGTCTTCAGTCGCTTGATCCGGCCAACGCGTCGGCGAAGTCCGCCGAGCTACTCGGCGACATCGTCGAACGGCGCGGCTCGGTAGGCCCGATGGTGGCCGCGATGGCCAACTCCCCCGCGCTCCTTCAGGGGTACCTCGACTTCTCGCGGGCCATGAAGCGGGTCAAGATCCCGCGGCCGCTGAGCGAAAAGATCTCGCTCGCGCTGCAGGAGTGGATCGGCTGCGCGCTGTGCCTGGACGCTCACACCCGCGCCGCGCTGAAGGCCGGGCTCACCGAGGCCGACGTCGCGCTGGCCCAGCAGGGCACCTCCACAGATCGACGGGAGGCCGCGCTGATCGCGTATGCCGTGCGGGTCCTCGCCGAACCGGCGTCGATCGGCGACGAGGACGTCGCCGAGTTGCGAAAGCACGGCTGGAGCGATCAGATCATCGCCGACACGGTGGGACTGGTGTCGCTCAACCTGCTGACCGGTTCGTTCAATCTCGTCGCAGGACTCGAACCCGCGCCTGCCGAGCAGTCCACAAAGGAGAAACACGACCATGTCGGTTGAGCACGACCACTCGCACCACGAACACCAGCACCACGGTGACCACGGGGGCCATGCGGGTAGTGGGGGCCACGAGCACCACCGGCCGGGCAAGGTCTCCTGGGGTATGGCGGCGTCGGCCACCCTGCACTGCCTCACCGGCTGCGCCATCGGCGAAGTGCTCGGCATGGTGATCGGCACCGCACTGGGCTGGGGCAACGTCGCGACCATCGTGCTCGCCGTCGCGCTGGCGTTCGTCTTCGGCTACGCCCTGACCATGCGCGGCGTGCTCCGCGCGGGCGTCGGCTTCAAGCAGGCCCTCAAGGTCGCCCTCGCGGCGGACACCGTGTCGATCCTCGTCATGGAGATCATCGACAACGCGGTGATGGTCGTCGTCCCCGGCGCGATGGAAGCCGGCCTCGCGAGCTGGCTGTTCTGGGGCGCGCTCGCGTTCGCGCTCTTCGTCGCCTTCCTGCTCACCACGCCGGTCAACAAGTGGCTCATCGGCCGCGGCTCCGGACACGCGGTGGTGCACGCCTACCACCACTAAGGTGTCCACAATGGAGATCACGTATCACGGCGGCGACGACTGTCCGCTCTACGCGGTCTCCCTCGGTTCCGGGCCACCCCTTGTGCTTCTGCACGGGGGTGGCCCTGATCATCACAGCCTCATCCCGCTGGCCGAGCGGCTGGCGGACCGGCACACGGTCATTCTCCCGGACGTGCGCGGCTACGGCCGATCGATCTGCACCGACCCCGTCCGGCACACCTGGACCCAGTACTCCGACGACGTCGCGGCGCTACTCGACCATCTCGGTTTCCAGCGCGCCGCCGTCGGCGGAACCGGGCTCGGCGCCACGATCACCCAGCGCACCTGCCTCGAACATCCCGGCAGGATTCGCGCCGCCATCCTGATCAGCGTCGAAGACATCGAAGACGACGAAGCGAAGCAAGCCGAGATCGCGTTCATGGACGCGTTCGCCGACCGTGTCCGGACCGACGGTATCGAAGCGGCCTGGGCGCCGATCCTGCCCGACCTCGCACCGGTCATCGGCGCGCTCGTGCGTGACGCCATCCCGCGCTCCGACCCCGCGAGCATCGCCGCCGCGGCCACCATCGGCCACGACCGCCCGTTCCGGTCCGTCGACGAACTCGCCGCGATCACGGCCCCCACCTTGGTCTTCCCCGGCATGGACGAACGGCATCCGGCCGCGCTGGCGGAGAACGCCGCCCGTGTCCTACCCAACGGCCATCTCGCGCCCGTTTCCCTGTCGAGCACTCTGCGCACCGCCGAAGACCTCGCCGAGACCTTCGCGCCCGCCATCCTCCGGTTCCTGGCCGAGCACCACGCCTACTAGGCGACATAGTGGTGCACGGGTTTATATCCACTCCAAACCTGTACGGCGTGCGCGGCCGCATGCCTCAGCGAAGAGAGCGTCGCCGAGCTGGTCAAGCGCGTGCGCACGAATCTCGATTGCGCGGGCATCTGCGCGACCACAGGACGGGTCTTATCCCGGCACACGGGCCATCCTCGAGGGATGTGCCGCCGCATGCAAAACGTGCGGTGACGAGTGCCAGGGACACGCGAGCATGCACGAACACTGCCGCGTATGCGCCGAAGCGTGCCGTCGCTGCGAACAGCCCTGGGCCGTGAGCGTGATCAGCACCCTGAGCTGATCACGCTCACGGCCCAGGGCCGACAAAGAGGCGCTCGTGCGGCACTGAAAGTGCCGCACGAGCGCCTCGTGTCGAGCGAGTGTCAGCTCGCTGTGCTGCGGAATCCTTTGAGTCGCAGGCTGTTCGTGACCACGAAGACCGAGCTGAACGCCATCGCGGCGCCGGCGATCATCGGGTTGAGCAGCCCGGCCGCGGCCAGTGGCAGCGCCGCGACGTTGTAGGCGAAGGCCCAGAACAGGTTGCCCTTGATGGTGCGCAACGTCCGCCGCGAGAGCCGGATCGCGTCCACCGCCGCCCGCAGATCACCGCGGACGAGGGTGATATCCGACGCCTCGATGGCGACGTCCGTCCCGGTGCCCATGGCCAGCCCGAGGTCGGCCTGTGCCAGCGCGGCCGCGTCGTTGACGCCGTCGCCCACCATCGCGACCACCTTGCCCTCGCCCTGCAGCCGCTTGACCACGTCGACCTTGTCCTTGGGCAGGACCTCCGCGATCACCTCGGTGATCCCCACCTCCGCCGCCACCGCGCGAGCAACGGCCTCGTTATCCCCGGTCAGCAGGACCGGCGTCAGCCCGAGCGCCCGCAACTGCGTGATGGCCTCGGCAGAGGTCGGCTTCGCCGTGTCCGCCACCACCAGGACCGCGCGGGCCGCGCCGTCCCAGCCGACCACGATCGCGGTCCGGCCCGCCTTCTCCTCAGCGGCCTTCGCCTCGGCGAGAGCCTCCGGCAGGTGATGCGCCCAGTCCTCCAGCAACGAGCTGCGTCCGGCCAGCACCGCCTTGCCGCCGACGATCCCTTGCACACCAAGGCCTTCGACGTTCGTGAAGTCCTCGACGGCCGGGAGTTCGCCGACCCGGTCCCGAGCGCCGGCCACGATGGCTTGGGCGATCGGGTGTTCGGAAGCGTTCTCCAGCGCACCTGCGAGCCTCAACGCCTCGTCGGCGTCGACACCGTCGGCGACGTGGACCTCGACCAGCGCCATCCGTCCGGTGGTGACCGTGCCGGTCTTGTCCAGCACGACCGTGTCGACCGCGCGGGTGGACTCCAGCACTTCCGGGCCCTTGATCAGGATTCCGAGCTGCGCGCCCCGTCCGGTGCCGACCAGCAGCGCGGTGGGCGTCGCCAGACCGAGTGCGCACGGGCAGGCGATGATCAGCACGGCCACCGCCGCGGTGAACGCCGCCGCGACCGAACCACCGGCCCCGAGCCAGAACATCAGCGTGCCGACGGCGAGCGCGATCACGATCGGCACGAACACACCCGAAACCCGGTCGGCCAGCCGCTGGACCTGCGCCTTGCCGGTCTGCGCGTCCTCCACCAGCTTCGCCATCTGGGCCAGCTGCGTGTCCGAGCCGACCCGCGTCGCACGGACGACGAGCCGCCCGCCCGCGTTGACCGTCGCACCGACCACCGCGTCACCCGGCGCGACTTCCACCGGCACGCTTTCCCCGGTCAGCATGCTCGCGTCCACCGCGGAGCTGCCTTCGGTGATCACGCCGTCGGTGGCGATCTTCTCCCCCGGCCGCACGACGAACAGATCGCCCACGGCCAGCCGGTCGACCGGGATTCGCTCTTCCTTGCCGTCGCGGAGAACGGCGACGTCCTTCGCACCCAGTTCCAGCAACGCCCGCAGCGCGGCACCGGCCCGGCGCTTGGAACGCGCCTCGAAGTACCGCCCGGCGAGGATGAACGTCGTCACCCCGGCAGCGACCTCGAGATAGATGTTGCCGTCGCCCGCCATCCGCTCCACGGTCAGCTCGAAAGCGTGCGTCATCCCCGGCGTTCCCGCACTGCCGAACAGCAACGCGTACAACGACCACAGGAACGCCGCCAGCGTGCCCATCGAGATCAGCGTGTCCATGGTCGCCGCGCCGTGGCGCAGGTTCGCCCACGCCGCCTTGTGGAACGGCCACGCCGCCCACACCAGCACCGGCGCCGCCAGCGTCAGCGAAATCCACTGCCAGTAGGTGAACTGCAGCGCCGGAACCATCGCCAGCAGGATCACCGGCACCGACAGCACCGCGGAACCGATCAACCGCTGCCGCAACGGCGCGATCGGATCAGCCTCCTCGACGGGCCCGTCCGGCTGCTCCTGCTTCGGCGAAGCGGGCAGGGCGGCCGCGTAACCGGCCGCCTCCACCTGCTCGATCAGCCGCTGGGGCTCGACGTCCCCGCTGTAGGTGACCTTCGCCTTCTCCGTGGCGTAATTGACGGTCGCGGTGACGCCGTCGAGCTTGTTCAGCTTCTTCTCGATACGCATCGCGCACGACGCGCAGGTCATCCCGCTGATCGCGAGTTCGACTTCGGTCGTCCGCGTCTGGTCCACGTCGGATGTCATCGTGCTCACTCCTTTCGACGCTCGCGTCAGCCGTGTCCGCCGTGTCCGTCATCGGCCGGGGATGGGGTGGGGTTCTGGGTAGCCGAGGGAGCCGGGGCCGGGGCGGGTGTGCCCGTGGTGGCGACGGTGAATTCCGCGGTGCGGACCTTGCCCTGGTGCTGGAAGTCCAGGAACAGGCGGTAAGTGCCGTTCGACGGGACTTCGGCGAAGAAGGTCACCGTGGGGCCGGGTTTCGTGCGGCCGTCACCGGGCTCGCCGTCCGGGTGGACGTGCAGGTACGCGAGGTCGCCGCCGCGCAACGCCACCAGGTGCCCGTAAGCGCCGAGGTACGGCTGCAGGTCGGTCACCTCGCGGCCGTCCTTGGTCACCGTCAAGGTCACCTTCGACGATTTGCCCGGCGTCAGGTCGCCGTCCAGGCGGACCTGGTAGCCGTCGACGTCCGCGACGCGTGACGGCTGGTACTCGGCGGGTTTGAAATCTCCGGCGGTGGCGATGTCGACGCCGAGTGTCGAGGCGGAGCCGCCCGTCGGCTTGAAATCGGCGAAGACGCGGTAGCTGCCGGCCTGGGGAAGGGCCAGCGGGACACTCCACACGCCGTCGGGGTCGAGTTCGGGGTGGATGTGCTGGAAACCGGCGGTGTCGCGACGGACCACGATGAGGTGCATCCGCTTTTCGTGTTCGACGTCGTAAGCGGTGACCGGTTTGCCGTCCGGGCCGAGAATCTTGAAGGAGAAGGGTCGGGTCGTGCCCGCGGTGAGCGTCGTGGTGGTGGGCGTGAGGGTGTAGCCGCCCCTGGACGACGCGAGCCCGCCGGGCTCGTCGGTCCGCGCCGCCTCCGCGACGGTGCCGCTGTGAGCGTCCCCATGCCCGGCGTCCTCGCCACCGGGAAGGCCGGCAGCGCCGGCGAAAGGACCGACAGCGGTGCCTGCGACCCAGGCGCCACCGGCGACCAGGGCAAGCGCCACACCGTAGGCGGAGAGCTTCGCAACTGTGTTCATCGTGAAGTCCTTAGTGCGGGATGATCCCCGCCATCGGGAGCCGGACCGCGAATCAGGCGGTCAGCTCGTATCCGGCTTCTTCGACGGCCGCGCGCACATCCGCGACCGCGGGCTCCCGGGAGCCGGTCACGGTCACCGCGCCGGTGGGCAGATCCACCCGGACGCCGGTGACGCCGTCGATCTTGCCGACCTCTTCGGTGACGGAACGGACGCAGTGGTCGCAGGTCATGCCGGTGACGGTGTAGGTGGTCTCGCTCATCGTTCTTCTCCTTGCGGGATATCAGGAACGGACGAGGCGGGCGATGACGTCGCTCGCCTCTTTGATCTTCTCGTCGGCCTCGTCGCCGCCCTTGGCGATGGCGTCGGACACGCAGTGCCTGAGGTGCTCGTCCATCAACCCCAGCGACACCGACTGCAACGCCTTCGTGGCCGCGGACACCTGCGTGAGGATGTCGATGCAGTACTTGTCCTCTTCGACCATCCGCTGCAGACCCCGGATCTGACCCTCGATCCGCCGCAGCCGGGTCAGGTATTCGTCCTTGCCTTGCGTGTATCCGTGCATCTCTCGTCCTCCTGAGGAGGACTCTACATACCCTAGGGGGGTAGGGCAATACGCATACCCCGGTGGCGTATGTCACCACCCGCTCGCACGGCAGCCGCCTTCGACGCACCGCCCCCGGGCGGGCATGATTGGGACGTCCGCGAATCCCGACTCGAGGAGTGAGCGTGGCCGATCACGGCGACGACAAGGAGCGCCAGCTCAAACGCCTGCGACGCGTCGAGGGGCAGATCCGGGGGCTGCAGAAGATGATCGAAGAGGACAAGTACTGCATCGACGTCCTCACCCAGGTCTCCGCGGCCACCCGCGCCTTGCAATCGTTCTCGCTCGAACTCCTCGAGCGGCACATGGCCGGCTGCGTCGTCGAAGCCGCCGCGAAAGGCGGCCCCGAGGCCGACAGGAAGATCCGGGAAGCCTCCGAAGCGATCGCACGCCTGGTGCGCTCCTGACGCCTGTAACACGAAGAGCGGGCGGGTGACCTCACGTCACCCGCCCGCTTCTATTCCGCCTCAACGACTGCCCTGGTCGCCGAGAACCCGGTCCGGACATGGGCTCCGTCGCAGAACGGCTTTTTCGCCGAATGCCCGCACCGGCACAGCAACTGCGTGCGGCCGGTCAGTTCGTATTCCTCACCGTCATGGTCGACCAGGCGAACGGGCCCTTTCACCTGATACGGCCCGTTGTTCACGACCTTGATGACGACAGCCGGTTCAGCTCCGGTCTCCTCGGTCATCGACGTCAGCCGACCACCTCGTAGCCCGCTTCCTTGACCGCGGCTCGCACCAGCTCCGCGTCGACCGGCCCCTCGCTCACGACGGTGACCTCACCGGTCGCGATGTCCGCGTCCACTTCACTGACCCCAGCGACACCGTTCACCGCCGTCGTCACCTTGTTCATGCAACCCGAGCAGGTCATGCCCTTGACCGCGTACACGGTGGTGTCCATCAGCTCTCACCCTTCGATTCGACAACTTTGTTCCGCGGCGATCCCTTCGCCGTCCGGCCGCCACACTAACATTACCCCCGTAGGGTATGCAAAGAAGCTGTTGCCCTTGTCCCACAACAAGGATCGAACTCCCAAGCTGGGCGCCGACGACGATCAACGTCTCGACCACACAAGTTCTCAGGTCATTTCCCACGAACAGGGACGCATGCCGGACCGTGTTCGACGAAGAAATCTGATGCGCACGGCGGAACCACGACCTCGGCCAAGCCTCTAAACTGCGCTGGTGACCGCGGCGACTGAACTTTCCTCGGCGGTGTATGCCGCCCGAGGTGTCGTACTGGCCGTCGCAGCCGCGACCCTTGGCATGGCGGCTCAGGTTCTCGGCGACGGCACGGTTCCGAATGCCGGGATGACCCTTATCATCGGCGGCTTGGCCGGTTCGGTCGGTCTCGCCGTCGCCGATCGCTGCCGAAGCGTTGTCGCGGCGGTCGGCGCGCTGACGGCGGCGCAGCTCATCCTGCACGCCGTTCTCCTGGCGCCCTCCCGCGTGACTCATTCGCATGTCACGCCCGTTCTCACCGGTCTGGACCCGGTCGCCGAGTTCAGCTCGCAAGTACTGGCGATCGTGTTGCTCGGGGTCCTGCTCACCCAGGCCGATACGGCCGTGCGGGCGCTGTGCGGACTCGTATGGCGAACGCTGCACTGGGTGACGGCAGCGCCCACTCCGCCACGTGCCTTGCCTTGGACGCCGGTCACGCGTGCGGTCGCGCCAAGTACTGCGACAGAAGTCCTTCTCCGTCGCTCACGGCCACGTCGCGGGCCACCTGCCACACGCTGAAGCGCTCTCTTGACCGTCGCTGCCACTAGTGCGACGGCACTTATGCCGATCCGGATTGCAGTGTCGAGCCTCCGCTCCACGCCCCGCATCGGACAGCACCCACGAAACGACTCAGCGAAAGGTTTCTCCATGCCAGGCAAACCAGCACCTGCCGACATGATCCGAAGACACTTCTCCACCTTCACCACCCGAGGCAAGCGGTTCGCTGTCACCGCGGAGGACATCCTCCAGCGCGCATTGGTGACAGCTGGGCTCCGCCAGCCCGAATCGAGAATCTCAGCGGACGCCCAGAACTATTGGGACCGGCCCTCCGGCCCCCGTTGGTCGGCCGACTCGCATTGGCAGGACTCATCGGCGTTTCGTGGCAACGGCCTGTGGCAGAAGATCGGCCAGGAACACCTCGCCCTGTTCGAGGCAGGTGCTCGCCTGGCAGAGTTCACCCGTTCCTGGAAGCGAGTCGTCGAATGGGGATGTGGCGGCGGCGCCAATGCCGTGCGCTTCGCTCCCCGTGCCGGCGAGTTCATCGGCGTCGACATCTCCGCAGAGACGCTCGCCGAATGCGGCAAGCAGGTCGCGAACGCCTGCGACACCCCGTTCCTGCCGGTCACCATCGAGGTGGCGGAGCCAGAGGCCGCGCTCGACAAGATCGACGGCGAGTGCGACGTGTTCCTGTCCTTCTACGTCTTCGAACTGGTACCGACCCCGGAATACGGTGAGCGACTGCTACGCATCGCTCACGAACTCCTCGCACCCGGCGGGCTGGCCCTGATTCAGATCAAGTACGACGCCGGCACCTGGCGTACCAGACCTCGACGGCGGTCCTACGCGAGAGGCCTGGCGGACATGACGACCTACCGGATCGAGGAGTTCTGGCAGATCGCGGCCCGCTGCGGTTTTACTCCGGAAGCGGTTCACCTCGTCCCACGAAATGAACTCGACGAGCGTTACGCGTATTTCTTCCTGTCCAACAGGTGAACCCAGGTCGTCAAGGACGCGTGGCCGCGGCAAGGAACAGCGGAATAGCCACGAACAAGCGTCCGACCTCGGCCCTGCGAGTTTGGTCAGCGATCCAGGTGTCGGCTTGACCGCGATCGATGGCGCCGACAGCACAGGCCGACTCGGCGAACCCGGTCAGCATCGGCAGCATCAGCCCGTCGGTGAAGACCACGGTCCGCACATCGATCGTGACGTCGGCGAACCCGTTGTCCAGCAGGAGATTGCGGTAGCGACGTGCGACAAGCGGGCTCGGGACGCTGCCAGCGCGGGCGTGGACGATGGTTCGAGTCAGCTCGGTGTCGTCCGAGTCGATGACGAAGGTGTCCCAGTCCTGGCCGATGAGCACGATCCGGCCGCCCGGGGCCAGCACACGGCGCGCCTCGGCCATCGCGCCAGCGGGATCGGGGACGGCGTGGAACACCTTGTCCGCCCGGTATCCGGCCATCGAGCCGTCGTCCAGCGGCAACTCACCGGCGGTGCCGAGGCGAAACTCCCGTTCGGACCAGCGCCGACGGGCGACGGCGATCATCTGCGGATCCGGGTCGATCCCGACCGCACGCATACCTCGGTCGCCGAGCTCGGCGACCACCCGTCCCGCGCCGCACCCGACATCGACGACCGCCTGCCCAGGAGCCAGAGCGAGGAGGTCGTAGGTGTGGGAGCGCAACTCGGCGGCGCCGGGCAGGTTGTCGACGACGTCCAGCATCCGGATCAGGGACTCGGTCGCGTCATCAGGCTGGGTGGTCTCAGGCTGTGTGCTCGTGTCGTTGGACATGGCCGCCATGCTGCGACTTAATGGCGACATGAAGTCAAGCGCCACGGATCCGAGCATCGGCGAGGTCGCACAACGCTTCGGGCTGGCCACTCACGTGCTGCGGCACTGGGAGTCGATGGGCCTACTCGCCCCCGCCAGAGCCACCGCGTCCCGTCGCCGCTACGGTTCCGACGACATCTACCGGGTCGCGGTGATCCTCCGGGCGAAGGAGGCCGGGTTCGGTCTGGAGGACATCCGCGAGCTGTTCGACGCACGAGACCCGGCCGCCCGCACCGGGCTCCTGCGCCGACATCGCACCGAGCTGGCCGCGCGGATCGCCGCGGCGCAGGCGTCGCTGGAGCTGATCGACTGCGCCTTGGACTGCGACCACGAAGACATCGTCAGCTGCCCGCATTTCCAGGCTGCCGTGACTGCCCGGATCAACCCGCCATCAGCGCCGAACGCCCTGATCTGAAGCGCTCCGGTCGTTCGTCCGCTCGGAGCGGCCACGCACCTCGGCCACACTGGCCAGAGTACTGGGGAATCTGGGGCGCCATCGCCGCCCTGGGCGACCCGATGATCTCCGGACGGCGACCTCAGACAGTGCGGACGCAGGCGCACTGGCCTGCCGCGAGCGTGCCCTCCGCGGCCTTCGCGGCTTCCCTCGTGGCGACCTCGGTCCCGCCGGAGGCGACCGCGATCGCGGCGCGGCCTCCGGCTTCGGCCTTCCCGGTGTGTGGCTGGACCGCCACTACCGTCTGCTCTCCGGCCTCGGCCTTCTCGTCGCGCCGCCAGACCGCCAGTGCGGTGACCGCTCCGATCGCCGCGAGGCCCGCCAGCACGGTCCAGGTGGTCGTGAAGCCCGCGTTCGTGGCGACCCAGCCGGCGATGGGATAGGTGACCAGCCAGGCCAGGTGGGACAGCGAGAACTGGGCGGCGAAGACCTCGGGAATGCCGGCGGGATCGACCGTCCGGCGAAGCACCCGGCCGGTCGGCGTGATGATCAGCGCCATCCCGCCGCCGATCGCCACCCAGATCACCCCGGTCGGAAGTGTCGCGGCGATGCCCGCCGCGGACATCGTCACCGCCGCGCCTGCCGCGAGCACCAGCACCGCGGCACCGGTCAGCATCACGGACCGGTCCGCCACCCGGTCCAGGACACGCGGGAGGACGACGGCGACCAGCAGCGTCCCCGTACCGGACGCGGCCAGCATCCAGGCCACGTCGGATTGGGTTCCGTCGAGTACGTCGCGGACGTAGTTCACGGTGTTGACGACCACGATGGAGCCGGCTGCGGCGACCACGAGGTTCAGTGCCATGACGCCGCGCAGACTCGGGGTGGCCGCGAACGTGCGGATCCCGGCCATGGCCCGGTCCCAGGCGTTCGTGTGCGAGCTGGGGCGCGCGTTGGGGATGCGCGTGGACAGGACCAGCAGCGCGGACACCGCGAACCCGACGGAGGTGCCGAGGAACAGCAGGTTGAATGACATGAAGGTCAGTGCCACAGCCGCGAGCACGGGGCTCAACAGGCTCTCCATGGTGGAGGCCACCTGTGATGCCGACAGGGCGCGGGTGTAGTCGGCCTCCTTGGTCACGATGTCGGGGATGACCGCCTGAAAAGTCGGGGTGAAGGCCGCTGACGCGGTCTGGAGCACCCCGATGAGGACGTAGATGTGCCACACCTCGGTGACGAACGGCAGCGCGATCACCACCAGCGCGCGCACCGCGTCGAGGATCGTGAGGAACAGGCGTCTGGGCAGCCGATCGACGTAGGCGGCCGCGAGCGGTGCGACGACGACGTAGGCGACCATCTTGATCGTCAGCGCGGTGGCGAGAACCGCGCCGGCACGCGGACCTGCGAGCCCGTACGCGAGCAGCCCCAGCGCGACGGTGGCCAAGCCGGTACCGAACAACGCGATGATCTGAGCGCTGAACAGCCGCCGGTAGTCGCGAATCGCGAACAATCCCATGTCCTTCTCCTCCCGGGCAAGCACTGCCAAGCACTCCTCCATATACCACCAGGGGGTATATGTGCCGGGATGTTTATATGCGGGAAGGGGGTATGTGTCAACAGCGATCGGGGCTCATACCCCTACGGGGTAGTGAGGGCTAGAACACGTTGAACTTCCACCGGGTTGCGGGCACTGTTTCTGGCATCGGACAACACACCCCCCAGGGGTATGTGAAAAGGGGATCGCGATGAACATGGGAACGCACCAGGCCCACCACGCTCACCACGGCCACGGCGGTGCCGCCGTGGAGGGGCTGCAGATCGCCAAGGACGGCTACGTCCTCGTTCCGGAGACACTGCGGCTGACGGCCGGGGAGGAGGTCGACTACCGGTTCCGGATTCTCGGGAAGGACGGCGCTCCGCTGACCGCCTTCGCCGAGACCCACGAGAAGAAGATCCATCTGATCGTCGCCCGCCGGGACCTCACCGGGTTCTGGCACCTGCACCCCGCCGAGCTGGGCGACGGTGTTTGGACGGTCCGGCTGCACTTGCCGGAGGCGGGCGAGTACCGGGTGTTCGCGGACTTCTGGCCGGACGGGGCGGAAAAGGGACTCACGCTCGGCGCGGACCTGGCCGTGGCGGGTGCCTACGAGCCGCGCCCGGTGCCCCAGCCGGCCACCGTGTTCGAGATCGACGGCTACGAGGTCGCCATCAAGGGCGAATTGCGGCCCGAGGAAACCAACCAGCTGGTGCTCGCGGTGCACCGCGACGGTGAACCGGTCACGGATCTGCAGCCCTACCTCGGCGCCTACGGGCACCTTGTCACCCTGCGGCTGGGAGACCTCGCATACGTCCACGTCCACCCGGACGGCACCCCCGGCGACGGCGAGACGCAGCCGGGTCCAGAGATCGCCTTCCAGGCCCACGTTCCCGGCCCGGGAACCTACCGGCTGTTCCTGGACTTCAAACACGAGGACGTGGTCCGCACCGCCCAGTTCACCCTTGTCGCCGAGTAGCCCGCGGGGGTACCGGCATGTTCTGGCGCCCCGGCTTGCCCACGCCGGTCCGTTTCCGCAGATGCCGTGGGCCGGTTTGGTCAGTGGTATTTCGTCGCACCGTCTCTGCTTGAGCAGGGCGAGGAAGAAGTCGCGGATGTCCTCGGCCAGCAGCTCCAGATGTCCGGCGCCGGGGGAAAGAACAGCGTCACTGTCGACTCGCCCGATACGCCAGGTGAGCCCACGGGTCGGCGGGCGCGAAAGCGCGGTTAATCGCCCGTCTGGCGGGTGCCGCCTGACGCCACCCCACCCAGCTGGTGTTCACTGCCGAGGACGTCCTCGACGTGTCGACCAGCACTGCGACCTTCCTGCAGATCTCGACGCTCGTACCGAGCTGCTCAACACGTAACGCGGCATGGACGACCGCGAGTCTGGTCTGCTGCGCGGCTCTCGTAGTCGCTCGGCGCGATCCGCCAAGTAAACCTGCTCGTGTCCCTACGCTCTGCGCGCGCAACGAACCGAATGAGCCCCGCGGGCGCGCACCGGACAGGGGAACCCACCAAACTGGGAGCAACTCGCCTGCGAACGACTCGTTAAGCGGCGGCCGCCGTCTGTCACTTGCCCGCATCGAGACCACACCGTTACGCCTGGCCGGTGGTATCCACTGGCGCGTTCTCGCGACGAACCACCGCTACGAGAGTCCGCGAAGTCCTCGCGCCGACGCGAAGGTGCTGCAGCCGCGGTTCGACATCGCGCCTGCCTCGACCTGCCTTCGATCAACCGGAACCGGCGGCTCCTTGGGATGTCCCCTTCACCGCAGCGGCCCCAGCATCACACCCGAGGAATCGGCAGGCTGCCTACAGAAGCCGAGTCTGACGGGCATCACCGCGACCGGGCAGGAGAACACCGCCGCTGTCCAAACCCGAGTTCGTCCAGCGGCGTGGCTGACGCGAGACCGCCAAGTGCCCGTGATAGCCGGCTCGCGACCCGTGACGCTGCGCAGGGAACCATTCTGTTGACACTGTTTCCGCCAACTTGCAGCGCCCGGCTGGATGAGCGCTCCGCTGTAACACGCTCAGGGGTGCACCCGAGCTCCTCGTGTTCAGACGACAACGGGAACGGGGATGAACGTGACAGGAAACGATGCGAATCACACGGAACCGGTGCCGAGCCGCCGAAGGTGTAGACGACCAGGGCTTGGCCACTGAGCTGCTTCTCGCAGCGTACAGGGCACTACGCGATGAGATCGTGAAGAAGATGGATCATCGGACGGCCCTGGTGGTGTGCTCGGTGACGGTCAGCTCCGCCGTGCTCGGCTTCGGGATCGACCGCAAGAGCGCACCGCTGCTACTGGTGTCACCGCTGGTGTCGCTGCTGCTAGGCATCCTCATCCTGTTCACCAATTCGCAGATCGGCATGGCCTCGGACTACCTGCGTACGCGGTTCAACGACCCACTCCTCGCCCCGCGGCACAAGCAGGTCGGGTGGCACACCTCGAACATGCGCATCGCCTACAGGTTCGGCCTCCAGACGCTCAACTTTCGGTTCCCGCTGGCTCTGATCGCGGGCTCCCCGGTCGTGGTGTCGGTCCCCATCGCGCTGTCGAACGTCGGTAGCTGGGCGGTTACGGCACCGATCTTGATCGTCGTTCTGCTGCTGCTGATCGTGTATACGATTCAGACGTTCACTCTCTGAGCCGGGTCCGGCTCTAGCTTGAGGTGATGACGCCCGCCGTCCGCAAGGTGGTCTCCAAGGCCGGGTAGCTGTAGTAGTGGTCGTTGTCCGTTTCCGCATCACGTTTGCATTTGGCCAGGAACTCAACGAAGTCGTTCCCTCGCGCCGGCCCGAGGTGCGCTGTGGCGTGAAAAAGCTGAACTGCGAGCTGCGGCATGTCCGAAGCACGTCGGCACTGGTAGTTGTCGAACCAGGCCGCAAGGACTGATCGCAGCGTTTCGGACTCCAGGAACTGGGCATGCTGCACAGCCAGGCGACCGATCTGCTCGGCGAACCGGAATCCCCGTATCGAGGCGAGAAGTTCAGTGATCGTCGGAACGAAGTAGCCGCTCGGCCGGGCTTCCATGACAGATATACGTTGCTGCATGGACAAGCCGTCGAATCGAGCCAGCAAGGTTGGCATCCGATCGCGCGCGTACTTACTACCGACAAGCGCAGTGCTGGTGGCGATCTCAGCAGGCAACGGCTCGTACTCGCCGACCGTGATCGGAGAGTTGATCATCGCTTCGAGCTTACTGGCCATTCCTGGATCGACCGTGTCCCAGAAGTAGTCCTGGTCGGCCATCCGCACCAGGGTTCGCAGTTGCACGTCACCGCTGGCCAGCTGGAAGCGGTCACGAGTTTGGACGACGGCATTGCTGACAGTCTGACGGGCGCGACCGGCGAAGGCGAGAAGCGTGATAGCCATCCGGTCGGCGTGCGCGGCTGCGGACATCCGACCGCCCGGATCGAGTTCCAGCATTGCGGCCTTGGCCGCGACGGTGATGATCGCTTTGCGGGTCGCTTCTCGCACGCGATCGTGAAAGGTGGCCTGCAAGTACGGAATAGACGGCGTGAAGAGTGGGTCGCATACGTGGTCTTTGAATTTCTCAACCAGTTTGCGGCCTTGGGTGGGTGGGTGAATCAGCAACGTGGTCAACGCGACAGCGAGGTGACCGCGCGCCATCTCCGGCCGTGGGATGTAGACCTCGCCCTCGGCCCGCAGGGAAGGGTGCGCGCACAGGTGGCGGTCTTCCCTGATCCGGTCAAGCTCTCGCTGGCCGATGGTGTCGATCAGCTCGAACTCCACCGCCTTGTCCACCAGGTCAGCTTCAATCCTCTGCATCAGCTGCACACCTGCGCGGTTCAGGCCCTGCTGCTGCGCCTCCGCGATTCTTTCCCAGAACGACTTGACCTGTGTGTCGCCTTCATCAGCAAGCCGTGTCACTTTCACGATGATGTCCGCAGCCACCGCCGCCCAGGACGCGATGATGCTCGATCGAACCGCGCCGGCGTTGTAGCAACGCAGCGCCTCCTCGGCGAGTGGTCGCACCTCCGGGCTCCACACCTGTGCGATCAGTGTCTCCAGATCCGCTGCCATATGCGCCACCTCCCTCGACCACAGCTGTACCTCGTCAGGCGAGCCCAGAACGCTACGGCCCAGCTCGCCAAGGTTAGCGCTGAGGCTCTTTCGTCGTCCGGGAGCTGTGTGCAGTGGGCTCAGGGTGCACCCGAGGGCAGGAATCCGGGCCTCCCCCTGGTTCCAAGGGGGCGGGTTGTGCAGCCAGGTAGCCGTGATCACGGGTCCGGATCCATGGCAGCAAGACTCAGGCTAACGTCCTTCGCCGCCTTGTAAGACGTCGCTCAGAAGAGCGGCTACAGTTAGCAGCCGAGGACTTTGTCTACCTCGCGGGCCTGTCCGGGCGATACCCCGGACAGGCCCAAGTTCGCTTCAAGCACCCAATTTTTGAGGCTCCACGAAACTTGATGTCGCAAGCAGGGCCAGACATCACCTGTCACGCACCTGAGGCGCCGCTATGCGGCGGCGGGGGGAAGCTTGCGCCGTGTCTGACGGGGCACGAGAGACGCGGCAGCCTCTGCGGATTCGCGGGCAAGTTCTGGGAGTACGTGGGTGTAAGTATCGGCGGTGATGGCAATGCTGGAGTGCCCGAGGAGTTCTTGGACTTCTTTGAGGTCGGCGCCGCCCGCGAGCATGAGGGTGGCCGCTCCGTGGCGGAGATCATGCAGGCGTACGGGTGGCAGGCCCGCCGCCTCGGCGATCGCTTGGAAGCTGTCGGTGAGTTTGGCCGGGTGCAGGGGACTTCCGTCTAGTTCCGTGCAGACCAGGCCGTGTTCGACCCAGCGGCCGCCTGCCGCGTCGCGCAGGTCGGCCTGATGCCGTTTCTGCGCGCGGAGCACATCGACGGTGACGTTGTCCAGAGCGATGACGCGACCGCTGGCTTCGCTCTTCGGTTCGCCGAACTCGATCTCCCAGCCGATCTGGACGAGGGCTGAGGTGATCGTGGCGCTCTGGTTCGCGAGGTCGATGTCCCACCAGGGCAGTCCGCAGGCTTCGCCACGGCGGAGACCTCGGTAGGCGATGAGGTGCAGGAGTACGTAGTGGGGGTGACCCTCGGCGTGGTCGAGGAAAGTGCCGGTCTGCTCGGGTGTCCACACCATCACCCGCGATGGCCGCTCTCCTGTGCGTTGCCATCGTTCAACCCGTTCCGGGGTCCACAGGAGTGCTTTGGGTCGGCGCCCGGAAGGTAGTTCGATGTGGGAGGCTGGGTTGAACTGAAGAGGGATCTTGGGGTCGCGGATGGCGGCGTTGAGCGCGGCGCGCAGGGTCGCGCGGTAGCGCTGCATGGTGGCGGCGCTGATGATCCGCAGGCCGTGGACACTCTTGCGGATGTCGGGGTCGTCGTTGGCTTTTGCGGCGGTGATGAAGTCGTTGCGCTCGGCCATGGCGTCGAACATCGCGGCGACGTGTTCGACGGTTAGCGCGTCGATGCGGTAGTGCCCGAGGTGTGGAATGAGCCAGAGTCTCATGTGCTGACTGTAGGAGAGCCTGGTGCTTCTGCGTAGCTTCTTGCGGCTGGCCAGCCAGGTGTGCAGCCACTCTTCGACGGTCGGTACGCGGCTCGACGTGTCACCTGACTCTAGTTCTTGGGTGATGCTTTCCGCTGTGGGGAAGGGTTGTCCGCTCTTGAGGCAGGTGTCGATGAGGTCACCGATGGCGACGACGGCGGTGTCGCCGTGTGGTTGCGCTACCTCGACCAGGGCGGCCATTTTGTCGAGCACGGTTTGTGCATCGGTCTGTGTTGCGTATCCCCCGCGTCGCCGGGTCCGACGAGTTCTGTCGCTACGGCGGGGAAGTTCGGCCTGAAAGTACCAGGTTCCGTGATCGGAGCTCCAGGACCCGTTGCGGCGTTTGAGTTTCTGGCATTTCGCACCGAGCTGTTGCCCGGTTCCGGGATGCTTGCAGGTGCAGCGTTTGAAAGTGTTGGCGGAGAATTCTTGCATCGGATTCGTTCCTCCCGAAATCCGCAGGCGTGGTTCGGATCACGGCTATGGACGCTCCAATGGGGACAGAGAGGAAGGACTAGCTACGAGGCTCTTCGTCCAGTCCGAGAAGCTCGACCAAGCGCGCCACGGGAACGCGGTAGTTACGTCCGGCCCGTATGGCAGGCACTGGAAAGTCGCCTTTCCGTGCGAGGCGGTACGCCGTCGTTCGTCCTATGCCGAGCATGCTGGCGGCGGTCATGAGAGTGGTGGTGACACCGAGGCCGCGGACGTGCTCGCGCGACCAGGCAGGGCGGTCCTCGTCGATGACCGCGGAGCTCTCGGTGTGGGCGTCGATGACGAGCTGTGGTTTGTGGTGCACGGTGGCCTCCTGGCACGAGGGCAGGGTGGGATAGTCGCTTCTCGTAGATGGCCGTAGCTGGGCACTGCGACGGGTTCTGGCCGTTGGGGTTCCGGGGCGGCCCGGTAGGCGGTGTCAGCGGGACTGTCGGTCCCGGTACGGCGATCTGAGCAGCAGCGCGGGCTTCAGGGCGTGGTGGTGGGAGGTCCGCTGCGGCAGGAGAACGGGCTGCAGCCGTCCGGGTCGTCTTCTTCGGCGTTGGCGGTGCCGCGCGTGGCTTCGAGGTCGACTTGGTCGAGCGGCCGGAGCGAGCGGTGGATGAAGAACTGGCCGCGCAGCGGTTTGCCGTTGGCGTTGGCGCGCGGGCTACCGTGACGGATCGCTTTGTCGAACTCGACCAGGTCGGCCCACGCGTGAGGATCGGTGTCCCGGATGAACCGCAGCCGCGAGTTTCCCGAGTAGGGACAACCGATGCACGAGCTTTTCACGACTGTGCCCATGCCGCGTTCGCGCAGGAGCGTCAGGCAGTCCGAGCGCGATAACCCGAGGTCGAGGAGCGGGAAGATGTTGCGCGTGTAGTTGACGTCGGAGTCCTTGGCGCGGTGAAACTCGTCGGTGGAGATGCCGATGGCCTGGTCGACGAACACGCCACGGGGCACTCGCGTGGGATGCGGGTAGCCGAGGATCTGACGGATGGCTTTCTTGAGCGGCTTGATCTTGTACTCGCCAGTGCATTGCCGGCGGGCCATCCCCCTCGTGCCGTCAGGGTTCTTCACGAACAGCGGCATGGTGACAAACCGGGACTCTGGTTTGAGGGCGTCGTGGCGGATGTTGCCGTTCGACATGGTCAGGACGGGAATCCCTGCCTGCGCGCCGATGCGGCGCGCGGTGTCGAGCTGGGCGTAGACCTGTTTGGGTTCCCAGCCGGTGTCGGCGAAGAGGGCGGCGTCGAAGGGCGGGATCTCACCGTCGCAGGCGAGCAGGAACACGCACAGGCTTTGCACGCCGGCGCCGAGGCTCAGGTATCGGCCGCGTGGTCGGCCGGGGTAGCGCTCGCGGCGCGGCGTGCCCGATCGGCGGGCCGCCGGTGTCGTGGGCGGACGGCGGCGCGCTGATAACTGTGTCGGTGGGCGTGAGGTGGCGGCACGCGCTGCGGACGGTGGACGCGATGTCATGCTCACCGCTCCTCCTTCCCGTCACTGCTGGTGGCGAATCCTTGGACGGGGGCGAGGAGCCGGTGCGGGATGCGCCGCACGCTGGTCGCGGGATCTTGAGCGGCCCAGAACAGCGCGGGCGTGACCAGGGCGCGGTGCGCGGGCTGGTCGGAGAGCACCCAGTGCTCGACGGGGCGGAAGGCGCCGTGTTCGTCGCGAGTGCCGGTGGCCTGGTAGCCGGTGTACTTGATGTTGGTCAACATCGTGTCGACCGCTGCGGGCGGCCAGGAGGTGTGTGTCCCGGGCGGTGGATAGCGGTCGTGGTCGGCGTCGAGCCGCGCGGTGATGTGCTCGACCGACAGGCCGGTGATCGCGCGCCAGTAGAAGACGTCTTGCACCACCGGGGCGCGGCGAGGGTCCGGTGTCAGGCGGGTGCGAGGTGTTCCGCGGCGGCTTTGCGCTCCGGTCACGGTCATCGTGGTGTAGCCGTAGGGCGGGTGGTGAACGTTCCATCCCTCGCGGATCAGAACCGCGATCGCTTCGGCCGACCGTCGGGTCACCGGATGCTGCGCAGACCGAACACCGGAAAGCGTGTGACTGGCGAGTGCTCGGTTCAGTGGCCGCCAGTATCGCAGCCGGAGGCGATGGCGGGCGGTACGGACCCAGTGGCGCAGGTGGGTCGCGGTGCGGCGTGTCCTGCTGTGTGTGGGCATGGCGAAGAGCCCTTTCAGGAAGTCGAGTTGGGGAAGCGGGTGGAGCGTGGCGCTCCGGGGCGGGCTCGGCGGTGTCCTCGCCCCGGAGCGCCACAGGTTCAGCGACGCGAGCGGGTACAGCTGCGGCGGGGACGTGCAGCGGCCGAGGCCTGGGTGGTACCAGGCCTCGGCCGCGTCACGGCACCGCCCGCTCGGGCCGGTCGACTCACGCGGGAGGGCCTGTCCCGCGTCGGACTGGTCGGCGGGTGGCAGGGCGGATGGTGGAGGTGTGTGAGGTCGTCCAGCAGGTGGCGTAGTGCCCGCGCGGCCTGCTGGGGCATGACGCCGTTGCCCAGAGCGCGAAGTTGCGCGGTGCGGGGCAGCTCGAGGTGCGTGGCGGTGACCCAGCCCGGCGGTAGGCCCATGAGCCACTCGACGAACGGCGGCGCGAGCACGGGACGTCCGTGACGGCCGGGCTGGGTCGGGTACGGCGCTGCACGGCCGGTGATGAGTTCCCACCGGTGCACGGCAGCGGCGTACTCGCCCCAGTTCACAGGCCCGGGTTCACCGAGTGCTGTGCGGCGGGCGCGCGGTGCACGGGCGGTCGTCACGGTCCTTCACCTCCTTCCGCGCTCGGGACTTCGGTGCGGGTGTGGTGACGGCGATGACGACCGAGGGCAGCATCAGATCGCCCTTCGAGCCGCGCTGTGCCGGGCAGCCTTTGGTGCCGTCGGTCGCGCGCGGGGTTGGCAGAAGTCGTGGAGTGTCCATGAGGCTGGATCTCCTTGTCATGGGAGTGGCGGAGATGTCGGTGGACGAACCGCCGTGCGCGGTCGGGCGTCGGCGGCAGGGCCCCACGCACCGGTGGAAAGGCAGCTATCGATCCCTGCGCTGTGAGCCGCGGCGCACCACGGTCCGTCCGGTGGTGGCGTCGGGGTGCTCAGGGCGCGGGCGCGGTCGGGAAGCGACGGTCCGCCGTCGTGCGTGTCGTGGGTGCAGTTCTTCGCGTCCGAGGCGGTCGGGGTCGGCAGCAGCCGCACCGAGTCGGTCAGCGTCACGCAGCCGACCGGGATCGGGCGGCCCGGTTTCCGCACGGTCTGGATCGCCGCCGACCGCGAGTCCGCCGCCGTCGGGGTTGGCAGTAGCTGCGACGGCTTGACGACCGAGTCGACCGCGTCGTTGAGGTTGACCTGGTGTCCGCCCGCGCGCCGCTGTGCTGGATCGACGGGGCCGCGGGGTTCGCCGTCGCGGGCTTGCGGGGTCGGCATCATCCGCATCCCGTCCCGGGGCGGGGACGGCACACAGGAACACGCGTTCGCGGCGGTGGGCGGCGCCGATGTCGGCGGCTCGTACGCAACGCCAGACCGCGTCATACCCCGCTTCGGCCAGCCCTGCGAGTACACGGTCGAGGCCTCCGTTTTTCCAGCGGAGGGCGGCGACGTTCTCCACGACGACGAGGCGGGGTCGTAGTACGCGAATGGCGTCCAGGATGGTGTGCCACAGTCCACTGCGAGCGCCTTTCTCGATGCCCGCGCGCCGACCGGCGGCGGAAATGTCCTGACAGGGGAAGCCCGCCGTGAGTACCTCGACCGAGGCGACGGAGGTGAAGTCGACCTCGCGAAGGTCGCCCAGGTTCGGCACGCCGGGCAGGCGCGCGGCGAGGATCGCGGCCGCGTGCGGGTCGGCCTCCGAGTACCAGGCGATGCGCCCGCCGAGCACGGCGGCGACGCCGAGGTCGAGTCCGGCCACGCCGGTGCACAGCGACCCGATCACCGGGCCTTCGGTCGCGACGAACCGCAGCGGATCCTCAGTGTCGGTGTGGCGCTCAGGCATGCTGTGCCTCCCGCGCCAAGGGTCGCCGGTCCGAGTCGTTGCCCGGCGGCGGGCAGCGGTGTCGGGTGGCGGCGCGCCGGGCTGTGGTGGGATGCCGGAAGTGCGCGTCCCAGCCGCAGTCCCGGCAGTGCACCCGCGTGCTCACGACGCCCACCGCTCACGACTCGCGTCCCAGTCGCCCGACGAGGCCGACGTGCCGCTGGGCGTGAGGGGCTTGGCCATGACGATGACGTCCTCGTGCGCGATCAGATGCAAGGGCAGGCCCTGCTCACGCTGTTTGCGGATGAAGTCGCGCTGGAAGAAGCTCCCGCGGGCGACCAGCTCGCGGTCGGCGACGCGGGCCAGCAGAGCGACGCAGCGTTCGACCGGCGCCAGCCCTGCGGCCTGGCCACAGGCGATGATCTGCGAGGGCAGATCAATGAGCTCCGAATGCTCGCGCCACGGGCGCGCGGTGATCGCGATGTGGCCGCCGGGGCGCAGCACGGCCGCGCAGCCGGTGAGGATGCGGGTGAAGCCGGCCAGCAGCCGGTGATGGCCGACGTTGGCGAGGTTCCCGCGATCCAGTGCGCTGCCGTAGCGGTGGTGGTACTTGTGGACCTTCCCGTCGTCGGAGTCGGTGCTGGCGGTGACGACCTGCCCGTGCGTGGACGGCCCATAGGGCGGGGAGGTGATCACGAGCGCGACCTGTCCCCGGTACTTCGCGGGCAACAGGGACGGCAGCTGCCGGGCGTCGCCGTGCACGATCTCGCCGTCGTGGTCGTGGCCGCGTTCCCGGGCCAGGTCGAGGTTCGCTCGGGCGACGCTGACCCAATGCGGTTCGTACTCGACACCGACCGCGCGGCGCCCGGCGTCGATCGCCTCCACGAGCGTGGTGCCGGATCCGGCCATCGGGTCGAAGACAAGGTCCCCGGGGCGGGTATAGGCGTGGATGGCGTGCGTGGCCACGGCCGGGAGCATCTTCGCCGGGTGTGCGGTGGAGGCACTCACATAGCGGCCTTTGCGCTGAGAGGCCGGGGAGGTCTGCGCGGTCGCCCACACCGACAACGGCAGGTCGCCGGCATCGAACGCACCGGTCGGGCTGGCGGGGCCGTGTCCGGTCACGATGCCCGTCTGCGCCGGGCTGGTGTCACTGGCGTTGTCGAGGGTGTCGATGAGCGCGCGGGAGATCGGCACGGTCGGGTCGGCGCTGCTGTGGGTGGTCGAGCTGGTCGCGTCGGCGGCGGTCGATGTTGCGGAGTGCTGGTGGGACATGAGGGCGCTGCCTTTCGCTGGTGCGGGAGCGGCAGGGGACGGCTCGGCCGGGCGCGGCAGGTGCGGGGTCACTGGCCACCTCCAGCGCCGGGCACGGGGGTCGCCGGACCGGTCCCGGAGGGCGGTGCGCCGGGATCGGCCGGTTGCGCGAACGCGAGGACATCGCCATGCGCGCGCAGATGCGGGGCGGGCAGTCCGCGCACCGCCGCGCGATGCCGGGCGCGGTCGTACTCGACGGCCACCGCCGCGCTCGGCGCGGCCCGCAGGCGCCCCTTCTCCACGGGAGCGTGCAACGTGACGATGTGCTGCAGGTAGAGCAGATCGGCGTGCTGCGCAGCGGCGACGATCGCGCCCGTCGGATCGACCAGCAGACCCCGCGTCCAGTCGCTGTGCGTGTACACCGCGAGGATGCCGCCCTGGCGCAGACGGTTCGCCGCCAGTAGCGCGAGCCGGTCCAGCGACACCGACGCGGCGGCATGGGCGGGCAGGGACACGATCACGAGATCCGCACGCGCGCCGCGCTCGGACTCCGGTCCTTCCGCGCTGGCGGGGGAACCGGTGCGCGCCGGGGCTGGCGGTGTTCCGGCCAGCTCCGCGGACGGGTCGGTCGCCTCGGTGACGAGGTCAGCCCAGAACGGGCGCGACGACACGGCGGAGCCGCCGTCGCAGCTGTGGAAGGTGACCGTGTCGGCGGTGCGGCCGAGCGCGCACACCGCCTCCCGTGCCGCCACCAACGACGCCTCGCCGGTCGTCGCCGAGCCGTCCGCACCGGAGCTCAGTGCTGCGGCCGGAGCGGGGTCGAGGTCTACCAGGACGACGTGCGCACCGGGGTCGGTGAACGCCGCCGTGACGGACTCCACGATCGGTACCGGCCACACCGCGTGCGCGTCGATCGGGTCCGGCCCGCACGTCCACACCGTCGCTGGCGTCGGCGCGGTCGACGACGGCGCCGGGCGCCGGCGCGACGAGGTCGGAGTGCCCTCGGGACGCGAGGTGCTGTCGGTCCCGCCAGCACCTGCCGTGGTGCTGTGAACGCGGGCTCCGGGGTAGGGAGCGCGGTCGCCGCCGCGCCGGGGGCGCGGCGGGCGAGTTGAGTCTGTGCGGCGACCGGGGCGGCCGTCCGGCGACTGCGGACGAGGGGACATCAGGACCTCCGAGCACGAGTTGCCACCACGTATTCGGTGTGTGGCGCTGTCACCCCCTAACTCCGCAAAAAACGTCGATTTTGGACATGTGGTATCGGAAATTTTCAGATTAATTTGCTAAACCGGCTCGCGGCGCGCCGAATGCGTCAACGCTTTCAGAATCTGATTGCGCACTGAGGGTTCATTGCGCCGCCCGACCGCGCACCTGTCGAGCTGGAAGCTTGAGGCGCCGCCGCGCGAAACCTGAACCGAACAGCTCGCATGTGCAGCTCAATCCCCTTGCTCTCCGTCGAAGACGGCGCCTCGTGATGGGATTCTCGCGCCAGGAAGCACGCTGACCTTTGCTCGCGACTCCGAGCATTGAGGCGCTTTTGAGGCGCCCGCGAAGCGGTCTTGAGGCGGTTTGGAGGCGGTTTTGAGGCGCCGATTATGGCTTTCTTCGAGGCGTCCTTATTTCGCCTTTTAGGGAGTGTGGCCGACATGGACTCATCGTTATCGAACGTCGAGCCCGAACCGGGCTCTTGCTCTGTCCGTCGGGGCACAGGCATAGAGGGCGGGGTGTTCGATGTCGCGGCTGTCAGCTTTGAGTGGCTGGTGACCGGCCCGCGTCCGGTGTGTGTGAACGGCGCCGAGATCGCGGGTCTGCCCGCTCGGCCGGTGCCGCTGGATGAGCTGGGTGCGGTGCTGGTGGCCGAGGAGTGCACGCAGGACGTGCGGGACGCGGCGTGGACCTATCTGATCACCCGCGCGCGAACCGAGCGCGGCACGTGGACCGTCGCGTGCGTCGGGCTGGCGCTGCCCGTTCTGCTGCCTGTCGCGGCGGCCTTGACCAAATGGTTCAGTGGCGACAAGCACGACATCCACGCCGAAGTCTTGACCGGGTTCCTGCAGTGGCTGAACGAGGTCGATCTGGACCGGCCGGCGATCCTCGCGCGTCTGCGGTGGGCGGCTTTCCGCTGCGGCTATCTCGCGTTGCGCGAGGCTCTCGACGCCCCGCTGCTGACCGAGGAATTGGACGAACTCGCGGCGAGATCCGCTCGTTTCCGCTCGGCACCGCCTCAGCGACTGGGCGGACATCCCGAGGACTTGCTGATGGCCGCCGTCCGCGACGGTGTCATCACCTTCGAGGAGGCCGCCCTGATCTGGGACACCCGCTTCGGCGACGTGCCGATCGAGGACGCCGGAGGGCCTCTCGGCCGTGACGGGTGGGCGATCCGGAAGGTACGCAGCCGCGCTGAACAGCGCCTGATTTCCGACCTGACCGGACACGAGGACAACCCTGCTGTATCAGTGCCGCGCGTCCGCCAGGCATCGCTACTGATCCCTGCCTGGCTCCGCTGTCTTCCACGACTTGCCGACGCTCCCGTGCCGCGATCGGACCTCGCTTCGCGCGGAACCCAGCTGCCCGCGGAACCCCGTTTCCACACTCGCCGTATCGGCTCCGCTGCGCTCGCGCAGACCGGCCGGGAGGTGAACTCATGCGACTGACACCACCCCGTCTGTCCCGTTCCGTCCACCAGCCGGTCCGCCGCGTCGCATTCCGCCGCGGCGGAATCCAGGCCACCACCGTGTGCACCGGCGAGGCGCGTCCTCGGACGAGGATGCCCGCTCCCGATCGGCCATGCCACAGTGCCCGGTCTGCCACTACGCGGCCCCGGCTTCGTCACTGTGTGACCCGTCGTCGACTAGTGCTGCTGGGGTGGCTGGTCGCCACCGGGGTCCTGCTGACATCGTCGGCCGCGCGGGCGGAGACCGTCCACTATGTCGCGCTCGCGGCGACCGTCGATCAGGTCCTCAACAACATCCGTAACTGGATCATGGGGATCTTGGCGGGGGTCGCGGTCGTGTTCATCACCATCGGCGGCCTGCGCTACCTGATGGCCTCGGGCGACCCCGGCGAAATCGAGAAAGCCAAGGGCGCGTTCAAAGCCGCCGGCATCGGCTTCGGGCTCGCCGCACTCGCCCCGCTCGTGGTCGAGATCCTCAAGGGCATCGTGGGCGGGGTGTGAGCGATGACCACCCCACACCACACACCGTCCTTCCGTCCACGCGACCCCGCCCTGCGCCGACCGGCGGCACCGACCGTGCGCCCCGCCCGAAGTGCCGATTCCAGTCCTCACCATGACGGCACGGACACGAGGTCGGGGCGCGGCGATCGGCTCATGCTCGGACCACCGGCAGCACCCGCCCGGCGCCGTCGCGGACGCTGGCTGCACCAGCGGCAGTGGGCCCGCGCGCTCGCGGTGCTGGTGCCGCTGCTGGTGACCGTCGCCGGAATCGCGCTGACCGCCTCGGCCGCACCCGGGCCCACGCCCGCGCCCGGGGCAGCGGCGGCACCGGTGGCGCCCGCGCAGCCACCGGTACTGCCGCTGCCGCCCAATCCCAGCTGCGTGCCAGGCTCTGCCGAACCGGCGTGCCTTCTGCCAGGGACGTCGTCGCCGCGACCCGCGCCGCCGACGGGCCCGCCGAGTACACCGCTGATTCCCGGCCCGTCGGCGCCGGTGTCGTGTTTCCCAGGCTCGGTGCTGCCCGAGTGCGGCAATCTCCCCACCCAGCCGCCCACGAGCCAGCCGTGCGACGGACCGAACTGCATCCCACAGCCAGTACCCCGCGACCCCGGCGACGACGACAGCGAGTGCGGGTTCACCGACCCGGTCGCGTGTGTCACCGAGGCCATCGACACCTTCTTCCGTGGCCTGGTGATCGGCGCACTGAACCCGCTGCTCGATCTGCTGGGCAAGACGGTGCTGTCCACACCGGACCCGAGCCTGCTGCCCGGCATCGGCCAGGCCTGGACCGAGTCCTGGCACCTGATGCTCGCCTTCTACGGGAGCATCGTCGTGATCGCGGGCCTGATCCTGATGGCCTACGAAACCCTGCAGACCCGCTACACGATCAAGGAGATCGCGCCCCGGCTCGCGGCCGGGTTCCTTGCCGGGACGCTGTCGCTGTTCCTGGCGACCCAGGGCATCGAGATCTCCAACGCGGTCAGCTCGGCGCTGATGACCGACGCGGTCAACCCGAACACCGCCGCCAAGGCGATGACCGACATGATCCTCGGCTCGCTCAACGGCGGGCAGGGCTGGTTGCTGTTCATCGGGCTCGCGCTCGCCGCGCTGCTCGTCGTTCTTCTGCTGACGTTCATCCTGCGGGTCCTCGCGACGATGCTGTTGATCGCCGCCGCGCCGTTCGTGCTGATGTGGCACGCATTGCCGCACACCGAGGGCGTCGCCGTGTTCTGGTGGAAGGCCTACGGTCTGCTGCTGATCATCCCGATCGGACAGGCCGGTGCGCTGAGTGCGGCGCTGCGGGTGTTCTTCACCCCCGGCGGTTTCACCATCTTCGGGCCGACGCTGAACGGGGTGACCAATCTTCTGTTCTGCGTCGCGCTGATGTGGATTTTGGTCAAGATCCCGTTCTGGTGCCTGCAACCTCTGCGTGGGAATGGTCGGCGCTCGCTGCTCGGGTCGCTGGTGCGCGGCGCGATCGCCTACAAGACCCTGGGGCTGCTCGGCGGCGCCGGCTCTCTCTTTGGTGGCAAGGGCCGCAAGCCCGGCCCGGCACATCGTGCGCGCGGACGCGACACCGCACCCGCGGATCCGCCGTCGACCCGTTCGGGCCAGTTCATGCTGCCGATACGGGTCCGCCGCACACGCCCCGCTCCCGGGCGCTCCCCGCGTCTGGGTGAGATGACGGACACCGCCGCCGGAGCGGGGAGGAAACCCGGACAGGGACAGCTGTCGCTGTTCACCACGAGTGGCTCCGGGGACGAGCAGACAGTCGCGGCGAACCCGCGGGCGCTCCCACCGGACTCCCTGCCCGGCGCGCTGCCCCGTGACCAGCTCGGGCTGCCGATCACCACACGCAGGAACCCCGACCGGGTCGGACGCCGGTCCCTGGCCGACGACCTCGCCGCACGAGGCGCCGGGATGCCGCCGCCGGTGCCCCAGCCCGGGTTGCTCACCTCGGACGGGCGGGTCAACCGCAACGCCCGCCCGCCCGCGCATCTTCCCCGCGCGCTGATCGCGCCGAGCGCCGGGATGCTGCCGATCCACCTGCGTCCAGCAGGCCCGGCTACGCCTCGGCGGTCGCTCGCCGACGACCTCGCCAACCCGGCGCCGGCCAGCCCACCGCGGCAAACCGGGCCTGGGCTGATCACCCCGTCCGGCCAGATCAACCGCGCGGCCCGCTCCTCGCGTCGTCCGGCACGGGATGCCTACACCGGCAACCGGCCACTCGCCTCCGGCCAGTACCCGCTTCCCCTCGGCGTCCGGCGCCAGCCCACACCCCCGCCGCCTGCCAGCGGGACGAGCGCTTCACCTCCGCCGAAACGGCGAGCCGGAACGCAACTACGCCTGCCCCTGGACCTGCCCGCCCGGCGGGGCCCGAAGACGAAGTGAGGACCGATTCGCCATGACTTCTCCTGTGCGTGTGCCCGCCGACGTCGACCGCCCGGACCGGGTGCTCGGACCATTAACAGCCCGGCAACTCGCGATCCTCGGCGTCACCGGCCTCCTGCTCTACGGCCTGTACTCGCTGACCCGTGGATTCGTGCCGCTGCCGGTGTTCCTCATCGTCGCCATCCCGGTCGGGATCACGGCCACCGTGCTAGCTCTTGGACAGCGTGACGGGCTGCCCCTGGACCGCCTCGCGCTCGCCGCGATCCGCCAGCACCTGTCGCCGCGGCACCGGGTCGCCGCGCCCGAAGGCGTCCGCACGGCCCCGGCCTGGCTCACCGCCCAGCACTCCGACACCCGCGCCCGTAGCCGTGACGGACGGCGTCGGTCACCGGCCGGGACCGAGCCGGTGTCCCCGGCACCGTTGGAGCTGCCCGCCCACGGTGTCGCCGACACCGGCGCACACGCCGGGATCGTCGACCTCGGCGCCGACGGGCTCGCCGTCATCGCCGTGTGCAGCACCGTCAACTTCTCGCTGCGCACACCCGGGGAACAAGAGGCGCTCGTCGCCAGTTTCGCGCGCTACCTACACTCACTGACCGCGCCCGTGCAGATCCTCATCCGCGCCGAACGGCTCGACCTCGCCCCGCAGATCGCCGAACTCCGGACCCACGCCGGCGGGCTCCCGCACCCCGCTTTGGAAGCGGCCGCGCGGGACCACGCGGACTACCTCGCCGAGCTCACCGCCCAGGCGGATCTACTCCGCCGCCAAGTGCTGCTGGTGTTGCGCGAACCGCTGCGCACCGGCCCAGCCCCCGCCGCCGCGTCGAGCGTGCTGCCCTGGCGACACCACCGCCGCGACAACGGATCGGTGGAGAACGGAATACGGCAGGCAGCCGAGCAACGCCTGGTGCGCCGCCTGGACGAGGCCGTAGAGCTGCTGATCCCGGCCGGGATCGTGGCCACCCCGCTCGACGCCGCCGCCGCGACCGGCGTTCTCGCGGCGGCCTGCAACCCCGACACCTTCCTGCCGCCCTCGGCCGCACTGGCGGGGGCCGACGAGGTCGTCACCTCCACCACCACCTTCACCGACCTCTACGGCCCCGACGACCCCGCCGGCGATGCCGATCTCGCGGCGGCGTCTCATCCGGCTCCGCCGCGTCCATCCACTGTCGCGCCGCGCTCCGGTCGCTCGCAGGCGCCGGGCCCGTGGCTGGCTGAGGACGAGGACTGGGACTACGACGACGAGATCGAAAGCAGGTAACCCCTGATGGCACGCACCAGAAACCACAGCACCGTGGCCCGGTCCGGGTCGGCGGGAGCGTTCACCCCGGACGCGCTGTCGGTGTCCGCCCGGCACCTCGAGGTCGGCAACGAATTCGTCGCGAGCTTCGGCGTCACGGGCTATCCGCAGGAGGTCTACCCCGGCTGGCTCGCCCCGCTGCTGACCTACCCCGCCCGCTTGGATGTCTCGGTCCACGTCCAGCCCGTCGACCCGGCGACCGCGGCCAGCGGACTGCGCAAGCAACGCGCCAAACTCGAATCGTCCCGCCGCCACAACGCCAAGCATGACCGGCTCGACGACCCAGACCTCGACGCCGCCGCCGAGGACGCCGCCGACCTCTCGCGCAGCATCGCCCGCGGCGACGGACGCCTGTTCCGCTTCGGGCTGTACCTGACCGTGCACGCCCCGGACGAAACCTCCCTCGCTGAGGAGGTCTCCGCGCTGCGGTCGCTGTGCGCGTCCCTGCTCTTGGACGCCAAACCCGCGACCTATCGGGCTTTGCAGGGCTGGGTGAGCACCCTGCCGCTCGGACTCGACCCGCTCGGTCTGACAAGGACGTTCGACACCGCCGCGGTCAGCGCCGCCTACCCGTTCACCTCGCCGGACCTCCCGCCGACCGACCCGACCACGTCCGCACCGTCCGGGGTCCTCTACGGCTACAACGTCGGCTCCTCCGGGCTGGTGCATTGGGACCGGTTCGCCTGCGACAACTACAACTCCGTCGTCCTCGGCAGGTCGGGCGCGGGCAAGTCGTACTTCGTCAAGCTCGAGACCCTGCGCAGCCTTTACCGCCGGCTCGGCGACACCGAGAACGGGTGGGCCACGCACGGAGTCCAGGCATTCGTCATCGACCCCGAAGACGAATACGCCCGCTTGGCCTCCCAAGTCGGCGGCACCTACGTCCACCTCGGCGCGGGCGGAGTCCGGCTGAACCCGTTCGACCTGCCCGTGCACCTCGGCGCGAACGGACGCCGGACCGCGCCACAGGACGCCCTCAAGCGGCGCAGCTTGTTCCTGCACACCGTCTTGGCTGTGCTGTTCGGCGCGGAGGTCACCGCCGCCGAACGAGCCGTGCTCGACACCGCGATCACCGCCACTTACCACCGCGCGGGCATCACCGGTGACGCCCGCACCTGGACGCGCCCGGCGCCACTGCTGCGCGACTTGCGCGACGTGCTCGCCGCCACCGGCGACGGTGGTGACGCGATGGCCGCCGACCTCGCCGCCCGGCTGCACCCGTTTGTCGATGGCTCGTTCGCCGACCTCTTCGACGGACCCACCACGACCACCCCGGACGGGCACCTCGTGGTGTTCTCCCTACGCGACCTGCCCGACGAGCTACGCACGATCGGCACCCTGCTCGTGCTCGACACCGTCTGGCGGCGTGTCTCGAACCCGGCTGACCGCCGTCCCCGGCTGGTCGTGGTCGACGAAGCCGGAGTCCTCATGCGCCAGCAGGAGGCGGCACTGTTCTTACTGCGCCTGGCCAAAGCCGCCCGCAAACACTGGTGCGGGCTGACCACCGCCACCCAGGACGCAGCTGATTTGCTCGGCAGCGACTTGGGCAAAGCCATCGTGAGCAACGCCGCGACCCAGGTGCTCCTTCGCGCGGCGCCGCAGGCGATCGACGAGATCGCCGAGACCTTCGACCTCTCCGTTGGAGAGCGGCGGTTCCTGCTGTCGGCCGACCGCGGCCAAGGCCTGCTCAGCTCCGGCACGCTGCGAGTGGCGGTCCAGTCACTGGCCTCGCCCACAGAGAACTTCTTGATCACCACCGATCCCGCCGAACTGGCCCGGTTCGCCGAACAGGACCCGGATGCCACCGACAGCGGCCTCGCCGACGCCTACATCGACCTCGGCCCCACCGAGACCACCGGCTCTGTCTACGAGGCCGGCAGTGCCGACATCGACGACGGGTTCGACGACGCAAGACAGGTCGACCTCGACACCGCGTGATCCCGGCCCCGTGCCGCTTCCCGGCTTTCCCTCGTCTCACAGGAGTTTTCCCGGAATGGAGTTCCGTCATGTCCGTACACAACGCGGCATCCCCGGTGACGCAGAACGGGGTGAGTGACTATCTGCGCGACCCCGGCGGCGTCACCGGTCGCCTGCTCACCGCCGCAGGCGACTGGGCACTGACCTGGGGACCGGTCATCGTCCCGGCCCTGGCCGTCGCCCTGGCGGGCGCTGTTGTCGCGCGCCGCTGGTGGCGTAGTCGCCGTCACGCCGCGCTGCTGGCCGATGCTCGCCGGATCACCGTTCTCGCCCCGCCGACCGTCGATCCCGCTGGCGGGGCCGCGGTCTGGTCCAATCTCGTCGGTCTCCTCCGCCCCGCCTGGCGGCGGTTCTGGGCCGGGCAACCTCATCTGGCGATGGAGTACGTGTTCGGCGAGCACGGCGTCACCGTGCAATTCTGGGTCCCCGGCCTTATCCCACCCTCACTGGTGGAACGGGCGGTCGAGGCCGCCTGGCCCGGCGCCCACACCCGCACCAACCCAGCCACCTCACCCTTCCCCGCGCTGGAGACCGGGCGCCGGCGGATCACCGTCGGCGGCCAGCTACGCCTCGCCCGCACCGAGGCCCTCCCGATCCGCACGGCGTTCGACGCCGACCCGATCCGCGGTCTGCTCGGCGCGCCGGTCGGACTCAGCCGCGACGAGCGGGCTTGCGTGCAGATCCTCGCCCGCCCGGTCACCGGCCGCCGCGTCGCCCAAGCCCGCCGCGCCGCCCGCCGGGTCCACCACGGCTCCTCGGGACGGCTCGGGGGACGGATCCTCGACGCGATCACCCCAGGCGCGAACGCCACCCGCACTCGCCGGACCTCGGACTCGCGACGCATCAGCCAGGATCCGCAGCTGTCGCTGGAATATTCGACACAGAACAAGGCGATCGTGAACAAACAGCGCGGTTCGCAGTACGAGACGGTGATCCGGTACGCCGTGACCACCGACCTCCCCGCCGACGCTACCGACGACCTGGCACGGCAAGCCCGTGACACCGCGCGCGGGCGGGCGCACGCGCTGGCCGCCGCGTTCGCCGCCTACACCGACCACAACCACTACACCCGCACCCGCCTCCACCGGCCCGCCCGCGCGCTCGCCGACCGGCGCCTCGGCCGTGGAGACCTACTCTCCGTGCCTGAACTCGCGGCGCTCGCGCATCTGCCCACCGACGCCGAGATCCCCGGCGTCGAACGCGCCGGTGCCAAAGCCGTCGCCCCACCGCCCGGCATCCCCGCCCCGGGTCCGGGCGTGATGCCGCTGGGGCACTCCGACACCGGGCATGCCCGGCCGGTCGGGCTGCGGCTCGCTGACGGCCGCTACCACCTGCACCTGATCGGGCCGACCGGTTCCGGGAAGTCCACCTTGCTCGGCCAGATCATCCTCGACGACGTCGACAACGGGCGTGGTGTCGTCCTGATCGACCCGAAAGGCGACCTGGTCACCGACATCCTCAACCGGCTCCCCCGCAGCGCGGCCGAGCGGGTGGTGCTGTTCGACGCCGACTCCCGGCACCGACCACCCATCCTCAACCCGCTGGAGGGCGGGGAAACCGACCGTGAGGTCGACAACCTCGTCTCCGTCTTCCGCCGCGTGTACTCGGCGTTCTGGGGACCGCGCACCGACGACCTCATGCGCGCCGCCTGCCTCACCCTGCGCGCTCAAGAAGCCGTACCAACCCTCGCCGACCTCCCGAAACTCCTCACCAGCGAAGCCTTCCGATCCCGCATCACCACCGGCCTCACCGACCCCGTGCTACGCGGATTCTGGGAGTGGTACGACGAACTCACCGACAGCTCCCGATCCCAGGTGATCTCGCCGCTGATGAACAAACTCCGTGCGTTCTTGCTGCGCCCCTTTGTAAAAGAAGCCATTGCCGGAGGACGCTCCACAGTGGACATGTCACAGGTGCTCAACGAGGGAGGGATCTGCCTCGTGCGCATCCCCAAAGGCTCCCTCGGGGAAGAGACCACCCGGCTGGTCGGGTCTCTGGTCGTGGCACGAACCTGGCAGGCCACCACCGCCCGCGCCAGCGTCCCGCAGCGCCTGCGCCCCGACGCGCACACCGTGATCGACGAGTGCCACAACTTCCTGCATCTCCCCTACCCCATGGAAGACATGCTCGCCGAAGCCCGAGCGTTCCGGAACGGATTCATCTTGGCCCACCAGCACCTGGGCCAGCTATCGAGAGAACTGAAAGAAGGCCTCTCCACCAACGCCCGCAACAAAATCATCTACTCCTCATCACCCGAAGACGCCCGCGAACTCGCCCGCCACACCACACCCCGGCTCTCCGAACACGACCTGTCCCACCTCGGCGTCTACCACGCCGCCGCACGCCTGGTCGTGCACGGCGAGGAAACCGAGCCCTTCACCATGGCCACCACACCCCTGCCCGACCCGATCCCCGGGCGGGCACGCGAAATCCGGGCCGTGCTCCGCGCCCAGCGCCGCGCACACAACACCGCAACCAGCACGACCTCCCGCGCCGGAAGCCCAGCGGCCGCCACCACCGCGACGCGGGTAGAGCGCCGGGTCTCCCCGCCCCGGCCGCCCCGGACCGACCCACGCCGTACCCGTCCCTAGGCGGCCCGCCGGACGCGGATTTGCCTTCGCGCCACACGGAAACAGTCCGCTGCCGCCCCGGTTCTCATCCGTGGCCTGCATCGGTCTGCCCACAGCAATTGTCCACAGCCTGTTGACAATCAAGGGAGCGTTCGTTGATCACGACCACTACGCGCCAGCACACTTTGCGGGATCATTTGCCCGGACGTCATACCGCCCGCGCCGCCAGCTCGGTCGAGCACCAAGCCATGCTCGCCTCCCGCCTCACCGCCCGCGACAAGTGGCTCCTGGCCCTGCTGCACGAGCACCGGGTCCTGACCAGCTTCCAGATCCAGGACGCGGCCTTCCCCTCCGGTCGGTCGGCACGCCAGCGGGTGCTCGACCTCTATCTCTGGCGCGCGATCTCCCGGTTCCGGCCGTTCCAGCAACTCGGCTCCGCCCCGATGCACTACGTCCTCGGCCCGGCCGGCGCCGCCGTGCTCGCCGCCGAACACGGCCTCGAGGTCAAGGAACTCGGCTACCGGCACGACCGCGCCATGGCCATCGCCCACAACCAGCGCCTCGCCCACACCGTCGGCGTCAACGACTTCTTCACCTCTCTCATCGCCCGCACCCGCCACACCAAGGCCGACGAGGCGGTGACGGCCTGGTGGTCGGAATCCCGCTGCGCCCGTCACTTCGGCGACCTCGTCATCCCCGACGGCTACGGCCGCTGGCGCACCCACCACCACGGCACCACGAAGGAGGTGGAGTGGTTCCTCGAATTCGACACCGGAACCGAGTCCCTCACCAAGGTCGGCCGCAAGCTGGCCGGCTACGCGCGGCTGGCCGAGTCGACCGGGATCGCGACGCCGGTGCTGATGTGGCTACCGACCACCCGTCGTGAAGCCGGTGCCCGCACCGCCCTGGCCCGCGTCCACGCCGGACTCGACGCCCCTCGCACGGTGCCGGTAGCCACCGCCGCGGCCGACCTGCTCGACCCCGCCTCGCCGCATCCGAGCCCGGCCGAGGCGGTCTGGCTACCACTGACCTCGGCCCGCACCGATCGCGCCGGCCCGCGCTACAACCTCGCCGACCTTGCCGACGCCTGGCCCGGCCTGAAACCACCGGCCGGCCCCGGCACCGAGGACGGTGACGGCGAGGCCGCCGCGGCGGCGGCGGCGGCCTCGCCGTACCGACTGCCACCACCGAGTCCAATCCCACCGCGGGCAACGCCGAACCGGATCGCGCGCGGCGAGAACTGACCTGGCAGCGACAGCTCGTCCGCAACGCGGTCCCGTTGCCACCTGTCGCCGTGAAAGGAGTTCGATCCAGTCATGGGAAGCAAACTCGGGGCCGCCGTCGCCGCCGTGGTCCTCGCCATTCCGCTGCTCATCGGCGCCGGTGTCGCCGGCATCGTCAGCTCGTTGTCCGGCGGCAACGGCGCGAGTTCGCTGATCTGCACACCCGACGGGGCGATGACCGCCACGGTGGCGGGCCTGACCGCCGAGCAGATGGGCAACGCCGCCACCATCGTCGCGGTCGGCAGACAGATGGCGATACCCGAGCCGGGCTGGGTGGTCGCGATCGCCGCCGCGATGCAGGAGTCCAAGCTCCGTAACCTGCACTACGGCGACCGCGACTCCCTCGGACTTTTCCAGCAACGCCCCTCGATGGGCTGGGGCACCCCGCAACAGATCACCACACCGACCTACGCGGCGGCCAAGTTCTTCGAGCGCCTCAATGCCATACCGAACTGGCAGAGCATGAGCGTCAACGACGCCGCACAGACCGTGCAGGGCTCAGGGTTCCCCAATGCTTACGCACAGCACGAGGACATGGCGCATGCGGTCGTCGCGGCTGTGTCCGGGGTGCGCTGTCAGCCCGCGCCCACTACGGCCGGAACTGGTGACTGCAACGACATCCAGGCGCCGAACGCTGCCGCGATGACCGCCATCAACTATGCGTGCGGGCAACGAGGGTTGCCGTATGTGTGGGGCGGCAACGGTCCGTTGAACGGCGACAGCGGATTCGACTGCTCAGGCTTGACCAAGGCCGCCTACAACGCGGCCGGAATCTCGCTTCCCCGCACCGCACACACTCAATACCACGCCGGGCCAGGAGTACCCGACGGGCAGCTCCTGCCGGGCGACCTCGTCTTCTACGGCACACTCTCGAAAATCCGGCACGTCGGACTCTATATCGGGGCCGGGAAGATAGTGAACGCCCCGGACTTCGGTCAAGTCGTGCGAATCGACGACTACCGCCATCCCGGCGACGACTACGCGGGCGCCACACGGCCCGCACAGTGATCTCGCTGCAAGCGAGCTCTGCTGCCCGCGCGGATCTTGTGCCTCAAGTCGCAGTACAAAGCAGCCTTCGAGGTCGGCGGATCGTACGCGTGGCTTTGCTTTCGGCTGGTTTCATAACGCCATCCACGCTTGACCTGTCGCGAATGTCAAATGCGCGCCGTCGTTACCGTCGAGGCTATCGCCGAGAATTCCCGATCCCGTGATATTACACGGATGCGTCGAGTCAAAACCTATACCTGGCTTGACATCCCGACGTGTATGGAGCGTCCCTGGACATGTCATAGCGCGGATCGCGCACCGCATTGCCACAGGGATGTGTCTCTTATGGACGGACTACACGCTACCGTTCCCGGCTGTGCCGCGGCGTTGCCGGAAGGCGAGGGGTGGGTGGCGATGCCGTACAAACCGGCATTCCCCGGCATCATCCCCGCCGACGAGACACCACCGGGCGTCATCGAGGACCAGACCCGGTTCCCCGCCCTGCACAACCTAAACAACGACGCCGAGGTCGGACTGCGGTGCCGCCCGACCGTCGCGCGCTGGATCGGAATCCATCTGGAATCGTTCTACAGCAACGCCGACTACCGCTTCACCTGGTATGGGGACGCCCTGGAAATCCACGACGGCGGCCCCTGGGGCGACGCCGACGGTTCACCGCCGCGCGTGATCCGGCCCGGGGACGACGGCCGTTACGAGATCCGTGACCTGTGGTACCCCGTCGCCCCGGCGGCGGTCGGCGAGCTGTATCAGCGGCATCCTGACGCGCTGGTCACGCTGGCACGCGACGACACTCCGGCCCCCGTCCCGCACATGGTGGCGTACCTGACCGATCATCCCGGTGCGCCGTTGTCGTTACGGCGCAACATCGAGACCGCGCTGGCGAAACTCGCCACTGACCTGGACCGGTGACCACCGATGACAGCGGTGGTCACGGCCTACGACGTCCCCGAGATCCGGGCCCGCATGACCGAATGGACCCGGGACCCCGGCCTGGACGGCGCGGGCAACTGGTATCGGTTCTTCGTCGGCACCCGGCCCGAGGACTCGGCGGGAGAACCCGCCTTCCCGCCACTGGATGACGTCGGCGCCACGATCGCGGACACACTCCGAGCCCAGATCCCGGCCGCCGAACTGTTCTACGTCTCGGCCAACCTGACCGACCTCGCCAGCCACGCCGCGACCACGCTGGCCGACTACCGACTCCATCCCGAAGACCTGCCCGCCCCCGTGGGACTCATGGTCTACGAACACCCACCCGTCACCCAGACCGCCAACGCACTACACAACGACGTCTCCCTCGTGTCGTGGGGTCCCGGGCGTGGCGGCCTGTGGGTGCAGACCTGGGGCACTATCCCCGATCCCCTGCCAACAGCGGTCGATGTGGGCCGCAAGCTCGCCCGGCTACCCCGCGACTACGCCCTGTCCCAGATGCGGAAAGCCGCCGCGCTGAACCTGCCGCTACCCGCCCTGGACAACAAACCCTCCAGCCACGACGACGCCGTCGACCAAGCCGCCAAACACCTCCTAGCCACATTCATGAGCAATACCGAACGCGCACCGATCCCGCCGAGCTTCTCCCCGCCACACGGCTACCAATGGTGCGGTATCACCCCCATGACGTTCACGGACATGAAGGGCTGGCCCAGCGCACTGACCGAAGGCACCTCCGCCGCCACGATCGACGCGCAGCTCGCGTTGCAGCGCACCATCCTCACCACCTGGCTCCTGATGGGCCAGACCCTCGTGCGTTCCGAACGGATAGCCGCGCCCCGCGCCGCCCGCCGCCGCATCGAACGCTACGACCCCGCCCTCAATCAGGGCGTCCGGCTCGTCGACCTGCGCCGCGCCCGCACCACACCCGCCGACCGCCACAGCGACGCCTTCGGCCAAGGCACACGCGAATACCACCACAGCTGGATCGTGAGCGGCCACTGGCGCAACCAGTACTACCGCAGCCGAGACGACCATCGCCCCATCTGGATCGCCGACCACCTCGCCGGACCAGAAGACAAACCCCTCATCGGCGGCGAACGCGTCCACGTCCTGCGCCGCTAACCCGGACACAGCCACCCGCCGTGAGACGAGCGCGCCGCGACTGTCCACAACAGACGACCTGCACCCGCAGGCGATTGAGAAACAATGGGAAGGAACCCGCAACATGACCACCACAGAAAGCATCGGCACCCCGGTGACCCAACCAACTCCGGCCCCCGTGGCGATCGTGGGCGATTTTCACGACGACACCGCCGAGCTGCCGCTCCGGGATATCGCCGCCCGCATCCGCGAGGACCTCGTCGCGATCCAGGAAGACGACATGATCCACGCCGACGCGGAGTTCGCCGTCGCGGCGGATGAATCCGGTCCGCAGAACCAGATCCGCATCACGATCACCGGACTGCCCCACAGCGACCACGGCACCGCCGACGCGCCGACCATGGACCTGACGCGGGACGTCTTCCGGTCGGCATTCGCACTCGCCAGCCACTACAACCGGTTCGTCAGCAGCCCCTACCAGCTGCGGTACCTCGTGGTCATCCAAGCCGTCCACAACAGCGGCACCGTCTACGCCGAAGGCGTCGGCGGCATCGGTCTCTGGGGCACGCTGCCCCAGACCTGACCCGCCCCGAAACGACAACATGCCCATTACGGGGCGCGGCCACCACGGGCCGCGCCCCGTAATGGGTCGTTAGCTACGGACACCGTCGCCTACACAGAGTGCCGCCCCAGTTGCGTGACACCCGGAGCGAATCGCGAAACGCCGAAACAGCTGACGGCGGCCGCCCATACGTGGGCCGTTCGTATTGTGCAAACACTAAAACACAATGTGTCCACATGAGACACGTGTCTTGTTTGACGGATCGCTTGACAATGGCGCGGTGACGAAGCGTCCATAGACGTGTAGCCCGAACAACCGGATGCGCACCGGCGGGCCAACGCCCCGGCCGGGGCATGACCATCCCATTCCATACCCCAACGCATGGAGTCCGTCATGTCCCGCAAGAACCGCAACATCAGCACCGCCCCGGTCCCCGATGCCACCGACAGCGACCGCCACCTGCACGCCGTGTCCGATGCACCCAGCACACAGAACACGCCCACCACGGAAGACAAAGTGCTGGCCGCGCTGACCGCCAATCCCGCCTCCACGACCGCCACACTGGCGATGGCCGCCGAAGTCGGCCGTTCGACCGCCGCGAAGATCTTGGCCCGCTGGGGACGCGACGGCACCGCGATCCGGACCGCCGGAGACGGCCCGCGCAACCCCGACACATGGACGCTCGCCCCGTCGGACCGGGACACCACCGCGCCCGATACCGACGACGCACAGCCGGACGCTCCGGCGGGCAACACCGCCGAAAGCAGCGAAGCGACGAAGACCGTATCCGACGCCGACGACGCCCCGAAATCCACCGCCACGGACACCGCCCAGGACGATGCCGGTCCGACTACTGCAGCCGACGACGCCGGAACCACTCCCTTGCCCGACACGGCTCCAGAGGATCCGACGGACGGCGCGACCAAACCCGAACGGTCTGTGACGGGGTCGCCTGCGGCCACCGACACCGCACGCCCGGACAAGGACCGACTGCCCAAGGGCGGGCTGCGAGCCATGGTGGAGGAGTACCTGACCGAACACCCGGGCGAGGACTTCGGGCCCGCCAAAATCGGCAAAGACCTCGGCCGTTCGGGCGGCGCGGTCAACAACGCCCTAGAGAAGCTCGTCGCCGACGGGTACGCGCGCAAAACCTGCGAGGCACCGAAGCGGTTCGCCATCAACCCGGACAAGACCGACGTCCCGAACACGAGCGACGATGCCACCAAGCCCGCGCTGAAATCCTGACGCCCGCCCGCCTAGTCCGCGCGCAGGACCGCCCCTTGGGCAACCGGTCCTGCGCGCAGACTTCTCATAACTCCGGCGCGCTAGTCCAGCCCCCCGTTAGCGCCGCGACCGCCTACGCCACGGGTTAAGCGGGCGATGGCCAGCGATAACCTCGACCGCGCCCGTCCGGTATGGCGGTGGCACTATTCCGGCCGCCCACTGGCGGCATCGTTCCCCGCCCCACGGGCACGAACGTGGTTGTTTCTTTTCTTGCCCCATACCGTCGATGGGCCGCATCCCATGCACTGGTGACAGCGGGCGCCTGTCCGCTACGCGTCGATGATGGCGTGCAGCAGGGCGCGGGTTTCGGCGTCGGTGGAGTAGAGCACGGTGCCCGCCTTGGCGCGAGTGAGCAGCACGCGGTAGGTGCGGCGCACCCATAAGTCGACGTCGGCGGCCATCGCGCCGTCGAGGGCGTCGTCGCGGGTGGCGGCGGGGTCGGTGATCCACCGGTCGTCGCGCCACAGGAGGTCGGGGCCGAGGATGACGCCGCCGTAGTCGTACTCGAAGCCTTGCGCGCTGTAGACGTTGCCGATCTGGCCGGCGCCCGCGGGATCGATCGCCCACAATGGCGAGGGCGGCAGCCCGTTGACCGAGCGCTGGCCCTTCACACTCCACGGGCGGCGCCAGTCGCCGATCACGATGTCCTCGACCAACGGATTTCCTGGACTCGCGTCGCTCCACGGCCAGCACAACCCGGCCGTGATCCGGGCGCTCGCCCCGACCTCGGTCTTCGGACGCAGCAACTGCTCCAGCTCGCAGGGGCTGTCGGCCACCCGCAGCTCGAACCGCGGCGCGGCGTCCTTGTCCCCGCTCCAGGAGGTCGGCGGGCTGAGTGGGTCGTCGAGGCCGAGTAGGCGACGGACCCAACTGTCGTAGCGGACGTTGTGATGGCGGTGCTGGCTCGTCAGCTCGGCGATGCGCACGGTGGTGCCGCAGGCTCGGGCGGCTGTCGCGAGGTAGTCGCGGGTGCCGATTTGCCCGGGACGGATCGCCTGGTCCTCGTCGAGGAGGAACACCACGACACGGGCGGTCTCGAGCAGCTGTGCGGCCTGGGTGCGGTCACTGCGGCGTGAGACAGGGGTGTAGCGGGTGTTCGAGGTGGCACGCAGTTGGTGCGCGTCGTCGCACACCAGCAGGTCCAGCCCGTCGGGCTCGGTGTCCGTGGCGGTGCCGAAGTACTGGAAGAGCTTCTGGGTGGCACGGGAGCCGTGTCCGGCGGTCTTGCGCAGCGCAGTGGTGAACGCCTGCGAGCCGGTGGCGTGGCGGGCCAGGTAGCCGGCGCGCACCGCCTCGCCGAGCAGAGTCAGCGCGAGGGCGCTCTTGCCTGTGCCCGCAGCGGCGGCGACCACCACAACGGCCCTCGGGCCGTCCTTGTCGGCGAGGCACCGTCGCACGTGGTCGAGGACGGTTTGCTGATCGTCGGACAGGGCGAACACGTCGACGTGGGTGAGTGAGCGGGCCGCGAGATCGAACAGCGTGGGCGCCGCGGGGCGCGAGGGGGATCCTGCGGTCGGCATGATGAGTTCGGTCCTCCTCACTGGTGAGACGAACGTGCGTCAGGGTCTCAGGACGTCGGCCCACACCTCCACCGGATCCGTCACCTGCTCTGGCGGCGGTGTCGCGGCCGGGCGCACCCTACCCTCGGATTTCTCCGAGACGGGATCTGGTGCTCGCCCAGCGAGCGAGGTCGGGTGCGCCGGGCGAGCCCGCGGCGGTGCAGAGTGTGGGTCATCGCGGTTCTGCTTCGACGGTCGTTATCTGGTGGCCGGGACGAATCCAGCGGTGGGTGTCCGGGTCCCAGGTGGCGGTGGTCATCAAGCGGTTGAGGTCGGGGAGCCCTTCCCCGTATGTCCAGCCGAACTCGAAGCATTCGGCCGCGCCGGGCCATCGCCCGGACCAGGTGTCTTTCGGGCATGGGCATGCTTCGTCGTGGCCTGTGCGCTGCAGCCCGGTGGCCAGACAGCGGGCCACGTCGCACCACTCGTGGTGAACATGGCCGATCTCGGCGTGACAGTCCGGGCATGACGGCTCCAGCGACGGGGTCGTGGGCTGGGTGCTCATGCCGACCTCCTGGTCGCGTTGTGCTGGCTTTCGAAGTACTCGTTCCACTCCTGTGTTTCGCCGCTCACGTAGGTGTCATGCAGGCGCACATCGGGGTTCGCGAGCAGGTGACGGTGCGCGTAGACCACTCCGGCTCCGGAGGTGATGGCCTCGGCGAGCCGAAGATGCAGATGCGCCCAATCGAGGCAGCGCCGGTATTCGCCCTGGTCGACGGCGCGGCTGCTCAACGTCGGGTAGATCGCGCGGGCCCGGGCGAAGAGGGCCGCTGCGGCGGCGCAGTGCTTGGCAGCGCTGCGCGGCTCCCCCGCCTCCGTGGCGGCGGAGTCGGCGGGTGCGGTGTCCGGTGACATGGTGTCTTCTCCTTCAGGTTGTGGTTCTGGGAGACGGAGGTCAGTAGGTGGTGAGCACTGCGCGTGCGCGGAGGTCGTCCAGCACCAGGTGCGGGGTGTGGCGCTCGTCGGTGGCGATGCGGACTCGCACGCCGAAGCGGGGCGGCCCGCCGGAGGGGTCGGTCCATCCGTAGAGGGCCGGTAGCTGGGCGAGCGCGTGTGCGATGGCTTCGGCGGCTGGATCGCCGTCGTGGTAGCCGAAGACCTCGAATGCCAGCTCCACGTCCCTCTCGTCGGCAGTGAGGGCGTAGCGCAGGTGCGGCGGCAGCTGTGCCCGGAGCTCGGTGAGGGCGGCGGGTTCGCCCGGACCGGGTGGTCCTGTGACATCAGCGAGGATCCGCAGTCCGAGCTGGGTTAGGTCGTGTTGATAGGTGTCGCCCAGCAGTGGGCCGTAGCGGCGGGCGGTGGTGTCGGCGGCGTCGATCCCGGTGTAGCCGCAGCTGTCGCGCATGTGCGGGAAGGCCAGTGGTGTCTCGTCGGGCCCGGGTGGGATGTACTCGTCGGCGCGCAGCGACCACCGGTCACCTCGTCGCGCGGTCCACACCGCGTCAGTGTCGAAGGCATACACGTAGTCGGTGCCGTGGCTGGTGGGCCAGGGCCACGGCCACTCATGGTTTCCGAGCGTCACCTCGCCGGCTTCGTGGATCTCGGCGGTGCGCAGGAAGAGGGCGACGAGGGTGATGAATCCGCCCGCGGACCGGGCTCGCGTGATCTCGTCGAGCCAGCGGCCGTTGCGGGTGCCGAGGTGGACCGATCCGAGCCAGTCGGCGTCCGGGCCGCGTCCGAGGTAGAAGTCGTGCGTCGTGCTGCTCATCCGGCGTCACCGCCGATGATCGGCATGTCGGCGGGTTTCTCCCGCATCAGCGGCATCGGCACCGACGGTGGCGCGGCCGGATCACGCAGCCACGCGTACAAATCAGGCGGCCCGAGCGGGTCGTCCCGCTCGGGAAACCACGGGTTGCGCGGATCGATACGGTGCCAGCGGACACCACCGCCCACCGTGGCGAACACCGCGCCGTCGCCGGAGTCGAAGGCGATGATCCAGCTGCTGTTGTGGCTGGAATACCACGGCCACGGCCAGCCGCCCTCGCGCCGATACGCACGGCCGAGACGTTCCTCCTCCCACACATCGAAAGCGTCGGCCACGGCCGCGCGGAAGATGGCCTCGGTGGTCGCGGTCACCGCCAGCCGCACCGGTGGGACAGCGAGGAAGTTCTCGGGATAGCACTCCCCCTGCAGGGAGCCGATCCACTCCGCGTCCTCGCCCCGCCCGAGGTAGAAGTCGGTGTTGCTCGACATCGCCAAGTCCTCCTTATCGTGACTCATGGGGGTTCGGGCTCACGGGTGCCGGGACACAGGCGTACGGATCGGGCGGCGGATATGGTGGAGCGTCGCCGTCGTGGGTGGCGTCCTGGTCGTGTTCGGTGGCGCGGCCGAGGATGTAAGCGAGCACGATCACCGGGGTCCACGGGCCGGGCAGCATCACAGCCAGTACTGTCCACATAAGACGCTTCTTCCTGTCACGCATGATGTGTCGCCCTTTCTGTAGTTCGGAAAATGGGTTGGTCAGCTGAAGGTGGGAATCGCGCCCAGCGTGCCGACGACCTCGGCCACGACGGCGGGCACGTCCATCACCACGAACACGGCGTAGCCGCCGAGTTCGGTGTTGGCGGTGGCCCCGACCCGGCTGCCCAGCACCGCCTCGCAACGGCCGCTAGCCCACTGCTCGAACGAGACCTCCGCCTCGGTGAGGATCCGCCACGCGTCCGGGCAATACAGGCGCAGTACCTCGGGCCACGCGCGCTCGGGCACGTCGAGCTCGCCGCAATACAGCGCGGACACCACCGCGACAGTCGACGCGCGACCGGAGAGGATGTAACCCCAGTTCGGGTCGAATCGCTCGACCGGGCGGTACCGCTTATCCCGTCCGGTCAGGGCGGGCAGGATCTCGCCCGCTTCGGGCTCGGCGTGACGGTAGAGGTCGTGGGGAATAGGCAGGAACGTAGTCATCGTTGGTCTGTCCTTTCTGGACTCTGAGGTCGTGGGATTTGCGTCAGAGCAAATGCGAGTAGTCGGTGGCGGGTGTATCGGGCGGGCGGTGCACCGGGAGCGGGACCGCTGGTGCCGCACGGGGGTCGCGTAGCCACGTCGCGAAGTCCGGCGGGCCGCACCGCAACGGCGGGCGCGGGTCGGCAGGGTCGAGGCAATTCCAGCGGTCGCCACCACCCGCCGTCATGTGCGCGGCACCGTCGAAGTGGGTGATGATCCAGTCGTTGCTGTGGCTGGATTCCCAGTCCCACGGCCACCCGTTCCGGGGTTCGTGCGCGGCGCCGAGTCCCCCGACCGCCCACATCAGCAGCAGGTCCTTCACCGCCGCCCGGTACGCCGGCGGCTCGCGCGCGGTCAGTGTGGCGCGGCCGTGGGACAACTTGAGGAGGTTGTCGGGGTGGCAGGCGAACTGCAGCGAACCCAGCCAGTGCGCTGCAGGTCCGGTGCCGAGGTAGAAGTCGGTGCGCGTGACCATCACGAAGTCCTCTCCTGGCGGGCTTGCTGGGTCAGAGGTCCTCGCGGACGGGGCATCCAGGTGTGTGGCCTACGCCGAAGGTCAGTCCGGGCGGGCACGGCACTGAGGTGCCCGTGGCCCGTGCGTCGAGGTAGCGGCCCAGCGCGGCAGGGTCGTTGGCCGCGAGCAGCGGCACCTCGCCACCGCACTCCGGGCACGGCCCGAGGACACGCAGGTCGTCCACCGTGCCGTTGCAACAGGTCAACCGGTACTCGGTGCCGCCGTCGGCGATGGTCACCAGAAACCAGTGCCACCCGCCGTGCTGACGGTCGGGGTCATCGGTCACCGTCACCGCCGTCCTCGCCACACCGAACTCCTCGGCCACGTCACGCCCCAAGGTGCGGCGGAGGGCGGCACGCTTGAGGTAGGCGGGATCACGGCCGACGTCAGAACCCGGGTCTTGTCGGCGGGCCCGGTCGAAGGCCTCGCGAGCGCGCCCGGCAAGCGTGGTACCTCGGCAAGCCGGAGGCCTCTCGCTGTGAAGAGTGATGCTGTGCCAGTCATTCTCGACGTTGTCGATGCCGCGAACAACGTCGGGCAGGTACAACACTCGACGGCCGTCGAAGGTGTATGCGCCGCCCACGTGGAGGTTCCTGCGCCGCCACGTCTTCCACGTCGCGAGGTCGTGGTTGCAGCCGGACACCGCTGGCCCGAACCCGCACATCGACCATGCCTCAGCCAGGGTGTCCAGCGCGGCATAGAAGTCGGTCTCGGTGGCAGCGGTCAGGAATCGCCGTCCGACAGGCAGCAAGGCGACGGTCGCGGGATCGGGTGTCCCGTCCGGGTATGCGGATTCCAGGTAGCCGACGTACTGGGTCCCTGGGCCCGTGCCGAGGAAGACCTCAACGCGGGAGACCTTGTGACTATTGCGGGAGCGCAGGCCTGTGAGGGTGGCGTTGATCGCGGTCATGTCGTCTCCTGGGTTTCCGTCGATGTGGATGGTGTGGTGGTGTCGGACCGGAGTGCCTGTGCGAGCGCGGGAATGCGGGCGAGCGCGTCGTCGACCGACATGGTCAGCGTGATGCTCATGCGGTCGCCCCTCAGGCAGTAGATGCGGGCGGGCTCGGGTGCCTGCGGGAACGCGCTTTCCAACTGGTCGGCGATCTCGCGCTGAGCTTTGTATTGGCGCGTTTGGGCTTGGAGGCGTTCGCGTCGGGCGGTCTGGGCGCGGTCGAGCCACTGGTGGAATGCCGGGATCAGTCGCTGGTGGATGTGGGTCGCGACCTCGGCGGCCGGGGCACCGACAGCGAACCTGACAACAGGGAATGGGTCTCGGCGGTGCCAAAGGAAGACATCGTCAAGTTCTCGCGGGAGGTCCCCGGGAACGAGCTGGTAACACCACGCGCCCGGCCCTGGTACCGGTTGGAACCCGACACTGACTCCGGTGGCCAAGCACACGACGTCGGCGACCTGGTCTCGGTTTCGGCCACGGCCAACCGTCCACTTGCCCGGTAGCGCGGTCGCGACATCGATCGCTGCAAGAGCCACCCGATCTTCTTTGCTGATGCGTGCGGGTTTGTCAGCGGTCTCGACGGCTGTCGTTGTCATGACAGGGGCTCCTTTCGGTGTCCCGCGCGGAGTTCCGACGCGTTCGCGGAGTAGAGGCAGTGCGGGTGATGGGCGGGGTCGCCGTGGAATTCGAAGGGTGCGGTGTCGCAGAAAGGCTCCTCGGACTCGGGGTCGAGGTGGGCGCCGAGGTCGGCGAGGCCGGCGACTCGCGCGATGGGGACCCGCGGTGCCTCGCAGTCCGGGCACGGGCCGAGCAGCAGCCAGGACCACATCACGAACCCGGACAGGTCGGGGATGAAGTACCAGCGGCGGCCGTCGTTGGTGACCTCGATCAAATCTCCCGGGGTGAGGGCCCCGGTGCCGTAGTGGCGGTCCGGGTCGTCCCGCACGAGCACGGTGTCGGCACCGACGCCGAGCGCGGCCGCGATATGGCTTGTGGTGATCGCGCGGCGATTCCACGACGACTGGGCACCGTGGCGATCGGCGAACGCGCGCGGCGCGATGGCGCGGTGAAGGCGGGCGACGGTGATCGCGCGGTCGGCCAGCGAGGCAGGTGTCCTGCTGGGTGTTTCGTCTGTGGTCATCACGACCACCCCAGCGCGTCGGTGACGGGCGCGGGCACGTATCCGACCTGGTCGCTCGCGCCTAGCCACACCACGGGCTGATCGGCGCGATCCTGGGTGCACACGATCCGCGCGAGAAGGTTTTCCAGGGGGTAGGCGGGTTGTGTCGCGAGCCGTACGGGGGCGGCGGGGTCGTAGTGGTCGAGGGCGGCGATCAGCTCGCCGACGGTGGCGATGGTGGTGTCGGTCATCGGTGGTCATCTCCAGTTCGCGGGTGGTTGTGGGCCCGGGCGGGGCGGGCATGAGGGGGAGGGTGTCCGCCCCGCCCGGGGTCTGTGGGTGGTTAGCGTGTGGCTCGTAGTGCGGCGGTGGCGGCTTGTCCGATGGCGCGGGCGGTGGCGGCGGGGTCGGTGAGGGTGTGCAGCGTGACGCCGTCCATCGGCTGATTGCGCGGGTCGTCGTCGGGTAGCAGCCACAGGACCGCGCATCCGGTGGCGCGTAAGCGATCGAGGAGCCGCTGGCCCGGTTCGCGGGTCTGTTTTTCGAAGATGCCGTCGGAGATGATCACCAGGAGGCGGGCGGCGTTTGGGCGGGACAATTCCAGCGCGCCGTCGAGGGCCTCAGTGGCGTCGTCGATGGCGTGTCCGCCGTAACCGGTGGTGAATTCGGTGACCCGTGCGGGGGTGGTGCCGGGGTGGGTGATCGGTGTGATGCGGCCTGAGCCGAAGGTGACGGTGGCGGTGGTGGCGGGCACGTCGGTGTGGTGGGCGGCGTGGGCGAGGATCCACGCGGCCGAGGCGACCGGTTTCCTGTACGCCTTCATGGACCCGGTGACGTCGCAGGCGATGCCGAGCCGGAGTGGTGGTGTGGGCACGGTTTTGCGGGTGGTGCGGGTGAAGGGTTCGGCGGTGGGGATGGCGCCCGCCGCGCGTTGCGCGGCGGCGGTCATCGCCCCGCGCACCCGGAGCCGTCCGGGTGGGATGGCCGAGGTGGTCGTGGTGGTGGTGCGGTCACGCACTCCGGCGGTGGTCAGCGCGCGGGCTAGGTGCCGCGCGGCGGTGCGTTCGGCCGTGGTCGGGGGGCGGGTGCCCGTGATGTGGTTGGCGTTCGGGCTGGTCCCGCTCCCGAAGGTTTTGTTCGCCGCGCTGGCCGCGCTGGCGCGGGCGGCGTCCTCGGCGGCACGGGCCTCCATGGCGTCGGTGACGGGGTCGGTGGGCGCGGGGTCGGCGGTAGCCGAGTTGACGATGGCGATGGCGGCGGCGGTGATCGCTTGCGCCAATGGTGACGGCGTACCGTTCCCGCTACCGGGCTGCGCGCCCGGGTCGGCGGCGCCGCGCTGGGGCGGCGGCTGGTCGGGGTCGTCGCCGAGGGCTTCGCACCAGCGGCGCCCGAGTTCGATCATGGCGGTGGCGTTGTCGTCGGCGACACGGTGCGCCGTACGCCAGATAGCCCGTAACTGGGCGAGGGTGTCGTCGCCGAGAATGCCGCGCACGACCCGTTCGACCCGGGCGACTTCCCGACCGTTGAGGACACCGCCGTCCACACGTGCCAGCAGCAGCGCGGCGGACTGCGCGGCATCCTGTTTCGTCATGGTCGGTGCGGCGGCCGGGTCGTTCGCCCGGGTGTCGGCGAGGATGAGCTTCGTCGCGCTGCCACGCAGCCAGTACCGGTCCTGCGGGCGGCGCCGCAACTGCGCGGCTTCGATCCGGGACTCTTCCAACAGGATCGCGGCCGCCGCCGCGCCCGGTGGCGCCCCGGGAGGTTCACGCCATACAGAGTGTTTCGCGTGGGCGGATTCGTGGGTCAGCAGCCCCCATGCTGTGCGGTAGCGCTTGCGGTCCCCGACCCGGTGCGGTTCGACGGTGGCGGGGTCGACCCCGCTGGGGAGGTGGATTCCGTCGACTTCGATGGCGGCGAGGTCGGGGAAGAAACACGCTGGGGCGTCGTGTCCCGCACCGGGGGCGACGGTGACCACGAGGTCGTCGCGGTCGGCGATGGCGGGGACCTCGTCCCCGAACCGGGCCGACAGGGTCAGCCATCCCGGGGCGGCGGGAAACACGGCGGTCGGCGTGGCGGCGGGTGCGGCGATGTGCGCGGTCATCGTATGTCCTTTCCGGACGGTCACGGGCGGCAGAAACCGGTGGGGACGCGGCTAAAACTGTTCGCCGACCGTGAGCGGGGCGACGTGGGCGCCGAAGGTGTTGCGGACCACGTCGGCGACGATGTCCTGGTCTTCTTCCGGCGCGGCGGCGATCAGGTTCCCGGCGGCGACCATCGGGTCCAGCGCGGCGGCGGTGTCTTTCGCGGCGAGGAGTTCGCGCATCTGGGGCGCCCACCCGATCTCGCCCTTCTTCTGCCGTCCGGCGAGATTTTTCGCGACCCGCACCACTTTCGGGTCGACCCCGATCCGCGCGGCGAGGTCGTAGTCGGTGGTCACCTCGATCTTGACCCGGAACCGCGACGCCAACGCGGGGCTCAGTACCGCGCCGTGCACCCCGGGGTTGTGCCCGCCCACCACGTAGAACCCGGGGGCGGCGTCTACACGCTCCCAGTTGTTGGCCTTGATCGTGATGTGCCCGCGCCCGTCCATGACGGGGTACACCACCGCGAGCACGGGCGCCGGTATGAGGGTGAAGTCGTCGATGAAGAACGCGCGCCCCTCACGCATCGCGGTCACCAGCGGCCCGTGCGCGAACGCGTAACTTCCGCCCGGGGTGGGCACGTACCCGCCCACGATGTCGTCCACCGTGGTGTCACTGTCGCCCGGCAACGTCACCGCGTCACCGAACGCGGCCTCGACCAGCGACGTCTTGCCCGTCCCCGGGGGCCCATACAGCAGCGAGGGAATCTGGTTCTGCCGCAACCGACGCAACACCGTCACATCCGAACTGCCCGCAAGCTTGCGCGGGTGGTAAAGCTGCCCGTTCGGGCGCCGTACCGGTGCGGTCACCAGCGCGGGCGCGGTCGCCTTTTTCGGGCCGGGGCGGCGTTTCGGTGCGATGGGCGCGGGCGGCGTGGCGACGTCGCCTGTCGCGGGGTCGGTGGTGCGTGTGCTGATCACGGCGGTCGCGGCGGCGGTGGGGGTGTTGGCGTTGGCGCGGTAGGCGCGGGACGGTTGCCCCATGTAGTCCGCTTCCCCGCGCGTTACCAGGGTTTCCAGGGCGTTGCCCACCGCGCCGGATGACCGGTTCAGGAGTCGGGCGGCGGCGCCAGCCGTCAGTCCGGCGTTGGCGGGTTGCCGGGTGAGCAGTTCGGCCACCATGCGACGGAGTTCGCCATTGGGCAACCGGTGTGCCGCGCCCGGGGCGGCGGGCGCGGCGCCCGTGGCCGGAGTCGTGGCGTTCGTGGTCATCGTGCTGGTTTCCCTTCACAGCAATGGGTTTCGGCGGTCATAGCGCGGCGGGGACCGGGGTGGGGTGGCGCGGGTGGATTACGCGCGGCGCAACGTGGTGATGAGCGCGACCACGGCGTGGCCTTCGCTGGGGGCGGGGTATTCGGTGCCGTCGGCGGTCACCACCCGCCATTCGGATTGCCGCACGATATCGGCGGGAAAGTAGCTACCGATGAAACGCCCGTCGGGACCGGTTACGGTGCCGTACAACAGTTGTTGACGGTCGGCGGGGTCGATCAACACACCCGTGACGGTGCAGTCGTTTTCGGTATTGGTGCGGGTCACCACTTCGGGTTGCACGTCGCGGCTCATGGTCGGGTCGACCACGTACACCACGCGTTCCGGCTGGTTGTCGTCGTGGTTCATGGTGTTGCCCCTTTCGTTGCGGTGTCGCGGTTTCGCGGTCGGGTGATCAGTGGGCGCGGTGGGGAAGTCGGCCGACGACGGCGACGGTGTGGGTGGTGTCGTCGTAGGTCGCGGCGTCGATCACGTGCCCGCATCCGTCGCACTTGTACAAGGGTTCGACCCACCGTCCGGGGGCGTGGGCGACGTCATCGCCGTTGCTGTCGATCATGCAAAAACCGCTACTGTGTGGCGTGTTCCCGCACACGCACACCCAGCGTTCGCAGTCGTGGGCGGTGATCGTGGCGACGGTGGCCGCGCGCATGGTCGGCACGTCCGGGTGCGGCGTGGCGGGGGTTGTGGTTCATGGTGTTCGGCCCCTTTCGCGGTGGGCACGGTGGGCGTGGTCAGTGGGTGGCCGCGAATTCGGCTTCCGCCGCTTCGGCGTCGCGTGTGTGGGATTCGGCGGCCGCGTCGGCGGCGTCGTGGTCGGGGTAGGTGTTGGACCAACCGCAATAGCAGTGCGCGGCGGCGGTGCCGTCCGGGTTGTCGGTGGTGTCGGCGTAGCACATAGCAATCCCCAATCACGTGTTTGCCGGGTTTCCGCTTTCCGGGGGACCATTCGCGCCCGGTGCGGTGGTTTGTGATGATTTCCGGTCTTCCCGGTGACACAACAAACGTAACTCGACCCCGGGCGCCGCGCAATAGTTTTCCAGGGTCAATTTCGGGGAATTTTGCCTATATTTTCGCGTGAATGCGCGCGATTTCACGGACATGTTTGCGCAGGTCAGACGTCTGCAAATTGCCCAAGAAGGACACAGCCGGCTACAGCTGAAACCGCGGATAAATGCAGTTTGTTTTAATAAAAGAGAGAAAGAGAACGGAAGAAAGGAGGCAGGTGAGTGAGATGCAAGGGTGATCGCTGGTGAAACGATGAGGAAGCCGCGTGACATCGCCGCCGGGCCTGATGTGTTCACCTGCTTGGTGTCAAGCGAGTCTGGGATACCGGTGGATCCCCCTTCAGGGGACGTGACCTGCGGGAACGGCTGACACGGGGGGATCCGCCTTAAGCGGATACCGGAGGACCAGGCTGATAGGCCGGGTCGGCGGTCCCACGGTTGGCAGTCACTCTCCGCATAGCTGGAGGCGACGAGGGCGGCACCGAGTGACCGCACCGACGGCTCGGGCCTGGTATTCAAGGTGGTGTCCGCGCGCCAGATATTCGCGTCGCCACGGTGACGCCGGAGTGTTTTTATGGCGCGCGAGAGTCGCCGATAACACTCGACGAGAGTCGATGTCAGAGGTGCAGGGGAATGCGATTGTGTGCCCACGAAGTTCTTTTTCTTTGGCCTCGATGGTTGTGCTGCCACGGTCGACGCTAGCATCGGCGCGGGCGGAATCGCGGCGGGAAATCGAGGTATTTCGCTGTTCCGCGCAAATACCTTTACCGCACGGGAAACGCGCCTCGATCCCGAATGGACATGGCGTGTTCGTGAACCGGTGGCGTGTTCATTCATGGCGCCGTGGATCGGGAGAAGTCCCCGACCGGTATCCCGGTGTCGCGGGCGCGTAACCGGTGGGCGAGGTCGGCGGTGTCCGCGGTGGGCGTGGTGTCGATTTCGGCGAGGCGGGTTCGCAGGAGGTCCAGGGTGCGGGAGATGGCGTCGTGCCGGCCGAGTGTGTGCTGCAGGCGCATGATGTCGCGGTAGATCAGTTCGTTGTGCGGATCGAACGCCCGCGCGGTTTCCAGCAGATCCAAGGTGTAGTCGGGGTCGGCCTCAACGCGGACGCGGGCGAGCGCGGCCACGGCGTCGAGCGCGTCGCGCCGCGTCGCTTCCCGGGCGGCGATGAGCCAGTCGGAGTCCAGGCCGTCGGCCAGGGCGCCGCCGTAGTGCGCCACGATCGACTCATAGGCGTCGGTGCGTCGCTCAGCCGCAGCGGTGCGGCGGCGGATCACCGCGTCGGCGAAGGACCAGTAGTCCACCTCCACCACGGCCGGGTCGAGCCGGTACTGGCCGTGCTCGGCCAGGACCAGGTCGCCGACGGTGCCGCGGGTGGCGGTGTCGAGGGCGCGGCGGACGCGGGACAGAACGGTGCGCAGCACGCTGGCGGGATTGCGGGGCGGGTCGTTCGGCCAGAGAGCGTCGACGATCGCATCCCGGGACACCCCTCCGGGATGTACCGCGAGGAAGACCAGCAGTTCGAGCGGGCGGTTGCTCAGCGCGCCGGACACGTCGCGCAGCTCCCCCTCGGCCTTGCGAGGGTCGGAGCGCCAGTGCAGGGCAGGGGCACCGAACACTGTCAGCGCGAGCGGCGCCGGTGGGCTCGGATCCCTGCCGGCCACATGTGAGCGTGGTTCCTCGCCCGGTTCGCTGGCCGGGGGTGAATCCGGCGCGGGCGGTCCTGCAGTGATCTCCAGTCGTCGCGGGTCGCCTGCGGCGTTCTGCGGCGCGGCCCGGGGCGTCGTGCCCGGTGGTGTCACTGTCTTCCCAGGTGCGGGGTTGTCACGGGCCGGGGCCGCGTCGGTGGTGCCGCTGCTGTGGGGTGCGGTGGTGCGGAGGAAGGCCAGGAGGTCTCGGGTCGCGGTCTCGGGCAGGGTGAAGGCGCGGGTTCCTCGCAGGGGTTCGCCGAGTCCGGGATCGGTGGCCGAAATGACTCCGCCGGCGGTGACGTAGGCGGTCACGCCAGCGCGCCATTGGCCCAGCAGCAGCGCAGTGATCCCGTGCTGGCCGTGGTTGTCGAGCAGGTGCTGCAGCCGCAACTGCTGCCCAGGGTCACCGGGTGGGGTTGCGATCACGACAGCGCGCCGCGGCGGCGCCGCGGCGTTGAAGGCGGTCAGGGCGGTGTCCAGGTCGTCCACCACTGTGATCGATGTGGGCAGGTCGGTGGCCGCTCCTGGCACACCGAGCAGGCGGGCCACGTCTGCGCCGGGCACGTAAACCCTGAGCGTGGGTGCGTTCTCGGAGCAGGTGGCCAGGAGGGTGAGCAGGAGGGCGCGGACCGCGGCGTAACCGCCTGGGCCGACCAGGCCGAGCCCGTGGACACGGGCAAGGTCGAGGGCGACCTGGTTCTCCTCGCCTGCTGCGGCGGCCTTGCCGTCGAGGTCAGGGGGCGTGGCGTCGAGCGCGATGTCGACCACGGACGGCAGCGTCGCCGGTCCGACGCCGGTCCCGGGGGCGCCGATCACGCGGCGGACACGAGGCGCGAGCACCCTCAGCCGACCCTCGTCACCAGCTCCTTCTGGTGCGGTGGTCGACCGCGGTGCCAGGTCTCCGCCACCAGGTTCACGACCATGCTCACGACCGGCCAGGTCGCCGATCGCGGTGTCGACATTCAGGTCGAGGTCTTCGTCGTGGTGTCGGGCGCGCAGATGGGCCAGCCGCAGCTGATACACCACCGGGGCGACCGGCAGGTCGTCGTCGCGCCAGCCGCTGCCGGGCCGGTAGTGCGCGTGGCGCCGCCGTCGCGCGAGCACGAGCAGGGCACTGACCGCCGCGGCCAGGCCCAGGCTGACGAACACCTCACCGCTCCCCCAGCTCACCGCTCCCCCGGCAGGTCCATCTGCGGCAGGGACGGCCGTTGGCGTCGGGCGGGACGTCGTGACCGGAGGAGTTAGCGAGGAGGGTGGCGTGGTCGTACTCGGTGCCGGTGGTGCTGATTCGGGCGGGGACGACGAGGATGCGCGCGGCTCCGGTTGGGGCGGCGTCGGCGGGTCGGGCGGCCGGCTGGTGGCGGGAAGGTGGAGGGTGTCGCCGGGGTGGATCAGGTTCGGATTGGTCAGGATCCGTCCTCCGGGCTGGACACTGCCGCGGTTGAGGGCCCAGAGCTCCGGCCAGCGATCACCCTCGCCCAGGCAGCGCTGCGCGATCCTCCACAGCGAGTCGTACACCCCGTTCTCCGGTGGCCGGACCCGCTCCGTCCCGGACTGGGCCGGAAGCTGCTCATCGACGACCGGTGTCGTGGAGACGGGAGCGGTGACGGCCACCTCAACGTGACCGGCGGGATGCGCGATGTCGGCGGGGCTGAGGGGTGCAGCGGTGGCGGTGCGGCCCAGCACGGCGACGAGCAGGGCGCCGACGAGCACGGCCGCGACGCGCCGCAGCGGGCCTGTCTGCCGTTTCAGGTCGGGCAGCCCGCCGCGGGCGACGTCGGCCGCGCACGCGGCGAGGTCGAGGACGAACACCAGCCACACCAGCCAGGCCAGGCAGGCGAGGGCGTCGAGCAGGAACCGTGCCGACATGGGTGTCATCAGCGCCGTGCCGATCTCGTCCAGGCTCGGCAGGTGATCCGGCAACGGCCAGCCCACACCGTGGACCAGCGCCCACGGAACCCCGGCCACCAGCGCGGCCAGCACGACTGCGGCGAGCAGCCCGCGCACCGCCCGGCCCAGCAACCGTGCGGTGCGCGTGAGCGGCGCACGGCCGAACATCAGCTACTCGCCGCGCCGACCGCTGCGCTGCTGCGGCGGACAGCGTCCTGTGCAGGCGCGGCGGGCTGAGCGGTGCGGGTTTCGGTGGCCGCGGGGGTGCCTGGGACACGGTTGTTCGTCGCAGTGCCGGGGCGTTTGCGTTTGCCACCGCGGGCGGGCTTGGTCACCTGGTCGCGCCAGCGGGTGAGGTCGGCGGCGGGGACGTCGGTGACCTCGGCGAGCTCGGGCACGTCGATGACGTCGCCGGCCGCTGTGAGGACCTCGCCGAGCTCGCGTTCCAGGTCGGAAAGCTGCCCGGCCAGGTCGGCGTGCCGGCGGGCCAGCTCGCCCACGGTGCCGGCCGCCTGGGCGCGGCGCGCGCTGCGTGCGGAATCTCGCTCCTCGAGGCGGCGGGTGATCTCGTCGTCGGTGGTGACCATGCCGGTGCTCTCCCTCCAGTACGTGCAGGCTGGTTCAGGGGTCGATGCCACTGACCCCGCGCTGCGGATGGGCGGCGCCCCGCCCGTGGGTGTGGATGTCGTCGATCCCGGCCAGCGACAGCAGCTGGGTCCGGTAGACGGCGGTGACCTCGACGGTCACCGTGTCCCCGGTGGTCGTGACGGTGCCGGTGGCGCCGACGCTGGCCAGGTATCGCTGCGCGAGGTCGCATGCCCGTGCCGGATCGATGCGGACAACCCCGTTGGCGCGATACGCGGCGAGGTCGAGCGCCTGAGCGCCAGCGCGGGCGGCGGACTCGGCCTGTCCGCCGGCGCGGACCTTGGTCGCCAGGGCGAGGCCGCCGTCCAGGCTCAGCCCGGTCAGGGCGAGCAGCCCAAGCAGAAGGGCGAGCACGAACGCGGTCACCCGGCCTTCCTCCGCCCGCCACCACCAGCGCAAGCGGTACACGGACGTGCCGCTGCCCGGCGTGCCTGCTGGGTGAGCAGAATGGGCGGCGTGACCGCGCCCGAGACGGAACCACCCGACCTGGGCGAGGATCGTGTGACCGCGTGGCATGAGGCTGGGCACGCGGTCGTCTATCTGCTGCAGGGCCGGTCGCTGCGCTACGTGACGCTGCGGCCCCGTGGCATCGGGCGCGTGGGTTTCACCGCTGTCCGGCCGCGCCGCGTCGATATGTCGTCGGTGGCGGTCGTCGCGCACGCCGGGCCGCTCGCGCAGGCGAGTCATGTCCTCGAGGTGACGAGCGCGGCTGAACGGCTGCATGAGGGCGTGACCGCGGCGGATGTTCGTCTCGGCGCCTACCTGCACGGCGGGCACGACGACCTCGCCTTGATTGTCGAAGCCCGCCGCGCGTACGGACTCGCCGACGATCAGCCCGATCTGTGGGCCGAGATCGCGCAGGACCTCGTCGACCGGCACTGGACGGACATCAGCCGTATCGCCGAGGCGCTGCTCGAGCACCGGACGCTGACCGGCGCCCAGCTCCGCGCTCTCGTGCCGGGGCTTCCAATCACGCGCTGACGACGTCATCGGGCACCGCCAGGGCGGGTCTGGGACCGGTGGGTGTCCACCACTTCGCTGGCGGACGATTCCAGGGTTTTCTCGCCGGGGACGCCGAGCAGCGTGGCTTGTCCAAAGTCGACGGAACACCTGACGTGCACGGTCACCGCGCTGGCGGGAACCAGCGTGCCCGACAGCGTGGTGGTCACCTCGCGGCACACCACACCCGCCTGAGCCAGCGCGGTGCCGGCCGTGTCGCGAGCGGCGGTGGCGGCGGCCGTGGTGGAGCGGTGCAGGGTGGCGGCGCGAGCGGCCTGGTGGGCGGCGTCGTCGAGCCGCAGCCGGGCGTCGACACCACGGTGCACCACCACGGCCAGCAACACCAGCAGCATGACCAGCACCGGCGTCACCAGCACGGCTTCGGCAGTCACCGAGCCGCGCTCAGCACACCACCAGACCCGGATCCTTCCCACCTGTCGGCTCTCTCGCCGCGTCACGACAAGCCCTCCCCTGCCGGGCCGCCGGCGCCACGCGGTGCGGTCGCACGGTGAGGTGGGACCAGCGTCAGCCGGGGCCACTCCGTGGATGGCCGTTCCCAGGGGAATTCCCCGGCCTGGGTGAGGTCGCGGGCCGCGGTGACATGAGCAAACACGTTCTGCGGCAGCACTTCCGCGGCCTGGGTCAGTCGGCGAAGGTGGTCGTGGCCGGGCAGAGCGGCTAGAACATTGCCGGTGCGGCGAGTCAGGTCGGTGCGCCGCAGTTTCGCTTCCCACGCTCGGGTCAGCAGCAGGCAGCCATGCAGATGCCGGGCGACCTCGCCCAGGCCGTGGTCGATCGTGGTGACCGCCTGGCGTGCCGCGGCCGCCAAATCCTCGCCAGCGTCGGGATCGGGGGCGAGTTCCTCGGCGAGGGCGCGCGCGTCGCGACTGCGGTCGAGACAGCACAGGGCCTGCCACACCACCCGGTGCGCCTCACCGGGCAGCGCGGGGTCGATCCAGGCACGGGCCGGTGTGCGGTGCAGCTCGTCGACTCCGGCCAGCAATTCCCGCACCAACCTCGCGGTGTCGGCCCCGAGGTCGGCGAAGTCCCTGCTGCGCCAACCCTCACTGTGACGCAACCGGGTACCGGGAGTATCACCGTGCGGCCCCCGCCCCTCGCGGGCCACGCACGTAGCACGCCATCCGGCGAGCACGACGATCAGGACCACGGCGGTGAAAATGAACTTCCCGGCGAATCCGTTTCCCGCCACCAGCGCGAATCCCACGACAGCCGAGCCGACCAGTCCTTTCAGGACAGTGCCCGGTCGCACCGCGGCGGCAATCTGCCGGCGCCGCCAGCGGCGTGCGGTAACGGCGGGATGAAGCAGCACGGTGTCCGGCCCGTCCGGGAACACGCCGTCGAGCACCGGCGAATGCCTGAGGTTGCCCATTAGGAGACTCCTGTCGGTCTCGCACCAGAATCTGGCTCTGGATAAGGAAAAGTCAGGGCGTGGTGCCCGTGTCGGGCACGAAGCGTTCGACCTCGCCAGCGGTTTCGGCGTGCACGTGCAGCTGCACACCGGGCAGGACCGTGGCGGCCTCGCCACGGATACTCACCGCCACTGAGGTCGCGTCACGGGTCACGGTGAGCTGGGGCTCGCGTAGTGGGCCGGCGGCGAGGTCGTCGAGCAGCCGCTGTCCCGCGGCGTGGCCGGTGCCGGCGGTGCCGTGCTGGACGCGGGCCGCGGCGAGGGCTTGTGAGGCGGCGGTCTGGGCGACGTGGGTCGCGTGGGACCACACGGCGAACTGGATGATCGCCAGCAAGGCCAGCAGCAGCAACGGTGTCGCGATGACCAGCTCGACGGTGACCTCGCCCCGATCCCCGGACAGGGCGTGTCGGGCGCGGTGAGCCAGCGGGCCGCGCGGTCGCCGCGGTGAGCGGTTTCGGGTCGGCATGGTTAGCCGATCCCGAGGTTGATCGAGTTGGCCTTTTCGGTCAGTTTCGCGACGATGATCGCGATGATCGCGATCGCGGCGATGGCCATCAGCGCGGTGACGATGACGGTGGTGGTGATCTCACCACGCTCAGGTTCTGCTCGCAGCACGGCGATCCTCGCCGCCACGACTGTCCATATCGTACGGACGTATTGCTTCATGGCTCCTTCTTTCGTTTCCGTGCAAGGCTTCTCGCTGCGACTCCGCGCGGGCTAAAGCCCGTTGAGGACCTGGATGACAGCGGGATAGGCGATGAATCCCAGGAATCCGAGGAACAGCAACGTCACCGGGAGTGCCATGCGCTCGGTGGCAGCCTGGGCGTCGGTTTCGGCGTCGGTGACCTGGTGAGTCCGCAGTGCTTGGGCTTTCGCCGCCAGGGACGCGCGGACGCGAGCACCTTCGGTCCCGGCCAGGGAGATCGACGCGGCGAGTTCGGCGAGTTCGGTGATGTCGAGTTCCTCGCCGAGCCGGCGCAGTGTGGCCCAGGGGGTGGTGCGGGTCAGCTGGGCGGCGTGCAGCGCGCGGCGGATTTTGTCGAACGCCGGGCCTGTCCCGACGGCCGCGGCGTCACCGAGGGCGGCCTCGACCCCAGCTCCTCCGGCGAGGGTGATCCAGACGAGGTCGAGGAAGGCCGAGAGTGCGTCGCGGAACTCTCGCCGCGACCGGGTGGCTTTGGCGCGGACCTCGAGGTCCGGGGCCAGGAAGCCGAGCGCGGCGAGCACGAGCCCAGCCAGCAGTGGCACCTCCACACCCAGCGACGGTCCGCCCAGTGCCAGCACGGCTTGCAAGAGCCACGGCGCCAGCAGTCCGGCCATGGCGAGCACGGCTTTGGATGCCAGGTGGGTGTCGACGCCGCGGCCGGTGACCCGCAGATCGGCCTCGATCTTGGTACCGGGGAGCCCGAGCATCCGCAGGCCGGGCACCAAAAGTCGGCCCCAGGCGCGCACCCACGCGGCGTCGCCGGTGAGGACGATCGACGTGGCCGGCCGCCTGGCATTGACCTTGGCGAGCTGGTCGCTCAGCGCCGGGCGAGGCGGCACGGCCCAGGCCAGGAGCAGCCAGAGCCCGGCGCCAGCACCGGAGCCGAAGACGAGTGCCGGGATCATGAACGCTCACCTCCCCCGACGGTCACGCCCTCGCCGTCTCGCGGACGGGTCGCCTCTGGGGTGTCCAGGGCGAGGACCCGTGGTTGCCGTCCGCCGGTCGCGATCCGGGCGAGCCAGGCGAACCCGGCGGCGAACAGGGACCCGATGAGCAGCAGGACGAGCTGGCCGGTGGCGGTGTTGTAGACGTCGAGGTAGGCCCGGTTGAACAGCACGACCCCGGCGGCGAAGGCGAGGGTGGTGGCGACGATGACCCGCACCGAGGTCCGGGTCCGGGCACGGCCGGTCTCCACGCGCATCCGCATCGCGGCCTGCTCGCGGGCGGTGGTGGCCAGGGAGCCGAGCAGGTCGCCGAGCTGGCGGGCCTGGTGCTCGGCCGCGAGGACGAGAGCGGCCAGGACGAGGTCTGCGGTCGGGTCGTCCAGCTCGCGCGCGAGTGCTCGCAGGGCCGGCGCCAGGCGCTGCCCGCTTTCCAGTCTCGCGGTGAGGGTGGTGACCTCGTCGCGGATGGCCGCGGGCGCGAGCGGGGCGGTGGCGAGGATGGCTTGCTCGAGCCCCGCCGCGGCGGACAGGACGTCGCGCAGCATCTCCGTCCACGACGCGATCGCCTCGATCCGCGCGACCCGTCGGATGTGGGCGCGGTCCGGGCCGACCAGGCGGGGCAGGAACCACGCCGCAGCGGCGGCCAGCACCGCGCCGACCACCCACCCGGTCGCGGCCCCGGTCAGCGCGCCCGCGCCGACCGCCACGGCCAGGCGCAGCAGCACCCGTCGGCCTCCGGCCCGGTCGCGTGCGGCGCGCGGCAACGTGTGAGGACGCGAGGACGACGGCACTGCCGCGGGCCGGCGCCAGGCGGCCACGATCAGCAGCAGACCGACGCCCGCCCCCAAGCCGAGAGCGGCGGCGAGCATGGTGGTGTGGATGTTCATGGTGTCCACCACCCCTCCGGACGGGCCAGCAGGTCGGGGTCGAATCCGGCTGCGGTGAGGTCGTCGAGGGTGTCGGCACGCAGAGCGCCGGCCACCGGGACGGCGCGGCGGTCCGGGCCGCGGCGGTAGACCTCGTTGGAGATCACCGCCCCGTCCTCGGCGTCGATCACCTCCCGGATCGAGGCGATCACCCGTGTCGTCCGGTCGGTGGCGCGGTCGAGGTGGACCACGAAATGCACCGCAGACGCGACGAGCAGCGCAGTGGCCTCCAACGGGAGCCGCTCCGGCCCCTGGGCGGCATAGGAGGCGAGGCGGGTGAACGCGATCTTCGAACTACTGGCGTGGAGGGTGGCCATGGAGCCGTCATTGCCCTGCGACATGGCGTTGCACATCGGAATGACCTCAGACCCGCGGATCTCGCCGACGATGACCCGGTCCGGGGACATCCGCAGGCCCCAGCGAACCAGCTCGGCCTGATCGATGGCGCCCTCGCCCTCGACGTTGGGTTCGCGGGCCTGCAGGGCGGTGACGTCGGCGTGCAGCTCTGGATCCCGGTCGAGACCGAGTTCGAAGGCGTCCTCGACCGTGACGATCCGCTCCAGCGGGTCCATCTCCGCCGCCAGGCCCCGCAGGAGCGTGGTCTTCCCGGCGCCGGTTCCGCCGGTGATCAGCACGTTCTTCCGCGCCCGCACCATCGCGCGCAAGAACCGTTCCAGACCGATGTCGAGGGTGCCGCGGCGACGTAACTGCGGGAGGGTGGCGGTGAGGTAGCCGTGCCGGCGGATCGTGCACGCCGTCACCCCACCCGCCGTCAAACCGAGGACCGCGAAGAGCCGCTCGCCGCCGGGAAGCTGGAGGTTCAGCGCCGGACTGCCACGATCGAACCGGCGCTCCTCCGACGACGCCCGAGCCGCGAGAGTGCGGATCAGGTCGGTGAACTCCACGTCCGACGCCGCCACCGGCGCCACCTGGGCACGACGACCATCGTTGTACTGCACGAACACCCGGTCGAAGCGGTTGACCGCGATCGTCTCCACCGAGCGATCCGCCAGCAGCGGCTGCAGCCCGCCCAAGCCGAACACCTCGTCCAAGACCTGGTCGACGACCCGCTGCTCCGTAGCCGAATCCACCAGGGCACGCCCGGCCAGGAGTTCGGTCTCACTGTGTGCGGCGACCGCGGTGTCGAGGACCTCGCGGCCGATCTCGCGACGCCGCGCCACGCTCAACGCACCGCCGCTCGTCCGGGACACGGTCTCGACCCGGCCGGGCAGGTCCGTGGTCAACGCCTGCCGGAGCCGGGCGCGTAACCGCTGCTCGGCATCCCTCGGGCCGGTCGCGGCGGCGGACATGGCGGGGTGGTCGGCCTCTGTCATGCGCGTTGCTCCTTCCCGGCAGAGCTGGGCTGATGGCCGTTGTGTCGCGGATCCCTCACCTGCGGCGGCGGCGCGGACGCCGGGTGTGGCCCGAGGCCGGGCGGGCTGATGAGCACGCCACCGGGCCGGCGCACCTGCTGGGCAGGTACACCCGGGACACCGGGCGGTATGGTCGCCGGTGGTGAGGCGATGGGAGTGGCGGGTTCGGCCAGGGTGCGGGCGAGAGCGGCAGCGTGGCGGGCAAGGCCACCGTTGTCACCGCGGCGGCGAGCGGATGGCGGCCGATGACCGGTCAGCGTGGCGGCAGCGGCCGGGTCGTGCGGGAGGCGCCCGATCGCGGGTACCCCCAGCTCACGCTCGACATCCACGGTCGGATAGCCATCACCGGTCAGCAACAAGCCGGGGCGTGGCGTCCAGCGCGCCAGTTCCCCCAGCCGCGCCGCGGCGTGGGCGAGGTCGTCGCCCTGAGAACCAATCACTAACACCAGAGCATCGGCGCAGCGCGCGATCGCCTCGGCCGGTGATCCGGGATCCACCCGCCCGCAATCCGCGAACACCACCACACCCTCGTCGCGGGCCACGACGGGCAGCAGCGGCCCGTCCGGGGCCGTGGCCAGGGTCGACAGTGCGGCGCGCGCGTGCGTGCCACCCGGCGGGGCCACCAGCGCGCGGGCGCCGCCGGGCAACGCTTGGGTGTGGTCCCACACCACCGCGGGATCACGGGTGCGGCGTGCCGCGGCGGCGAGGCTCACCAGCCCTGGGGCGGCCGGCAGGCCGAACCGCATCGCCAGATCGCCTCCGGACGGGTCGACCTCGGCGACCAGACGGCGCATGCACTCGGCATGCGGCCAGGTCATGGCCAGCGCGACAGCCAGGGTCGTCACGCCCGGCGAGCCTTTCACCGAACACAAGGCGATCAGCATCACCGCTCACCGCCCGCCGGTTGCATCACCAACGCCAGCTGGCCGGCCGGGACCTGAGCCAGCTGTGACGCCGCGGTGGTGTCGATTTCCAGCGACACCACGGTGGTCTGATCCGTTCCTGCTGGGGTGACCCCGACGACCGTGGCACGCCAGGACGTTCCTGGTGCTTGTCCGGTGGCCGAGGTTCCTGCCGCGGTGGCGGCGGTCACGACGACGGTCACCGGGGCTCCGGCGGCCAGCTCGGGCGGGGCCTGCCCCGGCTTCACGACGACCGCGACCACCGCCCTGCCCACCGCTGGGATCGCGGCAGCGCCCACCGCGTCCGGCGTCAGCAGCGTTCCCGCGCCAAGGCTGGTCGCTATCGGCCGCCCCAGCACGCTCGCCGCCCGATCCGCCGGTATCAGTGCCACGCCCGGCGCGGCGGACACGTCGATGCTGCGCAGGTCCGCGGGCGTCAGCACATGCCCGAGCGGTACCGGCTTCGCCAGCGCCAGCACCGGAACCCGGTCCTGGGTGCTGATCGTCCACCACACCGCGCCACCGACACACAGCACCACCAGCAGCACCCCCGCCACCAGATGCGGCAACCGGCGCCGACCGCGGCGCGCAGCCGACCTCGATGGCGAACCCGAGGAATCCAGCCACGACACCGGCCGGGCTTCGCCGGTCGCGCTGTCGCCGCGCGCGGAACTGTCAGTACTGGTCACGAGAAACCCCTCCAGGCATAGCTCACCCGCACCACGTATTCACCCGGCCAGCAAATGCCGCCGCGAATACACGGTCAGGAAAAGGAAAGAGAAAAACTGCTGATTCAGTTGGGAACGTCGTCCGGGTTATCCGATGCCCAAGGCTTGAGCTTCGGCGACCCGGAAGGACGCCGCTGCGCTGGTGGTCATGTCCGGGAAGGTGCCCGATGCCCCGGCGCCTGACCACGTGATCCGCCACGACACCGTCGCCACGGCCGGAAACCGCTCGCCCGGCGCACCGGCCGACGAACGCTGGTAGGAGTGGCCGCAATCTGGGGATGCCGACCGCGGATCCCCGTGGGTAGGGAACGGTGTGCCCGGTCCAGCGCAGGACACGGTGCTGCCATCGCCCATTGCCCAGGACACCGAGGCCGGGGTCGCGGTCGCGGTGACCGACACCCCTGGAACCGAAGCCGTCGCCGACTGCGCCCGCCACATCGCCCGGTCCAACCACAGCCACGTCGGCAGCTGCACCAGCTGGGTTCCGGCCGGGCTCGACGCGATCACCGGACTCGGCAATCGCAGCTGCGACCGCGCCTGCTCGGCCAACTCTTCTGGCGAGGGCAGCGGCGCGGCACCTGGTGCCTGACCATCGGGGATCCACACCGGCGCCCGGTAGAGCGCGTCCCGCTGCCCCTGACCGGAACACTGATAGACGTACCACGCGCCGCCCGGCCCTGGACCTTGTGCCAGCACCACACTTTGGGGCCGCGGACGGGCCAGCGACACGAACTGCACCCCACCGGAATCCGAGCGGCGTGGGTGGAAGCGGATCGTCTGCACACCGTTCGCCGGTGGCTGGTAGTTGCTGCGCACGTACGAGCAATCGGCTTGGTTGTCGTCGCCGCCGACAACCCGGTCGCCGGGCGGCGGAGCGGCTTTGCCCTGTTCGCCTGCCTGCGACTTCGGGCCACCAGGTTTCGGGCCGGGCACTGGGCCCGGGATAGGAGCGGAGTGGCCGCCGCGACCAGCGCCGAGATCGCAGGACGGGTTTCCGGCTTCACCGCACTTGACGTTGCCCCAACCATCGGCCAAAGCCGGGCTTGCCGCAGCGAGAGAAAGCACGATCGCCGCGCCCGCTGTAAGTGCGGTCCTGCTTACCCGGTGCATGATCCGACCTCGTGTACCGCGAAGGTCGTCACTTTCCAAGAGCCATCGACGGCTTTCTTCACCAAGGCCTCGATCTGTCGGCGTCCGCTTGGCCCGTCGTTGGCTGGCTGGCCATTGTCAGCCCGGTACTTGAGCCAGTTCGTCGAGTCGCCGCAATCGGTGAGCGTGACCGAAGTCGGGTTGTCCAGTGGCTCTACCGAAGCCGGCTTCGGGTGATTGACGGGCTGCCCTTTGGTGACCAGGCCATTGTAGTGATCGGCGTACAAACTTCGGGAAATGGTCTGCAGCGCCTCGCCTGTCGCGTTCTGAGCCAGTTTTGGTGTTTGCCAGTCCGAGGTCGTCGCGGCTTCGGCCATGTCGCTCCACATGCCCAGATAGGCGTCAGTGGCCTTCTGCTTGGCGATGTCGGCGGGCGAGACGGCTGTGGTGCTGGGAGCGATTGGCGGGGCTGGCGTTACGGAAGGCTGGGTTGCGCTGTCGTCCGAGCTGCAGGCGATCAAGCCAAGTCCGGCCGCAGCGGCAAGGCCGGTCAGGGCGAGGGTACTGCGGTAGTGGGTCATTACGGTCCCCCGTTTCATCGACGATCGCAGATCAGTGTGGGCGAGCCGCACCGCCGTGACGCTCCATTGCAGCGGGTTCACCTCACGACCGACTTTCGTGGTAATGGCGCTCCGGGCAGCAGCTCTCGCGTGAAGATCACCCGTTGGTTTGAGAGCCGGTCGGCCGGAAGATCGGGCGGGCAGGATGGCGTACAAGGTGATCAGGTGAGGGGCGGAGGAGTTGTGCAGCTGACGGCGAGCAGCTGGTGGTGGAGTGGCAGTGCGGCCGTCGGCCTGGTGCTCGGTGCGGCGGCGAGCGGACTCACGCGCCGGTTCCTGCGACAGGAGCGGAGGCTGGCCGAGGCATGGTGGTTCGGCGCGGTGCTCACGGCGGCCGCCCTCGGGTTGCTGGGCTGGAGTGTGGGAGGGCGCGGCGAACTCGCCGTCTACGGGTTCGTGGCCGTGGTGGCGGTTCCCTTGGCGGTAATCGACTGGTGCGAACACCGGCTTCCCCGGGTCTTGATGTGGCCTCTGCTTGCCGGTGCCATGGCGGGTTTCGCGGTGCTGTGTTTGGTCCGTCGCGACCCCGCGCCGGGTGTACGAGCGCTTGTCGCACTCGCCGCGGCGGGTGGACTGTTCCTTATTCTCGCCGTGGCCACCAGCGGGGGTGTCGGTGCCGGGGACGTCAGCGCCGCCGCCGTGGTCGGACTGGTGACCGGTTGGATCGGCTGGGCCGAGGTCGCCGGGGCGCTGCTGACGGCCTCGCTGCTCGCGCTGGTCATGGTCGCTGCGCCCGGCATCCGACGCCATGCTGAAGACGGCGCCGTGGTGGTGCCGTTCGGGCCGTGCCTTCTGGCCGGCACGCTGGTTATGGTGCTGGCGAACGGTTAGAACGCCTGTCGTCGTGTGATGTGACTCCACGGGTGCCCGGCTCGTCATCGTTCTTCCCTGCTTCCCTGACAACGTCGTAGCGGGACTGTCCTACCTGCTGGCTCTGTGCGCTTGCGGGGTTGCCGGGGTGGCGCTTGAGGGGAGGGGCGCCACCCCGGCGGCTTCCGTCGATCCCTCGATGACACCGACGGAGCGCTTGCCGCTGAACGGCTAGTTGGGGTGCGGCGTGACGGGCCAAACTGGGGCGGAGAGCTTGGATTCCCGCCACGCCGCGTCCGGGGCGCTGACCTCCCCGGAGCACCAGGGCAACCGCCGATCAGCAAGTCCCGGGCCGGCGATGACAACTCTGGCGAGTCTCGATCACGCTGGGCCGTAATAGCCCGGAATACAGCCGAAGCCCCCGTTCCACCAGGCACCAGTCACCCGCCATCTGATGACCGGCTGGAGATCGGTCGTACCTGGCCCGACGCAGTAGCGGAAGAGACCACCAAAGATATCCTCGACGTCCAGCATCACAGTGGACCCGGTACCGCCATCACAGTGCCGATACTTTCCCCAGCCGAGAAAGCCACATCCCTCGCTGACGGTGACAGGACCGCCAGCCGCTGCTTCCCTTGCCATGGCAGCGTTTGCCGTCACACCCGACCCCGCGACCGCGAGCGCTGCGACCGCTCCAGCCAAACCGTATCGAACCGCACGAGTCCGCGAAATTCCAATCATATCCTCAACCCTTAAGAGTAATGGAACCGAATAGTCGAACGACGAGCCACTGATAATCCACGAGACCGATGAAATCGATCTGTGGCGGGTTGCGTTGTTCTACTATTCACTATCCACCGCCGCAAGTTGAGCGGGAACCCTTCAGGCGAGCACAACGTTGTGCCGATTCTGTGTTGATCTTGTCATGACCCTGTCAAGATGGCAATGGTTTTCATTAACCACGAAGACTTCTAGTGCCCAGGAAGACACGTGCCACCAGGCGCCGAAACCAGTGTGAGCCCAGCCAGATCTAGCCTGACTGGGCTCACACTGAATACCAAATTCATGAACCAGAGAGCGCATGCCTGCTTAGCCGCACGACAGGCTCGAGCCATCGCATTCAACCGTGGCTACAAATGCTTTATCGTGCCCACGAAGGAAAGAGTGGCACTGTACCAGCTGGCTCGTTCTTCGCTGCCCACTCAGGTTTTCCGCCCAACGCGGCGCGCGCGCGAATTTCGTGTGCCCGGGAATCGCGGAGGCTTTCCAGCATTTCGGCGGCTTTTTCGTAGGCGGCTGTGGCCTGCGGACGAAATCCCAGGGCTAGCAGGGAGTCCGCTCGGGCGATCAGTGTGTCAGCGAGGTTCCATCGTTGCCACGGACGCTGGCGAAGGGAGACCGCGGCATCGAAGTGCGTAAGAGCCGCCCTATGTTCGCCTCTGCGCTGCAGCAGGAGGCCAAGGCTGTGGTGCACGAAGCTGTGGATGTCATCAGAGTCACGCCTTTGAGCGAGACTCAGCGCCTCGCGCGCAGTGTCGACGGCTCGCTCGCGATCACCGGCCTCATGGAAGGCAAGGGCGAGTGCTGCCCGGTTCATGACGACGCCGATGCCGTGGTGAAGTGCCTGGAACCGGTCGTCCGCCGCCAGGAAGTGGGCGATCGCTTCACCGTGCCGCTGGCTATCGGCGAGAGCGAGCGCCAAGCCGTGTGCGGTCCATGCCGCGGGCAGCTCGTCGCCGAGTTCGACGAATAGCTCGAGGGCTTGCGTGAGATGCGAGATGGCTTCAGACGTCCGGCCGAGGTCCCGCTCGGCCCAGCCGAGGACTTGCAGGCTACGAGCAGTGCCCGCAGTGCTTTTCGCCGCGATCGCGGCGTCGAGCCCGTCGTTGGCGGCAATGAGCCAGTCGGTCCAGCTTCGAGTGATGGCGAAGTACGGGAGGAATGCCGTTGGCAGGACCCACAGGAGGTCCTTTGCGAGGTGGCTGCGGGTGTTCTTCGCGATTCGCAGGGCGGTCGCGACCTCGGTCTGACACCAGGACATCGCCTCATCGAAGCCAGGGCTGCCTTGGTCGAAGTTCGCGAGCAGGCTATCGATCGTCGAGTCACGCCAGTTCGGGATAAGCGAGTTGTTGGCGGAAAGCGCCCGCGCCGTGTACCACCGGAGAACCCGGTCTTGGGCCTTCTCGACGTCCCGGAGGTGCTCCTCGACCAGCGCACGCTGATGTGCGTACGCCCGGAGGAGGTAGTCGATGCAGTAGCGGCCATCCGGCATGGGCGTTACCAGGTGAGCCTCCCGAAGCACGGTGAGAAGTGACTCCGCAAGGTCGGGTTCGATGCCGGCGAGCACGGCAGCGGAGTCCGCGCTGACGATGTACGCGGGACAGATCCCCAACAGACGGAACAGCCGTGCCGCGGCCGGCGGCAGAGCGAGGTAGGACAGGTCGATCACGCCATGGATGTCGACCGTAGGGTCCGGCGAGGTGAAGAGGTCCAGCCGGTGGCGGTCGGTCGCCAGCTGGGCGGCGATCTTGCCCAGCGTGCTGTCGGGACGCTGCTGGAGGTGTTCCGCGACGATCAGGACCGCCATGGGAAGCCGGCCGCAGCGCCGTACGACCGCTTCCGCGGCAACGGGGTCCGCGGCTAGCCGATGACGGCCGGCGCGGCTGGCGAGCAAGGTCAGTGCGTCGGCGACCGGCAGGGCGGGCAAGTCGATCGACACGCCGCCGGTCCGCAGCAGCAGGCTGGCTTGGTGCTCGCGGCTGGTAGCGACGACGACGCTGCCGCCGCCGGGCAGCAGATGCCGCACCTGGCTGTAGTCAGCGATGTTGTCGAGGACCACCACGGCGGGGCGTTCGGCGAGGATCGATCGGAACCGCGCGGCCCGGACCTCAAGTGCGCCGCTCAGGTCTGCCTGACCGGCGCCCAATGCCTGCAAGAAGCCATCGAGTACCTCCTCCGGCGTCCTGGGTGCACCGGGGCCGAGCCCGCGCATATCGGCGAAGAGACAGCCGCCGGGAAAGCGATCCAGATTTCGAGTAACCCAGTGCACGGCCAGGGCCGTTTTCCCGACCCAGAAGCCTCCTTCGATCACGATCGTATGGGCGCCCCCGTTCGCCTGGCTCGCAAGTGCGGCGTCCATCGTCCGCAGGACGTCTGTGCGTCCGACGAAGCCTGGGACGTCGGCGGGCAGTTGCATCGGCTTGCCCCCGCCCGCCGAGCCTTCGGAACGTTGTTGTTCGGCGAGGCGCTCGAGCTGCCCCTTCGCGTCGAGGACCGCATCGATCTGGCGCACGACTTCCGGCAGAAGGCGCCGGTGCCCGTGAAGCAGCTTGGATAGGTAGCTCGGGCTGTAGCGGGCTTTCGCGGCCACGTCACCCAGGCTCATTCCCCGCTCACGGCGCAGCCGGTGCACCGCCTCGGCAAAGCTGTTGATTTGTCGCATCTGCGTCTCCCCATCCGCAGAGCAATCGACCACGCTAGACGCGAGCCGCTCTTGCCCCGCTGCGCCGGGGCGAGCCCGGACCTGCCTCCCGCACTGGCACCACTGCGGTCACCATCAACTTCCTCCGACCTTGAGGCTCCACGCCCGCTAGCCCACCTGGGTGGCGAACTTTCTCCTCAGTTGAGGCTTCGTGGACTCGAGACTATTCTCAGGAGAAAGTTCTTTTCAACTGACGAGAAAGTGATCACCCGATTGGGTGTCTCATCAGTGAAGACACGGCGGCTGTCATGGAGGCCTGGGTGGCAGGGCAAGCGACGCGAACGCTCGCCGCGAAGCTGAACGACCTCTTCGCGACGAAGAAGCGACCGGACGGCAAGGAGTACAGCAACGAGCAGGTCGCCGAATTCATTGTCGCTGGCGGATACGCCAGGACGGCATCTCAGAGCTACATCTGGGGACTCCGTAACGGCACGAAGACCAATCCGACGAAGAGCTACCTGGAAGGGCTAGCTGCCTTCTTCGAGGTCCCGGTCGCGTACTTCTTCGATGACGACAACGAGCTGGTACGGCAAGTCGACCAACAGCTGGAAGCGCTGAAGGCGGAGCGCGCCAGGATGGCCAGCTTGTCCGGTGACGAGGAGATTCAGCTGCTGGCGATGCGCGCCGGCCAGCTGTCACCCGAACGACTGAAGCTGGTGAAGGACATGCTCGAACTCGTCTACCAGCAAGAGCGAGCCGAGAGGCCCACGCCACCCGATGGAGGGCTTCCAGGCGTCTAGAACGGACTGGCCATAGCGATTTCTGCGATGCTGCCTGAAGTCGCTGCTGCGAAGGGAGGGTGCGGGTGTCAGAACGGCGCATACGCCGACAATGCCGTGAGATGCTGAGCAAGCTCGATATTCGCCCGCCCCTGGACGTCACCGAGCTATGCCGTCAGATGGGCGAGATCCGCGGCAAACCGATCCGCCTGATCGCCTACCCCATCCCTGTCCCCGGCCCTTTCGGCATGTGGATCTCCACACGAGAAGCGGACTACATCCTCTTCCAGAAGGAAACGTCCAAACTGCACCAGGACCACATCGTCCTGCACGAACTCGGCCACATCCTCGGCGGCCACCAGGGTGCTCTCGACAGCGACGTCCTTCCCGACGGGCTCACGACGCCAGACACACGATCGCTGAGCGAGCAGTACCCGGATATCGGCGATGACGCGGTGAAACGGGCGCTTCGGAGAACTGCCTACGACACCGACCACGAACGGGAGGCCGAAGCTGTCGCGACGATCATCCTCGAGTGGGCGTCCATCCTGAACATCGCGGCCCCGCGGCCCTCTGACGGCGCCGCGCGCGGCATGGACACCGCTCTCGGCGCCCGGATCGGCTGGCTATGAGCTGGCTCATCAGCGTCGCACTGATCTGCTGTCTCCTCGGCGGCCTGGTCTGGAAGGGCTATCAGCTCAGTCGGCAACCCTGGAACCTCCCCCTACAAGGCATCGTCGGCTTCCTCGCCTTCGCGCTCATTGGGCGCATCCTTCGTGACGTCGTCGGCGACGCGTCGCTCGTGCGCGGGGGCCCGGTGTGGTCCGCCGTCGCATGGCACGCTCCCACGTCGGCCGCCGTTCTCTCCCTGCTGTTCTTCTTCGATGCGGCGACGCTGCCTCGCCAGGTGGCCAAACGCCGCACCCGTCGCAACGTGCTGGTCCTCCTCGCCGCCGAAGTCGTCATGATCGGTGCCGCCATCCTGGCGCCCGCGCCGATGTCCATCCCGTATATGTCGGTCATCTACTTCGCCGCGAACGCATTCATGGGCTGCGCGCTGGCCGCCTGTGCAATCTCAGCACTGCGCTACGCGCGCCAGGCCGAGCGGCGGCTGGCCTTGGGACTCCGCGTCGCGGCGGTCGGCTTCGCGCTGACAGCCGTAACCAGCGTAATATTCGCCGCGATCGACGTCGAGTACTGGTTCACCGGAACCCTGTTCATGAACATCATCGGCGTGAACGGGACACTGTCGTTCACCGGCATCGTCGCGATCGTGGTTGGCCTCCTCTATCCGGCGGCCCGCATGCGACTGACCGCCATACGTATCTGGTGGCGGCAACGTCAGGCCTACCAAGCACTTGAGCCGTTGTGGACAGCGCTGCACCACGCGTTCCCTGAAGACGAATCTCTCCGCGCCTCCACCACGCCGTGGGACTCCCTCCGCGTATGGGACGTGCACCGGCGCTACTACCGGCGGATGATCGAATGCCGAGACGGACTCGTCCGAATCAGCCCACGCGTAGCGAAACTCCGCGAAGACCATCCAGCCGACACGTCGCTGTCAGACCTCATTGCCGAAGCGCTCCAGGGCTCCCCTGACGACCACGGCGGCCATCAGCGGGCCGTCCCTCTCGCAATCCCGGATACCAACTCGGCGCACGACGAGGTCGACGAACTCGTAGCGCTCTCACGTGCCTTTGCTGCCAGACACTCAGCTACCTCAAGGAGGGCCGCGTGACCCATCACGCGATCATCGTCGGCGGCGGCATCGCGGGATCCGCAGCTGCCCTAGCTCTGCGCAAAGCTGGCATCACAGCCGAAGTCTATGAAGCTCGGCACGACGGAGGCGACTACAGCGGAGCCGCACTACGCCTTCCACGCAACGGTCTCAACGCCCTGCGCGCCATCGACGCACACGACATCGTCACCGACATCTCCTACCCAGTCGCCAACACGGAACTCAGCTCAGGCACCGGCCGACACCTCGGCACGGTCTCCTTCACCGGCAACGAACCCAACGACATCCCCCGCACGATGCCCCGCGCCCGCCTCGCCCGCGTCTTGCGCTCCGCGGCCGCCGACCGCGGAGCGGCCGTCACCATGAACAAGCGCCTGATAGCCGCGACGAGCCGCTCCGAGAGCGTCCTAGCAACTTTCGACGACGGATCCACAGCCGAAGGAACCGTGCTCATCGGCGCAGACGGACTCAACTCCACAACCCGCCGGCTGACCTTTCCCGCCGCACCAAAACCTCGCTACGCCGGAACCCACCTCGTCTACGGCTACGCCCCCGCGAGCACCGCCGCTCCTCCGTCGCCGGACGCCTTTCACATCTACTGGGGGCGGAAGGCGACGTTTGGCTATACGACCGCTGGCGGCGACATCTACTGGTATGCCAATATCGCCTCGCCAGAGCCACTATCTACGGAGGAACCGCGCGACCCCGAAACCTGGCGCAAACGCCTCGTGAAGCTCTTTCGGCGCGACCGTACGCCAGCCGTGGACATCATCCGAGCCGCGACCTCCATCCTGCCCTCCAACACGCGCACCCTCGACACCATGCCGACATGGCGCAGAAACCAGCTCATCCTCATCGGCGACGCAGCCCACGCCGTCCCACCAGCTACAGAGCAAGGCGCCGCGTTAGCCCTCGAAGACGCAGTTGTTCTAGCTCAACAACTTCGCAGCAACGAAGAGGCAGCGAAGGCACTCGAAGCCTTCGAGGCCATGCGACGTGAAAGAGTCATTCGAGCTGGGGCTAGCCGCCGCAGCCGCACGACGCACCGACGCGGCACGCCGCGGTGGATCGAACAGCGAAGCCGCGATCGCAGAATTGCCCAGGCAGCTCAAAGCGGCGCCATGGATCCACCAGCGTGGTTACACGAGCACCAAATCGCTTGGGACTAAGCAACTTCTGCCACCACTATCTGTCCTACTTCTATTTCTGCTGCAACCCTACGGGGTTCGACCGAATTCGGCGTAATACGTCGAGCCGTCCTGAAGTGCTCGATGCGCCAGGCTAACTCGCCGAGCCATTGATGGGCGAAGGTGTTGTTTGGCAGCGTCAACGTGGAGGAACTCAAGGCGACTGACCTCGTTGGCCGCCGGGCGAATCGCCTCGATCTGTTCGACGTTGAGGACGCCGCCGTCAAAGATGAACTGGACACTGTCACGCCACACACCATGAGTCGGCATCCAGTCAATGAGTAACAGCCGGCCAATCTGCAAGTCGACCCCAAGTTCCTCCCGAACCTCGCGGTAGCAAGCGGCTAGCGGCGATTCCTCATCCTCGGTCAAGCCTCCCGGTATGTCCAGAAACGGCTTGTAGGTCGGTGATATGAAGAGGATCCGACCCGAATCGTCACGGATGAGCACACCTGCTGCAACGTTCTTTCGCGGCAGCTGTTCGGCGATTCCCACGTTGAACTCGGGCTCTGGATCGCCCTCGTCCTTCAAGTCGTGCTGGAAGACTGTGCGATTACCGCGGTGGTTGGGCTGCTCATGCGTCAAGGTGCCTCACTTGGTAGGAGCGTGGCCACCGTCTCTGTCAACTCGCGTACAGGCCGCAGCTGCCGGTGCCCTTCAAGCTGGCTGAGCAGGTCGCGGACGATGTGATGCGAGCGCTTCGAGTCGGCGGCCGCAGCGGCTTTGGCCGCCATCGTGCCATAGTGAGCACATCGCTCCACATCCTGTTCGAGCAGGGCAGCCTTGGCGCGTTGCCCAGCCGCGAAAACCTCGCGACGAACCTGCCCCTGGGCCCTGTCCGCCAGGAGCTGCAGGTACGGTTCCGCCGCGCGAACATCTCCTAGATCGAGCCATGCCGAGCTGGCGAAGCTCGCGAACACCGCGTCATCCCAGTGCGCCATCCAGTAGGGCGTCTCATCTGCCGAACCGTGATGGTCGTACGACTTCTCACCTCGACGTAAGGCCTCAGTGCTACCCCTGTGATCACCAAGGGCCGCGGATGCAGTTGCTTCGAGCATGGCTGCCTCGGTCTTCACTGCCGCGAAGGAGCCGGACGAAGCAGCCTCCTGTGCAGCCCGAGCAAGTGCCAACGCTTGGTCAGGTCGATCAAGGTACAACGCCTGATGGCTCATGGTGGCGAAAACGAACGATCCGTACGCAGGGCTGCCCGCTTCTTTGGCAAGCCGGAGGGAGTGGATAAAATAGTGCTGCGCGAGACGGTGAAGCTGAGAGTCATAAGCCATGTATCCGATAACTTCGGCCAATACTGCCGAGGCCTGGAATAGCTCAACACGCACCGAATCAGATGCAGGCCTCCGAAGGGTCGGCAGCACACGGCTCGTCAGATACTTCACTGCTAGCCCGCGGCAGTAGTCTCCACCAAACTGGCGGTCGAGCTGATCAAGCGCTGTGGTCGTCGCTTTAATTTCGTCGATGTCTCGCACACTTGCCGGGGCTCCGGCTGTCGGCACATCGAAATCCTCCGCACCGAAACGCCAAGCACGGACCGCCTGCGCGGGCAGTCGCCCCTCAAATACACGCATACCGGGCTTCGTGTCCACCCCGTTGTCAGCATGAGCTACTGCTTCCAAGGCACTTAACGCATCATCAAGCGACGGGGCGTAGTGGGGTGACGTCGTCAGCTCTAATGACGGAGTCCGCCGGGACGGCGAGAGCAAGACCTCCAACTCGGCCAGGCTCACTTTGAGCACCTGAGCGATGCGCGGCCGCCGGTACGGCTGCGGAGTCAACTCGCCCCGTTCCCAACGCCCGACGGTAGAGAACTCGACCCCCACCGCTCTACCGAAGCTCTCTTGGGTGTAGCCCATCTGCTCGCGCCGGTCAGCGAAGGCAACTCGCCGCTCCCCCATGAACATCACCTCACCCGTCGGTCACCGTCACAATAGCCAGCTATCCGTCAAGTCTGATCACCCACTCGATGAGCTGCACCCGTTCGGACTACAAACCTGAAATGAGTCGTTTGCGCAGGTCAGGCCTAGTGGCGCCTCATAGCCGCCTCATTGCCGCTTCATTGCCGCTCTGGCTGCCGCTTGATCACCGAGCGTTCACTAGCTTCCCTGCAATCCGGACGGGCCGCGCGCCGCGCGGGGTGGACGCGCGGCGTCCGCGGATGTGGGTGTATCGCTTTCCAGACCAACAGCGGGTGCACCCACAGCGGCCTGTCTGACGACCGGAATCGGTCGCAGGCGTGCGTATAGCGCTGGCGTCCGCCCGCCGTTACGGAGGAGTCGTTCCATGCCCCACCCGCTCGATGCCGTCAACACGGCTCAGCTTCACACCGTCAGCGGCGTCGACTATGCCGACGTGTTCACCGCCGCTGCCGCGTGGTTCGCCGCGCCGGCCCAAGCCGACGTGGCGGTATGGAGCCTTGAGCTCGACCAACAAGGTCGGCTGTACATCGAATCCGACGAACGTCTCTATCTCGAAATCTATTATCAGCGCTTTGACAAACCGCGTCTCCTAAGGGGGGCGCATTGAACTGGGCGGCAAGCCGCGCGGTTCTGCTTTCCCGTCCGCCAAGCACGGCAGCGCTCCGGACTTCGGGCAGGTCAGCGTGGGCAACGATCTATGAACGCCGCATTGACGCCACGTAGCCGCTCTGGACCGGGACCTATTGCCGACGTTTAGCTAATTATCGCCTACGGACCGCTGCTACACCGGTACGTACCGGCTGTACACCGCGAGGCTTAACGAGAACGCTTGACCAACTGCGCGGCTGACAATCCGGCGCAGCCAACCAAATAGGGACTCGCTGACTATTGGAGTAATTATGCTCTTCCAGCGATTCGTGGCGCCACGCGCGTCACGATACCCAAAGACTCAGCTCGCTGTGCCGTGTTTGTTCGTGCAGCCGGTGTGTCGACGGGAATGGAGTAGGGACACCGCGCGAGGTGGTGGCCGCATGACGAACACCGGCCCCTGGTCCATCGCGTGCCGTGACGTGAACGGCCGTGAAGGGACGCTGTGTGTTGCCTTGCGCGACTCGGAAGTCGTGGTCGTGGCTCCCCCAGGAGAGAACTCGATCTTCGACTACGAGGCCGCCGCGAAGTTCCGCTCTGCCGTTATGAAAGTCGCCGAGGTGGCGGCCACACCCGTGCCGACCACATCTGGCGCCGTCACGACCACGGACACGGCGAGCACGGCGGAGCAGAACCTAGGCGGTCTTCCCCCAACCGCCGAGGAGCGCCCTGCTCTGTCACCATGTCGCGGCGGGACCACGACCCCGATATCTGGTCCCGCCGCGATCCCCGCCTCCAGGGGTGAGGACGCATGATCCCCTTGAGCATCACGGCGAGCGCTGCGCTGACGTTCATCTGTTGCCTGCTGCGTATGGCGTGGCGGCGACGGCAGCAAGCCGAGTCCGCCTATGCAGGTTCGCACCGCCGCGCGCCACGCCAGCCCCCCAACCGAGTCCTGCGGTACGCGATCGCGACCGCCGGGACCCACGGCCTCGGCTTGATCAGGAAGGCCGAAGGCCCATGAGGCGACCATGTCACACCGTGCCCGCCGCCGCCTTGCTTCGTCGGCTGGGTTGGCAGCACCGCAGGGTCGACTGCCGCGACGGCGACGGCCAGCGCTCCGCGCTGCACCTACGACGACGTACTTCCGCGGACGTCGAGATCGAGCTGCCGGGCGGGCGACTCGCCCGGTTGACCAACGTCGAGGCCGGGCAGCTCCGTGCGGCACTGCGCGACGTCCTGCTCGCGGATCAACCATCGCACCGAGCGGGGGCCGTCTAGCCAGACCTCGCGGGCTAGGTCGGCTTATCCCGAGGTGCCCTATCGGCTGAGCACGTCCGCGACACCGACTGCGGCCGGGCGGGAGTGGTTACTCGACGCCTCCCGTTCGGCCGCGCCCAACGCCCAACTCACTCTAGGAGAAACGAATCATGACCACCGTCATCGACGCCCCACCCACCCAGACCGAACAGCAACCCGGCCAACGTGTGCGGAATTACCGCGACGTATTCGCGTGGCCAACCACCATCGACAGCGTCTCCGGCGACGCCTACCTCCAGCTCGGCACCACCGTCGACGCGCTCATCATGCGCGCCGGGTCCGGCGCGGAGGTCAACAACTTCCTTGCGCGGCACACGTTGCGGGTGCCCATCATCGTGGTTCCAGGTGATCCCAATGACTGGATTTTCCTTACCCAGCCGCGCACGACCATGCGCATGTCGTCGTGGGGTGATCTGGTGCGCACTCAGATCGGCTGGAAACGGCACGGCGACGCTGTTCTGCTTCCCGCGTCGGACAACGTGAAGGAGGGCGTCCGGTGGCTTGAGCCGCCACAACCACACATGACCCTTCCGCCGTGGACCACAGTGGCCGACGCTGCCCGCCGGGCGTCCTCACCGTGCGGGACGTGGTGATCGTGCCGATCGGCTCGCCTGCTCACCGGCACCCGCGGCACGCCATTGTGATCGCTTCCGGAGGTCTGGACTCCACTGTGCTGGCGTACTGGCTAGCCCAGCGCGGAGCAGAGCTGACGCTCTTGTCCTTCGATTATGGTCAACGGCACCGGGTCGAACTGGAATACGCGGCTGAGATCGCGCGACTGCTTGACTGTCCACACGAGATCGTTGACCTGGCGATGCTTGGTCGCCTGCTGGCTGGTTCCGCGCTGACCGACGCCGACGTGCCGGTGCCAGACGGCCACTACACCGACGAGTCGATGCGGGCGACGATCGTCCCGAACCGCAACGCGATCATGCTCGACATCGCGGTCTCGCTAGCCGTTGTCCGCAAGGCCGACGTGGTCGCGTTCGGCGCCCACGCGGGTGACCACGCCGTCTACCCGGACTGCCGCCCGGAGTTCGTCGAGCGGTACGCATGGTCGGCCCGCGTCGCCAACGACGGACTTCTGGACGACGATTTCGAGATCCTCGCCCCGTTTATCACCCAAAGCAAGACCGACATCGTCCGTCTCGGCGCGGCATTCCGCGTGCCGTTCGAGAAAACGTGGTCGTGCTACCGGGGCGGAACGACGCACTGCGGCAAGTGCGGGACCTGCACCGAACGCAAGGAAGCGTTCCAGCAGAACGGCATCCCCGACCCCACCAACTACGGCAGCGCGTGAGGAGATGACGATGGCGGACGCGGAGTTCGGATCACCGGCAGGGCCTGGGCGGGGCCGTCGTTCCCACCGCTACAGCTCGCGCGTGTCGGGTAGCGAGCCGGTACAGCGTGGCGAGGGGATCGTTCCTGCCGCCCAAGCACCCAGCACGGTAGCGCACCCGGACGTAACCGCGCCAGCGTCCCCGGCCTCCGGACCGCAATCGCACTCACTGATGCCGCTGCTGTCCGAGCCGCGTCTGCGCCGCGCGTTGCGCCAGTGCGGCAGGCGGGCCTCCACCCCCGGTGCCGACGGCATGACCTGGGGCCGGCTACGCAGCGAGGCCCACGTGATGCTGCCGCAACTGGCCCTCGAGCTCGCCGAGGGCACCTGGCGGCCCGGACCTGTCCGGGAGGTCCAGCTGCCCACCTATACCGGCAAACAGATGCACACCTTCATCCCCACCGTGCGGGACCGCCTGGTGCACCGCGCGCTGCGCACCGCGTTGGAGCCAGTGCTGGAAGCGAGCGCCTTCCACGACTGGGTCTCGGGATTCCGCCCACGCCGAAATCGCATAACCTCGTTGCGGCAGGCCGCCGTGCATCATCAAGCAGGCTTCCGTTGGATCGCCGATCTCGATGTCGCGTCGGTGTCCGAAGGCGCGACGATCGACGAGGTCATCGACTGGCACGCCGAGCACATCCACGACGGCACCTTCCTGGCCCGCCTGCGTACGGCGCTCTCCGCGATGCCGAGCCCGATCGCGGCGGGCTCAGGCCTGGCGCCCCTGCTGATCAACCTTCGGTTGTCCCAAGTGGACACACAACTTCCGCAGCTTCGGGTCGTCCGCTTCGCCGACAACTATGCCGCTTTTGCCCCGACCTGCGAGGAAGCGCACGGGGCCTTCGACACCATCAGCGACGCGCTCCTGCGGCTTCGGTTACGTCCCAACGAGCGCAAGAGCCGCATCCGGAACGACGCCAATGTCGAAGACCTGTTCCTGATCGGCGGCTGAGCCATGCACCTGGAATGGATCAAGATCACCGGCGGGATCTGCGCATACGGGGACGCCGGGCGCCCGGTCAAGGTCCCGGCCCTGTTGTGGACACGCACCCCGCTCGCCTACGGACACCTGCCGAGCGAGCACCCTGGTCTCGGGCCGCGGTACCCCATCACCGAGATCAGCCACGCCGAGGCGACCCAGATCGCCGGTCGCCTGGGCGGCCGACTGCCGCGCTCGGCGGAATGGGAGTGGATGGCCGCCGGACCCGGCCGCCGTCGCTGGCCGTGGGGCGCCGCACCCTGGCAGCCGGCGTTCGCGAACCTGCGTGATTCCCTGCACGACACGGTCACCCCGGTCGACACGCATCCCGCCGGTGCCACACCCGAGGGCATGCTCGATGTCGCGGGCAACGTGTGGGAGTGGACCGCCAGCACCGTGATGAGCGAGGGAGTCCTCATCCGGGGCGGTTCCTACGCGGCGCCGCCGTTGTACGCGCAATGCACGTTCCTCAACGCCGCTCCCGCGGAATTGCGCTCGCGTGGCATCGGCATGCGGGTGGTGCGCGAGCTATGACTCTTCAGCCGCCCACCACTCGCGTCCTCGCACCCGCCCAAGGGTTGATCATCCTCAACTGCTCACGGAGGAAGCTTGTCACCGCCGCGCCGGTAGCGGCGCTCGACCTCTACCAGGGCGGATGCGTCCCGAGCGCGCGTGAACATTTCGCCGCTGATCCCGCTCGCCGAGCTCGGATCCGGATTTTGTCCGGCGCCTACGGCCTGCTGCGCCCTGAGACGCTGATCAGCACCTACGACCACCGGCTCACGACGCGGGCCGCTGCCGCGCGGCTGCACGAGCGGACGGTCGCCGCGCAACTGGACACCGAACTCGCCGACGCACCGTCGCTGCGGCACGTGCTGATCCTGGTCGAGCCGCTGTATCTGCACGCTCTACAACGTGTGTTCGACCATCCCGCCCGATTCGGGCAGCTCACGATCATTCCGGATGCGAGGGCATGGAGCGACGGAGTGCCCCACCTCCGGGACTGGGGGTGGGCGTGACCACGCTGCACCAGGAATTACTGCGCCGCAACAACTTTCACACCAGCAGCACCCGAAGCTGGGAAGCCGTGTCCGGAATCGGCTGGCACGAGCCCACGCCGTCAGGTCTTCCGCTGGCCGCCGTGCGTACCCTCTCGGTCGTCATCCCGGCCCACAACGTCGGCTATTGCCTTTCCTCCGTGCTTGACGCCTTGGAAGGCCAGCACCACCGGTACAGGTTCGAGGTCATCGTCGTCGACGACGCCAGTACCGACACCACAGCCGCCATCGCCGCCGTGCATCCGATCGTCACCACCGTCCTGCGGATCCCTGAACGCGCGGGCGCGGCCACCGCACGCAACCTCGGCACCGCGCTCGCCAGCGGGCAAACCGTCCTCTTTCTCGACGGCGACATGGTCCTGCCCCCGCACGTGATCACCGACATCACCGCCCGCGCGACCGACACAACGGTGCTCGTCGGATTCCGCCACAACCTCCCCTACGACCTGCACCAGGGCGGGCGGGGAGTGCTCGCCGATCACCCGGACCTCGCGGCCGACCACCGAGTCGTCTGGCGGCCACCGGTCGGCCGGCCGCTGCTCTACACCGGCATCACCCTGGATAAGCGTTTCGACGGCCGCCCGCTGGATCACACCCACGACTTCCTCGACCTCGGCTACGGCCGGCGCTATGTCGACTGGGACCTCCCCCGCATGGTCGTCACCGCCCTTGTCGCCGTTCCCCGCACCGCCGTCCTCAACGTCGGAGGGTTCGACCCCGATTTCGGTCGAATCGGCTGGGGGATGGAAGACACCTACCTTGGCGCGTGCCTGATCGCGTCGGGATTGCTGGTCATACCGCTCCGGCAGGCCGTCGGGTTCCACCTCGATCCCCCGGACGCCGACCAGCAATGGCAGCACAAACTCGCCAGCTGGCCCGGCACTCTCGCCCGTTACTGGGACCTCATGCGGCGCCCCGCCCCAACCGGCCGCTCCCAAGCATTCATGGCCGGAATGACCAAACTCCTGCACCTTTGCGAGGTATTGCGATGAATGGCCCGATGGCGTTGACGTTTGGCTATTGCCTCTTCGTCGCCGGGATGCTGGTCGGCAGGCTGACCTGCCGCCGCACCCCGGCAGACGCGGCGACGAAACCAGTCTGCGGGTGTTCTCACGGGCTTGAACACCACGACCCCGAGTCCAAAGAGTGCCGCGGCGAGATCCTGCACAGGGACGCGCGCAGCACGAGTGGCATCTACATCGGCAACCAGTGGGTTGCTTGTACCTGCCGTCAGTATGTCGGCCCGAAGCCGTTCGAGGAACTCTTCGTCTCGCCGATACTGCCCCCGCAGGACACAGCATGACGGCACCACGCACGACCACGACACGTACCTTTGCGACGCGAACACAGGGCAACGAGAGCGTCATCCATGATCCGCTCACCGGACTGACCCACCGCGCCAGCACCGCCCTCGGCTCCGGGCGCGTCCGGTTGTCCGGCACTGACGTCGGTTCTTGGCCTGAAATCCACCCGGCAGCCGTGCACGCGGACGTGCCGATTAGCGTCTGCTGGTCGCCCCTGGTGCGCTGCAACCTGACCTGTCCGTACTGCCTGGACGACAAGTCCGTCCTCGAACTGGGCCGGGCCGAGCGCTACCGCATCGCGAACCTTCTCGCCGAGTCCGCGGTCCTGGGTGTGGATATCTCCGGCGGCGAACCGCTGCTGCTGCGCGATTTGCCTGAGTTGATCGACGTACTCGTCGCAGGCAGGTGCGCGGTCAGTGTGACCACCAACGGAACACACCTGGCCCGCCGCGCCGAAGCCCTGGCCGCCCGCGTGGACGCCGTACGGGTAAGCCTGGACGGCCCGGACGCCGAACGCCACGACCGGTGGCGCGGTGCAGGCAGTTTCGATCAGGCCATCGCTGGAATCCGGGAGGCAATCGCCCAGGGAATCCCGACACAGATTCAGGCTGTGCTCCTGCGCTCTACGGCCCGGGTCAGCATCCGAGCGATGGTTGCCCTGGCCGCGACCCTGGGGGTGAGCGGAGTGACCTTCCTGCAGGTGCTCCCCATCGGTGAAGGCGCCGCGATGGCCGACGACGAGCAGCTGACCGATGACGAAGCTCTCGCTCTCCTCGCCGAACTGAGCTCCATCGCGGACGTACCCGTGCGACTGCGTACTCGCGAGGCGGCCGGAGGCTTCACGGTGATCCGCGCCGACGGCCAGATCTGGCGCAACCAGCCCGGCGCGCACGCCATCAGCTCCCTTCACCTCCTGCGCACGACCAGCGACCTCGCGCTGACCGCACGCGATGGCTCAGCGTGAACAGCTCCGCGGACGACGTCGAAATCGGCCCAGCTCCCAAGCACGCGCCGCATTACGGAGGACAGACCATGAACACGCCGACGAGTGATCAATTCGACCAGTTCGCGCGCGCTCTGGGCGAATTGCTGCGTTCCGCGCGGAGAGAACGCGGCTGGACCCGCAAACAGATGCGTGCCGCGATGTGCGCAGGCGACGACGAACTTTCCTTGCAAACGCTCGCCAGCTATGAACTCGGTACGCGCCGGATATCTGTCGAGCGGCTGGTCGAAGTGTGCGCTGTGCTGAAAAAGCAACCAGACGAGCTACTGCGCCGCGCGACGACCCTCGCGTTCAGCGGTCACTACGGCACTCGCATCAAGGTCGACCTCCTTGGCCTCGCACACACCACCGATCCCAGGCTGCGGCCTCTCCGACGATGGGCACAGGTCCGTGCCCAGCAATCCCCGGCGGAACGAATCCTGGTCGAAGAGCTCGACGCTACCGCGTTGTCAGCGATGGCCGGCATCGCCGGAACCACCGAATACGACCTCGTACAAGCCCTGCAAGAGCTCCCTACCGCCCACGACACAGGCATCCACCTCGCTGACGCGATATCCCCCGCTCTGTAAGGAATCGACCCGCGAATGACCACAGCACAGCGCGACTTCGATCACCACCGGATCTGGCGCGTGACACCGGAAGCTCTCCACGACGCCGCCAACCTTCTGACTGACGCGGTCCTGCGTGATCACTCGTCGGTCGAGCGCGTCATCGGCATCGCCAACGGCGGTGTCTCGCCCGCCCACCTCGTCGCCTCCACGCTGAGGCTGAACGCCCGCATCGTCCGCGCCCGCCACAACAGCAGCGACGACGCCTACCAGCAGGCCACCGGCAACGTGTCCCTCGATCTCGCCCCGTTGACCCGCAGCCTCAACGGCGAAAGGCTCAGGGGCCGCGTGCTGGTGGTGGACGACATCTGTGGCAGCGGTGCCACCCTTCGCCGCGTCCACGACGACCTCACCCCCTTACTTGGCCCGGACGCCCAGATCCTGACCGCGGTCCTATGCCTCAACACCGGGGCGACCACGCTGCCCGACTACTCGATCTGGACCGTCTCCGACTGGGTCGTCTTTCCCTGGGAAAAGCCACCCGCCGACCACGCCACCACAACGCTGCCGCCGCCGAAGAAGGTCCTCCGCCATGTCTAGCGCGCCCCCGCTGACCGTTGCGTTCGTCCTGGCCTCCTACACCCCGAACGCGCCGGCCGGGATCGAACGCGCCACCGCCGCCCTCGCTCACGGCCTGCGCCAACTCGGCCACCGCAGCCTCATCCTCACCGCCGCCCCGGTCGCCACTCCGGATGACACCGTGATGCGGGTGGGCTCAGTGGGCGTCACCTTCCCCTGCGACGACGACGAATTGCGCGACGCGATCAGCACCCATGGACAGGACGCCCTGCTCGCCGCCGAACTACGCGAGGTGTACCGCGAGTACCAGGTCGATGTCGCCGTCTACGCCGACGGCTTATGGGGCCTCGGCAGAGCCGCACCGATCGGCCAGGCGCGCTCGGTGCTGGCCATGCACGTCGTCGGGCATCACCAGGACCTCGAGCCCGCCCTGGACCGTGCCGAGCTGGTCATCGCACCGTCTCAGACGGTGCTCGTTCAGGCGCACGATCGCGGTTATGACACCGGCGGCTGGCAGGTCGTGCCCAACGCCCTGCTGCACGACCCGGCACCACCATCCGACTCGCGACGCGAGGCTCTGCGACGGCACGGCCCCATCAGAATCTTGGCCCGGCTCGGGCCGGAGAAGAACGTCCGGGCCTTGCTGGACGCCGGACGCCTGGTCGACCGCACGGTCGAGGTGATCGTCGGCGAGGCCGGGTTCGAGGCCACCGTCGGCGGCCAGGCGGCCGAACTGGACCAGTGCCGCTACTCCGCGGCCCACCTCACCCTCGCCACCGTCCACGGCGGCGGCCTCGACTGGGACCGGGTGCCATCCTGGCTCGCGCAGGCCGCGGTGGTGATCGTGCCCTCGCTACGGGAGACCTTCGGGCTGGTAGCGCTGGAGGCCATGGGTGTCGGGACCCCGGTCGTCGCGTTCGACGTGGGTAACCTGCCCGCCCTGGTCGGCACCAGTGACGACGCGGGCGGAGTGATCGTCCCCCGATCGTGGGGCGAGCACGGTCTCTGGCGCGCCGCCGAACAGCTACTCGCGGATCCAGTACGCTACGCGCACCTATCCAGGGCTGCGTACTACCGCTCGCGGGACTATCTGCCCACCACAGTCGCCGAGACATTCGTAAAGGCGGTGCGGTGATGCCTGCTGGCGTCCCTTTGCTCCTCGTAGACGGTCACAACTTGCTCTGGCGCGCGGCGTTCGGGTTCCCCGCCGCGATCCTCTCCCGCGACAAAACCCGCGATCTCACAGCCGAGTTCGGTTTCTTCGCCCTGCTCCGCGTCGCGATCCGCGAGGAGATACCGGAACCACCGGAGGTCCTCGTCGTGTTCGACGGCGAGCACGGCACCGCCGACCGCAAGGACAGCGACGCCGACTACAAGGCCAACCGTGTCATCGACGAGGCCGCCCTCAAACCTCTGCGCGCGATCCCGCACGTCCAGCGGGCCCTGTCCGGCTACGGCATCCACTGGATCGAGATCGACACTGCCGAAGCCGACGACGTCATCGCCAGCCTCGTCGCCACCACCCGCGAACGGGAGCCCGGCCGACGGGTCTGGATCATGTCCGGCGACCGCGACTTCTACCAACTCGTCGACGAGCACGTCCACGCACTCAACACCGTCATGAAGCGGGGCCGACGGCACATCGGCCCGTCCGAGGTCACCGAACGCTACAACGTCACTCCGGGGCAGTGGCCCGACTTCTGCGCCCTCAAAGGCGATCCTGCGGACAACATCCCTGGTGTGAAAGGGATCGGCGAAGGCACGGCGGCCAAGCTCCTGGCAGGCGGCCTGCACCTCGACCAGCTCCCGGACTCCGGACGACTGACCGGCGCGAGGAAGACCAAGGTCGCGGAGACCTGGGAACAAGTACTCGTCTGGCGCGAGCTCATCCGGATGCGCACCGACCTCACCCTCCCACACCACCCGACCGGCGATCCCACTCGAGAACTGCCCAGGCCCGCCGACGTCATCGAGAAACTCGGACTGTGGTGAGCGGCGTGCCGTTCACCACGCCAGCGTCCGTGCTGACCGTGATGGCCCACCCCGACGACGCCGAGCTCTGGGCCGGCGGAACCCTCGCACGCTGCTCCGCCTCCGGGGCCGCCGTCACCATCGCCGTCCCGCGCCACGCCGAACCAGAACGGAACACCGAAGCCGCAGCAGGCGCGGCGATCCTGGGAGCCACGCTGTACCAGTACGACCAGCCCACCGTGGCGTCGCTGCGCGAACTACTGCTCGCCGTGCGGCCCGAGGTCGTCATCACCCACCCGCTTCGCGACGTCCACCCCGACCATCGCGCGGTCGCCGACACACTTGTTGCGGCCCTGCCCGACGTCGTCATCGCCACTGGGCATCCGCACCGGGTCTACACCGCCGACTCCTACAACAGCCTCACCCTCGACGGTCCCATTCCCGCGCACACCATCATCGACATCACCGATACCTACGACCAAAAACAACGCGCCCTCGCGGCGCACGCCTCCCAGCCAATCACCGACCACTTCGGGCCGATGGCCGAGACACTCGCACGCCTATGGGGAAGCCGCATCGGCGTGAACCATGCGGAGAACTTCGTACCGATGCCCGTACTCGGAAGACTCCCAGCCGCTCCCACCATGTGATCGGCCTAACCACATTGTGTGAGCGACTCCCCTACCCGACCATCGCCTCCGACGTGACTGGCGGTCCGGGCTGCGAGAACGCGGCCTTCCGGCGCCTCGCCAAGCTCGCCGGGACGCTGTTCTTCGGCCAGCGCCTCAACTGGGTCGGCTGGGCGAAGTCCCCTGAATGATCGACACGCGTAAGGCCCCGTCTCCCTTGCGAGGCGGGGCCTTTTTGCGTTTACACGATCCTAGACAAGGCCGTTGAGGAGGCCGCCGCCTACAAGGTCAACCTCGCCGGGAAGGTCACCGCTGCCGCTGCCGCCGAGGATGCTGCCGATGAGGCCGTCCCAGGTCATCTCTCCCGGTGGACCGTCAGACGTGGAGCGACCGAACGCGGGTTCGATCATGTGACGCCCCATGTCAGCTTCAAGTCACAGTGGGTGCCACACCCCGCCCGGATGCCTACGGTATGATGAGTGTCACGTGACTCAGGGACCGAGTCGGACAGGAGGAGACTCCTCGTACCGGCTGGTTACAAGTCACGAAAATCGGTCTAGTGAACAAAAGCTGTGCACGGTCCCATTAGTGGGACCACCCAATAAGGTCTGCCTGAGAGCGACCACCTACGTTCCGTCCGGTGCGCACCCACGCACCGCTGGGGCCGGTTCGTAGCTGAATGATGTAGTCGGCACCGCCCGACGTGAGTTACATGCGTACGCCATCCTTGTCGGCTGGGGGGATGCCCCGAGTCCGCTAGCGGTGAGGGCAGCGTGTGTACGAGAACATCTTCCGCGTCGTGACGGCGTCCGTGTCGAGCCTCTGGGCTCTCCCCTGCATCCTTCTGATGGTGATCTTTGGCAAGTGGTTCGTCACCCGCCTGATCCTCAAGCAAGCGAAGCCCGGCGAGCATGTCCGGATCAAGTCGCTGATCTTCTCCATCGAAACTGGTCCGCCCGCGTCGCCGCCAGCACCCGAGGACGCCGACGGCAAGAACCCGGAGCAGCGCCCGCCTGCCGTGGAGCCGCCCAAGCTGGCCGACCCCGATCCGCCGAGTTGACCGACGACCGCGACCTGTCCTGACACGCTTTAGGTGCTTGACCTGGGACTTTGACTTACCTGGCCACGTACTAGATGGCCAACGTCGCTCCGCCTCATCTACCCATAATTGGGCGTGACCGCAGTGCGCAGGGCGGAGGTGACGTACGACCAGTCGAAGGTGGCCAGGCCATCCTCGGCGCGGGTGGTGATCGCGTCCGGGTCGAGCAGCGTCACACCGGCCTTCGTCAGTCGAGCGACGCTGTCCGCATACGCGGGGTGCCGACGAAGGACGGCTTTGACACACGGAGCGGCGACGATGGGTACTTCGGTGCCGAGCATCTCGTTGAGCACGCCCAACGCGAACGTGTCGCTGATACCCGACGCCCACTTGTTCATCGAGTTGAAGGTCAGTGGCGCGGCCAGAACTGCGTCGGCTCGCGGAAGTGACTTCTCCCTCTGGCGGGGCGGCCGCGGTTGCACCCGTGTCACACATCCTGTTGCCGTTGCCAAATCGTCAAGGTCGATCCAGCAGGCAGCCGTCGGTGTCGCGATCACGCACACGGCCCAGCCGTCGGCGGACAGGTGGGGAATGAATTCCTCGAGTCGCAACACCGGGGGTGCTGCCGAGGCGACCAGGTAGAGATGCTGTCGAGCAGGGGTCACACCGCGACCCCTGCTCGCAACGCGAGACCACGTAGAGCTGGCACCTCTTGGCGGCGCTCCCGGGCCAGCAAATCCGCGATCAGCGATCGTGCGTTCGGGTTGGTTCGAACCAGTTCTGGAGCCACACGCTCGGTCTCCAGCAGGTGGATTACTGCCTGTGGGTCCTCGGCGAGCTGTGTGTGCGCCCACGCACTGTCCAAGTGGAACTGAGCTTGGCGGCCGTTCAGCCCGGCCGGTAGTCCAGTGATGTCCAGCTGCTCCGCCGTCGCGAGCGCGCGATGGGGATCGTCCAGAGCGACTGCGACGGACGTGTGGTGGATCAGCACCTTCGACGGGCCGAACGCGGTCCACCCGATGTTGCCATCGACGCCGAGCCGCTGTGCGAGTTCATCAGCGTGCTTGAGCCGTTCATCCGCTTCAACATGGTCGGCGCGGCGCGCGGCAATAACAGAACCGATCAGGGTCAACGCGCCCCGCCAGGTCACACTCTGTGGGTCTTGACCTCGCAGAGCGGTGGCGGCGGAGACCGCTAGCTTCTCAGCGTCATTAATCTGTTCAACGCCCTCTGTGCTGCTGGAGCGCAGCAGAGCGCAGGCTCGTTGATATGCCGCCGCAGCGACACCGAAGGTGTCCTCAGCCTCTTCAGCCGCTACGCGCGCCAGCTCAGCCGCGGCTAAACCGGCCTCGCCGTCGCCCCCCTTCGTCGCCAGCTTGGCCGCGACGATCTCCACACTGCACTGGAGCCTCAGCGCCTCCTGCCGCCCTTGCGCTGGCCCGTTGTCGATCAGAGCACCGACAGCTCCCCTGACAGACGGCAATCGCCGGGCAGCATCGGCGTAGCGGGCGGCCTGATATCTCCGATGGAGATCCGCAACTCGTGCCGACACTCCCGCTCGGTCCATCCGGCGACACAGCGATTCCTCGCTACGCCTGCCCAGCACGTCAATGGCTGCCCCGCCAGCGACAAGGGCCGCATCCACCATGACCTCGCGCTGCGTGGACGAGGGCTGCCTGACGACAAGCTTCGCCACCGACGGGTTGAGGAGGACTGCAAGTTCGTCAAGAGACACTCGAAGTAACTCAGCGATGCGAGGACGTCTCCAGGCGTGCGGTGTCAGTGTTCCGCGCTCCCATCGCCCGACCGTCGACAGCTCTACCTTGAGCTGCTGGGCGAAGGTTTCCTGGGTGAAGCCGAGCGCCTCGCGCCGAGCCGCGAAGGCTTTTCGCTGCATACCCATCACTGTCACCTTGCCTCGCCGGTCACCGCCACGATAACCGGCTACTGATCAAGGCCGAGCACCTCCTCGACGAGCTGCACCCGTTCGGACTACCACACTCCAGCAAGCTGGTCGAGGGATCGCTAACCCTTCACCTCATCGTGCGCAACCGTCGACACTGCCCAACTCAACGACGCAGCTCATAACAGCCAACGCCGCATTGGCGCCCTATGACCGCTCCATACGCGCTCTGGCAACACAAAGCGGCAGGCGTTCTACTGGCGTTCGCCAATATCTGCGCGACACGAAACCCCTGCCCCGCAATCCCTCCAGTCCACACATGAACATTCCTCTTAGAGTCAATTTCACCATTTTCATTGGCAAAAATTGACCGCACACTAATGACTAGCCAGCAAATCGCCAACGACAGAACATGAAGGGACTCAATAGACAATGATTGCGCTCTTTCCGAAAACACGACGCTGCAGCATGGGCATTTTCGTCTCCGCTCGCAGCCAGCCGCTTCTCGCGTCGCCTGCAACTGGAACGAGAATGACCACTTGCCGCGGGCAGAGAGGCTGACCCATGACATCGGTCTCGAAGCTCACAAAAAGGAAGCAGGTCACCGGGGCTGCAAGAATCCGCGTGCGTTCGAAGCTGAGGGAAGAGTACGAACGCGGTTCCAGCATCCGAGCTTTGGTCGAGCTGACTGGCCGCTCGTACGGCTTCATTCACCGACTCTTGCTTGAGTCCGGTGTGCAGCTGCGTGGGCGAGGCGGCCGGCCTTTCACCGGCTCGCCCAGGCGCCGCAGCAATCGTCAGATCGGCGCCAAATAGATGCGACGAGCAGTGTTGCGCGGTTACCGCTGGGGTCGCGCCAGCGTGGAGTCTGATCGCGACGATGACCCCGTAGACCGAGTGGCAGCCAGGTTCACGTGTTCACGTGGACATGTGTTCACCGTGCGCTTCGCGGCGGATGCGGTCCTTCCGCCGCATTGGAGCTGCCGACAGCATGGGCTCGAGGACTGCGCCCGATTCCGGTCATCCACCGGCGACTCGTCCGGGGACCGGGAGACGAAGCCGGCTCGGACACACCTGGCAAAGCTGCACGAACGGCGCACGGTAGCCGAACTGGAGACGCTACTCGCCGAGGCACTTGCGGCGATCGAACGGCAGGGAGGTCCGCGGCCTGGCTGCGTCTACCTCGGAGACAGGACGTACTCGTTCAGCTACAGCAGTTGACCGCGTTCACCCAGCCGGATCATCTGAGGACCCCGACCTGGTGAACACGTGCCGACTGCTGAGGCCCAGTGGCGTCGCATCGCTTCCCTGGTCAGGGTGAGCGACGCAGTGTCCACGCCTCATTGGCGCCTCATTGGCGCTCTGGATCGCGTCGATCATCCGGCATTGACTGAGGCGTGGTGTGCGGCGGAAGGCACCTCACGCCCCTCGACCTTCCGCCGCACACCACACCCACTTCCCGTTTAGCGAAACGCGTGTGCTGTGCGCGCTCGCGGCGAAAGGATCCGGCACTCGCGATGTACGACATGGAGGCAAACGGGCAGATCATCGCCGACCAGGAGAAGCCCACCATGGCCGCTGCTGCGCCGACGGCCCATCTGATCAGCATCGAGCACACCTTCGAAACCGCGCACCGGCTACCGCACTTGAACGGCAAGTGCACCAGCCTGCACGGACATTCCTGGCGGGTCACCGTATCCGTCTGCGCTCCCGCTCTGAGTAGCGACGGCACTGTCGTGGAGTTCGGCGCCCTTAAAGCCGGAGTTCGGCAATGGATCGACACCCACCTTGATCACGGAACCATGCTCGGGATCCGGGATCCGCTCGCTATGCACCTTGCTACTGCGGGTTCCAAAGTCTTCCGCTTCGGCGCGAACAACCGTGAGGCGGTCGGCAGTGAGGAAGTGCTGGCTGCCGACTTGCCCTGGCCGACTGTCGAAGCAGTGGCGGTGTTGCTGCGGCGAGCGAGCCAGGCCGTACTCGTCGGGTTGCCTTGTGCTCCCGAAGCCTCGGTCGGCCGGGTGTTCGTACGTGAAACGCACCTCAACGCGGCGAGCTACGGACCGGCGGACGTCCTGTGAAGCCACCCGCTGTGTCCGATGTAGCCCGCGACCTCGTGGTCAACGAAACCTTCGGCCCCACCTTTCAAGGTGAGGGTCCCAGCACTGGCAGGTACGCGCACTTCATCCGCCTCTTCGGCTGTCACTTGTCCTGCGCGTGGTGCGACACCCCCCAAACCCATGACCCAGCCCGGTACGATCTCGCCGCCGAGCAGCGAGTTCTCTCGATCGACGACATCCTGTCCTGGCTTGCCTCTACTCCCGCCGAGCTGCTGGTGATCACGGGCGGCGAGCCGTTGCTACAGCCGCGTGTCCTGGAGCTGCTGGTGCACGAGATTCGGGAGCGCGCGCTCGCCGCCGATATCGAGATCGAAACCTCCGGCACCATCTCGCCCACGGACTTCCTCACCTCGGCAGTGACACGGTTCAACGTCTCACCGAAGCTCGCGCATTCGGGGCTGCGCCGCCATCAACGCGTCCGCCCAGCAGTGCTGCGTCACTTCGCCGGCACCGGGAAAGCCATCTGGAAGTTCGTCGTCCAAGAGGCCAACGACTTGGACGAGGTCCAAGAGCTAGTCGGGACCTACGACCTCAAGCCGGTCTGGATCATGCCGGAGGGCACCGACAGCGCCACTGTGCTGGCACGGACGCGACTGCTGGCCGAGCCAGTGCTGTCCCGCCGGTGGCACCTATCTACCCGACTTCACACCCTGCTATGGGAGAACGATCGTGGCCACTGATACCGAGTTCACTGATCCACGCCTATTCAACGGTCACAAAGGGAACGGCCCGACGGTATCCGTCAGCAACGAAGCATCTGAAGGGCTCAGATGGCGCAGCGACCTGATCTCACGTTCGCACTCTCGGCTGCGCACAACGCCATGGATCTCGCCGTGGAGCATGTGCTTCGCCACCCTCCACGTCAGATCCGCTACAAGGGTGACCGCGATCCTGTTTCGGACGTCGACGAGACGGTCGAGCGCCTGATACACCAGTGCTTGGCAGGCGCGGGCGGCGCCGACGTTGGGTTTCTTGGCGAGGAGACGGGCCCAGTCGGAAACCGTGACACCTACTGGGTTCTCGATCCCATCGACGGCACGATCAACCACCAGCACGGCAACCCACTCTGCGCGATCGCACTCGGTCTGGTACACAACGAGCAACCAGTACTAGGAGTCACCGCACTGCCCTTTCTCGGGCACCGATACTCGGCAACGGAAGGCGGCGGCGCCTTCCGTGACGACGAGCCGATCACAACATCGAATACCGACAGGCTCAACAAAGCCTTGATTGGCTTCAGTGACTATGGCAGTGGTACTGACACGGGCTTGCGTGACGTCCTGTGCGCGTCCCTGGACCACTCCCTTACCGCACGCGCACAGGGACTTCGCCGCTATGGATCCTCCGCGCTCGACCTGGTCTGGGTCGCCGACGGAACCCTCGACGCCTGCATTCTGCTCGGCAACCGGACCTGGGACACCGCAGGCGGCGCTGTCATCGCCCGTGAGGCCGGAGCACGGGTTCTCGACTCGGACGCCAGCCCACACTCCGTGCGTTCCCGCTGCGTCGTAGCGGTCAGCCCAGGACTCTCCGAGGAAGTGCTACCCCTGCTACACCCCTTGCGCGGCAGCCGATTCTGGCCCGGCAGCGATCAGGCCGACCACGGCAGCCTTGCGTGCACAGCAGCGGAAGACAGCTCTGGACCTACGAACGAAACGCCAAGACCCAGCCCGACTGTCACATAGGGACCGCTGCCGCCGGACGCAAACGCGGGTGACGTTCTTCCAAACATTTTTCGATGAACGCCGAGGTAATCGCTTTGCTGCAAGCCACATCAATACCCTCTGCACTGCTCGCTGAATTGCGCATTTTCCATCAGCGAAGCCCGGGCATGCTGGACGACGATCTGCCCGGACTACGGATGCGCCGACTATCTGGTGGCCGCAGGAATCGCTCCTTCGCCTGGGACGGCCCAGGTGACGAGATCTGCCTCAAGCTGTACGCATCCGGCGATCATGATCGCGCCGTCCGTGAGTATCGGGCGCTGGTCCATCTCGCTGATTCGGGAATCAGGGCGGTACCACAGCCGCTGTGGCACGACCCAGACCCGGAACTCCCCGCTGTGGCTACGACGATGCTGCCTGGCCTGGCGGTGCCTGGACTTGACGAGCCGGTCAGCGCACTGCGCGCCATGGTCGCTGTCCTCTCCGATGTGCGCAGAGTCCCGGCCGGACCGTTCGCCGACACCCCACGAGCCGGCGCGGCGAGGGACATCGTGCACCGGCTCATGGGCACATGGTCCGGTCAGCTCGATGATCACCTCGACGATCCGGACACCTACGACATGCGCGCGATCCTCGACGCCTGGAGTGAGTGCGGCGCCGTGACGACGCTTCTCGACCCGGCACCCAGGATCTTCTCCCGAGGCGACTCCAACTTGTCGAACTGGCTCTGGGACGGATCCACCGCCCGAGTGGCCGGCTGGGAGTTCGCCGGATACAGCGAAGCCGCCTACGACGCCGCGGACATCATCGAGCACCCCAGTGCCCGCGCAATCGACGACGCCCGGTGGATCTCCCTGTTACCCGACCTCCGCGTCAGTGACGAGGACAGCCGCCGACGGTTCCTTGCCGCCCAGCGCACCGTTGCACTCCACTGGCTCAGCCGCCTGTGGCAGCGCCGCGTCGCACGAGCCGAAGAGTTCGAAGCCCAACGCACACGAGTACGGAACCTTCTGGACCACGACTTCCTGTGAGGAAGAACGTTGACCAAGGACCTTCACCTCGTGGGAAGCCCGCCTAGGCAACGCCTCGATTATCCGAGCGCGTGCAGGTCCTTCGAGCCTGTGCACCCGCGCCGGACACAGCCTGGAACAACCGCTATCCACAACTGGACGAGTGCCTGATGACCCATAGCAACCGGAACGGCGATGAACCCGGCCCTGCCCGTCGGCCTCGTGACTGTCCTGCTGTTAGCTGGCGCGGTGCTCGCCTTGCGCACCCGCGCCCGCCAACGGCGTCGGCGCTGGAACTCCCGCCCAGACTCGGTAGCGGGTATTACCGCACGCATCGCGGCCGAGCATCAGCAACCTCGCCCGGCCTGGCCCGCGTCCGACCGCGACCTCCGGCGAACCACCGCGAATCACGAGCAGCAGACCCTCCAGCTGCCCCGCATTCTTACGCCTCAGACACGACGAAGGCCCAGTCCGAGGACGCGCTAGTAACGCCTCACGCACCGCATTCTGTCCCCGCCCGCGGCCAGGCGGTGGGCTAGGTGAGCCTTCCTCCGCCGCGCGTAGACCACTCCGGACGCGGGCCGCCACACGCACGTAGCGACTCCTCACTGCACAGTTCAGCCCCTTCATCGACTAGAAAGACAGCTCCTTGCACAGAAAGACTTTGTCGTTCGCAGCCGCCGTAGCGGTGAGCATCGCCACCGCGTTGACTGCCCCCGTGACGACGGCCGTCGCCGACACTCCACCCCCGCGGGTCGAGCCGATGCTGATCGGTGGTCACCCGGCCGCGAGCGCGCCGCCGGGGATCGCCTCGCTGCAGTACGACGCACCCGAACACGGTGAGAAGTACGTCGACTACCACACCTGTGGCGGCGGCCTGGTGTTCCGTGGCTGGCTGTTCACCGCCGCGCACTGCGTCACGGATCCGCCCGCGGGACCTGCGGCTCGATCGACGGCAAGTCAGTGGTTCAACACTGATGACGCGCCGATTCCGACCGCGGACAAGCGATTCCACGTCCGGGTCGGCAGCCTCGACCGGCTCTCCGGCGGCGAGACCGCGACCGTCAGCAAGATCGTGGTACACCCCGGCTGGCAGTGGGGACAGGGCGCGCCAAAGAAGAAGGTCGTCGACGCCGCGATGCTCAAGCTCGACCATCTGCTCCAGCAGCCGACCGTGCAACTCACCCGCGACACCGCCCGACGTGGTGACAAAGTCACCTTGTACGGGTGGGGCGTGACCGAACCTGACAGCACCCGCTCCGGCCTGCCGAGGCGCCTGCAGAAGCTCGACACTCGTGTCACCGCGCCGTCGCGCTGCGCTGCAGCGTTCATCTCCGCCGGAGAGATCTGCACCGACAATCCCAGCGGCACCGACGGCAGCTGCTTCGGAGACTCCGGAACACCTGCCCTGGCCACCATCGACGGAGTACCCCAGCTCGTCGGAAACGCCAGTCGTTCCGCCGACCCCCAATTCTGCGGCGTCACACCCGACGTCTTCACCAGTTCCCCGGAGCTGCGGGACTGGATCTATCACGTCGCCCGCACCGGCAACGCCACCTAGCCACCGATCTCGGGGTGCCGCCTCCTCTCGAAAGGGGGCGGCACACCCCACCTTCCAGGACATCGGCGTTGATGAACGTCTCAACCAGAACACCACCCGACGGACAGGGACGGAGATGGGTTACCGGACTGCGCGCGCCGTCTCGTCACGATGTCGCCGAGACTCACGTCCGCCGTTAGGGCTGAGCGTCCGCTACCAGGCTGGCGCCACCTTGCGCGACCTCGCGGTTGTATACCACTTGTCCGTCCGGGCCGTGCGCGCCTTCCTGGTCGCGGACGGAGTCCAGATCCGTCGTCCTGGCCGCAGAGTCCGAACCTCATCGGTGTCCGCCACTGCGGCAGCGGACCGGCATCCCGTACGAGCGGGAACAGCGATGCTGGCGACCGTGCACCCGTTGCACACGCCCGGCCGCGTTTCAGAGCCGCAGCTCGGCGTGGACGCGCTGTTCTGGCCACCCTGCGACCTCGACTTACCGCACGAGCCGGGCGCCGGCCAGCTCGTCACGGCAGCTACTCCAGGCCAGCCATGTATCGGCGTCACTTCCCCGTATGTCGTGCATCAGGTCAGCGAGAAGCCGATACCGACCAAGTCCGGGGAGTACACCGCGGTCCTGACTCGATGCGCACGCATCGGCCTCGTCGACGCTCCCCTGCCGCCGAACGCGCAACTCTGCGCCGATTGCCACCGTGAACCGACCACCCCGTGAGGGACAACCGTGCCGAACTCGCTCCCGTACGACCTAGCGAACGACGAAGACGCCGAGCACTACATCCGCGAAGCCTTCACCCCATCTCACCGCGACAGGTGGGAAGCCCTACTCGCCGACGACCGCGTCTCTCAGACCTACCGCGTACTCAAAACTATTGAAGCCCAGGCGAGCCACACGGCCACATGCCGCCGCGACCAGATCAAGCTCGCCGAGAAGCAACACGACGCCGGTCTCATGACCGCTGTCGAGCACACCAGCCAGTATCGCGAGTTCATCGCCTGGCGTGAACGAGCCAGCGGCTTCAACACCGTCCTCCACCAATACCTCGCCCTAGCCGCCGACCGCTTCCGCTTAATCCACCGCGACAGCGTCGTGGAGTCCCTGCGGCACTCGCTCCTGGCGCTGGCGGTCGCGGTCGACGACCACCGCCAAGCCCACGCCGGCGAGGAATCACTCGCCGACATCGCACTCTGGGCCCGGCTACAGCTCCTCCCCTGGCCCAACTCAGCCAACGCCAGCTACCGGCTCGCTGACGCGGTCGCCGCCGAACGAGGCCGCCGCGGTGCCGCTCGCCGCATCAAGAACGGACTCATAGAGTTCCAAGGCACACCAGTCACCGGTGAAACCGTGGACGTCGCCGACCTCCTCCTCGAGATCACCGACCACGCCCAGCCGACCTGCGACCGCACCCGACTTGTCGAACTCTGGCACCAGCGAACCCCGGACCTGATTCACTCACCCGCCGCAAAAGTCGCAGCAACAAAACACAACGGCCGCTACACCACCCACCGGCTCCGCAGGTCGCTCACCTACCTCGAGCTACAAGGACTCATCGCCCGAACGACACACGAGAACAAGCCCGAGATCACGGTTCTCAATCGAGCCGCCCTGATCGTGCTACGTCGGCAATGGGACAAAGAGCACTTCCCGCTCGGCGACACCGACTTCTAAGGGGCCTGGAGCCGCGTCGGCAGCTAGAGGTCGGCTGCAAGCACCATGAAAAGGGAGGACAGCGAGGGGGAGGGCTGTCGGGCTGCTATCCAGGTCGCCTCACAGCGGCGTTCTGGTCATGTCACGAGAGACCGGCGGATACTTGGGCTGACACCGGCGAGTCGAATGGAACTTCAGTGACCGATCAGCAGCGTAAGCGGGCCCATCACACCGTTCCCCGTTCCCACCTCGTCCGGTTCGCGCGCCCACTACGCACTCGACGCGGGCATCCACAGCTAACGCGTGTCGAGCTGCCCGGCACGAAGCGGCACCCGATATCGGTGACCTCGGCGACTGTTGAGACGGACTTCTACCTCACCCATACCGCGAACGGTGCTCCCTCCGATGCCTTCGAGGATCAGCTGTCGGAGGTCGAGGCGGCTGCGGCGGCCGGCCGCTGACGGCTACCTAGGCGCACCACACTCAGATCGTGGTTGGCGGAGGGTCCTGCCCGGGCGGGCAACTACGCGCGCCGGTTCAGAGCGTCGCCACCAGCCGCAGGTCAACCCAGGCATCGACATCGGCGCACCAGAGCAAACGGAGACGAAACGGAGCCCAATCGCCGTCCTCGTCGAGGCAACATGGCACATAGAACCAACATCCCCGCAGGTCAGCGGGGATGTTGATGTTGTGGGCCGCCTGGGGCTCGAACGCAGAACCTACGGATTAAAAGGTGTCAGCCAGTGCCGCGATGTGTCGAATTTCGACCATCTGCGCAGGTGAGCGCGGGCCTCCCGGCCCATCTGGTTTTGTCGGTGTGATGTGACCGCAGTTGTCGGCGGCTGGTGACCGCACTGTGTGTGGTCGGGGTGTTTGTATCCGTGAGTTTTGACCGCACTTGGTGCTTGCGGTGGCAGGATGCATGTGCTTCAGGTGAGGGAGCATGGGATGCCTGCCCAGTCGAAGGTCGAGCTGTACGCCGCGATCCGCCGGGATGCCCGGTCGGGGATGTCGGGGCGGGCGTTGGCGGGCAAGTACAACGTAGGGCGCCGGACGGTGGTGAAGGCGCTGTCCTCGGCCTGGCCGGAGCAGCGGAAGAAGCTGCCGCCGCGGGGATCGAAGCTGGATCCGTTCAAGCCGGTGATCGACGAGTTCCTGCGGGCGGATCTGGACGCACCGCGCAAGCAGCGCCACACCGTCACCCGCATCTTTGCCCGGCTGATGGACGAGCACGGCATGACCGACGTGTCCTATCAGGTGGTGCGCGCCTATGTCGCGACCCGGCGGGCGGAGATCCGGGCCGAGGCCGGGCGCGGCCCAGCTTCGGCGTTCATCCCGCAGGAGCACCGGGCCCGGGATGGAGGCCGAGGTTGACTTCGGTGAGATCGCGGTCCGGCTGCGCGGCACGACGGTGACGTGTTTCCTGTTCGCGTTGCGCTGCTCGTTCTCGGGGAAGTCGGTGCATCGGGTGTCGGCCTCAGGTGGGCAGGAGGCGTTTTTCGAGGGCCACGAGCACGCTTTCCGCGTTCTGGGCGGGGTCCCGGTGGGCCAGATCCGTTACGACAACCTGAAGGCCGCTGTCGCGCAGGTGATCGGGTTTTCCCGCCAGCGCGTCGAGACCGAACGATGGGTCGCGTTCAGATCCCACTGGGGCATCGAACCTTTCTATTGCCAGCCGGGATTGACCGGGGCGCACGAGAAAGGCGGTGTCGAGGGCCAGATCGGCTGGTTCCGCCGCAACCACCTGGTCCCGGTCCCGGAGGTCGAATCGCTGGCCGAACTGAACGCGATGATCGACGAGTTCGACGTCGCCGACGACCACCGCCGCATCGGCACTCGCCCGCGCACCATCGGCCAGATGTTCGCGCTCGAAGCACCGCTGCTGCGGCCGCTGCCGACCGAGCCGTTCGAGACCGGGCGCTGGTTCACCCCGAGGGTCAACCGTTACTCGCTCATCAGCGTCCGCACGAACCAGTACTCGGTCCCGGTCCGGCTGATCGGCCACCCGGTCCGAGTCCTGCTGCACGCTTCCGAGCTGGTCGTCTTCGACGGCCGCAGTGAGGCCGCCCGGCACGAGCGGCTGCTGGGCAAAAGCGGCTCACGGGTCGATCTGGACCACTATCTCGAAGCGCTGCTGCGCAAACCCGGGGCGCTGCCCGGCGCGACCGCGCTCGAGCAGGCCCGCGCCGCCGGGAAGTTCACCCCGGTTCACGACGCCTGGTGGGCCGCGGCCCGCAAAGCCCATGGCGAGGCGGAGGGCACCCGCGCCTTGATCGAGGTGATGTTGTTGCACCGCCACCTCGCCCACGAACACGTCGTGGCCGGCTTGGCCGCCGCCCTGCGCGCGGGCGCGCTCACCGCCGACGCCGTCGCGCTGGAAGCCCGCAAAGCCGTCGAGAACGACACCGGAGCCGACCTCGCGCTGCCCGCAGAACCGGCGGCGTCGGTTACCTCGCTGACGCTGCGGCGGCTCGCGCAGCTGCCGTCCGACACCCGGCCGCTGCCCTCGGTCGCGGTCTATGACCAGCTGCTGCCCAGCCGACGCCGCAGGAAAGGAACACGCTGATGCCCACCAAACGCCACCGGGGACTCACCGAGCAAGCCGCCGACGCCGCCGTCGACCAGGCCTGCCGCGTCCTGCGGCTGCCGACCATCCGAAGCCAGTATCCCGACATCGCCGAGGCCGCGGCCCGCGAGCAGATGTCCTACCGCGGCTTCCTCGCCGAGCTGCTCATGGCCGAATGCGACGACCGCGCCCGTCGCCGCTCCGAACGCCGCATCAAAGCCGCCAACTTCCCCCGCGAGAAGTCGTTGCGCGGGTTCGACTTCGACGAGAACCCCAACGTCGACCCCGCAGTCATCCACACCCTCGCCACCTGCGACTGGGTCAAGAAGGGCCTGCCGCTCTGCCTCATCGGTGACTCCGGAACCGGCAAATCGCACCTGCTCATCGCCCTGGGCACCGAGGCCGCGATGGCCGGATTCCGGGTCAAATACACCCTGGCCACCAAGCTGGTCAACGAACTTGTCGAGGCTGCCGACGAGCTGATGCTGACCAAGACGATCGCCCGTTACGGGCGTGTCGATCTTCTATGCATCGATGAACTCGGCTACATGGAGCTCGACCGCCGCGGCGCCGAACTGCTTTTCCAAGTCCTCACCGAACGGGAGGAGAAGGCGTCCGTCGCGATCGCGTCCAACGAAAGCTTCGGCGGCTGGACCAAGACCTTCACCGACCCACGGCTCTGCGCCGCCATCGTCGACCGGCTCACCTTCGGCGGCAACATCATCGAAACCGGCACCGACTCCTACCGCCTCGCCCACAGCCGAGCCCAGGCAGAAACCCATGACCAGCAACAACAATCCAAGTCCACGAAGCGGCGATGACACCTACGACCTGGTCGACAACGCCCTGGCCGCCCTCGCCGAACGCCGCGGGCTTTGGCTCGGCGACGACCTCACCGCCATCGGTCTGGTCAGCAGCCTAATCGAGCAGGCCGAACGATTCCTGCCACAGCTCGTGCACGACGCCCGCGCAGGCGGCCACACATGGCAGGAGATCGCCCACGCCCTCGCCACCAGCCCCGATGATGCGCAACTGCGCTACGACCCCGGAACGCCCCTCGCCGACAGCCGCTGGCCCCACGACCCCTGACATCGCCTGCCGAGTGCGGTCAATTCTCATCGACATTGATCATGAAATCGGTCCGCAAGTGCGGTCACAACACACGAACATCTGCGGTCAGTTCACACAGTCACAATCACCCATCCGAGTGTCGAGCTGTGTCGGGCTCTACGGCGGCAACGGAGCCCAATCGGAGACGGCCTTGGCTTGCCTTGCAGGCGACGGCTCGTGGCCGGGTTGGACTAGAATTCGGCGCGCTGGGTGTCACAAGTCCGCGAAGAAGTGTGTGACAAGTTCGCGGTAGCGTTGGACTTCGGTGCGACGCTCGGTGCCGTCCATGTCGAACTGACGCCGGACGGAACGTCGATGGCCGACGGATATTGAAGACCATGCTCGGCTGGTTCGCCGATACCCTGAACGACTGGTCCGAAGAGGATCGAAAGACGTTCGGCGCTCTCATCGGCCGCTTCGTCGACGACGAACTCCTGGACGGCCTGCCGCAGTTCCGGCCGATCCTCCTGGGCGGTGGCCGTCGTCGCGGCCACGCCGGTCAGCAGGGTGGCGGCCAGCGCGGTGACACCGACCCGCCGGAAGATGTTCTTGGTGCCCCTCAGTGAAGTGTTCATGGTGACCACGTTCGTGTGCCGCGCTGACACGGGGCGGCCACGGCGCTGACACGACGCGTCAGCGCGAGAGACCGGCTTCGATACCGTCGAGCAGGAAGTCGAGGCTGATCCGGAAGGTCTCGTCGGCGTCCGGGTGGACGGGGGCGTTTCTCGTCCATCCCGGTGGCCCGTTCGGCGAACTCGCCGGGCCGTTCGATGGCGAACGTCCGATCGAGCGGGGCGAGCAGCACGGCGAGCGCCTCTTCGTCGGTGAGCTGGACAGGAGTGGGTCGTCTCGTGGACTCCAGCGGCGTCCGGGCGCACCGGCACTTCGCCGGAGCCGGAAAAGGAAATCGACTGTCCCGCGGCGGTGCTGAGCACCAAGATCCACCTGGCCGTCGACGGACGTGGGCTGCCGATGCCGCCCGGAGAAGGTGATCGGGGGACTCCACGTCGAGCCAGTGGACGCGCTGCACGGCCGTAATGGGGTCAGAGTCGATCACCTCCGCGCGAACTGGATTCCGCGGGAGTACGCAGTGTCGCCAGGATCGCGACGACCAGGGCCAGAAGCAGGACGATCGCCAGGAAAACCTGTCCGTGCATGCCGAGAACGAACCGGGTCTGGCCGGCGAACTCGGGATCGTAGGTGGCGGTGCCGGGGAACAGGAACGCGCCGGCCATGCCGAGCCAGGGAGTGGCCAGGATCGCCGCAGCGCAGAGCAGCCGTCCTCGCGGGTTCCCGGCTCGCCGCAGGACGAGGGTAAGTCCGATGATGCCGAGGAGCACGGTCATCACCATGTACTGGGCGTCATGGAATTTGGCGTGAGGAGGCCATGCGGGGTTGAAGGCGTGCTGCGCGGCCAGGCCGGGGATGACCAGATCGGCGAGTACGGCGCCGACGGCGGTGATCACCGCGACGAGGCCGATCACGATCCGGGGGAAGAGCATTTCGTTCGCCTTTCGAACGTCGGGGAGTCAGGGCGTCCAGCCGTAGGCGGCAGTGGCCGAGCGGGCGAAGACCGAGTTCGGCAGGAGGGGAAGAACCACGTCGCGTAACACCGTCAGTGGCGGGGACGTCCAATGCGCGGGAGCACCGGCCTGCCGGGAACGGCGGGCGATCAGCTGGGTGCGTGGCTTGCGGACACGGTCGTATTCCGCCAGTCCGTCGCGCACGCCGAGGGTGTCCACCGCCGCGGCGAGGGTCACCGCGTCCTCGAGCGCCTGGCAGGCACCCTGCCCCAGGTTGGGGGTCATCGCGTGCGCGGCGTCGCCGAGGAGCGCGACGTTCCCGCAGACGTAGGTGTCCAGCTCGGGCAATTCGTAGGTGTCGTGCTGCAGCACTTCGCTCGCGGTTTCCAGCATTGCCGGGATGGGGTCGTGCCAGTCCGCGAACCGCTCGCGCAGGCTGTCCAGGCCCACGCGGGAGCCGCTCGGGGCGTTGGCCATCAGGTAGCAGTAGACGCGGCCGTCGGGCATCGGCACCTGCCCGAATCGCTCACCCTTGCCCCAGGTTTCCACGCTCGCCTCGACAGGGCGAGGCGGCGCGATGAGACGCCAGGTGGTGTATCCGACGTAGCGCGGACCCGGGATGTGTGGCCAGACCGATCGCCGGGTCACGCTGTGCACGCCGTCCGCGCCCACCACGAGATCCGCGGTGGACGTCCCTCCACTGTGGAGCACCGTGCCATCGGGTTGCACCAGGTGCACGTAGGTGCCCGACCGCAGAGCCGATTCGGCCACGGCCGAGCGCAGCAGGTCGACGAGAGTGGCGCGGTGCACAGTCACCCACTGGCCGAAGCGGCGTTTCAGATCGCCGACGTCGTTGCGGATCAGCCAGTCACCGTTCTTGCGGCGGATACCCGCGAGGGGATCGGCCAAGCCGCTCGCGCGCAGGGGATCGCCCAGGCCAAGGGCGTCCAGCGCGTGAAGACCGTTGGGCTGGATCGACACCCCCGCACCGATCTCGGTGAACTCGGGAGCACGTTCGAGGACCTCGACCTGCCAGCCACGCTGCTGGAAGGCGACGGCCGCGGTCAGACCGCCGATACCGCCTCCCACGATGGTCACTTTCCCCACAGGATCTCCTTAATGACTCTAGGCTGACTTAGAGTCATTAAGGAAACATAGATGGTCTAGAGTGTCAAGGGGCCAGTGGAGCGACCGAGAGGTGAGGATGTCCGCACAGACCGGCAACAGGCGGGAGAGGCAGCGCAAGGCGGCCCTGAAGGAAATCCATGAGGCCGTCCGCGAACTCCTCGTCGAAAAGGGGCCGGCCGCGGTCACCATCAACGCCGTCGCCAGGCAGGTGGGCATGAGCGGCCCGGCGCTGTACCACTACTACAGCGGCCACGACGAGCTCATCGGCGCGGTGACCGCGGACTTCTTCCTCGAATTGGCCGCCACCATGGAAAACGCCCGCGACACTCTCGCCGACGCACCGGTGGGCGAGCGCATCCTCGCGGTCTGCCGTGCCATGCGCACCTGGGCCGTCGCCCATCCGGCCGAGTTCCGCTGGATCTTCGCCAGTCCGATCACCCCGTCGAATCGGCGGCCGGACTCAGAACGCCACCAAGCCGCGCAACGGTTCGAACAGGTGTTGCGGGACCTCACGGTCGAGTTGTGGCGGACCCGCCCGTTCGCGGTACCCGAGCGGGGTGACCTGCCCGAGTCATTGTGGGAGCAGCTGACCGCCTATTCCGCCACCATCGGAGGACAACTCCCACCCGAGGCCGCGCACGTCTTCCTGTCCTGCTGGACCCGGCTGTACGGCTTGCTCTGCATGGAAGTCCTGCACCAGCTGGACTTCGCCTACTCCGACCTGGAGCCCGTGTACGAGGAATGCCTTCGCGAGCTGACCGGGATCCTCGGCCTCGACCAGAAGTCGTGACGCGCGAGGCGCCGCAAGAATCGGTGGAGCGCCGCCGCGTCCACATCGGCGCGGCATTGCTGTGACATTCGAATCTTCAGACCACGCCGGGATATGTCGCTGTCTTCGGGAATCCAGCGCCTCGGCCATGCCCATGAGCAACCCGAGCTGGATGCGTCCCGTTCCGTGTCCGCAGCTCGCGAACATGAAGTCCTTCGAGCCACGGCCGCCGTCCCAAGCCCAATGGACGCGATGGCCGCCGCATCCCGGCCAGGGACCGAATCGCCCAGCCAGACGTAACGGACCCGCCTGTGGGTCTCCTCGCCGGAACACCCGGCCTTCGCCGGGCACCGGACTACGAACGCCGTCACCCTTCTTCCGCGTTACCGGTGAAGATCGAAGAACCACTTCGCGAGCCGTTCGGACTCCTCGCGTGGACCTCTGCCCATGCGAGACAGCATGCCTCGCCAGCCTCATCCTGCCCAGACATCGCCCGTACCGCAGGCAGACTCGACCCGAAATCGGCACGCCTGTGAAAACGGAGACGAAACGGAGCCCAATGACGCCGAGAATAATGCGAACAGGACTCACATAACGCGTCATACCAGCAGGTCAAAGGCTATGTTGATCTTGAGCCGCCAAGGGGGCTCGAACCCCTGACCTTCTGTTTACAAGACAGATGCTCTACCAGCTGAGCTATAGCGGCCTTGCCCAGGACAGCCTGGGCAAGGCCAGTATATCGGCGCCCGTTCAGCCGTCCGCAGGGCGCACCCGGGGGTCACCGGCCACCGTCCGGAAGGCGTGCGCGAACGTCACGGCGGTCGCCGGGTCGCGGCGGTCGGCGACGTAGTACCAGTTCATCCGGACGGCTTCCGGGGTCACTTCGAGGACACCGGGGCCGTGCGAGTCGAGTTCGACGAAGCGCACGTGCGGGTTCAGCACGCGGATCGCGGCCTCGACCTTCAGCGAGCCGGTCCGCGGCGGGACGCCGAGCTGTTCGTCGATGTTGTCCGAGGTGACCGACGGGCAGACGAACTCCACGGCGACGCTCGTCCCGTCGCGCGGCACGTCGTTCGCCCACGACGAGTGGACGTCGCCGGTCAGGAACACCGTGTTGCCCCGGCCTTGTGCCGCGATGGTGTCGAGGACCCGGCGACGATCCTCGGTGTAGCCGTCCCATTGGTCGGTGTTCACCGTGGTCGGCTGGCCGTCGAGCAGGTCGTCGAGCGCGAGCCGCTCGCGGGTGGGCAGCGCGGGGATCTCGATCGGCGTGACCATCACCGAATTCCCGATCAGGTTCCAGGACGCGGTCCCGCGGGCGAGGCCGTCGAGGAACCACTCGCGTTGCTCGGCGCCGAGGATGGTGCCGCCCGTCCCCGGAGCCGGGCCGGGCTGCCGGGTCCGGTACGTCCGCAGGTCCAGCATGGTGAGGTCGGCCAGCTTCCCGAACTTCAGCCGCCGGTACAGCCGGTCGCCGCGGTGCCGCACCGGCATCCATTCGAAGTACGCCTGGTGCGCGGCCCGCATCCGGTCCGCCCAATCGCCTTCGGTCGCCGGGTCGTGTGACGGCGACCCGCCGGACCAGGCGTTGTCGGCGGCCTCGTGGTCGTCCCAGGTCGCGACCATCGGGTGACGGGCGTGAAGCCGCCGGAGGTGTTCGTCCGTCTTGTACATCGCGTGGCGTTGCCGGTAGTCCCCCAGGGTGATCAACTCGTTGGGCGGCACCGAAGGGCGGAGATCACTTGCAGGGTTGGGATTCCCCTCATAGAGGTAGTCACCCAGGTGGATGAAGGCGTCGAGGTCGTCACGGTCGGCCAAACAGCCGTAGGGGGCGAAGTGACCGACAGCCCAGTTGGCACACGAGGCCACGCCGAACCGCAGGCTCGCGACGTCCTGGTCATGAGAAGGCGCAGTGCGTGTCCGCCCGGCCGGCGAGACCTCCCCCTGAGCCGTGAAGCGGTACCAATACGCCGTCGACGCGCACAGCCCGCCCGCTGTCACCTTCACCGTGTGGTCGCGTTCCGGCCCCGTCCGGACGTGACCGCGAGCGACGACGCGCGTGAATCCGGCGTCGTCGGCCACCTCCCACCGGACGCCCACGGGCATCCCTTTTCCGGATCCCGGAACCGCGTCCGGCGAGGGGGTGACACGGGTCCAGAGGAGCACCGAATCGGGCATCGGATCGCCCGACGCCACCCCGTGCGCGAAAACCGGGGCCTCCGCCCCGCTAGATGCACCCGAAAGGGTGAATGCCGCCGCTGTTCCGGCGGCGGTGACCCCGGCCGCGCGAAGAACGGATCTCCTGCTCACAGAGGGCGCCATGGCATGCAGTGTGCCGTAAACCGGCGAGCCCGCGATGATCTTCCTCCGACGTGGTGGACGCCACTTCGGGTTTCCTGCAACGGTCGAGGCACCGGCCCCGATGCTCCTCGGGAAAGTTCCTCGAACCAGAGTGAGGAGGTGGATCGATCATGAAGATCAACGAGCACACCACGGGAGCCCAGCGGGGCGAACAGAGCGGGCACAGTGCCGAAAAGAACCAGGACGAAACACCCGAACGTGGCGAATGGCTGCTGGAAGCGCCGCGCCAACGTGACGGAGAGCGATCGATCCCCCAGGCCCGCTCGCACCGGCCCAATCTGCTGCGCCGCCGCGCTTGGCAGATCCTCGAGGCGCCGACGGCGGAGCAGCCCGCGGTCGAGGCCGACGAGGCGATGGGCCCGAAGCCGCCCGACGACTCGACGGTCAACTTCGTCCTGGACCTCGCCCTGCGCATCGGCGAGGTCCAGATGTCGAGCGGCGCCGGCGCCTCCGACGTCACGGCGACGATCATTGCGCTGACCTCCGCGCTCGGCCTCCCGCACTGCGAGGTCGACGTGATCTTCACGTCGATCACGGTGACCTGCCACCGCGGCACCGACATGGCCCCGGTGACGGCGCTGCGCGTGGTCCGCTCGCGCAGCCTCGACTACACGCGGCTCACCCAGACCGAGACGCTGGTCCGCCGGATCGTCCGGGGAAACATCGGCGCCGAAGAGGCCCAGCAGGTCCTCCAGCGGATCACCTCCGCGCCGCACCCGTACCCCCGCTGGGTGGCCACGGCCGCCTGGGGCGGGCTGGCCGCGTTCATCACCCTGATCCTCGGCGGCAGCATCGACGTCGCGCTGGTCGCGCTCGTGATCAGCGCGGTCATCGACCGGCTCGGCCGGTTCCTCAACCGCTTCGCGCTGCCGTTCTTCTTCCAGCAGGTGATCGGCGGACTGGTCGCGACCCTGTCGGCGATGGCGATAGTCAGCAGCAATCTGCTCACCACGGACAAACCCACGCTGGTCGTCGCGGCGGCCGTCACGGTGCTGCTGTCCGGTCTCTCCACGGTTTCCGCCGTGCAGGACGCCATCACGGGCTATTACGTCACGGCGGCCGGGCGCACGATGGAAACCGCGCTGATGAGTGCCGGGCTGATCGCGGGCGTGGTGCTGGCGCTGAAGATCGCGGTACTGCTCGGTCTTCCGCTGACGCCGCTGCCCGAGGTCGTCTCGTCGACGCCGCAGGACCTGCCGATCATCATCTTGGGCAGCGTCGGCGCGTCGGCCTGCTTCGCGCTGGCCTCGTACTCGACGCTGCGCGCGATGATCGTCGCGGGAGCGGCGGGCGCCATCGGCGGCGCCGTCTACGGCGCCCTGATGCTGACCGACTTCCAGGCCGTCAGTTCGTCCGCCGTGGCCGCCACGCTGGTCGGTTTCTGCGGCGGCGTGCTCGCCAGGCGGCTCAAGGTGACCCCCCTGGTGGTGGCTGTGTCCGGCATCACGCCGCTCCTCCCCGGTCTCTCCACCTATCGTGGTCTATACCAATTGGGCGTCGAGCCCGGCGGGAACATCTCGACGCTGATGACCGCGGTCGCGATCGGGCTTGCCCTGGCAGCGGGTGTGGTACTCGGCGAATACCTCGCGCAGCCGGTGCGCACGGGCCTCGGCAGGCTCGAACGCAAGTTCGCCGGGCCGAGGATGGCGGGCCCGATGGAACCCGCCGAACGACGCTTGGAGTGATCGCTCGCCGACCGGCCGTGGCCTCCTCGCGCGATAGGGTTTCCGCTTAGGGCAGCGACCCGCGAATCGAGGGAGCGGCTGGTGGACGAAGTGATTGCCGAGACGAGCAGAACGGCCTCCGCGGATTTCGTGGTGGTCGCGAACAGGCTCCCGGTGGACCTCGAACGGACCGCCGACGGAAGCAGGCGCTGGACGGCGAGCCCAGGCGGGCTGGTGTCCGCGCTCGAACCGTTCCTGCGGTCACGCAAGGGAGCCTGGGTCGGGTGGCCGGGTGTGCCCGACGTCGACGTCGAGGAGTTCGACGACGACGGCTTGGTGCTGCACCCGGTCTCCCTGACGTCGGACGACGTCCGCGACTACTACGAGGGCTTCTCCAACGCGACGCTCTGGCCGCTGTACCACGATGTGGTGGAGCGGCCGGTGTTCGACCGGAGCTGGTGGGAGTCCTACGTCCGGGTGAACCGGCGCTTCGCCGAGGCGAGCGCGAAGGTCGCCGCCGAGGGCGCGACCGTGTGGATCCAGGACTACCAGCTGCAGCTGGTGCCGGCGATGCTCCGCGAACTGCGGCCCGACCTGCGGATCGGGTTCTTCCTGCACATCCCGTTTCCCCCGGTCGAGTTGTTCATGCAGATGCCGTGGCGGACCGAGATCGTCCGCGGCCTGGTCGGGGCCGACCTCGTCGGGTTCCACCGGCCGGGTGGCGCGCAGAACTTCCTCTGGCTGGCGCGGCAGCTGGCGGGCCTCGAGTCCAGCCGCGGCGCGGTCGGCATCCGCACCCGCCCCGGCCTGATGCAGGTCGGCGACCGCACGGTGCGGGTCGGCGCGTTCCCGATCTCCATCGACGCCATCGGCCTCGACAAACTCGCCAAGACCAAGGGCGTCGCCGAACGCGCCGCCCAGCTGCGGCGTGACCTCGGCAACCCGAAGAAGGTCCTGCTCGGCGTCGACCGGCTCGACTACACCAAGGGCATCGACCTGCGGTTGCAGGCGTTGCACGAGCTGCTGCACGAAGGCCGCGTCCGGCCGGAGGACGTGACGTTCGTCCAGCTGGCCACCCCGAGCCGCGAACGCGTCGAGCACTACCAGCGGATGCGCGGGGACATCGAGCAGATGGTCGGGCGGATCAACGGGGAGTTCGCCCGCGTGGGTCACCCGGTCGTGCATTATCTGCACCAGTCCGTGAACCGGACGGAGCTGGCCGCGTTCTTCTCCGCGGCCGATGTCATGGTGGTCACTCCCCTGCGTGACGGGATGAACCTCGTCTGCAAGGAGTACGTCGCCTGCCGCCACGACCTGGGCGGGGCGCTCGTGCTTTCGGAGTTCGCCGGCGCCGCGGCGGAGCTCACCAGCGCGCTCCTGGTCAACCCCCATGACCTGGACGGGGTGAAGAACGCCTTGGAGACTGCCATTACGCTCGACCCCGCAGAGGGACGCCGCCGTATGCGCGCCATGCGTCGACAGGTCCTCACGCATGACGTCGACCGCTGGGCGCGCTCGTTCCTCCAAGCGCTCGGCGCCGAACCGGCCGACTGATTCCCCATCCCCCGCTACGTTCCCGAGGAGAAATCGTTGACCGCCGAGGCACTGCCCGCCGAGCTGCGGCGCGCGATCGTCCAGGTCGCGCGCACCCCGCGGTTGCTGGTCGCCTGCGACTACGACGGCACGCTGGCTCCGATCACGGCCAACCCGGACGAAGCCCGGCCGCTGCCCGAATCGGTAGGCGCGCTCAGGTCGCTGGCCGGCCTGCACGAGACGACCACCGCGGTCATCTCCGGCCGCGCGCTGCGTGATCTCGCCACCCTGTCCCGTCTCCCGGCCGAGGTGAACCTGGTCGGCAGCCACGGGTCCGAATTCGACATCGGCTTCATCCACGCGCTCGACGACAAGGCCCGCGAGCTGCACAGACGCCTCGAAGCCGAACTGGAGAACCTGGTGCTCGACGTGCCGGGCGTCTCACTCGAGGTCAAGCCCGCGAGCATCGCGGTGCACGTCCGCCGCGCCGAGCACGAGGCGGGCCGCCGGGTCCTTCGCGACGTCCACAATGGACCCGCGCAGTGGGAGGGCGTGTCCACGACCGACGGCAAGGAGGTCGTCGAGCTCGCGGTCGTCCAGACGGACAAGGGCCGTGCGCTGGACACCCTGCGCCACCAGGTCGGCGCGACGGCCGCGGTCTTCCTCGGCGACGACGTCACCGACGAGAAGGCGTTCGCCCGGATCTCCGGCCCGGACCTCGGCGTGAAGGTCGGCGACGGCGAAAGCCTCGCGCAGTACCGGGTCCCGGACACCGTCGACGTCGCGATGGCGCTCGCCTTCCTCCTCGAAGAGCGGCGCAACTGGCTGTACGGCGAGCAGGCTCCGCCGATCGAGCGGCTTTCCATGCTGGCCAACGAACGCTCGGTCGCGCTGGTCACGCCGGACGCCCGGCTGACCTGGCTGTGCCACCCCGGCCCCGACGCGCCCGCGATCTTCGCGGACCTGCTCGGCGGTGCCGGCGCCGGCCACTTCTCGATCAAACCGCACCGCAACGGCCTGCCGCTCGGGCAGCGTTACCTGCCGAACACGATGACGGTCGAGACCCGCTGGTCGCGGCTGCTCGTCACCGACTACCTCGAGCCGGAGAGCCCCGCGCACCGCACGGATCTCGTCCGGGTGATCTCGGGCGAGGCGGCGGCGGAGATCGTGTTCGCGCCGCGGCCCGAATTCGGTGGTGTGCCGGTGAAGCTGGTCGCCCAGGGCGACGGGCTCCTGGTGCAGGGCACCTCGGAGCCGTTCGCGCTGCGTTCGCCCGGCGTCGAGTGGGAGATCACCTCCGACGGCATGAACGACACCGCGACGGCGCTCGTCACCCCGACCCCGGACAACCCGGTGGTGCTCGAACTCCGTTGCGGCACCTCGGATCTCGGCGCGCACGAATTGTCCGAAGTGGACCGTCGGGCCCGCGCGGGCGACTACTGGAGCAGCTGGGCGCGGACGCTCAAGCTGCCCAGCGTCCAGACCGACCTCGTCGGCCGCTCGGCGCTCACGCTGCGCGGGCTGGTGAACACCGACACCGGCGGCGTGCTCGCCGCGGCGACGTCCTCGCTGCCGGAAGAGATCGGCGGCGTCCGGAACTGGGACTACCGCTACTGCTGGATCCGCGACGCGGCGATGACCGTGCGCGAACTGGTCCACCTCGGCTCGACCGAGGAGGCCGAAGGCTACCTCCGCTGGCTGCACGGCGTGCTGTCCACTTTGGCCGGTCCGGAGCGGCTGCACCCGCTGTACACCTTGGCGGGCAGCGTGATCGGTGCCGAAGCGGTCATCGAGTCGCTGCCCGGGTACGCCGGTTCGCGGCCGGTCCGCGTCGGCAACCTGGCGAACCACCAGGTCCAGCTGGACGTGTTCGGCCCCGTCGTCGAACTCGTGCAGACGCTGGCGGCGGCGCGCGGCGAACTCCGCGACGAGGACTGGCAGATGGTGCGCGCGATGGCCGAGGCCGTCACGCGGCGCTGGAACGAGCCGGACCACGGCATCTGGGAAGAGCGGCACGTGCCGCGCCACCGGGTGTATTCGCGGGTGATGTGCTGGGTGACCATCGACCGGGCGATCAAGCTCGGCGAGGTCTACGGCCGTGCGGTGCCGGGCGCGTGGCCGACGCTGCGTGACGAGATCGCCGCGGACGTCCTGGAGAAGGGCTGGAACGAAGAGGTCCAGGCCTTCACCACGGCGTACGACGGAACGGATCTCGACGCCGCCTCGCTGTTCGTCGGGCTGACCGGGCTGATCGATCCGGCCGACCCGCGCTTCCAGTCCACGGTGACCGCGATCGAGGCGGAACTGCGCAGTGGGTCCACTGTGTACCGTTACCGCCGCGACGACGGCCTTCCCGGTGGCGAGGGCGGTTTCCACATCTGCGCGGCCTGGCTCATCGAGGCGTACCTGCTCACCGGGCGGCGCACCGAGGCCGAGGAACTGTTCACGCAGATCGTCGACGCCGCGGGCCCGACCGGGCTGCTGCCCGAGCAGTTCGACCCGATCGCGGAGCGCTCGCTGGGCAACCACCCGCAGGCGTACTCGCACATCGGGCTGATCCGCTGCGCGAACCTGCTTTCCCAGTAACTCGCTCACGGTGCCGTGAAGGCCTCCCTACCCTCAAGGTAGCGAAGGAGGCCTTCACGACATCCGGGGTCAGGCACGCCCGAGGCGAGCGTCGCGAAAGCCAGGCGGATTCATGGGGTCGTTGCAACATCCTTCGTGAGCTGGGAGTTGTGGTGGCTGGTGGGTTGGTGTTGCCGCGTGTGGTGCGGGTGCGGTTCTGGGATGCGGTGCGGGCGGGGTGTCTGCCCAAGCCTGCAGCCCGTTTGGTGGATGTGTCGCACGAGACCGGGCGGCGGTGGTTCGCGCAGGCTGGCGGGGTGATCGGGAACGCACCTGGCTCGTTGGGTGAGCGCTATCTGAGTTTGGCTGAGCGGGAGGAGATTTCTCGTGGTCTGTCCGGGGATCTCTCGTATCGGGAGATCGCTCGGCAGCTGGGCAGGGCCCCGTCGACGATCAGCCGGGAGGTGACGAACAATGGTGGCCGGGGCGGGTATCGAGCACATCGGGCGGAGTCGGCGGCGCGGGATCGGGCCCGGCGGCCGAAGACCGCGAAGCTGGCCGAGGCCGGTAATCGCGAGTTGCGGGATCATGTGCAGGCGCGGTTGCTGCAGGAGTGGTCTCCGGGGCAGATCACAGCCAGGCTGGCGATGGAGTTCCCCGACCGGCCGGAGATGCGAGTGTCACACGAGACGATCTACCAGTCCTTGTATGTGCAGAGCCGGGGAGCGCTGCGCCGCGAGCTCACCGCGTGTTTACGGACAGGACGGGCGCTGCGCCGCCCGCGCAAGCAAGCACAGGCACGACGGTCACGGATCCCTGACCTCGTCGAGATCAGCGAACGGCCGGCCGAAGCCGAGGACCGGGCAGTCCCGGGGCATTGGGAAGGCGACCTGATCACCGGTGCCGGTAACAAGTCCGCGATCGGCACCCTCGTGGAACGCTCCACTCGGTTCGTCGTACTGCTGCACCTGCCCCACGGCCACGACGCGATCCAGGTCCGGGACGCGATGATCGACGCGATCCAGACCCTCCCGCACCAGTTGCGGCGGTCACTGACCTGGGACCGGGGCAACGAGATGGCCCGTCACGCCGACATCACCCTCGCCACCGACCTGGCCATCTACTTCTGCGACCCGCACTCCCCATGGCAACGCGGGACGAACGAGAACACCAACGGCCTGCTTCGCCAGTACTTCCCCAAAGGGACCAACCTGCACCAGCACACCGCAGAACACCTCACCGCAGTCGCCGCACGACTCAACAGCCGCCCCCGCAAAACACTGGACTGGCACACCCCACTCGAAAAACTCACCACGCTACTGTCCTAAACAGAGCACGTTGCGACCACCGCATGAATCCGCCCCACTTTCGGGACATCTGACGTCCCGAAAGTGGCTTTCGCGACACCTCCGGACCGCGGGCGACGCGTGAAAGTCCCCGTCAGCCGCCGGCGACCGACGGGATGATCTGGACTTCCTTCACCTCCGCGAGCGAAGTCTTGGCACCGTCGAGACGGCGGCACTCCTCACCGTCCACATAGAAGTTCACGTAACGTCGCAGCGCGCCGGTCTCGTCGCGCAGGCGGCGTTCCAGCGCGGGATACCCGGCGCCGAGCGAGTCCAGGACGCCGTCGAGCGTCGAAGCCTCGACTTCGAGCTCGCCGCGGCCGTCCGCGAGTTGTCGCAGCATCGCGGGCAACAGGACCCGGACCACCTAGACCACCTGGGCCCGCACGCACAGCACGTCCGGCAGATGCGCGGCGACCTGATGCCAGGTGTCGCCTTCGTCGGGACTCGCCCACACTTCACCGGATCGCGTGCCGAAGTAGATGCCGTCCCGCGAGTCCACGCACATCCCGTCCCGCAGCACTCCCGCGTAGAACCCCTTGTCCGGCAAGCCGTTCCCGAGACCCGTCCAGGTCTCGCCGGCGTCCTCGCTGCGGTAGACCCGGCAACGGCCCTCTGGCGGGAAACGGAGAACGTCGGCCACCAAGGGGAAGTTGTAGACGGTGTCCGGTTTGGACGGATGGACGACCATGGCGAAACCGAAGTCGTTCGGCAGGCCACCGGCGATCGACCGCCAGGTCTTCGCGTCGTCGTCGCTGCGGTAGACGCCGCCGTGGTTCTGCAGGAAGAACCGCTCGGGACGCGACGGATGCATCGCGACCTTGTGCACGCACTGCCCGAATTCGGGTTCCTCGTCGGGCAGGAAACCGGCGCTGATGCCGCGGTTGGCCGCCGTCCAGCTCTTGCCGCCGTCCTCGGTGCGGTAGACCCCGCCCGTCGACATGGCGACGGTGATCCGCCCGGGATCCGTGGGATGCGGCAGGATCGTGTGGATCATCTGGCCGCCGCCACCGGGAGTCCAGTGTGGACGGTGCTCGTGGTCCCAAAGCCCTCGGACGAGTTCGAAGGTCTCGCCGCCGTCCTGGGAGCGGAACAGCGCCGACGGCTCGACACCGGCGTAGACGACGTCCCCGGCGAGCACGATCTGCCAGATGCCTTCGAGCGCGGTCTCCGTGTCGGCGGGGAAGGCGACCGGCGCGTGATCGGGCTGGGACCAGGTCTCGCCGAAATCCTCCGACGTCGCGATCGTCGGGCCGAAGTGTTCGTTGACCGCGGCCGCGTAGATCTTGGCGGGGGCCAGCGCGACCGCCCGGACGGCCTCCATGGGGAACTTCGGTTCGGAGATCTCCCAGTTCACGCGGTCCTCGCTGCGGGCGAGGAACAAGCCCTTCCTGGTACCGATCCCCAGCTGGAACTCCACGACGCCATCCTCTCGGTCGACACTGTGACTCAGGTCACCGTACTACCGGAGGCGCGTGAAGGCCCCCTTCCCTCGGCTGAGCCGAGGGAAGGGGGCCTTCACGGGAATTGGAGGCGTCGCGCCGGCTGCTGTCCAAGGGGTCGTGGCCCTCGCCTTCTCGGGAGAACGAGGGTCACAGACGAACAGCCGGCGCGACGGGCTTGGCGGGGCGGTCAGGTCCCGCTGATCAGGCGCAGCGCCAGATCGGGGCTGAACTGACCGGCTTCGACGTTCGGCGCGATGCCGCATTTGCCGTCGGAGTCACCGGGCACCTTGACCCAGAGCAGCATCTCGGCGCCACCGCCGGTCTGCGAGGTCGCGCCGAGCTTGCGCCCGGCCGGGTTGCACCATTCGGAGCCCAGCGGGCCGTTGCCGTTGCGGCTGGTGTCGATCACGAACGGCTTGGTGTAGCCGTACTTGCTCGACAGCGCGGCGCTGACGGCCTTGCCGTAGTTCGCCGAGTCGGTGGTGGTCTTGTAGTTCGACACGTTGATCGCGAGACCGCGGACCGACTTCACCCCGACGGCGTTGAGCCGGTCGGCCATGGTCGCGGCGGGGATCCAGGTCGAGTTGCCGCCGTCCATGTACGCCCAGGTGTTCGGGGCCTTGGCGGCGAACTGCTCGGCGGCGAACTTGAGCAGGTCGAGGCGGGTCTGACGCTCGCCGGCGGGCAGGCAGTCGACCTGCGCGAGCGCGTCCGGCTCGATGACGACGACCGCGGGCTTGCCGCCGATACCGTCGGCGAAGTTCGAGATCCAGGTCCGGTACGCCTCCGGGCTGCCCGCGCCGCCACCGGAGTGACCGCCGCAGTCTCGGCCGGGGATGTTGTAGGCGACCAGGATCGGCAGCTTGTCGGCCACGTCGGCGGCGTAGGTGTAGCCGTCGACGGCGGTCTTGACGTTCCCGCTCCAGTTGCCGAACCAGCGCGCGCCCGCCTTGGTGGAGATGGCGGCCTTGATCTTGTCGGCGGTGCTGCCCGGGTGATCCCGCACCCAGACCGCGGGGTTGGAGTTCGGGTCGACGTAGAAGCCGTTGGTCTTCTCGAGGGGGTTGCCGTCGGCGGCCTGGGCCGGCGTGGCGACCAGCGCCAGCAGCGAGGCGGCCAGCAGACCGAGCGTCTTGATGCGCATGTCCACCAGCTTCGAGCTCTCCCGTACAAGATTCGTACAACCCACGCGTTTCGTCCTCTGGACGCGTCCAGAGGACGAAACGCGGCGGGGGATCAGGCCGAGTAACCCTTCGGCGGGATCAGGGTGGCGAGCTGGTTGAAGGTGAGCCAGTAGATCTGGTTGCCGCCGAAGTTGGCCGGATCGGCGATCTTCACCGTCATGTTGTCGCTGTTGTAGCCGATGATCGTGAAGTAGTGGTAGATCGTGTAGTTCGGGTAGCCCGGCGGGTGGTTGTTCGCCGGGGCGACGATGTTCGCGACGATCGCGTAACCCTTGTCGACGTCCAGCACGATGTCGCGCCACAGGAGGTCGCGCTGCGCCTGGGTCGGCGGGTCGTTCGGCATCTCCTTGGTCTCGTACCAGCCGCCGGCGACGTGGTTGTTGAGGACGCGGGTGACCTGCCCGATCCAGTCGGTGCCGTTGGTGCTGGTCGGGAGCTCGTTCGCGAGCTGCTGCTGGCTCGGCGGGTTGCCGTTCTTGGCCGAGATGGCGATCCGGGTGGCGGCCGGGCCGCACCAGTACCCGGTCTCCTGGATCTGGTACTGGATGTTGAGCTCCGCGGCCGCCCTGACCCCTTCGACCTTGGCGGGCGGCGCCATCGACTTCACGAAGTCGGGCGCGGGTACGACGTACTCACCTTGGGCGACGGCGGCCGCCGGAGCGGTGATCAGTGCGGACACCGCGAGCGCGGCCACGACCGCGGTCCTGAGTCGGCGCATGGTAATCCTTCCCCAGTTTCACTTCTGAATAGTGAATCCTGAACAGGATCTCCGGTCCGGCGGCTTTTGTCTGCGGCGTCACCTGCGCTTTCCCCGATCGGCCCACGACGAAAGTAGGATCGGATGAACGCTCCGGGGGCCATCGGGCAATAGCGATCGTGCAGGTGATGAAAGACGATCACGAGCAGGCCGGCACGCGCGGGCTGGACAGGCCGGATCTCGGTGGTCCGGATCCCGCACCCGTCTTCGGCCTGCTCTTCGACGCCCACGCGGCCCCGCTGCAGCGCTATCTCGCGCGCCGCGTCGGCACGGAGACCGCGCACGACCTCGTCGCGGAGACGTTCCTCGTGGCGCTCCGGCGACGCGAGACGTATCGCCCCGAGGCCGGCACGGCACGCGCGTGGCTCTACGGGATCGCGACGAACCTGCTGCGCCACCACGTCCGCACGGAGACCCGGGCGCTCCACGCGACGGCCCGGCTCGCGGCCGCGGGACAGACGGTCTCGGCCGGGCACGACGGCCGCGTCGCCGAACGGGTCGACGCCCAATCCCGCGCGGCCCAGCTCGCGGGAGCACTGGCCGAACTGAGCGTCGCGGACCGCGACACCCTGCTGCTGGTCTCGTGGGCGGGGCTGGACGCCGGCGAGGTCGCCGAGGCGCTGGGAATTCCCGCCGGGACGGTCAGATCACGGCTGCACCGGATCCGGAGATGGCTGCGTGCCAACGCACCGGAGATCACCACGGAGTCCACAAAGGAGGGCGGCGGAAGTGCACGGCGATAACATCCGGAAGGTGTGGTCCGAGGCCGAACTCGACGAAGCGCTCGCCGACCTCCACGCCGGGCCCGAAACCCGGCGGGACGAACTCTCCCGCGCCAGGGCCGCGCTCCTGCGTGCCGCCGGCGATGTCGAGGACGAACTCCTCCCCGTGGCCGCGCGCCCGGTGCGGAAGCGGCCGGGTTCGTGGCGGTGGATCGCGGCAGCGGCCGCCGCGGCGCTGGTGTCCGGCGGAGGGATCGTGGCGACGAACGTCTTCACCTCCGACGACGGCCCGGACCCCGCGGCCCACTCGACCGTCACCCGGGGCGAAGACGCGGTCGAGGGCCTCCACGGCGACGACTTCCCGATCCGGGACGGCCAGTACCGGCTCGTCACGGAGTCCACCTGGACCACGCATGTCACCGACAAGGGGCTCGTGTACCAGACCAACGAGATCCTCGAACGGTGGCTGCCGCCGCACAGCTGGATGCCGGTCAAGACGCGCTTCACCGGAACCGGCGAGATCCGCTGGATCAAGGGCGACTACCAGACGGCCAAGTCCCACGGCGAAACACTTCCGGGCCCGTCGTCCCACGTCACCTTGGCGGAGGGGCGGCCGCCGCGCACCACGCCACAGGTGCCTCCTCCGGTGAAGACCTCCGAGCCGGGCCCGCCGGATCGGTTGCTGCCGTCGGAAAGCGGCTGGACCGACCCCACCCCGGAGTTTCTCGCCGAACTGCCCGCCGACCCGGCGAAGCTGTCCGAGCGGCTCCGCCGTGACGGCCTCTGGCCGGACGGCCGCTCACCGGAGCAGCTGAACTCCGTACCCGAGATGTTCGAGATGGCCTTCAACGTCCTCCGCTCGTCCCAGGGCTTCGGGGCGATGCGGGTGGCGCTGTGCACAGCGCTCGCGAGGATGCCCGGCATCGCCGTGGCGAGCCTGATCGCTCCCGGCGGACGGCCCGCGGTGTCCTTCACGGTCGCGCTGCCGGACCGGACGCGGACGTTCGTCGTCGACCAGGCGACGGCGGCCGTCATCGGGAACCGCGCCGTGCGGTCCAACGGACAGGACGAGGGCTGGCCGGGGCTGACCTTGTTCGACACGTCGATCTCGGTGGTGATCACCGACGACGGCGGCCCCAAGCCCAGCTAGCGCGCGTGCTTGGCGGCGTTGAGCGCGCTTCCGACGTCCGGGACCTCCAGCACCCGGATGCCCGGCGGGATCTTGCCGGAATCCGGCGGCACCAGCGCGTAGGTGAAGCCGAGCCGGGCGGCCTCCGCGAGCCGCCGCCCGACGCTCGGCACCCGCCGGACCTCCCCCGACAGCCCGACTTCGCCCATCGCGACCAGCTTGGGCGAGAGCGGCGTGTCCCTCGCCGAGGAGATCAGGGCCAGCACCACCGCGAGATCGATCCCGGGTTCGGTGATCTTCATGCCGCCGACCGTCGCCACGTAGACGTCCTTGTCGCCGACCTTGATGTTCGCCCGCTTCTCGACCACGGCCAGCACCATCGCGACGCGTGCCGAATCGAGACCGCTCACCGCGCGCCGGGGCTGCGGTGACTGGGTCGCCGACACGAGCGCCTGCACCTCGCCCAGCAGGGGCCGCTTGCCCTCCATGGTCACCGTGACCGCGGTGCCCGCGACCGGCTCCGCCGTGTGGCTGAGGAACAGCCCCGACGGGTCGGGCACGCCGACGATGCCCTCCTCGACCAGCTCGAAGCAGCCGATCTCGTCGGCGGCGCCGAACCGGTTCTTGATGCCGCGCAGCATTCGCAGTGTCGAATGCTTGTCGCCCTCGAACTGCAGGACCACGTCGACCAGGTGCTCCAGCACGCGCGGCCCGGCGACCGAGCCGTCCTTGGTGACGTGGCCGACCAGCACGATCGGCAGCCCGCGCTCCTTGGCCAGCGCGACCAGCCCGGAGGTGACCGCGCGGACCTGGGTGACGCCGCCCGGCGCGCCCTCCACCTGCGGCGAGGCCATGGTCTGGACCGAGTCGACGATCAGCACCCCCGGTTTGACCGCGTCGACATGCCCGAGGATCGCGGACAGGTCGCTCTCGGCCGCGAGGAACATCTCGTCGTGGACGTTGCCGGTGCGCTCGGCGCGCAGGCGCACCTGCCCCGCCGACTCCTCGCCGGTGACATAGAGCGCCCGGCCCGCGGTGGCCGCCCATTGGTAGGCGACCTCCAGCAGGAGGGTCGACTTGCCGACACCGGGCTCGCCCGCGAGCAGGATGACCGCGCCCGGCACGAACCCGCCGCCGAGCACCCGGTCCAGCTCGGAGACACCGGTGGGCTTCGCGCGCGCCGTCTCGACGTCGACCTCGCCGATCGGGCGCGCCGGGGCGCTCGGCGCTCCCGCCACGACCCTGGCTATCGCGGGGCGGGCGTCGCCGCGTTCCTCGATGGTCCCCCATGCCTGGCATTCGGGGCAGCGCCCGACCCACTTCGGCGCTTCGTATCCGCATTCACCGCAGCGGTAGGTGCTGCCTTTCTTGACCACCCCGCGAGGCTAGCGGCCACCACCGACAAACCCCGGCAACGACGCAAGTACGTGAAGGCCCCCTTCACTGCGCCTGGCGCAGTGAAGGGGGCCTTCACGTACTTCTGAGGGCTTTAGTGCCCGCCGCCCTTGGCTTCCTTCTCCGGCGCGGGCGCCCGGCTGCCCGGGTGCGACGGCGCCGCGACCGGCAGGTCCACCGTGATCGAGCCGGAGTTCTTGAAGACGAAGGTGACCTTGATGGTCTGGCCCGCCCACACCGGCTGCTTCAGCCCCTGCAGCTCGATCGTGGCCTTGCCCACCTGGTCCGGCGCGTTGGTCGTCTCCGGGCCCGCGGACGGCGTGACCGTCCCGGCGGAGCTCGACGGGGCACCGGAGGACGACGGGGCACCCGACGACGACGGCGCGCCCGAGGACGACGCCGGCGCGGAGGACGGGACGCTCGTCGGGGCGACCTCCTTGGTCGACTCGACCGAGTCGGACGGACCGATCACCAGCGCGTGGCCCGCGGCGACGACCTTGGACCCGGTGATCTTGGCGTCGCCGGCGGCGGCTTCGGAGGAGACGGAGACGAGCTCGTCGTCCAGCTTGCCCTGGTTCACGATGGTCAGCGTCAGCGGCGCGGCGGAACCGGCCGGGTACGCCTGGCCCTCGGTCGGGAACTGGAGCGCGGCGTTCCGCAGCACCAGGTCCTTCGCCTGCGCGTACGTCCCGTTGACCGCGGGCTGCTGCGAGTCGGTCTGGGTGATCTGACCAGCACCGCAGCCGGCGAGCACGAGCGCGGCGCCGAGCGCCAGCACACCTGCGCCGAACACGCGACGATTCTGCAGCCTCACGTCGGAGTCCTTCCATCTCACGGCCTCTTCACCGCGAAGACTAGCCGGGCGCCTCGGCGGCCGGAGAACCCGGTGCGTGTTGGCACCCCATCAATGCGGCGACGCGCCCAAGATCAACCGTCCACAAAGGATTTGGAAATCGTTCGCTTCTCACCAGCGTGAGCATGGGCGAATTGGGTTTGTCAACCCCCGGGCGGAGCACCGTCAGGCCGCTGACCTGCGACGACGATCGCGGGCCGCTAGGTGGGCCTCGTCGGCACGTGCTAAGATGAATTCAGCGAAAGGGGCAGAGGACACATGGTTTTCAAGGTCGGAGAGACCGTCGTCTACCCGCACCACGGTGCCGCACTCATCGAAGCCATCGAGACCCGCGTGATCAAGGGCGAGGAGAAGAAGTACCTCGTCCTCAAAGTCGCGCAAGGGGATCTTACGGTTCGCGTGCCCGCTGACAACGCCGAGATCGTCGGCGTTCGTGATGTCGTCGGGCAAGAAGGACTGGACAAGGTTTTCGACGTTCTGCGTGCTCCGCACACCGAAGAGCCCACCAACTGGTCTCGTCGGTACAAGGCCAACCTCGAGAAGCTCGCCTCCGGCGATGTGAACAAGGTGGCCGAAGTGGTGCGCGACCTCTGGCGGCGAGAGAAGGACCGCGGACTTTCAGCCGGCGAGAAGCGCATGCTGGCGAAGGCGCGGCAAATTCTGGTCAGCGAGCTGGCGCTCGCGGAGGGCACCGACGAGGACAAGGCTGAAGTCCTCCTCGACGAAGTTCTGGAAACCGCGGCAGTCTGAACCGGCGGATGTCCCACGCCAGGTGAGGCTGCGGGGGACACCTCTACGATCGCGCACATATGAGCACCGTCCTTATGAGCACGATCGTGTTCGTCACTGTCGTTCGTCACCATGCCTCCGACGCGGAGCTCGCTCTCGCGCCGGTCAATGGTGAAGCGTTACTCACGCACACTGTGCGGGGGCTGCTCGCTCTGCCGGATCTCGATCTGGTGGTCGTAGCGGCCCCCGAGCGGTGTGCTGATTCGTTTTCGGCCGCTTTGCGCGGCTTCGAAGAGCGATGCCGGATAGTACCCGGCGCGTCACTCGCGCATGCCTTCGACACCATCGAAAGTGAGATCGCCGGGGATCCGGTGATCCTCGTGCACGACGCCCTGCGCGCCTTCACCCCCGCGGACAAGGTCCGGGCCGTCGCGGACGCGGTCCGCGCGGGCTCGCCTTTCGTGGTTCCCGTACTGCCGATGGCGGACACCGTGAAGGTGACCGATGCGGCGAAGGTAATCACAGGCACCGAAGACCGCACATACCTGCGCACCGCCCAGACCCCGCTCGGCTTCACGCGTGAGACTTTTCTCTCGTATGCCGGCGAGCCGTCTCTCGACGGCGCGCACACCGTCCCGGGCCATCCCGACGCGATGCGCGTCACCAACGCGTTCGAACTGAAGCTGGCCGAGGCGATCGCCCGGGCCGGGGAAGAGGAAGTGCTGTGAGGATCGGGAACGGCGTCGACGTCCACCCCGTCGAGGCGGGCCGCGAATGCTGGATCGCCGGTCTTCTCTGGCCGGGTGTCGACGGTTGCGCGGGCCATTCCGACGGCGACGTCGCGGCGCACGCGTTGTGCGACGCGCTCCTGTCCGCGGCCGGGCTCGGTGATCTCGGCGCGGTGTTCGGCACCGGCGATCCGCGCTGGGCGGGCAAGCACGGCGTCGAGTTCCTCGCGGAGGCGCGGCGGCTGGTCGAGGCGGGCGGCTGGACCGTCGGGAACGCGACCGTCCAGATCGTGGGCAACGCGCCGCGGGTCGGGAAGCGCCGCGAAGAGGCGCAGAAGGTGCTGAGCGAAGCGGTCGGCGGGCCGGTGAGCGTCTCCGGGACGACGACCGACGGCCTCGGCCTGACCGGACGCGGCGAGGGCATCGCGGCGTTCGCGACGGCACTGCTCCTGCCCTCGCAGGAATAGCCGCCGCCGGGCGCCGGTTCCGGCTGTCATGGCAGTCACACTTCCCGAACCGGTCCGCGAACTGGTGGACGGCAAGAACTTCGCGACCGTGGCCACGCTGGACGCCGACGGCGGCCCGCAGACCTCGGTCATCTGGGTGGGCCTCGACGACGGCGATCTCGTCTTCAGCGCCACCGAAGACCGGCTGAAGGTCCGGAACCTGCGTCGCGATCCTCGCGCGAGCGTGTCGATCACCGACGCGGAGAACCCGTACCGGCACACGCAACTGCGCGGCACTGTCACGATCACCCCGGATCCCGGGAAGACGCTGCCGAAGACGCTCAGCCACAAGTACCTCGGCCAGGACCCGCCGCCGGAGGGCGACGACGTCGAGCGGGTGATCGTCCGCCTGCGCGTCGAACGGATCGCCGGGAACGTCCGGTGATCAGGCTGCCTAGGATTCAGCCATGGGTGTGACCTTCAACGACGCGACCAAGAAACTCCTCGACGGCAACAACTTCCCGGTGCTGGCGACCATCAACGCCGACGGCTCCGCGCAGACGTCCGTGCTGTGGGCGAAGCGGGACGGCGACACGGTGGTCTTCGCGACCGTCCGCGGGCGTCTCAAGGAGCGGAACATGGCCAGGGACCCGCGGGTGTCCGTCTCGGTCTTCGACCAGGAGAACCCGTACGACTACGTCGAGATCCGCGGGACCGTGGAGATGACCGACGAGGGCGGGCGCGAGCTGATCAACGAGCTCTCGCACAAGTACCTCGGCAAGGACTACCCGGAGGAGCCGGCGGACGTCGTCCGCGTGCTGGTCCGGATCACGCCCACCAAGATCACCGGCAACGCCGCCTGACGCGCGCCATGAACGGTCCGTTCCTTGCGAAATTTGCAAGAAACGGACCGTTCATCTCACACGCGAGGAGCGGCGGAACCCCCACGATCGTGGCTAATGTGGGGCTCGTGACCTTTCGCGCTGTGTTGTTCGACTTCTCCGGCACGGTCTTCCGGCTCGAACAGGACGAGACCTGGCTCGCCGACCTCACCGACCACGAGGGCGAGAGCCTGGACATCGAGGCCCAGACCGAACTGATGCGCCGGATGACCGCGCCGGTCGGCCAGGTCGTCGATCTCGACGAGGAGCACCTGCACGCCTGGAACCACCGCGACCGCGACCCGGTGCTGCACCGGAAGGTGTACCTCGAGGTCCTCAAGCAGTCCGGGGTGCCGCACGCCGACCAGGCGGTCGCGCTCTACACCCGGCTGATCGATCCCACCCAGTGGACGCCGTACCCGGACACCGAAGCCGTCCTCAAGGGCGTCTCCGGCAAGGGCGTGAAGATCGGGGTGCTGAGCAACATCGCCTTCGACATCCGGCCCGCGTTCGGCCGCCGTGGCTGGGACGCCTACGTCGACGAGTTCATCCTGTCGTTCGAGGTCGGAGCGGTGAAGCCGGAGCCGGAGATCTTCCGCGCGGCCGTCGAGCGGCTCGGGGTCGACCCGGCGGAAACGCTCATGGTCGGCGACAGCGAGGAGGCCGACGGCGCCGCGCGCGAGATCGGCTGCGCGTTCGCGCTGGTAGAGCCGCTGCCGACGACCGAGCGGCCGGACGCCCTGCTCAACGTCATGCGCGCCCACAACGTGCTGTAATACGGTCACTGCGACACCGCTCACGCCGACCCCGTACCCTTTTAGGGTGGCACTACACCTCTATGACACGGCGACCCGGAGCGTGCGGGAATTCCATCCCGCCCGTAGCGGAACGGCGTCCATGTACGTGTGTGGTGCCACCGTGCAGGGTGTTCCCCATATCGGCCACGTCCGCGGCGCGCTGAACTACGACGTCCTTCGTCGCTGGCTCGTCCACAGTGGACTCGACGTGCTGATGGTCCGCAACGTCACCGACATCGACGACAAGATCCTCACCAAGGCCGCCGCGGCGGATCGCCCGTGGTGGGAGTGGGCGGCCACGCACGAGCGCGCCTTCGAGTCGGCGTACGAAGCGCTGGGCTGCTTGCCGCCTTCGATCGCTCCTCGGGCGACCGGGCATGTCACGCAGATGGTCGAGCTGATGCAGCGGCTGATCGACGGCGGGCACGCGTACGCCTCGGGCGGCGACGTGTACTTCTCGGTCAAGGCGTTCGACGGCTACGGCGATCTCTCCGGCCAGAAGCTCGACGAGGTCCAGCAGGGCGAGAGCCTCGGCGAGGGCAAACGCGACGCGCGCGACTTCACGCTGTGGAAGGCCGCGAAGCCGGGCGAGCCGTCTTGGCCGACGCCGTGGGGCTCCGGCCGTCCCGGCTGGCACCTCGAATGCTCGGCGATGGCGACCACGTACCTCGGCGCGGAGTTCGACATCCACGGCGGCGGCGTCGACCTGGTGTTCCCGCACCACGAGAACGAGCGCGCCCAGTCGAACGCGGCGGGTGACCCGTTCGCGCGGTTCTGGCTGCACAACGCCTGGGTGACCCTGTCCGGCGAGAAGATGTCGAAGTCGCTGGGCAACACGGTCTCGATCCCGGAGATGCTCAAGAACTACCGGGCGCCCGAACTCCGGTACTACCTGGTCCAGCCGCACTACCGGTCGACGATCGAGTACTCCGACGGAGCGCTCGCCGAAGCCGCGCAGGGCTACCGGCGGATCGAGCAGTTCCTCCGCCGCACGGCGGGTATCGCCGGCACGGTCCACCTCGGCGAGATCCCGGACGGGTTCGCGGCCGCGCTCGACGACGACCTCGCCACTCCGCAGGCCTTCGCAGTGCTGCACAACACGGTCCGCGACGGTAACGCGGCCCTCGACGCGTCCGACAATTCCAAGGCACTCGAAATCGCCGCCTCCGTGCGCGCGATGACCGACGTGCTCGGCCTCGACCCGCTCTCCGCGCGCTGGTCCGAGGCGGGCGGTAATGAGACGCCCACCCGGCAGGCACTGTCCGAACTCGTGGAAGGGCTGCTCACCGAACGGCAGCAGGCCCGCGCCGAGAAGGACTTCGCCCGTGCGGACGCCGCGCGTGACCGCCTCCAGCAGGCGGGCATCGTGGTGGAGGACACCCCGAACGGTCCACAGTGGACCGTCAAGGACGTCTGACCCTTACTCGGTCTCTAGCTCAAGGATTCTCACTGATGGCAGGCAACTCCCGGCGCCAGGGCGCTATTCGCAAGCCCGGCACGAAGAAGGGTCAGGTCGTCGGCTCCGGCGGCCAGCGCCGGAAGGGCCTCGAAGGCAAGGGCCCGACGCCCAAGGCCGAGGACCGGCCCGGCCACAAGGCGTACCGGATGGCCAACGCGCGTGACCGCAAGGACCAGGCGCGGCAGAAGAAGGCCGACAAGCCGGAACTGATCGCCGGGCGCAACCCGGTGGTCGAGGCGCTACGCGCCGACGTGCCGGCCACCGCGCTGTACGTGGCGATCAACATCGAGATCGACGACCGCGTCAACGAGGCCGTCCGGCTCGCCGGCGACAAGGGCATCTCGATCCTGGAGATCCCGCGCGAGGAACTGGACCGCAAGACCAACCGGGCCATGCACCAGGGCCTCGGCCTGCAGGTCCCGCCGTTCGTCTACGCCGACCCGCGCGACCTGATGGCCGTCGCGAAGGACTCCGGGCAGACCCCGCTGTTCGTCGCGCTCGACGGCGTCACCGACCCGCGCAACCTCGGCGCGGTGATCCGGTCCGCCGCCGCGTTCGGCGCGCAGGGTGTCCTCCTGCCGGAACGGCGCAGCGCGGGCATGACCGCGGTCGCGTGGCGGACCTCCGCCGGCACCGCGGCCAAGCTGCCGATCGCCGTCGCGACCAACCTCACCCGTCAGCTGAAGGCGTGGAAGGACGACGGCCTGATGGTCGTCGGCCTCGACGCGGACGGCTCGGTGGACATCGACGAACTCGACCTCGCGGCGGATCCGCTGGTCATCGTGCTCGGCTCGGAGGGCCGCGGCCTGTCCCGGCTGGTGCGCGAGACCTGCGACGCGACCGTGTCGATCCCGATGGCGGCGGGCGTCGAGTCGCTCAACGCGTCGGTCGCGGCCGGGGTGCTGCTGGCCGAGGTGGCGCGCCGGCGGCGGCTCGCGGGACGCGTCTGACCCCGCACTTCGTCACACGGTGCGGGAACCTCAGGCTAAGGTCACCAGCGGCTAACGCGTAACCGCCCTGGGGGACCCGCACCGATGTCGTTCATTTCACCGCTGTTCCTGTGGTACTTCATGCCGGCGATCCTGCTCGCCGTCCTGGTGTGCCCGCGCAGCTGGCGGAACGGCATCGTCGCGGTCGGCAGCCTGATCTTCTACGCCACCGGTGCCGGCCCGTACACGCTGGTGCTGCTCGGCTGCATGGTGGTCAACTTCCTGGCCGGGCCCGCGCTGGAGCCGAACGCCTGGGACCTGCAGAACAAGCGGCGCAAGCGGCTGCTGATCGGGGTCATCGGCCTCAACGTCGGCATGCTGCTGATCTGGAAGTACGCGGGATTCGCGACGCAGCAGATCGCGGCCGTGACGCACTGGTTCGGCGGCGATTTCCCGGTGGCCGAACTGGTCATCCCGATCGGCATCTCGTTCTACACGTTCCACCACATCTCCTACGTGGTGGACATCTACCGCGGTGAACGCCGCGCGCTGCGCGACCCCGTGGCGTTCACCGCGTACATCGCGATGTTCCCGCAGCTGGTGGCCGGACCGATCGTGCGGTTCCGGGAGATCGCGGGCCAGCTGCCGCAGCAGCGGTCCCACCGCCTCGACGACATCGCCGCCGGTTTCCCGCGGTTCGCGCTCGGGCTGTGCAAGAAGACGATCATCGCGGACTCGCTCAGCCCGCTGGTGGACACCTGCTTCAACACACCACCGGATCAGATGACCTTCGCGATCGCCTGGCTCGGCGCGATCGCGTACACCCTGCAGCTGTACTTCGACTTCTCCGGGTACTCCGACATGGCGATCGGGCTCGGCCGCATGCTCGGCTTCCGGCTCCCGGAGAACTTCGCGAGACCGTACTCGTCGGTGACGATCACCGAGTTCTGGCGGCGCTGGCACATGTCGCTGTCGCGCTGGTTCCGCGACTACGTCTACATCCCGCTGGGCGGCAACCGCGCCGGCGCCGGGCGCACGTACCGGAACCTGTGCATCGTCTTCGTGCTGACCGGGTTCTGGCACGGCGCGCAGTGGACGTTCCTGATCTGGGGCGTCTACCACGGCGCGCTCCTGATCGTGGAGCGTGCGTTCGGCTACGACACCGCCCCCAAGTCCCAGGCCGCGCGCATCGGGCGCCGCGCGCTGACGCTCGTGCTGGTGGTGTTCGGCTGGGTGTTCTTCCGCGCCAAGGACCTGCCGCAGGCGCTCGGCATGATCGGGCACATGGTGCTGCCGGACTTCACGGGCCTTACCGACGTCGTGGAGAGCGCGGTGACCAACCAACGGCTGATCATCCTGCTGTGCGCGCTGGCGATCGTGTTCCTGCCCGCGCATCCGGTGACCGGGCCGCTGCTGGAGTCCTCGCGGAGCCGCCCGGCGACGGCGCTGCGGATCGGCGTGATGACCGTCGGACTGGTGTACGCGGCCATCCTGATCGCGACCGGGACGTTCAGCCCGTTCCTCTACTACCAGTTCTGAGGGAGCCCCGAGAATGACGGACCTGTCCAGCCAGCCCGGCGTGATCCCGTACGTGGACGCCCACGACGGGCCGCGCCGGCTGCTCACCGTCGAACTGCGGCCGTTCCCCTCCAGCTCGGTGCCGTACGCCCCGTTCGTGAGCATCGACGGCAGGCAGTTCCTGGTCTCGTGGGGTGCGGTCACGTTCGAGATCCCCGCCGACCGGAACGTCCACGTCAGCGCGCATCTGCACACCAATTACGGGTCACAGGCCGCCGCGACACCGTTCGCCTCGATCGTGCTGGCACCCCATCCGGAGCCGGTCCGCCTGACCGCCCAGTTCACCGGATCCGGCGGTTCGATGTTCCCGGTCGGCTAGCTTTGCCGCATGACCGGCGACTGGAAGCGGGATCGGATCGGTTCGGCGCTGCGCGGGGAGAACCCGACGGTGCTGCGGCGGCTGGACGCGGGGTTCGCGGTGATCGGCGATACGCAGTTCCTGCCGGGCTACTGTGTCCTGCTGACCGATTCCCCGGCCGTCGGCAGGCTGACCGACCTACCGCGGCCGCGACGGCTGAAGTTCCTGTCGGACCTGGAGCTACTCGGCGAAGCCGTCGAAAACGTCTGCGCGCGTAGGGATCCGGGCTTCCGCCGGGTGAACCTGGAGATTCTCGGCAACACGGATCCGTTCCTGCACGCGCACGTCTGGCCGCGTTACGACTGGGAGCCCGCCGAGGTGGTCGGACGGCCGGTTTGGCTGTATCCGGTGGAAAACTGGGCCTCTTCGTTGGGGCCTCAGCACGATTCGCTGCGTTCCGAGCTGACCGCGGAGATCGACAGGCTGCGAGCCGCGTCGACCACGAGCTGAGCGAACTCCCTGCCGCGCACCATCGGCAGGTAGTGCCCGGCTTTCGGAACGGTGACGAGGCGCCCGTCGGCGCAGGCGTCGAGAAAGCGGCGTTCATGGCGGCGGATGTGATCGTGTGAGCCGTTGATGAGCCAAGTGGGGCCCGGATAGGCCGCGAGTTTCGCCAGCACGTCGAAGTCCGCGAAGGCCTCGGCGACGTCCGGGATCACCTCCGTCGCGATGCCGCCGCCGATCACCGCTTCGGCGAGTTTCGGCGGCAGGACGCTTCGGAACTGCCAGCGGCTCAGCCGCTCGCCCTGGCCCGGCAGCCGCATGAGCAAGCGGTGCGCCACGCGGAACGGAGTTTCCAGCGTACGGCCGGGCAGGAAGGTCGAGCCCGCGACGACGAGTCCGGCCACGCGCTCCGGATACCGCGCGGCCGCGGCGATGGCGGCGTAACCACCGAGGGAATGCCCGACGACCAGCGCGGGTTCGTCGATGGCTTCGGCGATCACGTCCGCCGCGTCGTCCAAGGTGAACCGCTCTCCCCGGCGGGTGCCGTGGCCTGGGAGATCGACTGCCTTCGCGGCCTGTCCGAGCACTTCGAGCTGCTCGGTCCACGCGGCGCCGCTGAGCCGGATGCCGTGGACGAAGACGATGGGGACCATGGACTACCTCCTGAATGCAACGCACCGTTGCGTTGCAAAGTACGCGCCCTCGGTGCGCAACGCAACGGTGCGTTGTATTGTTGCCGGGTGACCACCCAGAACGGTCCGCGCAAGGCCGAGGCGATCTTCGCCGCCACTCTCGAACTGCTGGCCGAGCACGGTTACGACAAGCTCGCCATCGAGGCCGTTGCCGCCCGGTCCGGCGTCAACAAGACGACGCTGTACCGATGGTGGCCGTCGAAGGACGCACTCTTGGCCGCCGCGCTGCGCGACTCGGACCTGTTCGCCCTCGACATCCCCGACACCGGCAGCCTGCGCGGCGACCTTCTCGCCATGGCAACGCAAATCCACCGGCTGCTGACCTCGGAGCACACCGCGCCGGTCGTCACGGCGGCCTTGACCGCGGGCACCCGGCGTCCCGAACTCGGTGACGTGGCACGGAGTTTCTTCGCCGACCGCATGGCACGCGAAGAGCCGATCTTCGAACGCGCCACCGCGAGAGGCGAACTGCGCGCCGGCGTCGATCCGGTTCTGGTGATGGATCTGCTCGCGGGGGCGATCTGGTTCCGGTTGCTGCTGCGCGGCGGCGACGCCGGCCCGAAATTCCTCGAAGAAGCCGTCGATACCGTACTGGGTGGTGCCGCGTGAAAATCACGTTGAAGATCGAATCCGAGCGCCTCGAAGATTATCTCGCCGCCGACGCGATCGTCGATCACGATCACCCTCTGATCCGCGAAACGGCTGACAGCCTGTCACCGACCGGTGGCACCGAAGTCGACGTGATTCGTTCGATGTTTCACTTCGTGCGCGACGAGATCGACCATACGGTGGACGCCGCCGATTCCCGGGTCACTCTTATGGCCTCCGACGTTCTGCGCGAGGGAGTCGGGCTCTGCTACGCGAAGGCCCACCTTCTGGCCGCTTTGCTTCGCAGCCAAGGCATCCCGGCCGGGTTCTGTTATCAGCGGATCGGCGTTCTGCACGGGCTCAACGGCGTGTACCTCGCAAGTCTGGACCGGTGGATCCGGCTCGATCCCAGAGGCAACAAAAACGGTGCGGACGCGCACTTTCCTTTGATACAAGCGAGCCTGCCGGAAGATGAGCGGCTGGCGTGGACACTGGACCCGGGCAAGGGCGAGATCGACTTCCCCACGGTGTACACCGCACCGTCTTCGGCGGTCGTCGAAACCTTGTCGTCGGCGAAGCCCGGACCCGCCTGGTACGAAGGAATACTTCCGCACGCTCCGTGAGTGGTTTTTCCGTGTTCCGGCGAAACCTCCGATGCGAAACCGGCATCGCCGAGCGTCACATTCGTTGTCGGTCGCTTTCCCCCGAATTTCTTATTTCGGGCTGGTCACGATGCGCGTAGAGTAACTCCCCGCACTCGAACAGATACGCACTGCGTTCGTCCGTTCGAGTGCTGATCAAGGAGGTGACCTTCGTGCCCGCGGAAGCCGATCGGCTCCGCCGTACCCCGTTGCAAGAGATCTTCTGGACCAGGACGAGTCTGCTGCTCACCGTACTGGTCGTCGTCGCGGGCCTCAGCCTGTGGATCTCCAGCATGATGGATCCCGGCGCCGGCAAGACACTGCTCACCTCGGTGGGCACCGGCACCCTGATCTCCGCGGTGGTCGGCTTCGGCCAGACCCTGATCACCGCCACCGCGTCGCAGCGCGCGATGGTGACCCCGGTGATCGAGGAGAGCCGCCGGGCGCTGGAAGCGCTCAGCGCCGAATACCGTTCGCTCAACAAGGAATTCTTCCCCACCCACGTCTTCGAGGCGACCACCGATCCGGACCCGATGTTCAACCGGGTCATGACCGAAGACCTCGACGCGACCAGGCACTACTTCTTCCGCGGCTTCTCCGGCAGGCACGCCGCCGCCCGATTGTTGTTGTCCCGAACCGAAAGGGAGCTTCGCGTGGTCATCGCCGACCCACGCGACGAGGGCGCGATCGGCGGCAGGGCGCGCTATCTCCTGCGCAGCGAAGAAGCGGGAATGGACTACGAGACGATCCAGAAGCGGCTCAACGACGAGATCAGCATCGGCCTCGTCGGGCTGTTCCTGGCGCGCAGCCGGTGCTCGCTGGTGGACATCACCGTCGTCGCCGACCCGCCACTGGACCGGCTCGAAGTGTTCGACGAGAGCGTTTGGGTGACCTTGTACAGCGACATCCGCGGCGCGACCACGCTGTATCCGCGCACGCTGCGGTTCAGCGAAGGTTCGTTCCTGTACAACAAGGAACGCTCCGAGTTCCTGCGCGTGTCGCAATCGCGCTCCGGACGGCACTTCCGCATCTCGACCACGACGACGAGGGCGGATTTCCTCGCCCTGTACGAAAAGATCACCGGTTCTCCCCTGTCCGAAGAGAACTTCCTCGAACTGGAAGGGAAATTCCACACCTTCCGGAAGGAGTTCACCACAATCGCCGAGCTGAACCCCTGACCTCTCGGCGTCGCACGGCACTAGATTTGAGGAGCTGAAGTTGCTCACTCGCTTGTCCCCCCTCACCCAGCTCTCCGCGCTGCTCCGGACCACGGACCTGCCGCTGACGCAGCACTGGCAGATCGTCGACGGGATCTTCCGCGACTGGACGTCGAGACCAGAGCTGCGCGACGACCTCCGGCGGCATTTGGCTTCGCTGAGCCCGGACGAGGCGAGCGCGGTACTCGAGCGGTCCCGGGAGACCACCACCCATTTCGCCTGGTGCCTGCTCGATTGCCCGACCGATCCCTTTTCGATCTGGCTACACGAGTACAAGGCGCCGTCGGACTGGCGCGAGGGGTACGCCGATTCCGTGCACAATCACAGATATCACTTCTGCACCACGATCCTCCGTGGCAACTACGTCCACGAGCGATATTCGACCCTGCGAGATCAACTTTCCGGATTGATCACATCGGTTCGGTTACGACGTAGCACCCTGTGCCAGACAGGGTCGGCGGGCGTCATGTACGCGGACGAGTTCCATCGGATTCCCGAGGCCACCGAAGGGACTATGACGTTTCTGGTGAAATCACGTCCGGTGAGCGAGTTCAGTCTTTCCTTCGACCCGAAAACCGGAATCGGGCATCGTCACGTTCCGGTCGAGGTCCGATTGGGGGACCTCGCGGGCCGTATCTGACTACACACCGCCGTCGAAGGCGCATACCCTTGCTCCACCCGTCCGTAAACGGGATCGGAGAGGTATATGCGCGCGCGAAAGAGCACGATTCCTTCGCAGACCATCGAAGCCGTCGAACACCATGTCCGGCGACTGTGCTGGCGTTATGCGGACAAACTGCAGTTCCACGGCTGGCACCACGTCAGTTTCGTCCGGGCGAAGGCCGCGGGGTTCGCCGAACACAACGGTGCGGATCGCGCCGTCGTCGAGGTGGCGGCGCTGGTGCACGACGTGAACTACATCGTGCACCGGAACTCCCCCGCGGCCGCCGGGCGAGACCTCCGGATGGGCATCCTGCGGGAATGCGGTGTCGAGGAATCCGTCGCCCAGTGGATCGACGAAATCATCGACGAAGCCGAGATGGCCACCAGAGGCCGTCACATCTCGCTCGAGGCTCAAGCACTGAGCGATGCCGACACGCTGTTCAAGGCGCTGCCGGTGACGCCTGTCGTACTCGCCCACCGCTATCTGCGGGAGAACGGGTTGAGCCTCCGCGAGCTGGCGGACAAGATCGTCGGCGAACAGTGCGATGTCCACGACAGTGGTTACTACTTCTACAACCCCAAGGCGGCGGAGAACTACTCCCGCTGGGCACTGGCGAATCTTCAGTTGTGGCAGTGCATCAAGGAGGCCGTCGACGATCCGACGGTCGTCGAACTCCTCGACGCGGTACACGCCGTGGACGCCACCGACTTCGAGGCCGAGCCCGCCGCTTCCTGATCCCGCGTGACGCTCGCTCGTCGGCCGGCGAACGGCGGATTTCGCGTGCTCAGAGGCGCGACTCGCGTGATTCGAGGCGTAACTCGCGTGCTCAGAGGCGCGACTCGCGTGATTCGAGGCGTAACTCGCGTGATCGGAGGCGTAACTCGCGTGACGTTCAGCGCTGGCCGTAGCCGCGAAGTTTCTCCACGACGTGCTCGATCTCGGCGGGCGGGAGCAGGGTCGGTGTTCCCGCCGCCCGGGCCGTCAGCCACACCTGGCAGACCCACTCGAGCTGCTGCGCCCGGCTGTACGCGGAGCCGAGGCTGTCGCCGAAGGTGACGGTGCCGTGGTTCGCCAGTAGGCAGCCGCGGCGGCCTTCCAGCGCTTCCAGCATCACCTTGGCGAGCTCTTCGGTGCCGTACGTCGCGTAGGCCGCGACGCGGGCTGTCGGGCCGATCGCGGCGAGCATGTAGTGGATCGGTGGCACCTCGGTGACGAGGGTCGAGACCGCCGTGGCGTGCACGGAATGCGTGTGCACCACGGCGGAGACCGGCTTGCCGTCTGGATCCGTGGCCTGCCGGTACACGGTGAGGTGCATCGGGAGTTCGCTCGTCGGTTTGAGCGTGCCCTCCACGATCTCCCCGTCGAGGCCGACGACCGGTACGTCTTCCGGCCGCAGCCCGGCGTAGTCGACGCCTGTCGGGGTCACCGCGATCAGGTCGCCCTGCCTCGCGGAGACGTTACCGGAGGTGCCGACCACGAGCCCGTCGGTGGTCATCCGGCGGGCGAATTCGCAGACCGCCAAGCGTTCTTTGGCCAGGATCACCGTCACAACCTCCAGAGTCCGCGGGCCGCGGCCAGTGAGGCCTGATAGTCGGCGTAGCCCTGCTCGTAGAACTCTACGTTCTCCGGCCGGACCTCGACGACGCGTGCGCTTTCCGCCCAGAGCTCCCTGTCGACCGGTTCGCCGAGGGCGTCCGCCGCGACGATCACCGCACCCCGCGCGCCGACCCCGGGATCGCCGGGGATGACGATGGGCCGCCCGAGAACGTCGGCGAAGATCCGGGTCCACTCGAGCGAGCGGACCCCGCCGCCACAGGCGTACAACGTGCCGGTGAGCCCGGCGGCGTCGAAGCAATGCCTTGCCGCGTAAGCGATCGACTCGCACAGCGCCCGGACGATGTCGCCGCGTTCACTCTCCAGGCTCAGCCCGGAGAACTGCGCCCTCGCGGAAGCGTCGACGAACGGGGCTCGCTCACCCGACGCGGAGAGGAACGGCAGCGCGCGAACACCACCCGCACCCGGCCTGCTCGTGTCGAGCAGCGGACCGATCTCCTCGACCGCGATGCCGAACAGGCGGCACACCCAGTCGATGCCCGCGGTGCCGACCATCGCGGGCATCGCCCGCAGGAACTCCCCTTCTTCGGGCGTGCAAAGGAACATGCCCGCCGGCTCGCCCTCCGGATCGAACTCCGCCGAGTCCGTCAGGACCTGGCACGCAAGGGTGGTGCCCGCCGTGAGGATGCCATCGCCCGGACGTCGTACGCCGGCGCCGATGGCGCTCGCGGGCAGGTCGAACGGACCCGCGGTGACCGGCAGCCCAACGGGAAGACCGAGCAGCCCGGCTCCACGTTCATCCAGCCGGAAGACCGTCTTCGGCGCGGCGGGCTCCACGAACAGGCTACGGCGGTGGGAGAGCCCGACGGCCGCGATGGCGCCCTCGTCGTAACGCCGGGTCGCCGGATCGAGGAAGGGCAGCGACGCGTCCGACGCGTCGACGGTGATCTCACCGGTCAACCGCTGGAGCACCGCGTCGACGCAGTAACCCGCCACCGCCGCCCTGTCCAGCGACTCCGGCTCATGAGTGTCCAAAAAGGACATTATTGCCGCGGCGCAACCCGGGAACATTCCCGACGCGGTGCGGCGGAACACTTCCCTGGTCACTCCGCCGGCCTGCCATTCGGCGAGCAGCGAGTTCGCCCGGCCGTCGAGCCAGGAGATCGCCGGGCGGACGGCCTCGCCGGATTCGTCGCGCAGCCACAATCCGTCGCCCTGACCGGTGAGGGCCAACGCGGTGGCCGGGCCGTCGAGCCCGGCGGCGACTTCGCGCACCACCGTCGCCACAGTGCCGAGTACCTGGTCGAGGTCCTGTTCGACCAGTCCGCCCGGCAGGTGGTGCACCTCGGACGTGGTGCACGCGCTCGCCACGGACATCCCGGCCTTGTCGAAGACGACCGCCTTCGTCAGTGACGTGCCGATGTCGACGCCGATGATCATGGCCGCAGGACCTCGGGGTTCGCCAGATTCGCGAGCGCCTCCCCACGGACGTACCGGCCGACTTCGGCGGCGACGATGCTCGCCGCGCGCTCCGCCGTCTGCCTGCTGGCTCCGGCCAGGTGCGGGGTCGCGATCACGTTCGGCGCGTCCCGCAACACCCAGTCCGCAGGCGGAGGCTCGACGTCGTACACGTCGAGCGCGAGTGCGCCGAGCCGTCCCGAACGCAGGGCTTCCGGCAGCGGCGAGTAGTCGAGCAGGCCCCCGCGCGCCGTGTTGACCAGTACGGCGCCTTCGGGCAGGAGGGCGAGCTTGGCTGCATCGATCAGATGCCGGGTCTCCTCGGTGAGCCGGGCGTGCAGGCTCACCACGAAGCTGCGACGCAGCAGATCGTCCAGCTCGACGAGCTCCGCGCCGTCGGCGGCGATCTTGGCGGGGTCCGCGAACGGATCCGAGACCAGCACCTTCGCGCCGAACGCGATGAGCACCTTGGCCACCCGCGCGCCGATCGCGCCGTACCCCACCAGGCCGACGGTGGTGCCGTCGAGTTCGAGACCGGTCTGGTCGTAGGCGTAGTAGTCGCCGCGCCAGGTGCCGCCCAGCAGCTCGGCCGAGGACGTCGAGATCCGGCGCATCGCGGCCAGGATCATCCCCACCGCGAACTCGGCGGCGGCGCCGGCGTTCCGGCCGGGCGCGTACGTCACCGCGACACCCGCCTCGGTGGCCGCCGCGAGGTCCACGTTGACCGGACCTCCCCGGCACACCGACACGAGTTTGAGGCCCGGCGCGGCGGCGAACACCTGTTTGGTGAAGGGCGCCATCTGGGTCACCGCGACCTCGGCTCCCGCCAAGGCCTCGATCACCTGCTCCTCGGTGCCGCTGGCCTCGTGCACGTTCGCGACCGGACCGAACGGCTCCACCGGCCACGGCAGCGTGAGTTCCGAGAACTCGTGCCCGGCGCCGATCTCGGCACGGACGGCGCCGGCCAGCAGGCCGGTGCCGACGAAATGGTCTCCCGCAGCGAGTATCCGCAACTCTGCGTCCTCTCTCCGTGCCCGCATCGGGCGCTTCTCAGTGTCTGTTGGTGAACCCGCCACCGCAATCGACGCCGGCTTCTGCCTGCCGATTCAGTGCGCTTGCTCGTATTCGGTGATGTGCGCGACCTTGCTCGCGCTGGCCGACGTCGGGTCGAAGCGGTAGCCGACCCATTCGGCGACGATCTTCTTCGCCAGCTCCGGCCCGATCGCCCTGGCGCCGAAGGTGATCACCTGGCAGTCGTTCGACTTGACCGAACGCTCGGCGGAGTACGAGTCGTGCGCGACCGTGGCCCGCACCCCCGGGACCTTGTTCGCCGAGATGGCCATGCCGATCCCGGTCCCGCAGACCAGCACGCCGCGATCCGCCTCGCCTCGCGCGATCCTCTCCGCCGCCGCGAGGCCGAGCAGCGGATACGCCTTGTCGTCGGCGCCGTCGGCCACGCCGAGGTCGGTGACCTCGTCCACCCGGTCATCGGCGAGGAGCAGATCACGCAGCTGATCCTTGAGGGCGACCCCGGCGTTGTCCGCCGCCACCACGATCCGCATTTCAGTCTTCCTTTCCCAGAGCCTGGCCGACCGCGGTGACGAGCAACGCGAACGAAGTGGCCCCGGGATCGGGATGCCCTTCGCTCCGCTTCGCCAACCGCGCCGCCCGCCCCTTGACAGGCAACAGGTCCGCCGTGGCCTCGGCCGCGCTCACCGCGACCTGCGCCGCTTTCTGCCAGGCCTGCGGGACGTCGGCGCCCGCCTCGGCCTGTTCGCGCAACGCCAGCCTGAACGGCTCGATGGCGTCGAGCATGGTCTTCTCGCCGGGCTCGGCCTTGCCCAGTTCGACGAACGCCGCCACGGCACCGTCGACGGCGTCCGCGAGGGCCGCCGTGGTCACCTCGCCCGGAGACCGGCCGCGCAGCCCCGCACCGGTCTCGGCGAGCAGGACCCCGTACAGCGCTCCGGACGCACCGCCCGCCGCGTCGGCGAACGCCGTCCCGGCGGCCAGGAGCGCGGTGGACAGCGAGTCTTCGTCACGCCGTGCGGCGGCCACCGCGGCCCGCATCCCCCTCGTCATGCCCAGCCCGTGGTCGCCGTCGGCCGCGACCGCGTCCAACCTGCCGAGTTCGGCCTCGTTGGCCTCGATATCGCGCAGGGCCGCCGTCAACGCCCGGTCCACGATGCCCTCGCCCGGCGCGATATCGGCCAGCAGCGAGTCCACTGTGGACTCCAGTGGCACCGGCGTCAGCGCGGCACCGGTGCTCCGGTAGCCAGGGGTGTCGCAAGGAGCCGCGTAGAGCTCGGCGAGTTCGTCGTCCAGCACCAGGATCGACAGCGAGACCCCGGCCATGTCGAGCGACGTGACGAATTCGCCGACCTCGGTGTGCAGCGGGCTGAGCCCCGCCGCGGCGAGCCGCTCGTGCACGCGGGTGTAGGTCGCGAACATCTCCTCGTACTTGGTGCGGCCGAGCCCGTTCAGCAGGACCACCACCCGGCCGTCGCCGGCGGGCAGCTCCGGGAGGAGGCCGTCGACCAGTTCGTCGGCCAGTTCCCGCGCGCTCAGCCTGCCGACCGTGCGCACGCCGGGCTCGCCGTGGATGCCGAGCCCCAGCTCCATCTCGCTCTCGCCGACGGTGAACAACGGCGCGGAAGCGCCGGGCAGGGTGCACCCGCCGAACGCGACGCCGAAGGTCCGGGTGTTCGCGTTCGCCTTCTCCGCCACCGCGTGCACGGCGGCCAGATCGTCACCGCGTTCGGCGGCGGCACCCGCGATCTTGAAGACCAGGAAGTCTCCGGCGACACCGCGGCGCTTTTCCGGCGCGTCGGCGGGACCGCTGGCGATGTCGTCGGTGACCAGGATCGTCCGGCTTTCGACGCCCTCGGCGGCCAGCCTGCGCGCGGCGAGCCCGAAATGCAGCACGTCGCCCTGGTAGTTGCCGTAACCGAAGAGCACGCCGGCGCCGCTCTCCGCGGCTCGCGCGGTGCGGTAGACCTGCTCGGCGCTCGGGCTGGTGAACACGTCGCCCACCACGGCCCCGTCGGCGAGACCGGGACCGACCAGCCCGGCGAACGCGGGATAGTGCCCGCAGCCGCCGCCGATCACCACCGCGACCTTGGGCGCGGACTCCTCCCGGCGCAGCACGCCGTAGGCATCGGGCACCTTGCGCACCGAACGCCCGTAGGCGGTGACGAACCCGTCCAGCCAGTCGCGTTTGAACGTCTCCGCGGTACCCAGGACCGTCATCGCCCGCTCGCTTCCGCGAATTCGCCGGACAGGTACGCGAGCAGCTTGCGCCGCACGTCGTCGTTGTTCTCCGCGACCTCGGCGGCCAGCTCCAGCGCGTCCGGCTTCGGCGGGTACACCGGGTTCGGCAGCGCGATCACGGTGAGCCCGGCCGCCGCGGCGGCGCGGATGCCGTTGCTGGAGTCTTCGACGCCGAGGCATTCCTCGCCGGACCGGCCCAGCCTGGCCGCGGCTTCGAGGTAGACGTCCGGGCTCGGCTTGCCCCTGGCGACCTCGGCACTGGACACGGTCGCGGAGAACTCGCCGGTGAGCCCGTGCTTGCCGAGTACCGCGTCGATCACCCGGCGGGCGGCCGACGACGCCAGCGCGACCGGCACCTTCGCGCTCACCTCGCGGACCATCTCCCCGGCGCCCGGCAGCAAGGGCGCCTCCCCCGCCTCGATCGCGGCGATCATGCCGTCCACCACGGCACGCTCGACCTCGGCCGCGCTTTCCGGGGTGCCGGACCGCTTCGCGAGGTACGCGGCCCATTCGGGCGCGCTCATCCCCTGCACGGACGCGGTGTCCTCAGCCGTCCATTCGGTGCGGTGCCGGGCGGCGTACGCCACCCAGTTCTCCTCCCAAAGGTGTTCACTGTCGACGAGGACACCGTCCAGGTCGAACACCACCGCGGCGAGTGCCATCCGGCATCTCCTTTCACATCGATGCTGTTAAGTTAACATCGATGATGTGATCTGGACAAGCCCTGAGGAGGGATCCCGTGGTCGCACGGTTGTTATTGGCACGGCACGGCCAGACCGAATGGCACGCCGAGAACCGGTACGCGGGCAGCAGCGACGTCGCGCTGACCGAGGAAGGGCTGCGCCAGGCGGACGAACTCGCCGGTTTCGCCGCCGCGATCGAGCCGTCGGCCGTCTTCTGCTCGCCACAGAGCCGGGCCCGTCGCACGGCGGAACCTTCGGCCGAGGCACTGGGTCTGCCCTTGCGAGTGGTCGACGGCCTGCGTGAAGTCCATTTCGGACTGATGGAAGGGCGCACCAGGGACGAGCTGGCGGCGTCGGATCCCGAGGCGGTCGCGCGATTTCTCGCCGATCCCGTGACCGGCGCCTTCCCGGGTTCGGAGCCTCCAGCGGAGGCCGCCGCCCGCGGAGCCGCGGCTTTGCGCGGGATCGCCGCCGAGGTCCCGGGCGAGACGGTGCTGGTCGTCGCGCACAACACGCTGATCAGGCTGACCCTGTGCGCGCTGCTCGGCATCCCGCTCGAGACCTACCGCACAGTGTTCCCGCGACTGGACAACGCGGCCGTCACCGAGATCGCGATCGACGGCACGCGCACCGGCCTGCTGCGCCTCAACCAGCCGGCGCGCACGCGATACTGAACGGTATGAGCGATGAGAAGACGGCCGGTGCGAGCGCACACTCTCGTAACACGCGTCAGCAGCTGATCACCGAACACGTCTTCACGACCGGCTCCGCGAGCATCGCCGAACTGGTGGAACTCACCGGCGTCAGCACCATGACCGTGCACCGCGACGTCGACGAACTGGCCCGGCGCGGCCTGCTCCGGAAGTACCGGGGCGGCGTGTCGGCCATGCCGTCGACCGTCTTCGAAAGCAACGCCGACTACCGGATGAACGTGCATTCGGAGGAGAAGATGGCCATCGCCGCGCACGCGCTCGCCCGCGTCGAACCGGGGATGTCGATCCTGCTCGACGACTCCACGAGCGCGCTCGCGCTGGCGAAGATGCTGCACCGGGTCACCCCGCTGACCGTCGCGACGAACTACCTCGGCGCCATCGAACTGCTCAAAGGCGTCCCCGACCTGCGGCTCATCTGCATCGGCGGCGACTATTCGGCGACCCACGACTCGTTCCTCGGCATGCAGAGCCTGGAGGCGATCGAGCGGATCAACGTCGACGCGACCTTCGTCTCGACCTCGGCGATGAACACGCGGATGACGTTCCACCAGGAGCCGGAGATCGTGATGCTGAAACGCGCGATGCTGGCCAGCGCCCGGACGAAGGTGCTGCTGATGGACCACAGCAAGACCGAACGCGCGGCACTGCACCGGCTGGCGCCGCTGAGCGACTTCGATGTGCTGATCGTCGACGACGGGGTGGAAGAGCATCTGGCCGAGGAGATGCGGAGCCAGGTGGAAGTGGACATCGCTGAGCTCTGAGGCCTCAGGCCGGCCCGAAGTACGTGAAGGCCTCCTTCTCTCGGCTCAGCCGAGAAAACGCCCCCCGGAGTACATGCAGCTCACAAAGTGGAGAACCTCGACGGCTGCCTCGCCAGCGTGGTCGTGAGTGTTTCGGGTCGTTCTGCCGACCCAAAACACTCACGACCCCTGTACCGATGCCGACGTTTCGCGTGACTGGACGGACGACACGCGTGCCTGGACGGACGTGAAGGCCCCCTTCCCTCGGCTCAGCCGAGGGAAGGGGGCCTTCACGCGCCACCACCCAACCCGCCCGGGCGCGCGAGGCTAACACGAAAATCGACCGATGTAACATCTTGAAAGTTAAGTTAACACGATCCATGATACGCTGAACACGACGTCATGGAGGCGTGCATGAACCAGGTAACATCGCCGTTATCGCGACCCGAGAGCGGGTTCGCCCGTGTCCTGAACCGCTGGGGCCTGCCCGCCCCGCTGTTCCTCGGCTACGCCGGGCTGCTGCTGTTCATGATCGGCGACGGGGTCGAGTCGGGCTTCATCGCGCCGTTCATGGCGGACAACGGCGCGGGCACCGAGATCAAGGCCTCGTACGTGATCACCGTGTACGGCGTCGCCGTGATGCTGGCGTCGTGGTTGTCGGGCGCGCTGTCGGATCTGTGGGGGCCGCGGCGCGTGATGATGATCGGCCTGGCCATCTGGCTGGTGTTCGACGTGCTGTTCCTCGCGGTCGCGGTCTCCGGTGAGAGCTACCCGCTGATGCTGGTGTTCTACGGTCTCCGCGGTTTCGGCTATCCGATGTTCGCGTTCGGTTTCCTGGTCTGGATCACCGCGGTGGCGCCGGTCGCCAGGCTCGGCGCGGCCGTCGGCTGGTTCTACTTCGCGTTCACCGGCGGGCTTCCGACGCTGGGCGCGCTGGTCGCGAGCTTCACGAACCCGGTGCTGGGCCAGTACGGCACGCTCTGGTTGTCGGTGGCGCTGCTGGGGCTCGGCGGCGTGCTGGCGATCTTCGGTGTCCGGCAGCGGACGGGGTACACGCGGCTCGCGCCGCCGGACGTGAAACCGGTGCAGAGCCTGGTGTCCAGCGTGTCGATCGCGTGGAAGAAGCCCCGCGTCGGCGTCGGGATGCTCGTCCGCGTCATCAACACCGCGCCCGAGTTCGGGATGCTGGTGTTCTTCCCGACGATCTTCATCGAGGACATCGGGTTCGGGGAGAGCCGCTGGCTCCTCCTGGTCTCGGTCATCTACGGGACGAACATCTTCTTCAACCTGATCTTCGGCGTGCTGAGCGACCGGATCGGCTGGCGCACCACGATCTTCTGGTTCGGCGCGATCGGCTGCGCGATCTCGATCCTGTTGCTGTACTTCGTCCCGATCGCCATGGGCGCCGAGTACTACTGGCTCGCGCTGCTCGTCGGCGCGCTGTACGGCGCCACGCTCGCCGGGTTCGTGCCGATCTCGGCGCTGCTCCCCTCCCTCGCCCCGGAGAACAAGGGCGGTGCGATGGCGCTGCTGAACCTGGGCGCGGGCGCGGCGGCGTTCGTCGGGCCGGCGATCGTCAGCCTGTTCCTCGGCCCGCTGGGCGCGGCCGGAGTGGTGATCGTCTTCGCCGCCCTGTACCTGGTCGCGGCGGTCATGGTGCGCTACCTGAAATTGCCCGAGGAGACGGCGAAGGCGATCGAAGAGGACAAGAGTCTGCAAGAAGTCGGAGAGAAGGTCGTCACCACGTGAACCAACCCGTCACGATCGGCATCGACGTCGCCACCGCGGGGGTCCGTGCCCTCGCGGTACGCGGCGGCGCCGTCCTCGCTTCGGCCGCCGCGCCGCTGCCCGCACCGGTCCGCGACGGCCGTGGGCGCAGCGAGCAGGACGCCCGGTCCTGGTGGCCCGCGGTGAAGACGGTGCTGGCGAAGGTCACCGGCGAGCTGCCGGGCAGGGGCGGCGAGGTCGCCGCGGTGGCCGTCGCCGCGACGTCGGGGACGATCGTCGGGGTCGGCACCTCGGGCGAACCGGTCACACCCGCGCTGATGTACGACGACAGGCGTGGCGCGGAGCTCAACCGCGAGGCCACCGAACTCGGCGCGGAGCGCTGGCGGCGGCTCGGTTTCGGCGTGTCCGCCACGGCCGCGCTCGGCCGCATCGCCTGGCTGGCCGGGCACGTCCCCGGCGTCGCCGGGATCCGGCACACGCCCGAGCTGATCGCGGCCGAACTCACCGGCGGGCCGGTGGCGGCCGACTGGTCGCATGCGCTGAAAAGCGGCTACGACCCGCTCACCCTCGAATGGCCGGGCGAGGTGTTCGATGCCTTGGGAGTGCCGGAGAGCCTGCTGCCCTCGGTGGTCGCACCGGCCACCGTGCTGGGCGAGGTGGCCCGTCCGGTCGCCGGGCTTCCGGCAGGCTGCCGGGTCGTGGCCGGGATGACCGACGGCTGCGCGGGCCAGCTCGCGGCCGGGGCGATCACCCCCGGGAGTTTCGTCGGCATCCTCGGCACGACCTATGTGCTCAAGGGAGTCACCGAAGAGCTGGTGCCGGATCCGACGGGGGCGATGTACAGCCACCGTCATCCGGACGGCTGGTGGCTCCCTGGCGGCGCGTCGAACACCGGCGGCGAGGCCGTCGCCGGGCAGGAGCGCCTTCCCGAACTCGACGCGGCGGCGGCCTCCCGGGGCCCGGCCGAGATCGTCGCGTACCCGTTGCGGCGCAAGGGCGAACGCTTCCCGTTCGCCAGCGCGGACGCCGAAGGTTTCGTGTCCGGCGAAGCCGACGAGGTCGAGCTGCACCGGGCCCGGCTGGAGGGAGTCGCCTACCTCGAGCGGCTGGCGTTGGATCACCTGCGCCGCCTCGGCGTCACGATCACCGATCCGCTGCTGGCGGCGGGCGGCGGCAGCAAGAGTCCTTTGTGGACTCGGATCCGGGCGACCGTCACCGGTCTCGGCCTGCGGGTGTCACCACAGGCCGAAACGGGGTACGGCGCCGCGCTGCTCGCCGCGGCGGGAGTCCTGCCGGGCGGGCTCGCGGAGGCGTCCGGAGGGCTCGGCCAGGGGGTGCTGGTCGAACCCGACGAGCGCGAAAGCGCCGCGCTCGCCGAGTCGTACCGGCGGTTCTGCACCGAGCTGCACACCCGGGGCTGGATCGACGACGAATTGTTCGCCGTCGCCCAGCGGTGAGAGATCAGGAAGGACGTGGGCCGTTGGTCTTGTCAGGAGCAGGCTTCGGCGCCTCGGCGTCGGGGGCGGGAGCCAGGAGCTTGATGGCTTCCTGGACGGCGACGTCCGTGGCGGAAAGCCGGTCGGCGACCTTCGACCGGAGTTCCAGCGCGAGCTTCCTCGCCTGCTGAGCTTCGGCCTGCTGGGTCTTCGCGTCGGCGAGGGCCTCCGCGACCTGCTCCTGCTTCGCGGCGATGTCCTCCGCCGAAGCCTTCTCCGCCTTGGCGATCTTCTCCGCCGAGATCCGTTCGGCTTCGGCACGCTTGGCCGCGGACACCCGGTCGGCTTCCGCGATCTTGTCCGCGGACGCCTTCTCCGCCTCCGCGCGGCGAGCGGCCGATGCCTCCTCGGCCTTCTTGTCCGCCGCGGCGCGGGTCCGGACGCTCTCCATGTCCAGTTCCTTGCGCTTCTGCGCCGCCTCGGAGTTCAGCCGTTCGATCTCGGCCTTGGCGTCCGCGAGCAGTTTCTCCCGCTCCGCCTGCGCGTCCTTGGCGGCCTTGTCGATCGCACGCTGGGTTTCGTGGGCGTACTTGTCGGCTTCGGCCCTTGTCGACTTGGCGTCCGCTTCGGCGGCGGCCTTGAGGTCGGCGATCTCCTCCTCGGCGAGCTGCATCATCATGCGGACGCGTTCGGCCATCGCGCCGGCGCCGGACGGGCTCGAACTCATCCGCACGAGGGCGGCCTTGGTCTCGTCCAGTTCCTTCTGGGCGTGGCCGAGCGCCTTGGTGAGCTCACCGGCGGTCGCCACGGCCTCGTCGCGGCTGCGTGAGGCCTGCTTGATTTCGGCCGCCAGCTCGGCGAGACGCTCGTCGACCTGACGCTTGTCGTAACCGCGGACAGCGCCCGCGAACTGGGACGATTTCGCTGAGGGCGCCTGAGGCGCCGTCTTCTCAGGAGCGACCATGGCGGCCACCTTAATGAGCGGGGACCCGTGCGGCAGTACCGCCAAACGGCTGCACTCGGCGTGCGGCAGGGCGATCACATGGCATCCTGCTTTGTTGACGGCTCGTAAGCAGGGGAGGCCTGGTTGGACATCTCGGCGATCCTCGAAGACATCCGCGAGCATTGGCACGTCTACGCCACGATGCCCTTCATCGCCGCGCTGATCGGGTACATCACGAAACGCGTCGCCATCGAGATGATGTTCCGGCCACTGGAGTTCGTCGGGATCAAACCCTTCCTCGGCTGGCAGGGCGTCATCCCGGCCAACTCGCGCCGGATGGCGACCACCGCCGTCGACCTGCTGACCAAGAACCTCGTCGATCCGCAGGAGATCTTCTCCCGGCTCGATCCCGAGGAGGTGGTCAAGGAACTCGAGGAGCCGCTCCTCAAGGCCGTCGAAGACGTCACCCGCGAGGTCATGGAGCAGTACCAGCCCAGGCTGTGGGAACTGCTGCCGACCCGGGCGCAGCGCATGCTGGTCGACCAGGTGCGGGCGCAGGCGCCGAAGGTCGTCGCGAGGCTGATGCGCGAGGTGTCGACGAACATCGACGAGGTCCTCGACGTCAACGAGATGCTGATCAACGCGATGGTCCGCGACAAATCGCTGACCTGCCGCCTGATCAAGGAGGTCGCGACCCCGGAGCTCCGGTTCATCGCCCGGTCCGGTATCTGGTTCGGGTTCGTCATCGGCCTGGTCCAGTTCGTCGTGTGGGCGCTGACGAAGCAGCCGTTGATCATGCCGATCTTCGGTTTCGTCACGGGCTTCGTCACGGACTGGCTGGCCCTGAAGATGATCTTCTACCCGCGCGAGCCGCGCCGGTTCCTGTTCTTCAGCTGGCAGGGCATGTTCCAGAAACGCCGCCAGGCGGTCGCCAAGGACTACGGCGCGCTGATCGCGGACGAGGTGCTCACCGTGCGGAACGTGATGGAGGCCGTGCTCACCGGACCCAAGTCGGACAAGCTGTTCGCGATGATCACCCGCGAGGTGCAGCGCACCATCGACGCGCAGGCGAGCATCGCGAAACCCTTGGTGGCGCTCACCGTCGGCGGGGTCCAGTACCAGGAGATGAAGAAGGCCGCGGCGGAAAAGGCCATCGCGTATCTCCCCGAAACGGTGAAACACGTCGAGAGCTACGCCACTGACGCGCTCGACGTCCGCAACACCATCGTCACGAAGATGCAGCAGCTGACCCCGCTCGAGTTCGAGGGGATCCTCCGTCCCGCCTTCCAGCAGGACGAATGGAAGCTGATCGCGGTCGGCGCGGTGATCGGCGGGCTCGTGGGTGAACTTCAGGTCCTGCTACTCCTCCATTGAGGACAGGCGGCTAGGTTGCCCCTCAAGCGCGACGCGGGAGGGGCTGGAAAGTGGACGCCGTCATCGCCGATCTCGGCGAGCACTGGCCGGTGTACGTCAGCATGCCGTTCATCGCCGCGCTGATCGGCTACGTCACCAAACGCGTCGCCATCGAGATGATGTTCAAACCGGTCGAATTCGTCGGCGTGAAGCCGTTCCTCGGCTGGCAGGGAGTGCTGCCCGCCAACGCTGAGCGCATGGCCGCGACCGCCACCGAAATGCTGACGACCAACCTCGTGGACCCGAAGGAGATCTTCGCCAGGCTCGACCCGGCCCAGGTGGCGAAGGAGATCGAGCAGCCGCTCCTGCGGATCGTCGAGGACGTCACCCGCGAGGTCATGGAGCAGTACCAGCCCAGGCTCTGGGAAGTGCTCCCGAACACCGCCCAGCAGTTGCTGCTCAAACGGGTGCAGGCCGAGGCGCCGCGCGCGATCACGAAGATCATGGGCGAGATCGCGGAGAACATCGAGGACGTACTCGACCTCAAGCACATGGTCGTGACGAACCTGGTGCGCGACAAGGCCTTGCTGAACCGGCTGATCCGCGACATCTCACGGCCGGAGATGCGGTTCATCGCGCGGTCGGGGATCGTGTTCGGGTTCTCGCTCGGCTGTGTGCAGCTGCTGGTGTGGGCGCTGACGAAGTCGCCGATCGTGCTGCCGCTGTTCGGGATCGGCATCGGCTGGTTCACCGACTGGATCGCCCTGAAGATGATCTTCCTGCCGCGGGAGCCGAAGCGGTTCTTCGGCTTCTACACCTGGCAAGGCGTCTTCCAGAAGCGCAAGGACCAGGTCTCCGCCGACTACGGCGACATGATCGCGCGCGAGATCATCACCATCCCCAACCTGCTCGAAGCCGTGCTGAGCGGGCCGAAGTCGGACAAGCTGTTCACGATGATCACCCGCGAGGTGCAGCGGACGATCGACGCACAGGCGAGCGTCGTGAAGCCGTTCGTCGCGCTGGCCGTCGGGAGCAGGCGGTTCCAGGAGATGAAGCGGACGGCGGCGGCGAAGGCGGCGGCACGGATCCCGGAGACGATCCGCCACGCCGAGAGCTACGCGGTCAACGCGCTCGACGTCCGGAACACCATTGTGGACAGAATGCGGCGGCTGAACCCGCTCGAATTCGAGCAGCTGCTGCGCCCGGCGTTCCGGCAGGACGAGTGGAAGCTGATCGCCGTCGGCGCGGTGATCGGGGGCCTCGTCGGTGAACTTCAGGTGCTTCTGCTGCTTCACTGACGGCCACCCGATACCGTTTCCCCCTTCCCTGAGCGAAGCGAGGAGGTCGAGTGGACGCCGTCCTGGACGACCTCGCGCGGCACTGGTGGCTGTACGCCGCGATCCCGTTCGTCGCCGCACTGATCGGCTACGTCACCAAACGCGTCGCCATCGAGATGATGTTCAAACCGCTCGAGTTCGTCGGGATCAAACCGTTCCTCGGCTGGCAGGGCGTGGTGCCCAAACACGGCGGGCGGATGGCCGCCGTCGCGACCGAACTGCTGACGTCGAACCTGCTGGACGTCAAGGAGGTCTTCCGGCGGATCGACCCGGCGATCATCACGCGCGAGATCGAGCAGCCGCTGCTGCGGGCCGTGGACGAGGTCGCCCGCGAAGTGCTCGAAAAGCACCATCCCAGGCTTTGGGAGGTCATGCCGACGATGGCGCAGGAGCTGCTGATCAAGCAGGTCCAGGCGTCGACGCCGCGGCTGGTGCGCGAGTTCATGGCGGAGATGACCGAGAACCTCGACGAGGTGCTCGACTTCCAGCACATGACCGTGCAGCGCCTCACCAGGGACAAGAAGCTGCTCGTCCGGCTGATCCGCGAGACGTCGCGGCCGGAGATGGCGTTCATCGCGCGCACGGGGATCTACTTCGGCTTCGGGCTCGGGATCGTGCAGGCGTTCGTCTGGGCGCTGACGAAGGAGCCGTGGGTGCTGCCGATCTTCGGCGGGTGCATCGGGCTGTTCACCGACTGGCTCGCGATCAAGCTGATCTTCGTGCCGCGTGAGCCGGTGCGGTTCGGCCGGGTGATCCTGCAGGGCAAGTTCCAGCGGCGGCGGGCCGAGGTCGCGCATCAGTACGGCGAGATGATCGCGAACGAGATCCTCACCGTGCCGAACCTGCTCGACGCCGTCCTGCGGGGGCCGCGATCGGATCGGCTGTACGCGCTGGTCGAGCGGCTCGTGGCGCGGGCCGTCGACGAACAGGCGAGCGTCGCGAAACCGGTGGTCGCGATGGCCGTCGGCGGGCAGCGGCTGCAGGAGATCAAACAGGCGGCCGCGCGGAAGGCGCTGGAGCGGCTGCCGCCGACGATCCGCCACGCCGAGGGCTACCTGACCGAGGCGATGGACGTCGCGAAGATCGTGGAGCGGCGGATGCTCGGGCTGACGCCGCTGGAGTTCGAGGGGCTGCTGAGGCCGGCGTTCCGGCAGGACGAATGGAAGCTCATCGCGGTGGGCGGGGTCATCGGTTTCGTGGTCGGTGAGCTGCAGGTCCTCCTGATGCTCCACTGACGCCGGATCGCGATTAGCCCGCTAAACGCAGGTCCGCGCGCACCTGCGTTTAGCGGGCTAAACGCGATTTGGGCGTGAGCACCCGATCCGCTAGGGCACGGCGGGCTGCGCCACTGCCGTCGGCTCGACGCGGACCCGCGACGAGCGCCCGCGCAGCCACGCGATGAGACGGCAGACGAGGTAGATCACGAACGAGATCGTCGTGACGAAGGCGCTCACCGGCTTCCCCGGCGCCAGCGAAAGAATGATCCCGCCGAGCGCGGCGATCTCCGCGAACACGATCGACAGCACGGTCGCCTTCCACGGGCTCGCCGTGACCCGCGCGGCCGCCGCTGCCGGGGTGACCATCAGCGAGACCACCAGCAGCGCGCCGACGATCTGCACGCCGAGCGCGCTCGAGATCCCGACCAGCACCGCGAAGATCAGCGACAGCAGCCGCACCGGCACGCCGCGCGCGGTCGCGACCGCCGGGTCGACCGTGGCGAACAGCAACGGCCGGTAGATCACCGCGAGCACCACAAGCACGACGACAGAGGCGCCGACGAGCAGGTTCAGGTTGGTCGAGTCGATGGTGATGATCTGCCCGACCAGGATGCCGAACTTGTTGGCGCTGCGGCCTTCGTAGAACGACAGCAGCAGCACGCCCATGCCGAGGCCGAAGGCGAGGATCACGCCGATCACGGAGTCGCGTTCGGACTCGCGGCCGCCGAGGAGCCCGATCAGCAGGGCGGCGATGACCGCGCCCGCGAGGCCGCCGAGTTCGACGCCGACCCCCAGCAGCAGCGCGCCGGCAGCACCGGTGAAGGCCAGTTCGGCGGTGCCGTGCACGGCGAACGACATCCGCCGCATGACCACCAGCGGGCCGAGCACCCCGGCGACCAGGCCGAGGACGGCGGCCGCGAGCAACGCCGTCTGAACGAAATCGAGACCGAGGAGTTCGCCGGTCAGGGCGAAGTCGAACATCTTGTCCACGGTGTCTATCCAAGAACCCGCGACCGGGATCGCGTCGCCAGGGCGCGAGTTCGCGCCGTCGGTCGAGCCGGCCTGCCGAGGCGCCCTGCCGCCCCGATCCCGAGGCCTCCGGCCAGGGCGGGTTCCACGTGTGGTCCGGGCCGCACGAATGACCTCACTTCGTCTACCACGGTGCTAGCTGGCCTGTTCGTCGATGTGGTGGGGTTCGTCCTCGCACAGCGCGCTCTGCGCACCGGCGACGTGGATCTGCCCGCCGACCTTCAGCACCTCGATGCGGGTGCCGTACAGCTCCGACAGGGTCTCCGAGTTCATCACCTCGTCCGGTTTGCCGACCCGGAACTGGCCGTTCACCAGATACAGCACCCGGTCCACATAGGACAGGATCGGGTTGATCTCGTGGGTGACGAACAGGACGGCCGTCCCGGCGGAGCGCCGCCGCTCGTCGATCAGTTCGCTGACCGCACGCTGGTGCGCGAGGTCGAGGGAGAGCAGCGGCTCGTCGCAGAGCAGGACCTCGGGGTCGCCGACCAGGGATTGGGCGACGCGCAGCCGCTGCTGCTCGCCACCGGAAAGCCGGCCGACCGGCTGCTTCGCGTACGCCTGCGCGCCGACGGACTCGATCGCCCGCGACACCAGCTGACGCCGCTTCGAGATCCCGAAGAGCCCAGTGCCCCACCGGTGCCCGTCCAGGCCGAGGCCGACCAGATCCACCCCGCGCATCGTCAGGCCCTCGTCGAGGGCGCGCTGCTGCGGGATATAGCCGATCCGCCGGTTCGTCCCGCCGGGGCGCCGCCCCGCGATCTCGACCGTGCCCTCGGGCAGCCCCTGCTGGCCGAGCAGCACCTTGAGCAGGCTGCTCTTCCCGGAGCCGTTCGGCCCGAGGATCGCGAGGAACTCGCCGGGCTCGACGTCGAGGTCGAGCCCGGACCAGAGGGTCCTTGGGCCGAACGCGAGGCTCGCCCCGCGGACACGGACCGCGGGGCGAGCTTCGGCAGGTACGGAGGTCACTACTTCAGTGCTCCGGCCAGCGCGTCCACTTCCTTGGTCATCCATGCAATGTAGTCGGTCACACCCTGGGGCAGCGTTTCGGTGACGTCGACGACCGCGATACCGGCGTTCTTGGCGTCGCCGACGACCTGCTGGGTGACCGGGGTGGTGGTCTGCGCGTTGTTGACCAGCGCCTTGACCTGCTTGCCGGAGATCAGCTGCTTGACCTCGTTGAGCGCGGCGGCGGGCACGTCCTGCTCCGCTTCCACGGCCTCGGCGAAGGCCGGAGGCGTCGCGTCGGTCACCTTCGCGCTGTCGAGCAGGTAGTGCGCGACGGGCTCGGTCGCGACGACCTTCGCGCCCGAGGCGCCCAGGCCCGAGACCTTCTTCAGGAGCTCCTGGGTCTTGCCCTTGAACGCGGTCGCGTTGGCGGTGAAGGCGTCCTTCGAGGCGGGCTGGATCTCGCCGAGCTTCGCGGCGACCTGGTCGGCGACCTTCTCGACGCCCGGCAGGCTGTACCAGACGTGTTCGTTCTCGTTGCCGGTCGCGGCGATGTCGACGGCGACCAGTTTCTGCGCACCGGTGGCCTGATCGGCCAGCTTGGAGAAGAAGTCGTCGTAGCCGCCGCCGTTGGACAGCGTCAGCTTCGCGTTCTTCGCGGCGACGGCGTCGCTCGCGGTGGTCTCGTACGAGTGCGGGTCGGCCGAAGGGTCGTGGATGATCGAGGTGACCTCGACCTTGTCCCCGCCGACGGCGGTCACGACGCTGCCCCAGACGTCGGTCGAGGCGACGACCTTGATCTTCTCGCCGCCGCCCGGGTTCGCGGCGGACGCGTTCTGCGAACCGGTGCCCGTCGACGCCTTGTCGCTCGACGCGCAGGCCGTCGCGCCGAGCGCGAGGACGGCCAGGGCCGACACGGCCGCGAAAACACTCTTGGTACGGCGGGAATTCATTTACTGCACTCCTGCGGATGCCCTGGCCAGGTGTCCCCAATGCCGGGTAATGGAAACCGTTGTCAGATTCAACTGTACCCCATCCGGATGACGACGCCTCCGGTCCTGGTCCGAGCTGTACCCAGGGTCACTCTGAATCGAGACCTGCCACACGTCGGGTGATGCTTCTGCAAAACGTTCTGAACCGTTACGGTTTGCGGATGGGCCGTCCTATCCGCACCAGGAGGCAGGCGACACTGGCGTCGTTGGCCGCAGAGCTCGGTGTGTCGAGGACCACCGTCTCGAACGCCTACAACCGACCGGACCAGTTGTCCCCTGAGCTGCGCCGTCGCGTCCTCGAGACCGCACGCCGCCTCGGCTACCCGGGCCCGGACCCGGTGGCCCGTTCACTGCGGACGCGCAAAGCCGGCGCTGTCGGTCTTTTGCTCACCGAGAACCTCTCCTACGCCTTCCGTGACCCCGCCGCCGTCGGCGTGCTCGAAGGGCTCGCGCTGGCCTGTGAGGACGCGGGCGTCGGCCTGCACCTGGTCCCGGCGAGCCCGGGCAGGGAGGACGTCGCGGCCGTGCACCGCGCCGGTGTCGACGGTTTCGTCGTCTACTCGGTGCCCGACGACGACCCGCATCTCGGCGCCGTGCTGGAACGCCCGGTGCCGACGGTGATCGTCGACCAGCCCCGCGTCGACGGCGTCGACCGGGTCGGTCCGGACGACGCGGCCGCGGTCACCGCCATGGCCGAACACCTCATCTCCCTCGGCCACCGGCAGATCGGCGTGCTGTGCATGCGGCTGGCCCGCGAGCGCAACGACGACTTCGTCTCCATCCAGCGGCAGAGCGCCGCGCACTTCCACGTCCAGCGCATCCGCCTGGAGGCGCTGGCCGCCGCGTTCTCGGCGGCCGGGGTCGACTGGGCGACGGTGCCGGTGGTCGAGCGCTTCGACCACACGGTGGACGACGGCGCGTCGGCCGCGCGTCAGCTGCTCGACGCGTATCCGCAGGTCACCGCGGTGATCTGCACCTCGGACATCCTCGCCCTCGGCGCGCTGGCCGAGGCGGAGCGCCGGGGCCTGCGCGTGCCGCAGGATCTGACGGTCACCGGATTCGACGGCATCACCGAGGCCGAACGCTCCGGGCTCACCACGGTCCACCAGCCGGTGCTCGAAAAGGGCAAGGCGGCGGGCAAGCTGCTGCTCAGCTCGGCCGACCGGGTCGGGCCGAAGGTGATCACCCTGCACACGGAACTGCGGGTCGGCCGCACCTCGGCGCCGCCACGAACGGCCGAAGAACGCTGGTTCGGGCCGTGATCTGCGTCCGCTCGCGTTGCTCTCCCCCGGTGTGTCGGTTCCAATGAGCGTGTGACCTCAATCGACGTACTGCTCAAGCGCAACCAGGAGCTGGGTGATGTCACTCCTGGTGACCGCTCGTCTCCGAGGCCATCACTCCAGGTGGCGATCCTGACCTGCATGGACGCCCGTATCCGGGTGTTCGAGATCTTCGGCCTGATCCAGGGCGAATCCCACATCCTCCGCAACGCGGGCGGGGTCGTCACCGACGACATGATCCGCTCGCTCGCGCTCAGCCAGCGGAAGCTCGGCACGCGCGAGGTGCTGATCGTGCAGCACACCGACTGCGGCCTTTCCATGGTCACCGAAGACGACTTCAAGGACGAACTCGAAGCCGCCAGCGGACTGCGCCCGACGTGGTCGGTCGAGGCGTTCCGGGAGGTGGAGGACAGCGTGCGCCGGTCGGTGCAGCGTGTCCGGCGCAGCGACTTCCTCCCGCACACCGACAACGTGCGCGGGTTCGTCTACGACGTGAAGCTGGGCCGCCTGACCGAGGTCGCGTAAGGGTTTTAAGCTGGCCCGGTGGGCGTCGACGCGGATGTGCTGACCGGGTGGTTCGACGAGGTGGGGCGCGACCTCCCTTGGCGTGAGCCGGAATGCACCGCCTGGGGTGTGCTCGTCAGCGAGATCATGTTGCAGCAGACCCCGGTCGCGCGCGTGCAGCCGATCTGGCTCGAATGGATGGCGCGCTGGCCGGTGCCGTCGGCGCTGGCGGCGTCGTCGCAGGGCGAGGTCGTGCGCGCCTGGGGGAAACTCGGCTACCCGCGGCGAGCGTTGCGGCTACACGCCGCGGCGGCCGTCATCGCCGCCGAACACGGCGACGTCGTTCCGTCCGATGTGGACACTCTGCTCGCGTTGCCGGGTATCGGCGCGTACACCGCGCGCGCCGTCGCGGCCTTCGCCTACGGCAAGCGGGCGCCGGTGGTGGACACGAACGTCCGGCGCGTGGTGGCCAGGGCGGTGCACGGCGCGGGTGACGCCGGACCGCCCTCGAACACCCGCGACATGGCCGACGTCGAGGCGCTGCTGCCGCCGGAAGACGCGCCCGCCGCGAAACTTTCGGCCGCGCTGATGGAACTCGGCGCGCTCGTCTGCACCGCGCGTTCGCCGCGCTGCGCGGACTGCCCGATCTACGACGACTGCGCGTGGCAGCACGCGGGAAGGCCCGCGTACGCCGGGCCCGCGAAGCAGGTCCAGAAGTTCGCCGGCACCGACCGTCAGGTGCGCGGGCTACTGCTCGACGTGCTGCGCGGCAGCGAAGGCCCGGTGGAGAAGGCGCGGCTCGACCTCGTCTGGCACGAATCCGGCCAGCGCGACCGTTGCCTCGACTCCCTGCTGGTGGACGGACTGCTCGAACAGACCGGGGACGGCCTGTTCGCACTCCCTGGCGAACACTAACGCATTACGACAAAAGTTGGTCAATGGTTGTCATCGGCGCGATGGCGGGTTAGTTTTCCGGCCAACGCGCATGATGGGAGTTACGCCCGTGGCCGACTTCGACCGACGTACCGCGCTCAAGGGCGGCCTGACGGCAAGCGCCGTCGGGCTACTGGGGACAGCAACGATTTCCGCCGCCGACGCGGCGTCCGGGGTGACAGAACCCAAGATCCACGGAACGGCCGCGTGGAACGCGCGGCCGCCGAGCGGGACGATCGAGGTGCAGAACCACAAGCCGACGTACATCGTCGTGCACCACACGGTCGAACCGGGGAACGTCACCGACTACAGCCTCGAACACGCCTTCTGGGCATCCCGGGCGATCCAGAACTTCCACATGGACACCCGTGGCTGGATCGACACCGGCCAGCAGTTCACGAACAGCCGCGGCGGGCACATCACCGAAGGGCGGCACCGCAGCCTGGAGATCCTGCGCGGCGGCACCCGGCACGTGCTCGGCGCGAACGTGGGCAACAACAACAGCACCTGCATCGGGATCGAGAACGAAGGCCTCTACAGCACAGAGGACGTCACGCCCGCGCTCTGGGACTCGCTGGTGAAGCTGGTCGCGTACATGGCTTCGCAGTACGGGATCTCGCCGGAATTCATCAAGGGGCACCGCGACTTCAACTCCACCGAATGCCCGGGCACCGTGCTGTACAACCGGCTTCCGGAGCTGCGCGCCGAGGTCGGGAAGCTGCTTGGCTCCTCGTCACCGAGGGTGGACCTGCCGGAGTGGCCGCTGCTCAAACCCGGCGACAGCGGGCCGCGGGTGCGGATGGCGCAGGAACTCCTGCGGGCACGCGGTTTCGCCGTTCCCACCGATGGCCTTTTCGGACAGTCCACAAAGGACGCCGTCGCCGCGGTTGCGGCACGGCACGGGCTGGAGCGCGACACCTGCGGCGCGACGGCGGCGACCGACGAGACCGGCTTCCTCGGCTCCGACGTCTGGCCCCTCATCGTCGGGTCCGGCACCGATCTCCGGGCACTGAAAGCACAACTCAACGGATGACGTCGGAGAGAAAGGCTTCCACGGCGCCGAGGTAGGTTTCCGGCGCTTCGTCGTGCACCACGTGCCCGGCGCCTTGGACGACGATGTGCCGTCCGAGGCCGCCGGGCACGCGTGCGGCCAGCTCGGCCTGCTGCCCGGCAGGCATCGCGGTCCGTTCGCCTTCGATCGCGAGCAACGGGCATTTCACGCGTTCGACGAACTCCCAGAAGTCGCGCCTGCCCCATTCGGCCGCGATCTCGTACAGGTCCGGGAGCGAGGCGATCAGGTGGTAGCCGTCTTCGCGCTCCTCGACGCATTCGATGAAGTAGTCGCCGGTGTCGCCGAAGAACTCGCGCACGTGGGCCAGTGAACGGAACGGGACCGGCCACGATTCGAAGTACCCGCGCCAGGTGTCCACGGTCCGGCCGCGCTGGTCCGGGGCGAAGTCCTCGCAGACCACGGCGCGGACGAGGCCGGGATGGGTGGCCGCGGTGACCCAGGCGTGCAGGCCGCCCATCGAATGTCCGATCAGGACCGCGGGCTCGTCGAAGGTCCGCAGCACCGCGGCGACGTCGTCGGCGAACCGCTCGGTGCGCCAGGGCCCACCGCGCGGTCCGCGTCCGTGACCTCGCGCGTCGAGCCCGTGGACACGCCCGTACGGCTGGAGCCTCCGCGCGACCCGCCACCACGTCGTCGCCCTGCCCATCAGCCCGTGCAGAAGGACGATCGGCGGCCCGTCGCCGCCGAAAGTGATCAACCCGTCGCGCTGGATCACCACTAAGCTCCCCTCCATGCGCAGCCGTGTCCCCGCCGCCGGTCTGGTCATGGGGGCCGTCTGCGCCCTGATTATCGGATGCACCGCCGATCCCGCTCCGGCCGCGCCCCCACCGCCGCCGCCGATGAACCCGGCTCCGGGCGCTTCGGGCGCGGGCGATCCGTACTACCCGATGGACGGGAACGGCGGTTATGACGCGACCGAGTACCAGGTCGGGATCACCTACGACCCCGCGAAAGGGCGTCTCGACGGCGACACCACGGTGATCGCGAAAGCGACCCAAGACCTCGATCGGTACAACCTGGACTTACGCGGCTTGACCGTGCAATCCGTCGAAGTGGACGGGAAACCGGCGAAGTTCGCGCGCGAAGGCGACTTCGAGCTGGTGGTGACGCCCGCCGAGCCGATCCGCAAGGGGACCGAATTCCGCACGAAGGTCCTCTACGGCGGCGACCCGTCGGCGACGCCCAAGGCGGGCGGCAGCGAGAACGGCTGGCAGAAGTCGAAGGACGGCGGCGCGTTCATCGTCGGCGAGCCGCATTCGGCGTCGTTCTGGTATCCCGTCAACGAGACCCCGCGTGACAAGGCGATGTTCACCCTGGCCGCGCGGACGCCGGACGGCTGGACCGTCATCTCGAACGGGCGCGAGATCCAGAAGACCTCGGCGAACGGCTGGACCACGACGTCCTGGCAGGAGCGCACGCCCGTGGCGTCGTATCTGACCACGGTGGCGATCGACAAGTTCACCGTCGACCGGATGGCGCTCCCGGACGGGACGCCGGTGGTCAACGCGTACGCCCCGGGCGCCGAGGACCGGCGCGACACCGGCAGGCGGCTGCCGGAGATCATCGGCTTCCTGAGCTCGAAGTTCGGGCCGTACCCGGTGGACGCGGCGGGCGGCATCTATCTCGACGAGGACATCCATTTCTCGCTGGAGACCCAGACCAGGCCCACCTACGCGAAATGGGCCGACCTGATCACCGTGGTGCACGAAACCGCGCACCAGTGGTTCGGCGATTCGGTGACGCTGAAATCGTGGTCCGACATCTGCCTCAACGAATGCCTCGCGTCGTACGCGCAATGGCTGTGGCAGGAGTCGCGGGACCACGAGAACCTGGACGACCGCTACCGCGCCGCCCTCGAGATCATGCGCGGCAGCCAGGATTTCTGGCAGTCGAAACTGGTCGACATGGGGGCCGGGCAGGAGTTCCGCGGCGTCTACGACAAGGGGATCCTGGCCGTCCACGCGCTGCGGCGGAAGATCGGCGAAGGGGCGTTCACGCGGCTGCTGAAGGAGTGGCCGGCGACGTACCGGAACGCCAACGCCTCCTGGGCGGATTTCGAGGCGTTCACGATCAAGCTTTCGGAGCAGGACCTGCGGCCGTTCTTCGACGCGTGGTTCCACGGCACGTCGATCCCGCCGGACGCCGAACTCCTGCCCGGCACCCTGCGAGGCTGACTCCCCCGCGTTCAGTCCTCTAAATGCGGCCGGGATCGCCTGCGTGGCGCGAGCGCGTTGCGAAAGCCACTTTCGCAACGCCCAAGGTTGCGAAAGTGGCTTTCGCAACCCTTCCCGGCTGCGCGCGTCGGCAGGGTGGGTCGCCCCCCCGCATTTAGTCCTCTAAATGCGGGGGCGCGGTCGCCTTCGCGCGCGTAGGCGGGGACGTCGGGTGTCGCGAAAGCCACTTTCGGGACACCCGACGTCCCGAAAGTGGCTTTCGCGACACTGCCCGCGGGTGATGTGTGCCCGGCGCGTTTAGTCCTCTAAATGCGGGAGGCGGGGTAGTCCGGCAGGTCGATGCCGTTCACCACGTCCCGCATCTTCCGCGAAGCCAGCGCGGCGAACGGCTTCAGCCGCATCACGCGCATCATCACGTAACGCATCCGCAGCGCGCCACGCGACTTCGCGAAGATCGACGCCGCGTTCTCCCGCCCCATCTCCTGCGTCTTCTCGACGAACTCGCGCATGACCGCCTCGTAGCGCTTGAGTCCGGTGTCGAGCCCGGCTGCGAGCTCCCCGGCGAGGACGTACGCGCCGACGAACGCCAGGCTCGTGCCCTGCCCGGAAAGCGGCGAGGGGCAGAAAGCGGCGTCACCCAGCAGCCCGACGCGGCCGCGCGACCAGGAATCCATGATCACCTGCGCGCACGAATCGAAGTAGAAGTCGGGTGCCTCGTCCATCCGGTCCAGCAGCCAGGGCGCCTCCCACTCCATCCCGGCCGCGAACTCGCGCACCAGCGCCTTCTGCGCCTCGACGTCGCGATAGTCGTAATCCACCTTCTCCGCGGCGAACCCGAAGTAGGCCATCGCCTCGTCGCCGTCGCGGACGGCGCGGATCCCGGCGGACCGGCCGACGTCGTCGTAGCCGACGGCCCAGTTTCGCAGGCCCAGCCGGTTCGGCACGGTGAAGAACGCCAGGTACGAGCCCAGATGCCGGACGAACCGGGACTCCTCGCCGAAGGCCAGCGCCCGCACTCCCGAGTGCAGCCCGTCCGCCCCGATGACCATGTCGTACGTCCGCCGCGCACCGCCGGCGAAGGTGACGTCGACGCCGTCGGCCCGTTCGTCCAGCGCGGTGATCCGGTCGCCGAAGATGTACTCCGTCGTCTCCTTGGTCGCTTCGTAGAGCACTTCGGTCAGGTCACCGCGCAGGATCTCGATCTCGGCGACGACGCCGTCACCGTCGAAGTCGTCGGCGCGGATCGTGGCCTTCGTGCGGTTCTTACGGTCGACGAGCGTCTCGCCCTTGGTGTCCGTGCAGGCGGCGCGGATGCGTTCGTCCAGGCCCATCCGGCGCGCGACCTCCTTGGCCGTTCCGCGCAGGTCGACGGCCTGGCCGCCGGGGCGCAGCGAAGGCGCGCGCTCCACGACGGTCACCCGGAAGCCGTACCGGGCGAGCCAGAAGGCGAGCGCCGGCCCGGCGACGCTCGCTCCGGAGATGAGGATCTTGGTGTCGGCCACCCTTGGGAAGGTCCCACGCATCACATCGCGGCGCAAAAGAGTTTCGTCGTAGGCTGGCGGCATGGCTGTCGTGAAGATCAACGCGATCGAGGTCCCCGAGGGCGCAGGCCCCGAGCTGGAGAAGCGGTTCGCCGCGCGGCTGCACGCCGTCGACAACCAGCCCGGCTTCCTCGGCTTCGAGCTGCTCCGCCCGGTCTCCGGCGAGTCGCGCTACTTCGTCTACACCAAGTGGGAGTCCGAGGAGGCGTACCAGGCGTGGGCGTCCGGCCCGGCGCGTGAGGCGCACGCGGGCGAGCGCGCGAAGCCGGTTTCCACCGGCGCGAACCTGCTGGAATTCGAGGTCGTCCAGGCTTCGAAGCCGGGTGAGTGAGCTCGAACGAGCCGCGGAACTGATCGACGGCGCCGGCGCGCTGCTCGTCTGCGCCGGTGCAGGGATGGGCGTCGACTCCGGCCTGCCCGATTTCCGGGGCGACGAAGGTTTCTGGAAGGCGTATCCGCCGTACGAGCGGCTGGGCATCAGCTTCGTCGAGCTCGCCGACCCGCGGCATTTCGCCGAAGATCCCGAGCTGGCCTGGGGTTTCTACGGGCACCGGCTCGCGCTGTACCGCGCCACCGTCCCGCACGACGGCTTCGGGCTCCTGCTGTCCTGGGGAGCGCGCAAACCGGGCGGCACGCGCGCGTTCACGTCCAATGTGGACGGACAGTTCCAGAAGGCGGGCTACCCGGGGGTCGCCGAGGCGCACGGGTCCATCCACCACCTGCAGTGCCTCGACAGGTGCACCAAGGAGATCTGGCCCGCGGACGACGTCTCGGTCCCGATCGACGAAGACAGCATGCGCGCGCTCGAACCGCTGCCGTCCTGCCCGCGCTGTGGGGGCCTCGCCCGGCCCAACATCCTGATGTTCGGCGACTACGACTGGCTCGGGCAGCGCAGCCAGGCCCAGCTCGACGAGCTGAACGCGTGGCGCCGCGAGCATCGCGACCTCGTCGTGGTGGAGCTCGGCGCCGGGCAGGCCGTGCCGACGGTGCGGCGGTACTCGGAGCTGGCCAGCGCCGCGACCGGCGCGCTGATCCGGATCAACCCGCGCGAGCCACAGGTCCGGCACGGCCGCGGCGTTTCCCTGGCGGCCAACGGCCTCGAAACGCTCAAGGCGCTGGACGCGCTGCTCAGCTAGGGCGGATCCACAGGTCTCGGTCGCCCCTCAGCATCACCCGTCCGTCGTCGAGGGTCACCGCGGCGACGAGCCGATCCGCCGGGCAACCCAGTTCACCCCGCTGCCAACCGCCTTCCGCGACCCACACCACCAGGCACGATCGGTTCGAGGTCCGGGCCTGGTTCCATTCAACGCGGTCGCCGAACAGCACCGGCTCTCCCGCCTTGCCGACCGTCCCGCCGAGGATCCGGCCGTCCCCGAGGGAAGCGGTCACCCAGACACCGGGCGTACCGGTCACCACCAGCGCCCCGGCCGCGGAACCCCCGGCCAGCAGCCATTCCCCGCCTGTCCGGAGCACCGTGGAGAACCAGAGGTCGCTTCCCCACACCAGCACCGGCGACACCGTCCAGGTCGCGCCCGCGTCGCCGGAGGCCCACACCCGCACGTCCCCGCCGAGCGACCCGACCACGAGGACCCGATCATCGTCGGCCGCGACCGCCGTCGGTGACCAGCGCCCTGGCCGGTCCTGCGGCAGGACGATCTCGCGCACGCTGCGACCTTCGTCTTCGGTCACCCACGCGATCGGCTCGGACCGCTCTTCACCGCGGAATTCACGGACCCCGACACCGATCGCGTTCCGGCCCGCACGGGCCAGCCCCACCGCTCGCCGGTCGGGACCCGGCCGGAACAGCCGCTCGGCCTCGGCGACGGGATCCTGGACGCCGAGGGATCGCGCCTCGCCCGGCCGGGCGGCGAAGCCCAGCGCGCTCTTCGCCTCGGCCGGCGGCAGCTGCCCCGGGACGCACGCCGCGACCAGCGAAATCACGAGCACTCCCCAGAGCTTCCTCATGAGCGGGAAGCCTGCCAGCGGAAGGTCACTTTCCGGGCAGAACGATTTCCGCGTAGACGGCGTCGTGGTCGCTGCCCGGCGTCTCCAGCACCTTGAAGTCCGCGATGGCCGTCCGCTTGTCCGCGAGCACGTGGTCGATCGGCACCGGCGGCACCAGCCCGTTCGTCCAGGTGCCCTCCAGCGCCTTCCCCAGCTGATCGGCCGCGTCCACGTATCCCCTGGTCAGCAGCTCACGGAAGAGCGCGTGGTCGAGGCTCGCGTTGAAGTCGCCCGCCAGGATCCGGATGTCGTGCTCGGCGTCGGCGTACGGCAGGTCCTTCGCCTCGTCGACCCAAGCGTGCCGGTCCCACATCGGCGCCGCCGGATGGACCGCGACGACCTCGATCCGGACGCCGTCTCCGAGGTCCACGCTCGCGCTGGGCTGCTTGTAGTCCGAAGCGCCGCTCAGCTTCAGCGGCGTCAGCGGATACCTCGACACCAGCCCGGAGCCCGACGCCCACTCGGCCGGGTGCAGCACGTGGTACGGCAGGACCTGGAACAATCCGGCCCGGTCGAGTCCTGCGATCGCCTCGGGTGTCATCTCGGTCAGGCTCAGGACGTCGACCCGGTGCTCCTTCACGTAGCCGACGATCCGGTCCGGATCGGCCTGCCCGCCGAGCATGTTCGACGCCAGCACGCGCACGTGCTTCCCGTCGAGCGCCTTCTGCTCGTTCGCGAACGCCCGCGGCAGCACCAGGGACGCGATCGTGCAGGTCAGCACCAGCGCGACCACGCCGATCCACCAGCGGCGCAGCCCCAGCGCGAGGAGGCCGAGCACCAGCGTCGCGATCCCGGCGTACGGCGTGAGCGCGAGCGCGGCGATCGTGTACGTGTTGCCGTCGTAGCCCACGAGCCGTAACGCCGTCAGCACCGCGAACGGCACGACCGCCCCGATGAGCAGCCCGCTGACCAGCTTTCGCCCGGCACCTCGCGGCACCACGCGTTCTTCGATCACCATGCCGTCGAGTATGCCGATCACCAGCGTGGCGGCGGCCGTCTCCACAACACCTTCACAACCTCCTCACACCACGTCTACCAGCGCTTATCAGCTCCTGTCAGCCGCTGCCAGCGCGCTGTGCGCGGTCTGCCAGGCGCCGGGTGCACCTTGATCGGCGGGGCGAGATCCACAGGAGGAACGATGACTCACGCGATCAGGGCCGAGGGCCTGGTCAAACACTATGGGGAGACGAAGGCGCTCGACGGGGTCGATCTGGAGGTCCCGGCGGGCAAGGTGGTCGGGGTGCTGGGGCCGAACGGCGCGGGGAAGACGACCGCCGTCCGGATCCTGGCCACCTTGATCCGGCCGGACCGCGGCCACGCGAGCGTCTTCGGCTACGACGTCGTCAAGAACCCGATGGCGGTCCGGAGCATGATCGGGCTGACCGGGCAGTACGCGTCGGTCGACGAGGACCTTTCCGGTACGGAGAACCTCGTCCTGATCGGCAGGCTGCTGGAGTTCTCGAGGGCGGACGCGAAGAAGCGCGCGGCCGATCTGCTGGAGCGGTTCGAGCTGACCGACGCCGCCGGCCGCGCGATCAAGACCTACTCGGGCGGGATGCGGCGGCGGCTCGACCTCGCCGCGAGCCTGGTCGGCCGTCCCAAGGTGCTCTACCTGGACGAGCCGACCACGGGGCTCGACCCGCACGCCCGCAACGAGGTCTGGGCCGTGGTCCGCACGCTGGTCGCGGACGGCACGACGGTGCTGCTCACCACGCAGTACCTGGAGGAGGCCGACCAGCTGGCCGACACGATCACCGTGTTCGACCACGGGCACGTCGTGGCGAACGGCCGCGCCGACGAGCTCAAGCGGCGGACCGGCGGCCAGACGCTGCAGGTGCGGCCGTCCGCGCTGGCCGACCTCGACGCCGTCGAGCGCATCCTGGCCGGGCTCACCGGGGTCCGGCCGAACCGGGACGACGACACCGGCCTGCTCACCGCGCCCGTCGCCGACCCGGTGCTGCTGTCCACTTTGGTCCGCAAGCTGGACGAGGCCGGGATCACCGCGGACGAGCTGGCGCTGCGGCTGCCCAGCCTCGACGAGGTGTTCCTCGCGCTGACCGGCAAGAAGACCGACGAGTCCACAAAGGACACTACTCCGGAAGGGAGCCTGGTATGACGACCATCGCGATGCCCGCACCACCACGGCGCGTCTCACCGTCGAGCGGCGTGCGGCACGGGCTTTCCCTCGCCTGGCGCGGCATCCTGAAGATCCGCAAGAACCCGGAGCAGCTGGCCGACGTCACCATCGCGCCGATCATCTTCCTGGTCATGTTCGTCTACCTGTTCGGTGGCGCGATCATGGGCAGCACCGAGGGCTATCTCCAGATGATCGTGCCCGGCATCATGGTGTTCAACATCCTGCAGGCCAGCATGACCGTCGGCGTCCAGCTGAACACCGACGTCACCAAGGGTGTGTTCGACCGGTTCCGCGCGATGCCGATCGCCAGGTCCGCGCCGCTGATCGGCGCCGTGCTCGCCGACATCGTGCGGTACCTGGTGTGCCTGGTCGTGCTGATGGTCGTCGCGACGATCATGGGTTACCGCGTCCAGACCGGGCCGGCCGAGTTCGCGCTGGCGATCGCGCTCGTCATCGCGTTCGCGCTGTCGTTCTGCTGGGCATCGGTGTTCGTCGGGATGCTGGTGAAGAGCCCCGGCGCGGTGCAGGGCCTGATGTTCGTGGTGCTGATGCCGCTGACCTTCGGCAGCAACGTCTTCGTCCCGACCGGCACCATGCCCGGCTGGCTGAAGGCGTGGGCCGACATCAGCCCGGTGACACAGATGTCCGACGTCCTGCGCGGGCTGATGAACGGCGGGCCGATCGCCGGTCCGCTGACCGGTTCGCTGATCTGGATGGCGGCCGCGATCGCGGTCTTCTTCCCGCTCGCCACTTGGGCCTACCGGAAGCGCGTCTGACGGGGGTCAGGGGGAACGCGCGTGAAGGGCTCCTCGCCTCTGCCGGGCGAGGAGCCCTTCTTCACGCGCTCGCTTCCTGACAGATCCAGGCGACCAGGTCCGGACGGGACAGACCGGCGTCCTGGACGAGGAGCTCTTCGTAACGCTCTTCGCCGAAATGCTCGCGAAGGTCGTCGATGAGCTGCCGGATGCCGGGTTCCCCGAGGTCCAGCCTGCCGCGCAACAGCTTCGCCGCGCCGAGCAGCCGGACGGCCGTCTCGGGCCTCCCCTGCCGGAATCGGATCAGGCCGCAGACCTCCACGATCCGGCCCAGGTCGGGCATGTCACCGCGTTGCGCGGTGGACTTCACGACCACCGCGGCCCCGCGTTCGGCCGCGGCCAGATCCCCGGCGGCCAGCGCGATCTCGGTGTCGATGTAGCCGCCGAATTCGTCGCCGAAGAGGCCCGGCATCGGCACCGTCGCCATCCGCTCCCGGAACCGGACACCGACCGCGCGTGCCTCGTCGATCCGCCCGGCGCGGCTGAGCAGATCGGCCTTGCCCACCAGCACCATCACCGCGAGCTGGTCGTTGCCCGTGTCGATCGCGTAGCGCTCCGCGTCGCGCATCTCGCGCATCGCCGTCTCGAGGTCACCGGCCCGCGCGTACTCCGTCGCGAGGCGCCAGCGCTGCTGGATCACGTCGTCCTGCGAGCCCAGTTCGAGCGCGAGGGCGAGGCCTCGCCGGTACAGCGCGATCGCGGCGTCGTGATCGCCCGACATCGAGATGTCGCTCGCCTTCATGCCCACGGCCATCGCGGTGCCCCAGCGGTCGCCCACGGCCGTGAACCCTTCGTAGGCCTTGTCCCTGGCCTTCTCCGCACCCTCGGGGTCCCCGTCGTCGGCGAGCAGGAAGCTCTGCGCCCACGACCCCGCCGACCTGGCCCACGGGTCCGCGCTCGCCAGCGCCCGCTCGACCTCACGGTGCGCCAGTTCCTTGTTCTGGCTGAAGAAGGCCAGCATGGGCAGGCCGATCGCCAGCCCGGCGAACCGGGTGTGCGCGTTCGTCCGCACACAGTCGTCGATGAGCTCCCGGACGGCCTCGGGATCGCCGACGCCCGGCACCATGCCGGTGATCGCCCGCATCGCCCGGAACGCGGCCGCGAAATCCTCCTCCAGGCGGTCTCCGAACGTGAGCACTTCGTCGACGAAGGACTCGCTCCGGTCGTTGTCACCTTTGACCAGCCAGTACCAGAAGGTGCCGCCGAACAGCCGCGTCGCCATTTCCACGTCACCCGCGTCGATGGCCTGGCGGAGCGAGGTCACGATGTTGCCGTGCTCCGCGTCGTAGCGCGAGATGGCGACGAGCTGATCCGCCGTCCGCAGCATCGGTTCCAGCCGCTCGGCGAGCTGGGCGTAGTAGCGGTGGTAGGCCTTGGTCAGCCGGTCCCGCTCGCTCGCCTCGTCGAGCCGTTCCGCCGCGTAGGCCCGGATGGTCTCCAGCATGCGGTACCGCGGCTCGCCGTGGTCTCCGGCGATGGCGTCCACAATGGACTTCTCGACGAGCGAGCCGAGGACGTACAGGACGTCTTCAGCGGGCAGGCCGTCGCCGGCACAGACGCTTTCGACCGCTTCCACCTCGGCGCCGGCCCCGAAGACCGACAGCCGCCTGGCGAGCACACGTTCGGCGTCGTCGAGCAGGTCCCAGCTCCACTCGACGACGGCCCGCAGCGTGCGCTGCCTCGGCAACGCCGTCCGGCTGCCCGAGGTCAGCAGGCGGAACCGGTCGTCGAGCCGCTGCGAGATCTGCGCGACGGTCATCGACCGCAGCCGCGCGGCGGCGAGTTCCAGCGCCAGCGGCATCCCGTCCAGCCTGCGGCAGATCTGCGCGACGTCGTCCACAGTGGACTCGTCGAGCACGAAGTCCGGGCGCACGGCGGCCGCTCGGTCGACGAACAGCCGGATCGCGCCCGCCTCGGCCGCCTGGGAGACGGTCGGCGTGCCTTCCGGGACGGACAGCGGGCCGAGCGGGCACAGCGTCTCGCCGTCGATGGCCAGCGCTTCCCGGCTCGTCGCGAGGATCCGCAAGGTCGGCACGCGGCGCAGCAGGGTGTTCGTCAGCTCCGCGGCCGCGTCGACCAGATGCTCGCAGTTGTCCAGCACCAGCACCGATTCACCGGCGCCGAGCGTCTCCACGACCCTGGCCAGCGCGTCCACCGGGCGGCGCATCGGATCGCCACCGTGCGAAAGACCGAGATCCCACAGCTCCAGTGCGGCGAAGACCGCGCCGGGCAGGTCTCCCGGGTCGCGGACGCCGGCGAGCGGCACGAACCAGACGCGTCCGCGCGCGTGCGCCGGATGCCGTGTCGCGACTTCGGTGGCCAGCCGTGTCTTCCCGGCGCCGCCGGGCCCGACGAGCGTCACCAGCCGCGCACCCGCGAGAAGCTCGGCGACCAGTTTCAACTCGTCGTCCCGGCCGACGAAACTGGTGAGCCGGACCGGGAGATGATCGGCGGCCGCGGGCGGTGGGCCGAGTTCACCGCGCAGCGCGGCGAGATGGATCTCCCGGAGTTCGGCCGACGGGTCGACGCCGAGCTGGTCGGCCAGCGCCGCCCGGACCTCCTCGTAGACGGCGAGGGCGTCGGACTGCCGGTCCGCCGCGCACAACGCCCGCATCCACAGCCCGGCGAGCCGTTCACGCAGCGGGTGCCGCGCGGCCGCCTCCTTGAGATCCGCGAGCACCCGGTCGTGCCCGCCCAGCCGGATCTCCGCCTCGAAACGGTCTTCGGCGGCTTCGAGGCGCAGGTCCTCCAGGCGGGTCGCCGGTGCCTGCGCGAAAGGGGCATCGAGTACGTCGGACAGCGCCTGACCACGCCAAAGGCCGAGCGCTTCGGCGAGAATCGCGGCCGCTCCGGCGTCCCGGCCTGCCGCCAGCTCCGCGCGCCCCTCCGCCGCCAGCCGCTCGAAGCGGCACACGTCGACGTCCTCGCGGGCGATGTCCAGGCGGTATCCACCGGGCCCCGAGTCCAGGGTGACGTCGTCGGCACGCAGCACCTTGCGCAACCGCGAGACCAGGGATTGGAGCGCGTTCGCCGCGTCCGCGGGTGGCTCCGCGCCCCAAAGACCGTCGATGAGGGCCGCGGCGGGGACGGCGCGGCCGGGCTCCAGCGCGAGCCTGGCCAGGAGCATGCGGAGGCGGACACCGCCGATGTCGACCGGGGTGCCGTCACCGGCCTCCGCTCCGACCGGGCCCAGCAGCGTCACACGCACGACCCCCAGCTTTCCAGAAGCCGCAAACGCTTACCCCGTCCAGGCTGTGTCTCTCAGAGCGCGCTCTCGGACTCCAGACCTCGATCAGGCGACGGAAGTGGGGATTATCCGGGCACGAAGGATCTTTCCGGGCGGACGGCCGGGGCCACGGCGCTACGTTCGTGACCGAGTCACAGCCGATCGACTGGGAGCGTGAATGAGGTACCGGAGTACGGCCGTCATCGCCGCCGTTCTGGCCGCGAGTGTCCTCGGCGGCGGGACCGCCCTCGCCGACACCGGGAAACCCGGCGCCGACGGCGCGGGCGACAGCTACTACCCGCAGGACGGTAACGGCGGCTACGACGTCGCCGCCTACAACCTGAAGATCGGCTACGAGCCCGCCGCCAGGCAGCTCACCGGCCACCAGACGATCACCGGCCGGACCACCCAGGCACTGAGCTCGTTCAACCTCGACCTGCGCGGGCTCACCGTCGACTCGGTCAAGGTGAACGGGCGGAAAGCGACCTTCACGCGGACCGGCGACCACGAACTCGTGATCACCCCGGCGCGTTCGCTGCGGAACCACGAGCGGTTCACCGCCGAGGTCGCCTACCACGGCGTCCCGCAGCCGATCGAGGATCCGGCGCTGGGCGAGAACGGCTGGCAGTACGCGAAATCCGGGGGCGCGTTCGTCGCGGGCGAGCCGAAATCCGCGACCACCTGGTACCCGGTCAACGACACCCCGCGGGACAAGGCGACCTTCCACCTCGCCGTCACCGTGCCCTCGGAATGGGGCGTCATCTCGAACGGCCGCGAGCGCGGGAAGTTCGCTTCGGGCGACAACACCACGTACGTCTGGGCCGAAGAGACCCCGGCCGTGCCGTACATGACGACGGTCGCGATCGACAAATGGGAGTTCGAGCGGACGAAGCTGTCCGACGGCACCCCGGTCGTCAACGCCTACGCCCCCGGCACCCCGGCGTCGACCAAGCAGGCCGAGGCGCGGCTGCCGGAGATCATCGACTTCCTGTCGTCGAAGTTCGGGCGCTACCCGGTGGACGCGGCGGGCGGCATCTTCCTCGCCGAGCCGATCGGGTTCTCGCTGGAGACGCTGAGCAGGCCGATCTACTCGGGCGCGGCGGGCAACGTCCCGACGATCGTGCACGAGAACGCCCACCAGTGGTGGGGCGACTCGGTCGCCGTCGACAAGTGGAAGGACGTCTGCCTCAACGAATGCTTCGCCTCGTACGCGGAATGGCTTTGGTCCGAGGCGAAGTCCGGGCAGGACCTCAAGGCGCGCTACCTGACCGCCGTGCAGAAGGCGACGGACCGCTTCTGGGCCGGGAAGCTGTACGACATGGGTCCCGGCAACGAATTCACGTACGTGTACTCGAAGGGCCCGGTGGCGCTGCACGCGCTGAAGAACTACATCGGCGCGGCGCCGTTCGACCGCATCCTGAAGACGTGGCCCGCCATCCACCGCGACGGCAACGCGAGCCTGCCGGAGTTCCAGAAGTTCGCCGAACGCGTCGCGCACAAGAACCTGCAGGGCTTCTTCGACGCGTGGTTCTACGGCAACACCAAACCGGCGCCCGAGTTCCTCTACCCGGGGGACCTCAAGCCGGCCGCCTGAAGCGCGTCACACGTTAGGGTGAGGGCATGACGTCAGTGCTCCTCACCGGTTTCGAACCGTTCGGCGGTGAGCGGGTGAACCCGTCGTGGCAGGCGGTTTCCCTGCTCACCCGCCGCCGGCACGACACCGTCGCCGTCGAACTGCCGTGCGTGTTCTCGCGTTCGCTGGTCACCCTGCGCGACGCGATCGACGAATACCGGCCGGAACTGGTGATCTGCGTCGGCCAGGCGGGCGGGCGCCCCGACGTCACCCCGGAGCGGGTCGCGATCAACCTGATCGACGCCCGCATCCCGGACAACGCGGGCTCACAGCCCGTCGACGTCCCGGTGATCCCCGGCGGGCCGAACGCGTACTTCACCACGCTGCCGGTGAAGGCTTGTGTCACGGGGATCAAGGCCGCGGGGCTTCCGGCGTCCGTCTCGCACACCGCCGGGACGTATGTGTGCAACCAGGTCTTCTACGGGCTGATGCACTTGCTGGACAACGACTTTCCCGGAGTGCGCGGCGGTTTCGTGCACGTGCCGTACACGCCGGAGCAGGCCGCGCGGACGACCGCGCCGAGCCTTGCCGTGCACCGCGCCGCCGAGGCGCTGGAGATCATCGTGGAGACCTCGCTTTCGGTGACCGAGGATCTCTCGACGCCGGCGGGGACCCTGCACTGATCAAGGCTTGAGCTGCGCGGTGAAGAACTCGACCATCTCCGCGGTCGTCCGTGCGGAGCCGTCGCTGCGTGTCGAGACGAGCATCGCGCTCAACGGCGCGTCTTCGGTCCCGAAGAGCACGATGCCGCTTCGCGCGCCCACACCCGCCAAGTAGCGCCCCCGGAGCCCGTCGGCCGCCCAGGTGCCTTCGACGTGTTTACCCTTGGTCATGCGCTGCCGGACGCCGTCCTCCAGGCCGGTCATCGCGACGCCCTGGTAGTAGTTGATCGCGTTCGATCCCTTGTCGTCCTTGAACACGCAGGTGACCGCCGACGCCGCGCCCACCGTGGTGGCGGCGTCGGGCGCGTCCCGGCACTCGTCCCGCTGCGGGATGACGGCGGCGATCCGGCGGAGACAGTCCGTGAACCCCTGCGCGTCTTTCGGCCCGGGCTGATCGCAGCTCACCGGTTTCGCCGGGGCGGGCGCGGCGACCGGCTCGTCTTCGCCGCCGCTGAGCAAGACGATCGTCGTCACGATCGCCGCGAGGGCGAGCGCGACGACGCCGTAGGTCGTGGGCTTCTGCCAGTTCCGGCCCGGCGCCGGCGGGGGCGGCGTCCAGCGCGGCGGCTGCGGACGGCGCGGCGGTTGTTGTTGCACCGGCTGCTGCCGGACCGGCGGGGTGACCGGCGCGAAGGCGGGCACCGTCAGCTGGGAGTCTTCGCCACCGGCCGGCACGTGGTGCAGGCCGAACGCGACCGCCGTCTCCGGCTGATCCTGTGTCGTGGGCGCGATCCTGAGCTGATTCGCCAGGAGGCTCGCCAGCAACGGCATCCGGCTCGGCCCGCCGACGAGGTAGACGCCGCCGAGGCGGTCCGGGGACAGCCCGGCACGGCGGATCGTGGTGGCCAGAAGCTCGGCGCTGCGCAGGAAACTCGGCCGGACGAGCGCCTCGAGCTCCATCCGCGTCACCCGCACGTCGCCGAACGGCTCCGGCATCGGGATCTCGGTCTGCTGATGGCGGGACAGGCTTTCCTTGGCGTCACGGACGTCCTGCAGCAACGACCGGCGCGTCCGTCGGTCGCTGACCGACTGCGGGCGCAGGATCCGTTGCCAGCGCGCGGGTTCGGAATGCGAAACCTCGCGGCCGATGTGCACCAGGAGTGCCTGGTCGATGTCGAGACTGCCGAGATCGGGCAGGCCGTCCTCGGCCAGCACGGCGAACCCCTGCGCGCTGACACCGACCACCGCGCAGTCGAAGGTGCCCGCCCCGAGGTCGTACACCGCGATGGGCCCGGGCGGCCGGTGACCGTTGTTGAGCGAGGCGTAATGCGCGGCGGCGGCGACCGGCTCGGGAATGAGCACCGTCGTGCCGAAACCGGCCTTGAGCGCGGCGTCGCGAAGGATCTGCTTGCGATCCGGACCCCAGCCCGCGGGATGCGAAATGCGCACCTGGGCGGGCGGACGCTGGAGTATCAGCTCGGCCTCTTCGCCGACCCGGCGCAGGACCGCGGCGAAGGCGTCGGCGATGGGAAGCGAGACGTCACCGAGCTGGAGCGCGCCCTCGTCGATGCGCCGCTTGGGATTCGCCTCGAACCGGCTCGGATCCAACCGGGCCCGGCGTTCGGCGTCACGACCGACGAAGACCGTGCCGTCCTTGTCGGCGTAGATCGCGGACGACATCGTCACCGACCCGTCGATCTCGACGACCTGCGTCCCCCTGCCGTGGATCGAAAGCACCCCCACCGTGCTGGAGGTACCGAAATCGATCGCCAGAACGTCCACCTGACCCCCTCCCGGACCCGAAGGGCATCGTCTCACGCCGCCCGATCACCCGAGTTCCGCGTCCGATCACGCGAGTTACGCCCCCAATCACGCGAGTTACGCCCCCAATCACGCGAGTTCCCCGCCTGGTCACGCGTGCCGTCCGCTCAATCACGTGTGTCGTCCGTCTGATCACGTGTGCCGTCCGTCTGATCACGTGTGCCGTCCGTCTGATCACGTGTGTCGTCCGTCTGATCACGCGAGTTCACCATCACGCACACAGGCCCCTGTGCGGGAAAAGGCGAACTCACGTGCTTGAACGCGTAACTCGCGTGATCGGACACGTAATTCGCGTGCTTGAAGGCGTGACTCACGTGATTAGGGACGTAACTCGCGTGACTGGAAGGCGAACTCGCGTGATGGGGAGGCCGACACACGTGATCGAAGGGACGACGCGTGATCAGAGGGACGACACGGCCGCGGACGCGGAAGTGCCCGCCGCGGGCGAACCCGCGACGGGCACTTCCGGAACCGAAAGGGACTTACTCGCCCTCGGTTTCACCGTTCTCTTCGGTCGAGCCGGCACCGATGCTCACCGGCGGGGCGTCCGGGACCGACGAGGGCCGGGCTTCGCCACGGAAGACGAAGTGCGCCTTGTCGTCCTTCTCGCCCTCTTCGTCGTTCCAGCCTTCGACGTCGACCAGGATGATCTGGCCGGGCTGGACCTCGCCGAACAGGATCTTCTCCGACAGCTGGTCCTCGATCTCGCGCTGGATCGTGCGACGCAGCGGCCGCGCGCCCAGCACCGGGTCGAAGCCGCGCTTGGCGAGCAGCGACTTGGCCTTGGGCGTGAGCTCGAGCTCCATGTCCTTGGCCTTGAGCTGCGTCTCGACCCTGGCGATCATCAGATCGACCATCTGGATGATCTGGTCCTTGGTCAGCTGGTGGAAGACGATGATGTCGTCGATCCGGTTCAGGAACTCGGGCCGGAAATGCTTCTTCATTTCCTCGTTGACCTTTTGCTTCATCTTCTCGTACCGGTTGGCGGTGTCGCCGCCGGACGAGAACCCGAGCGAGACGGACTTGGAGATGTCCGAGGTACCCAGGTTCGAGGTGAAGATGAGCACGGTGTTCTTGAAGTCGACCGTACGACCCTGGCCGTCGGTGAGACGGCCGTCTTCGAGGACCTGCAGGAGCGTGTTGTAAATCTCCTGGTGGGCCTTCTCGATCTCGTCGAACAGCACCACCGAGAACGGCTTGCGCCGCACCTTCTCGGTCAGCTGGCCGCCCTCTTCGTAGCCGACGTAGCCCGGAGGGGCACCGAAGAGCCGCGAAGCGGTGTAGCGGTCGTGGAACTCGCCCATGTCGATCTGGATGAGCGCGTCGTCCTCGCCGAACAGGAACGCCGCGAGCGCCTTGGACAGCTCGGTCTTACCGACACCGGACGGGCCGGCGAAGATGAACGAGCCGGAGGGGCGCTTCGGGTCCTTCAGGCCGGCGCGGGTGCGGCGGATCGCCTGGGAGACGGCCTTGACCGCGTCCTCCTGGCCGATGATCCGCTTGTGCAGCTCGTCCTCCATGCGGAGCAGACGCGTGGTCTCCTCCTCGGTGAGCTTGAACACCGGGATACCGGTCCAGTTGGCGAGGACCTCGGCGATCTGCTCCTCGTCGACCTCGGCGACGACGTCGAGGTCGCCGTCCTTCCACTGCTTCTCCCGTTCGCCCTTCTGGCCGAGGAGGGTCTTCTCCTCGTCGCGGAGGCGGGCGGCGCGCTCGAAGTCCTGCGCGTCTATCGCGGACTCCTTGTCCCTGCGCACGTCGGCGATCTTCTCGTCGAACTCGCGCAGGTCCGGCGGCGCGGTCATGCGGCGGATGCGCATCCGGGCGCCGGCCTCGTCGATCAGGTCGATCGCCTTGTCCGGGAGGAAGCGGTCGTTGATGTAGCGGTCCGCGAGGGTCGCCGCCTGCACCAGCGCGCCGTCGGTGATCGAGACGCGGTGGTGCGCCTCGTACCGGTCACGCAGACCCTTCAGGATCTCGATCGTGTGCTCGAGCGACGGCTCGCCGACCTGGATCGGCTGGAAGCGGCGCTCCAGCGCGGCGTCCTTCTCGATGTACTTGCGGTACTCCTCGAGCGTGGTCGCGCCGATCGTCTGCAGCTCACCACGGGCCAGCATCGGCTTCAGGATCGACGCGGCGTCGATCGCGCCCTCGGCGGCACCCGCGCCGACGAGCGTGTGCAGCTCGTCGATGAACAGGATGATGTCGCCGCGGGTCTTGATCTCCTTGAGCACCTTCTTGAGGCGCTCTTCGAAGTCACCGCGGTACCGGGAACCGGCGACCAGGGAGCCGAGGTCGAGGGTGTAGAGCTGCTTGTCCTTCAGCGTCTCGGGCACCTCGCCCTTGACGATGTTCTGCGCGAGCCCTTCGACGACGGCGGTCTTGCCGACGCCGGGCTCGCCGATGAGGACGGGGTTGTTCTTGGTGCGCCGCGACAGCACCTGCATGACCCGCTCGATCTCTTTGCCCCGGCCGATGACCGGGTCGAGCTTGCCTTCGCGGGCCTGCACGGTCAGGTTGCGGCCGAACTGGTCGAGCACCAGCGACGACGACGGGGTGCCTTCACCGCGTCCGGAGCCGGTCTCGGTCGACTCCTTGCCACCCTGGTAGCCCGACAGCAGCTGCAGGACCTGCTGACGCACCCGGTTGAGGTCCGCGCCGAGCTTGACGAGCACCTGTGCGGCGACGCCCTCACCCTCGCGGATCAGCCCGAGCAGGATGTGCTCGGTGCCGATGTAGTTGTGGCCGAGCTGCAGCGCTTCGCGCAGGGACAGCTCAAGCACCTTCTTGGCCCGCGGGGTGAAGGGGATGTGCCCGCTCGGGGCCTGCTGCCCCTGGCCGATGATCTCCTCGACCTGCTGGCGGACGCCCTCCAGCGCGATGCCCAGCGATTCCAGCGCCTTGGCGGCGACACCTTCACCCTCGTGGATCAGACCCAGGAGGATGTGCTCGGTGCCGATGTAGTTGTGGTTGAGCATCCTGGCCTCTTCTTGGGCCAGGACGACCACCCGCCTCGCGCGGTCGGTGAACCTCTCAAACATGTGCACTCCCTCGACTGCTGCGACGGCGGCCCGTTTCCATCGTGCTTTCACCGCGATGGATTCAGCACCGTGAGACCACTCTAGTAGCCATGCGGTCGCGCTGGCGTACCACTACGGCTGATTGCGGCCCGTTCGCGCCCCGGCCGTTCTCCGGCCGTGCGCTCTTTCATCTTCCGGTTGCCCTGCACCTTTACGTCAAGCCCAACGTGCGAAGGCGCCCTCGGATTCCGCCGGACGAGCGTTGTCCGCTGAGCGCGAACACGGGTCTGCCCAGTGGATGGACACCCGTCCGGAGTAGTCACGGACCGTATGTAAGGTAAGGCGTACCTAATGACGGGAGGCCGGTGTGTCACGACACTACGCTCTCGCGTCCCCGCCGAACGGGCTCCGGGCCTCCCTCTCCAGGATGCCCGGGGACGCCCGTCTCCGCGCGGACGTCCCCGCGGACGAGCCGGGCTGGGTCCGCTGCGGCGACCTGCTCGCCGAGCCTGCCAGGCTCGTGCGATGGCGGGAGCGGCTCACCGGCTGGCTGGCCGAGACGTATCCGGAGGCAGCCGGGATCCCCGAGCGGACCCCGGCGAGCTGGATCCTGTCCTGGTACCTGCACGTCCCGGCGCTGGCCGGCGCGATGCTGCTCCATCACGCACGCCGCGTCCCGTCGCTGGCGCCGTCCGCGCTGGCGTTCCGGATCGGCGCCGACCGGCCCCACCCCGACTCCGTCGCCGTCCTCGGTGACGGCTTCCACTGCCTGCCGACCGACCCGGACTCGGCGCATCCGCGGGCCGTCGTGGTCCCGGACGAGCGGGCGTTGGCAACGGTGCTGCGGGGCAGGTACGTCGCCCACGCGAGCCGGTTCATCGACGTCTACGGGCCGCTGACGAGGCTAGGGCGACGGCAGTTGTGGGCGGCGGCCACGGACGCGCTCGACAACGCGCTGTGGTCGGCGGGGCGCCTCGGCGGGAGCCCGGAGTCCGAGGGCGCCGGCGTCGCGGACGCCGCCCTGGTCCTCGAAGCCCGGTTCCCGCCGCTGACCTCGCCGTCGAAGCTGACGCTGACCACGGGAGCCGACGGACGCCGCGAGTGGACGAGAAACCGCGAGGGCTGCTGTTTCAACTATCTGCTTCCCACGGAATCGGAATGCGGCGGCTGCCCGAGAGTTCGTTAAGGCGTCCAGCCGGGATCACGCCCCGTCGCGCCCAAGGCGCGCTCGAACGTCGTCGCGCCGTCCGCGACGGCCACTTCTTCGCCGTACACCTTCATCGCGCGCGCCTGATCGCCGATCTCCAGCGCGATGGCGTACACGGCGTCGGCGACTTCGGGGAGGACGGAGAACTTCGAGCCCGTCGCCCTGGCGAGGTCCCAGCCGTGGAAGACGAACTCGTCCAGCACCATGTATCCCGCCATCGACGCGGGCATCGGGTTGCCGCCGAAGGTGGTCTGCCCCTGCCACGCCTCCGGCGTCCCGAAGACGTCCACGAGCCGCGCAGTCTGCTTCTCGATGTCGGCGAGCCAGCCGCCGCCGACGAGGTCCGCCTCGGCCTCGCCGGAGGACACCTCGGGCGGCGGCGCCTTGCGTCCGGCGGCTTCGAGCCAGGGGCCCCAGTAGAGAAGGTGGTTCAGCAACGCGCGGACGTCGTATTCGGCGCACGGGGTGCGCGCGGAGAGGTCGGACTCGCCGATCCCGCGCAGGATTCCGGCGAATTCCGCGGCGGCGGGGGCGATCAGGGCAGCGTGTTCGGACATGAGGGCATGAGTTCACGGAACCCGGCGCGCTGTCTTGAAGAAACGCGACAAGGTTAAGTTGATCCGGTGAGCGGGCACCGGATCCCGGCGGGGATCGTCAACGCGCGGCAGGCGAAGTTCAGCCTCGTCCGGCATCGCCCCGCGCCGGAGCTGCGCCCGTTCGTCGATCACCACTGGGTGCTGCGCTGGGACCTGAGCGGCCGCCCATCCCAGGAACAGGTGGTCCTGCCCAATCTCGCGGTGAACGTCACGTTCTTCCGCGACGCGGCCGGCGCGTTCGGCCCCGGGAAACGACCTTTCCGCTACACCGTCGCGGGCACGGACCACGGTATCGGCGTGCGATTCCGGCCGGGGGCTTTCCGGGCATTCCTCACCGGTCCGGTCTCGATGATCTCCGGCGGTTCCGTTCCGCTCACCGATCTCTTCCCCGGTGCCGGAGGAGTGACGGAATCGGTACGGAATGCGACGGACGACTTCGAAATGGTCCGCCGCTGCGAGGAACTGCTCCTCGCGAAAGATCCGGTGCTGACCGCCGCGGCCAGGACGGCCGTCGAAGCGGTGGAAACAATCGCGGCCGATCCGGCCATTACCAGAGTCGGCGAGCTGTCAAGCCGGACGGGCCTGTCTCAGCGAAGCCTGCAACGCCTGTTCGCCGAACATGTCGGCGCCGCCCCCAAATGGGCGATTCAGGTATACCGCTTGAACGAGGCGGCGGCACGGATCGCCGCCGAGGAACGGCCGGACTACGCGGAACTGGCGACCGCGCTGGGCTATAGCGACCAAGCGCACTTCATCCGGGATTTCCGCTCCGTGACCGGATGGGCGCCCACCGAGTACGCCCGCTTGAACCGTGTACAAGAACAAGAAAGCCGCCGGGAACGGATTCCCGGCGGCCGTCAGGTCTGAAAGACCTCAGTTCTTCTTGTGGTAGGCCTCCACGACCTCGGACGGGATACGTCCGCGGTCGGAAACCTGGAAGCCGTTCTTGCGGGCCCAGGCACGAATGGCCTGGTTCTGCTCGCGGTCCACGGTCGCGGGACGGGCGGCGGCCTTCACGCCGGCGACCGGACGAATGGCGGTGCGCTTACGGCCACCCGCGCGACGGGCGTGCTCCACATACTGGGCCAGCGCGTCACGAAGCTCTTCCGCGTTTTCCGCGGAAAGGTCGATCTGGTAGCTCACACCGTCCAAACCGAACTCGACGGTCTCTTCCGCCTCGGTGCCGTCGAGGTCGTCGACGAGCGAGACGAGCACCTTCTGTGCCATCTGTTTCCTCCTGCTGGGGGCTTACACGAATGATCTGGTACGGGGCATGCCCCGGACAGAAGACTTTGTCTAGCGACATTAATACCCGCTACCGAGACATAACGCAAATCTTGTTTACGAGAACGATCGAGGTATCTGTCACGCGGACGGGTTATTCGGGTCGGACGAGCGGGAACAGGATGGTCTCCCGGATACCAAGGCCGGTCAGCGCCATCAGCAACCGGTCGATCCCCATTCCGACACCACCGCTCGGCGGCATTCCGTACTCCAGCGCACGGAGGAAATCCTCATCCAGGTTCATGGCCTCACTATCGCCCTGCGCACCCAGCCGAGCCTGTTCCACCAGCCGCTGACGCTCCACCACGGGATCGACCAGCTCGGAGTATCCGGTGGCCAGTTCGAATCCGCGCACGTACAGATCCCACTTCTCGGCGACCCCCGGCTTGCTGCGATGTTGCCTGGTCAGCGGGGATGTCTCGACCGGAAAATCACGGACAAAAGTAGGTTCGTGGAGATGATCGCCGACGAGATGTTCCCAAAGTTCTTCGACGAGTTTGCCGTGGCCTAACTTGGGGTCGAGCTCCAGCTCTCGCGCTTCGGCATAGGAACGCAGCTTGTCCGCCGATGTCTCGGGAGTGACCTCTTCCGACAACGCCTCGGACAACGACTCGTACATTCCGAGTGTGGTCCACTCGCCGGACAGGTCGTACTCCGAACCGTCGGCCAGAGTGACCACCTGAGTACCGAGAACGTTCTGCGCCGCCTCCTGGATGAGCTGCCGCGTCATCACCGCGTTGGAGTCATAGGTCGCATACGCTTCGTAGTACTCGAGCATGGCGAACTCGGGCGAGTGTGACGAGTCGCTGCCCTCGTTCCGGAAGTTCCGGTTGATCTCGAAGACCTTCTCGATACCGCCGACCACACAACGCTTGAGGTACAGCTCCGGCGCGATCCTCAAGTAGAGGTCGAGGTCGAAGGCATTCGAATGCGTGACGAATGGCCTTGCCGCCGCGCCGCCGTGCAGCGTTTGCAGCATCGGGGTCTCGACCTCGAGGAATCCCCGGCCGTGAAACGAGTCACGGAGGGAACGCAGCACACCGGCGCGGGTCCGGACCACGTCCCGCGCCTTGGGACGCACGATCAGATCGACATAACGCTGCCGGATCCGCGTTTCCTCGGCGAGGTCTTTGTGCACCACGGGCAACGGGCGCAATGCTTTCGACGTGATCCGCCACGAGTCCGCCATCACGGAAAGCTCACCGCGCTTGGAGGTGATGACCTCGCCGGAGACGAATACGTGATCACCGAGATCGACATCGGACTTCCAGGCCGCGAGAGCGTCCTCGCCCACCTTCGCCAGGCTGAGCATCGCCTGCAACTCGGTCCCGTCACCTTCACGGAGACTCGCGAAACACAGTTTGCCGGTATTCCGCATGAACATGACCCGGCCGGTGACGCCCACGATCTCGCCGGTGGCCGTGTCGGCGGGAAGACCGGAATGCTTCTCGCGCACTTCGGCCAGTGAGTGCGTCCGGGGCACCTCTACCGGATACGGATCGATACCCTCCGCGATTATCCGGTCGCGCTTGTCCCGGCGCACCCGCATCTGTTCCGGCAGGTCTTCGTCGGGGCTCACGCCCTCGGATGCGGGGATTTCAGTCATGGCGCACAGCGTACGAACCCGCCGCTTCCCTACGCCAACCGGATTACCTTTTCCGGGTCGGGACCGGCCGGTTTTCTGTCCATTAACCTTGAGCGCGTGAACTCATCCGGTCCCGGCATCGAACCCGAACTGCACGCCCGCCGCGCCGCCTCGTTCGGTGCGACAGCGGCCGCCTATGCCGCGCATCGGCCGAACTATCCGGAAAAGGCACTGGCCTGGGGGCTGGCCGGTGCCCGGCACGCGCCGGAACGGGTACTGGACCTCGCGGCCGGGACCGGCAAGGTCAGCGAAGGGCTGCTCGCGCTGGGTGTCGAGGTCACCGCGGTGGAGCCGGACGAGAAGATGCTCGCGGAACTGAAGAAGGCGTTCCCCTCCGTGACCCCGCTCATCGGGACGGCCGAGGACATCCCGCTGCCCGACGGCTCCGTGGACGCCGTGGTCGTCGGCCAGGCCGTCCACTGGTTCGACCTCGACCGGGCCTATCCGGAGATGGCCAGGGTGCTGAAACCGGGAGGCGTCGTCGCCGCGCTGTGGAATCACGACGACGAGTCGTCCGGCTGGCTGGCCGAGTTGAACGCCTTGATCAAGACCTCGGCGAGCAGGCGCTGGCTGAGCGACTACGAATCGTTGCCGGAACACGAGGCCTTCGAGCCGTTCGAGAAGAAGACGTTCGGTCACAAACAGCCGAGGACCGCGGAGACCCTGGTGGCGACTCTCGCCACCCATTCGCACATGCTGGTGGCCCCGGCGGAGGAACGCGAAGCCAAACTTCGCACGGCGCGGGAATTCCTCGACCGGAATCCGGAAACCGCCTCGGGGGAATTCGACCTGCCGATCACCACCACCGTCTTCCGGGCGGGTAAGCGATGACCGACTGGAAGGCGACGTTCACCGCGACGTTCGGCGCTCCCGCGTCGGCGGTGTCCGCACGGATCTGGGCCGAGGTGTACGGCGACGAGTACCCCGCCGAGCTGGACACCTACAGCTTCGTGACCCGCACCGACCTGCGCCGCATCGCGGCCGAAGCGCGTCTGGAGCCGGGTGGGCGGCTGGCCGACATCGGCTGCGGGCGCGGCGGTCCCGGGCTGTGGGTCGCCGCACGCACGTACGCGACGCTCACCGGAGTCGACATCGCGGAGACGGCGCTGGCGTCGGCGCGGCGTCGCGCGGAGCTGATGGACGTCGAAGCGACCGAGTTCCTGGTCGGCGACTTTCAGGACACCGGACTGGACGACGCGTCGTTCGAGGCGGTGATGAGCGTCGACGCGCTGCTGTTCGCGCCCGACAAGCGGCGTGCCTGCGCGGAGTTCGCGCGGATCCTCGTGCCCGGCGGGCGTCTGCTCGTCACGACCTGGGACTTCGACGGGCAGCCGGTGAACCGGCCGCCCCAGGTGGCCGACCACCGGCCGCTGCTGGAAGCGGCGGGATTCGACGTCCTCTCCTACGAGGAGACGCCGGACTTGCGGGCGCGGCAACGGCGGACCGTGGAGCTCTCGCTCGCGCGGGTGGAGGAATTGGCCGGGGAATCGGGGCAGGATCCGGCGCAGCTGCGGGCGAGCCTCGAACAGACGCTGCGGAACCAGGATCTGATGACGCGGCGGGTGCTGATGGTCGCCTCACGCCGGTGACGGAAGGCGTGACTCGCGTGATTGGACACGTAACTCGCGTGATTGAAGGCGTAACTCACGAGTTACGGCTCTGATCACGCGAGTTACGTGTCTGATCACGCGAGTTACGGCTCTGATCACGCGCGGGACGTGGCGCGGTTCCGGTCGTAGACCAGCCGGAGGCCCATGAGCGTCAGATCCGGGACGTGTTCGGTGATCGTCTCGGACTCCTCCAGCACCAGGGGCGCGAGGCCACCCGTCGCGATCACCGCGACCGGCTCCGCCCCGCCGGGCGAGAGCTCGCGCTTGATCCGCTTCACCAGGCCGTCGACCTGGCCGGCGAAACCGTAGAGGATGCCGGATTGCAGGCATTCCACGGTGTTCTTCCCGATCACCGACCGCGGCGGCACCAGCTCCACCTTGCGCAGCGCCGCGGCCCGCGCGGCCAGCGCGTCGACCGAGATCTCGATACCGGGCGCGAAGGCGCCGCCGAGGAACTCGCCCTTGGCGGAGATGGCGTCCACATTGGTCGAAGTCCCGAAATCGACCACCACACAAGCGGTGTCCGGGTGCAGATGGTGCGCGGCGAGGGTGTTCACCAGCCTGTCCGCGCCCACCTCCTTGGGGTTGTCGACCAGGAGCGGCACGCCGGTGCGCACCCCCGGCTCGACGACGATCTTCGGCACTTTGGCGTAGTACCGCGAAAGCATGACGCGCAGCTCCCGCAGCACCGCGGGAACCGTGGACAACGCGCTGATCCCGGTGATCGAGTCCGCGTGCGAACCGAGGAGCCCGCGCATGGTCAGCGCGAGTTCGTCGGCGGTCATCCGCGCGTCGGTGCGCATGCGCCAGTCGCCGATCAGCTCGTTTCCCGAGTACAGCCCGAGAACGATATTGGTGTTGCCGACGTCGACCGTGAGCAGCAAGGGCTCAGCTTTCGGCGTGCAGCAGCGCGTCGAGACGGCGGGCGTCGGCGGTTTCGGCGACCGGGAAGGTCATCGTGTCGTCGTCGGCCAGCGTCACGGTGCCGCTCAGCAGACCGGAACCCTCCGGCGCGTGCCCGGGGTCGGCGCCCTTCTCGACGATCCGGTTGTCCGCGTCGACGAAGACGACCCGCGGCCGGAACGCGGCCGCCTCGGCGTTCTCCATCTGCGCGTACGAAATCAGGATCACCAGATCGCCCGGGTGCACCAGATGCGCGGCGGCGCCGTTGATGCCGAGCACCCCGCTGCCGCGTTCGCCCGCGATCACGTACGTTTCGAGCCGGGCGCCGTTGGTGACGTCCACAATGGACACCTGTTCGCCCGGCAGCAGATCGGCCGCGTCCATCAGGTCCTCGTCGACGGTCACCGAGCCGACGTAGTGGAGGTCGGCCTGGGTGACCGTCGCCCGGTGGATCTTCGATTTGAGCATCGTGCGGTACATCGTGGACTCTCCCTATTCCCCTGCGTCCAGCGCGTTCTCCGGATGGTCGACGGCGGCGCCGAGCATCACTCCGACGTTGTCGATCAGCCGGGTACTCCCCACCCTGGCCGCGATCAGCAACCGCGCTTCACCGTCCACGGGCGCGGGCCCGAGGTCGGTTCCCCTCAATTCCAGATAGTCGACCTCGACCGCGGGCCGCGCGGCGAGGGTCTGCCTGGCGGTCGCCAGCACGGCTTCCGCGCCGTCGCGTCCGACGAAGGCACCCGCGGTGAGCGCCGCCGACAACACGATCGCGTCCTCGCGCTGTTCCGGGGTCAGATAGACGTTGCGCGAGGACAACGCCAGCCCGTCGCGTTCCCGTACCGTCGGCACCCCGATGACGCGGGTGTCGAAGTTCAGGTCACGCACCATCTTCTTGATCAACACCAGCTGCTGGTAGTCCTTCTCCCCGAAGAAGGCGTAGTCCGGCCGCACGATGTTGAACAGTTTCGCCACCACGGTCAGCACGCCGGCGAAATGCCCCGGCCGCGCCGCGCCTTCCAGCTCGTCGCCGAGCGCGCCGGGATGCACCGTGACGGTGGCCCCCTCGGGATACAGATCCGACGCCTTGGGCAGGAAGCCCAGCTCGACGCCGTCCTCCTTCAGCACTTCGAGGTCCTTGTCCAGCGGACGCGGGTACGCCTCGAAGTCCTCGCCCTCCCCGAACTGCAGGGGGTTCACGAAGATCGACGTCGCGACGACCGTGTTCGGCAGCCGCTTCGCCCGGCGGATCAGCTCGCGGTGCCCCGCGTGCAGGGCGCCCATCGTTGGCACGAGCGCGACCTTGCGGCCGACGCCGTGCAGGGCACGCGTCACCTGGCTGACCTGCTCGGGCGGCTGGAAGGTGTGCAGCGTGCCTCGGGCGAATTTCGGTGTGGTCACTGGTTTTGCTGCCCTTCGGCGGGGTCTGCGGGATCACTCAGGAGTTCGGTGAGCTCGGCGGCGGCCGACGCGTCCAGGAGCCCGGCGGCGTCGCCGCGCGCCAGCGTGCGCTTGGCCAGCGCGCGGTAGCTCGGGGCGATGTCGGGGCCACGTTCGGCCAGCACCGCGAGATGCTTACGCACGGTGCCGAGATCACCACGGGCCACCGGCCCGGTCAGCGCCCGGTCCCCGTGTCGGAGAACATTATCCAACGCCGCCGACAACAACGGAGCCACCAGGCGTTCGGGCTGGGCGATTCCCGCCTCCCGCAACAGTTCCCCGCAGTCGGCGACCACTGTCATCAGGTGGTTCGCGCCGTGCGCCAACGCCGCGTGATAGAGCGCTCGCGCCTCGTCAGGGACCCGGACGGGCTCCGCGCCCATCTCCACGGTCAGCGCTTCGCCGACGTTCCACGCCGCTTCGTCACCCTCCGTCGCGGTGACACCGACGCTGCAGGTGGCCAGCCTGTCGAGGTCTTCGGCGCGGCCGGTGAAGGTCATCACGGGGTGCAGGGCCAGTGGCAGCGCGCCTGCCTTGGCGGCGGGAGCGAGGACGTCGATTCCGTGCGCGCCGGAGGTGTGCACGACGATCTGCCCCGGCCGCAGCGATCCGGTGGCGACGAAACCGCGCACCATCCCGGCGAGCGCGTCGTCCGGCAGGGCCAGCAGGACCAGATCGGCCCGGCGGGCGACCTCGTCGGGAGGCAGGAGAGGCACGTCGGGGAGCAGTTGCTCCGCTCGGCGCACCGAAGCGTTGGAAAGGCCGGAAGCGGCGACGACCGTGTGCCCGGCCCTGGTGAGCGCGGCGCCGACGACACTGCCGACGCGCCCCGCGGAAACGACGCCGACCGCCAGGCGAGCGGGCCTCATCATGGCGTGCGCCAGTGGACGCTCATGGTCGAAACTCCTCAACTCGTTCCAGTCCCGCTCTGCGGTCGCGGGTACCAGACGACGGCGCGAGGGTAACCCTCCGGCACGGGTCTGAACCGGCCCCCGTGACCAGCTTCACCTGACAGTGGTCATCCGCGCGGCGCGCCGTCGGCCAGCCGCACGGCCTCGGCCCGCGACGTCTTGAGCACCTGGAGCAGCTCACGTTGCCGCTGTTTCGCGTCGTCGGTGAGCTTGCGGCCGCGCCGCAGGAACGCGAGCTCGGTCACGCTGGCCTGGTAGCGGCCGACGGCCTTCGCCGCCTCCCGCCCCGACTGCTTCCGCGCCTGTTTCCGCCACGACCGCCGCCCGGAGAGACTGGCCAGCAGCGCGACCTCGGAGGGGGCGATCCAGCGTGCATCAACCATCATCGGCAGCGCCGCCGCGACGATCCGCTGCTCACGCCGTCGTTGCATGACCACCACCGAGAAGACCCCGATGAACAGCGGCACCATGATCAGGAAGTAGACGTTCAGGAAGGTCTTCGCGCCACCGAGCAGCGCGGCACCGTTCCACAGCGCGTGCAGCAGCACCGCGACGACGTAACCGCCGATGGGCGCCAGGATCCGCAGGGAGCGCACCTTGCTGCTCGCGGCGATGCCGAGCCCGATCCCGGTCATGACGGCGAACAGCGGATGGGTGAACGGCGAGAGCACGCCGCGGAGGAAGAACGCCGCGAGCACACCGGCGCTCGTGCCGTCGCCGAAGCCGTGCTCGGCGAAGGCGCGGCCGAAGTAATAGATGTTCTCGGTGAAGGCGAAACCCGCCGCGGTGAACCCGGCGTAGACGATGCCGTCCACGACGCCGTCGAACTCGATCGGGCGGCGCCACCACAGCAGCAGGATGAAAGCGGCCTTCGCGGCCTCCTCGACCAGCGGCGCGGAGACCAGCCCGCTGATCTTGCCGCCGACGCCGGTGCCGAGCAGCAGATCACCGACGGCTTCGGCGCCGCTGTTGAGCAGCAGCGCGATGATCGTCGCGACGCACGCGCCCCAGACGAAGGACAGCAGCAGGAGCTTCGGCGGTTCGGGCTCCCAGCGGTCGACCCACAGGAACGCGGTGACCACCACGGCGACCGGGACGAGTGCCGCGAGCACACCGATCCCCACCGCGAGCGGGCCGACCTTTTCGGTCACCGTGCCGAAGACGAACAACCCGCACAGCGCGACGGCGATCAGCCCGAGCACCGGCAGCAGCACGGTGATCGACCGGGACCGGCGGATCCGGTCGGGGCCGGGCGCAGGGGAGGAAGGCTCGCTCACAGCGGGTCACCCTACCGTCGGTACGGGTTCAGTCTTCGGCACGCCGCCTGCGCCGCGGAGTGGATTCGTTCGCGCCGTTGGCGGCGAGCAGATCCATCACCGACCGGCCGGACGCGTGGGAACCCGCCTCGGAAGTCTCGGGACGGCTGTGCGAAGACCCGTTACGGGACGGCGTCTCGTCGTCCGGCTTCGCCCGCCTGCCGCCGTGACGGCCGCCAGAGGACTCGGTGCTCTGCCAAGCCGGGGGTTCCCCGTCCGGGCGACGGCGACGGCCGCCACCGGTGGGCTCGGGAACGTTCGGGGCCGGGGTGAGCGAGGCCGAGGAGTCTTCCGCCGCGCGGCGACGGCGTCCGCCGCCGCCGTTCTGCGACAGGCGGATCTCTTCGGGCAACGTCGGGTTGACCGCGGGCGGCTCCTCGACGGGCGGCGAGCTGTGCCGCGACGGCGCCTCGGCCGCCGGACGGCGCACCGGTTCGGGCTCCGGCTTCCGCACGGGCTCGGCCCGGCGAGGCGGCTCGGAAACGGCCGGGATCGACGGCGGGGTCGGCGGCTCGGGCTCACGACGAGGCTCGGGACGCGGCTCCGGCCGTGGCTGGGACGCCGAAGGCTGCGGCTGCTGGGGTTTGGGACGCAGCCGGTCCTGGAAGTCGTCCTTCCTGGGGAACGCCGCGCTCAGGTCGGAGACCGGGCGCTCCTGCGTCCACGACGGCTTCCACTCGCCGGTGGCCTCCATCGGCTCCGGCGTGGCGGGCTTGTTCGCGGGCGGCGGCGTGCCGCCGGCCGGACGGGACCGCTCGACCGGCTTCATACCGGGGCGGGTCAAACCGAGCTCGCGGTTCGGCCGGGGACGATCCGGCTCGACCTTCTTGACCGGCTTCGCCGGCGCGGGCGGCTTCACCGGCGGCGTCTGCTTCCGCGTCTGCTCCTCGGGCCGCGGCGCGGGAGGACGCTGAACGGTGCCGGCGTCGAGCCGCTGCTGCAGCGACGGCTGCTGCGGGCGGCGAGGCGGTTCGTTGCGCTGGGGCTGGCGGGCGACGGTGGGCATCGAGGGCTGCGAGGCCTCGGCGCGCGACACACCCGGCATGGACGGGCGGGACACCTCGGCCGGGGTCACCGGCGGCGGGGTCTTGCGCTGGGCGTCGACCCTGGGCATCGGGCGGGAGACCTCGGCGGGCGACATCCCGGGGTTCGACAGCTCCATCCGCTCGCGGCGGGCGGCCTCGGCGGCGAGCGCCTCGGCGGCCTTGGAGGCGCGGGCGTCGGCCTTGCGCATACTGCGGCGAGTCGACTCGTCGACCGGTTTCGGCCGCTGGACCTGATTGCTCTGGCCGTAGCCGCCTGCGCCGTTGACCTGGCCGTTCGCCGGTTTGCGGCGGGCCGCGGGCGGCGCCGGAGCCCGCATCGCGGCGGGTTCGAGGACGCGGTCGATCATCTCGGTCGGGCGCTCGCGGTCACGCTCGTCGACGTCGATCGTGGTGCTCTTGGCCGCCATGAGCTGGGGTTTGCCGTTGCCGTTCTCGGACCCCGCGCTCATCAGCTGCTTGTTGTCGAGGGACCGCATCCGGGTGGCCTGCGCGGTGAGCGCGACGCGTTCGAGGAGGACTTCGCCGCCGAAGAGCGACTGGAGGCTTTCACGCAGAGCGCTCACCTCGGCTCTGAGCGCTTCGAGCTCTTCCTGGGAGCGGCTCTCGGCGGCCTGCCGGGTCTCCGCCTCCATCTCCAGCTCGAACTCGCGGCGGGCGGCGATCTCGCGTTCCAGCTCAAGCTCGTAGACGGCCTGCGCCTCGGCGACGGCGTCCTCGCTCTGCGAAACGTGCTTGCGGTAGCGGACCGCGAGGAACGCACCGATCAAGGCGGCCCACAGCGCCGCGACGATCCCCAGACGCAAGTAGCGGAGGTCGTCGGAAAGCACCAATGCGAGAGTCGCGCCGACGGCGAGAACCAAGCCGACGACAAGCCACGGCCTACCCGCAAGGCGGCCGCGCGAGTCGTCACCCACCCCGGTCATGCCCAACACCGTACCTTCTAGTAATCCGAACGAGACCTAGTCGGTACTTCGAGCGGTGGCTCCCGAGCGTTAACCGGTCGGCTCGGGATCGGTGTCCCGATCACCGCCCTCGGGGGTCCGGCAGCAGTGTTCGAGCCATAAAGCCGCAGCTACCAGCGCCGCCGAGCTGACGATCCCGACCGTGGCCGAGCGGAGATCGCCGCTCGCCGCGAGGAGTTCGTCACGTCGCGGAAAAAGATACGCGAAAGCCGCGAGCCAGACGCCCGTCATCGCGGATCCGGCGAGCGAAGAGGCCTTGGCGAGGGCCACCGATCGAGCGACGGAGATCGCGGAGAGCACGCGGCCCTCCTTGATCCGCGACCGGATGATGAAGGCGAGCACGAACTCGCAGAGCGCGAGGACGAGCAGCGTGATTCCGGCGAAGAGCGGAAGCGCGGGGATGGATCCGTAGGCGACCTGGAAGAGCAGATAGGCCAGGACCAATCCCAGGAGGCCGGCCACCGCCAGCTCACGTGGCCGGGTGAAGTGCATGGTCCAACGCTACCTGGCAGGCTTGACTCTCCACCAACTGGAGAGTCGACGATGAGGCATATGGGCACCGCATCGGTTTTCACCATCGGGGAGCTGGCCAAACGGACCGGCCTGCCGGTGAAGACCATCCGCTTCTACTCCGACGAGGGGCTCCTGCCCCCGACCGACCGCACCGATTCGGGCTACCGGCTCTACGACGCGACCGCGATGGCGCGTCTCGAGCTGGTCCGGACGCTACGGGAACTCGGGCTCGGCCTCGCCGACGTCGAGCGGGCGCTGACCAGGGAAGCGACCATCGGGGACCTCGCGGTCCAGCACGTCGCCGCCCTGGACGAGCAGATCCGGCGGCTGGAACTGCGCCGCGCGGTCCTGCGAGCGGTGGCCAAACGGGACTCACCACTGGAGGAGGTCGAACTGATGAACAAACTCGCGTCGATGTCGGACGAGGACCGCAAACGTTTGCTCGACGAGTTCTGGGCGGACATGGTCGAAGGGCTCGATCTGGACCCGGAGTTCTACGAGCGGATGCGCTCGGCGAAACCGGAGCTGCCCGACGACCCGACGCCCGAGCAACTGGAGGCCTGGATCGAGTTCGCCGAACTCGTGCAGGACGACGAGTTCCGCGCGTCCATCCGCCGGATGAGCGAGTGGCACTCGCAGCTCCGGAAGCAGGACGGAGCGGACTTCGGCGCGAAGCAGCAGGAGCTGTGGATGGCGTGGAGCGCTCGGGCGACCGAAGCGCTCGAAGCCGGCCTCGCGCCGGACTCGGCCGAGGGCCGCGAACTGGCGGAGACGATCTTCACGGAGTCTTCGCGGAACGGCCGTGACCCCGCCGACCCGGCCTGGCGGAAGCGGCTGACCGACGGGATGGCGATCAGCTCCGACCCGCGGGCCGAGCGGTACTGGCTGCTGCTGGGGAAGATCAACGGCTGGCCGTCGTTCCCCTCGCAGATGCCGCAGGCGGAGTGGATCATCGCGGCCCTGCGCTCGGCGCTGGGGTAGCAAGGGACCTTTGCTACCACTCCCGCGTTTAGCCGACTGATTGCCTGGCCGACGGGCGCCGGGTGGGCGTTGCGAAAGCCACTTTCGCAACGCTGAAGGTTGCGAAAGTGGCTTTCGCAACCTCTCCGGGGTCGCCGCCCCTCGCAATCAGGCGACCAAACGCGGTGGTTCGCATCACGAACCACTGGGGGCTTGGCCGTGACCGTGTGGGTTTTGGGGCGTCAGGTGACCAGAAATCCACACGGTCCCCCACTTCCGGGACCGTCCTCTGGATGCGGTGGTTCGTATCGTCAACTACCGCATTCAGAGGACGAAATGCGTGAGGCGGACGGAGTCGTGGTCCGAGGCGGGGCGGGCGGCGAGGAGGTCGGCGACGGGACCGTGGCCGGGAAGCACCGCGTCGGGCTCGATCTCCAGCCAGGGGATCAGCACGCTCGCGCGCTCCGGCGTGCCGGGATGCGGAAGCAGCAACTGGGGGTCGTCGGAGCGAACCCCGTCCACGGTCACTATGTCGACATCCAGCGTGCGCGGACCCCACCGGAGTTCGCGCACGCGCTCCGCCGCCTGCTCGGCGGCCTGCCCGGTGCGCAGCCAGTCCCAGTGATCACGCGCCGGGTCGTCGACCAGGACGACGGCGTTGAGGAAGTCCGGCTGGTCCTCGACACCCCACGCCTTGGTCTCGTAGACCGACGACACCGCGACGACCGCGGGCCGGACCGCGTCGACGGCGGATCGGAGATACGCGAGCCGGTCCCCCAGGTTGGAGCCGAGCGAAAGCAGCGCGCGGCTCATCGCTCCCGCCGCACCGTGACCGCGACGTCGTCGAAGTTCAGCGGGATCGGCGCGGACGGCTTGTGCACCGTCACCTCGACGGCGGTCAGCCGCTCGTCGCGCAGCACCTCGTCGGCGATCTTCCCGGCGACACTCTCGATGAGGTCGTACGGCTCGCCCGCCACGATCCCGGCGGCGAGCTCCGCCAATTCGCCGTAGTGCAGCGTCTTGGTCAGGTCGTCGGACGCGGCGGCCGGGCCGAGGTCCAGCCACACCACGATGTCGACGACGAACTCCTGCCCGTCCCGCTTCTCGTGGTCGAAGACCCCGTGCCTGCCGAAGACCCTCAAGCCGGTCAACGTGATCCGGTCAGACAACGGGACTCCCCTTCCGCCAAGCCGCCGCGACGGTCACGGCGTCGATGCTCGCGCCGACCTCGTGCACCCGCACTCCCCAGGCGCCGGCCGCCGCGGCGAGCGCGGACACGGCCGCGGTCGCGTTCTCGCGGCCGTCCGGCGGAGCGGGCTTTCCGTCCTTTCCGGACAAAAGGCGCCCGAGGAACCGTTTGCGCGAAGCGCCGACGAGAACCGGGAAACCCAGTGACAGAAAGGTATCCAGGCCGTTCAGCAACGCCCAGTCGTGCTCGGCGTTCTTCGCGAACCCCAGCCCGGGGTCGAGCACGATCGCATCGGCGTCGACACCCGCGGCGAGCGCTTCGTCCACTCGGGACAGCAGCTCGGCGCGCACGTCCGCGACGACGTCCTCATAGGACGCCAGCGCGTTCATGTCCTTGCTGTGCCCGCGCCAGTGCATCAGCACATAAGGGACACCCGTCTCGGCGGCGACCTTCGCCATGTTCGGATCGGCCAGCCCACCGGAGACGTCGTTGATGACGGACGCGCCCGCCTCGACCGCGGCGAGGGCGACCTCGGCCCGCGTAGTGTCCACGGACATCGCGACACCGTCGGCGGCGAGCGCGCGGATCACCGGCATGATCCGGGAAATCTCGGTCCCGGCGTCCACCCTGGACGCTCCCGGCCGAGTCGACTCCCCGCCGACGTCGATCAGATCCGCGCCGCGCGCCCACATCTCGTGCGCGTGCTCCAGCGCCTGCTCGACGCCGAGGTAGCGGCCACCGTCCGAAAAGGAATCGGGGGTGACATTGAGGATCCCCATCACCGCGCACCGGCCGGGCCGGGGCAGGGCGGTCATCGACGGCCCTTGATCAGATCCAGCGCCTCCGCCCGCGAGGACGCCGAAGACTGCAGCAGACCGCGCACGGCGGACGTCGTCGTCCTGGCGCCGGGTTTGCGGATACCGCGCATGGCCATGCAGAGATGCTCGGCCTCGACCACGACGATCGCGCCGCGGGGCTCGAGTTTGCGCATGAGCGCGTCGGCGACCTGGGAGGTCAGGCGCTCCTGGACCTGCGGGCGCTTGGCGTAGAGGTCGACGAGGCGGGCCAGTTTGGACAGGCCGGTGACCTTGCCGTGCTCATTGGGGATGTAGCCGACATGGGCGACGCCATGAAATGACAGCAGGTGGTGTTCACAGGTGCTGAACATCGGGATGTCCGTCACGAGCACGAGTTCTTCGTGTGCCTCGTCGAACGTGCGGTCCAGGACGTGGTCCGGTTCGGTGTAGAGCCCGGCGAACATTTCCCGGTAAGCGCGAGCGACCCGGGCCGGGGTCTCCAAGAGACCGTCCCGGTCCGGGTCCTCACCACAGGCGAGCAGGAGTTCGCGTACGGCTTTCTCGGCCCGGTCCTGGTCGAAGACCGGGCTTACGCCGTTACCGCTTGGTGTCGTCCTGTCCGTCGTCACGCCGTTGCTGTCCTTCGTCCTGCTGACCGCCGGGCTGGTCAGCGAACCAGCCGTCACGCGGGCGGTCTTCGGCGGGACGCCAGGGCTGGTTCGGCTGGCCGCCCGGCTGCGTGGCCGGGGTCCAGCCGGGAGGAGCCCCGTAGTTCGGCGGGCCGCCAACGGGCCCACCCTGGTAACCGCCTGCCGGACCACCCGGCTGCTGCCCACCATATGCCTGGGGCCAGTGACCGGTGCCGTTCGGCCCACCGTTGGGGCGACCACCGTTGGGGTAGGCGCCCGGCGGCGGCGGGGCGTACGGGTTCGCGTTCGGGTCCGGCGGCGGAGCGGGTTGCGCGTACGGCGGGCCACCGGGAAGGTCGCCGCCGCCCTGCGCGGTGCCGACCGGGGTCGGCGCCGGCTGCAGCACCGGCTGCTCCTTCTTCTCCTCCGGCGGGGGCCACGGCTCGCCGCGTTCCATCGCCAGCTCGCCGGGGGTCTTGATCGGCGGCTTGTCGGACGGCTTGCGGTCGCCGAACTCGTTGAAGATGGTGATGTGCGGGCGCTTCTCGACGGTCGCGAAGATCCGCTCGAGGTCCTTGCGGGTCAGCGTCTCCTTTTCGAGGAGCTCGATGACCAGCTCGTCCAGCACGTCGCGGTAGGTGCTCAGCACGTGCCACGCCTCGGTGTGCGCGGTCTCGATGAGCTTGCGCACCTCCTCGTCGATCTCGTGCGCGACCTCGAGCGAGTAGTCCGCCTGGCGGCCCGCCGAGCGGCCGAGGAACGGGTCGCCCTGCTCCTGGCCGTACTTGACCGCGCCGAGCCGGGCGCTCATGCCGTATTCGGTGACCATCGCGCGGGCGATCTTGGTCGCCTGCTCGATGTCGGAGGAGGCACCGGTGGTGGGCTCGTGGAAGACGAGCTCCTCCGCCGTCCGGCCGCCCATCGCGAAGACCAGGCGCCCGATCATCTCCGATCGGGTCATCAACTCCTTGTCGTCCTCCGGGACGAGCAGGGCGTGACCGCCGGTGCGCCCGCGCGGCAGGATCGTCAGCTTGTAGACCGGTTCGATGTCCGGCATCGCCCACGCGGCGAGCGCGTGCCCGCCCTCGTGGTAGGCCGTGATCTTCTTCTCCTTCTCGGAGATGATCCGGCTCTTGCGGGCGGGGCCGCCGACGACGCGGTCGACCGACTCCTCCAGCGCGGCGTCGGTGATCACGTGCCCGTTCTGGCGGGCGGTGAGCAGCGCGGCCTCGTTGAGCACGTTCGCCAGGTCCGCGCCGGACATGCCGACGGTCCGCTTGGCGAGGCTGCTCAGGTCGGTGCCCTGTGCGATCGGCTTGCCCTTGGCGTGCACCTCGAGGATCGCCTTGCGGCCGCGCATGTCCGGCGCGGACACCGGGATCTGGCGGTCGAAGCGGCCGGGGCGCAGGAGCGCCGGGTCGAGGATGTCGGGACGGTTGGTCGCGGCGATCAGGATGATGCCGCCGCGCGCGTCGAAGCCGTCCATCTCGACGAGGAGCTGGTTCAGCGTCTGCTCGCGTTCGTCGTGGCCGCCGCCGAGGCCGGCGCCGCGCTGGCGGCCGACCGCGTCGATCTCGTCGACGAAGATGATGCAGGGCGCGTTCTGCTTGGCCTGCTCGAACAGGTCGCGGACTCGCGAGGCGCCGACACCGACGAACATCTCGACGAAGTCGGAACCGGAGATCGTGTAGAACGGCACGCCCGCCTCACCGGCGACGGCGCGCGCGAGCAGCGTCTTACCGGTACCGGGCGGCCCGTAGAGCAGGACGCCCTTGGGGATCTTCGCGCCGAGCGCCTGGTAGCGCGCCGGGTTCTGCAGGAAGTCCTTGATCTCGTACAGCTCTTCGACGGCCTCGTCGGCGCCCGCGACGTCCCCGAAGGTCGTCTTGGGCATGTCCTTGTTGAGCTGCTTGGCCTTCGACTTGCCGAAGTTGAGGACGCGGTTCCCGCCGCCCTGCGCGTTGTTCATCATCCACATCAGCAGGCCCAGCACCAGCGCCAGCGGGATGGCGAAGATCAGGATCTGGGTGAGGACGTTCTGCTGGGTGACCTTGGTGGTGAACTTGACCGGGTTGTCACCGCTCTTCAGGCCGATGAGCTGGCCGTAGATGGTGCCCGCGACGTTCGCCGGGTACTGCGCGATGATCTGGTCGACCTGCTGGCCGTCGACCTCGATCTTCTTGTTCAGGAGCAGCTTGATCTGCTGCTCCTTGTCCTCTTGCGAGGCTTCCTTGACGTTGTTCGCGGTGATCTGCTGGTTCGCGATCGAGATCGGCACCTGGGTGTAGCCACGATCACTGTCGAAGATCGTGTTGTATGCGAGAAACGCCAGTACCGCCGCGAGAATCCAGAGCACTGGGTTCCTGAGCACGCTCTTCCGGTTCATACGACTCGGCCCTGGTGGCCTCGACCCTTCCTGGTTGGGCGGCTCATGTGATACCCGCCATCACGATCTTGACGACCCATGGTGCTCCGACACCCGCCCCTCAGGATACCGCCCGCCTGGACGGATGAGGGTGGTGAGCCTCTCGGACGTAAACGGCGGACGTCGCGCGAGGGTTCCCGGAGCCGGACCCTAGCGTGTGTCGACCGCCACACCGGCGGCCATTTCGCCCAGCCGCGTCCGGAGCGTCTTGACGTCGGCGGGCGAGACGGTGACCCACTCGCGCCCGTCCGGACCGGCCTGTGACGTGCTGAGATAGCGACCGCTGGCGGTGTCGAACCAGCCGAGCACGCGGGACCGCTGTTTGGCGCCCACGTGGGACCGGCTGTTCGCTGCGAGCTGACCGCCGCGCAGCCTCGGCTGGCCGGTGAGCTTGCCGAACGCCTCGCGCGGATCCGCCGCGATGCGCTCACTGAGCGAGACGCGCGGCTTGTCCTTGCGACGGCTCTTCGCCGCTTCGGGCTCCTCGGCCTGCTTCGTCGGGTTGATGGCGGCGCGGATCGGCTCGGTGCGGCGGGCGTCGTCGATCGGCAGCGTGACGGACGCCTCCGAGCCGCGCTGTCCTGGGGGCAGCAGGTCGACGACCGCCGTCGGGAGCCCGTCGGCGGGTGCTTCGCGCAGCCAGATCCCGGACTGGTCCTGGATCGCGATCACCGCGTCGCGGCCGTCGGTGGCGCCGAGCACGGCGATCGTCGGCGCCTGGAATTCGGGGATGTGGAGCGCGTCGATGGTCAGCGAGCCGCGGGCGAGGAGGTACAGCCAGTCCTCGATCCGCCGCTCCAGCCTTCCCCGGCCGTCGCGGATGCCGCGGGCCTGGAGTTCGTTGTCGACGCGCTGGCGCAGTGCCCGGCGTTCGAGCTCGGTCGCTCCGTGCGACCGGACGCGCAGCGGGTATGGCAGGTCGCCGAGCTCGGCGGACTCCCAGAGGAAGTCGAACGCCATCGGTGTGAAGTGTTCCTGGTGCATTTTGCTCCGTGCCCTCCCGGCACCTCGGCTTCATGGGCCTCGGGACGCCCAGAGGTTCACGATAGCGAAGGGGTACGACAGCCGGCGTCCGGATCGCGGATCATGCCGGCGCCTGGCAGGGAAGCGTGTCGCGAAAGCCACTTTCGCGACGCCTGATGTCCCGAAAGTGGCTTTCGCGACACGGGGCCCGATAGCTCAGTGCGCGAGGGAGGCGTCGGAAGCGATCTTCCCCAGCAGCTCCGTGAGCCGCTGGCGCAGCGTCGCCGGGTCCGCGGGGGCGACGGTGATCCAGTCCCGTCCGTCGGAACCGCGGGTGGCCTGGGTGAAGTACCGGCCGGACTGCGTGTCGAACCAGCTCAGCACCGAAGACCGGCTCCGCGTGCCGTGTTTGCTGCGCGCGTTGGCGCCGAACTGGCCACCGCGAAGCCGCGGCTGCGCCTGGAGCCTCGACAGGGCCTTGCGGTCCTCGTCGGACGTCGCCGAGCCGTCGACCTGCGGCTGACGGCGCTGGAGGAAGTCCGCGCCCGAAGCGCCGACAAGCCCGTCGAGCGGGAGGGTGATCGACTTCTCCGTGCCGCGCGAACCCGGCGGCAGCAGGGAGACGATCGCGCTCGCGAGGCCGTCCGGGGCGATCGGGTGGAAGTGGAAACCGCGCGGGTCCTGCACGGTCAGCAGGCCCTGTCCGCCGAGCACCGACGCGACCGCGAGCAGCGGTTCGGTGCCGGGGTTGTTGAGCTGGACGCAGTCCAGGCTCAGGTCCGGCCTCGCGAGGACGCCGAAGTAGTCCTCGATATGCGGCTCGGGGCGTCCGCGCTCGTCGGCGAGACGGCGCTGGTTCAGCGACTGGAGCGTCTGCGTCCGCAGTGCGCCGCGCTCGTCCATCGTCGCCCCGTGCGAGCGGAGCCGCAGCGGGTACGGCAGCTCACCGGCGTTCGCGCTCTCCCACAGGAAGTCCAGCTCGACCGGGGTGAGCAGGTCACCGTTCGCCATCATCCGCCCCTAGTGTCTGTTGGTGAACCCGCGTCCGCGATCGGCGTCGGCAGGACACTGCTTGGTCAGCTGTCTCGCGACCGCGTACAGGGTGTCCTGCCACCGCGATAGCGGGGCCTTCGGCCGGGCGGGTTCACGTGTGGTCGCCCTTCGGCATCCAACTTCGGCTCCGCCGACAGGCTCTCGCACAAGTCAGCGGGCGCGCGGCCGGATCGGCCGCGCGCCCGGTGGGAAACCGCTCTAGCGTTCGTCGTCTTCGGTCCACGCGCCGATGACCGGCGGCGGGGTCGCCTCGTTGGCGCCGAAGGCGTCGTCCGGGTCCGGCTCGATGAGGAACGACGCGTGCGTGTGCTCCTCTTCCTGCTCGGCCTGCGCGCCGTGCGCGCCCATGCCCATGCCGCCGCCCATTCCGTGCATCGGCGGCGTGGCGCCACCGATGGTGCCGCTGGAGGACACGATGCCCTGCTGCGGAACGGCCTGGGACGCGGCGCTCTGCGCGGGCCCGCCCTTCTCGGTCGCGGCGGCGTCGGTGCTGTCGGTGTCCTTGGCGCCGGACTTGTTGCCCTGGCCGAGCGCCTTGGCGCCCGCGTAGCCGAGGCCGCCGCCGAGCGCGGCCGCGGTGAGGGCCTGGCCGAGCCCGTTGCCGCCGCTCGCCGGGGCGTGCGGGGTCATCGGGGCACCGGCGCCGGACGCGACGCCCGCACCCGGCGCGACACCGGCGGCCGGGCTCGCGGCCGGGCTGTAGCCGGCCTGCGAGAACACGCCCGAGTCCGGACCGACGTGGACCGGAGCCGCGCCGCTGCCCTGCGCGCCGTAGCCGTGCGTGCCGGCGAAGACGGGGGTGCCGGAGACGGCGCCGGAGTTGAGGCCCGCGCCGCCGATGTTGCCGACGCCGCTGAACCCGGCGCTGTTGTGCGTCGCGGTCGGCTTCATGCCGAGGGATTCGGGGCCGAAGCTCGGGGTCGAGCTGTCGACCTCGCTCATCTCCTTGGTGTAGGCCTCGAGGAACCTGGCCTGCTCCGCCCGCACTTCCTTGTCCTGGTCGGCGAGGGGCTTCTGGTCGGTGATCATGCCGATCGGGCCCGCCGCCAGCGCCTGGCCCATGGCCTTCTCGGGGCTGTAGTCGGTCGGCTTCGGCATGAGCTTGACCTTGGTGGCGGCGTCGGCCTGCTTCTGCAGCCTGTCCGACATCGTGTGCGCGGCCTCGGACGCCTGCGAACCCGAGTTCGCGATGGCGACCAGCGAACCCTGCGCGGCCGCGGCGCCCTGCCCGATCCAGGCGGCGCCCAGTTCGGAGATCGCGTTGTAGAGGTCGTTCGACGCCTGGCTCAGCTTGGCGCCGTGCGAGCCCCACGACTGGCTGATGGCGGTCGCCGTGCTGGGGTCGTTGCCGATGTTGGCCTGGTTCCACAGGTCCTGGCTGCTCGGCGCGCTCTCCCAGTTCGGCGGGTTCGTGATGGCGCGGTCGGCGCCGATGTCGAACCCGTCGGAGCGGCCGCGCGCGGACGACACGATGTTCGCGGCTTCCGAGTTGTCGCCGAGCTGCACCGGGGTGCCGCTGGTGTTGCTCTCGCCGTAAGAGTCGGCGCTGTGCTTCGGTGGCATGGCTTTCTGACTCCCCCTCAGACGTTACGGAACGGCTCGGCCGCGGCCTGGTCGATCTCGTGGTAGCGGGCCATCGCGGTCACGATGCCGGACTCGGCGGCCTCGTACTGCTGGAAAAGGTTCTGGAGCGCGGCCGCGTACGAGTCGCCGCCGCCGTCGGCACGGTTCGCCACCTTCGCGGCGATCGCGTTGCCGACCGGGTTGTTGCCCAGCTTCGGCGCCTGCCCGAGGTCGCCGGCCCGCTGCAGGAGGGCCTCGATGGCGTCCTTGCCGGTGCGGATCTTGTTCAGGACGGTCTGGGCCGCGTCAGGGTCGATCCCGACCTGACCCTGGGCCGCGGCGTTCTTGAACGCGTTCGCGTCCGCCAAGCTGTTCCCCATCTGAGCTCTCTCCGTTTCCCCCGGGCCAGGCCACGACGGCTGCGTGGCAAAGGTCTTCGCATAGGTTAACGCACTCGATCGCAGCCTATGACGCGTTCTCCGTGCTCAGGGTTCCGTATTCCCGCACACCCGGGCAAGCGGTTCTCAGGACGTGTAGACGTGGGGATCCAGAGTTCCGATGTAGGGCAGGTCCCGGTAACGCTCCGCGTAGTCCAGGCCGTATCCGACTACGAATTCGTTGGGAATGTCGAACCCGATGTACTTGACCGGTACGTCGACCTTGACCGCCTCCGGCTTGCGCAGGAGCGAGACGACCTCGAGCGAAGCGGGGTTCCGGCTCGCGAGGTTCTTCAGCAGCCAGGACAGGGTCAGCCCGGAGTCGACGATGTCCTCGACGATGAGCACGTCGCGGCCGGCGATGTCGCGGTCGAGGTCCTTGAGGATCCGCACCACGCCGGACGACGACGTCGCCGAGCCGTAGGAGGAGACCGCCATGAACTCGAGCTGGGAGGGAAGGGGGAGCGCCCTGGCGAAGTCGGTCATGAACATCACCGCGCCCTTGAGCACGCCGACGAGCAGGAGGTCTCCCTGCCCGGAGCCGGGGCCGTCGGCCGGATAGTCCGCTGCGACCTTGGCCGCCAGTTCGGCGATCTTGTCGTTGATCTGCTGCTCGGTGACGAGCACGGAGGCGATCTCGCCTTCGTACACGGGACGATCCCCTCTAGGTGGTGGACTGGGGTGCTTCGGCTGAGCCTTTTCGCGGAGCCGGGTCGTGTCGATGGATGGTCACGATACGCGTGAACCCGCCACGGCCGGAGGCCCCGCTATCGCGGTGGCGGGACACCCGATCCACCTCCGGGAGGTGGACGACCAGGCAGCGACACCGTGAGCCTGCCATGCGCCCGCGCGGCCACCAAGTCGCCGGGTAGCCAGACCCCGCCCTGACCCCGCCAGTTCCCCACCAGCGCGTCGACCGAGCGCAGGTGGGCGTCGGTGAGTTCGCGGACGCCGGAGTCCAGCAGCCACCTGCGGAGGACGCGTCGCCGCAGCGCGGGCGGTGCGGCGGCGAGCACCGCGACGTCGAGCCCTTCGCCGGTGAAGGCGCGCAGGTGGACCTCGTCCGCGAGTGTGTCCAACGCCTCGGTGTCCTCGCGCAGTTGCGCCGCCGTGCGGGCGAGCGACGCTGCGACACCGCCGGACAGCACATCCTCCAGAAGGGGCAGTACTTCGGTCCGTAACCGGACACGGGTGAAGCGCGGGTCTTCGTTGTGCGGGTCCTGCCACGGGTCGACGCCGAGCGCCCGGCACGCCTGCCGCGTGGTGGCGCGGGTGACGCCGAGCAGCGGCCGTCCCCATGGCGGGTCGTGCGGGCGCATCCCGGCCAGCGAACGCGGCCCGGAACCCCGGCCGAGGCCGAGCAGGACGGTTTCGGCCTGGTCGTCGAGGGTGTGGCCGAGCAGGACGACGCCGCGTCCATCGGGCAGCGCCGAACGCAAAGCGCCGTAACGGGCCCGGCGGGCCGCCGCTTCCGGTCCGCCCGCGCCCTCGACGCGCACCTTCAGGACTTCGGCCGTGTCGGCGCCCAGTTCCCGCGCCGTGTTCGCGGCTCGGGCGGCGGTTTCGGCGGAACCCTCCTGGAGGCCGTGGTCGACGACGAGCGCCCGCACCTTCAGCCCGGCACGCGACCCCACGAACGCCGCCGCTTCGGCCAGCGCCAAGGAGTCCGCGCCGCCGGAGACCGCGACACAGATCTCGTCGGCGGCCCCTGACGAGGCCAGGAAGTCCCGCACGGCCGTCCGCACGGCCGCGATCGCCGGATCCGGTCCGCTCACCCGTGCAGTCGCCGCACCCAGGCCGCCGGATCGCTGATCTCGGCCCTGGTCGGCAGCGTGTTCGGCGACGTCCAGACCGCGTTGAAGCCGTCCATGCCGACGGCGTCGACGACGTGCTTGGTGAACTTCGCGCCCTGTTCGTACTGGCGCAGCTTCGCGTCCACGCCGAGGAGGCTGCGCAGCACGCGGTCGATCAGGCCGCCGCCCTTGCGCCGGGCGGTGAACCGCGAGCGGATCAGCTCGACACTCGGCACGACCTGCGGCCCGACGGCGTCCATCACGAAGTCGGCGTGCCCCTCCAGCAGGGTGGACAGCGCCAGCAGCCGGTCGAACACCGCTCGCTCGCCCGGCGACTGCAGGAGTTCGGCGAGACCGGCGCCGCCCGCCTTGCCCTTGCCGATCTGCTTGATGGTGTCCGGCAGGCGGCCGACCAGATCGCTCAGCCCGTCCGCGTCACGGCCGGCGAGCCCGCCGATCAGGCGCTCGACCTCGTCGGCGAAGTAGTCGCGCAGCCAGGTGACCGCGGTGAACTGCAGCCGGTGGGTGCATTCGTGCAGGCAGACCCACAGCCGGAAGTCGTGCCCCGGCACGTCCATCGCACGCTGGGCGGCGACCACGTTCGGCGCGACGAGCACCAGACGACCGGCGCGGTCCGGCCCGCCGAACGGGTCGTACTGGCCGAGCACGCGGGAAGCCAGGAAGGCGAGCACCAGTCCGGTCTGGACACCCGCGCCGCCGGCCAGCACGGGCGCCAGCGGGCCGCCCTGGGCTTCCGGCAGCGCGCGGCCGGTGAGCGCGTCGAGCCCCGCGGCGGCCGAACGGACCCAGCCGGGTCTGTCGACGACATCGGCGGGCAGCAGCGGCAGATCGAGGCCGAGCCCGGTCAGCTCGCGGACGTGCCCCTCCGCTTCGCCGGTCAGGTCACGGAGATCTGCGACGGCTTCTTCGGCCTCTTCGCGGTCGACCGCCGGACCGCCGCGCACCAGCAGGGCGCCCGTCGAGGCGGCCAGGGACCAGTCGACCATCGAACGTGTCTTGGTCGGCGTTTCCTCAGTCACTCTTATGACGCTACCCGCTGGAAGACCGGATTCCGTCCCGACTTCCTCACGCTCCGATTCCGGTCGCTCACCGGAGCCGGACGGCGGAGCAGGTGCGAACGAACGAAGACCGACCGACTACGACGTGAACCCGCCCTGGCGACGCGATCGCCGGGTTCACCGAAATCATCGGCAGCCGCACTTGTGCAGCGTCGCCGCGACGACGTCGAGCGCGGCCCTGCCCTTGTTCTGGTCCGAACCGGACGACATCAGCGCGAACACCAGCATCCGGCCGTCGGTGTCCAGCACAACGCCGGCCAGGGTGTTCACGCCGGACAGCGTCCCGGTCTTGCCGCGAACCCAGCCGCGGCCAGCGGCCGACGCCGGATCGCCGTAGCGCTTCTCGAGCGTCCCGCTGCCGCCCGCGACGGGAAGACCGGCCAGCAGGGGCCGCAGTTTGGGCGTCCTCGGATCCTTGCCGTCCGGCGCCGCCGCGACCGCGAGGATCTCGCTGAGCACCTTGGCCGGGATCTTGTTCTGGTCGGACAGCCCGCTGCCGTCGTTGATCTGCACGCCGGTGAGGTCGAACCCGGCCTCCTTGAGCACGTTCATCGTCGCGGTCGCGCCGCCGGTGAACGACGCCTCGGCGCCCTTCGCGAGCGCGAGCTGGCGGGCGAGGACGTCGGCCATCAGGTTGTCCGAAAGCTGCATCAGCGAGTTGGCGAACTCCGCGAGCGGCTGGGACTTGACCTCGCCCAGCACCTTCGCGTCCTTCGGCGCCGTCGTCGTACCGCCGGCTTGGGCTTCGAGCTTGCCCGCGATCTTCTGG